>NZ_CM142711.1:0-4807500 GCF_054897985.1 Pseudomonas sp. LB3P25 | reverse complement strand
GTGTGAAAAACACCCACGCCGAAAGACCAAGGTTTCCTGCGCAACGTTAATCGACGCAGGGTTAGTCGGTCCCTAAGGCGAGGCTGAAAAGCGTAGTCGATGGAAAACAGGTTAATATTCCTGTACTTCTGGTTATTGCGATGGAGGGACGGAGAAGGCTAGGCCAGCTTGGCGTTGGTTGTCCAAGTTTAAGGTGGTAGGCTGGAATCTTAGGTAAATCCGGGATTCTAAGGCCGAGAGCTGATGACGAGTTACCCTCTGGGTGACGAAGTGGTTGATGCCATGCTTCCAAGAAAAGCTTCTAAGCTTCAGGTAACCAGGAACCGTACCCCAAACCGACACAGGTGGTTGGGTAGAGAATACCAAGGCGCTTGAGAGAACTCGGGTGAAGGAACTAGGCAAAATGGCACCGTAACTTCGGGAGAAGGTGCGCCGGTGAGGGTGAAGCATTTACTGCGTAAGCCCATGCCGGTCGAAGATACCAGGCCGCTGCGACTGTTTATTAAAAACACAGCACTCTGCAAACACGAAAGTGGACGTATAGGGTGTGACGCCTGCCCGGTGCCGGAAGGTTAATTGATGGGGTTAGCTAACGCGAAGCTCTTGATCGAAGCCCCGGTAAACGGCGGCCGTAACTATAACGGTCCTAAGGTAGCGAAATTCCTTGTCGGGTAAGTTCCGACCTGCACGAATGGCGTAACGATGGCGGCGCTGTCTCCACCCGAGACTCAGTGAAATTGAAATCGCTGTGAAGATGCAGTGTATCCGCGGCTAGACGGAAAGACCCCGTGAACCTTTACTATAGCTTTGCACTGGACTTTGAATTTGCTTGTGTAGGATAGGTGGGAGGCTTTGAAGCGTGGACGCCAGTTCGCGTGGAGCCAACCTTGAAATACCACCCTGGCAACTTTGAGGTTCTAACTCAGGTCCGTTATCCGGATCGAGGACAGTGTATGGTGGGTAGTTTGACTGGGGCGGTCTCCTCCTAAAGAGTAACGGAGGAGTACGAAGGTGCGCTCAGACCGGTCGGAAATCGGTCGTAGAGTATAAAGGCAAAAGCGCGCTTGACTGCGAGACAGACACGTCGAGCAGGTACGAAAGTAGGTCTTAGTGATCCGGTGGTTCTGTATGGAAGGGCCATCGCTCAACGGATAAAAGGTACTCCGGGGATAACAGGCTGATACCGCCCAAGAGTTCATATCGACGGCGGTGTTTGGCACCTCGATGTCGGCTCATCACATCCTGGGGCTGAAGCCGGTCCCAAGGGTATGGCTGTTCGCCATTTAAAGTGGTACGCGAGCTGGGTTTAGAACGTCGTGAGACAGTTCGGTCCCTATCTGCCGTGGACGTTTGAGATTTGAGAGGGGCTGCTCCTAGTACGAGAGGACCGGAGTGGACGAACCTCTGGTGTTCCGGTTGTCACGCCAGTGGCATTGCCGGGTAGCTATGTTCGGAATAGATAACCGCTGAAAGCATCTAAGCGGGAAACTAGCCTCAAGATGAGATCTCACTGGGACCTTGAGTCCCCTGAAGGGCCGTCGAAGACTACGACGTTGATAGGTTGGGTGTGTAAGCGCTGTGAGGCGTTGAGCTAACCAATACTAATTGCCCGTGAGGCTTGACCATATAACACCCAAGCAATTTGCGTCGGCTCCTTAATAAAGAGCAGCAGATTGCGGTGTGTGAAGACGACACGAGTCGAAAATTCGCAACGCAACACACAAATCTATCACCTACCCATTCGCTGGAGCGTGAACCTGCAAAGGCCCACGACCTGGCTACCGAATTTCTTGACGACCATAGAGCATTGGAACCACCTGATCCCATCCCGAACTCAGCAGTGAAACGATGCATCGCCGATGGTAGTGTGGGGTTTCCCCATGTGAGAGTAGGTCATCGTCAAGATTAAATTCCGAAACCCCTATCTGCGTATGCAGGTAGGGGTTTTGTTTTGCCCGCAGGAAAGTGCGAGTGGACCAAGGCACGAGAGGGGGGGCTCCGAACAATCCGCTGCTGTACGAGGTAGCGTGTTGACGGTAACAGACGGTCCGGCAGTTGCCAGAAGCCCAACCTTTTCAGGTTGGGCTTTTTCACGCCTTGTGAAGAGTGAGTTTCACTGATCCTTTTCGCAATTCACCATCCACGACACACCAAACCGATCAACCAGCATCCCGAAGCGTGCTGCCCAGAACGTCGCTTCCAGTGGCATTTGAACGCTGCCGTCTTCCGACAATGCAGCGAAGATCCGTTCAGCCTCCGCAATACTGTCGACGTTCAGCGAAACCGAACAGCCGCTCATTTCGTCAGTTGGGCGATCAGGTGTTGTGTCCGAGCCCATGATCGCCTGATCGCCCACGAGCAGGCGGGTGTGGATGATCAGGTTGTGGTAGTCCGCCGGAAAGTGCTCGCGCGCGGGGCTTTCGCCGAAGGTCATCATGACTTCGATCTGGCCTCGCAGGCTTTGGGCATAGAAGGTGAAGGCGGCTTTGCAATCGCCGTTGAAGATCAGATAGGGATTGATTTTCATGCTTTGCTCCCGGTTACGAAGAGGCGAAGAGAGGCTGAATTCACCTCAGGCTCCGCAGTGATTGGGCTCCCATAAGCAAAGCGTTAGATGTCGTGATTGGCGGGAATTGTTTAGATGTTTTTTCTATTGAAGCGGCGTGGCTTATGGCTTCTGGCGCCTAGGTGTCGATCCACGATCACGGGGATATGGTCCTGGGTCCTCAAGCTACTGCGCGTGGAACCGAGGGGCGCAGCAAACGCTCGATGGCACCGCTGACCAGGTTTTCCAGCAGCTCATCTCGCTCCGCTTCACTCAGCGTGTGCTGCGCCAACCAGCTGGGCGCGCTGTTAAGCAAGTTGGCGATGGCGTGCCCGGTGGCAAGTTGCGCCTGTTCGCTGAGGCGAAGCTTTGTTCCTAGCATCATCAGCAGTCGGCGCTCGTATTGCTCGCGCAGCTGCCGAACCCGTTCCTGTTGCTCTTCATTCAGGCAGCCGCTGTCACGCTCTGCCAGACGAAAATGCCAGGGCATCTCCTGATGCAGGTTCAAATGCGCTCGGATAAGGGCATGGAGTTTGTCACGTTTTGCCGGGGCCTTTTGCTCGATCCGCCCCAAGGTTGCCAGCAGCTCTTCGTAAAACTCCTCGATCAGGTCGAGCAGCAAGTGCTGCTTGCTGGGGTAATGGTGATACAACGAGCCCGGGGCGAGCCCCAGGCAGGTCGCGAGTTCACGCATGCCGACCTGGCCGAAACCCTTACTGGCGAACAGCTCCAGCACCTTGTCCCGGTACTCGGCAAAGCGCGAGCAACGCTCAGGCATAGGCATGGAAGCCACGCCCCGTTTTGCGCCCCAGGTAACCGGCGGCGACCATTTCCTTTAGCAGTGGGGCAGGGCGGTATTTGCTGTCGTTGAAGCCGTCGTAGAAGGCTTCGAGAATGGCCAGCACGGTGTCCAGACCGATCAGGTCCGCCAACGCCAGCGGCCCGATTGGCTGATTGCAGCCCAGTCGCATGCCGGCGTCGATGTCTTCGGCACTGGCCAGGCCTTCCTGAAATACCAGGATCGCTTCGTTGATCATCGGCACCAGAATCCGGTTGACCACGAAACCCGGACGGTTGCCGGCGGTGATCGCGGTTTTGCCGAGAGTGGTCGCCATGTCCAGCGCCAGGGCGTGGGTGGCGTCGCTGGTTTGCAAGCCGCGAATCACCTCGATCAGGCCCATCACCGGCACCGGGTTGAAGAAGTGCAGACCGATGAAACGCTCGGGCTGGCTCACGCTGGCAGCGAGTTGAGTGATGGACAGTGAAGACGTGTTGGAGGCAATCACGCACTCGGCGCTGACCTGCGCGGCGATCTGTTGCAGCACGCGCAGTTTCAGCTCGAGGTTTTCGGTGGCGGCTTCGATCACCAGTTGCACGTTCTGCAGGCTGCTGTAATCGGTGTTGGTGCGGATCTTGGCGAGGGCGGCGAGTTTTTGCTCTTGCGTCAGCGTTTCCTTGGCAACCTGCCGATCGAGGTTTTTTTCGACGGTCGCGATGGCTTTTTGCAGGGCGCTCTCGGAGATGTCGAGCAAGGTCACGTTAAAGCCGGCCAAGGCGCAGACTTGCGCGATGCCATTGCCCATGGTGCCTGCGCCGATCACGCCAATGTTTTGCAGATTCATGTCCTGTCCTTCCGATCAAACCCCGCGATACCTTGGCCGCCGTAGTGGCCGAAGGCGTACTATTAGCCGCGAGTCTAGAGCCGGCAGGGCGGTTGTCCTATGCCGAAACTGTTCAACGGCACTGGTGTTTTTTGCCATTCGGGTGATGGGGAGAGAAGCGTTCACATGCGGGAAAAGGACTCGGTTTCCGCCTACTTCGTGCAGGCAATGATCCATGGGCTGGGAGACAATCCGCAACGTCTGAGGGCTGCGCTTGAACAGGCCGGCATCGATCCGGCGTTGATGGCGCAGCCCACCGCGCGTGTACCGGCGAGCGCGTTTGCCGCCTTGTGGCTGATTCAGATCCGCGAGCTCAACGATGAGTTCTTCGGACTCGACTCCCATGGCATGCCACCGGGCAGTTTCGCCCTGATCTGCCGAGCGCTGATTCAGGAACCTGACCTGCACAAAGCCATGCGCCAGTGCCTGGTCAATTTCGCGTTGTTCCTCCACGACTTTCGCGGCACGCTGACGGTGCGCGGCAAACGTGCGGTGATCAGCTTGCAGAACCACTCGCCAAACAGCGACGTCAGTCGTTTGGGCGAGGAGACGTTTTTGGTGTTGATGATCAGTCTGCTCTGCTGGCTCGGCGGTCGGCGCATTCCCATCGACCGCGCACACTTTCGCCATGCGCGTGTGTCACTCAGCGATGACCGTTTGCTCTGGGGACCGAACCTGACCTTTGGTGCCGAGCGCACCGAAATCGAATTCGCCAGCCACTACCTGCGTCTGCCGGTGGTCCAGGATCTGGCATCACTGAAAGTGTTTTTGCGCACCGCGCCGCAATGGCTGGTGATCCGTTTTCGTAATCAGCATGGCCTGGCGTCGCAGGTCCATCAGCGCCTGCGTAACAGCCATTACAGCCAATGGCCGACCTTGCAGGCCTTCGCCCTGGAACAGCACCTGAGCCCCAGCACTTTTCGCCGAAAACTGGAGCGGGAAGGGTGTTCGTATCAGGAGATCAAGGACGAGGTGCGGCGTGGCGTTGCCTTCGAACAGCTGCGCCAGAGCCGAGCGAGCATCAGCGACATTGCCGAGCAATTGGGTTTTCAGGAACCGAGCGCGTTTCACCGGGCGTTCAAGAAGTGGACGGGAGAAAGTCCGGGACGGTATCGGGCGAGGTATCAGGGGGAGCTCACGGAGTGAACCCTGTTTTTGATCGATTCACCTCGTTACTCGACCAGGCGAGACGCGCCTTGCTGCTGGTCTGGGCAACGTCTCGCGGACTGTTTCTGGGATTGGTGCTGGCGACGCTGATCGCCGGTGTACTCCCGGCACTGGCCGCCTGGTTGGGCCAACGCATTGTTGATGCGGTCGTCACCGCCATGCAGTTGCACGCGCAACAGGGCAGTGCGCCATTGTGGCCGGTCGTGCGTTATGTGCTGTTTGAGGCGGGCGTGCTCGCGTTGCTGTCCGGGACTCAACGGGCGCTGTCGGTCCAGCAATCGCTGTTGCGGGTGCAGTTGGGGCAGAAGGTCAACACGATGATACTGGAGAAGGCCCAGACGTTATCGCTGGTGCAGTTCGAGAA
This sequence comes from Pseudomonas sp. LB3P25, assembly GCF_054897985.1. Taxonomy (NCBI): domain Bacteria; kingdom Pseudomonadati; phylum Pseudomonadota; class Gammaproteobacteria; order Pseudomonadales; family Pseudomonadaceae; genus Pseudomonas; species Pseudomonas sp. LB3P25. Next base: position 4,801,763 of record NZ_CM142711.1, on the reverse strand, counting down.
TTCCGAGTTCTACGACAAACTGGTTCGGGTGCGCCGTGAAGCCTCGACCCGGCCGTTGGCGCTGGTGATGAAGTCCTTGGGGCTGATCCAGAACCTGATCGTGTTGATCAGCTTCGGCGTGTTGCTGGTGCATTTTTCACCTTGGGCGCTGGTGCTGCTGGTGGTCGGCGCGTTGCCGGTGTTCTTTGCCGAAGCGCATTTTTCCGGTGATGCTTTCAGACTTTTCACTCGCCGTGCGCCAGAAAGTCGACAACAGAATTACATCGAGACGCTGCTCTCCCACGAGGGCTACATCAAAGAGGTCAAACTGTTCGGCTTCGCGCCGCTGCTATTGAAGCGTTATCGCGAGACGTTCGCGCGTCTCTATGCCGAAGACCGGCGCCTGACACTACGTCGAGATGGCTGGGGATTTGTCCTCGGTCTACTGGGCACCGGCGCGTTTTATCTGGCGTATGCCTGGGTGGTGGTCGATACCGTCCATGGCAACATCAGCCTCGGGCAGATGACCATGTACCTGGTGTTGTTCAAACAGGGGCAGACGGCGGTGAGCAGCAGCCTGAGTGCCATCAGCGGTCTCTACGAAGATGGACTGTACCTCTCCAGTCTCTATGAATACCTGGCCGAGCCTGTTGTTGCGGATACCGGCAACCTCACCGTGGGCTCGGTCCCCGGCGATGGCCTGCGTTTCGAGAACGTCTGTTTCCGTTATCCAGGTGCCAGTCGCGCCGCGCTGGAAGGCATCGATTTTCACCTTGTCCCTGGGCGCAGTCTGGCGCTGGTGGGGGAGAACGGTTCGGGCAAGACCACGCTGATCAAATTACTGACGCGGCTGTACCATCCTGATCAGGGCCGTATCCTGCTGGACGGCAGCGATCTGCAAGCGTGGGAAGAAGACGCGCTGCGGCGGCGCATCGGGGTGATTTTTCAGGACTACATCCGCTACCAATTCTCCGTCGGCGAGAACATCGGTGTCGGTGACACGCTGGCGTTCAACGATGAACAACGCTGGCAGGCCGCCGCCGCCGAGGGCATGGCCGCACCTTTCATCGAGGGGCTGGATCGAGGGTATGCCACGCAATTGGGGCGGTGGTTTGCCGGGGGGCAGGAGCTGTCCGGCGGGCAATGGCAAAAGATCGCGTTGTCGCGCGCCTACATGCGGCGCAACGCCGATATCCTGATTCTGGATGAGCCGACCTCGGCACTCGACCCGGCGGCGGAAGCGGCGGTGTTTGAGCATTTCAGCGAGCACACCGAAGGCCGGATGACGTTGCTGATCTCTCACCGGTTTTCCAGCGTGCGCAACGCGGACCACATCATCGTGCTGGATCAGGGAGCGATCCTTGAGCGGGGGGATCACGACAGTCTGGTGGCCGCAGGCGGGCGCTATGCGCAGCTATTTGATTTGCAGGCCCGCGGCTACCGATAGCGCTCAGGACTCCCGAGAAACCCGAGTTACCGTCGGCCCGGCCATCTGCGGTGGTTTTGCCTTCATCAAGCCTTCGAGTGCCTGGCGATACTGGCTACCACCCAGGCTCATGCTGTTGTTGTGCGTACCACCGGGCACCAATAACAGGCGCTTGGGTTCGTTGGCGGCATTGAACAACTGCTGGCTGAATCGCGATGGCATGAACGGGTCGGCCAGGCCATGGACCACCAGCAACGGCATGTTGATGTCGACGATTTTGTCGATGGAATCGAATTTCTGCGACAGCAGCCAGCGCACCGGCAACCATTTCACTGGCAGGTTGCTGTCGGCCACTTGCGCCACGGCATCGCCCAGCGAGGTGAAGGTGGACTCGATCACCAGACCGCGCACCGGTATCTCGCTATGGTCCTTTTTCGCCTGCGCAGCCAAGTCTGCCGCGAGGTCGATAGCCACCGCGCCGCCCAGGGAGTGGCCGTAGATCAGCCGTTTGTTCGCATCCGGTTGCATCGCCGTGAAGCGCTCCCAAGCGGCTCGGGCGTCTTCGTAAACACTGGCTTCCGACGGCAGATCACCCTTGCTCTGGCCAAACCCGCGGTAGTCGATGGCCAACACCGAATAGCCCATGGCGCGCAATTGCTCGATGCGGAACGCCTGGCCCGTCAGGTTCCAGCGCACGCCGTGCAGATAGAGGATCGACGGCGCATCGCGACGCGCGGCCGGCCACCACCAGGCATGCAGGTTTTGCCCGGCCTTGAAGCTGGCGGGTTTGATGTCGAATTCCTGAACGTCCTGCGGCAGACCGCGATACCAACCGGCCGTTCCCGGCTCGATACGGAACAGCAGCTCGCGCTCTGTGTATTTGAGTGCCCCGCAACTCACGGGCAGACCGACGATCAGCGCGGCCATGCACAGCAATGGCAGCCAGCGTCGGCTCAAGCGGCTCATCAGGTTCGAAAGCATGCGGTGGTCCGGAGGATGAAAAGGAAAGTCCGGGTTTTAACAGAAGCGTGGGGAAGGTGGGGATAAATTCGACAGTCGTATGAATGGCCCGGTTTGGGCGGCGTTCCGACGAAGAGGTCATTTCTGCCAATACAACTTTAAAGCCGCGCGCAAAGCCATTCGTCTTTGCTTCAAGCACCTGCCCAACAAAAAGATTGAATAATCACATTAAATGTTATTTAAATAACAAAACAAGAACGCCAGCGTCAGTCTGGCAAGCCGTATCAAGGTGGGATAGCAATGAGCAAGATCGCAGTCATCGGCAGCAACATGGTGGATCTGATCACCTACATCGATCGCATGCCGGCCCAGGGCGAGACGCTCGAAGCGCCGGGGTTTGCCCTCGGTTGTGGCGGCAAGGGCGCCAATCAGGCGGTTGCCGCCGCCAAGCTTGGGGCGGATGTGTTGATGCTCACCAAGGTCGGCGATGACCTGTTTGCCGATAACACCCTGGCCAACTTCCAGCGCTTTGGCATCGACACCCGTTACGTGCAGCGTGTCCCCGGCGTGTCCAGCGGTGTGGCGCCGATCTTCGTTCAGTCCGACTCGCACAACAGCATCCTCATCGTCAAAGGCGCCAACGCACATCTCCTTCCGGCGGATATCGACGCGGCCGCGCAAGCGTTGCGCGAGTGCTCGCTGATCGTTCTGCAGCTGGAAATCAACGTCGACACCGTTTACTACGCCATCGAGTTCGGCCGCGCACACAACATTCCGGTGCTGCTCAACCCGGCGCCGGCCTTGTCAGGCCTGAGCCGTGAACACCTGGCGCAACTGGATTTCCTGGTGCCCAACGAGTCCGAGTTGGCGCTGATCACCGGCCAGACCGTGGACTCGCCGGAGTCGGCCCACAAAGCCGCACAGACATTGATTGCCAGCGGCATCCGCCACGTCATCGTGACCCTCGGCCAGCAAGGCGCGCTGTATGTCGGCGAGGAGGGCGAGTTTCAGATCCCCGGCCTGTCTGTTGCCGCGCGCGACACCACCGGGGCAGGAGACGCCTTCATCGGTTGCTTCATTCATCACTGGAGTCGCGACCGCGATATCCGCGCCGCCATGACCCAGGCCGTGGCGTATTCCGCCTGCTCGGTCACGGGCCTGGGCACTCAGACGTCCTATCCGGACGCCCACGCATTCGCTGAATTCCAGCGCAGCCTCGACGCCTGAAGTTGAGGTGATTCAACCGCTCTAACATCCCGAAGCTCACCACGGAGAACAACAATGACAAAACCTCCGCTCCAACAGACGCCCGATGGTTTCTACTTGAACCGCACGCCCTGGTTCGCCTTCATTTTGCTGTGCAGTATCTTTGCGTTATGGGCAGCGGCCGCGAGCATGAACGACGTGCTCATCGCGCATTTCAAGAAGGCCTTTCTGCTCAGCGATTTCCAGACCGCGTTCGTGCAGTCGGCGTTTTATCTAGGCTATTTCTTCGTGGCGATTCCGGCCGCGCTGGTGGTTCGGCGATTCAGCTACAAGACCACCATCCTGATCGGCCTGATGCTGTACATGTTCGGTTGCCTGCTGTTCTTCCCGGCGGCATCGACTGCCAAGTACGGCATGTTCCTGTTGGCGCTGTTTGTGATCGCGGCGGGGCTGTCGTTTCTCGAAACTGCGTGCAACACCTATTCGACGTTGATGGGCCCGCGTGAAACCGGTACCCGTCGCCTGAATATTTCCCAGACGTTCCACCCGTTCGGTGCGATGGCCGGGGTGTATGTCGGTAGCTTTGTGATGTTCAAGGACACCGACGCGACCCGCGAGCAACTCACGCAAATGAGCGCCTCGGACGCGGCGATCCAGCAACTGCAAATGATCCAGTCCACGTTGCTGCCGTACAAATGGATGATCGCGGTGCTGGTGCTGATGTTCATCCTGATCGCCATCACCCGGTTCCCCGCGTGCAAAGGCAATCAACCGAGCAGCAAGAAAACCGCCAGCCTCGGCCAGAGCCTGTCGCGGCTGTGGCGTAACAAGCGGTTCACCTTTGGTGTGTTGGCGCAGTTTCTCTATGTCGGGGCACAGGTCGGTGTGTGGAGTTTTACCATTCGCTTGGCGATGCAATTGGGTGGCATGAACGAGCGCAGCGCGTCGTGGTTCCTGTTGACTACGTTCGCCGCGTACTTTGTCGGCAAGCTGATCGCTAACGTGCTGATGCGTAAACTGCACCCAGCCAAGGTGCTGGCGGTGTATGGCGTGCTGTGCATCGCGTTGCTGGCGTACACCATTCTGGTGCCGAACATCACCGCGGTGTATGCGGCGGTGGGCGTGAGCGTGTTCCTCGGTCCGTGCTGGCCAACCATCTACGGCCTGACGATTGATGGCTTGGGTGAAGACACCGGCGTCGGCGGTTCGCTGTTGGTGATGAGCATTGTCGGTGGCGGGGTGATTCCAATCTTCCAGGGGCTGCTGTCTGACTACAGCGGCGGCAACATGCAACTGGCCTATAGCGTGCCGCTGCTGTGCTTCATCGTGATCGTGATGTACGCGGTGCGTTGCCTGCGTCATTCCGACAGCGAACGGGCACCGGTAGGTGCGGTGGTAGCTTCATGAACACACGGATCAATCTCTATCCGTCACAGTTTGGCGAGGCGCGCAAAACGTTGCTGGACTCCGAGGCGTTCACGGTCAACGCCTGGGTTTATCCCAGTGGTGTGCTGGCCGTTGAATTGACCAACCGTCGCGGCAGTCTCGTGGTACTTCCGTATCAAGGCCAGATGATCTGGTCCGCGGTGTTCGACGGTTGCGACCTGACCATGCGCAACCTGTTCAGCCAGCCCAAACCCAGCCCGACGGTGATCGGCACCTACGGCTGTTTCATGTTTCACAGCGGTCTGCTGCGCAACGGTTGCCCGAGTCCCGAGGACGATCATCCGCTACACGGCGAGATGCCCTGCGCGGCGATGGATCGCGCCTGGCTGGAGGTCGGTGAGGACAGCGTTGGAGGCTTCCTGCGGCTGGGTGGCGAATACGAATACGTGCAGGGTTTTGGTGACCGATATCGGGCGAGCCCGAGCGTGACGTTGCGTGCCGATTCGGGGCTGTTCGACATCGCCATGCAAGTGACCAATCTCGCGGGCAAACCGATGGACCTGATGTACATGGCGCACATGAATTACGCCTATGTCGAAGGCGCTCGTTTCATCGAGCCCCTGAGTTTCGAACGTGTGCGCCTGCGCACGAGCGTGCCGGCCCATGTGAAACCGACGCCGGCCTGGAGCCGTTATATGGATGAGTTGGCGTGTACGCCGGAGCAGTTCCAGTGCCTTGGTCGACCCGAGCTCTACGATCCCGAGATTGTGTTTTTCTTCGACGGCGTGCGGGCAGATGACAGTGGCCACGCGCATTTTCTGCTGAGCCATCCGGACGGTGCGGCGTTCTATACGCGCTACCGTCCCGACCAGTTCGAGCATGCCGCGCGTTGGATTTTGCACAACACCGATCAACACGTGGCGGCGTTCGTGCTGCCGGCCACGTGCGAGCCGGAAGGCTATCGCGCCGAGTCTGCCAAGGGCCATGTGCGTTCACTGGCGGCGGGGGCGACGGCTGATTTCAGCGTCACCACCGGTTACCTCAGTGCAGCGGAACAACAGGCCCTGATCAGATGATCAACTGCGCGCCGCTGGCAGTAATGGCGTCGCGGTAGGCCTTGGGGATTTTCTTGTCGCTGACCACGAACTGAAAGTCCTCAAGGTTAGCGAAATGCGCCGTGCGCACTGTGTCGAACTTGCTGTGGTCGGCCAGCAGCAGCCGCTGTTGCGCCTGACGCAGGACCTTCTGCTTGACCTCCACTTCATTGAAGTTGAAGCAGGTCACGCCGAAGTCCTGGCTGATGCCGGCAGCGGAAACGAAGGCCCAGGTCAGGCGCACGCTGTCGAGAATGCCGGTTTCGGTCTGGTTCTCGAACACCTGGTTCTTGCGGTGGAACGTGCCGCCGCACAACACGATGTGACAGTTGGGTTTTTGCGAAAGTTTGAGCAGCACGTTCAGGGAGTTACACACCGCGGTGAACTCGAGTTCGTCGGGGATAAAATCGACCACGAAAGGCGTGGTGGTGCCGCAGTCGAAGAACACCGTGTCGCCGGGTTGAATGAACCCGGCAGCGAGTTTGCCGATGCGGCGCTTTTCTTCGACATGTCGGGTGTCCTGTTCTGCCACGCGGTAATCGCCGGGTTCGCTGCCGTCGTGAATTTTGGTGATGTAGCCACCGAGCAGCCGCAGGTGGTCGGTGTACTTGCTCAGGTCACGGCGCAGGGTCATCTCGGACACGTCCAGCAACGCCGCCATCTCACGCAAATGAATGGCGCTCTGGTCTTGCAGGGCTTGTTGAATCAGCTTGAGACGCTCGGCTTTTTTACTGTCCACAGGCATTCCGGGGTTGATTGTTGGTGTTATTTAAGTAACATTATTTGTGAGATTTGTAACGTTTTTGCGCGAATCACTCTCGATTGTGGCGCAGGGGCATTTGAATATACAAACAGGAGTTTTTGCGATGGCACACCTCGAACCCCAAGCGTTGGCGCAGTACATCGATCATACCTTGCTGGCGCCCGATGCTTCCCGCGAGCAAATCGCAACGTTGTGCCGCGAAGCCGCAGAACACGGCTTCTATTCGGTGTGCGTGAACTCGGGGCAGGTCCCTCATGCGGCTCAGTGCCTTGCAGGGCAACGCGTCAATATCTGCGCGGTGATCGGCTTCCCGCTGGGTGCCGGTCTGAGCGAGACCAAAGCCTTCGAAGCCGAGCGGGCGATTGCCGCCGGTGCCGGGGAGATCGACATGGTGTTGAACATCGGCTGGTTGAAAGACGGCTTGTTCGATCAGGTGCGGGATGACATCGCCCAGGTCAAACAGGCCTGCGGCAGTGTGCCGCTGAAAGTCATTCTGGAAAACTGCCTGCTCACCGACGCCGAAAAAGTGAAGGCCTGCGAGATTTGCCGTGAGCTGAACGTCGCCTTCGTCAAGACATCGACCGGTTTCAGCCGCAGCGGCGCTACCGTGGAAGATGTCGCCCTGATGCGCCGCACCGTCGGGCCTGACATCGGCGTCAAGGCGTCCGGTGGCGTGCGTGATTACCCGACCGCGCTGGCGATGATCGAGGCCGGTGCCACCCGACTGGGCACCAGTTCGGGCATCGCTATCATCAGCGGCGCCCAAGCGGCGGGTGAGGGCTACTGATCAGTCCACACGCAAGACGATCTTGCCAATGTGATCACCCCCTTCCATCCGTGCATGAGCCTGCGACGCGTCGGTGTACGGATAGACTTTGTCGATCATCGGCAGGCAACGCCCGGCGGCGAGTACGGGCCAGACATACTCGCGCAACTGTTCAGCGATCGAGGCTTTTTCTTCGCGGGTGCGCGAGCGCATCAGTGAGCCAGTGATCGTCGCGCGTTTGCTCATGATCGCCAGCAGGTCGACGTCTTTGGCATGAGCGCCACCGAGAAAGCCCAGCATCACCAGCCGACCGTCCATGCCCAACGCCGCGATATTCTGATTCAGGTACGAACCGCCCATGATGTCGAGGATGACATTGACGCCTTTGCCGGCGGTTTTTTCCTGGATGACCTGGGCGAAATCCTGATCGCGGTAGTTGATCGCCTCGGCACCGAGCTTACGAATCGCCGCACATTTTTCCTCACTGCCCGCGGTGGCGAAGGCCTTGATGCCGAATTCGCGACACAACATCAACGCGGTGGTGCCGATGCCGCTGGTGCCGCCGTGAATAAGTGCGCGCTGGCCTTTGCTGGCGCCGCCCATGTCGAACAGATTGGCCCATACCGTAAAGAACGTTTCCGGGACCGCCGCGGCTTGCACCCAATCCATCCCTTCAGGCATCGGCAGCGTCTGGCTGGCCGGTGCGACGCAATATTGCGCGTAACCGCCGCCATTGGTCAGTGCGCAAACGTTATCGCCGACGATGAACTCGTTGACGCCGGCGCCGATGGCCACCACTTCACCGGCCACTTCCAGACCGGGAATCGGGCTCATACCGGGTTTCATCGGGTACTTGCCGGCGCGTTGAATCACGTCGGGGCGGTTGACCCCGGCAGCGTGCACGCGAATCAGCACTTCGCCTGCGCCAGCGGTCGGGACCGATTCCTGGCGCGGCTTTAAAACCTCCGGGCCGCCGGGTTCGGTGATTTCAATCAGGGTCATGGTTTGGGGCAGAGTCATGTTGGCGTCCTGTTGAGAAAGTCATCTGTAAATGGGATCGCATGAGTGAACGAATGATTCAGTCCAATGCACCGATCCCTGTGGGAGCGAGCCTGCTCGCGAAAGCGGTGTGTCAGTCACCTACTGTGTTGAATGTGACGCCGTCTTCGCGAGCAGGCTCGCTCCCACATTGTTTGATCTGTTCAGCAAACGCATCCCCAGTTCCAGTAACAGTGCGACCACAATGGCGCCGGCCGCAATGACAAACAACAACGCGTGATCGCCGCCGCTGGCGTTGAACAACGCCGAATACGCAAACCCGGCGACGGCCTGAAACGTGGCGAACGAAACCGTCGCGCGGCTCCAGGCAATTTGCTGCTGATGATGCTGTGGGATCAGTTCGTGAACCCGTGCCAGCGCCAGTGGGACGATGCCCGGGGGGAATGAGCCGAGGATCACCGCCAGCAAGGCCAGCACTGCAAAAGAACTCGATATCGACAGCAGGCCGACGGCAATCGCTTGCACCACCAGCACCAGCCGAATGCTTTGTTTCGCGCCCAGTTGATCGGCCAGAAAGCCATAACTCACCGGCCCGATAATCGCGCCAACGCCATACATCACCCAGATCAGTGCACCAATGTGCGAGCCGGCACCGAGCCCGCGGGCCACGTAATCCACCAGGAACACCATGGCTGGCACGAGTCCGGCGGCCATGAACGCGTATTGGGCGAACAACAGGTAAACGCCTGGATCGGTCGGGGTCGTGGTTTTCTCGATCGACACCTCAACGGCTTGATGGTGGGTCTCTTTAGGCCAGGCGAACCAGCTCGCGGCGGTCAGGATCAGTGACAGAAGACCCAGGCCAAGCCAGGTTTGCTGCAAGCCAAGGCTCAGCAACGGCGGGACAATCGTCCCCGACCCGGCAATGCCCAGGCCAATGCCGAGGAAAATTGCGCCGCTGACCAAACCTCGGCGAGACGCCGGCACATGGGGCAACACCGTCGCGGCCACCAACACCATGATCGCGCCGCCCGCAACGCCCGACAGCAGGCGCCAGCCAAAGAACCAGCTCATCGACAGTGGAAAAGCACAGGCAAAGAACGCCAGGGTCACTGCCAACATCATCAGACGCAGGGCGGTGGTATTGGAGGTGCGGTGGGCCAGTGGTCGGCCGATCAGCGCGCCGATCAGGTAGCCCACCAGGTTGGCGGCACCGAGGTACACCACGTCGCTGGCGGAAAACCACTGCGCCTGGATCAACGAGGGAATCAACGGCGTGTATGCAAACCGCGCCAGGCCAATACTGACCAGGCTGGCGGCGAGGCCGGCGAAGATCGGCAGCCAGATCGCGCTGCGCGGGGTGGTCAATGTGCTATGCATGGGAAACGTCCTGTGAGGTTATCTCTGGCGTGCAGCGTATCGAGAATTATTGATGCAGTAATGCAGCGATTTCGCGCTACAGTGATGCGAATGTGCAGCACGAGGGGAGCCGTATGAATTGGGATGACGCACGGGTGTTTCTGGCGGTGTGCCGCGAATCGACGCTGCGAGGCGCGGCGCGGGTGCTGGGGGTCGATCAGGCCACGGTCGGGCGGCGGGTCACGGCGCTGGAAAAGTCCTTGAGCGCGACACTGTTCCTGCGCACTTCCGAAGGTTATGCGCTGACAGCGGTGGGCGAAGCGGCATTGCAGGCCGTGGAAAAAATGGAGGTGTCGGCATTGGAGCTGGAACGGCAAATCCTGGGCCTGGATGATCGGCTGACCGGTACGGTGAGGGTCAGCACGACCGATTCGCTGGCCATCGATTTCCTGATCCCGGCGATTGCCCGGTTGCACGACAAACACCCGGATGTGCGGGTGCAACTCGACGCGTCCACGCAAATGATCAGCCTGGCCAAGCGCGAAGCCGATATTGCGGTGCGCAATGCCCGGCCGGACAACCCGGACCTGATCGCCCGGCGTATCGCCCGCTGGCCGGTGGGCTTGTTCGCCTCACAATGTTATGTCGACGCGCACGGAGTGCCGGAACCGGGTTCGGCGTTTGAAGGACATGATTTGGTGGTGTACCAGCCGTATCTGGCAGGCAACAAGGAGATGACGCTGGTATCGGAACCGGTGAGCCGCGGGCGGATCGTTTCGACCCTGGGCTCCGGCCTGTTGGTACGCCGATCCATCGCTGCAGGGCTCGGTGTGGGGGAAATTCCGGTGTACATGGGGGAGAGGGACGGGCTGGTCAGGCTGTGGCCGGAACGCACGCGACCGGTGCCGTATGACGTGTGGCTGGTGACCCACGCGGATTTGCGGCATACCGCCAGAGTCCGTGTAGTGATTGATGAAATTGTTGCGGTGTTTTCTGGCACCGGCGAATAACACGCAAAACCCTGTAGCAGCTGGCGAAGCCTGCGTCCGGCTGCGAAGCAGTCGTAAAACCAGACACTGCGGTCTTCATGACACACCGCATATGCCGGGTTTACGACTGCTCGCAGCCGGACGCAGGCTTCGCCAGCTGCTACAGGGATCGCGTGAGTGTCATGGCATTTCCGGCAGTTCTTGCGGCCGCAGGTCAAACACCAATACTTCAGCATCGACGCCGTTGCTCAACATCAGCACCTGTTCATCGCGAACCCGCACGCCATCGCCTTCCTGCAACTGCACGCCGTTGAGCTCGACGCTGCCACGGGCCACATGCACATAGGCATAGCGGTTTGCGGCCAATTCCAGGGTGGCGCTTTCCTTACCGTCGATCAGCGCGGCATAAACCCGCGCATCCTGACGCACCTTCAGCGAACCCTTCGCCCCGTCGGGGGAGATGATCAGTTGCAGACGGCCGCGTTTCTTCTGCGCGCTGAAGTGCTCTTGCTGATAACGCGGCTTGGCGCCGCTGACTTCCGGCACGATCCAGATTTGCAGGAAGTGCACCGGCCGGGTGGCCGAGTGGTTGTATTCACTGTGCGCCACGCCGCTGCCGGCACTCATCAACTGCACGTCGCCGGGGCGGATCACCGAGCCGGTGCCCAGGGTGTCTTTGTGTTCCAAAGCACCTTCGAGTACATAAGAGAAAATCTCCATGTCGCGGTGCGGGTGCTGGCCGAAGCCTTTACCGGCGGCAACCCGGTCGTCGTTGATCACCAGCAGGTCGGAAAAACCCTGCTCTTTCGGGTTGCGATAGCTGGCGAAGGAAAAGGTATGGAACGACTTCAACCAACCGTGATTGGCTGCGCCGCGATCCGAAGCTTTGCGAAGGGTCAGCATGATGAAATCTCCTGTGGGGACGTTGATTCGTCCGAGTGAGGAGAAGGTTAATAGTTAATGGCTGGTGCAATAAGTAGGTGAAAATTGAAATACTGTCGCGTTCAGGTTGACAGTAATGTGAGCGCGATCACGTATTCTTCTCCAACACTGACGCCACACTTGGCCATAATGCACAGCATCCCCCTGATGCCGGACACGAAACCTGTGGGAGCGAGCCTGCTCGCGAAGGCGGCGTCACATCCAACACTGTTGGTGACTGATACACCGCTTTCGCGAGCAGGCTCGCTCCCACAGAGGGTTGGTGTTTGGTAGATGGATTTTCTTTTGACTTCAGTGATTTGAACCCATGAAAACCGTGGCTATGGTGTTGTTCCCGGACTTTCTCCTGCTGGACATGGCAGGCCCGATGGAAGTGTTTTCCATCGCCAATCGATATCTGGCAGCGGATGATCGTTACGAGCTGTCGACCATCGGCACCGAGCATGGCGTATTGCGTGCCTCCAACGGCGTCAGCGTTCAGACCGATTTGCACATCGATCAGGCGGATCACGCGTATGACCTATTGCTGGTGCCGGGCGGTCCGGGTGCCTACAACGAAAAACATCCACCGTTGTTGTGTTGGCTCAAAGCCGCGGTCGGTCGCGCCGAGCGATATGGCTCGATCTGCACCGGCGCGTTTGTGCTGGGGCATGCCGGTTTGCTGGACGGTTATCGCGTGACCACCCACTGGCATTACACCGAACGACTGATCAAAGGCTTCCCAAAGGCCACCGTCGAGACCGATCAGATTTACGTGCAGGACCGCAACCTCATCACCTCCGGCGGCGTCACTGCCGGCATCGACCTGGCACTGTCGGTGGTCGCCGAAGACCATGGCAAGAAAGTCGCCCAGGACGTGGCCAAGGTATTGCTGGTGGTCATGAAGCGCCAGGGTGGGCAGGCGCAGTTCAGCCCGTTGATGGCCGCTGTCGCACCGCAGGAAACGCCGATCACTCGCGTGCAGAACTATGTGCTCGAACACCTCGATGAAGCATTCAGCATCGACCGCATGGCCAGCCTCGCGAACATGAGTGCGCGGCACTTCGCCCGGATGTTTGCTCGGGAAGTGAACATGACACCCATGGAATTTCTGCAAAGTGCACGCATCGACAGCGCCAGGAATCTGCTGGAAACCAGCGACTTGCCGCTCAAGACCGTGGCGTTCAAAAGTGGCTTCGGTAGTGTGCGGCACATGCGTTTTCTGTTCAGTGAAAAGCTTGGTTTGACGCCGACCCAATACCGCGAACAGTTCAGTTAGAGCGTTCTTGTCCGTTCTGCGCACCCAGATGGCGGTGACACTCCTACCGTGGCAGTTGTACCGTCACTGAGGCCTGCCAAGATACCGGTGAACGCTTAGCATGGAGATGCGGGAGTCTGGAGGGCGCGTGCGATGGATGTGCTGCACGGTGAGCCGGACCAGGTTTCAGCACGAGAATGTGCATGAACAGCCTCAGAGATTTAAACAGCGATGCGGTGCTACGATTCGGGCCCTACGCATTTCACCTGCGGCAACGGCTGATCCTTGAAGGTGATCGGCCGCTGCGCATGGGCGGCCGGGCACTGGATATCCTCCAGGTGCTGGTCGAGCGCGCCGGCAATGTGGTCAGCAAGGACGAACTGATTGCGCACGTCTGGCCGACTTCGGTGGTCGAGGAAATCAACCTGCGCGTGCACATTGCGGCCCTGCGTCGGGCGCTCGGTGACGGGCAGAATGGCCAGCGCTACATCGTCAACATTCCCCAGCGTGGTTACAGCTTTATCGCCCCGGTGCAGCATGCGTCCGCAGGCACGCAGGTCCTGATCGAGACCGTTCAAAAACATCAGCACAACCTGCCTGCACGACTCACGCCGGTGACTGGCCGAGATTCGATGGTCGGCAGTCTAGTCCGGCAGTTGCCGGTTCGGCGTTTCATGACCCTGGTCGGCCCCGGCGGCGTCGGCAAGACCACGGTGGCGTTGCGTGTCGCCGAACTGCTGTTGCAGCACTATGAAGATGGCGTGTGGCTGGTTGATTTCGCGGCGATCGATGACCCCGCGCGAGTGGTCGATCATCTGATCCAGACCCTTGAACGGGAGATCGGCACGACGCTGGACGTGCTGGCAAACCGGCACGCGTTGCTGGTGCTCGACAACTGCGAACACCTGCTGGAACGTTGCCGAACCCTGGTCGAGGATTTGCTGATGTCGGCGCCTCGGCTGTCCATTCTGGTGACCAGCCGCGAGCCTTTGCAGGCGGCAGGAGAAACGGTCCAGCGTCTTCCGTCTCTGGCGGTGCCGCCCGCGTCGGCGTTGCACAGTGTCGCCGAAGCTATGGGGTATTCGGCGGTGCAGCTGTTCGTCAGTCGTGCCCGAACCTGTCAACAAGGGTTTGCCTTGCGCGAACAAGACCTCAAAGCGGTCCGTGAAATCTGTCGGCGGCTCGATGGTTTGCCACTGGCCATTGAACTGGCAGCGGCGCAGATCCATGCGCTGGCGTTGGTCGGTTTGCAAGCTCAGCTGGATAACTGTTTTCAGCTACTGACCCAAGGCCGGCGCACGGCCGTGCCCCGGCATCAGACACTCAAAGCAGCGCTGGACTGGAGCTATGAACGGCTGAGCCTGCTGGAACAAACCGTGTTTCAGCGCCTGTCGGTGTTCAAAATGTCCTTCACCCTCGATGCCGCGATTGGTGTGTGCAGTTGCGTGGAGCTGAAGCCCGATCAACTGGCGGCACTGGTAAAGCGACTGGTCGCCAAATCGTTGCTCTCGATGGATCAGGTCAACGGCACAGCCCGTTATCGCTTTCTCAACACCACGCGCACGTATGCCGTTGAGAAGCTCGAACACAGCGGCCATCTGGGGGCGTTTGAGCGGCGCTATTGGCACTACATCAGCCGGGCGCGCTGGGTCTCAGGCGTGCAGTTGCCTATGGAGCTCGTCGAGTAATCGACGGACTTTGCTCAGGTCCGGTGTAGAAAATCCCTCGGTGAACCGATGGTAGATCGGTGCCAGCAGCTCATGAGCTTGCTGATACAAGCCCTGACGCTGCCAAAGTTGCGCCAGCGAGGTGGCGCTGCGCAGTTCCCAAGCCAGGGCGCCCTGATGTTTCGCCACGTTTAATGCCCTGATCAGCACGGCCTCGGCCGCTTCGGTTTTCAGTGGGCAATTCTCGGCCAGCAGCGCATCAGCCCGGGCCCGCAGAACTTCCGCCGTGCTCCAGCCAGCCGTGCCGGTGTCGGCCCGTTGCAATAGGGCGTCATCGACGAAACCGCTATCCAGCGTGACCATGATGTCCTTGATCAGCCCCACGCCTGGCTGAAGAGGCAAGTGCGCCTCGGCGCGGTCGATCACCTGCGCATAGTGCCGGGCCCAGGTGTAGAACAGCAGCACCGAGTGTTTCTGTGCTTGCTCCAGCAGCAGACGCAAGAGTTCACGAGCGGTACGGGTATCGCCGTTGTAGTGAGCGATCAGGCAACCGGCCAGCGCCAGGGTGTAGCAGATCGACGTGCCGTGGTTGATCTGGATCGCAATGTCCAGCGCTTGCCGGGCGGTGCGCCAGGCTTGTTCCGGTTGCCCCTGCAACCAGAGGATGCGCGCCAGAATCGTCAGGGCGGCGACGCTCTGATCGTAGTGCACGCCAAAACCGTAGGTGAAGCGGTTGAGGTGGCCGCTCTGGGCCATGCGCTGAAGGACCTGTTCGGCATTCATCCGCGCCTGCTGTTGGTCCCCGGCAAAGTGCAACGCCAGCACCCGCAGGCGATGCGTGCTAAGGGACACCACCGCATCGCCGTGCAGCCCCAACCGATCGTATTGCCGGCTCTGTTCCAGGGCCATTTGATAGTTGGCGCAGCAGAGATTGACCGCCATATGCCCGGACACCGCCCGCAACTGACCGGCCAAATCGTTGCAATGTTTGGCCAGGGTTCTGGCGCTGACGAAAGCGTCGATGGTTTCCGCCGTGCTGATCTGAGTGTGATAGCAAGAACTGCCGAGAGCGAGATGGAGGGCTATTTTCAGCTGCGGGCAGGGATCGGACGTTGCATCGAGCAGTGCCAGCGCCCTGCGCACGTACAGGCCGTGCTCCTTGAGCAGCGACAGTTCCTGCCACAGCGGCGTGGAAGCTGCCGTCAGGCGGATCGCCAATGCCTGCGATCCTTGCGCGTTAAAGCACCAGTCGAGGGCCGAACGAATGTCTTCCAGACTGCGGGCATAACGCTCGATCCACGTACCTGTCGGGATCAGCTCCCAGTCGTGCCGGGCCTGATTCATCAACGCCAGGCAGCGCTCGGCGTGACGTTCCCGGGTATCGGGTAGGTCGGCGGCCTGGTCGAGTTTCTCCAGGGCATAGCTGCGGGTGGTGTCGAGCAATCGGTAGAACACCTCTTCGTCACCCACCTCCACGTTCAGCAGCGATTTGGCCACCAGTTGCGTGATCGAGCCAAACACTGCTTGCGGTTCGATGTGCTCGCCGACGATCACCGCCGCCGCCGATTCCAGAGTGAATCCGCCTCTGAACACACCCAGTCGGCGCAGGCAGATTTGTTCGCAGGCATTCAGCAGTTCGAAGCTCCAGTCCAGCGTGGCGCGCAGGGTTTGGTGTCGGCCCAACGTGGTCTGACAACCCTGGGTGAGCAGGCGAAAACTGCCTTGGAGTTGGGTCAGCAATCCGCCTAATCCGAGGCCGCTGACTTGCGCGGCCGCCAATTCGATCGCCAATGGAATACCGTCCAGACGCCGGCAGATTTCAATCGCCAGCGGCAGCTCGTCATCGGTCAGCTCGAAGCTGTCGTGGCTGGCCATCGCCCGTTCGACGAACAACTGCAGGGCGGAAAAGGTCAGGGCTTGAGCGCGGTCTGGTACGGCGATGGGGGGAGGGCAGTCCAGCGACTCCAGGCGCTGGACACATTCACCTTCGGCCCGCAGGCTCTCACGGCTGGTGGCCAGAATGTGCACCTCTGGCGCGGCGCGCAGGAGGCTCTCGCTCAGCAATGCGATGGCATCGACCAGGTGTTCGCAGTTGTCGATCACCAGCAGCATCTGCCGGTCGCGCAAAAACGCGGCGAGGCCGCTCATCGGCTCGGCGTCGTGCAAGGACAGTTCGAGCAATGTCGCCAGGTGAACGGTGATCATTGACGGATCGTTGATCGGCGCCAGGTCCAGCAGTCGAATGCCATCCCGGTAGCGCCCGATCAGTTGTTCGGCGACACGCAGGGCCACGGTGGTTTTGCCGATCCCGCCGGGGCCGACCAAGGTAATGAAACGCTGGCGTGACAGCTGGACCATCAAGTTATCGACGAGGGACTGGCGACCGATCATGCGGGTTCGACGAACGGGCAGGTTGTGGCCGCTCGACGCGGGCGCTTCGCTCCCTGGAGGGTGCTCGATGTGCTCCAGCGAATACGGCGCCACAAAGCTGTACCCGCGCTGTGCCACGGTGACGATGTAACGCTGGCCGGCCTGGCCGTCACCGAGGGCCTTGCGCAATGCGGCCATGTGCACCCGCAGGTTGATGTCTTCCACCACGCTTTTGGGCCAGACGCTGGCGATCAGCGCTTGTTTGCTGACCACTTCCCCGGCGTGTTCCAAAAGGATCAATAGAATGTCCATGGCACGCCGACCCAGGCGCAGGGGCTGGTCGGCCTCCATGACCAGACGTTGTCCGGGATAGATCCGGTAGGGGCCGAAATGGATGGCTTGTTCGGGGGGAAGGGTCAACGTGTCACTCCTGCTTGCAGCCGTCTGGTAAGCGGTTTCCGAGCATATTCGTCAGGTTTGTACGACAGCGCAATGCGCTGGGCGCATGACTCAGCGGTGTCCGCCTGGACTGCTGGTTTGCGGCCCCTGTTCATACGTTCCGTATTTATTGGGCGCGACGGTCTTGAAGGTGTCGCTGAGGCTTTTAGCGCGCCAGGGAAAATTAACAACGTTTAACTCGTCCTGCGTCTTGTCTACGCCCAAAACTCTGCATCTTCAACGGCCACCGGTCTGTGGGAGCGAGCCTGCTCGCGAAGGCGGCGGCACATTCAACATCGTTAGTGACTGATACAACGCTTTCGCGAGCAGGCTCGCTCCCACAGGGGGGCTGCCGTGTAACAAAGGGATTAAACATGTCATGAGGACGCCGGAATGAGCAACGTGGTGGTGGTCTATCACAGTGGCTACGGGCACACCCGTGTCATGGCCGAAGCAGTGGCCCTGGGTGTGGAAAGGCACCTGGGCAGTACCTGCCAGCTGATTTCGGTCGAGGACGTGGACCGGCACTGGGACCATTTGCACAACGCCGACGCGATCATCTTCGGCGCGCCGACCTACATGGGCAGCGCCTCGGCAGCCTTCAAGGGGTTCATGGAAGCTACGGCGGCGTTCTACCTGGCCCAACCCTGGCGCGACAAACTGGCGGCCGGCTTCACCAATTCCGGCTGCCTGTGCGGCGACAAACTCAACACCTTGCTGCAGATGGCAGTGTTCGCCGCGCAGCATTCAATGATCTGGGTCGGCCTCGACCTGCTGCCGGCGCGTTCGAGCACGGGCGTGTTCGATGGGCAAATGAATCGCCTGGGCAGCTCGCTGGGCGCCATGGCGCAGTCGAATGTCGAACAGTCCCCCGAACTCGCACCTCCCCCCGAAGACCGCTGCACCGCTGCGCATCTGGGCGAGCGAGTGGCGCGGCTGGCTGAACGCATGAGCCACTCACCGGTTTGATACACCCCAACACTCGCTAAGGAGACAACGCATGAGTACGTTCACGACCCGAGACGGCACCGAGATTTATTACAAGGACTGGGGCACCGGTCAGCCCATCGTCTTCAGCCACGGTTGGCCGCTGAATGCCGACAGTTGGGAATCGCAGATGATCTTCCTGGCCTCCAAAGGTTACCGGGTGATCGCCCATGATCGCCGCGGTCATGGCCGCTCCAGCCAGCCATGGACCGGCAATGACATGGACACCTACGCCGATGATCTGGCGCAGTTGATCGAGTTGCTGGACCTCAAAGACGCCGTGCTGTTCGGTTTCTCCACGGGCGGCGGCGAAGTGGCGCGCTACATTGGTCGCCACGGCACCGACCGCGTGGCCAAGGCCGGGCTGATTTCTTCGGTGCCACCGCTGATGCTCAAGACTGAAGCCAACCCTGGCGGCCTGCCGATCGAGGTGTTTGACGGCATTCGCGAGGCGTCCCTGGCCGACCGTTCGCAGCTCTACATCAACCTCGCCAGCGGTCCGTTCTTCGGCTTCAACAAACCGGACGCCAAGCCATCCCAGGGCATGATCGACTGGTTCTGGATGCAAGGCATGACCTCCGGCCACAAGAACGCTTATGACTGCATCAAGGCGTTCTCCGAAACCGACTTCACCGAAGACCTGAAGAAGTTCGACATACCGACGCTGGTGGTGCATGGCGATGCTGACCAGGTGGTGCCGATCGAAGCGGCGGGCATTGCATCTGCAAAACTGGTGAAAGGATCTACGTTGAAGGTCTACCCGGGCGCTCCCCATGGCTTGACGGATACCCACAAGGATCAGCTCAACGCTGATCTGCTGGCGTTTTTGAAGGACTAAGCGTTAATCCCTAGCCCCCCGATCCTATGCCATGGAAGCTCTGTAGCAGCTGTCGAGCCCCGGCGAGGCTGCGTTCGTCTGCGAAGCAGTCGCAAAATCCGAGAACGCAGCCTACCTGAAACACCGGGGTGCTGAATTCACGACTGCTTCGCAGCCGAACGCAGCCTCGCCGGGGCTCGACAGCTGCTGCAAGGAATGTGTTGGCGGGTTTACGGTGCGTTAAGTTGAGACGTGGAGGCAGCGCGGTGATTCGCGGGAGGAAGGCGTAAGGCGCGCACAATCTTGCAACGCCACGCAAACGGAGTGATGCCTTCGCTGCGGGTGAAGATGTGGCAGAAATGTGCCTGATCGCAGAAGCCGCATTCGAGACTGATTTGCGTCAGCGTCAGGTCAGTGCTCTGGATCAATTGCTTGGCGCGGGCGATGCGCTGGTTGCGAATCCAGTCCTGAGGCGAGAGCCCGGTGCTGCACTTGAACGCGCGGGAGAAATGACTGCGCGAAAGGGCGCAGGCGCGGGCCAGTTCGGTCACTTCAACGGTTTCACCAAGGCGCTCGAGGATCAGTTGCTTGACCAGGCTTTCGCGCCACGGGGTCAGGCCGCCGGTATTTTTCTTTCGCGTTTCAGTAGCCGTCGCGCGGGCGACGTTTTGCTGAGAATGGGCCATGAAAAATGTCCGTGTCGGTGAGCTTCATCTTTGGCCGCTGGGTTCTGGCAGGCGAGTTAAACGTTGTTAATTCCGTCCGTGTGAGGTGGTAACCAACAGCGCTAACTCAGCACATTGCTGCAATTTCTGCGGGTACGAGCCGTGCAAAATAGACGTTATCTGGCGGCGTTGTGCGTGGCCGCTCTTCTGACTCGACCAAGGTGGTGGCATGAAACATTCTCTGGTTTGCGCGCTGGGGCTCGCGGTAGCGCTGGCGTCCGGCATTTCCTCGGCTCAGGCACCGGCGCAAGTCGGCACACAAGTGCCGGGTTACTACCGGTTGGCGGTGGGCGATTACGAGGTGACGGCGTTGTTCGATGGCTACAACGATCTGTCGCCCAAATTGCTCAAGGGCCTGACCCAAAGTCAGATCCGCGCGCTGCTGGCTCGCCGTTCGATTGAAACGCCGGGCGTACAAACCGCGTTCAACGCCTTTCTGATCAACACTGGCAAGCAGTTGATCCTCGTCGATACCGGCGCTGGCCAGTGCATTGGTGCTACAGCCGGGATGCTGTCAGAGAATATGAAAGCCGCCGGTTATGAGCCTGCGCAGGTCGATACGATTTTGCTGACCCACCTGCATTTGGACCATGTCTGCGGACTCGTCGACGGCCAGCAGAAACCGATTTTCGCCAACGCCACTGTTTACGCGGCGAAGGCAGAAGCTGACTACTGGCTCGATCCTAAGGCCCTGGGCAAGGCGCCCGAGGGTGCCAAGCCGTATTTCAAAATCGCCCAGGACTCGACCGCGCCCTACGTCGCGGCAGGTCGCTTCAAGACGTTCGATGCCGGTCAGTCGCCCGTGCCGGGTGTAGTCGATGCGGAACTGGAGGCCGGTCACACGCCGGGCAGCACCACGTACCGCTTCACTTCGCAGGGGCAGAGCATTCTGTTCATGGGCGATCTGGTGCATAACCTCGCGGTGCAGTTCGAGCACCCTGAAGTGTCGATCGGCTTTGACGTCAACAGCCAGCAAGCGATCAAGAGCCGCGCCAAGGTTTTCAGCGATGCAGCGGCGAGCAAAGTCTGGGTAACGGCGGCGCATTTGCCGTTTCCGGGCATCGGCCATATCGCGGCGCAGGGCAAGCATTTCCAATGGGTACCGGTGGAGTACGGTCCTTACAAACGTGCAGCCAACGTACCGCTGATCGAGTAAAGTCCACCGCTAAGTGCCTGGCTGAACACACAAGGGAACCTGCCTGTGAACCGTAACGATCTGCGCCGCGTCGACATGAACCTGTTAGTGATTTTCGAGGCGTTGATGTTCGAAAAGAACCTCACCCGTGTTGCTGAAAAACTGTTCATGGGGCAGCCGGCGGTGAGTGCGGCGCTGGGACGGTTACGGGATCTGTTCGACGATCCGCTGCTGTTGCGCAACGGCCGCGGGATGGAGCCGACGGGGCGGGCACTGGCGATTCTCAAGGAGCTGCAGCCGGCGATGGATGTGATTTCCGGGGCGGTGAGCCGGGCTAAAGAATTCGATCCTGCTACAAGCTGCGATGTGTTTCGCATTGGGCTGTCGGACGACGCCGAGTTTGGCTTGTTTCCGCCGTTGCTGCGGCAACTGCAAGAAGAGGCTCCGGGGATCGTGGTTGTGGTGCGCCGCGCCAACTACCTGCTGATGCCGGCATTGCTGGCCTCGGGAGAAATTTCCGTGGGGGTGAGCTATACCACGGATTTGCCGGCGAATGCCAAGTGCAAGAAGTTGCGGGACATCCCCTGCAAAGTGCTGCGCGGGGACAAACGACCGGGGACGCTGACGCTCGACGAATACTGCGAACGACCGCATGCCATGGTGTCGTTCTCCGGCGACCTGAGCGGCAACATCGATCTGGATCTGGCCAAGGTCGGCCGTAGCCGCCGCGTGGTATTGGGCGTGCCGCAGTTCAGCGGTTTGCGCGCGTTGCTCGCCGGCACTGAAATGATCGCCACCGTGCCGGATTATGCGGCGTGTGCGCTGGTTGAAGGGTGTGCGTTGCGGGCTGAGGATCCACCGTTTCCCATCGATGCGGCGCAGTTGTCGATGGCATGGAGCGGGGTGCATGACAATGATCCGGCGGAGCGGTGGTTGCGGTCGCGGATCAGTGAGTTCATGTCGAGGCCTTTGCCGATTTCGGCTTGACCGTGGCGGCCTCCGGGCCGACCACGTTCCCGCCTGTCCGATCCCCTGTAGGAGCGAGGCTTGCCCGCGAAGGCGGCCTGACAGCCGACCTGTTTATATCCTGATGTACCCCGTCCAACTGTGGGAGCGAGCCTGCCCGCGAAGGCGGCCTGACAGCCGACCTGTTTATATCCTGATGTACCCCGTCCAACTGTGGGAGCGAGCCTGCTCGCGAAGGCGGCCTGACAGCCGACCATTCTCCCCCAGATGTACACCATCCAACTGTGGGAGCGGGCTTGCTCGCGAAGGCGGCCTAGTAGCCGACCAATCTCTTTCAGGTGTACATATCCATTCCTGCGGTAACGGCCACTTAGGGTTTCGCCCTTACGGCCATCCCTTTCAAGGTCTTTTGACTTTGGCGGCCTTGAGCACCCTATCCGTCGACACGTGGGCATGCACTGCCTTGCCTTCAAGCCACTCCTTGGATTTAGGCACCTTCGGACCTCGTTTGCTTTTAGCGACGGTTTTTGGCGGGACTTTTCTGGCCAGCGCCAGTAAGTGCTGAGCCAGCCCTCCTGCGCGGATTGGGATGGATAAGTGCTCTGGCGGCAAGGCAATCTGCATGCCCTCATAACCACTGCGTACCTGTATCGTCAGGTGGAAAATCGATGCCTCCCAATCTTCAGGTTGGGTCTGGCGATGAGCCTGTTCAACGCTGCGCTTAAGCACCGACAAAATGTTGTAAGCCAACACAGCCGACGCAAACCCCAGCAGGGCTGCCTTAGGGTTGCCCAAGGTTTCGATTTCACTTTCCAGCACCGATTCCAGGCGCTGGAACATCCCTTCGATACTCCAGCGACGACGGTACAAGTCGGCGATTTGTTCAGCGCTGATGGTGTCGGGCAAGTTGCTCCAGAACAACAGCGTGGCGTCGCCTGATTCGGTGGGTTTTTGCAGGCGAAGTTCGACACGCCGCCACTGGCGTCCGCTTTTCACTTCGATGGTTTGCTCGCGCACGTTTCCCGTCGCGACCGCGACAGACTCCTGCCAGTCGCTTTCCTGAAACAGGCGCGGATGCTTACTTGGCTCACGAATAATGAATGAAGCCCCGGCATCTTCGCAGGCCTCCATGACCGGGAGCGTGCAATACAGTCGATCAGCCATCCACAGTTGGCCAGCACTGGCTTTTTCCAGCAACGGCAGCACGCTGACGCGCTCGCTGGCGTAAGCATCTTCGCAGGGCTGAAGGTCGACGACCTGGTCGAGATCAGGGTCGTAAACCACGACCGAAAAACCAGGCCGAGCGGCGCCTCGTTCACGGCGCAAAGCGCCCAAACGTTTTTCGCTGGAAGGCAGGTGGTTACCGTCAACGACTCGCAGTTGCCAGCCAGGCAAAATGGCAGAACAACCCAGCTCTTCAATCGTCGGAGCCAGGCGCTGTGCGCTGCCGATTACCAAGGCACGCAGCAGCGCAGGCTCTGTGCGACTGACCTTGTCATAGAGCGCCGCCAAGCTGACGGGAAGATCATTCATCTGCCGCGCTGCGGCATGCAGCGAAGGCCGCAAACCCAGTGAAACCAAGGACATCAGCTCAACGATAGTCGAAAACAAAAGCTCACGCGGGTACTGCCGTTGACGATGCTCTTCAAACACCTGATCGACCCACTCAGGCGCAATGGCCTGCTCCAACACCAATTTGGCCATGACACTGGCCGGTGCTTTTTTCTCGAACCGCGCTAAAACCTCTGCCCACATCGTCTCGTCGTCCTGACCGGTATTTTTGGGGGATTTTATCAAAGACCTTGAAAGGGATGGCCCTTACGGCGAGTCCCTTTTTCAAACGCCAAAAAGGAACCAAAAGGCTTCGCCCCAGCGTCCGGCCCCTCGCCCAGGCTCGGCGTACCCTCGCTTCGGCATTCATCTGGGGGCATCGCCTCCGGTTGGCTTCGCTTCAACCTCCTCTCGATGTGTTCGACTTCGTCGAACGGCGCTGCGCGCCTACCCCCAGATGAACACCTCCACTCAGCTTCCCGCAGGGGCGGATGGATCAAGATCAAAAGCTGCAGGCGAGCTAACGCTCGGCCTGTTGAGTGGTGGAGGGCGGCGGGTGTGCGCCGCTCTGCTTTTGTAGGAGCCGAGCTTGCTCGCGATGGCGGCCTAGTAGCCGACCAATCTCCTCCAGATGCGCCCAGTCCAACTGTGTGTGGGAGCCTGCTCGCGATGGCGGTGTGTCACTCAGCATTGAAGTTGGCTGACTGACTGCCATCGCGAGCAGGCTCGCTCCCACAGCGAATATGTACTGATCTGAGAGGTGGGTTTAATGGCATCGACACTGAAACCCTATTGGTCAACGCCTGCGAATCTCTGGCTTCCGCCAGTGTCATGGCCAGCGATTTCGCCGGGCTGATGGAGGGGCCGCATCGCAATACGATGCCGGGTATTCAGCAGGTCATCATGCTGGCTGAGCTGGTGGTGAATCGGGCGTTGGACAGAGTTGATCCGCGGTAACGTCGTCAGTTGAAAAGAAACGGTCTCGGTAGAGGCCGTTTTTTTGTGCCTGACAGAAACCTGCGGGCAAACAATATCCCTTGTGGGAGCGAGCCTGCTCGCGAAGGCGATGTGTCATTGAGCATTGATATTGCCTGACCCACCGCTATCGCGAGCAGGCTCGCTCCCACAAGGGATCTGCGGTGGATCGTACCGCCGGGCTCATCCACAAAAAGAGCACACACATCCAATTTTTCCCGCCCCCACACCGGCACTATCAAATCAAGTCCCGGCGCATGAACGCCGGTGGTTTTTCATTTGTGCAGGTAGCCCATGAATACGTCGCGATGGGATGAGCGGGTCCAGGATCTCGGACTGCTGTTTTTGCGGGTCAGTGCCGGATTGTTTCTGCTGTGGGTGCACGGTTTGCCGAAGCTGCTTAACTACAGGGCGCAACTGCAGATCATCGAAGACCCTTTTCACCTGGGCGCGAACGTCACGCTAATGCTGGCGATTTTTGCCGAGGTGTTGTGTCCGTTGTTGATCATTACCGGGGTGCTGGTGCGTTTGGCGTGTCTGCCGATTCTGTGTTTGCTGCTGGTGGCGCTGCTGATTGTGCATCCGCAATGGAGCCTCGATGAAGGGCAGTTCGGCTGGCTGCTGTTGATTCTGTTCACCAGCATTCTTATCGCCGGGCCGGGACGGCTGGCGCTCAATGTCCGATTCGCCGGAGCTTTACGTTATGCCTGAATCCAATCGTTTCGAGGAAGTCGTGACCCTGGTGATCAAGCACCGGGTCAAGGCCGGTTTTGAAGTGCCCTACGAAGCCTGGTTGCGCAACATTGTCAGTATTGCCGGGCAGCAGGAAGGGCACTTGGGTGTGGACGTGATGCGCGGCAAAAACGCCGGCCTGGACATGTACACCTGCGTGCTGCGCTTTTGCTCTACCGACGCGATGCAGCGCTGGCTCGATTCGCCGCAACGGCTGGCACTGGTTAACGAAGCCACGCCGATGCTCGCCGACGGCGACCAGACCGAGGTCAATCCGGTCAACGAATTCTGGTTCGCGCCGCAAGCCGACGCCGCTTCGCCGCCACCGCCGCGCTGGAAGCAGGCCGTGGTGACGTTGTTGGTGATTTTGCCGCACACCTTGCTGGTGCCGCTGATCTGGGGCCCGCTGTTGCAACTCAACGCCATCCTTTCCAATTACGTGGTCGCGACGTTCCTGATCACGCTGACCATCGTCGTTTCGGTGGTGTACCTGTTCATGCCGATGGCGACGCGGTTGTTCGCGCCTTGGCTGTCCTCTTCCACTCAGCCCAAGGAAACGCGATGACCGCCGATCTGATTTTGTTCAATGGCCAATTTCATACCGTTGACCGTGAAAACCCGCGCGCCAGTGCGGTTGCGATCAGCGAGGGTCGCTTCGTTGCGGTCGGCACCGATGCCGAAGCCATGGCCCTGCGCGGTTCGGGCACGCAGATCATCGATCTCAAGGGTCGCTGCGTCATTCCCGGCCTCAACGACTCGCACTTGCACCTGATCCGTGGCGGTTTGAACTACAACCTTGAACTGCGCTGGGAAGGGGTGCCGTCGCTGGCCGATGCCCTGCGCATGCTCAAGGAACAGGCCGACCGCACGCCGACGCCGCAGTGGGTGCGTGTGGTCGGTGGCTGGAATGAATTCCAGTTCGCTGAAAAGCGCATGCCGACCCTCGAAGAACTCAATCAGGCCGCGCCGGATACACCGGTATTTGTCCTGCATTTGTACGACCGCGCCTTGCTCAACCGTGCCGCGTTGCGGGTGGCCGGTTACACCCGCAACACGCCGAACCCGACGGGTGGCGAGATTGTGCGCGATGCCAACGGTGAGCCGACCGGCATGCTGGTGGCGCGGCCCAACGCCATGATTCTGTACTCGACGCTGGCCAAAGGGCCGAAGTTGCCGCTGGAGTATCAGGTCAACTCGACACGCCAGTTCATGCGTGAACTCAATCGCCTCGGCCTGACCAGCGCCATCGACGCCGGCGGTGGTTTCCAGAATTATCCGGACGATTACCAGGTGATCGAGCAGTTGGCCAAGGACCAGCAGCTGACCATTCGTATTGCCTACAACCTGTTCACCCAGAAGCCCAAGGAAGAGCTGACTGACTTCAAGAACTGGACCAGCAGCGTGACCCTGCATCAGGGCGACGACTATCTGCGACACAACGGCGCCGGGGAAATGCTGGTGTTCTCGGCGGCGGATTTCGAGGACTTCCTCGAGCCGCGTCCGGACTTGCCGCAAACCATGGAAGACGAGCTGGAACCGGTGGTGCGCCACTTGGTCGAGCAGCGCTGGCCGTTCCGTTTGCACGCCACGTACAACGAATCCATCAGCCGCATGCTCGACGTGTTCGAGAAGGTCAACCGTGACATTCCGTTCAACGGTTTGCCGTGGTTTTTCGACCACGCTGAAACCATCACCCCGCAGAACATTGAGCGGGTGAGGGCGCTGGGTGGTGGTATCGCGATTCAGGATCGCATGGCGTTTCAGGGCGAATATTTCGTCGAGCGTTACGGCGCCAAAGCGGCCGAAGCCACGCCGCCGATCAAGCGCATGCTGGCCGAAGGTGTACCGGTCGGCGCCGGTACCGATGCCACGCGAGTGTCCAGCTACAACCCCTGGACTTCGCTGTACTGGATGGTCAGCGGCCGCACCGTCGGTGGCCTGGAACTGCACGCCGAGGGCCTGTCCCGACAAACCGCGCTGGAGCTGTTCACCCACGGTAGCGCCTGGTTCTCTTCCGAGCAGGGCAAGAAAGGCATGATCAAGGTTGGCCAACTGGCTGACGTCGCGGCCCTGAGCGCGGATTTTTTCAGCGTCGACGAAGAAGCGATCAAGTGGATCGAGTCGGTGTTGACCGTGGTCGGCGGCAAGGTGGTGTACGCCGCCGGTGACTTCGAAAAACTCGGGCCGGCCAGCGTGCCGGTGCTGCCGGACTGGTCGCCGGTGGTGAAAGTGCCGGGGCACTGGCGTCCGACCTCGCCGATGCAGGCGCAGGTTCACCATTGCAGCGGGCCGTGCGGCGTGCATTCCCATAACCATGAAAAGGCGCGCTTGTCGAATGCGCCGGTCAGCGATTTCGCGGGTTTCTGGGGCGCGTTTGGCTGCTCGTGCTTTGCCTTCTGACGATCAAAAAAAAGCGCCGACCCTGCGCGTCGGCGCCGTATGTAACACCCATCCACCGAGGAGTTTCACATGAGCAACGTTCCGTACAAACGCTTGAATAAAGATGACGCCGTGGTGCTGCTGGTCGACCACCAGACGGGTCTGATCTCGCTGGTTCAGGATTTCTCGCCGAACGAATTCAAGAACAACGTACTGGCCTTGGGCGATGTGGCCAAGTTCTTCAAGCTGCCGACCATCCTGACCACCAGCTTCGAAAACGGCCCGAACGGCCCGATGGTTCCCGAGCTGAAAGAACAGTTCCCGGACGCGCCATACATCCCGCGTCCAGGCCAGATCAATGCCTGGGACAACGAAGATTTCGTCAAGGCTGTTAAAGCCACAGGCCGCAAGCAACTGATCATCGCCGGTGTAGTCACCGACGTTTGCGTGACGTTCCCGACGCTGTCGGCGCTGGCTGAAGGGTTTGAAGTGTTCGTCGTGACCGACGCCTCGGGTACCTTCAACGAAACCGTGCAACAAGCGGCCTGGGCGCGCATGGCGGCGGCCGGTGCTCAACTGGTGAACTGGTTCTCGGTGGCCTGCGAGCTGCAGGGCGACTGGCGCAACGACATGGAAGGCCTGGCGAACCTGCTGTCGCCGCGCATTCCGAACTACCGCAATTTGATGAACAGCTACTCGGTGCTGACGTCGAAGTAAGTTTGCGATCACACCGAAAAATGCCCGCGAATGTGCGGGCATTTTTTTGGCTGGCGAATGCGCTTCCTGTAGCAGCTGTCGAGCCTCAGCGAGGCTGCGTTCGGCTGCGCAGCAGTCGTGAAACCTGTATACGCGGTCTTGCTGGAAAACCGCATCGCCTGATTTCACGACTGCTTCGCAGCCGAACGCAGCCTCGCTGGGGCTCGACAGCTGCTACAAGGGCAGGCAGCTTCGCCACGCATTTCTGTGTGGCGAGGTGAGGACTCAGTTCAAGTGAGTCTTGAGTTCCAGTGCCGCCTGGCGAACCGCCGCTTTCACTTCCGGAATCTGGCTCCGCGGGTTGAGCAGGCCGAAGTCGTGAATCATGCCGTTGTAGCGCACGACCGTGACCGGCACACCGGCCGCGTCGAGGTGGCGGGCATAGGCTTCGCCTTCGTAACGCAACACGTCGAACTCGTCGGTTTGTACCAGGGCCGCTGGCAAGCCTTTGAGCTGTTCGGCGCTGGCTTGCAACGGCGAGGCATGGATCTGCGCACGCTCGGCTTTGTCGGTGGTGTAGCTGTCCCAGAACCCGTTCATCATGCCCTTGGTCAGGAAGTGGCCTTCAGCAAATTGCTGGTACGACCCGGTGTCGAACTGTGCGTTGGTCACTGGCCACATCAACAGCTGGAAGCGCAGGGCCGGGGTTTTTTGTTTCCTTGGCCATCAAGGCCACGACCACCAAGTCGTGGATCAGACGACTGGTGAGTCGGGTAATCGCCCAACACCCAGTCGCCACCGTGGAAGAACACGAACACCGGCAATTCACCTTTGACCTTAACCGGACGCGCAAAAGCGGCTATAAAATGTTTGACTGTCAACCAAGGCGTGACAATGAACCCGTTCGAAGATATGCGTATTTTTTGCCAAGTCATGGATTCCGGCAGCTTCACCGCGGCGGCCGATCAATTAGGCCTGTCCAAGCAGTTCGTCAGCCGGCGGTTGATGCAACTCGAAGAGCGTCTGGGTGTGCGGCTGCTCAATCGCTCCACGCGGCGACTGGACGTGACGCCACTGGGGCAGAGTTATTACGAGTCAGCCTTGCGCCTGCTGGGCGAAGTCGAGCAAGTGGAGCAGGGCATCGCCGGCCAGACCACTGAGCCCCGCGGCACTATTCGTATCAGCGCGCCGCTGTCGTTTGCGCTGGCGCATTTGGGGTGTCTGCTGCCGGTGTTTTTGCAGCGTTATCGCGACGTCACGGTGGAGGTCGACCTCAGTGATCGGCCGGTGGATTTGCTCGGTGAGGGTTATGACCTGGCGCTGCGCATTGGCATTCTGGAGGATTCGACGCTGATCGCCCGACGCATCGCCTCCATCCAGCGGGTGTACTGCGCCAGCCCGGCTTACCTGGCCGAGCGCGGTACGCCGCTCAAACCCGAAGACTTGCACACGCATGACTGCCTGCCTTACGGCCACGGTCGTCAGGTGCAATGGCGTTTCGACGGGCAGGGCAAGCCGCTGACTGTCAACGTTACAGGCAGGATGCGGGTCAACAACGGTGAGTTGCTCAAGGACGCGGCGGTGGCCGGGATGGGGATTACGTACTTGCCGACGTTCATTGTCGGGTCGGCGCTGAAGGATGGCAGGCTGGTGCCGGTGTTGGACGAGTATCGTCCGCAGCCGCTGACGTTATCGGCGGTGTATCCGCAGCATCGTCAGAGTTCGCGGCCGGTGCAGGCGTTGATCGAGTTTTTGCGCGAGCGGTTGGATCAGGCTGACGGTGGGTTGTAAGGCTCACCACTTCCACTGTGGGAGCGAGCCTGCTCGCGATGGCGGAGTGTCAGACGACATCATGTTGAATGACAGATTGCTATCGCGAGCAGGCTCGCTCCCACAGGGGATTTGTGGAGTTTTGGGGTTCAGTGTTTGTCAGGTCCGTTTGTCATCGCCTGGCTCGCCACCGACATGCACACCGTGGTCGTCACCGATTTCACCCGAGCGATGCACGCCGTGGTCATCGCCGACTTCACCGGCGCGATGTACGCCGTGGTCATCGCCGACTTCACCTGCACGATGCACGCCGTGGTCGTCGCCGATTTCACCGGCGCGATGAACGCCGTGGTCATCACCGGGCTCGGCGTGAGTGCCATTGCGTCCGGAGGAGGCTGTGTTACCGGAATGTCCCGAACCATGGTCGCTGCCGCTGTGACCGCTGCCACTGTTGCCGCCACTGCCGCTTCCGCCGTGACCACCGCCATTGCCGCCGCCACCGCTTCCACCACCGCCAGAGCCGCCCCCGCCGGATCCACCGCCACCGCCGCCAGATCCGCCACCACCACCAGATCCACCGCCGCCCCCGCCACCACTACCACCATCCTTGGCCTGAGCGCTCGACATACCGGACAGGCTGTCCGGAATCAATACGGTAGACGCCGACAGAACTGCGCCAATAGCTACTGCAATCAAAAGCTTGTTGATGTGCATATCGTTCTCCGTCTTCTTATTCAGGTTGGAACGTTGATGAACAATGCAACGTGCTGCTTTATCCAATTATTCAGTTGGACTGTTGATAAACACTTCAACGTACTGATTTATTCAGTTGTAACGTCGATGAACACAGCAACGTACAGCTCACCCTGTTCAAGGGGTCAGTGAATACTCGAGGCCAGCTCGAAAATCGGGATGTACATCAGGATCACGATCACCCCGATCAGCAGGCCGATGAAGGTCATGAGCAAGGGTTCGAACAGCCGCACGAACCATTCGATCCAGCGGCTGATTTCTTCGTCGTAGAAGTCGGCGCTGCGCTCCATCATTTGCCCCAGGTTGCCGGACTGTTCGCCAGCGCGCAGCAAGCGCAGGGACACCGGTGTCACGAGGTGATTGAGTTCCAGAGCGGTCGACAGCGACTGGCCCTCGCGCACCCGTTCGCAGGCCTCGTCCAGGCGCGCGCGGGAGGCGACGGTGAGCAGGCCGCGAACCATGCCCATGGCGGTGACGAGGGGAATGCCGCCTTGCAGCAGAATCCCCAGCGAACGGTAGAAGCGCGCCAGTTCGTACATGAAGATGCGTTGATGGACCGCCGGGAGTTTTTCGATCATGCGGTCCACGCCCCGGCGAAAGGCCGGTTGGCGCTGGAGGAAGGTGAGGGCGACGATGATTGCCGCCAATGTACCGAAGAATTCACCCTGATGGGTGTGCAGGAACATCCCGCTGCTCATCAGGATCTGCGACAGCCACGGCAGGTTCGAGCCCAGCCCTTCGAACACGAGGCTGAAGCGCGGCACCACGTAGCCCATCAGAAACAACACCACGCCACCTCCCACCACCAGCAACAGCAGGGGGTAGATCGAAGCGCTGATGATTTTTTGCCGAACCTCGTCCATGCGCTGGCGATAGCTGACATAGCGGCCCAGGGCATCGCCCACGGCGCCGGTCTTCTCGCTGGACTGCACCAGCGCTACGTAGAGCGCAGGGAAAACCGCCGACAACTGGGCCAGTGCCTGGGAGAACGATTTGCCTTCATAAAGCAGGCGCACCAGTTCGCTCAAGGTTTTGCGGGCCTGGGGCGCGTTCTCTTTTTCCGCCAGGCTTTCCAGCGCATCGATCAGCGGTAGGCCGGCATTGAGCAACGTCGTCAGTTCCTGGCTGAACAGCACCAGGTTGAAGGTCTCGCGCTGCCTGACGCGCAACGCACGCCAGTGACGCTCGGCGTACAGGCTGACCACCCGATAACCCTGATCTTCGACGATGCGCCGGGCTTCGCTGTGGCCAAGCGCCTCGACGGTCAATGAGACTACACCGGCCTTGCCAACGGCTTTGAGATGAAATCGCATGGTCGCCACTCCCGTCATTGCCAGCTGGTGACTTCGGCGTTTTCGCCTTCGCCGCCGGGTTGACCGTCCTTGCCCATGGACAGCAAGTCGTATTCGCCGTTTTCGCCGGGGCAGCGATAGGTGTAGTTACGGCCCCACGGATCCTGCGGCAGTTTTTTCTGCAAGTAAGGGCCGGTCCAGCGTGTTTCATCGCTGGGCGCGGTGATCAGCGCCTGCAAACCCTGTTCGGTCGACGGGTAATGACCGACCTCCAGACGGTACAGATCCAATGCTTTGCCCAGGCCTTCTATTTGAGCCTTGGCCACCTTCACTTCGGAGCGGCCCAGTTGGGCGAAATACTTCGGCGCGACGATGCCGGCCAACAGCCCCAGCACCACCAGCACCACCAACAGTTCGAGCAGGGTGAACCCGCTTTGAGCACGCGGGGCGGAACGCAAACGCTGATTCATGATGACCTCACACAGTCGGCAGAAGGGTCGCCATGAAGGCTTA
Organism: Pseudomonas sp. LB3P25; assembly: GCF_054897985.1. NCBI lineage: Bacteria > Pseudomonadati > Pseudomonadota > Gammaproteobacteria > Pseudomonadales > Pseudomonadaceae > Pseudomonas > Pseudomonas sp. LB3P25. Next base: position 4,768,891 of record NZ_CM142711.1, on the reverse strand, counting down.
TGCAATTGCCATGCACAGGCTCGGAGATCCTTCTGCAACCCCTGAATTACGGGCCTTTGCGCATCCGGCACAGTGCTTGCGTATGGCTGGTTTACTACCGGCCATTGGGGCATTAGCCCCATTTTTCGGGGCCGGGCAGGAGAGGCAAATAATGAAAACATTCACCACAGGACTGCTCGGTCTGCTAGTGCTGACCGGCGTCGCTCAGGCCGATGTGTTCGTTTCTGTGGACGCCAAGGGCAGCTACGTTCTGTCCAATGTCCACCGTCCCGGCCGCATCTATGAACGGGTGATTCATGAGCCTGAACCCGCCCGGGTCAGCATGGATCAGCAACCGCAGATGATTGCCCGGCAGCCCTATGCCGAGCTGGTTTCGGCGGCTGCCACAGCCAATGAATTGCCGGCGGCGCTGTTGCATGCGGTGATCCAGGCCGAGTCCGCGTATGACTCCGGTGCGCGGTCACCCAAAGGCGCAGGCGGGTTGATGCAATTGATGCCTGACACCGCCCGGGAGATGGGGGTGAAGAATGTCTATGACCCGAAAGCCAATATTCAGGGTGGCGCCAAATACCTGAAGCACCTGATGACCCTGTTCGATAACGACATCAGCCTCGCCGTGGCGGCCTACAACGCCGGGCCGCAAGCGGTGCTCAGCCGTGGCGGGGTGATCCCGCCGTTCGCCGAAACCCGGCGTTACGTGCCCAGTGTCTTGCGCCAATACCGACGCTTGCAGGGCCTGGCCGCGGATGCGCCGCTGTGATTGGGGGGTTCCCCCATTAGTGGGGCAACTCGATCTGTATCACCGAACTGAAGACCACGTTCGCCCCGTAGCAGCTGTCGAGCCTGCGAGGCTGTGGCGAGGGGATTTATCCCCGTTCGGCTGCGAAGCAGTCGTGAATTCAGACGACGCGGTGTTTCAGCAATTCCTCGCGTTCAGGTTTTACGACTGCTTCGCAGCCGAACGCAGCCTCGCAGGCTCGGCAGCTGCTACAAGGCCCCGCCCGGAAAGTGGGGAATGGGTGGGGAATATCCCCCGAGTTATTAAGTAATTACTGTAACCGATTGAAAAATAACTAAAATATTTATGGCATGCGGATTGCTCAAGAGGATTTGTCGAGACTTATTCCTAATGAGTACCCACAGCGAGGCCCGTGATCATGACCGGCATACCCTGCGCTCCGTCCTTGTTTAATCTGCTGCTGTTGGTGGCGTCGATGCTGGGCATCGAGCTGGCAGAAGCGGCCGTGCGCTGCGAGCGCAACTTGGTGGCCAACGTCGTGGCGCTGGATCAGCCGCTGATGTTCAACCGCCTCGGTGCACAGAACGCCAACGGAATGATGTTCGCCCTGCGCCGCGATGTGGTCGACGACCATGACAGGTCCCTGGCCCAGGCCAAGTGGCGCGGGCGGCGATGGTCATCGACCGCAGCCTGCGCGAAGTCGAGCCGGGGCTGTACAGCGCACGGATCAAACTGCCCACCGCCGGGTGTTTCGACGTGGCCTTCCTGCTGAACCAGCCGAACATTATCCATTGCTTCACGGCCTTGGTTGAGCCGGACAAAAACCTCAACCCGCACGCGGGTGTGCCGAAGGTGGAATTCATGCTCGACACGTCCACCGCCGCCCTCGGCAGTCCTTACGTGGTGCGCTTTCGCATCGTTCAGGGCAAGCAGAAGGCGCAGCGCACCGGGGTCAAGGACGTTCAGGTGCGCTACTTCCGGGCCCCGACGTCCCGGGTACAACACGTCGCGCGCTGGAAGTGGGCGACGGCGTTTATGAAGCCCCGGTGACCCTCGACCAGAACGGCGCCTGGTACCTGCATGTGTGCGCGGCGTCGCTGGGCGCGAGTTTCGACGACAAGACTTTTGCCAGCGTTCGGGTCCTGCCCGGCGATGCCCACTGAAGAGGAATTCAACATGAACCGATTCGCACACCGTGGACTGCTGACGTTCGGCCTGTTGGCCGCCGGCATCGGCCAGGCCCTGGCCCACTCGGCGGATGAACACGCCGGTCACGAAATGCCGGCCAAAAGCGCCCGTTCGGAAAGCGCCCAGGTCAAATTCGCCGACGTGGCGCTGGTGGACCAGAACGGCAAAGCGGTGCGCCTGGAAAAAGACCTGGTGACCAACAAGATTGTGGTCATGAGCTTCATCTACACCCGTTGCACCACGGTTTGCCCGGTGGTGTCGTCGATCATGGGCAAGGTGCAAAAACAGCTGGGTGCCCGGGTCGGCGGCGAGGTGCAACTGGTGTCGATCAGCATCGACCCGCAGCGCGATGACGCCAAACGCCTGAACGACTACGCCCGCCACTTCCAGAACGGCCCGGGCTGGAGCTGGCTGACCGGCAGCTCGCAGTCGATCAACGAAACCCTCAAGGGACTGGGCACCTTCAGCGGGGACTTCAAAAACCATCAGCCACTGATTCTGGTGGGTGACGGCAACAGCCGCCACTGGACCCGCTATTACGGCTTCACCGACCCGACGGTGCTGGCCCGTGAAGTGGAGAAACTCAGCGGGCAGCGCAACGTCCACGCCAAGCACACGGCCATCGCGATGGAGCAGCAGCCATGAGAGCCCGAGACTGGATCACCCTGATGGTGTGTTTTTGCATGTTCAGTTCGCTGGCGTTGGCCCACGAAGGGCACGAAGAGCCGGCATCCGCAGTGGCTGTCGCACAACCGGGCAGGGTGACGGGCACTGGCACGCGCGATGCGAAAACCTGGTTCACCGACACGCCGTTGCAGGACCAGAACGGCGTGGTGCTGTTGAACGTGATTTTCACCCGCTGCAACGATGCTTGTCCGCTGATCACCCGCAAGCTCAAGGACGTGCGTGAGTTGCTGGGCGACAAGGCGGACGGCATCACTTTTATCTCCCTTACCAGTGATCCGCTGCGGGACACCCCGGCGGTACTCAAGGCTTACACCTTGAAGCAGGGCGTCGATGAGCCCCACTGGCTTTTTCTTACCGGCGACAAGGCACAAATGGACCTGGTCCTGGGCCGCATCGGCCAGATCGTGCCGACCCCCGAGCAGCATTCAACACAACTGATCGTGGGTGACGTGGCCAACAAACGCTGGAGCAAAATCCGTCCCGATGCCCCGGCCGCCGCCATTGCCCAGCGCTTGCAGTTGCTGACAATGCCCGTGGCCGGTCGTTGAGCCTGCGCCATGAAAACCTCACTCATCCTCGGCCTGCTACTGCTCGGCGGCATTCCTTTCGCCGCCAACGCGTTGCCGCTGAACCCCAGCGAAAGCGCCGGTAAACGGCTGTATCGCGAGGGTGTTTCCGGCAGTGGTGAGCCGATCATGGCGCGGGTCGGGGCGGCGAGTATTCTGTTGCCGGCCACCAGCCTGCCGTGCGCCAACTGCCACGGCGCCGATGGCTTGGGGCGGCCCGAAGGCGGGGTGCGACCGCCGGATCTCAGCTGGTCGCGGCTCACCAGCAACTACGGTCAGCAGCAAATCAATGGCCGTGCGCACCCGGCGTATACCGAAAGCACGTTGGCGTGGGCCATCCAGGAAGGGCGTGACCCGGGCAACAATCGGCTCGACCCGGCGATGCCGCGCTTTGTCCTGTCGATGAATGATCAGCGCAACCTCACGGCCTACCTCAAACGCCTGGCCGAGGACCGTGACCCCGGCCTGACCCCCGACAGTCTGCACCTGGGCACGTTGTTGCCAAGCCAGGGGCCGTTGAGCGAGGAGGGCGCCACGGTGGCGGCGGTGCTCCAGGGCAGCGTGGCGCGAATCAACGAAGCGGGCGGGATTCATGGCCGGCAGTTGCGCCTGACCATCGTCGATCCGGGCCCGGACCGTGCCAGTGCCGAGCAGGCGCTGGATCAATTGATCGAGCAGGAACAGGTGTTCGCCCTGATCGCGCCACTGGTACCGGCACTGGACTCGGACCTGGCTGCGCGCCTGGAACGGGCCGGCATTCCGCTGATCGGACCGCTGTCGTTGCTCGGCACAGCGCAGGTCAGTCGGCAGATTTTTGAACCGCTGCCGGGTTTGCGCGAGCAACTGATCGCCCTGGCCAATTACGCCACCGACAATTTGCGGGTGCTCCAGGGACCGACGCTGATCACCTACCCGGACGAGCCCGGTCAACGGCTGGCGGCGCTGAGCCTCGGCCAGTACTTGCAAGATCACGCCTGGCAACAGGTCAGTCTGAAAGCCTACGACTCGGCGCAGGACGAACTGCCACTGGGTTCGCGGTCGGTGTTTTACCTGGGCAGCGGCGGCGGCTTCAGTCGTCTCGCCGAGCGCTTGCAGACGGCGGGGCAGGTGCCTTATCTGTTCGCTGCGTCGAACCAGGTGGCGGGTGAACTGTTGCAGGTGCCCAGTGGTTTTTCCCGGCGGGTGTTTCTGGCTTATCCGTTCGTGCCCAGTGACTGGACGCTGGCCGGACGCCTGGCCCTGACCCAGCTGCGCGAACGCCAGGGGCTCGGCGGCCAGCATGCGGTGCTGCAAGTCGGCGCGTTCAGTTCGATGCTGCTGCTCAGCGAAGGCATGAAGCAGGCCGGGCGCGACGCCAGCCGCGAGAAACTCATCAATGCGCTGGAAGGCCTGCATGACTTCGATACCGGGCTGACCCCGTTGATCAGCTTCGGTCCGGGCCGCCGCCTGGGCTTGAGCGGCGCGCATATCGTCACCGTGGACTTGCCCAACCAGCGCTTTTATCTGGTCGCGCCCTACAAACCCATTGCCGCTACACCCTGACTGGAGGTCTCGATCATGCCGCTCAAGACTCTGTTGCTCCTGCTCACGCTGTGGGTTCCCGTGGCGTTCTGCAGCAATGGCCCGGCCGCCGCGCGGGTCAATGGCGAGGAAATTTCCGAGTACCGCCTGGAGCGCTATTTCGCCGAATACCTGGAGGATCAGGGCCGGGCGGTGGGCAGCATCCGCAACCCCAAGGCCTACAAGCAATTGCGTCAGGCGGCACTGACAGCCTTGATTGACAAAGAATTGCTGTGGCAGGAAGCCGTCAAGCGCGGGGTGGTGATCAGTGACGCGGTGGTGCAAAGTCAGGTCGATCAGACTAGGCAAGCCATGGGCGGTGCCGACGTCTTCACCCGACGCCTGGAAGACGCCGGTTTCGACGAAGTCGGTTACACCGAGTACACCCGCCGTGAGCTCGCGGCCCAGCAAGTGTTTGCCGACCTTACGCAGGTCGCCGGGCCTGACGAAAAACAAGTCCGTGCGTTCTATGAAGAGCATCGCGCCGAGATGAGCCGGCCGGAACAAATCCAGGCACGGCACATCCTGATCAAAGTGCCTCAAGGCGCGGATGCCGCCGCAGTTGAAGCAGCCCGGCTACGCTTAGAGGAGATGCGTGTGAAAATCAGTCAGGGTGAGGACTTTGCCAGCGTAGCCCGGGCCGGTTCCGAAGATGCTTCCGCCAGCGACGGCGGTGATCTGGGCTATTTTCCTCGTGGACGGATGATGCCTGAATTCGAAGCAGCGGCCTTTGCCTTGGCACCGGGGACTGTCAGTACACCGGTGCGTACAGCGTTGGGCTGGCATTTGATTGACCTACAGAACCACTTGGAGGCGACCGATGTCTCAGAGGTGCAAGGGCTTGAAATGGTCCGGGCTTACCTTGCCCGACAGCAACAGGCTCAGGCTCGTCTACAGGTTCTGGCGCAGCTGCGATCGAGCAATCGAATTGAACGGATTGACGATGATTGAAGGTTCCCCCCCAATAATGGGGAAAAGCTTCAAGACACCTCCGAGCGCTTCCCCGCCTTTGGGGGACAGGGTTCCTGGACGAAATGGTTTTTTTCATGAAAATCAAATACATACAATGGTTAAAAAACCGGCGCTCAGCCTGGCATGAAGTGTGCGTTAGCCTCAGTGAAGGCGCGTACTCCCAGAGCTGGAACATCGGACCTGCGGTTTCAAGGAGTCGACCTTGTTAAACAAAGTACTGGTTGTCGAAGACGAACAGCTCCTTGCCGAAAACCTCAAGGATTACCTTCAGGCGCAAGCGCTGGACGTCCGGATAGCTCACGACGGTGCCAGGGCAATCGGCGAAGCCGAAAGTTTTTCACCCGATGTGATGGTGTTCGATTACCGCTTGCCCGACATGGAAGGCTTTGAGGTGCTCGATGCTGTCCGCCAGAACAGGAAGTGTCATTTTGTGCTGATTACCGGGCACCCAACCGCTGAAGTCTGTGAGCGGGCCCGGCAACTGGGAGTCAGCCATATCCTGTTCAAACCGTTTCCATTGGCGGAATTGGCCCGAGCAGTCTGCGACCTTCTGGGGATGGAGCGCGAACCCAAAGCAGGCATGAGCCATTGCGAAGGTTTTGTCGAACGACGCCAGAGCAGGACCGAGAGTTTCCCGCTGCAGTTGTACGACGGCAGTTGGGTGCTGGCAGATCGTCGACGAAGTACATCGACCTCCAAGGCACCAGACGACGAACAATTGCTCACCGGGGAGTAGTGGCGCGACAAGACGTTCCGGCATCCGCCGCAATGGCCTGCCGCGTCGACAGGGCTCAAAGCCCCCGGCGTTGGAGAGCATGCCATGGACCGTCTATCCCTTGCCGTCGAACCGGCGCTGTTGGACTGTGTACCGTCTCGCTTTTCCAGTGAGCAACTGGCCCAGGCACGCTCCCTGGCCGCCAGTTCCGGCGAACGGGTACTGGAAGCCCTCGGGGGGTTGTGCGAACTGGCCCCCATGCCCTTCATCCAGTGCCTCGGCGCGACCCTGCATTATCCGGTGCTCGACACCGACAGCCTGTTCACAGCCACCCCGGTGTTCGACCGGGTCACCCTGGCCCAATGCCTCAAACGTGAATTCATCCTGCTGCGTCACGACGATGCGGTCATTGGCGTGTTTGCCGACCCTTTCGACACGACTCGCCTGGCCTGGATCGATGACTGCCTGCACGGCGCGCCGCTGTACCTGGTGCATGCCGACGACCTGAAAGCCTACCTGGCACGCCACGAAGAGAGCTTCCACGCCGTGGAATCGCTCAATGCCCAGGCCGACGCCAATGTCGAAATCGATACCCTGCAAAGCCTGTCCCTGACCAGCATCAGCGAAGACGCCAGCGTCGTCGTCAAACTGGTCAACTCGACCCTCTACGACGCGCTGAAAATGCACGCCAGCGATATCCATCTGGGCACCACCGGCAGCGGTCTGGTGATCAAGTACCGGATCGATGGCGTGCTGAACAACATCAGCAAAATCCAGGGCAGCGAGTTCGCCGAGCAGGTGATTTCCCGGGTCAAAGTCATGGCCGAACTGGACATTGGCGAAAAACGCGTGCCCCAGGATGGACGCTTCAAGATCGGCATCAGCGGCCGGCAGATCGACTTTCGGGTGTCGATCATGCCGAGCATTTTCGGCGAAGACGCGGTGCTGCGGGTCCTCGACAAACAGGACCTGGCCGACAAGGTCTGCGGCGTGCAGTTGCAAGCCCTGGGCTTCGAAGAAGAAACCCTGCGCCATCTGCGTCGGCTGGCAGCCGAACCTTACGGCATGGTGCTGGTGACCGGCCCCACCGGTAGCGGCAAAACCACCACGCTGTACGCGATGATCACCGAGATCAACCACGGCGTGGAAAAGATCATCACCATTGAAGACCCGGTGGAGTACCAACTGCCGGGTGTGCTGCAAATCCCGGTCAACGAAAAGAAAGGCCTGACCTTCGCCCGTGGTTTGCGCTCGATCCTGCGCCATGACCCGGACAAGATCATGGTCGGTGAAATCCGCGACCCCGACACCGCGCAGATCGCCGTGCAATCGGCGCTCACCGGGCACCTGGTGTTCACCACCATTCACGCCAACAACGTGTTCGACGTGATCGGCCGTTTCACCCAGATGGAAATCGACCCTTACAGCCTCGTTTCGGCACTCAATGCCGTGCTGGCCCAGCGCTTGATCCGACTGGTGTGCACCAGTTGCAGCGCGCCGGCTTACCCGAGCGATGAAGAATTGCGCCTCTCGGGCCTCGACCCGCAACAGGTCGATCACTACCACTTCGTCCACGGCAAGGGCTGCGGCCACTGCCGGGGCACCGGTTACCGCGGGCGTACGGCGATTGCCGAGCTGCTGCACCTGGACGACGAGCTGCGGCAGATGATCGTCGAGCGCCAACCCATTTCGAAAATCAAAGCCCTGGCTTGCAGCCGTGGCTTGCGCCTGTTGCGCGAGTCGGCACTGGAGCTGGTTGCAGAGGGGCGGACCACGCTCGAGGAGATCAATCGTGTCACTTTTATCGCGTGATCGTTTTGTCGCCGTGCTCGGCGCCAGTGGTGTCGGTCTGGGCCAGCGTCGTGGCAGTGAAACCCTGTGGCTAGGCAGCGTCGGCTTTATCGACGAAGGCTTTCATGCCTGGGCCGTGGCGCTGGAAACCCTCGACCGTCTGCTGGGCGAACACACCCGTCCCGGTGCCGAATTGAGTGTGGTGATCTCCGGGCACTTCAGCCGCTTCTGTCTCGTGCCCTGGAGCGAACAAATCAGCAGCCCTGCCGAATTGCTCGGGTTTGCCCAACTGTGTTTCGAAGACCTTTACGGCGTACCGACTCAACGCTGGAACATGGTGCTGTCGGCTGAACCGGCGGGCTACGACCGGGTCGCCACCGCGCTGCCGCAAGACTTGCTGATGCATCTGCGTACGCTGGTCACTGCGCGTGGCCTGCGCCTGCGGTCGGTGCAGCCGTACCTGATGGCGGCGTTCAATCACTTCGATAAAAGCTTCGACGCCGGCGACTTCCTGTTCGTGGTCGCCGAGCCGGTGCGCAGTGTGTTGTTGCTGGCGCGGGAAGGGCGCTGGGCATCGGTGCGTTCGGTGGGCAGCAGCGACAGCGACGCCGCGCTGACGGCATTGATCGGACGTGAAAACCAATTGCAGGTGTCCACCAGCGAGCAGCCGCTGAACGTTTACCTGCACGCGCCGGCACGCATTGATTCGCATCCTGACGTACCCGGTGTGCACTTGCGCACCCTCGAAGAAGAACGGACATCCGTACGCGATGGCTTGTATGTCATGTCCCGGGCGGTGGCCTGACATGCGCGCCCTGATGCTCGACTTCCAGCCGCGCCGCCGCTCGGGCCCATTGGGCTGGAGCCTGCTGGCCGGTGGCTTGGTGCTGACGCTGACCTGTGTGCTGGTTCAGCAGCACCTCAGCGAACAAGCCGCGCAACAACAAGGCCACTTGCAAACCACTCAGCGCGTACTCACCGGCGACACGGGCGGCAAAGTCAGCCTGACCCCGGCCGAAACCCGCGAACAGGCGCACAACCTGGCCGAGATGCGCAAGGTGTCCCAGCAATTGCGCCGGCCATGGGAGCGTCTGTTCGCCATGCTCGAAGCCATGCCCCGGGACGACATTGCCTTGCTGACCCTGACCCCGGATGCCCGCAAAGGCCAGGTGCGGATCAGCGCCGAGGCGCGGAACCTGGAAGCCATGCTCGATTTCCACCGCAGCCTCGAAGCCAGCGACGAGCTGTCCGATGTCTCGCTGCTCAGCCATGAAATCGTCGCCAACGTGCCGGAACACCCGGTGCAATTCAACCTGTCGGCTAGCTGGGAGATTGGCGATGCAAATCCCTAGATTGATCGTCCACGAATACCTGCAAGGCTTGGGCATTCCCGGTGTGGCAGGGCTGGCGATGTTGATGCTGGCGTTGGTATATGGCCTGGTGGGCCTGATGCCGGACTGGCAGTCGCTGCAAACACTCAGCCAGCAGACGCGCGAAGCCGGCGAATACCTGGCCAAAGTCGAAGACGGCAGTATCGCCGCGCCGGTGGTGCCGCAACGTCAGCTCGACGACTTCCGCAGCAAGTTGCCGTCCCAGCCGCAGGCCACCGTGGCCATCGACAAGATTTACGCGCTGGCGGCTCAGGAGCACATCACCCTGGCGCGCGGTGAATATTCCCTGGGCATCGACCCCAAGACGCACCTGGCCCGTTATCAGATTCTGCTGCCGGTGCGCGGCAGCTACCCGCAACTGCGGCGCTTCCTGCATGCCTTGCTCGGCCAGTTGCCGGCGGTGGTGGTGGAGGACGTGGAGTTCCAGCGTAAAAAAATCGCCGACACCGACCTGACCGGGCGGATCCGCATGACCCTTTACCTGTCGAGGTCATGATGAATACCAAACGCGCAGTGGGTTGGGTGGCGTTCTTCGGCGTGGCGGCGGCGCTGACCTGGGGGCCTGAATACTTCACGTCGTCGTCCGAGGAGGGCGATGCTTCGGTGGCCGCCGTGGCCGCCCCGGCTAAAAGCAACATCCGCGGTGCACTGCCTGCCGCGTCCGCCGGTAAAACTCCGGCAGTGGTCAAGGACCTGAGCCCGACTGGCGACCTGTTCGCCGCCCGCAGCTGGACGTCTGCGCAGCAGCTCGCCACCGTCACCGAACAATCCGCCAACCTGACCCCGGTCGTGCAAGTCCCCACTGCACCACCGATGCCTTTCCAGTTCATTGGCAAGCTGAATGACCGTTCCGACCTGCAAGTGTTTTTGCAGAGCGGCGAAAAAATATACGTCGTGCGCAAAGGGGATGTGATCGACGACACCTGGCGGATCGAGGGGATTTCCGACGAGGAACTCAGCTTTGTCTACCTGCCTCTGCATTTGTCTCAGACTTTGTCTGTGGGGAGCACGCAATGAACAGATCCCGTTTGCTGATGAACCTTTGCCTTTGTGCAGGACTGGCCGCGTGCAGTTCGGCGCAGGTTGCCAAGAAAGAGTCGACCGACCTGATGGAGTCGGGACAGTACGAAGCCGGCCTGGCCCGCATCGAGGAAGGGCTGAAGGAAAACCCTCGCAACACCGAGCTGCACCTGGCCCTGAACAGCGGCCGTGCCCGTGCAGTGACGGCGCTGTTGACCCAGGGCGACATGGATCGCGCCCAGCGTGATTTCGCTTCTGCCCGCCAGGCTTTCGGCCGGGTGTTGACCATCGAACCGAACAACCGTCGTGCCCAGGACTCGCTGCGCCAGCTCGATCACATGCGCAGTCTCGATGAAAAACTAGAATTGGCGCGTGGCGACCTGCGTCGCGGTGACATCTACGGCGCCGACCGCCAGGTGAAACAAATCCTCGAACTGGACCCGAAGAATGAAGGGGCGCTGGAGCTGCAAAGCAACGTCCGCCTGGTGCAAAGCCGCAACGTGGTTCCATATCCACAACTGCGGACCCGTCTCGATCGGCCGGTGACCCTGGAGTTTCGCGATGCCAACCTGAAAACCATCTTCGAAGTGCTGTCGCAGGTCGCCGGTTTGAATTTCATCTTCGACAAGGACCTGCGCCCGGACATGAAAGCCACCATCTTCGTGCGTGACCTACGCATCGAAGACGCCGTGGAACTGCTGCTGCAACAGAACCAGCTGCACCAGAAAGTGGTGAACGAAAACACCCTGCTGATCTACCCGGACTCGCCGCAGAAGCTCAAGGATTACCAGGAGCTGGTGATGCGCACCTTCTACCTGACCAGCATCGATGCCAACACCGCGCTGAACATGATCAAAACCATGCTCAAGACCCGCGACGTGTTCGTCGATGAGCGCCTCAATACCCTGACCATGCGCGACTCTGAAGACGCTGTCCGCATGGCTGAAAAACTCCTGCAATCGCAGGACCAGTCCAACCCTGAAGTGGTGCTGGAAGTGGAGGTGATGGAAGTCGCTACCCAGCGGATTCTCGACCTTGGCCTGCAATGGCCGAACACCTTCGGCGTGGTCAACAGCGATGGCTCGGCCGTGACCCTGCTCGACCAACTCAAAGGCATCAACTCCAGCCGGATCTCCATCTCGCCGTCGCCGCAGGCCAAGATCAACGCCCAGGACAACGACATCAACACCCTGGCCAGCCCGGTGATTCGCGTCAGCAACCGCGAACAGGCGCGCATCCACATTGGTCAGCGCGTGCCGATCATCAGCGCCACCTCGGTGCCTTCGACGCAAGGGCCGGTGATCACCGAAAGCGTCACCTACCTCGATGTCGGTCTTAAACTTGAAGTACAGCCGACCGTGCACCTGAACAACGAAGTGGCGATCAAAATCGCCCTGGAAGTGAGTAACGCCACGCCACTGGAGCCGACCCGCCAGGGCACGATTCCGGTTCAGGTCGACACCCGCAACGCCCAGACCACGTTGCGCCTGCATGACGGCGAAACCCAGATCCTCGCCGGCCTGATGCGCGACGACCATGGCGCCACCGGTAACAAAATCCCCGGCCTTGGCGACATTCCAGGTCTTGGCCGCTTGTTTGGCAGCAACAAGGACACGGTCGGCAAGTCGGAGCTGGTGCTGTCGATCACGCCGCGGATCGTGCGCAACCTGCCGTACCAGAGCCCGTCGGACATGGAATTCACCACCGGCACTGAAACCAGCATGCACATCCAGGCACCGGACCGTGGGATGGACTCAACGAGCCCCACAGAGACCCTCGGTGCTCCGGTTGCGTCCACCCGCGTTGTCGTCGAGAAGCCTTGATCATGAACGCCTCGCAACGCGGTTTTACCCTGATCGAAGTCGTGGTGACGCTGGCCTTGATCGGCCTGCTGGCCGGTATGGCTGCGCCGCTGACCGAGACCGTGGTGCGCCGGGGCAAGGAGCAGGAACTGCGCACGGCGCTGTATCAGATTCGCGATGCCATCGACGCCTACAAACGTGCGTTCGACGCCGGCTACATCGAGAAATCCCTGGACAGCAGCGGTTACCCGCCGAACCTGCAAGTGCTGGTGGACGGTGTGCGCGATGTACGCAGCGCCAAGGGTGCCAAGTTCTTCTTTTTACGGCGCGTGCCCCATGACCCGCTGGCGCCGGTCAAGCGTAACGACGAAGGCGGCTGGGGCGTGCGCTCCTACGACAGTACGGCTCAAAACCCGCGCGAAGGCGAAGACGTCTTTGACGTTTACTCCAAGGCTCGCGGCAAGGGTCTCAACGGCATCGCCTACCGGGAGTGGTGAGATTATGCGTCGGGAAAAGGGGTTTACCCTGCTGGAACTGATGGTGGTTATGGCAATCATCGCCACCCTGATGACCATCGCCTTGCCACGCTATTTCAACAGCCTCGAGGTCTCGAAAGAGACCACGCTGCGCCAGAGCCTGTCGGCGATGCGCGAAGCACTGGATCACTACTACGGCGACACCGGGCGTTATCCCGACTCCATCGAACAGCTGGTCGAGCAGCGTTACCTGCGCAACCCGCCGATGGACCCGATTGCCGAACGCAAAGACCTCTGGGTGCTGGTAGCGCCACCTGACGGCGTCCCGGGCGGGGTCGCCGATATCAAAAGCGGGGCCACAGGGAGGGCGCGTGATGGCAGCCTTTATTCCGAGTGGTAAGCCCTCGAACGAGGCGGGTTTCACTTACCTGGGCGTGCTGTTTCTGATTGTGTTGATGGGCCTGGGCCTGGCCAGTGCTGGCCAGTTGTGGTCCACCGCGTCGCGCCGTGATCGTGAACGCCAGTTGCTGTGGGTCGGTACTCAATACGCCCAGGCCTTGCGCAGTTATTACCGCAGTTCGCCTGGCCTGGCCCAGTACCCGAAAGATCTGGCGGATCTGTTGCAGGACGAGCGTTTTCCATCGCCCAAACACCACCTGCGTCAGCTGTACCCGGACCCGATTGGTGGTGGCGAATGGACGTTGATGCGCGGGCTCGACGGACGCATCACCGGCCTCAACAGCCCCTCCACGGACACGCCGCTCAAGCAGGCGGATTTCCCCACTCAATGGTCGGACTTCACCGGCATGGCGAGCTACAAGGACTGGCAGTTCGTGGCCGAAAAGGCCTCCCTCGATGGCGCGTCCGCGCCCAAAGGCCAATCCCAAACGCCTCAGACGTTGGGGCGCTGATGTCACACTGGCTACTGGCCCTGATGCTGGTGCTGATGATGACCTTCGGCCCGACCTGGCTTTTTCAGATGTCCCCAGATCAACTGTAGGAGCTGAGCTTGCTCGCGAAGGCGGCCTGACAGCCGACCATTTTCTTTCAGGTGTACATATCCATTCCTGCGGTAACGGCCGCTAATGGTTTCGCTCTTACAGCCATCCCTTTCAAGGTCTTTGATAAAATCCCCCAAAAATACCGGTCAGGACGACGAGACGATGTGGGCAGAGGTTTTAGCGCGGTTCGAGAAAAAAGCACCGGCCAGTGTCATGGCCAAATTGGTGTTGGAGCAGGCCATTGCGCCTGAGTGGGTCGATCAGGTGTTTGAAGAGCATCGTCAACGGCAGTACCCGCGTGAGCTTTTGTTTTCGACTATCGTTGAGCTGATGTCCTTGGTTTCACTGGGTTTGCGGCCTTCGCTGCATGCCGCAGCGCGGCAGATGAATGATCTTCCCGTCAGCTTGGCGGCGCTCTATGACAAGGTCAGTCGCACAGAGCCTGCGCTGCTGCGTGCCTTGGTAATCGGCAGCGCACAGCGCCTGGCTCCGACGATTGAAGAGCTGGGTTGTTCTGCCATTTTGCCTGGCTGGCAACTGCGAGTCGTTGACGGTAACCACCTGCCTTCCAGCGAAAAACGTTTGGGCGCTTTGCGCCGTGAACGAGGCGCCGCTCGGCCTGGTTTTTCGGTCGTGGTTTACGACCCTGATCTCGACCAGGTCGTCGACCTTCAGCCCTGCGAAGATGCTTACGCCAGCGAGCGCGTCAGCGTGCTGCCGTTGCTGGAAAAAGCCAGTGCTGGCCAACTGTGGATGGCTGATCGACTGTATTGCACGCTCCCGGTCATGGAGGCCTGCGAAGATGCCGGGGCTTCATTCATTATTCGTGAGCCAAGTAAGCATCCGCGCCTGTTTCAGGAAAGCGACTGGCAGGAGTCTGTCGCGGTCGCGACGGGAAACGTGCGCGAGCAAACCATCGAAGTGAAAAGCGGACGCCAGTGGCGGCGTGTCGAACTTCGCCTGCAAAAACCCACCGAATCAGGCGACGCCACGCTGTTGTTCTGGAGCAACTTGCCCGACACCATCAGCGCTGAACAAATCGCCGACTTGTACCGTCGTCGCTGGAGTATCGAAGGGATGTTCCAGCGCCTGGAATCGGTGCTGGAAAGTGAAATCGAAACCTTGGGCAACCCTAAGGCAGCCCTGCTGGGGTTTGCGTCGGCTGTGTTGGCTTACAACATTTTGTCGGTGCTTAAGCGCAGCGTTGAACAGGCTCATCGCCAGACCCAACCTGAAGATTGGGAAGCATCGATTTTCCACCTGACGATACAGGTACGCAGTGGTTATGAGGGCATGCAGATTGCCTTGCCGCCAGAGCACTTATCCATCCCAATCCGCGCAGGAGGGCTGGCTCAGCACTTACTGGCGCTGGCCAGAAAAGTCCCGCCAAAAACCGTCGCTAAAAGCAAACGAGGTCCGAAGGTGCCTAAATCCAAGGAGTGGCTTGAAGGCAAGGCAGTGCATGCCCACGTGTCGACGGATAGGGTGCTCAAGGCCGCCAAAGTCAAAAGACCTTGAAAGGGATGGCTCTTACAGCGAGTCCCTTTTTCAAACGCCAAAAAGGAACCAAAAGGCTTCGCCCCAGCGTCCGGCCCCTCGCTTAGGCTCGGCGTTCCTTCGTTCCGGTATTCATCTGGGGGCATCGCCTCCGGTTGGCTTCGCTTCAACCTCCTCTCGATGTGTTCGACTGCGTCGAACGGCGCTGCGCGCCTACCCCCAGATGAACACCTCCACTCAGCCTCCCGAAGGGGCGGGCAGGTCAAGATCAAGAGCTGCAGGCGAGCTAACGCTCGGCCTGTTGAGTGGTGAGAAGCGGACGGTGTACCCCGTCCCAATGTGGGAGCGAGCCTGCTCGCGAAGGCGGCCTGATAGCCGACCTATTTTTTTCAGGTGTACCCCGATCAACTGTAGGAGCCGAGCTTGCTCGCGAAGGCGGCCTGATAGCCGATCTATTTCTTTCAGGTGTACCCGATCAATTGTAGGAGCCGAGCTTGCTCGCGAAGGCGGCCTGACAGCCGACCTATTTCTTTCAGGTGTACCCGATCAACTGTAGGAGCCGAGCTTGCTCGCGAAGGCGGCCTGACAGCCGACCTATTTCTTTCAGGTGTACCCCGATCAAATGTAGGAGCTGAGCTTGCTTGCGATGGCGGCCTGATAGCCGACCTATTTCTTTCAGGTGTACATATCCATTCCTGCGGCAACGGCCACTTGGGTTTTCGTCCTTGCGGCTAGTCCTTTCAAGGACTTTGCGTTTTAGCGGCCTTTAGTATCTGGATGCAAAAATCTAGATCTGCGTCTAAGCGGTTGCGTGTTAGCCCAGTAGTCCAGTGACCTTCCCCAGCCCCCAAAGCGACCAAACCGAAGAATGAACAGGCAGTAAATCTCTGCGAGATTTCGATCCATCGTCGATGATGGCCAGGAAACGTCTTAACGGCTTTTATCACCTGCACATCATTGCCAAAAACAAAATCGCTATCTGGCGCCAGCATCAAAGAAATGTGAGTCAAGCGGCAGAGTCGATCGAGCACCCCGTCACCCAACACCCGGCGGTTGCGGCCGATGAAGTATGAACTCTCAAGATAGGATTCGGGCGCGCCTCCAACAATAAGAACTGAAGTGTTTTTCAATGTGATCGAGCTTGAAAAAGGCGGCGTACAAAAGAATCCCTTGGCTGATAAAAATTAATAAAACATACCCATACCTAAGATAAGAAAAATGTCTTTGGCTTCATTCATGAATGTAGGGACTCGTATGGGGTCGTCGAATTAGCTGCTGGTTCTTCATTTGAGTAGGCCGGTGTATTTCCCATATAGCCAAAGAACCACCACCGCCCCTGTAACGAAATAGGCAATATGAAATGGATACGCTGCCCAGCGCTTAAGCCTTTTAGGCAACCGTTTCACTTCTTCAACTGATAAGGGTTCCTGGCGCTGAATTTTTTTTGACGAGATTAAAGCGCTGATTGCGGCCAGACGAAAAATTCTTCCATGATGCCCCGTGCCCCACGTGAGGCGGTTGACGCATATGGAATCCAGTTGCTTGAAATGCTTTTCCAGTGCCTCGAGTTTTGTGTGAGCAGCGTAAAAAATGATAGCTACGTCGAAAAGGCTCAGCAGGATAAGCGCTCCCCAGACCCAGGCGAGTGTTGTTCTAGTGAGTTCCATTATTCAGAATGCTCATAGAGTTCTTGCCCAATAAGTTCGCCGCCGTCGGTCATCAGCGTTCCGGTTCCCGTGGCGCCTACCGCGCCGGCAACGAGTACACAAACGAGTTTTCCGAGTCCTTTTACTTTTGCACACACAGCGGTGCCTATTTTCGAGCCTGCTGCACCCCCGGCGACAGCTCCGGCTGTACCGCCCACCATTTTTGCGCCCTCAACAAATTTCATTTGCTTGCATTCATCCTCGCGACCAGTAGTGCAGACCTCATGAATTTTTAAACTGGATGCGCCTAACTGCAGACCAATCCCGACATAACCACCGGCTTTCATATATTTTGCCGCTCGTGAGACACCCTCAATGTTCGTTGCGTACCCAGGCAACTGTGTTGGTGCCCCAGCCTTGTCCCAGCGATGAATCGTTCTGCGAGTTGATAACCCCAAGGCTCGCTTGAGTTTCGGGTGATCCGCAATGCCGGTGCCTTTGCGTACGAGTGACCCAAGGCTGGCATCAAGCTTCGCCATAAGTCGTTTACGCTTGGAAAAAAACTCTGGCGAATGCAGATTGCGGTACTGGCGATATTGTTGCTGATGCAGCTCCTCCAGTTCTTTGAGGGCATTTTTCAAACCCTCCAGATGCTGCCCAATCATGAACGACGCCACACCCAACGATCCCGCCGAGACCTCCAGAAACGGCTCAATCACTTCATGGTGCTCAATCATGAACGAAGCCTCTTCATCACTCAGATCCTTGAGCGCGTCATTGACCTTCTGCGCAGCGATCATCATCTGCGCCTCTTCACGCCGGCACATGTAATGCCGTGAGTCGCTGAAAATCACCATTTGCCCCGGTTTCACGTGTTCACCCAGATGACGATTGAGCGAACGAAATTCGCGACGTAATGCATCACTTGGCGAACTCTCGTACAGCGAGCGTTCCAGCGACTCAAGGCTCATGGGCTTTTCAACAATGTGAAACCCCGTTTCCGCAGGCTTGGGCTGGGTGAAGGCGTGATCTTCGACCAGATGTTGCGCCGGGGGTGGTTCGGGTTGGGTCTTGAATCCATTCCATGAGCCGCCACTGTTATCCAGATTGACGCGAGGCGTGACCATCACCCAATCGCCGTTGCTCACGGCCTGAATCAGTTTTTGCTGGTGGGTGGCCTGCATGTAGTTGGAGTGGTTGGCCCCTACGGCATTTAGCAGGTCGTCGAAGCCTTGTAAGTCGTATGGGTAGTTCAGGGCCTGACGAAGAGCATCGGCAGCTTGATGGCTGTCGAGTACTTGGCCGCTCTGGCCGGCGAGTTGGTGCTGGGGGATGAGTTTTGTCACGCGTTGTGCCCGGTCCTTGGAAACGGGGCACTTTGGCGATGGGGCTCAATGGTGGATGCCGGGGGATTCGGTTTGGCTTGTAGGGGAAGTCCGAATTTTTCGCGGTGTTTGGGGGAGGGTGGTTTTTCAGCGGGTTATTGGCTGGATTGAAGGACCAATCGCGGGCAAGCCACGCTCCCACAGTTGATCCGCGTCGTGCACAAAACACGCGAGACGGCCTGACAGCCCAGCAGTTGTTCCCGGACGTACTCAATCCCTGTGTGCGAGCCTGCTCGCGATAGCGGTGGGTCCGCCACCATCAATGTTGAATGACACACCGCGATCGCGAGCAGGCTCGCTCCCACATTGATCTTCATGGGACACAGATTTTGTGAACGACGAAAATCCACTGTGGGAGCGAGCCAGCTCCGGGCGGCGTCCTTTGGGAAGAGGCCGGCCCCACCCACCGAATCGGCGGGTGGGGCGAGGGCTCAGTTCGAGATCACCGAGACCGTGCGCACGGTGCCTTGGGACGAGGTGATGGTGGCTGTCGGGTTCGCCGATGGAATCACCGTCGTGGTGTTGTTCACCGTCAGCTTCCAGCGACCGTTCGCCGGTACCGAGGTGGTGCCCAGGGTTGCCAGCCCGGTCGGGGTGGAGACTCTGATGGTGATGGTGTTGCCGGTGACCACCGATGAGGTGCCTGCAAAGCTCCAGGTGAAGCGGTTGTTGGAGCGAGCCGACACCGTCGCCGTGGTCACCGTGAAGGTTTCCGCAACAGGCCTTGGTGAGACTTGCACCGTGACCGTGGCCGGTGTCGACAGGGCGCCGAAGCTGTCCCGGGCGATGTAGGTGAAGGTTGTAGTGAAGGCCGTCGTGACCGTAGCCGGTGGGGTGTAGGTGATCACTGTGCCGTTGCTGCTGACGGTGCCACGGCCGGCCGCAGGTTGGGTCAGGCTGGCGACAGCCAAAGGCACGTTGCCTTCCGGATCAGTGTCATTGGCCAATACGTTGATCGGTATCGCCACGCCCAGGGTCGCGACGGCGTCGGCGACTGCCACCGGTGGCCGGTTAGGCGCCACGGTGATGGTCACGGTCGCTGGGGTAGCCGAATCCAGGCCTTTGATGTCTTGAGCCTTGTAGGTGAAGGTCGTGGTTAACGGCACAGCGACCACGGCGGGCGGGGTGTAGACCACCGCTGTCGTTCCGCTCAATGCCACGGTGCCCTGGCCTGCGGCCGGTTGGGTCAGCGCGCTAATGCTCAGTGGCGTGTTGCCGTCCGGGTCTCTGTCGTTGGCCAGCAGGTTGAGGGTGATCGGCACGCCGAAGCTGGTGCTGCCGGTGTCGGCCACGGACAGTGGCGCCTGGTTCTCGCCGGCATCCGGTGCAGCGCCCACCACGACGACAGGCTCGGTGTCACTACCACCAGCGGCGGATTTGACCGTGACAGTTGCGGGTGGCTGGGGCAGATCGGCGACGGTGATTTTTTGCAGGGTGCCGGTTTTCGACAGACGTCCATAACCCTGCGCGACCATGTCTGGCACCGCCACTTCATCAGTGGACGTGGCCTCGATCAGCAGGCTGTGATTGCTCCAGGTGTAGCGAGCGGTCTGGATTTTCACCAGGTCGGTGAGCTTGCTCGAGACCGCCGTAGGGCGGGTGGTGCCGGCCGGGTTGGTGGCGGTGAGCACCACGACCGGAGGCACGGGGCCGCTGAGCAGACGCTGGCCGAAGTACAACCCGGTGCCGTCACCCACCATGTTGGTCAGGCAGGGTGAAGGCGGTGGGCCTGGCACAAGGGCGACGGTTTCGCGGAAGCACAATTTAGAGCTGTTGTCCGCTTTGCCAAAGACTTCGACCCGGGTGCTGGTACCAGTGCCCGAGACGATGCGACGGTAGGTTGCACGGCTAAGGTCGACATGGGTTTGCGCACGATTGTCGAGCACTTTGCCAGCCAGCGTGAACAGGTTGCTTTGGATCGTCCCGGCCGGGCCCTGGATGCGCACAAAGTTGGTGTTGTTGGGGCTGCCGGTGATTTGTTCGGTGAGATTCGGGTCGCCGACGAAGGTTTCGATTGCGCCGGTGTCCGGGTTCACTTCGGTGTAGGGGCCGTTGACGCTGCGCAGGAATGGCCCGATAGCACCGCTCAATGCCCCGTTGAAAACTCCCGGCGCACCGACGCCGATGTCTCTGGTGATGTTGATTGCGCGACGACCGGGGGTGGTGACTTTGACCGTTTCCACGCCATAAGGGTGAGTGATGGTGTAGGTCCCGGCGACGGGCACGTTTATCCGCATACGAATCCGCGCAAAGCTGATTTGATCGCCATCGAGCGGATTTCCGCCGGCAAAAGCTGCTTCTACCCCGGCCACGTAGGCGTCCATTCCATAGCCAGCGGCATTGTTGGGAATGTTGGTCTCGGCGAGGAACCAGAAGGCTTCATCTGGCCAGTTATCCGGGAACACCATCGGCAGGGTGTCGTCGAAAATGCCCGGTGTCGGCAGCAGGGTACACATGTAGGCCGGTGGTGTGGCAGCCGGCACCCGCGAGCTGGCGGCCCGGGACTGGCACAGTTCCATCGACAGCAGATTTTTGTCCTGATACCAGATCGGGAATTTCCCAGAGGCAAAGGTATAAGGACCGGGGTCGACTGCAGCGAGTTGCGCGAAAGCACTGCCGGACAGCGACAGCGACAGCGTCAGTCCCAGGGCGTTGAGCGCCAGGCGTGGCCAATTGTTCATGATGCCTCCTGATGAGGATCTGGGCATGTGAGCGTTCATTGCACGATGACCACTTCTTCGGTGTCGCTGCCGCCATTGGATGACGTCACTCGAACCTTGGCCGGTGGTATCGGCGAGATGCCGGTGGCCAGGGATTTCACGGCTCCATCGCCACTGAGGGCGCCGATGGCGACACCTGTGCCAGAGGTGGCCGTGAGCACCGGTGGCGAAGTTTCGTCGCTGGTCGAGGCCACGACCGTTATTTGCCCGGTGCTGAGGCTGTACTCGGCACGTGAAATCACCACCAGGTCAGTCAGGGGCATGGGTAAGGTGGTCGGCGTGCTGCTAGCAATGGCCAGGTGGTTGTCGGCGGTCACTTGCAAAGTGCTCGGCAAGCTCGGGTTGGTCGAAGACTGCGCATACCAGTTGCCGGTGGTGTTGGCCTCGGTAAGGTTCAACACCGGGTTGTTGCTGTCCAGAGTCACTTTGGCCGGTGGCGGCGGGGCCAGGACGAACACGTCTTGCTGGGCCACTGGAGCGCTGGCGCCGGGTTTACGCGAGTAGGTGCTGCGCTGGGTGATCATTGGCGTCGGCCGGGCGACTGTCGCCAACTTGCCGGAGATGGCCATCACCGTCGTGCGCAAATCCAGCCCGTTGGGTCCTTCAATGCGGATGTAATTGGTATTGAAAGGGCTGCCGGTGAAGGCCTCCTCCAGGTTCGGGTCGCCGACGAATTGCTCGGCTGAACCGGTGACCGGATTGGTCTCGGTGTAGGGGCCATTGACGCTGCGCAGGAACGGTCCAATGTCACCTTTGAGCGCGCCGTCGTAAGTCTTCGACGCACCGATACCGATGTCCCGGGTCATGTTGATCGCCCGACGCCCGGGGGTATCGACGTTGAAGACATCGACGCCGTAGGGGTGGGTAATGACGTAGGTGCCCGCGGTCGGTACATCGATACGCATGCGGATGCGGGCGAAGCTGATCTGGTCACCTTCGACGGGTTCGCCACCGCTGAAGGCGGCTTCAACGGCGCTGACATAGGTCAGGTCGATACCTCGGGCGGCGTCGACGATGGTGCCGTCGCCGGTGAACCAGAACGCCTCATCAGGGAAGTTGCTCGGGAAGACGAGCGGTTGCGTGTCGTCGAAGATCCCGGGGGTCGGCAGCAAGTTGCACATGTACGTCGGTGCGCCCGGCGCGCTGGGCACGCGCGAGCTGACGGCCTTGGACAGGCAAAGATCGAGGGTTCGACCGTGAGTGTCCTGATACCAGGCGGCGAACGAACCATTGGCTGGCAGGTAGGGGCCGGGGTCGACGGCAAAAAGCGCCGCCTGGGCGACGCCTTGGGCCAGTGCGCTAACGATCAGGGCGGCCGCGGTTTTGGACAGTAAAGGGTGCATGAGTTAAGCCCTCTATATCGGAATGCCTGCCCCATGGAGGCGGGTCAGTTGAGAGGGGGGTCGGCAACTTCCATACCAACCGGCGAAAACGGCCTGTAGAGGCCCGAGTCACGGGCGTGTCACTCACAAACGGCATCGGAGCGCGGTTTTTGGGAGCGGGCCACTGTCCCCAGGATTGGGGGGAGATGGGGATAAGGAGGAAGTGGGGGGGACGAGACCCAACGTCGGGCAAACGGCTATTAGTGGGCTATAACCCTATAGGGGGAATCGTCGGGAACACGTCCATGGACATGCCTACTCAAACACTCCAGGCCGAGGAGGGTGATGTTTGCCTGAGCTCGCGCAAGCAGCCGTTCAATTTATTGCGCTGGTTTTCGCTCATCAGCATGGCGGTGATTGGCACGGTAGCGCTGGCGTTGGGGTCGGTGTCCACCCGGTTCGTGATTACCGAAAGCGTGCAACGCGATGCGTTGTTGACGTCCCAGTTCATTCAGGCGATTGCCTCGGTCGAGGTGCGCCACGTTTCGATTCCCAACGTGCGGACCATGGGCGAGCTGCTCGATCCGCGCACAGACAAGGACTATTCCGACGTCGACCCGCTGGCCCGCGCCATTGCCCGGGGCGAATTCCTCGACCATGTCGAGCACTTGCCGGACGTGATCCTGGCCAATATCTATGCCCCCGACCGCATGGTGATCTGGTCGACCAACCCGGCGTTAATGGGCACCACGATCCATGCCGACGAAGACCTGGATCAAGCCTTTGCTTCCAAAATTCCTGTGTCGGCCAGTTATCACGATGTGGACAAGAGCCGCTTGGAACAGAAGTTCGTGACGCCCCCGGAATACATCTTCATCGAGAACTACATTCCGTTGTTCGATGCCAACGGCGACAAAGTCACGGCGATGGTCGAGATCTACAAGGAACCCAAGGACCTGATCAGCCGCATGGAGCGTGGTCTGGTGCTGATCTGGCTGGCCACTGCACTGGGCGGCGGGCTGATTTACCTGGGGCTCTACTGGATCGTGCGCCGGGCGGCCATTTTGCTGGCGGTGCAACAAAAGCAACTGATCACCAACGAAACCTTTGTCGTCCTGGGCGAGATGTCGTCGGCGGTCGCCCACAGTTTGCGTAATCCACTGGCGACCATCCGTTCAAGTGCCGAACTGGCGCTGGAATTCGACAGCGGCCCGGCCCACAAGAACATCAACGACATCATCGGCCAAGTGGATCGCATGTCGACGTGGGTGAGGGAGCTGCTGCAATCCTTGCGTCCGCTCAACGATGACGCCGAGCCTGTCAATCTGGTGGCGGCGCTGCATGACAGCCTGATGGCTTTCGAGCATCAAATCACCAAAGCCTCGGTCCACGTGGTGTTCGACCCGAAGCTGACGCCCATGGTCCTGAGCCAGCAGGTGCAGTTGACGCAAATCCTCAACAGTTTGCTGGCCAATGCACTGGAAGCCATGGACAAGAGCGGCACGTTAACCATCACATTGGAGCCGACCGATTCCGGTGGTCTCAGCGTGGTGGTGAGCGACACCGGCAAAGGCATGAACGAAGAACAGCGCAGCATGGCCTTCCGGCCGTTTTTCACCACCAAACAAGGCGGGCTGGGAGTCGGGCTGGTGCTGGTCAAGCGGATCATGGAGCGGTTTGGTGGTGCGGTGACCCTGGAAAGCCGTGAAGGCGAGGGCACGAGTGTCCGTCTGTCGTTCAAATTGGTCCCCTGAAAACGGGTGTGAACTTTCCCCGTTAGCGGGTGTCATTCCCCAGTCGTTTTCCCCGGTTATGGCACATTGATGTTGACAAGCCATTGTTTTGTTAAGTGTTAATCCTTTCGTAAAAAACGATTACAAGTCTGGCGAGGTCCTTGCACTGCCCCCATTACCCCCTTCATGACTCATGACTTCGAGGCGGCTGGTGATGGACAGAAAAGCGCGGTACCCCTTCCAACGGTTTGGCCTCCTGACGCCTCTGAGCGTCCTTCTGACAATGACGCTGGGCACGGCGACCCTGCGCGCCAGCCCCATCGATGATGAGCGACAGCCAGAACCTTCCGACCCCTCGGCTTACTACGATGAACCGGCTGACAAAGCGGGGGCGTTGAATGCCATTTTGACCATGCCCGAGGCCAACAGAGATTCCTTCGATTTACCCGGTGGCGTCAAAGGCAGCCGAGACGACACGCGTAAGGAAAACATCCTGCCGCCGGCGGTGCAGACCAGTTTCAACTACCCCACCAATGGCAAGCCGAGCCCACTGTATGGCGCTCAGCCGTTCACTCAGCAGTTGGTGCTGTTCGAAGAATTCGGCCCGGAAAAACTCGACCCCACCACACCGGCGGCGCCGTTGGGTTTTCCACCGGCAGCCATCGGCCCGTTGCCACAGCAGGACCCCACCAGTGCGGCCCGCAGTGCGCCACCGAGTGCGGCACTGGACGCCTTTCTGCGTCAACCGGGGCTGACACCGTTCCCGAGTCTGTACTCCAACGTGATCGACCGTAACCCGTGGCAGAAGCAGATCGAATTTTTCCTCAACCGCCGTATCGGCTCCTCGGCTGAAGGCCGTCCGCCAGGAAAAGGCTGGTCGCACCAGCGCTGGAACGAGTTTTACCCGCAAATGGCCTACAAGACCGTGCAAACCGGCGCACGGTTGAATACCGGTGGGCGTGATAGTCGTCAGATGCACCGCTATGCCGTGGGCGAGTTTGGCCCAGGCGGCCTCTATCACAACGTGGCTGGCATACCGGCGACCGATGGCACCGCCAAGGGCGTCGATGCGCGTTTCCACCCGAAAATGCCGATTCAGAATCACAACTCGGTCTGGACCTTTGACGGCACTTTGCCGCCAAAATTGCTGATGGTGCGTTACGGGCAACCCACGTTGATGCGTCATTACAACGGCTTGCCGATCGACCCGTCGGCGAACATGGGGTTCGGTTTGCACACCATCACCACCCACGAACACAACGGCCACACACCGGCGGAAAGCGACGGTTATGCCAATGCGTTTTTCTTCCCCGGGCAATTTTACGACTATCGCTGGCCGATCCAGTTGGCCGGCTACGACAGCATCAACACCAAGGCTGAAGACCCGCGTGCAGCCTTTCCGTGCGCGCCGGGCGAAACCCTGTGGACCAACGACCTCATCCCCAGCCGCAAGACCTGCGACCACGGCACGATCAAGATCCGCGGCGACTGGCGCGAAACCATGAGCACCCACTGGTTTCACGACCACATGCTCGATTTCACCGCGCAGAACGTCTACAAGGGCAACGCGGCAATGATGAACTACTACAGCGCCCTGGACCGCGGTAATGAATCGGTGAATGACGGCGTCAACCTGCGACTTCCCAGTGGCAGCGCCTTGCCTTGGGGTAACCGCGACTATGACGTCAACCTGCTGTTTGCGGACAAGGCGTGGGATAAAAACGGTCAACTGTGGTTCAACCCGTTCAATACCGACGGCTTCCTCGGTGATCAGGTGCTGGTCAACTGGCAGTGGAAACCGATCCTGGATGTGCGCGCCCGCAGCTATCGGTTCCGCATGCTCAATGGCTCAGTGTCGCGCTTCTTCAAACTGGCGCTCGTGCGCGAGATCAAGGGCACCAGCGGGGAGTTCCAGGGGCCTGCCGGGTCGGGAGTGTCGTATGCCCGCGTGCCGTTCCACATGATTGCCAACGACGGCAACATCATGGAACACAGCGTGCCGTTCGACGGCAGCATGGACCTGGATGCCGACGGCGATAAACAGAACCACAACGCGATCCTGCCAACCCTGGGCATCGCCGAACGTTTCGACATCATCGTCAACTTCTCGAAAAACGGGATCAAACCGGGCGACAAGCTGTTCTTCGTCAACCTGCTGGTGCACGAAGACGGTAAGGGCCCGGAAGAACCCGTCTCCCTGGCTAACGTGCTGTCCGAAAAATACAAAGCCGTGATCAAGCAAACCAGCAAGGGGCCGAAGTGGGAGGACGGTGATCCGGCGGTAGGCAAGGTGTTGCAACTCAACGTCAAGGCGTACACCGGCCAGGACCTGGCCATGGACCCGGCCGCTTATGAACCGGCCAAACCGGGCAAGGCTGAAGGCCTGGTGATGATCCCGTTGAAGATTCACCGCGACAATGCTGCCGACAAGGTGCTGCTGGCCAAAGCCCGTCACCGCACCTTCACCTTCGGCCGTTCCGACGGCACCGATGAAGCGCCCTGGACGGTCAAGACTGACGGCGGTTTCGGTTTCCACATGGACCCACGGCGTTTGAACACCGCGACCCAACTGGCCAGTGGCCCCACCGATGCCGGTGCCGCCGGTTTCGGCACCCTGGAAGTGTGGAACATCAAGCTCGGCGGCGAGGGCTGGAGCCACCCGGTGCATGTGCACTTCGAGGAGGGGATCATCCTCAGTCGCGGCGGCAAGGCGCCACCGGAATGGGAAAAATGGGCACGCAAGGACGTGTACCGCATCGGCTCGGAAAAGGATGGCCTGGACAGCGTCGAGATGGCGATCAGCTTCCGCGAATTCGCCGGGACGTACATGGAGCACTGTCACAACACTCAGCATGAGGACAACTCCATGCTGCTGCGCTGGGACATTGAAAAACCCGGGCAATTCCAGCTGATGCCGACACCGCTGCCAAGTTGGGATGGTGTGCGCTACGTGAACTCCGCCGCGCTGCCAACCTTCCGCACTGGCGACGGTTTCGGCCCTAAAGTGGTGGTCAAACCATGAACCGCGAGGGAGCCGACATGAAAATGCATACGCCGCGCTCCCGCGCCCTGGGCATGCACCTGATGTTGATGCTGGTCACCTGCCTGCTGGCCAGTCGGGTGCTGGTGGCTCATGAAGCTGCTCCGTCGGTGTCAGCGTCACCGACGGAGTCGGCGACACCCTGGGGCGGCGATTACTTCCCCAACACCTTGCTGACCGATCAGAACGGTCGGCAGGTGCGTTTCTTTGATGACTTGATCAAGGACAAAGTGGTGGTGATCAATTTCATCTTCACGTCATGCAGCGACTCTTGCCCGCTGGAAACCGCGCGCCTGCGTCAGGTGCAGAAGTTGCTGGGGGACCGGGTCGGCCAGGACATTTTTTTCTACTCCATCAGCATCGACCCCTTAAGCGATACACCCGACGTGCTCAAGGCCTACGCACAACGCTTCAAAGTCGGGCCGGGCTGGAAGTTTCTCACCGGGGAATTTGCCGACATCACCAATCTGCGGAAAAAACTCGGGCTGTTTATCGAAGGCGTCGACAATGGCCGCACCAAGGACCACAACCTGAGCCTGATCGTGGGTAACCAGGCCACGGGCCGCTGGATGAAAGCTTCACCTTTCGAAAATCCGTGGATTCTGGCCGATCAGTTGGCCAACACGCTGCAGAACTGGAAGCAGCCCAGCGTTGAAGAAAACTACGCGGATGCGCCCGAGATTCGTCCGCCGAGCAATGGCGAAGAACTGTTTCGCACCCGCTGCGCGTCGTGCCATAGCCTGGGTCCGATGGACGGGCAGGGCATCGGCATGCGCAGCATCGGCCCGGACCTGATCGGCGTCACCCGTCAGCGTGATCCGGCCTGGCTGAGTCGCTGGATTCGCGAACCGGACCGCATGCTGGCGGAAAAAGACCCGATCGCGCTGGAACTGTTTGAACGTTTCGAAAAAATCCCCATGCCCAACCTGCGCCTGGATGAGAACGCGGCGCAGTCCATCGTGGGTTTTTTGCAGGAAGAAACCGATCGTCAGCAACCGCTACAGGCGGCGCAAACGCAATAGCGGCTTATTCCTATCATTGGGGCCGTCAGTCTCGATCAATGCCACCTACACTGATCCGAACCACGGCTGAAAAGGCTTGATGCAAGGCATCCGGGAAGGTCCTATGCAGATACCAGGACAACAAAAAATACCTGCGTCGGCTATGTCGGCAGCAGAAAGCAAGGACTGGCGAGGACAGTTCGACTTGCTGCGCTGGTTTTCCCTGGGCAGCTTTTTCATCATCGCCGCCGTGGCGCTGGGGTTGGGCTATGTGTCCACGCGTTTCGTCGTCGATGAGAGCATCGAGCGTGATTCCATGCTGACTGCGCAGTTCATTCAGGCCATTGGTGATGCGGAAATTCGCCATGCCGGCATCACCCTGCAAAGAACCATGGGCGAAATGCTCGATCCGCGCGATGACATTACCTATCCCGACGTAGATCCGGCGGCCCGTGCCGCTGCCCGCCTAGAGTTTCTCGATCATGTCGAACACCTGCCGGACACGCTGTTGGCGGTGGTGTACGCCCTGGATCGCACCGTGGTCTGGTCGACCAATGCGAAAATGATTGGCATGCGCGTCGAAGGTGATGAGGAACTGGATGAGTCCTTCGAAATGAAGGAACTCGTGTCCACCAGCTACCACGAAATCGATGAGGAGCGTCCTGAGCAGCAACTGCTGCGTGAGCCTGAATTTCTGTTCATCGAGAACTACATCCCGATGTTCAATGCCGACAAGAGCAAAGTGATCGCCATGGTGGAGATCTACAAGGAACCCGCTGACCTGGTGGAACGCATCCAGCGTGGCTTCAAGCTGATCTGGCTGGCAACTGTACTGGGCGGTCTGGCCATCTACCTCGGGCTGTTCTGGATTGTGCAGCGTGCGGCCATGCTGCTGCAGAGCCAGCAGAAACAACTGATCAGCAACGAGACCTTCGTCGCGCTGGGGGAAATGTCCTCGGCAGTGGCCCACAGCTTGCGCAATCCGTTGGCCAACATTCGTTCCAGCGCTGAACTGGCTCAGGAAATCGCCAGCCAGAACGCGCAGAAGAACATCGGCGACATCATCAGTCAGGTCGACCGCATGTCGCGCTGGGTTCGGGAGTTGCTGGTGTCATTGCGACCCATAAACGACGACTACGAAACGGTAGATCTGGTGCTGGTCATCGACGACACGTTGAGTGCGTTTGACGCGCTGATTAAACGCTCCAGCATCGAAGTGCGTTTCACGCCAAAGAGTTGTCCGCCGGTCGTCAGCCAACAGGTGTTGCTCACGCAAATTCTTAATAGCCTGTTTGCCAATGCCCTGGAAGCCATGCCCAAGGGTGGCGTGCTGAGTATCGATATCGAAACACCGCAGTCCGGACTCGTGCGCATGACCCTGAGCGATACCGGCAAGGGCATGACCACACAGCAACAAAAAATGGCCTTCAAGCCGTTTTTCACCACCAAACAAGGAGGGTTGGGCGTGGGCCTGGCCCTGGTCAAAAGAATAATGGAGCGTTTCGAAGGCTCGGTCGAATTGACCAGCCGAGAGCAGGAAGGAACCCGCGTTTGTCTCAATTTTAAAGTGGCAACGGGAGGGGTATATGGAGCACAGCATTCTGCTGGTCGAGGATGATGAACTCCTCGCCGAGAATATTCAGACCTACCTGGAGCGCAAGGACTTCGAGGTGACGGTCTGCCACTCGGCTGAGGACGCGCTGGAGCAATTGGGCACTTTCGTCCCGGACGTGGTGCTGACCGATAACTCGCTGCCGGGCATGAGCGGTCACGAACTGATCCAGAAGCTGCGCATCAGCGCGCCGGATCTGAAAGTGATCATGATGACCGGCTACGGCAACGTCGACGACGCCGTGGTGGCGATGAAAGAGGGCGCTTTCCATTACGTCACCAAACCGGTGGCCTTGCCGGAGCTCAAGCTGCTGCTGGACAAGGCCCTGGCCACCGACCGAATGGAACGCACACTGTCGTTCTATCAGGAACGCGAAGCGCAGAGGTCAGGGGTGCAGGCATTGATCGGCGAATCGGCACCGATGCAGTACCTCAAAAGCACCATTGGCCAGTTACTCGACGCCGAGCGGCGCATGGCCAATACCGATCTGCCTCCGGTGTTGGTGGAAGGCGAGACCGGCACCGGCAAGGAACTGGTGGCCCGTGCGTTGCACTTCGACGGCCCGCGCAGCAAAGGCCCGTTCATTGAATTCAACTGCGCCTCGATTCCTTCCAACCTGGTGGAGTCGGAGCTGTTCGGCCACGAGAAGGGCGCCTTCACCGACGCCAAGGACCGCCGCGTCGGGCTGGTGGAAGCGGCCGATGGCGGGACGCTGTTTCTCGATGAAGTCGGCGAGATGGACCTGTTGCTGCAAGCCAAACTGCTGAAGCTGCTGGAGGACCGGACCATCCGCCGGGTCGGCTCGGTGAAGGAGCGCAGGGTCGATTTGCGGGTGATCAGTGCGACCAACTGCAACCTTGAACAAATGGTCCAGCAGGGCAAGTTCCGCCGCGACCTGTTCTTCCGTTTGCGGATCATCTCGATCAAGGTGCCGCGCCTCTATGTCCGTGGCGCAGACATCCTGCTGCTGGCTCGACACTTTCTGGCAATTCACGGCAAACGCTATGGCAAACCGAACCTGTATTTCAGCGATCAGGCCGAGGAATTGCTGCTCAGCTACAGCTGGCCGGGCAACGTGCGCGAGTTGCGCAACATGCTAGAGCAAACCGTGCTGCTGGCCCAGAGCGACACCATCGCCGCCCATCAATTGAACGTGTGCCTGAGCCTGGTGGATGAGCCGCTGCTGTTTCAGCAAGAGCCGCAACACAGCGAGCCACGTCCGGTCTACAACGGCACCGAGTCCATGAACCTGCCGGAAGTGGAGCGCGACATGGTGCGCAAGATGCTCGACAAGACCGACTGGAACGTCACCAAGTCCGCACGGCTGCTGGGCCTGAGCCGCGACATGCTGCGCTACCGGATCGAAAAACTCGGCCTCGCGCGCCCGGACAAACGCCAGTGGTAGGCCTTATTGCATCAATGGCCCCTGACGGCTGAGGCACGCGAGCAGGCACGTGGGGTCGAGGACCTCTTCGTTAATGTAGACACCGCGTTGCTGATCGTAGGAGCGGATGAACACGCGAACCGTGGCATCCGCTACTGTCGGCAACCTTGAGTCGTAGAACTCATGCTGGCTCGAAATGGGGATGAAGTCCTGAGGCGCTGTCGGGATGTACGACCCTGGCGGCACCGTACTCAGTGACGGTGGCACAGGGTGAGCGAAGGGTTGGTCGGCCCCGTAATAGTTGAACGCACTGCTGTAATCGGTAGTGGGTGTCAGGCTGTCGTCCGCGTGAGCACCGGTTGTGGTGATCAGGCAGAGGGCGAGCAGTAGTCTCAGATCGGTTGTGTTCATGGCAGCACCTGCGAAATCGGTTTTTCCCGCATTCCCCAAGGACATTAACTATAGCTGCCATACGGGGACGCGTTTGCGATGCCCGGATTACAAGATTTGAACAAAGGCTGAATGGGGTTTTTCGAAAGCCTGATCTAGACTCGTGCCGGTCAATCAAGACCCCAGTCTGGAGCGCGCAAAGGAAATGCCGACAAAAGAAAAAGCCATCGCCAGCAACCGCGATGCCTGGAATGACTCCGCCCGACACCACAAAGACACCCCCGAATGGCGGGCCCGTTTGACGGCGGTCAGCCATCGGGATTTTTGCTGCATGGATGACACGCTGCGCGGTTTGCTGGAGCAGGTCGGCGTCGACGGCAAAGACGTGGTGCAACTGGGCTGCAACAACGGGCGCGAAAGCCTGTCGTTGTTTGCGCTGGGTGCTCGCTGCGTCGTGGGCGTCGACCAGTCCGAGGCCTTCCTCGATCAGGCGCGGGAACTGGCGTCACGCTCGCCTCATGCGCCTGAGTTCATCGAGGCAGACATCCATCACTTGCCGACTGAACTTCATGGCCGCTTCGACGTGGCCCTGATCACCATCGGTGTGTTGAACTGGATGCCGGACATCGCCGAATTCTTGCGCCATGTCGCACAAACCCTCAAGCCCGGTGGCAGCCTGGTGGTGTACGAAACCCATCCCTTCCTCGAAATGTTCGACCCCGAGTCAGCCGATCCGTATCGGCCGGACAGCTCGTACTGCATCGTTTTATGGGCAGACACATCGTGTCAAAACGATTCAACTTGGCTAAAGCTTAGGAGAGATAGGGTCTTGGCTTGGTTTGGTTTTGATCAATTGACATTGAGATATTGACATCAGAGTTACGATCACTGGGCATTCAGGCAAGTGTAATGTGATTGCTTGGTTACCCACTGGTTAGGAAAGGGTAAATCCGTCGTATGCATTTTTATCGTTCTGGCGAGCAATTGATGAGGTTTGAGAATGCAAGATTCTCAAACCTCAGCAACATTTGCGGGCTGAAAAACGCGATGCGCGGTACGCCACGGCTAAACAGAGCTGATTTGCAGCTGCTCAGCGCCAGCGCTCTTGAGCGTAGCCGATGAGCCTCACAATGCAGGTCAGTATTGGCCGTGGCCTGCGGGACTCATCAGTGGCGACGAGCAGGCGGTTGTTTCTTTGCTGTACTGTCTAGAATTGCTGACGTAAAGTGCATGTTTTCCAGTTAATGTCTAGGAAAATAGACGCTATGCGACTTCGCGTTCAATCGGATCAAGTCCTCGCTGCCACTGTCGGGGCACGCCTGCAATCGCTGCGGTTGAAGAAGAACATCAGCCTCGAGGCGGTGGCCGAGAACGCGGCGATCAGCCGTCAGACGTTGCACCTGATGCTCAATCAGGGCAAAGGCACCTTGATCAACCTGATCGCCGTTTTGCGCGCAATCGGCGAGCTGGAGCGTTTGAGTTCGCTGTTGGAAGAAGTGATGCCCAGCCCCCTACAAATCGTGCGCATGGAAGGCAAAAAGCGACGGCGTGCCTCCGGTTCTCGCAGTGCCTCCGATGCAGTCGAGGCGGCTCGTTCAAGTAAGGACAAAAGCAGCGATTGGTGACCAAAAGGCATGAGGCGGTGGGACCAGCACAAGCCCAATGCCATTTCGACACAATTGATGCAGCTGCAGCGACAGCGTTTATCGCAAATCAGTAGTGTTTTCAATTTACTTGACCGCTCACCGCGGTCTTAAACTGATCGTCGATCGAGTTTTCGCCGATGGCGGATATGCCTGTGGCCAACTGACGTCTTGCAAATCGGCTTTTCCTTCACGGTGAATTTGATGTTGTCAGGTGTGTCCGTTGACAGGGCTTTGCGACCAGCCCATCTTTTCATGCAGTGAAAGTCACCGGAGGCTGAACAGACCATGGCAAGTCAAGAGGCGACCTATGTTGGCTGAATTGCTGCCCAAACCGGCTTACCGTCAGTACCGACTCCGTCTGGAAGCGTCACTGCAAATTGCCGTCGGCGCATCAGAGCAGGAGATCCACGAGCTTATCGCGGCTGGATTCGCAGCCGAGAGAGTCAAAATGCTTAGCGAGTTGGGCGGATACGACGCAGTAGCCCTTAATCAGATTATTCCGCTTGGTATCCTCAACACCCGATTGGCTCGCAGTCAGCGCTTAAGCCTGGGCGAGAGTGATCGTTTGTTCCGTCTTGCGCATGTGACAGCAATGGTCGAGGTGCTGTTCGGGGACGTCAAAAAAGCCCAGCGCTGGCTTAGCAAACCTAAGCAGCGTTTCGCCTGGGAACAGCCCATCGCACTGTTGTCCACTACCCAGGGCACTCGTATGGTCGAGGAACTGCTGATTCTGGTTGCTGAAGGGATGGTGTTGTAATGGGGCGCATCAAGGTGTTGGTGGGAGCACTGATCCTTAATGGCATGTTGTGAAGTCACGCTACATCGGCTTTACGGAAACCACTTCTACAAATCGGAATTTCTTCTTGGCCGCCTTGGTCGCTTCTTGTTCTGCTAGAAGAGTACTGAGCGTATCCGCCACATGGACCATTTCGTGCCTCTTGCCCTCAAACTCATTGCCGACCCGCAGCGTGACTTTCAACCTGGGCGTGAACGCTTTCACTACGTTCTTTTTCTCCGCCGCCTTTGCTGACTGTGAGGTCGCGATATCCGAGTGGGTGTCTTGCACAGGAAAGGCATGAGCCTGCGAAAGGGGCTCTGCACCGCCAAACAGCGCTTGGCGTATCTCTTCTTCAGTCAGTTCTTCGTTCACGCCATTTCTCAGATGGGTGTTATGTGCAAACGGTCTGATTCTATCAGCATGATCGGTTTCTATAGCGGCGAGTCTCTGGGAAAAAGCCTGAATCAGCCTTGTACCTATGACGTTAGGAACGGCCCATTTGTTCGCTTGCTCGCCCATATGGCCTGCTAAAGTCGAACCTAAGCTGACGTTGCTGACTGACAGTAATCGAGCAAAACTGTCCATCGCAAGAGGCAGAGAACGGCCAGAAGCGGTCGAGGCTGTGTAAAAACACTTAGAGCAGATTTGACAGTTAGAATCGGAACAAAAATCGCGCTCTTACGCGAATTTTAGGTCCACTAATCTACAGTCGCGACACGCCGTAATCACCGCTCAATGCATGATTGGCCGCGCATTTTTTAATGAGTAGCGCAGCTATTTCGACTACGCCGGAACTGGCCCGGTGTAGCGCCCATGATTGACTTGTATACCCGGTTCAAATGCGGCTGATCGGCGAACCCCGAAGCCATGGCTATCTCAGCCAGACCAATGCCTGTTCTCAATAGTTTGTGCGCTCGCCGCACCCGTGCCTGCAACTGATACACGTGCGGTGTCACCCCGCAGTTCTGGCGGAACGTCCTCATTAGCCGGAACGATGGCAATCCAGTCAATTTGGAGAGGTCATCAAGCGTCACCTTGTCCGACAGATTTTCATCAAGATAGGAACGCGCAAGAGTGATCGCTGACGGCTCAGAGCGGGTCGTGTCAGGCAGCCACATACGACTACCGTGCACCGTGAGCAAACGGATGATCATTTCAGTGATCCGGGACTGGCGCTCAAGCGATGAACAATGAGTCTCCGAGAGACGATGAAGGTCCAGAAGGTTTGTAGTCAGTACGGGATCTTCAATCACCGGGCTGGCAAACATCGGTAGCCCGGATATCCCAAAGGTGCTCATGGCTATTTCCAGAAATACGTCCGGATGGATATGCAACGTTCGGCACAACCAACCGCCCGCATCTGGTCGTCCGCAATGGAGTTCGTCTGGATTGATCAAGACAAAACTTCCGCGCCTGGCGATGCCGTCTGAACGGAGAGTTCGCAGATGAACGCCTCCGGCAAGCACCACCCCCAGACTGAGTTCTTCATGGGTATGCCACGGATAGCGATGGTCGAAGTAGGCGCCTTTTAACAGCTCGGCGTCGTAAAGATCCGCCATCGTCCAGACATTGACGGAATTCTTTCCGACATCGGTACCAAAATCATCATGCACGAAGTCTGTCTCCTGCCATCCGGGTAATGAAACCAGGCGATTGTACGCAGCTGCAAATGCGTTAGCCTGCAAGATTCTTCAAGATTTATCGGGAAATGCTCGGCTAATCTCTGTGACCTCTATAGCAGCCGTAGCTTTCGTTTGTTAGCACCTGCACAACTCCCCATTCAAAAAAATCCCTTGCCGGAGCATCTGTTATGGCGAACCTTGCGCGCGCGTACTGTTTACCAAACGCTGAACATTCGGATAAACAAAACGACGCAGGAGAAGTGGGCGGACTGGCACTTTGGCGGCAACGGCTGGCCAAGCAAATGATCGTGGATAACTTAAGCAGCGATCTGACTGTGGCGCGGTTAGCCGTAGCCTGCGTGATGTCACGCAGTCATTTTTCCAGGGCGTTCAAACGCAGTATGGGCTTCTCGCCGCAGGACTGGATCAACCGGCAGCGCATCTCCCAGGCAAAGCAAATGATTGTCGATTCCGATATGACGCTTACACAAATCAGTGCCGAATGTGGATTCTGCGACCAGGCGCATTTCTGTCGCAGTTTTCTGAAAGTCGAGGGGATTAATCCGAGGGCCTGGCGTGTGGGGGTGTTGGCTTCAGGTGACCGACTTGGGGATAGGTAGGGAAGTATTTGATTCGGTCGCTTGTTGAGTTTTGTCGGGCCTCGTCTGGAATTTGCTTGATTGTATGCTCCACCGCGAGGCTGAATCGTTGCACGCTGATGAACAAGCTTGGACCGCGCTACGCGAGGGAGTGGCACTCAAGACTGACCAGACTGAATCGCACCAGTTTTTGTGTAGACATTTTTGAGTGTCAGCTTTTGGCTGAAAGCTGCCGCTCCTGACGGACTGTTTTTGGCCTAAAGCTGCCTATCTTGGATGACCGTATATGGACTCCTCCTTATTGCAAGCCCCGTTGCTTTGGCGCCCGTGCCGACTGCACACGTATATTCGGCCTCTAAATACGGCATCGTTTCGATGCAGGGCCATGATGGGCTATTCGCGCGCCGGCTCCCGATCGCTTTTTCGTGCTTTTCGCACTTGGACATTCGAGGGTTTTGCCGACGCCGGTTCGACCGGTTTGCCATCGTTCAGGTTGCTTCGCAATCGTGGTTAAGAGTTGTTTCTCTCGTAGAACACGTCGGGTAAATAGATCAGGCTGCAGCCTGATTCGGTTGGTAATCAGTGCCGTGACGCAGCATCGCCCAAGCCATGCGTGCAGTTTTGTTGGCCAGCGCAATAGCGGCCACATTGGGATGCGATCGCTCGGCTAAACGAACGGCCCACTGGCTGAGCCGATCCTCTTTGGATTTGGCTGTGCGTAGCGCCGAGCGTGCGCCATGCACCATCAATGTTCGCAGATACGTATCACCGCGCTTGCTGATACCGAGCAGTCGATCCTTACCACCAGAACTGTGTTGCCTCGGTGTCAGTCCCAGCGAGGCGGCAAACTGTCGACCATTGGCAAACTGACGGGCATCACCGAGAGCGACGACGAGCGCTGTGGCGATCATTGGACCGACACCGCGCAGCTGTTGAAGGCGAACGGCGGACGGCTCGTTTGTCGCGATCGCAGTGATCTCGCCGTCGAGCTTGCATACACGCCCATCCAGCGCACGAAGGTCGTCCCACAAACCATCCAGTAGACGACGAAAGCGTGCCGTCAAACCGTTATCCGCATCCTCTAGCCAGCACGGTATTGCACGACGCAGCATCAGCAATTCCTTCGGTGCAACGAGACCGTACTCGGCGACCAGCCCACGGATCTGATTGGCTTTGGCCGTCCGCTGTTCGATTAAGCCGGCCCGGATGCGATGCGTCGCCTGGATATCCTGTTGTTCGATCGTCTTGATGGCGACGAAGCGCATGCTGGGACGGCTCATCGCTTCGCAGATCGCCTCGGCATCGTTCGCGTCGTTCTTGTTGCTTTTGACATAAGGTTTAACGAACTGGGGGGCGATCAGCTTGACTCGAAATCCTCGAGCTTCGAGTTGCCGCGCCCAATGATGGGCCCCACCGCAACTCTCCATGCCGATCTCACAACCAGGTTCGACCTTTTCCAGCACCGTTTGAAGCCAGCGATCACGTGGTAGCCGCTGCCGCCAGACCGGCTTCTCATGGCAATCCACACCGTGGATCTGAAACACGTTCTTGGCCAGGTCGACCCCAATGCGCATAAGCTTCATATGTGGACTCCTTCTCACTGTTGACTGTGGTTCGCACCTTCAGTCTGGCACTCAAGATGCCGAGGTGAGGAGGAGTCCATCCCATTGCTTTTGGCCGTTTTCAGCCTGTCGCGACCGACTGAAAACGACTCTGGCTGGACGTTCGAATCAATACCCGAGACCAGTGAACGGTCTTCTATCCCTTTAGTACCAGAGACATGTCCGGGAATTTAGCGCAAATAAAATCGACGAATGCGCGAACCTTCGGAGCAGCAAGACGTCTGGACGTGTGCAAGACCCAGAGCTCGGGTTCTACACCAGATACCGTGCCCCACTGGACCAACTCGCCACAGGCAAGCTGGTTCCATGCTATGGACTGTGGAATGAGGGCTGCGCCTCCGCCAGCGATAGCAGCATCGCGGATCATCAGTAACGAAGAGAACCGCAGCTTTGGAATCGGCTCCAGGACCAAGTGTCCTCCATCGAGTTTCCAGTTGGTGGGCTGGAAATTCAAAGCCACGATGCTAGGAACTGGTCTGATCGCGCCGGGCATTGGCTTAGGTACTTCAGGCGCAGCCACAACTACCAGCCGGTCCTTGGCGAAGCACCGGCCGACCAAACTGCTGTCTGGACTCGGGTTGATCCGAATGGCGACGTCAAATTGTTCCTCGACCAGTTCGACCAGGCGATCCTCCGCCACGACTTCGATTACGACCTCCGGGTAGGCCGCACAGAATTCGGCTCCAATGCGGCCCATCGCAAGCTGGGAGAACAGGACTGGGGCAGCGACACGCAAGCGTCCGCGAGGCGTCGAAACTCCCTCACGGGCCGCCGTCATGGCTTCGGCCACCTCGCCCAACGGACCTTCGGTTCGAGCCATCAGCATCTCGCCGGCTTCGGTGAGCTTCAGACCGCGAGCGCTGCGCTCGATCAGCCTCACGCCCAGTTGTTCCTCAAGATCGGAGATTCGGCGCGACAAGGTTGCTTTGGATATGCCGCTCGCACGGCTTGCCTTTCCCAGCCCCTCATTTGTTGCGACGAGCGTGAAATCGATCAGAGCGTTCAGGTTCATGGTGTTCCATTTTTGAAACGACGTATCTATATTTTGGCGTCTTCGTTTTGTCAGTGCAACAGAATACCTTCTCGTCATCGGAACTCGATACGAGGAACTGCAATGAGCACCATTCAACGCGCTGTACTGGTCCGGGCACACGGCGGCGCTGACGCCGCGCAAGTGGCCGAGATCGAAAAGCCAGAACCAGGGCAAGGCCAGGTTCTGGTTCGAGTTCGAGCCGCCGGCGTGAACGGCATCGATTGGAAGGTCCGCGAAGGCAATGTGCGAAATGCTTTCCCGCTTCCATTGCCAATAGTACTGGGCGCCGAAATGGCGGGTGTTGTCGATGCTGTTGGCCCCGGAGCCTCTCGCTTCCGTGTTGGCGATCGCGTCATGGGCGCGGTGGGAGGGCTGGGCGCGTACGCCGAATTCGTGACGGTCAGTGAAGCGAGCCTCTCCCGTACGCCTGAAGATCTTGACGACGTCCATGCTGCCGCTATACCCGTAGCAGCCGTGGCGGCCTGGAAGAGCCTCCATCATGCGGGGCCGATCCATCCAGGCCAGCGAATCCTTGTTCACGGCGCGGCAGGTGGGCTGGGCGCCTATGCCGTGCAGTACGCCAAGCGGGCAGCCGCCGAGGTCTTCTCAACTGCGGGCACTGCTGACTTGGATTATGTACGCAGCCTCGGCGCCGATCATGTCATCGACTATCAACTCCAACGTTTCGAGGAAGTCGTCCGGGACATTGACCTGGTGCTCGACTATGTCGGAGGTGAGGTACTGGATCGCTCTTGGCAGGTGCTGACGCAGAACGGCGTCATTGTAGGCACGTCATCACCCGACATTCTGGCGCGCACGCCGGCGAATCGCCGAGGCCTCTGGTTCATGAACAAACCTGACCCCGAACTTCTGGAGTCGCTGGCTCAGGAAATCGCCAGCGGCACGTTGCAGTCCAGGATCGGCGAGGTCGTTGGCTTCGCCGACATCCCCAAGGCAGTTGAACGCAACCGTACCGTTTCAGGGACTG
The DNA here is from genome assembly GCF_054897985.1 of Pseudomonas sp. LB3P25. Taxonomy (NCBI): domain Bacteria; kingdom Pseudomonadati; phylum Pseudomonadota; class Gammaproteobacteria; order Pseudomonadales; family Pseudomonadaceae; genus Pseudomonas; species Pseudomonas sp. LB3P25. Next base: position 4,728,965 of record NZ_CM142711.1, on the reverse strand, counting down.
GAAAAGTCGTTGCGGACTTCTCTCGCTGATCCACTCCATCTAATCACTGCAGGAGATTCAAAATGAGCATTCTCGTTATCGGTGCCACGGGCACCATTGGTTCACTCATCACTCGGGGCCTTGCCGACGCGGGCGCCGAGGTCAAAGCCCTTGTGCGCCAACCTGGTAAGCGGGACTTCCCGGCAGGCGTCACTGAAGTTGTCGCAGACCTCACCGATGTACCTTCGATGCGCGTCGCGCTGTCGTCGGTGCGGACGCTGTTCCTGCTCAACGCCGTTACGCCCGATGAGGTAACGCAAGCCCTCATCACGCTGAACCTCGCTCAGGAGGCTGGCATCGAGCGCATCGTCTACCTGTCGGTGATTCATGCCGACAAGTTCACCAATGTTCCGCACTTCACCGGCAAGCATACGGTTGAGCGCATGATCGAAAGCCTCGACATCCCTGCAACCATCCTGCGCCCGGCTTACTTCATGCAAAACGATCGCATGGTCCAGCAAACGATTCAGAACTACTCGGTATACCCGATGCCAATCGGCTCGGCGGGCGTCTCGATGATAGATGCGCGCGACATCGCCGATGTCGCCGTTGTAGAGCTGCTGCGACGCGACAAGGCATCTTCTGCCCTGGATCGTGTAACGCTGGAGTTGGTCGGGCCGCAGGCACTTACAGGTGCCTCCGTGGCGAAGATCTGGAGTTCCGCCCTGAGTCACGAGATCGCCTACGGTGGTGATGATGTAGCAGCCTTCGAAGGACAAATGGCCTCGTACGGCCCCGCCTGGTTGGCTTATGACATGCGCCTGATGATGGCGGGTATCCAGAAGTTCGGCATGCAAGCAGCTGAAGGAACAGTGGACCGGCTACAGGCCATCATCGGGCATCCGCTGCGCACCTATGAAGACTTCGTCCGCGAGGCCGTTGCTGAGGTTTAAACAGCCATGGCGCAACCTGGAACACTTGAAACCAAATACTGACAGTGATGGGACAGCTGTAGTGGCGCGATTTATCCTGGATCGTTTGGAATGCCCAGGAAATCCAATCAAGTCAGCACGGCTGAGCAGAGACGTGCTGAATTGATCTGTATGTTGAGGGCCTTCTGAGTTCTACGTGCGCGAAGTACTATCTGATGATCCGCCAAATCCAATAATTGCCTTGGTTTCCAGGTATTCCTCCAAGCCGTAGACACCATATTCACGGCCATTACCGGATCGCTTGTAGCCACCGAATGGAGCCATTGGATTCCAGGCGGGATAATTCAGAAGCACTTGTCCCGCGCGGATACGAGAGGCTACGGCACGTGCAAGATCAAGGTTCTGAGACTGCACATGGGCGCCCAGCCCATAGATCGTATCGTTCGCGATAACGACCGCCTCATCGATCGTTTCATACGGAATGATGCACAGTACCGGACCAAAAATTTCTTCTTGGGCGATCCGCATGGCGGAGTCGACCTCGGAGAAAACAGTCGGTCGGGTGTAGAAGCCCTTTTCGAAGCCCGGCACACGTCCTGGTCCACCGCAAACGAGTTTTGCGCCCTCACTCAGGCCCGCCTCGATCATGGCTTGCACGCGATTGAACTGGGCCTCGTTGGCAATTGGACCGAGCACCGTCTCTTCCGATCGCGGATCACCAACGATGATCGCATTGGCGGTTGCGGCAGCCAGCGATTCGACCTCCGCCAGCCTGTCCTTTGGGACGATCATTCGTGTCGGGGCGCTGCACGATTGTCCGACGTTGCGAAATGCAGACATTACTCCCAGTGGGACGGCTTTGGCGAAATCGGCGTCGGGAAGCAGAATGTTCGGGGATTTGCCTCCCAGTTCTTGTGTGACGCGTTTCACCGTATGGGCGGCTGCCTGTGCGACCAGCGCGCCCGCGCGGTTGGAGCCGGTAATCGAAATCATATCGATATCGGGATGCGCGGCGATTGCTGCGCCGACCTCGGGACCACTTCCGTTCACCAGGTTGAAGACGCCCGGTGGGAGGCCTGCATCATGCACCAGTTGTGCAAAAAGAAGGGCGCTCAAAGGTGACAGTTCACTGGGTTTCAAGACCACAGTGCACCCGGCAGCAATAGCCGGGGCGACTTTCGCGGTGATTTGATAAAGCGGCCAGTTCCACGGAGTGATGAGACCGCAGACGCCTATGGGTTCGCGTTCAATCGCGGTGCCGCTTTCAACCGTTTGGAAGCGATAGGTGGACAGAAGATCACGTGCGACCCGAACGTGTTCGGCCGCCAGAGGCACTTGCATTGCCCGGGCGGAACCGATGGCAGCACCCATTTCAAGAGAGAGGGCCTGCGCGAGCACTTCTTTTCGCTCAAGGATGAGGTCATGGATCTTTCCAAGGACAAGCGCGCGCGACTCCGCGGCGGTAGCAGACCAACCAGGAAACGCTGCACGCGCCGCAGCTACTGCCCGATCAACATCCTCGGCGGTGCCTTGCGCGACCTGCGCAACGACCTCTTCAGTTGCCGGATTGATCACCGGCAAACTTGCCGGGATGGCGGGGGAAGACCAACGGCCGTTGATATAAAACTTATGAGACGTTTGTGGATCAACGCTGTAGCCATTCGAAGATTGTATTGTCATCCAACTAGCTCCTTGGAGCGGTAATAGGCGCGGCGAACAGCAGGCCGGGGAGGTCGCGAGTCAGAGCATCACCGTAGCGACCCGTACATCCCTAGGGCCCTGTCACCTCTATAAGCTAACAAAACGGCTCAGGCAAAATATGCCGTTATTCAAGTCGGCAAGGGATAATCTGCTGTATCTGCCAGGCTAACTTTGTATCTATGCAACTGAGCCGTTTACGTGGGTATGGCGTCCGATAAAACCCTTGCTGGCGCTCGTGATCGCTAGCCGAGAGCTTGAGTCACCAGAGCAAACTGCTTGATTCCGTTGCTTGATTGCGGGGGCGCTCCGAGAACCATTCGCGGCGCTCTGTCGACGCACTGCAACCCTAGGCTCTCCAGCCAGCCGGCCAACCCGCAATCGGCCAGAATGTCGAAGCGAACAAAGGCACCAGGTATCAAACGCAGAAGGTGGGCAATCAAGTGTTGGGCCTGTTCCAGGTTTTGTGCGACAACCGGACCAATGATATGGCCACGGCCAAAACGACGGAGCAGGGCAGTGCCTTGTAGCTGTCCATCCGCGTCAATACCGACCACGTACTCGGCCATCGGGAGCAAATCGTTGAGTACCGCTGTGCGGTCCAGGCCGCTACCAGCATTGGCCAATTCAATCAGCCTCGGGTAATCGGCTGGGCCTAATACGCGACACTGCGAGCCCTTGATTAAAGGGGGCAGCGCCGGTGTCTGTGGCACGCCTTGATGCTGCTGGATTCGTGCGAAGTCGACGAACCCCATGCTTGCATAGAGCGGTGCGCCCGACTCGGTGGCATTGAGAATCGGCGTGCGTGGTGCAGTGGCTTCCAAGCATAGGTTCATCAGTCGACGTCCGATCCCCTTTCCTTGGTGCTCATCACTCACGATCACCAGGCCGATGGAGGAATAAGCGCCTTGATGGCAGGCGAATGCTACGCCGACCAACTGACCGTTATGTTCCGTGACAAAGCCTTCAGACGTGCGCTGCACCATGGCCCAGTCTTCTTCTCGGTGAGGCCATTTCAGGTGCACGGAGAGAGCGTGTGCCGCGGGCATATCCGCCGCGGTAACAGTGCGGTACAGATAGGCAGAATCTGACGTTGCAGGCATGGAGCCTCCTTGAAGATGGCGATCTTGAGTGGGGCGATCAGGGAGTTGCGGTGCGCGGCTCATATAAGTTTGCCTGTGCTGAGTAGGCTTGTAGATAACGGCATCGCAATCGCGGAGGGGTGAGTAAACCGACGGATATCGAATGGACTGATCAAGGTACGGGTACTGCCGGTGCTGATCAGTTCGGCCATCACGTCGCCGACGCCCGGGCCGAGCTGGAAGCCATGGCCGCAGAAGCCGAAGGCATAGAACAAGCCATCGATGGTGCCACTGGGGCCAATGACCGGCAGGGAGTCCGGTGTATAGCTCTCGATGCCGCTCCACACCCGGATGATGTTCAGCTTCTCGGCCCCCGGCAGCAGGCGGCGCATTTGCCGCATCTGGTTGAGCAGGCTTTCCGGCTTGAAGTAGGCGCGCCGGTTGAGCATGTCCGGTGTGCAGCGGTTGCCGCCGCCGATGATGATGTTGCCGCGGGGGATCTGCCGGAAGTAGATCACCTCTTCCTTGATTTTGGTAAACACGCCGATCACCGTCGGCAAGGCGTAAGGCACCGGCTCGGTCACGGACATCTGCGGACCATTGGGTTCCAACGGCACGGGTTCACCGAATTGCTCGGACAGTTTGGCGGCCCAGGCGCCCGCGCTGATTAACAATTGCTGGGCGACGAACAGTTGGCCATCGGTGGTCGTGACGTGGAATTCGTCATTGACCTTCTGCACCTCGGCGACTTCGGTGCGCTCTTCGATCCGGGCGCCGAGGCGACGGGCCGCCCGGGCAAAGGCCGGCGCCGCTAGGCGCGGGTTGGCGTGACCATCGTGGGGCGCGTAGGAGCCGCCCTTGACCTCCGGGCCGAGGAACGGGAAGCGTGCATGCAAGGCCTTGCCCGTGAGGATCTGCAAGTCCAGTTCACGGGCCTCCGGGGCCACCGCATAGGCCTCCAGTTCAGCAATTTCGTCTTCGCGATAACACACCCGCATATGGCCGCTGGCGATGAACTCGAGGTCGTCGTCGATCAGCTCCGGCAGTCGTTTCCACAACGCCCAGGAACGGTTGGCCAGTTCCAGCTGCCCGAGGTAACGCCCCTGGCGTCGCACGTTGCCGAAGTTCACGCCGCTGGCGTACTGACCGATCTGGTCGCGCTCCAGCAGGGTGACCGAGTGTCCACGCTGGCGCAGGAAAAACGCCGACGTCGAGCCCATGATGCCGCCGCCGATAATCAGGACATCGCTTTTTTGCGGTTTCATGAGGGCTCCTCGATGATCGTCATCGGTAAGGGTTTGACCGGGGCCTGACCGCGCTGCCGACCGACCTGTTCCACGCAAACGCCAGCGGCCGCGGCAATCACTTCAGCCCCGGCCTGGGAGCAATAACGCCCCTGGCAGCGACCCATGCCGACACGGCTGAACGCCTTGGCCCGGTTGACTTCACAAGCGCCTTTTTCCCTGACCACTGCACGCAACTCGCCCGCGCTGATCATTTCGCAGCGGCAGACGATGGCCGTGTCCGGCAAGGCTTTGGCTTGCGCCGCCGGCCAGGGAAATGCCTGGGCCAGACCCAGGCGAAACTGATCCATCACCGCCAGCGCGTGCCGTTGTTCGTCGCGCAACCCGATGCTCAGCGGTTGCTGCAGATCCTCCAGCAGCGCCATGGCCACCAGTCTTCCGGCGTGCTCGGCGGCATCGGCACCGCGAATTTTCGAACCGTCACCGGCGGCATATACACCGCTGACCGAGGTCCGACCGTCTTCATCGACCGCCAGCCACCATTGGCTGGAGGCCTCGTCAAAGCGCATACGGCAACCGGCCAGATCGGCCAATTGGGTTTCCGGGCGCAAGTGATACCCCAGGGCCACGGCATCGCAATCCACCGCCAAGGTCTCACCGCGCGCCGTGCGCACGCGTACGCCACTGACACCACTGGCCGCATCGCCCCGCACTTGAAGCGGCGAAATGCCCAGATGCACCGGGATTTTCGCTCGATAGAGCTGCGCCAGCAGTTTCATCCCGGTGAACAGCAAACCGGGGCGTGCCAACAGCTTGGGCAACGCACCGATTCGCTTGCTCAACGGCGAAGTGTCGAGCACCGCCGCGACCTTGGCCCCGGCTTTCACATACTGACTGGCGACCAGATACAGCAACGGCCCGCTGCCCATGAACACCACGCGGTGGCCGATGGACACGGCCTGGGATTTCAAGGCGATCTGCGCCCCGCCGAGGCTGTAAGTGCCCGCCAATTGCCAGCCTTCGATCGGCATCAATCGGTCGGTGGCGCCGGTGCAGAGGATCAGCGCGTCGTAATCCACAGTCGAGTGCTTGCCCTGGCTGACGCAGCACAGTTGCCCCGGCGTCAGGTTCCACACCAGTGTGTCCGGACGGTAGTCGATCGACCCGCGCAAACGGTCGAAGCTCTGGTGAAGGTCCCGGGCCTTGGCGGCCTCGGTGCCGTACAGCGTGGCGTAATCGCGGGTGAAACCTTCCGGTTGGCGCCGGTAGATCTGCCCGCCATCGCGGCGGTTTTCGTCGATCAGGATCGGTTTGAACCCTGCCGTCAGCAGGGTTTCGGCACAGCGAACGCCGGCCGGCCCGGCACCGACGATAACGACTTTATGAGCGCTCAGCCGTGCAGTGGCCATGTCGCCTCCGGTTGTGTGGTGACGATGTCGAGCCCGTCACGGACTTCGTTGGAACAGGCGCGCAGGCGTTCGCCGCTGCGGGTCCAGACCCAGCAATCCTGACAGGCGCCCATCAAACAAAAACCGGCGCGGCGGCCCGAATCGAATTCCGACTGGCGCAACGCCGAGCCCTGGGTCAGCAACGCGACCATCAGGGTGTCGCCCTGCAACGCTGTGATGGGCAAGCCGTCCACCCAAAGTTTTACGCTGGGGCGTTCGTGCTCTCCCAGTCTTGCAAGGCGCCCCGTCATAGGTAGGTTTCCTTTTGTTCACCGCGGGCCAGTGCTTCGATTTCGATCAAGTAACCATGATGCAAGACCGGAACGGGTACCACGGTGCGTGCTGGCCGATGTTCACCCAGGTAATGGGCATAAATTCGATCAAAGGCGGGCCAGTGTTCTATCCCTACGACATAGACAGTGACCTTCAGGAGGTCACTCTTGCTCCGGCCCGCTTCGCTGAGGATCGCCACGAGGTTGTCGAGGGCGATTGATGCTTGAACCTCAAACGGTTGGTCGGCACTGTGGTCGCCATTCGCGCGTACCGGCAGTTGCCCGGACACATATAAAACACCCTCGTGCGCTACCGCCTGGGAGTAATGTCCACCCGGAGCTGCTGCGTTAGCCGTGTGGATTAAGTCGATCGAACCTGCTTGATTACCAGCCATGTAAGCGACTCCAGGTGTGCACGACGCCCTCGGCGTCACAGGCGTGATAGTCCGGGAATTGCGCGCCTGTGGCACATGCATGGTTGGGCAGAATGCGCAGACGGCTGCCAATAGGGAAGCGCGCTACGATATTGGCGCTCTCGGCCGCTCCAAGTGTGATGATGCCGTGTTCCTGGTTGGCGCCAGTGACCAGCGCGCCCTCGATCCAGTCGCCAGCTTCGGTACACACCTGTCCGTAACCGAAGTCCTGTCGTTGGCGCTGCGTGCCGCGATCACGACTCATGGCCATCCAGCCGGCATCGGTGATGATCCAGCCTTTGTCTTGCTGGTGACCGATAACGGTGGTCAACACGCTCAGTGCCAACTCGTCTGGCTGGCAGACGCCGATGTTGTGCATGACTAGGTCGAAGAACACGTAGACACCTGCGCGTACTTCAGTGACGCCTTTCAGGCTCAGCGCCGACAGTGCCGTGGGAGTGGAGCCGATGCTGACCTCTGGGCACGCCATCCTGGCGTCGCGGATTCTTTCGGCGGCGCTGACGCAGAGGAAGCGCTCTTGTTCGGCCAAGATCTGCAGCGCTTCAAGATTGTCGAGTTCGTAACTGGATCCGGCGTGGGTCATCACGCCTCGCAGTTGCATGCCCCCCTCGGAAAGGACCCGTGCGACGTCTATGAGTGCGCTGTCTTCAACGGTCAGACCTGATCGGTGGCCGTCGCAATCTATCTCGATCCAGACCTCGAATCGCTCGTCGTTTTTCTGTCCGAAAGCGACGATGGCTTGAGCCCCAATGACACTGTCGGTGAGCACACTCAGATTGCAGCCTTTGCGCCTGAGTGTCAGTGCCTGAGCCAATTTGCCAGGCGCTATTGCGACGGCATAGAACACATCGCTGATGCCCTCAGCGAAACAATGCTCAGCTTCTTTCAGGGTGGAAACCGTGACACCGCTCGCGCCAGCGGCTATCTGTGCCTTGATGACGGGGAGGCATTTGCTGGTTTTGATGTGCGGGCGCAAACGCACACCCAGGGTGTCCATGCGTTGCTGCATGCGCTGGATATTGCGCTGCATTCGCGGGACATCGACTATCGCGACGGGGGTATCGAGGGAGGCAATAGAGGCTGGCATGACAAAACTCGGGTGGCTGGGTACGGGGCCCACTCTACTCAGCCGTCGTGAAGTTATGGTTCAATGGGTAGTCATCAATCATTAAGTAAAATTGAATGATCTCTGTCGAAGACCTACGTCTGGCCGTAACGCTGGCGCGCTCCGAGTCTTTAAGCGCTGCCGCCAGAGTCCTGAATGTCTCGCCACCGGCGCTGTCCATGCGTCTGCGTAAGCTGGAGACGCTGCTGGGTCTGACCCTGGCCAATCGCGATGCCCGGCGCCTGAGTCTTACTGCCGATGGCGAGCGTTTCTCCCGTGAATGCGCGATCTTGCTGGACCAGCTGGATGCGCTCCCGGAATCCTTCAAGCAACATGACGAGCGACTGGTTGGCACACTCAGGCTGGCGGCGCCGTTCGGCTATGGGCGACAGCGCATTGCGCCGCTGCTGGCCCGCTTTGCCAGGTTGCATCCACAGCTGTGCCTGCACCTCGATTTGCGCGAAACGCCGTGGCCTGATCGTCACGACAGCGATGCGGTGATTCACATCGGTAACCTCAACGACAGCCTGTGGATCGCCAGGCCACTCACACAAAACAACCGATGGTTATGCGCCAGTTCGACCTATCTTGAGCAGCACGGTGTGCCGTCGTCGCCGGATCAACTTGCCGAGCATCGCTGCATTTGCATTCGTGAAAATGATGAAGATGTCACGCTGTGGCATATGCGTAAGGGGCAGGGGCGCAAAACGCTGCGCATCGAACCCGTGTTGTTGAGCAATGATGGAAGCGTAGCCCGGCGTTGGGCCGAGCAAGGCTTGGGGTTGGTGCTACGTTCGCAATGGGATGTCAGTGACGCAATCGCCAACGGCAGCCTGATACGGGTGTTGGCGGATTGGCAATTCGACAGCGCACCGATCAACCTGTTGGTGCCCTCACGCAAACTCCGCAGCCCGCGCGTACAGGCATTGGTGGCATTTCTGGAAGATGCATTGAAAGCATGATCAGGGCGAGAGACAGTACCGATCACTTCGTTGGAGAGCGCCGGTTGGCAATGCATGATCGGCGTTTTTCAAATAACTGATGAGGGGCTTACGTCTTTCCCCTGAGGGCGAGACCTGAACGGTCTGGGTCAATCGTTGCGGCCGCAGGCCGACAGGTAATTGGCCCCGCTTCTCCCTCGCAGCACAATCAGCGGGCGTATCCTCAGAGGATGCGCCCGTTCTCCTTCCTCCAGTCATAAATACCGCCGCACATTGCGTTGTGCGTGGCTTACCAGCGCACCATAACAGTCCGCAAAGGCATAGAAACAGGGGGTGGAGCGCCTGGGTCTGGAGCATCCCGCAAAGTCTGCTGAGCAAGCCCTGCAAAACGGTGGTTTGTACCAAGAAGCCTATACTTTTAACAGTTTATGCATGGTCTCTTGGTGTTGTAATAAATCCGTGATGCAGCGTTGCACCGATGCTTCCCGAACGGAGTAACTGCTTGCCCCGTCATGACCTCAACAATCATCCAGGACTGCACTCATGAGCTTTCTTCGACCCAAGTTTATTACCTTTGACTGCTACGGCACGTTGACCAACTTTCAAATGGGAAACATGACGCGCGAACTGTTCGCCGATCGAGTCCCTCTCGAGCAAATGGATCAGTTCGTCAAGGACTTCTCCGCTTATCGCCTGGATCAGGTGATGGGTGACTGGCGGCCATATGATGAAATCATCAAGACCTCCCTGGCACGCGTCTGCAAGCGTTGGGGTATCGAGTACAAGGGCGAAGGTCAGCTCTACTACGACGCCGTACCGACTTGGGGCCCACATGCCGACGTTCCGGCCGGCCTGGCAAAAATCGCCGACAAGATTCCCTTGGTGATTTTCTCCAACGCAATGGACGAGCAGATCATGTCCAACGTCGACAAGCTCGGCGCACCTTTCCATAAAGTCTTCACCGCTCAACAAGCCCAAGCCTATAAGCCGCGCTTGGCCGCCTTCGAGTTCATGCTCGACAACCTCGGCTGCGGGCCGGAGGACGTTCTGCACGTGTCTTCGAGCTTCCGTTATGACCTGATGCCGGCCCACGACATGAAGATCAAGAACAAGGCCTTTGTTGCCCGTGGTCACGAACAGCCGGCGAATGCGGTCTATGGCTACCACCAGATCCCGGATATCGGCGGGTTGGCCGGGTTGGTCGGTCTCTGAGTCTCAGGCACTCTTCAAGGCAAAAGGGGTTAGACATGGGCAGTGAGTCTTATTGGCTCGATACCGCACCGGTATTCACCGGTGCCCAGCTCGGTGCGTTGCCCGGGCAGGTTGATGTGGCCATCGTCGGTGGTGGTCTCACCGGCCTGGCGGCGGCCCGGGCCCTGGCCTTGAAGGGGGCCAGTGTAGTGGTGCTGGAAGCGGGGCGGGTGATTGGCGAGGCTTCGGGGCGCAATGGTGGTCAATGCAACACCGGCGTTGCTCAGGACTACGCAGCACTCAGCGCCAGCCTCGGCGCTGATAAAGCGCGAGCCTATTACCTGGCCTATGAAAGCGCTGTGCAGAGCGTCGTCTCGCTGGTGGAGCAGGAGCAGATTGCCTGCGACCTCAAGCGCAATGGCAAGCTCAAGCTGGCCGCCAAACCGATGCATTACGAAGGCCTGGCGCGCACCTGCGAATTGATTCGGCGGGAGGTCGATGCCGAGGTCGAGTTGCTGTCTGCGCAAGAGGCCCGTGCTGAAGTCAACTCGGCCCAGTTCCATGGAGGCTTGCTGCAGCGCAACGGCGTGCAGATGCATGTCGGGCGCTTCGGTGTCGGGCTGGCCGAGGCGGCGGCACGTCACGGCGCATTGATTTTCCAAGGCGTGTCGGTGACGGACTGGAAAGCCCGTGCCGGCGGCTATCAGGTCAATACCACCAAAGGCTCGCTGCACGCCAAGCAGGTTCTGCTGGCTACAGGCACGTGCCAGCAGGGCGGATTGGGATGGTATCGGCGGCGGATCGTACCGGTGGGCAGTTTCGTGATCGCCACCGAGGTGCTACCACAAGCCCTGATCGACAGCCTGCTACCGGCAAGGCGCTCCTATGTCACCAGCCGCATGATCGGTAACTACTTCCGCCTGACGCCGGACAATCGCTTGCTGTTTGGCGGTCGTGCGCGGTTTGCCATGTCTGACAGCGTTTCCGACGCCAAGAGCGGCAAAGTGTTGCAGGCGGCGATGGTCCAGATGTTCCCGCAGCTGGCTAGCGTGAAGATCGACTATTGCTGGGGTGGGTTGGTGGACATGACCTCTGATCGGTTGCCACGGGCCGGCCAGCATGGAGGCGTTTATTACTCCATGGGTTACAGCGGTCATGGGGTACAGATGTCGGTGCATATGGGGCAGGTCATGGCCGAGGTCATGGCCGGCAAGGTCGAAGCCAATCCCTGGCGCGAACTCGATTGGCCGGCAATTCCCGGTCATTTCGGCAAGCCCTGGTTTCTGCCTCTGGTAGGTGCGTATTACCGCCTGCAGGACTATCTACACTGAGTTCATGTGGTTGCTTCTCATTTTTACGTTTCAATCACGCTGCGTTTAATCGCCAGCACTTGAGCCTTATCATTGACGAAAGGTAGATGTGACATGACTGACAATAAAAATAACACCGACTCCCAGTTGATCACCGGTGAAGAAAGTCTGCGCGTATTCGAAGGGCTCAATCGCGGCATGTCGCGCCGCAATGCATTGCAGATGCTGGGGTTGGCCGGGGTGGCTGTCGCGGGCGCCAGTAGTCTGTTCGGCACCGCCGGCAAGCTGTTTGCCGATGATGAAGCCGCAACCCCTGGCAAAGGCAAACCGGGCGGACGGATTCGCGTTGCCGGTCAGACCTCCTCCACCGCCGACACCCTCGATCCGGCCAAAGGCTCATCGTCAACCGACTACGTGCGTCATTACATGTTCTACAACGGCCTGACGCGTTTCGACAGCCATATGGTGCCGCAACTGGAGTTGGCCGAGCGCATTGAAACCACTGACGCCACGCTCTGGGTCATCACCCTGCGCAAGGAAGTGACTTTCCATAACGGCAAGGCCCTGACAGCCGCCGATGTGGTGTTTTCTCTGTTGCGGCACAAGGATCCAATCACCGGTTCCAAGGTCCTGCCGCTGGCGTCGCAGTTCGCCGAGGTCAAGGCCGTCGGTACCCACGAAGTGCAGATACAATTGAGCGGCCCGAATGCTGAATTGCCGTCGGTTCTTGCCATCTCTCACATGTTGATCGTTCCCGAGGGTACGAGCGATTTCAGTCAGGGCATCGGTACCGGTCCATTCAAGGCCAAGGAGTTCAAGCCCGGGGTGCGTTCGATTGGTGTGCGCAATACCAATTACTGGAAACCCGGCTTGCCGTACCTGGACGAGATCGAATTTATCGCCATTGCCGACGAGCCGTCGCGGATTAACGCCCTGTTATCGGGCGACGTACAAATCGTCAACGAGGTTAACCCGCGCTCAACGATCCGCATCAAGGCCAGCACCAAGCATCGGGTCGTGGACTCGCCGTCGGGTAACTACACCGACCTGATCATCCGTCAGGACCAGCTGCCGGGCCAAAGCCCGGAATTCACCGAGGCCATGAAATACTTGCTGGACCGCGAGCAGATCAAGTCGGCGATATTCCGTGGCTACGCCAGGGTCGGCAACGATCACCCGATCGCACCCGGTGCGCGCTTCTACAACGCCGACCTGCCACAACGTGCCTACGATCCGGAAAAAGCCAAATTCCTGCTCAAAAAGGCCGGTATGGAAAATATCAGCATGCCGCTGATGTGCTCGCCGGCCGCGACCGGTTCGGTGGACATCGCCGTGCTGCTGCAGCAGTCGGCCAAAGAGGCCGGGCTCAAGCTCGACGTCAACCGCCTGCCGGCCGATGGCTACTGGTCCAATCACTGGGCGAAGCATCCGCTGAGCTTCGGCAACATCAACCCGCGGCCCAATGCCGACATGATTTTCTCGCAGTTCTTCCAGTCGACAGCACCCTGGAATGAGTCTGGCTGGAAAAACGAACAGTTCGACCAGCTGTTGGTACAAGCCCGAGGTGAAACCGACGAGGCCAAGCGCGGCAAGATGTACGCCGACATGCAGACCCTGGTGCATAACCACAGCGGTATCGGCGTCCCGGTGTTCATCAGCAACATCGATGGTGTCGACCAGCGGGTCAAGGGCTATGGCACCAACCCCCTGGGCGGTTTCATGGGGTACATGTTCTCCGAGCAGGTCTGGCTGGACGCTTGATGAAGTCGGGTTTTTGCTGCAGCGACATTGCATGAGGATTGGGTAATGAATAGCAACACACTGTGGTTGATCGGCCGGCGCCTGGGCGCGGCGATCGTGACCTTGTTGATTGTGTCCATGGTGGTTTTCGCCATCACGGCGGTGCTGCCGGGGGACGCGGCGCAACAGTCTCTCGGGCAATTCGCCACGCCGGAACAGGTGGCAGCCTTGCGCCTGAAAATGGGGCTGGATCAGCCCGGTGTGTTGCGTTACCTGCACTGGTTGATGAGCCTGCTCAGCGGTGACATGGGGCTGTCGGTGTCCAACGCCATGCCGGTCAGCGACTTGATGGCCGGGCGTCTGCCCAACACCCTGATGCTGGCGGCCGCCACGGCGCTGGTGTCAGTGCCGGTGGCGTTGACTCTTGGGATCGGTTCGGCCATGGGCCGGGGCGGGCGCATCGACAGTGTCCTCAGCTTTTTCACCTTGACCATGGTGGCGGTGCCGGAGTTTCTGGTCGCGACCCTGGCGGTGCTGATATTCGCGGTGAACCTGGGCTGGTTGTCGGCGTTGTCCTACGCCAGTGACATCACTTCACCCTGGCAATTCATGCGCACTTACGCGTTGCCGGTGATGACGCTGTGCTGCGTGATTGTCGCGCAGATGGCACGCATGACCCGGGCGGCGGTGATCGATCAGCTCGACAGCCCTTACGTGGAAATGGCCCGGCTCAAAGGTGTGAGCAAGATTCGGATCGTTCTACGCCATGCCTTGCCCAACGCCATCGGGCCCATCGCCAATGCCATCGCCCTGAGCCTGTCTTACCTGTTGGGCGGGGTGGTGATCGTTGAAACGATCTTCAACTACCCCGGCATCGCCAGCCTGATGGTCGATGCTGTAACCAACCGCGACATGGCCTTGGTTCAAGCCTGCACCATGTTGTTTTGTACGGCGTATTTGACGTTGGTGCTGATTGCCGACCTGTGCGCGATTCTTTCCAATCCGAGGCTGAGAAATCAATGAACAATCTCATTGTGAAATCGCCGGCTACTACCAAATTGGCGCTGGGCAAGGTTTCCCACGGATCGTCCTGGCTCGGCCTGATCGGCGCTGCGATGTGTGTGATCTGGTTGCTGGTGGCCATCTTCGGCCCGTGGCTGGCGCCGCATCCGGTGGGGGAAGTGGTCTCTGATAATGTCTTCGACAACCTGAGCGCTGCTTACCCGTTCGGCACCGATTACCTGGGCCGCGACATGCTCAGCCGGATCCTCGTCGGCGCACGATTCACCGTCGGCCTGGCGTTGATTGCCGCGGTAATGGCCAGCAGTCTGGGGACCAGTTGTGCATTGTTGTCGGTGGTGTCACCGAAGTGGCTGGATGAACTGATCAGTCGCCTGATGGACGCTTTCATTTCGATCCCCAGCAAGATGCTGGCGCTGATCATGGTCTCGGCCTTCGGCTCCTCGGTCACCTTGCTGATCTGCACGGCGGTATTGAGCTTCACACCGGGCGCATTCCGCATCGCGCGCAGCATGGCGGTGAACATCGAAGCGCTGGAATACGTGCAAGTGGCCCGTACTCGCGGCGAGCGTCGGCTGTACATCGCCTGCGTGGAAATCCTGCCGAACATGCTCAACCCGGTGCTGACGGACCTGGGCTTGCGCTTTGGCTTCATCGTGCTGCTGCTCAGCGGCATGAGCTTTCTGGGCCTGGGTGTGCAACCGCCGGATGCCGACCTCGGCTCGCTGGTGCGCGAGAACATCGGTGGCCTCAATCAGGGAGCACCGGCCATCGTGATTCCGGCCCTGGCCATCGGCACACTGACCATCGGTGTGAATCTGTTTATCGACCGGCTGTCGTCGCGACGTAGTCGACGTTCGGGAGGTCATTGAAATGAGTGAATTAATTCGGGTTCAGGACCTGCGAGTGGTCGCCTGTGGCGAGCTTGGTGAGGTGGAAATCGTCAAGGGCGTGAGCTTCTCCCTGCAAAAAGGCGAAGTGCTGGCGTTGATCGGTGAGTCCGGCTCCGGCAAGACCACCATCGCCCTCGCGTTGCTCGGTTATGCCCGGCGCGGTTGTCGACTGGCGGGCGGCGTGGTGCAAATCGGCGAGCACGACATGCTGGCGTTGAGCGAAGGCGAGCTGCAAGGCCTGCGCGGCAATCGGGTGTCGTATATCGCCCAAAGTGCCGCGGCGGCGTTCAATCCGGCGAAAAGACTCATCGACCAAGTGGTGGAGGGCGCGTTGATTCATGGTCTGGGCAGCCAGGCCGTGCTTGAGGCCAAGGCCATCGAGTTGTTCCGCGACCTGGCCCTGCCGGACCCCGATCGCATCGGCCAGCGCTACCCGCATCAGGTATCCGGCGGGCAACTGCAACGAGTGATGGCCGCCATGGCACTGATCAGCGATCCGCTGCTGGTGGTGCTCGACGAACCGACCACGGCACTCGATGTGACGACCCAGATTGACGTGCTGCGTGCCTTCAAACGGGTGGTGCGCGAACGTGGCGCGACGGCAGTCTATGTATCCCACGACCTGGCCGTAGTGGCGCAGATGGCCGATCAAATCGTGGTGCTCAATGGCGGCGAGATCTTCGAACAGAGCGCCACCGGACCTTTGCTCAACGGCCCGGCCCATGAATACACCCGCAGCCTGCTGGCGGCGGCACGGCCGGACACCACTATCCGTCCACCCTGCGGTATCGCTGAAGAGACGCCGCTGCTGACCATCCAGGGCCTGACCGCCGGTTACGGCAACAAGAACGCGCAAGGCATGCCGGCCATTCGCGTGCTGGAAGACATCGACCTGACGGTTCGCAGAGGTCAGGCCATAGGGGTGATCGGTGAGTCCGGTTCCGGCAAATCGACCTTGGCACGCGTGGTGGCCGGATTGTTGGCGCCGGCCCTCGGCGGGCTGACCTTCGATGGTCAACCGCTGGGCGGCAGCCTGTCCGAGCGCACCGATGAACAGTTCCGACGCATTCAAATGGTCTTCCAGAACGCCGACACTGCACTCAACCCGATGCACAGTGTCAGCACCATTCTGAGCCGACCGCTGAAGATGTATTTCGGTCTCAAAGGGGCCGCATTGCGCGAGCGCATCGGCGAGCTGCTGGACCTGGTTCGCCTGCCGCGAACCATGGCCGAACGCCGCCCGAACGAACTGTCCGGCGGGCAAAAGCAGCGGGTCAACCTGGCCCGCGCCCTGGCAGCCAAGCCGGATCTGATTCTCTGCGACGAGGTGACCTCGGCGCTGGATACCGTGGTCGGTGCAGCAATCCTCGAACTATTGCGCGACCTGCGTCAGCAATTGGGGGTTTCGTACCTGTTCATCAGCCATGACATCTCAACCGTGCGAGCCCTGTGCGACGACATTGTGGTGATGTACAGCGGCCACAAGATTCAGGCCGGTACTCGCCAGTCGTACGCTGAGGCGCCGTTCCATCCTTACACCGACCTGTTGATCCATTCGGTGCCGGAGTTGCGCCAAGGCTGGCTGGAAGGCTGCGGAACAACGACCTGCGGCACGCTGCCGCCCATTGGTGAAAAAGCCAATGTGCTTGGGCTGTGCACTTTCCTCAATCGTTGCCCGGTGCGGGTTGACGGTCTGTGCAATTGCGTCCCGCCGGACCGTCGGATGATTGTGGGCGGCAGTGAAATCCTTTGCCATCACGACAGTGCCGAATTGCTGAAAACCCAGAAGGATTCAAACAGCATGATCGCGGGAGCCTATGCATGAACGGGCGTTTCGTAAGGCTGGCCGAACAGGGCCGGCCCACCATCAAACTGCAGGTAGACGGCAAGCCCATCGAGGCGCTGCAGGGCGATACGCTGATGGTCGCGTTGCTGACTCAGGGCTCGGCGTTGCGCCAATCGGAGTTCGATCCGGGTCGCCGCGCCGGTTTCTGCCTGATGGGCGCGTGTCAGGACTGTTGGGTCTGGACCCGCAGCGGCGAGCGTCTACGCGCCTGTTCCAACGAGGTCCGTGAAGGCCTGGATATTGTCACCACACAACCGGAGGCGATATGGCCACTGCGCGGCTGAGCACTCACCGAGTCGTTATTGTCGGCGCCGGGCCGGCCGGCATACGTTGTGCCGAAACCCTGGTCGCCGCTGGTTTCAAGCCGATCCTGATCGACGAGAATCGCCGGGATGGCGGGCAGATCTACCGGCGCCAACCGGAAGGTTTCACCCGCGATTACGCCACGCTGTACGGCACCGAAGCCGCCAAGGCCAACGACCTGCACCAGAGCTTCGACCGTTTACGCGGGTCGATCGACTACCGTCCGGACACACTGGTGTGGAACCTGACGCCGGGGCAACTGTGCTGCGTCAGCCAGGGCAAGCACTCGACGGTGGATTACGACGCGCTGATCCTCTGCACCGGCGCCACCGACCGCTTGATGCCGATCGAAGGCTGGCAATTGGCGGGCACTTACAGCCTCGGCGGGGCGCAGATCGCCTTGAAATCCCAGGCCGTGTCCATCGGCCACCGCGTGGTGTTCATGGGCAGCGGGCCGTTGCTGTATCTGGTCGCCAGTCAGTATGTGAAAGCCGGGGCCAAGGTCGCGGCGGTGCTCGACACTTCGCCGTTGAGCAAGCGAATCGGTGCGTTGCCCAAGCTGTTGGCACGCCCCGGTTTGCTGTTCACCGGGATGAAACTGCTGGCGCAGCTCTATCGAGCGAAAATCCCGGTGCATCTGGGCATTTCGCCGCTTCAAGTGCGGGGCGATGCGGCCAGTGGTGTCAGTGGCGTACGCGTGCGCACGGCGCGCGGTGAGACCTTGGCGGTGGATTGCGATGCCGTGGCCCTGGGGTATCACTTGCGCCCGGAAACCCAATTGGCCGATCTGGCCGGTTGCCGTATGCGCTTTGACGAGGCCTCCAGCCAATGGTGGCTGGCGGTGGATGAAGACGGTCGGACCTCGGTCAGCGGTGTATATGCCGCCGGTGACGGTTCGAAAATTCGCGGTGCCGATGCCGCCGAGCACGCCGGAAGACTGGTGGCCATGGCCCTGCTGGAGGATCTGCAGCAACCGCTGAGCATCGGGTTGCGCGACGAACAACGGCACGCGCTGGCGGTGATGGATCAGTTTCGCCTGGGTCTGGCCCAGGCATTTCCCTGGCCGGCGGCGCAAGCCAAAGCCTTGCCGGACACGGCCATCGTCTGCCGCTGCGAAATGATCAGCGCGGGCGAGTTGCGTGCAGTGGTCCGGGAAAAAGGCGCTTGTGAAGTCAACCGGGCCAAGGCGTTCAGCCGTGTCGGCATGGGTCGCTGCCAGGGGCGTTATTGCTCCCAGGCCGGGGCTGAAGTGATTGCCGCGGCCGCTGGCGTTTGCGTGGAACAGGTCGGTCGGCAGCGCGGTCAGGCACCGGTCAAACCCCTTTCGATGCTCACCGAGGAGGTGTCGTCATGACGCTACACAAAGCCGATGTCGTGATTGTCGGCGGCGGCCTGATGGGCTCGGCGGCGGCGTTTTTCCTGCGCCAGCGCGGGCAGTCGGTGATTCTGCTGGAACGCGATCAGATCGGTCAGTACGCCAGCGGCGTGAATTTCGGCAACGTACGACGTCAAGGGCGTTACCTCGGGCAACTGGAATTGGCCAATCGCTCCTGGGCGTTATGGAAGCGTCTGCCAGAGCTGATCGACGATGACCTGGAATTCATCGCCAGCGGGCATATGCGGGTGTGTTACCGCGAAGACGAGATCGCCGAGCTGCAAGCCTATGCCGATGCGCCCGAAGCGGAGCAGTTGGAACTGAAGATCTTTCGTGGCGACGAGTTACACAAGCGCTTCCCATTTCTCGGCCCGGATGTGAAGGGCGGCTCTTATGCTCCCCACGACGGGCACGCCAACCCGCGTCTGGCGGCCCCGGCGTTTGCCTGCGCGGCACGACGCCTCGGTGCGCGGATCGAAGAGCGCACTGAAGTGGCCGAGGTGCAAAAGGTCGGCGGCGAGTTCAGCATCAGTACCACCGACGGTCGTCAGTTCAGCGCCGCTCAGCTGTTGATCACCGCTGGTGCCTGGGGCCAAAAACTCTCGGCGCAGTTCGGCGAACCGGTGCCGCTGGACACCCATGGCCCGCAAATGGCCGTGACCGAGCCAGTGCCTTACGCCTTGCCAACAGTCATCGGTGTCTATACGAAGATTCCCGAGGAAGTGATTTATTTCCGCCAAATACCCCGTGGAAACATCGTCATCGGTGGCGGCTATCGCAGCGAACCGGACATGCTCAACCGCCGGGCCTATGTCGAGCCGCGCAGCATTCTCAATCAGTTGGATCAGATGCGTCGCCTGCTGCCAGGTGTCGGCAACCTGAATATCATTCGGGTCTGGAGCGGCATCGAAGGTTATCTGCCCGACTCCCTGCCGGTGATGGGCCCCAGCGGCACTGTCGATGGATTGTTCTATGCGTTCGGCTTCTGCGGCCATGGCTTTCAGCTTGGCCCAGGGGTCGGTGACGTGATGGCCGAACTGATCAGCACCGGCAGCACCAGTACTTCGATTTTGCCGTTCTCCATCAACCGGTTCGCTTCTTCAGTCGAACAGCGGAGCAAGGCCTCATGAAACCCCGTGTACTGGAGATTCTCAAACGGTTGGTGGCCTTCGACACCGTCTCTGCGGAGTCGAACATGGCCTTGATCGAGTACGTGCGCGAGCTGCTGCTGAGCAAGGGCATCGAGTCGTTGATCGTCAAGGATGAAAGCGGCAAAAAAGCCAATCTGTTTGCCAGCACCGGTCCGCGGGAGGTGCCAGGGATTCTGCTGTCCGGACACACCGACGTGGTGCCGGCAGCGGGGCAAGCCTGGACCTTTCCGGCGTTTCAGGCGACGGTGCAGGACGGTCGGATCTATGGCCGTGGCAGTTGCGATATGAAGGGCTTTGTCGCACTGGCTATCGACGCCATGCTCGATGCCGCCGATCATTCGTTGAGTCGGCCGTTGCAACTGGCGCTGTCCCATGACGAAGAAATCGGCTGCGTGGGTGTTCGACGCTTACTGGATGTGTTGCATCTGGCACCGGTGCGACCGTTTCTTTGTGTGATCGGTGAGCCGACCAACATGCAGTTTGTGCTTGGGCACAAGGGCAAGGGCTCTTACCGTTCTTACTGTCGCGGCCTGGAAGCCCATTCCTCCCTGGCACCGCGCTCGGTCAATGCGATTCACGTGGCTTGCGATTTCATTGCCGCGCTGCGTCAAAGCCAGCAGCAGTTGCAAGAGCAGGGCGCTCAGGATGCTGACTACGACGTGCCCTACAGCACCGTGCATGTCGGGCAGATTGTCGGCGGCAAGGCGCTGAACATCGTGCCGAACCTGTGCACCCTGGATTTCGAAGTGCGTAACCTGCCGGCGGATGACCTAGATCAGTTTCTGGAGCAGATGCGCGAACGGGCCGAACTGATCGTGCGCGAAGCCAAAAAGCTGTCCAGCGTGGCGGATATCGAGATCGAAACCCTGAACGTCTATCCTGGCCTCGATACCCACCCGAGCGTCGAAGCGGTGCGTTTTCTGAAAAACTTCGCCGCACCGGATACCGGCACTGCCAAAGTCTCATTCGGCACCGAGGGCGGGTTGTTCAAACAACGCCTGGATGTGCCGGTGGTGGTCTGTGGCCCGGGCTCGATTGAACAGGCACACAAGCCTGACGAGTTCATCGAAATCAGCCAGGTGGAAGCCGGCGAGCACTTTCTGCAAGGGTTATTGGGCTCGATGCGGCTCTAGTGTTCCGTTTGCCTACTCCGGACACTCGCTCACCGCGCTTATGGCTCTGTTATGGCATGGCGTCCAGGAACGCTTGACGTCCCGAGTTTGAGTTCACCCGCTCATCGTACTGACAGTGTGGGAAGTGCTGAGAAAGGCTTCCCAGGCTTGCTTGACTGTGCCTATTGAGAAAAACCGCCAGCCACTCGCAACCCTTCCGGAGTCCCCTATGAAAGTGCTTGAGAGCCTGACATTCGCGGGCAAGTTCGTCTTGCTCGGCTTGCTAGCCGTGACCCTGATTACCATTCCTACTAGCCTCTACGTACTGGGTGCGTACCAGAATAGCCACCAGACAAATCTGGAGCTGCAGGGCATACGACCGGTGCAGGCGTTGCTCCAGTTAATCCACTTGACGCAGCAGCATCGCGATTTGGCATCCGTTGTACTAACTGGCAATCGGGACTTCAACAAAGCCCGTCAGGACAAGCAGGCCGAAGTGGATCGCGCCGTCGAGGCAACCGAGCTCGTTTTACAGGAAGCCCAAGTCGCCCCCACCATTCTGGCTGCCTGGCGACAGGCGCAGCATCAATGGCAAGAACTGGCCGGCCAGGTTGGCCAGTCCACAGTCAAGGGCCCGCAGAGTCTGGCCCAGCACAGCCAGTTGATCGCAACCTATCTACTGATCGAGGACGCAATGCTCGATCACTTCAAACTGTCCTTGGATCCAGTTTTAGGGACTTACTCGCTGATGGCGGGTGCCTTGATCGAATTGCCGCAAGCCAGCGAGTTGTTAAGTCAGTTACGGGGCGCCGGCGGCCTGTATCTGGCGCAGGGCCGGATCCTGCCCGAGCAACAAGGTGCACTGCGTGGCTTGGCCACCCAGGCGCTGAGCAGCGTTGACAAGACGGCACGTGCCTTGACCAAGGCGAGTGCCGCCGAGCCCGAACTCAAGACTCTGCTGGACGCGCCGCTAACGGCACTAGGTCCGCAAATCCATCAGGCGCTTGAACTCAGCAATGCGCGATTGGTATCGGCCGTCGAAATGGACATGGATTTCGCTCCCAGTGCAAACACCGCCGGGAATAACGAGTCTACCGATGCCTTGTACGCGCTTAAGCTGAATTACCCGGTTGGCGAATATCTGACGGCTTACAACAAACCTGTTGACGCCTTGTATGCCGTTGGCCGTTCAGCGCTGACGGCACTCGATGAGGCGCTGGTGAAACGCCGCGACAGTGCCCGGCAGAGCTTCATCCTGATGTCCGCAGGTTTGCTGGCGCTGCTGTTAGCTGGCGGCACCTTGGCCACCTTGATCGTGTTGCGTCTGCTTAAACAATTGGCGATCGCCATGGCGGCAGCCGAACGTATCGCCGAGGGTGACCTGACCCGACCACTGGATATCGTTGGTAGGGATGAAGCGGCGCGCCTGTTGCAGGCGCTTGGGCGTATGCAAATGAACCTGCGCAGTACGGTCAGGCAGATTTTGAGTTCTTCCGAACGACTGGCCACGACGTCCGCTCAGTTAAATGCAGTGACCGATGACGCCACCCGTGGTGTGCAACGGCAGAGCGCTGAACTCGACCACGCGGCCACTGCGGTCACAGAAATGACGGGTGCAATCGAAGACGTGGCGCGGAATGCCGCCTGGGCCTCGGAGGTTTCCCAGGCAGCAGACCAGCGCTCGCGTCAGGGGCAGGAGAGCGTCAGCCGTACGGTCGGTGCCATCGAATCGTTGACCGAGGATATCGAGGACACCGCGGGCGCCCTGCAAACCCTGGCAGGCCAGATAGGTGACATCGGCTCGGTGTTGGACGTGATTCGCGGCATTGCCGAGCAAACGAATCTGCTCGCCTTGAATGCGGCGATCGAGGCGGCTCGCGCGGGCGAAAGCGGACGGGGTTTCGCCGTGGTGGCCGACGAGGTCCGGGCCTTGGCGCAACGAACCCAGGAGTCGACCAAACAGATTGAGACCATCATCGGCTCGGTGCAAAAAAGCAGTCACGGTACTCTGCGAGCCATGCACAGCAGCAATGGTAAAACGCGGGAAACCCTGGAGGTTGCCCGCGCGGCAGGTGCGGTACTGAATGCCATCGTAGCCGACATCGCCCAGATCAATGAACGCAATCTGTGTATTGCCAGTGCCACCGAAGAGCAATCCCAGGTTGCCCGTGAGGTGGATCGCAACCTGCTCAATATTCGTGACGTTTCGCAACAAGCCTCGGCCGGGGCCCATCAGAGCCAGGCCTCTAGCCGGGAACTCGCGGGCTTGGCCAGCGAGTTGAATAGCATGGTCAAGCACTTCATCGTCTGACCGAGCTCGTTGCGCCTCATTCATGCCCGATGACCGGCTGCGTCTCGGCACAGGGGACCGTGACGATAGCCAGCACAAACCAGTAGAGCCTGCTGTCGAATGCTGATTTTCAGCATTCGAGGCTGCAGGGGCGACGCTTTCAGCATCCTCGCCTGTGGCGACACAATAGACTGAAGGCTGTCTCGGAACAGGACTCGACCATGCTCAAGAATCGCCTGAAAGACCCCAGCCTGCTGGTAGAACTCGCTTACATCGACGGTCAGTGGATCAGCGCCGACAACGCCGCCACCCTCGACGTTATCGACCCGGCCAGCGGCCAGTTGCTCGCCCGCGTACCCGCGATGCAAGGCAGCGAAACCCGATGCGCCATCGAAGCTGCCGAACGCGCCTGGCCGGCCTGGCGCGCACGCCCGGCGGCGGAACGTGCGGCGCTGCTCGAGCGCTGGTATCAGGCGATGATCGACAACCTCGACGACCTGGCGCTGATCATGACCAGCGAACAGGGCAAGCCGCTGAATGAAGCCAAGGGCGAGATTCGCTATGGTGCCAGTTTCGTCAAATGGTTCGCCGAAGAAGCCCGCCGGATTTACGGCGAGACCATACAGGCACCCAGCGGCGACCGCCGCTTGCTCACGCTTAAGCAGCCGGTCGGGGTTTGCGCCGCGATCACCCCGTGGAACTTTCCTAACGCAATGATCACCCGCAAATGCGCACCAGCCCTGGCGGCCGGCTGCCCGATCATTGTCAAACCTTCGGACCTGACACCGTTGTCGGCCTTGGCGCTGGCGGTACTGGCCGAGCGCGTCGGTATTCCGGCGGGAGTTTTCAACGTAGTGACCGGCATGCCCGCCGGCATCGGAGAAGAACTGACCGGCAACCCGACGGTGCGCAAAATCTCGTTCACTGGTTCCACCGCTGTCGGTCGGCTGCTGATGCGTCAGAGCGCCGAACACATCAAACGCTTGAGCCTGGAACTGGGCGGTAACGCTCCGTTCATTGTGTTCGACGACGCTGATCTGGAACAGGCGGTGGCCGGCATTATGCTCAGCAAGTTCCGCAACGCCGGACAAACATGCGTCTGCGCCAACCGGATTCTGGTACAGGATGGAATCTATGAGCGCTTCGCCCAGCGTCTGGTGGAGGAGGTGGGCAAGCTCAAGGTTGGCAATGGCCTGGACGCCGACGTGACCATCGGCCCACTGATCAATGCGGCGGCGGTGAGCAAGGTCGCTCGACATATCGACGATGCTTTGAGTCAGGGAGCCCGTCTGCTCTGTGGCGGCATCCCCGAGGGCGACAGCCAGTTCGTCCAGCCAACGGTGCTGGGTGAGGCCCATGCCGGGATGTTGCTGGCCAGCGAAGAAACCTTCGGCCCAGTTGCACCGTTGATGCGCTTTACCAGTGAAGAAGAGGCGTTGGCTCTGGCCAATGCCACGCCTTATGGTTTGGGCGCCTATTTCTTCACCCAGGACTTGCGCCGTTCATGGCGGTTCGGCGAGGCGCTGGAGTTCGGCATGATCGGCCTCAACACCGGGCTCATTTCCATGGAAGTCGCCCCATTCGGCGGTATCAAACAATCGGGTCTGGGGCGTGAAGGCAGCAAGTACGGTCTGGATGAATACCTGGAAGTCAAAGCCTTCCACATCGGTGGGCTGTGATCCGGTCACCGTTTGAACAGGACATTGAGGAGCCACGATTGATGAGCAAACCATTCAGAATCGCCGCGATTGCCGGCGATGGTATCGGCAAGGAAGTCTTGCCTGAAGGGCTGCGGGTACTGGAGCAGGCAGCGAAGATATGGCAACTGGATTTGAGCATCGAAGTGCTCGACTGGGCTCACTGCGACTATTACCTGGAACACGGGCAGATGATGCCCGCCGACTGGTTCGAACAACTCAAGGGCTTCGACGCGATTTACTTTGGCGCCGTGGGCTGGCCGGACAAAGTGCCGGATCACATTTCCCTGTGGGGTTCGCTGCTGAAGTTTCGCCGTGACTTTGACCAATACGTGAACATCCGTCCGGTGCGGCTGTTTCCCGGTGTGCCATGTCCGCTGGCCGGACGCGAAGCGGGGGACATCGATTTCGTGGTGATCCGCGAAAACACCGAGGGCGAGTATTCCTCGGTCGGCGGCAAGATGTTCGAGGGCACCGAGCATGAGTTCGTGCTGCAGGAGTCGGTATTTACCCGGCGTGGCGTGGACCGGATTCTCAAGTTCGCCTTCGACCTGGCCCAGACTCGGCCGCGTAAACGCCTGACGGCGGCGACCAAGTCCAACGGCATTTCCATCAGCATGCCGTACTGGGATGAACGCACGGCGTTAATGGCCGCGAAGTACCCGGACGTTAACTGGGACAAGCAACACATTGACATCCTGTGCGCGCGGTTTGTGCTGCAGCCGGATCGTTTCGATGTGGTGGTGGCGTCGAATTTGTTCGGCGACATTTTGTCCGACCTGGGACCTGCCTGCGCCGGTACCATCGGCATCGCTCCTTCGGCCAACCTCGATCCAGAGCGACGCTTCCCCTCGCTGTTCGAACCGGTCCATGGCTCAGCGCCGGATATCTATGGGCAGAACATCGCCAACCCGATTGCGATGATCTGGTCCGGTGCCTTGATGCTGGACTTCCTGGGCAATGGCGATGAGCGCTACCGGGCGGCCCATGACGGTATTCTCAAGGCCATCGAGCAGGTTATCTCCGAGGGACCGATTACCCCTGATCTGGGTGGACAGGGCTCAACCCAGGATGTCGGCATGGCAATCGCCGCGGCGCTGTGAGCTGAGGAAACACCAGGTCGGCTTGACCGCTCTATTCATTCTTGTGTGTCACCCTTTTAGCCCGTCTCACTGCGGGCTTTTTTTATCGTGCGCAAATACCCCTCTGACAGTCTTTTCTCAAGGTGGCCTGCTGAGCGCCTGCGCAGTGGAACCGCTTCTAACGGCTCTTTCCTTCAGTGTTGCGAAGGGCCAGCGAAGAGGGGTCAAAGGAATGTGAAGGAAGTCGAGTATGCGGTTGTTATTGATGGTTTTGGTGGGCTGCGCCATGCACGCCAAGAGTTGGGCGAGCTCTCCCATCGACGTGGTCATTCTATGTGACGCCGGCTACCCGCCATACAGCTACGCCGAGGGGGATGAGGTCAAAGGGCTTTACACCGATATTCTGCGAAAGGCTTTTAGCCGCATACCGGAATACAACGTGCACATTCGTCCCGTGCCCTGGGCGCGCGGTCTGGCGGAAGTGGCCAGCGGCCGTGCCTTTGCTCTCTATCCGCCCTACCATCGCCCCAGCGCACGGCCCTGGATGGACTACTCGCGGCCTATATTGAAGGAGAAGGTAGTCGTCTTTGTGCGCGCAGAGTTGGCGCGAAAACGGCCGGTCGAACGTTTCCCGTTCGCCTATAGCAGTCTACGTATTGGCGTGAATAGAGGGTTCATGAGCATTGACGACCAGGATTACCAAAGCATGCTCGCTACAGGTGCCTTGAAGCAGAGTTATGCCAACGACAATCGTACCAACCTGGCCAGGCTCTACCATGGGCGAATAGATGTCTATATCAATGACCGCCTTTCGGTCCTGTGGGAACTTGACCAGATGCAGCGCGAGGGCGTCTTTGCCCAGAGTGATCTCAACTGGCTAGTCGAAGGACCTTGGCTCTCCGGAGAGGCGGGGTACCTTGGTTATACCCGGCTCAATGCTACGGCTTACCCTTACAAGCCCAAATTCATGCAGCGTCTCGATAAGATCCTGGCGGAGTTGGAACGTGATGGCAGCATCGAACGCCTGGCAAAAAGTTACGATTTGGTTAGTCCCTTGTACTCCCCGGGTGATGGCATCTAGCTGCGGTGGGGGGAACACACTCAAGCCTCCTTCAGAGGGCCACCGCTTCCGCGGGTCTCAAGTGTATCCCCTGACCAGCCGGGCTATCTGCTTGCAACCACCTGCTTTAGCGCCTCGACAAAGCGGCACAGATCGCTCTTCTGCGTGTAGATGCTCGGCGATACCCGAAGTCCGCTGATGTGTCTGATCTGGCGGAACTTGACATGCACTCCGTGGGTGTTTCGAAGCTCCTGCTCAACCCATCGAGCATCGCATTGATCGATAGAGAACAGGCTTACTGCGCCCAGCTCGACGGTATCAAGTGGCGTGTGAAGCCTGAAACCGGGAATGTCTTTGGCGAGGTCAACCCAGTAGCGGGTCAGCTCCTGTAGACGCGCGTGAATGGCTTGCGTGCCGATTTCCGTATGGAAACGGATAGCCGGGGCAATGCCCGCCTGTATCGCCGAGTTATAGGTGCCGAGATTCCAGTGGTCGAACTTGTCGATCTGCAGCGGCGGAGGATCGAAAGGTCCCAGCAACGGCCAGGTGCTGTCGATTCGGTCGCGCCTGACAATGAGCATGCCATTGCCGACCGGCGCGCCCAGCCATTTGTGGAGGCTGGTGACGAAGTAGTCGCAATCCAGTTCGCGGAAGCTGAGCGGCATCTGCGCGAACGTCTGGGCACCGTCCACCACCGTGATAATCGCCTGCGCCCGGGCCAGCGCACAGATGCGCTTGACCGGCAGGACCCGCCCGGTCCAGTGCAGCATGTGGGTCAACTGGATCACCCGGGTGCGCGGGGTAATTGCCTGCGCATACGCTTGCACGATGACATTTTCGTCGTCCATCAGGTCGAAGTCGACGGTCACTACTTCGATGCCTTCGCGCTGCTGACGCTGCAGCCATCCGGCTATTACGCTCGGATAGTCCCACAGTGAGACCAGCACCTGGTCGCCGGCCTTCAATGGAATGCCGAAGATGGCTGTCGACAAGCCTTCGGATGAGTTGCGGTTCAGGGCGATCTCATCGGGATCGCAATCGGCCATGTCAGCCAGCTGTTGCTTGATCGTAGGGAGCTCGGCGTCGAGCTTGTTCCACATATTGACGTCCGGGTTTTGGCTGATCAGCCGATAGGCATCGATCATAGCCTTCTCTACCACCAGCGGCGGCGGGCTCACGGCCGCGTTGTTCAGGTTCAATAGGGGTCGCTGCTCCGGATAGGCTGCGCGCACGCGCTCCCAGAATGCTTCCCCAGCGACCGACTTGTCTGACATCGACTGCACTTCCATTTCCGCTTCTCACCTCTATTTGAATGGTTGACTGAGGCTTGGACATTCGCCACGCCCATGAGCTTCAACGCCACGGTTGGTGATCTATTCAGAGCTGTCTGGACCATCAATAGCCGTTCGCTAAAGCCGATATAGATTAGGGTTCAGTATTTTTTACCGAGTCTTCGAGCGTGCGCGCCTGAGCGTCAATGGGTGGGTCCCTGGGTTCCTCAGTGACTGGCTTATCGTCGCCCATGGATTTGCGGAACCCCCTGATCGTGTCGCCGAGGTCCGACCCCAAACCTTTCAGGCGTCTGGTTCCGAACAGCATGACCACGATCAACAGGATGATCAGGAGTTTTCCGGTACTGAAGCCACCTAATCCCATTGTCTAAGCTCCGCAAGTGATTGATCGGTTTTATGGTGGGGCCGGCGGAGGAAAATCCGTCTGCCGGCGCTAACGTGGTTCGAATTATTTGACGACGTAGAACTTGCGTACATATGCGCTGCTATTCCAGGCGCATGGGGCACCTCGGGGCACGAATACCGTATCGCCAGTGTTGACTGTCAGATCGATCCCGTCCGCCAGCTGGAGGGTGACGCTGCCTTCGATCAGGTGCATCAGTTCATGCAGCAGGTGCGGCCTCGCCCCGCGGGTATAGGGTGTCGAATCCCAGACGCCGATGCGCAGGTTGGTCGGTTCTTCGACAAACAAATTGTGTGAGCGACATTGCGGTGCCGGGCTTTGCAGAATTTCTGGCCCCGGTGCCGCCGAGGGAGAGAGCAGGGTTAGCGCGGGGAGCGCGGTGAGCCCGGGATGGCGCTCTTCGACGAGCTGGGTATCCGCGCAGAATGCCCAGAGAGAGTCGGGTTGCGCCTCGATCTGGAGCGACGTACCGCGGGCGATCACGGCGCTGTCGCCGGGATTTAGTTGGAGCCTGTGATCCTGGCTATGCAGGGTGACGCGTCCCGCGTGAACCACGATCGTTTCGCTGTAGGGATAGTCATCGACATTGAACTGCCCGCTCGCCTGGACCACGCCGGCAGCGATGTCATCCGGCCCGAGATAAGCAATGTGCCGGTCGAAAGGATCGGTGGCCCCCAACGAACCGGGGGTGAATTTTGTTGAAGCGGGACTGCCGTCGGCGTGTGCCAACAGCACTGCAGTGGGTCCGAGCATGAAGGTGTTTCTCCAGGAAATTGCATTGGGTGTAACGCTGGGTTTGTCAGCCGATGGCCTGAGTCACCAGAGCAAACTGGCGCACTGTGCCGATAGCCTGCGGTGGGGTGCCACGAGCCATTTGCGCAACGGTGTCGACGTGCTTCAGCCCGGCTTCTTCGAGCCAAGAGGCCAGTCCGCTATCGGACGGTATATCCATGCGCACGAATGCGTCCGGCACTTGGGCCAACAACCCCGCGATCAAGTGCTTGGCCTGCTCTGGACTTTCCGCGATGACCGGGCCGATGCAGCGACCACGGCCGAATGGGCGCAGCATGGCGAAGGCGCGGAGCTGACCCTCGCGCTCGATACCGACCGAGTGTTCGACAACATCGAACAGATCATTGAGCACGGCGTGTCTGTCCAGGCCGCTGCCGGCGTTGGCCAGTTCAATCTGGACGCTCCGATCGGCTTTGGTCAGCGGGCGGCAGCGTTCACCGGGTGCCAGGTCATTCGGTGCAGGAACCTGCGCGTGCCCCTGATGTTGTTGAATATGTCCAAAGTCAATGAACCCCTGGCTGGCATAAAGCGGGGCACCGGCCAGCGTCGCATTGAGTATGGCGGTACGTGATCCGCATGCCTCAAGTGCCAGTTCCATCAGCTTGCGACCTATACCCTGGCCCTGGTACTCATCACTGACGATCACCAGGCCGATGGTGGCGTAATGTCCCTGCGGACAGGTAAACGCGGTACCGATCAAGCGGCCTGCGTCTTCTGCGACAAAACCCTTCGCGATGCGCTGCAACATGGCCCATTCCTCCAGGCGGTGGGGCCATTTCAACTGTACGGACAAGGCGTGGGCCAACGGCACATCGGCCGGAGTCATGGGGCGATAGCTATACGCAGGGCGTGGCGAGACGGACATGTCAGGTCTCCATTGGAAGGGAGCGTAATCGGTCGGATTTCTCCGCTGAAAGTGTTGGTATCTCACCTGCGGCGAAGCCTGACAAGAGGCTCCAATTGATTCGGCAGATTCCGTCATCGATGGATCTGCAGGCCACAGTTACTGCTCAAATGAGAAGCAGTATCGGCAGCAAATACCGGGTCGGTTTTCAGGATGCAGGCCAACGCAAAAGGCGCTTCTGATGGGTGCATCGCTTAAAAAAAGGCGCCCGGATGGGCGCCTCAAGGCTAAGGGAGCGGGAGCAGACCTTCAAGAAAGTCGGCCGGTCCACGAGCAAAACCGGCCAGGATCAACCGTTACAGAATGCTCAGCGGGTACTCGATGATCAGGCGGACCTCGTCGATATCGCTCTCGAACGAGGTCGCGCGATGCGTAGCCTGGCGCAGGCGGAAGGACAGGTCCTTGGCGGTCCCTTCCTGGACCACGTATTTTGCTTCCAGGTCACGTTCCCACTCCTTCTGGTCGTTACCCACCTTGTTGGCATAGGCACCCTTCGGATCGGCCTTGGTGCCATCGATTTGATCACCTTTGACATAGCGGGCCATAAAGCTCAGCCCTGGTATGCCGAATGGAGCCATGTTCAGGTCATAACGAGCCTGGATGGAACGCTCGTTGGGGGCGTTGAAGTCGGAGTACTGAATCGAGTTGGCCAGCCAGATCGAGTCCACGCCTATGTAGTCGAAATACTCGTCACCATCGATCTTCTGATAAGCCAGGGTGACCTTGTGGGCAACGAAGGAATAGGCCGCCTTCGCCGACCAGCTTGTGGTGTCCAGCTTACCGGCACGGGCATCGCCTTGGTCCTCGGTCTTATAGGCCGTCAAACCAAAATTCAGTGATTGCTGGTCAGCCAGCGGAATCGTATAAGAGGCACTGCCGAAGTGCTGACGCCAGACATTGACGGCCTCACTGGTGTACGCCATCAGGCTAAGGTTGTTGTTGACTTTATAGGTACCGCCAATGAAGTCGACACTATCAGCTTCGGTCCCCCCGTATGTGGTGAACAACCCGTCATCGGAGTTGGTCGAGGCTCGATTGTTGAACGCTGTGAAGTGGCCAGCCTCAAAGGAAAAGGCGTCGAACTCTTTGCTCGACAGTTGGAAGCCGGTAGCTGTTTCCGGCAGCAAGCGGTTGTCGCCGGTGGCGAATACCGGAGCGGTGGGGCGTTGTTCGCCGTACTTCAGCACTGTAGAGGAAATGCGCATCTTCACTGCGCCGCCGATCTCGCCGTAGCTATCCGGCACTTCAGCTTCGGCGGTGCGGTTGTTGCTGATTGGCAGCAGGCCGTTACCGGCCCGGCCGCGGCCGGTGTCCAGCTTGACCCCACCGTAGGCGAAGGCATCGGTGCCGAAACCGATGGTGCCCTGGGTGAAACCGGAGGCGAAGTTGAGCATGGCCCCTTGTGCCCACTCCTCCCGATAACCATTGCGCTCGCTGGCCGGTTTGGAGCCATTGGTGCCCTGGCTGTTGCTGCCGCCATCGCGAAAGTCGCGGTTCATATAGAAGTTACGGTTGAGCAGTCCAAGGCTGCTGTCTTCAATGAAGCCGTTGGATGCTTGTTACTGTCCAGCTATTGCCAGTTGCGCGGTGGCGGCAATGACAGCTAAGGAGAGAGAGCTTTGTTTTGCGATGTTCATCGCTTACCCCATTTGATTTTATTAGTGTTGGTAATCTGCTCGGCAGGCGATGCCCTTGCGGCAGCTCAGGTAAACCACTGCAAAGTAACCCGAGAGAGTCCTGTCGATCAGCGCCTTGCAGTGGACTTGACCTGCCGCCGGGCTCCGCACAGCGGTGGCTGTATCGCAGTTACGGCGAGACCTGACAATGGGGTGCAATCAATTCGGTAGATTGCATGAGTTGCGGCTTCACGGGCCGCAATTACTGCTCAATTGGGGGGAGAGGTCAGCAGTAAATATCGGCTGATTCTTGGAAGGAGGTATGCGCAGAACTGCAAAATTGGATGAACATCAGGTCTGCTTGTATAAGCCAGATTTGCCTCTGCGAAGTAAAAAAATCTGGCGTCGGTTGGTCGTTACTGGTGAGTTGACAACCAGTGGTTAATAACTTCGCTTGCGGTCAACCTGGCCAAGCATTGACTCACCGCGTTGATGCCGGCGGATATTCTCCAGCAACACGCTAAACGCACTTTCCGGTTGGGTCATCGCAGCGATATGCGGTGTCAGCAATATCTGGGGATGGTGCCAGAAGGGATGGTCCGGCGCCGCTGGCTCCTGTTCCAGTACGTCGAGCACCGCCGCGCTGAGCTGGCCGCTGGCCAAAGCCTCAAGCAGATCCTCTTCTATCAGGTGCCCACCGCGGCCCATGTTGACCAAGGCAGCGCCTTTGGGCAGGTGCTGAAACAACTGACGGTTGAGAATCCCTTTAGTCTGTTCGGTCAATGGCAGGACACAAAGCACGATGTCGCACTGGCCGAGGAAGGCCGGAAGTTGCTCGGCACCCGCAAAGCAGTCCACTCCGGCAATGTGATGTTCGCTGCGCGCCCAGCCCGACAAGGCAAAGCCAAAAGGCTGCAACGTGGCCAGAATCTGTTGAGCCTGCGTGCCGAGCCCCATCACGCCCACCCGACGTTTGGCTGCCGGTTGCAGCAGGTGAGCCTGCCAGCACCGGGCCATTTGTTGCTGGCGATAACGAAGCATATCCCGGTGCAGGCTCAGCACCGCAAAAGTGGCGTATTCGCACATGCCTCGGGTGATGCTCGGGTCGAGTAAACGGACCACCGGCAGGGTCGTGGGCAAGCGGTCAAGGTCAAGCTGATCGACCCCGGCCGACAAGGCGAATAATACCTGCAGGTTTGGCAACAAGGTGTCCAGATCGTCCGGTGCCTGCCAAGCCGCCAGGTAGCGAATATCCTGCGGATCGCCGATGTCCGGCCAGGCACGCCATTCGATATCCGGAGCGTGCTCGGCGAATAGACGCTTCCATTGTTCGCCGCGCACCGGGTCAGCTTTATAGAGCAGGGCCATGGGTAACTTCTCGCATTAAATAGGGAGTATCCAGCATGCCCGACTGGCAGAGCAGGATATGTCGAAAGAATCTGCGTAAACGCAAAACGTTGCGTTGTATGGGGCGCATGTCGGCAGATTCCATGGGGGACAGCAACAGCTGAAGGATTCTGCTGTTTACCGGGGTGAAAACAGTCGATCCGAATTTCTCAAAGGCCAAGTTCGGCTTAGACAATTGCGTCGAAAGCTTAACCTGTGAAGCACATCGCAGCCGTTTCCCGGTTGCCAGGCTCAGTATGGGAGATGCCATGAACAGTAAAGTCGAAGAAACCCCGAGTTTGCTCCGTCAGCGCGATCAATTCGTGCCACGGGGTTTGGTCACGGCACACCCGCTGGTCATCGACCGGGCCCAAGGTTCCGAGGTGTGGGACGTGGATGGGACGCGCTACCTGGACTTCGTCGGCGGCATCGGCGTCTTGAACATTGGCCACAATCACCCGAAGGTGGTCGCGGCGGTGCAAGCCCAATTGCAAAAGGTCAGCCATGCTTGCTTCCAGGTCGTGGCCTACAAACCCTACATCGACCTGGTACAGCGTTTGTGCGAGTTGGTGGGTGGTCAAGAAGCCTACAAGGCGGCGCTGTTTACGTCCGGTGCGGAGGCTGTTGAGAACGCGGTGAAGATCGCTCGCGCACATACCAATCGTCCAGCCGTTATCTCCTTTCGTGGCGGTTTCCATGGTCGTACTTTACTGGGTACGACCCTGACTGGCATGAGCCAACCCTACAAGCAGAACTTCGGGCCCTTCGCTCCCGAAGTCTTCCATACCCCATACCCTAACGCCTATCGTGGTTTCAGCAGCGAGATGGCGCTGCAAGCCCTGAACGAATTGCTGGCGACTCAAGTCACTCCGGATCGAGTAGCAGCGATCATCATCGAGCCGGTGCAGGGCGACGGAGGCTTCCTTTCCGCACCGCCGGAATTTCTCCAGGCGCTGCGGGCTCTGACCGAACAACATGGCATCGTGCTCATTCTCGATGAAATTCAGACCGGCTTCGGCCGCACCGGCAAATGGTTCGGTTTCCAGCACGCAGGCATTCAGCCGGATCTGGTTACCGTCGCCAAGAGCCTGGCCGGTGGTTTGCCGATATCGGGCGTGGTGGGTCGTGCGCACATCATGGACGCGCCATTACCCGGTGGTCTCGGCGGTACCTACGGCGGTAACGCCCTGGCTTGTGCGGCCGCGTTGGCAGTGATCGAAACTTACGAACAGGATCAGTTGCTCGAGCGTAGTAAGGTCTTGGGCGAGCGGCTGCGTCAGGGCCTGCTGCGCTTGCAGGCATCTCACCCTCGTATTGGTGACGTGCGCGGCACCGGCTTCATGCTGGCAATCGAATTGATCAAAGACGATGAGGCCCGCAGCCCCGATGCAGAACTCACCCAACAACTGATCGATCAGGCCAGGGTTGGCGGGCTGTTGGTGATTAAATGTGGGGTGTACCGAAATGTGCTGCGCTTCCTTGCTCCTTTGGTAACCGAAGAGGATCAGATCGACGAAGCGCTGACAATTCTTGAAGCGGCATTGTTACGAGTGTTGGATTAATCTCAGGTCTCGGTTGGCGCAATGTAGCATGCGCCGACCGAGGCCATTTAGAGCACATGGATTGATGAATGCATCATGGGAGGCTACACACCATGCACCTGACTGATTATCGTGCACTGCTGATCGATTGCGATGAAGTTCTGGTCGATCGGGATTCCGGTATCTGGACGGCCCTGCAACCTTTGCTTGAAAACCATCCGGGTATGCTGGGCAGGGAAGAGGTATTGGCTGAGTTTGACGAGGCGGTGCGCACGCTCTATCCACGTTTTTCCGAGCTGGGTTTCAGTGGCCTATTGTGCTTTGCCCATCGCCAGTTGGCAGAGCGTTTTGGGCTCAAGGCCAGTTGGGAAGAGGGCATGAGTTTCGCCCGTTCGGCGTGCAACTGGTCGCTGTTCGAGGACGCGCCCGGTGCCATGTTGTATCTGCGCAAATTCTATCGGTTGCTGGTGTACTGCGATCGTGATGCTGAAGATCGCGAGCAGCTCTGTGAGCGTTTGGGGATTTTGCCCGAAGACCTGCATTCCCGAGCCAGTAATCCATTGGCGGACGGCGAATGGTTGCTGGCCAACAACCTGGAGCCCAAAAATATTCTGCAGGTTTCCAGACCTCCTGCGCAGCCGCCAAAAGCGGCTGGTTTGTGCCTGATCTGTCGTGATCATGGGAATGATACCCAGCAATATCCTGCGGATTATTACATCAACAGCATGGCCGATCTGGTCGCTCAGCATCAGCAATCTTTGCGCCGCTGATTTTGCTCTAACCTCTGTCTACGGCAATCAAGAGGTACGCGATGGAAGGTTTAATCAAACTAGACCGAATTGATATCAGTATCCTGGTTGAACTGCAAAAAGACGGTCGAATGACCAACGTCAGTCTCGCCGATGCGGTGGGTCTGTCATCCAGCCCATGCTTGCAGCGGGTCAAGCGGCTTGAATCGGCTGGCTATATTTCCGGGTATAGAGCTCATCTCAATCTTGCCAAGATCACCGACTCGGTCACGGTATTCACTGAGATCACGCTCAGCGACCATAAAAGGGAGGACTTCGCCAAGTTCGAGTCCAATATCCGCTTGGTCGATGAGGTGCTCGAGTGCCACTTGATCAGCGGTGGTTACGATTACTTGGTGCGCTTCATGACCTGCAGCATCCAGCATTATCAGGAAGTGATTGAAGGGCTGCTGGACAAGAACATCGGTATATCCAAGTACTTCAGTTACATCGTCATCAAATCGCCGGTACTGAAAGATGGGGTCCCGCTGCGTAGGCTGTTGCGTCACTGATTCCACCCAGGTCAATTGGATCAGATGAAGTAATAAGCGGTTCAGAGTCCAAATCCATATTGATCAGCCGCTTCCGGATATGACTTGTCGTTAAAAGAGCACAACACCATCACGGTCGGGCTTGAGACCTCGGCAATTGCGCTTGTGAGCCGAGCACGTTTAATCAGTACAAAACATTTAACAAAAACAACTATTCCACCGAGGTAACAAAGATGAGTGCGGCTTCTCTGTATCCCGTTCGCCCCGAGGTAGCGGCCAGCACGCTGACCGACGAGGCAACCTACAAAGCCATGTACCAGCAGTCCGTCGTTAACCCGGATGGCTTCTGGCGCGAGCAAGCCAAGCGCCTCGACTGGATCAAGCCTTTCACCACGGTGAAACAGACTTCCTTCGACGATCACCATGTCGACATCAAATGGTTCGCCGACGGCACCCTGAACGTTTCCTACAACTGCCTCGACCGACATCTGGCCGAGCGCGGTGATCAAATCGCGATTATTTGGGAAGGGGATGACCCTGCCGAAAGCCGCAACATCACCTACCGCGAACTGCACGAACAAGTCTGCAAGTTCGCCAACGCCCTGCGCGGCCAGGATGTGCACCGCGGCGACGTGGTGACTATCTATATGCCGATGATCCCCGAAGCCGTGGTCGCCATGCTGGCGTGCACCAGGATCGGCGCGATTCACTCGGTGGTGTTCGGTGGTTTCTCGCCGGAAGCCCTGGCGGGTCGGATCATCGACTGCAAATCCAAAGTGGTGATCACGGCCGACGAAGGTATTCGTGCCGGCAAGAAGATCCCGCTCAAGACCAACGTCGACGACGCGCTGACCAACCCGGAAACCAGCAGCATTCAGAAAGTCATCGTGTGCAAGCGCACCGGTGGCGACATCAAGTGGAACCAGCATCGCGACATCTGGTACGAAGACCTGATGAAGGTGGCGGGCACCGTGTGCGCGCCGAAAGAAATGGGTGCTGAAGAAGCGCTGTTCATCCTTTATACCTCCGGTTCGACCGGTAAGCCGAAGGGCGTGCAGCACACCACCGGCGGTTATCTGCTTTATGCCGCCATGACCCACGAGCGCGTGTTCGACTACCGCCCGGGCGAAGTCTACTGGTGCACCGCCGACGTCGGCTGGGTCACCGGCCACACGTATATCGTCTACGGCCCGCTGGCCAACGGCGCGACCACCTTGCTGTTCGAAGGCGTGCCGAACTACCCGGACATCACCCGGGTGGCGAAGATCGTCGACAAGCACAAGGTCAACATTCTCTACACCGCACCAACGGCGATCCGCGCGATGATGGCATCGGGCAAAGCCGCTGTTGAAGGCGCTGATGGCAGCAGCCTGCGACTGTTGGGTTCGGTCGGTGAGCCGATCAACCCGGAAGCGTGGGATTGGTACTACAAGAACGTCGGACAGTCCCGTTGCCCGATCGTCGACACCTGGTGGCAGACCGAAACCGGCGGCAACATGATGAGCCCGCTGCCGGGCGCTCATGGCCTCAAGCCGGGTTCGGCGGCACGTCCGTTCTTCGGTGTGGTGCCGGCACTGGTGGACAATCTGGGCAACATCCTCGAAGGCGTTGCCGAGGGCAACCTGGTGATTCTCGATTCGTGGCCAGGCCAGGCGCGCACGCTGTATGGCGACCATGACCGCTTCGTTGATACCTACTTCAAGACGTTCCGCGGCATGTACTTCACCGGTGACGGTGCGCGTCGTGACGAAGACGGTTACTACTGGATTACCGGTCGCGTGGATGACGTGCTCAACGTGTCCGGCCACCGCATGGGGACCGCCGAGATTGAAAGCGCGATGGTCGCTCACCCGAAAGTCGCCGAGGCTGCCGTCGTCGGCGTGCCGCATGACATCAAGGGGCAGGGCATCTATGTCTACGTCACTATCAATAGCGGCGAAGAGGCGGACGAAAAACTGCGTACCGAACTCAAGAACTGGGTGCGCAAGGAGATCGGCCCGATTGCTTCTCCGGATGTCATCCAGTGGGCGCCGGGCCTGCCGAAAACCCGTTCGGGCAAGATCATGCGGCGGATTCTGCGCAAGATTGCGGCTGCCGAATACGATGGGTTAGGTGATATCTCCACCCTGGCCGATCCGAGTGTGGTGCAGCATCTGATCGACACCCACAAAACCATGAACGCTTCATAAGCCATGTCGAAGATGAAGCTTCGCCCGGTCATTTATCGGGAGGAGCTTCTTTGTCCGTTGAGCTGTTGGACATGGAAACGCTGGACACTAATGCTCAAGCCATCACAGATTCCATTTTGAGGATACGGCAGTCATAAATTACTCAGCGCAAGACTGCCCTCTGATTTGAATGACCCCTGATTTTGTAGACACAATTGACTGACAGCTATGGGACGGATAGCGACGGTCTAGCATCGACCGTCGCAGTGAATGGTCAGACTTCCGTCTGCTCCGCCATTTCAAAGGCATCATCGACCTCGATTCCCAGGTATCTAACAGTGCTTTCAAGCTTCGTATGACCAAGCAGGAGTTGTACGGCTCTCAGGTTCTTCGTCCTGCGATAGATCAACGAGGCCTTAGTTCTCCGTAGCGTGTGGGTACCGTACATGGTTGGGTCAAGGCCAATGGCTGTCACCCACGCTTTGACTATTCGAGCGTATTGCCTGGTGGAAAGATGGTCTGAGGCGTGCAACCGACTCGGGAACAAGAAGTCCTCGCTGCGAAGACGCGCCTGATGCATCCAAGCTTCCAGAACCGTTCGGGTTTACTCGGTGATTTCAAATTGCACTCGATGCTGAGTTTTCTGCTGCATCACGATGGCCCGTGACGACACATGCTCCCCATGGGCGATGTCTCGGACTCGCAACTTGGTTAAGTCACAGGCACGCAGCTTGCTATCGATGGCCAAGTTGAAGAGCACCAAATCACGCGTCTTCTCAGCAAGCTGAAGTCTTACGCGGATAGCCCAGATATCTCTGACTCGAAGCGGAGCTTTCTGCCCGACAAGCTTTCCCTTATTCCAAGGCTGATGTCGGTATCTAGCAATAGTGTTCATGGCTCGTCCTCCACGTTGAGGGGAGGACAAGGGTGGATCAGTCACAATGGCTGGTGGTCGCTATCCGACCCGAAGCAGCCGGTCGGCGCTGGGGGTAAACGGCTAGAAGCCGTCATGCTGTTGTATTTGTCTGACGAAGAGCTTCGGTTACTTCACTGCATTGGTATGCGACGCCTTACTGAGGCGTCGGCAATCCAGGAGTGATGGCTGATCAGGCAACGTCGATCACTACCTTGCCGGTGGCGGTGCCCTGCTCAACGGCATCGTGGGCCTGTTGGGCCTCATTCAGCGTGTAGCGCTGAGGATCCAGTAGTGGTTTCACTTTGCCTTGTTCGACCAGCCGGGTTGCCTCTGCGAGGATGTTACGGTGATGCACACGGCCGTTGCCGGTTAGCATTGGCAGCAGAACAAAAATGCCAGATAGAGTTGAGCCGCGGAGCGAGCCAGTAGCGAGGTTGTGTGTTTTGAAGGCTGCACAACTTGCGATGTGGCCGTAGTGGCGAATGGCAGCAAATGAATCATCCAGACTTTTGCCACCAACCGTGTCGTAGATAACGTCGAAACCTTCATCGCTTGTGTGTTGTTTCACGTACTGCTCGACTGATACGTTTTGGTAATCGATAGCCGTGGCACCGTAGCCCTCCACGATAGAGCTCTTTTCCTGTGAAACGGTTGCGAAAACATCGGCACCGAATGCCCGCGCGATCTGCACGGCCATATGGCCGACACCTCCAGCGCCCCCATGAACCAAAACTTTCTGACCGGCCTTGATCTTCGCGCGATCCACCAGACCTTCCCAAGCGGTGAGAAAGACAAGGGGCATAGCCCCTGCTTCGCGGAAGCTCAGATTTTTCGGTTTGACAGCAACCAGATCTGAGTCGACCGCAACGTACTCGGCCAGAGAGCCCTGCAAGCCACGTACGCCGCCTACCAAGCCATAGACTTCGTCGCCGACGGACAGGCGCTTGACGTTTGTACCAACTGCTTCGATCACACCAGCCATGTCGGTGCCGAGGATTGCCGGTAGTTCCGGCATCGCATAAAGCGCGTTGCCGGTACGGATTTTGTGGTCGATAGGATTCACGCCACTGGCGACGATACGAACCAGCACCTGATTCACGCCCGGCTCAGGACGTTCGATTTGTGCTTCACGAAAATAGTTGTCGGCGTAGTCGTCGAGGATCAATGCACGGATAGTTGGCTGACTCATCAGAGGGGCTCGCTGCTTTTTGATTGAAGAAGGCGCAATATTGGAATCTAGTATTTGATTTGTCGATTAGGCACTTTTTTGTCACCTAGATACTTTGGAGTAACCATGAACCCGCTGATCGTCGATGAATGCTGTCCAACCAGACGCATTCACAAATTGCTGACACCTAAGTGGACTTCCATGGTGCTCTACATCTTGCACCATGGCCCGCTTCGCACAGGGCAATTGCAGCGCAGCATGCCTGGTGTATCGAAGAAGATGCTCACGCAAACACTGCGAGAGCTGGAGGGCGATGGATTGATCCATCGCAAGGTATTTCAGATCGTACCGCCCATGGTTGAATATTCGCTTACGGAACTAGGCAAGCGCTTTGTAGAACCATTACTTGCGTTGTACGACTGGGCGAAAGATAACTCTGGCTTACTGGATGAGCTGGAACTCAACAGAGAGCGGGCGAATAATCAAAATGCCCTGACGGATGATGCCTGATTTGAAACTATTTCAGCGTGGCCACGCGAGCACCGCCAGCGTTTTCAGAGCAGAACATACGCGGCCAAAGAGCTGCTAAGACTCAACGGAGCAATACGTCTTGATGTGTACCAAGGTTGTTTATGAGAAAAAACGCAGGTCCCGACCGCTAATGGCACGGTGGTAAATAGCCGTTCCTTTTCGCATACCCGGAGCGAACCTTTGGTTAATGGAAGTTCTGCATCCCGCGAGGGGAATATTACTGTCCGCTTCTGGCCGATTTCAGTCGGTCGTGACAGATAACAATCGGCCAAATGCAGCCGCTCACAATCGTTATCGGATCGATGCAGGCGGGCGCCGTCTATCCTCTAATGCTTATGACATGCGCCTGATGATGGCGGGTATCCAGAAGTTCGGCATGCAAGCAACTGAAGGAACAGTGGACCGGCTACAGGCCATCATCGGGCACCCGCTGCGCACCTATGAAGACTTCGTCCGCGAGGCCATTGCTGAGGTTTAAACAGCTAGGGCAAGGGGACGGACAGGCGGGCCGTCGCGCTCCAGCCGTTGAGTCCAAAGCCAGCAGCCGCAAGCCGCGCCAGGTAAAGGTTTATAAAAACCCACACACCGGCGAAGTAGTCGAAACCAAAGGCGGTAATCATAAGACGCTGAAGGAATGGAAAGCAGAACATGGCTCTGCGACTGTTGAGTCCTGGCTAACCAAGTGATTTGGTTTGAGTACAAACAAAGGCCCGAGAGGGCCCTTTTTTGTGGGCGCCTAAATTTCACACCCTGCATCCACCTCCATGACCAAGAGAGTGCATGACATGCATCTAGAGCGCAGGTCTCGGAAATCCTAACGCTTTCACGTACCCATTGATCAATTTCTAGAACTTCGGCCTCCAGCATTGGCTGAAGTACAGCTTCATTCCCTCGCGACACGTGGTGCGATTCAGCGTCAGGCATCTGACCGTCAATCGCCCCCGCAGCAAAAAAATCCTGAACGCTGTTGACACATCAATTCGTTCAAAACTATTCTGCATACAGCGCTGCATACATGACGGCGCGCACAGCTTGAACGCTTGTACCTTTCTGCCCAAGAAAAATTAAATATCGGTGAGGTCAACATGACACGGCTCCTTTCTTCCCCCCTCCGCAAACTGCTCGTAGGCGTCTCATTTCTCGGCGCGTTGTTAGCCCAGGCACCCGCGAACGCAGCAGATTCAACACTTTGGCAAGGCATTCAGAAGGCAGGTGTGCTGCGTTGCGGGGCGGCAGTGGCTGCACCGTATGTCATGCGCGATGCCCGCTCCGGGCAATACAGTGGATACTTTGTGGATCTGTGCCGTGACTTCGGCGAGAAGGTTCTCAAGGTCAAGGTTGAGTTCGTGGACACGAACTGGGACAACCTGGTGGCGGGGCTTCAAGGCGGCAAATGGGATTTGGCTATGGCGCTGAATCAGACACCTGAACGCGCGATGGCAGTGACCTTCTCGGTGCCTGCAACCGACTATCAGATATCGCTTTTAACCAACAAAGATAATCCCAAGTTTGCGAGCGCGGGCAATGCTGTAGCCGATTATGACAAGCCAGGCGTTTCGATTGCCGTGATGTCCGGCACTGCGGCGGACAAAGCCATCACCGCTGTGGTGAAAAACGCCACGATCATGCGCCTGCCAGGCATGGACGAAACACGTTTGGCCGTGATGTCTAAGCGCGCTGATGTGCTGGTCGATGCCAGCGATACGAATCATCTATTCGCCATTGCCAATCCTGATTGGACGAAGGAAATATTGCCCGTGCCCGCACTGGCAAAGCAGGGGGTTGCGTTTGGCCTGTCACGCAATGCCACTCCGTCTGACCTGCAAGTATTGAATATCTATCTCACGCAACGTCGAGAAACAGGGGAGATATCCGCTCTTGTTGATAAGGCTTCTGCGCTCGCCAACGCTGGCGATAAAACCCCTCAGTAATTTTCCGACGATCCCGAGAACGGCTTTGAATTAGCGTTCTCCTGGAGAAAGTTCTATGACCGCTCCTTATCTGGTGGCTGCTCAGCCGCAGGATTCGCTCACCCTTAATTCGGCTAAGGGCGACTTTATCCAGTTGCGTGATGTGTACAAATCGTATGGCGAAGGCTTGGTGGTGATGGATCACCTGGATCTCGACATGCGCTCAGATGATCGTCTGGTAATCATTGGCCCGAGCGGGAGCGGCAAGAGCTCGCTGCTGCGGGTCATGATGGGACTTGAGAGCATTCAGGGGGGCAAGATCGCCTTTCAGGGCAAGCCTTACATTGATGGTTCAACTCGTGGGGCCGGTAAGCCGTTGGACGCAAAGTTGCAGGCTCAGATCGGTATGGTTTTCCAACACTACACACTGTTCCCGCACCTCTCTGTACTGGGCAATCTGATTCTCGCGCCAATGAAGGTACATGGTCTTTCGAAGTCTCAAGCAACGGAAAAAGCGCGTGTATTCCTTGCTCGACTTGGCCTCGAAAGCAAACTTAATGTTTATCCGAGTCAGCTTTCAGGCGGGCAAAAACAGCGCGTAGCCATCGCCCGCGCCTTGATGCTGGAGCCCAAGCTGATGCTTTTCGATGAGGTCACCTCGGCGCTCGATCCGGAAATGGTTACCGAAGTGCAGAGCGTGATGATGCAATTGGCTGAAGAAAAAATGGCCATGATCATTGTCACGCACGACATGCACTTTGCCCGGAGTATCGCCTCACGTGTCGTGTTCTGTGCCAACGGAAAAGTAGTCGAGCAAGGGCCGCCAGAGCAGATTTTCACTAAGCCCAAGGAGCCGCGTACCCGCGAGTTCCTGGAAAAAGTCCTGCATCTGGATTGAGGCTCGCGACCATGAATTATGAATTCGACTTTCACTTTCTGGCCGGTAATTTCGGCGTGCTGTGGGATGGCCTGAAGGTCACGTTACAGCTCGCGTTGATATCGAACGTCGTGGGGCTGGTGCTGGGGTTCGGTCTTTGTCTCTTGACGCTGAGCCGATGGTTTTTCATCCGTTGGCCTGCTCAGTTGTTCATCGAGTTCTTTCGTTGCACGCCAGCACTGCTGCAGATCGTGTGGTTCTTCTACTGCTTACCGATGCTGTTCAACGTATTCATTGACCCCATCACCATGGGGGTTCTTGCACTGGGCCTCAATCTCACCGCGTTCAATGCGGAAGCGTATCGGGCAGGTGTACAGGCTGTTCCAAGGGAGCATGAAGACGCTTGTGTGGCTTTGGGGCTTCGCCCCTGGCAGCGAACGATCTATGTGATTTTGCCGCAGGCGTTTCGTACCGCATTG
This sequence comes from Pseudomonas sp. LB3P25, assembly GCF_054897985.1. Lineage (NCBI taxonomy): Bacteria > Pseudomonadati > Pseudomonadota > Gammaproteobacteria > Pseudomonadales > Pseudomonadaceae > Pseudomonas > Pseudomonas sp. LB3P25. Next base: position 4,684,498 of record NZ_CM142711.1, on the reverse strand, counting down.
CCGGTATTGATGACCAATGGCATTTCAATCCTTCAGCAGAGTGCGCTGGTCGCCATCGTCGCGGTTGCTGACCTGATGTACGTCGGCAAGAGCATTGCAACAGAGGCGTATCGACCACTGGAAACCTACTCACTAATTGCCTTGATCTACTTCGCTCTGTCACTGCCCATCGCGCAATTGGTGCAGTGGATCGAGCGTCGTCAGGACACTGCGCTCGCGCGCTGAGGAGATCGTCATGCAGCTTGATTTTACGGTCGTCTTTTCTTACTGGCAGGTCTTGGCAAAAGGACTGGCGTTGACGCTGGCTTTCACGGTCAGTTGCGCGGTGTTGGGCAGCGTTTTCGGTTTTCTCTTGAGTCTTCTGCGTCTCTCAAAAAACCGGTTTATCAGCATTCCCACCGGGCTTTATGTAGAGCTCTTTCGCGGCACGCCGTTGTTGATTCAATTGTTCTGGATTTTCTTCTGCTTGCCGGTGGTGTTTGGTATTTCTATTCCACCGTATGTCTCTGTAGTGCTGGCATTGACCTTGTACATGACCGCCATTACCAGCGAGACATTTCGTGGGGCGCTGAAATCCATTCCCAGCGAGCAACACGATGCCTGCACTGCCCTGGGTGTCGCCCAGTGGAACAAGGTGCTCTACGTCATCTTTCCGCAAGCGCTTCTCAGAGCGGTACCTCCGCTTCTTTCCAACGTGGTGAGCCTCTTCAAAGAGAGTGCACTGATTTCATCTGTCGGCATCGCTGACCTGATGTTCGTAGGGCAAAACATTTCGAACAGTACCGCACGCCCGGTGGAGTTTTTATCGGCGGTGGCGGTGATCTATTTCCTGGTGGCATTCCCCCTGACCAGACTGGTCGGGGTGGTCGAGACCCGGATGCTCAAACGCTACGCATACTGACTATCACACTGGAGACTCTCCCATGCAGCAACTTAACGGCATCATGCCGGCCCTGGTGACCCCTTTCGACAAGACCGGCGCAGTTGATTACGACGTGTTGGCATCTTTGGTTGAGTATCAAATCAAGCAGGGTGTAGGCGGTTTAGTACCCTTGGGTTCAACCGGTGAATACTACGCTCTGACCAATGAAGAGCGGCGCAAGGTTATGGCCACCGTTCGAGAGGTCGCCAATGGTCGCGTCATGCTGATTGCCGGTGCGAATGGCTCTTGTACCCGCGAAGTCATCGAGCAGGTCAAACAGGCTCGGGATACCGGGTACAGCAATTTGCTGATTGCTCCGCCGTACTACGCCATCCCGACTCAAGACGAACTCATCGGTCACTACAACGCCATCCTGGATGCGGTACCCGACGTGAACATCGTTTTGTACAACTACCCGATCCGCACAAACGTGGAGGTGGGTTACAGCGTCATGGACGCGCTCAAGGATCATGAGCGCGTCATTGCCATCAAAGAGAGCGCAGGTAACTTGCTGCGTGCCATCGAAATCGATGACCGCTACAAGGGGAAGATCCAGCTCTCGTGCGGTTCTGATGACCAGGCTCTGGACTTCTTCCTATGGGGCGCCACCAGCTGGATCTGTGCGCCAGCGAATTTCCTGGCGCCGCAAATCGTGGCGTTCTATGAAAACTACGTCAGCGGGCAACTCGCGGGTGCGCAGCAAATCGTGCGCTCGCTGTTTCCGCTGATGAACAACCTGGAAAGTGGCAAATTCATTCAAAAGGTTAAGTATGGTTGTGAACTCGCCGGCTTCAATGTCGGCGTAGCGCGCATGCCGTTGTTGCCACTGACCAATGAGGAAAAATCCGAATTTCGCAGGGAGTTCGAAAAGCTTCAGGGCTGATAACGATCCCGCATCGGCGATAAGCGCTGATGCGGACTTTTTAGTCGCTGATAAATGTCCATGCATGCAGGTTCTGCGCTAATCGAGAGTCTTTATGATCACTATGCAACCGCCCACCCATCAGACCTTCAATGGCGAGGCAGCCGTCGTTATTGGCGGTGGCATTGTCGGTGTGTGCTGCGCTTTGTATCTGCAACGCGAAGGTTACCGAGTCACGTTGGTCGATCCTCAGGCGCCGGGTGACAGCACCGCCAAGTGGAGTTGTGGGCAGATGGCGGTGAGCGAGGTTATTCCTCTGTCCAAGCCGGGAATTCTTAAAAAAATACCTGCCTGGCTGCTTGATCAAAAGGGCCCCTTGGCTCTGCGACCAAGCGCTTTGCCTGGGATTTTGCCTTGGTTTCTGCGTTTCGTTGCTTGTGCTCGTCATTCGCGCATAGTCGAAATCGCCAATGAGATGGCGACATTGACTCACCACGTCTACGAAGACTACGCGCCGTTACTGGAGCGATGCGCTGACAAAGCGTTAATGGGCGAACGTCCAATCATTGAGGTATTTGACACCCCTGAGGGGTTAGCCCAAGAGGGGCCCCATATGGAATTACGTCGATCCTTGGGTTTCAAATCCGAAGTGCTGGATCGTGCGGCAATATCGGATCTTGAACCTGCGTTGGCTGGAAAATTCAGTCACGGTTTATTGTTCCCTGATTGGCGCGCGGTCAGTGATACCAAAGGATTTATCGCCGCCCTCACGCAAAGTTTCATCGAGCAGGGAGGCGTCCGCGTTCGTGGGCAGGTCGAAAAAATAGACGAGATCTCTGACCGTGCCAGCGGCGTCACATTGGTCAACGGTGAGCGTTACAAAGCTGACCACGTCGTCATCGCAGCTGGCACCGGTTCAAGTCGGTTTTTCTCCCAGATTGGTGGTTCAGTGCCACTTGCAGGCATCGCTGGATACCAGGTGCTGTTACCCCACTCGGGCGTGGAAGTCCGTCACTCGGTTATTTATGCCGATGGCGGATTCTGTTTTGCACCGATGACTCGGGGACTACAGATCGGCGGCACCATCGAGTTCTCCGGGCCCAACGCCGAACCGAATTTCAAACGTGCCGAAATCATTCTGGAAAAGGCCCGCAAAATCCTTCCGCAGCTGAAACTCGACGATATCGAATACGGCATTGGTTACCGGCCATTTTTACCGGACACAAAGCCTGTGATTGATCGAAGCTCGCGACTAAAAAATGTCTTCCTTGCGTTCGGCCATGGCCAGCTTGGACTGACGCTTGGGGCAACGACTGGACGCCTCATCACCGACATGGTCGCCGGGCGCCAACCTGCACAAGACTTGACTCCATTCAGCGCCAAACGCTTTGCGTTCAACTGAGGTTCATTATGAAATCCTACGACCATCTCTACATCGACGGCCAATGGGTAAAGCCTGTCAAAGGCGGCACTTTCGCCACTATTGATCCTAGTAATGAATCGGTTTTTGCTCATGTTGCCGCGGCCACTGCAACGGATGTCGACCTGGCAGTACAAGCGGCACGGAGAGCCTTCGACGACGGCCCTTGGCCGCAGATGGCCGGCGCCGAAAGGGCAGTCGTTTTACGCCGCATCGCAGCGGGTATTCGGGAGCGCCTGGACGTTCTTGCAGAGATCGAGGTGCGTGACAATGGGAAGCCTCTGCCGGAGGCTCAATGGGATATTGGTGATACGGCTGGGTGCTTCGAATTCTATGCCGACCTCGCAGAGGAACTCGATGTTCAGCAAGAAAAGCGGGTCAACCTTGCTGATGAGCGATTCAGCTGCATAGCTCGCAAGGAGCCGATGGGTGTGGCGGGGGCGATCATTCCCTGGAACTTCCCGATGCTGATGGCCGCATGGAAGGTGGCACCTGCTTTGGCTGCTGGTTGCTGCATGGTGCTCAAACCTTCGGAGCTAACACCTATGACGGCGCTGGAATTGGCTGACATTGCACATGGGGCTGGTCTGCCGGCAGGTGTATTGAACGTGGTAACTGGCTTGGGGCCTGATGCAGGCGCTCCCCTGAGTGAGCATCCAGGGATCGACAAGTTAGCGTTCACCGGCAGTGTCCCAACCGGTTCCAAGATCATGCAAGCAGCAGCTCGCGATATCAAAAACATCAGTCTTGAGTTGGGTGGTAAATCACCTTTCATCATTTTTGATGACAGCGACATTGAAGCGGCTGTCGAGTGGATCATGTTCGGAATCTTTTGGAACCAGGGGGAGGTGTGCTCGGCGACCTCACGCGTCCTGGTGCAACGAGGCCTGTATGAGCCCTTGCTCAAACGCCTGGTCGAGGAGACGAGTAAGCTCAGTATTGGTGATGGATTGAAGGAAGGGGTGCTGCTCGGGCCTTTAGTCAGCAGTGTTCAATACACCAAGATTTTGGAAGCCGTTGCACGTGGCCAGGAAGAGGGTGCAACTCTGCTGTACGGTGGCACTAGACCTTCGCATTGCGAATCGGGGTACTTCCTGACACCCGCTATCTTTGCGGATGTGCCAGTGAATAGCTGGATCTGGAATGAAGAGATTTTTGGCCCAGTGGTCTGTGTACGTCCATTCGATGATGAGGTCGAGGCGTTGAAGAGTGCCAACGACTCGCGGTTTGGACTGGCTGCAGCAGTCATGTCGAAAGACCTGGTGCGGGCAGAGCGGGTCGCACGCCGTCTCCGGGCGGGAATTGTCTGGATCAATTGCTCTCAACCGACGTTTACCGAAGCACCTTGGGGTGGATACAAGCAAAGCGGTATTGGTAGAGAGTTAGGTGAGTGGGGGCTGAATAATTACCTCGAAACCAAACAGATCACCCGTTACGACAGCGATCAACCTTGGGGCTGGTACATCAAGTAAGGGAGGACGTCATGCGCTGGAAGAAAACGCTTCAAATGGTCGACGTGCATTGCGAAGGCGAGATCGGCAAAGTCATCACTGGAGGTGTCCTCGACATCCCCGGCAAGACCATGCTCGACAAGATGAACTATATCAATGAGGTGGACGATAGCCTTCGTCGCCTGGTGGTTCTGGAGCCACGCGGATGCCTGCAGATGTCGGTCAATCTGTTGCTCCCGCCTACGCGTCCTGAGGCCCAGGCAGGCTTCATTGTTTTGCAGGCTGACAAGGCTCATCCGATGTCGGGTAGTAACTGTATCTGCGTCGTCACGGCATTACTTGAGCTTGGCATTTTAGCGATGGAGGAGCCGTACACAACCGTTGTACTGGATACTCCAGCCGGCCTGGTTACCGCGCGTGCGCAATGTGCCAATGGCCGCTGTGTGAGTGTTTCGCTGGATATGGTGCCGTCGTTTGTGGAACATCTGGATGCTGTTATACAAACTGACGAGTTTGGCCCCATCAAAGCGGATATCGCATTTGGTGGTGTTTATTACGCCCTGATCGATGTTGAGCAGGTCGGGCTGAGTATCGAGCCAAGTAAGGCCCGCGAACTTGCAGATGCGGGGGTGCGCTTGAGACGCGTCATCAACGAGCAGGTGTCTGTGAAGCATCCGCTGATCGATAGTCTGAATGAGGTCGCGTATGTGATGTTCCGCAACCGTATCGATCAATTCACTTGGCAAACCTGCACGACATTGCCCCCAGGTCGCGTAGATCGCTCTCCATGCGGTACTGGCAGCTCAGCGAACCTTGCGACCCTGAGTGCCCGTGGTCAGGTGACGCCAGGCGATCAACTGATTTCTCGTTCAACTATTGGGGGCGAGTTCAAGGTCGAGCTTCTAGGTTTGACGGAAGTTGGAGATCGGGCGGCAGTGCTGCCTCGAATAACCGGGCGAGCTTGGGTGTATGGCATGCATCAAATTGGTGTCGACCCTGATGATCCGCTCGCCGATGGATTTATGTTGAGCGACACCTGGGGCGAAGGTTTCTAACCGAGCTATGGCTGGTGTTAGGCTTACGTTCGGTCAAACGACCAGCCAGTACCCTGAGAGCTACTCAATGAGCAAAGATACCCCAGAGAACAACGGAAGCATCAAACGCCATGGCGGGCGCTACATCTACGAAGAGCTTCGTAGACAAATTCTAACGCTCAAGCTCAAGCCAGGATCGCCACTGGATGAGGTGTCGTTGGCTGCACAGTTTGGTCTTTCCCGTTCTCCGGTAAGGGATGCGCTGGCGCGACTCATCAGCGAGGGGCTGGTCACCATCCTGCCCAACAGGACAACGTTGGTAACGCCGTTCGAGATAGAGGATTTCCCCAACTACATTTCGGCGCTCGATCTCATTCAAAGAGCCGTCACGCGGCTGGCTGCGACTCAGCATAATGAGGAGGATCTGGAGCGGATACGCACGGCTGACGCCGCCTATCTCGATGCAGTTACCTCGGGGGATTTCCAGGCGATGTCGGAGACGAACAAAGCCTTTCACATTGCCATTGCTCAGGCAGGCAAAAACCCCTACTTCATCAGTTACTACGAGAAGCTGTTAGGAGAGGGGCAAAGACTTGCGCATTTGCATTTTGATTACATCATCAGTGCTGCGAGCACTACCACACGTCTAGGTCGTGATCATGATGAAATTATTGAGGCTATCGCTGCTCGAAATCCCGACGAGGCTGAGCAAGCAGCTCACGAGCATACAATGCTCTTCCAGCGCCGTTTTCTCGCTTATATGCAGCAAAATCTGACCCAAGCTGTTTCGGTGAAGTAGACAACTTTTTATAGTTGTTCCGAACGAAGGCTATGAGCTGGTTATTTTCGAGTCCTGGCTGACCAAGTGATTTCGGTTTGAGTACAAGAAAGGGCCCTTCGAGGGCCCTTTTTTGTTGGATGAAGTTATAGGTATGGGGGATAAAAATGTAGGCGTTCCGGCAATACATCTTGCGGCACATCACCAAGTGTGACGGTGTTCGTAGTCTGATACACAGAGCCTCGGCCAATTTTTCATCAATAAAATCGACCCATAGCAGATACTTAACGGCTCATTAAGACGTGCGGGAATGTCGTATGGTGCCAGTGCTTACGGCAAGTCATGCGCATTCCCGCACTTTCGGGCTCTGCTAGAAGCTCCACTCCTCAGCCCGAACTAGCTGGCAGAACGGCCCATCAAGAGTTGCATTGTGATGCGCGACGATGTTCTCAGCTTTCATCACTGGCGTGTCTGAACAGGTATGGCCTTCGGCGATGAGTACCGCATCGAAGCCTAGATCACGAGCAGCACGGCAGGTGCTGTCGACGCAGTATTGAGTTTTCATCCCAGTGACTACCACACCGGTAGCGCCGCAAGAGCGCAAATTGTCAGCTAGGTCGGTCATTTCAAAGGCGTTGGGCCGCCGTTTTTCGAACACCACTTCTCCACCCAGCAACTTCAGTTCCTGTGCAACCATCGTAAGCGGGCTGCCTGGTTCGATTGGAGATCCAGCGGGCCCGATGTGGCGCGCGAGAAAAATCGGAGCGCCTGCGCTGCGTGCCTTGTCCATCAGGGTATTCAGTGTTTCCAACAACTCTTCGCAGCGCCATAGTTTTTCCGGGCCGTGAACAAGCCCGACTTGGATATCGAGTATCAACAGGGCGTACATGGGTGCATCTCCTTGCGTTTGAGCCAGCGACACAAGGGCATAAAAAAGGCCCTGTCCATCGCTGGCGGGCCTTTGAAGTTCGTCTGCTATCGGCTCACGAAACCTCGCACGCTCCGCTTTCAGCGGTCGTGGTGGTGGTAGTCGAGGTGAGGCAATAGGTAGTCATGAATCGACACTAGCAATATCGCAGCGAGCTGACAAGCCAAGATCCTAGAGTGAGTGCTTTTGGCAGATGGGGTAGTGTAAGTTTACGGATATCAGGTCTTGTGTAACTCAGGCAGGCTGCCAGTTATGCGGCAGCAACTGGTCTATTTCACTCGACCGCTGCGTCGGCAGGCGCGTGAGTACGTCCTTCAAATAGGCATACGGATCATGCCCATTCAGCCGCGCCGACTGGATCAAACTCATGATCGCAGCCGCCCGTTTTCCGCTGCGTAGCGATCCTGCGAAGAGCCAATTTTTACGTCCAAGAGCCCAGGGGCGGATCTGGTTTTCTCACACCAGTTGTTATCAATGGGTACGGCCCCGTCGTCGAGGTAGCGCGATAGCGCTGCCCAGCGTTTGAGGCTGTAATCCAGGGCTCTGCTGATCGCCGAACCTTCGGGCACGAGGTCACGCTGGGCGATCATCCAAGCATGCAGCATATTCATCACGGGTACGGCTTTTTCTTGTCGTATTCGGCGCCGTAAATCCGGTTCCAGGTCGCGGACTTCGCTCTCGATTTCGTACAACAACTGGATATAGCGCAAGGCTTGCTCGGCGAGCATGCTCTTGTTGGTAGCGTGCAGTTCGAAGAACTTACGTCGGGCATGCGCCATGCAGCCGATCTCAGTCACGCCGAGTTCAAAGCTGGCCTTGTAGCCACCAAAATCATCGCAGACCAGCTTACCCCTCCAGTCTCTCAGGAAGTTGCGAGCATGCTCACCTGCGCGGCTGGGGCTGAAGTCGTAAACCACTGCAGCCAAGTCCGAGAATTGGCTGGTGGCATAGGCCCACACATAAGAACGGTGGGTTTTCTTCGAGCCCGGAACGAGCATCTGCACCGGTGTTTCATCGGCGTGGATCACCTGCTGCCCAAGCACCACGTCGCGCAGCGCGTCGACCAGCGGCTGCAACTGCACGCCAGTTACGCCCACCCATTGAGCCAGTGTTGAGCGTGGAATCGCCAAGCCCGCTCGACCGAAGATCGACTCCTGACGGTAAAGAGGCAGGTGGTCGGCAAACTTGGCGATCATGACGTGGGCCAGCAGCCCGGCGGTTGGGATGCCCTTGTCGATGACCTGCGCCGGAGCCGGTGCCTGGATCAGGGTTTCGCAGTCATCGCAGACCCATTTGCCACGCACATGGCGTTCAACGGTGAACACGCCGGGCGTGTAGTCCAGCTTCTCGCTGACATCCTCACCGATGCGCTTGAGTGCGCAGCCGCATGGGCGGTGAGTATTGTCCGGTTCGTGATGGATCAAAGTGCGTGGAAACTCAGCCGGCAATGCAGTGCGCTTGGGCTTCTGCTTTTTCTCGGTCGCCGCTGGTGCTGTTTGCAAGGCTTGAAGCTCTGCTTCAATCGCTGCGATATCGGTATCAATCAGGTCATCGAGCAAGCTGGCCTGTTCAGGATTCATCTGCTCGCTGCGTTTGGCAAACTTCAAGCGCTTGAGCTGTGCGATCTCGTGGGTCAGCTTCTCGATGACCGTCTGGTCGTGATTGATTTTCTTGCCCATGGTGTCGACCTGCGACAGCAACTGCGCTGCCAAGGCACGCAATTGGTCGGGGGACATTTGGTCGAGATTGGGCGAAGAAGTCATGCTGCGGATTTTGCCAGAGCAGGCGGTTCGCGGCGATAGACCGATAGGCTAATGGCAGCCGTTAAAGCAGTGTGATCGCGCCGCTAGAGCCCGCGCGTTGCCAGGGCAGCCCCACTACCAGGGCTTGGAGTTGCTCGGAATCCAACTGCATTTCAGAGCCATGGCGAATACCTGGCCAGTGGAACTTCCCCTGGTTCAGTCGACGAGCAGCCAGCCAGACCCCGAAGCCGTCGTGCACCAGAACTTTCATGCGAGTGGCGCGACGGTTGGCGAACAGATAAGCACAATGCGGCTGCGCCGCACCGAACACCGCGATCACTCTGGCTAATGCCGTTTCGGTACCCGCGCGCATATCCATCGGCTCCGTGGCGAGCCAGATGGAATCGATGCGGATCATCGCAGTAAGTCTCGAAGAAAGGTTGCGCAGGCAGCAGCATTTTCAGTTGGCCAGTTCACTTTGACGGTGCCACGCGGGTGCTGGATTTCAACACAGATATTCGGCGATGGAGCTTGCGAATTTGCTCCGGTCAGCGGCATGGGGAGCGGAATAAATGCAGGTTGCAGCGTCGTGCTTTTCTGCTCTTGCAGCCGAATCCATTTGTGGACGAGGTTTGCGTTGAGGCTATGGCTAAGCGCGATGCTGGCAATAGAAGCGCCGGGCTGGGCACACTCTTGAATGACCTGGGCCTTGAAGGACTTGGAATAGGAACGGCGTGTTGGCTGCATGAAATACCCGCTTAAAAGGCTAGAACTGGTGCCCACTTAAATTTAAGTGCACACCATGTCGTAGCTTTGCGGGGTTGGGTAGATGACTTGGCCGGACGGATACTAACAATCGCTCACAGCAAAACCATAGATCTACGAGATCGGTGTCGTGAGGCGGATATCATGGTTGTGGCAACTGGGGTTCCGCAGATGATCTCGGGCAGTTGGATCAAGCCAGGTGCCACAGTCATCGATGTCGGGATCTCTAGAATCAATCTCGAGGATGGCCGTACTCGATTGGTCGGCGATGTAGATTTCGATGGCGCATGTAAAAACGCGGGGCCATCACTCCTGTGCCTGGTGGAGTAGGGCCTATGACCATCGCTTGCTTGCGAACACACTTACAGCTGCGAAGCGTCAGATCGAATCGCCCCCTGTTGGGTGAGTCGCAGTGTAGATTTCAGCGTTCCAATGTTGAGGGCCCTCAAGGCCCATTCAGAGGCAGCTTTCGCTGCCTTTTTTTATGTTTACAGATCCAGGACCCAGCCCCCATTCTTCGACAACATATCGATATGGAGACCGGAAAATTATGCGCCCCCATCAGCTCGATCTGAAAAAGACAACGGCACAAATCACAGTTGTTAGCTGCTCAGGTGTCCGATTCAGCTCGGCGGCTCAAATTATTCAGGCGTCTGCGTAAGCGTCAAAAGCGTACCTCCTTGCCGAGCTGAAGCGTAGGCCGCGTCCATGACCTGCATGATTGCCTCGGCGTCGCGTAATGATGCAATTGGCTTGGCTCCGTTACGGCATTCAGCAAGCACTTGCTTGACGAACAGTGGGTAATAGACGTCTGTGTCCAGTTGTAGTCGGCGGCTTCGAGTGCCGGCCGCGAGGTTCTGTCGATCCCTTATTTCGATTCGGTCGGGACCGGATTTGGCATACATGTGATCAGATGAAAGGGTGAAGGAGAACTCGCGCTGCTCGTCGGCGGTACTGGGGAAACTGTATCCCGTTTCCACAACACCGATCACGCCATCTTCAGTCTGCAGGGTCAATAACGAATAGTCTTCGACGGCACCCCGATGCGTTAGTGAATTCATGACGGCTGAGACTCGCGATACCTCTTTACCGGTCAATAGTCTGAAAAGATCTATGAAATGCGTAGCCACGTTGATCGTGGATCCGCCTCCTGAAAAAGCGGGATCGATGGCCCAGCCTGAGCCTGCAGTTTCATAACGAGCGGGTGGACCTACGATGAAACGGAAAGACATGTAGTTGAAGTCCGCGGTCAAGCGTCCCTCAGCATCTTGCAGAGCACTAAGCAGTTCACTCATGCGGAAGATCAGCGGTACAGCACAGTAGAGATTGGCTTGCTCGGCCAGCTCACGTAGCCGTGTGACCTGTGCCATGTTGATGCCGCAGGGCTTTTCCAGGGCAAAGGGAATGTTTCGTGCGATCACGGCTTCTGCCAGCGACGGCATTTCCGAATGCCTGCCGAACACGAAAGCAAAATCGACCTCCTCGCGTTCAAGCAACTCATAGGATGAGCTATACAACGCGCATTTGAATCGCTCGGCAATTGCCTCACCCTTCACGTGCTCCGAATCCGATACGGCCACCACTTGGACCCCATTGGCCTCAAGAGCATTCAAATAAAGGGGGACATGCCAATGGCTGACCTCCAGCAATGCAACTTTCATACGTACTCACTCCTGGCGCGGTACAAGCAGACATTTGGAATGGGAAATGCTCAGGTTGAAAATGATCGCCCTATAGGTTTCAGCGGCTTCGGAATCATTCACAGTCTTTCCCTTTATTCGATTCGATGACAACGGGTCTTTTTCCTGTTTTCTCCGTAGCGCTGCTACGTCAACGGCCGACATCCCTTGCCGACGGCAACAATAATTCGGCATCGACTGCTGTTACGTTATCGGGGTGGTAATCGAACCCAAGGAAGCGCAGTGCAAGCAACGCCTGGCCTTTGTGCATGGGACCCCCGTCCTGGGTACGACAACCTCTTTTACGCGCAGCATCGCAAAGCGGTGTTGAGTCCGGCGAGTTGATGATATCCACGACGAGGGTGCCGGGTACGAGTCGCTCAGGATCCACAGGCATAGGATCATTCTTGCTCATGCCAAGCGGAGTGGCATTGATCACGATTTCATAGCCATGTGGGTCGGGTGGGCCAGAAAGCGTGATGCAACCTGTTTCGGCAGCAACGGCTTTCGCCAGATCCTCGGCTCGGTGTTCGTCGACATCGGAGATAGTGAGCGATCTAGCACCCGCCGACGCGACGGCAAAGGCTATCGCTCTGCCTGCGCCTCCAGCACCGACCAAAAGAACGTTTTTGTTCGCAGGATGGTTGCCTTCCCATTGCATGCCAAGAACACAGCCGAGGCCATCGAATACGGCTCCGACCCAACGTCCGTCTGTCTCGCAACGAATGACGTTGATTGCACCGACTTGACGCGCAGTCGGATGAAGTTCGTCGACAACATCCAGCATCCTTTGCTTGTGAGGCATGGTGACCAGGATGCCGGCGAGATTGTTCAGCGCTCTGGCACCCGCCACGAACGAGGACAGGTCATCGGCCTCGACCTCGAATGGAATACAAACCGCGTCTGCCTGCTGTTCTATAAAGAGCCGGTTGAATAATTGCGGAGACTTGGCAGCCGTCAGTGGATGGCCGACCAATCCATAAAGCCGAGTTGTTCCTGTGATATGTGAGGCCATGGTTGCCTGATATTTGATGATGGCAGGGGGAGCAGACTTGCTCGGTTTTAGGGAATCTACAGCGTCGGCGATTAGGCAAGGGTAATCACCTGACCTATGACGATGCTCTGCTCGTCCAAACTGTAAGGGGGCGAAAACCTAATGTCGCCCCAACATGATCACCGGAGTCGTTAGGAGTGCGCTTGGCTAGCCAAGTCTTTTGGCGCGCCTGTCTTGGGCGCCTCCGACATCGCTGCGGCCCGCATACGATCATATTCATCCTTGGCGATAGGCACTGCGCCGCGCTTGCCAAGATCCTCAAGCCGAATCCGGTATGTTTCACGTGTAGTGAGCGCCGCGATCACAGCGACAACACAGATACCTAATGTTAGAGAACCGATTTTCAGTGGGATGTTGTCGGAGCCTGGGGGCGCAACAGTGACGAAAAGTGCTGGAAGAAACGCAGTCATTGCGGTTCCGATGTTCTGTCCGATGGCCATGCCAGTTACACGAACTCGAGTACGGAACAACTCGGGAAAGAGGCTTGGAAATATGGCGTTGTAACCCTGATAGGCGACGCCCCACATGAGTACGGACAGAACCAGCGAAAGCCACAGGTTATGGATGCTGATAGCGTACAGATAGGCGTACGAGAGTAGCCCTGCGCAGAGCACGCCAACAATGAGTGGGGGCCTGCGCCCGATCTTGTCTGAAAGGTTACCAACGAAGGGGATCAGAATCACCGCACACAGGTTACCCAACAGTGGAATCCACAAATAGACGCCAGCGGGAAAACCGATTCCATAGGCCGGTTGGACCGCATAGGTGGCGCCGAATACCGAGGCGACAATGGCGATCACCGCGGCAAGTGCCATGCAGATCACACGCAAGAGATCCCCCCAGCTCTGCCGGATGACTTCGACAACTGGCAGAACAGTAGCTGATTCGCCTTGCTTTTTTTGCTCGGCAAATGCAGGTGTCTCATCGACCTGGCGGCGAATGATATATCCCATGATGACTACGATGACGCTGAGCAGGAACGGAATCCGCCAACCCCAGGAAGCGAACTGATCCGCAGGCATAAAATGAGCGAGAGGCAAGAAGACTGCTGCCGCGAGCAGTTGCCCGGCCTGAACCCCTTGGAGGGTAAAGCTCGCGAAGTAACCACGGCGACCGGACGGGGCGTGTTCGAGAATCATGGAACTGGCGCACGAGATCTCCCCGGCCACCGCAAAACCCTGAATCAGGCGCAACGTCACAAGCAGCGCCGGCGCCCAGATCCCGATCTGCTGGTACGTTGGCAGAAGTCCGATACACATCGTCGAGAATCCCATCAGGAACATGCAGTAAACCAGAACCGTTTTACGGCCGTGGCGATCACCCAAATGCCCTAGGACGACAGCGCCTATTGGCCGGGCGATATAGCCCACACCAAAGCTGGCCAGCGAGGCAATGATGCCGACCGTTGGGTTGTCAGACGGAAAAAAGAGCTGTGGAAACAGCAAGGCCGCCGCGGTCGCATAGATAAAGAAGTCGTAATACTCCAGTGCCGAGCCGATCCAACCGCTAGCTGCGGCTTTCTTTGACTGGCTTTTGGAATGAGCGTCGATCGGTTTGCTCTGCTTCATAACGTGTCTCCGGTTTCTCATTTGTTGTTATTGTAACTTCGTTCCATCAGTAATTCTGTTACTAGATCCGCCGCCTTGTCAAGGGAGTCATTCCTTGATCGATCAAGGCGTGACACTGGTTATTTGTAAGGTGCTGAGTTCATACGTCTGACGTCGTCGCCAAGCCGCACGAGCACGCTAAAGCCCGCTCGTGCAATTGAGCGAACAGGGTGCAAGAGGATGAGCAGGCTCCCAGGCGTCAAGCTGTCAGCACTGTTGCTTCATATAGAGCGCAATGGCTCCAACGTCAGGTTTTTAACGTTGTAGTACGTTGCTCTGCAAAAGCTGGGTGTGTCAGCGCAAGGTGACCCTAAGGCGCACTAGCTCCGCGCGCCTTGGGAGAATCGGAAATCAATTCGTCTGCATGTCGCCTTGCACGTTTGCCAACCTACAAGCTATCTCGCGAGAGATGACCGTCGACGAGCCTCGAAATGTTCAACGGATTCGCGTTCTTGAGAGCATCGGGAAGCAATGCATCAGGGTGGTTTTGGAAGCAGACTGGTCTCAGGAAGCGGTCGATGGCCAAGGTGCCGACCGAGGTGCCGCGACTATCGGAAGTCGCAGGATAAGGGCCGCCGTGCACCATTGAATCGCAGACCTCGACACCCGTTGGGTAGCCATTGATGAGGATGCGACCAACCTTCATCTCCAACAAAGCAGCCAACTCTACGAATTGCGTAAGGTCTTCTGGTTCACCAATCAAGGTTGCGGTCAATTGTCCGTGAAGGGCATTGATGGCCGCGTTGAGCTGCGCCTGGTCAACGACCTCGATGAAGATAGACGTGGGCCCGAAGATTTCTTCTTGAAGAACCGTGTCGCCGTTAAGCAGCAACTCTACGTCGGCCCTGAACAACTGTGGCTGGGCCTGGTGACCCTGTTGGTTGCTGCCCGCCAGGTGCACTGCCCGTGCAGGTTCTGTAAGCCAGCTGCATAGCTACGCAGGGTGTTCGTCTGTTCGATGAAGCGTTTACGCTTGATGACGTGCGCAATTGCATTGTGGATTTGCAAGTTCAGGGCGACGACGGCTTTATCCTTCAAGGCAGCAGTTCCATGGCGCTGATCAGCCGTGATCCGTTGGATCTCGTGGCTCAGACTGTCGGCGGCGATCACCAATACCCTGATGGCTTCATGCTTTTTCTTGGGACCTTGTTCGCGCCTACCCAAGATCGTGAAGAGCCGGGAAGCGGCTTTACGCATAAGCAGGGGGATGAGGTCAGCATAAGTAGCCCGTTGCTGGGCACGCTTCGCAACACAGTCACCTACAGCCGCGAGGCTGCGCCCTGGACTTTCGGCTTGCGAGCGATGATGCACAATCTTGCTGCCCGCGGGCTTTTGTAAGTAAGGCAGGAGGGTGAGATGCATTGGGCCTTCTTCCGCAAAGATTGAACATACACAGGCGCACGTCTATTGATAAAAAGAGCCGGATCCGAAGGGTTCGGTTTTTTAAATCCGTCAGGCGCCCCCACTTCCTAGAGACCGCCCGCGCGTCCAACTCTGACTCGATGAGGCCAACCAGATACAAGTGGGTTTGACTTATCGGGTGGCGCCTGCATACTATTGGAACGTCGTTCCAGTACGAACAATGTTGCTCACATTCACTTCATTGTCAAAGATAAGTCGAGAAAAATATGAGAGTCGTCAAAGGTGCTGTCGACCGCTGCCTGGAAGCTATTGAGCTGTTGGCGCGTGAAGCTCGCTGGATGCGGATGTCCGATATCGCAGCCGAGCTGGGGTTGGAAAAGGGGCCCGCTCATCGAGTGCTTGCTCAATTAGTCGAGCAAGGGTGGGCAGAGCAGGATGAGGCCACCTCCCAATACCGCTTGACACTGAAGCTTGCACTGTTGGGGCAGCGCTATTTACATGGAATTGGCTTGCCTGAATTGGTCCAGCCGATCATTGAGCAAGTGGCTGTTCAATGTCATGAGTTGGTGCGGTTGACGGTGGTCAACGAGGGCACCTTGTCCTGGCTGTCTTCGGCCCAAGGCGCCGCGCCGGGACTCATGTATTCGCCGGCCATGGATAAGCCGATCAATCTCTACGCCACCGCCAATGGCAAGGCCTGGCTGGCATCAATGCCTGATGAACTGGCCATTGAGCATGCGCTGCGTAGCGGATTGGGGAAAGCTGACGCCGGGATGGGGCAGGGGCCGAAAGCGATCAACAGCATCGAAGGTTTGTTGGCCGAGCTCGCTCTGACTCGAAAGCGCGGGTATGGCTTGGTCATTGAAGAAGCCGAGGCGGGTGTTTGGGCAATTGCCGTACCGGTCAGGCTGATTCCGTCCGGTACTGTGGTCGGCACGATGAGTATCGCCGGCCCGGTCTTGCGTATGCAGCCTGAACGTTATGACGAATTGCATGCTCTGCTGGAAGATGCAGCTAACAAGCTGGGTACGGTTTGGCCGCGCCAGAACAGCGTTCATTCGGAGAACGTATGAGCCAGCTCGCACCTGCATGGACCGAGGCGGGGCCAGGGTTGGAAGTCGCCGCTGCCGCTCTGGTCCGTGCACGGCTAGAGGGTGTTCGGCTGGCATCCTTGCCAGGCCCGAACCTGCCAAGCAGCCTCGCACAAGGTTTTGCCATTCAGCAGCATGTGGGGCCATTGGCTGGAAAAACCGTGGGGGGGTGGAAGTGTGCGTTACCCCCGGCTGGCAAGTGGATCGTTGCCCCGATCTACAGCGACAGCATCGTAAAAGGCGAACGTTACCAACTGGCCGCCGACGCCGATAAGGCGCGCATCGAGCCTGAACTGGCGTGCGTCCTGGCCCATGATTTGCCGGCTCGTGTCGAGCCTTATACAACTGAAGAGATCGTTGCTGCGATCAGCGACGTGCACTTGGCATTGGAAGTGATCGATTGCCGTTATACCGATCCACACTCACTGCCGTTCGAGCAATTGCTCGCGGACGGTCTATTCAATCACGGCCTGGTACTTGGGGCGCCAATCACGCTGTCGAACTCTGCGAGCATGCCCTCTGAACTGGATATCACCCTGAGCGATGCAACGGCAGAGCTTCTGAATATCAAGGGCCGCCATCCGGACGGGGATCCGTTGTTGCCGATCGTATGGCTGGCCAATTTTCTGTCTACACAAGGGATAGGGCTGCAAGCAGGGCAGGTGATTATCACCGGGTCCTATGCAGGTGTTCTCGATGTGCCCGTTAATCAGCCACTGCATGTTCAGTTCGGCGAAGCAGGCTCATTGTCTGTCCATTTCTCAACGCTGGAGGAGTAACAAATGCGCTTAGTTCGTTTTGGTTTACCGGGGCAGGAACAGCCGGGAATTTTGGATTCGCAAGGGATCGTGCGAGACCTTTCGGGTATTGTCGACGACATCGATGCGTCGGCCCTGAGTCCGACAGTGCTCGAAAAACTACGTGCTGTTGATGTTGAAAAGCTTCCGGTGGTGGCGCCTGGCACACGTCTTGGTCCATGCGTAGGCAGCGTACCGAACCTGATTTGCATCGGCCTGAACTACTCCGATCACGCGGCTGAAACAAATACACCTATCCCGAGCCAGCCGGTGGTCTTCAACAAACACACCGCGTCCATCAGCGGACCCAATGATCCGGTCATTTTACCAACGGGGGCTCAGAAGCTGGATTGGGAGGTCGAACTGGCCATCGTCATCGGGACCCCTGCCTGGCAGATTGATGAGTCGCAGGCTTTGGATCACATCGCCGGTTATTGCTTGGCCAATGATGTTTCCGAGCGGGCTTATCAGCTTGAGTACGAAGGTCAGTGGACCAAGGGGAAAAGCGGTTTTTCTTTCGCACCACTGGGACCTTGGCTGGTCACCCGTGACGAAATTGCCGATCCACAGGCACTTGACCTCTGGCTCGACGTGAACGGCAAACGTCTCCAGACCGGCAATACCCGTACGATGATTTTCAGCGTCGCACATATTGTCGCGTACCTCAGTCGCTTCATGCCGCTAATGCCGGGTGACGTCATCATTACAGGTACGCCACCAGGTGTGGGGCTCGGGCAGAAGCCACCGGTATTCCTCAAGGCGGGTGACACCATGCGTGTCGGCGGCCAAGGGCTGGGTGAACAATTTCAGACCGTGGTTCCTTACGTTGCTGAAATGGGGACTGCGTGGGTCGCCGGTCGCCATCCCAATGTTGACTGACTATCGCTAGAGGAAAACGCTATGAGCTTTGCAGGAACAGGTGTAGTCGCGATCTGGCACGATCTATTGCCCGAAGCGCGGGACGAGTTCTATGAATGGCATAACCGTGAGCACATGCCTGAGCGGGCCGGAATTCCGGGTTTTTTGCGGGGACGCCGATACCTCGCTTTGGATGCAGGGCCGACCTATTTCAACCTCTATGAGGCTGACACTGTGCAGGTGTTGGGAGGGCAGGATTATTTATCGCGTCTCAACACTCCGACGGCATGGACCCAGCAGTCGGTGAAGTCCTATCGCAACGTCGCGCGATCCATTTGCGAGGTCACTTACACCAGCGGTGTGGGGCAGGGCGCGTATTTGTTAACAGTCCGTTTCGATGTTGTCGAAGGGCGACATAAATCGGTATCAGACGCATTGCGTCAACGCGTGCTTCCTCCCCTTGCTGATAAACAGGGTATTACGGGCGTGCATTTGTGTGTGGCTGATGAGGCCGTCAGCAAGGTCGAAACCGCAGAGAAAAAGGCCCGCGCCGAAGGGACCCAGATACCGGCCTGGATCGTCATGATTGAAGGTTGTGCTCCTGACTACGTTCGCGTCGCCGGCGAGTCTTTTGTAGCCGAGTTACAACGGCTGTTGGAGGGGCAATCGATGGGACCAGAAACCACGCTTTATCAATTGGAATACACACGTTGCAAAACGCCGGGGAGTGCGGGTTGATCGCCGAGCGTTCGAGCACGTTTTAACTTTCAGTTGTTGTTCTCACGCAATCCCCACGAGCGTGCCATTACAGGCATTGAGTTAGGCTCGCGTCTGCGCACGCTCGGGTTTTGCTTAAGGTGATATTAAACAATTATCAAGTTGCTCAATAACGGACTATTACAAGACTGATAATGGACTCCCGCAGTTGCTCGGTAATTAGCTCTTCGAGCTGCCTGAGAATAAGTTGAATCGCGAGCTAAAAATCGCAACAAAAACAATAATAACTCATTGTGAGAAAACATCATGCGCTATCCTGTTATTTCCCGCAGCGTGCCTGCACATCAATCTCTGATCAGTCTGACTCTTGCGGTCTGCGCGGGTTCGTCAGCGGCTGTTCAAGCCGATCAAAATAGCGGCTTTGTCGATGGCGCTTCGGCTACCCTCAATTTGCGCAACGCTTACATCAATCGCAACTTCATCAATCCTGGCTATCCCAACAGCGCAGCTCCACAGAACAAAGCCGAGGAGTGGACACAGAGCTTCATCCTTGACGCTCGCTCTGGTTATACCGTTGGACCGATAGGATTCGGTGTTGATGTATTGGGTCTTTATTCTCAAAAGCTTGATGGTGGCAAAGGCACCGGCGGTACCCAACTGTTGCCGATCCACGACGACGGCCGACCAGCCGATAATTTCGGCCGCCTCGGAGTGGCTCTAAAAACCAAACTGTCAAAAACCGAGTTGAAGGTGGGTGAATGGATGCCCGTGCTGCCGATCCTGCGCTCTGACGATGGCCGTTCTCTGCCGCAGACCTTTCGTGGCGGCCAGGTGACCTCCAACGAGTTCGCCGGCCTGACCCTCTATGGCGGCCAGTTCCGTGGCAACAGCCCGCGCAACGACGCGAGCATGGAAGATATGTTCATGAACGGCAAAGCCGCGTTCACCTCCGACCGTTTCAACTTCGGCGGCGGCGAATACAGCTTCAACGACAAGCGCACCCAGGTCGGTCTGTGGTACGCCGAATTGACCGATATTTACCAGCAACAATACGTCAACCTCACCCACAGCCAGCCCCTGGGCGACTGGATCCTGGGGGCTAACCTCGGTTTCTTCAACGGCAAGGAAGACGGCAGGGCCCTGGCCGGCGACCTCGACAACAAGACCACCTTCGCTCTGCTCTCGGCCAAATACGGCGGCAACACCTTTTACGTGGGCTTGCAAAAACTCACCGGCGACAGCGTATGGATGCGGGTCAACGGCACCAGTGGCGGCACCCTGGCCAACGACAGCTACAACGCCAGCTACGACAACGCCAAGGAAAAATCCTGGCAACTGCGCCATGACTTCAACTTCGCGGTACTCGGTGTACCGGGCCTGACATTAATGAACCGATATATCAGCGGTGATAATGTCCACACAGGTTCGATCACAGATGGCAAAGAATGGGGCCGAGAATCGGAATTGGCCTACGTCGTGCAGTCCGGCGCGCTGAAAAATCTCAGCGTCAGATGGCGTAATTCGAGTGTTCGCAGGGATTTCAGTACCAATGAGTTTGATGAAAACCGGATTTTTATTAATTACCCCATATCGTTTATTGTA
Organism: Pseudomonas sp. LB3P25; assembly: GCF_054897985.1. Classification (NCBI taxonomy): domain Bacteria; kingdom Pseudomonadati; phylum Pseudomonadota; class Gammaproteobacteria; order Pseudomonadales; family Pseudomonadaceae; genus Pseudomonas; species Pseudomonas sp. LB3P25. Next base: position 4,663,829 of record NZ_CM142711.1, on the reverse strand, counting down.
ACGAATACTCCGCACGCTCAATACTTGGCAGCGTAGCTGCTACGACCGCCTGAGTCAGCAACAAATTCATCAGGCGGTTGCAGCAAATGAAACGATCACTGTAACGACCTCAAACGTTAGGTGCTTACTCGCCTCCCCAGTTAACGCGCCTTCGTCTGAGTGAAAACCTGTACAACCGGCTTGCTGAAAACCCGCTCGAAAAAGACCAGAAGCTGGAGCCAGACTTGGCGAGCGCTGCGGATATTGAGATATTGAAACCAATTGCCCTGAGGGATCAAATCCGCCGAATGCTCCTCGCGACGTTGAGGACGTACGAGCATTGAAAAGCAGTGTCTCGGCGTTTTGGGCAATTGCACGGACTTGCCCTCTCATTTGCATTCGACCTGACCTGTCATTTGCATCGGATTTGACCAGCACGATTCGTGGGCATGACCGGCAGAGAACGACCGATTTTGTTGAAAAAGTCGGCCATGGTTTGCGCATCAGAAAAGTACGCGTCCGAGATTGAATTCTTTACTTTTGGCAGAGGCTTCCGGACTCGGATTTCACGTAGCTGCGTGCAAAAAAGGGGGGCACCAGTCAATGATCAGGCAGTTTCCGCCTCAAGGCGATCCTTGAGTCAGCGAAGGATGATTTTGAAACAGACGAAAGGGAATAGAGACGGGGACGGTTCTTCAAATGACATGTCTCGAGGACTGCCCATAAAACTCGCAGCGAACCTTTCGTGCAGGACCAGCCGATCGTCTACGAAGGCAAAGTCGACCAGCAGGCGGCTTCGTCCTACTGGTTCGTCCACACCCTGGGCGCTATCTTCACCGGCGCGATCGACGCCGGATTACAGATCAGCCACTTCAAGGAGTACCCGCACTCCAACCGCGAGGAACTCTATGATCGGTATGAGCAGCAAACGGCGCAGCTGCCGTTGTGTTTTACGTGGGTTGCGCAGAAGCGAGCAGTCTAGTCAGAAGAGTCTCTCAGAGAGTCGAGTGATTGACCGAATGACCTGGCTGCGCGCAGAGATCAATGCCAAGGGCGTGAATGACCTTTAAAACCGTATCGAAACGTGGTTTTGCACCGGGTGCAAAGGCCTTGTACAGGCTTTCGCGGCCCATACCCGAATCCTTGGCTATCTGTGTCATTCCACGCGCTTTCACCACATAGCCGATAGCGCGAAGAAATTCTTCGTTGTCGCCGTCTGCGAGTACTTGCGAAAGGTACTCGCTGATAGCTTCGTCACTGTCCAGCAGAGCCGCCATATCGAAAGTAGTCAAAGTCTGGCTCATGTTTAAACCTCCTTTGCCAATTTTTTCGCCCGCCTGATGTCGGCGGTTTGCGAAGATTTGTCACCACCCGCCAACAGCACAATGACGACGCTATCTCGCATAGTGAAGTAGACCCGATAGCCTGCACCGACGTCCACGCGCATTTCGGAAACGCCATCGCCCACCGTTTTGATGTCGCCCAGATTACCCGCAGAGGCACGGTCAATGCGACGAGCGATTGCTAACTTCGCCCGCAAGTCACGAACTGAGGCATGCCATGTCGCGAAGATCATAGTTTGTTGAATAAGATAATTCATTGCTCAAATGTATCCATATGGATACGAATGAGCAGTCAGACGGTTCCTTGGTTGTGTATGTTTTTTCCCTGAAGTGTGTGGGCTATGGGGTGTCTGAGCGGGCCTATTCGCGGTGCTGCTGCCGTCCGCTATCCTTGCTCCACGCACATCGAACGGTTTTTCCCATGCTTTCGGTCCAAGGCGTCTTCAAAAGCTACGCCACTCCCCAGGGCCCATTAGCGGTTCTGCAAGGTGTCGACCTCACCTTGAAACCTGGCAGCAGCCTGGCGTTGATGGGTGAGTCGGGCAGTGGCAAGAGCACCTTGCTGCACCTGATTGCCGGGCTGGACAAGGTCGATCGCGGCAGCATCCGCAGCGGCGAACATCGGCTGGAGCAGATGAGCGAAGGGCAACTGGCGAACTGGCGGCGGACCGAAATCGGCCTGGTGTTTCAGCAGTTCAACCTGATCGGCAGTTTGCGCGTGGAGGACAATCTGGCATTTCAGGCGCGATTGGCGGGGCGCCATGATCCGCGCTGGCAGGCGCATCTGGTGCAACGTCTGGGCTTGGGTGATTTGCTGCAGCGTTATCCAGAACAGCTGTCCGGCGGCCAGCAGCAACGGGTCGCACTGGGCCGTGCCTTGGCATCGCAGCCGAAACTGCTGCTGGCCGACGAACCCACTGGCAGCCTCGATGAAGCCACCAGCGATGAGGTCTTGAAGTTGTTGCTGGAGTTGCTCGACGACAGTCCCACCACCTTGTTGATGGTCACCCATAGCCCACGGGTTGCCGCGCGGCTGGCAGAAAAAGTGGTGCTCCACGGTGGTCGTCTGGCTGGCGCGGACGAGCGCTGAGGTGCAGGTCTTTCGCGAGACGCTGCGGGCGCTGCTCAGTCATTGGCGGCAGCATCCGGTGCAGTTTTTCAGTGTGCTGACCGGGCTCTGGCTCGCCACCAGCCTGCTGACCGGCGTGCAGGCGCTGAACAGCCAGGCGCGCGAAAGCTATGCCCGGGCCAGTCAGTTGATCGGCGGAGAACCTCAGGCCAGCCTCAGTGCGCCCAGCGGCGCGACCTTCCCCCAGCACGTGTTTGTCGACCTGCGCCGTGCGGGTTGGCCGGTGTCGCCGGTCCTGCAAGGCCGGGTGACGCTTAAGGGGCATGACGACCAGCGCTTGCAGTTGATGGGGGTCGAGCCGGTGTCGCTGCCCGCCGGTTCCTCTGTGGCCGGGCAGGCGTTGGCGATTGAGCAGATTGTCGAGTTTTTCAGCCCGCCGGGCAGTACCTGGATTTCGCCGCAGACGTTGCAGGCACTGGGGCTGCACGAGGGCGAGCGCCCGGTGAGTGTGAGTGGTCAGGCATTGCCGCCGCTGCATGCCCAGGCCGATATGGCCCCCGGTGTGTTGCTGGTGGACATCGGCTTCGCCCAGCAGATTCTCGGCCTGCCGGATCAGCTGTCACGCCTGCTGCTGCCGAAGGATTTCACCGCGACCCTGCCTGATCAATTCAAGGGACAACTGCAGCTCAAGGCCCGCGGCGAAGAGAACAATTTGTCGCGCCTGACCGAAAGCTTTCACTTGAACCTCGATGCCCTGGGTTTTCTGTCATTCGTGGTCGGCCTGTTCATCGTCCATGCCGCGATCGGCCTGGCGCTGGAACAACGCCGAGGCTTGCTCAGAACCCTGCGCGCCTGCGGGGTTAGCGCACGGATGCTGATTGCCTGTCTGGCGGTTGAACTGGGTGGCCTGGCGTTGATCGGCGGACTGGCCGGGGTCGCCAGCGGCTATCTGCTGGCCAGCGTGCTGTTGCCGGACGTCGCCGCCAGCCTGCGCGGGTTGTACGGCGCCGAAGTGGCGGGGCAGTTGAGCCTCAGTCCGTGGTGGTGGCTCAGCGGCGTCGGCCTGAGCCTGCTCGGTGCGTTGTTGGCCGGTGCCAACAGTTTATTGCGGGCAGCGCGCCTGCCGTTGCTGGCCCTGGCCGATCCGCAAGCCTGGCATCAGGCTCACGCGCACTGGTTGCGGCGTCAGGGGTGGGTTGCCGTGATCGCCGCGGTGATCGCACTGCTGGCGTTGATCTTTGGCGACAGCCTGAGCAGTGGCTTCGTGCTGATGGCGGCACTGTTGATCGGCGCTGCGCTGGCGTTGCCGGTGGTGCTCAACTGGGTGCTGAACCTGGTGCTGCATCGCAGTCGCTCGGTGCTCGGCCAATGGTTTCTCGCCGACTGCCGTCAGCAACTGCCGGCCCTGAGCCTGGCGTTGATGGCGCTGTTGTTGGCACTGGCGGCGAACATTGGAGCGGGCAGCATGACGGCCGGTTTTCGTCAGACCTTCAGCGATTGGCTCGAACAACGCCTGACCGCCGAACTGTACGTTAATCCGCGAAATCCGGCCCAGGCCAGAGAGCTGCAAACCTGGCTCAAGCAGCAACCCGCGCTCACGGCGGTGCTGCCCAACTGGCAAGTGTCGATCCAGTTGCAAGGCTGGCCGGCGGACGTCTTCGGCGTGATCGATCACCCGACGTATCGCCAGCATTGGCCGCTGCTGGAAGCCTTTGGCGACAACCCGTGGGACCGACTGGCCAAGGACGATGCACTGATGCTCAGTGAGCAACTGGCCCGCCGGCTGAAGGTGCGCCTTGGCGATCACTTGACGATTGCCACACCGAACGGCGCCTGGTCGCCACGGATCGTCGGCATCTACGCCGATTACGGCAATCCCAAGGGCCACATTCTGGTCAACGTCAACCATCTGCTGCGCGGCTGGCCGCAGCTGACACCGAGCCGTTTCAACCTGCGCATCGACCCGGCGTTGATCCCCGCCTTCCTGACCGCGCTGCAAACACGCTTCACGCTGGAGGACAGCCGCATCGTCGACCAAGCCCGGCTCAAGGGTTGGTCCACGCAAGTGTTCGAACGCACCTTTGCCGCGACCGCCGCACTCAACAGCCTGACCCTCTGCGTGGCGGGCGTGGCGCTGTTCATCAGCCTGTTGACCCAAAGCCAGAGCCGCCTCGGGCAACTCGCCCCCCTGTGGGCGCTCGGTGTGACTCGCCGGCAATTGATGCTGCTCAATCTCGGGCAGACCTGGTTGCTGGCGGTGCTGACCCTGGTGCTGGCGTTGCCGTTGGGGATCGCGCTGGCGTGGTGCCTGGACACGGTGATCAATGTCCAGGCCTTCGGCTGGCGCTTGCCGCTGCGGGTGTTTCCGATGCAGCTGTTGCAGTTGATGGGGCTGGCTCTGCTGGCAACTTTACTGGCGTCAGCGTGGCCACTGTACTCGCTGTATCGCTCGCAACCGGCGGATCTGTTGAGGACATTTGCTCATGAAGATTAAGGTCGGCGTGGTGCTATTGGCGTTATTGGGCGGGTGCGATAACTCGGTGCCTGTTGAGAAAGGATTCGCCGGCCTCGGCCAGCAAGCGACAGCATTCACCCCGGTGGTGCCCGGTCGGGTGTTCAGCTTTCCGGTGGATCACGGTCCTCATGACGGTTTTCGCATTGAATGGTGGTACGTCACCGCCAACCTCAAGGACGATCAAGGGCGCGAGTTTGGTGCGCAATGGACGCTGTTTCGCAGCGCCTTGAAAGCGACGCCGGAGGTCGCTGGCTGGGGTAATCAAATCATCTGGCTTGGCCACGCGGCCGTGACGTCGGCGACAGTGCATCACGCCGCCGAGCGCTATGCCCGTGGTGGCGTTGGTCAGGCTGGCGTGAGCCTCACGCCGTTCAACGCGTGGATCGATGAGTGGCGTTTCAGCAGTCAGGGGGCCGACCCGTTGGCGGATCTTCAACTCAGCGCCCGGGACAAGGATTTTGGCTATCAACTGCGGCTGACCTCCACACGCCCTTTGGTGCTTCAGGGCGACAAAGGCTTCAGCCAGAAATCCGAACAAGGGCAGGCGTCGTACTACTACAGTCAGCCTTTTTTTCAGGCCCGCGGCACGCTGGAAATCGACGGCAAAACGTATCAAGTCAGCGGCCCGGCCTGGCTCGACCGTGAGTGGAGCAGCCAGCCCCTGACCGTCAACCAGACGGGCTGGGACTGGTTTTCCCTGCACCTGGACAGCGGCGAGCAGGTAATGCTCTACCGTATGCGACAGAAGGACGGCGCGCCTTACCTCACCGGCACCTGGATCGCCGCTGACGGTCAGACGCAGTTACTGCACGCCGCCGACATCAGCCTCACACCGCAAGACACCGCCAACGTCGCCGGGCGTTCAATGCCGGTGCGCTGGTCGATCAAAATCCCCGACAAACACCTCGACATCACGATCAGCGCGCTCAACCCCAATGCGTGGATGGCTTTGCGCATTCCCTATTGGGAAGGGCCAGTGCAATTGAGCGGCAGCCATGGTGGGCAGGGTTATCTGGAAATGACTGGGTATTGAGGCGCCCCTGTAGGCGCTGGCGAAGCCTGCGATCTTTTGACGTTGATCCTGATCTCCCCGAAATCCCACCGGAACTCCTCGCGACGCCCAACCCTCTACCGTGAGAACCCCCGCAGGAGCCCACACATGAGCGACGACCTAAAACCACCTGACCTTGCCTCGTGGCAGCGCCTGTTCGACGACAAGGCCTATTGGCAGCAGTCCCCCGACGCCCATTACGCCGAACTGCTGCGGGTGGCCGATGATTTGCTGGGGCAGGGCGCCATTGACTTGGAACAATGGCAAGCCTTGAAGGCCAAGGCCGATCAATCCCATAAGGACTCGCCTGCCGTGAACGTCGCTCAAGAAGTCGACGATCCCGAAGCCTGAGGAGAACCCACATGAAAACGACAACCCCCACTGAGCACCCTGACGAACCTCGGCCACCCGGGGAAGTCGAGCGCGACAACGACGCCCTGCGCCCGACGGATCCGACCCGACGCAAGGAGAGCGGCAAGGGTACCGACAGCGGTGAATCCACCGCACAAGAAACCGCAAAAACGCCCTGATCAGCGCCTTTGCGCTCTTTCCGACTCCCACAACGTCGAAAAACCTGAAGCTCAGAAGAAGCTGAGGGATCTGAAAGGAGGGCGTGGTGACCTACACCGATATATTGAAAGTGACCAGCCAGTACGAAAGTTGAGTATTAGCTCTATATGCATTGATTGTTCTTGTACAAGTTTTGGTACAAGAACAATCAGTTTTAATGGTCGGATCGGTTAGTTTAAGCAGCTTGTCAAAATAGTATTTGGGCCGACATTTAATCAATGTTGTTTCGATAAATTTCATGTTCATATACGCGGACATATTCGAAAACTTATATTAAAATACTTCCCGTTCGCCCAGTGTCAGGGCTCTTTACCGGTGCATGGATTGCCAGGCCATTACACTGGGCGAACACCTTCTCGACGTGCGATCCACACTTGCAGCACAACGAAGTCATCAACCTGAATCTCGCGGTGGCCAGCATCGACTGCGTCGTCATCACACCCGAGGAATACTTTTCCTTCTGCCGCCTGGTGGGCCGACCCAGGTCCACGCACCCGACCGATCGCCATTTTCAGTTGAAGGTCAATGTCGCCGAGCAACAGTTGGAAGGGGAGTTGTTGTGCGACCAAGCAAGACAGTTTCGGTATCACGTTTATCAACTGGCTAAGTACGCGGTTGATGAGGTTCTACTTGAAATGCTGGTTGGAATATAAAAAACGGACGATCTTAAGATCGTCCGTTTTTTTTGCCCTTTAAATCTGAGCCTGAATTGATTGCGCAAGCTGCGGTGCGAACCTTCGAGTTCACAGGCCAGGTCGGTGGTGAGTACGTTGAGCGAGGCGAGGGTTTCGCAGGCGTGGCTTAGGAGTGTTTCTGAATCGATGCAGGGAGGAGGGTGACGACGTGGCTGATGGGGTCAAGGGAGTCGAATGGAGAATTTTTCATAGTGAAGCTCCTGTATCAACGGAGCTGCAAAGCGGCATTTGCATGCCTTGATCGTGTTCGGTCTGTCAAAACCGGTCGCTGAGGTTGCAGCTGCTGGGGGAGGCTATCGACATTTTTTGTTCTTGCTGTTGTGGTTTTTTATATAGTCCACTTCTCTAAGGGTAATATATTCATATTTTTCACGAATATTTCTTTCGCCTCTCCGAGTGTCATATGATTTGGGCCGCTGTATTGTTCAGGATCGACCACGCCATTATCTTCCCATTTGCATAAGTCGCAAATTTCGTAGTTTGCTCTTGAAAAGAGTGTGCGATAACCACAGCAAGGACAGGACTCCAATGGTTCGATGATTCCGAATACTTCATACTCTCCAAGCCCCATTTTTATCATGGACTTTGATATGTGAGAATTTGTCATTCCTTTGTACGCTGAGGCAAATGCAATCAATAACAAATCGTCATACAGAATGTTCAGCACATCGCTCGGAGGTTCATCATTAGATAGTAGTAGATGTTGCATTTCTTTTGATAGTAAAGAAAACTCTTCGTCGCTCTCGTCAATTCCCCACCAGTTCGATAGCTGCGATTCGCGCGCTTCGTTATCGAGTGAATCTAAGGTTTTTTTGCTCAGTTTGTAAATTGCGTCGACTCGTGAGATTTTTTGCATGTTAGGATCCCAAAAGGTCAAATTTATTTTGTGAATGCGTAGAGTATATACATTCCCCCTTTGTGTTTGCTTTCTTGTTTTTTGGGGAGGGAGATATCGCGGGATCTAAAAATAAAAAAACAAACCAGTCTTGTTGTGTAGAGCCAACCTGTTTAGGTAGATTATTTTTTCTATGCTGTTGAGTTTTGTGTGTTTCTCTCCTGATTGCGATAGTTGAACGTATTGCTCCTCTGATATTTGAAACTCCTCAAGATCCCCTGGCAGACACTTATCTAGATCTAAACGTTTCATCGCTTCGGGGTTCAATGGTGCCGAGATTGTTTTCATTTTTCTGACTCCTTGTTGAATTGCCTTACTCCGTTATGCTGTTTTGTATTCGGCTTGTTGTTTTTGTTTGGTGGTGCTTTATAAACTTTTAGGGGGGGCTGGTTTTTGTTGTTTTTTATGTTGTGAAGGATGTGTTTTTTGTTGGGTGTTATATTTCTAATTTGTTTAAAGCGTTGAGAATTGCTTTGTTTAGCTCTGTCCAGCTTCTTGCTTTGTCGCTGAAAGTCGGATGCTCCCAATCGTAGGCTTTTATTAAAGAAACTCTAAATGTACCGTTTTCACAGAACTCAGGGTACCAGCCTATATCAATGATCTGATCATGAGGGAAGACGGCTTGGAATAGGTCCTCCTTTAAATCATCAATGATCATCGAAGTGTCAGCAAGCTGGTCCAGGTGGGATATATCATCAAATGTGATTGTTCCGCCGCGCTCAATTATTTTTTTAATATCCATTCAGTTTTTCTTCGCCTTCGTGAGCTTTTTAAATGCGTCTTCGGAAATAGGGTGGCCGTGGATAGTGTTTGCGCTTAGCTCAACCCTCATAAATCGCGTTTCCTTGCCCTCGTTGGCACCAATAGTTTTGCCCATGTCAATAACTTTCCAAGGCTTTCCATTGTTAACATCCTGGCCATTTTTGAACGCGTGACGCTCGAGTGCTTCGATATCTGTTCCAGGTAAATACTTTGCTGCACCTCCATTTGCTGTTGATTTAACAACATTTGGCCAAGGAGCCTTGGGGGCAACGTGCTTGTTACCGTGATTCGTCCATTGAACATCAGGTGCTCCTGGTGTCCCTTCATTTACCTTAGCGTTACTCGTCGGGTCCTCAACGGTTCCAGGCTTGCAATTCGCTCCCCCCGGACAATCGCTATTCAACCCCAACGGATCCACCCACCCCGTAGGGTTAGGCACGTACTGGTAGTTGTTCAACCCACCCGCAAGCTTGATCGGATCCGGTGTCAGAAAACGCCCGGTCCCTGGATTGTAGTAGCGATGCCGGTTGTAATGTAAGCCCGTCTCAGCGTCGAAGTACTGACCTTGAAAGCGCAGTGGATTGTCGATTTCGGCGATGTCCAGGGCTGCGAGGTTGCCGTAAGCCCTGTATTTCGCCGACCACATTATCTCGCCGCTGTAATCGGTGAGTTCCTGCGGTGTGCCCAGGTGGTCGAGTTGATAGTAGAACGGTGTCGCTTTCAGCGGGCCTTCGCCATCAAGCATGGCTAGTGGGCGGAAGCTGTCTGGTTCGTAGATGTAAGTGCGATAGCGGTTATCGGCGCTTTCAGCGATGAGGCGTTCGCCTTGCCACATAAATTCCGTGGTTTGACCGTCGACGGTCTTGGCGATACGACGGCCGAAGGCATCGTATTTGTAGGACGCGGTGCTGCCGCCCGGCAGGCTGACGCCAATAAGGCGATGCTGGCAGTCAAAGCGGTACTCGGTAACGAGTTTCTGTCCGGTGCCGCGACGCTCGCGGCTCAGGTTGCCGTGAGCGTCGTAGTCATAGTGACGATCGCCCTGCATCAGCAGGCGGTTGCCTTTGATGTTTGCCTGGTTGGCGGCCTGCTGATCACCTTGACCGAGCAGGTTGCCTGCCGGATCGTGAGCGAAGCTTTCCGGGGTAGTGCCACGTACGTTGATCAATCGGTCGAGCGGATCGTAGTGGTAGCTGAGATTACCCTTGCGGCTATCGTCGATGCCAGCGAGGTTGCCGTTGGCGTTGTAGGCGTAGCGGCGGCGGAACAGATCTCGCTCCTGTTGACTGACGGTATGCGCTTGTAATCGGCCTTGGTCGTCGTATTGGTATTGACTCAGCAACAGCCCTTGCTGGCGCTGTTGTTCGCGGCCGGCACTGAATTGGTGAGTGCTCAGGCGCGAACCGTTGAGGTCGATGCTACTCAGGCGGCCACCGGGTTGGTGGCGGTAGTCAAGCTTGCTGCCGTCGGGAAGCCGGCAGTGGCTCAGTTGCCCGAGTTTGTCGTACTCATATCGCAGCGTGCCCCATCCTTGGTGTTCGGTGATGAGGCGGTCTTGCAGGTCGTACTCGTAGGCGAGGGGCCAGTGGCCGTCATCGACGTTTACGAGGCGGCCGCGGACGTCGTAGCTGTAGTGAATCTCCTCGCCGTCAGTCAGGGTTTTCACCAGCAGGCGGCCAGCAGAATCACGTTGGTACTCAGTGACGAACTCGCTGCCGTCGTCGCCGAATTCGGTTTTCTTCAGCAACTGACCATTAAGATCGTATTCATAAGCGGTGCGACGACCGTCGAATCCGGTTTCCTGCTGGATCAGGCCGTTGGCGTAGTAGTCGAGGTGATACTGCTCGCCACGTTCGTTTTCGATGTCGCTGAGCAACAGGCGCGAATTGTCGTAGCGGTAGAGAAGTTGGCTGCCGTCCGGGTTGATACGGCGGCTGACAAGGTGCAGGCCATCGGCGTATTCATAGCGGGTGACACGACCCAATTCATCGCGCTCGGCAGTGACGCGGCCGTATGGATTGTAGGTAAACGCGCGAGTGGCACCGCCGGGCAGGATGATTTGCGCAAGACGGTTGGCAGCGTCCCATTGGTATTGGGTGATGGCGCCGGTTTCTTCCTGGCGAGTGATCTGCCTGCCCAATGCGTCATAGCGATACTTGCGTTGACCACCATCCGGCAGCTGCTCTTCGATCAATTCGCCCAGATTGTTCCAACCCAGTTTATGGCGGCTGCCATCCGGGTGACGGATCTCCAGCAAACGACCTTGGCCGTCATAACTGTAATGAGTGGCGTTGCCGTCAGGGTCTATTTGTTGGGTTATGTCGCCTTGGTTATTGCGCTGATATTTCCATATTGCTTCGTCACGCCGGACAACCGTTACAAAACCGTTGCTGTATTCGTATAAGGTCGGTGCGTCTTCTGGCGGGATGACTACTTCCAGGCGTCCAGCTTCGTCGTACTGAAATTCTGTAATCGCCCCGAGCGGATCTTTCTCGGCAATCAACCTGCCCTTGTCGTCATACGCTTTGAGATATTCGGCGCCGTCCGGCTCGACTTTGCTGATCAGTCGGGCTTGATCGTCGTGGGTGTAGATTTCCTCACTGCCATCGGCATTGGTAACGGTGACGCTACCCTTGTCATTCCAGACGTAACGAGCGTTCATCTGTGAAAAGTTCGCCCAGTGATGGACGCAGCGTGACGATTTGCCTTCGTTTTCCCACTCCCAGAAGAAACTGGCGCCACCGGCCAATTGCCTTTCGAGAATGACGTGCTTCTCATCGTAAGCGTATCGCTCACTCTCACCGGCAGCGTTTTTCGCTTCAACCAAGTGATGCTGTTCGTCGTAGCGATAACTGACCAATGTCTGGATGGTACTCCAGGCATCCTCCAGATTGTCTGCCGGACTGAACTGCTGGTAATCGACGCCAATGATGTGTTTGCGGTCGTAGCGCAGCAGCAAGGCGCGACCGGAACCGTTGTCCACACGCTTGATGCGCCCATGAATATCACGGGTGATGTGTAGACGATTGCCGTATCTACCGCTGATAGCGATCAGCGTTGCGCCCTTGCTGTTGTAGCGGAAGTGATAGAACAGTGTGCGATCGTCGGCTTGGGACAGGATCAGTTCAGATGGATCGTCACCGATGTAAATTGCGGCCTTGGACAAGCTATTGGTAATGGCTGGCCGTTGTTCGCTAGGGAGGGGAAAGGTTGTTACGCGGTTTTCGTGATCCGTCCAGACAACTTCGTCGTTGTTGATCTCCACTCGCTGCGCTAATGCATGACTCCAGCCGTAGCCGAGGCCACAGTCGATTTCCGCCGCACTGGTGCGATATAGACGAGTCCATTCAAATGGAAGCAGACCGTTGAGTTGACCATCGGTGAGCGTTAGTAATTCCTCACCGGTGACCATCGAAACCGGGCACCCGTTGACGCAGGTTTCTTTGGTGCACGCGACGTTTTTGTCGTCGTGGTTGGTTGATTGTTTGGACTTATCATCCACATGTTCCGAGGCATGTACTTTCGCGTGATCTTGCCGATCCCAACCAATTTTCACTTTGCCTTTTTCAAAGGCCCCAGCGGCTGCGCGAGTGGCGATCTTCTTGTATTTATCAATAGATTCCATGAAGGCTTTCAGGATCTTGAAGACGGACTTGATGAAGCCGGTTACTGCATCAATAATTTTTGCACCGTAGTTCACCAGGCGAACGCCGAGATAGGCAATGCCTGACCCTTCGGCCGCAAACGTCAATACCACGGCCAACACAATATCGATAAGAATCGATACCAGGATGGTGGACATCTGCTCGGAGAGTTTACCCGCGACAAGACTGGGCGGTAACTCAAGAAGCCAGATAGCCGCAGTTTTTAGCAGGAGAAAGAGGGCTGCCTGGTCACTTGCCAGCAGCATGACTTTCTCCATGGCTGCTGGTGTTTCTTTTGCGAGTTTGATCAGCTCGGTGGCGCTCTGACCTAGTTCATCTTTAAATTTTCCAGGGTCTTTAAGAATTTCGAATACGCGTTTTATGCCATCAAACGCACCCTTGATTGCCTCCCAACTGCCGCTTGCGGTGCCGTTGAGTTGAGCAAGGAAAGTTGTCGACAATGTCTGGGTGGGCCATAGCGGCTTATAGTTTTTCCATTCAGCCTCCAGCCATGTATTCAGCTGCAGGGTCAAACCGTCATAGGAGTCGAAGAGTCCGGCAACCTGATCTTTGGTCACATTACTCTGAACGCGGACATAATATTTTTTTCCGGGGATCCCCTTGTAAACACCTTTGCCTTGTTCGTCCAAGTCAACAGTAACGGGATTACCGCCGTCTACCGGCGTGACATCAACCTTGATGTTGCCAACGGGGATGTCATGAAGCGATACGAATTTACTTTCAATCAGTAAATTGCCGTCTTTCGGGCATACCGCGACGGTGGACGAGAAATCGCTATCGTTCATGCTGGCCGTCGCGCTCGCACTACCGAGTTTGATGGTCCTGTTCATTCCAAATAAAGCTGGTTTGTCCACGAACTGAGGGCCTTTATCCAGCCACTTGGCAAAATTGCTTTCGGTCATTTCGCGGTAAAGCTTCAGACTGTCCTTGAAGGTGGTCAGTTGGTCATCAACAAAGGCAACGCGATCCATCAGCCTTGCTCCAGAATCAGGTGGTTTAACAGTGCTTCATTAAGGTTTTTCGGAGCATCGGGCCGGCGCACGAAACGTGCGATTTTCAGCTTCAAATTGCTCTCGGGATAAGCGGCGTAGATGTCTGGACGTTCCTCTTCCAGCCATTGCATCAGGTTGCCGATCAGGGTTGACGGGTTCTGCTTGGCGAGGCCATCCAGCAACCCCTTCGGTACCTCCCACCAAGGCCAATCCTTCGCCGGCGGCACCAACCTTGGCCCAACCTCCAAACTCTTCCCATTAATCAAATACCGATCAAACACCGGCAGCACTTCGCCCGCCGTATCACCCAATCCCTCAAGAATCGGATAAATATGCCGCCCATCCCAGAACCGAAAAAACACCTCAGTCCCATCCGGCATCCGCACTTGAGTCAGGCTGCGCAAATGCTCAAACACCACATCCGGCGCACTGGTGGACACCGCCAGCCAGCCCCAGTCCTGCGCATCGGTTTCGGCGATCCACGGCAGGAAGTTTGAGTTGGGTTTCAGCTCGGTGAGGTAGGGCATCACTGGCTGCCAAGCCGCGTAGGGTGTTCCTCCCCAGATCGGGATCGCCTGGGTTGTTGGTTCATTTTGGTAAAGCGTCTTGAGCGCTTCGGCATCGCTTGCCGCGCTAACGATCAGGTAGAGGCGTTCACCCGGTAGCAGCGGAGATTTGGATAACCAGACCTGTGGATTGATGTCTTCAGATGTCACAACAACCGTCCTTGATGAGTGAATCTAAAAACTCATATCAGCTTCAATGTTTTCTTCGTAAGTCGAGAGCAACTTCTCAACGCTTTCGTTTCCGGAGTATTTTTCTTTCAACTGCTTCAGCTGCTGGTCGGTGCCCTTGCAATATTTATTTATATCGCTGATGACACGATCGAGATTTTTCGGGTCGGCGGGGTCCCGTTCAGGAATATCTCCGCGCAAAGAATCACAGTTGTCTCTGTTTTTGATGTAGCCGGAGACGTCGGTCGGAACGGACTCAGCATTTTCCGTTTCGCAAGAATTTGACGTTGGCTCTGCATCGTATCCTAGGCTCAAATACAAGTGACCGTTCAAACTCCCATGTTTTCTCGAGAAGAGATGAACGCCTTCTTGACTCAAGCAGGTGCTGATAGTTGTAGCTTGGTCCTTGACCTCAACGGCTGAGACGCCGTTTTCGGTTGCATTTTTACCAACTACAGCTATGCCGATGAAAGGCGCTGTGTATTGAATGTCAAGCCCATAGATGTGCATGTCGGATTCGTTGAGCAGGTCCATTGCATCGCCCTGCTGCTGTTTTTTCCCAGTTGTCTTTGTTAACTTGCAGCAAGCAACGGTTCCATCCTGAGGGAATTGGACTGAAATGACTTCGTTGCTTGAAATATTCTGGGTTGTATATAAATAAGTTTGCCCGTCTGGATTGTTTTTAACGAATCCAAATCCAGTGTCTTGGGAAAATACTGACCCTGAAAAAATAGTCAGAATGATGAAAAGTGTATGTTTAATGTCCATCGGTTGACCAATGTGGAGGGTCGGAAACAAGCTTTTTAACTCCATATGTAGTACCTACTGGATTCAAGTCGCTTATAGCCAAAAGGGGACACCCATTAGTCCCTTTAGTCCGTCCCCTTTAGTCCCCTTTCTTTACATTTTTGCTTTGAAGCGTTGAGGTGAGTTTTGTTAGTTTTTTAGGCAGTTCTCTTGGTGTGAGCTGATTTGGATGTTCTTTTGCTACACTGCGCCATCGTTATGGTATGCCTTAATATTTGCTATGGTAATGTTTTTTGCATTGCATGTGGCTGTACATGAGTTTCCAAACCCAAGTGTGACTTTGTAGTTTGAGTCATCTTGAGTAACGGTTATAGTAGTGGGGCCGCTGAAATTGAAATTTTCTACATTGAAATTTTCTACATTTATTATGTAAATCTGGAATTCGTACTCGTTATAATCTTTTTCCAGCCATTTCTTAGGGGCGACTGCTTGTTCTACTTGGCTGCATAGTTTTAAGCATATAGAGTTTCCGTCCAGCATGACGTAAGAAGTGCGCATGCTGGTAGGGGAGTAGTCTTCTCCAAAAATAGAAGTCCACTGTTTTTTGTTTGATATTGATGATGTCCACATTTTAGATTACTCAAACACGTAATGATTGGCCACACTTTTGAGGTGGAATGTTTTAGTTCGATGAGCATCTCCTGTTTCGGGATTGTACTCTCTAACATTGAAATGTGGTTTGTGCGATGCATGTGTAGAAGGGAAGTCTTCATGTCCATACGAATGTTCTTGAATGACGACGCGTTCATTATCAATGTTTTTATAATGGTACTCTCTAGTCATAACAGTATTTCCTTCAGCATCACGTACGAACTCAGTACCGCCATTCTCAGCTTCCTTGGTAAGAGGAATCCGCTTCACATCAGTTGGTTCTGCTGTCGTAGGAATTCTCGCATCACGTTTTGCATCTTGGAATGCGGCTCTACGGGATCCATAGAATTTATCACCCCTTTTAAATTTCTTTTGCCCCGGGCATCCAGTCAAACCCAGCGGATCAATCCACCCCGTCGGGTTAGGCACGTACTGGTAGCTATTCAACCCACCCGCAAGCTGGATCGGATCCGGTGTCAAAAAACGTCCAGTGCCCGGATTGTAGTAGCGGTGACGGTTGTAATGTAAGCCTGTCTCCGCATCGAAATACTGACCCTGGAAGCGCAATGGGTTGTCTATTTCACTGACGTCCAAGGCTGCAAGGTTGCCATAGGCCCGGTACTTGGCCGACCACATAATCTCGCCGCTATAGTCAGTCAGTTCCTGCGGTGTACCGAGGTGGTCGAGCTGGTAATAGAGCGGAGTGGCCCTGCGCGGACCTTCGCCGTCGAGCATCGCCAAGGGACGGAAGGTACCCGGTTCGTAGATGTAACTGCGGTAGCGGTTTTCTGCGCTTTCGGCGATCAGGCGGTCGCCTTGCCAGAGGAACTCTGTGGTGTGGCCGTCCACGGTTTTTTCGATTCGGCGGCCAAAGGCGTCGTATTTGTACGATGTGGTGTTGCCACCGGGCATGCTCACACCGATCAGGCGATGCTGGCAGTCGTAACGGTATTCGGTGACCAGTTTCTGGCTGGCACCACGGCGCTCACGGATCAGGTTGCCATAGGCATCGTAGTCGTAATGGCGGTCGCCCTGCATGAGCAGACGATTACCCTTGACGTTGGCGAGGTTGGCCGTGCCTTCGTTATTCTGGCTGAGCAGGTTGCCCGCCGGGTCGTGGGCGAAGCTTTCCGGTGTCGCGCCGCGAACGCTGATGAGGCGGTCGAGTGGGTCGTAGTGGTAGCTGCGGTTGCCTTTGCGGCTGTCGTCGACGCCTGCGAGGTTGCCATTGGCGTCGTATTTGTAGCGACGCTGGAACAGATTTTTATCCCGCTGGCTAACGCTGTGAGCTTGTAGTCGGCCCTGTTCATCGTATTGGTATTGGCTGAGTAGCAGGCCTTGCTGGCGTTGTTGTTCGCGACCAGCGTTGAATTGGTGGCTTGTCAGACGTGAACCGTTGAGGTCGATGCTACTCAGGCGACCGCCGGACAGATGGCGGTACTCGAGTGTGCTGCCGTCGGGCAGACGGCAGTGTTTGAACTGGCCGACGCTGTCGTATTCGTAACGCGTGGTGCCCCAGCCCTGATGCTCGGTGATCAGGCGATCCTGCACGTCGTATTCGTAGGCGAGCGGCCAATTGCCGTCGTCGACGTTTACCAGACGACCCAGTGCATCGTAGCTATAGTGAATCTCTTCGCCGTCGGGCAGGGTCTTGACCAGCAGACGACCGGAGGCATCGCGCTGGTATTCGCTGACCAGTTCGCTGCCGTCGTCGCCGAATTCAGTTTTCTTCAGCAACTGGCCGTTGAGGTCGTACTCGTAGGCGGTGCGGCGACCGTCGAAGCCGGTTTCCTGTTGGATCAGGCCGTTCGGGTAGTAGTCGAGCAGGTAGCGTTCGCCGCGTTCGTTCTCGATTTCGGTGAGGTTGAGTTGCGAGTTGTCGTAGCGATAGCGCAGTTGGCTGCCGTCCGGATTGATGCGGCGGCTGACGAGGTGCAGGTTGTCGGCGTATTCGTAGCGGGTGATGCGTCCGAGTTCGTCGCGTTCGGCGGTGACCCGGCCATACGGGTTATAGGTGAAAGCGCGGGTGGCGCCGCCGGGCAGGGTGACTTGGGTCAGACGATCAACGGCGTCCCATTGGTATTGGGTGATCGTGCCGAATTCGTCTTGGCGAGTGATCTGCCGGCCTAGTGCATCGTAACGGTATTTGCGTTGACCGCCATTAGGGAGACGTTCTTCCAGCAACTGACCAAGGTTGTTCCAGCCCAATTGATGGCGACTGCCGTCGGGGTGGCGAATTTCGAGCAGGCGCCCCTGACGATCATAGCTGTAGTGGGTTTCGTTGCCGTCGGGGTCGGTTTGTTGGGTGATGTCACCCTGACGGTTACGCTCGTATTTCCAGCGGGCTTTGCCACGCTGTACATCGATGAGTTGGCCGTTGAAATAGTTGTAACGGGTCGGCACACCTTCCGCTGGGATCACGGCAATCAAGCGTCCAGCGTCGCTGTATTGATATTCAGTGATCGCTCCCATCGCGTCTTTAACCGCGACCAGTCGACCTTGATCGTCATAGGCGTTTTGCGTTTCACCGCCATCGGGTGCGGTCTCGCTGATCAAGCGTGCATTTTCATCATGCACGTAGACCTGCGTGCTGCCGTCCGAGTTGTAAGCGGTGACCGAGCCTTTGTCATCCCATTCGTATCGCGCTTCCAGTTGCGAGTAGTTGGCCCAGTGACGGACGCAACGGGAGTGTTTGCCTTCTCGTTCCCATTCCCAGAAGAAGCTGGCGCCGCCGGCCAGTTGCCGCTCTACGATGACGTGTTGGTCGTTGTATCTGTAATGCTCGGCTTCGCCTACCGCATTGATCGCGCATACGAGTTGATTGCGGGTGTTGTAGCGATAGGTAACCAGCGTCTGGATGGTCAGCCAGGGATCCTGACGTTCACCGCGTTCGTTGTACTCAGGACGCAGTTGCTGTTGATCGACTGCCACGATGTGGCGATCATCATAACGAAGCAGAAGGGATCGCCCAGCACCATTGTCAATGCGTTGAATTCGGTCAACAAAGTCATAGCTGAGGTGCAGGCGATTTTCATAGGCGTCACTAATGGTCATCAGTCGCCCGGCCCGGAAATGGTAGTACCGTGCTTTTGGCCCGGCCTGCGTCAGAATGAGTTCGCCAGGCGCATCACCCAAGAAGATTGCCGCTTGTGCCAAGCTATTTGTAATAGATGGCCGCTGTTCAGTCGGCATTGGGAAGCGGGTTTGGCGGTTTTCATTGTCGATCCAAAGAACGCCTTCACCGTCGAGTTGCAAACGATGAGAGAGCGAGTGACTCCAGCCATGGCCGAGACGGCTATCTATTTCAACTGCACTACTGCGGTATAGGCGCGTCCACTCCAGAGCCAGTGAACCCGAAAGTTCACCGTCAGTCAGGGTCAACAATTCCTCGCCGGTTACCATCGAAATGGGGTCATCTTTGGTGCAGGTATCGTTGGCACACTTGGATGGTTGATCTGCTGGATTTTTCGACTGATCGGGAGCGTTGTCGACTGGTTCTACTTGCTCGGCACGCGAGGCAGGCTCATCTTTTTTACGGACCTGAACCTGCGCATCGGATTTCACTTCTCCGCCGCTGGAAGGTTGTTTTTGTTTCGGGTGCGTTGCAGTTTCGGCGGGTTTGGGAGCTGCAATCTGAATGTCAGCTTTGCGCGCCGGGTTAAACGCCGCATCTCCATTAAGCAGTAATGGCTTCGAGGCCTCGGTATGCGGCGCCGCCTTGGATTTGCTGACTTTCATCAGCATGCCAGTAAAGTCTTCAATCAGTTTTATGACTTTACCGCTGCTTTGCACACCCTTGATTGCCTTCGTACCCACACGTACGGCCAAGCCCAGACCACCAGTCAGAACCACACCGACCAGAATGTTCAGCAAGAATTCTGTGCTCATTTGCGCCAGCACTTCCGTGCAGGTCTGCGGCGGCAGCATTTTCACCCACGCCATGATGGCAGCGACATAGATCCACATCAGCGGCTCATCGCTGGCGATCAGCAAGGCTGTGTGGATGGCCTCTGTTGAGGCGTCATAAATCTTCTTGATCTGTTCTTCGGTGAAGAAGTTTTTCAGCTTCTCGTAGTTCTTGCGAGGGTTTGCGACCAGGTCATAGAGGCTCTTGATATCGCCCCACAAACCCATGATCGCTTTGAGGAAACCTTCCCACGCGGCTTCCAGCTCTTGCAGGGCACGGCCGCCTAGCGATGCATCGGTATGCGCTTGCCACAGAGGCAGGAAACTGGTGCTCCACTCGGTTTGCAGCCATCCACTCAGCTCACCAATCACGCCCTGATAGGAGTTGAACAGGCTATCGATCTGGGCTGGCGTGGGATTGGGGAAGAACGTGATCTTGTATTGCTGATTGGGGGTGAGCCCGGAGACTTCCAGAATTCCGGTTGAGTCGATGGTTTTGTTGATGGTCGGGCCGACTTCGTTCTTGCCAATGAATCGGCCATCGACCACAGGTGTCAGCCTTACCGGTGTATTACCGATGGGAACAAATCGCGCAGACTCGAAGCTATGCACAAGCGTGAGTTTGCCGTTTGCCGGGCAGTTGGCATAAAGGGTGTTTTCCTTTTTGCTGTCCTTGTCCTGAGTGTGGACCTCATCACCGACCTTGAATTGCTGTTCCGCGTCCAGGACTCCGCCGTACCAGGCCTCGGCATGCTCACGGTAATCCTTCAGGCACTTCTTGAAGTCACTGATGATGGCCTGAGCATCTGGTTGTTTCGCTGTCAGGTTCCCAACGATCGAACCCATCAAAATGCTCATACAGCCACCTCATTTTCCAGATGGGCCTTCAACAGCCCGGTGAAATTTTCTTCCGTGAGTGGCGTGCGTTTTACGAAGCGCGCCACTTTTGTTCGCAGGTTGGATTCGGGAAACGAGAAGTACAGATCGGCATGATCCTCCTTCAACCACTGCATCATGTTGCCTATTACGGTCGACGGGTTTTGCTTGGTCAGGCCATCAAGCAACGTCTTCGGCACTTCCCACCACGGCCAGTCTTTCGCCGGAGGCACCGCACGCGGCCCCACCTCCAGACTCTTCCCATTAATCAGATACCGATCAAACACCGGCAGCACCTCACCGGCGGCATCGCCGAGGCCTTCCAGAATCGGATAGATATGCCGTCCATCCCAAAACCGGAAAAACACTTCCGTCCCATCCGGCATCCGCACTTGGGTGAGGCTGCGCAGATGTTCGAACACCACATCCGGCTCACTGGTGGACACCGCCAACCAACCCCAGTCCTGAGCATCGGTTTCGGCAATCCACGGCAGGAAGCTTGAGTTGGGTTTCAACTCGATGAGGTAGGGCATCACCGGCTGCCAGCCCGCATAAGGTGTACCACCCCAAATCGGAGTCGCCTGGGTTGTTGGTTCTTTTTGATAAAGCGTCTTGAGCGCTTCGGCATCACTGGCCGCGCTAACAATCAAGTACAACCGCTCACCCGTCTTCAACGGCCATTCAGCCAGCCACGCCTGTGGAGTCAACAGATCAGATCGCACAAGCACCTGCCTTACATTTTTCGCACTCTTCACAGAACGGTGCGTTGCGTTTGAGGGTGTTGACTTGGGCCGGGGTCAGCACCGCACCTGCTTTATCTGCATCAGCCTGCTTCAACGCCCCAGGCATCAGCGGTGCCGCGCCGGTGCCGCTGCCCGGGCTGCCGCCGGAGTTCATGTTGATCGCCGGGCCGCTCAGGGTGACGCCGCTGCCGTCGATCTTGATGAAGCTGCCGCCGCCCTTGAGGGTGAGTTCGCTGCCGGCTTCGAGCACGACTTTCATGCCGCTGCTCAGGTGGATTTCCTGGCCGGCTTCGATGAACTGGCCGGTGCCGACTTTGATGTGCTGGTTGACGCCCACGGTGAGGTGGTCGTTGGCGCGGGTTTCGACTTTGCGGTCGGCGTAGACGGTGTGGTGTTCTTCGGCTTTGAATTCGCTGTAGCTGTTTTGCTCGACGGTGTCGTGGCGTTCGTTGCCGACGCGGACTTTCTGGTCGTGCTCGACGTTTTCGTCCCAGTCGCGCTGGGCGTGCAAGAAGATTTGTTCCTGGCCTTTTTTGTCTTCGATGCGCAGTTCGTTGTAACCGCCGCCACCGGGTGAGCTCAGGGTTTTGAAGGTGCTGCGGGTTTTGTTCGCGGGCAAGGCGTAGGGGACGACGTTTTCCTTGTGGTACAGGCAGCCGCTGATCAGCGGTTGATCCGGGTCGCCTTCCAAAAACGAAACCAGCACTTCCATGCCGATCCGCGGAATTGCGATGCCGCCGTAGTGGGCGCCGGCCCAGGCGGAGGAGACGCGCAGCCAGCAGCTGGTCTTGTCGTCGGCCTGGCCTTCGCGGTCCCAGTGGAACTGCACTTTGACGCGACCGTATTGGTCGCAGTGGATCTCTTCACCTTTTGGCCCGGTGACGACGGCGCTCTGGCTGCCGAGGATGCGCGGTTTGGGATGGTTTAGCGGCGGGCGGTTCGGCACGTCCCACGGGGTGGCCTGGAAACGGTTGCGGTAGCCCTGGTGGAAATCGTCTTTCAGGTTGGTGGTGTCGCTGGTGACCGACTCTTCCAGCACTTGTGGCTGTTTGCCTTCGTGGAGGATTTCGGTCAGTAGCCACAGGTCGTTCCATTTGGCTTTCGGGTGTTGGGTCAGGGCCAGGAAGTGGCCGCTGACCAGCAACGGCTGATCGCTTTTGCCTTCGGCGAGCTGGAAGTCACTGCGGTGACGTTCCAGGGCGCGTTTGGCCAGGTGCTTGCCGCGTTCGCGGTCGATGAAGCGACCGGGGTAGTCGTAGTCTTCGAGGTCGGGCAGGGCGTCGCCGCGGTTCTCGCTTTCCAGGGTCAGGCGCGGTTTTTCGAAGTCGTAGTCGCGGCGGGTGGTGCGGCTGGTGCGGGTTTCCAGGCGCAGGTCGAAGCGCTTGATCACCGGCTCGTTGGCGACCATGCCGGAGTCTTGCTGGTAGGCCACGGGTGCGAGTTTCGGGAATACCGTCTGGTCATCGCCGAACACCAGCTTGTGGGCCGTGGCGCTGTGCTGAAAGTGGTAGTGGATACCTTCTTCCTCGCACAGGCGCTGGATGAACTGCAGGTCCGATTCATCGTACTGAACGCAGTAAATGCGCTCGGGATAAATCGCCCCGACTTTGAATTCGTAGGCATTGCTTTGGATGCCGTGCTCTTCGAGGACCATGCCGACGATTTTCGGTACGGTGAGGTTCTGGAAGATGCGTTGGTTGATACGGTGCGCCAGGTAAGACAGTTGCGGGCGCAGGGTCACCGCGTAACGGGTCAGGCGTTTGCCGGAATCACCCTGGGCGGCGCGGTAGATCTGGCCATGAATGCCGCTGCCGTCAGGCGAGAGCTGCAAAAAGGCCGGTTTGTGCAGCAGGGTCTCGAGGTCCAGGGACGGCTGTTCACTGACCAGCTCCACCTCAAACACAAAAGGCTGGCTGATGGCTTCCCGACCTTGCAGGGAAAGAACCTGGAAGTCGCTGGAAAGACCTTCGATGGTCAGGGCAAAGTGAGTTTGATTGGCCGGCGCGAACATCCCTTGTTCCTCGTGCAGTGCTGCGGCGTTCGCCAATACCGGAAAAAGGAATCAGCAGACGCAAAATTCTGGAAGGGCGAAAACAACATCGACCAGCAGAGCTGGCCGATGCTTGAGACGGTCGGCCTGGATCAGGCGACCGGCTGACGCCAGTCATCGGAACCCGAAGTACCGGATACTTCGTGGGTCCAGGTGATTTTGCGGTAGGTGAATTGCACTTCTTCCAGGTGAGTGAAGTGCGAGTTCGACGGATCCTGGCAGTTGTGCATCTTGTTGTTGATGGCGACGATGATCGCGTCTTCCAGCTTGGTGGTGTAGTAGTGCTCTTGGGTACCTTGAGCCGAAGTGCGGTACCACTGGATAACGATTTCGCTCATGCGCTCGCCGGAGGTTAGAGCCGCCTGCAGCAGTGGCGAAGCCTTGTCGTACACCTTGGTGATCACGACTGGCTTGTGGACGCGCTGACCGGTCGGTTGGCCGGACTGCGGGTCACGCGGGATGATCACGTCGTGGCTGAAAGCCTGAACCATGACCTGGTCTTCGTGACCTTCCTGGTAGGTGTTGCCAACCGAGTCGGCGGTGAATGCGCCGGCAGTGATCAGACCTTGTTTCTCGCCAGTGACGGACATGTACGCTGGTGTAGCCATGGATGTGCTCCTTGCTAAAAGTTAGGGTGCCCGGGAGGCGGTATCGCCCGGTGGGTGCCTGACTGTCATCAAGGTCCGTGCCAGAAACGGTTAAGACTATATAAATCAAGTGGTTGAGAGGTTTTTAAGACCTCGTGGAGAATCTTCGGCAGCGATCGCCGGTGAATGTGCGCAAGAAGTTGCGCAGCACTGCGCAACTTCTTGCGCACTTGGCTGGGGCGCCTGGCAGGCCGGGCGATCAGCCCCCCGGGATGGGCTTTCGCACCGTTGAGTGCGCAACTTCTTGCGCATCAAGGCGGTTAGCCATCATCGGGGTGACCAATCGTCTCATTGGCCGATAACCGGCAGCAGAAGCGCTAGTGTGACAGGTGCAACGAACACTGCTGACTGGAGGTCAAACTCAGCGCCGAGATGAATGAACATCTGCGAATTCAAGGAGAACGACATGAAAATCCTGATGGTTCTAACGTCACACGATCAATTGGGTAATACGGGTAAGAAAACCGGCTTCTGGCTGGAAGAATTTGCCGCGCCGTACTTCGCCTTCAAGGACGCTGGCGCTCAACTGACGCTGGTCTCGCCCAAGGGTGGTCAACCACCGCTGGACCCAAAAAGCGACGAGCCAGACGCGCAAACCGCAGCCACCGATCGCTTTCGCAAAGATTCTGCCGCCCAGTCCGCATTGGCGTCTACCGCCCTGCTGAGCAGCGCGAGAGCTGAAGATTACGACGCGATTTTCTACCCGGGCGGCCATGGCCCGATGTGGGATTTGGCCGAAGATAAAATTTCGATTGCCCTGATCGAGGCGTTTTACAAGGCAGGCAAACCGGTCGCGGCTGTCTGCCACGCACCGGGTGTGTTGCGTGACGTCAAGGGCGCGGACGGCCAGCCGTTGGTCAAAGGCAAGCGTGTGACGGGGTTTACCAATTCCGAGGAAGAGGCTGTGCAACTGACGAAGGTTGTGCCGTTTTTGGTGGAGGACATGCTTAAGGAGAAGGGTGGTGTCTATTCCAAGGGGGCTGACTGGGCGAGTTATGTGCTCACTGATGGTTTGCTGATTACCGGTCAGAATCCGGCATCGTCCGAGGCAGCGGCACAAGAACTGTTGGCGAAGCTCCGCTAAATCTGACGTGTAGCAGCTGGCGCAGCCTGCGTTCGGCTGCGAAGCAGTCGTTGTATCAGCCGCCGCGGTCTTCAGACAAACCGTGTTTGCCGGTTTTACGACTGCTGCGCAGCCGAACGCAGGCTGCGCCAGCTGCTACATGTTCGTGCTACGCCTCAGACCGCGAGGCTCAATGCGCGAAACATTCCTCGATCGAGCGCCGCTGCGTCTCGGCATACAACGCCAACTCATCAATCGTCGATCGCCCCAGCGCCTTCTCGAACACCTGCCGGTTCGATTGCACGCCATAGTGGGTTTGCGCCGCATCGCCCAGGTTCGACTGAAAAATCCCCGCTGCGCTAACCGGCAGGAAATCTTCGTACACCAACGGTTCAACCCGCAAATACCCGCCGCTGAGCAGATCTTCCAGCGACCCCGATTTCAGCTCATCGGCCCCCAAGCCTTTTTCCGTGACGAAGTAGCGAAAGTACGCCAGTTCCTGTTGGCGCATGCCCTCAACGGTGTCAGGGAATTCTGCAAAGTGCTGCGCCATCAGCGCGTTGTAGCGAGCGGCGTTGGCTTCATTGGGGAAGTCTTTCAACTCATCACGGGCAGCGTTGAGCAAACGGTCGTAAAGCGCCCGGCCCTTGGGGGTGAGTGCAGCGCCGCGTTGCTCGATTTCGCCGAAACGGGCGCTGTGGCTGCCACGATTCTCGGCTTGATCGGTGAAGGCGACAGGTTCGTCCAGGGCCTTGAAACTGGTCTGGCGCAGCAGGATCGGGCACTGACGGCGGGGCGGGCCTTCGATCACCGCTTTGGGGGTGATGCCGTGGGCAGGCATTTGCGCCTGGACGATGTCGATGTCCAGGGTGCGCGGCGTCAGGTGGTTGATATGCGGGCCAGTGAATGCCACCACGTCGGCGATCAGGCGATGCTGAGCGCTGAGTTTGCGGTACTGCTCGGCGGTCACGGTGGCGCTGTGGTGCCAGCGAAAAGTTTCCAGCGCCTGCTCGACGAAGTCCTGGGCCTCCTGGTCGGTGAGGCCGCCCCGGGTTTCGGCGCGATCGATGAGGGTCAGCGCGGTGGGGGTGAAGATCGAGCGCTTATCCAGCACCGACTGGGCGAACGTTCGCAGTTCCAGGTCTTCGATCAGTTCCAGGCGCAGCAGGGAGGTGAATACCCGGAACGGGCTGACCTGCAACGCCGCTTCATGCACCGCGCGAAAAGCCGTGGAGTGCACCGGCACGCCGGCCGGGGTCAGGTCGTAATAACCCACCGGTTGCATGCCCATCACTGCAAACAGCCGGGCGAGGGTGGCCAGTTCATCGGCGGTGCCGACACGGATCGCGCCATGCCGCTCCAGGTCCAGGCGCTGGATTTCACCGGTGCTGTTCAACTGTCGGGCGATCTGTGGATCGTTGTCCAGCACGTGACGGTTGGTCTGTTCCACCAGTTCCATCAGCGCGCCATACAGCGGCACTTCTTCGCGGTACATGTCGGACATCGCTTTGGAGAAGCGTTGGCGGATCAGGTCAGGGCTGACGAAGTTCGGGTGGCTCATGAAAACAATTCCTGGTGCGGTGACGTAAAGGATGCGGGAAAAGATCGCAGCCTTGTGCGGCGCCGACAAACGAAGAATCTTACGAACTTCATTCTGCAAAGGACTGCTGGTTGTAGCAGCTTGTAGCAGCTGCCGAGCCTGCGAGGCTGTGGTGAGGGGATTTATCCCCGTTCGGCGGCGAAGCCGTCGTGAATTCAGACGACGCGGTGCATCAAATAGACCGTGCGTTCAAATTTTACGACTGCTTCGCAGCCGAACGGGGATAAATCCCCTCGCCACAAGGCAGCTGTTACACAGGAAGTTCCGAACGCAGCGATGCCAAAAATTCCCGATACAACCGCGCCGCGATCGTCGGATGCTCCACCATCGGCATATGACCGGTGTGGTCCCAGACTTCCACTCGCAGATCGGCGATGCCTTTGCTCCAGATCGCCACGCTGCTGACATCGATCAATCGGTCCTTGCGCCCCCACAGCAACAGCGCCTGGCATTTGATGTCGGGCAATTTTGGCTCCATCGGCGGGCTGGCGCGCAAGTCTCTGAAGATTTCTTCCAGCTCCTCGCATTGCTGTTCATAGCGCTGGGCGATGGCGTCCAGTACCACTTTGGGCACCCACGGTGGTTCGGCCATGGTCATGGCGTAGAAGCGCTGGAATTCTTCCCGTGAGTGAATCAGGAACGGGTTGTGGCCCTTGGCCAAATGCCGCTCCAGGTCGCTGGCTTCGGGGGCGGTGACACCCGCCGGGTCGATCAGGGCCACCGAAACGATGCGATCCGGGTACGTGGCCGCCAGCCACGCCGCCATATAACCGCCCATCGAGTTGCCGATCACATGGACTTTCTCGACGCCGCAGACATCAAGCAACTGGATCATCCGCTTGGCCTGCAAAGGAATGTCGTAGCCGCCGCCCGCCTTGAAGCCGGTTTCGCCATGGCCGGCGATATCGGGGATGATCACCCGATAGTTGCCGACAAAGTGCCGGGCAAAACGCAGCCAGATGTTCTTGTCGGCGCTGTAACCATGGAGCATCAACACGCTGCTGGACGCTTCGTACGGCCCGCCTTGCCAAGTCGAAACGGTCATTTCGGCGATCGGCACGACAATTTTGTGCAGTCGATACAGCTTGGCCTCTATCGACATGTTCAAGTCATAGAGCCAATAACCGATGGCCGGGTAACTCAACCAGCTCCAGGCCGCGAAAACTGCGAGTGCGACAACCAACAAAAGCATCAGGCATCTTCCTTCTACGTGATCAGGACAGAATGTGATCGGCGGGTTTCAGCGCCCTGGTCAACCGGTGATAGCTGAAACTGAACCCCGGAAACATCGCAATCACATGACCGCTCTTGCTTTGATACCAACTGTGGCAGCCCCCGGACTTCCATACGGTGCGTTCCATCTCCCGGTGGATCATTTCAGTGTAGGTACGTTCTGCTTCGGGGCGTACTTCGATGCTGCGCAAACCGTGTTCTTTTAACGTGCGGATGCAATCGAGAATGTAGTTCATCTGAGACTCGATGATGAACAGCGCCGAGGTGTGGCCGATGCCCGTGTTGGGGCCGGTGACGATAAACAGATTGGGGAAGTTCGGCAGGCTGGTGCCGAGATAGGCCCGCGGATACAGGGCCCAGAAATCTTTGAGTTGTGTGCCGTTTTTGCCGGTGACCGGGTAGGAAATCACCCCGTCGGTGGCGTCGTAACCGGTGGACCAGACGATCAAGTCCAGGTCGATGTGTTGGCCGTCCTGGGTGACGATGCCGGTTTCATCGATGGAGGCGATGCCTTGCTCGCGGCCGTGCAGGCTCACGTTAGTGCGACCCAGCGCCGGGTACAGGGTGCTTGAGACGATTATCCGTTTGCAGCCGATGGCATAGTCGGGCGTCAGTTTCTTTCGCAATTGTGGGTCGGGCACTTGCCGTTTGAGAAAGCGCAGGGCGTGTTGCTGGACCAAGCGGATCGCTGGTTTCGAATACTTGAAGGCAATCACTCGGGTTTCGAACAGCCAGTAGATCATCCAGCGCAACAGTTTGTAGGCCGGTTTGAGCCCCAGCAACCAACGCTGGAAAGGCCCAAAGGCGCGGTCGGCCCTAGGCAATACCCAGTGAGGCGTGCGCTGGAATACATGCAAATGCTCGACGTCCGGGGCAATCGTCGGAATCACCTGGGCGGCGCTGGCGCCGCTGCCAACGATGGCCACGCGTTTTTGCCGGTAATCGTAGGCGTGATCCCAGTTGTTGGTGTGAAAAGTCTTGCCCTGAAACCGCTCCTGGCCCTCGAAGTGTGGAATCACGGGTTGGCTCAGCGGCCCGGTGGCGTTGATCAGGAACTGCGCATGGAACGTGCCTTGGCTGGCGGTGTGCACCGCCCAGCGTTTGCCGTCATCGTCCCATTCGATGCGCTCGACATTGGCCTGCAGTTCCACCTTGTCTCGCAGGCCGAAGTGCTCCACCACGTACTGGGTGTAGTGGTGCAGTTCGGCCTGCTCGGCGAACATTTGCGTCCAGCGGTAGGGCGCGAAGGACAGCGAATAGAGCGGCGAGGGCACGTCGACCGCGGCACCAGGGTAGGTGTTTTGGCACCAGGTGCCGCCGAAAAAGTCCCGTCGTTCCAGCAGGCGGAAATCGCCGATGCCTGCCTTGAGCAAATTGATCGCCGCACACTGACCGCCAAAACCGCTGCCGATGATCAACACTTGAAAGGTTTGCATGGGCCTCCCTTTTTATCGTTATTGATCGAACCCTCCTTTCATGTATAGCCAAACATTGGGCGCTCGCCTCATGGCGATGCCTTGGTATTCAGCCCGCCAGCCGGTGATGGCTATTTGCCGCTGCCCTGATAGACTCTCACCGCACTTGAAACCCTTGTGTCTTCAGGTTCCGTTCAGTGGCGCAGAGGCCTCTATGGGAAAAACGGGAGGAAAAGGACTTTCACTGGCCAGGAGGCTCTATACATCGCGAACCCTGGGTTTGGCTTTGGGGCTGTTGCTCGTGAGCGCGGCGATGTATCCACTCAACCCCGCACCGTGGGTCTGGGTGGCGATGCTGCTTAACGCTGTACTCTGGCCGCACCTGGCTTATCAATGGGCGCGCCGCGCGCAAGTGCCTTATCACGCCGAACACCGCAACCTGCTGGTGGACGCCTTTCTTGGCGGCTTTTGGGTCGCAGCCATGCACTTCAATCCGCTGCCCGGCGCGACGACTCTGGCCATGATGGCGATGAACAATGTGGCCATTGGCGGTTTGCGTTTCCTGTTGGCGGGAACCGTGGCGCAGATTCTGGGGATGGGCGTCGGACTGCTGATTTTCTCTCCCGCCTTCATCCCGCAAACCAGCCCAATGCAGCTGTATGCCTGTTTGCCCTTGATGTGTTTGTATCCGCTGGCATTGGGCTGGATCTGCTTCCGCCAGGCCCACACCCTCGGCCGACAAAAGCGTGAATTACTGGCCCTGAGCCGCACCGACAGCCTCACCGGCCTGCTGAACCACGGCGCCTGGAAGGATCAACTGGAAGTCGAATTCCAGCGTTGCAAACGTCAGCAGCAGGGCGGGGCGATTGCGCTGATCGACATCGATCATTTCAAATCCATCAACGACACCTACGGCCACGTTGCCGGGGACATCGTCCTGCGTCAGTTGAGCAAAATGCTCAAGCAGAACCTGCGCGCGGCGGATGTTGCCGGGCGCTACGGTGGCGACGAATTCTGTGTGATCCTCCCGGACCTTCCGCTCACGAGCGCTGCGGCCGCCATGGATGCCCTGCGTGATCGTTTCGCCACCTTGGGCTATGAGCAGAGCCCGGCGCTGACAGTCAGCCTGAGCATCGGCCTGGCCGCCTTCAACCCGGCCCACACCGACGCGACCCGGTGGCTCAACGACGCCGACCAGGCGCTCTACGAAGCCAAAGCCACCGGTCGCAACCGCGTCATCTGTTGCGGCGATGGCGAACCGCATCACGAATTACTTGATTCGGTGTGAACCGCCCACACTCCTGCGTGGGAATGGAGCCATGGACGCTCCGCATCCGCTCTTCGCGTTGCAAGTGTCGCATTCGGTCTAGAGCCTTGCGCCGTAGTCAGGTAGGGTGTTTTTCACCCCCGACACGAAACAAGGATCGATTCATGACGTTCAAGCTCCCTCGCTCCCTGCTGGCCACCAGCCTTGGCCTGACCCTCGCTCTCGGCGCTTTCGCTCCCGCAGCCTTCGCCGAACCGCACAAACAAGTCCTCGCCGATTCCGAACAGTACAAGGATGAAGCCCTGAAGTTACTCGAACGTTTGGTGAACATCGACACCGGTTCCGGTTATGAACCGGGCCTGTCTCAAGTACGTGACATCGCCACCGACGAACTGAAAAAGCTCGGCGCGACCATTGAACTGGTGCCCAATACCCCGGACAAAAGCAGCCACGTGATCGCGACCCTGAAAGGCACCGGCAAGGCAAAAATCCTGCTGATGGCGCACATGGACACCGTCTTCAAGGAAGGTTCGGCCGCCGAGCGTCCGTTCCACATCAAGGACGGCCGTGCCTACGGACCGGGCGTGATGGATGACAAGGGCGGCATCGTTGCCGGGATTTACGCGCTGAAAGTCCTGAAAAACCTCGACTTCAAGGACTACGCGCAAATCACCTTCCTGCTCGACGCCAGCGAAGAAACCGGCTCGGACATCGCCACCGACCTGATCAAGAAAACCGCCAAGGCCCACGACGTCACCCTCAACCTCGAACCCGGCCGCCCGGCCGATGGCCTGGTGGTGTGGCGCAAAGGCAGTGCCACCGCCGTGGTCGAGGTCAAGGGCAAGGCGGCTCATGCCGGTGTCGCGCCAGAGCTGGGACGCAACGCCGCCATGGAAGCGGCGCACCAGATTTTGCAACTCGGCAAACTGGGCGACGCAGAGAAGAAAACCACCATCAACTTCACCGTGCTCAAGGCCGGCGACCGCACCAACGTGATTCCGGATCAAGCCACCGCCAAGGCCGATGTGCGGGCGGCGGTGCCGGAAGAGTTTGACCGGATCGAGAAGGACCTGGCGCGGGTTTCCAAAGACAAGCTGATTGCTGACACAGAAGTCACCACCACCCTTCAGCGCGGATTACCGCCGATGCCGCAAACGCCGGAATCGGATCGGTTGATGGCCATGGCTCAGGGGATTTACGGGGAGATTGGGCGCAAGTTGACGGAAGAAGGTAGCGGTGGGGCGGCGGATGCCAGCCTGTCCGCGGGTGTGGGCACGCCGACGCTGGATGGGTTCGGGATTGTTGGCGGCAATATTCATACGCCGGAGGAGTACGCGGAGGTTGAGAGCGTGGCGCCGCGGATTTATTTGTTGTCGCGGATGATTATGGAGTTGGCTAAGGCCCACTGAATTGCGTGCGGTTTTGAGGGGGGTGGTGGGTCAGTTGGATCGACCCCTCACCCTAACCCTCTCCCCTGAGGGGCGAGGGGACTGACTGTGGGTTTCTTGAGGAATCAGGCGACGTGAACGAACAAAATTGAATGCGATTTTTAAGTGCTTTGCTGTTGGGGAAATCTTAGTTCGACTCAATCTCTCAGGTCGCAGCAAATAGCCAAAACAACTCGGTCAGTCCCCTCTACCCTCTGGGGAGAGGGTTAGGGTGAGGGGTGTTTCTCAAGCCGGACACCGCCGTCAAAACCACCCCACAACTTTCCAAGACGTTTCCTACGACGTACCCTGTTGCCGCGTTTCGGCATCGACCCCTATAGTTCGGGCTCGCGGAAAACACCGCGAACGACCTTGGCCGGTCGGTCACCCCAAACGCATCAGCGTCATTGTTTAGACCTTTTTATGTCTGAACATCGTGTTATGGCAGCTGTGCGCGGGACACCCTTGGGTGTGCCGGATGTGTGGGTGTGCCGGTCGGCCAACCCGCACACAGCTGCCACCTAATTCGCTTGGCCGCGAACGGTGGTTGCTCTATTTGGAGTTACACCCATGTTCGACCAAGTCATGCCCCGTTACCTCCCCATCGACACCTACGACGCCGAAACCCCGGTGCTCTTCATCAACACCCACAAAGAACTCAGCGACCTCGCTGCCTGCGCGGCGCACCGCTTCACCGTGGTTCGCGATCTGGCGGACACCTTGTCCAGCCTGAACCTCAAAGACATTTCCGATTGCGATCTGACGCGCGTTACCCGGGCGGTTCATCTGCTGATGCGCGAAGGCTGCGCGATGCTGGATGTGGTTCAGGCGAGAGCGTTGCAGCGGGAGGAGGGGTTCAAAACCGCAGTTTAGTGGTGTGGCATCTGACGCTATCGCGAGCAGGCTCGCTCCCACAGGGATTTTGGGTGAACACAAGATTCGTGAACACCGCCAATCCAATGTGGGAGCGAGCCTGCTCGCGAAGGGGCCATTGCAGTCACTACTTCGACGTCTGCTAAACCGCTATTCCTTAACGCTCATAAACTCTTCCGCCCAACGGATGTATTCCTCAGGCTGCGTATAGGTGTGAGTCAACTCGGTCGCATTCAGGTCCGACGCCTGAGTAAAGATCTGCCGTTGTTCCCGCAGGCTGTCATACGTGGCCTTGATCGCGGCGAAGTAGGCGCCGTGGCCGTCGATGGTGACCCGCACGCCCAGTTCGGCCAGGCGTTTATCGTCGCGCAGCAACGGGTTGCCGTAGGTGACCAGCATCAGCGGTACGCTCAGGTGCTCGGCGATTTGTTCGAGGTGGTCGAAGTCCCGCACGCCCACCATGCAAACCCCGTCCGCACCGGCCTGCTGGTAATGACAGGTACGGCTGATGACTTCCTGCACCGGCAGGATCCCGGCGTTGGTGCGGGCGATGATTGCCATTTCCGAATCGACCCGTGCTTCCAGTGCCGCACGAATCTTGCCGACGCCTTCTGCCACCCCGATCAGGTCGGTGGACTTGCGGCCGAACTGGGCGGGCAGCAGCGTGTCTTCAATGGTCAGGGCGGCCACACCGGCGCGTTCAAGTTCGACGATGGTGCGCATGACGTTGAGCGCGTTGCCGTAGCCGTGGTCGGCGTCGGCGATGACCGGCAGTTGGGCAACACGGCCAATGCGCGTGGCCTGCTCGGCAAACTCGCTGAGGGTGATCAAGGCAAAGTCGGGGGCGCCCAATACCTGCAACGATGCGACCGAACCGCCAAGGATCCCCACTTCAAAACCCAGGTCAGCGGCAATGCGGGCCGACATCGGGTCGAAGACCGACGCCGTGTGATAGCAGGCGCTGGAAGCGAACAGCTCGCGAAAGTTACGGCGCAAATCTTGATGAGAAAGCCTGGACATATGAGTTCCACCACTGCAATGGGAATGGAAGGGCTTGAGCAAAAGTGTCAACGCCGAAGGAACAAAAGGCTATCACGCGAGCGGGGGAAGGATGATGACGAATTTTTGCACTAGGAAGATGGCGCCTTTCCTGTGGCGAGGGAGCTTGCTCCCGCTCGACTACGCAGTAGTCGTAAAATCAACGAACGCGAACTGTCTGAAGAAAAGTGGTATCGGCTTTGGGGGCCGCTTCGCAGCCCAGCGGGAGCAAGCTCCCTCGCCACAGGTGTGGAGAGGTTTCAGAATCCGATCAGGCCGCCACCGCCTGCTGCTGTTGATTGAGCAGCGGCACGGCGCGTACCGAGTTGCCGGGTTGCAGTTGCAGGCGTTTGGCGGTGAGGCGGTCGACGATCAGGCTGTTGCCCACCTGCCTGGCCTGGGCGGCGGTGATGCGGCAGTTTTCCAGGCGACGGTTGTGGATCAGCCATACCGGCGCCTGCTCGTCGGGCGTACCGATAACCAGCAGCAGCGGTTGGCTGTCGCGCACGGCGCGGATGTTCGAGACCGGGGCTTCGATCACCGGGCCGGCGTCAAAGATGTCGATGTAACCCTTATGGGCAAAACCTTCGGCGGTGAGGATCTTCAGGGCCGGTTCGGTGTTTGGGTGTGCCTTACCGATCACGGCCTGGGCCTGTTCCGTGAGCAGGCAAGTGTAGAGCGGTTGGCGTGGCATCAGTTCCGCGATGAACGACTTGCTGCCCAGCCCAGACAAGTGATCGGCGTGGCTGAAATCCATCTTGAAGAAGTGCCGGCCCAGGCTGTCCCAGAACGGTGAACAGCCATGTTCGTCGGCGCTGCCACGCAGTTCGGCGATGAGTTTGTCGCCGAACAGGTGCGGAAACTCGGCAACAAACAACAAACGCCCCAACGACAGCAATCGACCGTTGCTGCCCTGGCGTTGATCGGGTCGCAGAAACAGCGAGCAAATCTCCGATTGGCCGGTCATTTCATTGTTCAGGAACAACGTCGGAATCTGTCGCTGGATACCCAGGTCCGGTGACGAACTGACCGTGAGCCCGACCCGGTAGTTGTACCAGGGCTCGCGCAGGCCCACGGCGCCCACCAGGGCACTGACGCCCACCAGTTGTTGATCGTCGTCTTCGAGTACGAAAAGGTAATCGGCATCGGCGCGTTCGACCTGTTCGGCGAAGGTTCGTTGGGCCCAGCGCACCCGGTGGCTCAGGCGTTCCTCGTTGGCCGGCAGGGTGGTGAAGCCGGGGCCAGCCTGGCGCACCAGGTTCAGCAAGGCGGGCAGGTCGGTGACGTGAACCGGGCGGACAATCATGATGCAACTCCTTCTGCACGCCCGCTCGGGCGCTGTCGTTGGGCGCGGGGCCGGGTGATGCTCACAGGGCGATCAGCCGGATCGGGCTGCCTTCGGTCACGTTCAGGGCGGCGCACATCTCGGCGCTCAACCCCACAGGTTGCCCGGCCTGGTAATCCAGATCGGCGACAATGGCGCGATAATCCTTCAGCGAATCGTTGCTCACCAGATAGCTGCCACGGGCATCGATCGGCGCACCCGGTTTTGCCGTGCCGGTCTGGCTCTGGGCGATGGAGCGGATACCCGGAGTGCGCGCATACAACGTTGGACCGCCGTCGAACAGGTCGATGTAGCTGTTGGTCTCGAAGCCTTCGCGCTCGAGGATATCGAAGGCCTCCTGGCCATCGGGGTGGATGCGGCCGATGCAGTCCTGCGCCGCCTGGGGCAGCATCGGCACGTAGATCGGGTATTGCGGCATCAGTTCGGCGAGGAAGGTTCGGCTTTCCAGGCCGCAAAGTCGCTCGGCCTCGGCG
The DNA here is from genome assembly GCF_054897985.1 of Pseudomonas sp. LB3P25. Lineage (NCBI taxonomy): Bacteria > Pseudomonadati > Pseudomonadota > Gammaproteobacteria > Pseudomonadales > Pseudomonadaceae > Pseudomonas > Pseudomonas sp. LB3P25. The sequence goes on along the minus strand of NZ_CM142711.1, from coordinate 4,628,205 downwards.
TAGGGCAGGTCGAAGAAATGCTTGCCCACCGCATCCCAGAACGGCGAGTGCCCTTCATCGCTGCTGAAGCCGACGATCTCGGTGATGACGGCTTCGGAAAAGCGCTGCGAGTGGGCGGCGATGAACAATAGCCGCGCCCGGGACAGCAGTTCAGAGAAGCGTGTTCGCACCAGCGCTGCGTCAATATGAAAACCTCGCAGCAAGGTATGGCCACTGAGGTCGTGACACAGCGACAGCGCGGGCACGCCGTGCTCGATGTTCAGCTCCCGCGAGGCGCTGGTGAAATGCCGGTTGCGCAGGCTGTAGAACGGCTCGCTGAAACCGGCGGTGGCAAGGATTTCCGAGCAACCCACCAAACGCTCTCGGGTCAGATCTTCCAGCACGAAGAAGTAATTCTCTGGGCCATGACCTTCAACGTCTTTTTCGAATGAGGCGCAGGAGTCGAGAATCTTTTCGCGCAGGCATTCGGTGTCGTCCGGCAAGGACGTGACGCCTACCAGGCTGTCGCGCGCCAGTTGCTGCAACTGGGGCAGGTCGGTTAACTCGACTGGGCGTAAGACCAGCATGGATGCACTCCTGTATCAAAGGGTTCGGCGGTTAGCACCGAACTTGACTATCACTGTCGGTTTCCACGCGATATATCGGCGGTCGCCTGAATTGTTGTCAGACGCCGCTCTTTTTCTTGTCAGCCATTGCTTGGGTCGGGCAGTACCGCACGGGTGCCCAGTTTGTTGAGTACAAACAGATAGACCAGGCCCAGGGCAATCCAGATCAGGCCGAGCTTCTGTGCATCGACACCCATGTTGTACATGATGGCCGCGACAATGATGAAGCCGATCACCGGGCAGATCAGGTGACGGATCACCTGGCCGGATTTCTGCCGACGCCAGTAGTAGTTGATGACCGTCAGGTGCAGCAACATGAAACCGCTCAGTGCGCCGAAGTTCACCAGTGCGGTGAGGGTGTCCACCGAGTTGATGAACAGGTAGCAGATCAGCAGCGACAGCACGGCCACCAGGTAGATGCTCACATACGGCGTGTTGTGTTTGGGGTGAACCTTGGCCAGTACTTTCGGCAGCTTGCCGTCCCGGGCCATGCCGAACAGCAGACGAGATACTGCCGCTTGAGAGGTGATTGCCACCGCAACGCCCCAGGCCAGCGCCGTCGCCACGGCGGTCAGGGTTGCCAGCCAGCTGCCGGCCGCGAGTTCAGCGATTTCATAAAAAGCCGTGTCGGCCGATTTGAAACCCATGCCGGCCGCCAGATCAGTCGCAATCCAGGTCTGTACGACGAAGATCACACCCATGACCACCAGCGTAATCAGCGCGGCCTTGCCGACGCTGCGGCCCGGGTCACCCTTGATCTCTTCGGCGAGGGTGGAAATCGCATCGAAACCGAGGAACGACAGCACCGCAATCGACACCGCTTGCATCAGCAGGGCGAAGTTGAACGTCTCGTGGTTGTACAACGGCGCCAGGGTCAGCTGACCGTTACCGCCGCCGCTGTGCAGCGCGTTCCAGGCGTAAAACAGGAAGATCCCCAGCACCACCAGTTGCGCCAGCAGAAAGAGGATGTTCATTCGCGCGGTGAAGGTGATGCCCCGCAAATTGACGAACGTCGCACTGACCAGGAAGGCCAGGATGAAACCGACCTTCGGAATGTCCGGGTACAAATGATTCAGCGCCATGGCCGCGTATACATACAGCAGCGGCGGAATCAGCAGGTAATCGAGGAGCATCAGCCAACCGGCGATAAACCCTACGTGCTGGTTCAGGCCCCGTTGCGCATAGGAGTAAACCGAGCCGGCAATCGGAAAGGCCCGAGCCATGCTGCCGTAACTCAAGGCAGTGAAGAGCATCGCCACCATGCCGATGATGTAGGCCAGCGGTACCAGCCCCGGTGCCTCGGCGTTGACGTAGCCATAAACACCAAACGGTGCGATGGGGATCATGAAGATCATCCCGTATACCACCAGGTCGGTCAGTGACAGGCTGCGTTTCAACTCTTGCTTGTAGCCGAATTCTTCTATTTCCATGAAGCCTTTCTCCTTGGGATGAAAGCAGCTGCAAGCTGCGAGTTTGACGCGATTTCTTTACAACAGCGGTGCCAGGTATTCGGTAAAGCGACGGACGTCTTCAGGCGTACGCAGCAGGTCGTTGCGCACCTCGATCAACACCGATTCCAGGCCGCGTGCATCGCCGTGGACCGGCACGGTCATGTCGCCCAGCGGGTTGATTTTGTATGGCTCATTACCGGCAACCTTTAATGGATGCTGGCTTAAGCCATCGATCAAGCGCTGGGCATATTCCCTGGCCTCGCCAAACAACACGCCGACTTCCAACGTGCGAGGCTGGCCGTGATAGACCGGCGTGAAACTGTGAATCCCCACCACCCGAACCGGTCGTCCTTGAGCGACACGTTCGTTGATCAAGTCTGTCAGACGCGAGTGAAACGGCTCGAACAGGGATTGCCGACGGTACTCGCAGGTGGCTTCGTCCAGATTCTGGTTGCCCGGTACCTGATAAATCTCGCTCTGCGCCGGAATGCTGTCCGGGGCTTGGCGCGGTCGGTTGAGGTCGACCAACAGTCGCGAATAATTGGCCGCCAACAAGGTTGCGCCCAGTGCCTGGGACAAGCCCTCGGCCAGCGCCAGGGCGCCGATGTCCCAGGCGATGTGCTCGCGGGCCGCCTCGTGACTCAGGCCCAGGTCATTTAACCCGGCCGGAATAAAACGGCTGGCGTGCTCGCACACCAGAATCAACGGATGGCCGGAGTCTTCCCGGCTCAGGGTGTACGCGGGCTCGGTGTAAAGTCCGAGCTCAGCAGATTCAGTACAGGCGCGCATAGTGCTCACAGCGTTCGGCGGGCGACAGCTGTTCCGTCAGCGTCAGTTCCTCGGTTTTAAGGGCGAAATAGGTGTCCAGCAACGCGCTCGGCAGGGCTTCAATCAGTGCCTCGCTGTTGCGCAGGCAGTCCAGGGCCTGGGCAAGGGACGCGGGCAGGGCGACGATGCCGTGCGCCTGGCGTTGTTCTTCGTTCAGGGCATCGGGGACTTCATCGGTGATTGCGTTCAAGGCCAGGCGTTGCTCGATGCCCAGCCGACCGGCAATCAGCAGTGCGGCCATGGCCAGGTGCGGTGAGGACGTCGCGTCCATGGCGCGAAATTCCAGGTTGTATTGCGATGCCACCGATTTGCCGCCCTGGCTTGTCGTCGGGCAGATTCGCAGCGCCGCTTCGCGGTTACGTTGCCCGAGGCACGCGTAGGACGCGCTCCAGTGATGGGGCTGCAAACGCTCGTAGGACACCGGCGTCGGTGCGGTAAACGCACAGAGCGCCGGCAAGTAATGCAGGATGCCGGCGGCCCAGTGCTGGCCGAGGGTCGACAAGCCATTGGTGGTGCCGGCGTCGTACATCACCGGTTGGCCGGCCAGGTCCAGCAGGCTGACGTGCAGGTGCACGCCGTTGCACACCGCATGCTCCGAGGTCTTAGGTGCGAAGCTCAATTCCAGGCCCATTTGCCGGGCGATCTCGCGGGTGATTTCACGAACGTTCACCGCGCGGTCGGCAGCGGCCACACCCAGGGTCGGGCGACAGGTGATTTCGTATTGATGTTTGCCGTACTCGGGCAGGAACATTTCCGGCTCGACGCCACCGGCACGCAGGGCGCTGAGCAGCCAACCGCCAAACTCGGCACCCTGACGCTGGGCTTGCAGAGAAAACGCCAGGTGTTCAACGTCGCCGGTGTTCACGTTGAATTCGTGCTCGAACGCCGCATTGACCTGCAAGCCCAACTCGGAGCGATAACGCTCTACCTCGTTGCGCAATAACGTACGCGGGCAGGCACCCCACGGGCGGCCGTCGGTTTCGCGAATGTCGCTGTGAATAAAATCCAGCGCCGGAGCGTTGGCATCCGGGCCGTTATTGACCATCACTCGGCTGACCGGATCGGGCATCAGCCGCAAATCGCCATAAGCGCCCCACGGGTTGGCGTAGGCGATGATGTCTTGCGGGGTCAGCGCGCTGTTGGCCGGCACCCAGCCACACCCGGTCCTTTGATAGTGCTCGAGTTCGTCCGTGGGAAAGGAGCGCCCGCGTGTCACGCCGATCAGGTCGGTGGTGACGAGGGTGGTCATGGGTAGTGGCAACAGGCGCTCGCTCATGGCTGCATCTCCTGCAATCGGCCGAGCACAGTCTGGGTGTCGGTGATCCAGCAGTAACCTTTGATTGCATTCAGGCAGGCCTGATGCCGCGCGGGTGTGTAAGTCGCGCAAGCATCTTCCACCAGCGTCACCAGATAACCGCGGTCCGCGGCGTCACGCACGGCCATGTCCACGCACTGGTCGGTGACGATGCCGGCGATGATCAGGTGCCGCGTCCCGAGGTTGCGCAGCACGTAGTCGATGTTGGTGGAGTTGAAGACCCCGGAAGAGGTCTTGGGCAGTACGATTTCGTTTTCTGCCGGGGTCAGGTCGTCGATGATCCGCGCTTGCGGGCTGCCCTTGGGCAAGTGCATGTCCGAGAGCTTGTGGTCCAGCGAGCGGTCGCGGCCATCGGCCGTGAGGCTTTCAATGATCGTGTGCAGCACGTTTTGCCGGGCGCTGCGAAAGGCGCTGAGCAAGCGGCGTTGATTGGGCACCACCTGCATGTGGGTGCGGGTCAGGAAGTACTCGGCGTCCGGTCCGTTGAGGTGCGGGTCGAACTGCGGCTCAAGCCAGGCGCGTTGCATGTCCACCAGCAACAGTGCGGTGTGATCGGTGATGAACGGCAAATCCCGAGGTGAGTGGTGGGGGAGCGTGAACATCCTTATTTATCCTCCAGCAGGTGGGTGTCGAAGTCGGTCCGCAGGGCGTCGATGCCTTCCAGGCGATCGGCCAGACCCGGACTGCGCAGGGACAGGCAGGCAATCAGCGCCTCGACCTGGGCCAGCGCCGGGACGAGGGAGTCGAAGGCCGATACCGATTCCACCGGCGCACTGATAATCAGGTCGGCCATTTCCCGCAACGGTGAAGCATAGATGTCAGTGAACAACACCACGCGTGCATAGCGACTTTTCGCCGCATTGGCCACGCGCAGGGCCTGTGCCTGGTAGCGGCGATAGTCGAACACCAGCACCACGTCCTGACGCTGCACGTCGAACAATCGGTCGGGCAGTTGCGCGTTGTCTTCCAGGGCTAAACAGCCTGGACGCAGCAGGCGCAGGTGGTTGAGCAAGTAATTGGCGAGGAAACTGCTGAAGCGCCCCCCGAAGCAATGCACCTGATGGCGGGTGTCGAGCAGCCATTCGACCAGAATCCGCACATCTTCGGGTTGGGTCAGCGCATGGGTGTCCACCAGCGCTCGATGGCTGTGCGCCAGATATTGGCTCCAGGCGTCGCCTTTCTGAAGTTGAGCACGAGGCTGCAACAGGGCACTGGGGGAGCGGAGGCGGTGGTCCATGTCGCTGAGCAGGGCATCTTGGAAATCGGCATAACCGCTGAAACCCAGTTTTTTGACCAGTCGCACGATGGTGGGATCGCTGACACCGGCATGTTCGGCCAAACGTGACATCGGGCCCAGTCCGTTACGTGGGTACTGGTCCAGCAAGGCACGGATGACTTTGCGTTCCGACGGCGTAAGTTCCAGGCCGGGATCGGTGATCAGGTCTCTGAGAGAAGGCATCCTGGCTCCTGCTGGATGGATATGTCGGTTTCATTTCATAAATTGCTAAAACAGTATTTATGTAGCGGACTCTACATGTCTAGTGAATTTTTACATGGTTTTTTTAAAGCCCCAAAATGGGGCGAAAAGCCCGTGGGCCTTGGGCTACACGGAAGTCGACAGAGCTTGTAGGCCATCGCCCTTAGTGGTGTCGGATATTGCCGATTTTTCAGGTGAGTGTGTTTTCGAACCTGAATGTGCTGGATCAAACGAAACGCCCTGGATCGCGCTTCTTACGGCACAATTGGGCCATTGTCCGCGGCGTGACGCCGTTTTCCATTCCCTTCGACAGAGTGATCCTTTGTGCAGGCAACCCGTTTGACCCTGATGTGCCACGCTCGAACCGTCGCACAAAAATTGGCGTTTTTTCCTACGAATGAGCCAATAGAGATGGATTGGCAATCGGCAAAGGGATCGCGTCGTGCTCAGTTCAAGGGGACGCCGCGACTGATGTGTGGACCTGAACTGAGAACCCAACAAACCGCCGAGTTGTTCGGCAGTGACGTGGAGATTGTCGCGGCACTGAGGGATTGTGATTTCGGGCACTGGAAAGGCATGCGGATCGACGATCTGCAAAAAACTGCAGCCGAGACGCTGCAGATCTGGCTCGATGACCCGAGTACGGCGCCCCACGGTGGCGAGTCGGTGGTGCAACTCGGCGAGCGGGTGGCCGCTTGGCTGAAAACACTGGAGGCCACACCGGGACACATCGTTGCTATCACCCATCCGTTTGTCATGCGCGCCGCGCTGACGCAGGTGCTGCAAGGCGCAGCGTTCAACCTGATCGACGTCGAACCACTGTCGGCCATCGAGTTGCGGTTCAACGGTCGCTGGCGCCTACGCTTGCTGGGCACTGACTCTGAGGGAGCACGTTGATGAAAAAACTTCTGGTCATCGGCATCGGTGCCGGCAATCCCGACTACATCACGATGCAGGCCGTGAAAGCGCTGAACCTCGTCGACGTGTTTTTCCTCATGGACAAGGGCCAGAGCAAAGACAAACTGATCGACCTGCGTCGCGAGATTTGCGAGCGCTACATCACCGATCGCGACTACCGCTTTGTCGAAGCCCACAGCCCGGAGCGCGAACGCGGTGATGTGGACTACAAGGCCAGCGTAGAAGACCTGAACCTGGCCAAGCAGCAGACGTTCGAACGGTTGATCAGCGAGGAAATGACTGACGACCAGTGCGCCGGTTTTCTGGTGTGGGGCGATCCGGCGTTGTACGACAGCACGATCCGGATCTTGCAGGCGATTCTGGCCTCGGGCCGGTGCGTCTTCGAGTTCGACGTGATCCCCGGCATCACCAGTGTCCAGGCGCTGGCGGCGCAGCATAAGGTGCCGCTGAACCGCATTGGCCGTTCGATTGAAATCACCACCGGCCGGCGTCTGGCGGCGGGGCAGGTGAGCGATGCCGACAGCCTGGTGGTGATGCTGGATGCAGAAGATTCCTACCATCAAGTGGCGGATCAGGAGACAGAGATTTACTGGGGGGCCTACCTGGGGACGCCGGATGAAATCCTGATCAGCGGCAAGCTCAAGGAGGTGGCGGATGAGATCGAGCGAGTGCGCAAGGCGGCTCGGTTGGAGAATGGGTGGATTATGGATACGTATCTGCTGCGCAAGCCTTAATTGCATCGGTGTCTGGGCTGACGCCTTCGCGAGCAGGCTCGCTCCCACAGGGATTGTGTGGCACTGGAGACCCAATGTGGGAGCGAGCCTGCTCGCGAAGAGGCCCTGAAGAACACCTCAAGAAATTGCTTTTACCTCACGCCCAAACCGTTCGCGATACACCGACGGCGGCACCCCGACTACGCTGCGAAACGCCACCCGAAAACTCTCCACCGAGCGATAACCGCAGCGCTGGGCAATCTGGTCGGTGTTCTGATTCGTGCTTTCAAGCAGCTCGCGGGCCCGGCCCAGCCGCTCATGCTGCAACCACGCCTTGGGCGGCATGCCGGTGGCTTCAGTGAAGCGGCGCAGAAACGTCCGCTCACTCATCGCCGCCTCACTCGCCAACTCGCGAACCTCCAGCGGTTCGTGCAAACGCTCGCGTGCCCACTGCATGACGCGGGACAAATCGCTACGCGGCGTAGGACTGACCGGTGTCGGAATGAACTGCGCCTGACCGCCGGTGCGTTGTGGCGACATCACCAGCCGCCGCGCCACCGAGTTGGCCACCTGCGTCCCGAAATCCCGCGCCACCAAGTGCAGACAGGCATCGATGCCGGCAGCGCTGCCGGCCGAGGTGATCAGCTGACCTGAATCGACATAGAGCACGTCCGGGTCCACCAGAATGTTCGGAAAACGCTCGGCCAATTCAGCGGTGTAGCGCCAGTGCGTTGTGGCGCCGCGACCGTCGAGCAAGCCAGTCGCCGCCAGCACGAACACCCCCGAGCAGATCGACAGCAGCCGCGCACCCCGTGCATGGGCCTGGCGCAGGGCCGCGATCAATGCCTCAGGCACCGGGGCGCTGCGATCACGCCAGCCGGGAATGATGATGGTCCGGGCGTCCTCGAGCAGTTCCATGCCGCCATCGGCCAGCACCTGAATGCCGCCCATGGCGCGCATCGGGCCTTGATCCACGGCGGCGATCCGGTGCTCGTACCAAGGGAAGTCGAACTCCGGCCGGGCCAGGCCGAAGATCTCCACGGCGATGCCGAATTCGAATGTACAGAGGCCGTCGTAGGCCAGAATCGCGACCAATCCAGGGGTGGGCTGCATTTGGCGGAAAGTTCCCGGTGAGTGTCTTGTGCGCCACTGTAGCCGCAAGCGTCGGGCGGATAAAGTCTTCTCACACCCACCGAGACTTTGGAGTACAGCCCATGACCAGCCTGGTCCGCGAGATTCCCGCCGCCCCATCGGCCATCGCCCTGATGCATTTCAGCAACCGTCTGACCTTCGAAACCGACTGTTCCGACGTCCACGGCAGCCAACAGGCCGGCGAAGTGGATTTTGTCCTGGTGGACGTGCGCGGCCCGCTCGCGTTCGAGCGTGGCCATGTGCCGGGAGCGATCAATATTCCGGGGCGACTGCTGACCGCTGAAAGTCTGGCGGCCTACCCGAAAACCAGCGTGTTCGTGGTGTATTGCGCCGGGCCCCACTGCAACGGTGCCAACAAGGCTGCTGTGAAACTGGCGGCGCTGGGTTACCCGGTCAAGGAAATGATCGGCGGGGTGACTGGGTGGCTGGATGAAGGGTTTGAGTTGAGTGTTGCGGTGCAACGGCCTGCCAGCACCGTGATCGGTTGCGAATGTTGATGTAGTCGAAAAGATCGCAGCCTCGTTTCACTCGACAGCTCCTACAGGTCTACGCGATCCCCTGTAGGAGCTGTCGAGTGAAACGAGGCTGCGATCTGTTGATCTTGCTTCTAAACGGATGCCCACCACCCATCCAGCGTCGCCTGCAACCACTCGAACACGGTTGCATAGGCGGCGCTGCCCTGTGGACCACGGGGCAGCGGTGATTCATCGCCAAAGTGTTCATTGAGCGTCGCCACCGATTCAGCCGTCCACTCCGGATGAAACTGCAAACCCACCCGCGTCGGCCCGACGCAATACATCTGCTGCTCGCACTGATCACTGCTGGCCAGCAACTGCGCGTTTGACGGCAGGTCGATGGCGTCTTCGTGCCATTCCAGCACCTGCAATGTCTGGCCATCGACAAAGGTCACGGGCGTCCATCCGGTTTCCGTTCGGTCCATCCGCCGCACATTCCCGCCCAGACTCAGCGCCAGTAACTGCGCCCCCAGACAAATCGCAAACACCGCCGCGCCTTGATCCAGACTGCCCGCCAACCACTGGCGTTCAGCTTCCAGCCAGGCTGGCCCGCCGTTGGATTCATAAGGCCCGCCCAACAGGATCACGGGTGTCGTACTCACTGGCGGCAACTGGCCGAGGTCGGCGCGAAACACGTTCAGCGTCAAGCCTCGGGACGCAGCCCACGTGGCAATGGCGCCGGGACCTTCGGCGGGGTGGTGCTGGATCAGGTTTAACGTGGGCATAAGGGCTCTCTTGTAGTTTTTGCTTGTAGGTTTTGTCTGAAAAAAGGGCTTGTCCTACAGTCTTTGCACCGGCTTGGCGCACGCTTCAAGGGGCAAGAATCCGTCGACCACTTTTCTATAAGTATTTGTCGCTTAAACACAATTTGCCCTCCTGGAGCCACTCTAGACTGCCGGCCACTTCGGTGCGCTCCAACCAGAGTCAGCCACCGAAAGCCAATCGAAAGCTGCCAATAAAAGCCTCCGCACACAGGAGTTATAAATGAAGAAGCTAGTGATGTTCGGTGCCCTGGCACTGTCAATGTTGTCCCTGACGGCTGTGGCCGAAGACGCCAAGCCGATCCGCCTCGGTATCGAAGCCGGTTACCCGCCATTCTCGATGAAAACCCCTGACGGCAAACTCACCGGTTTCGACGTGGACATCGGCGACGCGCTGTGCGAGCAGATGAAAGTGAAGTGCACTTGGGTCGAGCAAGAGTTTGACGGCCTGATCCCGGCCCTGAAGGTCAAGAAAATCGACGCAATCCTGTCGTCCATGACCATCACCGACGATCGCAAAAAAAACGTCGATTTCACCATCAAGTACTACCACACCCCGGCGCGTTTCGTGATGAAGGAAGGCACCGAGGTCAAAGACCCGCTGACCGAACTCAAAGGCAAGAAAGTCGGTGTGCTGCGCGCCAGTACCCATGACCGCTTCGCCACTGAAGTGCTGGTGCCGGCCGGTATCAATCTGGTTCGCTACGGCACCCAGCAGGAAGCCAATCTGGACATGGTCGCCGGTCGTCTGGACGCGATGCTGGCCGACTCGGTCAACCTGGACGACGGTTTCCTGAAAACCGACGCCGGTAAAGGCTTCGCTTTTGTAGGCCCGACCTATGAAGACGCCAAGTACTTCGGCGGCGGCGCCGGTATCGCTGTGCGTAAGGGCGATACCGCGCTGGCAGAGAAATTCAACACCGCCATCACCGAAATCCGCGCCAACGGCAAGTACAAGCAAGTGCAGGACAAGTACTTCAACTTTGACGTTTACGGCCAGTAATCACGCCGTTCAAAAAAGTGGCAACCGTTGACGCGGTTGCCACTTTTTTATGCTCTCTCTGTTGAAATGAGATCCCTGTGGGAGCGAGCCTGCTCGCGAAAGCGGTGTGTCAGGCAAAAGACTTTCCACTGGAAAACCGCTTTCGCGAGCAGGCTCGCTCCCACAGGTGATTTTCGCCGTTCAGATATTCAGGAGTTTCCATGCAACGTATCGACCATTCACTGCCCTGGAGCCACCTGGGCACCGAACGCACCCTCAGCGTGTTTCGTTATGGCGCGGGCACTCGCAAGGTCTACATCCAGGCCAGTTTGCACGCTGATGAACTGCCGGGCATGCGCACGGCGTGGGAGCTGAAGAAGCGTCTGGCCGAACTTGAACGCCAAGGCCAGTTGCAGGGCGTGATCGAACTGGTCCCGGTGGCCAATCCCATCGGCCTCGATCAGCACCTGCAAGGCAGCCACATGGGCCGCTTCGAGCTGGGCAGCGGCAAGAACTTCAACCGCTCCTTCGTCGAGCTCAGCGCACCGGTGGCCGAGTTGATCGGCGATAGGTTGGGCAGTGATGCCGCTGCCAACATTGCGCTGATTCGCCAGACCATGGGCCAGGTACTCGACGGCTTGCCGGCACCGGCCTCGCAGCTTGAAGCCATGCACCGCTTGCTGCTGCGCCACGCCTGTGATGCCGACATCACCCTCGACCTGCATTGTGATTTCGACGCGGCGATTCATTTGTATGCCTTGCCGCAACACTGGCCGCGGTGGCAATCCCTGGCGGCGCGGTTGAAGGCTGCGGTTGCGCTGCTCTGTGAAGACTCCGGCGGCAGTTCATTCGACGAGTCGTGTTCATCGCCGTGGTTGCGCCTGGCCAGGGCTTTCCCTGAGGCCGCGATCCCGCCGGCCAACCTGGCGACGACGTTGGAACTGGGCAGCATGGGGGATACGCGAGTCGATCAGGCTCAAGCCAATTGCGAGGCGATTCTCGGGTTCCTCGCCGAGCAGGGTTTCATCAAAGGCACTTGGCCTGCGGCACCGGGCGAATGCTGTGAAGGCATGCCGTTCGAAGGCACTCAATACCTGTTCGCGCCGCATCACGGAGTCGTCAGTTTCCTGCGTGATTCGGGGGAGTGGGTGGAGAAGGGTGATGCGCTGTTTGAAGTGGTCGATCCGCTGAATGATCGGGTCACCACCGTTTGCGCCGGGACCAGTGGCGTGTTGTTTGCGATTGATCGCGGGCGCTATACACAGCCGGGCACGTGGCAGGCGAAAGTCGCCGGGCGTGAGCCGATTCGGGTCGGAAAACTGGTTAACGACTAAGGATTGTCGCCGTTTCCCAGGGCCTCTTCGCGAGCAGGCTCGCTCCCACATTTGAAATGCATTCCCCTGTGGGAGCGAGCCTGCTCGCGAAAGCGGCATCAGCAGCACCGAATATGCCCCGGCAGCTTCACAGTGTTAGGCTCTCCCCCGAATCCTGCGCTCCGTGAAGGAAGGTTTATGTTGAAGTTTCTCGCTCTGCTGACACTCTTGGCGTCCGCCGCCGTCCACGCTCAAGCCCCGCTGCAAACCGATCTGCCGCTCAGGTACCTGGAGCAGGTCAACCCCGAATCGCGCCATCAGCCTTTGGTGATTTTCCTCCACGGTTACGGCAGTAACGAGCAGGATTTGTTCGACATCAAGGATGAGTTGCCCGCGCCATACAACTTCCTGTCCGTACGGGCACCGATGGTGATGGAGGAGGGCAGTTACAAGTGGTTTCGCGAGAAGGGCAACGCTGCCTACAACGGTGAGACGGATGATCTGAAGAGCAGCGGTGAGGTATTGCTGGATTTCGTCGCACAAGCGGCGAAGAAATATCACACCGAACCCGACAAGGTTTTCCTGGTGGGTTTCAGCCAGGGCGCGATCATGTCCTACGAGGTGGCGTTGCGTCATCCCGAGGCGGTGGGCGGGATCGCGGCGTTGAGCGGGCGGATTCTGCCGGTGCTCAAGTCTGAACTGAAACCGGATGAAAACCGCCAGAAGCTGGCGATTTTCATCGGTCATGGCACCGCGGACAAACGCCTTCCCTACATTGACGGCACGGACGCCGACAGTCTGTTGCAGAGCCTGTCACTCAAGCCTGAATTTCATGCCTACCCTGGCGTCGGTCACAGTATCAGTGCCACCGAGACGCAGGACTTGAGCGCCTGGTTGCAGCGCCTCAATCCCTGATGCTTACTTGCCGGTGACGATCTGTTTGACCAGCGTCTCGTGGCCAGCATTGTCGCTGAGACGGGAAATCACCTGAACGATCGCCATGCGCGTGTTGGACGCGGCCATCACTGTGGTGTCGAGGGTTTTGCCGCCGCCCTGGGTGGCGGTGCTGTCAATCTGCCGCAGCCCCAGGCCGGTGCCTTTCTGGGTCAGGCTTTTTTCACTGAGTTTGGTGAAGTCCGGCAGCGCCGTGGCTTGTTCGGTGGCGAAGTCAGACGCCACGGAGTCGAGGAACTGACCGTCGTTGTCTTTGACGTTGAGGCCGCCGGGGATGGTGTTTTCAGCCGCGATCACCACGGTTTTAGTGGCCTGATTGGTGTACATGGTGCCCGTTGCCCCGGCGGTACCGGTGGCCGCGTCGCCGGCAGGCAGCGGGTTGGCGATGAAACCCTTGGGCAGGGTGAACGTGAACTTGCCGCCGAGCATCGAGACTTTCTGTGCGGGCGCGGTATCGCTGGCAGTGGCCTTGGCGGCCTGCGCATTCAGCGCTCCCAGACTGGCAACCGCCGTCAGCAACAGGACAACGGTTTTTTTACTCAACAATGACATTCAGAAACTCCAGGGATGGTCGCGCGTTCGCCGCAATCATCCCATGGAATCCACTTTCTAGCAGCCCTCACCACCCTGTAGCCGCTGCCGAGCCTGCGAGGCTGCGTTCGGCTGCGCAGCAGTCGTGAAATCAGACGATGCGGTGTTTCATGGAGACCGCACATACAGTTTTACGACTGCTGCGCAGTCGAACGCAGCCTCGCAGGCTCGGCAGCTGCTACAACAACAGCGGTGTTAGGCCTGGTTCTGCGGGAACAGGTTGCGACGGGTTTCTTCGTCGAATTCAGCCTTCAGCACCAGTTTCTCTTTAAGACCGTGGGCACGTTGGGCGGCCGGACGGGCGCTGATGTCATCGAACAGGCGCTTGACGTTCGGGTACGCCGCCAGGCCGTTCTCGCCGAGGATGTACGGCGCGTAATTGGCCCAACCCCAGAGCGCCATGTCGGCGATGCTGTAGGTGTCGCCGGCCAGGTACTGATGGTCGGCCAGGCGCTGATCGAGCACGCGGTAGTGACGTTCGACTTCTTTGAGGTAGCGGTTTTTCGCGTAAGGCAGGTCTTCCGGTGCGTGGTGCAGGAAATGCACCGCCTGGCCGGAAAATGGCGACAGGCCCGTCGCGATGAACATCAGCCAAGACAGTAGCTCGGCTTGCCCGGCCACGGAGGTCGGCAGGAAGCGCTGATGTTTTTGCGCCAAGTGCAACAGGATCGCCTGGGAGTCGAAGACGGTCGCGTCGCCATCGACCAGGGCGGGCACCTTGGCGTTCGGGTTGATCGCCAAAAAGGCTGGCAGGTGTTGCTCGCCCTTGAAGGTGTCGACGCCGATCAATTCGTAGGGTGTTTGCAGCTCTTCGAGCAGCAGGGCGACTTTCATCGGGTTGGGCGAAGGGTGGAAAAAGAACTTCATGGTGTAGGGCTCAGTCAGTGATGGGTGTTGAACTGAGGCTGATGTTGAAGTAAACCCGTTCGAATGACGTGCGATCTTTTTGCTTTACTCGTTCGAAACTATCGAACGTGTTATCGGCACTTTGGCGGTCGATCGCGACGTGGCGATCACTGCCCCGGCGATAATCAGCAGCGCGGGGACGATCAGAATCGGGCTGGCATGGCTGCGTCCCACGGTGATCAGCAACACCGTGGAAATCAGCGGCGCCAGGTAGGAAAGCGCCCCCAGCGTCGCCAGACTGCCGTGTTTGGTGGCGTGGTCCCAGGCAAAAAACGCCAGGCCTACCGGTCCCAGGCCAAGGCAAATGATGGCCGCCCATTGGCTGACGTCTGGCCAGACCGTGGTTTCAAACAACAGATGGCAGGCCAGCCCGGCGACGGCCACCAGGCCGCAGACGCCACCGATGGTGCTGCTGGGCACTTCGTTGAAGCGCCGGTTGAACACCGAATACCCGGCCCAGATCAGCGCGCAGCCAAACGCCGCGAGATACCCGGCCACCGGCATCGCCGCGCCCGCCGCCGGCGCGTGTTGCTGCATGATGAACACCGTGCCGGCCAGGCCCAGCAGTGCACCGAGCAATTGCCGTTTGTGCAGCTTTTCTCCGGCCGAGAACGCCGACAGCAACACCAGCAACAGCGGCCAAAGGTAGTTGATCAAACTGGCTTCGGCCGCGGGGGCGGCTTTGAGCGCGAAAAAGTACAGCGCGTGATAAACGAAAATTCCGACGAACCCGGTCGCCCATACGGCCCAGGGCTGGCGCCAACTATTGAACCCGGCGAGCCCACGTCGTCCCAGAATCACCAGGCTCGCCGCGAACGCCGCGCCGAAACCGAGTGTCAGCAGTTCAAACGGTGGAATGCCTTCGGTGAGGGTGGTCAGCAAGGCCAGGGAGGACCAGAGCACAATCGCAATCACGCCGACGGCCGTCGCGCTGTGGCTGTTTCGGAGCTGAGTCATGTCTGTTCCTTCAGCGCGATGAGCGGGCGACATCCTGGCCCGATGACATCAAGCAGCTTAGCGTTTGATTGCCGTACGTCCAGCGTCTGGTGCGGGGCTCATCGGTTTGGCCAACAAGCGCTTGGTCACCCCGAGCATACCCACTGACACCGCGATGCCCAGGGCGAACGCGGTCAGACCCATGCCTGGCAAGGTCAACGCCAACACCAGGCAAAACGCGGCGAACGAATACATCCCGGTAGCCGTCGCCCGCAACAACGCAGCGGTAAACGCCGGTCCGCGGGTTTGCTGGGAGAACACCGCCATCACGCTGCCCAGCACCGGAAACACGGCGAGCAGGCCGCTCCAGCGTTCGCCAACGGTGCTGGCCAACAACGTGACGGCGAGGGTGAGCAGGGCGCCGGCAATCATGCGCAGCAGCAGTTTGTCGGACTTCGGCGCCGGGCCTGAAACGATCGGCTGTACCGAGGGAAACAGATACGGCGCCGCCAGCAGGGCGGTCGCGGCGGCGATCACTGAGAACACCAGGGACGGGGGAATCAACGACAGTACAACGGCCGCCGTGGCCCAGACCAACAGCGAAATCATCAGCGTCCACAGCCACCCCGCGCGTTGTGCAACCTGAGCGTAGGTCACGCAAAAGGCAATCATCGCGAACATCGCCGACAGCGCTGCCGTCGCCGATTGAGCAGCGAACTCTGGACCCTGTTCGACGGCGAGAAAGAACAGAATAGGCCCGACCACCACCGGCAACCCCGACAGCCAACCGGCGACACTCGGTCCCCAGCGTTTACCGGCCAGGGAAATCAGCAAGAGAAACCCTGGGATGACCAGCAGTTTGAGTATCAGCACGCACGCACCTCCGACCTGAGTAAGGCGGTAACGTTAGCATTGCGAGTGAGTGATTGCTCTATAGATGTCGTGATTTTGTATACAAATATCAGGGCTTCAATCGACACCGCCCTGTAGGAGCCGAGCTTGCTCGCGATGGCGATCTAACAGGCCCTTCGATACTGAATGTGTCGCCTTCATCGTCGGATCGCCGCCCGGAGCAAGCTTGGCTCCTACAGGGTTTTGCGTGTACACCGCAACGCGTGAAACGTCTAAGCTGCCCCCTCCCACTTGTTTCTGGATGTTTGCGTGAAATTCAGTTTGCCCAAAACCGCCACGGCGCCGTTCTGTCCGCCAGAAGTGGCCGGCAGTGTTGCCGTCGATCCCCGCGCCTCGTTCTTCAACCGGATGCTGCGCTTTGCCGGTCCTGGCTTACTGGTGTCCATCGGCTACATGGACCCGGGCAACTGGGCGACCGCCATCGAGGCCGGCTCGCGGTTTGGTTACAGTCTGTTGTTCGTGGTGCTGCTGGCGAGTCTGGCGGGGATGGTGGTGCAGTGTTTGTGTTCACGCCTGGGCATCGCCACCGGGCGTGATCTGGCGCAGTTGTCCCGGGAGCGCTACAGCACGCGGACCGCACGGACCCAGTGGGTGTTGGCGGAAATCTCGATCATCGCCACTGACCTGGCCGAAGTGCTCGGCTGCGCCCTGGCGTTCCATTTGCTGCTGGGCTGTTCGCTGACCTTCGGCATCGCGCTCACGGCATTCGACACGTTGCTGGTATTGGCCCTGCAAAACCGTGGCTTCCGCCGACTCGAAGCAATCATGCTGGTGCTGGTGGGCACCATTGGCGTGTGTTTCTTCGTTGAATTGCTGCTGATCAAACCCTACTGGCCGGACGTCGCCCGGGGGTTCACGCCGTCACTGTCCGCCATCGGCGATGCCGCGCCGCTGTACCTGGCCATCGGTATTCTCGGGGCCACGGTGATGCCGCATAACTTGTACCTGCACACCTCCATCGTGCAGACCCGGATGATCGGCAAGGACTTGGCCAGCAAGCAGGATGCGGTGAAACTGGCGCGCATCGACACCATTGGCTCTCTGGCCCTGGCGTTGCTGGTCAACGCGGCCATCCTGATCCTCGCCGCGGCGGCGTTCCACAAGACCGGACATACCGACGTGGTGGACATCCAGGACGCTTATCACCTGCTCGACCCATTGGTGGGCGGGGCGCTGGCCAGTGTGTTGTTTGGCGTCGCGTTGCTGGCTTCGGGTCAGAGCTCGACCTTCACCGGGACTATCGCCGGGCAGGTGATCATGGAGGGCTTCCTGAACCTGCGGATTCCTTGCTGGCAACGGCGATTGCTCACACGCGGGCTGGCGCTGATCCCGGCGTTCATTGGCGTCTGGCTGATGGGCGACGATGCGATCGGCAAGCTGCTGGTGTTGAGTCAGGTGGTGTTGAGCCTGCAATTGCCGTTTGCGTTGTATCCGCTGATTCGCATGACCAACGATCACACGCTCATGGGGCCGTTGGTGAATAGGTGGCCGACGCGGGTACTGGCGTGGGGGTTGTTTGTGCTGATCAGCGGGGCGAATAGCTGGTTGATCTTGCAGTTCGTAGCCTGAGTCTGAAGCTGTGTTGCCTGACCGGGCCTCTTCGCGAGCAGGCTCGCTCCCACATGGGATGGGGGGCTCTCAGATTTAGTGTTCACCGCAGATCAATTGTGGGAGCGAGCCTGCTCGCGAAGAACGATTACGCGGTCTCCCTCTGAAACGCCTCAACCACAAAGTCGATAAACACCCGGGTCTTGGCCGGCATCAACGTCCGGCTCGGGTAATACAGAGAAATCGGCCCCGCGTCGGCGTGCCAATCGGGCAGCAGGCGCACCAGTTCGCCACGCTGGATATTCGCCAGCACATCCGGCAACACCAGCAGTGTCACGCCCAGGCCGAGTATCGCCGCTTCGCGCATGGCGGCCGGATCATTGAGCACAATGTGTTCGTTCAGATTGGCCGGTGCTTCATTGCCAGCACCATCGTGCATCAGCCATTGGCGAATCCGCCCGGTGCGGGTGCCGCGCATCACAATGCCGGTGTGTTCGGACAGGTCCGCCGGGCTGTCGGGCGGTGTGCGCCCGGCCAGGTAGGCGGGTGAGGCGACCGCCACCACATGCGCCGCCGCCAACGTCCGCGACACGACCCCGGGCGTCAACTTGAAGCCGCCGCCGATGGCTGCGTCATACCCTTCGGCAATCAAATCCACAGGGCGGTTTTCGAAGTGCCATTCCGGGCGAATCAGTGGGTAGCGTGCCAGGAACGCCGGCAGCAGCGGCAAGATATGATCGATGCCAAACGTCGGCGCCAGACTGACTTTGAGCACGCCCGCCGGCTCGCCCTGGTCGCCGCTTACCGCGCTGATCGCTGTCTGTAACGCTTCCAGATTGCCGCCGATGCTGGTCAGAAAGCGCTCCCCGGCTTCGGTCAGGGACAGCTTGCGGGTCGAACGCTGGAACAGCCGCACGCCGATGTTGCGTTCAAGCATCGCCACGTTACGGCTGACAGCGGCAGGGGTCAGCGCGAGCACCCGTGCGGCGGCGGAAAAACTGCCGGTTTCGGCACTGCGGACAAAAGATTCGAGGTTGGCGAGGGTTTCCATGGCAGGCACCTGCTAGTCATGCTTGAAGATCATTCAAGGCATTACCCGCTAATCAAACACTAATGGCAAGTGCAGTATTCATTCCAACGACAACCCTCGGAGTGAACAACCATGAGCACCATCGGAATCATCGGCGCCGGCGCAATCGGCGCAGCCTTTGCCAGAGCACTCTCGCGTCAAGGCATTGAAGTGGTGATCGCCAACAGCCGTGGCCCGCAAAGCCTGGCCTCGCTGGTGGCAGAACTCGGGCCCACGGCGCGTGCCGGCACCCGCGAGGAGGCCGCCGCACAAGCCATCGTGCTGGTCGCGGTCAACTGGTCGAAACTGCCGACCGCGCTCGACGGTCTGTCGGATTTTGGTGGACGGATTGTCATCGACGCCAACAACTCAATCGAGGCGCCGTTGTTCAAAGCGGTGGATTTGCAGGGGCGAATGTCCAGCGAAGTGTTTGCCGAATGGGTGCCCGGTGCGCGGGTGGTGAAGGCGTTCAATCACCTTCAGGCGCGCTTTCTGGAAAGCGATCCGGCGGCGGAGGGCGGGCGGCGGGTGCTGTTTCTCTCGGGGGATGATGCCGATGCGAAAGCTCAAGTGGCGGCGCTGATCGAACAGCTGGGGTTCTTCGGGATTGATCTGGGGGAATTGAGCGTCGGGGCGCGGCTGGTGCAGTTTCCAGGCGGTCCGCTGCCGGTGCTGAACCTGGTGAAATTTGCCTGACGACGCAACCTGTAGCAGCTGGCGAAGCCTGCGTTCGGCTGCGAAGCAGTCGCCAAACCTGAACACGCGTTACTTCTGATGCACCGCACTGCCCGATTCCACGACTGCTTCGCAGCCGAACGCAGGCTTCGCCAGCTGCTACAAAGTATGCGGCGCAGCGTAGATTTATGACTGACTGTAGGACCCGGTGCGACGTGAGTCGCACCGGGTGTTTTGCCAGACGGCGAACGGATATTCGTGGGTCCCCGCGCCGTCTGTTGAACGCTTTACGCCCGTTCGATCGCCAGTGCCACGCCCTGACCACCACCGATGCACAGGGTGGCGAGGCCTTTCTTGGCGTCACGCTTGATCATTTCATGCAGCAAGGTCACCAGCACCCGGCAACCCGACGCACCGATCGGGTGGCCCAGGGCGATAGCGCCGCCGTTGACGTTGACCTTGTTCAGGTCCCATTCCAGGTCCTTGGCCACCGCCAGAGATTGTGCGGCGAAGGCTTCGTTGGCTTCGATCAGGTCCAGTTGGCCGATGGACCAGCCGGCCTTGTCCAGGCAACGACGAGTCGCGCTGACCGGGCCGATGCCCATGATCGCCGGGTCGACGCCCGCATTGGCGTAAGCCGCGATTTTCGCCAGCACGGGCAGGCCGAGGGCCTTGGCTTTTTCCGCGCTCATCAGAATTACCGCAGCGGCGCCGTCGTTCAGGGACGAGGCGTTACCGGCGGTCACCGAACCGTCCTTTTTGAAGGCGGGTTTCAGTTTGCCCAGCGCTTCAGCGGTGGTGCCGGCCCGAGGCTGTTCGTCAACCTGGAAGGCGACCGGATCGCCTTTGCGCTGAGGAATCAGGATCGGCGTGATTTCGTCGGCAAAACGCCCGGCTTCGATGGCGGCCGTGGCTTTCTGCTGCGAGGCCGCGGCGAAGGCGTCCTGTTGCTCACGAGTCAGGCTGTATTTTTCAGCCAGGTTTTCGGCGGTGATGCCCATGTGGTAATCGTTGAACGCATCCCACAGGCCGTCGCTGATCATGGTGTCGACGATTTGCGCGTGACCCATGCGCAGACCGGTGCGGGCGCCGGGCATGACGTAATTGGACAGGCTCATGTTTTCCTGGCCGCCGGCGATGATCACGTCGGCATCGCCGCAGCGAATCGCCTGAGTGGCCAGGTGCAGCGCTTTCAGGCCCGAACCGCAGACCTTGTTCAGGGTCATCGCAGGCACGGTGAAGGGCAGGCCGGCCTTGATGGCGGACTGGCGGGCAGGGTTTTGCCCGGCGCCGGCGGTCAACACCTGGCCCATGATCACTTCATCGACTTCAGCAACGTCCAGGCCGGTTTGCGCCAGCAACTGACGGATCACCGCAGCACCGAGGTCAACCGCGGACACGTTTGCCAGCGCACCCTGGAAACTGCCGATGGCGGTACGGGTGGCGGCGACAATGACGACTTCTTGCATGGAATGATTCCTCACTGAGCAGCGAACTGCATTTCCGGAACGTGATCCGGCACGATCAGTTTACCGGCGGTCTTGGCGACAATCTCCTCGACGCTGACGCCCGGTGCACGTTCTTTGAGAATGAATGCGCCGTCCTGGATTTCCAGGTAGGCGAGGTCAGTCAGCACACGCTTGATGCACCCGGCGCCGGTCAGCGGGAGGCTGCATTTGGACAGGAGCTTGGACTCACCGTCCTTGGAGGCGTGGGTCATGATGACGATGATGTTGTCTGCGCCGGCCACCAGGTCCATCGCGCCGCCCATGCCCTTGACCAGCTTGCCGGGGATCATCCAGGAGGCGATGTTACCTTCAACATCGACTTCGAAGGCGCCCAGCACGGTCAAGTCGACATGACCACCGCGAATCATCGCGAAGGACTCGGCCGAGGAAAAGATCGACGCGCCGATACGCGCGGTCACGGTTTGTTTGCCGGCGTTGATCATGTCGGCATCGATGGTTTCTTCAGTAGGAAAGGGGCCCATGCCGAGCAGGCCGTTTTCCGACTGCAGCATGACTTCCATGCCTTCAGGGATGTAGTTGGCGACCAGGGTCGGAATGCCGATGCCCAGGTTCACGTAAAAGCCGTCCTGCATTTCGCGGGCGACGCGTTGAGCCATTTGTTCGCGGGAAAGTGCCATTGTTGTTATTCCTTCAGGTCCGGGGGCAGGGGATCACTTACGCACGGTGCGCTGTTCGATGCGCTTCTCGAACGTGCCGCAAATGACCCGGTCGACGTAGATGCCAGGAGTGTGGATCTGCGCCGGGTCCAGCTCGCCGGGCTCGACGATTTCTTCGACTTCGACCACGGTAATCTTGCCGGCAGTGGCGGCCAGCGGGTTGAAGTTCTGGGCGGTGTGGCGATAGATCACGTTGCCGAAATGGTCGGCTTTCCAGCCTTTGACGATGGCGAAGTCACCGGTGATGGATTCTTCCATCAGGTACTTGCGGCCATGGAATTCGCGGACTTCCTTGCCGTCGGCAACGGGAGTGCCGACGCCGGTGGCGGTGAAGAACGCGGGGATGCCGGCACCGCCTGCGCGCATTTTTTCGGCCAGGGTGCCTTGAGGGGTCAGGACCACTTCGATGGCGCCGCTGAGCAGTTGCTCCTCGAACATCTTGTTCTCGCCGACGTAGGAGGCCACCACTTTGCGGATCTGCCGGTCTTCCAGCAGCACGCCAAGGCCGAAACCGTCGACGCCGCAGTTGTTGGAAACCACGGTGAGGTCGCGTGTGCCTTTGCGCTTGATCTCGGCGATGAGGTTTTCCGGGATCCCGCACAGGCCGAAGCCGCCGGCGATCACGGTCATGCCGTCTTCAAGACCTGCAAGGGCTTCCTCGTAGGAACTCACGCGCTTGTCGAAACCTGCCATATGCACCTCTTTTATTCTTTGTGGGCGGCTGGCTAGCCGTATGGGGATGGAGTGTCTCGCCGTAGTATTCATTTGTTAAGTTGATTTTTAAGGTTGATTGATAGATAAAACTAACCAATGTGAGGCCATAGGAACCTGTAGGAGCTGTCGAGTGAAACGAGGCTGCGATCTTTTGACGTTGATCTTTAAAAACAAGATCAAAAGATCGCAGCCTCGTTTCACTCGACAGCTCCTACAGGGGTTTTTTTACGTTGAATTAATGTAGTTACCTTGGAGAGACCGCGCATGACCGTCAAGCAGATCAGGGCATTTTTGGCCGTGGCCCAGAGTTTGAGTTTTGCCGTGGCCTGCGAGCGGTTGCACCTGTCG
This sequence comes from Pseudomonas sp. LB3P25, assembly GCF_054897985.1. Taxonomy (NCBI): domain Bacteria; kingdom Pseudomonadati; phylum Pseudomonadota; class Gammaproteobacteria; order Pseudomonadales; family Pseudomonadaceae; genus Pseudomonas; species Pseudomonas sp. LB3P25. Next base: position 4,605,337 of record NZ_CM142711.1, on the reverse strand, counting down.
CAATCGGCGTTGAGCCTGACCATCAAGGCGCTGGAGGAGGGGCTGGGCGGGCGCCTGTTCACGCGCAATACACGCAATGTCGCGCTGACGGCGGAAGGAGAATCGCTGGTGCCACTGGCGCGTCGCCTGATTGCCGACTGGGACAATGCCGAGGATGAGCTGCGCCAACGCTTCACCCTCCAGCGTGGTCGTGTGACCCTGGCGGCAATGCCCTCATTTGCCGGCAACCTGCTGCCGCCGATCCTGAAAACCTTCCGCGCGCGCTATCCCAAGGTCAACGTCACGGTGAATGACGTGATCAACGAGCAGGTGCTGGAGATGGTGCGTGACCGGCAGGTCGAGCTGGGGGTGGCGTTTGAGCCGACTCAAAGTTCATCGCTGGCATTCACGCCGTTGTATAGGGATCGGTTTGTGGCCGTTGTGCCGAAGGATTCTCCTTTTGCCGAACGGGAAGACATCGATTGGCAGACTTTGCTTAAGGAGCCGTTCATCACCTTGCAGCGCCCGTCCACGGTGCGGGTGATGCTCGAAGAACACTTGCAGGCGCGGGGGATGAAATTGCCGGTGGAGTTTGAAAGCCATCAGTTGGCGACGGTCGGACGGATGGTTGCCAGCGGGTTGGGGGTGAGCGCGGTGCCGGCGTTGTGTGTCGGGCAGATGCTGGAACTGGGTGCGCGGTGCATTACCTTGCGCGATCCGGTGGTGGAACGGGCGATTGGGGTGCTGACGAAACCTGGGGTGGAGCTGTCGGCAGCGGCTCAGGCTTTATTCGACATACTGAGAGAACCACCCCTCACCCTAACCCTCTCCCCAGAGGGGCGAGGGGACTGACCGAGTTGCATGGGAGATGTCCTGCGACCTGCGACCGAGAGTCGAACTCAAGTTTTGAAAAGCATGAAGATCGGCCCCCTTTCCCCTCTCCCCACTGGGGAGAGGGCTGGGGTGAGGGGTGGATCTAAAGTCGAACACTTACCCATAGGCATCAACGAATCAGGCGTTGCGTCAGAAGAGGCAAAAGCCGCTCACAAGACCCCTCTATCTTCAAATCCAGCAAATCATCCGCCCGAGTCTTCCCCAAATTAATCGCAATCAACGGCTTCCCCTGATCCGCCACCGCGCGGCATAACCGAAACGCCGAATACGCCATCAACGAAGACCCGACCACCAACAACCCCGCAGCCTTTTCGACCGCCGCCATTGCTTTGGCCGCCGTCATCTGCGCCACATTCTCGCCAAAAAACACCACATCCGGCTTCATCCGCTCACCCGCGCAATGCGGACAATGCGGCACCTGAAACCGCGCCTCAAACGCCGCATCCAGCAGCGTGTCGCCATCCGGCGCCTGCACCGCGTCCACCCCGGCCAGATACGGATTCTGCGCTTCCATCAGTTGCTGGATTGAGTCCCGCTTGCTGCGTTTTCCGCAGTCCAGGCACAACACCCGGTGCAGGCTGCCGTGAAGTTCGATGACGTCATGGCTGCCGGCCTGGTCGTGCAGGGTGTCGACGTTTTGAGTGATCAGCCCGCTGATCTGCTGAGAACTTTGCAAACTGGCCAAGGCCTCGTGGGCCACGTTCGGCTGGGCCTGGCGCACCCGTGGCCAACCGAGCATCGCCCGCGCCCAATAGCGACGCCGGGATTCGGGCGCGGAGAGGAATTCCTGATACATCATCGGTTGCCGGCCACGCCGCACGCCCTGGTTGTCGCGGTAGTCGGGAATGCCCGACGGGGTGCTGATGCCGGCGCCGGTCAGGACCACAAACGGCTGGTCGGCCATTAACTGCTGAAGGCGGTGAAGTTGTTCGCGGATGAGGCTGTCGAGCATGTTCAACACTCCGGAGGGTCTGTAGGAGCTGCCGCAGGCTGCGATCTTTTGATCTTCAGCGATTTCAGCATCGCCAAATCAAGATCAAAAGATCGCAGCCTGCGGCAGCTCCTACAGTAGACCGTCAGCCGTCAGCCGTCAGCCGTCAGCCGTCAACGGCGGTTATTTACGCGCCTCCAGAATCAGGTTGAACGGTGTTTCCGTAGCCCGACGGAACGTCTTGAAACCCGCCTCGGTGAACACCTTGCGCAGCCGCGCCTCGCCAGCCTGGGCGCCGAGCCCGAGGCCGACTTCCTGGGACAGCGAGTTCGGGGTGCAGATGAAGGTCGAGGCGGCGTAGAACAACCGGCCAACCGGGGTGGTGTTGTCATCGAGCGAGTCGTTGGCGAACGGTTCCACCAGCAGCACCGAGCCGTCCGGTTTCAGCGCGTCATAAGCGTGCCGCGCCGCGCCCACCGGGTCGCCCATGTCGTGCAGGCAGTCGAAGTAGCAGACCAGGTCATAGTCGTCGCCGGGGAAGCTTTTTGCCGTGCCTTGGAAGAACCGTGCACGCCCGGCCACGCCACCTTCTTCGGCGCGCTGGGTGGCGACCGTGACGGAGGGTGCGTGGTAGTCGAACCCGACGAACCGCGAATCTGGGAACGCCTGGGCCATGATTACGGTTGAAGCGCCATGCCCGCAGCCGATATCCGCCACCTTGGCGCCAGCCTCCAGTTTGGCGACCACGCCTTCGAGTGCCGGTAGCCATTCGGCGACCAGATGCGCTTTATAACCTGGCCGGAAGAACCGCTCCGTGCCGCTGAACATGCACGGATGGTGATCGCCCCAGGCGAGGGCGCCGTTGCCGCGCATGGCGTTAACCAGTTTGTCTTTGTCATGGAAAAACGATGCGACCACCCCAATACCACCCGCCACATAGACCGGTGAGTCTTCAATCGCCAATGCCAGGGCCTGCTCTTCGGGCAGCCGGAACTGGCCGTCGCGGTGTTCCATGTAACCGGAAGCGGCGTGGGCACTGAGCCATTCGCGCAGCAGGCGGGTGTTGCAGCCGGTTTTGTCGGCGAGGGCTTCAGGGGTGACTGGCTGACTGTCGGCCATGGCCCGGTACAGTCCGAGCTCTTCGCCGAGGATGACGTTGGCGAGCATCGCCGCGCCGCCCATGTCGTTCACCAGTTTGCCCATGAAATCATTGAGTCTGGCCTCGTCCATCACGTGTGCTCCTTCAGCAGGATCACGGTCCAGAGGCCTTGTTTTTCGAGGCGTTCACCTCTGGACGGTGGTCGTGGGAATGAACAGGACGATAAGAATGCCCTGCGTGCATTAAGTCTAGTCCGGGGTCCGTGCATCACAGCCTGGGGCGACGAAAGCCTTTGCCCACATCCCCTGGGTCACACCGTACCCCTGTGGGAGCGAGCCTGCTCGCGAAAGCGGTCTGATATTCAACATTGGTGTCGACTGGCATTGCCTCTTCGCGAGCAGGCTCGCTCCCACAAGGGATTTGTGTTGTGTATCTCACTGTATCTAACCAGCCTCCCGATACAGAGCCCACTAACTCAGGGCTACTGCCGAACACAGACGAGATACAAACCTGCGATGAACTGCGTAGGCCGTTTGGCGCCCTATACACCGTGAAGGGGACAACAATGACCACGCTCCTGCCTGAAACCGACCTGAAATCTACACCCGTCAATCGCCTGCGTGTCGACCAATACACCCGCGGCATCATCGGCCCAAGCCAGACGATGCTCGGGCCACTGGCCGACGGCGGCACCCTGATCACCGGCACACCGCCGGGCTGCTGGGGGCCGATGATCACGCCGGCCTTCGAGGGTGGCCACGAAGTGACGCAACCGGTGGCCATCGCCGGTGCGCAAATCGGCGACGCGGTGGCGATCAAGATCAAACGCATGCGCGTCACCTCTCTCGCCACTTCGTCCGGGGTGATGAGCTTCGTTGACGGTCGCTACCACGGCGATCCGTTCGTTTCCAAACTCTGCGCCGAGTGCGGCACCGAGCATCCGGCCAGCCATGTCGAAGGCATCGGCGAGGACGCGATTCGCTGTAACACCTGTGGCGCCGAAGTCAGCGCGTTTCGCTTTAGCCACGGCTACGTGATCGTGTTCGATGCGCAGAATCAGGTCAGCCTGACCGTCAATCAGGACGTCGCCAATCAACTGGCCGGTAACGCATCCGAGATGTCGGCGCTGCCGGAATTCGCCGCGCAACATTCGATCCTGTCCCTGGCGCGCGCCGACATCCCCGGTGTGGCGGCGCACATGCGGCCGTTCCTCGGCAACATCGGCACCACGCCGGCCCGTGATTTGCCCGACTCCCACAACTGCGCCGATTTTGGCCAGTACCTGATCAACGCGCCGCACCGCTTTGGCATGACCCGCGAAGAACTGCACGCGGCCAAGACCGACGGCCACATGGACACCAACTCGATCCGCGAGGGTTGCGTGTTGATCTGCCCGGTCAAGGTGCCAGGCGCCGGCGTGTACATGGGCGACATGCACGCCCAGCAAGGCAACGGCGAGATCGCCGGGCATGCCACCGATTGCTCCGGGGAAACCGAAGTGGTGGTGGAAGTGATCAAGAACCTGACCCTGGAAGGGCCGATTCTGCTGCAAAACCTCGACGACTTGCCGCCCATGGCCCGGCCGATGAATGCCGAGCAGCGGCAGAAAGTCCGCGAACTGGGCGAGCGTTGGGGTCAGCACGACATCGAGCAGAGCGGGCCGATCACCTTTATCGGCAGCGGCGAGAACCTCAACGTCGCGGTAGAGAACGGCTTGAACCGCGCCGCCTCGGTCACCGGTCTGCCGTACGACGAAGTGCTCAACCGCGCCACCATCACTGGTTCGATCGACATCAGCCGTTTGCCGGGCACCGTCCGCGTGACCTTCCTGTGCCCGATGAACGTGCTGGATCGCATCGGCATTGGCCATCTGGTGCGCGAGAAGTACGACCTGGCTTAACGCGCAACGGCGGGTCTGTACCACAGTGTGTACGGACCCGCTGGCGATACAACCGCTGCGAACTTCTGCCGGAGCGGAACACAGGCCCGATACACCTTTTCGGTTAACTGTGATTCCGTTCCGGCAATCATTGAGATCGACATCATGCAAACTCCCACCCTCTCAGCGAAGGCGACCGTCGGGCTCGGCTTGCGTCGCGGTTTAATGAAAGACCTTCAAGCCGCCCGCGTGGGCGATTTTGATTTTCTGGAAGTCGCGCCGGAGAACTGGATCGGTATCGGCGGCGCTCATGGTCATGCGTTACGTGCCTTGGCCGAGCGTTTTCCGTTGTCCTGTCACGGCTTGTCCCTGTCATTGGGCGGCCCGGCACCGCTGGACGTCGGGTTTCTGCAGGAAGTCCGGGTTTTCCTCGATCAATACAAGGTGCCGCTGTACAGCGAACACTTGAGCTACTGCAGTGATGACGGTCACCTTTACGACCTGCTGCCGTTGCCCTTTACCGAAGAAGCGGTGCATCACGTCGCCGCGCGAATTCGCCAGGCTCAGGACATTCTTGGTCGGCGTCTGGCGGTGGAAAACGTCTCCTACTACGCCGCGCCACAACAGGATATGGACGAGGTGACCTTCACCAACGCGGTGCTGCGCGAAGCCGATTGCGACCTGCTGCTGGACGTCAACAACGTCTACGTCAACTCGATCAATCACGGGTTCGATCCGCAGGCCTTTCTGGCCGGCATCGATTCGGGCCGGGTGGTTGCCATGCACGTGGCCGGGCATTTCGATGAGTCCGACACCTTGAAAATCGACACCCACGGCGCCTCGGTCAAACCGGTGGTCTGGTCGTTGCTGGCTGAGGCTTACGCCCGGTTCGGCGCGCAACCGACACTGCTGGAGCGGGATTTCAACTTCCCGGCATTTTCCGAACTGGTGGCCGAATTGCAGACCATTCGCCGCCTGCAAACCGAGGGGGTGAACCGTGGATAAGCCGAGTCTGTTTCAGCAGCAAAACACCTTGGGCCTTTACCTGCGCGATCCCGATCATTGTGCGCCTCCGGCTGAAATGGACGTGGCGCGGGCGCAGGTTTACCGCGACCTGGTGTTCTCCAACCTGTCATCGCTGCTCAGCGGCACCTTTCCAGTCCTGATCAAGACTCTCGGTGATGAACACTGGCGTTCACTGGTACGGATTTTCCTGCGCGACTACCGCGCGCACACGCCGAAATTCGGCGAGATCGCCAAGGAGTTTGTCGAGTTTCTGGCCTCGGAACCGCAAGCGTTGAGCGAAGGGTCGTGGCCGCCGTTCATGGTGGAGCTGGCGCATTACGAGTGGGTTGAGATGGCGCTGCAACAATCCGAGGCCGAGCCGTTGCCGCTGAGCGATGCCGGGTTGTTGCTGGACCGACCGTTGCAGGTGTCGCCGCTGGCCTGGCCGCTGGCTTATGCCTGGCCGGTGCAGTTGGTGGGGCCGGATTACCAGCCGGACGCCCCACCGGCTCAGCCGACGTTGCTACTGGTGCGACGGGCTGAGGACTGGAGTGTGAAGTTTTCTGCACTCAGCCCGTTGGCGTGGCGGTTGTTGCAGCGGATTGAGGCGTTTCCCGAGCTGAACGGGCGGGCGCAGCTGGAAGGGTTGGCGGTGGAGGCGGGGATGGCTGGGTCGCTGGAGTTTATGGAGAGTGGGGCGGGGTTGTTGCGGCAGATGGCCGGGGAAGGGGTGGTGGGGTTGGCGATTTAGTTGGGCTCAAAATCGACCCCTCACCCCAGCCCTCTCCCCACAGGGGAGAGGGGAAAGGGGGCAGATCTTCATGCTTTTCAAACCTGAGTTCGACTTGATTTTTCAGGTCGACTCAAAACCCACCCCTCACCCCAGCCCTCTCCCCACAGGGGAGAGGGGGAAAGGGGGCAGATCTTCATGCTTTTCAAACCTGAGTTCGACTTGATTTTTCAGGTCGATGTAGCTTGAAAGAACCACTCGGTCAGCTCCCTCTACCCTCTGGGGAGAGGGTTGGGGTGAGGGGTGGTTTTCAAAACCCGAGTTCAACTCGGTAATTCAGGTCGCAGTACCTCGAAAAAACTACTCGGTCAGTCCCCTCTACCCTCTGGGGCGGTCCGACGTTTCGGGAGGGTTAGGGTGAGGGGTGGATCTAGAGCCGGACATCGAACTCAAAAAATCACACCGCCTGACGCGGCAACCTAAGCTCCGCACACAACCCACCCCCCTCACGATTACTCAATGTCAACGACCCACCAATCGCGATAGCCAACTGCTGCGCAATCGCCAAGCCCAACCCGGTCCCGCCGGTGCTGCGGTTACGCGAATTCTCCACGCGATAAAACGGTTCCATCACCTGAGCCAATTCTTCCTCGGCAATCCCCGGACCACGGTCCATCACCTTCACCGACAAACTGCCGTCAGCCTTCGCTTCCACCCACAACTCGGCGGCGCCGGCGAACTTCAGTGCGTTGTCCGTCAGGTTCACCAGCACCCGCCGCAAAGCGTGCGGTCGGGTGTTGATCACCGCGTCACTTTTACCACCGAGCTGAACGTCTTTGCCCATGTCCTGATAGTCGAACACCAGGCTGTCGAGGAACGAATCCAGATTAGTGCGGCGACTTTCCTCGGTGGCGCCATGAACGCTGCGGGCATAGGCCACGCCTTCGCGCACCAGGTGTTCTATCTCGCCAAGATCATTCCAGAGTTTGTCTTTCTCGGCGGAGTCATCCATGAACTCGGCGCGCAGTTTCATGCGGGTGATCGGGGTTTGCAGGTCGTGGGAAATCGCCGCCAGCAGTTGCATGCGCTCCTTCAGGTAAGCGGCAATGCGCGCCTGCATCGAATTGAACGCCTTGGCGGCATGGGCGACTTCGGTCGGGCCTTTTTCATCCAGGTGCACCGCATGGGTGTTGGGGTCCAGGGTCTCTGCCGCTTGGGCGAGGCGGGTGAGGGGGCGGATGGCGATTCTCACGGCCAGCCAGGTGCAGATGAGCATCAGTGCCAGTTGCCCCAGCAACACGATGGGTAACCACGGCGACAACGGCACCATCGAGGGGCGCACGTCGATGGTCACCGGGCTGCCGTCCGACAGTTTCAGGTGGACCTGAAAATGTTTATTCGGCCCGGGGATGTCGGTCACCGTCATCGGGTAATCCTTGCCGATGGCCTCTTTGATCGACGTCATCGCGATTGGCGAATCGCTCATGGGCATGCCCGGCGAGCCTTCGTTCAACAAATAGCGGTAGTTGCGTCGATCCAGTTGTTGCAGCCAACTCATGCGTTCTTCGGCCGGCAAGCGGTCGAGGATGGCGATGGAGGTCGAGACGTCGGTTTCCAGATTGCCCAGCATGGTGTTCTTCGTGCTTTCGTATCGCTCGTAGTACTGCGCGCCGAAGGACAGCGCCTGCGCGAGAATCAAGCCGATCAGGAAGATCAGCGACAGCCGCGAGGCCAGGGTACGGGGCCAGCGCATCGAGAAATTCATGAGGGCGCCCCGAGCACTTCCACCGGCAGCGAAAACACATAGCCTTCACTGCGCACGGTTTTGATGTAGGCCGGTTCGCGGGCATCGTCCAGCAATCGCTGGCGCAAGCGGCTGACCAGCAAGTCGATGGAGCGGTCGAACAGGTCGGCATCGCGGCCTTGGGTCAGGTTCAGCAATTGATCGCGATTGAGCACCCGCTGAGGGTGATCGAGGAATACCCGCAGCAACCGATATTCCGCGCCACTGAGCGCGACCATCGTGCCGTCCTCATCGAGCAAGTGCCGGGCCGAGGTGTCCAGTCGCCAGCGCCCGAAAGCCAGCAGGCGACCGCTTTCGGTGACCACCAGGTTGGGCGGCAGCATCCGCGTGCGGCGCAGCACGGCGTTGATTCGGGCGAGCAGTTCACGGGCGGCGAATGGCTTGACCAGGTAATCGTCGGCGCCCATTTCCAGGCCGATGATGCGGTCGGTTTCATCGTTGCGCGCGGTGAGCATCAGCACTGGCGTGGCCTTGTGTTTGCCGGCGCGTAACTCACGGCACAGCATCAGGCCATCGTCGCCGGGCATCATGATGTCGAGCACGATCAGGTCCACCGGCGTGGATTCCAGGAAGGTGCGCATTTGCCGTCCATCCGCCACGACGGTGGTGCGCAGGCCGTTTTTCTTGAGGTAGTTGCCTACCAGTTCCCGGATCTCGCGGTCATCGTCCACGATGAGAATGTGATCGACGTGTTCCATTTGGCCAAGCCTCTGTAGATGGGGATATCGCGCAGTCTATCGAGCCTTGGCCCGCTCGCCCGCAGCACTTTGTATTGCAGTGTATCTGGCATGTTGGCGGATACACGTGGACGCAAAAACACCCATTTTCAGGGCATTTGTATCGCTCTGTATCCCGGCCCGGTTCTGATACGTACCGATTTACACGCGCCTGTTCCCGACACATACGGGATACCTCGCGGGCTTCTAATAGGTTCCATCGAGGCAAGCCAAGTCGCCTCGGAACGATTGACCTATTGAAGCCTTGAGGAAACCACCATGAACACCAAAGCCGTCTACGCCGCTTGCCTGTTTGCCGCCCTGAACATCTGCACCTTGTCGGCCCGCGCCGAAGCCGCCGATGTCACCGCTAAAACCTACACCTACGGCACACACCTGGACATCAAGAAAGTGGTGTCGCTGAAACAGGACGCCTCGCCTTCCTGCGGGGTTGTGGATGCCCAGCTGACCTACCTGGATTCCCATAACAAAACCCAGGTTCTGGACTACCGCAAAGTTGCTGACAGCTGCAACTCAGACAACTGAGTTCGCCGACCGCCCAACGTCAAACCCCATTGAAACAGGAAGAACATCATGATCAACGTAAGCCGCTTTTTGACTGCCATTGCCTTCTCCGTAGCCGGCGCCGCTGCCCATGCCAACGCTGCTGTTGAACAAAAAAGCTGTGGCAGCGCGACTTGCTTCCAGCTGACGCCGGTGGAGCAGAAGGGCGGGAACGCCTTTCTGGCAGAGAACGGCGGTAGCCGGACTCCGCAGGGGCAGTTGCTGGGTAACCAGACGGCCTGAGGCCCGAATACCGATCTGTAAACACCACCGATCGAGTGTGGGAGCGAGCCTGCTCGCGAAGGCGGAGTGTCAGTCGACATCAATGTTGGATGTGCTGGCCTCTTCGCGAGCAGGCTCGCTCCCACAGGGGATGGGTGGTGTGTCGCCCTCTACATTTTCAAGGTGATCCCATGTTTCTCATCGCTTTCCTAGGCGGCCTATTGACCGTCCTCAGCCCTTGCATCCTCCCGGTCGTGCCGTTCCTGTTCGCCGGTGTTAAACGCACACGTTCCTCGATCCTGCTCACCCTCGGCGGCATGGTCCTGACCTTCGCCCTGATTTCCAGCCTGGCCGTGGTCAGCAGCGAGTGGGTGATACAAGCCAACAACACCGGCCGTCATGTGGCCCTGATCGTGATGGTACTGTTCGCCTTGTCGTTGATTTCCGCCCGTGTCGGTGACTGGCTGGCCCGTCCCTTCGTGGCGCTGGGCAACCGCCTCGATCCGGACACCCGCAAAATGTCCGGCCCGTTGAGTTCGGTCATGATCGGTGTTGCCACCGGTCTGCTCTGGGCACCGTGCGCCGGGCCGATCCTCGGGGTCATCCTCACGGGCGCCATGCTGCAAGGCGCAAACGCTCAAACCAGCCTGTTACTGGTGGCGTACGGCCTGGGCAGTGCATTGTCCCTGGGCACCTTGATCTTCGCCGGTCGCGGCCTGGTCAATCGCTTGAAAGCGTCGATCCCGGTCACCGGTTGGCTGCGTCGTGGTGCCGGTGTGGCCGTACTGGCCGCTGCGGCGGTGATTTCCACCGGTGCCGACAAAACACTGCTGGCCGGCACGTCGTCCGAAGGCGTCACCACGGTCGAACAACGCGTGTTGGAAACCGTACCGAAAGTCGTCGACTACTTCATCAGCAAGGTCAAGGCAGACTCGTCCATGGACAACGCCCAAGGCGCCATGCCGTCGCTGTCCGGTGCGGTCGAATGGCTCAACTCGCCGGCGCTGAGCAACGATTCGCTTAAAGGCAAAGTCGTGCTGGTGGACTTCTGGACCTTCGACTGCATCAACTGCCAGCACACCTTGCCGTACGTGAAGGACTGGGCGAAGAAATACGAGAAGGACGGCCTGGTGGTGATCGGCGTGCACACCCCTGAATACGGTTTCGAGCGCATCATCGACAACGTCAAGGACCAGGTGAAAAAGCTCGGCATCACCTACCCGGTGGCCATCGACAACAACTACGCGATCTGGCGCAACTTCGACAACCAGTACTGGCCCGCTCACTACTTGATCGATGCCAAGGGCCAGGTGCGTTACACCCACTTTGGTGAAGGCAGTTACGAGACTCAGGAGAAAGTGATTCAGCAGTTGCTGGAAGAGGCTAAAGCACCCGCTGCGTAAGGCTTCACATCAATGGCTCACAGGCTGCGCGCCGTGGGCCATTGGTTTTTTTCCTGACTGCGCCGCCACGCCGCCGGTGGCGCTCCAAACTCTCGACGAAAGGCCCGACTGAACGCCGTGTCAGTCTGGTAGCCCACCTCTTCGGCAATCCGCATCAATGAGCTGTTACTGCTGCGTAACAGGTTGGCCGCCAGCAACATGCGCCATTGCGTCAGGTACTGCATCGGCGAACTCCCCACCAGTTGCTGGAAGCGTTCCGCCAACACTGACCTTGAAGTGCCGGCCGTGCGCGCCAGTTCATCCAGCGTCCAGGCGTGACAAGGTTTTTTGTGCAACGCGTTCAGGGCAGCGCCGACGATCCGGTCGCCCACACCCGCCAGCCAACCGGTGCGACCTTCGCCCTGTTCGTGCATGTACAGGCGTAGTACCTCGATGAATAACACCTCGGCCAGTTTCGCCAGCACACCTTCACCACCGGGGCGGGGCGATCGGGCTTCGGCCAGCGCATAACGGACCGATGATTCGAGCCAGATGCCGGCATTCGAGCCGCGCACATTGACCCGGACAACGGCCGGCAACCCGGTCAACAACATGCCGGCCAGACGGGTGTCGCACGCCAGATAGCCGCACACCAAGCGCGTTACCGCGCCGCCACCGCCATAACTCAATTGCCGTGGACGGCGCGCCAGCACTACATCCAGCCGCGCACCGCTGGCAGGCGCGAGCCCTGGTTTAGAACTCATGCGATGGGCGTCTCCCTGAGGGAAAACCACCACATCGCCGGCCGTTAGCAGGAGCGGGGGATCATCACCCAGTTCGACATAACACTCGCCTTCGGTGATCAAGTGGAAGATCACCACCCGTTCGGCGCCGGGCTCCAGAAACGGCGCGGCCGTGTCGGCGCTGGGCGACTGGTAGCACCAGGGGGCCGTGAACCTGGCATTGATAAAAATCGCGCCGACCAAGCGGACGACGCGCAGGGTCTGGGACAGGGCGTCCATGGTGGTTTTCCCGTGTTGGCGGGCAGCTTTTGATGGTGAGCTTGATTGTGAGCCTGTCGCGGCGTTGCGCGAAATCTCCGGACGATCGGGCAGGGTTGGCCGACGATCGGGCAGGACGCCAGCGTTGCCCGGCGCGATAGTTGGCACACAGGGTCTGCCGACCCTGTCATCAATAACAAGAATGAGAGGTTGCCATGCCTAAGTTCGTTATAGAACGCGAGATTCCGGGTGCTGGAACACTGTCAGAAAGGGATTTGAAAGCGGCATCGCAAAAGTCCTGCAGGACGTTGCGCGACTTGCCAGAAGTGCAGTGGCAGCAGAGTTATGTCACCGGCGACAAGCTCTACTGCGTGTACATCGCGCCCAACGAAGAGTTGATCAAGGAACACGCCAGGCAGAGCGGTTTCCCGGCCAACCGCATTTCCCAGGTCACGGCCATCATCGATCCGACCACGGCCGAATAAGCCGGGCTGCGTTCCAACCCGCAACGGAGCGGAATTCATGAGTACACCCATTGATCTTACTGCCTTGAAAAACCGTCAGATGGCCTCTTGGGCCAGTGGCGACTATGCCGTGATCGGCACTACTTTGCAGATCGTCGGCGAGCAACTGGCCGAAGCCTGCGACCTGCTCTGCGATGAACGCGTACTCGACGTAGCCGCCGGCAACGGTAACGCGACGCTCGCTGCCGCGCGCCGTGGTTGCCTCGTCACCTCCACCGACTACGTGGCCGCGCTGCTGGAACGCGGCGAAGACCGGGCCAGGGCAGAACGCCTGGAAGTGACGTTTCAAGTGGCCGACGCTGAAGCCTTGCCGTTCGAGGATGCCAGCTTCGATGCCGTGCTTTCGACCTTCGGTGTGATGTTTACGCCGGACCAACCCAAGGCCGCCGCGGAACTGGCGCGGGTCTGTCGCCCCGGAGGGCGGATTGGCCTGGCCAACTGGACGCCCGAAGGGTTCGTCGGCCAGATGTTCAAGACCCTGGGCCGCCACCTGCCGCCACCGCCGGGCGCCCAACCACCTTCGCAGTGGGGCACCGAAGCCTGGCTTCACTCGCAGTTTGACGAACGTGACTTTCAGGTCCAGGTAACGCGCAAGACCTTCAACTTCCGTTACCGCTCGGCCGCGCATTTCATCGACACGTTTCGCACCTGGTACGGCCCGGTCCACAAAGCCTTCGCGGCGCTGCCTCCTGAAGGCGCCCAAGGGCTGGAAAAAGACCTGACCGAACTGATCAACCGCATGAACAGAGCGGGAGAAAAATCGCTGGTGGTGCCGAGTGAATACCTAGAGGTGGTGATCACCCGGCGTTGACCAGCCAACACAAAACCCCTGTGGGAGCGAGCCTGCTCGCGAAGGCGGTCTGTCAGTCAGCAACAATGTCGACTGATAGATTGCTTTCGCGAGCAGGCTCGCTCCCACAGTGGGTGTGTGCTTACTCCGGAACACTCACTCATCCAGCCGCTCGGTGTACACCACCCAAACGCTGCACGGCATTTTGTACAGCAGATGCTCCACCGTACTGCCGATCAGCCGGCCCATGCCGCGATGGCCAATCCGGCCCATGACAATCACGTCAACGTCATAGGCATCGGCATAGCGGGTGAGGACCTTGGCCGGGTTACCCATGATCATGTGCCGCTGCTCCGGCGCGATGCCGTTGCGCTCGGCCAGTTCGTTGAAGGCATCCTCCTGGTAGTCGAACACGGTCTTGGCTTTGCCCGACGAGAAAAACGCCGACCCGTTGTCGAAGCCGAATTCGTCGGCGCTGATGGATGAAAGGTCATAGGCGTAGACCACATCGAGCTCGGCATTACAGGCGCTCGCCAGTTTCGCCGCCTCGTGAAGGATTCGGTCGTTGAAGGTTTTGTAATGGTCATCGCGATGAAAAGGGTCGACCGCCGCGACGATCTTTCGCGGCAAGGCGTGCACGGCGTGGCTCACGAAATGCAGCGGCACCGGGCATTCGCGCAGCAAATGCACATCGAGCGGGGTAAACATCAGCCGTGACAGCAGCGATTCGTGCTCCAGCGCCTTGATCAGCACGTCCATCGGCTGCTCTTTGAGGTGAATCAGGATTTCCTCCAATGGGCGTTCGACCCAGGCCACTTCGGTGGTGACGTGCACACCGATTTTGCGCAAGGGCCGGGCCTGCTCCTCAAGCCATTGGCGGTGGCGCTCGACGTAGCCCACGCGCATCTGTTCCAGGGCCTTTTCGTTGACCAGACTAGCGGTCGCCAGGCCTTCAAGGTAATCGAAGGCGACGATGTGCAGCGCTGCGTCTTCGGCCTTGGCCAGCGCAGCGGCCCTGTCGAATGCAGGGCTGTGTTCCATCAGCGGTGATGCAACCAGCATGAAGCGGGATTGACCAGACATGACGAACCTCCCGTGGATTAGCCGCCCGACGTGCGGCTCGTGCGACGTACATCCAGTCTCTAAGTATTGACCATGATCAACCTCCCGTCCGTAAACCGGGTGCAGGCTGAAGTTCGTGCTGAACTCAAGCGCACGTGAACGCGCAGGGGAACCCGATGGCAACCGCCAACCGGCAGCGATCAAGTCACAACTGACCATCGAGCGACCTTATCCGCGCCATCGCGACGATCCGTATCTGGTGGACTTGCGACGCCAGATCATGGGTTTGCTGGGGCTGGGTGAGAGCTGGTAATCATGGGTTGAACGAACACTATTTGCCAAACAACGAAGTACCCCTGTGGGAGCGAGCCTGCTCGCGAAGGCCGGGTGTCAGGCAATACAGGTATCGACTGACACACCGCTTTCGCGAGGAGGCTCGCTCCCACAGGGGGGCACTCATTTACAAACTGAACCGGCGCAAAATAACGCCCAGTCCGTCGGACATCGCCTTGAGTTCCTGGGTTGTTCGCACGATCCCGCTCTGGGCTGCGGCGTTCTCTTCCACGCTTTGCGCCACTCTTTCGACGTTGCAGGCGACCTGTTCACTGGCGGCACGCTGCTCCTGCAGCGACAACGAAATGAAGCTGACGGCCGCAAGGGATTCGTCCAGTGCACCCTTGATCCTGCTCATGGAATCGCCAGCGCTTTCGACCAGTTTTTGGCCATGGGTCACGCGCTCACAGCCGGCGGCCATGCTGTCTTTGGCTTTGACCATGCCGTTTTGTATGGCATTGACCAAGGCTACGATTTCCGTGGTGGATTGGGCTGTGCGGGCGGCCAGGCTGCGCACTTCATCGGCGACCACGGCGAAGCCGCGACCTTGCTCGCCCGCGCGTGCCGCTTCGATGGCGGCATTGAGGGCCAGAAGATTGGTCTGTTCGGCGATGCCCCGAATCACCCCGACAATCAGGCTGATGTCGTTCGACTGGATCGCCAGTTGATCGATATCCGATGAGCTTTGTGCAACCAGGTCGGCAATCTGTCCCATTTCCTCGATGGACGCTTGCATCACCGCCATGCCTTCGCCGGTGATTTCTCCTGCTTTTTGCGCGGTGCTCTGGGCCTGTCGAGCATTGTCGGCGATGTGAGTGATACTCACGGAAAGCTCTTCTACCGTGGCCGCCATGGAGGAGGCGGTCTCGCTTTGCAGCGCAGCGCTGCTCAATCCCTGTTCGGAGGACGCAGACAATTGCAGCGTGGCACCCTCAATCTGCTCGGAGGCCTGGCTGATCTTGCCAATCATGTCACTCAGGCTGTGGCGCATGGCCTGGACGGAGTGCAGAACACCCGTCGACGGCTGTTGCTGATCAAGCTGCGTAGTGGCCAGTTTCCCCTCGGCGATGTTCGAACTGATGGCGGCAAGTTCCGCAGGTTCCGCACCGAGCTGGCGGCCCAACAGTCTGGAGAAAAAGAACGTATAGGCGGCGCCCGCGATCAGCGCCAGTAGCAGAATCAGCAGGCTGGTTCTGAGGTTGGCGGTGTAGGCAATCTGGTTCTGTTCGAACTGGTTCTTGGCTTCCACCAGTTGAACCTCGATCAACTCGGAAAATTTGTCTGACAAGGGGTCAATCAGCGGATACAACTGCTCGGTCGCGAAACGTGCCAGACCCGCGTCGTCGTTCTGGCGCAGCATGCCCAGCAAGTTTTGCAATGGCCCGCGGGTGGCTTCCATCAGTGGGTTGATCTGCGCGATCAGGCGCGTTTCTGCCGGAATCAGTTGCGTCGATTTATAGGTTTGCCAAGTCTGGTCGATTTCCCTCTGGGCCTGTTCGATCCGGCTCAGTGACTCAGCTTTGGTGAAGTTGCCATTGCGCGCTTTATGGGTGGCATCGACGATGTTCACGGCATACAGGTCAGCGATTTTTTTCAGATCCCGCAGGGGCACGACTCGATCGAGGTAGACGGTCTCCAGGCTGCGTACAGCCGATTGCATGCCAAAGAGTCCAAGTCCGCCGACGCACAACAATCCCAGCAGTAAAGCGCTGGTGAGCAAAAGCAGATGAGTTCTGATTTTCCAGCTTTCCATAGTCCGGTATTCCTAGATCATTTCATTCAGGAGGGCGATCGAGTGGTCAGAGTGTGTGGCTCCAGTGTGCAGTGAAGGCACATTGGCATCATGTTCTGTATAGACGAAAAAAACCGCTGCGCTACCGGCGTGTATTTACGAATTTGCGACGTTCGATCGTTGCCAGAATCGCAGCTTGCGCCAGACCTACTCCTGAACGAGCTGGCTCATGGGCGTTCCTCTTGCTGGCGCTGGGCGAACACCGCCTTGCCGACACCTTGCAGAACAGCGTCGTTCTGCTGCGTGTGAACACGGCTGCACAACACGTCGCGGTAATGCCGTTGCAACGGATTATTGCGTGACAGGCCGGGATTGCCGGATGCCTCGATGGCCAGCTCAACGGCGCGTGGCAAGGTCAATAACGCCGCCCCGAGGTTGGACGGCTTGCGTGTTTCCAGCCAGCCCACCAGCCAGTCACGGGCCTGAACCAAGACAGGCCATGGCTGCCGGTGGAGTAGATTTTTCTACTGCTGATGCGCCAACCTGCGGCGGTGCGCCTGGCGATGGTCGCCGGCAGACCGCCGCGAGCCGTGGCGGCCAGTTGTTTGCCGATGCTGTCGAGCAACGCATCGAAATAGACTGCCTCGACCGATCGCAGCAGAGGCGGGTGTTGAGAAGAAAGGCTCATGGGGAATTCACTCGATCAAAAAAGGTAGGCGTCCTGAATCTGTCGCCTCGTTAGCGGGATGCCTGGTTGAGTTGGGCGCGCCGGGCGTTGAAGCTCTTGTCGAAGCCTTGGGAGACGTCGATGTGTTTGCTGAGAATGCCTTCTTCCTGATAGATGTCCGCGGTGGTTTGCAGGCCGCTGATGACCTTGTCGTCAATCTCCACGGGTTGCATGTGTGTGCCTTTGGCCACGGCGACATGCACGGCCAGCGGCAAGCCGGTGACTTTCGCTTGAGCGGCGGCAAATGCCTCGGGATGAGCATTGGTCCAGCGGTACGCGCGGTCGACCCGTGCGACGAAGTCGTCGAGTTGCTGGCGTTTGTCAGTGATGGCCTGGTGGGTGGCGGCGAAGTACAAATGGTTCGTCAGCAAGGTCTCGCCGCTGACCAGCACCTTGGCCTGACTTTGAGTGGTGGCAATGGTGGTGTAGGGATCCCAGGTCGACCAGGCGTCGGCACTGCCGTTATCCAGCAGGATTCGCGATTCGCTGGGCAGCAGGTAGATGAACTGCACGTCATGGGTGGTCAGGCCGACGCTGCGCAAGGCTTTGATCGCCAGGAAGTGACCGATGGAACCGCGGGTGGTGACGATCCGTTTGCCCTTGAGGTCGCTGGGGGTGTTCAGTGCCGAGTCCTTGGGCGCGAGAATGGCCGTGGTGTAGCGGCCCTCGGCATGCACGATGCTGACGACTTTGATCGGCGCACCGGCCCCGAGGGCGAATACGTAAGGCGCATCGCCCAAGGCACCGATATCCACCGCGCCGGCATTCAGCGCTTCGCCCAACGGCGCGGCGGCTGGAAACTCGGAGAACTGGATCTCGTAAGGCACATCCTTCAATTCACCGGACACCTCCAGCAGCACCTTGATCGTGGATTTTTGGTTGGCCACCCGCAGCGGTTGGAGGTCAGCTGCGTGGGCGGTCGCACCGACGGTGAGGGCGACGGCGATCAGCAGGTGTTTGAAGGGCAGGGTAAAGCTCATAACGGCGTGCTCCAGGCGGGTTGTACTGGTTTGGGTCACCTCCGCCTGGAGAAAGGGGTCGGTGCGAATTTAATGTCAGGTGGCTCTTCACTTAAGCCGTAACTCGATCTGTAGCAGCTGGCGAAGCCTGCGTTCGGCTGCGCAGCAGTCGTGAGTCCGGCTGTCGTGGTTTACCTGACGCACCGCAATTGCTGATTTTACGACTGCTTCGCAGCCGAACGCAGGCTTCGCCAGCTGCTACAAAGAATGCGTCGTGGCTGAGGTTCAGATCACGAAAAAACCATGGGTGCCGTCGCGGGCAAGCTGATCCACCAGCCCGTATTCCCAGTCCAGATAAGCCTGCATCGCTTCGCGAGGGTTATCGGTGCCCTCGTAAGGGCGGCGATAGCGGTCGATGCGTGGCGATGCCAGCTGACTTTCGCCTTCCTCCAGGGGCAGTTGCGCGGCGATCCAACTGGCGGTGCCGTCTTTAAGCAGGAATACCTGTCTGCCGGTCAGCGCCTCGACCTCGGTGACCGCCAGACGCGCCAACTGGCTGCTGCCGCAGGTCAGTACATAGCGCTGCGCCGAGGGCACCTTGGCCAGGGCTTCGCGCAGTTGCCCGCGCAACGTCCACCACGCGCCGGGGATATGGCGCTTGACGTAGTTGGCGCTGCTGGTGAAATCCAGCACCACGCTGTCGCCCTCGGCAAGCCATTGGGCGAGGGTTTCGGGGCTGATTTCTTCGGCCTGTGGCGGCGTTGGGACGGGCGCTTGCCAGGCACCGTTTTCGCTGAAGTGTTCAGGCTGCAGGTCATCCAGCACATGCACTTCCCAGCCCAGTTGCGAGAGCCAGGACGCCGACATGTTGGCGCGCACGCCATCGTCATCGACCAGCACCAGGCGCGCGCCGCGCACACTGGCGAAGTGGTCGGTTTCCTGCACCAGTTGGCCGCCGGGTGTCGAGCGGGCAGAGGGCAGGTGGCCGGCGTCGAATTCCTCCGGAGTGCGGACGTCGAACAGGTAGGTGCTGCGAGTGGGTTCTTGTTGCCAGCGTTGCAGGTCGGCGAGGGTGGCGCGGCCCACCAACGCTTTGTCGGCGACGCGACGGGCATCGCGAGCGGCAATTTGACGATGTTCTTCGCTGGTTGGCGCAAACCGGCGCGACTGGCCGTGTTGAAGTGTTTGACCGGCGAGGGTCCAGCCGATGGTGCCGTTGCGCAAGGCAGACACCGGGTTGGTGATGCCGGCATTGATCAACGACTGAGTGCCGATGATGCTGCGGGTGCGCCCGGCACAGTTGACGATGATGCGTGTCGCCGGGTCCGGCGCCAGCTCCCGGGCACGCAACACCAGTTCCGCCCCCGGCACGCTGATGCCCGTGGGAATGCTCATGGTCTGGTATTCATCGAAACGCCGGGCATCCAGCACCACCACGTCGGCCTCGCTGTCGAGCAGCGCCTGAACATCTTCAGCGGCCAGGGACGGCGTGTGGCGCTGGCTTTCCACCAGCTCACCAAAGGCTTTACTCGGCACATTGACGTCGATGAACAACTCGCCACCGGCGATGCGCCAACCGTCCAGACCGCCTTCCAGCAGGCTGACATTGACGTAGCCCAGGCCCTGCAAGCGCTGAGCGGCGATCTGCGCCAGACCTTCGCCGTTGTCATAGACGGTGACGTGGGTATCGCGCCTTGGAATCCGCGAGTACACCTCAAGCTCTAGCCTGGACAGTGGAATGTTGGCGGCGAACAGTGGATGCGCCTCAGCGAAAGGCGCTTCTTCACGCACATCCACCAGCGCCAGTTCTTCTTTGTTCAGCAGTGCGTGTCGAATCTCGGCGAAGGAGCGGGTCGGTACGGTGTTAATCGGGCTCGGGCTCATAGGGCTTGGCTCTCTTTGGACACATCCCAGATGTTGGGGAGATAGGCGTTGGAATAACCGGAGATGAACAGTTTTTCGCTGCCATCGGCCTGGTACACCGCGCGGCGCACGGCACCGATGTTGGCACCGTAGACATGGATGCTGATGGAGACCTGGTCATCAAAGGCATTACTGACTTGATGAATGTCGCCGATCTTGGGTGATACGGCTTCGACCTGGCCCGGCCGCAGATGGATCGGGCTGCCTTCGGCTACCAACGTGCCGTCCGTGGCGCGTTCGAAACCTTGCGAGTATTCCGCACCACGCAACATGCCGATCAGGCCCCAAACCCGGTGATCATGCACCGGCGTACGTTGCCCCGGCCCCCAGACAAAACTGACGATACTGAAGCGCTGCCGTGAATCGGCATGCAGCAAATATTGTTGATAGCGCTCAGGGTCTGGCCGGGCAAATTCTTCAGGAAGCCAGTCGTCGTGGCTAACCAGTTGACCGAGCAGCTTGCCACCGCGATGCAGCAGATCGCCTTCGCGAGGGTGGCTGTCGATCAATTCCGCCAGGGCACCTATGAATGCTCTGAGTCTCTCCGGGTGTCGGGCCTGGGTCATGGCGATTCCATCGTTCGTGGTGAAATATTGGCCTTATGATTTAAGCATAATGTTTTTTCTCAATATGCGATTCTTTAATGATTAGGTTATAACTGAATGGAATTTATGGCTTCTGTGAATAGCGTTAGACGTTATCGATGGCGGCGCTGGAGTGCCGCGGGCTATCCAGATTCCACCATTAGAACTATGCTTTTCAGACATCTTATTGACTGTTCTCTATGTGCGGGCCAAATGAAAATTGACGATATCGATGCCTTTGTCGAAGTGATTCGTTGCCAGTCCATCAGCCATGCCGCCGAGTCGTTGCAACTGACTCAGCCGGCCATTACGCGGCGCGTGCAGAACTTTGAGCAGGCGCTGGGCGTGGAGTTGTTCGACCGCAATACCAAACCGCTCAAGCCCACGCTGATCGGCACGCGGGTGTACGAACAGTGCCGTTTGATCCTGCGGGAAATGGATGCGTTGCGCGAATTGGTGGCCACTGATGCGCCGCCCACGGGGTTGCTGCGTCTGGGCGTTCCGCAAACCATCGGCGACGTGGTACTGCTTGATGCGCTCAAGCATCTGCGAATGGAGTACCCCGACTTGCGAGCCCAGGTGGCCACGGGATGGGGCAGTCAATTGGTCGGCAAGATCGAGCGCGGCGAACTGGACGCAGCGGCGGCACTGTTCCCGGCGGGCAAGATTTTCCCGGACAACATTATTGGTGAGTCCATCGGCAAGATGGAGTTGGTGGTGGTGTGTGCCAAGGATCAGTTGCCCAAGCGTCCGTGCAAACTCGCCGACGTTTACCAGAGTGGCTGGATTCTCAATCCCGATGGCTGCGGCTTCCGGGCCGGGTTGCAGCGTACCTTGTCGGACCAAGGCCTGTCCCTGCGGGTCAATCTGGAAACCTTCGGTACAGAATTGCAGCTGGGCCTGGTCGCTGACGGGCTAGGACTTGGGTTGGTGCCGCGCCCGCTGCTGGAGCGCAGCGTGCACCATGATCAGTTGGCGGTGATGCCTCTGAAGGACTTCAAACCGGTGATGGACCTGTGGCTGATCTACCCGCGTTTTCTTGGCAACCTGCAAGGGCCGGTCGATGCCTTTGGCAAACTGGTTGCCGGGTCGTTGCAGAAAATCAAGAGTCCTGAAACTCGACGTTTAGAAGCATGAATGATCGTTGCATCGACGATCGTGCCCGGGCGTAGCGGCCGTCCTTTCTCCTGTAAATAATCATTGATGACGGCCAGGATTCCCGCCGCCAACGGGTGTTTTTCCGGCAGGTGCCGGACATCGGGTCACCACCTGTTCCATTTTGGCCAGAAAACATCCACGTCGGGTGTGCTTTTTATTGCCAGCGTATTCGAAGTCGCAAGAGCTCAGGACATATATCAGCACAGTCGAGGACTTATTCAGAGAGCCCCTGAAGCGTTTTGTTTTTTAAAAGGTATTAACTATTGCGTGCAGGACAAGCGCCAATAAATAGTTATTAAAAAATTGACGTGTTTCAGTGGCTTTACACTGTACGAGGAATGTATTGGATACGCTTACAATGTTGTAACGTTGGCGTTGCACTGTGTCAGGGCTTTAGGCGTGTCTGTCCGGCAAGTATCGTAAGTGTCTGCTTGTTTTTGGTGCGCGGGTATATGTTTTTGTTTGAGGTGTCAGTCACGGTAACTTTTATATCTAGCTGATTTTTATAGTGATTTTATCAAGGATTAACCTGTTTACGATATTGGCACTCACTTTGCTGATCTAACTGCTCATGTTGTCGGCGCGAAGTGTTAGAAATTTCTGTTAAAAAAAACAGTACGTGTTTGATGTTTGGCTACACTCCTAATTCTTCGAGTGTGGGTCGAGAGTCAAGTTGTACCTAACGGTCGGTTAGTTGGTGCGGTAGAGCGACTGTCGGCCTGCGCGGCATGCCGATGGCCTTCCTGAATCAGGATATACGGGGGATTCACCGATGCGGATCAGCATATTTGGTTTGGGGTACGTGGGCGCTGTTTGTGCGGGCTGTCTCTGTGCTCGCGGCCATGACGTCATCGGGGTGGATGTCTCGCAAGTCAAGGTCGACCTGATCAACCAGGGTAAATCGCCCATCGTTGAACCCGACCTGGAGCCGCTGCTCGAGCTGGGGGTGAGTTTTGGGCGGCTGCGTGGTGACCGTGATGTGAAGGCGGCAGTGATGGACACGGACATGTCGTTCCTCTGCGTCGGTACACCGAGCAAGAAGAATGGCGATCTGGACTTGGTCTACATCGAGTCTGTCTGCCGCGAGATCGGCGAAGCCCTGCACGACAAGCACAGTTGGCACACAGTAGTGGTGCGCAGCACGGTGCTGCCGGGCACGGTGAAGAACGTGGTGATCCCGATACTTGAAGAGTGTTCCGGCAAGAAGGCCGGGGTCGACTTCGGTGTGGCGATCAACCCGGAGTTCCTGCGCGAAAGTACCGCGATCAAGGATTATAACTGTCCGCCCATGACGGTGATCGGTGAACTCGACCAGCGCAGCGGTGACCTGCTCGCCACGCTCTATCAAGAGCTGGACGCGCCACTCCTGCGCAGGAGCATCGAAGTGGCGGAGATGATCAAGTACACCTGCAACGTCTGGCACGCGACCAAAGTGACCTTCGCCAATGAGATCGGCAATATCGCAAAGGCCGCCGGCGTGGACGGTCGCGATGTGATGGACGTGATCTGCCAGGACACCAAACTCAACCTGTCGCGTTATTACATGCGCCCCGGCTTCGCGTTCGGCGGTTCCTGCCTGCCCAAGGATGTGCGTGCCCTGAACTATCGCGCCGGGCAAATGGACGTCGAGCACCCGCTACTGGCCTCGATCATGCGCAGCAATGCGGTGCAGGTACACAGAGCCTTCGACATTATCAGCAGTTACGGCAAGCGGCGTGTCGCGCTACTCGGCCTGAGCTTCAAGGCGGGCACCGATGACCTGCGCGAAAGCCCGCTGGTGGAGTTGGCCGAGATGTTGATCGGCAAGGGCTACGACCTGCATATCTTCGACCGCAACGTTGAATACGCGCGTATCTACGGGGCCAACAAGGAGTACATCGAGTCGAAGATTCCGCACCTGGCTTCGCTGTTGTGCCCTGACCTTGCGAAGGTGATCGAGCAGGCGGAGGTGATCGTGCTGGGTAACAGTGACGAGTCCTTCAAAGCCATTGCGCTTCAGGTGCCCGAGGGCAAGCAGGTGGTTGACCTGGTGGGCTTCCTGCCACACGCCAGTGACGATCGGCTCGAGGGTATCTGCTGGTAAGCGAGGCGCGAAACTGATGCGCCCCAAGCAACATGGGTTTATCGAACGGGGGTCATAGGTATGGCTGATTCCAGGGTTTACTTGCGCGAAGCTGCGGGCTGGCTGTTCTACGTCACCGCGCTGATGGGGCTTGCACTGTTGCTGCCGCGCACCGTGTTCGATCCCCAATCCAGGGACTTTCTCCTGTTGCTGGGGGCGGTCGGTGTCTGGCGTTATTCGATGGGCGCGATCCATTACCTGCGGGGGATGCTGTTCCTTTATCTGGTCTTCCCTTATTACAGACGCAGAGTCACCAGGCTGGGCAGCAGTGCCGATCCGTCGCAAGTGTTTTTGCTGGTCACCAGTTTTCGTATCGATGCGTTGACCACGGCACAAGTCTACCGCTCGGTGATCGAAGAGGCCATCGGTTGTGGTTACCCGACCACGGTGGTCTGTTCCATCGTCGAGCTGGCCGATGAACTGCTGATCAAAGCGCTGTGGGACAGCTATACCCCGCCGGAGCAGGTCAAGCTGAGCTTCGTGCGGATTCCCGGCACCGGTAAGCGCGATGGCCTGGCCCATGGTTTTCGGGCGATCTCCCGGTATGTGCCGGATGCCGATGCGGTGGTGGCGGTGGTCGATGGCGACACGGTGCTCTCGCCCGGGCTGGTGCGTCAGACCGTGCCCTGGTTCAAGCTGTTCCCGAAGGTCGGCGGGCTGACCACCAATGAGTTCTGCGAGGTGCGCGGAAGCTACCTGATGAGCCAATGGCATAAGCTGCGGTTCGCCCAGCGACACATCAATATGTGTTCGATGGCACTGGGCAAGCGAGTGCTGACAATGACCGGGCGGATGTCGGTGTTCCGCGCCCAAGTGGTGACCGACCCCGGCTTTATTCAAGACGTTGAGAGCGATTATCTGCAGCACTGGCGCCTGGGGCGTTTCCGCTTCCTTACCGGTGATGACAAGTCCAGTTGGTACAGCCTGATGCGGCTGGGCTACGACACTTTTTATGTGCCCGATGCGGCGATCAACACGGTCGAGCACCCCCCGGAAAAAAGCTTCTTCAAGGCCAGCCGCCAGCTGATGTTCCGCTGGTATGGCAATAACCTGCGGCAGAACTCGCGGGCGCTGCACTTGGGCGTGCAGCGCTTGGGCTGGTTCACCTCGCTGGTGCTGTTCGACCAACGCGTATCGATGTGGGCCAGCCTGCTCGGGCCGTCAGTGGCGATCATTGCCAGCCTCAAATACAGCATGGCTTACCTGCTGATTTATGTGCTCTGGATCGGCCTGACTCGCTTGATCCTGAGTCTGCTGTTGCTGGCTTCGGGGCACCCGGTCGGGCCGGCCTATCCACTGATTCTCTATTACAACCAGTTGGTCGGCGCCATGGTGAAGATCTATGTGTTCTTCCGTCTCGACCGGCAATCGTGGACGCGCCAGAAAACCAGGCTCGACCGCGGGCTGGCCAGCTATCAGCGCTGGTTCAATACCTGGTCGTCGCGGGCCATGACCTTTTCGGCCGGCAGTGTGTTTTGCGCGCTGCTGATGTGGGTGGTGTAGCACAGGTGTCAGGGCAGTCGGCATGCCGTGTCGGTCTGCACAGCGGTAAAGGATAAAGGTGCACACCGGCTCTGATCTGCCGGATCGTTCTCAATCGTGGATGGGAAGGGACGCGTTATGAACACAGCTTGTATTGCTGTTGATGACAATGTCGTGCATGAGTCGGAGGTGCAGCGTCAGCATGCGCGGCTCAATCTACCGGCGAGGATCAGGTTTCACGGGTCGAGCCGGGAGATGTTCGATTGCGAACTGATCGACTTGTCAGCGGGAGGCTTCAGCCTGAGTCAGCCGAACCCGCCGCTGATCGTGGGCCGACAGCACAAAGGCAAACTGCTGTTCCAGGTCGATGCGCTTGGGTTTGCCATCGACGTGGAGTTTGTCGTGCGCTCGGTAGGCAGCGAGGGGCTGCGGGTGGGTTGCGAGTTCCACAACCTGCCTCCGCGCGCGATCTCCGCATTGCGTTATCTGATCACCTCGTACCTCTCGGGTGGGGTGATCAGCCTGGGTGACATGCTCGCGACCCAGCAGCGCGACAACTTCACCAAGCCGCGAAAGCATGAAAGCGGCAACGGCCTGGGCTTTTTCGCACGCTTGCGGGCGACCACGGTGAGCTTGCTGATGTTCCTGGTGGGGCTGGGTGCCTTTGGTTATGTGCTGCAGCAGTTGTATGGCATTTATTTCGTCACTCACGCCGAATCGGCGCGGGTCAACGTGCCCGGCCAGTTGATCGGCCTGCCGCGCGACGGCAGCGTCAAGTCGTTGGTCAAGGTGGGGGCGGTGGTGTCCAAGGGGGCGCCGCTGGCGACCTTTTCCGCCTCGCTGCTGGATGTGATGAAAGGCAACCTGCCGCCCGGGCAGGCGACCCCGGAAAACCTCGAGCGCCTGTTCAGCCGGACCCTGCAAGGTTCGCTGACCAGCCCTTGCGATTGCCGGGTGGTGGCGCAGTTGGTGCCGGACGGCCAGGTCGTCGGCAAGGGCACCACGGTGTACGAGTTGATGCCGATCGATGGTGTGGCGACCATCGAGGCGCGCTTCCCCTATAAGAACTTTGCCAAGATCCAGCCTGGCAAGGCAGTGAGCTTCCAACTGGTCGGTGAAGAACAGCCACGCACGGGCAAAATCGCCACGGTGGTGCTGGACAACGGCGGCCTGGCCTCCGACCTGCGGGTCACCATTGAGCCTGACAGCGCGTTGCAGACCGACCTGGCCGGGCGTCCGGTGGAGGTCAGTATCGAAAACCTGCAGAGCAATGCCTGGGTGAAGAATGCCTGGGCGGCCAATACCTGGGTGAAAAACGCCTGGGAGAATAAAGCCATGGCGGCCGGAAAATGAACGGCGCATGGCGATTGGGGCTGCGGCTTTCTGCGCTGGCCGCTGCTCTGACGATGATTCATGGTTGCGGCACCCTGCCGGATCAGGGGTTGGCGCGCGAGGCCATGTTGCGCGGCGATTATGAAACGGCACGCAAGCACTATGCGGCGCTGGCCCAGGACGGCTATGCCGATGCCCAGGCCGGGATGGGTGACCTGACGGCGTCGGCGGGCGACCCGGCGAGCCTGAAAGAGGCTGAAGTCTTGTACCGACAGGCCGCGCCGGAGTCGGTCAAGGCGCAGTCACGTCTGGGCCGCTTGTTGCTGCGTCAGGGACCGACTGATCCCAAGCAAGTGCACGAGGCCCGGCAATTGCTGGAAGGCGCGCTGGATAAAGGCGAGTTCAGTGCGGTGGTGCCTCTGACGTTGTTGTACCTGGGCTACCCGCAACTGGCGCCTGGGGTGGATCCGCAGCAGAAGGTCGATGGCTGGCGCGCCCAGGGCATTATCGAGGCGGATCTGGCGCAGATTCTGATTTACCGCAATCAGGGCACCTATATGGCTCACCTGCCGCAGATCGAGCAGATGTGTCGGGCTCGGCTGGCGGTACTCGATGCTTGTTATGTGGAGCTGGCCACCCTCAACCGAATGCGCGCCCAGCCCAAGGCGCAGGAGGCCTTGCTGGTGGAGTTGCGCCAGGGTTGGCGCGAGGGACGAGTCGCGCCCTTGCGGGTCGAGTCGGTGGCGCGGGTTCTGTCGTCGCCCGCCCTCGAAGGCCCGGCCGATGCACAAAGCGCCCAGCGCCTGCTCGAGGAACTGGCGCCGGTCTATCCGCCGGCCTGGACCAGCCTGGCACGGTTGATCAACGACTACCCCGTGCAAGGCGATGCGCCGCAATTGCTCTCGGCCTTGCAGCGCGGGCGCGAGGCGGGCGACCCACGGGCGGAACTGCTGACCGGGCGGCTGTATTACCTCGGCAAATGGTTGCCGCAGGATCCGCGCCTGGCTGAAGAGCATTTGCTCAAGGCGGCCGCGGCCGGTGAAGTCGGGGCGCATTACTACCTGGGCCAGTTGTACCGGCGCGGTTATCTGGGCCAGGTCGAACCGCAGAAGGCGCTGCAACATTTGTTGCTGGCGGCCCGCAACGGTTCGCCCAATGCTGACCTGGCCCTGGCGCACATGTTTTCCGACTCCCGCGGGGTCAAGGTCAATCGGATCAATGCCTATGTCTTTGCGCAACTCGCGCAGCGTCAGGGCGTGGTAAATGCAGAGCCAGTGCTGTCGGCCCTGCAGTCGGGGCTGACCCCGGCAGAAAGGAAAATCGCGCAGCCTTTGCTTGAGGGGGAAGCCCAGGCCCGTCTGACGGGCGCGGCGCTAGCCAGACTGCAAACTCCGGAAAATGGACAGGACTTACTATGAAGCAAGCATTATTGGCAGGTTGTGGTCTGGGTGTTTCGCTGATGTGCAGTGCCGGTCTGGCGCTGGCGGCGGAAGTGGCACCGAAGAATTTCGGCCTGGACGTGAAGATTACCGGTGAGTCGCAGGACGACCGTGACCTGGGCACCGCACCCGGTGGCACCCTCAACGATATTGGCATCGATTTGCGCCCCTGGGCCTTTGGCCAATGGGGTGACTGGAGTGCCTATTTGATGGGGCAGGCGGTGGCGGCGACCGATACCATCGACACCGATACGGTCAACAACGGCGTCGACGAAAGTAACGCCCGTGGGACCGATGACAGCTACCTGGCGCTGCGCGAGTTCTGGGTTGATTATTCGGGTATCACCGCCTATCCGGGCGAGCATTTGCGCTTGGGGCGCCAGCGTTTGCGCGAGGACAGCGGCGAGTGGATGGACACCAATATCGAAGCGCTCAACTGGACCTTCGAGACCACGCTGTTGCGCGCCCACCTCGGCGCCGCCGAACGCTATTCCGACTACCGCACTGACTTGAGCGATCTGGCGCCCGAAGACAAAGACCGCTCCCATGCCTTCGCCGACATCTCTACGCAATGGGCGCCCAATCACTGGTTCGGCCTGCGTGTACATCACGTTGAGGACAACGGCAGTCTGCCCAATACGGGCGAGCAGCTCGATGCGCTCGACAAGACCAACACCGGCAGCCTGACCTGGGTCGGTCTCGAAGCGAACGGTGACGGCTATAACTTTCGCTCGACGATGCCGGTCAATTACTGGCTCAGCGCCACCTGGCTGACCGGCAATCGCGACAACCTCACCAGCGTGGTCGACGCTAACGGCGATCGCATTGCGACGGGCCACACCAGTGGCGACGTCAACGCCTGGGGCGCGGACCTTGGCCTGCGCTGGAACATCGATGAAAGCTGGCGCCTCGGTGCTGCCGCAGCCCGCGGCGACGGTGGCGGTCGCGACCAGGAGAATCAGTTCCAGCAAACCGGCCTGCAGAGCAACCGCTCGAATTACACCGGCACGCGTTCGCGCGTTCACCGTTTCGGCGAAGCCTTTCGCGGTGAACTGAGCAACCTCCAGGTGGCTACCCTGTTCGGCGCCTGGCAGTTGCGCGAGGACTACGACGCCAGCCTCGTCTACCACCGCTTCTGGCGGGTCGACGACCAGCAGGAAACCGGTGACGACGGGATCATCAATGCGGCTCTGGTGGACGGTGAGAAGGACCTGGGCCAGGAAGTCGATCTGGTCATGACCAAGTACTTCAAACAAGGTCTGTTGCCCGCGAGCATGGTGGATTGGGTCGACGAACCCTCGGCGCTGATCCGCTTGCGCCTCGGCGTGTTCTTCCCGGGCGACGCCTACGCCAGCGACACCGACTCGAGCATGCACCGAGCGTTCATTGATTTCGTCTGGAAAATCTAGGCCCGTGTTGTTGCCCGCAGTGATGCCATCGTGGGCAACGGCGCCTTGATCACACCAGGTTGCATTTATTTTGATGAGTGAGGCTTATGGACAGTGTCGTCAAGATAGGGCTGTTGCTCGCGGGTCTGCTGTTGGTGCCGACCGCGGGTGTCAGCGCGGCGGGTATCGTCTTCGCGCCGCGCTATACCATCAGCGAGGCTCCGGGAAAGCCCTTGCTGATCAGCGAGCCGAAGATCCCCGACCTGTCCGGCTATACGGCCGAGGCCGCCATGGCGAAGATTGCCTACAAACCCGCCGGGCGTGCCTTGATCCAGCCGATGCTCAAGGAAAACTCGCTCGACGAGTTCATCGGCGGCAAGGAGCGTCTCAAGGAATGGGTGGTGCGCCAGAAGCAAATGCCCGTGGCGATCTTCATCGACCGTGGCTACATGAGCCTGACGCAACTGGCGCGCAGCCTGCCACCGACGGCCTTGCGCGAAACCGCGCCGGGGGTGTTTCTGGCGCGCTTGCCGATCGTCATACGTCCCGGCGGGACCCTGCATATCGACAAGTCGGTCAAGGAGTTGCGATTGTCCCAGGAGGGCGGTTCATTCCTGGTCAATGACGGCAAGCTGTTTATTACCGATACCAAGGTCAGCGCCTGGAGTGAGAAGAACGACAGTCCGGCCTGGTACAAGAAGGAGGACGAGTTTCGGCCCTTCCTGGTGTCCTGGGGCGGCACCGAGACTTACATCGTCAACAGCACCATCACCAGCTTCGGCTACACCGCGAGCAAGAGTTATGGGGTGAGTATTTCCCAGTACAGCCCGAGCATGGCGCCGAAGATGAAACGCAAGCGGCCGACCGGCTGGCTGCTCAATTCGCAGTTCGTCGACAACTGGTACGGCTTCTATTGCTATGAGGCCGACGACGTGGTGATTCTCGGCAATTCCTACCGCGACAACATCGTCTATGGCATCGACCCGCACGACCGTTCGCGCCGGCTGATCATTGCCCACAACGACGCCTTTGGTACCCGCAAGAAGCACGGCATTATCCTCTCACGCGAGGTCAACGACAGTTGGATCATCTACAACCGTGCCTACAACAACCACCTGTCGGGCATCGTCCTGGACCGTTCCAGCGTCAATAACCTGGTGGCCTACAACGAGACCTACAAGAACCTCTCCGACGGTATAACCCTGTATGAGAGCGGCAATAACCTGCTCTGGCGCAACCGCGCGGTCGACAATGACCGGCATGGGATCCGGGTGCGTAACAGTACCGGTGTGCGGCTGTATGAAAACGAGCTGATGGCCAATGCCCTGACCGGTATCTACGGCCACACCAAGGATTTGCGCGGCAGCGACCGCGACCTCAAGGAAGACCCCTACGAAGCCAGGCTGTCGCTCACCGTGGTCGGCGGCAAGCTGATCGGCAACGGTTCCAGTCCCATCACGGTGTTTTCACCCTCGCGTCTGGAACTCTATGACTTGACCTTTCTGGCGCCGCAGAAACAGGACGGCCTTGCCTTCACCGGTTTGCTGGGGGAGGTGCAGGGCGACTTGATGGACATTCTCCTGCGCCGCCATGCCGCCGCGTTGATTCTGCCCGAGACACTGTGAGGAGCCTGCCGATGAACACCCTCCATGGATTTGCCGCCCTGTGCCTGCTGTCTGTGCCGGCGTGGGGACAGGAGCCGCCGCAGTACACGGCCGAGGCCTGCTGTCAGCTGTGCCCACAAGCGGCGCAGGCAACACTTTACGAGCAGCCGGAGTTGAAAAACTACGCGACCCTGGTGGAGGCCAAGGACCAGTGGCTCTTTCGCAGCCAAAGCGATTTTCGCACTGACTTCGGCCTCGATGAGAGCGGTTACAAAGCTCTCAAGCGCCTGCGCGACGGGCTGGCCCAACGCGGGGTCGAGCTGATGCTGGTGTTGCCACCCAGCCGCGGCTTGCTGCATGCCGACCGCCTGACGCCGCTGGAACTGGCCAACTTCGATCAGGCCAAGGCCCGGCAGAACTACTTGCAAACGCTGGACCGGGTGCGCGACTTACGTATTCTGGTCCCCGACTTCACCAGCCTGCTGGGTGCGCCGCAGCCAACCGGGCAGCCTTTCTACTTCAAGGGCGACCACAACTGGACGCCCTATGGCGCCGAACGCAGCGCCCAATTGGTGGCCCAGACGCTCAGCGGTAACGATGTGCTCAAGGCGTTGCCGCACCAGGTCTTCGCCAGCCAGCCGATCGGCTTGTTGGGACGCTCTGGCACGTTGCAAAAAGCCGCCGCGCAGATCTGCGGCAACGGTTATGCGGCGCAGTTTGTCACCCGTTATCAAACCCGGGCCCAAGGCGACGCCAAGGTCCCCGCCAAGGTCGCCTTGATCGGTACCAGCGCCAGCGGCGAGGCGTTCAATTTTGCCGGCTTCCTCGAACAGTATCTGCAGACGCCGGTCAGCAACTTCAGTGTGCCGGGCGGTGGCTACGATGATTCGTTGATCGCCTACCTGCTCGGCGACGACTTCCAGAAGCGCCCGCCGACGGTGCTGGTGTGGGAAACCGATAATCTCGACAGCCTGGGCAAATCCAGCTTCTACCGGCAGGCGATGGCGGCGCTGAGCGATGGCTGCGACAACCAGGCGCCGCTGCTCAAAAGCCATTCGACCCTGCACAGCGGGCGCAATCAGGTGTTGTTCAACGGCGGTGGCGGCAATGTGTATCCGATCAAGGGCAATCGCTATCAGGTCGACCTCACGTTCGCCGATCCCGGCGTGCACCTGATGAGCGCGACCCTGACCTACATGAACGGCCGCCAGGAAAACATCAACTTGAGCCGTGCGCCGACCGTCAATACCCAGGGCCGCTTCGTCTTCGAGTTGCGCGCCGATGCGGACTGGGACGAACTGACGTTTCTTTCCATGGAGGTGCAGCCACCGCCTGGACCGACCTCCATGGAACTCTCGGCCCGCTTGTGTGCCAAGCCCGTCATCTCGGCGACACCTTCCCTGCGCACCGCGCAGACGGAGGGACACTGATGCGACAGGGGCACTGGGCCGCCATTGGCGTGGCCTTCATTCTGATGGGGCCGACCGTGCAGGCGGCTGCTCAACTGCGCCCGCCGCAGGGCTATTACGCGCCGGCCGAGGACAAGAAGGGCGACGTGCCGAGTTGTCCGGCGGCGCCCAAACCCTATACCGGTGATCTGTTGATCCCCAGTAAGTACGAGGGCTCGGGCAAGGCACGTGATCAGCTCAACGTGGAATCCAACCAACGCTACAAGCAAATGTCAGCCGATATCAACGAACTGGAGAAGGGCGTCAACAAACAAGTCGCCGCCTATTTACGGCTCGGCCGCGCCGGCTATGTGGACTGCACCCTGAGTTGGCTGGGCGATTGGGCCAAGGCGCAGGCGCTGCTGAGTACCACTTACACCCATACCGGCAAGTCGATGCGCAAATGGGCGCTGGGCAGTATTTCTTCGGCCTATTTGCGGCTCAAGTATTCGCGTTCGCAGCCATTGAGGGGGCATGAGGCGCAGACCCGGCCGATCGAGGTCTGGATCGGCCAGGTCGCCGATCAGGTGGTGCGGGACTGGCGCGACCAACCGCTGGACCGGCTGAACAATCACCAGTATTGGGCGGCCTGGGCCGTCATGGCGGCCTCGGTGGTGGTCGACCGGCGCGACCTGTTCGACTGGTCGGTAGCGCAGTTTCGCATCGGCGCTTCCCAGGTCGATGCAGACGGCTATCTGCCCAACGAACTGAGCCGCGAAACCCGCGCACTGGCTTACCACAATTACGCGATGGGGCCGCTGATGATGATCGCTGCCTTTGCCCGAGCCAATGACATCGACCTGCGCGAAGAAAACCACGGTGCCATGCGGCGTCTGGCGGCGCGGGTGGAGGAGGGGATCAAGGATCCAAGCTCGTTTGAACGCAAGACCGGCTACAAGCAAGCACTCGAGGACCTCAACGAGGATGGCAAGTTTGCCTGGTTGGAACCTTACTGCGCGCTGTACGACTGCTCGGCGCAAACCAACCGCTGGCGCCAATCGATCGAACCGATGAAAACCTACCGACTGGGCGGCGACATCACCCAGCTATTTGCTGACCAGAAGGAGTAGATGCAACGGCCAGCATGCCCTGGATACAAGGTGGGGCCATGCGGCGTAGGGCTGATTCCGTAGCAGCTGCCGAGCCTGCGAGGCCGTGGCGAGGGGATTTAGCGAAACGTCGCACCGCCCCGTTGGGCTGCGAAGCGGCCCTGTTTTTCCAGCCACACCGCATCCAATGGATTACGACGGCTTCGCCGCCGAACGGGGATAAATCCCCTCGCCACGGCCTCGCAGGCTCGGCAGCTGCTACGAGAGCCAGACCCAAAAGGTGTGTAGATACCTATGTGTTGTAAAAGAGGAGGGCCATCCTTCGCTGTTTGAAGAGCCTTCATATCGAATGATCAAGGTATGGGAGGTAAGCGTAATGATTCCAGTCATTCTGTCCGGCGGCAGTGGTTCGCGGTTGTGGCCGTTGTCGCGCAAGTTGTATCCCAAGCAATTCCTGAGTCTGGCAGGCGAGGGATCGCTGTTTCAGCAGACCCTGCAGCGCCTGGCGTTCGAGGGGGTTGGCAAGCCGATCGTGGTCTGTAATCAGGAGCATCGCTTTATCGTCAATGAACAACTCGCCGCCATCGGCTGTACGCCGCAGGCGATACTGCTCGAACCCTTCGGCCGCAATACCGCGCCGGCGGTGGCGCTGGCGGCCCTCAAACTGATCGCCGAAGGCCGCGATGAGCTGCTGCTGGTGCTTCCGGCCGATCATGTGATCAGTGACGTGCCCGCCTTGCGCGCCACGCTGTCACACGCGCAGGAAGAGGCGCTCAAAGGCAATATGGTGCTGTTCGGCATTCCGGCGATGCGTCCGGAGACCGGTTTTGGGTATATCAAGGCCGCCGGCAGCGATGCTGGCGCCGGCGCCTTCAAGGTCGAGAAGTTTATCGAGAAACCCGACCAGCAAACCGCCAGCGAATTTGTCCGGTCCGGCGAGTACTTCTGGAACAGCGGCATGTTCCTGTTCCGTGCCAGCCGCTATCTCGACGAGTTGCGCACTCACGAACCCGACATGTACGACACCTGCGTGCTGGCCCTGGAGCGCAGCCGCAGCAGCGAAGGCGTGACCAGTATCGATCGGGTCACCTTTGAATGCTGCCCGGACAACTCCATCGACTATGCGGTGATGGAGCGTACCAGCCGTGCCTGGGTCGTCCCGCTAAGCGCTGGCTGGAGTGATGTCGGTTGCTGGTCTTCGCTGTGGGATGTGCACGACAAAGACGTCGACGGCAATGTGCTCAAGGGCGATGTAGTCAGCTACAACAGCCGCAATTGCTTCGTGCATGGCAGTAGCAAGCTGGTGACCCTGCTAGGGCTGGACGATTTGGTCGTGATAGAAACCAAGGATGCATTGATGGTCGCGCACCGCGACACCGTGCAGGACGTGAAAAAACTGGTTAATGCGCTCGATGCCCAAGGTCGCTCGGAAACCCAGAGCCACTGCGCGGTGTATCGCCCTTGGGGCAGCTACAATTCGGTGGACAGTGGCACCCGCCACCAGGTCAAGCACATCACCGTGAAACCTGGCGCGCAACTTTCCCTGCAAATGCATCACCACCGCGCCGAACACTGGATCGTGGTCTCCGGCACCGCCCAGGTGACGTGCAACGAAAAGGTCTTCCTGCTCACTGAAAACCAGTCCACCTACATCCCGATCGCTTCGGTGCATCGCCTGTCCAACCCCGGCAAAATTCCGCTGGAAGTCATCGAGGTGCAGTCCGGCAGTTACCTGGGCGAGGACGATATCGAGCGCCTGGAAGATGTCTACGGCAGGAACCAACAGGTCAAGAGTTGAGCGCGGCATGAATGGAGCGGCTGAAACATAATAAAAAAAAATGATAATTAGCTTAGATTAAAATGTGCTTTTTATTATTTTTTGGCGTCCCATAGGCTTACTGGAGACCTTAAGGCCATCCAGGAAGTTTTGCCATGAGCAGCGTCAGCCCGTTATCCAGCGTCTCGAAACATGTTCGCCAGCGCGTCAGCCCCGAAGAATGGGACGTGCGGGTGAAACTGGCCGCGGCCTATCGGCTGGCGGCCCTGTTCAAATGGACTGATCACATCTACACGCATTTTTCGGCGCGGGTACCGGGGCCCGACGAGCATTTCCTGATCAATGCCTTCGGGCTGCTGTTCGAGGAAATCACCGCCTCCAACCTGGTCAAGGTCGACATCGACGGCACTGTCGTCGACGACCCGACAGGGCTGGGCATCAACTACGCCGGTTACGTGATCCACAGTGCCATTCACGGTGCGCGCCCCGACCTGCAAGCGGTCTTGCATACTCACACGCGTGACGGCATTGCAGTGTCCGCCCAGCGCGAAGGTTTGTTGCCGATTTCCCAGCACTCCATTGGTTTTTCCGGGCGGGTGGCCTACCACGGTTACGAAGGCGTGGCGCTGGACCTGGACGAACGCGAGCGTCTGGTGGCCGATCTGGGCGATAAAAGTGTGTTGATCCTGCGTAACCACGGTTTGTTGACCGCAGGCATCAGCGTCGAACATGCGTTCCAGCAGCTGCACGTGCTGGAACGCGCCTGCAACATTCAGATCGCCGCCCAGGCCGGCGGCAATGCCGAACTGATCTTCCCGCCGGCCGAAGTGGTGGCCAAGGTCGAGAAGCAGGCCGAGATGTTCAAGAGCGGCGACGGGCCGGGTGTCGCGCGGCACTGGAATGCGCTGATCCGGCAGTTGGAGCGGACCGATATCGATTATAAGAATTAAGCCTTTCCCACAGGGATCCGTGGTGAACACAGTCCTTGTGAACACCCGGAGCAAAAGGTGGGAGCGAGCCTGCTCGCGAAAGCGGAGGTTCAGCTTGCATTGATATTGAATGTGCTGCCGTCTTCGCGGGCAAGCCCGCTCCCACAGGGGAATGTGTTGGACATAAAGCTTGTGGATCACTGCCGATCAAAATGTGGGAGCGAGCCTGCTCGCGAAAGCGGCCTGCCAGTCAACATCTCTGCTGAATGTGCTGCCGTATTCGCGAGCAGGCTCACTCCCACATTAGATACTCAATGCTTTCAAGCCACTTTTTCAGCCGCTTGCCGCTCACGCTCGGCCACCCGCTTGCGGGTCAGGGGGATCAAACGCTTGCCGTAGTCGATGGCATCGTCGAGCGGGTCGAAACCGCGGATCAGGAAGGTGGTGATGCCCAGGTCGTAGTAGTCGAGCAGGGCTTCGGCCACTTGTTCTGGGGTGCCGACCAATGACGTCGAGTTGCCTTGTGCCCCCAGCAGGCCAGCGATCCCGGTCCACAGTCGCTTGTCCAGGCGCGAGCCTTGAGCGGCGGCTGCCAGCAGGCGTCGGGAGCCTTCGTTCGGTGGCTCGCGGCGCACAAAACCATTCTGTTCCGCCAGGGCGGTGGCCTGTTGCAGGATGCGTTCGGCACGTTCCCAGGCTTGCGCTTCGGTGTCTGCCAGAATCGGTCGCAACGACAGGCTGAAGCGAATGCTGCGGCCATGTCTGGCGGCCTCGGCGCGTACCTGTTTCACCACTTCGCGCACTTGCTCGTAGGTCTCACCCCACAGTGCATAAACGTCCGCATGCTTGCCCGCGACCGCAATGGCGGCCGCAGATGAGCCGCCGAAATACAGCGGAATGTGCGGCTGTTGTGGCGACTTCACGAGTGAGTGCGCGCCCTCGAACTGGTAATACTCGCCTTCATAGTTGAAAGGCTTTTCGCGGGTCCATTCCTGGCGCAGCACGTCGAGGTATTCATCGGTGCGCGCGTAGCGCTCGTCCTTGCCGATGTAGCTGCCGTCGGCCCGCAGTTCGCGATCATCGCCGCCGGTGATGATGTGCACGGCGGTGCGTCCGCCATTGAAGACATCGAGGGTTGCGAACTGGCGCGCAGCCAGGGTGGGCGCCGCAAAACCCGGTCGATGGGCGATGAGGAACTTCAGGTTTTTCGTCACGCTGGCCGCGTGCGAGGCAATCAGCGTGCTGTCCGGGCTGTTGGAGTGGAAGGCCACCAGTGCGCGGTCGAACCCCGCCTCGTCATGAGCGCGGGCGACTTTTTCCACGTAATCGGGCTGTAACACGGGGCCGCTGCGGGGGTGGATTTCCGAAGCATGGTGGCCGGCAATGTAGCCGATGAATTCAATACTCATGGGATTTCCTTGTCGTTGGATAGCGTGATTCAAGCCTCCACCTGGCATTGGGGTCGGTCAGTGGTGTCGAAGGTAGGCGCAGCGAGCAGGGCTGTGAAATGCCGATTTGTTCTAAGTTAATTATTAAATAAATGAATCATGAGAAGTCGCTGATATCAGGTAATGGCATTTTAATCAGGGCCCGCCATGCAGGCTGCGAGGCGTGAGAGTTGAGGGTATTTACTATGCAAATAATTTATCTGGATTATTTCCTATCTGATTTTTAATCATATTAGGTTATTCCCAAAAAGAATTTCACTGAGGTTTTTTATGCGAATAGCATGAATTATGCAGCTGATACATGGCGCCTCCGGCCATGTTCTTTAGAAGGAAGGAAGCCTGATGACTGAAAAGTCTTTCGATACACAGAGCGCCAGTAGCTCGTTTTCCGTCAATAAGGCCATTCGCCTCACCGATGATCTGCAGGGGGCGTCAACGCTGATTCCCAACTGGCTGCGCAACTGGCGAACACCCGAAGTGTTGTTGCGCCTGGTGAGCCCGATCGCACTGCTGCTGTTGTGGGAACTGGCGTCGCAGCCGGGGCTTATCCCGCAACGGATCATCGCGGCGCCGTCGCAGATCGGTGGCACGCTCTGGGCGATGATCGTTTCCGGGGAGCTGGGCAAGCATTTGCTGGTGTCACTGCAGCGAGCGCTGCTGGGCTTGAGTATCGGCGTCAGCGTCGGTGTCGTCGCGGCACTGATCACCGGCCTGTCGAAGCGCGGCGAGGTGATACTCGATTCGCCGATGCAGATGCTGCGCACCATTCCTTCGCTGGCGCTGGTGCCGTTGTTCATCCTCTGGTTCGGCATCGGCGAGTTCACCAAGGTCGCGTTGATCGTGATGGGTACGACCTTCCCGGTGTACCTGAACCTGTTTGCCGGCATTCGCAATATCGACCCCAAACTGATCGAGGCCGCTAACACCCTGGGCCTGAACCGTCGCGAGTTGATCTGGCACGTGATTCTGCCGGGCGCCTTGCCTTCATTCTTTGTCGGCTTGCGTTACTCCCTGGGGATTTCCTGGCTGGCGCTGGTGTTTGTCGAGCAAATCAATACCACCGCCGGCATCGGTTTTCTGGCCAGTGATGCGCGGGACTTCATGCGCACTGACGTGATCGTGATCTGCCTGCTTATTTACAGTGTCCTCGGCTTATTGATCGACGGACTGATCCGCACGCTGGAGCGTTTTGCCCTGGCCTGGCGCCCAACGTTTGTGAGGACCTGATATGTCGAGCATCGATCTTTTGGAAGCGTCGAACCCTGCGCATTCAGCGGCGCCGGTACAACTGCGCAATGTCGTGCGCCAATTTGGCCAACAGCGGGTGATCGACGGCCTGGACCTGGACATCGCACCGGGCGAATTCGTCGCGCTGCTCGGGGCCAGCGGTTCCGGCAAAACGACGTTGCTGCGCAGCCTGGCCGGGCTGGACAGTATCGACAGCGGTCAGTTGTTGGTGCCCAAGGCACGGGCAGCGGTGTTTCAGGAGCCTCGGTTGATGCCCTGGAAACGTGCCTGGAAGAACGTGATTCTCGGGCTGCACATCCCGGACGCCAAGGCGCGTGCGGTGCAGGCTCTGACGGAAGTGGGCCTGGCCCATCGGTTGGAAGCCTACCCGGCCACGCTCTCCGGCGGCGAAGCGCAACGCGTGGCGCTGGCCCGCGGTCTGGTGCGCGAGCCCAAGCTGTTGCTGCTCGACGAGCCATTCGCCGCACTCGATGCGCTGACCCGGATTCGCATGCATCGGCTGATCATTGAGTTGTGGCGTAAACACACGCCGGCCGTGCTGCTGGTGACCCATGACGTGGACGAAGCGATCCTGCTGGCCGATCGGGTCATCGTGCTGGCCAACGGCAAGATTGCCGAGCAACTGACGATCGACCTGCCGCGAGCCCGGGACACGGGGCAGGAGGGCTTTCAGGCCATTCGTGCACGGCTGCTGAGTCTGTTGGGGGTTGAGGTGGAAGCCGTTGCGGTGGCTGAGCGTCAGGCCACGAACAGCACGGTCCGGCGGTTTGCCCATGGTTGATCATTTGAAACAGGGAGGTTGCGCGATGCCAATACGTGTCTGGAGATCTGCAATGTTGATGCTGTCTGGCGCGGCGTTGCTGCTCAGCGGCTGCGGCGATGCCGTCGAGACCAACGCCCCATCCACCGCCCAGTCAGATGTGTCTGGCGTCACGCTGGTGCTGGGCGATCAGGCCAAGGGCTTGCGCACGGTGGTCGAGGCGGCGAATGCCTTTGAGGGCATTGACTACAAGATTGAGTGGGCCAATTTTCAGGGCGCCGCGCCATTGTTTGAAGCCTTGCGCGCCGGCGCGGTGGATCTTGGGCCGGCTGGTGATACGCCGGTGCTCGCCGCCGCAACCGGTGGCACACCCTTGCGCATCGTTGCGGTGCGGCGCAGCCAATCAAGAGGCATTGCGATTCTGGTTCCAGCCGATTCGCCTATTCATAGCGTCGCGGATTTGAAAGGCCGCAATGTCGTGGTGTCTTCAGCCCGAGGCAGCATTTCCCAGTACCTGTTGATTCGCGCACTGGCCAATGCCGGGGTCGATGAGAAAGACGTCAACGTCGGTTTCGTCCTGCCGACCGACGCCTTATCGGCGTTCAATGCCGGGAAGATCGAAGCCTGGGCCACATTCGGTATCTATCAGGCGTTCGCCGAACAGCTAGGTGCCCGAGTGTTGATCAGCGGCGAGGGCATCAACACCGGTCTGACGTTCATCACGGCATCCGATGAAGTCCTGACCGACCCGCTCAAGCGCAAGGCGCTCAGCGACGTGTTACAGCGTTTCGCCAAGGCCTTCGAATGGGCCCGAGCGAACCCCGACGAGTACGCTCGGGTCTTCGCCAAGGTCAACGATATCCCCCTTGAAGTCTCGCAGCGGCTGCGCAGTTGGGGCGACGAGTCGCTGTTGCCGGTGGAGCCGAGGGATGTGCAGGCCTTGCAGCAAGTCGACGATTTGTTTGTGGAAAAGAAGATCTTTCCCCATCGCGTCGACGTGGAAAAGCTGACCGACGCTCAAGTGTTTTCTGCCGAGTCTCTGGCATTGAGCCGGTCAACTTCCACCCAGTAGTCCGTGCCGAAGGGCTTGGCTGAAAATACACGGTGCTGTTTAGAACGATTATTTCTTTCGGTTATTTATATAGGCTTTGGTCGCATATCCATAACCAGACAAAACACGCTGCGACGCTAAGGGTGTCTGTCATCAAAGCCGAACGCTTGTTAGGACAGATATCCGTGTCCTGTTCGCCCCATTAAGGTTGCTTCAGCATTATTTCCGGCTGTTTGATCGTCATCTTGTTGCGCTTGGGCCATTGCTTAGAATTCGTTCCATCAGCTTCGTCCAACTATTAAATCCTTCAGGGAGCAGCACCAAGATGAATGCCATGCAGATGCAAATGCCGATGAACACCACCATGCCAATGATGCCGATGATGGGCATGCCGATGATGATGGCGACCATGACCTGCGAAATGATGGACGATGGCATGATGTGCAAGATGATGCCGGCGGCGGGCATGGACATGGCCATGTTCAAGAACAGCGCTGAAATGATGCAGATGATGATGAACTGCGGCATGCCGATGATGATGCATTGCGGCAACATGAGCATGATGTGCATGTCCCAGGCGAGCATGGCGATGCCGATGATGAGCACCATGATGCCAATGCCGATGATGGGCATGCCGATGCCGTCGATGAAGTGCGTGATGGAATGCACGCTGATGGCCGACTGCATGATGTGCAAAATCATGCCGATGGCCGGCATGAACATGGACATGATGAAAAACTGCTGCACCCTGATGATGAAAATGATGAACGACTGCAGCATGCCGATGATGATGAGCTGCAATGGCATGCCGCTGATGTGCTGCACCTGCTGATCCCGGGCAGCACAAAAAAAAAGCCCCCGCGGTCCTATGGCCACGGGGGCTTTTTCATTCCAGCAGACACCTCAGATCCTTGTGGGAGCGAGCCTGCTCGCGAATGCGGCTTAACTTTCAATAAACTTGTTAACTGACACAGCGCTTTCGCGAGCAGGCTCGCTCCCACATTGGTTTTCGTTCAGTCCAGGCGTTCCGGGTACGTCACCACCAGATAGGCCACCGCCTCACTGTCGGCCGGGTTGCGGTAGCGGTGGGGCTGGTCGGCATAGAACAGGATCGAGTCGCCGGTGGAGAGCAGGTAGCGCTCGTCGTTGACGCTGATTTCCAGCACGCCCTGCGACACCACCAGGTTTTCCTGTACGCCGGGGCCATGCCCCTCGGAGACGTCTTCACCTAGCGGGCTCAGGCGCAGTTCGTAAAACTCTGATTGTCGTGCTACGTCGAACGGGAACAGCGCACGGCTGACAAAGGCACCGCTGGCACTGACCAGGCGTTTGCTCTGGCTGGCCGACAGCACCGCCACCCCTTCGAAGGCCCGATGCTCAAGAAATGCGGCCACTGACACTTTCAAGCCCTTGGCGATTTTGCACAGCACCTTGATGGACGGCACGCTGCGCCCGGATTCGATCTGCGCCAGCATTGCCCGGCTTACACCGCACTGTCGGGCGAGGGCGTCGAGGGACAGATGACGCTTGCCGCGCAGACGTTGCAGGTTCTGTGCGACCCGTTCGCAGATCGGGTCTTCTTCCAGTGGTTCCAGGTTATTCAAATCCAGCACGGGTTCGTCGGCGCTCGCCAGAAAGCGCGAGGGTTGCTGCGCGTTCATGCGTGACGCGTCTCGGTGGCTTTAGCGGCTTGCACCCAGTGAAAGGCCTGCAAGCCTGCATTGCGTGCGTACATTTCCCACATGGCCCGTGCCCGTTGCTGAGCCTGTTTGCGTTTGCGGTAGCTGGCGAAGTCGATGAGGTTGTCAGTCGGATTCATGGGGCACTTCACTGTGGTGATGAATGACGGGATGAAGTGAGAGTACGTGGATATTTTTATAACGATAAATACTGTTTTTGTATTTGTTAATGCTTTTTGGTTCTTTT
Source organism: Pseudomonas sp. LB3P25 (assembly GCF_054897985.1). Classification (NCBI taxonomy): domain Bacteria; kingdom Pseudomonadati; phylum Pseudomonadota; class Gammaproteobacteria; order Pseudomonadales; family Pseudomonadaceae; genus Pseudomonas; species Pseudomonas sp. LB3P25. The sequence goes on along the minus strand of NZ_CM142711.1, from coordinate 4,562,336 downwards.
TGAGGCAGAACATCAACGGCAGCGAGTGGCGGATGGGCGCAGGTGTATTATTTGGGGGCGGTGGGGGTAGGGCACAGTTGAACACTAACTACACATGACGCTAACGGCCTTCGCGGCGCGTTGCAGTTCTTGTTTAACGTCGACAGGTATCCGCTGTTTCACGAGTCGCTGTTCGAGGAATGTCTGATCGCCTCGGGTATCAACCTGAGCGTCAATAGCCGCATCCACCGCTTCCAGGGCGGCAGCATGAGCCTCTATGACCGAGTCGACCTCAGCGTCGCTCTTGGCGGCATCGAGCGCAACAATGAGTGTCGCCACTTCGTCTTCTTCAGACTTGGCATAGGCGTCTACAGACAGGCCGGCAGCCAACGCCCGCGCTCGCATTTCCACGCCTTTCAGCGTCTGCTTGGCCTCTCCACACAGCATTTCGTGTTTTTGGCTTTCGACGATTTTCCATTGGAAAAATCCATACGTCATCGTGCCGATAATCGCTACGGCGATACCACCGATCAGGATCCGTTTCATGGCTACAGTCGTGAACGTGTGGGGATTGAGAGTTCGGTGGACATCGCTTCGTTCTCTATTAGACGAAATGAAAGCGTAGCACCGGAACCGGTCTAGCCCCGTCCAACGTCAATGCAAAGACATTGGCGAAGGAGCGGCGTGTCTTCAAGATTATGGCGCATTAAGTAAACCTTTCACATCAGCCAACGTTGGAGCATGGGCTCCGGCATGACGGCAGGATAGAGACGCGCAGGCTGCAGAAAATCGCAAGCGTTCCCCTAAATCGGTGATTCCGAGTAAGTCCGATGCCAGCCAACCGGCCATGCAAGCGTCTCCTGCACCGACCGTATCGGCCACGTCTACGGCGATAGCCGGTTGCTCGTGCCGGTTGTCGGGGGTGTAGAGAACCATGCCGTGTTCACCTCGGGTAAACAGGATCTCAGCCACTGGATTAAGTGCGCGAAGCTCATCCAATGCCTGCTGTTCAGTCAGCCCTGGGTATATTTGCCGAAGGTCTTCGTCGGAAAGCTTAATCATGTCGGCCAGGGCGGTCATCGTCGGGAACGTCTGCTCCCGATAACGGCTGTCCATCAAATTACGCCAGTTCGGATCGTAGCTAATCCGTTTACCCGCGCCTTTGGCCTGCTGAGCGAGTTTTACCAATCTGTCGCCAAGCGGCTGACGCGCCAGGCTGATGCAGCTGAAATGGCAGACTTGGGCATGGTCAATCCATCCGTCCGGCATCAGGCCCGGATCGAAAAACTGATCAGCATCTCCAGCAAAAAAGTAGCGTGGCGGCCGGCTCGACGGAACGATGGCCACCAACGGATCCCGGTCTACTCGTTGGATAAAGCGCCTGTCCAGACCTGCCGCCTCTGACTGCCGGGCGATCTCGTCGCCCAGGGAGTCCGTGCTGATAGAGCCTGCGAAAGCGCTGCTGACGCCCAAGCGACTGAGCGCTCGTGCAACGTTCCAGGGCGCGCCGCCGGGATAGCCTTTCCATTGTCCGGGGATGCCTTGGACAAGGTCGGTCAGGGCTTCGCCAAATACGATTGCGCGCGGCAATACCATGGTCATTTCCTCAATATTTCTCAGAGCGATTGCTGCTGGCTGATCAGAGTCGACCGCCTGGCATCCTCACTCAATGGGTTCTGGTGAAAGGCAGGGATGGGTGAGCACCGTTGCGGTTGAACATCGTCATCGCCGTTTCGCGACGATATTCGCTGGGTGTCTGTTCCATTTCGATGCGAAAGTGCCGGTTGAAGTTGGACAGGTTTTCATAGCCAACCTCAAAGCAGATGTCCGCCACCGACATCTCTGTTTGCAGCAACAACCTGCAAGCACGCTGAACCCTGAGCTTGCGCATGAGATCGATGAAGCCGTGGCCGGTAATCCTTTTGAAGAAGCGAGAAAACCCGGGTTCGCTCATCTCCAGACGCTGAGCGATAACCGACAGGCGAATGTCGCCGGTGAGCTCCGTCAGTAGATAGTCAAAGGCCTTGTTGATGCGCTCGGAACTGCGGGCATCCAGGGTGGGCGCGTAGCAAGCGCTGGCGAGCAAGTGAACGTCATGCGCGGGCGCTTTCATCAGCGCGTTGATCAATTGCAGGAACAGAATCAAACGCTCGAGCCCTTGCGCGGGGCCTATGTCTTCCAGCAGCCGCGCGGCTTGCACAGCCGTTGCCCCCGTGAACTCCAGGCCACGACGCGCTTGTTCAAAAAGGTGTTGAAGCTCGCCAAGCTCAGGCATCGTTGCGCGTAAGGCCAAAATGGCGGCGCCATCAAACTGCAGCACCACATCGCGCCCCGTCAGGTATTCACCGGGAGCGAGATCCCCAATCCAGTCATGGGGAAGGTCGGGGCCGATGAGTGCAACATGACCTGCACCGAACGCACCGATGTAATCGCCCGCGACGAGCTTGCCGCTGCCTTGGCGGATCAGATGAATTTCGAATTCAGGGTGATGGTTCCAGCGAGCCAGGGAGTAGGGGTAGTCGTGTTCGTACCAGTGAAAGCTATGATCGGGCTCGGGAAGAATGACCTCCAACTCGGCGGGTCGCTGCTCGAACAGGGCTGCTCGGGTATCAGGCATGTCATGCCCCTTTTCAATTATTTGTTCTTGGAATGCGACCAACATACGCCTTCTCGGCCGGCACCTGCTAGCTCACGTATTGCCTGTCACTGATACTTTTTTGATCCTGGGCTGCTAATCCACGCTCGGTTAAAAAAGTATCAGATGAGCATCCGCTCTGCGTTTGTCCGGGCCTTTTTAAGCTGCTGTAATCCAGTCGTCCACCCTTGCCGGTCAGACGTATTTGATCAGCGCTGGTTAACAAACAAAAATAATAGCTCCCGTCGTCCAAGGCGCGGAGCGGAGAGCACTACGATGAACATCCCGAAAGCGCTTTTCCTTTCCGCTGGCCTATCCTTCGCCCTTGTCAGTCAAGCCGCTGAAACAGTGACCATTGCCACCGTCAACAATGGCGACATGATCCGGATGCAGCGGCTCTCCAAAGTGTTTGAACAGCAGCATCCTGATGTGAAACTCAATTGGGTGGTGCTGGAAGAAAACGTCCTGCGTCAGCGCCTGACCACTGACATTGCCACACAAGGCGGCCAATTCGATGTGCTGACGATTGGTACCTATGAAACGCCGCTTTGGGGGGCCAAGCGTTGGCTCGAGCCCATCACGGAGTTGCCACCGGAGTACGACCTGGAAGACATCTTTCCATCGGTACGCCAGGGCCTGTCGGTCAACAACACGCTCTACGCGTTGCCTTTCTATGGCGAAAGCACGATCACCTATTACCGCACCGATCTGTTCAAGCAAGCAGGCCTGAGCATGCCGGAGCATCCGACCTGGACGCAGCTCGGCGAATTTGCTTCCAGGCTCCACCAGCCTGATAAAGGGCAGTACGGCATGTGCCTGCGTGGCAAGGCCGGCTGGGGTGAGAACATTGCGCTGATGAGCACCATGGCCAACGCCTTTGGTGCCCGTTGGTTTGATGAAAAGTGGCAGCCGGAACTGTCCAGCCCAGAGTGGACAGCCGCAGCGCACTTTTATGTTGATACCCTCAAAAAATATGGCCCGCCAGGCGTGTCGAGCAATGGGTTCAATGAAACCCTCGCCCTGTTTAACAGCGGCAAATGCGCCATCTGGGTGGATGCCAGCGTCGCGGGCTCGTTCACCACCGATAAAGAGCAGAGCAAGGTCGTCGACAGTGTGGGCTTTGCGCCTGCACCGACTGAGGTCACCGACAAAGGCTCGTCATGGCTGTATGCGTGGTCGCTGGCGATACCGGCCACCTCCAAGCACAAAGACACCGCCAAGGCCTTTATCACCTGGGCAACGTCGAAAGAATACGTGCAGCTTGTCGCTAAAACAGATGGCATCACCAACGTGCCGCCAGGCACTCGGCAGTCCACCTACAACGAGGCCTATTTGAAGGCCGCACCGTTCGCGCAAGTGACCTTGCAGATGATGCAGCACGCCGATCCTGCGCACCCATCGATCCAGCCCGTTCCTTATGTCGGCATCCAGTACGTCACCATTCCCGAGTTCCAGGCGATCGGCACGTCTGTGGGGAAGCTGTTTTCGGCAGCGCTGACTGGACAGATGTCGGTGGATCAAGCACTCGCCGCCGCACAGACCTCCACCGAACGTGAAATGAAGCGCGCCGGTTACCCCAAATAGTAACGGTGCGGTGGGTGCGACTGTCCTGATTGTCTGGACACCGTTGCCTCCATCACGGACAAGCCACGCTCCCACAGGTTTAACGCAATCAATGTGGGAGCGAGCCTGCTCGCGAAAGCGATGTTCCAGTCGCCAAAGATGCATCGGATGTACCGGTCTCTTCGCGAGCAGGCTCGCTCCCACATTTCGATCTTTGTATGTCTGTTCTTAATCGGTTTAACGCCATGAATATTTCAACTGCCAAAGCTCACATGGACATTCCCCAACCGGTGCGTAAAAGCCGGTTGGCCAACCCCGGCTGGTTCCTGGTCAGCCCCTCGGTGGCGTTGTTGCTGCTGTGGATGATCGTGCCGCTGGGCATGACCGTTTACTTCTCCCTGATCCGCTACAACCTGCTCTATCCCGGTGAAAACGAGTTCGTGGGACTTGAGAACTTCAGCTACTTCCTCAGCGACTCGGGTTTCCTGCCCGGCGCTACCAATACCTTGTTGCTGGTCGGCAGCGTGCTGCTGATCAGCGTGGTGTTCGGCGTGTTGATCAGTGCGCTGCTGGAGGCCAGTGAGTTTCTCGGTCGCGGCATCGTGCGGGTGATGCTGATCTCGCCGTTCTTCATCATGCCCACCGTCGGTGCGCTGATCTGGAAGAACCTGATTTTCCACCCGGTCTCGGGGATCCTCGCCTACGTCTGGAAGTTGTTCGGCGCGCAACCGGTGGACTGGCTGGCGCACTACCCGCTGCTGTCGATCATCATTATTGTCTCCTGGCAATGGCTGCCCTTCGCGATCCTGATTCTGATGACCGCCATGCAGTCCCTCGACCAGGAACAGAAGGAAGCCGCGCGCCTGGACGGTGCCGGGCCGATCGCGATTTTCTGGCACCTGACCCTGCCGCACCTGGCGCGGCCGATTGCGGTGGTGGTGATGATCGAAACCATCTTCCTGCTCTCGGTGTTCGCCGAAATCTTCACCACCACCAACGGCGGCCCCGGCTACGCCTCGACCAACCTCGCGTACCTGATCTACAACCAGGCGCTGGTGCAGTTCGACGTCGGCATGGCGTCCGCCGGCGGTTTGATCGCGGTGGTGATCGCCAATATCGCAGCGATCGTGCTGATCCGGATGATCGGCAAAAACCTGACTGACAAGCCTTGAGGCCTGCGCCATGACCCTTCAACAATCCCGCCGTCTGCAAAGCCTGCTGCTCGGCACCCTGGCCTGGGCCATCGCGATCCTGATCTTCTTCCCGATCTTCTGGATGGTGATGACCAGCTTCAAAACCGAAATCGATGCGTTCGCCACGCCGCCGCAGTTCATCTTCACGCCGACGCTGGAGAACTACCTGCACATCAACGAGCGCAGCGATTACTTCAGCTTCGCCTGGAACTCGGTGGTGATTTCGTTCAGCGCTACCGCCCTGTGCCTGCTGATCGCGGTGCCGGCGGCGTACTCGATGGCGTTCTACGAAACCCAACGCACCAAAGGCACGCTGCTGTGGATGCTCTCCACCAAGATGCTGCCGCCGGTGGGTGTGCTGATGCCGATCTACCTGCTGGCCAAGAGTTTCGGCCTGCTCGATACGCGCATCGCGCTGATCGTGATCTACACGCTGATCAACCTGCCGATCGTGGTCTGGATGATTTATACCTACTTCAAGGACATCCCCAAAGACATCCTCGAAGCCGCACGCCTGGACGGCGCCACGCTGTGGCAGGAAATGGTCCGGGTGCTGCTGCCGATCGCCAAGGGCGGCCTGGCGTCCACGGTGCTGCTGTCGCTGATCCTGTGCTGGAACGAGGCGTTCTGGTCCTTGAACCTGACCTCGTCCAAAGCCGCGCCGCTGACCGCGTTGATCGCCTCGTACTCAAGCCCCGAAGGTCTGTTCTGGGCCAAGTTGTCGGCGGTGTCGACGCTGGCCTGCGCGCCGATCCTGATCTTCGGCTGGATCAGCCAGAAACAATTGGTCCGCGGCCTGTCGTTCGGCGCCGTGAAATGAAGATCGCCGATCCAGCGCGATCCCCTGTGGGAGCGAGCCTGCTCGCGAAAGCGGTAGGTCAGTTTGCATTGATGTCGTCAGTATCGACGTCTTCGCGAGCAGGCTCGCTCCCACAAAAAAGCCCGCCCGGCTCAACTGAATAACGACAAGTGGAGGCCCATCATCATGGCCAACCTGAAAATCAAGAATCTGCAAAAAGGCTTCGAAGGCTTTTCCATCATCAAAGGCATCGACCTGGAAGTGAACGACCGCGAGTTCGTGGTGTTCGTCGGCCCATCGGGTTGCGGCAAATCCACCCTGCTGCGACTGATCGCCGGCCTGGAAGAAGTCAGCGGCGGCACCATCGAACTCGATGGCCGCGACATCACCGAAGTCAGCCCGGCCAAGCGCGACCTGGCGATGGTGTTCCAGACCTATGCCTTGTACCCGCACATGACGGTGCGCAAGAACATGTCCTTCGCGCTGGATCTGGCGGGTGATAACAAGCAGGACGTCGAGCGCAAGGTGACTGAGGCCGCACGGATCCTGGAGCTGGAACGCCTGTTGGAGCGCAAGCCGAAGCAACTGTCCGGCGGCCAGCGCCAGCGCGTGGCCATCGGTCGCGCCATCGTGCGTAACCCCAAGATCTTTTTGTTCGACGAGCCGTTGTCCAACCTCGACGCCGCCCTGCGGGTGCAGATGCGCCTGGAGCTATCCCGGCTGCACAAAGAACTGCAAGCCACGATGATCTACGTGACCCATGACCAGGTCGAAGCCATGACGCTTGCCACCAAAGTGGTGGTGCTCAACGGCGGTCGTATCGAGCAGATTGGCTCGCCGCTCGAACTGTATCACCAGCCTGCCAATCTGTTCGTAGCAGGATTTTTGGGTACGCCGAAAATGGGCTTTCTCAAAGCCACCGTGGTTGCCAACAGTCATCAGGGCGTAGAGGTCGAGTTGGCCTCCGGTCGACGTCTGCTCATCCCTCGTGATGGCAGCACGTTGAGCAAGGGCAACGAGGTCACCGTGGGAATACGTCCCGAACACCTCAGCCTGGATGATCAAGGGCAACTGCCCATCACCACGGACGTCACCGAACGCCTGGGCAGCGACACCTTCTGCCACGTCGTCGCCAAGTCCGGTGAAGCACTTACCGTACGAGTCAATGGCGACTGCGACGTCGCTTATGGAGCGCAGCGGTGGGTCGCGCTGGACGTTGCGCATTGCCATTTGTTCGACGAGCACGGGAAGGCTGTCGCCCCGTTGGTGCGTCTCGCCGCCTGATCTCCAAGTCTCACCAATGCCCTCGATTGGGCGTACCCGACATTCAAGAAAACGGATGAGCACTCAATGAAACGACTAGAAGGTAAAAGCGCGCTTGTCACCGGATCCGCCCGAGGCATTGGCCGTTCTTTTGCTCAGGCCTATGTGAATGAAGGGGCAACGGTAGCCATCGCTGACATCAACCTTGAACGCGCCCGCGCCACGGCTGCCGAGCTCGGGCCAAACGCTTACGCAGTCGAGATGGACGTGACCAACCAAGCGTCTATCGATGATGCGATTGCCGCTGTGATTTCGCAGACAGGCAAGTTGGATATCCTGATCAACAACGCTGCGTTGTTTGATCTCGCGCCCATTGTCGGTATCACCCGCGACAGCTTCGAGCGTTTGTTTTCGATCAATGTCGCAGGAGCACTGTTTACCCTTCAGGCGGCGGCTCGTCAGATGATCAGGCAGGGGCATGGCGGCAAAATCATCAACATGGCCAGCCAGGCAGGTCGCAGAGGGGAGGCGCTCGTGGGTGTGTATTGCGCGACGAAAGCCGCAGTGATCAGCCTTACACAATCAGCCGGTCTGGATCTGATCAAGCATGGGATCAATGTGAATGCCATCGCTCCAGGTGTGGTAGACGGCGAGCACTGGGATGGTGTCGATGCGATGTTCGCCAAATACGAGAATCGGCCATTGGGTGAAAAGAAACGGCTCGTGGGTCAAGAGGTGCCTTTTGGGCGGATGGGGACGGCTGATGATCTGACGGGAATGGCCATATTCCTCGCTTCATCCGAGAGCGAATATGTAGTGGCTCAGACCTACAATGTCGACGGTGGGAACTGGATGAGTTGACGTCAAAGCATCACGGAAATCTGTAGCGGCTACGCGCACCAACAATGGAAAAAGCGGCCAACTCGATCTAGGTCTATGGCCGCTTTTGACGTCAAGCATCTTGCTAGTTACCGTCCGCCACTTTCCGTTCTATCTCCGCTATTTTCCGACTGAGTTCCTCAGCTTCCTGTTCCGTGGTTCGAGTTGAAGAGGGCGTAACGGTTTCATCCACACCTTTGGCGTCCGTGTCCCTGTCCTCAAGATCTCTTTCGGCGTTTGACGTTTCATTTGATTTGACGTCATTAACACTGTCATCGCTGTTCATATCGCTGACCTCCATTGACCTGAACATTGGATTCAACGCTATGGCTTGAGTTCGAGATTTTTTGTCGGCATTCCTCGATTACCTGACGAAGTGTACCGGCGGTCAGACTGCCTGAATTTCTCCAGATGGCGATACTCCACCGTCCGAGGAGCAGTCGCTCCTGAATAGCGGTGTAATCCACCGGGGGAACACGTAATGCCATCGGTCGAAGACTTCAGGATCCAATCTCACGCTTTCCTAATCGAGCTGGACGCCGCAACGATGGGCATGATGACGCTGGTCTCTTCCAAACGTGTTTCAGGGCCAGAATGGGAAGAGGCAACCAAACGGCATCACGATGCTTATGAGATGTGGAATTCCTTTCTTAATGTCTCTGCTTCAAGCACTGACTCAGTCACTGCGTTAAAGGCTTCGGGCGCTGACGCTTGCTAGAGCCCTTGTTTGCGGTATTCAGCATCCCTGCGATTCGCCGTTTCAGTGCTCTTTGACCTTCTTGATGCGGAAAATAATCAGCGCAAGAATCGCGATCGCGAGGGGCGTCATCGCCAGCATGGCCTCCCGCGGGGCCACCTCGGCGCCGAGCAGGTGCAACCCTGAGTAGCCAAGCTTGAGCAGGTTCAGCAGGTAGTAAGTAATGGCGATAATCGACAGACCTTCCACGGCGCGCTGGATCTTGATCTGGGCATCGGCGCGGGCGTTAAGGCTTTTGAGAATTTCCGAGTTCTGTTCTTCCATTTCTACCTGAACCCGGGCTTGCAACAGGTCGCCCAGGTTGGCCACGCTTTTGGCCAAGTGCTCCAGCCGTTGTTCGGTGGCGGTGCAGTACCTGACAGTGGGTTTGAAGCGGCGTTCGATGAACACCCCGAGGCGCTGGCAATCGCCGACGTGACTTTCCCGCAATTCGCCCAGGCGTTCGTACACGAGTTGGGCATAGGCCTGGGTGGCACTGAAGCGGTGGCGGGTTTTCGCGGTACTGCTGACCACTTGGGCTGACAGGTTGGAGATGTCCGCCAGCAGGGCTTTCGCGTTGCCGCTGTCAGCGTCGGCGTTACGCTCGGAGAGGGTGACCAAGGTCTTGTCAAAGACATCGAGTTGCGCGCTCAAGGTCTTGGCCGTGGTCAAAGACAGCGAGGCCATCATGCGGTAGGTCTCGATTTCCAGCAGGCGGCGGATCATCCGCCCTTGGCGGTAGGCGTTGAGGCGCCGGTTGATGAACAGGATGTGGTTGTTGCCGTCCTCGCTGAGACGAAAATCGCTCCAGACCACCGCATCGCCACCGCCCACGCAGGAACCGCACGGGTCCTTGAAGCCGTAGCCGGCGAGGTCCAGGCCGGCTTCACCACGCACGACGATCTGCACCGAGTTGATCAGCTGCGGCAAATGCGCTTCGACCTTTTGCGCCAGCACTTCGGGCAGCGATGTCCAGGACAGTTCATCACTGGATGAAGTGACCACCAGGGTCAGGGTGAAGAACTCGGCGTGGCGTTCCCATTTCAGGGCGTGGCCATCAAGTTGGGTAATGCCTTGGGCGGCATGAGGATCGATCGAAGCAGGGCAGCAGCGCTCCAGCAGCGCATTGCACTGCGCGTCTGCGCCGAGAAAGGCCAGATGAAACACATGGGCCGGCTCGTCGAAATACAGTGACGGGCGCGCGTGCAGTTCGTTGTGCAGGGTTTGTCTTAGCGGATGCATGCTGTTCAGGCCATTGATCGACTGCTGTTGTAGGTGGGACAGGTCGATGAACTCACGAGTCACAAGCAGCAATCTCTGGTTTTGCGCTGAAATGGTCACGCTACGTTGTCACTTCAGTAGGGGGCAAACGAACAATGACGTGCGAGGAACAATCAAAAAAAGGCGCCTTTTTAATCGTGAATCAGGCGCCCAAAACAGAAGAAACGGTTGCCGCTCACTTCTTGCTTGATTGCTCCCTGATCTGGGTCAGGCTAAGTCGAGGGGTCAATGCTTCAGGGTCGACTCTGACCTCAATCAAGGATGGCCGGGACATATCAAGGCAGCGTTCAAACGCTGGCGCAAATTCCGACGTCGTTGTGACCACCTCGCCATGCAGTCCATAGGCTTGGGCAAGTGCGGCGAAATCCGGGTTGAGCAATTCAGTGCCCGAAACGCGTCCAGGGTAATTGCGTTCCTGGTGCATTCTGATGGTTCCGTACATTCCGTTGTTGATCACAACGAAAATCACATTGGCTCCATATTGCGCTGCAGTCGCTATCTCCTGACCGTTCATCAAGAAGCAGCCATCCCCGGAAAACGAAACCACGACTCGATCCGGGCACGTCAGTTTGGCGGTCACCGCCGCAGGAACGCCGTAGCCCATTGAGCCATTGGTAGGGCCTAACTGGGTGCGGTACTGCCGGAACTGATAGAAGCGTTGAAGCCAGACGGCATAATTTCCGGCGCCATTGGTCAGGATCGCGTCGTCCGGAAGTCTGCGATTCAACCACTCAATGATGTCGGCCATTTGGACATCGCCTGGGGAGGGCAAGTGTTGCAGATTTTCGCGGTAGTTTTTGTTCAGGGTGCTCGTCCATTCACTCTTTATTTGGCTGGTCACCGCCGGAAGTTTTGCGGCTGATCTGGCAAAGGTCGACATGCTGCTGTTGATCGCTAACGCAGGTTGGTAAACCCGTCCCAATTCCTCGATGCCTTGGTGAATATGGATCAAGGTTTGCTTGGGGACCGGGATCTCCAAGGCCGCATATCCGCCCGTTGAAACCTCACCCATTCTGGAGCCCACGACCAATAGCAGGTCGGCGTTTTTTACCGCTGAGGACAGCTGCGCTGACGCGGCGAAACCAAGATCACCGACATAATTTGGGTGTCGGTTGTCGAACAAGTCCTGGCAGCGAAAAGAAGCTGCAACCGGGATATTTTGTTGTTCAGCAAAAAGCCGAATGTCGTGCACTGACTCGGTATCCCAGCCGCTGCCACCCAACACCATCAATGGCCGCTCTGATCGCTCAAGCAGTTGCTGCAGGGCGGCCATTTGCTCGGCTGCCGGTGTCATCAACACACGTTTGAAAGGCCCGGCATCACTGACTTCCGCCATTTCGGTCAGCATGTCTTCTGGCAGTGCGACCACGACTGGCCCTGGCCTGCCATTGACCGCTCGGTGGAACGCCTGGCTGATCAGTTCGGGAATTCTGCGGGTGTCGTCTATTTGGACGACCCATTTTGCCAAGGGGCCAAACATCTGGCGAAAATCAACTTCCTGAAAGGCTTCGCGATACTGCTGATCGCGAGCCACCTGGCCAATGAACAGAATCATCGGCGTTGAATCCTGGAACGCGGTGTGAACGCCAACAGAGGCGTTTGTTGCCCCCGGGCCTCGGGTCACGAAGCAGATGCCTGGCTCTCCAGTGAGTTTGCCGTAGGCTTCCGCCATATAGGCCGCCCCACCTTCCTGGCGGCACACCACCAGGTCGATTTCTTCTTGCACGTCATGCAATGCATCGAGAACCGCAAGGTAGCTTTCTCCCGGAACACAAAAAGCTCTTTTGACGCCATGGATGCGTAAGGCATCCACCAATATCTGACCTCCGCTACGACGAGAAATGGTTTTATTCATTGTTATCTCCTGAGTCGAATGGTGCGGTGTGAAAGGGTGAGTCGCTCTCTTTCTGGCAGGTACTGACTCGATCAATTGGAAGAACAACGGCTAACGTCTGCGCCACGAATTCTGAGCATCATCGAGTAGGGGTACAAACGATGATTGCTCAGCACTTCATTCCCTCAGCTATTGAAGTCGGACTTCAAGTCACCCAGTGACTTTTTATGCTGCCGCGCTACAGGCGTGGCTACAAATCGTGAAATTGCAATCTCACACGCCTACCGACTAATATACGGTCCATATACATTTCATATTGGATGAGTCAGTGGGTATCGTAAAAATTTCAGAAGCCATGCACGAGAATCTGCGCGTCGCCAGCGATGCGCTGAGTCGCTCGATCAACGCCCAAGCCGAGCACTGGATGCGCATAGGAATGCTTGCGGAGTTACATCCCAACCTGGACCACAGCGCCATCTGTCGTTTGTTGATTCGTGCCGAACTGGCGGGAGGCCTTGATCTAAAGCAGCTGTGCGCACTCGCCGATTTTTCGCAAAACGCCCAGGTTGATGCAACACCAGGAGCCCAGCAATGAAGGCCAATGTTGCTATCAATACCCCGGCAGAAATAGCCAAGTCTCGCGCTGCGGGCACACTGGCCGCCGAGGTCCTGGCCATGATTGCTCCCCACGTCAAAGCGGGGGTCACCACCGACGAGCTTGATCAGCTCTGCCACGACTACATCGTCAACGTGCAGAAAGCCATTCCAGGCAATGTCGGCTATCACGGCTTCCCGAAAACCGTGTGTACGTCGGTCAACCAGGTGGTCTGCCATGGTATTCCTTCGGCCACGCCACTGAGGGATGGCGACATCGTGAATATCGATATTGCCGTTATCAAGGAGGGTTGGTACGGCGACACTAGCCGCATGTACTTCGTGGGTGAGCCCGGCCCGGATGCCCGACGCCTGGCAGAGACGACCTATGAAGCGATGTGCGCCGGTATTCGCGTCGTCCGCCCCGGCGCTACGCTGGGTGACATTGGCCATGCCATTCAGACGGTGGCCGAAAGAGACGGATTTAGCGTCGTGCGTGAATACTGCGGTCACGGTATCGGCAAGATTTATCACGATGAGCCGCAGGTCCTTCACTACGGCTACCCAGGCCAGGGCCTGAAACTGAAAACCGGCATGATCTTCACCATTGAACCCATGTTGAACGCTGGCAAACGCCATGTGAAAACGCTGGCTGATGGCTGGACCGTGGTCACCAAGGACCACTCACTTTCGGCTCAGTGGGAGCATATGGTCGCGGTCACTGACGACGGCTTCGAGGTTTTGACCCGTTGGCCCGATAGTGTCGATGGGTATCCCGCCATCGTTTAGGCGCAGCTTGCGAGTGACACACAACGATCGAAGGTTTTCTGTCCATCACACGTGGCTTCTGATCATCGGCGTGTGTAGATCACCATCAGGATGGCCCCTTGTACCGAGCCCGCACTGTGTGCCGCGTCGGGGGCACGGCAACAGTAGTCGCCGACGTTCAGCGTTCGATCCTGATCAAAGAATGAGCCTTGCAGCACGAACAGTTGCTCAAGCTCTCCTTCGTGGGTATGGCTGGCGACATGGGCACCAGGGTCGACTTTCATCAACAGGGTTTTTTCACCGCGCTCGCTGTCCTCAAACAGGGGTTTGATCCAGAAGCCTTCAGCCTTTGTCGGCAACCAGTCATCCATCGAGGACGAGTAATAGAGAGAACCGTCGACCGGTCCCTGAATGCCGTTTTTTCCGGCAATTCTCCACGAGGGTGTTTCATCTCTTGGCATGATTCTTCACCTGGGTTCGTTTACAAGTCTTTGACCAGTCTCAAGGCATCGTAGATCGCGGCGTGGGTGTTACGCGCAGCCACTGCATCGCCAATGCGGAACAACTGGAATCGGCCGTCCGGGTTGGTCAGCACGCTTTGTGGGTTGCCGACGATCAAGTCCTGGTGTTCGACCACGCCGCCGTTGCTGGAGACGGGTTTCAACTCGAAATACAGTTCGTCCAGCGGTCGGGTTCCATGGTTAACCACCACTTGATCGACGCGTCGGACCTTGCGCGCATTGCCGTAGTCACTGTCGATGGTCGCCAACAGATCTTGGCCGTCGCGTTCTACGGCGAGCAGTCGGAAGGTGACGGTGAAGGTGGTATCCAGGGCTTGCAGTGAGCGCATGTAGGGCACCAGGTTCATCGCCATGACTTCCGGTGCGAAGGTCCGGTCCGGCGTCATGATCTCGATTTTTGCGCCACTCTTGGCGATGAACTCGGCGGCCTGCAGGCCCGCATGATCGCCCGCGTCGTCGAACAGCAGGACATTGCGCCCGGGTTTCACATCCCCGGAAATAATGTCCCAGGCCGAGACCACCAGCTCATTGCCTGCGGTGAGAATCTCGGTGTGGGGCAGGCCGCCGGTGGCGATGATCACCACGTCCGGGTTTTCGTCGTAGACAGTGCTGGCCTCGGCCCAGGTATTGAATCGAAAGCTGACGCCTCGGGCGATGCACTGGGCCATGCGCCACTCGACGATGCTGATCATTTCCCGTCGCCGCTCCGATTGCGCGGTGAGCCGAACCTGGCCGCCGGCCTGGTTGGCGGCTTCGAACACCACCACCTCATGACCGCGTTCGGCCGCCACTCGCGCCGCTTCCAGCCCGGCGACACCGGCGCCGACAATCACGATTTTGCGTTTGCTCGCCGCCTTCGGAATGTCATGGGGCATGCTGGTTTCACGGCCGGTGGCCGGGTTGTGAATGCAATAGGCAGCACCGCCCTGGTAGATCCGGTCCAGGCAATAGTTGGCGCCGACACAGGGACGAATGTCCTCTTCGCGCCCTTCGATAATCTTGCGCACGATATGCGGATCGGTCATGTGCGCGCGGGTCATGCCCACCATGTCGATCTTGCCCGAGGCGATGGCATGGCGGGCGGTGGCCACGTCCGGGATCTTCGCCGCGTGAAAGGTGGGGAAGTCGGTGGCGGCGCGAATCTCTCCCGCGAAGTCCAGATGCGGTGAGTTGCGCATGCCCTGGATCGGAATCAGGTCGGTCAAGCCAGCGTCGGTGTCGATGTGTCCACGCACAACGTTAAGAAAATCCACCATGCCGCTGTCTTTCAAACGCCTGGAGATGTCCAGGCCATCGGCCGAGGTCAGTCCACCGGGCAGTTGTTCGTCGCCGGTATAGCGCACGCCGACGATGAACTCATGGCCGACGCGCTGGCGAATGGCGCTGAGGATGTCGAAGGTAAACCGCAGTCGGTTATCGATGGAGCCGCCATATGGGGCATCGAGGTCGTTGGTCAGCGGCGACCAGAACTGATCCATCAGATGCCCGTAGGCTTGCAGTTCGATGCCGTCCAGGCCTGCAAACTTCATCCGCTCGGCGGCGTCGGCATAGTCCTTGATGATGCGTTCGACATCCCAGTCTTCCATCTTTTTCGGGAAGGAGCGATGGGAGGCCTCGCGCTCGAATGACGGCGAGACCACGGGCAACCAGTCACCCTTGTCCCAGCGCGTGCGCCGGCCAAGGTGGGTCAACTGGATCATGACCGCAGCGCCATGTTCATGACAGGCGTCGGTGAGGTCTCTCATCCAGCCGACCACCTCATCCTTGTAGGCCAGGATGTTGTTGAACACCGGTGGGCTGTCCCGCGAAACCGCAGCAGACCCAGCCGTCATGGTCAAGGCCACGCCAGCCTTCGCCCGTTCAACGTGGTAGGCGCGATAGAGGTCCTTGGGCATGCCGTCTACGGGATAGGCCGGCTCGTGGGCGGTGGTCATGATGCGGTTTCGGAGAGTCAGGTGCTTCAACTGATAGGGCTGGAGGAGCGGATCATTCAGCATCGTCAAGACTCTCCGGAAGAGGGCAAGGACCTACGTTGAAATTACGTTAGGGCGAAATGTACACCTGTGTCAACAAGCTGGACACAGGTGTACATTTAGCTTGCGCGGTGTCGGGTGAGCGACTAGGATCGAGCCATGAACGAACACACCAAAGCAGCAGAAACCGGCTGGAGAGGGTCCCTGGAAGGGTGGCTCGATGCAGCGTATGAAAGCCTGACCGAGTGCGGTGTCGACACGGTGCGGGTGATGCCGCTGGCCAAAAAACTGGGGCTGTCGAGAACCAGTTTTTACTGGTTTTTCAAGGATCGCGAAGAGCTGCTCGCCGCATTGATCGAGCGCTGGCGAGTGAAGAACACCGGCAATCTGATCGCCCAGACGGAGTGTTATGCCGAAAGCATTGCCGAGGCGATGCTCAACGTTTTCGACTGTTGGCTGAACCCGGAACTGTTCGATTCACAGTTTGAATTTGCGATGCGCAGCTGGGCCTTGCAGTCCGCTGAAGTGGCCGAACATATCCGGGTGGCCGACATTGCCAGGCGCGAAGCCCTTATCCGGATGTTCGTGCGTTTCGACTATGCATTTGACGCCGCCGATGTGCGGGCTCGAACGATTTACCTGACGCAGATTGGCTATATCAGCACCAACACCCGAGAGGATGTCGGGGAGCGAATGCGGCGGATTCCCGAGTACGTGAAGATCTTCACCGGCCAGGAACCCCTGGAGCGCGAATTGAAACGCTTCTACTCCCGCCATGGGTATGTGATGGATGAAGTTTCACCGCCAACCCCTGACTGACCGCGACTTCTGACTGACGAAGGAAGGTTCAAATGTTCGACGAACCCACGATAGGCATTATCGGTGGATCGGGATGGCTTGGCCGCTCGATTGCTCTGGCGATGCTCGACAAGGCTTTTGTCCAGCCCGGTGCGTTGGTGCTTTCGAATCGCAGCGCCAGCAACCCGTTACCGAGTGCCAAGTGGTCGCAGGTATCGGTAACGCGGGACAACCAGGCGCTGGTGGAACGTTGTGATGTGGTCATCGTGTCAGTACGCCCCGAGCAGTTTGTCGACGTAAAGATTTTCGCTGAAAACCGGCTGGTGATTTCGTTGATGGCCGGCGTGCCCCTGGAAGAAGTGGTGCAGCGTACGGGCAGTCGGCAAGTGATTCGCGCCATGGCCAATGCCGCCGCAGAAATCGGTAAGTCCTATACGCCCTGGTTGGTCACGCAAGAGGTCACCGA
Source organism: Pseudomonas sp. LB3P25 (assembly GCF_054897985.1). Lineage (NCBI taxonomy): Bacteria > Pseudomonadati > Pseudomonadota > Gammaproteobacteria > Pseudomonadales > Pseudomonadaceae > Pseudomonas > Pseudomonas sp. LB3P25. Next base: position 4,545,054 of record NZ_CM142711.1, on the reverse strand, counting down.
CGGGCAAAAAGCGTTCGCCCAACGGCTGTTTGAAACCTTCGGCAGCGCCGATGAAGTCTTCACCGAACACCAGTTGAACTACCTGACAGCGCTGGTAGGAACAGGACCTGCTTACCCGGCGTTGCTGGCTCGCAGCCTGTTCCAACAGGCAGTGAGCAGCGGCTTGCCTCCCGCCATTGCCCGCCGCGCAGCCAATGCGGTGGTAGTGGATGCCAGCCAGCTGATCGGCAATGGGCACTCCGTCGACGAACTCTTGCAGGCGCTCATCAGTTACCGCGGCGTCACGGCGGCGGGCCTCGAAGCCATGATCGCCGGCGGCTTCGATAAAACAATAAAAGCAGGTCTGGATTCAGCGACTTCAGTCGCCAGTTCCATGAGTCCATTTGCCCATTCTGCTGACACGAAAGAAGGTCCAATGACGCGGTAGTTGGCCCTTCACAACTCTGGCCGCAATCGAGGTTAGCGTTTATGAATATAAAGTCTTTCTCGAAGACGGGACTTGCACTGGGGATTGTTGCCTTCACTGGTTGGGTGTCAGCGTCTGAGTGTGGTGATGTGACGATCGCCAACATGAACTGGCAATCGGCCGAAGTGATGGCCAATGTCGACAAGCTGATCCTCAATGCCGGCTACGGTTGTAATGCCGATCTGGTATCTGGCGATACGGTTCCAACCATTACTTCGATGGCTGAAAAGGGTCGGCCCGATATCGCCCCCGAGGGCTGGATCGACCTGGTTCCAGAGGTCGCGAAGAAGGGTATTCAAAGCGGTAACCTGGTTCAGGCAGCAAGCTCCTTATCCGACGGCGGTTCTCAAGGCTGGTGGATTCCAAAGTACATCGCTGACGCCCATCCCGACATCAAGAGCTTCGATGATGTGAAGAAGCATCCCGAACTGTTCCCGGCCCCTGACGACAAGAAAAAAGGCGCGATCTACAACGGCCCGCAAGGTTGGGGCGGCACCGTGGTGACCAGTCAGTTCTACAAGGCCTATGGTTTCGAGAAGGCCGGGTTTGTGCTGGTGGATACCGGTTCGGCAGCGGCGCTGGACGGCTCCATTGCCAAAGCCTACGAGCGCAAGGCGCCCTGGTTGGGGTTTTATTGGGAGCCGACCGCCTTGTTGGGCAAGTACCCGATGGTGAAACTGGAAAATGGTCATGCTGTCGATCCGGCGGAGTGGAAACGTTGCAATACGGTCGCCGACTGTCCTGATCCAAAACCCAATGGCTGGCCGGTCGATCGGGTCTATACCTTGACCACCAAGTCCTTCGCGGCTCGTTCGCCAACCGTCATGGCGTACCTGAACAAGCGCGCCTGGTCCAACGAGACGGTGAACAAATTGATTGCCTGGATGACCGATAACCAGGCCACCGGTGAGGAAGGCGCGAAGTACTTCCTGAAAAACAACGAAGCGCTCTGGAGTCAGTGGGTCACGCCTGAAGCGTCCGGCAAGATCAAGGCTGCGCTTTAATCCCAGGGGTCAATGCAGCCCGTTGCGACAGGCTGCATCGACCCCTGCGCGCAGACAACAATAAAAACACCCATGTATTGAAATGACCTGCCAGCGTTCTTACGGTCTTCTACGAAAGGGGAATGTCATGGAGTGGTTACTCAGCTTTCCACATATGGAGGACGAAAGACTCCGGGCCTTGAAAAAGGCCATCGACGGTGCCTTTCGCAATTTCACCAGTACCTACGGCGATAGCTTCGAAGCGTTTTTCCAGCCGTTGCAAGTTTTCCTTAATCAATCCGAAAGGTTCATGACCACGACGCCATGGCCGATCATCATTGTGCTGGTCGCCCTGATTGCCTGGTTCGCCAGCCGCAGCTGGAAAATTGTCCTGGGTTGCGTGTTCACGCTGATGGCTATCGGGTATCTGGACATGTGGTCCGACACGATGAAGACCCTGTCGATGATCTTCGTCTGCACGGTGATCTCCGTTGTCATCGGCTTGCCGACCGGTATCGCGATGGCCCGCTCCAATCGTCTGCAGAACCTGGTCAGCCCGGTACTGGACGTGATGCAGACCCTGCCGAGTTTTGTCTATTTGATTCCGGTGGTGATGTTGCTGGGAATCGGCAAGGTCGCGGGGCTGATTGCGGTCGTGGTCTACGCCTTGCCGCCAATGATCCGCCTGACCAATCTCGGTATCCGCCACGTCGACGCCGAGATGCTGGAGTGCGCCGACGCCTTTGGCTCATCCAGTTGGCAGAAACTGAAAAATGTCCAGTTACCGCTGGCGTTGCCATCGATCATGGCCGGCATCAACCAGACGATCATGATGGCCCTGGCCATGGTGGTCATCGCGTCGATGATTGGGGTTCAGGGGCTCGGGCAACCGGTGCTCAAGGCCATTTCCAACCAATACTTCACCCTGGGCATGTTCAACGGCCTGGCCATTGTCGGTATTGCGGTGATCTTCGATCGGGTCAGCCAAGCCTACGGCAGAAGATTGCAAAAGCACCTGGAGAGGGTTCATGGCCACTAATCTGACCAACGATTTCGGCATCGAGATCAAGCATCTCTACAAGATCTTCGGTTACCAGGCGCACGCGAGTATCGAACGGATCAAAAAGGGCATGAGCAAGGCTGAACTGCTGTCCACTCACAGTCATGTACTGGGTTTGAAGGACATCAATATCAGCATGCCGTCCGGGGGCATTCAGGTGATCATGGGGCTTTCCGGTTCGGGCAAATCGACCCTGATCCGACATATCAATCGATTGATCGAACCCACGGCCGGCGAAGTCATCGTCGGTGGTGTGGATGTGCTCAAGATGAGCCAGAACGATCTGCGAGAGTTTCGCCGGCATAGAATTTCCATGGTGTTTCAGAAGTTCGCGCTGCTGCCGAACCGGACCGTGCTTGACAATGCGGTCTATGGGCTGGAGATCCAGGGATTGCCCCGTGGCAAACAAGAAGAAATCGCCAGGGGCTGGCTGGATCGGGTAGGGCTCAAAGGTTACGAGCGTCACTATCCCAATCAGCTTTCCGGCGGCATGCAGCAGCGAGTCGGCCTGGCCCGGGCACTGGCCAGTGATGCGCCGATTCTGTTGATGGATGAAGCCTTCTCGGCCCTTGATCCGCTGATCCGCATGGACATGCAATCGGTGCTCCTGGACCTGCAAAAAGAGATCAAGAAGACCATCGTGTTCATTACCCATGATCTTGATGAGGCGCTGCGCATCGGTGATCGCATCGCTATCTTGCGTGACGGTGAGGTGGTGCAACAAGGCACCCGGCAGGAGATCGTCATGAGCCCTGCCGACGATTACATTGCCAACTTCGTCAAGGAAGTGAACCGGGGCCGGGTGATCAGCGTCGAGGCCATCATGCGGCCGTTTGCTCGGGTGAAGGCTGGAGCAACGCTGGCAGTAACCATGGGGACGTCACTCGAGTCGGCGGTCAAGCGACTGGTTGAAGCGGGACTCGACGAATTGGTGGTCACTGACAATCAAGGTCAGCCGGTGGGGCAGTTGGCGCTCAAGTCAATTATTGCAACGATGGTCACCTCGACGGTGAGCGAGGAATCACAGGTGGTTCAGTTGCGAGCCGTAGCGAAAGTGACACGGCTCGCCGAGGAGTAATCCTCTTGGTTTTTTACCCGGCGTCACGGCTTTCAGTTGACCTGATCAATCGCAAAATGGCGCTAGTGGTTTTGAAACTTCTGCAGTTAGCATTGAGGTTTATCAACGCACCCAACGAGCTGTTGGGTAACGTAACCGAGTAGGTCGAACATTGATCGAGCGACGCCAATTTAGCGGAGGCATGAAGGGGAAAAATCTCCGCTATCTGAATGAGAACCCCAACGAGAAGACTCAAATGGTCCGGGCAGGCTTTCTGTTGCTCGAGCATTTCTCGCTGCCCGCATTCACGCAAGCACTGGATACGATTGTCACCGCGAATCTTCTGCGACCCGGGTTGTTCTCTTCCCGAACGTTCGGCTTGACCAATGAGGAGGTCGTCAGTGACCTGGGCCTGGTCATTCGGCCAGATACCCGTTTCGATGGCTCAACGATCCAGGACCTGGATCTTCTGGTCATTTGCGGCGGCTACAGGACAGAACTCAAAGCGACGGATGAACTCATCTCCCTATTGAGGGCTGCATCAGACCAGGGTGTCAGTCTGGCCGGGTTGTGGAATGGTGCGTGGTTCCTGGGGAGGGCCGGCTTGCTTGACGGATATCGTTGCGCGATTCACCCCGAACATCGCCCCGCACTCGCGGAAATCTCCAAGGCGACGCATGTCACCAGTGAGCCCTACGTCATTGATCGAGACCGGCTTACGGCTTCCAGTCCCTCGGGGGCATTCCACATGGCGTTGGACTGGATCAAAGGATTGCACGACAAAGCCCTCGTCGAGGGGATTGAGGACATCCTTGCTTTCGAGGAGTCGCGTTATCGGCGCATAAAGCCGACTGAAAATATCTGCGTGAGCGCGCCATTACGCGAGGTGGTGAAGCTGATGGATGCCAACCTCGAAGAGCCTCTGGAGCTGGAGCAGTTGGCGGTCTACGCAGGCCGTTCTCGTCGACAGCTCGAGCGCTTGTTCAAGGAGCAACTGGGCACAACGCCGCAACGGTATTACATGGAGCTGCGAATTACCGAAGCGCGTCGACTGCTCCAGCACACGGAGCTGTCCCAGGTGGACGTGTTGGTTGCGTGTGGCTTTGTATCGCCCAGCCACTTCAGCAAGTGCTATAGCTCGTACTTCGGATACAGACCTTCCAAGGAAACGCGACTCGTCAAATAAAGCTACTTTTTGAGTCTGTGCCTACTCGTGATTTGCGCAGATTTAAGCCGTCATCATTAAGTCGTATTAAGGGAGCTAAAGCGTCCGTTTTCGACGCTTTGCCTATCATGTTTTGGTTAGGGGCGGCGACTTGCCCGGTAGGTAGATCGCAAACCAATCAACAGAAACAGGGTGATCAGGCCGAGGGCCAGCCCACGAGTAATAGCCGGTTTAACGAATGGCATCGGGTTATCTTGCTGGCAGGCTGCGCTATCGACTTGCGCGACGGTGATTTGCCCGTAGTCTGTCAAGTGCTGCTTTTCGCCATTCAGGATCGCCGCCTGTTGTTCCAGATCTAAAGCCTGATACTTCCAGAGCGTTGACGATCCTTCTCGGCAATAGGTGAACGTTTTAGGGTTTGAAGCGGCAACAATACAAGCGTCGTTGATGCCCCGTTTTTTCAGCGTTTCAGCAGCTGACCTTGTGAAGTCCAGGTCGATGGCGGGAATAGTCCCTGTAGCAAAAGCCGCGAACGAAACCAAAAGGTTGCCCGCGACGCAGAGTGTTGAAATTTTCAAGGTTGGATTCCCCTTGTTTTTTATTTTTTTTGATTAATGCGTGGAGCGCGGTCAACCTGCCCTTATTGAAGTTTGGCAATTAATAAGCCTGCTAGCCTTAGAGGATGAAAGTCCCCAACTTTGGGGGAATTCCTGAAAGTGGGGCGGCCTGTTGCCTATAGGCTTGCCACAATCAACACCCTGTTCAGGTGCAGCATAAACTCCAAGATCGTCGCCAGGCTTGCGGTCTGCATCAGCACCATCAGCACCCTATGGATTGGTGTAGATGCCAGAGCGTCCAGAGGCTGAACATCCTGAGTTACACGCCCTGTAATGCCCATCACGCAAAAGATGCCAAAGCAAGGCTCGGGCCAATCGCCGAAAAAACCACCGAGTGGTTGTTCGGGGGAGCGTCAGCCCGGGAAGTGATCTCCGAACATGGGATGGCCGCCCGCGGAGCTGTCGCGCGTGGCCTCGTCCTGGATGACGTCCCAATGCTCGACCATCACGCCGTTCTCGAGGCGGAGGATGTCGACCACGACCCAGTTCACCGGCTGGCCGAGGCCAGAGAATCGGCCGTGCAGCATGACGAAATCGCCTTGCGCCACCGCGAGCTGGCATTCGTAACGCAGTGTGGGCGACCCCGCGGCGACCAGATCGAACAGGCCCTGGCGGCCTGGGGGCATATGAGCACTGTGTTGAATATAAGAGGGCGACCAGAAGTGTTCGGCCGCAGCCAAATCCTTGCGGTTGAATAGGGTGTCGAATCCTTCGAGAACGATTGCCTTGTTCTCGGTTGGTGTGCGTGCGGTCATAGTCTTGGTCCTGTTAGCAATATGAGGGGTAGACGACCGCTGAGGCCGCCCGACGCGGTAGCGGTCAGCCGAGAGTCGGCCCGTTTGCGATCATGTCGTTGAACTGATTAATCCAGACATGCTCATTCGGGCCAGGGTTGGCACGCATTGCTTCGGCTGGTGAGACGAGGATTTCGTCCACGCCGCTCTCGAACTGCTTCATCGCTTCCGTAATGAACTGGTCGAGAGGAATGGCGCGCTCTTCCTCACTGCTATTGAGCAACTCGGTGCGTACCCAAGGCGGCGCGATTTCGATCAGTTGGATGCCCTGTTCGCGCAGCAGATAACGCTGTGACAACGTGTAGGAATGGAGGGCTGCCTTGGTCGCCGAATAGACCGCCGTCACTGCCATCGGCACGAAGCCGAGAACTGAGGAGACGTTGGCGATCACCGCATCAGGCTTCGCCTTCAGATGCTCAATCAGGACCGAGGTCATGCGAATCGGGCCGAGCAGGTTAGTGGTGACGGTCGACAGTGCGAGCGCATCGTCCACTGGCTTGTCTGCGTGATCCAGCATCATGACGCCGGCATTGTTGATCAGCACATTCACGTCCGGGTAATTGGAAATGAGCTTCTGCGCTGCCGCCTGGATGCTGTCCGGGTCGGTAATATCGAGTTCAATGGCGGCCATACCCGGATTGGCACCGAGCGTCTCCTGTAGCCGCTCCATACGCCGGCCAGAGATGATCACCTGATTGCCGAGCGTGTGGAAGGCTTCGGCCAGGCCTCGGCCAATGCCGGAGCCGCCGCCAGTGATGAAGATAGTATTGCCGGTCATACGCATGACACTTCTCCTGGATGGATGAAAATAAAGGCCGTCCAGCGCGCCGCCCGGATGAACAGGTCGACCGATGCGTCGTGCAGGGTGGTGGCACTAAATTGGCAACTTCGGCGGGATCTGAGTAGCCACTCTTTTTCGCTATCTTCTATGCAAGGGATGCATAAATCGAACGTCATCAACCTACACGCTCGACGTGTTACAGCCCTCACCAAGAAGATTGGCAACAAGATGCTCGATCAAGGCACGGCCGGCACTCCGGGTTCGCGAGCCATGGGGGAAGTAGGCATGAACAGGTACGGATTCGGTCTCCCAATCGGTGAGCAGTGTGACGAGTTCACCACTTTCAAGCTCACGCCGGCACGCCCAGGCCGTTGTCGACGTGATCCCCAACCCAGCGGCCGCGGCTGCGACAGCGCCCTCATTTTCGTCGGTCGAGAAGTGAGCCTCGAGCTGAATGGTCCTGGTCTCTCCATTGCGCGTGAACATCCAGCCACTCGGAACAGTCGAGGCCGGACCTGCAATGATTCGATGTGATTGCAAGTCGTCCGGTGTGGTCGGCTCTCCAGCGGCGCGCAAGTAGGAGGGGGAGGCGAGAATGAATCTCTTGATTGTCATGATCTGACGGCTCGTTGCACTGGAATCCAAGAGCTGCCCCAGCCTTATCGCAACATCGATATTTTCGCGGACCAGATCCTGCCAGTGATCGGCGAGCAGGACCTGGATATGCAGGTTGGGATGTATTGCCGCGAACGGCGCTAAACGCGGAATGATTTCCCTGACGCCGATGCTCGTTGGCATGCTGATCCGCACGACACCACGCAGCTCTCCACCTCCGCGAACGCTCTGCTCAGCTTCTTCCACCGCTGCAAGGATGGGCTCTATGCGCGACAGAAAATCCGCCCCTGCCTCAGTGGGCACGACCGCGCGTGTCGATCTCGCCAAAAGCAGGGTGCCGAGATCGGCTTCGAGTTCGGCCACAACCCTGGAAACCTGGGATTGAGAAAGACCCACTTCGCGTGCCGCGGCCGAAAAACTGCCCAGTCGCGCCACCCTTGTGAAAAGCCTGTAGGTGAAAAGGTCCTTCATATACCTGGCACCTCCCATCAGCCAGAATGCACCTTGGGCCCGCCAGGCCCCGTTGTGTCAGGTTTTCTGGACAACTGGGGCACTATGGCCCCGGTTGCCGGCGGTGCAATGTCCCGCAGCATTGGCCTTAAGCCCCCGCTTGGTGGCACGAAAAAGGTTTGCTATTCCAGCTCATTATTAACTTCAGCCGTAAAAGGAGATGCAGCATTCGATGCTACATCCCCTTTATTTGAAGATCCGGATCAATCCTTCGGTGCGTATTGCATCTCTCCATTGCCGAACGACCAATCTTCACGCTTCACATCGATCAAACTGATCCAGACGTCCTCCTTGCGCAGTCCGGTTTTTGAATGAATTCCGTCTGCGATCGCCTTGTAGAAAGCCTTTTTCACTTCAATCGACCGACCGCCAACCCAAGTGACCTGGATGAAAACAATTCCTGGCGTGTAGGTCAGGCCGAGATAACCCTCGGGCGGGTAGACCAATTCATCCTTGGCGTGGCGAGTGATGATCTGGAATTTGTCGTGCTCAGGAACGCTGGCCGTGTTGATCATCGCCTCATAAACGACATCACCAATGGCCGCGACAGTTTCCGGTGTGGTTTGGGCAGCAACATCGATTCTGGCTAATGGCATGGGACATTCCTTACTGAATAGATAGGTAGTACGGCCGGCATAACGAAGGGCATAAAAGAGGTGAGATCAGTCGCCCTGGACTGCATTCAGAAACTCGTCGATGGTCAATGTCTCGTGGCCAAAAGTGGGGTAGGAAATCTCAAGAGCTGCGCGATGTGCCTCCTCAGTGAAATCAGCCACGGCGTCCTTAAGAAAGGTCACGTGATAACCAGCCTCCAGGGCATCTCGCCCAGTGCCTTCCACGCAGGTCTGTGACGTCAGTCCAGCAATAATGACTTTCTCGATCCCTTGCTCCTGAAGTTGCTTGTGCAAGTCAGTGCCATGAAAGGAACTGAAAATTCTGTGGTGGCTGACCACGAACTCATTGGGGCGTGGACGCAGGGGGGGGAAGAACTGTCCTCCAATGCTGCCTTTCCAAAAGACCTTGTTCTCGAGCGCTTGCTTGAAGCGGGGATGGAGGTGCTTGACGTCATCGAAGCTGTGTTCATCAAGGCCATGGGGAGAGAAGAAAATCTTCACTCCGGCGCTTCTTGCTCCCTCAAGAAGGCGTTGCAGGTTTTCCTTGAGATTCAACTGTTTCAACATGGGTTCGATCATGCCGTTCAGCTTTCCGTCGTCAGCCAGAAAATCGTTCAGAACATCGACGAGAATAAGAGCGGACGTTTCTACGGGGTAAACAGGAGTACTCATTGGGAGGCCTGCTATTCAGTTGGAACGGGGTTGGAGGACAGGTTTTTTGGATAGCTGGGGTACTACGACCCCAGCTGTCAGCGGTGCGGATTATCAGGCAGCTTCGGTATGGAAAGGATAGTCCGTGTAACCCACCTCCGTGCCACCGAAGAACGTCTCGCGGTCGTACGGGTTCAGCGGCCAGCCGTTGCGCAGGCGCTCTGGCAAGTCAGGATTGGCGATGAAGTGGCGGCCAAAAGCAACCAGGTCGGCATCGCCGGCCTCCAGGATCGCCTTCGCCGATTCACCAGCGAAGCCGCCCGCTGCAATGATGATGCCCTTGTAGTGCTGCCGGATGAGTTGGGCCGCCAGCGGATTCTGGTTCTTGCTCTCGTCCTCGACGTTGCCAGCGATGCGCGGCTCAATCAGATGCAGGTAGCCGAGATTCAGTTTGTCCAGTTCGCGCGCGACATACGTGAACAGGCCATCCGGGTCGCTGTCGGACATATCACCCCAGGTACCGCTCGGACCGAGACGAACGGCCACCCGGTTGTTTCCCCAGACGGAGGTCACGGCATCTACCGTTTCCAACAGGAACCGGCTGCGGTTTTCGAATGATCCACCATAGATGTCAGTGCGTTTGTTGCTACCGTCCTGGAGGAACTGGTCAAACAGGTAGCCGTTGGCCGAGTGCAATTCCACGCCGTCGAAACCCGCCGCAACACCGCGTTCGGCCGCGGCGCGGAAGCTGTCCACCAGCCCGCGGATTTCAGAGATAGTCAGTTCGCGCGCCGGGGTATTGGGCACCCAACCGGCTTCGGTGTAGGCCACACCGCCGTGGACCACGGCGGAAGGGGCCACCGGTTGACTGCCGTCCGGCTGCAGTTGGCTATTGGACTGTCGCCCTGCATGGTAGAGCTGCAGGAAGATTTTCCCGCCCTTGGCATGGACGGCGTCGGTCACAAGCTTCCAGCCAGCGATCTGGCTGTCGTCATACAGACCGGGAGCACCGAGGTATCCATTGCCATTGGGTGCGGCGATAGTGGCTTCGCCGATCAGCAGGCCACCGGCGGTGGTACGCTGGGCGTAGTACTCGGCCATTAACTGGCCAGGGATGTCGCCCGGCTCGGCACGCATGCGGGTAAGCGGCGCTAAAACGACGCGATGGGCAATTTGATAAGGGCCTATTTGGATATTCGTGTGCAGCTTGGACATGTCATCAATTCCTGTCTGAGGTGGGATGTGAGCAATATAGGCGCACGACGGTTGAAGAAAAATATCTCGCGATGCCGAACATTTCGGACAGTTTTTCCGTAATCCAGCGTTGTGGGGGGAGCACTATGTGGGGCTAAAAAATCGACGGTTTTGCCGACAGGAAATGTGATGGACAGCCTGAGTAGCATCTCAATGTTCGTGCAAGTTGCCGAAACGCGCAGCTTTACCGAGGCCGGTCGGCAGCTGGGGGTTTCCTCCTCGGCCGTGGGCAAGGCCATCGCCAGGATGGAAGAGCGGTTGCGTGTACGGCTGTTTCATCGCAGCACACGCAGTGTCACGCTGACTGCCGAGGGGGCCCTGTTCCTGGAGCGATGCCGCCGCATCCTGAGCGAAGTGGCCGCTGCCGAATCCGAGTTGTCAGGCCTGGCCGGCAACCCGCGTGGTCGGCTTCGCGTGGGCACGCCGCAACTGGGCGACCTGCTAATGCCGGCGTTCGACGGGTTCATGGAGCGGTATCCAGAGATCGAGCTGGATATCGATATGTCCGACCGTATGGTCGATGTGATCGAAGAAGGTTTCGACGCGGTGATTCGGACCGGCGAGCAAACCGATTCACGCTTGTCCGCGCGTCGCTTGGGTTCTTGCGCACATGTGCTGGTGGCGTCGCCCACGTATCTCAAGCGCCATGGTGTACCTGCCCATCCGCGTGAACTGGAAAGCCATTTCTGCCTGCAACACAAGTTTCCCGCAACGGGAAAGCTGGAGCGTTGGCCGCTGCAGCTCGTGGCCTCCGAGTCCGAATTGGTGCTACCCGCGACCATGACTGCGAACACCGTCGAGCCCCTTGCCTATGCCGCAATCCAGAGCAGGGGTATTGCCTTTCTGCCTACCTTCCTGGTGCGCGAAGCGCTGGAAAGCGGCCAACTGGTCACCGTGCTGGACGACTACATGGACCGCCAAGTCGTCTTCTGGATGCTGTGGCCAGCCAGCCGTTATGCCTCGCCCAAGCTGCGCGTTTTCATTGACTACATGAGTGCGCACTTGCGCATCTGATTCCTCACGCCTCCAGCCTTAGGCGCACGCCGTCGCGGTTAGAGATCTCGATGGCGTCGATCAATTCGTGCATGCGCAAGGCGTCTGCGAAGGTGGGCGCCAGGTGTGTACCGTCGCGCGCATCCTTTGCGTAGGCGGCATACAAATTGGCCAGTTCCTGCTGGCTGCCTCCCAGGTTGTTCTCTGGCAACCAGTTGTAGCGCGGCGGGACCTTGAGGGTGCGCATGGGCTGCGAGTCTCCCTGGGCCGCATCGATGATGTTGAATTCGTTGCCGAAGCTGGTGGTGTTCCAGATCTTGAGATCGCCTTGGGTGCCGGTCAGGTCCAGTTGCATGCCATAGTTATTTCGCTTCCCGGCTTCGATATGCACTGTCAGCACCGCGCCATTGGAGAAGGTTCCGTTGACCACGATCTGGTCGGCGGTCGTATGTTTTAACACTTCACCCGTCTCGATCAGTGTCACTTCCGGGAATTGGTTGACAGTGAGAGCGCTGATGCTGTCCGGATGGCCCAGCAGGGTGAACACCGCATCGAAATAGTGACCACCATAGATGGAGAGCAGGCTGGAGAAGTTCTCCGGGGGGATGGTGAAGTGCAGGGCGGCCATGCGTTCCCGCTGGAAGTATTCGACGCTGATATGCAGCCGCACCGAACGCAGTTCCCCGATGTAGCCGTCCTTTAACAGATCGCGCACGTAGCGATAGTCCGGGTTCAGTCGCCGCTGCAATCCGATGAGATGCCGAACGCCGGCTTTCTGCGCAAGCGCCATCAGTTCCTGCGACACGGCCTTGCTGGGTGTCAGCGGCCATTCGCAGTACACATCTTTGCCGGCTGCGATGGCTGCCCGCACGGTGATCTCGTGCTGCGGTGCCGTGTTAAGCACGACTACCAGGTCCACTTCCGGATGGTTCACCAGCGCTTCCACGGAATCGAGCGCAAAGCGGATGCCGTGGCGCTGCGCCAGTTGGGCGGCTTTGGCCGGGTCGCGACTGTGGACTGCCGTCAGTTCGTAGTCGGGAAGCAGCTTGAGGGCAGGTAAGTGGCCGTACTCGGCCCAATGACCGACGCCAATGAGACCCACTCGAATTTTAGATGACATGGTCATGCAAAGCTCCTGAGCTTAGTTTGAAGGGTAAGGTTGCGGTGCTGGCCGGCGGCCGGAGGCATAGGCCAAGGTCAAGGCCGCCGCCGCGCAGAAGGCACTGACGAAGCCAAGGTTGGCCAACGAGCTGTAGCGCAAAGTCAGGGAGCCGAGACCCGCACCCAGTGAGAAGCCGAGGTACATGAAGGAGGCATTGAGCGACAACACCACCGGCGCACTCGCGACGCCAGCCACACCGACCAGCGTGGTTTGCTGGGCAGGATAAAAAGCCCAGTGCGCCACGCCCCAGGCAGCGATAGCGAGGACAATCGGCACGACCACGATCTGCTTGCCGACAACGTGCGGCGCCAGTGACAAGACGATGAAGGCCGTAGTGGATGTCGCCAACGCCGGCAGGATCACTGCGCGCGGACCTTTGCGGTCTACCGCCGGGCCACTGATGGCCAGGCCGATTGCGGCTGAAACACCCCAGCCAAACAGCACGAAACCTATCGCCGGGCCATTTATGAGGGTGGTGGCTTCCAAAAGCGGAGCGAGGTAGGTGTAAGTGGTGTAGCTGGCCATCGCCCACAACGTGGTGATCAGCAACGTACGCAATACCGCTGGCTGAGCCGCGGTTGAAACGCGTTGGCGCAGGCTGGCGGTGGCAAGGCCGGCCCCTATTTCACGTGGAAGTCCCATTAGCAAACCGACGACGGCCAACGCGGAAATGATCGCGACGCTGGCGAACGTGGCACGCCAGCCCATTGCTGCACCCAGCACGGTGCCCGCCGGAACACCGAGGGCGATGGCGAGCGACAGGCCGCCGTTGACGATAGCGATGGCGCGGCCACGCTGCTCGGGTGGCACAACCACGCTGGCCAGCGCATTCGCACCGGGTACATACACCGCCGCCGCGAGTGCTAATACCACCCGCGCGGCCATCAACGACCAGTAGCCACTGGCCGCAAACGCCAGCAGATTGGCCGCCGCAAATAACGCCATGGCACCGATCAGCAGCCTGCGTCGATTCAGGTTCCCGCTCAGCGCAGCCAGCACCGGAGAGCTCAGTGCATAGGCCAGTGCAAATACAGTGACCAACTGGCCCGCCACGCCGACGCTAACGTCAAGATCTGTCGCCATGCCGGGAAGCAAACCCGCAATCATGAAGCTTTCGGTACCGACGGCAAACGTGCCTAAGGCCAGCCAATACAGCGGCCGTTTGCCCTTGATGAATTGGGTTGAGTCCATGGTGTTCCAACTGCGGAAAAGTGATGGACCCAGTGTAGGAATAGATGCAGTCGGGAAAAATTGCGCTAGAGGTCCGAACATTTCGGACGTAGATGTCCGTGATCGGGCATCTTGCGAGTAGCCGATGAGGTCGGGCCTGCTCCGCTTGGGACGATGAAGGGGGGGGCTTGCTGTCGTAGCAGTAGAAGGCGCGTGCGGCGTTATCCGACGCGCCAGTCTGTCATTTGCTGGCGTCCAGCACGACGCGGTAGCGCGCCTTGCCACTGCGCAGGTGATCGATGGCTTCGTTGACCCGGCTCATGGGAAAGTGCTCAACCTGCGGCAGGATCTGATGGCGTGCACAGAATTCCAGCATGGTCGCCGTGGTACCGGGCGAGCCGACCGGGGAGGCGGACAAGTTCTTTTGTTGGGGAAGCAGGTCGAACACGTGCACTGGAATAGCACCGGGCACTACGCCAACAAAATGCAGGCGCCCCTTGCCGTGCAGGGTGCCGAGCATGGCCGGCCAGTCAAGGTCGGCGTTGGCGGTGACCAAGAGGAAATCCAGGGTGCCGGCAATGGATTTCAGCGCATTGCTGTCGGTCGAGGCGACTACGTTGTGCGCGCCCAGGCGTCTGGCTTCGTCCTGCTTGCTCAACGACGAGGTAAAGGCCGTGACTTCGCAGCCCCAGGCGTTGAGGAAGCGTAGTGCCAGATGACCGAGGCCACCGATGCCCACCACACCGACCCGGTCAGTGGGTTTGACGTCGAATTCCACCAGCGGGTTGAACACCGTCGAGCCGGCGCAGAACAGTGGCCCGGCCATAGCCGGGTCGAGTCCGTCCGGTATCGCAAGGGCCCAGGCCCAGTGTGAACGCAGGCGGTCGGCAAAGCCCCCGTTGCTGCCGATGATGGTGGGTTGAACTGTACTGCACAGATTGTGGGAGCCTCCGATACACGAGGAGCAATGCATGCAACTGCCCTTGTACCAACCAATGCCCACCCGTTGTCCCACTTCGAGACCGCGTACCTGCGCGCCCACTCGCACGATACTGCCGACCACCTCGTGGCCGGGGATAAAGGGGTAGTGGCTAATGCCCCAGTCGTTATCGATCAGCGACTGGTCGGAGTGGCAGACGCCGCAATATTCCACGGCGACTTCCACCTCCTCGTCCCCCAATGGACCGGGATCGTAGCTATAGCGCTCCAGTGGAGCGCCGGCCGCCGTTGCGGCCCAGCCGGTGAAAGTCGTGAGTTCGGTGCTATCGCTCATTGGACACCTCCAGATCAGGAGACAGGGGCTTTGGCCGCTCAGGCGCTGCGGCGCAACCAGAGAAGTGTAGCGTGTCGCTTGCGAAGGGTAGGTTCGCCAGGACTGGCCCGCCACGCCATCGACGACCGCGCTGCCGGAGCAGGTGGCGAATGCTTGAAGGCGAGAATTGGGGAGCGAGGGCACGCGTTCAATGGTCGTCCATGGGATCTGCGGGTCAGAGGTGCATGAATACCGGGATCTGAGCCAGTTCAGCGCTTGCGGTTCGACGCAATAACTCGTCTTCGTTCTTGCAGACGGGGAAATTCCTGCTTAACTCTGAGCCTATGGTCAGTCAGTGACTAAGTGGTCACGGTAGCCATCCGGGCACCCTCGCGCTGTTGTTGTTTGTCCGTGTTGCCAGGTTAAACCCGAGGAGGCCTATGCGTTGACGCTTGAAAATCGCCCTGAATTATTAATGTATTGGCCTGGCACTTCACGGTCAGGTTCGCGTGTTCTGCTTTCTGCGATATGGCCCTGTGGACGTCCCTCACGCTGTGCGCTTAGTCCAATGGGTTCAAGGAAGAAAAAGATATGATGCCGAAAACTGCCATCGTCGAGACCTGCAAGAAGTACAAGGTTTATACCGAGCACTATCTCAACACCGCCGCTGACAAGACCATCATTCTGGTCAACGGCTCACTGGCAACAACCGCATCCTTTGCCCAAACGGTGCGTTACCTGCAGCCGCGATTCAATGTGGTTCTCTACGACCAGCCCTACGCCGGTCAGTCGAAGCAACACAACCTCCACGGCCAACCGATCCGAAAGGAAGACGAGGCAGCGATACTGCTGGAATTAATCGAACACTTTGGTGTGCACCACGTGCTGTCCTTTTCCTGGGGTGGCGCGGCTACTTTGTTGGCGCTGGCCCAGCGGCCGCGACGAATCGAGAAGGCGGTGATCAATTCATTCTCAGCGCGGATCAATACACCGATGCGCGATTACCTGGAAAGCGGCCTGAACCATCTCCAGGCCTGCGACCGCCTCAATGTCGGTCGCTTGATCAACAGCACGATCGGCAAGCACCTGCCATCGCTGTTCAAACGCTTTAATGACCGCCATATCAGCAGTCTGGCCGAACACGAGTACAGGCAGATGCATTTCCACGTCAATGAGGTGCTGACCCAAGACACCCATTGCTATGTCGCCTGTGCCAATGCCATCGAAATCCCGCTGCTGTTTGTCAACGGCGAATGGGATGAGTACACCTCGGTGGAAGACGCCCGGCTTTTTGCCGATCACGCGCCTCAGTCCCGGTTCCATACCATCAAGAACGCTGGGCACTTCCTCGATATGGAACACCCGGCGGCCTGGCATGACACCCGGCAGGCCTTGCTCGGTTTTCTGCAGCCGGTTTCCAGGACGCAGGGCCGCGTAGCCTCAGATATCCAGGTCAATCACGTATGAGTCATTAAATTGAGGGTTTTCATTGATGCCCTCTTTTGCATAGCCCCGGGCGTTGCAAATGACGCGGGTTTTGCCCACCTGGTAGTCAAAGCTCCCGTGGGTATGGCCATGCAGCCACAGTGCCGGCTGCCAGTCTTTGATCCGGTCTTCGAGGTCTGAAACATAACTCGAGTTAATCGGTGAACCCTCAAAAAACGGGCTGATGCTTAACCGTGTCGGTGCGAAATGGGAAACCACCACCGTGGGAATGGTTCTGTTGCGGGTGAAGCAGTCTTCCAGCCAGGCGACAGTCTGTAAAAAAATGAGTTGGGAAATTGCCGGGCTGAACAGGTCTGGAAAATCGGGCGAGATTTTTATGTGGGTGAAGTCCCGCATGAGCTTCGTCGCCAGATCAATACCCTGTGCCCGATCCTCTGCAGAATCAAAAAGACGATAGTCAGCCCACAGCGTGCAACCCAAAAACCGCACGCCGTTGTGGACATATTCCGAGCGTTCCAATACGTGGATCTGTGTACCTTGCGACAGCCTGTTCAAGTGCTCGTAGGTTGAGATCAAGTCACTGCCATAAAACTCGTGATTCCCTGCCACGTACACGATCGGAACAGGGCACGATTTGGCCCACTCAATGGCCGTAGTCGGTCGGGAGATGTCTCCGGCGAGGACGACAATATCGGCATCCACATCGGGAAAAGGTAACGCGTTGACGGACAAATGGATGTCTGACAGCAAGGCGATGCGCATCGATCAACTCCTACCTGTTTTGAATGGCACCCCATTCTACTGACAAGTTGATAACCCCCTGCCATCACCTTATTTTCGTTGCAGCCAGATGTGCTGGCGTTGCAGCACCGATTGAGCCGTCTCTCCCACCAGTTCGTTGTAAACGGCCGGAGCCGTGGCGCCTTCGGTGCTGATGAGCAGAATCCGTGAGTGTTCATCAATACCCACTTCAGCGGCCAGGTGTGGCGACTTGAGCAACTGGATCAACCCCGCGAGCCCGGCCACCGCCGACTCACCGGCCACCAGCGGAACGTCCCGATCACTGCCTCGCGCCAGCATGCGCATGGCGTTGACGGCATCCTCATCTTCAATCGTCATGGTTGCAGGTGCCGGTGGAGGAGACCGGCCACTGACTATTTTGCCCACGCCCGTCTCGGGCTTCTGGCTATGCATAGCCATTCTCGGATTTCCCTGCCTGTTTAATCCAGCTGGTCAGCTCGGTGACCAGTTGATTGACTTCACTGCCTTCGGGCTCGGAGGGGCGAATAATAGCGTTCCAGGCGATATCCAGGCCGTCATTCAGGGCTGCCCATGCAAGCTCTCCGCGCTCAAGGCTGGGCGTCACCAAGTCGCGTTGCAATATGCTGATTCCGTATCCCGAGCGCACCAGTTCGACGATGGCTTCAATCAATTCCACGGTAATCATTCGGCGCGGCAAAATACTCGCGGGCGCGAAGAACCGGTCATATTCCCAGCCGCTTGCGCGGTCCGTTGAATACGTCACCAGGTTATAAGTTTTGAAGTCTTCGGCATAAATGTTTTTCCTCTGCGCCAGCGGGTGATCCGTTGCCATGATCGCAATGAGGTCGTCACGGAAAAGCGGCAACTTGGCTACGCCACTAGGCACCATACCGTCATCAATAATCGATACATCGAGCCTGCCTTGCATCAGGCTGGCATAAACGTCGTTACGGGGCACGGTCACCAGTGTTATTTCGATGTCTGGACGAAGACTGGAGTAATGCTTGATAAATTTTGGAATCCAGCGAAACGGCCCGTATGAGGTGACCCCCATACGTACAAAGGCTGTGACCCCACCTGCCATGGATCTGGCCTCCGCCTCCGCTTCGTTAAGAATCGCGATGATGTCTCTTGCTGCTCGCTCCAGGCGCACACCCGCAGGGCTGAGTCGCAACTTTCCCCCTGAGCGCTCTGTCAGGGTCACGCCAAGCCGGCGTTCCGCCTCCCGCATGCGATGACTGACGGCTGAAGGCGTCAGCCATAGACGCTCGGCCACAGCGGTCACCGAATCGACTTCCGACAGGGTTTGCAGCATCACGAGGTGATCCAGGGTGAGTCTCATAGGGCACGACCTGAAAATAATTCACAAAATAGCGTAAAAATATGAGCGTGACTTGTTTTTGCCTCCGATGCAATCTGACTCCAGCAAGAGCCACCGGAGACCAATAATCATGCCTATGCTGCCTCTCACACCCGCCATAACCCTGGGCGATGTCATCGACCTCCAGCGTTATCCCATTACCGATCGAACCGACCCTGCTTATCGGGCGCTGGTCACTCATAGCCAATCATTGCTCGGGCAGGAAGGCGTCGCGATCTTCCCGGGATTTGTCCGTGATGAGCCGGTTGCGACGATGGCGGATCAAACGCTTGCACTGCACCCGCGTATGTTTCACTTCCGGGAAAACCACACGGTTTATTTCAAACCTCAAGAGGAAAGCGTTGATTCAGAGCATCCCCTGCGACGTTTGATGAAAACTGAAAAAGATACTGTCGCCTACGCGGATATTCCTGCCGACAACTTGATCAGGCAGATCTATGAATCGGACGAAGTGCTTTCTTTCATCAAAGATGTGTTGGGTCTGGACACGCTCTATCGCCATGCAGATCCGTTAGCAGCGCTTAACTTGCAGGGCTTTACGGCAGGACAGCAATTGGGTTGGCACTTTGATCGGTCCGACTTCAGCGTCACGCTGTCACTCCAGGCGGCCAGCGCCGGCGGGGATTTTGAATATGTACGCATGCTTCGCAATGAGGGCGACGACTGTTATGACGCGGTCAGGAAATTCCTTGATAACCCCGACACCCAGCAGATAGAGGTTCTGCCTCAAGTGCCTGGAACACTGACATTGTTTCGCGGCCGCTATTCACTGCATCGTGTTACGCCGGTGGTGGGTGACAGGTTAAGACTCAACGCTGTATTTGCTTATGTGGATCAGCCCAATGTCGAGTTCAGCGCCTATGCCCGTCAATTGTTCTACGGGCGTACCACGGTAGAGCCTTTGAATTAAGTTACCCAATCAACAATAAAGCTATTCACTCACTCCATCGCTTCACGTGTATGCACAGGCACCTGTCCACGTTAGATCTGATGGCACTCGCTTGCCTCTTTTGTAGCAAGCAAGAGCTCCCTGCCCCCAATACTGTTTCGGAGCGTCTGATCATGAAATACAAGAAGAACTTGCTGGCCTCGTTACTCACCTTAGGCTTACTCGTCGGTAGCGCTTCAAGTCAGGCTTCAGGGTGGTGTGAGTCAGGCAAATCGGTGAAATTTGCCGGTCTGAATTGGGAGAGCGGGATGCTCCTCACCGACATCATGATGATTGTTCTCAAGGATGGTTACGGCTGCGAAACCGACCAGTTGGTGGGTAACACCATCATTCTTGAGACCGCTCTGGCCAGCAACGACATTCAAGTATTTGGCGAAGAGTGGATGGAACGTAGCGAAGTCTGGAAGAAAGCCGCGGCCGCCGGAAAGGTCATTGCCGTTGGCTCACCGATCATCGGTGCAGTCCAGGGCTGGTACGTGCCGCGCTATGTGGTTGAGGGGGATGCTAAACGCAATAAACCCGCTCGCGCTCCAGACCTCAAGACGGTGGCCGACCTGAGCAAATACCCAGAGGTTTTTCGAGACTCGGAGGAGCCTTCCAAAGGACGTTTCTACAATTGTCCCGCGGGTTGGATTTGTGAACAGGACAATACCGAGATGCTGAAAGAATACGGTCTTGAAAGCACCTACACCAACTTTCGCCCGGGGACCGGCGCTGCACTGGATGCGGCCGTGCTCTCCAGCTACAAGCGTGGTGAACCTGTGCTGTTCTACTACTGGTCACCGACGCCGCTGATGGGGCAGATCGATGCGATAAGACTGGAAGAGAAACCGGGGGTCGACAAAAACGTCATCACTAAAGTCGGACTCTCCAAAGCTTTTCATGAGCAGGCGCCAGAACTGGTTGCGGTTCTGGAGAAGGTCAACATCCCCATCGATCTGTTGAATCAGAACCTGGCGAGGATGACCAAGGAACGCATCGAATCCCCCAAACTGGCCAGGATTTTCCTCAAGGAACACCCGGAAGTGTGGCACGCCTGGGTCAGTGAAGCCGTCGCGAAAAAAATCGACGCATCGCTCTAATCGGCAAAAGGGCAAGGACGCCTGCCCGGTGTAACGTCCCTCAGCTTCATCTGCGTAAACACAATCTCAGACCGATTTTTCTTGTTTCTACAAAGAGGCGGCCCCTCTTTGCGCCCGGGAATTATGAATATGATCAAATCACGAGCTGCCGTAGCTTTTGCAGCCAACCAACCCCTGCAAATTGTCGAAGTCGATGTGGCTGCACCACAAGCCGGGGAGGTGCTGGTGCGTATCATCGCAACCGGTGTCTGCCATACCGATGCTTTTACCCTGTCCGGCGCTGATCCTGAAGGCCTCTTTCCGGTCATTCTGGGTCACGAAGGCGGCGGTATCGTCGAGGCCATCGGCGAGGGTGTCACTTCAGTGGCGGTGGGCGATCACGTGATCCCGCTGTACACCCCGGAATGCGGGGAGTGCAAATTCTGCACGTCCGGCAAGACCAACCTCTGCCAGAAAATTCGCGCGACCCAAGGCAAAGGCCTGATGCCGGATGGCACCAGTCGTTTTTCCTACAAGGGCCAACCCATCTTTCACTACATGGGTACTTCGACGTTCTCCGAGTACACGGTACTGCCAGAAATATCGTTGGCCAAAATCCCGAAGGAAGCACCGCTAGAGAAGGTTTGCCTGCTCGGTTGCGGTGTAACGACCGGTATTGGCGCGGTGCTCAACACGGCCAAGGTGGAGGAGGGCGCCAGCGTGGCCATCTTCGGTCTTGGCGGCATCGGCCTCGCAGCCATTATCGGCGCCACCATGGCCAAGGCCGGCCGAATAATCGCGATCGATATCAACCCGGCCAAGTTCGACATCGCCAGGCAATTGGGCGCCACCGACTTCATCAATCCGAAGGACTACGACAAGCCGATCCAGGAGGTGATCGTCGAGCTGACCGAGGGTGGTGTGGATTACTCCTTCGAATGCATCGGTAACGTCAACCTGATGCGTGCGGCCCTCGAGTGCTGTCATAAGGGCTGGGGCGAGTCGGTCATTATCGGGGTCGCCGGCGCCGGCCAGGAAATCAGTACCCGACCGTTCCAGCTGGTGACCGGCCGCGTTTGGCGCGGCTCGGCATTTGGCGGGGTGAAAGGACGCAGCGAACTACCCAGCTATGTCGAGAAGTCTCAACAGGGTGAAATCCCGCTGGATATCTTCATCACTCACACCATGGGTCTGGATGACATCAACAAGGCCTTTGACCTGATGCACGAAGGCAAGAGCATTCGCACCGTTGTTCATTTCGATCGCTGACTCAACCTGCCTGGCGATAGCCGCCAGGGCGAGTCTCGCCCTGGCAAAACTGCAATACCCATCCACCACGCTTCTACTAAAGAGAACATTTAGATGACCATCTTCACTCACGTCACCGTCGGTACCAACAATCTGCAAAAAGCCCGCGACTTTTACGACAACGTACTCGGTACGCTGGGCCAAAAGCGCATTGCCGATCTTGACGACAATGGTTCAATCTGGGGGGAGAGCGCTCCCTCCTTCTTCGTCTTGAAACCGGCCAACGGCGCCCCGGCCAGTGTGGGTAACGGCGTCACCGTCAGCTTTGAAGCGCCGGATCGAGCCGCCATTGACGCGTTCCACGCCGCAGCCCTGGCCAGCGGTGGCACTGACGAAGGTGCGCCGGGCCCACGAGGCTGGGCACCCAACGCCTATGCCGCTTACGCCCGCGACCTCGACGGTAATAAGCTGGCCGCGTACTGTTTCAAGCCAGCCTAAGCTTCAGGTACGGCATCAACCGGGCCGGGTCATTCATCTTCATTACCAAGTGAATCGCCCTGAGTGTCGTCACTTTCGCTAGCCTGTTCGTGAACATGTCTATTGTTCGCGCAACAGGCTGTTTAGGAGCGCTTCGTAAGGTCTGTGGCGGGCATTCGCTGGCGTTAGTTTGACGCGTCGACAATGGACGCCAGACGCCGCTCCATAATGATCGTGCGCTCGGCCCCGTGAAATTCGTCGCGGATTTTTCGATAACCCAGCTTGAAGTAAAAGGCTTCTGCGGTGATGGAGGAAGGGACGCGCAGTACCTCGATTTTTGCTTCTTGGGCGACAGATTGAATCGTTGCCATCAACTGCCTGCCGAGTCCGCCCCCCTGATGGCTTGGGTCAACGAATACGCTGCGCACAACGTCTTGATCAAGACTGGCCGTGGCGACTACACGCTTATCGATGGTGGCGACAAAGACCTTGCGTTGGCTCAACAAGGCGCTGATGGCCTCGGTAGAAAAGCTTTTCTCTACCCGTGTGATGACGTCGGGTGGGTAGTCCAGGGCATTGGACTGGCGCAGTGATTGAATGATGACCTGGCTAATGGCTGCCGCATCGTCAGGGGTGGCGAGTCGAATCTGGTTATTCATTTGAAGACCCCAATCCTTGTGTCTTATGCCTAAACAACATCCTTCAGCCCGATCTTGAGCCAGAGTAGCCTGCGCCAGCGACTATTTGAGCTGCGCACCACGCGCCTCTAACAACGCCCGCAATACCGACCGATGGCAATGCGCTTCATCTTCGCAATAACAGCCAATGGCCAGTGACGTTTGATGGGACAACGCCGCCAACAAATCGAGCAATTGGCTGGGCGCCGGGTGGTTCATTTCGGTCTTGAATTTGCGCTTGAAGGCTTCCCACGCCTTGGCGTCTTCCGCCGCTTTGGCTTCTGCAACCAGCTCTGCACTGGGAGACAGCAGCGGCTGCCACACGTCATAAAAATCACGACTGGCAAACTCGGCCTTCGGCACGCCACGCGGCGGGCGACGCACCGTGCCCAGGCGCAGGCCTTCATTGGCGACGCGCGGTGAACCGAGTCGTACGATATGGATGGGCATGGTCGATGTGTTTCCTCTCAAATCTGGCAGAAAGCCCTGAGATTGTTCTTTTCTTATACTGAAAACCACAGACCCGGCGGGATATGGCCGATTTCTGCAGTTTGATGGAGAAATCGGCCACGCTCTACAGTCCTTTATCCGCGCGAGTTTTCGAACCACTCCAGCGCCGTGCGCCAGATGCAGATCCCCAGGAAGTAAGCCGACATCAGCAGCCAAAGCCCCATCACCATCGGGTTGATCACCGGATGGTTGACCACCAGCGACAAGCTGCACAGCAGCCAGATGGCCGTTACGGCGATGTTGATCGGCATGAACTTGCGCACGCGGAACGGGTGGAGGAACTTCATCCGGGTCACGGTCAACAGCGCCAGGCCGATGACGGTGAGAAAGGTGATCCACGGCGACGGGGCGATGATGTACAGACACAGGGCGACCACGTTCCAGGCGGCAGGGAAGCCCTGAAAGTAGTTGTCTTTGCTCTTCATATTGACGTTGCAGAAGCAAAACAGCGACGAGACCAGAATCAGCGACACGGACAGCAGCAGCGTGTAGTCCGGCAAGGGGATGTAACGATAAATGAACAGCGCGGGGATAAACACATACGTCAGGTAGTCGATGACCAGATCGAGGACCGAGCCATCGAAACTTGGCAGCACCGACTGGACATTGACCTTGCGTGCCAACGCGCCATCCAGTCCATCGACGATCAGGGCGACGCCCAGCCATAGCAGGCAGTTTGTGGCCTGGTTTTCCAGCAGGGCGAGGGTCGCGAGGAAGGCAGTGACCACGCCGGTAGCGGTAAAACCATGGGCGCCCCATGCTTTGAGCCTGGCAATGTGTAGGGTCGATATCACGGGGGCGTTCTCCAGAAAGTGAAGCAAGCCTGTTATCACCCCTTCAATGGGGGGTGTCGGCAAACCAAGTCAGGTTGCATGTATCGACCGGGAATCCGGGGATAAGGTTCACCCTCTGTAAATCTTAGCTGTGCGGCAAAAAAATACCCCGGATAAATTCGGGGTATTAAATGAAACATCGGCGCAGGGCGATACCTATTACTCAAACGTGGCGATTGCCGGATTGATCGGGTGCAGACAGGCTCAATCACAGCGCCTTGCTCATGAACACCCGACAGGTGCCTGGCGGGTCGCAGGGCACTTCCCCGAAGCGCTGCCAACCATGTTTTTCATAGAACTGCGGGGCCTGGAAACTGAGGGTATAGAGCACCGCCGAGCGGCAACCGCGACGACGGCCTTCGTCCTCGTACGCTTTGAGCAGCCGAGAACCGAGCCCGGAGCCGCGCAGTGATTCGGGCAAGTAGAACAGATCAAGAAACAGCAGACCGAGCGACGTACGGCCGGTAATACCGCCCAGCACCTGATGGGTATCCGGATCGCGGACCGTGACCGCCAGCGACTGACGGTCGTTGATTCCGGTCATCTGACCATTGAAGGCACTCAGCCCGGCGCTGAGTACGTGCTCGACTTCAGGTTCGATGACGTCGCTGACGACAATCAGGTGGCGGTCCATGTGTTCGTTGATCCTGTGGGCATCGGGTTAGCGAGGGTAGAACACTCGCAGCCGAGGGTCATCAGGGTCAAGGGCAATAAGGGTTTCATGTCAGCCAAACGGTGGTGGCGCATTTGCCGGCGAGGACTATCGTTGCCTGACTGGATCACTCCAACCGATGAGGACATCGTCATGAACACCAGCGATTTGCTCGAACAATTACTAAGGGCCGGCCAAGGCTCAATGTCGCAACAGGGTGGCGGCGGCGGTGGCGCGTCGGCCCAAGGTGGTCTCGGCGGTCTCGGTGGATTGCTCGGTGGCCTGTTGGGCGGTGGTGCCGGTTCAAGCGCCGGGGGCGGTGGCCTGGGTGGTTTGCTCGGTGGTCTGCTGGGCGGTGGCTCCGCCATGGGCGGTTCGACCCAAACCCGGTCGACCCAGACTCGCTCGGGTGGCGGCACCAACTATGCGGCGCTGGCTTCGCTCGGAATGATGGCATTCCAGGCCTATCAAGCCTGGCAACGCAGCCAGGCCTCGGCGCCGCAACAGGCACCGCGCACTGTCGACCTGTTGTCCGGCCCGGAAGTCGAGGACCACAGCCATGCGATTCTTCGTGCATTGATTGCGGCGGCCAAGGCCGATGGCCGGATTGATGACGCCGAGAAGCAGATGATCAGCACC
This sequence comes from Pseudomonas sp. LB3P25, assembly GCF_054897985.1. NCBI lineage: Bacteria > Pseudomonadati > Pseudomonadota > Gammaproteobacteria > Pseudomonadales > Pseudomonadaceae > Pseudomonas > Pseudomonas sp. LB3P25. The sequence continues at coordinate 4,519,275 of NZ_CM142711.1, read as the reverse complement.
GAAATCGGCCGCCACACGGATGACCCAGAGCTCCAGCAATGGCTGGATGACGAAGTCGCACGGCCACTGGACGCCGCCGATGTGGCGCAGTCGGCCACGGATTCCGGCATGGCGGCGGAGATGTACCTGGCCAGTGTGATGCTGGTGGACGATCAGCAAGATGCCGAACGTAGCTATCTGGATGAACTGGCTGCGGCGCTGAGTATCGATCCGGAGCTGCAAGTGCATCTGGAGCAGCAGGCCAAAGGTGGTGTGGCCTAACGATCATCACGGCCCTGCGAAGGCTAATGCCAATCAGTTTAGGAGCGACACAATCCGTAGCAGCTGGCGAAGCCTGCGTTCGGCTGCGCAGCAGTCGTAAAACATGAATTTGCGGTCTTCCTGAAACACCGCATCGTCTGATTTCACGACTGCTGCGCAGCCGAACGCAGGCTTCGCCAGCTGCTACATTACCCTGCGAAGGCCGGGTTTCAGGCGTTTTTCGGCACCAGAAACGTAACCCCGAAACTCTCGGCGATCTCCAGTATCCGCGGCAAATCCTGCGGCACTTTGAGTTGATCCAGCGCGGCAAAGAACTGACCTCCGCGCGGATCAGACACCACACCAATCATCTTCGCCGTCGCGCTGATGTTCTTGTAAGCATGAACAGTCCCACCGGGAATATGCACATAACCCCCGGGGAAAACGGTGGTGGCCTTGCCCGCAACCGTCACTTCCACCTGCCCGTCAATGACGTAGAACGCTTCGTCCCAAGGGTGAAAGTGCGCAGGCGGCCCGCCGCCTTGCACGCCTTCCTGGATATGCATTTCAAAAGGTTTACTCAGATCCCCGCCCGCAAGAATGGTGATGGCCTCACCCACGACACTGACCGGGTCGGGTTTTTTTTCGGGCTCGATGACATGAACCGTTCGCATGATTGCTCTCCGAAGGGTGAGTCCACACCCGCTGAGTATATTCACTTGATCTGGCGCCGGGTGCCGCGTCACAAGCCCGTCTGTCCGGGGGATTTCAACGCCGATGGAATTTTCTTCCGGGGGTGTCGCTCTGCTGATGTAGAGACGTGCTGATTCAGCGTCCTGCCACTGGCCTCAGACCGAGAGACACGCCCATGACTGCCCTGATACGACTTGAATCCCAGCCGGCTCACGAACGCACGATCCTGACCGCCGGCAGCATAAAAACTATCTACGAACAGTTATTGCTGAGCGACGATATCGAACACCAGCGCGCACTCGGTAAAACCTTTCTCGAGGCTCAACTTGCGCAGGCAACGGACCTGCCCGAGGACATGCCGCGAGACCTGTCGGCACTGCAAACCTTTGTCGAACAGCACTGCGCCGACGTGGCTCGCCAATACGCCGACTACCTGCAAACGCGCAAGGACGGCGGGCCGCGACAGTTCTTCACCAACAAGGCGCACGCGTTGTATTTCCTGCAAGCCGTTGCCCCGACCAAACTCGTGGACGGTGCGTGGCTGTATGGGCTGCTGCGGCACTGGCATGACCCGCGTTTTGAAGGGCTGATTTGCACCTATCTGGAAGAGCTGGGCGACGGCAACCCGGCGCAAAATCATGTGGTGATTTACCGCAAGCTGCTCGCCGAACATGGCTTGCTGGACAACGCGTTCATCCCGGACGAGCGTTACTTGCAAGGCGCGGTGCAATTGGCGCTGGGTTATTGCAGCGACGACTTTTTGCCGGAAGTGATCGGCTACAACCTCGGTTATGAACAACTGCCGCTGCATTTGCTGGTCAGCGCCTATGAACTCAGCGAGCTGGGCATCGATCCGTATTACTTCACCCTGCACGTGACCATCGACAATGCCAGCACCGGCCACGCGCAAAAGGCCGTGCAGTCGGTGCTGCAATTGTTGCCGGTGGAAGGCGACCGTGAAGACTTTCTGCGCAGGGTGGCGTTGGGTTATCGGCTCAACGATCTGGGGCAGGGCAGTCGCGCGATCATCGAGTCGTTCGACCTGTACGGCGAGTTGCTGAACATGCTTGAACGCAAGCGTCCGTTTGGTCAGCACATGCATTCCGACTACTGCCGGTTCGAAGGCAAGACCGTCAATCAATGGTTGTCGTCGCCGGAGCAGTTGCCAGGCTTCGTCATCGCGATGGAAAACAAGGGCTGGATCAAGCGTCACCAGGACCCGCAAGCCAGCCGTTTCTGGCAATTGGTCGAGGGCGACGGCGCGGCCATGTTCGGGGTGTTCAGCCCCTACGAAAAACAACTGCTGCACGACTGGATTGCCGGAGACTGGCGACCTGAGCGAGCGCCGGCCGCGGTTCGACGCGGTAGCAGTGCCGCGACCGAACCACCCGTGCCCGTCAATGACCCGGATGTCCAAAGCCTGCACGCTACACTTAAAGGGCTTGCCGCCGACGAGCAGATGCAGGTCTTGATTCCGTGGTTGTCTGCCCATCGGCATGCCCACCCCGCTGGCCTGATGGCCACGCGACGGTTCATCGAACTCAAATCCGGTTTTCGATAGGGAGCCCGTCATGAATCAGGAAGAACACCTTAGCGCCCCCGATCTGGCCTTGTTGCAACTGGGGCGCCGCTTGCAGGCCGACGGTTACCGTTTCATCACGCCAACGCCGCTGACCCATCAGCGGGTCAATGATCGCTCCTTCGGGCAAAGCGCCCGGACCCTGCGCGAAGTGTTCGGCTGGTCGCGGCCGTTTGAGCCAGGACTGTTGTCGGTGGATGAGCAGCGGCAGTTGCAACAGGCAGGCGTCCTCGAGGAATGCAATGGTCGACTGAAAAGTCATGTGCGCTGGTCAAGCCTCGATGACCTGTTGTTCGTGCATTCGGGTTACCCCACTGATGCCGCTGACGCGGTGTTCTTCGGACCCGACACTTATCGTTTTTCACAACTGATTCACGCCCATCTGCAACAGAGCTTCGCGCCGATCAGGCGCGCCGTGGACATTGGTTGCGGCGCTGGCGTCGGAGCGATTGTGATTGCCCGCGCCCGCCGTGAAGCCGAGGTGCTGGCCGTGGACATCAACCCGTTGGCGTTACGCATGACGGCGGTCAACGTCGCGCTCGCCGAGGTGGCTAACGTCAGCATCGAGGCCAGCGATGTGCTGCAGGACGTCGACGGCCACTTCGACCTGATCGTCGCCAATCCGCCCTACATGGCCGACCCGGCCGAGCGTGCTTACCGGCATGGCGGCGGGGCGCTCGGCGCGCAATTGTCGTTGCGCATTGTCGAGCAAGCCCTGCATCGATTGGCCCCCGGTGGGTCCCTGGTGCTGTACACCGGCGTGGCGATGATCGATGGTCTCGACCCGTTTCTGGATGCGGTGACCCCGTATCTGGAATCGCCGATGTTAGGCTGGACTTACCGCGAACTCGACCCTGACGTGTTCGGTGAAGAACTGTTGACCCCTGGCTATCAGCGGGTGGAACGCATTGCCGTCGTCGCATTGATCGTCACGCGTATCGGCCCGGGCATCGGGGGTACCGTTACGTCAGCCGGTGCGCCATGACCAGGGGCCTGGACGATTACAATCGCATGCGCGATTTTTCGGCGACCTCTGAACCGGCCGCCGGTAAACGTTCGGGCAAAAAAACCGCGAAAGACCATGCCTTGCAGTTCTGCATCCAGAAGCACGACGCCTCGCGCCTGCATTACGACTTTCGCCTGGAACTCGATGGCGCCCTGAAAAGCTGGGCGGTGCCCAAAGGCCCGTCACTGGACCCCAAGGTCAAGCGCCTGGCGGTCCACGTCGAAGACCATCCGATTGATTACGCCACCTTCGAGGGCAGCATTCCCGAAGGGCATTACGGTGCCGGCGACGTAATTGTCTGGGATCGGGGGGTGTGGATTCCTCAGGACGATCCGGCCGAGGCGTACGCCAAGGGCAAGCTCAAATTCGAGCTAAAGGGCGAGAAACTCGGCGGCCTGTGGAACCTGGTGCGCACGCACATGCCGGGCAAGCAGGAGCAATGGTTTCTGATCAAGCATCAGGACGGCGCGGCCAAACCCGAAAGCGATTACGACGTGGTCGCCGCCGAACCCGACAGCGTGCTCAGTGATCGGACCATCGTGGCCAAAAAGCCGAAGACCGCTGCCAAACCCAAACCCGTCAAAAAACCCGCCACCCCGGCGCGCAAGGAAAAGTCGGCGCCATTGACGGGCGCCCGCAAAGCCAAATTGCCGGAGCTGCTCAAACCGGAACTGGCGACGCTGGTCGAAAAGGCCCCGGGCGGCGAGTGGAGCTATGAGATCAAGTTCGATGGCTATCGAATCATGGCGCGCATCGACCACGACGAAATCAAGCTGTTCACCCGCAACGGTCACGACTGGACCCACAAACTGCCCAGACAAGCCGAGGCGTTGGCGGCACTGGGTCTCGAATCCGCCTGGCTCGACGGGGAAATGGTGGTTGCCGACGAGCAGGGCGTGCCGGACTTCCAGGCCTTGCAAAATGCCTTCGACTCGGGCCGCAGCGGCAACATTGTCTACTACCTGTTCGACATGCCTTACCTCAACGGCGTGGACCTGCGCGAGGTGCCGGTCGAAGAGCGAAGGGTTGCGCTGTCGACCGTGCTCAACCCCAACAAAGACCCGCTGCTGCGCTTCTCCGATGCCTTTAGTGAAGAACCGGAAGCCCTGCTCAACAGCGCCTGCCAAATGCAGATGGAAGGGCTGATCGGCAAGCGTTTGGGCTCGCCTTACGTGTCGCGACGCAGCAGCGACTGGATCAAGCTCAAGTGCAAGCATCGGCAGGAATTTGTGGTCGTCGGCTTCACCGACCCGAAAGGCTCGCGCAATGCCTTCGGTGCGCTGCTGCTGGGTTTACATGACCGCGACAGCGGTGAGTTGCGTTACGCGGGCAAGGTCGGAACGGGGTTCAACGAGACGACGCTCAAGCGCATTTACGAGCAACTGAAACCGTTGCAGACCAAAAAGATTTCAGTGGTCAACCCGCCGAGCGGTTTTGACGCCAAGGGTGTGCACTGGCTCAAGCCCACGCTGCTGGCAGAGGTCGCTTATGCCGAAATGACCAAAGATGGTTCAGTCCGTCATGCGGTGTTCCATGGCCTGCGTGACGACAAACCTGCCGAAGACATTACCGAGGAGCGTCCGAAAGCCGTGAAGACTTCAGCCGCGAAAAAAACCACTGCCGAAAAACCTTCCACCCCTGCCAAAAAGAAAGCTGCGCCCGCACCCTCACAAATCGGCCTGGGCGAGGGCAAGGTCCGCATCACTCACCCGGACCGGGTCATCGACGCCAGCAGCGGAACCACCAAAGTGCAACTGGCGGAGTATTACGCGAGCGTCGCCGAATGGATTTTGCCCGAGCTCAAGGACCGACCCGTGGCGCTGGTGCGCGCGCCGGACGGCATTGCCGGCGAACTGTTTTTCCAGAAGAACGCCGAGCGCCTGGCCATTCCGGGAATCACCACCCTGGACAAGGCACTCACCGGCCAACCGGTGATGATCATCAACAACGCCGAAGCCCTGGTCGGCGCCGTGCAGATGAGCACCGTCGAGCTGCACACCTGGAACGCCACCTCGGACAACCTCGACAAACCCGACCGCTTCGTCCTCGACCTCGACCCGGACCCGGCGCTGCCCTGGAAAAGCATGGTCGAGGCGACTCAACTGACCCTCTCGGTACTCGATGAACTGGGGCTCAAGGCGTTCCTCAAGACCAGCGGCGGCAAGGGTATTCATCTGGTGGTGCCACTGACCCGCAAGCTGGGCTGGGATGAGGTGAAAGACTTCAGCCACGCGATTGTCAGCCACATGGCCAAGTTGCTGCCGGAGCGTTTTTCCGCCGTGTCGGGACCGAAGAACCGGGTCGGGCGGATCTTCATCGATTACCTGCGCAACGGCCTTGGCGCCACGACCATCTGCGCCTACGCCGTGCGCACCCGCGAAGGGCTGCCGGTGTCGGTGCCGATCTTTCGGGAGGAGGTGGGCGAGCTCAAGGGTGGCAATCAGTGGAACGTGCACACTGTGCATGAACGCCTGGCCGAGGTCGGTGATGAGCCTTGGAAGGATTTGAAGAAAACCCGGCAGTCGATCACCGCCGAAATGCGGCGGCGGGTCGGGATGAAAAAATAGCCATACACACCCTTGTGGGAGCACGGCTTGCCGGCGATGGCGTTCTCAAGGGCGCCATCGCCGGCAAGCCGTGCTCCTACAAAAAGCAATCGGACTATTTGATAAATGCCTGTAGATCACTGGTCAGCTTGTCGATCGCCACTTTGAAATCCTTGGTGGTGATCTTCTGGCTGGCGTTTTCCAGTGTGCTGCCGAAGACTTTGCGCACGACTTTGGCCACGGTCTGGTTGTTGCTGGCATCGATAAACTCGGCCTCGATGAACAGGGTGGTGTCCTGATCGCGATGACCACTGGCAGCGGAAACACCCCCCACGACGGCGGCAACCGGCACCACTTCATACCACTTCATGCCTTCGTTTTCGGCATTCACCCCGGTGATCGCCGCGCGCATGATCAAGGTTTTTGAACCGGCCGGCGCTGATTTCGCGCTCGACACCACCCGATATTTCTGGCCCAGCACGCCTTTGGCCTTGCTGGTCATGTAGCTCTGCAACTCGTCCAGGGTTTGCCGGTTAACCCGCTCATTGGGCTGGGGCGCCGGGTAGAGCTCCAGCTTGTTGAAGGCCACGGTGTTGTAGGCATCTGGATTCCAGGACGGACTCACCCAGCGCATGGCTGTTTCGCCGCTGGTGGTGGTGACCTGCTGCAAGTTGTTGTAGTTGGACAGGAAGCCGGAATACTGCTCACGCTCGGTGACCTTCGAGGTGCAACCGCCGAGCAGCAGGCTGGCCAGCGCAGCGCCAATAAACAGTTTTCGGGACAAGTTCATAGTGGTGTGTGCTCCATGGATTAGTCGTTTTTTCGGTAGCAGGGCTTCAGAAACGCCAGGTCATGTTGCCGGCCACGGCTGAATCCAGGCATTGTCGAACTGACCGGAAGTTCGAATGCCAGACGTGGATTTGGTCTCGTCCACCGGCATGTCTCCCAGCCAGACCTTGGCCCAGCTGACATTAATGTCGGTGACCTTGCTCAGAGCATAGGTGGCCGGCCGCAATGCGCCAGAATTCGCCCATGGGAACGGTAAAAGTTCGGTTTGCGTCCGAAACGGCGCTGCTGTCGTACGCCACAAGTACTGGAAGCGCTGGAAGGGCAGGCTTGATACGCAGGTATGGGGCGGCGAGCCCTGCTCGCCGCCCCAACGACTATTGCTTGCCGACAGCGGCCGCCAGCAGCGGCGCCATCTGTTCATCGGTCAGTGCCGCCTGGACCTCCATGGTCATGAGGTCGCTCCATTCCAGCACCCACTTCTGAATCGCTACCGGATCACTGGCCTCTGCCACGCCAAAACCGGTCGCGCCACCGACGGCGTGCCAGCGTCCCAGCATTTTGACGCCAGCGGGTGGAGCCCCCCCGGTCTTGAGGAAACGCTCGATCGCGCTGTTACGACTTGCCGAACTGATAGACCAACTGACTATGAATAACATTTGCCACCTCCTGCTACGGATTGGCACCTGTTGCTCTTCGCGCACCTGGCGGGTGCCGGGACCACGGTCACGCTTGAGTGTCCAGCTTTATCCCTGACTGGCTTGAAACCATTGCTCCCATGAGAAGGCATAGCAGCGGGCCAGACTCTGCGTATGACCGCTGATCCTGTTTCGTTGCATGGCAACGAATTTTGCAGGTGCGCACGGAAGGCAGCAGACCCGGCGATCAGGTTTGCGCAGGATGCGCGGCCATGCAGGGCATTCGCACGCAATAAATGCCAGGCAGGTTGGTAATGCCAGTCAGTTAAGCAGTTTCAGCAGCACGCATACCCTGTAGCAGCTGGCGAAGCCTGCGTTCGGTTCGGGCCGCGTTCGGACGCAGCAGTCGTAAAGTCAGATAATGCGGTGTGTCAGACCCACCGGGCACTCAGGTTTCACGACTGCTGCGTCCGAACGCGGCCCGAACCGAACGCAGGCTTCGCCAGCTGCTACAAGGATCGCGTTACGGCTTAACTGACTGGCATTAAGGCAGATTGGGGATTTGTCAGTGGAGTATTTCGTCTGTGACGGGGAATTCGAGGACGATGTTCAAGGGGCTGATTTCACGCATTGCGCAATAGGTCGTTGGCGTTGAGCAGCTCGTAGGCAATCTCCGGGCGCTTCTCCAGTGAGCGGCGAATCGCGGCCGGGATCGACTGACGGGTTTTGCGGCACAGCCCCGGTTGTTCGCCGAGGTTAATACCGATACCGCGCATGGTGCGTACTTCGTTGTAACTGGGGACGATGTCCACGCGGATGCCCAACTGCTCATACATCCGCCGTTGCAGACGTTCGAGGTCACTCAGGCTCTGGAGGTTTTCCAGGCGTTCGACCAGGCGCTTTTCCTCTGAACGGGTCAGAAACAGGATGCGCACGTCCGCACCCGGTGTTTCCAGCAACGGGTCACGCCCGCAGTCGCAGGCGCCGGGTGGGCAGGGTTGGCGGATCGGAGGCGTGGTGGTCATGGGGTTCAATCATAGAGTGCTGCAATCGGGTTTGCCCATAGGGTTTCTTGCCCTTCTGGCGAACGGGTCACGCCGGGTCTAGGCTTAAAAGTCGTGCACAGGCCAAGGAGCAGGATCAATGAACGCCAATGCGAGTGTTTTCTGCCTGTTGTTCACCCTTGCGCTGGCCCCGGGCGCTCGTGCCGACGATCCACCAACACCGGACGCCACCCCGACGATCAACCCGCAAGTGGTCGATAAACTCATCGATATGGGCACCTACCTACGCAGTCTGCCGACGTTTCAGGTCGACGCCGAAGTGTCCCGGGATACCGTTCTGGAGTCTGGCCAGAAGATCAAGACCGAGGCCTCTACTGTCTTGAAAGTGGTGGGTCGCGATCGGATGTATGCCAAGACGCAAGGCGATGTTCGAACGCGAGAGTTCTTCTACAACGGCAAGAAACTGACCCAGTACTCACCGTTTCTCAAGTACTACACCACCGTGGATGCGCCGCCCAACGTCTCCGATACGCTGCACTTGATAGAAAACCATTACGGGATTCAGGTGCCCATGGAGGACCTGTTTCTGTTTGGCAGCGACCAGGCGCAGATCGATGCGCTGAAAGAGGCGCTGTACGTCGGCCCGTCGACGATCAAGGGGCAACTGTGTGATCACCTGGCCTTTCGGCAGGAGGGCGTTGACTGGCAGTTGTGGATCACCCGATCCGACAAGCCACTGCCGTGCAAACTGGTGATCACCACCACCGATGAGCCGGGTTTTCCGGAATATAGCGCGGTGTATCGCTGGAACCTGAAGCCGGGCATCAAGGACTCGATCTTCACCTTCGCACCGGGTAAGGGCGATGTGGCGATTCCTTTGAAGAAAGCCAGTGATCAGGGAGGGGCATGACATGAACAGGACGATGTCGTGGAGCCTGTTGTTATCGCTCGTAACCACCTCGGTACTGACGCTGAGCCTGGTCACTTATGTGGATGCCCGACCCCAGCGCGCCCAAGGGCACGCCAGGGCATCGGTCAATCGTGCGCCACCGCCTACGGCCCAAAGGGCTCAGCGCATCAACACCGGCAATACTGCGCAACGAGCGACCCAGGCCAATACGGGGAATCGGGTCAATGCCGGCAACAGAGTCAATTCTGGAGATCGGGCCAATGCCGGCAACACGGTCAACTCTGGCAATCGGGCCAATACTGGCAACAGAGTCAATTCTGCAGATCGGGCCAATGCCGGTAACACAGTCAACTCTGGAAATCGGGCCAATGCCGGTAACACAGTCAACTCTGGAAATCGGGCCAATACCGGAAACACAGTCGGCAACCGAACCAACATCAACAACAGCACCCGTAACGTCAACATCGACAACAGCCGCGACGTGGATATCGACGTAGACGGGCAGGGCCGCTATGGCTACGACGATCACTACCATCCGATCGCCACGGCGGCAGCCGTCACCGCAACGGTCGCGGTGACAGCCGCGGTGGTCGGGTCGATCTTCACGCCAGCGCAATTGCCCCCCAGTTGCGTGCAAGTCATCCAGTACAACACGGCTTACATGCAGTGCGGTTCAACCTGGTATCAACCGCAGTATCAGGGCAGTGATGTGACTTATGTCGTGGTTAATGCGCCTTGAGTCGGGGTATCAGAGGTTGTGCCATGGGTGACAGGGCGCTCGACCCACAGGTCGTTTAGCAGAGGAGACGCAGCATGGACCGATTCACGGGGGGGTGCCTGTGTGGTGACGTCCGAATTGAAGCGTCGGGACTCCCGTATCGGGTCGGCCTTTGTCACTGTCTCGACTGCCGCAAGCATCATGGGGCGCTTTTTCATGCTTCCGCGATATTCCCTCAGAATGCGGTGACGATCGAGGGCGAAACACGCGACTACGCCGGGCGGTTTTTCTGTCCCCGCTGCGGCTCGTCGGTTTTTGCGCGCACCGACGACGAAATTGAAGTGAACCTGGGATCCCTGGATGCCCCTGACCAACTGATGCCAACCTACGAAAGCTGGATCGTGCGTCGCGAATCCTGGTTACCGCCGTTTCCATTCACCAGACGATACGAGCGCGATCGTGACGCCACGGGTCGCTTTGAGGAGTAGGTGCCGATGCTTGAACCGGACCCGGCCCGCTGACGATGTCGGGCTGGCCGCTCTATACTCGACGGCCCCATTACCACCTCAAGCAAGAGAACCCCATGTCAAACCACGACCTCACCTTCCTCCCCGACCCCGATCCGCAATCCATCTCCTCCGACGTCGCCGGTTTCGGCGGCCTGCTGGTCTCCACCCAGATTCCCACTCGCGCCGACGGCAGCCTGGAACTGGGCGACATCACCCTGCAAAGCGAATGCACCCTGCAGGCACTCAAGGTTGCGCTGGAACATGCCGGCAGTTCCATGGACCGGGTTCTGCATCTGACCATTTACCTTACCGACATGGCCGACCGCGCCGCCTTCAACGAGGTCTATCAGCGCTTCTTCGCCAAGCCATGGCCGGTTCGGGCCGCCGTTGGCGTGGCCTCCCTCGCGGTCGAAGGCATGCGCGTGGAAGTCACCGCGATGGCGGCCAAGGGCTGAGGCAGCAAGCCGAAGCATTTGCTTCGGCTTGCAAGGTTACAGCTCACGTTGCTGATCGTTCCCGCGCGCAGAGCGTGGGAACGATAATCCTTACGCAACCACCTGATAACACGGCACATACGCCGCGCCGCCCGGCAGTTTCATCCGGTGCTGGGCGACGAAGGCCTTGAGCAGTTGATCCAGCGGTTGCATCACCGCCGCATCGCCACGGATCTGGTACGGCCCGTGCTCTTCGATCAGGCGGATGCCCTTGTCCTTGACGTTGCCGGCGACGATGCCGGAGAACGCGCGGCGCAGGTTGGCGGCCAATTCGTGGGCCGGCAGGTTGCGGCTCAGTTTCAGGTTGGCCATGTTTTCGTGGGTCGGATCGAACGGACGCTGGAAGCCTTCGTCGATCTTTAGCAGCCAGTTGAAATGGAACGCGTCATTGCGCTCGCGGCGGAACTGTTTGACTGCCTTGAGGCCTTGAGTCATTTGACGCGCGACTTCTACCGGGTCGTCGATGATGATCTCGTAGTGTTGCTTCGCGGCTTCACCCAAGGTGGCGCCGACAAATGCATCCAGTTGCTCCAGATACGGCGCGGCATGTTTCGGTCCGGTGAGGACCACGGGGAAGGGCAGGCCTGCGTTGTCCGGGTGCATCAGGATGCCGAGCAGGTACAGGAACTCTTCGGCCGTGCCGGCGCCGCCCGGGAAAATGATGATGCCGTGGCCGACGCGGACGAAGGCTTCCAGACGTTTTTCGATGTCCGGCAGGATCACCAGTTCGTTGACGATCGGGTTCGGCGCTTCGGCGGCGATGATGCCCGGCTCGGTCAAACCGAGGTAGCGGCCGCCGTGGATACGCTGCTTGGCGTGGGCGATGGTCGCGCCTTTCATCGGGCCTTTCATCACGCCAGGACCGCAACCGGTGCAGATGTCGAGGCTGCGCAGGCCCAGTTCATGGCCGACTTTCTTGGTGTATTTGTATTCTTCGGTGTTGATCGAGTGACCGCCCCAGCACACCACGATCTTCGGCTCGACGCCGGGGCGCAAGGTGCGGGCGTTACGCAGCAGGTGGAATACGTAGTCGCTGATGCCCTGGGAGGTGCTCAGGTCGATGCGCTGGGCGTCGAGTTCGTTTTCGGTGTAGACGATGTCGCGCAGGGCGCTGAAGAGCATTTCCCGGGTGCTGGCGATCATTTCGCCGTCAACGAAGGCGTCGGCCGGGGCGTTCAGCAGTTCAAGGCGTACGCCACGGTCCTGCTGGTGAATGCGGATTTCGAAGTCCTTGTAGGCTTCGAGGATGGTTTTGGCGTTATCGACATGGGCGCCGGTATTGAGGATGGCCAGGGCGCACTGGCGGAATAAGGTGTAGGTGCTGCCGGATCCGGCTTCGCTCAGTTGCTGTACTTCACGTTGAGAAAGGGTTTCCAGGCTGCCTTTTGGGCTGACCGAGGCGTTGATTACTTGTCGTTGGGTCATTCAATGATCCTTAAAACGATGGCATTCATACAGGCAAATGGCATCCGAATAGTATGTATCCATGAAAGAAGATGGCACGAACTGCGCTGTATCGCCATTTCCCCGTTTGACGATGAAAAGATGAAAAGGAGCCTCAGCATAGCTAAATCCCCTGCAGAGGCGATAATGCCCCGCAGCCTTTTTACCCCATGCCCCCGAGGAACCCTGTCGCGATGTTCGAAATCCAGCCGCAGAACCCCGAACGTTATCGAAGCCAGACGCGACGCAGCACGATGATCATAGCCGTGATTTTCCTGGCCCTGGCGATGGTGTTGTCCACCGCGGCGGTGGCGCTGTTCGGTGAAGCCGACGGTGACAATCTGCGATTTAACGTCGGCGGCGTATTTGTAGCGGTGCTGCTGATGGCGGCGCTGATGCGCGGCACGTTCTGGACCCAGCCATGGATGGCCCCGGCGGTCTACGGCTGGCAGCTCAAGCGCAGCTTGATGAGCATCACCAACGTCATGCATCAGGTGACGGCGGCGGTGGAGAAGGAGGATCCGACGGCCATGAAGCTGCTGCGTTTCTACCATCTGGGGTTGAGCCAGATGCACGAGCTGGACGGCAACTCCAGTGACCACAGCCAATTGACCCGCGAGATGGATCAGCACAAGGCGCGGATGGAAGCGCTGGGCATCGACACCGAACAGACGCAATTGAATCCCGCCTGGATCGAGGCCGTGAAGCAGATGCCTCGGTAAGACCTCTGGGCAGAAACCTAATGCCGATCAGTTAAGCCATTTCAGCCGTAACGCAAACCCTGCAGCTGTCGAGCTTGCGAGGCTGCGTTCGGCTGCGCAGCAGTCGTAAAACCTGAGTGCGAGGTTTTTCTGAAACACCGCGTCGTCTGATTTCACGACTGCTGCGTCCGAACGCGGCCCGAACCGAACGCAGGCTTCGCCAGCTGCTACATGGATCGTGTTATGGCGCTTAAACTCGCAGACGCAGGGTTTCAAACAGTTCCCTGTCTTCCTTTTTGGCCGAACGGGCATGGCGCCGAATGACCTGCAACAGGCAGTCGGTAAAGCACAGCGCTGCATTGCTCAGGGAACCATTGCGGCGGGTCACGATACTCAGCTGCCTGGGTTCGAACTGCTCGGCCAGCTCCAGGGCAACCACTCGGCCGAGGAAGGGCGGGGCAACGCTCACGATGGACGGCCCCCAGGTGCACATGTCTGCCCGTTCGACCATCATCTGCAAGATGGCCAGCGAATGGGCCCGAACGATACGGTTCTCATCGATCTGCGCACCGTGTTTCCAGAACAGCGCCTGCATCAGCCCATCGTGTCCGTCCGGCGCGTAGTTCAGCGTCCAGTTCTGCTCCAGCAACTCATGGATTGACCGAGCGTCCTGCCGAGCATGGCCCTGACGGACCAGCACCGACGTCTGATAATCGAGCAAGGTTTCGCAGGCAAATTCCTGGGTTGATTGCGCCGGGTGCAGCTGGCCAATCGCAAAATCCATGCTGCCATCACGCAACAACGGCTGGGCCACGGCCATCAGGCTTTCGTACAGCTCCAGGCGGATTTCCGGCATTCGCTCGCGAAACGCCAGGACCACCTCGGGCAAGAAGGTCAGGGCGATCCAGGGCGTGACCCCGACACAGAGCCGCCCCTGGGCCTTGCCGCGCATGTGGTCGAGTTCGGTCTGTGCATGCTCCAGTTGCTTGATCACGAGCCGGGCGTGGGTCAGCAATACTTTTCCGTATTCCGTGAAGTTCAGGCCGCTGGGGGTTCGGGTGAACAGCGGTAATTGCTGACTGGTTTCCAGCTCGCGCAATGCTTTGGTCACGGCGGCCTGGGAGATGTCCAGTGAACGCGCAGCGGCGCGGATGCTGCCGGTTTCGGCGCTGGCAATCAGTGCTTGTAATTGATGGAGTTTCATCTGCTCACCCTGGTGACAACCTAGGGTTGTCATCATAACCAAACTGGGTCTCCCCAGCCCAGAGCCCGTTCCCTAAGATCCGACTCAGCAACCGCTCAGGTCTTATCGAGGAATACAACAATGATCGCCGACCCAGTCTTACCGGGTATTGCAGCCATCCAAGAGGAAATGATCGCGTTGCGCCATAGCCTCCACGCGCACCCCGAGTTGGGCTTTGAAGAATTCGCCACCAGTGAGCGGGTTGCAGAATGTTTGACGCAGTGGGGGTTTGAGGTCAGCACGGGTGTAGGCAAGACCGGCGTCGTAGGCACCCTGAAAAATGGCGAAGGACGGTCCATTGGTTTGCGCGCCGACATGGATGCACTGCCGATTCAGGAAACCACCGGTTTGCCCTATGCCAGCCGTATCGACGGCGTCATGCATGCCTGCGGCCACGACGGTCACACGGCAACGCTACTGGCGGCGGCTAAACACCTGGCACAGACCCGGGGGTTCAACGGCACTGTAAATCTGATTTTTCAACCGGCCGAAGAAGGGCTGGGTGGTGCCCGGAAAATGCTGGAGGAGGGCCTGCTCGAACGGTTCCCGTGTGATGCGATATTCGCCATGCACAACGTACCGGGTTATCCCGTCGGGCATCTGGGGTTCTACAGCGGCCCGTTCATGGCGTCTGCCGACACGGTGAACATCAAAATCATCGGCAACGGTGGTCATGGCGCGGTGCCGCACAAGGCCGTCGACCCGGTGGTGGTCTGCTCCTCGATCGTAATCGCCCTGCAAAGCATCGTCTCGCGCAACGTCAATCCGCAGGACATGGCGATCATCACGGTGGGCTCCATGCATGCCGGAAGCGCTTCGAACGTCATTCCGTCCAGCGCCGAGATGAGCCTGAGCGTGCGCGCACTGACGCCTGAGATTCGCCACTTGCTCGAAGTCAGGATTACCGAATTGGTCAACGGTCAGGCGGCCAGTTTTGGCGCCCGGGCCCACATCGATTATCAGCATTGTCATCCGGTGTTGATTAACCATCCCGAGCAAACCGCCTTTGCCCGCAAAATCGCCCGCGACTGGTTGGGAGAAGGGCAACTGATCGACGACCTGCGGCCCTTCACCGCCAGTGAGGACTTTGCCTTTGTCCTGGAAAAATGCCCCGGCAGTTACCTGGTGATCGGCAACGGCGAAGGGGATAGCGGGTGCCTGCTGCACAACCCCGGCTACGACTTCAATGATGCCTGCCTGCCGATCGGTGCGAGTTACTGGGTCAAGTTGGTCGAGGGTTTTCTGAGTTGAGACGCGTTTTTTCGAGCATTACGTCGGGTCTGAGAGGAAGAAAATAATGAACAAGATGATTGCGGCTGTTTCACTGGTGTTGTTGACGGCCTCTGGTCTGGTCGGCGCGGCCGACTGGTCTGGCAAAGTCCTGAAACTGGGAGTCGACCCCACGTACCCACCGCTGGAATACAAAAGCCAGGATGGCACGCTGACCGGCTTCGGGGTCGATATCGCCGAGGCGCTGTGTGCCGAGTTGAAGGCCCGCTGCATTTGGGTTGAAAGCAGCTGGGACGGCATGATCCCGGCGCTGCTGGCGCGCAAGTTCGATGCGGTGGCGTCCTCGATGACCGTGACGCCCAAGCGTCTGGAACAGATTTCGTTCACCGACAAGGTCTCCAATGCGCCGGCCCGGTTGGTCGTCAAGCGTGGATCGGGCCTGCTGCCCACCCTCGAATCGCTCAAGGGCAAACGCATTGGTGTGGAACAGGGTTCGACTCAGGAGGCGTTTGCCAAAGCCGTCTGGGGTTCGAAGGGCATAGACGTGCTCTCCTATCAAAATCAGGACCAGGTGTATGCGGACCTGGTGGTGGGCCGGCTCGATGCCTCGTTGCAGGGCTCCATCCAGGCAAGCTACGGATTCCTGAACACCGCGCAGGGCAAGGACTATGAATTTGCCGGCGGGACCCTGGATGACCCGGCCTTTTTCGGCGTCGGCGACGGCATCGGCGTGCGCAAGAGCGATGTCGAGTTACGCGAAGACTTGAACAAGGCCCTGGCGACGATTCTGGCCAACGGTACTTACGCACGGATCAATAAAAAGTACTTCGATTTCGACGTCTACGGCGCGAATTAATACCCCTTCGATACCTGAAGCAAAGAGATCGCCTGGCCAAACGACAGTCAGTTAAGCGTGACACCGAATCCGTGGCGAGGGAGCTTGCTCCCGTCAGACTGCGCAGCAGTCTCTTTTTGGGGCCGCTACGCGGCCCAGCGGGAGCAAGCTCCCTCGCCACAATTGCTCTATCCCTTCACCTCAACCTAATAAGAACAAGGAGAGTGAAATGCTTCTGGAAGGCTTTGGCCCGCAAATCCTGCTGGGCACCCTGGCCACCCTCAAACTGGCGTTATGGTCATTGTTGATCGCGGTCCTGGCCGGGCTGCTTGGCGCCAGTTCCAAGTTGTCCTCCAACCGTTTGTTGCGAGCGCTGGCCACCGGTTATACGACGGTGATTCGCAGCATGCCGGACCTGGTGATCATGCTGTTGCTGTTCTTCAGCCTGCAGATGTTGCTCAACCGGATGACCGATTGGCTGGGCATCGCTCAGATCGACATCGACCCGTTTCTGGCCGGTGTCATCACCCTGGCCTTCATTTACGGGGCTTACTTTACCGAGACGTTTCGCGGCGCCTTCCAGGCGGTCCCGGCTGGCCAGATCGAAGCGGCAAGGGCCTACGGCATGACCCGTGGCAAAACCTTTCGCAAAATCCTGTTCCCGCAAATGCTCCGTCACGCGCTGCCGGGCATTGGCAATAACTGGCAGGTGTTGATCAAGTCGACCGCGCTGGTGTCGATCATCGGCCTGACCGATGTCATCAAAGCCACGCAGGATGCGGGCAAGGGCTCCATGCAGTTCTTCTATTTCACGCTGGTCGGCGGTTTGATTTATCTCGCCATTACCACGGTGTCCAACGTTGTCTTGATGTGGCTTGAGCACCGCTACTCGGTGGGTGTCAGGAAGGCTGCGCTATGACCGGCATTCTCGAAAATTACTGGCAGGCGTATCTGTGGAGTGACGGGCCACACTTTTCCGGGCTGGCGGTGACCTTGTGGCTGCTCATTCTTTCGGTGGTGACGGGCTTCCTGCTCGCGGTGCCGTTGTCGATTGCCCGCGTCAGCCGCAACCCGCTGATCCGTCTGCCGGTCTGGTGCTACACCTACGTGTTTCGCGGCACCCCGTTGTACATCCAGCTGCTGTTTTTTTACACCGGGGTGTACAGCTTGCATGTGGTTCGATCCCAGGACTTTCTCAACGCGTTTTTCCGTGATGGGTTCAACTGCACGGTGCTGGCGTTCGGGCTCAATACCTGCGCCTACATGACCGAAATTTTCGCCGGTTCCATCCGGGCGACCGCCCATGGCGAAATCGAAGCCGCCAGCGCCTATGGGATGAGCCGGTTCACCCTCTATCGCCGGATCGTTTTGCCGTCGGCGTTGCGCCGGGCCCTGCCGTTTTTCAGCAATGAAGTGATTCTGATGCTGCATTCCACCTCGGTGGCGTTTACCGCGACAGTCCCCGATTTGCTGAAGATTGCCCGGGATGTCAATTCGGCGACCTATGCATCCTTTGCCGCGTTCGGGATCGCCGGAGTGTTGTATGCCGGCAGCGCGTTTTTCCTGATCTGGCTGTTTCATCGCGGTGAATTGCATTGGCTTGGCTACCTCAAACCGCGGACGCACTGACCCCTAACTGGACATGCTCGAATGTATAAATTGATCGTTGAAGATGTGCATAAAAACTACGGCAGCCATGAAGTCTTGAAGGGGGTCTCACTGAAGGCCAGGGCGGGTGACGTGATCAGCATCATCGGCTCTTCGGGGTCGGGAAAAAGTACCTTCTTGCGCTGCATCAACCATCTCGAACAACCGTCAGCCGGGCGCATCATCGTGAATGCCGAAGAGCTGCTCACCCGCAAGAATTCAAGGGGGGATTTGTGTGCGGTCGATCCCGCGCAGTTGCAGGTCATGCGCAGCAAGCTGTCGATGGTGTTCCAGCACTTCAATCTGTGGAGCCACATGACGGTGCTGGAAAACATCATCGAGTGCCCGATGAGCGTGCAGGGTGTCGGTCGGGCGGAGGCTCTGGAGCGGGCACGGCACTACCTCGCCAAGGTGGGCCTGCCGGCTAAGGTCGAGCCTCAGTATCCGGTCCAGCTGTCTGGTGGCCAGCAACAGCGCGTCGCCATCGCTCGTGCGCTGGCCATGGAACCGCAAGTGATGCTGTTCGACGAACCGACTTCCGCCCTGGACCCCGAGCTGGTGGGCGAGGTGCTCAAGGTCATGCAGCAGCTGGCCGAAGAGGGCCGGACAATGGTGGTGGTCACCCATGAAATGGCGTTTGCCCGGCAGGTGTCGAACCACGTCATGTTTTTGCATCAGGGACGGGTTGAAGAACAAGGGGCACCGTCTACTGTTCTGGATAGGCCTGGCAGCGAGCGGTTGCAGCAGTTTCTGGCGGGAAGTCTCAAGTAACGCAAAACCGCCGCCCGTTTGTCGAGTCAGCCGTGCGAGTACTTCTCGCGTAGATCTACCCTAACGGGTGTTTGATGAGGCATAGTCGCCTGACTCCAGGCGGCTCATACCCGCCAGGGTTTATAAAAAGGGCGAACGGGAAGATTCGCCATGGGGTCAGGATTCAGGGAGCGTCATGGGTCATCCGTCCGTTAAAGATCGAATTGAACAAGCCCGCCACGGCATTCCCTTGGTAGCCGAGCAGGTCGGGGTAACGCTCAAGGTTCGCTCTGCAGTGTTTCTGCTGGTCGCGGTTTGCCTGTCCATGACGGCTATCGTGATTTGGGAATCCTGGAACTCGCGCCAGTACCATCTGCACGACAAAGAAGTGGCGATGTCCAACCTTGCCCAGACCCTGGCCTCGCAAGCGCAGGCGTCGATCAAGCAAGCCGATACGCTGCTGTTGACCCTGGTGGATCGCCTCGAAAACGACGGCATCGACCAGGCCCGGCTACCCCGGCTGGAGCGTTTGCTCAAGGACCAGCGCAGTGAACTGAGCCAGATCCATGGCTTGTTTATCTATGACGAAGAAGGGCGCTGGATTGCCAACTCCAACGGCGCCGTCGTGCCGGATGCCAACAACGCCGATCGTGAGTATTTCATCTTCCATCGCAATCATTCCGACCGTGGCCCCCACATCGGCCCGTCGATCAAGAGTCGTTCGAGCGGTGAATGGATCATGACGGTGTCCCGCCGCGTCAATCATCCGGATGGCCGTTTTGCCGGCGTGGCGTTGGCAACGATTTATCTCAGCCATTTCCTCGGGCTCTACGACAGCATCGACATGGGCCGTAACGGGGTGATTAACCTGATCGCCGACGACGCCACCATCGTCGTCCGCCGGCCGTTCAAAGAAGCTGAAATCGGCATCAGCGTCGCCAAGGGACCGTTGTTTACGCAACTGTTGCCCAAGGGCAATTCAGGCACGGCAATAGTCCCCTCCTATGTGGATGGCGTCGAGCGTGTGGTCGGATTCCGAAGGGTCGAGGGTTATCCGCTGATCATCTTTGCTGCGCTGAATAAAGATGAAGTTCTGGCAGGTTGGCGTGAGGAGGCACTGCTGAGTGCCGGCATCGTCTCGTTGTTCCTGGGGTTTCTGGGCGTCCTCGGTTATCGCCTCATTCGCCTCATGAAGCAGCAGAATCACGTGCAGAGTGTATTGCTGGATGCGCAGGAAAAACTCATCGAGGTCAACCGAAGTCTTGAGTTGCTGGCGCTGGAGGACGCACTGACCGGGCTTTCCAACCGGCGTCAGTTCGATCTGTTCATTCTCGCCGAAATGGGCCGCGCCAGGCGCAACCAGACCCACCTCGCGCTGCTGATGATCGATGTCGATCACTTCAAAAGCTTCAATGATCTTTACGGCCATGTGGCCGGTGATGAGTGTTTGCGCAACATCAGCACGATCATCAGGGACAACATCAAGCGCCCCGGCGACCTGGCTGCCCGCTATGGCGGCGAAGAGTTTGCGGTGGTACTGCCCGGGACGGACTATGTGGGGGCGTTTCTGGTGGCGGAAAAAATCCGTCGCGCGGTTCAGCAGGCCGGCATCCAACACAGTGAAGGGGCTGAAGGCACGGTGACGGTCAGCCTGGGGGTCGCCGCTTACGATCCGGCGTCACAAGCCCAGCCCAACGACCTGGTGGGGGCCGCCGACAAGGCGCTATACGTGGCCAAGGTCAGCGGCCGGAACATGAGCGTCATTGCCAACTGAATTCAAACAAACCGGTCACTGCCCTGAACCAGCTTGGTGGACAGGTACGATTGCTTGAGTTTTTCCAGCCACCAGCCCAGGGCGCGGCCGTCGTGATCGCCACGCCAGCCGACATACAAGATATTCGGCTCACGTGGGTCGGCCATCTGTTTTTCAACCAGCGTGCCGTTTTTCAGTAACGAGCCGACCCGATGCTTCGGTAACCAACCTACGCCCAATCCGTCGCACTGGGCGAGGATCTTGGCGCGCATGGTCGGCACGGCGAGCACCGGTTGGCCACCGGAGACGCCGTAGGTGCTGCCCTCGGTCACTCTGGACGAATCGGCCACGACAATCGCCCGGTGCTGCGCAACCATGGCGCGTGAAATCGGCTCTTGGGCCTTGGCCAGCGGGTGCTTGGGCGAAACCGCGAACACCCATTCCATTTCCCCCAGTTGCATCCAGCGCAAGGAAGGGATCGCCGGTGGCTCGTTGGTGGCGCCGATGATCAAGTCTGCGCGGCCTTCTCGCAGGGCTTCCCAAACACCTTTCAGGACTTCCTGAGTGATGCGCAACGGCACGCCGGACTCTAGCGCGTCGAACTCGTGAATCACCGGGATCAACGCTTCGAATTCGAGCAACTCATCGGTAACGATCCATAGCCGGCTCTCCCAGCCATTGGCCACTTGCTGCACCCGCTGGGTCAGCCGCGAGACGTCCTGCATCAGTCGCGCCGCCTCGTTCACCAGCAACTCACCCGCCGGGGTCAGCTGCAAGCGGTAGCGACGGCGGTCGAACAGCAAGGCGTCAAAGCGTTCCTCCAGTTGCCGCGCCGCGTAGGACACCGTCGAGGGCGCCTTGCCCAAGTGGGCCGCGGCCCGTGACAGGCTGCCGGTTTCCCGGATGGCTTCCAGCAAGGTGAGATCTTCAATCGATAGCATGGGCGGAATCCTTGAGTCGGGTTCAGGTGGCTCGACGTAACCTCCACAACCTGATCAACCTAAAGTAGACCAGCACGTTGATCGTCAGCACCACGCTGCCCAGTCCCAGCTGAATCGCCGGTGTCAGGCCCGCCGGGTAAATGACCGGCCACACGTACTGTTCAATGAAACCGCCGCTATAGCCGGTTTGCCCGGCCGCGTCGCGCATGAGGTTTTCCCACTGAGTCAGCGGGCAGCTCAGGTGGAAGACTTCCACCGACACGCCCCACGCAGCCGCGGGCAGGTGCCACCAGACCAGGGGGCGCCATTTGAGCACCAGCAGCCCGCCGAACAGCACG
This sequence comes from Pseudomonas sp. LB3P25, assembly GCF_054897985.1. Taxonomy (NCBI): domain Bacteria; kingdom Pseudomonadati; phylum Pseudomonadota; class Gammaproteobacteria; order Pseudomonadales; family Pseudomonadaceae; genus Pseudomonas; species Pseudomonas sp. LB3P25. Next base: position 4,497,271 of record NZ_CM142711.1, on the reverse strand, counting down.
AACAGAATGAACAACAGATGAAACAGGACCAGCCCGTCGGCGGCGATTCGATAGAGCATGTCGACTCCCTGACGCGTTATGCCAATCGTTCCATGGTACTCGGGCGGGTTGCTCGCGCTCTATCGATTGTTTGCGGTTCAGCGCTGCGAGCACGCCCTTCGTCAATCGCGAAAATCAGCCAACTCCGCACGCATCCTGCCGTTGTGCTTGGCTCTGTAGAGCAACTTGTCGACCTGTTCGACGAATTCCAGCGCCGTCGCGTGCAACGGTGCAGTGGTGGTGCCGACACCCAGGCTCAGGCTCAGCAGCGTTGATACCGCGGAAAACTCGTGGGGGATTTGCTGCTGGCGAATCAGCTGCAGGCATTTGTGCGCCACCAGCCTTGCGGATTCGGCATCGGTTTCCGGCAGCAGCCAGACGAACTCTTCACCGCCGATCCGCGCGATGAAATCCCGTGGCCGATTGGCCGCCAGAGACAAGGTCTGAGCGACGCGCCGCAAGCATTCGTCACCCTTGATGTGCCCGTAGTGGTCGTTGAATTGTTTGAAGTAATCAATATCCAGAATCAGCAGCGACAGCGCTGATCCCGTGCGTTGCGCGCTGCTCCATTCACGCTCCAGCACGGTGTCGAACATGCGCCGGTTGGCGATGCCGGTCAGCCCATCCTGGAATGAATATTCTTCGAGTTGCTTTTGCAGGCGACTCAGGTGTTCCTCGGTTTTCTTGCGCTCGCTGATGTCGAACATGAAACCCACCAGCGCTTCCACTTCACCGTCCTTGCGCACCACGTGCACCACATCGCGAATCCACACATAGTCGCCATTGTGGGTGAGTGCCCGATAGTCCGCCTCGTGATCCACACCCGCCCGCGATTGCGACACGCAGAACTCCACCACGTAGTCGCGATCATCCGGGTGCATGCGCTCGACCCAGTCATTGACCCCCACCCAACTGTCCTGTTTCCAGCCCAGCAAACGCTCGATCTGCGGACCGATGTAGCTGAAGGTCATGGTCTTCCAGTCGATTCGCCATGGAATCGCTTTGGTCGACTCAAGCAGGGTTTTGTAGACGTCGCTGTCGGTTTCGATTGAGCTCATGAAGGGCCTGGCCTCAAGGAGAAATGCAGTGCCATCATGTTGCTACTACTGTGGTGAATCAAGCGTGCAGCCGATGAATGGAACAAGTTCGCGGCACAAGTGCGCAAGATTGTTCAAGCCAGCGGCCGCGACTGCTGGCACAGTCTGAGGTCTTTCCCTGGTTGTAGAGCGTTATGTCCAATTCACTCATGCCGCGCAGTGCCTTTCTTCGCGGCGCTGCGGCGATCATGCCGTTGTCCCTGGCCACCGCGCCCTGGGGACTGCTGGCCGGTTCCATGGCCATCGAGGCCAATCTCACGCCCCTGCAAGGCCAGGGGTTGTCGGGCATCGTGTTTGCCGGGGCGGCGCAACTGGTGGCGATCGGCATGCTCAAGGGCGGTGCCGGGATCTTTTCGATTCTGCTGACCACGCTGCTGCTGACCTCCCAGCATTTGCTCTACGGGATGAGCCTGCGTTCGGTGATTTCGCCGTTGCCGGGTCGCTGGCGTGTGGGACTCGGTTTTTTGCTCACCGATGAGCTGTTCGCCCTGACTAGTCAGCATGACAAACAACAGTTCAACCGCTGGTACGCGTTGGGTGTCGGCCTGACGTTTTACATCGCCTGGAACCTCTTCACCCTGGCCGGCATCGTGCTGGGCAGCAGCATTCCAGGGCTGGAACATCTGGGGCTGGATTTCTCCATCGCGGCGACTTTTATCGCCCTGATCACCCCGGTGGTGCGTAACGTGCCGACCGTGGTGTGCGTGGCGGTTTCGCTGTTCTGCTCGGTGCTATTCAGCTACTGGCAATGGGGCTCGGCGCTGGTGCTGTCGGGGCTGGCGGGCATGACCGCAGGCTTTATCTGCAACAAATTCTACGGTGGACGCACATGATGGTCTGGGCGGTTATTTTTGGCATGGGGCTATTGGTGTTCCTCAACCGCTATGTGTTTCTGGAGCCGCGGCTGCCCTTGCGCTTGAGCAGTAATGCGCGGCAGTTCCTGGGTTTTGCGGTGCCGGGCATGCTGACGGCGATCTGTGGGCCGATCGTGTTCATGCCGGACAAGCAGCTGAATCTGCAGTGGGACAACCCGTACTTGATCAGTTCGCTGGTGGCGGTGGGGCTGGTGCTTTACACCCGCAATACCTTGCTCAGCATGTTGTTGAGCATGGGGTTTTTCTTTTTGCTGCGTTGGTGGCTCTAAGTCGTTCCCGTCGAAACTGTTCTACGCTTAATGGAGATCCCTTCAGGAAGAGAGGTGAGCATGGCAAATGATCCAAAGCGTCCGGACCCGGATGAAGAGGTGGATGAACCCACGGAAGAGGAGATCGAGCGGCAGCGGCGTTCGACGCCGGACTGGAAGCACCCCGACGACGGTAAAGAGTTGTCAGATCGCGACCAGGAGCGTCCGCTGAAGCCTTGACCGATTTGCACATACAAAAAAGCCCCGCTATCAAGCGTAATGCTGTTCACTTAAGCGGAGCAGCCTTACGGTCCACTGGAAACCGGGTCTTTGAGATCTTCACCGTCCTTGGCCTCGAAGGCCTGGGGCGGTGGTCCAGAAACAATCCTCCGATACCTGCCCTCAACTCTGCCAATCGTCTCCCGGTCGCTGAAACCGGGTTAGCCGCTGCCATGACGATCAGTTGGACTGCGATGTACTGGCAGGCCGGTTTGAAACGGATGTCCGATGGCGCTCGACCAAACGCCACCGCCGCCTGACTGGCTTCCCGACGAATTACGTTGTAAGCCAGCAAGAGTCCCCATACCTCCTGATAGACCAGATCGACTTTTTTGCTGCGCAAGGTCACTGCGTTCTGTTGCATCGAGCTCTTGATGTCCCTGAAGCCCAATTCAATTTCCCAGCGCTCCTGATAAAGCCTGGCAACCGCCTTGGTGTTGTAGGTATCGGCCGGCAACGACGTCATGACGGTTTTTAGCTTGCCTTGAATTTCATAGCTGACTTCGCGGGCTTCCCAGTGCGTTGGAAGAGTCGGAATGCGCTTTCTAGCCTGCGGCGAGACTTTCATGCGCACCAAACGGTCGTGCTGGCCGTAACGGGCCACTTCCTCACAGACCATGCCTTTTTTGGCCGGGATCAACCAATGACGGTTGATCCCGGCTTTGCTCAGGCTCGACAGCATTTCAGCCCCCCAGAACCCTTTATCGAACAGCGTCACCGAGTGGTTGGGGATCTGTTGCAGGAACTCATCGGCCAAGCGCATTTCACTGCGCCGGTAGGGACTCAATTGCGCATCCAGAATCAAGTGCGAGCGTACATTCATCAACGCCACAAGACGCATCATGGGAAACGGTGTCTGGCGGTCGGTCGAAGTATTTCCCGAGCCGAAGTGATCCCGAAGCTCGGGCGTATCCGCAGTGCGCAAGAGCGCACCGTCTACCGCGAACACCTGCAGATCGTGCCAGGCGTCACCGCTATAGCGCTCTGCACCCCATTGGGTACCCGTCTTGCGGAACAACCACTCAACAGGATCGGCGCCGAGCCGCTTTCGAGCTTCGGTTACACCGCTACGGGCCAACAGGTGGTCGGAGGCCAGGCCTTGGGCGCAAATGTTCAAGCGTCTGGCCACCTCGTGAACGGGTTCGTCACGAAACAGCGCCATGCCGAGCACCAGCCAAAGCACCTGGTCAGCAGGCAAGCGACGTCGGCGAATGGTGGCCTGACTGGAAAGATCCAGCGCAGAGGCTACCCACTCAATGGGGATGTTTTGGGTAAAGGTGCTCAGGTCGCAGAAGTTGAAAAGGTCGCCGAGGTCGAGCAGGTCCTGTTGAACAGACATAAAAAATCCGATGCCAGAGGTCTGGCATCGGATTTTCGGATAAGCCCAGCTAGGACTCAAATGCTTAAGTGAACAGCATTACGCTATCAAGCGGGGCTTTTCGTTGGGCGATTATTAAATCAGATCGAATGCGTTTATGTCTGTATTGATACGTTCAGGGTGTTTTATCAATCAGTGCCGCGCCTTGATTTCTTGAATTGCCCACCGCTTTGCCCACCTTGTACCACTCGAAAACCTCGCTGACTTCACCCTGCAACAGCGCCATCTGCTCAGCGCGTTCTTTAGGTGTGGCCGGGTCAAGCCATTCCCGCGCCAATTGCGCAGACAGCACCACGGGGCGCCGGTCATGAATGTCGAGCATGCCGCCCGCACTGTCGGCGGTGATGATCACAAAACCGTCGTCGGCCCGCGGCTCACCACTCGCGCCGGGAAACTGTCCGATCGCCGCGCATAAAATCGGCGCCCGGTCCCGTCGGCGGATGAGCCACGGTTGCCTCGTCGAATCCCCGGCGTCGACCCATTCGAACCAGTTGTCGATCGGCACGATTGCGCGGTGCGGCCAGATCGCCCGGAAGAACGGGCCGTGGGCGACTTTTTCGACCCGTGCATTGATCGGTGCCGCCCGATCCTTCGCCCAGTGCGGCCGCCATCCCCAGCGCTGAAAGTCGGCGTGCAAGCCGTTGCTCTCCAGATGCAGGAGGGCGAGTTGCGTGGTGGGCGCCGCGTTGTAGCGGGCCAGCGGTTCATCACCGACGTGGTTGATCAACGCGTCGGGGATGCTCAGCACCGCGACAAAATCGTGAATGCCACGGTACTGCGACAGGCGTCCGCACATAGGCTGATTCTCTGATTGAAGAGCTCCGGTTGAAGAGCTCTGATTGAAGAGCGCTGGCTGGAGATTTCAGCTTAGTTGCTCAGGTCATGCCATTTCATTCCGGTGAAGGCGTCCTCCGAGCGGAAGGGGTTGTCGAGCAACAGCACGTGCGGTCGCTAGCGATTGCGGAGTAAACGTGCAGCTTTGCGTCATCGCCGGGTCGCTTCTTGCCCGGATTTCTGCACGCCGGTCGAGGTGCTTTGCAGCCTCTCGATGAACCGTAGCGCGGCGGGCGCCATGGCCTGACCCGTGCGGGTGATCAGGCCGATAGAGCGTGTGATGCCCGGATGATCCACCGGCACTTTGACCAGGTCATCGCGCCCGTCGTCCGCCGACTCAGGCAGCAGGCTCATGCCCAGCCCCTGACGCACCAGCGCCAGCACCGTCGACATGTAATTGGCTTCCAGTCCCGGCGACAACGGCAGTTGTGCGTCGGCGAACAGTTGCTCGACCAATTCGCGCACGCTGCTGTCGCGCCCGGTCAGGATGATCGGTTGACCCGTCAGCTCGCCCAAGGTGACTGAGCATCGCTTGGCCAGCGGGTGATCGACAGGGATGAACAGACATAGCCGATCTTCCATGACCACCTGAAATTCCAGCCCATGGCTCATTCGTGCCCGGACGCCGAGGCCAAAATCCACCTCGCCATCGCGTACCAGCGCGTCGATGCGTTGGGCGACGACGTCCCGCAGGCGAACTTCCACGCCCGGAAACTGCTCGCGAAACTGCTTCAGAAGCGGTGGCAGGGTTGAGGCGCACAGCGAGGGCAGGGCGGCGATGGTCACGACGCCGCGGCGCAACGACGCCAGGTCCCGCGAGGCGGTGACGATGTTTTCAAGGTCCAGCAGCAACTTCTCCATCGGCAGCAATGCACTTTGCCCGGCGCTGGTGAGGCCGACGTGGCGTGGGCTGCGTTCGAGCAGAGCGACGCCGAGCCAATCCTCCAGTTGTTGAATTTGCACGGTCAACGCCGAAGGCGAGAGGTTCACCGCCACCGCCGCCCTGGAAAAACTGCCGGTTTGTGCGACGGCCAGAAAGGCGCGGATGTGTTGGATCGAGTTCTTCATTTTGTTTTTCCGAATGCTGGCTGCCGAACATTTCAATTTACAAAGATTACCTGCAATTCCAATACTCGGTGAAAACAACAACAGCGCGTCTCTTCGCCCAGGCGATCAGAGATGACGAACAGGATCTGCCCATGCTTGCCACACTCGGTGTCATTACCATTCTCTGTTTGCTTGCTGCGGTCATGAGCAAACGCCTGTCACCCTTGGTTGCGCTGATCGCCCTGCCAATCATCGCCGCACTGATCGGCGGATTTGGTCTGCAGACCAGTGCCTTCATCATCACCGGTATCAAGAACGTCGCCCCCGTGGTCGGGATGTTTGTGTTCGCGATTCTGTTCTTCGGCGTAATGACGGATGCCGGCATGCTGGACCCGATTATCGACCGGATCCTGCACCGAGTGGGTACCCGCCCGACGCGCATTGTCATGGGCACCGCGCTGTTGGCGTTGCTGGTGCATCTGGACGGTTCAGGGGCCGTCACCTTCCTGGTGACCATCCCGGCCATGCTGCCGTTGTACACGCGGCTGGGTATGGATAAACGCATTCTGGCCTGCGTCACGGCCATGGCCGCCGGGGTCAATTTCCTGCCCTGGACCGGCCCGGTCTTGCGTTCTTCGGCGGCATTGCATGTGCCGGTGGCCGACTTGTTTCAACCACTGATTCCCGTGCAGATCGTGGGGCTGGGGTTCGTCTTCACCTGCGCCTGGTTCCTCGGTCGTCGCGAAGAGCGGCGCTTGGGTCTTGGCGCCGGGGCGTCGGTGGACGTGATGCCGAAACGGGTGCTGAGTGACGCCGAGGTCGTACTGCGCAAGCCGCACCTGTTTTGGGTCAATCTGGTGCTGACCGTGGTGGTGATGGGCGTGATGATTGCCGGGATCGTGGACCCTGTGGTGATGTTCATGCTCGGTACCGTGCTCGCTCTGTGCCTCAACTACCCCAACGTCGATGCCCAACGTGCACGCATCGACGCCCATGCGAAAACGGCGCTGACCATGGCCAGCATTCTTCTGGCGGCCGGTGTGTTTACCGGGATCATGCAGGGCAGCGGCATGCTCAAGGCCATGGCCGAGGTTGCTGTCGCGCAGATTCCCGCCGGGCATGGCAAGTTGATTCCGATGGTGGTGGGCTTTATCTCCATGCCCTTGAGCCTGCTCTTCGATCCCGACTCCTTCTATTTCGGCATCATGCCGGTGGTGGCTGAAGTCGGCCGGGCCTTGGGTGTCGACCCTGTGCAAGTGGCCCAAGCGTCATTGCTGGGGGTGCACACCACCGGGTTCCCGGTCAGCCCGTTGACCCCCGCGACCTTTCTGCTGGTGGGGCTGTGCAAGGTCGAACTGGCGGATCACCAGCGCTTCACCATCCCTTTTCTGTTCGCGGCCTCGGTGCTCATGACCCTGACAGCGCTGCTTCTTGGAGTCTTCTGAATGAAAACCTTACGCATCGGTTCCGGTGCCGGTTACTCCGGCGACCGCATCGAACCGGCCATCGAACTGGCCGAGCTCGGTGAGCTGGATTATCTGGTGTTCGAATGCCTGGCCGAGCGCACCATTGCCCTGGCACAGCAAGCGCGGCTGGTTGACCCCGAAGCGGGCTTCGACCCGTTGCTGGGGGAGCGCATGCGCCGCGTGCTGCCCTTTGTCGGTCGTGGCGCCGATGGCCAGCGCCGACGTTTGCGGGTGATCACCAACATGGGCGCGGCCAATCCGCTGGCCGCGGCACGTGAAGTCCGACGGATCGCCGCACAGTTGGGTTTGTCGGGGCTGAAAGTGGCGGCGCTGACCGGTGACGATGTGCTGGCGACACTGTTGCGCGATCTGTCGCAGACCCTGGATAACGGCAGCACGTTGGCGTCCCTGGGTGATCGTGTCATTTCGGCTAATGCGTATCTGGGTGTGGAAGGTATCATCGACGCATTGCACGCCGATGCCGATGTGATCATCACCGGCCGTGTGGCAGACCCTTCGCTGTTCCTTGCACCACAGATGTTCGAATTCGGCTGGGCGGCGGATGATTGGCCGCTGTTGGGGCGCGGCACGCTAGTGGGGCATTTGCTCGAGTGTGCGGGGCAGATCAGCGGTGGCTATTTTGCCGATCCGGGGTTCAAGGATGTGCCGGACCTGGCGCGCCTGGGGTTCCCACTGGCCGAGGTGGATGCCACGGGACGCGCGGTGATCAGTAAAGTCGCCGGCTCTGGCGGACGCATCGATACGGCGACCTGCACCGAACAGATGATCTATGAAGTGCATGACCCGGCCGCCTACCTGACGCCGGATGTCAGTGCCGATTTTTCGGGTGTGTCCTTCACGGCTCAAGGGCCGGACCGGGTGTTGGCCCAAGGCGCCGATGGCCGGGCACGACCGCCGTCACTGAAAGTCTCGGTGGGTTATCTCGATGGCTGGATCGGTGAAGGCCAGATCTCCTATGGCGGGCCGGGCGCGTTGGCGCGAGGGCGATTGGCGCGGGATGTGGTACTGGAACGCTTGAAGCTGACGGGCGTGGTGTTTGAGGAGATCCGCGCTGAGTTGATCGGCGTCGATGCCTTGCACGGTACTGAATTGGGTTCACGCACGGACAGTGAACCCTGGGAAGTGCGCCTGCGAGTGGCAGCACGTTGCGCCGATCGCGCCGAAGCGCTGCGGATCGGCAATGAAGTGGAAACCCTCTACACCAATGGCCCTTACGGCGGTGGTGGGGCCAGCAAGTCGGTGCGGCAGGTGGTGGCGGTGGCTTCGCTGTTGCTGCCGCGCGATGCCGTCACTCTGCAGGTTCATTTGGAGGACCGCGCATGAGTCGCATCAAACTGCGTGAACTGGCCCACTCTCGAACGGGCGATAAAGGCGATACCTCCAACATCTCGGTGATTGCTTTTCGTGCCGAAGACTATCCGCGACTGTGTCAGTGGCTGACGGTGGAGCGGGTGACCGAACATTTCGCCGAACTGCTCGGCCCACACAGTCCACCGGTGCGACGCTATGAGTTGCCGAACGTCCATGCGCTCAATTTCGTCTTGCCGGGCATTCTGCGCGGCGGCGTGACCCGCTCCCTGGCGCTCGATGCCCACGGCAAAGCGCTGGGTGCGGCGTTGCTCGACCTGGAGCTATGAACGCGCGATGAGGCAGCACTGGAACCAAACACTGTGTACCCTTATCCAACCTCGGTCCGCTGCGACCTGCGGGCCGACGAAGGATGAACGGGCGAAGGATTTTTGCCCTTTGACGTGTTGACCGTAACGGTCTGGCCCAAGGCAAAACATGAAACAGCGGTTCAAGGTTCTCTTTGCACTCATCATCGCCACAGGGCTGGTTGGGTGCATCGCTTCCCCCATCGAAATGACGCCGCAGACCGAACAGCGTCTGAGCGCGCAACCACCGATCCGTTTTCTGCTGACCTTCGACGACGGTCCCAGCGCTTCGAGTTTCTGGAATCCGACGATGACGGTGCTCGACAGTCTGGCCACTAACCCGGTGCAACCGAACCTCAAAGCGGTGTTTTTCGTGCAGACCGGTGCCCCGCGGGCGGGCAACAGTGACATCGGTCGCGAGGTCATGCGCCGTGAACACGCAGAAGGGCAGATTCTGGGCTTCCACACGGCGACCCACTCGCACACCAATCATCGGTCTCTGAGTCCGGAGGAGCTGGAGCAGTCGCTGACTAAGGGCAGCGCCGACATCGCCGCGATCACCGGCGCGCCGCCGACCCTGGTACGTCCGCCATTCTGGAACTACGACAAACGGGTCTTCACCGCCTATCAGCAGCACGGCATGCACGTATTGCTCACCGATCTGAGCGCCAATGACGGCAAGATCTGGGGCTTCAACGCCAGCCCCCGGCGGCGGGCCCACTTCTTGCGCACAATGTCCGAAGTGCGCGAGCGCATCGCCCTTGGCGAGTTACCGGTGGTGGACGGGGTGATTCCGGTGGTGGTGACGTTCCACGACCTCAATCGCTACACCGCCCGGCATGCTCGGGAATACCTGCAAATCCTCCTCGACAGCGCACAGGCTACCGGTGTGAAAACCGCAGAAAAGCCGTTTTACGACGACACGGCAGCGCTGCAACGGGCCGCCATGGCGCGTACTGTTCGCGACAATTCACAGCCGGTTAAATTGCCGGGGCTCTGGAACTGGATCTGGGATGGGGATGCTCACTGAAAGGGCTCAAAAGTGAGAAACAGCTAACATTTTTTTGAGCATTGGCGGGCGCAGGATGGGAAAAGCGCATCTATGCTGAGAAAGTTGGATCCGATTAACTGCCACGGAGGCGCCAATCATGGTTTCAGTTCCTGAGCTTTGCCGCATTGTTGAGTCCGGTTTTCAACCGCTTTCCTGTGCCTGCACGGTGAATCCCGACGGAACGTTACGGATCAAAGTCTACGAACCCGCCACCGGGCGAATTCATCTGTTGATCACCAGAGTATCGCCAGCACGGCTGACCACCGTTCGCGATATCTCCAACCTGATTGGCGAGTTGCGTATTGAAATGCGTGCCGGTCGTCGGGCGTTTGCCGGTTGAAGTGGACTATGTAGCAGCTGGCGAAGCCTGCGTTCGGCTGCGTAGCAGTCGTGAAATCAGGCACTGTGGTGTTTCAGGTGAGCCGTGGATACCGGTTTTACGACTGCTTTGCAGCCGAACGCAGGCTGCGCCAGCTGCTACGGATCGCATTGCAGCTGGCATTCGGGTCAGGCCCGCGGTTGCAGTTCATCAATCATCTGCAAGCAATGATTCAACCCCGGCGATACGTCGCCCACGCGCCTGCTGAGAATAATCGGCGAGGTCGCGTTGTCTTCCAGCAGCGGCGTGAAACCAATGTCGTCGCGGTGCAGCAATTGCACCGAGGCCGGCACCAGGGTGACGCCGATTCCCGCTCCCACCAGACCGATAGCTGTTTGCAGCTCATTGGTCCATTGCGCCACATGGATGCTCACGCCATAGGATTCGAATAGCGCGATCACATGGTCGGCGTAGCTCGGACGCGGGTTGCCGGGGTACAGCACGAAGGGTTCTTTCGCCAGTTCGCGAAGACTGATCGGCCCGGCCAGTAATGGATGGCCGGCGGGCAGGGCGGCGACCAGCCGATCTTCGGTCAACACAGTCTGGATGATCGCCGGGTCATCGATGCGAATTCGGCCGAAACCGATATCGATACGCCCGGCCTTGAGCGCCTGCACTTGTTGCAGCGTGGTCATTTCCGAGAGCCCCAGTTCAAGTTCCAGGGGCTCGCCGCTGCGCAAACGGCGAATCAGTTCCGGCAGCACGCCGTAAAGCGTTGACGGGGCGAAACCGATGCCCAGCCAGGTCTTTTCACCCAGACCGATCCGTCGCGTGTTGTCGCACACCTTGCTCAGTTGCTCGAGCAGGGCGGTGGAGTGTTCATGGAAAAACCGGCCGGCGTCGGTCAGCTTCAGCGGCCGCCCGCGTTCCAGCAACAACACCCCGAGTTCATCCTCCAGTTGCTGCATCTGCCGGCTCAGGGGTGGTTGGGCAATGTGCAGAAGCTCGGCGGCACGGGTGAAGTTGAGGGTTTGAGCCAACACCTGAAAATACCGCAGGTGACGCAGTTCCATGGGGCCTCCGGAAACCAGTTTGCATACCTTAAAGGTATCAAGTCAGACCAATTCTATATTGGCTTCCCGAAAAAAGCCGTACCAGAATCGGTTCCAGAACTTTAAGAACCTGACGGGTATCGACATGCTTGCAACTGCCATTGAATCGATCGAGACGATCATCGTCGATCTGCCGACCATCCGCCCGCACAAGCTGGCGATGCACACCATGCAGAACCAGACCCTGGTGATCATTCGCGTGCGCTGCGCCGACGGCATTGAAGGTATTGGCGAATCCACCACCATCGGTGGCCTGGCCTACGGCAACGAAAGCCCTGACAGCATCAAGACCAACATCGACCGACACTTCGCGCCGCTGCTGCTGGGCCAGGACAGCTCCAACGTGAATGCCGCGATGTTGCGCCTGGAGCGCAGCATCCGTGGCAACACTTTCGCTAAATCAGGTATCGAAACCGCCTTGCTCGACGCACAGGGCAAACGCCTTGGGCTGCCGGTCAGCGAGTTGCTGGGCGGCCGCGTTCGCGATGCCCTGCCAGTGGCGTGGACCCTGGCCAGTGGCGACACCGACAAGGACATCGCCGAAGCGGAAAAAATGCTCGACCTGCGTCGCCATCGGATCTTCAAACTGAAAATCGGTGCTGGTGAGGTCAATCGCGACCTGGCCCACGTTATTGCGATCAAGAAAGCCTTGGGCGACCGCGCCAGCGTGCGGGTCGATGTCAATCAGGCCTGGGACGAAGCGGTCGCGTTGCGCGCCTGCCGCATCCTCGGCAGCAACGGCATCGACCTGATCGAACAGCCGATTTCGCGCAACAACCGCGCCGGCATGGCGCGCCTGAATGCCATGAGCCCGGCGCCGATCATGGCCGACGAATCCATCGAATGCGTGGAAGATGCCTTCAACCTGGCTCGTGAAGGCGCGGCCTCGGTGTTTGCCTTGAAGATCGCCAAGAACGGCGGCCCACGCGCCGTGTTGCGAACCGCTGCGATTGCCGAAGCGGCCGGTATCGGCCTGTACGGCGGCACCATGCTCGAAGGTGGCATCGGCACCCTGGCCTCGGCCCATGCCTTTGTCACGCTGAACAAACTGGCGTGGGACACCGAGCTGTTCGGCCCGCTGCTGCTGACTGAAGACATTCTCAGCGAACCGCTGGTCTATCGCGATTTTGAGCTGCACGTGCCGAAAACACCGGGGTTGGGCCTGAGCCTCGATGAAGAACGTCTGGCGTTCTTCCGTCGTGACAAAACGTCTACTGCCATTCATCAAGCCTGAGGAGAGCATTATGCTGTTCCACGTAAAAATGACCGTGAACCTGCCGGTCGATATGAATCCGCAAGCAGCCGCCAAATTGAAGGCTGACGAAAAAGCCCTGGCCCAGCGCATGCAAGAGCAAGGCAAGTGGCGTCACCTGTGGCGCATCGCCGGGCACTATGCCAATTACAGCGTTTTCGATGTCGACAGCGTGCAGGAACTGCACGACCTGCTCATGCAATTGCCGCTGTTTCCGTACATGGCGATCGAGGTCGACGCGATGTGCCGGCATCCTTCTTCCATCCGCGAGGATGACCGCTGAGCCCAGCCTGTTCAGTTCGCTACGCTAATAATTACAAGATGAGGAACCCACCAAAATGAACGTCAAGATTTCCCACACTGCCAGTGTCCAGAAGTTTCTCGAAGAGGCCAGCGGTCTGCTCAACGACGCCGGCGACCCGCGGGTCAAGGCCCTGGTTTACCGCATCCTGCGTGATTCGGTGAACATCATCGAAGACCTGGCCGTAACCCCGGAAGAGTTCTGGAAAGCCGTCAACTACCTCAACGTGCTGGGTGCGCGTCAAGAGGCCGGGTTGGTGGTGGCCGGGCTCGGTCTGGAGCATTACCTCGACCTGTTGATGGACGCCGAAGACGAGCAGGCCGGCAAGGCCGGCGGCACACCGCGGACCATCGAAGGGCCGCTGTACGTGGCGGGTGCGCCGCTGTCGGAAGGCGAAGCGCGACTGGATGACGGCGTCGATCCGGGTGTGGTGCTGTTCATGCAGGGCCAGGTCAAGAACACCGCCGGCGAACCGTTGGCCGGCGCGGTGGTGGATGTCTGGCACGCCAACACCGGCGGCACTTACTCCTACTTTGATACCACTCAATCGGAGTTCAACCTGCGTCGCCGCATCGTCACCGATGCCGAAGGTCGTTATCGCTTTCGCAGCATCGTGCCGTCGGGCTATGGCTGCCCGCCGGACGGTCCGACCCAGCAACTGCTCGATCAACTGGGCCGTCATGGCCAGCGGCCGGCGCACATTCACTTCTTCATTTCCGCGCCGGATCATCGTCACCTGACCACCCAGATCAACCTCGATGGTGATCAATACCTGCACGACGATTTCGCCTATGCCACCCGTGACGAGTTGATCGCGAAGATCACCTTCAGCGATGATCCACAGCGCGCAGCGGCCCATGGCGTGAGCGGCCGTTTTGCCGAAATCGACTTCGATTTCACCTTGCAGACCTCCGCACAACCCGACGAGCAGCAACGCCACGAACGGGTCCGCGCACTCGAGGACTGATCGCGCGACAGGATCCACTGTGTGGGAGCGAGCCTGCTCGCGAAGGGGGCATCAGCTTCAACATCAACGTTGACTGACACTCCGCTTTCGCGAGCAGGCTCGCTCCCACAAGGGGATTCGGTTAACCGACTGGCAGCACGTCGGTCAACTGACACTCCGTTGCTAGCAGTGCCTTAGAATGCCCCGACGCAATCGATAACAACAATGAGAGTGACCTGATGATGCAAGCGCAACTGTTGAGTCAGCGCAGCACCGTATTCGACCACGCCGACCCTTACGCGGTGTCGGGCTACGTCAATCAGCATGTCGGTAATCATTGCATTCTGATGCCCCGGGCCGGGCGACCGCTGGCCAGCCTCAATCACCGCAAGTTTGCCAGCCTCGACCTGTGCCGCATCAGCTATGGCGGCAGCGTACGGGTCACCTCCGGTGCCCTGGAAAGCATCTATCACCTGCAAGTGTTGCTGCGCGGCAACTGCCTGTGGCGCGGTCATGGCCAGGAACACTACTTCGCGCCCGGCGAGTTGCTGCTGATCAATCCCGACGATTCGGTGGACCTGACCTACTCTGACGATTGCGAAAAATTCATCCTGAAAGTCCCCACCCCGTTGCTGGAATCCGTGTGCGATGAACAGCGCTGGCGGTATCCGGGGCAGGGCGTGCGGTTTCTGGAGAACCGTTATCAGCTCAATGAACTGGAAGGCTTTGTCGGTCTGCTGGCGATGATTTGCCAGGAAGCCGAGGCCACCGAGCAGATTCCCAGGGTGCAGGAGCACTACGCTCAGATCATCGTCAGCAAGATGCTCAGCCTGATGAAGACCAATGTCAGCCGGATCAGTCTCGGCTCACAGACGGCCACGTTCGAGGTGATTGCCGACTACATTGCGGGCCATCTCAAACAAGACATCGACAGCGAAGAACTGGCACGCCAGGCGCGGATGAGTCTGCGGTCGTTGTACGGATTGTTTGAACGCAACGCCGGCACCACGCCGAAAAACTACATCCGGCAAAAACGCCTTGAGCGCATCAACGCCTGCCTGAGCGACCCGACCTGCAACGTGCGCAATGTCACGGAAGTGGCTATGGATTACGGCTTCCTGCACCTGGGCCGATTCTCCGACAGCTACCGCAAGCAATTTGGCGAACTGCCGTCCGACACCCTCAAACGCCGGCACTGAAACACCGCAAAGCACCTGTAGCAGCTGCCGAGCCTGCGAGGCTGCGTTCGAGTGCGCAGCACTCGCAAAATGGCTCGCACGGTATTTCAAGCAGACCGCATTGTTCCTTGGCGAGCGCTTCGCACTCGAACGCAGCCTCGCAGGCTCGGCAGCTGCTACAGGAAGTGGGCCGTTTGCAGTAAACGGATACAGGTCTGCACCCAGCGGATATTCCGCCACTTCCCCCCGTCCTAGCATGGCCCTGCCTGAATAAAAACAATGGAGGCGGCGGCCATGTCCCTGCGACCCGAATACCTTCACTCCCTGCTCGAAGATGACAAAGAACAGGGCATCTATCGCTGCAAGCGCGAGATGTTCACCGACTCGCGGCTGTTCGATCTCGAGATGCAGCACATCTTCGAAGGCAACTGGCTGTACCTGGCCCACGAAAGCCAGATCCCCAACAAAAACGATTTCTACACCACCACCATGGGGCGTCAGTCGATCTTCATCGCGCGCAACAAGGACGGTGAGCTCAATGCGTTCCTCAACGCCTGCAGCCATCGCGGCGCGACGCTGTGCCGGCATAAGTCTGGCAACAAGAGTTCGTACACCTGCCCGTTCCACGGCTGGACCTTCAACAACTCCGGCAAGCTGCTCAAGGTCAAGGATCCGGCCGAAGCGGGCTACCCGGCGAGCTTCAACTGTGAAGGCTCCCACGATCTGACCAAAGTCGCGCGCTTCGAGTCTTATCGCGGCTTCCTGTTTGGCAGCCTCAAGGCTGATGTCGTGCCGCTGGTTGAACACCTGGGCGAGTCGGCGAAGATCATCGACATGATCGTCGACCAGTCCGCCGATGGCCTGGAAGTGCTGCGCGGTTCCTCCAGCTACATCTACGAAGGCAACTGGAAACTCACCGCCGAAAACGGTGCCGACGGTTACCACGTCAGCTCCGTGCACTGGAACTACGCCGCCACCCAGAACCAGCGCAAACAGCGCGAGGCCGGCGATAGCAACCCGACCATGAGTGCCGGCAGTTGGGCCAAACAGGGCGGCGGTTTCTATTCCTTCGACAAGGGTCACATGCTGCTCTGGACCCGTTGGGCCAACCCTGAAGATCGCCCGCTGTACGAACGTCGCGATGAACTGGCAGAGGATTTCGGCAAGGCCCGCGCCGACTGGATGATCGAGAACTCGCGCAACCTGTGCCTGTACCCGAACGTGTACCTGATGGACCAGTTCAGTTCGCAGATTCGCATCGCCCGGCCGATCTCGGTCAACCGCACGGAAATCACCATTTACTGCATCGCCCCCAAAGGCGAAAGCGACCACGCCCGTTCGAGCCGGATTCGTCAGTACGAAGACTTCTTCAACGTCAGTGGCATGGCCACTCCAGACGACCTGGAAGAGTTTCGTTCCTGCCAGACCAGTTATCAGGGCAGCGTGACCACCTGGAACGACATGTCCCGTGGCGCCGAGCACTGGATCGAAGGCGCCGATGAGACGGCCAAAGAGATCGACCTGAACCCGCTGCTCAGCGGCGTGCGCACCGAAGACGAGGGCCTGTTCGTGCTGCAACACAAGTATTGGCAGCAGACCATGCTCAAGGCCTTGGCCGCCGAGCAGTCCGAACTGATTGCAGTGGAGGCCGTGCGATGACCATTACCTATGACGCCGTGCGCGATTTTCTCTACCGCGAAGCACGCTACCTCGATGACCGCCAATGGGACGAATGGCTGGAGTTGTACGCCCCGGATGCCACGTTCTGGATGCCGTCCTGGGACGACAACGACGAGCTGACCGAAGACCCGCAGCGGGAAATCTCGCTGATCTGGTACGGCAACCGCACCGGTCTGGAAGACCGCGTCTTCCGCATCAAGACCGAGCGTTCCAGCGCGAGCATTCCGGACACCCGCACCTCGCACAACATCAGCAACATCGAGCTGCTCGAACAGGCCGACGGCTTCTGCAAGGTGCGCTTCAACTGGCACACCCTGAGCTTTCGCTACAAGACCGTCGACAGCTATTTCGGCAGCAGTTTCTACACCCTCGATGTGCGCGGTGAAAACCCGCTGATCAAGGCCAAGAAAGTGATCCTGAAGAACGACTACGTTCGCCAGGTCATCGATGTTTACCACCTGTGAGGCAGCCGTCATGACTCATTCCATCGCATTCAATTTTGAAGACGGCGTCACCCGGTTCATCGACGCCAATGCCGGCGAAACCGTGGCCGATGCCGCGTATCGCCAAGGCATCAACATTCCACTGGATTGCCGCGACGGCGCTTGCGGTACCTGCAAATGCTTCGCCGAGGCCGGCCGTTATGATTTGGGCGAGGAGTACATCGAAGACGCGCTCAGCGCGGAAGAGGCCGAGCAAGGTTTCGTCCTGACCTGCCAGATGCGCGCCCAGAGCGATTGCGTGGTGCGCGTGCCGACTTCTTCAGAGGTCTGCCGTACTCGTCAGGCCAGCTATGACGCCACCATCAGCGCCGTGCGCCAGTTGTCCGACAGCACCATCGCGCTGTCGATCAAGGGCGAAGCCCTGAGCAAACTGGCGTTCCTGCCGGGGCAATACGTGAACCTCGGGATTCCCGGCAGCGAGCAGACCCGCGCGTATTCGTTCAGCTCGTTGCAGCGGGACGGCGAGGTCAGTTTCCTGATCCGCAACGTGCCCGGCGGTTTGATGAGCAGCTTCCTCACCGGCATGGCCAAGGCCGGCGACAGCATGAGCCTGGCCGGGCCGTTGGGCAGTTTCTACCTGCGCGACATTCGCCGCCCGTTGTTGCTGCTGGCCGGCGGTACGGGGCTGGCACCGTTCACGGCGATGCTGGAAAAAATCGCCGAACAGGGCAGTGAGCATCCGCTGCATTTGATCTACGGCGTGACCAACGATTTCGATCTGGTGGAAATGGATCGACTCGAAGCCTTCGCCGCGCGAATCCCGAACTTCAGCTTCAGTGCCTGCGTCGCCAACCCGGACAGTCAGCACCCGCTCAAGGGCTACGTGACCCAGCACATCGAGCCGCAGCATTTGAACGAAGGCGACGTCGATGTCTACCTGTGCGGCCCGCCGCCGATGGTCGAGGCCGTCAGTCAGTTCATCCGTGAAAAAGGCATCGCGCCGACCAACTTTTACTACGAGAAATTTGCCGCCAGCGCGGCGTAAGTATCAGCAACGACACCGTCTTTGTAGCAGCTGCCGAGCCTGCGAGGCTGCGTTCGGCAGCGAAGCAGCCGTGATACTTGAGTGCACGGTCTTCCTGATGCACCGCATGCACTGATCTCACGGCTGCTTCGCAGCCGAACGCAGCCTCGCAGGCTCGGCAGCTGCTACAGATAGCCGTTCCCCGCGAAATTGATTTTCGCATCGAGGTATTTATGAACAGATTCAAAGAGAAAGTCGCGCTGATCACCGGCGCTGCCCAAGGCATCGGTCGGCGCGTTGCTGAACGCATGGCGGCGGAAGGTGCGCGGTTGATCCTGGTCGATCGCTCCGAGCTGGTATTCGAGGTGCAGAAGGAGTTGGGGGCGGTGAGCCAGGTGCTGGCGCTGACCGCCGATCTTGAGCAATACAGTGAATCCAGCCGCGTAATGCAAACCGCCGTCGAGCGTTTCGGGCGTCTGGATGTGCTGGTCAATAATGTGGGCGGGACGATCTGGGCCAAGCCTTTTGAGCATTACGACGCGTCGCAGATCGAGGCCGAAGTGCGCCGTTCGCTGTTCCCGACGCTGTGGTGCTGTCATGCCGCGCTGCCGTTCATGCTTGAACAGGGGAGCGGCGCCATCGTCAACGTTTCGTCCATCGCCACGCGCAGTGTCAATCGCGTGCCGTACGGTGCGGCGAAGGGTGGAGTCAACGCGCTGACCGCTTGCCTGGCCTTCGAAACCGCCGGGCGCGGGATTCGGGTCAATGCCACCGCGCCCGGTGGCACCGAAGCACCGCCGCGGGTCATTGCGCGCAACAGCGCCGACCAGAGCGAGCAAGAGAAGGTCTGGTATCAGCAGATTGTCGACCAGACGCTCGACAGCAGTCTGATGAAGCGCTACGGCACGCTGGATGAACAGGCAAGCGCTATTCTGTTTCTGGCCAGCGACGAAGCGTCCTATATCACCGGCATGATCATGCCGGTCGGTGGCGGCGACCAGGGCTGATCAGCTTACAGGCGACGCTGAAACGCTTGGATGATTCTCAGCGTGGCGTCGCTTGTCTCCAGGTTCTGTACCGCGTCCAGTGGATACCAGATGCAATCGAATATCTCGTTTTGCGGGCGGGCTTCATCCGGGTTCGCTACAAAGGCTTCGTACACATGGTGTCGGGTGCTGCCCGTTTGCAACTCCATCAGGTACAGCAACCCGTCGACCCCAAGCCCTGTCTCCTCCTCAAGCTCTCGCGTGGCGGCTTCAGCAATGGTTTCACCGCGCTCAACCTTTCCGCCGGGCAGCGTCCAGCGACTCCTTGGCTTGCGCACCAGGAGAATGTGCCGGTCCTGCTCGCAAATGACGGTCGCGCGTACTTTCATGTGTTACCTGATTGCCGTTAGTCACAAAATAGTCATAAAAATGCAATATTCGAGCCGAGGTGTCTGTCTCAAGGGTTGGAGTGATGGTGGAGGTTGAAAGTGCAACCGGATGCCGACATTCTGGCGCGACGTCTGGTCGGCACTTCCTGGAGGGTCGGGTGTAAGGTATCTAGGTGAAACCAGGATCATCACTGCCGAAATGGAGGTGACTATGAGCGTTCCGATGCTGACCAAAATGCACATGAACGGTTATGACGTACTCAGCGTGAACAACGGCCCGTGGCGGGTGTGCACCAAAGGTGACCGGCTTGGAGCCTTTGGCAGCAGAGAGGAAGCACTGGCTTTTGCGGCCTCTCTTCCTGGCTACAAGGCCAAAGCGAGTCGGCCTGCACGCAGCCATAAGTCAGATCAATAGTGCACTTTCAGCCCCGGTCCGCCGGGGCTTTTCTTTTGCCAGGCGCTGAAGTCTTGGGCTAATAACCACCGCCGCCGGTGCTGCGGGAAGGCTCTCGGGCTTTTTGCTGCGCGTGACTCCATTCCGCGCAGGTCATGAAGCTTGTATGGTCGACCTTGCCCCCGCCATCGAAACTGACGTTGTACGTCTGCTGATGGCCGGCCTGCGTGAGCTTGTAGTCAAAGCACGTGCCAGGCTCAACGGTGCGACCCGTTATGGATAAAGGCTGGCCGCCAATCTGCTGGACTTGATCCTTGCTCATGCCGGCCTCGACCTTCGCGACCAACGGCTGATCCCGATAGACACGCGACTCGGTGCTGCAGCCACCCGACGCTGCCAGTACAACGACCAGCGCGCATAGAGGCTTGTGCATGGCAGTGCTCCTGCTAATGAGCTTTCGTTCGAGTGATCACCTTGGCTTTCACTTCCTCGGCATAACCCTTCAGCCGTTCTTCATCTCCCTGAAATAACTCGCACAGTTTTAGGGTTGCTTGCGCATCCACATCATTGCCGGCCAGGCGTAGCTGCTCTGCGATGCGCAAAAGCTCTACCGCTGACCATCTCAAATCCGACGCAACACCTTGCAGGTTACGCCGAAGTTCGTTTTCAGATTCGTTAAGCCACATGATGACCTCCTGCCAATCCCCGCTACGAAATTTTAGTCCCATTTCACAGGTCAGGGCGTTTTGTTCGTCTGGGCCGTGGGTGCAGCCTTTTGTCGGGAAAATGAGCGCGAATCCGTAGATCTGATGTCGTAGTGAGGTAGTGATATTTCCCTAGGGTGAGGCAACCTCAAATGACGACTACTGATGACTTTAGATTTCATGCCCATGAGCTGATGGTTGATCTGGATGCGGCGACCACGGAGATGATGAAACTGATTTCTGCACATCAGCTGAGCGGCCCGGAATGGGAGCGGGTCACTCAATGGCAGCATGAAGCGTACGAAAGATGGATGACTTATCTGAACGAGAGGTCGTATCCGGATCCCGGCGATCACAACGCTCCTTGCTGAGTTCAGTGCCACGGATGGATGTCTGCACAGCGACGCGCTACATTTCCTTTTTTCGGGATAAGGAAGCGTCATGCGCAAATTGATTGGGGGAGTCGGGTTGGCGTTGCTGGCGGGCTGTTCGTTGCCCGCGTCCTTGGTGCCAGGTGAGCCCAATCTCAGCAAGTACAGCAACAAGACGCCAAAAGACTATGCCGCGTGCGTTCTGCCGGCGTGGCAGCGAGAGATACCCAGCACCACCCAATCGGCGATTTCCAACGGCTACAGGATCACGGCGCCGAGCATCATCACGGCCGACGAGATCGTGGATATCGTGAAATCGAAGGATGGCAGTCACGTATCGCTTTATCAGGGGCCGCCTTGGGCGAAATCAGGGGCGTTGCGTCAGGCCGTGCGTGATTGTCTGTAAGGTTTAGCCGGTGATGTCGGTCACCTGGATGGTCGGGTCGTCGCTTGCCTGAGTGCTCGCACTGATTTTCTTTTCCCGACGATCGTTCATCCAGTTGTCCACTTGAGCATTGAATTGCGCCGGCGCTTTTCGTCCGACCTTTCTGGCGAGATCAAGAATGGTCTGCTGGGCGAGGGCGTCTTCCATACGTTTCTGCGCGGTCATCATGGCGGCATGCACCGAGCAGTGACCCGCCGGCGCCCACGCCGGCGCGGAAGCCAAGGCGCTGAAGACCCAGATCAACACGATGTGGATCTACCCACCTGCGGCTGACCGTGTCACGGCGCTGGCTTCAGCGGATCCGATGATTCCTGTCGCCTGAAACGTCGGCAGTGTTGCTTCGATAACGCTGCCTGCTTAGAAAAAATCTCGCCCGGGTTCTCTTGGGCGGGATTTTTTTTTGCGCCGTGAACGGTTGCGGCTGTGAAATTTAACGTGTACTTTTTCATGAAAATATAAGTATAAAAATTCACGAGGCCCGCATGTTTCAGCAATCTACCCAGCACGTCGCCAGCTATTACGCCCACACCTGCGCGGATCGCTTGGTGGATCGAGCTGTTCTTGAAGGCGAGCAGGACACCGAGGTGTTGATCATTGGGGCTGGCTTCAGTGGGTTGCATACGGCGTTGCGTTTGACACTGGCCGGCAAGCGCGTGACGTTGCTGGAAGCCAGTCGGGTGGCCTGGGCCGCGTCGGGGCGCAATGGGGGTCAGGCCATTCTCGGTTGGTCGTGTGACATGCCGCCGTTGGAGGCGGCGCTGGGTTATGAGCGAGCGCGCCGGTTGTGGGACAGCATGCGTTGGGCGGCACGGGAGTTGCGAGACTTGCCCGCACGCCATGGTTTCGATTGTGACTATCGCCCCGGCCACCTCTGGACGTCGGTGATGCCGCGTCGGGTGAGTCTGCTGACAGACTGGCAACACGAGGCCAGCCATAAGTGGGGCCACGATGGCTTGCAGTTCATTTCGCGCGAGGCGTTACCTGATTGGGTCGCCAGTGAGCGCTACCAGGCAGGCCTGTTTGATCCCGAAGGCGGGCATTTGAATCCGCTGAAACTGGCGCTCGGCCTGTCCGCTGCGATTGAACAGGCCGGTGGACGCATTCATGAACAAAGCAAAGCACTGAGTTATCGCGAAGAAGGCGATCGTTACGTGGTCACCACTGAGCGCGGTCGCATTCGCGCTGACGTGCTGGTGCTGGCGTGCAACGCCTACCTTGATCGGCTTGATCCGAAACTGTCGAGTTGCGTGTTGCCGGTAGGCACTTATCAGGTGGCCACCGCGCCACTTTCAGAGCAACAGGCGACCGCGTTGCTACCCGGCAATGTGTGCGTCACCGACAACCAGTTTGTTCTCGATTATTTCCGCCGCACGCCGGACAACCGCCTGCTGTTCGGTGGTGGTTGCACTTACCTGGGCGGCATGCCGAAGGACATCGCCGCCGCGACACGGCCCTATCTGGAGCGCGTATTTCCCCAGCTCAAGGGCGTCGAACTGGACTTTGCCTGGGGAGGACACATTGATCTGACCCTCAAGCGCACGCCTGACATCGGTCGACGCGGCGATCTCTACTGGCTACAGGGTTACTCCGGGCACGGCGTGCTGCCGACATTGGCCGGGGCGCGTGCCGTGTCCGACGCGATACTTGGCCAGCCAGATGAGCTGGCGTTGTACCAGGGCTTGACCAACGGCAGTTTCCCCGGTGGCAAATACATGGCGGCCCCGCTGGAAGCCATAGGCAAAGCCTGGTATCGGCTGCGCGACAGCCTTTGAAGCATCAACTTCTGGAAGCCTTTAGATGGACATGCAAGAAGAAATCTCGGCGCTGGCAATCCTGATCCAGGACCTGCGCAAACACAAAAAATACACGCTGAAAGACCTGGCGGACAAAATCGGTCGTTCAGTCGGCTTTCTCTCGCAAGTCGAGCGGGGGCTGTCACGTCCCACGGTGGCGGACTTGACCGCCATCAGCGAAACCCTCGGCGTGCCGACTACCTATTTCTACAGCCTGCCCAAGCCCATGGCATTGCCTTGGGTGACCCGCCCGGATGAGCGGCGCACGCTGTATTACGCCGACGGGATTACCGACATCCTCGTCTCTCCGAAGATGAGGGCGTCCTTTTCAATGCTTGAAAGCCAACTGGAGCCCGGCGCCAGCAGCGGTGATCGGCACATGAATGACAGCTCGGAGCAGGGTGGCTATGTCCTCGAGGGGGAACTGACGCTGTGGCTGGATGACGATAAACCGGTGACATTGCGCACCGGCGACAGTTTTCAGCTGGCCAGTCATACGCATTGTCGCTACGGCAACCTCTCGGATCAGCTCACCCGGGTGCTTTGGGTTTACACCTGATAAAAACAACAAGGAACACTAACGATGGATGCTGTCTGCTCTGATCTGGTTGCTGAGGTTCGCGCGTTTCGTCAGCGCTTCCCACAGGTGCGTTACGTTGACCTGATTTCCCTGGACATCCCCGGGCATTTTTACGGTAAACGCTACCCGATAGAAATGCTCGAGAAGGTCGCCGCAGGCAGCGCGCTCAAGCTGCCGCAAAACTGTGTGTTGCTGGGCACGCAGGGCGGTCTGTTCAAAATCGGTGACTACTGTTTTAACGATGGCGATCCGGATGCTCCGCGCCGCTTGGTGCCCGGTACGCTCAAGCCCGTGAGCTGGGAAAAACAACCGCTGGGGCAGATGCTGATTACCTCTAGCGGTACTGAAAAGCCCATCGTCTTCGAGCCGCGCGAAGTGTTGGCGCAGGTGCTCGAGCGCCTCGGCCGAAAAGGGATTTTTCCCGTGGTGGCCTTCGAACTGGAGTTCTATCTGTTCGATCGCCAATTACGTGACGGCTTGCCACAGTTCCCTCGCGATCAACTGACGGACGATGCCGATGATCAGCCGAATATGCACATCGAACGGCTGTCGAGATTTTCACTGGTACTCGATGACATGGTCGGGACGGCGCGGGCACAAGGCATCGATACCACGGTGATCACGGCGGAGTTGGGCCCGGGCCAGTTCGAGATCAATTTTGGTCACCTTGACGACGGTCTGCGCGCGGCCGACTGGGCGGCCCTGTTCTGCCGCAGCACACGGGGCGTGGCCCTCAAGCACAACCATCGCGCCAGCTTCATGGCCAAACCTTACTTGCAGCACCCCGGTAGCGGCATGCATGTGCATGTGAGCCTTTACGACGAAGCGGGAACCAACCTGTTGGCGGCTAACGATCAGCAGGCGCTGCGCCATGCGGTGGCCGGTTGCCTTAAAGTGTTGCCGCATTGCATGCCGATCTTTGCACCGAATCACAACGCAATGCGTCGCTTGAGCGGCACGGTGAATGTCGCGACGCGCGCCAGTTGGGGCTTTGAAGATCGTGACGCCTGCCTGCGGGTGCCGGAGTCGGACGCTAAAAATCTGCGCATCGAACATCGCCTGGCGGGCGCGGATGCCAATCCTTATCTCGTGTTGGCGGCGATTCTGGTAGGGCTGGAACAAGGGCTGGAAGTGGGTCGTGAACCGATTGCACCCCTCAACGAAGATCGTGGTAGCGGAATCGACTTCCCGCTGGAGATGTTGGAGGCCGTGCGTTCGATGCAAAACAACGCGCAGCTGCGCGAGGGTTTGGGGGCTGAGTTTGTGGATGTCTACTGCGAAAATAAGCGCCAGGACCATTTGGCATTCCTGCAGGACATCAGTGCGCGGGAGTATCGCTGGTACCTCTAAATCAGGCCTTGTCGACGTTCGACCATAAAAAATGTGTGGATATTTAATGAGTTAGACGTTTTAGTAACTGGATGGTGAATCAAAATATCTTGTTACAGGCAGAAATATTAAGTAATATTCGCCCCGCGTTCACCACCACGGTTTATGCATTTTGAGTCCCAGGCGTCCATCAGCTGCCTGGGATTTTTTTTGCCTGAATTTCGGCACTAGCTCAATTTCAGTGGACCGCCGAGGATCTCGGAACAGGCACGCGCTCAAACCTGGAAACCGCTTTGATCCAGAAACGCCGATAAGTTGTTTTATCTGGGGCCAACGGCTTGTGGCTGGACCATACATGCTCGGCTTTCAAGCTGGCGCGATACGCCTCCCACTCCTTCTCCTCGGCAACTTCCTTAGCCTTGCGTTCATCATCGAAATAGCCCAGTACATACACTTCGCCCTGATCGATGCCGTGTTCGATCAGTAGATAGATATCTTTCATCAGCTTTAACCCGCTGCTACACACTCCAGGATCCCCAGACGATGGGGCATTGTCCGGACTATCGGCAAGCATTTTCGATAGTTGAGTTTTACCGATGAGTGGCAAATCACTGCCGTCGGCCTGATTGATGTGACGGGTATAGATAACAGGCACCCGCTGACGGCGGACGGTCTCGAGCAGGGCGGCGGTATGGGCTACCACCGTGTCGAGGTTTTCCAGGACGAAACCGTCCTCCTGCTGCATGTCGATGATCAACAGCGCGTTTTTATTGTTCATTGAGCAAACCTGATCATGGGCCGAAGCACAATGCACCGGGCACGCCTCGAGATGACGAGACGTGGGGTGCGTGAATTCCAGTTCGGGTGGGCTCAGTGAATTAGTTGCCAGAAGCCGTTCTGCTTGGCGGTAACGCTGGCGCGCAGGCGCTTGAAATGGAGATGCGAAGCGGTCCATTCGCCGCGCAGGTAAGCCTGCTCGGCTCCGGAGGGAAGGGCGAGTGATGGGCGGCGATCATTGATCATTGGAATCGACCCTACACGTCAGTCAGCCCCCGGCTTCGCGTCCGAGGGGCAGGGCAGCGGACTCAGCGAAACGCTGGCACCACGTGTTTGATAAACAGCTCCAGGGATTTTTTCTTCTCCGCGTGGGGCAGGCTGTTATCGCACCAGAAGCTGAACTCGTCGACGCCCAGTTCCTGGTAGTACTTGATGCGCGGGATGATTTCTTCCGGGGTGCCGATCATAGCGGTCTTGTGCAGGCTCTCCAGTTTGAACTCCGGACGCTCGGCGAACTTCTCTTCCGGGCTCGGTGCCAGGAAGCCGTTGACCGGCACTTCCTTGTTGCCGAACCAGGCATCGAAGGTGCGATAGAACTTCGAGATCGCCTTGGCCCCGACTTTCCAGCCTTCCGGGTCATCCGCCGCGTGGACGTGGGTGTGACGCAGCACCATCAATTGCGGGCGTGGTACGTCCGGGTTGTTATCCAGCGCGGTCTGAAACTTGTTCTTCAGGTCGAGGACTTCTTCGTCGCCCTTCATCAGCGGCGTGACCATGACGTTGCAGCCGTTGGCCACGGCGAAGTTGTGCGAGTCCGGGTCGCGGGCGGCGATCCACATTGGCGGATTGGGCTTCTGGATCGGCTTCGGCACGCTGGTGGAGGTCGGGAATTTCCAGATATCGCCATCGTGGGCGTAATCGCCTTGCCACAGGGCGCGCACCACCGGAACCATTTCGCGCAGCGCTTGACCGCCGGAGGACGCGGGCATGCCGCCGGCCATGCGGTCGAACTCCACCTGATAGGCGCCACGGGCCAGACCGACTTCCATGCGACCGTTACTGATCACGTCCAGCAGTGCGCATTCGCCGGCGACCCGCAATGGGTGCCAGAACGGCGCGATGATGGTGCCGGCGCCGAGGTGAATGGTGGTGGTTTTGGCGGCCAGGTAGGCCAGCAGCGGCATCGGGCTCGGCGAGATGGTGTATTCCATGGCGTGGTGTTCGCCGATCCAGACGGTGCTGAAACCACCGGCTTCGGCCATCAGGGTCAGTTCGGTCAAGTCTTCGAACAGCTGACGGTGGCTGACGCTTTCGTCCCAACGTTCCATGTGCACGAACAGGGAAAACTTCATGACGCTTACCTCGGATCTTTTGTTGTTGGCCTGTCGATCGGGAGTCGGCTGGCTGATTATTGGAGTCTCGACATTCGCAATGTGCGCAAACTATCTCTGAGTATTGTCGAATCAGGCGAACACGGGCAGGGCGCCCATTTTGCCGTGGCAATACACCAGTGGCCCGGCGTTCTGCGGGGGCACGATCAGGTTTTTCACCGCGCCGACCATGATCGCGTGGTCGCCTCCTTCGTATTCGCGCCACAGCTCGCATTCGATCACGGCCGTGGCGTTGGCCAGAATCGGGTTGCCCCGTTCGCTCAAGGTCCATTCGATGCCTTGCGCTTTGTCTTTGCCTTTGCGCGCGAAGGCATAGGCTTCGCTCTGCTGGCCGCCGGACAGGACGTGAATGGCAAAGCGTTTGTTCTTGATCAGTACCGGATAGGAATCGGAGCTGTAGTTGGGGCAGAACAGCACCAGGGCCGGGTCCATGGACAGCGAGCTGAAGGCGCTGGCGGTCAGGCCGACGATGTGACCATCGTCATCCAGCGTGGTAATCACAGTCACCCCGGAAGGAAACGAACCCATCACTTGTTTGTAGATGGTGGCATCGATCATGGGACGGTCCTCTGGCGGTGTAGTGCGGGTTTTTATGTGTTTATAGGTCTGATGGTATACCGTAATACATAGTTTGCAAGGGCTTTTTTTTCTGACCGATAAACGTACGCCTTCGGTCTTTAAGTCAATGTTTACGGGGCTTTTAGCCAGTCTTTGCGGGCGCTGAGGCACCAGGATTACGGGGCAGATGGGCGCTAAAAGACCGGATCAGTCTTGTTAAAAAGATGGAATACCATAATATGGCCGGCATCTGAGGGGCGGCCAAAGAGCTCCCCCGGTTTGGCTTCGTACAACTATAAGATCAGACAAACTAGAGTTCATGCACATGTCCCAGATGTCCCGGCAAGACCCCCTGATCGAGAATCACACGGTCGATTACGTCCCACTCGCGGAACGCCACGGGAAGGCCCGCGACCTTTTCACTTTATGGTTCAGTACCAACATTGCGCCGCTACCGATCGTGACTGGCGCCATGGTGGTTCAAGTGTTCCACCTCGATCTGTTCTGGGGGCTGTTGGCAATCGCTCTTGGGCATATGGTCGGCGGCCTGGTGATTGCCCTGGCGTCGGCGCAAGGTCCGCGCATGGGGATTCCGCAGATGGTGCAGAGCCGCGGCCAGTTCGGCCGTTATGGTGCGCTGCTGATCGTGTTCTTTGCGGCGATCATCTACGTCGGCTTTTTCATCTCCAACATCGTGTTGGCCGGCAAGTCGATCGTCGGCATCGTGCCTTCGGTACCGGTGCCGGCGAGCATCCTCATCGGCGCCTTGAGCGCCACCGCGATCGGGGTGATCGGTTACCGCTTCATTCACACCCTCAATCGCATCGGGACCTGGGTCATGGGCAGTGCCTTGCTGGCCGGTTTCCTTTACATCTTCGCCCATGACCTGCCGGCGGACTTCTTCACTCGCGGCGGTTTTAACCTGTCGGGCTGGCTGGCAACGGTGTCGTTGGGGATCATCTGGCAGATCAGCTTCTCGCCTTATGTGTCGGACTACTCGCGTTACCTGCCGGCGGATATCGGGATTACCCGTCCGTTTTTCGCCACGTATCTGGGCGCGACCCTGGGCACCATTCTGTCGTTCACCTTCGGCGCAGTGGCGGTGCTGGCCACACCGGAAGGCACTGAGGCGATGGCCGCGGTGAAACAGTCCACCGGTTGGCTGGGACCGATTTTGATGGTGCTGTTTCTGCTCAACATCATCAGCCACAACGCCTTGAATCTGTATGGCGCGGTGCTGTCGATCATCACCTCGATCCAGACCTTCGCCAGCCAGTGGACGCCGAGCATCAAAGTGCGCGTGGTGTTGTCGAGTGTCGTGCTGGCGGGGTGCTGTTTTGTCGCATTGGGCGCTTCGGCGGATTTCATCTCGCAGTTCATCGGGCTGATTCTGGCGCTGTTGCTGGTGTTGGTGCCTTGGGCGTCGATCAACCTCATCGATTTCTACCTGATCAAGCGTGGCAGTTATGACATTGCCTCGATCTTCCGTGCGGATGGCGGGATTTATGGGCGTTTTAATCTGCATGCGATCGTTGCGTATTTCATCGGGATTATCGTGCAACTGCCGTTTGCCAATACGTCGTTGTATGTCGGGCCGTATGCCAATCTGGTGGACGGGGCTGATCTGTCGTGGCTGGTGGGGTTGGTGGTGACTTGTCCGTTGTATTACTGCCTCGCTACACGTGGGCAGGCGCAAGAGAGTGAGGCAGCGAAACTGGGTTACACAAACTAGCGCCCGACTTGAGTTCGCGTCTGGAATGCCCGGCTTCTGCCGGGCATTTTTATTTGCGGGAGGTGGTGTGTATATCCGTTTCTTCGGTAACGGCGGCTTAGGGTTCCGCCCTTACGGCGGGTCACTTGGAAAAGCCCCAAGTAACCAAGGGCTCTTGCCCCTGACGTTCGGTGCCTCGCCTAGGCTCGGCATGCCCTCGCTCCGGTCCTGCTCCGTGGGCCCGCCGCCATCGGCCATCCATGGCCGGGGGCGGCTAACCCGGCATCCATGCCGGGTTGCCCACTGCGCAGAACCTCCACTCGGCCTCTCGAGAGGGCGGTGCATCAAGATCAAAAGCTGCAGGCGAGCTAACGCTCGGCCTGTTGAGTGGTGAGAAGCAAAAGATGTGCGCCGATCTGCTTAATGTGGGAGCGGGCTTGCTCGCGAAGCTGTTGATCTTGCCGTTGCTTTGGCTTTTGATTTTGATCTGTTGACCCTTTCCCAGAGGCCGAACGTCAGGGGCAAGAGCCCTTGGTTACTTGGGGCTTTTCCAACTGACTCGCTGTAAAAGCGAAACCGCCAGCCGCCGTTACCAAAACAATGGATATGCCCCCAACCCAAAAAGCAAAAAAAAGGCCGCCACAACCCGACGTTGCGGCGACCCGAGGGTGACAGATAAATCACGGCCCACTGGCATGGGCCGACGGGGGATCAATGAGCCCCAGCAGCCTTGTTCAGATCACTCTCAGCCCATTCGGTATACACGCAAGCATCCGCAGTGGCCCAGCGTACGCGCACCGGGTCGCCAGTCTTCAGCGGCATGCCGGCGGCGGAGAGCGCCTTGACGGTCATTGAGGTACCGCCCGAAGTCATCACGGTGCAGGTCTGGCTTTCACCGAGGAATAGCACCTCACCAACAATCGCCGAGACTTCATTCCAGCCTGCCGCCAGCGGTTCCTGAGCCGCTTGCTCAACGCTCAATGCCAAAGCCTTTTCGGGGCGCACCATCAGCAGCACATCCTGACCGGTTTGCAATCCTGCGGTCAGTCGAATCGACAACGATTGCCCTTCAAACGTAGCGACCGCATTGCCCTGAGCCTTGAGCTTGAGGAAGTTGGAGTTGCCGAGAAATGAAGCGACAAACGCATTCGGCGGATTCTGGTACAGGTCAAAACCACTGCCCAAACCGACAATTTTGCCGTGGCTGAAAATCGCGATGCGCTGGGACAGACGCATGGCTTCTTCCTGGTCGTGGGTCACGTAAACAATGGTGATGCCCAGGCGCCGATGCAGCTGGCGCAGCTCATCCTGCAAGTCTTCACGCAGCTTCTTGTCCAGCGCACCGAGGGGTTCGTCCATCAGCAGAATGCGTGGTTCATAAACCAGCGCCCGAGCAATCGCCACACGTTGCTGCTGGCCGCCAGACAGTTGCGAAGGGCGGCGATGGGCGAACTGTTCCAGTTGCACCAGTTTGAGCATGGCATCGACCCGGCGCTCGCGTTCGGCGGTGGCCAGTTTGCGAATGGCCAGCGGGAACGCGATGTTGTCGCGTACCGACAAGTGTGGGAATAGCGAATAACGCTGGAACACCATGCCGATGTCGCGCTTGTGCGGCGGCACGTTGACCAGCGATTGGCCATTGACCAGGATCTCGCCGCTGCTTGGGGTTTCGAAGCCGGCGAGCATCGACAGCGTTGTACTTTTACCCGAGCCGCTGGAGCCGAGGAACGTGAGGAACTCACCGTCCTTGATGTCCAGCGAGATGTCGTCCACGGCGGCAAAGTCACCGTAGTACTTGTTCAGGTTGCGCAAGCTCACCAACGGTTGGTCGTTCTGATGCGCGGAATCTTTGATCACTGCACTCATGTCGTACTCCTGGCGCTCAGGCGCTGATTTCATTGCGCCGGCGAAGGGCGGCGGCGATCACCATGACCAGTACCGAGAGGCCGATCAGCAGCGTCGAGGCGACGGCGATCACGGGCGTCAGGTCCTGGCGCAGGGTGGTCCACATTTTCACGGGAAGGGTTTGCAGGGTCGGGCTGGCCATCATCACGCTCAGCACCACTTCATCCCAGGACACCAGAAACGCAAACAGCGCGCCGGCCACCATGCCCGGACGAATCGCCGGAAAGGTCACCTTGAGCACCGCCTGCAGGCGCGAGGCGCCACAGATCACTGCGGCATCTTCGATGGACTGATCAAACAGCTTCAGCGAGTTGATGATCGAGATGATGGTGAACGGCAACGCAACAATCACGTGACTGACCACGAAGGCGAACATCGTCCCGGTGTAGCCCAGTTTCAGGAACAGCGCGTACACCGCCACCGCGATGATCACCAGCGGCACGATCATCGGCAGGGTGAACAGACCGTAAAGCATCTCCCTGCCCGGGAAGCGTCCACGCACCAGTGCAAAAGCGGTCGGCAGGCCGAGCGCTACGGCGAAGAACGTGGTCAGCACCGCGACTTTGAGGCTGGCCACTGCCGCATTCATCCAGTCGGCGTTGGAGAAGAACTGGCCGTACCATTTCAGCGTCCAGCCCGGCGGCGGGAACACCAGCCACTGGGAGGAACCGAAGGACAGCAGCACGATGAATACGATCGGCAGTAACAGGAACAACGCGATCAATCCGGTCGTGAAGTACAGGCCGAAGCGCATGCGTCGGCTCATGGCATTGGGGGTCAGGAGCATGACGGCTTACCTCGCGTTGCTGGCGCCAACCGGGGATTCCGGCTGAAGCTTCAGGTAGAAGTAGAACAACACCAGCGTAATGACGATCAGCAACGCGGCGCCGGCGCTGGCCAGGCCCCAGTTGAGGAACGACTGCACCTGCTGAATGATGAACTCGGGCAGCATCATGTTCTGCGCACCACCCAGCAGCGCCGGGGTGACGTAGTACCCCAGCGACATCACGAACACCATCAGGCCACCGGAGAACAACCCCGGCCGGCAGAGCGGCAGGAACACCCGGAAGAAGTTGGTCCAGGGGCTCGCGCCGCAGATCGAGCCGGCCTGCAGGATCATCGGGTCGATGGCCTGCATGGTCGCCTGCAGCGGCAGCACGATGAACGGGATCATGATATAGCTCATGCCGATCACCACGCCGGTGAGGTTATGCACCATTTCCAGCGGTTGATCGATGATGCCCATCGCCATCAGCGCCTTGTTGATCACCCCGGAGGCTTGCAGCAACACCAGCCAGGAATAGGTCCGGGCGAGGAGGCTGGTCCACATCGACAGCAACACGATGTTGAGGATCCAGCGACCCCAGCCACGGGGCACCAGGGTGATGGCCCAGGCCAATGGAAAGCCGAGCAGCAGGCTGAACAATGTCACCAGCCCGGCCACCGAGAAGGTGTTGAGCAAGACCCGTGCATACGCCGAGTTCGCGAACAACTGCTCGTAGTTGCCCAGCCCCGGTACCGGCTCCAGCACGCCACGCAGCAACAGCCCAATCAGCGGCGCCAGAAAAAACAGGCCGAGGAACAGCAGGGCGGGGATCAAGTTGCTTGCGCCACGCCAGCGCTGTGCCATGGAAGGGGATTGGTTCATCGCAGCCGCCTTGCCGAGTGCCGAGCCGGTAGCGCCAGTGGCGCTCCCGATCTGCGTGGGTTGGCGGGACGCGGTTGCCGTCATTTTCATTTGACCAGCCATTCGTTCCACCGTGTCGCGATGGCCGGACCGTTTTTGGCCCAGTACGCGAAATCAAGAGTGATCTGATCCTTAGCGTAGGCAGTCGGCAGGTTAGGGGCCAGCACCGAATCCAGGCGCGCCACGCTGTCAACGTTGACCGGCGCATAGGCGGTCAGGTTGGAGAAGTCAGCTTGTCCTTTGGCACTGCTGGCGTTGGCCAGGAATTTCATGGCCGCGGCCTTGTTTTTTGTCCCTTTGGGCACGACCAGAATGTCGGCCATGACCAGGTTCTGTTTCCAGCTCACGCCCACCGGTGCGCCGTCTTCTTGCAGGGCGTGGATCCGGCCGTTCCAGAACTGCCCCATGCTGGCTTCGCCAGAGGCCAGCAACTGTTGCGACTGGGCACCGCCGCCCCACCAGACGATGTCTTTCTTGATGGTGTCGAGTTTCTTGAAGGCGCGATCCAGGTCCAGCGGGTAGAGCTTGTCGGCGGCTACGCCATCGGCCAGCAGCGCCAGTTCCAGCACGCCAGGGCTTGGCCATTTGTAGAGGGCGCGTTTGCCGGGATAGGTCTTGGTGTCAAACAGTGCGGACCAGTCCTGAGGTTTGCTGGCGCCGAGCTTGCCTTCGTTGTAGCCGAGGACGAAGGAGAAGAAGAACGAGCCGACGCCGTGATCGGAGACAAACCGCGGGTCGATTTTATCGCGCTGGATGACTGAGAAATCGAGGGGTTCGAGCAAGCCTTCGGCGGCGGCGCGCAGGGCGAAGTCCGCTTCGACGTCGACCACGTCCCACTGCACATTGCCGCTTTCGACCATGGCTTTGAGTTTGCCGTAGTCGGTGGGGCCATCCTGGACCACGGTGATGCCGCTGGCCTTGCTGAACGGATCGGCCCAGGCCTGCTTCTGCGCATCCTGGGTGCTACCGCCCCAGCTGACGAAGTTGACGCTTTCAGCCGCCATTGCCACGTGACTGGCCGTGGCCAGTAAACCCGCGAACAGTACAGCGGTTGCACGTTTGTTCAACACCATTTTCACGCCCTCATTTGTTGTGTTTTTGAGCGGGCTTGGTAATGCCCGCCTATCGGGAGCAGTAGGTCCATCCGGCCTCTAAAGGCGACCGTGCCAAGGGCTGTTATTAGTGCTTTCCCTGGCGGGCGCACTTGGCTGAGTCGTTCGGTCTATGGAATATCATATTATGGTATTCCAAACTTTGTGCAAGCACTTTGCCTTACCGGCTATCAGCCAAAAGCGCTTTTTTCTATCTGGCTGAACACATATCTGTGGCGAGGGAGCTTGCTCCCGCTGGACTGCGCAGTTGTCCCCTTCTTTTCAGGTAGAGAGAGGGGCCGCTTCGCAGCCCAGCGGGAGCAAGCTCCCTCGCCACAAAAGCCCCTCACCAAAGGGGAACGCCTCGGGATCACTGAGTGAAAGGGATGCTCTCCACCACTTCCAGGTTGTAACCGGTCAAACCGGCGTATTTCAGCGGAGGACCAAGATGACGCAGTTTGCCCACGCCAAGATCCTGCAGAATCTGCGCCCCGGTGCCGACTTCCGAATAGATCCGTGACTGCGAACGGCTGAACTGCCGTGGCGGCTGGGTCAGCTGCGGCACGCGCTCAAGCAGCGCTTGCGACGACTCATGATTGGCGAGCACCACCACCACGCCACGACCTTCCTCGGCCACTCGTTGCAACGCCGCCCACAACGTCCAGTTGGACGGGCCGCTGTATTCGGCACCCACCAGATCGCGCAGCGGATCGATCACATGCACGCGCACCAGCATTGGTTCGTCCCGGTGCAATTTGCCCATGACCATTGCCATGTGGACACCGCCTTCGATGCGGTCTTCAAAGGTGATCAGGCGGAAGGTGCCATGCACCGTGGGCAATTCACGTTCACCGATACGCACCACGGTGTGTTCAGTGCTGAGGCGGTAGTGGATCAGGTCGGCGATGGTGCCGATCTTGATCCCGTGCTGGCGCGCGAACACTTCCAGGTCCGGTCGGCGGGCCATGGTGCCGTCATCGTTCATCACTTCGACGATCACCGAGGCCGGGGTGAAGCCGGCCAGGCGTGCCAGGTCGCATCCAGCTTCGGTGTGACCGGCGCGGGTCAGTACGCCGCCTTCCTTGGCGCGCAGCGGGAAAATGTGACCGGGTTGCACGAGGTCGGCGGGCCCGGCATTAACGGCGACGGCGGCTGCCACGGTACGCGCCCGGTCGGCGGCGGAGATGCCAGTGGTCACGCCGACGGCGGCCTCGATGGACACAGTGAACGCGGTGCTGAACACGCTGCCATTGCTCGGCACCATTTGTTCCAGCCCGAGGCGTTGGCAGTGGTCGTCGGTCAAGGTCAGGCAGATCAGACCGCGCGCTTCCCGGGCCATGAAGCTGATGGCCTCGGCCGTGCAGCAATCGGCGGCCAGCAGCAGGTCGCCTTCGTTTTCACGGTCCTCGTCATCGACCAGGAGCACCATCTTGCCTTGTCGATAGTCTTCGATGATTTCTTCGATGCTGTTGAAGGCCATGCTGGGATTCTCAGTGTTTGATGGAAATACTTTGTGGTATACCATAATACAAAATAAACCAAGAGGTCACTATGAAGGCGTACTGGATTGCTCATGTCGATGTCACCGACCCCGATCAATACAGCCAATACACCCAACGGGCACCGGCGGCTTTCGCGTTGTATGGCGGGCGGATGTTGGCCCGGGGCGGGCGCAGCGAAGCGCTGGAAGGCGGGCCCACGCCGCAGCGCAACGTGGTGATTGAGTTCGACTCGTACGAACAGGCGCTGGCCTGCTACAAGTCGGAGGAATATCAGGAGGCGAAACGGCACCGCGAGGGCGTGGCTCGGGCTCAGATCATCATTGTCGAGGGCGTGGCGCCGATGTGAAGGTGGAACACCTGTAGGAGCAAAGCTCCGGGCGGCGTTCCGACGATGGCGATTTGAAGGACGCCATCGCGGGCAAGCCTTGCTCCTGCAAAGCACGGCGCAGGACACAAACCAATCGCTAGCGAATGAAGTGGATCTTGCCGGTATCGTCGTTGCCGATGTAAATACCATACACCCCGGCCTGGCGCTCCTCGATATAGCGTTCGAGGATCTGCCGGATCGCCGGGTAGTAGATACTGTCCCAAGGAATGTCCTCGGGTGCGAAGAATTTGTAGTCGAGTGTTTCCGGCCCGTACTGGCCGGTGATCTCCAGGGCGATGGCGCGGAAGATGATGTACACCTCGCTGATCTTCGGCACGCTGAAGATCGAGTAGGGCGAGAGAATTTCCGCACGCACGCCGCTCTCTTCCCAGACTTCGCGCAGCGCAGCCTGCTCGGTGGTCTCGCCGCCTTCCATGAAGCCTGCCGGCAACGTCCAGGTACCAGGACGCGGCGGAATGGCGCGCTGACACAGCAAATACTTGCCGTCCTGCTCGATGATGCAGCCGGCAATGATCTTCGGATTGACGTAATGGATGTAGCCGCAACCGCGGCACATCAGGCGCTCGTGCGTATCGCCCGGCGGCAGCTGAGACCTGAGGTCATTGCCGCCGCACTTTGGACAAAAGCTCGGGCTGAACATGTTTAGCGACCTATGCGCGGTTCTTTAAGCGCGATCGGCAGGGTGATCTGCGGGATCGCCCCGGTCTCTTCCTGCTTGCGCTTGAGGTATTCCAGGGCGACTGCCGCGGCGGCGCGCACGTGGTTGACGCAAGCCTGGTGGGCGGCGAGGGGATCGCCGCTCTTGATCGCTTCGACAATCAGCTCCATTTCCTGATTACT
Organism: Pseudomonas sp. LB3P25; assembly: GCF_054897985.1. NCBI lineage: Bacteria > Pseudomonadati > Pseudomonadota > Gammaproteobacteria > Pseudomonadales > Pseudomonadaceae > Pseudomonas > Pseudomonas sp. LB3P25. The sequence continues at coordinate 4,460,185 of NZ_CM142711.1, read as the reverse complement.
GGCGCCGCGACGGTTTTCCTGGGACACCGACGTCGCCCGCAAGTAGCTGATTCGCGCCTGCAACTGACGCAATTGCAGCGCCGCAACATGGTTGCCGGAGCCTTCGAGCAGCACATCGTAGAAGCCCTGAACCGAATCGATGACCTGTTGCAGCTCGCCGTCCTTGAGGGCTTTGCGGTTTTCCTCGAGGGCTTTTTCCAGGGCCTTGATATCCTTGGCCTTGGCGCGCAGGGTGAACAACTGGACGATCAGGCCTTCGAGCACGCAACGCAGCTCGTAGATATCGCCGGCATCGGCCAGGGTGATGATCGCGACCCGTGGGCCCTTGGCGTCGGCGAATTCCACCAGGCCTTCGGATTCCAGGTGACGCAAGGCTTCGCGTACGGACGTGCGGCTGACGCCCAGGCGATCGCACAGATCGCGCTCGACCAGACGGTCTCCCGGCAGGAGCTGGAAGTTCATGATGGCGCTTCGCAGTTTATCCAGCACGATTTCGCGCAGGGTAACGGGATTGCGATTGACCTTGAAGCTGTCGTCGAGTGGCAGGCGTTTCATGGGGTCCGCTCTGAATGTGGCTGTCCATGCAAAAAGAGCACTTCGATCGCAAGAATCTCCGTGCTCGGTCAGATCAAACAGCCAAGGGTTAACTGGAGGCCTCGGCATCGGCATCGGCTTCGGCTTCGGCGAACGCTTCACGGGCGAGCCGGAAACTGTCTACGGCAGCGGGGACACCGCAATAAATACCGACCTGAAGCAGAATTTCGCGTATTTGTTCACGAGTCAGTCCGTTACGCAAGGCACCGCGTACATGCAGCTTGAGTTCGTGAGGCCGATTGAGGGCCGAAATCATGGCCAAGTTTATCATGCTGCGTTCTTTAAGCGATAAACCCTCACGGCCCCAGACATGGCCCCAGCAGTACTCGGTGACCATTTCCTGCAGCGGCCGGGTGAAGTCGTCGGCGTTCTCGATGGAGCGTTTCACGTAGGCTTCGCCCAGCACCTGGGTGCGGATTTTCAGGCCTTTTTCGTACTTTTCATTGCTCATCACTATGCTCCGACTGCAATCCTTGTGGGAGCGAGCCTGCTCCGGGCGGCGTTCCGACGAAAGCGGTGTGTCAGCCAGCATCATTGTTGAGTGTGCGACCGCATTCGCGAGCAGGCTCGCTCCCACAGGTTTTTTGAGTAGTCCAGTCAGGCTAGGGCGGGCAAAGGACCCAGCTTGCCTTTGTGGTAGATCATCGGCGTCACCGGTTGCTCGGGCAGTATCAGGTTCTTCACCGCGCCGACGATGATCGCGTGGTCACCGCCGTCGTATTCGCGCCACAGTTCGCACTCGATGATCGCCGTGGCGTTGCCCAGCAGCGGATTGCCCAGCGCACTCAAGTGCCAGTCGATGCCGTTGGCCTTGTCCTTGCCTTTACCGGCAAACGCATAGGCTTCGGCGGTTTGGTCGGCCGACAGCAAGTGAATCGCGAACTGCTTGCTGTCGCGCAGGATCGGGTACGTGTCAGAGGCATAGTTGGGGCAGAACAGCACCAGTGCCGGGTCGATCGACAGCGCACTGAACGCGCTGGCGGTAATGCCGACGATGCCGCCGTCCGGGTCCAGGGTGGTGACCACCGTGACCCCGGAAGGGAACGAGCTCATGACGTCTTTGTAAATGCCGGGTTCGATCATTTCGTCAATCTCCTAGCGCATCACAAACGGATCAGGCATTGGCGCCTGGGAAAGGTTGATCCACACCGTTTTCAGCTCGGTGTAGGCCAGCACCGAATCGATGCCGCTTTCGCGTCCATAGCCGCTGTTCTTGAAGCCGCCGATCGGCGCCATGGCCGACACGGCGCGGTAGGTGTTGACCCAGATGATCCCGGAGCGCACGTCCCGGGCCAGGCGATGAGCCCTGCCTAGATCGCGGGTCCAGATGCCAGCGGCGAGGCCGAACTGCGAGTCGTTGGCAATCGCCAGCGCTTCGGCTTCATCCTTAAAGCGAATGACCGAGGCCACCGGACCGAACACTTCTTCCTGCATGATCTTCATCGAGTTGCGGTCGCACTCGAACAAGGTCGGCTCATAAAACCAGCCTTCGCCCAGATTCTGCGGACGCTTGCCGCCCAGGCGCAGGCGCGCACCTTCGGCGATGGCATCGGCGACCAGGCCTTCGACCACGGCCAGTTGTTGCGCAGTGGCCATGGGGCCCATTTCGCTGCTGTCTTCCTGCGGGTTGCCGATGCGGATGCGTTTGGCGCGTTCGACCAAACGATCGACGAACTCATCGTAGATTTCGTCCTGCACCAACAATCGCGAGCCGGAGACGCAGCTCTGCCCGGAGGCCGCGTAGATCCCGGCAATCGCGCCATTGATCGCGCTGTCGAGGTCGGCGTCGGCGAAAATGATATTGGGCGATTTGCCGCCCAGTTCCAGCGACAGCTTGGCGAAGTTCTCGGCGCTGCTGCGCACCACGTGCCGTGCCGTTGCAGCGCCGCCGGTAAAGGCGATTTTGCGGATCAGCGGATGGCGGGTCAGGGCCGCGCCAGTGCTTGGGCCGTAGCCGGTAACGACGTTGACCACGCCCGGCGGGATGCCGGCTTCCAGCGCCAGACGCGCCAGTTCGAGAATGGTCGCCGAAGCGTGTTCCGACGGTTTGATCACGATGGTGTTGCCCGCCGCCAAGGCCGGGGCGAGTTTGATCGCGGTCAGATAAAGAGGGCTGTTCCACGGAATGATCGCCGCGACCACGCCCATGGCTTCGTGCACGGTGTAGGCAAACAGGTCCGGCTTGTCGAGGGGCAGGGTGCCGCCTTCGAGTTTGTCGGCCAGGCCCGCGGTGTAGTGGAAGAACTCCGGCAAGTAGCTGACCTGCCCACGGGTTTCGCGGATCAGCTTGCCGTTGTCACGGCTTTCCAGCTGCGCCAGGTGCTCCTTGTTTTCAGCGATCAGATCGCCCAGGCGCCGCAACAGTTTGCCGCGGGCGGTGGCGGTCAAGCCGCGCCAGGCCGGGCTGTCGAAGGCCGTCTGCGCCGCTTGTACAGCGCGCTCAACGTCGGCTTCGTCGGCATCGGGCAATTCGGCCCAGGCTTGGGCAAGCGCCGGGTTCAGGCTTTCAAAAGTTTTGCCGGACAGGGCATCGACCCATTCACCGCCGATGCACATCTGGAAGCGTGCGAGTGTCATGCAACGATCCCCTTTATTTGGTTTTGTCGGGAGTTCGCCGTGTCGAGAAACTCCAGCAACAGCTGGTTGACCAGGCGCGGTGATTCTACGGGCATCATATGCCGCTGCTCGGCGAGCACGGCAACTGTCGCGCCGGGAATGCGTGCGGCCAATTGCTCGGCCATTTCCGGTGTCGAACCCGGGTCCAGTTCACCGGTGGCGATCAGCGTCGGAACCTGAATGCTGGCCAAATCGTCAGCGCGGTACATATCCTGGGTCGCGAACAGCTCATAGGTGGTCAGGTAACCCTGTGGGTCATTGTCTGCCAGGGTTTGGCGCAAGGCCGCGATCTGCGCCGGGTTAGCCGCCTGATATTCGCGGCTGAACCAGCGCGACAGGGCGGCTTCGGCGTTGGCATCCGGTCCGTGCTCGGCCGCTTGAGCGGTGCGGGCGATAACGCCGGCACGCTGTTCGGGGCTGCGATTGAACACGCTGTTGAGTACCACCAGGCCTTGCAGGCGTTGCGGGTAATGCAAGGCAAATGCCCGGGCCACCAGCCCGCCCATGGAAAAACCGATCACCGTCGCCTGAGGCACTTGCAGGTGATCGAGCAGCTCAAGCAACTGGTCGGCATAGCCGAGCAGGGGCGTGCCGCTTTCCGGGCGCGGGCTGGCGCCGTGGCCGAGCATGTCGTAGGCAATCACGCGGTACTTCGTGGCCAGACCAACGACCTGGCCGCCCCACATTTCTTTGTTCAGGCCCACGCCGTGGATCAAAACCACGGGCTGGCCTTGGCCGGTCGCCAGGTAACTGGTGCCAGCCGGGGTGAGTTCAGCGGTGAGCCGAATCATGGAGCGCTCCTGCATGCCTTTTTGTTGTTCTTACCGACCTTGATTACTGGGCGTTTTCAGCGGCCAGCTCTTCGAGATCGATGTAGCGGTTGCCGATGCGTGGGTGCAGGCGGCCGCCATCGGCGCAACCCAGCACCACCACGATTTCGTCGGCACGCGGTGCATCTTCGATTTGCATTTCCAGGGTGATGTAGTGCGAACGCAGGCCTTCGTCGTCCTTGTGCATCATCGGGACCTGGATCGAGGTGCCCGGGCCGCCGCGCTTGTTGGTAAAGCTCAGGTAGCTCTTGGCTTTCACCGCTTCGCGGTAATGGTTGCCAAAGCGCAGGGTGTGGATGACGGCGGAGGCGTGTTCGATTTCACCGTCGGCGCCCACCACAGCGGCCTTGCCGTAAGCCTCGATCTTCTCTGCACCGCCGATGATGCCGACCAGACGCTCGACCATCAGCGCACCGAGGTCGGAGCAGTTGGCACGAATTTCCGGTTTCAGGTCTTCGACAAAGCCGCGACCCAGCCAAGGGTTTTTCATCACGACGGCCAGACCGACCATGGTCACTGGCTTATCCGTGGCCTTGCCGCCTTCGATAAAGGTTTCTTCGACATAGCTGACGATCTTGCGGATTTCGAAACTCATGAGCTGCTCCGTGTAGGGTAAGAGTGTCTGTGCGTCTGATGGTATACCATAATACCTGAAGCACAAGTCCCTGATATGAGTTACTGGTCGGAAGGCGATAAAAAGGGGGGAATTCACAGGGCTGCTTTTACATGGCAATGACGCCGTCGAGTCAATGCAACCGAGCTGCAATTCAAGGCTGATGTTAAAAAATGTTATTTTAAAAAATAACTTCACATTTTCTGATCACTGGGGGATTATCTGCTCAACCTTTACGCGCCTTTGCTGGCGTTAAAGACGCCGTTGCTTTCCTCTGGAGTACCCCATGAATAACAAGAATGTCGGTGTAGTCGGTCTGGGCGCGATGGGCCTGGGCATTGCCCGCTCGCTGTTGCGCGGCGGTTTCAATGTGCATGCCTGTGATGTGCGGGCGGCGGTGACGGAACAGTTCGCCAGCGAGGGCGGCGTGGCGTGCGCTTCGCCCGCACACATGGCCGCCGAGTGCGACGTGATCATCACGGTCGTGGTGAATGCCGAGCAGACGGAAACCGTATTGTTTGGCGAGGAGGGGGCCGTGGCCGCGTTGCGTCCTGGCAGTCTGCTGATCGGCTGCGCCACCGTGGCCCCGACCTACGCCGTGGACCTGGGTCAGCGTCTGGCCGAGCAAGGCCTGCTGTATCTGGACGCACCGATCTCCGGTGGCGCTGCCAAGGCCGCCGCCGGCGAGATGACCATGATGACGTCGGGCCCGGCTGATGCTTATGCCAAAGCCGAAGCGATTCTTGCGGGCATGGCCGGCAAGGTGTATCGCCTGGGTGACGTCCATGGCCTGGGTTCGAAGGTCAAAATCATCAATCAGCTGCTCGCCGGCGTACATATCGCCGCTTCTGCCGAAGCCATGGCGCTGGGCCTGCGTGAAGGGGTCGATGCTGATGCGTTGTATGAGGTGATCACCCACAGCGCCGGTAATTCCTGGATGTTCGAAAACCGCGTACCGCACATTCTCAAGGCTGACTACACACCGTTGTCCGCGGTGGATATTTTCGTCAAGGACCTGGGCCTGGTGCTGGATACCGCCCGAGCCAGCAAATTCCCGTTGCCGCTGTCGGCCACCGCTCACCAGATGTTCATGCAGGCGTCCAGTGCCGGCTTCGGTCGTGAGGACGACTCGGCGGTGATCAAGATTTTCCCGGGCATCGAATTGCCGACTGCCAAGCCCCAGTCCGTTTGAAGCCCGAGCCCGTTTGAGGAACACCCCATGACTACCTCCACCGCACGCCCGCTGCTGGGCTGCATCGCCGACGATTTCACCGGTGCCACGGACCTGGCCAACATGCTGGTGCGCGGCGGTATGCGTACCGTGCAAAGCATCGGTATTCCGAGCGCAGACGTTGCCGCCGGGCTCGACGCCGATGCGATCGTCATTGCCCTGAAGTCGCGTACCACGCCGGTCGCCGACGCGGTCGAACAGTCCCTCGCCGCACTGGTCTGGCTGCGCGAGCAAGGCTGCGAGCAAATCTTTTTCAAATATTGCTCGACGTTCGACTCCACCGCGGCCGGCAATATCGGCCAGGTCAGCGAAGCGCTGCTGGCTGCACTGGGTAGCGACTTCACCCTGGCCTGTCCGGCGTTCCCGGAGAATGGCCGGACGATCTTTCGCGGCCATTTGTTTGTGCAGGATCAACTGCTCAGCGAGTCGGGCATGCAGCATCACCCGCTGACGCCGATGACCGACGCCAATCTGGTTCGGGTGCTGCAATCGCAGACCGGCCTGAATGTCGGCCTGTTGCGCTATGACACGATTGCCCAAGGGGCCGAGCACGTACGGGCGAAAATCGCCGAACTGCGGGCTCAAGGTGTCGCAATGGCCATTGCTGATGCGCTATCTGATACCGACCTTTACACCCTCGGTACGGCCTGCGCCGATCTGCCGTTGTTGACGGGTGGTTCGGGCCTGGCCCTGGGCCTGCCGGAAAATTTCCGTCGTGCCGGCAAGCTGCGCGACCTCGATGCGTCGATACTCCCGGCGGTGTTCGGCGGGGAAGTGGTGTTGGCCGGCAGTGCGTCGATCGCCACCAATGGACAAGTGGCGGCCTGGCTCGAAGCCGGGCGGCCGGCCCTGCGGATTGATCCGTTGGCCTTGGCTGCGGGTGAACCGGTGGTGGCGCAAGCCTTGACCTTTGCCCGTGATAACGATCAAACCGTATTGATCTACGCCACCAGTTCACCGGATGAGGTCAAGTCGGTGCAACAGCAACTGGGTGTCGAGCACGCGGGCAGTCTGGTGGAAAACGCCTTTGGCGAAATTGCACAAGGTCTGCGTCAGAGTGGCGTGCGCCGTTTCGTGATCGCCGGCGGAGAAACCTCGGGCGCTGTGGTTCAGGCGTTGGGCGTGCAGCTGCTGCAAATCGGCACGCAGATCGATCCGGGTGTGCCGGCGACCGTCAGCAGTACTGACGAACCTTTGGCGTTGGCACTCAAATCGGGCAACTTCGGTGGCCGCGATTTCTTCAGCAAAGCCTTGAACCAACTCGCCCAAGCCGGAGGTGCGCAATGAGTAACGAAAACGCCCTGCGCGAAGAAATCTGCGAGGTTGGCCGCAGCCTTTACCAGCGCGGTTACACCGTCGGCAGCGCCGGCAATATCAGTGCGCGCCTGGACGATGGCTGGTTGATCACACCGACCGACGTCTGCCTCGGGCGCCTCGATCCCGCGACCATCGCCAAGGTCAACCTGGCCGGCGAATGGGTGTCCGGTGACAAGCCTTCAAAGACCCTGGCGCTGCACCGTCAAGTCTACGACCGCAACCCGAGTGTCGGCGGTGTGGTGCATACCCATTCCACCCATCTGGTGGCGTTGACGCTGGCAGGTGTCTGGCAGGCGAACGACATCCTGCCGCCGCTGACGCCGTATCAGGTCATGAAAGTCGGGCATATCCCGTTGATTGGCTACCAGCGACCCGGTTCGCCGAAGGTTGCCGAGCAAGTCGCGCAGCTGGCCAATAGTGTTCGCGGCGTGATGCTCGAACGGCTTGGCCCGGTGGTCTGGGAGAGTTCGGTGTCCAGGGCCAGTTACGCCCTGGAGGAACTCGAGGAAACCGCGCGGCTCTGGCTGATGAGCCATCCCAAGCCTGAACCGCTCGATCAAGCGGCGCTGGACGAGCTGCGAGTGACTTTTGGTGCGCACTGGTAAGGCGTTGGCTTAACACGACAGAGCGATAACGCAGGCCCTGACCGGGAGACGCGCAGCGACTCTCGATGGCCGAGGCTTGCCAAAAAATACAATAACAAGAGGAAAACCAGGCATGACTCATCTTCATTGCGGCATGTTCAGATCCAGTGGCGGAACCCTTTCGTTCACCCGGCGTGGAGGGTGTGTGAAATGAGCCCGTTAATCCTGCTGGTTACCGCGGGGCTCGGGATCGCTCTGTTGCTGTTCCTGGTGCTCAAGTACAAGTTCCAGCCCTTCGTGGCCTTGATGCTGGTGAGCATTCTGGTGGCGCTGGTGGCCGGGGTGAAACCGGCCGATCTGGTCGCCACCATCGAAGGCGGCATGGGCAAGACCTTGGGCCATATCGCGATCATCATTGCCCTGGGCGCGATGATCGGGCGGATCATCGAGCTCTCCGGCGGTGCCGAGGCGCTGGCCAAGACCCTGATTACTCGTTTTGGCAATCGGCGCACACCGCTGGCGCTGACGATTGCCGGCTTCATGGTCGGGGTGCCGGTGTTCTTCGAGGTCGGCGTGATCATCCTGATGCCGCTGGCTTATGGTATTGCGCGCAGTGCGCGCAAGCCGCTGTTGGTGTTTGCGCTGCCGATGTGCGCGGCCTTGTTGACCGTACATGCCTTTCTGCCGCCACACCCGGGCGCCGTGGCCGCTGCCAGTCAATTGGGCGCGGACCTGGGCCGCGTGCTGATGTTCGGTCTGCCGCTCACCGCGTTCCTTTGCTATGTCGGCTACCGCGTGGCCGGGCGCATGACCCGTCGGGTGTACCCGATGACCGACGATATTCGTGCGGAGGTCTATGGCCCGCATGTCACCAACGAAGACCTGGCCGCCTGGTCAAACGGCAACGACAAGAGCCCTGAGCGAGCGGCTGTGGCCGTGTCGCACATGGGCCTGGAAGAGTCCACCAGCAGTATCGTTTCCAAGTTGCCGCCGGCACCCGCACCGGGGTTTGGTCTGATCGTCAGCCTGATTCTGCTGCCCATCATTCTGATTCTGTTGGGGACTCTGTCCACCTCGTTGCTGCCTGCCGAATCGACCCTGCGCGGCATCATGACCGTGCTCGGCGCGCCGCTGGTGGCGTTGCTGATCGACACCTTGCTGTGTGCCTGGTTGCTGGGTTCGCGTCGGGGCTGGAGTCGCACTCAGGTGTCCGACGTGATTGGTTCGGCCTTGCCCGGTGTGGCCATGGTGATCCTGATTGCCGGTGCCGGCGGGGTGTTTGGCAAGGTGCTGGTGGATACCGGAATCGGCGCCGTGGTCTCCGACATGCTGCGCACCACCGGTCTGCCGGTGCTGGCGCTGGGCTTTCTGCTGACCCTGCTGTTGCGTGCGGTGCAGGGCTCGACCACGGTGGCGCTGGTGACCACTGCCGGCATCATCAGCCCGCTGATTGCGACCCTCAATCTCACCCCGAATCACATGGCCCTGCTGTGCCTGGCCATGGGCGGTGGCGGGTTGGCCATGTCCCATATCAATGATGCCGGTTACTGGATCTTCACCAAGTTGTCCGGACTAAACGTGGCCGACGGCTTGCGCACCTGGACGGTGTTGACCACCTTGCTCGGCACTTTAGGTTTCTGTATTACCCTGCTGATCTGGCCGTTTGTCTAACGACCTGTAGGAGCACGGCTTGCCGGCGATGGCGTCCTTGAGATCGCCATCGTCGGAACGCCGCCCGGAGCAAACTCAGCTCCTACAAAAGCCATCTATAGGAGTTACCATGCCTCATTTTGCTGCCAACCTCAGCATGCTCTACCCGGAACATGCGTTTCTGGATCGCTTTGCCGCCGCGGCGGCTGATGGTTTCGACGCGGTGGAGTATCTGTTTCCCTACGACTACAGCGCTGAAGAACTCAAGCAACGCTTGAGCGACAACGGCCTGGTGCAGGCATTGTTCAATGCGCCGCCCGGTGATTGGACGGCGGGCGAGCGGGGCACGGTGTCGTTGCCGGGCCGGGAGAGTGAATTTCGTAGCGGTTTTGATCGCGCCCTGAAATACGCCAGCGTACTGGGCAACTCACGCATCCATGTCATGGCCGGCCTGCTGCCTTCCGAGAGTGATCGGGCACGGCATCACGCCATTTACCTGGATAACCTCGCCTATGCCTCCGCCCAAGCGGCCAAGGTCGGCGTCACGGTATTGCTCGAACCGATCAATACGCGGGACATGCCGGGCTTTTTCCTCAATCGGCAGGATCAGGCCCAGGCCATCTGCAAGGAAGTGGGCGCCAGTAACCTGAAGGTTCAGTTCGACTGCTACCACTGCCAAATCGTCGAGGGCGACCTGGCCACTAAACTGCGTCGGGACTTCGACGGCATCGGCCACATCCAGATCGCCGGCGTGCCGGACCGACATGAACCGGACCAGGGAGAAGTCAACTATCCCTATCTGTTCGAGCTGATCGACCAGTTGGGTTATGACGGCTGGGTAGGGTGCGAATACCGGCCGCGTGGCAACACATCGGCCGGCTTGCAGTGGCTGCGGGACTGGAAGGCACGCTAAGCGCAACAGAGAAGAGGGCGACGGGCTCTGCTGGAGGCAGGAGCCCGTTGTTTCAGGCCGGGGGATTGTCAGACGGCAGCATCAGCTCGACACCTTGCTTGCGGATGCTATCGGCCGCGGCAGGGGTCAGCGCGTCGTCGCTGAGGATGATGTCGAATTGTTCGAGCCCGGCGATCCGGTACATGCTGAACGTGCCGTACTTCGAACTGCTGGCCACCAGCACCACTTGCGAGGCCGATTGCATCGCGACTTGCTTGACCTCCACCTTAAGCGCCGAAGGCGTGGTGAGGCCACGACGCAAATCCCAGGAGCTGGTGGAGATGAAGGCAACATCGGTGACGACCTGCCGCAAGGTGGCCACCGCCAGACCGCCCACGCACGATTGATTGGAGTGATCCAGCTGCCCACCGGTGTGAATCACCGTGACTTGGGGTGCTTCGATCAGTGCCTGGACAATGCCGAAATCATTGGTCACCACAGTCATACCGGACAGCGCCTTGATGTAGGGGACGATTTCCAGCGTGCTGGTTCCGGCATCCAGGTAAATCGTCATATCGGCATGCAGTAGCCGGGCGGCGAGCTTGGCCATGGCCTGCTTCTGCGGCAACTCGACCACGGCCTTGAATTGATGGCTGGGCTCACTGTGGAGCTGGCTGGCGATTCGCACCCCACCTGTTACCGAGTAAGCACGACCTTCCTGTTCAAGCAACGCGATATCGCGGCGTATGGTCATGTGCGAACAGTCGAACATGTCCATCAATTGATGAACGCTCAGCACCTGATGTTTGCGCAACTGCCGCAACATCAATTCACGGCGCTGTTCAGGAATCATCGGTGCGCCGCTTTCGGCGGCGATGTCCTTTTGACTAGGCATTCGGGCTCCAGAATGAAGAAATCCGCAGACAAGGAACGCGGGCAAACATAGTAGCGAATCTACGGTAAAGGAACGAGGAGTGCCTGCTACCGCGAGATGATCCCGTGATCGATCGCGTATTTCACCAGGGCCGCCGGTTTGTCGATGTTGAGTTTGCGACGGATGCTCAGGCGATGGGTTTCTACCGTGCGAACGCTGATGTCCAGTTCGCGGGCCATCTCCTTGTTGTTCAGCCCCTGAGCCATCTTGTACAACACCTGGCTCTCGCGCGGTGTCAGCTCGTTGTCGGTGCTTTTATCGGCGATGAGCCGCTGGGCGATCTCGGCACTGTAGAACGTGCCGCCACTGGCGATGGCTTCGATCGCCGCAATGATTTCCCGCGACGGTGAGTTCTTCAGTACATAGCCGCTGGCCCCCGCACGAACGGACTCACTCACGTACTCATTATTGTCGTACATGCTGAGCACCAGCACCTTGAGCGACGGGTATTGGCTGCGCAACACTCGGGTCAGTTCAAGCCCGTTCATGTCCCGCAGGCTAATGTCGACCAACAACAGGTCCGGCTGGCAGCGTCCGACCATTTCAATGGCGTCCGCGCCACTCTCGGCTTCGCCCACCACTTCAAGGGGGGCCATGACCGCCAGCAGCGCTTTGATCCCGTCGCGGACCAGGGCGTGATCGTCGACCAGGGCGACGCGGATCGGGTAGGGCAGGTTCATCGCGGGTATTCACTCTTGTTGTTGTGGGGCGAGTCAGCGTTTTGCGCCGGGCACTTTCATCGGCAGCATAACGTCCAGCTCACTTCTTCCCGGCATCGAGATCAGGTCGAATCGTCCACCAAAATGCTCGACACGCTCACGAATATTACGCAGGCCAATGCCCGCATGACGACGCTCGACCTGGGCGACGTTGAAACCGATACCGTCATCGACCACCGTCAACCGTATGGAATCTTCGGACCCGTGCAGGGTAATGGAGACGTTTTTAGCCTGGGCGTGTCGTTCAATATTAGTCAGGCCTTCTTGCACGATGCGAAACAGCGAGACCGCTGCCCCGTCGACCAAATGACAGTCAAATTCGTTGTCGTTGTAAGTCACCACCAGGCCGCTGCGTTGCTCGAATTCTGCGGCGAGTTGACCGATCGCGGCCGGCAGGCCCAGGGTATCGAGCAGCGAGGAACGCAGGTCGTGGGAAAGGCTGCGAACCTCGCCAATCGCTTCCCCCAAGCGCTCCGTGGCGTCCTTCAGCGTGCTCAAACCCTTGTCGTGTGCTTGCCCATTCTCGAGCAGATGGCTGGCCAGTTCGAACTGAAACTTGATGGAGACCAGTAGCTGGCTGATGCCGTCGTGCAGTTCGCGGGAAACCCGAGATCGTTCTTCCTCTTGCAAGCTGACGATACGCTGAGTCAGGCGCTGAAGTTTTTTGTCGGCCAGACGATGCTCGCTGACGTTCAGCGTCATGCCGCTGGCGAAGACAAACAGCACCGCCACAAGGGCCACTGCGGCAATCGCCAGCATGGTTTTACGAATGCCCTGGGCCACTTCGTCACGCGCCTGTTGGGTCGCGCGCTCAACGTCTTCAAGGTAGATGCCGGTGCCGAGCATCCAGCCCCAACGATCCAGCATCACCACATAGGCGAGCTTGTCGGTCACCTGGCCGGAAGAGGGTTTGTTCCAGGCATAGCGTTGAAAGCCTTCGCCCGATTGCGCACTTTTGAGCAGCGCCTGGATCACGGGTAAACCGTGAGGGTCCTTCATGTCCCACAGGTATTTGCCCACCAACTCTGACTGGCGCGCGTGCATCAGGCTGCGACCTTCGTGGTCGTAGACGAAGAAGTAGCCATTGATGCCAAAGCTGAGCTTGCGCAGTTCTTCCAGCACTTGTTGTTGTGCGTGTTCGTCACCGTGGCCGTCGTCGTACAGCGGCTCGATCAGGCTTTGCGCCATTTCGACGTAGTTCTTAAGTTCTGCGCGCTTGCTCGCCAGAATGCTGTCTTCGATCAGTTGCGCCTGTTGTTCACCCAGTTGGCGGTTCATGGAAATCACCAGCGCGCAGATGACGGCGATGGCCAACACCAGCGGCAGAATCCCGAGCGCGACGATTTTGTGTTTGAGCTGCATCTCTGCTCCTGACCGGACCGAGGGAAGGCGAAGGCCCGGCATCATATGCCAAAGATACGCGCGTCCAGTAGCGGTGCTGGACGGAATGACCTGCGGCTGTAGGAGCCGAGCTTGCTCGCGATGGCGGCCTGACAGCCGACCAATCTCTTGCAGATGCACACCATTCCCCTGTGGGAGCGAGCCTGCTCGCGAAGGCGGTATATCAGACGACATCGAGGTTGAATGACAGATTGCATTCGCGAGCAGGTCGGATCGCCGCACCGTCGCTCCCACAACAAGATCAGTGTCGTCTACGTAGAACTACGTAGACGCCGCGTACGTAGTAACGCGGATTTATTTGTAGACGGCATGCGGGGATATTGGGCCAGCTCCGCACAGCGGACACAATTATAAAAATTACCGCCGCAGTCCACTGGCTGTCGGCAGGAGACACGCTATGCCCCGTCTGGCTAAACACCTCGCCTGGTTTGCCGTGGCTGTCCTGGGAGCGTTTGCGCTAAGTGTCGTGGCCCTGCGCCGCGGCGAAGCGATCAACGCCCTCTGGATCGTAGTCGCAGCAGTCGCTATCTATCTCGTCGCTTATCGCTACTACAGCCTGTTCATCGCCACCAAGGTGATGCAACTCGACCCCAATCGTGCCACGCCCGCTGTCGTTAACAACGACGGTCTGGACTACGTACCGACCAATAAACACGTCCTCTTCGGCCACCACTTCGCAGCCATCGCTGGCGCGGGGCCGCTGGTCGGTCCGGTCCTGGCGGCGCAGATGGGCTATTTGCCCGGTACGCTGTGGCTGATTGCCGGCGTGGTGCTGGCCGGTGCCGTTCAGGACTTCATGGTCCTGTTCATGTCCACCCGCCGCAACGGCCGTTCCCTGGGTGACATGGTCCGCGAAGAAATGGGCCGTATCCCCGGCACCATCGCGCTGTTTGGCTGCTTCCTGATCATGATCATCATCCTCGCGGTGCTGGCGCTGATCGTGGTCAAGGCGCTGGCCGAAAGCCCGTGGGGCATTTTCACGGTGATGGCGACCATCCCGATCGCGATGTTCATGGGCATCTACATGCGCTACATCCGTCCGGGTCGCATTGGTGAAATCTCCATCGTCGGCGTGCTGTTGCTGCTGGGTTCGATCTGGCTGGGCGGGCAGATTGCCGCTGATCCGGTCTGGGCCAAGGCCTTTACCTTCACCGGGATCCAGATCACCTGGATGCTGATCGGCTACGGTTTCGTCGCGGCAGTATTGCCGGTGTGGCTGATTCTGGCGCCGCGGGACTACCTGTCGACCTTCCTCAAAATCGGCACCATCATGGCCTTGGCGATCGGCATCCTGATCACCATGCCCGACTTGAAAATGCCGGCACTGACCCAGTTCGTCGACGGTACTGGGCCTGTGTGGAAGGGCGGTCTGTTTCCGTTCCTGTTCATCACCATTGCCTGTGGCGCGGTCTCCGGTTTCCACGCGCTGATTGCTTCCGGCACCACGCCGAAGTTGCTGGCCAGCGAAGGCCATGCCCGTTACATCGGTTACGGCGGCATGCTGATGGAATCCTTCGTGGCCATCATGGCGATGGTTGCGGCGTCGGTGATCGAGCCGGGCGTGTACTTCGCCATGAACAGCCCGGCGGCGCTTGTCGGCGCGGATGCTGTTTCGGTGGCTCAGACCGTCAGCAGCTGGGGCTTTGCAATTACGCCGGAAGCCCTGCAAGCGGTGGCCAAGGACATCGGTGAAACCACCATTCTGGCCCGTGCCGGCGGTGCGCCGACCCTGGCAGTCGGTATCGCGCAGATCCTGCACCACCTTCTGCCGGGTGAAAACACCATGGCGTTCTGGTACCACTTCGCGATCCTGTTCGAAGCGCTGTTTATCCTGACGGCTGTGGATGCCGGCACCCGTGCCGGACGTTTCATGCTGCAGGACTTGCTCGGTTCCTTCGTGCCGGCCCTGCGGCGGACTGAATCCTGGACCGCCAACCTGATCGCAACCGCCGGTTGCGTGGCAATGTGGGGTTATCTGCTGTACCAGGGCGTGATCGATCCGCTGGGTGGCATCAATACCTTGTGGCCATTGTTCGGTATCTCCAACCAGATGCTGGCCGGTATCGCGCTGATGTTGGCAACCGTCGTGCTGATCAAAATGAAACGCCAACGCTACGTCTGGGTCACCATGCTGCCCGCCGTGTGGCTGCTGATCTGCACCACCACCGCCGGCTTCATCAAACTGTTCGACGCCAACCCGGCGATCGGTTTCCTGGCACTGGCCAAGAAGTACAGCGATGCCCTGGCCAACGGTCAGATCCTCGCGCCAGCCAAGAGCATCGACCAGATGCAGCACGTGATCTACAACGCCTATACCAACGCAACGTTGACGGCGCTGTTCTTATTGGTGGTTTTCAGCATCCTGTTCTTTGCGCTCAAGGTCGGTATCGCCGCCTGGGGCACCAAAGAACGTACGGATAAAGAAGCACCATTCCAGGCTCTGCCGGACGCTTGATCGAGGATTGCAGCATGTTCAATGACCTGAGTCGCCTCGGTAAATACCTCGGTCAGGCCGCGCGCCTGATGGTCGGGATGCCCGACTACGACACCTACGTCGAGCATATGCAAACCAAGCACCCGGACAAACCGGTGATGAGTTATGAGGTGTTCTTCCGGGAACGCCAGGAAGCTCGTTACGGAAGCAAGGCTGGGCCGAAGTGCTGTTGATGGTGGGTGGCAGCAATGCCACTTAAATAGCTAATAAAGAACCCGGCTGATGAGGCCGGGTTTTTTTTGAGTGAATGGCGTTGGTCGAGCCGTGTTTGGTCAGGCTGCGGGGAGGGTTTCGAGCGTTTCGAGATTCAGCAGGGTGAAATAGCCATGGTCCGGCCTCCAGCCACCAGTATCGATGTGAATCACATTGCCAAGGCTGATGGGCATATGAAGCGGCGTATGCCCCACGACCAGTGCGCGCAGGCCTTCAACGCCATGCGTCTCCTGCTGATCGATCCGCCTTCGTGACCACATGCAGTAGTGCTGCACCTCCTGCAGACGCCTGTTGCTTTCCGGCGACTCCAGTTCCTTTCGCAGTTGCTGCCATGATGGAAATGGACAATCGGCGTGCACGATGCCGATCAGGCCGTATGCTGTTTCAACTTCGATCGCGATAGGGAGCTTGGCGAACTGCGCCGCGAATGCTTGCTTCTCGAACAGCGACAGGCCCACGAACCATGAGCCGCCGTTGAGTATCCAACTGTCGATGTCGCAGTTATCGAAATCCACCACATAGTCGTCATGGTTGCCTCGCACCGGGTGGAACCATGGTTTGTCCAGCCAATCGAGCGCGTCACGGCACTCGGGCCCGCGGTCAATCAGATCACCAACACTGAACAGCCGATCTACCAAGCGGTTGAACCCGGCTGCATCCAGAGCGGCCTGCACCCCAGTGAAATGGCCATGAATGTCACCCACCGCGAAATCTCGGCCGGCAACGTTTGCGGCGAAGTGCTTAACGCGCGACATTTCTAATGTTTCGAGCATGGGAATGCCACTCCGGCAGCTCCCCAACGGGCTAGTCAGTTGAGTTTAGGCCAGAAAGTGGTACTCGACCGTTAGCGCGCCGGCAGGCAGTCCTTTACCGCCTGCCCGGCAGGCTGCCCCGCTCAAGCACGGTCAGAGCGAATAGGCCGTCGCTTGCCCGATAGGGTTGTCCTGCACGCCGGCGATAAGGTGCAGAGGCATGTGTTGCGTATCCATGGATGGGACTTCAAAACTATCCACTATCTGGGTGGGGCGCACACTCACCCCGGTCGACTCTTCGACAAGAGCCTTGGCCATTCTCGCGTGGTTCGCTGCGATTTCATTGAGAGTTGACACGTTACATCTCCGGGTGACTGACCAAGCGCATCGCTGGCGTCCTAAGCGTTAATTAAAGGGCTGCCGCGTCAGAATTACGTCGTTCTGGGGCTGCTACGGGCGTCTTGTGCAAACCTTAAGCCAGACATAGTCAATAAATTCGCGCTGCGTTTCTGATGCGACGAATGGTGGTGCGAGAGCGTTTCTGGCTTCGTCACCGAGGATCGGGGCTGGCTTCAATGGGGATATGTCCTGAGCCTATAAGGCCGGGGAAAAAGGTGATTAGACGGGGAGAAGTTGTTTTGTTAAAAAATTAGTGCATGGCTGCTGTTTACGCGCCAATGCATCTCCATTCGGTTAGATGGAAATCGCCCAACATTGAGCTGGGCAACGATCAATGAGTCTGATGCCGATACAGGGATAAGTAGCTGCGACTTTGGCCAACTGCTCGCGCACCGAGGCACTGGGCTCATTGATCCCCTTTCTCTTACGCAGGTTGATCCTTTCGAACGAAGAACATCACGCGGCGTTCTGCCGGTTGTCGTTGAGCGCTGCGCGCAGGGGAGTGCATGCTCGGGCGACGCCGCGCTACAGTCACCCCTTTCAGGACAAGGAAGTATCATGTGGATTTTGAAAGTAGCAGTGACTCGACCCATTTTCCGCCAATGGCTGATCACTGTTTCTATCGCACTTTTTGCAGTGGCGGGCGGTGCACAGGCTCAAACCACGCCACAGGCAAACCAAGAGATAAAGGGCTTACTGGATTTTGTGGAGCACAGTGAGTGTAAGTTCGTGCGCAACGGCAGTGAATACCCTGGGCCACAGGCTCGGGCACATCTCGAAAAGAAGCTGAATTATCTCGAAGGCAAGAACCTGGTGAGCAGCACAGAAGACTTCATCAATCTCGCGGCCACTAAAAGCAGCATGACTGGCCAAGCCTATGAAGTGCGTTGCTCAGCAGGCGTCCAGCCGACGAGCACCTGGCTGAAGACAGAGCTACAGAGACAGCGCCAGCTCCATTGAGCCTACCCCCGAAACGAAAAGGCCCAGCCCACCTGCCGGGCTTTTTCGTTTTGGGTGTCGTACAGGCAGGACGCCCTGATCTAGCGTTTTACTGACGGTTACAGATGGTTTGCCCGTTAACCAGACGAGGGATATTTAGAGGGTTGGCCTCTTTCAAGGCATCGGGCAGCAAGGCGTCTGGAAAATTCTGGAAACACACCGGGCGCAGGAAGCGGTCGATGGCCAGAGTACCCACCGACGTACCGCGCGCATCGGAAGTCGCCGGATAGGGCCCGCCATGGACCATCGAATCACAGACTTCCACACCGGTAGGATAACCATTGAGCAGGATCCGCCCGACTTTCTGCTCCAGCAACGCCGTCAATTCACCAAACTGAGTGAAGTCCTCCGGGTCGCCGATGATGGTCGCCGTGAGCTGCCCATGCAGGCCATTCAGCGCGGCACTGAGTTGTGCCTGATCGGCCACTTCGACGAACACCGTGGTCGGGCCAAACACTTCCTCTTGCAGTACTTCATCGCCCTCGATCAGCAGGCTGACATCAGCCTTGAACAGTTGCGGCTGGGCCTGATTCCCTGCCTGCGGGCTACCGGCCAGGTGCTCGATGCCCGGATGGGCGAGGAGTTTTTGCAGGCCTTGGCCATAGCTGCTCAAGGTCCCGGCGTTGAGCATGGTTTGCGCCGGTTGATCGCCCATCAGCCCGGCCACCTGCAGCACAAACGCGCTGAACTGCGGCGAACGAATACCGATCACCAGACCCGGATTGGTGCAGAACTGACCGCAGCCCTGAACCACCGATGCAGTCAGGTCGCGGGCGACGGTTTCTGCCCGAGCGGCCAACGCCTGGGGCAACACGATCACCGGGTTGATGCTCGACATCTCGGCAAACACCGGAATCGGCTGTGGACGTGCGGCGGCCATGTCGCACAACGCCCGGCCGCCCTTGAGCGAGCCAGTAAAGCCAACCGCCTGAATGGCCGGGTGCTTGACCAGCGCTTCGCCGACCCCACTGCCGTAGATCATGTTGAACACGCCGGCCGGCATGCCGGTTTTGTCTGCCGCGCGGATGATCGCGTCGGCAACCAGTTCGGCCGTGGCCATGTGCCCGCTGTGGGCCTTGAACACCACCGGGCAACCGGCGGCCAATGCTGAAGCGGTGTCGCCGCCGGCGGTGGAAAACGCCAGGGGAAAGTTACTCGCGCCGAATACGGCCACCGGTCCGAGACCGATGCGGTACTGACGCAAGTCCGGACGCGGTAACGGCTTGCGCTCGGGCAATGCCTGATCGATGCGGGCACCGTAGAAGTCACCGCGACGCAGCACTTTGGCGAACAGGCGCATCTGGCCGCTGGTGCGACCGCGCTCGCCTTGAATGCGTGCCGCCGGCAATGCAGTTTCGCGGCAGACCACGGCGACGAACTCCTCGCCCAAGGCGTCGAGTTCATCGGCCACCGCATCGAGAAACTGCGCCCGACGCTCGGCACTCAGGCTGCGATACGCCGGATAAGCGGCGGCGGCAGCCTTGGCAGCGGCATCGACTTCTTCCTGCGTGGCCTGGTAAAAATCGTGAGGCAAGGCTTCGCCCGTGCTGGCATCAACGCTGTTGACGATGATATTGCCGGCAGCGCTGCGCTGACCGGCGATGTAGTTGTGGCCGATGATCGTGGGCATTTCTGGCTCCAGAAAAGAATGTTCGAATCCCCCTTGCGGGGATTTCAGGGCAATAGGGGAGGAGAGCAGGGGGTCAGGTGACAGCACCGATCTGCCAAGGCACGAATTCGTTCTGCCCGTAACCGTGCTGCTCGCTCATGCTGCGTTCGCCCGAAGCGATGCGCAGCATGAGTTTGAAGATGGCTTCACCGCATTCTTCGATGGTCATGGTGTCTTCAGCGATCTCGCCGCAGTTAATGTCCATGTCTTCGCGCTGGCGATTCCACAAGGCGGTATTGGTCGCCAGTTTGATCGATGGCGTGGGGGCGCAACCGTAGGCAGAGCCACGTCCGGTGGTGAAGGCAATCAGGTTGGCACCACCGGCCACCTGGCCTGTAGCCGATACCGGGTCGTAGCCGGGGGTGTCCATGAACACCAGACCTTTGGCGCTGACCACTTGGGCATACTCATAGACATCGACCAGATTGCTGGAGCCTGCCTTGGCCACGGCACCCAGGGACTTCTCCAGGATGGTGGTCAAGCCTCCGACCTTGTTACCGGCCGAAGGGTTGTTGTTCAGCTCTGCGCCCATGCGCTCGCAATACGCCTCCCACCAATGAATACGGGCGATGAGTTTTTCGCCCACGGCGCGGTTGACCGCCCGGCGGGTCAGCAGGTGTTCGGCACCATAGATTTCCGGGGTTTCGGAAAGGATGGCCGTACCGCCACAGGCGACCAGGCGGTCCACGGCATTACCCAGCGCCGGGTTGGCGGTGATACCGGAATAACCGTCCGAGCCGCCACATTGCAATCCAATCACGAGATGCCTGGCACTCACGGGTTCGCGCTTGACCTGGTTGGCCTCCTCAAGCAACGCCTTGACCTGGGCGATGCCGCTGGCGACCGCTTTGGAGGTGCCGCCGCTGTCCTGGATGCTGAAGGTGCGCAGCGTATCGCTGCGGCTCAGGCCTTGGGTGCTGAGCAGTCCTTCGATCTGGTTGGTTTCGCAGCCCAGTCCGATGACCAGCACGGCGGCGAAGTTGGCATGGGTGGCGTAGCCGGCCAATGTTCGGCGCAGCAAGGCCAGGCCTTCGCCGGCGGGGTCCACGGCGCAACCGGCGGAATGGGTCAGGGCAACCACGCCATCGACGTTGGGGTACGCCAGTAACGCGGCAGGATTGATGTCCCGGCGGAAGTGGTCGGCAACGGCGCGGGCCACGGTGGCCGAGCAATTGACCGAGGTCAGGATGCCGATGTAGTTGCGTGTCGCCACTCGACCATCCTGGCGCACGATCCCCATGAACACGGGCTCGTCGTTCAAGGGCTTGTCAGGTTTCACATCGACGCTGAAGGCATAGTCACGGGCGAAATCGCCCATGGTCAGGTTGTGCACATGCACGTGATCGCCGGCTTCGATAATCCCGGTGGAAAAACCGATGATTTGTCCGTAACGACGCAAGGGCTGGCCGGCTTCGACACGGCGTGCGGCGATCTTGTGGCCGGCGGGTACCGGCTGGCGCACGGTCACGCCTTCCTGCTCGAGTACTTCACCCGCGATCAACGGCCGACGGGCGATCAATACATCGTCCAGAGGATTGAGGCGCAGGACGGCGGCTGCACCGGTTTTCATGATCAATTCCATCGGAAACTCACTGGCTATGAAGCGTGGGAGGTCGCTGGCAATCGGGCCGCGCCATACCTTTGTTGCCGCACTATAAGAGCCTCCGCCCGTGGCTGCCTAATGAGACCTTTGGATTGATCGATAACCTTTTCTCATTGGTTCAGGGTTTTTTGAGTGAAACATCGCTCAACGGTCGCCAGCTTCCCGTCGCAGCCTGGCGAATTCCAGCAAGGTATCGGCGAATTCCCGGGCGGCTTCGCTCAGCGGTTCATCCTTGCGCGTGATGATGCCGTAGTCCTGGGGCTCGACCTTGAACGGCGTGTTGAGTACTTTGAGCAAGCCGCTCTGGACCTGGGACTGGACCATGGACTCGGGCAACATCGCGAGCATCGGTCCCGATTGCAGTAGTTGCAGGAAGGTCGGCATCGAGATGGTTTCGACCGTGTTGGTGGGCGTGCGCACATTGAACTCGGTGAAGGCCTTTTCCATTCGCCGCCGTATGGGGGCATTGAAGGGGTACATGACCCAGGGCCAGTCGCCGAGCTGATCAGTCGCCACTTCATCGAACTGCGCCAAGGGATGGCGGCTGTTGACCACTAGGCAAAACGGCTCGGGCCCCAGTGCGCGAAATTCGAATGGCTGCTGGTAACGTTCATCGGTGAAGCGGGCAATGATCAGATCGAGCTTTTTATGCTCGAGCATTTCCAGCAGCTGATTGCTGGTTTGCTCGATCACTTCGATGGACAGCATCGGGCGGTCCAGCTTGATCCGGGTGATGGCCTCGGGCAGCACGACCGAGGTCGCGGCGAAAATCGCGCCGACTTTCAAATGACCATGTCCACCTTTGCGCAGCTTATTGAGCTGATCGACGAAAGATTGCGTGTCGTCCAGGGTCATCCGCGCATAGCGGACCACGAACTCGCCGAGCTCGGTCAGGACCATGCTGCGGGTCTGCCGTTCGAACAACGCAAACCCGAGCAACAGCTCGATGTCGCGCAACATCTTGCTGATGGCCGGCTGGGTCAGATTCATCAGCTCGGCCGTGGTGTGCATGTTGCGGGTCCTGGCCAGCGTATCGACCAGCATCAAATGTTTGATCTTGAGCCATTTGCTGACGCTGGCGTATGAAATCTCATCGTTTTCCATAGGGCGCTCACTCTGGTTGATAACGAAACGATATCAAATGCTGAAAATATGTCATTGGGATTTATCAACCGAGTCCACTAGTTTTGCCCGATCGTTATCGAATTGACCTGGATCTGCATATGCCCAAGCTGAATTTGACTGGTAAAAACACCCTCCCTATCGATGGCCTGGAAGGCACGCTGATCGGTCGCGCCTGGGTGCCGGGGGAGGCGGCAGGCCCGTCGCCGGTGGTACTGCGCGTCGATGGCGTGTTTGATGTGTCGCAGGACTTTGCGACATTGAGCGATCTGCTTGAGAGCCCGTCACCGCTCGAAGCTGTTCGCAACGCTCGGGGTCGATACATTGGTAGTGTTGACGAATTGTTGGCCAATACGGGAGTGGGCTCCGACCCCGCCAAAGCTTTCTTATTGCCACCGGCTGACCTGCAAGTGATCAAAGCCGCCGGTGTGACATTCGCCTCCAGTATGATCGAGCGCGTGATTGAAGAGCAGGCCGGTGGTGATGCGGTCAAGGCCGAGAGCGTGCGCAACGTGGTCAAGGCGGCTATCGGCGATAACTTGCGTTCGATCAAACCGGGTTCGAGCGAAGCGGCGCGGCTAAAAGCGGCGTTGATCGGGCAGGGGTTGTGGTCGCAATACCTGGAAGTGGGGATCGGCCCTGATGCCGAGATATTCACCAAGGCGCCGGTTCTCGCTTCCGTCGGCAGCGGCAACGAGGTCGGTATTCATCCCGAGTCCAGATGGAACAACCCTGAGCCGGAAATCGTCCTGGCGGTGAACAGCCATGGCCGGATACTGGGCGCAACCCTGGGCAACGACGTCAATCTGCGCGACTTCGAAGGCCGCAGCGCATTGCTGTTGAGCAAGGCCAAGGACAACAATGCGTCTTGCGCGATCGGCCCGTTTATTCGCCTGTTCGACGAAGGCTTTTCTCTGGATGATGTGCGCCGCTGTGTGGTCGACCTGGTCGTCGAAGGTGATGACGGCTTCATTATGCGCGGCAGCAGTTCGATGGAGCAGATCAGTCGGGACCCGCTGGAACTGGTGGCCCAGACCATAAGCCGCGATCACCAGTACCCGGACGGTTTCATGCTGTTCCTGGGCACCCTGTTTGCTCCGACACAGGATCGTGAAGAGCAGGGCAGCGGTTTCACCCACAAGCAGGGCGATAGCGTCAGCATCGGCAGCCCGTTGCTGGGCACGCTGCACAATCGCGTCACCTACAGCAATCAAGCCACACCCTGGACGTTTGGCCTGCGTGCATTGATGGGCAACCTGGCTGCTCGCGGTCTGGTGGCAGGTAAATCGTTCCACTGATTTGCCTGCCAGAGGTTGCTGGCAGATAAAAACAGTGGTCGCTGGACAATAATAATAAGGCACAAAAATGATGACCAAAAATACAACAAGACCGGGTCACGCGGCCGCTATCGAGAGCGCCATCGCCAAGTGCCGATGGAAGCTGTTGCCGTTCCTTGCATTGATGTTCGCCCTGGCTATGATCGATCGCTCCAACGTCGGCTTCGCCAAGGCAGCACTGCAAACCGATATCGGCTTGAGCAACGCTGCTTTCGCCCTGGGCGCGGGTATTTTTTTCATTGGTTATGCGATCTTCGAAGTCCCCAGCAACCTGATGTTGCACCGGGTCGGCGCACGGCTCTGGCTCAGCCGGATCATGATCACCTGGGGGCTGGTGTCCGCCGCCATGATGTTCACCCGGGATGAAACAACGTTTTACGTACTGCGTTTTCTGCTCGGCGTGGCTGAAGCGGGCTTTTCCCCAGGTGTCATCCTGTACCTGACCTACTGGTTTCCGGCCCAGCGTCGCGGCCAGGCCATCGGGATTTACTATTTCGGCCTGCCGCTGGCTTTGATGGTAGGCAGTCCGTTGTCGGGTTGGTTGTTGGAAATGCATGGCATGTTCAAGCTGACCAACTGGCAATGGATGTTCCTGGTGGAAGGCCTGGCCGCTGTGGTTGTGGGGATCATTGCGCTGTTCTACCTCAAGAGTAAGCCACAGGAGGCCCCTTGGCTGACCCGCGAGGAGAAAGCCGCCCTGAGCCAGGAGCTCGAGGCGGAAGACAAGCTCAAACTGGCTCATGGACCGAACAACCTGCTGGGTCTGGTTCGCAACAAGCGAGTGCTGAAATTCATCCTGATCTACTTCAGCGTTCAGGTCAGTGTGTACGGAGTCATCTTCTATCTGCCAACCCGAATTGCGGAGCTGCTGGGGACCAAGGTCGGCTTGGAGGTGGGCATGTTCATTTCATTGCCATGGCTGTGCGCCGCCATCGCCATGTACTTTGTGACGCGTTATGCCGACCGGCATGGGGCGCACCTGAAAATGGCGATGTGCATGCTGGGCATGGCAGCCCTGGGTATTGCGGCCTCGGCCTTGCTCAACAGTTTTGCGCCGGTACTGCTGGCCTTCTGTTTTGCAGCGGCTGGTTTCGTGACCGTTCAACCGCTGTTCTGGACGCTGCCGACCGGCTACCTCGGTGGGGTCGCCGCGGCAGGCGGTATTGCCCTGATCGGTTCCATGGGCAACATCGGCGGCTTCGTCGCGCCCATGCTCAAGGCCAATATGGAGGTCTGGTTCACCGATCCACGGGCAGGGATGTTGTCGCTGTCGGCAGCGGGGTTGGTAGGGGTTTACCTGCTATGGACGTTACGCGTGTCGAAGGGGCAACGGCAGGTCAATCAAGGTCCGCTGGACGGGGTGGCGAGTAATGCCCAGGCACCTTCGAATCCTTGAAGTCACAGTGTCGACAATAGACCGATAAAAATAGCCGAAGCCTTTTAAGGGCTTCGGCTTTTTTTTGCCCATTAATCCTGCCGGTGTGACGGCATCCGTGCGGTTTTGCGCAAGTCAGCTTTCGTCTTTGGTAATTGGTGCCACGCAGCCATCCCGCTATCTTGAGTTGGCGATAACACCCGGCAACGATCGGGTGTTGCTCAAGAGTTCTGTCCTACAAGAAGCGTTTTCGCTACCTGCCAATAAAAAACGAGCCTGGGAACCATCATGAAACTCTACGAACTTTTCGAATGCTCCCAGCCCGGGAGCGTGGCCACGGTGTCGTAGTCCATCAGGGAGGCGATGTCGCGGCGCATGCAGTCGTTCCAGGAACCGCCGTCAGGTTGATCTCGGCGAGTTGTCGATGGGCGACCACTTCCATCGCGTTACATGAAGGATGTTTAACGATCGGCAGGACGCCGCAGGATGGGGAAAACCGGACAGTTTTGTAACGCCCCCAAAAAGAAGAGCCGCCACCCAAACCCCAGAAACGACAAAGCCCTGAATAATCAGGGCTTTGTCGGTACAAATATGGCGGAGGCGATGTCTGGCAGATTTGCGTATTTTGACATCCACTAATGTCCATTACGACTCAATAAAAACTATTAAAAACAACGATTTAATGCAGTTTCAGTCTTTTTACGTCCAGTCACAACCGCTATAAGCCAGATGCCAAGGTATGGGCTGGAGTATGGGCTGAAGTTCCTTTAAATTCCGTCTCCATCCTGACAGGAAGGAGGTGGTTGATGGCATCACTTACGACGAAAACAGTAGAGAAAATAGTCAGAACAGCATTGCCCGGATTGACCAATGATGGAGATGGGCTCTACCTAAAAATTAGTCGCACCGGGAGCGCGAGCTGGATTTTTCGTTTCAAACTGGCCGGCAGAAGTCGGGATATGGGACTTGGCAGGCATCCGGAGGTCAGCCTTGCTGCAGCTAGGGATAAAGCTGCAGATGCGCGTAGGTTAAGCAGGGTAGGGATTGATCCTCTCCAAAATCGGGACGACGAGCTTGAGCGTCAGCAGGCTGAAAAAGAAACTGAGCGAATAGCTCTAGAGGCAGCCAAAGTCAAAGCAACAAATTTCAAAGAAGTAGCTGCTGACTACATCGCTACTCATAGGGCTGGATGGAAAAATCCAAAGCATACCCAGCAGTGGGAAAATACGTTGGCAACCTATGCATTTAAAGTCATTGGAAACCTTCCTGCGCACCAGGTTGGCATCGAACATGTGCTCAAAATTCTCACTCCGATTTGGGCAAAGAAACCTGAAACAGCCAACCGTCTTCGGAACCGAATTGAACTGGTGCTCGATGCAGCAAAAGCCAGAGGGTTGCGCGATGGTGAGAACCCTGCGCGTTGGCGCGGGCACCTGGATAAGCTCCTTCCTCCTCGAAAAAAAATTCACACAGTGAAGCATCACCCAGCAATGTCCTGGGCGGAGCTTCCGGACTTTATGGTGAAAATTGGAGAGTCAGAAGATCTTAGCTTCAAGGCGCTCCGTTTCACTATCTTGACAGCTTGCCGAACGAGCGAAGTATTAGGTGCTACATGGGCAGAGGTTGATTTGGCCGCCGGTGTTTGGACCATTCCCGCATCAAGAATGAAAGCAGGTAGAGAGCACAGAGTCCCTTTGTCGAGTGTTGCATCAGAGCTGATTGCGAGTCTTCCACGGATCGTAGGCAACAATTATCTTTTCCCTGGAGCACGCAGAAAGCGACCGTTGAGCAACATGGCAATGTTGATGGCATTGCGTCGCATGGGGCGTGACGATGTTACGACCCATGGATTTCGTTCTACTTTCAGAGATTGGGCTAGCGAGGTAACTCATCACCCTCGCGAGGTCTGTGAGCAAGCTTTGGCTCACGTGGTTGAGAGTGCCGTTGAGGCTGCTTATCGACGTGGGGACCTTTTTGAAAAGCGTCAGCGGCTCATGGGTGACTGGGCCGCATACGCCACCGGAGTCGAAGATAAGAAGCAGAGCGCATAAGCCCGTAAAACTGTAGGTATAACCGGTTGCGTGGCAGGGATAGTTACCGGCCTTTTCAACGCGGGATGTGGTGGTCATAGGTTGTGCCTTGGATGGACGTTATCCGTAGGGTTGGAAGCGATGTTTCCGATGCAGGATAGTTGTACTCTAGGCCCGGTTTGGAACTCGCTCTCGCGGCGAAAAGGCGCAGTCAACAGGTATTCTGAGTTATAGGGCGTGCTATGAACCTCTCTGACGCAACACTAGTGCTGCTACTGGCGGCTCGAATCCATGGAACGGACGAGGCTGTCAGGGCTTCGGCGAAGAGCGTTGTGAAGAAACTTCCGCGCAGCAAACGCGATCTCATTTACAAGGTGATCGAAGCCAAAAGCCCCCTTCATCTCGTGGGCTTTATTGCTGAGAATCTGGATGACTTCTGAATCCTTGTGGCGTGGCGTCATAAGCGTCCTATCTAGTCTTAGCGTTGCCGACTGAGTCGGATTTTCCCTTATCAAAATATTGATTTTCCTATCCTGAGGCGGAATATACTCGCTCCTGTATTGAAGCACTGGCGGAATCAGTGACCTCAATTTTCGCCACATCCTCTGCTCCTTGCTGACTACTCCTACATTTTTCCTTCGATCCTTTTGCTAGCGTAAACGACTTCATATTGGCGTTCGCGCAGTGACGGCGGTGAGCTGTCTTTGCAAAAAAGGAAGGGCTGCAAGGTGATGGAACACTCGTACCCGTTGAAGGTTGTTAATCAAGAAAAAATCGAATCATTGCGCGATCGAATGGATGCCGCAGGATGCATTTTCGAGTTTGTAGTCGTCGTTCCTTATAGGGATGTTGACATTGATGAGGCGGTGCATCGACGAGCCTTGAGTGAGCTTTACCAGCAGATCATGGCAGGCCAGCGTGAGTGGCATCGTAGGCTTGTGCAGACTTTGCCAGATGCTGACTACCCGGAACCAAACATGACGTGGGATCTGGAAAAGGCCACAGCCACTCTTCTGACCCAGACGCAGGTTCGTAGTCTGACGTTGACCGAAGGCTTTGAGCCAGGGTCTCTGCGACTTTATGACCATTTTCGTGAGTCGCAGAATTTATCAACGCTTGATGAGGCAAAAGGTTGTGCTAAAGACCTATTCCGCGATTGGCTCGAAGTGCTCGGACTTGAGGAGCGAGACGATGTCGTTGTGTTCAACTGGATCAAGGCCAATAGGGCGGGTAGTCCTCCAGAAGACTTCCCCCCTGGCTGCGAGCCATGGAGCGAGTACTTCAGTTTAGGAGAGGAGTGGCGTAGCGGATGGTGTTTGACGATTTGGAATCCACGGCATCGATTGCTCAGTGCGATTGCTGCCAGCGGGGCTAGTCGAGAACAGTACGAACGTTTTGATGACTCGCGTGATGCATAATCGCGATCTTGAGAGGAGGGGGGAGTGGCACAGGTTTGCAGCTCGCAATTGGTGCTTTTGCTCTGTGCATTTGGCACCGGCTTCTATCGTTTGACCTGTGTAAAATGTCACTCTACTCCACCTATTCCTGTACCGAGAAATACAACATGAGCACAGAATTGAGTGAGGAGGAGATGCGCTTGTCGCTATTTGGCTCCTTGACTGGGCCCGATCCTCAATTAGCGCCGAAATCACCTCATCCGATCTTGCCGACGTCTAAGTCATCCCTGCGTGCTCAATCTCGTACCAAGCGGTTCTCACCAACGCTTAGGGTGACATTGCGCGCTTCTAAGGATTTTGAGGGTGACGTCGAGCTACTTGTTTATGAGGCAAGCACTTTGAGTACGCTCGTTGCTGAGCAGGAGGCAAAAAACGATGCTAAAAAGAAAAAATTCAGATATTACGAAGTGGTTTCGGTGGTGCCTGTTCAGTAGTCGTCGTAGCGACAGATCCAAATGGAGCTTTTAACCCTGAGCTGACGATGGCGACAGGCAGCAATCGGCCGAGGCTGTGTAAAAACGTTTTTGAGCGCGACAGGTACTCAAAATCGGACTGAAAATCGTGCTTCTACGCGAAATCCACATCTGCTGACGTGCCGATAAATTTCAGATTTAACGTAGACGCGCACACTTCAATTTTGGCGGAGCGTTTTTATACACTCTGGGCCATAAGCGGACGATGAACGCGTAGCTGTGCATCCCACCCTCCATTAGTGGCTTTCTGTTGCGACAAGCTGGACGTCGCCGGCGCGGACTAGGTTCCTGTATAAAGCAGGCGCTGCTGGCGCATGGCCGGCTCAACGAGCGACATGGTAAGGGATCGTTATGCTCCAGAGAGTAATATTCGGCATAGTGTTAGCTGTGTTTTTAGCTGGCTGCCAGAATCAGCAGTACAAGACTTTGTGCAGACCACAGTACAGCCCAACGACATGTGATATGAGCAATCTGGATGCATTGAGTTGCTCGACCGCGAGGGCAACTATTAGGGAGTGCTCCTGGTTTGTACGCAATAAGGTCAGTGAATTGATGACCAAGAAGAACCAACAGCTGGGGACCACGCAAACCAACTACATTCGGCCAGGCGCGGAAATCCTAACGTTGGGGAGCTACGGAGACGGAGGGACACAGTATTTTGCCTATGTAAAATCCGATAGCCCTAATGCCTATGTACAGTCTGTGGACGGTGCCCAACGATTGATGACTGACAGAGTCTCGCATTACCAGATGGCTTCTGACCGCTATGTTAAGGATGTGGTTAGCGGCACCACGGTAGCCTCAGATCGTGGTGTCCTGAAGGCCATAGCCGCGATCGAAACTATGCGCGTAGCGCTGGCCAATGCAGTTGATATGGGCAAGCCCATTTTGGACTTTTACGCAGCCTTACCCGCCCAAGACTTCGAGGCCCTCGCTAACCAGGTCGTTTTCAATACGAATGCCAAGGACCCTTACCTTCGTGCCGGCGCTGATTTAGCCATCCGGGAGCACACGCAATACGAATCCAATAAGCCGTTAATTCGAGTTCAGGATGCCGTGGCCCAGTTTGAGGCTCTCCACGCAGTAGCGATGGTCCCCTATGCCGACCAGTTCGCAGTAGTCAAAAAGCAAGCGGTGATCCTGGCCGCCCAAGCGGCGACAGCTGCCAAGCAGGCAAGAGCCCAAAATCGGGCCTATGAAAAGCAATTTGAGTCAAGCGGCGGCTATCACAGTGGCGGGGGATGTTCGTGTGCGGGCGGCAATGTCTGTTACGGGCCCCGAGGCGGGCGCTACTGCATAACCTCAGGCGGGAACAAGCGCTACGGCTTCTAACCAACTCCAAAAATTTAGGCGTAGGTCACCGGCGTGATGAGCACATCTCGGAAGGTGATCCTTAACATGGGGGGCCTGTTTCATTAGACAACTACCCCCTTGTATTTTGGGCACTACGACTCGCATCCACAGGTTGAGTCCACAGCCGACATCTGACCGTCGCCACCGGCGGCAGTCTCTTGTTAGCTGCCAATGTATGACAGCACACTTTTTTCAAGATTTCCTGTGGAAACGCACTTGCCATTGGAGGTAACCAATCTGCCGTCCCAGGCATCATTAGCCGCAAGTTTGAACTCGCCAAAGAAGTTAACATTTACCTTGGTGCTATTTACATCTACTTGACGCACAGTAAGATTTAGAGATCCATACCTTTCAATTTTTGGGTCAGCCAATACGCCCACAGCCTTGATTTGACCACAATCAAGATAATTGTCGTTTGTTTCTATTAGATATTTTGCAGTTAGCAAGCCCGAGTCTTTTTCAATTTTTTCTATTGTCACATTGTGATCAGCAAACCAATCTACCGCTCGAGTCCAGACCTTCTCATAGTTCATGCTATAAGTTTTGTTTTTTTCAAATTCAGCAACAACAGGCTGAGAAACATTGATGTTTGCACAACCTCCTATGACCGAAAGCGCAGCTATCACGAAAATATTTTTCATTCTCTGCCCCTTACGTAGCACCCAAGAAAAGCTAACTATAAGTAGACGATACAAGTGGCGTAGGTTTTGCGTCGATTGTATCTGATAGCGTTCTTTGTCTATGCGTAACTCCTTGTTTGGCTGGAGTGTCGCGCCAGAAACGTAACATGAGTCGAGGAGGAAAAGCGACATGGCTAGTGTGCACACTACTGACGGATCAGCAGCATGTCCATGGTCTGCTTTTGGCCGATTTCTGCCTGTCGTGAGGGGTAGCAAATGACACTGAGAAGACTGTGGCCTTTTTTTGGCCGACACAGATGGCCCAAGTGTGAACCCGCCAAACGGTGCGTCGCTGTCCAGATATGCGATGGCGCAGGGAAGCCTCATTTCAAGTAAATGACAAATGGCGAGAGTGCCCTCATCGGTAGGTTTTGCTAAGGCCTGTCCGCCGGCCGTATCGCAAGAGAAATGCTCAGAATTCCTATGTGTCCATTGTTAACTGGCTCAATCCCGATGACCTGCCTCGACAAGCGTGGGTCGCCCTTCTACCCTTTGCATCAGGCAATGTAATGGTTTCCACCCTTCACTGACTAATAAGATTTGGAGATTGGGAAATGCGCATTCAAGTCGTAAGCGAGAAGGGTGTCACCGATGCCTTCTCCAAAGCTGCGGAGGCGACGGGGCAGAAAGTTACGCCTGCTGACTCGCTAGTCGATCGAACTGAGTTCGCATTTGGTCTGGATGAAATTAGTGCTGTCGTCACTGTCGTCGCCTCTGTTTTTGAGTTGGCAAAATTGATCCATTCGATCAGCCAAAGCATCAGAACGGAAGATGAGAAGGTCTTACGGCTGAAATCATCGTACGGGCTAGTGACGATCTCTCTAAGCAAAGACACGCCGGTGGAGCAGATACAAAGGCTTCTGGCGGCTCTGGAAGCTTCCAAGAAATGATTCTCCCGGAGGATTACGGCGGGTTCGCTCCGCGGTTCTTTGGCGTGACCATCCGCCTCCACTCCGAGAGGGATTTTGCGTATCTCGACGACTATATTAGCGGTCGTCTGCACGATGCTGAGGACCGATCGCTCAAGGTGATTTCGCTGAAGTCGGTGATGCAACATGAGGTGCGTCACTACCACGATTTCCTGATCAGTCCATACGGCAGTTTCGTATTTCGCGCCAAACTCCAGGCCGCGATACATGGGTGTGCGCTGCTCGGCCTCTTGAACGAACTACCCGGGGAATGGTTGCCGGCGCCAGTTACTGCTTGGTGCTCAATGGAGGAGCAAGAGAGGCAGAAATGCATTGCGGAATGGCGGGCAGAGCTCGGTACCGGGATTAGTTTTGTCGAATTGCCGAATTTGAATCAAATAGACTGCAGCAAAGTCACTTCTTCGGCGGAAATCAGCCTCAAAAAATCTGATCCCAACGCTGCAATCGCATTCCTAGCTCACTCGGTCCGGCAATCCTACTATCGGGTCAAGGATCTCACTCAAGGCATGATGGTTGAGACCTCGGCTCCAGAACTTACTCCCTGCAACTTCTTCGAAGTTCTTGCACTTTCGACGCAGCTGCAATCCATCAGAATCGCTCAATCTGCTGATTGTGCCCAAGTTTTATGGGCGATGCTCGAGGAAAGCAATGCTTCCTATGCCAAGCTCTGGCGTCGCGTCCTGGCGTTGGTGAACGGGCTTTCCTCGCCGCGACATTCCAATAATGGATCACCGAACGTTTTAGATCAGATCGTCTCAATTGTGTTGTGGTGTACGCTTGGCAACTTCATGATCGACAATATCCGTGCCTGTCCCAATGTACGCTTTCTCCTTCTTGAGAATTTCCTTAAGACTCGCGGTTGTGGCGAGGACATCGCGAATGACGTGGTGCCGGTCTGGCGCCGCTGGGACGAGGCATTGGGCTTGCCCTCTTGGCGGGACGGGGTAGAACACGCCATGGGCAGCAATAAGTTGCACGGGGCAAGGCTGGAGCAGAGCCAAAACGGCGGGATTGGGCTCGTTGCATCAGAGATATTCAGGAACTTTTGCGAACAGCAGGAGTTACTCGTGCAGACATTCCTTTTGGACCCAAACATTCTCGTTAATCAGGAGCGGTACGTTAACTTGGCGGGGGGAGCGGGGCTACCCAAGCCGATTACTCGCCTCGAGATGAGTGGTTTCCAAATCTCCTGTCCAAGTGGGGGCGCATGGATTTCAATTTGGGAGGACAGACCTCACTCTCCGGTATCTCAGATGGTCCTACGTGGCGATCATTTCTCCGACGACTTTGTCGACTATGCCATCAATCTGGAGCGTATTATCCTGCTGTCGGACATGATCATGGCCGGCCATGAGCCTCCGCGCGGGATCAATCGATTTGCATTGGACGACATAACGCGGTTTGCGGGAAAGAAGCCTATTTGGATCGTCTGACTTATTTTTGAGGACAGGCCTCCGCTTTCCTACGATGGCGGAAGCCGACGACCGGCTAAGCTGGCAGTACGCTGGCAGTACTTTGAGACCGGCAATCGGCGCGCTGACTCTTTGGCAGCTGGTCTAACGTAGGTAGCCGTTTGCTGTCTGTTGCAAATGGCTGCAGTTGGCTGTGGATTCAACCGGTCGTTGCGCTAACTGGGTACCCCAGATAACCCTTGCCTCAACAGCGCGCTAGCCGATACTGAGGCTCCTCTGGTAAAACTCGATTACCGTGCGCAGTCCAAGCGATCCTGACTGTTTGGGTATTTTGCTGACGTCGTCAGCAAAATACCCTCTTTTCATCGAAAGCAGGTCAGGCATTTAAGTATGAGAAATGGGTTCTGCTACTCGTAAAGTCCTTTAGATGAGTCCAGCGCGTTTAGAAGTTCCACTTCAGAAATCGAATACTGACTAAGGTTGTTTGTATCTAAATCGCCCCATTCCTGTTCATCTTCGATTTCCAGGAGCAGTAGTGAAAGTTTCTTTTGACTGAAGAAAGTAATTATGTCGCGAATATCCTTGTCGCGCTCAACATGGTCATTTTGATAGAGATCACACGTGTAAAAAAAGCCTTTATCGCCCATGGCGAGCTTTTTTTGTGAGCCAATCAGCGACATTTTAAATCGTTGGTGCAGGAATTTGGCCACTTCAAGGTCGCTAGTGGGGGCTGCAGAAGCAATACTTATCTTAGTCATGGCTCAAAAATCCTCGGGTACCAATGGGTTAAGTGGTTTTCCTTTGGTCTCGTTTTGGAAACTACCACCGTGCCATCTATATAGATGCTCATCTCTTGTTGCTGGATAGATATTAAAAGCTTTGTCAGCCAGTTGTGGGTAATCCAGTGCATTGTACATATGATGACCCTCAATAGTTTTGTCATCAAATTTCGGGCGCTTGTTTTTCATGATGTCATCTGCTTGCTCCGGACTCCAATCCCTTGTGCCCGACTCACCCCCGCGAAGTCTTTTCCTTTCCTCTGACCAGAAACGATCGACACCTCTTTGGCGCCTGTTCGAGAAACGTCTGTCCCAATCTAGATGAGCAACCTCATCCCGGGTCGCTGTTCTGCTTTCGACTTTACCCTGCAGCACTTTCTTTTGAGGGCCGCTCAAAGGTTTGTATGGGGTCTCGTAGCTTGGTACAGCTGGTGTGCCCTCGTCGACAACAGGTTTAGTTGCAGTGTCTCGGGTTGCAGCGTCAGGTTTCGTTCCTCCTTGTCCTGGACAAACTTCCAACCCCAACGGATCCACCCATCCCGTAGGGTTAGGCACGTACTGGTAGTTGTTCAACCCGCCCGCAAGCTTGATCGGGTCCTGCGTCAAAAACCGCCCAGTCTCCGGATTGTAGTAGCGATGCCGGTTGTAATGCAGTCCCGTTTCGACGTCGAAGTACTGCCCCTGAAAGCGCAACGGGTTGTCGATTTCAGCGACGTCGAGGGCGGCGAGGTTGCCGTAGGCGCGGTACTTGGCCGACCACATGATCTCACCGCTGTAATCGGTGAGTTCCTGCGGCGTGCCTAGGTGGTCGAGTTGGTAGTAGAACGGTGTAGCCTTGAGGGGGCCTTCACCGTCGAGCATGGCCAGCGGGCGGAAGCTGTCCGATTCATAGATGTAGGTTCGATAGCGGTTGTCAGCGCTTTCCGCCATCAGTCGTTCGCCTTGCCACAGGAATTCTGTGGTGCTGCCGTCAACGGTTTTTTCGATACGGCGGCCGAAGGCGTCGTACTTGTAGGTTGCGACGCTGCCGCCCGGCAGGCTGGCGCCGATCAAGCGGTGCTGGCAGTCGTAGCGGTATTCGGTGACGAGTTTCTGCCCGGTGCCGCGACGTTCGCGGGTTAGGTTGCCGTAGGCGTCGTAGTCGTAGTGGCGGTCGCCCTGCATCAGGAGACGGTTGCCCTTGACGTTGGCCAGGTTCGCGGCGGGTTGGTCACCCTGGCCCAGCAAGTTACCGGCCGGATCGTGGGCGAAGCTTTCCGGGGTGCTGCCGCGAACGTTGATCAGGCGATCAAGTGGATCGTAGTGGAAGCTGCGGTTGCCTTTGCGGCTGTCGCCGATGCCAGCGAGGTTGCCATTAGCGTCGTAGGCGTAGCGACGGCGGAACAGGTTGCGATCTTTTTGGCTGACGCTGTGTGCTTGCAGACGGCCTTGTTCGTCGTATTGGTATTGGCTCAGCAGCAGGCCTTGTTGGCGCTGTAGTTCCTGACCAGCGCTGAACTGGTGGGTGGTCAGACGCGAACCGTTGAGGTCGATGCTGCTGAGTTGACCGCCGCGCTGATGGTGGTAATCGAGTTTGCTGCCGTCCGGCAGGCGGCAGTGGCTGAGTTGGCCGACCGTGTCGTATTCGTAGCGCAGCGTGCCCCAGCCTTGGTGTTCGGTGATGAGGCGGTCCTGCAAGTCGTATTCGTAGGCGAGCGGCCAGTGGCCGTCGTCAACGTTTACGAGGCGGCCGAAGGCGTCGTAGCTGTAGTGAATTTCCTCACCATCGGCCAGGGTTTTCACCAGCAAGCGGCCAGCTGCGTCGCGTTGGTATGCGGTAATCAGTTCGCTGCCGTCATCACCGAATTCGGTTTTCTTCAGCAATTGACCATTGAGGTCGTATTCATAAGCGGTGCGACGACCGTCGAACCCGGTTTCCTGCTGGATCAGGCCATTGGCGTAGTAATCAAGGTGATACTGCTCGCCACGTTCGTTTTCGATCTCGGTCAGCAATAGGCGCGAATTGTCGTAACGGTAGCGCAACTGGCTGCCGTCTGGATTGATCCGGCGGCTGACGAGGTGTAGGCCATCGGCATATTCGTAGCGGGTGATGCGACCCAATTCATCGCGCTCGGCGGTGACTTTGCCGTAGGCGTTGTAGGTAAACGCTCGGGTGGCGCCGCCTGGCAGGGTAACCAGTGCGAGGCGATTGGCGGCGTCCCATTGATAGTGCGTGATCGCGCCGGTTTCTTCCTGGCGGGTGATCTGTCGACCCAACGCGTCGTAGCGATATTTGCGCTGGCCGCCGTCAGGCAGGCGTTCTTCTAGCAGTTGACCGAGGTTGTTCCAACCCAGTTGATGGCGGCTGCCATCGGGGTGGCGGATTTCCAGCAGGCGACCCTGACGGTCGTAGCTGTAGTGCGTTTCGTTGCCGTGGGGATCGATTTGTTGGGTGATATCGCCCTGGCGGTTACGCTCGTACTGCCAGCGAGCTCTGCCACGTTTGACTTCAATGAGTTGACCATCGAAGTAGTTGTATTGTGTAGCCTCATCTTCAGCAGGGACAACGGACATCAAGCGTCCGGCGTCATTGTAGTGGTACTCGGTGACGGCACCGAGTGCGTCTTTTTCTGCGATCAGGCGACCTTCGTCGTTGTAGGCTTTTTGCGTTTCCGCACCATCAGGGCCTGTTTCGCTAATCAGTCGTGCATTCTCGTCATGCACATACACCTGTTCGCTGCCATCGGCATTAAGGACAGTTACCGTACCCTTGTCGTCCCATACATAACGTGCTTCCAGTTGCGAGTAGCTTGCCCAGTGACGGACGCAACGGGAAAGCTTGCCTTCGCGTTCCCATTCCCAGAAGAAGCTGGCGCCTCCGGCCAGTTTACGTTCCAGAATTACATGCTGATCGTTGTAACGGTAATACTCGGTTTCTCCTGCTGCATTGGTAGCCGACACGAGTTGATTGCGTGCGTTGTAATGGTAGGTAATCAGCGTCTGAATCGTCAGCCATGGATCCTGGCGCTCACCGCGATCGTTGTACTCAGGACGCTGCTGCTGGTAGTCCATTGCTGAAATGTGGCGGTCGTCATAACGCAGAAACAAGGCACGTCCCGCGCCGTTGTCTATACGCTGAATGCGGCCAACCAGGTCATAGTTGATGTGTACCCGGTTGTCATAGGCATCGCTGATAGTAATCAGGCGCCCGGCACGGAAGTGGTAAAAGCGGTCGCCTTGCCCAGCCTGATTCAGGATCAGCTCACCGGGTGCGTCGCCCAAGTAGATTGCTGACTGCGCCAAACTGTTGATGATGGCGGGACGCTGCGCGTTCGGCATCGGGAAGCGGGTCTGACGGTTTTCGTTGTCGGTCCACAGTATGCCTTCATCGTCCATTTGCAGGTGATGGGACAGTGAATGGCTCCAGCCATGGCCTAAACGACTATCTATCTCGACTGCACTGCTGCGGTACAGACGTGTCCACTCCAGCCGTAACAACCCGCCCAATTCTCCGTCGGTAAGGGTCAGCAACTCCTCACCCGTTACCATTGAAACGGGTTCGCCGTTGGTGCAGGTCTTGTTGGCGCACTGTGCGGGTTGATCGGCTGGGTTTTTGGATTGGGCAGGTGCGTTATCGATTTTTTCCTGCTGTTCGATACGCGTGGTGTTTTCTTTCTTCCCGCGCGCATGAATCTGCGCGTCGGTTTCCACCTTGCCGCCTGTAACCGGTGGCTTTTTCTTGGGAGCTGTCGCCGTTACCGCAGGCTTGGGTGCGGCGATTTCAACGCTGGCCTTGCGTGCTTGATTGATTGCTGAATTACCGTTGAGCAGCAATGGCTTGGCCGCTTCGGCGTGGAGCTTGGAGTTCTTCTTGCTGACTTTCATCAGCATGCCGGTGAAATCTTCGATCAGCTTCAGCACCTTGCCACCGTTTTGCGTGGCGTTGAGTGCCTTGGTACCGACGCGTACTGCCAGGCCGAGGCCACCAGTCAAAACAACACCGACCAGAATGTTCAACAGAACTTCAGTGGTCAGCTCGGAAAGCACTTCCGTGCAGGTCTGCGGCGGGAGCATCTTGACCCAAGCCATGATCGCGGCCACGTAGATCCACATCAAAGGCTCGTCACTGGCAATCAGCAGGGCAGTGTGAATCGCTTCCGCCGAGGCGTCGTAGATGCGCTTGATTTCTTCCTCTGTGAAGAATTTCTTCAGCTTTTCGTAATTCTCTCGAGGATGCGCGACCAGGTTGTAGAGACTTTTGATGTCGCCCCACAAACCCATGATCGCTTTCAGGAAGCCTTTCCAGGATGCTTCCAGGTCTTGAAAGACGCGGCCGGGGATGGATGCGCTGTTATGAGCCTGCCAGAGCGGCAGAAAATCCGTGGTCCACTGGGTTTGTAGCCAGCCGCTCAGATCACCGATCACTCCCTGATACGAATTGAACAGGGTGTCGATTTGTGCGGGAGTCGGGTTCGGGAAAAAGGTGATTTTGTACTGTTGGTTTGGTGTGAGCCCTGCAACTTCCAGTATCCCGCTGGGACCGATCGTTGTGGTAATCGCCTGACCGATTTCATTTTTGCCAAACAGTTTGCCATCAGCCACGGGTACCAATCGGACCGGCGTATTGCCGATAGGGACAAAACGCGCAGATTCGAAACTATGAACCAGTTTCAGTTTGCCGTTAGCCGGGCAGTTTGCGTAAAGGTCGACTTGCTGTTTGCTGTCTTTGTCTTGAGTGCCGACTTCGTCACCGACCTGAAACTGTTGTTCCGCATCGAGCGCACCGCCATACCAGGCTTCGGCATGGGTGCGATAGTCGGCGATACACTTCTTGAAATCACTGATGATGACCTGAGCGTCGGGTTGTTTCGCCGTGAGGTTCCCAACAATGGAACCCATCAAAATGCTCATACGGTCACCTCATTTTCCAAGTGGGCTTTCAGTAGCCCTGTGTAGTTTTCTTCCGTGAGTGGGGTGCGTTTTACAAAGCGCGCCACTTTTTGCTGCAAGTTGGATTCAGGGAGCGAGAAGTACAACTCAGCGTGATCCTCCTTCAGCCACTGCATCATGTTGCCGACCACTGTGGACGTGTTTTTCGTCATCAGGCCATCAAGCAAGTCCTTCGGTACCTCCCACCACGGCCAATCCTTCGCTGGCGGCACAACTCGCAGCCCAACCTCCAGACGCTTCCCGTTAATCAAATACCGATCAAACACCGGCAGCACTTCACCGGCGGCATCGCCGAGGCCTTCCAGAATCGGGAAGATATGCCGCCCATCCCAGAACCGGAAAAACACTTCAGTCCCGTCGGGCATACGTACTTGGGTCAAGCTGCGAAGGTGTTCGAACACCACCTCCGGCGAACTGGTTGAAACTGCCAGCCAACCCCAGTCCCCAGCATCCGTTTCGGCAATCCACTGCAGAAAACCGGAGTTGGGTTTCAACTCGACGAGGTAGGGCATGACCTGTTGCCAGCCCGCGTAGGGCGTTCCGCCCCAGATCGGGGTCGCTTGGGTCATGGGTTCATTCTGATAAAGCGTCTTCAGCGCTTCAGCATCGCTGGCGGCGCTGATGATCAAATAAAGACGTTCACCTGCCTGCAACGGTTTGTCAGCAAGCCACGCCTGCGGAGTCAACAGATCAGATCGCACAAGCACCTGCCTTACACTTCTCACACTCTTCACAGAACGGCGCATTGCGCTTCAATGTATTGATCTGCGCCGGCGTCAACACCGCCCCAGCCTTATCCGCATCCGCCTGCTTCAACACCCCCGGCAACAACGGTGCCGCCCCGGTTCCGCTGCCCGGTCCACCGCCGGAGTTCATGTTGATCACCGGTCCGCTCAGGGTCACGCCGCTGGCGTCGATCTTGATGAAGCTGCCGCCGCCCTTGAGGGTCAGTTCGCTGCCCGCTTCAAGCACGACTTTCATGCCGCTGCTCAGGTGGATTTCCTGGCCTGCGTCGATGAATTGCCCGGTGCCGATCTTGATGTGCTGGTTCACGCCCACGGTGAGGTGGTCGTTGGCGCGGGCCTCGACTTTGCGGTCGGCGTAGACGGTGTGGTGTTCTTCGGCCTTGAATTCGCTGTAGCTGTTTTGCTCGACGGTGTCGTGGCGTTCGTTGCCGACGCGGATTTTCTGGTCGTGTTCGACGTTTTCGTCCCAGTCGCGCTGGGCGTGGAGGAAGATCTGTTCCTGGCCCTTTTTGTCTTCGATGCGCAGTTCGTTGAAGCCGCCGCCACCCTTGGAGCTGAGGGTTTTGAAGGTGCTGCGGGTCTTGTTCGCTGGCAGGGGGTAGGGGACGACGTTTTCCTTGTGGTACAGGCAGTCGCTGATCAGCGGTTGGTCGGGGTCGCCTTCGAGGAAGGTGACGAGCACTTCCATGCCGATCCGCGGGATGGCGATGCCGCCGTAGTGGGCGCCGGCCCAGGCGGAGGAGACGCGCAGCCAGCAACTGGTCTTGTCGTCGGCCTGGCCTTCGCGGTCCCAGTGGAATTGCACTTTGACGCGGCCGTATGGGTCGCAGTGGATCTCTTCACCTTTGGGGCCGGTGACCACGGCGCTTTGGCTACCGAGGATGCGCGGTTTCTTCTGCGTCAGGGGCGGGCGGTTCGGCACGTCCCACGGGGTCGCCTGAAAGCGGTTGCGGTAGCCCTGGTGAAAATCGCCCTTGAGGCTGGTGGTGTCGCTGGTGACCGATTCTTCCAGCACTTGCGGCTGTTTGCCTTCGTGCAGGACTTCGGTGAGCAGCCACAGGTCGTTCCATTTGGCTTTCGGGTGTTGGGTCAGGGCCAGGAAGTGGCCGCTGACCAGCAACGGCTGATCGCTTTTGCCTTCGGCGAGCTGGAAGTCGCTGCGGTGACGTTCCAGGTTGCGTTTGGCCAGGTGCTTGCCGCGCTCGCGGTCGATGAAGCGACCGGGATAGTCGTAGTCTTCGAGGTCGGGCAGGGCGTCGCCACGGTTTTCGCTTTCCAGCGTCAGGCGCGGTTTCTCGAAGTCGTAGTCGCGGCGGGTGGTGCGGCTGGTGCGGGTTTCCAGGCGCAGGTCGAAGCGCTTGATCACCGGGTCGGTGGCGACCATGCCGGAGTCTTGCTGATAGGCCACGGGGGCGAGTTTCGGGAACACTGTCTGGTCATCGCCGAACACCAGCTTGTGGGCCGTGGCGCTGTGCTGGAAGTGGTAGTGGATACCTTCTTCCTCGCACAGGCGCTGGACAAATTGCAGGTCCGATTCATCGTATTGAACGCAGTAGATGCGCTCGGGATAAATCGCCCCGACTTTGAATTCGTAGGCATTGCTCTGGATGCCATGCTCTTCGAGGACCATGCCGATGATTTTCGGCACCGTAAGGTTCTGGAAGATGCGTTGGTTGATGCGATGCGCGAGGTAGGACAGTTGCGGGCGCAGGGTCACCGCGTAGCGGGTCAGGCGTTTGCCGGAATCACCCTGGGCGGCGCGATAGATCTGGCCATGGATGCCGCTGCCATCAGGCGAGAGCTGCAAGAAGGCCGGTTTGTGCAGCAGGGTCTCAAGGTCCACGGACGGCTGTTCACTGACCAGCTCCACCTCAAACACAAAAGGCTGGCTGATGGCTTCCCGACCTTGCAGCGAAAAGACTTGAAAGTCGCTGGAAAGACCTTCAATGGTCAGGGCAAAGTGAGTCTGATTGGCCGGCGCGAACATCCCTTGTTCCTCGTGCAGTGCAGCGGCGTTCGCCAAAAGCCCCCAGGAAAAGGGGTCAGCAGACGCAAAATTCTGGAAAGGCGTAAACAACATCGACCAGCAGAGCTGGCCGATGCGTGAAGCGGTCAGCCGCGATTAAGCGACTGGCAGACGCCAGTCATCGGAACCCGAAGTACCGGATACTTCGTGGGTCCAGGTGATTTTGCGGTAGGTGAATTGCACTTCTTCCAGGTGCGTGAAGTGCGAGTTCGACGGATCCTGGCAGTTGTGCATTTTGTTGTTGATGGCGACGATGATCGCGTCTTCCAGTTTGGTGGTGTAGTAGTGCTCTTGGGTACCTTGAGCCGAAGTGCGGTACCACTGGATAACGATCTCGCTCATGCGCTCGCCGGAAGTCAGGGCGGCTTGCAGCAGTGGCGAAGATTTGTCGTAGACTTTGGTGATCACGACTGGCTTGTGTACGCGCTGGCCGGTTGGCTGGCCGGACTGCGGGTCACGCGGGATGATCACGTCGTGGCTGAAAGCCTGAACCATGACCTGGTCTTCGTGACCTTCCTGGTAGGTGTTGCCAACCGAGTCGGCGGTGAATGCGCCGGCAGTGATCAGACCTTGTTTCTCGCCAGTGACGGACATGTACGCTGGTGTAGCCATGGATGTGCTCCTTGCTGAATAAAGTGAGGGTGCCCGGGAGGCGGTATCGCCCGGTGGGTGCCTGACTGTTATCAAGGTCCGTGCCAGAAATGATTAAAGCTATATAAATCAATCTATTGAGGTTTTTTTCAGGTTGTTGAAAAGAGATTCAACAAAGAACACGGAGGAATGTGCGCAAGAACTTGCGCACCACTGCGCA
This sequence comes from Pseudomonas sp. LB3P25, assembly GCF_054897985.1. NCBI lineage: Bacteria > Pseudomonadati > Pseudomonadota > Gammaproteobacteria > Pseudomonadales > Pseudomonadaceae > Pseudomonas > Pseudomonas sp. LB3P25. The sequence continues at coordinate 4,417,216 of NZ_CM142711.1, read as the reverse complement.
ACTTCTTGCGCACTTGGCTGAAAGGCTTGGCAGGCCGGGCGATCAGCGCCTCGCAAGGGCTATTCGACACAAGGGGTGCGCAACTTCTTGCGCATCAAGGCTATTTGCTATTGTAGGGGCTGCCATCAGCTTATACTCGCCGCAAATGGGTGTGTGACGTTAAATCTAGACGCCTGTTCCGCCTCCACTAGGACGGGTTACTGTTTTGGAAAGGCATCACAATGGTTGATGTTACCCCCGTAGCTAAGGAAGCCGCAGAACATGACCGAAACACAATTATCATGGGTCGATAATCCAACATGGAAGACGCGCTGGGAGAAGCTTGAGGAACTAGATGGCGGTGGTCAAGGTGAGGTGTATCGCGCGCAGCGTAGGTCCGACGGCAAAATCGGATTTCTCAAGATCATCAAATCGAAGAATGTTGCTGAGCGCCGGGCTCGCTTCTTCCGCGAAGCGACCGCCTATGACAGCTTCGGTATTCACGGCATACCTAGGCTCATCGAGAGCAACGCGCATCGGCACGCAGACGACGGTTTCGCTCCGTTCATCGTAACTGAGTTCATCGTCGGAACCACGTTGCGGTCGTGGCGTGAGTCGCAAGTGTCGGTGTCGATCGAGATAGCAGTGAAGATCACCTCACGCTTGCTCGATATCCTTCAGGCCTGCCATGCGCAGGGGTGCGTCCATCGCGATGTAAAACCCGACAACATCATACTAGAAGGCGGCTCCGAGGCTCGTGTCTGGTTACTCGATTTCGGGATCAGCTATCACGATCTCGCCGATATCGACTTCCAAACCGAGCATTGGCAGGAAGTTGGCAACCGATTCCTGCGGCTTCCCGAGCTATCCGCCGGCAGCCTGTCGAAACAGGATCCGAGGTCGGACATCTGTTTTGCTGCGGGCATCCTCTTCTATTTGCTGACCGGTGACCATCCGGATGTGCTTGAAGACAGCGAAGGTCGCTTACCGCACCAGCGAACAGCTGCAATGGCAAAGCTCCAGCACGCCGCATCGTCCCGGTTAGGACGACTCCTCGCTCTCTTCGATGATGCTTTTGCCACACGTATGGTGAACCGCTTCACCTCCGTGCAAGCGATGCGCTATCGGATGGATAGGATGATGCAAACTGAACCACCAAGCTTTTCGCTGGACGATGACTTGGCCGCACTCCGCGAGGTGCTCGATACTTCTGTCAACCGCCGCCTGACTACAACGATCTCAACACTCCACGATGCGCTGACGAAGGTGGAGCAGGTCTTCAACCAGGTACAGCAATCCATCGGCGGCAATCTCTTGATCAACCAGACTGGCTTGGCTGTCAGCGGTGAGAGCGGTCAAAACACGTTGTTTTGGTCGCGTCAGGGATCGACCGATCGCATATTGTCGGTGACTTATGAGGTCGTGCCCGCAGGCGATGAGTTTCTCTTACGCATGTCGGGCGAGACCGTTTATCGCACCGATTTTACTGAGCCGGACTATGGTTCTGTTTTTCAGAACTCGGTCAAGGCCTGGCTAGCAGCCCGGCTTCGTGCAGCTCTAAGCGATCCCAGTGCACTTCCATCCGAGGCAGACATCTTCCGTGAGAACAGGCCCTTCGGATCGCTCGAAACGGCGGCAATCGAAGCTGGTCGGCTCAATCGCTCGATTCTGGCCTTTGTCTATGATCCGACACAGCCGGAACGCGGCAAGTTGCGATGGGGACTCGATTACTTCCTTCAAAACCAGCGGACGCGCGATATCATGAACGGGACCTTTGTCACCGCCCTTGTACCCCTCGCCGCGATTGCTGCCGTCTCCGAGATTCTGAAGCAGCAATCGATGGAGGAATCCCGCTGGGTTGTACTGGATCAACAGCTTCGCCCACTGGAGCAGCAGGTTATCTACGCCAATCCGCAGGAGGCAGAGCGCATCGTCAGAGAGTTGGCCGAACGCCACCCGACAGGCTCAGGACTGTCGGTATGATCTACCAAAGACGCGCCCTGCAGCGCCGCCTCGACGAGCTTCGAGACATAGTGGATCTTGATGTCGACAAGCTGGCGGAGCGCCTCAATCGAGCCGGCAGGGATCGGGTTGCGGCGATGTGGGAGTTGGTTGTGCTTCACGGCCTCTCGAAATGCGGCGCACTTAAAAATGAAGTGTCTCTGGCATCCGGGCGGCGGCCTGACATCCTTTTCGAACAAAGCGCGCTGCGACTGAACGCCGATGTGACAGCGGTTTCGGACGAAGGTCTCGACAGGGACAACCCCTATCATGAACTGAGCCATCTGATCGAAGCTGCCAAGAATAAACTCAATTTGCCCATCGGCGGTCTAGATCTGCGTGTACGATCTAAGTACGAGAGCACGAGGCGTGGAGCACGCACGAGACTGCTGCTGCCACCTCGAGGGAAGTTGCAGGAATTCGTCCGCCAGACGATCGTGCCACAGCTGCAGGAGCAGCTTTCCGCCGGAAAGCTTCCACTACGCCTCGCGATCGACGATGACGATGTCGGTCTGGACATCACCATCGATCCGACGAAGTCTCCCTACAGCTCAGGCGGCTTTGCCGCCTATGATGTGCCCAAGATCAAGGATCGTAACCCTCTCTATAGCGCGCTCAAGGCCAAGGCCGACCAGCTACGTGGCGCAAACGGCATTACAGGCGTCATTGTTGGCGATGGTGATTGCGTCGCACTCTCGGATCGACCGGCGCACAGGGACAAAGTGTCGGCCGGCCAGATCGTTGCGGAGTTCTTCCGGCAATTTTCATCCATCGATTTCGTCCTGCTCCTGAGCGTCCGTGAAGGTCCGCACGGTTGGGGGCCTCACCCAACAGCGGTGCGGCAGAATGATGCAAAGCTGTTTGTTCGCGAGGAGTGTGGCGCGTATGCCGAGTTGAATACTTTATTCCACGAGATGATCGAACACTTCCCTAAGCCTACGATGATGCCCGTCAACGGTGCTCTTCGTGCTCGCGAAGATGACTACAACCTCGGCCACCACGGAGGCTATTCTTTGTCAGGATCAAATGTGGTTCGCCTCGGACTACGTGAGTTTACGGAGGTCTTCGCGGGGCTGCGATCACTTAAGGACAATGGTGCCAAGGATGTCGATGCAGCGCAAAAATTGCCTGTGGAGCGGAACTACTTGCAGGCCTTTGTCTTGCACAATCTCATGGCAGGTCGGTTGCCTGAGTCGATCGAGATCATCAAGACGGGGGAGGAAGATAACGACGACTGGGTCGAAATTCGCTTCGGTGAGATCGATCCCGCCATCGCCCCTCTCCGATAACGCTGACGATCAGAATACTCAATCGGATGTTCCGGCTGAGAAAATTGTCGAGTTCTTGATCCGTATCCCGCGTCTATAGATCTAGTAGGGCGTGGCGCTATCTACTAAACCAGCTTGATGTACAAAGATAGTGCCGAAATTAACAACGGTAAGACTGGGGAAGGAGAATATATTCCATTTGCTACGAATAGAGGATGTGGTTGTTGGCCGAAATTCAGGTGGACAACTGACCGTCGCTGCCGCTTCCCGTCCGTGAGTTTAAGAGAAATACCTCTGTCCCAAGAGGGATGCGAAGTGAAGGGGCAACAGACGATGAGTATTGTCGACCATGAGACCGCTGCGGGTAGGGCGGCAGCAGATCTGCTTGCGAATGACTGGGACAATCGCGACTGGGTCCCTGCATCACCGAACCGCGAGTGGGCTCGGGCAGCGACCGATCGCTTCGGCGAGATTATCGCCGCTCAGCCGGCGATATTCCGTGCCAGCATGAAGGGAGCCGACAAGGGAGCAAGCACTCTCAGTCCGCGACCCTTTCAAGGCCTCATCGAGTGTTTGCAGAACGCGGATGATCTCGGTGCCTCGATTATGCACGTCGCGTATCGGGGCAAATCTCATCCCGAACTGCTGATTGTTCATGATGGCGATCCCGTGACGCTCGCGAATGTTGGCGCAATGCTTCTTCCATGGCTCTCGACCAAGGAAGGCGACGCCGATGCTGCCGGACGATTTGGAATCGGCCAACGCACCCTAGGAGCACTTGGCGGCCCGATTCAACTTCACGCTTCGCCATTCCACTTTGTGATGGGCCTGGATGGCCCGGTATCGGTCGAACCACATCCTAACGTGCAGGGCATCTACGAGGCGGATCGTCGGGATACGATGCTTGTTATTCCCCTAGTGGAAAAAGTCAGTGGCAAAAATGTCATCGACGCGGTTCGTGAGTTAAACGTCGACTCCCTCATCTTCTTACGCAGCATCCGTACGCTCCACTTCCACCACCTTGACGATCCCTCTCAGGACCTTATCTTCGCAGTTAAGGTCAGCTCGAGGCCAAGCGGGCAGATCGAATTCGATGGTGCAGTTACTGATGTGGAAATTGCGGACGTGAAAGTCGTTTCGCCTGCCAGCGTGACGCAGTCATACCGCAGATATTCGACCCGGCGTACTACTCGAAACGGGGAGAGCCGTTCAAATAAGGCTACAAGCACCTCCACCCCTATCGGCGTTTGTGTTCCGATTGATGGGGTGCTCCTGCCTCTGCGGCTTTACGACCGCATGCCATTGCCGACCTTCACTGGCCTGCCAATTGGGTTGAACGCGCAATTTGACCCCGATGCCGGTAGATCGAACCTCCTTGACAATGATTGGAATAGAAACAGATTCGTAGATCTAGGTCAGCTCTTGGCTTGGAGTGCTCACTATGCGTTCAAATCCGACACAGTCACAGCCTGGAATCACGTCCCCCTGATGGCGGATGCAGAGAATGGTGAAGGATGGACTGCAGGACTAATTCGCAAGCATGTCGTTGCTGCCTGCCAAGACATCCTGCGGGATTACCTAACCGTACAGATTGAAACCGGCGCAACGCCAATCGCTGAAATTGCTTATGAGGCTGACGAGTTCGAGAATCTCCTCAATGAACAGGATGTGGAGCGATTGGCGGAAGGTAAAATCGCGCTTCCCTACATCGTTCGGGATTCATTGAAACGTTGGCGTTTGGTGCTTGGAGAGCTGGACCGCTCGGAGATCATTGAGGTTGAGGATGCGCTTGGGGTCGTGGATGGCGATCCCGAGCGAGGCGTCGATTGGTACGTGAAGTTCGCGGTAATCGCGGAGCGGCACGGGCAACTTTATTCCTTCATTTCCCGACCTAGTCTTTTCTTGGCTGACGGAACGACAACGACCCGGCCGACATCGGACGATGTATGGGTCTTAGTGAAGGCCGCGTCGCCGGAGTCACTATCTACTAGGCTGGGCCTCACCCGTCAGCTAAACCCTGCCTATTTCGATGATGCCGCTGGGACTATTGCGTTCGTATCGAAGCTCGAAGTCTTGAGCATATTGTTTGACGACAGGGATGCAGCGACCGACGTTTTTGAAATCATTGAGAGAGGCTCATCAACGCTCGGTAACGCACCATCTATCCTCAGGCTGAAGGACGCTGACCTGCTCGCGCTTCGTGACGCGTGGGCTGAGCTACCGCGCGAACGACATACCGAACTTGGATATAAGGTTGGCCAGCGGATCGAATTGAAAGCGACTTGGTACAGTCCCGACGGCAAAAGGGTTACCGGCTGGGCTTGCCCAGTGGAGATGTATTTACCTGCCGTGATTGATCGTGAGGTAGATAGTTTTGCCAAGGCCGCTGGACATACGCCTGGTCTTAAGTGGGTGCATGGTGACTACGCCAAGGTTTTGAAACAGAAAGCAGGACGCTCAGCGATCGGCGCGCTGCGACTTTTGTCCGCCTGGGGCGTTGCGCGTGAGCCTCGGTTGATCAGCCCGGCAGACGAGCGCATTCCTTATGTTCGCGACACAACACCGGCGAGTCCAATTTTTACGGCAATGCGCACGCCGGATCAGTTGCAGAGCATTCGAGCAGTAGGACGTTACACTCACCTCCTTGATGATCGTTGGTCACCAGATGCTGACGTAGTCGCTGCAGACATTGCCCGTGCACCGGCAAAGACTAGAAGAAAGCGGGGCATTGCGATGCTCGCGACGCTCAGTCGCGCGTGGGGACGCTATTCGGACTCGGCGACGGCATTCGCCGCGCACGCGTATAACGGATATTGGAATCGCGGCCTCGAGGTTCGAGCGACGTGGCTAGCACGGCTCGCCGATATCAAGTGGATGCCCGACGCTGGCAACGGTTTGCAGCGTCCATCGGACTTGCAAATGCAGGTGCCGGGAAGTCCGCCTAAGGCGAGTGAACGCTCCTCGGTCGTTGCCAAATTAGACCCTCAGATCCTGCGATCAGGAATTCTCGCCGCGCTTGGGGTTAAGGCCGGACCGACGCAGAGAGACTTAGTTGAGCGACTTCGCGCTTTACGCAAAGAACCAGTGACTGCGGCGGTTGGGGCGGACGCGGTGGCCATCTACCAACTCCTCGCCGTCTCGCTCCGTGCCAAGAATGGTGGTGCTCCAGAGGGAAGGATGACGGACAGTCAGTTAAGGAACGCGTTCCGGGCGGGCTCGGGATTTCCTGGTCTGTTGCTGGTGGATGGTGCCTGGCACTCGCCCGAATCCTTGCTGCGCGGCCCGGCTATCTTCGGCACGCGCAGGGCGTTCGCGCCGCATGTGGACGGTCTAGAGCCGCTTTGGATTATTCTCGGCGTGGACTTGCCTGTTGTCAGTGATGCTATCTCTGTCCTCAGAGAGATCGCCACCGGGCGACCTTCACCGGAGGACCTGGGCATCGTAATCCGCGCACTTACTCTTGTGTCGGATGGTGTCCTGGAGATGTCTTCGCAGATGCGCGCTACGCTACGCCGTTTGCCGCTTTGGACTGGCGCAGAGTGGAGCACCGAGCGTCCTGTCTATGCTCTTGAGGGAGAAGCGCTGCTGTCGAGTGCACCAGGCACAATGAGGGTCTGGAGACCGGGCCTCACCTCATACACCGTCCTCTCGCCGCTGCTTGAGCCGCTAGGCGTAATTCAACTTAGACCTTCGGACTTCCGGCCGACGTCGATTCCCGCATACGGGATGGCCGAAGGCGAAAGTATTCGGCCTGTCTTTGCTAAGGCCGTCGCGCTTCTAAGGCAGGAATTCGTCAGGGCGGACCAAGCGCTGCTTGACGGACTAAGCATTGAATGGGACCAACTTATCGGGGCACCGGTGGTGGTCGACCCCAATCTTTCGATCGTCGCTGAAGTCACCTCAGCGCAGATTCGGTTGCCTGCGCGTGCACATGTTAGTCGAACTCCGCTTTGTCTGATTGTCAGAAGTGTCTCGGAGATTAGCACTGCGGAGAGCGCAGGCGCCGCTATTGCCTCTCTGTTCGAAGGTGATCGCCAGAAGGCTGCGTGGGCGTGGGCCGCGATCTGGCCTCGCGCTGCAGCTGGCGAGAGCGCGGAAGGTCCTGTGCTTCCAAATACTCGGGCTGTGCGTGGCGACGGGAAAGAACGCCTTGATTAGCTCGCGAAGCAGGCGTCTCGCCGTAAGGAGGGTAAAACCCAAAGCGAGAAAACTGGTATGAAGACGGATACTCACTCGTACTCTGTGCATGTGCGGAAGCTGCGCGACCTTGACGACTTGGAGCCCTCGGCGGGGTCAGTTGTGAATGAAGGCGCGAAACCATCGGGTGACCTTGTCTTCGCCACACGCCGAAAGGCTACCGCGGAGAGAAAGTACGATCCCAACGCCTCGAGCAATGGCCAAAATACGCCTTCGCAGCAGCGTACGGTGCTTCCACCTACCAGTGACCGCGAGAGACTGGCGCTTGACGTAGTGCGGCGCGCTCTGCAGCTTGATGCAAAGCAACTCAACGACCTTCGCAACGCGAGGGGAGTGGGGGTCGATGCGGTAGACGAGTTACGGCAGTGTTATGAAATAAAGATGAGCTCCGACTCTGCGGTGCCGAACGATATTACTCTCACCGCAAGCGAAGTTGAGGCGGCGAGGACCGATCCAGACTTCTTCTTGGCTATCGTTTCCGGTCTGGAAGATGGTGCAGGCAAGCTACGGGTCCGTTTCATCTTCAATCCTCTTGCCCAGCTCGATGTCAGGGTGCGAGGCGACCTAATACTCACGGGCGTGGGCAGGGCAGAGGCGCTGCAGTTCGAGTTCGACAAGGCGGAGTGTGAAAGCGATAACACCTGACTACTATGGCCAGTGAGGTACTCCGTCCGTTTCGAAAAACCGACGGAGGACGGAGTAACGACTGAATGTCTTTCAGTGTGTCGAGCTTCAAGCGTTCCTTTGGCACAGCACGGGCCACGATGTCGATCCGGTCCTCGTGCTCATGCAACTGCGAGCAGGTTGCGCCGTTCATCACGGGTCTGGGTCGCCAGTGACATGTCGGCTGGCGTGAGACCCAGCGCGCTTGCCTTGTCCTGATAAGCTCTACGTTCAGCGAGCGCACCGGGTCGTTCCAGTCGAGCTGAAGGCCGTGCACCTTCGGGTTGGACGCATTCACCTTCCTGTACCGAAGCACAGTGGTCTGTCGAATGCATCGCTCGTTTACGGTTACGGTGGTAGTACTGGCCTAGTCATCGAAACGACGCACAGGTTTGCCGTTTCACCCCAAGCACGGCCGCGGGGGGGGGCGAATCAGGCGCGAATATGACCACCGATGAACAGTTGAGTCAACGAGGGGGAGGTTTCCTGATTTTCCCAGGGTGGGGGTTGAGGCGCTACTGCGCTAGCGTTTTTTCGCGAGGTTCGGCCAGCCTCTTTTGCAGATAAAACAGCATCAACACCGAATTTTTCTGGGCCTGCTGAGACTGCTGCTCGAACAACGCCACAAGCTCTTCTTCACTCTTGCAATCGGCTTTGCCAACACCCTTGGAAAACTCGCAGGTACCGTATTCGCCCCAGCCTTTTCGGGCGTCATCGGTGTCTCGGGCGGGATACACCCAATACGCTTTCCACGCACCGTCAACGATAGGTTTGCCGGCCGCGTCTATCTGCTCTATCGCCTGCAAGGTTGCTGTCGCAGCGTCATCCAAAAAGCGCCGAGGGGAGGCGTCTGCTTTACCCACCTCATCGCGAAGCTCCTGACATTGCGCGTCAGACAAGCCGAACACCGGCTGCGCTTCAATGCTCTCGAACTCATCAAACGGATCGGAATGATTGCCCGGCAACTTGGCGTGGTAAGCCGGCACCACATGGCCAGGTACGCTCATGTCCTGAATGTAATGCAATACCCGACCCGCCTGCTCGTACACCTCAACCGGGTCGGCATCGGTTTTCACCAGCAGCTCGTCCAGCGCCTCAATGCGTTTGGTAAAAATCACATCCAGGCTGCGGTTGGCGAACCAGAATGGCTCAAGCATTTTGTTGCGGTTGTAGAAGTGCCAGTTGGTGATGCGCTGATGGAGCGTCAGCAGGCTTGAATCCTCTGCATCCGTCCCTTCGGCCAACGCCTTGCCAAACTGCGCAGGCAGCTTTACCCCCGTGCAGCTCTGATACGCCTGCGTGGATTTCAGCGCGTAGGCCGAATGCAGGTCGGGGGTGAAAGCGAAGGCCGGGCTTGAAGGGGTGAACAGCAGCGATATGCCCAGTGCTTCCAGGTAACGGCTTGCGGTTGAACGGCCTATCGGGGTGGCTTCCATGCTGTTGTTCTCTAGAAAACCTGCTTGATGGCGGGGACACTCAAGGTGCACACAGGGCAATTTAGCAGCTAAGTGGTTCAGGGCATGTATTAAGGAGTGAACCTATGCAGTTACAAGAGGAGCCCGCCGCGACCAGCAGCAGCGACAAACGGCCAAAGGTGCAGTGACGGACAGCATCCGCCGGCTTGAAGGTGTGTCTAAACCCGCCTAAAGTTTAGGCGAGTTCAAATCGACCAATAGAACATGGGGAGCAGAGTCTGTAGATAAGCAGGTTTACCCACAGTCGTCTCATTAGCCCATCTGCGAAACCCGGGCATCTGGATGAACGCAAGCCCGTTCGGTTTCAGACTTGAAGGCAGGAAAATTCATTTCCCTCATTATCCTTCCAATCTCAAATACCGCGGCTTTTCGCACATCTGTGACTGCTGCCGCTCTTTTTCCAGTACGTGTATCGAAATAGTGCTTCCCGTCGCAGTGAAGATCATCGAGCAAGTACGTCATGTCATACACATAGTCAGGCGTGATTTCGCCTTCACCAGCCAGGATGCCGGCAGTGATGGAGTGGTTGCCTCCATGCACGAAGCCTATGCCCCATGGCAGCCAAAGCTCGACTTGGTGGTTATCGTCTTGGCGCCAAGCACCCTGATGAGCATTGTTCCATTTCGGCCCATCTTCAATCGTTTTGCTGGAGCCAATCGTCGCTAGCGCAGAGATGTATCGATCAACATTCCATGCCCACGGCAGTACTGTGTCGCGCGAAAGCCTTAGGCTGAATGTCATGCTCTCCAAGCGCACGCCCCGCAAATCCATACCGTCAGCGGTAAACATCCGTGAACGTACAGAATCGCCGAAGAAGGTATAAGCGTCGATGCCGAGCATCGCATCATGTCCACGCTCAGCCACGCCTAACAAATATTCAGATTGGAGAGGGCGCAGGATTGCGCGCACCAGGTCGGCTAAGCCCCTTGGGTTGGTTTCGGCAATAAGCCTTGCGGTTTTCATCAAGGAATCAAAGCGGGCTTGAGACTGTGATTTAAGTTTTCTCGCTCGTATTTCCGATCTCTCTTGATAGAAGCTATCCCACCAGCACAGAAGGGAGGATCGTCGTTTGGAGTCGTTTATAGGTGGGATTTCTTTGGTCATTTCAATCCTTGGAATTCATATCTGATTGTTCATTTTCAACTCGATGGATTGACTGTAGCCACCGTTTTTACCCATTAGCGGTTTGTACAGCGTGCTGAATTGTTCCCTGATATCATCGAGCCATTATTGCGGGTGGTGCTGATATTTTGGCATTTCAAGAATGGATTCAGCGCTCCTAGGGGAGCGGGATTACGAAAGGACCGTTTCATGAATCAGGCCGTCAAGGATGGATATTTACTCCACGTAGAACCCAGTGCCGTTGATGGCATCGTGGTCGCAAGCACGTCGTTAGAAGAACTGTTCAGATCCGACAGAATTGTTGCCAGCGACGGCAGCCTGGTTTTTGGCAACTTAAATCTTCCTGAGTACCAGCGCCCTTATCGTTGGGGGGGCAAGCAACTTGAACGAATGCTTCAGGACCTGCGAGTGTTCTTTCCCAAGGAAGTGGGCCAGCAATCGGCTCATTCCCACGATTTTTATCTAGGCAGCATCATCCTGCATCAGGTGGGAGGAAGTGATCGCCGACGCGGGCAGTTGAACATCATCGATGGGCAACAACGACTGACCAGCATGGCGTTGCTCCGCTTTTTGCAGTCGAGTGGTAAATCTTCATTCGATCTCCAGTTTTCTTCACCGGAAAGCCAGAACCGTATTCGCCGGAATCTCGCTTGGCTGGAGGCGCAGGATTTACCGCTGGTTGACTTCAGCCGAGTGAACATCAGTTTGGTGGTCACGCGTTCAGAAGATGATGCCTACCGTTTTTTCGAAACTCAGAACACCAGTGGTGTGCGCCTGGGTGGGGCGGACATCATAAAGGCGTTCCATTTACGCAGCGTGCCCCGTGCTGGTCAGGATTCCTACGCCAGAACGTGGGAGTCTCTAGCCGAACTCACACCGCTGGTTGCCACGCTGATGAAGTCTCGCTATTGGCAGAAACTGAAATGGCAAAATGTTGCCAGTGATCGAGAGCCGATCGCCGAACGTGAGCAGATCGTTGAGGAGTTGGCGGAGCGTACCCGTGCGAACGGACGTGATGTGGCTTACCGCCCAGCGCAGATCTATCACGATGGCGATGGAGAATCTTGGCAAGCAATCAAGCCAGGATATGGTATGCGCCAACCCTTGAGCACAGGGGCCAACACCATACGGTATGTACACCACTTTCATGAGCTTCAAGACCGCTTGTTGATCAAGCGTGATATGCCGGAGCTTGCCTCTTTTTACAGCTATTACGATCAGCTTGTCGTGAACGCTCAAGGCAGCATCTTTCTGGGGCGATTGTATGACTGCGCGCTGTTGTTGTATGTGAGTCAGTTCGGAACGTCGCAACTGCTTGAGGCAAGCGTGTGGCTCTTCCGGATGGTGTTCTCACTCCGACTGATTAATGAGGTCAGTGTGCGCGAAATGGGCGTTCAAAAGTTTGTACGTGAAAATCCCTTACTGGACTGGATTGCCAGCAGCTTTAACCATGAGCAGCTCATGCGGTACCTGCGTGATTACCGATACGAATTCAGCGATGTCGGTGTTCAAAGGAATAGCATCAAATCGCGCTTTATTAGATCGGTAGCCACGACGCTCGAATTGCACTTGCCCTGGGAGGACATGAAAGAGATGACTACGGACTATGATCGGCAACTGCGAGATGCCCTTGAGTCGTTTCGTCCTGTTGACGAAAGCCTCCGCGGAGGTCGTCGATGAACGCTCGTGTCCTCTCTCAAGTCCAGACAGCAGCCGCGCTTTGTCTGAACAAGGTCGAGCTTGTGATCCCCAGTTACCAGCGCCCCTATGTTTGGCCTAGCGAAGACGTCGTCGGGTTGCTGGACCAGATCATCAATGCCTGCATGACGGACGAAGACCACTACTACATTGGAACGGTGCTAACGAGTCGTATCCCTCATCGCTCCGGGTCTAGTGCTGCGATCACGTATGAGTTGATCGATGGCCAGCAGCGAATGACCACCTTGATGGTACTGGCGTTGGCATTTTTCGAGATATCGCCCACCAAACGGTTGAGAGAGTTGACGGTGTTGGGGGCTACGCCGCGATTGGTATTTGCGATTCGTGAGGAAGTCCAGACTCAACTCGGTATCTGGGCTGGGTTGATAGACAGTGAGCAGTCAACGGATCTTGAGAAGAAGCCTTATCTGAAGCATCTCATCGCGGCCCATAAAGCCGCGAAGGATCGGTTGCAGATGTTGAGCAATGATCACGGCCCCGAAAAGCTCGCGGCGGTTGAGGAGTTTTTACTCCACCGCGTCAAATGGGTGAACAACGTAATGCCTGCTGATATGGATCTAAACGGGCTTTTCGCGACACTTAATACCAGTGGAATTCAACTGGAGCAGACAGACATCCTGAAAGCACGTCTGATGGATAAGATCGTTCATCACAGGGCGTGCTATGAAGGTATCTGGCAGGCCTGTGAAGACATGGACAACTACTTCGAGCGTAGTCTGCGACGTGTCTTCCCAGAAGCCGCCTGGGATCGCATGAAATTCGCAAATCTTGAGTCCTACTCGCGAGAGCTCTTTTCTTTGGAACGTCCAGTGGAGGGGCGTGGTAACGGTCTTACGATTGCCGAAATCAGCTTAAAGCGCGTGCCGCGAAATGACACCGACCTTGCAGCTTCCGAAGAGACTGATGATGAAGACGATGAGGGGAGCGTTCAGTCAATCATCAGCTTCGGTTTGCTGCTCATGCATACATACCGCATTTATCGACATCGACAGTGGGGCAAGGACATTGGTACTCCGCTCAATGACAGCCGCCTGAACAAATGTTTTGAGAATTTTGTGGTCAACGCGAGCGTTGTCCAAGCGAGGGAGTTCATCGAGTGCCTGTGGCAGGTTCGTTATCAGTTTGATTTGTGGGTCGTGAAGTGGGTGCGTTTGGCCGAGGAGAAGGAAAAGCATCTTCGACTGACCACGATCAACAAGCGTACTGTCGGTAAATTGAGCGCCAGCCGTGTCCCGGAATTGCACACGCCCGATCTTGCCCAGCTTCAGAGCGTGCGTTATTTCACCGGTGATCGTAGTGCGCAATATTGGTTAACCCCGTTTCTAGGGGCTCTGATCGACAACCCCACCATGCACCCCAATCAGGTAGACGCGCTGCTGGAAAGGATCGACAACCAGCTGTCGATTATTCCCGATACCAGCACTCAGAAGGCGGCCAGCTTCGCATTGCTGTCGGGTGACTGCGTTTCTTCAGAACACCTGTCGGACAAGATTGCCTATTTAAAAGAGTCCAACGGCACAGGCTTTGAGCATTATTGGTTCCAGAAGGTGGAATACATTTTATGGCGTGAGCGCCATAAGCTGGGCTGTTTCCAAAAAGAGTCGCTAGAGAGCTACCGGATAGCTTCAAGGAACTCGGTTGAGCACGTGCACCCTCAAAATGAAGAGTTCATGAACCGTCTTGAGGATGATTATTTGCATAGCTTTGGCAACCTGGTGCTGTTGAGTCCCGGCGAGAATTCTTCTTACAGCAATCAGGCTGTTCTGAAGAAGCTGGTGGATTTCCGGGCTAAGCCTCGTTATGACTCGTTGAAGCTGGCGCATATGTTTTATGTGTTGGGTAAAGGAGAGTATTGGGGGCGGGAGCAAATTGAGCGTCATCGAGGAGAAATGATCGAAATGATTGAGGCCCACTACCTGAGGTAATCGGGTTTTAGCTAACCGATTTTGGTGACCTAGGAGGTGGCGATGAGGTTCTGGCGTTCCCTTCTCTCGGACATTGCCAACCAGTTTCGAAAGGGGTTTCCATGCTCAACGATCTGCGTGAACAGCTCAAGCCAAGGTCAACGATGCGTGTGTACGATGCTGTGTCTGAGGCGGGTATTGATGTCAGTGATTGGCATAACGTTTCCTCCAATATAAAGCCTGCCCAGAATCCCAGGTACTGTTATCGCTGGGCTTTTGAAGGTGGCGATCGAGTTCTATTGTGCCTTTGGTACCGCGACCTTGAATTTTTAGGTGATGGTGTTGAGTACAGGGGCAATGCGCGGAACGAACAGCGGATCAATGAGGAGCGGGCCAATGATCAGCGCGATCCATCTCTCAAGAAGCGTTTTAAGAAGTGGGCATCCAGTTCCTATCAGATGGATGAGGTTATTAAGATCGCCCATCGAGAAACGCGGTTGGTACGTATTGCATTGGTCGATAGCAAAAATCCTGCTCTGCAGGATGATGAGCGTGCAGCCGCAGATTTCCGACTTCTTGATCACGAGCCATGGCGGTTGGTGCGGTACGAAATGCAGACTGGTGAATTTCTCCTGCGACGTGGACTCGATTCCTTGCAAGTCTTTCGCAAAGAGACCGCTAAGAATGGAGAGGCGGAAATTAAGGCCGAAGAGTTAGTAAAGGCGTTACCTGTGATCACTGCCGAATCCTACGGTGTGGGCGTGGCTGATCAGTTTATCGGGAGTGAGAAGCCGGGGTGTAATGAGGCCACAGTGATTGTCTGGGAGCGCAGTGCCAAAGTCAGGCAAATAGTTTTGGCCCGATCCAAGGGGCATTGTGAGCATTGTGGACGGCTCGGGTTTCTCAAGGCCAATGGTGAAATTTACGTCGAAACTCACCATGTCGTACCGCTCAGTGAAGAGGGCGCTGACGTTCCAGGCAATGTCATCGCTCTATGTCCTGAACATCATCGAGAGGCTCATTTTGGTGCTGAGCGTGAAGCGCTGAAGGCTAGTTTTCTCCAAGTGCTTTTGACTGTAGTCGCGTGATTCGGAATCGAGGGTGAGAACTCCCCGACGGTCCGAATATTTGCTTAATCGTAAATTTCCCAAACAAACCGTATCTCGGTAATGGCAAATTTTTCAATGATGATCGAAAGTAATAAGGTGTGACATGAAATATGTCCTTTTTATGGTTATAGTTGTATCAACTCTTTGGCAATTAAGCTTTGCCAATGAATATTGGTGGCAAACTTTAGTTTTAACTGCATTGTCGTGTGCGTGGCCAGTTGCAACGATTTATTTTTACGATTTTTCTAAAGCAATGGCGGGTAGAAATTCTCCTTATATGTATGAATTTTATGCGGAGTTAAGGAAGGAATTGTTGTTTTTCTTGGTTAGTGCGGTGGTATTTTTTTCGATAGCTTTCTCTACGTCTATTACCTACAGCCTCTCAAACATTGATATAGCATTTTTTGGATTTCCGTTTCTGCTTTGTAGTATGTCGGATATTTACAACCTGAAGAGGCTAAGCATAGCGGGTATGAGGTTCTCAAAAAAAATCATCTGGTTCTTGTTTGGGCTGCTTGTTGTTACAGGCGCAGCATATATTTATTTTCTATGGTTGATTTACTCCAATAAGTTTTCCGCCTCAAAATCTTTGTGGATACAGTTGACGTTGCTGCTCACAACATTTTGCTCATTTATTGGTGCGCATCAAATTGTATTTGTGATAAAAAAACAAAAAATGGAGGTTTCTCCGGTGCTAGTTGAATTATTCGCTAGTATGAGAAGTAGTTCTGGCTTTTATAAGTTGACGGAGGAAATGGCACAGCAATGGAATGCAAATGTGTTCCAAAAAAAACAAGAGTTACGCCGAAAAAAACAAAAAAAGAAGAAAAGACGTTAACGTGTCCTGCAGGTCTGACCCTCGCGTATGTTCTACCTCTTCGTTTAAAATCACCTTTTTTGGGGAGGCGTTGGCTTCCCCCATGGCTTCTCAGGGAGGATAGTCGTGCAACGATTCGATCGCAGCAGTGAGCCGCCACCCAGTCTGTTGCAGGGCTCGGAGTTCAACGCTCACCGGAAGGAGCTGGCCAACTATTTCCTTACAGACGAAGCGAAGAGGGCGCAGACCCGCACTCCAGACTTTCGTATTGGGCTGGACGATGAATCCATCAATGGAAGTTTGAAAAGGCTCTTTCGCGGTAAATGCGCTTTCTGTGAAAGTGCAATGCCAACAATGCCTTTTCGGTTTCGCCCCATCAGCGATGCTTCGCCGATGGGGCGAAACTCGGAAGCTCATCTGTATTACGCTTGGTTGAGCAATGCTTGGGAAAACCTCTACCCCATCTGTAAAGGATGTTTTCCCAAGCGCCCCGAGTATTTTCCGGTAAAAGGCAAGCGGGCGACGCTGCCGACAGAAATACAACTTCAGACCTATGTAAATGAAGCGCTCGGGCTATGGCGAGATCATCCTCCAAAGGAACAGAACCTTCTGCTCGATCCCTGCGAACCGAGTAACTTTGCCCATCATCTGTCGGTCGATCTGGACGGCTACCTGTTCCCTCTTACGGGGCGTGCCCGGGAAACGATCGAGCATTTTGACCTCAATCGAGGCGAGTTGTATGAGTTGCGTGGCGCGCGGCTACGAGAGTATTTCGACGAATTGATCGAACAAATCCTACCCCAGATGCGCGAGGGAGGTAGTTGGAGAAATGGGCTCTTCGCTTTCGCCGAGTTGGAGTTCGGCGGGTTGTGGTATCTGATGTGTCGCCAGATCATTCTGTTTCTGACGTCAGGAAACCCACAGCATTGGTTGCTATCGTCTACCAACATCGGCCAAACGTTTCAGAAGGCCGCTAAAAGCATTGACGGTCAAATCCCCCGCAATTCACTCGAGGAGTGGCTAAACGATCTGTTGCGCGACATATTCACCGACGATTCCCATTTGAGTCGTGCCTTTACTGATGCGCCTCCCACCTTGACCGCAATCCATCTGACCAACTTCAAGGGTATCGAACGACTGGAACTCACCATGCCGGCACTCCAGGCGTCCACCTGCGAGTTACCGGATCGGCTTCAGCCCGCCTTGCTTATTTTGGGGGAAAATGCAGCAGGCAAAAGCTCTATCCTCGAAGCCACTGCCTTGGCACTGTCGACAGATGAAGCCCGCGCCAAGCTGCAGTTGGATATCTCTGCATTGCCACTGGATCCAGAGTTAATGGGCGCGCAGTCAGCTCCCCGTAGTACGTCGGCCGTTGTTAACCTGATGTTCGACGACAACTCGACCAGAACCCTTACCATCACCGGTGGGCGCTACTTGATTGACGGTAGCTTCGTAGTGCCGCCAGTGTTTGCCTACGGTGCATTTCGGCAGTACCAGAAGCAAACACGGCAATACAGTCATAGCAAGTCGATCATAAATCTGTTCCAGTCTGAAAAGCTGCTCTCCAATCCCGAGAAATGGCTGCTGGGGCTCAATCAAGTAGATTTCGACAGTGTGGTTCGGGCGCTACGAGAAATACTCTCCATCGAGGGCGAATTCGAGGTCATGGAGAGGGATTTCGTAAATAAACGCTGTCTTATCGTCACCGCCGTACCTGGAAACAATGCACGTCATCGCACACCACTGAGCCTGGCGTCCTCGGGTTACCGATCGATGCTAGCGATGGTCTGCGACATCATCCAAGGACTGATGAGCCGGCATCTTCATACCTTTTTCGAAAGTCTGGAGACGGCCAAGGCAGTGGTGCTGATCGACGAGGTCGAGGCGCACCTGCATCCGCGTTGGAAAATTCAGATCATGCGGGCCCTACGAATTGCTCTTCCGAAGGTCACCTTTATCGCCACTACTCACGACCCGCTGTGTCTGCGGGGCATGCAGGATGGCGAAGTGATTGTCATGCAGCGGGTCGCCAGCTATAGAGGAGCCAACAGTGAGTGGCCGGTTATGGTGGAGCAGGTAGTGCGTTTGCCGGACGTTAGCTGGTTAACGATTGAGCAATTGTTGACCTCAGATTTCTTTAGCTTAACGTCCACCGACCAACCTGGTACTGAACGCGAGCTAGCGATGTTCGCGGATTTGCTGGCAGCACGGGAGAGGGGTGAACCGCTGACCGTGGATCAACAGGAGGCTTGGGCCCGCTTTGAGTTGGATATTCGGCAGGCGCTACCGGTTGGCTCCACCGAGGTGCAACGACTGGTGCAAGAGGCGGTAGCGCAGTACCTGGAGAATCGCAGGCAAATGTCCGCTGTCAAGCTGGGCGAGTTGCGGGAAAAGGCTCGGAAGCGAATTGTCGCCATATTGGAGGAGCTCTGAAGCATGCGTGCCGTCATCCGTAAAGATGCCCCACAGCCCGATGCAATGACAGGGGATGATTCGCCGGCTCAGCGAGAGCTGACCAAGTTCAGGCAGTATTTCGCTGCGCCCGGTGACCGAACACCTGAATTCGCGGTGTACAAGTCTGACAGCGTCAAGAAGCAGCTCGATAAGTTGTTTCATGGCAAATGCGCCTACTGCGAAAGTTTTTTTGCATCGACAGCGCCGGTGGATGTCGAGCACTACAGGCCTAAGGGAGCGGTAAACGAAGACGCCGATCATCCGGGGTACTGGTGGCTGGGCATGGACTGGGACAATCTTTTACCCAGCTGCATCGATTGCAATCGCAAGCGCAAGCAGATGATGCCGGTGCTGTCAGCCAAACTACTGACACTGCAGGAGGGGCAGCGCGGTTTCAGTCATGGCGTGCTGTCGTCCAGCGGCAAGAAGGACAGTTTTCCGTTGCTGGGCACGCGTGCTGTGTCTGAAACCTCGGCTATCGCCAGCGAATACCCTCTGCTACTCGATCCATGCCGGGACAACCCTGATGAGCACCTGAGGTTCTACATCGACCGAGCCAATCTTATCGGCTTGGTCATTCCTCGATCTCATGCAGGTGCCGGGCTGCCGATTCTTGGTGTCAACGGGGCGGACGAGGCAATCCGGGCGGTCATTGATGAAGCTCTAGAGACAGGACTGAGCCTCAAGGGCGTGGTGTCCATTCATGTTTATGGGCTCAATCGTTTGGGACTGGTACAGGAGCGTACGCGACTTTTGCGCCAGCTGGAATTCCTGGAAATGTTGGCGTTGGATGTCGGCTTGATGGCTCAAGCGCTGGAGCCTGATCCGGAACATCCGCAGCCTAATAATGCCCGCGATGAAGGCATTGCCCGACGCCTTTATTTGCTCCAGGAGCAAGTACTGCGGGAGATGGCGCGCATGGCAAAGCCCGAGGCGCCATATTCGGCCATGGTGCAGACTTGGGTCGAGGGCTTCAAGGCGCGCTTGCTGGCTTACTACTGATCAAGTTCGGCCAAGGCGGGAGTGAGCAGTTCGAGCTTTTTTCCACATTTCACCGCGCAGTCCATCTCAGACCCCAACTCCTTGATTAGAAAGACTGGCACTGGTAAACCGTCGATAGGAGTTAGTCAGAATTTTCGGAACCCACATGCTCACGACGCTGAAACTTAAGAATTTCATGGGGTATCGCTCTCTAAATCTAGAGCTCGCGCCTTTCACTGTGATTGTGGGTAGCAACGCTAACGGAAAGTCATCCCTTCTTCGCGCAGTTTCCCTGCTGCTTAAAGGGCGGGACGTCGCCGCTAAGCTTTCGCCCAATGAAGTACCCAGTCCGTGCATCATTCAAGACATAGAAATCGATGGACTCGCCGCTACATACGGGGGATGGGATAATCTTTTTACACGCACACCAACAGAAATCGCAAAGCATCTAGCAATCCATGGCGAGTTTTCTTGTGATGGGCGGATTTCCTGCATTGAACTCAGCGCGCGTCGTGATTCACCAGGGAATCTAGACGTTATGCTTCAAGTGGAGGCCCTTGCTAAACGTCCCGCTCCGTCCAGTACAGGCTCTGCGATCATAACTCACGTGAGTACGCTGCATTCGAACGAGGTTATGCTGTCGGATGACGAATTGCAAAAGTCGTTAAGTGCAGGTAGGCAGAGCGGGATCGTCAGGAATCAATTGGTCCGACTTGCCCCAGAGGCGATTAAACGACTGAATCGAGTATTGCGGAAAATTGCGAATGCCGAAATTGTTTCCAGGACATCATTGACTGATTCTGAAATAGGTAGTCCGCTTGAGGTTTACTTCTCTCGAGGGGGCATGACTTTTGAGATTTCTTTGGCGAATCATGCACTCATAAGCTCTCTTGTACTTCTTTGCGAAATTGAGGCGAAAAGTTCAGCGCACGTGGCAACAGAAGGGCAAATTTTGCTGTTGGACGAACCAGAAATTCACCTTTCGCCTGTTGCAGAGATCGATTTAGCTAAGCATCTATTGGAAGTGTCGCGGGCCGAAAGAACTCAGATTATCTCAGTGACGCACTCGGGCCATATGGTCAGGTATCTCTTATCGAATTCTGATTGTACAGTTTTTAATATTGAACAACCATTCTTGCGCTTCCGTCGAATTCATACGCACGAACATCTCCTTAATGCCCGACCACATGAGTTAAGTAGTTACTCCGCAGTGAATTTTCTTGCATCCCGCCGAGTCCTTTTTGTCGAGGGAGGGACTGATGAAACTATTTTAGTGCGGTGTGCGCTAGCTCTTTTTGGTGACAACTCTGACCGACTCACCCGTTTCGAGGCATGGACGCGGGTTTCCTTAGGTGGAGTGACAAAAGCCCCGGGACTAGATTTATTCGAACGTCTTTTATTGAGCGAGATGATGCCTAGCCTCCGGCAAGGCGAAAAACTCATTGTTGCTACAGTCAGTGACCGCGACTATGAGAGGGAGCCGATAAAAAATATTAAACAGGGCACTCAAGTTGACAGCGTTGTGCGTGTGTGGAGCCGTCATAGTATCGAGTCGCTTTTTATCGATGTCGATGTACTTGAGTCATTACTATCAGCAGTTATAAAGTCTCTAACATCAACGGGGCTGAGAGATCTGATCCATGAGGCAATCGCAGCAGCAGACGTGGCGCTTGTCCTTTCCGAAAGCGCAGAAGACGAACTTGCTCAACATTTCCGGAGGACACGTCAGTATTCAGGAAAGGAACCTCAGTCTGCTGCGCGATTGATAGTTCGTGAAAAACCTGCCATTTGGCAGCGAGGGAAAGATCGGGCAGAGTTTGTTTTGCGGCATATCCGGAAGTCACTCCCGATTCCAGAACAGAACAAGGTTCGCTCCAGCATCGCCAAGATGCTCGAATCAATCCCACGGGCCAACTTGTCGAAAGTGAAGGTTCCAGCAGAAGTCGCCGAACTGCTAGAGGTGCTGGTAGCGCCTGCATTGCCAAAAAGTTTCTAGTGGGCAGATTAACCGAGAGAGATCCAAAATTCGTGTCCAGGATACGTTAACTGGCGCAATGCTTTTCCAGATAGAACGCCCGCCCAGAATCCCAAGTGCAGTGTTCGCTGGGCGTATGAAGGTTGTGATCAAGTGCTATTGTGCCTTTGATGCAGGTGACGTTGATTTTGAGGTGGCAATGGGGAATGCAGGGGCAAACGCGTGGCGGCATTACTCACTATCCCTTTAGACAATTCAGGCCTTCCAGAGGATTATGAGCAACACTCCGATGACCCAAGGCCAATGGCGCTTAACAAACGCTATCAAATCGCTTCGGGTAGCCTTTTCATTTCCTTTCACTTTGCTATCTTTCTCCTGTCGAAGTGCAGTCTCAAGTTCGGCAAATGCCCCAGAGATACGCGCGAGCTGGTCACGCAGGTGTGTGCCTGCTGCTGCGGGAACAGATGCCGAGAAATCACAAAGTAGGTCAGCCATCGCTAGGTCAGCGGTATGTCCGACCCCCAGTATTCGATACCCCGGAAAAGACGCCAAAGCTTCTAGCACTAAGGGGTCATTGAATGCAGCGAAATCAGCGTCGTCGCCGCCCCCTCTGATAGTAACCAAAACCTGAGCAGTGCTTTCCGCTATTGCCTTGGCTACTGCCTCAGCCGAACCAATTCGGACCGGTACCGGAGTTATGAGGCAGCGCTTGCTCTGGTCGCCTAAAGCGGTTCTGAAATCCTCATCAACACGTGCGTGGGTAGTTGAAGGATAAATTAGAGACACGGACAGTGGGTCCCGTTGAATCGGGAATGGGTGGCGCCTCGACTTTAGGCTCCGTAGGTATTGAATGTCGTGGATGAATTGACGACGTTGCTCCGCCATCTGTGTGCCTTCAAAGTGGCGAACATCAACCACTTCCAACTTGAAGGACAGCGCACCTCTGTAGACGTTTGCTACGGGGAATCCAACCACTTCCACGAAGTCGCCATTTTGAAATCCACTCATCAAACTCAGTGCGCCATCCAGGATGACTGCGCCTTCATTTTCCAACTGAAAAGCGTACAGTTTTTGCCATCCTTTGGTCTGGCTAGCGAGCCGCCGCTCATCAAGCATACGTAGCGATCCACAGGTTCTAACGAGTAGATCAGGCTCTTTCCACTTCGCGAGTTCTCGACTGGCAATTGAGGTCAGTAAGCTGTCTAACTCCCCAGCATTTAGGATAGGGATAGGTCGGTTTTCTAGGGCTGAATTCATAGCAATCCGTGTCACTCTAACGTCAAAGATACCCATAAGACTGGGGTAGTGGCCTAGCTGGAGCTGGTCCTGGGCAAGGGTGCAAGCTGATTTTCGGCTCTGGTTAAGGTTGCGTCTTTTTGCGAAAACCCCTGACCGACAGTCCAGCAAAAACACCCACTGAATTTGGCGAATGGTAGTCGGGGGGAGAGTGCAGCCGCGTCCGGCGTTGGCTCAGCAAATGGGTGCGCTCGAAGACCCGGTAGAGGGGAGAGGGGGGCGTGAATTTTCAGATTAGCCCTGGTGCCCTCAGGTCCGTATAGTTTGAAAACCGAGATACAGTTGGCATATCAACTCCTGTGATTACTGGGCACCTACGGAACTACTGAATCAAGCGGGGCTACGGCTTGGCCTATTCGCTCGCCGGTACAACTCGTTGCGTAGCCCCAGCAGGCGGCACATACCCTTCCATGCACATGATTCTGACCCTGAAAAACAATTGTTGGAGTTACGTCGCCGCGTGCGAAACCTTGTGTGGCTGTGATGGCTTCACCTGTGGTGGATAAAAACGCTACGCCTGTGCGTCCAACGTGCGCATACGTTTGCGCAAATGAATGCACAACAGGGAGTGCATTCCCCATGCTTCCATTTGGATGTGGCATGTTTTCTCCTTGGGTGGATAACGGTTAACTCAGTAGAGCTCCGCGAGGGTAGCTTGAGGGCATCTTGAATTCAAACAGCACGATGTTAGCGGAGACACGGCGACCAGTGCGGGGTATCAAAATCGCATGTTCTGAAGCCTTCAACATTTGGGTTTCTAGGTCTCGGTGGCTCCGCTTGTCGTAAACAATCCGCTGAAAATTGACCAGCACGCTGCTTCGACGTTAACTGTACAAAAATACAGTATTTGTAGAAGGCGTTTCCATGAGCGTTACCATCCTCGGCCCTCTCGCAGAAGGGGGGATCAAACTCCCTCGCTGCTCATATCGCGTTCCAGCTGGCTTTCCTTCACCTGCTGCTGACCACATCGAGCAGCACATTTCCCTAGACGAGATCCTGAACATCCGGGCCCCTCACGTGTATCTGATCTCCATAGCGGGTGACAGCATGCAAGGCGCTGGAATCTTCGACGGCGACCTGGCCATCGTCGATCGCGCATTGGAAGCTGGCCACAACGACATCGTGGTGGCATTGCTGAACAACGAACCCATATGCAAGCGGCTGTGCAAACGCGGCACTCAGATGATCCTGCTTTCAGAAAACCCGAAATACCCACCACGATACATTCTCGAAGGAGACGAGCTTTCCATCTGGGGCGTGATCACCAGCAGCGTGCGCAGCCATGTCTAAAAAACCGGAACCCGTGTTTGGGCTGATTGATTGCAACAGCTTCTACGCCAGCTGTGAGCGTGTGTTCCGACCTGATTTGGCTCGAGTGCCCATCGTAGTGCTGAGCAACAACGATGGCTGTGTGATCGCCCGCAGCTATGATGCCAAGCCTTTTGTGAGAATGGGGGAGCCGTACTTCCAGATTAAACACAAACTCAAGCAGCACGGCATTGTCCCTTTCTCCTCAAACTACGCGCTGTATGGCGACATGAGCGAGCGGGTGATGACTTTGATTGAGTCGATGGTGCCAGCGGTAGAGGTCTACAGCATTGACGAAGCCTTTGCTGATTTGACGGGCATCTCGAACCTGGATGCGCTCGGGCGTCGGATTCGTAGTCAGGTGCTGCGTTGCACTGGCATTCCCGTAGGCGTAGGGATCGCTCACACGAAGACGCTGGCCAAGCTCGCGAACCACACCGCAAAACGCCTTCAGGCTGAAACGGGCGGTGTGGTCGATATCTGTGACCCCTTCAAGCGCGATTGGGTGTTGCGCAACACGGATGTGTCAGAGGTATGGGGTGTCGGTCGACGCATGAAAATGCACTTGGACGCGTTGGGCGTTAAAACTGCGATGGACCTGGCCAAGGCTGATCCGCGGATGCTGCGCACAAAGTTCAGTGTCGTCATCGAGAAGACGGCCAGGGAATTGGCTGGAACGCCTTGCCTTGAATTAGACGAGCCTGATCCACCGAAGCAGGAAATCTGCTGTAGCCGAATGTTCGGGAAGCGCCTCATAGAATTGGCGCCGATTAGGGAGGCGGTGGCGACCTACATGATGCGCGCTTCGGAGAAGCTTCGAGCGCAGGGCTCGGTGTGCAAGAAAATCCGCGTCAGCATCCGTACGGGTATGTTCAATCCTGAGGAAGCCAAGTTCGCCAATGGGGTAGTGGTGGACCTGCCTTATCCCACCGACGATGTGAGGTTGCTGGCCAAGGCAGCGGTGGATGCGCTTGAGCGTGTGTACCGGCCAGGTTTTAAGTACAGCAAGGCTGAGGTCATGCTCCTCAACCTTTGCCAGCCGGGCGAGTACACGGATGATCTGTTCGCGGTCTCACAGCCATCAGAGGCGACCAAGGTCATGGCTGTTTTGGACAAGATTAATGGGCGGTGGGGAAGGGGAACGCTACGTGCGGCGAGTGTGCCGAGCAATCCTGAATGGGCGATGCGACGAGAGATGATGAGTCAGAGCTTCACCACGAGGATTGATCAGCTTTGGACGGTTCATTGCTGATGATTTTCAATGGAATGTATACGACAAAGCTATCCACAAAATGAGTGGGTATACCTGTGGATAATGATCCGAGAAGTACAGAGCGTAGGGCCTGTCATGTGTTGGTCATTAACTGATCATGCTGGGGCGTCCCTCCGATAGAGCAAGCGTCTTTGTGGGGGCGAAGGGCATGCTTGCGAGGTGTTGTTGTAGGACGCTTTTCGGCCGATCGATGGCTGTTGTGAAGGGCGTTAATCGGTCCAGGTTGTGTGAAAACGCATGCACTGTTTTGTAGTCTGCGTTGCTAAGTAAAATCTGTCGGTGATTGGTCAGTCAGCAGACCAATAATTTACGTAGGAACGCGCTTTTCGTTCAGATTCTGACTGTCAAACTCGTTCTAAAACGTTTTCACACAGCCTGGCCCCATAGCGGACGTTGGCTGATATTGAGATTGAGGTGGGAAGCTAGCAAATCCACCTCCGAGCAAGCCCCATTTGAACCTTTTGTTAGGCAATACGAGCAATTTATGTGCAACTGAATTGTACTTCCGCACCTGCATACGAAGAGTAGGGGTCATAAGGTTTCGCAGAGGAGCTCTGTACAGAAAGCTGCTTACCTTGTTTTTTACAAAAAGCAGCAGCCTCTTTTAGTATCTCTACCTTCACCGAGCTACCGTTATAGGCCATCGCGTCCTCCTTTTCATAAACGTAATTGCCTCCGCCAAGGTCAACGATGCCAGAGTTCGTCGCACAGCCGAACAACGCGAGCACAGCAACCGTAGGGATAACAATTCGCATATTTTTTCCTCAAAAAATTGAATGGCCTAACTAAAAGTAGACGATAGATCTCGAGTGTTGTGTGCGGTGTCGCTTTTTTTCTCGTTGTCGCGTTTCTGGCGCGATACTCAAACCGGGTGAAGGCGTAGCCTGGCGTACTGACACACCTACGCCACGCAAAGGAAGCGATGAGGATTTTTGTGATGCTCCAGCCGCTGTTCGACATGCTGAAATGGCTGCTGCCATTGTTGGTCTTAGTCATCATCATCAAGACACCCTGGTTCAAGGGCTGGTTCGGTGAGCTGCTAGTGCGGACATTCACCCGCTATGGGTTGGACGGCCAGGTCTACCGCCGGTTGCACAACGTCACACTGGATACGCCCGATGGCACTACCCAGATCGATCATGTGTTCCTGTCGCCTTTTGGCATTTTCGTGCTGGAGACCAAAAACATGGGAGGCTGGATCTTCGGAGGTGAGCGCCAGGCCCAGTGGACACAGCAGATCTTCCGGCATCGCTTCAGGTTCCAAAACCCGCTGCGGCAAAATTACAAGCACTTGAAGGCGCTAGAAGCGCTGCTCAGCGTTCCGCCCGAGCACATTCATTCTGTAATCGCTTTCGTCGGCGGTAGCAGCTTCAAGACCATCATGCCGGACAATGTCACCCAAGGCGTCAGATGCATCCGCTATATCAAGTCCTTTCAGCAGCCTGTGTTTAACGAAGCGCAGGTGAATGTAATGGTGAAGGCGCTGGAGAGTGGGAAGAGGGACAGTACGCTCGCTACCCACTACGAGCATGTACAACGCCTGAAACAGAGAAACGACCCTTTCACGAAACGCCGTTGCCCGCGTTGTGGAAGCGCTTTCGAAATTCGTATCCGTAAGACGGGCGATAGAACAGGAGAGCGATTCTGGGGCTGCAGCGCCTACCCCAAATGTCGAGCGGAACAGGATTTTGATTAGTCCTCCAGGCACTTCGTCCTGTGAAGCCTAGAATGAAAGCAACTGACTGATCATCCGTTCCCCCGACAAAACCGGCCACTCACGAATGGCCTATATCGACCCGCTGCTGCCATTCATTCATCCCTGAGCCTGTCTCGTGCCATACGCAATATCTCTGTGTAGTTGCCTTCCATTGGAAGGTTCAGGTGTTTTTCAAATACGCAGCATAGGTTCCATAGGGCCCTTTGCTCAGCTTGGTCTTCAATAGCCAAATTATCGGTATCACTGAAACGACGGACAAACTCAAACAGCACGACCGCTTCGTCCGGCGAAAGGCTAATGGAAATGGTTGTGTGAATCGCCCCTAGTTTTATAGACACATCCGAGCGGCTGCTCCTGGCCGGTTTCTGTCTCTGCTGACCGGCAGCTTTTGGGTCTATTCTGTTGGAAAAATAGTTGCCGTGTCTGGCCTGTGGCAAAATCTCTGCATTGGCCAGCAGGGAAGCACGAAGGATGTTGGAACAGTTATCGAGTGAGCAGGAGCGACTGTTTTACTCGCTCAACCTTGATGATCACATCCCAACACGGACTATTCAAAACCGTCAACTCCGATCCACCGCAAGCCTTATTTAAGTTAGCGCTACAGTCGCTGAACGTTAATCAGTACGCCTACGGATAAATAGAGTCGCTCTCTTAGAAATAAAATCAAAAATTCAAGTATATAATCACGAGAAACTTGCATGTGCCTCATGCCTCTATTAATTATTGCGTATGCCCTCACTAGTCCCTTGAGAAAAGCATGTACCCCCCCCAATAAAAAGGATGTGTGTAGCGTTCCCTAAGTAAATTTATTGCATTGACATGCGCGCTACGAATGTCTAGCCCCTTAGATAACTCATTAAACAATTTTGAGGTGTAGAACACACTGACTGTATCATCAACAAGCCATCCTGTAAGCACCAAGGCTTGTGCACCCGATGCAAATAATGCACGTGTAAAACCCATTGCTTCATTCCCAGCCCTTATATCAACATTTGCAGACTGACAAGCAGTTAGTATTACCACCTTTGCTTTGGATAAATCAAATTTAAAGAAATCCGATGCCCGTAATACCAACCCGTGGCTAGAACTATCAATAAGTAAAAACGAAGACATCGGCAAATTACTATTATAGATACCATGGGCCGCTATCAATAAAATTGACTTACCACTAACAGCGTCAGATATTATTTTCATTTCGTCCAACTCATCGGAGAATGGTAAAGTAGGAGAAAATAGTAGCTTTGAAATTTTAGGGGGTGGATAAACTACTTTAAGAAAGCTCTCGGCCTTATTTACTTCATCCAACGTGCCGTTCAATGGGTGAAGTCCACTTTTACCAACTGCCAACCTGTCCGAAGCGCTAAACCAATTAGGCATACTGTCACCATCTAGCCCCCACCCTGAAGCAATAAGCGCTGCTGAAAGACTCGCCCCTTCGTTCTTAGTCATTACCAATGTAGATGGTAAAATATTTATTTCAAATCTCTCAGCCAGGGGGCTAATTCTTACATATCCTAAACTCTCTAAAAACTTAGAATAAAAATAGCGTCGAGAAGTATCCAGTGCAGCCCAAGAAATCCCATTCATAGACTTATCAGGTATTATTACAATTCTCTTTGTATTTTCTTTTAAATTTAGCGGGGCAATAAGCTCTTCAAAGCCTTCAGCCAACAAATTCTTTAGTTTAACTGGTATTCTATCTGCTTCAATTGCTTGCCGGGCAGAAGCCGACCCAAGATCGAAATTGCTCATTGTTTTAATTGCCAGCGCCTTCGCGCTTTCAATATTCAAGTTAAGTTTCGAAATTTGGATGTAATCTTTGTTTGCGACTACTGCCAGCCCCATCATTTTGCCTACATAGTAAACAACTAACGCATCCGAAGAGGCGATTTCGCTTCTAATTTTTTTTCCAAGATTTTCATTCGATACTGGCTGTTGCGTTAGAGCCACAGGCGTATACAACTCATTAAATACTTGAAAACGCCAGCGTTCAATAATGCCTAATACTTCATCCTCTGATACTGATCGAGTCAGGGCATTTATTAATAAGTCTTCTACCATGGAGTCCGTGCTTTTTACATAGTCAAGCTTTCGCTCTTCAGTTGGAATTCTTGACCTAAAACGAGTTGCAGCCTCATAGGCCAGCATTAAAAAAGAAAATCTTTCATCGCCATCAGTTAATTTCGAGGCTTCATAAAGCGCTTCGGATCGCGCACGGTAATTATTATAGCTATCACCAATTTTGGCGGCAGCCACTAATATATCCCTAGCCAATGTGACGTTTCTCTGGGCCACTGCTTGCCCTAAATGCACCATCAGTTCTGGTCCGCTTTTTTTCCACCATGCACTACTAGACTCAAACATGGCGGCAACAAAAAAACTTTCGGCCATTTTATAATTTTTGTTTAAATATGAAAGCTTACCAGACTCTAAAAAAACAGAGGCAACAACACCGCGATCTCCGAATAGCCTTGCCTTATTAATGGAAATTGTCAACAAACGTATTTTATTTAACGTATCACCCTTGGTAAGTACTGCCTTATTCAGCAAAAACTCAGGGAAAGAAAAGTTATTTAATATTCTGTCGTTTAGTGCGTTTGCTTGCTCCACGTACCCAATAGATAAAAGAAACTGCACGTACTCCCCGAGCTTGCTTAGTCTATCATCTGGAGCGTTTATAATTAACTCATTATTTATATATGCTCGACTTAGGTCGCCCAAGTCGTAAGAAATCAGAGCATCAAGTATCATGATGTCAATTTTAGGAATTTTTCCGGTTGAAACAGCTTGCAGAAGGTCGAGATTTTCAATCTCTTGCTTCGCACGCTCGCTTTCACCCGCCGATCTCAACCCATCTGCCCATACCCAATGAGCAATTGCCAAAAGTTCGGTCGCCCACGGTAATTCTCTCATCGAGTTGAGCTTAGCAAATACACGACGGGCCAGATTATCTCCAGCAGAGACATTTCCAGATTTCACATAATAGAGAGCAGTTTCAAGGTTCTCTCGCAAAAGAGACTCACTTTCAATACGTTGACCCACATCAAAGTTTGTCACTTCAAATTGCTCTAATTTTGATTCGATCTCACTGAAGTTCGAAGAAAGAATACCCCCTGAAGACAATCCCATTAGTCCTTCTGATTGAGAGTCAGCAATTTGAGCGGTTGACTGGTACAGGCCTGTCAACAACATGGACTTTGAATTTTCATTAAAATGGTACACCGCATAAACATATCGACCTGGGCACGTATTGCAGTCATCAATCATTCGCTCATCTTGCATCATCCCAACAACTATCGACGGAGGGAGCGATCCGTTTAAACTAGAAACGCGTATCAATCCGTGATAAAAGCCGCCTTGCTCGCCAATACTATATCCTGCCTTTTCGATGAGATCGACTACATAGAAAACTAAGAGCCGTGAATCCATGGTATCGTGCGCTTCGATAAGCAAATCCAAATGACCATCACCAGTTACATCAGTAAACTGATAGCTTGTTTCTGTTGTCGTTATCGTTAGAAGTGACACGTCATCACTTCTATCGATGATCATGAAAAACTCTAACGATTCATCTACACCGACAACACGAACAATCCATACGTCCTCCATTTTCTCAAAAAAATCCACATTGAATTTTTTTGAGTTAAGCTTTGGTGGAGGTTCAATACCCGCGCCAAACTCTCTTTCAGCATCCGACGGCACCATTGAGTGATATTTTATTTGTTCATTCAACTCATGCTCTAAATATGCTTTTTTTAGCAATTTAAATACTGATGCCTTGTTAATAACCCCAGATATCTGTTCTTTTTTATTGTGTACCTCACCCACCCCCTCTAGAATAGTCCGCAACATGGAAATATCTTTAGCCTCAAAGCTAATTTTATTAAGCTGCTGCCGTTTCATTTCAGAAGGAATTTTTTTCGTATGGAGCGTTTGTTCAGCTACAGCGTCTTTATCAAAAATTGGTGACCACTTTTGAAATATTTGCGCCCCCTCATAATTTTTACAGTCAGGCTCAACATTCAACTGAACTTTCCCCTCGCTTTCCGACTCATGGGAGTAGCTTTTAAATCCATCTTGTATTCCGTTTGTAGCCAGCAAATAGGCCAGCGCAGTATCTATATCATTTTTTAAATTTTCACTTTCCAGGCCGCTAAAGCAGTTAATTTGAAATGAAACAAGCTCTTTAGCAAACGACAAGGCTTTGAAAACGTTTTCATTCTTCTGACTATCAAGCTCTATACCTTTCGCCACACGCTGGGCATCGAATACTAAGTTCAAACGCAAATACGCTTCTGTTAGCGCAATCCTTACCTCGTCCGAGCCAGAAAAGTTATTCTTAGTTATTTCTTCAAGTAGTGGTAGCGCTGAGTCCCATCCAGCGGTGGCCCTAAAACCTGCAAGATTGGTGAGCAATCTAATGTGCCTTTCCTCTCTCCCCGAACTAGCCAGCTTCAGAAGTATGTTATCCATTAAAACAAGGCGCTTGTGAATACCCTCCTTTAAATCGGAATCATCAATATAGTTATCTAACCGTTTATTGACAATCCGAGTCATAAACTGCAACCACCCATTTGCTATTTCGCCAGGCCGTGCAGGTGGGGAAGAAAGTAGATAATCAAATACCTCAAGGGGAGAGGCGTACCCATATTCAATTCTATTCAGAACAATCTTCACCAGAAGAGTAATAGTCTCCGGATTTAGTCTACCTTCCAACCATGCAAAATAACGAGAATCAAAATTGACAAACTGCTTTATTTTTTCAACTGGAAGTTTTGACTCTGTGGTTCCGACTATCTCAGCAACGATATCTTCACTAAAATCAATAACATTTTTTTCAGCCCTCGAGTCGGGAGCAAAGAGGATTAAAGAAGCTGCAAAGACAATCAATTTCCCAATTACTCTTAGTCTTGTTAGCTCCACCTCAAATCCTCCAATTTAGAATATTGCCATCAAGTCAAGCAACGTCCCTTCAATTTTTTCTTCGATACCATTACTTTCAACTATTCCTCGCGGTTGGAGACCCTGATGTGGATTTATATAGCCTCTATCTGCAACAGCTAACAAAGTCGCTACAATTACGGGCAAAGTAATCCCCACCACCAAGGCGTTCCAGCGAGCATCTTTTGATACTTTATATGGATAAATCCTCGCCACAATGCCCGCAGTAATTGCGTACAAAATAACAGCAACCGCATATTGGTTAAGGTTGAAGCTGATAGCTTCCGCTGTTTTTGTTTTCGAGTAAAAAAGCAAAATATCTGGGATTACAGACCCGAATGCACCATACATAAATTTATACATACATTTACTCCACATATTAATGTCATTAAATTAGTTTAGTTTAACAATTTATTTCGTCAAGCTCACAAAAGTCGGCTCATAAAAATTACTATCGTCAAACCGTAAGATAAAGATTGAGCAATATACGAAACACTTTCCTAATCGCCAATATTGATACACTCCTTGATCTTGTGGATAAATCCGATCCCAACCACCTGGAGATATTCAGGCCTCAGAATAATTGCATTTTGCTACTTCTGTGCTGTTCTAGGAGGACTGTCCGCGCGGCTCACCTTTGTTGCGCAAGGATCACCTTTGATCACAGAGCCGTTAGAGCCTCTGGTTGAGGTTTAGGAGCAAGGATGGCCCAGTCCAAAAAAATCAAGGTCATGCTTTCGAGTCGTTGCAACGACCGTTTCCCCATTGGCAGCGAACACACCCTTAGCTCAATCCGCGAGCAACTCAAGCGCGAGATTGAAGGCACAAAGCTGTTCGGCAAGCAGGTGTTTGAAGTCTGGATCAATGAAGACGCTCCACCCGCCGATGCCATGGATGACAGCTGGGATACCTGCCTGCAGGCGGTTTGTGATTGCGATGTGATGCTTGTGTTGTCCAATGGGAATGCAGGTTGGGCCAAGCGTGCTGGCGACATTGGCATTTGTCATGCTGAATACATGGAAGGCTTGGCCACTACCCGCGGCAAGGTGCGCCTGATTGCTATGCCGAATATCCCGGTGGGTGAAGGGCAGGATGCAGAGACGGCTCGCAATAAACTGTTCCAGGATTTTGTCTCGCTGCAGACACCTTTTCGAGGCGGGACTGTTTCCACTGTCGAGCAATTGCGCACCCGGGTGCATGAAGCGCTTCTTGACGCTCTGGTTGTGCTAACCCAGCGGGGTGTTACGGCAGCGGCCTCTACGCGTTTTGACATGGGGCAGGCGCTCGACTGGACCCGTCTCGATTTCCGTCAGCGCAAACGAGCAATGGAAGCAGTTCTGTTGAGAGCGCTTACCGGGACAGATGCACCCTCCAGTGAGACTGCCGTCGTTGTTCCCATTGCCGGTGCGAAAGTAGCAGTTTTGGTCCACGCCATCCCGGCCGCATTCACTGTCGCTGCAGCGCGCGAGCTTGTCGGTAAACCCTTTCTACGAGATCACCTTCATGCGGATGCTTTGAAAGCCGCGGTTGGACCATTGCATCTGATTGCCTGTCATCGAGGTGCAACAGAGACACAGGCGACCGCGTTGCTGGGCTTCGCCGATGCCACGGTGGTCAGTGGTTCCTTCGGCATCTTCGTCGCGGACGATGTACAGAAAGTGCAGTTTGCATTCCTGGCGAATTGCCGTGATGAATCACAAACCCGACATGCCCTACAACGATTCATGGAGTGGCTGGATCAAACCGGCGAAGCCGACATCTTGGCCAAGAGAGCTGCTTCGCGCGCCAAGATCGTCAGGGTGATCGCTGCTGAATATCAAGGGAGATAACAAGGATGGCCAAGCCGCTTTTCACCGTGGGGCCCGTGCTTTCGTTTCGAGGAACCAGTGCAGGGAAGTGGAGGGTCACTGCGTTGATTGGTATCACCACCGGTTCGCCTGTACCGAAGTTCTCTATTGAAGGAAAAGCGTGCCCAGTCCCTGTGGTTCTGTTGGCGGGACTTAAGGAAACCATCCTTCGTTATGACCTGAGCTGTGCCCTCCAGAAGGAGGAGCGGGTCGTAGAGTTTGGTTTGGTGGGGGAAAATTTCAGATGGAAGTTCTCTGTGCCCGGGAAAGACTACGCGCCCAGGATGGCATATGTCTCCTGCAATGGCTTTTCGGATCCCGCTGCCATGCGCAAGTTAGCCAAACCCGAAAATGCTGTTTGGGCAGATCTAATCGAAAACCATGATAGTGAACTGCGTCCCAACAGTTTCGAGCTGGACAAGGAACAGCTTTGGCACGAGAGCCGAATTCATGACAAACACTTGAAGCGCTTCCACCTGCTGCTGACGGGTGGGGATCAGATTTACTTCGACTCGATTTGGGAGGATGTCAAACCTCTCAAGCAATGGGTCGGGTTGTCGCGTAAGGACCAGCTGAAATTCAAGGTGAATGCTGCGCTTGAGCAGGAGATCGAGTCGTATTATTTCGAGCTCTATGCCAAGCGCTGGTTACCGGACGCGCGTCGCGATTGGGGCAAGGGTTTGCCGAACCTGGATGCGGCCGATGCCATGTCGCGTATACCAACGGTGATGATGTGGGATGACCACGACATCTTCGATGGCTGGGGCTCTTACAGTCCAGAGATGCAACACTGCTCTGTGTTCCAAGTGTTGATGCGTTGTGCTCGCCAGGCGTTTTGGGTCTTTCAGCTTCAGCACGCGCTCGAGGATTTGCCACCCTTGCTGGCGCAGCAACAGCGGGTGAATATTTCAAAACAGGATCCGCAGTTTGAGCCGATCGAATGGAGTGTGAAGCTCGCGGGCGATCCATTGGCGCTGCCATTTCTCGATCAGCAGCCGGGGTTCAGTTTTGCTCATCACATAGGACCTGTGTCCTTGTATGTGGGGGATTTACGCACGGAACGTTCTCGCACTCAGGTGCTTGGTGAGAGAAGCTGGAAGGCTATGCAGGACTGGCTCGACACGCTTCGCGATGGTAAACCGGCTCACCCAGGTAGCAAGTGTCAGCACCTGATTTTCATGTCGTCTGTGCCTGTGGCACATCCTAAGTTGTCGCTGGCTGAAGGGCTGCTCGATACGTTTGGTCAGGATGATGTGCTCGACAGCAACGCCGATGATTTGAAGGATCATTGGTCGCACGGTGATCACGAAGGTGAGCGTAAGCGGCTGCTGGAGACGTTGACGCGTGTTGCGGAGAAAAAGCTGCTACGTGTATCGATTGCCTCGGGGGATGTGCATGTGGCGGCTTGGGGGAGTTGCTATCGGAGGGACATTCCTCCGACCTCCAACTGGGCGCAGGTTCAACAGTTCACCTCTTCCGGTGTGGTTCACCCCTCGTTAATAGGGGTTTCAGAGTGGCTTTTCCTTCAGCTATTGAACCAGACCGCCAGTAAGGTTCAGTCGATTGACGTGCAGCATTGCGTTGAGATGATGCTTTTTCCGGGATCTAACCGTTACATGATGCCCGCCAGGAACTGGCTGGCATTCGAGTTGGATGTGGGGGAAGGGAAGGGCTGTAAGTTGTGGGCGACCTGGCGGTGTGAGACAGACTCGGGGTTCTCGAACCATTTGCAGGCGGTGCAGCCGTTTCAAGAGTGAAGGGAGCAATGGTGATGGTGTGACGTGGTCGGGGAATTTTGCTTGTTTATCACACTTTCTGGACTGGTCGTTTCAGTTGTAGCTCAATGCATGTCGCGTAAAAATCAGTTCGTTCATTTGACTTCCTGTACCGCTCACTCCGGGTTCGAGTCGCCGAAGACTCACCATCGACAGGATGATCCAGCGCTCGCCTGACTAATTCTGCGATTTGTGTTCCTAGCTGGGAGGGAGCTTTCGTTGCGTGCGGATAACGGTAGGAATCAGTCGATAACAGCCCTACACGACTGGCAGAAATCGGCTAGAAACGGTCACTCGCTTCTCAAAGGTGTTGCCTTTGGACTCAGAATATATTCAGCTGTATAGATCAACTTCACCATCGTAAACCTGATGGAAAAGTCACACGGGCGCATACGGCCAGATGTGGATCTCAAAAAACCTACGATCGTAAGAATGTAAGGGTACGACGCCGCAATTCTACGGTCGAATCCGCCTAAGTAGGCAAGACGGAACAACCCGCGGCAGCCAGAAGACCACCGCGCGAGGTGTCAACAAACATTTGTCATTTGAGCGGGATTCGAATCATGCCTAAGGCTGAGCTTTTGTTTCAAATGTGGGAACCGTACCGGCAATCGCTAATTGGCCAGCACCATTTCTACATCGAGCAGGCACGCAGCCGACTCTTAAGCCAATTCGCAAATATGGAGCAGGACGCCGACAACGCAGCGGAAGCTTGGCTAAATGAGCGTTCAGCGAATTTTGATCCTGATATAGATGATGTTGGTTCCATCTACGAAGCCTCTGGGGACGCAGGCATCGAGTTTTATCTTCTCCTGGATGAGATGCGTATGCAGACGCGACTGAGTGTCGTCGCCGGGATGTTCCACAACTGGGAAAAAAAACTCAGGGGTTGGATTACTGATGAAATGCGTCACTGGCATCGCGGCCCAGCCGCACCAGCCAAGGTGTGGTCTGCTGACTTCCCTTCAATTATGTCTCTCCTTGTAAGTTTAGGATGGCCAGTTACCAGCCAAAAATACTTGCAAATCTTAAATGGTTGCCGGTGCCTCGTGAACGTATACAAACACGGAGACGGAAAAGCTCTAGCGGACCTGAAGCAGCAATGCCCAGAGTATTTAACTGATCCTATACGGTCAGAGTACGGCTTACCCGCTACCGGTCTTGAGTGGCTAGATCACACGCATTTGAGTGTGAACGACGATCAGATAGAAGGCATCTCAAACGCCATCCTGGAGTTCTGGAAGGACGTTCCCGCGAACATGTTTGATCGTGATGACCTGAAGCCTCCGACCTGGTTCCTTAAGGCCTTGAAGCAGGACAATGACATCGATACCTGACGAGAAGCTCGGCTTGAGGAGAAGTACTCCACTTCAGCAAAGCCCACTCCTCATGTCACGGCCCATTTGCGAGCAAACTCGAGGAAAGCTCTCTGTCAAATCGGCACATCAGGAATCTAGAGGGCAACATGCGGTGTCAACACACATAGGATCACTTGAGTTATCAGGGAATGACCTATTGTGACATTTTCGAGAATAAATGCATTTTTAGTCGCTGCACCCCTTATTTTCCGGGGCTCTCGCGCAGGATCGTGAAATATCGACCCACACTTGTTTACAATTAGTATAAATAGCGCTGTGTGACATTTCAGGTATCGACCATGAATGACAGCCCTATCGCGGACATCCTCAAGCGTGAAGGACCAATGCTGAGCAGTGATTTATCGAAACTGCTTGAGCAGAGGTATGGCTTGAATCCAACAGCTGCCAGAAAACGCGTTGAACGTGGCTGTGATGGGGTGAATAAGCTGAGCCAAATCGTCTTCCCTCATCGCGCTCGCTTCGTTTACTTAGAACAAAGCTACGGCTCTCAGTATTTTTTCCACAACCTGATGGCAGCTTTGAAAAAAACGCGGAGCGCTTATTATCTGGCTTTGAGAGCACTTGAGCTGCGGGACAATGTGATGCCTCGGACACATTTCCTCATCGCATGCGGCGCCCCCATAGCGCAGAAAAAGCACATTTCAGCGCAAAGCCTGCTTGAACGACTGATCAAAGCTGCCCTGGTGAAAGAAATTGATCTTCCAGGTGGACAGATTTCGGTCATGCGATGCGATAGAGAGCAAGTGTCAGATCTTCCATCAATGTGGGGGAAAATGAAAAGCCGCTTGATTGCCGAGAAGGTCACGCTCCTGGCGGTCAAAGATTGGGCAAGGAACCTTGGAATGGTGAGCTATGAGTCAGTTGAGACCAGGGAGGATGAAGGGCGCGACACGTTGCCGAAAGTCGGCACCTTCAACTGGGACCTAGCTGGGCCCTCCTACCTGCATCCAATGCGGACCTATTCCACCACAATCCTGAAGCCAGGCTTCTTCGTTTGCGATATAGCCCTGAATGGCTGGATCTCTCCGGACGATATAGGCGCTTTCCTACACAAATGCACCACGCTTCGGAGCTTACCGAAAGTTGGCAAATGCCTTCAGGTATTTGTGGCTGAGGCTTACCAAACCGAGGCTTTTGCCTTGCTGAAACGGGAAGGAGTTATCCCGGCCACGACTGAAAGCCTCTTTGGCCATGACGTAGCCGTTGCGTTGAAAAACCTGTGCAATGTTTTGAACGACACCGCCAAGCTAACGGACAGCCCCGCAGCGCTGGATAAAATCTTCAACGATCTGTCACGAATAGAGGGCGCGTCCTATTCGTTACGTGGAAGCCTTTTTGAATTCGCTGTAGCTCAAATTTCTAGATCGACGTTCGCAGGATACGATCAAGAGATGAATCGGATCGTGAAAGACCCAATTGGAAAACAGGCCGAAATTGACGTGCTTGCGGTACGCAAAAATCATGAGGTTATCTTCATCGAGTGCAAAGGTATCCATCCGGCCAGCACCCTTGATGATGACGAGGTTATCAAATGGCTGGATAAGCGAATTCCTGTACTAAGAAGCGCCGCAAAAAACCATCCGGATTGGGCAGCACTGACCCAGCGCTATGAGCTGTGGACGAGTGGCAGATTTTCTGAGAACGCACTAGCCCTTGTGGGCGCTAGACAGGAAGAAAGCAGCAAGCTGGTAATTCAGCTCCGTGACGCTGAATACGTGCTGGCCGAAGCAAAAGCGAGTAAGGAGGCCGGTCTGCTGAAAACCTATGAACAGCATTTCGTTAAGCACCCTATGCAAGAGTTTGAAGCCGAGAAAAGGCGACAAAAGCGCAGGGAAGAACGAGCTTTAAGTCACCGCACAGCAGCTCCGATCACATCCCCACCACTTACGCCGCAATCAACTGATCTTGCAACCCAAGCCTCTGTGAATCTCGAGCCGTAGGCAGAGTTGCGCAGTTGGCCGGAGCAGTCCAGGCCACCGCAGTTCCAAATGCAATGTTCTGAAGCGTTCGTGAGGCTTGCTAGGCCGCACAGCGCTAACTCGCCCATTCCTTGGCCGAAGCATCACTTTGAAATTACAACGACCTATACCTCAGCTAAGCTGCCCTACGCAGATACAAAACGCAGCGGAGGCGAAGTGAAGATTAAGAAAATTGGCATTCGAAATTTCAGAGGGATTAAGCATCTCGATTGGAATTTACCCGATGAGCGAATAGTGTGTTTGATCGGAAAGGGCGACTCAGCAAAAACAACAATTCTTGAAGCTATTCGCTGCGCTTTCCACCCCCAATGGAACCTTTCGTTTAACGACTCAGACTTTCATCTCTGTGACGTTAACGAACCGATCGAAATTAACGTGGTATTTGGTGAGATACCCAATGAATTCTATTCCATTCAAAAATACGGAAGTCTTCTGCAAGGCTGGGATAAAGCCACGTCAAAGCTGAATGATGAGCCTGACGATCACGATGAGATTGTACTTAGCGCCAATCTAACTGTTGAGCGAGACCTAGAACCAAAGTGGAGAATTACGACTGCTCGCAACATTGATGGCGTAGATTTTAGGGCCTCTGATCGAGCAAAGCTGAATGTGGGCATAATAGGATCATATAGTGAGAAACAGCTGACCTGGGCGGCTGGAAGCGCACTAGCAAGGATCACTGAATCAGAGAACCTTACTGAGGCACTGGTGGACGCTAGCCGCGCCGCGCGGAGATCACTTGATGATGAACGGGAAAATGCACTAGCTAGTTTCGATGCTGCAGCAACCAAATCTGAGACCGTAGCTAGAGACTTGGGCGTACCTGTCGATCAGAACTATAAAGCGCATTTAGACACGGCATCTATCAATATTCGAGTAGGCGGCCTTAGTTTACATGATGGTGAAATACCACTAAGACAGCTGGGGCTAGGATCCAGACGGATGCTGATGTGTGGCATACAGAAGGAAACCCTTCAGAAAAACCACGTAACACTTTTTGACGAGCTTGAGATAGGGCTTGAGCCACACCGTATTGCTCGGCTGGTTAAATACATCAAAGATGATAAAACCGGACAATATTTTATAACCACGCACTCACCATCGGTATTGCGAGAACTTAGTACCTGCAATCTTCACATAGTTCACCGACTAGTAAGCAATGTAAGCGTAGTTCACACAGACTCGCCGGTTTTATCTGAGTTGAATGTGCAAGGACATATCAGATCCAGCGCTGAAGCATTTCTATCGAAGAAAATAATAGTTTGCGAAGGGGCTACTGAAGTAGGGTTCTTGAGAGGGCTTGACAACTATTGGCTCCGGCAAAAACTGAACGCGTTCTCATACTTAGGCACAGCGATCCTTGACGCCAAAGGAGCGAGTAAAGTGAAAGGACTAGCCACAGCCTTCAAAACGTTAGGATATCAAGTTTGCGTTGTAGCTGATGGTGATGCACCCAAACAGTTTTCGGAAAAAGATGGTCAGGATCTAGAGATAGATGGCGTTTCTGTTCTGATGTGGGCAGATCACCTATCTCTAGAGCAAAGGGCAATGTTCGACTTGCCATGGCACTGCGTCCAGGCGAGCTTAAAACTTGCTAAAGAATCCGGCTACCCGGTTCATGACAACGTACGTTCA
Source organism: Pseudomonas sp. LB3P25 (assembly GCF_054897985.1). Lineage (NCBI taxonomy): Bacteria > Pseudomonadati > Pseudomonadota > Gammaproteobacteria > Pseudomonadales > Pseudomonadaceae > Pseudomonas > Pseudomonas sp. LB3P25. Next base: position 4,376,402 of record NZ_CM142711.1, on the reverse strand, counting down.
AAACTAGATATTGCCCAACCCCAAGTAATTTCGGAATGGCAAGACTCACTAGATCTACGTCGAGCGATAGGTGACGCTGCGAAAAGCTCTTCTTGGTTCAAGTCCATCACGGGCGGAGAGGATTGGGTTGACGTCGTTGCGGAAGCATTCGTCGACGGTGAATTTCTACTGAGTGACCTAGGCAAGAAACTGCTAAAGGTTCGGGCATGGGCCGATCATGACTGATAATCTTCATACAATACTGGCTGAATTCCAAAAAAAAGGGTACGTCATAGCTCCAGCGGGCTATGGCAAGACACACTTAATAGCTATGGCTGTAAGCGCCGCCACCCAACGACAATTGGTATTAACCCACACTTATGCTGGGGTTAGTTCTATTAAAAAGAAAATGCAGGCATTGGCGGTTCCCTCTTCGCTTTACCAGGTAGAAACTATCGCAAGCTGGGCCCTACGCATGTGCCTTAGCTTCCCTTCCACATCCAAGTGGTCTATTGAGTATCCTGACGGCAAAGAATGGGATGAACTTTACTTAGCTTGCACAGCATTACTCGAAAGGCCATTCAGCAAGAAATTACTGGAAAATTCGTACTCAGGTTTTTATGTCGATGAGTATCAGGATTGCTCGATACAACAACACATGCTGGTCGAAGGGATTGCCGAATTTTTACCTTGCAGGCTATTAGGTGACCCACTTCAGGCTATTTTTGATTTTGCCAACGCGCCGGTTGAGTGGGAAAAACATATATATCCGTATTATCAAAGGCTCGGGGAGTTAACAAAACCTTGGCGATGGCACTTGGCCGACGCACCTGAGCTAGGTGAATGGTTAGACCGCATCGGCGCCAGGCTCCGTGCTAACGAGCAGTTTACAATTCAGGCACCACTGCCAAAAGGCCTAACTCGCGTCTCGGTCGATCTAAATGACTTCACTAACCGGAAGAGGCTGAATTTTTTATATAAATTTTTGGACGATAACGATCCTGTCATTGCAATATATTCAGGTGACCAAAAATCCAAGAATAAAGCACACAAGCTCGCACAAGCACTAGGTGGAAAGTTTTCTAGCATTGAGGAGGTGGAAGGAAAAGACCTGTTTAGATTTATAAAAAAACTCGAATCCGCAAAATTACCGGGTGCAAAAATAATTCTGACTATCGAATTCGCAAAAAAATGTATGACAGGCGTAGACGGGGTACTGACTACAGGAACCAAGCGGGGTGAGGTTGCAAAGGCAACTCAAGCGACCAAGTATCCAAACATCCTCGGGATCGCTAATAATTATCTATCTTCAGCGACAAGTGCTAATTGCCTGGCCTTCCTTCAAGCTATCCAAGGCGCTATGGAAACTTGCACTTACCGGCGAGACCTCCTTAATAGACTTATTAAGATACTGCAAATCAATATCGAAAGCCCAGAGATGTCGATTATGGATAGCGCCAACATTTTCCAACGTGATTTCCGTCACGCTGGCCGCCCCATCCGACATAACAAGCTTATTGGAACAACGTTGCTCGTGAAAGGTTTGGAGTATCAGCACGCCATTATTCTTGAAGCGGACACGATGTCTCCGAAAGATCTTTATGTTGCACTGACGCGCGGAGCCAAGACCCTCACAATCGTCAGCTTAAGAACGACACTTCCAAGCTAAGTTAGTCCGAACATGCTTTAGGCGATTCAACCGTGCTCCGCAGGAATGACCTCTGTGGGCTAGGCGGCCACCCCCCATTACTGAATAGGCAATACGATTCTAATACCAACCATTGCCTAGCATGGATTTAGTACTCTTGAGGAGCATAATATTCATAAGGATAAGGTAGTCGACCATCTATGAACCTCACAAACTCGAGGAATGTGCCCAGCGCCGAATGTAACTCATCAGTGGTACCGATAGTCTTGGCCTTGAAAGCGTGGATCGCGTTTCTTCGTTGTTGGACCATCCGCACCCACGGCTCCCAATCCTCTTTGGTCGACCAAATTTTTCGCCTGAAAAAGAGAATCAGCGGCTCCAGAGTTATTCCATCAGGATCTTCGGTGTTCCCATTTTTCTTTTTGATGGAATGAGCATCCGCCAGGTATTCCTGGTAATGCACCGACAACAGCAGTTTCATCTGCCCCTCGACTAAGGCACCTAGGTTTGCCCAGGCAAGGATCAGTTGCCCCTTGGTCAACGTACCGCACCATGCTGGCAATTGCTCTGCCAGTGAACTCTGCCATTCGAGCATTGATTTATTCAGCAGTTCTGCAGCCTCGATCGGAGCCCAACCGTGAGCCTCCTTCCAGAATCCCATCTGGCCTTGAATTAAGTTCGTGGTGCGCGTAATTGTTTCGGTAAGGGGCATCGTCATTTGCTTTCCTGTTGTGTCTCAAAAGGCGCGCAGCTTAATGAGCGTAAACCAAAACGATGATCTGTATTTGGCCGACTGCAGGCTACTACTTACCCAATTTCTAAATGCTGCTGTAACACCTATTTGGCGCGTAACACCCAAGACACATAAAAGACTAACAGTGTGTGACACCAATAAAACCTGTAAAATTCAATCACATAATATCCTTCGTAACACCCGCAACACCTGTAACACGTCTTTCGAGCCCCACACCCCATCGGTGAGAGCACCCGCCAGCGAAAGCAATCAGGTTTTGTCTCGAGTGCAGATGTGCCGAAACCCAGCGCGCTTGTAAGGGGCCGTCCGCCAATAAAGAACAAGGTGATGCATCGACTGGGGCACTGACTTTGGCCAAGGACTCTGGGGATCTTAGGTAGGCACGGGGTCGGAAACCCGCGGGACTGTGTTAGCGAAAAGGTACCCATCTTAGTGAACAGGTGAACCGGGTGAACTCACAGTTCACCTGTGCAATTGGGTAATTGCACAGACTTGCCCACCCATTTGCGTTCGACCTGACCAGTCATTTGCATCGGATTTGACCACTACCAGCCGTCGACATGGCCGGCATAGAACGACCCATAGGGCCTTTCAGAGCATCTCTCACGCTATGGGTAAATCCCTTGTTCGGCGCTTGGGCTTCTGAATACCTAGCCATGTAATATTGCTCTGATTGACACCTTCATCGACGAGATCAAAAACAAAATCTCCTCTAAAATGCAACCGCTGCATGATTTCCAATACTATATGATCACTATCATCAGTTTGATTTATGAAGTGGCCGCTGAATAAATGCTCATTGGATTTATAGTTTTCTTTTGTTACTCGAACAACCCAATATACTGACAGTAGATTGAAGTAGAAGTCAACACTCAACTCTGATGGGGTGATTCTTTCTATGGCGTTGACATCTGTATCTTCAATGCCCTCAAAGTCTTCTGCCACAAAATCCTCTATGAGATTTAGGCAGTCCTCGGTAATGCCTGAGATTCCTAATATATCGTGTTTATTTTGCACACTAAGGTTATTAAGATATTCGATGGCCTTCGATGTAGCGTCCTGCTCTAGCTCGTAACCCCAATCATCTATGAACTTCTCGATTTCGTCTTTGGTGAGTCTATCCTTTTTCTGTAATAAGAGCCCAGGGTCGCAAGACCTTTCCATAAAAGCACTTTCGTCAGCAGACATTTCAAATACGATGTCCCCCCAAGGTTTTCGTTCAAAATCCCCTGAGATTTTTACTAGCCCTAAGTGCATAGCTTGTATCAAGTTGGTCTCGTCATGGCGATTTAGTAGAGGGATCGTGCCTTTGATGTCAAAACGAAGCGCGTCCCATATTAGAGTTATGAAAGAAGGCCCACCGTCAAAAGAAGAAGATACAATTCCTACCAACTTTCCGTCTGCATTTACTACCGGCCCACCGCTCATGCCGCCAAGCGTGTCCATCTGAACCTCTAAGCAGGGAGAGGGCATTCGCTCACCTCGGCCATGCGGAAAAGCCTCGGTCACAAGTCCGGACGATACGAACGGTGTGATTGACGCTGCGCCATCAATAATCAGTTGATGTCGATAGCCGAAGGCCCACAGCCGTTCGCCTACTAAGGGCAGCGCCACCTGTAACGGCGTGAGCATCAGGGGTAGTTCCGAATGTGCTCTGGAATTCAGTGTGCAGCTCACCAAAGATAAATCTGATATTTTTTTTCGGTCTTCTCCGAAGTCGCTTGGGCCCGATACAGTAGAAGTATCGAATGGTAGCCATATTCGAGAAGTCTTTGGCAAGAATGTAAAGAAGATAGGAGTTTTTTTATGCTGCGAGATTTCCTCTAATACGTGGGTTGCAGTCAATAAAAGCCCAGGGCCGATCATTACCCCGCTGCCGAGAATCATTAGCCCTTCATCATTCATCATTCCGACTGCAACGATGGAGTCGCCAGCTTCATGCATTGATGTCATGGAAGCTAGTCCATCATCTGCGGTGAACACCGCCGTAGCCCACGATAGCTTTAGATTCTGTAATTCAGGATTGTCGGCTGTTACAAGCTCTGAGTAAGTTGACCCATCGCTCATTTGTATTTTCCTTGGCTTTTCAAGTAGATAGCTCTCCAAATTCACAGAGCGGTGAATGCCACCCTGTGCCATCCATGCCGCGTTCTCATCGATGTCCGTCAACGTAGAAGCAATGCGAACAAATAAACATCAGCATCATACTGAGTCGGCAATGGTTCTGTAGATACCGCGACCGTCTGTTTTTGGTCGATTTCTGCCAGTCGTCACCGGTAGCTATGGGGCGATAGCCGATAGTGTTCATCGCAGGCTAGGGGGGCTTTGCAGTTGCCTACCCAGGCTGTTGGCATTTTTGGCAATGCATTCGTGGAACAGCTGCATGGCCGCGGAGGGGGTTCATCTTTAAGCTAATGAATCATTTTTAGGAGAAACGCTATGCAAGGAATGCTGAAAATCAAATTGGTCTCGTTTCTTATATTTCCTGTGTTAGGTGCCTGTACCACGCCTCAATCTGCGAACGTTTCAGATGGATCGGCGAAACTCCAGCTGGCAGAGCCTTCGGTCGTCGATAACTGTTCCGTAGGCTGCCCATCAGGCGGCAGTGAAGTCACCTTCAACCGTCAGGCCTACACCCTAAACAACAACGGCTCAACCAAATTTGCAAACTGGGTCGCTTACAAAATTACAAAGCAAACGCCAGCCAGCGGGCGCCCCCGAAACTGGAAAACTGACCCTGACGTTCCCGCCGGCGAAACACTAAACCCAGTCGACTACAACGGAGCGAGCGTCGCCCTTAAAATTGACCGTGGCCACCAAGCAAATCTCGCTTCCATGGGCGGTGTATCCGATTGGCAGACCCTGAACTACCTCACCAACATCACGCCGCAAAAAGCCGATTTAAACCAAGGCGCATGGGCTCGCCTAGAGGATCAGGAGCGCAACCTTATCAAGGCGCCCGACGTTGACGCCGTTTATGTGGCCACAGGTCCTCTCTACGAAAAGAACATCGGTTCGCTACCAGGCACAAATAAGATTCATACGATCCCCAGTGGCTACTGGAAGGTGATCTTCACTGGCAACACTCCTGCCAACGGCCTCTATGCCGCTTTCATCATGGAGCAAAGCACCCCACGCTCAGCGAGCTTCTGTGACTTCCAGGTAACGGTAGAAGAGATTGAAGAACGCTCGGGTCTGACTCTATGGAGCAATTTGCCACAGGGCGTTCAAGCAGATCTCAAATCTAAGCGCGGGCAGATGCCCCAGAAAATCGGATGTACTTCAGCCACAGTTACCACTAAATAAACGCGTATAAAAAACCACCTGTCGCGAGACAGGTGGTTCGGATAAAGATCAGAGCTAGCTTTGGTAAGTCGGTTAGTGAATTAATCTCATTGCGCCAATCATGATGCCAACGGCTGCCGACAGCATTAACCCCATACGAACAGTTAGCTTTGCATCAGCTTTCGCAATTTCCGCTGTTATGCGGTGTTCAAGAGTCGTCATGTCACTCTTGGTAGCGAGAAGGGTTTGCATGTCTGACTCCAATGCTTCGATGACTGCGTGGGCTTTCGGCTCGGGGACGTTGATCGCGATCAACGCTTGATACAGAGCCAGTTCCATTTTCATAAGGCCTCCAAAAAATTACAAAGGCCCACCCACAACGGGAAGGCCCGTCGTGGGTTAGAAAAAGTGTGCTTCCATCGACTTAGTCGACTGACCGCGCTACCGGAAGCTATGCGGTCATTGGGTGGATCCTGCGGTGATCCGCAGTGCCGTCTCGAAGATCCTAACGGCTTGGCATGTAGCTGAACATGTCAGCAAAACATGCACCTAAATTGCTTTCTTGCCCACGCCCTGTCAATCCACAAACCGGTTACCGAGTGTTTCCTGAAGTACATTGCGGTGCCTCCGTGCTGCTTGGAGTTACCACCTTTAGGAAGGGATTGTTCAGTGCCAGTTCGTTCATAAGCCCTCCAGCTGATTTAAGCAGGTATCCGTGTAGACGCCGAGTCTTGCGCGGTCCGGTGACTTCGCAGGTCCAAATGTTGAGGCCGTTGGGTTGCTTGCGATGCAGCTTCATTTGTTCGAAGCGTTTCTGTATCCACTGCCAATCGGAAAGACTTTCCTGTTTTGCGATTCGAGCCAAGTGTGGGTGTTCCTGACCGTAGCGCTGAAAGATCCCCGGAGTGACCAGGTAGAGCGTGTCCTCGACGCTGTGAACGAGGGCTTTGGTGTCATTCATGATGATGCGGTGAGTCTGAACACCCTGAGTAAACCACTGCATAAAATGTTCGCCGGTAGGATCAGTTTCTAAGCAGCTCGATGGTGTCTCGGCAGTAGGTATTTCAATGTCATTTGTCTCGTCGGGTTCATTCAGATAGGGCGGAGGGGAGCCGAACAAATCCATCAGCAAATCGACTGAGTCTGGCGGTGATTGTGGCGGTGGTATCGGGCGAGTTGGTACTGCTTTGTTTCGTTTCGCTGAGGACCCGCTTGTGGCTGTGTCAGCCTCTACTGCGGGGATGATTGGCAAGTCGGGATCGTCGACTGTGACGCTGCCGCTATACGCTGCAGGTCGCGCCCCTGCCTCCCAGATCAGGGCGGGAGACAGCTTCAAGAAGGTGAAGCTGTGCGACCAGCCATTCTCGCTAGTGACGGTGGCTTTCCAGATGGCTTTGCCGTCGGCACTTGGTTGAGCGATTCCATGGTCCTGTAGGACGTTGAACACGGCGGTGTTTTTTTCCGGAATGCCATCGATACCCTGGGACAGTAGATGTGCACGCAGCTTATCAGAGACGGTCTTGCTGACGAGCCACAGAGCGTCTTGGGTTAGCCAGCCATCAGAGGCTTGAGGTTGGTTGAGCTTCAGTTCTTCGCTTAGCAGATAACGTAAACCTTCCAGTAGCTTTCTCTGAAGAGCGTGTTTGGGCGCTGTCAGGGCTTTGCCAGGATCGCCACCGAGCGCTTGGGCTACTGATGCCTGATCGGCTTGCATGATGAGTGAGCCTAACTCTCCAGCGTGCTCGTACTGGCCTGCCAGGTTGTAGAGAAGTGATGCCCACAGTTCAGGGAATGTGCAGATCCAATCCAGAATGTCCCGATTCAGGAGCTGACAGATGAACATGCCTGCGGCTGCGCCGTGTAAGCGATATTGTCGATCCTTTCGATAGCGCAGGCGGTAGGGACTGGAGAGTGTTCCATGCCAGGGATGCCATACGGTGCCGTCTGCATATTCAACGTGAAGATCTACACCGATTTTTCCAAGGTCGTGCGCGAGAGCTCCGTAGGCGATACCGGCTGTCCAGGCTTCGGCTTGAGCGATCTGCGTTTCCGGTTGAGCACCGGAGGGGAGCAGGTGGGATTGACGGAGCTTTAGGGCATAGGCGACCACCTCAAGGCCGTGGTCCAGCATTCCTCCCGGGTAGGCGTGGTGGTGGCTCTCTGACGCTGGGAGAAGCTGTACCAGATCGGCATAGCGCTCGATGGGGTCAAGGTACAGTTTGTTGAACTGGGTGCGTGAGAGGGCTGTTCGCTGCCAAATGTGGTCTAGCAGTTTCTGCCGGCGGGGGGCGGCGAGCAATGCTTTGGCTGACTGCGGATCGGTCAATCCTCGTGAAGAAGTTTGCTCCACCGGAGAGGTTTCGATTTGAGCTGATCGTTGCTTGCGATGAAACAGCGAGAACATGATTCGTCCTTTCGGCTTGATCGATTTGAGAGCCTTTTCTTCTTTTTGGGTAGGGCCTTTCCCCTTGTGTGCCATTCCCTTGGCCCATTCCATTTTTCCGTTTACCTTTTTGAGGCTGGGTAAGTTGCTTTATGGCCGCTAGGTAGAATGGGCGAACAAGTCGCCCCCTTTTTATAGACATGGAGGTGTATGAGATGGAGAGGGAACGATCCACGAGGGCAACGCGATTCGGCCAATGGGCTGGAAGGCAATGGTGTAGATATGTCCAGCGAGAAGTTGAGGCGATCCATTGGCTCAGAGGCAAAGGATTACCCGGTTATTTTGCAAGCGCCTTGGCATTGTCGACGCGGCTCATCCTAATCGCACTGGTTTTGATACCTGTTGTTTCGCTCGCTGCGATTATCGCGATAGCGTATGTGCCAGCAAAATGTGTTGGAAATTCAACACAAGAACCAGAGGCGCAGGCCGTCGGTGATTCAGACGATCATAAGAAAAGTGTTTTCTATGATCCTATAAATTTTAACGACCCAGACGACCCCCGATTTGACGACTGAGGGATTGAAATCAACGCGATTTATTTGAGCATTCGATAACCCACGCCAACTCCCTTGGAACCAGCGTCTCCGGCTTGTTTTGTGCTGTCGCTGAGCCCTTGTAGTACGCCTCCAGCACGGACTCCTACCCAAGCCAAACTTGCTACCCAAAAGCCGGGTAGAACGATGAACATGGTCGCCATAACGAAGTTCAGCAGCATGTCGCCGAACGAGTTGTTTATGCCCATGAGCACGTTGAAATTGCTGTGCGGGGAGTTCCAGCCGTAAAGGGCGTCGAGGATGGTGCTGTCGATCCAGCGGGCCAGTTGAAACCAGAAGTCTACGAAGAAGAGCGCGAACTGCACGCAGCTGATGGTCACCAGGGCTTTGAGGTCGTAGGTGCCGATGACCAGGATCAGTGGGATGCAGATGGTCAGTGCCATCTTCAGGAATGACAGGACCATGGGCAGGGCTTGGCGGACGACGTCCATTGCGGGGAAGAAGCCTAACGAACCGGCAGTGAGGCCCAAGTCTGAGGCAGCGCGTGCAGTGATGTTCGAGGCGGACATGTCGATCTGACCGCCGTAGCTAGAGTAGACCTGTCCTTGGTTCAGTGCTTGCTGACGGGGTGACACGATGGAGCGAATGACGGCGTCATCGGCTTCAGTTTTGCTGAGGAAACCGGCCCATTTATTGAGTCGAGTTATCAGGCCGGGCTCGACCTGTTGCAGAAGCCTTGGTCGCAATCCGTGACCTGCATCTGACCACCATTGCCGGCAGGTTGGATAACCACCGCCACCGGGAACCTTAGCCAGTCCTGCATCGCGTGTGGCGTTGAATGGCCAGGAACTGCGGGGTGTCTTGGAATGATACTTATCGTAGTAGCCTGCGGTGTTGAGCAGGTGTTTTGAGCCAATCCAGTTGATGTCGTCCATTTGTTCATCGTCGAGACTGGGACGGTTCATGAACATTTTGGCGCGTGCAGGGCCGTAGCAGTCCTGGCTGAAGTCAGCCACTTCTTGAGCCAGTATCGGGTCGTCGATGCGTGTGGCGTCGATGTCCATGCGCATTTGCCGAAGGTCAGTACCGCACGGAATGGCCGCAATGGATCCTCCGGTAATGGCCTTGGAAAGCGCGTGCATGAAGAACCACCAGATGGGCACTTTAGCGCTCTGGTTGTTGAGGGTTGTGAAGCTGTTGGACCAGCGAGTGTCTTCTGGTTTGGGGACGTTGACTTGGCATTGAGTGGAGCGAGTGGTGTCGAACTCGATGGTGTTCAGGTCGACATCGATGAAGGGGATGCCCGCGAACATGATGACGATGATGGCGACCCACACGCGGTTTTCTATTCGCAAAGAAGACAGCACACCCTTGTTGCCCTCATCTGCACCTTCGGTCCGAGCTCTGAGCCACTCCTGAATAATGATCGCCAGAAAGGGCAGGGCGAATACGCCGCTGGCAACCAGCAGTTCCCAGATGCCGTTATTGACGATCCACCCGACCAGGGTCAGGTAAAATTCCAGATAGTCATTTGTGTAGAGGGTCATGGGATCGTCCGTGGTCAGTTAGAGCTGAATGTCAATAATTCGAGCACTGCAACCGAGGCGACGGCGGCTGCCTCTGCGCACAGCAGACGTTGATGCTGTGACGGCGTAAGGCCCTCGTGAGCGAAGCGCTGTCGCATGCGATACCAGCCGTATGCGGTAGCGCTGTACAGGGCCAGGCGCCAGATCAGCAGTGCGAATGCTTGACCGCGAAGCCACTGGGTCCAGTCGTCGATACCGGCTGCAGCTTCGATGCCCAGCAATCCGATGACGATTGCCGCAAGGGTGAGGAGGAATGCCCAGGTGATGACCAGTGTGCAGAGCGCGCGGCGAGTTTTAGGCTGCGACATGGCGGTTACTCCTTGGGGGCTGCTTGCTGGATCAGGTCCACACGATTGCGCACAGGGTCACCCTGATAAACGCCGCGAGAGCTTGCCGCTCGATTGCTTTGTCGCTGGAGCAGGGCCATGGGCGAATTGCCGGCCAGCGTGCGACGCAGTTCAAGCTCGGTTTTGAGGCTGTTGATTTCCTGTGTCAGCGCGTCGCTTTCCGAGGAGATAGCTTGTTGAGCCAACTGATTTGCAGCGACGTTCGGCTCCTTGCTTCCGGTCATCAGCGTTCGCTGTAGCAGAATGGCTTTTTCCATGACGCTGGAGAGCGCGACCTCTGAGGCCAGTCGTCGCGCGAGTACGTCCTGGTCGGGTTCATCTTGCAAAGCTTCGACGACGCTTCGGGTGACGGGCAGTGATTGGCTGCTGGCTGCGAGCAGGTTCTCTGCAGAAGTTGGCTTACTGCCGTTCATCAAGCCTTCAAGGGCTTGCAACTTGGTGTCGTACTCTTCCTGAATCAGGGGAGTGAGACCCACGCCGGGTTTGCTCTGGGTTTTGGTGCAGGTGTCACAGGTTTGGTGTTCGCGTTCACCCAGCACGCGCGTTGCCCAAGCTTCTGCTTCCTGTGGTGAGGACCAGGTCTGGCAGCTCAGTCGGTTGCCGCAGGCGGATTTTGGGATGGCGGATTGATTGCCGACATCTCGGCCATTGAGCAAGTTGAAACCGGCGCGGGTGACATCAGCCACCACTTTGATGGAGGGTTGGCGTTTGCCGCCTGCGGATTTACCGCCGACCCAGGGCACACCGTTATTGCCCTGCTGGGTTTCAGCTTGTTCTACGGCGGCCACGGCGTCCTGGCTGCCGACGGTTTGAGTAAGATTCACGCCCTCTGCCAGCTGTCCCCAGCCAAAGTGACCCCCTGCGATATCAGCCATGCGTCCCGCGATGGCCCGGCAGGTGGATTTGGATCGATCGTAATCAAGCCTGGCTTGCAGGATTCCGTTGCTGAGCAGGTTGTACAAACCAGGATCTGCCCGTTGGATGATCAGGGCAGGGAGTGAGGCCACGGCGCCGGTGGCGTTTTGTATCACGCTGCTCATGACCGACTTGAAACCGCTGGTGGCGCCATTGAGCTGGTTCTGTAGGGTCGTGCTCAGGTCCATCTTGCCGCACATCAGATTGGTGTCCCATCCGACTCCGACGCTGATGCTGTCCATCTTGGCAGTACTTCCCATGGATACGGCGCTTCCTCCGCCGATGCTGTACAACAAGTCGTCATCAATCGTTCCGCTTTGGTTGATCTCGTACTTGCTTGCAGCGTGAGCATTGGTAGCCGAGAGCAATAGAACAGCGAGCAGGATGCTGGTGGGCTTGAATTGACGGTCTGGCGCAACACGTACGTCGGCGTTTCTCATTAGTTCGCTCCTGCGAAGTCGGTACTTCCTAGAAAGACTTGGCCCTTTCGTTCGCAGCAGCTGTACGGTCGCCAAAGCGCCCAGGCGTAATCGCCGCGGGGGGATTGAACGTGAGGGAGTTTGTTTGGAAACACCGCGCAGGTTTGGGACTGTTTAGGCATCAGGTCCTGCCATTTTCCCGTGGAGGGATCGCTTTCCTTGAGTGGGCCCGCCGGCCAATAACCATCTCGCTTGTTGGCAAGCATCGGCTGATAGACATGGACTTGGCCGCCTCGTGTAACGATGTCGCCAGCCCGTTGAGCTACGACGGCCGCGCTCTTGTAATCGTCGACTCCGTGCAGGAATCCTCCCCTTGGATAGACCGCGCCCCAGAGATTGGATTGGGCGCGGCTGCCAATTTCACGCGCGCCAGGTGTCAGGGCTTCAGGGAAGACCAGCTCAGGGATGTTGTAGCGCCAGGCCACACTGTCCAAGGTGCTCAGGAAATAAGGCATGAGGATCTGGCCGGCGCCTTGGCACCCGTAACCAGATTGGCCAACGAACTGACTGAATATCGCGCCGCCAGGATGACCAATCACGTCGGCGTTTTTGAATTTGGCGAGATCGTTTTCGTGGCTGATACCGTTGCTGCCGTCGCCGCCTCCACGTGCAGTGCTATTGGCGGCACTCATCAGGCGGACTTCCGACCATGGATTGTCTCCGGTGTTGCTGTAACTCGACACCACGGCATCAGGTACGTAGTGACGAATCTTTGGGGAGGTTTTGACTTTGCAACCGAAGTTGTTGCAGAAAAGCCAGTAACAGATGCCGACCACGCGATAGGCGATGCAGTCAGGAGAGAGGCTGGAGGCTGTAATGGTTGCGGTGTTGAGGGCGGATGCGGATAGCGAAAGTCCCATTGCGGTGACAATGGCAATGAAACGAAAAGTCTTCGAGTGGCGGAGGGGCATGATTTGATCCTGCGCATGACGGTGTGCGCAGTGAAGCAGCGGCGGAGGTTGTATTCGCTTCAAAAACGGACAGTACACTGCTCCCTATTGATCGAATTATTCCCGCGCAGAAAAAAGCGCCTTGGAGGGCGCTTTGGTGTTTGGGAGGCCAACTTCAAATAAAACCAGCTTCAGCGAAGGAGTAGGGCTCACCTTCTCCAATGATGAAATGGTCCAAAAGACGCACGTTAATTTTGGGTAGCAAGTCTTTCAGCACCTTCGTGATTTCTTTGTCGCTTTGGCTCGGATTTGTATGTCCTGAGGGATGATTATGGGCAAAGATGATCGCCGCACACTGGTGCTCTAGAGCACGTTGCAGGATTCTTCTCGGATAGACACTTACCGAATCGATTGTGCCGTAGAACAACGGCTCGTAAGCCACTACCCGATGACGAGAGTCCAGAAATAACGCGGAAAATACCTCTTGGGTTTCGCCTGCGAGTTGGAGTCGTAGGTATTGACTTACATCTTGCGGCCTTTCGAGGTAGGGACCGCGTTTGAACATGCGCTGCTCCAATACCGAGATGGCTTGCATGATCAGCAGGTCATCTTGTTGTTTGGGGCTGTTCTCTTGTGTTGCAGACGTGGACGGCTGTACGACGAATGTCATGGGAATCTCCGTTGACGAAAAGAGGCTCCCATCCCGAAGGGAAGGAAACCCCAAGGGAGTGGTGATGTGATTTGGCCCGAGAGGAGCCGGAAAAAGTTGCACCCGTCATCGTGTGTGCGATGGCTGTTCGCGAAGCAGGATGCGAGGCGAACCACTGATCAACGGAGCTGAGCTGTGTCGTAGTCTTCAAGACCTAGACTACCTGGGCGAGGTGCTGCGATTAGGCAGGCAACCTAATGCTTTCGGATTGATTGTTGAACGGATTCGTGTTCTAGGGGAGTGAGAATCCGCAATGGCTAATAACCACCTTCCTGTACGCTTGGGTATCTATGGTGCCTTGACCGTAACTTGAAATCCTTTTGTCGCACGTCCTTTACCGTAATCACTGACATACACATTGACTGGGACCGTAGTAGCCGAAACGCCTTCAACTTCGACAAAAAACAATCCGTTCTGTGTGGTTATCTTAGCCGTGACAGCACCTTGCTCTGCTGCTTTAGAGGATTTGACAAAAGCCCCCAGGCGTCCTGTTGTATTTAGGATGGGGTAGGTGGTTTTAGAGCCTACATCAAGCACTTCCGGCGTCCCCTGCCTGACCCCGGTGATCGATAATGAGTCTTCACCTAGAACCGAACATTGATCAGTCGTTAGTCTGGCGTTCCGATAATTCGTCGCGTTGATCCAATTGGTCAGAGCAAACCTGAGCTCTTTGATCCTTTTTTCACGTTCTTGCATGCATGCTTGATCACAAACGGGTTTGGCGGTTGAGGATGTGGCCTTCCAGAAAATTGTTTTCGGGGCATCGGTTTTAGGCTCAGATGATGGGCTCACAAAGGCAGTGGATATTGCGCTGGATACATGTGCGTATGAGAGTTCTGCGGTTGGCTGCTGCCCTGCGACTAGCGAGTTAACCTGTGTGCCGACCGTCAACACGTTCGTTTTGTAGGACGATTCTTGCTGTACAGCAATGGAGTAAGCCTCGCCAAAACCCACTTTAAAGTCGGCTTCGGCGGTGCTGTCCAAAGCAAGAAGTTCGAGATACAGCTTTGCGCCTGCTTCCGAGTCGAACCAACTATATTGCTCATCCAGGCAAAGTAGCGCGGCGGCACCTGCGATATAGATTTGCTCTTTGGATGGGCTGTAGAGGGCGGTGCTAGTCCCGTAAATCACGCCACTACCCGCAGCAAGCGCTGCAATCTGATGGGATCCACCTCCCGTGACGCCTTTGTACGCGCCTAACCCTAGCAATCCCGCGATGACGGCTGTTGAGCCCGATTGCCAGTAAGCAAGTTGTTGTGCATTACTCTCAAATTTTGCCCGAAGGGCATTAGATAAATCGTAGGTAGGGTTGCTTTTCTCGCGCTTCTCAATCGTCGCGGTAGAAATGTAGGGGTTGAACAGTGCGCAAGATGTGAGAAGAGAGCAAGTAACTGCGGAAGCAAAAAGCTTAAATCGCATGCAACACCTCCATGTATGAGACGTCGAAGCGTAGCAGACACAAAACGAGAAGCGCTTCGAATGCTGAAAAATCAAAGGGCATTTGTGGGGGCAGCGAACAAGAATGCCCTTTGGCTCCAAAGGCGCCATGCAGCTCTAAAAGTTATCAAACAATATAGGTTCGATCCCTCGCGCCAAATCGATGTTCTCGGCCATCCGAATCGCCGCATCCAACTCACTGATGCCGTGTTCCTGCATGAGCTTGAATCGGGCTGCTTTCTCCTCTGGCTCGGTCATGGCCATGGCTAGGTAAAGGCTCGGCGGTACGGCGCGGAAAAGTGCTTCCATTGATTTTGAGAGCACGACGCCTTCGCAGTATTTTCCGGCTTCTTTGCGAGCCGACATCATCAGGGCTTTTTGAGCTGGGCTGAGCTCCCTGAACCTGGCGATTTTCTCCACTTCATCCGGTGGCATGCTCAGGCAGATCCACCACTCGATCATGTTCAGCATCGGCTCGGCAGCTTTGGGGAGGTCATCCAGATTTTGCGTGGCCAGCCAGAACCAGGCGCCAAGCTTTCGCCACATCTTGGTGATCTTGACGATGTAGGGTGAAAGCAGTGGGTTCTTGGTGATGATGTGTCCTTCGTCGGTGACGTTGATGATCGGACGGCCTAAGAACTGGTCACGCTCGGCGATGTTGTTGACGGTGTTGAGCAGTGACAGGTACGCGATGGAGAGTTGGGCGTTGTAGCCTTCACGCGCGAAGGTCGCCAGGTCGACGATGGTGATGTCAGCTTCAGGCCAGGGTGTGCCGGGGCGATTGAACAGCTCACCGTCTAGACCCTGACAGAACAGATCCATGGCTTCGGCCATTTCCAGAAGTCGAGTTCGTCTCGTCTCCGGTAGGCCATTGTCACAGCCTCGTTCACGTAGGGCGTTGCGGACATCCTGAGTCAGGATCGCGCGATGTTCCCCTGCACAGCGCTGTGCTGCATCCAGAATGCTCTGGCGAATGAGACTGCGATCCGCCCGGGTCAGCCGTGCTTCTTCTTTCTCCTCGCCACCGGTGATCATCAATCGGGCAGTGATCTCCAATTCTCCGAGGACATCACGCTGTTCGTCACCATCGTACTGCGTTTGCGTCTCATCAAGCTGATCGGCATCCAGTGTCTCAATCTCCTCAGGTGTTTCCACCAAGCGACGAGCATCTGCGAAGGGGGCTAGGCTCACTCCTGAGCCGGGCGAGAGTTTGACGTGATGAACGCTCAAGCCCTGGCGTTTGGCGAGGTCAGCAAATAGACCGAATGAGTTTCCGGCTTCGACAACGAACCAACGTGGTCGGTAAATGGCGGTCACCTGAGTAATAAGGTTGTTCAGGGTGGCTGATTTCCCTGAGCCTGTAGGGCCGAAAATGAACATGTGTGCATTCATCTGGCGATCGAGTCGGTTAAGCGGGTCGAAGGAGAGGGGGCCACCACCTCGATTGAAGAACGTGATGCCCGGGTGGCCGGTGCCCTGACTGCGCCCCCACACGGGGGCAAGGTTGGCTGCGTGTTGTGCAAACATCAGTTGGCTGTACCACTGACGCTTGTCCTTGGCGGGATCGAATACACACGGCAGCCAGCGCAGATAGCTGTTCAACGGAGCTACTTCATCGTCTTCGCGAACCGGATGAAGTCCTGCGTTGAGCATTACGTTGGCGAGCTGCATGCCTCGGGCATCCAGTTCGGTGATGTCCTTGCCCCGTATGTAGAAAGCAATCGTGGCCCTGTAAAGTTTGTGGGAGCTTCCGATGATCGATCGGGCCTGGTGCACGTCCTGGCGAGTTTGTTCAGAGGCGAGGGTTTCGCCAACAGACTTTTTACTCAAGTGGTTGAGGTGGGCTTCCAGTACATCCTGGGGAGTAGCGATCAGCGTCAGGCACATCATGGTGTCTTCGGGCATCTGGTCGAAGTAGGTGTTGATGGCGTCCCCCTTACGAGTTTCACCGGTCAGATGCCCTGTGTTGGGAACGTTGCGCAGCCGATCCATCAGCATCACCCGGTGGGGCATGCCGTCGAAGTACCAGGTGCCCTCAGCGACATCGGATTTGGGCTGGCTGAAGAACAAGCGTTGTGAGAAGTCGGTGCCGCTGGCCAGCTCTATCTCACCGACTTCCGTTTCTTCGGGATATGCGGTCAGTTGGTAGAATCGCTCTTGATCCTCTGCCGAGGAGCCAAGCAACGTAGGATTGGGATTGAACCAACGCAGTAACCAGTCATGAATGTTGGCAGCACTTAGGCGCCGTGACTTTATGCCCGCACTGGCCAGACCTGCTGTCAGTCGCTCGCAGACATTGCTGAGTGCTTGTTCAGCAGACTGTCCGCGTCTTGTGGTGGCTGAGGCAGGAGACCGCCTATACACGACCATTCGTACACGCCGGCTCTGGCCACGCCAAGGTAATCGGGTGAGGGTGGTGTCTTCGAAGAGTCCGCCAGGTTTGGCAATGGCCTTCAGGTGGTGAGCGAAGAAGCGAAGGTAGAAATCGCTGAAGGCACTGTCACGGGCTCGGGGTTGGATGTAATGCGTCAGTGAATGAAGGTACTCGTCCCAGTTGGTTTCGTCCTGAGCATAGAGCTGCACCACCCAAGGGTTATTGTCGAGCTCGTCGAAGCTGTCTTGAAGGACATTTTCCAACGTGTCGCGGGCCTGCAGAAGCCAGGCATTCTCTCGACCTTCGGTACCCAGTGGTGTCAGCTCAAAAAAGGCAGCGACTGACGTACCGTCCTCTAACAGAACACTTTGTGATTGAGTCAGGTATTCGACCCAGGGCAGTCTGTCCACGAAGGAGGGCACGGTGTCATAAAAGGAATGGTCATCCGCCTGCGTGATGGGTTTGCTCTGTTGAAGGCCTGGTTCAGGAATTCCGTTTGCTGCCAGTTGGGTGACGTGCCGGTCCCATGCGTCTGGCTCAACCGATTCTCTCGAGTCGACCTTGCGTTTCAAACCAGAAAGCCAACCCATCAATAATCCTCCAAGCGTTCGCCAGGCATGGCGTACTGCACGCGTTGGTACAGCGGAAATACCGTGCTGTAGCCCGGCACCGGCACGGGGTCTGTTCCGGCCCAGTGTGGGAAAACGTACATCACCAGGTCAGGGTTAGGGAGGCGATGAAATTGGCGGTGGATTTCGTTCTGCGCGGTTCGGGTGTAGGGCTCGTGTGTAGAGGGGGTCAATGGTTCAATCAGCGATCGTCTTAATGCTTGGCGAGCGTCCAG
The DNA here is from genome assembly GCF_054897985.1 of Pseudomonas sp. LB3P25. Lineage (NCBI taxonomy): Bacteria > Pseudomonadati > Pseudomonadota > Gammaproteobacteria > Pseudomonadales > Pseudomonadaceae > Pseudomonas > Pseudomonas sp. LB3P25. Next base: position 4,358,218 of record NZ_CM142711.1, on the reverse strand, counting down.
TAACTGTTGGGAGGCTTGCCCTTGAGTGGTACCGGCCGTTTGCTGATTCCAGACATCCATCATGGTGCTGCCATTATGGCTGAGCAGATCTTCGGTGTTGGTCGCACAGCCTGCCAGGGTTAGAGCGACAAGAGCGGCGACGGTTGCCTTAATCCAAATCCTGCACGACATGGCGACCTCCTAGGGTGTGATCGACCTTGCGCCCCTTGGCGTCGTAGTCGAGGGTGAGCGGCTGTTCGATATGGACGGCGACCTGCGCGCCGGGCTCGACGTAAACGGCAGCAAACGCTTGGCCGTAGAGTTTGTTGACCCATTGCGACATGTCTTGCACGCCACTGGCGAGGATGCGCTCCATCGCCGCGTTCCCGGAGATGCCGACGTTGCCTTGAGAGCCATTGCCATTGCTGACATAGGTGGTGCTGCCATCGGATTTGATCAGGGAGGCGGCACCGGCACCGGCAGCGGTGATCAATGCTTGTGAGCCAAGGTACTGTTGGGCATTGCTACGACGCTCACCGCTGACACAGGGAATGCCATGTCGGTCGCTGATCCAGCCCAGGCCTTCCTGAACAGCACCGTTGTTTGAGGAGCGTTGAGAGTCATCTTGGGCGCTGCCACCTGGTAGCGTTCGGATCGTGCCGTCCTGAAAGACAAAGGTGATTGATCGGATCTGCCCACGCACACAGGACAGTGTCCAGTCCCCCGATGCGGTACCGCTAACAACAGCACCAGCTACATCAGGTAGGTCGATGCCATTGGCGGTCAGGTTGTCGGCACCGATCAGAACTTTGAACGGGTAGGGGTCATTGACGGTGCCGTCGATGGGGACTCGTCCGATGAGTGCGGTCATTGCCACCGATCCCATCAATGTTGCGTTCGAGGGGACGGTGTACATTGCCTTGGCCGATGAGACGCCTGAGTCCTGGGATACAGTCGCGACACTGTCTGCGACGTAATCCAGGGTTCGCTGCGCGGGGCCAAATCGCGTCGGAAAGCTGAATCCGCTTTCCTGAGAGGATCCGTTGTTGTCTTTGGGTTTGGCGTCGTCAGGTTCAATCCAGCGCGTATTGTTCCCGAATTCTTTTCCGTCGCCTTCTTGCAGCCCTAAGCCTATCGGCAGATCCAGGTCGCTTTCCTTCTGGCCCAAGCTGTCGAGTCGCAGTTGTAGTTCTTGGAGCAGTCCGTGAGTGTCTTGGCCACCATTGTCAGCAGCCAATTGCTCTTCCTGCCATCGATAACGCTCTTTCTCCAAGGCATCTTGAATGCGCTGTTCAATGGTGTCTTCGAGGTGGCGTAGTTGGCCTGTATCTCCCTCCTGGTGTTGATCATTGCCGAGTGATTGCTTCAACTCTCCACGCAGTTGTTTGACCTGCGCCACGAGGGTGGCCACGGTGTCGCTAGGCGTATCACCTTCGATGCCAAGTGCTTTCATTTCCTCTGGGGTGAGTTGGCTCTCGATATCTCCGGGGTTGGATGCTGAGGAATTGCTACTGGGCAACAGCTTGAGCAATACGACAACCAGCAGTGCCCCCATCGGGAGCATCAACCATTTGAGAAGCCCATTACTTTTCATCACGAATCTCCGAGGCCGTAGCCATGCCGGTCGAATGGGGCAGGTTCAGGGCTGCGTCAATGGGGCTGATGGTTGGCAACAGTGATTGAGCCAGCCCATGGCCGCGCGTGGTCAGGTAAAGGACGGTCGTGTCGGATGAAGTGCCCTTATGGCCCAGGTTGTGGTGCTGGAAGGTGGCTGTCACAAAGTTGCCTTGCAACAAGCGCGGATCGAGATCGACTACCTGGTTGGTTTGATTGGTCAGCCGGATGGCTGTTACCCAGTAGTCCTCTAAGCGCCACGCAGCAAGTGGCCTGGCATGCACTGGTAAGCTAGGTAGCAATAGATCGAGTGACAGGTCGGGCGCAAGATTGACGCGTCGAACCCCTGGTAATGCTCCGACGGTGCGCAAGGGCGCATATAGGTTCTGGGCCGCATAACGGGTCAAAACCACAGGCAGAGGTGTTTTGTTCGAGGCTGGAGTAGGAGTGTCAGCGTCGGAGGAAGGTGAATCCGTTTGGCGTGTTGGGAGTGGTGCTTCGACGATCCTGATGGGCTCTAATTGCGCTTGCCCGCTTTTGGCGGGTTCCGCAACGACATCCAAGAGAATCAGCTCGCCAGTTGTGGCGTCTTGAAGTTGCAAGCGGGTGGGTTCGATCGGCTCGTTGGCGCGCAAATACACCGTACCTGCCGCACTTTGGACGCGGAGCCTGTCACCCAGTGATGTCGGTACGCCGACGCGCACATTGCGCTCAACAAACACCACGCGTTCCTGGCCAACCAGCAAAGGCACGGCCAGCGGAAGACGTTCCCATCGCATGACCTCTGTGGCATGGCCTGTGGTGATTACAGTGAGGGTGAGCGCAAAGCCCAAAGGAGTGGAAAACAAAGCGGGCTTCATGAGACGTCTCCCAGTGGACGATCCGAATGTCGTTTTGCCGGGGATGTGTTCGCAGGGGCAGAGATGCGTTGAGGAGCGCCGGCGTAGCAGTCCAGCGCGAGTCCAAATGGGTTCAGTTCAGGATCGATGTCCAGGCGAACAACTTTGATGGGGTAGCGAACGAGCGCCCGCTTCACCTGTTCGGTGCCGTGGTATTCGTCTGCGTTGACGTCCAGAGTGACGATCCAGTCGCGGTCCGAAACGACTTTCACGCGTGTCTCTGGGTCGTCGCCATAACCTCGTCCAGGAATCTCATAGAGCCCACGCACACGCTTACGAAGTTCACCGGAGCGGCGCCGTTGCTCGTAGTCTGCTTGTAGGTACGAACGGCATCCTGGCGTTAGGTACGCCGACAGCGACTGTAGGTTTCGGTCGTAATCCTCCTCTCCGTCGGTGGGCCAACGGTTCAGTTGCTGGAAGATATAGAAGGTGAAGGCGTAGACGGATTCAGGAGGGACTTCCCACCATTTGCGGGTACTGCCTGATCGCAGATCGGGTGGAACATGGACAGTGAGTTCGCTAGGTGCGTGCCACCAACCGGCGCCTGCCACCAATACCAATGTGAATAAGCCTGCAGAACACATTCGCAACGTTTTGACATGTGATTGCAGGTGCATGACCTCATTCTTGAACCGGCTCATGCGCCACCTCTTCGTGTCGTCCAGAAGCCGGAGCGGGTAACCAGCTCCTGAGTCTTGAGTATGTTCGCCAAGCTCGGGCATCGGCAGGCCACCCACCACTGGAGGTGTCGGTACAGCCAGGTCTCTGGGCGACCGCGCTTTTGTCGACGCAGTAGCCCTCCGCCGATGAATAGGCCTGCGGCAATTGAAACCACAATGGAAGTGGGGATCATCGCGATGCTTCCGGTGATCCAGGCCAACGGAATACCGAAACCGAGTCCCGCGGTCGCTGACAGTCCGGTACAGATCCAAAGCTCGTCGGCAGTCAGTCCCCGGACCACAATGGGCTGACGGTTCAAACGATGGGGAAGAAAGGTCACTGCGCCGTCAGGCGCATAATCTTGAGTTGTTTCCATGATGTGTCGCCCTCACAGAATCCCAGTGGCCTTGGTCAGCAGCCAAATACCGACGACCAACATGACGGCACCTACGGCAATGCTGAGACCGAACTGACCCCAGGTGGAGCGACCGGTATGGATCTCTGAGTAACGGGTGTACGCGTGGTAGCAAACTCCAATGAACATCGAAGACACCACAAGCAGTGCGACCAGCATGACGATGTCATACCCGTAGTTTTGCATCGTCTCCATGATGCCCTTGCCGGCACCGCGGGAAGGATCTTCCATGGTGGGCAGTTTGCCTTTGGCCTGGGCGAGACCTGGAAGCGTTGCGGTGAAAGTAGAGGAGGCTGCACAGAGCATCTTGAAGCGTGGGGAGTGCCAGTTCATGTCGGTATTCCGTTGGCTTAGGAGAGGAGGAAAAACGTCAGGGCGAGGTACATCGCTGCAAAGCGGACCACCACTCCCATGAACTGCCGCTGGTTGAGCCGTTGTTCCGCCCAGCCGCTATAAGCCGTGCGGATAGCCCAAACGCCCCATAGCAGGAGAACTGCGAAAACTGCGGAGATCAGCAACGAGGCTGTGACCGACGTCGAGAAGCCGCTGTTTGCTTGGAAGGCAGTGAGTTGAGTGGCGTTCATGGCACGACCATCACTTCGTCGTGGTAGTGACCGTGAAGGGCGGCAGGATCTCGAGGTTGTACGCGCAGGGGTGTCAGGTAGTCGTGGATTCCCGTGCGAATGCGGTGGAGATCTTCACGAAGACGGGTGTAACTGAAATGGACGCGCGCTGAGCTCTCATCGGGAAGGGCGTCGCCGTAATCTACGAGTCGTTCAAGCGCATTCAATTGGCGTAGCAGGAGTGAGAGTTGAACTCGCTCATCAGCTGATTCGCTGGCAATCGCTGAGAAGTGTCCAGTTGAAACGGAGACAACCGCCACGCTTAGAAAAAAACGAAATCCGAGGACGTCTTTGAACACGATCGAACCACCTTGATTTGGTGCAGGTGATTCGATCTTGCGGTACCAACGATGGTGCAGCTGTATTCAATAGGAACAGGCCGAAAGCGGTTTTATAACAGCGTGTATTTTCCGCTCCGGATCGGTTGATGCTAATGATCGGGTTGTTTCCTAATCAAATAGCATAGGCAGGTGCCTTTTACTCAGGCCGGCGCTTGTTTGTTGAGCAATAGTCAAATGGAGGAAGCAACCGTAGGGTCCAATGCAAAAGGATTGCTCAGTAGATGCTTAACAATTTCTCTTGTTAAAGGAATCAACTGACCCCACATGAGGGGCTCATTTACGGCGTTACCCTTATGAAACAACTTATTCCTAGCTTCGATCAATGACTTTATTGCTTCTATTGAAATTGGAGTTTTTGTGCTGTCTAGGACGTAAAAATGTGTAATGCCAAGATTCATTAGTGTTGAGTGAAGCTTGTTGTGTCGAGATTGATCAGTTCGACTTAGTATTGATTGGACGATGCTTTTTTTTCTGTCGTTTTCCATTTCATTTGCGGTTTCTCTAATTAATTTTTTCTCCTCTTCAGTGAATAATGTTCCATCTGAGAACATTGATCGAGCAATCACCGATCCTTCAATTGCTTCAATGATTAGAAATAGATTGAAAAATTTAGCTTTTAAGTTGTTTGACTGCATTCCGAGAAAATAAAAATGAACAAGTTCGTGTATCTCGGATACCCCGGTTGGCAAAATGTTGAGGCTAGCGGTCCTTTGCATCTGCATTGATAAATGATCCCGAATCCCATCCCCGTTATTGCAGTAGAAAGTCCCAAAGTCAATATCAATATAAGGCGATCCATAGTGATGATTTATATTGTACGATAAGCTATAGGTTGCTAGGGCTCGCAAAGCCCTCCACAAAACATGTGGCTTCCTCAATGCTAATATCTCTAGCAAAATCGACATTGACTTCGTGGACTCCCTCGCTCTGCTTGACAGTCGCCGAAAGGACCGGATAACCAAGGAAGTCAACGTTTTCTAAAAACGTATCGTCGTGAAAATTGGTAGATTCAGCACCTGAATAGTCTGGTGTCGCTGCACCATGCGATGAATTTACAGTGAAGAAGAAGTTTATTTTTTGCATTTGTCTGAAACCCGCTGGTAAACGAGCTACGCTAGCCTCTATCCATAAAATAAACAATACAGCGAGGTAGCATATCTAAGCGTAAAGGGGGCAGACATATCTAATGGAAGCGGATAGGCATTTATACATGTGTTAGGTGTTGCAGAGCCTTGCGCGAGTTGAAATTCGGGAGGGTGCTGTGAAATTCATATTTTCCATATTTTTTATGTGCGGCTTTATTTACATCCAAAATGCTAGTGCGGAGTGTTATGGAGAAGGGGATTATGAGGTTTGCTCTGAAGTGGAAACTGATGCCGATGGGGATATCCACGCGGAGTCATGGGATACCGAAGGCAATACGTACAGCGTCGATACAGAAACGCGAGCCGTGGGCAATGGGCATGAAGTCAAAAGCTCTGACAGTGAGGGTAACGAGTACTCAATAAAATCGTGGTCAGATAGCAGCGGTGCCCACAGTGTCGACAGTGATGGAAACTCATGCACCATCACACCTGCGGGCACGATGATTGGCTGCGACTGACATCAGATAATCGGGTGTCCATTAGATGTATTTTTTGAAGCTACCAATCGTGATGGTAACTGCTACTGCCAAAAGCATAGAGCTTGGTAGAAGAACAAAAAGAGGATGCACGCTTACGGGTGATGATAGGTAGATCACCCAAGGTGAGATCACCAGCGGCATCAGGCAGGCTTTCGCTCGATGATAGATGTAGCCAGACTCTCGTCCTGCTCCGAAGCGGCGAATGTCCCGACGCACTAGCCCGTCAACCAGTCCCACGAATGCAGCCGTTATGAACAGCGGCAGCGTAAGAAACAGCACAAGCAGTCTGATCAGGAACACGAGCCCTGTGTAGACCGCAGCTATCAGTCCGTTTTCCAGATGGGTGTAGAGAGCCCCGATGTAGTAGCGAGCGTCACGGGCATTGTCGCTTCGTGCCTTCCGCGCATTCTGTGATGTGATTTGTGCCCAGGAGGCAAAGCCAGTTCTTGAGAGCATGGAGTCGTAAACAATGCTAACCAACTTTTGGGCAGTACGACCTGGTTCCTGCACCAGCACGCTTCGTGTGAAGTTTTTTGAGAGCTGATCCAACTCGAACTCAAACATGCGTTGTGAATGCCGCCAGCCTTCCTCTGGCCAGAATAAGTACATGCCAGCGCACTCAATCACAATGCTAAGCATCAACGATCCCAGTAATACTCCGACAAATCGAAAAGGCAGCGTCACTAGCGCCATAAGCAGACCTTGTTGCCGATCTTGCTGATGTCGGGCTGTTGCGACTGGATCGCTCATGTGCCTGTCCGCTCTTGCTGCGACGTTTCGATGGTTTTTCCTTGCAGGTCATCAGGCAGTGCGGCCTCCTGATCCTGAACAGCCATAGGGCTCCACCAGTCGTTCGCTGCGACATATCGTTTGCGCATGTAGCCGGCCATCGTTTGCAGATCCTTGGGCATGACCTCGTCAGGATCTGGGGTGGGTAGGGGCATGCGAATCTTCCAGAGCTGTCCACCCTCGATCAATCCGAAGGCCTGGCCCTTGGGCAGCGCCACCACATGAGCAGGTTCAATCATCGGCACGCTGGTTGTGGTAACGCGGTCCTGGGTGTTTGAGGTGAATGCAGTATTGCCATGCGGGTCGGAACTGTCGGTCGCGGCGCTCATGACTGACGTCGCGTAAACGTCGACGTTAGGGAGTTGTTTGGTTAGCAGTTCTGCCGTCGCTGTCTCACGTACCCTTAGCATGAACAGGTTGTTGAAGTTACCAATGACCTGGCCTGCCTTGGCACGGTTGCCAATCCTCGCCTCAATGTCGCTCAGGGTCTGGGTGTAGGCCGTCACTTGAATGCCGGCACCGCCGCCTTTGTTGATCATGGGGATGAACTCATCTCCCATCAGCTCGTTGAACTCATCAGCATGGACGTTGATGGGGATTTTCTTGTCAGCCGACGCACCGGGCAGCCCGTCGTCTACCCCGAATTTGTAGATGTGTCCGGCGACCGATACCAGATCAGAGAACATCGAATTGCCTACGGCGGAGGCGACCTCAGAGTCGGACAGTGCATCGAGCCCGACATAGACCACCGCGCGCTTGCGGATGACCTGCATCCAATCAAAAATCGGTCGCGGATCTTCCAGGTCCAGGTAGTCAGGAGCCAGCAACTGAGCGATGTCGCCAGTGGTGAGCTTTTCCAACAGTGGCAGGAGTGAGGCGACGATCTTGTCGAAGTAGGTACGGTCATAGCGAACGGCCGAGCGCAGCCCGTCCAGCACGGGGTCATACAATCGCGCCTGGGACAGGTATTGCTCGATCGCGACTACGCGCTTTTCCCTGCCCATCATGTTCCGCGGGATGTTTTTCTCATTGAGTTTGGCCTCGATCTGGACGATCGCTTCCCAGGCCTTAGCTTCGTGGCGAGCGAAGAAGTGTGCGGCGTACTCGATGAACAGGGCATCGATATTGATCACGTGACGTTGGATCAACAGATAGTCCGGGCGTTGTCCCAGCTCCACCAATGCGCGTGCGATGATGTTGACGAAGCGCCAGGCAAACTCTCTAAACGCTGCAGAGTTGCCTTCGCCGGACAGTTGCCCTGCGATCCGAGAGGCAACTTCGGTGATTCGCCCAAACCGACCAATAGCGTTGTACCGCGCTGAGATGGCGGGTTGGCCCAGATGAAAGACGTAGAACTCACCTTCGCGTCCCGCACGTTTGGCTTCCACGTACATCCGTTTGAGCAGCTCCGCATCTCCCTTCGGATCAAACACGATGCAGACCTCACCACGACGAATATCCTGGGTGATGAACAGCTCGGCGAGACGAGTTTTTCCGACTCGAGTCGTGCCTAGTACCAAGGTGTGTCCAACACGTTCGGCCAAGGGGAGGGTGACATCGACCTCTTCGGGTTCAACGGCGTGCAGTCGAGGGAGACCTCCTACGGGTGGTAAGGGACGAACAGGGTTGAACGCATTGTCCCAGCTGGTTAGACGAGGTAACTGGTTCAGTGGGTAAGGCGCAAACTCCAACCGCGTTTCGAGCTTGCGTGCCATCTGATAAAACTGAGAGGGTTCGACGTACTTTCTGAATTCGGGGCGATAGGTCTGCATCAGCCTATGCGTATGGCGTTGATCCCAGCGAAAGCCCCTGCCAACAAATAACCGATGGTTGCTGACAGGGATTTCGCGACTGGTCATGACATACCGCGGCAAGCGCCTCATCTGGCGGCGATACCGCAATACCACACTGGCTTGCTTCAGTCGCACCGCCCCGAGAGAAGCGCAGGCCAGCGCGGCGCCGGTGCCAAGCGATGAATCCAGCGCCAAAGACCATGGCGCAGCCAGGCACAGGACTGCTGCTGAACTGCAGGCTGCGACGCTGTAAAGCTCAACGGCAGGTCGCAGTAACGTTTCAACAGCATGGTGTTGTGTCACGGTTACTGCTCAAGGCTGCTGGCAGTGATCAGCACGGGGTAATGCTTCAGGTTGAGCCGCTGCGCCAGATCATCAGCGGAGACCGGCGTGAGCGTCAGTCCTGTCGCAACCTGTCGGAGGTTATCAAGCGCAACTTTGGATTCGACATTGACGACCAGACCGACAGCATTGAGCTTAATCAGCGCGGCTAAACGCTGCTTGAGCCAAGTCCGTGAGCGAGCGTCATCCCCGATTAAAAAAAACGCGGGTAGTCCCGTGGCACTCAGGATGCGACGTTCGACAGCACCTGGGGTCAACAATGTTGAACGTACGGGTAGCATGTCCTCTTCGCTGTAGCGCAAATCCGCAACCATTGGTGTTCTGCTTTGCGCAAAGGACGGTGTGCTCAATGCACAGACAACCAGCAAACATGTAGGCCAGATTTTCAAGGTCGATTACTCCCTGTAGTTACAATCCGTTTCATGTGGTGGCTGACGCTCATTCGGTAACGAGCCGCCAAAGGACCACCCGCAGGCCGGTGGAAGCGTCCCACCGCGTCTAACCAGCTCCCATCAGTGCGGTAGTGTTCGCGCAACAGAGTCGCTGCGATAGCCAGATTTTTATGTGGGCTCAGGACTTCACACGGGAATCGGTAGAAGCGCTTCTGGTAACCCAGATTGATTTGCGTCAGGCCTGCATCGATCCGCGTTGCCGGATGACGTTTCATGGCTTGGAGAAGGCCAAGACAGGCTTCACGATGGGTGGAGTAGTAATGCGCTGCGCCGGCAACGTTCAGTGTCCATGGCCAAGGCCGTCGCTGTCTGCGCAACGTAAGCCCGCTTTCTTGCAACGCCACGGCAAACAGAACGTTCGACGGGATCCCCGCCTGAAGCGCAGCAATGCTATAGGCCGGTGGCGGTACCTGCGCTGCTTGAGCAATGGCACAGGGAATCGGATCTAGAAGGGCGCCGCAGCTGACGAGGCGAAATAGCACTCTCCTTGATTCTACTGTCGTAACCATTTTCCGTTTACCTCACGCATTACAGCCGGTAGTACTCCCTGAGCGCCGATAGACATCCAGCGCCCGTTGTCGTGATTTAGGGTGATGGTTCCGTCGCGAATCTTGGTGGGGGTGATTCCGTTTTTTTGTGCCCAGTCGCGGAGACGCTTGTCGTCCTGCCGGCTTCCTATGACGTAGAGGTCGAACGATGTGCCAGCGGTGCTCAACTGTTTGACTTTTTGCTCGCAGCTGGGGCAATCGTATTGGACGAAGACCGCAGCTCTCTCCGCGGCTTTGATCACGAGTGGACTACTCATCGGGGGCAGGTTGATGAGTGCCATTCCTGGGTAACGCATTTTCCAGGCCTGGTCGTAAGCGCGCTGATAGGCCAATAGTTTTTCTACCCGGGCCGCTTCCGCTTCCACTTGCAGTCCTGCAAAGCGCTGACGTTCAGCTTCAGACTGGGCTTCAATGCCCAACGCGCTCAAAGGGTCAAGGTTGGGGGAGTAGGTACCGAGCGGTCCTTGCATCAGCGCTCTGTAACGCTTGAGTTCATTCTCTTGCAGACCCCATTCACGAGCCAATCGTGCTTCATCGTTGGGCAGATCTGCAGCAGGTCTACTTTGGCTGATTGTTTCGATCGAAATGCTTGAACTTGGTCCATCAACCAGCGCTTGTGCATCAGTCATCAGCGCCAAGACCATCGTGGGCATGAGTACGAGTCGGGACATGCTGCCTCCTAACGAATGCTCAAACGACGTGTCTCGCCGTTGACGATGAAGACCGCGCTTTGGTCGTCAAACCCATCAAGCTTCCAGCCGTCGTGTGTTTCGCCGATACGCATGACGCGGCTTTGCTCCAGTGACAGGGCACCGAGCGGGGCAATGGACAGAAAACGTTCCCCGCCACGCAGTTCGCGGCCGATGATCTGAAAGGTGGGCGGGGTAGGTTGCTCAACTTTGCGGGCTTTTTGCCTGGGTTTACTGGGAATCGGTGTGGCGACGGGTTGCTGAAGCTTGGTTTCAATCGCCTGGACCTGTTGCTGGAGTGCCCGTAGATCCGCACTGGTCGCGGTTGCACCAAGGGTTTTGCGTATGTCGTTCACGCTCAGGTAGAAGGCATCATCTAACTCGTTGAACTCCGTCTGTGTGACCATTTTTGGGGTTTGCTCAATACTGAGATCGGGTTGCTCCAGAACAACCATTCGATCCTCCAGAAGCTGAAATGTTGTTGATTGCTCACGTGCTTTGGTTTTGTTCTCCTGATCCGATAACCACAGTTGATGGAAAACTAATCCATGACAGGTCAGTGACAACCATGCAGGTATTGCCCAGCGAGCAAGGAATGCGCGAATTTTTGAGGCCGAAGTGGTGGCATAAATCATGGGTGCGCCTCCGTAGTCGCATCGGTGGATGCTGAAGTCTTCGTGGGCGAATGTTTGTCTGCCGGGACGAAACAGATTTGGCGAAGCCGCTCATTCGTCTCTAGTGCCCATGCCGGTCCCGCAAGAGTTTGCAGAGCATCGCGCAGTACTATCGGACCCAGACTCATATGCGCTGCCGGTAGGGGGAGTTTGAACAGCACCTCGATTTGGGGAGTGCTGGCGCAGAGCCGATATCCTGACCGCAGTAAGACGTAGCGCAGCGCATCACCTACGCTGACGGACCAGGCCGAGGGAAGGTCTATATCGACAACCTGGAGCAGCAGGTTTCGCTGTGCGCTATCCGGAGCCAGCTCGACGAGGGTGTAACGACCATAGCGTTGGACAGGAATGTGCTTCTCTACCGGCTGAGAGGTAGTTGGGGCTAGAGGCTGGGTCGGCTGGACTGATGAGTTGTTGCACGCTGAGAGCATCAAGCTGCTCAACAAAACTGTGGGTATGAGGTGAGTGTTGAGAGAAGGCATGCATGGAGTTCCAGGAAGAGGGACTGGAAACATCGCAGGCTGCAGGGCTGCTGGCAGTTACCAATCAGGAACGCTCAGTGCTCACATTCAATTGGGTAAAAGAAAACGGCCTCAGAAGAGGCCGTTTAAAAGAAGTTATTAGGGTGATGACGTGGTCGAGGTAACAGTGTTTCCTTCCATTACTCGAGTGGATCAGTACTCTTCAGGCAATAGCAGTGTGGTAGCGCTTCGGTCTGCTTCAGTGATGATCCAGAGTTTGAATTCTGGCTCAATCAGATAGGAAGACAACAGTCGGGCGCCAGAGATCAAAGCATCTGCGTTGGCCTTGAGATCATCCTCACAGAGATCTCCCCAGTCGCCACTGAGATGGCGACCGAAGTAATGAAACGGGTTTATTTTCTGGGATCGAACTAGAGCATCAACTCCGGGGGTAAACACTAAGGCCCCGCAGGTGAACAGTGGCTTAAATGAAGAGCCGGCTTTGAGGATTATCATGGTCGGTTTCCTATTCAAAATGGGCCATGACGCCCTCTCGGGAGTCATGACTCCCGAGGGTGTGTTCGAAGGTTTAAAACCTTCTGATGGGTGCAGCAAAAACGAGAAATAGGTGCCTTAACAGGACGTCATATCAGCGTGTCTTGATCGATCTCAGCCCACTGGAGATGGCTCAGGTGGCCTGTCAGTGCCGCCGTTTTCTTGGCCTGACGGCTTGCCGTTGTGTACGAGATCACCATCGATCTTGATCCAGCTCACTACAAGCAATCGGGCCTTGAGGCTGACCCCTTGTTGACCAACACGTGCACCTTTGGAGTATGTGAAGGTGTCTGACCAGAGGTCACCGAGGCGAAATCCGATTAGAACCTTGCGTTGAGCTTCTACTGCCTGAACGCATCGACGAACCAGTTGCTGAGCTTCAGTGCCCGATACACGGACATCGAAACGGCGATATTCCGGTGAGTTGGTAGGACCATTGAGCGCCGCAATATCGCAGGCCAAGAACGTTTCACCTTTCTTGGGCTTCACCTCGCGAATGCGATTGAGGTAGCCGAGTCCGGTGATATGAAGATCGAAGTAAGAACTATCAGAGTGCGTGGTGCTCATGACGTGCCTCCAGGCTAGAGAAAGCAAGGTGAGGGCACGTCGCCCATAGGGCAGATTTGCCCCCTATGGGTGAGTGGATCGCAAGATCCGATAGGCAATGTTGGTGCTGATTCAGAGACCTGAGTTTGAGCCGTTACCAGCCGTGATGGTGCATAACCAACGATGCAATGACATCACGTCGTTCTGGGTCGAGAACGACCAAATCAGCGAAGCCCCTAATGCCGACTTGTTTAAGTAGAGCGCTACCTTCATCGGCGTCATAGAAACTGACCAGCGCAGCCAGGAATACCCGTTCGTTATCGCTCAGAATACTGATGGCGCTGTTGATTGTGCGCAGATTAGGACGCAGGTCCCATCTGCAGGTGGCTCTGTTCAAGCCTGTTTGAGTCCCGTCGCCAAAGAAAGTGGGCCCCGCTATTGCGACTCCTTGCTTCCATGCATACAAAAAAGCAGCGGCAGTGCCTTCGAAACTGGCCGGTACTTCTTCGTGATGCTTACGCGACGGTGAAAGAGGAGGAAGCTGAGAAATGGTGCAGGTAGTCATTAGGATGTGTCCCTGAGTATCTGGAATATGCGCTTGAGTCCAAATGAGGTAAGCGCGTTGAATGTCAGGCATCGACGCCTTTAGGGCGTACGTCCGCAGGAGCGATGCGTAGCGGACTGGCGTGGTCGACGTGATCCTCCACGTCGCAGCCCTGAAGACCTCGGCTGCCTGGGCAGGCACTGATTGGGATCAGTGATGCGTGTCCAAAGATTGTTCCTCGTGCCCAAGGCTGTCAGCGATGAATACCGTTGAGTTCGCTACCGGATTGCGACAGCGCGAAAAGGAGCCGTTTACCGATCCACGTTAGGCAAGGAACGGCGATGCTGTTACCAATGGCTTTGTAACGCGGACCATCGGCGGCCATCAGCATCCAGCCATTTTCGGCGGCCTCCCACGCATCGACCGGACGACAGCGGCTGATGCGTCTTACGGTGTAAAAACGTCGTGGAATTCGGGTGTAGTCATGGGGTAAGCCCTGTAGGCGTTCGTATTCTTTCGGAAGCAGGCGCCTGACCTGATGAGAAAGCCAAGGAACGATGGGATGGCCTCGTCCCGTACCATCTTCGCTGGCGTCGAAACCCTCTGCTCTCAAACAATGCGTTATGTCCCCCGTGGCACACACAACGATGGCGGCTTCATGATTGCAGGTCAGTGTGGGGCAGCACTCCAGCGAGGTTTCCGCGCCAGCTTGGCCGTGCGCCATACCGTACGAGTTTGCAAAGACTCGTAACCGGTCTACGCAGCGACAGCCCTCAACGCTTGCTCCAACGCCTGCGGAAGCGATCGGCGTCGGCGTTCGGTCCGGCGCAGTATCCCGGCGCAAGCCTTCTGACTCAAAAAGTACCGCGGCGGGATCGAATCCTGTTCGAGCACTTGCGACAAGGAACACACGACGGCGTCGTTGGGCCACGCCGAAATATTGGGCATCCAGGACCCTCCAAGCGATTGTTCTTTGGGGGCCAAACACAATACCTGCGTCCGACCACGTCTTCCTTGGCGGCTGAAGTTCGTCTTCCTCCCCCGCAAGCGCTGCCAGAAAGCAACCAAAGGCATTGCGTTTGTCACTGAGCACACCTGGGACGTTTTCCCAGACGATGATGGATTCTGCTTCATTTCGACAAGTTCTGACTTGGTCGATGGCATTGGCTAACTCCACGTATCTGAGGCACAGGACGCCGCGCGGATCCTCAAGACCTGCACGGAATCCAGCAATGCTAAAGGCTTGGCAAGGTGTGCCACCTACAAGGATCGGTGGCGCGGCTATGACCTCGGTACTTACTTGATCAGCCAATTGAGTCATGTCGCCGTAGTTGGGAATGTCGGGGCAATGATGTGCCAGAACGGCACAAGGAAAGGGCTCGATCTCGGAAAACCATGCAGGGGTTAATCCAAGCGGTTGCCAAGCAACACTGACGGCCTCAATGCCACTGCAGACACTGGCGTACTGTAGGTGGGTTATAGGTTGATTCATCGGGTAAGTCCTTCGCTGTTGCGCCTCAACCTCCACGACAGAGCAGTGCCTGGAGAGGCGCGTTAAGGGGAAGAGATCGAGGTGCCGAAGGCATGGCCTTCGGCTAAAACAGAGAAGCCACCAGTGGGCTGCGTCGGATCGTCGTCATTGCCAGTCGCCGTGACAGCGTTTACACCCGACCCGTGTCGTGGCGAGGGCCGGAATCGTAAGGCACACATCCGCGTACAAAAGGAACCCGTTGTTACACCGGCGGGCGCCGGCACTGATTACGGTTCACCCCAAAGGGTCTCCTGAGCGCTTCGTTCAAAGCGCTCAGGAGACCCTTCAGAACGAACCTGTGGGGATTTGGTACCGCTGCAAAGGCAGTGGTGAGAGGAGCGCCTTCTCGTCTCCGATCAGTCGATCAGGTTGGACACGCACGCTGTTTCAGAAGGTAAGGCGTGCTTGGGCAATACCGCTCAATCCCTCTTGGAAGGGGAGCGGCGTGGCTTTCGGGAGCCCGTGACGATGCCTGCCTTGGCTACGACCGGCAAAGTGCCTTTGCACTCGGGGTATCGGGTGCATGACCAGAAGGGGCCATTTTTACCTTGTCGTTGACGCATTGTTGCGCCACATAACGGGCAGGAGGGGCCGTCTGGGATGCGCATGGATAGAGTGGTTGTACGGTAATGCTCAACAAGCTGGGTGATCCAAGTCGCCTGCTTGTTGATGAAGTCGTCCAATGTCATTTGCCCCGTCTCGATCATGTCCAGTGCCTGTTCCCAGATGGCAGTGGTTCCAGGATCGGCAATAGCGGCGGGGACTGTATCGATCAACGTAAAGGCTGCTTCAGAAGCCCGGACAGATCGACCCTTCTTGAACAAATAACCTCTTTTCAACAGACCATTGATGATGTTGGCCCGTGTAGCTTCTGTGCCAATACCCGTAGTTTCTTTGAGCTTCTGCTTCAGCCGCGGATCGTTGATGAGTTTGGCCACACCCTTCATGGCTTTGATCAGTTCGCCTTGGGTGAACGCTTTAGGTGGCAGCGTTTTCAGTGCTCTCAGTTCAACTTGCTGAACACTGCAACAGGTGTCCTGTGCGAGGGCTGGCAAGACTTGGCATCGCGGCCCAGATTCCTCATCGTTCACGTCAGCGGTATTGCCCATCATGCGGCGCCAGCCGTGAACGACAATCTGTTTACCTGTCGCTTGAAGCTGTTCGCGCCCACAGGTGAGTAACGCGCTGGTCCGATCGAACTCATGATGTGGGAGAAACTGTGCCAAATAGTGAGCTCGAATCAGTCCGTAAACTGCCCGTTCATTTTCATTGAGGGCGTCTAACCGAAACGGCTCCAGTGTCGGGATGATGCCGTGGTGGGCACTGACCTTGCTGTCATTCCAGGCGCGCGATCGCTGGTTCCAATCTGCGGCATTGAGCAACGGTTGTAGGCTTGGATCGCTGGCCAATAGCGAATTAAGGACCATCGTTACCTCAGCGTGCATGCTCTCTGGTAGATACCCGGAGTCAGAACGAGGGTAGGTCGTAGCCTTATGGGTTTCGTAAAGCGCCTGCGCGATGTCCAGGGTGTCTTGAACGTCAAGACCGAAACGGCGTGAGCAGACTTCTTGAAGAGTACTCAGGTCGAAGGGTAGGGGCGGTGCCTCCCGAACTCGTTCTGTATCGACGGAAATAACCTGAGCGTCTTGAGTTGCCTGGATTCGTTGTAACGCTAAATGCGCGACCGTGTGCTGTGTGCAGTGTCCTGCTTCATCCGTCGCGTTACTCGGGGGAACCCACTGCGCGTAGAACGTCTGGCCTTTCAACGACAACTCAACATCGACGACCCAGTAAGGCGCTGAAACGAACTGCCCAATATCGCGATCACGATCCACCACTAGACGTAATGTTGGTGTTTGGACCCGTCCCACAGACAGGACACCATCATGGCCCGCCTGACGGCCGAGTAACGTGAACAAGCGGCTCAGGTTCATTCCGATCAACCAATCTGCTCGCGAACGAGCGAGCGCTGAGTGATAGAGGAGAATGGTTTCGTTGCCAGATCTTAAAGAGACTAACGCTTTGCGAATTGAGGCGTCGTTGAGCGCCGACAGCCAGAGTCGTTGAACGGCTCCCTTATAACGGCAAAGTTCGAGGAGCTCGCGAGCAATCATTTCTCCTTCGCGATCAGCATCGGTGGCGATCACCAATTCTGTTGCCCGTGCCAATAGCTGTTTGACGACTTTGAATTGTGATGCAGTGTTTGCCTTAACCTCTATGCGCCAGGTGTCCGGGATGATGGGTAACTGATCCAGAGACCAGCGTTTCAGATGCTCGCCATAGGCCTCAGGCGGAGCCGCTTCAACCAGGTGGCCGATGCACCAGGTGACGGTAACGCCAACCCCGTTGAAACAACCGGCACCACGTTGGTTGGCGCCCAGAACTCGGGCAATGTCTTTTCCCTGAGAGGGTTTTTCACACAGAAAGAGTCGCATTTCATGACCTTTGGCTGGATCTGAGATGCGTCTGAAGATGAGCTAAATGTTGCCGCAACGACGAGCGTCAAAGCGATACCGTCTTTAGCTTATTGACCAGTCGTTGACGATGCAGGGATACGTTTGACGCACGGTCAGAGGAATACACTTCAGAAGATTCGTTTTTGATGCTGGCTTAGAGCTCGGTGGACGTCAGTGGCACTATCCCCTGGGGATGACTCCTCTGCATTGGCGCAATGCGAGCGGCGGACCGTTGCGGCAGCCGCTCGTTACCGTCATTCCTACTGTTCCCCATCATTATCCGGAGCAGAGTGTTTTCCACCCAGCAGCACGGAATCAATTCGGTACGGCAGTATTCCAACGCGGCGCGCTTCGATCTTGAATGTCACCCGGGCGTTCTCATCAGCATCTTCCCATTCATCCTTTACGGTTCGACCCTCTACCAATACACGCATGCCTTTTTGGTACAGGGTCTTCCAGCGTTCGGCATCGCGGTGCCAGAGCTCGACCGGTGCCCAATAGCCTCCGCGGTCCTCATATCCATCTTTCACTGGGACTGGATTGTCGAAGTAGATGTTTAGCCTCAGCAGACGACGAGGCTCATCGTTGCCATTGGGGAATTCACGATAATCGGGCGCAGACCCGATGTTGCCTTCACCAACAAAGTGGGTGCTCATAATGTGCTCTCTTGGTTATTGACGCGCCGATCGGCGCTACGTTGATGGATCGCTACCGCCCGGACCATCTTGCTGGCGCAGTCGATAGCCTGACGGGAAAGGGTATGGCTCAAGCTGATTTGCATGTTGAGTACGATTCGCTGCTGCTCCAGCGCGAGTAGGTCGTTGATCAGCACATCAGGCGTTGAGTCGTTGTCCATGCATTGCTCCCATAACGACACACCCATTGAAGTCCGGTCGAGGTTGCGCCAGCGCAGAAAGGTTGTTCCTGCGCCAGTGACCTGCTGGGCCAGTTGGACGGGGAGTAAGTTGAATGGGTAACCCCGGGCTTGGGTGAGAACTCGCTCCTCGGCCAAGGCGATCAAACCATCACGAAGCGCAGAGCATTGGTTGGCCCAGACTTCCAAACTCCCCTTACCTTTAAAAGGATTAAAAAGGCCTTTTAGGTAGGCGGCATGTGCCAGTTGCTGAAGATCGGCCTCATCCAATGGTGTGAAGTAGCGCTGCGTCATCGACGCTCCTCCTCTTCAGAAGGGGAGTACCCAGCGGCGGAGTCGTCAGCATTTTCGTCAGCCTTGTCAGAGCGTTCGCCATCTGGCTCATCAGCTGTGGTCTCCTCATGATCATGCCGTTCGGTGAGGTGCCTATGGCGCACCATAGGGGGCGCGAAGCGCGAGCGGCGTGTCCCCTCAAGTACGTCTTGGGGCAATTCGCCGAACTTTTCCCTGGCCATCCTTGCGGCCGCGTTGTTCGCCGCAAAATCCTCTCGCTGAACGCCTGTGAACTTGTATTGCTGGGCCAGGCTGAAAAGGCTGCGCAGAGCGTGCGCTCCTTCGTTGAGCCAACGCTCAAGCGTGCTTCGGTCGATCAGTGCGGTGTGATGAGCCAAGATGAGTCGACGTGCAAGGTCGTCGTAGTCGGCCAAGAGGTACACCGCCATGAAGCCGAGTTGGGCATTAACGAATAGCGGCAGATTGACCGGCTGGACATTCAGGTTTTCACCGAGGCTCAACGCAGCCGGAACCTCAGATAGCACCTGGTCGACCTGTTCACGCAATACTTTGAGGCTCTCCCTTGTTTCTTCCAATTTGTCTTCGATGCGCAGCATCCAAGCATCGGAGTAGGGATCATCTTGCTCAGCACCACGTTTCATTTTGTTCATGATCGAAACGAAGCCGTTTAGACCTATGATGGTCGCTCTTCCCTCAGAGGGCGCTCGGCCATGCCAGATGCGCGAGGCATGGTGCGTGTGCAGAGTCAATTGCATTGAGCTGCGCAATGCGCCTAGGTTGAGCTGTAGTTCATTTGCCATAGGGTTGCACTCATAGGCAGTGGAATGAGTGGCCAGCTTTGAGGCAGTGAGGAAGGCTGTCAGCGAACAAAGCGCAGGGAGCGTGTGCCTGATTTCATCGCGATGCTCGATCGGTGGCGCTATCCCCAGGGGATAGGCGATGACGTTTGAGGGCTCAGCGTAGGTTCAAAAGACCTTTCAATGCCGCGATGCTGGCCTGGGCGATTGCGGGATCACGTTCTGTCTTTTCTTCACGTTTTACCTCTTGGTGGACTGAGGCCGCGTCGGATGTCTTGGGCTTTGAAGCCCATGCGGTAAATTGCCCGTGCAGGGCTTTCTGGATGATTCCAAACAGGTAACCGGCGGGATTGCGAACTGGGGTATCACGACACCGTGTAGCCCACTCATCGAGTACGGCTTGGCGTAACTCGGTGTTCAACTGCAGCAAGGCTACTTTGGCTGCTGTTTGCTGAGTCGCTTTGAGCGTGGCGAAGCGAGAAGGAAATGTCAGGTCGGACGCCTCGGGCACGCGCGGTTCAGTACGTATTTCTTTTAATGCTTTTGTACTTAAAGTACTCGCAGCCTTCGGTTTCCGAAGACCGCCGCAGTGTGTGGCTTTGGGGCTCGCTTCGGAATCCGAAGATGGGGTCTCTTCATTCCGAAGAGTGGCGTACGGCGGTAGTTCGGATTTGCGGATCGCTTCAGCACCGGAAGATTGATGACCGTACAGGCGGTGGATCAAGATATCGAGGTGGCTGGGCGGTATCTGGTGCCTGAGGTGAGAGTCCAGACGGATCTCCTCGATGACCGCTATACCGACTCGCTGAATACCTTTGTTTGCATGATCTAGCCCCTCACTAACCAGCCCCAAATACTCAGGGTCCAATTGCATGGCTTCGAAGGGGCTTAATGGATTGTCGTGCAGAACGTAAAGGTTGCCCAGCACGCGTCCGGTTCTGGTGTCGCGTCGGCGGCGCACCAGACTGAGCCAGCGGGTCAAGCGAAGCATCGTCAGGGTCTTGGCCACCGTTTCGTGGGAGGCCAGCGCGCCGCATGGAACTGAAGAAAGATAGCGGCGCAGTTGGTCGTAGGTGGGGAAGGCGGTGATGCCATCATCATTCAGTAACAGGCGGAAAACCTGCCAGGCATTGCGCTCTAAAGGGGTCAGTCGGGTGTCCAACAAGAGCGCTCTGGGCACGGTTTCGTGGCGATTGCCGCTGAAGAGAAAACCATCTCCACAGGGTGGATTGCTCTTAGGTTGCAGTTGCTCTAGCGCATTATTCAGCAGAGAGGACAGGGAGGCAGGGCCTGTGCGCTTCACGGCCCTAGACCAACCCCTGATCAATCCAGTTGTGCAACGCAGCCCAGATTACCGAAACCGGAAAGGTAAGCTCTTGCGCCAGGTCGAGTGTGAGCGACAACATGGCCATATCGTCATCTACCGCAATACCACGTGCTTTGAATTCTGGGTGCCAGCGTTGCCATAACAACGTGTCTTGCTCTTCGCTCAACACCGGATGGCGACCTTTGCGCTTGGGCAATCCAAGGATGTCCCTGCGCAATGCGACTTCTTGATGGGTGAGGCCATAGAACTTGCTCACCATCTCGGTGCTTGCACCTAGGCGCAGCATTCGGTCTATCGTGGCGATCTCCTTTTCAACATCGTCGATCTGGTGCAGAAGACGCTGTAGAACCTCGCGATTGATGTTGACCGTACACCAAGGCACACGAGCATTGAGCAGCACACTAATCAGTGCAGGCTCTTTGAGGGCTGCAAGATCTTCATCAGCGAAACCCATGGTCTTGCATCGACGCAATTGGCCGTTTCGCAAGTCGTGGAGGGCTTGTGCAATGACGGCTTGGTTCAGCGGGTGTGGAGCAATCATGTGGCCCCTCCTATGGTCACGGGCTGGATATCTGATTTGAGATCGATCAAGCGGCGAGCCAAACGAATCAATCGAAACAACTTGATGAGATTGGCATCGCTCATCCTTGCACAGGAGCCCTGACCCTCTGTGGCGCCCAGCAGTAAAGTGCCAATCGCCACAGATGTTAAGGTCGTGGATGCACCCGATGCGGTCAGGGTATTTAACAAGGCAATTAATGGAGCAGGGCTTTGCGACGAATTGGGTGCAGAGGTAGCACAGCGGAACCCAATGCCTTCATCGACAACAGTGATGCAATCAGCCTGTTCTGCATCCTGAGCGATTTCTCGAGCAAACTGGCTGATGTGAACACGCAAGCGTTCTGGCGCATCTAACCCTGGTTCGATCTTCCATATGTCCGAGATGGGGAAGAGGCTGCCTTGTTCTGAAGGAAGAACGTCCGACGGTATGTCAGGCATGTCCCCAGTGTGCTCCGCTACCATCTGTTGGATTGACTGTAAGCGGTTGGTGATAGATGACGAAATTTCTTCGTCGTTCTCGACTCCCGTGGAGACTTGCTCAGCTTTTTTTGCCGCTGTGTCGGCGGCAGTGTTTTGCAGGTCTGACACTTGTTTGAGAGAGGCGGGTTGGGCGATTGATCTGTCCAATTTTGGGGGGGGTTTAGGCTCATCTCCTAACGCTCTTTGACGCCGCTCCCCAACCTCTGACTCAAGAACCAGCGTGTCGTAGTCCACACCAAGCCATTGCGCCATCTGCCCGATCAGTTCGTCTTGCACATGAGGTAGAGAGAAGGCAGCAGTTTCCCCATCAAACATCACGAGCGCTTCATGGAACAGCACTGAGAAATCAATGCCCAAAGTTTTACCTTTGGAGTGTTCTTCCCATATCCGTTCACCGGCTCGACGCATCACCGCTAGGCGTTCAACCTGGTGTCGGCCCAAGCCGCCATACAAAACATTAGGAATCGCAGGCAGCAGGTACAGCACGGCATCTCTCATGCGGCTGATATGGGACTGCTGGACGGGGTACCCATCTGCGGTTAGACGCCGGGACAGTTCTGACTGGGAGAGTGAGGATCCGCATTCCTGTTCGTAGAGCTCTCGCGCTTTCTCGACACCTAATGCCCGCTCAATAAACGAGAGTGCCCCCCGCAATTCGTTCTCTGCCAGGTGGCCGGTCAACGCAACAATTTCGCCACGCTTGGGCCAGGGACGAAAGAGGCAACCAAAGCGATAGAACTTGTCCTCCTTGTCTCTGACCAAAGCTCGTGAAGAATCGATAACCGTGTGTTGCCACCGTTACGAATTCGGAAGTGAGGTTCTCCGGGACGCCTGGTGATGGATGGAGGGGCATCGAGTCCTCGTTGGCGTATGGACTCCTTGATCTCATCGTACCGAGGATTGCGTGTCACCCTCGGGTCGAGGTCGTAAGGCTTCAAACGGTCCAACGTCATGATCATCGGTGTATCGACGATTGGATCGCTCAGCGTCTCTGCGGCTGGCCCCGTTCGTTCAAAGCTCTCGGCCAGCAAATGATTGGCCATTGTTTCCAATCGTCCGTCAGTCATTGTGGCGACCTCTGACGAATACGGGTGCTGGATTGCATTGCTGAAAATAGATCCAACTGCACTCGCCATTGAGGAAAGAGTTCGCACGCCAACGCACGCATGCTTTCTAGTGCTGCAGGCGCCTGACGTCCGGTAGGCCGCCTGTATTCAACACGATGAACAGGAAGCAGCTTTGTTGCTGCCCGAGGGTAGGCTTCGATCGCTGGAATATCTGTGTCGAGGACCTGTACACCGACCTCTGCTTTGAAAACCAAGCGAAGTGTTTTTTTGATTAAAAATGCATTGTTTGAAACGGGTGGCACGCGGTTTATTAGAAGGTGTAGGCGAGGGGGCTCAATGCCTAGATGACGATAGGGCGTGAGATCTCGTAGCAACTTCAGTGTGCCCCGGTGTAGTTCGCGTGCAGCGAGGATTTCAGGCGTAACTGGAGACAACGCAAAATCAGAGGCCAGCATCGCCATTTCCAGGAGCACGCTTCGCGCTCCCTGTGTATCGATCAACAGGAGATCGTAGTGCGGTCGAAAGATAGGTAGCAGATTACGCAAGCGTAATCTGCCATCGGGAGCATGCAGCAGTAGTGTATTCAACTGACCTTGTTCGTCGTTCGATAGCACTATGTCGAGGTTGTGAATGGCCGTTCTACAGATCAGTTGGTCCAATCGCTGCTCGTTGAATGCAAGCAACTCATAAACGCCTGCGGGAGCCCGTTTTGCCAGTTCAAAATAGCTCGACAAAGTGGGTTGTACATCGAGGTCAATGAGCAAGACTCTTAAACCTGCGTCAGCGACCAACCCCCCAATATTGGCGGCTGTTGTGGTTTTTCCGACGCCGCCTTTAGTAGAAACAATCGATACAACCTGCATGGTTAGCTCCTTAGGTGCGGTCCTGTAAACGTTCTGCGATCCACTGATCAATTTCGGCGGCGTTCCAGCCCACGGCTCGGACTCCCAGTCGCACAGACCTCGGGAACCTTCCTTGGCTCATCAGGTTGTAAATGTGAGCGCGTTTGAAGCCGCTTTTCTGCTCGACCTCAGAAAGCCTCAAGATACGAAGCTCCCTAGGAGCAGTGGTTTCATTCTGCTGAGGCACGATGGACACTCCTTGACGCCCTGTAGCGTCTGGTGGGAAGTGCTGGCTATTGAATGCGGAGGAATGATCGAAAGCACTGCAGTTGCAGATATAGCGACTGCAATTGCAGGCGCTATGAGTGGTCGGAGAGTTGGCGTTTGGCTTCAGCGAACTTCGCCCACAACGTGCGCTCGGTGATTCCGGGGCGGCCGCTGTGGTGAGCAATCAGCGTGCTGATGACTGACTCAAGAGTCTTGAAGGTTGAGTAGCGCACACCACCTGGAGATTGGCCCAATAGCAGCGTCAGCAGGCCGCCGATGATATTTAGGTAGGTGGTCTCGGCTCTGGCGGGAAGTTGAGTTCCACTTTCAATAGGTTTGGGTTGCGGCGTCTGTGTCCGTGCGCTCAATTGAGATTTGAGAGTTTTGATCTGTAATAGCAACGCTTGAACGGACCCGAGATCAACGGATGAATGCAGCTGTTGCTCCATTTCGTCGAACAAGAAACTAGGCTTTTGATCGGGGTAGGTCTTCGCCATCCAGCGCTTGAGGTCCACGTGTCGGATAGTGAGCTGTGGAGTATTAAGCAGTGACGGGTCATTGGAGGTTACCCCCGCATTGCCGAACGGGAGTTCGCCGTTACGCATAGCGTCGTATAGACGCTCGATGTTCAGTCCCAGAATGGGCCAGAGTGGAACAGCTTCCGCGGTTGTGGGAGCAGTTAGTGCTGTCACTGTGAGTACGCTTGTTTCTTCTTCAAATAGGTTACTCCAGCGGATCGCAGCTTCGATGGGGCTGTAGAAAATTTTGGTGCCGAACTGTTCGTGTTTCCGATTCATTTGTCGTTCCATGGATGGCGATGTCCATCTATAGAAACGTCGGCGTGACCCAGAGGAAAGACGAAATACGTCTTGGCTGATACTCATTTATCAATTGTGGCGGTCCAGACTTTGTGGGTTTCAGGTCTTTTATGAACCGATGCTTATGGCATGGCTATCCTTCCTTTTGAACGAGCCAAATTGGGGGAGTGCTTATGCGTTGCAGGTCTGATGCAGGACCTATTCAGTCCTGCTTTCGAGGTGTCTCCAGCGGTTTAAATGAACGAATTCATTTCGGTAACCCGGGTAATAAATCGTTCCAGTTGCTCACTGGGATCATTTGACGACCGGAGCAGGTAACTGGTCAGCATGGGTGGATCACCTGCGATAGGACGCGTCACGATTTCGGTGCTTCGACACAGAGCCATATGTGATTCACAGGTGAGCCCGAGACCATAGCCGGCAGCGACCAAGCTCAGCATTACTTCCTGGCTGGAGACCTGCTCGGCCACTCTTACAGGTGACGCTATCTTGCGCAGGAGGACGTCAATTTGTTGATGAAGACCGGCATGCGTTTGAGGATGGAACAGCACCAACGGATAGTTCACCACCTGGTCCAACGGTATATGTTTGAGGGCGAGGAGTGGATGGCGAGCCGGCAAGGCGATGGTCAAGGGTGTTTGCCATACCGGTTGAGCGGTTAAGCCTTCACCCACGTCCTTAGATCGGGCGAAACCTACATCAAACAGGTCCTCGCGGAGCCCTTTCAATTGCTGGTACAGCGAAACCTCGAAGAAGCGTAACTCCACCTCCGGGTCCTCCTCTCGACACCGTGCCAAAATCGCCGTCAAACGTTGTGGCAGGACACCATCGGACAGGGCGATCCGAATCGATCCCCGGTATCCGGATGCCGCTGCCTGAACATTGGAGCGCGCTTGTTCAATTGCCTGAAAGATTCGGTGGACAGCTTCAGCGAAAACCTGCCCTGGCCAGGTCAACCGTGTGCCGCGAGAGGTTCGGTCAAAAAGCTGTGCGCCTATGTCTGATTCCAGCTCTTTGATTGTTCTGGAAAGCGGGGATTGTTCAATGTGCAATCGCTCCGCAGCGCGTGCGAAGTGAAGCTCTTCTGCAACCGCGAGAAAGCCGCGCAAATGGCGAAGTTCCAAAATGTCTCCTTAGCTATCACCCTCCAATAAAAAAATAGGGTGATAGCGTGTTTTATGAGTTATCTGCCAAGGCGTGACTTATTTTTGAGCGTATTGGGAATGAAACTGCTCGAGAAGCTCTAGACCTTCTTGTAATGGCATGTAAGCTGAAGATGCTAGGCGATAGAAATCAGCTTCTCTTATACTCTCCAGCGAAATGGAAGTTAGAACTTCTAATAAGCCAGTACCTGTTCCAATCCTAAATAGTGCATTTTCTAAAAGCTGCGACGCTTCAACGCCGGTATCTATCAGCATAACTGAGGTGGAAGTGGCGTTTGTTTTGAGTGGGCGATAACGGTCCATGTTTAGCTCCTGAGATTGCTCTCTGAGTAGGCGATTTGATTGCGGCGGAGCGGGGCTCCTGTGTTTCATTGAACAAGTTTTATTGGATAGGGCATTATTTCGAAATTGATCCTGTAAGAGTCGCATGTTCGGTCAGCAGCAACGAATTCAATCAGATGATACTTTTGTCATAGTGCTTCCTAGCAGATCGTGGATTTCGACTTGAAGCATGTAGTATTTTTTACTATCAGTTGTGGTCTCGAGGCGTCAGGAATGAGCGAAGTTTAGAGGTTGCTTTTCCTCCGGTAATATTTAGTCATTATCCGGTCGTGTGCAATTGCGCGAGTTATTCGATATTGGAGCGAGTTGCTGCTAATTTTGCGCCAACCAGCACCTTCGCAATAAGTACTAATTGATATGCGTGAGTTTTTACCTGCTAATTT
Organism: Pseudomonas sp. LB3P25; assembly: GCF_054897985.1. Taxonomy (NCBI): domain Bacteria; kingdom Pseudomonadati; phylum Pseudomonadota; class Gammaproteobacteria; order Pseudomonadales; family Pseudomonadaceae; genus Pseudomonas; species Pseudomonas sp. LB3P25. The sequence goes on along the minus strand of NZ_CM142711.1, from coordinate 4,331,468 downwards.
GCAACACCTTTGCAACCACTATCGATCCATTGCTGAGGTCTGTCGGAAATTGGCCATCAGTCGTGGTCAGTTCAACAAATATCTAAATGGGCGTAGCCTGCCCTGTGCCTTCAATCTCAAACGCATCTGTGATTTTTTTGGGGTGGAGGAATATGAGATTGGCCTGCCGACAGAGCAGTTCCTCAAACTAATTGGGACCCAATCAAATCGGTCTGTGAAGCTGACGCCATCACAGCGATCGATCGATCATCTACAACAGCAATCGTCGCCACAGATGCGCGCATTACTGGGCTACTACTACGAGTATTCCTACGCGATGACAGAGCGGGGATTCATCGTGTGCTCGCTTGTACACGTGAGGGAGAGCGATGGTTGCTTCATCTATGAGCGTAATGAGCGTTCGCAAAGCAATATTCCCGGCGTGGACGATGCTGAGCGCTCTAGGTACAAAGGTAGTGCCTACTATCTGCAGGATAGGCTTTTCTTCATCGACTACGAGTCGCTGACGTCTAATGAAATAAGTCAAACCATTCTGATCCCAAGCTTTAAGAGTCGAATTACACGCCTCAATGGATTGAAGATGGGTGTTTCGGCATGTGATCACCGCAAACCAGTTTGTTCCAGGGTGGTGTGGCATTTTTTAGGCTTAGACATAGATCGTCAGAGTGCCTTTCTCAGGGTTGGTCTACACCGGGCGGATGACGAGCAAATAGACAGCGACCTGAAGGGACGGTTGGTGCAGGCGCGGGTAGTAGATGGGCTGTTCCAACTTGTGTAGATCCGCGTCATCAGCTGGATACGGGAAGAAAGGGATTTGCCGCAGTCGCATAAGGGCATCATCGCCCCCACTTCCAGGTATCTGGAGATGCTTTCAAGCGTCTTATGATAATTCGTGTCGGTGCCGCGGAGCGCATTTGTGCCACTACTCATAGGAAGAGAGAGGTTGTCCAGACTGCAGACATTTTTGAATTTCGGACGAGCTCATACTGACTATCTGGAGCAGGGCCAGATATCGACTTCATCGAAACTAGGAGCTTGGCTTAATCGCCAGCGTTTTGAGGTGCTATTCCTACGATAGAGATTCATCAAGCACTACTGGCACCCTGAGCTTCGTTCGGTTTATTGGTAGGCATGGTTCGGCATTCACTCTGACCACCAGTCCTTTTCTGCGCGGGACAATCCATAGCCGTTTGACCAGCCTTCAAGTTCGAAGGTGAGCGAAGTGACAGATGAAGTGGTGGGGTGCAGTGGGTCGAGTAGGTTTGCTTGCGATGTAGCCCAGGCCGCCCACAACGCAGTTTGTTGTAGGGCTTGCTCTGAGGTATCGACATTGGCATCGCAGGTTGCCTGGATGAATGCTCTCAAGCGCTGAGACTGCTCCCAACGCTTTGTATTTTCCACGAGTCTGTGACGCAGGCGTCTATGAGTTTCTTCATGCTTGACGCGTTCAAGTCGTATCTCTGCTTCAGCTACACGTTCCCGGTGGGCTTCTTCATTACTCAAACGAAGCGCCTTTACAGATTGTGCAATCGTTCTGAAGCCGTTAAGGATGGTCGTAAGCGTCTGCTCGATTTTCCTGGTCTTGGAATCCGTCCAGTTTTTCCGTTTTCCATATTCAGCACGTGCTTCAATCTGTAGGCTCAATTCACCGGTAGAAGACCATTCAAATTGGGGCGAGCGCTGTAAAGAAAAACTGGGTTCCCACCGAGCGTTTCGTTTTGGCGGGGAGGGGGGCGGCGGTGGCGGGATGAGTTTTTTATTCAAGCGCTCCACAAGTTTGATTCCAAGATGCTCGCCGTCGACCTCTACCAACGTTTTGTCGTTCGTGACCTTCCACTGGAAGCCAAGCACTTCGCTCTCTTTTATCAGGGTGTCAAAGATCAGTGCGCAGCGATCAATAAGTCCGACAGAGATTTTGGCATCGAGAACATGTTTGCCTGTGGTGGCGAGATAGCCTTCATGGAGCGTGGCTGCGCTAACGCATTTCAACCACCTACTCACCAGTTGATGAGTAGCTAGTAGGGTGTGAGGTACTTCGATTGCTGCACGGGCTGCTTTCGGTTGAACAGGCACAGCGATGAGTGAAAGCGTACTTCGATCCAATACCGTGAAGCTGATGGGGTGTTCGTCGGTGGGAGGTTCTGGCTTGCCAGGACGCTTCGGCACTGGTTTTGCCCAATGTCCTCGGGAGGGCAGGGACAGGCCGGCTTTTCGACATGCTTTGGAAAGGGCAACGTCTGATATACCGATTTCTTGAGCCAGTTTCAGTACAGGTGTTTCCCAAACTTTATCGAACAGTTCCTTGGGGGTGAAAGTCACGATCTTGTACATAGACTCATCCGGAATTTGACGTTCCGGTATCAGCGTAGATTTTCTTTCGTCAATCTCAAGTTGAAGCCTACAGGGGCTCCTTTCGAAATTCTGTAGGGAGATGTCACTCGGGAGCCATCAGCAACGATAACGGCGCCAGCGGCCAGACTGATGTCACTGATAGCCATGGTTGCCCATTCTTGGTAGACGCGAGAGACCGATAACGACCCAAAGCAATGGGATGGACTCCTCCTCACTTCGGCATCTTGAGTGCCAGACTGAAAGTGCGAACCACAGTCAACGGTGAGAAGGAGTCCACACATGAAGCTTATGCGCATTGGGGTCGACCTGGCCAAGAACGTATTTCAGATCCATGGCGTGGATTGTCATGAGAAGCCGGTCTGGCGGCAGCGGCTACCACGTGATCGCTGGCTTCAAACGGTGCTGGAAAAGGTCGAACCTGGTTGTGAGATCGGCATGGAGAGTTGCGGAGGGGCCCATCATTGGGCGCGGCAACTCGAAGCTCGAGGATTTCGAGTCAAGCTGATCGCCCCCCAGTTCGTTAAACCTTATGTCAAAAGCAACAAGAACGACGCGAACGATGCCGAGGCGATCTGCGAAGCGATGAGCCGTCCCAGCATGCGCTTCGTCGCCATCAAGACGATCGAACAACAGGATATCCAGGCGACGCATCGCATCCGGGCCGGCTTAATCGAACAGCGGACGGCCAAAGCCAATCAGATCCGTGGGCTGGTCGCCGAGTACGGTCTCGTTGCACCGAAGGAATTGCTGATGCTGCGTCGTGCAATACCGTGCTGGCTAGAGGATGCGGATAACGGTTTGACGGCACGCTTTCGTCGTCTACTGGATGGTTTGTGGGACGACCTTCGTGCGCTGGATGGGCGTGTATGCAAGCTCGACGGCGAGATCACTGCGATCGCGACAAACGAGCCGTCCGCCGTTCGCCTTCAACAGCTGCGCGGTGTCGGTCCAATGATCGCCACAGCGCTCGTCGTCGCTCTCGGTGATGCCCGTCAGTTTGCCAATGGCCGACAGTTTGCCGCCTCGCTGGGACTGACACCGAGGCAACACAGTTCTGGTGGTAAGGATCGACTGCTCGGTATCAGCAAGCGCGGTGATACGTATCTGCGAACATTGATGGTGCATGGCGCACGCTCGGCGCTACGCACAGCCAAATCCAAAGAGGATCGGCTCAGCCAGTGGGCCGTTCGTTTAGCCGAGCGATCGCATCCCAATGTGGCCGCTATTGCGCTGGCCAACAAAACTGCACGCATGGCTTGGGCGATGCTGCGTCACGGCACTGATTACCAACCGAATCAGGCAGCGGCCTGATCTATTTACCCGACGTGTTCTACGAGAGAAACAACTCTTAACCACGATTGCGAAGCAACCTGAACGATGGCAAACCGGTCGAACCGGCGTCGGCAAAACCCTCGAATGTCCAAGTGCGAAAAGCACGAAAAAGCGATCGGGAGCCGGCGCGCGAATAGCCCATCATGGCCCTGCATCGAAACGATGCCGTATTTAGAGGCCGAATATACGTGTGCAGTCGGCACGGGCGCCAAAGCAACGGGGCTTGCAATGAGGGGGAGTCCATATACGGACGTCTGACTTGTGCCTCCTGGGCAAGGAATGCCTTGAGCACTGATGGCGATAGAGTGATGGCGTCAACGGCGTTTAACGCCCCCTGGATAGTTAGTGCCCCCAGATATGGAACCACAGTCCAGTCAAGGGGGGCGCAGGCATGAGCAAACGTTACCCGGCTGTGAGCCGTTTTTGCGGCGCCCAAAAGCGAGATCAATGGGGTAGCGACCACTTGAACCATAGTGACGCCGGTGGCGAGAACAAATAGAGCCCCTAGAACTGCGACGATCAAGCCGGCGTGCGTCGCCGGTATAAAGAGCAGGCAAATCGTTCAGCGGGTGGAAAAGGAATCACAGTTTGCGACTAGCTATCGCCTGGATCAACGAGCAAGAATCTCTTAGTCGTGACGTAAGATTATTTCGCTGGCAGGTATCTGCCACTGTCACTTACATTACCAGTTCATATGATTGCCTCCCAAGTTCTGTAAATAATACATCGACATATTCATCCACAATTCCGTTCTCACTCAGCGCGTGATGGAGCTTTTGGACATAATCGGCATTGCTTCCCAATGGTCCCTCTGCACTGGCAATGCAGCCGGCGATGGCTTCTACTGTCGCGTCTGCCTCAAAAAACGGGTGGGTGGGCTCCGCTATAAAGACGAGAGCCGTGGCTTCAGAACCATCCTTTAGATAGATCGTGGTCCAAATCGGCCTATATACTCCAGTGGCCATCTCGCGAACCCACAATAGAATTAGTTCCTCTTCCGCTACCTTTTCGGTCAGCCGGAAGGCGATTCCATCAGTACGGCCGCCGGATTTCAAAGCTAGCATTCGACCAGGTTTATCCAGAGTTGCGCGGTTCGCGAGCAATCGTAAACAAAAGCTGCGATGCCAACCAAGTAGCTTGGCAGCCTGCTGTTCTGCGAAGTTCAGCAAGGGATTCCAGATCAGCGATCCATAACCAAAAACCCAGAAGTCACCTCGGTCGGGGCGCTCCTTCATTGTTTCGCGCATTGATTTTTCGATGCGGTCGAGCGACCACAGAACGTTTTCAGGCAACTCTTTGAAGTTATCCAGGTAGGCCCCAGACGTGAGTAGGTTCTTCGTTAACATTTTTAACAGCCTCCGTTTACGTTCTGCTACTCGATGGTGAGAGCTAGAAGCTCCTAGCCCCTCCGGTCTAAGCGACCTGAATAACTAAAGTGCGATTAACTTTCTGAGCACTAAGTTTTCCTTAGCAAGAAGGAAAACTCTTCCTAGTCTTGGCTCAAGAAGCCGAGGTGCTCACTTCTCAATCTGATGTTGCCGATCCCATTCAGTCGTGCGGCGAATGGTTGTCGCGCGACGATGCGGATACTTATCGTTAACTGCCGACGTTGGGAGCCATTTGAGCGCGCGGTAGATTTCGATTAATGAGTCGAACAGCGAAAGATCAGACGGGCTTCTTGCAAGGAGCTGCGCACCTGTGACGGCTGCGAAAACCGTCGTAAACATCCGTCGGTGGTTAATGCAGTGCATCATTTACAACGCAGTGGAGCCCATGCTCAGAGATGTCAAAGCTCCCTACGGTCACCGAGAAAGCCAGGGGGGCGATCTCGGTGCGCCGGAGTTTCCATTGAGAAGCTGTTACTGGGCTGGCGAATCCAGCTCAGGAATGCCGCTGTTGCGATCGGCGTAGGCCGCTTGGAAGCTTGGACGTTTTGTCCAGCGCTGCCAGTACGCATCTAAGAACTCAAAACGCTCGTCCAGTGGAGTGGCATTGACCGGGAATTTCGAGAAGGCGATCGCGGTTGCCAGGGTAATGTCCGAGAAGGTCGGGGCATCACCGCCGAGCAGCCATTCGCGGCCGTCTGACAGATGACGATTGACCAGTGCGGCGTGAGCCAACGCTTCCTTACGGCAGTGTTCGCCCCAAGCCTCATTCTTGGTCAGTTCTAGCTTGAAGCCGAGGCCGGTGTGCAACACGTGGAACGCTGTAACGATGCGGTACAGGATGTGCACCCACACCCGGTTATCCCACATGTTATCCAGACCCTGTTCCAGTGCGGTCTCTCCCATGATCTTGCGACCGGGATACTCTTGGTCAAGATAACGAACGATGGCAGCCGTTTCGGAAATGTAGCTACCGTCAGCCAGTTGAAGAGTGGGAGTTTCGCCCCACGGGTTCATATTCAAATGACGCCAGCCACGCTGTTCGCCTACAGGGGACATGTCATAGATGGTCTCGGCAAATTGGTCAGCGATGCCCTTTTCGTGCATGAACAGACGCAGACGCTGTGGGTTCGGAAAGGCCGAAGGCGAAGTGAAAAGCTGAAGTTTAGTAGTCATGGTCGATCCTACAGATTGGTGGTTGGGCTGCCTAACTAACGTTAGGTAGACAAACCTTAGCGAGTGATTCGACGCGCGTCAACACCTATCTAACATTTGTTAGGTAAAAGTTTTTTGCTGGGGTTTTTCTGGCTGTATTGGTTCGATTGAGGTGAATCGCTCGCTTCAGCCGGGAAAGGGCGCGCAACCTAACATCAGTCGCAAGGCTCACTCGCTTTATCCAGCTACTGCGGGCTGGAAACTCCCCCTGAATGATGGAACACCTACGTCTGCACTACTTCGCACGCGTCGAGCGCTAAAGCCCGTGAGCAACGGGCAGCGAAAGCTTCGAAAAGCGGCGGCTGATCAAGGTGCAGAACTGTCTGTGGCACGTCCTCAACGTCTGAGAGTTAATAACAGGCGTTAGACGTGATTATGGGAGGAAAGGGGAATGGATACGACGGACATCCACAACGCATCGGCGTCCAGGTGATCTCAAACGGCATACATGTCTGAACAAAGCTGTGTCGGGTGGATCGTCTTCCAGTTTGGCTTAATAAGCTCGAGGTCAGGTGATACACAAGCGTTGTCCTTTAAGGCCCACACTGAGTCCCAGCATAGATGGCCTAGATATTGGACTCACCGTTACAAGATCTGGAAAAAAGAAATGCATTCTTGAGTGGAAAACCAATTGATGGTTTTTTTGGGATAGGTCGACATATATCACACTGTTTACGCAGCACCCATTCCCGCCTGCGCCGTCGCATAGCGAAATGCACATACGCTACCGAGCGCCGCTTCGCATTGGACGCGCATGCGGCAAAGCCGCCCGTTCGCTGCACCGAGTCGCTGGCAGTTGCTACGCCGGCAGAGGTCCGAACGCGCGGTATGAATCGACCAGGGCATCGAAAAGCGAGATATCCGAGCGACTTCTAGCAAAGAGCTGGGCACCGACAATAGCTGCGAAAATTGCACGTGCTCTAGATTCACTCTCACTTGATTCGCACACCTTCGCAGCCAATAGAAGCTTGCTTAGCCATGCAATGTTGACATCAGCAAAGGTCTGAATTTCTTTAGTCATTTCAATGGGTAAAGTATCGGTTTCAGCGCCCATGAAACTGCCCAGGCAGAGACGATTGTCAGCCTCAAGCGATCTTCGGAAGATTTCAGGAAAGCGACGCAGAGCGTCAATCGGAGATGGGCTTTCTGATTCGATCATCTCGAGTGCGAGCGCACCGTCCTCCCAATATCGTTTGGCAACGGCAATACCCAGATCGGCTTTGCTTGGAAAATGGTAGTAAATACTCGCCGCTTTGATACCAACATCTTGCGCAAGGTCGCGGAAATTCAAACCATTGTAGCCCTGCGATTGGGCAATTTTCTTGGCCGCCAACAAAATGGCTTCCTTGGAGTTGACGCTCATCTTGGTGCCTTTCGTCTTGGGACGATCTCTTAGATAGGGAAAGCTAATTTACAGCAAACGCCTACCGTGTGACAGGTAGATTGTCAGTGAGAGCAGTGCGTTCAATGCAACTAGGGTGCTCAGGCAGAAGCCGTTCCATCATGGTTCAGCAAGCGGCATCGCCAGCCGACACTAGCGAGAACACTACGGTCACCGAGAAAGCCAGGGGATGGCGATCTCGGCGTACCGGAGTTTCCATTGAGAAGCTGTTACTGGGCTGGCGAATCCAGCTCAGGAATACCGCTGTTGCGATCAGCGTAGGCCGCTTGGAAGCTTGGACGTTTTGTCCAACGCTGCCAGTACGCATCTAAGAACTCAAAACGCTCGTCCAGTGGAGTGGCATTGACCGGGAATTTCGAGAAGGCGATCGCGGTTGCCAGGGTAATGTCCGAGAAGGTCGGGGCATCGCCGCCGAGCAGCCATTCGCGGCCGTCTGACAGATGACGATTGACCAGTGCGGCGTGAGCCAACGCTTCCTTACGGCAGTGTTCGCCCCAAGCCTCATTCTTGGTCAGTTCTAGCTTGAAGCCGAGGCCGGTGTGCAACACGTGGAATGCTGTAACGATGCGGTACAGGATGTGCACCCACACCCGGTTATCCCACATGTTATCCAGACCCTGTTCCAGTGCGGTCTCTCCCATGATCTTGCGACCGGGATACTCTTGGTCAAGATAACGAACGATGGCAGCCGTTTCGGAAATGTAGCTACCGTCAGCCAGTTGAAGAGTGGGAGTTTCGCCCCACGGGTTCATATTCAAATGACGCCAGCCACGCTGTTCTCCTACAGGGGACATGTCATAGATGGTCTCGGCAAATTGGTCAGCGATGCCCTTTTCGTGCATGAACAGACGCAGACGCTGTGGGTTCGGAAAGGCCGAAGGCGAAGTGAAAAGCTGAAGTTTAGTAGTCATTGTCGATCCTACAGGTTGGTGGCTGGGCAACCTAACTAACGTTAGGTAGTCAAACCTTAGCTGGGGATTCGATGCACGTCAACACCTATCTAACATTTGTTAGGTAAATCTTTTTGTGTGTCGTCGCGGTTGATACGATATCTCAGCGTCTGCATAGCTGAAGGCGGGGGCAGAATGACGCCGGACGGTCGAGCGAATGCAAATGACTTGTCAGGTCGAATGCAAACGGGTGTTCAAGTGGAGTGCAATTTCGCAATTGCTGTCGACTAACTGCCGTCTGAGCCCAAAACTAGCCGGGCCACCTTGACGATACCCAAGCTCAATGAGTCGAGATTGCCCCGCAAAAACTTTCACTGACAGTTCCCGACTGTACTCACCGGCCATCATCCGTTTCACGCTTTTGACGATGTTGGAGACCGGTGATCCGTCGTTGGTAAATTGCTCCGCATAGTATTGAACGGAGACACCTGCTTGGCGGCAGCGCACTTCGTAGCTGGCGCTGACGTCTGGATCCTGGAAGCGGCCCCAGCGACTGGCGTCATAGACGAGAACCGTTGAGTAGTCGGCACGACCACTCTCCACGTCGAAGAACAGTTGCTTCAGAGCATTCCGCCCCTCCAGGCGAAGACCGCTTTTACCCAAGTCCGTATAGACCTTGACGATCTCGAGAGTGTGGGTGGCGGCAAAAATGCGGATAACGTCGAGCTGATTTTTAGTCGAATACTGCTGATGTTCAGTGGACATGCGGACATGCGGACATACGCGGCTGCCAAGGTCGTGTTTGTTTCATTGTGAGCTCACCCGCGCCAGTGAGCGTGTGCATCGCCAACATCCTCAACCTGATCCAGCGGCCGGTAGGGCGAAATCAAAGTCGTGATCAGTCACTGCGTTTTTCGAAATAGCTCTAAAGAAGGTAGAAGACGGGGGGACAGAAAAATGTTCACGAAAACGGGCAATTCTTTTCTGGCTCAAAAACAGTACGCAGCTGGAATGGCCAGAGCTCTTCATATGGAGCTTGGTGGAACGCATCAGGCGACAAAAACACTGATGCGATGGACGAACGCGAACGATTTAGCCAATCTGTTGCATCGATCGGTTGAATCCACAGCCGATTGCTGCCTTCGTTTCCATCCCACCACAAAATCGAAAACGCCGCTCATTGAGCGGCGTTTTCGAATGCGTTTTATTTGTTAACCCAGGCCCCACATGCTTTCGCGTTTCATACCTGATCGATCCTTGCTACCGCACTGATTGCCAGCGATGAGGAGTTCAAATGTTAGCCGCTCGTCGAAAATCGATGATTTATCCAAGGTATGGGCTGAAGTATGGGCTGCAGGGTTTTGTCAAAAGCCAGAAACGAAAAAGCCCTGAATAATCAGGGCTTTAGCGTGTAAATATGGCGGAGGCGATGGGATTCGAACTCATGGACCTGTTACAGTCGACGGTTTTCAAGACCGTTGCCTTAAACCACTCGGCCACACCTCCGTTTGCGTTGCGGGCGCCATAATACCTGAATGAAACACACTGTCAAACTCTCTGCATAGCTTGTTACAGAGCGTCTGTTATGATCTTTGCGACTGAACGTTTCAAACCAACAGGAGTGTCGCCATGCGCGAACAGGATTACGCAGTTAATAACAGCGTGCAGGCTGAGCAGCTAGAGGTTAGCCGCGTCCTGCGCAACACTTACGGCTTACTCGCTCTCACCCTCGCATTCAGCGGCGTGATGGCGTTTGTCGCTCAGCAGATGCGTGTCGGTTACCCGAACGTTTTCGTGGTGCTGATCGGTTTCTACGGCCTTTTCTTCCTCACCAACAAACTCCGTGATTCGGCCTGGGGCCTGGTGTCTGCATTTGCCCTGACCGGTTTCATGGGTTTCCTGCTCGGCCCGATCCTCAATCGTTACCTGGGCATGCAGGGCGGCGCTGAAGTGGTCAGTTCCGCGTTTGCGATGACTGCACTGGTGTTCGGCGGTCTGTCGGCTTACGTGCTGATTACCCGCAAGGACATGAGCTTCCTGGGTGGTTTCATCACCGCAGGCTTCTTCGTGCTGCTGGGTGCGACGTTGGCGAGCCTGTTCTTCCAGATCAGCGGTCTGCAACTGGCGATCAGCGCAGGTTTCGTGCTGTTCTCCTCGGTCTGCATTCTGTTCCAGACCAGCGCCATCATTCACGGCGGCGAGCGCAACTACATCATGGCGACCATCAGCCTGTATGTATCGATCTACAACCTGTTCATCAGCTTGTTGCAGCTGTTCGGCATCATGAGCCGCGATGACTAATCGTCAGCCTTGAGGAAAAAACCCGCTTCGGCGGGTTTTTTCTTGCCTGCGATTTGACTAAAGGCTCACGCCATTGGCGGCAGCCGGCGCTTGACCGGGGTTTTCTTGACGATCGCAGTGTTGGTTTCGGCGTGGGTGTTGAGGCGGTCGAGCAGGGTGTCCAGTTGTTCCATCGAACGCACGTGCAGGCGGGCAATGAAACAGTCGTCGCCGGTGACCTTGTCGCACTCGGTGAATTCGGCGATGGCCTGGATCTGTCGCTCCACTTCCTGTAGTTGGCCCGGCAGCGGGCGAATGCGGACGATGGCTTGTAATTGATAGCCGAAGCATTTGGGGTCGATCTCGACGGTATAGCCTTTGAGCACGCCACGCTCTTCGAGGCGGCGCAAACGCTCGGCGACGCTGGGCGAAGACAGGCCGCTGATTTGCGCCAGCGCCTTGAGCGAGCGGCGTGAGTCTTCCATCAATGCCGTGATCAGCACTTGGTCGATATCGTCGGTCATGGCAAAACCCCTATTAGGCAGTTAATTCAAACCGCCTTGATAAAAAAGGCAGAAACCGAGTTTAGCCTGCTTTTTGCGCTGGAGAAGCCCCTCGGCGGATTGGCATACTTTGGGCTCAAACACAGGAGTCTGATGATGGACAAAACAATACGTCACGGGTCATTCGAAATGACCGCCGCCATGCTGATTTCCGGGACCATCGGCTGGTTCGTGCTGGTGTCCGGGCAATCGGTGCTGGATGTAGTGTTCTGGCGTTGTGTGTTCGGCGCCGGCACGTTGTTGCTGATCTGCGCGGCATTCGGCTTCCTGCGCCCCGGCATTCTGACCCGCACCACGTTCTTGCTGGCCGTACTCAGCGGCGTGGCGATTGTCGGCAACTGGGTGCTGTTGTTTGCTTCTTACTCCCGCGCCTCGATAGCCATCGGCACGGCGGTTTACAACGTTCAGCCGTTCATGCTGGTGGGGTTGGCCGCGTTGTTCCTCAACGAGAAAATCACCCTGCAGAAACTGTTCTGGCTGGGCCTCTCGTTTCTCGGGATGCTGGCGATTGTCAGCGCACATGGCGGGCAGGGCGAGAGCGGCAATGATTACCTGATAGGCATCGCTCTGGCGCTGGGGGCGGCATTCCTTTACGCGATTGCCGCGTTGATCATCAAACGCCTGACCGGCACACCGCCGCATCTGATCGCGCTGATTCAGGTCCTCACCGGCGTGCTGTTACTCGCGCCATTCGCGCATTTTTCGGCACTGCCGCAAGCGCCGAGCGCGTGGGCCAGTCTGGTAACCCTGGGCATCGTCCACACCGGCGTGATGTACGTGCTGCTTTACGGCGCCATTCAAAAACTGCCGACGGCACTGACCGGTGCGCTGTCGTTCATCTATCCGATTGCAGCGATTTTTGTCGACTGGTTTGCCTTCGGCCATCGCCTGGAGCCGCTGCAATGGATCGGTGTTGCTGCGATTCTGTTGGCCGCTGCCGGCATGCAACAGGGTTGGAGCCTTAAGTTTCGTCGGGTGGCCGTTTAATATCCGCCGCCACACTGTAAACCTTGTAGCAGCTGGCGAAGCCTGCGTTCGGCTGCGCAGCAGTCGTCAAATTGGAGTTCGCGCGGTGCATCAGGCAGACCATACAAGTCGGATTTACGACTGCTGCGCAGCCGAACGCAGGCTTCGCCAGCTGCTACAGCGTACGGCTTAGACGCGGGTCAGATGTTCCAGCGCGGTGCCGTCTTGGCCAAGCGCTGGCGCATCTCGCCGATGTTGGCGGCTAACTGTCGGATCAATAACCGGTAGCCGTCCAGCGGATTGTAAACCGGTGCGGCCAGGCTTGAATCCGACGGCAATTCGACGGGCCGACTGAGCCGCTGGGACGCACCGGATTTCAGCGCCCGGGCCATACCGATCAGTTGCACCCGAATCAGCCGGTGCTCGGCTTTCAAGGCCGATTGCAGATGGGCCATGGCATCGGGGTCACTGGCATCCGGTCGGGTGTTGCCGAGGATTTCCAGGGTGCTGACGCACATCCGCAGATGGCGCTGAATGGCATCGAGTTCGGTCATGGAGATCCGCACTTCCTTGGACACCGATGGCATCAACGAGCGCAGTTGCACCATCACCGTATTCAAGCGACCCACCAGTTTATGGTGTTCGTCATCGGTGACCGATTGGCCATTGATGATGCGCCCGTAGATCGTTGCGCAGTCGCGCAAGGCATCGGCCAGGTTATAGCGCCAGGAATAAACCGCGTAGAGCGGCAGGGCGAAAGAAAACGCCAGGGCCAGGGCGATGCCGATCAGGATGTCCACCCCACGCCACAATCCGTCGGTGATCGGATTATCGCCATGCCCCGCGACGATAAACACGGTAATCGCCGAGAGCAACGCGGTGTAACCGCCCTTGCCGATGGCGTGGTACGAGAAGAACCCGCAAACCACGGCCATCGCGAAATAGGTCAGCCACGGCATCCCGAGCCAGGCCTGTTGCGCCACCAGCAGCAAGCCGACGCCGGCACCGATCAAGGTGCCGATGGCGCGCTCGGCGGCTTTTTTGCCGATGTTGCCGTGGTGCTGCAAACCGCCAATCACCACCAGCATCGTCACCGACGCCCACTCACCGTGGGGCAGATGGATGCCGGTGGTCAGCAGGATCGTTGCCAGTAACCCCAGCGACACACGCACCGCGTGGATCACCCTGGCGTGGCGATAGCGCCGATACGGGTCCAGCAACGGACGCAGCAGTCGGCGCACAAGCAGTGGTAGTCGGCTGTCTCTGAATGTACTCAGGCTCGTCTCCTTAGAAGATGTAATCAGTGGTCAGGAAACTCGAGCTGCGTCCGCTGATGATCTCGCTGATGAGTTCTTTGTTGGTTTCCTGGAACTTGGTCGCCACGAGCGTGCGAATCGAAAACACCCGCAACGCATCATGCACCGACAGCGTGCCTTCGGCGGAGTTCTTGCGGCCGTTGAACGGGAAGGTGTCCGGGCCACGCTGGCACTGGGCGTTGAGGTTGATCCGGCCGACCTGGTTGGCGAAGGTGTCCACCAGCCGGCCGACGGCTACCGGGTTGGTGCCGAAGATACTCAGCTGCTGGCCGAAGTCCGATTCCAGGACGTAATCAATCACTGTGTCCAGATGCCGGTAAGGCACGATCGGCACGACCGGGCCGAACTGTTCCTCCTGATAAACGCGCATCTGTGGCGTCACCGGGTACAGCACGGCGGGGTAGAAGAACGAAGCGCGGGCTTCACCGCCGTTGGGGTTCACCACGGTGGCGCCTTTGCTCACGGCATCCGCCACCAGCGAGTGCAGGTAATCGACTTTGCTCGCTTCCGGCAACGGCGTCAGCGCCACGCCGCTGTCCCACGGCATGCCGGGTTTTAGGCTGGCGAGTTTGGCGTTGAATTTCTCGATGAACGCCTCGACCACGTCTTCGTGGACGAAAAGGATTTTCAACGCGGTGCAGCGTTGACCATTGAAGGACAAGGAACCGGTGAGCGCTTCGCTGACCGCGTTGTCCAGATCCACCTCAGGCAAAACAATGCCGGGATTCTTTGCATCCAGACCCAACGCCGCGCGCAAGCGGTGCGGTTTTGGATGCAGTTTTTTCAGGTCGCTGGCAGCTTTGTTGGTGCCGATAAACGCGAAGATGTCGATCTTGCCGCTGGCCATCAGCGCGCTGACGGTCTCGCGGCCGCTGCCGTAGATCACGTTGATCACTCCGGCCGGGAAGCTGTCGCGGAACGCTTCCAGCAACGGACGAATCAGCAGTACACCGAGTTTGGCCGGTTTGAACACCACGGTGTTGCCCATGATCAGCGCCGGAATCAGCGTGGTGAAGGTTTCGTTCAGCGGGTAGTTGTAAGGTCCCATGCACAACGCCACGCCCAGCGGTACGCGGCGGATCTGGCCGAGGGTGTCCTGTTCCAGTTCGAAGCGGCTGGAACGGCGGTCGAGTTCCTTGAGCGCATTGATGGTGTCGACGATGTAATCGCAGGTGCGGTCGAACTCCTTTTCCGAGTCCTTGAGGTTCTTGCCGATTTCCCACATCAGCAACTTCACCACCGCTTCGCGCTGTTCGCGCATGCGTCCGAGGAAGGCTTCGACGTGCTGGATGCGTTCGGCCACCCGCATCGTCGGCCACAGGCCCTGGCCCCGGTCATAGGCGCGGACGGCGGCGTCGAGGGCGGTCAATGCGGTGTCGGCATCGAGCAGTGGCGTGCTGCCGAGGATCACTTGTTCATCGCCATTTTCGCCCGTCAGGTACACCGGGCTGCGGACTTGGGCGAGGGGCCCGGACCAGGTTTTCAGCTCACCGTCGACCAGGTACTCACGCTGCTCGGTCTGGTCGTCGAGACGGTATTTTTCCGGAATGTCGGTGGAGTCGGGAAACAGGTTGCCAAGGATGTGTGCTGTGGTCATGTCGCTACCCCGTGTGGATTGGGTGATGCGGATAAGGTCTGTTATCGCTACGCACTGCTGTCAGGTCAAGGCCTGATCACAACGCGGGTGTCGAATGTGGCGGCGAGAGGCTACAAACCAATCATGCAGTTGTTTGAGCCTATTCCAGGCTACGCGCTCGATCAGCATAGCTGAATCGTTTTATCAGATGGCAACACGGATTGTCATGACCCACAGCACATTGGCTATCTTGATCGGTTGAAAGAGGGATGAAAGTGGTAAAGCGGGTGAGGCGCAGTATTTATGGGCTCGGTGCGGTATGGGCGGTTTTTGACCTGAAAACACACAACGGCCAATGCTGCGGTTAAACTTCGCGCTCTTTCTAAAGGAGTTCATATGAGTTACTACCAGCCGGGCATTCTCGCCACCCCAGTTCCGCCTCAAGCCCGTCATATGTTCTTCGCACTCGAATCTGCCGCTGCCTTGCCGGCCGCGCTGGAGAATCTGAATGGGCTGGTGGACGGGAAGTCGGCAGTGGTCGGTTTCGGTGAATCCCTGGTCAAAGCCCTCAAGGGGCAAATCGAAGGCCTGCGCACCTTTCCAGCGTTGACCGGTGTCGGCGTCGACAACCCGTCGACCCAGCACGCGCTCTGGTGCTGGTTGCACGGTGTCGACCGTGGCGAACTGCTCAATCGCAGCAACGCCATCGAAGCGGCGTTGGCCCCGGCGCTGCGCCTGGTGCAGATGAACGAAACCTTCCGCCACCTCACCGGCCACGACCTGACCGGTTACGAAGACGGCACCGAAAACCCTCACGACGAAGCCGCCGTCGCCGCCGCGCTGGTGAGTGACGGCGCTGACGGAATGGTCGGCGGCAGTTTCGCCGCGATCCAGCAGTGGCAGCACGACCTGAAGGGCTTCCACGGGATGCCGTCCCATGAGAAAGACAACATCATGGGCCGTCGTTTGAGCGACAACGAAGAGATCGACGACGCGCCGATTTCCGCTCACGTCAAACGCACCGCCCAGGAAAGCTTCGCCCCCGAGGCCTTCGTGGTGCGCCGTTCCATGCCGTGGATCGAAGGCGACCGCGCCGGCCTGATGTTCCTCGCCTTCGGTTTCTCCCTCGACGCCTTCGAAGCCCAATTGCGCCGCATGAGCGGTCTGGAAGACGGCATCACCGACGGTTTGTACCGCATCAGCCGGCCGATCACCGGCGGCTACTACTGGTGCCCGCCGCTCAAGGACGGTCATCTGGACCTGCGCGCGCTGCGCATCGGCTAAACATCAGGGAGTGAGTATGAACGTGGTGCGTTGGGGCATGATTGGGTGTGGCAGCGTCGCTGAGCGCAAGAGCGGGCCGGCCTTCTATAAGGCGCCCGGTTCGGCACTGGTGGCGGTGATGGGCCGGCGTCTGGAAGCGGTGACGGATTACGCCGCACGCCACGGCATCGCTCGGGTCTACACCGATGTCGACGCGCTGATCAATGATCCCGAGGTCGACGCGGTGTACATCGCCACGCCGCCTGACAGTCATCACGCTTATGCCTTGAGGGTGGCCGCCGCCGGCAAACATTGCTGCGTCGAAAAACCGATGTCGTTGAATGCCGGGCAAAGCCGTGAGATGCAGAAGGTCTTTGCCGATGCCGGGCTGCACCTGTTTGTTTCCTACTACCGGCGTTCGCTGCCACGCTTCCAGCAGGTGCGGCAATGGCTGGAGGAAGGGCGGATTGGCGAGGTCCGGCACCTGACTTGGACCCTGACCAAAGCGCCATCTCCGACCGATCTTGGCGGTACAGATAACTGGCGCACCGACCCGGCAATTGCTGGCGGTGGTTATTTCGCTGACCTGGCCAGTCATGGTTTCGACCTGTTCCAGTACCTGCTGGGTGACATCGTCGAAGTCGCCGGGTTTACGGCTCGGCAAGCCGGTTTGTATGCCGCTGAAGACGCCGTCAGCGCCTGTTGGCGGTTTGCTTCGGGCGCCATGGGCATGGGCTGCTGGAATTTCGTTGCAGACCGCCGCGAAGATCGTGTCGAGCTGATCGGCAGCAAAGGCCGGATCAGCTTTTCCGTATTCGATGAGCATCCGGTTCAACTTGAAGCCGATGAAACCCTCAGCCTGCACATCGACAATCACGAGCACATCCAGTGGCATCACGTACTGGGCATGAACGCGCATATCCGTGGTGAAGCGCAGCATCCGGCCGTGGCCGAACAGGCATTGAAAACCGATTGGGTGATGGACCAGATCCTCAAGCGCGACTAACGCTCACTGAATGCCCCGCGATGTAGCAGCTGCCGAGCACCGCGAGGCTGCGTTCGGCTGCGCAGCAGTCGTAAACCCTGCATGCAAGATTTCCCTGACACACCGCGCTACCTGATTTCACGACGGCTTCGCCGCCGAACGCAGCCTCGCGCTGCTCGGCAGCTGCTACAAGGTCTGCGGTCTTTGTGTGAGTCTAACCTTATGCTCAAACAGTATTTCTCAAGCCTCCCATTAGAACTTTAAGATCACGTCATAACTCGTTATAACAAGTGATCTTCATGACCGATAACGTTCTATCCCTGAGCAGTGTTCCGCTGCACACCCAGCTGCGCGACGTGCTTCGCGCCCGCATCCTTGACGGCGAGTACCCGCAAGACAGCCAGATGCCTTCCGAAAGCGAACTCGGCACGCTGTTCAAAGTCAGCCGCATCACAGTGCGCCAGGCCTTGGGGGATATGCAGAAAGAAGGGCTGATCTTCAAGATCCACGGCAAAGGCACCTTCGTCGCCAAGCCGAAAACCTTCCAGAACGTCAGCACCCTGCAAGGCCTGGCGGAGTCCATGACCGGGCGCGGTTACGAGGTGATCAACCGCCTGCGCAGCTTCAAATTCATTCCCGCCGACAAACTCGTTGCCGAGCGCTTGCAAGTCGCCGAAGGCGAGACCGTGGCGCAGATCAAACGCGTGCGGTTGATCAATCGCGAGCCAATCTCGCTGGAAATCACCTACCTGCCAAAAACCATCGGCGAGCGCCTGGAGAAGGCCGATCTGGTCACCCGCGATATTTTCCTGATCCTGGAAAACGACTGCGGTCTGGCCCTCGGTCATGCTGACCTGGCCATCGACGCAGTGCTGGCCGACAGCGACCTGACCCAGGCGCTGAATGTCGAGCCCGGCTCGCCGATCATGCGCATCGAGCGCCTGACCCACGACGCCAGCGGCCAACCCGTGGACTTCGAACACCTTTACTACCGCGGCGATGCCTTCCAGTACCGCCTGCGGATCGACCGGCAAAAAGGGGCGCAGGCATGACTAGCAGCTCAATAACTAGAAGCACGCTCGAACAGGAATACGACATCGTCGTGATCGGCGGCGGCACCGCAGGACCAATGGCGGCGATCAAGGCCAAGGAACGCAACCGCGATTTGCGCGTGTTGCTGATCGACAAGGCCAACGTCAAACGCAGCGGCGCGATCAGCATGGGCATGGACGGCCTGAACAACGCGATCATTCCCGGTCACTCGACGCCGGAGCAATACACCAAGGAAATCACCATCGCCAATGACGGCATCGTCAATCAGGCAGCGGTGTATGCCTACGCGACCCACAGCTTCGAAACCATTGAGCAGTTGGACCGCTGGGGCGTGAAGTTCGAGAAGGACGAAACCGGCGACTACGCGGTTAAAAAGGTCCACCACATGGGCGCCTATGTGCTGCCGATGCCGGAAGGGCACGACATCAAAAAAGTCCTGTACCGCCAGTTGAAACGGGCGCGGGTGAGCATCACCAATCGGCTGGTCTGCACGCGATTGCTGACGGACGAAGAGGGTGCGGTCAACGGCGTGATGGGGTTCGATTGCCGCACCGCCGACTTCCACGTGATCAAGGCCAAAGCGGTGATCCTCTGCTGTGGCGCCGCCGGGCGTCTCGGTTTGCCGTCCTCGGGTTACCTGATGGGCACCTACGAAAACCCGACCAATGCCGGCGACGGTTACGCCATGGCCTATTACGCCGGCGCCGAACTGGCGAACCTCGAATGCTTCCAGATCAACCCGCTGATCAAGGATTACAACGGCCCGGCCTGCGCCTACGTCACCGGTCCTTTGGGCGGCTACACCGCGAACAACAAGGGCGAACGCTTCATCGAGTGCGATTACTGGAGCGGCCAGATGATGTGGGAGTTCCACCAGGAACTCGAAAGCGGCAACGGCCCGGTGTTCCTCAAACTCGATCACCTGGCCGAGGAAACCATCCAGAACATCGAAGAGATCCTGCACAGCAACGAACGCCCGAGTCGCGGCCAGTTTCACGCCAATCGCGGCACCGACTACCGCACGCAAATGGTCGAGATGCACATCTCGGAAATCGGTTTTTGCAGCGGTCACTCGGCGTCTGGCGTGTGGGTCAACGAGAAGGCCGAGACCTCGGTCAAGGGCTTGTACTCGGCCGGTGACATGGCCGCAGTGCCGCACAACTACATGCTCGGCGCGTTCACCTATGGCTGGTTTGCCGGCACCAATGCGGCGGATTTTGTCGCCGGACGCGAGTTTTCGACGGTCGATGCCAAGCAGATCGAAACAGAAAAGGCCCGGGTCTACGCACCGCTGGACCGCGAACACGGCCTGCCGCCGGCTCAGGTCGAATACAAGCTGCGGCGCTTCGTCAACGACTACCTGCAACCGCCGAAAGTGACCAAGAAGATGCAAATCGGCTTGCAACGCTTCAGCGATATCCAGCGCGATCTCGATCAGATCAAGGCGCACAACGCCCACGAACTGATGCGCGCCATGGAAGTGAGCATGATCCGCGACTGTGCCGAAATGGCCGCCCGCGCTTCGTTGTTCCGCGCTGAAAGTCGCTGGGGGCTTTACCACTATCGGGTCGACCACCCGCAACGTAACGACAGCGACTGGTTCTGCCATTGCCACCTGAAAAAGGGTGACGACGGCCAGATGACCAGTTTCAAGAAAGCCGTCGAGCCTTACATCATCCCGCTGGACGCCGATGAAATGCAGGCCTACGACCGGCTGCGGGTCGGTGCCTTTGCTGCCTGAGCCTCACAAAAAGAGAGACCGCGAAATGGCCTATCAACCCCAGGAAATCTTCTTTCGTTCCAACGCGCCCGTCACGGTCGATGAGGACCTTTGCATTGCCCACAAAGGCTGCACCGTGTGCGTCGACGTCTGCCCGATGGACCTGTTGGCAATCAACCCGGCCACGCAAAAGGCCTACATGGCGTTCGACGAATGCTGGTACTGCATGCCGTGCGAAAAGGACTGCCCGACCGGGGCGGTGAAAGTTGAAATCCCGTATTTGTTGCGCTGACTGACAGGATGCCATCGCGAGCAGGCTCGCTCCCACAGTGGATCGAAGCCAGTCGAAAGTCCCGAATACACCGATAAACCTGTGGGAGCGAGCCTGCTCGCGAAGAGGCCAGTCCAAACAACCTAACGCCATCCGGTAACCCCCGGACGCTTGCTTCAAAACACCCCTCGTTTCCCACCGCGCCCTGATCGTGGCGGAGACGAATATCCTAAAAATGATTCGAGGGGATTTACCATGTTATTGCGCGCAGCATTTGCCGGTCTGGTACTGGCTTCATTCACCTTGTCGGCGTCGGCCGAGACCATCCGCATTGCCATCGGCACCCAGGACACCACGATCAACTGCGCCGCCGGCGGCTTGTTGATTCGCGAGCTGGGCCTGCTGGACAAATACCTGCCCCACGACGGCCCCTACAAAGACGCCAAGTACGACGTCGAGTGGAAGAACTTCACCAGCGGCGCGCCCCTGACCAACGAGATGGTTGCCGGCAAACTCGACTTCGGCGCCATGGCCGATTTCCCCGGTTCGTTCAACGGTGTGGCATTTGAAACCGCGGGCAAGCACAGCCTGTTCATCAGCGTGCTGTCGGGCAGCATCAAGGGCAGTGGCAACGGCATCGTGGTGCCGAGCGCCTCAAGCGTGCAGTCGCTGGCGGAACTCAAGGGCAAGACCATTTCCGTGCCGTTCGCCTCGACGGCCCATGGCATGTTGCTGCGGGCCGTGGCGGCGCAAGGCTGGGATCCGCTGAAAGACGTGAACATCATCGCGCAGCTGCCGGAAGTCGCCGGCTCTGCGTTGCAGGCCGGGAAGATCGACGCCCACGCCGACTTTGTGCCGTTCGCCGAACTGTTCCCCAGCCGTGGTTTCGCTCGCAAGATTTATGACGGCGCCCAGGCCAATGCGCCGACTTTTCACGGCGCGTTAGTGGATCAGGCCTACGCGAAAAAGTACCCGGAAATTGTGGTGGCTTACCTGCGTGCAAGCATTGAAGCCAACCAGTTGCTCGCGGCTGAGCCGGAGAAATACAGCGAGTTGATCGCCAAGGTCACCGGTGTCGATGCCGAAGTCAATTACCTGTTCCACGGTCCGCTGGGTGTGCAAACCCGCGACCTGAGCTGGAAGCCGGAATACCGTCAGGCCGTCGGGACCGCCATCGACACCCTCAAGCTGTTGAAGAAAGCCGATCGCGGGTTGGACCTCAATACCTTCATCGACGACCAATACATCCGCGCTGCGTTCAAGGCCTCGAATCTGGACTACACCGCGCAATTGGCCAACTACGCGCAGACACCGCTCAAGGCGGTGGATGCGTCGAGCGGTAAAGCCATCACTGATTTCAGCCATGTGGCGGAGATCTGGGTGCGTGGTGAGCCGAAGGTTCGGCAGTACGCCTCGGCGGAGTCGGCTTTTACTGCGTTGGCTGGGTTGAAGCAGGAAGGCAAAAACATTCGTGCGGTGTATGCCCAGGCGAGTGACAGCGGGATCAAGTTGCTGGCGGATCAGGCGTGGTTTGCCAGTGATGCGAAGGGGCGGCTGAGTGCGTTTCTGCTGAAGGGGCAGGCTCAGCAATTTGCGGCGGCTCAGGGCGGCAAGGTGTTTGACTTTACCGATGCTACGACTCAAGCCGTCGCCACTCGCTGAGTTGGGGGGGGAGTCAAAAGCCACCCCTCACCCCAACCCTCTCCCCATAGGGGAGAGGGGGAAAGGGAGCCAATCTCCATGCTTTTCAAAGCCTGAGTTCGACTCGAGGTCGCAGGTCGCAGTACATCGCCCAAACACCTCGGTCAGTCCCCTCGCCCCTCTGGGGAGAGGGGGAAAGGGAGCCGATCTCCATGCTTTTCAAATCCTGAGTTCGACTCGATATTTCAGGTCGATGTAACTCGAAAGAACAACTCGGTCAGTCCCCTCGCCCCTCTGGGGAGAGGGTTAGGGTGAGGGGTAGTTCTCCCGTCCTGCACCATCTACAACTGGAACCCGATATGCCCAAATCACTAACCCGCTGGATCCCCCGAGCCGCCTCCTTACTGCTCTGCCTCCTATTCTGGCAACTCGCCGCCAGTCACCACTGGAACCTCGGCCTGGTCACCTTCGCCAACGTCCCGACGCCACTGGCGGTGATCGACGCCGCCCTCGGCCTCGGCGACTCCGGCAAGCTCGCGCAACACCTCGGCAGCAGCCTCAGCCGAGTCTTCGCCGGGTATCTCAGCGCACTGATCATCGGCATCGCTTTGGGCCTGGCCATCGGTCGCTCGAAATGGGCCGAAGACTTACTGCTGCCACCCTTGGAAGTCCTGCGCCCGATCCCCGCCGTGGCCTGGATTCCGCTGGCGATCCTGATGTTCCCCTCGTCAGAGCTGTCGATGGTTTTCATCACCTTCACCGGCGCGCTGTTCCCGATTCTGCTCAACACCGTGCATGGCGTCGAAGGCGTCGACCCACGGCTGATCGCCTCGGCGAAAAGCCTCGGGGCAGGGCGCCGGGCAATTCTGCTGGAGGTGATCCTGCCGGGTGCTGCGCCGAGCATCATCACCGGCCTTGCGATCGGCATGGGCACCTCATGGTTCTGCCTGGTGACCGCCGAAATGATCTCCGGCCAGTACGGCATCGGCTATTACACCTGGGAGTCTTACACCATCCAGAACTACGCCGACATCGTGGTCGGCATGTTGTTGATTGGCGTACTGGGGATGGGCAGCAGTTGGCTGATCAAACGGCTGGGCGGGCTGTTCACGCCCTGGCACCGACCACGAGGAAAAGCCTGATGAGCGTGATGCAAACCCCTGAAGGGCGGATCGACATCCGACAATTGTCCATTGTCCTCGGCGAAGACAAGCAAGCCTTCGAAGCCGTGCAAGGTCTGGATTGCCAGATCGAACCGGGGCAATTCGTGTGCATTCTCGGGCCGTCCGGTTGCGGAAAATCGACCTTGCTCGGTGCACTGGCCGGTCACCTGCAACCGCGAACCGGCACCTTGACAGTCGACGGTACGCCGGTCTCGGGCCCATCGCCGCAGCGTGGCATGGTGTTCCAGCACCACACGCTGTTCCCTTGGCGCACCGTGCGCGACAACGTCGCTTTCGGCTTGAAAATGCGTGGCATCGGCAAAGCCGAACGCCACCAGGCTGCCGACGAAATCCTTGCGCTGGTGGGCCTCGAAGGGTTTGCCGAACGCTGGCCCGATCAGCTTTCCGGCGGCATGCAACAACGGGTAGAAATCGCCCGGGTGTTGATCAATCGCCCGCGCCTGTTGCTGATGGACGAACCCTTCGGCGCTCTCGACGCGCTGACCCGGCTGAACATGCAGGAGCTGCTGCTGGACATCTGGACGCGAATTCGCACCACCGTGGTGTTCGTCACCCATGACATCGATGAAGCGCTGTTCCTCGCCGATCGGCTGCTGGTCATGAGTTCGCGCCCGGGCCGGATCATCGAAGACCTGCGCCTCGATTTCCCGCGGCCACGCACCACCGAACTGGTCACCAGCCACGAGTTCTCCCGCTTGAAGCGTCATTGCCTCGAGTTGCTGCGTCACGAAGACGGTCGGCAGTTACCGCGCCTGAACCCTCTCGGACTTCCCCTTGAAAACAAACTGCCGCGATTTGCCCTATGACCTCTCTATTCGATGTAACCGATAACGACGACATTCTCGCCCTGCAACCGCGCCTGACGGATGAAGATCCCGGCGTGCGCAGAATTGCCCTGATCGAACTGGCCGACCTTGAAGAACCGGACGGTTTGCTTTGGCTGGTCAATCGCCTTGCGCAAGACCCGACCGAAGAAGTCCGCGCCGAAGCCGCACGATTGCTCGAAGCCTGGGAGGACGAACCGGTGGTCGAAGCGCTGTGCCAGGCCCTGACCGATCCTTCCCAAGCGGTGCAAGCGGCTGCCGCGCAAAGCCTTAGCCTGCTCAAGACCGAGGCGGCGGGCAGGGTGATTCTGCCGTGGACCGGGCATGCCGACATCAACGTGCGCATCGCCGCTTTCAGGGCCTTGCGTGAGTTGCGCTTTCCCGATGCCGCCGCTGCTGCTTTAGGGGCATTGAGCGATGAAGACGCCAGTGTCCGCCGCGAAGCCGTCGGCGTACTCGGCTGGCTCAAGCAGCTCGATGCCTTGCCGGCGCTTGCTCGATTGGCCAGTGACGACCCTGACACTGAAGTCCGTCGCGCCGCCACCGGAGCCCTTGGCCTGGCCTCCGACGCCCACGTGTTGCCGGCGCTACGCCACGCCTTGCAGGACGCAGCCTGGCAAGTCCGCGAAGAAGCCGCCACCACGCTGGGCAAGGTCGGTCACGTCGACGCCGGTCAGGCCTTGGTCGAAGCCTTGAGTGACGATTACTGGCAAGTGCGCCTGCGCGCCACCCGTAGCCTCGGTCGTTTGCGTTACGTCCCTGCCCTTGAAGCGTTGATCGAAACCCTCGGCCACCGCATCAGCAACCTGCGCAAGGAAGCTGCCCTGGCCCTCGGAGAGTTGAACGATCGGGGCGCCATCGCACCCTTGCAGGCCGCGCAGGACGACGGCGACCCGGAAGTGCGCAAAGCCGTGCGCATCGCCTTGAGTCAGCTGCAATGAACCCGGTGGCGATTGGCAATTCCCAGAGCAAACAGCAGCTGCGGTTGAACTGGCCGGATGGTCGCGAGCAGTTGTTGGAGCACGCTGAGTTGCGTCGTCAGTGTCCGTGTTCGCAATGCCGGGCGTTTCGGTTGCAGGGGGTGAGGGTGAAAGTCGATGAGCGCATCCGCGTGATTGAACTCAACCAACAGGGCTACGGCGTGCAACTGATCTTCAGCGACGGCCACGAACGCGGCATCTACCCATGGCCCTACCTGGCACAACTCGCCCCCGAAAACGACTGAAACCCCTGTGGGAGCGAGCCTGCTCGCGAATGCGGACTGACATTCAGCACAGATGTCGACTGACACACCGTATTCGCGAGCAGGCTCGCTCCCACATGTGGAAACCACAAGGTCTGGGAAGTGAACTGACTGGTGGTTCTTGTCAGGAAATCGCCAAAAGAGTACAAATGTACTCCATGACGACTTTAACTCCCCGCCGTACCGCCATCCTGACCTTTATCCGCGATCGAATCGCCGAGCACGGTCAGTCCCCGAGCCTCGCTGAAATCAGCGAGGCGTTCGGTTTCGCCTCTCGCAGCGTGGCGCGCAAGCATGTGCTGGCGCTGACCGAGGCCGGTTTTATCGAGGTCAATGCGCATCAGGCCCGGGGCATTCGTTTGCTCGGGCAACCGGCGCGGCCCGAGTTGCTGGACATTCCGGTACTCGGCCGGGTGGCGGCAGGTGCGCCGATCGGTGCCGATGCCGAGGTGCACAGCCGCTTGCTGCTCGACCCGTCGATCTTCTCCCGGGTGCCGGATTACATGCTGCGGGTCCAGGGCGACTCGATGATCGAGGACGGCATTCTCGACGGCGATCTGGTGGGCGTGCACCGTAATCCCGAGGCGGTCAACGGCCAAATCGTCGTCGCGCGACTCGACGGGGAAGTCACCATCAAACGTTTCGAGCGGGTCGGCGACGTTGTCCGACTGCTGCCGCGCAACCCGGCCTATAAGCCGATCATCGTCGACGCCGATCAGGACCTGGCCATCGAAGGGGTGTTCTGCGGTCTGGTGAGGCAAGGGTGATGGGCGCCGTCGTTGCGCTGGATACGCTGTTCAATGGCGGCCAGGTCTGGAAGGGCCGGCCTGCGCCACCGGCCGTCAGCCCGCAACCCACCGGGCATGCCGCGCTGGATGCGGCGTTGCCTACTGGCGGTTGGCCGGAAGCGGCGCTGACCGAAATCCTTTTGGCCGGGCAGGGTGTTGGCGAGTTGCAACTGGTGTGGCCAGCGCTGGCGCGGTTGTCCGTCGCGGGCGAGCGCATCGTGCTGGTGGCGCCGCCTTACGTGCCCTATCCCCAGGCCTGGCAGAACGCCGGGGTCGATCTGCGTCAGTTGTCGATCATCCAGGCCAGCGAGCGCGATGCCTTGTGGGCCGCGGAACAATGCCTGCGTTCGGGCAGTTGCGGCGCAGTGCTGTGCTGGCCGCACAAGGCCGATGACCGGGCGTTGCGGCGCTTGCAGGTGGCGGCGGAAACCGGCTCGACCCTGGCGTTTGCCTACCGCTCGATCCATGAAGCGATCAACCCTTCGCCAGCGGCGCTGCGCATCGCCATCGACGCCAGGCCTGCGCAATTGCGCGTGCTCAAGTGCCGGGGTGGGTTGGCCCGTTCGGCGCCGATTGCCTTCCCTGTGGGGCATTGAGGTTGCCATGCGCTGGGTGTGTATTCTCTTTCCGCAATTGGCGCTGGACGCGGTACTGCGTCAGCGCTCCGATCCCGATGAGCCGCTGGCGCTGCTGACCGGCCCGGCCCAGCGTCGGGTGTTGCAAGCGGTCAACGCTTCGGCTCGGGCGCTGGGTTTGCGTCCGGGCCAGTCGATGACCGCCGCCCAGGCCTTGAGCAAAGGGTTTGTCACGGCTGAATACGACGCTACCGAGATCGAGCACTGGCAGCAGTTTCTGGCCGCCTGGGCTTATCGATTCAGTTCACAAGTCAGCGTGCATTACCCGCGTGCGGTGGTGTTTGAAATCGAGTCCAGCCTGGGATTGTTCGGTGCCTGGCCGCAATTCGAGGCGCGGTTGCGGGCCGAGCTCGGCGAGCTGGGGTTTCGCCATCGGATTGTTGCCGCGCCCAACCCGGTGGCGGCACGGGTGCTGGCCAACGCTTATGACGGTCTGGTGGTGCCCGACGATCAAGCCTTGCAACATCATCTTGGGCTGTTGCCCATCGACCGGATCGGGCTGGAAACCAGCGTTGCCACCGCGTTGTCGCGCATGGGGTTGCGCACCTTGAGTCAAGTTCAGGCGTTGCCTCGTCATAGTCTGGCCCGGCGTTTCGAGGCCCAGGTGCTCAAGCATCTGGACACCTTGCTCGGGTTACGGCGACTGGCGCTGGCGTTCTACCTGCCGCCGGACCGCTTCGATGTGCGCATCGAGCTCAACTTCGACGTGCAGTCCCATCAGGCGCTGCTGTTTCCGTTACGCCGATTGACCGGTGACCTGTCCGCGTTTCTTTGCGGTCGGGACAGCGGCGTGCAGCGTTTCGACCTGCACCTGGAACACGCCGGGTTACCGGACACTGTCATCAAGGTCGGCCTGCTCAGCGCCGAACGTGATCCGGCGATGCTCTTTGAACTGGCCCGAGGCCGGTTGGAGCACGTCCAGGTCGAGGCCCCGGTGCGTGGTTTTCGTCTGCGCGCCGAAGACTTGCCGGCCTTCGTTCCCCAGTATCAGGAGCTGTTCGACGACCGCCCGCAGCAGTCCTTGCCGTGGGAGCAACTGCGCGAACGCTTACGCGCGCGGTTGGGAGATGACGCGGTGCAGGGCTTGCGGTTCCAGGCCGATCACCGGCCGGAATGCGCGTGGCAGGCCAGTGTCGACAGTCAGCGCTGTGCAGGGCTGCCTGCCGTGCAGCGTCCGGGTTGGCTGCTGACTGAACCGCTGGCGGTGCACGAAGGTTCGACGCGCATCCTGATGGGGCCGGAACGCATCGAGTCCGGTTGGTGGGACGGCGACGATGTGCGCCGCGATTACTTCCTGATCGAAACCCGTTCCGGTCAGCAGGGTTGGGCCTATCGTGCGGTCGGTGAGGACGGCCCGTTGTGGCTGCAGGGCTGGTTCGCATGAGCGTCGACTATGCCGAGCTGCACTGCCTGTCGAACTTCAGTTTTCAACGCGGTGCTTCCAGTGCCCTCGAACTCTTTCAACGGGCGAAAAAGCAGGGCTATCAGGCCTTGGCGATCACCGATGAATGCACCCTGGCCGGTATCGTCCGCGCCTGGCAAGCGGCCAAATCCGTGGAGCTGCCGCTGATTATCGGCAGCGAAGTGCGGATCGAGAACGGTCCGAAACTGGTGTTGCTGGTGGAAAACCTCGAGGGTTACCAGACCCTGTGCCGACTGATTACCCGAGCGCGGCGCCGTACGCAGAAAGGCCAGTATCAAGTGCTGCGGGAAGACTTCAGTGAACCCTTGCCGGGGCTGTTGGCGTTGTGGGTGCCGGACGCAGTCGATGACTTCGAACAGGGCCACTGGCTGAAACAGACCTTCGCCGAACGCCTGTGGCTGGCCGTCCAGCTGCATCGCGGCCAGGACGATACCCGGCGACTGGGCGCACTGCTGGCCCTGGCGAGGAAGCTGCGAATCCCGGCAGTGGCCAGCGGCGATGTGCACATGCACGCTCGTGGGCGACGCGCCTTGCAGGACACCATGACCGCGATCCGTCATCACGTGCCGGTGGCAGAGGCCGGGTTGCGTCTTCATCCCAATGGCGAGCGACATCTGCGCAGTCTCGAGGCTCTGCAATCGATCTATCCGCAACCACTGCTCGACGAAACGCTGAACATCGCCCGACGCTGCACCTTCGACCTCGGTCAGTTGCGTTATCAGTATCCCCGGGAGTTGGTACCAGAAGGCCAGACAGCTACATCCTGGCTGCGGCATCTGACCGAAGAGGGCATCGCGTGGCGCTGGCCAAAAGGCCCGCAGGCCCAGGTGCTGACGCAGATCGACAAGGAGTTGGAGCTGATCGCCGAGCTGGGCTACGAAAGCTATTTCCTGACGGTTCACGACATTGTGCGTTTCGCCCGTGAGCAAAAAATCCTGTGTCAGGGCCGTGGTTCGGCGGCCAACTCGGCGGTGTGCTTTGCCTTGGGCATCACGGAAATCGATCCGGATCGCACCACGTTATTGTTCGAACGCTTCCTCTCCAAAGAGCGCAACGAGCCGCCGGACATCGACGTCGATTTCGAACACGAACGCCGCGAAGAAGTCTTGCAGTACGTGTTCCAGCGTTATGGCCGGACCCGCGCGGCGCTGACGGCGGTGGTCAGCACGTATCACGCGGCCGGCGCGGTGCGTGATGTGGCCAAGGCCTTGGGTTTGCCGCCGGATCAGATCAACGCCCTGGCCGATTGCTGTGGTCACTGGAGTGATGAAACACCGCCCGTGGAACGCCTGCTTGAAGGCGGGTTCGATCCCGAGAGCCCGGTGCTGCGCCGGGTGCTCAGCCTGACAGGGCAACTGATCGGTTTCCCCCGACACCTGTCCCAGCACCCCGGCGGTTTCGTGATTTCCGAGCAGCCTCTGGACAGCCTGGTCCCGGTGGAAAACGCCGCCATGGCCGAGCGCACCATCATCCAGTGGGACAAGGACGACCTCGATGCCGTCGGGCTGCTCAAGGTGGATATTCTGGCGTTGGGCATGCTCAGTGCGATCCGCCGCTGTTTCGATCTGTTGCGCCGTCATCGCCATCGGGACCTGAGCCTGGCAACGATCCCGTCCGAAGACGCGCCCACCTACGAAATGATTGGTCGTGCCGACACCATCGGTGTGTTCCAGATCGAGTCCCGGGCGCAAATGTCGATGCTGCCCCGGCTCAAACCGGTGAATTTCTACGATCTGGTGATTGAAGTGGCGATCGTCCGTCCGGGGCCGATTCAGGGCGGGATGGTGCATCCGTATCTGCGCCGCCGAAACAAGGAAGAACCGGAGATCTATCCGTCCCCGGCACTGGAAACCGTGCTTAAGCGCACGCTGGGCGTGCCGCTGTTCCAGGAACAGGTGATGCAGATTGCGATCGTCGCCGCCGACTACAGTCCCGGCGAGGCCGATCAGTTACGCCGTTCCATGGCTGCCTGGAAACGCCACGGCGGGCTGGAGCCGCACAAGGATCGCCTGGCCGCCGGGATGAAGAAAAACGGCTACACGGCCGAGTTTGCCGCGCAGATCTTCGAGCAGATCAAAGGCTTCGGCAGTTATGGTTTTCCCGAGTCCCACGCCGCCAGTTTCGCCTTGCTGACCTACGCCAGTTGCTGGTTGAAATGCCACGAGCCGGCGGCCTTCGCCTGTGCGCTGATCAACAGCTGGCCCATGGGTTTCTACAGCCCGGATCAGATTCTGCAGGACGCGCGCCGGCATCATTTGCAGATTCGCCCGGTGGACGTGCGCGCCAGTGACTGGGATTGCAGCCTCGAACCGATCACCGGTGCCCAGCCGGCGATTCGCATGGGATTGCGGATGATCAAGGGCTTTCGCGAGGACGATGCCCGGCGTATTGAGGCGGCGCGGTCGAAGGGGGCGTTTGCCGACATTGCCGACCTCGGCGAGCGGGCGCGACTCGATGCCCGTGCCCAGGAACAACTGGCCGATGCCGGTGCGCTGCGCGGCCTGGCGGGGGATCGTCATCGGGCTCGCTGGGAAGTGGCAGGTGTGCAGAAACAGCTCGGCTTGTTTGCCGGTCTGCCAAGTCAGGAGGAGGGCGCGGTCTCGTTGCCCAAACCCACCGTTGGCGAGGACCTGCTAGCCGATTACAACAGTGTCGGCACCACGCTCGGCCCGCATCCTCTGGCGTTGTTGCGGGGTGAATTGAAAGCCCGGCGCTGCCGCAGTTCGAAGGAACTGCTGGAGGTCGAGCATGGGCGACCGGTCAGCGTCGCCGGGCTGGTGACCGGTCGACAACGCCCGGGCACCGCCAGTGGTGTGACCTTTGTCACCCTTGAAGATGAGTTCGGCAACGTCAATGTCATCGTCTGGCGCGACCTGGCCGACCGGCAGCGCCAGGTGTTGGTTGGCTCGCAATTGCTCAAGGTCGACGGGCGCTGGGAGAGGGAAGGCGAGGTGCGGCATTTGATTGCCGGACGGTTGAGCGATTTGAGTTCGTTGCTCGACGGTATCAGTGTGCGCAGTCGGGATTTTCGTTGACCATCAAAACCACCCCTCACCCCAGCCCTCCCGAAACGTCGGACCGCCCCACAGGGGAGAGGGGAAAGGGAGCCGATCTCCATGCTTTTCAAACCTGAGTTCGACTCGATTTTTCAGGTCGATGCACCTCCAAGAGCACCTCGGTCAGTCCCCTCTCCCTCTGGGAGAGGGTTAGGGTGAGGGGTGGATCTAACTAACACCCCCAACACCCTCATTTACCCAAAGGCCAAAACCGCTCCCCACCCCCCGGCGCCTCCGTCCACGCCTGCAACGACCGTGTTGGCAGATCAAAATAATCGCGCGTGCGCGCATACCCATGCCCACCCATCCGGCCAATCGCATCGAGCCCAAGCTGATCGATATACAAGGTTTTCGGGTCGATCAATTCATCACGCACATGGGCCATCAACACTTCGCCAAAGATAATCTCCCGTGACTGCCCGATGGACAGCGCCATCATCCTTCGGCACTCCAACGCGACCGGAGCTTCGCCAATCCGTGGGCATTTGACCGTGGTGCCGGGAATGGCGGTGAGACCGGCGGCCGTCAGTTCGTCGAAACCGGGGGCGAACGGCACGGCGCAGACGTTCATGGCTTCCACCAGGGCATCGCTGACGATGTTCACGGTGAATTCCTGGTTGAGCTGGATATTGCGCAACACCTGCGGCTGATCGAGTTCATCGAAGCGGGCAATCAGAGCGCTGCGATCGAACTGACCTGCATGCATTTGAATGGCATCGAGAAGGCCATTCTTGACGTCGCCGCCACGCTGAAAACCGGCTACCACCCGCTCAAGCACCTGATCGAGGTTTAGCCACGCTGAAACCTTGTAGCAGCTGCTGAGCCTGCGAGGCTGCGTTCGGCTGCGAAGCAGTCGTAAACCCTGCATCCGAGTTTGTCCTGACACACCGAGGTGTTTGATTTCACGACGGCTTCGTCCGAACGCGGCCCGCACCGAACGCAGCCTCGCAGGCTCGGCAGCTGCTACAAGGTTCGCCCCCAGGGCACACTCCATTGCCACAAAAATCTGCAAGTCAAGAATCAGCTAACCTCTATGAAACCATTGGCGACCGCGATGCTCGAAACAAACGGGCACGCACCGTCCTCATGCCGTTGCGATCCCTTAAGCCAGTCATCTACAGGGATACAGAGTCAGTCGATGCAGTTTCTAGACGATAGCCATGGGTGTGCAGGCTGGAACGGTGAAATGGCCGGGCGCATCCGCGCGTTCGACTGGAGCCTGACCGATCTGGGGAACATGGACACCTGGCCCAGAAGCCTGTGCAGTGCGGTGCAGTTAATGCTCGCGTCCCCACTGCCGATGGTGATGCTGTGGGGCCGACCGGGTTATATGATCTATAACGATGCGTACTCGACGTTTGCCGGTGGCCGCCATCCTTACCTGTTGGGCTCCCCGGTGGAACTTGGCTGGCCGGAAGTCGCCGAATTCAATCGGCATGTAGTCGATACCTGCCTGGCCGGCGGCACCTTGTCCTATCGCAACAAAGTACTGGAGCTGCTGCGCGACGGGATTCCCGAAGACGTCTGGCTGGACCTCTATTACAGCCCGGTGGCGGATGATGACGGGAAACCGGCCGGGGTCATGGCGATGGTGGTCGAGACCACCGAGCATGTGATTTCCGAGCGCCGCCGTCAGGCCACCGAGGACGCCTATCACGCCGACAACGAACGGGTGCGGCTGGCGCTCAATGCCGGGGCTTTGCTCGGCTCGTTCGTCTGGGACATCAAGGACAATGTGCTCTCCGGCGACGAGCGTTTCGCCCGCACCTTTTCCTACCCGCCCGAGCAAAACCTGGCCGACTTGCCAATGGCCGTCGTCAAAGCACAGATCCATCCCGATGACCGCAGCTGGGTGCGGGAGCGGATCAATCAATCAGTGGAAACCGGCGAGCCCTTTAACGCCGAGTATCGGGTCCTGCGCCCGGATGGCAGTTATCTGTGGGTGCAGGCGAGTGGTGGCTGCGAGTTCAATGAACAGGGCGAACCGTTCCGTTTCCCCGGGGTGTTGATCGACATTCACGAACGCAAGACCGCCGAAGAATCCTTGCTCAAGTTCACCCGCAATCTGGAGCAACGCGTTGCCGACGAAGTCGAAGCGCGGCTGGCCGCTGAAGAACAATTGCGTCAATCCCAGAAACTCGAAGCCATCGGCGGTCTCACCGGAGGCGTGGCCCATGACTTCAACAACCTGTTGCAGGTGATAGCCGGCAACCTGCACTTGCTGGCGCGGCATGAACCGGACAACGCCAACGTGCAGCGCCGGGTCAGTGCGTCGATTGCCGCAGTCGAACGTGGCGCCAAACTGTCTTCGCAATTGCTCGCGTTCGCCCGACGTCAGCCCTTGTCGCCAGCGGTCTGCGACCTGCGCCAGGTCTTCGATGGACTCGGGGAATTGTTGCAGCGGGCGCTGGGGGAAACCATTCAGATCAATGTCACCGCGGCTGAAGCCCTTTGGCACGTCTACGTGGACTGTAATCAACTGGAAAACGCCATTCTCAATCTGGCGATCAATGCCCGGGACGCCATGAACGGCGAGGGGACCATTGACTTGAACGCTGAGAACATCGCCCTTGATAGCAAGTTTTGTGCAGGCAAGGGCATCGTCGCCGGCGACTATGTCTGCGTGGCGGTGACTGACAGAGGGGTTGGCATGTCGCCGCAGGTACTCGCACAGGCTTTCGAACCGTTTTTTACCACCAAGGCCGATGGCCAGGGCACGGGGCTGGGACTGAGCATGGTGTTCGGTTTCGTCAAGCAGAGTGGCGGGCATATCGAGATTTCCAGCGTGGTCGGGCAGGGCACTCGGGTGCAGCTGTATTTCCCTCGCAGCCTGCGCCCGATGCTCAACGAAACCACACGTCATGACCCGCAACAGCGAGGCGGACACGAAACCATTCTGGTGGTCGAGGACAACGAGGCGGTGCGCAGCTCAGCGGTGGAGTTACTGAGCGAAGAAGGTTATCAAGTCCTGACGGCGGCCAACGGTGACGCCGCGATGCAGATGTTGCTGGAGGGCGCGGCGGTGGACTTGATTTTCACCGACGTGGTCATGCCCGGCCTGATCAAAAGCTCGGACCTGGCCGCCTGGGCCAAGATGCAGACGCCGCCGCTGGCCGTGCTGTTCACCTCGGGCCACACCCGTGACATTATTTCGCGCAATCACCAACTCAGCCCGGATACGTATTTGCTGAGCAAACCCTATGGCCCCGAGGCGCTCGCACAGATGGTTCGCACCGTCCTCAATGGCTGACCCGATCCAATGTGGGAGCGAGCCTGCTCGCGAAAGCGTCGTGTCAGTCGACATTAACGTTGAATGATAAATTGCATTCGCGAGCAGGCTCGCTCCCACATTGGTTTTGTGTTTTTCCTGCAATTTCATTAAGGCCACCTGATGACATCCACACGCACCTCCAACCCTCCCTCCGGCATGGTCAGGGTGCGCGGCGCCCGGGAACACAATCTGAAAAACGTCGATGTCGACATCCCCAGGGATGCCTTGGTGGTGTTCACTGGCGTGTCCGGTTCGGGGAAATCGTCGTTGGCGTTCTCGACTCTCTACGCCGAAGCGCAGCGCCGCTATTTCGAATCCGTGGCGCCTTATGCGCGGCGCCTGATCGATCAGGTCGGGGTGCCGGACGTCGACTCCATCGAAGGCTTGCCGCCGGCGGTGGCGCTCCAGCAACAACGAGGTACGCCGAGTACGCGCTCTTCGGTGGGCAGCGTGACGACGTTGTCGAGCCTGATCCGCATGCTGTACTCCCGGGCCGGCAGCTATCCGCCGGGGCAGCCAATGCTGTATGCCGAAGACTTTTCGCCCAACACGCCCCAGGGCGCGTGCCCCGAATGTCATGGGTTGGGGCGGGTGTATGAAGTCACCGAAGCGTTGATGGTCCCGGACCCGAGCCTGACCATTCGCCAGCGCGCGGTCGCCTCCTGGCCCACCGCCTGGCAGGGACAGAACCTGCGAGACATCCTGGTGACGATGGGGTACGACGTCGATAAACCCTGGCGTGATCTGCCGAAAAAACTGCGCGACTGGATTCTCTTCACCGAAGAAACACCCACGGTACCGGTGTATGCCGGGCTCACCCCCGAAGAAACCAAAATCGCGCTCAAACGCAACATGGAACCGAGTTACCAGGGCACGTTCACCGGTGCCCGCCGCTACATCCTGCACACCTTCAGCCATTCCCAACGCGCGCTGATGAAGAAGCGCGTCTCGTCATTCATGCTCGGCAGCCCGTGCCCGTTGTGCGATGGCAAACGGCTCAAGCGCGAGGCGTTGTCGGTGACCTTTGCCGGTTACGACATCGGCGAGTTGTCGCAGATGCCGTTGCTGCAAGTGGCCGAAGTCTTGAAACCAGTGGCCGCTCACAGCTACCTCGAACAGACCGAGTCGGCGGGCGAGGTATTGACGCACGACCAGACCCGCGAGGCCCGCGAGCAGCGAGTGGCCCACGGCGCCAGCGGCCACGGTAATGCGCCGGATGTCCGCCACACACCGAACCTGTCGGTGGAGAAGCGCCTGGCCGCGCAGCGGATCGCCCAGGACTTGTTGGAGCGGGTCAGTACGTTGACCGATCTGGGGCTCGGTTACCTGGCGCTGGAACGCAGCACGCCGACGCTGTCGTCCGGTGAGTTGCAGCGTCTGCGCCTGGCGACGCAATTGGGTTCGCAGTTGTTCGGGGTGATTTACGTATTGGATGAGCCGTCGGCCGGTCTGCACCCGGCGGATGGCGAAGCGCTGTTCGAAGCCCTGCAACGCTTGAAAGCCGCCGGCAACACCTTGTTCGTGGTCGAGCATGACCTGGAAACCATGCGTCGCGCCGACTGGTTGATCGACGTGGGCCCGGCGGCCGGCGAGCATGGTGGCCAAGTCCTGTACAGCGGGCCGCCGCCAGGGTTGGCGCAGGTGACGAACTCGCAGACGCGCGCTTATCTGTTCGCCGAGCAGGTCACTCAGCCCCAAGCCAGCCGAAAGGCGAACGATTGGCTACGGCTCGAAGGCATTACCCGCAATAACCTGAACAACCTCAGCGTCGAGTTTCCGCTGGGCTGTTTTACCGCGGTGACGGGCGTCTCCGGTTCCGGTAAATCGAGCCTGGTCAGTCAGGCGCTACTGGAACTGGTGGGCGCGCATCTCGGGCGCGCGGCAAGCGACAGCGAACCGCGAGCGTTGAGCCTGGAGGATGACGCACCACAAGTCAGCGGCGGTCAGGTCATGGCGGGGCTGGAGTCGATCAAGCGCCTGGTGCAAGTCGATCAGAAACCCATCGGCCGCACACCGCGCTCGAACCTGGCGACTTACACCGGGCTGTTCGACAACGTACGCAAACTGTACGCCACCACACCCCAGGCGCAGGCCGAGGGTTACGACGCCGGTCAGTTTTCCTTCAACGTCGCCAAGGGACGTTGCTCAACGTGCGAAGGTGAAGGCTTTGTCAGCGTCGAGTTGCTGTTCATGCCCAGCGTCTATGCACCGTGCTCGACCTGCCACGGCGCGCGCTACAACCCGCAGACGCTGGCGATCATTTGGCAAGGGTTGAATATCGCCCAAGTGTTGCAGCTGACGGTGGACGAGGCAGTCACAGTGTTTGCCGAGCAGCCGGGTATTCGTCGTTCTCTGGAGGTGCTGCGCGATATCGGCCTGGGTTATCTGCGCCTCGGCCAGCCGGCGACCGAGCTGTCGGGCGGCGAAGCCCAGCGGATCAAACTGGCCACCGAGCTGCAACGCAACCAGCGCGGGGCCACGCTGTATGTGCTCGACGAGCCCACCACCGGTTTGCACCCAAGGGATGTCGATCGCTTGCTCGAACAGTTGAATACGCTGGTGACGGCGGGACATACGGTGATCGTCGTCGAACATGAAATGCGCGTGGTGGCGCAGAGTGACTGGGTGATCGACATCGGGCCGGGGGCGGGGGACCAGGGCGGGAAGATTGTCGTCAGTGGTACACCGCAGAAAGTCGCCAACAGCAAAAAGAGCCGGACCGCACCGTTTTTGGCCAGAACCCTGGGTACGGCTTGAATCGGTGGTGTTTTTTCTGGCGCCTTCGCGAGCAGGCTCGCTCCCACAGGGGATTTGTGAACACCACAGATCCAGTGTGGGAGCGAGACTGCTCGCGAAGGCAATCTATCAGGCGCTGTCCAGCGTGCGCCGCACCTTGTCCAGCAGTTCATTGATCTGGAACGGCTTGATCAGCATCTCCATGCCATCGCCGAGGAACACCTGACGGTTGATTGCGGTTTCGGCATAACCGGTCATGAACAGGATCGGTAACTTTTCGCGCCAGCCCCGTGCCACATCGGCCAGCTCGCGGCCGCTCATGCGCGGCAGTCCGACGTCCGTCAGCAGCAGGTCGATGGACTCATCGTTTTGCAGGCGCTCGAGGGCTCCTTCGATGTCACCCACCTGAGTGCAACGGTAACCGGCATCCACCAACACTTCGGCCACAAACATGCGCACCGACGGCGTGTCCTCGACGATTAGCACATGTTCGCCGGCACCCTGATAATCGACGGTGGCTGACTCGGCTTCGCCGGCGGTGGGGGCGGAACTGGCCGGCAGCATGATGGTGACTTCGGTGCCGCGCCGGGCGACGCTGCGGATGTGTGCATCGCCACCCGATTGCCGGGCGAAACCGTAGAGAGTCGACAACCCCAGCCCGGTGCCCTGGCCCAGCGGCTTGGTGGTGAAAAACGGGTCGAACACCTTGTTGATCACACTGTGTTCGATACCGATACCGTCAT
The DNA here is from genome assembly GCF_054897985.1 of Pseudomonas sp. LB3P25. NCBI lineage: Bacteria > Pseudomonadati > Pseudomonadota > Gammaproteobacteria > Pseudomonadales > Pseudomonadaceae > Pseudomonas > Pseudomonas sp. LB3P25. The sequence continues at coordinate 4,293,355 of NZ_CM142711.1, read as the reverse complement.
CGCGCACCGACAACGCGACATACGCACCATCGGCCAGATTGGGGTCGCCATGGGAATAGGCGGCATAGGTGCTGACCCAAATGTTGCCGCCCTGGGGCAAGGCATCGCGAGCGTTGATCACCAGATTGAGCATCGCGCTTTCGAGCTGAATGGGGTCGACCAGGGCGATGGCGGCTTTGGAGGTCAATTCGAGTTTCAGCGTGATGCGTTCGCCGATGGTGCGCACCAGCAGTTCCTCAAGGGAACGCACGTGCTCGTTGATGTCCACGGGCCGGGTGTCGAGTGGCTGTTGGCGCGCGAAGGCGAGCAGGCGATGGGTCAGGGCAGCGGCACTCATGGCGGAGTTCAACGCGGCTTCGGCGTAAAACTGAACCTTGTCGGTGCGTGAGGCGGCGATGCGTTTCTGGATCAGTTCCAGGCTGGTGATGATGCCGGTCAGCAAGTTATTGAAGTCGTGGGCGATGCCCCCGGTCAGCTTGCCCAGTGCATCCATTTTCTGCACTTGCAGCAGCTGAGCTTCGGTTCGCGCTCGCTCGGCGACTTCTTTGGCCAACTGGGTGGTGGCGTCGTCAAGCCGGGCCAGGTGCGAGCGTTCGCGGTGACGGTGTTCAGTGACATCCTCGACAAACACCAGGCTCAGTTCCGGCGTGCGGTACGGCGAAATCTGCCACTCGGTTTCGCGAGTCTCGCCGTGGACTCGCATGCTCAGGGTGCCTTTCCAGCGCTCGCCATAGGCCAGGCGCAGGCGCAGTTCCTCGATGACGACATCCTGATCCTCGGCAAAGCACTCGTGCAGGGTGTCCGGGTTGAGGTTGTCCTGAATCAACTGCGCGAAGGCATGGTTGCATTCGTGCACCTTCAACTCGGCATCCAGCACCGCGATGGGCGCCGACACATTGACAAAAATTTCCCGAAACCGCGCCTCGCTTTCACGCAGGGCATTTTCGGTATCACGCACCCGCAGCAAGGTGCGCAAGGTCGCGAGCAACACGTCCGGGTCTACCGGGTGGATCAGATAGGCATCGGCACCTGCATCCAGGCCGGTAATGATGTCACCGGTCTGGATCGAGGCCGCCGATACGTGAATCACCGGCAGCAGGGCGGTGGCGGGTTCGGCGCGCAGTTTGCGCACGATGTCGAAGCCGCTCATGTCCGGCAGATTGACGTCGAGGATCAGCGCGTCGATCGCCACGCTGTCGATCAGCTCCAGGCCCTCGGTGCCGGTGCCGGCCTCGAGCACTTCATAGCCGTGGCACTCCAGGTGCCGGCGCAGGGCGTAGCGCGTGGCGACGTTGTCGTCGACGATCAGCAAGCGGATGTTACGCTTCATCGACGGGCTCCAAGGCGATGGCCAGCGGGATGATCACGAAAAAGGTCGAACCTGTGCCCGGCGTTCGCTGACGGCGAAGCTCACGTGGTCGCTGCTCCTTTCCAGCTCACGGAAGCTCACCATCCGCAGGAAAATCAGCTCTCGGCCCGACTGGAGCAGTGTCCGTTCACTTGAGCATAGTCAAAGGGTTGCGCTTTTCGATATTGGCCGCCGACGATGCCGGGGGTGGGAGGCCAGGCTGCGGGATTTGTCGGGCGCGATCAGGCAGGTACCGGCGCACATGGACAGGTCGGCGATCCATCCAATGGAACGTTGCTTGCTGGAAAGCTTCGAATCTTCAAGGCCTGACTGTTTCAGCCGCGCAGGTGCAGTGATGAACGAGGTACTTATGAACGATGACAGTGGTCCTGAGGAAAACGCGACAACCGCCGAACCGGAAAGCGCAGACAAAGCGGTCGACCAGAAGCATCTCCACACCGATAACGACAACGAGTTCAGCCCGGGTTTCAAGCCCAATCCCGACCGGCCCAAACCCGGGGATGACACCGATGCCGACATCGACACCGATGGCGGCTAGTCAGGCATTGAAAACGGCCGCATCAAACGATGCGGCCTTTTTGTGAGAGGGTTATTTGCTCGGATGAGCAGCCTGGAGCTTTTTCGCCATCTCCAGATGCTTCTCCAGCGCCGGCAGCATTTTTTGCGCGAAACCTTTCAGGTCGGTGGCGCCTTTGACTTTGTCGTCGGTCACCGTATTGGCCTCTTTCTTGAACAGCTTGATGGTGTCTTCGTGAGCCTTCACCTGATTGTTGGCGTAGGCCGCATCGAAGGATTCATCGCGCATATCGAGGATTTTTTCCTTGGCCTGCTTCACCAGCGTCGTGCTGTCCGGTACCTCGATGTCATTCTTTTTCGCCAGCGCCGCCAGTTCATCGTTGGCCTTGGAGTGGTCGGTGATCATCATGTTGGCGAATGCCTTGATGTCCGCCGATGAGCTTTTTTCCAGGGCCAGTCGGCTCGTTTCGATTTCCGCGATACCGCCCGCGGCTGCGTTGTCGACGAAGTCATTGGAAGTAGCCGCGAGTGCCGTGCCCATGCTGGTGCTCAAGGCAACGGCCAATGTGAGGTGGCGCAGGGTGAGTCCGTCCATTGGTTTTTCTCCACACAGGTTTTCAGGGGCGATCGATTGATCGTTAACGTGTGGAGGCCGACGGGCGGGCAAAGGTTTTATTGTGTTTGCGGCAGGGCGACGAACGGGCACCGCTGGTCTGATAGGCGGTCGACAGAACCCACTAACCGAGGCCATTCTGATAGTTGGTGAACGCAATTGATCGCGTTTACCTCCGATCAACAAACGGAGGTGTTCCATGCCGGTGCCACACGATCTTTGTCAGGACCTCAAACTTTCAAAGGAAGATATCCAGCAAAAACGCACCAAGGATCCGAAACTGGATTCACTGATCAACAAGTATTCGCAGGCGGACGCCGACGTCGTAAAGGCTGAAACCGCCCAATCGGATGCGCCCAGCGATGAGGCACTGAAGAAGCTCAAGGAGAAGCGTATGCAGTTCAAGAAGGACATCGTTAACCGACTCCAGGTGCAGTCCTGATACTCCGTATCAGCCACCGACGACCGGTGACTGAAAAAGTGGAACGGTGATAAATACCGGCACCTCGAATGAATAGAGTCCGAATTTACGGCTCCATGCGAGGTGCCCCATGACTAAACCTACCTTTCCCAGCGAACAGCAGGGCGGCTACGACCCCATCCCGACACATCCCGAGCCACTGAGTCCTGGACGCACTGCCGTCAATCCCGAAGATGAACCGGGCATCGACGAACTGCCGAACAATGAAGGCGCACGCCCACTGGACGAGGATGACACCACCGCCATGGACCCGGAGAGGGTGCTTGAGGAAACGGATAATGCGGAGCGCGATGGCGAGGTGGATCCGCGGTAAACCAAGATCTTTTGATTTTTACTGTAGCGCAGTGCTCAGCGGCAATCGCGCCATGTTTTTCGCCTTCAACGACCCGAAATACAACCAATCCCCATACTCGCGAACGGTAGTGATCGGCGAGTAGTTGTCGCGGCTGCCGTCCTGCAAGTTGGCGATCACTTTACCGTCCAGATCCAGGCCCAGCGCGAAGGCGCGTTTCTCCACTGGTTTAGGCAGGACAGTCATTGCCCGCACGATCATCTTGCGCACGAATGGATGCGGCGCGGTGGCATCGAGCAGTGCGTTGCGCGGTGCATAAAGCGCCACCCAGTAGCGGTCGCGGCCATTGAACGCGAGGTTGTCCGGCAACCCTGGCAGATTATCGATGAATAGATCGTGGGTGCCGGCTTTCGACCCGCTCAGCCAGTAACGACTGATGCGATAGGCGCCCGTTTCGTTGACCAATACAAAGGCATCGTCCGGTCCCAGCGTCACGCCGTTGGCAAATTCCAGCTTATCCAACAGGACCTCGGTCTTTCCGGTCTGGAAGTCATAACGCAACAAGCGGCCATCGCCGCCGTGCTCGATGATCGCTTCGCCGTCCCTGCCATAGCCAAAGCGGCTGGAGGCATCACTGAAATAGGCGTAGTGCCCGGACTTGTCGATCGCCACGTCGTCGGTGAAACCGAAGGGCACACCGTTGGCCGCAGTGGTCAATGGAATCAACCGGCCCTGGGCATCCAGTGACAGCAAGCCCTTGACCCCGTCGGCAATCACCAGCAGACCGTTGGGGTGACGGGCCAGGCCCAAGGGTCGGCCGCCCGTATCGGCCAGGACCTTGGTGACCTTGCCGTCGAGGCTGGTACGTAGCAGTCGGCCGTCATGCAAACCCGTGATGAGGACGTCCTCCTCCAGCAGCAACGCTTCCGGCCCGTCGATATCAGCGGCACCGACGCGCTCCAGACCTTTGAGGCGCTGATTGTCGGCGTAGATTCCGCTGGTGAGGGAGGGTGCCGGCGGTGGTGTCCAGGCCACCGGTCGAACCTTGGTTGGCATCAGCAGCAGAAAGGCGCCGATGGCGACGATTATCAGCAACAACAGATGGCGAAACTTGACGGTTCGACTCACGCGTTGACTCCTGCCGGAACCCACTGTTTTTGCGCCATCTCACACAACGCCAGCATCGACGCTGCCGACTCACGATCGATGCGGCGCTTGAGCAGCAGTCGATTGGCAATGCGCATCGCCAGGCCGCTGAACTGATACTCCAGCGTGCGGACAAAGCGTGTGCTACCGCCCCGGGCTTCGCACTCGTAAGTCACCACTAAAGACAACCCGTGATCGCCCTGGGCCCAGGCACTCCAGCGGCGGCCTGGCAGGTATTCGTTAACCTCCCAGCGCAAGTGTCCCTCACGCCCGCCAGCCTTGATGTCTTCCTCAAACCGCTTCCCGGCATGCAGCGGACCGCTGGGGCCATCGACCTTGAGGGATGAGGGATGCCACTCCGGCCAACGGGTCACGGTGCAGGCATAGGCGAGCACGTCAAACGGGTTTCCGGCAATGTCGATCTGATGCTGCATGCAGGTCATGGTCGTTCTCGTCGGGTGCAGGTCGGTCGGCTCCGGTTCCCAATAGAGGGTGCCGAACAGGTAGTCCATCAGCGGAAAAACGATGTTGAAATTGCGTTCCTGCATCAGCTCTCGACGGTGATGCAGTTCATGCAGGCGGCGCATCTGGCGGATCCACGGCAACCGTGTGACGGGGTTCTGCGGTGGCAAGTGTTCGCAGGCATGGAACACTTCATAGGTCAGGTAGCCGAGGACCAGGCAGCCGCCGAACAACCCGGCGACGTTGGCATCGAACTGCTCAAGCAGCCACCAGACGGGCAGGGTGATGACAATCGTGTGCAACACAATCAGCCAGGCCGGAAACAGAATCACCCGCCAGTCTCGGGCGCTGTCGTAGGTCATGTGGCCGGGGGCGAAAAAGCTGTGATGGTCGCCGGCATGGCGGGCGTAGAACATTCGCGCGAAGCTTTTTTTATGATGCCCCAAGTGCCGATGGACCATGTACACGCCGAAGTTGAAGAACAACAACGTCAACGGCATCGCCAGCCATTCCAGTGGCTGCACCCGGTGCACGGTGCTCCAGAATCCGCCGATGGCCAGCAACCCGAACAGCAGCACAAAAGCGCCGTGCAGCCATGGGTTGTAGAGCGGATGAATGTCGGCGCGGTAGCGGGCGCGGAATGCTTCGGTGGTCTGCCTCACTGCGTTCACCTTTTGTTTTTGTTATCTCCAGCAGATTAGACGATCCCGGCGTTTCGGGCGGGCCGAACAGTGAGGTCACACATGCCATGATCCGGTGCAAACCGGACTCAGGTCAGCGGGTTCCAGCGTTGCGACCAGTCATCGTCGGATTTGATCACTTCGCGCAGCAGGTCGAAGGCTCGTTGCAAGGTGGCCGAGTCGCGGTCGCGGGAGTAAACCAAATAGGTCGGGTAGCTGAATTCCGGAGCTTTGGACACTTGCTCCAGCACACCGCTTTGCAGATAACTCTGGACCACCCGGGTGCGGAAATAGCCGCTGCCACCGTTTTCCAGAATGTACTGCAAGCCCAGTGGGCCGAGGTTGAAGCTCAGCGCGGCTTTGGCTTTTTCCGGCAGGGCCGCATCGTGCTGGCGGCGGAAGTCCGGACCCCAGTCGATGTACACGTAGGGATCGGGTCTTGCGGCCAGGCGGATGAGGACCAGTTTTTCTTCCAGTACCTGCTCGACTTGCAGGCGCGGCCAATACTCGGGCTGGTAAACCAGCGCCGCATCCAGAACCCCCAGTTCCAGTTGGCGCAGCAGGTTTTCACCGTCACGGATTTCCATCCGCAGGGCGTGGCTGGGGATCTTCTCGCGCAGCGCGCCGGCCCAGCTGAGCATCAACGGGTTGCACAGACTGACCTCGCCACCGATGTGCAACACGTCGCGGTAACCCTCGGGCAACGGCAAGTCCCGTCGCGCCGCTTCCCAGGTTTCGACCAGTTGATTGGCGTAGACCACGAAGGCTTCACCGTTCGGCGTCAGGCGCGCACCGGCGCGGTTGCGCACGAACAACGTACTTCCTAGCTGGCTTTCGAGTTTCTGTACCCGCGCCGTGATAGCGGTCTGGGTGACGTGGAGTTTTTCGGCGGCTGCGGCAAGGCTGCCGTGGCGAACGATTTCCAGAAAGGTGCGGGCGAGATCGATGTCCATGGGGCGGCCGGTGCGGGAGGTGCAGGCATTGTAAACGGATACCGCCGGACCAGTTCATGTAGCAGCTGGCGAGGCTGTGGTGAGGGGATTTATCCCCGTTCGGCGGCGAAGCCGTCGTAATCCATTGGACGCGGCGTGGCTGGAAAAACAGGGGCCGCTTCGCAGCCCAACGGGGATAAATCCCCTCACCACAGCCTTCGGCAGCTGCTACAGGGATCGAGTAGGAGCTGCCGCAGGCTGCGATCTTTTAGCGGCTCATTTCAAAACGCAAAACACGAACAGCCAAAGGCCCCCCAGAAGCCGGCGAAATCACTGACCGGCGCGGACGACAGTCTCGCTCTCTCGTGACTGTGCGCATGCACCGCGCAAGCCCCGACACATTGATGAACCTGCGCCGTCAGCGGCGCCAGGGGTTTCCAATGGCCCGGTACTTTGGCGACAGGCGACCATTCAGGCACCACCGGGACCGGAGGCGGCCCGAGTTTTTCAAACTCGACGCTGCCGTAGACGATCTTGCCGTCGACGATGGTCAGTACCGATTCGATCCATTTGACCGCTTCATCCTCGATGTGGAAATAGTCCGCCGACAGCGCAATCAGGTCCGCCAGTTGCCCGACCTTGATCTGGCCTTTTTTTCCTTGCTCGGAGGAAAACCAGGCGCTGCCGTGGGTGAAGAGTTCCAGCGCGGTATCGCGGCTCAAGCCTTGCGGGTACAGCGCCAAACCACCGACGGTGCGCCCGCTGACCAGCCAATACAGCGAAGTCCAGGGGTTGTAGCTGGACACGCGCGTGGCATCGGTGCCGGCGCCGACCGGAATGCCCTCGGCCAGCATACGAGCGATGGGCGGCGTGGCTTCGGCAGCCTTGGCGCCGTAACGGTCGACGAAGTATTCGCCCTGGAATGCCATGCGGTCCTGGATCGCGATGCCACCGCCGAGGGCTTTCACCCGCTCGATGTTCTGCGGGGTGATGGTTTCGGCGTGGTCGAAGAACCACGGCAAACCATCGAACGGAATGTCGCGATTGACCTTCTCGAACACGTCGAGCATGCGGCTGATGGATTCGTTGTACGTGGCGTGCAAACGGAACGGCCAGCGCTGTTCCACCAGATGGCGGACCACCGGTTCCAGTTCCTGCTCCATGGTTTGCGGCAGGTCTGGGCGGGGTTCGAGGAAGTCCTCGAAGTCGGCCGCCGAGAACACCAGCATTTCCCCGGCACCGTTGTGCCGTAGAAAATCGTCACCCTGACCGTAGTGGGAGGTGCTGGTCCAGTTTTTGAAGTCAGTCAGCTCTTCCTTGGGTTTCTGCGTGAAGAGGTTGTAGGCAATGCGCACCGTGAGTTGTTGGTCTTTGGCCAGTTGCTGGATGACTTGATAGTCGTCTGGATAATTCTGGTAACCGCCGCCGGCATCGATGGCACTGGTGACACCGAGGCGATTGAGTTCGCGCATGAACTGCCGGGTCGAGTTGACCTGATATTCCAGCGGCAGTTTCGGCCCTTTGGCCAGGGTCGAGTAGAGAATCATCGCGTTAGGACGGGCGATCAGCATGCCCGTCGGGTCGCCGTTGGCATCGCGCTGGATTTCGCCACCCGGCGGGTTCGGCGTGTCGCGGGTATAACCGACCACCTTCAACGCGGCGCGGTTGAGCAGGGCACGGTCATAGAGGTGCAGGACGAACACCGGGGTGTCTGGCGCGGCCTTGTTCAATTCATCAATCGTCGGCAGGCGTTTTTCGGCGAACTGGAATTCGTTCCAGCCACCGACCACTCGCACCCATTGCGGCGTGGGTGTGCGGTCCGCCTGATCCTTGAGCATGCGCAGCGCGTCGACCAGTGAGGGGACACCTTCCCAGCGCAGTTCGAGGTTGTAGTTGAGGCCACCACGGATCAGGTGCAGGTGCGAGTCGTTGAGACCGGGAATCACCGTGCGGCCGTGCAGGTCGATAATTTGGGTGCCGGGGCCTTGCAGGGCCATGGCCTGGGCATCGCTGCCGACCACCACGAAGCGTCCGTCCTTGATCGCGACGGCGCTGGCCTGGGGTTTTTTGCGGTCGACGGTGTGTAAGCGTCCGTTGTACAGGATGAGGTCGGCGGGGGCATCGGGCATGGTTTTACTCCCTGCGATTAGCGGGCTGATCCAGGCACCGACGGCGCCTGCCGAAAGGCCTTGCAGTACACGTCGGCGGTTAAATCCGTCATGGTCGTCAGGTGGGCTCATGGCAGTGCTCCGCGCAAAGGCTCTTCATAATAGAAGCGAGGGCAAACAGCCGATGTCTGACGCATGCGGCCAGAAGGAATATAGACGGCAAATCCACAGGTAGCCGTTTTCCAATGGCGAAAAACGACGAATCCCGCCACGAGGGGCGGGATTCGTTTGCAGCCAGGCGTGCCCCCGAAGGTCGGGAGCGGCGCGCTTAGGCCGGGAACAGCTCGGACAGTTTCATGGCCAGCATCATGTCGCCTTCGGCGCGCAGTTTGCCACCCATGAACGCTTGCATGCCGTCGGTTTCGCCGCTGACGATGCCTTCCAGGGTTTCGCCGTCCATTACCAGAGTCACCTGGGCGTCCGGGTTTTCGCCTTCTTGGAGCTCGCAGGTGCTGTCTTTGACAATCAGCGAGAAGTTCTTGGTGTCGTCGATGCGGAAACCGAATACCAGGTCCAGACCGACAGCAGCGGCTGGGTTGAACTTGGCTTTCATTGCTTGTACGGCATCAGCTACGGAGGTCATGGTTCGATCCTTTCTTGGGTAATTAGAGCTGGGTGAATACAGCCAGGGTCACAATAGTCCGGACTCAGCGAAACGTGATGAGTTCCGGGGCTTTCAACAGTTGCAGGTGCGCATGACTGTTGAAAGAAGACAGAGCCACCTCGCGACCACGAAACTTCAGCAGGTTGAGCGAGGTGTTGACGATTTGCCAGTTCAGTTCAAACGCCTGCCTGGCGGGCATTTGTGTAATGAGGTGGAGCAGGGCGGTGATGGTGCCGCCGGAGGTGAACACGGCGATTTTCTGGGTGTTGTCGGCCTGTTCGAGAATGCGCTGCAGACCGGCTTGCACCCGTTCGACAAACCCCAGCCAGCTTTCCAGGCCCGGTGTGTCATAGGTGCCAGCGAGCCAGCGCTCGATGATCAGGGCGAAGATGCGCTGGAACTCACCACGGTTTTGCGCGGCATTGCGCAGGATGTGCAGCGCTTCGGGTTCGTCCGGTAACATGGCCGGCAGCAGCGCGCGGATCACCGCGTCGGCGTCGAACTCATTGAAAGCGGAATCGATTTCCAGGACGGGAACCGGCAGGCCTGCGGCAGCGAACTGTTCCAGTGCACTGTTGGCCGTGTGCTGCTGGCGGCGCAGGTCGCCCGAGAGGCAGCGATCAAAGCTGATACCCAGCTCGGCGAGGTGCTGGCCGAGGACTTCTGCCTGGCGAATACCGGTCGGCGACAGGACGTCATAGTCGTCTGCACCAAAGGAGGCCTGGCCATGTCGAATCAAATAGATACTGCCCACGTCCGCTTCATCCCGGTACGTTGAAGGTTCGGCGAGGTTATGAGGATGACGGTGAGCTGTCAATGAAAAAACATACGCTTGTTTGAAATGCCCGTTACAGACCGGTTGCCAGAGGTTTCACGGCTGGCCGTCGGGGCGGCGCATGGGTATGCTGGAGGTATCCCGCGCGCGTTTATGCAGCGCATCGTATTAAAGGAGTCCCTGTGGAGTTTTTTGCCGAGTACGCAGTTTTTCTGGCTAAGACCGTGACACTGGTGATCGCCATTTTGGTGGTCCTGGCCAGTTTTGCGGCGTTGCGCAGCAAAGGTCGGCGCAAGTCGGTCGGCCAGTTGCAAGTCAGCAAACTCAATGATTTCTACAAAGGGCTGCGCGAACGCCTGGAGCAAACCTTGCTCGACAAGGACCAGCTCAAGGCCTTGCGCAAGGTCGAGGCTAAATCCGAGAAAAAGCAAAAGAAAAAACCTGAAGCCAAACCTCGGGTGTTCGTGCTGGATTTCGACGGCGACATCAAGGCGTCGGCCACTGAAAGCCTGCGCCATGAAATCACCGCGCTGCTGACCCTGGCCACGCCCAAGGACGAAGTGGTGCTGCGTCTGGAAAGCGGCGGTGGCATGGTTCACAGCTACGGCCTGGCCTCCTCGCAACTGGCGCGTATCCGTGATGCCGGTGTGCCGTTGACCGTGTGCATCGACAAGGTCGCGGCCAGCGGCGGCTACATGATGGCGTGCATCGGCGAGAAGATTATCAGCGCACCGTTCGCTATCCTCGGCTCGATCGGCGTCGTGGCGCAGTTGCCTAACGTCAACCGCCTGCTGAAAAAGCACGACATCGACTTCGAAGTGCTGACCGCCGGCGAATACAAGCGCACCCTGACGGTGTTTGGCGAAAACACCGAGAAGGGCCGCGAGAAGTTCCAGGAAGACCTGGACATCACTCACCAGTTGTTCAAGAACTTCGTTTCCCGCTATCGCCCGCAATTGGCCATCGACGAAGTGGCCACCGGCGAAATCTGGCTCGGCATCGCCGCGCTGGACAAGCAACTGGTGGACGAACTCAAGACCAGCGATGAATACCTCGCCGAACGTACCAAGAAGTCCGAGCTGTACCACTTGCACTACGCCGAACGCAAAAGCCTGCAGGAGCGCATCGGCATGGCGGCCAGCGGCTCGGTCGATCGTGTGCTACTGACCTGGTGGAGCCGGCTGACCCAGCAACGCTTCTGGTAATCCTTTCAAATTATGACGGGCCCTTTCATTGCTTCGCAGTGAAGGGCCCGTTTGTTTTGTGGTGGTATATAGATAGCGCTTATTAAAAAAAAGGCTCGGTAAGCTGAGGTTCTTGTCAGTTTTCGAGTTATTCAAGCATGTCTTCCATATCCGCCAATCAAACCATTCCAGTATTAACGCCAGAGCAGCAAGGCGTCTTTTTAGAACTTGTCAGGAAGAACGTTCCCGCCTGGCTATTGGCTGCATCGGCTGAATTGCGCCGTGAACTCCATGAAAGCCTGGTGGCCAGCCATCGCTCCAAAACCGAAACCGCCAGCCTCCTGAAAAGCCTCAAGTCCCCGCAAGCGTTCTGCACGCCGTTGCTAGCCAAAGCCATGTCCGACAAGCTGGGCACGCCGCTTGATGTGGCGGGCGTGGTGTTTCAGCATGTGCGTTCGACGTCGAGTCTGCTGGGCCTTCGCAAGAAGCTGGTGTTGCCGATCGACCGGGATCTTTTGACCGCTGCCTGTGAGAATTTCGAAGCAAGCGAAACGCTTGAAGGGAACTATCACGACAGTTCATTGATTTATATTCCTGAAAAAGTGACAGGCAAAACAAACCGGATACTGTCGATAAAACCACATGAATTTGCCACGTTGTGCCGTTCACTGGATCTGGGGAAACAGTACCAGACTCATCTTCAATCGTTGTTTAACCCCAAATCAAAAGTGAATGCGCTGCGCGACAAATGCATCAGCCATTCACAGAATTGTTTTGAAGTGGACAGGCATCTGGCACTGATGAAAAAACATATCAGTGCTGATGTTCATCAGATGTTGAAGGCCGTAAGAAACAATGAGCAACCCATCAGGCTAGGCAGCAACACACTGGGCTACCAAAGCTTGAAAATGTTCGACGTGACACTCACGGGCGCTATGTTCATCGGTCCGGTCAGTGAGCATGACGATGATGATTACCGTTGTATGGTCTATCTGCCGGGAGACCCGCTGCATCCGCTGAAGGAGTATTCGTCCTTCAGCGATTTTGAAAAAGAGCTGAGCGCGCGATTGAAAGGCGCCAACTTCCGCAAGTTCTTTATGCGCTACATCAAGCTGGGCGATCGCTCTGTGTTCCTGGATGCCCTGGATTCAAACTTGATATCGCGCAAATCTTCACCGCTTCCAGCGAGTACCGTTTACGTGTCGTTATCCGGTGTCGACGTGAAAGGTGACATGTTTGAGGAACTCTTTCGCCAGTATTCGAACCAGGTCATGGCGGATGCACGGCTTCTGGTCGTTCCCACGGACGATGAAGACGAAAAAACCCGGCTCGCCAGGCTGGAAACCTGGAAGACCGTTGGCCTCAATCTACTGCTGACCGCGGCATCTTTTTTACCCGTTGTAGGCGAGGTCCTGTTGGTGGTGACCGGCGCGCAACTGCTGTCGCAGGTTTATGAAGGCATCGCCAGCTGGTCGAGGGGTGAGCAGGAGCAGGCCATGGATTATCTGTTTGATACGGTGGAGAACCTGATCCTGATGGCGGCTTTTGCGGCGGGGACGGCGGGCGCCCACAGCGCCTATAAAACCATCAGGACGTCGGCGTTCATCGAACGCCTGAGAACCGTCACTCTGGGGGATTCCCTGACCTGCCTATGGAACCCTGACCTGACCGCCTATCACCAAAGTCGATCGCTGCCAGCGACGTCGGTGCCTGATGATCGGGGGCTGCACCGGGTGGACGGTCAAGCTTACCTGTCCATCAGCACAAAACTTTACGCGGTGCAGCCCAGGCCCGAAACAGACCTGTGGGAAGTTCTTCACCCCAATGGTGCCGTCGGCAGGTATTTGCCCCTGCTCGAAACGAACGGCCGGGGTGCCTGGCGCCATGACTCGGAGCTGCCGCAGGAATGGGACCGGCTGATGCTGTTTCGCCGTTTCGGCTACACCCGCGATGACCTGTCCGACGTCACCGCCACGCAGATTCTGGCCGTCAGCGGCATCGAAAACAGCGTTCTGCGTCAAGCTCACATTGATCGAAGCAGCCCGCCGGCCTTGCTGATTGATACGGTTCGGCGCTTTCGCGCGGACGCCGTCGTCAACCGGTTTATCGAACAGATACAGACACCGTCGTCCGTATCACTGGCGGACCCCGACCTGCAATTGTTCCTGCTGGTCGGCCTCAGGCGTTGGCCGGCCGACACAGGTGTCAGTGTGGATGATGCCGCGGGTCAACCAGTGAGTTTCCACGGTTCTTCCAGTGCACAGGCCGCAAAGACGCTCAAGCTCAGTCAAACCTCGCTGGATAACGGACAGCTCCACACTGCGCTGCTGTCAGCCCTTAGCAGTGAACAACGTGAGCATCTGGTAGGGCTGAGCACCACCGACCGGAATGTTGAGATCAAGGAACTGACGAAAATCCTTGCCGAAGAAGCGCAGCGCCAAAGACTGGCGCTGTTCACACGGATTTATCAACGCACCGAGACACCAGGCAATGCTCGCGAGGCCGTCTTGCTGGAGAAGTTCACTGATTTACCCGCCAGTATGGCGGAGGAGTTGGTGGGAAATGCCTTGTCCGCGGAGTGGGAAGAACTGGATGTAGCACGGGTGCCTTTACGCCTGGCTGAAGAGGCCCGTCGCTACTTGCAGGTGATGCGTGTCTCTCGGGCTTACGAAGGCCTGTACATGAACAGTGCCGCAAGCATCGACACTGATCGTTTGGTGCTCCATACCCTTGAGCATTTGCCGGGCTGGAGCGCAAATCTGCAGGTTCAGATACTGGAGTGGAGCGGCAAACAAAATGAGGTGGTCAGTATCGGATCAGAGCCCGCCACGGAGAAACTGGTGATCAACGCTCATGGTGACCGCTACAGCGTTTTCGACGGGAAGGACGGGCCGCTCACTTCATTCCTCAATCGTACCCGTGAACACTATTTCCAGGCGCTCTGGCACGGGCTCCCAGCCTCGCGCAAAACAGCACTGGGCGTGCAGACCGATGACGCCGGGGCGGCATTGCGACAGAAGATCACGCAGCTTGCCTTGGAACGCCGCGCTGCCATTACCCAGTTGATAGGGGCCGCAGGCCGGCCGGGTTACCGCTCGCCCATGGGGTTGGCCGACAGGTCGATGACTGAGCATTCGGCGGTTCCCTCTGGCAGCACGGCAACAGCCAGCAGCACCGACGTGCTGGTGCAGCGCGCGCGCGAGCTATATCCGATGCATTCCCCCGCGCAAATTCACAGGTTGCTGACGGCCCTCGGTACGAACGAGATTCTTGTTCTGAAGAAGCTGGAGTCACTGAGGCTGGAGTTTTTTGCCATCCGGGAGGCATTGGGCCGCTGGGTGAATCGGCAAACCTGGCATCAGGCGCCGGATGGCCCGAGGCTGGAAGTCTCGAAGCTCAGCAAATTTCGCGCTGCCCAGGCGATCATTCGCAGTTGGCGCAAAGAGTCGGGCTTTGTCCAGACAAGCGAAGGGCTATACAGCGCGCTGACATTTGCCCCACAGCCGTTGGGTGAGCTACCGGTGATCGTCGGCGATTTCAGCCACATTGGCAGTCTGGTGATGGAGGGTGTAGGGGCCAGTGCCGGTTTGAATACTTTCCTGCATAACTTCAGCAACCTGCAAAGCCTGTCCTTGAGCGGTAACCACCTGGACCGACTGCCTCTGGCCGTGACAAGCATGCCCCGGCTGGCGCATCTGAATCTGAACGACAACCGGATTCAGCTGACGGCAGAATCGGCGAGCCAGTTGGCGGGCATGACCGGTCTGCGGACGCTGAACCTCAGCTATAACCCAAAGCTTTCGCGAGTGCCGGATGTCAGCAAACTGCGGCACCTGCAACAGCTGAACCTGAGAGGCACCGGGATCGACCAGTGGCCGGCAGGCGCCTCCGATCTGTCGAACTTGCGTGTGCTTGATATGCGTGACAACCGGATAGAACGGCTCCCGGAGGAGTTCTTCAAGGACTCTTTGGCGTTAAACCGGGAAACCAACCTTCACGGCAACCCGGTATCGCCCGAGACCGTGAAACAGATAATCGCGTATCAGCAAAAGAACGGGGTCAGTTTTGGGGTCATTGCCTCGGACTACCGTCGGCAAGTCGCACCGACTGCGACCCAAGAGGCAAAAAGCGCGCTATGGCTGGCAGGGAAATCCCTTGCCGAATCCGTGCCCAAGCGTGCCTTGTGGGATTCGTTGCTGGCCTGTCCCGGCTCCAGGGATTTTTTCAATGTGATTTCGCGCCTGCGGGACACGGCCGATTTCAAGCGGCTTTACCCGCAATTCAGCCAGCGGGTCTGGGACGTTCTGGAGGCGGCCGGCGAAGACGACCGTTTGCGCCGTTCTCTTTTTAGCGTCGCCCGCACCGGGCGAGTCAGCGTCGATGGTTACTCGGCGCTGTTCAGTGAAATGGAAGTGCAGGTGTTGTGTTTCAGGGCCATGGCAGCAGCCACGACGGGGTCGGCGACGCTGGAGCGGCAATTCATCAATCTGCTCCGAGGGTTGTTCCGGTTGCAAGAGGTCGAGGGATTGGCCCTGGTGGATATCAACACGCGCACCGGTTCTCAACCGAAGCTCTACGATCACGCACTTCAAATCAGTCTGGCGTATCGCGTCGGTCTGGCCGAACGATTGGACTTGCCGGCGCAGCCTCGGGAGATGGCGATCCGGTTGGATGTCGAGGTTTCTCCGGCGGCACTGGACAGAGCCTGTCAGGCTGTCCTGAAAACAGAACGCACCAGCGCCTTGCAAGAGTGGATCGTTACTCAAGGATTCTGGGTCGAGTATCTGGAGGCAGCCCATCGTGACCGGTTCGCGGCTATCACGGATCGGACAGCGCAAGGCTTTGCACAGCTGGAGGGACAAGTCGAACTGACACGGGTGGTCGCCTCCGAGCGCATGACTGCCATCCTTCATAACTTCAGAAATGAACGTCGGGAGTTGATCAAGCAGCTGACCTCCCAGGCATTGGTTCGCAATCCCGCGCCTGAAGTGCCCGGTACCAGCACCAGCACCAGCACCAGCGAGGCCGCACAATGAGCGACCACCTACGTAATGAAGGCTCTGCATCGACCTTACCCGGCATGCGCGAGGCGCTGAAGTCCGCCGTGGATGCCGCGCTGCCGCAGACTCCCGGCCAATTTGGCGAACACCTGATCAAAGAAAAGTGGGGGCATGAAATAGACCCGACAACCGCACAGCTGGTGACACTCGATTACGACTACGCCGGGCGTTCTGCGCAGAACGGCATCCATCAGGGGCGGGTGGCGAGTGCCATGTCCCTGGTGCAGGTGCTGATTTCCAACTATCAAACCGTGGGCGACGGGCGTTTCGGCGAAACAGTGTTTGGCTTGTACACGCCACCCGATGTCGGGCCGTCCATCGTTGTTACGGAGCACGCCGATGAGTTGGCCGAGCCCGGCAACGACTATCACTACACCTACGAAGGCATTTATCGCCGAACCGTTCCGCAGAGCTACGGGCCGCTAACCCAGATCGCCGTGAGGCCGGCCGACTTCAAGAAGTGGGTCTGGGAACTGGATCTCCAGTACCGATATCAGACTTACCTCGATCAAACCTGGCCGTCGGACGAAGTGATCGTTGCACCCAGCCTCCACGCTCTGAAAACCTCGGCCAAAGCTGCGTTCGTCATGGCCGCTTTGCTGCAGCGGCATGAGAACAGTCTGACCTCAAAGGGGTTCGAGCTGGCCATGCAGGCGGCAGGGCTGCCCTCTGATCAGGCATGGGCAACGCTGACGCTCGAACAATTGCAGGCACCCACCAGGGTGCCCGCGATGCTCAAGACGGGACGCCTGAAGCTTTATCGCTACACCTCGAAAGATATCTGGGGCTACCGTGAGCCTGGCGGCAGGATTGTGTTGTACATCCCCGGCAACTCTTCACCCCTGCACGCGTTTGACGATTCCGGGCAATTGCACCAATGGGTTGTGAAGCAGGGCGGGAGTGACGATACGAAACGGGCCTTGGCCGCCCATTTCGCCGAGGATGATCGCAAGGACGGCACTTTCCATGCCGGTGTGCTGACAGCGCTGGATGGCATGGCGGTCTATCCGAAGCAACACCGGCTGACCAAAGAGGCGGGGTTCTTTAACGATGACGGCTTTTGGGAACCCGCCCGATACATCGATTTCGATGACTCGCCATCAGGCACCGATCCATTTGCCCAGCTGGTACTGACCATGAAGGAGGCCTCCCGGGCCAGTGTCAAAACCATTCGTGACGATGCGCAGGTCAACCGGGACAACTTGAGTGCCGTCGTCGAACCGGTCGTGCAGTGGATCAACCGTTTCGGTCCGTTGGCGTTGTTCGTGCCCGGTGGTGAAGGGTTACTGGTGTTGGCCGGCATCATCGACGCCGGGTATGGCCTTGATCAGGCCGTCAACGGCGCAACATCGAGTGATCGAGCGGCGGGCGTGACGCGCACGGTGTTTGGCTTGCTCAATGCGCTGCCGCTGGCAGGCGCAGGTGCGGCGCTCAAGGGTGAAGCCGCCGAGGCCGGTGCCATTGCCGAGAGAGTGCGCGAACCTGACGCAGCACCGGGGGAGGAGGTTGCCAGCCCGACGCCGGATCAGGCCGTTGCCCCGACTCCTGGACCATCGAACCAGGCGTTGCCGACCCGCGTGGAACTTCTCCGTGGAATCGGTCCGTCGGTGGCGTCTTTCAGCGATGAAGTGCTGGCGCAGATCGGCAAGGTCAGTGGAGTCGATGACGACATGCTGCGATTGATGCAGGCCGGGCGCCCGCCGACGCCTTTGCTGGCCGATACGATCAACCGCTTCAGGATTGATCAGGAACTCGGGCAAGCCACCGTGTCGCAGGGCGAGCGAGTCGAACTGTTCAACAGCCGTTACGAAGCGCTTCAGCACTCGGAACATGAATGGGGCCGGTTGTTTCAGCGCCAATACCCAGGCCTGCCCAAAAGTGCCATTGAGCAAATGCTCGACCGCTATGGTGTGGACATCCAGAGTCCACCCCACGCGACCCAGGTCCGGCAAGTCTTGAAGCGTCTGGACAGCAAGGCCCGCCAGTATCAACAACATGTGCGGCTCAATCGTGCCTATGAAGGCTTGTACCTTCGCTCGGTGGTTAACCCGGAGTCGGACACACTGGCCCTGCATTCCCTCAAAAATCTGCCCGGATGGCCAAAAAGCCTTCGAATCGAAGTCCTCGACAGTTCCCCCGCAGGCCGGATTCTGGACCGCAGCGGTGCACTTGATGCCACCAGCACTCGACGGCTGATCAAGGTGGGAAACCGTTACCAGCGTCGCGATGTGCGAACGGGCTTTTATGAAGCAGTCCTTGATGCCTTGTCCGGGGACGAGCGTTCCGCGTTGCAACTGTCATCGCTCGATCCGGTCCGCGAGTTGCGGCTGAAAGTCGGCGATCGGGCAATGCCCCGTTCCGAACTCGTGCTCGGTTTGGGCAGGATGGATTCCGGTCTGCCCTTCGAGGCGCAAGGGCTACGCGGCGGCGGCTTCCCCGGTACGCCACAGGCCGAAGGGTTGACGCACGAGATGATGAGGTTGCAGCTCAAGGAGCTTTATCCGGATTTTTCGAATGCTGAAGCCGATGAAGTCCTACAGCGTACCGGTGGCGAGGCTCAGGCTCATATCGAGGCGCTGAAGCAGGAGTTTCAACAACTGAACACTGATCTGAGCGGCTGGATCGATCAGGTGGCGGAAGACATTGAGGACATGGATGTTCCCTTCCTGATCGAGGGTGATGAGGAGGCGCAAGGCCTGACCGATGAGCAGATTGAAGAACATAACGCGGAACTGGTTGAAAACATCCTGCACTACGAGCGGGAAACCAGGACCGAGCTGGCTGACGAACTGATTGCCATCTGGAAAAAACGTGCATCGCAGGACTTGCGCGTCTATTCAGGCGAACAGTGTGTGGGGTTCAGGCTCGACATGGGGTTCGAGGACTATCACCGATTGCCGATAATGAACATCCGGTTCAACGAGGTCGTCGAGTTGTCGATGCAGCACTTCCATGTGACCGAGCGTGAAACCTTGAATGGGTTTCTCGAGTGCTTTCCGAACCTGCAAACCTTGAATTTTGAACATGCCGAACTGACTCAATTCGACGCCGAAGGTAGGGCGCAGGTTGTTCTGCCGCCGGCCATTTTCGGCCTGAGTCATCTCACGACGCTGAATCTCAAGGGCACCGGCCTGGCGTTCATTCAAGAGACGGCATCGCAACTGAGCGGGTTGGTCAAGCTTCACACGCTGGACCTGAGTGAAAACCCATTGGGCGTACCACCCATGTTGCTCGGGATGAATGACTTGCGTCGGCTGAACCTGAGCAACACCCAAATTACCCGGTGCCCGATCGGCATCAGGGATGAGCCCTATATGGTCTCACTGGATTTGCGTGATAACCGCATCACCCGGGTTCCGCCGGCGGTGATGAATCAGGCCGTCTCGGTGGATCGTGTGCTGCTGTGGGGCAATCCACTGACGGACGAGGACACACTCCGCCGACTGATCAGTCATCGTGAGCAAACGGGAATCAATTTATGGCTGAGCGCACCATGCGCCGACTATGGACAGCCGATTGTGTGGCTACGAGACTGCGACGAATCGCTGCAACAGTCCCGGCAAGCCCTTTGGCAGCGGCTGGCAGGCAACCCCTCCGGTACGCGGTTTTAAGCACAATAGACAGGCTGAGCCTCACCGCCGACTTCCAGGTCAGTTATCTGTCGCTTCAGGCGCGGGTCTGGCGACTCCTGGAGGAGGCAGATGCTTCAGACGAAGTGTGGAGTCGATTGAGCGCGGGGCGTGGGCGGTTTGAAAACCCATTCGTGGCTTTCAGGGCGCTGGAACAGCGCGCAGGCCTTTAAACGGATTTATCCGTGGCGTTCAGTACAAGGAGGGGGCCTTGAACCCCGCGAAGGGGTTCAAGGTTTGACGATCAGCGGCGACGGAACAGCGGCAGCGGTTCGTCGGTGGCGGCCTGATAGCTCACCGAGAAGTCCTTGAGTCCTTCAAGGGCTTCGTACGGGTCTTTATCGGCGCGAATGGCAAATGCGTCGAAACCGCAGCGATGCAGATAGAACAGCTGGTCGCGCAGCACATCACCAATCGCCCGCAGTTCGCCTTTGAAACCATAACGGTCACGCAGCAGGCGGGCGTTGGAGTAGTTGCGGCCATCGGTGAAGGCCGGGAAATTCAAGGCGATGACCTGGAAGTTCTCCACGTCCTCACCGATTTCCTCGGCTTCTTCATCGGCATCCAGCCACACACCCAGGCCGCCATCGCGGGCCTTGAGCATGCGACTGTGCTCACGCCACAGCTGCAGCGGGACGATCAGGTCGTCGCAGTTGCTGATCTCGTCGATGTTGAAGTCCTTGGGCAGCAAGTGCCAGGTTTCGTCGACGACCTCGTTGTTCTTAATTATTCGCTGCATAGACGCGCTCCTTGAAGAGGTCGATGCCAATACGCTGATAGGTGTCGATGAAACGCTCGTCTTCGGTACGTTGTTCGATGTACACGTCGATCAGCTTTTCAATTACATCAGGCATGGCTTCCTGGGCGAAAGACGGGCCGAGGATCTTGCCCAGGCTGGCGTCGCGACTCGCGCTGCCACCCAGGGACACCTGGTAGAACTCTTCGCCTTTCTTGTCCACCCCGAGGATGCCGATGTGGCCGACGTGGTGGTGACCACAGGCGTTCATGCAGCCGGAGATGTTCAGATCCAGCTCGCCGATATCGAACAGGTAATCCAGGTCCTCGAAACGACGCTGGATCGATTCGGCGATCGGGATCGACTTGGCGTTGGCCAGGGAGCAGAAGTCGCCGCCTGGGCAGCAGATGATGTCGGTCAGCAAGCCAATGTTTGGTGTGGCGAAACCTTGCTCGCGCAACTCGCCCCACATCGCGAACAGTTGGGACTGTTCAACGTCGGCCAGAATGATGTTCTGCTCGTGGGACGTACGCAGTTGGCCGAAGCTGTAACGATCGGCCAGGTCGGCCACGGCATCGAGCTGCTTGTCGGTGATGTCGCCGGGTGCAACGCCGGTCGGCTTCAGGGACAGGGTCACGGCCACATAACCCGGCTTTTTGTGAGCCAGGGTATTACGGGTGCGCCAGCGCGCGAAGCCTGGGTGCTGTTTGTCGAGCTCGGCCAGTTCAGCGGTCTGGTTGTCCAGTGCCTTATAGTCCGGGTCGACGAAATGTTTGGCGACGCGATGTAGTTCGGCGTCGGTCAACGTGGTCTGACCACCGCGAAGGTGTTCCATTTCCGCATCGACTTTTTGCGCGAAGACTTCAGGTGTCAGGGCCTTGACCAGAATCTTGATCCGCGCCTTGTACTTGTTGTCACGACGGCCGTAGCGGTTGTAGACCCGCAGGATGGCGTCGAGGTAGCTCAACAGGTCTTGCCACGGCAGGAATTCATTGATGAACGCGCCCACCACCGGGGTACGGCCCAGACCACCACCCACCAGCACACGGAAGCCCAGCTCGCCCGCGGCGTTGTGCACCGGCTCAAGACCGATGTCATGAACTTCGATGGCCGCACGGTCGGAAGTCGAACCGTTGATGGCGATCTTGAACTTGCGCGGCAAGTAAGCGAATTCAGGGTGGAACGTGGTCCATTGGCGGACGATCTCACACCATGGGCGCGGATCGATCAGTTCGTCGGCAGCGACACCGGCGAACTGGTCGGTGGTGACGTTGCGCAAGCAGTTGCCGCTGGTCTGGATCGCGTGCATCTGCACGGTCGCCAGTTCGGCAAGGATGTCCGGGATGTCTTCCAGCGCCGGCCAGTTGAACTGCACGTTCTGCCGGGTGCTGATGTGGGCATAGCCCTTGTCGTAGTCACGGGCAATCTTGGCCATCATTCGCGTCTGGCGCGAAGTCAGCTGGCCATAGGGTACCGCCACCCGCAACATCGGTGCGAAGCGCTGGATGTAAAGGCCATTTTGCAGGCGCAGAGGGCGGAATTCTTCTTCGCTCAGCTCGCCTGCCAGATAGCGTCGGGTCTGATCACGGAACTGCTTGACGCGGTCCTCGATGATCCGCTGATCGTACTCGTCGTATACGTACATATAAGTCCTGTTCTCAGGCTTGGGCCGGTCGGATCCAGTTGCGTTTTTCGCCTAGAAGTCTCCGATGCTGCCTCGGCAATTCTGCGCGCACGGCCGCGCACTCCCAACGGAGCCGGGGCAAGATACCAGTTTGCGGTTATGCGCAAAAGTGATGTTTGAGTATATGTAAAGAACCAAAACGACTAATGAAGGCCAATGAGGTAAAACACACATTTGTGGTGCGGGCAATCATCGTCTTAACTGTGCTCGAGTCTTTATGCAATCCCCGATAAAACCGACAAGAGGCGATGCAATGAGCAACCCTACCAAAACGTCAAAACCCGATAGCACGGTCGATGCTTGGGCCATTCTGTTCCTGATCATCCTGGTCGTGGGCACCGCGGTATTTTGGGTCAGCCATCAATAACCGACCCCGTCCGGGCCCCATTCCGACGATTGTCGGACAATAAACGGAATAAGCGCCGTTTTCCGGGACTTCGCTGGCTATAATGCGCGGCGAATTGCCGGGGGGCTCGGACGATCCATGTTGAAGTTTTTCTACTCATTCCTGCTGATGTGCGGCGCGGTTTACGGACCTGGTGCGCGCGCGGAATCGGTGTTGTTCCTGAATCCCGGGAAGACTGACGAAGCCTTCTGGATCAGCTATTCGCAATTCATGCACGCGGCCGCCACGGATCTGGGCATTGATCTGCGAATTCTCTATTCCCGGCGCATGCCGGAGCTCACGCTGGCGCAAGCCCGTCAGGCGCTGCAAGGCCCTGATCGTCCGGACTATCTGGTGTTCGCCAACGAACAGTACGTCGCCCCGCAGATCATTCGCCTGGCCCAGGGCAGCGGGGTGAAGTTGTTCATGGTCAACGCTGCGCTGACGGCCAATCAAATGAGCTTGCTGGGCGAGCACCCTGAACGCTTGGGCAGCCTGGTGCCCAACGACGAGGAGGGTGGCTACCTGATGCTCACGGAACTGATTCGTCAGCATCCCCCCGCCGCGCCCGGTCAGGTCGTCGAGTTGCTGGCGTTTTCCGGTCTGAAGATCACCCCTTCGGCGCAACTGCGCGAGCAAGGCATGATGCGGGCCTTGGCCGAACACCCGGAAGTGCGCTTGCGTCAGCTGGTTTACAGCGGCTGGACCCGGGAGCGGGCGTATGAACAGGCCAAACTGCTGTTCAAGCGTTATCCGAAGGTCTCCTTGGTGTGGTCCGCCAATGACGAAATGGCGTTTGGCGCCATGCAGGCGTATTCGGAGACGGGTGGGATACCCGGCAAGGATGCGTTGTTCAGTGCGGTCAACACCTCGCCGGCGGCGTTGCAGGCGATGGTCGACGGACGACTCAGCGTGCTGATGGGCGGGCACTTCACCTTGGGTGGCTGGGCACTGGTGGAGTTGCATGATCTTGAGCAGGGCGTGGATCTCAACCATTACGGCGGCCAAGACCTGCGAATCCCGTTGCTGCAACTGATCGACAAGGCTCAGGCCAAGCGATTACTGGCGATGGGTGAATCACCGGACTACGGTGTGAACTTCCGTCGACTTTCAGCCAAGGGCCGGCCGACGTCGTATCGCTATCCGTTCAGCCTGCAAACCTTGATGCGCTAAACCCCGGCCAGATGCACCACCAGTTGCACGATGCCGTACAGCGTCAGCGCGAACACCGCCGTGAACACAATCCCCAGGATCACGAAATGACTGGGCTTGCCGTGGGTGAAGTCCCGGGCCCGGTTCTTCCCGCTCTGCACCCCAAACGCTGCCGCCATGACGCTTTGCAGCATCTGCCAGAAAGTAGGCGGCTTGTTGTCGACTGGATCGTCCATATACCCCTCGTCACGTGTGTGTGAGAACTAAGCATAGACAATTGACGCAAATACTGTGGGAGCGAGCCTGCTCGCGAAGGGGCCATAACATTCAACATCTTCGTTGACTGTCACACCGACTTCGCGAGCAGGCTCGCTCCCACAGGGGACCTCTGTTGGGCCACAGTTTACTTAGTTGTCGTAACCCAGGTTCGGCGCCAGCCAGCGCTCGGTCACGCTCAACTCTTGACCTTTGCGCGACGTGTAGCTCTGTACCTGATCCTTGTCGATCTTGCCCACGGCAAAATACTGCGCCTGCGGATGAGCGAAGTACCAGCCGCTGACCGCTGCCGCCGGGAACATGGCGTAGTGTTCAGTGAGGAACACGCCGCTGCGGCCGGCTTTCATTTCCGAGGCCTCAGGGTCCAGCAACTTGAACAGCGTGGATTTCTCGGTGTGATCCGGGCAGGCCGGGTAGCCCGGGGCAGGGCGGATACCGGTATATTGCTCTTTGATCAACGCCTCGTTGTCGAGCGTCTCGTCCTTGGCGTAACCCCAGTAATCTTTACGGACCTGCTGGTGCAGCCACTCGGCGCAAGCCTCGGCCAGGCGGTCGGCCAGGGCCTTGACCATGATCGAGTTGTAGTCGTCGCCGGCATCCTGATAGGCCTTGGCCACTTCTTCGGCACCGATACCAGCAGTGGTGATGAAACCACCCACGTAGTCGGTCACTTCGCTGTCCTTCGGCGCAACAAAGTCGGCCAGAGAGAAGTTCGGTTTACCGTCAGTCTTGATGATCTGCTGACGCAGGTGATGCAGCTTGGCAATCGGCTTGCCGTCATCGCCATAGACTTCAATGTCATCCTCACGCACCTGGTTAGCCGGCCAGAAGCCGAACACCGCGCGGGCGCTGATGAGTTTTTCGTCGATCAGCTTGGCGAGCATTTCCTGGGCATCGGCGAACAGCGAGGTGGCGGCTTCACCGACTACTTCGTCCAGCAGAATGCGCGGGTACTTGCCGGCCAGGTCCCAGGAGATAAAAAACGGCGTCCAGTCGATGTATTCGGCCAGGACTTTCAGGTCGATGTTGTCCAGCACCTTGGCACCGGTAAACGTCGGTTTGACAGGCTCGTAGGAGCTCCAGTCGAACTGCGGCTTCTTGGCGATGGCCGCCGGGTAGCTCAGACGTTCGGTACGGGCGCTACGGTTGGCGGTACGCTCGCGGACGTCGATGTATTCCAGGCGGGTCTTCTCGACGAAAGCCGGTTTCAACTCCTTGGACAGCAACTGCGTCGCCACGCCTACGGCGCGGGAGGCGTCGGTCACGTAGATCACCGCATCATTGCTGTACTTCGGCTCGATCTTCACCGCCGTGTGGGCCTTGGAGGTGGTCGCGCCACCGATCATTAGCGGCAGATGGAAGTCCTGACGCTGCATCTCGCGGGCCACGTGGACCATTTCATCGAGCGACGGCGTGATCAGGCCGGACAAGCCGATGATGTCGCACTTCTGCTCCTTGGCCACTTGCAGGATTTTCTCCGCTGGCACCATCACGCCGAGGTCGACGATGTCGTAGCCGTTACAGCCCAGCACCACGCCGACGATGTTCTTGCCGATG
Organism: Pseudomonas sp. LB3P25; assembly: GCF_054897985.1. Taxonomy (NCBI): domain Bacteria; kingdom Pseudomonadati; phylum Pseudomonadota; class Gammaproteobacteria; order Pseudomonadales; family Pseudomonadaceae; genus Pseudomonas; species Pseudomonas sp. LB3P25. The sequence continues at coordinate 4,267,654 of NZ_CM142711.1, read as the reverse complement.
TCGTGCACGTCGCCTTTTACCGTGGCCATGAGGATCTTGCCCTTGGCTTCCGGTTTGTCGCCCTTTTCCAGTTCGATGAACGGGATCAAGTGGGCCACGGCCTGCTTCATCACTCGGGCGGATTTCACCACCTGCGGCAGGAACATTTTGCCGGCGCCGAACAGGTCGCCGACGATGTTCATGCCGGACATCAACGGGCCTTCAATGACTTCGATCGGCCGGGCGAACGACTGACGGGATTCTTCGGTGTCTTCAACAATGTGGGTAGTGATGCCTTTGACCAGCGCATGCTCCAGACGCTTGTTGACGTCCCAGCCGCGCCATTCTTCGGTCTCGGCTTCCTTGACGCTACCGTCGCCCTTGTACTTGTCGGCAATGGCGAGGAGGGCGTCGGTGCCTTCCGGGGTGCGGTTGAGCACCACGTCTTCAACGGCGTCACGCAGTTCGGCCGGGATCTGGTCGTAGATCTCCAGCTGACCGGCGTTGACGATACCCATGGTCAGGCCGTTGCGGATCGCATACAGCAGGAACACCGAGTGGATCGCCTCGCGCACCGGGTTGTTGCCACGGAACGAGAACGACACGTTGGACACGCCACCGGAGGTCAGCGCGTATGGCAGTTCGTCGCGGATGTAGGCACAGGCGTTGATGAAGTCCACAGCGTAGTTGTTGTGTTCTTCGATGCCGGTGGCCACGGCGAAGATGTTCGGGTCAAAGATGATGTCTTCCGGCGGGAAGCCGACTTCGTTGACCAGAATGTCGTAGGAGCGTTTGCAGATTTCTTTCTTGCGCGCTTCGGTGTCGGCCTGGCCGGCTTCGTCGAAGGCCATCACCACCACGGCGGCGCCGTAGCGCTTGCACAGTTTGGCGTGATGAATGAACTGCTCGACGCCTTCCTTCATGCTGATCGAGTTGACGATGCCCTTGCCTTGGATGCACTTGAGGCCGGCTTCGATCACTTCCCACTTGGAGGAGTCGATCATGATCGGTACGCGGGAGATGTCCGGCTCACCGGCAATCAGGTTGAGGAAGGTCACCATGGCCTTCTTCGAATCGAGCATCCCTTCGTCCATGTTGATGTCGATCACCTGGGCGCCGGCTTCGACCTGTTGCAGGGCGACTTCCAGGGCTTCGGTGTAGTTGTCTTCACGGATCAAACGGGCAAATTTGGCGGAGCCGGTGATGTTGGTCCGCTCGCCGACGTTGATGAACAACGAGTTGCGATCGATGGTGAACGGTTCCAGGCCCGAGAGGCGGCAGGCCTTCGGAATGTCCGGGATTTCACGCGGCGCATAACCGGCCACGGCTTTGGCGATGGCTTCGATGTGGCCCGGCGTGGTGCCGCAGCAGCCACCGACTATGTTCAGGAAACCACTTTGGGCAAATTCTTCGATGACCTTGGCCGTTTCCGACGGCAGCTCGTCGTACTCACCGAACTCGTTCGGCAGACCGGCGTTCGGGTGCGCGGAGACGTGGGTGCTGGCCTTGTTCGACAGTTCTTCCAGGTACGGGCGCAATTCGCTGGCGCCGAGGGCGCAGTTCAGGCCGACCGAGATGGGCTTGGCGTGGGCCACGGAGTTCCAGAAGGCTTCGGTGGTCTGGCCGGAGAGCGTACGGCCGGAGGCATCGGTGATGGTGCCGGAGATCATGATCGGCAATTCGACGCCGAGTTCTTCGTAAACACCTTGTACCGCGAAGATCGCCGCTTTGGCGTTCAGGGTGTCGAAAATGGTTTCGATCAGGATCAGGTCAGCGCCGCCTTCGATCAGGCCTTTGGTGGCCTCGGTGTAGTTTTCCACCAGTTCATCGAAGGTCACGTTGCGGTAGCCGGGGTTGTTCACGTCAGGCGACAGCGAGCAGGTGCGACTTGTAGGACCGAGCACGCCCGCGACGAAGCGCGGCTTGTCTGGGGTTTCCAGGGTCTTGGCGTCTGCAACCTTACGCGCCAGACGCGCGCCTTCTACGTTTAGCTCGTACGCCAGGCCTTGCATGCCGTAGTCTGCCTGGGACACTTGGGTGGCATTGAAAGTGTTGGTTTCCAGAATGTCGGCGCCGGCATCCAGGTAGGCTTTTTCGATGGCGCCAATCACATCCGGGCGCGTCAGGATCAACAGGTCGTTGTTACCCTTGACGTCACTTGGCCAGTCGGCGAAGCGTTTGCCGCGGTAATCCTGCTCCTCGAGCTGGTAGCTCTGGATCATCGTGCCCATGCCGCCATCGAGAATCAGGATGCGCTCTTTGAGGGCGTGCTTGAGAGCTTGAAGGCGAACACTGCGATCGGACATTTGGACTACTCGGAAAGACCATGACGAAGGGCCGGGATAATAGCAAACCTGTGCGGTATTAGAGCATGTCCCGGTTTTGCATGAATATCGCTCATGTTGATGCAGGGGTCAGACCGGTAGAATCGCGGCGTTTTTTCATGATCGGTACCAGGGATATGTCTTATCGCGTCATCAGCATTGTTTTGCTGTTTTTAAGCTGGGGCGCCGCTGCGCAGGATTCGGCCATTTCCTCTGCCATTTCCTACAGCCGCGACATCCAACCGATCTTCACCGAAAAGTGTGTGGCCTGCCATGCCTGCTATGACTCCGCTTGTCAGCTCAATCTGGGCAGTGGCGAAGGGGCTGCTCGTGGCGCGACCAAGATCCCGGTCTACGATGGCGAACGCCGCCAGGCTGCCGCGCCGACCCGGCTGTTTTATGACGCCTTCGGCAAACGTGCCTGGCAGCAAAAGGACTTCTATTCGGTGCTCGACGCTCAGGGCAGTCAGGCCGCATTGATGGCGCGGATGCTTGAGCTGGGCCACAAAACCCCTTTGCAACCCAATGCCAAGTTGCCAGAAGAGATCGTTCTGGACCTGAACCGGGAAAACATGTGCGCCATGCCGGCCGAGTTCGACGGCTACGCGAAATCACATCCCAAAGAGGGCATGCCGCTGGCGGTCACCGGCCTGACCGATCAGCAGTACCAGACGCTGCAACGCTGGCTGGCGTCCGGCGCGCCGATTGACGAGCAAGGTCTTGTGCCAAGCGCCAAAGAAGCGTTGCAGGTGGTGCAGTGGGAAAACCTGCTCGACTCACCGGGCGCACGTCAAAGCCTGGTGGGGCGCTGGTTGTTCGAGCATTGGTTTCTCGCTCACCTCTATTTCAAGGACGGCGAGCCGGGGCATTTTTTTCAGTGGGTACGTTCGCGCACGCCGACTGGCCAGCCTATCGATCTGATCAATACACGCCGCCCGAATGACGACCCGGGCACTCAGGTGTATTACCGCTTGTGGCCGGTGCAAGGCGTGATTGTGCACAAGACCCACATCACCTACCCGCTGAGTGCGGCGAAGATGGCTCGGATCAAAAGCCTCTTCTATAACGGCAACTGGCAGGTCAACGCCTTGCCGGGTTACGGGCCGGAGCGTCGGGCCAATCCGTTCACCACGTTCGAGGCGATCCCGGCCCAGGCGCGTTATCAATTCATGCTCGATAACGCCGAATACTTCGTCCGTACCTTCATTCGCGGCCCGGTGTGCCGCGGCCAGATCGCCACCGACGTGATCCGCGATAACTTTTGGGCACTGTTCCAGGCGCCTGAGCACGATCTCTACATCATTGATCCGAAATATCGCGGCCAGGCCACGCCGTTGCTGGCGATGCCGGGGCAGAACGACGATGTCGGCAGTGTCCTGAGCCTGTGGCATGACTACCGCAACAAGCGTAACGAGTACGAGGCGCTGCGCCGTGACAGTTACGCCGAGCTGCCTGCGCCGAGCTGGTCAACCTTGTGGGCCGGCAACGATAATGCGCTGCTGACGATCTTCCGGCATTTCGACAGTGCCTCGGTGAACAAAGGCCTGATCGGTGACGTGCCGCAAACGATGTGGCTGTTCGACTTTCCGCTGCTGGAGCGCACGTATTACCAGTTGGCGGTCAACTTCGACGTGTTCGGCAACGTCTCCCATCAGGCGCAAACGCGCCTGTACTTTGACCTGATCCGCAACGGCGCCGAGCAGAACTTCCTGCGCTTGATGCCCGCCGACTCGCGCGACGACTATCTCGACGATTGGTACCAGAGCGGCGGCAAGTTCAAGATGTGGCTGGATTACGAGGCCATCGATAACGACAAAGAGACAGCGTTGGTACTGGACGCAAAGGACCCGAAACGCGATTTCGCCATGCAGTTACTCACCCGTTACGGCGACCTCAACGCCAAGCCTGATCCGATCAACCGTTGTGACGACGCTTATTGCTCGCGGCCGAACATCGATCTAGCCTTGCAGAGCGCCGAGCAGGCGTTGAGTCGCCTGACTTCGCGTCCGGCGGCCGGGTTGAAAGTCATCGATCAGTTGCCTGAGGCCACCCTGCTGCGCATCGAAACCGCGAGCGGCAAGCGCGAGGTCTACAGCCTGCTGCGCAACCGTGCTCACAGCAACGTGGCGTTCCTGCTGGGTGAATCGCTGCGCTATCAGCCTGGACTCGACACGATCACCATTTTTCCGGGCGTGCTCAGCAGTTATCCGAACTTCATGTTCAACATTCCGGCCGAACAAGTGCCTGAGTTCGTGGACGAGATGGAAAACGCCAAGGACGCCAATCGCTTCGAGAAAATCGTCGAGCGCTGGGGTATTCGCCGCAGCCATCCGCATTTCTGGTTCTACTTCCATGACTTGAGCCGGTACGTCCACGAGACCGATCCGGTGGAAGAGGGCGTGCTGGACATGAACCGGTACGAGAATCTTTGATCGAAAGCCTGAACACGCACCGCCGAACCCCTGTAGGAGCGAAGCTTGCTCGCGAAAGGGTGCTGACATTCAGCATAGATGTCGACTATCAGACCGCTTTCGCGAGCAAGCTTCGCTTCTACAGGGATTGCGGTGATCAGATGTTCATCGACAGGCGCATCTTTCCCGACAAAAATACTAGGACTTTGTACGGCGCGATGATTGGCGTAAACTGCGCCCAAGCCTGCGAGGAGTTTCCATGACCGCTATTACCATTACCGACGCCGCCCACGATTATCTGGCTGATCTGCTCTCCAAGCAGAACACCCCAGGCATCGGCATCCGCGTCTTTATCACCCAGCCTGGCACTCAGTACGCCGAAACCTGCATTGCTTACTGCAAGCCGGGCGAAGAAAAACCTGAAGACACGGCGCTGGGGCTGAAAAGCTTCACCGCTTACATCGACTCGTTCAGCGAAGCTTTCCTGGACGATGCGATCGTCGACTACGCCACCGACCGCATGGGCGGCCAGCTCACCATCAAGGCGCCAAACGCCAAAGTACCGATGGTCAGCGCCGACAGCCCGGTCAACGAGCGTATCAACTATTACCTGCAAACCGAGATCAACCCGGGGCTGGCCAGCCACGGCGGTCAGGTCAGCCTGATCGATGTGGTCGAAGACGGCATCGCCGTGCTGAAGTTCGGCGGCGGTTGCCAGGGCTGCGGCCAGGCAGACGTCACCTTGCGTGAAGGCATCGAGCGCACCTTGCTCGAGCGCATTCCCGAGCTCAAGGGTGTTCGTGACGTCACTGACCACACGCAGAAAGAAAACGCCTACTACTAAGTAAGGTGTTCGCTGCAAACAAAAAAAAACGGCGCCCCGTGAGCGCCGTTTTTTTATGGGCAATTGATAACCTGTGAGTGAAGGGGTTTACCTGTGGTGAGGGGATTTATCCCCGTTCGGCGGCGAAGCCGTCGCTAAACCTGCTTGCTGGGTATGCCTGAAAGAATGCAGAGGGTCCGCTTCGCGGCCCAACGGGGATAAATCCCCTCGCCACAGGGTTGTGTTTGGCTCAGGGTCTGTAGAGATGCGCGTGCCCCGCGCGATACAGCGATGATTCACTGAAGTGATCACTGCCCAACACTCGGCCCACCAAAATCAACGCCGTGCGCCGAAATCCCTTGGCCTCAACCTTCTCGGCAATATCCGCCAACGTCCCCACCACCCAATCCTGATCCGGCCAGGTCGCCCGGTGAATCACCGCGATCGGGCAATCCGCGCCGTAATGCGGCAGCAATTCGGCCAGGATTTTCTCCAGATGCTTGACCCCCAGATGAATCGCCATGGTCGCCCCGTGCTGCGCCAGGCTGCCAAGCTCTTCGCCGGCGGGCATCGCGGTCTTGTCGGCGTAGCGGGTCAGGATCACGCTTTGCGACACGTCCGGTAACGTCAGTTCGGCGCCCAATAGTGCCGCGCAGGCCGCCGTGGCCGTGACGCCGGGAATGATTTCAAACGGGATGTCGAGTTCGCGCAGGTAGCGAATCTGCTCGCCAATGGCACCGTAAAGACTCGGGTCGCCGGAATGCACCCGGGCCACGTCCTGGTCATTGGCATGGGCGGTCTTGAACAGTTCGATGATCTGTTCCAGGTGCAGTTCGGCACTGTTGACCACCTGTTCGGCGCGATGGCCTTCCAGCACGGCGGCGGGCACCAGGGAGCCGGCATAGATGATCACCGGGCAGCTGCGAATCAGCCGTTGGCCTTTGACGGTGATCAGTTCCGGGTCGCCGGGACCTGCGCCAATGAAGTAGACGGTCATCGTCGGTTCCTGTGAGAAAAAGGGGCTGGGCAAGGCTCCAGATGAAGATTGCTCATGATCGAAGGCGGGGATTATCGAGGATTTTAGGCGGCGCCGGCCAATGCCAAGGTGGCCTGGGCATATTTTTGTCGGCAAATCAGCAATTTTGCCGGTGCCTGGGCCAACTGTTCGGCCAAGGCCAGGGCGGCACTTTCCGCGACGCCGTAGCAGCCGGTGCGTTCGAACGCGATGTCTGAACGATGGCTAAGTTGCGGTTGATAGACGGACAATTGTTCGCAGCTGAAATACTGCAAGGGTAACGCAAGCTGTTCGGCCAATTCGATCAGGCCAGGTTCTTCGCGCTTCAGGTCGATGCTGGCCAGGGCCTTGATCTGGTGAAGTTCGATTTTATGAGCCTGTAACGCCTGATCGAGCAGCGCCCGCAGCGTACTGACGGGGCAGCCGCGCTGGCAGCCCAGGCCGACCACCAGGGGCGGCGCTGCGCTGGTGTCACTCATGCGTGGTACTGACCATCGCTTTTGCGGCGGAACAACCAGGCACTGATCAGGCCCAGGGCCAGCCAGAATCCCATGTTGGTCAGCTGCGAAGCGATTTTGAACTGAGTTTCCAGGGCTTGCGGAGCGAGCATCGAGTGGACTTCCGGTTGTGGTGCGCCGATCACATGAGGAACAGCCAGAATGGCCACGCCGAGCACTTTCATCAGCCAGTGACGGCTGAACACGATCAATGCGATGCCGACCGCGGTGGAGGCAGCTGTGCCTATCCACCAGATTTGCCGTTGCGCCAAATCAGCAGCGGCAGTGCCCGGCAACTCAGGCGGCAGACCGAGGGTCGGTGCCAGCACGAACGTCGCGTAACCGGCCAGGCCCCAGAGCAGACCTTGGGAGGTTTTGGTCGGAGCGCGCAAGGTATAGAGGCCGGCGAGCATCAGCGCGAAACCGACCGCTACCACCAGGTTGCCGCCCGTGGTGGACAGCACGCGCTGCCAGCCGTCTTCCGGTTCCCAGGCTTCAGCATCGTGAGTGTGAGCGGCGACAGCACCCGCGGCGTGTTCGTGAATCTCAACAGCGGCGGGCTCGGATTTTTCGTAAGTCTCAGCCTGCAGAATCAGCGGAGCCACCCAGAAGCTTTGCAGCAAGGTCAGCAGCAGGGCGGCCAGGAGCCCGGTGAACCCTGCGGTTTGCGCAATACGCTTGATCATGTCGGCAGGTCTCAATGGCACGGGAACGCAGAGCTGTGGCGGGTATCGTGCGCGGCATTGTGCACCGCTTCGATGTGCGAGAAACCGGCGAAATACACAAGGCTAGCGCCAAGGATCGACGCACACACGGCGGCGGTCAGGCGTTGAGTCAGGGTCGTGGTAGTGCTGGCGGTGCTCTTATCAGTGTTGCTGCCGGTGCTGCTAATGATCGACATGGCGCTTCCCTCTGGTCTGTCAGGGGGTGAATAGAGCGCATGGAAGACCCCTGCGAATCGGGATCGCAGAGGTTCAAACAGCGCCCGCCCACCGCGGGTTTGTTATTCAGTGATCGTAATGGTCACTTTGTGTTGCGGGCCGGTCTCCGGGCTCACGAGGGGCACTGGCTTTCGCCTTGACCTGCAAGCATCACCTTCCCATGCCGAACTGCTGGCACAGTGGATCTGACGCTTCGCTCGCTTACCGTTGCGGGGGCAGCACCGGACTGACATGACTTTAGAGTAAAGCACATGATTCACCGGTTTCCCGTTTCACCCTGTGAAGGGCACCCGTAACAAGGCGTGTAGGAGAGCATGGGCGGGGGTTGGGCGTCAATTGGCATGGGTTCTCAACTCTGTGGTGAGGTGGATATCTGCGGTGAGGGTATTTATCTGTGGCGAGGGGATTTATCCCCGTTGGGCTGCGAAGCGGCCCCCTGCATTCTTCAGGCTTACCCCGCAAACAGGTCTTGCGACGGCTTCGCCGCCGAACGGGGATAAATCCCCTCGCCACAGGGATCGCAATCAACTTCTGAACATTGACCCGCCCCCACACGATGCGTAGCCTTGCGCTTTCGAGGTTCTTCGGCGTCTGCCGAAGCTAAGAAGGGAACGCGGTCGATGCCGCGGCTGCCCCCGCAACTGTGAACGGTGATGTTCGCTGCCACGCCACTGCAAACCCTGTGCAACGGGTTCGCGGGAAGGCGCAGCGAATGCCAGGCCCACAAGCCCGGCAAACCGTCAGCCAGGAGACCTGCCTCGACACAGATTCTCACTTTCAACCGGGCGGGGTGATCCGGTGGCGAACTGTTCAGGCACGCGCGTCCGCGTTGCCGGTCGTCGTCCCGTATGCCCGCCACCTTGCCAAAGGGCATCCGATGAAAACATTGGCCAAACTCCCCGTCACCATCGTTACCGGCTTCCTCGGCTCGGGCAAAACCACCTTGCTGCGGCACATGCTCGACAACGCTCAGGGCCGCCGCATTGCGGTGATCGTCAACGAGTTCGGCGAGCTGGGCATCGACGGTGAAATTCTCAAGCAGTGCTCCATCGGCTGCACTGAAGAAGAAGCCAACGGCCGCGTATACGAATTGGCCAACGGCTGCCTGTGCTGCACCGTCCAAGAAGAATTCTTCCCGGTGATGCGCGAATTGGTGGCCCGTCGCGGCGACCTCGACCACATCCTCATCGAAACCTCCGGCCTGGCCCTGCCAAAACCGCTGGTGCAAGCCTTCCAGTGGCCGGAAATCCGCAGCGCCTGCACCGTTGATGCGGTCATCACCGTGGTCGACAGCCCAGCGGTCGCCGCTGGCACCTTCGCGGCTTTCCCGGACCAGGTCGATGCCCAGCGCAAACTCGACCCCAACCTGGACCACGAATCGCCGCTGCACGAACTGTTCGCCGACCAACTGGCCAGCGCCGACCTGGTGATTCTCAACAAGGCCGACCTGATCAGCCCTGAAGACCTGGCCCGTGTACGCCTGGAAGTCGCTGAAGAGCTGCCGCCCGCGGTGAAAGTCATCGAAGCCAGCAGCGGTCGTCTGCCACTGGACGTGCTGATCGGTCTCGGCGCCGGTTCCGAAGAACACATCGACAGCCGTCACAGCCATCACGATCACCACCATGAAGGCGAAGACGATCACGACCACGATGCTTTTGATTCGATTTCCATCGAACTGCCGTCAGCCGACGAAAGCCTGCTGCTGGACGCGCTGACCCAATTGGTGGTCCAGCACGGCATCCTGCGCGTCAAAGGTTTTGCGGCGATCCCGAACAAACCGATGCGCCTGCTGATCCAGGGCGTGGGCACGCGTTTCGACAAACACTTTGACCGTCAGTGGGGCGCCGATGAAGCGCGCACCACGCGCCTGGTGTTGATCGGCCAGGAATTGGACGCCGCGCTGCTCGAAACGCAATTGCGCGCTGCGCTCAGCGTTTAAGCCATGCACCTGCTCAGGACCCAGCCCGGCGGTTTCGTGTCGGATGACAACATTGCCGACCTTGGACAAACTCCCGCCGAGCTGGTGATCCTGTGCAGCGGCGACTCCAGCCTCGCACTGCTCGCCGAGGCGGCGCAGCAGTTGCCGGATGATTACCCGAGCGTGCGTCTGGCCAACCCGATGCAGGTGCAGAACCACGCGTCGGTCGACCTGTATGTCGACGAAGTGCTGCGCCACGCCAAGGTCATTTTGATTTCGCTGCACGGCGGCATCGCCTATTGGCGTTACGGCGTCGAGCAACTGGTGCAACTGTCGGAGCGCGGCGTGCAGCTGATTCTGGTGCCCGGCGATGACCGCCCGGACCCGGAACTCAGCGAGCTGAGCACGGTGGCTGCCTGCGACCGCGATCGGCTCTGGCAGTTTCTGCGTCAGGGCGGCATGAGCAATGCCCTGGATTTCTTCCGCTGCCTCGCCAATCGTTGGCTGGATCGCGACTACGCCTGGGCCGAGCCGCAAACCCTGCCGCGCACAGCGATCTACCACCCGCAAAAAAGCCCGGCTGAACTGAAGGATTGGCAAGCCGACTGGCAGGCCGATCAACCGGTCGCGGCGGTGCTGTTCTACCGCTCGCATTTGCAGGCGGCCAACACCGGCTTCATCGATGTTTTCTGCCAGCGTTTGCAGGCAGCGGGGCTGAACCCGTTGCCGATTGCGCTGGCCAGTTTGAAAGAGCCCGGCTGCCTGACGGTGGTTGAGGACCTGTTGGACGAAGTCGAAGCCGGCGTGATTCTCAACACCACCGGTTTCGCGCAATCCAGCCCTGAAGCGCCGCACTTACGACCGTTTCGCCGCAACATTCCGGTGATTCAGGCGATCTGCGCCCAGGACAACGAGACCGGTTGGCGCGCCAGTGAACAGGGCCTCGGTCCACGTGATCTGGCGATGCACATCGCGCTACCGGAATTGGATGGCCGAATCATCAGTCGGCCGATCAGCTTCAAGGACCTGGCCTGGCGCAGCGAGCGCAGCCAATCCGACGTAGTCTGCTACCGACCGCAACCTGAACGTATGGATTTTGTCGCCGAACTGGCGCGGCGCTGGATTGATCTGGCGCGCGTGCCCAATGGCGAGAAACGCATCGCCCTGATCCTCGCCAACTACCCGACCCGCGATGGTCGTATCGGCAACGGCGTGGGCCTCGACACCCCGGCCGCCGCGTTGAATATCCTCCGTGCGCTGCACACCGAAGGTTATCCGCTACCGGCGGAGTTGCCGGACACTGGCACCGCGTTGATCCAGCAGTTACTCGGTGGCGTCAGCAACGACCTCGACACCCTCGACCAGCGTCCGTGTCAGCAAAGTCTGTCGATGGACGACTATCTGCTGATGTTCAACGCTTTGCCCGAAGCCAACCGTCAGGCCGTGCTGGAACGTTGGGGCACGCCGCAAAGCGATCCGATGTGCCGTGGCGGGCGAATGATGATCGCCGGGCTGCGCTTTGGCCTGACCTTCGTCGGCATTCAACCGGCACGGGGTTATCAGGTGGACCCGAGCGCGGTGTATCACGACCCGGACCTGGTGCCGCCTCACGGTTATCTGGCGTTCTATTTCTGGTTGCGCAACACCTACGGCGCCCACGGCGTGATCCACGTCGGCAAGCACGGCAACCTCGAATGGCTGCCGGGCAAAGGCGTCGGGCTCTCCGAGAGTTGCTGGCCGGATGCGCTGCTCGGGCCGTTGCCGAACATCTATCCGTTTATCGTCAACGATCCGGGCGAGGGCGCCCAGGCCAAGCGCCGTACGCAGGCGGTGATCATCGATCACCTGATGCCGCCGCTGACCCGCGCTGAAACGTACGGCCCGTTGCGCAACCTCGAATTACTCGCTGACGAGTATTACGAAGCGCAATTGCTCGATCCGCGCCGAGCCCGGGAATTGCAGCGCGACATTCTGCAACTGGTGCGCGATACGCACATCGACCGCGAACTGCAACTGGACGAAAAACTCGACAGTGATGCCGATGCGGCGATCTGGTTGCCGCGTCTGGACACCTATCTGTGCGACTTGAAAGAGTCGCAGATCCGCGACGGTCTGCATGTGTTCGGCGAGTCGCCGACCGGGCGTTTGCGCATCGATACGTTGTTGGCGTTGTTGCGCATTCCGCGAGGCGATGGGCGTGGTGCGCAATCGAGCCTGCTGCGGGCCTTGGCCAAGGCGTTCACGTTGGGCTTCGATCCGCTGGATTGTGCGCTCGCCGAACCTTGGATCGGGCCGCGTCCGATTGAACTGCAATCCCTCACCGACGAAGTCTGGCGCACAGCAGGTGATACCCGCGAACGTCTGGAGCTGTTTGCCGGGCAACTGATCTCGAACACATTAGCCACCCCCGAACCCTGTGGGAGCGAGCTTTTGTGGCGAGGGGATTTATCCCCGTTGGACTGCGCAGCAGTCCCATTTTCCGGGGCCGCTTCGCGACCCAACGGGGATAAATCCCCTCACCACAAAAGCCTGCTCCCACAGGAGGCGGGTTGGGCCGAGGTGCACGCCATCATCGACAGCCTGCGCGAAGTCGTCGCGCCACGGCTGGACGCCTGCGGCCCGGCGGAAATGCGCGGTCTGCTCGACGCCCTCAGCGGCCGATTCGTGCCGGCCGGCCCCAGCGGTGCGCCGAGTCGCGGACGGCTCGACGTGCTGCCAACCGGGCGCAACTTCTACTCGGTGGACGTGCGTAACCTGCCGACCACCACCGCGTGGCGCATCGGTTTCCAGTCGGCCACCCTGATTCTTGAACGACACCTGCAAGACCACGGCGATCACCTGCGTCAGCTTGGTCTGTCGGTGTGGGGCACTGCGACCATGCGCACCGGTGGCGATGACATCGCTCAGGCCATGGCGCTGATGGGCGTGCGCCCGGTCTGGGCCACGGGCAGTCAGAGGGTCGACGACTTCGAGATTCTGCCGCTGAGTCTGCTGGACCGTCCGCGCGTGGACGTGACGTTGCGCGTCTCCGGATTCTTCCGTGATGCCTTTGCCAACCTGATCCGTCTGTTCGACGCCGCTGTACAAGCGGTCGCCGCCCTCGACGAACCGGACGACCTCAACCCCCTGGCCGCCAAGGTGCGTGCCGAGCGCGAAGCGTTGATGCAATCGGGGCTGGATGAAGACGCGGCCAAGCGTCAGGCCGGTTGGCGCATCTTTGGCGCCAAACCCGGAGCTTATGGCGCGGGCGTGCAGGGCGCCATCGATGGTCGTCTGTGGCAAAGCCGTGACGATTTGGCCGAGGTTTATCTGAACTGGGGCGGCTACGCTTACGGCGGTTCTGATGAAGGCACTGCGGCGCGAGCGCAGTTCGCTCAGCGCCTGAGCCAGGTGCAAGCCGTGTTGCAAAACCAGGACAACCGTGAACACGACTTGCTCGATTCCAACGACTATTACCAGTTCCAGGGCGGCATGCTCGCGGCGGTGGAAAGCCTCAGTGGCGAAGCGGCGGCCAGTTACCATGGTGATCACAGTCAGCCGGACTTGCCGAAGATCCGCACGTTGAAGGAAGAGCTGAACCGGGTGATTCGCTCCCGGGCAGCCAATCCGAAGTGGATCGACGGCGTGAAGCGCCACGGCTATAAAGGCGCGTTTGAACTGGCGGCGACGGTTGATAACCTGTTTGCCTTCGACGCTACAACGCAGTTGATCGACGATCATCAGTATGCGTTGCTGGCGGATGCGTATTTGCTGGATCCGGCGACCCGTGATTTTGTTCGTGAGCATAATCCGCATGCGTTGCGCGACATGACCGAGCGGATGCTGGAGGCGCAGCAGCGGGGGATGTGGAAGGAGCCGGGTGATTATCGGGAGGCGCTGGAGAATTTTTTGTTGGATATTGAGGAGGAGGGGTAGTGGTTGTTTCGGTATTTTTTTACAGACTGAAATCCACCCCTCACCCCAACCCTCTCCCCACGGGGGAGAGGGGAAAGGGAGCCGATCTTCATGCGCTTCAACGCCTGAGTTCGACTCGCAATCGCAGGTCGCAGAATTTCGTTTAAACAACCCGATCAGTCCCCTCGCCCCTCTGGGGAGAGGGTTAGGGTGAGGGGCCGATCCCCCTGACACCCCACCACCAAACCAACGACCACGGACCCAGACAACCCATGACCGACACCCCCCATTTCCCCCTCTCCGCCGTGGTCGGCGCCGACGATCTCAAACTCGCCCTCTACCTGACCGCCATCGACCCGAAAATCGGTGGCGTTCTCATCGAAGGCCCCCGCGGCATGGCCAAGTCAACATTGGCCCGAGGCCTGGCGGACTTGCTCGCCAGCGGCCAATTTGTGACATTGCCGTTGGGCGCCACCGAGGAACGGCTGGTCGGCACCCTTGACCTGGACGCCGCCCTGAGCGAGGGGCGCGCACAGTTTTCCCCCGGAGTACTGGCGAAGGCCGACGGCGGCGTGCTCTACGTTGATGAGGTCAATTTATTGCCCGATCACCTGGTGGACCTGCTGCTGGATGTGGCCGCCAGCGGCACCAACCTGATCGAGCGCGACGGCATTTCCCATCGGCATTCGGCGAAGTTCGTGCTGATCGGGACCATGAACCCGGAAGAGGGTGAGCTGCGTCCGCAACTGCTCGACCGTTTTGGCCTGAACGTCGCCCTGAGTGGCCACACAGCACCGACCGAGCGCGGCCAGATCATTCGTCGGCGGCTGGATTTCGACAGCGATCCCCACGGCTTCTACACCGAATGGGAAAGCCCGCAGCAGTCGCTGCGCGAACGTTGCCAGAAAGCGCGCAGCGCACTGGCGAGCATCCCGCTCGACGATCATGCGCTGGCGCAGATTACCGAGCGCTGCTTTGCCGCCGGTGTCGACGGCTTGCGCGCCGACCTGGTCTGGTTGCGCGCCGCGCGTGCCCACGCGGCGTGGCGCGGGGCGAATGCAATCGCCGAGGAAGACATCGACGCCGTCGCCGAGTTTGCCTTGCGCCATCGCCGCCGCGAGCCATCGCCACCGGCGCCGCAACACAGTCAGCCGCCCTCTACGCAACATTCCAACCCGAGCGAAGGCCAGGGCCAATGGGGGGAAATGCCCGCCCAGGCGTTACCGGTCGGCGCACGACGTGAAGTGCCGAGCTGGCCAAAAAAGTCCTAGGCATTCGCCCTCGATCTGATGCGGGGGCGAATGCCAAACCCCGCGCCGGACGACTGGATAACGGCAAACAGGGTAAACGTCACGCGGCGCGTAGCGGTTCGATCAATTGGCCGGGCACGTTGCTGAACGGCCGTCCGCGTCAACGCGACGACGTCTTGTTTCACCTGCGCACCCGTTCGCCCCACGAACTGTGGCTGGTGATCGTCGATGCCTCGGCCTCGACTCGCCGCCATCAGGCGTTGAGCGATGCCAAGGGTTTGCTGGCGCAACTGTTCGACGACGCCTATCGCCAGCGTGCGCGCCTGGCATTGCTGACTGCCAGTGGTCATGTGCCGAAATGGCAAGTGCAAGGGTTGAAAGCCTCCGCGGGTTTGCGCAACTGGCTTGATGGGCTGGGAGCGGGCGGTGGTACGCCATTGCTGGCGGCGCTGGGTGAGGCAGGGCGCTGGCTGGCGGTAAGGCAGAAGCGTTTTCCGGCGGAACAGCAGCGCTTGTTGCTGGTGACCGATGGCCGATTGAAGGACTGGTCGATGTTGCCGGCGCTTGATTGTCCGGGGCTGCTGATCGACATCGAACGCGGGCCGATTCGGCTTGGGCGTGCAAAACAGTTGGCGGCGGCGCTGCTGGCTGATTATCGGCACATTGATGAGCTGATTTCAGGCTGAGTACTATGTTGCCTCGGCTGGCCTTTTCGCGAGCAGGCTCGCTCCCACAAATGGTCTGTGGCGTTCACAAATCCCATGTGGGAGCGAGCCTGCTCGCGATGGCATCACCTCGGAACTGGATAATCACGGTCAGCCCGCATCGCTGCCCTATGCTCTATGAGCAAAACCATCACAGGAGTGACGTATGCGCGTTCTAGCCGCTAACCATCAGGATGATTTCCGCGTCAAAGCCTACGCTGGCACCAATGGCGTGCTGTTGGCCATGGACCTGTCCGAACCCCGCCGCAAAGGCCTCTTGGGTTTCGCCATCGAAAAACAGCAAGGCCCCAAGCCCTGGCTGTTCCTGTTCAACAGCCTGACCTTCCCCGGTAAGGTGCATACATTTCCCCAGTTTCACGCGACCCCCAGCGATATCGCGCCATTACAGAAATTTCGCTGGGCCGATTACGCGGTCAATCCGGGGATGACGATCCATTACCGAATCCATCTGGCCTACGGCACCGTTGATGCGCCGCAACTGGGTGAATACCTGGAAGTGACGGTCACCTCCGACAATGGTCAGCCGAATAACCAAAGCGTGATCTTCAATCGCGCAGTGGCCGCCAGCCAGGCGTTCCAGCGCAAGTTTCCCGAGCTCGACGCGCTGATCAGCGCCAACAAGAACCTGCCCATCGAAGCCTGGCCGGATGCCCCGCGGCAATGGCTGGAAAACGGTTTGCTCGGGCGTTTGCTGGGGTTTATCGAGCGTGCGGTGGATGGCCAGTGGGCGCTGGACATTGCCATCTACGAGTATGAATTGCAGGCCATTGTCGATGCGGTCAATGCCGCGTTCGAGCGTGGGGTAAACGTCCGAGTCCTGTATCACGCTCAACCGGGCGATGAAGACACCACCCTGAACGAGACCAGCCTGGAAAAAATCCCGGCAGAGAACAAGCGCGGGCGGGTCACCCACAACATCTTCCACAACAAATTCATCGTCCTGAACCGGCTCGACGCCGCGGGGCAGCGTCAACCGGAAGCGGTGCTGTGCGGCAGCACCAATTTCACGCCCAACGGCGTTTACCGCCAGGCCAACGTGGTGCATGTGCTGGACGACACACGCGTCAGCGCCAGCTACCTGCACACCTTCGAGCAGGTCTGGGCTAACCCGGCGGATGTTGGCGCCACTCGAAACTGGCTCAACCAAAACAACCCGATGGATCCGCTGCAACCGATGTTCGCCGGGTTCTCACCGCGCTCGGGCAAAGGGGATCTGGATGAGTTTGTCGAGATCATCAACGCCGCGAAAAAGGACGTGCTGTTCGTCACCGCGTTCGCCTTGCCCGACGATATCCTGAACGGTTTGCTCGGACAGCCCCACGACGACATTTTGCGTTACGGCCTGCAAAACACCACCAGCCGCATCACAGGTTTCCACGCCGACCGCACCGCCGAATTCGCCGCCACCGCGCTGCTCAACACCGGGCTGGAAGGCTGGCTCAGAGAGAACATGAAAGGCCAGAAGGGCAACCTGCTGGTGCACACCAAAGCCGTGGTGACGGACTTCACCAGCGATGCGCCGACGATCATCAGCGGCAGCCATAACCTCAGTGCCGCGGCCAGCAATGGCAATGACGAGAACTACCTGATCATTCGCGGTGATACCGATCTGGCAGACCGTTATGGTCTGGAACTGCTGCGGTTCTACGAGCATTACCGCTTTCGCTATTTCGCCAGGAAACTCGCGCTCAAGCAGGTCCAGCCATTGGCGGCGGATGACAGCTGGACCGATGATTACTATCGCGCGGAGGATTTGCGCATGCTCTCAAGAGTGCGCTTTTCCGGACGGTAAACACGCTCGCCGGGCAGATGTACCCCCTGTGGGAGCGAGCCTGCTCGCGAAAGCGGCCTTCCAGTCAACAATGATGTTGTCTGACACTCCGCCTTCGCGAGCAGGCTCGCTCCCACATTTGATCACTTCATTCCCATCGCCTGCCGGTACTGGCGGGTGCGTTTGGCGATGTACAAGCGGTCGAGGATCAACGCCCATAGCGCCGAAACGTCGGGACGGGTCTTGCGCCCACGGCTCAGGCGATTGAGCTGGAACTTCACGACAGCCATGCTCGCCAGTGCCGCCAGGGGTTTGCGCTTCCAGCGAATCGGCGGCAGTTGCGGGTGACTGTTCTGACCTTCGCGCCAGCGTTTGACCAGTTGAGGTTCGAGCGCCAGTGCCGTGCCGATTCCGGCCATGGCGATGCCGCTGTCGAGCACCTGTTCGACGATGGCCAGGCGTCGAATTCCGCCGGTCACCATCACCGGCATGTTCGCCACGCTGGCCAGCTCACCGGCCATTTCCAGAAAATACGCTTCTCGCGCCAGGGTTCGGCCATCCCGGGCCTCGCCTTGCATGGCCGGGGCTTCATAGCTGCCGCCGGAGAGCTCCAGCAGGTCGATCGGTTGATCATTGAGCCACTGAATCACTTGCCGGGCGTCGTCGGCATCGAAACCGCCGCGCTGGAAGTCCGCCGAATTGAGCTTCACCGACACGCAAAATGTCGGCGACACGGCCTTGCGCACGGCGCTGACCACCGTCAACAACAAGCGAGCGCGGTTTTCCAGTGAACCACCCCAGCGGTCGGTCCGGCGATTGGTCAACGGCGAGAGGAACTGGCTGATCAGATAACCGTGCGCGGCATGAATCTGCACCCCGGTGAAACCGGCCTTTTCCGCCAGGGCGGCGCTGGTGGCGAAACGTTGGATGACGTCTTCGATGTCGCGCTCGCTCATGGGTTTGGGCTCGGCAAACATCTTCGAGAACGCGCCCAGGTCCAGTGCTACCGCCGAAGGCGCCAACGCTTGCTGGCCGAGGTTGGCCATGGTCTGACGGCCAGGATGATTGAGCTGCATCCAGAACTGCGCGCCACCGGCCCGACCGATGCTTGCCCACTGGCGAAAGCGTTCAAGGTGCCGCTCATCTTCCAGCACCACGCCACCGGGACCGGTCATGGCGCGGCGGTCGATCATCACGTTACCGGTCAGCAGCAGGCCGGCTTCACCCTCGGCCCACGCCTGATACAGACGGAACAAGGCCTCTGCAGGTGCCTGCCCGCTGTCAGCGAGGTTCTCTTCCATCGCGGCTTTGGCGATGCGGTTGCCGATGGTCTGGCCGTTGGGCAAATTCAACGCTTGGAAGGGCGACATGCTTGACTCCTCATCAGTGATGAACAGAGGCTAAGCTTAAAGTTAACTTTAATGTCAAGCAGGCAAATGAGGCTGAGATGAAGATTGGTGAACTGGCGCAATTGAGCGGGTTGAACGCGTCGCGCATTCGGTTTTACGAGGCTCAGGGTTTGATTCGGCAGGTGGAACGCCGGGCCAACGGTTACCGGCATTATCCCGACCAAGTGCTGCAAACCCTGAAGATCATCCGGTGCGCCCAACAGGCCGGATTCAGCCTGGAAGAGTTGAAACAGTTATTGCCGGACAGCGCGACCGGTGAGTTCAAGCAAGACGAATTGCTGGCGGGTCTTAAGCGTAAAGTCGATCAGATCGAAGAGATGCAGCTGCACTTGGCGCAGAGCAAGGCGCAGCTGTTGGAGGTGATCGACAACATTCAGTCGCGGCCCGAGGGCATGGGTTGCGAAGCGAATGCCCAGCGGGTATTGGCGTCGTTCAAGCCTTAGCGCCGAGGGCTGCAGTCGACGGAGCGGGGATCGGATTGCGCATCAGCGTGCCCACCACCAGCGCACCCAGTAGTGCCAACAATCCCGCGACCCACAGCAGCAGACTGAAGCCGCCGACGAAGGCTTGCCGGGCCAACGGTTCGACCACGGTACGTGCGGTTTCCGGCAACAGGCCCATCGCCGCCGTCATGTCACCGGCCACCACCCGCGAGGCGATGCCCTGGGTTTGGCCGAGCCATTGCGCACCTTGCGCCGTCAGGCTCGTACGCAACAACAGCTCGGTATGACTGGACAGCAACGCGCCGAACACGCCGATGGCCAGCACGATTGCGCTGAAGCGCATGGTGGTGCTCATGCCTGAAGCCATGCCGGTGCGTTCACGTGGCACGCAGGCCATGATGTTTTTTTGCGTATCGCCGTTGAGCAGCCCGGCACCGGCGCCCGTCACGGCAATCGCCAGGGCGAAGGGCAGGTAACCACCGTTGCTGACCGCCCAGGCGCTGAGCAGACTGCCGCTGCCGACCAGGGTCAAACCGGCGGCCATCAATGTGGCGGGGGCAAATCGACTCGCCAGACGTACTCCGATGCGCGGGCAAATCAGCATGGTCAGGGCAAACGGCAACATCCCCAGACCTGAATCGATGGCCGAGAAACCCAGGCCGTTTTGCAGGTAGAACGGCAGCAGGGTCATCATCACCTGGGCGCAACCGGCGTAGGCAAACATGCCCAATAGCGCACCGATGAAACGCGGATGCTTGAACAGTTGCAGATCGACCATCGGCCGCCGCTGCATCCGTTCAATCACTACGAACAGCCCCAGCAACAAGGCGCCGCCGATCAGCCGAGCATAGGTCAGCGGATTGCTCCAGCCAATCCGGTTCGCCTCGATCAGGCCCCAGATCAGGCACAGCAAACTTGCACTGAACGCCAGGCTGCCCCAGGGATCGAGGCGGGCGGACTGAGTGTCGCGGGACTCCGGCACGGCGCGCCAGACCATCACCATCAACAACAATCCCACCGGTAAATTGAGGTAGAAAATCCAGCGCCAGCCCATGTATTCGGTGATCAGCCCGCCGACCGTCGGTGCGGCGGTCATCGCCACCCCCATGCACGCACCCCAGAACGCCCAGGCTTTGGCCCGTTCCACTTCATCGTGAAAGGTGTGGCCGATGGAGGCGAGGGCCGAGGTCAGCAGCAAGGCCGCGCCGACACCCTTGATCGCCCGGGCGATGTCGAGAAACAACGCATTGGGCGCGGCACCGCAACCGATGGACGCGAGGATGAAAATACCCAGCCCGCAGAGCAGGGTTTTCTGCCGGCCGAAGCGGTCGGCAATGCTTCCAGCCGGCAGTAAAAGAGCGGCGAAGGCCAGCATGTAAGCGCTGACCACCCATTCGATGTCGGCAAAGTTAGCGCCCAGGTCCCGGGCGATCGTGGGCAGCGTCACTGCGACGATGTTGGTGTCGAGAACGATCAGCGAGCAAACGCCTGAGGCTGTGAGTAACGTCAGTCGCGGGCTCACCTTGGGTTTGACGGGCATGGCAGCGTTTCTCTACTGTAAAAGTCAGTGCAGCTTATCGCCGGTTGCTACTTTCCTTGTTAGGTACTCCTTGTCACTTCATTACCTTTGAGCTAACGCACCGATGGATATTCGCCATTTTCGCTATTTCCTCGCCGTTGCCCGGCAAGGCAATTTCACCCGCGCCGCCGAACAACTCGGTATCGCACCACCGACCTTGACTCGACAGATCCAGGACATGGAGAACGAACTCGGCACGCGATTGTTCGTGCGCCAAACACGTGAAGTCAGCCTGACCGAGGCCGGCGCCGCGCTGGTGATCGAGGCCGAGGCGACGGTGCGGCAATTCGAATACGCTCAGTACAACGCCCAGCGTGCCGGGCGCGGGGATATTGGCCATATCGAACTGGGTTACGTGGCTTCGGCGGTGTATTCGGGCTCGCTGCAGAAACAGGTGCAAGCCTTCAGCCGCGAGTGTCCTGATGTCAGCCTGAACGTACGGGAAAGCCCCATGGCGTCATTGCCGGTGATGGTGGTCGAGGGGCGTTTCGATATTGGTTATGTCCGCTCACCCATGACCCTGCCTGAAGGCCTGGACGCCATTCGCCTGGATGCAGAGGGTTTTGTGCTGGCGGTGTCGGCCGAGTCCTGGCTGTGCCGTCTGCCCGAGATTGCTCCGGAACATTTGCAGAACGAGACGTTCATCCTGCCGGAGCAAATCAGCGGCACCTTGCAAGTCGCCGCCGAGGGTGGATTTGCGCCGAAACTGGGGGCGCAACCGGGTGGGTTGGTGGCGGTCATTGCCTTGGTGTCGTTGGGGCAGGGCGTGGCGGTGGTGCCAGAATCGGTGGTCGGGCATGTCAGTCTGCCCGGTGTCTTGTACCGGCCGATCAAAGGTTGCGAGGCGAGTTCGTGGTTGTCGTTGATCCATCGGCGATTCGAGAAGTCCGCAGCGGTCGCCAGGTATATCGAGCAGGTCAAGAATCGCTAAGCGCAAAAGCTTCGCGAGCAGGCTCGCTCCCACAATTGACCGAGTTACCCAAACAGACACGGTCATCTGTGGGAGCGAGCCTGCTCGCGAAAGCGATCTTTCAAACACTGAAAATGACAAGGATTAGCAGCAAATCCACCGATTCAACTGCCCGGTTGCGCGACGCACAGTGCGCAACCTTCGCAGGGTCTGGCGCAACCATGCCAGATCGTGAACCGGTTTACGCTTCACCGTTGCCGGTTTCACCTTGCCGATGTGCCTGGCGAAGTCTTCCTGCAGGGTTTGCTCAGTGCCAATTCCCTTGAGCTTCTTCAGCAGTTTCCCATTCTTGTAAAACAGCACGGTCGGAGTGCCGGTGACGTCCGGATGCCGAGGCGATTCGCTGGTGTTCAACATGTAGATTTTGGCCTGAAGCCGATACGGCTCGGCAATCTGGCGAAAGACCGGTCCGGCCATTTCACAGGCGGGACAGTGTTGACTGCCGAAATACAGGATCACCGGGCGCCAGGTTTTCAGGGCCTTGCGATAGACCGGGGCCAGCGCTTTGCGAGCGATTTTTGAGCTCATTGAAATTTCCTTTTAACAACGGCCATTGGCGGTCCGTCGACGGTAAAGGAAGGCGCAGGGACGGGTCTACTGTCAGAAATAACAGGTAGGTTTTCCTACATGGACCAGGACACGTCTTACCGCGATGCGGGACCAACCCGACAGGAAACACGGAAAGCCGGAAGCGTGTGGCGTGATACTTTTTGTTCATTCCTCAATAGAGGCAGTCATGGACGGTGGGAAAGGAGTGTCCGAACAGATGAGAGGGAACCTGGAGCGCAAGATCAAACTGCGAATCGAAGGGCAAAAAGCGGCCAGTACTGAGCAGCTCATTTATGACAAAAGGATAGAGGCAGATACGCTTTGGAGTGCTATTTTTAGCACTTCTAAAAGCACTCTAAGGAATAACTTCATGACACATATCGTGCTTTCGCAGGTGGTGGCTAGCATCTCTGAACTGAAAAAAAATCCAATGGGTACGGTCGCTGCCGGCGGTGGCCTGTCTGTTGCGATCCTTAACCGCAATGAGCCGGCTTTCTATTGTGTTCCCGCCAAAGAGTACGAAGCCATGATGAATCGCCTGGATGATTTGGAGTTACTTGCCCTTTGTAAAGAGCGGGAAAACGATCCGACCATTAGGGTTTCGATTGATGACCTATGAGCTGGAGTTTTCTGAAAAAGCCTGGAAAGAATGGAAAAAACTCGGAGTAAACCTGAAGGACCAGTTCAAAAGGAAGCTTCAAGAGCGTCTTGTAAACCCGCACGTTCCCGCAGACCGACTTATCGGACTTAGGAACGCTTACAAAATCAAGCTACGTAGTGCCGGATATCGAATGGTATATCGCGTGCTTGATGATGTGCTGGTAGTGACCGTAATAGCAGTGGGGAAAAGGGAACGGGGCGAAGTTTACAAGGACGCAGCCGATCGCTGACGGGCCTTGTTAAATTCATCTTCCGACCGCTCTGTCTAATGCAGCACCGCACCGAATCAGCTCATCAAAACTCCAACTGTGAACCAGGTACCCGCACTGTGTAGCCAACGGTAGCGGTCGTTCATCTGTGCATTTCGTAATGTCCGGTTTGTATTTTTATCCATCCATTTGATTCAAAACACTTTTCAATCTCCCCAACATTCCGCCCACATCCTGTGGCACACTTTCTGCTGTCTATTCCGTTGTTACATACCTATATCCGGTATAACGGAATAAACATCACCCTGGAGTGCTTGCCATGCATCGCCGACCTTCCTTGTTTAAAGCGTGTGTTTTTGTTCTCGCGGCTTCGGCTGTTGCCATGGGCGTGGCCCAGGCGGCGGACAGCAAGCTCGATAGCGTGCTGGCCCGCGGGAAACTGATTGTGGGCACGGGCAGTACCAATGCGCCGTGGCACTTCCAGGGAGCGGATGGCAAGTTGCAGGGTTTTGATATCGATATCGCGCGGATGGTGGCCAAAGGGTTGTTCAACGACCCGAGCAAAGTCGAGTTCGTGGTGCAGTCGTCCGATGCGCGGATTCCGAACTTGCTGACCGACAAGGTCGACATGAGTTGCCAGTTCATCACCGTGACCGCCAGCCGTGCGCAGCAAGTGGCGTTCACGCTGCCGTACTACCGCGAAGGTGTCGGCCTGCTGTTACCGGCCAACAGCAAGTACAAGGAAATCGAAGACCTCAAAGCCGCCGGTGACGGCGTGACCGTGGCGGTGCTGCAGAACGTGTACGCCGAAGAACTGGTGCATCAGGCCTTGCCTAAGGCCAAGGTCGATCAGTACGACAGCGTGGACTTGATGTATCAGGCGGTGAACTCCGGCCGTGCCGACGCCGCGGCCACCGATCAGTCGTCGGTGAAATACCTGATGGTGCAGAACCCTGGCCGCTATCGCAGCCCGACTTACGCCTGGAGCCCGCAAACCTACGCCTGCGCGGTCAAGCGCGGCGATCAGGATTGGCTGAACTTCGTCAACACCGTTTTGCATGAAGGCATGACAGGCGTGGAGTTCCCGACCTACGCGGCGTCGTTCAAGCAATGGTTCGGTGTCGATCTGCCGTCGCCCGCCATCGGTTTCCCCGTCGAATTCAAATGATCCCGTGAGAGCGGGGCGGTTCCGATCGCCCCGTTCAAGGTGCTGCTGACCATGAACTATCAGTTGAATTTTGCCGCCGTGTGGCGCGATTTCGACACCTTGCTGGCGGGGCTCGGTCTGGGCCTTGAACTGGCGCTGGTGTCGATCGCCATCGGCTGCGTGATCGGCCTGATGATGGCGTTTGCGTTGCTGTCAAAGCACCGCGCGTTGCGGGTGCTGGCATCGGTGTACGTGACGGTGATCCGTAACACGCCGATTCTGGTGTTGATTCTGTTGATTTACTTCGCCTTGCCGAGCCTGGGGATCCGTCTGGACAAGATCCCGTCGTTCATCATCACGCTGTCGCTGTATGCCGGGGCCTATCTGACCGAAGTGTTCCGCGGTGGTCTGTTGAGTATCCCCAAAGGCCAGCGCGAAGCGGGGTTGGCGATCGGTTTGGGCGAGTGGCAGGTCAAGGCGTACGTCACCGTGCCGGTGATGCTGCGCAATGTGCTGCCGGCCTTGTCGAACAACTTCATCTCGCTGTTCAAGGACACCTCGCTGGCCGCGGCGATTGCCGTGCCGGAGCTGACCTATTACGCGCGCAAAATCAATGTCGAGAGCTACCGGGTGATTGAAACCTGGCTCGTGACCACAGCGCTCTATGTGGCGGCCTGTTACCTCATTGCCATGATGCTGCGTTACCTCGAGCAGCGTCTGGCGATTCGCCGATAGGAGGCCACATGTACGAATCCCCCAGTTGGTTGCATGAGTTATGGGTGGCACGGGAAGTCCTGTGGCAAGGCTTTTTGACCAGCGTGCAGGTCTCGGCCCTGTCGATTCTGTTGGGCACGATGGTCGGCATCGTCGCCGGCCTGGTGCTGACCTACGGCAAGTTCTGGATGCGCGCACCGTTTCGGTTTTACGTCGACCTGATTCGCGGCACGCCGGTGTTTGTATTGGTGTTGGCCTGTTTTTATATGGCGCCGGCGCTGGGCTGGCAGATCAGCGCGTTCCAGGCCGGTGCGTTGGGGCTGACGCTGTTTTGCGGCTCCCACGTCGCCGAGATTGTTCGCGGTGCGTTGCAAGCGCTGCCCAGTGGTCAGATGGAAGCGAGCAAGGCCATCGGCCTGACGTTTTATCAAGCGCTCGGTTACGTGTTGTTGCCTCAGGCGCTGCGGCAGATCTTGCCGACCTGGGTGAACTCGTCCACCGAGATCGTCAAGGCTTCCACGCTGCTGTCGGTGATCGGTGTCGCCGAGTTGTTGCTCAGTACGCAGCAGATCATCGCCCGGACCTTCATGACCCTCGAGTTTTACCTGTTCGCCGGATTTCTGTTTTTCGTCATCAACTACGCCATCGAGTTACTCGGCCGGCACATTGAAAAGCGGGTGGCCTTGCCATGACTCAACCTTCGCTCTCTAACGCAAAAAATGCTCAAAACGATCAGCCCCTGCTGGACATTCGCGGGTTGCACAAAAAGTACGGCCAGCTCGAAGTGCTCAAGGGCGTCGACCTGACCCTGCAGCGCGGCAACGTCGTGACGCTGATCGGTTCCAGCGGCTCGGGGAAGACCACGCTGCTGCGTTGCGTGAACATGCTCGAAGAGTTTCAGGGCGGGCAGATCATGCTCGATGGCGAGTCCATCGGTTATGACGAGATCAACGGCAAGCGCGTGCGGCACCCGGAAAAAGTCATCGCCCGGCATCGGGCCATGACCGGCATGGCGTTCCAGCAGTTCAACCTGTTTCCGCACCTCACGGCGTTGCAGAACGTCACCCTCGGTTTGCTCAAGGTCAAAAAGCTGCACAAGGATGAAGCGGTGGCCCTGGCGGAAAAATGGCTGGAACGGGTCGGCTTGCTGGAACGGCGAGATCACTTCCCCGGTCAGTTGTCCGGCGGTCAACAGCAGCGCGTGGCGATTGCGCGAGCGATTGCGATGAACCCCAGCTTGATGCTGTTCGACGAAGTCACTTCAGCCCTCGACCCGGAACTGGTGGGTGAAGTGCTGAGCGTGATCAAGGGTCTGGCCGAGGACGGCATGACCATGCTGTTGGTGACCCACGAAATGCGCTTCGCCTTCGAAGTCTCGGACAAGATCGTCTTCATGAATCAGGGGCGGATCGAAGAGCAGGGACCACCCAAGGAACTGTTCGAACGCCCGCAATCGCCACGACTGGCGGAGTTTCTCAAAAACACGCGGTTCTGATTTTTTCAAAGAATTTCACTTATCAATCAGGAGAAACACTCATGAGCATTACTCGTTACGGCACCGGCAGCACCGCCGGTGGCGGCCAGCCCCGTCCTTTTGCCCGCGCTGTTGAAGCCGATGGTTGGCTGCACGTGTCCGGCCAGGTGCCGGCGCTGGATGGTGAGATCATTGCGGGTGGCATCGTCGAGCAGACTCACCAGGCCATGAAGAATTTGATCGCCATTCTCGAAGAGGCTGGTTATGGCCTGGAAGACGTAGTGCGCGCTGGTGTGTGGCTGGAAGACCCGCGGGATTTCTGGAGTTTCAACAAGGTGTTTTCCGAGTACTTCAAAAGCGAGCACGCACCGGCCCGGGCCTGCGTACAGGCGAACATGATGGTCGATTGCAAGGTCGAGATTGACTGCATCGCGTACAAGAAAAAGGCCTGAGATTTGCGGTGAATTCTTCGCGAGCAGGCTCGCTCCCACCTTGGAATGCATTCCCCTGTGGGAGCGAGCCTGCTCGCGAAGGCGGCCTAACGGTCGACGCAGCACCCTGGTTAAACTCCCGGCCACTTTGAATGGGAACCTGAAACATGACCGAAGACACCATCAAGCGCCGGGCTCGCGGTCTGGACCGGGCGTTCGATATCCTCGATTTCCTCAAGGAAGTCGGTAAACCCCTGCGCCCGAACGAAATCGCCAGCGGCATCGGCAGCCCGAAATCCACGGTCTACGAATTGGTTGCTTCCCTGCTGGAGAGGCGGATTCTGGAGGCCGTGGGCAAGGACGGTCACGTCTACCTCGGCCGTCAACTGTATTTCCTCGGGCAGGCGCATTTGCGTCACTTCGACCTGACCCGCGAGGCCGATCACGCCTTGCAGGAGATCGTCAGCCAGACCCGCGAAACCGCGCAGATGTGCCTGCTCAACGGACGGAAATACACCGTGGCCTTGATGAAAGAAGGCGAGCGGCATTTTCGCATTTCCTCCGACATCGGCGAGAACGCGCCGATTCCCTGGACCGCTTCCGGGCGTCTGCTGCTGGCGCATTTGAGCGACCAGGAAATCATCGACCTGATCGATCACGACGATTTCATCCTGCCCAACGGTGAACGCTTGCCGCTGGCGCAGTTTCTCCAGGAGATTCGTCAGGCCGCTATCGATGGCTTCTTCTCTTTCGATAGCGTTGCCGACACCTTTACCCATTGCTTCGCCGCCCCGGTGAAAGACCCGAACGGCGTGGCCGTTGCTACCCTGTGCATTGTCGCCCCACGGTCCGATGCCAAGAACAACTACAACGACTATCGCCGGGTGCTGATCGACAGCGCCAACAGCCTGGCCCGTCGTATCAGCGAATAACAGCGGCTGCCTGTGGCCGCGAATGTGAGGAGCTCGACCATGTCTACTGCCCAAAATACTGCCGCCGTGGAAAAGGGCGCCGCCCAGACCGGCGCCAACCTGGTGCGCGACGTCAGCCTGCCTGCGTTGGTGCTGCACCGCGAAGCGCTGGAACACAACATTCGCTGGATGCAGGACTTTGTCAGTAACAGCGGTGCCGAACTCGCCCCCCACGGCAAAACCAGCATGACCCCGGCACTGTTTCGCCGGCAATTGGACGCCGGTGCCTGGGGCATCACCCTGGCCAGCGCCACACAGACTCGCGCGGCTTACGCCCATGGCGTGCGTCGGGTGCTGATGGCCAACCAATTGGTCGGTACGCCGAACATGGCGCTGATTGCTGATCTGCTGGCAGACCCGACTTTCGACTTCCATTGCATGGTCGATCACCCGGACAACGTTGCTGATCTGGGGGCGTATTTCGCCTCGCGCGGTGTGCGCTTGAACGTGATGATCGAGTACGGCGTGGTCGGTGGTCGTTGCGGTTGTCGCACGGAAGACGAAGTGGTCGCGCTGGCCAAGGCCATCGCTGCGCAACCGTCCTTGGCGCTGACCGGGATCGAAGGTTACGAAGGGGTAATTCACGGCGATCACGCGGTGAGCGGCATCCGTGCGTTCGCTGATTCTTTGGTGCGTCTGGCCGTGCAGTTGCAGGACAGCGGCGCATTCGCCATTCCCAAGCCGATCATCACCGCATCGGGTTCGGCCTGGTACGACCTGATCGCTGAATCCTTCGAAGCGCAGAACGCCGGTGGGCGTTTCCTCAGTGTGCTGCGTCCCGGCAGTTACGTGGCCCACGATCATGGCATCTACAAAGAAGCGCAATGCTGCGTGCTCGACCGCCGCAGTGATCTGCACGAGGGCCTGCGCCCGGCGCTGGAAGTCTGGGCTCACGTGCAGTCGTTGCCGGAGCCGGGTTTCGCGGTGATCGCCCTGGGTAAACGCGACGTGGCCTACGACGCCGGTTTGCCGGTGCCGCTGTTGCGCTACAAGGCCGGCGTGGTACCGGCGACGGGCGATGATGTCAGCGCCTGCAAGGTGACGGCGGTGATGGACCAGCATGCGTTCATGACCGTGGCGCCGGGCGTTGAGCTGCGGGTGGGGGACATCATTTCCTTTGGTACTTCCCATCCGTGCCTGACGTTCGACAAATGGCGTACCGGGTGCCTGGTGGATGAGCAACTGAATGTCATCGAGACCATGGAAACCTGTTTCTAAGGCTTGAGACCGAGGGGCGGCCTTCGCGAGCAGGCTCGCTCCCACAGGGGAACGCATTCCATTGTGGGAGCGAGCCTGCTCGCGAAGGCGGCCGGCCAGACACCATCGAACTACCTGAGACACAACAATGAACACCATCAACACCCTCGGCCCCAACACCCCGCGCATCGCACTGATCGGCGAGTGCATGATCGAGTTGCAGCAACGTGCCGACGGCAGCCTGCAACAAAGTTTCGGTGGCGATACCCTGAATACTGCGGTTTACCTGTCCCGGGAACTGGGCGAGGGCGGCACGGTGGATTACGTCACTGCCTTGGGCGACGACAGTTTCAGCGATGCCATGTGCCAGAGCTGGGCCGACGAAAACATCGGGCTGGGCATGGTCCAGCGCTTGCCCGGTCGATTGCCCGGCTTGTATTGCATCCAGACTGACGCCGCCGGCGAACGGCGTTTTCTTTACTGGCGCAATGAAGCGGCCGTCCGCGATTGTTTCACCACCCCGGCCGCCGCGCCGATCCTGGCGGCACTGCCGGATTACGATGTGCTGTATTTCAGCGGCATCACCCTGGCGGTACTCGGTGCGCAAGGTCGGGAGAAGTTGCTGGAAACCCTGATCGAAGCCCGGCAGCGGGATGCGCGGATCGTGTTCGACAACAACTACCGGCCACGTTTGTGGGCGTCGATCGAGGACGCACGGGCGGCCTATCGTAGCGTTCTGCCCTATGTCGACCTGGCGTTGCTGACCGTCGACGACGAGCAAGCACTGTTTCATTTTTCCGATTGCGCAGCGGTGTTTGCCGCTTACGAGCAGATTGGCACGCCCGAGGTGGTACTCAAACGTGGCGCCGAGGCGTGTCTGATTCGTTGTGATGGCGAGTCGTTCGAGGTGCCGGCGCAGGTGGTCGGGCGGGTGGTGGACACCACGGCGGCGGGGGATTCGTTCAGCGCCGCGTACCTGGCCAGTCGGCTCAAGGGCGGCAGCCCGGTTGAGGCTGCCGAAGCGGGGCATCGCTTGGCGAGTCGGGTGATTCAAGTGCCCGGTGCGCTGATTCCAAAGAGTTGACGCAATCCCTGTGGTGAGGGGATTTATCCCCGTTGGACTGCGCAGCAGTCCCATCTTTTGGGGCCGCTGCGCGACCCAACGGGGATAAATCCCCTCGCCACAGGGCCATCAAGCCAACCACTTCAATCTCGGTAAAACACCTGCACCAGGTGATAGCCGAACTTGCTCTTGATCGGCCCGTGCACCACGCGCAACGGTTTTTTGAAAATCACGGCATCGATGACCCCGACCATCTGCCCGGGCCGCACTTCACCCAGGTCGCCGCCGCGTTTGCCGGACGGGCAGGTGGAATACTTCTTGGCCAGCACATCGAAGGCTTCGCCCTTGGCGATGCGCTGTTTGAGCTGTTCGGCTTCTTCCGAGGTTTTCACCAGAATATGGCGGGCTTGAGCTTTCATTGGGGCAGGTACCTTGCAACGGTGGTGGCTATGTTGGTGCCAGCGGGGGGGCGCGCGATTATGCCTTAACTCAGTGCGGTTGACCGATCATCGCGCGAATCTTGTTGGCCAACAGGTCAATGGAAAAGGGCTTGGCCACCATGTCCATGCCTTCCTCCAGGAAGCCCTGGCGCTCGGAGGCTTTTTCCGCGTAACCGGTCATGAACAGCACTTTGAGTTCGGGGCGGTGCTGGCGCGCAATCTCCGCCAGTTGCCGACCGTTCATCCCCGGCAGCCCGACATCGGTGACCAGCAAATCGACCCGCAGGTCGGATTCCAGCAGGGGCAGGGCGGTCTTCGCGTCTTTGGCTTCATGGGCGTGGTAACCCAGCTCGTTGAGCAGGTCGAGCACCAGCATGCGCACCGCCGGATCGTCCTCCACCAACACCACGGTTTCACCGGCAATCGCGGCCGGCGCCTCGCTGGTGACCGGCATCAGGATGTTTTCGGGCTCTGAGGCGTGCAGCCGCGGCAGGTACAAACGAACGCTGGTGCCTTGGCCGGGCAAGCTGAACAGGCTGACATGACCACCCGACTGCTGGGCAAAACCATAGATCATCGACAGTCCAAGACCGGTGCCCTGGCCGATGGGTTTGGTGGTGAAGAACGGTTCGAAGGCCTTGGCCAGCACCGACGGTGTCATGCCGCTACCGTTGTCGCTGACGGCAATCATCAGGTAATCCCCGGCCTTGACCGGTTCCAGGGTGTTGATGTCACTGCTGTCGAGGTAAACGTTGGCGGTTTCAATGCGCAACTCGCCGCCATCGGGCATGGCGTCCCGGGCGTTGATCACCAGATTGAGCAGGGCGTTTTCCAGCTGGCTGACGTCGGTGCTGACCGGCCAGACGTCATCGGCCAGTTGCAGTTTGAGCTCGATGTGGTCGCCCTTGGTCCGGCTGAGCAGGTCTTCCAGAGAATGGATCAGATCATTGGCGTTCAGCGGCTTGCGATCCAGTGACTGACGCCGGGAAAACGCCAGCAGGCGATGGGTCAGGGCGGCGGCGCGGTTGGCCGAGGACACTGCCGCCTCGCTGAAACGGCCCACCTCGGCGACGCGCCCGTCAGCGATGTAGCGCTGCATCAAGTCGAGGCTGCCGATGATCCCGGTGAGCATATTGTTGAAGTCATGGGCGATGCCGCCGGTGAGCTGGCCGAGCGCTTCCATCTTCTGCGCATGCCGCAACGCCTCTTCGGCGCGCTCGCGTTCGAACATCTCGTTCTGCAGTCGTTGGTTGGCTTCGGCCAATTGTTGGGTGCGGGCGGCGACTCGCTCCTCGAGCGTTTCGTTGAGGTTGCGCAGGGCTTCTTCGGTCTGTTTGCGCTCTGTTTCGTCAATCACAAAGATATAGAAACCATTGACCGCGCCATCCGCACCGTGGCGCGGCAAGTAGTTCATCAGGGCATGGCGGATGCTGCCGTCACGGTGCGGGGTGCTGATGCTGAAACAACAAGGCTTGCCGGACAGCGCCTGGGCGATGTATTCGGCGCGCAAGGCATAGGCTTCTTCACCCAGTACTTCACGGATGGTTTTGCCAAAGAGCTCCTGAGGCGTGAGCCCGTACCAGTCGAGGTAGGCCGCATTGTTCAGGCGAAAGCGTTCCTCGCGGTCCACGTAGCTGATCAGGATCGGCATGGCGTTGATGATCAGTTGCAGCTCGGTCTGACTTTGCCGCAAGGCTTGTTCGGTGTGTTTACGTTCGGTCAGGTCCAGGGCAGCGCCGAGGAAGCGAATCGGCCGGCCATGGTGGTCCTTGTAGCAACGACCCCGGGCAAATACCCAGCGCAGCTGACCGTCGGGTTGCAGCAGGCGATACTCCTCGGCGTACTCGGTGCCGTGGGTGATGGAGTGCTTGATGCTGCGGGCGACCATGGCGCGGTCTTCTGGATGCACGCCTTGGAGGTAGGCGCTGATAGGCAACTGATTGGCGAGCAGCGGGTCGATACCGTGTAATTGGGCGAAGCGGGTGTCGGCAATGAAGCGGTCTTCGCCGATGTCCCAGTCCCAGGTGCCGACGGCGTCGGTGGCGGCGAGGGCCAGTTGCAGACGCTCCTCGGTTTCGTGCTGGGCCTTGAGGCTGGCGGCCGAACGCTGTTCGAGTTCGAGGGCGATACGTCGGCGTTCGTTGGTTTCGATGGCTGTGACCAGAATCCCGGCGACCTGGGCGCTTTCATCGCGGATGGGGCTGTAGGTCAGGTCCAGCCAGAAGTCAGAGTCATGGCCATTACGCTGCAAGGTAAAGCGCTGTTCGCTGTAGGTCCGCACCTGTCCTTGTAGGACGGCGCTGTAAATGGGGTCGGTAAAGTCTTTTAACTCTGGCCAGATCAGGTGTGTCGGCTGTCCGAATGCGTGTGGATGCTTGCTGCCGGCCAACAGGGCGAAGCCGTCGTTGTAGATCTGCGTGAGCTGCGGGCCCCACAGCAACAGCATGGGCATCGGCGAATGAATCACGATATCCACGGCGGTTCGCAGGCTCTGCGGCCAGGTATTGGCAGCGCCCAGCGGGCTGCGTCTCCAGTCCAGTCGGGCAATCAAGGCCTGGGCATCGCTGCCGGTCGGTGATGCGTTCATCAAGATGTCCTGCACTTAAGTCGGTGTGGCGGTGTCAACTATCCTTGTACCGCAGTAGACGCTGGATGATCCATTTGCGGTCATTTTTATTCATTGAATGCTTCGCGGGTGCTTTTTGCCATGGAAATCGATGCACTGTTAATGCTCCTGGCCAGCCAGAATGGCTCCGATCTTTATCTGTCCACCGGTGCGCCACCCTGCGCACGGTTCGAGGGTGCGCTCAAACCCGTGGCGGATCAGCCGTTCAAACCGGGAGAAATTGCAGCCATTGCCGCGTCCGTGATGGACGCCGAACAGCGTCTGGAGTTCGATCGGGAACTGGAGATGAACCTGGCGATCTCTTTGACAGGTGTCGGGCGCTTTCGGGTCAATATCTTCAAACAACGCAACGATGTGTCGATCGTGGCCCGCAACATCAAACTCGACATTCCGCGTTTCGAAGACCTTAAACTGCCGTCGGTGCTGCTCGAAACGGTGATGCTCAAACAAGGACTGATGCTGTTCGTCGGCGCTACAGACTCGGGCAAGTCAACCTCGCTGGCAGCACTGATCGACTACCGCAATCGCCACAGCAGTGGCCACATCATCACCATCGAAGACCCGGTCGAGTACATCCATCGGCACAAGAAGTCGATCATCAACCAGCGTGAGGTCGGCGTCGATACCCGCAGTTTTCATGCCGCATTGAAAAATACCCTGCGTCAGGCACCGGACGTCGTGCTGATCGGCGAAATCCGTGACCGCGAGACGATGGAGCACGCGCTGGCGTTTGCCGATACCGGGCATCTGGTGATTTCCACCCTGCATGCGCACAACGCCCATCAGGCGCTGGACCGGATTATCAACTTCTTCCCCGAAGAGCGACGGCCGCAGTTGCTGCACGACCTGGGTAACAACCTCAAGGCGTTCGTTTCCCAGCGCTTGGTGCGTACCCGTGACGGCCAGCGACGGGCGGCGGTGGAAGTGATGCTGGGCACGCCGACGATTGGGGACCTGATCCGGCGCAATGAGTTTTCCGAACTCAAGGGGATTATGGAGAAGTCTGGTGATGTGGGCATGCAGACGTTTG
The DNA here is from genome assembly GCF_054897985.1 of Pseudomonas sp. LB3P25. Taxonomy (NCBI): domain Bacteria; kingdom Pseudomonadati; phylum Pseudomonadota; class Gammaproteobacteria; order Pseudomonadales; family Pseudomonadaceae; genus Pseudomonas; species Pseudomonas sp. LB3P25. Next base: position 4,233,194 of record NZ_CM142711.1, on the reverse strand, counting down.
ATGGTGCGCTATTCGATCTGGTCGCTGAGGGGGCAATTGATGAAGCAGAAGCGTTGAAATATGCAGACTCCGTCAATAACTTGAGACTGCGTTTGAAACTTCATGAAGATACAACAGCTACTCAGAAATTAGCGCCCGGAGAGTGGGGGTTAGTTGAATAACGGCTGATCGTGTTGTTGTGTTAAGCGCGAAAAAATAGCGCTGCCTGAAAATGGGTTGTAATTTGAGCTAACAGTTTGCTGGTTGATGGCATTTAAGTTGTGGGTAAAGTTCGTTCCGGTTAGATAACACATCGGAAGTTGAACTAAGGTCATGCTATGAAAGTTAGAAATAATTTGAGTCGCTCCACTCTTGCAGCGGCTAATGAATATTTGTTGTGTCATGAAGCAGATAAAGTCGAGCGCGCAGCGTTAATTGCTGCGCTCAGGTCAGGTATTGAGAATAAATCCGATAACGAACTCGTTAATTGTGACGACTTCGATGTCACGCTGCAGGTGGGCTCGTCGCTCGATAAGGTGTACCGTCCCGCCAGCATGCTGTTGATAGAGATGCTTCGATCGGATGCAGTACAAAATATGTTTGCACAGGAGCGCATAGAAGAGCGCCATATTGTTGCTGTTACCAGCGATGGTCATATGATTGTTCTTGGCGATCAGGGTGACAAGGATGTTGCCCACTACTTCACTACCGACGCGGTAATGGGGCCTTGGTTTGCCAGCTTGGTGGATGCTGCAAAGGCGGCAGGCGGGGAAATATGGGCTGATGATGTTGTGGGTGTCCTTCAATGGCTGCGTTTTCACGAACTGGATGTACCGCAGAACGTTGCGCAGATTAAAAACCTGCTTTCCTTTCTGGAAATGGAGTGGCCCGTTGGTGATCACCTTAGTAACTACTGGGAACAACTTACCGGCCATGACAGTTCGTCAGTCGTACTGACTGACACACAGTACGCGGAAATCCGCGCACTGACCGCCACATTTGTGCCCATGAACGAGAGTTTGCTCGACACGTTATTTAGAAATGTTGAGCCAGCGTTCTCCGGCACCGTCAATTGGCAGAGCGCCAATGAATCAATAGCGTATTTGGTGGGGCACCCTTCCTCTAAGGCTTACGCTAAAAAATACCTTAAGGCTTTGGGTTGGTATGGGGCGAACACCGGCGAAACAGTAAACGAAGAGGAACTTGAACAACTGCTCGTTACGGCGATTCTGCTTGATCTCGATCCGGGCATCGGCAACGTCGAGCAGCGAAATCATGTGGGGACTCATGATGTTTTTGCCGCGGAGTATGTCGACAGCCCCTCGGACAGTATTCGCCAGGGGTTGGAGGGCTACCTGGTCAACAACAAAAGGGTTTCCCGCGAAGCCGCGCCACTGGCCTCGCAGCTGCTGTTGGCACAAATAGCCCCGGCGCTCCTGGTCAAGGACATACCCCAAGGGCTTTTGGCAGGCTCGGTGGGTTGGACGGTTTTTTCGCAGTCTGTGGCCTTGGTCGAACTGGGTTCCAAAGGCGCTTCACGCTTCATGACGTATGACCAGGTCATGAAATGTGCTGACGTTGAGCCTGTCAGTCAGTCAATGGCACAGTTGCAAGGCTTGGCGGCCGTCGAGTCGATTGTCGATTGGGCGTTGCTCAACGAGGTGATCACCCATGAAACATTGACTGCATCCGCCAAAGAAACCTGTGAAAACGCCGTGTCCGTTTATCAAACACATCTTGAAGGGTTGGGCCAGGTGTCCAGCGCATTGTCCGCTCCGCTACCGAGCCGACGGGACGTTGCGCTGGCGAATTTGAAAATCGCGGCACCAGGGTGTGATTTTTTGGAGCAGGAAGTCCTAAGGCACTACACCGACAAAACGGGGCAATCCTACAAGATGTCCATGGTAGACCTGCATGTAGAAGGCCAATTGGCGGTGGGTGAATGGGACTTGCACAATGCCCGGAGCATCTACGAAAGATACCTGCAACTGTACTACCTGGAGTCCAATCAGCGCCATTTTGAAAATCTAGTATTAAGTCATCACAACCAACTCCATACGGCGTTGGTGACCAATATAAAATTGGCCTTGTCGCAAATGCCAAGTCGTGATCGCGAGGTCTTTCAAAACGAAAACGTTACCTTTTTTACGGTCCGACCTTCGGTCAGTGTTCCGATGCAACAGTCGGCCAGTTCTGTTGGTTTGACCGGAGTCAACACGCGTCCTTCTAAGCCTGGAGAAAATCAGGCAAGCAAGGACGCGGCAACCGGTCGTTATGGCATCGTCTTGTACGCGAGCCATGGCAATAATGAAGTGACGTGCTATGAGCTCTTCACCTTGCGCGGGGAATGTCGGAAGAATGTCCGGTTGGGTGAGATCATCCGCGACTCAAAAAAAATGAAAACACCTGCAAGGCTGGATTTCACGGGGGATATGACGGAACTGACGCCGGCGATTACTCCGTTTCATCTTCCGATCGATCTAAAAAGCTATACCCAAGGCGTCGAAGCCAGCATCAACCCCACCAGCACCGCTGTCATAGAAAAACTGGGAACGGAGACGGCGGGCAACCGATTCGTGAGTAAGCGGAGCGCCTATCAAAACTTCATGAACCCGCAATTCAACTGGATTGCGCAGTTCATTGTTACTCATCGTCCTTTGGCGACCGAAGATGAACTCAAGGAAGTGGCCACGGTACTGACTAAACGAGAACAGACTCATGCCACCACGGAAAAAGTGGTGAACTACGTTGTTGATCTGGTCGTACCGTTTAAAAAATGCATCGAGGACATCGCTTCCGGCGAAAAGAACCGGGTCGTCGATGGCGTGTTTGGCTGCATCATGGACGGTATCGGCATTGCCGCTTCTGCTGTTGGCGTGGCGACCAAAGTCATGAGCATTGCGGCGAGAACAGTGTCCCTGACGGCGAAGGTCGCCAGTTTTGCAAAGTTCGGCGTGGGCCTGACGGTGTCGGTTTTCAATCCGATCGACGGTTTGCCAACCTTGGCGTACCGGGGCGCGCAAGGACTTTGCAGAAGTGGATTGAAGTTAGGCAGGCAAGGTACTCAAGTGGTAGAAGCGGCAACATTCCAGTTGCGCAAGCTGACCGGTAAAGCTCAGTCCGTGGATCTGATTCAAGGGGTCAACCTGCCGCACATTGCACAAGGCACGTGGCGGCCTCGCGGCAGTACGGCTGACGCATTGAGCGTGTGTGCCATCCGCAACAATGACCAATGGTACGCCGTCAATCGTCACGGCCGGCCGTGGGGCAAGCGATTGGTCAACTTCGACTTCAAGCATATGTTCTCGGTACCCAGGCCCCACAGAGCGTTGCCTTTGAGCTATACACGCCAGATTATTCAGCACAGCCTGCCGGTTGCGGGCAAAAAAATAGACAACGCGATCATGGCGCTGACGTCGCCACGCCTCGAGCATGAGACCAATCTTGCGATCGGCCTGCTGCTGGGAAGCACACCGCAAGCTCGTGACGATATGCTCGCCTTCTTGAGAATCCTCAAAACGGACTTCAACGGCATCTCCGGCAGTAATTTTGTTCTGGACAGTGCGAGAGATGATCACAGCATCGTTGCTTTAAACCCTGACCAATACAAGGTATGGAAAGGCGCTGGCATGGCCGGAAACCAGCCATACATGACCATCGATCCCCGTAACCTTAATGACCGTTTTGATTTGTCGGGCCGGAAATACGGCGCGATTGCCGATGATCTGATCCATGAAATGTTCCGTGGTGGGCCTGATACTGTCGATCTGATCTCCGCCACCCACTCGCAGGCACGGGGCAATCCCGAATTGGACGTGGCTTCTTTGTTGAACCTTGCTTCAGGTCGCCAGCCAGTGTCGGCCGATGAAGTACCGGCCCGTTACCACGACAGCGCCAAAGCCCTGAAAAATGCTGACTCTTACGCACTGACAACGGCATTGCTCAACCAATTGGTGAGTGACAAACCGGCGTATCTAAAAAATATCGGCATCATGACGGCAGCGATTGGCGGCAGTGCCAACCGCGCCATTGATACTGAAGTGTTGGTGAATCTGAATACCGATTGAGATTAACGCCGATGCCGCAGTTGCTACTGCGGCATCTACCAGCAACGCTTACTTCTCAGGTGCAGCGCTGGGGCATTTCAATCGTCCAGCTCCGGACGATTCCGAAACTGCTCCAGCGCCTCGGGATTGGCCAGCGCATCGGTGTTCTTCACCTTCTGACCATGCACCACATTCCTCACCGCCAACTCGACAACCTTGCCACTGATCGTCCGTGGAATGTCCGTCACCGCGACAATCTTCGCCGGCACATGCCGCGGTGTGGTGTTGGCGCGGATGACCTGGCGGATCTGCTGTTGCAGCGCTTCGTCCAGTTCGACACCGTCGCGCAACCGCACGAACAGCACGACCCGCACGTCATCCTGCCATTGCTGACCAATGGCCACGCTGTCCAGCACTTGCGGGACTTTCTCCACCTGACGGTAGATTTCCGCGGTGCCGATGCGCACGCCGCCGGGGTTGAGTACGGCGTCGGAGCGTCCGTGGATCATCATCGCGCCATGGGGCAATTGTTCCGCGTAATCGCCTTGGGCCCAGACGCCGGGGAACTGACTGAAATACGAGGCGCGAAGCTTTTCGTGCTGCGGGTCATTCCAAAATCCGATGGGCATTGCCGGGAAGTGCCGGGTGCACACCAGCTCACCTTTCTCGCCGATTACAGGCTGGCCGTCGTCGTTCCAGACTTCTACCGCCATGCCCAGGCTTTTGCCCTGTATCTCGCCACGGCGCACCGGTTGCAGCGGATTGCTGTTCACAAAGCACGAAACGATGTCAGTGCCGCCAGACATCGAGGCCAGGCACAGGTCAGGCTTGAGGTCGCGGTAGACGTAGTCGTAACTCTGGGGCGACAACGCGGAACCGGTGCAGAGCAGGGTTTTAAGGCTGCTCAGCTCATGGCTTTCGCGAGGTTTGACGCCGTTGCTTTCCAGGGTCGCGAGGTACTTGGGGCTGGTGCCAAAAACACTGATGCGTTCGTCGTCAATCAGGTCGATCAGGCGTTCGGGGTCGGGATGAAACGGCGAGCCGTCGTACAGCACCACCGCGCTGTCCACGGCCAGCGCCGAGACCAGCCAGTTCCACATCATCCAGCCGCAGGTGGTGTAGTAAAACAACCGGTCGCCGGGGCCGAGATCGCAATGCAGGCCATGTTCCTTGACGTGTTGCAGCAACACGCCGCCGGTGCTGTGAATGATGCATTTCGGCACGCCCGTGGTGCCGCTGGAATAGAGGATGTACAGCGGATGAGCGAAGGGCACGGCGACGAAATCCGGTTCGCCGCCCATGTCGTAGAAATCATCCCAGAGCGTCACATTGGCCTGGGTGTGGAAGTGTTCGATGCGCGCTTGCGGTCGGGCGTAAGGCACAACAATCAACTGCTGCAAGGACGGCAAGCGTTCGAGGATTTCATTGACCTTGGCGGTCTGGTCGATGTCCTTGCCGGCATAGCGGTAACCGGCGCAGGTGATCAGCACTGTCGGCTCGATCTGGCCGAAGCGATCAATGACGCCCTGAGTGCCAAAGTCCGGCGAAGAACAGGACCAGATCGCCCCCAGGCTGGTGGTGGCGAGCATGGCCACCAGGGTTTGCCAGGTGTTCGGCATGCAGGCGGCCACGCGGTCGCCAACGACGACGCCGGCGGCGATCAAGCTGTTTTGGAAACCGGCGACATGCTCCGCCAGTTCGGCCCAGGTCAACTGTTCACGCTGGCCGTTTTCACCGATGGCCACCACTGCCACGGCATCGTCGCGACGGCGCAGCAGGTGCTCGGCGAAGTTCAGGGTGGCACCGGGAAACCATTGGGCGCTGGGCATTTGTGGGCTTTCCACCAGCACAGCGTCCGGTTGATCGTGGAAACGGATGTCGAAGAAATCGACGATGGCTTGCCAGAACGCGACCCGCTGATCGATGGACCATTGATGCAGGGCAGGGTAGTCGTCGACGTGGAGGTTGTGTCGCTGCTTGATGAAGCGCCGAAAGGCCTCCATGCGGGTCTTGCCGATGCGCTTGGCGCTGGGTTGCCAGAGGATGTCGGACATGGCTTGCCTCTTCTTATGTCTTCAGGTCCATTCGCGAGCAGGCTCGCTCCCACAGGGGGATCGCATTTCAATGTGGGAGCGAGCCTGCTCGCGAAGAACGATAACGCGATTTAGCGGTTGGTTACTGCGCCAACCACCCACCATCAATATTCCACGCCGCGCCACGCACCTGACTACCGGCCTCACTGCACAAAAACAGCACCAGTTCGCCCAATTGTGGTGGCGTTACAAACTCCAGCGAAGGCTGCTTCTCGGCCAGCAAATCATGCTGCGCCTGCTGCGGGTCGATCCCTTTGGCAATGCGATCATCAATCTGCTTCTGCACCAGTGGCGTCAGCACCCAACCGGGGCAGATGGCGTTGCAGGTGACGTTTGTGGTGGCCGTTTCCAGCCCGACCACCTTGGTCAAGCCGATGACGCCATGCTTGGCCGCCACGTAAGCCGCCTTGCCCACCGAGCCGACCTGACCATGCACCGAGGCGATGTTGATGATCCGGCCCCAGTTCTTGGCACGCATGCGCGGCAGGCACAGGCGGGTGCTGTGAAAGACCGACGACAGGTTGATCGCGATGATCGAGTCCCAGCGCTCCACCGGGAAATCTTCCACCGATGCCACGTGCTGGATGCCGGCGTTGTTGACCAGAATGTCGATGCCGCCGAACTCACGCTCGGCGTAGGCAATCATGTCGGCGATCTGCTCAGGGTTGCTCACGTCGGCCGGGTGATGACCGACCTTGCCACCGTACTGCTGGACCTCAGCGATGACCTTGGAGGCATCGCCGAAACCATTGAGGACCACGTTGGCGCCAGCCTTGGCCAGGCTGAGGGCGATGCCCAGGCCGATGCCGCTGGTGGAACCGGTGACCAGTGCAGTCTTGCCCGAAAGAGTCGTCATGAATACCTCACACAATGCCAGTGGCGTAGAAAGTACCGATCACCACAAAAACCGCCAGGGTCTTGATCAGCGTAATACAGAAAATGTCTTTGTAGGCTTCGCGGTGGGTCAGGCCGGTGACCGCCAGCAAGGTAATCACCGCGCCGTTGTGCGGCAGGGTGTCCATGCCGCCACTGGCCATCGCGGCCACCCGGTGCAGCACTTCCAGCGGGATGTTGGCGGCATGGGCCGCTGCGATGAAGTCATTGGCCATGGCCGCCAGCGCGATACTCATACCGCCCGATGCGGAACCGGTGATGCCGGCCAGCAGGGTCACGGTAATCGCTTCGTTGACCAGCGGATTGGGAATGCTTTTGAGCCAGTCGGCCAATACCAGGAAACCCGGCAAGGAGGCGATCACTGCGCCAAAGCCGTACTCCGACGCGGTGTTCATCGCCGCCAGCAACGAACCGCCGACCGCACTTCTACTGCCCTCGGCGAGTTTGCCGCGAATCGCCTGGAAGCCGAATACCAGCACCATGATGATGCCGACCAGCAAGGCTGCCTGAACGGCCCAGATCGCCGTGAGTTTGGCGATGTCGGTGGTTACCGGCGCGGCCATGCCCGGCAGCGCGAGGCTGTGGGTTTTGCCGTACCACTGTGGAATCCACTGGGTAAACAGCAGGTTCATGATGCCAACGGCCAGCAGCGGCGACACGGCGATCCACGGATTGGGCAGTTTGATGTCGGCAGCGGTTTCCGGCTCGTTGCGCAAATCGGTGCCATACCCTTCACCGGCGTGCTGCGCCTTGTTGCGCTGGCGCTGGAGAAACAGCATGCCGGCGCAGACCACGAAGATCGCGCCGATCAGGCCCAGCCAGGGCGCGGCCCAGGCGGTGGTGTTGAAGAAGGTGCTAGGGATGATGTTCTGGATTTGCGGAGTGCCGGGGAGGGCGTCCATGGTGAACGAGAATGCGCCGAGGGCGATGGTCGCCGGGATGAGTCGCTTGGGAATATTGCTCTGGCGGAACATTTCAGCGGCAAACGGGTAGACCGCGAACACCACCACGAACAGCGACACGCCGCCGTAAGTCAGCAGGGCGCAGACCAGCACGATCACCAGCATCGCCTGACGGGTGCCGAGCAGGCGAATCGCCGCGGCGACGATGGAGCGCGAGAAGCCCGACAGTTCGATCAGCTTGCCGAACACCGCACCGAGCAGGAACACCGGGAAATACAGTTTGATGAAGCCGACCATTTTCTCCATGAACACCCCGGTGAAGGCAGGGGCGACGGCGGAAGGGTCGGTGAGCAGAACGGCGCCGAGGGCGGCAATCGGGGCAAAGAGGATAACGCTGTAGCCACGGTAAGCCGCGAGCATCAGCAGCGCGAGGGCTGCCAAGGCAATGATCACACTCATGGTGTGTCTCCTGGATTGTTATTTTTGTAGGGTGGGTCTGTTGTGGGAGAGGGCTTTAGCGAGTTTCGTGCCAGATGGTTAAGACATTGAAATATATGGATTTTTTTCAGATTTTTATGATGCGCTTGAGGTTTTCGTCTCTATTTGGAGACATGTGTCGATTTTGAAGGCCTCTTCGCGAGCAGGCTCGCTCCCACAGGTTGAGTGTTCAACCTGTAGAAATGCAATCAAGAGTGGGAGCGAGCCTGCTCGCGAAGGTCTGTCTATCGATGGAGATTTTTGTCTCATTAAGGAGACTCTGCAATCCCCAGCGCCACCATCTTCTTATACAAAGTTGACCGCCCCAAGCCCAGCCGCGCCGCCGCTTCAATCACTTTACCCCCGCATTGGGCAAGGGCAGATTCAATCAATTGCCGATCAAACCGCTCCCGGGCCTCACTGAAGGTTTCGTGCGCAACCGCCTCAATCGCCAACGGCACGGCACGCTCTACCGGTGTAAACGTTCCTATTGCCGCGCGGATATCCGTGGTATTCAGCATCAAGTCATCACTGAGCAATGCCGCCCGCTCCAGCACGTTGCGCAGCTCGCGAATATTTCCCGGCCAGGCATGTTGACCCAGCAGGTCCAGCGCTTCGCGGTTCAATTCGTGTTGACTGCGCAGTTCCTCAAGGATCGCTTCACTGAGGGCTGGCAGGTCATCGAGCCGATCACGCAGCGGCGGGACCTGGATCGGCAGCACGTTTAAGCGGTAATACAGGTCGGCGCGAAATTCGCCGCGTTTGATCGCCGCTTCCAGATCCGTTGAGGTCGCAGCGATGACCCGCACGTCACTCTGGATCACTTCGTTGGAGCCCACCGGCTCGAATTCTTTTTCCTGCAGTACCCGCAGCAATTTGCTTTGCAGTGGCAACGGCATGTCGCCGATTTCATCGAGGAACAGGGTGCCGCCCTGGGCAATTTGCAACTTGCCGGCGCGGCCCTTGCGATCGGCGCCGGTAAACGCGCCGGGCGCGGTGCCGAAGAATTCCGCTTCCAGTAACGATTCGGGAATCGCCGCGCTGTTGATGCTGACAAAGGCTTTGTGCGCGCGCGGCGAAGCGCCGTGGATCGCCTGAGCCAGCAGCTCTTTGCCGGTGCCGGTTTCACCGAGCAGCAACACCGGGGACTCGGCACTGGCACTGCGTCGGGCGCGGCGTTTGACTTCCAGGCTGGCGGCGCTGGTGCCGATGAAGTGGGCGAAGTTGTATTTGGTCTGCCGCGCCCGCAACAGCGAGCGGGTGGACGCCAGTTCTTCCTGCATGCTCATGTAGCGCTTGAGCATCGGCGAGAGGCTGCGCAATTCGTCGAACAGCGCAAACCCGATGGCGCCGATCACCACACCGGCGTCGTCATGAATCGGCAGGCGCATCACCACCAGTGGCTCTTTGGGGGTGTCCTGCATGTCGAGCAGTATCGGCCGACCGGTGCGCACCACCTCGCGCAACAGACTGCCGGGGATCACGCTTTCGCAGGCCTTGCCGATCGCCACTTCCGCCGATTCCAGGCCGAAGCGTCGGGCATAGCGCTCGTTCATCCAGACGATGTTGGCATCGCGGTCGACAATCACCGTGCCTTCGCTGGACTGCTCGATGATCTCGAACAACGAACGGATCGCCAGCAAACGAACGCGCTGGTAGTCCTTGAGGCTTTCGGTGGTGTTCATTGCGGCATCCATTGTCGAAGGTCGAGATCAAAAGATCGCAGCCTGCGGCAGCTCCTACAGAGAAATGCGATCGGCGTAGGAGCTGCCGCAGGCTGCGATCTTTTCGGGGCATTATGCCTACCCAGGATGCGCCGCAGCCAACAGCTCTTTGGTATACGGATGCTGCGGCGATTCAAACACGTCGTGGCTGGCACCGCTTTCCACCACTTTGCCGTCCTTGATCACGATCATGTCGTGAGCCAGTGCGCGCACCACCGCCAGGTCGTGGCTGATGAACAGGTAGGTCAGGCCATGTTTTTCCTGAAGCTGGCGGAGGAGGGCGACCACTTGTTTTTGCACCGTGCGATCCAGCGCCGAGGTCGGTTCGTCCAACAGGATCAGCGCCGGTTTCAGCACCAGCGCCCGAGCGATGGCAATGCGTTGGCGTTGGCCGCCGGAGAACTCGTGCGGGTAGCGATGGCGGCTTTGCGGGTCGAGGCCGACTTCCTCCAGTGCGCGAATAACTTCGGCTTTGCATTCGTCAGCCGTCAACTGGCTATGCACCTCAAGGCCTTCACTGATGATCTGCGCCACGGACATTCGCGGGCTGAGGCTGCCGAACGGGTCCTGAAACACCACCTGCATTTTCTTGCGCCACGGCCGCAGCTGTTTTTGCGTCAGGCCGTCCAGCGCTTCACCCTGAAAGCGAATGCCGCCTTCGGAATCGAGCAAGCGCAGGATCGCCTGACCCAGCGTCGACTTGCCGGAACCCGATTCGCCCACAATGCCCAGCGTCTTGCCGCGTTGAATGTTGAGGCTGATGCCATCCACTGCTTTCAGGTAAGTCTTGCGCTGAAACAGCCCGCCACCGAGAGCAAACTGAACGCGCAGATTGTCCACTTCCAGCACGTTCTCGCGCTCGTCCCGGGGCAGCGCTTCACCTTCAGGTTCGGCGTTCAGCAAGATGCAGCTGTAAGGATGTTTCGGTTCGGTAAACAGTGTTTCGCAAGGCGCCTGCTCGACGATTTCCCCGGCCTTCATCACGCAGACTCGTTGGGCAATGCTGCGCACCAGATTGAGGTCGTGGCTGATTAGCAGCAGCGACATGCCGAGACGCTGTTGCAGGGATTTAAGCAGCAGCAGGATCTTGCGCTGCACCGTCACGTCCAGCGCTGTGGTCGGTTCGTCGGCGATCAGCAATTCCGGTTCGCAGGCCAGGGCCATGGCGATCATCACTCGTTGCCGCTGGCCGCCGGACAATTGATGGGGATAGGCCTTGAGCCGCTCTTTGGGCTTCTGAATGCCCACCAGATGCAGCAACTCGAGTATCCGCGCTTGCGCCGCTTTGCCGGCCAGGCCCTTGTGCAACAGCAGGGTTTCGCCAATCTGCTTTTCGATGCTGTGCAATGGGTTGAGCGAGGTCATCGGCTCCTGGAAGATCATCGCGATACGGTTACCCCGCAGTTCTCGCAATACCTTGGCCGGAGCGCCGACCAGCTCCCGGCCACGGTAGCGAATACTGCCCGTGGTTTCGGTGCCGGTCTCGGGCAGCAATTGCAGGATCGAGTGAGCGGTCACCGACTTGCCGCAGCCCGACTCACCCACCAGCGCCAGACATTCACCGGGGCGGATGTCCAGGCACAGATTGCGCACCACGGTCTGGCCACTGAAGGCGACGCGCAGGTCACGGATTTCGATCAGGTTGTTACTCATATCAACAGTCCGCGTCATGGCCAAGGATCAAGATCGTGGATCGAAAGCGTCACGTAACGCCTCCCCGATAAACACCAGTAAAGAAAGAATCAGCGCCAGGGTGAAAAACGCCGTCAGCCCCAGCCACGGCGCTTGCAGGTTCTGCTTGCCTTGACCGATCAACTCGCCCAGCGATGCACTGCCGGCCGGCATGCCGAAACCGAGGAAGTCCAGTGCCGTGAGGGTCGAGATTGCCCCGGTCAGAATGAACGGCAGATAACTCAGCGTCGCGTTCATTGCGTTGGGCAGGATGTGCCGGACGATAACCTTGCGGTCGGTCAGACCCAGCGCACGCGCGGCTTTGACGTATTCCAGGTTGCGTCCGCGCAGGAACTCGGCGCGCACCACGTCCACCAGGGCCAACCAGGAAAACAGCGCCATGATCCCCAGCAGCCACCAGAAATTTGGCTCGACGAACCCCGACAGGATAATCAGCAGGTACAGCACCGGCAGCCCCGACCAAACCTCCAGCAACCGTTGACCGATCAGGTCGACCCAGCCACCGTAATAGCCTTGCAGGGCGCCGGCAGCGATGCCGATCAGTGCGCTGACAAAGGTCAGCATCAAGGCAAACAGGATCGATACCCGCGCGCCGAAAATCACTCGGGCCAACACGTCCCGCGCCTGGTCGTCGGTACCCAGCCAGTTGACCTTCGTCGGCGGGCTAGGTGCTGGTTGATTCAGGTCATAGTTCGGCGTGTCGTCGCTGAAGGGGATCGGCGGGAACAGCATCCAGCCACCGTCCTTGTGAATCAGCTTCTGCACATAATCGCTGCGGTAGTCCGCCTGGAACGGCAGTTGCCCGCCAAATTCCTGCTCGGTATGACGCTTCAGGGCCGGGAAGTAGAGTGAGCCCTGATAGCTGACGATCAGCGGTTTGTCGTTGGCGATCAGCTCGCCGCCGAGAGTCAGCAGGAACAGGCCGACAAACAACCACAGCGACCACCAGCCGCGACGGTTTTTCTTGAATCGCTCGAAACGACGACGACCCAACGGCGAGAGCTTGAACATCAGGCGTTCCTCGCGGCGAAGTCGATGCGCGGGTCGACGAGGGTGTAGCAGAGGTCGCCGACGAGTTTTATCAAGAGACCGAACAGCGTGAAGATGAACAGCGAGCCGAATACCACCGGATAGTCCCGTGAAACCGCGGCTTCGTAACTCATGCGCCCCAGGCCGTCTAGGGAGAAAATCACTTCGATCAGCAGCGAACCGGCGAAAAATACGCTGATAAACGCCTGGGGAATCCCCGAGACCACCAGCAGCATGGCGTTGCGAAACACGTGACCGTAAAGCACTCGGCGTTCGCTCAGACCCTTGGCGCGGGCGGTGACCACGTACTGGCGCGTGATTTCATTGAGGAACGAGTTCTTGGTCAGAATGGTCAGCGTGGCGAACCCGCCGATCACCAGAGCCGTCACCGGTAGCACCAAGTGCCAGAAGTAATCGGCGATTTTGCCCACGGTCGACAGCGATTCGAAGTTGTCCGAGACCAGCCCGCGCACTGGGAACCAGTTCAGCGAGGTGCCGCCGGCGAAGACCACGATCAGGAACATCGCGAACAGGAACGCTGGCATGGCGTAGCCGATGACGATCGCGGTGCTGCTCCAGATATCGAAATGGCTGCCGTGGTGCACGGCCTTGCGGATGCCCAAAGGAATCGACACCAGGTAGGTGATCAGCGTTGCCCAGAGCCCGAGGGAAATGGTCACCGGCATTTTATCGAGGATCAGATCAGTGACGGTGGCACCGCGGAAAAAGCTCTTGCCGAAGTCCAGGCGCGCGTAACTGGTGAGCATCAGCCACAGGCGTTCGTGCGCCGGCTTATCGAAGCCGTATTGCTTTTCGATTTCCTTGATCAGTTGCGGGTCGAGGCCGCGACTGGATCGGGAGGTGCCGGACATGCGTTCGCCGGAACCGCCGCCGACACTCGCGCCGCCGATGCCTTGCAAGTGCGCGATGGCCTGTTCCACCGGGCCGCCCGGCGCGGCCTGGACGATGATGAAGTTGACCAGAAGAATGATCACCAGCGTCGGAATGATCAGCAGCAGACGCCGCAATATATAAGCCCACATCAGTGCGGCCCTCCGGGTTTGCCACGGCGGATTTGCTCAGCGGTCATCTGTTGGTTGGTCAGCGGCGTGGTGCTGATTTCCCACCAGCTCTCGATGGCTTCGTCATTACTCGCCTGCTCGTTGGGCCTGCCGAAACGATTCCACCACACGGTGGAGGTGCCCGGCGGGTAATAGTTGGGAATCCAGTAGTAGTTCCATTGCAGCACCCGGTCCAGCGCGTGGGCGTAGTGCAGCATCTCGGGTTGGGTGGTGGCGCGAACCAGCCCGGTGATCAGTGTGTCGACCGCCGGATTTTTCAACACCATGTAGTTATTGGCGCCAGGGTCGTTGGCCGAGACCGAGCCGAAGTAATTGAGCAGTTCACCCCCGGGCGAAGTCGTGACCGGGTAGCCGGTGACGATCATGTCGTAGTCGCGGCTCATCAGGCGATTCACGTATTGGGACGAGTCGATGCGGCGGATGTTCAGGTCGATGCCGATCTGTTTCAGGGTGCGCTTATAAGGCAGCAACAATCGGTCCATGCCGTTTTGGCTGACCAGGAAAGTGAAACTCAGTGGCGTGCCATCGGCGTTGACCAGTTGATCGCCATCGGGTTTCCAGCCGGCCTGTTCGAGCAAATCGAGTGCCTGCAACTGTTTGTCGCGTATCACGCCGCTGCCATCAGTTTTCGGTGCTTCGAAAACCTGGGTGAACACCTCGTCGGGGATCTGCCCGCGCAGGGGTTCGAGAATCGCCAGCTCGCCGGCATCCGGCAGGTGTCGGGCGGCGAGGTCGGTGTTGGAAAAGAAGCTCTGCTGGCGGATGTACATGTCGCGCATCATCTGCCGGTTGCTCCACTCGAAATCCCAGAGCATGACTAGCGCCTGACGCACTCGACGGTCCTGGAATAGCGGGTTTTGCAGGTTGAACACAAAGCCCTGAGCCGGTTGGGGGGCTTGTGTTGCCAGATGCGCCTTTTGCAGGCGCCCGTCACTCAGGGCCGGGCCGTCGTAGCCGATGGAGTAAGCGGTGGCGGAGAATTCGCGGTTGTAGTCGTAGGCACCGCCGCGCAGAACCTGGCGGGCGACGTCGGTATCGCCGAAGTACTCGATGCTGAAATGATCGAAGTTGTAGAGGCCGCGGCTGACCGGTAAATCCTTGCCCCACCAATCGGCATTGCGCTCGAAGGTGATGCTGCGACCGGAGTCGACCTTGCTCACCCTGTAGGGGCCGCTGCCCAAAGGTGGCTCGTAACCGCCACCATTGGCGAAGTCGCGAGTCTTCCACCAATGCTCGGGAAACACCGGCAAGGTCGCGATATCAAGGGGCAGGGTACGGTTTTCATTGCTTTTCAAGTCGAACCGAACCGTCAGAGGTGATTCCACTTCGACGCCTTTAACGTCGGCAAATTGGGTGCGATAACGCAGGCTGCCCTGGGTCATCAACAGGTCGAAGGTGTAGCGCACGTCTTCGGCCGTGATCGGTTTGCCGTCCGCGAAACGGGCCTTGGGGTTCAGGTAGAAGCGCAGGAACAAACCGTCGTCCGAGCGCTCCATCATCGAAGCCACCAGACCGTACACGGTGTAAGGCTCGTCCAGTGAACGCTGGGCGAGGGGCGAGTAAAGCAGGCCGTCGATCTGTGTGACGCCAATGCCTTTGTCGATGTAAGGCAACATATGATCGAAATGACCGATTTCGATTGCCGAGCGGCGCATCGTGCCACCCTTGGGGGCTTGCGGGTTTGTGTAGGCAAAATGACTAAAGCCGGCAGGATACTTCGCCGGTTCACCGTACACGGTCAACGCATGTTGCGGTGCTGCATTCACACCTGCGGCGCCCAACAACAGGGCCACGGCAGTGAACAATAAAGTAGGGAAAGCCAGTCGCATTGTCAGCCTTAGAGCCGGGTGGTCAATAACCGCAATTTGTACGCTAGCGGCGCGTCCCTCGCCACCCGTATCACATATCCCAAACACAACGGCCCACCAAAAGGCGGGCCGTTGTGCAGAAAACCAAGGGTTGATCAGTCCTGACGGCTGGTCACTTCCAGCAGGTGGTAACCAAACTGGGTCTTGACCGGGCCTTGCACCACGTTGATCGGTGCGCTGAAGACCACGGCGTCGAATTCCTTGACCATCTGGCCTGGACCGAACGAACCCAGATCACCGCCCTGGCGGCTGGACGGGCACGTGGAGTTGGCTTTGGCGACTTCGGCGAAATCAGCGCCGCCTTCGATTTGGGCTTTCAATTCGTTGCACTTGGCTTCGCTGGCAACGAGGATGTGACGGGCAGTGGCTTTGGCCATGGGAAAATACTCCTTTCAATGTTCAGTAAAGTGCGGAGCCTACCGGATTCAGTGGTCTATTTCTCCTCAAAGTTCCGTTCAGACCCTGCAGGCCGGTATGGCATTTCTTTATAGGCCGGCATTTCTCAGGCGCTCGGCATGTTGCACATACAGGGCAATCGGGTCGATGCCCTTGCGCAGCGGACCGCCGGTTTGACTGAGGCTGTCCAGATGATCCAGCGGGTAGTCGGAACGGATGACTTTGCCTAAATGAGAGCTGTAGCGGCCAACCAGGCCGTCGTTCTGCTCGGGTTCGGTGGTGAAGTAGTGGGAAAAGGCACGGAGAAACCCGTGCAGCGGAGTCAGTGCATCAAGCCCTTTGTCGAGGAGGTCGCCCTGCAGGGTGCCGCTCCAGGAGTAATAACGTACGCCGTTGACCCGTTCGCGACCCTTGCCACCCCAGGTTTTCGGCAACCCCTGGGGGTATTTGTCGTTGAACGCGCCTACGCCTTCGGTGGTCAGGGCATTCAGCGCGGCGATGGCATTCTGCGGCAGGTGACGGTGGCCGCTGAGCAACGATAGAAAGTCTGCAAACAACGTTGCAACCGTCGCGGCGACATGTTCCGGCAGGCGCCCGGGCGTCAGCGCCTTGCGCAAGAAGTCGGCCAGTTCCGATCCGTGATTCGGTCCGCTGACGGACGTCACCGAAGCGATTGCCTCCGGCGCTGTCGCTGCCGCATAACGTGCGGCGAGTGCGCCTTGGCTGTGGCCGATCAGGTTGACTTTGTTCGCACCGGTTCCTTCCAGTACCCGTTCGATCTGCGCCAGAAGTTGGTCGCCTCGGACTTCATTGCTATGGGTAGCCGACACGTGCGGGATAAACACTCTTGCGCCTGCACTCCTGAGGGCCTGCTTGACGTCATGAAAGAGTTCGACCTTGCCGATGCGGTCGAAGCCGAAGAGCCCGTGGACCAACAGGATCGGATACTGAGTAGTTGCATTCCGTAGCATGTTCTTTCCTTTTTCGCAGTCGTTCAGAGGTGTGTTGATGGGCTCACTCTAAAGCACACCAGCTGTTCGGCGTTGTATGAAGAAGCCGCTGTAACCTGATGAAAACGGAATAGAAAATGTACGAAAGTTCGAAAGTACATGAGGTCTTGGTCGGAATATTTGGACATCTTTTTATCTGTAACAGAGCGTTTTACTGCGATGGCCTACTCCGGGAACACCCTTTGCCTGTTAATCGTGTCTCGATTCCGACGTCCAGTCCTCGATGGGAGGACTGGACGAGGGTGTGGCTCACGCCGATTGTTGATCGCTGCTCTGCGTTCTGAGCCGGTCGGCTGCCTGGCGCAACAGTAATTCCGTCCCGTTCCAGCCAAGGCAGCCGTCCGTTACTGAGACGCCGTAACGCATTGACGGCCCCAGCGGTTGGCAGCCTTCGAACAGATGACTCTCGATCATCATGCCGATCAGTGATCGATCACCTTGCAGGCGCTGTTCAAGCACATCGTTAAACACTGCTGGCTGACGCAACGGGTCCTTGCCGCTGTTGGCATGGCTGCAGTCGACCATGATCCGGGCCGGGATCTTCAGTTGGGTCAAATCGCTGTTCACCTGGGCGACGCTGTCGCGGTCGTAGTTCGGCCCGCGGTGTCCGCCACGCAGCACCAGGTGGGTGTCGGGATTGCCCGGCGTCTGAATGATTGCCGGATGACCCTGGCTGTCGACACCGAAATGGCGATGGGGATGGGCGGCCGAGCGCATGGCGTCGCTGGCAACACCGACACCACCATCGGTGCCGTTCTTGAAGCCGACCGGCATGCCCAGGCCGCTGGCCATTTCCCGATGGATCTGCGATTCGGTGGTGCGAGCGCCAATAGCGACCCAGCTCAGCAGGTCATCGAAGTAGCCGGCGACCATCGGTTGCAGCAGTTCGGTGGCAATCGGCAGTCCCAGGCGGAGCATTTCGCGCATCAGCTCGCGGGACAGCGTCAAGCCGCTGGCCATGTCGTCGCTGCCATCAAGCTGCGGGTCGTAGGCCAGGCCTTTCCATCCGATGGTGGTGCGGGGTTTTTCGACGTAGGCGCGCATCACCAGCAGCATTTCATCGCTGACGTCGGCGGCGAGGCGTGCGAGGTTGCCGGCGTATTCGAGGGCGGAATGAGGATCGTGAATCGAGCAGGGGCCAACAATGACCAGCAGACGGGAGTCTTCACCGTTGAGGATCGCGCGAACCGCTTGGCGGTGAGCGGCGACTTGCTGGCTCAGGACATTGCTGAGTGGCAATTGCTGTTTGAGTTGCAATGAGCTGGGTAGGCGCAGGGTCAGCGCTTCATTGGCAGGGCTCAAGGTGGACAGCGGCAGAGCAGAGACGGACGAGTTCATATTCGGGCTTCCTGGGCTGGCGGCGGGTTCGTTCCCGCGCACTCGGCCCTACTGGGGTGTTCGACAATTGGCCGGATTGGCTGCGTGTGTGTGCTTGCCACCTGTGGGTGACCGATCGGAGGCGGCAGGCTGTCCCGAGCGGAGGCTGCTAAATCGCCAGGCGGTAAAACTGTCGTAACGGTAATAAGTGGCGTAGTTCATTTTTGAATCCTCTGGTTGTCTGGTGTGTCGCTAAATATGTGCGGGGCTGAAAAAACAAAACCCCCGGTCGGGAAGCCGACCGGGGGTTGAGAATTCTCTGGTGGCGACCCGTTTAAAGTGGGCGCCGTGTGGGTATCAGGCGCGCCAGTGGCTAAACCAATACCCAAAATAAAAGCTGACCGGAGCACAAACGTCATTCACCCGGGCAGCCGCCACCGAGCGCAAGGCGCTGACGGTATGAAGCGGTGAGAGGGTGCTGGACATGGTCTTTCTCCGATGAATGCGCCGAGCTTACTCGAGGCTGGTACACCGATTCAATCAGAAAATGCTATCGATCACTGGCGGCATTTTCTATCGCTTGAGTGCGTCGCCGGTTGTGACACACTTTGTGCTCCGCTTACGAACAACGTCACAAGGACGAACCATGACGCCACTGATCATCGCCGCTGCTCAATCGATCTCCATTGCCGGTAACCTTGCCGCAAACATTGTGTGGCATCGGCGCTTCATTCAAGTAGCTGCGGAGCAGGGCGTGCAATTGCTGGTGTTCCCGGAGTTATCGCTGACCGGGTACGAGCGTGGACTTGCGGCTCAATTGGCCATTGCGCCAGACGCCGAGGTTCTGCAACCGCTACGGGATTTCGCGCGGGAAGTCGGTGTGACGACTGTCGTCGGCATGCCGATTCGCCTGTCAGAGGATTCGCCCGTATTGATTGGGGCACTGGTGTTGGGCGCTGATGGATCGCTCAGGATCTACAGCAAGCAACATCTGCATCCAGGCGAGGAGGTGGCCTTTGCACCGGGAACCGGCGGTTCGACCCTGACAATCGGTGCCGATACGGTCGCGCTGGCGGTGTGTGCGGATTTCTCTCACGCCAGTCATGCCGCCGCAGCGGCGCAGCAAGGCGCCGATCTCTATGCGGCGGGCGTGCTGATCACGGAAAACGGCTACGCCCCGGATACCGCGTTGTTGCAAGGTTACGCCAGCGCTCATTCAATGGCGGTCCTGATGGCTAACCATGGCGGTGCAACGGGTGGTTGGGAGTCGGCAGGACGCAGCGCGATCTGGGCGTCTGACGGCTCGCTGATTGCGTCTGCACCCGGAACCGGTAACCTGATGGTCGTTGCTCGACGCAACGCTGACGGCTGGAAAGGGCAATTAGTGGAGGTTGCATTGGGGTGATGGTATTTGAATTACGTCCGGCGACGCTCCGGGACCTCGACTTCGCTCGTGAACTGACCCGCAACAACATGCTCCGCTATTACATTCAGCACGATCTGCTGTGGCAGGACGAAGGGTTCGATGTTGGCTGGGCCGGGCGCAAGAACTGGTTGATTGTGAGTGGCAGTACCGTGTTGGGTTTTTTCAGTCTGAGTCGTGACGCCAAAGCCCTGTACATCCGCGAACTGCACGTCCTCGAAGCGTTTCGAGGGCAGGGCGCCGGTTCCTGGGCAATTGATCAGGTATTCGCCATGGCGTGCAAGGAACGGCGTCCGGCATTGCGTTTGACGGTGTTTGAAAATAATCCCGCGCAGGCGTTGTATGAGAGAAAGGGTCTGAAGGTGGTCGGCACAGACCAGTGTTTCCTGAGAATGCAGCGCGATATCGATGCCTCGTCTGGCTGAAACACGCATACGACAAGCCTTTCAAGATGTATTGAAACTTTTTATATGACGCTTGCCGCTAGGTCTGCCAGTCGCTTTTTGCTAAGGTGTCGGCAACCCAATAAGACCATATCGCGAGGTGTCTGCTTGATTAGGGTGCTAGTAGTCGATGACCATGATCTCGTTCGTACAGGCATTACACGAATGCTGGCTGACATCGATGGCCTGCAAGTAGTCGGCCAGGCTGAGTCAGGCGAAGAATCCCTGCTCAAGGCGCGTGAGTTGAAACCCGATGTGGTGCTGATGGACGTCAAGATGCCCGGTATCGGCGGTCTTGAAGCCACACGCAAATTATTGCGCAGTCATCCGGATATCAAAGTCGTCGCGGTCACCGTGTGCGAAGAAGATCCGTTTCCGACGCGGTTGTTGCAGGCCGGTGCCGCGGGTTATCTGACCAAGGGGGCCGGGCTGCCGGAAATGGTCCAGGCTATCCGCCTGGTGTTTGCCGGGCAGCGCTACATCAGCCCGCAAATTGCACAGCAACTGGCGATCAAATCCTTCCAGCCGACCAATGATTCGCCATTCGACGCCTTGTCGGAGCGGGAAATCCAGATCGCGCTGATGATTGTCGGCTGCCAGAAGGTCCAGATCATTTCCGACAAACTGTGTCTGTCGCCAAAAACCGTGAACACTTACCGTTACCGCATTTTCGAAAAGCTTTCGATCAGCAGCGATGTCGAGTTGACGCTGTTGGCGGTTCGTCACGGCATGGTCGATGCCAGCCTCTGAAAATGACTGAAGCCTTCGATCCAAGCGCCTTTCTGTCGACGGTCAGTGGGCGTCCCGGTGTGTATCGCATGTTCGACAGCGAGGCACGCCTGCTCTACGTCGGCAAGGCCAAGAACCTCAAGAATCGTCTGTCGAGTTACTTCCGCAAATCCGGTCTTGCGCCCAAGACCGCGGCGCTGGTCGCGCGTATCGCTCAGGTCGAAACGACGATTACGGCCAATGAAACCGAAGCCTTGTTGCTTGAGCAGACGCTGATCAAGGAGTGGCGTCCGCCTTACAACATCCTGCTGCGCGACGACAAATCCTACCCCTACGTCTTTCTCTCGGATGGTCAGTTTCCACGCTTGAGCATCCATCGCGGTGCAAAAAAGGCCAAGGGCAAATATTTCGGCCCTTATCCCAGCGCCGGCGCTATTCGCGAAAGCCTGAGCCTGCTGCAGAAGACGTTTTTTGTTCGGCAGTGCGAAGACAGCTATTACAAGAACCGCACGCGTCCTTGTCTGCAATACCAGATCAAACGCTGCAAGGCGCCCTGTGTCGGACTGGTGGAGCCCGAGGTATACGCTGAAGACGTACGGCACTCGGTGATGTTCCTTGAGGGGCGCAGCAATGCGTTGACGGATGAGTTGTCCGCAGGAATGGAAGAGGCGGCGATCAACCTCGAGTTCGAGCGTGCGGCCGAGTTGCGGGATCAGATTTCATTACTGCGCCGGGTCCAGGATCAGCAGAGCATGGAAGGCGGGACAGGCGATGTCGACGTGATCGCGGCGTTTGTCAATCCGGGGGGGGCCTGCGTTCATTTGATCAGTGTGCGTGGTGGACGGGTGCTGGGGAGCAAGAACTTCTTTCCGCAGGTGGGTATTGAAGAGGACGTTTCTGAAGTCATGGCGGCGTTTCTCGGCCAGTACTTCATCAGCAGTCCCGAGCGCGACTTGCCGAGCGAGCTGATCGTCAACGTGGTTCACGAAGATTTTCCGACCCTGATTGCGGCCATCGAAGAGCTGCGCGGTCGTGAATTGACCATCAGTCATCGGGTTCGTGGTACGCGAGCACGCTGGCAACAGTTGGCGGTCACCAATGCCGAGCAGGCACTGGGAGCACGCCTGGCCAATCGTCAACACGTTGCTGCACGTTTCGACGCGCTGGCAGAAGTGCTGAACCTGGACGAACCGCCACAGCGTCTGGAGTGTTACGACATCAGTCACTCCAGTGGCGAAGCGACCGTGGCATCCTGCGTGGTGTTCGGCCCCGAAGGCCCGATCAAGTCCGACTACCGTCGCTACAACATTGAAGGCGTCACCCCGGGCGATGACTACGCCGCGATGCATCAGGCTCTGACCCGACGTTTCAGCAAACTGAAGGACGGGGAGGGCAAGCTACCGGACATTTTGCTGGTGGACGGTGGCAAGGGGCAGCTGTCCATGGCCCGCGACGTGCTCAATGAACTGGCCGTGCCTGATCTGATTCTGCTGGGCGTAGCCAAGGGTGCCACGCGCAAGGCCGGTTTCGAAACCCTGTACCTGAACGATGCTGCCCACGAATTCACCTTGCGCGGCGATTCCCCTGCGCTGCATTTGATCCAGCAGATACGCGACGAGGCTCACCGTTTCGCGATTACCGGGCACCGCGCACGTCGTGGGAAAACTCGCCGCACGTCTACACTTGAGGGCGTCGCCGGTGTCGGACCGACCCGTCGCCGCGATTTGTTGAAACATTTTGGTGGATTGCAGGAGCTGTCTCGTGCCAGCATCGAAGAGATCGCCAAAGCACCCGGGATCAGTAAAAAGCTCGCAGAGTTGATTTATGCCAATCTGCACAGCGAGTAGAATGCCCCCCTCACCTCGTAGCCAGTTGTGCCGATGAATATCCCTAATCTGATTACCGTACTACGCGTCCTGCTCATTCCGATCTTCATTTTACTGTTCTACCTGCCGTATCAATGGAGCTACCTGGCGTCCGCCTCGGTCTTCGCATTTGCCGCCGCCACAGACTGGCTGGATGGGTATCTGGCTCGCCGACTGGAACAAAGCACACCGTTCGGGGCTTTTCTCGATCCCGTGGCAGATAAGCTGATGGTCGCCGTTGCGCTGGTATTGCTGGTGCAAGAACATGGCAACTTGTGGCTCACGCTGCCGGCCGCCGTGATCATCGGCCGCGAGATTGTCGTTTCGGCACTTCGCGAATGGATGGCCGAACTCGGCGCCCGCGCTCACGTCGCCGTGTCGAACCTGGGCAAATGGAAAACCGCCGCGCAAATGCTGGCGCTGGTGATCCTGCTGGCCAATCCGTCGGATTTCACGTTCTGGGTACTGCTGGGTTACGCCTTGCTGCTGATATCCGCGGGCCTGACGTTGTGGTCCATGGTCCAATATTTACGGGCTGCCTGGCCGCATCTGAAGACCGACGTGGAAAAGAAATAAACTTTTTTGAATCAAGGGGTTGACGGGGCATCTGGATTCTATAGAATGCGCCTCACCAAGACGCGGGAATAGCTCAGTTGGTAGAGCACGACCTTGCCAAGGTCGGGGTCGCGAGTTCGAGTCTCGTTTCCCGCTCCAAGATTCACAAAAAACGCCACTCAATGAGTGGCGTTTTTTTGTGCGCGACATTTACGTTTATCGTTGAAAGGAGAGGCTTCGGCCTCTTTTTTCGTTCCAGCGATAGCTATTGAAAACCACCACCAGCCACGTTTTTTTTGAACATTAAAACGTACATCGAATTCCGAGTCTGAAACGGCAGTACTGCGTTGCTCATTGATCGTGCGTTCACAGAAGCGAATTCGCTACGCTGAGAGGCTAAATTGGGGCGTTGTCGGCAGAGTGCTCATTGCTGCTTGCAAGGCTCGACGCTCCAGCAGCGGACGATGCTGAGGCGCACCGCGTGACCAAGGATGGGCAAATCACAAACGACTCGCTTGCAATACTCAGGAGTGGTTGAACAGGGTTTTTGGCGGCCGCCCCAGGAAGGGAATCGGGTGGCGTGCGGAGTCAGGTCGATCTGTAGAGCATCGCCTGCCAATGAATTGACAAGCGGCAGTCGGGCAGCTTTCCATGCTGCTGCGACGCCCGCAAGAAGCGACTAAATATCGTGGTGGATTTCCAGCATCCTGAACGTCACTTTTCCGCCCTCGGTGGGATAGCCGGTGTTGTCCTGCACATACGCACCCGCTTTGAAATACAGAGGTTTGGTCTTCCAGCTCGGGTCGATGGTGGTTCTCCAGTTGTTTCCGGCTGCGCTGATGCCCAGCGCGCCCTTCGGGCTCAGGTGGATCATGTAGGAAAAGTTCTGGTTGAGCGGCACACCCGTCGCAATGGTAATGACCTGGCCCTCTTCATCGTCGGGGCGCATGCGCACCTTGGCGACAATGTTTCCCGTCGAAGCCGACGTTTTGTATTGGTATTCCAGCTTCACCATGGGGTTGTTGCTGTCCTTGTTGTGAATCTGACCAATCACGATCTTGCCGGTGCTGGGCACCTGATTGACGGTCAGACTCGCCCGCAGAATGTTATCCGCCGCTGAATACTGCCAGTTGCGCACAGTTCCATCGCTATAGGTTTCTCGCAATTCGCTACGTGGGTAAATAGCGTTGGCCGTCTTGGAACCGGTCACAGGTACCCAGAAGGAAAGGGTACCGGTGTCAGAATTGAAATACTTATCGTTGAACCCTTGCGCCAGTTGAGGCGTTTCTATGGTGGCCGGTGGGCTGCCTTCAGGGATGCTTAAATTCCAGGTGGCGAGGTCGATCATGTCGAGGATCCTATAGGCGAGGATGAAATGTCGCGGCCACAGTGGTGCTCTGACCTGCGCGATTGAACTGCGTCAATTGGGCGGGCTGAGCGTGAAATTCGTATGGCGGTAGATTGACGTCAAATGTTCGTCGAGAGTGCTTTTGCAGGGTTTGTGCCCAACGGGGGGACCGTTAGTCGACTATTTTGGACATGGGTTGAACTTTGGCGTGTTGACTCCTACTGAGCTGCACCGTCCTCTGCCCGGCGTGTATCGGTGGATCGATGTCTTCAGCCACATGTATTGCCGCATCCAGCATCGCTAATACCGTGCTCCTGCATCAGTTTGAAACGCGCTGCTTTTTCTTCTGGCTCAGTCATGGCCATGGCCAGATACGCGCTCGGCTACACTGCGCGGAAAAACGCAACCTACGTATTGAGTCGAGAATTCGTCGAATTGGTCTGTCCGGAACTTACCGCTGAAGATCGTCGTTTCCGGCGGCCGTGGCATGCAGAACGTCGACAACTTCAAATATCTGTACGCCCTGGCCGATTACGGCCTGGTGGCGGACCTGTTCGAAGCTATACCTGAACGGGTGAGGGCGATTTTAGCTGTTTGAAAAGGGTTATCCCGGCGGTCCAAGTGCCATCGGGCCTCAACTGTCTCTATGCGCTCCATTCACCGGCAGGCGACTGCCCAGGCGATAGCGTGAGGAGGGATGGATCAAGCGCACATAGGTGACGATTTTGCTCTGACTCCAGGTCCGGCGCATGAGGACCAGGCAGGGTTCATTGGCATCGATTTGCATGTGTTTGCTTTCATCGCTGCTGGGGTGGCTGGCTTCGACGATATGTTCCATTTCATCGGGCTTGATGACCTGCAACAGGTATCTGGCCGGTTGCAGGTGTTCGCCAAAGTTTTGCTGCAGGAACTCCGGCACCAGCTCGGGATTGACGTAACGATCCTCGAGCTGCACCGGGACGCCTTCTTCGCAATGCACGCAAATCAGATGAAAAACCGAAGAGCCGGTGGTCAGCGCCAGAGCGGAGGCAACTGGCATTGAGGCCGCCTCACGTCCCAGATGCACGACGCGGCACGTGTAACTGTGACCCCGAGCGAGGATTTCGTCGGCAATGTTGGTGATTCGCAGCAGGTTCGATTGCGGTTTGCTTTCGGCCACGAAGGTGCCGACGCCTGAAATTCGCACCAAATGGCCTTCTTCGGTCAGTTCGCGCAATGCCCGGTTGACGGTCATGCGCGACATGCCCAGTTCTTGCACCAAACGGTTCTCTGAAGGGATCAGGTCGCCGGGTTTCCAAACGCCCGCGCGAAGCTGGCCTTGCACAAAATCCTTCGCGCGCTGATAGAGCGCTTGCGGTGCATTTTTAATCATCAGTCGGTCCGCGTTTCTTGTACGGCAAGGACTCTTGCCAGGGCTTGGAGAAAAAGGTCGTTATCCTCACAGCTTCCGATGGATACCCGCAAGTGATTAGCGTATCCGGCTTCGCGCCAGGGCTTGATGATCACCCCCTCACGCAGCAGTAACTGATTGATGACTTCGGCAGGATAAGGGGTGCTGAAGTACAGGAAGTTGGCCATGGACGGTGCGGTCGAGATGCCTTGCTCCTGCAGCGCGACCGCCAGCCGCCGGCGTTCGCTGGCGACATGGGAAAGGCAGGCTTGCAGATGTTCATCATCGGCCAGCGCTGCAATGGCCGCGGCCTGGGCCACGCGGTTAACGTTGAAAGGCGTGCGCAGACGATTGATCAGATCGGCCAGCAGTGGGTCGCTCACGATACCGTAACCGACGCGCAAGCCCGCCAGGGAATAAGCCTTGGAGAAGGTTCGCAGCAGGACAAACGGTTTGCCGCTGGCCTGAATTAAGCTCAGGCAATCCGGGTAATCGGCCTCCCATCGGGCGTATTCGTAATAGGCTTCATCGAACACCAGCAAACACCGCGCGGGCAATGCGCTGAGCAACTGTTGCAACTCGTCGGCGCTGAGGGTGCAGCCAACCGGATTGGACGGGCAGGAAAACATCAGCAGACGCGTGCGTGGCGTGAGCGCTGCGACCATCGCCGCCACGTCGAAAGTGCCTTCGGCGGTCATGGGTACGCCTACCACCCGGGCACCGGCCGCCATTGGGTAGATAAAATGCAAACCGAAGGAGGGCACCACGGTGACTACTTCATCGTCATGGTCTAAAAACACCCGACTGATGACGCTCAGTAAATCTTCCGAGCCATTGCCGAACACCAATTGATCTTCCGGTACGTCGAGTTTTTTCGAAAGTGCGGCGCGTAATGCCTGGCAACCGGCATCGGGGTAAAGCGCAATTTCACTGCAGGCCTGGGCCATGGCGGCGGTAACGGCAGGCGCCGGGCCCATCGGGTTTTCGTTGCTGCCCAGCTTGGCGACGCGGGTCAGACCGAAACGCTTGCGCACTGCATCCGAGCCGAGGCCGGCATTGTAGCTGGCCAGTTCGCGCACCTCGGCGCGGGCCAACAGATTCAGGTCGTTGGCATTCATACTGGGCTAACCTCTTTGGTGTCCTGCCAGAAGGCGTTGCGATCCAGGTAGTTCTGCAAAAATTGCTGCAGTCGCGGCTGTTCGGCGTTGTGAAAGATTTCGTGAGGGGTGCCATGAGCGACCACCTGGCCCTGATCGAGGAACACCACCGAATCGGCGACCTGAGCGGCGAAGCCCATCTCATGGGTGACTACCACCATGGTCATACCTTCTTTGGCGAGGGTCTTCATGACCTGCAGCACCTCGCCGACCAACTCCGGATCGAGAGCGGAGGTGGGTTCATCGAACAGCATGATGTGCGGCTCCATGGCCAATGCCCGGGCAATCGCAACGCGCTGTTGCTGGCCACCAGACAGCTGCGCCGGATAGGCCGTGGCTTTATGGGCTAGACCGACTTTATCAAGCATCGCCATGGCTCGTTGCCGAGCGTCATCGGCAGATAACTTGCGCACGCGCAACAAGGCTTCACTGACATTGCCAAGAGCGGTCATGTGCGGCCACAGGTTGAATTGCTGGAAGACCATACCGACATTGCGCCGCACCAGATTGATTTGCGACTGCGCCGCGCGCTTGCGGCCGTTGCCGTTTTCCGGCATCCAGCCAAGCAGCTGGCCTTCGATAAAAATTTCGCCCTCGTCGTATTCCTCAAGGAACGCCATGCTGCGCAGCAGTGTGCTTTTGCCTGAGCCGGAGGGGCCGATCAGGCACACCACTTCAGAATGCCGGACCTGCAAGTCGATACCCTTGAGTACGCGCAGGTTGCCGAAGCTCTTACCGACGTTGTGAAGTTTCAGCATCGGCTCGCTATTGTCGGAGAGTGCCTTGGAAGTCTTCATCGCTTCACCTGATTTTTTCAATACGGATGAGTGTGGCGGGGCTATTGGCGCCGAAGGGGCTGGTTTCGCGCGCAGGTCCGCGGCGGCAGGAAGGAGGGTACTCATCGCGGCTGCTTCTGCATGAAACGCCCAACGCGTACTTCCAGCAGCATGCCCATCCGGGAACAGGCTTCCACCAGCAGCAGGTAGCCGATGCATAGCACCAGCAGGGTCTCGACAAAGGCAAAGGTTTCCGAGCCGATGCCGGTGAGGACCATGGTCAGTTCGGGGATGGTGATGATCGACAGCACGGCGGTTTCCTTGCACAGGATGGTGACCAGATTGACCAGCGCCGGCAGGATGATCACCAGCATTTGTGGAATCTGAATGCGCATGATGCATTGCAAGCGGCTGATACCCAGGCAGTCGGCGGCTTCCAGTTGTCCGCGGGCTACGGACTCAAAACCGGTACGGAAAATTTCCGCGAAATAAACGCTGCCATAAATGCCCAAACCGAGAATGCCAGCCGGAATGGGGTCCAGGCTCAAACCGAAAGACGGGCCGCCGTAATACACCAGGAACAACTGGACCAGAAACGGCGTACTTCGAATCATCTCGATGAATACTCGCAACGGCGCGCGCACCAGGCTGTTGCCGAACAGTTGGGCGACGGCAATCAACAAGCCCAACAACAGACCCAATGCGACACCGGCGGACCAGGTACCGAGAGTAACCATGAAGCCTTGGCCGATATCTGCGAGGTGATTGGTGATGATCGTGGGGTCAAAGATCATGCGGTACGCTCCTTCAGATGGCGTTCCAGCAAGCCGCCGAAGAACGCCAGCGGGATGTTGATCAGACAATAGAAGCCGGCCAGCATCAGGTAATCCTGAACGAACATGTAGTCACTGGCCGCAATGTTCTGGGCCGTGCGAGTCAGGTCGGCCAGGCCCACCACCGACACCAGTGACGAAGCCTTGATCAGCAGGATCATTTCATTGACCAGTGCCGGCAGGGTCAGGCGCACGGCTTGAGGGACACGAATGCGCACCAGCATTTGTCCTGAACTCAGGCCAAGCAGGCCGGCGGCTTCCAGCTGACCGCCAGGGATGGCGAGAAAACCACCGCGCATGATTTCAGCGATATAGGCGCCGGCTGCCAGGGACAGACCGATCACCGCCGCCACCATGGGTGAAACGTTGGGCAGGCCGATACGCGGCAGGAAGTAATAAATGAACAGCAGTTGCACCAGCAGCGGAATGCCACGGAACACGAAGATATAAGCGCCACCCAAACGTCTGAGCAACGGCAGGGGCGAAAGACGCAAGCTCCCGACGATAACGCCGATGACAAAGCCAATGGCCAGTGCCAAGACGGAAATCTCAAGGGTCACCAGCAGGCTGTCCAGCAGTAGTGGCAGGTTTAGCAGCAATAAAGGCCAATCGAACATCGTCGTGCCTCCAGCATGGATAAATCACCGGCTCGGCTGAGCCGGCGATCCGTTCATCGAACCCGCATATTCTGATTACCAGGTAGGCTCGAAGTCAGCTTTTGGCACGTCCATTTCAGTACCTAGCCATTTCTTTTGCAGAGCGGCGAGGCGACCGTCATCGTGCATTTTCAGCATGGCGGAATCGAGGGCTGCGATCAGACTGTTGGCGTCGTCATCCTTGCGCCCCAGGTACGCGAAATAGGATTTTTTGCCGAACGGAGGCATCACCACTTTGTACTTGTCCGGGTGTTGGGCGGCGACGTAGGAAATGTTCGGCAGGGAGTTGGCGACCGCAACGATGCGCTTGGTTCCCAGCTCGGCGTAGGCCTGGTTGTTGTCAATGTATTCACGAACATCGACTTTTTTCGGCAGGGTGGCGGCGAAAGTTTTCAGTTCTTCGAGCTGTGCCGAGCCTTTGCCTGCGCCCACGGCTTTGCCGGCGATGTCTTCCGGTTTATTGATCGGGCTGTCCTTGGCGCTGACCAGCAACGCTACCGTCGCCTCGGCGATCGGCATCACGAAGTGGTAACGCTCCTTACGCGCCTTGGTGACGATGATGGGACCTGCAACCACGTCGAATTTCTTCGCTTCCAGCCCCGGCAATACGCTTGGCCATGGCAAGTCCATGAACCTGACCTTGACCCCCAACTCCTTACCCAACTGCTCGAACAGCTCAGCGTTCAGGCCTTTCTGTTTGCCACTCTCGGTGAAGTCGAAAGGCGCAAATTGCAGCTCGGTGCCCACCACCAGTTCACCGGCCTTTTTGACATCGGCGAGCTGATCGGCCTGGGAGGCCATGCAGGCGCCAGCCAGGGTCAAGGCGATGCATAGACCGTTGAATTTTTTACTGAACAGAGAATCGAGTTGCATGGTGTAACTCCTTCATCAGGTACAGCGAGGCTTATGGTTGTGTTGGTTCTAGTTATACGTTGCGGTTGGTCCATGACAGCGACATCTATTACAGACACAGCAGTTAACGTGCCATAGCGGTATATACAGGTGAATTTGAACTCAGCCGAGGATTTTCCCCGGGTTGAGAATGCCCTTGGGGTCGAAGCAATTCTTGAGTTGCTGCATCGCCTGGCGAGCCTCGAGGCTGACCGAGTGATGGAGAAACTCGCGTTTGAGCAGACCGATGCCATGTTCCGCGGAAACCGAACCGCCCAGTTCGCCGACAGCGCTGTAAACCAGTTCCTCGACCTCAAGGATGGGCGCGGGCTGGGGCAAGGATGCGCAGTCGATGGTCAGGTGCAGGTTGCTGTCACCGATGTGACCGAAATACACACTGTGGTTGCCCGGCCAGCGTTGCTCCAGCCGCTGGCGACAGCGTTCGGCGAAGTCGCCGATCAGGCCGATGGGCAGGCTGACGTCGAAGTTCAACGGGGTCATGCGCAGGGGGAATTCGCCGGTCGCTTCACGGATCTTCCAGAGTGCCCGGGCCTGGGCCTGGGAACTGGCCAATACCGCATCAACCACTTCACCGGCGGCAAAGGCCTCCTCCAGTGTTTGTTCAAGCAGTTCCCGAGGACTGGCGCACTCGAGCAATACATACAGCGGATGATCCAGCGACATCGGGGCGGTCGGGTTTTCCAGCCAGGAAACCCCCAGGCGGAAGAAGTCTTGCCACATAAGCTCATACGCTTGCGGCGTGCCGACGCTGCGCTGTACCCGGCGCAGCAGACTGACCGCACTGGCGTAATCGGGCAGGGCGCAGAGCAGGGTGGTGGTTTCGCCAGGCTGTGGCGCCAGTTTCAATACCGCACGAGTGATCACCCCAAGAGTGCCTTCGCTGCCGATGAAGCACTGTTTCAGGTCATAACCGCAGTTATTCTTGATCATCTTGTTGAGCAAGTTGAGTACCCGGCCATCGGCCAGGACCACCTCCAGTCCGAGGACCAAATCACGGGTCATGCCGTAGCGGATCACCGCATTGCCGCCGGCATTGGTGGCGATGTTGCCGCCGATCTGGCACGAACCACGGGCGCCGAGATCCAGGGGGAAGACAAAACCCGCCTCGAGCACCGCTTGCTGGATTTCCTCCAGCGTCGTGCCGGCCCAGACGCTGATGGTCGCCGCCGCCGGGTCGATTTCCTCGATGCCGCGCAGCCGCTCAAGGGACAGGGCAATGTCCGTCTCACGAGGCACTGCGCCGCCCGCCAGTCCGGTCATCCCTCCTTGGGGCACCACCGATTGCTCCGCGTCATTGCAGATGCGCAAGGCGCTCGCGACCTGCTCCGTGGTGCGCGGCAGCAACAGCGCGGCAGGGCAGGCCGGTGCATGGCCGGTCCAGTCGCTGTAGTGCCGTTGACTGATATCGGCGCCAGTCACCACTGCGGCATCACCCAGCGCCTGGCGCAACTGTTCGAGGGTCTGTTGCAGATCGTTCATCGGTTCAACTCACGGTGAAGGAAGTGGAAGACGTCGCGCACAGTTGACGACGGTCGAGCTGGTTCAGGTCCGGCGTGCCGAGTAATGACAGGGCTAAACGTAACTCTTGTGCGAGCAGGTCGAGGGCATGACGGGCACCTGCTTGTCCGCCAACAGCCACTCCATACAACGTAGCGCGCCCGAGCAAAATTGCATCGGCACCAAGGGCGCAGGCTTTGAGAATGTCGGTGCCACGGCGCACGCCGCTGTCGAGCAGTAGCGTCAGCTTGCCTTTGGTCACGGCGGCAATCGCCGGCAGGCAGTCGATGCTGGCGGGAACGCCGTCCAGTTGCCGACCGCCGTGGTTACTCACCACCAGTCCATCGAGGCCCAGCGCAACAGCTTTCTCGGCATCGCCCGGGTGCAACACCCCTTTGAGCAGCAGTGTTTGTGGCCAGCGGTCGCGCAGTCGGGCGAGGGCATCCCAGTCGAGCCCGGTGTCCATCTGGCTGCCGATAAAATGGGCGGCACCTTCGATGTTGCGTTGCTCGGGTGGCAGATAGCGTTCGATGTTGCCCAGGTTCGGCAGGCCATGTGGCCACATTGCCTGGGCCATCCAGCGTGGATGACACAGCACGTCGAGCTTGTTGCGCAGGCTCAGTTGCCGGGGGCGAACAAAGTTGCGTTTGTCCCACTCCCGGTTGCCCAGCAGCACGGCATCGCTGGTCAACAACAAGGTCGTGCAGCCCACGGCGCTGGCGCGTAGCAACAGGTCTTCCTGGACCTTGGGATCACGCAGGCAATATAGCTGGAACCAGAGATTCACCTCAGGCACCGCCGCCACCACTTGCTCCAGTGAGCTGGTGGAAACGGTGCTCAGGGTGAAAGGCAGGCCGCGCTCCGTAGCGGCCCGGGCCAAGTGAATATCGGCATCGCGATAGAGCATGGCGTTGTAGCCGGTGGGACCGATGGCGATGGGCAGCGGCAACGCTCGACCAAACAGCGAGCGCTGGGGTTGCGTTACAGAACAGGGCACCAGGGTCTGCGGGAGCAGGGCGATTTCAGCGAAGCCTTGGCGGTTGCGGCGCAAGGTCAACTCTTCTTCCGCACCACCCTCCAGGTATTCCCAGGCGAAATGCGGCAAGCGTCGACGGGCCATCACTGCCAACTCGGCAATGCTCTGTGCTCGACGATAGTCCGGGCCTGAATAATAGCGGCGCATGGCACTTCCCATCGGCTACGAAAGAGTAGGTGTTCGCCGCAGCAACGCGGCGGCGAACGGATTTTGCTCAGGTTTACAGAGCAGGATGTACAAATCAGCCATACAGACGTTCGGCAGGCAACCAGCGAGTGAACGCAGCATTCTCGACCCAGGCCCGTGCAGCGGCGATGTCCGGGGCGAAATAGCGGTCTTCATCGTAGTGCGCGACTTCACGGCGAATCATCGTCAGTACTTCGCCGAGCTTTTCCGAGGTCTGCAGCGGGGCATGCAAGTCCACGCCTTGAGCCGCCCCCAGCAGTTCGATGGCGACCACCGCGCTGCTGTTACCGGCCATGTCCAGCAAACGACGTGCCGCAAAGGTCGCCATCGAGACGTGGTCTTCCTGGTTGGCCGAAGTCGGCAGGCTATCGACTGACGCTGGATGCGCGAGGGTCTTGTTCTCCGAAGCGAGGGCGGCAGCGGTGACCTGAGCGATCATGAAGCCGGAGTTCAGACCGCCTTCGCGCACCAGAAAGGCCGGCAGCCCCGACAGTGCCGGATCAACCAGTTGGGCGATTCGCCGCTCGGACAGGGCACCAATTTCGGAAATGGCCAAGGCCAGCACATCGGCGGCCATGGCGACCGGCTCGGCGTGGAAGTTGCCACCGGAGAGCACGTCGCCATCGGCACAGAACACCAGCGGGTTATCCGAGACGGCATTGGCTTCACGCAGAAACACCCCGGCGGCGAAACGCATGTGATCCAGGCACGCGCCCATGACCTGAGGCTGGCAGCGCAGCGAGTAAGGGTCCTGCACCCGGTCGCAATCGCGATGGGATTCGCGAATCTCGCTGGTGGCCAGCAGTTCGCGGTAGAACGACGCCACGTCGATTTGCCCCGGCTGCCCGCGAACGGCCTGGATCCGTGGGTCAAACGGCACGTCCGAGCCTTTCAACGCTTCAACACTCAGGCTGCCGGCGACTACCGCAGCGCTGAACAGTTTTTCGCAGGCGAACAGACCACGCAAGGCCAGCGCCGTCGAAACCTGGGTGCCATTGATCAGCGCCAGGCCTTCCTTCGGGCCCAGCACCATCGGTTCCAGACCGGCAATCGCCAGGCCTTCGAGGGCATCCATCTCACGGCCTTCATGACGCACCCGGCCGACGCCGATCAGCACTGCGGACATATGCGCCAACGGCGCCAGATCGCCCGAAGCGCCGACCGACCCTTGCGACGGTATGCACGGATAAACCCTGGCAGCATAGAGCTTGCTCAGGGCCTGAATGACTTCCCAGCGAATCCCGGAAAAACCACGGGCCAGGGAGCCGACCTTGAGCGCCATGATCAGGCCGACACTGGCGTCATCCAGTAACGGGCCGGTGCCCGTGCAGTGCGACAGCAGCAGGTTGCGTTGCAGCTTGGCCAACGACTCGGTGGGGATGGAGGTCCGTGCCAGCAGGCCGAACCCGGTGTTGATGCCGTACACCGTGCGCTGGTTGGCGATGATCTCGTCTACTGTACGAGTACTGGCATCGACGACGTCGCGTGCGGCCGGGTCCAGTTCGAAAGGGCTTTGCAACTGGTAAATGGCGCGCAATTGATCGAGGGTGAGTTGGCCGGGTTTGAGCTGCAGCGATGCGTACATTGAAAGTGTCCTGAGGTCAGGGTGGTGAGGAATAGGGTAGCTATATGCTCCTGTATATACAGGTAAGGCAAAATGCAGGCCAAAATCCCAACTCCGCTCGCCAACCAGCGTTCCAGACCCTGTTAATCCAAAACGAAAAGAGAATCACGGGTGTTTCTTTGTTCAGGCCTGTAACCAAAGGTTGCACCAAATGAGGTCTCTCCGCCCCCTGCTGGGGCGAAGGGAAACCGGCGGGTAACAGATTTATTGCGGTCTCGTGCTGTTATTAGAAAGTGCTATTCGCTTTAGCCCGAGGCTTGCTGGCGACTGCCTGTTGGGTCGGCACAGTAAATGCTTTGTCCTGTATATACCGGTTCGTCATTCGCTGGCGAAACCCGTTATCCCACCACTGCATGCACGATGCACCCAGGAGTGAACATGACCTCGAGCACCAATCTGCCCTTGATCGATATGTCCGGTGTCCGCGAAGGTGATCAGGCGAGTATTCGTCGAGCCGGAGACGCCATTCGAAAAGCCTGTAGCGAAACCGGCTTCTTCTACATCATCAATCACGGTGTACCGCAAACGGTGATAGACAGAGCCATGTCGGCTGCCGAGCAGTTCTTTGCCTTTCCGGTTGAGGTCAAACGCCAGGTGGCAGTGAACAACCGGCATCGAGGCTGGCATGCACTGGGTGGAGCGACCATGTATGAAGCCACCAAGCCCGATCACAAGGAATTCTTCAGTATCGGTCTGGAGCTGGCGGAGGATGATCCTTGCGTCCTTGCCGGTGAGGCCTTGCGAGGGCCGAATCAGTGGCCCGCATTCATGCCCCAGCTGCGTGAGGCATTGGCTGAGTACTATGCGGAAATCGGCAAGGCTGGGGCTGATCTGTTGCGCGCGGTGGCGGTGGGATTGGGAATCGAAGAGGATTTTTTCACGGATAAATACACCAAGCCGCTGCAGCGCACGCAGATGGTCTATTACCCTCCGCAGCCCCCGCAGGCTGGGGCCGATCAGTTCGGTGTGGCCCCGCACACAGATTACGGCTGCATCACCTTGCTCTATCAAGACAACAGCGGCGGCTTGCAGGTGCGCGAGCTGGGCTCCAATCGCTGGATCGAGGCCACGCCGATCCCGGGTAGTCTGGTAGTGAATGTCGGAGACCTGTTGGCGCATTGGTCCAATGATCGTTTTCGTTCAACCCTACACCGAGTGATCAACACTTCAGGTCATGAGCGCTACTCCATCGCGACCTTCTACGACCCGACCTATAGCGCTGGAGTCGATCCCTGCGATTTGGGTATCGACCCGGCGCAGAGCCTGTATCCGCCGGTGGCTGCGGGCGATTACATACTCAAACGTATCGATGACTCGATGGCCTATCGCAAAAAAAACTAGTGCCAAGCAGATGATTCAGCTGAGGATCCGGCAGGTAAGGAGGCACGAAAACTGGCTCTACTACCGGGAACCTATCTTCGCTCGCATTGGATGCAAGCGTGCCGGTTTGGGCCTTCGGGTCCTTTTTTCGTTCCGGCGGGAAATGCTGAAATCCAGCACTGTCCAGTGCGTTTAAGTTCAGGATTCTGACGCGTACTGAATCGGTTTGTTGCTGGAGCAGTTATGGATCGCCCGAAGAGGACATTGCGCCGGTGGTGCTGTTTCTCGCCAGCAAGGATGGGCAATTTTTGACGGGGTATAGCCTGACGCCTGACGGCGGTCAAATCATCGACAGCGCACGCTGATTTTACCGTCCAGTCAGCAACCGATTGCTCCACTGGGACCACAAGACTCGCCTTGGCGCGTCTTGTGTTTTTTCAAGCGATGTTCACCGATGCAGCTGGCTCCCGCGAGGCTGCGCGCGCAGCCAGGAAGGCAAGAACTGCCGCCACGCCTAGCAACGTGGCGCTCAACTCGAAAGTCGCTCGATAGCCGTTCGAGTCAAATACCAGCCCGCCAACGGTTGCGCCGGATGCAATGGCCAGTTGGACGATCGCCACCATTAAGCCGCCTCCGGCTTCAGCATCCTCTGGCAATGTTCTGGCCAGCCATGTCCACCATCCCACCGGCGCCGCGGTCGCAACCAATCCCCAGAGCCCCAGCAAGACCGTGGTGGCGGCCACCGAGCTGCCGAATGACACAAGCGCCATTGCGATTACCGCCATCAATATCGGGATGACGATGAGGGTGCGATGCAAGCCATTTTTCAAGAATGCTTCAATCAGGAAGGTGCCCGCGAGGCCTGCCAGACCGAGGACGAGTAGCATCAGCGACAGCATGGAAACATTGACTTGCGTGACCGTTTCAAGGAACGGGCGCAGGTAGGTAAATAGCATGAACTGGCCCATGAAAAAGACACTGACTGCCACCATGCCTAGCGCGACCGGTGTGCTTTTCATCAACCTGAAAACATTTCCAGTGCCTGAACCGCTTTGCGACTTCATTGCAGGAAGGCTGACCAAAAGCCAGATACTGGCGACTACCGCGACCGGGATGACGCACAAAAATGCACCGCGCCATCCAATCAAGGCGCCGAGAAAACTGCCCAAAGGTGCTGCAATCACCGTCGCCAGAGCGTTGCCGCCATTGACGACTGCCATGGCGCGAGCGATCTGGTCGTCAGGCACCAGGCGTATGGCGGTTGCCGCCGATAATGACCAGAAGCCACCAATGGCCACGCCGATCAGCGCGCGGCCGACCATGAACACCCAGTAGTTCGGCGCGAACGCGACCACGGTTCCCGAAACGATCATCAGCACTGTCAGGGACAACAGCAGTGGCTTGCGGTCGACCCGCGCCGCCACCGAAGCGGTCAGGAGGCTGGCAAACAGCGCAAACAGCCCGGAGACTGAAATGCCCTGGCCCGCTTGCCCTTCGGTGATATGCAGATCTGCGGCAATCGGTGTCAGCAGGCTGACGGGCATGAACTCCGATGCCACCAGAACGAAGGCGGCAAGCGACATGGCGAATACAGCAGCCCACGATTGTTCAGGTTTTCGCGAGGCTGAGAGCGTGTGTTGGATCATTGATTGAATCCTGTAATGCGCGAAGCGTCGCGGCCCCGGGAGCGAGGCCGCGAGAGAGAACGGATGCCCGGCCAGGGCACCGTTCAGGTTACTTCAGGTTGCTTTTGAAGAACGAGGTCAACTTGGCGAACGGAATAAGGTTGACCCGGTCGTAAAGATCCACATGCCCGGCATCTGGAATGATGAGCAGTTCTTTTGGTTCGGCCGCCCGTTTGTACGCATCCTCACTGAACTCGAGTGAGTGTGCCTGGGCGCCAGCAATGAACAGCAGTGGGCGAGGGGAGAGGGTCTCGATGTCGTTGAACGGATAGAAGTTCATGAATTTCACGTTGCTGGAAAGCGTCGGCATCGTGGTTGTCTGCGCCGATGCGCCGGCAGGCGTGACCTCTCCTCGCGGGGTGCGGTAGAAGTCGTAGAACTCGTCACCCACGGCATTGCCGGTCAGCTTCAGTGGTGAGCCGCTGGTATAGCGGGTCTGCCCACCTTGGAACTCAACATCGCGCTGTTGCGCCGCTTCGCGAATGATCTGCTGGCGTTGTTCAACCGTTACGCCGTGCTTGAGGCCGTTACGATTGGCCGCGCCCATGTCGTACATGCTGACGGTGGCGATGGCCTTGAGGCGCGGATCAATCTTGGCCGCACTGATGGCGAAACTGCCACTGCCACAGATTCCGATGACGCCGATACGCTCATGATCAACTATCGGTCGAGTGCCGAGAAAGTCTACGGCGGCACTGAAGTCTTCGGCGTAGATATCAGGCGAGACCGCCTGGCGAGGTGTGCCCTCACTTTCGCCCCAGAAGGACAAGTCCAGCGACAGCGTGACAAATCCCTGCTCGGCCATTTTGGTGGCGTACAGGTTTGCGCTTTGCTCCTTTACCGCGCCCATGGGGTGGCCAACGATGATGGCGGCGTTTTTCGTTTTCGGGTCGAGGTCTTTCGGGGTGAACAAGTTGCCCGCGACTTTCATTCCGTATTGATTGTTGAAGATGACCTTTTCAACGGTCACTTTCTCGCTTTTGTAGAAGTTGTCCGCGCCGTTTGACATATCGGCTCCCATTGAAGAAAAAGAGGTAACAAGCAGCCCGAAGGCGAGAAAAATACCTTTCACTGGATCGTCCTTTCGGTTGAGTCGTTATTGGCTGGAGCCGGCGAGCGTCCAGCGCGCACTTGGTGCAAGTCCGAATGGCAAATACCGCAGAAGGCGATATCGATCTGAGCGTCATGAGAGGTGGGGGGGCGGAGACTGATCTGCAAAGGCTCAAGGGGTTTGTCGCCCGCGTGAGCACCGTAGGCTTTGACAAGCATGGGAGCATCCTCGATGGGTGTGTCGGATGAACATTTTCCCGCTCTGACCAGACTCCTTACAGTGCATTGCGCTGGATTACTTGCCTGATTCTATGAATCTGCGCTCTTCTTCAGGACGGTAGCGAGCGGGCAAGTTAGAGTTCAGCGAAGAGGCATGAGACGAACATGACAATCAAGCACGAAACCACTGCTCAACACCTATCGCCCCAAGAAGTACTCGCGCAGACCATCGGCGCGCGAGTCTTGAAACCGGGTGACTACACAACACCGATTGCCGGCCTCGGCTTCTTTCGGCGCGAACACCCGTCGCCGCCCGTCGTTTGCATGGTCGAGCCGAGCATCATTCTCGTCGCCCAAGGCGAGAAACAGCTTTGGGTCGGCGGCGAAGGTTATCCGTATGACACGTCGCGCTTTCTTGTCACCTCATTCGACTTACCCGCCAATTCAGAGGTGCTGGCTGCAAGCCCGGAGCAGCCGTGCCTCGGGCTGACGTTCAAGCTCGATCTGCGCATGCTGGCTGAGCTGATAGCGCAGAGTGACCTGCCGCCCACCCGTGAACGGCCTGTAATGAAAGGGGTAGGCATCGGTACAGTGACCGCAGCCATGCTGGCGCCGTTCGGGCGATTATTGGCGCTACTCAATGAGCCGGAAGCCATTCCTGTTCTCGCCCCTTTGATCCAGCGTGAAATTCACTACCGTCTCTTGAAGAGTGATCAGGCAGGCAGGTTGCGACAAATCACTTCTGTCGATGGCCAGGGCTATCGGATCGCCAAAGCCATCGATTGGCTGAAGTTGAATTACACCTCGGCCCTTCGCGTCGACGACCTTGCGGCCCGGGTACAGATGAGTACGCCGACCTTTCACCACCATTTCCGCCAGCTCACCGCGATGAGCCCGTTGCAGTACCAGAAATGGCTACGGCTAAACGAGGCGAGGCGCTTGATGCTCAACGAGCATCAGGATGTATCGAGCGCGGCGTTCAAAGTCGGCTATGAAAGCCCTTCGCAGTTCAGCCGCGAATACAGCAGGCTGTTTGGAGTCGCGCCTAAACGAGATATCGCAGTGTTGCGAGGGGCAGGCTAGCGCCATGGTGACGGAGAGCTACCAAACCAGCGTTTGCAAGAACGTGCCCGGAGAAACCCACGGCGATTCAAGGCAGCGTTTTATGGATAACCGCCAAACCATGGAGGTCGGAATGAGCCAACTCCCGACCTCCATGCGTCGCGTCTTTTTCCGCCCGAAGATTACTCCACCGGCGTTTGCAGTACCTCAATCCATAACGCACCTTTGCCCGACGCCGCTTCACCGACACGTTTCAAGGCGCCGTTGTTGCTGACCGCGTAAGTGCCGACTTTTTCGCTTTTCTCGCCCGTCACTAGCAACCAGTGCCCGCTGGGTGAAAAAGCGATATTGCGTGGCTGCTTCTCTTCCACCGGATAGTTCTCGAGAAAGCTCAAGCCGCCTGTAGAAGGCTCAACCGCGAATGCCGATACCGAACTGCTGGTGCGCTCGGTCATCAACAGTAGCTTGCCATCGGGCGAGATCCGCAGGTCCGCCGCCCAGATACGGGGTGTGGGGTCGTCCTTCAAGTCGTTGTTACGGGCATCACGGACTTCGCCGTGTGCCAGTTTCAAACGCTCGGGAATGCCATTGGCAACGGCAATCTGAGTCAATGCGCCGGTGCTGTCATTGATTGAAAACGCTGTGACCGTGCCGCTCATTTCACCGACCACATACAGGTATTTGCCATTCGGGGAAAAGGCCAGGTGCCGAGGCCCGGTATTGTCCGGGACACTGATGTAGCCGCTGCCGATGGGGGTGAGCGCGCCGGTTTTGGCATCAAGGCGATATTGCAGCACCTGGTCCGCGCCAAGATTGCCCGCGTAGGCAAAACGGTTGCTCGGGTCAGTACGAACCGAATGCGCATGCGGGCCTGTCTTGTAGCTCAGGATGCTGGCAGAAGGCTGATAGGCCTTGTCGATGGCCTGCACGCTGACGGTGTCGGCACCGTAGGATGCACCGAGCAGATAGTGTCCTTTTCTATCGGTTGACAGGTAAGCCATGCTTTCTGCCAGTGGCGCTTTGGACAGTGGAGTCAGATGTCCGCTCTTGGGGTCTATGCGGTAGCCCAGCACCTGAAACGGCTTGACCCGCAAGGCGGCAAACAACACTTTGCCGTCAGGGGTGATGGCCATGGGGTTGACCTGATCACCGGCGTTGACCTGTTCAATCAGGCTCAGCGCGCCGTTGTTCTGGTCAAGGCGATACTGGGAAATCAGACCGTCTCCCGGGCTCGAGATATAGGCAAAAGTGGCGGCATTGGCTTGCAGGCTGAGGCCGTAGACAACTGCAGCGGCCATGAGGAGGGGTTTTCTCACAGGTGATCCTTTATTTTTATGGTTGTGGTCGGTCATCCTATGACTGTCTTTAAACGACATCAATCGCTGTTTTTTCTCAGGTTGGAAAGATACGTCGTGGCTCAGGCGTAGTGTTTGCTTGACCACAGCCCGATTCGGTGCCATTCACGCAACCGCGAGCTTGAAACCTTTCTATACACACTCGCTCAAGAATGGTTGTGCGACGTCATATCTACTATGTTCATAATCGCTCGCTTCCGTTTGTGCAATAACCAGGGCATGACCATCCTGCAAGGCTATGCGCAGCTGAATCCCTTTTTCGCCTGGTTCATGCTCGTCTACGCCCTGCTGATGGGGCACTTGATGAACGCCTACATGATCAAGGGGGCGGGTCACCAGCCCCTGCTGTGTTCACTGGCGGTGGTACTCGCTGTGTGGATGCTGGTGGGTCGTAATATTTATTCGATGATCGAAGGGTGAAGAAGGTGCTGCTGGCGATCATGACCCTGGCCTTTATTGCCTTGGCCGTGATGTCCGGTCCCGATGTCGTCGGCATCGTCCTTTGCTACAGGCCTCGCGCTGTGGGGCGCCTTCCAGTTGGGCGTCGATCTGTTTTCCTGACACCGAGCCACCGAGCCACCGAGGGAACGCAACGTCCCCTCGGCGGCCAACGTTCAGTCAGTCACAGACCCTTGCGGTATTCTCCCGGCGAAACTGTCCACCAGGCTCGCCACCACCATCTCTCCCATCCGCGTTCGGGTCTGCAGCGTCGCACTCGCGCGATGGGGCTGCAGCACCACGTTCTCGTTACCAAACAGGGCCTCGGGCACGTTCGGTTCATCGACAAACACATCCAGCGCCGCACCCGCGATCTCACCAGCGGCAAGCGCCGCCACCAGATCGACCTCGTTGACCAGCTTGCCGCGCGCCACATTGATCAGATACCCGTCCTTGCCCAGCGCCTGCAGCACCTCGGCATTGATGATGGCTTCAGCCTTGTCGGCAGCGGCCGCGAGAATCAGCGCATCACTGTTGCTGGCCAGCTGCTTCAGATCGGCGATGAACGTGTGGTTCACATCGCTCATCGGCTGCAGATCGGTGTAACTGATCGGGCAGCCGAACGCTGCGGCCCGGGTCGCCACTGCACGGCCGACCCGGCCCATGCCGACGATCCCGATGCGCATGCCCGACACCTGACGCGCCAATGGCAATGGTGCCAACGGCGTCGGGCTATGGGGCCATTGGCCCGAACGCACGTAACGATCACTGGTGCACAGGCGCCGGCACACGGCGATCAATAAGCCGATGGCCAGGTCGGCGACATCCTCGGTCAGCGCGCCGATGGTCGCGGTCACGCGGATCCC
This sequence comes from Pseudomonas sp. LB3P25, assembly GCF_054897985.1. Taxonomy (NCBI): domain Bacteria; kingdom Pseudomonadati; phylum Pseudomonadota; class Gammaproteobacteria; order Pseudomonadales; family Pseudomonadaceae; genus Pseudomonas; species Pseudomonas sp. LB3P25. Next base: position 4,190,260 of record NZ_CM142711.1, on the reverse strand, counting down.
GCGATCCCGGGCGTAAGCCAGGTCCACCGCATCGGTACCGACGCCATTGACTGCCACCACTTCCAGTTTCGGTAATTGCGCCATCAGCGCCTGACTGATGCCGGTATGCCCGCCGGTGATCACCCCGCGAATGTTCGCGCCGTGTTCCTGCAAATAAGCCTGCTTGTCGGCCTGCTGGAAGTAACGTCTGACGGTAAACAGCTCATCGAGCCGCGCGTTGATTTCAGGGATCAGGATCGGGCTGAGCTGCAAGACTTCTGGCTTCATGTAAACCTCGCGTAACGGAATAAAAAGGCCGGTTTAACCGCGACCGGCAAACGGCATGGCACTGGCCATGACGGTCATGTTCAGGACGTTCGCCTCCAGCGGCAGAGTGGCGATGTAGCGCACGGCATCGGCCACATGCTTGACGTCCACCATCGGCTCCACGGCGATGGTGCCGTTGGCCTGGCGCACGCCTTTGGTCATGCGCACCGACATTTCGGTCAAGGCGTTGCCGATGTCGATCTGGCTGCAGGCGATGTTGAATTCGCGCCCGTCCAGGGCCAGGGATTTGGTCAACCCCAACACCGCATGTTTGCTGGCGGTGTAGGCGCTGCTGAAGGGGCGTGGGGTATGCGCTGAGATCGAGCCGTTATTGATGATGCGTCCGCCCTGTGGCTGTTGCCGGCGCATCAGTCCGAAGGCACCACGGGCGCAGAGGAAAACGCCGTTGAGGTTGGTGTCGATCACGTTTCGCCACTGCTCGAACGTCAGTTCATCGAGCGGCACGGCAGGGGCGTTGACCCCGGCGTTGTTGAACACCACGTCGAGGTGTCCGTAGACCTCGGTGATGGTGGCAAACAGCGCATCGACACTGGCCGGGTCGCGCACATCAGTGGGCACCGCCAACGCTTCGTGTCCTTCGCTGAGCGCCAATTCGACCAATGCCTGCAACGGCTCCGGTCGACGTCCGGCCAATACCAGGGTGAATCCGTCGGCCATCAGAGCCAGGGCCACGGCGCGGCCGATTCCGCTACCGGCGCCGGTGACCAGGGCCACTTTCAAAGGACTGGACATGCTGTTATCTCCTTTTTTCAATTCACGAGGGCGTATGCCGGGTTCAAGGTCGCTGACCGACGCGCATTTCCAGTTGGCCGATGCCGTCGATCCCGGCGTTGATGATGTCGCCCGGTTGCAGCACATCGACGCCTGCCGGGCTGCCGGTCATGATCAAATCACCGGCCCGGAGCGCTACCGACTGCGAGATGCGGCTGATGATTTCACTGACCGACCAGATCTGGCTGTCGAGGCTGTCGCGCTGTCGTTCTTCGCCGTTGACGTTCAGCCACAACTCGCCATCGGGATGTCCTGCCCGCATGACCGGCACGATGGCGGTCATCGGCGCGGCGCCGTCGAACACCTTGGCACCTTCCCACGGCAAACCATTGCTTTTGGCCGCGCGCTGGACATCACGACGGGTCAGGTCAAGACCGACGGCATAGCCCCAGACATAGGCCAGCGCCTGACTCTCCGGGATATTGGCGCCGCCTTCACCGATGGCCACGACCAATTCGATTTCGTGGACAAACTCTTCGGTCAACGGCGGGAAAGTCACTTCACCCGCCGCATCCACCACGTTGCTCGCCGGCTTCATGAAGAACACTGGCGGCTGCCGGGACTGGCCTTGAGTGTCTGGCCAAGGGTAGTTGCGGCCGACGCAAAATACCCGGCCAACGGGAAAGCGCTGCTGGCTGCCGGCAACCGGCAAGGTCACGGGCAGATCCGGGGTAAACACATACTCGGTCATCGTCATTTTTGTAGTCGTCCTGTTAGAAGTGTCAGCGTACGGCGGCAATCTTTTGCGAAGTTGGACGAATACCGCCTCGTGTTGGAGAAAAACGGTGTCTTGGCTCAGCGCGCCTTGAGTTCGATGCGGTACAAGCGACCGAGCAACAACGAGTAGGACAAGGTGCCAATCAGCGCCACGCCGCCGATGAACCAGAAGGCGTAGGCAAACGAGCCTGTCGCGTGGACGATGCCGCCGATCACGATCGGGGTGACGATCCCGCCGATGTTGGCGGCCAGGCTGGTGACCCCGCCGGTCAGGCCGATCAGTTCCTTGGGCGCGACTTCCGATACGGCCGCCCACGACGACGAAGCGATTCCCTGGGCAAAGAAGGCAATGGTCAGCACGGCAATGCAGATCACGTTCGAGTCGGTGAAATTCACCAGCACGATCGACATGCCCAGCATCGATCCGACCACCAATGGCAACTTGCGAGCGAAGGACATTGAGTAACCACGGCGTATCAGCAAGTCGGAGACGATGCCGGCCAGCAGAATGCCGACCGTTGCACCCACGAACGGCAGCACGGCGAAGATTCCGGCCTTGATCATGGTCAGCTTGCGTTCTTCGATCAGGTATGTCGGGAACCAGGTCAGGAAGAAGTACAACGCCGAGGTGCTGGCGAACTTGCCGATGCAAATCGCCCAGATCTGCCGATAGCTGAACAGCTCGGCGATCTGCCGCCAGTTGAACCGGGTGCGTTCCTGACTGCTCTTGACCAGTCCACCCCCGGCTTCGATGTACTTCAGTTCTTCCTGGCTAACGTTCTTGCAGCTCAGCGGATCGCGGTACACGTAGAGCCAGATCACACCGAACACAATGCCGAGTATCCCGGTGCTGTAGAAAACATGGCGCCAGTCATAGGTCGTGGCCAGCCACAACAGCACACCGGTAAACAGTGCCGTGCCCAGATATTGGCCGCACACGTAAATGCTGCTGGCCAGGCCCCGTTCGCGGGCCGGGAACCACACCGTGACCGCTCGGCTGTTGGCCGGAAACGCTGGAGCTTCCATGGCGCCGACAGCCAGGCGCAGCCCGAACAACGAAGCGAATCCTGTGGCAAAGCCTTGGCACACGGTGACCGTCGACCAGCTGATCAGTGATACACCGTAGGTGAACCGGGAACCGAAGCGATCGGCAACAAACCCCGCGGGCACCAGGGCGAGGGCGTAAGTCCAGGCAAACGCGGAAAAAATCAGACCCATTTCGATCTTGTCCAGGCCCAGGTCCTTGGCGAGGAACGGTGCCGCAATCGAGATGTTCACCCGATCGATGTAATTGATGATGGTTGCAATCAGCAGCAACGACAGCATGAACCAGCGCCGACGCGTCGGCAGTCGCTGAGGCTGCAGGGCGTCCCGGGCGCCGGCACTCACCGACGGCGCGGTGGACGGGGAGGTTTGTGAGTTCGACATGAGTAGACCTTTTTATTGTTAGAAGAATCGAGATGTTCGCGCGCAGCCGAAGCCGATGCCCCCAGTGCCGGGGCAGAGCAATCGTTACTTGAATGAGAGGCGCGGACAGCCGCTGTCAGGCGCTCAGATACGCCTTCGGACTGGCTCGGTCGGGGGAGGGTTGGCGAGGGGGAAAAACAGGTTCATCACGAGCGCACCTTTTGATTGTTTTTGGAAGGGTCGGGCTGCATTGGTTGTTACAGTGGTCGTACAACCTCTCAAAATCAATGGAGGCGTTAGATCGTTTTTTCTCCGGTAAAAGGCGATTAATGCAGGTGTCCAAGAAAAATCAAATCAGCACATTTCCTTCGTTATGCGTCATGTGTTTCATAAGCTGATGTTTTTAATAGATTAATTATTTTTTTGTGCTCGTGGTTTTTTGGACAGACGACACATCACACACGGATACAATTAATTCTCTGTATTTCGTTGTCATCCTATGACGTGTTGAAGCCAGCGGTGTCTGCCTTCACAATCACCGCGGTCGCCGCCTGCATCGCGGCGCGACGACAACCTGTCCATGTACCTGCCGAGGATCCTCAGGCGATGTCGTCACCGAGTCGAGTACCCACTTACGTCATGCAGCAACGCAGCGAATTGACGGATTTCTACATCCGCGACAAAAAAGGACGGCGCGCCGAAACCAGCCCGCATCGCCACGAGTATTTCCAGATCCAGGTCAATCTAGGTGGCGATACCGTGCAGCACATCGGCAACGTCGAACGTTCGTTTCCGCGCAATACGCTGGCCTTCATCTTGCCGCATCGCGTGCACGTGATTCCGCATCCGGCCGACAGCAATTTCATGGTGATCAATTTTTCCCAGACCTTTCTGCTGCCGCATTTGCAGTGCGACCCGATGGATCTCGAGGAGGTCTCGATTCTGCTGGCCCCGGAGTTGTCACCGTTCCGCTTTCAGGAACATCTGGATTTCATTCTGGCCGATGAGGATTTCAACAAAGTCTGTGCCCTGATCGAACAGATGCGAGTCCTGGATGAGAACCGTCAGTTTGGCACCCGCGAGATGCTCAAGGGGTTGTTGCTGCAACTGGTGGGGAGCGTTTGTGCCTTGTATGCCGAGCCGCTCAAACGGTTGGCCGAAGAGAATGCCGCCGAAGTCAGCCGACGCGACGCACTGAGCAGGATGTCGGAATACTTGCGCAAGAACATCGCCGACCCTGACCTCAACCTGATCAAGGTGGCTGCCGCGACGTACCTGTCACCGACGTACCTGACGCACTGGTTGCGCAAGGAAATCGGCAAGACTTTCACCGAACTGGTGCTCGAGCGCAGGATGCACGCGGCACGCAATTATTTGCTTAATGGGACACGACCGGTGGGGGAGGTGGCGAGGTTGTGCGGTTTCGCTGACGAGGCTTATTTCTCCCGACGCTTTCGCCAGATCCACGGCCAGCCTCCGGGGCAATTCAGGCGTCAGCAACTCAATCCTGATACGCCGCAATCGCCGTCCAATACGTGATCGACAGTTGTGGGTGATGTGGCGGTAGGTACCGAGGTCGATCCGGGCGCACCGAATTGTCGAGGTTGATTCGCCTCGGAAAACACCGACCAGATTTTCGCTTCTTTACTACACCACCAAGCCCACCTAATTGGGGATGGGGTGATCGGCAGTGGGACGCAACGCAGCGCCCCACAAACGCCACGTTGCTCAAGCGCGTTTCACTGCATCGGCACCTGGAGGCGGCAGGTGAACATCAGCTGTACTGATTTGCCGAACCAGCAGCGGATTTTAGCTTTCTGGAATGGGTCAGCTGATAAGCAATTGCCAACCAAATGAACCACCCTGGCATGACCAGTAAGGCAATACGAGTGTCAGGTCTTAATGCCAGCAGGCAGAGAACAAACCCCAGGAACGCCAGGGAGAACCAGGCCATCGGCACGCCGCCAGGCATCTTGTAGGTCGATTGCGCATGCAGGTCGGGTCGGCTTTTGCGATAGGCAATGTACGACGCGAGGATGGTCGACCAAGTGAAAATCACCAGGATTGCCGACACGGTGGAGACGATGGTAAACGCTGTCATGACCTCCGGAACGATGAACAGCAGCAGTACACCCACCAGCATCAACAGTGTGGTAAACGCCAGGCTTAGCAGAGGCACGCTATTACCCGACAAACGCCGAAAAATCCCCGGCGCATTGTCGTGACTGGCCAGTCCAAACAGCATGCGACTGGATGAAAATACGCCACTGTTGGCCGATGAGGCGGCAGACGTCAGCACCACAAAGTTAACGATACCTGCTGCTGCGGGAAACCCTGCAACCAGAAACAGTTCGACGAAAGGGCTTTTGTTGGGCGAAACCTGTTGCCAGGAAGTCACTGCAATAATGCAGGCCAGTGCCAGCACATAAAACAGAATGATTCTCAGCGGAATCGAGTTGACGGCTTTAGGCAGGGTCTTCTCGGGGGAACGGGTTTCGGCGGCTGCAGTACCGATCAGCTCAGTGCCGGCAAAGGAGAAGATTGCCATCTGGAATCCGGCAAAGAAACCAAACAGGCCGTTGGGGAAGGCTGCCTGTTTATCCAGCAGGTGGTTCAGGGAGGCAGTAACGCCACTAGGTGATACAAAGGAGCTGGCAATCATCACTATGCTGACGCCAATCAGGGTGACGACGGCAATGATCTTGATGATCGCGAACCAGAACTCCACTTCACCGAAAAGCCTGACGGTCAGCACGTTTAAGGCGAACAGCGTCATTAGCATACCGATGGCCGGTATCCAGGCGGGTACATCGGGGAACCAGTACTGAAAGAATCCGCCGACCACCACGGCATCCCCCACCACTGCGACGCTCCAGCTCAACCAGTACGACCAGCCGAGGAAGAATGCCGCTCGCGGGCCGAGGTAGGCACCGGCAAAATCCGCGAAGGTTTTGAAGTTCAAGTTGGACAGCAACAGTTCGCCCATGGCGCGCATGACGAAGTAGACGAACATCCCGATAATCATATAAATGAGGATGATCGACGTGCCTGAGAGGGCAATGATCTTCCCGGAACCCATGAACAGGCCTGTACCGATGGCGCCTCCCATGGCCATTAATTGGATGTGACGATTGCTGAGCGTGCGCTGCAGCGCGGGCTGTTCAACCCGCTCGGACGGAGTCGATTTCATTACAAAACCTCTTGATTTTATGTTTTTGAGTTTTGGCAGAAAGTGGGTGTCTAGCGTTCTTGTTAGAGATGCAACGGCTACTGACGGTGGTGGTTTGGGGGTGGCAGGGTTTCTCGTCCACTCACACGGTGAGTGACCCCTTGGCACTTTGCTCAGGGGGCGTCATCGATGGCTATCAGCTGGCCGTGCGCAGGTGCGAGGGGACGATTGCTGGCTGCTGATCAAGCAGTTGGTAGAGATTTTTTATGTTGGCAGGCGTCGGCACCAGATGGATGCGCTCACCGATGGCATGCTCTCGCGCCAGATCGTGCACGTAGCGCAGTGACGAAAAGTCTTCCAGGGCAAAACCCACCGAATCGAAAACGGTGACCTGTGCGTCGTTCTCGCGGCCCGGCACTTCGCCCTGAACAATCCGAAAAAACTCTACGACCGGAAAGTCGGGTTCCAGTTGTTGAATATCGCCTTCAATTCGGGTTTGAGGTTCAAATTCAACGATGACCCGGGCATTGCGCAGGATCTCGGCGTGCAGTTCGGTTTTCCCCGGGCAGTCACCGCCGACGGCATTGATGTGCATGCCGGGCTCGATCATCTCGGGCGTCAGAATCGTCGCATAGGCTTTGTCTGCGGTAACGGTGGTGACGATGTGCGCGCCCTTGACCGCTTCCTGTACCGAGTTGGCCAGAATCACCTCGATATCCGGGAATGCGGACAGGTTGTGCTTCAACTTGAGTGAAGCGTCGCGATCGATATCGAAAATGCGTAGTTCCTTGATGGACAGCATTTCGTGGAAGGCGAGGGCTTGAAATTCGCTCTGGGCGCCATTGCCGATGATTGCCATGATGCTTGCACCGGGCCGCGCCAGGGACTTCGCAACCAAGGCAGAGGTCGCGGCAGTGCGCACGGCGGTGGTCAGCGTCAGTTCGCTGAGCAAGGTTGGATAGCCACTGTGGACATCGGCCAGGACACCGAAGGCCATGACCGTCAGCAAATTCCTTTGTCCGTTGTCCGGGTGGCCATTCACGTATTTGAACGAGTACTGTTGGCCATCGTCGGTCGGCATCAACTCAATCACACCGTCGGCCGAATGATTGGCGGTGCGGGGCGACTTATCAAACTGCGCCCAGCGTGAATAGTCTGCTTCGATGTAAGCCGCCATTTCGCGGATAGCCCGGCGGATTCCCACCTTGGCGAACAGGCGTGCGGCATGATCGACGTCTATAAAAAGAGTCATGTTTTTATTCTCCGATTCAATAGTTGAAGTGCGCGATTCAGGGGGATGACTCAGGCGCGTTTGCTCTCGTAGCCATGCAGCACGTTGACCGCATTGATCCCGATTTCATCGACCATGTAGCCGCCTTCCATCACAAACAGGGTGGGGCAGCCCACGCCCGCTATCAGCTCACCGATGCCGATGAAGTCTTCGCTTTCCAGCAAGAAGTGGCTGATGGGGTCGTCCTTGAACGTGTCCACGCCCAGTGAAATAACCAGCACTACAGGGGCAAATTGCTGGAGTTTCTTGCAGGCGTGGAGCAAGGCGTTGCGGTAGCTTTCCCAAGTGGTGTTCTTCGGCATCGGATAGTTCAGGTTGTAACCTTCGCCATGCCCTACGCCGACTTCGTGGCTGAAGCCTGAGTAGTACGGATAGGACACCGCCGGTTCGCCGTGCAACGAGACAAACATGACGTCGCTGCGTCCGTAGAAAATGTTCTGGGTTCCGTTGCCATGATGAAAGTCGACATCCAGTACCGCGACGCGTTTGGCGCCTTGGGTAATGGCCTGCTGTGCGGCAATGGCTGCGTTGTTCAGATAGCAATAGCCGCCCATGTATTCACGCGCGGCGTGATGGCCCGGCGGACGGCATAGCGCAAAGGCACTGTCGTGGCCTTCATCGATCAGCGCCAGTCCGGTCAGCGCGATATCGGCACTGGTTTTTACTGCTTGCCATGTGGTGGCGGTAATCGGGGAGCCGGCATCCATGGCGTAGAAACCCAGCTTGCCGTCGATGAACGTCGGCACTTGCTCGTTGGCCAGATCACGCACTGGCCATACCAGCGGCAAGGCATCGTGGGTGCGTCCGGTTGCACTCCATTCAGACCAGGCGGATTCCAGAAAGGCTACATAGCGCTCGCTGTGTGCGTTGACATAGCACGACCGGTCAAATGCTCGCGGTTCGATGACTTGGCCAAGCCCTACCTGTTTGACCCGATGATGGACGGTATCGGCCCGACTGGGCTGTTCGAAGGACGGCTTGAGCACGCCGTCTTTCAATTCGGTGCCGTGGTGCAAACGGTGGGAATCACTGAAAACTGTAAACATTGTGCGCATCCGTTGATGTGAGCCAGTGCAAATATTCTGTTCCGGCTGGGAGGCGCTTTCTTTGCTTTGTTTTCGTGGTTTACTAAATTATTCGGGAATTTTTACTCAGGAATGGCGCAATGCAGAAAAAATCATCCAAACGCATCAGTCTCGACGACACCGACCTGGCGATTCTCGCGTTACTGCAGGAGGACGCGAGTATTTCCAACGCCGAGCTCAGTGAGCGGCTGTCGTTAAGCCTTACGCCTTGCTGGCGGCGGCGTAAGAGAATGGAGGAGGCGGGCGTGATAAAGGGCTACCAGGCCAACCTTGATCGACGAATGCTGGGGCTGGACATCCTGGCGTTCGTGCACATCCGCTTTTCCACCCACGCCGATCACGCTCCGGACGCCTTCGAGGCGGTGATTGCGCAACTGCCCGAAGTGTTGTCCTGTCACAAGATCACCGGGGATGCCGATTACGTGCTGCAAGTGTTGGCAGAGGATCTTGATAGCTACAGTGACTTTATCGAGCAGGTACTCAGGCGTCAGGTGGGTATTGCATCCATCCAGTCCAGCTTGTCGTTACGCGAGGTCAAGACCAGTAGCCGTATAGCGATACCCAAATCGAGCAGGGGGTAAAACGATTGAGGTAGTCTGGAGCCCCGACGATGGCCCAGGCGACATTGGGCGACAGCCGCTGAAGAATCATGCCCTCCTGAAAAACAGATCAGAAGGTGTAAACCTGTTTCAGGGCTAGACACAGCCATTAAAAAAAGCAGCCCTTTGGCACCGATAACATCGTTTCTCGGGCGCACCGCTTTTCAATATATTGGCCGCCAGATCTGGTGAATGACTCAACACTCACCACCCTCAGTGCGAGTAGTCTTAATGAACAATAAACCTGACAACGCAGGGCTTGATAACGCCGGAGCGGGGACCCGAGCGGTCTGGGGCGGGGAGCAAGTCAGGCACCCCTACAACGCCACTCAAACACCGATCGTGGTCAGCGCCGCTTACGGTTACGACGACATCGACGTCTGGTACGACGTTGCGTTGGGCAAGACGCCGGGCTTTATCTACAGCCGCATGAGCAACCCGACGGTCGAGACCCTCGAAGCAAAAATTCGCGAGCTGGAAATGGCCGAGTCCGCCGTGGCCTTCAGCAGCGGCATGGCGGCGATCAGCAGTGTGCTTTTCACATTCCTGGCCAATGGCGATCGTGTGGTGTCGACCAAGGACAGCTACGGTGGCACCAACAAGATTTTCGAAGAGTTCCTGCCGCGCACAGGTGTGGAGGTGACCTTGTGCGAGACGTTCGATCACGAGGAGATCGAACGAGAAATCGCCAAAGGCTGCCAGTTGGTGTACCTGGAAACGCCGACTAACCCGACCCTGAAAATACTCGATATCCAGCGTTTGGTGGCTGCGGCCAAGCGCGTCGGTGCCGTGGTGGTGGCGGACAACACCTTTGCCACGCCGCTGAATCAGAACCCCCTGGCGTTAGGGGTGGACGTGGTCATCCACAGCGCGACCAAGTTCCTCAGCGGTCATGGCGACGTGCTTGGCGGCCTGGTGTGCGGCAGCGAATCCTTGATGGCCAAGGTTCGTCATTATCGGGAAATCAACGGTGCAACGCTCGACCCGTTCTCGGCCTACATGATCATCCGGGGCATGAAAACGCTGGTGCTGCGCATGCGTCAACAGCAACGCAGTGCCCGTGCCCTGGCGGAGTTCCTCTGCACGGAACCGTTGGTGGAGTCGGTCAATTATCCCGGCTTGCCCGGTCATCCGAACCACGCTGTGGCGTGCACGCAAATGTCCGGCTTCGGCGCCATCGTCAGTTTTGTTCTGGTCGGTGGGATGGACACGGTCAAGGTGCTCTTGCCACGTCTTCGATTCGCCCACTGCGCGGGCAATCTCGGTGCAGTGGAAACCATTTACGGCCCGGCCCGGACCACCAGCCATGTCGAGAACACGCTGGAGGAACGACTGGCTCTGGGTATCTCCGAAGGACTGGTGCGGGTCTCGGTCGGCATCGAAGACACTGACGATCTGCTCGACGATTTGAAGCAGGCGTTCGCTTTTGTCAGGTGTTCGCGCGATGAGCTGGTACAGGCAAACACACAGCACTCAAACAACAAAACGTGCATCGAGGCAGCAAGCTGAAGTTTTAACGTTAGTACCTCACGACAAGGCCGTTAGTGAGGCGTTCATGAAGTGGAATAATAATAAAACTTAGTGGCGACCTGTTTTGACTCTGCCCAGTAACTGATCGCAGACGTTAATGCGCGCCCTGACAACTTTCATGAGAACAACCATGTCCATAAAAGAAGAACAACTCAACACACGTACCGGTTTTAAACAGGAAATGCAGACGCGCCATATTGTCATGTTGGCATTAGGTGGCGTCATTGGTACCGGGCTATTTCTCACGTCCGGGTACACCGTCAACCAGGCCGGTCCGTTGGGTGCGGTCATCGCTTACATCATCGGCGCACTCATGGTTTACATGGTCATGATGTGCTTGGGCGAATTGGCGGTGCAGATGCCGGAAACGGGTTCGTTCAGCACCTACGCCACGCGTTTTCTCGGACCCGGCACCGGCTACACCGTGGCGTGGTTGTATTGGCTGACCTGGACTGTGGCAATCGGCTCTGAATTTACCGCCGCCGGGATTTTGATGGCGCGTTGGTTTGCGGATACACCGGTATGGATTTGGAGTGCGCTGTTCGCAGGCTTGGTGTTTCTGACCAACGTGATTTCGGTACGCTTGTTCGCTGAGACAGAATTCTGGTTGTCTCTGGTCAAAGTGGTGACCGTGGTGGTGTTTCTGCTAATCGGTGGTGGCGCAATTCTTGGCCTGCTGCATATCGATCAGGCTCACAGTATCGGGCTGAGCAACTTCACTCGCGAGGGGCTTTTCCCTACCGGTTTCATGCCGATTGCCATGACGTTACTGGCGGTCTCCTTTGCGTTCTCCGGCACTGAACTGATCGGCATCGCCGCAGGTGAAACCAAGGACCCCCAGAGCAATGTGCCGCGTGCCATTCGCACTACAGTGCTACGCCTGGCAATCTTTTTCGTGGGGACCATTTTTGTCCTGGCGACCCTATTGCCACGTGAACAGGCCGGGCTGGTAGAGAGCCCATTCGTCACCGTGTTCACCTACATCGGGATTCCGTACTCCGCAGATATTATGAACTTCGTGATCATCAGTGCCTTATTGTCGGCTGCCAACTCCGGTTTGTACGCTGCCTCACGGATGCTCTGGACCCTGAGTGACCAGGGTCACCTGCCCAAACGGTTCTCGGCCCTGACCCGCATGGGCACACCACTCAACGCCATTATCGTCAGCATGGCCGGTGGCGCCGCCTCTTTGCTCAGCAGCGTGTTTGCCGCCGACACCATCTATCTGGCACTGGTGTCGATCTCCGGACTGGCAGTAGTGGTGGTGTGGATGAGCATCGCCGCGAGCCAGATTGCTTTCCGCCGTCACTATGTAGCCAATGGAGGCGATGTCCGCGACCTTAAGTTCCGCGTCCGGGGGTATCCGTGGGTGCCGCTGGGAGCGCTGGTCTGCTGCAGCCTTGCGTGTGTCGGGATTGCTTTTGACCCTGAACAGCGGGTGGCTCTGTACTTCGGTTTGCCATTCATCGCCTGGTGCTACTTCGTGTATTACATTACGCGCAAAAGCCGCGAGCGACGCTTGTCGGTTACCCCCTTGGCACAACCGTCCGATGCGTTCTAGCCGCCTTCGACGGGGTGGGCAAATTGCTCGGTGGAGGGGGTGTCAATGAGGTTCAGACCATGAAGCAAAAGACGTTACCCCCATTGAACTGGTTGCGGGCATTCGAGGTGTCCGCCCGTTGCCTGAACTTCACCCACGCTGCTGAAGAACTGTTTTTGACCCAGGGCGCGGTAAGCCAGCAGATCCGCCAATTGGAAAGCCATCTGGGGGTGGCGCTGTTCAAGCGTTTGCCCCGTGGCCTGGGGCTGACCGAGGAAGGTCAGGCCTATCTGCCGGTCGTGCAGGATGCAATCACTCGACTGGCGGTGGGGACCAACGAGATTTTTGGCCAGCACAAACGCCGGCCGATCAAGGTGCGCGGCAGCCTGGCGTTTTTCGTGCACTGGCTGGCGCCCAAGCTGGTGGATTTTCGCCAGGCCCATCCACAGGTCGACATCCGCTACATCAGCAACATCTGGGTCAAAGAACTGGATGGTGAGGACGACATGGAGATTCGCTGGGGCCATGGTCAATGGCCCGGCCTGGTGTCGCAGCGCCTGACTTGGGACACCTTGTTTCCAGTCTGCTCGCCAGCCCTGATGGCGAGCTCGCCGCTGACAGTGCCGGCGGACGTGGCGAACCATCCGTTGTTGCATGTCCTGGGTTACGAAGAGGGTTGGGGTTACTGGTTGAACATGGTCGGTGCAGACACCGTCGATTCGTCGACCGGCATGCAGTTCGACACATTGATTTCCACCTTGCGCATGGCCGAGTTGGGACAGGGGATTGCCCTGGCCCGGTCCTCGATGGTTGAAGAGATGCTTCAGGACGGACGACTGGTCGAGCCCTTCGACCAGCGCATCGAGGCCAGCGAGTCTTTTTACCTCGTACGCGGTTCCGGGGCCGACCAGCACCCCGACGCGGTCATGTTTTCCACCTGGCTGGTCGAGCAGGCACATCGTTTCAAATGAATGGCCGGAGCCAACCATGCGCTATGTGAGTACCCGAAATTCGGCCGTGCAGGTCAATTTCGAAAAGGTCGTGTTGTCTGGAATTGCCGAGGACGGTGGGTTGTTCGTGCCGCTCGAACTGCCGCTGTTCGAACCACAGGACATTGCCAACTGGTCGACCTTGTCCTACGACGAATTGGCCTATCGGGTGATCAGTCCGTTTGTTGGCGAGACGATCTCCGAGGCAGACCTCAAATGCATGCTCAAGGAGGCTGGCAGCCAATTCAGCCATCGGTCCCTGGCACCTTTGCATCAGGTGGATCGCAACGAATGGGTGTTGGAGCTGTTCCATGGACCGACCCGCTCCTCGAAGGATTTTGCCGCCCAGTTGCAGGCACGGCTGGTGCAATACTTTCTGCGCAAACGCGGGCGTCACGCGGTGGTACTCGGTGCCACCAACGGCGATACCGGGCTGGCGGCCATCGAGGCATTCAAGCACTGCGACGAAACGGACGTGGTGGTGTTTTACCCGGAGGCAGGTGTACCGCAAGACCAACTCCAGCATCTGCAAGCGGTGGCGCATCCCAAGGTTCATCAGTTCGCAGTGAATGGCAGCTTCGACGAGTGCCAGGCCATCGTCACCCGGCTTTTCCTTCAGTGGCCGTACACGCAGCACGAGGCGATCAGTTTCAACTCCAGCAACTGGGTCAGTGTGTTGGCGCAACTGGTGTTTTATTTCCACGCCGTGCTGCAACTGGGGGGCGGTCAGCGTCCGATTGGTTTCAGCGTGCCAGCCGCGAGTTTTGCCGAGGTCTATGCCGGTTACATCGCGCAGAAAATGGGCTTGCCGATCACTCAGATAATCGTTGCGACCAACCAGAATGACGCGTTGCATCAGTTGTTTCTGAAGAACCACTACTCCAGGTTGCGAGCCAACAAGACCTTGTCGCCGGCCATGGACCTGTCGATCTTTTCTAACCTGGAACGTTTTCTCTGGGAGCTCTACGGGCATGACGATCAGGCCGTGAGCGCGCTGATGGCAGCGTTCGAATCCAGCGGCGAGATGACCATCGCCAACGAGTTCTGGTTGCAGGCACGGATGATCATCGACTCCTACGCGGTCAGTGATGAGGAGACACTGAAGGAAATCACCTCGCTGTATCGCGACACCGGTTACGTCATCGACCCGCATACCGCCACCGGCGTCCTCGCGGCCAGGTTGTACCGTCGAAGCCTGGTGGCGCCGATGGTTACCCTGGGGGAAATCTCGCCGGTCAAATCGGCGGTGCTGCTCGGCGAGCTGGGGATCAGCACGCCGGCGCAACACAGCCCGGTCGGGATGCAAGTGCCGGCGCAGCTTTACCGGATTCAACCGGACGACCTCGACACCATCCATCAGCTGCTCGGCGCGCTGTGACGGCGCGGCAACAGGAGGCCAAGTGAAGCGAATTCTGGACCCTCTCGATGAACACATCATCGCCGAACTGCGGCTCAATGCCCGGGCTGCCCACGCCGAGCTGGCGGCGAAGGTCAACCTGTCGCGCAATGCCGTGCGCCAGCGCATTGAACGGCTTGAGCGCGACGGGGCGATACAGGGTTATACGGTACGCACAGGGGAGGGGCGACAAGCTTCTTCGAACATCAATGCGGTGATTTTCGTCTACCGCTACGACCGCATGCGCGGCGCGGAAGTGCTGCAGGCCCTGCGGGCAATACCGGAAGTCATTCAGTGCGATGTGATGAGTGGCGAGTTCGATCTGATGCTGCGGGTCGGCGCTGCCAGTCCGGAGCGGGTGCATAAGGTCTGGAGTGAAATCTCCGCGTTGCCCGGGGTGGAAAACACCGTGACCTCATTCGTGCTGTCGTCTGTCGTCTAACCCCTTTATCGTTGTGAAAAAAGCCAACCTGTGTTGGCTTTTTTTATGCCTGGCGTTTTGCCTGGGTGCTGGTCAAAACGCCCACAAAATAGAGCAAATTGGCCTATTTCACTGCCCTGGTCCTGCCCCTAACCTAGAGCCCAACAACCCATCACCCGGATCAAGGGCATAAAAAAATGACTGAATACAAACTGGCGCTGGTTGGCTTCGGCGGTGTGAACCGGGCATTGGCTCAGCTGATTGCCGAACGTAACGAAAACTGGAAAACCGAACTGGGTTTCACCCTGAAAATCGTTGGCGTGACCGACCTGTTTCTCGGTTCGGTGATTGGCCGCGAAGGGCTGGATGCTGCGTTGCTGGCCAAGCTGCCGGCAGTCAAAGGTGCAATGGCGCAGCTTCCGGGTGGCGAAGCAGATGCCCTGAACGAAGCGGTGATCAAGGATTGCGGCGCAGACATCATTGTCGAAGCCACCTTCACCAATCCGGTGGACGGCGAGCCGGCCACCTCGTTCTGCCGTTGGGCGCTGGAACGCGGCAAACATGTAGTCACCACTAACAAAGGACCCATTGCCTTGCACGGCGCCGAGCTGAAAGCACTGGCCCGACGCAATAACGTCGCCTTTGAATACGAAGGTTCGGTGATGAGTGGCACGCCGGTTATTCGCGTAGCCAAGCAGTCACTGGCAGGCAGTTCGATTGTCGGTTTCGAGGGGATTCTCAACGGCACGTCCAACTTCGTTCTTACCTGTATGGAAGGTGGATTGGGGTTTGCCGAAGCGGTCAGTAAAGCTCAGGAACTGGGGTACGCCGAAGCCGATCCGACGGCGGATGTCGAGGGGCATGACGTGCGCCTCAAGGTGGTGATCCTGGCCAACGAACTGCTGGACGCCAAGCTGAAGGTCAGCGATGTCACTTGCAGCGGTATTTCCTCACTCGATCTTGGCGACATTGAAAAAGCCCGGCAGGACGGGGCTCGCTGGAAGCTTATTGGCGCGGCCACGCGGCATGCCGATGGTTCGATCAGCGCGAGTGTCGAACCGCGTCTGTTGAAACACGATCATCCGCTGGCCGGTATTTCCGGCGCCACCAATGCCGTGTCGTTTAGCACCGATCTGCTTGGCGCAGTGACGGTTTCGGGGCCGGGGGCAGGGCGCACGGAAACAGCGTTTGCGCTGCTGTCGGACATCATCAGCATCCATCAGTCTGTTGCGAGCAACTAGGAGAAAGCCTGTGAACGTATCGCGTCTGGCCCTGGCTGTTGTGGAGCCACAAATCGAAGTCTTTAACCCCTTTGACGGTACCGTCATCGGGACCGTCGCGGATGTCTGTGCGTCGCAAGTGCCGCAGTTGCTGGAGACCGGGCGCAGCGGTGCGCGAGCTTGCGCCGGGTTACCGCGTCATCGTCGGGCACACATTCTCGAACAGGCTGCATTGAACATCGAGCGTGATGCCCAAGCGTTTGCCCGGCTGATCGTCGACGAAGCCGGCAAGACCTTCAAGCAGGCCGAAAAAGAAGTCAAACGCTGCGTCAACACCCTCAAGCTTTCTGCCGAGGAGGCCAAGCGTAATGCCGGAGAAGTGGTGCCTTTCGACGCCTATGAGGGCTCCGAGTCGCGCCAAGGCTGGTTCTCCCGCGAACCCCTGGGCCTGATCGTCGCGATTACCCCGTACAACGATCCGTTGAATCTGGTGGCGCACAAGCTCGGTCCCGCCATTGCCGGCGGCAACGCGGTGATTCTCAAACCGTCTGAGCTTGCGCCGTTGTCGGCCATCAAATTGGTGTCGTATCTGGTCATGGCTGGGTTGCCCGAATCGGTGGTCACGGTCGCCACCGGGGGGGCGGAACTGGGCAAGGCCTTAGTCGCCTCACGTGAGGTGCGGATGATTTCCTTTACTGGCGGCTTCGTCACCGGGGAGCATATTGCACGCACGGCCGGCCTGAAGAAACTCGCCATGGACTTGGGCGGCAATGCGCCGGTGATCGTCATGGGCGACTGCGACCTTGAAGCCGCCGTCGAGAGTTGCTTGTCAGGGGCCTTCTGGGCAGCGGGGCAGAACTGCATAGGCACTCAGCGTTTGCTGATTCAGGCGTCGATTTATGAAGCGTTCCGTGAGCGTTTTGTCAGCCAGGCCAAGGCGCTTGTGAACGGCGACCCTATGCGTGCCGACACTGATATCGGCCCGATGATTACCCCGCAAGCCGCGCAGAATGCCGAGCAAGTGGTGAACGACGCGTTGCAAGAGGGCGCCACATTGCTCTGCGGCCATCGGCGCCAAGGCTCGTGCTACGCCGCTACGGTCTTGGAAAACGTCGATCATTGCAGTCGGCTGTGGCGGACCGAAGTCTTCGCGCCGGTGGTGGTTTTGCAGCTTTTCGAAACCTTCGATGAGGCCATCGCATTGGCCAACGAGCCCGAATACAGCCTGCATGCGGGGATCTTCACCAATGATCTGGCAACGGCCATGAGCGCCGCACGAAGAATCGAAGCCGGTGGTGTGATGATCAACGACTCCTCCGACTACCGCTTCGATGCGATGCCGTTTGGCGGCTCCAAGTACGGAAGCCTGGGCCGGGAAGGGGTGCGCTTCGCCTATGAGGAGATGACCCAACCCAAGGTGGTGTGCCTGAACACGCTGGGTTAATCGATTCGAGGAACATCTAATCAGGTCGTTTTGCATTGGGAAGGTCTGGTCACCCGCCCAATGCATTTTTTTTCTGGCGATAGCTGCATTTATTGCCACGAGAACTGGCTAGTTCGCGCGCGACAAAATGGCTTGTGCACGACCAATGACCGGCGCATCGACCATTTGCCCATCCATTACGAATACACCTTCCCCCGAGCTTGCGGCATCCATGATGCGGTGCGCCCAGTGCAATTCTTCAGGGCTGGGTTTTAGCGCTTGATGGATGATTGCGACCTGGTTCGGATGGATGCACAACGCGCCACCAAAACCCATGTCGCGGGCAAATTGAACGGCATCGTGCAGGCCGGCGGTGTCCTCGATTGAGGGGAAAACACCGTCCAGCGCCGGAGCCAGGCCGGTGATCAGTCATTGGGCAAGTGCAACTGCACTTCCATGGCGTCATGAAGGAGTCTGACGACCTCGATCACGTCGTCGTTTGCCACACGATAGAACACGATATGGCGCGGGCTTTTGACCGTCCCATGGGGGTGTTTGGCCTGCTGGCGTGAATAGATGAGGTGATAGCTGCGAAGGCCCGGTGCAAGCTCATCGCGGTCGTGACTGCCAACCCGATAAGGCGCGCCGGCAATAGCTTGCAGCGCCGCAAGGATCAGCGCCAGGTAGCGCTGGCGTGCTTGATCGCCGAACTGTGTCTGGGAGAGCCTGAGGATGTCGACAATGTCGGCGCGCGCCGCGTTGGAAATCCGATACTGCGGCATGCTCAGTGTTTCTCTCTCGCGGGGATGGTTGCCTCCAGACTCAACCCCTCGAGGTAGTGCTCCAGATCCCCTTCGTTCAACTGAGTGAAGCGCCCGTGCTCAAGATTCATGATGCCGATCGAGGTCGCCTGACGCAGGGCCTCAATTTTGGCGGTGTCTTCGGCGACGCGCTGTTCCAATAGACGCAAACCTTCTCGCATCACTTCGCTGGCATTCTGATAACGGCCGGACTGGACCAGGTCTTGGATAACCTGTTCCTGGTGAGGGGTGAGCACAACGTTTCGCGTCGCCATAATTAGCTTCAGCTCTGGGCAAATAGGTTCTTTCGACCATTGGCATATTATGCCATTTTGCCTGCGAACACATAGTTTGGGATTTGTATCTGACGAACTGTGTAGTACGGGTCATCCTTCGCGCCGAACAGCGCGTGTTGGCTCCGGACTGCATGTGCACAGAGTCCAAAAAAGGGTGTTGCAGGCGGGACGTCGGGGACAGCTTGATTAGTGTGGGCCTTGGGCCCTCAGCTTGGCCAAGCCCTGCTTGATGTGTCCGGCGTTCTCACCGATCGTGTGAAGCGCGCCGCGGACGTTGTCGCCAGTCTCGGCATGGCCTTGGCTCTTAACCAATAAGGTCAGCTCCATCAGCGCAGACTCCAGGGCGATTTGGTTGTGATGCAGGCGTTCAAGAACATCGGGGAGAGAGTGTTCGGGGGAAGGCATAGCTTCGACTCCATTCGAGAGAGTGGGGAGCTTGGCCGCGGGAATGGCTGACAACAAAAAGCCCGCGTATTGCGGGCTCTCTGTATGGGGTCAAATCCTTTTGTCCGTTCAATCTGCGCTCCGTTCTGTGAGCACTTCGTGAAAAGCATGTCGCTGGAACGAAAAAACCTGGCACTTAGGCGGACTCTCTGTCGATGGGGCCAAATCCTTTTGGCTGACCGCATTGTGCTTGGTGGGTGTGACAAAGGCATGACAGGGCGGATACGAAAGCGCGGGCAAAGCCCGCGTAAGGCGGGCCTCTCGATGAGGATTGATCGGTTATCGGTTAAACCGCTCAACCAATGAGTATTGCGTGGACGCGGTCTTGGTCAGTTCCTTATTCAGATCTGCCGATTGGTGCGCCTGTTCCGAGGTTTGATCGGCCAAGTGGGCGATCGTGGTGATGTTTCGGCTGATTTCCTCAGCGACGGCAGTTTGCTCTTCAGTGGCCGCGGCAATCTGGGTGGTCATGCGTTTCGTAGTTTAGTGTTTTCCGAGGGCAGCTATTTAGCTGCCTTGCCACTTCATTGAGCGTGGCTTGCGAGTGATCCGCAAGGTCGGTTCCTTTCGGGAAGTACTGCCTTAACAACTGGTTGATGTTCTCATTCGTTCCCCGTTGCCAAGGACGATGAGGATCGCAGAAGTAGACCTTTATGTCGGTAGCCACCGTAAAACGCTTATGGTCAGCCATCTCTTTGCCGCGATCCCACGTCAGCGATTTGTAGAGTTCCGGGGGTAACTCGCGGGCGTTTTCGATCAGGGCGCTAAGACCGTCTCGGTATACTTACCGACCACCTTCACCAGCTTTACGTAGCGGGTATGACGCTCAACAAGAGTTGCAATTTAGCTGTTCCTGCTACCGCACAACAGGTCACCTTCCCAGCGACCTGGCACCGCCCGATCTTTAACCGTGGCCGGGCGTTCGCGGATCGATACCGCGTCTGTGATTCGACCGTGATTTTCTTTCTTCTGGGTGTGATGGCGCGAGCGACGCAGGGCTCGCGTACGCCGTAAATGCTCAAGCAACTCCTTCTTCAGAGCCCCGCGAGCCTGTATGAAGAGGGTGCGATAGATCGTCTCGTGTGTCACCTGATAGCTCGTATCGTCCGGGTAGGTTCGCTTCAGCCAGCCGGCAATTTGTTCCGGTGACCACTGCAATTGAAGCTTGTCTGCAACAATTTGCGCCACCGCTCGGTTCTCAACAAGCTTGCAGACCTTAGGTCGATGTGCGCGATCCCAGGCAGCCTGATCAGCTTGATTAGCCCGGTAGCATCCTCACGGCTAATGGTAGAGGCTGCTCGCCCTAGCAGCGCGGCTATGGAACGGATCGAGTTACCTGCCACCACTGAACGCGAAATCTCTTCGTGTTCAGCCAACGTCAGCGCCAATCTGGACCTGCGGCGCACAGCGGGTCTGATCCCCCTGTTTCCGCCAAGATGCGCTGTATCGATGAGTGGTTTCGTTCAAATAGTTGGGCGATCTGCTGGAGAGAGTCGCCTTTTTGCCAGCGATCCCACATCAATTTTTTCTGGCTTTCGGTGTAATAGATCCGAGGTCTCTGCTTCATCTGCAACACTCCTTCTGCTTACACAGAATTTAGTTGTGTTGCGTCGACCAGTTGAATCCACAGCCGAAAGCTGCCGCTCACGAAGCGGCGCTTTCAGCATCTTTCACTCTTCAGGTGAACACTTTTCGACATAGGGGAAACGAAGAATGGCTCTACGGATTTTATAGTTGGGCAAATCCTCCATCCACGAACATTTCTGATCCCGTAATGAAACTGCTGTCGTCTGACAGGAGAAAAAGCGCCGCCTTCGCGATTTCTTCAGATCGGGCAAGTCGACCTAGTGGAATTGTCGATGCCATCCGGTTCTTGATCTGAGCGATCTGCTCGGCGGGTACTCCCGGCGAATTGAATGCGGCAGTATCAGTAGGACCGGGACTGATCGCGTTGACACGAATGGCGCGAGACTTGAGGTCATTTGCCCACGACCGTGCAAATGATCGAATCGCAGCCTTGGACGCACCGTAGATGCTTCTGGCCGGGTTGCCTTTTGACGCAGCAACGGATGCCATTAGCAGGACCGAAGCGCCATCCGACAACAGCGGTAAGGCGCCCTGAACGGTAAACAAGGTGCCGCGCACGTTCACATCAAAGATACGGTTGTATTGCTCGATCTCTATTGCTCCCGGCTTGAACAGCCGCATTGGCAAACACCATGTCCAGACGGCCTTTCTCTTCGGTGATGACCCGAAACAACCGATCAAGGTCTTCAAGGCTACCGATGTCACCCTGAATACCCGTCACATTCCGATCAATCAAGCGGACTGCTTCATCCAGGTTGGCTTTGCGACGACCCGTAATGAAAACGTACGCGCCTTCTTCCACCAGCAAGCGTGCTGTCGCCAAACCAATCCCTGAACTGGCACCGGTGACGAGTGCAATTTTTCCTTCGAGTTTTTTCATGCTGCATTCCCCAATAATTTCAGCCGAGTCATCGGCGTGCGGCGGCGACTAGATGTTGTAGCCGCCGTCGGCATCGATGATGGTGCCGGTGATGTAGGACGCGGCAGGGCTGGCAAGGAACAGAATCGGTGCGACGACTTCTTCCAGTCGGCCGAACCTCGGAAAGCACAAGCGCTCGACCAAGGGTGCCAGAGCGTCCCGTAGATGTGCATTAAGGTCGGTTTTCATGAAGCCGGCGTGTACGACATTGACAGTGATGTTGCGCAGGAGAAAGGCCTAACCGTACTCAGCGGCCCGTTCATGGAAAAGGCCGGAGGCCTCAATGGCGTGCTGGCTGACGGCGGCATGACGATCTTCAAAGCCGCCGACCTCGAAGAAGCCATCAAGATCGGCACTGACGATCCAACGGTTAAGTCAGGCCTGCTGAATGTCGAAGTGAAGATGATGTGGGTCCCGTTCCATACCTGACCG
Organism: Pseudomonas sp. LB3P25; assembly: GCF_054897985.1. NCBI lineage: Bacteria > Pseudomonadati > Pseudomonadota > Gammaproteobacteria > Pseudomonadales > Pseudomonadaceae > Pseudomonas > Pseudomonas sp. LB3P25. Next base: position 4,167,897 of record NZ_CM142711.1, on the reverse strand, counting down.
GTCTTCTACGTCGATGACGTCGTGTGTCCGCACGCGAATGTCTGAAATCGGATCTCAGCGATGGCTATCGCTGAGATCTTGATTTCTGAACGCTGAAGAACACTTACCTGATGAACTGGATAGCACCCCAGAATTGCGGATGCATTCCAATAGATATTTCAGATAGCTACATCAGAGGCCTTGTTCAACAGCCTGTTCAAGCGACGGCCCGCTTGGCTGCCAATTCAAAAGTTTGCGTGCGTTGGTGGCACGTAAACGTGCGTTTGTCGCCAGCGCAACCCGAGCGAAACCACCGAATTCAGACATCGCATCGTTGATGTCCCAACTCAAGGTTTTACCTTCAAACCCCAAAGGCATGCTCACTGCGCGAGCGATGGATTCGAAGGTGCTTTCATCATTTTCCGCAAAGAAAAATGAACTGGATGGCGCGCGTTCCAAGGCTGACAGGTAGAGATCCACCAGGTCGTTGATGTTGACGTTGGACCAGATCGTTTTGCCGCTGCCGATGTAAACCCCGGCACCTAGCTCTTTGGATTTCGCGACGATCTTGGGCAGTTGATCGCTCTCGACTTTCATGCCCAGGCCTTTGCCGTAAACCGTCGACGGACTGATAACAAATGCGCGCAGACCTTGGGTCACGCCAGCAGTCCTGACCGTCCGATCAATTTCAATCCGGGGAACGCAGTGCAGCATGGGCGTGAAAGGCTGATCATCCGCGTAAATGGCCAGGCTGGGTTCACCTCCCATGGCGTCGTCGCAGACAATGCTGGATCCGCTGGTTTGGATCAGGGTTTTTCCAGTGCCTGCCAGCGCAGTGACCAACGCTCGATGGCCCCCGGCATAAGCTTTCTCGGGAGTTTTTTGGTTTGCTGGATGCTCTGGAGCGAGCCGCTTAGCTTCATCAATGACGGGTTGCTACAAGCGTAATCGACCCCTCAGGTTGTCCCTCCAGCTAGCTTCAAATGAGCCGGAGCCGGTGACACAAGCCAGTTCGTGCAGCTGCAATACTGACGAAACATTCTGGCCATATGATTCGCGTCACTGAAATCCAGGGAGTTGGAGATGAATCGACCATCAAGAAGCATGCGCAAACTGCTCGACTCCGTCGCCACTAACAATGAGGTAGCGGCGCTCGATATGATGCGCGCAGTAGAGCAGCTCCAAGACGAAGTGCTACGCCAACGGTTGCTCAACATGATTCACCGACTCAACCAGGACGCTATTGACTTACGAGCGGCGCGTGACGATATCCAGGGCGGAGCCATAAAGCTCGCGTGATCGGTCTCGGTGACGTCTCTTAGTCTGTATGCCGCACTGGTCTCTTGGCCAAGGGCGTGTAGACCCGTCCCGAGCTATCCCGGTGGGTCAGCCGGGTAGTTGGGTCGACGTTCATCTGCTTCGGAGCAGCCATCCTGACCATGCGTCGACAGACTGCATAAGAAGAGGGCGGCTAGGCAAACGGGTATGTTTATGACTAACAGCAACGATAAGGGTGGTGAGCTGCTCGACCAGGAACGCCGACGCCGCTGGAGCGCCGACCAGAAGCTGGCCATGGTTCGCGAAAGTCAGATCTGACAGGCACCCTAAAAAAGCGGGTGACTGTCAGATCAAGTAGGGCTCACTGCATCAAATTCCTAGCGCGTCGAAGGGTAAAATGCTGATGTTTTTTTACCGGGCTGCAAGTATTCAGTTAATCCCTGGAACCACATCACTTCAACAAAGTCACCGCGGATAACCAAGTCCTCTTTACGCAATCCTGTCAGAAATGCATCTTTACTATCTTTGGCAGACAGAATGGCGAAACCCTTTGCTGTATCTCTAAACGACAGGGTGAATTTTGGCTTTTCAGTCAAACCGGCAGAGGATTTTATCTTGCCGTTTTTAAGGGTGAAGTAGCGACCCACTCCGTCATGCGTTTGGATTTGAAAGACCAACTCCTTGCCTTTAACGTATGTTGCACAGTCAGGACTTTTTTTGATTGTTCTCTGTAATAGCTTGGTCAAAACCCATAACAAAAATTTAAACTTCAGCATGGTGAGCTTGCTCCGCAAGAGGTGACTCGTTGAGGAATTGAATGGCGTGTTTGAGAAAACGCTCAGGGCATTGGAATTGAGCACCATGACCGGCATCCGGGTACAGGAACAGTTGGGCGTTCGGGATGTTCTGAGCCATGTACCAGGAATTGACCGTTGGAACCATAACGTCATTCATACCGTTCAGAATGAACGTCGGCTGTTTGATCTCGCGCAGATGATTGAAAGGATCGTTCGGGTCCAGCTTTGGCAAATAGTACATATTCGCTTCGATCTGGGCCTGTATCACTTCAGGAGCGCTGGGTGGGTCCTGGTCGACACGCTGATGACGGCGCTCCCAGAAATCACGTCCGGCCTGTTGCGCCGCCGCGGATCGACCGAAGAACAGAAACAGAAAGTCTTCGAGGGTCGGAACGGGGCGCGGTGCAGCTTCCAGCACTCCAGGGTCTGAATCCGGATTACCGCCACGAGGTCCGGTGCCGAGCAGCATGAGCTTGCGGACGAGGTCGGGATGGCGTCGTGTCAGGTCCTGGGCCTGAAAACCACCCAGTGAGAAGCCTAGAACATCCACCTTGGACAGGCCTAACGTGCGGATCACCGCAGCCGCGTCATCGGCCATATGTTCGATCCGGTTACGCGGTTTGCCGGAAGAAGAGGCAATCCCTCGACCGTTGTAGAGGATGACCTCGCGCCCTGCAGCCAGGCCATCCGTCATAAGTGGGTCCCAATGATCCATACCGCCGCGAAAATGTTGAAGGAAGAACAGAGGGGGCTGGCCTGTCGTATTGTTGCCCCAGCGGCGATAGGCAAATTGATCACCATCAACTTCCACGAAGCGGGTAGGGGCGGTGAAATGGGTGTCGGTCATGTTGAAGTCTTCCAGGTGGTTATTGTGGCAATCGATGCGAGCGAGCCTCGGGCTCAGGCCCGTGCGCGCATGCGTCGCGTACGGAACGTGCCCCAGCCGCTTTTCATCACTGATTTCGAAAGTGCCCACAGCCCACTTTCGTTGGGACGCGGATCACCGCCATTGGCGATTCGTTTGAGCTGCAGCGTGTACCAGAAGATTTCCATGACGCCCATCTGATCGATTTGCTTGATGCCTGTGGTGATCGGCCGTACACGTTGCGAACTGTCCTGACCTTGCAGCAGGGCCGCCGGTGCCTCGGGATCAATGGCCAATAACCGCGCGAGGCCAATGACATCGAGCGCTCCGGAACGCAGCGCAGCGTTCATGGCGGCGGCACTGCGAAAACCGCCAGTGACCATCAAAGGCACCTTGATCGAGGCGCGCACCTTTTCAGCAAACTCAAGAAAGTAAGCCTCGCGCGCTACGGTGGATGCTTTTTTCATCTCCTGGAGCCCGCCGCTCATGGCTGGAGCCTCATAGGTGCCCCCCGAAATCTCAATCAGGTCGATGCCTGCTTCGGTAAGTGCATGAATCGTCGCCATTGACTCCTCTTCGGTGAAACCTCCGCGCTGGAAATCTGCTGAGTTGAGCTTGATGCCGACGGGAAATTCGGCGCCGACCTGGCGGCGAATCTCGGCGTAAACAGCCAACACGAAACGTCGACGTTTTTCCGGGCTGCCACCCCATTCATCCGTACGCCGATTGTGGTGTGGCGAGAGGAACTGGTTGATCAGATAACCGTGCGCGCCATGGATTTGAACGCCGCTGAAGCCGGCCTCCTTGCAGATGGCTGCGCTGCGTCCAAAGCGCCGTATGATGTCTTCGATCTCGGCCGTGGTGGCTTCGCGTGGAGTCTCGAACAGTGCGGCCATGTCCTCGCGGAACGGGACCGCTGATGGCGCGAGGTTGCTGTCATTCAGGCCTTTGGTCGACTGCTTGCCAGGGTGATTAAGCTGCACCCAGATCGCGGCTCCCTGCTCGGTTGCAGCACCGGCCCACTGGCGCAGCATAGGCATGTCAGTTACATCCTCGATCACCACGTTGCCTGGTTCGCCGAGCGCACGCCGGTCGATCATCACATTTCCGGTGATGAGCAAACCAATGCCCGAGGCGGACCAGCGCCGGTACAACTCGACCAGTTTCAACGTCGGATGATTGTTGTAGGTGCCCAACGTTTCGCTCATGGACGCCTTGGCGAGGCGGTTGCGAAAAACGCTGCCGTTCGGGAGTTGCAAAGGCTGGTTCAGCAGATTTTCTTCAGGCGAGGAGGCGGTCATGGTGAGTTCTCAATAAGGGCTGTTTCATGATTGAAGGGAGTGCAGCGGGATGGAGTCCGATACCCGCCGGGATTGCGTGTTTTTCAATGGGATGTACGACATGGCATGCTCGGTCAGCGCGGTAATCGTCAGGCTTGGATTAACCCCGAGATTGGCGCTGAGCATCGAGCCGTCGCAAACCAGCAAGTTCTGATAGCCGAAGACCCGGTTCTGTACGTCCATCACGCCGCGCTCCGGCGAGTCCGCCATCGCACAGCCGCCCATGCAGTGGGCCGTGGTCGGGATATTGAATAAGATCTCGGACAGAAAGGTGGTCGGTATGCCACCGAGCGCTTTTGCGCCCTTTTCGGCAAACGCGTTCGCCTCTGGAATGAAGGTTGGGATGGGGCCACCCTCGCTGGCGAGCTGTTTTGCGAACGGCCAAAACCAGCGACGCCTGAACCGCATGTCGAGAGACGCGTCCACGGTCTGCATGACCAGCAATAACATGGTCTGACGGGCGAAACCGGCGGGGTTGTGCACGAGCAATGCTTGCAGCGGATGTTTGAGCAGCGTCCACAGCCAGGTCAATATTCGCGTCCACCCCGGGCGCCCGCCGCACAGCAAGGTCATCATGAGGCCAATGGCGTCCGAGCCTTCCGGGTAGCGCACGACTCCGATATGTGTGCGCTCATCGAGATAGATGCTGCCACCCCCCGCCAGTCCCGGCGACATGCTCTTGTCCGCTGCCGGGAAGCGTACGCCGATAAGGGATTCGGCATTGGTGCGCACACGTTTTCCGAGGTCGTCGCTGATGCGCGGCAACGACCCGTTTTGCTTGAGCCGGAACAACAATTCCATCGTGCCCAACGACGACGCGGCGAAGACCACGCCGCGGCAGCGAAAGCTGCGGCGCTGCTTGTCGAACCAGGTGGTCGAGCACTCAGTGAGGACTTCATAGCCGTCACTGCCGTCCTCCTTGCCGTTGAGCGGCCGCACGTCCACCACCCTGGTTTCGGCAAAAACCTGGGCGCCACGTTTTTCTGCGAGATAAAGGTAATTCTTGTCGAGTGTGTTCTTGGCGTTGTGCTTGCAACCCATCATGCAGCCACCGCAACCGGTGCAAGTCCCGCGCTCCGGGCCCTCACCCTCGAAGTAGGGATCCGGGTAGCTCTTGCCGCCTGCTTCACCGTCGGGAGCAAAGAAGGCCCCTACGCGGGGGGCGTGAAACGTATGGCCCACGCCTTGCAAATCCGCCATTTTCTTGAGGCGTAGATCAGCCTCGCCCATGATCTTGCTCTCTGTCACGCCCAGCATCTTCTCCGCCGTGGCGTAGTACTGCGGCATGATTCGTTTCCAGTCCGCCAGGCCGGCCCAGGAACCCTCATTCCATACGCTATCGCGCGGTGTCAGCAAGGCGTTGGCATAGGTGATGGATCCGCCACCGACTGCGTTGCCGCTGACGATCATCACGTGACGGAACAGGCGCATGTTGTAGAAGCCGAACATTTTCAATCCGGGTCGCCACATCCAGCGTCGCGCGTCCCAGTTGGATTTTGGAAAGTCCTCAGCCGTCCAGCGTCGGCCCATCTCCATTACGCCAACGCGATAGCCCTTTTCGGTCAACCGGAAGGCGGACACGCTGCCACCGAATCCGGAGCCGATAACGATGTAGTCGAAATCGAAAGATGGACTCATTGCGTGCGGCTCAGGCGAGCACCGTCTTCAGGTGTGAAAAAACTAGTCATGCTGCGTCTCCTTATTTTTGTAATGGTGCTTCGGACACTAGTTACAGGACAGGCACTACTGAGAGGGTTGTTTGCCGTATGACGAGCACAGGCTCACCACCGGGCAACATCGGATTCGGATAGGTAAAGGAAAAGAGGTACGGCTCGCAGCCAAGACACCAGACCGGGTTGCGCGTGCGCGTCTAACACGGCGGGCTGAGCACGGGTAATGAGGTGGCGGTGGGTACCAGGGCGGAGTTGATTTGCTCCACGGTATACAGGGCTGGAAACGACCCGTTCATTCAGGCCTGCCATCCCCCGACTCGCATGATGCGAGGGAAGGAGGGGGAGGGCTTGCGGTCTTAGGGCTTGTACTCGAGTACTTTGAACACTCGCGTAAACGCTGGACGATCCCCTTGCAGCAGCTTTACGTGCCCTTCGCGAAGCGCACGCGTTGGAGTGATCTGGCGTAGGACCAACGCGATGAAGGTTTCCATGTCGCACTGTATCTTGACGTCGGTGGGCTCTGCGCTCGGCCCAGACCGCGCCAACAGGTTCCCGTCGTTTACTTGAACATGGAAGACCTCTGCTTCCACTTGGAACTCGTACAACTCCTGTAAGCCTGCGCTCGCCGCCGAATCGTTCGAGCCTGTCAGGCAAAGTGCTATGAGCTCCGCACGAGCACTGGCCGGATCGATGCGCTCGTCGATCGGCAGACCCAGTCCCCAGAATCCCAGCGCGAGCACTGGCTTGCGTAGTTGCTCGCCCAAAGCCGTCAGCTCGTAAGCTGGCGTCGCTGGGGGCGTGCGTAGCGTAACTTGTTGGATGACGCCGTTCTGCACCAGCATGGCCAGGCGTTCGGACAGCCGGTTTGTACCCATTGCAGGCAGAATCGCGAGCAGGTCTTTGAATCGCTTCGGACCCAACAGGAACTCGCGAATCAAGAGCAGCGTCCAGCGATCTCCCAGTACGTCCAGCGACCGGGCTATTGGGCAGAGTTGACCGTAGGTTTTGTTTGTCATGTCTCATTGTACATATTCCGCTCAGCCGATACGCGGCGCAATGCGGTAGCCGATAGCCAAGCTGGAAATTCTCCAGCAGTTCAAGGCCAGAAATTTTGCCCTCTGGCAGCGCCGCTAACCGCACCGCCCCCCAATGGAAAGGGGGCAGCGTTTCCGCGCCTTTTGCCGCTGATCTCACAGCCGTTGTCATGTATTGCTCACTGCCTGAGTTGGTTGGGAGGTCCCATTGATCTAACTATACATATTATATAGTTTTAATACTATACGAAAAATATAGTCTGGAGATTGCTGAGGGCGTTGTCCGGGAAGGCGACATCACTGATTGCTCATAGGGCGGCTTTCACCTGCCGAACAAGCCTTCAGTTATGTCTGGTATCTGCGCGATGAGATTGGATGTGTTTTTACACGTGCTGGGCCGCACGCTGACATGGGTTTGCTTATCAAGAGCCAACCCATGTCAGATAGAGCGTTGTGCTGGACTCAAAAACGATACGTCAGTTGCGCCACCAGGCCGTTGGCGCTGTTCTCGTACTTGGCGCTGTAGGCTGGCTGGAGTCCGGAGGTGTTGGCCTGGCTAACCGAACTGCTGCCTTCCCACAGGTAGGCGTAGGCGAGATCGACGGTGAGATCCTCGTTGGGTGAGTAACCGGCTCCCAAGGTCAGGGCTCGGCGATTGCCTACAGGAATGCGCACTTCCCGGTCTGCATTGGTGGTCGGTGACGGATCATAGGCAAAGCCCGCACGCAGCACCCACTGCTTATCAAGCTGATAGGATGCACCCACTGCCACCGAGAAGGTATCGTGCCAGTTCAGCTCTTCGCCAATGGTGTTAAAACCGAGTTGCTGCCCGAGCGCTGGCACACCTTTATTCTTTGCCTCGAGCTTTGGCAGACGACTCCAGCGCGTCCAGGTGGTACCCAGGTAACCGGTCCAACGTTCGTTGAAGCGATGAGTGAAAGAGGTATTCACCGACTCCGGAAGGGTCACATCCATCGATGTCTTGTACTTGCCGTTCAGGCCGAACGCGCTCGGAGAGTCGCTCACTTCAGTATGGCCTGTGAGGTGATAGTCGACCTTGGAATGGTAAGTAATGCCCCAGGTGGTGGCGTCACTCAGATCGACCATCAGACCAACGTTGTAGCCGAGTGCGGTATCGTCGCCCTTGATCTTGATCTGGGTGTCCGTGCCGGCATTCAGTGCGCCGGTGGCCAGTTCGCTCTGCAGATCGCCTTCTATGCGATTAATGGTTGGGCCGCCGCCGATGGTGATGCGCTCGTTGATACGATAAGCGAGAGTCGGCTGCAAGGTGATCACCTGTACCTTGCTATAGGAGCCATGATAGCGGCCTTGGAAGTTGCGTTCATAATCGTTGACCAGGCCTTGGGGGACATAAATACCCATTCCGAAGGTGAAGTCCTGATTGATCGGCGTAGAGAAGTAACCGAAAGGCACCGTAACCAGTGGTACTGAGTCGCCTTTGTTGCTGCCCGAGGCACTGCTCTGAGCGTCACTAATATCGACCTTGGCACTGATTACCGCAAAACCCCCACTGACCTCGGTGCGCTTGAGCTTGCTCAGGCCGGCGGGGTTGCCATAGACAGTGCTGGCATCCAGCGCCGTTGAGGCGCGGCCGGCATAGGCAGTGCCGGCGCCGCTGGCGCTTTGCTCGTTGACGGCCAGGCCATTGGCAACAGCGGTGGCGCAAAACGCGCAGGCGGTCAGTACGAAAGTGCTTTGGAGAATAATCTTGTTCACTGCTTTTACTCCGAACAGGGTGACAGCGTGGCTCATCACCACTTTGAGGCGATCACGTTTTCCGTCGTGCACAGGTGCAAAGAAGCGGATCTGATGTAACCGTAATGAGTGCTCATCTTCATGCTGTCCAAGGCTCACAAAGGGCTCTAGATCAGCGATGGCGGCATTGGCGGTCTTGACAGATTGGTGGGTAAAAAATGGGCTGTGTGATGAGACGTCGGTGGGACGGGGGGAGGAGGGATAGTGACGAGCGTTGGTGCATACATAAGAGATCTCCGGTAGCGCCTGGATTATTGTTATGGCAATGGCGCTTACGGAGTTGATGGTAGGGTGCGTTATTGGGAGGAAACGTCTTCCAGATTACATTGTGTAAGCTATTTTTCATTTCGCTTCTGAGTGATTGGATCTCCTACAGCTGAGTGATAGAAAAAAACACAACAATGTCTTCTGGACGACGTTGTTGAACTCTAGGGTCTCCTACCATCGGTCTCGGAAGCGCCACTCAATAACCGTGGGCTGGAACCTCTGGGGGTCTACCGCGGGATGACCGTAGCTGGCTGTGCCCCCGAGGAGATGGGCATCGGGCCGATCCATGCGATTCCAAAGCTCCTTAAACAGCACGGTCTCAGCGTCTCTGACATCGGATTGTGGGAAGTGAACGAGGCGTTCGCTTGCCAAGTGCTGTACTGCCGCAATCAGCTCGATATAGACCCTGCGCACTATAACGTCAACGGTGGAAGCATTTCGATTGGTCATCCCTATGGCATGACTGGCGCGCGCCTTGTTGGGCACGCACTGCTCGAGGGCAAACGTCGAGGAGTGAAGTTTGTAGTGGTGTCGATGTGCATCGGCGGCGGTATGGGCGCAGCTGGGTTATTCGAGGTCGTCTAGGTCGTTTAACAAGACCCTCGCCTCAAGGTTTTGGGGTGACGGAAAGGAGCCACGTCCCTTTGCGTCGCCCCATTTTTTGAAAGCCACTGATAGCAGTAACCTTCTCTGATTCCGGCTTACATTGTGTAGGCTATCGTTCGTTCAAGCGGTGATGCTCTCGAACGTAACGGTTCAGCCCTGGCAGGTCCTTGATAATGATCTTGCCGTAGAGCGGCTCTATCAGGCCCAGCCCTCTCAGTTCGTTGACCACTCGATTGACGCTTTGGCGTGTGCTTCCAACCATGAGGCCTATATCTACTTGAGAAAGCAGTAAATCGATCCCTCGATCAGAAGGCTTCTGCAGGTCACTGAGTTGAGCAAAGCGGGACGCGATTCTTGCCGCGACCGGCAAGGTCAGCAGCTCCTCGATCAACTGAAGTGCTACCCGCAAGCGACGGTTGATCTGGCATGCGAGTGCCGTTTCAACTTCATGATGCTGTTCGCGCAGCAGTTTCAAGTCACTCGCCGACCAGACCCTCAATTTGGTTTCTCCCCGGGTAGTCAGCGTGACGGGGGAGGGCTCGTCATCAGTCACGGGAGCATCGGCTACTATGTCGCCGGGTCCGTAGACATAGAGCAGAACCTCCTGGCCATCCTCGGTGAGAATGCATTTGCGGATGGCCCCGGAAACGATCTGGAAAATTTCCGTTACACGATCGCCGTTTTGATACAGGATCTTCGAATCGGCAACGGTTCTTGGATGAGCGCATCGCAGAACGGTATCCCGTACTTGAGGGCTCAGTTCATCGATCCAGTTGAAGCCTTTCATTTTTGGTGGCAGCTCCATTGTAGGCAATGTGCATCGGAATCCTGATGGAAAGCGATGTCGATCCGGGCCTGGCCGGTCGCGCTTTCGGATGTCTCGTCCTGGTTCGTTTTCGAGAGTCGTAAACCTCTCCTTTATCGCGCAATGCGTTGGACGATCCAGCGGCTGAGGGCCGGCGGCGCGAGACGAGTGGCGATCGCTAGAAATCCGGCTTGCAGGCCGACAGTCCGGTGGGTTTTGTGGATGCATCGTTTTGCCGTCGCGCAAGCCCATACCGTGGATGCGACGTCATGTGGTGTGAGACGAATGCCCAGCGATTTGGCGCTGGGGATACGACCGTAATCGTCAGCCATTGCGGTCTTTACGAAGCTCGGCCAGATATCACTCACGCGGATGCCGAACTTGCTCCATTCGAGCTCGAGCCCTTCGGTGAATCCGCGCACGGCGAACTTGGTCGCCGAGTAGGTTGCCAGTTCAGGCTGGCCATAGATTGCGGTGGCCGAGGCCATATTGATGACATGAGAGGAGGGCGTCCCCCGCAGGTATTGGAAGGCGCTGTGGCAGCCGGTGATCATTCCCAGAACGTTCACGTCAAGCATTGCATGGTGTCTGGTCAACGGAACGGCTTCAAACTGCCCGGCTGTGAGAATCCCCGCATTATTGAGCAGCACGTCAAGCCGCTGGCCGCTTTGCGCCCAGAAATCCGTAAGTACCCGTTCCCATGCTGCAGGATCGCTTACGTTGAGAGCTCCAGAGATGGCGTTTCCCTCTCCCAAGGTCGCGGCGACCGCGGCGACACCCTCAGAATCAATATCGTATAGACCAACGAACCAACCGCGCTGCGCAAACAACTCAGCGCAGGCGCGACCGATTCCGGAAGCAGCGCCTGTGACGAGGATTGCTGGCCTCCATTCTGGAAGAGGGGATTCAGACGGATTCCTGGTGGCCGGATTAATCTGTACCACAGTGATGTGCGGTTTCATTTTATGAAGTTCCCTTCAGGTGCGGGTTGGTGCATGACACGGGGAGCGAGCCATAAGAGTACATATTGCGACGGTAATATAACAGTGTTATGTTTGTTGTATAACAGTGTTATTTTGTTCCTCCGGCTGATTTGCTGACTGTCCGGAGGCTACTGATGGGGGGCGCGCTTGCTCTCCACGCTTGTCCCGGAGGATCTAAGAGATGACGAAGACGCATACACCGCCCGAGCACCTTGAAGTGGAGCCCCGAGGCTCTGTCCTGGTTGCGCGGCTGGATGGAGGTCCACACGGGCTGATGGGGTTGGAGATGGCTAATGAGCTTTCGGAGCTATTGGACAAGCTAGAGTCCGATACCGCGGTAAAAGCGGTGGTGCTCACCGGAACTCATCCTGAGCGTTTCATCGGTCATGCAGACGTACGTTGGCTACAGGAAGGTGGAAAGAGTATCCCGTCGGTCGGGCGCACTGCTGCCTCGGCTATCGCTCGAACTGCAAAGAGCGTTCGCGGAGTTCCGCCTTTGGCGGCAGCTGCGTCTCTGACACCGCTGGAGGGCGGGATGCAGCTTGACAAGCTGCACGACACTTTTCTGCGGATGAACCGCAGCGGCGTCATTTTCATCGCCGCTCTGAACGGGTCTGCGCTGGGGCTGGGCAGCGAACTCGCGCTAGCCTGCGACGCCCGTCTGATGGCGGATGGCGATTTCTTCATCGGGCAGCCAGAGGTGCTTCTTGGAATCCTTCCCGGTGGCGGGGGCACTCAGCGATTACCACGGCTGGTCGGTGCCCATCGAGCGCTTATGCTGATGCTCGAAGGCAGGCCGGTGTCGCCACAGAAAGCGCTCGAAATAGGGTATATCGACGAAGTGGTTGCTCCGGATGCGCTGCTTGAGCGAGCCATTGAGCTGGCCCGGTATCTGGGCTCTCGACCCAAGGGTGCCATTGAGGCTATCAAGCGGGCTGTGTACTTCGGCGGATCAGCCACTCTCGATGAGGGGTTGCACATGGAGCGCACCGAATTCATCAAGATCTCGCCTTCCGAGACTGCGCAATCGCTAATGGTCGAATACCTTGAACGCACCGTTCGCGACGGCAATGTGCCGTTCTACAGCCCGGCCATTTTCGAGCAAACGCTCGAGCAAGGCTCCTTGCCCCTGCAAGGCGGGGGAGGCAGGAAATGAATCAAATGTCACAGCTTCCCTACCTATTCACTCGCCAGGACATCCGCTTTGACTCGGGTGAAACCTACTGTTCGGCCTGGCTCTACCTGCCGGTCGGAGTAGAGAAACCGCCGATTGTAGTACTCGGTCACGGACTCGGTGCGGTTCGCGAGATGCGCCTCGACGCCTTTTCTGAGCGATTCGCCGCTGCGGGAATCGCTACATTGGCCTTTACCTACCGTTATTTCGGAGACAGTGGTGGTCGCCCCAGGCAGTTGATGTCTGTGAAGCGGCAACTTGCTGATTGGGATGCGGCGCTGGACTTCGTCAAAGGCTGCGCGGATGTCGATGGGAGACGGGTTGCCGTATGGGGAAGCTCGTTTGGGGGAGGGCATGCGATCACCGTGGCCAGTCGGCATCCCGAGTTACTGGCTGCCATCAGTCAGTGCCCCTTTACCGACGGTCTGGCCTCCGCCGCCGCACTGGGTGTGAAGGGATCGCTGCAGGTAGCCCCGGTGCTCTTGCGTGATTTTGCGGCCAAGCTGCTGGGTCGTCCGCCAGTGATGGTGCCAATCGCTGCCGCTCCCGGTCAGCCGGCCTTGATGAATGCCCATGATGCCCTGCCGGGTTATCTGGCCTTGGTGCCGAAAGGGATGGTGTTCGTCAATCACGTCGCCGCGCGGGTGCTTCCGGAGATCATGGCTTATCGACCCGGACGCTCCGCCTCCAAGGTGAAGTTTCCCATCCTGTTTTGCGTCAGCACCACTGACACCGTCACGCCACCGGAACAGACGATTGCCCTGGTGCGCAAGGCGCCGCATGGAGAGACCAGGCTTTATTCCGCTGGGCATTTCGAGTTCTACATGGGCGAGGCGTTCGAAGAACTGGTGAAGGATCAGACCCAGTTTCTGACGAAACATCTACTCGGCTCTTCAACCTACTGATTCAAGCGTTTTCGTCACTTTTCAGAGAGAACAAAAATAATGTGTTTTTCCAAGCTTTCAGATTTACGCGCGGTGTCAGAGCCTGATGGTCTGTGCATCGCTGACGACAGCAGCAATCTGACTAACCGGCAGTTCCATTCCCGGGTCCTCGCAGCGGCGGGAGTCTTCGCGGATAGGGGTGTAGGCGTTGGAGACGTCGTCGCCATCATGTTGCCCAACCAGGTGGAGTTTGTAGTGGCGATGTTCGCCGCCTGGCGTCTGGGGGCGGCGGTCACGCCGATCAATCCTGGGCTGACCAGCAAGGAAGCAACCCATCAACTGGTTGATTCGGGGGCGAAGCTGCTCATCAACGTCAGCGGCGAAGTCATAGTCCCGAATCTGCTGTCCCTGCCTGTTGCCACTCTGGAAACGGGGGCGTCCTACACCGGCGTACCCTTTGAAGAGCCTGGCGCACTGGCACTGTTGATCTACACCAGTGGCACTACCGGCCTGCCGAAGGGCGTGATGCTCGATCACGCCAATATTGAGGCCATGTCGGAAATGGGGCGAAACTCACTCAAGGTCACGGCAGCAGACCACTGTTTATTGATACTTCCACTCTTTCACGTAAACGGCATTGTGGTGAGCACGCTCGTCCCGCTATCAAGCGGTGGTCGGGTTTCGATTCGCAAGCGTTTCAACGTCGACACGTTTTTTGAGGATGTCGAGTGGCTTCGACCCACGTACTTCTCTGCAGTGCCAACCATCTACGCAATGCTTAACGCGTTACCTCGCGAGGTAAAACCTTATACCTCCAGTCTTCGGTATGGCATCTGCGGCGCGGCGCCTGCATCGGCGGAACTACTGAAAAAATTTGAAGCTCGCTTCGGTTTTCCGCTGCTTGAGGGATATGGCCTGTCCGAAGGCACGTGCGCTTCGACCATCAACCCCTTCGACGGCCTACGCAAGGTCGGTACGGTCGGGCTGCCCTTCATCGGGCAACGCATTGCAATCGCCGACCCGAGCGGTGTGCATTTGCCACAGGGCGCCACTGGCGAGGTGCTGGTTCAAGGTCCTAACGTCATGCGTGGTTACCTTGGGAAGCCCGAGGAAACAGCGAAGACCATTGTCGATGGCTGGCTGCACACCGGCGACATTGGCCGGATCGACGAAGACGGTTATCTGGTCATCGTCGGGCGCCTTAAAGAGATGATCATTCGCGGCGGCGAGAACATCTACCCGAAGGAGATCGAGGATGTGTTGTTCGAATTTCCGGGGGTTCTTGAAGCAGCAGTGATTGGTGTCCCTCACGAGACCCTTGGCGAAATTGTTGTTGCCTATGTCGCGTTTCGTGCGGGATTCGCCGGTACCCAGGAGGACTTGAGCGAGCACTGCACTGACCGGCTGACGCGTTACAAAAGACCTTCCACGATCAACATCATCGACAGCCTGCCAAAGAATGCCGTGGGCAAAGTCGACAAGCTGAGGCTGCGCAAGATGTGGACCGAATATGTCGATTGACAGGTAATTACCTGATGGACTTTAGGCGCAAAGCAATCGGCACGTAGAAGGGGACACATCATGAAAAACGCAGACTTCGACTGGCTGGTGATCGGATCGGGATTTGGCGGCAGCGTCTCGGCGCTGCGCCTCGTGGAGAAAGGCTATCGCGTCGGGGTACTCGAGCGCGGCCGTCGCTATCGCGACGAAGACCTCCCCAAGTCGGCCTGGCAGTTCAACAAGTATCTGTGGGCACCCGCATTGGGTTTGAAGGGCATCATGCGCATGTCGCTGTTTCGCCATGTCTTTTTTCCCAGCCAGTCGGGTGTCGGTGGCGGCAGCACCGTGTATGGCGGTGTGTTGTACCGCGCCAAGCCAGAGTTCTTCGAAAACGTGCAGTGGCGGGAGCTCGGCCACTGGGAAAGGCTATTGCAGCCTCACTACGATACGGCCGAACACATGCTTGGGGTAAAGACGGTGCCATTCGACTCGACGAACCAGCAACTGGCCCGGGAGATGGCGCAACACTTCGGAACCGAAGACACATTCACTCGAGCACCCACCGGAGTGTTCTTTGGCGAACCGGGCAAAACCGTCAAGGACCCCTATTTCGGTGGGGAAGGGCCTGACCGTACCGGGTGTATACGTTGCGGCGCCTGCATGGTGGGATGCCGCGTCGGTGCCGTGAACTCGCTGGTGAAAAACTACCTGTGGTTCGCAGAGAAACGCGGCGTGCAGATATTGGCAGAGCGTGAGGTCGTTGATGTGAGCCCCCTCGGGGCAGCCGATGGTAGTGACGGCTACCGTGTGACCGCCCAGCGCCCCGGCGCCTGGTTCACCCGTGATCGCCGTACTTACACCGCCCGCGGAGTGATCTTCGCCGGCGGGGCTCTCGGTACCAACGAATTATTGGCCAACTGTAAGCACGGCGGCTCGTTGCCCCGGGTCAGCGATCGCCTTGGTGAACTGGTGCGCACCAACAGCGAATCGGTTCTGAACGTGCGCTTGCCCGAGGACCGCAAGACCTGGAACGATGTTACTGCCAGCAGCAGTGTGCACGTCGATCAGGATACCCACATCGAGTTTCTCACCTACGGTCGCAACGCCGACTTCCTCAGTTTGCTTTGCACGTTGCTGGTCGGTAAGGGTAACCGCGTAACGCGGCCGCTGAAGTGGCTGGGGAATATCGTGTTGCACCCAGCGCGATGGCTCAAGTCGCTATGGCCATGGGGCTGGAGCCGACGCATGGTGATGCTGTTAGTGATGCAGACATTGGACAATGCGATCGCACTTCGCCCCAGCAAGCGTTGGCTGGGTCGCGGCTACCGCCTCGTCACCGAGCAGAATCGCGACAAGCCAAATCCGACTTACATCGAGATGGGCAACCAGGCGGCTCAATGGTTGGCCAGGCACACCGGCGGTATTGCCCAGAGCAACGTACTGGAAGCGCTGGGCAACATTCCGACAACAGCCCATGTGCTGGGCGGTGCCGTGATCGGCGCCGATGCCCAAAGCGGTGTGATTGATCAGAACCTACACGTTTTTGGTTACCAGAACATGTTGGTTTGTGACGGCGCTGCGATGCCTGCAAATCCTGGGGTTAATCCTGCGCTGACCATCACGGCACTCGCCGAGTACGCAATGGCGCAGATTCCACAGGCCCGCAATAACGAAGGTGTTCATGAGCGAGGTGAGGCGGTAGCTACGAAACCGTCCAGTGGCGTGCTCAGCCACCCTGATAATCAGCGCGTGGCCTCGATACAGATCCCTATCCTGCTGCACATATGAGCATTGAGCCGCAAAGCATACGAGCATCTGTCATGACCGGTTCCTTCTCTGCATGAGCGAACCGGTTGACCCAACCTCTGAACATGCCGAGTGGCTGCGTACTTGAACTGAAATACTGTTCGCTCCGCGTTACTGCAGGGTTGCGCGGTTTTTTCAAGGTTCTAGCGGAGTTGCCTACCCGGCAATTACGCCAGCAGTGGAAGATTCTACTTTTTCGCGCTTCGCTCCCAAGCCGACAACAATGTTGTTACACGTCGCTACCAGGATCTGCGAAGCAGGATTGGCCGTGCCTGCGAAGTGGCCAGCGAGTTCGAGCATGATGAATCCATGCGCGGCACTCCACAGCTGTGGCGCGATGAGGGCAGGATCGATTTTGCGAACGCATTTGGCATCAACCAAGCGAGCGCACGCGTTGATCAGAATCGCGTATGTCGCCTTGAAGGCTTCCGATTGCCCATCTGCAATCGATTTCATGGCACCTCGTGAGGGGCTATATCTGCCGTCAATCGAAAGACCAAACATTAAGTCGTACAGATGGGGATTGCTTCGTGCAAGGTCTCGGCAAGCCAGGAGCATCGCACACAAGTCGGTTATCGGATCATCCGTG
Source organism: Pseudomonas sp. LB3P25 (assembly GCF_054897985.1). Classification (NCBI taxonomy): domain Bacteria; kingdom Pseudomonadati; phylum Pseudomonadota; class Gammaproteobacteria; order Pseudomonadales; family Pseudomonadaceae; genus Pseudomonas; species Pseudomonas sp. LB3P25. The sequence continues at coordinate 4,150,541 of NZ_CM142711.1, read as the reverse complement.
ATTGGCACACGCTTGAAGACTGCAGCCAACCGCTTGAATCCCTCGTCAGCGACTGCTTGTAGAAGTTCCGGCACTCCGCCGAAGTGTGTGTAAACCCCCATCGTCGACAGGCCGGCTTCGCTCGCTACCGAACGGGCCTTGACTTCGGACGGGCCGTTAGTCGCAAGCACACGGATGGTTGCCTCGACGAGGCGGGTGGGGGCATTAGGAAGTGAGTTATCAGTGGTCATGTTGCAATACTGCCATAACGGCGTTATGTTAATCAAATAACAACGTTATATTACTGGCGCGACTGGAAGCTTGCTCAGAAAGCGATCTGAACACAGCGAGCGCAATCCGATAGCCGTAAGCCACAGGGCCAATCTCATACTGGCATCAGGCCGACAAGAAAATTCGCTCAATCATGAGGATTCAGACAATGCGTACGCTCAAAGCAGGTGTCTTCGGACTCACCCTGGCAGCAGCAGTCATGTCATCGGCACTGTGGGCAGACGACAATTCGCCGGTTGGCCTGTGGCAAAACATCGACGATGTCAGTGGCAAGCCGAGGGCATTGATTCGAATCACCGAGTCCGATGGCACTCTGAAGGGCGTTATCGAAAAAGCGTATCCCGCCCCGAGCGAAGACCAGAATCCGAAGTGCGGTAAATGTGATGGCGTGAACAAGAATGCGTCGATTGTAGGCCTGACCATTCTCACCGGTTTGCGCAAGGACGGCGAAGAATACACCGATGGCGAAATCCTCGATCCGGATAACGGCAAGGTCTATAGCAGTAAAGTCCACCTGACCGACAACGGTAAAAAACTCAGCGTGCGCGGCTATATTGGCACGCCGCTGCTGGGGCGTTCACAGACCTGGGTACGCCAGGAGTAAGGAAGTACGATGAAAGCATTCATTATCGAACGCTATGGAAAAAAAGTTGCGTTACGGGCGACCGAAATGCCAGAACCTGAATTGGGCAAGGATGACGTTTTAGTCCAGATTCATGCGGCGGGTGTGAACCCTCTGGATTTAAAAATCAGGGACGGTGAGTTCAAAATGATTTTGCCTTATCGCATGCCGCTTATTCTGGGCAATGATTTGGCCGGGGTCGTCGTGCGGGTTGGCTCACAAGTGCAGCAATTCAAGCCGGGCGATGAGGTCTATGCGCGGCCAGATGACGATCGAATCGGTGCATTTGCTGAATTTATTGCGATCAATCAAGGCTCGCTGGCGATCAAGCCGAAAGATCTCAGCATGGAAGAAGCGGCTTCGATCCCTCTGGTTGGCTTGACGGCCTGGCAGGCGCTGGTCGAAAAAGCGAACCTGAAGAAAGGTCAAAAGGTGCTTATCCATGCGGGCTCCGGTGGCGTGGGAACATTGGCCATTCAGCTGGCCAAGCACCTGGGGGCGACTGTCGCGACGACCACGAGCACGGCGAATGTCGAGTGGGTGAAGCGCCTTGGTGCAGATATCGTGATCGATTACCGCAAAGACGATTTCGAAAAGGTCCTGCACGATTACGATGTGGTCTTGAACAGCCTGGGCACGGATACACTTGAGAAATCGTTGCGCATACTCAAGCCTGGTGGAAAGCTCATCTCGATCTCTGGACCACCGGATGCTGATTTTGCGAAAAACGCTGGATTGTCCGGATTCCTGAAACTGGTCATGGGCCTGTTGAGTTACGGGATCAGGAAAAAAGCCAAACGCCGTGGCGTCAGCTATTCATTCCTTTACATGAAAGCCAGCGGTAACCAGTTGCGTAAGCTTACTGCGCTCATCGATTCCGGTGTCATACGCCCGGTGGTGGACCGGGTTTTTCCATTCGAATCGACCCCGGATGCCTTGGCTTATGTTGAAACCGGTCGGGCAAAAGGCAAGGTCATCGTCAAGGTGAAATAACGAGACGACCCCATGTTCGAAAACTTCGAAACGCACCAAATTACCGTAGGCGATGTGGAAATTGCCTGTGTTGCAGCGGGTAAAGGCGAACCCATCCTGATGCTCCACGGTTTTCCGCAGACCATGGCGCTCTGGGCACGTATCGCACCTGAGCTGGTCGCGCGTGGCTATCGGGTTGTCTGTGCTGATTTGCGTGGGTATGGGGCATCGGATAAGCCGCCGCTTCAAGCGGATCTGTCAAATTACGGATTTCGCGCCATGGCCGCGGATCAGGTCGGACTGATGCGTGTGCTCGGACATGAACGGTTCCATCTTGTTGGACACGACCGTGGCGCGCGCACTGCATACAGGATGACACTGGATCATCCAGACGTGGTGGCGAGCGTCACGCTGATGGACATCGTTCCTACGGCTGTGATGCTGACAGATCTGCGCAAGGACATAGCCCACAGTTACTGGCATTGGTTTTTTCTTTCTCAGCCCGCACCCTTTCCGGAGCGCATGATTGCGGCGGATCCCGATTTCTTTTTCGAGAGCTGCCTTTTCGGCTGGGGTGCCGCAGGGCCGGAGGATTTTGATGCTGACCAACTGGCGGCGTATCGGAAAGCCTGGCGTGATCCGGCAACGATCGCTGGGTTTTGCAACGACTATCGTGCCGCACTCACTGTGGATCTGGCAGACGACATGTCCGATTCCGGACGACGCATCACCGCGCCCGCGCTGATCCTCTATGGCGCCTCAGGTGCGATGGCCAAGCACTATGATTTACCCGCCACTTGGGTGGATCGCTGCACGATGATGGAGGCTTCTGCGATAGCGGGCGGACATTTTTTTGCTGATTCCCGGCCGGACGAGGTCATTGAGCGAGTCGCCGCATTTTTGGCAAGCCATCCCTTGCAATCTTGCTGAAAACCTCCCGTGCATTCTTTGTCCTCGCCAGCACGGTAGGCGAGGGTGGCGGTTTGCAGCGAATGGGTCAGGCGATCCGCTGGCGACAGTGCTTGGTCAGTTCTCCATGGGTAACTGAAACCTGGCTCGATAAGCGCCCGGAGTGAATCCAACGCGTTCACGGAACAGGCGTGCAAACGAGCTGATATCACTGTAACCGACATAGTGAGCGATTCGCTCGGTACTCAGGTCGCCAGCCTCCAGTAAAGCTCGCGCCGTATCAACGCGTAGGTTCTGCAGATAGGTGAGCGGTGACTGCTCAAGCACCTTATTGAAGCGGCGTATCAATGTACGTTCGCTGACGGCCAACTTCTGCGCCAGGTCTGTCATGCGCACCTGTTCCGCCAAGTGATCCTGAAGCCACTTTTGCGCGCGTTGAATCAAGGGATCATTGTGGGTCTTGTCGGCGATAAGCGGCTGGAAAGGTGTCTGCGTCGTTTGGGTCAAATCGATCAGCATGCTGCGGGCGCATTGCCTGGCGATGGCCTCTCCCGCGAATTTGTTAAGCACGTGAACCGCTTGCAACAAAAATGTGGCATGTGCGCCACCGCATACCAGACGTTCAGATTCAGTCACCACTGGACGCATTTGCAGATCAACCTTTGGGAATCTGCTGCGGAAATGCTCCTCCAGCCACCAAGTGGTGGTCGCCACTTTGTTATCAAGCAAACCCGTCTCGGCAAGTAGAAACGTGCCAGTGCAATTTGCGCACAACCATGCGCCATTTCGCCATTGCTTAACCAGCCAGTCACGGACAGCCAGGTGCTTTTCCAGGAAGCCCTCGAAATGCTGCCAGCCGCGATAATGCAGGCTGGGAATAAAGACCAAATCATAATGCTGGTTCTTCGGCAGCGCCCGCATGCCAAGCTCGAGGCCATTGCTCGCGCGCACAGGCAACCCGTTCTGCGATATGAAATGCCATTCAAACAGACCTGACGGTGGCATCCCCTGTTTTGACATGTGCGCGTTGGCAACCTGAAGCATGTCAGCAAAACCTCCCACAACGGAGGCATAGGAGTCGTCAAAACCCAGAATCGCAACGGTGGTCATGGCGGAACCTTTTTTGGCGTGGATGGCGATATTCGCATATTTACCGTCGTTTTTGCCTATTACGTCATTCCATCAGTTTCCATACCGTTCACATCACGTTGCTTCCCCAGCCTGCAGAAGAGATAACCATGACCCATCTTGCCAATACTTCGGTCAATGCGACTGTTGCGCGTCACCAGGATCGCCTGTATCACGACCTGGATACCCCGCAGGAAATCCTGGCTATCCGCCAGGAGATTCGTCGCTTCGCCGACGAACATGTCGCCCCGGTGGCCTACGCCATTGGCCACACAGAGGAGTCCGTTGCAGCGTTCCCGCGTGACTTGTTCGCCAAAATGGCCAAGGCCGGTTTATTTGGCATTCCCTTTACCGCTGATGTGGGTGGGCGAGGGCTCAAATACCCCACCGCAGCCACTGCGGTGATGATCGAGGAGCTGGCTTACCATTCGAACTCGGTGGCCGCCATCGTGGACGTGCATTGCATTCTCGCGGGTAATGCGCTGAACCACGGGGCGGACTCGATCAAGCAACGCTATCTCAGGCCTTTGCTCAGCGGCGACAAGATCGGGAGTTTCGCAACTACCGAGCCGGATGCCAGTACCGACTTGAGCGTTGAAGCCATGGGCACCCACGCTACGCGCACAGAGGATGGCTACATCGTCAACGGCCGCAAGCGCTTCATTTCCAACGCACCAGTTGCCGACTTCGTCGTATTGCTCTGTGTCGATGGCGCGCGCATGACTGAGCTGGTGGTCGAGTTGAATTGGCCAGGTGTACGTGTTGGCGAACCCGACAAGAAAATGGGCAACCATGGCCAACTGACGGCGGACATCTACTTCGACAACGTCAAAGTGCCCATGACGAATGTTGTTGGCCAGCCCGGTGAAGGTCTCAAGATAGCCTTGCAAACGCTGACATTCGGACGCATAGGGATTGCCGCCAGCGGGACCGGCATGGCTCAGGCATTGTTTGATCACAGTATCGCGCGGCTCAAGACGCGCCGGGCGTTTGGCAAAGCCATCGCGCAGTTCCAACACTGGCAGTTCAAGATGGCTGAACGCGCCACTGAAATCGAGAACGCCCGCAACCTGTATCTCAAGGCGGCGTTGCGCATGGACGAAGGACTCGCTTTCCCGGAACCCGAGGCCGCGATGGCCAAATGGTACGGCACCAACCTTGCCGGTGAATTCGCCCGCGACGCGGTACAGATCTTTGGTGGCTACGGCTTTATGCGCGAGCTCGCGGCGGATGGTTCGCACTACCGTGTCGAAGAGATCTATCGCGACTGCAAGATCGCCGAAATCTATGAGGGAACCAATGAGATTCAGAAGCTAGTCATTGCACGTGCCATCTTCGGTAAAGACATCACCGGCTGATTGGATGGCCAACCCAATGGAGAGCTGCCCAATGCACATCCTCATTATCCACGCGCACAACGAGCCGCAATCGTTCAATGCGGCCATGAAAGATCTGGCGGTCGAAGAACTGCGGGGGCAAGGGCACTCTGTCGAAGTGTCTGACCTGTATGCCATGAACTGGAATCCGATCGCCAGCGCGGCTGACTTTGGCAGCCGCGTCAATTCCGAGTACCTGACGTATGCCTTGGAGCAGCGTCACAATTGCTCGCAACGCACACTGGCACCGGACATCCAGAAGGAGCTGGATAAGTTGCTGGACGCCGATCTGGTGATCTTCAACTTCCCAATCTATTGGTTCTCGATGCCGGCGATCATGAAAGGCTGGATAGACCGAGTATTGGTATCTGGCGTCTGCTATGGCGGAAAGCGCTTTTACGATCAGGGCGGCCTGGTTGGCAAGAAGGCCATGCTCGCCATTACTGTCGGCGGTCAACCACACATGTTGGTGAGCGGCGGCGTGCACGGTGAACTCAACGATATGCTCCGTCCTATCCTGCGTGGAACGTTGGCCTATACCGGGATGACTGTGCTTCCGACCTTTGTTGCCTATCACGTACCGTACATTTCCCAGGAAGCACGTGTCACTCAGTTAGCGATGTATCGACAGCACCTGCGCTCGCTGGACACACTGCAAGGGCTTTCATTCGTCTCACTTGATGAGTTCGATGAGAAATTGCACCCGATTTCCGCTCCGAATCCCTAGCAGACACCACGTTTGCCTACATAGTTTTCTCACCATCGGTATCCCTATGAATCTCTGGTTTCGTCTTCTGCTTCTGCTGTTTCGTAGACCCTGGCGTAAGCCGGTCGATGGACGGCGTGGTCGTGATGCGAGGTCTTTTCCGCTCTGCAGACGGCACGATTCCACCTGATGATTTCGTCCGAGAGTTGGGAATAGCAGAGCGCCCGCCCGTGATGTCCAAATGGTTGACAGACTGGTCGCAAAGTTGCGATGACATGAGCCGGCAGCTTCGAAGTGAAGAGGGTCTATCTGACTTGAGTTGCAGTTAACGTGGTGGGCCGTTTCCAGTCTGACCGCTAGAGCCAGGGATCACGTCCTTTCTCCTCTTGATACCCACTGAAAACAAGTCCAGAATCAAGTCCTTTCCTGTTTCAGGAAGCAACGAAACCCTTTAGATTTCAATGGGTCGGACGCCAGATGCGAGTCTCGTTTCCCGCTCCAAGCATTAAAAAATGGATCTCTGAAAAGAGGTCCATTTTTTTCGTCCAAAGAAAAGTCTTTCTTTGGCTTTTCCCGCGACATCCTCTGAAAAAAAACATGGCCGCCTTGGATAGGGTGGGGGTTTGTGGGGCGGTTACTTTAGTCGGGTGCAGACGCTCCTACCAACGCAACTCGAAGGCATTTTTCGCGCCCGGCTGGATGCTGCTGCCCAAGCGTGCGCACTCGCGAGAAAGGGTGCCGTGCAGCCATTGACGGTCATCCCCTTCGGCGCGACAGATGCGAAAACGATGGAGGCGGGTGGGTATCAGGTCCAGCGACTGCAGGTGCCCGCCTGGGCCCAGCGAGGCAAAGTATAGAAGCCCCAGGTCGCCGCGAAAGGCGGTATGGCCCTCGATGCCTTCGTAATCGTTCAGCAGATCACCGCAGCCATAGAGAATCAGGCGTTTGCGGTACACCTCGATGCCCTTGATGTGGTGCGAGGAATGCCCGTGCACCACGTCAACTCCGGCCTCGTCGATCAAGGCATGGGCGAACCGGACCTGCTCCCGCGGGATATCGAACCCCCAGTTGCCACCCCAGTGAATGGAGGCGACCACCAGATCCCCCGGATTTTTGCCCTCGAGAATCCGTTTGGCCACAGGGCGCAGGCTTTGCATCGACAGATCCTCCAGCCGCGCGACACCCGCGCGCCTATCCGTGGCGGCCCAGTCCGGCGCAATGCCGCTGTCGGGTGCGCCGAGGCCAAACACCAGCAAGCGCCGCCCGCCAGGCTGCGGCAGCACGGCGGGCGCTTCGGCAGATTGTCGGTTGTGCCCGGCGCCGGCGCTGCACATACCGTTGCTCGCCAGGGTCTCTAGCGTATCGGCCAAGCCGACTGCCTCCCAGTCCAGCACATGGTTGTTGGCCAGCACGCAGCAGTCGATGCCGGCTGCGCTGATGGCTGGGAAGTTCTCCGGGCTCATGCGGTAATTGATGCCCTTTTGCTCCGGTCGTCCGCGGCGGGACACAGCCGTTTCCCTCTGCTGTGCGCAAGGGTACAGCAGTGGATTACGGGGCGAACATCGTCGCGTTGTCAGGGATTTCCATTCCGCACTTCTGGCTCGGAATCCTGCTGATCATGGTTTTCGCCGTGAAGCTGCGATGGCTGCCCGCCTCGGGTTTCGTCACCCTCGGCGAGGATCTCGGGCTACCGGGAGGTCGTCGGAGCGGAGTTCACTGCTCACGAATTGAGAAGTTGGCCATGTGTTCGAGACCTTTGATTAGCGCCGAATGATCCCAGTTGCTGCCACCCAGCGCGGCACAGGTGCTGAACACTTGTTGTGCGTTGGCTGTGTTGGGCAGATTCAGGGCCAGCTCCCGAGCTCCCGAGAGAGCCAGATTGAGATCCTTCTGATGCAGGCTGACGCGGAAGCCTGGATCGAAGGTGCCTTTGATCATGCGCTCACCGTGCACCTCAAGAATTTTCGAGGAAGCAAAGCCACCCATCAATGCTTCACGTACTTTGGCCGGATCGGCGCCGTTTTTGGCGGCGAATAGCAGAGCTTCGGCTACGGCCTGGATGTTCAGCGCGACGATGATCTGATTGGCGACCTTGGCGGTCTGACCATCGCCATTGCCTCCAACATGAGTGATGTTCTTGCCCATGGCCTGGAACAGCGGTAAAGCGCGCTCAAAGGCGTGTTTTTCACCGCCGACCATGATACTCAGCGTGGCGGCTTTCGCACCGACCTCGCCCCCGGAAACCGGGGCATCCAGATAACTGGCCCCAGTAGCGTTGATCTTCTCGGCGAAGACTTTGGTGGCAGAAGGGGAGATCGAACTCATGTCGATAACGACCTTGCCCGCACCTACTCCTTCTACAACGCCTTTCTCGCGTAGCAGTGCATCTTCAACCTGGGGGGTATCCGGCACCATGATGATGACGAATTCGGCTTCTTGGGCGACTTCTTTTGGGGTGGCCAGGCCAATCCCGTTTTCACCCAGCAGGTCGGCGGGCATTTTATTGTGGTGTTCAGAGAAGAACAGTTTATGACCGGCTTTCTGCAGGTTCTGAGCCATAGGTTTGCCCATGATGCCGGTGCCAATAAATCCGATGTTGGCCATAGGTAAAATCTCCGTTAGATCACGTTATGGGTTTTCAGCCAGCCGAGGCCGGCAAGGGTGGAGGTAGCTGGCTTGTATTCACAACCGACCCAGCCCTGATAGCCAATTCGGTCAAGGAGTTGGAACAGGAAGTGATAGTTGATTTCACCGGTGCCAGGCTCATTGCGGCCCGGATTGTCTGCGAGCTGGATGTGGTTAATTTCATCCAGATAGGTGGACATAGTACGGGCCAGGTCACCTTCCATAATCTGCATGTGGTAGATGTCGTACTGCAGCAAAAGATTGGCACTACCGACCTTTTTCCTGATGTCGAGTCCCTGCTGTGTGTTGTTCAAATAGAAGTCTGGAATATCCAGCGTGTTAATGGCTTCCATCACAAGTTTGATGCCCGCGGTTTCCAGCTTGTCAGCGGCATATTTGAGGTTGGCCACGAAGGTCTTTTCGATTGTCTTGGCGTCCACACCATGAGGGCGGATACCGGCCAGGCAGTTGAGTTGCTTATTGCCCAGTACCTGCGCGTAGGCGATGGCCAAATCGACGCCAGCCCGGAACTCTTCAACGCGGTCGGGATGGCAGGCGATACCGCGCTCTCCCTTGGCCCAATTCCCCGCGGGCAAATTGAAAAGCACTTGGGTAAGGCCGTTGCTCTCGAGTCTCTCCTTGATTTCGGTGGAGCTGAAATCGTAAGGGAACAAGTACTCAACACCGGTGAAGCCAGCTTCAGCGGCGGCGGTGAAACGATCCAGAAAATCCACTTCCGTGAACATCATGGATAGGTTGGCTGCAAATCGGGGCATGGAATGCTCCTGTGTCGTTGTCTGGATGAAGTCAGAAAGGGGGGAAGCGTTAATTCAAAGGCAAAATGGACGTCGGTGCATCGGCACCGCTCAGCGCCAGATCCTCGAACTCGTTGATGGCGTTGATCTCGGTACCCATGGAGATGTTGGTCACGCGTTCAAGAATGATTTCCACAACCACGGGCACGCGATGCTGGTGCATGAGTTCCCTGGCGTGAGCAAATGCGGCCTGCAAGTCATTTGGATCACGCACGCGAATGGCCTTGCATCCCAGTCCCTCAACGACTGCCACATGATCGACGCCGTAGCCGTTCAGCTCTGGAGCGTTGATGTTGTCGAACGAAAGCTGCACACAGAAATCGATGTCAAAGTTGCGCTGTGCCTGGCGGATCAATCCCAGGTAGGAGTTGTTCACCAGGACATGAATGTAGGGCAGGTTGAACTGAGCGCCGACGGCCAATTCCTCGATCATGAACTGGAAATCATAGTCGCCAGACAGTGCTACAACTTGGCGTGTTGGATCGGCTTTGACCACACCTAACGCGGCAGGAATAGTCCAGCCCAGTGGGCCAGCCTGGCCACAGTTGATCCAGTGCCGCGGCTTGTAAACGTGCAGGAACTGCGCGCCCGCAATCTGCGACAAACCAATGGTGCTGACGTAGCAGGTGTCTTTACCGAAGAATTCATTCATTTCTTCGTAAACGCGCTGGGGCTTGATCGGCACGTTATCAAAATGAGTTTTGCGTTGAAGAGTGCGCTTGCGGTCACGGCAAGCATTTACCCACGCGTTGCGATCTTTCAGTTTGCCAGCGGCTTTCCATTCACGAGCCACAGTCAAGAACATGTCCAAGGCTGCGCCGGCATCTGAAACGATACCCAGGTCTGGGGTGAATACTCGGCCGATCTGAGTGGGTTCGATGTCGACGTGAATGAAGCGTCGACCTTCGGTGTACACATCGACTGAGCCAGTGTGGCGGTTGGCCCAGCGATTACCAATGCCGAACACCAAGTCAGACGCGAGTAAGGTGGCGTTGCCGTAGCGATGCGAGGTCTGCAAGCCGACCATGCCAACCATCAACTTGTGGTCGTCCGCAATTGTGCCCCAGCCCATCAGGGTTGGAACCACAGGTACACCGGTAAGCTCCGCGAACTCGACAAGCTTGGCGCTGGCATCAGCATTGATTACGCCACCACCAGAAACGATCAGCGGGCGCTCAGCATCGTTGAGCATTGCCAGTGCCTTTTCGGCCTGAACCCGAGTAGCGGAAGGGCGGGTCAATGGCAGTGGTTCATAAACATCAATATCAAACTCGATCTCTGCCATCTGTACATCGAATGGTAGATCGATCAGTACGGGACCTGGGCGACCGGAGCGCATCTCATAGAAGGCTTTCTGGAAGGCATAAGGTACCTGGCCAGGTTCCATCACGGTGGTTGCCCACTTGGTGACAGGTTTGACGATACTGGTGATATCGACTGCCTGGAAGTCTTCCTTGTGCATCCGGGCACGGGGCGCTTGACCAGTGATGCAGAGGATGGGAATGGAGTCGGCCGAGGCTGAGTACAAACCGGTGACCATGTCGGTACCCGCGGGGCCAGAGGTGCCGATGCAGACGCCGATATTGCCCGCCTTGGTGCGAGTGTAACCTTCAGCCATGTGGGAGGCTCCTTCCACATGACGTGCCAAAATGTGGTCAACACCGCCGATTTTTTTCAGTGCAGCGTACAGCGGGTTGATGGCTGCACCGGGAATGCCAAAAGCAGTGTCAACACCTTCGCGACGCATCACCAATACTGCAGCCTCGATTGCTCTCATTTTGGCCATTGTTGTCTCCTTCAGGCTGGTCGGTATTTTTATTGACGGATCTCAGCATGCAGGAGGTTATTATTGAGTTGAACAGTCATAAATCGGTTTCTGCCGATACATGAGGTATCGATGGGTCGTTATACCGAGCTACACAGTTTTGTTCAGGTAGCCCATAAGGGCAGCTTTGCCGCCGCTGCACTGAATGAGGGGGTGACGCCAGCCATCCTTGGTCGACGACTTGATGCGCTAGAAAAACGCTTGGGCGTCAAGTTGATGCATCGCTCCACGCGAGGCTTGAAGTTGACTGAGGCGGGAGAGCAGTTACTGGAAGGGGCCAAGCATCTGATGCGCGAATTCGACGAGGTCGAGTCAAGCATCAGCAACAGAAGCACCACCGTCAGCGGCCACTTGGTGGTGTCCGCTCCGGCTGCTTTTGGACGACAGCATATCGCCCCTCATGTCTATGCCTTCCAGCAGCGTTTTCCAGATCTCAAGTTATCCTTCAACTTTACGGACAGCGTGATTGACCTGGTCAGCGAGGGATACGATATGAGCATTCGTATCGGAGAAGTCACTGACCCCAACTACGTGGCGATCAAGCTGTTCCCCAATTGGAGGGTGGTTTGCGGGACGCCAGACTATTTCGCCAGGCATGGTGCACCGCAAACGCTGGAAGAGTTGGCACAGCACAATTGCTTGGCCTTCAACCTGCAGGGTGGCCAGCAACGGGGCTGGACGTTCTTGCGCGATGGCCGACTAGTAGCGATGAAAGTCAGCGGTAACGTTGCTTGCAATGACGGTGAATTGCTTTTCGCCTGGATATGTCAGGGGCTCGGTATCGGTTGGCGCTCAACATGGGAAATTCAAGGAGAGCTCAAGCGGGGTGAACTGGTAACGGTTCTGGATGAGTTTGCTTTGCCCAATTACGACATTCAGGCGGTGTACCCCCAGCAACGCTATTTACCAGCCAAAGTACGTTTTTTTATCGAGTATCTTAAAACTTTATATAATTCCGCCGATTACTGGGAGAAGCCGCACCCGCTTTGAGTGTTCTGCGTCTGATCCGACCCACATTCACCGTTGCTGGCCAATGTGTTGCTGGGTTAGGTGGACATGGAACTAGAGCGACAAGGCCGTTGCTTCGTCAGGAACCAACACCACTCTCAACGCACTTTGCGCATCATCGAGCTGCACCAACGTCGCATGTTGCGCACCCAACGCATCGCGGTTTTCGATAGCTGTCAGGATCGCCTTATGCCGTGGCAGCGCCAGCTCATGCAGATTCGGCCGCTGATTGGAATGCTTCAACGCTTCGGTAATCGCCACCGACAGCATGTTGCAAAGATTCGCCAGCAAGTCGTTATGGGTCGCGTGGGCAATCCGGCTGTGGAAATCCAGGTCCGGTTGCAACAACGCTTCGGGGGTCGGTGCGGCCTCCATGCGTTGGTAGGCTTCACCGATGGAGGCGATGTCATCGTCGGTGGCGAACTGCGCAGCCAGCGCAGCAGCAGCCGGTTCGATGATGCTGCGCACGCTGGTCAGCAGACTGAAAAACTCGTTCTGCGGGCTGCTTTGCATCAACCAGTGCAGCACGTCCGGGTCGAGCATGTGCCATTCCCGGCGCGGTTTGACCACGGTGCCAACCCGCGGACGGGAATACACCAGGCCCTTGGCAACCAGTACTCGAGTGGCTTCGCGCAGCACCGGCCGGCTGACCGCGTACTCCTCGCACAGCAGGGCTTCGGCGGGCAGTTTATCGTCCGGCTTGAAGCGCCCGGAAACGATCTGCATGCCCAGTTCCTGGACGATGCGCGAGTGCATGCTTTTGCGGTCAGAGGGTTTGCGGTAATCCATGGGGAGCTGCGCGATCCTGTGCGATGGGGGCCGCGTATGATAACAGGCGTGGCGCAAACAAATGTAGGAGCGAGCAAGCTCGCTCCTACAGAGGGCTCACTGGATTAGTGAGAGTGGCGGGGGACTTCGGCTCCGCGGCAACCCACCAGGAAGTCGAAGTCACAACCCTGATCCGCCTGCAGCACGTGGTCGATGTACAGCTGACGATAACCGCCCACAATCAGGTTTTGCGGCGGTTGCAGATCAGCCATGCGCGCCGCCAGTTCCGCGTCCGGAATGTCCAGATGCAGACGCCCGCTGGCGCAGTCGAGCTCGATCCAGTCACCTTCCTTCACCGTAGCCAAAGGCCCACCGGCTGCGGCTTCGGGGGCAACGTGTAGAACGACGGTGCCGTACGCCGTGCCGCTCATGCGCGCATCGGAAATACGCACCATGTCGGTCACGCCCTGGGCCAGCAGTTTGGCCGGCAAGCCCATGTTGCCGACTTCGGCCATGCCCGGATAACCCTTCGGCCCGCAGTTCTTCATCACCAGAATCGAGTTGGCATCCACATCCAGTTCCGGATCGTTGATCCGCGCCTTGTACATGTCGAAGTTCTCGAACACCACCGCACGCCCGCGGTGTTGCATCAGTTCGGCGCTGGCGGCTGAAGGCTTGAGCACCGCACCCAGCGGTGCGAGGTTGCCGCGCAACACACAGATGCCGCCGTCGGCGCGGATCGGGTTGTCGAGGGTGCGGATCACCTCGTCCTGGCCGTAGATCGGCGCGTCCTTGGTGTTCTCTCCGAGGGTCTTGCCGTTGACGGTCAAGGCGTTCGGATGAGGAATCAGGTTGGCCTCACCGAGGCGACGCAATACCGCTGGCAAGCCACCGGCGTAGTAGAACTCTTCCATCAGGAAGCGTCCGGACGGTTGCAGGTCGACGATGGTCGGCATGCCGCGACCGATGCGAGTCCAGTCGTCCAGTTCCAGGTCCACACCGATGCGGCCGGCGATGGCTTTCAAGTGGATCACGGCGTTGGTCGAACCGCCGATGGCCGCGTTGACGCGGATGGCGTTTTCGAAGGCTTCTTTGGTGAGGATTTTCGACAGCTTCAAATCTTCTCGAACCATCTCTACCGCGCGCATGCCGGACATGTGCGCCAACACATAACGCCGCGCATCCACCGCTGGAATCGCCGCGTTGTGGGGCAGGGAAGTACCGAGGGCTTCCGCCATGCAGGCCATGGTCGACGCGGTGCCCATGGTGTTACAGGTGCCGGCCGAACGGGACATGCCGCCCTCGGCCGCGAGGAAATCATCAAGGGTGATGGTGCCGGCCTTGACCTGCTCGCTGAGCTGCCAGACCACGGTGCCCGAGCCGATGTCCTGGCCCTTGTGCTTGCCGTTGAGCATTGGCCCGCCGGTGACGACGATCGCCGGTACGTCACAACTGGCGGCGCCCATCAACAATGCCGGGGTGGTTTTGTCACAACCGGTCAGCAGGACGACGCCATCAATCGGGTTACCGCGAATCGCTTCTTCGACGTCCATGCTCGTCAGGTTGCGGGTGAACATGGCGGTTGGACGCAGGTTGGATTCGCCGTTGGAGAACACCGGAAATTCCACCGGCCAGCCACCTGCCTCGATCACCCCACGTTTGACGTGCTCGGCAATCTGGCGGAAATGCGCGTTGCACGGGGTCAATTCCGACCAGGTGTTGCAAATGCCGATGATCGGTTTGCCGTGGAACTGGTGGTCGGCGATACCCTGATTCTTCATCCAGCTGCGGTACATGAAGCCGTTCTTGTCGGCGGTGCCAAACCATTGAGCGGAGCGCAGGGTGGGTTTCTTATCAGACATGATAGGCCTCTTATTGTATGACTATATTGTTCATAATGAGGCGTAACATAAACGCAAATTCGCCTGTTTGGAAGTATTGTTGATCAATTAGTATTACTATATAGTCGTTTTCGACGGAGGGATGACCCTGGCGATTTTTGTGCGAGAGGCGTCCCCCGAGGTTCTATAAAAACAATCGGAGACCGATCTCATGAGCCAGGAATTGCGGCTTATTCGTCGCATCACACTGAAACTGATTCCCTTCCTCATCCTGCTGTACCTGATCGCCTATGTGGATCGCTCCGCCGTGGGGTTCGCCAAGCTGCACATGGGCGCCGATATCGGCATCGGTGACGCGGCCTACGGTCTGGGTGCAGGGCTGTTTTTCATTGGCTACTTCCTGTTGGAAATCCCCAGCAACCTGATGCTCGATCGCTTCGGCGCGCGACGCTGGTTTGCGCGGATCATGATCACCTGGGGCGCCATCACCATCGGCATGGCCTTCGTCCAGGGGCCGCACAGCTTTTATCTGATGCGCTTTCTGCTCGGTGCGGCCGAGGCCGGGTTCTTTCCGGGCGTTCTCTACTACATCACCCAATGGTTTCCGATTCGCCATCGCGGCAAGATCCTCGGGCTGTTCATCCTGTCCCAACCTATCGCGATGATGATCACCGGCCCGGTGTCCGGCGGTTTGCTCGGCATGGACGGCACCCTCGGTCTGCACGGTTGGCAGTGGCTGTTCATTGTTATCGGCACCCCGGCGATCCTGCTGACCTGGCCGGTGCTGCGTTGGCTGCCGGATGGTCCGCAACAGGTGAAATGGATGGACCAGGCCGAGAAAGACTGGCTGACCGGTGAGCTGAAAAAGGATCTGGAGGCGTACGGCCAAACCCGACATGGCAACCCGTTGCACGCGCTCAAAGACAAACGCGTGTTGCTGCTGGCGCTGTTTTACCTGCCGGTGACCCTGAGCATTTATGGCCTGGGCCTGTGGCTGCCGACGCTGATCAAACAGTTTGGCGGCACTGATCTGGTGACCGGTTTTGTTTCTTCGGTGCCGTACATCTTCGGGATCATCGGTTTGCTGATCATTCCGCGCAGTTCCGACCGCTTGAATGATCGCTACGGCCACTTGGCGGTGCTTTACGTGCTGGGTGCCATCGGCCTGTTCCTCAGCGCCTGGCTGACGGTGCCGGTGCTGCAACTGGCGGCGCTGTGCCTGGTGGCCTTCTCCCTGTTTTCCTGCACCGCGGTGTTCTGGACTTTGCCGGGCCGCTTCTTTGCCGGTGCCAGCGCGGCGGCCGGGATCGCCTTGATCAACTCGGTGGGCAACCTCGGTGGCTACATTGGCCCGTTCGTGATCGGCGCGCTCAAGGAGTACACCGGCAGCCTGGCGTCGGGGCTGTACTTCCTCTCCGGCGTGATGCTGTTCGGCCTGGTGCTGACCGGCGTGGTCTATCGCCTGTTGGAGCGCAAGCATGTGTTGCCGGCCGATCAATTCGCTGCCAGTGCGCGTAGCGCGACCCGCACCTGACGCCCATTTTCTGATCCATGCCGACCCGATGGGAGCGGGCTTGCCCGCGATGGCGGCGGCACATTCACCATTGATGCATCAGACAGATTGCTACCGCGGGAAAGCCCGCTCCCACAGGGATCTGCGTTTGTTTTCGAATTTTGTACACGGGAGAAAATTCATGCGTTTGGTTCAGTTCGAATTGAGTAACGGCGAACGCCGCGTCGGCGTGGTCGAAGACGGTCTGGTGCGCGAAGTGCAGGACGCGCGCACCGTGCGTGACCTGGCACTGGCGGCGATCGAGGCGGGCGTTAACCTTGAGCAGCAGGTGCAAACCCTGGGACTGGGCATCAGTCACGATTACGCCGAGCTGCTGGCCAAGCTGCGCATCCTGCCGCCGCTGGATCACCCGGACCCGGCGCACATGCTGGTCAGCGGTACCGGCCTGACCCATCTGGGCAGCGCCTCGGCGCGGGACAAAATGCATCAACAGGCCGGCGATGAAGCCGCGATGACCGACTCCATGCGCATCTTCAAGTGGGGCGTGGAGGGTGGACAACCGGCAGCGGGGCAGGCTGGCGCGCAACCGGAATGGTTCTACAAGGGCGACGGCAGCATCGTCGTCCGACCGGGCCAACCCTTCCCGCTACCGCCATTCGCCGAAGATGCCGGTGAAGAGCCCGAGATAAGCGGTCTCTATGTCATCGGTCAGGACGGTAAACCGTATCGCCTCGGTTTCGCCGTGGGCAACGAGTTCTCCGATCATGTGATGGAGCGCAAAAACTACCTGTACCTGGCGCATTCGAAATTGCGCAGTTGCAGTTATGGCCCGGAACTTCGGGTCGGCGAATTGCCGCAGCACCTGGCCGGCAGCAGTCGCATTCTGCGCGATGGTGAAGTGCTGTGGCAGAACGAGTTTCTCAGTGGCGAGGCCAACATGTGCCACAGCCTGGAAAACCTCGAGTACCACCATTTCAAGTACAGCCAGTTCCTGCGTCCGGGCGACGTGCACATTCACTTCTTCGGCACCGCGACCCTGTCCTTTGCCGACGGCATTCGCACCCAACCGGGTGACGTGTTCGAGATCAGTCAGGCCGAGTTCGGTGCACCGTTGGTCAACGGGATTGCACCGGTTGAAGCGGCGTTCGAGCCCGGCACCGTCGGCACCCTTTAAGGAGACTCCCATGACCCTGATTCTTGGGCACAACTTCATCGGCGGTCAGCGCAGTGCGGCCGGCACTATCATCGTCAAAAGTGTTGATGCCAGCACGGGCGATCAGTTGCCTTACAGTTTCCACCAGGCCACTTTTGAAGAGGTCGACCGTGCCGCACTGGCGGCCGCTGGCGCCTATCCGGTCTACCGCAGCCTGAGTGCAGCCAAACGTGCCGAGTTCCTCGACGCCATCGCCGATGAACTGGACGCCCTCGGCGATGACTTTGTCGCGATGGTCTGCCGCGAAACTGCATTGCCCGCTGCTCGCATTCAAGGCGAACGCGGCCGCACCAGTGGCCAGATGCGTCTGTTCGCCAACGTGCTGCGTCGCGGTGATTTCTACGGTGCGCGGATTGATCAGGCATTGCCCGAGCGCAAACCGCTGCCGCGTCCGGATCTTCGCCAGTACCGCATCGGCCTCGGACCGGTTGCCGTGTTTGGCGCCAGTAACTTTCCCCTCGCATTTTCCACTGCCGGTGGCGACACCGTTTCGGCATTGGCGGCGGGTTGCCCGGTGGTGTTCAAGGCGCACAGCGGCCACATGGCCACCGCTGAACTGGTCGCGGATGCAATCATCCGCGCCGCCGAAAAAACCGGCATGCCCGCCGGTGTGTTCAACATGATCTACGGCGGCGGAGTGGGCGGAGCGCTGGTCAAGCACCCGGCGATTCAGGCGGTGGGTTTTACCGGTTCGCTCAAGGGTGGTCGCGCATTGTGCGACATGGCGGCAACACGTCCACAGCCAATCCCGGTGTTCGCCGAGATGTCGAGCATCAACCCGGTGATCGTGTTACCTCAGGCGCTGGACGAGCGGGCAGAAACCATCGCCCGGGACCTGACCGCTTCCGTGGTGCAGGGCTGCGGTCAGTTCTGCACTAACCCCGGTTTGGTCATCGGTATTCGTTCGCCGCAGTTCAGTGCATTCGTGCAACAGGTCGCGGGTCTCATCGGCGATCAGCCGGCGCAAACCATGCTCAATTCCGGGACCTTGAGCAGCTATGGCACGAGCTTGCACAAACTCCTCGCGCATCCTGGCGTCGAGCACCTGGCCGGCACTGCGCAACAAGGCAATCAAGCCCAGCCGCAATTGTTCAAGGCGGATGTCAGCCTGCTGATCAACGGCGATGAAGTGCTGCAAGAGGAAGTGTTCGGCCCGACCACGGTGGTCATCGAAGTGGCCGATCAGGCGCAACTCAGTGCGGCGTTGAACGGCCTGCACGGACAGCTGACGGCGACGATCATAGGCGAGCCGGCGGACTTTGAGCAGTTCAGCGAGCTGACGGCGCTGCTGGAACAAAAGGTTGGGCGGATCTTGCTCAATGGTTATCCGACCGGTGTTGAAGTCTGCGATTCGATGGTCCATGGCGGACCGTATCCGGCGACGTCGGATGCGCGCGGCACGTCGGTGGGCACCTTGGCCATTGACCGTTTCCTGCGTCCGGTGTGTTTCCAAAACTACCCCGACAGCCTGCTGCCGGAGCCGTTGAAGAACGCAAATCCACTGCGCATTCAACGCCTGGTGGATGGCCAGCCGTCCCGCGAAGTCCTGTAACTGATCATTCCCATGCTTTGCGTCATTGGCGTCTCGTAACAACTAAAGGGGGAACTGGCTCGCCTCGCTCCCCCTTGCTCTGCCTGCCTCCAACCAACACAAACAGGTCGTTGCCCAACCGCTCATAAAGGCAAAACGATGATCGAGTTGAACCAAGTCACCGCCTATCAACAACAGACCCAAGTGTTTGATCGGCTCTCACTGAAAATCGGTTACAACGAACGCGTCGCCATCCTCGGCCCCAATGGGGCAGGCAAAAGCACACTGTTGAAACTGATGACCCGGGAGATCCATCCCGTCGACAAGACAGGCAGCTATCTCAAGCTGTTTGGCGATGAAAGGGTCAACCTTTGGAACCTGCGCAGCAAGATCGGCTTTGTCTCGCAGGACCTGCAGGAAGATTACACCCCTTATACCTCGGCGCTGAATGTTGTCATCTCAGGTTTTTTTGGCGCTATAGGTGCACATGATCATCCAGCAACTCAACAAGCGCAGCCTTGACTACGGCAAGACGATCAAGAAGGTCGACCAGTCCTCCACAGAGATGCGCCAGACTGTCGTCGTGCTGCAGAGCAGTGCGGAAACCGTGAGGTTGAATGCCAACAAACTGCAAAAATTAGTGGGGCAGTTTGAGGTGAGTAGCAACAACGAACGAGGTGCGGCTGCGTGAATTGTATGGGGGAACTATCACGCTCAGCTGCGGCGGTTAGCCGTTTCGACAGTCCCTTTCGAACTGCTTGACTGCTTTCGGACTGTTGGATTCAACCGGTCGATTCAACACAATAAGTCCTGTGTAAACAGAGGGAGTTTTGCATCGACCGGCGGCAATCGGCTGACGCAGAGATTGGTAATGTGTCTGCAGGAGCAGGGTCGATTGAATGTTTGCCATACTCCCGCTGGTTCTTTATGCCGGGGTAGGTGCGCTCTGAAAGCCGGATCAATTCTGACCTCCTAATCCATCGGGATGTCCTTTAGGCGACATCTACTGGGCTATTAGCGTTAGTCGGTAATCCGCAGGCGCGTTAGAGTCGTGATCACGTTTCTTGCAAACTCGGATGATCCTGATGACACGCCCTCGTTTCTTACCCGATAACTTCACCCTGACCCTGATCGGCGTGGTCACTCTCGCAAGCTTGCTGCCCGCCAGTGGCCAGGTCGCGGTGGGCTTTGGCTGGTTGACCAACATCGCCATTGCGCTGCTGTTTTTCCTGCATGGGGCCAAACTGTCGCGCGAGTCGATCATCGCCGGGGCTGGCCACTGGCGTCTGCATTTACTGGTGTTCGGTTTAACCTTTGTGCTATTCCCGCTAATCGGTCTGGCGCTCAAACCGTTGCTGTCGCCATTGATCGGCGACGATCTGTACATGGGCATGCTTTACCTCTGCGCGTTGCCCGCAACGGTGCAGTCGGCGATAGCCTTTACCTCGCTGGCTCGCGGAAACATTCCTGCGGCGATTTGCAGTGCGGCAGCGTCCAGTCTGTTCGGGATTTTTCTGACGCCGTTGTTGGTGACGATGCTGTTTAATGTGCATGGCGAAGGCGGCTCGACCCTCGATGCGATTGTGAAGATCAGCTTGCAGCTGTTGCTGCCATTTATTGCGGGACAGATCACGCGGCGCTGGATCGGTGCCTGGGTAGGGCGCAACAAGAGTTGGCTGAAGTTCGTTGATCAGGGTTCGATTCTGTTGGTGGTGTACGGGGCGTTCAGCGAAGCGGTGAACGAAGGCATTTGGCACCAGATCCCACTCCGGGACCTGGCTGGGCTGGTGGTGGCCTGCTGTGTGGTGCTGGGGCTGGTGTTGGTGGCCGCCACCGTATTGGGCAAAGCATTTGGCTTCAATCAGGAAGATCGCATCACCATCCTCTTTTGCGGTTCGAAGAAAAGCCTGGCTACCGGTGTGCCGATGGCTCAGGTGTTGTTCGCTGGCAGCACCCTCGGTGTGCTGATCCTGCCGCTGATGCTGTTCCATCAGATACAGCTGATGGTCTGTGCGGTGCTCGCGCAGCGCTATGCCAATCGCCAGGAACCGGTGGCCGAATTGATGGGGCAAGTAGATCCTTGACCACCAAGGGTGGATGACTGGCCTGTTCTGATCAAGGTTACATCTCGACTCATACACAAAGCTGCGTTGCCGTTTTACGGAGCAACGCAAACTTTAAAACAGCGCATGAGTTTTCACCGCCTGGACCCCAAGCGGACTTATGCAATCACACGATTTAGGTTTAGTGAGTCAAAGTCGCGGTCACACGGCTGATGCGCTGCGGGTCATGTGGGTGGAATCGACCCGAACCGCGCGCTCCGCGATATATACATAACTACAAGGAGTTCAGCGCTATAAAAATTCGACATACGACGACAGAGTCCCTGCGACGGCCGATATTCATCGATCGTGAGTCGACTAGTAGGGGGTGGGACGTCTCTTCGGTGGCGACTCCTCTCCTGTTGATTCTGTCCAAATGACACCGCCAATTTGATGATCGTTCGTCCATTGGCTATGGGTGGAATCCAATAGCCTTGCATAGAATTACCCCCTTTTTTTGCTATTGAAACACCCAAAAAACAAGTCCAGAATTGAGTCTTTTCCTACTTCAGGAAGAAAAGAAACCCCTAGATTTCAATGGGTCGGACGCTAGATGCGAGTCTCGTTTCCCGCTCCAAGCATTAAAAAATGGACCTCTGAAAAGAGGTCCATTTTTTTCGTCCAAAGAAAAGTCTTTCTTTGGCTTTTCCCGCGACATCCTCTGAAAAAAACATGCCCCGCCTTGGATAGGGTGGGGGGGGTGTGGAGCGGTTACTTTAGTCGGGTCCAGACGCTCCTACCAACGCAACTCGAAGGCATTTTTCGCGCCCGGCTGGATGCTGCTGCCCAAGCGTGCGCACTCGCGAGAAAGGGTGTCGTGCAGCCATTGACGGTCTTCCCCTTCGGCGCGACAGATGCGAAAACGATAGAGGCGGGTGGGTATCAGGTCCAGCGATTGCAGGTGCCCGCCCGGGTCCAACGAGGCAAAGTATAGAAGCCCCAGGTCGCCGCGAAAGGCGGTGTGGCCCTCGATGCCTTCGTAATCGTTCAGCAGATCACCGCAGCCATAGAGAATCAGGCGTTCGCGGTACACCTCGATGCCCTTGATGTGATGCGAGGAATGCCCGTGCACCACGTCAACTCCGGCCTCGTCGATCAAGGCATGGGCGAACCGGACCTGCTCCCGCGGGATATCGAACCCCCAGTTGCCGCCCCAGTGAATGGAGGCGACCACCAGATCCCCCGGTTTTTTGCCCTCGAGAATCCGTTTGGCCACAGGGCGCAGGCTTTGCATCGACAGATCCTCCAGCCGCGCGACACCAGCGCGCCCGTCCGTGGCGGCCCAGTCCGGCGCAATGCCGCTATCGGGTGCGCCGAGGCCAAACACCAGCAAGCGCCGCCCGCCAGGCTGCGGCAGCACGGCGGGCGCTTCGGCAGATTGCCGGTTGTGCCCGGCGCCGGCGCTGCACATACCGTTGCTCGACAGGGTATCTAGCGTATCGGCCAGGCCGGCTGCCCCCCAGTCCAGCACATGATTGTTGGCCAGTACGCAGCAGTCGATGCCGGCTGCGCTGATGGCCGGGAAGTTCTCCGGGCTCATGCGGTAATTGATGCCCTTTTGCTCCGGTCGTCCGCGGCGGGACACAGCCGTTTCCAGATTGATGATGCGTGCGTGTGGCTGGCGAAGTTCGAACTCATCCAGCGCAGCGCCCCAGACATAGGTGAAATCGACTGGGCGGGGAATCGAGCCATTGAGTCTTTCTGCCAGCCCGACGTAATCGCCGGCATTCTTGACGTAAGCTTCGTAAAGCCGCGGATCGCCAGGATGAGGCAGTACTGAGTCGATGCCGCGGGCGGTCATGACGTCGCCGGCGAGAAACAGCTTCAGCGTATCGGTAACAGCTGCCATGGCACCCTCCCGGATATCCCGAATAACGTAAACCGGGGACAGGCCCCGATTAGCGCACCTGCGGCCCCATCACAACGACTGCGTTCAGAGGGGCTGGGTCAGTCCCTCTGAAACCCACGCTCCATTTTCAGCCAATAGCGTGGCAACCAGGGCCGTGCTGTCGAGGACGTGCAAGCGTTGCGTCACCTGGTCGGGTGGCAGGCGAAACGGTGGCACGCTGTCACAGATGACGATCCGTTCAAACAGCGTGTTGTCGAGCAGATCGCTGCCACCGGTGAACAAGCCATGGGTGGCTGCTGCGAGCAAGCGGACGGCGCCGGCCCTCTGGCAGGCGCGGCCAGCATGCATCAGCGTATTACCGGTGCTGATCAGGTCGTCAAAAATGATGGCGGTCTTGCCCAGGACTTCGCCCACCAGCAGTGTGCCAGTGAGCGTGGCTTGCTCTCGGTGCTTTTCCATCAGCGCACCGCCGACCGGGCGACCCAGTCGCCGCTCCAGGGCCTGGCGAAATTGTTCGGCGCGCTTGGCACCTCCAGTGTCGGGGGAAACTGCAACTACCTCGGTGTCATCGACCAGCCCGGCGAAATACTCGGCGAACAATTCCGTGCACTGCAAGTTCCATGTGGGAATGCGAAAGGCGTTGTCGAACGCCGACGGGTTGTGGACCTCAAGTGCAACCAGACGATCTACGCCACACGCTTCGAGCATGGCCGCCAGGTAACGAGTGATTGTTGGATCCTGATGCTGGGTGCGGCGATCCTTGCGTCCGTAGCAGAGGTAGGGAGTCACCACTTGGACCTGGTGAGCACCGGCATCCTTGAGTGCGCCACAGAAGAAGAGCAGGCGGCACAGTTTATCGTTCGCGCTCTGTCGGTCATCTCCATACAGAGCATGAAACACTACCACCTCGCGGCCATTGACCGACTCCAGCGGTCGGCATTTATGTTCGCCATCCTCATAGTCGCGTTCTTCGTGGAGCGCCAGTTGACAGCCGAGCCGTTGCGCCACGCGGGTAGCGTAGTGCTCACTGCCTTGCAGAGCGAACAGAAGAGGGCGCCCCGCATGTGTGGTCGGCATAGAAGTCTCCTGGCGGTGACTGATTGTTTAACCATAGCGCATTGAAGAGAACCTGAAGAATCAGCAGGACTCGCGCACCGTGACGGTCAGCCTGCGCGATGCCGGCCTGGGCAATGAACTCGACGTGGTGCGTGCCGATGCACGTTTGGCGTACCCTCCTGACGCAGCTGCATACGCTGGGCATCCATATTGCCATCGATGATTTCGGCGTCGGCTATACCAGCCTGGCTCAGTTGAAGGACCTGCCCATCAGCGAACTCAAGATCGACAAATCCTTTGTACTGGCCATGCGAAGCGATCCGGCCAACGAACTGATCGTACGGAGCGTCATTGACCTGGGACATAACCTTGGCATGAAGGTCATCGCCGAAGGCGTAGAAACAGCCGAGTTGCTTGATGCGCTGGGCGGTTACCGCTGCGACATGGC
This sequence comes from Pseudomonas sp. LB3P25, assembly GCF_054897985.1. Classification (NCBI taxonomy): domain Bacteria; kingdom Pseudomonadati; phylum Pseudomonadota; class Gammaproteobacteria; order Pseudomonadales; family Pseudomonadaceae; genus Pseudomonas; species Pseudomonas sp. LB3P25. Next base: position 4,125,964 of record NZ_CM142711.1, on the reverse strand, counting down.
CCAGGGTTTTCACGTCTGCCGACCGGTAAGCGCCGAAGCGTTCATGCAGTGGTATGAAGAGCGAGAGCGCAAGTAGCTGAACAGCTCTCACAGACCCACCAGCACCGAGTGGCGCAAGCTCGCTCAACAAGCCGGTACGTTGTTGGCGAGGACAGCCGAATGCATGGGCAGACGAAGTAGGGGGCGAAATTCGCATCTTGCCAATCAAAGTGGGCTTTGGTGACAGTCCGCTTCTGGCCGAGGCTGTGTAAAAACGTTTTCAGCGCGATTGGAGCCCAATTTTGGACTGAAAATCGCGTTTCTACGTAAAATCCAGATCGGCTAAGCAGCCGATAATTTTCAGATTTCGCATAGACGCGCAAACTTCAATTGTGACGAAGCGTTTTTACACACTCTAGCCCGCTAGCTGCCTGTCGCAACGGGCAAAAAACAGACCCATAGCAGATATTCACCGTAGGGGTCTAAGGGCTCTGCGTTACTTATACATTTGAAACTCGGTTATTGGCTAACGGGTATAGCCATACTGAAAATCGTGCCCTTCTCAAGCGTCGACTCCACCTCTATCTTTCCACCATGGCCCTCTACAATTTGAGAGGCGATGAATAATCCCAGCCCCAGCCCGGAAGATGCACCTGGTTCTTCCTCCGAGTACCTAGAATAACGTCCTTCCGGATCGAAGAGAGAGGGTAATGCGCTGGGAGGAATTGGCTCTCCATAATTTTGCACGCAAAAGCGGGCGCTGGTGCCATCCCCGCTCAAAGTGACGTTGACAGGATGCTGTGAATTGCCGTGTCGCACGGCGTTGCCAATGAGGTTAGAGAAAACTTGCGCCATGCGTGATGGGTCGTAATGACCCGTTACGGTGCCCGTGTTGTTAAACACGATATGTGCTTTGGGATGGGCGACTGTGAGCTCATCCACAACTGATTTGCAAACAGAAGTGAGGTCAGTGTTTTCCGGTCGTACTGGGATACCAGTGCCTAGGTTACAGCGCGCCAGGTCGAGCAGGTCGTTCACCATCTGGTTAGCGTTTTGAGCACTTACGGAAATTTGTGAAATTATTTTTTTCCCTCGACTGCCCAGTTCTTCTGTCTGCCTCAGCAGATCGGCGCCCAGCGTCACGGCACCCAATGGTGTGCGAAGGTCGTGGCCTAACACTCCCAAGACTGTTTTTCGGGTGGTCTCCACCGCCTTTCCATAAGTCGCAATCGACTCGATGAGCGCTTGATCAATCGCCTCGTTGAATCGGATCATGTCCACAACTTGATGGTCTTCCCCGGCGTACCCGTCTGCCAGCCACAGTCTGAGTACGCTCGACCTGAGGGCGCGATATTCGGAGACCATCTGATCTAAAGTGAAACCCGCCATCAGGCGTGTAAGTGCGTGGCTTTGAGCCGCCGATTCGTCCTCGCCCACAGGCCCGAGCCCTTTGGACTTCTCAATCTGCTGCTGCGCGCTTTGAGAGGTACGCATATCAAGCGCGACACTCTTCAAAATGTACTCGGCATGGTCTCTCAGACCACGGGAATCCATAGTCGGCATCGGGGTATCAACAGACCTGGCGAATTCCTCCCACGCTTGCAGAATAGGCTCAAGGTTTTTAAGGATGAAATCTGAAAGTCGCATGGCAATCCTTTCTAGGCTCCTGTCTCCTATGACGGTACCAGCCATCCAAAATTAGTCGACAGATTCAGACTAGCGGGATGAGGTAAATCGGCTACCGATCCCGCTCCGAACTCCGCTCGTCAGCTGCTCGAAACGCTAACCACCTGCAGCAACACTAAGTGACAAGCTTTCGGGATTTATCAATCATGTGTCCAACAGTGCTGGTCGTAGAAGATGATGAAATACTGCGTTCCCTTACGGTTGAGGCGATTTCGCTGCAGGGTGTATCTGTGCTTGATTGTGGCTCTGCAGATGACGCTCTCCGTTTGCTGGAAGGTTCGTGTTCAATAGCCCTGGTAATGACCGACATTTGCATGCCGGGCAATATGGATGGGCTGGAATTGGCGAAGGTCATCTGGTCTCGTTGGCCTTGCTTGCCTGTCATCGTCACGTCTGGCAATAAATCGGTTCCTGACGGGCTGTTGCCTTCTAACGCAATGTTCCTGCGTAAGCCATGCACACTCGATGTATTGCATCAAGCGGTTAGTAGGTATCTACCGGTTTAGTGCCAGCACCCTACCTGCTCTATATTTCTACCAAACAACTCACATCACCTTATGCAGAGTGACTGGTCGTTGAGTGGATTAAGCCGAATGACCTCTTTTGGCTGTGCCTGTCCGCCAGCAAGGGCAATTTTTATTCGGAGCTATTAGCTCGAGATCCGCTATACAAAAAGAAGTTTTCGTTCGAACTTTTGAATTTCGGAATCATTGGCACTGCCGCGAGTCAACCGACAATAATGCATCGGACAGGTGCCATGCCTATTCCCGCCACCACCTTCAGCTATCCGCGTAATCATTTCCCGCGAACAGTTTATTTCAGCATGGGTTGGCTAACGGTGAGTGGACGACATGGACGCCGTTGATTCGGCGCTAATGGCGGCGCGTGCCCAGTTTGCGATCACCATCAGCTTTCATATCGTGCTGGCAGCACTCACCATCGGTCTGGCCAACTTTTTGATGGTGCTCGAAGCTCTATGGCTATGGCGTGGGCGAAGTGTCTACCTGGACGTTTATCGTTACTGGTTAAAGGTATTTGCCCTCAATGTGGCGGTGGGCACTGCCTCGGGACTGATTCTGGAGTATCAGTTCGGACTCAATTGGTCGCGGCTTTCGACTCAAGCGGGAGACATCCTCGGCCCCTTGATGTTCTACGAAGTGCTTGCCGCCTTTTTTCTAGAGGCCGGTTTTCTTGGCATCATGCTCTTCGGATTGAAGAAGGTCGGCCCTCGGATTCATTTCTTCGCCACTTGCGCGGTGGCGCTCGGATCGCTGATCAGTGCGTTCTGGATCCTGTCAGCCAACTCCTGGATGCATACACCCGCTGGGTACTCCATTGCCACAGATGGGCGTTTCATGGCCGAGGACTGGTGGGCAATCATCTTCAATCCATCGTTCCCTTATCGACTGGTGCACATGACGTTGGCGGCACTGCTCGGCAGCGGCACGCTGGTAGCCGGTATCAGCGCTTGGCAGCTGTTACGTGAACCTGAAAATCCGCGAGCTCGGCTTGCATACTCCATGGCGCTTTGGGCGATTGTGTTGCTCACACCTGTACAAATCCTCGTGGGAGATCTTCATGGTGAGCACAGCCTTAAAGTTCAGCCGCAGAAGGTGGCCGCCATCGAAGGCTCCTGGACTCGCCCGGCTGAAGGTGCGGGCGAACCTTTACGCTTGTTTGCCATTCCTGACATGACCGAGCGGCGCAACCATTGGGAAGTGGCTATTCCGCGCATAGCGTCGCTGTACTTGCGGCATGACCTGAGTGGCACTATCGCCGGACTGGACGAATTTCCGCCTGAGGACATTCCGCCGGTGCCTGCGGTGTTCTTTGCATTTCGCGTCATGGTCGGTCTGGGCCTGTTGATGCTGGGGCAGGGGGTTACCAGTTTGGTATTGCGCTGGCGAGGACGTTTATACGCCGCGCGCTGGATGCTTCGAGTGTGTGTGCTGATGGCCCCGACCGGATTTATTGCAATGCTGAGTGGCTGGGTGGTGACCGAGGTTGGCCGCCAACCCTACACCGTCTATGGATTGCTGCGCACGGCTGACAGTCTTTCTTCGGTGTCTCGGGAGCAGGTAGTAGGAGCAACGTGGATAATCCTGTCGTTTTACCTGCTGATATTCGGCGTTGGCCTATGGGTGCTTCTGCGACTCCTACATGAGCCACCGCACGAAGACGAGCCCGGGCCACAGCCAACCTTGGCGGACGAGACAGGTGAATCCTGAGGGCATGAATCCATGTTGGACAATGACTGGATAACACTCCTTTCCGCGACGGCCTTGGCGTTCTCAGTGATGAACTATGTGTTACTGGACGGCACGGATCTTGGCGTTGGCGTACTGATGGGCCTTACCCGTAGTAGAAAGCATCGTCGCGCCATGGCAGTGACCATTTTGCCGATTTGGGATGCCAATGAAACGTGGCTCGTACTAGGTGGCGGCGGCCTCTTGGCACTGTTTCCGCTGGCCTACGCCATCCTGCTGCCCGCGCTATATTTGCCTTTCATTCTGATGTTTTTGGCGTTGATTCTTCGAGCGGTAGCGCTGGAATTTCGTGATTACTCGCCCAGTGACGGATTCAAGCGCATGGTCGACGGCTTGCTGCTCGTCGGTTCACTGCTCGCCGGCGGATCTCAGGGAGTGGTGTTGGGCACGCTGGTACAAGGCGTACCTAATGACGGCGGGCAGTACAATGGTAACGGCTGGGAGTGGCTGAGTATGTTCCCGCTGTACTGTGGCGCGGTGCTCGTCGCGGGCTACACGTGGCTGGGCGCCTGCTGGCTTTATTGGCGTACTCAAGACGATCTCCAATGTAGATCAAGCCGTCAGGCGAGGATGCTGGCAATCGTAACCGTGGTGCTCTTGGCCATGTTGGTTGCCTGGACAGCGACACTCGATACTCGATATGCGCATCGGCTTTCAGATCCTCTTGTCGGGCTGCCGGCCGCAATATTGCTCACTGCACTGCTGATCGGCTTCGCCTTGGGCTTTCGAAGCCGCCGGCACTATCTGCCGCTATTCGCCGCACTGGGGATCTTCATCTTGGCGTTCGCCTTGATGATCGCAGCGCTCTTTCCGTTGATTGTCCCGCCGCAACTGACGTTGCAAGCCGCCGCTTCCAGTCCGACCAGTCAGATGTTCATGTTGGTCGGTTTCGCCGTGCTGATACCTGTGACGCTCATCTACAACACCTACGGCTTTAGCGTCTTTAGCGGGAAGGTTCGTGCTGCTCGTGATTGACGGCAGCCTTTCAACGCCGGCCAACCCAATACTGGTGTACGGCGCCCTGCAAGCCTTGCACCGGGTCTTGGTCGGGAAACGGCAGCGTGTCGATGCTTGCCAGTTGGGCTGTGGTTGGCGCCTCGCGGCAGATATCTGCACGCTGACCCGGTGGATAAGCACCGACAACCAGAAAGTCTTCGCTGGAGTCTAAATTGCAGTGGCCGGTACCAGCGGGCAGTAGCAATACGTCGCCTGAACTGACCTCCAATACATGTCCATCTGGGCCGCCCAGCATCAAGCGGGCCTTGCCGCTGGCGATGCCAAGCACTTCATGACCTTCGGTATGGTAGTGGTGATAGCTGTAAACCCCGTATCGCCATTGTGGCGGCCAGCCATTGGCGCTGAAGATTTTCTCGAACAGTGCTGCTGGCTCGCTGTCCTGGACGGCAATTGCTTTGGGATAAATGAGTACCGGCAAGCGAGGGTTATTGGGAACCCATTTGTTGCGTCCAAACATCAGGATTTGAACGGTAGCTGTCACAGCTTGCGACTTGCTCATTAAAGGATCTCCGAAATTTAGCTACGCCAACGGACGTTCATACATCGATTTGGAATTCCAGATCACCGTTGTCTAACTTGCGCGTCTGAGCCACCGTGCCTGTCAGATGTTCTTTGGGGGAAAGGATTATGGTTAAGGAATGTGCCTTGTGTAGGTCATCTGGTACTGGAGAAAGCACCTGCACCTGAAAAGCGCCGGGGGTGATAGGCGTAATGACAAGGTCGCAATCAACGCTTTTCGCTATAGGGCCGAAAAGAGTGTCGTGGAAGTAGTTCAAGCGTGCGGCAGTGGTAGCCATGGCAATCTCCTTGAAACGTACAAGGGATGAGAGGGCTTAAGCTTTAGCCCCATCTATGCGCTAGACGGAGCGTGTGACGGTTGAGTTCAACGCCAAGGCTCAACGGTGTATTTCGATGCCCATTGCTTGGCGTGCATTTTTCTAGGCTATTTCACTGCTTTAGCCGTAAGCCTCGCCGAGTAGCGACCCTATGGATAAATCACTCAGGTGCCATGAGCACGGCGAGACTCATGTTGATGAACTCCTCATTCTTGCTGATCGTGTCCAAAGCACCACGGACGTTTTCGGCAACGTCCGCAGATCCGCGCTGCTCAACCCAAAGCGTCAATTCCATGATGGCAGCAACGATTGCTCTCTCGTGATTAGTCTTTGATATACACGGATATATCGCGGAGCGGGCTCGGCTCATCCACCGCTGACTTTCCAATGTTTGACATCATCAGCGAACATCATTTGCTTCATCTCATGAGCAATCCCGTATGCCAGAGACTCGTGGGCAGCGATGACTTTTTCTTCTGCTGAAAGGCAATGAAAAATATCGAGCTTGGTTTCTGCGTCAGCAGTTTCGAGTGTGAAAATTTGCACGTAACGCGCGAGGTCGTTGTCGAGGCTCGACAGGTATTCACGCAGGCGCTGATGGTCGACTGATTTTTGGCTGAAGTACCAATTCATCGGGTGAATCAGGAAGCGTGAGTGGGGCGAGGTGATACGGCGGGCTGCCGCCAAAAACATAATGATGCCCATTGATTCGATGTTGCCCGCGTTGATCGCGCATAGCGGTACCGGCAATGACTTCAGGAACGTGTAGAGGGTGAAGCCAAAGTTAGTGCTACCCCCGCTTGTAGAAAGATTGAGGAGCAAGGAGGTGGCGCCTTGATCGATGGCTTCGAGGCAACAGTCCCGGAAGCGCTCAGTCGTTCCCTGATCGATCTGGCAATGAAAATGCACGATGTGTTCAGTCATCGATTGACCTCCTGAGTGTGATGCATGGAGGGCTTCTACGAGTTACTAAGTCTAGTAAATATCGAACATTTCGTATGAAAAGCGTGCCATCGATGGATGGAGACACACCGTCAGTCGAATGCGCGCATTTTCAATGGAACCAAATACCCCAATCCACTCGTCGCGAACCTGATATTTCCGTTCAAACTTTCTGTTTTGTGCGTGCTCCGAATTAGACGAGCCCATGCTCGTGCTAACGATGTAGAGGTGAACAAAAATGGCCAATACAGGAAACAAAAATCCAGGCAATTTTTCTAATGACCGGGACAAGGCTTCTGAAGCCGGCAAGAAAGGTGGTCAAGCTTCCGGCGGACAACAATCCCGCGATAGCGATCGCCTGTCCGGAGGCGGGCAGGGTACGAATCGCGGAGGCGAATTTGCCGACGATAAAGAAAACATGTCCAAACCAGGCCAAAAAGGCGGCCAGGCTTCAGGCGGACAACAATCCAACAAGGCTGATCAATCCACCCCCGGTGGAAAAGGAAGCGGACGCGATAGCAACCTTGCCGATGACCGCGATAAATCATCTGAAATGGGACGCAAGGACGATGGGATGAGCGGAGGTGGAGGACGCAAACCCTGATGCCGTCTGACCCTATCAAGCCCCGAGTCTTTCGGGGCTTGATTTCGATATTGTCGGCCAATACTAAGATCCGAGTCTCGGCTCACAACTCAGCAACGAATATGTTTGGGGGGGAGCAATATCAGAGGCGAGTGCCCATCGCCAGAATTTTAAGAATCGCTTCTACCGCTTTCGAAGGGATTGGCCCCAAGACGATCGAAATTTAAACGCAAGAGGCGGCATAAGTGATCCTATGAACAGGCATCTGCCTTGTTCACGAAACAACCTCTTAAGATGTCGAGGTTATCCCAATGCACCTGATCGAGATTTTTTTGCCGTTCAACACGAACGATGGCACGCCTCAGCCCGTCGAGCTTTTTCGCCATGTACGGGAGCAGTTGGCCGAACAGTTCGGAGGAGTGACGGTTTTCACCCGCAATCCGGCGAAAGGAATATCGCTGCTGGAAGACAACGAAAAATCAGAGGACGACATCATCGTTTATGAGCTCATGGTTGAAGCTGTTGATCGGCTTTGGTGGCAAAGCTACAAGCGCGATCTTGAAGAGCGTTTTCACCAGGAAGAAATTCTGATCCGCGCCACTGCCGTGAATCTCATCCGCTAGCCATATCGATCGGGTCACGAATGAGGTGTAGATGTCGAACCAAAAAGCCCGCGTGCGCGAGCTTTTTGGCTTCAAGAGAACAGCTTTCCGTGTCTAACGTCGATCAATTTGATGAAGGGTCTTCATGCACCGCTTTTAATTTACCAAGTATGTAGCATGGGTGAAGTTGGCCATTTGAATGTGTGGTCACCACGACGGTGATGAGCTTCCAACCCTCATGAAGCTTTAGGTTCACGTCATTGGCGGATAGAGCTTCCATGACCTGGTACGTCTCTGACATATGTATGTGATTACTCGCTGACTTTTAGATTCACTCGTTAGGCATATATGCATCGATCGGGTTCCATACGCCAGGAGCAACTCTACTAGCGATGTTTTTCTGCCAGCCACGAACGGCTGCAATCGACCCAGCCTGTGTGAAAACGCACTAAATACGTCGAAAACTGAGAGGCGCGAGGATTGCCTGTGAAATCAGCGGGCGGAAGCGCGAATTACCTTAGTCAGCTACATAGACGTTCGTAATGCCGTTTGGAGGAAACAACTCACCATAGAGAGGATGTGAAATACCGAAAATATTCACTTCGATGCAAGGCGGCGGGAGTTCTTTGGAGTAATCCAGAATGCCCAGGCCCGCACATGGAATTACCAGTCCCGCTTCGGTCTGAACAGAAAGATCCAGAACGGTCTGATCGTGGTGGTTCATGGAGTCCCTCGAACCTCTTTCTACCTTTCGGGGAATCGCCTTTACAGACGCATACCCATCTCGAAAGCACGAGTCTCAAACCCGAACTCTGTGTACATGCGAGCAGCACGTGCATTGAACGGTCAGACAGACAACCCCAAGTCCTGGGCGTCATTTTCGATTGCCCAGTTTTTAACGAGTTGAATTAGCCTACGTCCAATACCTTTCCCCCAGGCTGGCAGTAATGAAGGCTGCGGCCTGGTGGCCGACATTCGCGATGAATACGACCTGACCCGGCTTCTCGAAAAAACTCATCCAGTGAGAAAGGTCACGGGAAAAATCTTGGGTGGCAGCTGCATAAATATCGGGACGGGCAGCGTGATGTACCGCGTTAAGCACTTGGCCCAACTCACAAATGGTCAGTGCATCTTCTACGGTTGCGGTTCGGTACGTAATGGCTTCATCCATGATGCGCAATTCTCCTTGAATGTGTTGGTGCTCCGCCAGTTTTTGTCTCATTGCGGGGAGGCAATGCGCTCATTGCATCGGCGCTCTAACTGGTACTCATTATCCGAACAGGGCCATGACGGTTAAGGACTTCGATCATAACGTTCTTTCCCGAACGCCTCAGCAGCACATCAGCCGACTCCGCCCCCACTGCCAGACGCTGAATGGCGATGGTGTCCAGAAATGCCGGAAGTATTGGCTCGTCAAACATGATGTTGAGTTTCGTAGGACTGAAGCTAAGTCCCAGGCACGACTGAATCATCGAAAGCGGCGCCGCAGCAGCCCACGCCTGCGGCATGCAGGCGACTGGATAAAACGTCGGCCCTTGGGTGCGCTGCCGGGGAAAGCCGCAAAACAGTTCCGGAAGTCGTCGAAGATCAATGTACGTGGACGCGGCAAAAATCCCTTCGAAAATCCGCGCCGCTTCCTGACGGAAGCCGTAACGGGCAAACCCAGCCGCGATCAAGGCATTGTCATGGGGCCAGACGGATCCGTTGTGATAACTCATCGGGTTATAGCGTGCCTGTGAGGACGCGACGGTTCGCACACCCCAGCCTGAAAAAGAGGAGCGGTCCATCAACGCCGCCACGACCGATGGCGCACGTTTGCGGTACGCGATGCCGGCGAACAGCGCATGGCCCGCATTGGAGGTGCGCACTCGACAGGGCATTTTGTTGCCGTCCAGCGCCAGGACATACGTGCCCAGTTCCTCGTCGAAAAAGTGAGCATCGAACTGTTGGCGCAAGTGTCGGGCCTTTTCTTTCAAACGTAGCGCCTGGTCTGGCTCGCCAAGCCGTCGTGCAATTTGCGCGGCACCACTCAAGGCGCCATAGACGTAAGCCTGCACTTCAACGATCGCAATCGGGCCGACGGCCAATCGACCGTCCGCATGAAACACCGAGTCATGGCTGTCCTTCCATCCCTGGTTGATCAGGCCTTCGGCGGACTGCCGACCATATTCGACAAAACCGTCACCGTCGCGGTCGCCATACTCCTCAATCCAGGTCAGCGCTGCCTCGATGTTTGGCCAGAGTTGGCGGAGTGTATCCAGGTCATTGGTCCTTTCCAGATAGGCCGCGGCCAACATCACAAACAACGGCGTGGAGTCGATGCTGCCGTAGTAACGCCGGAATGGCACCTCACCCAACTCAGCCATTTCCCCGAGCCTGACTTCATGCAGGATTTTTCCGGGTTCGGCATCGGCGCCAGGGTCGACGGTCGTCGCTTGATTGGCCGCCAGATGCCCTAGCACGCCTCGGGCTATACCGGGGTCGAGCCAGAGCATCTGCCACGCGGTGATCAAAGCATCACGCCCAAAGACCGTGCTGAACCAAGGGATGCCTGCGTACGGATACAGGCCCTGAGGGGTTTTGGTCATAAGCATGTACAGGTCGGAAACGCTCCGACTCACCGCTTCGTTGAACACTTCATGGGATGTTACGACCGAGGCCGCGCGCGAAGAGTACGTGCGTGACTGGCGCCGGGCATCGCGCAGTGAAACGAAAAACCCGTGACGCACTGAATAGGGTGGGTTTTGAACGCCGCAATTGATATCCATGAATAATGACTGGATTTGGCCGGGCGCCAATTCGATGTCGAACAGAGCCTGGTCGCAGGAAAGAGTGGCTGGCAATGGGTCAAAACGTAATCGGGTGGTGCGCCGTTTGTGGTCCAGCCCGGTGTAGGAGAGAACGACTTGCTCACCCGTAATTTCCGCCCGATGCGCTTCTCCGCGTTGCGGACGCCGAGCACCGCGAACCTCGAACAGATCCTTGAAGTCGGCTACGAACTGGATTCTAAGTTGCAGGCGATGTGGGTATTCGTCGAAATTGCGCAAGGTCAGCCGTTCGTAACATGATCCTTCCCATAAAAAACGTGAGCGGCGCAGATGGATCAAATCATGGTGCAGGACTTTTTGGCCCTGGGCGTTGAACAGATCGGCGTTGGTAAGATCGCAAGTGAGCATCGCGTTATCGTCGCGCAGCGTGGAGCTGAGCAACAGTGGTCGCGTCCCGTTAAGCGTCAGATAGAACCCCGACAGATGCCGGGTATCGGTATGGAAAAGCCCCTGCGGGCTTTCTTCTGTAACCAGTACATCCCCATTAGGGTCGAATATCGCAAAAGTATCGTTATGTTTAAGGGTGCGTAAGCGCAACTCTTGCAACGACGCGGAGGCGGGAACATCGAAAGGCGTGTTGGGTTGACCTGTAGTGTGGCCCGTCGTCAGATGACGATACAGCTCCAGATAATGGTTAGTCATGCACTCGACCGTGAACCGTTCCTCGAACGCGGCCCGAACCCTGCGACGATCAAGCGCTTCCAGCCGCTGGATAGCCGCTACCGCGCCCTCGATGTCGTTGACAATGTAACCGGACACTCCGTCATCAATCACTTCCGGCACCGCGCCATGACGAAAGGCAATGACAGGCGTCCCACACGCCATCGCTTCGATCATGGCCAGGCCGAAAGGCTCAGGCCAATCGATGGGGAAAATTAGCGCGCGGGCATTGCCAAGAAAATTGGCTTTTTGGTGATCATCGATCTCACCGATAAATTCGACGTTCGGATGCGTCGCGATCAACGGGGCAATGACGTCGTCCCAGTAAACCTGATCCGCCTTGTCTACCTTGGCCGCGATCTTCAACGGAAGACCCGCCCTGGTGGCAATTTCGATGGCGCGGTCCGGGCGCTTTTCGGGGGAAATACGGCCCAGGAAAGCCAGATAGTCGCCTTTGGGCTCAGGGGTGAACGCTAAAAGATCGGCTGGAATCCCGTGATAAACATTGCCCATCCAATTGACGTTGCCGATCAACGGCGCGCGTTGGGCTTTTGAAATCGAGACCAGCGGTACTTCGGGGAAATGGCTGTAAAACGATTGGTAGTCTGCGATATCCAGACGTCCGTGAAGAGTGGTTACACTGCGGCCGGCCAAGCGACGAATTAACGGAAAATGATAGATGTCGACATGAAAGTGCATCACGTCGAATTGATCCGCCTGTCTGATCACTTGATCCAGCATCAGGATGTGATGAGGAATCGCATCCTTGACGTCCGGGTCCAGTCGCAAGGCTCGCTGCGACCCTGGCTCCAGGCGTGCCGAAGTTTGTGAATCCCCGCTGGCAAAGAGCGTTACATCGTGCCCTTGCCGAACCAGTTCTTCAGTCAGGTAAGAAACAATCCGCTCAATGCCGCCGTATAGGCGGGGCGGACAGCATTCGGTAAGCGGCGCAATCTGAGCGATCCTCATGGAGATGATCTCCGTTATTGAGTCGAATGAAAAAGCCTCCTGTGCCTTAGCTTCTTACGATTCCCTTTGCTCGCTTTATCCACGATTGATGGTACGCCCACCGCGATAGTTCAATTCGATATGACGCCTTCAGCGTTCACCGGTCGCAAATTAGCTTTCATGCGGTGACTGATGGGGGACGCGCGGCGCGAGCGTTCCACACAGCTTCCGGATAGGACAGAAGCGATACATGATCAATCATCAGGGTTGCTCGGCCGGTAACGTGCCTAACATACACTCACTCGCAGTTCGCAGTGTTGTCGGGGTTGTCACCCTCTGAGCCAAGGTCATCCATATGAGGTGAGTGTCAACTTATGGCTGTGGATTCAACCGGTCGACGCAACACAACTAAATTCTGTGTAAGCAGAAGGAGTGTTGCAGATGGAGGCGAGAATTCCATTGGCCCTGACGTAATGGCCAGGCAGCCAGTAGCAACCTCGGCTCACTCCGTCTTCTCCAATGTCACCGTAACCGCCCGATGTGAGTTCCGAAATCGATGTAATCTTGCCTCCGTTCGAGTCGAAGATGTCTTCAATAATCCCGGTGATTTCCATCGTTGTCTCACCATCTGGAACGAGCGCGCGCAAGCTGGCATGCCCTTGTGACGACTACTGCGTTATCCAAATTGCCTCGTCCAATTTCGGCATGTGGTAGTGGCCTGTGATGCGAATGGTTTTGACGAAGCCCCGCTCGTCAGGATCTGTGCTCTCCCTGAGGCCCCTAAGGAGGATCTCCTTGCCAGCAATGTCCTTGGCTGCCTCAGCGTACTGTCGAGCGGGCTTCGTGTAGTCCGTTGCGGACCAGAAAACCCCTTTTGCCACATCAGGAAGATCTCGGAGCGCACCTGCAAGTTTCTGTAAATCAGGGCGGCCAACCTTTCCACCACGATCTGTATAGTCCTTTGCTTCACCCATCGTTTTTGTTTCTGCGCGTTGGTGAAGTACATCTATCTGATAGCGGCTGTTGGAGTAAGCTCCCTTGAGAGCGGCATCGTGCGTGACATCCCCATTCTCTTCGGTAACGTAAGTAGCGATTGCCGCCAAACGCTCGAATGCAGTCCCTGGTTTCGTTGGTGCCGATCCGAAAATCATTTTGTAGAGATCATCAATTGGCGACGGCATCTTCTCTCACTTCTTAGTAGGGATATGTCGGTTGGCTATCAACGACAGATTCAAGCCGTTCCCGAACGAGCTGGTTTTCATTGATCTTGAATAGCAGGGAAGGGCGCAGATCTGAGTTTGGCATCGTGAATTTTCCGTGGAGTTTTCAGAGTAGCAGCAGGATTTCTTGGATGGTGATCGGAGTATCGACAGGAGCCGGAAAGCGGGAAAAAGAGGAAGAGTTTTGTAACGCCCCCCGAAAAGTTTTGTATCAAGCAGCCAGGTAATCTTCTCGCGAGCCTACGTTCGTGCTCGATCGCGGCGTCCTATTGTTCTCCGAATGCCTTTCCCGCACGAGCCAACGCGGGATTCGGCGGTGGTCAGCAGAATCCACTCTAAATCCTTGTTGCTGCCGACAGAACCTTTTCTCGCAATGCGCGCCTTAGGGTTTGGCACCCCCAATGACCAGCTTTTAACATCTCGTTGTTTTGCACGGCGCGCATCACTCTTCGTTTCGGATATGGACAGTTAGCTCTTGTCGATACTTTGTCTTTGGATAGTGTCGTAATCGTAGGGTTTAGTTCCATAGAAAGAATGGATTTCTGTTGCCCAAGACTCGTCGGCCATATTAGGCCAACTGTCCTTGTCAAAACCTGGTGCATTTTCCAAGCGTTCTTTCTCTATGCTTAGTACAAAGCGCTTATTGACTGTATCGAGTGTCAATGCATTCCAGGGTACCGCAAACAGTTTTTCTCCCATGCCAAGAAAGCCACCAAAGGATAGAACGGCATAACTCACTCTACCGCTGCGAACATCTAGCATGATTTCCTTAATATCCCCCAAGTCTTCTTCGTTATGGTTATAAACATCATTTCCAATGAGTGTGTCTGCCCCCATCAGGTCGGGGCCAGGCCCCTGTTCCTCGGAGCCGGCATCTCGTAGGAGGTTGGTTTTGTACATGCCATAGGTATCGCGATCTTCGTAGTTCATTGCTATCTCCTATCAGTAATCGCCAATCAATCAGAAAATGTACACACCGTCTTGATGGCTGTATTGGTGGGAGTCACCCGCTTTAGAAAAAGTTGAATTTATTTTCTGCATGGCGACGAGCGGTGAGTTGGAAAGAAAATAGTTAATCAGCTTTTAATTAGGTTGCTATCAATGTGTAATGCTTTGTGTTGTTTTTTTATATGGTCATTAAACTACATCGATATCATGGATACTTGAATGAAGCGATTTCCTATTGTGGCAACTACGTCTCCGGCTTGCATATGACTTCATAAATATGAAGATTAAGTTTGGACCACTACTGTAATCGACCTCGATTAGCAAAGCGAACTAACTAAATGATATTCCATATACGGAAATCCAGTAAAATCTAAAGCAGGACATGAAATTGGCAGGCGAATGTCTGTATATGGACTCCTCCTCATTGCAAGCCCCCTTTGCTTTGGCGCCCGTGCCGACTGCACACGTATATTCGGCCTCTGACTTCGGCATCGATTCGATGCAGGGCCATGATGGGCTATTCGCGCGTCGGCTCCCCATCGCTTCTACGTGCTTTACGCACCTGGACATTTGAGGGTTTTGCCGACGCCGGTTCGACCGGTTTGCCATCGTCCAGGTTGCTTCGCAATCGTGGTTAAGAGTTGTTTCTCTCGTAGAGCACGTCGGGTAAATAGATCAGGCCGCTGCCTGATCCGGTTGGTAATCAGTGCCGTGACGCAGCATCACCCAAGCCATGCGTGCAGTTTTGTTGGCCAGCGCAATAGCGGCCACATTGGGATGCGATCGCTCGGCTAAACGAACGGCCCACTGGCTGAGCCGATCCTCTTTGGATTTGGCTGTGCGTAGCGCCGAGCGTGCGCCATGCACCATCAATGTTCGCAGATACGCATCACCGCGCTTGCTGATACCGAGCAGTCGATCCTTACCACCAGAACTGTGTTGCCTCGGTGTCAGTCCCAGCGAGGCGGCAAACTGTCGGCCATTGGCAAACTGACGGGCATCACCGAGAGCGACGACGAGCGCTGTGGCGATCATTGGGCCGACACCGCGCAGCTGTTGAAGGCGAACATGAAAACCGTAGTCTTAAGCCCGGAGAAACAGCCATGACCGGGGATGTTCAGCGGCGCATCCTCGGGAATCACGTCGAATTGCAATTTTTGTTTGAGACGATAACCAGGTACGTAGGCCTGCACGGCAGCCACCATTTCCTCAATGGAGGCGGCTACCTTTGCTTCGTCGGTCGCCTCTGAGAGCACGAACACCGTATCGCGCATCAGCAGCGGCGGCTCAGCCGGGTTCATGACGATAATCGCCCTGCCCTTGGCTGCACCTCCGATCACTTCGATTGCTTTTGACGTGGTCTCTGTGAACTCGTCGATATTCGCTCGTGTACCAGGGCCAGCTGATTTGCTGGCTATAGAAGCAACGATCTTGGCGGGTGGTCAGCTCGGCCCTCTGCATGGGGTGCCCTTCACGGCGAAGGATTCGATCGATAGCGCAGGGGTGCTAACTCAACGCGGCTCGCCGATCTTCAGGGGCCGCATCCCTAATACTGACGCAACAAGCATCGCGCGCTTGAAGAACGCCGGTGCAATCCTGCTAGCGAAAACCAATCTTCCGGAATTCTCCTACTCGACCGAAACCGACAACCTGCTGACCGGAAGGTCAAACAACCCGTGGAATCTCGATCGCACCCCCGGTGGGTCGAGCGGTGGGGAGTCGGCGACCATTGCGGCAGGATTGTCGCCGTTTGGCCTGGGCAGCGATCTCGCCATCTCCATACGCGGCCCGGCAGCGCAGACGGGCATCATCGGCTTGAAGGCCACACACGGACGCATACCGATGACAGGCGTATGGTCGCGGGCGCCACGTCGCTTTTGGCATGTCGGTCCGATGGCGCGCAGCGTTCGCGATATCGCGTTGGCCTATTCGCTGCTCGTTGGTCCGGATGGTTTGGACAGCTTTTCCACGAGCCCACTCGGGTTCGATGCTGGGGTGGGAGCCAATCCCGATCGGCCGCTTCGTGTTGGCTGGCTGGTCGAACCTGGCTTTGGGCCTATCGATGCCGAGGTTGCGGCGACCGTGCAGGCGGCGGCCGAAGCGCTTCACGGTGCTGGCGTCATTGTGGAACCTGTACGAATTCCGGCACTCGAGCGGGACAATGCCCTCGAGGTGTTCAATGCCCTGCACGTGATGGAAATGAAACCCGCATTTAAGGAGGCGACTGCCGGCCACGAAAACGAGATGTTCAAGATATCCAAGGGCATGCTTGCGACGCCAGATACGTCCATGGCCGACTTTATCCAGGCGGAGCAAGCAACGGATCGACTGCGAGATGGCTTCGCGGAGTATTTCCAGAGCTACGACGCTTTGCTCTGCCCCGTACTGCCTATCCCCGCACACGCGCATGGGCTGTCGGAGATCGTCATCAACGGCAAGTCAGTGTCTGCGGTGCAGATCCAGGGCGCTACCGTGCCGTTCAACGTGACGGGCCTTCCGGCTCTGTCGATCAGATTCGGCACCAGTCGGGATGGACTGCCAATTGGAGTCCAGTTGGTGTCTAAATGGTTGGCCGAATCCACGATACTGCACCTCGCGTCGTTTCTGGAAACGGTCAGTCCGGTTCGCGACCTTCACCCGGACATTTAAGGAGGGGAGTCATAGTCATGGCGAGCGCTGCCTAGGAGGTGCTTTGGTGTTTTGAGACTCGCGCGGAAGTGGTAGGAAACAGATACACACTTCGCGCAAAGCCCAGCGAGTCAGAACAGCGACGCCTACACCGCCGGCGGCTGCCCGCTGGATTGATCAACCAGCATGCCGAAGAGAGGATCCCACTCTTCGATCGTCAGCCCGCAGATCAGGTCTTCCCGGGAGAAAGGATCGCCCTTGACCATCGCTTCGACTTCCTGGCGATTCTCCGCCCGTATGATCAGGAACCCTGCACGCAATGGCGTTCCCTTGAGAGGACCGGAAACCAGCAGTCGGCCCTGCGCGATCAATTCCTTGAGATACGCGACATGCTCAAGAACATGTTTGTTCCAGAGATCGCCGGCTGGATGTTCCATCCGGACAATGTATATCGACATATCTTCTGCTCCTTTGGATGTTGTGCTATCCGCCCAAGACTGATGCTCAGCAGGATGAGCCATGCTAATTGACTAGTGTTGGTGCAGCCGACAAGCGGGGTCATTCGCCGCTGCGGCGGCACCCCACGCATTCATGGTCGGCCAGATCCGCCGGTTCCAGCGGTGTTCCATGCTCGTTCAGATAGGCCGGCGAAGCGCAGGCGACCAACCGGTATCGCAGTAGCGGACGTGCCACCATCGCCAGGTTTTGATCGAACGGCCCGATTCGCACGATAGCCTCGTAGCCTTCCTCGATGGGGTTCACCGGCCGGTCCGAATGTACGAGAGCGGTGTTGGTGACGATCTCGTACTTGATGAACCTGCGCCCTTTCATAGCCGGCGAACTCTCGAACTCTACGAATCTGTCATTGCTGAGGACGTATGCGTTATCGGCTCGCGCTAGCTTGATGACTGTTTCATCCCCCCTTTATGCCGGTGGGCGAGTTGTCGGCGATAAGTACGAAGCAGGCGGATCCTCAGAGGTGGGTATTCGATTTTGAGTGACTGCTCATGGCCGATTTCTGCCTGTCGCGAAAGGCCGCAATCGATTGTGGATTGCTGCCGATCGGGCGCTGAGGATGGTCACAAATGACCTCCCAGTCGTCTTGCTGAGCAACGAACCTGGGTGAACGTCCGCTTCGGATTATCCTATTCGCGGGGAACCGAAGCTCCCGCCACGGCGAATGAGCTGGATTGTATTGGCCAGCCCAGTTTCTACACAGCAAGGCGGAGGTGTTCCTGATCAAACCAGAATGGTTTTCAATGTCCGTGCAGGAGTCGTCGAGCTCTTTAGCGCACACAATAAGGTCTGCGGGGCAGCGCTTAGTGATTTTGGAACGCTTTCAATCCTCGCTGTACTGCAGGCCTGGCTTCGATCGCGTCGAACCAGCGTGATAAGCGTGAAAGCACTGCCCAATCCAGCCGGTCACGAATTGATGCCGCAATGGTGAACGCAGAGATGTCCGCCATGGAAAACTGATCTCCGGCCATAAAGTCGTCGGTAAGAAACCGTTCTGCATAGACGAGTTGTTCAATGACGCGCAGATCAATGACCGTGGCCGCATCATTTAATCCCGCTTGACGCAGGAAGAATGCCGCATGGCTGGGCCCGATTACGTCCGTTACGAAAAAGAAGTAACGATCAAACACCCTGTCGCGCGCTGGTCCAGGATGCGCTGGTGCGAGTCGACCGGGAGCTTTGGCATCAGCGAACTGAATGATTGCGTTTGATTGGTTGATGACCAGTGCCGGTGTCGACGTATGGTCGACCAGGGTTGGGACTTTTCCTGCCGGATTAAGCGCCAGGTACGCCAAGTCGCGCTGCTCATTCGCTTGCAGATTCAGTCTCCGTGCCTACCTGCTTCTTCCAAGGCTATCGCAGCCCTCAGACTGTTGCCGGTATGAGCGCCATACAGCTCTATTTTAGGGTTCATCAGGCACTCCATTGGAAATGAATGGACAATCATTGGATGCTAAGTGAAAAGCGGCGTATGCGTATGTCTTCAAGACCAAGCGCATACGC
Source organism: Pseudomonas sp. LB3P25 (assembly GCF_054897985.1). Taxonomy (NCBI): domain Bacteria; kingdom Pseudomonadati; phylum Pseudomonadota; class Gammaproteobacteria; order Pseudomonadales; family Pseudomonadaceae; genus Pseudomonas; species Pseudomonas sp. LB3P25. The sequence continues at coordinate 4,106,801 of NZ_CM142711.1, read as the reverse complement.
CCATAGTGATCACACCTCGAACGCTTGCCGGTTTGCGCGTACGAAGTCACCCACCGTTTGCGGCGCTTGTCCGGTGATTTGGCCGATAACCCCGTCCTCACCGCTAAAGATACCGTTCTGGTAATCGATCGCGACTGCAAGGAAGTGCTGGATCACAAATTCCGGCAGATCGTAGGTTTCCAGATGCTGACGATACTCTTCCAGGGTCGAAGGGTTGTAGGTGATGGTGCGGCCTACGATGCCGCTGATTTCGTCGGCAATCTGTTGATGGCTCAGCTCGACAGGACCGTACAGCGGATAGGTTTTCCCGATATGGCCAGACGGTTGCGTGAGAACGGCGGCGATTAGCCGCGCCTGGTCTTCAGCGGCGATGGGTGCATGTCGGCCGGTGCCGTATGGCAGCGAGATCTTGTTCTCCTTCACGATCTGATCAAGCACCCACGGAAAGATCAGCCACTCGGAAAAGAACGTCGGGCGGATGTGCACGGTGGGTACGCCCGACCAGTCGAGCACACGTTCTGCAATCCAGTGGTCGCGCGCGGCGTGACTCAAAGAGTCTTCCCGGGCAGAAATCTGCGACATTTCCACTACGACCTCGACGCCGGCTCGCCGGGCGGCATCGGCAAAATAGGCAGTCGCCTGAATGTAACCAGGACGCACGGGATAGCACAGGTAGGCGCCTGTGACCCCCTCCATCGCACGAATGATGTCGTCATGTTCAAGGAGGTCGCCCACAAATATTTCGGCGCCCTCGCTTTGGAGCGCTGCGCTGCGCTCGTCCTCCTGGTGCACAAAAGCCCGAACCGTATGGCCTCCGTTGAGAAGGTGGCGAATGGTGTAGACGCCAGTTTTTCCCGTAGCGCCGATGACGAGGTATTTACGTTGCTGCATGGTGAATACTCCAAAGTAAAGGAACACACATTGCTTGCGCCGATATCACGTATCAGGCGTTACCGATTCACGAATGTTGCGCAACAGTGCCGTTTGGCGCCATCGCATTCAGCTGTCGAAAGGAGCGTGATCAATCAGGTCGCACACATTCGGGCAATCGAACCCGTGCACGTGACGACGTCCGACATCAGCGAGCCCGGTGCCAATCGCGGTGTGAGGTTTCTTCCTGGCCACTTCAGCGACTGCTTGGGTAAACGCGGCTTTCATTCCAATGCGGGGGTAGAGGGCCAGCGTATCCTCGACCAGCGATGGCGTGATTTCCTCCAGCCGTAATCCCATCACGTCGACATGGGCGCCCATGTAGATCAGGGCGATCTCTGGCTGTTTGCGGTCGGCGATGCCGGCGCTAGAGTGAAGTGCGATCGCATCCCAGACCAACTCGGCTTTCGATTCCGGGTAACCGTTTTCCAACAGGAAACGGCTGGCAGCGTCGGCGCCGTCGACCTCAAAACGTTGGTCGGCAGCAAATTCGTACGTCAGACCCAGGTCATGCAGCAGTGCGGCGAGATAGACAGCCTCGCGGTCGTATTTCAGGCCTCGCTGCTGGCCGAGGAATTCGGCAAACCACCACGTGCGATGCACATGGTGCAGGAGCACTGTCGAGTGAACGCGTTCGACGAGGAAGGAGGCCTTGCGAGCGAGTTCAGAGTCTGGAGCGCTGAAGCCGCCGATGATGACAGGTGTACTCATGTTTGCTCCCGGGGGATGAAGTTGGCTTGCAGTTCATTCTAAATAGTTGCAATTGGCAAAATTGACTATATTCAGATGATTTGTGCCAATATCCGTGCCAGGTCAAAACGGGAGATCGCTGTGAGAACAACGACGAAATCAAAACATTCCTTTGTCGGCGTGGCGCAAAAACGAGTGGTGATCTTGGGTTTGCCACCCGTGGACTCGCTTGATGTGATCGGCCCGGCAGAGGTGTTTGCCTATGCAAACAACCTGCACCGCGGCGACTCTGCTCCCTACGTACTTGAGCTCGTTTGCGCGGGCGCCAATGAACACCTGGAGAGCAGCACCGGCATCGCACTTATGGCGCACAAGACGCTTGAACAGGAGCGTCTTGAAAACAAGGCGATCGACACGTTGATCGTGACGTCGGGCTGGAAAGCCATGGATCAGCTGGATCAGACGGCCATCGAGTGGATCCGCACGCGAGCCAAAAACGTCAGGCGTGTGTGTTCGATCTGTGTCGGGGCCTTCGCCTTGGCCGAAACAGGGCTTCTGGATGGTCGAAAGGCAACGACCCACTGGCGGATGGCACGCAGCCTGGCCGATCGCTATCCCAACGTGCAGGTGGATCCCAACCCGATTTGGGTCAAAGACGGCAACCTGTACACCTCGGCAGGCATATCGGCGGGAATCGATCTGGCGCTCGCATTGGTCAGCGAAGACCTGGGAGACGACATCGCTTTGGAGATCGCGAAAAATCTGGTTCTGTTTCTGCGACGTCCAGGCGGTCAAGCACAGTTCAGCGTCGCACTCCAGTCGCAGCATGCGACAGGTTCGAACCTGGATGAGTTATGCGTATGGATCAGTGAACATCTACATTCGGAACTTACGGTCGAGATACTTGCAGACAAGCTCGCCACCAGTGTGAGGACCTTGATTCGCATGTTTCAGCGGGAGTTCAAGACAACGCCTGCGAAGTACGTCGAGGACGTCCGGGTCGAAGCGGCCTGTCGGCAAATAGAGCTGGGAAGGCGGTCGATGGAGGAGGTTGCGCGCCGATGCGGCTACCACAGTGTCGACGTGCTCAGAAAAGCCTTCGTGCGACGCATGGGGGTGAGTCCAAAGGAGTACGCACAACGTTTCGCGCCAGTTAACGAGCCCGCTTAGGCATTGGCAAGCAGAATGTAAACGCTGCTCAGCACTTATGTGACTTGTCATGGTCAATAAATCCCGCACGACCGCCAGCGGTCGTACTGCTCGGAGCCGACCGGATCCGCATCGGCATTTTGATCAAGGACAGTGAAAGCATGCTCGCCGCAATATAATCAGCAACCGCCTCCACCTGGTTCCGTGAATCGGGACTCGCCGTACGTTTACCCCTCAATCCAATTCGAAGATTAAAAGCATGCACCTACGCAAAATTGCAGTTGGGCTGTCGGCCCTTGTTTTGCTCTCGACCGGGGCAGAAGCCCGCAGTCTGCTGGATTTCATCAAGCCCCCCACCCAATATGAACAAGCGTCCCACTCGGGCTCGATCAGCCAGAACGCGGCGCTGGAACTCTATTCAAACAAACAGAAACAGGCATCGTTTGACGGCTGCGCAGAGCTGTTTCCGGCAGCGAAACCGATCAACATGGCCACTGTGCCTGCAACCATGAAACCCCTGGCCCTGTGTTCTGACAACTTTGCGGTGCTGTACTCGCAAACCAGTAAGACGCCGTTGGTAGTGGTCGAACGCCTTAATGCCGCCCAGTTGCAGGATGCCAAAGGGGAGGAGCGCACCAACCAGTTCTACCCGGACCCACGCATCCCCAAGAGTGGGCGGGCAGAGTTGAGCGACTACCGTAGCCAACATCCGGCCGTGGACCGTGGTCATCAATCCCCGGCAGCCGATGCACCGAACCCCAATGCAATGGCCCAATCCTTTGCGCTGTCGAACATGGTGCCGCAAGACCCAACCAACAACCGGAAGATCTGGAGTAAGGTCGAGTCCGATGTCAGAAAGTTTGCCAAGCGAGCCGATGGTAATGTTTTTGTCTTTACCGGCCCGCTCTTTGACTCAGGCCACACCACTATTGGCGACAACAAGGTCTGGGTGCCGACCCGTCTGTTCAAGCTGGTTTACGACGCATCGTCCAAGCGTGCCTGGGCCTACGTACTGCCCAACGCTGAAACTCGTATCGAGAGACCGATGGACTATGACGCTTTCGTGAAGAGTACCGGACTCAAACTGCTTGGAAATCTACCGGTCACAGGTTCCGTAGGGCGCTCTTGATGGCTTGATGAATTGCACCCCAAAGGCTGGATGCAACCGATGGGGTGTTTCATTCACGGATAAATAGCGACGGTTTAAAAGTTGCTGCGTGACATCGGATTTGCAAACGCTACTCACGTCTTAAACAGTTTTTTTCCGGTTCGGTAAACACATCAACAACCGTATGGGGTAAAGGCCGATCGCCCGCTGAACGATTTAGTCAATCTGTTGCATCGACCGGTTGAGTCCACCCGCCGCGAACTCGTCCTGCCGGGTTCGCGAGATCTCATACCGTTAGGCCAGAATCTCTGCGGTCACCCTCTTGAGGTGCTTGACGAAGGTCTTTTTTCATGACAAAACTCCTAACATTAGGTCTTTAGACTGATATCAAATCGGAGGTTCAATGCTCACGCGAAACGCTCAGGATTCAGCCGCAATGAAAGCGATCCCCACTGTGATCAGAGCGGCGGACCTTGCCGCCTACTCGCCGGCGAACCACACCGGCACTTCCAACGTGCGCGTGATTGGCCCCGAGACCGTGGGCGCGACGGCGCTCGAAGTGCTGGTCGGCACGATCGTGAAATCCCATGGCGCGAAGCCGCACGCGCATCCGTATCTGGAGCAATGCGCCTACATGATTGAAGGCATTGGCGAGTCGCAAGCGCAGGGTCGCATCGACGTGATGGCCCCCGGAACCTGGACCTACGCGCCGGCGGGCGTGTTCCATTCGTTTCGCGTGACCAGCGACCAGCCCGGTCGGCTGCTGGTCGTCTATGCGCCGCCTTATGGCGAGAGCCCGGCGCACACGATCACGGAGCCCGACCCTGCGGTTGCTGAACGCGGCGAAGTTCGCGTGCTTGCCGCCGCCGAGGCTGCCCTCCCGATCATCCCGCTCATCGATCGCGACACCGTCGGCGCGCAATGGGTCGACATCTCGGCGCTGCGGATGCGTGCCGGCAGCGCATTGGCCTGCACAACCGAGCCTGAGGCCGAGCAGGTTCTCTACATCGAAGACGGACGGATCGAGGCGCACGTCGACGGGCAGGACTTCCAGCTCGCGGCGGGCGACTTCCTTTTCCTTCCATGCGGAGTTGCCTCAGCCCTGCGCTGCCCGCCGGAGCAGTCCGCATCCGGTTTTCTCATCAAAGGACGACTTCCGTAAAGGACAGCTTCCGTTAACCGCTTTACTCACAACAACAAAAGGAAACAACGCATGAACGCTAAATTTCCCACGCAGCAAACCACTTCCAGCGGCGCGTTGCTGCCGTTGGTCGGCCTCCCGCAGGACACTCTGCTGACCGTCAACCTCGAGCAGATCCCGCTGATCAAGGATGTATTCCCGGGTATCCACCTCCGGCCGCTACGCATGGACCCGGAGCGCGGCGAGTGGGTCATCATGGCCATCGTGGAACCTGGTTGCTCCCTGCCGATTCACTACCACACCGGTACTGCACAGGTGTGGACGATCCAGGGCTGCTGGAAGTATCTCGAGTACCCCGACCAACCTCAGACAGCGGGTTCCTACCTGTTCGAGCCCGGTGGCTCGGTGCACACCTTCTACACCCCCAAGGAAAACACCGAGGACACCATCACCATCGCCTGGATCGAAGGCGCGCAGGTCAGCTTCAACGAGGACGGCACCTTCCACTCAATGAATGACGCGCTTTCGGTCCAATACGCGATCGAGACCCTCGCAGCGGCGCGCGGCCTCGGGCCGGTGCCCTACATCCGCGGCAACAGCGCCGACATAGCCGGTTCCTGACCGAAATGAGGAGCACGGACCAATGAATAACAATTCAAGCCAGGGCGGGCCGCTCGCCGGCTTACGCATTATCGACATCACCGAAGTCGTCATGGGACCGTCGGCCACGCAGATGCTGGCTGACCTTGGCGCCGACGTGATCAAGGTGGAGCCGCCCGGTGGCGACATGCTACGCGCCACCGGGCCCGGCGGCCGCGCGGGAGCCGGTCCGCTGTTCCTCAACCTCAACCGCAACAAGCGCAGCATCGTGCTGGACCTGAAGAATCCTGTCGGCAAGGAGGCGCTGCTGAAGCTGGCGCAGACGGCCGACGCGCTGATCTACAACGTGCGGCCGCAGGCCATGCAGCGGCTCGGGCTGGATTACGAAGCGGTACGGCAGGTGAACCCGCGCATTATCTATGTCGGCACCTTCGGTTTCAGTCAGCGCGGCCGCTATGCGTCCTCGCGCGCCTTCGACGACCTGATCCAGGCCGCCGTGGCCATCCCCGAGGCCAGCATGCGGGCGGGGTCCGAGGTACCGCGCTATGCACCGCTCAACCTCTCGGACCGGGCGACGGGCCTGTACGCGTTCGGCGTGATCTGCGCGGCGCTGCTGTCGCGCGAACGCACGGGACGCGGCCAGTCGGTCGATGTGCCGATGTTCGAGACGACTGCGCAGATGATGCTGGGCGATCACCTCTACGGCCACACATTCATCCCGGCGCGCGGCGGCTTCGGCTATCCGCGGCTGCTCAACCCGCAGCGGCGACCATACGCCACGCAGGACGGTCTTGTATGCCTGGTCGTCTACACCGACGAGCAGTGGAAGGCCTTCATGCGCGTGGTCGGCGAGGCCGAGCGGTTCGAGAGCGACCCGCGGTTTGCCGACGGCGAATCACGCACGCAGCATGTCGAGGCGCTGTACGAAATCCTCGCCGACAACTTGAAATCGAAGACCACGAAAGAATGGCGCGAGCTGCTGGAGCCGCTCGGCATCCCGGTACTCCCAGCGCATACCTTCGAGACCCTGCTGGAGGATCCGCACCTGCAGGACATTGGCTTCTTCCAACAAATCGACCACCCCACCGAAGGCGTGCTGCGGACCATGGCGGTGCCGAGCGAATGGCCGCAATCGCCGCTGCCGGCGTTTCGCCCGCCGCCGCTGTTGGGCGAGCACAGCGAGGAAGTGCTCGCGGAGGCTGGCTACTCGCACGAGCAGATCCGCGAGATGGTACTGGTCAGCGTGACCCAGGTGACGACGGTACCCAAGGAAACGGAGATTAGGGCATGACGACGGTCCTTCAGGAAAGCCGGCAGGATGGTCGGCTGATTCTCACCATCGACCGCCCGGAGCGCCGCAATGCGCTCAACGCGGATGTCATCGCGGTGCTGCAGCAAGCCCTGCAGCGCGCCCGGGCGGACGACTCGATCCGCGCTGTAGTGCTCACCGGCGCGGGCGACGAGGCGTTCTGCGCCGGTGCCGACCTGGGCGCGGATGCCTTCGCGTTCGACTACGCCACGCCGACCATCGCCTATGCCGACCTGCTGCGCACCGCCCGCACGCTCGACGTGCCGCTCATCGCGCGGGTCAACGGCGCCTGCATGGCCGGCGGCATGGGCCTGCTCGCGATGTGTGACCTCGCCATCGCTGCCCCGCACGCGATCTTCGGCCTGCCAGAGGCGAAGGTCGGCGTGTTCCCGATGCAGGTGCTCGCCGTGCTGCAGGCCCAGGTGCCGCAGCGCTGCCTGGTGCAACTTTGCCTGACGGGTGACCCGATCGATGCCGCGAGAGCGCGCGAGATCGGCCTGATCAACGAGGTGGTCGACGATCTCGACGGTGCGCTCGAGCGCCTGCTGTCGCGTCTGCTCGGCAACTCGCCCACCGCGCTACGCCGCGGCCTGTATGCGATGAAGGCAATGCGCTCGATGTCGTTCGAGGAGGCGATCGCGTTCGGCGAAGGCCAGATTGGCCTACTGGCCATGACGCAAGATGCGCGCGAGGGCATCGCCGCATTCAAGGACAAGAGGAAACCGCAATGGACCAACAATTGAATTCGCAAGCCGTGAACAAGCGCGTGCGCATCGGCGGCGCCTCGGGCTTCTGGGGCGACAGCAGCCTCGGGCCGATGCAACTGGTGCGCCAGGGCGACATCGACTACCTGGTGTTCGACTATCTCGCCGAGTTGACGATGTCGATCCTCGCCGGCGCACGCATGAAGCGTCCCGAGGAAGGCTACGCCATCGACTTCGTCACCGTGGCACTGCGCTCGGTACTGAAACAGGCCGCCGAGAAGGGCATTCGCATCGTCAGCAACGCCGGCGGCGTGAACCCGAAAGGCTGCGCCGCGGCGGTGCAGGCTCTGGCCGACGAACTCGGCGTGGCGGTGCGCATCGCAATCGTCGAAGGCGACGACGTGCTGCCACTCGCGGCCGCCATGCGGGCAGCCGGCACGGTCGGAATGTCCAACGGCGAACCGATGCCGGAACGGTTGGTGACGGCCAATGCCTACCTTGGCGCGCTGCCGGTCGCACAGGCGCTCGACGCAGGTGCCGACATCGTCATCACCGGCCGCTGCGTCGACAGTGCGGTCACCCTCGGCGTGCTGATGCACGAATTCGGCTGGGCGCCTGACGATTTCGACCGACTTGCCGCGGGCAGCCTTGCCGGCCACATCATCGAATGCGGCTGCCAGGCCACCGGCGGCTTGCACACCGATTGGGCCGCGGTGCCCGACTGGGCCAACATCGGTTATCCGATCGTGGAGTGTCGCGACGACGGCAGCTTCGTCGTCACCAAACCCGCGGACACCGGCGGGCTCGTCTCGCCTGGAACGGTCGGCGAGCAACTCCTGTACGAGATCGGCGATCCGGCCCGCTATCTGTTACCGGATGTGGTCTGCGACTTCCGCCAGGTGCGCCTGGTGCAAGTCGGGCTGCATCGCGTACTGGTGACCGGTGCGCGCGGCCTGCCGCCGACCGCTACCTATAAGGTCAGCGCCACTGCGCCGGCGGGCTTCAAGGTGTCCGGGCAGCTCACCATCGTCGGGATCGATGCCGCCGCAAAAGCCAGGCGCACCGGCGAAGCGCTGCTCGAGCGTGGCCGGCGGTTGCTGCGCGAGCACGGGTTCGCGGACTTCCTTGCGACGCATATCGAGCTGATTGGCACCGAGTCAGCCTACGGCCCGCTCGCCCGGCCGTTGCCGACGCGCGAAGTCGTACTGCGCCTGACTGTAACGCATGCCGATCGGCGCGCGCTGGAGATGTACAGCCGCGAGTTCGCCGCACCCGGCACGTCATGGTCGCCGGGCACGACCGGTTCAGGTGGCCGTCCCTCCGTGTCGCCGGTCTTGCGGCAGTTCGCCTGGCTCATTGCGAAGGAGCAGGTGACACCGACGGTCACGCTCGGTGAGACGACGTTCACCGTGACGCTGCCGCCGCCATCACCGGAGGTAGTGCCGGCGCGGTTAGCGCCCATCGAGGGTGCGCTGCCCGCCGGTCCTCGCCAGACTGTGCCGCTCGTGAGAATCGCGCTCGGGCGCAGCGGCGACAAGGGCGACACGTCCAATATCGGCCTGATCGCCCGCCATCCGGCGCTGTTGCCGGTGCTGCTCGAGCAGGTGACGCCCGAACGTGTGAAGGATTACCTCGGCCACCTGGTGCAGGGGCCGGTGCATCGATACGAGTTGCCCGGCATTCACGCCATCAACCTCGTATGCGAGCGCGCGCTGGGCGGCGGCGGCATGGCATCGCTGCGCAACGACCCGCTCGGCAAGGGCATGGCGCAGATGCTGCTCGACATGCCGCTCGAGGTGCCCGAAAGCCAGCTGCAGGAACTGCCCTTATGAATTTCGATTTATCGGACGACCAACTCGCGATTCGTGAAGCCGTTGAGGCGATCTGCGCTGACTTCGCTGCCGATTACTGGCTCGAGCGCGAGCGTGACGGGCGCTGGCCGAGTGCATTCTGCGACACCGTCGCCCGCGGCGGCTGGTATGGCATGACCATGCCCAAGGAGCATGGCGGCGCCGGCCTCGGCATCTCGGCGGCCGCGATGGTGATGCGCACCATCGGCAAGCTCGGCTCGGCGGCGGTGTCGTCGGTGCATCTGAACCTGTTCGGCCCACAACCCGTGGTCGTATTCGGCACCGAGGCGCAGAAGCGACGCTTTCTGCCGCCATTGATCGAAGGCACGGATCGCGCTTGCTTCGGCGTGACCGAGCCCAACATTGGCTCTGATACCACACGCATCAGAACCTTCGCGCGCCGCGAGGGCGACCGCTACATCGTCAACGGCCAGAAGGTCTGGACCTCGACCGCGCAGCACGCCAACAAGATCCTGTTGTTGGCCCGGACGACGCCGATCGAGGAATGTGCGAGGCCAATGGACGGTGTCACGCTGTTTTATACGAACCTCGACCGCGCGCATGTGCACATCTGCGAAATCGAGAAGATGGCGCGCAAGGCCGTGGACTCGAACGAACTATTCATCGGCGGGCTGGAGATCCCGGTCGAGGATCGCATCGGCGAGGAAGGGCAGGGGTTCAGGTACCTGCTGCACGGCCTGAACCCGGAACGCATCCTCGTCGCGGCCGCTGCGCTGGGTGCCGCGGAGACGGCGCTGACGAGTGCGACGGACTATGCCAGGGAACGCGTCGTATTCGGGCGGCCGATCGGCAAGAACCAGGCGATCCAGCATCCGCTGGCCGAATGCTGGATGCGCCTGCAAGCGGCCGAGCTGATGATGTGGAAGGCGGCGGCGCTCTACGACGCTGGCAAGCCCTGTGGCGTCGAGGCCACGGCGGCGAAGTACCTGGCGGCCGAGGCCAGTTTCGAGACGTCATTGCGTGCGGTGCGCACCCATGGCGGATTCGGCTATGCCACGGAGTACCATGTCGAGCGCGGCCTGCGCGAAAGCGTGCTGACCCTGCTCGCGCCGGTGACCCAGGAGCTTGCGCTGTGCTACGTCGCCGAGCAGGCGCTCGGCCTGCCGAAGTCGTATTGATCTGAGCACCGCGAGATAAACCGCATCCGATCTTGAGCGCGCGGGCTCTGCTGTCGCCCGGGTTACGGGGCTCCTGTGTGCAGGATTTGACTCGCGCTGGGGGCCGCACGAGCGCTTTTAGTCCCGCTTGCGCTCATTCACCACGCCCGGTTTGGGTTCGGTCATCCCGGGCATGGTCTTCAATGTGGACGCGGGGAAGTCGATCTCGGCGATGTAGCGGTCGCCCCGATACCAGGTGACACCGGCGTACAGCACGTTGCCTTTGCCATCGACCAGGCACCGTGACATTTTCGCCACGGGCGAGGCAAACGGGATCTTCAGGAGGTCGCACAGAGGAAAATCCGCGGGCATCACGGTAATCCGTTGCCTCACGCGTTTGCCGCGCGCGCCCAGTTCGTCCAGCACCGCGGCGAGCAGCTTCCTTTTCCTGGCGATGTCCTTGGGCAGCGATTCGAAAACCGCCGTCGACACGTAAATCTCGGCGTAGCAGAACGGCTCTCCGGAATAGGTGTGCAGCTTGCGCACGCACACATTGTCGTCCGCCGACCGATCGTCCGCGCTAAGCAGTTCCTGGGGCAGCTGAGCATGGTGCCGGACTTCGATTATCTCGAAGGAAAGCGCCTGCGGCGCGGCGAACGGATCGTTGATTGCCAGTTCGATGTCGACGGTGGCGGCGGGCAGCGCAGCCACGTGGGTGCCGACACCCCGTTGGCTGCGGATCAACCCTTCCTTGGAAAGCAGCTCGTACGCTTGCCGGACAGTCACGACGGCGACGCCCAAGTCGTCCGCCAGTTTCGTGATCGGCGGCAGTTGTGTGCCAAGCGGGTACTCGCCCTTCGCGATCCGGTGCCTCAGCACGGAAGCTAACCGTTGATATTGCGCAACGCCGCGTTCAGCCCCCAGCTCCGGTCGCTCGCTCCTGATGTCTATATGACTGTTCCGCTTGTTCACGCCGTATTTCACCCAAATGCCTAACATTAGATTGATGTTAGCAGGACCGGCGTTGGACGTCATTTGTGTGCCGTGAGGCTGATGGCCTTGCCCTTGGCGGGGTTGCCATCGTCGTGCGCTCGAGCGCCTGCTGTCGATCCGCGAGGGGCTTAAGTGGAGGAATTCGCAGGAAAAGTAGTCTGTCGCTTCCCTTTAATAATCCAATTCTCTATGCGATGGGATGGGGTACGGCACGGTTTTGCGATCCCGCAACCTTGCCTGTGTCATGCCAAAGGCAAAAAAGCCCGCTCAGTGGCGGGCTTCGTAATCGGCTTTTCCTATGGCGCGTGGCCAAAACTCTTGCGGAATTCGTCCTCCAGCTTTCGACAAGCGTCTGCGATTACGCTTTTCCCGACCGCCGGGCCCGAGTAGCTGTTTACTTCCTGGCGGCATAGTTCGACGGTATCTCGGGCCTGCATTCTTTCCTTGTCTTGTGGCGTGTCACTGACATAAAAGCCGAAAGCCAAGTACAAGGCGATGGCAATAACGATTCCGACAAGGACCTTGCTGACACGGTCCATTCTCTTTTCTGACGATAGTGGACCCCCAGGCGGAATCCGTTTTTTCTGCCTGAGGTCGGATTGGCAGTGTTTGCATAAAACGGCTTCAGCCATGATGACTTCCGCGCAATAGGGGCAACTCTTTTTTCCAGCCTCCACAGATGAAACTCCTTTTTCAAAACAAGATTCTATCATTGGGCTTTAGTCCCGGGGCATAACGCCACGGCACTCATCACTCAGAAGCGAGCGTGGCGTCACCCCTCACCGGTTGGGTGTCAGCGACCGTCTGGCGACCCACCTTGAACCATGCGGCGTACAACGCCGGGACGAAGAAAATCGTCAGCAGCGTCGCCACGGTAAGGCCGCCCATGATCGCAATTGCCATCGGTCCCCAGAACACACTGCGCGTGAGCGGGACCATTGCGAGCACGGTGGCCAGCGCCGTCAGCATCACCGGACGGGCTCGGTGAATGGCGGCATCCAGTACAGCGTTCCACGGGTCGCGCCCTTCGGCGATCTCGATTTGTATTTGATCGATCAGGATCACCGCGTTCCGCATGATCATGCCACCCAGTGCGATGATGCCCAGGATCGCGACGAAGCCCAGCGGCGACTGGAACACCAGCAGCGCCGGCACCACGCCGATCAGGCCCAGCGGTGCAGTCAGCATCACCATCCACATGCGGGAAAAGTTCTGCAGTTGCAGCATGAGCAGCAGCAGGATGGTGATCAGCATCAGCGGGGCCACCGCGAGCAGCGCCTTGTTCGCCTTGTCACTTTCCTCAACCGCTCCGCCCACATCGATTCGGTAACCCGTCGGCAGCTTGGCTTCGATGTCCTTAAGCAACGGCTGGATTTCCTGCGTCACCGATACACCTTGCTCACCATCATTCACGTCGGCACGCACCGTGATCGCCATGTCGCGATTGCGGCGCCACAGTACCGGTTCTTCCAGTTCAGAGCGCACCTGTGCGACTTGCGACAGCGGCACCACCGTGCCCTGGCGCGTGTAGAGGTTGATGTCTTTCAGTGTGTCGAGGTTCAAGCGTTCCTCTGGCACGGCACGGGCCACGATGTCGATCAGGTCCTCGTGCTCACGCAGCTGCGACAGGGTTGCGCCGTTCATCACCGTCTGGGTCGCCAGCGACACGTCGGCTGGCGTAAGGCCCAGCGCGCTCGCCTTGTCCTGATCAAGCTCCACCTTCAGCGTGCGAACCGGGTCGTTCCAGTCGAGCTGGAGGTCGCGCACCTTTTGGTTGGACGCAACCACCTTCTCCACGTCGCGGGCGATCTTGCGCACCACCTGGGTATCGGGGCCTACGACGCGGAACTGCACCGGGTAGCCGACAGGTGGCCCCAACTCGAGCCGGGTCACGCGTACCCACGCCTGTGGGAATTGTTGGTCAGCCGAGGCCACCAGCCGCGCACGTACTCGCTCGCGTGCATCCAGATCTTTGGTCATCACAACGAACTGGGCAAAACCCGGATTGGGCAGCTCGGGGTTGAGCGAGAGATAGAAGCGCGGTGCGCCAGCGCCGGTGTAGGCGGTATAGAAACGCACGTCCTCGTCTTTCGCCAGGATCTCCTCCAGGTGCTTGACCTGCTCGGTCGTCGCGGCGAACGAGGAGCCTTCCTTGACACGCAGGTCAATGACCAGTTCAGGACGCGAACTGTTGGGGAAGAATTGCTGCGGCACCAGCTTGATACAGGCCAGAGCGAGCACCAGAGCGCCAACCGTCGCACCGATGACCATCCAGCGGCGCTCGATGGCGGCGTCGATCAGGCGGCGCAGGCTGCGGTAGAACTTGGTGTCGTGCGGATCAGCGTGCTGGTGCGTGCCCAAGTCGTTGGGCAGCATCTTGACCGCCAGGTACGGTGTGAAGATGCCGGAACAGATCCACGAGAACAGCACCGCGGCGCCAACGATCCAGAAAATGCCACCCGCGTACTCGCCGGTGGTGGACTTCGAGAGGCCGATCGGCAGGAAGCCTACGACGGTGATAAGTGCGCCGGTCAGGCGCGGCATGGCGGTGGACTGATAGGAAAAGGCGGCCGCCTTCACGCGGTCCATGCCGGTTTCCATCTTCGCCACCATCATCTCGATGGCGATGATGGCGTCATCCACCAGCAGTCCCAACGCGATAATCAACGAGCCGAGCGAGATGCGCTCGAGGTTCCAGCCCATCGCCAGCATCACCAGCGCCACGCCGCCCAGCACCAGCGGCACCGTGGCCGCGACCACGAGGCCGGCGCGCCAGCCCAGGCTGGCCAGGCTCACCGCGATCACGATGATCAACGCCTCGGCCAGCGCGCGCCCGAAGTCCAGGATTGCATCCTTCACCGTGGTCGGCTGGTCGGCCACCAGCTCCAGCTCCACGCCGTGCGGAAGTTCCGACTGGATCTTGGCGACTGCCGTGTCCATCGCTTTGCCAAGGTCCACGATGTTGCCGTCGCTGGTCATTGTGATGCCAAGCATCAGCACCGGCTGTCCATTGTGGCGGACCGTGTAGGTTGGCGGGTCCTCGAAGCCACGTGCAACGGTCGCGATGTCGCCGAGCTTGATCAGCCGGCCGCCCGCAGAGATGGGCACGTTGCGGATAGCCTCTTCGTTGGCGAATTGGCCACTCACGCGCACCATGACGCGGTCGCCGCGGGTGTCGATCTGGCCTGCGGGCAGCATGGCGTTCTGGCTCTTGAGGCTTTCGGCAATGGCCAGCGGTGTGATGCCCAGCGCGGCCAGGCGCTCGTGCGAGAATTCGACGTAGACACGCTCGGCCTGTTTGCCGATGACATCGATCTTCTTGACCATCGGCACCTTCAGCATTTGGCGCTTGATGTCCTCGGCCGCGTCCGACAAGTCGGCGTGGCCGACGCCGTCGCCCTTGACCGCGTACATCAGGCCATACACGTCGCCGTATTCGTCGTTCAGGATCGGGCCGATCACACCGTCAGGCAGCTCGAGGCTCAGGTCGTTGAGTTTCTTGCGCGCCTGGTACCAGGCCTCACGCTGGTCAGCCTTGGAGGTGCCACCGCGCACGGTAAGTGTCATGCCGGCGTAGCCTTGTCGCGCATAGGTGACCACTTTCTCGAAGTTGTCGATCTGCTCGAATTTTTTCTCCATGCGGTTAAGAACCTGGTCCTGCAACTGCTGGGCAGTGGCGCCCGGCCAGATGACCATGGCAGTCATGGAGGGTACGGAAAAACTTGGATCTTCGAGCTGACCGAGTCGAGTGAAGCTGAAGGCGCCGGCCGCCGCGACGATGAGGAGCATGAACAGGACGATGGCGCGATGGCGCAGCGCCCAGTCGGTGAGGTTGAAGTTGTTCATCGGGTGGCCTGCTGCGTGGTGTTCGCGTCAACAATCGCCGCGCCGGGAAGCGCGACCTTCAGTCCGGATGCCATCTTCTGCACCCCGGCGGTGACGACCAATACGCCGGCCTGCGGCCCGGAGACGAGCACCTCGTCGTTGCGGTAGCCCCAAACTGCCACACGCTCCAGTTCGACGACGCCTGACGGATCCTTGCCCTCGGGCGTGACCACCCACAGCGCCGGCTGGCCGCCGTTTTGCGTCAGTGCCGTGGCCGGCACCGCCGCCACTGAGACACTGGTCATCACGCGCTCAGCCGTTACCGTGGCAGTGGCGCCCAGCGGCAGCGCCTGCACCGGCTTAAGCCGCGCGCGATAGGTGCGCGTCTGCGCCGCGGCCTGCGGCGACAGCTCGCGCAGCGTGACATCGAAGGTTTCGTTCGGCGCACTGGCCAGCGACGCCTTGAAATGCGCCTCCTTGAAGACGGACAGCTGATCCTCGGGCACATCGATGACGATCTCGGATTCATCCGGATTCGCGACCGAGACAACCGGTTGACCCTCCGGCACGACCTGCCCGGCCTCAAAGCGCACAGCCGTGACGACACCGCTACGCGAGGCGCGCAGCACGGTGTACTTGAGGCGGTTGCGCGCGAGTTCGAGCTTTCTAGCCTCGGCCTCGGCGGTCGCATGCGCGGTTTGGGCATTGGTCTGCGCGCGCTCGGCGTCGGCCGCACTGACCGAGCCGTCAGCCTTCAACGCGGTCAGGCGCTGGCGGTCCGAGTCGGCTTGGCGCGCCTGCTCGACAGCAACTGACCACTGTTGTCGCGACGATTCTTCAGCGAGGCGGTAGTCGCTGTCATCCAGCACAGCCAGGATGTCGCCTTCACGCACAAACTGGCCTACATCGACCTTGCGCTGGGCTACCTTGCCACCCACACGGAAGGCCTGGTCGACTTCATGTCGCGACTGTACGGTGCCCACATAGCGACTGATGTCGCGGGCATTGTCGTAGCTGATTGCAACGGTGCGCACCGGTCGTGGTGCCTGCACGGTGGGCTGGTCTGGGCTACACGCGGACAGCATGACCGCTACGGCCAAGGCGCCGGCCGCAGTAAGGGAATTCTTCAAGACAGTTCCTCTTTGGAAAACGACAGATTCTTAGGAAAGTGGTGGCCGGTCGGCTTTGGTGGATGCGGTTGGGTTGGAAGGTTGTTCGAACACCTGCCAGCCCCCGCCCAGTGCCTTGTAGAGCTGTACGCTATTGAGCAGCAGACGGGTGTTGCTTTCGTTGGCGTTCAGGCGTGCCGCCAGGCGCGCACGCTGCGAATCCAGCAGAGGCAACAGGTCAATTTGCCCGCGGTTATAGAGCGACTGGGCGCGACTTTGTGCCGTCTCTGCGGAAGCGGCGGCCAATTGAAGCGACCCGGAGCGGCGGCGTTCCTGCGCAAGCGTGACGAGGGCGTTTTCCACATCCTCAAGCGCCCGTACGATGCCGTCTTCGGCGCGCAGCAGTGCCTCTTTTTGAGCACTTTCAGCCGCATCGTTGATTGCCTGCGTGCGCCCGGCGTTGAAGAGCGGCATCGCCAGCAGGCCCGCGACATTGGTGAAGCGCGCGGCACCGAGATCGGCACCGTTCAGGCTCAGTCCCTGGCGACCAAAGGACGCGCCGAGGAATAGTTGCGGGAACCACTCAGCTGCCGCTTGCTGGCGTCGCGCATTGGCGGCGTCGAGCTGTGCCATCAGCGCCAGTACGTCAGGACGGCGTTGCAGCAACTCGGCGGGCTGGCCGGGCTTGGCCTCGGGCACGTCGGTCAAATCACCTGTTGAAGGCTGGATGTTCTTGGTGTTGAAAGACTGGTCTGCGATCAGTACCGCAATACGGTGACGTGACACCGCAACTTGGGTTTCCAGCGGCGGAATCTGCGCCCGCGCCGACAATGCGTCGGTCTGCGCACGTTCGACGTCGAAGGCGGATGCCAGCCCCACCTGTTGACGCGCGGTGACCAAGCGCAGCGTCTCGTCCTGCATCGCCGAGATTGCGCGAAGCGTCGCGACCTGGCGCTGCGCACCGACCAGTGTGAAGTAGTTGCTAACGACGTCGCTCATCACCAGCAGGCGCACTCCACGCATGCTGTGTTCAGCGGCTAGCGCATCGGCGTCAGCCGCCGCTGCGCCGGCTCGCAGACGGCCGCTCAGGTCGAGCTCCCACGACACGTCTAGACCCACACTGGTTGTCTTGGTATCCGGATAACCCTGTTTCGTGGCCGAGTTGTAGCCAGTGCTGCGGTCACTGCCGGAGACGGATGCTCCGACGCTCGGGAGCAGCCAGGACTGGCTGACCGTTTCTCCGGCACGCGCGGCACGCAAGCGCTCGGCGGCAATCTTGACGTCGCGATTCTCACGCGCAGCTCGGTGTACAAGATCCGTCAGCAACGGGTCGTGGTATACCTCCCACCACGCCGCCTCGGGTTCCATCTCGGAGGCCGTACTAGCAGCGAAGTTGCTCGGCAGTTCAACCGATGGCTTGACGACAGGTGTGGAGCAACCGGAAAGAGCGAGGGCGATCGAAGTGACAAGGGCTGCCGCAATGGCGAACCCGGTCGCGCGCTCGGTGCGCGGCAAAGTTGTCCGACCGGTATGACAGGGCAGCGGATGGGTGGTGGAAAGTCGCGGCATTAGAGTGGACTCGTGTAGATTCGAGGTTGTGTCAGCGTAGGGGTCTATGTGCGCGAAGTAGTCAGCGAACCGTCGCCGTTCGGTCGCCATGTGCACTTAATGTTGATGCTGGAAGGTTCACTCGCCGCCGTTTTCTACCGCAGCCTTACCGGCTGCTGACGCCAGATCCGAGGCAATCGACTCCAGCAGCTCTTCGGCGGACGAAAACTCGCGCTGACGCCCGGTGACCAGGTTTTCGAGACGGCCGACGAGGGCCCCCGGCGCGGCATCGCTACGCAGCTTTACGACGTACGAACGGCGGCTCGGGTATTTGGATTCAGAGTTCAGGCTCATCGCAGACCAGGGGGGCAAGAAAGTTCGACGACAGCGTAAGCGGCCCCCTGGGTCGAGTCGTAAGCGAAAGGTCAGACTTCGGTCGGGACAGCACCCCGCACTGCACAGAAATCGTGTCGCTTCAAGCCGACTTGGCAGCGTGAATCAGCGAGCGCGCACGTTTCGCCAGCTCGGTTCCGTCAGTTTCGGGCAATTGGTCAACCAGCGTCGCCAATGCCTGGTGATCCTCGGCCGGCGCGTCGTGGTGCTCGCACAGCTCGACCAGCGCGAGCAGCTCCAGCCACGGTGCTTCCTGGGCGCGAGCCTCATCAACCGCGCGCCGCACCGCAGCGATACTGGCGATGGGCTGACCCTGCGCTCGCGCGATTGCTGCTTCCAGTAGCAATAGCTGCGGCAGGTATACGCGCTCGCCCAGTTCCTCGCCCACCCGAAGTGCTTCCTGTAGCTCGACTTGCGCTGCGTTGCAATCGCCTGCCAGCAGCAGCGCCTCGGCGGCATAGCCAAGTACCTCGCTGGCACCGGAGCGCATGCCGAGCCCGGTGTGTTCTTCGTAGGCTTCGCGGATGCGACGGTAGCCGTCGCTCGGGGAGCCGCTGCGCGCGTCGGCCCAACCGTGCCACCAGCGGCAAGCCGTACGCCCCAGTGCAAGCGAGTACTCATCGACCAGCGCCTGCATGTCGTCGGCCAACGCAGCCACACGCACGTGGTTCCCCATCCTCACTTCGATCAACACCTCCTGCCAGGCAGCGACCAGCCAGGTCATGGGCTGGCGCAACGCCTGCGCGCGTACCCGCGCCTGTTGCATGTGGACTCGGGCTTGCTCAACCAGACCAGAACGCAAGAGTTCTATAGCCAGCATGCCGTGCAGCATGACCTGGGGATCAGCCGCGAAGATAGTGTTTGCCCCGATGTCCAGCGGCTCGGCAATCGCGAGGGCGCGCTCTAACCAACGGCGGGTCGTTTGCGTGCGCCCCTGGAGGTGATGCACCTCGCCCTGCACGATGCACGCCGCCAGCATGAGTTCTTGATCATTTGCGTCGCAGGAGAGGGATTCAGCACGCTCCGCCACCTCCAGCGCCAGCGCATACTCACCGCGCAGACCGAGTAGATAGCCGAATCCGTGCAGCAGGCGACCACGCATTGGGTGCTCGGGTACATCCGCTAGCAGCCTGTATGCACGTTCGAAGGCGCTTTTGGCTTCGCTGCCGACACCGAACAGGTGGAAAGCTGAAACCCCCTGCAGCGTGGCCAAGGTAATTTCGAGCGCATCGCGCTCCGTCCCTTCTGGTGCCTGCGTCAGCAGGACCAATGCGCGCTCAGTGAGGCCGATGCACAAGATCGGGCTGAAGTGCAGCAACGCGGCTTCTGCGGCCTCGGCGTAGTAGCGCAGCGCGATCATCGGCTGCCTGGCCCGGTCGAAGTGCATCGCCAGCTCCGAGGCAGCCACCTGCACGCCGGCCGTGCGCTCGCGTTCGAGGGCAGCGCCAACCTGGCGATGGAGTTGGGTGCGCAATGAGCGCGGCGTGCGGTCGTACAGCACCTGGCGGAAGAGAGCATGCCGGAACGAGTGGGGTAGCTCTTCCGTCTCTTCATCTTCTGAGGCCCGCGACCGTATGAGCCATACCTGTTCGCGTATCAGCTCTTCACAGGCGTGGGCCACCGAAGCGAGGTCGCGCTCGAGGGCCAGTGAAACCGTCTCGATTCGGAATTCGACCCCGCACACCGCTGCGGCCGAGAGCAGCGCACGCTGCTCCGGCCCAAGCTTGGCAATGTAGTGATCAATGATGGCTGCGAGGTTTTCAGGAACCGCCACACCCGCAAGCCGAGCCTCGATGGTGGCGTCGTCGTCCGTTGGGTCCATCACTTCATTGATGACAGACGATACGAACAACGGCACACCGTCAGTGCGCTCGTGCAGGGCACGCACGAAGGCTTCATCGCGCGCCAGCGAGGCCGAACTCAGCGCGACATAGTCTGCGACCTCGGTTTCAGAGAATGGATCGAGCACCACTTCCTCGCACAGACGTTGCAGGCGCAGTTCGTGGCGCAACGAGCTGAGCGGATGGTCGAGCGCTACGACCTCGGCGAGGCGGAAGCTCGCCAGCCACATCAGCCGCGTGCGGCCACGTCGCCGCGCCACATAGTTGATGAGCTGGACCGTCGCCCGATCGCTCCAATGCAGGTCTTCGGTCACCAGCAACAGCGGTCGCTGCTCCGTGTAGCGGTCCAGCAATTCGCCCATTTCCCGGAGCATGCGGTCCGGACCGATGCCGGCAAGCTCGCTCCGCAACGCGTCTCGCTCTTGTGCGGTACTCAGCCACGGCAGTTGCAGTAGCCAGGTCGGCGCCACGGCGCGCAGCAGCGCCGGCAAGGTCGGGTCGCTGCGGCACAGATCGGCTAACGCCTCCAACACCGGCAGGTACGGCTCGCCGGCGCCGTAGTGTTCTACGCAATGGCCGCGTGCGCAGGCGATGCCGCCAAGGCTGGCGAGGAAATGTTCGATTAACGTGGTCTTGCCAATCCCCGGTTCTCCAGCGAGCCAGACCACGGCACGCTGGCCGCCTTCCGCCCGCTCCCACGCCCGTTGCAGTCTTGAGACCTCGTCGGTGCGACCGATGAATGGCGGTGACAGGGGTGCGCCGGCCGCTGGCACCGTCGCGGATGCAGCTGGCTTCGAAGGTGCAGGGGAGGGCGCGGCGATGAAGCGATAGCCGCGCCTCGACACAGTCTCGATATAGCGCGGCTGCCTGGGGTCGTCGCCCAGCACCTTGCGCAGATCGCTGATGGCCGTCTTCAGCACCGAATCGCTGACGAACCGGTGCCCCCACACTGCATCAAGCAAGGCATCCTTGGTCACTAGCGATCCCGGCTGGCGTGCAAGTACGCACAGCAGTGTGAAGGGCGTTGGCGCCAACGCCACGGCTTCTCCGTTGCGTAACAAGCAGGCGTTGGCTTCGTCGAGTTCGAACTCGACGAAGCGGAGCTGGACTGGATTCGGTTGGGGCTGCGGACGCGCCACGATTGATTCCTAAAACTAAAACATGGTTGTGCGCTGTGAGGCTTGGCACCTGGCCCGATACTGAAAACCGTATTGCCTGGCTTTCTGGTCCTGTCGACCAGCCGCTTCTTGAGCCGACTGTTCTCCAGCCTCGGCTCCAACGCTTTGAGGCCTTGAGGTCAGCCACACTCTTTCGTGCTGGGACCATTCTCCAATAACAACGCTGATCGGCTCTGAAGCCAAGCCTCATCGGTCGGAAACTGGCGCACGCGTGACTTCACGCCTCGAGCTTGAGGCATTCATCGCTTCGGCCCGGACTTGATTTGCAAGCCCCTGACACCTCGGTTTTCCTCTTGTCGTGGCTTGGTAATGATCCCAAAAATATAATGACAAGAACATCAATATTGAAATTAGTTTCAATATTGAATACCTTGACCCTGCCTGACGATGAGACCTGCGTGCCTCACGACTTCAATCACAATAAGGGCTCAAGATGAACAACAACAAGAAAGTTTCCGAATTGCCTCCCTCCGCCGTCGACGTGCTGGTCGTCGGTAACGGTCCGGTAGGTGCAACAATCGCGGCGCTGCTCGGCCGCTATGGGGTAACGACCCTGGTACTGGACAAGACCCATGAGGTCGTACTGATGCCTCGTGCCATTGCTCTGGACAACGAGGCGCTGCGCATCCTGCAACTCGCCGGTTTGTCGGAAGACGCTTTCGAGAAGATCGTTATCCCTGAAGTGAAAATGCACTCCCCGGTACTCGGGCAATTTGGTCGAGCCAATACTGAGGGGTGCATCGACGGCCATCCGAAACTTGTGACGTTCTATCAACCCGACCTCGAACACGCGATGCGTAGCCAGGTCTCCCGGCTGAAGTCAGTGACCTGTCTTGGTGGCTTCGAGCTTGAGAGTCTGGTCGAGGAGTCGGATTGCGTCGTCGCCTCCGTACGGGATCAGAGTGGGCAATCGCATTCCGTTCGCGCCCAGTACCTGGTCGGTGCGGATGGCGCAAGCTCCAGGGTCAGAGCACTGATTGGCCAGGAGTTCGAAGGGCAGACCTATGCGGAGGATTGGCTGATTGTCGATGTCAAGAACCGGCATAAGTCAGCGATTGATCACGTTGAGTTTCTCTGTGATCCGCGGCGCCCAACGCCGCACATGCCTGCACCCGGCGGCAGGGAGCGTTGGGAGTTCATGCTGCAACCGGGTGAGTCCCGGGAAGAGCTGGAAAGCCCGGAAAGCATAGCCCGGCTGATCTCGCCATGGATCAACCCGCAGGAGCTGGAAATCGAGCGCAAGGCGGTGTATCGATTCCACGCGCGCTGCTGCGACAGATTCAGCAAGGGGCGCGTCTTCCTCGCCGGCGACGCAGCGCACATCACCCCCCCTTTTGTCGGGCAAGGCCTAGTAGCGGGACTTCGAGATGGCGCCAACCTTGCCTGGAAACTGGCCTGGGTCCTTCGCGGCCATGCCGCGCCTTCAATACTCGATACCTATGACGTAGAGCGTCGCCCCCATGCCCGGGCGATGATCAATCTAGCGAAACTCATGGGCCGCCTGGTGATGCCCAAGAACAAGATCGCCGCTTTCTTTATCCACGGCCTGATGCGTACGCTGGCGTTGACTCCCGCTACCAGGAGGTACTTCGAACAGTTGGACATCAAGCCGAAGAACACCTTCAAACACGGCCTGTTCATGCAGCATCGTCGGGGCGACAAGTTGGTACGTGGCAGCCTGTTTCCCCAAGCCTGGGTTCGCACCATGCAAAAGCAGATCAAACTGAGCGACGATGCTCTTGGAGATAACCTGACCCTGGTTGGATTCGGTGTTGACCCGTTGTCACTGCTAACCACTGATCAGATCGTTTCCTGGGAAAAAATGGGAGGCCACTTCTTAGAGGTCAGAACACGTGGCCAACGCTCCGGCGGCAGCTGTGACTTCATCGAAGACATGAACCATGACATCCTGCCGCTGGCTGCTAAAGGAACGCTCGTCGCGGTTCGTCCCGACCGTATCATCATGCACCACGCCCCTGGCGCAGAGGCAGGCAGTCTCCTTCAAGACTGCCGGGGCCTGCTGACTAGCGAAGACGCCACGCCTGATAGCGTTTCCGTTACCATCAACGAGCCCATTAGATTGCGAGCGTGATAATGCATTCCCCCATTCTTCCTTTAGAAGCGATTGCGCCACAACCTCTCACGAGAGGCCACAAGAAGCGTGAGCGCACCCGTCGCGGTCTGGTGGACGCGGCATTGCGTCTTGTCGCACGTAAGGAGGTGGGGGAGATCGCACTGCTCGAGGTCGCCGCGGAGGCGGCGGTTTCCAACGGCACCATTTACAATTACTTTCGAACTCGCGACGAAGTACTAGAGGCGGTGGGCATCGCCATGGCCGCCGAGTTTTCTGACGCCATTTCCGTCTTGAACTCGGACGTGCAGTGCGGTGCGCAGCGGCTTTCGATTGGCGTTCGCATGTTTGTATGTCGGGCCGCCGCCGACCACCAATGGGCGAATGCGCTGCTGCGCATCATCCATTTCGACCAGGCAATGCGCTCGCGTTTGGCGGCCCATGTACTTGGCGATCTGCGTGAGGGGCTGCGTGCGGGCACTTTTGCTTACGTGGACGAAGGGGTCGCCCTGGACATCGTCTTATCATGCACAACCGGAGCAATGCGCTCAGTTGTCGAGGGACGTGCAGTGGCGGAGCACGATCTGCGGGTCGCCGAAATGGTTCTCCAGGCCCTGGGCGTAACACCTGCCAGAGCCAGGAGAATCGCCGGCAAGCCGCTACCCGCCTGATCTGATGTCATTCTTGATCGGCCAGGCTTGATCAATCCATTGCCGATAGCTCTTCGCCTGGCGACGAGATTTCAGCTGATTGCCGATCAATGCCATGAGGGGCGACGTCCCGGGTTTGGTCCGTTTCCCTTGACTCAGCAAGCCGAGCTGCTTCTTGATCACCGACGCCACTGCAAGCGATGCCAGCGCCTTGTTCTTCCAGCGGACGACAATGGGCTCCACTGCGGTGTCCTGACCTGCCATCCACTGGCTTGGCAGGGTCGGCTCGATCGCCAGCGCAGTGGCAAGCCCCACCATCGACACCGAGCCGCTCACCACTCGCTCCGCCACCTCCTTTCTACGCACGCCGCCAGTGACCATCAGCGGCATGCGCGCTATTTCTCCTATTTTCTCCGCGAACTCGAGAAAATACGCTTCTCGAGCCAAGCGGCTGCCATCGCGGGTCTGCCCCTGCATTGCCGGGCTTTCGTAGCTACCACCAGACAACTCGACCAAGTCGACCGCTTTGGTGTTGAGCATTTCCACTACACGAGCCGCATCCTCGGCATCGAAACCGCCGCGCTGAAAATCCGCGGAATTGAGCTTCACCGCGACGCAAAAGATCGGTGCCACTCGCTGACGTATTGCGTCGATGGTTTGCAGGAGAATTTGCGCACGATTTTCCAGACTGCCACCCCAGCGGTCGCTACGCCGGTTGGTCAAGGGCGAAAGGAATTGGCTGAACAGGTAGCCATGCGCTGCATGAATCTCCACTCCAGTGAATCCGGCACGCTCGGCTAGCACTGCGGCATGGGTATAGCGCTCAATCAGCTCTTCGATCTCATGCTCATTCAGGGCCCTGGGCGGCACAAATGCCTTTGATAGTCCGGGAATGTCGACAGCAACCGCGGAGGGCCCCCGTGCCGATTGCCCCATTGAAGCCAACAGCTGCCGTCCGGGATGGTTGATTTGCATCCAGGCCTGGGCTCCGTGACTGCGGCAAGCATCGGCCCATAGCCTGAATTTGCCCAGGTGCCGATCGTCCTCAAACACTACGCCAGCGGGGCCGGTCAAGGCGTGGCGGTCAACCATGACGTTGCCCGTGATGATCAGGCCGGCACCACCCTGCGCCCAACGCCGATAGAGCTGAACTAGCGCTTCCCCTGGAGCGTGATCCTCATTGGCAAGGTTCTCCTCCATGGCAGCCTTGGCGATTCGGTTTGGAATCACCGTGCCGTTAGGCAATCGAAGCGGTTTGAAGAGCTTTGAGCCGGTCATGTTCTGTCCTTCAGCTAATAAAAAGTCGGCCAACACAATTGAACACGCGTGTTCAGTTATGTCAATGTGCAGGACTTTTATTGGCCCGTCCAGATTGTTAGGTTTCAGGTCGGTTTTCGGACAGAAAATCCAACATTCCAAAAAATAGTGTTGACGTAAAATGAACACGAGTGTTCAATCGGTCCATAAGGTAATCCTGGAGAGAGAACCGTGGAATCCCTAAATCCAACACAGCGCCGCATTCATCAAGCCGCCTTTCGCCTGTTCGCTGAGAGAGGCACCTCACAAGTGAACATTCTCGACCTCGCACAAGAGGCAGGCGTGGCGCGCGGAACGGTCTATAGCAACATCGACAGCATGGAAAACCTGTTCGAAGCGGTCGCCAGTCATCTCGCGAGGGAGATGCATGAGCGCGTCAATAAGAGCTTCAACTCCCTCTCCGATCCGGCTCAGCGCCTTGCCAATGGCATTCGATTCTTCATTCGTCGAGCGCACGAGGACTCCCAGTGGGGCGCATTCATCCATAAATTCGCCATGAGCAATTCTTCGTTGCGCGAAATGTTCAGCAGTCAAGCGACTACGGATCTTCTGAGCGGGCTTTCCAATGGGCGCTACACGTTTGCGCAGGAGCAATTGCTCTCAGTACTGACACTGATATCGAGCAGCGTCCTGGGCTCGATTTTCCTGGTACTGGAAGGTCACAGAACGTGGCGCGAGTCGGGCTCTGATACCGCCGAGCTGGTACTGCGGGCATTGGGTGTGACGCCAGAGGAGGCTCGTGCGCTGGCGACCCAAGAGTTGCCGGCACTTCCGTCTCTCGACTGAGCGCCTAACTGACTCAACTAGACAACACCCCTGGTTTTTCAGGGGTTCGGGACAGCTTTGCCCTAAAAACCCGGAAAACAAGAACAATGAACAACAAAAACGAATTGCACCGGTTGGCGACACCACACCCCGCGCGGCATCCGCAGCCGACGGTGAAGGCCCAGGCTCTGACTCACCTGATCTTTCAACGGCCGGACTTGAATGAGGCGGCGCGTTTCCTGACCGACTTCGGCCTGACGGTCAGTCGGCAGGACGCCGATACGCTCTATCTACGCGCCACCGAAGCCACTTCATACTGTTACCGTGTCCAACGTGCCGAACAGGCACGTTTTATCGGGTTCGGACTGGCAGTGCAGTCTCTAGAGGATCTGAAAAAACTCACTCGAATCCCAGGTGCGTCATCGCTAGAGACGTCCGAACATCCTGGCAAAGGGTATTACGTCAGACTGACTGATCCGTCCGGTTTCATTGTGGAAGCCGTTTGCGACCAGACTCCAGATAAGACTCTGAAACATAGAGCTCCTCTGCACTGGAATCTGGTGCACGAGCAACCGCGAATCAACGCCACGCAGCGCCCGCCGATTGCTCCCCCTGAAGTACTGAGGCTTGGCCATATCGTGATCGAAGTGGCCGACTACCAGGCGACCTGTGCCTGGTATACGCAGCATTTCGGGTTTATTCCCAGCGATGTGCAAGTACTCCCCGATGGCACACCTATCGTCACCTTCATGCGCCTGGACCTCGGTGAAATTCCCACGGCTCACCATACGCTCGCGATTGCGCAAGGGTTCATGGCGACCTACAGCCATAGCGCCTATGAAGTCGTCGATGCAGACGCCGTGGGAATGGGGCAGCGCGTCCTGCGCGAGCGCGGTTGGGAGCACTCATGGGGAATCGGCCGACACATTCTGGGCAGTCAGATCTTCGATTACTGGCAAGACCCATGGGGCGATAAGCACGAGCATTACTGCGACGGGGATATTTTCACGGCCACTCGGCCGACGGGTATTCATCCGGTAAGCCCCGAGGCAATGGCCCAGTGGGGTCAGCGCATGCCCAAGAGTTTTACAAAACCCAAGATGAACCTGACCAATGTGCGTCTGCTGATCCGCAACCTGCGACGCTGCCCGGACCTGACCATTCGAAAGTTGGTAACACTCATGCGGATGTTCGGGTAGAGCTGCCGCCATGTCGGACAACTCAACCCGGTTTGGCCGGCGGGACGTGCTTAAAGCCGGCGCTTTGATTGCTGGCAGTGCGTGGGTCTATACCGTTGCCAGCCCCCCTTCAGAACAACACCACAGTTCCCACGCCACCGAGCGCGGGACAAACGCCGCTCCAGGAGTACCTTCAATGTCTGCTGTACACGTCGTCCGCTTTGAATTTGAAAACGGTATCCACTGGGGCGTGCTTCGCCAGGGCCGTATCACAGTTGTCCCCGGTACTTTTGAAACCACCGGTGACTTCATTCGCCAGAACAGTATCGAGGACCTCGCTCAACTGAAAGGTACGGAGCTTGCGGAGGGCGAAGTAAAACTGCTGTCACCGGTGACCCGTAACCAGCAGTTCGTTTGCCAGGGCGCCAACTATCGTCAGCACATGATCGAGTCGGGCATGGACCCGGATGCGAAGAAATTCAACATGATCTTCACCAAGGCGACGAGTTGCCTGGTGGCGGCTGACAGCGACCTGATCAAGCCGCGCCACGTGCGCTTCCTTGACTACGAGATCGAACTGGGCCTTGTGATGAAGCGCTCCATCACCGGCGCTGTTGCTGTCACCGACGCCAATCTGCATGAGTTCATTGCAGGCGTCGTCATCGTCAATGACTACTCGGCTCGTGACATTCAGATTCCCCAGATGCAGTTCTACAAGGGCAAGAGCTACCGCACTTTCGGCCCGGTCGGCCCGTATCTGTGCCTTCTGGATGCCAAGGACATGCATTACCTCAAGGCACTGCAGTTGAAGCTGACGGTCAACGACCAGGTACGACAGAACGACAGCACGGCCAACCTGGTTTACGGCCCCGCTGAAACCCTGACCGAGCTCTCCGCCTTGCAAGATCTCGCCGTTGGAGACCTGATCGCCACCGGTACGCCTGCCGGCTGCGCTCTAACGATCCCTTCGCCTGCCAAAATGCGCATTGCAGCCCTTTTGCCAGAAGCCACCAAGTGGAAGCTTTTCCTCAAGGCGCAAGAGGGCCGGACGCAGTATCTCAAGGCAGGTGACGTGGTCGAGGCGCGCATTCGCAGCGCCGATGGCGTGATCGACCTCGGCGTGCAACGCAACCGAGTCGTGGGGGAAGCCTGATGGTGGTGCAGACCCTGAGCGACATCGAAAATCTCGAACGAGTCCCCTTGTCGGCGCGTGGCCTGGCTTGCAGCACTTATGAAGCGCTGCGACAGGCGGCCGAGCGCACCCCCCAGGCGCCGGCACTAAGCTTCTTCGCCGATGCCGCCGATTTCAAGCGCACCTACGAGTGGAACTACTCCCAGCTCTTGGCGGATATCACCCGCGCGGCGAATGCCTTCGATGACCTGGGCATAAAACCGGGCGAGGTGATTGCTTTTATTTTGCCCAATCTGCCGGAAACCCATTTCACGATATGGGGCGGGGAGGCGGCGGGCATCGTCATGGCGATCAATCCTCTGCTCGAGGCCAAGCAGATGGCTGGCTTGCTGAACGCCGCGAAGGCATCCGTGGTGGTGACACTCGCGCCGACTGTGGGCAGCGATCTGTGGCCCAAACTGGCTTCGCAGCTGGATCAATTACCCGGGATCAGGTCTGTCGTTTGGGTCAGCATGGAGCCCTATGTCGCCGAACCTGTGCGTGAGGCTCTGAAAGTTGCGGCACTGAAGGAACGAGACTTACACAGCGGTATCGCGATCCACGATTGGCAATCGCTGATGAATGCTCAGCCGCACACACACCTCAAGAGCGGTCGGCAAATCCGCCAGGATGAATGCTCCTCCTACATCTGTACGGGCGGCACCACCGGACTCCCCAAGATCGCCGCGCGTACCCATGGCTCGGAAGTCTTCAATGCATGGGCCATCGCCGCTCACATGCAGCCACGCAGTGATGTCCAGGTTATGTTTTGTGGCCTGCCGCTATTTCATGTCAATGGACAACTGGTGACTGGACTGATGCCTTGGACTCAAGGCGACCATGTGATCCTCGGGACGCCTCATGGCTATCGTGGCGAGGGGGTGATCCCGCGATTCTGGGAAATGGTCGAGCACTTCGGTATCAACCTCTTTTCCGGCGTGCCCACTGTCTATGCTGCACTTCTGCAAAATGAATGGCAGGGCCGCGACCTGTCCAGTCTTCGCTATGCAATCTGTGGCGCCGCACCGATGCCGGCTGAGCTTTTCCGGGAATTCGAGCGCCGTACCGGGGTAAAGATTCTTGAAGGTTACGGCCTCACCGAGGGCGCCTGCGTCTCCTCAATCAATCCGCCCCATGGCGAGCGCCATATCGGCTCCATTGGGGTACGGATCGCCTACCAGAATATGCGCGCGGTGGTGCTCAATGATTCTGGCGAGTACCTGCGCGACGCCAGCGTGGATGAGATCGGCCTCATCACGATCAGTGGTCCGAACCTCTTCGATGGCTATCTGGAGGAACGGCATAACCAGGGCCTTTGGATCGATATCGACGGTCAGCGCTGGTTGAATACGGGCGACTTGGGGCGCCAGGATGCGCAGGGTTACTTCTGGCTGACCGGACGCAAGAAGGAGTTGATTATCCGTGGCGGCCACAACATCGATCCCAAGCAAATCGAGGAGGCTCTGCAGGCGCATCCCGCCGTCGCCTTGGCCGCTGCAATCGGCAGCCCCGATGCCTACTCGGGCGAGGTGCCGATCGCCTACGTTCAACTGCGCCCCGGGCAAGCCTGCAACGCCGAAGAACTTGAGGCGTTCGCTCAGCTCAATATCAGCGAACGGGCAGCCGTTCCCAAGCGTATTGAAATCCTCGAAGCGTTGCCACTGACTGCCGTGGGCAAGATATTCAAGCCCGCTTTGCAACAGCGGGAGATTACCAAAGTAGTTCAGCAGGAAGTGGAGCGCCTGGGGCTTTCAAATATTGCTGTCGAGGTCGTGCAGGACAATCGCCGTGGGCATGTCGCCTGCATCAAGGCCGGAACTGACCAAGAAATACTGGCTCCGCTCTTGGGGCGCTATAGCTTTCAAATCGAGTGGCTTAATTGAGTCCCTGATTCGCATCTGTAAGTCCAGCAATCATGCCCTGGCGCTGTTCAGCCAGGGCGTTTTACACAACTTCGATCAACTCCAACCGGCACTGAGAAGTGCACAGGACGGCGAAGCCTTGCCTGCGTGCAATCAACAAAAACAATAAACAAGAGGTGGAAAATGAAACTGAATGGCCGTGTAATCCCGTGTCTCTCTGTTCAGCGAAAGTGTGCTGTCTGGATTAAGTTCACCAGTGCCATGGCACTCCTCAGCGCCTCTTCTATTGCAGGTGCCAATGGCATTGCTCTAAACGAACAAAGCGCAAGCAGTGCGGGAACTGCTTATGCGGGAAGGTCGTCTTCTGCGCTGGATGCCAGTACCATTTTTGGAAATCCCGCAGGCTTGACCAAGTTGAAGCGTAGTGAGATTTCCGGCGGAGCCGCGATCATCTCGCCGAGCGACGACATCAGTGATGCTCAGAGCAGTGCCGCAGGAACGAACAAGGGGGACTCGGTACCTTTGGCGGTCGTGCCCTTCGCCTATATGTCGACGCCGCTTGACGATCGTTTTTCGATTGGTCTGGGCCTTTATGCTCCGAGTGGTCTGATCAATGATTACGAGAGCAGTTTTCAGGGCCGTTACCATGGTTCCTATAGCACGACCAAGGAAATAACCCTGCAGCCCACCATTGCCTATCGGATCAATGATTACGTGTCCATTGGTGGCGGACCGACCATAAACCGTTTCAATGCAAAGCTTCAGAATTACCTGGCCACCGGCGCCCTGAACAACGGCGAGGACACACTGGTCACCATCAAAGGCGATGACACGGCACTTGGCTACAACGTCGGCATCTTGGTTGACTTTACTGAGGCTACCAGTTGGGGGATTAACTATCACTCGAAGGTGGACTATGAACTCGAAGGGCATACTGAGGTTTCCGGCTCCCCGAGCGTCATCCCGCTGGACGGAAAGTATGACAACAAGATAGACCTCACGATGCCCGAATCCGTGGACACGTCTATCACCCATCATTTCAATAGTCGCTGGACGGGATACCTGGGGACCACCTGGAAACGTTGGAGCCGGATCAAGAAGGTCGAGGCAGTCAACAGCGGTCTTTCCCCCGTGGGCCAGGCGGCTGGCCTGGGAAGTGTGACCGAAGAAATGAACTGGCGCGACACGTGGTCCACCGCAGTTGGCGCATCCTATCAATTGAACCAGCAATGGCTGCTGCGCGCAGGCTACGCCTATGATCCATCGCCCATTAGAAATGCCGATCGCAGCGTGCGCATTCCGGTCGGGAATCGCCAGGCCGTGACCTTGGGCGGCGCTTACTCACCGAATTCCGATCTGACGATAGACTTTGCTTATGGTTATCTCTGGGATTCCAAAGTCTCTGTAAAGCAGTCGAACAACTCCGGTCTTCAACCGGAATACAGTGCCCACTACGAGAACAGTGCGAATGGAATTTCAGTGCAGGCAACCTATCGGTACTAATCGACAAGACGCCATGTTTAATAGAGTCCATTTTTGTGAGCCTTCCTGAATACTCACCTTTAATCGTTAATCAACTATCCAAACGGGGTGTGATGCAGTTCTGCCTGTCAATCAGCACCCACTACCGCGAATACTTTCGTGATAGTGGGTGCTGATTGACATTTCGTTACCTCTAATCCATCGAGTTTGCCACATGAACCTTCTGAATCAGTCCAAGTTCTCGACCAAGCTTTTGACCTCGTTCGTCATCTGCGCCCTGATCACCCTGGTCGTGGGTGGGTTGGGAATGGTGGGCATCAGCCGTTTGGCCACTGCGCTGTCTTTGACCTTTTCCAACAGCCTGGTCTCAGTGGGCAACATCAACGAGACCATGACCAGTCTGGTTGCTCACAACCGCGGGCTCTACCGGTTGGTTGACGCTCACACCGGCGACGTGTCCGAAGCGGACAAGGCGCGTGTTCGCCAGAACCTGGCGACGGATCTGGCTCGGGCAGAAGATGCCTTCGCGACCTACCGTGCCACACCTCTGGCGGTTGATGAGCGGGCAGCGGGGGACAAGTACAAAGAACTGTGGCCCGGATATGTGGCAGGTGCCCAGAAGGTCATTGAGTCGGTGGACGCCGGCGATCTTGCTCAGGCACGCACTCGCTTGAACGCGCTGTCGGTTGACGTGTTCATTCATGCCCGCGATTACCTGCGGGCTATGATCGATTCGAACAAGCGGCAGATCAAAGAAAGTGCCGAGGGTGCGCAGGAACTTGAAGCCAGCTCCACGCTGATCCTGTTGGTCGGGATCGTGATTGCCTTTCTGGTGGCTGTCGCTCTGGGCATTCTGATTACGCGTATGATCACTCGCCCACTGGCGGTGGCAGTCGCTAGTGCCCAGCGCATTGCCGGTGGCGATCTGACCCAGAGCATTTCCACTACCCGTGGCGATGAAGTGGGGCAACTACTCAATGCCTTGGCGGACATGCAGGGCGGCTTGAAGCACACCATTGCGCAGATCGCCAGCGCCTCGAACCAGTTGGCCTCAGCCGCCGAAGAGTTGAGTGCTGTGACCGAGGAAAGTACCCGGGGCCTGACGCGGCAGAATGACGAAATTCAACAGGCGGCCACCGCTGTCAATGAAATGACTGCGGCAGTCGAGGAAGTGGCGCGCAACGCCGTGTCAACCTCCGAGGCCTCTAATGCCGCGACCGAAGACGCCGCTCATGGCCGCAGTCAGGTCCACCATACGCTCATGGGCATCAGCACCATGGTGGAAGAGATCACCGAGTCGACCGAGACGGTGACCGAACTGGCCGGGCACATTCGGGAAGTCAGTAAGGTACTGGACGTGATCCGCAGCATCGCCGAACAGACCAACCTGCTGGCGCTCAACGCTGCCATCGAAGCCGCCCGTGCTGGCGAACAGGGGCGTGGGTTTGCAGTGGTGGCCGATGAAGTGCGCGCGCTCGCCCACCGCACCCAAGCCTCGACCGTAGAAATCGAAGGCATGATCAGTACCGTGCAATCGGGCGCTAATGGGGCCGTCACTGCCATGGGCAAGAGCCTGTCGCTGGCCACCAACACTCAGGAACTGGCCCAGAGCGCCGGTGCGGCGCTGGAGAAGATTACAGACAGGGTCGTCACCATCAACGAGCGCAATCTGGTGATCGCTTCGGCGTCCGAAGAACAGGCTCAGGTCGCCCGTGAGGTGGACCGTAATCTGCTGAACATCCAGGACCTCTCGACCCAAACCGCTGCGGGTGCCAACCAGACCAGCGCTTCGAGCCAGGAGCTGTCGCGGCTTGCCGTCTCCTTCAATGCCCTGGTAACGCAGTTCAAGCTTTAGGGTCTTGAGGACGGCCTCACGTCGGCCACCGGCCTAAATCCATGGGCATCACCAGAGTATCTGTATACATAACAAGTGCCTGGATAGTTGGTGGGCTGACGGCGCCAAGCGCTAACCGAATCGTATGAGGGACACTGCGCTGAAGTCGCGAACGAGTCGGTCGCGAGGTGGTCCTCAACCAGAAGCTTGTGGGGCTGTGGCAGGTCGTCATGTATCCATGACAATTATTTGAGTGAATTGATTATCGATTTTACGATGATGCCAACAACGTCTCTACTCGCACGAGGCTCCTGATGCACATCGCTATCCTGACTTTCGACGGTTTCAACGAACTCGACTCGCTGATCGCGCTCGGCATCCTCAACCGGGTCCAGCGGCCCGGCTGGCGGGTATCTATCGCCAGCCCCACGGACAAGGTGCTGTCGATGAACGGCGCGGTGATTGAGGCGCAGACATCGCTCGAAGACGCCTGCAGCGCGGACGCTGTACTTGTGGGTAGTGGGAGAAAGACCCGGGACGTCGTCGCTGACGCCACGCTGATGTCTCGCCTGAAACTCGACCCGACGCGTCAGCTGCTGGGTGCTCAGTGCTCGGGCACGCTCATACTTGCCAAGCTGGGCCTGTTGGACGACGTTCCGGCCTGCACAGACCTGACCACCAAGCCGTGGGTCGAAGAGGCCGGCGTGGCAGTGCTCAATCAGCCGTTCGTGGCCAAGGGAAACGTCGCGACGGCCGGCGGGTGCCTGTCGTCGCAGTATCTGGCCGCCTGGTTCATCGCCCGCCTGGAAGGCGTCGAGGCTGCACGCAGTGCGATTCATTATGTGGCACCGGTAGGAGAGAAGGAGGTCTACGTGACGCGCGCAATGGCGAACATTTCGCCGTTCCTTTAAGGCTCACTATGATCGCTTTTGGCCGATGTCTGCCTATCCACGACTAACCGAAACCCATAGCCGACATTTGTGCGACCTCCTGACCAGCATTCCCGAAGATTCTTTCTTACGAGTGGTCGCCGATGACGCGTAGCAACTCTCACGGTAGTCAATATTGGAGGATCGACGCTTCTGCTAAGCTCGTGTCAATCCCGTTTCAATGAGATGACCGAATGGCATTCGTCGACAAGTTCGTTGCTGAGATATTGGCCCTTCAGGTTGCCCTGTATCACGCCCGTGCTCGGTTGGAGGCACGAACTGATAGCGAAGCTTTGCATGATCTGAGGATCGCCGTGAGGCGTATCAGGAGTTTGCTTCGACCGATGCGCACCGTGAGCGGGGTGTTGGCTCTGAATAATGCTGCGACTGAAGTAGGAAGGCTGACTACACCTGCTCGCGATCTGGAGGTGATGATTCAGGAGCTTGAGGACAAAGGCTTTCCTGTCCAGGCGCAGGTCAGAAAAGCGCGCTTGGCATCTCATTATTCCAACATTCTAAAAAGCCCAGTCCTGAAGAACCTGTTCATTCAATTGGATGTGTGGCCTACCGCTTTTCGCTCAGTTGAAGTCGGCGGCGGTTTAAAACACATCCAACCTCAAATTGAGAAAGCGCTGAAAAAGCAGATTGACCGGCTGCATGCTGCCGTGGATGACGTTGGGTTTGATCGGCACGAGTTGAGAATCCTGGTCAAGCGCACGCGCTACCTCACGGAAGCTTTTCCCACGCTTTCACCTCTTTCGGGTAAAGCGGCGAGTGCGCTCAAAGCACTGCAATCGGCTTTGGGCTCCTGGCATGACCATTATCAGTGGTGCCAAAAGGCGCTGATCGAATCCGACCTGGGTGCGTTGGAAAAGGTTTGGCAAAGTTGCGCAGTCACCGCGCTCGACAAAGCAGAAACCCAATTGGTAGAGCTGGCAAAGCGGCTGCCAAAATCATCAGGCAAAAAAAAGCCGCCTAAAGTGGCAGCAGAAGAACGAGCACGCGTTGTATAGCCTGAGTATGACTGTCGAAGGTTACAGCGCGATGACACATTTTTTGCGTCCTTCGAAGTTCACATCCTCAAGACCCTCGATCCTGGTGTCTGCTCATCCGTAAAGAGTAGAGGGTGTCATCTTAGCGTCATCGACCCCATGGCAAGATCCTCGCAAACCGCCTAGAGCGCTCAGCTTGCAAGGAATCCCCCATGAAAGGAGACGCCTCTCTATTTGCAGCCATTGACCTTGGTTCTAATGCGTTTCGCATGATAATCGGCCAGTCAGTCAGACGAAGTCAGGGGTTCTTGATCCAGGAAGTGAAAACCTTGCGTGAACCTGTGCGTTTGGCGGAGGGGTTTCAAGGTGGCGCGCTGGACGAGTTGGCTCTGGACCGGGGATGGCAAGCGCTCGCGCGATTTGGCAAAAAGTTACGCGGCTTCGAGGCCGGTCGTGTGCGGGCGGTGGCGACCAGTGCCGTCCGTGAAGCCGACAACGCTCAACTGTTTTTGGCCAGCGCGGAGCGGCATCTGGGGTTTCGGATTGACGTCATCTCTGGGCATGAAGAAGCCCGACTGGTGTACGCCGGTGTCGCTCATACGATACCCGGTACACAAAACAGGCGCCTGGTCGTGGATATCGGTGGAGGTTCTACTGAATTGATTCTGGGGCAGGGCGCTCAGCCCCTGATGACCGAGAGTATTGCCATTGGCAGCGGCACCTTCGGCTCGCGTTACTTTCAGGGGGGCTGTATCACGGCTCAGGCGCTCCTGGAGGCTGAGCGTGTGGCCACTGTGCAGTTTGAAAAAGTGGCGCGTCGTTATCGCGCGCTGGGTTGGCAGCAGGTGATAGGTTCTTCAGGCACCGCACGGATGCTGGCCAAAGTACTCAAGGCCAACGGATTGAACGACTATGGCGAAAGCGGCATCACCTACAGTGGCCTATTGCGCTTGTCGTTGCGCCTGCTTGAAGTGGGGCATGTCAAACAGCTCAGACTGGCGGGCTTGCAAACCCATCGCCAGAGCATCTTGCCTGGCGGTCTGGTGCTCATGCTGGCGGCATTCAAGGTATTTGGTGTCTCGCAGATGACGCCTTCCGAACCGGGGCTGAGGTTCGGCGTTCTACATGGCCTGATGAGTAAACACTGATCAACCCATAGCAACCTTGCAGAGCTGGGGCCTTTACGTTGAATCGTTACAGCTTTCACAGTGCTTGAAGCTATAAAACTCAGGGAAAGACATGATGTCCACCTATGCTAATTTTTCGGACATTTCATGAGACGTGTGGTTTTTAATCAAAAAGGTGGCGTCGGTAAATCCAGCATCGCGTGTAACCTCGCGGCCATCAGTGCCTATGAGGGCTATCGCACCTTGCTGATTGATCTGGATGCCCAAGCCAATGCTACTCACTATTTGACGGGATTCAGCGGCGAAGATATTCCCCAGGGGATCGCCGACTTCTTCAAACAGACACTGTTCCCAGGCCCTGCATCGAAGAAGGCCCAAGCCAATATCCATGAAACCCGCTTCGACAACTTGCATTTAATCGCTGCCTCGTCGGAGCTGACTGATCTGCAATCCAAGCTCGAGACACGCTACAAAATTCAGAAACTCAGCAAGCTGCTGGACAGGCTCGATGAAGACTATGAGCGGATCTATATGGATACTCCGCCGGGTCTGAATTTTTACAGCGTTTCGGCACTGATTGCCGCTGACCGCTGTTTGATCCCTTTTGATTGCGACAGCTTTTCTCGCCAGGCGATTTACGGTGTGCTGAGAGAAATCGAGGAGATCAAAAGTGATCATAACGAGAGGCTGGAGGTTGAGGGCATCGTCGTTAACCAATTCCAGGCTCGCAATGCACTGCCGCAACGACTGCTCGACGAGCTGGTTGCCGAGAAAATGCCAGTGTTGTCTACGTATCTGATGAGTTCGGTGAAGATGCGTGAGTCACACCAGGCCAGCAAGCCATTGATCTATCTGGAACCGCAACACAAGCTAACCCGGCAATTCGTGGAGCTGTTCAACTTGCTTGAAAGCCAGACCTGAACGGGGCGGCTACCCGTTGACTAAGATTACTGGTTCAACAGACTGAGATTGGGGGAGAAAGTCATGGCTGACAAATTTCGAGTGCTGTTCGTTTGCGCAAAAAATGACGTTCGTTCACTCATGGCAGAAGCACTGCTGCGACACACTGACTCGGTACACTTCGAACCCTGCAGCGCTGGCCTCGAGGCCAGTGAGATCGACCCACGCACCTTGGAGTCGCTCGATCATATTGGTGTAGACCGCACGGGATTGCGCAGTAAAGCCATCGGTGAGTTTGAGGGGCAGCCGTTCGACTATGTCATCACGCTGTGTGATAAATCGTCCGAAGAGGCGTCTCGGATGCCATCTTCCGGCGAGGTGATCGTGTGGAGTTTTGAAGACCCGACGACCAGCGAGAGACATGAGCCTTTTCGTCATGCCCTCCAGGAGATTCACGACCGCATCAAAATGTTTGTCACCGTGAAGACCAGACAGGAAAGTCATCGATCCGAGTAAAGGCTCCAGAGCGAACGATTAACCACATAGGGGTTCTCGCCATACTACGACTGCGCAGATAAACATTTGTCTTGAATGCATAGTGTGAATCTGCGAGAAAACAGTATCTGGAACCAGTGGTATCGGACTTTCAAGCGGTAATTCAGCCGGCGCCGGTGGCGCAAAACCGGCTCTTTGCAAATGAAACACTGGCGAAACATTCGGGTCGTATGATCCGCATCACGGAAACCGAAGGTGTTAGAGATGAATCGGCCATCACGAAGCATGCGCAAGTTGCTCGACTCAGTCGCCACCAACAACGAGGTCGCGGCGCTGGATGTAATGCGCGCCGCTGAGCAGCTCGATGACGAGTTGTTGCGCCAGCGGTTGCTCAACCTGATTCACCGGCTCAATCAGGACGCCAATGACTTGCGATTGGCGCGCGACGACATCCAGGGCGGCACCATCAAATTAGCGTGACCGGCCGCCGGCGGGCCCAGCGCAACCGATCCCGACCGGCAGAAAATAGCCGTTATCTACCTGATGCAAAAGCCAGTTATCCCGGCAGCGCAGCCAGCCCGATGCGCTCGGCTATCGGCCCAGCAGAGGTGCCAGCAGTGCACACATGGCGCGCCAGTGCGAACCCTCCCAGTAAACCCGTTGGCAGGCGCCGCAGCGCAGGAAGTGCGAATAGAGGGCGCCAATGCGTGGCGGCACCTGCGGCCGGGCCAGTTCCGGGCTAATCTCCTGCAGCGGCAGGTTGCAATGAAGGCACAGGCTGAATGGCCGCGCGCTACGCGCCAGGTCGAGGCGCTCGTACAATTCGCGCAGCTGCAGCGACGGTTTCAGGGCATGCACGTAACAGCCGTGGCTGATGATCCGCCGTTTGAGCAGTTCGCGGTCACGGGTTAGCACGATGCGTCCTTGCTGCGCAGCGATCTCGGCGATCTCGCCATCTTCGAAGCCATTGTCGTAGAGGGTGTCGAAGCCGCTCATGCGCAGCAGGCTGGCCAACCCGCCCAAGTGCGCATCAGCGAC
This sequence comes from Pseudomonas sp. LB3P25, assembly GCF_054897985.1. Taxonomy (NCBI): domain Bacteria; kingdom Pseudomonadati; phylum Pseudomonadota; class Gammaproteobacteria; order Pseudomonadales; family Pseudomonadaceae; genus Pseudomonas; species Pseudomonas sp. LB3P25. The sequence goes on along the minus strand of NZ_CM142711.1, from coordinate 4,067,504 downwards.
GAAGCGCAGCACCCGTAAAGGTTGCGCACGAACCTTTAGCAGCGGGCTGATGTCCAGCGCTTCGAACTTGGGATACACCGCCAGCCGGTCACTGTCCAGGATCACCCGCTCGAAGCCCACCGACTCGCCGTTGAGCAGCACCAGCTCGACCTCCGTGTGCGGTATCCCGAGCGCCTCGATCATGTGCTTGACCGTCGCCCCTCGCGCGCACTCGCAGGTGAAGGACTGCCGCCGCCGTTCGGCCGGCAGGAAATCGTTGAGCTCCTCGTAGAAGCGGAAGGTTGCACGGGTCATGCTGAACAGTATGGCAGGGCTGCAGGATGAGCGTGTCTAGTCCGGACATCTTCTCCGGCAGGCCCCAAACTACGATCGTAATCATGTTGAAATTGACTATGCCATGGAGCTTCGATGCTGGATGTATTGCTTGAAATTGTTATCCGCGTCATTTGCTACCCGGCAGGCTGGGCGTTCATCAAGGTCGTAATGTTGGGAAGGCGACCGGATAGAACGGTAGGGTGCGCGGATACACCAGAAAACGAGTCCATCACCGAGCTGGGAACCGCAATGTGTGGTTGTACTCGTGTTGATGCTGTTCAGGCCGTTCACATTAGGCTGAGCAAGCCAGCTTTTTGGCCGTTAGTCGCACTACATGACCGGCAGTTTTCGGCCCAAAGCTGACGGTGGCGACCAGCAGAAATCGGCCAGAAGCGGACCTTCGGCTATCGTTTCAGCACAAACATGGGCCAGAGCGCCCAAACCGCGCATCCTGACGGTCTGATCGGAGGAATTCGACCTGCCGCCCTCCCACGAATGCGCAGGGTCGTCCGACTCAGCAGTTCTTCAGTATCCTGCTAGGGCAAAGTGTCGCGCTTGGCGAAGATGCTTGCCATTTCCGCCATGTTCTCGGTTCCCCAAGTGCACAGCGGGATGATCGCGTCAGCCAAGCTGCGACCGAGCGGGGTCAGCGCGTAATCCACGCGCGGCGGCACTTCCTTGTAGTCGGTCCGCGCTAGCACGTGATCGGCCTCCAAATCCTTCAATTGCTGGATCAGCACCTTGTCACTGACGCCCTGGACCAAGCGCTTTAGTTCGCCATAGCGCTTTGGGCCGTCGCGCAGGAAAAACAGGACCAGCGGTTTCCACTTGCCCGAGATGATGCGGAGCGTGGCGTTGAGCCCGCAGCCGGGGTCGCAGGTTTCAGAAGGTGTCGTCATAATTGGGTACTTACCTAAAAGTGCATACTTGTCGTTAGGTTATTAGAACCGCATAGTCGTCCTCAAGCAAGCAGCTCCCTGCTTCCATACAACGCTTAGGAAGGATGCACGACATGACCAGACTGAATGGAAAGACCGCTGTGATCACCGGTGGCGCTACCGGCATCGGCAGCGCCGCCGCAAAACGCTTCATCGAGGAGGGCGCCTTCGTCTTCATCTTTGGCCGCCGGCAGGAAGCGCTCGACGCCGCTGTGGCCGAACTTGGGCCCAATGCCCGCGCGGTGAAGGGCTCGGTCTCCGATCTGGCCGACCTCGACCGACTCTACGCGGCGGTGAAGGCCGAGCGCGGAACCCTCGACATCGTCTTCGCCAATGCCGGGGCGGGAAGCCAGCTTGCGCTCGGCAAGATCACCGCCGAGCACATTGACGAAACCTTCGACACCAACGTGAAGGGGACGATCTTCACAGTCCAGAAGGCGCTGCCGCTGATGGGCAAAGGCGGTTCGATCATCCTGACCGGTTCGAGCGCCGGCACCACGGGCGCCCCGGGAATGAGCGCCTACAGCGCGAGCAAGGCGGCAGTGCGCAACCTCGCGCGGACGTGGGCCGAGGACCTGAAGGGCACCGGCATTCGGGTAAACGTGCTGTCGCCCGGGGCGACGGCGACCGAACTCGCGAAGGAAGCGCTGGGCGAGGAGGGCCAGAAAGCCTACGCCGCGATGACTCCGCTTCAGCGCATGGCCGATCCGGCGGAGATCGGGGCCGTGGCCGCCTTTCTCGCGTCGCCGGACAGCAGCTTCATGACCGCCAGCGAAGTCGCCGTTGACGGCGGTCTTGCGCAACTCTGACGCCCTACGCCCAGGCGCTCCATTCGATTATTCGGAGCGCCGTAGAACTCGGTAAACCTCAGGAGAATATATGAGCTACGCAATCATCGGCTTCGGCAATATCGGTCAGGCCTTGGCCAAGGCGTTTGCCCGCAACGGCATCGAAGTATCCGTTGCAACCACGCGCGACCCGGAAAGCTTTGCATCCGCCGCAGCAGCGATCGGACCCCAGATCATTCCCAAAAAACTGGCGGACGCGGTCAAGGCGGACATCGTCTTTCTGGCTGTCCGTTTCGAGTCGCACCCGGATGTCGCGAAGGTGTTGCCGACCTGGAAGGGGAAGACCATCATCGATGTGACCAATGCCTACGGCGTGTCCCCTGAGGAACTGGGAGGAGAGCCTTCTTCCAGAGTCGTCGCGCAGGCCTTTACTGGTGGACGACTGGTCAAGGGCTTCAACCATTTGGGCGCCGCCGTCCTTGGCCAGGATCCGGCCGTACAGGGTGGCAGGAGAGTCGTGTTTCTGGCGAGCGACGATGACAGCGCCGAAGCGGAGATTGGTGCGCTTGCGCAAAATCTCGGTTTCTCGCCGATCAAACTTGGCGGACTTTCGGAAGGTGGACTGCTTGTGCAGGCGCGCGGAAATACCTGGGGTCAACTGATCTTCAAGGACTTGGTCAAGTTCGACTGATGAATCGTGATCGCAAATGTTGATGCGGTCCTGGACACAACTTATACGACCAGGTAAGTGCTCAATAATGAAGGAGAGGAATGATGATGCTTGATAATGAAAGAATAATCAGAGAACTCTGCGCCGCTGCGGAAGGGCAAGGAACGGATATCGAGAAGTTTGTTTCCATGTTCTCTGAGGAAGGATACATGTGGGATATGGCATCCGGCATGAAGTTTCGCGGCAAGGCCATTGGTGAGTCTATCGCGGGTATGGTCAGTGCGTTCCCCGATGTGCACCGTGAGATATTTAAGATCCATGTCGCGGGAGACGTCGTCGTTGTCGAACTCGCGATTCGGGGAACGCACAAAGGTGATCTGCCTCTTGCTTCAGGGACGCTAGCTCCCACGGGCAAGACGATAGATGTCCCGTCATGCGATGTTTTCCACCTCGAAGGTGGGAAGGTCAAATCTTTCCATTGCTACAACGAGGCTTCTGCGATGCAGCAACAACTCGGCCTCGTCCCCGGCTGAATGACGGACACTACGCGATCCTCTGTAAGAGCAATGGAGAAGTCTTTATGAGCATTCAAGAGAATATCCAGATTGTGAAGGACTTTTTTGCAGCAATGGGCGGCGGCGATAGGCACACTCTGCTGGCGTTGTCTGCCGATGATATCGAGTGGATTATTCCGGGAGAGGGCTGGCCGCTAGCCGGTACGCACCGCGGGCACGCGGGATTGGCAGACTTGCTTCAGAAGGCTTCCGCAGAGATGGAAGTTTCCTCCCCGGAGCCCCCCGAGTTCGTAGCGCAGGGAGACCGGGTTCTGGTCGTCGGCTTTGCTACGGGGAAAGTCAAAGCCACGAACAGGACGTTTGAGGACTATTTTGTCTTCGCCATCACTGTTCGCAATGGCAAGCTGACGAACATCCGGGAGTATGTCGACACGCAAGCACTGGCGCGGGCCTCAGAAATGGTCGCGAGCCCAAGGCCCTGAGTCATCCGGACCGATACCATCTCATTTGCTGCGCGCCGTGAAAGGGCGCGTTCGCCGCCTTGTTCATCCCCCACTCTCAGGAAAGATGCACCCGCCATTGCGGACCAGCGCCTTCACCTCCTCGCTCGCCTGCATGGGGTTTTGACTTAATCGAGCAACTAAATCCTCGTGGCGCCGCACGTACGACTTCGAATCATGCTTCGCGCTCCAGAGCACAATGTTGATCACAATCGGAATGAGGTCCAGGCCCTTCTCGGTCAATGTGTAGAAATCCTTGCGCCTGTCGTCGGGGCTGGGCGCCTTCGAGAGAACGCCTTGCTCCTCAAGAAAGGCAAGTCGGGAAGCAAGAACATTGGTCGCGATTCCCTCTTCCGATTTCAGGAAATCGCCATACGTCTTCTTTCCAACAAAAACGATGTCGCGAATGATCAAGAGCGACCACCGGTCGCCGAAAATCTCCACGCCGTAGTTCACCGCGCAATGGGACCGAAAGTCTTCTTTAAAAGTTGTCTTCATGGCTGGATCTTAGCATCGCTTGCATGTCGCAAGTAAAACCCCACAGATCACTTGCTTTTTGCAAGTGAAGCGACCAGCATGGATCGTACGTTGAATGAGTTCGCCGGATCGCACCAGCAGCCTTGGAATGATCAACCCCATACCTGCAAGGAAACTGCGCATGAGCACTATCAGCATCATCGGCTCAGGCGACACGGTGGCAGCGATCGGCGGCCTTGCCGCCAAAGCCGCCCCTGCCGACGCAGAAGTCGTCAAGGCGTTCAACACCCACTTCTCCCACGTCCTGGCCGACGGTCCTGTCGAGGGCCACCCGCTGGACGTATTCATCGCCGGGGACGACGCGCAGGCGAAGGCACGCGTTTCGGCGTTCATCGAGAGCCTCGGACTGCGCCCGATGGACACCGGGCCGCGGCTCATGGCGCGAACGCTGGAGCATGCCTGCCTGCTTTCGCTGGGCCTCATCGCCCACTCCGTCAAGCACACCAACTTCTCAATCGGCGTCAGCCTTCTCGGCTGAGTGCACCCGTAGCACCACTTCTCGCATCACATCACTCACAAGGAGCATTAACATGCACGTTTTCGTCACTGGAGGGACCGGCCATTCCGGTCCGTATATCATTTCCGACCTCATTGCAGCCGGTCACGAGGTCACTGCGCTTGCCCGGTCGGACAAGTCCGCAGAGGCGGTGTCTGCGCTTGGCGCCAAGGTGCGTCGCGGCGACCTCGATGATCTCGACGGGCTAAAAGCGGCGGCAGCGGATTCCGACGGTGTCATTCACGTCGCGCACAGGCAAGACCTGCTTCCCACCGGAGGCCTCGACGCGGTGGCTGCCGCGGAGCAGGCGATCATGCTCGCATACGGCGAGGCACTGAAGGGGACCGGAAAGCCACTGGTCACGTCTGGGAGCATCGGCTCGCCGGGTTGGGAACATCTCGGCCGTCCAGCAACCGAGGAGGATCCCACCCTCTCTGGCGGCGAGAAGTTCAAGGGCACCTTGCGAGTTCGTAACATCGTGGAAACGACCGTACTCGGTCTCGCCAAGCAAGGCGTGCGGTCCTCGGTCGTGCGGATTCCTACCATCATGCACAGCACGACCGACAACGCCGGCTTCCTCCCGATACTGATCGGACTTGCGAAGGAGAAGGGCGTCGTAGGCTATCCCGGTGACGGCAAGAACAACTGGTCGGCCGTGCACGCCCGCGACCTCGCCGCCGTGTTCCGTCTGGCACTGGAGAAGGGCCCTGCCGGCAAAAATTGGCACGCGGTTGCCGACGAGGCTATTTCGTTCCGCGAGATCGCCGAGGCCATTGGCAGCCGTCTGGGCCTGCCGGCCGTGAGCATTCCCGCGGACGTACTGATGCTGCCGGGATACTTTGGGTTCCTCGCGAATTTGGTCACGCTGGACCTCCCGGCGTCCAATCTCATCACCCGCCAGACCCTCGGCTGGGAGCCTGCTCAGCCCGGCCTGCTCGAGGACCTGGACAACGGCCATTACTTCCCTGCCGGCTGAGTTGAGTTGAGTTGAGTTGAGTTGAGGAGGGAGCCGGGGCGCAATGGGCCCGGCGGACAGCAATGTCGCGATGCGTGATCCGTTCGGGTAAAGATTCTGTCGACCCGGGGATGGCATGAGGAATGACGCACGAGGCTCGGCACACACGCGATATCAATCGTGGGATGCCCGTTGAGACAACGAGCAATACTCTAATTCACGAGGAGACTGCACATGAGCACTATCAGCATCATCGGCTCAGGAGGCATGGCCGCGGCGATCGCCGGTCGTACCGTCAAAGCTGGATACACCGTTGAGGTGGTCAGCCGCGACCCCGCCAAGGCGCAGGCGCTGGCCGACAAGCTCGCAGCCGGAGCGACCACAGGGACGTACGGGGCCACTCCGGCCGGCGACATCGTCATCCTCGCCGTGCCGTACACCGGTGCGGCGTCGGTGGTGGCCGAGTACGGGGACGCGCTCGACGGCAAGGTGATCATCGACATCACCAACACGGCCTCTCCGGACCTCACGGGCCTCGTCTCTCCCGCCGGAAGTTCTGGTGCGCAGGAGATCGCCAAGATCGCCCCCGCCAGCGCGCATGTAGTGAAGGCATTCAACACCCTCTTCGGCCACGTCCTTGCCAAGGGCGGCCCCCTCGACGCGTTCATCGCCGCCGACGATCCGGAGGCCAAGGCGCGCGTCTCGACGTTCATCGAGAGTCTCGGGCTGCGTCCGTTGGATGTCGGTGGCCTGCACATGGCCCAGACGCTCGAGGCGCTCGGCCTGATGATGATCGGCCTGGCGAAAAACGGCGCCGGCACTTGGGACATCGCCTTGAACGTCGATATCGGCTGATTCACCGACACCACGCCCCTCACCGGCAGGTCAACAAGGCATCTGATTAGAACGGACGCGATCAGATGCGAGAGAAACGGAGAGATTTCGATGAACACACAAAAGAATGTCCAGGTTGTTAAGGACTTCTTTACAGCAATGGGCCGCAGCGATAGGCAAGATCTACTGGCGCTGACTTCCGAAGATATTGAATGGATCATTCCGGGCGAGGACTGGCCGCTGGCTGGCACGCATCGCGGGCACGCGGGATTGGCAGATCTGCTTCAGAAGGCTTCCGAAAAGATGGAAACATCAGTCATGGAGTTCCACGAATACGTGGCGCAGGGAGACCGGGTTCTGGTCGTCGGCTTCGCCAGGGGGAGAATTAAAGCCACGAATAGGACGTGGGAGGACGATTGGGTCTTCGCCATTACTGTGCGAAATGGAAAACTGACGAACATCCGGGAGTATATCGATACGCAAGCACTGGCGCGGGCCTCCGAGATGGACGCGGGCTCCAGGCCCTGACCCATCGAGATCGATAACACACGAAACTATTCACAAAGTCAGCGAATACGTTTGAACGGCGACAAAGCCTTGCCGAAGCGCCAAATAGTCGGTAATCAACTACGCGGAGGATTTATGATGCTTAACAATAAAGAAATCGTCAGAGAACTGTACGCCGCCGGGGAGGGAAGCGGGAAAGACATCGCGAAGTTTGTCTCCTTCTTCTCGGAAGAAGGATATATGTGCGACATTCCTACCGGATTGAAATTGCATGGGCAGGCTATTGGCGATGCTATCGACGCCTTCGCAAGTGCATTTCCTGATGTTCACCGCGAGCTATTCAACATCTATGTCGCGGAGAATGTCGTAGTCGTCGAGCTCGCAATTCGGGGGACGCATAAAGGTGACCTCACGCTTGCCTCAGGGACTGTCGCTCCAACGGGCAAGGCAATAGATGTTCCGTGCTGCGACGTTTTTCATCTGGAACATGGAAAGGTTATATCCTTTAATTGCTACAACGCGGCTTCCGTAATGCAGCAACAACTTGGCCTTACTAGCAGCTGATGAGCGGCGCTGGGGACTGCATCAAGCTCTTCCTCACCCATGTCGCCACCGTCTCAACACGTTGAAGGGCTTCGCCAAGGAAGCGCAAGCAGCGCGGTCATCTGCGCACTTGGATCTTTGGTGGGGGATGGCAATCGGCGGCTTCATATAGCCGTGTGATTGGTCGATGTCTCCATCCGCCTGCATGAAAGGCAAATTCAGTCGAAACTTGCTTTCAGCGAATGGCAGCTTCTGGCCGAGAGTGAGTAAAAACGCCTTCGCGAACCCTTGCTATGATTTCTGAGGATTTCATCGCAGGGGTCGCCCATGAAGCGCTTTATTCAAGGTGAACATCGAGGCCAAAGCGCCTTACTTCCGAGAGCCTCGACGACTACGTCAGCGATACCAACCCAGTGCGTGTAGTCGACGTCTTCGTTGACGAACTCGACCTGATCTCCTTGGGTTTTGACGGCGCTATTCCAGCTGACACCGGCCGGCCTGCTTACCACCCCGCGATCCTGCTGAAGATCTACATCTACGGCTATCTCAACCGCATTCAATCGAGTCGGCGACTGGAACGAGAAGCCCAACGTAACGTCGAACTGATGTGGCTGACCGGGCGTTTGATGCCGGACTTCAAGACCATCGCCAACTTTCGAAAAGACAATAGCAAGGCCATTCGGGGCGTCTGCCGCCAGTTTGTTGTGCTGTGCCAGCAGCTGGGATTATTCGGAGAGAATCTGGTCGCCCTCGACAGCAGCAAATTCAAAGCCGTCAACAACCGCGACCGCAATTTCACCAGCGCCAAACTGAAGCGGCGAATGGAAGAAATTGAATCGAGCATCAGCCGCTACCTGACGGCACTCGATGCTGCCGATCGGCAAGAACCAACAGCTTCCGAGCCCAGTGCCGTGCGGCTGGAAGAGAAAATCGCCAAGCTCAAAACTCAAATGAAAGAACTTCAGGCGATCGAAATCCAGCTCAATGAATCGCCGGACAAACAGGTCTCACTGACCGATCCAGACAGCCGCTCCATGATGACGCGCGGCACGGGAATCGTCGGCTACAACGTGCAGACAGCGGTCGATACTCAGCACCATTTGATCGTTGCGCATGAGGTGACCAACGTCGGTTCCGACCGTGATCAACTCAGCTCGATGGCCAAGCAGGCCCGCGTGGCGATGGCGTCTGAAACGCTGTCGATAGTGGCTGACCGAGGTTACTTCAAAAGCGAAGAAATCCTGGCTTGTCACGATGCAGGCATCACCGCCTAGTGCCCAAGCCGATGACCTCTGGAGCCAAAGCAGACGGGCGTTTCAACAATGATGCCTTCATCTACGATGCTTCAAAAAATGAATACGTTTGTCCGGCTGGAGAGGCGCTAATCTGGCGCTATACCAACGTTGAAAAAGGCCTGACGTTGCACCGTTACTGGAGTTCGAAATGCCGGGGCTGCGCGCTGAAATCGAAGTGCACCCCGAGCACGCAACGGCGGGTTCGACGCTGGGAGCATGAAGCAATACTTGAGGAAATGCAGAACCGGTTGAGCAACGCGCCGGAGATGATGCGGATCCGAAAACGGACGGCTGAGCATCCCTTCGGGACGCTCAAGCAATGGTTGGGCGCGACACACTTCCTGACCCGAAAGCTTAACGGAGTGAGTGCCGAGATGAGCCTGAATGTGCTCGCTTACAACCTGAAAAGGGTCATGAAAATCATCGGCACCACTGGCTTGATGAAAGCGTTAACGACATAAAAACCGGCCTTTTTTACCCCGTCCAAATGACTTTAAGAGGCTGCTGAGCCGTTTTAACGGTTCCTGGAAGCGTTATGGTCTTGATCAGTTTGCGAAACGTGAGCACGGTCTCCTAGCGTCGATATAGAAAACCCAATCTGACGTTTTTACACACTCTGGGCCGAGAGTTGACTGTGGCTGAGGGCGGCAATCGACCCCATAGCGAACTGTGAATGTAGTCTGTCGATGGGGGGTATGGAGTATTGGCTTTAGTCGTCAGGCTAATCTCAATATGCCTCACCTTCATCGCCCTCAATACTGGCTACAAGGGCCAGCGCAATTTCCTTGGCTTTTGCGATTGCCTCATCGCTGTAGACGAAAGAAATCACGCACTTGCGGTAATCGAAGAGATGCTCAATCAACCCTTCCTTGTGGTTATGTGAGAAGTGGTGAGGTCTTATCGACGCCGCGACGGCGATCAGATCGCCGTCACGACGTTAGTGCTCAACCGCGAATGAACGCCAACAAATCGGCGTTGATCTGATCTGCGTTGGTAGTCGGCATGCCGTGAGGAAAGCCCGGGTACGTCTTGAGAGTGGAATGCTTCAATAGTTGGGCCGAAAGCGGCGCAGAGTCGGCATACGGCACAATCTGATCATCCTCTCCATGCATGACCAGTGTTGGCACCTGAATCGCCTTCAGGTCTTCGGTGAAGTCGGTCTCGGAAAACGCTTTGATGCAGTCATAATGAGCTTTTGCACCGCCCATCATGCCTTGACGCCACCAGTTGTCGATTACGCCTTGTGAAACCTTGGTCCCGGGACGATTGAAACCGTAGAACGGCCCCGACGGCACGTCCACGTAAAACTGCGCGCGGCTGGCGACCAGTGCCGAACGGAACCCGTCGAACACTTCCAGAGGTAAACCGCCGGGGTTCTTCTCTGACTTAACCATGATTGGGGGAACCGCGCTGATAAGTACGGCCTTGGCAACGCGTCCCGGTTTGGCTCGAGCGGCGTAGCGCGCTACTTCACCACCACCGGTCGAATGGCCGACATGGATCGCACCTTTAAGGTCGAGCGCATCGGTCAGCTCGATGACATCAGCGGTATAGGTGTCCATTTCGTTGCCCACCCAAGTTTGGGTCGACCGCCCGTGACCGCGGCGGTCGTGCGCGATCACCCGATAGCCTTTGAGCAAGAAAAACATCATCTGGTTGTCCCAGTCGTCCGCGCTCAATGGCCAGCCGTGGTGAAACACGATGGGCGTCGCGTCTTTCGGACCCCAATCCTTGTAGAAAATCTCGGTGCCGTCTTTGGTCGTAATGGAATTCATGGCGTGCATCCCCTCGTGATCTGGTTTGTGTTGGGTTGCAGGGTGCTTATTAGCGGCCTGCGTCAACTCGGAAAAGCTGGAAACCGGTACCAACAAACTTGCGGCCACTACTGCTGAACTTGTCAATATGGCACGACGCTGGAGATCTATCTCCTGATTGGAGTCTTTCATTGGCGGTCTCTCGATCATTGTTGCTCAGGGTTGGTATCTCGAAGCTCATGAGGTTTCACCGCGTCAACTCCTCGTCCCATTCGTCGCCAACAGCCAAAGACAGGGGGAGATTGGACGGAGGCGCAAACCCAACAAGCGATCAGTAGTCCCAGAAACCCGCTACCCAGCGAAAGGCGTCACCGTCCACTGCCACCCGGCCAACGGAGGGGAACGGCAGGTGAGTAGCCACGAACAGCTCACCGCTAGCCGCGGCCTCTTGCAACAGGCGGACACGAACGCGAACCGACTCCTCAGGGTCATGTTCAAAGCCGTTATGCCAGTCGGGGTGTTCGAAGGCGACCGGGAACAGGGCGTCGCCTGCGAAGGTCAACCGCTCACCGCCGGATGTCACGTAGACCACGCTGTGCCCTGGGGTGTGGCCGCCGGTGAGCTTGACGACCACTCCTGGTGCCACCTCATACTCTTCCTCGAACGTGCGCACCTTGCTGCGGTATTCGCTAATGAACTGATTGGCCGTTGCCCGCTGGACGTCCGGCACCGGCGACGGCATGGAGGTGAGGGAGAAATCGGGCGACTCCCAGAACGCGACCTCAGTGGCCGAAACGTGGATACGCAGATCTGGACGCATTTGGCTCTTCACCTCATACGCCGACGAAACGCAGGTACAGATGCTCACGCCGGGCGCGAAGAAAACCGACCGCGCCTACGTCTGGGCCTATGCCACCAGCCAGTTTGCCAACGTAAAGGCTGTTGTTTACGACTTCAGTCCCGGTCGCTCGGGCGAACACGCCCGCGCCTTCCTGCAAGACTGGAAGGGCCTACTGGTCTGCGATGATTTTGGCGGCTACAAGGCCAGTTTTGCACTCGGTGTGACCGAGATCGGCTGCATGGCTCATGCGCGACGCAAGTTCTTCGAGCTGCACATCACGAACAATAGCCAGCTTGCCGAACAGGCCTTGCGCTACATCCAGCTGTTATACGAAATCGAACGTGAAGTCAGCGACCTGGAGCCGGATTTACGCCGCCGAATACGCCAGGAAAAAGCTGTGCCGGTGATGGATGCGCTGCATGCCTGGATGATCGCCCAGCGCGAGCTTGTACACGATGGGGTGGCCATTGCCAAGGCTCTAGATTACAGCCTCAAACGCTGGACGGCATTGTCGCGCTATCTCAATGACGGCGCGCTCCCCATAGACAACAACCATGCCGCACAGCAAATAAGGCCATGGGCCCTAGGCCGCAAGAATTGGCTTTTCGCCGGTTCGTTGCGCAGCGGCAAGCGTGCGGCTGCGCTGATGAGCCTGATCCAGTCGGCACGGCTCAACGGGCATGATCCGTATGCCTATTTGAAGGATGTTCTCACGAGTCTGCCGACACAGCGAGCAAGTGAAATCGATCAGTTGCTGCCGCATAAGTGGATGCCCGTTTAACCACGCGAAGTCGATAGAGCAGAATCGTATGGGTTAGGAAAAATGCTGTCTAAACCAGCGACTTTTGAATTTGATGATCAAATGTATCTAGAAAATCGTGCATGCTGATTTCTCCGAGATCTACAGCTTTAGCGCCGCCGGCCGCAATAAAGGTGACATCAGTGATACCTAGGACGTTCAGGATCAGTTTCAAGTATTGGGTCGCAATGTCACGGTCTCTGATCGGGGAGTCGTTGGTGTATACACCTCCCGAGGCGAGCAGCACCGTTGCCTTTTTACGGGTCACCAGGCCTTTACCATCAAAGCCCAAGGTCAGGCCTTTACGTACCACGTGATCCACCCACGCCTTGAGCGCCGCAGGGACGTTATAGTTGTAGACCGGCGTTGAAATAACCACGTGATCGGTTTCCAGCAACTCGGCCGCAAGCTCATCGGATAGCTGCAACACGGCTTTCATTTCAGGCGAATGTTGGGTTTCTGGGGTGAAGTAAGCCTGTAACCAGGGGGCCGTCACAAACGTAAGCGGAGTGTCCGTTAGATCCCGTATTTTGATGGCGCCCCTAGGGTGTGCAGCTTCCCACGCGGCCACAAATCGGCGAGTGAGCTGCCGGGAGATTGAAGCATCCCCACGTGGGCTGGTTTCAATGGTGAGAAGCCTGGACATGAAAGTAACTCCTGTATGTTTTGCGTTGTCGCTTTAGGCGATGTGCGACACACTCTACCCAATGCGATCTCTACGCAGGAGTGATGTAAATATGATTGAGTCCATCTGTTTAAGTGATGGGTCATGATCGGAAATCTCAGCTTGGATCAGTTGCGGATCCTTGTAACCATTGCTGATACAGGCAGTTTCTCGGCAACGGGACGTCACCTGCGGCGTGCTCAATCTGCCATTAGCCAGTCGATTGCCACACTTGAGTCAGTTCAAGGTGTGAGGCTGTTTGATCGCAGCGGCCATCGTCCAACTCTCACTGAGGTAGGTAGAGTGCTAGTGGTTCAAGCGCACGCAGTGCTGGCAAGCGCTGCCCAGTTTGAAGCAATGGCCGCAAGTACGGCAGCAGGGGTTGAGCCGGAGTTGGCTCTCGCCATAGACCCTTTAGTCCCTAGCGCACCGCTCATCGAAAGCCTGCGCGCTATCCGTGAGGCTTTTCCGCATCTGGCAGTGAGTTTTTCTACAGAAGGCTTAGGCGGCGCAGAGCGCCGATTGCGCAACGGCGATGCGGCACTGGCGCTTTGCACATTGATTCCGACAGTGCCCGACGATGTCACTGCACTGTCGCTGCTCAGCGTCGACTTGAGGCCAGTAGTAGCCAGCGGGCATCCCCTGGCTATGTTAGGCCGTCGGGCAACAAGTGCAGACCTCAAGCCTTATGTGCAACTGGTACTTTCCGATCCGGTTTCTCCCGACGGCCCTAGCTATGGGGTGACGGGCAGTCACCAGTGGCGGTTTGTAGATTTGGCACGGCGGCTGGATTTTTTGCTCGCCGGGTTCGGTTGGTGTCGAATGCCAGAGCATCTGATTGCGGATCATCTGGCTTCAGGACGCCTCCTACCGCTTGAGTTAACCGCCGAACTTCAGCGCACACCAGACACACTTACGATCTACGCAGCGCACATGCAAAATCGCTCTTTAGGAAAAGCAGGCCGATGGCTTCTGAATGATCTGACCCGTCGTCTGTGCATATGATGATACGAAGACGACTAACGTCAGCGGTTTGGTTATCCCGTTGGCCAAAGGGCTGATGCGGTTAATCGAACCGGTTGTGCAGGGACTGCCCGGGCCGTGATCGTCTGTGCGTATTTCGCAAGCCAAGGTGTGATACCTGCCCGCTTACCGCGAGAGTTCGGTCTATAGCTAGTCCAACAGGTAGTAGGGACACCTTATGTATGGCTGCTTGATGTACGTAAGGATATGCTACCCCCGACTTCATATATGCCAATAAAAACCAACCACAGTGACGTTATGAGCCAATCAGAGACGCGTGCGACTGCCCTAACGTTGTATCCAGAGGACTCCCGCGAGGCGGCGGCTCTGCTGAAGCAGGCCGTACCGCTGATGGTGCGTCACAACATTCCACCAAATCCCGTTCACTATGCTCTCTGGTACACCTACAGCAAAGGTCAGGAGCCAGAGCTTAATCGCCATCTGGACAGGGTGGTCAAAGACTTCGATTGTTTCCCTCCAGAATCCGCTACGAAGCTTTTTCGCGACTACATCATTCGTGACGAATTGGAGGAGGCGCGCGCAGGGCAACAACAAGCGATCAATCTGGTTGACGACATGGAGCGTAATGTCTCGCGTAGCGTGAATGGCAGTGTCAACTTTCAAACCAGTCTTGGGCATTGCATGGAAATGCTCGCGGAGCCGGTCGACAAGAGGTTGCCCGCTATTCTGAGCGAGCTGCAACAGAGCACCCAGGTCATGCAGGATCAGCAAGAGCTTTTCCTCTCCCAGCTGCACTCAGCGCAAAATGAAATTAAGAGTCTGAGAGACAAGCTCGAGCGAGCCCAACTGGCTGCATCTTTGGATGGTCTGACTAAGGTGTTGAACCGAGCTACCTTCACTCGCTTGCTGGAGCATGCATTGATCAACGCTCCTCATGGGGTGGCATTGGTCATGTTGGATATCGATCATTTCAAGCAGTTCAATGACCGGTTTGGCCATCCTTTGGGCGACCGCGTACTTGAGCATGTTGGTCAGGTGTTGCGGAACTCAATCCCGCCTCAGGCCCTGGCGGCACGCTATGGTGGTGAAGAGTTCTGTGTAGTCCTGCAAGAGTGTTTTGATCTCACCAGTGCTCATACTTTTGCTGAACAGTTGCGCCTGAAAATTCAGGCGCTGCGGATCAAGGTTCGTGGCACGGATGAGGTGCTAGACACTGTAACTGCGTCTTTTGGTGTCGCCCTCGCCAAAGCGGGTGACGATGTGGAAAGCCTTCTGACTCGTGCCGATGATGCCCTCTATCAAGCCAAGCGCAGCGGGCGCAACCGAGTGAATTGAAACTGGCGTTCGGACTCTAGCTGCAATCACATAGCCCCACAGGATATGGTGATTAGTGAAGGGCAGGCTGACTACCGGATCGACGATCCCGACACCCATGCCGGAGCAGACCAGTTCGCATGCCGTCGAGAAGAGCGGATAGATTGGTTGTGGTTCCTGCAAAAAATTAGTTGCTGTCGGGCCAGGACACGCGGCCATCACACGAACACCGTCGCCGGCCAGCTCGTAGCTCAGCGCTTCGCTAAAATGGAGAACGAAGGCCTTAGTCGCGGCGTAGGTGGCCATCGCCGGGAGCGGCTGAAAACTAGCGTTTGAGGCGATATTGATGATGCCGCCCTTTCGGCGATCTTTCATCCCACGGCCAAACAAGTAGGAGAGGGAGACGAGCGCCTGAACGTTCACCTGGATTTCGGCTTGTTTCTGCTTCAGTTCGTGCGACAGAAAACTACCGCTCAATCCTAACCCTGCGTTGTTGACTAGCAGGTCCACTTGAATTGCGCGATGTTCAAGTTCGGTCGCAATCCAATTCGTGGCATCTGGGTCAGCGAGGTCGGCATTGAGTACAACGCATTGAACTCCGTATCTATCAGTCAGTCGGCTTGCCAAACTATCCAATGCGTTTAGCGAACGTGCAACCAACACAAGGTTCATGCCACGAGCAGCAAGATGCTCTGCAAAGACTTCGCCAATTCCTTTGGACGCCCCTGTGACCAACGCTGTCGATCCGCGATAATTAAACATTTTGCATTTACCTTTAGTAGATTTTTACACTGTTTCGGCTTCGCGCAGGGTCAGCGGGCTGTTCAGGATGTAGCGCGCAATTTCGTCCTTGCGCATGAACGCACCACGACGAAGTCCTTGCCGTTGACCTGTTCGATGAAAGGCTCATCGCGGCTCAGATCGTCGATGTGGTAGACGTAGCCCAACTCTTGTAGCAGCGACAGCGTGTTCGGACCACGCCGCAGCCAATTGCAGTTGTAGCCGATCGGCCGCTGACCCGTGACTTCTTCGACCATGCCGGCTGCCTGGACGAGGAACTGCTTCTCTTCCTCGCGGCTCATCGCATATTGGGAACTCCAGCGAGGACCATGTCCGGCCGCTTCATGGCCACGCGCAACGATCTCTCTTGCCAGTTCGGGATGCCGTCGAGCGGCCTCGCCGATCATGTGCGAGGTCACCTTGACCTGGTGGCGATCCCACAGATCGAGCATGCGCGGAATGCCCTCGCGATAGCCGTAGGCAAACCAGGTGTTGGCTGCCGGGTCCGATGGAATGTCTGGCGGAAAATCGACCTTGGGGAACGGACTGTCCGTACCTTTGGACGGCTGTCCACCCGCCTCGAACTGCATGGAAATGGAAACGACCAGCCGAATGTCGTCAGGCCAGAACTGACCATGGCGTGGCGTAGCCGCGAGCTTTGCCGTGGACGGTGCGGCTTGTGCGGCTTGGGCTGCGACGGTAGGGAGCACCGCACTCGCAGCAAGGACGCCCGCTGCCGCCCCGGCTCGATTGAGAAACGTCCGGCGACTGACTTGCTCCGATGTACTCGGGCCGTCAGCAATGGGTTCATGATCAAACTTCATCAGTGCGATCTCCTTACTTGGCAATCAAGCCGAGCTGTTGCAGCAGGGTCAGGTTGTCTTCGAGATGCCAGTTCTCAGCGATGCGACCTTCGACGACGCGGTAGATATCGGTTGCGATGAAGTCGATCGGCTGCCCTTTGCCCTGGACGCCCTTGAACTGGCCGGTAAAGTGGCCGGAGAAACGCAAATGAGCGATGACTCGGTCACCGACCACCATCATCTGCTCGACCTCGCACTGGATATCGGGAATAGCCGCATGCATCATTTTCGATGCCGCGAGCGGTCCGGTGATGCCTTGAGGGCGACCTGGCGGCAACGTGGAATCCTTGAAGTCGGGTGCCAGGGCGGCGTGCGCGAGTGCTTCGTCGCCGGTGGTCCAGAACGTGTCATACCGGCGTGCGGCCAGGATCTGCGCCTCGACCTGTGCCCGGGGAAGACTATGGTCGACGATCACGGTGCGGGGCTGGACGAGCAAATCGGTCGCGGCGAAGACGGGGGGCACCGCGACGGTGACCAGTAAAGTAAACAGCCAAGAACTTGCACGGGGCAGGCGGGCAACAGGCGAAAGCGACATGAGGATTCTCCATCCGACAGGTAGTGACGGATGCACGGTCGAACTGCAACTCGTCGGCAGGTCGATAAAAGCCCGGCGTTCCGGTTGCTGCGGTAAGTTCGTTTCAGGATTCGGCCAGATTTTTGAGTTCGTCGACATCGACATGGTGTCCTCGCTTCTACTTCGAAAGGTTGCTGCTCAGGAAACAACTTCCAGTTCACTGGCTGCGCCGGCCCGACGTGTATCGCTCCAGCCGGGATAGTCGCTATAGCCGCGCTCACTGCCTCCGAACAGCGTGTTGCTATCGAGCATGGCCAGCGGCAAGCTCTCGGCGAGCCGGCGCGGCAGGTCCGGGTTGGCCACGAACGGCCGGCCGAACGCGACCAGGTCGGCATAGCCCTTGCCAATCACCCAGTTGGCGCGTTCCAGATCGTATTTGCCGGCAACGATGATGGGCCGTTGGAAGCGTGCTCGAATCTCGGCCCGGAACGCTTCGGTGAACGGCGGTGCGTCGTCCCAATCGGCTTCGACCAGGTGCAGGTAGGCAACACCCAGCGTTTGCAGGAACGAGGTGGCTTCGAGGATCGTCGGCAGAATGTCGGGGCAGGCCATGCCGCGGGCGGTCAGAAACGGTGCTAGCCGAATGGCAGTGCGCTCGGCACCCACTTCGTCCGCGACGGCACTGACCACTGCCTTGAGGAACCGCAAGCGATTTTCGCGCGAGCCGCCGTATTCGTCGGTGCGGGTGTTAGCGGTAGTGCGCAGGAACTGATCCACAAGGTAGCCGTTCGCTCCGTGGATTTCGACACCGTCAAAACCCGCCGCTATAGCGTTGCGCGCGCCGACGCGGAAGTCGTTAACGATGCTGTGGATTTCCGCTCGGCCAAGTGCGCGCGGCGTCAGGCAATCCACCATCTCGCCTTGACCGGTCGCAGGATTCACCTTCCAGATTTGTGCTTCGAATGAAACGGCCGAAGGCGCGACCGGCAACTCCCCCTTGTGGAAGTCGGGATGAGACATCCGACCGACATGCCACAGCTGAAGGAAGATGCGCCCACCAGCGGCATGCACGGCATCCGTGATGAGTCGCCATCCTGCTATCTGCTCTTCGCTATGAATGCCCGGGGTAAAAGAGTATCCCTTACCCTGCGGCGAGATCTGCGTCGCCTCCGAAACGATCAGTGCAGCCGAAGCGCGTTGCGCATAGTAATGGGCGTTCATCGCGTTGGGCACGTCACCCGGTTGCGTGCTACGAGCGCGCGTCATCGGCGCCATCACCACGCGGTGAGGTACGTTATGTTCAGCCACAAAGGTCGATGTGAACAGGGGTGAAGAAGCTGTCATGGCAAGACTCCAGAAGCTGGGCGTAGTCGAACAGAGGTTTTCTGATCGGGTACGGACAGTGTTATCTCTTGCCTTGAGTATGAGAATATGGCTGTGAGTAGATAGATTATCGAACGGAGGTTGATAATATGCTGGACGATCTCAACGAGCTCCGTACCTTCCAGCGGATCCTGGTGTGTGGCAGCCTGTCAGCGGCCGCGCGTGATTTAGGCGTGGGACTCGCTGTAGTCAGTAAGCGGCTCATGGCACTGGAACGGCGAGCCGGACAGCGGCTGATCAATCGCACCACTCGCACTTTGTCCGCTACCGACGAGGGTTTGGCCCTGATCGCTCATGTCGATCGCATACTCGAGGAGTTGGATGCTGCGGAGTCACGAATGACCGTAGGCGGTGAAGAGCCGTTCGGTCTGCTGCGGGTCAGCTCACCCGTTTCCTTCGGGCGCATTCACTTGGTACCGTTGGTGGCTGAACTGGTCGAACGCCATCCGAAGCTTGATATCGAACTTAGGCTCGACGACCGGCTTGTCGACCTGACGTATGAGCGGATCGATGTCGCGGTGCGCATTGGCCAGCCTCGAGATAGCAGCGCCATCATGCGCAAGCTCGCTGATAATCACCGGATCCTCGTTGCCGCACCTGCGTATCTCGAACGTCATGGGGAGCCTGAATGCGCCCGCGATCTTGATCGTCATTGGTGTCTACGCTACGACGATCTCTCCATGCCATGGCGCCTGGAAGGTCCACGAAACGAAGTCATCGATTTTCAGCCACGCCCCCGGCTTCAGGCCAATAGCGGCGATGCCGTGCGGGATTGGGCGATCGGTGGCCACGGTGTGATGCTCAAGTCCAGGGTCGACGTTGCGGCCGATCTTGCCATCGGCCGCCTGGTACATATCCTGCGTGACTGGCACAGTCATCCGCACCTATCTACGCACTGCTTCCTTCCAGACGCCATATTCCGACAAAAACGAGGACGTTTCTCGACGCGATCGGCACCCGACTCGCAGATCTTTAATTGTGGCGCGGTGCGTCGATGCAATCAGTCAATGCCCGCGTTCGCTTCAAAGTGAAGGGCTTAAGTGCTGGGAACAACCGCAACGAACCGGCTTCAAGCGGGTATCAACGTTCCTTTGACGGTTGCCGTGGCGTGGCGATCAGGTGCGGGCGATATCGATCCACACTTGTCCGTTGGGATACTGGTAACGCTCTAGCGTTTCAGCAGTCATTTCGATGCTGTAGCCCGGACGCAGCGGTGGGATGTAACGGCCGCGGCGGATCACCACCGGGTCGAGGAAGTGCTCGTGCAGGTGGTCGACGTATTCGAGTACTCGGTTGTGCAGCGAGGCCGAGACGGCGATGTAGTCGAACAGGGCGATGTGCTGCACATACTCGCACAAACCGACACCACCGCCATGGGGGCAGACCGGCACGTTGAACTTGGCGGCCATCAGCAGCACGATCAATACCTCGTTGAGACCACCCAAACGAGCCGCGTCTAACTGGCAGAAGTCCAGTGCGCCGGCCTGGAACATCTGCTTGAACATCACACGGTTGTGGCAATGCTCACCGGTGGCGACGCCGATCGGTGCGATGCGCCGGCGGATGCTGGCATGGCCGAGGATGTCGTCGGGGCTGGTCGGCTCTTCGATCCACAGCGGTTCGAAAACCGCCAGGCGGCGCATATTGGCGACCGATTCATCGACGCCCCAGACCTGGTTTGCATCCATCATCAGGGTACGTTCCCAGCCGATTTCTTCGCGCAAAATCGTGGCGCGGCGGATGTCGTCTTCCAGGTTGGCGCCGACTTTCTGCTTGATGTGGGTCCAGCCATCCTCGACCGCTTCGCGGGCCAGTGTGCGCATTTTTTCTTCACTGTAGCCGAGCCAGCCCGGGGCAGTGGTGTAGCCGGGGTAGCCTTCGCGCAGCAATTGCGCCTCACGCTGGGCCTTGCCCGGCATCTGTCGGCGCAGCAGGGCGATGGCTTCCTCGGGGGTGAGCACGTCGGTGACGTAGCTGAAGTCCAGACAGCGCACCACTTGTTCCGGTGTCATGTCGGCCAACAGCTTCCACACGGGCTTGCCTTCGTGTTTGGCCCACAGGTCCCAGACGGCGTTGACGATGGCCGCGGTGGCCAGGTGGATCACACCTTTTTCCGGGCCCAGCCAGCGCAGTTGGCTGTCGCCCACGGTGATGTTGTGCCAGAAGGCGCCCATGTCGGCAACGATCTCTTCCAGGGTCAGGCCGACCACCATCGGTGCCAGGGATTGCACGGCCGCCACACAGATCTCGTTGCCACGGCCGATGGTGAACGTCAGGCCGTGGCCTTCAAGGCCGGCAGGGGCGTCGGTGTGCAGCACGACGTAGGACGCGGAGTAATCCGGCGCGCTGTTCATCGCATCGGACCCGTCCAGCGACAGGGATGTGGGGAAGCGGATGTCGCGAACGCTCAGCTGGGTGATTCGAATGCTCATGGTGGGCTCTTGTGCTCGATGACCAGTTGGAGACTCGACTGTAGGTCGCCAAGCGATACATGCATAATCACGGTTTCCTAAGTAGGGATACCGGATTTGATATGTCACCAGGTCCAGAAACCACCACGAGCACACTACGTAACCTCGGCGCCCTGAAAATTTCCAGCCGGCAGATCACCTTGCTCAATGCACTGGGCGAGTTCGGCAACCTGCGCCGGGCGGCCACGGCGATGCACACCACGCAACCGGCCGCCAGCCTGCTGTTGCAGCAACTGGAAGAGCGCCTCGGCGTGCGCCTGTTCGAACGTTTGCCCCGCGGCATGCAGCCGACCCTTTATGGCGAGGTGATGATCCGTTACGCCCAAGGCGCGCTGCATGAGTTCGAGCAGGCCCAGGCGCAGATCGCGGAACTGGAGCGCGGGGCCATGGGACGGGTGCGCGTCGGCAGCGTGATGGGGCCGGTGCCCCGGCTGCTGACCAAAGCGGTGCTGGCGTACAAGCGCGATCACCCGAAGGTGCGGATTTCCATTGAGGTGGGCACCAGCGACACCTTGCTGCCGGCCTTGCTGCGCGGCGATTTCGATGTAGTGCTGGGGCGCTTGCCGGACCAGAGCGACAGTCAGGACCTGGACATCGAACTGTTCGACAACGGCGAGCAGATGCGCGTGATTGCACGGATTGGTCACCCGTTAGCGGGTTCCTCGCCATTGCAATTGGCCGACTTGATCGCATTGACCTGGATCCTGCACCCCATCGGCAGCCCCATGCGCCGCCGGGTAGAAACTGCCCTGCAGGCCGGCGGTATGGTGCAGTCGCTGGACATTGTTGAAACCGCTTCGATCCTGGCGACCACGGCGATGCTCGAGGCTTCGGACATGATCGCGGTGGTGCCCAATGACGTTGCCGAGCATTATGCGCGCTATGGCATGGTCGCTATCTTGCCGGTCGAGCTGCCGATCTCCATGGTCAACATTGGCCTGCTGACCTTGCGTTCTCGGCCAAGGTCGGTGGCGTTGAATACGCTGCTGCAGTATTTGCGGGGGCAATAGCGTTGACGTCGTCTGTTCGGGCCTCATCGTTGGCAAGCCAGCTCCCACAGTGGGCGACCGATTGATTACCACCGTGCGATAAAGCAATTTGATAACGCCAGGTTATCGATTGATCGGATCATCTCATTGGGAATGTTGTGGCTGGCTCCCTACAGTTATCGCAGCTTCGCCCTTCACAGAACGGGCGACGCCATAACAAGAAGTTGGCCGTACTGCCCTGAGAGGTCCCATGCAACCGATTGTAGCAAACATGACTGAAGCCAAACGCTACGACGCTCAAACGCTCACCACGTTCGTCGAGCAACTGTTCGAAAAAGCCGGAGCCGACGTCGAGGTCGCCCAGGTGGTGACCCGGGTGCTGATCGAAGGTGAACTGCTGGGCCATCGCACCCACGGCCTCAACCTGGTGAGTCGCTATATCGGCGGCATGCTGACAGGGCAGGTCAAGACCAGTGCCCAGTTGCTCGAGCAGGTTTCGGACAGCGGCATTTCGTCCCTGTTCGATGGCCACTATGTGCTCGGCCCTTATTGTGTCAGTCGCGCCCTGGACTGCGCGGCCAAGGGCGCCACGGAGCAGGGCATCGGTATCGCCGTGGTACGCCGTGCCTCGCACATCGGTTGCCTGGCCGCTTACCTCAAGCCCTTTACTGACCGTGGCCTGGTGGCCATGGTGTACTCTTCGGACCCGTCGGTGGGGCTGGTGTGCGCCCATGGCGGGATCGACCCGATCTACACGCCCAACCCGATTGCCGCCGGCATCCCGACCCGGGGCGAGCCGATTCTGCTGGATGTGAGCATGTCCACCGTAACCTTCGGCCTGATCGGCCAGTGCCGCGATGCCGGCAGCACACTGCCGCACCCGGTGCTGATGAGCAATGAGGGCCGCCTGAGCGACGACCCGGCCGACTTCTTTACCACCACGCCGGGCAGCATCCTGCCCCTGGGCGGTCAGGCCTTCGGCCACAAAGGCTTTGCCCTGGCCATTCTGGTCGAGGCCCTGACCTCGGGGTTGGCCGGCCATGGGCGCAAGGACGCTCCGGACCAGTGGGGCGCCTCGGCCACGGCCGTGGTGATTGACCCGCGCTTCTTCGGCGGGCTGGAAGCCTTCACCGACGAAAGTTCGTTCCTGAGCAAGCTGATCCTGGCCAGCCGTCCGGTAGACCCCGATCGCCCGGTGCGCTTGCCTGGCCAGGCCGGCCTGAAATTGCGCGAGCAAGCCCTGCTCGAAGGCGTGAGCCTGTCGCAGAAGGTGGTCGATGACCTCAACCA
Organism: Pseudomonas sp. LB3P25; assembly: GCF_054897985.1. Classification (NCBI taxonomy): domain Bacteria; kingdom Pseudomonadati; phylum Pseudomonadota; class Gammaproteobacteria; order Pseudomonadales; family Pseudomonadaceae; genus Pseudomonas; species Pseudomonas sp. LB3P25. Next base: position 4,043,965 of record NZ_CM142711.1, on the reverse strand, counting down.
GACCGCCGGGCAGTTGCAGTTGCCAGCACTTTCTCAATGACTGACAACGACAACATAGTGCAGACATGACAAACGAATCGGGAGCGCAAGCACCGCTGCAATAACAATAATAAAGGCCATCAGATGAACACACTGAAGAAGTATCAAAGCCTCACCGTTGTCTTCCTGCTGTTGATCGGCATCGTCAACTACCTGGACCGTAGTGCGCTGTCGATCGCCAATACCTCGATCCAGAAGGACATGATGATCAGCCCCTCGCAGATGGGCATTCTGTTGTCGGCCTTCTCCATCGCCTACGCCTTTGCGCAGCTGCCGATGGGCCTGATCATCGACCGCCTGGGCAGCAAGATCGCCTTGGGCGCCTCATTGCTGACCTGGTCGGTGGCTCAGTCGACGTTCGGCATGGTCAACAGCTTTGCCGGCTTCATGGGCCTGCGCGTGCTGCTGGGGATTTGCGAGGCACCGATGTTCCCCTCGGCGGCCAAGGCCCTGTCCGAATGGTTCGATGCCAACGAGCGCGGTACTCCGACCGGGATCGTCTGGTCGTCGACCTGCCTGGGTCCATGCCTGGCGCCACCCTTGCTGACGCTGTTCATGGTCAACTTCGGCTGGCGCGGGATGTTCATCATTACCGGCGTGATTGGTATCGTCCTGGCTGTGTGCTGGTTGACCTTCTACAAGAGCAAGGCGAAGTACCTGGCCGAGCTCGCGGCTGAAGGCAAACCGATACCCACCGAGAAAAAGCCTCAAGTGCAAGCAGCCAGCTCGCAGGCACCGAAGGTGTCCTACTTTGCCGGCTGGCTCGACCTGTTCAAGCACCGCAGCACCTGGGGTGCGGTGCTGGGTTTCATGGGCGTGATCTACATGCTGTGGCTGCACTTGACCTGGCTGCCCGGTTACTTCGAGCGCGAGCATGGCATGAACCTATACAAGACCGCGTGGCTGGTGTCGCTGGCCTATGGCTTCGGCGCGGTGGGCACCATCGTCGCCGGGCGCTTCTGCGACATGCTGGTGCGCCGTGGCATGAGCATCCTGGCCAGCCGCAAATTCGGCGTGATCACGGGCCTGGTGCTGGCTGCGCTCTTCACCTTGCCGCTGTCGTATGTCACGGGTCTTACCGGTTGCATTATCCTGCTGTGCCTGGCGCTGTTCAGTATCAACATGGCCAGCGCCACGGCCTGGATGATCGTCAATACCATCGTCGACAGCCGCCGGGTGGCCTCGTTTGGTTCGATCCAGAACTTCGGCGGCTACATCGCCGGTTCCGTCGCGCCGATCGTCACCGGCTTCAGCATCCAGTACTCGGGTTCGTTCAATACTGCGTTCATGATCAGTGCGGTGGTGGCGCTGTGTTCGGCCCTGGCGTACTACTTGCTGCTCAACGCGCCGATCGGCAATGCCGAGCCCGCACCTGAGCACATCGTTGGTGTGACCGAGTAAGGGCCTTAAGTCATCGGCGGCCGGTGGTGCGCTTTGCAAGCTCAAAAATATGTACATCATCCAGTACATCGATAGTGTTGAATTTATAAAAAATTCAATATTTTCAAGGAGAAAGAGCACGGGTTTCAGTCTCGCTTCCCGCTCCAAGTATTAAAAAATGGATCTCTGAAAAGAGGTCCATTTTTTTTCGTCCAAAGAAAAGTTTTTCTACAACCGACCTTGATTCAGGGTGGCCAGTCAACTGGAACAAGGGCGCTATTGCCTCCAGCGAAGCACCGGGAGCCTCGAACTCTTTAGCAACATCATGATCGCTGTTGAGTGTGCTCCAGGCGCTCTTTGCGGGTCATCCACCGACATCAATCTTTAAGTGAAGTAGCTCTTTATCAAACCTAGAGCCAAAAGCCTTTTACGCAGATTGTCGCTTGATGAAACGATTCATCAGGCGAAAAATTGCTTACGCAAGCGCTTGCGTAAACAAATTTATCTGACTAGAGTCTTTTTCGATCAGGTCACCCGAGGCGCCATTATCGGCAGTGACCCAAGAAGAAAAATAAAAAAGCTCAGGGATAAAAATGGACATCTTGTCTGGCCAGATAATCCACCTTCTTTTTCGTTTCGTTCAAAAAACCACGTCGACAGCTGATGTGAGGGCTCATCCATGAGCCTCGACCCAGCACCAATTCCTCTTCTTGAAATGCAAGGGATCTCCAAGACCTTCAATGGGCTGCGCGTGCTGAAAAGTGTTGGCTTGAAAGTCTATGCGGGTGAAATCCACGCCTTGATGGGTGAGAACGGCGCCGGCAAGTCGACCTTGATGAAGATTCTGTCCGGTGCCTATCAGGCCGATGACGGGGGCGAAATCCGCATCGAGGGGCAGCGAGTCGCTACCTACAACCCAGGCACCGCCAAAGCACATGGCATCGTTGTCATCTATCAAGAATTGAGCCTGTGCCCGAATTTGAGCGTGGCCGAAAACATCTACCTTGGCCGTGAACTGCGGCGTGGCTGGACCATCGACCGCAAGTCGATGGAGGCTGGCTGCCTTGAGGTGTTGACGCGCCTGGGTGCCGAGTTCAAGCCCACCACTCGGGTGAGTACGCTTTCAATCGCCGAGCGCCAATTGGTGGAAATTGCCCGCGCCTTACATGCCCACGCGAAAATCCTGGTGATGGACGAGCCTACGACGCCATTGTCATCGCGTGAGACGGATCGCTTGTTTGCACTGATCAAACAGCTGCGCGCCCAGGGCTTGGCGATTATCTACATCAGCCATCGAATGGCCGAGATATACGAGCTGTCGGATCGCGTGTCGGTGCTACGTGATGGCGAGTACGTCGGCATGCTCGAGCGCGACGCCCTGTCCGCCGAGGTGCTGGTCAAGATGATGGTGGGGCGTGACCTTGGCGGCTTCTACAAAAAACAACATGCCGCCTACGATCCGGGAGCCGTGGTGATGCGAGTGCGCGACATGGCGGACGGCAAGCGTGTGCGTAACTGCAGTTTCGATCTGCATGCCGGTGAAGTGCTGGGCATCGCCGGATTGGTAGGTGCTGGCCGCACCGAACTGGCACGGCTGATTTTTGCTGCCGACCCGCGCAGCTCCGGCACGCTGGAAGTGGCCGGCAAGGCGGTGACGCCACTGCGCAATCCGACAGATGCGATTCGTGCCGGTGTGGTGTACCTCACTGAAGACCGCAAGGCTCAGGGCCTGTTTCTGGACATGAGCGTGAGCGACAACATCAACGTCTGTGCCTGCGTCCCCGATGCCCATGTCGGCGGCGTGCTCGACCGTGATCGTGGCGCGCAACGGGCGGGCGCCGCCATCAAGTCGCTGTCGATCCGTGTCGCCTCGGGCAAGGTCAGTGTCGGGGCCTTGTCCGGTGGTAATCAGCAGAAGGTGCTCCTGGCGCGACTGCTGGAAGTCAAACCCCATGTGCTGATCCTCGATGAGCCCACCCGTGGCGTGGACATCGGTTCCAAATCGGAAATCTATCGAATCATCAACGAACTGGCCAAGGCCGGAGTGGGCATCGTGGTGATCTCCAGTGAGCTGCCGGAAATCATCGGGACCTGCGACCGCGTACTGATCATGCGCGCAGGCCAGCTAGTGGCTGAAGTGGGCGGGGCGTCCGGCAACGAAATATCCCAGGAAGCCATTATCGATCTGGCCACCGGTGGTGAGCAGGTGGCCGCACATGGCTGATTCCCGGGGGCACATTCATCAAGCAAAGAAAGTGGAGGCGAACGTTATGGGGCTGACCCTGGACAATCCAGCGACCGCGATGGCGATCGGCAAGCGCGAACGGATACGTGAGCTGATGCGCACGGTGGGCATGTTGCCGGTGTTGGTGCTGTTGCTGGTGGGCTTCGCCTTGATGAGCGAAAACTTCCTGACCCTGCAGAACCTGTCAATCATTACCCAGCAGGCCTCGGTCAATGTGGTGCTGGCCGCGGGCATGACCTTCGTGATCCTGACCGCCGGCATCGACCTTTCCGTGGGGGCGATTCTCGCGGCTTCGGCAGTGGTGGCGCTGCAGGCGTCGATGTCACCGCAATACGGCATGCTGGGCATCGTTGCCGGTGTCGGCTTCGGCTTGTTGCTGGGCCTGGTCAACGGTGGGCTGATCGCGTTCATGCGCCTGCCGCCGTTTATCGTGACCCTCGGCGCCTTGACCGCCATGCGCGGGTTGGCACGTCTGCTGGCCGACGACAAAACCGTATTCAATCCCGAACTGCCCTTTGCCTTCATCGGCAACGATTCGATCCTAGGCGTTCCGTGGCTGGTGGTGATCGCGGTGTGTGTCATCGGCCTCTCCTGGTTCATCCTGCGGCGAACGGTGATCGGCGTGCAGATCTATTCAGTGGGTGGCAACCCGGAAGCGGCGCGCCTGTCCGGGATCAAGGTGTGGAAAGTCTTGCTGTTCGTCTATGCACTGTCCGGTGCCCTGGCGGGTCTGGGCGCGGTGATGAGCGCTTCGCGCCTGTTCGCGGCCAATGGTCTGCAGCTCGGGCAATCCTACGAGCTCGATGCCATCGCCGCGGTGATCCTTGGCGGAACCAGCTTTACCGGCGGCGTCGGTACCATCGGCGGAACCCTGATCGGCGCGCTGATCATCGCGGTGTTGACCAATGGCCTGGTGCTGCTGGGGGTGTCCGACATCTGGCAATACATCATCAAGGGTCTCGTCATTATTGGTGCGGTGGCGCTCGATCGTTATCGCCAGTCCGGTGCACGAACCTGATTCAACCGCTGTTCTCGAACACTGATTCAAAAAAGAGCCACCCATAATCACAAGAGAGAAATCATGAACTTCAAACGCACGTTTCCCGCTGTCGTCTCCCTGTGCCTGGTCACGCTGTTGTCTCAGGGTGTCGAGGCACGTGAACTGAAATCGATGGGCATCAGCCTCGGCTCGTTGGGCAACCCGTATTTCGTGACCCTGGCCGACGGTGCCAAGGCCAGGGCGCTTGAGCTGAACCCGAATGCCAAGGTCATGTCGGTGTCGGCCGATTACGACCTGAGCAAGCAATTCACCCAGATCGACAACTTCATTTCCGCTGGCGTCGACCTGATCCTGCTGAACGCGGTTGATCCGGCGGCCATCGAATCGGCCGTCAAGAAAGCCCGCAAGGCCGGGATCGTGGTAGTGGCCGTGGACGTGAATGCCAAGGGCGTGGACGCTACCGTGCAGACCGACAACGTCGAGGCCGGCAAATTGGCCTGTCAGTTCATCGTCGACAAGCTGTCCGGCAAGGGCAACGTGATCATCCAGAACGGCCCGCAAGTGACCGCGGTAACCGACCGCGTCACGGGCTGTAAAACAGCGTTTGCCGCCGCGCCCGGGATCAAGGTTCTGTCCGATGATCAGGACGCCAAAGGCTCCCGTGAAGGTGGGCTGAACGCAATGCAGGGCTATCTGACGCGCTTCCCGAAAATCGATGGATTGTTCGCCATCAACGACCCGCAGGCCATCGGTAGCGATCTTGCCGCCAGACAGCTGAAGCGCAGTGGCATTGTCATTACTTCCGTGGATGGCGCGCCGGACATCGAGAACGCATTGAAAACCGAGTCGTCGGTCCAGGCGTCCGCCAGCCAGGACCCATGGGCCATGGCGCAGAGTGCGGTGGTGATCGGCAATGACATTCTCAACGACAGGAAGCCTGCCGACGTGCTCACCTTGCTGACGCCCAAGCTGATTACCCGCGATAATGTTGGCTCATATAGCGGCTGGTCCAGCAAACATTGAGCCGATGACGGGGTGGAGAGAGTGCTGTGGTAACGATGGATGATGTGGCAAAGATTGCGCAGGTATCGACGTCGACGGTTTCGCACGTTTTGAACGGCACGCGCAAGGTCAGCCCGGCCACGGTGCGTTCGGTTGAGATGGCGGTCCAGGAACTCGGCTACATCCCGAATACGCTGGCACGTTCGTTGGCGCGTTCGACCACCAACACCATTGGCGTGGCGATCTCGGCGCTCTCCAACCAGTATTTCAGCGAGACGGTGCACGCGATTGAAACCGAGTGCGCCAAGCACGGCATCATGATGCTGTTCGTCGATACCCATGACGATCCCGAACAGGAATTGCGCGTCGTCAAAGCCCTGCACCATCGACGTGTCGACGGCATCTTGCTGGCTCCGTCGATGGGGCAGCAGCCTCTGGCCCTGGACTATCTGCAGGCCAATGATATTCCGACAGTGCTGGTCGATCGCCTCGTCGCCAAAGGCTTTGATCAGGTCGGTGTTGAAAATATAAAGTCGTCGCAGGCCCTGGTGGCGCATCTGATCGAGCATGGGCACCGACGCATTGCGTTGATTGCCGGTCGCCCGGGATTCAGCACCACCGACGAGCGGATCGAAGGTTATCAAGCCGCGTTAATGGCTGCGGGGCTGCCCTTTGATCCGGCGTTGCTGGTCAATGGTGAATCGAACAGTGAACCGGCACGGGTAGTCACTCGGCAGTTGCTGACACTGGAATTGCCACCGACGGCGATCATGGCGGCCAACAACCTCATGACCCTTGGCGCCATGCATGCCTTGCGCGATGCGAACATCGCGGTGCCTGGGCAAATGGCGCTGGTCGGTTTCGATGATTTTGACTGGGCTGATTTTTTTGTCCCTCGCCTGACGTTGATCGCACAGCCGGTCAAGGCGTTGGGCGCTCGCGCAGTCTCCTTGCTGCTTGAACGAATTGAATCCCCAGAGCGTAAAAAACAGACCGTGCGCATGACACCAACGCTGCGGATTCGAAACTCATGTGGCTGTCTCTGATCAGTCCGGCTGATGGAAGTGAATGTTTATGAGCAGCCCCCTCTCACTCGGGATCGATCTCGGTACCTCGGAACTCAAGGCCATATTGCTGGATGAGAGCGGAACAGTGCTGGCCCATTCCGGTGCCCGGTTGGCGGTTTCACGGCTGCACAGCGGTTGGTCCGAGCAAGATCCGCAAGACTGGTGGCAGGCTTGCCTGAGTGCGCTGGATCAATTACGGCTCAGTCACCCAGACGCCTATGCGCGTATTCGCTGCGTCGGGTTGTCGGGGCAAATGCACGGTGCGGTACTGTTGGGCGATGACGACCGTGTGTTGTACCCGGCGATACTGTGGGATGACTCCCGCGCCATCACCCAGGCCGACGCGCTCGGTCGCCAATACCCCGGTTTTGCCGAGGTGACGGGCAGTTTGCCGATGGCGGGACTGACGGCGCCGAAGCTGATGTGGCTGCACCAGCATGAGCCGCAGGTATTCAACGCCATTGACTGCGTCTTGTCGCCCAAGGACTACCTGCGGCTACGACTGAGCGGCGAGCGCATCAGCGACGTGTCGGACGCCGCTGGCACGTTATGGCTGGATGTGGCCAGGCGTGACTGGTTCGAACCCATGGTGTGCGCCACTGGGCTTGAGCCTGGTCAGATGCCCGCGCTGGTCGAGGGGGGCGCTGCCTGTGCAAGCTTGAGTGCCTCTGCGTCCATGCGATTGGGCTTGCCCGCAGGGTTGGTTATCGCCGGAGGAGGTGGTGACAATCCTGTCTCGGCGGTCGGTATTGGTGCCATCAATGCCGGCGATGCGTTTATTACCCTGGGCACCAGCGCCGCGATGGTCGCGATCACTGATCACCCTGCGGGCAATCCGGCAAGTGCCGTGCACAGTTTTTGCCACGCGCTCCCGCACCGTTGGTACACCATGGGCGCCATGCTGGCGGGCGCTAGTTGCTTGCGTTGGGTGACTCGCCTGTTGGGTTTTGCGGATGAACAAACGCTGCTGCAGCACGTGCAGACGTCGCTACCGATTGATCGATCCGTGGCGCTTTCAAACCCGCTTTTTCTACCCTATCTGGCCGGTGAGCGCACCCCGCACAATGATCCTTTGCTGCGCGGCGGCTTCATGAACCTTGGGCATGACTGCACGCCTGCGATGCTCGGTTACGCGGTGATGGAAGGGGTCGGCTTCGGTCTGCTGGACGCGATGAACGCGTTGCAGTCAGCCGGGGCCGCCGTAGAGGATTGCGCATTGGTGGGCGGTGGCGCACGCAGCGATTATTGGGCGCAGTTGCTCGCCAATATTCTGCAGCGGGAAATCTATACCTTGCACGGCAGCGAACTCAGCGCCTGCATCGGTGCCGCCAAGCTGGGTTTCCTGGCTTACGGGCGCGGTTGCGATCTGTTGCAGGCAGGTATGCCGATCAAAACGCGGTACTTTCCTGCGGTCGAACAACAATTCGCGCTGCAAGCCCGTTACCAGAAATTCCGTGGTTTGCTGTCAGCAGCGAAAACACTGCACGGCTGACTTCAGGCCTGTCGACATCTGCCCATGCATGCTCAGAACGGAATTTCGTCTCAGCATGCATGACCAGTAGGGCGGCAGAGTCAGCGCGTTGTCACCGCCGTAGCCAGACCTGAAAACTCCTGCATTGCATCCTCCAACGCCCCCCGAAAATACGCCTGCGATGCCCGGTCACAGAGGATGTGCAAGCTCGCCTGCCGCACGGTGCCGGAATTGATGACGATCACATTGATGCGTGCCGCCGACGTCTGGGCCACCGCTCCCGGACCGAACACCTGCGGGCTCAGATCAACCCCGCAGAGCTTGGCCAATACTTCGCTCAGATGATCCCCTGTCAGCTGAAAACAGGCATGGCTGTCCTGACGAGGCAGCAGATAGTTGGCTTGATGATCGAGTTCCCAACGGGCCTCTTCATCTGCCATTCGTTGGCCCTGATCCTCGGGACTGCCCAGTAGCAGGTATTCGGTCTGCGACAGCCGTGCCACCTGACTGCCATCGGCTTGAATCACCGCACGGTTGGGCGCATCTGGCAGGACGAAGCCGCGGCTGCGCAGGTACTCGGCACTGTGGGCTCCGCGGAAACCGACCCGCGGCAGGTCGGTCAGGTCCGCCAGGCTGCACCCTGGCAACGGTGCCAGGGCTTGCCGGGCGATGCTGTGTTGTTCTCTCAGACTGGTCATGACTCAAAGCTCCTGGCGTTGGTTGTCGGGATCGAAGAAGGGCAACTGCACCACCTCGGCCTGGACCACGATGCCGCCTTCGACGCGGATCGGAATCCGTTGCCCTGGCGTGCTCTGGTCGATGCCGGCGTACGCCAGGCCGATGATCTTGCCCAGGGAGGCGGAATATTCGCAGGAGGTGACGTTGCCACTGATGTCCGGGCCGTTGAGCACCAGATGCCCTTCAAGCGGTTGCAAGCTGCCCTTGGGCAGGGCGAAGCCCACCAGTTTACGTTTCAGCGGCTGGGCTTCGAGGATGTCCACCGAGCGCCGGCCGACGAAGAACGGCTTGGTGCGGCTGACCGCCCAGCCCATGTCGATTTCCGCCGGGTGAGTCATTCCATCGGTGTCCTGGCTGATGATCACATGGCCTTTTTCCAGCCGCAGCAGGCGCTGGGTTTCGACGCCGAAGGGGCGGATGTCATGTGCTTTGCCGGCTTCAATCAGTGCGTCCCAGAGCTTGAGCCCGTGACGCGCGGGTACGTGGATTTCATAGCCCAGTTCGCCGACAAAACCGACTCGCAACAACCGGGCCTTGATGCCGGCCACGGTGCCCTGGCGAACGCCCAGATAAGGGAAGGCATCGGCGCTCAGGTCGAGGTCGGTGCAGACCTGTTCCAGCACCTTGCGCGAGTCCGGCCCCGCGACGTTGACCGCGCAAATGGCCGCGGTGACGTTGGCGACGTCCACGTCCAGGCGCCATTGCGCGTTCCACTTAAGCATTTGCTGATAGATCCGGTCGACACCGCTGGTGGTGGCGGTGACGTAGAAATGGTTCTCGGCAAACCGCGCACAGACACCGTCATCGATCACCACCCCGTGCTCGTTAGTCATCAGCGCATAACGGGAGCGGCCGATCGGCTGCTTGAGAAAGGCGAACGTGTACATCCGATTGAGCAGCTCGGCCGCGTCCGGGCCGCGCACATCAAGGCCACCGAGGGTCGAGACATCGATGATGCCGACCTTGTTGCGCACGTGCAGAGCTTCAGCCTGCATGCACGACTCGCGATCCTTGGCACTGCCGTAGTACGCCGGGCGCTGCCAGATACCCGCAGGCATCATCTTCGCGCCAGCTTGCAGGTGACGAGCATGCATCGGCGTTTGTCGGTACGGGTCGAAGGCGCGACCGGCGACATGCGCCAGTTTTTCAGCCACAAACGGCGGCCGCGCTGTGGTGACGCCGGTTTCGCTGATGTTGCGTTGAGTGGCCCAGGCCACCAGCCGTGCGGTCGGCAGCGCCGAGTGACGCCCCTGGGACGGGCCCATGCCCACGGTGGAATAACGCTTGACCAGTTGCACGTCGCGATAGCCGATTTTGGTCGCGTTAACGATGTCGGACACTTGCAGATCCTCGTCGAAGTCGACGAAGTCCTTGCCTTTGGGGTGCGGGAAGATTGGCCAATTAAAGTTGACCCGAGCCTCGCCGCTCATTGGCGCGCGTTGCGTGCCCACTGTCAGACCCAGCGCGAGGGCGGCTTCGGCACCGGCATTCACGCCATCGGCAATCACGTTATCGAGCTGGTGACGACCGTTGACCGAGCCGGCGACATTCAGATGCTTTGGCAGGCCGCTGAGAGTGAACTCGGCACGCTGATCGTCGTAGGCCAGTTTGCCGCCGGCCTGGCACAGCAGTTGATAGACCGGCATGTAACCGGCGGACATGCACAGTAAATCGCACTCCAGGTGTTGCCCGCTCTCGGCGACCTGGCCTTGTGCGGTGATCTTGCGCACGTCGACGCCGTTGATATGGCGCATGCCTTTCTCGTGCCGGGCTTCATATACGGTGCTGTTGATCTGATGGTAGATCTTGCGTTGCGCCAGTGCGCGCAGCAGGGATTCGTCCGAAGGACCATGGCGCAGGTCCACCACAGCGACGACCTCCACGCCCTGGTCATGCAGATCCAGCGCGGCGAGGTAACCGTCATCGTTGCCCGTCAGCACCACGGCGCGGTTACCCGGTTTGACCGCATACAGCTTCATCAGCCGTTGCGCGGCGCTGGTCAGCATCACGCCCGGCAGGTCGTTGTTGCGAAAGATCACCGGTTGATCGAAGGCCCCGCTGCACACCAGGCACTGGCGGGCGCGGACCTTGTACATGCGTTTGCCCTGAATCACCGGCAGGTAGTTGTCGGTGAACCAGGCGTTGCAGGTAGCGCTGGTCAGGATCTGGATATTGGCGTGTTGCTCCACCGCCGCCAGCAATTCGCGACGCAGGGTTTCACTGCGTCGGCCTTCGATATCGAAGCGGGCATAGGTTAGCGAACCGCCGAGAACCGGTTGTTGCTCGATGAGCAACACCTTGGCCCCCGCGTTCGCCGCCGTCAGCGCCGCGTGCAGGCCAGCGGGGCCGGCACCAATCACCGCCACGTCGGTGAACAGGTAAGCCTTGTCGTAGTACTCAGGCTGGAACTTCAGGTCGAGCACGCCGAGGCCGGCCTTCTTGCGAATGATCGGTTCCCAGACTTTCCACATGCCCTTGGGCTTGTAGAACGAGCGGTAGTAGAAACCCACCGGCATGAATTTCGAGAACTTGCCGAGGTAGGCGTCCTTGTCGTTGTCCAGCGAGCCGTTGACGTTCTGCGCGGTCACCTGCAAACCGGCGGACAACGCGTGCGCATCGGCCAGCACGTTCGGTTCTTCGGGGAGTTGCACCAGGCTGTTGGCGTCCTGGCCGGCCATCGTCAGAGGGCCACGCGGGCGATGGTATTTGAACGAACGGGAGATCAGGAAGCGCCCGTTGGCCAGCAAGGCGCTGGCGATGCTGTCGCCCTGCAAGCCTTGGTAGCGCTGGCCGTCGAAGCTGAAATCGAGCGGCTGATCACGGTCGATCAGCAAGCCCATGGGGGCGGGTAGGCGATTCATCCGGCGATCTCCTTGGCGGCGCTGAAGTCGACGCGGGCGGTGAACAGTTCTTTGGGGTCGAAAGTGCGCAGGATTTCATCGCTGACCGTGTGACGCTCCGCCAGAAACCAGTAGCTGGACGGCGTGTGCATCCACCATTCGCGCACTACACCGGCGAGGTTGTCAGTGTTGAACACGTAGTCGGCCCATTCGGCATCGCTGCAACTGACCGGGTCAGGCATCGGCTTGAATTCGCCACCATAAGTGAACTCGCTGATATTGCGCGGCCCGTTAAGCGGGCAATTCATGATTTTCATAGTCCGCTCTCCGTCAGTGACTGGCCGCCGTGGCGCCCATTTCGTTGACTTGCTGGAAGGTCGAGAAACGTTCGAGGCCGAAAGGTCTGATCAGCTCCGGCACCTTGCCGCCGCTGGCCACCAACTCGGCCATGGTCTTGCCACAGATCGGCGTGGCCTTGAAGCCCCAGGTGCCCCAGCCAGCGTCGAGGTAGTAATTCTTCACCGGCGACAGGCCCATGATCGGACTGTAATCCGGGGTCATATCGGTGATCCCGGCCCATTGGCGCATCAGCTTGGCGTTGGCCAGGAACGGGAACATCTCGATGGCGTGGGCCAGCAAGCTTTCCTTCAAATCGAGCGTGGAACGAGTATTGAACAATGGATAAGGATCGGAGCCGCCGCCAAACACCACCTCGCCACGACTGGTTTGCTGCACGTAGCAGTGCAGGGCGGAGGAACTCACCAGCGGATCGAGAAACGGCTTGAACGGCTGGGTGACCATGGCTTGCAACGGGAAGGTCTGGATCGGCGAACGAATTCCGGCCTTGGCCATCAGCAACGAGCTGTGCCCGGCGATCGCCTGGACCGCGCAACCGCACTTGATGGTGCCGCGGTTGGTCTTGACCGCGGTGATGGCGCCGTTCTCGATAATCAGGTCCTGGACTTCGGTGAGCTGGTGGATTTCCACGCCGCGCTTGGCGGCTTGTTTGGCGTAACCCCAGGCCACGGCGTCGTGGCGCGCGGTGGCGCCGTCGATGTGCCAGAGCCCGGCGATCACCGGCAAGTGGCCGGGATCGAGGTTGAGGCTGGGCACCAGTTCGCGGATCTGCTGCCGGTCGATCATCTCGGTACGGCCGCCGAAGTGTTTGTTGACCTCGGCGCGCTGACGGAACGAACGCACCGTGGCATCGGTGTGAGCCAAGGTCAGTTGGCCGCGCTCGGAGTACATGATGTTGAAGTCGAACTCGTTGGACAGCGACTGGAACATCCGCACCGACTCGGCATAAAAACGCACGCCTTCGCTGGTCAGGTAGTTGGAACGGATCACCGCGGTGTTGCGCGCGGTATTGCCGCCGCCCAGGTAGGACTTCTCCAGCACCGCGATGTTGGTGATGCCGTGGTACTTGGCCAGGTAATAGGCGGTGGCCAGACCATGGCCGCCTGCGCCGATGATCACCACGTCATAGCTCGATTTGAGTTCCCGTGGTGGCGGCAAATCCACGTCCACCGGGTACTCCGAACTCAGCCCGTATTTCAATAGATTGAATGGCATATGGCCTCCGATTGGCTGCGTTGGGCCTGGTGTTGCATAAGGGCTGCGGTCACGGTGTTTTTCATCAGAAAGGCGATGGTCATCGGGCCGACGCCACCGGGTACCGGGGTGATCGCAGCGACGTGGGGCAGGGCGCTGTCGATGTCGACGTCGCCCACCAGACGGTTGCGACCATCGTCGTCGATGCGGTTGATGCCAACGTCGATTACCACGGCGCCGGGCTTGAGCCAGCTGGCGTCGATCATTCGCGGCCGACCTACGGCGGCAATGACGATGTCTGCCTGACGACACAGGGCCTGCGGATCCGGGCTGCGCGAATGCAGCACCGTCACCGAACAATCAGCCTTGAGCAGCAGGGCGGCCATGGGTTTGCCGACGATGTTCGAGCGACCGATGACCACCGCATGCTTGCCGCGCAGATCGCCGCAGGTTTGCTCCAGCAAGTACAGGCAGCCGCTGGGCGTGCAGGGCGCGAGCACCGTGCGACCCTGGCTGAGTCCGCCGACGTTTTCACTGTGAAAACCGTCGACGTCCTTGTCCGGGTCGATGGCCTCCAGGGCGCGTAATTCGTCGACATGCGCCGGCAACGGCAATTGCAGAAGAATGCCGTTGATCGAGCGGTCGGCATTCAGCGTGGCGATCAGGTTCAGCAGTTGTTCGGTGCTGGTGTCCGTGGACAGCCGGCGCTCCACGGAGCGGATACCGACCTCTTCGGCGCGCAGGATCTTGTTGCGCACATAGACCTGGCTGGCCGGGTCGCTGCCCACCAGAATCACCGCCAGCGCCGGTTGAATGTCTTGCTCGCGCAAGCGCTCCACGTCCTTGCGGACCTGCACGAGTACGCGGGCGGCGGTGGCTTTGCCGTCGATCAATTTGTGCGCGTTCACCGGAAGATCACCGTTCTGTCCTGGTTGAGGAAAACCCGGTGCTCCAGGTGGTACTTGACCGCCTTGGACAGGGCCACGGTTTCGGTATCACGCCCGGTGGCGACCAGGTCGTCGGGCAGGTAGACGTGATCGACACGCTGCACTTCCTGCTCAATGATCGGTCCCTCGTCGAGGTCGCTGGTGACGTAATGGGCGGTGGCGCCAATCAGTTTCACGCCACGCTGGTAGGCCTGGTGATACGGTTTGGCGCCCTTGAAGCCGGGCAGGAACGAATGGTGAATGTTGATCGCCCGGCCCGAGAGTTGCTTGCACAGGTCATCGGAGAGGATCTGCATGTAGCGCGCCAACACCACAAGTTCGGTGCCGGTGTCGTCGACTATTTTCATCAGCTCGGCTTCCTGCCGGGCTTTGGTGTCTTTGGTGACAGGCAGGTAGATGAAGCGAATGCCCTCGCGTTCGGCCATGGGCCGCAAGTCGAGGTGGTTGGAGACGATGGCGGTGATGGTCATGTCCATCTCGCCCTTGTGGTAGCGGTAGAGCAGGTCGGTCAGGCAATGGTCGAACTTGCTGACCATCAGCAGCACACGCATCGGCTCGCGGGTGTCGTGCAATTCCCAGGACATGTCGAACGCTTGGGCGACGTCGGCGAAACCGTCCTTGATCTGTTGAAGATCGCCCTGATGGCCGTCGTTGAAGCGGAACACCGCGCGCATGAAAAAGCGGCCGCTGAAGTCGTCGTCGAATTGCGCCATCTCCCCGATGTAGCAACTGTTATCCGCCAGGTAGGTGGTGACGGCAGCGACGATGCCGGACACCGCGGGACAGGTGATCTTGATGATGAAATGGTTTTTTTCGTGTTGCATGACACGTCCTCGGGATGATGGCGGCAGCTCATCGCATAGCGAAAAAAATCATCAGCGGACAGCAGGCTCATCCATGAGCGAATTTTCTTGTGGGGAATAAATTATTCCTGTTGGTGGCTTTATAGGGGAATGGCCGCGCCGCGTCCAGAGCTTTTAAGAAAGTTTTTTAACTGACAGGAAAATGCGTGAGGCCGACGTGGGTCGGCCTCAAGGCGGGGCAAAGCGGGGGGAAGAGGGGGACGTTACTCTTTGTCGCTGCCGTAATTCATGATCGACAGCAGGCGGATCGGCACGTGTACCAGCTGCTCCGGACCGTGAGGGATTTCACCTTCGAACGTCAGGCTGTCACCCGCTTCCATGCGGTACAGCTGATTGCCGTGGCGATAGATCAGTTCGCCTTCCAGCAGGTGGAGGAATTCGGTGCCGGGGTGGGAGAAGGTTGGAAACTCCTCACTGGCGTCATCCATGCTGACCATGTAGGCCTCGAAGCTCTTCTTCGGCCCGCGAGTGTGGTTGAGCAGATGGTAGGTATGGCCTTTCTCGGTGCCGCGGCGTACCACTTCCATGCCCTGATCGGCCTTGACCAACAGTGCGCTGCCGTCCTGCTGGTCATATTCGCTGAACAATTTGGACAGTGGCAGGCCGAGCACGTCGCACAGACGGCTCAGGGTATCGAGGCTGGTGGACACCTGGGCGTTTTCGATCTTGCTCAACATGCCCTGACTGATATCGGCAATCTTGGCCACGTCAGACAATTTCAGATCCTGGGCCTGGCGCTGGCGCTTGATCTGCAATCCCAGATATTGCTCAAGCTTGAGGCGCGGGGCGGTTTCGGTCGACATAGTCATCAAATCCTGCACACTTTCTGTTCAGTAATATTAGTTTCGCACTGAGAAAGTGCAAATCGTGGCGTTAGGCTCGCATCCATCGAGCAGTATTCCCACAGGGAAAAGAATATTCCCATATATACAGCACAAAAGCGCCTGTCACGGCGTTTCGACGTTTCACTCGCGAATCTGGCAAGGGCCTTGCATTCCTATTGGGAAAATAACTTTCTTTTTAGGAATAAAAAGACGGTCAAGGCCCATCCAAGATGTTTTGCCTTTCGCGAGGAGTGACGAGCAATGTTGCCAGCAGAAACCCAGCGCATCATCGACAAGCACGGGATCAAGTACGTGCTTGCGCAATTTGTGGATATTCACGGTGCGGCCAAGACCAAGTCGGTGCCGATCTGTGGGCTCAAGACCGTCGCCGAGGAGGGCGCGGGTTTTGCCGGGTTCGCGATCAGTGGTATGGGCATGGAGCCCCACGGTCCGGACTTTATGGCTCGCGGCGACTTGTCCACCCTGACCCCGGTGCCCTGGCAGCCGGGTTACGGGCGGGTGGTGTGCGTCGGCCACGTCGACGGCAAGCCCCATCCCTATGACAGCCGTTATGTGTTGCAGCAACAAGTGCAACGCCTGGAAGAAAAGGGCTGGACCCTCAACACCGGTCTGGAGCCCGAGTTCAACCTGATGCGCCGCGACGAGCAGGGCAAGCTGCAACTGGTGGACCCCAGCGACAACCTCGACAAGCCTTGCTACGACTATAAAGGCCTGTCGCGCTCCCGGGTGTTTCTTGAACGCCTGACCGAAGCCTTGCAGGCAGTGGATTTCGAGGTCTATCAAATCGACCACGAAGACGCCAACGGCCAGTTCGAGATCAACTACACCTACAGCGACGCCATGACCTCGGCGGACCGCTTCACCTTCTTCCGCATGGCCGCCGGCGAAATCGCCAATGACCTGGGCATGATCTGCTCCTTCATGCCCAAGCCTGACCCGAAACGTGCCGGCAACGGCATGCACTTTCACCTGTCGATCAGCAGCGCCGAGAACAAAAACCTGTTCCATGACGCCAGCGACCCGAGCGGCATGGGCCTGTCGAAACTGGCCTATCACTTCGCCGCTGGGCTGCTGGCCCACGGCCCGGCGCTGTGTGCCTTTGCCGCGCCGACGGTCAACTCCTATAAGCGTCTGGTGGTGGGCAATTCGTTGTCCGGTGCGACCTGGGCGCCAGCCTTTATCGCCTTCGGCGCCAACAACCGCTCGGCCATGGTTCGGGTGCCTTACGGCCGCCTCGAATTTCGTCTGCCGGACGCCGGTTGCAACCCTTATCTGGTCAGCGCCGCGATCATCGCTGCGGGCCTGGACGGCATCGACCGTCAGCTGGAAATCGACCACGTCTGCAATGAAAACCTCTACAGCCTGAGCCTCGAACAGATCGCCGCGCGGGGCATCAAGACCCTGCCGCAATCGCTCAAGGAAGCCTGCGACGCGCTCGAAGCCGACCCGTTGTTCGCCGAGGTGCTCGGCCCGCAGATCGTTGGCGAGTTCATCAAGCTCAAGCGCATGGAATGGGTGGAATACAGCCGCCACGTCTCCGACTGGGAAATCCAGCGCTACACCGAATTTTTCTGACTCTGTGTTTTGACAACCATTCGGGCACCCGGCATGGCGTCGGGTGTTCACTGCCTCCGAAGGAGCGTTGATATGTGTGGAATCGTAGGTCTTTACCTGAAAAATCCGCAGCTGGAATCCCAGCTCGGCAAGCTCTTTGAACCGATGTTGCAGGCCATGACCGATCGTGGCCCGGACAGTGCCGGCTTCGCCATTTACGGCGATGAAGTGGCGGACGGCTGGGTCAAGCTGACCCTGCAGGCGACCACCGAAGGCTTCGACTGGAAAACCCTGATGGGCGAGCTGGAAGGGCGCCTCGGCTGTTCGCTGGACTGGTTCCAGAACGCCAGCGCCGCGGTGCTGAAGATCCATTACGAAGAGGCGCCGGTGCGACTGGCCCTCGCTGAACTGGCACCGAGCCTGCGCATCATGAGCGCCGGGCAAAGCATCGAGATCCTCAAGGGCATGGGCTTGCCCCAGGAAATTTCCCAACGCTTCGGCCTGGCCGGCATGAAGGGTAGCCACATTATTGGCCACACCCGCATGGCCACCGAAAGCGCGGTAACCATGGAAGGCAGCCACCCGTTTTCCACTGGCGCCGACCTGTGCCTGGTGCACAACGGCTCGTTGTCCAACCACTTCCGCCTGCGTCAGGAACTCAAGCGCGAAGGCATTCACTTCGAGACCGACAACGACACCGAAGTGGCCGCCGGCTACCTGACCTGGCGCCTGCAGCAGGGGGACTCGCTGAAAGAAGCGCTGGATCATTCGCTGGAGGATCTGGACGGTTTCTTCACCTTCGCCATAGGTACGCGCAACGGTTTTGCGGTGATCCGCGACCCGGTCGCCTGCAAGCCGGCGATCCTAGCCGAGACCGACGACTACGTCGCCATGGCTTCCGAATATCAGGCGCTGTCGAGCCTGCCGGGAATCGAAAACGCCAGAATCTGGGAGCCCGCACCGGCCACCCTGTACATCTGGGAACGCGAGTCAGCTTAAGGAGCGCACACATGAAAACCATCGATCTTTCCACTGCTACCGTGCGTGACCTTAATCAGGCGCTGCACGATCAGGTCAATAACGTGACCGATCACGAGTGGGTGGTGACTCACTCTGATGGCAAGCACAACCTCGCGGTCGGGGTGAATGAAGCGGTGTCCATCGATATCCAGGGGCACGCCGGTTACTACTGCGCCGGGATGAATCAAAAGGCCTCGATCACCGTCCACGGCAACGTCGGTGTCGGTTGTGCCGAGAACATGATGTCCGGCTACGTCCGGGTCAAAGGCAGCGCCTCTCAGGCGGCCGGTGCCACGGCCCATGGCGGGTTGCTGGTGATTGAAGGCGACGCCGGGGCGCGTTGCGGGATTTCCATGAAGGGCATCGACATCGTTGTCGGTGGCAGCATCGGCCATATGAGCTGCTTCATGGGGCAGGCAGGTCGCCTGGTGGTCTGCGGCGACGCCGGCGATGCGCTGGGCGATTCGTTATATGAAACCCACATCTACGTGAAAGGGACCGTTGAGTCCCTGGGCTCGGATTGCATCGAGAAAGAGATGCGCGCCGAGCACCTGGAAGAACTGCAAATACTGCTCAACCGTGCCGGTTTCGAGCACAAGGCGGCTGACTTCAAGCGTTACGGTTCGGCCCGTCAGTTGTACAACTTCAAAGTCGATAACGCGTCCGCGTACTGATCCGCGCGAGGAGAATAGATATGAGTGACAAGACCCCTCCGGTGCTGCGCGAGTCAGCCACCTTCGACCGCCTGACCATTCAGGAAATCCAGCGTGCCGCGGAAACCGGCATCTACGATATTCGCGGCGGCGGTACCAAGCGCAAATTGCCGCATTTCGATGACTTGCTGCTGCTCGGCGCCAGCGTTTCGCGTTACCCGCTGGAAGGCTATCGGGAGAAGTGCGGCACTGATGTGATTCTGGGCAACCGCTTCGCCAAGAAGCCGATTCACCTGAAGATTCCAGTGACCATCGCCGGCATGAGCTTCGGTGCGTTGTCGGCCAATGCCAAGGAAGCCCTGGGCCGTGGCGCAACCATCGCTGGCACCAGCACCACCACCGGTGACGGCGGCATGACCCCGGAAGAACGCGGCCAGTCCCAGCATTTGGTTTATCAGTATTTGCCGTCCCGCTATGGCATGAACCCGGATGATCTGCGCAAGGCGGACGCCATTGAAATCGTTCTGGGGCAGGGCGCCAAACCCGGTGGCGGCGGTATGTTGCTGGGCATGAAAGTCACCGAGCGGGTGGCCGGTATGCGCACCTTGCCGATCGGTGTCGACCAGCGCAGCGCCTGCCGCCACCCGGACTGGACCGGGCCGGATGACTTGGCGATCAAGATTGCCGAGCTGCGGGAAATTACTGACTGGGAAAAACCCATCTACGTGAAAATCGGCGCGAGCCGACCGTACTACGACGTCAAGTTGGCGGTAAAAGCCGGGGCTGACGTGATTGTGCTCGACGGCATGCAAGGCGGAACTGCAGCGACTCAGGAAGTGTTCATCGAACACGTCGGGATCCCGATTTTGTCGGCCATTCCGCAAGCGGTACAGGCTTTGCAGGAGATGGGCATGCATCGCAAGGTTCAGTTGATCGTTTCCGGAGGGATTCGCAACGGTGCCGACGTCGCCAAGGCGATGGCGCTGGGTGCGGATGCGGTGGCCATCGGGACGGCGGCGCTGATTGCCTTGGGCGATAACCATCCACGCCTGGACGAGGAACTGAAGAAAATCGGCTCGGCCGCCGGTTTCTACGATGACTGGCAGAACGGCCGCGACCCGGCCGGGATCACCACGCAGGACCCGGAACTGTCCAAGCGTCTGGACCCGGTGGAAGGTGGTCGACGTCTGGCCAACTACCTGCGCGTGTTGGTGCTGGAAGCCCAGACCATGGCCCGGGCTTGCGGCAAGTCGCACTTGCACAACCTCGATCCTGAGGATTTGGTAGCGCTGACGGTGGAGTCGGCTGCCATGGCGCGGGTGCCGCTGGCGGGAACCAGTTGGATTCCTGGTTCCGGTACCGGTTACTGACAAACCCTGTGGCGAGCGAGCTTGCTCGCGCTGGGCTGCGAAGCGGCCCCAAGAATCTTTGCGAGTGCTACGCACTCGAGCGCGAGCAAGCTCGCTCGCCACAGTTATAAGCGGGTCTAAAAGACCGCGGCAGGTTCATTCAACGACCAAGAGGTCTCTCAAGAGGCCCGTGCACACTCACTTTGCTCGCTGCCAGACACCTACCATTCCTTTGCAGGAGCTTTGAACATGGTCAATCGTCTTCTCGGCAAATCCCTTCTTGTCTTATTGGCGGCCGGCGCACTCGCGCCGCTCGCCCAGGCGGCCGATGCACCCACCTTGAACACCGGCAGCACCGCCTGGATGGTGACCGCCGCGGTGCTGGTGCTGTTCATGTGTCTGCCGGGCCTCGCCTTGTTTTACGGCGGTCTGGTACGGGCGAAAAACATGCTCTCGCTGTTCACCCAGTGCTTCGGCATCGCCGGCCTGGTCGGCGTGCTGTGGGTGATCTATGGCTACAGCATGGTGGTCGACAGCACCGGCATGGTTGAGGGGCAGGTGACGTTCAACAGTTTCGTCGGTGGTTTGAGCCGGGCCTTTCTGGCCGGCATGACCCCGGATAGCCTGGTCGGTGACATCCCGGAAGGTGTGTTTGTAACCTTCCAGATGACCTTCGCGATCATTACCCCGGCGCTGATTGCCGGCGCATTCGCCGAGCGCATGAAGTTCTCTGCGGCGCTGTGGTTCATGGCGCTGTGGTTTACCCTGGTTTATGCGCCCGTCGCCCATATGGTCTGGGGTGGTTCTGGCGCTTTGATGCATAACTGGGGCGTTCTCGATTTTGCCGGTGGCACCGCCGTGCATATCAATGCCGGCGTCGCTGCTTTGGCTGCGTGCCTGATTCTCGGTAAGCGCAAGGGCTACCAGAATACGCCGATGCCCGCCCACAACTTGAGCTTGACCATGGCCGGCGCGGCCATGCTCTGGGTCGGCTGGTTCGGCTTCAACATCGGTTCCGGCGGCGGTCTCAATGGCACTTCGGGCATTGTCATGCTCAATACGCAACTGGGGGCTTGCGCGGGGATTCTCGGCTGGATGTTCACCGAGTGGTTCAAGGTCGGCAAGCCGAGTGCTTTGGGCCTGGCCAGCGGTGCTTTGGCCGGTTTGGTCGGCATTACTCCGGCGTGTGCGTATGTGGGCGTAGGCGGCGCGTTGGCCATCGGTCTGCTGTGCGGGGTGTTCTGCTACCTGAGTGTCACTGTGCTGAAACGCCGCTTCGGTTATGACGACAGCCTCGACGTGTTTGGCTTGCACGGCATCGGCGGAATGATTGGCGCGGTATTGACCGGCGTGTTCTGCGTGCCGTCCCTGGGCGGGTTGGTGGAAGGCGTGAGCATGGGCGCTCAGGTCGTGGCGCAGATCAAGGGCGTGTTGCTGACAACGGTGTACTGCTTCGCCATCAGCTGGATCATTCTCAAGGTGATCAACGCCGTCATCGGCTTGCGTGCCGATGAATCGGTGGAGGACATGGGGCTGGATCTGGCTGAACACAACGAGAGTGCCTATAACCACTGATCTTGATGGTCGATCGTTGTCTAGCTTGAACCACTGAAAACCCGGTTGGCATTGCTGACCGGGTTTTTTTGCGATGGCGGCTTGGTCGCCGGTCTATGTTTTGTTGATCGAGTACATATCCCTTTCTGCGGTGATGGCTGCTGGCGGTTTCGCTTTTACAGCGAGTCACTTGGAAAAGCCCCAAGTAACCAAGGGCTCTTGCCCCGCCATTCGGTGCCTCGCTTAGGCTCGGCATGCCCTCACTCCGGCATTGCTCCGGGGGCCCGCCGCCATCGGCCATCCATGGCCGGGGGCGGCTACCGCGGCATCCTTGCCGCGGTGCCCTCTGCGCAACGCCTGCGTTCGGCCTCTGGGAAAGGGGCGGCAGATCTGAAGCCAAAGCAAAGCAACGGCAAGATCAAAAGATCGCAGCCTCGCTTCGCTCGACAGCTCCTACAGGGAAATGCGTTCACTAGAAGTCAGGCCGGCCGGGTAGGCCGCCTCGCTTTGGCTTTTGCGGTGTACGCCGCCTCGAGAGGCCGAGTGGAGGTTCTGCGCAGTGGGCAACCCGGCATGGATGCCGGGTTAGCCGCCCCCGGCCATGGATGGCCGATGGCGGCGGGCCCACGGAGCAGGACCGGAGCGCGGGCATGCCGAGCCTGAGCGAGGCACCGAACGACAGGGGCAAGAGCCCTTGGTTACTTGGGGCTTTCCAAGTGACCCGCCGTAAGGGCCATCCCTTTCAAGGTCTTTGATAAAATCCCCCAAAAATACCGGTCAGGACGACGAGACGATGTGGGCAGAGGTTTTAGCGCGGTTCGAGAAAAAAGCACCGGCCAGTGTCATGGCCAAATTGGTGTTGGAGCAGGCCATTGCGCCTGAGTGGGTCGATCAGGTGTTTGAAGAGCATCGTCAACGGCAGTACCCGCGTGAGCTTTTGTTTTCGACTATCGTTGAGCTGATGTCCTTGGTTTCACTGGGTTTGCGGCCTTCGCTGCATGCCGCAGCGCGGCAGATGAATGATCTTCCCGTCAGCTTGGCGGCGCTCTATGACAAGGTCAGTCGCACAGAGCCTGCGCTGCTGCGTGCCTTGGTAATCGGCAGCGCACAGCGCCTGGCTCCGACGATTGAAGAGCTGGGTTGTTCTGCCATTTTGCCTGGCTGGCAACTGCGAGTCGTTGACGGTAACCACCTGCCTTCCAGCGAAAAACGTTTGGGCGCTTTGCGCCGTGAACGAGGCGCCGCTCGGCCTGGTTTTTCGGTCGTGGTTTACGACCCTGATCTCGACCAGGTCGTCGACCTTCAGCCCTGCGAAGATGCTTACGCCAGCGAGCGCGTCAGCGTGCTGCCGTTGCTGGAAAAAGCCAGTGCTGGCCAACTGTGGATGGCTGATCGACTGTATTGCACGCTCCCGGTCATGGAGGCCTGCGAAGATGCCGGGGCTTCATTCATTATTCGTGAGCCAAGTAAGCATCCGCGCCTGTTTCAGGAAAGCGACTGGCAGGAGTCTGTCGCGGTCGCGACGGGAAACGTGCGCGAGCAAACCATCGAAGTGAAAAGCGGACGCCAGTGGCGGCGTGTCGAACTTCGCCTGCAAAAACCCACCGAATCAGGCGACGCCACGCTGTTGTTCTGGAGCAACTTGCCCGACACCATCAGCGCTGAACAAATCGCCGACTTGTACCGTCGTCGCTGGAGTATCGAAGGGATGTTCCAGCGCCTGGAATCGGTGCTGGAAAGTGAAATCGAAACCTTGGGCAACCCTAAGGCAGCCCTGCTGGGGTTTGCGTCGGCTGTGTTGGCTTACAACATTTTGTCGGTGCTTAAGCGCAGCGTTGAACAGGCTCATCGCCAGACCCAACCTGAAGATTGGGAAGCATCGATTTTCCACCTGACGATACAGGTACGCAGTGGTTATGAGGGCATGCAGATTGCCTTGCCGCCAGAGCACTTATCCATCCCAATCCGCGCAGGAGGGCTGGCTCAGCACTTACTGGCGCTGGCCAGAAAAGTCCCGCCAAAAACCGTCGCTAAAAGCAAACGAGGTCCGAAGGTGCCTAAATCCAAGGAGTGGCTTGAAGGCAAGGCAGTGCATGCCCACGTGTCGACGGATAGGGTGCTCAAGGCCGCCAAAGTCAAAAGACCTTGAAAGGGATGGCCGTAAGGGCGGAACCCTAAGCAGCCGTGACCGCAGAAACGGATATGTACTCCACCCCAAAATCCCGATCGGAACTGTAAATACCCAACGCTCCAGCGGAACTCACCCCAACACCGGCAGACTGACCACCCGCGGCCCGCCAAGCTTCACGGCACGCTGCAATTGACTGGCGATCAAGGTGTTCTTCAGCAGATACGCAATGGTCATCGGCCCCACACCTCCCGGAACCGGCGTGATCGCACGGGCGACGGTGCGCGCACTGGCGTAATCGACATCGCCTACCAGCCGGTTGCCGGACTCACTGGCAATGCGATTGATGCCGACATCGATCACCACCGCCCCGGCTTTGAGCCAGCTGGCGTCGATCATCTCAGGACGACCCACTGCCGCAACCACGATGTCCGCCAACCTGCACAACGCCGGTGCATCGACGCTGCGCGAGTGCACCACGCTGACCGAACAGTTGGCCTGCAACAACAGGGTCGCCATGGGTTTGCCGACAATGTTCGAACGACCAATGACCACCGCGTGCAAGCCGCTCAACTCACCGCAGGTTTCATGCAGCAGACGCATGCAGCCGCTGGGCGTGCAGGGTGTCAGGACTTCGATGCCTTGCACCAGGCCGCCGACGTTTTCCCGATGAAAACCGTCCACGTCCTTGATCGGGTCGATGGCGTGAATCACTGCCGCCTCGTCGATATGTCCCGGCAGGGGCAACTGCACCAAAATGCCGTTCACCGTGGCATCGGCATTCAGTTGGGCAATCAGTTCGAGTACCTGCGCCTGGCTGGCGTCGTCCGGCAGACGGTATTCAAGGGAGCGGATCCCGACTTCCTTGGCCCGCAGCAGTTTGTTGCGCACATAGACCTCGCTGGCCGGGTCTTCACCGACGAGCAGCACGGCCAGGGCGGGGTAAATCTGCTGTCCGGCCAGGACCAGAACCTCTTCTCGAACTTCGTCGAGAACCTGGGCAGAGATGGCTTTGCCGTCGATAACGCGGGCAAGTGCAGGGGTGGTGCTGATCAAAAGAGTCACCGTCGTCTTGATTGATAGGGGGGCGAAGTGATCATCGAGGCATCGTTGTGCCCCGATGATCCATCAGAGACCTGCAGGCAAGGGCGCTCAGGCTACCAGTTGATGGCAACCGTACACCACCAGTACACCCGCGATCAGCGTGGCATAAGGCAACCAGCCAGCGCGTTTTTGACCGGTATCGGTCTGAATGTACAGGTCGCTGAGCATCGCTTCCGGGAAGCGCCCCTTGTCCTGCACATAGTGGCGGTAGCAGAACACCGGAAGAATCAACAACGCCAGCAACAGGCCGGTCACCAGGGTGCCGGCGCCCCAGATATCGGCTCCCAACCCCATGCACGCCAGGTTGACGAAGCTTAGTACGCCACCCGCGGCCAACAGCACGGTCGGGGCCTTGTACGGGCGTATCCAGTCGGGACGGTCCAGGCGATGGATCCAGCCGGCATTGAGGTTAAGAAAGTTGAAGATGATGTAGCTGACGTTGGACGCGGCCAGCACGAACACATAATCGGACATCAGCAACAGCAGCAGGTTGAACGACAAGTCGGTCCACATCGCTGCGGTAGGCGCGCCGTGTTCGTTGGTGCGCCCCAGGTATTTCGGCAGCCAGCCATCGACCGACGCCTGATACAGGGTGCGCGACGAACCGGACATCGAGGTCATGATCGCCAGCAGCGTGGCCAGGACCAACATAATCAGCACGATGTTGGCTACCAGCTTGCCGCCGCCGATGCTGTCCGCCATGACCTGGCCGACGCCCATGCCGCTGTAGATCGCGGGTGACAACAGACCGCTGTAGACCGCCGGTGTGACCACCGCGCCGCTGGCATCGAGCACCGCCGGGGTCACCAGTTGCCCGAGACCGAGGCTGCCCTGAAACGCCAGGGGCACCAGGGTGAACACCAGAATGCACAGCAGGCCGGCGTAGAAGATCGCCTTGAAGGTGTCACGCTTGGGGTCCTTGAATTCCCGGGTGTAGCACACGGCGGTTTCGAAGCCGTAAGTGGACCACGCGGCCATGAACAGGCCGCCGGCCATCAACGACCAGCCGGACATGTCCCAAGGCCCGTCGATCACTTGCCCGGCCGCGTCATGGGCCAGCGGGTACAACGGCAGGAAGTTGGCCTGGGCCGCGTCCCCGGTGAACAACGGCACCACGCCCACCAGCAACAAAGGAATCAGCGAGGTCACGCCAAGCACCAGGGTCAGGCGTGCCGAGCGCAAGATGCCGCCGTGCTGCACGGCGAACACCGTCAATAAAATCAACAGGCCGATAGCGAACGTCGCGTTGATCCGTAGCGACAGGCCGCTCTTGACCCAGCCCAGGTCAAGCAGGGTCAGTTGCCAGGTATTGATCAGCGCATCAGCGGGGAACAATGCGGTGAGGATGTAACCGGCTGCCAGCCCCGAGCCAATGGACAAAACCGGGGACCAGGCGAGCCAGTTGCACCACACCGAGACCGGTGCGATCAGCTTGCTGTACCGCACCCAGGCAACCGCACCGTAGACCGAGGCGCCACCGGACTTGTGCGGGAACAGGCCGGCGATTTCGGCGTAGGTGAAGGCCTGGATGAAGCCGAACAGGATCGATACGATCCAGACAATCCAGGCCGGTTTGCCTACCGTGGCGGCAATCGCGCCGATAGAGAACAGCACCAGGGCGGGCACGCCACTGGCGACCCAGAAAGCCCCGCGCCAATCGATCTTGCGGTGCAGGCTGCCCACTGAGCTGGCGGCCTGCGGTACGGCCTCGAACGTAGTCGCTTCCATCTTCGTATTCCCATGTCTGAGTAGAGTTGTAGTGGGGCAGTCAAAGTCCGGTGGCGCACAGGCTCGTGTGATCGATCAACTGCGTACCCGGCTCTTGTCGGGGTCGTAGAAAATCGCTGCGGTGACCGTGGCGCTGATGCGCTTCTGCAGGCCATCGACTTTGCCAATCTCTAACGCTGTGCCGACGTCGGCGCAGGCCACGTCGACCCGGCACAGCGCGATATTGCTGGCCAGCAGCGGCGAGCGGCAGGCACTGGTGATGACCCCGACCTGGGCCCGGCCGCGGTACACCGGGTCACCGTGGTGGGCGCCTTCGTTGCCACTCAGTTGCAGGCCCACCAGTTTGTGAGCGGGATGGGTGCTGCGCCGTAGCAGGGCGTCGCGGCCGATGAATTCATCGGTTTTGCTTTTCAGCGGTACGCAAAAGCCGATACCGGCCTCGAACGGATCGGTCTGGTCGCTGAACTCGTAACCAGCAAAAATCAGCCCGGCTTCGATACGCAGCATGTCCAGCGCTTCCAGGCCCAGTGGCACCAGGCCCAAAGGTTGGCCCAGTTGCCAGATTCGGTCCCAGACCCGCTCGGCATCCTCAGGCTGGCACCAGACTTCGTAGCCCAGTTCGCCGGTGTAGCCGGTGCGCGAGATCATCAGCGGGCAGCCGTCGTAACCGTCCAGGCGTCCCACCAGAAAACGGAACCAGCCCAGGGTTTCCAGGCTCGGCTGGTTGGGCGCGGTCCAGACCATCTGCTTGAGCAGCTCGCGGCTCATCGGGCCTTGCACCGCCAGGTTGTGAATCTGCTCGCTGGCGGACTTGATCCAGACCTTCATCCCGAGCTTTTGCGCCTGTTCACGCAGCCAGACCCCGGCGTAATCCTCGCCGCAGATCCAGCGAAAATTGTCCGGACCCAGACGCAGCAAGGTGCCGTCGTCGAGCATGCCGCCGTGCTCGTGGCACATGGCCGAGTAGACCACTTGACCCACCGCCAGGCGCCGCACATCCCGGGTCAGGCAGTACTGCAACAAGGCTTCCGCGTCGGGGCCGATGATTTCGAATTTGCGCAGGGCGGTCAGGTCCATCACCGCCACTCGCTCGCGGCAACCGAGGTATTCCTCGATCGCGCCATAGCCGTCATAGCGCAGCGGCAGCCACCAGTTGCGGTAGTCGACGAAGCTGCCGGTCAAGGCGCTGGTGCGTGAGTGGAACGCGGACTCACGGGTAAGAATCGGGTCGGCATCGGCCGTGGTTCGAGTGCTCATGGCGATGGAAAAACGCTCCTTTTCGCTGTAGATGCGGACATGGATATCGGTTGGGTTCCAGCCATTGGCCGGGTCGATGTCATCCGGGCACGAGGTGCTTGCGCACTGCAGATCGGTCATGGCCCGCAGCAGCACGTAATCACCGGGGCGCGACCAGGGTTCGTCGAGGGTCATCTGCTGGTGTGCGTCGATCCCGGTATTGAAAAAGAAATTGATCGCCGGCCAGCCATTGCGGGCCTTGACCCCATGGGGCGCGAGCACTCGGCTGAGGTTGTCGCTGCAGTTGTCGTGCCCGAAATACCCATGGCTTTCGTAGTAGCGCGCGGCGCAAGCCAGGGCGAAGGAGTCGTGGCGGCCGACGGTGTCACGCACCACCTCCAGCATCGGTTGCATCTGCCGGTCGAAAAACTTTGAGAACAGTCCCGGTGCCGGGTAGGCACTGCCATTCAGGGTGCGGGTGACGGTCTGATCCAGGTCCAGTTCCAGACCGCGATCCAGTGCCCGTCGATCCAGCGCGACGAAGTCCGAGCACTGGCGACCGGCGACATCCAGCACCTGCACATACTGACCTTTGCCGACGGTGTAGCTGTGGGCGGTGCCGGCGCCGATGGTGAACTCGTCCAGCAGTTCACCCAGAGGCTCGGGCAGGTGTGGCAACAACAGGGGCGAGGGATTGGCCCGTGTCACCAGCAGCCGCAGCTCGCTGGGCCGATACTGGCGGTCGACGGCCGTTGGCCCGGCGGGTGCCGCGACGATCACCAGTAGCTCATCGCTGGCGACGAAGCGGCGGCTGAAGCCGGCAGGGCTGTCCTCGTCCCAGAGTGAGGCGGCGCCGGGCAGGTGTTGTGGATCAATCGCGCGTCGGATCAGCGCCTGGCCAATGCGACGCGACTGCAAGGTCGGTTCGGCGAGCCGTGCGCCGATGAACCCGCATGCGGTCGAACCGCTCAGCGCCCAGGCCGCCAGGGCGCTGCGACCGAGCGTATCCATGGCCAGCAATTCGCAGGGTTGCCGGCCTTCGAGGTCGATCACTTGCAGGCTGTCGCCGGGCTGTAGCGCGACAAGGGTCAGGCCGCCGGCGGCCACCCGATAGCGCTCCAGGGCGGGGGCCCGGGCAAAGAGTCCGGGCTCCCGCGGGCGGGAAACACGAGGTGCGTTCATGGTGGGGCTCCCGGGTCAACCGATCGACTTGATGGACGTCGGCGGTTCAGCGAGGTACGCCGCCATGGAATCGTCAAGGGCATGCAGCCAAGGCGTGTGGTGGGGTGGCGACTGGGTGCCTGTCATCAGCGATCGGTAGGATTTGTCGCGGTAACCCATGATGTTGTGGGCCTTGTCGTGCTTCCAGTGCAGGAAGGTGTCGTTGACCGCGGCGATATCGAAGTTCGGGTAGTCGGTGGCGTCCACCAGTTGCTGGATATAGGCGCCCTGGTATTCGAACATCTGCTGGTTGGTTTCAAGTTGCTGTTCGCGGGCATGCCATTGCTGACTATCGGCGGCCCTTTGTGTCGGGTCGGGTAGGGCGATGCGTTGCAGGATCACGTCGCGGGCGTACCAGGCCTGGGCGTCGAACATGTTGAACGAGTACCACTGGTCCTGCATGCCGAGGTAGATCAGTTGCGGGTTGGGCTCCCAGAAAATGCCCTTGTACAGGTTCATCGGCCATAGCCGGTTGTCGGTCTTCAGGCACAGTTCGTCCGGCAGGAAGGGGAAGTGATGTTTGTAGCCGGTGCAGAGGATCACTGCATCGATGTGCTTGTGGGTGCCGTCGATAAAGTACGCGCGGTTTTTTTCCAGGCGCTGCAACAGCGGTTTTTCTTCCCAGTTGGCGGGCCAGTCATAGCCCATGGGCGCGGTGCGGTAGCAGCTGGTGATGCTGCGGGCGCCGTATTTGTAGCACTGGGAACCGATGTCTTCGGCGGAATAGCTGCTGCCGACGATCAACAGATCCTTGCCCTTGAACTCCAGCGCCTCGCGGAAATCATGGGCGTGCAGAATGCGCCCGCCGAACTGCTCGAATCCGGGGAAGTACGGCATCTTCGGCGTCGAAAAGTGCCCGCAGGCGTTGATCACATAATCGAACTGTTCCGAGGTCTGGGTATCGCTGCCGTGGTCGTGGGCGACCACCGTGAAGCGGCGAGTCTCTTCGTCAAAGGTGACCTGGCGCACCACATTGTTGAAACGGATGTAGTCGCGAACCCCGGCTTTTTCGACGCGGCCCTTGATGTAGTCCCACAGCACTTCCCGTGGTGGGTAGGAGCCGATGGGGCGGCCAAAATGTTCTTCGAAGGTGTAGTCGGCGAACTCCAGGCATTCCTTCGGGCCGTTAGACCACAAATAGCGGTACATGCTGCCATGCACCGGTTCGCCGTTCTCGTCCAGGCCGGTGCGCCAGGTGTAATTCCACATGCCGCCCCAGTCTTGCTGTTTTTCGTAGCAGACCAGTTCCGGGATGGGCGTTCCCTGATCCCTGGCCGATTGAAATGCCCGCAGTTGAGCCATGCCGCAAGGGCCGGCGCCGATAATTGCAACGCGTGTGGTCATGGTCATATCTCATGCCTGTGGATCGGAAAAGGGCTCGCTCAGCGAAAAATCACCGTCTTGTCCTGGTTGATGAACACCCGGTGTTCCAGGTGGTATTTCAGGGCTTTGGAAAGCGCTACGGTTTCGGTGTCGCGGCCGATGGCAACCAGCGAGTCGGGCAGGTGGGTATGGTCGACCCGCTGGATTTCCTGCTCGATGATTGGCCCCTCGTCGAGGTCGCTGGTGACGTAGTGGGCGGTGGCGCCGATCAGCTTCACGCCACGGTCGTAGGCCTGGTGATAGGGTTTGGCACCCTTGAAACCGGGTAGGAACGAGTGATGGATATTGATGGCTCGACCGGACAGTTGCTGGCACAGACCGTCAGACAGAATTTGCATGTAGCGGGCGAGTACCACCAGGTCGGTCTGGGTGTCCTCGACGATGCGCATCAACTCGGCTTCCTGGCTGGCCTTGCTGTCTTTGGTGACCGGCAGGTAGATGAAGCGAATGCCTTCGCGTTCAGCCATGGCCCGCAGGTCCAGGTGATTGGAGACTACTGCGGTGATGTGCATGTCCATCTCGCCCTTGCGGTGGCGGTAAAGCAGGTCGGTCAGGCAGTGGTCGAACTTGCTGACCATCAGCAGCACCCGGGTCGGTTGACTGCTGCAGAACAGCTGCCACTGCATGTCGAAGCCGCCGGCCAGGTCACCCAGATCCTCGCGCAGGGCACCGATATCGCCCGTCACGCCGGTGTTGAAGCGGAACACCGCGCGCATGAAAAATTGCCCGGTGAACTCGTCGTCGAATTGTGCCAGCTCGCTGATGTAGCACTGCTGTCCGGCCAGGCAGGTGGTGATCGCGGCAACGATGCCGGACGCTGCCGGGCAATTGATCTTGAGAATGTAATGTTCGTTGGAAGTGTCCATCGAAAGTCCCTTGGATAAAGTGGTTGGAGGCTCAGCCCTTGGCCGTGCGCTTGGTTT
The DNA here is from genome assembly GCF_054897985.1 of Pseudomonas sp. LB3P25. Lineage (NCBI taxonomy): Bacteria > Pseudomonadati > Pseudomonadota > Gammaproteobacteria > Pseudomonadales > Pseudomonadaceae > Pseudomonas > Pseudomonas sp. LB3P25. The sequence goes on along the minus strand of NZ_CM142711.1, from coordinate 4,012,124 downwards.
TTTCCGGGTCGTCGAAGGGCAGGGCGTGGGTCACGGCGGCGCTTTCCTGGCTGCCGCGCACCTGCAGGGCAATGCCTGGATTCGAGCAGGCGACGCTCATCCGGGCGATGGCCATGGAGCGTTTGCTCAAGCGCGAATACATGCCGCAGGTGATCACCCCGACTTGCTGGTTGCCTTGCCACAGGGTGTCGCCGGCCTCCGCGGCGCGCACGCCTTCGAGCAACACGCCGGTGATCTTGAAGCGCTCCTGGCCGCGCAGCCGGAAGTGCTCTTCGGCGCCGCGGAACTCACGCTTGTCCGGGGAGACGGTGAAATCCAGGCCCATTTCCCAGAGGGTGTCGCCAGCCTTCTGATCGGCGAAGGGGTACATCTGCGAGTTGTCGTAGGGGAAAAACATCAGCGAGCTTTCCACCCGCAACCAGTCCAGGGCGGTAAAGGCGCAAGGGATGATTCCCAGGCCCGCGCCCTGTTCGAGGATCGTGTCCCACAGCGCCGGGGCATCGGCGGCCTTGCAGAAAATCTCGTAGCCGCGTTCGCCGGTGTAGCCGGTGCGAGAGATCATCACTGGGCGGTCGAACAGGCGGGTTTGCAGGTGATGGAAGTAAGGCAGCTGACGGATCCCGGGCACATGCTCGGCGAGAAAGTCCACCGCCAGCGGTCCTTGCAGCGACAGGTCGTGCAGGTCGTCATCGAACAGCACCGCCACTTGCCGGCCCTGGGATGAGCGCACCAGCATTTCGTGGCCGCTGCCGGCACCGTGCACCACCATGAAGGCGTTGGGTCCGGTGCGGTAGACGATGCAGTCATCGACGAATTTGCCGTCCTCGTCGAGCATCGAGGCGTACACCGACTTGCCGGGGTAGAGCTTGGCGATGTCGCGGGTGGTCGCCCATTGCAGAAGGCTCTCGGCGTGGGGGCCAACGTAATGGACTTTTTTCAGCCCGGACACGTCCATCAGCCCGGCCCGGGTGCGGATCGCCTGATGGTGATCGGCGAGGTCGCTGCTGTAGGTCCAGGCGGTGCCCATGCCGTTCCAGTCTTCGAGGTTCGAGCCGAGTGCGCGGTGCCGTTCGGCCAGTGCAGAAATACGCCATGAATGCGCCATGTGAAGATCCTTGTCGGTGAAAGTGGGTCAGGGTTCAGGCTTGCGGGTCGAAGCGGCTCAGCCACTCGACCAGGGTCTGTCGGTAGCGGCTCATGCCCTTGTAATCGGCGATTGGCTCGGGCAGGTCGCGCAGCACACGGTGCAGGCGGCAGCCCCAGCCCGGCTGGGTGACCAGCTCATCCATGCTGATCAGGTAGGTGCGGATGCTGAACATCACCGCGTTGCTGCGGGGCAGACGGACCATCACTTGCAACTCGACGCGCAAGTGAACCTGTTGCCCGACGTTCTCGGCGGTAATGCGGCCGCGGTCGGCGCCCCATTCATGGAAAGTCTCGGGGGAGGAGTCCAGGCGCGGGTTGATGGTCAGCGTCCAGTTCAGGCGTCGCACCGGCTGCCCCACCTGCAGGTTGAGCAGGTACTTCAGCGCGCGGTCGAACACCCCCATCTGGTGGGCCATGGGTACTGGTGAATGCCACTGCTTGAAACTCATGCCGGCGTCGAAGGCCAGGGACCAGTCGGCCGGGCTGGTGACCAGGCCGGCGTCCATGTACAGATCGCCGTCGCGTTGATCGAGCAGGGCGAAATCCCCCTGCACCTGTCGGCCAATGAACTCCAACGGCTCGCAGGGCAGGCTGGTGGCATCACCGAACACAAAGTGCTGATCGATGTTCAGCAGCGTGTTGCGCCAATGCCAGCGATCACCGTCACGCACCAGCGAGAACCACTGTGGATAATCCGCGGCGAGGTGTTCCATGAGCATCTGCAGCGCATCCCAGGCCGCCACTTGCATGTGCGGCAGCACCAGGTAGCGGCGCGGATCCTTGTCCAGCACCAGGGCGCGTTCGGCCATTTCCGAGCGGTAGTGTTCGTCGATGTCGAACCCGTGCTGGTAAATCGAGCCGGGATCCCGGGAGGTCGCCGGTTCGATGTTCACCGAATACAGGTAGCTGTCCTCGGTGAAGGGGAAGGGAAAACGGCGGATTGCCGTGGGGCTGTTGCGAAAGCTGAAATCGTCTCGATAGCTCTGCACGGGGCTTGATTGAATGGTCATGGTCGACTCCTAAAGATCCAGCGAAACGCAAGGGCCGCAGCCGCGAGAGACACAGGGCATGAGAAAGTCGGCCTGCTCGGCGGGGCTCAGAAAACTGTCGCGGTGTTCGATGTCGCCGCCCACGTGGCGGGTCATGCATTGGCCGCAGACCCCGCCACGGCACAGGTTGGGGATCTGCAGCCCAGCGGATTCCAGGGCTTCGAGCAGGCTTTGTTCGGCGCCGACCCGCAAGCGCTGGCCGCTGCGCAGCAGTTCCAGGTCGAAGGGTTGGCCCGGTTGTGCGGCATTGAAGGCTTCCCAGTGCACACGGCTGGACGGCCAGCCGAGTGCTTTGGCCTGTTGCCGAACCGCATCGAGCAACGGTTGCGGGCCGCAGGTGTAAATGTGGCTGCCCAGCGGTCGATCACGCAGGATCCGGCTCAGGTCCGGGCGGCTGGCGTAGGTGTGCAGGCGCGATCCCAGTCGCTGTTGCAACGCCTCGACATAGGCATCGCTCAGGCCCGGACGACAGAGGTAGTGCAATTCGAAGTGAGCCTGGCGTTGTTCAAGGGCCGCGATGTAGGCCATGAACGGCGTGATGCCGATGCCTCCGGCGATCAGGATGTGCAGGCTGGCGGTCGAGTGCAGGGCGAATAGATTGGCCGGTGGCGAAATCTGCAACGTGTCCCCGACCTGGACCTGCCGATGCAGGTAGTGCGAGCCGCCGCGGGAGGCCTCCTGCAAGTGTACGGCGATGCGGTAATGCTGGCTGTCCGCCGGGTCGCTGGTCAGTGAATAGGCATTGCGCAGCTTGCCCTCGGCCAGCGGCAGGTGAACCTGCACATGACTGCCGGGGGAGAACCCCGGCAGGGGCCCGGCGCACGTCTGCAGGGTGAATTCGCGCACCACCGGGGTGAGCATTCTCGCGGCGCTGACCCGAACCGTGAGAGCGGCGCTCATGACCGGACTCCGGCGTAAGGCTGGTCGGGGTTGGTGCAGACGCCGAGGTATGCCCCGAGGCGGCGGGAAAAGTGTTCGCGGACTTCCAGCCCGACGTCGCAACCGATGCAGGTCAGCACCGGTTCCGTCCCGGCAGCCTGAGTCAGGCCGCAGTGCACGCAATACACCAGGCGCGGCCCGGCAATCGTGCGGGTGATGTCGATCTCGTCATTTTCCAGTCCGGCGCTGCGGGCCTCGCCGTGGATGCGCCAGATAAAGGCCTCGTCGCCCATGATGTAGAGATGGCTGCCGACGGTGGCGCTGACCAGCACCTGATGCAGGCGGCGGGAAAAGTCGGCGCTCTCGCCGTTCAGCACCAGGGGATGTTCCAGTTCGTCGACAAAGGGCGCGCAGGCGGCCGCCGACTGCATGACCACGATGTGCCGGGTGACGCTTTCACGAGGCAGCGGCTGGCGATAGCACGGTAGGCTGTGAAGTCGGTCCGGGGCGGCGCTGTGTCTATCCGTCATGGGGGCTTTCCTGGCTGATCCGCGCCTGTCGAAGGGCGAGAAAGGTGGCGTTGGACTGGGAGTTTGTTTCCTGTTGGGGAAGATACTTTCCTATGGGGAAAATCTTCTCAATCCTGAAAAAGGGCTATGTCTTTGGAGATAAGTCCTGCGTAACACCTGTTCGGGGCATGGAAGTTGCTGGTCTTTGCTCAGGGCTGAGCAACCGGACGGGGAGTTATCGATAGTGCGAACACGACCGCAGTGGTGGCCGCTCTGGTTGGGGCGTATTCGCCCCGAACAGGCACGCAGCGTGCGCAAACTGCTGGCCGGATTGCCCTTGTGTCAGGTGCACGCTGACGGTGCCTTGTCGGGTTTTCTGGACCGTTTCGAAGCACTGCTGCCGACTTGCAAACTGAATCTGATCCTGGGCGGCGAAGACCTGGGGCCGGCACGGCGCGGATTGCTCGAGGGCTGCCAGGACGTAGAACGCTGCCCTTGGCGTGACTCGACACTGCCTGATGCGGCTCAGGTCTGCGACCCTTGCCGCCAACGGGGCGTGCATCGCCTGCTGTGTGCCTTGCCGCAAAGCGACGATTCGAGCAAAGGGGTGTTGTTGCTCGATACCCCACAACCGGTCCACGCAAGCTGGCGCCAGTTGCTGGAAGAGGCGGCGCAGGCGGTCGGCGTCACCGTGCGCTTGCGCTGCTACGCGCGCGAGCAACAGCGCAAACAGGCCACGTCCCGGCACGGCGCCCTGGCACGTGAGCTGCACGATTCGGTGGCTCAGCAATTGGGTTACCTGTCGTTCCAGGCGCGTTTGCTGCAGTCGCAGTTGGGCGAGCCTGCGCAGGCCAACGCCGCGTTGCAGGAACTGTGCGGTGGCTTGAGTCAGCTGCAGCGTCAGGTGCGCGAGCTGATCACCAGCGCTCGTCTGACCATGGACGGGCGCTCGCTGCGCCAGGCCCTGGCCGATTCTGTCGCCGAGTTCTCGCGGCGCTGCATCATCGTTTTTGAACTGGACAATCGCCTGGCTGATGATGCTTTGAGCCCGGAAACCGAATTGCAGATTCTGCAGATCATTCGCGAGGCACTGGCCAACGCGGTACGCCATTCTCATGCACGGCATGTGCGCATCGAGTTGCGGCAAAACCAGGACGGTGATGCTTCTGTTTCGGTGGAGGATGACGGCATCGGACTGAGCCCGGCGTCAGGGGAGGAAAACCATTTCGGCCTGGCGATTATCCGCGAGCGCGCCGCGAGCATTGGCGCCCGACTGACCATTGAGGCGATCCGCCCGCACGGGGTCCGCGTACACCTTGGCCTTCGCCGCTACCAAGACCTGCCACAGGGGAGTTTCGATGGACAGCACGACCTTATTACTGATCGATGATCACCCGTTGTTTCGCAAAGGCCTGGCACAGCTGTTCGGCGCCAGTGACGACTTCGAAGTGGTGGGGCAGGCTGCCAGTGGCCGCGAAGGCATCAACCTGGCCGTGAGCCTGGCGCCGCAGCAGGTCTTGCTGGATCTGCACATGCCCGGCTTGAACGGTTTGCAGGTGCTCGATGAACTGCGTCAGTTGCGTCTCGACTGTCAGGTGGTGGTGCTCACCGCATCGATGGATCGCGCCGAGCTGTTGACGGCCCTGCGCCTGGGCGCCAGTGGTTATGTGCTCAAGGAAACCGAGCCTGATGCGTTGTTGGCTTACATGCGCAATTGCCACAAGGGCGCGATCGTTCTGGATTCAACCCTGATTGCGCTGCTGGCCGATCAGGGCGAGTCGGTGACCCGGCCTGCGTACGATGCGGATCCGCTCGACACCGGGAACCTGACCGAGCGCGAGGGGCAGACCCTGGCCCTGATCGCCGCTGGCATGAGCAATAAACAGATCGGCCGGGAACTGGGGATCAGCGATGGCACGGTCAAAATCTATGTGAGGAATCTCCTGCAGAAGCTCAGCCTGCACTCGCGCCTGGAGCTGGCTGCGTGGGTGCACAACGGCGCGACGGTAAGACACGAGGAGCGTCATTAGATGATGGAACGACCAGAGGCATTTGTGCAGACACTGCCCTTGCACCTGATGGATCGCTTTCCGGCGGCGTTGCTCGAACTGCGCGATAACGGTCAGATCGCCCACTTCAACCTGGCCTGGGTCGAGCTGATGGATCTGCCGGGTACGGAACGCAACCTCATCGACTATGTGCACCACGAAGACCGTTCGTTGTGGCGTCAGGCCCTGCATGAACTGCGTCGGCGCCCCGAAACCTCCTTCAACCAGCGGCTGCGTTTTGTTCACCCTTCAGGGGAACTGCGCTGGTTCGACGTCAGCCTGAAGCGCGGGCCTCAGGGTTTCTATCTGGTGGCCGGCGACATCACTGCGCACAAGCGGCGCGAGATTGCCTTGCAGGCCAGCCAGCGCAGCAGCATGAGCTTGCTCGACAGCATGCCGGGGCTGATCTATCGCGGCCGCAACAACCGCGACTGGACCATGGAATTCGTCAGTGCCGGTTGCCTGCAACTGACCGGGTATCCACCGGAGCGGCTGGTGGACAACCATGAATTCACCTACAACAGCCTGATCCTGGCGCAGGATGCCGATTATGTCTGGCGCGAGGTGCAATATGCCTTGTCGCGGCAGGAGCCGTTCGAACTCAATTACCGGATTCGCTGCGCCGATCAGTCGATCAAGCATGTCTGGGAAAAGGGCGTCGGGATCTATGCCGACACGCGTGAAGTGCTGGGTATCGAGGGGGCGATTTTCGAGCGCAGGGCTGGCCAGAATCCGGCGCGCTGAATGCAGGATTTTAGGGGAAGCGCAACGCCGGGTATTGCACCCGGCGTTGTGGTTTTCAGACGTTGATCAAGGCCGCTCGCCGTCCTGTCACTCACACGTTGCCGACGCCGCCATCCACCAATAACTCTGTCCCCACCACGAATGTCGATTCGTCAGAGGCAAGATAGACCGCGGCCTTGGCCAGCTCCCACGGAGTTCCCAGACGCCCGATGGGGACCAGTTGGCGGATTCTCTCGCGTAACGCTTCCTGCTCTGCGGCGGGCAAGCCCAGCTTGCTCAGGGCCGCCGTTTCAGTGGGGCCGGGGCTTAGCCCATTGACTCGGATGCCGCGCTCAATGAGCTCGCCCGAGAGTGTGCGTGCCAATGACAGTAGCCCGGCCTTGCTCGCGGCATAAGCACTGCTCTGTGGAAGGCCGATCCTGGCGCTGACGGACCCGCAAAGAATCACCGAAGAAGGGTTTGACAGTAAGGGCGTCAACGCCTGGATCAGGAAGAACGGTCCTTTGAGGTTGGTGTGCATGAGTTGATCCCATGCTGCCTCGTCCCAATCTTCGATCGATCGGTGGGTGACGTCACCGGCGTTGACGAACAGCACATCGAGCCGAGGCCATACGCCTGCAAGTTTGCGTGCCAGCGCCTGCTGACCAGCCGTATCACCCGCGTCGCTCTGAATCGGCAGGACGGCATCTCCCAGCTCCCGCCTGGCGGCCACTAATGCGCTTTCGTTGCGACCGGTGATCGCTACCGTTGCGCCTTCAGCCAGAAACTGGCGAGCGGTTTCCAGGCCAATGCCGGACGTACCACCCGTGATCAGTGCGTATTTGTTCTTCAGCCTCGACATGTCTTTCGTCCCTGTAATGAGTTGGAGAATCGGTCGCCCATCTAATCGGCGAAGAACACCAGCGCGCGCAACTCGATACTGCGCCGTGGCGGGGCATCGACCGGTGTAGAAGGGTCATCGAAAGCGGTGTGTGCGCCCGCTCGCGCCACACCGTCGGTGCGCGAATCGAAGATCTTGAGCAGCAGCGCTTCTTCAGGTCGTAACCGGGGGTAGTAATACCAGCGATGATTCGGGTTCGCGCGTACGGAAAAGGTTTCCCCGACTTTGTCGCGATACACCAGGTCGCTGGGCAGGAAGTCGGCAGGATCGAGGGTACTGGCATCGCACAACGCTAACGGTGTGGTTAAGACCGGTCCCCCGATGGGGCGCCACAGATTGATGATTGCGAAACGTTTGAGCAATCGCTGCTCGGCTTCCACTGGGGGCAAGTGATCGTGCACACGGCGCACGGCGGAACGCTCAGTCTGGTCGTTATGAACATAACGCACCGGTTCGCGCAGTCCTGAGGCCTCTCTGCCTGGCTGATCTACACGAAGGGTGTGATCAAAGATAACGGTCTTGATCAGACTGTGTGAAAACCTAGCAATCTGCGCGGAGCTCAAAGAAAATGCTCCGTATCGAAAGATACGGAGCATTTTTCGTTATGGCCTACATCCAAGGACAGTCCCGCAGCCAGACCAGCCTGTTCCCGGTCTCGCTGGAAGAGTTGATCCCCGAGGATCACCTCGTTCGTGTGATCGACACCTACGTCGCCAAGCTTGATCTTGTGCGCTTGGGTTTTGATAAAGCCTTATCAAAAGGTACCGGGCGCCCCTCTTACGATCCCGCCGATCAGCTCAAGCTGTTCCTCTATGGCTATTTCCAGCGGATTCGCTCATCGCGGCGTCTCGAAGCCGAGTGCCAGCGCAACATCGAAGTGATGTGGTTGATCAACCGGCTCAAACCCGACTTCAAGACCATTGCCGACTTTCGCAAGAACAACAAAGCTGCCTTTATCGCGACCTGTCGTGCCTTCGTCCAGTTTTGCCGCACGGTGGGTCTCATCGCCGGCGAGCTGGTGGCCATCGATGGCAGCAAGTTTCAGGCGGTTGCTTCCTCGCGGCGTCATATGAATTTGAAGCGGCTCAAGCACCAGGAGCAGAAGCTGGATAAACGCATCGCTCAGTATTTGGCCGAGTTGGATGAGGCGGATAAAAACGAAGCCAATGAGGTGGTTGATCGCAGTGCGGTCAAGACGGCTTTGGCGCAACTTGAACTCAGGCACTCCAATAACCTGACGTGCCAGGCACTGATGAAATCAATGGAGCTTGAGCAATTCAATACCCACGAAAGCGATGCCCGAATGATGCGAACGCACAAAGGGCCGCGGGTTGCGTACAACGTGCAAACCGCCGCGGACGCTGAGCATTGCCTGATTCTGCATCATGAAGTCACTCAGGACAGTGATGATCGCAAGCAACTTGAGCCGATGGCCAAGGCCGCCAAGGAACAACTGCAGCAAGATGAACTGACGGTCACTGCCGATGCGGGCTACTCGAATGGCAGGCAGTTCCAGGCTTGTGAGGATGAGAACATCACGGTTTATGTACCGCCGAATCGGTCAAGTAACTCCTGCGGTAAGGAGCAGGCGTTCTTCGATCGAACAGTGTTTACCTACGATGCAGCGCAGGATCGATATCAATGTCCTGCCGGCAAATGGCTGACACTCAAGCAGATCAGTAAGGGGGATCGCATCTATCAGGCGGCGGTTAGCGACTGCGCCAACTGTCCGCTGAAAGCGCAATGTACTGAGGCCCAGCGCCGCTATGTCACACGCCATGCTCATGAAGAGGCTTTCGAACGAATGGAGCAGCGAATGCTGGCGCATCCAGAAATGATGACCGCTCGAAGATCCATCGTTGAGCATCCGTTCGGCAACCTTAAGCAGTGGTTGTTTGGCAATGCTCGCTTCCTGCTGCGACAGCTTGAGGGTACAAGAGCCGAAATGGCCTTGGCAGTGAACGCCTACAACCTGAAACGAGCAATTAACGTGCTCGGCGCGCGCCAACTGATGGCGTTGATGGGCTGAAAAGCCTTTTTCGCCTGCTGTCTGCACAAAAGCAAACGCCCCGAACAAGTCGGGGCGTTTGCTTGGAACCACCATCAGTGCGTTTTCACACAGCCTGTGATGGCGCCCGTTTGCTCGCGAATCAGTGCGTCAGCCTCGGGGTAATAGAGCAGGCGAACCTGCGCTTCGTCTTCCAGATCGGGCACTGCACTTGGACGCTCGATTCGCTCAAAGCCTTGCACATCGAGGGTGGCGGGAATGGCGAGCAAGCGTGCGTTATGAATATTGACCCGGGTCGGCTGCAGGACACCCGTGCGTTGTGGTTGGCCGTCGGGCTGCGCGAACGCGTAATTGACCGGACGTATGCCATTGTCCAACAGGTAGTTGAGCTCGCCGATCACGGATAGAGGTGCGATATCTTGCTGATGGGTCCCCATAAGAACTCCTCGAGTCGATGCGAGTCGCTTCAGAATGATTCCTTGAATGGCCGCAAATCCAGTTCCTGAGTCCACGCGCTGCGCGGTTGTGAATGCAAGTACCAGTACGCTTCGGCGATATCTTCAAGCTGCAATGCACCCTCAGCGCCTAGCTGCTGGAGACGCTGCGGAGCATGGCTGCGTACGCGTTCGCCGTCGATGCTGCCGTCGATTACCACGTGGGCGACGTGCACGTTTTGCGGGCCGAACTCACGGGCGAAAGACTGACTCAAAGAGCGCAGCCCGGCCTTCGCCGCGGCAAACGCCGCGAAGGGTGGCTTGCCCCGCAAAGAGGCCGTGGCGCCAGTGAACAGCAACGTGCCGCCACCGCTTTCAAGCATTGCGCGGGTGGATTCTCTGGCGAATAAAAAACCACCCAAGGTTGATGCTCGCCAGGTTTGTTCGAACAGGTCGGCGCTGAGTTCAAGGCTGGGGGCTGCGACCGAATTACCGACATTGAAGATCGCCACCCGCAGCTGACCAAGCGCTCTGACCGTTTTGATTGCAGCAAGGATGTCAGCTTCGCTGCCTGCATCCGCCGGCAACGCCACCGCCTGGCCGTCCTGGGCGCGGATGCTGTCGACGACCGCTTTGAGCTTGTCGGGGCTGCGACCGCTTACGGCGACCTTATATCCACCTGTAGCGAATCGTCGTGCCAGCGCCGCGCCCAATCCTTCGACAACACCGACTCCGTTTATCCAGACAACTTCTGCGGCTAATGACATGGCGCGATCCTTTAAAGGGCGAGAGGGCACTTACTGTATCTTCGGATTTCTATCCAGGATTAGAATTTTGGACGCTAACGATATATCGGATTAATTATTGTGGCCGTCGGGTAATGGTCGTCATTCACACTCTATCGTTATGACAAATAGTGATTATGTAGATGTGCTTTTATGTCATTAAGATCTGTACGGCAGTTTACCCAAATACAGGAGTTCTCCCGTGGCAATACAGATCAAACCCGTTGCTGGACGCATTGGTGCAGAGCTGAGTGGTATTAACCTGGCCACTGCCATTACGGATGCAGAGTTTTCCGCTATCAATAATGCGCTGTTGAAATACAAGGTCCTGTTCTTTCGCGATCAGCATTTGAACGACGAGCAACATGAACAATTTTCGCGTCTGTTCGGTCAGCAGGTTCCGCATCCCACGGTACGTTCGGCGGAGCAGGGCGAAGCGATTTTGCACCTGGACGCCAAAGAAACCCGCGCTAATTCCTGGCACACCGATGTCACGTTCGTCGCCAACTACCCTAAGGTTTCGATTTTACGTGGCGTGGTTATCCCACCGTATGGTGGCGATACGGTATGGGCCAATACCGCCACGGCTTACGCCGACTTACCCGAGCCACTTAAACAGTTGGCCGACGGGTTACGGGCCTTGCATACCAATGTTTATGACTATGCCGTACCCCGCAATACAAATGACGCGGGTATCAAGCGGTATCGCGAGCAATTCACGGCTCAAGTGTATGAAACCGAACATCCTCTAGTGCACGTGCATCCTGAGACGGGGGAGCGAAACTTGTTGCTTGGCCACTTCGTTAAAAATATTCAGGGTGTTAGCAGTCACGACTCCAAACAACTTATTCGTTTGTTTCACGAGCGAATTACCCATGTTGACAATACCGTGCGCTGGCGTTGGCAGGCCGGTGATGTGGTGATCTGGGATAACCGCGCCACCCAACACATTGCGATTAATGATTATGGGGATGCCGAACGTATCGTACGGCGCACCACGATCAGTGGCGACATTCCGGTGGGCGTCGATGGTCGCTTGAGTCAGGCCTTGAAACCGACACCAGAGACTCTTTCGCCCAGGACCGAAGCCGATAAAAAGCATTTAGCCGCCTAAGGCATGTTTATCAATCACAAGGATGGATCTGTATGCCTGCGCACAAACAACCCTCACGTTTCAACAAAAGCCGAATCACCGTCGCTTTGGCGGCACTTCTCACGTTGGCCCATGCCGATGCCGATGTGTTGCGCATAGGCGTTGCCTCCGCAGGTGGGGGCGATCCGGTGACGTTCAGCGGATCGAGCCTTGGCATCGTGCGAAATCAACAGCTGTTGGAGAAGGCCTTCGCTGGCAGCGGCACTGAGGTTCAGTGGTTCTTCTTCAAAGGTGCCGGGCCGGCTGTCAACGAAGCGTTGTCCAACAAACAGCTGGATTTCGCCTACGAAGGGGATCTTCCGCAAGTGGTTGGCCGTTCCAACGGACTGGACACGCGCTTGCTCGCCGCAGTCGGGGTACGCTCCAAGGTTTATGTTGCCGTGCCCATGGGCTCGGACATCAAAACCCTGGAAGACCTGAAGGGCAAGACAGTCGCGATTTTTCGCGGCACTAACGGCCACTTGGTCGCGATCAACCTGCTGGGCGAACATGGGCTGACCGAGCGAGACCTGAAGGTGATTAACCTGGACACCGGCAGCACCTTGGCAGCACTCGCTTCTAAAGGCGTGGATGCTGCTTTCGGTGGGCGCGAGTTGTTCAAGCTGCGCGATCAAGGGTTGATTGACATCATTTATGACAATCCAACCGACGATGCTCGCTTTACCCGCCAGACCGCATTGGTGGTGCGTGGCGAATATGAAAAAGCGCACCCCGAAAACGTCCAGAAAGTCGTCGATTCCGTGGTAGACGCCGCTCGTTGGGAGTCCGAAGAAAGCAACCGTGATGCGGTGCTGGCTGAATGGGCCAAGACCAATGAGCCGCTGGCCTCGATCCAGGCGGATTTTAACAACGCCCCGTTACGTGACCGTGCTTCGCCGTTGGTGGATCAGTTCCTGCTCTCGCGGTACCAGGCGGTCGCCGATCAAGCGAGGGAAGAAAAACTGATTCGGCGCCCCGTCAGCATCGAGGGCTGGTTCGAGACCCGATATCTGGAAAAAGCGCTGAAAGCGAAAGGGCTGGAGAACTACTGGTCCCATTACGGCAGTGACGGTAAACAAGTCACCGTGAATACCGCCTCGACCGGCAACGGAGGTTAAGGCTTATGGCACGGGCAGCAGTCGCAGCTGGGACGCAGGCGTTTGAGAAAACTCCGGTGCGTGACAACGTAAAATACCTTGCCCCTGTTGCAGTCCGACCGACGCGTAGCGTGCAGGTCAAACCTGTGCTCGCGCAGGTTTGGGGCAGGCGCTTGACTCAGGTGGCGCTGCCCTGGCTTTTGCCTGTGGTGCTGTTCAGTCTGTGGCACTTGGGTGCCAAGCAAGGTTGGCTGTCGGCACAAGTCCTGCCGCCACCCGAGTTCATCTACCAAACCCTGGTGGAGTTGGCCACCAGTGGCGATTTATGGCTCAACACGGCGGCCAGCTTGCAACGGGTGCTGGTGGGGTTCGCCCTCGGGGCGAGTGTGGGGATTTTCCTGGGCGTGGCGATGGGGCTGTCGCGTACCGTCGAAGATTATTTGCTGCCCTCGTTCAATGCCATCGTACAAATCCCGGTGCTGGGCTGGCTGCCGTTTGCGCTGCTGGTGTTTGGCATCGGCGAACCCCTCAAATATGTGCTGATCGCCAAGGCCGCACTGGTGCCGGTGACCCTGTGCAGCCTGCAGGCTTTCCATCAGGCCCCCAAAAACCTGTTGGAAGTGGGGCGGGTATTCGGCTTTTCCCGTCGGCAAGTCGTGACCGACATCATTCTGCCGGCCGCGGTGCCGACCTTTTTCACCGGCTTACGTCTGGGTTTCACCAAGGCGTGGCTGTCCTTGGTGGTCGTCGAACTGGTGGCCTCCAGCGAGGGCTTGGGTTACCTGATTGTCTACGGTCGCCAGCTGTTTCAGCTGGATCTGGTGATGGCCGCGGTAGTGGTCGTCGGAGGGATTGGTTTGCTGATTGATCGAGGTTTTAACCTCGTCGAAAAACGCTTGATTCGGGGTCGGTCGCCTGTCTTGAGTAGTCTGTCATGACGGCCTCCGTGACACGTCACTGGCTAACCGGTCGGCGTTATCGCGGCTGGGTGCTGCCCATCGTGATGATCGCCGTCTGGTGGGTCGCGTCGAGCCAGGGTTGGAGCCAATCGGGATTATTGGTAGCACCCGGCAAAGTCGCCGTCACCGCTTGGGAACAGGTCAGTTCCGGGAATTTCTGGCGCGCGATTGCGGCAAGTCTGACGCGAAACCTCAGCGGATTTTTCATCGGTACGTTGCTGGGTCTGGTTCTGGGCAGCCTGTTGGGCCTTTCGCAATGGTTCGAGCGATTGGTCGGCCCGAGTTTCAACACCTTCAAACAAATCTCGCTGTTTGCCTGGATCCCACTGATCTCCGTGTGGTTTGGCTTGGGCGACGTGGCCAAGGTGGTGTTTCTATCCTTGGCGGCGTTGGTGCCCGTGGTGGTCAACACCTGCGACGGGCTGCGCAACGTTTCGCCCCATTTGCTGGAGGTGGCGCGGGTGTACAGGTTTACGCGCTGGCAAGTCATTACTGGCGTCATGTTGCCGGCCGCCTTGCCGTCAATCTTTACCGGTATTTACCTGGCGCTGGTTTACTCCTGGCTGGCGACCATCGGCGCTGAATACCTGCTGGTGTCGGGGGCGGGTATAGGCAATACCCTGATCGAGGGAAGCGAACATTTCATGATGGACCTGGTGTTGTTCGGCATGCTGATCATCGGCCTTATCGGCTGGTCGCTCAATGCTCTGGCCCGCATGGCCGAACGACGTATGCAGCGCCTTTACGGCATAGCCCCGCGCTAATCAGTGATTGCCCTGTTAACCCCTTTATTGAAGAGACCTTGCGATGCTCGGTAATAGCCTCACTTTAGAAAACATCAGCAAGCGTTTCCCCGCACGGCCAGGCAGCGACGTTCAACTGCAGGTGCTGGCCGATATCCAGCTGGACATCGCGCCGGGGGAATTCATCAGCATTGTGGGCGCCAGCGGCTGTGGTAAATCGACGCTGTTGCGGTTGATCCTCGGGCTGGATGAAGAGTTTGAAGGACGCATTCTTCTCAATGGCGCACCGATCAACGGCACCGGTCTGGACCGGGGCATCGTGTTTCAGGATCACCGGCTTTTCCCCTGGCTCAGCGTCGAACAAAACGTCGCGGTCGGGCTCAAGAATGCCCCCCTCACTGCCACGCAGAAGCGCAACACGGTACGAGAGCACATCGAGCTGGTGGGGTTGAGCGACTTCATCGACTCCTATCCTCATCAGATATCAGGCGGGATGGCACAGCGGGTGGCGATCGCTCGCGGGCTGGTCAATCGTCCCAGCGTTCTGTTGCTCGATGAGCCGTTGGGTGCCCTTGATGCGCTGACCCGGGCGCGGCTACAAGGGGAGTTGCAGGCTATCTGGGCCAAGGAAAAAATCACCATGATCCTGGTGACCCATGATGTGGATGAAGCCGTATTCCTGGGTGATCGGGTGGTGGTCATGCAGCCCAACCCGGGGCGGATCCGACGCATCCTCGATGTGGATCTTGAACGCCCGCGCAACCGCAGTGATTCCCGCTTTATCGCCCTTCGTGATGACGTACTCAGTGATTTTGCCGAAGACTCGGCGCATTGATTTCACCGCGTGCGGCCCCTGCACGCCAGGTATGGCGTGCAGGGAAGCAGATCAAGCGATACCTATTTTCCATTGGGGCGGCGGCGGTGTGCCATTCACCGCAAAATCACCGACGATGCGGTCCTTGTAGATGCGCGGGTTGTGTGAGGTCAGTGTCCGGGCGTTGCGCCAGAAGCGATCCAGGCCTTGCGGGCGCAGGGTTGCAGAGGCACTCAGGGCATCGAACATGCGCGAACTCGCATCCACGATCAGGTCGCTGACCACGGTTTGCGACTGGGCAATTTCCAGCTCGGCGATGATGACAGCCTTGTTCAACGCCTCGACGTCGCCGCTGAGCCTTGCGTCATACGCGCGCTGAAGCGCTTCGGCGTTTTTCAGGACGATGGCACCCGCGCTATAAGCAGCGGCTCGCAGACTGCCAACCACCTGCAATACCTGTGGATCCTGGGCGACACGTGATGCGTTGCCGTTGCTGAAGCTGCGGTTGCGATTGGCGACTGCCACGGCCACTTCACCGCTCAAGGCGCGACCAATACCGGCCAGGTTGGCCAGGTGAATGATCTGATAAAACGCGGGCGAGTATTGGAAGCGATCGGCGTTATCCTGGATGTTGCGAGGGTCCACCGCGACACCTCGAAAGTGTGCGGTGCCACTGGCGGTCAGGGTCTGGCCGAAACCATTCCAGTCATCGACTACCTCCACGCCCTCTGCATCGCGGCGCACGGTGGCTGACATGCGTTTACCTTCATAATCGCTGACGGCGACATCGACCCAGTCGCTGTACAAACTACCGGTGGTGTAGAACTTGGTGCCGTCGATGCGCCACTGCTCGCCATCCAGATACAGGCGCGAGTCCAGTTGCGACTGCTGAGTTTGACCCACTTCGCCGGTCGCCGGGCCGACAGTTTCGCCACGCCCCAATCGTTCCAGCCAGACCTTGCGCCACTCCTCATCAAAGCTGTTGAGCACGTTCTCGGTAAAACCCAGATGCCCGCGCAACGCTTGCACGAGGTTGGAATCGGCTTCACCGAGTTCGATCAACAGGTTGGTGAGCTCAGGCAAGCTGACGCCTGATCCACCGTAAGCGACGGGTACCCGTAGCGCGGTGAAACCCGAAGCTTTCAGCAGTTGCAGCTCCTCGACCGGAAGGCGGCGCTCGCGCTCACGGGCTATCGCTCCCTCGCGCAAGGTGGCGAACAAAGGGCGAAATCGTTCAGCCAGTTCTTCGTATTCAGGGGTCGGTCCCGAGCCCCAGGCAGCGTCTACTTGTGTCATGGTCATTGTCTCCTTGACGGAATACCCGGCCAGCGGGAAGTTCGTTAGCGATCAGCGACGGCGTGTCCCGCCGCTGAAAAATTCAAATGGCAATAGAGAGTTCACGCGTCGCGGGGTGAGCCGGATAAGGCAGCCCCAGGCGCTCACGCAAGGTCTTTCCCTGGTGGCCGCCGATGGGCACCAAACCTCGACGTTGCAGCTCAGGCAGGATCAGCGTGATGAAGTCATCCAGCCCTTCGGGGTAAGTGGGCGGCAGAATGTTGAAACCATCTGCGCCGCGGCCTTCAAACCAAGCCTGTAGCTGATCGACGACTTCTACCGGCGACCCCACCAGCGTCCAGTGACCGCGCGCGCCGACCAATCGCAGGTACAGCTCGCGGATGCTCAGACCTTCGGCGGCTAACTGAATAATCAGTTGCTGGCGGCTTTTCGAGGCGTTAGTCACCGGCAGGTCCTTGGGCAGCGGCCCATCCAGCGGCAAGTGTGAAAGGTCGACACCGCCCAACAGGTTAGACAGCAGGTCCAAACCCACTTGCGGGTGCACCAGGTCTTGCAGGCGCTGGTGCTTGGCATGTGCCTGAGCCGAGGTGGGCGCAGTGAAAATCGTCACGCCGGGCAAGATCTTGATGTGCTCGGGGTTGCGCCCCAATGCGGCGGCACGGGATTTGATGTCGCTGTAAAACGCTTGGGCATCGGCCAGGCTTTGGTGGGCGGCGAAAATAGCTTCCGCTGAGGCGGCCGCCAGGGCACGGCCATCCTCGGAAGCACCCGCCTGGACCAGCACGGGTTTACCTTGGGGGGAACGCAACACGTTCAAAGGACCGCGCACGTTGAAATGCTCGCCCTGGTGATTGGCGAAGTGGCGCTTGTTGCGGTCGATGAACACACCGTTGGCCTTGTCCAGCAACAAGGCGTCGTCCTCCCAACTGTCCCATAACTTGTCGACCACCTCATGGAATTCACGGGCTCGGCTGTAACGGTCTGCATGGGCGGCCTGAGAGGCTTGGCTGGAGCTGCCGAAATTCTTCGCCGCGTCGGGATCGCTGCTGGTCACCAGATTCCAACCGATCCGGCCGCCGCTGATTTGGTCCAGCGACGCGAACTGCCGGGCCAGATTGTAGGGTTCGCTGTAGCTGGTGCTGGCGGTGGCCACCAGACCGATGCGCGAGGTTACCGCTGCCAGGGCGGCTAGTAGCGTCAAGGGCTCAAAGCTCAGGCTGGGTGCGATCACCCGGTCAAAGGTCGGCGAATCGATACCGCGAACAGACACGCTGTCCGCTAGAAACAAGGTGTCAAACCCGGCGGCTTCGGCCTTGCGAGCCAGGTCTACATAGTGATCCAGGCGAATCCCTGCATCGGCCTGTGAACCGCTATCACGCCAGGCGGCGATGTGGTGGCCGGTGGCGCGCAGGAAGAGCCCGAGTTTGAGCGTGTCGGTACGTTGGGTCATCAGAGTGCTCCTTGGTTAACAGGCGACAGCGAAGGACAGGCCGCTGGTCAGGGGAGTAAGCGCCTGGCGGGCACCCGGAATCGCTGCCAGCAGACGTTGGGTGTAAGCGTGTTGTGGGTTTTGCCACAGGGTTTGCGCCGTGGCCTGTTCGACGATGCGAGCGTCATGCATGACCAGTACCCGGTCGGCGAAGTAGCGCACCACGGACAGGTCGTGGGAGATGAACAGATAGGACAGATCGAAGGCTTCGCGCAGCTCCACCAGCAGGTTGAGAATCTGCGCCTGGGTGGAGACGTCCAGCGCCGATACGGGCTCGTCGCAAATCACCAGTCGCGGTTTGATAATCAACGCCCGGGCGATTCCGATGCGCTGGCGCTGGCCGCCGGAGAATTGATGGGGCAGACGATCCAGGCTGCCACGCGCCAAGCCCACGGCGTCGAGCATCGATTGCCGGGCGCGACGCCGTTGGATGGGGTCTGTCTGGCCGTGCAAGCGCTGCACGCGGTCCAGAATAGTCTCGACACTGTGCCGCGGATTTAGCGCGGCGTAGGGATCCTGGAAGATCATCTGCAGTTGGCCGCGCCACAGGAGTTGCTCGGCAGGGGTGAGCGTTGCGATGTCCCGGCCGTCGAACTCAATGCGACCCTGGCGGGGCGTCAGTAATTTGAGCAGCGCCTTGCTCAAGGTTGACTTGCCGCAACCTGACTCACCGACCAGTCCCACAGTCTCGCGCTCGCCGATGTGAAAGGACAATTGGCTGAGAACAGTGCGCTCGCCGTAGCTCAGGGTCAGGTCCTCGACCCGCAACAGCGGCGGCGTGTCACGAGGTACCCGACGCGGCGCTTTTCCGGGCGGGTACTCGGTACTGCTGACCTGGTAGCCGTTAGGTTGTCCAGACCGGCGCTTGACCTGAATGTCGGCGAGGCGATTATCCAGGTAGTGTTGCCCGTGGTCTCGACTCAGCGAGGCATTCAATAAACCTCGGGAGTAGGGATGCTCGGGCTTGCGGAACAAGGCAGCGGTGGGCCGATGCTCCAGCGCTTGGCCGTCGTGCATGATAATGACCCGGTCGGCCTGTTGTTCGACCACGCCTAAATCGTGGGTTATCAGCAGCAGGCCCATGCGCAACTCGCGGCGCAAACGATCGAGCAAGGTGAGGATCTGCGCTTGCACACAGACGTCCAGTGCAGTGGTCGGCTCATCGGCGATCAGCAGGCGCGGTTCGCACGCGATGGCCATGGCAATCATGACCCGCTGGCGTTGCCCCCCGGACAGATGCTGCGGGTATTCGCGCAAATGAGCGGCGGGACGCGGCAACTGGACCAGACCGAACAATTCTTCGGCACGCTTGTAAGCCTGGCGGCGGGTCAGGTCAGTGTGTGCCAGCAACGTTTCGGTGAATTGCTCGCCCAGGGTGAGCACCGGGTTCAGGCTCGACAGGGGGTCTTGAAAGACCATCGCCAAGGCATTGCCCTGTAACTGGCGCATATGTCTCGGTGAGAGTTGCAGCAGGTCGCGGCCTTCGAACAGTGCCTGGCCCTGCAATTGGGCGTTGGGTGGCAGCAGTCTCAGTAATGCCAAGGCCGTCGTCGACTTACCACACCCAGACTCACCGACCAACGCCAGGGTTTCGCCGGCTTGCAAGGTGAAATCCAGGCCTTGTACAGCGTCTACACCGTCGTAACTCACGCGAAGCCCGCGTACGTCGAGCAAGCTCATGGGATGTACCGACGAAGGCGCGGGTTGAGTGCGTCGTTGAGGCCGTCCCCCAACATATTGAATGCCAGCACCACGACAATAATCGCCAGGCCGGGCAGCGCGGTGAGGTACCAAGCGCTGGCGATTTGCTCGCGACCACTGCCAATCATGCCGCCCCAGGACGGTTTATTGGGATCGCTCATTCCCAGAAACGCGAGGCCCGCTTCAATCAAAATCGCCGAGGCCACCAGGATCGATGCCGTCACGACTAAAGGAGCCAGGGCGTTAGGCAGAATTTCGCGCAGGATGATCGTGCGATTGTTGAAGCCTTGACTGCGCGCCGCGGTGACGAAATCAGCTTCGCGTAGGGTCCGAAACTCGGCTCGAATCAGCCGCGCGACCGTAGGCCAAGACGATATGCCGATGGCCAGGGCAATGATGTTAACCGTGGGGTTGCCAATGGCGACTATCACAATCACCAGCAAAAACGAGGGCACGGTTTGAAACACCTCGGTTATGCGCATCAACACATCGCCCAACCGGCCACCGTGGTAACCCGCCAACGCGCCGACAGCGACGCCAAGGGTCACGCTGAGCAGCGTCGCGCTGAGGGCAATCAACAAGGAGGCCCGCGCGCCATAGGCCAGGCTCGATGCCACGTCACGGCCCAGTGAGTCGGTGCCCAAGGGGTAAGCCGGGTCAGCGCCAGGCCAGAGCAACGGTGCGGCGACCATGTCCATAGGGTCGCCGGGGAAGAAATGGTCAGCGCTCAGGGCAATTGCCAACGTCAGGATGAGGATGCCGGCACCTGTCAGGACCACTGGGTTGCGACGTAACGCAGCCCATATGCTTTCACTGTGGCCACGCCTGGTCGGCTTGATAGCAATGATCGACATCGAAAATTCACTCTTTAAATAAAGGGTTTATTCCACTTGGATGCGGGGGTCGAGCCAGGCTTGCAGCAGGTCCATGGACACGTTGACGAGTACCACCAACATTGAGGACAGCAGCAAAATGCCGAGCAGCAGGTTGTAGTCCCGGGAGAGCACGGCATCGAGGGTCAAGCGGCCCAACCCCGGCCAGCCGAACAACGTCTCAGTGACGGCGGCGCCACCAAACAGCGCGGCGAAGTGCAACCCGGCCAGGGTGGTGACCGGCAGCAGCGCATTGCGCAATACGTGGCGTACGGCGATACGCGTAGGGGGCAGGCCTTTGGCCCGGGCGGTGCGCACAAAATCCTGTCGCTGCACCTCCAGCATTGAGGCGCGGGTCAGGCGTGCATACAGCGCGATATAGAAAGTCGACAAGGTCAGCACCGGCAGCACGGTGTGCTTGAGCCGGTCCGTCAGCCAGGCCATACCGTGCAAATCCAGACCCAGGGTTTCAATGCCGTCGCTGGGCAGCCAACCCAAGGTGACCGAGAACACAACGACAGCCATCAGACCGATCCAGAAACCGGGCGCCGAATACAGCACCAGCACCGCGAGCGATAGTAAACGGTCAGGCCAGCGTCCAACCCAGGTCGCCATCAGTACCCCCGCCGCGATACCGATGGTCAGCGCCAGGCCCAGAGCACCCACCATCAGCAGCAAGGTGTTGGGTAACCGGTCGAACACCAACTGACTGACCGGCATGTTGAAACGCGGCGAGACTCCCAGGTCCAGGTGCGCCAGATGCGTGAGGTAGGCGAGCAATTGCTGTCCCAGGTTCAGGTCCAACCCGAAGTGACTGCGCCACTGGGCCAGGGTCGCCTCGGTCGCCCCCCCTGACTCGCTCGCCAGCACATCCACGGCGTCGCCGGGTATCAGCCGTAACAGCAGGAAGTTCAGTAACAGAATGCCTAAAACCGTCGGTACGGCTTGCCACAGGGTGCGTCGCGCCAGGCGCAGAATCCTCAGGCGATCAACCATGAGCAATCGCTTCGCCGCCCAGGCGGACGTCGGACAGGCTGCCATCCAGACCATTGCCGTCGGTTTCGAACCCTGTGACCCGGGCGTTGAAGACCGTCACTTGTTGCTGCATGACCAAGGTAATCGAGGGTAATTCCTCGATGACGATCTTCTGGAACGCCTTGAACAGATCGCCACGCCGTTGCTCGTCAGTCTCCACCGCTGCTTGTTCCAGAAGGCGGTCGACTTCCGGGTTGTTGTAGTGGGTGCTGTTGGAGAAGGGCAGGCCTTTGCGAAAGTTTTTTGACCAGAACAGCCGTTGCACGCCCACCGTGGGATCAAACATGGTGCCCATGCCCACCACCGCGAAGTCGAAATCCCGATCGGTGTAGATGCGTTTGGTGTAGGTCGGAAAATCCTGCGCGCGCAGCTGGACATCAATACCGATACGGGCCAGTGCCGAGCGAATGTACGCGGCCGTGCGAGCGTAGCTGTCGCCATAGGGCAGGGGGTCGAGAATCAGGCTGAACCGGGCATTGCCTTTTTTCGGCAAGCCGGCCTCGTCCAGCAGCGCATTGGCCTTGGCGATGTCGAAGGGATAAGGGTTGGGACCGGTGTAGAGGTACTGCGGGAAACTCTTGGGGATCGGCGACACGCTGACGTCGGCATAGCCGTAATAAACCACCTTCTTGATGACCTCGCGATCGATGGCATGGGCGATAGCCTTGCGCACCTCGTGGCGTGACAGCAAGGGGTGATCGAGGTTGAACTCCAGCATCGTCGGGGTAACGCTATAGGCGTATCCGCGGGTGGTGAATTTCAGTTTTCCTGACTGAGTAATGCGTGCCAGATCGCTGAGCGGTACCGGGCTTTGGCCGCCTGCGTCCAGGCTGCCATTCTCGAACGCTGCCAGGCGTGCCGCAGAGTCGGGTGCAACCTTGAGGAACAATGTATCGACGGCGGGCAGGTCGACGCCCCAGTAATCGGGGTTGCGCTCGAACTCGATATAACTTCCGCGTTGCCAGCGTTTGAAACGATAAGGGCCGGTGCCAA
This sequence comes from Pseudomonas sp. LB3P25, assembly GCF_054897985.1. Taxonomy (NCBI): domain Bacteria; kingdom Pseudomonadati; phylum Pseudomonadota; class Gammaproteobacteria; order Pseudomonadales; family Pseudomonadaceae; genus Pseudomonas; species Pseudomonas sp. LB3P25. The sequence continues at coordinate 3,989,511 of NZ_CM142711.1, read as the reverse complement.
TCGGCGCGTTGTTGTGCGGATTGCTCAGCGGATCACCGGTCTCATAAAGGTGCTTGGGCAGGATCGGTGTTTCGCCACCGGCAAAGCCGCGAAGCAGATAGGGCGCCGGTTTGGCCAGGTGTACCACCGCCGTGTATTGATCGGGCGTATCGACGGCCAGCAGGTTGGCAAAGGTACTGCCACCACGGGGGTGATAGCGTTTGATCAGATCCAGAGAAAACGCCACGTCCGCTGAGGTGAAGGGTTGGCCGTCATGCCATTTCACGCCTTGGCGCAAATCAAAGCGGTAACTCAGGCCATCGGCGGCAACACTCCAGGCCACGGCCAGCCCAGGCGTGGGTGTCAGGTTTTCATCGTATCGAAGCAGACCTTCCAGGACTTTGCTACTGGCGGTAATCGTCGTGCCTGCCGTGGTGTTGAACGAACTCAACGACGGCGGCTCCGGGTTGACCAGCAGGTTGAAAATACGGCGGCCTGTTGCGGCTTCTGCGCTGGCTGCCGCGAGGGCACTGGGCAAAAACGGCACGCTTGCGCCCAACAGGGGCAGGGCAGACAAACCGACGAGCAATTGGCGTCTTGAGAAAGGCATGAGCGGTCATCCTTGGGAAATGATCAGTTGCGCAAACCGGCTTGATATAACAGGGGCAAGACACGCTCGCCGAACTGCTCTAGGTCGGGGACGAAATCAAAGAAGCTCAACTGTATGCCGTCGATGCCGGCCTGCTTGAGGCGCAGAATGTCGCGCACAACGGTTTCGGGGCTGCCAACCAACTGGATGTTGCCGCCGACGTAGCGCTGGGCCGCTTGATGGCCTCGCCAGGCATGGGCATCACTGGCTTCGCGGGTATGTCCGGCCAGCGCACCGGGGTCGCCTGCTGCGGTAATGGCTGCGTGCACCTCCCAGGCTTCGGCATCGCTGTCGCGGCAAATCACCAGCGGGTTGATCAGCGTACGTATTTGACGGCCGTGGCCATGAGCTGCCTGTTTGATACGCTGCAAATGCTCGGGGAGCTTGGCCAGCGCGTCTTCAATCTCAGCGCTGCCGGGGCTTGTGGTGAAGACGATGTCCGAGTGCCTGGCCGCAAAATCAATGCCTGCCGTGGATCCGGTGGCATTGACCAGTACCGGGCGGCCAAACAGCGGTTTAACGCTGCTGTAGGCTTCTTCGAGACGGTAGTGATCACCGTTGAAATCGACGTTCTCGTTGCTGCCCCACAATTGCTGCACCACCCGAATGAACTCGTCGGCCTGTTGGTAGCGCTGGTCATGCTCAATCGGGCCTTGGCCGAAGCGCCGGTGCTCGCGGTGACGGTGACCGGTCACCAGGTTCAAGCCCCAGCGACCTTTGCTGATGTGATCCAGCGTGGCGCCGAATTTAGCCAGGTGCAGTGGATGCCAAGGGCCATACAGCACGTGCAGCGTTGAGATCAGCATGATGCGCTCGGTCACCGATGCCAGTGCGGCCTGGGTAATGAACGCGTCCAGAGATTCGTCATGGTAACGAATGTCGCCTCCATAGCCGCCCTTGCCCAGCCATTCGGCAAGCGCAAACACCAAATCAAAGCCGAGGGCTTCTGCGCGCAAGGTTAATTGCTTGTTGTAGTCGAACGTCCAGTCCGTCCCGCGAGGCAGTGCTGAAGGACTCCATCCTCCGGCCTGGATGGGCAGAAACAAGCCAAGCATTAGAGGTTGGGAAAACGCGCGTGATAAAGGGCTGTCGGGGAAATCGAGGGGCGAGGATAAAGACGGCAAGGCGAACACTCCGATGTTCAATTACATAAGAGGGTGAGTGCAATGTATGTGCCGTTTATGGCGAGCAATGAATAAGTCACGTGATACCGGGGTTAAAGCCGGCGCGTTATTAAATGAGTCCCGCTGAAAGTGTTGTGTTGCAATAAGGCGTTCTGTGTAATTGCTGTTGCTCAGGCAACACTTCAATGATGGCGAGGGGTGGGCTGACGCTTGAGAAAGTAGCGTGAAGGCATCGAGGATGGCCGTGGTAGAGCTATTTGATGATTTTTTAGTTATATGCTTAGTTCGAGCGTAGGCGTAACTTTAGCTGAAAATGTTATAGCGACAATTTAACTTGAGATTGACGGAGTTTGGCGGTGTTAATTATTGTCGTGGCCTGCTGCTGTTCGGCGTTTTATTTGTCACGTTAAGTTAATCACGTTAGTTAACAGGAGCTGCCATGAGCGCTATTGAATACCGCCCTTTAGGTCGTCACGGCATTAAAGTGTCGCCGTTGACCTTGGGTACCATGATGTTCGGCGGGCAAACCAGCGAAGAAGTGGCCAAGCGTATCGCCGACAAGGCGTTTGATCAGGGTATCAACTTCATTGATACCGCAAACGGCTACAACGGTGGGGCTTCTGAAGACGTGGTAGGGCGCTTGATAAGCGCACGGCGTCAGCAGTGGGTGTTGGCTACCAAGTTCGTCAACCCTAATCCGGGAGGCGAGGGGCCCAACAACCGTGGTGCGTCGCGGCTCAATGTCATTCAGTCGGTGGACGCCAGTCTTAAACGCCTGAACACCGATTACATCGATCTGTTTTATTTGCACCGTGAAGATCCCCACACCCCGGTGGAGGAAACGGTTCGAGCCCTGTCGGACCTGATACGTGCCGGCAAGATTAACGCTTACGGGCTGTCAAATCATCGTGGCTGGAAGCTGGCTGAATTCAGTCGCGCCGCCGATGTACTGGGCGTTGAGCGTCCCACCGCCAGTCAGCCGCTGTACAACCTGGCCAATCGACAAGTCGAAGTCGAGCACTTGCCTGCCGCCGATTACTACGGGATTGGTGTGGTCTCTTACAGCCCGCTCGCACGCGGTGTACTGACCGGCAAATACCTCCCCGACCAGCCAGTGCCGGAAAACACCCGTGCCGGTCGCCAGGATGCGCGCCTGCAGCAAACCGAGTGGCGACCCGAGTCGCTCAATCTGGCGCAGCGCATCAAAGATCATGCCCAGGCACAAGGTATTACCAGCGGCCAGTTCGCATTGGCCTGGGTACTGAATAATCGCTTGATCACTTCAGCCATTGCCGGCCCTCGTACCGAAGAGCAATGGGACGATTACCTGCCCGCGCTGGAGTACAAATTCACCGCCGAGGACGAAGCCTTCGTCAATGACCTGGTGGTGACAGGTCACTCCTCGACGCCAGGTTACAACGACCCGAGTCATCCATTTTTTGGACGTCAATCGCGGGTGTGAGCCCGGATTATTCGACGTAATGGTTACATCACTGGGCAGGTTTTTCGGCTGCCACGAAAGGAGAGGTCAGGATGCAAGAGCGTAACAGCCGAAGAGCGTTCATCAAGCAGGTCGCGTTACTAGGGGTTGCAGGGGCAGCGGGGTTGATTCTGCCGGGCTGCGACAAGCCGGCTAAACCAGTTGTCGGCGCACCCGCGGTGATTAAAAGCCGCGCCGACCAAGTGGTGAGGTTCAAGTATCCGGACAACCCGTCCTTCGACCTGGTGTACCTCGCCGATTCGCTGGGCTACTTCGAAGGGACGCGTACGCGACCCAATTACATCGGGCGCATTGCGGCACCGCAAATCATCCCTCTGGTGGGCACCGGCGAGATTGATTTCGGCTCGCGTATGGTGCCGCTGGTGATTTCCGCCATTGCCAGTGGCCTGGACCTCAAAGTTGTTGCCGCGGGCGGCAAGACGCTGGAAGAAGCGCCACACATGAAGTATTTCGTGCGCGCCGATTCAGGGATATTCACTCCGAAGGACATGGAAGGCAAAACCGTAGGCTTCAACAGTTTTGGAGCCTGCGCCGAATTCGTCACCAAAAAATACCTGCGTGAGCACCAAGTCAATGTCGACAAAATCAACTGGGTGGTGATCCCCGATAACCAGGCTGAGCAAACCCTGGCCACCGGCAACATCGATATCGCAATCATCCATCCACCTGCCTCGGGCGGAGCGGAGCACAACCCTGATCTGCGTAAGCTGTGGAGCGATTACGACCTGGACAGAGGCCTCGGCGGTATGTCGCCTTACAGCGTCTACGGAAAATTCAGTCGGGAAAACCCCGAAGCTACCCGCGATTTCGTCGCGGCGATCGCCAAGGCAGCAAACTGGGCGAATGCCAATCCCGACCTCGCGCGCAAGCTCGTGTCCGAGCGTATCGGCACCCGGCTCGAACTGGTCGAGCGCTACGCCTATGTCGAGGATCTGGTTATCACCGAGCCGCCGATTCAGTACTACATCGATATCCTGGAAAACGAAGGAAAGCTGAGCCGCGGCGCTATATCCGTCAAGGACGTCTACACCAATGACTTCAACCCGCTTGCCAAGGGTCACGCCTGATGACGGAGGCGCCAACACATAAAATCGAAGCCCGGGGCGTGCAAATGGAATACCAGGCACAGGATGAAACCGGGCGCAGCGAGCGGGTGGTGGTTCTGGAGGACTTCGATTTACAGGTGCGCGAAGGTGAGTTCCTGTCCATTCTCGGCCCCTCGGGTTGTGGGAAATCCACCTTTCTCAACATCCTCGCCGGGCTGGCAAAGAAAACCGGCGGCGTGCTGGACATCGATGGCAAAGCCTTGCAGGGCATTAACCGCAATCAAGGGGTGGTGTTTCAGGGTTATGCGTTGTTGCCGTGGCGGTCGGTGCTCGACAACATTGCGGTGGGGCTGGAAATCCGTGGGGTGGCAAAAGCAGAGCGGCTGGAAAAAGCCCGCGAGTACCTGGATTTGGTGGGCCTCACAGGATTCGCTTCGCGTTATCCCCATGAGCTGTCGGGCGGCATGCGCCAGCGGGTGGCCATTGCTCGTTCGCTGGTGTATGAGCCGGACATCTTGCTGATGGATGAACCTTTTGCGGCCCTGGACGCGCAAACCAGAGAGACATTGCAGGACGAGTTACTGCGGATCTGGGACCTGCACAAGAAAACCATCGTGTTTATCACCCACAGTCTGGACGAGGCGATTTTCCTGTCGGACCGGGTCGCGGTCATGACCCCGCAGCCAGGGCGGATCAAGGAAATCATCGACATCAACCTGGAGCGGCCCCGATTGCCGGAACTGCGCAACAGCCACGAATTTGTGCGGTTGCGTCAACGGGCGTGGACATCGTTGCGAGAGGCCATGGGCGGCACAGTTGCCGATGATCAAGGCATAAGTGAACGAGCCCGCTGGGAGAGTTGGCAACAGGTTGCCCAGCGCGGCGGCTACCGGGTAGGGGTGTGATTATGAGTTGGCATTCAGCTTCGCGCAGGGTGGTCGACAGCTCTCTGGGCATCCTGGTTTTTCTTGCACTCTGGGAAGCGCTACCGCGTTTGGGATGGGTCAATCCGGGGTATTTGAGTCCGCCCTCGGCGGTACTGGCAGCCATTGCAGACATGGCAAGGTCCGGTGTGTTGTTCAAGCATTTACAGGCAAGCCTGATTCGTTCCGTGGCGGGCCTGGTCTTGGCGATCATCAGTGGAGTCACGTTAGGTTTACTGATGGGCTGGTTTGTCAGGTTGGAACGGGTGCTCGACCCGCTGCTGCAATTCTTTCGGCAAACCTCGGCGCTGGCGCTTTTCCCGGTATTTATCCTGTTTCTGGGTATCGGCGAGATGTCGAAGGTGGCGATCATCTTCTGGGCATCCTTTTGGCCAATCCTGTTGAGCACCATTAGCGGCGTCAAGCAGGTGGACACCTTGCTGATCAATTCAGCGTTGTCCATGGGGGCTAATCGTCGTTTTCTGTTTCTGAAAATAGTCTTGCCGTCCGCTTCGCCCTCGATTTTTACCGGGGTCCGTTTAGCGGGCGCCTATAGCATCACCGCATTGGTGGCTGCAGAGATGATTGGCGCGCACTCGGGGCTGGGTTTCTTGACGCTCAACTCCCAAGAGGTGTTCCAGATTCCGAGTATGTACGCCGGGATCCTGCTGTTGGCGGTGGTGGGCCTATTGCTCAATTGCCTGCTGGCGCTGTTGGAGCGGCGCTTCACGCGCTGGCGTCGTGGGCTCAAACATGCGGGCTGATCCGGAGCGGTCAGTTGCCCGAGGTTGGGCACCCTATGGATTGGTGATCCTTGCCTGTGGGGTGGGTGCAGGGTTGATCTGGGCGTTTTGGGTTCTGCTGGTATTTGACCCCGCCGCGCAGCCCGCCGGGCCGGTATTGGCGCAAGCCCGGCAAAAGCAGGTGTTACGCATTGCCGTGCGTAGCTACCCGCGACCGACGTTCAGCAATGCCGCCATGGTGTCCGAACCTGACGAAATGGACCGCGAGCTGGCAACTTCGTTGGGCCGATTTCTGGGGGTCGCAGTACATCTGACGGCGTTACCAGCGGAGGATATCGCGCTCTTTCTGCGCAAAGGCGAAGTGGACGCGGCGATCGTTGGCAGCCTCGATGTCCCGGGTCTGACCCATCAACGCGCGGCGCTCACCGAACCGCCTGCTTCCTACCACATCGGGGCGTTAGTGGCATTGCGTAACGACTCGCGGACTGCTGGATCAGGGGTGAATGGCCAGGCAGTCTGCGTTGCATTTGGCAGTCCCTGGACGGCCGCTTTGCAGCGTCAAGGCGCCATTCTCAAGACCTACCCTTCAAGCATCCGCGCGACAACCGCGTTCATCGCCGGTGACTGCGGGTTGCTCGCCGATGAGCGCAGCGTACTCAAAAGCCTGCTCCAACAACCCGACTGGCGATTTTATCGGATGTTGCCAAAAACCCTTGAAGCCAGCGCCGATGCTCAGGTGTATCTGGCACAGCCGGATCGAAAAAGCCTGAAGCTGGTGCAAGCGGGGTTGCGCGAATGGCAGGAACGGGGCGGGCAGGAGAGGGCATGGGAGCTACGCAGCAATGCGATCATGCTCGACAGTTTGAAGATCAGCGATGGGCTGGTGTGCCATTAATCTTCAGGCTAAAGCACCAGGGCAGGGGACGGCGCCAAGGCGCGGGCGATGGCGATCCGTATCCCACAGCCGCGCGGCCGACGCGTGGTCGGTCGCGCCCTGTCGATCAATTGCTCATGATGGGTGCCAGTGCGGTCTGAATCCTGGACATCTGTGCGGGTGTTGTCATGCCCGTAAGCAGCCGGCCAAAGTGTGGATGCTGCACGCCCGAGATAATGTATTGCCAGCGGTAGGCGCTCAGCACGGAGGCGTTGGTTTGCACTGTCTCATTGACGCTGAACGATCGTGAAACATTTCGAATAAAGTAGTCGGCATCGGATGCCGATTGTGCCTGCAGGATTGCGTCGACGGCTGCCACCAGCGCAATCAGATCGTTCACTGCCTGGTCGCGCTCGGTTGGCGAGAGTTTCGCGTGCTCCGCCTTCCACTCCAGTTCATCGAGTACGACGTGTCGGCTTTCATCCTTCCAGTGAAATTTGAAGACATCCTTGAACAGTGGGCACAACTCTTCGCGCGGGGCGATGCTTTGCGCGTAGTGCGTTTGAACAAACAGCTCGATATGACAGGTCAGCGCCAGCACCGACCAGGTGCTGGCCGCCAGTACCGCGCGCGCCACATCATTTGGATCGGCAATTTGACGATATCCCGCTGGCAATTGCGTACCCATCATCGTCTCAATGCGCCGGAACAGCTCCTGGTGCTTGATCTCGTCGTTGGAAAAGCGCACCAGCGCTTCGAGTGCGAGCTGATCGTCAAATACATGGGCCCGACCTTGATCGAGCATTTTGGCACTGATAAAACGCTCGACCAGGCCAAAAATATACGCATAGGTTCGGCCCTGAATCTGGCTAAGCAGGCGCGCCTCGTCTGCGGCGAGAAAGGTCAGGCGGTCGATCCGCGATAGTCCGTCAGGCAAGAATTTGCGCGAGAAGTCGAAGCTGCGGTCCTGTAGCAAATCGCGATCGATCTGCCATTCCGCTTTCTTCGATGATCTGACGATTTGAGCATAACGGGCGGCGTTGCCCGAATCTGAGCCGGGTATGGTAGCGAGGGTGTTCATATCGATCTCCTGCTTCCCTGGTCGAGTTGGAAGGGGCCATTACGGTTAACGTCGGAGCCAATGATCATCGGTGAAGCCTCTGGGGATCGTCTCGATCACTGAGTCCACGTTGGTGCTAATCTAGGCCTCGCAGTTCAGGCGGCGAATGACCAGTGCGCCTGATTACATGCTCTGGACTCCGGAAAGGAGGGCTGGCAATTGCTGGATGCGCTTTCTGATGTCTTGCGTGTGATTCGGCTGTCTGGAGGGGTCTTCCTCGAGGCGGAGTTCACTGCGCCCTGGTGCATCAGCGGAAGAATCTCTGCAGACGATTGCAAACCGTTCCTGGCGGCCCCTCGACATATCATTGCGTCGCATTTTGTCGCGGCGGGGCACATGCAATTACGAATCGACGATGGCGCCACCCTCGATGTGCGGGCAGGCGAACTCATTCTGCTTCCTCGCAATGACGTTCATACTTTTGGCAGTGATCCAAGCATTGCGCCCATGTCGGCGCGCGACGTTATTCAGCCGCCGGAAGTCGGCGGCATTTCACGAATCAAGTACGGCGGGGGCGGCGAGGCCACACAGTTATTGTGCGGATTCCTCGGCTCTGAAGCACCGTTCAGTCCGTTGCTTTCGTCGCTGCCATCCTTATTGAAGTTAGACGTGCGCGCGACGGCTTCGGGAGCCTGGATTGAAAGCTCATTCCGTTTCGCTGTCAGTGAGATCGCGGCGGGGCGCGTCGGCTCGACAACGGTCATCGCCAAGCTATCCGAATTGCTGTTCGTCGAAGCCGTCAGCCAGTATGTCGCGAGCCTCCCGGCTGAGCGGCGCGGGTGGCTGGCGGGTTTGCGAGATCCGCATATTGGACGCGCACTGGCGCTGCTCCATGCTCGTCCAACCGAGGGCTGGACTGCAGAAGCCCTGGCGCTTGAAGTGGGCATGTCGCGCTCGGTATTCGCGGAGCGATTCACGGCATTGGTCGGACAGCCACCGATGCAATACCTGACACTCTGGCGTATGCACGTGGCGGCTCAACACCTGCGCGAAGGTCGCGGTAATGTGGCGCAAATTGGCTTTGCAGTTGGCTACGAATCCGAAGCCGCGTTCAGTCGCGCATTCAAACGCCAGTTCGGCACATCACCCGGCACCTGGCGCAGACAATCAGCATGAGAAGGTCCGGTGCCGATGGACACTCTGATCAAGCCAGGCAGCAAGTGTCTCCTCATGGCCGATAGCAGCCTGTCCCGAACGACTGAAATCGACCCAGGTAGCCATCAGATCTGCCTTCGCTGCGTATCATTCTATAAATGCACATCGAGGCGCTTGCCCATGCCACAGAGCGGCTCGCGCGGGTATTCTGTGACCGCAAGCGCTCGTGTCGCCGTGTCGCCGTGTCGGCCGGGTGCGGTTACGTTTTTTCCAAGCCGACATTACGCTGAGTTAGTCAGGATTTGCCATGAGTGAACGACACATGATCCGCCAAGCAGTTGCAGACGATGAGGTAGCCGTGCGCGCTTGTGTCGAGCAGGCGTATGTCCAGTATGTTTGCGTGATAGGACGAAAGCCTGCACCGATGTTGGCGGATTTCAGGGGACAGATTGCAGCGGGTTATGTGTACCTTTGCACTGGAGAGCAAAACGAATTGCAAGGTTTCATCGTCTTCTTTCCGGTGGGTCAGCATATGTTTCTCGAAAACGTGGCCGTGTCAAAAGCAGGGCGTGGAAAAGGTATCGGCAAATCACTTATTCAATTTTGCGAGGCGCAGGCGGTGCGCTTGGGCCTTGGCAGCGTTCATCTCTATACGAATGCAAAGATGACCGACAATCTGTCAATTTATCCCCGACTCGGTTACGTCGAAGTGCAGCGGCGCTCGGAGGAGGGATTTGATCGCGTCTACTTTGAAAAACGCTTGGGTTGAGATGTTTTCATCTCAGCGCAGGCTCACGACACTCCGACATACACCGCCAGACCTCACCCGGCGTGGACCGTGCCGCGTCGATGCCTTTGTCGTCGTAGCCCGGTGACGGTGGCAGCGTAGTGCTTGCCGTCAGGCGGTTACGGCCCAGCCGTTGAAGGTGGCTCGTCGGGTGTAATCGCTCATTGGACACCTCCAGATCGCAAGAAAAGAGCGTTGGCGGCCCGGATGCTGCGGCGCAGTTCGGGAAGTCGAGCCTGTGTTTGGTCGGGCGCTAAAGCCACGTATTCACCACTCGCCGATCTGGCTCCTCCCAATCCGCCAGCCCAACATCCGCGTGGTGTTCAACCCGCGCAAATATCCGCGCAACTGATTGGCGGTGGCCCGCGCATGCTCCAGGTCGGGCGAGTTTGCGCACAACAGTACGGCTTCGTACTGGACCAGGTACTCGGCCACCCGGTCACGGAAATCGGGCAAAACGGCGTCGCGGATCAGGTCAAAAGTTCTCAAGGAGAGATCCTCATCAATCAACTATTGCTAGAAGTAATAGTGACCATTACCAAACGCAAGTTCTGCTTTGTCGGCAATAGTCGGAAAATCGCCTCCATCGAACACGCGGGTCAAGAAACCTGCGCGATGAAGATATTGACCCGACTGGCTCTGGTCAGCCCTGCTGAGGGGCGGAGTGGTCACTGCACTTGGCTGAACACACAAAACACAAATGGCAATGGCGGCGCCCGTGACGCAGTTCCGTTGCTCAATAAACCGAACCTTTTATTTTCAGGATGAAACCGATGCGCCCTTTATTCGTGTCTGCCATGGCGTTTGCCTCTTTGCTGCTCGCCGGTTGTGCCTCCGCGCCGAACGATCCGACCCTGACCTTGCAGACCAACAAGACTCCTGCCCAATACGCCGACTGCGTCGTACCGAAATTGCAGGGCAGTGCGTTGAACCCGACTGTCTCGCAAACCCAGCGCAGCTACCGGATCGTGGTGCCGAGCAAAGTCTCGGCGGACAACGTGTTGGAAGCCTACAAGGCCGGGAACGGCGGCAAGGTGTTCATCTACGAGCGGCATTTGCTGGCCTCGAACTTCCTGCCTTCGAGTTTTGAACGCGCCGCACAGGATTGCATCTGACCCCGGCCCGTAAACGCGTTTCATAGAGCTCCTTTGGTTGGCCGCAACCAACCAATTTTTTGCCCCGCACCGCATTCGGTTGCGGGGTTTTTTTTCTGCGAATGAACAAAGGAGTGTCTATCAATGCTGAGGGTTACACGCATTTTATGGTCTCAGAGTACGGGAACGCCCATCGGCTTTGGCTGCTGTAGGTCAGACCGGGCGATCGGCTTCTGACACAGCAGCGTTTTACCGTACGCTGAGTCATTAATGCCCGGGCATTGGACTGCTTGGGCGTTTTACATCGCGTTTTCGCCTTACCGAGTCAGGGCGCGCAATGCGGCTCGGTTGAGGCAACCGGGGCGTACGCAGTAACAGACTGATTTCCTCTGCGCTGACCGCTCTGCTGAAAAAGTGGCCCTGAATTTCATCGCAGCCGTTTTCACGCAGGAAGGTTTGCTGCTCTTCGGTTTCGACACCTTCGGCAATGACCTTGAGGTTCAGTTTGTGCCCCAACGAAATCACCGCGGTGGCGATGGCTTTGTCGTTCTCGTTGTTGGGCAGATCGCGCACGAAAGACTGGTCGATCTTGAGTCTCGCGATCGGGAAGCTTTTCAATGCGGCGAGGCTGGAGTAGCCGGTGCCGAAGTCGTCGATCGAGAGACTGATCCCCATTGATTGCAGTTCTTTCATTTTGCTGATGGCTTGCTGAAGGTCTTGCATGATCAGGCTTTCGGTCAGCTCCAGCTCAAGGTACATCGGGTCCAGTCCGGTTTCTTGCAAGGCATGCATCACCCGGTCGATCAGGTCCCTTTCGATGAACTGGCGTGCTGAAATATTCACCGACATGGTGATCGGCGGCCAGCCCGCGTCCTGCCAGGCCTTGTTCTGTCTGCACGCGGTATGAATCACCCAGTCGCCGATGGGCACGATCAACCCGGTCTCTTCGGCCTGCGGAATGAATTTGATTGGAGACACCATGCCGAGCTCGGGATGCTGCCAGCGGATCAGTGCCTCCACACCGATAATCTGACCTGACTGCAAATCCACCTGTGGCTGGTACAGCAGCAGGAACTCATCATGGTTGAGTGCATTTCGAAGCCCGTCTTGCATGGCGAGCTTGCCCTGAACCTTGTTATTCATCTCGCTCGTATAGAACTGGTAACTGTTGCGACCCAACTCCTTGGCCCGGTACATGGCGGCGTCCGCGTTGCTGAGCAACGTGTCGGTATCGCTGCCGTCGGCAGGGTAGGTGGCCAACCCCATGCTGCAGGTGACGTGGAGTGTATGTCCGCTGAGTTGAATCGGCCGCAGGATGGCTTCCTGGATTTTGTGCAGGGCTGGAGTAACGCCGTCGAGGTCTGAGGGCTGGTCGAACAGGACGATCACAAACTCGTCGCCACCCAGTCGCACGACGGTGTCGGTGCGGCGTACACACTCCAGCATGCGCTGGGCGACGGTTTTCAGCAGTTCGTCTCCAGCACTGTGCCCAAGGCTGTCATTCACCAGTTTGAATTTGTCCAGATCGAGAAACACCACCGTCACCAGGCGGCTGTAGCGCTGAGCATAAAGTATTGCCTGCTTGAGACGGTCTTCGAGCAGTGTGCGATTCGGCAGCCCGGTCAGTGCGTCATGGTCGCCCATATAGCGAATGCGCTTTTCGGTAAGTTGGCGTTCTATCGCAATGCCGGCAAGAGGTGTCGCCATGTTGATCAGTCGCGTCTCGGTCGAGCTAGGGCTGCGTACGGTGTTGGAATACAAGGCAAACGTACCCAATACCTTTCGCTCGTGGGACAGAATCGGCGTCGACCAGCAGGCGCGAAATCCATAGGGCGTTGCGACTGAACGGTACGCCTCCCACAGCGGATCCAGCTCGATATCCGTGACGATGACCGGTTCTCGTCGATACACCGCGGTGCCGCATGAACCGACGTTCGGGCCGATCGCAATCCCGTCAATGAGCTGGTTATAGGCTTTCGGCAAACTGGGGGCCGCCCCGTGCAGCAGGTGCTTGCCATCCTCATCCAGCACCAGGATGGACACCATCATCCCCTCCAGTTGGGACTCCACCAGGTGAGCCAGGCTGTCGAGGACTTCTGCAAGCTCGGTGCTCCTGGCGATCAGCTCCAGGACATGACCTTGTCCGGCACGGATGACGGCTTCTTGCTCTAATCGGCTGTTTTGCAGGGCGAGCCGCTCGGTGGCGATACTCAATTGGACCGTTCTTTTTTCCAGCTGAAGTCGGTCTTTGAGGAATTGATTCACCGCGCGAGCCATGTTGCCGATCTCGTCCTTCCCATGTTCCGCCATCATCAAATGCGTTTTGTCAGTGTGTTCCTGACGCAATTGCCGGCTTATTTCATTCAGACGCACGAGCACATGACGGCCCATGAAGACCCGGGTCACGAACCAGGCGAACACCAGGCTGGCGCCTAACATGATCAGCACCCATTGCTGGCTACGATTTGAGGCCTCGACCAGGCGCTGCAGGGCTTCGCGATAGTCTTCGGTGTAAGCACTGGATTGCGCACGGGCCACCGCGACCAAAACCCCGGCCTCATTCTTCAGTTCCTCATTGAAGCGCTGTATGACGTTGTGCTGATTGATGAGCCTCAGGCGCAGGGAGAAGAGATCGGGCGTCTCCACATCAGCGTCGGGTAACTTGCCTGCGGTGCGTGACAGGCGCTCATATCGGATCCGCAGGCGTTGCACGGCATCACTGTCAACAGCCTGCGGCAGATCGAAAAGTAACACCGCCAGTTCCAGGCTGGCCCGGGTCTGAGTCGCGGTTAACCGGGCGGTGTGATCCTCCATGGTTTGCTCGAAGGTGACCTCGGTTTGCAGCAGGCTTTCTCGCAGCTGCGCGACGATGTTGGCGGTATTGCGGAACATCTGACTCGACTGATGCATGTCGAGTATCGCCACGCCACTGTTCGCGGCAGTCAGCTGCTGCACCAGTTGATCAAGGGCTTCAAGCTGTTCGACGGTCGCCGCATAGCTTGAACGCAGGGTGTCGGGGGAGCGGGTTGTCAGAAGCTGATCGGTCTGGCGTTCGATCAGCAAGGTACGCTGCAGCATGTCTTGCCCATTTTGCATGCGGACCAGTCGTTCATCCGTCAGCTGGCGGGTGGCGCTGTTTGACGTGCGCAAGGCGTAGACCGCAGTTGCACCACTCGCCAGGACCAGCAGCGCCAGCGTCAGAAACGCCAGTGTGAACTGTGCGCGTAGCGATTGCGGCAATAGCGGGCGTCCGAGCCGGGAAGTAACGTCCAATGTCAGGGATTCCATTGGTGGCGATAGATGTCTCGATAGCCATTGTCAGGGTCGTACTGGAATTTCTTCCCGCCGTCGAAGGCGATATTGTCGGCATTGACCAGGTGAATCGGCGCGACGAAGCCGCTCACCGGCTGACCTGCAAACAGCCGGTTCAATTCATCCATCACTTGCCAGCCATGCAGGTTGAGCGGCTCGGCCACGGTGACGGTCTGGTAGGTTTTTGCCTGTATGCGCAAGAAAGCCGAAGCGCTGCCATCACCGGCAGACAACAGACTGATGCCGTCACTGGGTATTGCGGCGTTGGTCAATGAGGTAATCGAGTAGTCGAAATAGATATCGTTGATGGCCAGCGTGTGGGTCCAGCGCTTGCCATAGCGCTGAAGCAGCTCCTTGGTGATCGCCGGCATCTTCTCGCCACTTTCGGAGATCGCGACATCGCGCACTTCCAGCAACGTACATTCCCGACAGGCCCGAATGACGTTTTCCATGGCCTTGGCTTTCGCCATGGCGATGCTGTACTTGGAGTCGGTCAGGATGACCACGCCGGCGTGTCCGTTTGACTGTGCCACTGCCGCCATGGCCGTGAGGCGAGCCACTTCGAGCGGGTCGGTCGTGACGTTCATGGCCACCGGCGTGCCGTCAATCGGCCCGGGTCGTGCCCCGGCGTGCCAGCCAACCACCGGCACATTCCTGTTGGCGAAGAGGATCAGCGCCGCATTGTTCTCAAGGGCATCGGAGCCACACAGAATGAGGCCGTCGGGTTTCGCTGTCAGGGCATCGGAAAAGGCCTTTGCGCGCCCGGCCGATGATCCGGCGCCATCGAATATCTTCAGCGTCCAGCCCATCGCCTTGGCTGCCTCGCGAGCGCCCTGCGCGACACCGACAATTCCTCCGTTACGCAAATCTTCTGAGACAAAGGCGATGCTCTTGCCCCGCAGGGCTTGCGGGCCGGATTCAGGGCCGCTCCAGCGAACGGCTTCGAGGGTGGCCCTGGAAACGATTTCCTGCGCTTGAATCACCGTAACCGTGGCGTTTTCGACACCCTCTGCGGTTGGCAGGTTCTGGCCGTATCCGGGAGTTGCCGCGAAAAGACAGAAAGCCGTAATTGAAGCCATCCAGAGTAACCGGCGCCTGATCAGACAGGTTCGATCACCGCCTGTGATGCCGGGTCTGGAGCCGATGGCGCGATCATAGTCTGGCATGGCGTCCCTTTTTGCCAAGAGTGCAGCGTTCACTATCCGAAAGGATAGTCGGTTCTGCTGTCATCAGGTCTTTTGTGGGTAAAGTGCGCGAACTTTAGTCCTGAGCATTCAGGAAATGGGACAGGGTCCATGGCACAAAACAAGGGACGAAGGCCAATTGCATCGTTGACTACATTGAGTGGTTTTACAAGGCTTCGACTAATGCCGATCAGTTAAGCCATTTCAGCCGCAACGCAAACCTTGTAGCAGCTGGCGAAGCCTGCGTTCGGCTGCGCAGCAGTCGTAAAATCAGACAATGCGGTGTTTCAGGAAGACCGCAAACGCAGGTTTTACGACTGCTGCGCAGCCGAACGCAGGCTTCGCCAGTTGCTACGTATCACGTTTTGGCTTACTGACTGGCATTAGGGCTTCGGCCTCTTTTTTCGTCCCAGCCCCCCCTGAACTCAAGCACACCCACGCCTTTACAAAGCGCTGTTGTACAAATCCGTCACCAGCATGCAGCCGGGGGCATGGGTAATGCACAGTGGCGGACGTGAGGCCTGGACCACCGATTGAGGTGTCACACCGCACGCCCAGAACACCGGTATTTCGTCAGCTTCAATGGGAACGGCATCGCCGTAGTCCGGGATGTTGAGCGCGTGAATGCCGATCAGCGACGGATCACCGATGTGCACGGGGGCGCCGTGGACGTTGGGCATGCGCGCGGTGATTTGAATGGCCTGGATGGCAGCAGCGGCTTTCATCGGCCGCATGCTCACCACCAGCTTGCCACTCAGTCGGGCGGTGGGGCGCGTGTCGATGTTGGTCTGGTACATGGCGACATTGCGCCCCAGATCGATGTGCTTGAGGGGGATGCCAGCATCCAGCAGCGGTTGTTCGAAGGAGAACGAGCAGCCGATGGCGAAGGCCACCAGGTCATCCTGCCAGAGATGCTCGATATCCAGCGGTTCTTCGCTCAGTAAACCCTGTCGATAAACCCTGTATCGGGGCACGTCATGGCGAATATCAATGGCTGTCCCAAGATTGCGAAAGTACGGATCGCCGGGCTCGGTAATGTCGAGCAACGGGCAGGCTTGACGATTGAGGGTGCAATACCTGAGGAACTCATCGGCCCAATCACTGGGAAGAATCACGATATTGGCTTGCACCCGGCCTTGGCCCAGGCCGCTGGTGTGGCCCTGATAGTATCCGGCGGCGATGCTTTGGCGCAGGGCCAGAGGTGTGCTGCGCTGCAATTGTTCGAAGGACGTGGCGGGCTGATTCATCATGGCATCTCGGCAGGTTGTTGACCCTTTTTAGAAAACCACGGTGATGCCGTCCAACAAGGAATGTTGTTGCCCCCAAACAACTAAAAGTTATTCAGGGGGCAGTCGGCTGTCGAGGCCCGGCGCCGCCACCATGAGTAACGGACCGACATCCGCAGCGTATTGGCAGACCACCTGGCGGCTCATTTCGACAATGTTCTCGATCAGTTCCAGCCCGACCCCCGCACGCCACGAGGCCACGACATCCAGTTGCGGCAAGCGGCTGCCGGGATCCAGCTGGATCAGCTCGCCGCTGGCCAGGGGTTTGGCCACCAGTGCCGCCGGCAAGGCGCCGATACCGAAGCCGTCACGAATCAACCGGGTCATGGCCGACACCGAGTTGACGCAACTGACGCGCGGTGCGCCTACGCCATGGGCGTGCAACAGGTTGAGTACATCCTGATGCGGTCGTGAGTGTTTGACAAAGGTGATGATGCGCTCGCCGGCCATCTCGGTGAGCGAGGCATAAGGCCGGGCGTAGATCGAGTTGCTGGCGGCGATCCAGTGCATGGGATAGTGCGCCAATTCGAGGTTGCGCACGCTTTCGTGACGGATCAGGTCAGTCTGAAAAACGATGTCCAGATAGCCCTTTTTCAACTGCTCGCAGAGATTGCGCGCGGCGTCGGCAGTGATCTCGATTTCCACGGCGGGGAAGGTCTGCATCAGGGTCGACATCAACGGGCTGAGCCAGGTGTGAATCACCGTATCCATCACGCCAATGCGCACCAGCCCCTGCTGCGGGCTGGTGTTGTCCAGCGAGTGTTTCAGCGCGCGCTGGACCTCGAGCATCTGCTCGGCGTAGTCGAGCACCTTGAGACCCTCGGGCGTCAGCGACACCCCGCGTGAATCGCGCACGAACAGGCGCAAGCCCAACTCATCTTCCAGCGCGGCGATCCGGCTGGAGATCGCTGCCTGAGTGCTGAACATTTTCTCGGCGGTCAGGCTGAAGCTTTGCAAGCGGGCGACCCAGACGAAGGTTTCGAGGAATTTGAGGTTCATGGCGGTTCCCTTGGCGCTTGTGGCTCTTGTAATGAAGGGGCGGGTTGCAATTGTTACTCCAGAGTCCGCCGCAACGGGCATCAAATTTTCTTATGCATAACCTCGTCTTTTTCCCGTTTGACGCCGTTCTGTCTCGGCCCGAAGAATCCGCTCCACGACGCAGGTCGCTGCGTCCGCCCCCCACGACAACGCCTTCACAAAAAAACAATGAGGTGTGTCCGTCATCTTCGCTTGCTGCTGCAGGAACCTCTTCCATGGAAAAAATCATGACCGTCCACGTGCCTTTAAAAGCGGGTCGCACCCGCCCATTCAATGGGTACGCCCCGGCTGGCACATTGCTCGGCCTGAGCCTGCTCTGCGCGCCGACCGCTCAGGCGGATTTCGTCGCGGACAGTAAAGGCAGCCTGGAAGCGCGCAACTTCTACTTCAACCGTGATTTTCGCCAGGACGGTTCGCGCGACAAGGCCGAGGAATGGGCGCAGGGTTTTCTGTTGCGAATGGAGTCGGGTTACACCGCGGGCATGTTTGGTTTTGGCCTGGATGTTTTAGGCATGGCCGGTTTCAAACTGGACTCCGGTGGTGGTACGGCGGGCACCAATCTGTTGCCGCCGAATGGGTCCGGCGGCTCACAGGATCGCTATGGCGAGTTAGGCCTGACAGCGAAAATGCGCGTGTCCAACAGCACCCTGAAATTGGGGACATTGCAGATCAAGGACCCGGTAGTGAGCTCCAACGATACCCGCCTGTTGCCGGGCACGTTCAAGGGCGGCCTGGTGAATGTGCAGGAAATTGATCGTTTGAAGCTCACGGCCGGTCAACTCACGCAGATCAATTTTGTCGACTCCACCGACTATCAGGACATGACCGCCAACCGCATCGGCGGGCAAAGCGATAAGTTCCAGTTTGCCGGGGCTGACTATCAGTTCCTGCCGAACCTGACCGCGCAGTACCGCTACGGCAAACTTGAAAACATCTACCAGCAAAATTACCTCGGGCTTGTGCACACGCTGGACCTGGGCTCCGGCCAGTCGCTCAAGAGCGACGTACGCTATGCGCGCAGCACCGAAGACGGTAACTTTCGTGATATCGACAACCAGGCCTTCGGTGCGTTGTTCACCTATAGCCTGGGCGGCCATGCGTTGGGCTTTGGCTATCAGCGCATGAGCGGCGACGATCCGTTTCCGTATATCGGGCGCAGCGATCCGTACCTGGTCAACTTCGTGCAGATCGGTGACTTCGCCAACATCGACGAGCATTCCTGGCAAGCGCGCTACGACTACAACTTTGTCGCACTCGGTGTGCCGGGGTTGACCTTCATGACGCGCTACATCTCTGGCGACAATGTGCAACGCACTGCGCCGGGAGAAGGCAAGGAATGGGAACGCAACACCGATATCGCTTACGTGGTGCAGGACGGTTCGTTGAAAGGGCTCGGACTCAAATGGCGCAACGCGTCAGTGCGTTCGAACTTCGGTAATGACCTGGATGAGAACCGCCTGATCGTCAGCTATACCCTGGCGCTGTGGTAGATGATTTTCAGGGAGCGGCTGTCGGTTTGTATATTCTATTGAGGAATAAGCAAATCAATATATATTCCTTTTAATATTGATCCGGGAGGTTCATTTTGAAGGCCTGCACATCCGTGCGGATGTATTCGACATCAGACAGGAAGCCTCATCATGACCATCAAAGCGATCAACGTCCGCAACCAGTTCAAGGGTGTCATCAAGGAAATTGTGACAGGCGAAGTGGTCTCCGAAATCGATGTACAAACCGCCTCCGGCATCGTCACTTCGGTGATTACCACCCGCTCAGTGCGCGATCTTGAATTGCAAGTGGGGAGCGAGGTGATTGCCTTCGTCAAATCCACCGAAGTCTCGATCGCCAAGCTCTGAAATGTCCCGCGGCCTCGATGTTTTGCCCGATCACATCGTGCAAAACATCGAGGCCGCTCATTTCAAGAAAAAGACAATCCCTGGCTTGCACGAATCAAGTCATAGGCTTTGCGGGCAATCAAATTGGCGGTGTTGGGCCTGATCCACAGGTAGTAGGTCACGTCCGGCAGTCGCGGCAATCCGTCATTTTCACCCAGCACGCGCATGTCTGGACCAAGCATCTCCATGCTTCGGGGGGTGACACCCAAACCAGCACGTGTCGCGGCCTTGATGCCAATCAGATTCGATGCCAGGTACGCCTGGCGCCAACTGATATTGGCGCGTTCCAGCGCCTCCAGGGCATAGCGCCGGTAGATGCTCGGTTCATCCACGAGGATCAGTGGCAACGGTTCGCCGGGGTTGTGAATGTACTGCGCCGAGCAGATCCACCACACCGGTGAAGTGCGTAAGGCAAAGCCTTCCAGGCTCGGGTCCTGGCGAGTGGAAATCACCATGTCGACCTTGCCTCGGTGCAAATCCTCCATCAGAAACGGGCTGCGCCCGACATCGATTTCCAGACGCAAGCGCGGTGCCGAGCGGGCGATGTGGCTGAGGATCGGCGGCAGGATGGTGTCGGCGATGTCATGGGGTGAGCCGATGCGCAACACGCCGCTCAAGCTGCTTTCACGCAGCGAGTTCAATGCCTCGTCGTTGAGCGACAACATCTGCCGGGCATGACGCAGCAACTGCAAGCCGGGTTCGGTGAGTTGCTTTTGCCGCCCGCGCTTTTCGAACAGGCTCACCCCCACTTGCTGTTCCAGGCGTTGCATGTGTTGGGTGACCGACGATTGCGTGCGGGCCAGTTGCGCGCCGGCCTCGGCAAAACTGTGGTGGTCGACGACGGCAATGAAGGTGCGCAGCAATTCGAGATCGAGGGTGGGTGAGGTCGGCATGGCCATTTCCGGGGCTGCTTTTATATCAAGGCTGAAAACATAAACATTACGATTATTTATGTATTTTTGCTGATTTTTTAGTGGGTAGATCTTTAATGTCAGTAAATACGGGCTTTATGGAGGTCGTCTCCCGGTGTGAACACGGGAAGTTATAACGATATTAGATATTTGAATTTCCGTTACTTCAACGCTGTACCTAGGATGCCTCCACATCAGGTCGGGGTACGCCGATCAATCATCAGGGGAAGATCCATGTCGCAAAAGTACTCAGCCGTTAAACAATTGTTGCCTGTGATGCTGGGCGCCTTGATCTCGCTGGTTGCCAGCACCGGTGCCCGGGCTGATGCAACCCTGGACAAGATCGAGCAACGGCATGTGTTGGTGGTCGGCGTGTTGCTGTCCGGCGGCCCGTTTGGCGGGATTGATCCAGCGACCCAAAAGCCGCGTGGTTTGAATGTTGACCTCGCTCAGGAGCTGGGACGGCAACTGGGTGCCGAAGTGGAGCTGGTGCCGGTATTGCCCGCCAACCGCGTGCAGTTTTTGCAGCAGGGTAAAGTCGATTTGCTGATTGCCAACATGGAGTGGACCGCCGAACGCGGCGAGATCCTCGGGTTTGTGCCGACACCGTTCTACCGTGTTGGTGGTACCGCCGCGGTGCTCAAGGACAGCAAGATCACCCGTTGGGAAGACCTGAAAAACCAACCGGTCTGCACCTCCCAGGGCAGCAGCTACATCAAGCCGCTCACCGAGTTGGGCGTCGAGATCAAAGCCTTCAAGAGCTCTTCGGAATCCTTGCTGGCCCTGCGCGGCAACAATTGCGTCGCAGCGGTGCATGACGCCACGCTGATCAATCCGCTGCTCGCCGGCACCGCCGAATGGCAGGGCTATCGCGCACTTACGCCGGAACTCAACCCTGCGCCGTCGGTGATCTGGACCCGCCCCGGAGAAAGCGATACCCAGGCCAAGCTCGATCCAATCGTCAAGGAACTGCACCGCAGCGGCTGGTTGATTGAGGCCCAGACCCGCAACCACATCACGCCCGCATCACCCGCTTTGGTGGAACTGCAGAAACAGTTCCAGGCCAACGGCGCCTGACCCCGGTTCTCCACCTCATCGTTTTCAACAGACCGTCCTTTTGCCGGGCGGTCGTTCAAGGTAGTCGTGCATGAACCGTTATTTTTCCGCCAAATCCCTGACCACCCTGTGCCTTGCTTGGTCCGCCGCGTTGGGTGCGAGTCTTGCCCAGGCCGATGCCACGCTGGACAAGATCGAGCAACGCCACGCCATCAGCGTCGGGGTGATTCTCAGTGGTCCGCCATTCGGCACCATCGACCCCAAGACCGGCGAACACCTGGGTTACAACGTCGAACTGGCCAAGGGCATCGCCAAGGCATTGGGCGTCGAAGCGAAGACCGTTTCGGTACTGGCGCCCAACCGCGTGCAGTTCCTGCAGCAGGGCAAGGTCGACATCCTGATCGCCAATATGCAGTTCACCGAAGAGCGTGGCGAAATTCTCGATTACGTGCCCACGCCTTATGAAGAAGTGGGCGGCGCGGCGTTGATTCGCAAAGGGGCTGGCGTGACTCAATGGGCTGATCTCAAAGGCAAGCCGGTATGCGTGTCCCAGGGCAGCAACTTCATCAAGCCATTGCAGGAGACCTACGGCGCAGAGATCAAGGCCTTCCGCAGCCAATCCGAATCGTTGTTGTCGTTGCGCGGCAATGGTTGCGTGGCGGCGGTGCATGTCAGCCCGACCATGCACGCGCTGTTGAGCGATGCCGAGTGGGCTGAGTATGAAATCCCTCTGCCGGGTGATTTGATCCCGTCGAACTCGGTGATCTGGCTGCGCAAAGGCGAGCACGATACCCAGGCAAAACTGGATGCCATCGTGCGCGACTGGCACCGCAGCGGCTGGCTGATCGAATTGGGCGAGCGCACCGGTATGACGCCATCTCAAGCATTGCGTGATCTGCACGAGCAGTACCGCAACGCCGCGCCGCTGGCGGTGCAGCCATGAGTCAGACGTTGTTCGTGGCTTTGCAGCAATTGCTCGGCGCCAGCCATGTGCAGAGCAGCGAAGAGGCCGCGCCCTATCTGACCGACAAACAGGGACGTTACGTCGGGCAGGTCATCGCTGCGGTGCACCCGGCGAACACCGAGGAAGTCGCGGCCGTGGTTCGCGCGTGTGTGGCCAGTGATACGCCGGTGGTGGTGCAGGGCGGCAACACCGGCCTGATGGGCGGCGCGACCCCGGACGCCAGCGGCCAAGCGGTGTTGCTGTTGCTCGACCGATTGAATCGTGTGCGGGCGGTGGACACTGACAACGACACCCTGACCGTCGAGGCGGGCTGCATTCTGCAAACTGTCCAGGACGTTGCTCGTGACGCCGGCCGGCTGTTTCCCCTGAGTCTGGGCGCCGAAGGCAGTTGCACCATCGGCGGCAATCTGGGCACCAATGCCGGCGGCACCGCGGTGCTGCGTTATGGCAATACCCGCGAGCTGACTCTGGGTCTGGAAGTGGTCACCGCCGAGGGTGAAATCTGGAATGGCCTGCGCGGCTTGCGCAAGGACAACACCGGTTACGACTTGCGTGACCTGTATATCGGCAGCGAAGGCACGCTCGGCATCATCACTGCCGCGACCCTGAAACTCTTCCCGCTGCCCAAGGCGCAAGCGACGGCACTCTTGGCCTTCGACTCTCTGGACCAAGCGGTGCAATTGCTGTCCCATGCCCGCGCCGGTTTCGGTGCCAGTCTCACCGCGTTCGAACTGCTCAGTGCCGACTGCCTCGCGCTGCTGCGCGAGCAATTCCCCGAAGGTCCGCAACCTTTTCTCGGTGCCAGGCAGCCTTGGTTTGCACTGTTGGAACTGTCCGACAACTACAGCGAAGCCCATGCCCGCCAAGCGTTTGAACAAGTGCTGGGGGAGGCCTTCGAGCGCGAGTTGCTGGCCGATGCGTTGATCGCTGAAAGCCTGGCCCAAAGCGAAGCCCTGTGGCTATTGCGGGAGAACATGAGCGAGGCACAGAAGCGCGCCGGTCGCAACATGAAGCACGACATTTCAGTGCCTATTTCCCAGGTCGTGGCGTTTGTCGCCCATACCGATGCGCTGTTGCAGGCGAATTTTCCCGGTGTCCGCCATTTCACGTTCGGCCATTTGGGCGACGGCAACCTGCACTACAACGTTGCTCATCCTCTTGATTCGACGGTCGAGGCGCATATGGCTCACTACGCGGCGCTCAGCTTGCTGGTTCATGACAGTGCCCATGCCCATGGCGGTTCGATCAGCGCCGAACACGGCATCGGCCAGCGCAAACGGGACATGCTGGAGCGCTACAAAAGTCCGGTGGAGCTCGATCTGATGCGCCGCATCAAGCAGGCGCTGGACCCGAAAAACCTGCTCAATCCGGGCAAGGTATTGGAGGTGGTTCCGTCATGACGATTCGTCTGTCCAAGCGCGTGCAGCGCGTCTCGCTGTCGGCCAATGCCGCCGCCAAATCCCAAGCCACGGCGTTGCGTGATGCCGGTCGCGACATTCTCGACCTGACCACCGGCGAGCCGGATTTCGACACTCCCGAGCACATCAAACAGGCCGCTTATGCCGCCATCGCTGCCGGTGCCACCAAGTACACCCCGACGCCTGGCGTAAAAGCCTTGCGTGTCGCCGTGCAACGCAAGCTCCAGCAGGAAAACCATTTGGACTATCCGCTGGAATCAATCGTGATTGCCAACGGGGCGAAGCAAATCATCTTCAATGCCTTCGCCGCGACCCTCGACGACGGCGATGAAGTTCTGGTGCCGACGCCGTACTGGCCGTCCTTCCCCGACAGCGTGCGCTTCAATGGCGGTGAACCGGTGTTTATCGAGTGCGCACTGGCGCAGGGCTGCAAGCTCACGGCAGAACAGCTGAACCAACACATCGGCGAGCGGACTCGCTGGCTGATTCTCAACGGCCCCGGCAACCCCAGCGGCGCGGTGTACAGCGAGGCCGAATTGCAAGCCTTGGCCGAGGTGCTGCGTCGCCATCCGCAGGTGCTGATTCTGCTGGATGAGCTCTACGAACATATCCGCTTTGACGGTCAGCCCGCGCAGAGCCTGCTCAATGTCGCGCCGGACTTGCAACCGCGCTGCCTGTTGGTGGGCGGTGTGTCGAAGACGTACGCCATGACCGGGTGGCGCATCGGTTTCGGTGGCGGGCCACAAGTGCTGACCAACGCCATGGCGGTCGTGCAATCGCAATCCACGTCGGGGGCCTCTTCGGTGGGACAGGCTGCCGCATTGGCGGCCTTCGAAGGCGGCCTGGATTTCTTGCCGGAGCAGGTGGCGGCCTATCAGCAACGTCGGGATCTACTGGTGAGCGCCTTACGCAAAGTCGAAGGTCTCGAGGTGCTCGAACCCCAAGGTGGTTTCTTCGTGTTTGTTCGCTGCGCCGGGTTGCTGGGGCGTTATCGTCCAGACGGCGTATGCCTTCACAGCGACGCCGATGTCGTGGCGTATTTGCTGGAGGAGGGCGTGGCCGGTGTGGCGGGCAGAGCTTATGGCTTGTCGCCGTGGTTTCGCCTGTCCATCGCCACGGCGACCGACACCGTTGCCGAAGCCGGGCGTCGCATCGCTCACGCCTGCGCGCAATTGCGGGGCGAACCATGAGTCATTGGCTGGAGCTTTTCGTCCACTGGACTGCCGGGATCGGCCTGAACTACGGTTTTCTGCTGGACGCCTACCAGCGCGGAACCCTGGAGCAGGGGGCGCTGACCACGGTGCTGCTCTGCCTGTTCACTATTGTCGGCAGCCTGCTGGCGGGTGTCGGATTGGCGGCGATGCTGACCTCTGGAAAACCCTGGCTGGCGAATCCGGCACGCATATTTGTCGAGGTCACCCGCAACACGCCGACGCTGGTGCAGCTGTATTGCGCCTTCCTGGTGCTGAACATGCTGCTGACTCAAGCCGTCGGCGCGGCCAACCCGCTGACGCCGTTCGCCTGGGTGGTGATCGTGATCTCGTTGCACAAGGGCGCGTTCCATGCCGAAGCCTTGCGCGCCGGTATCGAGGCGGTGCCGGCCGTGACCCTGGAAGCGGCCAGTTCGCTGGCGTTCAGCAGTCGTCAGTTGCTGTGGAATGTGCAACTGCCGTTGGCCCTGCGCTTTGCCTTGCCGTCGCTGATCAACAACCTGATCGACCTGGTGAAAATGACGGCCGTGGCCTCGGCCATTGCCGTGGGGGACATCACTTACGCGGCGATCATGATCTGGACCCAAAGCGACAACGTGCTGGAGTTGATGATTCTGATCCTGAGCTTTTTCGGCCTGCTGAGTTTTATCGTCAATTGCGTGGGGCGCTACCTTGAAGCGCGCCTGAGGATGCCCGGCTATGGCCATTGAATCGTCCGTCACCGCACCGGTGGCCTGGCCTCGGCGGCATGTCGGCAAGTTGCTGTTGTTGGTGTGCGTCGTACTGTGGCTGGTGTATGTCGCCCCGCACAGCCCGGTGTTCAAGGCCTTGCTGCAATGGTCGCCGGCGCTGGCCGTGGGCTTTGGCCAGAACATTCTGATCAGTCTCGTCGCCATCGGCTTGGGGTCGTTGTTGGGGTTGTTGGTAGGTGCGTTGGCGCTGTCACCCCTGCGTCTGCTGCGCCTGCCGGCGTGGATCTGGGTGCAGATTTTTCGCAATGCGCCCTGGCTGGTGCTGATCTATTTCACCACCTATGTGTTCCCGTTCGAGATCCACATCGGCAGTGCCTATGTCTCGTTCCCGGACTGGGTCAAGGTCACCCTCGGCCTGGCGTTGCCGGCGAGTGCCAATGTCGCGGAAATCTTCCGTGGCGCCATTGCCTCGATCCCCAGCACCCAGTGGGAAGCCGCACGTTCCCTGGCATTCACCCGCGGGCAGATTTTCCGTTCGATCATCCTGCCGCAGTGCTTCAAGCGCATGTTGCCGCCGTGGATGAACCTGTATGCAGTAATCACCATGGGCACTGCGCTGGCGTCCCTGGTGGGCGTGCATGACGTGATCGACACCGCGCAAATCGCCAGCAACACCGTGAACATGACCGGCTTCACCGTGGTGATTTATCTGAGCCTGTTGGTGCTGTTCTTTGCCTATTGCTACCCGATTTCCCGACTCACCCAACGCCTGGAGCGACGTTATGCCTTCTACTGAAACCGTCGCCGAGCCCCTGGTCAGCCTGCGCGACCTGCACCTGTCGTTTGGCACTAACCCGGTGCTCAAAGGCATCGACCTCGACGTGCGCCGGGGCCAGGCCGTGTCGATCATCGGCCCCTCCGGTTCCGGCAAATCGACCATCCTGCGCTGCATCACCGGCCTGTTGCAGCCCCAGCGCGGCAGCATCCGCGTCGGTACGACCGAGGTTCACACCCTGGCCCATGAAGCCCAGCGCATCGAGTTGCGCAAGCGCGTGGGTTTTGTGTTCCAGCAATACAACCTGTTCCCGCATTTGTCGGTGCTGGAAAACCTGGTGATTGCCCCGCGCAAGGTGCTGGGGCGTAACCGGATCGACGCCGAAAAAGACGCTCGCGCCTTGTTGGCCAAGGTGCGTATGGAACACAAGGCCGATGCCTATCCGGGCCAGCTCTCGGGCGGTCAGCAACAACGGGTGGCGATTGCCCGCGCCCTGGCGATGCGCCCGGAACTGATTCTGTTCGATGAAGTGACCTCGGCCCTCGATCCGGAAACCGTCGGCGAGGTGCTGACGGTGATTCGCGAGTTGACCGAAGAGGGCATGACCTGCGTGCTGGTCACCCACGAAATGCGTTTCGCCGAAGAAATCAGCGACATCGTCTACTTCACCGAGAACGGCGTGATCGTCGAGCACGGCAGTGCCGCGCAAATCTTTCAGCACCCCACCAGCGAGCGCACCCAGGAGTTTTTGCGTCACGCCCTGGGTGATCCGGGCCGCCGGCCGCCCATCGCCAATGATCCGTATCTGTTGACCAACCTGAGTCGCTACAGCCTGTCCGTCTAATACCGAGGAGCCTGTTCATGAGTACCGTTAACCGTGCCGCCGTCATCGAGGATTTCCTGAAGAAAATCCGTGTCATCCATCAACGGGGCGTCGACCGCGCCGCGCTGGTGGAAATCGTTTCCTTGCTTGAAGTTCTGGCCGAGCGCCGTGATCTGTTCAATTTCGACGAGTTCCCGGCGCCGGTGCCGGGGCAGGGCAGCACCGCGTTTCGCTACCGTCTTAATGACGATGGCGACACCCCGACGCTGTACCTGAACTCGTTGCTGCCGGGCAAAAGCACGATCCCGCATAACCATGAAACCTGGGCGATCATCAGCGCGGTCGAAGGCCAGGAAATCAACTACGTCTACCGTCGTGATGACGAAGGCCGCGAGCCCGGTTTCACCACCTTGCACCTGGAAAAAGAAGTAATCGTGCAACCCGGCACCTCCATCTCGTTTCTCGGCGAAGACCTGCATGGCATTCGTGTCGAAGGCGACCAGGCGACCCTGCATTTCCACCTGTACGGTTTGCCACTGGAGTCCCTCAACGGCCGGTACGGTGTCGAGGCCGACGGGCGCATCCTCAATTACAACGCCTCGCAAATGGCGCCGTCGATCAAGGCCTACGCATGATCGATCTGTATTACTGGCCGACTGGCAATGGCTTGAAGATCGGCATCTTGCTGGAAGAGCTGGAGCTTGAGTACCGCGTGCTGCCGGTCAACATCCGAGAAGGCGAGCAGAAGCAGGCAGCGTTCCAGCGCATCAGCGCCAATGGACGGATTCCGGCGATTGTCGACCATGCACCACAGGGCTTAAGTGAGCCGCTGAGCCTGTTCGAATCCGGCGCCATCCTCAATTACCTGGCCGACAAGGCCGGGCGTTTCCTGCCAGCGGCCGGCAGTGCGGAGCGGCAAAAAGTTCAGGAATGGCTGTTCTGGCAGGTGGGGCATATCACCCCGTACCTGAGCCAGTTGCAGCTGTTCAAGGAGAAGGCTCCGGAACCGATTGCGTTCGCTCTGGACCTGCTCAATGCCGAAGCGACGCGCCTGTACAAGGTTCTGGAAGCGCGCTTGTCCGAAGTGCCCTTTGTCGCGGGGGAATATTCCGTCGCCGACATGGCGATCTTCCCGTGGATTCAACCGTTGCGACAGGGCCAGGACCTGGCGGATTACCCGCATGTTCATGCCTGGCGCGAACGCCTCAAGGCGCGACCGGCCATTCAGCGTGCGTACGCGAAGGGCCGGGAAGTCGCGGCCAATGAGCGCTCTCTGGCGCTTCAATAACTTTTTTTTCAAACGGGACTCCCATGAGCCAGACCGTAACTCCAGGGCAACTGCAGCAGTGGCTGTTCGACGGGCAGGAAATTGCCCTGTTTGACGTGCGCGAGCACGGCCAATATGGCGAAGCCCACCTGTTTTTCGGGGTGAACGTGCCCTATAGCCGTCTGGAGCTGGAGGTCCGGCGTCTGGCGCCGAATCCTCAGGTTCGGCTGGTGATCTATGACCAGGACAGCGGGGGTGTCGCGGCGCGTTCCGCTCAGCGTCTGCAGGCGCTCGGGTATCGCCACGTGCATGTGCTTGATGGCGGTGCCGATGGCTGGCAGGCTGCCGGTTTTCAGCTGTTTGCCGGGGTGCATGTGCCTTCCAAGGCCTTTGGTGAATTGGTGGAAGAGGCCAGCCATACGCCGCATGTCACCGCGAAACAACTGGCCGAATGGCAAGAGCGGGGCGAGCCGCTGGTGGTGCTCGACGGTCGGCCGTTCGATGAGTACCGCAAAATGACCATTCCCGGCTCGCTGTGCTGCCCGAATGGTGAGCTGGGTTATCGCGTCCACGATCTGGTGCCGGACGAAAGCACGCCGATCGTGGTCAATTGTGCCGGTCGGACCCGCAGCATTATCGGGGCCCAGACGTTGATCAATCTGGGCTTGAAGAACCCGGTCTACGCATTGGAAAACGGAACCCAGGGTTGGTATCTGGAAGATTTTCAGCTGGAGCATGGCAGCACCCGACGTTATGCCGAGGAAGTGTCGTCTGGCACGTTGCCGGCACAGCGACTCGCGGCTGCGCAACTGGCGGAACGCGCCGGTGTGAAAACCGTTGAGGCGGCGCAGGTTGAACAATGGGCCAAGGAGGCCGGTCGCAGCCTGTTTTTGTGCGACGTGCGCACCGCCGAGGAGTTTGCTGCGGGCAGTCTACCGGGAGCACAACACACGCCGGGCGGGCAGTTGATTCAATCCACGGATCTGTATGTCGGTGTGCGTCAGGCGCGGTTGGTGCTGCTCGACAGTGATGGCGTGCGCGCACCGATTGTTGCCAGTTGGTTGCGGCAATTGGGGCATGAGGCCTATGTGCTGGCAGGCGGGGTGAGCAGTGATCTGGTGCTGCCCGCGCTTGAGGTGATCGCTCACGAGGCGCTGCCGTTGATCACGGCACGGGCCTTGGCCGATGCACTGAAGGACGACGCCGTTGCGCTGATTGACCTGCGACCGAGCATGACTTATCGCAAGGGTCATATCACCGGGTCGCGCTGGTCGATTCGCTCGTTACTGGCGTCTGAAGTGGCCGGTGAGCAACGGCCACTGGTGTTGGTCGCCGATGATCCATGGCTGGCCGCTTTCGCGGCGCTGGAATTGCCTGAAGCTCAGCGTTTGCACGTGCGGCTGCTGGACGGCGGCCTCGATGCCTGGCGTGCGGCGGGCCTTGCCGTGCAGGAATCCGCCCAGACACCGCCCGATAAGCAGTGCATCGATTTTCTGTTCTTCACCCACGACCGTCACGCCGGCAACAAGGACGCGGCGCGTCAGTATTTGGCCTGGGAAATCGGTTTGCTGGCGCAGATGAGCGACGACGAGATCGCCAGTCT
The DNA here is from genome assembly GCF_054897985.1 of Pseudomonas sp. LB3P25. Lineage (NCBI taxonomy): Bacteria > Pseudomonadati > Pseudomonadota > Gammaproteobacteria > Pseudomonadales > Pseudomonadaceae > Pseudomonas > Pseudomonas sp. LB3P25. Next base: position 3,959,141 of record NZ_CM142711.1, on the reverse strand, counting down.
CAAGCCGCTGCGCGTCACAGCGCCCCGCGATGCCCGGGTGCGTACACGCCTGGTCCATTCGGCGCGTACCGAACAGGGCGATGGCGCCCGGGCAGTCAACGTGCCGGTCACGCGGTTGAGCACGGTGCTGTTCGATAACCTGGCGCAAATGCGCGACGCCCGTGCCCGCCGCGATAGCGAGCGGGTCTTGAGCTATGGCGCCCGAGGCAATCCGACGGCCTTCGCCCTGGAAGATCTGGTGACGGAGCTGGAGGGCGGTTACCGTACCCGCTTGTTCGGCACCGGGCTGGCGGCGATCGCGCAGACCTTCCTGGCCTACCTGCGGCCCGGCGATCACGTAGTGATCAGCGATGCGGTCTACGCGCCTGTGCGACGTCTGGCCCGGGAGTTTCTTGAACCGTTCGGCATTCAGGTCAGCTACTTCGCGCCGGATGGCAGCGGTCTGCAAGCACAACTGCAAGCCAACACCAAAATGGTCTACACCGAAGTGCCGGGCTCCTTGCTGTATGAACTCTGCGATTTGCCGGCCATCGCCGCCCTGTGCAAACCGCGAGGCATTCTCCTGGCCGTCGACAACACCTGGGGCTCGGGTTACCTGTACCGACCGCTGACCCTGGGCGCGGACATCTCGATCATGGCGTTGACCAAGTACCTGTGCGGCCACAGCGACGTGGTCATGGGCAGCGTCTGCACCCGACAAGACGTCTGGCAACCGCTGGCGTCCATGGGCGACACCTTTGGCGCCACCGTCAGCCCCGACGACGCCTACCTGGTGTTGCGCGGCGCGCGAACCCTGGCACCGCGACTGGACGTGCACGAACGCCAGGCGCTGGAAATCGCTCATTGGCTGCAAGCGCAACCGCAGGTGAAGCGGGTGTTCCATCCAGCGTTACCCGAGCATCCCGGTCACGCCCTGTGGCAGCGCGATTTCAATGGCAGCAACGGTTTGCTGTCCTTCGAGCTGCGTGATGCAGACCCTGCCTACGTCGAACGTTTTATTGATTCGCTGCAGGTGTTTGGGCTCGGCGCTTCCTGGGGTGGTTACGAAAGCCTGGTCACCGTCGCCGATACCACGGATCGAGACAGTGCTGCGGATCGTTCATTGAATCCGGTGCTGAGGCTGCATATCGGGCTTGAAGATGTCGAAGCGTTGATTGAGGACCTGCAGCGCGGGTTTGCGGGTGCAGCGTCAACTTGACACCTGTTTCCAGTCGAGGGCGAAGCGCGCCAGGTATTTGCGCAGACGATCAGCGTCATTGGGCTGTGCTTTAGCCTGGCGTGATACGCCAAACAGGCGTCGCCCTGCATCGGACAGGCTGTCCGCCTGCCGGCATATGTCGAGTACGGCGTTGAGTTGCAGGCGATCGAACAGGTCCATCTCGACGTTTTCGCCAAGCAACCTGTTCAGTCCGTCGTCTGGTTGAGCCAGGCCCCAGGCATAGCGCAGGCGCTCAATTTCCTCCTCGACCTGGGCTTCATCGATCCGCCCGCTGTCGGCCAATGTCGCCATGCGGGTGATGGAGGCCGACAGCTCTCGGAAGTTACCCAGCCAGGCCGCTTCGCTGGAGCTGGCGAATGCCAGATAACGACGCCGCGCTTCGAGGTTGAAACGCGCCATTTGCCCTTGTTCCCGGGCGTGGCGCTCGAGCTCGAAATCGATGTTGGGTTCGATGTCTTCGCGTCGACCGGCCAGGCCGGGAAGGTCGAACGTCCACAGATTGATTCGCGCATACAAATCCTCGCGAAACAGCCCTTCGGCCACGCGGCTACGCAGGTCGCGGTGGGTGCCGGCGATGATCAGAAAGTCGCTTTCCACTTCCTTGTCCGAACCCAGTGGAAAGAAGCGTTTCTCTTCAATGGCCTTGAGCAGCATCGCTTGTTCGTCCGCGCCCAGCTCACCAATTTCATCGAGAAACAGCATGCCTCCGTCGGCCGCTCGCAACAGGCCGTCGCGGGCGTTTTGCGCGCCGGTGAAAGCGCCCTTGATGTGCCCGAAGAGGGTCGACATGGCGCCGTCACCCCGCAACGTGGCGCAGTTCACTTCGACAAAGCGGCCCTGCATCTGATGACGACTGCGCTTGAGTTCATAGATGCGCCGAGCCAGAAAGGATTTGCCAGCACCGGTGGGGCCGATCAGCAGCATGGGCGCTCGTGAACGCACCGCCACGCGCTCGATCTGCTCAATGGAGCGGTTGAACGCAGCGTTTCGGGTGGCGATCCCGGACTTGAGAAATGCCAGGCCTTCCAGGCGTTTGTGGGCGAACCGCGTGGCGATGCGGTCGTAGCGCGACAGGTCGAGGTCGATCAGGGCGTGGGTGCCGATGGCGCGCTCTTGCTCCTCAAGCTGGCGGGCGGGGGAGGTCTGGATCAGTCGCGCTGGCAGGTAGCGCGCTTCTGTGAGCAGAAACCAGCAAATCTGCGCCACGTGGGTCCCTGTCGTGATGTGGACCAGGTAGTCCTCGTGTTCGGTGTCGAAGCTGTAGGCCGTGGTGAAATCGTGCAGTGCTGCGTACACCTCTTCGAAATCCCACGGGTTACGCAGTGGCATCGGATGCAGGTGCAATTCGGTTTCCGGCGAGACCTGGCGGATGTCTTCACGCACGCGTTCCGCCAGGCTGACGTCTCGGGCGTCGACGCCGTGGATCAGCTCCAGTCGATGGATCAACACATCCTGTTGCTGGCACAGGCCAACAGTCGGTCGCCAATGACCCCAGCGATTGGCGCCTTTGCCGACTCGGTCGAGGGTGGAGCCGATAAAACCGATGGCGACCGTGCGTTTGTCTGACATGTTTATACCAAAGGATAAATAGCGATAGGTAAGGATAGATAATCATCTGACGGTATGTCTTGATTTGGATCGATAAAATTTATCGTAAAAAATAAAAACCTTATAAAACAACAAGATAAAAAGTTATTTGTTTAGAAAATCAAAACTGGCACGTCGGCTGCAATACCTCTGGCAACGAACAAGACAACAAGCGAGACGCCACGATGGCCAACTTCAAGCTGTTCAACACCCAACAGGCAACACTGCCGGCATGCGACTCGCTGAACGCGGCTCAAGCACCGGCTTATGCCTACACAGCCAAACATCAGTTGGCCCAACTGGCAGCGACCGGTTGCCTCAACCAGACCTTTTACGCGTCGGCCGAAAGCCAACTGGATAACGTGTTGCACCTCGTGGCCGAACTGGACAGCCACTACGTCGCCAAGGCCGCCCTTTACGCTCGTAAAAAAGGTCACATGAAAGACATGCCGGCCTTGATGCTTGCAGCCCTGACTGCACAGCGCTCAGAGCGGGTACCAGCGCTGTTCGAACAGGTGGTGGACAGCGGCAAGATGCTGCGCAATTTCGTACAGATCCTGCGCAGCGGGGTGACGGGGCGTAAGTCACTCGGTTCGCAGCCAAAACGGCTGGTACAAAACTGGTTGAACAACGCCAGTGAACGTCAGCTGTTACAGGCATCGATCGGTCATCAACCATCGCTGGCGGATGTGGTGAAGATGGTTCACCCCAAACCCTCTGAAGCCTGGCGTGAAGCGTTTTTTGCCTGGTTGATCGGTAAACCGGTGGATGTGCAGGCACTGCCTGAACTGACGCGCTCGCTGCTGGCCTTTCGCAGCGGGGCGAGCCAGGAGGTGCCGCAGGTACCGTTTCAGTTGCTGGGCAATGAGACACTGACCAAGGAACAATGGGCGACTCAAGCCAGGAACATGGGCTGGCAGGCGCTGCGTATGAACCTCAACACCCTGGCGCGCCACGGTGCGTTTCAGGTGCCGGGTTGCGCCGAGTATGTGGCGGCCCGCCTGGCGGATGCCGAGGCGGTGGCCAAGGCGCGGGTTTATCCGTATCAGTTGCTCGCGGCCTACCGAATGACCGGTGATGAGGTGCCGCAGGTGGTGCGAGAAGCGTTGCAGGATGCGCTGGAACTGTCGTTGGTCAACGTGCCGGCGCTGCAAGGTTCGGTGATTGTTTGTCCGGATGTTTCGGGATCAATGCACAGTCCGGTGACCGGTTATCGTCAGGGCGCGACCACAGCAGTACGCTGTATTGATGTGGCTGCGCTGCTGGCCGCCGCCGTACTGCGCAAGCAACCGGCTGCTCGGGTGATGCCGTTTGAAATGCAGGTGGTGGACATTCAGCTCAACCCTCGCGACAGCGTGATGAGCAATGCCGAGAAGTTGGCCGCCATCGGTGGCGGCGGGACTCGCTGTTCCGCGCCGCTGGAGCAACTGGCGGACGCCAGGGCCAAGGTCGATACGCTGATCATGGTCTCGGACAACGAATCCTGGATGGATGCGCGGCGCCGCGGTGCAACGGAAACGATGCGCCAATGGGAGCGGATCAAACAGATCAACCCGAAGGCGCGACTGGTGTGCATTGATATGCAACCCGGCTTCTGGACCCAGGCGCCAGACCGTGAAGACATCTTGAATGTCGGCGGTTTCAGCGACTCGGTGTTCGACGTGATCGCGCAGTTCACCGCCGGCAACTATGGCGCGCAACATTGGGTAAACGCGATCGAGGCCATGGAGCTTTGATCGGTCACACAGAGCATTGATTTTTTACAGGCGCTGAATGCCGATGGGACTACATCAACGACGTCTCATCAAACCCTTGTCAGCGCTTGTGAAAGGCACGAATGCCGAGTGGCTGTACATCTTAGGCCGGTTAACCCCGGAGCGCGGCAACGCGCAACAGTCACTCATTTTTGTCGTGCCACCTTTTTGGATTTGCCCGGTAAATGCCGGAGAAACCACAGAACAACGCCGAACAATCGGCCAATAGAAAAGAATCGAAATCATGCAAGAACATACTTACCAACTGCTGGAAGTCGCCAACGGCAAACCGATCAAGCTCTGGACCGAGGGCGTCCCGGTAGAAAACGAAGCCAGACAGCAATTGATGAACACCGCCAAGATGCCGTTCATCTTCAAGCATCTGGCCGTGATGCCCGATGTACACCTGGGCAAGGGCTCGACCATCGGCAGCGTGATTCCCACGGTCGGCGCGATCATTCCAGCCGCCGTCGGAGTGGACATTGGTTGCGGCATGATCGCCGCGTGCACGTCGCTGACGGCCAGTGATTTGCCAGACAACCTGCATGGCCTTCGTTGCGCGATCGAGAAAGCGGTGCCCCATGGCCGCACCAGTGGGCGCGGCGGTCGGGACAAGGGTGCCTGGGACAGCGTTCCGCATCAGGCGGACCGGGCCTGGGCGGCACTGGACTCGCGGTTCAAGGCGATCACCGACAAGTACCCGAAACTCGCCAACACCAATAACCGTGGGCACTTGGGCACGCTGGGTAGCGGAAATCACTTCATCGAGGTGTGCCTGGATGAAGCCAACCGGGTCTGGTTCATGCTCCACAGCGGTTCCCGTGGCGTCGGCAACGCTATCGGCAACCTGTTCATTCAAATGGCTCAGGCGGACATGCGTCAGCACCTCGCCAATTTGCCGGACCGTGACCTGGCTTACTTTAAAGAAGGCAGCCGGCACTTCGATGACTACGTCGAAGCGGTCGGCTGGGCCCAGGACTTCGCCCGGCAGAACCGTGCATTGATGATGCAAGCGGTGATTCAAGCGACACGAAAAGTGATCAGCAAGCCCTTTGAGGTGGCGCTGGAAGCGGTGAACTGCCACCACAACTACGTGCAGAAAGAGCGGCATTTTGGTCAGGAAATTCTAGTCACCCGCAAAGGCGCGGTATCGGCCAGGAAGGGCGAGTTGGGGATTATCCCGGGATCGATGGGCGCCAAAAGCTTCATCGTTCGTGGGCTGGGTAACGAGGAATCGTTCTGCTCCTGCAGCCACGGCGCCGGCCGCACCATGAGTCGTACCAAAGCGAAAAGCCTGTTTACCGTCGAAGATCAGATCCGTGCCACCGCCCACGTGGAGTGCCGCAAGGATGCTGCCGTCATCGATGAAATTCCGATGGCCTACAAGGACATCGACCACGTCATGCACGCCCAGCGCGAGTTGGTGGAAGTGCTGCACACCTTGCGTCAGGTGGTGTGCGTAAAAGGATAGGAAAAATGGAATATCACGATCACCACCCCCTGGCGCCCGAGATGCGCGTCAGGGTTCTGCAGGAGCTGGAACGCATAGAACGCGAGCGTAACGTCACCGTACTTTACGCCTGCGAATCCGGCAGTCGGGCTTGGGGTTTCGCCTCGACTGACAGCGATTACGACGTACGTTTCGTGTATGTGGAGAAGCCCGACTGGTTCGTTCAGGTTGATACAGCGCGGGATGTGATCGAGCGCCCGTTGGACGATGAACTCGATGTCAGCGGCTGGGAACTGCGCAAGACCTTGGGGTTGTTACGCAAATCCAACCCGACCTTGCTGGAGTGGCTGGATTCACCGCTTGTGTATCGCAGCGAATCTGCTGCGACCTTGCGTCTGCGTGCGTTGGCCGAAGCGTTCTACAGTCCACCGGCAGCACGTAACCATTACCTGTCGATGGCGAAGAAGAACTTTCGTGGCTATCTGCAAGGCGACAGCGTTCGCTTCAAGAAGTACTTCTACGTGCTACGGCCGTTGCTGGCCGTGCGCTGGATCGATCAAGGTCTGGGTCGCCCGCCGATGACGTTCGCCGATCTGCTGAACACCGTAGATGACTCGTCGTTGCTGGATGAAGTCGCGGAACTGCTGGTGCTCAAACGCAACGCCGATGAAAGCGCATACGGCCCAAAGCGCCACGCCTTGCACGCGTTCATCGCCGCAGAATTGGAGCGTGCCGTACCCAAACTGCCGCGCACTCAGGAAAACTCGCGATTGCTGGACGACTACTTGAGAGAGACCGTCAAGCACTACGCCTAAGGATGAAGATGAAACAGGAAGTGATTGAACTGGACGGCGCCATGGGCGGTGGTCAGGTGTTGCGCAGCGCTCTAAGCCTGTCAATGGTGACCGGTCGCGCTCTGCACATTAGAAATATTCGAACCAGGCGCAGCCGACCCGGATTGCTGCGTCAGCACCTGACCGCCGTACTGGCGGCGGCTCAGGTTTGCGATGCGAGCGTGCAGGGCGTCGAGCTGGGCTCGCAAAGCGTGTCCTTCGAGCCGGGGCCGATTCGCGGCGGGGATTTCAGCTTTGCCATTGGCACCGCTGGAAGCTGCACCCTGGTGTTGCAGACGCTGTTGCCTGCCTTGTTGTTGGCACCTGAAGCCAGTCGCGTGCGCATATCGGGCGGTACTCATAATTCGATGGCGCCGCCCACCGATTTTCTGCAACTGGCCTGGTTGCCACAACTGCGACGCATGGGCGCCGAGGTTGAATTGCAGCTGGTGCGGCATGGGTTTGTGCCGGCTGGGGGCGGCGAGATCGAGGCGTTTATTCAGCCGTCGACCCTGATTCCGTTGCACCTGCTGGAGCGTGGTGCCTTGCTCACACAACGCGCTTGTGCGCTGGTCGCGGGCATCGCGCCGAATGTGGCTGAGCGTGAACTGAGTCAGGTCGCCAAACGGTTGGACATGGCGCAAGACGAATTGCAGTGCGTCGTCCTCGATCAGGACCGTGGCCCCGGTAACGTCCTGCTGCTGGAATATGCTTTTGAGCACATCACTGAAGTGTTCAGCGCATTCGGTCAGGCGGCCCTTCGCGCAGAAAAGGTCGCCGATGGCGCGATCAATCAGGCGGCGGACTGGCTCAATAGCGAGGCGGCAGTGGCCGAACACCTTGCCGATCAATTGCTGTTGCCCATGGCGCTGGCGGGCGGTGGAAGCTTCACAACACCGCGGATGACCGAGCATCTGCAAAGCAATATCGCGGTGATTGAACGCTTCCTGCCGATGACAATCGATTGCCAGGAGGAGGGGCCCAACAGGATCAGGGTTGAGTGCAAGCGCTCGACTCAGTGATCACGATGCCTTCCTCTACTTCACCGCATAGAACTTGCGCACATACCGCGTACTTTTCCACGCGCACGGTGCGCCTCGCGGCACAAACACACTGTCGCCGGTGTTGACCTCCACACTCGTTCCATCAGGTGTCAGCAGGGTGACACTGCCTTCGATCAGGTTCATCAGCTCATGGAGTTTGTGGGGGCGGCCGTGGCGCTCATACGGTGTCGAATCCCAAACACCGACGCGTAGCTGGGTGGCGTCGTCTTCGAAGGCATTGTGTGAGCGGCACTGCGGCGTCGGCCCGATCAAAATCTGCGGTTCCGGTGCGGCCGAAGGCGAGAGCATGTCCAGCGGGTCGAGCGCGGTCAGGCCGGGTGTCGGCTGTGCGCTGGGGCTGGTGACGGCACAAAAGGCCCAGCACGTATCCGCTTGAGCCTGGAGTCGCAGCGATGTCCCTCGACCGATCACCGCGCTGGCCCCGACACCCAGTTCCAGCGTCTGCGTTTCGGATTGCAGCCCGTGAGCGTTTATGGAGCATGGATTGATGGAATGCATCGTCGGAGGCTTTGCGCACCATGGGGCTGACTGATTATCGAGCACTGCTCATCGATTGCGATGAGGTCCTGGTCGACCGGGACTCGGGTGTCTGGACGGCACTGCAACCGCTGCTGGACAGCCGAGGCGGTCATCCGGACAAGGAACAGGTGCTGGCCGAATACAGCGAGGTGGTGCGAGCGCTGTATCCGCGTTTCGCTGAACTGGGCTTTAGTGGCGTGCTGTGTTTTGCCCATCGCCAGCTGGCCGAGCGCTGGGGCCTGAAAGCCAGTTGGGAGGAGGGCATGAGCTTTGCCCGTTCGGTGGCCGGTTGGTCGCTATTCGAGGACGCGCCCGGGGCGATGTTGTACCTGCGCAAGTTCTACCGCTTGCTGGTGCACGGCGACCGGGACGCCGAGGATCGAGGGCTGCTGTGTGAGCGACTGGGGATCATGCCCGACGATTTCATTTCACTGGTCGGCGACCCTTTGCTCGATCCAGAGTGGTTGAAGGCCAGCGAACTTGAACCCGGCAGCATCCTGCACGTGACCCGACCTTCGGCCGGTCGACAGGCGGCCAAAGACGTGTGCCTGATCTGTCGTGGCCGGTCAAAACACCCCACGCCGTGCGCGGCGGATTACTGTATTAACAGCATGGCGGATCTGGTGACTCAGCATCAGCTGTCTTTACGGCGCTGATTTTGCTAGAAGATTGTCTTACAAACGGCAGTCAAGAGGTACGCAATGGAAGGGTTAGTCAAACTGGACCGAATCGACATCAGCATCCTGGTGGAGCTGCAAAAGGACGGGCGCATGACCAACGTCAGCCTGGCCGATGCGGTGGGGTTGTCGGCCAGTCCCTGCCTGCAACGGGTCAAACGGCTTGAGTCGGCCGGGTATATTTCCAGCTACAAGGCGCACCTGAACCTGGCCAAGATCACCGATTCGGTGACGGTGTTTACCGAGATCACCTTGAGCGACCACAAGCGCGAAGACTTCGCCAAGTTCGAGTCCAATATCCGTCTGGTGGACGAAGTGCTCGAATGCCATTTGATCAGCGGTGGCTACGATTATCTGGTGCGCTTCATGACCCGCAGCATCCAGCATTATCAGGAAGTGATCGAAAGCCTGCTCGACAAGAACATCGGCATCTCCAAGTACTTCAGTTACATCGTCATCAAATCTCCGGTACTCAAGGACGGCGTGCCGCTGCGCAAGCTTCTGCGTCACTGAACCAATCCCCCCATTCCCAATCCCAACATGAACCCCCTGTGGGAGCGAGCCTGCTCGCGAAGAGGCCGCTACATTCAACATCTCTGTTGACTGTGACGCCGCCTTCGCGAGCAGGCTCGCTCCCACAGTTGTATTCGCATTGCACTGCGTTTGGACATCAGGCCGGCACAACCGCCCAAGGCGCTTCATCCTGGCGCAAGCCGCACAAACGGCTGTTTCAAGCCACAAAAACAGTTGCCGATTGCCCCCTGTGCGTTGATTTCGGATCAAAGCGCAAAAGTCTCTGCGGTGTAATGCGTTCAGAGAGAGGGGAGCGGTTTGTTGTCTGGCTGGTTTCGATAAAACGAGGCGGCGGCAACGACCCGTTGAATAACACCAATCGGAGCGAAAAAAATGCGAATGAGCAACGCAAAAGCACTATTGGGTTACGGCGTCCTCCTGCTGGCGAGCAGCAGCGAGGCGCATCAAATCTGGTATGAACAGCCACCCGGGCAACCCCTGGCGTTGTACTACGGGGAATATGACAAGAACATGCTGGAAGTCACGCCGGGCGGGATGGACCGGTTCCAGCAACTCAAGGGCTGGTCGATCAGCAACAGGTCCCAGCCATTAACACTGACCTTGCAGCGTCAGGCCTTTGCGGTGGCTCATCAAACCAGGGCAGATGATTCGCTGCTGGCCCAGGACCCGCACTATCCGATCTTCGACCTTCATGAGGCGGACAAGGCGCTGAAGACTCACTGGACGCCGGCGACCCGTTGGGTCGGTGACTTGCGCGCGCGCACCCCGGAACTGACCCTGGACATCGTGCCCACCGGCGTCGCCGATGCTGGCAAGGCGCAGTTCCAGGTGTTCTATGCGTCCAAACCGTTGACCGACCAGGACGTGGTGCTGGAAACCGGCTCCGATGACGTGTTCACCCAGCGCACCGATGCCGCGGGCAAAGTCAGCTTCGAGCTGCCGTGGCAGGGCACCTACGTGGTGGCCGTGGAATACAAGGACCGCACGCCCGGCGAACGCATCAGTCCTCAAGGCAAGGCCGAACCGTTCGATATAAAGAGCTTCAGTTCGACACTGTCGTTCTATCGATCACAGGGCCAGACGCCATTGCCGCGAGCGCCGTCGCAGCTTCCGGCATCGGAAGTCGCCAGGCTCAAGAAACAAGTCTGATCCCTCGACCACTACATGAGTGACTGATATGACCCCTTCTTCAGGATTGGCAGGGCAGGCGACAACCGCTTCCCCTGCGCTTGCAACCAGTGCCGTCAAGGCCAACACCCGAATGCTGGCGATCGACGCCCTGCGTGGTTTCGTCATGCTGTTGATGCTGATCGACCATGTGCGGGAAACCTTTCTGCTGCACCGTCAGGTCACCGACCCGATCGATGCGTTGAGCGTCACGCCGGACCTGTACTTCACCCGCATGCTCAGCGAGATCTGCGCCCCGGCGTTCATCTTCCTCACCGGTTTGTCGGCCTGGCTGTACAGCCAGAAACACACGGCGAAAGAAACCTCGGTGTTCCTGCTCAAGCGCGGGTTGTTCCTGGTATTTCTCGAAGTCACCTTCGTGTGCTTTGCCTGGAATGCCGAGTTCCCGCCCAAGACCCTGTGGCTGCAGGTGATCTGGTGCATCGGCATCTGCATGATCGTGCTCGCCGGGTTGCTGCACTTCAAACGCAGCTGGCTGATCGTACTCGGGGTGGCGATTGTCGCCGGGCACAACCTGCTCGATGGCGTGACCGTGGGGCCGGAGTCGCCGTTCTTCGTGCCGTGGTCGATCCTGCATCAGCGGGTGTTCATCGACATCACCGAATTCACCCGGGCCCGCACCACTTACCCGGTATTGCCCTGGATTGGCGTGATTCTGCTGGGGTGGGGAATCGGGCCGTGGTTCGGCAAGGACATGGACCCGGCCGAGCGGATTTCCCGCCTGCTCAAACTGGGTGCAGGGCTGCTGGTGGCGTTCGTGTTCATTCGCTACCTGAACGTCTATGGCGAGAAACCCTGGGTGCAAACCGGTGATTCGTTGCGCACCTTCATGAGTTTCATGAGCGCCAAGAAGTACCCGCCTTCGCTGATGTTCCTGATGCCGACGATTGGCCTTTCGCTGATCTTGCTGGCGCTGTTCGAGAAGCTGCAGGATCGCTGGTCCACGGCAACCCTGGCGATCTACGGCGGGGCGCCGATGTTCTTCTATTTGCTGCACTTGTACGTACTCAAGGCCATGTACCTGGTGGCGGTCGCAATCTGGGGCGCCAATCAGGGGGATTACTATGGCTTCGATAACCTGCCCACGGTGTGGCTGTGGAGTGTGATCCTCGGGGTGCTGCTGTTCTTCCCGACGCGCTGGTTCGCCAACCTCAAACAGCGCCGTCGCGATATCGCGATCCTCAAATACCTCTGACGTGCCCAAGGGTGTCCCCCGTTCGGCGGGACACCTTGCAGACCCCGAATTCTGTGGAGTTGCACTGTGAAAACCCTATCGACACACACCCTGCTATTGGCATTGGGCGGGCAGTCCCTGCTCGCCCTGGCTTCAGAGCAAGACACCGCAAAAGGTTTTATCGAGGACAGTCAATGGAGCCTGCTCAATCGCAGCCTCTATGACCGTCGGGACTATGAACACGGCTCACTGAGCAATGGCGCGCGCAATGCCTTTAAGCCCCGCGCCGAACGCAGCGACCTGGCCGAGGAGTGGGCTTACGGCCTGATGGCCGATTTCACCTCCGGCTACACCGCCGGCACCGTGGGCTTGGGTATGGATGCTCATGTGTATTCCGGCTGGGAACTGGACAGCGGCGGCGGGCGGGCCGGCAAGGCGCGGGTGTTGGGCGTGGACAATGACGGGCACCCCAAGGATGAATTCAGCCGTGGCGGCGCCGTGGCCAAGCTGCGGTTTTCCTCGACGGAATTGCGTTACGGCGAGCAGCGGGTGAAAACGCCGGTGTTCGGTTCATCCGACAGCCGCTTGCTGCCGGAGACCGCCACCGGCTGGCTGCTGACCAGTCGCGAATTGCCCGCCACCACCCTGTATGGCGGACATTTCAACGAAAGCACCGACCGCAACGCCACCAGTCATGACCGAGGGTTTGTGGTCAATTACTCCAACGGCAAACAGGGCGACAGCTTCGACCTGGTGGGGGTGCGCAACACGGCGGTCAAAGGGCTCAACGCCAGCCTGTTCAGCGCGGATTATGCCGACACCTGGCGGCAGCACTACCTGGGCGCGGTCTACACCCAGCCGTTGGCGGAAGGCCAGGACCTGATCTTTGATCTCAATCTGTACCGAACTCAGGACACCGGCAAAGCCTTGTCCGGCCGCATCGACAACACCACCTGGAGTTTGCTGTCGACCTACAAGCTCGGTGCCCACAGCTTCGGCTTCGGGTATCAAAAGGTCGATGGCGACACGCCCTTCGATTACGTGACCCGTGGCGCGATCTACCTGAGCAACGCCGTGGCGCTGTCCGATTTCAACGCGCCCCGGGAGGCTTCCTGGCAAGCGCGCTACGACCTGAACATGGCCGGTTACGGCATTCCCGGCCTGAGCTTCGGCGCACTGTACGTGCGCGGCAGCGGCATCGACGGCACTCACATGGACCCGAACGGCGGCTACAAGTGGCTGGGTTACGGGCAGGGTGGTAAGCACTGGGAACGTGATCTGCAGGCCAAATACGTGGTGCAGTCGGGCGTCGCGAAAAACCTCGCGTTTAGCCTGCGGCATGCGGTTCACCGCGGGAATGCGGCGCAAGCAGAGCTGGACGCCAATCAGATCCGCCTGGCGATTGAATACCCGCTGGGTGGCAAATTCTGATCTGGAACGGGATAGCTTTTGTGCACTTTTATAAGGCCGCGCAACACGCCTCTGCACTATGCGAAGGCAAATATCGGGCGTTCATGGACACCCGTGGTCAACGTTTACTGGAGCAAGGACTGCCAATGGCCGACTGGCACAAAGTCTGCAAGACACTGTTCAGGCCCACTGTGAACGCAGTCGAGTGGGCAGCCCCCTCGGTCAACGACGATCGATTGGCCGAACAGGTCGCGGGCAACATCGGTGGATCCGGCATAGATGCCTGACTTAGCACCGTAAACGAACAGGCAAAGACGCCTGGAACCGCAAGGTTTCAGGCGTTTTTTTTTGCTTTTTGAACAGCTATCGACGGGTGTCTCTTATGAATTCCAATGTTGCCACTTTGAACAAGCTGCAAACGCTGATCGTGATCGGCAATGGCATGGTCGGACATCATTGTGTCGAACAGCTGATCGAACGCGGTGCCCTTGATCACTATCGGCTGCACGTGTTCAGCGAGGAGCCGATGCGTGCCTACGACCGCGTGCACCTTTCCGAGTATTTCTCCGGCCGTGATGCCGAGTCGCTGGCCCTCGGTGAAGCCTCGTTGTACCAGACCCCGGGCGTCACCCTGCATTTGGGTGTGCCGGTATTGGAAATCGACCGCGCACGCCGTCAGGTGATCACAGCGCAAGGCTGTGTCTCTTACGACAAATTGGTGCTGGCCACCGGGTCCTATCCGTTTGTGCCGCCGATCGAAGGCGCCGAGGGCGATTCGCGCCTGGTGTATCGCACCCTTGAAGACCTCGACGCCATCCGTGCCGCGGCGACCAACGCCCGACGTGGTGTGGTCGTCGGCGGTGGCTTGCTGGGCCTGGAAGCGGCCAACGCCCTGAAAACCCTGGGCCTGGAAGCCCATGTGGTGGAATTCGCCCCGCGCCTGATGCCGGTGCAACTGGATGAATACGGCGGCCTGGCGCTCAAGGCGCAGATCGAGCGGCTCGGCGTCGGTGTGCACCTGTCGCGCGGAACGCAATCGATCAGCGCAGGCGAGGAATACCGCTACCGGATGAACTTCGCCAATGACGAATTTCTTGAAACCGACCTGATCGTGTTTTCCGCCGGTATCCGTGCGCAAGACGCACTGGCCCGTCAATGCTCGCTGGAAGTCGGCCCGCGCGGCGGTGTGGTGATTGACGACCAATGCCAGAGCAGCGATCCGAACATCTACGCCATCGGCGAGTGTGCCGCGTGGAATGGCAGCATTTTTGGCCTGGTCGCCCCCGGTTACCAAATGGCGCGTGGTGTTGCCGCACTGCTGTGCAACGAAACCGCCGAGCCGTTCATGGGCGCGGACATGTCGACCAAGCTCAAACTGCTGGGCGTCGATGTCGGTTCCATCGGCGACGCGCACGGCAGCACGCCGGGCGCGCGCAGTTATCAGTTCATCGACGAAACCACGGCCAGCTATCGACGCTTGGTGGTGGATGCCACGGGCAAGCACGTACTCGGTGCGGTGCTGGTCGGTGACAACAGCTATTACGACACGCTGCTGCAATACATGCAGAACGCGATTGCGCTGCCGGCGGAACCCGCCAGCCTGATTCTGCCGTCGTCCGAAGGCGCGCCGACCCTGGGCCCGGGCGCGTTGCCCGAATCGGCCACGGTGTGCTCGTGCCACAACGTCACCAAGGGTTCCATTTGCTCGGCCATCGACGGTGGCTGCACCGACCTCGGCTTGCTCAAGTCGCAGACCAAAGCCTGCACCGGTTGCGGCGGTTGTGCCGGGTTGCTCAAGCAGGTTTTCGAGCATGAGTTGATTGCCCGTGGCGTCAGCGTCGACAAGAGCCTGTGCGAACACTTTGCCTATACCCGTCAGGAGCTTTATGCGCTGGTGCGGGTAGAAGGGGTGATCACCTTCGAAGAACTGCTGGCCAAGCATGGTCGTGGCCACACCGGTTGCGACGTGTGCAAACCGGCGGTGGGCTCGATCCTCGCGTCGTGCTGGAACCAGCCGATCATGGACGCGTCGCTGGTGCCGCTGCAGGACACCAACGACACCTTCATGGCCAACATGCAGAAAAACGGCACCTATTCGGTGGTGCCGCGCATCCCCGGTGGCGAGATCACCGCCGACAAACTGATCGCGATTGGTGTGGTGGCGAAGAAATACGACCTCTACACCAAAATCACTGGCGGCCAGCGTATCGACCTGTTTGGCGCGCAGTTGCATGAATTGCCGGACATCTGGGCCGAGCTGATTGAAGCCGGTTTCGAAACCGGGCACGCCTACGGAAAATCGACCCGCACAGTGAAGTCTTGCGTCGGCAGCACCTGGTGCCGTTATGGCGTGCAAGACAGCGTGCAAATGGCCCTGACCATCGAGGACCGCTACAAGGGTCTGCGCTCGCCGCACAAGCTCAAGTTCGCGGTGTCTGGTTGCACCCGGGAATGCGCCGAGGCCCAGAGCAAAGACGTTGGCGTGATCGCCACCGAGAAAGGCTGGAACCTTTACATCGCCGGCAACGGCGGCATGCGCCCGCGTCACGCGGAGTTGTTCGCCACCGACCTCGACGATGCGACCCTGATCCGCTACATCGACCGTTTCCTGATGTTCTACATCCGCACCGCTGACAAATTGCAGCGTACCTCGGTCTGGCGCGAAAGCCTGGAGGGCGGCCTCGATTACCTCAAAGACGTGATCATTCACGACAGCCTCGGACTTGGCGCGGAACTTGAATCGCAAATGCAGTTGGTCGTCGATCGCTATGAATGCGAATGGGCGAATGCCCTCAAAGATCCGGAAAAACTCAAACGCTTCCGTACCTTCGTCAACGATAAACGCCCGGACCCGGACATCCACTTTGTCCAGGAGCGCGGCCAGCGGCGCCCGATCATGGCGGCCGAACTCAACCTTATCCCTGTTACCGAGGAGATTGCCTGATGAGCCAGTCCAATACCCAACGCATCGATTCCCTGGAAAACACCGAGGCCTGGCAAACGGTGTGTGAGCAACAGGACCTGGTGAGCAACTCCGGCGTCGTCGTCTGGCTCGACGGCGCACAGGTGGCGTTGTTCTACCTGCCCGGTGCCGAGGGTCGGACCCTCTACGCCATCGACAATCATGACCCGCAATCCGGGGCGAATGTGATCGGTCGCGGGTTGGTCGGTAGCATCAAGGGGGATCTGGTTGTTGCATCGCCGATCTACAAACAGCATTTTCGCCTTGAGGACGGCAGCTGTCTGGAGTACCCGCAACAGCGACTGCGTGTCTGGCCTGTGCGCTTGAACGCCGGTGTGGTGCAAGTCGGGGTGGCTTGAAGGTGGTCAACAGGATCGCGCAACGGTATCGGAGGCACTGATGAAAACAGCCGCACAATTGCTGAAACTCAAGGTCGTGCAAAACCGCCAGGTGCATAGCATCGCGCCCGATGAAATGGTGCTTGAAGCCCTGAGGGTCATGGCCGAAAAGAACGTGGGCGCGCTTCCGGTGATCGAGGCCGGGCAGGTGGTCGGCGTGATCAGCGAGCGCGACTATGCGCGCAAGGTCGTTCTGCAGGGGCGCTCTTCGGTCGGTACGCCGGTGCGCGACATCATGAGCGCGCCCGTGGTGACCGCCGACAGTCAGCAGAGCATCGAGCGTTGCATGGCGGTCATGACCGATAGCCATCTGCGCCACCTGCCGGTGGTGGACGGCGGCGAACTGATTGGTCTGTTATCGATTGGGGATCTGGTCAAGGAAGCCATCGTCGAGCAGGCTGATCTGATTCGGCAGTTGGAGCATTACATTCGTGGGCACTGAATGGGGTGGCGCCTCGCTGTTTAATTAAGGTTGGGGGTACATATCCGTTTCTGCGGTGATGGCGACTTAGGGTTCCGCCCTTACGGCGGGTCACTTGGAAAAGCGCCAAGTAACCAAACGCTTTTGCCCCTGACGTACGGTGCCTCGCCTAGGCTCGGCATACCCTCGCTCCGGTCCTGCTCCGTGGGCCCGCCGCCATCGGCCATCCATGGCCGGGGGCGGCTACCGCGGCATCCTTGCCGCGGTGCCCACTGCGCAGAACCTGCGCTCGGCCTTCCGACGGGGCAGATCAAGATCAGAAGCAAGATCAAAAGCAAGATCAAAAGCCTGGCGCTGTACCTGTGGGAGCGAGCCTGCTCGCGAAAGACGTGAACGATAACGCGTGCTGTCTGAATGAACGCGGTGTCCGGACGTTTTTCGCGAGCAGGCTCGCTCCCACAGGGGGAATGTGTACGCTTGAAGAGGCAGGCCGGCCAGGTAGGCCGCCTCGCTTTTGCTTTTGCGGTGTACGCCCCCTCGAGAGGCCGAGTGGAGGTTCTGCGCAGTGGGCAACCCGGCATGGATGCCGGGTTAGCCGCCCCCGGCCATGGATGGCCGATGGCGGCGGGCCCACGGAGCAGGACCGGAGCGAGGGCATGCCGAGCCTAGGCGAGGCACCGAACGTCAGGGGCAAAGCGCTTTGGTTACTTTCGCGCTCTTCGAAAGTGACCCGCCGTAAGGGCGGAACCATAAGCAGCCGTGACCGCAGTAACGGATATACACACGAACTGGGAGGTTTTGCGGGTTTCTTGATCGGTATCAACCGCATGGCCAGGCGGGCTCTGTAGTCTCCAGAGACCGACAGCCAGTGCGCTCACCCCAATGTTCGCCGTAGCGCGGGTTGCCTTGACTCAAGGCGAAAACTCCATGATCTATCCGCTGATTCTTACCTTGCACCTGTTTGCCGCCCTGATCTTCATCGGCACGGTGTTCTTCGAAGTCCTGTTCCTGGAAAGCATCCGCAAACAGTTACCCGCCAGGGTGATGCTGCTGGTGGAGCAGGGTATCGGTCGCCGGGCCCGCTCGCTGATGCCGTGGGTGCTGCTGGTGTTGTTCGGTGCGGGACTGGGCATGGTCTGGTTGCGCTATTTACCAGCTCTTGCCTCACCACTGGCCTCATCGTTCGGCACCTTGCTGGCGTTGAAAATAGCGGTGGCCGTGAGTGTGCTGCTGCATTTCCTGGGCGCCATGTTTCTGTTCAAAAGCGGCCGAATGAGCCCGCGATACCTGCACTTCATCCATGGCAGCCTGTTTTGCCACATGATCGTTATCGTGCTGCTGGCCAAGGGCATGTTTTACCTGACGTGGTAATCGGGGCTGACCGGTGGTCCGTTGTGCAGACACTTGGCTTGCGCTTGACGCAAATCAAGGAGCATTGATGGTTAAACCCGGAGACTGTAAATCCGCAGCCAGTCTCGGAGACCGTCATGCTCGATTTATTTCACAACCCAGGCGAGATCGCCCGGTGCGATCAAGGCGTGCTTGACCCTAACTGTCATGCCGACACGCAAAAATTTCATGACGGTATTGGCTCTCTGGATCTGCTTCGTGCATTGCGCGTCAGCCGCCAGAAGCGCCGTCCGCTGTCCCTGAGCGTGCAACTGCCTTCCAGTCTCAAGCCGTCTTCATGTTCCCCGCGTGATATCGCCAGCGAGTACGACGGTATCGAGCAGTACCTTCAGCATCTGGAGCAGGAAATCGATCTCGTCGGTTGTCACCTCGGTGCGGAGCAACGGGTCGAGCAGTTTCATCTGGGGGGCGGAACCCCCGCGCCTGCCCATCTGGAACGGCTGATGAGTCATCTGCGCGGCCGGTTCAACTTTCTCGAACATGAGGGCGGCGACTACAGCGTCGAGGTCGACCTTCACCCTACCGACTGGTCGACCATGGGGTTATTGCGCGACCAGGGATTCAATCACGTCAGCATCGGCGTTCCGGATATCGACGCCGACTGTGACAGGTCGGTGGCCCGCTACCAGAACCCGGCGCCGATTCAATCGCTCATGGATGCCGCGCGCACCTTTAGGTTTCGATCGATCAACGTCGATCTGGGTTTTGGCCATGCCTGGCAGACGCCAGACAGTTTCGCGCTGAAGCTGGCGACCATTATCGAGCTGGAACCTGACCGGCTGATGGTGTTCGACTATGCCCGGCCACCACGGCGCTATCGGC
Source organism: Pseudomonas sp. LB3P25 (assembly GCF_054897985.1). Classification (NCBI taxonomy): domain Bacteria; kingdom Pseudomonadati; phylum Pseudomonadota; class Gammaproteobacteria; order Pseudomonadales; family Pseudomonadaceae; genus Pseudomonas; species Pseudomonas sp. LB3P25. Next base: position 3,939,719 of record NZ_CM142711.1, on the reverse strand, counting down.
CGGTGCTCGGTGACAACGTCAGAGCGCTGTGCAGCCAGGACGATAAAGGCGCGATGCGCCAGATCTGCTTTGAGCAACTACTTGGCGAACAGGGGATCGACATGGCCAAGAATTTTCCCATCAGCCCCAAGCATCCCGAGCGCATTTGCTGGGGCTGCGACAGATACTGTCCAGCAAACTCCCTGGCGTGCGGCAATGGCTCCGACAGGACAATGCATCCGGCCGAAATGATTGGAGACGATTGGTATCTGCATGGGGACTGGGCCATTGAACCGTTGAACGCGGTAGAAGACGTGACGGACGATCCCGGCCGGAAGAGCTGAGCCCCCCTTGAAACATAGAAACCACCTGACGGAATTTTTTTTGAAATCAAGGGGTTGCCAGCCTCGGGAAATCAGTACATAATTCACGCCATCGAAAGCACTGACCGCTGAAAAAGCTCAATGTTTTCAAGGAGTTAGATCACGAATCTTACTCCAAGTTTGTACGCGTTTGATGTTGTGCTACATGACATCAGATGTTTGAGGCCGAGTAGCAAAATGGTTATGCAGTGGATTGCAAATCCACCTACGCCGGTTCGATTCCGACCTCGGCCTCCACTATTAAAAACCCCGTAGATCAATGATCTACGGGGTTTTTTATGTGCGCCCAGCATGGGCGCAATCTTGTGGGTGAAAGTCCCGCCGTAAGCTGACCACAGCGAACGAAGTGAAGCGCAACTGCATGAGGGCGACCGAGTGTGGGGAGGAAGCGTGGATCGAAGCCATGAGCCGATGTACAAGAACCGGATAGAAGGCGAAGCCGATCAGGGCGAGCGGGCATAAAACCGCGAAGCTCTTGTGGTCAAGGATCAGGTTGCGTAAATCCGGCGGTTGTGTGGTGAAGGATTGCGTTCTTACCTGGGGAGATCTCGCCTTGTGCCTGAAAGGGCGACGGTGCAAGCCGGAGCGAGAAGTCAGCAGAGGCCGTAGTAGTCTTTTTTTTTTTTTTGACGAAGGGCCGAACGAGAGAAAGCGTTATAGGCCATGTTGATGCGAACGACCGGAAGTCAGATGCCTGCCAAACGCGGGGCGGATGTGAGGACGCGAGCGGTGAAACCGTGAGAAGCCCCATCAGCGACGAGGTCAATCGCCCGCAAGATGAATCCGACAACGCAGGGCAAGGGCTGCTGGATCGGGCCTTTGCGAGAGAAAACCTGAAGCGGGCATGGAAGCGGGTCAAGGCCAACAAGGGAGCAGCGGGCGTCGATGGTCTGGATATTGAACAGACCGCCGAACATCTACTGAGCCAGTGGGCGGCGATTCGCGAACAGCTTCTTTCAGGCGTCTACCGGCCCAGCCCGGTACGACGTGTGGTCATCCCCAAACCTGACGGCGGTCAGCGCGAGTTGGGAATTCCAACGGTCACCGATCGCTTGATCCAACAAGCGTTGCTGCAAGTCTTGCAACCAGAACTCGATCCGACTTTCAGTGAACACAGCTACGGCTTTCGCCCGGGACGTTGCGCGCAGGATGCTGTTTTGGCGGCTCAGCGCCATGTGTCTTCAGGGCGAAGAGTGGTGGTGGATGTTGATCTGGAGAAGTTCTTCGACCGGGTCGATCACGATATTTTGATTGATCGTTTACGCAAGCGGATTGCGGATCGGGCGGTTATCCGGCTGATTCGGGCGTATCTGGATGCGGGAACGCAGATCAATGGCGTAGTCGAGAAAAGCCGCTGCGGGGCGCCGCAAGGCGGCCCGCTGTCGCCGTTGCTGGCGAACGTGCTGCTGGACGAAGTGGATCGGGAACTTGAACGTCGAGGTCATTGCTTCGTGCGCTATGCCGACGATGCGAATGTGTATGTTCGCAGCAAGAAGGCCGGGCAGCGAGTGATGGCCTTGCTCAAGCGTCTGTATGAAAAGCTGCACTTGAGCGTCAACGAGAGCAAGAGTGCGGTGGCGAGTGTATTTGGTCGCAAGTTTCTGGGGTACGCGTTCTGGGCTTCTCCACAAGGCGTCAAAAGGACAGTAGCGGTCAAAGCGCGTCAGCGCTTCAAACAGTGCATCCGCTGGTTTACCCGGCGCTCAGGTGGCCGCAGCTTGCAACAAGTTGTCGACCGATTAAGGCCCTACATGCTTGGCTGGAAGGGATATTTCGGCTTGTCGCAAACTCCCAGAATCTGGCGAGAGTTAGATGAATGGATACGACACCGACTACGAGCAATCCAGCTCAAGCAATGGCGGCGTAGTTCAACGATCTATCGAGAGCTGCGCAGGTTGGGTGCAAGTGAGGCTACTGCTCGCAAAGTGGCGGGAAGCTCTCGCTGCTGGTGGCGCAATAGCGCTCTTGAACTCAACCGAGTGCTCGATATAGCGTGGTTCGACAGAACGGGTTTACCGCGTCTCTCCTGACCTCAATCTCTCGAACCGCCCGGTGCGGACCCGCATGCCGGGTGGTGTGGCAGGGGAACGGCCTATGAAGGCCGTCCCCTATGCCGATTGCCTGTGGGAAAGTTGAGTGCTCTGCAATTCATCCTTCACATGCTACCCGGCAACACGCGCGGGAGCCCCTCTGGCTGTCATTCTGGATCACAACTTCTTTGAGAAGCACGGACGCAGAGCTTGCGAATGCCTTCAATGCAGGTGATTATCTGTGCCGTCATAGGTAGGGGGGGTATGGTATGTCGCATGTTCATGGGCAAAAAGATGATCTGTTGAAACGCGTACGGCGCATCGCTGGACAGGTGCAGGCTATAGAGCGAGCGCTGGAATCAGATGCTGACTGCGCCAAAACTCTGCATCTTGTCGCGGCTACGCGTGGGGCAATGAACGGCTTGATGGACGAAATTATCGAAGCTCACGCTCATGCCCATGTTGCCAGCCCTGAGCTGAGCGATGAGGCGCGGGCCAAGGGTGTCGAAGAGCTGCTCGAAGCCATCCGTCGTTACTCGAAATAGGCCCGGTAATGCCAAACTTTGCAGAACTGCTTCAGCAGGGTGGCGCCCACGCGTGGCTCTATTTCCCCAGCGCGATACTGTTAGGGGCATTGCATGGGCTCGAGCCCGGACATTCAAAGACCATGATGGCGGCCTTCATCGTGGCCGTTCGTGGCTCGGTAAAACAGGCGGTGTTATTGGGCCTGGCCGCTACGCTTTCGCACACCGCTGTGGTGTGGTTGATCGCCATCGGCGGCATGTACCTGGGTCAAGGTCTGGATGCTCAAACCACGGAGCCTTACTTCCAGCTTGTATCTTGCGCACTGATTATTGTGATTGCACTCTGGATGCTGTGGCGTACCTGGCGCGGCGAGCAGATGTTCAAGTTCGAGCAAGGACACGATCACCACCACGGCCACCATGATGAAACCCATCGTATCGATACTGGTCATGGCCGTATTGAACTGTCGATCTTCGAAGACGGCATGCCACCCCACTGGCGCATGAAAGCGTTGAGTGGGCATGCCTGGCCCGCTTCAGACGTTCGTCTGATCACTACCCGTTGTGACGGCAGCACTCAAGCGTTCTCATTTGCTCAGCGTGAAGGCTTCCTGGAATCAACTGTCGATATCCCCGAGCCTCATGAGTTCAGTGCTCGCTTGAGTCTTGGGCATGCCGGTCACTCCCATGATTACGACCTGGAGTACCTGGAGCATGATCACGGGCACGCGCATTCCGAACTGGAAGGCCTGGAGTTGTCGATTGACGGCTATCAGGATGCGCACGAACGTGCACATGCCAACGACATCCGTAAGCGTTTCACCAACCGGGAGGTCACCACAGGACAGATCGTCATGTTCGGTTTGACTGGGGGGCTGATTCCTTGTCCGGCGGCCATCACCGTTCTGTTGCTGTGTCTTCAGGTTAAAGAAGTCGCGCTGGGAGGCATGCTCGTTCTGTGCTTCAGCATTGGCCTTGCGATCACGTTGGTGGCAGTGGGTGCTGCTGCGGCCATTGGCGCTAAACAGGCGTCCAATCGCTGGCCATGGCTGGGCACCGTTGCTCGTCGTGCGCCCTACCTGTCCAGCGTGTTGATCATCGGTGTTGGCCTCTACGTGGGCTTCCATGGCTGGATAGGCCTGACTGCATAACGAGGTGTTGAGTGTTAAATAGAAGTTTCCATCGTGACCACAAAGGAACGTCTGCCACTGCCACTGGGTGATCTGGCGGGCCGGGTGCCCGCCAGTTTTTCAGCGCAACAGATGCACTGCCAAGCCGACGAGCGCACAGGCCATCAGCACCTCAATGACCCCACGCTTGAAGCGGAACAAGGCAATCGCCGCTGCAATGGCGATCAGCGCAGAGGGCCAATCAAGGTTGCCGCCGAAGCCTTTCGGCCACAGCACGTGATAGCCGAAGAAGCACGCCAGATTGAGGATCACACCGACGACTGCCGCGGTAATGGCGGTGAGTGGTGCGGTGAACTTGAGTTCGTTGTGGGTCGATTCCACCAGTGGGCCACCCGCGAGGATGAACAGGAACGAGGGCAGGAAGGTGAACCATGTCACCAAAGAAGCTGCGACAGCTCCTGCCAGAAACACATGTTCGCTACCGAACACTTGTGCGACATACGCCCCGACAAAGCTGACGAAGGCCACGACCATGATCAACGGCCCAGGAGTGGTTTCGCCTAACGCCAGGCCGTCGATCATCTGTGTCGCGGTCAGCCAGCCATAGTGACCGACAGCGCCTTGATACACATACGGCAGCACCGCGTAGGCCCCGCCAAACGTCAACAGCGCCGCCTTGGTAAAGAACCAGCCCATCTGGGTAAAGGTGCCTTCCCAGCCAAATAATACGGTCAAAATCCCCATCGGCAATGCCCATAGTGCGGCGCCAATCAGTGCGAGCGATGCCAATTTCAACCAGCTGAACCGGGCATGCTCCGGGGACGGAGTGTCGTCATCGATCAAGGCTGGGCCGAAGGATTTTTTGGCGGCGCTATGGCCCCCAACTCTGAATTTCTCGGGTGCCAGGCGTCCACCGACATAACCAATCAATGCGGCACCCAGAACGATCAACGGGAACGGAACATTGAACGCGAAGATCGCGGTAAATGACGCCGCCGCTATCGCCCATAGCCAATTATTCTTCAATGCCCGAGAGCCGATCCGATGCGCCGCTTGCACGACGATGGCCGTCACGGCGGGCTTGATCCCATAGAAAAGCCCAGCCACCACAGGCACTTCTCCGAAGGCGATGTACATCCATGACAAAGCGATCAGGATGAACAGTGAGGGCAGCACGAACAGCGCACCAGCAATCACTCCACCCCAGGTTCGATGCATCAGCCAGCCGATGTAGGTCGCCAACTGTTGAGCCTCTGGGCCGGGCAGCAACATGCAGTAGTTGAGGGCATGCAGGAATCTGCGCTCGGATATCCAGCGCCGCCGTTCTACCAACTCCTGGTGCATGATCGAGATCTGTCCCGCTGGCCCACCGAAGCTGATGAAGCCGAGCTTCAGCCAGAACCAGAAGGCCTCACGCAAACTGATTGCTTCCGGTCTCGACAGTTCTTCTTCAACCACGGGTGCCAAATCCTTACTCATTGGGTTGTTCCTCCTTCGCAAACCCGGCGAGCAGGCCGTCGAATATGGCGCTCGCGGCAGCCAGTAGATGGTCGTCGTGGGTAATGGTTTCGCGCAGCCCTGCCAGCACACGCTCGATACCGGCAGCCTCCACCGGCTGAATGCCTCCGATATCGAGGTAATGCACCAAGGCTGCGATGCGGCTTAAGCCAGGCTCTTGAAGTTCAAAGCTGGCTTGCAAGGTTTCGAAAGTCACCCGGTTGCCCACATGACTGAAAGTCGCATCATCGAAGTCGAAGCCCAGCGCATCGGCCGGGCAGTTCAGTGGAGTGTCCAGCCAGAGGATCAGAGCGTTGGGGTCAATGAAGCGACGGATCAACCAGGCACAAGCCAGGCGGTCGACCCAGGGACGCTTGCGGGTTGCCCAGATACGACCCTGATAGTCGCCACGGTTGAGTGCTGTTATTGGTTGGTTGCGGCTGTGTGGCTCATCCGCAGACAGCGCTCTGCTGACCGCAGTCTCAAGCTCCTGCAAGGCAGCGTCGATTTGCTGCTTCGACTTGCCAGGAAAGTAATCGATGCTGGTCAGCTGTTCGTAGCCTTTGCGCAGCTTGCGAATCTGTTTGGTGGTGGACAGCGCATTCTCGGTCGTGAGCTGTCCTCGGCACTCCTCAATCTCAACACGAAGTCTGCTGTAGTCCTCGCTGCGGTCGAACAACCCGACAAAGCGCTCGCCGACTGGATCCACCACAGGCAACACATAGGCAGTGCCATTGATGGAAAGGATGTCGCGCTCGATAGACGCCAGAGCCTCACGACAGGCACCGGTATCAGGCAACAGATAGGCACCATCACGCAAAACCGCAGCCCCGGAAGCTTTTAGGGCCCGCCAAGCGCGCATGCGCTCGGTGGCATTCGCGGTAGGTAAACCGAGAATCAACGCTAGCCATTTTGACATGTAGAGATCGCTAGTTATTTTGTAGATGTATTTACATTATCTGTAATTTAGGCGCTTGAAAAGCTTCCCTTCATCATGAGGATCTTAAGAGCCTTGGTGGAGACGGGGATAGGCAGGGTCGGTAGATAGTGTGCAATGCGGTCACTACCAGAAAGGCATTCTCATGCTTTAGGCGTTAGCGGTGAATGGCTGCTTCCGGCCCAGATTGTGTGAAAACGTATGCGCCGTTTTGAAGTCTGCCAACGCTTGATCAGTTAGCAGACTTGAAAGTTACATGGGCGCGCGATTTTCGCTCCAGCGTTGACTATTCAACGTGCTCTAAAACCTTTTCACACAGCCTGGACCCAAAGCCGACAGTCGGTAGTGCCTCGACTCTGAGAAGGGTGAAGAGATCAAAAAACTATGTCATAGCTGTAACTGTGCGTGGGGGGCATATCCAGTTTTGCAAGCGAACGCTCAAAAAAGCACGAACTCGATCGTCTGGCGATATAGTTTAGTTTTTCTTCTTGATTAGTTTGCCCATGTAGTACTTTAGGCTTAAACGATCTTTGGGCCTTGGCTTGTAGTGGGTTTTGTTTCTTTGTGCGGGATCGATCGCCATGGTTCCAGCGGTGTAGTAATAAAGTGCTATAGACCTACGGGTGATGTGTTCTGGAGTCGTTAAAGGCTCTGGGTGCCCATGATTGCTGTCTTTGTCTGTGTTGAAAATGACACAGCGATTGTAAATGGGCAGGACTTTTTTAAGGCAGGTCTTCATGTCGACATCCCAAAGTTCCAGGTTGCCGCCGTATTCCTCTCGCCAGTCTTCATTCAGATAAATTATGATATTCAGTCTGCGCTCAATATTAAGCTTTTTGTTGAGCCTGAAGTCGGAGTGCACCCCCAGAAAACCACCACTTTTCGTTTCATGCAGGCCGCCACCGGTAAAGTAGGGGTCGGGTATCAAACCTTCGATGCCTGTGAGCTTTTCAAGAAACTGCAGCATGGGGGCAGAGTTGAAGACGTTGAAAATAGTCTTCAAATAGGGGGCGCATTCGTTGGGACTAATTTGACGTTTTCGTTGACCTTTATAGCCGCGCTCGTAGAGCATTTCGTTGTTGGTTGGCTCGATTGGGAAGTGCGAGCAGATACTCGCAATCAGGTCTTCGTGTAAGAAGTTGTCGATGACTATGTGCGGAAATGGCGTAGCCTGAATATAGTGACTGGCCAATGAGTCACCAAAGGCGCTGGCGGCGTTTTGGTCGAAATCAAGCTCCGGGGAGAGGGTGATAGGTAGTGTTTGAGTGATGGGTGCCATTACCGCTCCAATAACTTAATACAAAGACTTATGGGTGACTTCAAACAGCGTTGAACGCACTGCTCGTTGCGTCTATTCGCAGCTTAATTTTTGCTGTCATTCTTGTTCAGACGCTTAAGGATATTGTTGTACATTTTGGTTCGTCTATGAGTCTTATCATAGCCGCCAGCCGCTGCGACCGTGCCGGCCTGAATGTGATCCAGATAGCTGAAAATTTTACGCGGTGATAACATTTCAACGACATAGCCAAGCTCGGTCATGCGATCTTGGAGCGTATAGCCTGGCACGCGATCATCCATCGAAAAATGCATGTTGTGCTGTTTGATAAGTTTGCAGTTCCACAATGTACAGAAACTCTTCAAGTAGACTTCTCTGTACGGTTTTGGTTCTCTGGAACGTAATCCCATGGAGATTTTCAGGTGCCTGAAATGGTGTTTGAATAGTCGTGAGCTAAAGCGCCAAAGAGCTCTCGTGGTGCCACGGTTTAATTGCTCAACACAACCGACGGCTACGACTTTTGGGTTTTTCAAGCATTTATTTAGCATCATCGGAAAAACATTTTTATCGAAAACAAATGTATCAGTGTGCATTAAGAATAAATAATCAGTTTCAACTCGCTCCAAAACCAGGTCAAGTGCTTTGCCATGCGCGATATGGCCCGGTTCTGGTTCAGAAACAGAGCGCTCGATTAAATTGATCCAGTCAAGCGTTCGTAAATACTCAGTGCTTTCATCGGCGGAATAGTTGTCAACTACCCATATTGGGACGCTGTTGCTGCCCACATGCTGGTGCAATAAGTCTAAGCATATCTTGGTAATTTCTGGTGTTTTGTAATTTACTATAACTATGCTGAAAGTTTTATGGCTTTCAGCCGGAAAACTAGTATTGTTCATCGTTCAGGCGCTCAATGGTGTTGTATTTAATTCTAAAAATAATTGAACCTGTATGCAGCTTTTGCTTGTTTTTTGCGCAAAATCTTGCGTGGCTATAGAGTTCAATTTGTTAAGTCGCGTTGTCATACAATAACCATAGCTTACTCAGGCCTGATGGAGAGCAGTAGATGCGGACTTCATCGTATAAGGATCTGCTCTATAGGTAAATGTCCGTGACTTAATTCGTTACATCAGGAGGCTGGTTAGGCGTGCGTCCTGGGGCGGTGTGAACTGAGCTTGCGTAAGGCATTCAGGTAATTTGTCACGTCATGCGGTGTGCTAGCACCTACAGAGCCTTCCCAAACAGGGCGGCTTGCTTGTTCGGACATCATGCACACCATTCAGCGTCACTCAGGGCGCCTCTCGCTCCAAGGGCTTCCAACAAAATCACCGCACGATTGCGCTCGTAACTGGCGAACAAACGTATCGTCTGCCTGCACATTCCCGATGACGTTGAGTTCATGGAACCGTTCCACGGTCACTCGGGCAACCCGGCCAACCGCAGTCCATCAACGAAGCGCGCGAAATCCTCGGGCCGTTGGATGGGCAGCCAGTCTTTCAGGTTGGAGAGGCGCAACGAGGGATCCAGTTCGCGTAGACGCTGCATCGCCAACCTCGCTTTATCCATTCGTCCGCTGAGGGCCTGACTGGCCGCCACCAGGGCCACCGGGGCCAGGAAACTGGACAGGTTGCCCAGCGCCTTTTCCGCCCATTGCGTCGTGGGATCGAAACGCCCGGCGAAGAAATGCGCGAGCGCCATTCCGACCTGCATCCTGAACATTTCCGGATCCAGCGGACTCAAGCGAACGGCATGGGTCAGATGCTCAATGGCGGCGTCTGTTTCACCGCGCAGCGCGCGCAGGATACCGCCCAGGTACCAGGCGGGGGCGAGATTGGGATTGAGCAGACGTGCCCTGTCGAGCAATGCAATGCCGCCGTCAACATCGCCGGCGAGATGGCTTAATGCATGTCCACCTCGTGTCAGCGCAACCGCATCATCGCGGCCGAGCGTCACCGCCAAACGCGCAAGCCTTACGCCCTCAGCGATCTCTTTCGTCCGATCGGTCATCCAGCCATTCAGCTTGCGCCAGAAGTGGCACCAGGCTGCCATACCATAGGCCGATGCAAATTCCGGGTCGAGCTCGATGGCCTTATAGAACAACGGCAGCGCCTGGTCGAGGGCTTCCCGGGTGCCATTGTGCAGTTTTGCCATTCCGCGCAGATAGTAGTCGTAGGCGTCCAGGCTTTCCGTCGGTTTGCGTTTGGCGCGTTCGATTTCTGCCCGTTCGAGTTGCGGCGCGATGGCACCGACGACGCTTTCGGCGATTTGATCCTGCAGCTCGAAGATGTCGTTGAGCGTGCCTTCGAAGCGCTCCGCCCAGATATGCGTCCCGCTCGTCGCGTCGATGAGCTGCCCGGTGATGCGTACCTTGTTCCCGCACTTGCGCACGCTGCCTTCCAGCACGTAGCGAACGCCCAGCTCCTGGCTGACGCCCTTGGCGTCCACCGTCCGGCCCTTGTAGGTGAAGCTCGAATTGCGCGCGATGACGAACAGCCAGCGGATACGCGACAGGGCAGCGATGATGTCTTCCACGATGCCGTCAGCGAAATATTCCTGCTCCGGATCGCCGCTCAAATTTTGGAAGGGTAAGACGGTAATGGAGGGTTTGTCCGGGAGGACGAGCGAGGAGGAGGGCATCTCCTTCGGGTCTGTGGACGCGCGTTCGTCGATGTCAGGCCGGTCAGACTGTTGCGTTTCACCGATCCCGTCGGCCTTGATCTGGCCGACGAAGCGGTAGCCCTTGCGGGCGATGGTGCGCACCAGGCGCTGTTCCTCGCCGGTATCGCCGATGGCCTTGCGCACCGCATTGATGTGGCTGGTGATCGTCGATTCCGAGACGATCCGGCCGTTCCACACCGTCTTGAGCAGGTCGTCTTTGCTGACGACGCGATCGGGGTTGTTGACGAACAGCAGCAATAGATCGAAAACCTGCGGCCCGACGGCCACGACTTGCCCGCGCAAGGTGAGTTCCCGGCGCTCCTCATCGAGCACGTAGTCTTCAAACACGAATGGCAAAGTGAGGTTCCCCTGGCGAAGCGCCCTCAACTCCGTGTCCCAGGCGACTGTCGATTAGTATTTGAAATTGATGATACGGCAGCGCTAAACCCGCCGCACCGTCCGCAGCAGAGACGACGTCGGACGGCGGCTTCTTTGGACGTAAAACCAAGCTTTCGTGGAGGGAAACCCATAGCAGGCACAAGGACTTCGCTCACGCGCGCAGGCAATCTCCCTTTACACCGACGCAATGGTTGCAGTCGACACGTGGAGAAAGCCCATGAAGATCGTCGTCATCGGAGGCTCCGGCCTCATCGGATCGAAACTTGTGAAGAACCTGCGCGAGCGCGGCCATGACGTGCTCGCGGCCAGCCCCAGCACGGGCGTAAACAGCATCACCCGCGAGGGCTTGGCCCAGGCGATGGATGGTGCTGACATCGTCGTCGACGTGGCGAACGCGCCGTCGTGGGAGGATCAGGCCGTCCTCGATTTTTTCGAAACGTCGAGCCGTAACCTGCTCGCCGCCGAAGCGGCCGCCGGGGTTCGCCATCACGTAGCCCTGTCGATTGTCGGGAGCGAACGGCTTCCCGAGAACGGCTATTTCCGGGCCAAGGTCGCGCAGGAAAACCTGATCAAGGCATCCGGCATTCCTTACTCCATTTTACGTGCGACGCAGTTCTTCGAATTTGTCGGCGGCATTGCCCATTCGTTTACCGTCGGCGAAGAGCTTTGCGTTTCGCCGGCGCTGATCCAGCCGATGGCGTCCGACGACGTGGTGGCGGCACTTACCGACATCGTGCTGGCTGCGCCGGTTAATGGCACGGTCGAAGTCGCGGGGCCCGAGGCCTTGCCGCTCGACGAGCTGATCAGGCGCTTTCTGCGGGCCACTCAGGATCCTCGCCAGGTCGTACCGGACGTACACGCGCGCTACTACGGCGCCGTGCTTGACGATCAATCGCTGACACCCGGCAAGAACCCACGCCTGGGCGCGATCCGTTTCGAAGACTGGCTCAGCCAGTCAATGGCCGAAGCGGGCCGCTGAGGCCTCCAGGGACAACTCAGGAAGGCGTCGCCCCGGTAATGGGGCGCGCCGTCATAACACCTACCCACGAAGGAGTATTGCCATGGTTACCCGACTTCTCTTGGCCGCTGCTTTCGCAGCACTGTCGATCAGCGCAGCGTCGGCCGCTGAGCCGCCCGCCGGCAAGGTGACAGTCGTGTTTGACCGTCCCATTCCCAACATCCCTGGCAAGAGCATGAAGGGTGTGGTCGTCGAGTATGGGCCGGGCGCCGCGTCGCCGTCCCACACCCATCCGAAAACGGCCTTCATCTATGCAACGGTCCTGGAGGGCGCGTTTCGCATCAAAGTCAAAGGCCAGCCGGAAAAGATCTACCACACCGGCGAAAACTTCGTAGAGGAGCCGGGTTCCGTGCACGAAGTCAGCGCCAACGCCAGCGACACCGAACCTGCACGCCTGTTGGCCGTGTTCGTCCTCGACACCGACGAAAAGACGCTCGTCACACCTATCAAAAAGTGAGCCGATCAACGCGCTCATAAATGCTCGACAGCAGGGCGAATGCTCGACAGCAGAGCGGCAGGCCACTGCTGCCCTGGGGCGGCTGCAGTGCATGGCATTGAACAGGAAATGAAAAAATGAACTCGCTCCAGGACAAGGCCACCATTGCCTCCGGCGCAAGCGCCGGGACCCCCGTCGTCGTGGCGCGGCGAAGCAAACGCAAGATAATCGGCATACTGCTGTGCGTTGGCGCCGTGGTGATCTTGGCTGCCTGGGGGGCCATGGCTGTTTCGAGTGGCGCAACCTTGACCGATAACGCTTATGTTCGCGGTGACGTGACCTCACTCGCCGCAAAGGTGGCCGGCTATGTCACTGCGGTAGAGGTCGAGGACAACCAAACCGTCCGGGCGGGTGACGTCCTGTTCCGTATCGATGACCGGGACTATCGCGCAAAGCTTGCGCAAGCAGAGGCTAATGTCAGCGCTGCAAAGGCGCGCCTGACCCATGTCGATGCGCAGACCCAGCTTCAGCGTGCATTGATTCGGCAGGCCGAAGCCCAAAGGCGTTCGGCCACCGCCGACATGAATCTGGCGACAAAGACCCACGATCGCAGCCGCAAACTGATCGTCAGCAACGCGGTGAGCCAAGCCTTGGTCGATGAAACCGGCACGGCACGTTCCAGAGCCGAGGCTTCGGTATCGGCCGCTTCGGCAACGGTCGAGGCGCAACAGCAACACATCGCCGTCTATGTGGCCGAGAGAGAGGCTGCCGTGGCTGCTGTGTCGCAAGCACAGGCTGCACGTGATCTCGCCCAGATCGATCTCGACCACACCGTGGTGCACGCGCCTGTGGATGGTGTCATCGGTAATCGCCAGGTGCGCATCGGCCGGTTCGTGACCCCGGGCGTCTCCTTACTCGATATCGTGCCGGTCAATGATGTGTGGGTCGTGGCGAACTTCAAGGAAACCCAGCTCGAACATATCCGCCCCGGTCAGCGCGTGCGCATCACGATCGATGGCTACCCCAACGCGGCACTTGAAGGCGTGGTCGACAGCTTTGCACCGGGGAGTGGGGCGGCGTTCAGCTTGCTGCCGCCCGACAACGCAACCGGCAACTTTGTCCGTGTCGTGCAGCGGGTTCCGGTCAAGATCCGGCTGGCCAACAATCCGCTGCCGGGGCGCATCGTGCCTGGCCTGTCCGCGCGGGTGGAGGTAATGCAAGGGAAAGGCTCATGAACACCTTTGCCAGCGCCACGCCGAGCAGTGCCAGGGCTACGACTGGCGCCCTGCTCATCGTGGGCATCGTGCTGGCCACGCTGACAGAAGCGATCGCCGGCACCGTTCTATCGATCGGGCGCGGCCATATCATCGGCGACACCTATGCAACACCTGATGAATTTGCCTGGCTGGACATCGGCTACACCGCGCTCAAGCTGATCGGCTTCATCTCGGCCCCATGGCTGATACAGCGTTTTTCTGCGCGTAACCTGATCGTCGGTTCAACCCTGGCCATGGGCCTGGCGTGCTGCGTGGCCGCCATCACCGCTCGGCTGGACCTGCTGATCGCGCTTCGCATCATTCAAGGCTTCGCCGGCGGCACCCTGCTGGTGGCGGGCCAGGCGATGATTTTTCGTGCTTATCCGCGTGCCCTTCAGCCGATCCTCCAAGCCCTGTTTGCCATGGGCTCCGTGGTCGCGCCGGCGACTATTGCCCCGGCCCTTCAAGGGTGGTTGATTGACAGCCAGTCCTGGACCTGGATTTTCTTCAGCGTGGTGCCGCTGGCTTTGGCGGCGACCGGCCTTTTGCTCATCGCAGACCACCCGATGCCCGCCAGGGGCCGGCAGCGTCCCTTTGACTGGCTCGGCTTCTCCCTGATCTCGGCCACCCTGTTCTGTTTCACCTACGTTTTCAGTCAGGGCAGCCGATGGGACTGGTTCGAGGAACCTCGCATCCTGATGCTGACGATGATCGGCGCCGCAGCGCTGCTGGCTTTTCTCGGCCAGCAAGTCTTGGCCAAAGGTCAGGGATTGCTCGATTTCACGGTGTTCAAATCGAGCGATTTTACCTTTGCCTTTATCGTCAGTTTTGTCGCCGGCGCCGCCTTGTTCGGCAGCGCGTTCCTGATTCCGGCGTTCGCCCTGTCGGTGCTTGCATTCACGCCGACCGATGCCGGCTTGCTCCTGCTGCCCAGTGGCGGTCTTTTTGTCGGCTCGCTGCTCATCGCTGCCTTTCTCATCAAGGTCCGCCGCGTTCCACCGGTTGCGACAGTGCCCGTTGGCATCCTGCTGATCATGGGTGCGATGTGGATGCTGTCCGGTTCGACCAGCGAAAGCGGCACCGACGACATGATGACGGCCATCCTGTTGCGCGGCCTGGGCCTTGGCTTCCTGTTTCTATCGATCACGCTGATCGCCTTCAGCGACCTCAACAGCCGCAACCTCGCCTGCGGCATAGGCCTGTTCAATACGGGGCGTCAATTGGGCGGCTTAATGGGTGTCGCCGGGCTCCAAACCCTGATCGACCATAACATCGTCATCAATGTCGCGGCCCTCGACGCCAACGTCAGCCCTGGGGGAAACGCGCTCATCGAACGTCTGACGACCACCACGGCGATGTTGGTGGGGAAGGGGATAGATCAAGTAGCCGCAGGCCGGGCAGCTACCAGCTTGGTGGGCAAGGCCGTGTCGGGACAGGCCACGGTGATTGCTTTCGATACCGCGTTCTACGCCGTGGCCCTGCTGTTTGTCGTCGCCGCTCCCTTGCTGGTCGGCATCAAGATTGGTCTTTCGCGACATGCGAAAGCGCGCGCTGTGCAAACTGGCGCGTGAGACAGGCCGCACCAGCCGTCGGGCTTTGGATCAAGGTGTTCGGCGAGTTGGGATTAGGCAGGCGCGCTCGATAGCGTCTTTTCGGTGAATGAGTGCTTTTGGCCGATTGCTGACGGTCGTTGGTCTACCGAGATGACCGCTTTGGAGTGAGAAAGAGCCTTTGCGCAACTTAAAATGCCTTCCGCAGCGGGTGTGGGTTGTAGGGTCTTAAAAATCAGTAGCTTGCGGAACGGCAAAGCTGCTAACCTATTGAAATAGCTTGTTTTGTGGATGGATTGCAAATCCACCTACGCCGGTTCGATTCCGACCTTGGCCTCCACTTTAAACGAGCTCCGTAGATCTATGATTTACGGAGCTTTTTTATTTGCGCTGTCCTGCAAGATTTAGTCTTGAAAAGGGCAGTCGCGAACTTGCTTCGCCGGGGCGGGATGTATATATTTCCCCCTCTGCTGCACAGGCGTCAGAACTGCCAGATTGTTATTTGACAGTCTTCAGACTGCTTTACCGCGCTACCGCCCGAATGGCGAAATTGGTAGACGCATGGGACTTAAAATCCCCCGCTCGTAAGGGCGTGCCGGTTCGATTCCGGCTTCGGGCACCATATAAATCAAGGGTTTGCGGGCGAAAGCTAATGCAAACCCTTGTTTGTTTGTGGGTCGCTATTTTTTGGGATCAGCGACGCGTCGATCTTCGCCAGAAGGGTTGCCGGTATCGACAAGCCTTCTCTCTACCAAGACATTTTGAAGGGCCTGGCGGGCTTCAGCGTCCAGCTGGTGCTCTCTCTCCTTGAGTTCAAGCAAGATAGGGCTGGACCAAGTGCGATAGGTTTGCTCGGTTTTACGAATTGATGTCATCTGTCCCCTCCTTGATGAGTGCCCGCCAACACAGTCGGCGCAATTTTGGTTCGATAGAACCCTAGTCGAGGAATCTGTTTGCCGCCAAAAAATTGCATGGCAATGGTGCACACCTCGCTGATGCCGCTATTACTCTTATAGCCAAACCATATATTGAGCAGTGAGATATAACAGACGTTGATTGGTCGTAAGCTCACCAGCGTAACGGCTTCGGGGCTCTCTTTCCGGGAAACCCTGAGTCCTGACGGGACTGCGAAAATCCAGATCTCCAGTGATGCTGTGGAAAGAGGCAGTTGGACAGTTGCGGGCGATGTCATTTGTGTCAAATATCAAAAGTACGGCGAAGAATGCAATACAGCACACAGTGACAGTGTTTCAGTTTGGCTTGTAGATCAAACTAAAAAGACAACTAACAATAAGTTCAGTGTGTATTAGCTAAGCATCATCTAGCTAACACACACACCCGTTATCGCAATCGGAAGCGCACGATGCTTCGATTTCATCCTTCATTTGCCCAGACGCCCGTAGCGGCCGTACGCCGCACATAGTCGGAAAAGTCTCGCGCTGGCCGACCCAGCGCACGCTGCACGCCATTGGCAACTGGTGTATTGCGGCCATCAAGCACGGTGGTGAAGAGATACAGCACCAGGTCGATCAATTGTGCAGGAAGCTCTTCCTGTTCCAGCGCCTGACGATAAGCGTCCGGCGGTACTGCGGCGAAACGGATTTCGCGTTTTGTCGCACGGGCGATTTCATCGACGGCTTCGGCAAACGTCAGCGCTCGAGGGCCGGTCAGTTCATAGAGATGGCCTGAGTGCCCTGGTTTGGTCAGTGCCTCGACCGCGATCTCGGCGATGTCTTCTGCATCGATGAAGGGTTCTGCGATATGACCGACGGGGAGGGCCAATTCCCCTTGAAGGATAGGTTCCAGGAAGTGCGCCTCACTGAAATTCTGGAAGAACCAGCTGGCTCGCAGGATTGTCCAGTCGACTCCGCTGTTCTGGATGACGCGTTCGGCCTGTTCTGCTTCGACCTCGCCGCGCCCTGATAGCAGCACCAGTTTGCTGACGCCGCTTTTGACCGCCTGATCGGTGAATGCCTGAACCGTTTCGAGCGCGCCGGGGACGGCGAGGTCTGGTTGAAAGGAGAGGTAGACCGCGTGAATGCCATCAAGCGCTGCTTCCCAGGTAGCTCGATCTTCCCAGTCGAAGGGTGGAGTCGCCCTGCGGGAACCCAGGCGAACAGGCAGGCCGGCAGTTTCCAATCGTTGGGTTATCCGTCGTCCGGTTTTGCCAGTTGCGCCGAGAATCAGGATGTTGTCTTGAGTGGTTTTCATCGCGTTCATCTCCATTGGGTTAATGTGAGTGATGCTCATGTTAAAAAGATGATGAACCCTCACGTTATGTCGTCAACGATTAGAACCGAAGAGCCGACGTATGGACGCTACCTGTTGGGCGCGTTGATGAGCGGTGCTAAGGTGAGCCTATGTCATGTTTATTGAACGGGAAGCGCACCAGTGCCCAAGAAAATTCCTGAGGTGCCCGAGCCGCTTGTTTCAGAGCCGACTCGGCGCAACCCCACGCAACAACGCAGTCGAGAGCGTCAGGAGCGAATTCTGGCCGTTGCGACTCAACTGATCGCGACCAAGGGCAGCGATCAACTAAAAATGAGTGAAATTGCCGAGCGTTCAGAGATATCGATCGGATCGCTTTACCAATACTTTCCCGACAAGAGTTCGGTGATTCGGATGTTGGCCGAGCGCTATAACGCCGAAAGCCGTCGCTGCATCGAAGAGGCATTGGGAGCGGTCGAGGACGCGCGGGGGCTTGGAGCAGCCTATTCGGAGCTGCTCGATCAGTATTACGAGATCGTTTTGGCTACTCCGGCGATGCGTGATATCTGGTCCGGGATGCAGGCGGACAAACAGCTCATGGAGTTGGAACTGCAGGAGAGTCGTATTGCGGGCGGGGTATTGGCCGACGCGATGCTTCGGGTATTCCCCGACAGCGATGCGTTGCGGGTTCGGGAATCCGCGTTTCTGATCTGGCATCTGGGGGAGGCGACCATGCGGCTGGCCATCTCATGTGCACCCGAGGAGGGGCGTGGTCTGGTCGAGGCCTTCAAGCGCATGTCGTTGCGCGAAATCATGGCGCCAGCGGCCGGATCGAGTGAGTTCGATTCAGCCGCCAAAGCTGTCAGTTAAACGAAGGGTTGACCGGTAAAACCACGAGGCAATCGTTGCAGTCCAGGCATGGCGGTGAGCCGTTCGACCCAGGCCGCACGCCAGTCATTGGCGGTGTGCGTAACTTTGGCTTTGCGTGCGGCGCGGCGTGCAGCGTTACGCTGGTCTTTACGCGCGTCTTTGAATGCATCGGTGTTTCGGCAGCTTCTGCATTTCACCCGGGTAAGTTCGCTGGTTGAAACGAGCTTGGTGCCTTTGTGACCGCAGGCCAGATGCCCGCCGACTTTGTAGTGAGTAACCATCAGACGTCTCCTTTGTTGCGTGTAATGGTTTGACCTCCAGCGTACGGTGACGTTCGTTGCCTGATTAATGGGAAAAAAAAAGGCCCGCATGCGGGCGGGCCAGGGGGAGTCTTCAAAGGAGTCCGGTCACTGTAGGGCGTGAGTTGTGAACACGGTGTGAAACAGACTGCTTAGCCATAAAAAAGCCCAGCGCCAGGCCGGGTTGGGGGGTGTAGCAGGAAGTGTTCAGGCAAGGACGCACCCGGTGACGAGAAGGTCGCCGTTCATGCGTCCTGAATCAGGCCGTGTCCTTGAGGATGTCCAGATCGAATCATCTGAACCGCGGCAGGGGCGGGTCGACAGGTTTGAGCGACGACAGCGTATTGCGAATCAGTGGCGCGTCCTTCTCGATGTCGTTCAGACGATCACGGATTCTGAGGGCCGTCGGGTGCCCGCCTTGATGATCGACCCAGTCGGCGATTTCCTTGCACGCCGCTGCCAGGCGAGCCTGACGGGAGTCGAGCAGGGTGAGCAGAGTGGTGATGGACTCTTTTTCGGACATGGCAAACACCTCCGTTCAAGAAACCTGTATTTGGCAGCAAAAAGCCCGCGGGGAGCGAGCTTTCTGCCGATGGGGTCACTGTTCCTTCAGCTTTTTCAGTATAGACCCGTAAAAGGCAGGTGACCTCAGCCTTGTCGGGCCGTCACTTGTGACCTGGAATTGAGCCGCCAGCATTCACGTCGAGCGTCTTCTTCACGATCGAAACCGTCACCGATGAAGCCGTGGGTTCGAGTATCAGCGATGCGATACCAGACGGCGGCATCGGGCGGTGGATGGTTGGTTTCTCCGGCTCGGCGACCATGGATGATGATCTTGTTGCAACGCTTCACAACGAAAATGTCTTCCATGGCGTCACCGCAGCTAATTCAGGTTCACAACAACTATAGAAGCCATTTGCGATCGTGCAAAAAATAGGCAGGTCAGTTCGTCGCTTCAACGGTTGCGACCCTCATCTCCAAAAACACCGCCAGCCCGACTTCCTCCGCCCTGAGCCCTTTGCGCGCTCGTGGCCTGGGTAACTCAGCCAACGCACCCAAAAGAAAACCATCGAGTACCGCCGGGTGGATGTAGCACTTGCGGCAGACTGCCGGAGTGTTACCCAGTTGTTTGGCAACGTTCTTGACCATCTCCACCACATGTCGCTTCGCATCCGACTCAGGCTCCCACTGCAGTTTCCGCAAAACTGCCAACGCCAACGCGCTGCCGGCCCAGGTGCGGTAGTCCTTGGCAGTGAAATCGGCACCGGTGAGGGTTTGCAGGTAGGCGTTGACGTCGGAGGAGCTGACGGTGTGTCGCTCACCGTTTTCATCCAGGTACTGAAACAGGTTTTGCCCGGGAATTTCCAGGCAACGTTTGATGATCCGCGCCAGGCGCCGGTCTTTCACGGTGATCTGGTGCTCGACGCCGCTCTTGCCACGGAACTGGAACAGGATCGCGTTGCCGTTGACCTCGACGTGACGGTTGCGCAGGGTGGTCAGGCCGTAGGAGCGGTTGTCCCGCGCGTACTGGGTGTTGCCGACCCGGATCAGCGTCGCATCGAGCAAAGTGATAACTGTGGCCATGACCTTGTCGCGGCTGAAGCCGGGAGCCGACAACAGAGTTTCAAGCTGTTTGCGCAGTTTCGGCAGCACCAGCCCAAAGTCCCGCAGGCGCGAATATTTGTCGGCATCGCGCACTTCTCGCCAGCGCGGGTGATAACGGTATTGCTTGCGACCTCGGGCGTCACGACCGGTGGCTTGCAGATGGCCCCGCGGGTCGGCACAGATCCATACATCGGTGTAGGCGGGGGGCACGGCGAGGGCGTTGATGCGTTTGATCTCGTCCGGGTCCGTGATGCGCTGGCCCGTTGGATCGAAGTAGAAGAACTTGCCGCGCAGTTTCTTGCGGGCGATGCCGGGCTGGGTGTCATCGACGTAATGCAGGTCGGATGGCAGCGCATCGGGCAGCGCGGTATCGGGCATGGCGGTAGTCCTTGGCGATGGATCAGGGGCCGTTACAGCCATTGACCGCACGCCGTTGCAGTCGTGCCAGCGGATTTAGGCCAGCACCGCTACCGCCTTGATCTGTGCCCAAAGTTGTTGGCCGGGGTGCACGCCCAATTGGTCCCGAGAGTAGCGGGTGATCCGCGCCAGCAGCGGCGTGCCGCCAGCGTCCAGACGGATCAGCACGTGGGCGGCATTGTCCGCGCCCATTTCACTGATCACGGTGACCGGCAGGCGATTGAGGATGCTGCTTTGCTCGACGCTTTGCAGGCTCAGGCTGACATCCCGCGCCTGAACCTTGCAGCGCAGCGCCTGACCCGGGGTCATCGGTGAGTGAGCCACCCGAATGTTCAGGGTTGTGTCGGGCAGTTGCAGGGTCAGCAACTGATAGTCGGCGTCATAGGCACTGACGTGCCCCTCGATCACCACGCCGGCGTCGTCGCCCAGCGCCAAGGGCAGGTCGAGGCGGGCCAGGGTTTGCCCGATAGGGCCGCTGGCCAGCGCTTTGCCTTCACTCAGCAAGACGATGTGATCGGCCAGCCGCGCGACTTCATCCTGTGAGTGGCTGACGTACAGCACCGGGATGTCCAGTTCATCGTGCAGTCGCTGCAGGTAAGGCAGGATTTCGTTTTTGCGTTGGCTATCCAACGCTGCCAGCGGCTCGTCCATCAGCAACAGTTTGGGACTGGTGAGCAAGGCGCGGGCGATGCCGACTCGCTGCCGTTCTCCTCCGGAAAGGTGCTGCGGATGGCGATCCAACAGGTGGCCAATCCCGAGCAGTTCGGTCGCGTGAGCCATGTCGACCCGGCGCTGTTGGCGAGGAATGCGCTTGAGGCCGAACTGCAGATTGGCCAGTACCGACAGATGGGGAAACAGACTGGCTTCCTGGAAGACGTAACCCAGCGCCCGTTTGTGTGGCGGCACGAAAATCTTCTTGTCACTGTCCTGCCAGACTTCATCGTTGACCTGGATGAAACCCTGCTCAGCCTTCTCAAGGCCAGCGATGCAACGCAGGCAGGTGGTCTTGCCCGAACCGGAATGACCGTAAAGTGCCGTGACGCCGCGGCCGGGCAATTGCAGATCCACCTCTAGGGCGAACCCTGAATACTTCAGTTTCAGACGCGTATGAATCATCGATCAGCTCCAGCCCGCTTTGGTTTTACGGCTGGAGTAGAGCGCCAGCAACACAATAAAGGAGAACACCAGCATTGCGCCGGCCAGCCAATGGGCCTGGGCGTATTCCATGGCTTCGACGTGATCGTAGATCTGCACCGAGACCACGCGGGTCTTGTCAGGAATGTTACCGCCGATCATCAGCACCACGCCGAATTCACCCACGGTGTGGGCGAAACCGAGAATGGCAGCGGTGATGAAACCGGGGCGGGCCAGCGGCAGGATCACGCTGAAAAACGTGTCCCAGGGATTGGCGCGTAAGGTCGCGGCCACTTCCAGGGGGCGAGTGCCGATGGCGGAAAAAGCATTTTGCAGTGGCTGGACCACGAACGGCATCGAGTAGAGCACCGAGCCGATCACTAACCCTGCAAAACTGAAGGTGAGGGGGCCGAGTCCCAGTGATTGGCTGAAGTGGCCGACAAACCCGTTCGGACCGAGCGCCAGCAACAGATAAAAGCCAATCACCGTCGGCGGCAGCACCAGGGGCAGGGCGACGATCGCCCCGACCGGGCCGCGCAACCACGAGCGGGTGCGCGACAGCCATAACGCAATCGGAGTGCCGATGACCAGCAGGATAACCGTCGTCAGCGACGCCAGTTTCAGGGTCAGCCAGATGGCAGAAAAGTCGGCACTCGATAGCGTCATTTAGAGTTGGTAACCGTAGGATTTGATGACAGCGGCGGCTTTCGAGCCTTTGAGGTAGTCAACCAGCGCCTTGGCGGCCGGGTTGTCCTTGCCTTTGTTGAGGATCACCGCGTCTTGTTTGATCGGCTCGTGCATGTTGGCCGGAACGATCCAGGCCGAACCGCTGGTGACTTTGCCGTCTTTGTAGATCTGCGACAAGGCCACAAAACCCAGTTCGGCGTTGCCGGTGGAGACGAATTGATAGGCCTGGGTGATGTTCTGGCCTTCAACGATCTTGGTTTTGACCTTGTCGGTCAGGCCCAGCTTGGCCAGCACCTGAGTAGCGGCCAGACCGTAAGGCGCTGCTTTCGGGTTGGCGATGGACAGATGCTGATACTGGTTGTCGCTCAGCACTTTGCCTTTGGCATCGACGTAACCGTCCTTGGCCGACCACAGCGCCAGGGTGCCGATGGCGTAGGTGAAGCGCGAGCCCTTGACCGTGTCGCCTTCGGATTCGAGTTTTTGCGGGGTGGTGTCGTCCGCCGAGAGGAACACTTCGAACGGTGCGCCATTTTTTATCTGGGTATAGAACTGGCCGGTTGCGCCATAGGCGGCGACCAGTTTATGCCCAGTATCTTTTTCGAAATCGGCGGCGATCGCCTGAATCGGAGCAGTGAAGTTGGCTGCGACGGCGACCTGGACTTCGTCCGCCTGGGCGGACCCGAAAGCGAACACTGCGAGCAGGGTTGCCAGGCAGGTGGGGGCAAAACGTGAGGCACGAATGGTCATGAAACGGCTCCGTGGCAGGCAAGTGCAGCGAGGGGGTAAAACGCTATATAGCGGAATATATAGCGAATTGCCTGCAAACGGAATGTGTCGGATGCGTGTTATTGAGGCCACGCATAACCTGTAGCAGCTGGCGCAGCCTGCGTTCGGCTGCGCAGCAGTCGTAAATTCAGCTGCCACGATTAATTTGAAAGACCGCGGTGTCTGGTTTCACGACCGCTTCGCAGCCGAACGCAGGCTGCGCCAGCTGCTACAAGAACGTGCGTTACCGACGAAGCAATTTCGCCAACCCTTCATCTGCCAGCTTCCGGGTCAACTCCGCCGTGGTCATTTCAGCGCCCAGCGTGAATGCCTGACCCGCCCAGAGATTGCTGAAATCCGCTTCTCCTTTGGCTCGCAACGGCATCAGCGCACCACCCGCCAGCGGGAAGGCCGGTGCTTTGGCGCTCATTGGCCCAAGTTCGCGCATCACCCGATTGAGAATTCCGCGCGCCGGGCGTCCGGTGAAAATGTTAGTGACGGCTGTCTCACTTTCCTTGGCCGTGCGCAACGCCTTGTGATGAGACGCGCTGACCTTGGCCTCTGGCGTGAACAAGTACGCCGTGCCTACTTGGACAGCCGAAGCCCCCAACAGGAAAGCCGCCGCGACGCCTCGTGCATCGGCAATCCCTCCGGCAGCAATCACCGGCACTTTCACCGCATCGACGATCTGGGGCACCAGCGCAAAGAGGCCCACCTGGCTGCTCAGATCATCACTGAGAAACATGCCCCGATGGCCGCCGGCTTCGTACCCCATGGCAATGATCGCGTCACAACCCTGCTGCTCGAGCCAGATCGCCTCTTCGACGGTGGTGGCCGAGGAGAGCACTTTCGCCCCAGTGGCTTTCACGCGATCCAGCAGGGACTTTTCCGGCAGACCGAAGTGGAAACTCACGACTTCGGGGCGAAATTCTTCGATCACCTCGCAGGCCGCGCTATCGAACGGCGCTCGATTGGACACCGGCGTCGGCGCGTCGAAGTCCACGCCAAGTTCCCGGTAGTAGGGTTCCAGCAGATTCTTCCAGTCTCGAGCGCGTTGCTCATCGGCGGCGGGTGGCTGATGGCAGAAGTAGTTGACGTTGATCGGGCGCTGAGTGTGTTGGCGAATCGTTTTCAGCTCCTCGCGCAACTGATCGATGCTCAACATGGCTGCCGGCATCGAGCCCAGGCCGCCGGCGTTACTGGCTGCGATAACCATGGCCGAATTGGTTGCGCCAGCCATGGGCGCCTGGATGATTGGCAGCTCAATGCCGAGCAGGTCAAGAATGCGGGTGTCTGGCCATTTGCTCATTTGAAGGGTTCTCCGACGTCATAACAGGGCAGGGACGGTAGGACCGTTTTTGTATCAGCTATGACTGATATAAGGCCAGTCGAGTTTTCAGTTCGTGTGCCACTCTTGGCTTAAAGTCGAGTACGGTGAAAGATCGCTATGTGTTATTTCAATTGCACCACAACTGAGTGATTCCATTAGGAGGCAGCGATGTTCCAAGGCATTTTGATCGACAAAGACGACAGCGGTTACCGGGCCACACTGCAAGAGATCAATGACGATCAATTGCCCGAGGGCGATGTGACGGTGCGTGTGGCGTACAGCACGCTGAACTTCAAGGATGGCCTGGCGATCACCGGCAGCAGCCCGGTGGTGCGAAAATTCCCGATGGTGCCGGGCATCGATCTGGCAGGTACTGTCGAAGTCAGTGAGCATCCGGACTACAAGGTCGGTGATCAAGTCGTACTCAATGGCTGGGGTGTTGGCGAAGGACATTGGGGTGGACTGGCGCAGAAGGCTCGCTTGAGCGGCGACTGGCTGATTCCGCTGCCCAAGGCATTCACCACGGCGCAAGCGATGGCCATCGGCACGGCGGGTTACACGGCGATGCTGAGCATCCTGGCGCTGGAACATAACGGCGTGACGCCCGAGCAGGGCGAAGTATTGGTCACCGGCGCCAATGGCGGTGTAGGCAGTTTCGCCATCGCACTGTTGAGCAAACTCGGTTATCGGGTGGTCGCGTCCACCGGCCGCACCTCTGAGCACGATTACCTCAAGCAATTAGGCGCCAGCGAAATCATCGACCGCGCCACACTGTCCGAACCGGGCAAACCCTTGGCCAAGGAGCGTTGGGCAGCGGTCATCGACTCGGTCGGCAGCCACACTCTGGCCAACGCCTGTGCCAGCACGAAGGCCAACGGCACTGTCGCCGCGTGTGGTCTGGCGCAAGGCATGGATTTTCCGGCTTCAGTCGCACCGTTCATTTTGCGCGGCGTGACCCTGGCCGGGATCAACAGCGTGACTCAGCCCAAAGCCAAGCGGATACTGGCCTGGAATCGTCTGGCCAAGGATCTCGACTTCGCCTTGCTGCCGTTGATCAGCCACGAAATCGGTTTGAGCGAAGTTATCGAGGCCGCACCGCGATTGCTCGCCGGTCAATTACGTGGGCGGGTGGTGGTCGACGTCAATCGTTGACTGTCTCACCCTAATTCAAGCAGACAAACTACAGAGACAAGGACTATCGACCATGGATGTAAAACTGCGTGAAGTGCAGCCCTTTAGCGTCTCGGGTTTGCAAGTGCGCACCCTCAATACCGCAGAGCAGCAGCCGGACACTGCGCGCATCGGCCCGATGTGGGAGCAATTTTTCGTTGAGGAAATCTTCGACAAGATCCCCCACAAACAGCCGGACTCCTTCATGTACGGCGTCTATTCCAACTACGAGTCCGACGCTTCGGGCCACTTCGATGTGACCGCGGGTGTGGCGGTCACCGCGCCCTCCGAGGACTTTCCGCAGATTCAGGTGGAGGGAGGCGATTACCTGGTGTTCAGCGCCAAAGGGGCGATGCCGGAAAGCGTCATTCAGACGTGGGGCCTGATCTGGGCCTACTTTAAGGACAACCCGCAGGTTTGCCGCACGTTCGCCACAGACTTCGAGGTCTACACCGGCCCGGATTCAGTGTCGGTCTATATCGGCATTCAGGATTCAGACGGGTTTTCGCGTTCAAGCAACTGACGCTTGCGCTCCACACCCCAGCGATAGCCCGACAGGTTGCCGTCGCTGCGCACCACGCGGTGGCAAGGGATCGCCACCGCCAGGCTGTTCGCGCCGCAGGCTTGAGCCACGGCGCGCATCGCTTTTGGCGCGCCGATTCGCTGAGCGATATCGGCGTAGCTGGCGGTGCAGCCGGCGGGAATCTCCCGCAGGGCTTGCCAGACCCGTTCTTGAAAAGCGGTGCCGCGAACATCCAGCGGCAAGTCCAGGCCCAGGGCCGGCGCTTCGATAAAACCAACCACCTTGGCGATCAGTTGCTCGAACGCGTGGTCGGCGCCAATCAGATTCGCACGCCGAAACTTGTCCTGCAGATCGCAGACCAGTTGGTGCGGGTCATCGCCCAGCAGGATCGCGCAAATCCCCCGTTCACTTTGCGCCACCAGAATCGCCCCCAGGGAACACTGGCCGACGGCAAAACGAATGTCGTTGTTCTGACCGGCTGCGCGGTAATCACCGGGTTTCATACCCAATAGCTGATCGGCTGCTTCATAGAAACGACTGTTGGAGTTAAAACCGGCGTCATACAGCGCGTCGGTCACTGAGTCTCCGTCCGCGAGGCGTTCACGGACCCTGCGTGAACGATGAGCCGTGGCGTAACCCTTGGGTGTCAGACCGGTAACGGCTTTGAACACCCGATGGAAGTAAAAGCTACTGAGGCCCGCAGCAGAGGCCAGTTCGCTCAGTACAGGCAGACTCTCCGCGGTTTCGATCTGGCGGCAAGCGGCCGCCACCGTCGCGGCATGTTGCGCGGCGACTTCGCTTTGATCTTTCGCGGCTCGTTTGCTGGGGCGATAACCCGCCGCCTGGGCCTGCTCGGCGGTGTCGAAGAATTCGACGTTCTGCGGTTTAGGCAAGCGCGCCAGGCTGCTGGGGCGGCAGTAAATGCCGGTGGTTTTCACCGCATACACAAACTGTCCGTCCGCCCTGGGATCACGCGCGACGACGGCGGCCCAGCGGGGGTCGTTCTCGGTGGCGATCTTTGTCGAATGGCTTGTCATGGCTTCATGTCCTGACCTGTTTGATTCAGATTAACCAGCTGACGGGATCGCTGCACTCCGGGTCTTGCGGTCGAATTCGAAGGCTTCATCCAGCGGTACGAAAGGTGAAGTTGATCCGCTGTTCGCCCAGTCGCGGATGCAGGCCATCCTTGATCGGCAAGACGCCGTGATACCGCAAGCGGTCCACGCCACCCCAGACCACGATGTCGCCATGGAACAGCGGCACCCGTTGGCTTTTATCGCTGCGTTCGAAGCCGCCGAACAGGAACATCGCCGGCAATCCCAGGGACACTGAAACAATGGGCGCGGCGTAGGAAACTTCATCTTTGTCCTGGTGCAACGACATCTTGGCTCCGGGAACATAGCGGTTGATCAGGCAGGAATCGGGCACGAAATCCGCAAACCTCGCTTCCCGCGCCGCCGCTTGTGCCAGTTCGAAAAACACGTCGGGCATTTTCGGCCAGGGTTGACCGGTCAGCGGATCATGTCGGGTATAACGATAACCGCTGCGGTCGGTGGTCCAGCCCAGCACGCCGCAACTGCTCAAGGCGACCGACATGGTGAAGCCCCCGGGCGTGATCATCTGCCGAAACGGTGCAGCCGCCAGAACCGCGTCCAGTGCGGGCAGTAACTGATCCAGCCAGGGCAGGGCAAAGCCTCTGAGGACGCAGGACTGTTCGCCGATCTGATCGAGCCTGGGTTGCTGCTCGGGTTCGGCGTCGGCAAACAAGTCGAAGGTGATCGGGTTCATGGGGTCATAACGCATCGTGAAAGATGATTCCAAGGGTATGCCGTTTTCCGCTGTGCAGGCGGCTCACGCCGTGGCGCAGAGTGACCCGGTAATAACCACGAACGCCTTTGACCGGTCGTTGGTTGACGGCAAAGATCAGTGCGTCACCTTTCTTCAGGCCAATGACCTGGGGGCGCGACTGCATCCGTGGGCGCTGTTCAGTCAGCACGAACTCGCCGCCGGTAAAGTCTTCGTCCGGCTCTGACAGCAGAATCGCCACTTGCAGCGGGAAGACGTGTTCGCCGTACAGGTCCTGATGCAAGCGGTTGTAGTCCTGCGGTCCATATTGCAGCAACAACGGCGTAGGCCGTTCCTGACCAGCGGCATGGCAGCGTTCGAGGAACGCTTCGTGTGTTTCAGGGAAACGGGTCGGCAGGTCCATGTGCTCGTACCAGCGATTGGCTATCGGCACTAGCCTGGGGTAAAGCGCACTGCGCAAACGGGCGACGATATCCGGCAGCGGGTACCTGAAGTATTTGTACTCGCCACGGCCAAAGCCGTGACGAGCCATGATCACTTGCGAGCGAAACGGTTCGGCACTGGCATACAGAGTGCTGATTTCATCGCACGTCTCGTGGCTTAAAAGCGACCTGATGATCGCGCAGCCATCCTGATCGAGTTGTTGCTCGAGCATGGCCCAGTCCAGTCCACCGAGAGAACGCTCGCTCATCTCTGCGCCTCACGCTCCAGCAGTTGCCGTTTGCGCTCCAGCCCCCAACGGTAGCCGCCGAGGCTGCCATCCTGACGCAGCACTCGATGGCACGGCACGATCACCGCCAGCGGGTTCGCTCCGCATGCATTGGCCACTGCCCGAAAGGCCGTGGGTTGACCCAGTTGTCGCGCGATGTCCTGGTAGCTGGCGGTTTCACCCGCCGGTATTTGTCGCAGGGCATCCCAGACTCGCCGTTGAAACACGCTGCCTGTCAGATCCAGCGGCAAATCCAGGGTAGTGCGCGGGTCTTCGAGGTGGCGCAGCGTTTGCTCGAGCGCAGGCATCAAGCCCTCATCGCGCTGCGGTGCTTGTGGGCCGGGGAAGCGCCGCGCAAGATCGCGTTCCAGCGTGGCGAGGTCGTCACCGAGCAGCAGCGCGCACAGCCCCTCGGCGCTGAACGCCAGCAGCAAGATGCCAAGGCTGGAAGTGCCGCTGATGAAGCGAATCGAGGAAGTAGGCATGTTCTGACTCCTTAACCAAAGGTTGAGGTGGCCAGTCTAGGGAGCGGGGACTTCGTTAACACTCCGGCGCTTGCGGTTGAATTCCAGAGGCAGGAGCAGACGTCCATGTTGTCGCTCCAGATCCCGTTACAACGCTTTGCTGACGCTTATGTCGCTGATCACGTCATCGCTCTGGCCATGAATGGCGTCCAGCGCGGCCTTGGCTTCTTCTTCGGTGCCGTTTTCAAGTTGGGCAAATTCGAAGCGACGCTCACCATTGAGTTTGTATTTGATGACGTACTTGGTCGTTTGGGCCACGGTCATACCTGCTTGTCTTCGTGTTTGGGTGTCAATCAGCTCAGTTTCGAGCTGGAGCGGCGGATGATCTTGATGGTGTGAGTCAGGGTCGGTTTACGAGTGACACTGATCGGCCGGCGGTTGACCGTGTCGATGGTGATATTCCAGAAACCGGTGCTTGGCGCAGTAATCCGGGCTGGGAAGGTGTCAAATGCACCACCGTGGTAAGTGTGGCGACCGCCATTCTTGAAGCTGCGGAAATTGGCGTCGTTCATCAAGCGGATATTGCATGTTTGGGAGCATTGAATGACGACGATGTCGTCTTCGTTGAGGTGCTCGCGCTGGTGGATAAATTTCATGAGGCGCCTCCAGAAGGGCTTTTTCTACAAAATCAAAACGATAGCATGGGCGATTGGCGCAGTTTATCAGCCCGAACGGGTTATTATCCGGTCGTCGGGGTCCGCTTTGACAATTAAAAACAGTTATACGGAATTCTATGAGCGATAAACGCAGCAAGCCTCGGAGAAAAACAGCATTTGTACTGTCGGAGTGTCTTTATCGGAGGTGTTGTATGAAGTGGGGTGTGCTGGTCCTGCCTATGGCGATAGCGATGAGCGGTTGTGCGAGTGTCTCGGAGATCAATGAGACGCTGCCCACCATGAACGTGATTTCAGGCAAGAAGCCTCATGAGTACGCGCAATGCCTGACCGAGAAACTGGCCAGCAGCCGGGGAGCCTTGCAAGTCGAACCGCATAAGGACGGTATGCGAGTCATCGTGCCGCAGAAGTTCTCCTCGGGGCCGGCCGCGGTATTTGATATCGAAGACCGCTCCGGCGGCAGCAGCATCAAGTTGCATGAGCGCATCTCCAATGTGCCGTTGCGCCCCAAGGATGTACGCAATGCCGCTACTGCGTGCATTTCCGGCTGATAGACTGTCGCCCGTCAGCACCGATGCCGCCAAAGCAGCGCTTTGGCGGCATTGTCATTTCTGGAGTCGAGCATGAAGCGAGAGCAGGTACGGGAGCGCCATGCAGAGGGTCACATCTCTGCTACCCACGTGATTCAGAATCCGGCAAATCCGGGAGAATGGATCGTGTTTTTCAAGAAAAGCGCCGGGCGCAGTTATTTTCTGGTGGATGAAAACGATGAAGTCGAATCCTTCAGTAGCCTCGATGATTTGATCGAGACGGTGCGCGGCCTCGGGATCAAGTTCGCCGAAATTCACATGTAGGGCAGGGCGCCTTACTTGCAGACCACCACGACGCTGCGGTTCTTGTAGTTGCCGACGTCGACGCCCAGAGTCTTCTCGCTTTCCTTGGTCGAAGGTGTTCCGTCGGTACCGACGATCCGATAGCCGGTGCCGGCGCAAGAGGCATCGGCTTTTTCGTAGCAGGTGGCCCAGGAGTTGGCTTCCCCGGAGCAGTCGATGGCCAGGCCTTGCTCGCCGTTGTTCAGGTAGGTCGTTTCGGAAGTGGCGCAGCCGCTCAGGGCCAACACCGCAATCAGTGGCAAAAATTTATTCATGTCGTTGTCGTCGTCAGGAGGATGGGGCTAAGCCTGTGACAGCGCTGGCGTCAAAAGGTTATAGCGAATGGCCACTTCGTTGCAGGCAATCACAAAAAAGCCCTGCGCGAGGCAGGGCTTGGGTCGAGTCGGGTGCTTCTCAGGACTTGTCCTTGCCGCGACGCTTCGGGGCTGGGTGTTCGAGCTCCAATACGGATGCCACTTCAATCGCCAACGCCTCGGTCGGGAAAGGCCCGGCAATATTCTCGCCGCTGGCACTGTCTACCCACCACTGGCCGTCTTTCGCCTGATTGATCAGGAACCCGTTGACACTTTTCGCTACCGACATCTATCTGCCTCGTTGACTGGTTCAATCGCGCAATGATAGCGCCAAATGCACTCAACGGGTGCTGATGGTGTAGGGTGGTGCGATTCGCAGCCGTGCAGATCTGGTGGTCTGTGCTATCTATAAAGGCTGCGGAGCTATCTCGGGAACTATCCGCGAGAATATTTCTCTATGATGGCATCGGTTAGCCAGTGCGGGGCATTGTAAGGTGCACGCCGCCTGATTAGACTGCGCCGAAACTCGTACACACAGCCCTATCAAGGACTTATATGATCAAGAAATGCTTGTTCCCAGCAGCCGGTTACGGTACTCGCTTCCTGCCAGCGACTAAAGCCATGCCCAAAGAAATGCTGCCGGTGGTAAACAAGCCACTGATCCAGTACGGCGTCGAAGAAGCACTGGACGCTGGGTTGACCGAAATTTCCATCGTGACCGGTCGCGGCAAACGCGCTCTGGAAGACCACTTCGACATCAGCTACGAGCTGGAAAACCAGATCAAGGGCACCGACAAGGAAAAATACCTGGTCGGTATCCGCAAGCTGCTCGACAATTGCTCGTTCTCTTACACGCGCCAGACCGAAATGAAAGGCCTGGGCCACGCCATTCTGACGGGTCGTCCGCTGATCGGCGACGAACCTTTCGCCGTAGTCCTGGCGGATGACTTGTGCGTCAACCTCGAAGGCGACGGCGTACTGACCCAGATGGTCAAGCTGTACAAGCAGTTCCGCTGCTCGATCGTCGCCATCCAGGAAGTCGATCCGCAAGAAACTCACAAGTACGGCGTGATTGCCGGTGAGATGATCCGCGACGACATCTACCGCGTTCACAGCATGGTCGAGAAGCCAAAGCCGGAAGATGCGCCGTCGAACCTGGCGATCATCGGCCGCTACATCCTGACTCCGGACATTTTCGACCTGATCGAACAGACCGAGCCAGGCAAGGGGGGTGAAATCCAGATCACCGACGCCCTGATGAAGCAGGCCCAAAATGGCTGCGTCATGGCCTACAAGTTCAAGGGCAAACGTTTCGACTGCGGTGGCGCTGAAGGCTACATCGACGCGACCAACTTCTGCTTCGAGAACTTCTACAAGACTGGCAAGGCCTACTGATAGCGCCTGACCCACTTGTATTGAAAAGCCACCTTCGCAGACTGTGTGAAAACCTAGCAATCTGCGCGGAGCTCAAAGAAAATGCTCCGTATCGAAAGATACGGAGCATTTTTCGTTATGGCCTACATCCAAGGACAGTCCCGCAGCCAGACCAGCCTGTTCCCGGTCTCGCTGGAAGAGTTGATCCCCGAGGATCACCTCGTTCGTGTGATCGACACCTACGTCGCCAAGCTTGATCTTGTGCGCTTGGGTTTTGATAAAGCCTTATCAAAAGGTACCGGGCGCCCCTCTTACGATCCCGCCGATCAGCTCAAGCTGTTCCTCTATGGCTATTTCCAGCGGATTCGCTCATCGCGGCGTCTCGAAGCCGAGTGCCAGCGCAACATCGAAGTGATGTGGTTGATCAACCGGCTCAAACCCGACTTCAAGACCATTGCCGACTTTCGCAAGAACAACAAAGCTGCCTTTATCGCGACCTGTCGTGCCTTCGTCCAGTTTTGCCGCACGGTGGGTCTCATCGCCGGCGAGCTGGTGGCCATCGATGGCAGCAAGTTTCAGGCGGTTGCTTCCTCGCGGCGTCATATGAATTTGAAGCGGCTCAAGCACCAGGAGCAGAAGCTGGATAAACGCATCGCTCAGTATTTGGCCGAGTTGGATGAGGCGGATAAAAACGAAGCCAATGAGGTGGTTGATCGCAGTGCGGTCAAGACGGCTTTGGCGCAACTTGAACTCAGGCACTCCAATAACCTGACGTGCCAGGCACTGATGAAATCAATGGAGCTTGAGCAATTCAATACCCACGAAAGCGATGCCCGAATGATGCGAACGCACAAAGGGCCGCGGGTTGCGTACAACGTGCAAACCGCCGTGGACGCTGAGCATTGCCTGATTCTGCATCATGAAGTCACTCAGGACAGTGATGATCGCAAGCAACTTGAGCCGATGGCCAAGGCCGCCAAGGAACAACTGCAGCAAGATGAACTGACGGTCACTGCCGATGCGGGCTACTCGAATGGCAAGCAGTTCCAGGCTTGTGAGGATGAGAGCATCACGGTTTATGTACCGCCGAATCGGTCAAGTAACTCCTGCGGTAAGGAGCAGGCGTTCTTCGATCGAACAGTGTTTACCTACGATGCAGCGCAGGATCGATATCAATGTCCTGCCGGCAAATGGCTGACACTCAAGCAGATCAGTAAGGGGGATCGCATCTATCAGGCGGCGGTTAGCGACTGCGCCGCCTGTCCGCTGAAAGCGCAATGTACTGAGGCCCAGCGCCGCTATGTCACACGCCATGCTCACGAAGAGGCTTTCGAACGAATGGAGCGGCGAATGCAGGGACACCCCGAAATGATGGTCAGCCGAAGATCCATCGTGGAGCATCCCTTTGGCAACCTAAAACAGTGGCTGTTTGGCAATGCTCGGTTCTTGCTACGACAACTCGAAGGCACGAGAGCTGAAATGGCCTTGGCGGTGAACGCCTATAACCTGAAAAGAGCGATTAACGTGCTTGGCGCACGTCAGTTGATGGCGCTGATGGGCTGAAACGCCCATTTTTTGTCTGCTGTCCGCAAAAAAGCAAACGCCCCGAACAAGTTGGGGCGTTTGAATGGAACCACCATCAGTGCGTTTTCACACAGTCTGTTCGGGTGGCTTTTTCATTTTCCGTCCCCATATCGTTTGCAGCGCTTGCCCAACGGGCGTCTGCGGGTATGCTTGTGGACTGCCGAGGAGATTGAAAATGGCCTACGATTTTGACCTTTATGTGATTGGCGCCGGTTCCGGCGGTGTGCGGGCTGCGCGTTTTGCTGCCGGTTTTGGCGCGAAAGTGGCAGTGGCCGAGAGCCGCTACCTGGGTGGCACTTGTGTGAATGTCGGCTGCGTTCCGAAGAAGCTGTTGGTCTACGGCGCACACTTCGCCGAAGATTTCGAGCAGTCGCCAGGTTTTGGCTGGACGCCGGGCGAAGCAACGTTCGATTGGGCGACGCTGATCGCCAACAAGGATCGCGAGATCAATCGCCTGAACGGCATCTATCGCAACCTGCTGGTTAACAGCGGCGTGACCTTGCATGAAGGCCACGCCAAAATCGTTGATCCGCACCAGATCGAGATCAATGGCGAGCGTTACACCGCCAAAAACATCCTGATTGCTACCGGCGGCTGGCCACAGATTCCAGAGATTCCAGGTCACGAACACGCGATCAGTTCCAACCAGGCGTTCTTCCTCAAAGAACTGCCCAGGCGCGTTGTGGTTGTGGGTGGTGGTTACATCGCCGTCGAATTCGCCGGGATCTTCCATGGCCTGGGCGCCGACACCACGTTGCTGTATCGCGGTGAACTGTTCCTGCGCGGCTTCGACGGTGCGGTGCGCAAACACCTGCAGGAAGAGCTGACCAAGCGTGGCATGGACCTGCAGTTCAACGCCGACATTGAGCGTATCGACAAGCAGGCCGATGGCAGCCTGAAGGTGACCCTCAAGGACGGTCGTGAGCTGGAAGCGGATTGTGTGTTCTACGCCACCGGCCGGCGTCCGATGCTCGACAATCTTGGGCTGGAAAACACGGGCGTCAAACTCGACAAGAAAGGTTTCGTCGAGGTGGACGAGCAGTATCAGACTGCTGAGCCGTCGATCCTCGCGCTTGGCGATGTGATCGGTCGGGTTCAGTTGACGCCAGTCGCTCTGGCTGAAGGCATGGCCGTGGCGCGACGTTTGTTCAAGCCTGAGCAATATCGCCCGGTGGATTACAAAATGATCCCGACAGCGGTGTTCAGCTTGCCGAACATCGGCACGGTCGGTTTGACCGAGGAAGAGGCCCGGGAGGCTG
The DNA here is from genome assembly GCF_054897985.1 of Pseudomonas sp. LB3P25. Taxonomy (NCBI): domain Bacteria; kingdom Pseudomonadati; phylum Pseudomonadota; class Gammaproteobacteria; order Pseudomonadales; family Pseudomonadaceae; genus Pseudomonas; species Pseudomonas sp. LB3P25. Next base: position 3,904,585 of record NZ_CM142711.1, on the reverse strand, counting down.
GCCACGATGTGGTGATCTACGAAAGCCGCTTCCGCCCAATGAAACTGACCCTGACCGAATGCCAGGAGCGCACCCTGATGAAACTGGTGGTGGACGCCAAGACCGACAAGGTTCTGGGCTGCCACATGGTCGGCCCGGAGGCTGGCGAAATCGTGCAGGGCTTGGCGATCGCATTGAAGGCGGGTGCCACCAAGCGCGATTTCGACGAAACCATCGGCGTCCACCCGACTGCCGCCGAAGAGTTCGTCACCATGCGCACGCCGGTCGCGGGTTAATCGTCCTTTTCGGGCTCTGATGCGTCTGGCGCTGTCGCAATGACGGCCGCCAGCCGCAGGCTCTCATCCAGGCTCGCCTGAGTCTTGAGTAACTCAATTTCCAACGCTTTGTTTATCTGCGACTGCTCGTCGACGTTCTGCTTCAGCGACTGGCTTTCCAGCAGGGCGGCACGCAAGCGTTCCTGGAGGAGGGTGCGTTCGCTGTCGATACGGTTCACCTGTTCCAGCAGATGATCCTGTCGAGCGTTGGTTTGCTTGAGTTGATCCTGCAGCAGGCTCAACTCTCTCAGGGTGCCACGGTTCTCCGTCAACAAGCGCTCGTTGTCGCGGTGCAGTTGCGTGACCTCATCCTGGCGCACCAATGCGCTTTGCTGGGCCTGGCGCAATTCCATCTGAATCTGCTGCACCTGGCCTTCGTGGCGACGTTGTTCCTGCTCGCGCTGTTCTTTGACCGCGTTGCGGTAGTGTTCCAGTGCGTCGCGAGCATGCAGGTGTTTTTCTTCAAGGGAGCGGATCTGCTCGTCCTTGTCTTGCAAGCGTAATTCGAAATCGGCCAATGCCTGGTTCAGTCCGGCGTTGCGGGTTTGTTCGGTCTGCAGCATGGAACGGGTTTCTTGCAGTGCCTCGGACTCTTGAGTCAGTGCCAGGCTTTGAACTTCGTAATGCTGTTGTAATTGCGTGTTGGCCTGGTGGGCTTCATGCAACTGCGTATCCAGCTGTTTTTTTTGTTGATCGAACTGCTCGCGGGCCTGATCGATGGGCTCCTGCGCCTGTTCCTTGAGTCTTTGTGCCAGCCGCGAGACCAGTCCCGCCAGCTCATCATCAATGGGTTGCGACGGCGCTTCGGCGCGCTCGGCGCCGTCATCCAGCTCCTTCAAATAGCGATGAATCGTGGTTTTCGAGCCCGTGTTGCCCATTTCGATCCGTACCGCATCGATGCTTGGGTTTTCGCCGCGAGCCAGAATCGCCAAACGCGCCGCTTGCACCACTGCTTTGTTTACACCGCCACGAGCCATGAGTTCTCCTACGATTTCGTACTGTGGTACATGCCACTAAAGTACACCATGTACCACGGTATCTAAAAACTTAAAATACGATAGGTATTCATGCGGGATATACTGGTATTACCCCGTGTGATAAGTCCTGGGCGTGTTTTCACCCGCCAAAGCGGTACGTTTTAGAGAGTTGAGCCGATGACTGAGCTGGATCGTTACCTGCAAGCCGCCACCCGCGACAACACCCGTCGCAGTTACCGGGCGGCTATCGAGCATTTTGAAGTCAGTTGGGGCGGCTTCCTGCCGGCGACCAGCGACAGCGTCGCGCGTTACCTCGTCGCTCATGCGGGTGTGCTGTCGATCAATACCTTGAAATTGCGTTTGTCAGCGCTGGCGCAATGGCACAACAGCCAAGGGTTTCCCGACCCCACCAAGGCGCCCGTGGTGCGCAAGGTCTTCAAGGGCATTCGCGCGCTACACCCGGCTCAAGAAAAACAGGCCGAGCCGTTACAGCTTCAGCATCTGGAGCAAGTGGTTGCCTGGTTGCAGCTAGAAGCGCAAACCGCGAAATCTGAACACGATCAACCGGCTCTGTTGCGGGCCAGGCGCGACATGGCGCTGATTCTGTTGGGTTTCTGGCGCGGTTTTCGTAGCGACGAGTTGTGCCGACTACAGATCGAGCACGTTAAAGCGGCTGCCGGCTCAGGCATCACGCTCTATTTACCGCGAACCAAGAGCGACCGCGAAAACCTCGGCAAGACTTACCAGACGCCCGCGTTGCAGCGCCTGTGCCCGGTGCAGGCCTACATCGACTGGATCACCGAAGCCGCGCTGGTCCGTGGACCGGTATTTCGAGGCATCGACCGTTGGGGCCACCTGAGCGAGGAGGGGCTGCACGCCAACAGCGTGATCCCGTTACTGCGCCAGGCGCTGAAACGTGCCGGCATCCCGGCCGAGCACTACACCAGTCACTCCTTGCGGCGCGGCTTTGCCACCTGGGCGCATCAGAGCGGTTGGGACTTGAAGTCGTTGATGAGTTACGTGGGCTGGAAGGATATGAAGTCCGCCATGCGCTATGTTGAAGCCAGCCCGTTTCTCGGAATGACACCGCTCGCGGAAAAAACCATTGGCGCTGCTAAGTAAGTTTTCTTCTATTAATACGTTCGGCTAATAGCGAAAACCAATGAGCAGCATGAGCTTTGCCAATGAGCCATCCGGCAATCGAGTGGGTAGGATTCACTCCATCAACTTCTCAACCAAACTTTTCAACCCTGACGGAGAGTCATCGATGCCTATCATCAACAGCCAAGTTAAACCGTTCAAAGCTGACGCCTTTAAAAATGGCGACTTCGTAAAAGTGTCGGACGCTGACCTGAAAGGCAAGTGGTCTGTAGTGTTCTTCTACCCTGCCGACTTCACCTTCGTTTGCCCGACCGAACTGGAAGACCTGGCTGACAACTACGACACGTTCCAGAAGCTGGGCGTCGAGATCTACAGCGTTTCCACCGATACCCACTTTGCCCACGCTGCCTGGCACAACACTTCGCCAGCCATCGGCAAAATCCAGTACACCATGATCGGCGACCCGACTCATGCCATCTCTCGCAACTTCGACGTGCTGATCGAAGAAGCCGGTCTGGCTGACCGTGGCACCTTCGTGATCAACCCTGAAGGCCAGATCAAAATCGTTGAACTGAACGATGGCGGCGTTGGCCGTGACGCTTCCGAGCTGCTGCGCAAAATCAAGGCTGCTCAGTACGTCGCTGCTCACCCAGGCCAGGTTTGCCCGGCCAAGTGGAAAGAAGGCGAGGCCACACTGGCTCCGTCCCTGGACCTGGTCGGCAAGATCTAAGTCTGTGACACGCTTCATCAGGGCGGAACTCCGCACCTCCTAAGTTAGCTGCACCGCCCTCAAAAACGCCCGGGCGAGATTCGCTCGGGCGTTTTTTTATGTTTTCGTCTCTTCACCAAACAGCATGGAAATCGCCCGTATGTTGGACGCCAATCTTAAAACCCAGTTGAAGTCATACCTGGAACGGGTCACCCAGCCGATCGAGATCATTGCCTCCCTCGACGACGGTGCGAAATCCCAGGAAATGCTCGCATTACTCAAAGACGTTGCCAGTCTTTCCAACCAGATTACGTTGCTCGACAACGGTGACGATGCACGTAAACCATCGTTCTCGATCAACCGCCCGGGTGCCGATATCAGCCTGCGTTTTGCCGGCATACCGATGGGCCACGAATTCACTTCGTTGGTGCTGGCCTTGCTGCAAGTCGGCGGTCACCCTTCGAAAGCCAGTGTTGAAGTGATCGAACAGATCCGCTCGCTTAAAGGCGAGTTCAACTTCGAGACTTACTTCTCGCTGTCCTGTCAGAACTGCCCGGACGTCGTCCAGGCGTTGAACCTGATGGCCGTGCTGAACCCGAACATCCGCCACGTCGCTATCGATGGCGCGCTGTTCCAGGCCGAAGTCGATGACCGTCAGATCATGGCCGTGCCAAGCGTTTACCTGAACGGTGTGAACTTCGGCCAGGGTCGCATGGGTCTGGAAGAAATCCTCGCCAAGATCGACACCAGCGGCATTGAGCGTCAGGCCGAGAAGGTCAGCGCCAAAGAGGCTTTTGACGTGCTGGTCGTCGGCGGTGGCCCGGCCGGTGCTTCGGCCGCGATCTACGCCGCGCGTAAAGGCATTCGCACCGGCGTGGCCGCTGAGCGTTTTGGTGGGCAGGTGCTGGACACCATGGCCATCGAGAACTTCATCTCCGTGCAGGAAACCGAAGGGCCGAAACTGGCCGTGGCGCTTGAAGAGCACGTCAAGCAGTACGACGTCGACATCATGAACCTGCAACGCGCCGACAAGTTGGTGCCGGGCAAGAACGGCGAGTTGCACGAAGTCCGCTTCGCCAGCGGCGCGACCCTGAAAGCCAAAACCGTGATCCTGGCGACCGGTGCGCGGTGGCGTGAAATGAACGTCCCGGGCGAGCAGCAATACCGCAACAAAGGCGTGGCGTATTGCCCGCACTGTGACGGCCCGCTGTTCAAAGGCAAGCGCGTGGCGGTGATTGGCGGCGGTAACTCCGGCGTCGAAGCGGCCATCGACCTGGCGGGTATCGTGTCCCATGTGACACTGCTTGAGTTCGACGTGCAGTTGCGCGCCGATGCGGTCTTGCAGCGCAAGTTGCACAGCCTGCCGAACGTCACCGTGATCACTAGTGCGCAAACCACTGAAGTGCTGGGGGACGGCCAGAAGGTCAACGGCCTGCGCTACAAGGATCGTCAGTCGGACGAGTTGCTTACCGTCGAGCTGGAAGGGATCTTCGTGCAGATCGGTTTGCTGCCCAACACCGACTGGCTAAAAGGCACCATCGAGCTGTCGCCTCGCGGTGAGATCATCGTCGATGCCCGCGGTGAGACATCGATGCCAGGTGTGTTCGCTGCCGGTGACGTAACCACCGTGCCATACAAGCAGATCGTGATTGCGGTGGGCGAGGGCGCCAAAGCTTCCCTGAGCGCATTCGATCACTTGATCCGCACCTCGGCTCCGGCATAAAACCCGACGCTGAAAACACAAAACCCCATGAGCGATCATGGGGTTTTTTGTGTGTGGAGACCACAGCGTGGGAATGATCAGTCAGATGCTCACCACCGCATCCGCACACCCAAACTGCCAATCAACCCGTTCAAATCATTGTCATCCACACTACTGCTGTAGTCGGCGCTGACGTAGAGACTCACGGCAGGTGTCACTCTGGCCACCAAGCCCAAACCCACTTCGACGGTCGATGAGTAGCGGCTGCTGCTGATCTTCTCGACCTGATCGAGGTTCACGGTATCGCTGGTGTACACCGTGTGCCACACGTTGGTTCGCACATAGGGTTCGACCCCCAGGCCGTTGATGTCGTAACTACCTTTCAACCGTGCACCGACCCGGCCGCTCCAGGACGTCAGATCGCTGGACGAGGCATTGCCTGACCCGGCATACGGGGTGTCCAGGGTAATGCGTTGATTGATTAATTGCGCCTGGGGTTCGACTACCCAGTGATCGCTAAGGCCAATGGGGAAACCACCTTCTACCGACAGCGTTACCGCGCTGCCCTCGGTCGCTTGTCGGGCGCCCTGGTCATTGCGGCTATAGCCATTGACCCGGCCGCCACTGGCCGTCAAGTCCACGTGCCAGCCTTGGGGCCCGGTCAGGCTCCAGTAGGCGCCGAGGCTCTGGCCTTCGAGGTTGAGGGTGTCGTTGCTGGGGTCAGCGAGGGCGCGACTGGTCAGCAGCCCGTTGCTGTTGCCCTGTAACTGAGTCAGGCCGCCGACCAGTCCAACCCGCTGGGTATGACCGCTATCGCTTTGCAGAGTCAGGATCGCCGGGCCTTTGAATTCGCTACTGTCGGGGTTAGAAAAACCCTGAGCCAGAAAATCGGATTGCGCCTGCCGCGAAGCCTGCCCATACACCTGATCCCAGGCGGAAGGTGCGGCGTCTTCGATGGTCAGGCGTGAACTTCGTGTATCGGAGGCGGTGGTCAAGCGGCCGGGGTAGGGGGCGGTGATAGTGAGGGCGGACAAGGTCATGACCGGAACATCCTGACGGTACCAAGGCGTGGTTTCCTCCTCGGCCGGCCCTGCCTGTACTTCCATGGATGAGCACAGCAGAAGTGAGCTCGAGACAGTACAAAAAGTAACTTTGATCTCATGTTGGGTGAATGAAGTTTTCATGGAGGTATACCTTGCAATCGCATGCCGTATCTCGCTCTGGCGTCTCTCCTACCCCGAATGAGGGGCGACCGAATGTCGTGGGGCAAGCCTCTGGCGGCCCGATTTTGCGGGTGTCTGGGGGGGTTGCCCCGGGTGGTAATTCCGGGGGTAGTAACGTGTAGCTAAGAAGACCGATGCCCCTGCGTCAAGAAAATGAACGATGAGTGGTATGGCTAATTTAGCCGCTGCAACTATTTGTTTTTCAGCGTTTATCTAAGTTCTTGTTTGTACGAAAAATCATCGCGAAACCCGCGAATCAGAGGCGTTTGTCAGCCGACAGTCGGTCTTCAAACAGCTCCGGGCGAGCTGATTGCTGACTGATTCTCGCTGTTTATTACTGTCAATAATGAGGCTGAAACCGATCATCCGTTGCGGCTCGCGGTAGAACCGCTACAGATGCACTTCCACCGCCAGCGGCAAATGATCCGACAAATGCGTCCAGGGCTTGTGCCCCAGTATTCGCGGCTCATGACTGCTGGCATTGCGCAGATAAATTCGATCCAGACGCAGCAGCGGAAAGCGCGCCGGATAGGTTTTCGCCGGGCGACCGTGGTGGCGTTCAAAGGCTTCATGCAGGTAATCGCGTCGGGCGAGGGCGGTGTTGCCTAGCAGCTGCCAGTCGTTGAAGTCGCCGGCGATAATCACCGGCGCATCGTCAGGTAACGATTCGAGCAGTTGGCAGAGTAGTTGGAGCTGCAGCTGGCGATGACTTTCCAGCAGACTCAAGTGAACGCAGATCGCATGGACTTCGGCGTGGCCCGGTACGTCCAGCACGCAATGTAGCAGACCGCGGCGTTCGGGGCCGGTGATCGAGACGTCGAGGTTGCGGTGTTCGCGGATCGGGTATTTCGATAACAGGGCGTTGCCGTGATGACCGTTGGGGTAGACCGCGTTGCGGCCGTAGGCGAAGTCGTTCCACATGCTGTCGGCCAGGAACTCGTATTGTGAGGTCTGCGGCCAATCGTTGTAGCGAGTGGAATGACGGTCGTGTTCACCGACAACTTCCTGCAGGAACACCAGGTCCGCCGACGTACTGCGTACCGCTTCACGCAATTCCGGGAGAATGAAACGTCGGTTGAGTGCGGTAAAACCCTTATGAGTGTTGACCGTCAGCACTCTCAGTCGATGAATCGCCGGGGACGTGTTCAATGGAGATGATTTGACGGCCTGCCACTTGGAATCACTGGTCACGTTCACTCCTCTGAATCAGGGCTGCTTATGTATGCGACTGATACAGGAGCGGGCAGTTCAGAACGACTCGTCGTAATAACCGCTCACCGAAAACTGTAGCAGCTGCCGAGCCTGCGAGGCCGTGGTGAGGGGATTTATCCCCGTTCGGCTGCGAAGCGGCCCCTGTTTTTTCCAGTCACACCGCGTCCAATGGATTACGACGGCTTCGCCGCCGAACGGGGATAAATCCCCTCACCACAGCCTCGCAGGCTCGACAGCTGCTACAACGCTGCGTCAGACAAAGATGATTTCATAGGGTAACCGCATCCGCTCCAGAAGCACCGGGGGCAGCAGCGGGGCGAGGCCGATGGCCGGTTCGCCGTCGAGCTGGCTGGCATAGGCGTGGGTGGCGTGGCTTTTGCGCGCTACGGTCCAAGTGTCCAGGCGCACCTTGCGCGCGCGATGCCACGGGATGAGCCCTCGATCACGCGTGGGCCAGTGCCAGGCCCAGACCGGTACTTCGTTGAACGCCGCGCCAACCATGGCCGCGGCCTTGGCGCTGGCCCGGCCAACGGCGTCATGGTCGACATTGCCATCCTCGCGCCAGGTGCTGAACACCACATCCCCTGGGCGTAAATAACGGGCAATGAATTGAATCATCTGAAACTCCCGCTCGGCCAGGGCGTTGTCGGTGAAGCCGCCACGAATCCACTTCAGGCTGTGCATCGGCAACCCGAGCCGGCGCAAGGCTTCGAGGCTTTCCTGGGGGCGGAACACGCTCAAGCGTTTCTCCGACCATTGTTGCGAGCCCGGATGGCTGGCGCTGCCGTCGGTAATCGAGATCAATTGCAGGGGATGCCCCTGGGCGCTGAGCAACTGCAGCAGGCCGCCACAGGTCACGACTTCATCGCCGGGATGTGGGGCAATCAACACGGCGCGTGCGCCGGCAGGAACCAGGGTCTGAGTGTTGATGACAGGAATGTTGTCCAGTTGCGGGGCGCTGTTCCAGATTTGTACAGGTAAGCTGCTTTCGCTGATGGAGACCGTTTTCATGGGGCTACGTCCTTGTTCTCGTTGATAGCAATGTGCGGCGCTCCAAACCCTGGATTGCCGCGAGCAGAGTATTGCTTATGTGACGCTATTCGTCGCCTCGATGTTCCATTCGGTACGTTTTTTTATCCGCGCTGCACCCTGTCCCGGCAACTGGAGCGCTGCGGGGCGAATAGTGCCTGGAATCCCTGAAGATCCATTTCACTCCTCTTCCTCACGCTGCAATTCGAACAACAGCAGCGAACGGCCAGTGACCGAATATTCGTGATCGAACTCGAAACGTTCCTGACCCCTAATCGACGGTTGATTGGTGTCGATCATGCACGTCCAGAAACCGCCGTCGGGCACTTCCGGAAGCAGGAAATTGACGATGTCGTGATGCGCGTTGACCACCAACAGCAGGGTGGCGTCGGCACCTTTGCGGCGGATACCGGTTTCCTGGGCGCGGCCATCCATCAGCATGCCGAGGCAGCGGCCATGGCTTTCCTCCCATTGTTCGATGGACATTTCGCTGCCATCTGGCGCGAGCCAGGTGACGTCTTTGACGCCGATGTCCTCGTTGTAATTGCCCACCAGGAACCGGCCGCGACGCAGGATCGGGTAGGCCAGGCGCAACTTGATCAGGCGTTTAACGAACTTGAGCAGGGCCTTGCCGTCTTCGCTCAGGTCCCAATTGACCCAACCGATCTCGCTGTCCTGGCAATAGGCGTTGTTGTTGCCTTCCTGGGTTCGGGCGAATTCGTCGCCGGCCACCAGCATGGGCGTGCCTTGGGACAGCAGCAGCGTGGCAAAGAAATTGCGCATCTGCCGCTGACGCAGCTCATTGATCTCGGGATCGTCGGTCGGGCCTTCGACGCCGTGGTTCCAGGACAGGTTGTTGTTGCTGCCGTCCTGATTGTTCTCGTCGTTGGCTTCGTTGTGTTTGTCGTTGTACGACACCAGGTCGTTCAGGGTGAAACCGTCGTGGGCGGTGACGAAGTTCACCGAGGCATACGGCCGCCGACCACGCTGATTGAACATCTCGCCGGAGGCGGTCATGCGACTGGCGAAGTCCGCCAGTTGGCCGTCGTCGCCTTTCCAGAACGCACGCACGGTGTCGCGGAATTTGTCATTCCACTCAACCCAACCCGGTGGAAAGTTACCGACCTGATAACCACCGGGGCCGCAATCCCAGGCTTCTGCAATCATCTTCACCTGGCGCAGCACCGGGTCTTGACGGCAGGCCACAAGGAAGCTGTGACGTTCGTCGAAGCCATCGTGGTAGCGCCCGAGAATGGTCGCCAGGTCGAAGCGGAATCCGTCCACGTGCATTTCCGAAGCCCAGTAGCGCAGGGAGTCGGTGACCATTTGCAGCACGCACGGGTGACTCAGGTCCAGGGTGTTGCCGGTGCCGGAATCGTTGATGTAGAAGCGCTTGTCGTCGGGCATCAAGCGGTAGTAGGAGGCGTTGTCGATGCCGCGCATGGACAGGGTCGGGCCTTGTTCGTTGCCCTCGGCGGTGTGGTTGTAGACCACGTCGAGAATCACTTCAAGATTGGCTTCGTGCAGGTGCGCGACCATCTCCTTGAACTCGGCGATCTTGCCGCTGGCCAGGTAGCGCGGGTCGGGGGCGAAGAACGCGATGCTGTTGTAGCCCCAGTAATTGGTCATGCCTTTGTGCAACAGATGTTGGTCGTTGACGAACGCATGAATCGGCAGCAATTCCACCGTCGACACGCCGAGCTTGCGGATGTGTTCCAGCACGTCATCGACCATCAACCCGGCGAAGGTGCCGCGCACATTCTCGGGGACGGAGGGGTGACGCATGCTGAAACCGCGCACGTGAGTCTCATAAATGATGGTCTTGTCCCACGGCACGCTGACCCGATGGTCGTGACCCCAGGTGTGAGCCGGGTCGATCACCTTGCACTTGGGTACAAACGGGGCGCTGTCACGTTTATCGAAACTGAGGTCGGCGTCGGGATGGCCGATGGTGTAGCCGAACAACGCTTCGGACCATTTCAACTGGCCGACCAATTGTTTGGCGTAGGGGTCGATCAGCAGTTTGTTGGGGTTGAAGCGATGACCGTTCGCCGGGTCGTACGGGCCGTAGACACGGTAGCCATAGATCATCCCCGGATGCGCGTCGGGCAGGTAGCCGTGGTAGATCTCGTCGGTGTATTCCGGCAGTTCGATGCGTTCCAGTTCGACCTCACCGGCATCATCGAAGATACACAACTCGACCTTGGTGGCATTGGCGGAAAACAAGGCGAAGTTAACCCCCAGGCCATCCCAGTTCGCGCCCAGCGGGAAGGGCAAGCCTTCACGGATTCGCGAGGCCTCGACGAGAGGTTCTGGCGCGGCTTTTTTTGGACTGGTCATTGGTGCTCCTGCAAAAAGGGGTACGGGTGTCGCGTCGTTCTTTGTTGCACAAAATCAATAATTCAGGGCGAGCGAGCCCTCGGTGGCGAGAAGGCTCGCCACGAATTCAATCAGGACACAGATGAAAGGCGTCAGACAGCGGGCGGTTTACGCGCTGCTCGAGGCTTTTTCTCGGTGGCTTTTTCGCCCGGCGGGATCATCTTGGAGGCAGCGGCGGGCTTGGCTTTGGTTTTTGGCGCCGCCGCCTTGCCATTGGTGGATTTGCTGGCTGGGGCCTTGGTGCCGGCGGCTTTTGGCGATTTGCTCGGTGCCAGGGCTTCGGCTTCAGCCAGTTTGCGGGCCATCTCCCAATGGCGAGCGTCCTGGCCCTCGGGTTTTCCTTCCGATTCCCAGATCTGATAGGCAAATTCGCGGATGCGTTTATCGTTGATACTCATCGCAATGCTCCTGAACTGAACTCAAGTATGGGTAGTTTGGATAAAAAGATTGATCGGGAAATCCCCCAGCGCGGTGCTGATGTTCAGTTCCCTTTGGGGTGTGACTGCGGTGCTTGAAAAAAGTCCCTTCACATTATCATCAGGGACAGTGAACGGTAATTTGACTCGTGTATCGCCCCACAGCGGCGCGTCAATCCGGGGTTCGGCACTGTTTTTCAGCAGTTCGGCGCAGCGTATCGGTACGATCACGATGGCGTGTTTTCCTTCCAGCGAGCGAGCAAATGCAAGCACCCGGTGAGCCTGGCTGCCGACGACTTCAAGGGCTTGATACGTCCCTCGCCGAAACAGCTCGGTGTGCTCGAGTCGCAGATTCAACACCTGAGCGATCAGCGCTTGTTTAATGCGCCCGTCCTGCCAGTTAGCCAATAGCTCGGGCAGTGCCAATGGCGTCTGCATCGACTGCTGACGGCTGGCGTAATCCACCGGCCGGCGGTTATCAGGATCGACCAGCGAGAAGTCCCAGTACTCGTTGCCCTGATAAAGGTCCGGTACCCCCGGCACGGTCATGCGCAGCAAGGTTTGCGCCAATCCATTGAGTGCGCCGGGGACGGCGATGCTCTTGGCTGCTTTGCCGAGGGCCGCGCGTAACAGTTCACCTTCGGGGCTGAGCAATAGTCGTTGCAGGAATTGCTGAACCGCTTGTTCGTAAGCCTCGTTCGGCGCGCTCCAGCTGCTTTGCAACTTGGCTTCGCGCAAGGCTTTCTGCTGCCACTGCCACAGACGTTGAGTGTAGTGCTCCAAGGCTGTTTGATCATCACTGCGCACATCGAGTGGCCAGCTGCCGAGGATCGCTTGATAGAGGATCAACTCATCGCCCGCAGTCGGCATCTGGTCGTCGTCGCGCAGCGGGCGGGCGAGGGTCCTCCAGAGCGGGACTTGCTCGGCGTACCAGGCACTGCGCTCGCTCAGCACCGCCAGGCGCGCGCGGGTGTCTTCGCCGCGTTTGTGGTCGTGGGTCGCGGTGGCCAGCAAATTATCGGGGAACGCTTCGAGACGGTTGAGGCAAGCCGCATGGAAATCGGCCACCGGCGCGCTGAACTGCTCGGTGCTGAACCCCACATCATTGCGCGACAGCAACGTCGCTGAGCGATAGAACGCAGTGTCTTCCACAGCCTTCGCCGCCGCCGGCGACGTCAGTTGCTGAAAACGCACACAGGCATGCTTGAGCATCTTGCGCGGCCGGCCCAATGGGTGTTTGCGCCATGATTCACCCCCCAGCCAGTTGGCCAGGCAATCGAGCACCGGCCAGTCGGCCTCGCCGAGGGTAAGCCTGGCACCGCCCATGGCCTGCTGGAAAAACACATCGTCTTCAGCCGAACGCCCACGGGGGCTGATGTAGGTGCGGTACACCGGGAAATGCACGATCAGTTCCTGCAACGCCCGACGAATCGCACCGAGGGTCAGGTCGCGGGTCATCAGGTCATCCCGGGCCACTTGCAACAGGGCCTGAGCGACGCTTTCGAAGTCTCCGGCGAGGGAGCCGTTGAGGATCTGCTGACGCGCCAGCTGCGCTTCCTGCCGGAAATCGGCGGGCCGTTCGCTGTAGCGATTCCACAGTTCGCCCAAGGTGTCGGCGCCTTCGGGCGCGTGTTGCAGCAACGACAACTGATTCATGAACTCGTACCCCGTGGTGCCATCCACCGACCAGTCACGGTGCAGGGTTTCACCTTCGCCGAGAATCTTCTCGACGTAGATCGGCAGGTGCCGATCCGGCGACAGGCTGTCGACCCGTCGCCGCAATTTGCGGCAGTAGCCCCGAGGGTCGGCGAGGCCGTCGATGTGGTCGATGCGCAGACCATCGACCAGGCCTTCGGCCACCAGCTCGAAGATTTTCGCGTGGGTGGCTTCGAACACGGCGGGGCGTTCGACGCGCAGGCCGCCCAGTTCGTTGATATCGAAAAAACGCCGCCAGTTGATGTCATCTGCCGCCGTGCGCCAACTGGCCAGGCGATAGCTTTGGCGTTCAAGCAACAGGTGCAGGCGTTGGAAACCGTCGGGGGTGAGTGAGTCGTAAGCACTGAGGTTTTGCTGGAGGGCCTGGAGAATCGCCGGATTGCTGGCCAGTTCACGCAACTCTGTTTTCAGCGGCATCGCCAGACTATGGGCGTCGGTCTGGTAGCTCAAGGTGCTGAAACGGTCTGCCAGCGACTTGAGCGATTCGGCGGTCAGTGGGTCATCGGTTCTGAGCAATTCGCCGTAGTTCGTCGGGCAGATCGGGAAGTGATGCTCATAGTGCTCGACATAAAACGCGCCCTTTTGCGCATCGAAGCGCAGGGGCAGGGTGCCGTCCTGCAAGGCAATGCCGTAGTCGCTGCCGAGGAAGGGCAGCAGCAACTGGCCTTCCATCAACGGGTCGGGCGAATGCCACTGGATATCGAAGAACTCGCCGTAGGGGCTCAGGCGTCCCCATTCCAGCAAATCCTGCCACCAGGGATTATCGCCACCGCCGACGGCCATGTGGTTGGAGACGATGTCGAGGATCAGCCCCATGTGCTGCTCGCGCAATGCGCTGACCAAACGCCGCAGCGCCGCTTCGCCGCCCAGCTCCGGGTTGACCGTGGTCGGGTCCACGACGTCGTAGCCATGCAGGGAGCCGGCGCGGGCACTCAGTAGCGGTGACGCATAGACATGGCTGATGCCGAGGCTGGCGAAGTACGGCACCAGCGGCACCGCATCGTCCAGCGTGAAGTCTTTATGGAACTGCAGCCGCAGGGTTGCCCGCAGCGGTTGGATAAGCGTTTGCTTCATTGGTCACGCTCGGCCGCCTGAAGCCGCGCACAGGCGAGCAGTTCCAGGCGCCGGGCGGCGTCCGGGTCATCGAGCAAGGCCTCACTGTCGCCGGGCAAGCGTCGGGACCAGTTGGGGTGCGTGTCGGTGGTACCAGGCAAGTTGGCCTGCTGCTCGATGCCCAGGGCATCTTCCAGCGGCAGCAACACCAGCGGCGCACGGGTATGACCGAGGAAACGTATCGCGGCGTCGAGCACCTGATCGGTTTCATGGGATTCTTCGCGAAAGTTCTGCGGGTCCTCGCTCAACACTCGACGCAGGCCTTCGCGCTCGCGTTCGCGGTGGTGGCGCCATTCGATTTCACCCGCGGCCTCGACCAGACCCAGTCGGGCGTTCCAGTCGATATCGTGGCCATGCCACCAGCCATTGAGCGTCGGCAGGTCATGGGTACTCGTGGTCGCGAGGGCGTTGTCCGGCCAGTCGAGAATCGATTTGAAGTGTGCGTTGTCCTGTTCGAACAGCAGCACGCGCATGCCGAGGATCGAACGGGCAATGAGCTTTTCTCGCAAACCATCGGCCACGGTGCCGAGGTCTTCACCGAGGACGATGGCTTGATGCCGATGGGACTCGAGGGTCAGCAAACGCAGCAGGTCGTCCACCGGGTAATAGAGGTAGGCGCCGTCGGCGGGTGACGCGCCATTGGGGATCACCCATAGCCGTTGCAGGCCCATGACGTGATCGATGCGCAGGCCACCGGCATGGGCAAAATTGGCGCGGAGCATTTCGATGAAGGCACGAAAGCCATTGCGCACCAGACCTTCGGGCGAGAACGCGGAAATCCCCCAGCCCTGACCGGTGCGGTTGAGAATGTCCGGTGGGGCACCCACGGTCAGCGAGGCGAGCAATTCGTCCTGACGACTCCAGGCCTGACTGCCACCGCCATCGGCGCCCACCGCCAGATCGGCGATCAGCCCAATGCTCATGCCAGCGCTGCGGGCGGCGGTTTGTGCGCGTTCCAGGCACCGCGTGATCAGCCATTGGCAGAAAGCAAAGAAGCCGATGCGCCCGGCGTTCTCTTCGGCGAATTCGGCCAAGGCCGCGCTGCGCGGGTTTTGCCATTGCTCGGGCCACTGCCGCCAGTCGAGACTTTCACCCTTGGCGGCGCGGGCTTCTTGAATGGCTTCAAAGCGGCAGTGGTTTTCCAGGGCTTCGCCAGCAGCGTGGCGGAAGCTGCTGAAGTCGGCATGCAGCGGGTGTTCACCCTGCACAAAGCCTTCGTACAACGCCTGCAACAGACGATGTTTGGCTTCGGCCGCCACCGGCCAATCAATCAATGGCAAGGTTTCAAGGTGCTTGAGTTCTGCCGCCAGGCCGGTTGCATCAATCGCGGTACGCAACGCTCGATCACCCAGGATGGCGCCCGGTGCGGCGTACAGGCTGTTGAGAAACAAACGGCTGGAAGGCGAATACGGGCTGTAGCGCTGGGTGTCGCTGCCGAACATCGCATGCAGCGGACTGATCGCCAATGCTTCGGCACCGCGTTCGCCGGCCACCCGGGCCAGGTCTTCGAGTGCCTGGGTATCGCCAAAACCGCCATCGCCCGGACGACGCAGTGAGTACAGCTGCACGCTCAGGCCCCAGGCGCGCGGGATCGGACTGTCGACGGCATCGCCCACGCTGTAGCAGCGAGTCGGTGCAACGGCTAACGTAAATTGCTGTCCGTCAATGCTGACGTGCTGATAACCGACCGGGATCAGGCCGGGCAGCATTGCCTCGGCATCCAGTTTCAGGTTGAGTCGCGAGCCATCTTCAAGGTGGATCTCGCACGGTGTTTCGGGCTCAAAGTAATGTGCCAGGCTGAGGCCGACCCCGAAGTCTGCGGTCAGCAGCGGCGGCAGGTGTCGGGTCTGTTGCACCTGCTGCAGTTCTTGCAGGCTGGCGTCGATTTCCTGAGCGCTGCCGGCCGGGTGGCCGAGTCCGGTGAGGACATTGCGTAACACTGATGGAGCGACTTTCTGTGGGCGGCCGTTTGCGTCGATCCAGTCGACTGCCAGGCCAGCTCGGCTGGCCAGTATTTCCAGTTGCGCATCGCTCATTGGCGCTCTCCATCCGGGGGTAGCAAAGGGGCTGCGGCCGTGAGGGTGACTAGCGCGCAATACGGGGCAAGCGTGCCCTGATCCAACAGACCGGCTGACTGTGGCGGGTATTCGAACAACAACGAAGCGTCGGCCTGTGGGGAGTGGACCACAGGCGTGTCGCTGAGGTTCAGGTCAATGCGCAGCTGGCTGCCATCGCCCAGTCGCCAGCGAGCGGTTACCGCGCCTGCGGCCAGCACGTCGGCGCCCAGTGCTTGAGCACCGGGCAGGCGGGGAATGATCTGCTGATGACGGATCTGCAACAGTTGGCGATACAGGTCGTGCATGGCCGATTGTCGGGTTGATGTCAGCTCGGGGCGTGAAGCCTCAAAGGTCTGGCGCGCGTTCGGGTCGGGAATCTGCTCGCGTATGTGCGGATCAGCAAACGCGCTGAACGCGGCAAACTCGTTACGTCGTCCCTCGCGGACCAACTCCGCGAGTTCACCGTGATGGCTGGTGAAGAACAGGAACGGTTGCTTGGCGGCGAACTCGTCGCCCATGAACATCAGCGGGATCATCGGCGACAACAGCAGTAATGCCGTGGCTGCCTTTAGCGCGTCGGGGTTGGCCAGTTGATGCAATCGTTCGCCTAAGGCGCGGTTGCCGATCTGGTCGTGGTTTTGCAGAAACAGCACGAAAGCACTGGGCGGTAAATGACCGCTGGGCTCACCGCGGGTTGTACCGTGACGGGTCACGTGGCCTTGAAACACAAAGCCCTGGCTCAGGCAGCGAGCCAGTTGTTCGGTGGGGTTTTTCGCATAGTCGGCGTAATAGGCGTCGGTTTCGCCGGTCAACAGCACGTGCAAGGCATTGTGGCCGTCGTCGTTCCACTGCGCGTCGAAGCCTTCTTCGAGCAGGCTGGCCTGGTTGTGTTCGTTTTCAACGGTCAGCCACACATGCCTGGCCGGATCGGTTTGCTGGCGAACCTTTTGCGCCAGTTCCTGAAGAAAGTCAGGGTCTTCGATAGCGTGCACCGCGTCCAGGCGTAAACCATCGAAGCGGTACTCCAGCAACCACATCAGCGCATTGTCGATGAAGAAGTCCCGCACCTCGCGGCGCCGGAAGTCGATGGCCGCACCCCATGGGGTGTGCTTGTCTTCGCGGAAGAAGCCCTTGGCGTAGCGATGCAGGTAATTGCCGTCCGGACCGAAGTGGTTGTAGACCACGTCGAGAATCACCGCCAGGCCATGACCGTGGGCGGTGTCGATCAGGTGTTTGAGTTGTTCGGGAGTACCGTAGGACGCTTGGGGCGCGTAGGGCAGAACCCCGTCGTAGCCCCAATTGCGATCACCGGGGAACTGCGCCAGGGGCATCAGTTCGATCGCGCTGATGCCCAGTTCGACGAGGTGCGCAAGGTGCTGCTCGACTTCGCTGAAGCCGCCGAGCGCACCGACGTGCAATTCGTAGATCACCGCCTCATTCCACGGCCGCCCGAGCCAGGCGCTGTGTTGCCATTGATAGGCAAGTGGATCGACCACCACGCTGTGGCGGTCGATATCACCGGCCTGCGCGCGGGAGGCCGGGTCGGGCACCTCCAGCTCGCCGTCGATGTTATAGCGGTAACGCGTGCCGGCTGGGCAACGGGTGTTGATCACGAACCAGCCATCTGCCTGGGGCAGGAGTGGCAAGGATTGTCCATCTTCCAGTTCGACACTGACGTAAAACGCATCTGGCGCCCACAAGGCAAAACGCGTGTGCTCTGCGTCCAGCATGATTGCGCCGTGGGGCCAGGTCTCAAGGGTCCGTAACGGCATCTTTGAAAACCTCTTAATGTTTGCCCGATTTACCCAGCGCCTTGGTCACCAGTTTTTCGTAGAGTTCGGCATACGGTTCGACCGCCTTGCACCAGTTGAAAGGCGCGGCCATGGCCCGGCAGCGCATGGCATTGAGCAGGTCGGGGAAGGCAAAAACCTTGAAGGCCCGGCTCAGGGCTTCCTCGTAACTTTCGGCCGTGGATTCGTCGAACAGGAAACCGGTCACGCCGTTTTCAATGGTGTCGGCCAAACCCCCGGTGTTGCGTGCCACCGGCAACGAACCGAAGCGCTGGGCGTACATCTGGCTCAGCCCGCAAGGCTCGTAACGCGAAGGCATCAGCAGGAAATCACTGCCGGCGAACATGCGACGGGCATCGGTTTCGTTGAAACCGATGCGCACGCCGATCTGGCCTGGAAAGCGCAGGGCCAGTTCACGCATGGCTTGTTCTTCTTCCGGCTCGCCACGACCGATGATCGCGATCTGCCCGCCAGATTTGACGATGTACTCGGAGACGGCTTCGGTCAGGTCCAGGCCTTTCTGATAGACCAGTCGCGAAACCACGGCGAACAGCGGACCTTCAGAATCGTCCAGGCCGAACAGCTCACGGACGTGGGTGGCGTTGACCGCTTTGCCTTCCCAATCGCCAATTTTGAAGGGGCAGAACAGGTGCGGGTCGGTGGCGGCGTCCCAGCTTTCATCGATGCCATTGGGAATACCACTGAGCTGACCTTGCTGGGTCTTGGCGGAAAGAAAACCGTCGAGACCGCAGCCGAAGGCCGGGGTGGTGATTTCCTGGGCATAGGTGGCGCTGACGGTGGTGATGTGGCTCGAATAGGCCATGCCGGCCTTGAGGAACGACATCTTGCCGTAGAACTCCATGCCTTCCTGTTGCAAGGCATGCAAGGGAATACCCAGTTCCGGGCACGAGCCAAGACTGGTCACGCCCTGGTAGGCGAGGTTATGAATGGTGAACAGCGTCGGGGTGCGCTGTCCACGCCAGTGCATGTAAGCGGGTGCCAGACCGGCAGGCCAGTCATGGGCGTGCACCAGGTCCGGGCACCAGTGAATTTGTGCAAGATTGGCGGCGATATCGGCGGCTGCCAGGCCCAGACGGGCGAAACGAATGTGGTTGTCCGGCCAGTCGCGGCCGTTGTTGGCACCGTAAGGCGAACCCTCGCGCTCGTAGAGTTCGGGGCAGATCAACACGTAAATGACCAGACCGTCGGGCATGTCCATGCGCCCGATCTTGCAGGGGGGCAACGCGGCGTGGCCACCGAGCTCACCAATAATGTGAATCGGGTTTTCGCTGTGCAGCACTTGCGGGTAACCGGGGATCAACACTCGAACATCGTGCAAGTGAGCCATGGCTCGCGGCAGTGCTGCGGAAACGTCGCCCAGACCACCGGTTTTCACCAGATCGGCGATCTCCGAGGTGACGAACAGCACTTTCTTTCTGTTCGGATTCTGACTGGTCACCGGTACCAGCGTCTTGGTGCCGGGGACGCTGATCGATTGGTGACTGGCGGCGCTCACGGCGCTCGTTTCGCCGACCTGCTGATGAGCACGTTCTCCCTGAATATCTAAAGCCGCACTGATCATATGAATCTCCCGTGTTGTTGATCTAATTCTTAGGTCTGGCACAAACGGTGTTTCGTGGCCAATTCCGGTGGCCGGGCGCAAACGCGCTACGCATCGGTGAGCAAGCGCTGCCAATACGTTGAAGCAGAATGGCTGTAGAGATCGTTGCAAGGATTGCACCAGTCGCAACGCACCTCCCTTTAACCTGACCCGTCACGAGCGGCAAAAGTTTCGACTTTCTTTCCGCTTTGTGACCGGCCGGTTTCGCCCCGCGGAACTGAGTCTAGGCCAGAACTTAGAGCGGGGGAGGCCAGATGGCAAAATTGTTCGACAATCGGTTTAAAGAGGTACGGACGTACCGCTTGGAGGGAGCAACGCACCGACGAAGGGCATGTTTTTTTTACCGTTTTGCCTCAAAAAATATTCGAGATGTCACATGAATGTGCGAAGCGCGGCAGTGCTTGCGCACTGTTATGGTGCGCTTGGCAAGTCCCATCTTTGGCCGAACCGCTGCCTTACAGATGGGCTTGATGCCTTGTTATAGTTCGGGCCTCATTTTTTGCCTGGTAAAGGATCACTGCCATGTCTCAGTACACCGCGTTCACCGTCGAACTGGCCGATAAAATCGCTCATGTGCAGATCAATCGGCCGGAAAAGATCAATTCGATGAATGCCGCGTTCTGGAGCGAGATCATCGAGATTTTCCAGTGGGTCGATGACACCGACGAAGTCCGAGTGGTGGTGCTCAGTGGCGCAGGCAAGCATTTTTCTTCTGGCATCGACCTGATGATGCTGGCCGGCGTGGCCAATGAATTGGGCAAGGACGTCGGTCGCAACGCGCGCCTGCTGCGCCGCAAGATCCTCGCCCTGCAAGCGTCTTTCAATGCCGTCGACAATTGCCGCAAACCGGTACTGGCGGCGGTTCAGGGTTATTGCCTGGGCGGCGCCATTGATTTGATTTCGGCATGCGACATGCGTTACGCCGCCGAAGACGCGCAATTCTCGATCAAGGAAATCGACATCGGCATGGCGGCCGACGTTGGCACTTTGCAACGCTTGCCGCGGATCATCGGTGACGGCATGCTGCGTGAACTGGCTTACACTGGTCGCACGTTCGGCGCCGAAGAAGCGCGTGGCATGGGCCTGGTCAATCGCGTTTACAGCGACACCGCCAGCCTGCTCGACGGTGTCATGGGCATTGCCCGCGAGATCGCCGGCAAGTCGCCGATTGCGATCACCGGCACCAAAGAGATGATCAGCTACATGCGCGACCATCGCATCGACGACGGCCTCGAATACGTCGCCACCTGGAACGCCGCCATGTTGCAATCCACCGATCTGCGCGTGGCCATGGCCGCCCATATGAGCAAACAGAAACCCGAATTTCTGGATTGATTAAAAATGACTTCACGCTGGACCACTGCAGTACTGGACACCGGTCAGCCCGGCGGCTGGGCCGTGGCGCGCAGCCCAGAAGGCTTTCTGTTCGATGACAATGGCGCGCTGTTCCCCCGCGAATGGCTCAAGCGCCAGGATCTGTCGATCCTCGCTGAACATGGCATCGGTCACCTGGACGGCGAACCGGTCTATTTGCTGGAGCTGCGCAGTCACAGTGACGTGCCGGGCTGTAACTGGAAAGGCCTGCGGGCGTTCATGCTCGAAGGCGACCATACGGTCTACAAGGTGCTCAGTTATGCCGCGCAGATTGGCACCTGGTACCGCGAGCATCGCTTTTGTGGCAACTGTGGTCAGGCGGCGACGCAAGTTCCGCGTGAGCGGGCGATGTACTGCGAGCCGTGTGATTTGCGCTATTACCCGCGCATTTCGCCGAGCATGATCGTGCTGGTGACCCGTGGCGATGAAGTCCTGCTCGCGCGTTCACCACGCTTTGTCACCGGGGTTTACAGCACGTTGGCGGGGTTTGCCGAACCGGGCGAGTCGGCCGAAGACTGCCTGATTCGCGAAGTCCGCGAAGAAGTGCAGATCGAGGTCAAGAACATCCAGTACATGGGCAGCCAGTGTTGGCCGTTCCCGCATTCGATGATGCTGGGGTTCCATGCCGAATACGCCGGTGGCGAAATCGTGTGTCAGGAAGACGAGATCGAAGACGCCCAGTGGTTCAACGTTCATGAGCTGCCGCCGTTGCCGGCGTCACGCTCGATTGCCCGTTACTTGATCGACGTCTATGTGGCGCGGCGCTTAGGCCACGCTGAACCAGTGTTGCCAGGCTAACCGCACGGTCAAGCCCAGCACCACGGTGATGAACACCGGGCGAATGAACTTCGCACCGCCGCTGATGGCGGTGCGAGCGCCGAAGAATGCCCCGACCATCACCGACAGGCCCATGCTCAGGCCGATGATCCAGTCCACCTGCCCGGAAAACACGAACACCGACAGTGCCGCAATGTTGCTGACGAAGTTCATGCTGCGCGCCACGCCGCTGGCCTTCACCAAATCAACGGGGTACATCAGCAGGGTGCTGACGGTCCAGAACGCGCCCGTGCCGGGGCCGGCCACGCCGTCGTAGAAACCAAGGCTGAAGCCTTGGGTCGATTGCCACTTTTTCTTGATCGGTGCGTCGCTGTCCAGCGGCGCTTTCGGCGTGCCGCCAAACAACAGATAGACGCCGCAGGCGAAAACGATCACCGGGAGCATCTTGTTCAGCCATTCCGCCGGCAGGTAGTGAGCGACCACGGCACCGGTCAATGCGCCCACCAGCGTGCCGACAATGGCGTGCATCCACTGCCTGGGATGGAACAGCTTGCGTCGGTAGAAAGTGAAACTGGCGGTGGCCGAGCCGAATGTCGAACTGAGTTTGTTCGTGCCCAGCACCAGATGCGGCGGCAGGCCAGCGGTCAGCAGTGCCGGGGTGGTCAACAAACCACCGCCGCCGGCAATGGCGTCGATGAAACCGGCAATGAAAGCGACAAGGGCCAGAATGGCCAGGGTGGTGAGGTCAACGCTGAGTTCGAAAGGCATGGAATCGGCTTATTCGGCGGGGTGCAGAACGGGGCTGCGGGGAAGGGCCGATATCTTACCTATATCCAACTACTGCGGCGACCTGTCTGGCCTCTTCGCGAGCAGGCTCGCTCCCACAGGGGATCTGCGGCGTTGCACAGATCAATGTGGGAGCGAGCCTGCTCGCGAAGGCGTCATCCCTGACGACACATCACTTGGTCTGTGGCCCGTTCCCGATCTGCCACACAAACGGCGGTTCGGTCCCGTTGATCGCCCAATCCCCGACAATCCGCGCCTTGTAAATCACCGGATTGTGCGACGACACCGTCCGCGCATTGCGCCAGTGTCGGTCCAGCGATTTACCCACGCGAGTATCCGAAGCCCCCAGTGCGTTGAACAGTTGCGTGGTTGCTCGCTGGATCAGCTCAGAAACCACCACCTGCGCCTTGGCCGATTCGATTTCCGCCGCGACATTCGCCGTCTGTTCCAAGGCTTCATCACCCGAGAATCGCGCCAGATAAGCCCGCTGCGCCGGTTGTGCAGCCCTCAAAGCGCTGGCTTCGGCCGCATACACCAATGCCGCGATTTCACCGACCACTTGCTGCACCTGCGAATCCTGGCTGACGTGCTGCGCATTGCCATGGCTGTAGATGCGTTTGCGTTCACGCACCTGATGAGCCACATCGCGCAACGCCGCACGACCGATCCCGGCCAGAGTCGCCAGCAGCACCAACTGATAAAACGCGGTCTGGTATTTGAAGCGGGTGGCGAAGTCGATGATGTTCTCGGCCTCCACGTCGGCATCGATAAACCGTGAGGTGCCACTGCCGGTGGTGCGCTGGCCGAAGCCGTCCCAGTCGTCACTCTGCACGATGCCCGGCTGGTGGGTTCGGACGGCGGCAATCACGTCGCCGCCGGTGTCGCTGCGTTGCGCGTACACGTCGATCCAGTCGGAAAACAGGCTGCCGGTGCTGTAGAACTTCTCGCCGTTGAGCCTCCATTGATCGCCGTGAGGCGAGACTTTGGTGATGACATCGCCAATGGCGACGCTGCCAATTTCGGTCCAGGCATTGCCGGCGATGTCACCGTCGACGAAGCGTTTAAACCATAGATCCCGGGCCGGCCCAGGTGGCGAGTTCAAGCGATCCTCGGCAAAAGCGAAGTGCCCGCGCAAGGCCTGAGGTACGTTGGAATCGGCTTCGGCCAATTCGATCAGCAGCTCAAACAGTTGTGGCAGGGAGGCGCCGTCACCGCCGTATTCAATCGGCACCCGCACCGCGCCAAACCCGGCGTCCTTGAGCCACTGAATCGGTTCGTACGGAAGGCTGCGGGACTGTTCGCGCTCAACGGCACCGGCGGCGATGCGTTGGAAAATCGGCCGGAACTTTGCGGCCAGCGCTTCGTAGTCGGTGCCAATGGACAGCGGATTGATTACCTGGTGTTCGGTCATGGGACGGCTCCTTGGATCGGCAGTAGAAAGTGTTGCGTCTGCCAGGGGTGATTGCAGGGTCCATGCCGAAACCCAGAGGCCAGCTATTGCGGGCTGGTGTGGGTTTGCTCCGTCTGCAACTGTTGCCCTGCCAACAGCGCAGCAGCAAATTGCCTCAGACACACCCACATTTGTGGCGAGGGAGCTTGCTCCCGCTTGAGTGCGCAGTGCTCACAAAAACTTGGGGCCGCTGCGCAGCCCAGCGGGAGCAAGCTCCCTCGCCACAGTTCTCGGCTCACCTCAAAGATTGGCGGTGGCACGGTTGCTGCTCTCACCCCAGGACATCCCTAAAGTCCCGAGGACATGCCAATGAGTCAGCAAGCCGTCAAATTTGCCTACTGGGTGCCGAACGTCAGCGGCGGGCTGGTGGTCAGCAAGATCGAGCAACGCACCCACTGGGGCATCGACTACAACCGCAAACTGGCGCAACTGGCCGAAGAGGCGGGGTTTGAATACGCCCTGACGCAGATTCGCTTCACCGCCGGTTACGGCGCCGAGTACCAGCACGAATCGGTCGCCTTCAGCCATGCGCTGCTGGCCGCCACCACTCAACTGAAAGTGATCGCCGCCATCCTGCCCGGCCCCTGGCAACCGGCGCTGGCGGCCAAACAATTGGCGACCATCGACCAACTGACTAACGGCCGGGTGGCGGTGAACATTGTCAGTGGCTGGTTCAAGGGTGAATTCCAGGCGATTGGCGAACACTGGCTGGAACACGACGAGCGTTATCGCCGCTCCGAAGAATTCATCCGCTCGCTGAAGGGCATCTGGAGCCAGGACAACTTTACCTTTCGCGGTGACTTCTACCGTTTCGACAACTACAGCCTCAAACCCAAACCGTTGGGTCAGCCGGAAATCTTCCAGGGTGGCAGTTCCCGCGCGGCTCGGGACATGGCGGCGCGGGTTTCGGACTGGTACTTCACCAACGGCAACACCCCGGAAGGCATCAAGGCCCAGGTCGATGACATCCGCGCCAAGGCGGCGGCAAACAATCATTCGGTGAAAGTCGGCGTGAACGCGTTTGTCATTGCCCGAGACACCGAAGAAGAAGCGCGAGCCGTGCTGGCGCAAATCATCGATCAGGCAGACCCGGAGGCGGTGAACGCATTTGGCGACGCGGCGAAGCAGGCGGGCAGGGCGTCACCTGAGGGCGAGGGGAACTGGGCCAAGTCGACGTTCGAGGATCTGGTGCAGTACAACGATGGCTTCAAGACCAACCTGATCGGTACGCCGCAGCAGATTGCCGAGCGGATCGTCGCGTTGAAAGCGGTGGGTGTGGACCTGGTGTTGGCGGGGTTTCTGCACTTTCAGGAGGAGGTGGAGTATTTCGGTCAGCGGGTGTTGCCGTTGGTGAGGGAGCTTGAAGCCAAGGCAGGCGTGAAGCCGCAAGCTGCGGTCGCCTGAACACCACAAAACCCTGTGGGAGCGAGCCTGCTCGCGATAGCGGTCTATTAGTCAACATTGATGTTGAATTTGAGGACGCCATCGCGAGCAGGCTCGCTCCCACATTGGAATTGTGCTTACAGACCCAGGTCGGACAGACTTGGATGGTCGTCAGGACGACGGCCCAGCGGCCAGTGGAACTTGCGGTCGCTTTCCTTGATCGGCATGTCATTGATGCAGGCAAACCGATTGGCCATCAAACCGTTCTCGTCGAACTCCCAGTTTTCGTTGCCGTAGGAGCGGAACCAGTTGCCCGAGTCGTCGTGCCATTCGTAGGCATAACGCACGGCGATGCGGTTGCCGGTAAAGGCCCAAAGTTCTTTGATCAGGCGGTAATCCAGTTCCTTGGCCCATTTGCGCGTCAGGAAACCTTTGGCTTCTTCGCGGTTGTAGGCGAACTCGGCGCGGTTACGCCATTTGGTGTCCAGGGTGTAGGCCAGCGACACGCGTTCTGGATCGCGGGAGTTCCAGCCGTCTTCGGCCAGGCGTACTTTTTCGATGGCCGATTCACGGGTGAATGGCGGCAATGGCGGACGAACTTCGGCATTAGACATTAATAGTCTCCCTATCAAAGTAAAGTTCTAGCAAGTTGTCGGGCTTGGTTAAAGTGTTACAGGTCCAATAACTTTCGCGCCATGCATTGCGCATTATCGGCGGCACTGTGATCACCCATGACAAGCGCCACGGTAATGGCACCGTCGATCAGGATCAGCAGCTGTTCGGCCAGCGTCTCCGGGTCTGCGGCGCCATGTTCGGTGCAGAGCTCGCGCACGTAGTCGAGCAGCTTCTGTTTGTGGTCTTTGGCGACCAGGCGAACCGGGTCTTGCGGGTCGCCGGTTTCACCGCTGGTGTTGATGAATGCACAGCCACGAAAGCCTTCGGAGGCGAACCAGGCCTTGAGCACGGTAAACAGGTTGAGCAACCGGTCGGCCGGCGTTTCGGCCTGGTCGACTTCGCTTCTGTACCAATGCATCCAGCGCACATCACGGCGTTGCAGGGCCGCGACGGTGAGCTCCTCCTTGTTGGCGAAGTAGCGGTAAATACTTTTTCTGGAGACGCCGGCGGTTTTCACCAGAAGATCCATTCCGGTGGCCGCGATGCCACTTTTGTAGATCAACTTTTCGGTGACATCCAGAATGATGTCGCGTGTGTCGTTGCTGATTATTTCGTTCATGTGGCGAACAGTAGAACGATCGTTCTCCTTGGTCAAGAAGATATTTTTGTCGCCTGAAAAATCGCTTTCGCGAGCAGGCTCGCTCCCACAGGGGAATGCATTTCAATGTGGGAGCGAGCCTGCTCGCGAAGGGGGCATTACAGACAGTAACAAGACCCGAACCGATCCATGGTGTAAGCTCTCGGGTTCTTCGGATTCGACCTTTTTGCGAGCCCTATGCCGTCGCTTTTCAAACGCTCTCTGCTGCCCAAACTGCGCAGTTTTCCGCTGACCGCCGATGCCGTCACCATCCTTTCTGGCGCTGCCGAGTTTCGTCGGTGTCTGCTGGAAAAGATCGCCAGCGCCACCCAGCGCATTTATATCGTCGCGCTCTATCTGCAACAGGATGAAGCCGGCCAGGAAATTCTCGATGCCTTGCACGCGGCCAAACTGGCGCGTCCGGAACTGGACGTGGTGGTGGTCGTTGACTGGCTGCGTGCCCAGCGCGGCTTGATCGGCGCCGGCAAGCAGCCGGGCAACTCGGCCTGGTATCAGGAAACGACCCGCACTCATGCCAGTGAAGTCCCGGTGTATGGTGTTCCCGTGCAGACCCGAGAGCTGTTCGGCGTGTTGCATTTGAAAGGCTTTGTGATCGATGACTGTGTGATCTACAGCGGCGCGAGTCTGAACAACGTCTATCTGCACAAGTTCGACAAATACCGCTACGACCGTTATCACCTGCTGCAGAACCGCGCCCTGGCTGATTCGATGCAGCACCTGATTCAGCACGGTCTGATCGCCTCCAAAGCGGTGCATCGTCTGGATTTGCCGAACCTGCCAACCACTCGCAGCCTGCGCAACGACATCGGCGACTTGCGCAGCCGCCTCAAGCACGCGGCGTACGACACCACGACAGGCACCACGCAAAAGGGTGGTTTGTCGGTCAGCCCATTGCTCGGTGTCGGCAAGAACAATCCGTTGAACCGAGTGATTTGCGAGTTGATCGCCAGCGCTCAACATCAACTGACCATCTGCACGCCATACTTCAACTTGCCGCTGGCCGTGATCCGGGAAATCAACCGGGCACTGGCGCGGGGCGTGAAGATCGACATCGTTGTCGGCGACAAGACGGCCAACGACTTCTACATCCCGCCGAGCGAGCCGTTCAAGGTGATCTCGGCGCTGCCTTATCTTTACGAGATCAGCCTTCGGCGTTTCGCCAAGCGGCATCATCGCAGCATCGACAGCGGCCAGTTGAACCTGCACCTGTGGCGTGACGGCGACAACACCTATCACCTCAAGGGCATGTGGATCGATCAGCGCTACACCTTGCTGACCGGCAACAACCTCAACCCGCGGGCGTTTCGTCTCGACCTGGAAAACGCCTTGCTGATTGATGATCCGAAAGGCGAGTTGTTGGAGCCGCGTCGTAAAGAGCTGGCGGAAATTTTCGAGAACACCCGCCGCATCGAGCGTTACCAGGACCTGGAAACGCTGCTGGAATACCCGGCGGCGGTGGCCAAGTTTCTCAAACGCGTGAGTCGGGTGCGGATCGAGCGGTTGCTCTATCGGATTCTGTGAGCATGGCGGGGTAGGTGCGTCGCCCTCCAAAATGCCTTCGCGAGCAGGCTCGCTCCCACAGGGAGTGTGGATCACAAATCCAATGTGGGAGCGAGCCTGCTCGCGAAAGGGCCCGATCAGACGCTACAAAAAACTCAGTTCAGCCCCAACTTCCCCCGCAACGTCGACAAATCCTCAGCCAGTGTATTCACCGGCCCGACCAGCGCCTTGCGGTCGTTTTCCTTCACCTTGTCATATGTCTCAAAACCACCGTCTGTGGTTTTGTACTTGGCCAGCGTCTTGTTCACCGTCGCGAAGTTCTTGTCGACTTTGGCAATGAAGGCCGCGTCCTGCTTTTCGATCTGCGGACGGAACAGGTCGACGATTTTCTTCGCGCCATCGATGTTGCCCTGGAAATCATAAAGGTCGGTGTGGCTGTAGCGATCTTCCTCACCGGAGATCTTGGTCGCGGCGACTTCTTCAAGCAGTGCAGCGGCGCCGCCCACCACTTTTTCCGGCGGGAAGGTCAGGCCGGCGACGCGGGTTTGCAGGTCTTTTACGTCTTTGTTCAAGCCATCGGCCAGTTCGCCAAGGCCCTGGGTGCTGTTTTCCGAGAACAACGAGTATTCGATGCGGTGGAAACCGGTGAAGTCTTCGGCTTTCACGCCTTTTTCGTGGTCATCGACACGGGAGTCGATGGACGCGTCCAGGTCACTGAACAATTCGGCAATAGGCTCGATCGACTCGTAGTAGACGCGGGTCGGGGCATAGAGCTTTTTGGCGGTGGCCAGATCACCTTTTTTCACGGCGTCGGTGAACTGTTGGGTGTGGCTGGCCAGCTCATCGAGCTGTTCCGTCACGTAAATCTTGTAGTCCGAGATCGGCCCCACCAACTCCAGCGGCGCCGTCGCCGCGAAAGCCGAAAGCGGGGTGTTGAGCAAGCCAAGGGTCAGCAGTAACGCGAGGGGCGAGTTATGCATGGGACGGTTCCGTGTTGGGGGTTGGTTATGCGGTTGCTTTTGGTTGAAGAGCTGGTCGTGTGGCGTCAAGCAGCGAGCGACCGATGAAATCCTTGTCGCCCGTCACGCCGGGCAGGGTGAAGAAGTACCCGCCGCCGACCGGTTTGAGGTATTCCTCGAGCGGCTCGCCGTTGAGTCGGGTTTGTACGGTGATGAAGCCTTTTTGCAGATCCGCCTGATAGCAGATGAACAGCAGCCCCATGTCCAGCTGACCGTTCTTGTTCACGCCGTTGGAGTAGTTGAACGGCCGGCGCAGGATCAGGTTGGCCTGTGTCGCCGCGGTGCGAGGGTTGGCCAGGCGGATATGCGCATCGAGCTTGGTCAACTTGCCTTCAGGGTCCTTGGCATAGTCCGGGACCTGGGTTTCGTGCTCGCCGCCCATCGGCGCGCCGGTGCTCTTGACCCGGCCGAGAATGCTTTCCTGTTCCTGCAGCGGCGTGCGGTCCCAGCGCTCGACGAAGTTGCGGATGATCCGCACGGCCTGATAACTGCCATTGGCCGCCCAGGCCGGTTCGTCGCTGCCGGGCTGGACCCAGACGATGCTGTCCATGACCTTGGCATCGTTGGAGTTCGGGTTGGCCGAGCCATCACGAAAACCCAGGAAATTGCGCGCGCTCTGCGCGGGTACACCGGGTTTGACCGGGGCCTGGGGCGGCACGCTGCCTTCCTGTTTCCAGCGCACCAGGAGCAAGTCCGGCAGGTTCTTCACGATGTCGCGCAGGGCGTGGATGTTGGTGTCGGTGGTGTTGGAGCAGAACTGCACACTGAGGTCGCCGTGGCAGCAATCGGCTTCCAGCGCATCGTTGGGAAAACCGACCAAGCGGATCAGCCGATTGGGTTTGGCGGCGGCCAGACCGAAACGTTGATCGAACAGCGATTCGCCCACCGACACGGTGATGGTCAGGTTGTCCGGCGTCACCACCGGGCCGAGAATCCCCGAATCCACCGGCGGCAGTTTCGGATCGACCTGCGTGACCGGGCCGCCCTTCATCAGGAAGGCGATGCGCTCGTTGAGGGTGCGAAACAAGCGCTCCAGGTCTTCGCGGTCGCTGGCCAATACGTCAAACGACACCAGCATGCCGCAGGCCTGGCGCGGGGTGACGATGCCGGTCTGGTGCTTGCCGTGGAACGCGTGGCGGTCTTCGGTCTTGTCGCTGCTCGGCGCTTCAGTTACTTGCGCCGGGCTGGCGGCCATCGCCGGGCAACTGAGTACGGTGCCGGCCAATGCCACGCCAGCGGCGCCCATGCCCATCAATACCCGGCGACGCTGGAGGTTGAATTGTTCTGTATCGTTCATCGGTTTGTTCTTCTGCTTACAGGCCGGAAAGGCCAAGGGCGGGATCGATTCCATCGAGTGCATCGGCCAGAACCTTGGCCTTGTCGGCGATCTGTTTGCGCTGCTCGGCGCTGACGCTGTCGTAGCTCGCGTAGCCTTCCTTGACCTTGAAGTCGTTGAGTTCGGCGTCGAACGCAATGACGGCGCTGTCTATCTTCGGCAGCAATTCAGCGGCGGATTTACTCAGTAACGGGCGCAACAGGTCGACGACCTTGCGGGTGGCGTCGAGGTTGGCGGCAAAACCGTTCAAGTCGGTGTGGCTATAGCGTTCTTCTTCACCGCTGCTGGCGCGCACATCGGCAATGCTGTTGAGGTTGCGCACCACAATGCTCACCAATTGCTCAGGCGGCAGCGACTGGGCCGGCAGTTGTTGTTTGAGCGTGGTGACGTCGGCGATCAGACGCTGGGCGACGGGCGTCAGACCGTCGAGGGTGCGTTGCTGGAACAGGGCGTATTCGAGCCGGTGGAAGCCGACAAAGCCCGGATCCAGTTCGCGTTTCTCAAAGTAATCGGCGCGGGCGTTGATCGTATTGTCCAGCTCGGCCAGACGCTGGGCGGCCGGGGCGATCCGTTGATACGCGGCGCGGGCTGGCACATACAAGGCTTGCGCCTGAGTGAGGTCGCCGGCTTCGATAGCGTGTTCAAGGGCGGTGACGGCTTTGATCAGCGCGCTGTTCTGAGTGCTCAGGTAAACGCGGAATTCCGACAGTGGGCCAACAAAGGCCACCATCGAAGGTTTGGCCTTGGCCGC
Organism: Pseudomonas sp. LB3P25; assembly: GCF_054897985.1. Lineage (NCBI taxonomy): Bacteria > Pseudomonadati > Pseudomonadota > Gammaproteobacteria > Pseudomonadales > Pseudomonadaceae > Pseudomonas > Pseudomonas sp. LB3P25. The sequence goes on along the minus strand of NZ_CM142711.1, from coordinate 3,873,577 downwards.
AGCGTCTGAAGCGGCCGTCGGGCTGACGTGCAAGGTGCCGCGCGGATTGCTCAGCAGGCCGCAGGTGATCGCATAGTCACCGGGCAACAGGTTGGCATTGATCACCTGGCTCAGGCCGGGGGCGATGTTTTCCCGCTCTTCGACCACCAGCACGCCGTCGAGAATTTCCCACTCAACGGCCCGGTCCGAGCGATTGACGATGCGGAAACTGGCGCGACCGGCCGGGACGCTCAGTGCATTCGGCTCGCAGCTGTGTGGGTGAATGGTCACCAGCACTTCGTCATGGTGGGTCTGACGCTTGGCGGCGGCCATTTTCGAGGCGTAGTAGAACAGGCCACCGGCGGCGATCATCACGATCACCGAACCGGCCACCGCCCAGCGCAAGGCGCGGGGAGGGAAGGCCTGGGGAGAGGCTTGATTTGGCATGGGTGCCCTTACTGACTGGAAACGGAAGAAGGTTGTTTAGCCGATGCCGCGGCCGGGAGAAAAAACATCACCAGCGCGACCACCAGATAAATCAGATACGCCCCGAGGGTGCTGACGGTCGGCGCGTCCTGGTAACCGAACATTCCGGCCATCACCGAGCCCAGCGGGCCATCCATCGGCAGCGTTGCGCTGAAGTCGAAGAGTACGGTTTGCAGGTGATTCCAGACCCCGGCTTCATGCAGCGCCTGTACGGAGTTGGCAAGGATTCCGGCAGCCACCACCAGAATGAACAGGCCGGTCCAGCGGAAGAACGCCCCCAGGTTCAGGCGCATGCTGCCGGTGTAGATCAGGAAACCGACGATGATCGCCAGGATCAAGCCGAGCAGGGCGCCGATCGGCGCCGCCGGGCCTTCGCTCTGCTGGAACACCGCGAGCAGGAAGAACACCGTTTCCAGACCTTCCCGGGCCACGGCGAAAAACACCATGGCGATCAGCGCCGTGACCTGGTGTCTGGAACCGGTCAGCGCGTGATCGAGAGAAACGTGCAGCGACTGTTTGATTGAACGCGCGACTTTGCGCATCCAGAACACCATGGAACTGAGAATGCCCACGGCGATCAGGCCGACCACCCCTTCAAACAGTTCCTGTTGCTTCTGCGGGAACTCGGCACTGACCAGTTCCAGGCCACCGCCCACCAGCAGGGCCAAGGCCGCGGCGAGGAACACGCCGATCCACACCGCGGGCATCCACTGGCCGCGGCCGGTCTGCTTGAGGTAGCTGGCGATGATGCCAACGATCAGCGCGGCTTCAATGCCTTCGCGCAACATGATCAGAAAAGGAACGAGCATTCAGCACCGGGGCGTCATTAGATAGGGTGCTAATTTGTAACATAATGACACTCATTCCCAAATGGCACTCATTAGCATTTACCTGAACCTAACCTGAACAACCCTGAATATCACATCGTCCCCCTGTGGGAGCGAGCCTGCTCGCGAAAGCGGCGTGTCAGGCGACATCAATACTGACTGGTACGGCCCCTTCGCGGGCAGGCTCGCTCCCACAGGGTTCTGCGCTAATATGCCCCTCACTCAAACAAGAACAAGGCTCGCCTCGGTCAATGTCGGAAAAAGACACCATCTCCATTCAACTGGTGCGTGAAGCGCTGTTGCAAAGCTGCGCCCCGGGAGTCGCTACCGAAGAGGTATTGAACAAAGTCGGCATCGATCCGGCACTTCTCGAAAGCAGCGATGCACGCGTTCCGGCCACAGCATATGCACGTCTTTGGCGTTTGCTGGCCCGACGCCGGGACGATGAGTTTTTTGGCATGGACCCACGCAAACTCAAATCCGGCAGTCTGGCGTTTCTCTGTCGCTGCGCCATGGTTCAGCCGAGCCTGGCCGCCGGTCTGACCTCGGGTTTGAGCTTTTTGTCGCTGATGCTCGAACACCTGCCCGCGCAGCTGGTTCGTCAGCAAAGCCTGGCGGAAATCGTCCTGCTCGAAGACGACCAGGACCCGCGCCGCGCCTTCACTTATTTCACTTACTGGATGATCGTTCACGGCGTCGCCTGCTGGCTGGCGGGGCGGCGGATTCCGATCCTGGCCATCGAGTTGCGCTGCCCGGCACCGGATTTCTGCGATGACTATCAGGTGATGTTCTCCGAGAACCTGCGTTTCGACCGGCCGCGCACGCGGATGATTTTCTCCGCCGAGTGCCTGGACTTGCCGATCAAACGCAGCGCGGACGAACTCAAGCGTTTCCTGGCCCATGCGCCAGCCAATATTCTGGTCAAGTACCGCGACCCGCAGAGCCTGGCCAGCCGGATCAAGCACGATTTGCGGCAACTGCCCGCCGAACACTGGCCGGAAACCGAACCCCTGGCACAACAGCTGTGCATGTCGGCTTCCACCCTGCGTCGGCGCCTGGCCGAAGAGGGCCAGACTTACCAAGGGCTCAAGGACAGCGTGCGCAAGGAGCTGGCGATTGTTTGGCTGGCCGAGCCTGCGATTAGCTTCGCCGAGATTGCCACGCGTTTGGGGTTTGCCGACGCCAGCTCGTTCTACAAGGCGTTTCGCAAGTGGTCAGGGTCAAATCCGGGGCATTACCGGAGTTTGATCCTCAATGAGGCGAGCTGATCCGGATTGGGTGGTGATGCAGCCGGCCTCTTCGCGAGCAGGCTCGCTCCCACATTTGGAATGCGTTCCCCTGTGGGAGCGAGCCTGCTCGCGAAGAAGCCCTGGCAGGCACCACATCCCTTGAATCTTGGCCAAACCAGTCACGCAACTTGATAGCTTTGACCATTGTCCCGCGCCCCGCGCAGAGCGAGTATTTCCCTGTTAATTACGGTTCCCCCAACCTAATAAAAATACAGTGGGATTCTGGCAATGCGCGATTATTTGTCTGCTACATCACAGTTCAATTATCAGCACACCGTCGATACCGCGCTGGCGGGCGATTTGACTGCCCTCAACGCGTGCGTCGAGTGTTGCGACCGGCATGCCTTGCCGGGGCGCATCGCGCTGTTCTGGGAAGGCCGCGACGGCGCCAGCGCGACCTACACCTTCAGCGACTTGCAGGACAAAGCTGCACGTTTCGCCAATTTCCTCCTGGCACAGGGCGTGAAAAAGGGCGACAAGGTGGCCGGTCTCCTGCCACGTAACATCGAACTATTGATCACCGTATTCGCCACCTGGCGCATCGGCGCGGTCTATCAGCCGCTGTTTACGGCCTTCGGCCCGAAAGCCATCGAACACCGCCTCAGTTGCTCAGGCGCCAAAGTGGTGGTCACCGACGCGGGCAATCGCTCCAAACTCTCTGAAGTCGCCGACTGCCCGACCATCGTCACCGTCGCCGGCCCTAAAGGCCAAGGCATCGTCCGCGGCGATTACAGCTTCTGGGCCGAACTGGCCAATTATTCTCCTGAGTGCGAACCGGTCCTGCTGACCGGCGAAGACCCGTTCCTGCTGATGTTCACGTCGGGCACTACCGGTCCGTCGAAAGCGCTGTCTGTGCCGCTCAAGGCCATCGTCGCCTTCCAGAGCTACACCCGTGACGCCGTGGACTTGCGCCCCGAAGACGCCTTCTGGAACGTCGCCGATCCGGGTTGGGCCTATGGCATCTATTTCGGGGTCACCGGGCCCATGGCCATGGGGCATCCGATCACCTTTTACGATGGCCCGTTCACCCTCGAAAGCACCTGCCGGGTGATCAACAAATACGGGATCACCAACCTCACCGGTTCGCCGACGGCCTATCGCCTGCTGATTGCCGGTGGCGACGAATTCGCCCGCTCGATCAAGGGCAAGCTGCGCATCGTCAGCAGCGCCGGCGAGCCGCTGAACCCGGAAGTGATTCGCTGGTTCGCCGACAACCTCGGCGTGGTCATTCACGACCACTATGGCCAGACCGAACTGGGCATGGTCCTGTGCAACCACCATGGCCTGGAGCATCCGATCCACATGGGCGCCGCCGGTTTCGCCTCGCCGGGCCACCGTATCGTGGTGCTGGATGACGAGTACAAAGAACTCGGCGTCGGCCAGCCGGGCATTCTGGCCATCGATCGCACCCAGTCGCCGATGTGCTGGTTCGCCGGTTACGAAGGCGCACCGACCAAGGCCTTCGTCGGCAACTATTACCTGAGCGGCGACACCGTTGAGTGGAACCCGGACGGCAGCATCAGCTTCGTCGGTCGCAGCGATGACGTGATCACCACCTCCGGCTACCGGGTCGGTCCGTTCGATGTGGAAAGTGCGTTGATCGAACACCCGGCCGTGGTCGAAGCAGCCGTGGTCGGCAAACCCGATCCAGAGCGCACCGAACTGGTCAAAGCCTTTGTCGTACTCAGCCCGCAATACCGTGCTGCGCCGGAACTGGCCGAAGAACTGCGCCAACACGTGCGCAAACGACTGGCCGCGCACTCGTACCCCCGTGAAATCGAATTTGTCAGCGAGTTGCCGAAAACCCCAAGCGGCAAATTGCAGCGCTTTATCTTGCGCAACCAGGAAATCGCCAAGGCTCAAGAGGCCGCCGCGAAGAACGTTTCAGCTTGAATCCAAGGAAACAATGATGCAGATCGAAAACAAGATTTTTCTCGTCACCGGCGGTGCGTCCGGTCTCGGTGCAGCCACGGCTGAAATGCTGGTCGCGGCGGGCGCCAAAGTGATGCTGGTGGACATGAACGCCGAAGCCGTTGCGGCCCAGGCTGAACGTCTCGGCGCTAAAAGCGTGGTGGCGGACATCAGCAACGAAGCCGCGGCTGAAACCGCCGTGCAGGCGACGGTCAAAGCCTTCGGTGGCCTGAATGGTCTGGTCAACTGCGCCGGCATCGTGCGCGGTGAGAAGATCCTCGGCAAGAACGGCCCCCACGTGCTGGCCAATTTCAGTCAGGTGATCAACGTCAACCTGATCGGCAGTTTCAATATGCTGCGCCTGGCGGCTGCGGCGATCGCCGAAACCGAAGCGGATGCCGACGGCGAGCGCGGCGTGATCATCAACACCGCGTCGGCCGCCGCGTACGACGGCCAGATCGGTCAAGCCGCTTATGCTGCCTCCAAAGGCGCGATCGTCAGCCTGACTTTGCCCGCCGCCCGTGAACTGGCGCGCTTCGGCATCCGCGTGATGACCATCGCCCCCGGCATTTTCGAAACCCCGATGATGGCCGGCATGCCCCCGGAAGTCCGCGCGTCCCTGGCCGCTGGCGTGCCGTTTCCGCCACGTTTGGGCAAACCGAGCGAGTATGCCGGGCTGGTCAGGCATATCATTGAAAACAGCATGCTCAATGGCGAGGTGATCCGTCTCGACGGCGCCTTGCGCATGGCCGCCAAGTAAGGAGGATTTGTCATGACCATTTCTAACGATCCCATTGTTATCGTCAGCGCCGTCCGCACCCCGATGGGTGGTTTCCAGGGCGAACTGAAAAGCCTGACCGCACCACAACTCGGTGCTGCCGCGATTCGCGCCGCCGTCGAACGCGCCGGTGTGGCGCCAGACTCGGTTGAAGAAGTGCTGTTCGGTTGCGTCCTGTCCGCCGGCCTCGGCCAGGCGCCGGCGCGCCAAGCCGCATTGGGCGCCGGGCTGGATAAATCGACCCGCTGCACCACCCTGAACAAAATGTGCGGTTCGGGCATGGAAGCGGCCATTCTGGCCCACGACATGCTGGTGGCCGGCAGCGCCGACGTGGTTGTCGCCGGCGGCATGGAAAGCATGTCCAACGCACCGTATCTGCAGGACCGCGCCCGCAGCGGTTACCGCATGGGCCACGGTCGTGTACTTGATCACATGTTCCTCGACGGCCTGGAAGATGCCTACGACAAGGGGCGCCTGATGGGCACCTACGCCGAGGATTGCGCCGAAACCAACGGTTTCACCCGTGAAGCCCAGGACGCGTTTGCCATTGCCTCGACCACCCGCGCGCAGCAGGCGATCAAGGACGGCAGCTTCAAAGATGAGATCGTGCCGCTCACCGTGACCGTCGGCAAAGAGCAGGTGCTGATCAGCAATGACGAACAGCCACCGAAAGCCAAACTGGACAAGATCGCTTCCTTGAAACCGGCGTTCCGCGAAGGCGGCACGGTGACGGCGGCGAATTCCAGCTCAATTTCCGATGGTGCCGCGGCGCTGGTGTTGATGCGCCGTTCCGAAGCTGAAAAGCGCGGCCTGAAACCACTGGCAGTGATTCACGGCCACGCGGCGTTTGCCGACACCCCGGGCCTGTTCCCGGTGGCACCGGTGGGCGCGATCAAGAAGCTGATGAAAAAAACCGGCTGGTCCCTGGACGAAGTCGATCTGGTCGAAGTCAACGAAGCCTTCGCCGTGGTCAGTCTGGTGACCATGACCAAACTGGAAATCCCTCACGAGAAGATCAACGTTCACGGCGGCGCTTGCGCCCTCGGTCACCCGATCGGTGCATCTGGCGCGCGGATTCTCGTGACCTTGCTCTCGGCCCTGCGCCAGAAAGGCCTGAAACGCGGCGTTGCAGCGATCTGCATCGGCGGCGGCGAAGCCACGGCCATGGCCGTTGAATGCCTGTATTGAGACTGGCGCTATCCCAATGTGGGAGCGAGCCTGCTCGCGAAGGGGCCCTGTCAGTCAGCATCACAGTTGAATGACACACCGCATTCTTCGGAACGCCGCCCGGAGCCGGCTCGCTCCCACAGGTTCTGCGCCGAAAGGATAATTTTAAGGATTTGGCATGATTCCCAATGACGAACAACTTCAGATCAGCGACGCGGCCCGGCAGTTTGCCCAGGAACGGCTGAAACCGTTCGCCGCCGAGTGGGACCGCGAACACCGCTTCCCCAAGGAAGCCATCGGCGAGATGGCCGAGCTGGGCTTCTTCGGCATGTTGGTGCCGGAAGAGTGGGGCGGTTGCGACACCGGTTACCTGGCCTACGCCATGGCCCTGGAAGAAATCGCGGCCGGCGACGGCGCTTGCTCGACCATCATGAGCGTGCACAACTCGGTGGGTTGCGTGCCGATTCTCAAGTACGGCAACGACGACCAGAAAGAGCGTTTTCTCAAACCTTTGGCCAGCGGCTCGATGCTCGGGGCTTTTGCCCTCACCGAACCGCAGGCCGGCTCCGACGCCAGTGGCTTGAAAACCCGTGCCCGTCTGGAAGGCGATCATTACGTGTTGAACGGCTGCAAACAGTTCATCACCTCCGGGCAGAATGCCGGGGTGGTGATCGTGTTCGCCGTGACTGATCCGAGTGCCGGCAAACGTGGTATCACGGCGCTGATCGTGCCGACCGATTCGCCGGGCTACAAAGTCGCGCGGGTCGAAGACAAACTCGGCCAGCACGCGTCTGACACCTGCCAGATCCTGTTCGAAGACGTGAAGGTGCCGGTGGCCAACCGGTTGGGCGAGGAGGGCGAAGGCTATCGAATTGCCCTGGCCAACCTCGAAGGGGGCCGTGTCGGCATCGCTTCGCAATCGGTGGGCATGGCCCGCGCAGCGTTCGAAGCGGCCCGGGACTATGCCCGCGAGCGTGAAAGCTTCGGCAAACCGATCATCGAACATCAAGCGGTAGCGTTCCGCCTGGCGGACATGGCAACCCAAATTGCCGTCGCCCGGCAAATGGTGCATTACGCGGCGGCGTTAAGAGACAGCGGCAAACCGGCCTTGGTCGAAGCGTCCATGGCCAAGCTGTTCGCCTCGGAAATGGCTGAGAAGGTCTGCTCCGCAGCCTTGCAAACCCTCGGCGGTTACGGTTACTTGAACGATTTCCCGCTGGAACGGATCTACCGCGACGTGCGGGTTTGCCAGATCTACGAAGGCACCAGCGATATTCAGCGCATGGTCATTTCGCGCAATCTTTGAGAAGGAAGCTACTTGTGAACTACGAAACGATTTTGTTGGAAACCCATGGTCGAGTTGGCCTGATCACCCTGAACCGTCCGCAAGCGCTGAATGCGTTGAACGCGCAAATTGTCAGCGAGCTGAACCACGCCCTCGATGGCCTGGAAGCCGATTCGAACATTGGCTGCATCGTGCTGACCGGCTCGAAAAAAGCGTTCGCGGCCGGCGCCGACATCAAGGAAATGGCCGAACTGACCTACCCGCAGATCTACCTCGACGACCTGTTCAGCGACAGCGATCGCGTGGCTAACCGCCGCAAGCCGATCATTGCCGCCGTCAACGGTTTCGCCTTGGGCGGTGGTTGTGAACTGGCGCTGATGTGCGACTTCATCCTGGCCGGCGACAACGCCAAATTCGGTCAGCCGGAAATCAACCTCGGCGTACTGCCGGGCATGGGCGGCACCCAGCGCCTGACCCGCGCCGTGGGCAAGGCCAAGGCCATGGAAATGTGCCTCAGCGGTCGCTTGATCGATGCGGTGGAAGCGGAGCGTTGCGGGATTGTGGCGCGGATTGTTCCGGCTGATGAGTTGCTGGAAGAAGCGTTGAAAGTCGCGGCGCTGATTGCCAAGAAGTCGTTGCCGATTGCAATGATGATCAAGGAAAGCGTCAACCGCGCGTTTGAAGTGAGCCTGTCGGAAGGTGTGCGCTTTGAGCGTCGGGTGTTCCATGCGGCGTTTGCGACGCAGGATCAGAAGGAAGGGATGGCGGCGTTTATTGGTAAGCGTGAGGCGGAGTTTAAGGGTAAGTGATATTGCGGGGGTGGTCTTGAAATCCACCCCTCACCCTAGCCCTCTCCCCAAAGGGTAGAGGGGACTGACCGAGTTGTTTTGTAGAAGTTCTTCGACCTGCAATTCCGAGCCGAACTCAAGTTTGAATAGCTTGAAGATCTGCTCCCTTTCCCCCTCTCCCCTATGGGAAGAGGGCTGGGGTGAGGGGTGGATTTCAAAGACCACCCCCGATCCCAAACATCACACCAAATAGTTCTTAAGCTCCCGAGCAATCACCATCCGCTGTATCTCGCTTGACCCTTCATAAATCTGCGTAATCCGCGCATCCCGGTAATAACGCTCCACCGGGTAATCCTCCAGATACCCATACCCGCCATGAATCTGCATCGCCGACGAACACACCTTCTCGGCCATCTCCGACGCAAACAGCTTCGCCTGTGAAGCCTCCGACAGACACGGCTTGCCGGCACTGCGCAAGCGTGCAGCATGCAAGATCAGCAGTCGTGCCGCGTTCAATCGGGTGTGCATGTCGGCCAGCATGTTGGCAATGCTCTGGTGTTCGATGATCGGTTTGTCGAACTGCACCCTATCCCGCGAATAGGCCAGCGCCGCTTCAAATGCCGCGCGGGCAATGCCCAACGCCTGCGCGGCGATGCCGATGCGGCCGCCTTCGAGGTTGGAGAGGGCAATCGCCAGTCCCTTGCCGCGCTCACCGAGCAGGTTGGCTTCGGGAATCGTGCAGTTGTTCAGGGTGACGGCGCAGGTATCGGAAGCACGGATGCCCATTTTGTGTTCACTGCGGTCGACGATGAACCCCGCTGTTTCGGTCGGCACCAGGAACGCCGAGATGCCGCGCTTGCCCAGATCCGGATCGGTCACCGCGAACACGATGGCCAGTTTCGCCCGTTTGCCATTGCTGACGAATTGCTTGGCGCCGTTGATCACCCATTGGCCGTCGCGCAGTTCAGCGCGGGTGCGCAGGTTGTGGGCTTCGGAACCGGCCTGGGGTTCGGTCAGGCAGAAGCAGCCGATGGCCTGACCGCTCGCCAGATCCGGTAGCCAGGTCTGTTTCTGTTCTTCAGTGCCGTAGTTGAGGACCGGACCGCAGCCCACGGAGTTGTGAATGCTCATCAGTGCGCCAGTGGCGCCGTCACCGGCCGAAATCTCTTCCACGGCCAAGGCGTAGGCGACGTAGTCGACATAGGTGCCACCCCATTCCTCGGGCACCACCATGCCCAGCAGACCCAGCTCTCCCATCTTCGCCACCAGACCGTCATCGATCCAGCCGGCCTTTTCCCAGGCCTGGGCGTGGGGCGCGATTTCGCCGCGGGCAAAGTCCCGGGCCATGTCGCGGATCATGACTTGCTCTTCGCTCAATTCGATATCGTGCATGGCTCAGCTCCCGCTTTGGTCAAAACCCGTGAAGAAACTCGCGACGTGCTCGGCGTCCAGCGCCTGCAAGGTCGGCGGGTTCCAGCGCGGTTTCTTGTCTTTGTCGATCAGCAAGGCGCGTACGCCTTCGATCAGGTCGCCGCGCTCGAACCACTGACGGTCCAGGTGCAGCTCAAGGGCGAAGCAGTCTTCCAGACTCAGGTGCCGGCCGCGACGGAGCATTTCCAGGGTCACGCCCATGGCCAGCGGTGAACGGCTTTCCAGCAGGTCGGCGGTGGTCGTGGCCCACTCGTGGCTGTCGGCGACCGTTACTTCACGCAGTTGCTCAACAATACTCGGCACATCGGGCAGGGCGAAGAAGTGATCGATGGCCGGGCGCAACGCCGCCAATGGCGGAGCCGGCAGTTGCTGCACGGCGAGTTTCGCCAGCAGACCTTGAAGGTCTTTCAACGGGGTTTCGTGCCATTCGAGCTGATCGAGTTGCTCGTCCAGAGAGCCCAGCTTGTCGCTTTCCAGGTACCAGTCGGCCAGGCCGCAATAGAGCGCATCGGCGGCGCGGATTTGCACGCCGCTGACGCCGAGGTAAATACCCAGTTCACCGGGAACGCGCGGCAGGAAATGGCTGCCACCGACATCCGGGAAATAACCGATCGCCACTTCCGGCATCGCCAAACGGCTTTTCTCGGTGACCACCCGCAGGTCGGCGCCTTGTACCAGGCCCATGCCGCCGCCCAGGACAAAACCGTCCATCAAGGCGAGCACAGGTTTGCGGTAGTGGTGGATCGCGAGGTCGAGGGCGTATTCCTCGACGAAGAAATCTTCGTGCAGCGTGTCGCCGTTTTTGAAGCTGTCGTACAGCGAGCGGATGTCACCGCCGGCACAGAAAGCCTTCTCGCCAGCACCGCGCAACACCACCGCGTGTACGTGCGGATCCAGTGCCCAGGCGTCGAGCTGACGCTGCAGGCTGCGCACCATGTCCAGGGTAATGGCGTTGAGGCCGGTGGGGCGATTGAGGGTCAGGTGACCGATGTGGTTGCGAACCTCGGCCAGCACTTCGTTTTGCGTGGCATCCATGGACGAAGTCCCCTTCGATGAAACCTGAGCAGTCATCACTAACTCCCTGCTTTTATTGTTCTTTATAGAGAAGCTCGCGCGCGAGCGATGCTGGATCGTAACAGTGCAAATTTGTGATGTACAACCGGGATATGTGCAGGTCTCGTCTGCATTTTTGTAATGCTGGCGAAGAATTCCTCTGCGAAAACGGCCGCGGGCCGGGCTTACGACAGATTCGGCTGTCAAAACAGCCTTATCAGCGCAATCCGGGTGTCTACACCGGCCAGTACGACACCTGCACCCGATCATCTGTTGGCATTCTGGCCTCGGGTTTGAAGCCGTCTGTGCCGAGGGTTTCAGGCCGGGTGCCGCTGAGTGCGGCCCACCGTGCAAAACAATAAGAACGCTGTTGCGGTGTTAGCCGCATCGACTCTCTGTTCCTGCCCATAAAGGTGGCCTGGTTAGCCTGGCCGCGATAACTCCAATCAAATCGGGATTCAAGAAGATGAAGACTCATTGGCTGAGCTTGTCGGTACTCGCATTGCTGTGCTGCTCCACTGGCGCCAGCGCCAAGGAATGGAAAGAGCTGCGATTCGGCGTCAACCCGAGCTACCCGCCTTTTGAATCCACCACCGCCGATGGCGGCGTGCAGGGCTTTGGCGTGGATTTGGGCAACGCGATCTGCGCCGAATTGAAGGTGAAATGCGTGTGGGTCAGCAATGACTTCGACGGGCTGATTCCGGCGCTCAAGGCCGGTAAGTTCGATGCCATCGAATCGTCGATGACGGTGACCGACGCGCGTAAAAAGCAGATCGACTTCACCGATCGCCTGTATGCCGGGCCGACCGCTATCGTCACCCGCAAGGATTCCGGGCTGATGCCCACCGCCGAGTCGCTGCAGGGCAAAACCATCGGTTACATGCAGGGCACGATTCAGGAAACCTACGCCAAGGCCAAACTGGCACCCGGCGGCGTGAAACTGCGTGCCTATCAGAATCAGGATCAGGTCTACGCCGACCTGGTATTTGGTCGCCTCGACGCCTCCATCCAGGACAAGATGCAGGCGCAAATGAGCTTTTTGACCTCACCGCAAGGGGCTGACTTCAAGAACAGTGAAGGCATCAGCGACCCGTTGGTCCCCTCCGACATCGCCATCGGCGTGCGCAAGGACAACGAAGAACTCAAAGGCATGCTCAATGCCGCCATCAAGGCCCTGCATGACAAGGGTATCTACGCGCAGATCCAGCAGAAACACTTCGGCGATCTGGACCTCTACAACTACTGATCCTCGCGCCCCGAAGGCTGCGTTCTGGTAACAGGCGCAGCGTTTGAGCGCGGGCGCCTCAAGACAGGTGACTGACGTGAACTCCTTCCTGAATCTGATCGGGGTCGATCTCTCGGCCCTGCAAGGCTATGGCCCTTTGTTGCTGCACGGCACCTGGGTCACTCTGAAATTGTCAGCGCTCTCGCTGCTGGTGAGCATGGCGCTGGGCCTGCTCGGCGCGGCGGCGAAACTGTCGCCGCTGAAGCTGTTGAACCTGCCGGCGACCTTCTACACGACGCTGATTCGCGGTGTGCCGGACCTGGTGCTGATGCTGCTGATTTTCTACAGCCTGCAAGGCTGGCTGAGCAGCCTGACCGAGGCCATGGGCTGGCCTTACATGGAAATCGACCCGTTCGTGGCCGGCGTCATCACCCTTGGGTTTATCTACGGTGCGTATTTCACCGAGACCTTTCGCGGGGCGATTCTGAGCGTGCCGCGCGGCCAGCAGGAAGCCGCCGCGTGCTTTGGTCTGAATCGCTGGCAGCGGTTTCGCTTCGTGGTGTTCCCGCAAATGATGCGTTTCGCCTTGCCGAGCCTCGGCAATAACTGGCTGGTCCTGCTCAAGGCCACGGCGCTGGTGTCGATCATCGGTTTGTCGGACCTGGTCAAGGTTGCGCAGGAAGCCGGTAAAAGCACCTTCAACATGCTCGATTTCCTGCTGCTGGCAGCGGCGTTGTATTTGCTGATCACCAGCGCGTCCAACTACGTTTTGCGCATGCTGGAACGGCGCTATAACCAGGGTGTGCGGGGGATGGCACGATGATCGAGTTGATTGCCGAATACTGGAAACCCTTTCTGTTCAGCGACGGCTACAGCCTCACCGGGTTGGCCATGACCTTGTGGCTGCTGGTGGCGAGCATTGTGATGGGGTTCTTCCTGTCGTTGCCATTGGCGATCATGCGCACCTCGCGCTGGGGATTGCTGCGCTGGCCGGTTCAGCTCTTCACTTATGTGTTTCGCGGTACACCGCTGTATATCCAGTTGCTGATTTGCTACAGCGGGATCTATGGCATCGCCGTGGTGCGCTCGCAGCCGTTGCTCGAAGCATTTTTCCGCGATGCGATGAATTGCACCTTGCTCGCGTTCACGCTCAACACCTGCGCCTACACCGTGGAAATCTTCGCCGGGGCGATTCGCAGCATTCCCTACGGTGAAATCGAGGCCGCCCATGCGTATGGCTTGAGTGGCTGGCGCCTGTACCTGCGGCTGATTCTGCCTTCGGCATTGCGCCGGGCACTGCCGTATTACAGCAACGAAGTGATCCTGATGTTGCACGCGACTTCAGTGGCGTTCACCGCCACCATTCCGGACATCCTCAAAATCGCTCGGGACGCCAATGCCGCGACCTTCATGACCTTCCAGGCCTTCGGCATTGCCGGGCTGCTGTACCTCACGCTGTCGTTCGGCCTGGTCGCAGCCTTCCGCCTGGCAGAGAAGCGCTGGCTGAGTTTTCTCGGCCCGACTCACTGAACCCCATTTTTTATCCAGAGCGGTGCCGCCAGGCGCGCCGCTCCAGGAGTGCTGACATGTACAAACTCACGGTTGAAAATCTGTATAAACGTTTTGGTGACAACGAAGTGCTCAAGGGCGTCTCGTTGAACGCACGGGCAGGCGATGTGGTGAGCATGATCGGCGCCAGCGGTTCGGGTAAAAGCACGATGCTGCGCTGCATCAACTTTCTGGAGCGCGCGGACGAAGGCGCCATTGAACTGGACGGCGAGCGCGTCATCACGCGCCCGGGTGCCGGTGGCATGCGCGTCGCTCATCCGGCGCAATTGCAGCGTTTGCGCACGCGCCTGGCGATGGTGTTCCAGCATTTCAATCTGTGGAGCCATCTGACGGTGCTGGAGAACATCGTGCTGGCGCCATGTCGGGTGCTGGGGATCAGCTGCAAGGCCGCCGAAGCGAGTGCGCGGGCTTATCTGGACAAGGTCGGTTTGCCGCAACGAGTGGCCGATCAATACCCGGCGTTTCTGTCCGGTGGACAGCAACAGCGGGTGGCAATCGCGCGTGCCCTGGCGGTGGAACCGGAGATTCTGTTGTTCGATGAGCCGACCTCGGCACTCGATCCGGAATTGGTGGGTGAGGTGTTGAAGGTCATTCAGGCACTGGCCGAAGAAGGCCGTACCATGTTGATGGTGACTCATGAGATGGGGTTTGCCCGGCAGGTTTCCAGCCAGGTGTTGTTCTTGCATCAGGGAAAGGTCGAGGAGCAGGGTGACGCAACGATCCTCGACCAGCCAAAAAGTGAACGTTTGCAGCAATTTCTATCGGGTCGTTTGAAGTGAGGCAAGACGTACATGGCGGATATCCGCGATCTGTCGATCGTGCTTGATCGTATCGATCAGGCAATCATCGAAGTGCTGCGCCACGAAGGGCGCATCACTTATCAAAAGCTTTCCGAGCGTGTGCACCTGACGCCCAGGCCGTGCCTGGAACGGGTGCGCAAGCTCGAACAGCTCGGGGTCATTCGTGGGTATGGCGCGATTCTCGATGAAAAGAAACTGACACCAGGCTTGTCGTTGCTGGTGTTGGTTGCGTTGTCCAACCAGAGTGGGCGGGCGGCGCAAAAGGCGTTCGAAGCCAAGGTCCGCGCCTGCCCGCAGGTGCTGGAATGTCGGTTGATCAGCGGTGCGTTCGACTACAGCTTGCGCATGCGTTGCCGGGACATGGAGCATTACCGGGTGCTGACCGAAGTCTGGTTCGATGACCCGGATTTGCACATCGACAAGTTGGTAAGTCATCCGGAATTGGCGATGGTCAAGACCACGATGGAATAAAACTGCCCCCGGCCCTGGTAGCAGCTGTCGAGCCTGCGAGGCTGTGGTGAGGGGATTTAGCGAAACGTCGCACCGCCCCGTTGGGCTGCGAAGCGGCCCCTGTTTTTCCAGCCACACCGCGTCCAATGGATTACGACGGCTTCGCCGCCGAACGGGGATAAATCCCCTCACCACAGCCTCGCAGGCTCGACAGCTGCTACAGACCTTCGCCGAATCGGCTGAGCGATTCAGAATCTTCAGCCGTTTCCATCACAACCAACCCCCCTTATCAACCGGGTTTTCCCGGCGCCGAAACAGACAATGAGTACCTCTTAACCCTCATTGAATCTGTGCCCATGCAAACCACCAATACCGTTTTGATGATTCGCCCGACACGTTTCTCCTTCAATCAGGACACGGCGGCGAACAACCGTTTCCAGCAGCCGGCCGACGTCAGCGAAGACGTTCAGCAAAAGGCCCTGCAAGAGTTCGATGGCTACGTTGCCGCGCTGCGTAACCACGGCGTCGAAGTCATGGTGCACAACGACCGCGAAGCGCCGCATACCCCGGATTCGATCTTCCCCAACAACTGGTGGAGCAGCCATCCCGACGGCACATTGGTGCTGTACCCGATGCAGGGCCACAACCGGCGTCTGGAGCGGGACAAAGGCGTGCTCGACTGGCTGCGGGATGAGTACCGGGTGGAACAATTGCTGGACCTTTCCAGTCTCGAACAGCAGGAAGTGTTCCTCGAAGGCACTGGCAGCATGGTGCTGGATCGTCAGCAACGGATTTGCTTCGCCGGGTATTCCACCCGCACCCATGCCCGCGCTCTGGATCAGGTGGTCAGCCACCTTGGTTACGAGTTGTGCGCCTTCAACGCGGTGGACCGCCAGGGCGTCGCGATTTACCACACCAACGTAATGATGAGTGTCGGCACGCGCCTGGCCGTGGCTTGCCTGGCGTCGGTCACGCACCCGGCCGAACGCCTGGCCCTGCGTAAACGCCTGGAAGACAGCGGCAAGAAGGTCATCGCCCTGAGCTGGGAGCAGCTGGAATCCTTCGCCGGCAACATGCTGGAGGTCCACAACGCCGCGGGCGAACCCTTGCTGGTGATGTCGCGCACGGCCTGGCAATCGCTGGATGCCGCTCAGCGTCGCTTGATCGAAACCCACACCACGCCACTCCCCGTGAATATCGACACCATCGAGCGCATCGGCGGCGGCAGCGCGCGCTGCATGCTGGCCGAGGTCTTTCTGTCCAAACGTCAGGTTACCCAGGAGCACGTGCAATGATCGTTCGTCCAGCCACACCGGCAGACCTGCCGGCACTGTTAGCCCTGGCCCATAGCGCCGGGACCGGTTTGACCACCTTGCCGGCCGACGCGGGGCGTCTGCGTCAGCGTCTGGAGTGGGCGGCGAAAACCTTCGCCGGCGAGGCCGAACGCGCCGATGCCGATTACCTGTTTGTGCTCGAGAATGACCAGCATGAAGCCATCGGTATCTGCGCACTGGCCGGTGCCGTCGGCCTGCGCGAGCCCTGGTACAACTATCGACTGGGCCTGTTTGTGGCGGCTTCGAAAAACCTCGGGATCAATCAGCAGTTGCCGACATTGTTCCTCGGTAACGACATGACCGGCCATTCGGAGCTGTGTTCGCTGTTTCTGCATGCCGATCACCGCAGCGGTCTGAACGGGCGTTTGCTGTCCAAGGCACGGTTCCTGTTTCTGGCGGAGTTTCGTCAGCACTTCGGTGAAAAGGTCATTGCCGAAATGCGCGGCTACTCGGACGCAGAGGGTGTTTCACCGTTCTGGGAAGGTCTGGGGCGGCACTTCTTTAAAATGGATTTTGCCGATGCCGACTACCTGACCGGCCTGGGCAACAAAACGTTCATCGCCGAACTGATGCCCAAGTTTCCGCTGCCAACCTGCCTGTTGCCAGAAGCGGCGCGAACCGTCATCGGTCGGGTTCACCCCAACACCGAACCGGCGCTGGGCATGCTCAATGCCGAAGGATTCGAGCACCGCGACTACATCGACATCTTCGACGGCGGCCCGCTGATCGAATGTGCCACTGGGGATATCCGCGCGGTGCGCGACAGCCAGGTGCTGCAACTGAGCATCGGCACACCGGGTGAACAGGCGGCGACGTACCTGATTCATAACCGTCAATTTGCCGAGTGCCGGATTACCGCGGCGCCGGCGCGGGTGGCCGCGGGTACGTTGATTGTCGATGCAGAGACTGCGAAAAGCCTTGGGTTGAGTGCCGGATCATCGGTGCGTGCGGTGAGTCTGGCGGTGCCGGTGCGGCAACAGTCAGCAGCCTAAACAGATTTTTGGGTTGGCGCTGAACCTGTGGGAGCGAGCCTGCTCGCGAAGGGGCCCTGTCAGTCAATATTGATGTTGAATGACACACCGCCTTCGCGAGCAGGCTCGCTCCCACAGGGGATCTGTGTTTCTTCAGGTTCTATTGCTGAGTACTTCACCAATACTGCGCCGTTTGGCATGCAACTCACTGGCATGGATCAACTGTTCCAGGTCTTCGGGAGTGACGTCGAAGAAGGCTTCCATGTCCGCCAGGGCCAGTTTCAGGTCCTGGGCGGTGATCGCCTGGCTGTCGGTGGGCGGGTGGTCGGCCGGCACCCTGGACGCCGGTTCGCTGGCGCGTTTTGGGTAACGAATGCGCGTCAGGTTGTTGTAGGCCAGGGCGCTGAGCAGCATGGTCGATCCGCTGAGCATCACCGGGCCGAGGGCTTTCCAGTCCAGGGCAATGGTCGCTGGGTCTGCCAACACCAAAAGCAGTGCCAGCGCCCCGGCCGGTGGGTGCAGGCAACGCAGCCAGCACATCAGAATCAGCGCCATGCCGGCCGCCAGGCAAGCGCTGCCGAGGGTTCGTCCGAGCACGTGAGCGACCAGCAGCGAAACCACCCCGGCGCTGAGGTAGCCGCCAAGAATCGACCAGGGTTGGGCGAGGGCGCCGGAAGACACTGCGAACAGCAACACGGCCGATGCGCCCAGCGGACCGATCAGATGCTGCGCCACTTGCATACCGAATACCTGGCTGCACAGCCAAACACTGAACATCGTGCCCAGGGACATGCCGATGGCGGCGCGGCTCCATTCGGAGGGGCGAGTGTTGATGGCGGCGGGAAACCAGCGAGCAAACATGAGGCAGACGATCCGTTGAAAAAAACGAGGCAAAAAAAAGGCTTAGCTGGGATACCCAGAAAGCCCTTGAAGTTGTTCCAACTATTGGGGGAGGAACGGGCACAGTGTGCCGTCGATTCCTGATGCTGACAAATTCATATTAATGCAGCTTTAGTGCATTAATTTTGCTGTAAGGCCACCCGGCGACCACTCATGAAACACAGAAAACCGCCCATGGCGGTCAGCGTGCTCAAGGCATAAAACATCGTTGGCGCGGGGGTGTGCATCAGCAGGAAACCGCAAATCACCGGGCTCAGGGCGCCGCCGAGGGCCGCGAGGTTTTGCGCGCCGTAATAGCTGCCGCGCAGTTCTTCCGGGGCCAGGGTGTCGACGAAGAGAAATTCGGCGGGGTAAATGATCATTTCACCGAGGGTGAAGATGAACATTGCGACGCACCAGCTCACAAGGCTGTCGGCCAGGCTGAATCCGATCAACCCGACGATGAACAGACTGGTACCGCCCGCGATCCAGTAACGCAATTGTTCGCGTTTGAGGAATCGGCCGATCTGGTATTGCAGCAGGATCACGCTGATCGCATTGCAGGCGAGCAGGGCGGCCATGGTTTCCAGTGCCCGTTTGGAATCGTGGGTCACCAGCAGGTATTGCGACAGGTACAGAGTGAAACGGCCGTGGACCACGGTACTGAGCAGGCAGCCGCAGGTGAACATGATCAGCGTGCGGTCGTTCTTCAGGGTGACCAGCGTCTTGAGAAAACTCGCGGGCTGGCCAATCACGGGTGCCTGGGCCGAGTCCTTCGGTATCCCGATCATCAGGAAAATACTGAAGAACGCGATGCCGCCGGCTATCAGGAACGGTGCAATCGGGTACACGCCGGCAATCACCACACCGAGCATCGGGCCGGTGGCGTAGCCGATGTTGGTCAAGGTGTAGCGCAGGGAAAACGCCTTGGCGCGCTGGCCCATGGGCAGGTTTTCACTGAGGATCGCCTTCGAGCCGATCAGGAACAGCGCCGAGGCAGTTTCGGTGATCACCAGGGTGGCGGTGGTCAGGTAGAGGTTGTCGGCGAAGGTCAGCAGCACAAAGCCGATGGCGCTGGAGAGCATCGCGAGGATCAGCAGTCGGCGCTTTTCGAGGCGGTCGATGATGTAACCGCCGTAGAGCGCGAGCAACGTGGCGATGAACACCGCGATGCCCAGCAGCAAGCCAACGTCCTGTTGGTTGAGGCCGAGTTTGTTGCTCAGGAACAACGTCAGCAGCGGGCTGGTAATGGCGCGGCTGACGACGATGGTCAGCGAAACGATCATCAACCGGCGGATAACGAGTGAGTAAGTGGCCACGGTGGTGCGGATGTCCTTATTTTGGTGTTTGGCTTGGGATCCACCCCTCACCCTAACCCTCTCCCCAGAGGGGCGAGGGGACTGACCGAGGTGTTCTTTCGAAGTACATCGACCTGAAATTCCGAGTCGAGCTCAAGTTTTGAAAGCTCAGATATTTGCGGCATCGAGTCGAACTCAGGCCTTGAAAGGCATGAAGATCGGCTCCCTTTCCCCCTCTCCCCTATGGGGCGGTCCGACGTTTCGGGAGGGCTGGGGTGAGGGGTGGTTTTAGTGATCAACCTCATTCCTCAGCCATACATTTAATCCATCAACCGACCCCAACTCTTCAACCCGCCACAACTGCTCAAGCAGTTCTGCCGCTTGCTGTCGCGGCATCACCCGCACCGCCAAACTGAAAAACTTCTCCTCCAGCGCCGCATCACTCAACGGATTACGCGGAGCACCCAACGGCGGGTCGACACACAGGCTCGCCTGCCGACCGTCCACGGTCCGCACGCTGATGACGGGCTCGCCATCCTCTGACAGTTGCGGATCCACTTCAAGGTGGACGCGCGACATCCAGTGAGCAATCCGTGGATCGCCTCGTTGTTCATCGTCATAAGCTTCCAACCGGCAATGACCCTGGAGCAGCCGGGAAGCGAGGGCATACGGCAGGCTCATCTGCGCCGCCGCCAACGTGCTGACGTCGCGCCCGCCGCACATGTCCTGAAGAAACCCGCACAACGAAACCCGGACATCCTCGACCTGATCCGTGCTGACCTGCAGTTGATCCAGTAACAGGCCCAGCGCATCGATTGCTGAATGCGTTCCTCGGCACGCGGCATAAGGTTTGATCGAACAGCGAGCGAGTTTCCATACGACGCCCAGATCCGCATCCAGCGCGTCAGGTTGTGCGTTCACACCGGCCAGGGTTTTCAGAAAACCGCCCCAGACATCATCGAATAATCGGGTCGGCCCGGTGATGCCTTGTTGGGCAAATCGCGCCGCCAGCAGTCCGCCTTCAGCGGCACGACCACTGTGAAGCTTTTTACTTTGCGAACCGTCGTGGATAAACGCCCACAACCCCCCACTGAAACTGCCGGCAATGCCCAACGCCGAGACGGTTTGCTCGATGTCCAGCCCGAGAATTCGTGCACTGGCCGCCGCTGCGCCGAACACGCCGCAGGTGGCGGTGGAATGCCAGCCGGCGCCGTTGTGGGCCGAATAACTGCCGCAGGCTTCGAGCACCCGGCGACCGATTTCGTAGCCGATCACCACGGCAGTGATCAATTCCCGGCCATTCACCGGTTTTCCAGACATCGACACCGCCGCCATGACTGCCGGTAGCACCACCGCGCCGGAATGGTCGCAGCCACCGGTGTCGTCCAGTTCCAGGGCATGGGCGGCGACACCATTGAGCATGGCGGCCTGAGCCGCACCGGTACGCTGATCGGTGCCCCAGATCAGCGTGTTCCCGACTTCGCCGTCGAAGACCTGACGAGCCTGTTTCGCTACGTCGCTGCCAGCCCCGGCCAGGGTCGCGCCGAAGGTGTCGAGTATGTGCCGCTTGGCTTGTGCCACCAGTGCCGGCGGCAAGTCTTCGAATCGGGTTTCGACGCAGAGCTGCGCCAGTCGCTGCATCCGCTCACTCATAAAAGGTAATCCCGATAATGCCGCTCATACACGGCCGCCGGATGGTTCTCGGTCACCGGCGGCGCCGATTCAGCCCACCATTGAGCGACGTCGGCGCCCGTGGCGATCCACACGTCATCGTGCTGTTGAATCCCCTCAAGCAACTCACGCAGCACGCCAATCCGCCCAGGCGTAGCAATGATCTCCGGGTGCAGCCGCAGCACATAACACAAGCCGAACCGGTGAAACCCGGCGAAGTCCATTTGCAGATTGCCCAGGGTGTGGCTGTAAGAGGCGATCCGCGATTGCGCCGGCGGCACGGCCGGGCTGAGGTTGAAGGCGAAGTAGGGTTCGTCTTCCAGTTCGTAGTGCAACGGCAGTTCGATGACGTCGGGCGCGGTCGGGTGAGCGAACGGCAAATCATCACCGCGCCAGGATGAGGACCAGCGCATGCCGTGATCCTTCAACGCCTCGATGAAGCCCGGCGCACCGTTGCCGGCCGGGAGGCGAAACCCCATCGGGCGCTGGCCCGTCAGCGCGCTTAACGCCTCACAGCCTTTGGCAATCTCGGCGTTTTGCTCGGTCAGACTCAGGTTGTCATAGTTCTGGTGGCGATAACCTGCGCAGGCAATCTCATGCCCAGCGGCCTGGATTGCCCGAATGTGCCCGGGGTTTTCCTCGGCGACGATACCGGGCACAAACCAGCTGCTGGAAACCCCCAGTTCTTCGAACAAACCGAGCAAACGGTCAACGCCGCGTTGGGTGCCATAGCGCCAGACCGACAGGGTCTTGTCGCGCCCGGCGACGTCCGGGGCTTGGGTGAGGATGCCGTGGATGTCGTTGTAATCGACGGTCAGCACTACGGCGCAGCGGTAGCCTTTGGGCCAGACAGTGGAATCAGCCATGGTGATGCTCCTTCAGCCACCACTGGGCGACATCGCGGCACGTGGCGAACCACACGTCATCGCGCTGGCGCATGTGTTCGAAGAGTTTTTCCAGCAGCAGGATGCGTCCCGGTTTGCCGGTGATCTTGGGGTGGAAGAGGGTGGTCAGGCACAACCCTTCGTTCATGGCACCGTCGTACTCGCGGCACCAGTTATCGAGGGTCAGCGCGTAACTGGCGGTGCGGTCGAGCCCGGAAGGAAAGTCTGGCGCGCGGGTGTAGGCGAGGGAGGCGTAGTCGTCCATTTCCCAGCGGCCGGGGATTTCCACCAGCGGCGTATCAAAGCCCGGCACTTTCACTAGGTACGGCCGGTCATCGCCGCGCATGCTGCTGGAGTAGGTCACGCCGGCTTCCACCAGCATCGCCGGGGTTTCGGCTCGCCAATCGCCAGACGGGGTGCGGAAACCTTCGGCGCGGATGTTCAGGTGTTTCCAGAACACCTCGCGGGATTTCTTCATCACGTCCTTTTGCTGTTCCAGCGTCAGGGCGTAAAAGGATTCGTGTTTGTAGCCGTGGTAGGCCACTTCATGCCCGCGCTCGACAATCGCCTGGCACTGTTTCGGCCAGTTCTCCACGACCCAGGCCGGGACGAAGAACGTCGTCGGGATCCGGAATTCATCAAGCACATCGAGGATGCGTGGCAAGGCCCGGTAGGGGCCGTAACTGCCGAAACCGAAGTACTCGGGCTTGCGCCAGATCGAGCCGTTGAGCATGGCATCGCCGGTCGGGCCGTCGAGGTCGAAGGCCAGGGCGAGGCAGGCTTTGTGCTGGTCGGGCCAGGTGGGTGGTAGCGAGGAGGACATTCGTGGTGCTCCGCAGATTTATTGGCATAACGCAAAACCTGTGGGAGCGAGCCTGCTGGCGATGACGGCGGCACCTTCAACATCGATGTCGCCAGTCAGACTGCTATCGCGAGCAGGCTCGCTCCCACATTTGAAACCGGGTCGCCCGTTGATTATTTGCCGGCGTTGATGGTCACCGTCTTGATCGCACCCAACTCCAGATCCCATTTCTTCAGGATGGTCTGGTAGCTGCCGTCATCCACCATGCTCTGCAACGCGACCTTCACCGCTTCACTCAGCTCAGGTTTTTTCTTGCTGACGCCCATGCCCGAGAACTGCTCGGAGATCGGCAGGCCCACGGTTTTGTACATGTCCTTTTCCTGGGTCTTGAGGTACGGCAGGGTTTCGCTGCCCTGCATGGCCGCGTCGATACGGCTCTGACGCAGTTGCGCACGGGCGTCCGCCGAACCTTCGGTGCCGATCACGTTGATCGCAGGCTTGCCCGCGGCTTCGCAGTTGGCCTTGCTCCACTCGGCGATTTCCGCCGGGAACGTGGTGCGTCGGCTGGTGCCGACTTTCTTGCCGCACAGGTCAGTGATTTCGTTGAAATCCTTGTTTTTCTGCAAGGTGTAGAACTGCGGACCGCTGGTGAAGTAGTCGACGAAGGTCACGCTGGCCTGCCGTTCGGCGGTGTCGGTCATGCCCGACAGCACCATGTCCACGCGGTCGGTGGTCAGGGCGTTGATCATTTGTTCGAAGCCGGTTTCCTGCCATTTGATCTTCACGCCCAGACGTTCAGCGAGGGCGTTGCCCAGGTCGTAGTCGAGACCGGTGAGGGTGTTGGTGGCCGGGTCCTTGAAATCCATCGGCGGATAGTTCGGCATGATCGCAACGACGATCTCGCCTTTGGCCTTAATGCTCGCCGGCAATTCGGCGGCCATGGTGAAGCCGGAGGCCATAACGCTTGCGAGGACTGCTGGGATAACTATGTTCTTCATGGTCGTTCTCTTATGAGTGTTGTGAGGCGGCTCTTGTTTTCCAAGCACGGCCCTTAGGTTCGAACGGCAGAAATGAAGCTTTGGGTGCGCGGGTTTTGCGGACTTATTAGTATTTCTTCGGGGCTTCCAGCCTCCACGATCTGCCCGCCGTCCATGAACACCATGCGGTTGGAGACTTCGCGAGCGAAGCCCAGTTCATGGGTGACGACGATCATGGTCATGCCGGTTTGCGCGAGGTCGCGCATCACCGACAGCACCTCACCGACCAGTTCCGGGTCGAGTGCCGAAGTGGGTTCATCGAACAGCATCAGCTTGGGCCGCATGGCCAGTGCACGGGCAATGGCTACCCGTTGTTGCTGACCGCCCGAGAGTTCGATCGGGTAGCTGTTGCGCTTGTCGGCCAGGCCGACGCGAGCGAGCAATTCCACGGCTTCTTCGTGCGCCTCTTTGGGCGAACGCTTGAGCACCTGGCACGGCCCTTCGATGATGTTTTGCAGCACAGTCATGTGCGGGAACAGGTTGAAACGCTGGAACACCATGCCGGTGGACAGGCGTTGACGGGCGATCTGCGACTCGTTGAGCTCGTGCAGTTTGTTGCCGACGATCCGGTAGCCCACCAGCTCGCCGTCGACCCAGAGGCCGCCCTTGTCGATCTTTTCCAGCTGGTTGATGCAACGCAGCAAGGTGCTTTTGCCGGAGCCGGACGGCCCGATGATGCACAGCACTTCGCCTTGCTCGACTTCGATGTTGACGTCCTTGAGTGCGTGGAAATGGTCGTAGTACTTGTTCAGGCTCACGGCCTTGACGATGCTTCTCATGTGGGGCTCCTCAAGAACGCTTGCCGGCGCCGCGAGCGAAACGACGCTCCAGACGGCTTTGACCGAAGGACAGGACGGTGACCGTGGCCAGGTACCAGATACCGGCGACGATCAGAAGCTCCATGACCCGGGCGTTGGCGTAGTAGATGTTCTGGGCGTTGTAGAGCAGTTCCGAGTACTGAATGACGCTCGCCAGCGAGGTCATTTTCACCATGCCGATGAACTCGTTACCGACCGGCGGAATGATGACCCGCATGGCCTGGGGCAGGATGATCCGGCGCAGCGCTTGCAGGCGCGGCATGCCGATCGACTTGGCGGCTTCGTACTGCCCGGTGTCCACCGACAGCAGGCCGGCACGCACCACTTCGGCGGTGTAGGCGCCCTGGTTGATGCTCAAGCCGAGGAGGGCGGCCACGAAGGGCGTCATCAGGCTCACGGTGTCCATTTCGAACAGGCCGGGGATGCCGATGGTGGGGAAAATCAGCGCCAGGTTGAACCACAACAGCAGTTGCAGAATCAGCGGCGTGCCGCGAAACAGCCAGGTGTAGGTCACCGCCACGTAGCGCAGGATCGGGTTGGCCGACATGCGCATGATCGCCGTGATTACCCCGAAAACAATGCCCAGCGCCATGGCCAGCACCGCCATGACGACGGTGTTGAACAAGCCCCACATGATCGCCTGGGAAGTGAGGAACTGACCGATGTAGGACCACTCGATCTTGCCTTCGGCGAAGGCCCGCACCAGTCCGAGAATTGCGATGACGATGACGGTGGCGAAGAAAATCCGCCCGTAGTAGCGCCGTGGCACATGGTGGTACTGGGTGATATCGAACTGGTTTTCCGCCAGTTTGCGCTCCGCCTGGAGTCGTTCTGCCTGAGTCTGGCTCATGTTGTTTCTCCGTACACTTGGTAATTCAGGCCAACCACAATCCCCTGTGGGAGCGAGCCTGCTCGCGAATGCGGTTTTTCATTCAACCTTGATGTTGACTGACCCACCGCTTTCGCGAGCAGGCTCGCTCCCACAGGTTTTGCGTCCTGCTTCAGAGGCGGAAACCCTGATAGTTCTCGGTCCATTGCTGCTGCGCGGCGAGGGCCGTTTTCAAGCGGCCGATCTGCTCGCGTACCTGTTGCGGCGCGGTGCCGCCCCAGCCACTGCGGGCGGCAATGGCGGCTTCGAGGGTCAGGCTGTCGCGCACTTCCGCGGTCAGGCGCGGATCAATCTCGGCCAACAGTGCCGGGGACGCTTCCCACAATTCGATGTCGTGTTTCTCGCAGGCCTGGACCAGCGCGCCGGTGATTTCGTGAGCTTCCTTGAACGGCACGCCGCGCATGGCCAGCCAGTCGGCGACTTCGGTGGCGAGGGTGAAGCCCAGTGGCGCCTGACGACGCAACTCTTCAACGTTAACCTTCATGGTCGCGACCATCCCGGCCATGGCGGGTAGCACCAGCAACAGGGTATCGACGCTGTCGAGCACGCCGTTTTTGTCTTCGCTCAAGTCGCGGTTGTACGACAGTGGCAGGGACTTGAGCGTGGAGAGCAGACCGGTCAGGTTGCCGATCAAGCGACCCGCCTTGCCCCGGGCCAGTTCAGCGATGTCCGGGTTTTTCTTCTGCGGCATGATCGAGCTGCCGGTGGCGTAGGCATCATCCAGCGCGACCCAGCGAAATTGCCGCGACGACCACAGGCAGAACTCTTCGGCGAGGCGGGAAATGTTGATCCCGAGCATGCTGGCGATAAACAGGAACTCGGCAACATGATCGCGGCTGGCCACGGCGTCGATGGAGTTTTCACACACGCCGCTGTAACCCATTTCCTTGGCCGACTGCTGAGGCAGGCGCGCGATGGCGGAGCCGGCCATGGCGGCCGCACCGAGTGGCGACAGCGAGGTGCGATTGTCCCAGTCCACCAGGCGTTGCACGTCACGCAGCATGGATTGGGCGTGGGCCAACAAGTGGTGGGCGAAGACGATCGGCTGGGCCTGTTGCAGATGAGTGAAGCCCGGGCAGATGCTTTCAATATGTTGCTCGGCCTGATCCACCAGCGCCTGTTGCAGGGCCAGCACTTCAACGGCCAGGGTGCGCACGTGATCACGCAGGAACAGGCGCAGGTCGTTGGCGGTCTGGTCGTTGCGTGAACGGCCGGCGCGCAGCTTGCCACCGAGGGCGCCGAGGCGTTCGGTCAGTAGGCGCTCAATGAAGGTGTGGACGTCTTCGTCGTCCAGGGTCGGGGCGATGCTGCCGGCGCGGAAGTCATTACCGATGCGCTCAAGGGCGTCGAGCATGGTCAGGGTTTCTTGTTCGCTCAACAGCCCGGCGCGCTGCAATTCACGGGCATGCGCCTTGGAACCGGCGAGGTCGTACGGGGTAAGGCGAAAGTAGCGCTCGGGGCAACGGGACAAGGCCGCCAGGGCTTCGGACGGGCCGCTTTTGAAGCGAGCACCCCAGAGACGGTCGGTGGTTTGAGACATTGTTGTTTTCCTCGTCGGTATAGCGAACTGAAATCGGTGTGCCGGGCCTGAAACTCTCGCCGCAATTCAATTGGGCGTGGTTAGGCCAAAGCAGTTTTCAATAGGGGCAGTTGCATCGTTGCGAGAGCTGATCGAAGTGTCAGCTTTTAGTAGTTCGGAATCAGTGAGTTGGCACTGATGTGCGGGATTTATTAGCGGTTGCCAAGCCTGGTTTTCTGTGTTCATTATTATTGGCCAGCACTATTTTTGTTGTTGAGCACAGAGTGTTGAATAGGGCGCCAGAGGTAAATAAGCATTATGGAAACCCCACTTTCCAATTCCGGAAACCCGCCACCAAAACCGGTACAACGGGCACCGCTGGCCCTCAGTGGTCTGGACTTCAAACTGCTCAAAGTGTTCAAGGCCGTGGTCGAGGCCGGCGGTTTCAGTGCGGCCCAGAACGAGCTGAACGTGGGACTGGCCGCCATCAGTAAACAGATTTCTGACCTTGAGATTCGCATTGGCATGCGCTTGTGCACCCGAGGTCGAGAGGGGTTTCACCTGACCGAAGAGGGTCGTCTGGTGTATCAGGCGTCCATTGATTTATTTGCCTCGGTCGATAACTTTCGTGATCGGCTTAGTTCAGCGCAAAATGAACTTATCGGTGATCTTGGTGTGGGGGTTATTGATAATACGATTTCCGATGTTAATTCGCCGTTAGTTGCGGCGCTTAGGAGGATTAAAGAAGAATCGCCCAAGGTCAGGTTTCAACTTCAGGCCTCTCAGTTGGATGAGGTGGAAAGGGGCGTGGTAGAGGGGCGGTTAGTAGCGGGGATTGTGCCTGTTTATCAGAAGCGCGAAGAGTTTGATTACTACGCGCTTTATGAAGAACGCTCCGAAGTTTATTGTGCGGTCGGTCATCCGTTGTATTCGGTGCCGGACGCAGAAATCGGCAGTCATGTGCTCAAGGATTACGAGTGCATCAACCACCGCTATGCGATCCATCGCGACAAACTGAACTTTGCCCACTACGACAGCTTTTCCGCCTCAGCCACCCAGGTGGAAGCGGTGGCGTTGTTGATCAAGACCGGGCGTTTCGTAGGTTTTCTTCCCCAGCATTACGCCGCGTCGCTGGTGGAACAAAGGCAGTTCCGTGCGGTGCGTCCGGACCTGATCAACATCGTCACGCCGTTCAATCTGATCCTGCGGCACAACACGGTGCGCAGCCCGTTGGTGAAGGCGTTTGCCCAGGCGTTGGGGGTTAATTTGAAGGCGCCGCTCTAAGGCGCAAACGCATCGCACATCGCCGATCACCGGGTAAGCCGTGGGCGACTTCGTCGTTTAATACAGTCGCTAATCGCGGACCCAATTGTGCAAGGCTCAATGTTTCAAAACCCAGGCGCTGATAAAACGGTTCATTCCACGGCAAGTCGCGGAACGTGGTCAGCGTCAGACCATAGAGTTCTCGATCTCGGGCATGCTCAACCGCGGTTAATAGTAACTTTCGACCCGCGCCCCAGCCCTGAAAGTGTTGTCTGACGGACAGTTCCTGAATATGCAGTTCGTTGGCGACTTCCCTCGCGCTGAGAAATCCTATAAGTACGCCATCAGGGGATTGCGTGACCCAAACCTCATTCGTCTCTATTGCCCGTTGATGTTGTTCGGCATCAGTCACCGCAGCATCGGCAAGCCAGGCCAACGAAGGCTCGCAGCGAAACAGCTCAGCCGCCGAGCGCTCGATGGCGGGGAGGGCGATGGCGTCGGAAGGTTGGGCACGGCGAATAGCGAAATTCATGCGGGTCACTGTAGCAGCTGCCGAGCCTGCGAGGCTGCGTTCGACGACGCAGTCGTCGTGAACCCAGGCAACGCGGTGTTTCAGGAAGACCTCATGCGCAAGTCTTGCGGCGACTTCGTCGCCGAACGCAGCCTCGCAGGCTCGGCAACTGCTACAGGGGATTGAGGTGCAGCAGGACATAATCGTTTTTGTCGAAACGGCCGCTCAACACGGGCGGCAATGCACCCAGCGGCGTACCTTTCAGGGCGTTGTAATCGATCTGGTCCATCATCAACCACGCGGGTCCCTGAAGGTTTTCCAGTTCTTGGGTCGATTCGGTGAAAACCGGTTGCAAGTCCTGCTCGATATTGACCATGAACTTGATGGCCTTGGCATCCTTGCCCATACCGTGCAGCACCAGAGGCGCCGGGTCTTTCTGCACGAGCGCAAATGCCGAGCGGCTGAAGGTCCGGGTGTCGTAGAGCTGACGTTCGACCGGCTCGAACACCAAAACATACACCGACCACAGCGCCAGGACTGCGCAAAAGGCAAGTGTTTGCGCCCGCCAGCGCGGTCGTACAAACGCTGCCAGGGCAATGACTTGCAGCACGCCGAGAATGATCAGTATCGAAGTCAGCGTCGTCAGTTCATCGGGAAACCGTCGCTGGGCGACCAGCAGTCCGCCGATCAACAGGGCAGGGACCACTAGCCACAGCCCTTGCATCAAACCTCGCAACCACACGAATACCCGACCTTGCACCACCTGAAACGGATACGCCGCAATGATCGCCGCCATGGGCAACATCGGCAGCAGGTAGCGGGCCTTTTTTGCCTGGGGGATCGAAAGCCCGACCATCACGATCAGGCCGGCCACCGTGCAGTGCTGCAACAGGCGCAACGCAGGACCCGTCTGCCGCGGATTTGTCAGCCAGACGGCGGCCAGCACCAACAACGCCAACGGATACGCGAGCGCATAGTTGCCCATCGAGCCGGTGAAGTAATACAGCGAACCGCTGACGCCTTCGCTACCGTCCAGGCGCCCCATGAACTGCATGCGCACCACGTCGTGCATGAAGTCCGGGCCGCCGATGGTTTCCGCCAGCCACAGCAGTACGCCAACGGACACGGCCAGCAGCACCGACGCCATCAGGCCAAAACCAAAAAAATGCTGCCATTGTCGATTGAGCAAGAAATAGCTGCACAGCATGCCCGTGGGAATCACCAGCCCGATCGGCCCGCGAATCCCGAAACCCAGCAGCAACAAGGTAAAGATCAGCCACCACCGGCGCTTTGCTGCGAAATGATCGGCGGCATAGCCGAGGTAGAACACTGAAAAAGCCACCGCCGCGAGCATCAAATCCAGGGACACGGCACGGGCTTCGGTGACAAAGGTGTTGGTCAGCAGCATCAGGGCGATGCTCAGCAACGCCCAGCGCTGGGAGTAGGGCGCCAGCAACCGGTACATCAACGTGACGATCACCGCCCCGGCAATGGCGCTCGGCAACCAGGCACTCAGGCTGTTGACCTGTCCGAACGGCAGCGACAGCAGCCAGGTGAACAGCGTCGAAAGAGCCGCATAGTCGGCATAAGGCTGGCCATAGGTAGTCGGAAAAAAGGCCGGCCCGTGGCGCAACATTTCCTGAGCAAACAGCACGAAGCGCGAATCGAAGCCGATCACCGCCTGCTGATACACCCCGGCGCTGAACAGCAGCAGCGCCAACAGCCCTAGGCCTAGAGACTGTCGGCGGATACCAGGTGATGTCGCAATCAAGCGGTGACCGAAGCAGCGGGCCACTGCTGATGCGGAATCGGCAGATTGCGCGATTCACCGCGGCCCATCGGGAAGTACTTGAAGCCGGCGCGAGCCAGGCGATCGGCGTCGTAGAGGTTGCGTCCGTCGAAGATCACCGGTGCGTTGAGCCGCTGTTGGATCAGGCTGAAATCCGGGGCCTTGAACTGCTGCCATTCGGTGCAGATGATCAACGCGTCAGCGCCGGACAATACCGATTCCGGTGTGCCCATGAGCATCAACTTCGATTCATCGGGGTACAGCTGCTGGGTTTCCTGCATGGCTTCCGGGTCGAACGCGCGGACGTTGGCCCCGGCAGCCCACAGCGATTCCAGTAGCACCCGGCTCGGTGCATCGCGCATGTCGTCAGTGTTCGGTTTGAACGCCAGCCCCCACACGGCAAAGGTCCTGCCGCGCAAATCGCCCTTGTAGAACGCGTTGATGCGCTCGAACAGCTTGTGCTTCTGACGCTCGTTGATTGCTTCCACCGCTTGCAGCAGATCGCTGGAGCAATGCGCCTCTTCAGCGCTGTGGATCAGCGCGCGCATGTCCTTGGGAAAGCACGAGCCGCCATAACCGCAACCGGGGTAGATGAAGTGGTAGCCAATGCGCGAATCGGCACCGATGCCCAGGCGCACCGATTCGATGTCGGCGCCCAGGTGTTCGGCCAGTTCGGCGATCTGGTTGATGAAGCTGATCTTGGTCGCCAGCATGCAGTTGGCGGCGTACTTGGTCAGCTCGGCGCTGCGCAGGTCCATGAACATGACCCGGTCATGGTTGCGGTTGAAGGGCGCGTAGAGGTCACGCATCACGTCACGCACTTCATCGCGTTCGCAGCCGATGATGATCCGGTCCGGGCGCCGACAATCGGCCACGGCCGAGCCTTCTTTCAAAAATTCCGGGTTGGAGACGATATCGAACTGCAGCAAGCGGCCGACCTTGATCAGGCACTTGTCGATATGCGCGCGCAGGGTGTCACCCGTGCCCACCGGCACCGTGGATTTCTCCACCAGAATCACCGGTTGCTCACGATGACGCGCAACTGCTTCTCCCACCGATAGCACATGACTCAGATCCGCCGAACCATCGTCCCGGGACGGTGTGCCGACCGCGATAAACAACACCTGACCATGCTGCACTGCGAGTTTTTCGTCGGTGGTGAACTGTAGACGTTTGGCGTCCAGGCCTTCGCGCACCAGGCTGGCCAGCCCCGGTTCGAAAATGCTCACGTGGCCTTGTTGCAACAGTTCTATTTTCTTCTCGTCAATGTCCATGCAGACCACGTCGTGGCCAACTTCTGCCAGGACGGCGGCTTGCACCAGACCAACGTAACCGCTACCAAATACACTGATTTTCATGGGGCACTCCTGAGTTCGCGCACGCGAGCAGGCCGAGAGTTAATGGTAATGACACCGAGGATGACCAAGGCCACCCCGATGGTTTTTGTAAGACTGAACGCTTCGTTGAACAGCGGCAGGCTGGCGGCCAGCAGGTACACCAGCGCGTAGCTGATACTCAGCAGCGAATAAGCCCGGCCCAGCGGCAAATCCCGCAGAGCGGCAAGCCAACTGAGCATCGACAGGGCGTAAGCGAGAATGGCGACCAGCACCACGGCGACAGCGGACAGATCGATGCTGGTGGTGAACCAGTGCTCGGGCGATGGCAGGCGGCTCATGCTCCAGCGCATGCCCAGTTGCGCGGCACTGACCAGCAGCACGCTGCCCAGCGCGAAGGTGATTCCGCGACGCAGGTTCATGTGTGTTGCCCCAGCAGCACCACGCCACCGATCACCAGCGCCACACCGAACCAGTGGCGACGGTCGATGGTTTCGTGGAAAACGAAGCGGGCGACCAGGGTGATCAATACGAAATTGAGGCTCAGCATCGGGTAGGCGATGCCGACTTCGAGGCGCTGCAACACCAGCAGCCACACCAGCAAGCCCAATCCCAGAGAGGCGAGCGCCAGCCACAACCACGGCGAACGCAGTTTCTCGCTCCAGCCCGACGTCTTGTAGCGCCAGCTTTCAACGGCGTATTTCTGGGCGATCTGGCCCAGGCAGGTCAGCAGGCAGGCGGTCAAGAGCAATAACAGGCTCATGACGCCTCCTGAGGAAAAATCAGAATCACAATGTTGCCTTGTTCATAGCGCTTGCCATCCTTGGGCAGCCGTTCGATTTCGCGCAACTCGTCGTCACCCTTGATGCGCATGACCACGCCGACCGAACCGCTCTGGCGGGCTTCGCGCATCCACGCATGAACCTGGTTCGGGTCGACTTGCTGCTGTGCGCCGTCAGGATAGGCGAGGCCATATTTCAATTCGCCTATCGTGTTGTACAACGCCACGTCCGGGCGTTTCAGACGCCAGGCCAGGGCTCCGGCGGCGCCGAGGTCGTTGCTCAGCAACTGGTCGGTCTGGCCGAGTTCCTGGGCATGCTCGAGGATGAATTGATCGGGCATCTTGTTGGCGACCACCGAATCGGGCAGCCCGGCCGGCAACAGGCCGATCAGCAGCAGGCTGCCGAAAGCCGGCGCCGCCCAGCATTGCAGAGGTCTGAAGGCTTGCAGCAGGTTGGCCATGATCCAGCCGATCAAACCGATGAACACCAGCACCAGGTTGTGCAGTTCATGGTTGTAGAGCGGTTTTTTCAGTTGCAGGTAGACCAGGGCCACCAGGATTGTCAGGCCCAGCATCAGGTTCAGCAGACCATTGATGCCCAGTACCCGGCCTTGCTCAAGCTTCAAGCGGTCCACCAGTGCGTGGCCCAGCAGCAACGCCAACGGCAACAGGCACGGCATGATATAGGTCGGCAGCTTGCCGTTGCTCAGGCTGAAAAAAATCAGCGGCATCAGCAGCCACAGCAGCAGGAAAGCGATGTTGGCCTGGCGTCGTGTGTCCCACGCCTGCTTCAGCGCCAACGGCAGCAACGCCGCCCACGGCAGACTGAACGCCACCAGCAACGGCAAATAGAACCACCACGGCGCGTCATGCTGGGCATCGTCGCCGGCGAAACGGCGAATGTGTTCGTGCCAGAAGAAGAACCGCCAGTAATCGGGCTCCTGCGCGTGCACCGCCAAGGCCCACGGCAAGCTGACGGCGATGGCCACGACAATCGCCAGCGGCCCGTAGCTCAGCAGTTCACGCCAGCGTTTTTGCCAGATCATCCAGGGCAGGGCGATCAGCACCGGCAGCAGCCAGGCGAGAAAACCCTTGGTCATGAACCCCATGCCGCAGGCCAGGCCCAACGCCGCCCAACCGATCAGGCGCTGGCCACGGCTGACGCTGTCGAGGGCAAACCATAAGGCAACCAGACTCAGATTGACCCAGAACGTGAATTGCGGATCGAGGTTGGCGTAACCGGCTTGGCCGGCAACGATCATGAAACTCATGTAGAGCAGCGCGCAGGCGAAACTTTTGCGCGGTTCGTTCCAGAGCCGGCGGGCAATCAGGTAGCACAGCAACACGCTGAGCCCGGTGCTCAGGGCCGAAGCGATCCGCACACCGAACAGGTTGTCGCCAAACAGCGCCTGGCCGATGGCGATCATCCAGTAACCGGCCACCGGTTTTTCGAAATAGCGCAGGCTCATGAAGTGCGGCGACACCCAGTTGCCGCTCAGGAGCATGTCCTGGCTGATCTGGGCGTAGCGGGTTTCGTCGGGAATCCACAAGCCATGGCTGCCCAGCGGCAGCAGGTACGCCAGAGCGAAGATGGCCAGCAACAACGGCAATGCCCAGCGCTTGCTCATACGCCTTGCACTCCCAACCAGCCTTCGCGTCCTTCGAGCACGCCACGCAGCACTCGGCCAACCGGCAAGGTGTCGGGCACCTCGGGCAGCAGATCGCCCAAGGGTTGAAAACGGATGTTTTGCCGGCGCGCATCGGCCAGCAGTTGACGAAAATCGTTGGCCATCAGAATCCCTTCTACTTCGGCATGGATCGTGTAGACGTTGAGTTTTTCGGGGTGGAAGCGATCAAGAATGAAAGCGTTGAAGTCCTTGGCCGCCACGGTGGGGCCCACCACCTCATCGAACGTTGGTAAGTCCACCGGAATCTGCGGAGCTCCCAAGCCACCATCGGCCAATCGCGGCCGGAACAGGCTCTGGCCCCGGCAATCGCTGTTGTAGCGAAAACCGAACGCCTGCTTGGCCTCGATCACGCGCTCGTCCGCCCGCCACCCGGCGGATGCCGAGCACTCGACGTTTTGCCCGAGGATGTCGGCGAGGGTGTCGACGCCCCGGCGAAGGTGCTCGATCAGCTGCTTGTTGCTCCAGCGCCCGGCATTGGCCTGCCAGCCGTGGTGATCCCAGGCGTGCAGGCCGACTTCATGCCCGGCTGCCACGGTTTGACGCATCAAATGCCCAAGATCACGGCCGATCGGTTTGCCGGGCCACGCGGTGCCGGCCAGCAAGATGTCCCAGCCGTACAGGCCGGCCGCGTTGGAACGGAGCATTTTCCAGAGAAATTGCGGCCGGATCAGGCGCCATAAATGACGCCCCATGTTGTCCGGCCCGACACTGAAGAAAAACGTCGCCTTGACCTGCGCTTCATCGAGGATTTCCAGCAGCCGCGGCACCCCCTCACGGGTGCCTCGGTACGTGTCGACATCAATCCGCAGACCTGCCTGCATCAGCGCTTGTCCGCGATTTCGAGCATGGCTTCACGCAGGAAGAAATCCAGCGTATTGCCGATGGTTTCACTCATCTGCACCGTCGGCGTCCAGTCCAGCAGGCGCTTGGCGTTGGCGATGCTCGGTTTGCGGTGCGACACGTCCTGATAACCGGTGCCGTAGAACGCTTTGCTTTCGACATCGCGGAACCCGGCGAACGGCGGGAAGTTGTCGCGCAACGGGTGCGCTTCGAACTGACGCAACAGCTCTTCGCCCAACTGGCGGATGCTGGCTTCGTTGTCCGGGTTGCCGATGTTGATGATCTGGCCGTTGCAGGCGTCGTTCTCGTTGTCGATGATCCGCGCCAGGGCTTCTACGCCGTCGGCAATGTCGGTGAAGCAGCGTTTTTGCTCACCGCCATCGAACAGGCGAATCGGCGTGCCTTCCACCAGGTTCAGGATCAGCTGGGTGATCGCGCGGGAACTGCCGATACGCGCCGAGTCCAGGCGGTCGAGGCGTGGGCCCATCCAGTTGAAGGGACGGAACAGCGTGAAGTTCAGGCCTTTCTGGCCGTAGGCCCAGATCACCCGGTCGAGCAGTTGCTTGGAGATCGAGTAGATCCAGCGCTGCTTGTTGATCGGCCCGACGATGAGGTTGGAGGTGTCTTCGTCGAAGTTCTGATCCTGGCACATGCCATACACTTCGGAAGTCGACGGGAAGATCACGCGTTTGTTGTATTTGACGCAGTAGCGAACCAGTTTCAGGTTCTCTTCAAAGTCCAGCTCGAACACCCGCAGCGGGTTGCGGGTGTACTCGATCGGCGTGGCGATCGCCACCAGTGGCAGGATCACGTCGCACTTCTTGATGTGGTATTCGATCCACTCGGAGTGGATGCTGATGTCGCCTTCGACGAAGTGGAAGTTCGGGTGACTGCGCAGACGCTCGATGGCATCCGAGCCGATGTCCAGGCCATACACCTCGTATCGGTCGTCGCGCAGCAGGCGCTCGGACAGGTGATTACCGATGAAGCCGTTGACGCCGAGGATCAGCACGCGCGTGCGACGCGGGGCACGACCGGACTCGGCGCCACGCAGCACGGAACCGTCCACCAGCCCCAGTTCGTTGGCCAGTTGCGGGCCACTGAGGTACAGACCGTTGTCGTTACGCTGGCCGGCGGTGATCACCAGGGAGTCTTCGCCGCAGGCGATACGCAGTGGGTCGACACTGATGACGCGACCAGGCGCTTGACCTTCATTGCCTTGGGCGACTTCTGCGCTCCAGACAATCAGCTTGTGTTCGCCCACGGCGCAGAATGCGCCCGGGTAAGGCTGGGTGACGGCGCGAACCAGATTGAACAGTTCTTCCGCCGGTTTGTTCCAGACCAGTTTGCCGTCGGCCGGG
Source organism: Pseudomonas sp. LB3P25 (assembly GCF_054897985.1). Taxonomy (NCBI): domain Bacteria; kingdom Pseudomonadati; phylum Pseudomonadota; class Gammaproteobacteria; order Pseudomonadales; family Pseudomonadaceae; genus Pseudomonas; species Pseudomonas sp. LB3P25. The sequence goes on along the minus strand of NZ_CM142711.1, from coordinate 3,836,870 downwards.
GTGCGGCGGCCAAACACCGTGGCTTGGGATTCGTCCTGTGGGGTTTCGTTGACTTTGCCCTGAAGCAACGCCGGTAGCGTGTCACGCAGCAAGTCGCTAGCGGCCAGACGCAATTTTCCGTGCAGGCTCAGCGCCGTGTCGCTGCGCTCAATCGCGACCTTTTGCTGGGCAATGATTGCGCCGGCATCGGCCCGTTTGACCATGCGGTGCAGGGTCACGCCGGTTTCGGTTTCACCGTTGACCAGCACCCAGTTGGCCGGCGCACGACCACGGTAGCGCGGCAACAACGAACCGTGCAGGTTGAAGGCGCCTTTGCTGGCTGTGGCCAACAGCGGTTCGCTCAACAGGTTGCGGTAGTAGAACGAGAACAGGTAATCCGGGTTGAGCTTGCTGATGCGCTCGATCCACAGCGGGTGGTTGGCATCTTCCGGGGCGTGCACCGGGATGCCCTTGCGTGCGCACAGTTGCGCAACGGAGCCGTAGAACGCGTTTTCCTTTGGATCATCAGGATGAGTAAACACAGCGGCAATGTCATAACCGCAATTAAGCAGGGATTCGATGCCGGCACAGCCAATATCGTGATAGGCGAAGACAACAGCTTTTGCACTCATGAGTGAACCTGATCTGAAGAAATGGAGGTGAGACCGTCAACGGTGACAACGGGAGCAGGGGCAGCGGGTTGGTTACGCAGGACTTTTTCAATAAAGAACCGGGGGCGGGCGCGAACGTCGCCGTACATGCGACCCAGGTATTCGCCCAACAGTCCCATGCCGATGAATTGCCCGCCGGTGAAGACGAACAGCACGGCGAACAGCACGAACGTACCGCCGCCTGCCCATCCGGCGCCAAAGACCAGGCGCAAGACGATCAGTGCGATGGCGAACAGCACGCCGAGCGCCGCCATGCCAAAACCGACAATGCTCAGCAGACGCAGGGGCGTGGTGGTCATGCAGGTGATCAGGTCGAACATCAGGTTGACCAGGCGCATCGGGCTGTACTTGGATTCGCCGTGTTCGCGCTCGGCGTGGGGCACGACGATTTCCGTGGTGTGCCGGGCGAAGCTGTTGGCGAGGATCGGGATGAAGGTGCTGCGTTCGCGGCAGGCGAGCATGGCGTCGACGATGGTTCGCCGGTAAGCGCGGAGCATGCAGCCGTAGTCGGTCATGGCGACGCCGGTTGAGCGCTGCACGGCCAGGTTGATCAGCTTCGACGGCCAGCGGCGCAGTGCCGAGTCTTGACGGTTGTTGCGCACGGTGGCGACGACGTCATAACCCAGCTCGGCCTGAGCCACTAACCGCGGGATCTCTTCGGGAGGGTTTTGCAGGTCGGCGTCGAGGGTAATAATCACATCACCTTTGCACTGCTCGAAACCGGCCATGATTGCCGCGTGCTGGCCGTAGTTACGGTTGAGAATGACCGCTACCACCGGGCTGCACTCGCGATGGGCGGCCTCTTCGAGGATTTGCGCCGAGTTGTCGCGGCTGCCGTCGTCCACCAACACAATCTCGTAGTCATGGTGCAGTTGCTGACACGCCGCTTCGGTGCGCCGGAGTAATTCCGGCAGGCTGTCTTGCTCGTTGTAGACCGGGATGACGATCGACACGCAACGGATCGGGTAAGGTTTCACAGGCTTGAGTCCATAACGTTTTCAATGGCACCGACCACACGATCGACGTCATCGGTGGTCATATCGGGGAACAACGGAATCGAGCACAGCCGAGCCGAGTTCCATTCGGTGTTGGGCAGGTAAATGTTGGGGAAGCGCTGGCGGTAATACGTGTGCAAGTGAGTGGCGATGAAGTGAATGCCGGTGCCGATGTTCTGCTCCTGCAAGGCCTTCATGAACGCTTCACGGTCCAGCCCGCAGCGCTCGCTGTCGATACGCAGGATGAACAGGTGCCAGGCGTGCTGCTGCGCATAGGCTGGAAGGGCCAGGGGTTGCACCGGCAAACCTTCCAGTCGCTGCAAATAAGTGCCGGCCAGTGCCGTGCGTTTGGCGTTGATTTCGTCCAGTCGCTTCAACTGCACCAAGGCGATGGCGGCATTGATGTCGGCCAGGTTGTACTTGAAACCGGGCTCCATGACCTGCGCCTGAGGTTTGCGGCCGTGAGTCATGCGGTCATAGGCGTCGACGCCGAGGCCGTGAAACTTGAGCATGCGCACACGACTGGCCAGGCCTTCATCGTCACTGACAAACATGGCGCCCTCGGCGCAGGTCATGTTCTTGATCGCGTGGAACGAGAAGATCGCCGTGCCTTTCGCGCCGACATGACGACCTTTGTAGAAGGTGCCTGCGGCGTGAGCGGCGTCTTCGATGACGGGGATGCCGTGTTTGTCGGCCAGCGCATAAAGCGGATCGAGATCGAACGCGGCACCGGCGTAATGCACCGGAATGATGGCTTTGGTGCGCGGTGTGATCGCTGCTTCGATGCTGGCCAGGTCACTCATCAACGTGTCGCGATCAACGTCGACGAACACTGGTGTCGCGCCCAGCAGGCAGATCATGTTGGCGGTGGACACCCAAGTCTGGGACGGCGTAATGACTTCGTCGCCCGGACCAATTCCCAATGCCAGTAAAGTGATGTGCATCCCGCCGGTGGCCGAGGACAGTGCTACGGCATGACGGCATCCCACGTAGTTGGCGAATTGCTCTTCCAGTTCCTGGTTTTTCGGCCCGGTAGTGATCCATCCGGAGCGCAATACTTGCTCTACGGCGGCAATTTCTTCATCGCCGATACTGGGGCGGGAGAAGGGGAGAAAAGCCTGACTCATGGACACCTCGGGGCTGAAGAGTGAATAGCCTGTGAGGCTAAAAAAAATTTGGATCCATTGCAAGCGTAGACGCTAAAACAAAAGCTGCATCAATTAGTTACTCGAAATACCTGACGTTTTACATCGGTTGACATTTTCTGCCATGGTCGGCAGGTTGGTCCCTCGCAAAGAGACAGGCGGGATCCATTGAGGTTATTCCCGATTTTGTGAAAGGAACATGAAAAACCGGTCGGCGAATCGTTTATCTGGAGGTCATACAGCCACTGTTCAGACTCCTGCCGTTCATCGAGTTTTCCAGTAGAAAGTCCTACAGAAGTGTCCTGCTTTACATGAAGGATGTTTCAATCCTTAGTTGTTTAATGAACTGTTTCCACTGAAGGCCGTTTCGTTTGATCGACTTACCCGCTACCGACTCAATTCCCTCAATTCCCTCAAAGACCAATCCGTTGACCCTGTATCTGGCACGTCTGGCACCCTCCAGCCAACTGACCATGCGTTATGTGTTGCAGGACGCCGCTGACCGGTTGGGCTTCGAAGACATGAATGTCGAGGAGATTCCCTGGCACAACCTGCAACCCGAAGATGTCATCGCACTGGTGGCCACCTTGCGCACGGACGGCTACGCGCCGAACACCTCTTCGCTGTACGTCAACGCGGTACGCGGGGTGATGAACGAGGCGTGGCGCATGAGCCTGATCAGTCAGGAACACTTGCTGAAAATGCGTTCGGTGAAGGGGATTGCCGGCACGCGATTGTCCCAGGGGCGAAACCTCAGGCGCACGCTGATCCAGGAATTGATGGCGGTCTGCGCCGCCGATCCACGGCCACAAGGGTTGAGGGATGCGGCGATCATCGGGATTTTGTATGGCTCAGGCATGCGCAAATCGGAATCGGTGAACCTGGACCTGAATCAGGTCGATTTCACCGAGCGCAGCCTTCGTGTGACCGCCAAGGGCAACAAGCAATTGATCAAGTACGCACCGGCCTGGGCGTTCGCCAAACTCAATGACTGGCTGGAACTGCGGCGCTCGCTACTGAAGGAGGGCGAAACGGACGATCCGTTCCTGTTCAACCGCATCCGCCGCGGCAGTCATATCACCCGCGAGCGCATCACCAAACATGCGATCTATTACATCGCCCGACAACGGGGCGCGCAGGTCGGGGTGAAAATCATGCCGCATGATTTTCGACGTTCGTTCATTACCCGAGTGATTGAGGAGTACGACTTGTCGATAGCCCAGAAACTCGCCCATCACAGCAACATCCAGACAACGGCCAACTACGATGTGCGCGATGACAACGAGCGGCGTAGGGCCGTGGACCGGTTCGATCTTTGATGGACGGGGTTCAAGATTCGCTCAGTACGTGGGCATGGCCGATCGTCGAGACGTGAACCGCACTGCCGGCGGGTGGCGCATACAGGCCCGAACTGCGCACCATTAATGATCGACCAGGCTGTTGCCCGGAAGCGAAAGACTCCAATTCCACCGTCAACGTGCAGGTATTGCCGCTGAAATCCCGCTCGGTCACAACGGCACGACACCCGGCAACCTCGGTTGGGCTGGGCTGGATGCTGACGAGTTGCAGTTGTTCGGGACGCAGCATGATCTGCGCCGATTTGTTGTTCCGGTGGTTGTTCACCGGTATGCGACCGAGATCGCAATGGGCCCAGCCGGCTTCGATTCTAGCGGGCATGACCACGGCATCCCCCAGAAACAGCGCGGTTTGTTCATCGCCGGGGTAGCGGTAAAGATCCAGCGGATGGCCTGACTGCACAAGTCGACCGTCACGCATCACCGCCAGCTGATCGGCAAACGACAACGCTTCACTCTGGTCATGGGTGACCAGAATGGTGGTCACGCCGGCGTCTGTCAGTAGCCGTGCGACCATCTTGCGCATGGCGCCCCGAAGCCCAGTGTCGAGGGCTGAAAACGGCTCATCCAGCAACATCAAGAGGGGTTGTTGCGCCAGCGCCCGCGCCAGTGCCACGCGTTGTTGCTGGCCGCCGGAGAGTTCATGGGGCCAGCGGCCGGCCATGTTCGCATCCAGCGCCACGCTGTCCATCAACTCGGCGATTCGCTCCTGTTTTGCGTGGCCCTTGGTCGAAAGCCCGAAACCGATGTTAGCGGCCACGGTCATGTGCGGGAACAGGGCGCCGTCCTGGGGAACATAGCCAATCAAGCGCTGATGCGCCGGGACTTCGTGGGTGTCGTCGACGAGCGTTTGACCATTGAGTGAAAGATGGCCCGAGTCCGGAAATTCGAAGCCGGCGATCATCCGCAACAACGTGGTTTTTCCTGAGCCAGACGGGCCGACGATGACCGTTCGACTGCCCGTCGGCACCAACAGGTTGATGTTCTCCAGCGCCTGATGGGAGCCGTAGGACTTGGAAATGGAATGGATTTCAAGAGCGTTCATCGGCCAGCCGTTCGTTTGGATTGGTGATAAAGAAGTCCGGTTAACGGAAGCGACAGCAAGATCATCAACAGGGCATAGGGCGCAGCGGCGGCGTAGTCGATTTCGCTGGTCATGGCCCAGAATCCGGTGGCCAGGGTGCGCGTGCCGTTGGGGGCGAGCAGCAGGGTGGCGGTCAACTCATTGGTGATCGCCAAAAACACCAGCGCCGCGCCAGCGGCAGCGCCGGGCGCGGCCAGGCGCAGGGTGATCAGCCACAATGCCCGAGCAGGCGAGCGGCCGAGGCTGCGGGCCATGTTTTCCAGCTCTACCGGCGCCTGCGCGATCCCGGCGCGCAAACTCACCAGGGCGCGGGGCAAAAACATCAGCAGATACGCGAGCAACACCGTGATGGTCGTCTGGTAAATCGGCCGGGCGAAATGGATGGTGACGGTCACCAATGCCAAGGCAACGACGATTCCCGGCAACGAACTGGTGATGTAGTTGCAGCTTTCCAGCACACGTTGCAACCGGCCCGGAGAGCGAATCGACAACCAGGCAATCGGGATGGCGGCGCAGGTGGTCAGGGCGGCACCGGCAACGCCGAACAGCAGCGTCTGTTCCAGCGCCGGCAGAAGCTCGTCCATCTGCCAGACCTGCGTACCGCCCGCCACCAGCCAGTTACCCAACGTCACCAGCGGCACGCCCAGCGCCAGCGCGCAGGTCACGACCTGCACGGTTAGCGCGAGGAGGGTTGTACCGGATTTCAGGCGCACCACCCGCTGTTCACGAGCGCTTCCCGAACCGACCCGGGCGTAACGCGCCGTGCCGCGAGCGGCCGATTCTGCGGTCAGCATCACCAGGCAACACAGGGCGAGTACGCTGGCCAGCATATTGGCGGCGGGGCCGTTGAAGGTGGATTTGAACTGATCGAAGATGGCCGTGGTGAAGGTGTCGAAGCGGATCATCGCGTACAGGCCATATTCGGCCAGCAGGTGCAGGCCCACCAGCAAGGCGCCGCCGCAGATGGCCAGGCGCAGTTGCGGCAGCACCACGCGGAAAAATATCGCCCAGGGTTTGAGGCCGAGCGATTCGGCAACGTCTTCGATGGCCGGATCGAGCCGGCGCAGCGTCGCAGCAATCGGCAGGTACAGGAACGGAAAGTAGGCGATGACCGAGACCAGAACCCCGGCAAACAGCCCGTGAATCGGCGGGACCAGACTGACCCACGCATAGCTGTGAACGAACGCCGGCACCGCCAGCGGCGCGGTCGCCAACAACGACCACCAGCGCCGCCCCGGCAGATTGGTGCGCTCGCTGAGCCAGGCCAGAGACAGGCCTAACGTGACGCACAACGGAATCGTGATCACCACCAGTAAAACGGTGTTGATCAATAATTCAGCGACCCGCGGCCGGAATACCAGCGGTACGAGGGTCGCCCAACCTGTCTGAAACGATACGCCGATGACGAAGGCAATCGGCAGCAGCGACAGCAGCGAAACCAGCACCGACAAGCCAATCACCCATGCGCCACCACGCCCCGCGAAGAGGCCGCGGGATCGTCGTCGCAAATTCGCGGGTATCGCCTCAGCGATACCCGCTGGCAAAGTTTCAGGCATCAATTAAAGCAGTCCCGCCTGAGTCATCAACTCCACGGCTTTTTTACTGTCGAGTTTTGAAGCATCGACTGTCGGCGCGTCAAGTTGCTGCAAAGGCACCAGTTTTGGATTGGATTCAGCGTTCTTGCCCACGGCGTATTCAAACGATTTGCCGGTTTTGAGGATGGCCTGGCCATCTTTACCCGTAATCCACTTGAGGAACGCCTGGGCTTGTTCCTTGTGTTTGCTGGACGCCAGAACGCCGCCACCGGAGACGCTGACAAACGCGCCCGGATCCTTGTGCTTGAAGTAGTGCAGGGCGGTGCTCTTGCTGTTTTCGCCGGTCTTGGCCTGGTCGCCGAAGCTGTAATAGTGGTAGATCACGCCGCTGTCGACCTGCCCGGCGTTGACCGCTTTGAGCACGGCGCTGTTGCCACGGTACGCCGTATAGTTGGTTTTCATCCCTTTCAACCACTCGAGGGTGGCGGCTTCACCCTTGAGTTCCAGCACAGCGGCGACGATTGCCTGGAAGTCGGCACCGGCCGGCGAAGCGCCCCAGCGACCTTTCCAGTTCGGGCCAGCGAGGTCCATCAGCGACTTGGGCAGCTCGGCTTCGGGCAGTTTGCTCGGGTTATAGACAAACACCGTGGAGCGCGCGGCGATCCCCACCCATTTGCCATGGGCGGGACGGTAAGCATTGCCGACCTGTTCCAGGGTGGCCGGCGCAACCGGCGCAAACAGCCCCGCGTTGTCGACCAGCACCATGGCCGGGGAGTTTTCGGTCAGGAACACGTCGGCCGGGGAGGCAGCGCCTTCCTGCACGATCTGATTACCCATCTCGGTGTCGTCGCCATTGCGCACGGTGACCTTGATCCCGGTTTCCTTGGTAAAGCCCTCGATCCAGGATTTGGTCAGGCTTTCGTGCTGGGCGTTGTAGACCACGATGCCATCGGCATCGGCTGCATACACGTGACCGGCGCTCAGCAGAGCGGTGGCCAGCAGTGCTGTTTTCAGGAAAGAGGGTAAATGGGCATTCATGCGTCGGCAGCTCCAGTTTTTTTAATCGTGCGCGCAAATTCGGCAGCGTCGACGAGGGTAGATCGTCGATGAGTGTAGATCAATAGGAATCATTTGCATGTTTGAGGCGCGGCGAATGTAGTGCTTGAAATGAGAAAAAAACGTCAATTTAATCGTTAATTCGTGTCATTTGGCTTGTGGGGTCGGGCACCGAGACGCTCACTCGCGAGCCGTTGCCTGGAGCGCTGTGCACGGTGATGTGGCCACCGAGTGTCTCGACAATGCGTTTGCAATGGGCAAAGCCTAGCCCGAACGAAGACGTTTGCGAGCGAGCCGCATCGGCGCGAAAGAACATTTGGCCCAGTTGCTTGAGTTCATCGGCGGACATGCCCATGCCGTTGTCACAAATGTCGACTGTGAAGCCAGTGCCTGGCTGGTGCGCAACGAGTACATTAATTTCACCGCCCGGGTCGGTGTACTTGATGGCATTGTCCAACAGGTTTCCGATGACCACTTCCCACTGTTCCTGGGTGCCCATCACCCGGGCCCCGGCGTCGTCGAGCGACTGCAGGGAAAGACTGAGGTGCTTGTGTTCCGCCGCTTTACGCCAACGCTCGACGGCATCGAATACGTTGTCATTCAGCACGCTGGACTGCCCGGCGGTGTCTGCGATGCCTTCCAGCTGCGCCAGGTTCAGCAGGCCAAGTGACAGGCGTTTGAGCACCTGCATTTCGGCCAGCACATCACGGCAGGTCTGTGCGTAGTCTTCGGCTTGTCGGGGCCGGGCCAGAATCACCTCCAGGGCAGAGGTCACGGCGGCGATCGGTGTCTTGAGTTCATGGGAGGCGTTGGCGATAAACAATCGTTGGCGTTCCAATACCTCCTGGACCGCGGTTTCCATTTGCGCGTAGCTGTCGAACAGCAGCTTTTCTTCCGCCGAATGCGGCTCGAACACCACCCGACGGGTGAACTCCGGCGGCTTCAATGTGCGCAGTTGTCGGGCGAAGCTGCGCAGGTTTCGAGTGGAGTACGACACGACGAAAAAACTGCCGAGGGTGGTCAGCAGCAGTATGCCGAGCGCGGCAAGCACCACCACGCGCTTGAAGGCGTCGACTGCGTCGAGTACCGGTTGCGCATTGGTGGCCACCAACAGTTTGGCGGTCAACAGCCCCTCGGGACTGGTGCGCTCAAGATTGCCCATCTGAGCGATCCACTTTTCGTCACCGACTTCGAACAGGAACGTTTCTTCGTCGTCGGCCCCGCCCTGACCCATGGATTGGCGCAGCGCTTTGCGCATCGGTGGGGTCGGCCCCAGGGAATCCTGAAGAAGTTCACCGGTGACCGACGACAAAACGAAGTACAGGTCGTGATCCTGGTCCAGCTCCGAGGCGAATTCCCCCTGGCGCTGGTAGACCAGACGACCGTCTTCGACGCTGATCATCGATTCAATGACGTCCGACTGGGTATCGAGATGGTGACGCAACTCATCAAGGCGGGTGCTTTGCACCCAGTGACTGAGCCACACAAACCCGATCAGCAAAACGCACGCTTGCACCACAAACAAGGTGAGGGCGATTTTGATGTTGAGCGCCAGGCTACGCCACACGAAGGATCAACCCCTTGCCACGAATGGTTTCAATCTCGACGTCGGCGCCGATCAATTTACGCCGCAAGCGATTGAGCAGCACGTCCAGACTGTTGCTGTCCGGCTCGCTGTCGAAAGGGTAGAGCAACCCCAGCAACACCGCGCGGGTCTGCAATTGATTGGCCTTGCCGGCGAGTGCCACCAGCAAATCGTATTCCTTGCCCGTGAGCTCCAACGGCCGTTCACCGATGCGAACCTTCAAGGTGTCGAGTTCGATACTCAGGTTGCCCAGTGACAGCGATTTCGAACCCCGGGCGATCGAGCGTCGATAGAGGGCGTTCAAGCGCGATACCAGCTCAATCATTTCGAAAGGTTTGCTCAGATAGTCGTCGGCGCCCCGATCCAGTCCCTGGACACGATCCACCACCTCGCTCCTGGCCGTGACCATGATCACCGGCACCTCATTACCTTTGTCACGCAGGACCTTGAGCATATCCAGACCAGACAGTTGCGGCAGCATCCAGTCCAACACCAGCACGTCGTATTCGCTGGCTTCGGCGTAATACAACGCATCCTTGCCATCCCTGGCCAGGTCCACCACCCAGCCTTCTTCCTCAAGCCCGCGCTTGATGCTGTTGCCCAGCAAAACATTGTCTTCGGCCACCAGAACCTTCATCGCTCGCTCCCTGTTCAGGCGTTGCGCAGGAGGGCATTCATCGCATGTCCCTCACGCGCTGGCAAGCCGTCGGGCAAACAACCAGGCGCCGTTAACAAGCGGTTCATTTTCGCCTCTTTAGACTGCCCTGCAGTGGTGAGCGAACCCTTCGGGTTCGAATCGCTTTCCAGCCTTCCACGTGGATTTCCCCCATGAGCCTTTCCAATCGACGCCTGTCGTTCATCCTCCTGACGGCGCTGCTGGCCTGTCTGGTTGCCGCAACATTTTCCAGCCTGGCCACCCATGTACGCTTTGGACTGGAGTTTCGCGGTGGTTACGAGATTTATTACGTCGTAAACCCGGTGCCGGGCAAAACCCGGGTTTCCAAGGATGACCTGTTGCAGACGGTCGCGATCCTGAGCAAACGAGCCGACAGCATCGGCATCACCGAGCCGGATATCCGGGTCGAGGGTGCCAACCATATTCGGGTCAAGCTGGCTGGCCTGACGTCGGCCGAGGAGTCGCGCTCGCTGCTCGGCAGCTCGCAGGGCCTGCCCACACAGTTGACCGAGAAATACACCCAGACCGTCGGCAGTGTGTTGGGCAAGACGGCTCTGGCGGAAACCGTGCAAGCGGGGTTGATCGGCATCGCCTGTATCTTCCTGCTTCTGGTGGGGCTGTACCGCGCCGCCGGTTTGATGGCCGCGTTTTGTACGACGATCTATCTCTGGCTATTGCTGATTGTGTTCACGGCGTCGGGAGCCACATTGTCGCTGTCGGCAGTGGTGGCATTCGTTCTTGGCATTGGCATGGCGGCAGACGCGAGCATCATTTGCTTTGAGCGCATTCGTGAAGAACTCGGCCTCGGCCGTTCCCTGCGCGAGGCGGTAGAAAACGGATTCAAGGATTCGCTGCCAACGATTCGTGATGCAAACCTGGTGACCGCGCTGGCCATGATTGCCTTGTTTGCAGCAGGCATCGGCCCGATTCAGGGCTTTGCGTTGACCATGCTGGTGAGCATCGTGATCAGCGTCGCCACCAACTTCTTCTTGATTCGCCGGCTGATGGTGTGGCTGGTCGAAACCCAATGGATCAGCCAGAGCTGGTTGATCGGCCCGGCCAAGTTGCCGGCAACTCAGGCCCGCGGTTTCAACTTTGTAGGCCTGGGTAAAACGGCGATTTTCGTCTCGCTGCTGACCATTGTTTCCGGATCGCTGTATTACCGGGCGCACGGTTTGAACCTGGACATCGATTTCACCGCGGGCACCGCACTCGACATCGACGTCGACCGCGCAATCACTCAAGACATCGCCACCCGGATCATGACCGAGGCGGGGACCATTCCGGCCACTGTGACGGTGGGCGGTGCGCAGAATCAACACATCGCCGTGCGCTTCGATGAGGTGCTCAAACCGGCCGACTTGAAGCAGATCATTACCGCGTTCAAAGGTCAGTATCAGAGCGTCGAATACGAGGAAAATACCGCGGACCCTGGTGTGGCGCGGGACTTCGCAACCCGGGCGATCTATGCCGTCATTGCGGCGTTCGCCAGTATCGCGATCTACATCGGCCTGCGTTTTTCCTGGGCGATTGCCTTGGCAACATTGTTGCCGATTGTTCAGGACATTCTCATCGTTTCGGCGGTTTTCTCGCTGTTCAAGTTCGAGGTGGACGTTACCTATATCGCTGCGTTGCTGACGATCATCGGCTATTCGCTCAACGACAAAATCGTGATTTTCGGGCGCATTGTCGAAAATTCGAACAAGTCGCCGCCGAGCGATCCAGTGTCCTTGTTGCATGTGATCAACCTGAGCATCAGCCAGACCCTGGGCCGTTCGCTGTACACGGTACTGACCGTGGTGATGGCATCGACCTGCCTTTATCTGTTCGCCTGTGAACCCTTGCAGATGTTCTCTTTGGCGCTGGTGCTGGGGCTGATATCCGGGGCGGTGTCGTCGATTTTCATGTCCAGTGCTGTTTGGCTGACGCTGTCGCGTCGCAAACTACGACCGGCCAGGATTGACTCAACATTGAGGACCCGCCCTCAGCCTGTCCCGCACCTGACATCGGCGCCGTTCCTTGGCGCACTGCTGGTTGTTTGCATGGTCGGTGTCGCAGGGTGGTTCTGGGTTCCCGCCCAGGCAACCGCAGGCAAATCGGTGATCAGCGGGTCGCTGGGAGACTTGTCGAGCTACCGGCAAATCACCGTGGACACTGCTCGCCTGGTGGAGACAGGAGACCTGAAGGCGGCCAAGGCACGGATCACCGATCTTGAAACTGCCTGGGATCAAGCCGAAGAAAACTTGCAGCCCAAGTCACCGGCCGACTGGACCTCGGTCGACAAATCGATTGACCGCGCGCTGTCGCAATTGCGTTCTGGCACGCCTGATCCGGCCGCCTGTGCAGAAGCACTGAAAACCTTGCTGGCCAAGCTGGATACCAAACAGATCAGCGCCGCCACCCCCGTGACGACAACGCCCGCCGGTTCCATGGGCAACTTGTCTTACCTGAAGGTGATTCTGGCCGACACCGAAAAACTGCTCGCCAGCGGCGACATGAAAGGTGCCCGGACACGGATCACCGACCTGGAAAGTGCCTGGGATCAGGCTGAGGAAAAACTGCGACCGATCGATCCGGATGGCTGGACCTCGATCGACAAGTCACTGGACCGGGCATTGAAGCAGGTCCGCACCGGTTCACCGGACCTGGCCGCGTGTACCGAGGCGCTGAACACGTTGTCGACGAAAATCGACAGTAAAAGTACCGACTGACAGATCATTGAACGCGATTGAATAGAGAGGCCCGTCGGGCTCATGCCAGTCAGTTAAGCAATTTCAGCAGCACGCATACCCTGAGCTGGCGAAGCCTGCGTTCGGCTGCGCAGCAGTCGTGAGTCCGGCTGACGCGGTATGCCTGACGTACCGCAATGACTGATTTTACGACTGCTTCGTCCGAACGCGGCCCGAACCGAACGCAGCCTCGCGAGCTCGGCAGCTGCTACAGATCGCGTTACGGCTTAAGTCAGGCCTCTTTTTTTTTGAGCGCCGTCCTTGTCAGGGTTGGCGCTGCGGGAAGATCAGAACCTGCAGGTTGCCGCGCTGATAACGCTTGCCATCGATGGGCAACAACTCGACTTCTTGCACTTCCTGGACACTGTTGACCCGCATCACCACGCCGACCGCGCCTTTTTTGCGGGCCTCGGTCATCCATTGGCCGACACTGTCCTTGGTCACTTTTCTTGATTCCATCGCGGGATCGTCGAGGCCGTACTTCAGCTCGCCGATGGTGTTGTAAAGAGCGATTTGCGGCCGCTTCAGGCGCCAGGACAAGGCCGATGCCGCACCCAAATCGTTACTGAGCAGCGAGGTTGTCTGGCTCAAGGCATCCAGATGCTCGGCAATGAACTGATCGGGCATCTTGCTATTGACGATCTGGCCGGGCATCGCCGCCGGCAGCAATGCGATCAGCAGCCAGATGCCCAGTGCCGGCATGGCCCAGAACATCAATGGACGCAAGACTTGCAACGCGTTAGCGATGATCCAGCCAAGCAGCACGAAAAACACCAGCGACAGGCTGAACATTTCAGTGTTTTCGTAGATCTCTTTGGTGGTCTGCAGATAGAGCAGGACGATCAGGGCTGTGGTCGCCATGACGACATTGATCATTCCGTTGATACGAATCGCTCGGCCGCGCGCCTTGTTCAGCAACTCGGTCAGAGCATGGCCCATCAGCAACGCCAGGGGTAACAGGCACGGCATGATATAGGTCGGCAGCTTGCCGCTGCTCAGGCTGAAGAACCCCAGGGGCAACAGCAGCCAGAGCAACAGGAAACAGATCGCTGGCTGGCGTTTTTGCTGCCAGGCCTGGACGAATGTCGTTGGCAGAAAGGCTGCCCAGGGCAGACTCGACACGACCAGTAGCGGCACGTAGAACCACCAAGGACGAGCGTGCTGCGCATCATCGGCAGCGAAGCGGCGAATGTGTTCGTTCCAGAAGAAAAACCGCCAGAAGTCCGGTTCCTGTTGGTGGATCGCGAGTACCCACGGCAGGCAGACTACGACGGCCACGATGACCGCCAGCGGCCCGTAACGCAGCAGCTCACCCACGCGTCGTTGCCAGAGCATCCAGGGCAGGGCGATCAACACTGGCAACAACCAGGCAAGAAAACCCTTGGTCATGAAACCCATCCCGCAGGCAACGCCCAACAGCGCCCAGGCACCTGATCGAGCCCGGGGAGCATGACTGTCGACGGCGAACCACAACGCGACCAGGCTCAGGTTGACCCATAACGTGAATTGCGGATCGAGGTTGGCGTATCCGGCCTGACCGGCGATCAACCCGAAGCTCATATACAACAGTGCGCAGGCGAAGCTTTTGCGCGGGTCGTTCCAGAGGCGACGGGCAATCAGGTACGTTAGCCAGATACTCAGCCCGGTGCTCAGTGCCGAAGCGATACGCACCCCAAACAGGGTGTCGCCAAATACAGCCTGACCGATGGCGATCATCCAGTAACCGGCAATCGGCTTCTCGAAATAACGAATCCCCATGAAATGCGGGGCGACCCAGTTACCGCTCAACAGCATTTCCTGACTGACCTGACCATAACGGGTTTCGTCAGGCGTCCATAAGCCATGGGTCACGAGCGGCAGGAGATAAAAGACCAGGAAGACCAGCAGCAAACCCGGAACCATCCAGCGCTCGGCGATCGACCGGACCGAGGCGTCTGTTCGAGACAAATGGCCAGCAGAACGGGGAAGCAGGTTATCGGACGTCATGACTAGACCTTGGCAAAGTTTGTAAATGAACGGGCGCGCGGCACGACACAGCAAGAACGCAACTTCTTGAATGTCATGACGCCACCGCGACCTGAACTTGGAGGTAGGCTCAACTATTTTTTTGAGTTTTTAAGTTAAAGCGATGTGTTCGCAAACACTGCATTCGGACGCGCCGGCAGGATGATGGGCTCGCTCACTTTTCGTTCAACAGGGAATGCCAGTCATCGGCATTGACGATACCGAGTACTTTAAGTTGTCCATCAGCACTAACTCGCACGAACAACGAACTGCCATATTTACTTTTCGGCGCGTGTCGGAAACCGGTCTGCGCTTCAAATTCGTGGATACAACCGCTGTGAGTGACCAACACCAGATTGCGATGGGCCACCTTGTGCGCCACCACATCGTTACGCAGGGTCTTGCCGCAGATCGACAGCCAGTCCTGAGTCATCGCGTCTTTGCCGAGCATATAGTGTGAGGTTTGCACTGTACGGGTAACCGGACTGCTCAGGACGTCGGTCTGTGACAGGCCCAGGCGCTGGAAGCCCTGGCCCACCGCCACGGCCTCAACGCTGCCGGCTTGGGTAATACCGTCAGCCGGGCCCAGGCATGGGTTCGTGGATCGGTCGCATCGCTCGGTATGGCGCACCAGAGCGACGACCTCACCGGCTTGCCAGCGCTGGAGCAGGTCCGCTTTAGTTGCGGTTCCAGCCGTCGACAGGTTGGCCGGAGATCTTGACCACAACATAAAGCCGGTGAACCCGGCAACGATGACCAACGCCACGACCAACCCCGTGAGCCCGAAAAGCCGCGATAGCCACATTGGTTTTTGCGGAAACTTGCGCGATAGTAAATTTGGCACGTATGTTTTACCCGTGAGTGCGCGATAAATATCAACTTTCAATGCGCTTCTTCCAAACAGCCTTTTAGATCCATCGGCTATTTTGGTTGTCCAGGCGCAATTAACGACAAACTAAAAGGTGTCAGGTGCCTGAGGGGTGAAAGAAATGTGAAAGTTTTGCGGGAGGGATGGTCAGTTAATCATTAGTGCGTTGTTGCAAACTCTTCTCTTATGTACCTTGCCTGTGGGCTGACTTTGGTTTTAGCCCCGGTTCTGTGGCAATTGACCCCGACAATGGAGCTCGGCAACAAAATGGATTTAAAGCAAAGCCTGACGAAACGGATTGTCATCGTATTCGCCCTGATGAGCGCGCTGGTCGCGGGTATTTTTGCGTTTGGCATTGTTGCGACTGTCCATGTGGTGGAACGAAGGCTCACGGCCACGACCCTGGGAGGAGGGCTGCACCGCCTGCTGTTGATGGACAACCCCGATAGCTGGCCCCATCAACCCGAGAAAGATGAACTGTTTTTTGCCCAGGGAGCCAAGGCCCCCATGGCCCTGACCTCGGTGCTGGAGGCGCTGCCCCCGGGGTTTCAGGAGATTCTCTACGGTGGTTCGAAGTACTACGCCATGGTGAACCTGGTGGGTGATCGCAAGTACGTTTTGTTGCGCGACCAACGAAGCCTCGAACGACGGGAACATGTGCTGTTCTCGGTGGTGGTTGTCGGGGTTTTTTTGAGTGTCTTGCTGGCGATTTTGATGGGCCGGTTGCTGGCCCGGCGCGTCCTCGCGCCTGTGATTCGTCTGGCGCATCAGGTGCGGCATCGCGATCAATTGCTGGAACTGGCACCACCGCTACATCCCGATTATGCAACGGACGAAGTGGGTGAACTGGCGCTTTCCTTCGATCAGACGCTGGGCCGTTTGCGCGCCGCACTGGGACGGGAAAAACTCTTTACCAGCGATGTCAGTCACGAACTGCGCACACCGTTGATGGTGTTGGCCAGCTCCTGTGAACTGCTACTTGGCAACCCGTCGCTGGACCACCGCTCCACGGCGCAGGTCCAGCGAATCGCCCGTGCCAGTCATGAAATGCGCCAATTGGTCGAGACGTTTTTGATGCTGGCGCGTGCGCGGGAGGATTCCGGTTCAGGCGCGAGTGCCACCATCAAGGACGCCGCCGACGCGCTGGTGGATGTCTGGAGGCCGCTGATCAGGGAAAAGGACATCGAGTTTATTTACGTCGTCGAAGACGTTTCAACGGATCGCCATAACCTGACATTCCTGCAATCGGTCATGGGCAATTTGTTGCGTAATGCCTGGCACTACACCGATCAGGGTTTCATTCGGCTGACGCTGCGCGAGCACGGTTTCAGTGTCGAAGACAGTGGCATAGGCATTGCGGAAGAAAAACGTCATGCGATGTTTCAACCGTTCGTGCGCGGTGATGAGCAACGCGGCGACGGACTGGGCCTGGGCCTTTCGTTGGTCCAGCGTATTTGCACCCATCAGAATTGGCGAGTGGAACTTACCAGCCGCCAGCCAAGCGGATGTTGTTTCACGGTTGACTTGACTGGCGGGAGATCGGCTCTTATTGAGCCGCTGGACAACCCCTTGATGTACCGGAAGCGGCCTGATTGATCAACGCGGACAGGCGTTTGACGTTGTTCTGTTGGGCGATCACCAGGTCGTCGATGGAAGGCCCTGACGGTGTCTGCAACGTGCTGCGGCAAGTGATCAGTGCGTTATCGCTTTCGCCGAACTTGCGCAGGCGCCATTTGACGTCGATCAACCCGTATTGGCCGGGAATCGAATCAAACCGTTGCACGTCCAGTCGCACCGACACCTTGCGCTGGGGATTGCTGTTGACCAGTTGATCGACCAGGGCAGTGCGCAATTCATCCGACAGGCTCGCACCCCACCATTCGGTTTCGAGGATCGCCAGGCCACTGTTGCCCTGGCGAATAACGATTTGCGGGCGGTCGACCTGAGGAGGGACGCTGAGCCCCTCGATCTGGAAATCCGCAGCGCTGGTTCTTGAATTGCCGCTCGGTTGGGCCGGGGTCAGGGTGTGGAATTGAATCGGCTCACTGCGGCAAGCCGTGAGCAGGAACAATGCGGTGACCAAGCTGATCTTCAGCGGATAAACCATGAGTGATGCTCCTGTGGTCATTTGCGCGGTGGTCCCTGCAGGTCCATCGGCGCAGCATTGTCGGGACGACCGCGAATCAGCGATTCCGGATGCCGTCCCAGGTAATCCGAGAGTTCACGCAAGGAGCGCGACATGCGTCCGAGTTCGTCGAGGGTCTGACCTAATTGTTCGCGTTGCGGCGAGTCTTCGGCGAGGGTCGAACTGGCCGATTGCAGCGTCTTGCTGACGTCCGCCAGGGTGGTCTGCACGCCGGGCAGGGTCTTGGCGTTGAATTGCGCCAGGCCTTTGCGCAGTTCGACGAGGTTGCTGTCGAGGTTGCCGGCAATGCGCTCGATCGGCAGCTGGTTGATCTTGTTGACCATGCCCTCGAGTTTTTCCTGCAACTGCTCGAGGCTGCCCGGAATGGTTGGGATAGAGACTGGACGGGCGGTCGGATCGAACACGACTTTCTCCGCTTTGGGGTAGAAGTCGAGCGCAATGTAGAGCTGACCGGTCAACAGGTTGCCGCTCCGGGCCTGGGCCCGCAGACCGTTGTCGATGAAGCTGCCGATCAGGCGTACGCCAGCGGCTTCGTCGTTGGGGTCATGCTTCAAGACCTCGAGCATTTTGATGTGGGCCTGGCCGAGTCGTTGCGGGTAGATCACGATGCCGACATTGACCGGGAAACTGCGTTTTTTCGCGTCAAAATCCAGATTGACCGCCACGACTCTGCCGAACTCGGTGCCAAGGAATTCCACCGGTGCACCGACCTTGAGCCCGCGCAAGGCCTGATCGAAACGCAAACTCAAGAATTGCCCCTTGCCGCTGGGCGGGGCGAGGGCGGTTAGCTGGTCTTCGAACAGATCGAAGGCTTTGTCCTCGGTGGCGGGTTGATCATTGGGGCTGTATTCCGGAGCGCGGAAGGCGATGCCGCCCACCAGGATGGATGACAGCGATTCGGTTTTTACCGAAAAGCCGTTGGCGCCGACGTTTACGTCGATGCCGCTGGCGTTCCAGAACCGGGTGTTTTCAGTGACGTAGGCATCGTTGGGTGCGTGGATGAACACTTCGATGTTCACCCCTTTACCGTCGGCGTCCAGGGCATAGGCCACCACTTGACCCACCGGAATCTTGCGGTAGTAAACCGGAGAGCCGATGTCCAGCGAACCCAGGTCTTCGGTGTGCAGGGTGAAGCGCTTGCCCGGCTCGCCATAGGTAATCGGCGGCGGGTTTTCGAGGCCGATAAAGTTTTTTGCGCGGGCGTCGGCCTGGCCGATGTCGGCGCCAATGTAATCCCCGGACAGCAGAGTATCGATACCCGATACCCCGCCGGCGCCAATGCGCGGACGCACGACCCAGAATTGCGAGTCTTCGCGGGTGAAACTTTCCGCCTGCTTGGACAGTTTAATGGTGGCGTTGACGCTCTTCTGATCGTTGCTCAGTTCCACGTCCGAGACATGGCCGATCACCACGTTGCGGTATTTGACCTCGGTTTTGTTGGCGGTCAGGCCGCTACCGGTCTTGAACGTGACGGTGATGGTCGGACCTTCCTGCAGCATGGTGTGTACGACCAGGGAGATCCCTACCAGCACCGCGACAATCGGCACGATCCATACCAGCGAAACGCTGAAACGACGGGTTTTGACAGGGGCCTGACCGGGTGTTTGCGGCCCGTCAGTGGCTTGCGACTTCATCCTTGACCTCCTCGTTTGGGTGATCCCGCTCTTCTTTATCCCAGATCAGGCGTGGGTCGAAACTCATTGCCGACAGCATGGTGAACACCACCACCAGACCAAAAAACAGAATGCCCTGGCGCGGTTCGATATCGGCCAGGGCTTGAAACTTCACCAGTGAGGCCACCAGGGCGACCACGATCACATCGAGCATCGACCAGTAACCGATGAGCTCGACGAAACGGTACAGCGTTGACCGCTGCTTACTCGCCCATTGGCTGTCGCGCTGAACGGTCACCAGTAACAGCGTCAGGGCGACGAACTTGATGCCCGGCACCGCGATGCTGGCGATGAAAATAATCAGGGCAATGTCCCAGGCGCCGTGCTGCCAGAACTCCAGTACACCGCTCATGATCGTGCTATCGGCGCCGTTGCCGACCATTTTGGTGTTCATCACTGGCAGCAGATTAGCCGGGATATAAAACACCAGCGATGTCACCAGGTAGGCCCAGGTCCGGGTCAGGGAGTTGGTTTTGCGTCGATGCAGCGGCGCGCCGCACCGTGTGCATTCGTGAGGTTCATCGGTCATGTCACAGGCCAGGCCGCAGCTATGACACAGGCACAGGTTGAGTTCACTCGCTACCGGGGGCCTGTTCATGAGATGTCCCATAGATCACGGATGTCGCGCCCGGCGATGCGGATCATCATCAGACTGAGAATGGCCAGGGCAAACAGGCCGATGCCGGGCAGCACATCCAGCAATCCGGCGAGTTTGATGACCGCGACCATCGCCCCCAGCAGACAGACCTCCAGCATGCTCCAGGGCCTGAGGGTTTCCAGCCAGCGCATGCAGAACCTGAAACCGGGCGAGCGACGGGAGGCGAGGGCGAAGCTCAGCACCCAGAGAAGCAGCACCAGTTGGAAAATCGGCGCGATGATCATCGAGATCGCCGCCACCATGGCGATAAAAGTGATCGGCCCCAGACTCAGGGCCAGCACCGAATCCCAGAGTGTTGCGCTGTTTTTAAGGCCTTTGAGGCTGATGCTCATGACGGGATAGAAGTTGGCGAAAATCCACAGCATCAACGCGGTGAAGGTCAGCGCCAGACGTTGTTCCACCGTCAGGCCGTTATAGCGCTGAAGCACGCCGCCGCAGCGCGTACACAGGGTTTTCTGATGTTTGGCGAGCGTGACTTTTTCATACACGCAGTCGCAGTGCTCGCAGATGATCAGTGGGGCAGTCGTAGCCATTGGCCGCACTCGCCAGGACGCAGGGAAGTCAGAGCACTCCCTCAATATAGAAGCGCCTAGCGATTGAGCAAATCGAAAGGCCAAATGCCTGATAGACAGCGTCACCGTTCTTCGCGAGCAGGCTCGCTCCCACATTTGGAATGCGTTTCCCTGTGGGAGCGAGCCGGCTCCGGGCGGCGTTCCGACGAAAGCGGTGGGTCAGCAACGTGGTTTTTTAGCCCAGCAGTTCGCGCAGGCGATACCAGAACATGCCGAGGGCCAGCAGCGGAGAGCGCAGCATGGGCCCACCGGGAAAGGTCATGTGCGGCACGGCGCTGAACACGTCAAAGCCCTGACTGTGTCCGACATGGATCGCTTCGCCCAACAGCTTTGCGCACCAGTGGGTTACGTTCAGGCCATGACCGGAGTAACCCTGGGCGTAAAACACGTTCGGGTGCTGGCTCAAGCGCCCGACCTGCGGGAAGCGATTGGCGGAGATGCCAATCTTGCCGCCCCATTGATAGTCGATGCGCACGTTGGCCAGTTGCGGGAAGACCTTGAGCATGTGCGGGCGCATGTAAGCTTCGATGTCCGCCGGATCACGCCCAGAATAATGACAGGCGCCGCCGAACAGCAAGCGTCGGTCCGCCGAAAGCCGGTAGTAATCCAGGCCAACTTTCTGGTCGCAGAGCGCCAGGTTATGCGGGATCAATTGCGCTGCAACGTCGGGCGCCAACGGCTCGGTGGCGATGATGTAGCTGCCCGCCGGGAGGACCTTGCCGCTCAGTTTCGGTTCGAGCTCTTCCAGGTGAGCGTTGCACGCCAACACCAGGCTGCCGGCGCGCACCGTGCCGCCGGCACAGCGAACCTGCACGGTGCTGCCATGGATCAACTCCAGCACCGGGCTCTGCTCGAAGACCCGTACCCCAAGAGATTCGGCTAGCCGCGCTTCGCCGAGCACCAGGTTGAGCGGATGCAAATGACCGGAGCCCATGTCGACCAGACCACCGACATACACGCCGGAGTTCACCACTTGCTGGCGGATCTGCTGCGGCCCGACCAGGCGTGTTTCATGGGCGTATCCGGATTCGGTCAGACCTTCTTGCTCGGCCTTCAATGCGCTGAATTGCGCCGCCGTGTTGGCCAGTTCGCAGAATCCCCAGCGCAGGTCGCAATCGATGCCGTGTTCACGGATGCGATTACCCACGAGCGCTACCGATTCGACACCCGCACGCTCAAGGTAACGCACGCCTTCCTCACCGACATGACGGGCGAAACCTCTGACGTCATGGCCGATACCGCGGATCAACTGACCGCCATTGCGCCCGCTGGCGCCCCAACCGATTCGCCGCGCCTCCAGCAAGATCACCGAGAGTCCGCGCTGCGCCAGTTCGATCGCCGTGTTGACCCCGGTGAAACCACCGCCGATCACACAGACATCGGCTTCAAGATCTGCGGCCAGCGTGGGGTAGGGCGCCATGCCATTGGCCGACGCCGCGTAATAGGAGCGAGCATGTTCGTTGCTGTACTGATTCATTGGTTGGACTTCACTTTGCTCCAGGAGCGGGTCATCAACCGCATGATCGCCTGGGGCGGGGTGGTCGAAATGTAGAGCTTGTCGAGGACTTCCTGTGGAGGGTAAACCTCAGGATTGTTGACCAGCTCAGGGTCCATGTCTTGCTTGGACGCCGGGTTCGGGTTGGCGTAACCGACCGACGCGCTGACCTTGGCAATCACTTGCGGGTCCAGCAGGTAGTTGACGAAGGCGTGCGCTTCTTTCGGGTTGCTGGCATCGGCGGGAATCGCCAACAGGTCGAACCACAAGTTACTGCCTTCCTTGGGAATCGCGTAGGCGATGTTCACGCCGTTCTTGGCTTCCTTGGCCCGGTTCGCGGCCTGGAACACGTCACCCGAGTAACCGAAAGCCACGCAGATGTCGCCGTTGGCCAGGTCCGACACGTACTTGGAGGAGTGGAAGTAGGTGACGTACGGGCGGATGCTCAACAGCTTGGCTTCAGCCTTTTTGTAATCCTCAGGATTTTCGCTGCGAGGGTCCATGCCCATGTAATTGAGGACCGCCGGGAACACTTCATCGGCCGAATCCATCATCGACACGCCGCACTGACTGAGTTTCTTCAGGTTCTCCGGTTCGAAAAACACCGCCCAGGAGTCGATGCGGTCAATGCCGAGCACTTGCTTGACCTTGTCGACGTTGTAGCCGATGCCGTTGGTGCCCCACAGGTACGGGACCGAGTGTTCGTTGCCCGGGTCGTTTTTCTCCAGCAGTGCCAACAGTTTCGGGTCGAGGTTCTTGAAGTTGGGCAGCTGCGAACGATCGAGCTTCAGGAACGCGCCGGCCTTCACCTGGCGGGCGAGGAAGTGGTTGGACGGCACCACCACGTCATACCCCGTGCGGCCGGCGAGCAATTTGCCCTCCAGGGTTTCGTTGGAATCGAACACGTCGTAGATCACCTTGATCCCGCTTTTCGCCTGGAAGTCGGCGAGGGTGGTCTCGCCGATGTAATCGGTCCAGTTGTAGACGCTGACCGTTGGCTGAGCCTGCGCCTGCGCAACGGCGCTGAACACTAACGCCAGTGCGACCGGAACCACGGATTTCAATAGACGCATTCGACACCTCTTTGAGTTATTGGATTTTTCAGGCGTTTCTTTGGTGTTCTGACGGCCGCCTTCGCGAGCAGGCTCGCTCCCACATTTGGAATGCTTTTCCCTGTGGGAGCGAGCCTGCTCGCGAAGAGGCCCGTGCGGGCAAATCAGGTTTCAGACGCTCAGCAGCAGAAACTCACGCTCCCACGAGCTGATCACCCGTTTGAAGTTCTCGTGTTCGGCGCGCTTGACCGCCACATAGCCGCGGACGAATTTGCTGCCCAGATAACGCCCGATGGTTTCGCATTCTTCCATCTGCGTCAGGGCGTCTTCGATGGTGATTGGCAAGCGCAGGTTGCGACGTTCGTAGGCACGACCTTGCACCGCCGCGCTCGGCTCGATGCGCTCGACCATGCCCAGATACCCGCACAACAGGCTCGCGGCGATCGCCAGATAAGGGTTGGCGTCGGCCCCCGGCAAACGGTTTTCCACGCGCATCGCGTCCGGCGTGGAGGTCGGCACACGCAGACCCACGGTGCGGTTTTCTTCGCCCCATTCGACGTTCACCGGCGCCGACGTGTCTGGAAGGAAGCGGCGGAACGAATTGACGTTGGGCGCAAACATCGGCAGCACTTTGGGGATGTACTTTTGCAGGCCGCCGATGTGGTGCAGGAAAAGCTCGCTCATCTGCCCGTCGGCATCGGCAAAGATCGGCTGGCCGGTGGCGATGTCCACCACGCTCTGGTGGATATGCATGGCGCTGCCGGGTTCATCGCCAATCGGTTTGGCCATGAAGGTCGCGGTGACGTTGTGCTTGAGCGCCGCTTCGCGCAGGGTTCGCTTGAACACGGTGATCTGGTCGGCCAGATCCAGTGCGTCGCCGTGACGGAAGTTGATTTCCATCTGCGCGGGGCCGTCTTCGTGGATCAAGGTATCGAGGTCCAGGCCCTGAAGTTCACACCAGTCGTAAACGTCTTCAAACAGCGGATCGAATTCGTTGGCCGCGTCGATGGAAAACGACTGTCGACCACTTTCCGCACGGCCCGAACGGCCCAGCGGTGCCTTGAGCGGCAAGTCCGGATCTTCGCAGCGCTGGGTCAGGTAGAACTCCATTTCCGGCGCGACAATCGGCCTCCAGCCTTTGTCGGTGTACAGCTGCAGGACTTTTTTCAGCACGTTGCGCGGCGACAGCTCGATCGGGTTGCCGAACTTGTCGAAGGTGTCGTGAATCACGATCGCGGTGGGCTCGATGGCCCATGGAATCACGTAAACCGCGTCGGAGACGGGCTTGCACACCATGTCGATGTCAGCCGGGTCGAGCAGGTCGTAGTAGATGTCGTCGTCGACAAAGTCCCCGGTTACCGTTTGCAAAAGCACACTTTCCGGCAGGCGCATGCCTCGCTCATGCAGGAACTTGTTGGTAGGTGCAATTTTGCCGCGTGCAATGCCAGTCAAGTCGCTGACCACACACTCGACTTCGGTAATCTTGTGATCTTTCAGCCACGTGAGCAGCTGATCGAAAGGGACATTCATAAAGACCTCGTTATTGGTTTTATTAACGCCGGGGAGGCTGGTTTCATCCACCACACACTTCCCCTGTGGCGCGTTGGCGACTATCTTGGGCGAGCCTTGACGTTCCATCTATCCACTTTCAGCAGCACCAAAACGCACCAAACGAGTGCGTAAGGTCACCCATGACAACGTGCAATCCCCTGCAAGTCCAAGCGTTCAACACCGCCGACGTGGCCGAGCAAATCCGCGCCACACCGGGTTGGGTGCAGCATTACCAGCAAATGTCACCGGGGCATTTCGCCGGGCGCGTGCGCTACCTGGACCTGCAAGGCGTGGAGATTTACGAGGAACAGATGAACACCCGGGTCGAACAGAACTTCAGCGCGCCCGAAGGTGCGCTGGCGTTCTGTTTCGATCGAAGCGACAACGCGCTGTACGTGTTGAATGGCGAAAGCCGCAACATCTGGATCACCCCGGAGAACTACCAGGAAATCGCCGTGGTGTTCGGTCCGGAGTTCGTGCAGCGTCACGGTTTGAACGTGGCCAGGCTCGAAGGCCTGTTCATGGCGCCGCTGAACTCGGGACAGAACGCATTGTTCAGTCGCTGGCTCAGCGGGACGTTGACCCGACTGGCGCAGACGCTCGATCCGCCGAGCAAGGAGGCATTGACCCAACAGTTGCTCGAAGACTGCCTGTACATCCTCGACAACGCGTGTGTGTGCCTTGATCGTGGAGGTCTGCAGCGCCGCGCCGAAGAACGATCGGTGATGAAGCGCATCGGTGAGTGGGCGGCTGATGCCCCGGAAGACACCCTGAATCTGCTGGAGCTTTCGCAGGTCGCCGGGGTTTCACTGCGGCAGTTGCAGCATGCGTTTAAAGCCTATACCGGGATGACCCCGACCCATTGGCTGCGCTTGCGCCGACTCAACAGCGCACGCCGCGAATTGCTCAGCCGCACGGCGATGGACACCACCGTTGCCGAAGTGGCGATGCACTGGTCGTTCTGGCATTTGGGGCGATTTTCCAGCAGTTATCGGGCGTTGTTCAACGAACTTCCCAGTCAGACGCTTGCCCGCAAACCCTGTGGTGCAACAGGTCGCGGGTAAGCCCGGACACGTCAACGCGGCTTTGTGGCTTTCGCCGATTTGCTGTTGCCAGGCATGTGCAGATAAGCCATCACGCTTTCGGTCAGTTCGGTCGCCAGCTTGACGGCTTCCTTGTTGCGCGCCATCACGCCCGCCACCAAGCCTTCGATCAAGGCGAGCACCGCGATGTTGGAACTGGTCAATACCGGATGGTCGGCGGGAGCAAACAGCACATGTTCGGCAATGCTGGTGAGCGGCGAGGCGGGTGAATCGGTGATTGCCAGCACCGTGGCGCCACGCTCATTGGCGAAACGGGCGAGTTGCAGGGTGTCGAGGGAATAGCGCGGCAGGGAGATCGCCAGCAACACATCCTGATCGGTAATGGCGGCCAGACGGTAAGCAGCGTTTTCGTTGCCGCCCTCCATGCTGATGGCGGTGGCGTCCGCGCAGAAGGGCATCAGGGTCGAGGCGGCGAGGCCGGCGAAGTAGACGCTGTTGCCAAAGCCCAGGATGTAGATTTTGCGCGCTGTGGTCAGGCGCGTGACGAAGGCTTCAAAGGTGTCTGCATGGTTGTTGGTCGCCGCCGTGGCGAGGTTGCTGCTGGCGCTCTGGATTTGCTCATGCAGGCCAAACGCGCCGCCGGGACGATGCGCCAGTTCGTTGCGCAGTTTGTCGACCGGCGACACCATTTGCTGCAACGTCGCGACCAGTTCGGCCTTCATGCCGGTGTAGCCACCCAGGTTCAGGGCCTTGGCCAAGCGGTTGACCGCGGCTGGCGAGGTGGACGTTTCGTGGGCCATCTCCTCGATGGTCAGCGTCGCGGCCTTCAGCGGGTGACGCAGGATAAAGTCCGCCACCTTGCGCAGTGACGGCTGCAAATCGCCAACGATCTCCGCCAGTTTGCGCATAACCGGTGCGGCATAGACCGTAGTGTTTTTCGATGGGGTCGGCATATCCGGCTCAACATTTCCTGAGGGTTGGAGAAGGGGGGACACAAGGTTGGCTGGAGTGTATCCGAAGCCAACCGTTGGTGTGCAGCGCTTGCCAAGGGTCAAGACCAGTCAGTTAAGCCATAACGCAGTCCGTGTAGCAGCTGCCGAAGGCTGCGTTCGGCTGCGCAGCAGTCGTGAAATCAGGCGGTGCGGTTCTTCAGGATTACCTCGCGGTCAGGTTTAACGACTGCTGCGCAGCCGAACGCAGCCTTCGGCAGCTGCTACACGGACTGCGTTATGGTCGGGTTATTTCAAGCTCCCCGCCAGAAACTGCTGGAGCCGTTCGGACTGCGGGTTGACCAGCACTTCGCGCGGGTCGCCACGTTCTTCGACCTGACCCTTGTGCAGGAACACCAGTTGATTGGAAACCTCGCGGGCAAAGCCCATTTCGTGGGTCACGACCACCATGGTGCGGCCTTCGAGGGCGAGGTCCTGCATGACTTTCAGCACTTCACCGACCAGCTCGGGGTCGAGTGCCGAGGTCGGCTCATCGAACAGCATCACTTCCGGTTCCATGGCCAGCGCGCGGGCAATCGCCACACGCTGCTGCTCGCCACCCGACATATGGGCCGGCCAGGCGTCCATCCGGTGCGCCACGCCGACTTTGTTCAGGTAGTGCTCGGCCTTTTCCCGGGCTTCTTTCTTGCTGATGCCAAGCACATGAACCGGGGCTTCCATGACGTTTTCAAGGGCGCTCATGTGCGACCACAGGTTGAAGTGCTGAAACACCATCGACAGCCGCGAACGCATGCGTTGTAACTGTTTGGGTTCGGCCGCCTTGAGCCCGCCGAGTTTGTTGGTCACCAGTTTGAGTGGTTCACCATTGAGCACGATATTGCCCGCGTTGGGCTGCTCCAGCAGGTTGATGCAGCGCAGGAAGGTGCTTTTGCCTGAGCCGCTGGAGCCAATGAGGCTGATTACATCACCGGCTTTCGCCTCCAGGGACACGCCCTTGAGCACTTCGTGGGTGCCGTAGCTTTTGTGTAGATTCTGAACTTCAAGTTTGTACATGGTTTTTATTCTCTGGAATCAGTCGCTGAGCAAGCGGCCTTGGCGAATAGGCGTGCTGCCGGCCACTTTGGCTAGCCACAAACCGGGTTGGGCAAAGCGCAGGCGTTCACGGGCATAGAGGATGCCTTCAGTGCTGGCGCACACCACGCTGTGGCGATCGGTCAGCGGATCAATCACTTCGAACAGCGGATCGCCGACCTTGACCCGGGCGCCCAGCGATTGCAGAAAACTCACCACCCCCGGGTGCGGCGCATAGGCGTACTGCGCACCGGCGAACGGCGTCGCTTCACAGCAACCGGGTGGAGCGACAGGCCAGTCACCGCTGATCAGGCCCTGCTCGGCGAGATAGCCGAGAATGGCATTCGCGCTATCGACGCATGGCTCGCGTTCGGTGTCGGCCATGCCACGCAATTCAATCGTGGTGGCCACACACGCCAGCGGAATATTGGCTTCAGGAAAACGTTCGGCCAGACGTAACCAGGACATCGCGCAGGCTTCGTCGAAAGCGTTGCCGCCAGCCTCTTCGGCCAACAGAGCGGCACCAGCGCCCAGACGGGCGGCCAAAGAACGCAAGCGCGGCCAGTTTTGCGGCATGGCGTAAAGCAACATAATCGACTCGAAGTCGCAGTGCAGGTCCAACACCAGATCGGCGTCACAGGCATGCTGCAGCAACAGGCGGCGCAGGCCATCGAGTTCCGATGTCGGTGCCGGCAAGTCAGTGAGGACAACGCTCATGGCGCGGCGGATTAACGCAATGTTGGCGTCGGCATCGTCTCCCAGTTTTCCTTCCAGTAGCGGCACCACGGCGTCGGCCAGCTCAGGGAAGTCGCGATTGAAGTTCTTACCGCTGGAGAACTCGAAGCGCCCCTGATGGGTGGCCTGGAACATCTGTGCGATACCGATCGGATTGGCCATCGGCACCAGCTCGATTACCCCGGTCAGTCGGCCTTGTTCTTCCAGTGCCTGCAAACGGCGCTTGAGCTCGACAGCGACGCGCATCCCCGGCAACTCGTCGGCATGCAGTGAGGCCTGGATGTAGGCTTTGCGCGGTCCGCTGCCGAAACGAAACAGCGACAGTTTCCGTTCAGTGCCCGAGGCACTCCACGGCAACAGGTATTGAATGTGCTCCATAAAAGCTCCTTAGTGCTTGCGCGGTGCCAGATACGCCAGCCAGCGGCGCTCGGCCAGCTTGAACAGGCGAACCAGGATGAAGGTCAGGGCCAGGTAGATGAGGCCGGCCGTGATGAACGCCTCGAACGGCAGATAGAACCGAGAACTGACCGTACGCGCGGCCCCGGTGATGTCCACCAGGGTGACAATCGATGCCAGGCTGGTGGTTTGCAGCATCATCAGCACTTCGTTGCTGTATTGCGGCAACGCCCGGCGCAAGGCTGACGGCAGCAGAATGCGGCGGTACAGAGTGAAGCGTGACATGCCCATGGCTTTGGCGGCTTCGATCTCGCCGTGGGCCGTGGCCTTCAAACTGCCGGCCAGCAGTTCCGCGCTATAGGCACTGGTATTGATCGCAAAGGCCAGGCAGGCGCAAAAGGTTGCACTGGACAGGTACGGCCAGAGCGCGCTTTCACGTACTGCGGCGAACTGCGCCAGGCCGTAATAGATCAGAAACAATTGCACCAGCATCGGCGTGCCGCGAATCACGTAGGTGTAGAGCCAGGCCGGGAAGTTGATCAGGGGCGATCGGGATACCCGCATCAATGCCAACGGAATCGCCAGCACCAGGCCGAAAGCCAGGGAAATCAGCAGGACTTTGAGGGTCAACAAGGCGCCATTGAAATACAGCGGCAGGTTTTCCCAGATCAGGTTGTAGTCAAGAATCATGGGGGCTCCCAATCACAATTCGGCGGCTTTGATGCCGACCGAGTAGTGTTTTTCCAGATAGCGCAGCACCAGCAATGACACGCTGGTCAGCATCAGATAAAGCGCCGCCACCGCGAGGAAAAACGTAAACGGCTCATGGGTGGCGTCCGCTGCGTTCTTGGCTTTGAACATCATGTCCTGCAAGCCGATCACCGAGATCAGCGCGGTGGATTTGGTCAGCACGAGCCAGTTGTTGGTGAACCCCGGGATGGCGAAACGAATCATCTGCGGCACCAGAATCCGCCAGAACACCTGGCCGCCACTCATGCCATACGACACACCGGCCTCGGCTTGACCTTTAGGGATCGCCATAAAGGCGCCGCGAAAGGTTTCCGACAGATAGGCACCAAAAATGAAGCCCATGGTGCAGACACCGGCGATAAAGGGATTGATGTCGATGTAGCGGGTGTAACCGAGCGCCAAGGCGATGCGGTTCACCAGATCCTGGCCGCCGTAGAAGATCAACAGGATCAACACCAGGTCAGGAATACCGCGAATCAGGGTTGTGTACCCTTCGCCCAGCATCGCCAGCCATTTGAGCGGCGACAAACGAAAAGCCGCGCCGACCAGACCCAAAGCAATCGCCATGCTCATGGAGGTCAAGGCCAGGTTAATGGTCAGCCAGGCGCCATCGAGAATGCTCGATCCGTAGCCGTGAAGCATGATGAAGTTCCTCAAACGAGCGCCGTGAGGCGCGCGAGACAAGCCCAAAGCGGCGCCCGCAAGGGGCCGGCGCCAGGGTTTCGGGTAAAGGCTTATTCGCCGTAGATATCGAACGCGAAGTACTTGGCCATCACTTGCTGGTACTTGCCGTTGGCGCGGATGGCGTCGATTGCCGTACTCAGGCGCGCAACGTTCACGCTGTCGCCTTTGCGCACCGCGATCCCGGCGCCTCGACCGAAATATTTCGGGTCGTTGATGTCCGGCCCCACCAGTGCGAAGCCTTTGCCTGCGGGCGTTTTGATGAAGCTCTCGTCGGTGTTGACGATGTCGGCGAGCGTCGCGTCCAGGCGACCCGACGCCAGATCGAGGAAGGCTTCATTTTGTGAGCCGTAGCGCACCACTTCGACGTCGGCTCTTTCAAGCTGCTCGGTGGCGAAACGGTCGTAGGTCGATGAGCGTTGCACCCCGACTTTCTTGCCCTTGAGATCAACCAGCGGGTCGTTGATCACGTTGCCGGCCTTCATCGCGAACTTGCCTGGCGTGTGGTAGTACTTTTTGCTGAAGTCGACCGACTTCATACGGTCTTCAGTGATCGACATCGACGACAGCACGGCATCGATCTTGCGCACTTTCAATGACGGGATCATGCCGTCGAATTCCTGGATGACCCACTCGCATTTGACCTTCATTTCTTCGCACAGGGCGTTGCCGATGTCGTAGTCGAAACCACTCACGTTGCCCTCCGGCGTCTTGAAAGAGAAGGGCGGGTAGGCGGCTTCGATACCGATACGCAGGCTGTCTTCGTCGGCGTGTGCCAGCAAGCTTGCGGCGCACAGTGCCAGAGCACCTAGAAGTTCTGTCTTGTTCATATTGTTGACTCCTTGGAGGGCGTTGGGGTGGTACAGGCCATCCGATCTGGCACGGTGGATCAGTCCTGATGATTTTGCGTGGCTATAAATGACATGAATTATTTCATTTTGCAACTCTGTGAAAATAAACGTATCAGTCGATGGCGCGCAAATTCACAGCGATCCCGTGTGATCACGAGTACGTTCAGGCGCCAGGCAGGCTACTGACGGGCATTATGCGGGAGGTACTGGCTTGGCCAATTCGATGCCAGCCGCACCCAATCGCTTCAGGATTTCAAAGAGCAGATCGCTCTTGGTCGTACTGACAATCCTTGGGCTGCTGACATAGCCGGTGATGGTTAACGTGATGCCTTCAGGGCTCAGATTGCTGAATCGAACAACGGGGGCGGGTTTGTCGAGGATGGTTTCATGTTCGCAATAGGTGGTGTACAGCAGGGTTTTGACTTGTTCGGGGTCGATATCCAGAGGGAACACCAGCTCGAGTGTGGCCACCCCTTGGGCGCTACCGCCCATGGTCACATTGCGCAGGTTCTGGGAAATAAGCTGGGAGTTGGGCACGATCACGATCGAGCGATCACTGAGTTGTATCTCGGTGGCCCTGACATTGATCCGCCGGATATCGCCTTCGACCCCGCTGATGCTGATCAGGTCGCCGACCTTGACCGGACGCTCGGTAAGCAGGATCAACCCGGACACGAAGTTCTTGACGATCTCCTGCAAGCCGAAGCCGATCCCCACCGACAACGCACTGACGATCCAGGCCAGATTCGTCCATTTGACGCCCAAAGAAGATAACGCCAGCAGAATGACCAGTACGTACCCGATATTACTGAACAAGGTGCTCAGCGACGCCCCCATGCCGGGGTCCATATCGGTTTTCGGCAGGAACTCGTGATCCAGCCATCTGCGCAGCGATCGAATCAGGTAAATACCGATCAACAGCGCGAGAACCGCATTCAACAGATTGCCCGGAATGATATTGAGCTTGCGCAGGCCATCGCCGCCGAGGATCGCTGAAACCCTGTCAGTCAGTTGGCCAAAGGTCGCTCCAATCCCCCCCACAAACGTTGTAATCACGGTAATTAACAGTAAGGCCGCTCTGCCAATACCCGACACAACAACCTCGATTTGTTCAAGCCGTACGTCACCGATACCCAGCAGTTGTTTGATCGCCTTGCCACTTGGGTGCCTTGGCGAAAACAAGTAATCACACAAGTCTCTGAACAACTGCGTCAGCAAATAGAAGCTGGCAATAACGATATAGAGCCAGACAATTTCGTAAGTGATGAATCGGGCCAGGGAGATGTAACCGACCAGCAGGCCAAAAATCGAGATCAAAACGGCGATACTGATGCCGGTATAAATCAGGCCCGCCAGCGTAGTACCTGACTCAGGGAGTTCCCCGGCAATGACCATCGCCCGGCGGGTTTTACTGACGCGTAGCAACAACGCACCGATAATCAAGATGACGACTAATGACACGACGCCCCGGCTGAAGAGAACCACCTGGGAACTCATCCCCGTCGCATTGGTGACTTGTACCAGCGAGATGAGTATCAGCATTGATCCGGCCAGCAGCGCCGGAAAAGGGCTGATCGAAACCGCCACTTCATCGGCGATGCCAGGTAATCGCCATGAGGGATTACGTTTAGACAGCAGGGCCCGACTCAGGCCGATAATCAGGGCGCAGGCGTAAGCGACTTTCTCGACATCGTCGAAGTAACCTTGCAGTGGCTGCGGCAATGGTTCAAGCCGGGTCGCCGCAGCGGAGATGAGCTGTATTGCGCAACCTGCGCTCAACAGCGTGGCGAGTACTGTCGCTATCGCCAATGAACTTCTGCGCAGGCGACCTTCAGGTACTCGATGGATGCAGATCCATGTCAAACCACGCTCAGCCAGTCTTCGCCCCGGCGTCCAGAAGGCCAGGGCCAGCAATAACAACGTGACGGTCACGGCACGCCGGCCGGGTTGCCAGACGGACTGAATGACACTGTTAGACTGGTCGATCAAAAATGTCAGACGGTTTTTATCCTCCTCCAGTGGAGAAAACAGCGGTAACCAGAATCGGGGGTTGAGGAGGCTGGCGGTGCGCTGGGTCAGTTCGATTTCCAGTTGGGTGCGCCGCATGCTGGCAATCTGAGTGATGAGGTTAGTAGCGCCTTCTTTGATGGCCTGCAGTATCTTGAGATCGCCATCCACCTTGTCTTTTTGTGCAGTGAGGTAAGACCTCTGTTTCACCAGATCGGACTTTTCCATGGCCACGCTGGTGGCGGATGCCGTCCCGAGCACACTGAGTTGCGCTTGCAATTGCGCCTGCTCGGGAAGTAACACGGCCGCCAACTTGTCCGCATCACTGAAGAGCAACTGAACGTTGTCCTGAAAGCCCATCAACTGGGTGTAGTTACTGGTCAGTGATACCTGCTGTTTAAGGTTGTCCAGCCTTAATTGCAGTGCTTCCAGATCGTTTTTTGACACCGTAGCGGTAGCGCTGGCCTCACCGTTACTTAAGGTGTTGGGTAGTTCATCCGCCGACAGCTCGCCGATGTTCGCCCCCATCAGCGCAAACACAACGAATATGAGTAATTTCAATGCAGGACGCATAGGCATGCCTCCAGCGGCTTTAGCCATTCAGGTTAGGTCATGGCATGTGCTGGCGCGAAAAATAGTTCCGCGATGCGCGCGATTGTTCTGAATACGCAAACACTGAAGTCGCCGAGAATGGAATTGTTGGCGTAGTGACGGGCTTGTAGCCTCCATTACGCCGAACACTACGATTTGCCAACGATCGAGTGGAGCCCAAGCCAGGGCTCACCAAGACAGACGCTTCAACGTCATACCTTGCTTTCGGACTTCCGCCCCCTCGGGGGTTTGGCGCCTAATAAAAATAAGGAAGGCAGGTATGAGTATTCGTGCATGGGTTTGCGCAGCAACCCTGTTCGCCCCCGTTCTGGGTGCCAACGTTTTGTTTCCATCAACGGCTTCGGCGGCGGACGACCCGATGGGCTCGCTGGTTCGCGGGGTGTTCGGCGATAGCCTTGAGCGCGAACATGGCATCAAGGTCTACGGCTGGGGCCAGGTAGGCGTGACCTACAACAACAACGGCACGGATGACGTCAGCAAGCAGAGCTTCTTCACCTCCGACGAAGGTGTAAACCTCAACCAGTTCGCCCTGGCCGTGGAGAAAAAACCCAAGAGCAATGTGGTCGGTCGTGTCGGACCGTTTCCCGGGCCCATGCCGCAAGAGGCTGACTGGGGCTTCAACGTCACGGCGCTGTACGGCAAGGATGCGCGCTTCTTCAAGACCTATGGCTGGGACGAGGACCTGAGTGTCAATCGCGACAACAAGGCCGAAGACGAAGCGTTCACCGTCGCTCAGGCGTATGTCGATTTTTACTTCCCGGTGCTCGGCGGTTCGGACCTGATGATCGGGATTTTCCACACGCCGCTGGAAAATGAAATCGGCTTCGCCTTGCCATCCCCGGCACCGAGCGACTTCTACTCGCACACCTATTCCTTCATGCACGGCCCGGCCAAGCATGCCGGTGCGCTGTACTCGTTCAAACTGCCCTCGGCGCCCGGGGAAAGCATGCTGGGCTTCGAACTGGGCGTAGTGCAGGGCTGGAACAACCTGCAGGACCCCAACCATGACCCGGATGTGATCGCCAACGTGCGTTGGCGCTCGGCGGATTTCACCACCTGGGTTGACTGGGAAAACATCTACGGCAACGGTGCCGGTGACAGCTTCGCCGACTGCAGTTGCGGATCGCCATTGCCGGCCGGCACCAAGGATGACGATTACAAGCGCCTGGCCTCTTACCTGACCTTGTCGCAAGTGCTCGATCCGAACAACCGTGTGGCGCTGGAGTTGAATTACGGCAAGCAGGAGCAGGGCGCTTTCGCCGGGTTTGCCAACAAAAACGATGCCACCTGGTACGGCACCGACATCAACTGGTATCACAAACTTAGCGAAACCCTGATGTGGAACAGCCGCGCCGAGTGGTTCTACACCGATGCACCGGTGCACGTGATGATGGCCAACATCGACCCGCACACCGGGATTCCCGACCCGACCTGGGGCAGTTTCTACGGTGTGACCACCAACCTGGCCTGGACGCCGACACCCAACGTGCGCCTGCGACCGGAATTGCGTTACGACATTCATTCCGGCCCCGGCCGCGATGCCTATGCCGATGGGCAAAAGGACTCGCAACTGGTCGCTTCTTTCGACGTCAGCTTCTTTTTCTAAACCGCCCACTTTCGCAAAGCACCTGACCCTGCGTGTTGGCTCAACCCACACGCTGCAACCGTGTTCGTCCGGGCTTTGCCGATACGCAGCCGCTTTGGAGTACTCCATGACAGACAACAACGATAAAAACCTGTTTGGCCGCGACGTCTCGCGCCGTGATTTCCTGCGCAGCACAGGCGTTGCTGCCGGCGGTGTGGCGCTGGCGAGTTTGCCGTTCAACTTTGCGCTGGGTAGCGAGCGGGTGATCAAACTCGGTTATGTCAGCCCGCAGACCGGGCCATTGGCCCCCTTTGCGGCCGCTGACAACTACATCATCGAATCGCTCAAGCAGGTGTTGAAGAACTCCATCAACGTGGCCGGCAAGGCGTATCGCCTGGAAGTCATCGTCAAGGACAGCCAGTCCAACCCTAATCGCGCAGCGGAAGTGGCGAGCGAGCTGATCCTGTCTGATCAGGTCGACCTGATGCTGGTGTCGTCGACACCGGAAACCACCAACCCGGTCTCCGACCAATGCGAAATCAACGAGATTCCGTGTATTTCCACGGTGGCGCCATGGCAGCCGTGGTTCTTTACCCGCGGTGGTAAGCCGGATCAGGGGTTCGAGTGGACCTATCACTTCTTCTGGGGCCTGGAGGATGTGATCGGCACTTACAGCGCCATGTGGGGCGCGATGCCGTCGAACAAGGTGGTCGGCGGTCTGTTCCCCAACGATGGTGACGGCAATGCCTGGGGCGATCCGAAACTGGGGTTTCCACCGGTGTTGGCGCAAAAGGGTTTCCAAGTGGTCGATCCCGGCCGCTTTCAAAGCTTGACCGACGATTTCTCGGCACAGATCGCTGCGTTCAAGAAGGCCGATGTCGAGATCGTCACCGGTGTGGTCATTCCACCGGACCTCACCACCTTCTGGACCCAGGCTCGCCAGCAGGGCTTCAAACCCAAAGCGGTGTCGGTCGGCAAGGCGCTGCTGTTTCCCACGGCGGTCGAAGCGCTGGGCAAGGCCGGCAACAACCTGTCGACCGAAATCTGGTGGAGCCCGACGCACCCGTTCAGCTCTTCATTGACCGGCGGCAGTGCCGGGCAGTTGGCCCAGGGCTTCACTCAGGCAACCGGCAAACAGTGGACTCAACCGCTGGGTTTCGTGCATGCCCTGTTCGAACTGGCGGTGGACATCCTCAAGCGCACTGAAGAAGTCGGTAACCCGCATGCGGTACGCGATGCCTTGCTCAAGACTGACCTCAACACCGTGGTCGGGCCGATCAGCTGGAAAAACGGACCGGTGAAGAACGTCGCCAAGACGCCTCTGGTCAGC
This sequence comes from Pseudomonas sp. LB3P25, assembly GCF_054897985.1. Classification (NCBI taxonomy): domain Bacteria; kingdom Pseudomonadati; phylum Pseudomonadota; class Gammaproteobacteria; order Pseudomonadales; family Pseudomonadaceae; genus Pseudomonas; species Pseudomonas sp. LB3P25. The sequence goes on along the minus strand of NZ_CM142711.1, from coordinate 3,800,030 downwards.
GGCCAATGGCGATTGGGCAATGACAACAAATACGACCTGATCGTGACCAGCAATGCCACCGCACCGGCGATTCCACTGGGCGGCGACATGCAGGCCATTACGTACTGATGACTCGAAAAGAAACGGGTGCACCATGCAACAGCCACTTCTGCAAATGAACGATGTGCACAAGAGCTACGGCTCGGTGAAGGTCACGGACGCGATGAGCCTGACCCTGCAGCCGGGTGAAGCCCTGGGCATCATCGGTCCCAATGGCGCGGGTAAAAGCACGCTGTTCAACCTGATCGCCGGGGGCGTGGGAGCCGACAGCGGCACGATCCATTTCGAAGGCCGTAACGTCACTCGTGAGCCAGTGTTCAAACGTTGTCAGCAAGGCATTGGCCGCTCCCATCAGATCCCGCATCCGTTCGTGAAAATGACGGTGTTCGAGAACTTGCTGGTCGGTGCGACCTACGGGGCGCGATTGCGCGACAAGGAGGCCAGCCAATGGTGCGCGCAGACCCTGGAACTGACCGGCCTGATGCGCAAGGCCAACGTCCTGGCCGGCTCGCTGACACTGCTCGACCGCAAGCGTCTGGAAATGGCTCGCGCGTTGTCGACCCAACCGCGGCTGCTGTTGCTGGATGAAATCGCCGGGGGCCTGACCGAACCGGAATGCCTGGCGCTGGTGGAAACCATTCAGGGCATTCACAAGGCCGGCGTCGCCATCATCTGGATCGAGCACATCGTGCATGCCTTGCTGGCGGTCGTCAGCCGTCTGACGGTGATCAACTTCGGCGCCAAACTGGCGGAAGGCGAACCGCGCAGCGTGATGGCCGACCCCAGGGTCCAGGACATTTATATGGGCATCGGGAGCTGAATATGTCGACCCCTTCAAACCTGTTGTCCATCGAAAAACTCTGTGCCGGCTACGGCGACTTTCAAGCCCTGTTCGATATCAGCCTGACCCTTGAGGCGGGCGAAACCGTGGCGATCATCGGCTCCAACGGCGCGGGCAAATCGACATTCCTGCGCTCGCTGGCCGGGCTGATCAAAAACCAGCCCGGCGCAATCACCTTCAAGGGGCAGGCGATTGGTGATCTGGCGGCGAATCGGGTGCTCGAACGTGGCATCGCTTTGGTGCCGGAAGGCAGAAAGCTGTTTCCTTCGCTGAGCGTCGAGGAAAACCTGTTGATCGGTGCTTACAGCAAACGCCCCGGCCCTTGGACGCTGGCACGGATCTATCAGCTGTTTCCGGTGCTGGAAAAACTGCGCAAACGCCCCGGCACCGCGCTGTCCGGCGGCCAGCAGCAAATGGTTGCGATAGGCCGGGGCTTGATGGCCAACCCGCATTTGCTGTTGTGCGACGAGATCAGCCTGGGCCTGGCGCCGACCACGATCAAGGACATCTACGCCGCGCTGCCCTCGATCAAGGCCGACGGCACCACGGTGATTCTCGTCGAGCAGGACATCAATCAGGCGCTGAGTGTCTGTGACCGTTTCTATTGCTTCCAGGAAGGGCGCGTGTCCCTGACCGGCCGCCCTGGGGATGCGGACAAAGCGCAAATCAAAGCCGCGTATTTCGGGATCTAGTTATGGAATGGCTCAATACTTTGCTTCAGGGCATGTTGCTGGGTGGCCTCTACGCGATGTTCGCAGTGGGGCTGTCGCTGATGTTCGGCATCATGCGCCTGGTCAATATCGCCCATGGCGACTTCATCGTGCTGGCGTCGTACCTGGCGCTGATGGTGGTCAATCATCTGGGGTTCAGCCCGCTGGCAAGTTTGCTGCTGGTGGTGCCGCTGATGTTTTGCTTCGGCTACCTGCTGCAACGGTTGTTGCTCAACCGAACGCTGGGCCAGGACATCCTGCCGCCGCTGCTGGTGACCTTTGGTTTGTCGATCATCGTGCAAAACGTACTACTGGAGTTTTTCAGCGCAGACAGTCAAAAGCTGTCTCAGGGTGACCTTGAAGTCGCCAGTGTCGGCTTCGGCAGTTTGAGCGTGGGCGTCATGCCGCTGATCGTGTTTTGCAGTGCGTTGCTGATCATCGGTGGTCTGCAACTGCTGTTTTACAAAACCGCACTGGGCCGGGCGTTTCGCGCCACTTCCGATGACCAGCACACCGCGCGGCTGATGGGCGTCAACAACGCGCATATCTTCGGTCTGGCCATGGCGCTGGCGATGGCCGTGGTGTCGATTGCCGGGGTGTTTCTGGCGATTCGCACCAGTTTCGATCCCACGGTGGGGCCGGCGCGTCTGTTGTACGGTTTCGAAGCGGTGATCATCGGCGGGTTGGGCAGCCTGTGGGGCACCCTGGCCGGCGGGGTGATTCTCGGCGTCGCCCAGGCGCTGGGCGCAAAAATCGATCCCGGCTGGCAAATCCTCGCCGGTCATCTTGTGTTTCTGCTGATCCTGGTCGTGCGCCCGCGTGGCCTGTTCCCCCGGAGTGTCGACTGATGAATGCCTTGAACAATCCCGCGCTCAGCTATCGCGTACAACGCACGAGTACCAGCAGCATGATCGGGCTGTCATTGCTGGGTGTCTGTGTGTTGGTGTTGATCAGTGCGCCATTCTGGGCGGATCGCTCAAGTTTGCGACTCGTGGTGGAGTTCGCCTATTACCTGGCCCTGGCGCAAATGTGGAACCTGCTGGCGGGTTACGCGGGCATGGTCTCGGTCGGACAGCAGGCGTTCGTCGGCCTGGGTGGGTATCTGCTGTTTATGTTGGCCACCCGGTTGGGTATTCCGCCGTTGTTCGCGGTCCTGCTCTCGGGCGTGCTGGTCGCGCTGTTGGCGATTCCCACCGCCTTGATTGTGTTTCGGCTGCGCGGTGCCTACTTCGCCATCGGCACCTGGGTGGTGGCAGAAGTCTTTCGCCTGGGGCTGGCACAGATGAGCAGCCTCGGTGGTGGTTCCGGGCAAAGCCTGCCGGCGGCGATTGTGCGGCAGATCGGCAATGACCGGGACGAGCGCGAGATGCTGATCTACTTCACCGCTCTGGCCATCGCCATTGCCGCCGTGGCGGTGGTGTTCTTTGTCCTGCGTTCGCGACAGGGCCTGGCCTTGGCGTCGATTCGCGATTCCGAGCCGGCGTCCGGCAGCCTGGGGGTCAACACCTTCCGTACCAAGTTGATGGTGTACGTGCTGGCCGCCGGTTGCACGGGCGTGGTCGGGGCGCTGATCTTCCTGCAAAAACTGCGAATTTCCCCGGACGCGGCGTTCAACCTGCAGGACTGGACGGCGGTGGTGATCTTCATCGTCATCATCGGCGGCATCGGCACCCTGGAGGGGCCTTTGATTGGCACGCTGATCTACTTTGTGTTGCGCGGCTGTCTGGCGCAGTACGGCGCCGTGTACATGATCATCCTCGGCGTGGTCGCGGTGGTGATGATGCTCAAGGCGCCGCAAGGGGTGTGGGGGCTGATCAGTGAACGCCTGGGCTGGCAGGTTTTCCCCATGCAGCGACGGTTGTCTGTTCAAAGCGACAAATAGCGCGCGGTCAGGGATGTGGAGTGCGAGGGGCCGACAGGCTAACCTCATTGTTCCTATAAGAACAAAAACGTCAGTTAAGCCTTCGTAGCAGCTGCCTTGTGGCGAGGGGATTTATCCCCGTTCGGCTGCGAAGCAGTCGTGAATTCAGACAACGCGGTGCATCAAATAGACCGTGCGTTCAGGTTTTACGACTGCTTCGCAGCCGAACGGGGATAAATCCCCTCGCCACAGGGCAGCTGCAAAGGGTGCGATTGGTTAACTGACTGGCATCATCCAGAGAGCCTGCCCCATGGATCGTTTACTCAGTGTCGAAGCTTTTGTGCGTGTTGCCGAAACCGGCAACTTCGCCAAGGCGGCTCAGCAATTGGGCGTGACCCGTTCGGTGATCACTCACCGCATTCAACAGCTGGAACAGTTCATCAATGCGCCGTTGTTCCACCGCAGTACGCGGCATGTCCGGCTCTCCGAAGTGGGCGAGACGTACTACAAGGAGTGTGCGGACATGGTCGCGAGTTTCAACTCGCTGACTGAACACATGCGCGAGTTGCGCGCCAAACCCACCGGCAAATTACGCGTGCAGATGCTGCCTGGCTTTGCCATCGGTCACTTTGGCAGGATGCTCGCCGAGTTCACGCGGCTGTACCCGGACATTGAGGTCGACGTCATCGTCAATGACCGGGTGGTGGACCCGATCGAAGAAGGCTTCGATGTGGCGTTCCAGATGTTCCCGCCGATGGCGGAAACCCTGATCGAACGCAAGTTGTTCAGCGTTCGCCGGTTGTTCTGCATGTCACCCGATTATGCCGCCGAGTTCGGTATGCCCAAGCATCCGCAGGAGCTGCTGCAACACAAAATCGCCTTGTACGAAGGCTATCCGTCGCGCAACCGCTGGATCTTCACCGGCGAGCACGAGCAGGTGGAGCTGAGCCTGCCGGGGCAGGTACGGTCGAATTCGGTTCATTTGCTGCGCGACTACGCGTCGACCGGGGTCTGCATTGTGTGTTTGCCAACGTTGGTGGCCAGCGATGACCTGCTCAGCGGTCGACTGATTCCGGTACTGCCGGAGTACGCATTGTCATCCTTCAATTTCTCGGCGGTGTATCCCGCCACCCAGCGCCGGGCCTTGAAAGTGCGCACGCTGATCGATTTCCTGGTGGAAAACTTCGGTGACGAACCGTGCTGGGACAAACCCTTGCTGGAGCGTGGCTGGGTACGCTGAGCGGCACGGTTGCCCTATCAGTGTTTGCGTTTCGCAAACACTGTTGTCGCCGGCTCTCTAATTGTTCCCGCACGAGCTGCGACGTACTGTTGGCTCACTGTTACTACAACAACAAAACGGTGAAAACCATGAGTAGCGCGGCAATCGAAACGGTCTTCGGCTCGCTGGACAAGTACAGCAAAGGGTCGGTTGAAATCATCAGCGGCCAGGCCAGTCATTACGCCTTTTCGAACATTTTCGAAGTGGCGGAAAAATCCCTTCCTTATGAAAAAGTCGTCGTCGGCCTCAATCTTGTCTACGTCATTGAAACCCTGCGCGCCGAGGGACAGTCGCCTTGGTACACAGCGGCGCATGACGAATTCGCCATCGTCATGGACGGTGAAGTACGTGTGGACTTCCTCAAGCTCGATGCACCGTTGAAAGACGGCGAGGGCACTCGGCTGGCCGGTGAACTGCCTGAGGGCAAACCGATGGGCTACGTGCTGCTCAAGCGCGGACACCAGTGCCTGCTGCCGACCGGCACTGCGTATCGCTTCGAAGCCAGCCATCCCGGCGTGATCCTGCAGCAGACCATCAAGGGGCCGTTGTCGGTCGAGAAGTGGGCAGACATCTGCTTCAAGTGATCACCGCTCTCCCATCTAACAAAAGCAACAAGAGGAACCCCGTCATGGCCATGCTTGAAAACGCTGCCGATAACACACCCTTTGCCGACGACGAAGTCCAGGCCAGCGCTCCCCATGCCGTCACCGGCTATCGCTCCTTCAAACTCGGCGCCTTCGAACTCTCGCGCGACGAGTATTTTGCCCGTATCACCTGGCCCGCCAAAGGTCAGACCCGTTCGCACCTGATTCCGGTCGATGCCTTTCTGCGCGCCATGATGCGGGACGTGGCCTGGGGCTTTTTCTACGGCTGGGTCAACTTCGACCACGTCATCGGCACCCGCAATTACTACGGCAAAGTCGACATGTACGCCGGCACCTTCAATGGCACGCTCAAGGCCGCAGGCGTCAACTACACCGAAAACTTTGAAACACCGCTGATCATGGCGACCTTCAAGGCCATCCTGCGGGACTGGACCAATGCCACCTTCGACCCCTTCGCGGCACCGGAAGAAACCGGTTCGGCGTTCGGTCGCAAGAACGGCAACAACATCGAAGCCATCGAACGCTTCCGCATTGCCACCCAGCGCATGCCGGGCCTGAAAGATGACTCGCCGCTGCGCAACGATTTGCCGGTCAATCGCCAGTTCATCGACGTTTCTCAGGATGAACCGGAAGTTCATGCCGCAGAAGGTTTCGAAGGTGAGCTGCATGCCTTCAGCCTGTTCAAGTACCTGTCGCGCTCCGACGTGACCTGGAACCCGTCGGTGACTTCGGTGTGCAAGGCCAGCCTGTTCTGCCCGACCACTGAAGAATTCATCCTGCCGGTGTTCCATGGCAATGACCGGGTCGAGTGGTTCTTGCAGTTGTCCGATGAAATCCTCTGGGACGTCGGCGACAAGGACGACGGTAACCCGCGAGCGCGCATCACCATGCGCGCTGGCGACATCTGCGCCATGCCGGCGGACATACGCCACCAGGGCTATTCGACCAAGCGCTCGATGCTGCTGGTGTGGGAAAACGCCACGCCGAACCTGCCGCAACGCTACGAAAGCGGTGAGCTCAAGCCGTATCCGATCGAGTTCTAAGACCCTGTGTCTTGCCCGGCATTGCGCCGGGCCAAGCGCTCAAGAATCAAGTCGTCAGACACTGCGCCATCAGCGCGGTGCGAGGAAAATATTATGCAAAATCAGCTCTATATCGATGGTCGTTTCGTGGATGCGGTCGCTGGCGGCACCCTCGACGTCGTGTCGCCCCATGACGGCTCGGTGATCACCCGCGTCGCGGCCGCCGAGGCCGCCGACATCGACCTCGCTGTCGCCGCTGCCAAACGTGCGTTCCCGGCCTGGTCAGCACTTGGCGCGGCCGAACGCGGGCGCTTGTTGCTCAAACTGGCAGACAAGATCGAAGAATGTGGCGAAGAACTGGCGCAGCTCGAATCCCTGAACACCGGGCACCCGATTCGTGATTCCCGTGGCCTCGACGTTCCGCGCACGGCGGCCTGTTTCCGTTATTTCGGCGGCATGGCCGACAAGATCGAAGGCTCGGTGATTCCGGTCGAAGCCGGGTTTCTCAATTACGTGCAGCGCAAGCCGATCGGTGTGGTCGGGCAGATCGTGCCCTGGAACTTCCCGCTGATGTTCACCAGTTGGAAAATGGGCCCGGCACTGGCCGCCGGTAATACCATCGTCATCAAACCCTCGGAAATCACACCGCTGTCGACTTTGCGCATCGTCGAGCTGATGACTGAAGTCGGCTTCCCGAAGGGCGTGGTCAACGTCGTGCCGGGTTACGGGCATACCGCCGGTCAACGCCTGGCCGAACACCCAGACGTGGGCAAGATTGCCTTTACCGGTTCGACGGCCACCGGTCGCCGGATCGTTGAAGCGTCGAAAGGCAACCTCAAGCGTATTCAACTGGAACTGGGCGGGAAGGGCGCCAATATCGTGTTCGAAGACGCCAACCTGGACGCGGCCGTCAACGGCGCTGCCTGGGCGATCTTTCACAACCAGGGCCAGGCCTGCATCGCCGGTTCGCGTTTGATTCTGCATAAAGACATTGCTGACCAATTCCTTGAGCGTTTCATCGCCCTGGCCAAATCCATTCGCCTGGGCGACCCGATGGACCCAGAGACCGAAATGGGCCCCCTGACGTCGGCGCTGCACCGCGACCGCGTGCTGGCCTATATCGATATCGCGATAGAGCAGGGCGGCAAAATCCTCTGTGGCGGCAAGGCCCCGGATGACCAAGCGTTGGCCCAAGGCTTTTATGTCGAGCCGACCATTGTCGAGGCTTCGCCAGAAGATCGCGTTTGCCAGGAAGAGGTCTTCGGTCCATTCGTCACCGTGGTGCGTTTCAGCACCGATGAAGAAGCCCTGGCCATCGCCAACAGCACTGAATATGGGCTGGGCAGCGGCCTGTGGACGCAGAACCTGAGCCGCGCGCATAAAATGGCCGACGCCATTCACGCCGGTATGTGCTGGGTCAACTGCTACAAGCGCGTGAGTCCTGGCAGCCCGTTTGGTGGCATTGGACAGTCGGGCTACGGCCGTGAAATGGGTTTTGAAGCGATCCACGACTACACCGAAGCCCGCTCGGTGTGGGTCAACGTTGACGCGAAAATCGCTCCGTACTACACACGCTGAGGCCTGCCATGAATCCTTTTGTGTACCAAAGCTTGCCAACCCGCGTGGTGTTTGGCTGGGGCAAGCTCTCGGCGCTGGCTGAAGAGATCGAGCGCCTGGGCGCCAGGCGTGCGTTGATCCTCACCACGCCTGAACAGCATGGGCTCGGCGAACAGGTCGCGGCGTTGCTCGGTGATCGCGCGGCGGGCATCTATCCCAAGGCAGTGATGCATGTGCCGCTGGAAGTGGCGCAAGCGGCGCGTGTCGAAGCGGCGCGTTTGGATGCCGATTGCTGCGTCGCCATTGGCGGTGGTTCGACCATTGGGCTGGGCAAGGCGATTGCCATGGATTCGGGACTGCCGATCGTGGCGATCCCGACGACGTACGCCGGTTCAGAGATGACCCCGATCTACGGGCTGACCGAAAACCGCCTGAAGAAAACCGGACGTGATCCCCGGGTGTTGCCCAAAACCGTGATCTACGATCCGCAATTGACCCTGACCTTGCCCGCGCAGATTTCCGCCTGCTCCGGGATGAACGCCATGGCCCACGCGGTTGAAGCGTTGTACGCCCAGGACGCCAATCCGATCATCGGTTTCATGGCTGAAGAGTCGATTCGCTCACTGGCACTGGCCCTGCCGGGTGTGGTCAATGATCCCAATGACCCGCAAGCGCGCATCCAGGCTTTGTATGGCGCTTGGCTGGCAGGCATCTGCCTCGGTTCGGTGGGCATGGCCTTGCACCACAAGCTCTGCCACACCTTGGGCGGGACGTTCAATTTGCCTCACGCTCAGGCACACGCGATCGTTTTGCCACACGCGGCGCATTACAACCGTGAAGCGGCCGCAGGACCGTTACAGCGCGCCGCCCGCGCCTTGGGCGGCAGCGAAGCGGGGGAGGTGGGCGCCTTGTTGTACGCACTGAACCAGAAGCTGGGTATTCCATTGGCGCTGGCTGACATTGGCCTGCCTGAAAACGGGCCGGCCGACGCTGCGCAAATTGCCTGTGCCAGTCCTTATTACAACCCACGGCCGTTTGAACAAGGCCCGATCGAAGCGCTGTTGACCCGCGCCATGAAAGGCCTGGCGCCAGCCTGATTCATCCGTGCAGCCAATATATGTCGGAACAAAAACAATGACCGATCAAGACAAAACCATAGAAACCCTGATCTCCGAGCAGACGGTGAACAGTTTCAGCGACGCTCCCAATGCGCGTTACAAACAGATCATGCAGAGCCTGGTTCGCCACTTGCACGCATTCGTCAGCGACGTGGAACTGACCGAGCAGGAGTGGTTTGAAGGCATCCGTTTTCTGACTGAAACCGGCCATAAGTGCGATGGTCTGGTGCGACAGGAGTTCATCCTGCTGTCGGACACCCTGGGCGTGTCGATGCTGGTCGACGCGATCAATCATCGGCACAGTGCAAACGCCACCGAAACCACCGTGTTCGGGCCGTTCTACATCGAAGGCATGCCGGATCGTGAATTCGGCGAAAACATGGCATTCACCGCCGGCGAAACAGCGCTGGTGCGCGGTCGCGTAGTCGATACTCACGGCAATCCCCTGGCCTGCGCGGTGCTGGACGTCTGGCAGACCGCCGAAAACGGCATGTATTCAGGGCAGGACGCCGAACAGCCGGTCGGCAACTTGCGCGGTCGCTATCGCACCAATGCCGACGGCTATTTTGCGATTCGCACGATTGTCCCGGTGTGCTATCCAATTCCCACCGATGGTCCGGTCGGACGCATGCTCAATGCCGCCAATCGTCACCCGTGGCGGCCTGCGCACCTGCACTTCATGATCGATGTGCCGGGCTATCGCAAACTGGTCACCCACCTGTTCAATCACGATGATCCGTACCTGGCGTCCGATGCCGTGTTTGGCGTCAAGCAGTCATTGCAAGTGATCTATGAAGACCGGGTCACGCACGATGATTTGTCCGCCAGCCTGGGTATCGAACTGCCGTTCAAGCGTGCGTGTTACGAATTCGTCATGGAAACCGAGTGAACCATGGGACAGTTTTTTGCGGTATTCGCCACAGACCACCCGGACTCACTGGCCTTGCGTCAGCGTTTACGGCCCAGCCACCAAGCGCACTTGCGAGCGACCGAGACGCATCGGGTGATCGTCCGGCTCGGCGGCCCGACCCTCGATGAGGCGGGTGCGGCCATGAATGGCACGTTGCTGGTCATCGAAGCTGGCAGTCTGCCGGAGGTGGAGGCGTTCATACAGGACGATCCGTATGTTCAGGCCGGATTGTTTGCCAGTATCCAGATTCGCCCCTGGCACTGGAGCCTTGGCAACCCGGAATTGCGCGGCTGATCATGACCATCATTACGTTATGCCAGCTGAATGACATCACTGATGGCGGCGCCCTGGGTCTGCCCGAACACCAGCAATTGCATCCCGGCGGGCTGGTGGCGGTGCGGCAAGGCGAGCAGGTGTGGGTCTACATCAACCGTTGCCCGCATTTCTCGGTGCCGTTGGACTATCAACCGCAAAAATTCTGCACCTATCGCGGCAAGATCCTGATGTGCGCTCATCACAGCGCGATGTTTCGTTTCGAAGACGGACATTGCATCGACGGTCCCTGCAAGGGCGCACAGTTGGAGCCCGTGCCGGTGCGATGGGTCGAAGACCGGTTGGTCATGGAGGTCTAGCGCCATGCGGATCACAAATGGAGAAGGGGGCGGGCGAGAAGGGGTGATCTACAATCTTTTATGCTGAACCACGCTCAGGATCACGAGGTGTGACGTATTGAGCGGTCTGTCTACCGACCCAGTGTGCTTGCAGAGTGCCGGGCCCTGTCGGAGGTCATCATGAAAAGGTTGTCATCCCTTAGCCTGTGCATCGCATTGTCAGTTTCCTGGACCCAGGGGTGGGCGGAAACGGTCGTGCCGATGAAAGGGCAGAGTTCGCAACAAACCCAAGTGGACATCACCGATTGCCAAAACATCGCGGCCAGTCAGAGCGCCTCGGCTGCACCGCCTCCTAGCGGTGGAAGGCTGAAGGGGGCTGCTGCGGGCGCTGCCGCAGGGGCTGCGGGGGCCCAGGTGCGGGGACGTCAGCATGACGAGTTTTATGATCGCGTCGATGATGACGTGAAGCAGGACTATCGCCAGAACCAGGCAAAAGGGACCGCGGCTGCGGGAGCGGTGGTGGGCGGCTCGCGCCAGCGTCAGGAACGTCGGGCGCAGCAGAAAACCAGTGCTTCTACCAGTTCAACGGCCTATACCAGTTGCCTGCAAGGGAAGGGGTATCAGGTTAACCCTTGAGCCTCTTTTGGCCGACGTTGATCGAGCAAATGCACCATCAGGTCGGCATACAGTGTCACGGCGATAAACAGCCCCATACGCACCGCGAACGCCGTGTACACGTCCTTGCCCGCCGCGCTGTCCTGAACCGACTGGCCCAACAGAATAATCATCGTGATCAGGCTGTTGAGCCAGAATCCAGGGCTCAATCCCGTGGGACTCAGGCCATACAGCTTGCGCGCCAGCACCAGGCCAAACAGCAGCATCCACAAAAAGAACATCCACAAATGCACGAACAGACTGAGGGCACACCAGAACAGAACGGCCAGCAGGCCACCGAGCAAGGTTGAACCGACCAGCTCACGACCGGCTTGGCGTGCGGTCGTCGTCGAGCTTTGCTGACCCAGGGTCACGGCCTTCAAGATGATCGGCAGATAACTGGCCGGATCGATCAGCGCCAACAGGAAGGTCGGCAGCACGATCAGGGTGGCTCGCAGTGCCACTCGACCGACTTCTTCGGCTGGCATGGTCGGGGTGGGCGGGGGTGATGGGGCGCTGGCCGGTTCGGGAAACAACCAATGACTCAGCGCCAGCACCATGACCGCCAGGAGCAATCCCTTGACCAACGCACCGATAACCATCGCGGCCAAATCAAATTCCGCCACACCGGCCGAAGAGATCATGGTCAGGCCAATCACCAGAAACGTGACGATCAGGTTGTTACCGCCACGCAGACCGAAACGGAACGCCAGGAACAGACTTGCGCCGATCAGAAGCACACCGCTGACGGGGTAGTAACGCAGGATCGGAATCAACAGCAGACCGATGCCGGTCGTCAACATCGCCACCAGTGCGAGTACTACTGCGGCTTTGAAGGGCAACGCACGATTGAGTGAGGCAAGCAGCAGCACGCAGAGCACCGGCGCGATAAAGGGGATCGGCAAACCGAGACCGAAACTGATCGCCAGGCACAGTGCCGTGCCGGTGGCCAGGCGCAGAGCGCGTTGAGCCCGGGGCGTGCGTTTAGTAGGCATAGGACAGCCAACTCATCAGTCCCAGGAATACGCGACCGAGCGGGTTGAGCGGGTTGCCTTGGGTGGGGAAGGCCATGACTTCAGCCTGCCCACCGGCACGGATGGCACGACCGTCACGCAGTTTGTTCATTGAGTCTTCGGAAAACTCGATGATCACCGGGAAACGCTGGGCCGGACGCAACCAATCGCGGCTGTTCTGCACGCTGGGAAGCGTGCCGGGCGCGGGCGTCTGGCCCACGCTGACGCCATATCCGACACTGCGCACGCGCCCCTCGAAAACTTCGCCCGGCAGCGCATCCAGTACGATTGCCACGGGCGTATCGAGCTTGACCAGGCCGAGGTTGTTCTCGGTCATGTCCGCGCTGATCCACACATCGTGAATGGCGATCAGGGTCATGACCGGGCTGCCGGCAGCAGCAAATTGCCCCGCGTCAGTACGCAGATCCGTAATCAGTCCGGCCGAGCGAGCGCGAATCTGCGTGTTGGACAGATCCAGTTCGGCTTTGGACAACGCCGTGGCGGCACTGCGCAGCAAGGCGTTGTCTTCTTCGCTGCCGCCTTCCTGCTCACGCGCGCGCTGCACTTCGGCGCGGGCAGCGGCGACCTGACTCACAGCCTGTTCGCGGTTAGCGCGAGACACTTCGAGCAGGCGCACGGAAATGGTACCGGGGTCTTCGCGATACAAACCTTCAAGACGCTGATTGTCCTGCCGCGCCTTGAGTTCATTGGCCTGGGCTGCCCGCAAGTTGGCTTGGGCCGAGGCGATCCCGGCGGTGCTCGCACCGATCTGTCGGCGGGTCGATTCAAGGTCGGCGCGCGCACGGTCGACGGCAATCTGATACGGCTGCGGGTCCACCTCGAAAAGGATTTCGCCGGCCTTGACGTCCTGATTGTTGCGCACGTTCACCCGGGTCACGCGGCCTGCCACTTCCGAGGCGACCGGAATCACAAAGGCCCCCACCCGGGCCTGTTGCGTATAGGGTGTGAAACGATCCGCCAACAGGTACCAGGCCAGGCTCAAGAGGATCAGTAGCAGCACCCACTTGATGCCTTTTTTCGCCGGGTCGGCGGCCGGTTCTGGCGCCTGGGTGACAGGTGTCTCGGGCGTGGGCTGGGCGGCTTCACTCATTGGTCTTTTACCTTGTAAGACATTGGAATGGCAGGCTGTGCAGTGGCGGGCTCTTCCAGCAGATCGCCCCAGTCGATGCGTTTTTCCATCTGCTGGCGGGTGGTTGGGTCAACTTTCGGTTGGGCGCTGTACCAGCCACCGCCCACGGCTTTGTACAAGGCAATGACATTACTCACGGCATTGCTGCGAGCGACCAGATAATTGTCCTGTTGTTCGAGCAAGGCACGCTGCGCATCCAGCACCCGTTGGAAGTCCGAATAGCCTTCGCGATATTGCGCGCTGGCCAACACCAACGAGCGCTTGGCCGCCACTTCGGCCTCACGCAGGATGCGTTCGCGCTCCAGGGATTTGATCAGGCCATAGGCCGCATCGTCTGCCTCGCGTGCCGCCTGGCGAACCTTGTCGCGGTAAGCCTCGATCAGCTGCTGCAACCGCGCATCCTGCACGCGCACGTTGTTGCTGATCTGGCCATGGTCGAACAGATTCCAGCGCAGACTCGGGCCCCCGATTAAATCCAGATTTCGGGGCGTGCCACTGAGCGTGTCGGTTGACCAGACGATGCTGCCCAGCAAGGTCAGCGATGGATAGAAATCACTCTCGGCCACGCCGATCAGCGCCGACTGGGCGGCGACATTGAGCTCGGCGGCGCGCACGTCAGGCCGACGCAGCAGCAGGTTGGCCGGTACATCTTGCAACACGGCACGGTCGATCAGCGGGATCAGTCCTTCATTCTCGAGCAGTTGCGGCAGCGCGCCGGGCGGCTGACCAATCAACACCGCCAACGCATTGCGGGTCCGTTGCAACTGGTCTTCGAAATTGGGGATGGTGCTCAACGTGCCCAGGTACTGGGTTCTGGCTTGTTGCAGGTCAAGCTCGGCACTTTGGCCGCTGTTGAAGAGTTTTTCGGTGATCTCGAAGTTGCGCTTTTGCTGTTTGGCGTTTTCCCGGGCGACGCGCAAACGAGCTTCGGTGGTGCGCAGCGAAAAGTAGGTATCGGCCACTTGCGCGCGCAGCAGTACGAGCACGTCTTCATAGTTGGCCTGGGCGGCGAAGTAGCTGGCGTCGGACGACTCGATGGCGCGACTGAAGCGGCCCCAGAAGTCCAGCTCCCACCCCACGTCGAACCCCGCGCTGTGTTGCCAGAAATGGCTGTCCTGCGGGTTGGTCCCGCCGGATTGCCTGCGGTTAAAGTAAAGACTGTCGACACTGGCTTGCTGCAGTTGCGGGTAAAGACCGCTTTGAGCAATGCCGAGTTGGGCACGGGCCTCCATGACGCGCAGGCCGGCGATTTTGAGGCTGGAGTTGCGTGTACCCGACTCGGCAATCAAATCATTGAGGACCGGATCGGCGAAGACTTCCCACCACTGACGCAGATCCGGGTTCAGTCCGCGCTGGCTGGATTGCTCAAGGGCAGGGGTGCTCCAGTGTTTGACCCATTCTTCGCCGGGCGGCTGGAAGTCCGGCCCAAGTCGTACGCAGCCACTGAGGCCGAGTACGCCAAGCAGCACAAGCCGGCCTGGCCAATTCAGCAGGGTTGTACCTGGATGCATTACGCATTTCCCGACCAACAAAGTTCACTGGAGCATAGCCGTCCAAATGGGCACATGGCTGCTACGCTTTTTAAGCGCCATCAAATCTACTGTGATCTGTTAAAAAGGTACGACGATTATGAATAACACCCCGGGTGTCGTTGAACCCCATTCAGCCGGCTGGCGCTTTAAGTTGGGCATAGTCATTATCTGCTTGATGCTTGGCTCCTGGCTGTTGGTGCCTCTCGCAGCGGCAGCCGATGTGCCTGGATCAAAGATCGCTGCACTGACCGGCGTGCTGTTCATCAGCAACAAAGTCCTGCTGATCATCGTTATTGCGGTGATGGGCAAAGCCGGATTCCAACAGTTAAAGCGCAGCCTGTTCGGTTATGTGACCTCGCTTGCACCTAGCACGGAAGTCGAAGTGGGCCCATTGCGTCATCGAATTGGCCTCTTTATGTTCTTGGTGCCGCTGATCTCCTCCTTTCTTGAACCCTATGTCGACAGCATTTGGCCGGGGCTCAGACCCAACCTCTGGCAGGCTCAAGCGCTCGGCGACGCCATGCTGATCGGCAGCTTTTTTGTGCTGGGGGGGAATTTCTGGGAGAAGGTGCGCGCCTTGTTTATTCGCACCGCTCGTGTCGCAAACACAAGCGCGGTGTGAGTAGTGGCAGCGGCTTGCAGACGTCAGCCGAACAGTCAGCTATCGGCTATTTCAATAGTGATCATTTTGTGTGCCCGGAAAGGCGCCAGCAGCGATTCATCTGCCACTGAATCGGTAATGAGTGTCCATGGCCCTTTGAGGGGAGACCAATATTGCTGGAGTGCGCGCCCCAATTTTGTGGCGTCAGCCAGTACGAAAGTCTGTGCCGCTCGCCCGATCATGTTTTCTTTGAGGTAAGCCTGATCAGCACTGGCTTCGCAGAGCCCCAACTCGGCAACAACGCCATCGGCGCTAAGGAAAATCTTGTCGGCACTTAAATGCTCCAATGTCGCCTGCGCAGCTGCACCGAAGGTCGACATGCTGGAGGCCCGCAGTTCACCGCCAAGCAGTGTGATCTTGGCCTCCGGAAGCCGAGCCAGGGCGGGCAACGCGAGGATGTTGTTGGTGATGACATGCAAGCCGCGCCGCTCCACCAAAAGGTGCGCCAAAGCGCAGGTGGTGGTGCCGCCATCGAGCAATAGCGTGTCGTTGTCTCGCACGTGCGCCAGCGCTGCACGAGCGATGGCGAGTTTTTCCTGGCTGTGTTGATAGCGCCGTTCCTCGACGGAGGTCTCCGGCTCACGCAGGCCAACATGGGCGGCACCGCCATAGGTCCGCAGGATCAGACCTTCTTCCGCCAACGCGGTGAGGTCCCGGCGCATCGTGGCCTCGGATACGCCGAAATGAAGACACAACTCCTCGACGTTGGCAGTGCCTGACAGCACGAGATTCAGAATGGCTTGGCGGCGCGTGGCAACTTTCATGGATTTCCTGGAGATCTGGCCCGACCGCCTTTATACGGTTTTCAACGAGGCAGTAAAAGGTCGCTGGGGAAAGTTACCGGGTGAAACGCTCAGACACCGCGTAAGTGTCCGAGCGTTTTGCAGGTCAAGGGTTCAAGGCGGGTTGAATGATCGGGTTTTCAGGCTGCTCCTCGATCGGTTCGACTTTGCCCAGCAGAAACAGATAATTGAGAATGGCGACGACGATCAATCCGGCAGAAAACAGCAGGGCTGGAATGAATGAGTCCGTGGCGGCGACGATGAAGCCGGTGATGATCGGACCGACAACGCCCCCCATATTGGAAACGGTGTTTTGCAAGCCGGCCAGCATCGAGGTCATGCCCCGTGGTGCGATATCGCCGGGCATGGCCCAGACCTGGGTGGCGGCTACCGTGGTTCCGGACTTGGCGATGCACAACAGGACGATGGCGAGCCAGGCCGATTCGGCGAATGCCGCGAAACCGATGCAGGAGGCCATCAGCAGGCCGATGACCAGGAAGGTCTTGCGAATACGCGTCAATGACCAGCGACCCTGGCGGTAGATGCGGTCGGACAGCCAGCCGGCGAAGACTTCCACGACCATGGCGATCAGCAACGGCAGCGCCGCGACGAAGCCCATGGAAATCAGGTCCATGCCGCGTTCTTTGACCAGGTAGGTGGGCAACCAGGTAATGAAGAAGTACGAGTTGTAGTTGATGAAGAAAAAGCCCAGGCACATGGCCCATACATTGCGATAACGCAGCAGGTCGTACCAGCGCATGGTCGGCTTGTCGCCGGTGCCTTCCTTGCGTCGCTGGCCTTCACGGATGTACTGCAGTTCGGCTTGGTTGACGCCGCTGTGCTGCTCCGGATCGTTTCTGTAAAAAGCAAACCAGACCAGTGCCCAGACGATACCGATGGAGCCGCTCAAGACAAACGTCATCTTCCAGCCCACCAGTGCGATCAGCCAGACAATCAATGGCATGGCGATCGCGCCGCCGAATTTCGAGCCGCTGTCGAAGATCCCCGCGACGGTGGCGCGCTCTTTGTCCGGAAACCAGCGCGATGCGATCCCGGCGTTACTTGGATAAGCCGCCGCTTCGCCCACGCCCAGGCCGATACGCAGCGCGAACAACGAATTGAAACCGGTTGCCAGGCCGGTCATTGCAGTGGCCGCCGACCACCACAGGACAGCGCCGCCGAGGGTGATTTTCTGGCCGAAGCGGTCAGCCAGCCAACCGGCCGGCAACTGCAGCAATGCGTAGGACCAGAAAAACGCCGACATGATCAAGCCCATTTCCGCGGTGTTCAGGGCGAATTCTTTACTGATGATGGGGGCTGCTGCCGAAAGCACTACACGGTCGATGTAATTGATCGCAATGGCGGTCCACATTAATCCGGCAATGAGCCAGCGTACCGAGGAAGCCTTATTATTGTTGTGCATGGTTCCAACTCCGGGATCGGATTTTTCGGGAGACCTGACGGATTAGAGGCCGTTCATCACGGATTCGGGGCGCGCATTGGCCTTCAGCACCGCAACGATGTTGCGAGCGCAGGTCAGGCTCAGGATGTCCAGCGCGCCCGGGGTGTAGCCGGCGATATGCGGCGAGGCGATCACGCTCGGCAAGGCATAGAGAGGATGGTGAATGGCGGGTTCCTCCTCGAAAACATCCAGTGCGGCGCCACCCAGGCGCCCATTTTGCAAGGCGGAAAACAAGGCGTTTTCATCGATAATGCCGCCCCGCGCAGCATTGATCAGGTGGGCTTGCGGCTTCATCAACGCCAGACGCTCAGCGCCGATGAGATGGCGGGTAGCGTCGTTCAGGCCGATATGCAACGTGACGTAATCCGCTTCGCCCAACAGCGCATTCAATGTCATGAGGCGGATACCGTGGGCATCGGCAAATGCCTGGTCCGGGTACGGGTCATGGGCGATCACCTGCATCGAAAAGCCTGCTGCGCGCCGCGCGACTTCTTTACCGATATTGCCCAGCCCGATAATGCCCAGGGTTTTGCCGTGGACATCGGCACCGAACACGCGCGGCCACTCTCCGGCTTTGGTTTGTTGATCGGCCAGCGCGATCTTGCGGGCGGAGGCCAGCAGCAGGGCAAAGGTGTAATCCGCCACGGCATGCTTGTTGGAGTCCGGTACGTTGCAGACCCACACCTTACGTTCACGTGCGGCGGACAGGTCGATGTTATCCACGCCGACGCCATGCTTGCAGACGATGCGCAGCTGCGGCAGTGCATCGAGAACGCGGGCGTTGATGGTGTTGAAGGCAACAATCGCCGCCTGAGCCCCCTGGGCCTGGGCGATGAAATCGTCTTCGCTGATGTCGGCCGGCAGGTTGACGCACTCGATAGCCTGCTCACCCAGCAGTGTCAGAGGCTCTGGAGAATACTTGGCAAAAGACGGGGAGGTGGAGACGATTCTCATAGTAATGACCTCATATTGTTTTTATGGTTGAAGTTCTGCTGATTCAGGTTTTGGCGCGTAATCAGGCCGCTGTACGGGTGCGCTTGTGGGTGGCCAGTTCCACGGCCTGGCGCATCGCCTCGGTCAGGCTGCGTTCGTCGGCGATGCCTTTGCCGGCAATGTCGAAGGCGGTGCCGTGGTCGACGGAGGTGCGGATGACTGGCAGGCCAACCGTCACGTTCACTCCGGCCTCAAGGCCCATGACCTTTACCGGGCCGTGGCCCTGATCGTGATACATCGCGACCACCGCATCGAAATCACCGCGCCCGGCGCGGAAGAACAGGGTGTCGGCCGGCAAAGGCCCTTCCACGCGCCAGCCGCGTGCGCGCAGTTCGTCGATAGCCGGCTGGATCTTGGTGGCTTCCTCGCCATAGCCGAACAAACCGTTCTCCCCGGCATGGGGGTTGATGCCACATACCGCGATGAGCGGGTTATCGATTCCGGCGCGTACGAGGGTTTCCCGGGCGCGTTCAATCGTGCGTTTCACCAGGCCTGGCTCGATCCTGGCGATAGCATCGATGATGCCCATATGGGTGGTGACGTGAATCACCCGCAGCGTCGGCGTCATCAGCATCATCGAGACTTCTTCGATGCCGGTCAGGTGGGCGAGCAGCTCGGTATGGCCAGGAAAGATATGGCCGCCAGCATGTAACGCCTCTTTGTTCAGCGGCGCGGTGCAAATGGCGTCCAGCTCACCGGCTTCGGTCAGTTGCACGGTGCGTTCGATGTAGCGGAATGCAGCATCGCCGGCGATGGGCGAAAGCTTGCCGTAGGGCAGATCGGCAGGGATCAGGCCCAGATCGATGCAATCGACGATGCCGTGTTGAAAGCGCGCCTGGCCAGGGCGTTCAATGCTGTTCACTTTCAGGTTGCCGCCAACAATGCGGTTGGCATCCGCCAGTCGGCCGGCATCGCCGATCACCAACGGGCGACAGGTTTCGTATAGCGAGGCATGCGCCAGGCATTTCATGATGATTTCCGGACCGACGCCGGTGGCATCGCCCATGGTGATGCCGATGACGGGACGCTCAGACATAGTGGTCTTCCTTTGTTAGGGTTGGCGTGGCGGTATTCGGCAGGGGGCCGAGAAGTTGCCGCCAGGCATCGAAAAGGCTGCTCGGCTGGCCGAAACCTCCGGCTTTGGTGATGACGGCCAGATCACGCCCACGCCAAGAGGCGCGGGAGAAGGCCACACCGGGCGCCAAGTCACCCTGAAGGTCCAGGCGCTGAATGCCTGCAGCACCGAGAATGGCGCGGGCGGTTTCGCCTCCGGTGGCCATCAGCGCACCCGTCCGAAGCAGGGCGGGCTGTAGCAATTGAGCCAGCGCCGCACTCAACTGCGCGGCTTGACCGGGATCGCGCTGCTCCTGTTGCAGGCTGACCAGCACATGCTGACCTTGCTGCAAGGCCGTATCGATCGCGGCGGCTGTGGACTGCCATTCGGCCGCCGCCGGTCCCGCGCACAACGTGGCAGGGGCAAGGCTGAAGCGCTGCTGATCGCTGTGATCAGCCAGGTAATTGGCCTGGTCCTGGGAGTGTCGGGACATGCTGCCGACCACGGTCAACACCGGTCCGCTGATCGGGGCATTCACCTGAGGTGAGACCGCAGGAAATCCCAATGCCTGCGGCAGATGCCGGGCCAGACCGGCGGAGCCAACCCAGAACAGGCGCTTATGCAACGGCGCCGACGCCTGAGCGATATTCGCCAGATCGGTTTCCGTTTGCGCATCGCAAATCAATGCCTGCACACCGTCGTCCAGATGCATGATCAGGCCTGCGTGCAATCGGGCAGTGTCCCGCACTTCATTGAGCGAGAGCGACGCACAGCGCATACCCTGCGCCATCAACAGCTCCACCAGGTTGGCGGTGCCGGCAAGGTGCTCATTGCGCCAGACGTCGGTTTGATCGACCGAGATGCCGTCGACGTGTTGAACCGCGCCGACGGTCGTCCTGCCCATGGCCGGAAACGCAGGAGCAACCAGGGCCATTCCGCGAGTGGCCTGCAACGCGGCGACTTCACTCGCCACGTTGCCACGCAGGGTGGAGTCGATTTTTTTGTACAGCGGCAGGTTGCCCAACTGCGCAACGGCTAGCACGTTGCGATGGGTCGCCGCGGCCGCTTGCGGATCAAGGCGCCGAGAGTCGAGGTCGAGGGCGATCACCTCGGCGCTCAGCTCGGTGTTGGCATCCAGCACTACTTGGGTGAGAGCGACTTGAGTGACCATGCGCCTGGCGAAACCGGCGGCGCAGTCGGCAGCCCCGGAGAGGTCGTCAGCAATGATCAGGAGGCGCGGCATGGGCGTGGTGCTCACGGCAGCAGGCGCCGATAGAGCTGCTGGATATCGTCGAGGCTGAGGGCTTTTGGATTGTTGGCCATCAGTCGAGTCACCTTGGATGCAGCCACGGCCATTTCCGCCAGATGCTCTTCTGCCACGCCGAATTCGCGCAGGTTTTGCGGGATGTTCAGGATCGATGTCCACTCGCTGATCTGCTCGATCAGTTTGCTCGCGGCACGCTCGTCGCTATCGCTCTCCAGGGCCACACCGCAGACGCAGGCGGCGCGCTTGAGACGTTCAGCGCAGCTGTCCATGTTGAAGGCCATGACATGCGGCAGCAGCATCGCATTGGCGACGCCATGGGTGACATGGAACTTGCCGCCCAGCGGATAGGCGAGGGCATGGACAGCGGCGGTGCCGGCACCGGTCAGTGCCAGGCCGCCATACATCGAACCCAGCAGCATATCGCCACGGGCACGCACCGAGTCGGGTTGTTGCCAGGCCTCGACAATGCTGCCGGCGATCAGTCGCATGGACTCCAGGGCAAAGGCGTCGCTGATAGGATTGGCCTTGGTGGAAATGAACGATTCCAGCGAATGGGTGAATGCATCCATGCCGGTAGCGGCCGTGATCGCCTTGGGCAGGCTCAGGGTCAGCAAGGGGTCAAGGATGACCAGGGTCGGCAACAAGTGACGGCTGACGACACCGATTTTCAACGCTTCGTCGGGCAGGGTGACGATGGCGTTGGGCGTGACTTCGGAACCGGTACCCGAGGTGGTCGGAATCAGCACCATCGGCTTGCCGGGGTTGCCAACCTTGTCGATCCCGAGCAGGTCCTTGAGCGGCGTGTCGTTGGTCAGCATCACCGCAAACAGTTTGGCCGCATCGAGAACGCTGCCACCCCCCACGGCGATCAACGCGTCCGGTGCATGAGGGGCTACTTCCTCACGAAAAACCCGCTCGATGTTTTCCAGCGTCGGCTCGATCTCGACGTTATCAATCATATGCACGGCGATGCCGCGCGCCGCGAACTGCGCTTTGATCTTCTCGGTGACACCGAGGCGGTGCATGGCGTGCTGTGTAACCAGAACGACCTGCTTGAGCGGGGTATCCAGTAGATGCAGTTTGTCGCCCAACTGCTCCAGGCTACCAGGGCCGTGGATGATGTTCTTGACGGTTTGGAAGTGATAGATCGCGGACATGTCGGCTCCCTCAGGCGTTGTTGCGGTAGACGGCAAGCAAGCTTTCGAGTTTGGCCACGGCCGCTGCATCGAGGGGCGCGACCGGGGCGCGGCACGGGCCAACCGGCACGTTCAGCAACTCGGTGGCTTTTTTCAACACAGAGGGCATGGTGCCCAGCGCGAAGGCATCGCGCAGTGGACGCAGCTGTTCCTGAGCGACTTTGGCGGCTTCGTGGTTACCGGCCTGGAAGTTGTTCCAGATGGACATGACGATATGCGGCACGGCGTTGGCAGTGGCGGCCACTGCACCATCGCCACCGGCGAGCAGGTTCCAGTAGATCAAGGAATCCGTACCGGCGAAGACCGCGAAGTCATCACTGCGGTATTTGATCATCTGCACCAGGTTGTCAAAGTTGCCGGCGCTGTCCTTGATGCCTTTGATTTGTGGATGTTGGGACAACGTGGCGACGGCGCCAATGCCGATGGACATGCCGGTTTTGGCTGGAATGTTGTACATCATCACCGGCAACGAGGTGGCGTCGCCGATGGCCTCGTAATGCTTGATCAGTTCCGCTTGGCTGACGGCATTGAAGTATGGGCTGATAACGGACAACGCATCGGCCCCCATGCCTTCGACGCGTTTGTTCATTTCAATCACTTCGCGGGTACTGAACGCCCCGGTCCCGACCATAACGGGCAATCGGCCCGCTGAAGCGTCGAGGGTGATGCGGGTGATTTCGAGTTTTTCTTCGTCGGACAGGGCAAAGAATTCACCATTGGTTCCCAGAACGAACAAGCCATGAACACCGGCTTCGATCAGGTTTTCGACAAGGCCGCGCAAGGCCTTTTCGTCCACACGCTGGTCTGCAGTAAATGGGGTGACTAAAGCGGGAACGATGCCGTGAAATTTCATGAAGAACTCTCTCGTTTTGTTGTAATTGAAACGAGAGTGATCGAATCGTGCATAAAATGCAAGACTGATGATTGAACAAATCACTTGGTTTGCTTTTTGTAAGCGCTTTACGTGGTGTTTATGATCGAATCAATCACGGTTGTGAATAATTTTTATGTCTCGCAGGCCTTCGAGTTAACCCGTATGCAGCCCGCAACAGGCGATCGCTGTGTACCCCAACGGGGTTGCTGGAGGGACACACACCGCCGTCACTGCCAATCCATGCAGTCTCTCCCCAGGATCGCAGGTGATCGGCTCGAGTGCAGGCGTTTACCGACTATTTACGAGATGCTTTTGCGGTCGACGACGTCTGCATGAGTCGGAATGTGCGGAGCATTGATCAGGGTGGATATTCCAATGAAGCTTCAAATTTTTTCAGATTTGCACAATGAATTTGCTCGGTTCGATCCCGCCCCAAGCGACGCTGACGTGGTCATTCTTGCGGGAGACATCGATCTGAAATCACGTGGAGTGAAGTGGGCGAACGAAACTTTCCAGTGCCCAGTAATCTATGTGTGCGGAAATCACGAGTACTACGGTGGGCACCTCGAACACACGCTGCTCAAGATGAAGGAGGCGGCCTTACCGCATGTGCACGTGCTTGAAAATGAGGTGCTGATTTTGGATCAGACTCGTTTTCTAGTTGCTACGGGTTGGACGGATTACACCTCGACTGGAGATATCCAGGCCGCGATCCGCACTGCTTGGGAGTGGATGAACGATTTTCAAGTGATAAGAGCTGACGCGAGCTACCGACGCTTGCGGCCTGCTGATCTGATCGCAAGATCAAAGACGGCCTACAGCTGGCTAGCTCAGGAATTAGGTACACCCTTCGACGGCAAAACCGTGGTGATCACCCATCACGCTCCTGAACCAATCTGGTGGAGCTGGGCTTTGATTGGCATATTTGGGGGGAGGGCAACTGTTTGCGCTATCTGCTGGACGACATCTGTACTGGGTACAGCCCCTCAGCTTTGGACGGTGTACTGCAAATGACGCGTGGGCGTTTCGGCGGCGATTAACATCTCGCTCCATTCGGCGGTCATGAAAAAGCTGGCGGAAAATGGCTGGAAGGTTCCCATGGATTTGCTGAATTAGGATTGCCTTGCTTCGTAACGAATCATGAGCTGGGTGCGTATCGTGTTCCCGGGCCGATATGCCTGAGGACGGCGGTTCGCCACCGTCAGCATTGGGAAAAAGCACTGCGAGTCATCGCGCGGACTCATCAGCGGAGCACCAACGATTTCGTCCTCGTTGTTTAGCTGAATAGAGTTGCGCGTCAGCCGACTTTAACAAAGTCGCCGGCGTCACTTCTTCGATGCTCGGCTGGCTTGTAGTAATGCCTGCACTGGCGGTCACCTTTCCCAACGGATGCTCGGAGTGCTCGATGTTCAGTGATCGAATGGCTTCAAAGATATCTTGGGCGACTTGTTTTGCGCCCGCGCTGTCGGTGTTGGGAAGTAGAACTGTGAACTCTTCTCCACCGTACCTGACGGCCAGATCCCCAGGTCTTTTAACCGCTTGTTGGATTGCTCCCCCGACTGCGCTCAGGCAGTCATCGCCGCCAGCGTGCCCGTACTTGTCGTTGTAGCGCTTGAAGTAATCGACATCAAGCATGATCAGTGATAGCGATGAGCCTTGGCGCTTCGCTAAGCGAATCTCATCTAGCAGGGCACTATCCAGACGTCGGCGATTGCCCAGCCCAGTCAGACTGTCAGTCAGGGCCATGTCTCGCATGGCTTGGTGTGCGTGACGTAACTCTCTTTCCATCACCATTCTTTGACGGAGCTGATTCAAAACGATGAGTCCAAATACCACGAGCACGGCGATCAAGAACACCAGCACGAGCCCTGTTTTTAGTAGATCACGGCGCCAAGGTGCAATGATGGATTCACGAGACAGCCCGGCTTCAACGACCAGAGGATAGGTAGTCAATGCTCTATAACCGTACAGGCGCTCGGTGTCGTCTATGACTGCCTTAACCTCAGCGATGCCTTCGTTGGACGTTGGCAAGAAGCGCCTGAAAATCTCGCTGTTCGCCAAGCTTTTACCGACAACGGATGCGATGAAGGGACGACGCACCAGGATTGTTCCGCTGCGCATGGCCAGAACCAAAGCGCCCTTGTCATCAATTTTGAAATCGCCGTAGTAGTCCACGAAGTAACTGACCTTGATCGTCCCCAGCAGTACGCCCGCGAACGACCCATCTGGATTGTTTAATCGGCGAGAGATGGGAACGATGAGATCGTCGGTTGATCTACTCCTGACTACTTCACCGATACGCACGTTCCGATCATTGTGCGTACGGTGATACTGGAAATAATCGCGGTCGGCGTTGTTCGCCGGCTCTGGAGTGACTTCCTTGTCCGTCACGATCCACTGCCCGTCAGGGCCGTAAATAAATAGCCCGTGCAGCTGGGGCATTATTTTGGATTGCTGAACCAATAGTTTGTGGATGCGAGGGATGTTGATGTTTTGTAAGCCGTCGCCTTCCACTCGTTCACCAAGCGCTGCGGTCAACACATCTACTTGCCGAATGGTATCTTCCGCGTGCTGAGCCGTCGCACGCGCAAGATTCGTCACGGAGTCGCGGGCAGACGCAAAGGCAGAGCGATAGTCGCGCCACGTTCGCCAACCCTCAACGGCCACGAATGCGACAATTACCACCAGCATGAAGCTCACTGTGAGTCGGAACGTAGCTCCAGCCTGCACAGCTTTCTCAGAGTAGGGTTCGTTGGAGCTGTCGGTCTTGTGTGTTGGCTGTTTGCGTCCGAGCATCTAGTTGTCCTTGTACGACTGATCTGCACACGCCCCTCTGGATGCATGCGGTTAGTGCGTTATGGAAAGGTACCAATCAGCATAGGGTGTATTGGCGACCTGATACCTGTTGAAGTCAGGGCTCCCATCGTCCCACCAAACAGGCCCGCGTTCACCGAGCTCCACCTTGGTCTTCTGAACCTTTGTCCTTGCCGCCGATATCTGCCCAGAATCACCTGAGGCTTTCGCTGCCTTTACCTCGCCTCGCGCTGCCATGAGTTCGTCGACGAGGCGCTGCCGTGCATCTGCTGTCAGTGAAGGGGTGGTGCAACGCCAAAGCTTCCCTTTGACCACAAAGTGGCGACCGTCAGGAGTCGTCGGATACATGTCGGAAAATGCCGCCGAAGACCGTGGTTTGGCTCGTACTGAACCGCTCCCGGCGCCACCAGAATGGGTTTCAGCTTGCAGTCTATACAAGACCGACAAACGACAGGATAACTAGGACGATCACAACTGCCCCAACGATGTAAATGATATTGTTCATGAAAACTACCTCTCCACCTGAACGGGATTTCGACACCAAAGTGTCTAATACAAACGACACCTCCGCTGGCAATTCCGTTCCGTAAACCAGATTCAGATGCGGCGCCATCACACCAATGTTCCGTTGCGATTTTACGAACCTTCTCTTGTCGCCAAATATTGATTAATGGACGTTTGCTCAAGTGCGAATCTTGCAACGGATATGACCTAATGAACAAAGTAAACGCGCTTACTTCATGCAAATCGGAGTTTTTGGTGTAACGTTAGATTAACACTCACGGAGAGATTTCCCATGTCCAAGCTCGCAGAGTTCCGCCAGCTCGAAAAACACCTAGCTGAACAGCTTCAAGCACTCGAAGCCCTCAAAGGTGACGCGGGCTTGAAGGCTGAAATCGAATTCGAAACAAAGCTCCGTGCCTTGTTGGCGAAGTATGGCTTCAGCTTAAAAGACATCGTCAACCTACTTGATCCAAAGGCAGGTCGTCGCGCACCCGCTGCTGAGTCGAAGAGCAGCTCTCGCAAGCCTCGCCAGGTGAAGGTCTACAAAAATCCAGAATCTGGAGAAGTCGTGGAAACCAAAGGTGGCAACAACAAAACTCTGAAGGAATGGAAAGCCAAATTTGGCTCGGACACCGTGGAGTCCTGGCTGACCAAGTGAGTTTGGTTTGAGTACAAAAGGGCCCTTCGAGGGCCTTTTTTGTTCGGGGGAAGAAGATGTCTTGCCTCGCAAACTGCGATCAAAATGCAGCTGATGATGAGGGGTACTCCATCGGCCATCGTGAGTTGGTCGCTCGGCTAGACTCGATCCAATTAGTGATTTTGGACGCATTGCGCATCGAAACCGACTTCTTTCTAATGGCACTCAATTGCCGTTTAAAAGGATGTGAACAAGTAGCGTGCGATCAAGCGTGTCTCGTCAATATCTCTGGCGTCGTCACTACGATAGGTTGCGTTCCTTAAACGCACAGAAAAACCTTTGAGCCTCCCCTGAAAGGCATAGCTCACATCCACATCGCGCTCCCATTCCTTGTCGGTGCCGACTTTCTTCAATCCATCTCCATGGATGTACGCCGTAAAAAAGCTCAAGCCGGGAATGCCCATGGCTGCGAAGTCGTAACCATACCGCAGCTGCCAGCTACGTTCGCCAGCGCTTCCGAAGTCGTGATATTGAACGTAGTTGGGAAGGTAGGGGTTATTGATGTAAGGAAAGCCCGTAGCACCTCCCATGACCTGATAGGTCGCCATGACACTATGCCCATTATCCAGGGCGTAGCCGAGCGCGGCGGCGTATGCGCGGTTATCAACCTCTCCAGCTTTAGCTGCGCCAACATCACGACTTGAGAAGACACGCAGGTCAGTGGTCAACGTGCCCTTTCCGAGGCGAGTGTTGTGTATCAATCCAGCGAACTGCTGACGGTACACGTCATCAAGCTCGCCATAGAAGTACGTTGCACTCAGCTCTGGCGTCAGCTTGTATGTCCCGCCGCCATATCGGTAGTTGTCGCCGACACCCGTTGCACGGTAGCGACCGTCCTTCACCGCCAGGGAGATGTCCTGAAGATCGGTAGAGTCGGGTGTGATCGTTTTATCGAATTGAGCCAGGTTTATGGTCAGGCGATCTACGTCGGTAGAGTTAATCTGCCAGCCTTGGAACGTCTGAGGAAGCAGTCGGCTGTTGTTGTACTGAAGCACTGGAACCTTTGGCAAGGCCGCCGAGCCGCTTTACTTATTTCAGACCAGGCGCCTGGAAGCGTTTGCGAAGCTCTGCGAAACCCACCATATGCAAACGACCGCCAGCATCCTGGGGGTGTCCCAACCAGCGATCAGCGCCGCTATCAAAATACTTGAGCAGGGTAGCGGCCGCAGCCTGTTTGAACGCACCCCCCACGGCTTGCTGCCGACTCGTTTATGCCTGGCAATGTTGGTGCGGGTACGCCGAGCCCTGAATGAGCTGCGTCACATCGATGCGGACATCGCTGCGTTGGGTGGCTCCCTTCAAGGCGTCGTCTACATAGGGGCCCTGCCTCTTGGGCGCACGGGGATATTGCCTGAAGCCATAGTGCGCCTGACCCTGGAACACCCTCATGTACGAATCGTCACCAACGAAAGTCCGTCCGACTTGTTGGCCAGCGAACTGCGCGCAGGCGATGTGGATTTTGTGCTGGGCGCTCTACGCCCGTCGGCCTACGCCAGTGACCTGCATAGCGAGGCGTTGCTGCAGGAAGAAATGGTGATCCTTGTACGCCACGACCACCCTTGGTTGAAACGGACGCCAGTCTATGAAGACTTGAGTGCCGCCCGCTGGATCCTGCCTCGTGCCGGTTCCCCGGCGCGACAACTGCTGGAAGCATTTTTTTTCACATCGGTATCGCCGCACCCAGCCCCGTGATTGAAACGGGCGACCTGGCAATTTTGCGCGGTGTGTTGCTGCGCTCAGACATGCTCGCCGCTGTTTCAGCACACCAGTTGGAGTACGAAATGCTCAGCGGAGATCTTGTTCAGCTGCCGCTTTCCCTAAGCCATACCACGCGGCCAATTGGTTTTATCTCAAGGACGGGAGCGCTTCAATCACCGGCTGCGCAGGCGTTGATGGACAAGATTCGGGAGGTGGTAGGGGAGACAGCGACGAGAATTACACAGTCGACCTGACGCAGATTGGCTGCGGCTTGGCGCCACCATTCGTCAGCAAAGTGCCTTGACCCTTATTGACAGCCAAGCTGTCTGGGCAAATACTCGTCCCAATATTCATATATATGACTAGATAACAAGGTGAATAAAGTCGATGAATTCTTTATCCAGTGATGTCCGCCTGCCGCTTTATCAACGTCTGCGTGACCACTTGGCTGAACAGATCGCCAACAATCGCTGGCGCCCGGGCGAGGCAATCCCAACCGAAGCCGCACTTTCAGCGGAATACCAACTGTCCACCGGCACCGTGCGCAAAGCGGTCGATGCACTGGTCAGTGAGGGCATTCTGGAGCGTCAGCAAGGTCGAGGTACTTTCATTCGCAGGCCTCAGTTTCAATCTTCGCTTTTCCGTTTTTTCCGTTTCAAAACCGCTGCCGGCGAACGCCAGGTGCCAGAGAGTCGCATCCTGTCGATCGAACCGGTGGCCGCGCCATCGGCAGTGGCCCAGGCGTTAGGGTTGCCACTCGACGCGCCAGTTATACGCATTGTCCGTGTACGTCTGCTTGATGTTCAGCCAGTGCTCGCCGAAGAAATCTGGTTGCCCCGTAGCCGCTTCCAGCCGCTGCTGGAGATCGACTTGAGTCGCAAAGGGCCGCTGTTGTATCCGATCTATGAAGAGGTCTGCGGTCAGGTCGTCGCCTCGGCCGAAGAAACGCTGACCGCTGAATCGGTGAATGACGTGCACGCGCGATTGCTGCAAGTCCCGATCAACAGCCCGGTGGTGGTGATCGAGAGGCTGGCGCGTGATTACGCCGGTACGCCGCTGGAATGGCGTCGTTCTCGCGGGCATGCCGAGCACTTCCGTTACAGCGTGGATATTCGCTAACCCGTGCCTTGGTAGCGGATCGTCAAGCGGCGAGGCGCTCGCCGCTGGTTTCATTGTCTTGTTTTTCATGACTGGCCCCGTAGCGGCGCGGTTCGCTCTCGGCTGCCTCACGTTCCACCTATAAGGATAAGAATCATGTTTAGCTGGTATCGCCAAGTCACTCCTCGGGAGCGCAAAACGTTTTGGGCCTGCTTCGGCGGATGGTCGCTCGACGCACTGGAAGTACAAATGTTCGGGCTGGCGATTCCGGCTTTGATCGCCGCCTTCGCCCTGACCAAGGGCGACGCGGGGCTGATCAGCGGCGTCACCCTGGTCACTTCAGCCATTGGTGGCTGGGTAGGGGGGACGTTGTCCGACCGCTACGGCCGGGTGCGAACGCTGCAGTGGATGATTTTGTGGTTCTCCTTTTTTACCTTTCTCTCCGCGTTTGTAACCGGCTTTAACCAGCTCTTGATCGTCAAGGCGCTCCAGGGTTTCGGTATTGGTGGCGAGTGGGCTGCCGGCGCGGTGCTGATGGCCGAGACAATCAATCCTAACTATCGCGGTAAGGTGATGGGTACCGTCCAAAGCGCCTGGGCTGTGGGTTGGGGGCTGGCGGTGGGGGTGTTTACGCTGATTTACTCCTTTGTGCCGCAGGACATGGCCTGGCGTGTGATGTTCCTGGTCGGGTTGCTACCGTCGTTCCTGATCATCTGGGTGCGGCGCAATGTCGAGGAGCCCGACAGCTTCCAGCGCCTGCAAAAAGAAAACGCCATCCCGCAAAGTTTCTTTAAATCCCTGTCTGGCATTTTCCGTCCCGAACTGATCCGCGTGACGTTGTTCGGTGGTCTGTTGGGCCTGGGTGCGCACGGTGGTTATCACGCGGTGATGACGTGGCTGCCGACGTTCCTCAAGACCGAGCGTAACCTGTCGGTTCTGAACTCGGGCGGCTACCTGGCGGTGATCATCTTCGCCTTCTGGTGTGGGTGTGTGGTCAGCGGATTTTTGATCGACCGTATTGGCCGTCGCAAAAACATCGTTCTGTTCGCGCTGTGCTGTGTCGTCACCGTTCAGTGTTATGTGTTCCTGCCGTTGACCAATACCCAGATGCTGTTCCTGGGGTTCCCGCTCGGCTTCTTCGCGGCCGGCATTCCGGCGAGCCTCGGGGCGCTGTTCAACGAGCTGTACCCAGCGGACGTGCGCGGCGCCGGCGTCGGTTTCTGCTACAACTTTGGCCGAGTGCTCTCCGCAGTATTCCCGTTTCTGGTCGGCCACATGAGCGACTCCATGTCCTTGGGTTCTGCGATTGGCATCGACGCCGGGATTGCCTACGGTGTGGCAGTGATTGCTGCACTTTGCTTGCCTGAAACCCGTGGTCGCAGCCTCGAAGCCTCGAATGCATCGGTGCAAGCCACTGTCAGTGGTAACGAGAGTGCCCGGGCCTGATGACCATTACTTTTGATAGATGAAACCCATGCCTGATACCTGTTCTACACCGATCACCGGCATCGATTCCCATGCTCATGTATTCAGCCGCGAACTGAACCTGGCCATCGCACGGCGCTATACCCCTGGCTACGACGCCACGCTTGCGCAGTATTTGCAGCACTTGCAAGCCCATGGCTTGAGTCATGGCGTGTTGGTGCAGCCGAGCTTTCTCGGCACCGACAACAGCTATTTGCTGGCGGCACTGCGGCAGGCGCCGAAGCAATTGCGAGGGGTCGTGGTGGTGGAGCGAGACGTCAGCCGCGCCATGTTGAACGACATGGCTCGACTGGGCGTTGTCGGCGTTCGCTTGAACCTGATGGGCAAAGCCTTACCTGACTTTCGCGACGCTGCCTGGAAAGACTTTTTCGGCCACATCGCTGATCTGGATTGGCATGTCGAGTTGCACCGCCACGTGGAGGATTTGCCGAAACTGATTCGTCAACTGATGCCGTTCGGCATCAAACTCGTCATCGATCACTTCGGTCGTCCGGATGCGCGTTTGAGCGTCGATCAACCTGGCTTTTCCGAGATTCTGGAATTGGGGCTGAGCGGCCAAGTGTGGATGAAAGTCTCCGGTATCTATCGCCTTGCAGGTACGCCACAACAGAACCTCGATTTTGCCCGGACTGCATTGCCGTTACTGGAGCAGAACTTCGGCCTTCGCCGGTTGGTATGGGGCAGCGATTGGCCCCATACCCAACATGAAGGAAGCATTGGCTTCGGAACGGTGGTGGAGCAGCTTCAAGCGTTGGAGTGTTCGACTCAGCTTATGCGGTCGTTGCTAGTAGACGCGCCTCAAGCGTTATTGGGGTTTGCTTGTGGCCGCTAGCGGGCAAAGGTGTAATGAGCCATCGATAACGCGGGCACAACAAGCCTAGCCATAGAATCGGTGAGCATTCGATGAGTCTTGGCTGACTAAGTGATTTTGGTTTGAGTACAAAAAGGGCCCTACGAGGGCCCTTTTTTGATGACAGTTATCCAGGGCGGTTTTAGGTGTGGGCCTAGATGATGCCGCCGAATTTTTTACATATGGAATCCAGGTCATCCCACGGATTACGCCTCTGTCCTGCATGTCCACAGCCCTGAGAGTGTGCAAACGCGGCGCCCCGATCAGCCTCTCGTTGCTGCGATTGGCACGCCCGGCAAGATATGACGCCGTTAGAGAGTCGCCAGTGGGCATTCCAATCCATCAAGTCTTCGTTTGCCGTCATAGATCACCATCTTTGCTCCCCATACTGGATTGATCTGCAAGCGAGATGGGGGTTCCACATATGCAGGCTGCTTACGGAAAATTGTGAGGCTCAGCCCCTAAGGCATCTCCTTTGCACGCATTAGCCGTTGGGTTCTGTCCACGATGTTCAGGCGAAAAACAATTTGACATATGTTATTTGTGATCACATATTGGGCGCACAAGAATGTCCAATGTGAGCTTTAACTCATGACAGATAGCCCAATCCTCCTGCCCACGATGCGTCAGGTTTCCCGCGACACCCTCCAGGATCAGGTCTACCGTCAGATCCGTGAAGCGCTGATGAGCGGCCGCTTCCAGCCAGGCCAGAAACTGACAATCCGAGGTCTGGCCGAGGCGCTGGGTTCCAGCCCGATGCCAGTGCGCGAAGCGCTCAATCGACTCAGCGCAGAAAACGCCTTCGAGGTCACCGAGACCTCCCGCCTGCGTGTCCGCATGATGACTCCCGAACGGCTGCGCGAGATCCGCGACGCGCGAGTTGCGCTCGAAGGTCTGCTCGCTGAGAAGGCGGTTCTCCTACTCAACGATAACGACCTTAAAGACATCAGCCACCTGTGCGACCAGATGCAGCAAGCCGCCGACAGTGTCGATGTGGCCCGCTATCTGTGGACGAACTTTGCTTTCCACCGGCGCATATACGCGGTTGCTAAAGCTGAACTGACCATCGCGGCAGTAGAGAATTTTTGGCTGCACATGGGCCCCTGCTTTGCGCTCGTAGCACCCGACGAAGCGCATCTTCAGCGCTCAATGGAAGCTCACAACCGCATCGTTGAGGCTCTGGCCGCGCGTGATGGAGCTGCGGCCCGAGCGGCAGTCACCGACGACATCATGCAGGCCGCCGACTCCTTGGCGCGCCTGATCGTCAAGAGCGGCCGTTCACGGTCGCCTGTCTCTGGAGTGAAAAAAGCATGAGCGTTCTCAATCGACTGATTCCCTACACCGGCCTGCGGGTACTGATCTCTGGCGGCGCAGCCGGGATCGGTGAAGTGTTGGCAGCGGCTTATATGGAAGCAGGTGCCAAAGTTCATGTGTGTGATGTCAGCGAAGCCGCTATTGCGGCGTTCCGCGACCGTTACCCGAATAGCGTTGCCACCCGTGCGGACGTTGGTGACCCTGCGCAGATCGAAGCAGTATTCAAGGTTCAGCGCGAACAGTTTGGCGGTCTCGATGTCTTGGTCAATAACGCCGGAATTGCCGGGCCGACCGCTGGGATCGACGCGATCACTGACGAAGAATGGCAGCGCACTATCGACATCAACCTCACTGGGCAGTACCGCTTTGCTCATCAAGCGGTGCCGCTGCTTAAAGCGTCACCCAACGCGCATCTGATCCACATCGCTTCGGTGGCCGGCCGCTTGGGTTACGCCTGGCGCACACCGTACGCCGCGACCAAGTGGGCCATCATCGGCCTGATGAAATCCCTGGCGTCCGAGTTGGGTGAAAGCGACATTCGCGTCAACGCCTTGCTGCCTGGCATCGTCGAAGGCCCGCGCATGGACGGTGTGATTCGCGCCCGCGCTGAGCAGATGAAAGTGCCTGAAGCCGAGATGCGTGAGGAGTACCTGAAAAAGATCTCGCTCAAACGCATGGTCACTGCCGAGGACGTCGCCGCCATGGCTCTGTTTCTGTGCTCACCCGCTGCACGCAACGTGACCGGCCAGGCCATCAGTGTGGATGGCAACGTCGAGTACCTCTAAGCGTCTCGACCCCGATCGCAACAACGGCCGGACATAGTCCGCGTCGAGTAACTCCCAATAACTTTCTCGTCAAGAACAAGAACGGAGAAAACTCATGTCCAAAAAACGCCCTATCATCATTACCTGCGCAGTCACTGGCGCTATCCATACACCGTCGATGTCGCCACATTTGCCGATCACGCCTCAGGAAATTGCCGACGCCGCCATCGGTGCCGCCGAGGCCGGTGCATCGATTGTTCACCTGCATGCTCGCGATCCTATTGATGGGCGGCCTAGTCAGGATGTCGATCTGTTCCGTCAGTTCTTGCCGCAAATCAAGGCCAAGAGTGATGTGGTGATCAACATCACCACCGGCGGGGCGCCGACCATGGGCGTGGAAGAACGCTTGCAGCCTGTGGCGCAACTCAAGCCGGAGCTGGCATCGCTGAACATGGGATCGATGAACTTCGGGCTGTACGAAATGCTCGATCGTTTCACCGAGTTCAAGCACGACTGGGAGCGGCCGTACCTCGCCGAGAGTGACGATCGGATCTTCCGTAACACCTTCCGCGATATAGCTCACATCCTTAACGCCTGTGCCGAAAACCGCACCCGCTTTGAAATTGAGTGCTATGACATTGGCCACCTGTACACCGCTGCGCACTTCCTGCAGCGCGGGTTGCTCAAGGCGCCGATTTTCATTCAGTCGGTGTTCGGTCTGCGCGGAGGCATTGGTGGCCACCCGGAAGACCTGGCGCACATGCGGCGTACGGCTGACCGCCTGTTCGGCGACGCTTACCAATGGTCAATTCTCGGTGCCGGTCGCAATCAGATTCCCCTGGGCACCATGGGCCTGTCGATGGGCAGTCATGTGCGCGTCGGCCTTGAGGATTCGCTGTGGGACGGCCCGGGCAAACTGGCCGCGTCCAACGCCGATCAGGTCAAGCGCATTCGCACGATCATCGAAGCCCTGGGCGCTCGCGTGGCAACACCGGATGAGGCCCGGGAAATGCTTGACCTCAAGGGCAAGGACAAGGTCGATTTTTAACATCGCATTTTTTTCGCTCGGATGAGGGCGCAGAGCCGGACGGTCTGCGCGCTCCGGTATTGATGGGCACACTGATCAGCCTGGGCGGTTACTCCGTGTGCTTCATCGTGATGGCTAGCTGCGCGCTGGACGGGGCGTTCCTGCAACTGTTTCCCCAACCTGCCCCAAGCACGTGCGGCGCAGCCGAGCCTGTGATCCTTCCATGTCTCGACCGCCCGCGTCCGAGACTTGCTCATGAAAACTCGAAAAGGTTAGTCCGATGACAATAATAAATAAACCCGACGCGCTTTCCGAACCCCGTGATCCGGCAACGTTGAACAGACTGATGTTTGTAAAACTCATGCCATTGTTGATTGCGGCTTACGTGCTGAGCTTTCTTGACCGGACGAATATCGCACTGGCCAAGCACCATCTGGACGTTGATCTGGGCATTTCTGCTGCCGCTTACGGGCTGGGAGCAGGGTTGTTCTTTCTCACCTATGCGCTCTCGGAAATTCCCAGCAATCTGATCATGCACAAAGTCGGCGCGAGGTTCTGGATAGCGCGGATCATGGTTACCTGGGGTTTGATCTCTGCGACGATGGCTTTTGTCCAGGGCGAAACGTCGTTCTATGTATTACGTCTGCTGTTGGGCATCGCTGAGGCGGGCCTGTTTCCTGGTGTCATGCTGTACCTGACGTACTGGTTCGGCCGGGAACAGCGAGCCCGTGCTACCGGCTATTTTCTATTAGGTGTGTGCTTTGCCAACATCATTGGCGGGCCGCTGGGCGCCGCGCTCATGCAACTGGACGGTGTATGGGGCTGGCGTGGGTGGCAGTGGATGTTCATGCTTGAAGGCCTGCCGGCCGTGTTCTTCGCCATGGTGGTCTGGAAAAAATTGCCGGATCGTCCGAACAAGGCGCCATGGCTGAGCGCCGCAGAAGCCGAACAGATCGAGCGGATGTTGGCTGCAGAATCGGAGGAGGGTGCCGGTCGAGGTGGCCACTCGTTCAAGCAATGCCTGACCCCACAGATTCTGTTGGCGATTCTTGTCTACTTCTGCCATCAGATCACTGTCTACACGGTGATCTTTTTCCTGCCCGGCATCATCGGCAAATACGGTGATCTGAGCACCTTGCAAATCGGATTGCTGACATCCTTGCCCTGGTTGGCAGCAGCAGTAGGCGCTATTGCCTTGCCCCGATTTGCCACTACACCGCAGCGTTCCCGGCAGATGTTGGTAGTGGGTTTGCTGACAATGGCCGCAGGACTGGGAATCGCATCGTTGGCGGGGCCGGTGGTCAGTCTGCTGGGCTTCTGCGTTTCGGCGGTCATGTTCTTCGTGGTGCAGTCGATCATTTTTCTCTATCCCGCTTCGCGGCTCAAGGGCGCGGCGCTTGCAGGTGGCCTGGGATTCGTCAACTCATGCGGTTTGCTGGGCGGTTTTGTCGGCCCCTCTGTAATGGGGTTGATCGAGCAAAGTACAGGCAATGCGATGGATGGCATGAAAATCGTAGCGATTGTCCTGGTGGTCGCGGCGATTGCAGCATTGCGGTTGCGTCAGGGACATGAACGCAAGGCGGATAAGCAAGGGTTGCAAGGCCGGAGACAGCCTGTATGAGCATGCGCTGACGGGCGTATTGCCCGTCAGGATGCTGCTGCCAGGCATCACCTCACTTCAGATGAGATTCAGGACACCACTAACGGAGTTATGTGTTGCCTGTGCAGTAAAGACGCGAGACTGGCTGGGTGGGAGTGGAGGCGGTATCCATGACATTCCCGCCCAATCCACCTGTTTCCCCGCGCTAATTTGTACAGCTGGCAATTCACGACATGAGCGTAAAGCGGACACACCTACATAGAAGGAATTTTCGATGAAATATCGCTTGGGAGACCAAAGTGTCGAAGCACATCCGCGCAGTTGGATTGCCCCTACAGCAGCTGTAATCGGCAGGGTACGTCTAGAGGAAGGATCCAGTGTTTGGTTTGGCGCGGTGATTCGCGGCGACAATGAGCAGATCTCGATTGGGCCAGGGACGAATGTCCAGGACGGAGCGGTTCTGCATTCTGATCCAGGATTTCCGTTGACGTTGGGAAAAGACGTCACCATTGGCCATCAAGCCATGCTCCATGGTTGCCAAGTCGGCGACGGCAGCTTGATAGGCATTCAGGCAGTCGTACTGAATGGCGCTCGAATTGGTACGAACTGCCTGATCGGGGCCAAGGCGCTAGTGACCGAAAACATGATTATTCCTGACGGCTCGTTGGTGCTGGGGTCTCCCTCCAAGGTCGTTCGCACCCTCACGGAAGATCAGCAGGCAGGATTACGAGCCAATGCCAAAGGCTACGTAAGCAACGCTAATCGTTTTTTCAAAGGTCTTTCTGAAGAACCCTTTGATTTATGAAGAAAGAAACGTCGAGATTGCGTTTGTTATTGAACAGCATGAAGCGACATCTTGACGGTTGGACGTCGTTCGACAGCGTCAGAATCTAATGCCGCGTGTCGAGTCTTGTCTGACCAAGTGAGTTTGGTTTGAGTACAAAAGGGCCCTTCGAGGGCCTCCTTGTCTCTCATTTGAGAGAGGCGGTTGTTCTTCTCGGCGCAGAGATCAAGCATCTCCTGGGTCTATTGAGTAACGTCTAGCTGGCGCTACAATCTGTGCGTTTCTGGCCAAAAGAGGGCCACAGGAGCCTCACTGCTGGCCGACGTTTCCAGGTAAAGACCCACCCTGAGCGCCCCTGCGCAGTATCAATACCGTCACCTCATAAACAAGGACGGTTTTCCCCTCCGTCGTAGCGACGTCAACTTTAAATACAACCCACCCTCGTTCATGGTTTCCTGCGTGGATGAGTGATCGAACGACTTGAGCTGAGAGCTTGAGAATGTCTCCAGGCACCACTGGAGCAACCATCCTAAAGCCATCGATCTTCCCACCCGCAACGACGTTTGTTTGAAGCAGTAAGGCATCACACATCAAACGTTGCGAGATACCGAACGTCTGTACCCCGCTGGCACAGTGCACCCCAAGCGGACTCGAACGGGCAAGGTCAGGATCAATATGTATATCGAGAGGATCGTACTCGGCAGCAAAGGCGATAATTTGTTCCGTTGCGATAGGAGCAGATTGCTTGGCTGTCCAAATTCTACCTAGGGTGAAGTCTTCCCAAAACAGCTCTTTCTCTGCCACGGTATCTACTCGATTTTGCAGCGTTGAACCCGCGACACTGCCGCTCAAAACTAGCTGTGCGTTTCTCCACAAATGCTCGCATCCCTTCTTTCTGGTCAGGCGTTGTGTTGATCGCATTCAGCGCGTCTGGGCGGTTAAGCGTGATCAAGCCAACCCCTTCGACTTGATCAACTATTAGGATCTGGTAGTTCGCAGGCAGATCCTTTGAGCAAAAAAAGATCAGCGAGGCGCAGGAGGCTTATTACAGCTAGTCAACGCTGCTCTATGAGAGGAGTTCGATAGCAATCGCGGTCGCCTCGCCACCACCAATGCACACAGAAGCGATGCCACGCTTTAGCGTGTTCTGCCTCAAGGCATTTACCAACGTAACAACAACACGTGCGCCTGACGCGCCAATCGGGTGCCCCAAAGCGCATGCCCCACCGTGGACATTTAATTGCTCATGTCCGACGTTCAAGTCTCGGATAACAACCATGGGAACCACGGCAAAGGCCTCATTGATCTCAAAGAGGTCAACATCCTTTATTGACCAGTTGGTTCGCTCGAGCAAGCGTTTAATCGCACCGACCGGAGCGGTGGCAAAGAGGCCGGGAGCGTGCGCGTAGGATGCATGACCTGCTATCCGGGCCAACGGTGTAAGGCCTCTACACTCGGCTTCAGACAAGCGCATCAGCACGAGGGCAGCCGAGCCATCCGAAATAGAACTGGAGTTCGCCGCAGTCACCGTCCCGCCTTCGCGAAAAGCAGGTTTCAACGTAGAAATTTTGTCGATCCGGGCCTTACCCGGTTGTTCATCGCGTTCAATCGAAACCGTCTCACGGCCAGACGAAGCCAGCACAGGGACAATCTCGTCCTGGAAACGCCCTTCGGTGATTGCGTTCTGAGCTCGCGTCAACGAGCTGATCGCAAACTCATCCTGCTGGCCTCGAGTGAATCCATAACTCTGAGCACAGTCTTCGGCGTATGTGCCCATCAGTCGGCCTTTCTCGTAGGCATCTTCCAATCCATCGAGAAACATATGATCAATAATCTTGCTGTGGCCCATGCGATAGCCAGAGCGAGCTCGCTCCAACAGATAGGGAGCGTTTGACATGCTTTCCATACCTCCGGCAACCACCACCTGCGCACTCCCAGTGTAGAGAAGGTCGTGACCGAACATCAGCGCTTTCATGCCGGAGCCGCACATCTTATTGACTGTTGAGCACACTACCTGCTCTGGAAGATTTGCCAACAGGGCAGCTTGGCGAGCCGGAGCCTGGCCTTGTCCAGCTTGTAGCACGCATCCCATGATGACCTCGCCAATATCACTGGGCTGTAGACTGGCTCGTTCCACGGCGGCACGAATTGCAACCGCACCCAGCTGCGCAGCGGTGACTTCCTTAAAGTTCCCAAGAAAGCCTCCTAACGGAGTTCGGGCAGCACTGACAATGACGATAGGGTCGGTATGGCTCATAACTGAATCCTCTGTTTCATGTTGGGGGGGCTTGTGCCCGATCACAGACCTTTAGCTCGATCTATTTCGCGGCCATTCTCAAAGCACCATCCAGACGAATCACCTCACCATTGAGCATGGAGTTTTCGATGATGTGCGCTGCCAACGCCGCGTACTCGGAAGGCCGTCCCAGCCGTGGAGGGAACGGCACATTGGCTGCCAATGATGCCTGCACGTCCTGAGGCATACCCGCCATCATCGGGGTCTCAAATATTCCGGGTGCGATGCACATAACACGGATGCCTGAACGAGCTAGGTCGCGTGCCAATGGTAGTGTCATGGCAGCGACTCCACCTTTGGACGCGGCGTAAGCGGCTTGGCCTGTCTGACCGTCAAAAGCTGCGACAGAGGCCGTATTTATGACTATGCCGCGCTCACCTTCTTCATTGGGTTCTCCTCCCGCCATAGCCTCTGCCGCAAGGCGAACCATGTTGAAGCTACCGATCAAATTGATTTCGATAGTTCGGCGAAAACTCTCAAGTCCATGTGCGCCATTACGGCCTAAAATCCGTTCGGCTGGTGCAACACCCGCGCAATTGATCACCCCATGCAACGCGCCGAAGACGCCTACTGCAGAAGCAATTGCTGTACGGCAATCAATTTCACTGGTGATGTCTGCTCGCACGAAAATCGCACGTTTTCCTAACTCGTCAGCGCGAGCTGCACCAGCGGCTTCGTTCACATCGACCAGCACTACGTTTGCACCCCGGCTCACCAACTCTCGCGCCGAAGCCAGCCCTAATCCAGAACCTGCGCCAGTAATTAGGAAGACAGAGTTTTCGATGCGCATTATGTTTCCTCACAAATTGGCAGTACCGCATACGCGGTTATTTGACATATAAAAGACACAAAGGCGAGATCGCTACCGGCCTCCGGTTTACTTCAGGTGTAAGCCACGCTGGAGATTCTTATACGGATAGTGTCGGTGGTCAGTGGCCACGACAATGCTCAAGCGCCTCAGCTTGGTTGAATGCTTTGGACAATTGAGGTCATGCATTGAGGGCTGGAAGGAGGGGGCAAATGCGCTCCCTGATAACAAAACCTTCGGGGTGACATGCAATGCTGTGAAGATGGAACGTAGATAAACAATTTAGGCTCGTCAGGTTGCTCAAAGCAGACCTGCCGAAGAGATTTGAAGACCAAAATAAAGTCAGATATCAACAGCGGAGAGAAAATAGCGTGCTCATCCAGGACAAGGGAACTACTTCAATTGGATTGGTGCATGAAGCCCTCGATGGCGCATTGCGTCGCCAACTGGACACATCCATCGCATTGCAGCAAGCACGCATTGATCCGGAACTTCTCACTTCTCCCCAAGCCAGGGTTTCGGCTGCTGCATTTTCTCGCCTGTGGGTCGCTCTTTCAGATCTTCTCGACGATGAGTTTTTCGGAATCGATAGCCATCCAATGCGACGAGGTAGCTTCCGATTGATGTGTCAGTCTTCGATTGACTGCGAATCGTTAGAGCAAGCGTTGCGGCGGATTCTGACGTTTCTACGCCTCGTATTGGACGATATTCACGGTGAGCTGAGGCTTGAAGACGACTCCGCTGTCATTGTTATCCATGACAAAGGAATTGAGCGCCGCCTCTTTAGCTACGGAACATGGCTGATCTTGGTACATGGATTGCTCTGCTGGCTGGGTAACAGACGCATTCCGATAAAGGAACTCTGCTTTAGACCGAATCGACCGCTCGACGATAGCGACTATCGGATGCGCTTTTGTGAAGAGATTCAGTTTGGCGCTCCAGTTACGATGATTCGTTTTGACCGCATTTTTCTAAGCCTGAAGGTCGTGCAAAACAAGGCCAGCCTATCGACGTTTTTGAAAGAGTCGCCTGCTAGTCTGTTGGTAAAATATCGTAACGAGGACAGCATCAGCGCCCAGATCCGAATGAGATTGAGAGACCTGAATCCAGAGGAATGGCCAGAGCTAGATAAGGTTGCAAAAGTGCTCCGCATGTCGTATTCGACACTTCAGCGAAGGCTCCAAGCCGAGGGGGTTAGCTATCAGCGTTTGAAAGACAATCTGCGCCGCGACATGGCGATAAACCTGCTGTGCCGGCCAAATATGACAGTAACCGAAGTAGCTGCTCTCACAGGCTTCCAAGAAAGCAGTGCATTTCACCGCGCCTTCAAGAAGTGGACGGGAGTGAGCCCAGGCGCTTATCGCCGCTCCAATGCTGAAGAACCGGGCGAAAGCTAAAAGCTTTTCTTCCGGAACAAGAGAACTACTTCCCCCGCCAGATTACGTACTGAGATCTGCAACTCGTTTCACCCGCCAAAATGCCGATGAACATTTCCTCCCCAAGATCACATTGGTGGTTTCTGGCCAGATATGTGTGTCCAAATCGGTCAAGCAGAACGATGTCGTAGGGCATAGGCCGCAGCAAGCCCAACTCCTACGATGCGACGCAGGTAGCCCAGGTGTCGCATCTCAAGCAGACCACCGAGTCTTCAACCGGTGCGTTGTCCCCCTCGATATGCTTCGAAGACCGGGTGCCTAGCACTTCACAAACAAAAACAAGATCGAAGGAGACGCGATATGCAGCCGGTAAACGTTTATGCACTCGCGGTTGAATCGAAGTTCAACCGCTTCCATGGGCTCATTCTATTTTGGTGTGCCCTCATTCTGATAATCGATGGCTATGACCTCGCCGTAGTCGGTGCAGCCCTTCCGGCGATCATGAAGGACATGAACATTGATCCAACCAGCGCCGGCATCATGGCTG
The DNA here is from genome assembly GCF_054897985.1 of Pseudomonas sp. LB3P25. NCBI lineage: Bacteria > Pseudomonadati > Pseudomonadota > Gammaproteobacteria > Pseudomonadales > Pseudomonadaceae > Pseudomonas > Pseudomonas sp. LB3P25. The sequence continues at coordinate 3,757,177 of NZ_CM142711.1, read as the reverse complement.
GTTCTGCGCTCTTCGGAACGATGCTCGGAGCGATATTTCTTGGAACGCTAGCTGACCGTATTGGGCGTCCCAAGATGATCGCAATCTGTGTGGCCTTGTTCAGTATTTTCACTGCTGGGGCTGGTCTCACCAGTGACCCGATTAGCTTCAGCATTTCTCGCTTCATCGCGGGCCTTGGCATCGGAGGCGTACTACCAATTTGCACCGCTCAGATGGGGGAGTTTTCTCCACTGAAACTCCGTACGCGTCTGGTGACCCTCGTTTTCGCGGGGTACTCCGTGGGCGGTATCTTGGTTGCACTAACTGGCAAGCAACTCATTGAGAGTCACGGATGGCAGTGGGTGTTTTATGTGGCGCTGCTGCCAGTGGTTCTGATTCCTATGATCCTTAAGTCCATGCCTGAGTCCATAGGCTACCTGCTTAAAACCGGACGTCAGGATGAGCTACGGGCCATTGCTCGCAAGATCGACCCTACTCTCATTATCGACGAAAACACTGTGATGACCGGAAACGCCACAGTATTGGATAAACAGGAAGCGCCAGTTCGTAACTTGTTCAAGGATGGTCGAGGCTTTAGCACCGTAATGATTTGGGCTGCGTTCATGACCGGTCTCTTCATGGTGTACGCCCTTAACTCCTGGTTGACCAAGCTTATGGCGATGGCAGGGTTCAGTCTTGGCTCTGCGTTGAACTTTGTGATTGTTTTCAATGTGGGGGCCATCGCCGGTGCAATTGGCGGTGGATGGTTGAGTGACAAGCTAAACATCAAACACGTACTGGTCTGCTTCTACATCGTAGGGGCAATTGCTCTAACAATTTTGGGCTATACGCGCTCAACAACTTTGCTGTTTCCAGTGGTCTTCATTGTCGGCGCATCGACTCTTGGTACCCAACTGTTGGCATATGCGTACGCCGGGGATTTCTACCCGTCATCGATTCGTTCAACCGGCGTGGGCTTCGCGTCTGGTATAGGAAGAATTGGCGCTATCGTCGCCCCTGTTCTCATTGGCTGGCTGGTGTCATTAAATCTTCCGCTTGAGAGAAACTTCATGGCCATCAGCCTTGCTGGCCTCATTGGCGCTGTCGCAGTCACCATGATCAATCAGTCCCGCGCAGACTCTACTCTAGTCAGAAAGGCCCCAGCCCTGTCTAGCTAATACCATGATGCATCCGCCTGTAGCTGAATCCGTGGACTCGAAGGCATGAAAATGAATCGCTTATCCAAACCGCCAATATCGTCTGAACTTCTTAGCCAAACGGTTGATTGGGCGATAGCTTCACGACGCAGCATTCGGGCTTTTTTGCCCACTCCTGTGCCACGCGAAGAAATTGAATCGATCCTTGATATCGCTCGATTCTGCGCAACGGGAGTGAACATGCAGCCTTGGCGCGTCCATGTTGTCACTGGAGAAGCAAAGGCTCATCTTTCACGCGCGATCGCGGAAATTGATAACAATCCGTCGCTTAGCAACAACCTCGAAGACGCATACGAGTATTACCCGCGCGAATGGACTTCACCATACGTTGATCGGAGAAGGAAAGTCGGCTGGGAACTCTATGGACTGCTGGGAATTGCAAAGGGTGACAAGCAGCGGATGCATGCGCAACACGGTCGCAATTACCATTTCTTTGATGCACCGGTCGGGTTGATCTTCACTATTGACCGAGTGCTAAAGGAAGGGAGTCTCCTTGACTACGGAATGTTTCTGCAGGCCGTGATGGTGGCAGCGCGAGGGAGGAAGTTGCACACCTGCCCACAAGCAGCCTTTTTGAAATATCACCACGTGATTTCGGAAGCCCTTGCAATCCCCGCTGATCAAATGCTGGTTTGCGGAATGAGTCTTGGATACGCCGACGAGACCAGTATTGAGAACACTTTGGTTACTGATCGGGAACCGGTTAGCGCGTTTTCCACTTTTCATCACAATAATAAGGAGACAACACCATGAATCCTGGTACTTATGGGAATGGGCTTGATCACTGCAAGGCAAACTATTTGCCGCTGACTCCACTTGGTTTTCTAGATCGCGCAGCACTTGTGCACCCGGATCGGATAGCTGTAGTTCATGGAGAACTTCGCAGAACCTGGAGTGAAACTCGCGAACGGTGCTATCGATTAGCCTCAGCACTTTCCGAAAAAGGCATGGGTGTGGGAGACACCATTTCAATTCTGTCTCCCAATACCCCTGCCATGCTCGAAGCGCATTTTGGGATTCCCCTCTGTGGCGCGGTACTGAATACAGTTAACTACCGCCTGGATGCTGAAGGCGTGGCATTCATACTTCGTCATGGGGAATGCAAGCTCCTCTTGGTGGATCGAGAGTTTGCAGCACTGGCTGATGCCGCGCTTGAGCTCCTCGAGCACCGTCCGTTGGTCATCGACATCAATGACCACCTGGCGCCCATTTGCAAAAGCATTGGAGACATCGATTACGAAACCTTCATTGGCAGCGGTAGTCCAGATTTCGAAGGGGTTTGGCCTAGCGATGAGTGGCAGCCGATAGCGCTCAACTACACCTCAGGTACAACCGGCGATCCAAAGGGTGTTGTCGCTAGCCATCGCGGCACTTACCTCATGAGTATGCTGCAGATGACTAACTGGCCGCTTTCTCGGGCTCCTCGTTACCTGTGGACACTTCCTATGTTCCACGCTAACGGATGGTGTTTTACCTGGGCTATCACTGCGGCGGCCGGCACGCACGTGTGCCTGCGAAAAGTTTCCGCAGAGACGGTGTTTGAGTCGATAGATAACTATGGTGTCGACCACTTCTGTGCGGCGCCTATTGTTATGGCCATGATTGCGAACGCCGCAGACCGTCCTCCGCTTAAAACTCCGGTTCGAGTGCTGACTGCTGGTTCCCCACCTCCGGCCGCCGTACTCAACGCCGTAGTCTCACGAGGCTTCGACGTTGACCACGTTTATGGAATTACTGAAGTTTCCGGCACCCCGATTAGCTGCGTATGGCAAGACGGTTGGGACGATTTAAAACCGAGTGAGCAAGGCGCTTTCCGTGTACGCCAAGGGGCTCGTGCGGCAGCCTTCGAAGGCTTAATGGTCGCTGACTCCGAAACTTTGCAGCCAGTACCAAAAGACGGCCAAACAACTGGTGAGCTGCTGCTCAAGGGCAACACCGTGATGATGGGTTATCTGAAGAATGAAAGCGCAACCCGAAAAGCCTTTGAAGGCGGCTGGTTTCATACTGGTGATGTAGCAGTTGTGCACCCCAACGGTTATGTACAAATTACCGACCGTTGCAAGGACGTCATTATTTCCGGAGGGGAGAATATCTCGTCCGTAGAGATCGAAGAAACCATCCACTGTCATCCAGCTGTTTTACATGCCGCAGTCGTCGCTCAGCCTGATGACAAATGGGGGGAAGTCCCATGCGCGTTTGTTGAACTAAAAAGTGGTATTGAGCGTCCCACCGAGGCAGAAATAATTGTGTTCTGTCAGACTCGTCTTGCTCGATTCAAATGCCCTCGCAGAGTGATCTTTACGGAGTTACCAAAAACCGCAACTGGGAAAATCCAGAAGTTTTTACTTCGAGAGCAAGCAGGCAGTCGTGATGCAATTGTCCGTTTAGCTTCAAATTGCTAGGGCGTGTTCAGTTCACCCCTAGGTTAGCTGAAATGTTTGGTATGGATGAAAATATAGAATCTAATTTCCACTCATAGGCCCACGAAAAACTACCATAGCATCGCCGACATACATTTGGTTCGCAGATATAACTCGCACGGCGCTACCAATTATGTGGTGAGCAATTATGCGCACTACAAAGAAGTAAAAGGTGCCTGAGGTGTTGAACGGTAATAAAAACTACTATTGGTAGTGGCAATCACTTTCCGCGTACAATTTTCATATGCAGATGTTGTAAGCGACGCAAGGGGAAGTTTGCCTGGATAAAAAATGCCCGCCAATCCATCTGGAGCCAGAAAGCTGGATTACACCAGTAGATGCGATGGAGGGCATTCCCATTGTGCATATTAAGTTGATGCGTTCGCGTTAGCGAACTCTGTGTGGGATTCGTGTTTGTTGCGTTGGCTTGGAAGATTTCCTTGTTGCTTCTGTTACTTACAAATTATAAAAAATCGGAGCGTAATAGGTGAGCGTAAAGAAGATTTCTGCAACTTTGGTGTTTGGCAGCATTGCCCTAAGTGGCCAGGCGTTTGCTGACTTCCTAAGTGATAGCAAAGCTACCTTGGGAATGAGGAACTTCTACTTCAATAACGACAACCGTGATGGCACCGCTGCCCCTTCGAAAACCGAAGAGTGGGCGCAGGGTTTCATGTTGGACTTCAAGTCGGGATATACCGATGGCACGATTGGCTTTGGCGTCGACGCCTTGGGGTTGATGGGGATTACCCTCGATAGTGGCAAGGGACGGCATGTCGGCAGCTCTATGATTCCCTCGGACAGTGACAACCGCGCCGTCGACGAGTGGAGCCGGCTGGGGCTGACCGGAAAAGTCAAAATGTCGAAGACCGAACTACGCTACGGCACCTTGATTCCGAAACTTCCGATTCTGGTCGCCAACGATGGACGGGTGCTTCCACAGACCTTCGAGGGCGGTCAAATCACCTCGAGCGAGTTCAAGGATCTGACCCTGACGGTTGGGCGAATTGAACATGCAACAGGTCGCGGTTCAACTGATCAGACGGGGCTGGCCGCTATGGGCGGTACACGTGAAAGCAACCAGTTCGACTTCGCCGGCGGCGACTGGAAAGTCACCAAGGATCTGACGGCTCAGTACTACTATGCCCATCTCGAGAACTACTATAACCAGCAGTTTTTTGGACTGATTCACACGCTTGCGTTCTCGGACAACCAATCCCTGAAAACCGACCTGCGCTACTTCAAAACTGACTCGTCAGGTGAAAACAGCTCCGGTACATCGGGTTACAGAATCAGTGGCTACACCAAAAACGGTGATGGTGTGATCGACAACCGTATCTGGAGTGCTGCATTGATTTACAGCCTTGGCGGCCATGCGATAACTGCGGGCTACCAAAGCGTTTCGGACGGTAGCAGCTTCACCCAGCTCAACCAAGGTAGCTTGGTAGATAAAGGCGCCGGAGGCAGCAGCTTGTACCTGTATACAGATCGTCTGATCCAGAGCTTCACCCGTGCAGGGGAGCGTACATCATTCGGTCAGTACGCCTATGACTTTGCCGCCCTAGGTATCCCTGGCCTGAAAGCCTCGGTCATGTACCTCTCCGGGGACAATATCAAGACGAGATCCGGCGACAATCAGAAAGAATGGGAAAGGGATATCTTTCTGGACTACGTCATTCAGTCGGGGGCGCTCAAAGGTGTTGGCGTCGGCTGGCGTAACGGTAAATCCAATAGCGAAGCCGCCCGTGATCAAGATCAGAACCGGGTGTTTGTAAGCTACAGCATTCCGCTTCTCTAAGGGTGCAGCATAAACGTATCGCGCTCATTTCGAGAGTTCTAAGCTGGTCAATTTGCCTCGCTGACACGTCCTGTTGACGCCGACGCCGAATTGACCCATGTGCTGAAGCAAGACTGACCCACCTCAAAATCTGCACAAATCCCGCATGGGCAATGGTTCGAGAGGAACAGACTGGGTCAGTGATATCTCGGCAACTGGGTCAATTCGGCATCGGTGCCAACAGTGAGATGGAGCTTTTTGTGCTCTCTACGAAAAAGCGCTCGACCGAGCGACTATTCAAGCTGGGCAACCTGACGGCTGATTGCACTTTGTGTCAGATTGAGCTCCGTTGCTGCACGGGTGAAGCTGCCATGACGCGCGCTTGCTTCAAACGCAACGAGGTTTTGCAACGGTGGCATCGGGGCAATACGCATAAATATCTCCTGCTGGAGAGTGTAACGTTCAAGGATGTTACGCATTCTCGAGTCAGACTGTCTCCTGCAAAAACGGCACGATGTTATGGAGCACATCAAGGTTTCTTTCCAAGCTAATTGCAGTGGACGCGGGGTTGCGACTTGTCGGCAGACTAAGCCTTACCTCCTGGTCGTGGCGGTTACGCAGGCATCTAGCTGTAAAAGGGCCGGATGCACCTGTTCCCAATAACTGAATGCTTCCTGGGTTGGGTGCAGGCACGCCCAACCATGCCTCCAGCTTGCTGCGGATCTGCTGCGCATCTGCACCCGGGGTGACGGACAACTGCTCGGCTGAAATGGACGCACTGCCAGTGCGCATTACGGCATCAAAGTAGGTGATGGCCTTGAGCGGAATGTCAGATTTCATGGCGTAGTTTTTTTCTTTCATGTACCCCCTTCGATTGTCACGCGGGTTCAGCGCTGTTCGCGTACCCGATTGGACGTTGACCTTGCTTGGCTGATTGGGGATTTGTTGGTTGGTCGCGTACGCATTTTCACTCAAGAGAGCCCCCTGAATATTGGCAAAGTCCAGGCTCAACCTATTGATCAACAGACATCAAGATTGGATGGACAGCTCTCGTGCGAGTCTTAGTGAGATCAGAAGGGAAATGGTCAGCATGCTAGCGATAAAAAGTCCTACGCCGAGCCAGTGAGCATGCTGCCAGAACATCCCTCCCCAAGTACCCGCAACGCTGGCTCCTATGTAGAAGAAAATCTGATAAAGGGAAGTAGCTTGTCCTTTTGCAGTCTTCGCGCATCGACCGATCCAACTGCTGGCAACGGCATGAGAACCAAAAAAACCGAAGGTGAAAATCACTGTGCCAATGACGAGTGAGTAGAGGTTGTTCACTAGCGTGAGCACTACGCCGATCAATGTCAGCAGAATGATCTTCCAGAATACTTTTGGTCGTCCAACTCGGTCTGCCAAAGAGCCAATTTTGGCCGAGCTGTAGAGGCCTGTCAGGTATACAAAAGACAACAGACTGACTGTCTGCTGGCTGAGAAAGAACGGGCCTTGGAGTAGGTGATAACCGATGTAGTTGAAAAAGGTTACCAGGCTGCCCATCAGCAAGAATGCTTGAAGGAATAGGAGGCGCAATGCCGAATTTTGGAAGTGGAGAAGAAACCCTCCCACTAAATTTTTCGTGTTGATCGCGCGCGGTGTGAAGTGCCTGGACTCCGGCAAATAGCGCCAGAAAAGTACTGCGGCAACCACACCAACTATGCCTATCGCACCCACGGCCATGCGCCATGATCCGTACTCCAGAATCAGGCCACTGGCCAGGCGTCCTGACATACCTCCAATCGCACTGCCGCCAATGTATAAGCCGATCGCGACGCCTATGTTGCGAGGATGTATCTCCTCACTCAGGTAGGTCACAGCAAGCGCCGTTATGCCGCTAAGCGACAATCCGAGGAGCGCACGCATCACTAGCAAGCTTTGCCAGTTTGGCATCATCGATGCCAGGATCGTGCATAGCGCAGCCGCCATCAATGCAACCACCATCACGGGCTTTCGACCTAAGGCATCTGAAATTGGGCCAGTAAAAAGGAGGCCAATTGCCAAGGTAATGGTTGAAACAGATAGGATGAGACTGCTCTGGGCTGCACTGATTGAAAAAGCCTCTGACAGAGCAGGCATCATCGGTTGAATGCAATAAAGCAGAGCAAAACTGGAAAACCCACCTGCTAGAAGTGCCCATGAGGTTCTACGAAACTCAGGGGTTCCTGTCTCGATGTATCCCGAGGCAGCTGGTAAGTCCGATGGCACTTGGTTTTGCTGAAGGGAAGAGGAGGAGGGGATGAGTACTTTCGAGACAGCTGTCACGTTCAATTCCGCTAGGTAACCGAGGATGCATCACATAGCGAGCCGGACGTTGCCGGCTCGCGCAGGAGTCAGTAGATAACCGACTCCACGATGGGCTGATTGTCACGTATGCGCTCATAACCCAAGGGCGACAGATCCAGTGTCCGGTATTTGCCGTGAACGATCAGTTCAGCGACTCCGCGGCCAGTTGCGGGGGAGTGCATGACTCCGTGGCCCGAGAAACCGGTTGCGAATATGAAATTGGTGATTTGGTCGTGCGCACCAACGACGCCGTTGTGATCCAGTAAATTCATTTCATAGTGACCTGCCCATGACCGCTGCAGGCGAATCTGTTCCATCTCAGGGATGCGGTGTGCCAAAAGTGGCCACAGTGTTTCTTCAAGCAAATGATGGCTCGGCTCGAAGTCGCCCTCGGCGTGTACATCCACGGGCTCTTCGAGAGCAATACCGGCAATGAATCCATCGCCTTCCGGACGGATCCACGCACCCGAATTATCAAAAAGCATTGGAAAGCCTTCTGTCGGTACCGGCGTTTTGATGTGAAAGACGGTTCGCTTACGAGGCTCTACAGGAAGGTCAATCCCTAGCCAGTTAGCCACTTTTCCACTTGCCGGCCCAGCCGCGTTGACGCACCAAGCGCATGGCAAATTGGTTCCGTCGGTGAGTTGAACGGATTCGACTTTGCCATCTCTCTGGGTGATGCCGCAGGCTTCACCTTGTACATATTCAACGCCTAGTTTTTTGGCTTCACGGCGAACCAATTGCAGTAGCGCCCAGGCGTCAAACCAGCCTTCATTGGCTGCTCCGTAGGTCGCAATACCAAGGTCTTCGGCGTTGATCCAGGGGAAGCGTTCTTTGGTTTGTTCAGGGGTCAGAATATCAACGGTGGCGCCATGTTCTCGCTGCATCAAAGCTGTGGTGCGTTGCGCATCGGCTCCATCTGGCGAACCGAGCATGAGATACCCACGCTCCTCAAAACCAATGTCGGCATCTTCACCAAACCACTTCTTGATGTCTTTGAAAACTCCGACACTAAAAAGGCTCATATTGATGTTGAAAGGGCAGCCGAATTGGGTGCGGATCGAAGACGCCGAAAGAGCAGTGGAGGAGAACTGATAGGTGCTGTCACGCTCGATAACTTTGATCGAGCCTTTGTGGCCCTCACGTCGTAGGAAATAAGCGACGAAGCTGCCGATGATGGCGCCGCCAATGATGACAACTGAATCGGTTGGGTGGGTCACGGGAAAATCCTCAAGTAGCGAACTCGGCACAGTCTGCTGTAACCAGGTTGCGGTGGCTTGTGATTTACTCCGTGGATTTTTACGGCTTTCTGCATAGTCATTTTTGCTCACGCGATCTCGGATTTTCACGGTGAGTTAGGGGAGATTCTTCCTCGGCTTATATGTTTGCTAGCCTTTCTTGACCATGTTCGGTGCGCACTTGGTAGATAGCGACCCAATGGAGTGCAGTATCCTTGGCGGTTTTCTAGCGGGAGGTTGCACAATGAGGCGCTTTGATTTTCCGCTATGCACCTAGCTAGGCTGGTGTAAGGTAGATCCTAGTAAATGTTGGATCGGATGCAAAAAATGTACAGGTGTGATGATTTGCTACGTAGCGTCGACGAAAACCTGCCCTTGCTGGAGCAGGTGTTCGATCGGCTACCGGATGTGATGTTCTTCGTTAAAGACAATCAAGCCCGCTATGTAATGGTCAATCAGGCGATCGTTGATCAGGCAGGGATGCGTAGCAAGCAGCAGGTTATAGGTTTAACCGCCGACGAGCTTTTTCCTGGAACAGGCCACAACACGTTGGCTCAGGATATGAGCGTGATCAACGATGGGAAAAAAATCGTGGATCTGCTTCGTTTGTATTTCTCTGCTGACGGAAGGAAGCAATGGTGTCTCAGCTCTAAATTTCAATTCAAGGATCCGGTGACGGGGAATTTTGGCCTGGTCGGGATATCGCGAATTTTGCCCAGGCCGGATGAGAAAAAAAGCAGCTATAAAAGGCTGATGGATTTCATACGAATTTTGGAAACAGATAGCGATCAAAAGCTGCTTATTTCTGAGGTTGCCCAGAGTGTTAATCTGTCCGTTGATACGCTGGAGCGTTTAACGAAAGAGATTTTTCAGCTCACGCCCAAGCAGATGCTCATCCGGATTCGTATAGACAAGGCCTGTCGAATGTTGGAGGAGTCGCAAGCCAGTATCACCGACATTGCTGGCGAATGCGGCTATGCCGATCACAGCGCTTTTTCTCGTCAATTCAAAGCCGCAACGCACTTCACCCCTCAGCAGTATCGATTGAGTCTTCAGGCTCAATAACTCCTCGCCTATCTAACTTTTTTCATTTGGATGCTGCTGTATCCAGGTGGGGAATTTCGTGCCCGTTTGCCTGCGAGTTATGCAAAAAACCGCATCGAATTGGCTGTGTTAGTGCAAGCCAGTCCCCGCCTCTTGTCGGCAGAATGAGCACACATGCCAGGGCCGGCAACCATACGAAGATCAATAAAATAAGCCCTTGATGTTGGCGGGCGGCTTCCCAGAGTTCGCCAACTTTCTTCTGCTGATCCCTTAAAGACCTTCTTTTTCAGTCGCGTTGTGCAGTTTGCGGTTTGGAGCTGAGGGTCGCAATAGAGCTGTTCTACCTTGGAGCGAGCGATATGAGTGGTAAAGCGAAACCGTTTTTGGTGAGTACAACCTTGGCAGCTGCGTTAGTCAGCGGTGTCGTTCATGCCGATGTGGTGATCGGTGTGGCTGGGCCCTTTACGGGTACCTATGCGGCTTACGGGGATCAGGTCTGGCGAGGGGCGCAAGCTGCCGCTGAAGCCATAAATAACGATGGCGGTATCAATGGCGAGAAAATTCGCCTAGTTAAGGGCGACGACGCTTGTGACCCAAAACAAGCTGTCGCTGTAGCGAACCGACTGATCGAATCAGACAAAGTGGTCGCAGTGGTCGGTCACTTCTGTTCGTCATCAGTTATTCCGACGAATGAGATTTACGCCGATGCTGGAGTCATCAGCATTAGTCCGGCAGCAACCAACCCTAAAGTGACTGAGCGTGGGTTGCCGACAGTTTTCCGCAACTGCGGACGCGATGACCAACAAGGCATCGTCGCTGGCGATTACATCGCTGATGTCCTCAAAGCCAAGCGAGTTGCGATCATTCATGACAAGGATACGTACGGTCAGGGCCTGGCCGACGCGACAAAGATTGAGCTCAACAAAAAGGGTGTGAAGGAAGTGCTTTATGAGGGATTGACCCGCGGAGAAAAGGACTTCAATGCCCTCGTTACAAAGATTCGTTCGACCGATCCCGAAGTGGTCTATTTCGGTGGTTTGCACCCGGAAGCTGGCCCGCTTGTACGGCAGTTGCGTGAGCAGGGTGTGACAGCGAAATTCATTTCTGGTGATGGCATCGTAACTGATGAGCTGGTCAGCGCCGCTGGTGGGGCTCAGTACGTGAATGGCGTGTTGATGACATTCGGAGCCGATCCACGTAACAACCCTGCGGGCAAAGCGGTTGTTGAAAAATTCCGAGCTAATGGCTACGAGCCAGAAGGCTACACCCTGTATTCCTATTCTTCGGTTCAAGCATTAGCAGCAGCGTTCAGTGCGAACAAAAGCACCAACGGTGAGAAGGCTTCTGTTTGGTTAAAGAGCCATCCGGTACCTACCGCAATTGGAAACAAAGAGTGGGACAAGAATGGTGATCTGAAAGTTTCCGATTATGTGATGTACCAGTGGGGCCCCGACGGCAAATACAAACAACTTTGACCGGGTGCTCACTTGCCTCGACCCGTTAACGGGTCGAGTGCAGGGTGCGTATTACTCAATTCACTGACGGAATTCTAATCGTGGACGGCATCTTTCTTCAGCAGATGGTGAATGGCCTGACGCTTGGCTCTGTGTATGGGCTGATTGCGATCGGATACACCATGGTCTACGGCATTATCGGGATGATCAATTTCGCCCATGGCGATGTTTATATGGTCTCTGCGTATTTGGCCGCTATCGGGCTGGCAGTATTTTCTTTTTTTGGCGTCCAGTCATTCCCCTTCCTCATTCTGGGCACCCTAGTTTTCACGATCGTAGTCACCGGTGTGTATGGTTTGGTGATTGAGCGCGTGGCCTATAAACCACTTCGTAACTCAACGCGATTGGCGCCGTTGATTAGTGCCATAGGCATGTCTCTGATCCTGCAGAACTACGTGCAGATAAGCCAAGGGGCGCGCCAGCAGGGTGTGCCCACCTTGCTTGAAGGGGCGGTGAAGTTTTCGATCGGCACTGGCTTTGTTCAGCTTACCTACACCAAGATTTTCATCCTGATTGCAGCTTTCATCGGCATGGCGATCCTCACGTGGCTAATCAAGTGCACGAAGCTTGGACGGATGTGCCGCGCCGTGCAGCAAGACCGAAAAATGGCATCGATTCTGGGGATCAATACGGATCGAGTTATTTCTTACGTATTCATCATTGGCGCTGCCATGGCTGCTTTAGCAGGTGTTCTGATCACCATGAACTACGGCACGTTTGATTTTTATGCAGGTTTCATCATCGGCATAAAAGCATTCACAGCAGCAGTACTCGGTGGGATCGGGTCGTTACCAGGAGCCATGTTCGGTGGCTTGATATTGGGTGTCGCTGAGTCGCAATTCGCAGGGATGGTCAACAGTGATTACAAGGACGTTTTCAGCTTCGCGCTGCTGGTACTCATCCTGATCCTGCGACCACAAGGCCTGCTTGGCCGTCCCCTAGTTACAAAGGTGTGAGCATGTCTTCCATAACCCTGAATAAAGCACTAGGGAATGAAGCGCATCGCTTCAAATCCTACGATATCAAAAAAAGCCTTATCGAGACTTTGGTCGCTGGCCTCTTGGCGTTGATCGTTTTTGGCCCGGTTGTGGGTGTCGTTCTGGACGGTTATAGCTTCAACTGGCAACCCGCTCGAGTAGCCTGGATGACAGCGATTGTCATGGCTGGACGTTTGGCGTTGAGCCTGTTCCTACAAACTCAAACAGGGCAGCGGTTATCCCATCGTTTCACTCACGCCGACAGTGGTGTGCATGTCTTAAAGCCTGATCACAGATCACGCCTGCTCTGGATCATGCCATTGGTGGTGATCGTCGCTCTGATCTTTCCTGCCTTCGCTGACAAGTACCTGATTACTGTGGTCATTCTTGGTCTGATCTACGTTCTTCTGGGGCTTGGCCTGAACATCGTGGTCGGTCTGGCCGGTCTTCTCGATTTGGGTTACGTCGGCTTTTATGCGATCGGGGCTTATGGCCTGGCATTGGGATATCAGTACCTGGGGCTCGGCTTCTGGTCTGTGTTGCCCCTGGCCGCTATTGCTGCCGGGTTCGCGGGTTGCCTATTGGGCTTTCCGGTGTTGCGGCTGCATGGCGATTATCTGGCCATCGTGACCTTGGGCTTCGGTGAAATCATTCGTCTGGTGCTCAATAACTGGCTGTCCTTCACTGGCGGCCCTAATGGCCTACCAGTGCCCGCACCTACATTCATGGGCATTGAGTTCGGCAGGCAGGCGAAAGAGGGGGGAACACCGATCCATCAATTGTTGGGCATGGATTACAACCCCAACCTCAAATTCATCTTCATTTACCTCGTGCTGTTCTTGGTGGTGCTGGCTGTGCTGTACATCAAACATCGCCTTACCCGCATGCCGATCGGTCGCGCATGGGAGGCCTTGCGTGAAGATGAAATCGCCTGCCGCTCCATGGGTCTGAACCACGTCCTGGTCAAGCTATCGGCATTCGCCATTGGTGCCTCGACCGCAGGTCTGGCGGGTGTGTTTTTTGCCAGCTATCAGGGCTTCGTCAACCCGACCTCGTTCACCTTCTTCGAGTCTGCGCTGATTCTCGCCATCGTTGTTCTCGGCGGCATGGGTTCCACGGTTGGCGTGGTGATTGCGGCGTTTGTGCTGACTGTTGCGCCGGAGATGTTACGCAGCTTCGCAGAGTACCGCGTGCTGCTGTTCGGCGTTTTGATGGTGCTGATGATGATGTGGCGGCCACGGGGGCTGATCCGTGTCAGCCGTACCGGTGTACGCCCACGTAAAGGCGTGATGGCCAAAGTAGAGGGTGCGTGATGAGCGACGAAATCGTTCTGTCCGTCGAAAACCTGATGATGCACTTCGGTGGTATCAAGGCCCTAAGCGACGTCAGCCTGGAGGTGCGCCGCAATTCAATCTTTGCCTTGATCGGCCCCAATGGTGCTGGCAAGACCACCGTCTTCAACTGCCTGACGGGTTTCTACAAGGCAACAGGCGGGCGCATAGAGCTTAATGCTCGCGGCAAGAAGACCAATGTCATTCAGTTGCTCGGTGAACAATTTCTCCCCACCGACTTCATCTCACCCAACCGCTTCGCCAGACGTCTGTTCTACAAGATGTTCGGCGGTACGCACCTGGTGAACCGTGCAGGGCTTGCGCGGACATTCCAGAACATTCGCCTGTTCAAGGAAATGTCCGTTATCGAGAACCTTTTGGTCGCCCAGCACATGTGGGTCAACCGCAGCATGGTTGCAGGGATCCTCAACACCAAGGGTTACCGCAAGGCTGAGGAGGACGCCATGAACACCGCTTTCTACTGGCTGGAAGTGGTCGATCTGGTGGATTGCGCCAATCGGTTGGCTGGTGAACTTTCCTACGGTCAGCAGCGCCGTCTGGAAATCGCCCGCGCCATGTGCACGCGTCCGCAGGTGATATGCCTGGACGAACCCGCTGCCGGTCTAAACCCACAGGAGACCGAAGCACTCAGCGGCATGATTCGCTACCTGCGCGACGACCATGACATGACCGTCGTGCTGATCGAGCATGACATGGGCATGGTCATGGGGATTTCTGACGATATCGTCGTGCTCGACCACGGCAACGTAATCGCTAAGGGTAAGCCGGAACAGATCCGCAACGATCCAAAAGTGATTGCCGCGTATCTGGGCGCAGATGAGGAGGAGTTGGTATGAGTAAGCCGATCCTCGAACTGAAAGACATCGATGTTTACTACGGGCCGATTCAGGCACTGAAGAAGGTTTCGCTGGCAATTAATGAAGGCGAAACGGTCAGTTTGATCGGCTCCAACGGCGCGGGTAAGTCCACGTTGCTTATGTCGATCTTCGGCCAGCCGCGCGCCGCTCAAGGGCAGATCGTCTTTCAAGGCACTGACATCACCCACAAATCGTCGCACTACATTGCCTCTAACGGCATTGCGCAGTCGCCGGAAGGTCGCCGTGTGTTCCCCGATATGTCGGTGGAAGAGAATTTGATGATGGGCACCATCCCGATCGGGGACAAGCACGCCGGTGAAGACATGCAACGCATGTTCGAACTGTTCCCGCGCCTCAAGGAACGTCGCAACCAGCGAGCGATGACTATGTCCGGCGGTGAACAGCAAATGCTCGCCATCGCACGAGCGCTGATGAGCCGGCCCAAGTTGTTGCTGCTGGATGAGCCAAGTCTGGGGCTGGCCCCCATCGTCGTTAAACAGATTTTCTCCACTCTGCGTGAGCTTGCGAAAACCGGCATGACCATCTTCCTGGTGGAGCAGAACGCAAACCATGCGCTGAAGCTGTCAGACCGCGCCTACGTAATGGTCAACGGTGAGATTCGATTGACTGGCACCGGTCAAGAACTACTGACCAATGATGAAGTCCGCAATGCCTATTTGGGAGGACACTGAATATGGCGCTCCAAGTCCTGAACGAGTTGCAAACAGCCGCCTTACTTCCATTCCCGTCATTGTGCGATTTCATCGCCGATGCTGCTCGTGACTATGCGGGCGAGCGGATAACGAGCCCGACGCGGCAGGTTCTCCCTCTTTTGGATGATGCACTGCTTCTCTCGATGCCGGCGACATCTTCGGATATCGGCATACATAAGTTGGTTAACTTTGCGCCCGGCAACAGCCAAAAAGGGTTGCCCCTGATTCATGGACTTGTTGCTGTGTATTCGTCGGCGACCGGTGAGCCTTTGCTGGTCTTGGATGGGCCTACTGTGACAGCCCGACGCACGGCTTGCGTTTCAATGCTTGCGATCAAAAGTCTCAGAAACGATGCCAGACACGTAGCGCTGATTGGGACAGGCAAGCAGGCAGCTGGACATATCGAAGCGTTGTCTGAGCTATTCCCGGGGATCAAAGTCGATGTTCATGGCAGAAGCAAGGAAGGTGTTGAGAAGTTTTGCGACCAATTTGCACACTTAACGCTTCGGATTTCTGCTCAGAGCGCGGGAATCCGAGATGAGGCCCAGGTCGTTATTGCGTTGACTTCGAGCAAGCGCCCGATTTACCACGAAGTAGCTCGTCCAGGTCGGCTGCTTATCGGTGTGGGTGCATTTAATGCCGAAATGGCCGAGTTCGCTCCAGAGTGTGTCAACGCCAGTCAGTTGTTTGCCGACGACCCAGTGGGTGCTCGCCATGAAGCTGGAGACTTGATTCAGGCTGACGTGAACTGGAAAACAGTGTTGTCGCTTGCTGATGCTGTCGATGGTCGATTCGACTCAACGAAGGCGTCTCTTTTCAAGAGCGTCGGCTGCGCTGCATGGGATCTCGCTGCGGGCCGTTGTGCAATCGCGACCCAGGGGGCCAAACGTGACTAGGACTTCAGGCTGTGACGCGTTAGTGGTCGGCGCCGGTGTGGTTGGGATAGCGGCTGCTTTGCAGCTACAGCTTGCCGGGCTGGAGGTCTTGCTCCTGGATCAGAACCCACCTGCGAGTGGGACGTCCTCAGGTAACGCGGGTGCAATCGCAATCAGTGAAGTGCTTCCGCTAGCTGACGCCAAAACGTTACGTAAAATTCCTGGCTGGTTGTTCGATCCAATGGGGCCCTTGGCCGTACGCTGGCGACATCTTCCAACCTTGGCACCTTGGTTGAGCAGATATTTGCTGGCCAGTCGGGCAGGGAGCGTTAGCAAGCTGACTCAACAGCTTGCCTATCTATTGGGACGGACACTTTCCGACCTTCAACCTTTGGTTGTTCGTAGCGGGTTGGATGGCATGTGGCGTCGGCAAGGAGCTCTGATGGTCTACGCCACTCAGAAGGAGCTTCGCGCCGATCTTGAGGGATGGAAGTTACGTGGCAAGCACGGCGTCAACTGGCAGCTATGTAATCCTGAGCAAGTTTACAGCCTTGAGCCCGCGCTCTCGGCACAGTGGCGAAATGCCGTTTCTATCACCGACTTTTCCCATGTCGAGGATCCTTATCTATTCACCATGGGGCTGTTCCAGCAGTTCATTACCGAGGGTGGACGATTTGAACAGCATCCCGTGGCAGCCCTACGGCAACAGGGTGGGAAAGTTACTGGCGTGATGCTTCGTGACGGCCAGACCATCGACTCGTCAAGAGTCATCGTTGCCAGTGGCGTCTGGAGTGATCACTTCTCAAAACCGATCTCCCAGCATCTGCCTTTGGAAAGTGAACGTGGCTATCACCTGACACTGCCCCATGCACAAAGCCCACTTAAGAGATACGTGATGAATCACTCGGAGAGCTTCGTTGTTCTTCCGATGGGTAATGGTGCGTTGCGGCTTGCCGGAACTGTTGAATTGGCAAGTCGCTACGCAGCCCCAGATTATCGACGAGCACGAATGCTCTTGAGCAAAGCCGAGTCGATGCTTGGGACGTTGAACACTGAGGGCATGACTGAGTGGATGGGGAATCGCCCTTCAGTACCTGAAACCGTTCCAGTCATCGGCCCCTCTGCAAAAGTGGATCAACTTTATTTCGCCACCGGGCACGGTCACCTCGGACTGACGCTCAGCGCGACCACGGGTGCCATGTTGCGTGACCACATAGTTGGCAAGCAACCGATACCCGAAGAGTACTGGCCGAGCCGCTATTGAGCGGGATAGGTCGGGCTACATGCCAAAACACTTCGAAAAATGATGTCGATTATCTCAAGTAACGGGAGTAGCTATGAAACATGCAAACAAGGTCGCACTGGTAACGGGTGCTGCGCAGGGCTTGGGCTTGGCTTGTGCCGAGCGCTTTTTGGCTGACGGCGCCAAGGTTGTGTTGGTCGATGTACAAGAGGACAAAGTTCGTGCACAGGCCGAACGCCTAGGTGAAAACGCAACCTGGTATGCCGCGGATCTGAGCGATATTTCCTCAGCCATGGCCAAGGCCATTGTAGCGAAGGCAGTGGATCACTTTGGCTCGCTGGATATTGTCGTAAACAACGCCGGAATTATCATCACCGCGGACTTCGTTGACTATCCCGAAGACGCCTTTGATAAAACTCAGCGCGTTAACCTGAAGTCTCCTTTCTTGATCGGCCAAGCTGCAGCCCGCGTCATGATCGAAAAGGGCATCAAAGGTTCGATCATCAACATGTCGTCCATCAATGCTGTGCTCGCCAACCCTACAGCGGTTGCTTATGCAGTTTCGAAAGGTGGAATCAAGCAGCTGACAGCCGTTATGGCCGTTGGTTTGATCTCGCATGGAATCCGGGTCAACGCGATCGGCCCAGGAACGATTGCGACCGATCTGGTGATGAACTCGGTAATGGCCAGCCCTGCACAGCGGCACACCGTGTTGTCTCGCACTCCAATTGCACGCGTAGGTCAAGCGTCAGAGGTGGCTAGTGTTGCCTCGTTCCTGGCGAGTGAGGACGCATCTTATATCGTTGGTCAAACAATCTATCCCGATGGCGGTCGCTTGATCCTGAACTACACCGTTCCTGTTAACGAGTGAGTTGCTGACATGTCCTCTCTCGATCCCATGCCAAAAATCTGCATTGCAGGCAGCCAAGGTTTGTTTCTTGATGCCGCCTCAATTGGATTCAGTGAGCCAATACAGCAGCGAGTGCTTGCAACGGCGAATCTGGTTGCTCATTTGCCCGGCGTACGCGAAGTCGTACCCGGGATGAACAACCTGCTGATCGTTTATTCAGCGACTGAAACTTCAGTCGGTGTGCTAACCGAGCAACTACTTCATGCCTGGTCGCATGTGACTGTTGATGAGCAAGTGGGGCGAGAGATCGACGTACCAGTTATCTATGGCGGGCAACAGGGTGAGGATTTGGCCGTCATTGCCGAGCTGGCAAAGATCGATGTTCAAACCTTCATAGGGTTGCACAGCGAGGCGGTTTATCGGGTTGCCTGTGTTGGTGCTATGCCAGGTTTCCCATACCTGTCTGGGTTGAACCCTAGAATCGCAACTCCCCGTCGCTCGGTGCCTCGGATGCGGCTGGAGGAGGGAGCAATCATTATTGGTGGTGCCCAGGCTGGGATCATGCCGTGCTCGGCCCCTTCCGGTTGGCACGTCATTGGTCGAACAGAACTGAAATTATTCGACCAGCAGCGTGAGTCGCCTTCGTTCTTGCAACCAGGCGATCGCGTTCGCTTCAGCATTGCTGGAATTGAATCATGATCGAAATCCTATCTACTGGCGCCTTGAACTCTGTTCAGGATTTGGGGCGCAAGGGTTACCTCAATATTGGTGTTGGCCAATCTGGCGCTATGGACAGACTTGCGCTAAGCACGGCCAACATCATGGTGGGCAACCCTACAGATTTCGCAGGACTGGAGATCGTCCTTTTCCCTGCGCGTCTCAGATTCATAACCGACAGTCGCTTTGCACTAACTGGCGCGGATGCGCTGGCTCATTTGGATGGTTTTGAGTTGCCACCGAACTGGGTCTGTGATGGCAAAGCGGGACAGACATTGATTATTCAAGCCCCACGTCGGGGAGCACGCGTTTACTTGGCCTTTGCAGGGGGCATCGATGTTCCTGTGCTATTGGGGTCACGTGCGACGGATCTGAAAAGCGGTTATGGCGGGCTTGAGGGCCGTGGACTCATTCGTGGCGATCAACTTTCGTTGAATTTACCTCGGGCGAAAAGTACCGGCAGCTGCGGGCTCGCTGGTGTTCGTGAATTGCCATCGTTGACTACAGCAACCGTCATCCGCGTATTGCCTGCGGCTCAGTATGAGGATTTCGAGGACGAGGCCCGTGAGCGATTTTTCTCGGAGCCCTGGCAGGTCACTCAGGAAGCCAATCGCATGGGCATGCGACTGAGCGGTTCGGAGCTCAAGTTGCGCAGTCCGCTGGAGCTTCTGTCGCACGGAATTCTCCCCGGCACCGTTCAAGTACCTCCTTCTGGCCAACCCATTATTCAGATGGCAGAGGCCAATACGTGTGGTGGCTACCCAAAAATTGCCAACGTCATCGACGCGGACTTGTCGCTGCTCGCTCAAGCGCCGGTCGGCAGCAAACTGCGGTTTCTGGAGATTGATCTGGCTGAAGCTATCGAAGCTCAGAAGCAGCTGGATCTTGAACTCAATTCGCTGGAACGGACGTTGGGTCTGACCCTTTGACTGGCCGGCAGGCCCACTTTTTACGAGAATATTTTCATGTCACAGCATTCATTGACGGTCGATTTGAACTCGGACATGGGCGAAGGTTTTGGCGCGTATACGATGGGCGATGATGAGGCCATCTTGAACATCGTCAGCTCTGCCAATATCGCCTGCGGCTTTCACGGCGGCGACCCCGACATCATGGCCGCTACTTATGCGATGGCAAAGGAACGGGGAGTCGCCGTGGGCGCACATCCCGGTTTTCCTGATCTGTGGGGGTTTGGCCGGCGGAATATTCCTTTCTCGGCATCAGAAATAGAGCGGTTAGTGGCGTACCAGATAGGTGCATCGCAAGCGATGGCGAGCTATTCCGGCCATACGCTCACGCACGTTAAGGCTCATGGAGCTCTTGGGAATCTGACGCAAACTGATCCGGATGTCGCTGCAGCAGTATGTCGCGCTATCCATGCTGTAGACCCTTCTTTGATCTGCCTGGTCATTGCCCTGGGACACCAGGCGCGTATTGCTGCCGAAATGGGCCTTGAAGTGCGCTCGGAGATTTTTGCCGATCGTGCTTATACCGAGGATGGGCATCTCGTCTCGCGCAAATTGCCTGGCGCGGTAATCCACGACCCTAACGAAGCAGCAGATCGGGTTGTACGAATGGTGCGTGCTCAAGGCATCGAAACCATCTCAGGCAAGATCATTCCATGCCCCATCGATTCAATTTGCGTGCATAGCGATACGCCGACTGCTGTCGCAATCGCCGCCCATGTGCGAAGCACTCTGGAAACCCAAAACATTGTCATTGCCAGTTTCGTTTGAGCGTTAAGCGAATGACTGACGGTATCGTCAAAGCGAGAAAAGATATGAACATAGAGTTTATCGAGCGCCTGATCGAAATTGTCGAACGCTCGGGAGTAGCGGAGCTGGAATATAGCGAGGGAGACAGTCGCGTCCGGCTCGGCTTGCACGGTCTGAGCGTTGGCGCTCCCACTCAGCGTGAGTTGGTTACTGCCAAAAGCACTAGCGCGCCAACCGAAGAGGGCTCGATAGCAATTCCATCTGTGTCATCGGATAAGCCCGGCTATTCAGTGTCGTCCAGTTTGGTCGGAATTTTTTATCGTTCGCCTTCACCAGACAAGCCACCCTTTGTTGAGGTGGGGGATGTTGTCGAAGAAGGGCAGACGCTGGCAATCGTTGAGGCCATGAAGATGCTCAATCCCATTGAGGCTGATCGCAGCGGTCGCATTGTTGCGATCCTTAAAAATGACGGCGAGATGATTGAAGCCGGTAGCCCTTTGTTCACAATCGAGGCGATGGACGATCATGAGTAAGCCGCTATTTGACAGTGTACTTATCGCCAACCGCGGTGAAATCGCATTACGTGTGTTGCGTGCTGCCAGGGACATAGGGTTGCGAACTATCGCAGTGCACTCCCAAGCTGATGCAGGTCTGCGCCATGTGGCATTGGCTGACCAAGCCATATGCATCGGCCCGGCTGCGGCAAGTGAAAGTTACCTGAATTCCAAGCGCTTGCTTCAAGCAGCGAAGCTGACAGACGCCGGGGCTATCCACCCGGGCTATGGTTTCCTTGCTGAAAATGCCGGGTTTGCTGCCGATATCGAAGCTGCAGGACTCGTTTTTGTTGGGCCAAGCTCCGCATCCATCCGCCTAATGGGCGATAAGGTTTCGGCCAAACAAGCGATGCTGGAGGCTGGTGTTCCGTGCGTCCCGGGCTCGCCAGGTGCGCTGCCAGATGATGCTGAGCAGGTTCGTCACATTGCTGAGACGTGTGGATATCCGCTCATTGTAAAAGCATCTGGAGGCGGTGGCGGGCGCGGTATGCGCATTGTTCGTACGCCGGCTGAGCTGAATGAATCTGTGGCCATGACCCGCGAGGAGGCCGGGCGAGCCTTTGGTAATCCTGAGGTGTATCTGGAAAAGTTTCTAGAGCATCCCCGCCACATCGAAATCCAGATTCTGGCTGACAATTTTGGCAACGCCGTATGGCTTGGGGAGCGTGACTGCTCAATGCAACGACGCCATCAGAAAATTATCGAAGAGTCCCCGGCACCAGGCGTCGATAGAGAGGCTATTGCATTCATCGGCGAGCGCTGTGTGAAGGCATGCCAACTGATTGGTTACAGGGGCGCCGGCACGTTTGAATTCCTCTATGAGAACGGTGAGTTTTTTTTCATCGAGATGAACACCCGAGTTCAAGTTGAACATCCGGTTACCGAATTGGTTACAGGGGTGGATATCGTGCGCGAACAATTGTTGATCGCTCAGGGATTCCCTCTGTCGATCAATCAAAGCCAAATCACTCTTCGGGGGCATGCGGTTGAATGCAGGATTAATGCTGAAGATCCGTTCAGTTTTGTCCCAGCCCCAGGGACTGTGAAATCTTGGCTGCCACCTGGAGGGCCAGGTATTCGCATTGATAGCCACCTGTATTCGGGCTATCAGGTACCACCCCACTATGACTCGCTCGTCGCCAAGTTTCTCGCGCATGGCGCCACGCGAGAGGAAGCCATCAACCGTATGGCCGGTGCCTTGGGAGAGGCGCAGCTCACTGGCATCAAACACAGTATCCCGTTACATCAACGCCTGATGAACGAACCAGGTTTCGTTCAAGGGGGATTCGATATTCATCATCTAGAACGCTATCTCGAACAGGATAAGGAGACGTCGAAATGAGCCCCGAATTCATCGAAAAGGTTGTGGTTCTGCTTCAAAGGCATTCTCTGAGAGCGTTTGAATTTGAGCAGGCAGGTGCCAGTTTAAGTCTCAAGTTTGACGCGAAGGCGAACGCTGTCTCACCCACTGCTCACCTTGAGGGAGTAGAGGTGAAACCCTGCAAAATTATCCACTCGCCTTCCATGGGCGTCCTGCGTCTCACTCATCCTCAGCGAGATGAGCCGTTCGTAAAAATGGGGAGTGAGATCAAGGAAGGTCAGATCATTGCGTTTCTGCAGAACGACGAGCTGCTAGAGGAAGTTAAAGCAAATTGTTCAGGAGTGCTGGTCGCGGCTGTTGCTCAAGATGGGCAAGTCATTGGCTTCGCGCAACCCCTGTTTGAAATCCGTTAACTCAAGGTTTTTATCCATATGCACCAGGCAAATGCGGTAACAACTGAGGTGGGCTCTGATCAGCTCATTGTGAACGCTGCCATTGATTTGATTATGGAAGGCGGCTTTTCTGCAATGTCGATGCGCAGTCTGGCCAGAAAGGCAGGCATGCAGGCGGGCAGCCTGTATTACCACTTTCCCAGCAAGATCGATGTGCTTGAAGAGGTGTTGGATTCCCTGCTTCAACAGCGCCTGAGCGACTGGCTGTCCATCAAGCCCAAACGTGCCAGCGCCTTAACGCAGCTCAATGCCTTCATCTCGTTCCATGTGGGTCGCGTATTGCGAAACTCTAGAGAGGAAGACCTGGTGATGCTCGAGCTTAAAAATCTAAAAGGGGCCCAGCGCGCGACCGTTGTTGCTCAAGATGAGCGATACCGCAAGGAGCTCATTGCGATTATCAAGCGAGGTGTCTCAACTGGCATTTTCAATGTTTCAGATGTCGATATTGCCGCTCGGGCGCTGCTGGGATTGTTGGCCGGAGGAGCGACTTTTATAGCTGATTCCGAATCACTCGCTGTACAGACACTTACCGAACTGTCCCGACGTTTGCTGGGTATTCAAAATAGTCAGAGGCTTAACAAATGAAACTGGATGATCTCTCCAGGGAAGATCTTTCACAGCTGCATGCGCGCGCGCAGAATGATTATATTCGCCTTTGCGAGTTGAAATTGTCGATCAGCATGGCTCGCGGGGTTCCCAGTAGCGAGCAGCTCGAACTCTCTAACAAGTTGCTAGAGCTGCCAGGGGTTGGGGATTACATCGCAGAGGACGGTACGGACTGCCGAAACTACATGGGGCAGCAAGGTATCCCTGAAGCCCGTAGGCTGTTTGCACCAGTGCTGGGTGTGCCTGAAAGCCAGGTAGTGGTCAGCGGCAACTCAAGCCTTGCGCTGATGTACGATTGTCTGTCGTTCGCCATGCGCGGAGGAGTGCCTGGATCCATTCGTCCGTGGCAGCAAGAAAAGGAGACCGTGGCCTTTCTCTGCCCTGTTCCGGGATACGATCGTCACTTCACTCTTTGCGAAGCTTTTGGCATTCGTTTGATCCCCATCCCAATGCTGGAAGATGGCCCTGATATGAGTGCAGTTCGTAGCTTGGTTGCTCGGGATGCTTCTATTCGAGGGATGTGGTGCGTTCCGAAGTACAGTAACCCTACGGGCACTATTTACAGTGATTTGGTTATTGAGGCGCTCGCTTCGATGCCTACAGCTGCGCCTGACTTCCGATTGTTTTGGGATGACGCCTACACCGTGCATCATCTGACCGACGAAGATGTTCAGATTGAAAACATTTATGAAGCGTGCACGCGAAATGGTTATCCAAATCGTGCGCTTGTCTTTGCTTCGACTTCCAAGGTCACCCAGGCTGGTGCGGGCCTCGCCATGCTTGGCAGCTCGGAAGACAACATCAAGTGGTGGTTGCAACACGCTTCGGTACGGAGTGTTGGGCCTGACAAAATAAATCAGCTCCGCCATGTACGGTTCCTGCGTGATCTGAATGGCCTCAAGGCACTGATGGATTCCCACAGGGGCCTGCTTAAACCTCGTTTCGACGCAGTGCTCGAAATCCTGGAAGCCAAGCTCGGCCAACACGGCTTTGCACAGTGGAGTACCCCTAAGGGCGGGTACTTCATCAGCGTAGATGTTTACCCGGGAACCGCGAAGCATGTCGTTGCACTAGCCAAAGCAGCGGGTGTTCAGATGACAGATGCGGGGTCATGTTTTCCCCATGGTATTGACCCACACGATCAGCAGTTGCGCATAGCGCCATCGTCACCTGCTGTTGAAGCATTGCGGGCGGCATCAGAAGTTATTTGTGCGTCGATATTACTAGCGGCTTGTGAGCAAAAGCTGTCTTAACCACTTGGTCAAAACTCACGGATTAGCAAATGAAGCTTCTGGTTTTGGCTCAGTATGCCGAAGGTGCTTTAACCCTGGAAACGCGCGCAACGATTGCCGCTGCACAGTTGCCAGGCGTTGAAGTGTATTTGCTATTGGCGGGTGAAGCGGTAAGCGAGATTGCGTTTCAAGCTGCCCAAGCTTGCGGGATTACAAAAATTTGGCTGGCTCAGCATCCGGCATACGAGCATTCGTTGCCGGCGAGCCTCGCTGCACTCATCGTAAGAGTCGTTACACAGGAGGCGCTTGCCTACAGCCATATCCTTTGCGCTTCAACTGAAGCAAGCCAACGGGTCATGGCGCATGTTTGTGCAATGCTGGACGTCGATCAACCTCTAGAAGAAAGCGCTCCCGAGTCGGTTCCAATCATCTTGGCTCGTCCCACCATGCAGCTCTTGCTGCTGGCACCTGGGAGTATTCAGCCGGTTGGTGCCACCGGCGGCGCTACACCTGTGCAGTGGCTTCCCGGGGGCTGTGCCACCTATCTTATGGGGAAGAGAAAAACACCGACTATGCAAAAAACCGCAGAAACTGGTCGAGGATCATCAAGACACTGAACCCTTTGCGGCCTAAAGTTGACCACAGATGATTCGTTTCGGCTGTTTTTTTAGGCCTCCTTTTTTCAGATCCAGAGTGGTACGTAATGAAAGCTCTCATCGTTTATGCACACCCAGAGCAGGCATCGTTCAACGCAGCGCTAAAGAACACAGCTGTGGAAACGTTGACCCGCTTAGGTCACGAAGTTGTCGTCAGCGACCTCTACGCAATGGGGTGGAATCCAGTGCTGTCGGCAGCAGATTTTGCTGACCGCGAGAATGCGGATTTCTTGGATCTCTCTCGTGAGCAAGAGCACGCGTTCGCACAGAAGAGCCAAAGTGCTGACGTTGTGCGTGAGCAGCAGAAAGTCGCTGAGGCTGACCTTGTGCTGTTCCACTTTCCAGTGTGGTGGTTCTCCATGCCTTCGATCCTGAAGGGTTGGTGCGATCGCGTGCTCAGTCGTGGCTTTGCCTATGCTGCCGGCCGCAAATACGACTCGGGCTTGTTCAAAGGCAAGAAGGCAATGCTGTGCCTGACGACAGGGACTGCATCGACACTCTATGAGCCCAACGGGATCGATGGGGATTTGCTGCATGTACTTTGGCCAATTCACAACGGCCTCCTGGCTTATACCGGCTTCTCCGTCCTACCCCCATTTGCGGCATGGATGCCAGGCCGTGTGACTGCTGAAGAGCGAGTGGCTTACCTCGCTGGCTATGCGGAGCGTCTAGAGACGTTGGAAAGTGCTGAGCCCTTGTTCATGCACCCGTGGAGTGACTACGACGAAACTCAGCGCCTTAAACCAGGTGTAGAAGCTAAATCTGGTGTGCAATGGAATCCGTTGATTGGTCAGAGCTTTGTCGAATCTGCTGATGCCTTTGCGAAAAAACAGGTGAAGTGATGAGCGGTATAAGCATCTTCAATACTCTTCATCATGTCTGCGTAATTGTTCGCGACATGGATAAGGCTGTCGCTTACTACGAGTCTCTCGGAATAGGCCCTTGGAGTGAGTTTCCTTCATTGGAAGCTTTCAAAGGGGAGTTGCTTGCTCCGAATGCTGAAGACTTTGTGAAGTTGCACTACAAATATGCAAATCTGGAAAATTTCCAGCTTCAGCTGTGCGCTCCGCCCGAAGGAAACACTCTTCAACGTCGCTTCCTTGAGGAGCGAGGTGAGGGCGTGTTTCATCTAGGGTTTACAGTTCCTGACTGCGATACCGCAGAATCCGAGGCTTTTGCTGTCGGGCTGACACCGATACTTCGCGGTCGATTGCCCAACAGAAATGGTTTTACCTACTTTGACTCCGCTGAACATGGTTCAGGTGTAACCCTTCAAGTTCGCGCAGTTAAGTAACATCAAACTTTGTTGAATATTAGCGAGATCTAAAAGTTCTCGCGAAGGAGGCTTGCTGTGAAAAACAAGGCGAGACTTAGTAGTCTGATTGAACGGTTTTTGTCAGCTTTCAGGCTGCCGGAAGGATTGTACATTGATGTTCCTGTGATTTATTGAGCAAAGTGATTTTTCTACCGCTAGCCGCGGTGGTACATGCTTTTTCTTGCCAAAAATAACAACTGGAGTTGAGCAGACGTGACGATAAATTGGCCAGAGCAAATATTTGCTGAATTTAAGAAGCTGGATGTGAAGCAAGTTGTTTATGTTCCGGATGCTGGGCATAGCAAGTTGATCCAGATGTGTGATGCTGATCCGGAAATTCACTCCGTTTCGCTGACCACAGAGGAGGAGGGTGTTGCTCAACTAGGTGGCGCTTGGGCAGGAGGGCAACGTGGCGTTCTTCTTGTTCAGTCAAGCGGTGTAGGTAACTGCATCAACATGCTTTCCTTGCAACATGAAACTCGAATGCCACTCTTCATGATTGTTACCATGAGGGGTGAATGGGGCGAGTTCAACCCATGGCAGGTAGCTATGGGTAAGTCCACTCAAGAAGTTTTGGAAGCGTCTGGTGTGTATGTATACCGCGCCGATTCTGCCGAAGAGGTCGAGGCGACGGTTAGCGCTGGCGCACGTTTCGCTTACCAGACAGGCCGTATGGTTGCAGTCCTGATTGGGCAGCGCGTCATCGGCACCAAAAACTTTAATAAGTGAGTGTGATCATGCAGGCTATTCAGAAGATTAAACCGACTCTCAATCGTCGTGAAGTCGTGGCCCGGATTTTAAAAGATCGCGGTGATGCGCTAGCTGTCACAAGCCTCGGCAACCCCACTTTCGACGTCGCTGCTGCAGGCGACTGCGCCCAGAATTTTTACTTGTGGGGGGCAATGGGTGGAGCAGTGATGTTCGGCATGGGAATAGCTCTGGCTCAGCCGACCAAACGTGTCATTGTATTTGTCGGTGACGGCGAAATGATGATGGGCCTTGGTTCGTTGGCTACAGTTGCGTGCCATCGCCCTGACAACCTCAGCATTGTCGTAATTGATAACGAGCACTATGCCGAAACTGGCATGCAGCCAGCCCATGCGGGCCGTGGTGTCAGTATCAACGCCGTCGCTACTGCCGTGGGCTTTAGCCAAAGCATTCTCGTGAATGACCAGGATGGTCTTGAGAAGGCAATCGACACACTGTATAGCCACCAGGGCCCGGTTACGCTATGTGTGAAGGTCACGACAGATCCAGCACCGACTGCGTTACCACCACGTGATGGCCCTTACCTGAGAAGTCGTTTCAGAGAAGCGCTTATGGGAAGCGCCAGTCACGTCTAATGATCTGCGTGCTCGGAACGTTTAATGCCTTGATGGCGTGCCTGCGCCATCAATGCATTTGGTTCGAAAGTGGTGACTCATTCGAGTCTCGCCAATATTTACTTTGTTGTAACCGATTAAAAAGGGAGGCCGTGGGCGCCCTTATTCGCGTTGGGTCGAGTTGTAACCGCTTCTCAGGTGGAGACAATAATGATAAAAAAATCCTGGTGTATCCGTTTCAAACGCTGGTGTGTCGACATTGTTGAGCGTTTGGGAGAACTTCCAACCTTCTGAGTTAATGTTATCCGCGACATTGATATTTAATGATCGCGGATATTTGTCGGGGCATAGTATTACAATGCTGACGCCAAATTTTCTTGCGCTGTAGTTTTAATCGTTGTGCTGCGGTATTGCTGTGGGGTGCAATGCAGTGTTGCCTTGAACTGCCGGCTAAATGCGCTGTGATCCGAGTACCCGCACTCGGTGGCTATGTCAGTAATGCTCGTCTCGCTGTGCTCGAGCATGTCGCACGCCTTCTCGATCCTTGCCTTCATCAATATTTGCTTGGGCGACAGTTGAAAAACCTCACGGGTTAATCGCTGTAAAGTATCCATTGAGAGGTCAACCTCCCTGGCAATATCAGCAATCAGCTGGGGCTGGCCAAGGTTTTCTTTAACCCGCCTTGAAAACTCCATTAGACGCTTATAACCCAGATGCTTCTCATCAGGTCGTGCAAGTATTCGAGATATCCCTACCAGTCCTGTGGCCTGGTCGTCACCATTAACAATTCCGAATTTTGAACTCAGACACCATTGTCGATGGCCATCGGCAGAGCGAAAAAGTCGCAAAGCATCGATTATTTCTTTTCTTGTGTGAATGACCCCCAGATCTTGAGCAACGATGCTCGAACTCGTAATTGGAAACAAATCGTCCGCTGTCAGGCCGATTACATCCTGTTTTGTTCGTTTCCCGCTGTACCGAACGAGAGTCTGATTAACCACGACGTATCGACCTAACGTATCCTTGACATAAAACATCAAGTCAGGCATGCGATCAAAGAGCTTGTCCATCAAGGAGAGATCTCTATCCATCCAATGTAGTAAATCTTTACTGTCGATCATTTAAAGCGCCGCTCTAGTAAGAAGCCAAGGTGTTAGTTTACTCGCCGAGCATGAGAGTAATTTGTGAAGGTGCGGGCTGCTGTGCTAAATGCCGCAAAATATCACGGAGAGATCATACAGCGAATGAGTATGGGGCATTGTATGATTTAGCAATGTTTTCGAAGGCAGGTGATCATTTCGACCTCTATAGTAACGCTTGCTTTTGCGAAGCCATTATCTTCGCTATGCACAACACAGCATGTGTTGACGCGTGACCTTTAGCTATTGGCTTGCGCTTGGTCAGCGCTTTTTACCGCTTGGTTAGCAAATACCAAGCGGTTTTTTTATGCGTCGAATTTGTTTACTTAGGTGTGGCCAGGTGAGTTTCGGGTGCGAGTGGACGTAATGATTCAAACGCACCACGTTTGGCATAAGTGTGAAGGGGTGACGCTGAGCTGGTTAGAGTCGAAATGCCGCGAAATTGCACGCCAATTGACCACCAGAAACATTTCCGTTGACCAGGAAATTGTGTTTGCACTGACTTGCTATGATGCGATTAGGTTATTCGCGAGCATGCAAATTTGCAGAGCGACTGAATCGCCATTGGGAGAAACGACCAAGTTATGACTACTACTCATGATTGGGACTGCATTTCAGAATAGGCCCAGCATCAACATGAGAATTCGGAGACTTTGCCCGCGACTCGCGAGTGGAAACGTGACCTCGGGCGCTTGCCGCACGCCAAAGCTGCGGATCATTTATGAGGTTTGAACATGAACGATCTACAAGTTCTGATCGATAACAACGCACGTTGGGCTGATGCAATTAAGCAGGAAGATCCTGATTTTTTCGCAAAACTGGCACGTCAGCAAACCCCCGAATACCTCTGGATCGGTTGTTCGGATGCGCGGGTGCCTGCCAACGAAATCGTAGGCATGCTCCCGGGCGATTTGTTCGTACATCGCAACGTGGCCAACGTGGTGCTGCATACTGATCTGAATTGCCTGTCGGTAATCCAATACGCCGTGGATGTGCTCAAGGTCAAACACATACTGGTCACCGGGCACTATGGTTGTGGCGGTGTGTGTGCGGCGATGCAGGATCGCCAGTTCGGCCTGATCGACGGCTGGCTGCGTTCGATTCGCGATCTTTATTACGAAAAGCGCGAAGAACTGGCCAAGTTGCCGACTGAAGAAGAACGGGTCGATCGCCTCTGTGAGCTTAACGTGATCCAGCAAGTGGCCAACGTCGGCCACACCAGCATCATCCAGAACGCTTGGAGCCGCGGCCAGAACCTGTCGATCCATGGGTGCATTTATGGCATCAAGGATGGCCGCTGGAAGAGCCTGAACTCAACCATCAGTGGCTTTGAGCACCTGCCGCCGCAATATCGCCTGCGGCCAATCAACTGAGTCGGCCTAAGTCGCTTCGTTCTGTCTCAGAAGGGGAGCGACTCACGGGCCCGGTCGCTCATGTGATCTTGGTCTGAGCTCTAATTTGTTTAACTGCTGTGAGTGCGAATGCCCCCCTGGTCAAACAGAACGCAACCAGGTGGTCAATTCAATGCAACGATGCCAGATGTAGCATCGACTCTGATTCACAGATCCTAACTCACGAGGCGATGAGTATAAGGTATGGAAAACAGTAGATTTCACATGTGCCAAACCGGCCTGTGGGCTGGCTTGGCACAGATTCATGATTGATTAAACGGTATGCGGTTTTAAGTCCCCAGATGGAATAGCAAGGGAGTCTGTTTTCTCGGTGAGTGGGTAAGGGCTTGCGGCCCCCCAGAAATAAATTGCAGTCGAGAAAATCGCAAGGATAGAAATGACGGTTGCTTCGCTTACTTTACCAGGCCCGCATGCCCAGGTAAGTCCCATCATTCCGGCGTAATAAACAACTAACCAAAGTGAAGATCTGATTTCTCTTGGCATCGTAGAGCGTGTACTGCTCATCGATTTAAGCGCCAGTTGCACGATAAAGATCAAGATTTGCAAGCCTGCCAACCAGGAGATGACGTCCCATCCTGACCACAACACCAGCAGGCTAGCCACGAAGAACGATAATGGCCCAAGCAAGAAAAGCGCTTTTACCTTGAATGGCCGAGAGAAATTCCGCTGCCGCAATGCTGCAACTGAAATTGGAGCGATTGCGTAGCTAAGCACGAGCGCTGCTGAAACGACGCTGATCAATTTTTCCCAGGATGGGAAAGGTAGCGTCCAGGCGACTGAGAGCGCGAATGCCAACCACAATGCCCGACGAGGGATGCCTGACTTTGGGTCAACCTTAGCAAAAGCATTAAGCAGAGTTGTCGATCCTGCCCACCCACAAGCGATCCGTGACGTGGAGTTCATGAAGATGTTGCCACAACCGGTTGGGGAAACGACTGCATCAGCGACCACAATAGTCGCAAGCCACACTGCTCCCAGCAGCAACGCGATATCACGGAAGGGGAGTGGAAGCTTGTTACCCAGATCACTCCAGCCATTAGCCAGCATCTCAGTGGGCAAGCTGCCCAGGAAGGCTGTTTGTAAAAGCAAATAGATGACGGCTGAGCAAGCGATGGAGAGCATGAGAGCCAGTGGAATATTGCGTTGAGGATTTTTCACCTCGCTCGCCGCGGAGATGATTGGAGTCAATCCGAGGTACGCGAAGATAATGCCGCCTGCCGAAATCGCGGCACCAATGCCTTCAACGCCATTTGGCGCGAATCCGGATTGGGTCAGATTTTCACTGTTGAAGTGTCGGAATAGCACCACGACTACGCAGATTGGCACTATAAATTTGAAAAGACTGATGATGTTGTTGGCCAAGGCGAACGATTTGATGCTGAAGTAGTTCGTCAGCATGAACAAGCAAAGCAAGCAAAATTGAAGCATCCACCCTAGCATCGTGGGAGAGCTCGAGCCCACTTCAGTCAAGGATGGAAACCAGGCGCTTGCGTATTGTCTGGCTGCTACCACCTCGATCGCCACGACGCTGGAGTAAGCAACCAGCGTGATAAACCCCATCATGTACCCGAGCATTGGGCCATGGCTGATGATCGGGTACTGCAATATCCCACCAGTGGTTGGCATCGCTGCCCCAAGCTCACAGTACATAAGGCCTAAGAGAAATACGGCTGCAGCACCAATTATCCAAGAGATGATGCCCGCTGGGCCGGCAATGGCTGCAACGTGGCTTGATGCGAATAGCCAACCAGAACCGAACGTGGCTCCCAGTCCTATGAGCGTGAGATCCAGTAGGGATAATTTGCGTTTGAGATTATTTAGGTTTGACATTCTTTTCTTCCATTCGAAAGCGTGAACAAACAGCGGCCACGCACGAGGTGTGACACATCATTGGCGCACAGCGTTAGAGGTAGGGCAGTAAGGACAGCTTGTATCTAGGCGGGACATGCCCGCTTTGTAATCAACTGAGCTTTTTCTTGTTGTTGGATCAGTCAGATTTCCGCGTTGAGCGGGATCTTCGAGTGGAAAGGTCAGTCTATCCGCGACTTTTGGCGGCGGCTTGCAGGAATACGGTCAGTTAGTCGCCGGTTTCTGCATAGTGCCGGTCAAGTCATCAGATGCAGAACTATTGAAAAGAGTAATCGCCCAAAGAAAAGTCATAGTTGTTTGCCCATATCATGCTCGTGTATTGGGCGAAATCCGGAGGGGACTATTTAAAACTAACGATTGAATGTTTCTCGGTGAACGGGGGCATCGGAAAATGTGAATGCACGAAAAAACAGGCCGTTAACTTTTGGAGATAGGATTGAAGCTGCTTCGTGTCTGTGACGCTAGGGCAGGCTTTAATGGCCCCTCCTAAGTAACCACAGTGACCGTATTGCCCTCGTTGGATTCCAGCGATGATGGCCGATTCACCGGAGCAGTTTTCGACACGAAAATCATAAGACGGGAAGTGATCATGCAGCTCAAAGACTCCAATTTGTTTCGTCAGCAAGCCTATGTAGATGGCGTGTGGATTGATGCCGACAGTGGCCAGACGATCAAGGTGAACAATCCAGCCACCAATGAGATTCTTGGCACTGTTCCTAAAATGGGCGCAGTAGAAACTCGGCGTGCCATTGAGGCTGCAAACCGCGCACTCCCAGCGTGGAGTGCTCTGACTGCCAAAGAGCGTTCAAGTAAATTGCGGGCCTGGTTTGAGCTGATCATTGCAAACCAAGACGATCTCGCTCGTCTGATGACGCTGGAGCAGGGCAAGCCTTTATCTGAAGCTAGAGGAGAGGTTGTTTATTCAGCCTCCTTCCTTGAGTGGTTTGCTGAAGAAGCGAAACGAATTTATGGCGATGTGATCCCGGGCCACCAACCGGACAAGCGATTGATCGTTTTAAAGCAGCCCATCGGTGTTACTGCAGCTATTACACCCTGGAACTTTCCGTCAGCGATGATCACTCGCAAGGCTGGCCCCGCACTGGCCGCCGGTTGCACCATGGTGCTCAAACCCGCTTCGCAAACCCCCTATTCAGCGCTCGCATTAGCGGCACTTGCAGAACGAGCAGGAATTCCTGCAGGTGTATTCAGCGTGGTCACTGGGAGCGCTGGCGATATCGGCTCAGAGCTGACCAGCAATCCGATCGTGCGTAAGCTTTCGTTCACTGGCTCAACCGAAATTGGCCGGCAGCTGTTGGGTGAGTGTGCCAAGGACATCAAGAAGGTTTCTCTTGAGTTGGGCGGTAATGCACCGTTTATTGTGTTCGATGATGCCGATCTTGATAAAGCCGTTGAGGGTGCGATCATTTCCAAGTATCGCAACAACGGGCAAACCTGTGTGTGCGCCAACCGCATCTACGTGCAGGATGCTATTTATGATGCCTTCGCAGAAAAGCTAAAAGCAGGAGTGGCTAAGCTGAAGGTCGGTAACGGTTTGGATTTGGGTACGACCACTGGGCCGATGATAGACGAAAAAGCTGTGGCGAAGATCAAAGAACACATCGCTGACGCAGTGAGCAAGGGGGCCAGGATTCTTTCAGGTGGGAACGGCCTGGAGGGTAATTTCTTCGAGCCAACTATTTTGACTGATGTGCCCACGAATGCCGCCGTGGCCAAGGAGGAGACTTTCGGGCCACTGGCACCGCTGTTCCGTTTCAAAGACGAAGCTGAAGTCATCGCGATGGCCAACGATACGGAGTACGGCTTGGCTTCTTACTTCTACGCCCAAAATATGAGTCGAGTGTTCCGCGTCGCTGAAGCACTCGAGTATGGGATGGTTGGCATCAACACAGGGCTGATCTCTAACGAGGTTGCCCCATTTGGCGGTGTTAAGGCCTCCGGGTTGGGACGAGAAGGTTCCAAATACGGTATTGAGGACTACCTGGAAATCAAATACTTGTGCCTTAGCGTCTAGTCCCACTCGGTCAATGAGCCAGCACGATGTAAGTTCTATTGCGTCGTGCTGAGCAACACATGAGGCTGATTTTTAACTTTGATAGCGTATCTAGTAATGAACTACCGGAAAAACGGTGTCTTCTGGACGTTATATATCCTGCTGTAGCTGTCGAGACCAACGTTTCATGAATATGATCGATGCAACTATCTGTCTACTTCTGGCGGCCAAGATTCACGGGACGGATCAAGCGCTCAGGGACACGGCCAAGAGCCTTATCAAGAAATTGCCCAGAAGCGCCAGGGGTATGATGTTTGCCATTATAAATAGCAAAAAACCGATGGTACTGCTGTCGCGCGTTGTTGAAGATGTACCTATCCCAGAATTAAGCCCCCCCGACGGGCGCTGACGCGAGCTCCCAAGCTGAGGGAAGCGCAAATTAGCCGGCGGTGTTTTCCATGGCAACAAGTGAATTATTTGAAGTATCCAATGGCGTCACAGAGGTACTGAGCGACTGTCTGGCGACACCTAAAGCGGTAGCGTTGATTGCCCATCCTCATCCGTTGCTGGGGGGGAATGCTAATCACAAAGTCCCCTTTACGATGATGCGTGCCGCTAACGCGCTAGGTGTGAGTGTCTATCGTCCAAATTTTCGAGGTGTCGGGAAATCATCAGGTAAATATGATGGTGGAGTTCTTGAAACTCAGGACATCATCGATCTGACCAGCCTGCTGCGCGAAAGGGAGGGCAGGGTGCCCTTCATTCTGATGGGATTTTCCTTTGGTGCCTTCATTGCCGCACGGGTAGAGCAAGCATTGGCGCAGGCATCTCTATCCTGTGATGACGTCATTCTCTGTGGGCTTCCAGATGGCGAGGTTCCAGGCAAGAGACACTACGCGACACCAGTAGTCGCTGAAGCATGTTTGATACACGGGGAGTTGGACGAAAGCGCTCCGCTGTCGCAGATTCTTCGGTGGGCTGAGCGGAGTAACGCGTCAGTAAGAGTCGTACCAGGTGCGGATCATTTTTTCACTGGGCGCTTAGGTGTGCTCTCAGCGTTGATTTCTGAAAGAATCAAGTCGAAGATCTAGCCGAACTCAGTCTATGTTCGGGCCGGTCATTATCTCAAAGCAAAAGCCAAGTCATATGTGCACGGCACTCTACCTCCGCGAATTTAGTGCGTGGGTAAATGCAGAGCACACAAGACCGGATACTTAAGAAAATCTCAGCTTCATCGATGAGCGTTCGGATTGATCGAAGCCATCGCGATTATCCGTTGCGCACGGATCAACACTGGCGCATCGACCATCTGCCCATCAATTTGAAAGGCGCCGCGACCGTGTGCGCTGGCGTCAACGACTCGTTGCGCCCAAGCTAACACCTCCGCACTCGGAGACAGCGCATGCTGGATCACTGGAATTTGCTTGGGATGGATACACATAGCGCCGGCGAACCCCATTTCATGCGCGTGGCAGATAGCTTGATGCAGGCCTTCCAGGTCATCGATACTTGGGTAGACACCGTCCAGCGGCGGCAGCAAGTCAGCGTCCCGCGAATGCAGTAGCAACGCCACGCGTGCTTGATCTAGCACGAACTGACCTGCGGGTGAGCCTAGGTTCAGGTTCAAATCCAGTCCGTAATCCAAGGCGCCAAATGCCAAACGTTGAACACCCTGTCCAGCAGCGATTTCAGCGAGTTTTAAAATCCCGCGCGCACTTTCTATGATTGGCCATATCGGTTTGTCTGTGACAGCAACCGCGGCGACCTGAGCCGCACTTTCGGCCTTTGGCAACAAAACTCCTGCGATGCCCGATTGCTGCTGACAGAAGACGATATCAGCGGCATGTTCAGCGTGCTCTGGAGCATTGATACGCACCCAGACTGATGCTTGTGTTTCGGCTTGCAGAAATGCGGCGAGATTGTCCCTTGCCTGGCGCTTGAGGGACTCTTCGACGGCGTCTTCAAAATCGACGATAACCGCATCGGCACCCGCGGCCAGTGCTTTGGCAAAACGTTCAGGGCGGCTGCCAGGCACAAAGAGTGCGGAACGAATGGTGGAACCGGACATGGAAGGCTTCCTTTTTTGTCATTGTTTAGCGGTTGGATTGCTTCATTGACCTCTGTTACCAACTTGTTGGCGAGGCTTTATCGGACACACTGCGCCTGCCCTCGCGCCAACAAGTTGACTGCTAAAAGAGATCGTCGCAGGGGCTGTTCTCAGATGACCCCAGCTGCCTGCAATCGCGCCTGATCTTCGTCGGAGAAGCCCAACTCAGCGAGTATGCCCGTGTTGTGTTCTCCCAATCCCGGCACCGAGTCCATGCGCGGGGTGAAGGATGCATTCCGCCCAGGTGGTAAGAGCGCGGGTAATTTGCCGGCGGGGCTGTCGATTTCACGCCAGCTGTCGCGAGCCTTGAGTTGCGGGTGATCCCATACGCCTTGCATATCGTTGACCCGGGCGCTGGCGATTTGGGCGGTTTCCAGTCTGGTCACCACATCATCGACTGTCAGTTGTGAAAAGCCGTCAACGATAATCTGGCGTAGCTCATCACGATTCGCAGAGCGTTTGAAATTCGCCGAGAAGCGTTCATCAGTCGCCAGTGCTGCATCCAGCAACACTTTTTCGCAGAACAGAGCCCACTCACGCTCGTTCTGCAACCCAAGCATCACGGTATCGCCGCCTTTGGTAGGGAAGGGGCCGTACGGGTAAATCGTCGCATGTGAAGCGCCTGCACGAGGCGGCGGCGCCGCGCCCTCGAACCCGTAGTACATCGGGTAACCCATCCACTCCACCAGGCTCTCGAGCATGCTCACATCAATGCGACTGCCAACCCCGGTTTTATCGCGCAGCATCAACGCGGACAAAATTCCGGTGTAGGCATACATGCCTGCAGCGATATCAGCAATGGAGCAACCAGCCTTAGCCATCTCCTCTTCACCCGGCCCGCCTGTCACAGAGAGAAACCCGCCCTCGCTTTGAATCAACAGGTCGTAGGCTTTTTTCTTCTCATAGGGGCCGCCTTCGCCATAGCCTGAAATGTCACAGACAATCAGGCGAGGAAAACGCTCCTGCAACGCTTCGAACGACAAGCCCATCCGCGCCGCAGCACCCGGCGCCAGGTTCTGAACCAGCACGTCGGCTTTTCCAAGAAGACCCATAAGGATGTTTCCTGCCTCATCCTGTTTTAGGTCAAGGGTAAGGCTTTCTTTGGAGCGATTGGCCCAGACAAAATGTGATGCCAGACCGTTTACCCGTTCATCATATCCTCGGGCAAAATCACCGCTGCCAGGGCGCTCGATCTTCACCACGCGAGCGCCGAGGTCGGCCAGTTGCCGGGTACAGAACGGTGCAGCAATCGCATGTTCGAGGCTGATAACAGTGATGCCGTCCAGTGGACGCAAGTTATGCTGGGTGGTCATTTTTTGTACCTCGGATGATGCCACACCTGTAGGAACTGCCTTAGGTGGCACGACCGATTTCCGGCCGATCACCGCCTAGGGCAGCGCTTACATGGGCTGTCTTCTAGTTCAGGTTGTTCAGGGATGTGGCATCGCGCAGTTGCCATACCTGTTCGATCAACGCTTTGCCCTGGTCAACTGTTCGCGCTCCGGAGAAGGCCAGGAGGCGCTGGAATTTGTCTTCCAGTTCAGGTCGAGACAGAGTGTTGCCCGGATCGCCCTTGGGTTCGTCAATGGCTGCTGACAGCGTGCGACCGTCTGTAGTGGTGACGATCACTCGCCCCAGCCAACGAGCCGGATAAGCGCCGTCAACTTCGCTGTCGAGTTCCATGCTGACTTTTTCGCGAAACGCGGCAACGGCAGGGTCGGTCAACGCCTGTTGCTCAAACTCGGTTAATTGCGCGCTGCCATGTACAGCGATTAAACCCAGCACTGCGCCCATGGAAAACTTGGCCTGGTGCACGGTTTGCGGAACCACCACACGACCTAGCACGTCGATGGCTGCTTGGTGAACAAGGGTTCTGACATTGGCGATCTGCTCGTGATGCAGGTCTTCACGTTGCATCAGGTGCAGGAGGGCGTCGGCCGCAGGATGGGTGTGACGGCAAGACGCGTGGAATTTGAACGAGGTTTCAGCAAGCGCCCAACGCGTACCCAGGCGGTCAGATAATTTCTCAGGGACAGAGTCGTGGGACATTCCGGCGGCCAAACCTTGGTCGCCTTCGAGAATATTGCGCGCGCCGGTCAGACCATCGAGAGTCATGTACGCAGCGAGCAAACCGTCCGCTGCTGCCTTAGCCGTGTGTAATTGCTTGGAGTCAGCAGCGTCTCGCAGAAACTCCCAAAGTCCGGCAGCCTGAGTACCAGCGCTGCCCAGTACGTTGATAAATTTCTCCGTATCGAAATCTAACAACTTACCAACGGCGACCGCTGCCGCCAGCGTACCGACGGTGGCAGTAGTGTGAAACACGGTGTAATGCGAACGACCCAAAAATTCGCCGATGCGGATACCCGCTTCATAGCCGGCAACTGACGCCAGCAGCAAGTCACGTCCAGACTTACCCAAGTCCTGAGCTGCCGCTAACACCGCGGGAAAAACCACTGTGGCCGGGTGCAACACTGAACTGTTGTGCAGGTCGTCTTGCTCGACCAAATGCGACGACGCAGCGTTCACCAGTGCAGCGAAATACGCAGACGTCCCCCGGCCGTTGACCAGAATTTTCGATGGGCCATCGCTTGGCCCCATACGCTGCGCATAGCGCTCGAACAACGGGATCGGGTGCGAGCCTTGGCTGGCCAGCGCAGAGCCAAGCCAGTCGAGAAACAGGTCTTCCGTCCGGTCTAGAACAGGGTTGGGAATGTCGTCGTATTTCAGCTCGGCCAGGAAACCGGCCAGGGCTTGGGTATGGCTCATTATCATGTCCTCAGAAGCTGCGTGGCAGCTCGAGCAAGTGCTCGGCAACGTACGAAAGAATCAGGTTGGTAGAGATCGGCGCGACTTGATAAAGGCGTGTTTCGCGGAACTTGCGCTCGACGTCGTATTCGCACGCAAACCCAAAACCGCCGTGGGTTTGCAGGCAGGCGTTGGCCGCTTCCCAGGAGGCTTTTGCCGCCAGGTACTTCGCCATATTGGCGCTGGCTCCGGCGTTGATACCGCTGTCGTATTCCTCACAAGCACGCCAGCGCATCAAGTCGGCTGCTTCGATTTCGATATGGGCTTCGGCGATTGGAAACTGCACTCCTTGGTTCTGGCCGATTGGACGACCAAACACCACGCGGTCGCGGGCATAAGCGCTGGCCTTTTCGATGAACCAGCGACCGTCGCCAATGCACTCTGCGGCGATCAAGGTACGTTCGGCGTTCAGGCCGTCGAGGATGTACCTGAAGCCCTTGCCTTCTTCGCCGATCAAGCTACTGACAGGGATCTCCAGGTTGTCGAAGAACAACTCGTTGGTCTCGTGGTTGACCATGTTGGCGATCGGTTGCACGGTGAGACCGTTACCGATGGCTTCGCGCAGATCGACCAGGAAGATCGACATGCCTTCGGACTTCTTCTTCACTTCTGCCAATGGTGTGGTACGCGCTAGCAGGATCATCAGATCGGAATGCTGAATGCGCGAGATCCAAACCTTCTGTCCGTTGATCACGTACTTATCACCGCGCTTAACCGCGGTGGTCTTGATCTTGGTGGTGTCGGTGCCGGTGGTGGGCTCGGTCACGCCCATCGATTGCAGGCGAAGCTCACCACTGGCCAGCTTTGGTAGGTAATAGCTTTTCTGTACCTCACTGCCATTACGCAGCAGTGTGAACATGTTGTACATCTGCCCGTGAACAGTGCCGGAGTTACCGCCGCAGCGATTTACTTCCTCGAGAATTACTGAGGCTTCTGCCAGCCCTAGACCCGATCCGCCGTATTCTGTCGGGATCATCGCAGCCAGCCAGCCAGCGTCGGTCAAAGCTTTGACGAAGGCTTCCGGGAAGCCTTTTTCTTCGTCGATTTTGCGCCAGTAGGCGGCATCGAATTCGGCGCACAAGGCGCGTACGCCTTCGCGGATGGCATTCAGTTCTTCGTTGTCGTTCGAGTTCATCATTTGGCTCTCATGGGTCAGGGCAGGGACACATTTTTAAAAGGGGACGACGGTGTTAGTCGAACAGGACTTCAGCACTTTGAGCGACTCCGGCATGGTTGCCGGCCCACAGCTGAGCTTTGCCGGGCTCGACAATTCGCCCGCCCACGTTGAAAGGCTGAGGTGCGATCAGAGGACGGACACCGCGATAGGAAAGGTGGCGAAGACGCGCATCGGGATTGGCACGTGAGAATGCGCGCAGGTTCAGGGTAGCGATCATCGGCCCGTGGACTACCAGTCCGGCGTAACCTTCGGTTCCGGTGACATAGGGGTAGTCGTAGTGAATACGGTGGCCGTTGAAGGTCACAGCGGAGTAGCGAAAAAGCAGCGTCGGGGTGGGCTCGATGCTTTCATTCCAGTCACCCTCTTCAAGCGCATGGCCGCTACTTTCCTTGGGCGGATTCGGTTCGCGATAAACGATGTCCTGTTCTTCTCGGATCGCCAAACGACCGTCTTGGGAGTACTCATGGCGCACGGTGACAAATAACAGC
Source organism: Pseudomonas sp. LB3P25 (assembly GCF_054897985.1). Lineage (NCBI taxonomy): Bacteria > Pseudomonadati > Pseudomonadota > Gammaproteobacteria > Pseudomonadales > Pseudomonadaceae > Pseudomonas > Pseudomonas sp. LB3P25. The sequence goes on along the minus strand of NZ_CM142711.1, from coordinate 3,715,904 downwards.
GCGCCGGTGCGACCAATCTTTTCTTCGATATGGGTGATGGTCGACAAGCGATGGGCGTCAGCGCCGACTCGCAATGGCTCGATAAACTCGATACGGCCACCGGCCCACATCCGATTGCGGTTGTCCGCCGGGGGCAGGAATCCACCACGCGCTGGGTGGCCATCCGTGCCGAGTTGAGATTCCGCTACCGGCTCCTGAAAGAAACACCACTGCCAAAGCGGCGGTAGCGCCGCGCCGTTAGCTGGAGTTTCTTCACCAAAGGTAGCGGCGATGCGCTTGATTAGGTTGCGACTCAAATGATCCTGAGCCTCTTCGGTGCGTCCTAGCCAAGTAGAAAAATCTGCAGCACCCATGCGGGATACCCTCGCCAGTTGTTGTTCTGAGAAGGATCATGCAAGGCGTTCGGTATTCTGAGAATTTGCATTTTCGTATACCGGCGTTCATGTATGCTGAACGCACAGTGTTTTTCTGGAAACGAACATGCACTTCGATCTGGCTGACTTGCGCTTGTTTATTCACATTGGCGAATCACCAAGCCTGACCCAGGGTGCTCGCCGAGCGTTCTTGTCGCCGGCGGCGGCCAGTGCCCGTATCAAAGCGTTGGAGAGCCAACTCAATACACGTTTGTTGTACCGAGACAGCCGGGGCGTCGAGTTGACCCCTGCCGGACAACGCTTGCTCAAACATGCGCGACTGATCATGCGTCAGGTGGACTATCTGAAATCCGAATTCACCACCAACGACGCCGACTCGGCCGGGCATATACGGATTTTTGCCAACACTACGGCAGTGACCGAATTTCTTCCGGAAGTGTTGGCAGGTTTTCTGGCGAAGCGGCCTGCGGTGACGGTTGACCTGCAAGAGCGTATGTCGCGAGATATCGTGCGAGGGGTATTAGACGGTAGCACTGACATGGGGATTATCGCAGGGCCGGTGGAGGCTACGGGGCTGCAGGTGATGCATTTCAGTACCGATCGGCTGGTGTTGGTGGTGCCTGCGGGTCATGCGTTGGCGGGGCCGAAACCGGTAAAGTTGAAACAAACGTTGGCGTTTCAGCACATTGGTTTGCATGAAGGCACCACATTGCTGAGCTTTCTACGAGACCATGTGGAGCGGCTCGGGCAGAACTTATCTTTGCGAATTCAGGTGTCGAGTTTCGAGGCAATCTGCCGGATGGTAGAGGCCGGGGTGGGGATCGGTATTATTCCCGAGTCCGCCGCGCTTCGGCACAGTCGTACCATGAAACTTGAGATTGTTGAAATTGATGAGCCCTGGGCGATTCGCGAACGAAGTATTTTGGTCAGGGAGCTGGATGCATTGCCGGGAGCTGTTCGGGCGTTGATTGCGACATTGATGCCTGAGAGTGTTGAGGCGGAAGGACTAACGCCGCCGGATCCATCGTGAATTAGTTCACGTACGGAGCTTGTCACTGCAGGACTCTCCCCTGGAGCGAGCCGCTTAGCTTCATCAATGACGGGTTGCTACAAACGTAATCGACCCCTCAGGTTGTCCCTCCAGCTAGCGTCAAATGAGCCGGAGCCGGTGATTCAAGCCAGTTCGTGCAGTTGAAATACTGACGAAACATTCTGGCCATATGATTCGCGTCACTGAAATCCAGGGAGTTGGAGATGAATCGACCATCAAGAAGCATGCGCAAACTGCTTGACTCCGTCGCTACCAACAATGAGCACGCGGCGCTCGATGTTATGCGTGCAACTGAGCAGCTCACGGACGAGGTGTTGCGGCAACGGTTGCTCAACCTGGTTCACCGGCTCAATCAGGACGCCGTTGACCTGCGATTGGCGCGCGACGACATCCAGGGCGGTGCCATCAAATTCGCGTGACTGACCGCCAGCGACTTAGCGGACTGGTTGAACTCATCGTATGTTTGGCGCAGGTACGCATGGCAGCTCCGTCAATGTCGAGCCTCGGCTGTCCATGTGATTTCCTTTTGAGTACAAACAAGGGCCCTTCGAGGGCCCTTTGTTGTATGCGCTTTCGCAATAGCCAGGCCGACTTAAGCTTGGCGCGCTGCTAATGCCGAGTAGCTGTTCATCAGGTTGCGATAGTTCGGAATGCGCTGGGACAGGAGGTTGCCCAAGCCTTCGATGTCGTTCCGCCAGTCGCCCTGCAATTCGCAAGCTACCGAGAACCAGTTCATCATTTGCGCACCTGCTTGAGTCATACGGTTCCAAGCTGCCTGTTGTACGGTGGTGTTGAAGGTGCCGGAAGAATCGGTGACTACGAACACTTCAAACCCTTCGGCCAGGGCCGACAGAGTCGGGAAGGTCACGCAAACGTCAGTCACGACGCCGGCGATGATCAGTTGCTTGCGTCCGGTGGCCTTGATTGCTTTGACGAAGTCTTCATTGTCCCAAGCGTTGATCTGGCCAGGACGGGCAATATAAGGCGCGTCCGGGAACATTTCTTTGAGCTCCGGCACCAGCGGGCCATTGGGGCCTTGTTCAAAACTGGTGGTGAGAATGGTCGGCAGTTCGAAGAACTTCGCCACGTCAGCCAGGGCCAACACATTGTTCTTGAACTCGTTGGGCGAGAAGTCTTGCACCAGCGAGATCAGACCGGTCTGGTGGTCGATCATCAGGACTACGGCGTCGTCTTTGTTCAGGTGGTTGTAAGTGGCGTTGCTCATGATGAAATCCTTTATCTAGAGGGGTAAGTGGCTTCGTTCAACATGGGCTCAGATTAATGATCTACAGGAAGGGGAAAAAGAGGGTGAAAACGGTTTGACTGTCAACTCAGATGGGACAATAACTCAGAGCCTACGCATGTGAGGTGGCGGGCATTAGCGAAGAGAGGAAGGAGCGCGTGAAGGATAACGGCGGAGCAAACGTCTTCTTGGGGCAGACAGGAGCACTTAGGAATATGTCGGCACTAAAGCTTTAGAAATTTCGTTGCTCAAGGAGCGGTACCGTTCGATATAGGGAGTAATAGTCACTCGGCGCCTTTGAATTCGTCGACGAGGCGCTGCCGGGCATCTGCAGGCGGGAAGAGTTGTGCAACGCCACAGCTGCCCTTGGGACGACAAAATAGCTATCGCCAGGAGAGCGGCTACATGTCGGAAACGTCTCGTTATCCAAGTGTCATGACTTGGCTCGTACTAGACCGCATCCGGTCACCAAAACGATTTTCGGCTGGCAGGCTATACAAGGCCTACAAACGAAAGGATAACTAGGACGATCACCACTGCCCCAACGATGTAGATGATATTGTTCATGAAAACTACCTCTCTATCTGAATGGGATTTCGACACCAAGGTGTCTAATACAAACGACACCTCCGCTGGCAATTCCGTTCCGCAAATCAGATTCAGATTCGGCGTCTTCACGCCAATGTTCCGTTGCGATATTACGAACCTTCTCTCGTCGTGAGATGCTAATGAATGGACGTTTGCTCAAGTGCGAATCCTGCAACGGATACGAACGAATAAACAAAGTTAACGCTCTTACTTCATGCAAATCAGAGTTTTTGGTGTAACGTTAGAATAACAATCACGGAGAGATTTCTCATGTCCAAGCTCGCAGAGTTCCGCCAGCTCGAAAAACACCTAGCTGAACAGCTTCAAGCACTTGAAGCCCTCAAAGGTGATGCGGGCTTGAAGGCTGAAATCGAATTCGAAACAAAGCTCCGTGCCTTATTGGCGAAGTACGGCTTCAGCTTAAAAGACATCGTCAACCTACTAGATCCAAAGGCAGGTCGTCGCGCACCTGCTGCTGAGTCGAAGAGCAGCACTCGCAAGCCTCGCCAGGTGAAGGTCTACAAAAATCCGGAATCTGGCGAAGTCGTGGAAACCAAGGGTGGTAACCACAAAACGCTGAAAGAATGGAAAGCAAAATATGGCGCGGACAAAGTCGAGTCCTGGCTGACCAAGTGATTTTGGATTGAGTACAAAAGGGCCCTGCGAGGGCCTTCTTGTTGGCAGACTTTCATTGCTTCAAATCAGCGACTCGACGCGTTATCTGTTGCATGAGGTAGCAGAGCTCGTGTCAAACGTCTTCAGCATGTTGAGTTCTCAGAGAGTCTTTCTGCCTCCAGGAGGACGAGGCCACACGTAATGAGGTATAAAGTCTCGGAGACCTGGAGGCATTCGTCTGCGCCCCCGGGTAATAGATTTAGAAAGCAGGTTCGATAATCGTGTACATCATTGAGAGCTAACCGGTGCGGCACGACGCATCCCTATCTCTGTCGGCCATTTATGCTCGATGTTCAATGTCGAGCAAACAGTCTCTGCCTCAGCTCTAACCTCAAACACACCGTGTTTGCTCGCTGAGCCTCCCTCAACCAGATCTACAACCCTATATCGCTTGTTGCCATCCTCTAGTCTAGTGGTTTCAATCACTCTGAATCTGGGCCCCATGGTGCGCTTCCTGCTAACGAATGGTGTCCTACAAGTACCGCCAAGGCACGACGATTTCAATACCAGCGCAAGGTTCAGCTGAGACAATTTATGACAGCAGATTGCGGCTCTATTTTCAGTGCCGAGACTGGAACGTAATTCGGTTGGACTCATCAGTGAATGCGAGCACGAGCACGCGGTTATCGTTCGATGAATTTCACCCGCTTTTTGCTTTCATACTGCTTCAGCAAAAGCGCTCAGGGCTCGGCTGGGGTCGGGGTACCGGCGGAAGGCTTGAGCTCCACTTCATTGCACGGCACCTCATTTTGATTTGCAAGCGCGGCGCTGATTTACAAATAGTAATCAGCATCGCGACAAGCGGCCGATAGCAGGCTTCAGGCGACCGTCCCGACCGAGGTGGTAGCGTTGCAAATCATCCGCCAGGATCAACTCGCCGGTGAAGTGTGCCGCTGCTTCCTCGCGGACATCATCAATGGACGGGCTAAGTTTGGGGTTGGATTGATAGCGCGCGCTGAAGTGGGTAAGCACTAGATTTGGGATGCGTGCCGACTCAGCAAAACGCGCCACAGCAGCGGCACTACTGTGTCCATAAGTCGTCCGCGTGCGATCGATTAAAGACTGAGTGAAGGTCGCCTCGTGCACGAGCACGTTCGTGCCAGGCGCCACCTCCGTCAATAGTTCGGGGGAATCGTTATCGCCGCAAATGATGATGCGCTGGTCTGGTCGGGCAGGCCGTAAATAATGATTGGAACGAAATGTCTGTCCTGCATGCTCAACATCATGTCCATGCGCCAGCTCCCCCCAAAGAGGGCCTCGGGGGACACCATCTGTCTCGAGGCGTTGCACATCCAATCGTGGGTCAGGGGTGGCCTCGGAAAATATATAGCCATGACATGGGACTCGGTGGGAGAGGACAACGGTGTTGACTTGAACATTGCCATTTCGCCAGCCCTCGAAGGTTTCGCTCGCATGCAGATGCAACTCGAAGGGTAGGCATGACTCACTTACAGCCACGCTTAGACGCAACCAGGCATGTAGGGCAACCGGCAACACTATATTTAGTGGTTCGAGACGTCCCGACATGGCGGCGCTGGCCAGCAAGCCGGGTAGGCCGAAGCAATGATCACCATGAACGTGCGTGATGAAGCATCCTCGAAGCTCGTGTAATGACAATGGAGTACGCAATAGTTGATGCTGAGTGGCTTCACCACAATCGATCAGATACCAACCTCTGCCTGTGGACTCGAGCAAAGCGGTGCCGCTCACATTTCGATTTCGGGTCGGAACGCCTGCTGAAGTACCGAGAAATACGAGATCCATGGCCGACCCTTTCTTAAAGTGATCTGATAATCAGGCAGCGAGTGAAGCGCCGAAAAAAATCCTTTTTCCCACTCTTATGTCTTCGACAGGCTGAATGGGCATTTGGCTCTGTGTTCTTCAGTCCCGGTGGTTACTGACGCGGATACCCACACCGTTTGTCCCTTGCTCTGCACTTGGATGCACTGGGTTACTCCAAAGAAGACCCACTAGTCCGCATTGGAGCCCCCTATGAAACCGCATTCAACCAGCACTCAAAATTTGCCAGAAAATGACTCGAGCCATCCGAATGATGATGGCTGCATTTTGGGCACTGCCGGTCGCGACGAAGATCCAAATGCGACGACAGACTGGGATCACGAAAGCGACTCTGCGGGCAATGTTCTGACTCCGGAAGATGCGCGCGGCTTGCCCGGATACCCGAGTGATTCAGAAAATGATCAGGCACCCTCGTTACCGCCTACGCGGCCATCGAACGGTGAAACGGAAACGGATATTGAAACACCGGAACAGAACAATGACCGCGTTGATTGAGCCGCAGTAGTCGCATTTGAAGAGGCTTTTTTCATTATGGCGGCAGCTAATTCCCGTTGGTCGTGTCAACGGGACGAAGGCTTATGGTGCCGCCTCAAATGAAGGTAACTATTTTTTGCTTTAAGGAGATCAGCCATGACCAAACGACAAGAACCGCATCACGGCTTTTCCGATGACCCTCAAAAAGTCAAAGAGGCGGGGCGCAAAAGCGAGCCTAATGCCAATGTCGCAACTGACAAGGCCGAGAAAGCTCGAATCGGCGGGCAACATAGCCATGGCGGGACGCGCGGAGAACGGTGATAAACAGCTGACCTGCTGACATGCCTATGTCAGCAGGTCGGTATCTTCATAAAGCAGGGCGAGACAACGAACCAGAGCAGAATTACCGAGATCAGTTGAATGAGCAGGACTTCGGTGAGGGGACGGACGAAGAGAACGTCAGCAGGGAGAGGAACCGACGGGTGACGGAGACAGGGTTACGCCGGCCCAGTAGATGAAGAGCGACTACCCAATTAGTCATACCCTGCCTTGAAGGATGTGCTGCGGATGAGCATTTGGTCATCAAGCCTCGAGTCTTTTCGAGACAAAATTGCGGCCGATACTTCGGTACCAAGCTGCGGTGCCACGTCATGCGTCTGTGCCAGCTTCGGGCTTGCGCTTCTCCTCATGGCGCTACGAAAATCTGCTGCCTGTAACCTGGAGGACGAGCGGAAAAAGACCATCTATGAGGTGGCGCAACTGATGGACGTCATGAAGGCCCACGCCGACAACGATGTTCGAACGTTCAGCGCTTTTATCAAAGAGCCAGTGGTTGACTCTCAAGGTCACAGTCAACAGCGAACACTGGAAATTACCTTAGGTGCACTCGCTGCTGCGAGATGCTGCCTTCAAGGCATCGAACTTGCGGAGACAGGCTTACCCTGTGTGAAGCCATTCTTGCACTGCGATGTGGTCGCCGCCGTCTTAACCATGCACGCAAGCCTCTCGGCGCTATTGCTGAATGTCGATTCGGACGTTGATCAGCTCGCACCGTCCGCTAGGAGAACTGATCTGGTACATAGCCGCTCCGACCTTCAGCGAAAAGCCGATGAAGCACTAGCTCGCGTCTGGCGTGAGGACAAACCGCTCCTGTCGTGAGCACGTAGCCAAAACGCCTGATCAAATCGATACAGAGCCTCCACTGCTGGCGAGATCGTCGAGAGCAGGGGTGAAGTCACAAACTGCTAGGGGTGGCTTAGAAGCCATGCTAGGGCCCCTAAAAAAATAGTTTGCGAGCCCCCTGGAAATCAAAAAAAGCGACGGAGTTATTTATTTGATTCCAAATAAAAAGCAGGGATCTTCATCACACCGCTTTTTCCGATAGCGAAAGGCTTTAGGGCAATCGACTCGATTGCTTCGCCGTTGCTTTTGCCTCTGTCGTTGTCTTCAGGAAATTTAAAAGGAAGTAAATGGCAGGGAAGGGCGGAAGGCGGCTTTGCCCGCAGGGCAAGGAGGGATCGTTTTTTTGCGACGCAAGTCGCGGCTAGCATTTGATTTAAGAGCAACCCGAAGTCTTTCAAAAAAGCTGAATGGGTTACTCGAGGGTAAGCGTTCAGCGATCACACCTTCCCATTGCAACTGCTGGCGCCGTTGATCGATCCCGCTATCATGCAGGGCGTAGATCACGAATGTAGATAACGCTATGCCAAGATTGTCATTCGCCGTCAGAATTTTGTTCGCATGCTGCCTTTTCATCGCAACCGCTAATCACATCCGTGCAGACGTTTCGCATGGATTGCTCTGGGACTACGGATACGGGCCTAGCGCTTACTTGGCTAGCCGTATTTTCTGGGGGGCGCTTACGTTTTTTGACCCGCTTGCAGCACTGCTACTTTTCATCAAACCAAGAGCCGGAATCGTGCTTACGGTAGCGATTATTTTGGTCGACGTAACTCATAACACTTTTTACGTCGCATTGAGGCAGCAGTGGCTGGAGCCGTTCTACCTGTCCCAGGTAGCTTTCCTTATCGTAGTATTCCTACTCTCACCCATCGCTTGGAATGGCCCTATTCGAGACGTAGCGCTCACCAATCCAGTCCGAGTGTGATTCGCTCCACTTATGAGGTAGAAGCTCTTCGATTTCACTCGCCCGCTGCGTCGGCAAGCGCGTCAGAACGTCTTTCAGATAAGCATACGGATCATGCCCGTTGAGCCGCGCCGATTGGATCAAACTCATGATCGCCGCCGCCCGTTTGCCACTGCGCAGCGAACCTGCGAACAACCAATTCGAGCGTCCAAGTGCCCACGGCCTTATCTGATTTTCGACCGCGTTGTTATCGATGGGTACAGCGCCGTCTTCGAGATATCGAGTCAGTGCAGTCCAGCGCTTAAGGCTGTAATCAAGAGCTTTGGCGATAGCCGACCCTTCGGGCACAAGGTCGCGCTGGGCCATCATCCAGGTATGCAGTGCGTCGATAACGGGCGCCGCTTTTTCCTGCCGTATTCGCCAGCGATCTTCAACGGTCATCTCCCGCGCTTGCCGTTCAATTTCGTACAACCCGCCAATTGAGTGCAGCGCCTGCTCGGCCAGTTGGCTTTTGTTCGTCGCGTGCAGATCGAAAAACTTGCGGCGGGCGTGGGCCATGCAGCCGATTTCGGTGATGCCTTGTTGGAAGCTTGCTTTGTAGCCGGCGAAATCGTCGCAAACCAGCTTGCCATTCCACTGGCCAAGAAAGTTGCGTGCATGTTCGCCCGCACGGCTTGGGCTGAAGTCGTAAAGCACAGCTTTGAGTGCCGAAAAAGGCGTGGTGCAGTAGGCCCAGACGTAAGCACGGTGGGTTTTCCTCTCGCCCGGTGCGAGCATCTGCACCGGCGTTTCGTCAGCGTGGATCACGCCTTGAGCAAGCACTGTTTCGCGCAGCGCATCGACCAAGGGCTGGAGCTGCACACCGGTTTGGCCAACCCATTGCGCCAGTGTCGAGCGGGCGATAGCCAGGCCGGCGCGGCCAAAGATTTTCTCTTGGCGATACAGCGGCAAATGGTCGGCGAATTTGGCCACCATCACGTGAGCCAGCAGCCCTGCGGTCGGGATGCCCTTGTCGATTACCTGGGCCGGAACCGGTGCCTGAGTCAGCGTTTCACACTCGCGGCCGACCCATTTCCCGCGCACATGCTGCTCCACGGTGAACATGCCCGGCGTGTAATCCAGCTTCTCGCTGACGTCCTCGCCGATCCGCTGGAGCTGGCAGCCGCAGGCGCATTGGGTGTTGTCTGGTTCGTGATAAATCACGGTGCGCGGAAACTGCGCAGGCAAAGGAACACGCTTTGGCTGCTTGCGTGGCTCGGCTGGCGCAGCCGGCGGATTCAACGCTTTCAGCTCGGCTTCAATGGCCGCGATGTCGGTGTCGAGCAGGTCGTCGAGCAGGCTGCCTTGAGCAGGGCTCAATTGTTCACTGCGCTTGGCAAACTTGTTCCGTTTGAACCAGGCGATTTCGTGGGTGAGTTGCTCGATGATGGTTTGGTCGCGATCGTTCTTCTTGCCCATCCTGTCGACTTGCTGCCCGAGAGAATCAACCCGGGACAGCAACTGCGCCGCGAGGGCACGCAGTTGGTCGGGGGACATTTGGTCGAGGTTGGGTGAGGACGTCATGCCGCGAACTTTGCCAGAGCAGGCCGTTCGCGGCGATAGACCAATGGGCTAATGGCGGGTGTTAAAGCAGTGTGATTGCGCCGCCAGCCCCAACGCGTTGCCAAGGTAGGCCGAGCACCAAGGCCTGAAGTTGCTCAGTATCCAGCTCCATCTCGCAGCCTTGTCGAATGCCTGGCCAGTGAAACTTGCCTTGATTCAACCTGCGAGCAGCCAGCCAGACGCCAATCCCGTCATGCACCAGCACTTTCATACGAGTGGCGCGGCGGTTCGCGAACAGATAAGCGCAGTGCGGCTTCGCCGCACCGAACACCGCAATCACCCTGGCCAGCGCAGTTTCAGTGCCGGCACGCATATCCATGGGCTCGGTGGCGAGCCAGATGGCATCGACGCGAATCATTGCGCGAGTCCACGGACAAAGCGGGCGCAGCCTTCAGGATCGGAAGTTGGCCATTTCACTGTGATCGATTGCTCGCCAAGCGGCAGCTCAATAATCGCCAACGCTTCCGCCTGCCGTTTGGGCGTAGCTCTCAACGGAACGAAAGCCGGCAACGCCGCTGGCGGCTGGTCTCGGTAAAGTGGTAGCCACTTGCGGATAACGTTGGCGTTGATGCCGTGGCTGATGGCAACGCTAGATAGGGTTGCGCCCGGTTGCAGGCATTCCTGAACAACCTGGGCCTTGAAGGGTTTCGGATAAGAGCTTCGTTGGCGCATGGAAATCCTGACGTTAAGGGCTATCGCGTCCGCTTAAAAATACGCGGACACCATCGCCCTTAATGCTGGAGTTCGGAAGGTGTGTTCGCCGGCCCCTTACACTCGAGGTCACGATCGTCCCGGTCGAAACCGGCATGAGCAAATAGCAAAAACCTACGACATGCACCTAGTCAGCATCCTACTCAATCGCTTGATAGAGAGGGGCGAAACAATTTTCACGTTTCACTCGTTACGGGCTGATTTCCGAACCGCTCTACAAGGAAGTCTACAAACGCTCTCACCTTTGGAGACATTTGTTTGCTGCCCGGCCATAGAATCTGGAAAACAGTGGTACGGGTCATGTACGAATCCATCACAGATCTGAGGCGCCCATTAGCCAAGGCATCCTTAACCGCAAAATCCGGCACGCAAGCATTACCGCGCCCGTCATGCACCAGATGAAGCTGCGCTATCAAACTACTGCTGATCATCGTCATGGGTAGTGCTACAGCGGCGCTGGTTGGGCGAGATTGGCGTAACGGCCATTCTTCCAACCTGCCAGATGCCGGGTAACGGTAGTGAAGGGACGCTTACGTACAAAGGGCCCTTTTTGTTGCCTCGGACAAGAGTCTGGATTGGGACAGTTTTTGAGGGGAGGCCTTGTTAGCGCAGAGGGCTAACTACAAATGAGACTAACTGCCTTTGCGGCGCGTTCGAGCTGTTGTTTAACATCGACGGGTATTCGCTGTTTCATTAATCGTTGTTCGAGGAATGCTTGATCGCCTCGAGCGTCCACCTCTGCCTCAACAGCGGCGTCCTCCGCTTCTATGGCGGCAGCGTGACTCTCCATGACCGAATTAATATCCGCCTCGCTAGTTGCACCTTCGAGAGCACTGATTAGTTTCGCCACTTCCTCTTCTTCAGCGTTAGCGTATGCCTCTACGGTCATCCCGACAGCCAATGCTCGCGCTCGAATTTCCACTCCTTTTAAGGTTTGCTTCGCTTCACTGCACGAAAATTCTTGATTCTGCTTGTCGACGGCTCTCCATTGGAGCAGTCCATCGCTCATCGTGCCGATGATTGCTAGGGTGAGAGTACCGATCAGGATCCGCTTCATAATCATTCTCGAATGTCTGAGAGGTTTCGATGGGGTGTTTCATCTCATTCGAAGAAATCAAAGCGTAGCATTGGCATCAGTTTAAGGAGCAGTCAACCTCATATCACCGACGTTGCAACCTAGAAACTGGATTACTGACTGTATAGCTAGAAGCAGAAGAAACGAGTTCAAGATCCTGCCGCAGCCCTGCGACAAGACTTGCGATGGCATGCCCGTTACTCAGTTGAGCTAACGAGATACCGGTGACGACAAGAACTTCTTGATTCGAAGTATCGTGGAAAAATCGTACCGTCAGAGCGGCTCCCGGATCGACTGTGCATTCGCAACGAGTGGGCAGAAAACTTTGTTCTACTAAGTGACTGATTTCTAAAGTAGATAGCATGGAGGCTTGTCTCGGACGGGAGCCAGCCAAATGACTTTTGTCTGAATGGTAATGAGGAAGCGTCGTGAAAGTACGCGCTCGATAGGGCTTAACCTAATTCATTGGCTAGGGGCTCACCAATGAGTGTATATCCCGTGCCTTCAGATGCTTTAGATCCTTTCGGTCTCGGGTTCGTGGGTTACCCCACTCTAGCGCGCCACTTTTCAAGACGAAGAATGCCACCATGGATAGGGGCAAGAAAAGGAATTCACCAGGCCATCGTCAAGGGCCGAATGAGGCCCGGGGGTTACCTGGTTACCCGCACGAAGCCCCTGAAGAAGAGCTTGGCATTGAAACGCCCGAACAGGACAACGACAAGGTTGGCTGAGCTGCACCTGCCGTTCCAGCAGCGACTCTACGAATCGGTGAAAGACGAGGATCTTAATGACAACGACAGTCAGCGATTTTCTGGTTGAGCGACTCAGCCAATGGGGCGGAACGCGGATTTTTGGTTATCCGGGGGACGGTATCAACGGTGTTTTTGGTGCGCCGAGTCGTGCCCAAGGCAAAATCGAATTCATTTAGGCCCGGCACGAAGAAATGGCTGCGTTCATGGCCTGCGCTCATGCCAAGTTCACGGGAGAGCTGGGCGTGTGTATTGCGACCTCCGGCAAGTTGTTCACGCTAGTGGTACCACCGTTTCTTGCGTTTCTTGCGTTACTTGGGGTGTTAAGTTTGCTGAATGCTTGGCCCGGTATTCGCGCGGCATACGATATTATCGACCACTGGCATTTCAAGCAGAGCGAGCTATTGCATAGCGAGCCTGTGATGGGGTTGGCGTATGACGATCGCCTTTATTTTGTGAGCGAGAGTCCACGCACAAGGGGTACCGAAAGGCGTTGCTGTTTTCGGTTCGCACACCTTGGATCTTTGCGACGTTCTGGATATTGCTTGGCATTTGGTCGGTTTATATCCAAATCACAAATCCAGGTGTTTGAGGCGTAGACAGAGAGGCAAATCCTTGCTGTTTGGGACTACTTTTCTTCAGCCACCTAGCTGGTATCCGAACATCATCAGCTCTGCGTCCAAATGAAAACTCGATCACAGGTTATAGGGTGTACCATTGATAGGCGCCCATCAAAAATTAGTGAGCCATGTCCACGCTAAGCGAAGAGAGCCGCCAGATCGTAGCTTCTCTGGCGCACCGTGTTGGCCCCAACGCTGACATTGCAACAGTCGCGCAAGCGATCGCATCAATATTGCAGGATATGGACGCAGCCCTCACGCCCATCATTGGCCATCAAGGGGTTGCCGCGCTTTATCGCCGCAGCCTCCATCTGTGCGCCTCTACTCATCCGCGTCTGGCCGGCACCTGTGACAGAGTGCAGCCTGGCATGGATCTGACTGCCCTCAAGTCCGTACTCGTTGAGCAAAGCGAAGCCGATGCGCTGTTTTTCGGTGAAGTGTTGCTGACCACGTTTTACGAGCTGCTGACCACGCTGATCGGGCCCTCGCTCACCGCACGTTTGCTTCGTGGCATGTGGGAACCTTCTTTGAGCGACACCCCTTCGCAGGAAATTTCGCCATGAGCACCAAAGTGACTATCAACCGCCTGGCCACCGGCGTGCCAGGACTGGACGAGGTGCTGGGCGGAGGATTGCCGGAGTTTTCGTTCAACCTGATCGCAGGCCCGCCTGGCTGTGGCAAAACCACCCTGGCGCATCAGATGATGTTCGCCCTGGCGACGCCCGAGCGCCCGGCACTTTTTTTTACGGTGCTCGGCGAGCCGCCGCTGAAGATGCTGCGTTATCAGCAGCAATTCGATTTTTTCGACAGCGAAGCGATCAACCAGTCGATCCGCTACATCAACCTGGCGGACGACACCCTGGCCGGGAATCTGGACGAAGTGCTACGGCGCATCGTCAGCGAGGTGGAGGCTCACTCCCCCGCACTGGTGTTTGTCGACTCGTTCCGTTCGGTGGTGTTGGCCAGCCAGACCCAGGACAACCCCAACAACAACCTGCCGCAGTTCGTTCAGCAATTGGGCATGTTGATGACCACCTGGCAGGCGACGACCTTCCTGATTGGCGAATACTTCACCGAAACCGACACCAACCCGATTTTCACCGTGGCCGACGGCCTGATCTGGCTGCGTCAGAGCGTTCAGCGCAATTCCATGGTGCGCAAGATGGAAATCATGAAGATGCGCGGCCAGCCGACGATGCCAGGGCTGCACACCTTCCGCATCGCGACGTCGGGGATCAAGGTCTTTGCGCCGGCGGCACTCAACTCGGTTGAAGCACCGCTGGAGTTCCCGATCAAGCGCCTGAAAATGGGCGTGCCACAGCTCGACGAGATGCTTGGCGGCGGCCTGCCCCGTGGTTATTCCTTGCTGGTGGCCGGGCCATCGGGCTCGGGCAAAAGCATTCTGGCAGCGACCTTCCTGGCCGAAGGCGCGCGCAATGGTGAAACCGGCGTGATCGCGGTGTTCGAACAACGGCCCAATCATTTTCAAAATGCCGCCCTCATTCAGTTGATCCAAAGCGGTCAGGTAGGCTTGGTGGACAGTCGTGCACCGGACCTGTCCATCGACGAAATCGTCCAGTTGCTATTGGCCGAGATCTCTCGCCTGAAAGCCACTCGTGTGGTGATCGACTCGTTGTCGGGCTTCGAACTGGCGCTGGCGCCGACCTTCCGCGAAGACTTCCGTGAATCGCTGTCGCGCATGGTCACCGCGCTGACCAGTGCCGGGGTCAGTGTGCTGATGACCTCCGAGCTGGAAGACCGCTACACCGACCTGCGTTTCAGCCCTTACGGCACGGCATTTCTCACCGACGCGATCATTGTCCAACGCTATATTGAAGTAGAGAGCCGCTTACTGCGCATCATGGCCGTGGTCAAGGTGCGGGCCAGTGCCCACTCCGATGAGCTGCGCTTGTACCGCGTCGATGAAAACGGCTTGCAGATTGGCGAAATGCTTCATGACCAAGAAGGTCTGCTCGGAGGCCGACCCACAAAGCGGATTTCAGGTGTATCACATCCAGGAGATAAAAATGCTTGAGCCCGACTCATGAGTAATGTCGATGGCACGAATGAGCGTGAGATCGCTAATGCCGCTCACGAACTCTTCCTGCTTGGCCAGAAAACCGTTGAAGCACGCGCCGTGCTGGCAGCACTTCAAAAAGAGTTGAGCGACACCAGCAGCCGGCTGGTGGATAGTCAGCAGGTCGAGCAGGTGATTGAGGCTAATCAGCAGCCAGTACTGGCGAAACTGCTGGTGCAGTCAGACGCTATAGTCGCCCCACGCTTGGAAGAGCAACGTTTGTACCAGGAACTGCGTGAGGCTAATGCCCAGCTGGTCATAGCCGCACTCAGCGCTCAAGACCTTCAGGCTGTAGCCGAGCGCGCACTGAGTCAGCAAAAAAGCATATTGGCGACGGTGGCTCATGAGCTACGTAACCCATTAACGCCTATCAGTATGATTGCAGAACGTATGGTGCGTTTGCCTAGCGATCAGCTGCCTCGGATGCGGGAGTTGATCGAAGGCCAAGTGCAACATATGTCACAGCTGGTCGATGATCTGCTGGATGTCTCCCGTGCCAGCACTGGCAAGTTGCGACTCAATCGCCGCGATGTCGACATAATTCAAGTTCTGCGTGAAGCCATTGATGCGTGCCGCCCTTTGATGAACGCACAAGAGCAGCAGTTCAACGTCCATCTTCCCGATGGCATCTTGATGGTTAATGGTGACCCGGGGCGCCTCGCGCAGATTCTCCACAACCTTCTGGCGAATGCGGCTAAATACACACCGACCCACGGTGGAATCGAACTCTCTGTAACAGTAGCGTCCGACGTTTTGAAGATAAACATTTCCGACAATGGAATCGGCATTTCCGCTAAAGCACTCCCGTTTATTTTCGACCCCTATGTTCAGGACGTGCATGCTGTCGGCTTCAATGGGTCAGGCTTGGGCATCGGACTGACGGTAGTCCGCGAGCTGGTTGAGGCGCACGGCGGCGAGGTTACCGGCATGAGCGAGGGTGATGGCAAGGGTAGCGAGTTCGTGGTCACGTTACCGTTGGTGATCCATACAAGCGGATAAGAAACGCGTGAACAGTGATTCATCTGATTCCAAGGGGCACGCCCCTGTTCCAGCCAGACAAAATGACTGCCGTCCATCGCTCGGGCTGATCCATTAAAAACCGCAATCAGATTCTTGGTGGGCACTGCGACTCATAACTTCGAGTCAGACCCGCTGAGCACAGGATCCGACATGAACTCAACGGACGACTTTAGATTTAAATCTCATGAGCTGCTTTTAGATCTGGATGCAGCTATTAGCAAAATGATGATGTTGGTCGCAACTCGCGAGCTTTGCGGTGAAAGGTGGTATGCGGCTGTAACCCAACATTCGGATGCGTATGTAGCTTGGAGTTCTCATCTGAATGAGTCATCTCTACCGAACTCTCCTATCCTTTAAGTCGGAGAAATCACCTCTGGGTCACTGAGCGAAAAGAGAGCGGTCGTGCGACCAACCGGGCCAAGCCTTGAATGCTATGGATGATGGCCCGAGTCACGATTCTCCTGGGGAACCACCCACTGGCTATGACTGAGATACCTGACTGAATCTCAGAAAAAGGTTCTACGCTGAAAACATGCGCCAGAGCATACCGATCACGACAAAAGCCATTGCTATAGTACAGCTCCAGCCCAATACCCTCAGCCCAGGGTGAATGACGAAAGAGCCCATTATTTCTTTGTGCGATGCCATCAACATCATGATGAACATGACAGGCACCGCAATCACGCCATTGACGACTGCACTCCAAAACAATGCTTTGATGGGATCGATCGGAGCAAAGCAGATCAATACACCCAATAATGTTGCCGCAGTGATAATGCTATAAAACGCTTTGTTTGTTTCTGGCTTGGCCGCCAAGCTATTTCTCCATCTAAAGGTACCGGCTACTGCGTAAGCAGCAGAGCCTGCCAGCACGGGAACCGCTAACATACCGGTTCCGATGATGCCTGCGCTGAACAACCAAAATGCGAATTCCCCCGCAATCGGTCGTAAAGCACCCGCCGCCTGTGCGGACGATTGAATATCTGTGGTGCCATGCATATTTAGCGTGACAGCTGTGGTCAACATAATAAAAAACGCAATGAGGTTCGAAATTCCCATACCCACTATTGTGTCAATTTTGATGCGCGTAAAGTTGGCTCGCGCCTGGTCTGGCGCATCAATCAGCGTCTGAGCCTTAGGGTCAGCCTCCATATCTTCAACTTCCTGTGATGCTTGCCAGAAAAAGAGATAGGGGCTGATGGTTGTGCCAAAAATGGCAACCACCATGGTTATATACTCCGGCTTCCAGGACATGTGAGGCCACACAGTCTGGCGAACGACCTGCCCCCATGGAATCTGCACGGCAAACATAATGCCCACATAAGCCAGCAACACGAGTGTCAGCCACTTGAGTACCCGCACATAGCGCTTATACGGAATGAACACCTGCAGAAGCAGAGAAACCAGACCAAAGCCGACTGCGTAGAATTGAGACGATCCGCCTATCAACAGCTTCAACGCCGCCCCCATCGCTGCGATGTCCGCTGCAATATTGATGGTATTAGCAAACATCAATAGAGCGACGATGCCATATACAAAAGGCCAAGGGTAATTGCTGCGGATATTGGTAGCGAGCCCGTGCCCGCTGACTCGGCCTATTTTTGCGCTGATGATCTGAATGCCGACCATCAGGGGGAAGGTGAAAAACAACGTCCAGAGCGTATTAAAGCCAAATTGCGCGCCTGCTTGCGAGTAGGTCGCTATACCGCTTGGATCATCATCCGCCGCGCCTGTGATAAGGCCGGGCCCTAGTTTTTTTATCCACGAACGATGGGGAACCGCCGGAGGCTTGCCTATGAGCTCTTTCTTATTCATTTTTGATTTCTCAGGGGCACCGGATGCCACACCAAGTTTTGACTGAGGCTCTTCAACGGGAGCTCCTTGGCAGAATTCAGGAAGGCGTATTGCCCAAGGGGAATGGCTGCTCTGGGCAAAGGCTGCCGATCACCAGCTCCGAATAGATCGCGTGCGGCAGTGGTAGCCATGGCAATCTCCTTGAAACGTACAAGGGATGAGAGGGCTTAAGCTTTAGCCCCATCTATGCGCTAGACGGAGCGTGTGACGGTTGAGTTCAACGCCAAGGCTCAACGGTGTATTTCGATGCCCATTGCTTGGCGTGCATTTTTCTAGGCTATTTCACTGCTTTAGCCGTAAGCCTCGCCGAGTAGCGACCCTATGGATAAATCACTCAGGTGCCATGAGCACGGCGAGACTCATGTTGATGAACTCCTCATTCTTGCTGATCGTGTCCAAAGCACCACGGACGTTTTCGGCAACGTCCGCAGATCCGCGCTGCTCAACCCAAAGCGTCAATTCCATGATGGCAGCAACGATTGCTCTCTCGTGATTAGTCTTTGATATACACGGATATATCGCGGAGCGGGCTCGGCTCATCCACCGCTGACTTTCCAATGTTTGACATCATCAGCGAACATCATTTGCTTCATCTCATGAGCAATCCCGTATGCCAGAGACTCGTGGGCAGCGATGACTTTTTCTTCTGCTGAAAGGCAATGAAAAATATCGAGCTTGGTTTCTGCGTCAGCAGTTTCGAGTGTGAAAATTTGCACGTAACGCGCGAGGTCGTTGTCGAGGCTCGACAGGTATTCACGCAGGCGCTGATGGTCGACTGATTTTTGGCTGAAGTACCAATTCATCGGGTGAATCAGGAAGCGTGAGTGGGGCGAGGTGATACGGCGGGCTGCCGCCAAAAACATAATGATGCCCATTGATTCGATGTTGCCCGCGTTGATCGCGCATAGCGGTACCGGCAATGACTTCAGGAACGTGTAGAGGGTGAAGCCAAAGTTAGTGCTACCCCCGCTTGTAGAAAGATTGAGGAGCAAGGAGGTGGCGCCTTGATCGATGGCTTCGAGGCAACAGTCCCGGAAGCGCTCAGTCGTTCCCTGATCGATCTGGCAATGAAAATGCACGATGTGTTCAGTCATCGATTGACCTCCTGAGTGTGATGCATGGAGGGCTTCTACGAGTTACTAAGTCTAGTAAATATCGAACATTTCGTATGAAAAGCGTGCCATCGATGGATGGAGACACACCGTCAGTCGAATGCGCGCATTTTCAATGGAACCAAATACCCCAATCCACTCGTCGCGAACCTGATATTTCCGTTCAAACTTTCTGTTTTGTGCGTGCTCCGAATTAGACGAGCCCATGCTCGTGCTAACGATGTAGAGGTGAACAAAAATGGCCAATACAGGAAACAAAAATCCAGGCAATTTTTCTAATGACCGGGACAAGGCTTCTGAAGCCGGCAAGAAAGGTGGTCAAGCTTCCGGCGGACAACAATCCCGCGATAGCGATCGCCTGTCCGGAGGCGGGCAGGGTACGAATCGCGGAGGCGAATTTGCCGACGATAAAGAAAACATGTCCAAACCAGGCCAAAAAGGCGGCCAGGCTTCAGGCGGACAACAATCCAACAAGGCTGATCAATCCACCCCCGGTGGAAAAGGAAGCGGACGCGATAGCAACCTTGCCGATGACCGCGATAAATCATCTGAAATGGGACGCAAGGACGATGGGATGAGCGGAGGTGGAGGACGCAAACCCTGATGCCGTCTGACCCTATCAAGCCCCGAGTCTTTCGGGGCTTGATTTCGATATTGTCGGCCAATACTAAGATCCGAGTCTCGGCTCACAACTCAGCAACGAATATGTTTGGGGGGGAGCAATATCAGAGGCGAGTGCCCATCGCCAGAATTTTAAGAATCGCTTCTACCGCTTTCGAAGGGATTGGCCCCAAGACGATCGAAATTTAAACGCAAGAGGCGGCATAAGTGATCCTATGAACAGGCATCTGCCTTGTTCACGAAACAACCTCTTAAGATGTCGAGGTTATCCCAATGCACCTGATCGAGATTTTTTTGCCGTTCAACACGAACGATGGCACGCCTCAGCCCGTCGAGCTTTTTCGCCATGTACGGGAGCAGTTGGCTGATCAGTTTGGAGGATGATCGTTATTGTTCCAGCCAGCCAGATTGAGTCTGCGGAAAGCGCTCTTGCAGCCATTCGATGAAAACTTGCACCTGCGGTGCTAGGTGCGTCCGGCTTGGGTACAGCAGCGACACAGGGCGAGCGGCAGGCCGATAGGGCCTTAGAATCTCCACCAAAACGCCGCTATCCAGATACTCGGCCACGGTGATGCCTGGCGCCTGGATTATTCCGAAGCCCGACACGCCGCACTGAACGTACGCATTCGACTCGGTGACTGTGATGCCGGCGTCACTCACAAACGCTCGATCCTGACCTTTTACAGAAAAGTGCCAAGGCAATGTTCTGTTGCTCTGACCGGACAAGAAGTTGACGCCTCGATGGGAGACTAGATCGTCGAGTGTCTCGGGTTCGCCGTGCTCGTTCAGATACTCAGGCGCTGCGCACGTCACCATGGTTGCCATCGCGATGGGGCGAGCGATCAATGTCGAGTCCGGTAAATCGCCTATACGCAACGCACAGTCGATGCCTTCACCTATCAGGTCAACGGCTCGATCGGTCACGCCCAGTACCATGTTGATGCCGGGGAAGGTGCTAGTGAATTCTTTCAGGCTTTTGATGAATTCCATTTGCGAGAAAGCGGTCGGGATATCGACGCGAAGTCGGCCCACGAGCGTTGCTCCGGTACGGTCAAACATCGAGGTCGCGGCAGAAATATTCGCGAGAATTTCCTGCACTCGCTCATAGAACCGTTCGCCCTCGGCGGTGAGCGCCACCTTTCTCGTGGTGCGTTGGAATAGGCGCACGCCCAATGACGTCTCCAGCTCCTGGATGTAACGGGTGACCTGAGGCCGCCCAATGTCCAGCGACTCGGCGGCTTTAGTGAAACTGCCGAGTTCAGCAAGCCTGGCGCCCGATGGCTGTAGTCATATGCGGTACCGCGTAGGCCTTGTACCAATGATTCATTCCCGCAATTGCTTTCTGAGCGGGTGCTGTATCGGCTGCCCCGACCAATTCCGCGCAAGCCTGCGCCATTGAGACAAGAATGCGGGCTGCTTCGGGAACATAGGGAAGGTCATTCCCAGTTTCATGACGCTCACGAATGATCTGGTAGCGAATGTTCTCTGGGAGTGTCCAGGCACTGATTAAAAACTCCTGAACGGAGTAATTGACGCCTTTGATTTCCACGGTCGCGGAGCGATATTCCTCATTGAATCCTGCCATTTCGATCTGCTCACAGCTCTCGATAACAGTGTTCATCATTTCTCGAATTTGTTGCCAATCAGTTTTCATTCGAACTCCTTTTCAATGTTGTTCTTCAGGATACGTCGACTGGGTTTCTGTGGACAGAATTGAACGGCAGCTTCTGGACGATAGTGCCCCCCGTTATTCGATTCGCGGATGCTGCTGCACGAGATGCTCACGTTTCGCTTCCAGCTCGGCGATTTCTGCGTCGATGTCCTCGATCTTCTGCTCGATGTTGTCGTGATGTTCTTGCAGCAGTTCGTGCGCTTCCTCAATGTCGGAAGCCGCCGGAGCTGCACCACGCAGCGGTTTGTTCGCTGTTTCTTTCATCGTCACGCCGGTAATCAGACCCACCACGGCAATAACCATCAGGTAGTAGGCCGGCATGTACAGATTTTGCGTGCTTTCCACCAGCCAAGCCACGGCGGCAGGGGTCAGACCCGCGATCAACACCGAGACGTTGAAGGCGCTGGCCAGCGCGCTGTAGCGGATGTGAGTGGGAAACATCGCCGGAAGGGTAGAAGCCATCACGCCGATGAAAAAGTTGAGCAGCACCGCCAGCACCAGCAAACCGGAAAAGATCAGGCCGATCTTGCCACTGTTGATCAGCATGAAGGCCGGGATGGCGAGGAAGAACAGACCGACGCTACCGCAGATAATGAAGGGGCGGCGGCCAATTTTGTCGCTGATGAAACCGATCATCGGCTGGACGAATAACATGCCGACCATGATCGCGATGATGATCAACACGCCGTGATTTTCACTGTAGTGCAAGTTGTGTGTCAGGTAGCTCGGCATGTAGGTGAGCAGCATGTAGTAGGTGACGTTGGTGGCCGCCACTACGCCGATGCAGGTCATCAGACTGCGCCAGTGCTGGGTGGCCACCTCCTTAAAAGACACTTTCGGGCCTCTGGCAAGGCCTTCGCGATCACCCTGTTCCAGTTGCTCGACATGCTGCTGGAACGCCGGTGTTTCCTCCAACGCGTGACGCAGGTAGAGCCCGATCATGCCCAGGGGCAGGGCGAGGAAGAAGGGCAGGCGCCAGCTCCATGCCTCAAACTGCTCTTCGCCCTGAATGGTGGAAATCAGCACGACCAGGCCTGCGCCGAAGACGAAGCCGGCGATCGAACCGAAGTCCAGCCAGCTGCCAAGGAAACCGCGCTTGCGATCCGGGGCATATTCGGCGACGAAGATCGAGGCGCCGGTGTATTCACCGCCCACTGAAAAACCTTGGGCCATTTTAGCGAGCAGCAGGAGGATCGGCGCCCAGATGCCAATCGAGGCATACGACGGAATCAGCCCGATGGCGAAGGTGCTCAGCGACATGATGACGATGGTGGCCGCCAGGACTTTCTGCCGACCGTACTTATCGCCCAACGTACCGAAAAACAAACCGCCCAAGGGCCGGATCAGGAAGGGAACCGAAAAGGTCGCCAACGCGGCGATCATCTGGAGGCCGGGATCAGCGCCGGGGAAAAATACTTTGCCGAGTACATAGGCGACAAAACCATAAACGCCGAAGTCGAACCACTCCATTGCGTTGCCGAGTGCAGCGGCTGTGATCGCCTTGCGCATCTTGGCGTCGTCGACAATGGTGATGTCCTTCAAGCCAATCGGTTTGACGTTCTTCTCACGTGATTTCATGCGAGCCACTCTGTAACTGATCTGTCCTTATGCAAACCGCTGAGCTCCGGTGTGGCTCAGGCCAGACGGGTTTGCCTTTACCGATGCTATCTTTTTGATAGCACGGCCTCTTTCTGATCAGATACAAGAGAGCACGAAAAAATTCACATCTCGCCGTTATTTTTTGCTAGCGGCAACAGCTGTCAACGCGTCTGGTCGAAACGAAACGAAACGAAACGATGCCATGCCGACGCCGGCAAGCGACTCGCACGATCGTCGCGCAACCTTGAGCGGAAAGTGCCGCCCTTAGGTTCGGTGCGAAAGAAGCCGCACTTCTGCAACTCGGGAATGATCAGCTCGGGAGCATCAGAGCTAACAGGCCTACGACGCCTCAAATCTTACGGATGGGATAATCAGGCTGCAGGAGAGACGCCACCGCAATTACTAAGTCGTCCAATGACCAGGGCTTATGCAGATAGATGGTTGATAGCGGTACTGTTGCGGGGTCTATCAGATACCCAGAGGTCAGAATGGCCGCGATGTAAGACCATCTACCCCTGACCATTTCAATGAATTCGATACCTTGAATCTGCCCCGGAACACCGTGGTCTGCGATCACTAACCGGCACTGATCATGCGCTTCCAGCAGATAGGTTAACGCGTCATCAGCAGTTTCGAACGCTACTGCCTTTGCGCCTATCTCCGCCACTATATCCACGATCAGCGAACGCAGCGTCGGGTCGTCTTCGATGACGATAATCTCTCCTTGAATCGGCAATATCCCTTCCCAATTTACGTTCACTCATCGATTCCTTGACCAGGCAGAACGTGCCGACATCTCTAAAGTAAGACTCTGAGTCTATGTCCAATTTCGAAATGCGCGACCCTGAAAACAATTCGTTTGGTATCGAGCATACTAATGACATGGCGTCATAGGCCACGTGCGGCTGTCTACACGAAAGAACTTGAGAGGGGTCTTATGGCAAGCTCGCGCCTCTCAGCGGAAACAGACGAAGACCGTTGCTGAAGTGACCTATGGTGTAGGTATCTCAGCGAGGACGTAAAGATGATTTCGAGATTCGTAGTTGTCCCTACAGTCCCCACTGAAACTGGCTCCTCACGTAAAGGAATACGCGGTTGCTGCAAAACAGCACATTTAGGTTTTAACATTTACGACAACGAGAAAAAGATGCGCTCGCAGGCTACCTTTCTGAATCGAGAAGAGGCTGAGGCTGAATGCCAGTGGATAAACCTGCGGCGGGTGCAGAGCGTCACCTCACATTCGGACACCTTCTAGATTCACGGGATTGTTCTCAAGCCCCGAGTATGGAATCAGGCACGTTTGACCTGCGCGTATAGAATCCTAGAAATCCCTTACACCCGGTTGAGAGATATGGAGCTGGTCTTGAAACGATGTGAAAATGCCTAGACGCTCAACTGCCTGTGAGCGGAGCACTTACAAGGCCCGGCCCCTCGGCATAGCTGATCGCTTTCTGAGGGATGAACATACGCAAAGATCACTCGATGTTACCCAGAGTCACCTGAATGATTGAAAGCGCCAAGGGACTATAGAGATAAGTGTTCACTTACGGCGATAGCGCGCATTCGACGGTGCGCACTATCGATGGGTATCTGTCAGATCGTTGATCTTCATCTTCAACTGAAGCTTTAATGTCCATGTTTATTTCGGTCTTCTGCCTCGGCTAGAGTCAGCTTGAGACGGTGCCGCTTCGCTGCTTGGCGTTGAGCCAGAGGTTGAACTGTCAAAATCCTCTTCGCCGGCTGATTTTTCAGCAGTGAACCAGTGCTCCAGGTCTTGTCCTTGCGGCTTCCCTTCTTTCTCCCAAAGCCGATACGCAGCTTCTCGAATTTTTTGCTCATCCATCTTCGAATTCCTCCCATTTTCACTGAGTGATTTCGGGCGAAACGGGAGAAGCAGTGTCGCCTCCCGATCCGTCTATCAGCGTTAAGGGTAGTCCTCATAACAAGCTTCGCCATCGCTGTTGATTACATATCTTTAACGACCACCTCTGGGGCCGATGCAGACACTGGCTGAAGAGCAAGGGCAAAGAGCCAGGAGCGCTGCGGCCTTTCGCCAGTGCTGCGGCTGGATCGGTAGATACGACCTATTTGTACCGAAAACGCCATCGCTCCGAACTTTCTTTCGATCTTTTGAGTCGACCAAGCACCAACCTGATCAACGCGCTCAATAGCGTGTCAGTGGGAATGCCATCGCAAGCGGCCCACAACAGATCGGGTACAACTATAAAAATGGTGATTCCAATGAATTGTCTTATCTGTGTAGGTGTCGCTGAGCGCATTCGGTGCTCTGGCCCTTGGGAAGAAAGAGACTGTCCGGACTGCGGACGCTACCGAGTCTCGGACGAACTCATATTGACATTGATGGAGCAGGGCCAGATTTTCGATGTCAGCAAAACTAGGGGTTGGCTTGATAGCAGGCGTGTGGGAGGTGCGATACCTTCTATTGAGATCCATGAAGCGCTGTTGTTGCCTTGAGCGGTTCGAAGTCTGAGGTATTACTCTCGCAATATTGCACGGAGTGTTGAGGGCCTCTTTTATAGATAATTCACATCACTCAATGCTCATGGGCATGTGAATGGATGGTCAGGGCACCAGGTACCTTGGTGCGTTCGAGCCCCCCACTTTCCAGCCACCGGAGGGTCTGCTCATAGGCACGCTGCAGCAAAGACTCGGTCTGGTCAAAGTTGAACACCGAGACATCCACAGGGCACAAGGGCGGGACGATGTGCAGGCTGGTGAGAGTGCGGAAGTGTTCGATGTCGCTCACCAGTTGGCGCATGCTCATCAGATTGACGGTGTGCAGGGCTAAGGCGACCAGGCCTCGGGGCGGTTGTGTTAGGGCGCAACTCACCCCGGTAGGGATTACCACGACGTTGGTGGCTCCCAAGGATACGGCAGTCGAAATAGGTGTATTGCTTGCCACTCCGCCGTCAACCAGGAACTGATCGGCGATTTGTACGCAGGGGAACACCAGTGGGATGGCAGCGCTGGCCAGTAACGCCTGCTCGAGTTCGCCACTGGACAGAACCGTCTCGGCACCACTGAGCAGGTCGGTGGTGACGATGTGTAGGGGCAGCGCCGCATCCTCAATGCGATGAATGGGCAGTGCTTGACCCAGCAATCGGTTCAAGGCCGCCGGCTGCAACAGAAAGCCACGCCGTTTGATCAGTCCTCTACAGGTATCGAGCCAGGAGAGGGGAAAGATGTCATTTTTACAAAGCCTGCGCCAGAATCCGGCGAGTGCCTCGACGCCGTCGGAATCGGGCCTTGCGGCAAAGTAGGCACCGTTGATAGCGCCTACCGAAGCGCCAACCACCAAATCGCATCGAACATTGGCCTCAACCAGGGCCCGCAACATGCCCACCTGCACCGCACCCAAACTGCCGCCGCCAGCGAATACGATTGCGGTTTTGGTCGCCATGGTCGAAGTCTCAGTGCAGAAATGTATCGAATTAGTGTAGCTGACGGGCTCCTGAGCCCCACTTTACTGTCTCGTAACGCACTTTCCGCTTGGTAACCCCGAGACTGTTACCATGCGTGAATCGCGTTACACCAGCCACCAGGCTATCCGATGGCATGAAGGTGTAGGGGTAGTAGTGGAGCTCCGGTAAGTCGAAGTCGGCCAGATCCAGCACAATGAGGCGTTACTCGTTCGCCATCGGCGCCAGGTCACAAAGCCGGCGCGACGAGTAAGGAAAGCACGGCAACAACGCCGGCTTCAGTTAGCAAGCACAACAGTGTCAGGACGCCCTCCAAAAATAATTTCTCAGCACCTTTGAATTCAAAAAAAGAAATCGGAGTTCTTATTTGATAACAAAGCAAAAACAGAGATCTTGGAGTCTTCGCCCAATCCTGGCAGCAACAGATTTTAGGTCAATCGACTCGATTGATTCCTGCTGCTTTTGCCTCGGCTCTGGTTTTTCTGATACTAAAAAATTAAGACCGCAGTGAGCGGCGAAGTGGGCTTGCCGATATAGCAGGGTAGATCGCTTGTTCGCGACGTAAGTCGCGGCTAGCTTTTCAAGCCACCCGAAATCTCAAAAATCAGGTCGGGTTGTCTAAATGTGATTGGCGCCAAGCGAAGGCCGTACTCAACACCGCAGGTAACCCGGCTCCCATCTTTCGTCATGAGCACCTTTAGCGTCGTAAGATCAAATCCCTTGAAACGTCATTTACTGAGCAATGGAGTGCGCCCAGCACATGCAAAATCTACCGAACACGCAATCGCTTTTGGAGCGAGCCGGCTACCTAGTGAAGGAGAGTCAGGCAAACCTCGCAACCACAGGCGAATCCTTTAACATTTTCACAATCACGAAAATTGAGCGGGCAGAGGTCGCTACGCATTCGGCCATGATTGCGGAATTACTCAATCCGCGGGGCAGTCACGGAAAAGGCACAGTGTTCCTCGCCCATTTTCTGTCCACTATCGAGCTTGAGCACGAGTACTCCTTGGACAATGCGCAAGTTCGAAAAGAGCAGACGTTTGATGGTAGTCGGGGTCGGGTAGATATCGTCGTTCACTTACGAAGTCACCTCATCCTCATTGAAAACAAAATCGACGCTGAGGATGGGAACTGGCAGCTGAAGCAGTACGCCGACATCGGCATGGGGTCTGGCAAGAATTGGAATCTCTTGTACTTAACCAAAAAAGGTACTGATGCCCACGAACGTAGTCATCAAGGGGTCAAATACCAACGGATCTCCTACCGTGAGCACATCCTTGAATGGCTCAATCTGTGTCTCGAATCCTGCACAGATACACCGGCACTTCATCACGCATTGATCCAGTACCGAAACCTAGTTAGAAAAATCTCAGGAATGACGATGACGCAGAAGGCCAGAAATACTCTGATCGAGCTGTTGTGCAGCGACGATGACAGCTTTAAGTCCGCTGATGCCATCGCTGAAGCATTGCCCTATGCAAAGGGTTCAGTTTTGTTCCGCTTCTTCCAGGCAATTCAAAGCGAGATTGCGAGTTCCCATCCTCGGACGTCGTCACCACCTGGCTTTCCTGGACTGGAATTCAATGAAGAGAATTGCTCGAAGTGGTTCATGGCCGGTAGGTTGAAGGTGAAGCACGTAGGCCTGTTTTTCAGTATCGGCGTCGAAAACATGCTGTTCAGAGTCGAGGTCGCGTCGGACGCCTTACATTATGGTTTTGTGCCTGTCACCAGCGATGGCCTGGGAAGTATTGAGAAGCAGGCGGAATCGATGCAGGAGCTTCCACATATTTTCCCGCGGCAGTGGAAGGCCTTCCAATGGCATAGCCATCTCTATCAAGATAACGTGGCCAGCAACATGCAATGCCTGCTAGACCCGTCCCCTATCATCGATCAGATTCTACAAACCATTCAGCACGTCCAAGGCTTCCAGCGGAGTTCGAAAGAAGCTGAAACGGGCAATGACCTATCACTTGCGCCTTCGTTGGCATAGCCATCCAGCTTCGCTTCTGCCCATAAGCTCAAACGCAACCCCACATGGCCGATGAGTCGTAACCTTCATTTCGGGATGGAAATCGATGATTTACCAATGCAATGGATGCAATAGAACTACTTTCGAAACGACGTGCCCTTGGTGCACGAGTTCTGAGCTTTCGCCATCGTCCGAACTGAGCTCCCGTCACCTGACTCCCCTAGATCCGTCTTTCTACCCGGATTTTCAGTACAGATCGAAAGGCCTACTGAAAGACTTCTTGGGGAAGAAAAAGGAACAGGCTCAGCTCTATGACCTGCTGAATAATGTCCTTAGGAAGTATGCAGAGCTGAAGCAACCATACTTCACCAATTTTATTCATACCACGCGCGAAGGAGCAGCAGGTCGTGATGAGACTGACGTTCCAGGGCCAAGAGTGGATGGTGTCTACACCGAGCGTGAGCTATTCAGGGAAGTCTTGATTCGCAAGGGGTTTGACGAGCTTGAAGAGCTTCCGTCGCTCTTGGATAAACTACTCCTGACCACTGAGTTTAATTCGGTCTACCTTGGCTTTTCGAGGGAACTCAGCCGTCATATCAAGGCAGATTTCGCTGACACTTTAAGGTCTTGGATCGAGGAGGCGGGTACCACCTTCAGAGCCGACCTTGCGCTGTTCTATTACAACCTTTGGGAGAATGACGTCCCATATCCAGGATTCCAATTCAACCCGCAAGCCATTTCTACACTTGGGGTGCCCCTGCTGCCGATACAGGCATTTCGAAATGGGCTGAGTCTTTGCGAGGAGATTTACTTCGATATCTTGGTCGAGCGACTGGCAAGCCAGCTGGAACATTTCAATCCCAACCGGTTCATCACGATGTATCTCGTGGACGCTATGGACGGATTCCAGTTCGAAGATTTCCTGGTCGAAATTTTCCAGACCATCGGATACGACGTCAAAGAAACCAAAAGAACGGCTGACCAGGGTGCAGACCTGTTCGTAAGCCGATTCGGCAAGAACATGGTGATCCAGGCGAAAAATTACACCGGCTCCGTGGGCAACTCCGCTGTGCAGCAGGCCATCTCAGCCAAGGCCTTCTACGGGTGCGACGAGGCAATGGTTGTTACCAACTCGTACTTCACCAAATCTGCAAAAGAATTGGCGAGCACCGCAGCCGTGCGACTGATCGATCGGGAAGGGCTCCAGAGCTACCTGGATGATTACAACCAGAAGCTGATCGAGGTTTTTCAGGCTGAGGAAGAAGAGTGAACAGTCCTGCCTGACTTTGTCTCAGCAAACTATCGAGTGCGGCAATCACCACTGCTTCCGAAGCAGGACGTACTGTCAGCTGTGGCCTGCCGTTCCAGCGGCAGTCATTACCGCGTCGCCCTGCATGGCGTTGAGATTGGTATTCCATAACTGAGCGAACTTTCCAAGGACGTTGGTTGTTGATAGTTCATGCAATTACTGCATTTTTATGGAATTACGTTATGCGTAATGAGTATTTTACGCGTTGAGGTTAGGGCCTCATCGTATAAAGCAGGCTGCTTTCAGATTTAATCGCTATAAAGCTTCGGCATGCCTATAGAGCCGTTATCGGCTCGTCCATTCCTACGAATAGTACCGAGACCGCGCGTGCGGATCGACCTGAAATGCCTGAGAAGGCATCTGGAGACGAACGTGCGTTATCTGACGAAACTGGCGGCCGGGATGGCCGCTGCATTGCTGTGCCTTGCTGCGAACGCGCAAACGCTGGTGGTGGGTGACCAAAGTTACAATGCCCAGGCCGTGATGGAGGCGGCGGGGGTACTTGACGATTTGCCTTATACCCTTGAGTGGAAGCAATTCACTGCAGGGTCGCCTGTCGCCGAGGCGCTCAACGTCGGCAGTCTTGATATCGGGTTGCTCGGTGATGCGCCAGCGCTGTTCCTAGGCGCATTGGGCGCACCGATCAAGGTTATTGCAGTAGGCCGGCAAAATCTCGGTGGTGTGGCAATTCTTGTAAGAAAGGATTCGTCGATCCACAGTCTTGCGGATCTGAAGGGCAAGCGCGCGGCCATTTGGAAAGGCTCTTGGAGTCAGCAGCTACTTCTGACCGCGCTGGATAAAGCAGGTGTCGCACGAGACTCGCTGGATTTTCGCTATCTCAGCGCGCTGGATGCCTCCCACGCGCTGGACGGTGGGTCAGTTGACGTCATCGCTACTTGGGAACCCTACGTCACGCAGCAGGAACGGCAGGGTGCGCGGATTCTGGCCACTGCTGATGGATTGATCCCGGCCCAGAGCTTCATCGCCGCCAACGCCAATTCAGTCGACGCCAAGCGCGCGCAAATCAGTGATTTTCTCCAGCGTCTGAAGAAAGCGCGTGATTGGACTCTACAAAATCCAGCCAATACTGACGCTTATGCTGATGCATGGGCCAAACGCACTCGGGCTGACGCTGAAATCGCGCGTGCCTGGTTTGCCCGAGCGCGAACGACCGTCGAGCCACTGAACCCGCAGGTGCCTGTGGAGGCGCAGAAGACCGTAGACTTTTTCGCAAGCCTGGGTTTTGTCAAGTCCTACCCTGCAGCCAACCTGTTCGATAATTCATTCGCTGCGTCCTTGCAGCCAGCCTCATCCAAAGCTCGGCCCTGAACGCTTCAGCCCGCATTGATGACTTCCCTGATCCATAAGGAATATTTTTGAAATGACAAAAAGACAGATCAAACTGGGCGCTCTGACGATGGGCTGTGGTGGGCCAGGCCGCCACAACCTGTGGCTTGATCCTGAATTGCCAGCCGATGCCAGCGTTAATGTCGACTGGTACATCGACATTGCGCGTCAAGCCGAGGCGGCACTATTCGACTTGATGTTTATCGTCGACAGCCAGTTCATCACACCTGGGTCGCCATCCCACTACCTAAATCGGCTGGAGCCGCTGACGCTGCTATCAGCGATTGCCGTGAGCACTCGATATTTAGGTTTGGTTGGTACGCTGACGACTTCTTACAACTCTCCCTATAACGTAGCGCGGCGCCTGGCATCACTCGACCTGATCAGCAAAGGCCGTGCGGGCTGGAACGTCGTCACCAGCGGAGATGCCGGCACCGCTGGCAATTACAGTCGCGACGAACATTACGATTACGACACCCGCTACGGCCGGGCGGCCGAACACGTCCAGGTTGTCCAGGGCCTGTGGAACTCTTATGAGGAGGATGCGTTCGTGCGCGACAGGGCGACGGGCCAGTTTCTCGACCCAAGCAAACTGCACAGTCTGAATCACAAAGGCGAACACTTCTCTGTGGTCGGCCCGCTGAACATTCAACGTTCACATCAAGGCCAGCCGGTGATCTTCCAGGCCGGCGATTCGGAACAGGGCCGCGATCTGGGCGCCGCCACTGCAGATGTGGTCTTCACCCACGCCGCCAGCATCGAGCAGGGCCAAGCTTTCTACCGCGATATCAAGGGCAGGGCGGTGCGACTTGGCCGCGATCCTGAGCAATTACTGGTAATGCCCGGTGCCGAAATCTATGTGGGTGACACCGATGGGCATGCTCGTGAAATCGAGCAGCACTACCATCAGGCCGACCATAGCTTTGAGCTCGCGCTGAAGGAGTTTGGTCGCAACTTCGGTTGGCATGACTTCAGCCAGTACGACCTCGATGCTCCGTTCCCTCAGGAGAGTTTGGAGTCTGCGCGCAGCAGCTTTTTCACCGCTGCCAAACGTATCGCTGATCAGGCACGTGAGAAAGGTTTCACGCTGCGCCAGGCCGTAGAGTTCGGTCGACAGCTGCGCCCGGGTGCCTTCGTCGGAGCGGCTGACACTGTCGCGCAGAAGATGACTGATTGGTTCGAAGCTCGAGCGGTGGATGGTTTCAACATCTACATCGGGCACCCGGAGCAGTTCAACCGCTTTACCAACGAGGTCATACCGCTGTTGCAAGAGCGCGGTGTGTACCGCAGGGCGTATGAAGGTACGACCTTGCGTGAAAGCCTGGGTTTGGAGATGCCTCAATTCGGGCGGAAAAGATAGTCACACTATCGAGTACCAACTGACGAGCTATGGACGGTGTACTGCAAATAGCGGTATGGCGTAGAGAGAGAGCGAATGGCGCTGCCCACCACCCAACAGTGCTGATGCAGTGCCGTTGATGGAGGCATCGCTTCTTCGGGCACTTGGGCCCGGCTCACGCAGTCAGGCAAGAATCTCTTTCACTATGGACGCCACATTTCTAGCATCGTCTATCCCTCGGTGATAGGTAGATGAGGAAAGTCGCGAGCCATTATTTAGGCCTTGGCTTACATTGGTTATAGATATCTACACACGCGTAATCTTGGGTTACTACATCGCCTATCATGCGCCATCTATTTTAACCGTTAGTTGCGCGATTACTCATGCGGTGTTGCCTAAAAATCGATATCTGCAAAACTTGGGCTGCACCAATATAAAACATCCTTTTTTTGGTGTGCCCGAAATACTCCACATGGACAATGCATCAGAGTTTCGGACTCCAAAACTTCAGCGAGCGTGTGCTCTTCATAACATCATGCCCGAATGAAAGCCCCCAGACCTTCATTCCTTCTGCTAAGGGATCAATTTTGGACTGCTGGTTGGTTCCAGTGATCGATCAATTAACTTTTTCAGAATAAGAATCCAGTGATCAGCCTCTTTTGCCGTCATGTTCATGACAATCTTTGGATTTTGAACATCGTTAACTCTCATGTGTAAACCCCGTTCTTCAGCTCGTGCGGCTATCGCTTTGAGATTGTCTGTAAAGGTTTCCTGCGCCACAGCCAGATCTCTGCCGTAATATTTTGTTGTAGTCATGCCAGGATCGTAAAAATAATACTCGATAATGTCGGCCACATTAATGGTAACCGAAGATAGGATTTCCATAGTTGGAAGAGCTTTTGTGTACGAAATTAGGCTGTTTCTGGCATCTACAGCGATTGAGCCATTTGCGTTATAGTGATAATAGTCAACATTTTTGAGAGAGGACACTGTTTGAGTATTGATATTTTCCAATACTTCATTTACTAAAAGTATTCTTTTGTCAGCTGATTTTTTGATCAAAAAGGCTGGAATTGCAAATGCTGCTCCAATACCTATTAGAGCGCTTCCGGAGTAATACCAGGCTACAGGCATGATGATACAGAAGGCCAGGAACCATAGTGTTATGTTTGAGGCTAATGTCATCATGTAAATTTGTTTTTTTGATATTTCGTCTGTAACAGTTTTCACGGTCAGCCCTTACTAGTGGAGTCTTATTACGGGTGCTCGCGTGGATACGTAAGGCCAGCCTAGATGGCTACATGCTACTACGTGAATTGCCAGGATCCAAGCGAGCTGGTGAAGGGAGTTTTCGATGCTAGGCGTTGTTCACTTCCCCGCAATGCCATTTCAAATAGTCCGGGGGGAGGGGGTCTATAAAGGCGGTAAGTTGAAGGAGAAACCCATATCTCCGTTCGAGGTACAGCTAAACAGTGCCAATCCTAATCTTCAGCCTGCCCGATCGGCATTTTTCGATGTATAGAAATTTGAATCTGTTTGGTTTCAACACCATACCGCCTTGCAAGGGCTTGTGATTGTCGGCGCTGATTGAAAACTGACCCACCCTGCCGATTGAAAATTGACCCAGGGCGGATTGCTGATTTTTGCATCAACAATTGTGGATAAGCTTAGCAGCAGTGTCCCGGTGATAGATGCACGAGCCCCACCGCATGGAGTCATGCGGCAGGGTATTTTCGGTGCAGATCAAAACGGCTCATCGTCCTCGGCACCATCATCGTCCTTGCGCTTTCGTTCACGTGATTTGATCTTTGTCTGGGCGACCAAGCTGCTGTGTTGCAGACGGTAGGACTCGTTGCCCGTTTCAACGATGTGGCAGTGGTGCATCAGCCGATCCAGCAACGCAGTGGTCATCTTGGCGTCGCCAAACACACTCGACCATTCTGAGAAGCTGAGGTTGGTGGTGATGACGACGCTGGTTTGCTCGTACAGTTTGGACAGCAGGTGAAATAACAGTGCACCACCGCTCTGGCTGAAGGGCAAATACCCCAGTTCATCGAGTATCACCAAGTCTGTCCGTAGCAGCCCTTGAGCGATTCGGCCCGTCTTGCCGTCGTACTTTTCGCGCTCCAGTAAATTGACCAGATTAACTGCGTGAGTGCTTCTCTTCTAATCGTGTACCGATTCAGGAACAATTTTTTTCATGGCACAAAGTGGGCGTATGAAATGAAGGGCCAGCGGGACAACTTTGAGCATGCTTCCAACCTGCTCGTAGGAGCACTGGACGTGGTGAAAAAACTCAGACCTCTGTGAGATAGGCTTGATTTGGTCAGTAAGGATCCGCGGGCGTGCCAGTTTGTTTTTTTGCTGGCCGAGCCGAAAATGGGCCAGGCGCCACCCGTGCAGACTGACAGCGGTGCCCGCCTGTTGAGCAATGCTCCCTAATTGACTGACAGCGCGACCCGATCCACGGGCCACTGCCAGCGATAGGCGTCGATCGGCGAACATGGCCCAGTCCAGGCAAACGGGGCGAGGCTGTCAAACCTCAATTGGTTGCCGGTGGCACGCAACCGGTGCATCGCATTGGAGGAGCCAGTCCTGATCTGGAGATGCTTTGTGGGAGCTTTCATTACAGCCGAGCGTCGCTGCTGTTTGCAGCATGGCCAGCCTACTTGGTGATCCCTTGCGGATCAGAGCCAGCTAGCGAACCGCTATCGGCACTGGTAGCGCTTTTACGCGCAGAGTCGAGTGGTGAGCAGGCTGGCTCCAAATTCATGCTCGATGCGCTATCCCAAGCTTTGTTTACCTTGCTACTGCGCGTTCACCTAGCAACGCACCGGCAGACTAGCGGCACATTGGCGCTGCTCGCAGATAAGCGTTTAGGCCGAGCTTGGCAGAATACGCTGGAGGATCCGGGGCGCGATTGGACCATTGAAGCCTTAGCAGAAGCGGCCACGATGTCACGAGCAACCTTCATGCGTGCATTCGCGAAGGTTGCCGGACATCTCCATGGGTGCTCTTAACCCAGATTCGGATGGAGCTGGCATTCAGTCTGCTCAGCCGATCACACCTCGGTCTAATCGACATCGCCGAGCAGGTTGGGTATCAGTCTCAAGCGGCGTTTAGCAAGAAATTTAAGGAAATCTACGGGGAGGCGCCGGGTCGAGTTCGTAAAGCGATTTAGCTCACGTGTCTCCATCATCAAACAGCGCGAGTTCAAACCGGGGACCGTTTGAAGCCTTCAACGAACCTCTTCGCTGCTAGCTTCACCATCGAATATCCGTCATCAGTAACCTCAGCCAAATCACCGATTGTACAGGCCGCTTCCCAACGGCCGACATTTGCCAAGTTTATGCTTACCCACCCGGGAGCCTAAGAGCGATTATTCATGCGCCACGCCGGATCAGATAATTCGGCTATGAGAAAATCCGCGAGCACATCCACTTTGGCTGGCCGGGTGCGAGCAGTCGGCGTCACAAAATACAGGCCTCCTTCCTGCATGCTCCACTCTGGCAGTACCACTTGAAGTCTTCCGTCGCGAAGATACTCACTGGCTACGAATTCCGGAAGTTCAGCAATGGCAATTCCTGCAAGTACGGCAGGGATCAGGGCTTCCACGTTCGTGACACGAAGTGAGCCAGTGGCCGAAACGCTGACCTCATCTCCTGATTTATTGAGTAAACGCCAGACGTCACTCTGGGCTCGATAGGCGTATCCCAGGCAGTTTCGACCGACGAGTTCATGCGGGTGTTTTGGATGACCATGCTGTTTGAGGTATCCAGGAGACGCCACAAGATAGCGAGCTACTCGGCTAATTCGTCGTGCCACTAGCGACGAATCGGGAAGTATGGCGATCCGCATCGCAGCATCGAAGCCTTCCCCAATGAGGTCGACTGACGCGTCGGACAAGTGGAGATCGACTGAAACTTCGGGATAAGCGAGAAGAAATGCCGGTAGGATTGGGGCCACCCAGCGGACGCCGTAAGTCATCGGTATTGCCAACCGTACGATCCCTCTAGGTTGTGACGAAAGTTCGCGTGCGATATCCTCTGTTTCTTCAGCCTCTCGGTACAGGCGACTAGCGCTTTCCGCTATGTTGCGTCCGAACTCTGTGAGTGCGAGCTGTCGGGAGGTCCGATTTAAAAGACGGGCACCAAGCCTTTCTTCCAAGCGTCCAACTCCTCGTGAAACCGTCGCGACGGAGACACCCATCACCCTCGCAGCCGCCGCAAAGGAACGCTCCTCCGCTACCTTTGCAAACATCGCTAATCCTTCAAAATCCGGCATCTTTGACATCGACAGTTCTGCAATGATGGTTTGCAATCAATTCTATTTCGAAAGGTAGGGTTCGTCGATATTCTTTGGTCATGCGCTTTCCGGCGCCAACCTGAGGAACGTCAAATGTCACGCAAACTTGAAGGTAAAATCGCCGTCGTCACCGGCGGAACCAGCGGCCTTGGATTGGCAACCGCTATTCGTTTCGCTAAGGAAGGTGCTCATGTTTACATCACCGGTCGGCGCAAAGCTGAGCTTGATGCTGCTGTTTTAGCTGTCGGCAATGCAACCGGCGTTCAGGCCGACTCTTCCAAGCTGGATCAATTGGACGCGTTGTACGAACAGGTGAAAGCACAACACGGTCGTGTTGACGTTTTGTTTGTGAACGCCGGCGGCGGTGAAATGAGCAATCTGAAAGATGTCACTGAAGAGCATTTCGACGACACCTTCGGCCGAAATACCAAAGGCGTTCTTTTTACGGTCCAAAAGGCGCTGCCACTGCTGTCCAAGGGAGCTTCCGTGATTCTCACTGGCTCTACTGCGGGTAGTGTTGGCACCCCAGATTTCAGTGTTTACGCCGCTTCGAAAGCAGCCGTAAGGTCCTTCGCCCGTAACTGGATCCTCGACTTGAAAGGTCAGGAAATTCGCGTGAATACTCTTAGCCCTGGTCCGATCAAGACGCCAGGCCTCGTAGAATTGGCAGGCCCAGACGCGGCACAGCAGCAAGGTCTGCTGGATCACTTTGCTTCATTGATTCCAATGGGCCGCGTTGGCGATCCAGATGAAGTCGCAAAGGTAGCAGTATTCCTGGCCTCTGATGATTCAAGCTTCGTGAACGGCAGTGAAGTATTTGTCGACGGCGGCATCGCCCAAATTTGATCCGGAACGTATTGGGAAAGTGTGAGCTTTCCCAGTACTGGTCAATCTATTAACAACAAGATTGATTTGAAATGGACACCAAATTGGGTCGCGGCAGCGGTTGAGCATTCAAATGAATAACGAAGACCAAACGCAGCAATGATAGATGTCGCCAAGCTTTATTTTATTAAAGGTGATGCTGGCGATCTGACAATATTGGACCTTTTTAGTGACGATGTTCAGCTGTATTTTCCCAAGTTTGGAACGCGTATTGGGAAAAATGAGATTGTTGCATTTATTCAGGGTTTGATGGGGGATCTCGGCGGCCTAAAGCACGAGGTAGAGCACTACAACTACATCGCACTGGGAAATACAGTGGTTGTAGAGGGAGCCGGGAGAGCGGAGTCATGAAAAACGGCTCGCAATGGCCAGTTGAAGGGCGATCCGAAGGTCGGTTTTGCAACGTATTTGAGTTTCAAAAAAAACGACTGACAATGGCTGCCGATCCTGCGCGTGTTATTGGCGCCCAATGGCTTAATCGGGCGGTGAGTGCTTACTTCAACTACCTCGCAGTGCCAGGAAACTTGAAGCTGTTGAGTGGCTTCAGGAAGCCATACGCCGACACCGGCGTCAGGATCTCGGGCAACGCAGCTAGCGAAATCGGCTGCAATGGTCTCGCTTCGGGTGGCTGACAGATCACTACATACCGAGCCCAAAGAGTGCGCACCCGTACCATCAGGATCGCTTCGCTTCACGCACTTGCGGCAGGAGCCGTATGCGGTAGGTCTGCACGTACCGATCTGTGCGGGTGGGGCAGGTGACTGCCATCCCTACCGCGACCAAAAAAGGCTCATATGGTTACCATTGCAAGGCTAATCACCACCGGGGTGGCGCTTAGCTTTAGCAGTGATCGCAGTAGTGTTTTTAAGGCTGCTGGTGCATGTCGCTGAGATTATCTGTGTCCAGTGATCTAACCTCTGCTTCGACGCCAACACTATCTAATCCTTCAAAACGACCAGAGATTTACTGACGATGAACGGGCAAGCCAATTTCGAATTCGCACAGGACTTTTTGCAGAAACTGGGCAGTGGCGACGCTGAGGCATTAGCGCTCCTATTCGCTGAAAATGCGAATTGGGAAATTGCGGGTGACGTGGGAGCGCTACCTTGGCTCGGCAAGCAGCAGGGCAAAGAAGCAATTGTTAATTTCGTAAGGGACACTGCGACTCTGCTCACCAGCGAGAGCTTCACTGTTCAGGATATTTTGGCGAATGAACATCGCGCAATGATCCTGGGTGCGCTTGCATCACGGGTCAACGCCACGGGCAAACTCATTGAAACATCATTTGTGCTTGTGCTGGACATCAGCAATGGGCTGATCAGTAGTTTCAAGATGCTCGAGGATACGTTTGCCGTGTCGCAAGCCGCTCGAGGCTGATCCGTCCTATCGAGCGCATTGTTCTCCGGCAAATGGAAATGTCGGAGAAACTAAATTCCACGCCGCACCCGTCCCGGCGCCTCACCATAAATCTCCTTGAATTTCTTGCTGAACACGGCCTGCGATTGATACCCAACCTGGGCTGCAATATCGTTCAATCCCAAGTGCGAGTGACTCAGTAGGCTGAAGGCCAACTCCATTCGGACCTGCGTAAGCAACACCCACGGCGATACGCCAGCCACCTTAACAAAAGCCCGCATAAAGGTTGCACGAGACATACTCGCAGTCTCGGCCAGGCCCTCTATTGTCCATTCGTAAGCAGGGTCAGCCAACATCGCCTGCCAGGCGCGACGCAAACGTTTATCACTGAGTAATGCAAGCGTGCCGCTGTCTTGACCGTGACTTGCTAGGTGTGCGCGCAGAATCAAAGTGAACAACGCTTGAGACAACGCATCCAGCAAAAATCGAGCGCCCGCCTGGTCGCCATCTGCTTCACCGCGCAACATCTCGACCAACGCCGCTAATGGACCATTGTCCGGTAAGGCTCCACTGGGAATCACCAGATACTCAGGTAGAGCTGCAAACAACATCGAAGCCCGATTGTAGTGAAAGCCACCGCACAGCATGTCCAGATCTGTGCTGACACTCCCAATGCGGTATGTCGGCAAAACCCCACCAGAGACGAGTTTTGGTGATGTTGGCTGAACAGTTTTCCCAAGACTATTCATGACATGTGGTGCGCCCCGAGGTAGCAGCAATATGTCACCGGCGCGCATGGGGAGGCGCTGGCCATCCGGAAACTCCACTCGGCACGCTCCCTCCAACACAATGTGATAGGGCGCTTTTCCCAAGACCTCCTGCTCGTGATCTCGAGCCCAATCCCCTTGAAACTGACAACGCAGATCCAGGCTGCCTCGAACGTTAGCCAATCTGATGAGTTTATCGATTGAATTCATTTGAGAGCTTCGCAGAAAAAACTGAGCGGATATCTCGCCACAGGGGAAAACTGAGCGTGTTGAAACAGTACACCAACCCGCTCAGGAGTTAATGCAATGTTCAGTAACTGGTCCGAATTGTTGCCCACCATCCAGAAAGCCTTCGGCGCACTGGGCAAGAGCAATCCCACAATGGTCAAGGCTTACATGGCCCTCGGTGAATCCGCTGCCGAAAACAATGTACTGGATGTCAAGACACGCGAGCTGATCTCGATCGCCGTTGCCGTCACTACTCGCTGCGACGGGTGTATCGCTGCTCACACGAACGCTGCGGTCAAGGCTGGCGCGAGCCGCGAAGAGGTGGCTGCGACGCTGGCGACCGCTATCTCGATGAACGCGGGCGCTGCATACATCTATTCGTTGCGCACGCTTGAAGCGTATGACACGTTGAAAAACTAGTATCACATGCGTTCACTTGGAGCCTCGTCACTGCAAAGTGTCGAGGCTTTTTTACGCCATCAAAATGTCTAGGACACCTTGAGACGATCAAGCAACAACTTGAGCATGACGAACAAAAGCACCGTTCGCTAACACCGCAGACTACCTCCACATTCAATCTTCTGGAGAAGTCTCATGCTCACTTCATTTACTGCCTGGTTAAGATTAATCAGCAAACTGGATACCTTTGGCGCATCGCTCATGCGACTGGCAATCGGCGTTGTGTTCCTGTGGATCGGAGCGCTCAAATTCGTACCCTACGAGGCGGATAGCATCACACCGTTTGTCGCTAACAGCCCGTTCATGTCGTTCTTCTATGAACACCCGCAAGAGTACAAGGCTCACCTGACCCATGAAGGTGAACTGAACGTCGAGAAGCGCGCATGGCAGACAGCCAACAACACGTACGGGTTCTCGACCGGGCTGGGTGTTGTCGAACTCCTGATTGGTTTGTTGGTGCTGTCCAACCCTATCTCACGACGCACTGGGCTGCTCGGTGGTGCATTGGCCTTCGGCACGCCACTGGTGACCCTGAGCTTTCTGATCACCACGCCCGAAGCCTGGGTGGGTGCTCTCGGCGACGCTCAACATGGGTTTCCCTACCTGTCCGGTGGCGGTCGCCTGGTACTCAAAGACGTGTTGATGCTGGCGGGCGCTCTTCCGGTGATGGCGGACTCCGCTCGGCAATTACTCCGCGAACGTCGCGTTTTGATCGTCACTTGATACAAGGCCGGATAGTGCCGTCCTGTAGCCCACATCTTGGGGTAGGGCGGCCAAGTGAAAAATTGCTCGCATTAGCCAGCGACTAAAACCCAGAAATGACCAATAACGCCATCGACCGCTTGCGCGAAGGTGTCCAGCTTTATGGCTTCCATCTGTGATTCCGATTTCGTTATTGAGCACCACTCTTTCATCCGGTGAAATACCGCATTGTCATTGGTAGTCATTCCGCTCTATCGCCGATGTGTCGAGTATTTACGTGCGCGGAGACAGCGCTCTGACTTGAACCTCTCAGCAGAGCAGCTCTGCACGATGGAGTACCGGTGATGTCCCTATTCAAATACCTGACGCTGCTAGCATTGCCGTTGATGTTTGGCTTCGGCCATGCTCAAGCGGAAATGCCGAAAATGATGTATCGCCAAGTGACGGTCGATGGCGTGAATATCGCCTATCGAGAAATCGGCGACGTCAACGCCCCGGCAGTGCTGTTACTACATGGAGTACCCAGCTCATCACGCATGTATGACGGACTGATGCGGCAATTAGGCGACCGCTTTCACTTGATCGCACCGGACTACCCAGGATTTGGCAATAGCGATGCGCCTACACCGGATCAGTTTGTCTATACGTTTGATCACCTCGCAACGTTGATCGAACACTTCACCGATACCGTCGGGCTCAAGAAATACAGTCTGTTCATGCAGGATTACGGTGCTCCAGTCGGTATGCGGCTGGCGATGGCGAGACCGCAGGCGGTGACTTCCATGGTGTTCCAGAATGGCAACGTCTACGCCGACGGTCTGGGCAAGATGTGGGAGAGCCGTAAGGCCTACTGGGCCGACCGTAACGCGTATGAGGCCAAGTTCCAGGCGGCGCATCTGTCCGTTGACGTAACCCGGCAGCGCCACATCGGGAGTGATCCGGACGTCTCGGCGTATAACCCTGATCTATGGCAAGACGAAGTAGCGTTCCTCAATCGCCCTGGTGAAGGTGCGATTCAGATGGCGTTGATTTATGACTATCGCACGAACCTAGAAGCCTACCCGAGTTGGCAGCAATGGCTTCGTGAACATCACCTACCCACACTGGTGATCTGAGGCAAGCATGACCTAGCCTTCACTGTCGCAGGTGCTGAGGCATTCAATCGAGACTTGCCCGACGCACAGATAGCTATCCTCGACGGAGGACATTTTGTGATGGATACCCGACTGGATGAGGTCGCTGCCCTTACCCGCCAGTTCCTGATCAAGCAGTAACGAAAAACGCACGCCCTGGTGATACCAAGGCGTGCGCTAAATGCTGTCTATGCCTTAACGTTTGACCGACAAATCGGTCTGAGTCATGCGGCTGCGAATGGTGAACACACCATCGCCCGAGAGAATCGCGCTACGCGCAAAGAGGCGCCCGCTCTCCCAGTTCGATAGGCCCAGTTCCGGCTTGTTGAGGGCGTACTGGCCATCGACCCAACGGGTAATGCCGTTGCCGACAAAAGGCGCGTTGACCGCATTGTAGAAACGCTCATGGGCCGCTGCGTCTTCGCTGATCAATGACACAGTGAACTGAGGGCTGTAGCGGTTGAACAAGGCGATGGCGCAGTCCAGGTCGTCGACGATTTTCAGGCTCACTTCCGGGGTTTCTTCCCACTCCCATTCCCGGCCCAACTGATCTACAGGTAAGGATTCGGCCAGTGCTTCGGTGCGGTAGCCTTCGGCGCGATAGACCTCGACGGTTGCACTTTGCCAATCCGCGGGAAGGTACTGTTCGCTGCCCTCGACGACGTGCAACTTGCATCCCTGACCCCGTGCCTTGCCGGCCTGTTGCAGCGCGTCGAGAAACAGCGGCACCAGTTCAGCAGCGCGGTCGCGGTGGATCAGGCAGACATTGAGGGTGTTGCAGACTTTACGGTCGAGGGAGTTGCTCACCACACTGGCGAAGCGCGTGGCATCGGCCCCGGTATCGGCGATCAGCCAGGCACCACCGGTGCCGTGCAGGCTGACGGCGGTGCCGGCCTGTTGGGCGATGCTGCCCAATTGACTGACGGCGCGACCCGAACCACGGGCCACCGCCAGCGACAGGCGCCGGTCGGCGAACATCGCCCAACCGGCCGCGTGATTGACGTTTTCCACCAGCGACACCGCGCCAGTCGGCAACCCGGCGTCGCTCAGTGCCGGATTCAGCGCGTGGGTGACGATGGCTTGCGCCGTGCCCAACGCATCGCTGCCAATGCGCAACACCGCCGTGTTACCCGTGCGCAACACGCCGGCGGCGTCGGCGAAGACGTTCGGCCGGCCTTCGAAGACGAACGCGACGATGCCCAAAGGCGAGACCACTTGCTCGACTTTCCAGCCGTCATGCTCGATGCAACTGACCACTTTGCCGCGCGTGGCCGACGCATCGCGCCAGGCCCTGAGGCCGGCGATCATGTCGCGGCGCATGCGTTCATCAGCCAGAAGGCGCGTGGTGGAGCGTCCGCGGGCCTTGGCCCGCTCGATGTCGGCCAGGTTCGCCGCCTCGATCAAGGCCCAGGAATCGGGGGTTTCCAGACGTTGGGCAAACAGATCGAAGAACCCGCTGATCGCCTGATCCGAGACCGCCGACATGGCGCTGAACGCCGCTTCGGCGCGCTCGATCGCCACGGCAGCCGCTTGCTGATCCGCCACCGGGATCAACAACAACTCGCCGCTGACCTGTTCCACCAGCAGGTGGTCTCCGGGCTGGAAGCGAGCCGCCAGTTTGGGGCTGACCACAGAGACACGATTACCCGCGAAAGGGATTGGCGTGCCAGCGACTAGACGTTCGAGCGCAAGAGACATGAAGCGGTTTCACCATGGTGTGGACGGCCAGGAAGGGGACCGATCGGGTTTATCCGTAGCTCGGCAGAGAGCTGATTTTTTCCAAGGACACTGTTGGCTATGTGTCCAGAAGATTCTCCATTTTAACTTCATGCAT
Organism: Pseudomonas sp. LB3P25; assembly: GCF_054897985.1. Classification (NCBI taxonomy): domain Bacteria; kingdom Pseudomonadati; phylum Pseudomonadota; class Gammaproteobacteria; order Pseudomonadales; family Pseudomonadaceae; genus Pseudomonas; species Pseudomonas sp. LB3P25. The sequence goes on along the minus strand of NZ_CM142711.1, from coordinate 3,671,825 downwards.
CTCAAAGGACACCAGATGCATTTCAGTACATTGCGATGCCTCCGCTTAACCAACGGTGCACTCGAACCAGGAGGTGTTTCGGAGACTTGGAATTTTGAGACTATCAATGACCTCGCATAAGACGCTGACGCCAAGCCTGATCAGTATGTTCAGAACAACGCCTCGCTGGATTATTTCACTCAGCACAATTAAGTCATGACATCCCTGCTGGTTCTCTAATTGCCCATACATGGTGAGACTGAACGCAGAAGCAATTGACCCATTTCGGGTTAATGCAGTGTCCATCCAGGGAGTCCCCACATGATTGATGTCGCTCATTCCTACGACGGTAACCCTTGGTTGGATACTCCAGTCATGGCCCATACCGAATACGAAGGCGGCTTTTTGCTGCCCCAATTGATGGGAGCGCTGGCTAGCGAATCTAGAGCGGCTCATGTCACGCACAGATCCAGCACGCATCAGAACAAGGCGTCGGTCCTGAAACTATGCGCCCCGATTTTGCGTGCATTGAAGCTTCGTTTTTCTCCCCTATAACGACATTCGGCGCCCATGTGTTGTGCGACCTTGCAGAGAATTGAGATGACCTACGACTTTGATTTATTTGTGATTGGTGCAGGTTCCGGCGGTGTCCGTGCAGCGCGTTTTGCCGCAGGGTTTGGCGCGAAAGTGGCGGTTGCCGAGAGTCGCTACCTCGGTGGTACATGCGTCAACGTCGGTTGCGTACCGAAGAAACTGCTGGTCTATGGGTCCCATTTTGCTGACGACTTTGAACAGGCCGAGGGCTTTGGTTGGACTGCGGGCAAGGCACAATTCGACTGGGGAAAATTGATCTCCAACAAGAACCGTGAGATCGAACGACTCAATGGTATTTATCGCAAACTGCTGATCAACAGCGGCGTAACATTACTCGAAGGTCATGCACGACTGACCGACGCGCATCATGTGGAAATCAATGGACAGCGTTTCAGCGCCGAACGCATTTTGATTGCAACAGGCGGCTGGCCACAAATTCCGGATATTCCAGGTCGCGAGCATGCCATCACATCGAATGAAGCATTCTTTCTGGAGCAACTGCCCAAGCGAGTACTGGTGGTGGGCGGCGGTTACATCGCCGTCGAATTCGCCGGCATCTTCAATGGCCTTGGTGCCGACACCAGCCTTCTGTATCGCGGTGATCTATTCCTGCGTGGGTTTGATAAATCGGTTCGCACGCACCTGGTGCAGGAGCTGACCAAGCGCGGACTGCAATTGGAATTCAACACCGATATCGTTCAGATCGATAAACAGTCTGACGGTAGTCTACTGGCGACGCTCAACGACGGTCGTCAACTAGAGACCGACAGCATTTTCTACGCTACGGGGCGGCGGCCAATGCTCGACAATCTGGGCCTGGAAAATACCCGAGTCGAACTCAATGACAAGGGTTACATCGACGTCAACGACAACTTCGAAACCCGCGAGCCATCGATTCTGGCGTTGGGTGATGTGATCGGCCGAGTGCAACTGACCCCAGTCGCCACGGCGGAAGGCATGGCGGTCGCTCGTCGATTGTTCAAACCTGAAGAATATCGTCCAGTAGATTACCGCCATATTCCCACTGCTGTGTTCAGCCAGCCCAACATCGGAACCGTTGGACTGACGGAGGAACAGGCGCTGGAGAATGGCCACAATGTGACCGTTTTCGAAAGCCGATTCAAGCCGATGAAACTGACCCTCACGGATTCGTCTGAGCAGACGTTGATGAAGCTGGTGGTGGATGCTGTTACCGATCGGGTCTTGGGCGCGCACATGGTGGGTCCCGACGCCGGAGACATCATCCAAGGGCTGGCCATCGCGTTGAAAGCGGGTGCGACCAAGCGCCTATTCGATGAAACCATCGGTGTGCACCCGACCTCGGCAGAAGAATTTGTGACCCTGCGTACACCTGTCTCTGGCAGATGACAGCAGACGGCCAATCCAAATACTTTTTTCAAGAGCGTTGTTATGAAAGTCCAATTACCTCATTACGAAGGCTGGTCGCTGTTCGGTCTGCTGTGTTTGCTGATATTGGTGATGACGGCGTTGATACTGGCGCTGAATCCAGATTTAGTTGAAGGTCTACGTAGCGCAATCCGCGCCACCGCGCGCACCTCGTTTGCTCTGTTTCTTGTGGCTTTTACCGCCTCTGCATTCGCTGTTTTGGTACCGTCCCCGCTTTCCAAAGCGCTTGTGCGCGAGCTTCGTTTCATTGGTCTGGCATTCGCGTTCTCTCACCTGCTGCATGCGGTATTGATCTACAAGTACGGTCAGCTGAACACCGAGTTCTGGCCCGGTCGAAGCACTATCACCAACATCCCTGGCACGCTTGGCTATTTGTTTATCCTGTTGATGACAATTACGTCCTTCAAGACCACCACACGTCTGATTGGTCGCAAGACCTGGAAGACCTTGCACCTCACCGGTATGTGGGTGCTAGCAGCAGTTTTTGCTTACTCCAACTTCAAACGCATCCCCCTGAGCGCTTGGTATGTATTGCCGTTTGGCATCATGTTTTCGGCAATTGCCATTCGGGTTGTGGGTAAGCTCGCACAGAAGAACAAACGGAATCAGCCTCGCGCTTTTACTTGAAATTCGATTTGGTTTGAGCGGAGCAGGGGAGAGCGTATGTCGATAAATATGGTCGTGAACATTCCGTTCACTCGTCATTGGATTGGTCTACATTGAATGGGCTTGCCTAGGTGTACGTCACCACCAACATCGGTTACAGCACCGTCAAATTGACGTTGACCTCCCTCGCGGCCTGCCTGCCGCCGTTGCTCCCGTATACCGACAAGCTCGTTTTGATGTGTTGCAGACTCGGTTCCTCTGGCATCGCAACACTGCTTACAAGCCAGGGGCTCGATAACGTCCATCTATGTTGGAGCACGCGTCATGAGCCTTACTCTCTACGGTTTTGACGGCAGTCCATACGTTCGTACGGTGAAAATGCTGCTGAAGGAAAAAGGAGCGGAATTCAATCAGTTACAGGTAAACGTGATGAAAGGTGAACCGCATCAGCCGGAACACCTCGCACGGAATGCGTTCGGGAAAGTGCCGGTCATCGATCACGACGATTTCAGGGTGATTGAAACCAGTGCGATCATGAGCTACCTGGATGAAGTCCTGCCTGGCATTTCACTGACGCCCAAAACTGCTCGGGACCGCGCCAGGAGCCACATGGCCCAGGCGATCTATGATTCCTATGGTTATGGTTCGATGGCCTCCGTCTTCGGTTATTACCTGTTCCCCGACTTCATTGGCGGGCAGAACGACGCCTCTCGCCTCCAAGGCATCGAGAAATCGAAACTGGTGCTCAGCGAGTTGATGAAGATCAAAGGTAACGACCCGTTTCTGGGTGGGCCAGCCTTAAGCATCGGCGACCTGTACCTGGCACCGGCATGTGCTTACTTATCGATGACGCCGGACGCAGAGGAAGTATTTGCCACAACAGGCTTCGCTGACTGGTGGACACGAATTCAGGAACTCCCCAGCTTCAAGGCCACACCACCGCAATAGTTTGTAGGGTGATCTAAGAAATTTTGCCCTGCGTAACGACGTAACGTCACCCTTCGATAAGCTTGGATCTGACATTCAAAATCCCTCTTTGACGTTTTTACACATCCTCGATTGAGGTAGTGTAAAAACGTTTTTATGCGACTGGAGTCCAGTTTGTTTTTCGCGTCGCACATCAATCCGCCGGAATAACCTTCGGCAGTCTACTAAGTCCAACCATACCCATTTTGGTGCGTGGACCCAGTTTGGTGCTTTGCATTTCATAACACCGTTTAACATCTCTTTACTCGTTGCCACGTCTTCGGACACTCATAGTTTTCCCTTCTCCCGCTCATAACCTGATCAGGTGTCACTGATCTCGTTGCCAGCCCACGGAGTTGAAAAATGACAGACCAATCTCCGCTTTCCCATGATGAGGCGACGCGCCGTAGCCTAGTGCTAATCGGCCTAGGCGCAGCCATTACCACCGTGTCGGCGTTTTTCAAGGTAGTTGTCGCGTCCACCGTCTCGCTACGCGACTTTTACCACTACGGTTAGCTCCCTTTCGGGGTTCAGATACACCGTCCCGATCGGGTTCCAGTTACGCGTTTCACCCGACCACCGTTCCGGCCTTCTTTCTCGGGCAAGCCCGTAGATCACGCCCCGGCGCGCCAGGATCCCTTTGTCTTTCCCGTCGTGGCGTTGAGCCGGGGTTACGAAGCGGATTCGGCTGTGACGATGCACGGTGTTGTACCAGGTCATAAAATTCCTCACCCAGATTCGCGCATCATCCACACTGGTGAACCCATCGTGCGGCCATTGCGGGCAGTACTTGAGCGTTCTGAACAGTGATTCCGAGTACGGGTTGTCGTTGCTCACCCGTGGTCGGCCGCGCGATGGAGTGATGCCCAAGTCATACATTTTGGTCAGCAGCGTCACCGATTTCATCGGCGCACCATTGTCCGAGTGCAACACCAAAGGCTGACGCCAGCATTTTTCAAGCGTTACGCTTCTCTGTAGTAACGCTGCTGCTTTTTCGCCGCTCTCGGCTTCATGGACTTCCCAGCCCACGGCCTTGCGGCTGTAGATATCCTCGATCAAATAGAGGTAGTAAAACTTTCCGCGAACCGGCGATGGCAGATAGGTGATATCCCATGACCACACCTGATTGGCCGATGTCGCTGCGTAAGTGGTCGGTGCCTCATGGCGATGCGGTCGCTTAGCTCGGGAGCGATGATGCTGCTGACCTGCCGCATGCAGCACGCGATAAAAGGTCGCCTCCGAGGCCACGTATCGTCCCTCGTCGGCCAATTGCGGCACGATCTGGCTCGGTGGCAGATGCGCATAGGCTTTGCTGTTGCACAGCGTCACGATTGCAGGATGTGAAGGATCTGTCCCGCGGCACCCTGCGCCTGGCCATGACACCGACGTTCATGGCGTACCCGGTAGGACCGTTGATGCGCGACTACATGGCTCTCTATCCAAATATCCATCTGGAGATCTTTGAACTCTCCATGGCCGATATCGAAACCGGCCTGGCGGATGACTCACTGGATATCGCCATTGCGTTTGATGAGGTGAGAAACCCGGACATCGAAACGATCCCAGCTTTTATTGAAACCCTGGGGCTGGTGGTGGGGCGGGATCATCCGTTATACGACTGTAAGAAACCGTTGACTGCCGAGCAGGTCGCTCAACTGGACTTTGCGTTGCTGACTCCCGACTTCGCCATCCGCATCTGTATTGACGAGTACTTCGCCAAGACGCAGATCACACCCAAGGTGGTGATCGAGGTCAATTCGGTCAACACTTTGCTGGAAGTCATGCGGCACACGGCAGTCGCCACTATTCTTCCGGAACCCATCGCTACCCAGGACCGAGCCCTGCGCAGGATCGCGCTGCTGGACAAGGGGCCACGGCGCGGAGAAGCCCTGTTACGGCGTAAAAACAACTATCACAGCGCGGCGTCAGTCGCCTTTATGGACCTGATGTTGGGAGTGTCGGTGGGTCAGTAGGTTCGGCAAAAAAATGATCATTACACGCAATGAAATGCTGGATTGTAATTGCTGGTCATTCCGCTGTTTACGAGAGGAGGGGAAGATAACTCCATCGACGCGATCACCGGGTCGAACTCAGACAACAATCGGAGCACGTCATGTCTCAGCAAACGATCAAACTTTATCGTCACCCTTTGTCTGGCCACTCTCATCGGGTCGAACTGATGCTGTCCCTGCTGGGACTGCCAACCGAACTGGTATTCGTGGATCTGATGAAGGGCGCGCACAAAGCGCCTGACTTCCTGGCTCTCAACCGCTTTGGCCAAGTGCCGGTGATCGATGACAACGGCACTGTCCTGGCAGACTCCAACGCCATCGTGGTTTATCTCGCCGCCAAATATGGCAAGGGCCAATGGCTGCCGACCGACCCGGTAGAGCAAGCCAAGGTTCAACGCTGGTTGTCGGTGGCCGCCGGTCAAATCAATTCGGGCCCTGCCACCGCGCGATTGATCACCGTGTTTGGTGCCGGTTATGACGCCGAAGAAACGATCAAACGTTCTCATGCCCTGCTCAAGGTCATGGAGGAAGAGCTGGGTCAGAGCAAATTCCTGGCCGGCGACAAGCCGACCGTCGCCGATGTTGCTGCCTACACTTACGTGTCCCACGCACCGGAAGGTAACGTGGCGCTTACTGACTACCCGAATGTCCGTGCCTGGTTGAGCAGCATCGAAGGGTTGCCGAACTTCGTTGGCATGCAACGTACTGCTGTAGGTTTGCAAGAGGCTTGACTCGATTCTGAAGGAGCTTGCCGGGAGAATAATTCCGGCCAGCTCCTTTTCATCTGTTTCGCAGTTCTCCCAGGACGCTTTACGTACATGCAGCCAGCCCGACGGCGCGTGCGAAAGTCACTGTAGCCGACGATACTGGCAATCAGGTCTTCCCGCGCAAGCGGCCAGATACCTCGCTATCCTCTCATCAAGACAGGGGCGCCTATGGATCGTTTTCAAGAAATGCAGATATTCATGGCAGTAGCCGAGGAAGAAGGCTTTGCCGCCGCCGCCCGCCTGTTGAATATCTCTCCCCCCAGCGTGACCCGAGCCATCGCCGCGATGGAAGAGCGAATCGGCACACAGCTCCTTTCTCGAACCACACGCAGCCTGCATCTCACCGAAGCGGGTCAACGCTATCTCGAGGATTGTCGGCGTATCCTCAGTGATATCGACGAGGCGGAGGAGGCGGCTGCTGGTAGTTACTCGATACCCTGCGGGCATTTGACCGTGACCGCGTCGGTGCTGTTTGGCGAGTTGTACATCGCGCCGCTGCTGGCCGACTACGTGGACCAGTTTCCTTCGGTGCACCTCAATGCCTTGCTGGTGGATCGTGTAGTGAACATGGCTGACGAGGGTATCGATGTGGCCATACGCATCGGCCATTTGCATGAGGCTAATCAGCACGCCATCAAAGTCGGCGAAGTACGCCAGGTGATCTGCGGTACCCCCGATTATTTCGAACGCTACGGCAGGCCGCGTCATCCCGGTGAACTCAGTACCGCCAACATCGTCATGTCTTCGGCCAGCCATTTGCTGAGCGACTGGCAATTCGTCAACGACGGCAACGCACTGAGCTTTCGATTCGAACCGCGATTGGTGGTCACCGCCAATCAGGCCGCGATCAATATCGCCAGCCTGGGCTGGGGCGTGACGCGAGTATTGTCCTATCAGGTGGCCAGCCAGGTGGCGGCTGGCGAACTGGAATTGGTGCTGGAGGACTTCGAACCGCCTGCGCTGCCCATTCAAGTGGTCTACCTCAAGAGCACCCGAATACCGGCAAAGGTTCGTACCTTCGTGGATTTTCTCGCGGATCGACTCGGCAAGGATTCGGCGCTCAAGGCTGTGGTGAAGGTTTCCAACTGATGGATCGCTACCATGAAATGCTGATGTTCGAAGCGTTATCGGAGCGTCCCAGTCTGGCTGCTGCGGCCCGTCGTCTGGATGTGTCCGGACCTACGGTCGTTCGCGCCATTGCACGGCTGGAGGAACGTCTTGGCGTGCCTCTGTTACTTCGAAGCACCCGCGGGGTGTCGCTGACCGAGGCCGGCGCCGGCTTCATGGCCGATTGTTCACGCATTCTCAAGGCCATCGAAGACGCAGAGGCTTCGGCCAAGGGCTTGCACGTTCAGGCCCAAGGCAATCTCACGGTGCTGATGCCTTTGCTGTTCAGCCGTTATGTCATGACCTCGATTCTGACGGACTACATGAGTCTGTATCCTGAGGTAAAAGTCTTTGCGCAATACCATGATCGTTTTCCGAACATGAATGAAGAGGGCATCGATGTGGCGGTGCTGGTCGGCAATCTACCAAGTTCGTCATTGATCGCACGACAGGTGGGCTATGTACGCTCGATGGTATGCAGCAGCCCTGCTTATCTGGCTACTCACGGTGAGCCCGGCGTACCTGAGGATCTGCAAAATCATCGACTGGTCGCCACCCATGCTTATCGAGACAGGGTCCAGTGGGACTTCCAACACGACGGTGAGGTGAATCACTTAAAAGCCCGGACACGGATCAGTTGCGCGACGGTACAGGCGGCCATCGATGCAGCCGCTCATGGCGCCGGCATTACCCGTTGTCTGAGCTATCCGTTGTACGAGTATTTGAACACTGGGCGATTGCGGCGTGTGTTGCAGCCCTATGAGTTACCGGCGCTGCCGGTGCACGTGGTGTACCGCGAAGGGCGCAAGGCCTCGATGCGGGTGCGCAGTTTTGTTGACCACATCGTCGACGGCCTGCGCGAGCATCCGGCCATGCAGCCGGATGTTCTTTGAACGCTTGCAGTGCACGCAACAGCGGAGGTCGCTGCTAGTCATTACTTAGCAGTGGCAGCTGTTTCAATCAGGCTGGCAACGACTTTCGGATTGGACACCATCACCACATGGGACGCGCCTTTGACTACGACAGTCTTCTTGGCGTGTGCCCGCTCAGCCATGAACACCTGGGCTTGCGCAGGGATGTTCTTGTCCTTGTCGCCATAGACGAAATACGACGGAACGGTTTTCCAGGCGGGTTCGCTCGAGGCTTCATTGAGCGCCGCTACGGTCACGGGACGTTGGGTCGCTGCCATCAATTTTGCGTCAGCATTCGATACATCGGCGGCGAACTGATCGTGGAACTTGTCCTGCTGGATGAACAGATCCTTTCCACCATCGGCCAATTCAACCGGTGGAGCCAGGGTTTGCCCCAAGGTATTACCCGGGAAACGACCCGCCAGGTCGGCGGTGGATTCACCGGCTTCAGGCGCGATAGCCGCGACGTAAACCAGCGCCTTGACGTTGGCATTGCCGTAGGCGGCTTCGCTGATCACCGGGCCACCGTAGGAGTGACCAACCAGTACCACTGGGGTTTTGATGCTTTTCAGTACATCAGCCACCGATTGCGCATCGCCTTTGAGGCTGCGCAGCGGGTTGGAAGCCGCGATCACCGGGTAGCCGTCTTTTTCCAGAATCTTGACCACGCCGTTCCAGCTGCTGGAGTCGGCGAAGGCGCCGTGCACCAGCACGACGGTAGGTTTAACTGGAGCAGCAAGCGCAGCGGTGGCGCTGACCATAGCTGCGGCAAGGGCCAGACCTGCGAATAACTTGTTCATCGGGTGTTCCTGTACGGGGTGGGAGTAGTGAAGCGACAGGGCCATTTGAACCGGATGTTGTGTCCCGTATGTGTCTGACTTGCCCGACCGGCGCATGGAAATATGTCTGAAATCGCCTGAGCTACAAACGGATACAAACGCCGTTCGGGCATTTCAGTGAGCGAAATAGTGGATTGTATTTTGTGGTCGTTCTCTACATCGCGGTTAAGGCGGAGCATAAGCACACACACTCTTCCATGCTGTACAGCAGAGGCTCATGACCGATGAAACGCGTGCTTATGTTACTGGCCAACGGCGTAGAGCCCCTGGAAATGGCCGCTTTTACCGATGTGCTTGGCTGGGCCAACCTGCTGGGTGATCACCCTGTGGAACTGGTCAACGCCGGCCTTCGCAGAAAGATCGTGACCACCTTCGGTCTCATGCTCAATCCGAGTTTTTTATTGAGCGATCTGGACGTGAGCAGCTTCGATGCCTTGGCACTGCCGGGTGGTTTTGAACCGTCTGGTTTTTACGAGGAAGCCTTGAGCGAACCCTTTCTGGCGACCATCCGGCATTTCGTCGAAGCCGGTAAACCCGTTGCCAGCGTTTGCGTGTCTTCCGTGTGCCTGGGCGTGGCCGGCGTGCTGCGTGACAGGAACGCCACGACCTACCACCAGGAGGGTGGCAAGCGGAAAAACCAACTGTTGGAGACCGGTGCACGCTTTGTCGATCGCCCCGTGGTTGTCGATGACCAGATCATCACTTCAAGCGGGCCGGGCACTGCCACCGAAGTTGCATTCGTACTGCTCGAAAAAATAACCAGCGTCGAAAATGCCGCTTTTATCCGCAAGAAGATGCGCTTCGCCACCCCCGACCGTGATTGGTACGAAACGCCGCAAGTGCCCTGAAATGATCCACCAACTCCGATCGACTTTTTACCAAGGTAACCATATGACCAACACAGCACTCATCGTCGTTGATATTCAGAACGACTATTTTTCCGGCGGCAAATGGGAACTCAACGCTACTGACTCGGCCGCTGACAATGCTGCTCGTGTGATTGGAGCGGCACGTGAACGGGGTGACTTAGTCATCCATATCCGCCACGAGACTTTAGCCCCCAATGCACCGTTTTTTGTCCCTGGCTCCGACGGTGCGCAATTGCACGAGAAGGTGCGCAATCTCGCGGACGAGTTTGTCATCGTCAAACACTTCATGAACCCGTATCGCGAAACCGAACTGTTTGATGTGCTTGAACACAACGAGATTGAACGGGTCACTGTGGTCGGGAACATGAGCCACATGTGCATTGATGCTGTCACCCGCGCGTCTGACGACTTCGGGTTTGAGACGACGGTGATTCACGATGCCTGTACGACCCACGACCTGGAGTTCAACCACGTCAAAGTTCCTGCGCCTCTGGTGCATGCGGCGTTCATGGCCGCCTTGAAGTTCGGGTACGCCGAAGTGCTGAGCACTGACGAGTATGTGGCCTAGGTTTTCATTCTGCTGCCGAAAAAGGTAACCCAATGTTCAATCTTTCCAATGCTGTCGATTACTGTTACTGGCCAACCCCCAACGGGCAGAAGGTCGCCATTTTTCTTGAGGAATCGGAACATCCCTACGTCGCGCATCCCGTCAATATCAGCAATGGCGAGCAATTTTCCACTGAGTTCACCCGAATTTCGCCCAATCAGCGCATTCCAGCGATAGTCGACAGAGAGACTGGTGTATCGGTCTTTGAGTCAGGGGCGATTTTGTTGTACCTGGCTCAGCGCCGCGGGCAATTCATCCCCGCCGATGCGAAAGGGGCGGCTGAAGTTATGCAGTGGCTGTTCTGGCAAGCGGCGAACCTGGGGCCGATATTGGGACAGGCAGTGTTCTTCCTTAATTACGCCTCTGAACATGTGCCGCTCGCCGTGGCACGGTTTAGTAAAGAGACCGAACGTTTGTATTGCGTTCTGGAGCAGCAATTGAGCGAACGACCTTACGTCGCCGGCGAGTACTCCATTGCCGATATGGCGATCTATCCTTGGGTGCTGCAACATGACAAGCAAGGAATGACGCTCGATGGTTATCCTAACGTCGCCGCTTGGCTAGAAAAAATCAGTATGCGACCAGCAGTGGTTCGGGCCTACGCTAAAGGGGAGCAAATTCGTCCATCTGGTCAAACTGATCAAGACAGAAAAAAGCTTTATGGGCTTCCATAACGGGGTCGCTACCCACTTAGGCGATTCCAGGTTGCTTGAGTGCGTGCAGGGTCTGTCTCGAGCTTCATGAGGTTGCAAAGCGCAGAGTTGATGATCACCGGCAACTGCGTATTAGACCCCGCTGCCGGGGATTCAACCATTCCTCGCCGGGCGGCGGGTGAAGGGCACCTGTTTATGAATGCGTAGAGGTGATCATGAATCAGTCGGACGCGCCAGGAGCATCCCCTTGGCATGCGGGTGAGCGTGAATTGCAGGAAAGCGTCGGCGTCGCGGATCAAATGGAGATCTTCGGACGCAAGGTCGTACGTGACTACATGCCTGATCAGCATCGATTGTTTTACAACCAGTTGCCTTACGTGGTGGTGGGCGCGGTCGATGAACAAGGGATGCCTTGGGCCACATTGATCGAAGGCCCCCCTGGCTTCATCCATTCACCCGATCCGCGAATGCTGCAACTCGACCGCCTGCCCGCCGAGGGTGATCCAGTTAGGGCGGCCCTTAAGCAAGGCGCTGCGGTGGGACTGCTGGGCATAGACCTGAAGACCCGAAGGCGCAATCGCATGAACGGCAACATCAGCACCGCCTCGTCAGGCGGTTTTGCCGTTTCTGTGGTGCACGCTTTCGGCAACTGCCCGCAATACATTCAGTTGCGAGGCGTTGAGCCGGTCAGCCTTGGCCACGCCTCTGCAAATGTTGCGGCCGAATGTCTCAGCGAACTGGATGAAGCCGCGAAGTCGGCCATCAGCAAGGCCGATACCTTTTTCCTCGCCAGCTATGTCGACCTGGATGGCGATGCATCCCAGCGCTCGGTGGACGTTTCTCACCGGGGTGGCAATTCAGGTTTCGTCAGGATCGAAGGCAACGTGCTGACGATTCCCGATTTCGCCGGCAACCTGCACTTCAACACCTTGGGTAATTTCCTGCTCAACCCGCGCGCAGGGCTGGTGTTCATCGATTTTGAAACAGGCGACATGCTGCAAGTCAGCGGGCGTACCGAGATCATTCTCGAGGGCCCGGAGATTGCCGCCTTTCAGGGGGCTGAGCGGCTCTGGACGCTGACCGTGGAACAGGTGGTCCGACGTCAGGCTGTGTTGGCCCTACGTTGGCGGTTTGAAGGTTTTTCGCCTAACAGCCTGATGACGGGCAGTTGGGAGCAAGCTGAGGGCCGATTGCAAGCCGATAACCTGCGCGATCAATGGCGACCGCTGAGGGTGACGCGGATCGTTGACGAGAGCAGCTCCATTCGCTCCTTCTATTTTGAACCGGCCGATGGCGCGGGCATACCGCGGTTCGAGGCTGGCCAACATCTGCCGGTGCGCTTTTGCCTTGCTGAAGGACAGGCGCCTCTGGTCAGAACCTACAGCCTGTCGAGTGCGCCGTCGGACAGTTTTTTCCGCATCAGCGTCAAGCGTGATGGACTCATCTCGTCGCATCTGCACGACCGCGTTCAGGTTGGGGATCTGGTTGAAGCCCGTGCCCCTCAAGGGCGCTTCACGGTGCAAGCCGATGAATATCGACCGTTGGTTTTGCTGGCCGCGGGCGTGGGCGTGACCCCACTGCTGTCGATGCTGCGTGAAGTGATTTATGAAGGCGAACGTATCCGTCGCACTCGACCAACCTGGTTCATCCAAAGTGCGCGCAGCCTGAGTGAACTCGGGTTTCGCGATGAGCTGTACGAACTGGCGACCCGTGCCAAGGATAAAATTCGTGCGCTGCGTCTGCTCAGTCAGCCGGAAACTCATGCTCGCGTTGGTGAGGATTTTGAGGTGGCGGGGCGTGTGGATGTCGAACTGCTCAAGGCATTGCTGCCCCTGGACGATTACGACTTTTACCTGTGTGGCCCTGGTGCTTTTACCCAGGCGCTGTACGACGGTCTGCGTCAGTTGCGTATTGGCGATGATCGTATTCACGCGGAGACTTTCGGTCCTTCGACCCTGGTTCGCCAACGGGATCATTTAACCCCGGCGGTCGAGCAGATAGCGGCGGCAAGCAGCCCGGTCAAAGTGCTGTTTTCGGCGTCGGCGAAGGAAGCTCGTTGGGAGCCGGGTGGCGGGAGTTTACTGGAACTGGCCGAGAGCCGTGGCCTGAACCCGGACTTCAGTTGCCGGGGCGGATCGTGCGGTACATGCCGGACCCGATTGGTCAGTGGCCAAGTGCATTATCTGAACCTGCCGGCTGAGATGCCGGCCGAAGGGGAGGTACTGATTTGCTGTGCGGTACCAGCGCAAGCCAAGGGGGGCGACGCCCCCCTGGTGCTGGATTTGTGAGCTGGCGTCATCGGTGCTCATCCCGCCATGCGCGGGTTGAGTACCTGGTCGATGCCGCCTTCGCTTTCAAGTTGAGCCAAGTCATCGAAGCCGCCAACGTGCCAGTTGCCGAAAAAGATCTGCGGGACGGTACGGCGACCGCTTCGGTTGATCATTTCGTTCTTCACGTCGACTGAGCGTACATCGATTTCCTTGTACGCAACCCCTTTGGCATCAAGCAAACGCTTGGCATTACGGCAGTAGGGGCAGGTCGTGGTGGTGTACATAGTGACTTCAATCATGTTGCGTACTCCTGAAAATTAGAGGCTGATTTAGGCAACAGCTTTTGCTGGACGGGCATGAACGGCAACGGTGTTCGGATGCTTGACCAGTGACTTGAAGGTTTTGTTGTCGGTGTCCAGGGCGTCGATTGAACCGGTCCCGATGTCGTAGACCCAGCCATGCAGATTCACCAGACCTTTTTCCTGAGCCAGGCGCACGCTTGGATGAGTCTGAATGTTGGCCAGTTGGGCGATGACGTTTTCACGCACCATGGAACTGACTTTGGCGGCTTCACTGGTGTGAGGACGCGATTCGTTGATGACTTTCGCCGACTCGGCATGTTGCAACCAGCCGGCGACCGCAGGCAGGTGATCCATGCACTTGCACTTGGCGACAGCGGTCATGGCACCGCAATCGGAATGGCCGCAGATCACGATATCGGTCACGCCCAGTACGGCGACGGCGTATTCGACCGTGGCCGACACACCACCGGAATGCGGGCTGTAGGACGGCACGATGTTGCCAGCGTTACGGATCACGAACAGTTCGCCAGGCTCTTGCTGTGTCAGCAGTTCCGGTACAACACGGCTGTCGGAGCAGGTGATGAACAACGTGCCTGGATGTTGCGTGGTGGCCAAGTGTTTGAACAGGTCAGTGCGTTGCGGAAATGCTTCTTTTTGGAACTTCAAAAAACCTTCGATGAGCGCTTTCATGATGTTTACCTTTCATTGAGTGTGGAGTGAGTGACAATTAGTTGGTGCAGCCGCTACCGATCACGCTGTATTCCAGGATGTGGGTTTCACCGTGCGTATCGCGGTAAGTCATTTGCACTGGCGTCGGGCCACAGACATCAGCCGTCGGGGTGATGTGAATGACTTTGGCGATATCCAGGTGCATGCCATACGCATATGGAACGGCCTCAGGTGCTACCACAGCTTCCTGCGCGTAGGCTGACAGCGAAGCCGTCAGGGACAGGGCGAGAAACAGAATTTTTTTCATGACGAATCCTCCATTCAAATGTGGTGATTGATCGAAAAGGGTTAAGAAATTTTTTGAAGCAGGCCCGCAAGGCTGCGGGCCGATTTACAGGTCCGGTTGCATCCTTAGAAAGGACGCAGTGGCAGGAACTTGCCGTCGAGAGTGATCACTGCACGGTGACCGCCTTCCGGGTCTTCGACTTTCTTCATGTCGAGCTTGAAGTTGATCGCGCTGATGATGCCGTCGCCGAACTGCTCGTGAACCAGGGCTTTCAAGGTGGTGCCGTAGATCTGGATCATTTCGTAGAAGCGGTAGATGGTCGGATCCGTTGGAACACCCGACAGGCTGCCGCGCAGTGGGATGATTTGCAGACGGGAGACCGAGTCGGCGTCCAGGTCCAGTTTTTCGCCGATCACTTTGGCAGCGGCTTCAGGCAGTGGGTGCTGACCGAGCAGGGCGGCGGTGACGTAGGCCAGGCCCAGGCCGGTGCCTTCTGCCATGTCCTCGAAGGACAGATTTTTGCGAGCTTTGGCGTCCAGGATTTTGGCGGTCAGCTCTAGGCTGGTGTCGTTGTAAGCGTGGGACTGTTGCACGGTGTTTCTCCTATCGGGTTTGCTTGGTTGGTGTAGCTAGGTAGGTGTTGCTTGGGTGTGAAGCAATCTTCTGCCGTTTGCTCGATAGCGTCCAAGACCGATATACAATCCGTCGCATAAGCGCTACCTATAGATGCATGTCGGAGTGTTCATGAACGTTGAAAACTCAGAAACGCTAATGTTGATCCCCAACGGCTATCCGGTTTGGATTGACGTGGCTCAGGCAAGCATCGGAGGGGCGGGCACGGCCATGCGCTTTGTATTGCCCTTGCATGCTCACAACCTACCGTTGATGCATCGTCAGGAAACAAAACTGGTGGTGGCACTCAAGGGCGAACTGGATATTCGTGCCGGTCGACAGCGGATCGCGTTACTTCAAGAAGGCGAGGCTACAAAACTCAACCCCGGGATTGCTCACCGCATCCATCAGTACGGAAAGGGTCCAAGTACTGTCGGTGCAGTTTTATGGCCAGGCGCGGTTGAACAAGCCTTTCGCGAGCTTGCGGCGGCAGCTATACAAAACGCTTATCAGCGCACCGACATGATTGAACTTCTCGCTCGGTACGATGTGGTCTGGGCTACTCAATCTCATGAACATGATCCTGAATCGATTACGGTCCGGCCGTTCCGAGATTGGCTGGGCGATTTGCCAGAGACGCTCGCGAAGCTGCTAGAACTGAGGTGGGGAAAGTAGAGCCAACGTCTCGACCTGGCCGACGAGGCGAAAGCGTAAATGCGTGGATCGCAGAAAAAAAAGCCCGCGAGTGGCGGGCTCTATTTCTACAGCTGTAATTTTAAGGAGTAATTGCATGCAGTCGTCTGCCTTTGACATTTACCTGCTGGCCGATGGCAAACTCTTCGCGCGGAGAGCGCACTACTCGCTCCTCACCTGTGCTACTTCGAACTGTGTATGCACGTTCCTCCAGACCACTTGCCTTCTGGACTTCGCGTCCTCCCAGCAATCCAATCCCTGCTCCTATTAACGCACCCAAGGGGCCGCCTGCTGCACCGCCAACCAATACGCCGGTTCCTACTCCAAATGCCACGCCCGCAGTAGTATCGCCGGTTTGCGAGAGAACCTCGTCGGCTTGCGCGGTGCCTGCGCTAAATAGTGAAAGTGCGATAGTTATAGTTAAACCACTGAAGTGTTTCATGCTGCCTCCGAATGACAAGCACCTCCGGTACCCACCATATTGATCATCATGAGCGGCCAACATACAGCGCCGCCTGACCTTTCTTGAACGTCAAAAAAGCTCGGATTTCCGTGACGCTGACCGGCAATCGTCTCAGCAAAAAGTTATCACCATGCGGGTGCCTCGATAGCTGGTGGGGAAACCTATTCCTTGAGTTTTTCAGCAATTTTTGCGACGTATTGCCCTTGGTGATGAGCAATGCCTAATTCACGCGGGTCCGGTTGGCGAGAGCCATCAGCGCCTGCAATGGTGGATGCCCCATAGGGAGTTCCGCCGCCCGGTTGTGAAACGTCGAATAGTGCCGGATCGGAATAGCCGATTGGCACAATGACCATGCCGTGATGAGCGAGCGTCGTCCATGTAGAGGTGATAGTCATCTCTTGGCCACCGCCGGTACCCGTGGATGTAAATACACTGGCGACCTTGCCAACTAGTGCTCCGGTAGCCCACAAACCACCGGTTTGATCGAGGAAGTTCCGCATCTGCCCTGACATGTTGCCAAAACGGGTCGGCGTGCCAAAGATGATGGCGTCGTAGCCAGCCAACTCGGCGGGGTTTGCTACCAGAGCGGCCTGGTCAGTCTTGCCGTGTGCCGCTTTGAATGCCTCAGGATCCATGACTTCAGGAACGCGCTTCACCGTGACCTCAACACCTGGAACACTTCGAGCACCCTCCGCTACATGCTGCGCCATCGTTTCGATGTGGCCGAACATTGAATGATAGAGAACCAGAATCTTGACCATCTTCACTTCCTCTTTCGCTGCATCGGTTGGGGTCCACCGCATGACGCAACTCAATAGTCTCTAAGACGACTCCATTTTTCGAGCGTAAATCTGCCAGCGCTTTTCACAGACCCAAATCTGAAAGACCTGGATGGTCGTCCGGGCGACGGCCTAGCGGCCAATGAAACTTTCGCTCAGACTCTTTGATTGGCATGTCATTAACACAGGCAAAACGGTGAGCCATCAGACCGTTTTCAGCGAATTCCCAGTTCTCATTCCCATACGAGCGATACCAGTTACCTGAGTCATCGTGCCATTCGTAGGCATAACGCACGGCAATACGATTATCGGTAAATGCCCACAATTCTTTGATAAGCCGATAATCCAGCTCTTTGTTCCATTTTCGAGTCAAGAACGCCGCGGCCTCAGCCCGGTTAACTGCGAAATCAACTCGATTTCGCCACTTGGTATCGGGGGTGTAGGCCAGAGAAACCTTTTCTGCATCACGGGTGTTCCAGCCATCCTCAGCAAGTCGCACTTTGAGGATTGCAGATTCGCGATCAAAAGGTGGTAGAGGGGGACGGATATCAGATTCGGCCATGATGATTGCTCCAGATGTAGCGACACGTTGAGGTCGAGAAGAAATTTGCGTGTGCGGAGGGCGAAGCCCTACGCCTTTGTTTCCGGAAATTCCGCCAGTGGAACGAATGTATTGGTTCTGCCATCCAGTGCGTCTATCGATCCAGTTTCTATGTCATAGACCCAACCATGCAGATTCAGCTTTTTTTGCTCCAGAGCCAATCTAACGCTAGGGTGGGTTTTGAGGTTGGAAAGTTGAGCAATCACATTTTCTCGAACCATTGAGCTAACACGATCTTTATCGGAGGCGTGGGTTCGGGTGGCATTCATCACCCTCGCGGATTCTGCATAGCTCATCCAGGCAGCTACAGCTGGTAAATGATTTAGTGATTTGCCACTCGACACGGCCGTCATCGCCCCGCAATCTGAGTGACCACAAATGACGATGTCATGAACTTCTAGTACTGCGACGGCATATTCGACAGAAGCAGTGACGCCGCCCGGCTGGGGGCCATACGACGGCACTATATTGCCAGCATTGCGAACAACAAACAGTTCGCCGGGCTCTTGTTGTGTGAGCATTTCCGGAATAACTCGACTGTCCGAGCAGGTAATGAATAACGTTTCTGGATTTTGGGTAGTGGCGAGGTACTTGAAAAGGTCGGTTCTTTGTGGGAAGACTTCCTTCTGGAACTTGATGAACCCTTCTATGAGTGCTTTCACGTGCAAGTTCCTGTTGGTGTTTCCGGAATGTATAAGAGGCCGATATTAAGGCGCGTGAAATTTCCCGTCAAAGAACAAGAAGAAGTAATGGTTCATTTGTTATATTGGATGAGTCTAATGTTGTGTGATGTCTAATCCTGATTTAACAAAAAGTTGGTTTAAATTGGATCCGCTTTACATTAAGCGCAATAATTATGGGGTAGTAAACCTAATTGTTGACTGATTTTTTAGGCTGCTGCTTTGTTAGTGCTAATTTCGCTGATCGATACATTTTTTTCACTGAGGTAATGACTGAAACGAGACCGTAGCCAGCGTTCGCCAGGATCGTTGTCCAACGTGGCACTCCAGGACATTGATAGATCGAGTGCAGTGAGGCTTAACGGAACGGGATCGATGCGCAAACCCCCTTGTTTCGACATGGCTTTGGCAACGCTAGCATTTCCGTGTCTTCAAGCAATGATTTTAGGGCGCTGTATTGCGGAACCGCCAATACGATTTGGCGTTGACGCCCGAGAGACCCTAAAGCTCGGTCAATGTAGTCGGTCATTTCACCGTTGAGAGAAACGGAGATATGTGGGCGATTGCAGTATTCATTTTTCAGTGTGTTCTGCTCTTGTCCTCGGCGCTTACGAGCCGGCACATTTCCTTGCCATTTTTAGTTAAGACAAAGGTATGACCTTGGACGACCAATGCGATCACACGGCGCAGTCGACGGCGAGCCTGGCTAACACTAAGGGTTGTGGTCATGGCTCATGCGCCTCGTAATTTGTTCTAGATCGTAGTCTTATCCTGCACCTGCACCTGCACCTGCACCAGCGCCGGCTCACAAGCACTTGCTTTCGGCTTTTGCTGTCATACACATGAGCCAGAGATCACTACCGTCAGGCAGCTACAGCGCACCAGCTCCCTCCCGCTTAAGCCGCGCTACCTTCCGTTTGTCGCAGCGATCCACATAAGAAATTGACCCAAAGACGACCGACGCTCAGGCCGGGCGTTGGAGGGGAAGGGGTTTCCCTTTCTCCGGTGGGATGACCAAAAAAGTCAGTAGCGCTCGGGGTCTACAAAAAAACCGATTTCCTCAAGAATATCGTTAAGCGATCCAATAATCCTCGGCTCGGCGTATAGCTCAAGGCTTGTATAAGAGAGAGCAACCGCAAGCAGTGTTTGAGGTTCGGTGAGGGAGCGGGGGTCAAATGGCCAAATTTGAACCTTGGCAATACTGCTGTCGCTGTAATGATAATCCTCGACAATCTCAACGTCGGTTTGGAGTACCGACCAGCTCAGTAATGAAACTCCATACGTACGTTGCGGTGAGTCGGCAAGCATCGTTCGTTGATCTAAAAACGAATCCCCCACAAAAAACTGGTCCTGTACAGGGAACTGCCTCACGTAAATATCCATTAGCCTGGGCGAAGAAACATAGCTACGGATGGTTTCTATATCTATCAATTCAGAGTTATTTGAAAGATCGCTGCGTAAGTCGTCTATCAAACCCACTTGGTTTGCCATTGCCAGTTTCATTTTTTAATCTCCATAATGTAGATCGCATCTGGGGTGGTGATAGTGCATGCGACGATTGCCTACACGAGAGCCACAGATAGTGCAAATATTCACCGACATCACTTCCGCCAAATTGAAGACGCCGCACACATAATCGTCGCCACCGCGGTAGTAAATTCTCAAGCCACCGAATTTTTCTTTCACCTCCAGGACGGTAACCGG
The DNA here is from genome assembly GCF_054897985.1 of Pseudomonas sp. LB3P25. Taxonomy (NCBI): domain Bacteria; kingdom Pseudomonadati; phylum Pseudomonadota; class Gammaproteobacteria; order Pseudomonadales; family Pseudomonadaceae; genus Pseudomonas; species Pseudomonas sp. LB3P25. The sequence continues at coordinate 3,651,449 of NZ_CM142711.1, read as the reverse complement.
TTCGCAATCTGGGGCAATCTCACACCGAGCAGAAACCAGTGAAAGAGCATTGTTCAGAAGGTCATACCAACCGTCTAGGCATTCGAACCCCCAAAAGAATCTTCCGTTCACGAATGTTGCGTCTGGGAACAGGTTTAGATTTGGTTTGCAAAGCATCTCTTCGTGTTCAGGGCTCATGGGGAACTCCTTATGCAGATTCGTTGTAGTCCACGTCTCAATAATTTCGATCAAAGATTCCACTATCTATAGCTGCTGTATCTGAACTGGAAGATTGATCGAGCGGGATGATGGGTATGTAGCGCTCTATCCATCTTATGGTGTTCGTTAGGGGCACGGATGCGGATCGTGAGGTTCAATTTAAAAAGTTTGTAATTGCTGTTGTTCGAAAAGAATCTGTACAGATTCCAATTTTTCCCAATCGAGCCCCACTGGATAGCGAGCGCCTCCTGCAACCTCATAAGCAAACTCGGTCTTGGGCAAGTCGGTCCCATACGGCTCTTCATAAGAGATCAACTTCACAAGTGGCTGCATCTTCGTGCGCTCTGATTGATTTAGCCATCGAGGGGACACCAACTGGATGTCCTGCACGAAGTACTCAGGATCACTCTCTTCAAGGTGTTTTCTCAGCAGGGAAATGTAGGGAATTAATCTTAATTGGACTCTCGCTTCGCTAGGTTGAGCAGAGGACCGAAAGCCCCACGACACATAGAACCAGGGCAGATTTAGCGAAAGCGTCACGAACTCCCATTCAACGGTGTTGCCTTCAAAAAAGGGAGGCGGGGGGATACGCGACTCCTGATAGGTTTCAAACATATAATAATCCTGAAAATATGCCCTATAGGGCATGGCTCGTTTTGCGGCATTGTGGCCCTATGGCTGCTATTTGCCAAGGGAAAAAATGAAGCAAAAGCATACTTTTGGTCGGGCTTTGCTGGCCGTGCGTCTGGCCCGTAATATGCCGCAGGATGCGCTGGGTCTGGCCCAGTCGAACATCAGCCGACTGGAAAATGGAGCCAAAGCACCCTCTTGGGCGCGTGTGGAAGAACTAGCCGATCTGCTCCACGTCCATCCCTTGACGCTTTTCACGCTAGCCTATACCAGCCAAACCGACGGTGAGGCTCTTCTGCGCAGAGTCCGGAAGGAGCTGGATGAGTTAAAAACTCGATAGAGCTTTCATCTATTGCTCAAGCGATGCTGCCTTCGGAGCGAAAATCTGATGGCGAGCGGTCACCCCATGGCCCTGCTTCGATGCAATCGGTCGCTCGCCGCGACGTAACCGAGTGGCCAGTTCGAATGCAAATCGCCAAGCATTCCCGGGCAATCGCACATTGATGTGGGGTCCGCTTAAAGAGATACACCGTTTTCGATTTTCCAGATCAGCTTCGTAACGGTGTCCATCCCTACAAACGTACTGAGCATGCTACCTGGCGCAAGCCGGTTCAGCGCGCGATTCGGCTGCGTAAGCCACACCATGGTCCCTTTCTTATCACCTTCGAACAGCGCAAGCGCATCCCGTAGTACCAGAGCCTGACGGTATGCATAGTCACTTTTGCTAACCGTGAGCTGGCCAGCCTTTATCCACCTGCGTTGAACCGCAGCTGGAATACTAAGCAAGACAAACAGGGCTTTGGGACTGAGTCCCAGTAGCGAGGCAAGATCGTAATAAAAACTGATGTCCAATCTGCGGTGGATGAGGTCAGCAGCTGCGGTCAAATCTGGCCATAAGGCAAGCGCGTCAAAAAAACCTTTCGATGGCTGTCGAACGCAGGTGTCGCTTATGAGGTGTTTTTCCACGGCCAGGCTCCCACCATGCGCATCATTTTAACTTTAGGTGCTTGACCGAATGCGCACGCTGCTCATCGAGCGAATTGTAGTAGGTGTTTTGCGTGGTGCTTAGACTGTTGTGCCGAAGGTCCGCCTGCAAATCCTTCATATCGCGAAACGGCGCATCAAAGGTCGCTGACGTGTGTCGCAACCAATGCAGCGACGCAGAGCGCAGGTTATCGATCTCATCCTCACTGCGGCCTTCTGCGGTCATTTTCACCAATGCCCGATCAAATACGTGCTGAAGCAACAGGCGTAAATGTCGACCTGAAAGGCCGACCCGGCCGTTCAATGTGGTCAGCAGGGGATAGGTCTCATGCGGCGAGGGCAGGGCGCTTAGTCCCAAGTGTCTGCGATAGCGGGTCATATTAAGAGTGCATATAGTCATCGCGCACGCTGATTTTGGCCGCCTTGTTCCCTTTTCCGACCACATGGAACCACCAGTTGCCCAGGGTATCCCGACGAAAATCCCCCATGGTCGGCTCCCAGTTGTCGCGTCCCACCAGGTCGGAAACCCGCAGGTACATCGCAAACAACGTCGCGAGTATGAACAGCGTACGTTCATGGACGGGATCTTCTTCCGCCATTTCTTCGGCGGTTTCGATCACATAATCCCATTGGAGGTGGGAGAGGGCGCGGCCCGACACGTCCTGGGTATGGCGTTGCTTATAAACGGCTTTTTGTTTGACCGCGCGAAACGGATTGGCCTCGGTGAGTCCTTCGTCCATGGCGTACTGATAGAAGCTGCCACACACGGCAAACACTTGCGCCACTGAACCTTGAGCCATCTTGTAGCGGCTGTCCGTCGTTGCAGACCCCGGAAGATGTCTCTTACGTTTCGGTGGGTCTGGCTGAAGGGACGCCAAGCCACATTGACCTGGTAGATATCCGCGCTGCTTTTCTGCTTGCCACCGACCCGGACGAAACGGGACTTGACCATCGGACCAATCCAGGGCGCTTATCGACTTATCTATTAAGTTTTACGCGGAACCGCACCAACTTGAGTGCGGAACAGACGACTATCGGCTCTCGAACCATTTACGCCAGCGTATGGTGACCAATTCCGGCGATTCATAATTTTTTTCACTTTTTTCCGGCGAATTAAAAATCTTGCGCAACCCAGGTATTACGGGCGTATCCGAATTTTTATCGGTAAAAGACGAGGCTTATTTCCGATAATTTAGAGCGATTTTATCTTTTTTCCGGTGATTAAAAAATGCGTTATGGGGCTTCGAAATCTTGGTTTACGAGCACATTACCTTGCCTAAATACCGCATCTGGCGCCTCCGCACATCCCAACGTGATCCTTTTTCATGCTTCAAGGGCAATTGAAGGGCAAATATTCCGGCGATTCAAAATTCTTTTTCCACTACGTTTTTTTTCCGGTGAATGAGCATTTTTTCTGTATCGCTCTAGGCTCAAACCCCTCTAGCGTCGCGATCGTAGCCACAGGAGCACCAGGAGCACCAGGAGCGGCCCATATTTTATGCGTGGGGGGTCATTTGCAATTTCTAGATGTAGGTTGAGGGTAGATCCGCAGGTTTATGATTTCTAAAGGATTCCGGCGATTCAAAAATTTATGTCCGGTGAATTGCTGATCGCGACAGCAACCGGGCTAATCTCGAAACATATTGTTACGTGTAATGTATATTATGTTAAACGATGTGTCTGGGTGGAACTTCTTCCAAGGGCCTCTCAGCGAACTTCGCCTGCGGCGCATCGAAGGACTCTATAGATCTCAGAAATCACCTGCATCGTTGCGTCTTCGATCGTTCCTTCATTACGGCATAAAACCCAGCCGTTATCTGCAATCGCTCGCTCGAACGACTTGGTACAAGCGACATGTTCTTCCAGCTTATGGATCACAGTACTGCTCAGCCCACGCCGTCGTGCCGCTGCCCTCGCCCATGAAATATCAGGGGCGGTGACAACCCCGACATGCAGGTCTGGCACTCGCACGTTTCGATCAATGTTCAACTGTAGAATTTCTGCAAACGGGACTATCCGGCGAAACGCGGCATCAGACGGGTACCAGCGATCGATCAAGATGATGCTGCCTGGTGGCTGTTTAGCCAGCACGTGCTGGGAAATCCAGGTACGGCTATCAGCAAAGCGCTCACAAACCTCCACCTCCAAATCCCGGGTGGGATTTCTGACGAGTTTGTTAACGAGGGCCATTGTTTCACCCCTGTAGGGATCGCTTTTTTTCTCGCAAAGTCGGATCACCTTTTTGTTGTCTGCCCTCAGTACTTTCGTAACGGCCTCCAACAGTGTGGTTTTGCCGGCTCCCTTGGGCCCATCTAGAGAAACAAACAGCGGACGATTCATTCTTCACATAACGATTGATATACGGTTTTTTTACCCTGTTCGTTCGCTGGAACCGCTTGGCGCGACTACGCGAATCGAGTGGAGGGCCCTTATGAACAGACATTGATGAACACTCTAACCCTGTTTCTGGTTAACCGGTCTCAAAATCCAGGGTTACAGCCGCTTATGAGCATCGGTCATCGCGCACAAGTTAAATGATGTGTAAGGCTCTTTAGAGCAATCAATTGGAATTGACCCGGCGTCAGCCTGAATCACTGCCAATGCTCACATAGCTTGACCAGCTCATCGACCACATACCTGACTTTCGGCCGCAGATGGGACACCTTTGGCCACACGGCATGCACATCGACAGCTTCCGGTTCATACACTTGCAGAACCTCCACCAGCCTGCCTGCTTCGATATCGTCCTGGAACAGGCTGCGTGGCATCTGGCACAAACCGGTGCCGGCGACTGCCGCGAGAATCATGGCTTCCCCGTCGCCAATCTGATGGGGCGACGGTGGCGCATATCGTACGGTCTGCCCCGCCTGCATCACCCGCCAGGATAGCGGCTGGCCGCGTCGATGTCCGACAATGCAACGGTGTTGGCTCAGGTCTTCCAGGGTCTGCGGAATGCCAAAGCGCGTCAAATAGTCGGGGGCGGCACAAATGGCCCAGCGTTGTCGTGTCAGCCGCCGCGCCACCAGACCGCTGGTGTCTTGCAGTTCTCCAAAGCGGACCAGTAAATCGATGCCCTCCTCGAAGGGATCAACCAGGTGGTCGGAGAACGTCAGGTTTAGTTGCAAAGCCGGGTACTTTTTGGCGACCTCAAACAGCAATGGAGCCACGACCCGACGCCCGAATGCCACAGGAATGTCGACTCGCAGGCGTCCGGAGGGCTCACCACCACCGGGACCCAACCCGCTCTCTGCGGCACCAATTTCTTCAAGGGCGGTAGAGCACGCCACGAAATAGGCCTCACCATCCGCGGTCAGGGAAATGCGACGAGTCGTACGATGAAACAACTGTGTGCCCAAGCGTTCTTCCAGGCGCGCAATGGCTTTGCCGACGGCGGATTTTGACACTCCGAGGCGTTCGGCAGCCTGGGTGAAGCTGGTCGAGCGCGCCGCCACGACGAATGTAATGACGCCTTGAAACGAATCGATAGGTACCATGCCAGCTCGATAATTGTAGAGTTTTAATCTACCCAGATTATAGTTTTAGGTCGTTTATCGCCAGCATACTCAACAGTAAGATGGGCTCCAGCAATGCAACGGTGCAGATCGTGATCGTACGTCGCGCACCTATCTCCCGATCATCAATACCCAAAAGGACACCATCATGCCCGTCGTACGTGTGAGCTGGTTCGAAGGTAAAGAACACGCACAAAAAGCCGCTGTTGCCGCAGACATCACCGAAAGCATCGTTAAACACACAGGTACAGATGCCAATTACATCTACGTCATTTTCGAGGACGTTGCGGCTTCGGATTGGGCTGGTGCCGGCAAACTGTTCGGGGACGCGCCCGAGAAACCCTGACCGCCATCGGCACCGAATGCATCGGCTTGGCCAGCGATGCATCCTCAACAGGCTTTCTATGAAGCCTCTGACGCAAGGGCTACTCATGCACCCACATATCTCTTGCCTGTTCTCCCTCGCGGTAAAGCCCGAAGAGTTTCCGGAGTTCAAGGCGCTGATCGCGACCATCGTGGCAGCTACCCGCAACGAGCCTGGCACACTGGTTTACGAATACAGCGTCAACGACGACAACAGCACCGTTCACATCCTTGAACGCTATAACGCCGAGGCTGTAGTCAGTCACGTAGACACCACCTTCGCACCATTCGGCAAGCGTTTTCTCGAGCTGTGCACCGTTACTAGCTTGGTGGTCTACGGCACACCGGATGCAGAAATCCGCAAACGCCTTGATCCGTTCGGGGCGGTATACATGACCCCTTTCGACGGTTTCAGCCGCTGAGTTCAATGAAGGCGCAGGCTCGACGGCAACAACCGGGACTGCGCACATCCCCTTCCCTGCACAGAGATCCCTATGTCCGGTATTGCTGAAGTTATTAAGTCCCGAATTTCCGCCAACAGCTACGACACTGAACGTCAGTTGCCGGATCAACAAATTGCCGAGCTGATCGATTTGGCAACGCACGCCCCCTCCGCCTTTAATCTTCAAAACTGGAAGTTCCTCGCGGTACGCAGCACCGAAGCAAAGGCGCGATTACTGCCATTGGCCTTCGGTCAACAAAAGGTCATGGATTCAGCCGTGATATTTATTGTCTGTGGCACCCTCAATCCTCATGAAACCCTGCCATCAGCCCTGAAGCCGACGCTGGATGCAGGAATCATTGATCAGGCGATCTACGACATGTGGGTTGGCGCGGCTCAAGGCATGTACCAGGACAACCCGCAGTTACAACGCGACGAAGCGATCCGCTCAGGCTCGCTGGCCGCCATGACCCTGATGCTCGCCGCGAAGGGTCAAGGATTGGTATCGACGCCCATGATCGGATTCGACCCGTTGGCAGTGGCTCAGGCGTTTGGTCTCTCCGAGACTGAGATTCCAGTGATGTTGATCACCGTTGGCTATCCTGGCTCGGCCAACTGGCCAAAAAAGCCTCGTAAAGCCGTTAACGACGTTCTGCAGTTCGTGTGAGCGATTGCTGCCAGCGATAGCCAGGCAAGTCCTGCCTTCGCTGGCGGTTGCTTATCGACTCACAACCACGACATGCCTGGGGTCCGCAAAGGCCTGCTACTGCTCCCATTGCGGGTGGGCAAATCGCTCAGCCAGAAAATTGATCAGCACCCGGACCTTGGTTGCTAAGTGCTTGCGGGTGGGATAGACCACGTAGATGCCCAATTCGACCGACTGGTACTCGGGCAGGATTTCAACCAGATCCCCCGTCCGCAAATCCTCGGCCACCATGAAGCTGGGCTGTAACGCGATGCCGCCCCCCGCCAAGGCAATACTGCGACAGGTATCGCCATTGTTGCAGCGAACAATCGGGCGGGTGCGCACACTTTCGCTGCCGTCAGGACCCTGGAACTGCCATTCGTTGCCGCTGGCGAAGTTAGTATAGGCAATCACGCCGTGCTCTGTCAGGTCAGACAAAGTGCGCACCTGAGGGTGACTCGCCAGATAGCCGGGTGAAGCGCACAGACACATTCGCGTGCCCGCCAGTCGGCGCCCTATCAAGGAAGAGCTTTCCATACGGGCAATACGAACAGCGGCGTCGAAGCCCTCCTCCACAAGATCCACCAGTCGGTCGTTCAAGCTGATGTCCAGCTCGACGTTGGGGTAGGCCTTCATGAAGTCGCCCCATAGCGGCGCCAAGTGCAGCACACCGAAACTGACCGGTGCATTCACCCTCAAAACGCCACTGGGTTCCGGTGCGTTGGACGATACGGCCTCCTCGGCCTGATCCATGAGCGCCAGGACTTCACGCGCCTGGTGGTAAAACTGGCGCCCCTCCTCCGTCAACGAAAGCCGTCGGGTTGTGCGGTGCAGAAGTCGCGCACCCAGTCGTTCTTCAAGGCCGCTTACGTAACGTGAGATGGCCGCTTTCGACATCCCCAGGGGCTCGGCCGCCCCGACAAAACTGCCTTTATCGACCACGGTGCAGAAGACCTGCATCTCCAGCGCTCTGTCCATCATTGTCTCGCCAAGTGGAACGGTTAGTCGCATTTGGCCTTATTTGTCTCAATATCTCAATCTATAAACTGAGCCATCGAAACGCACATCAAGACAAATGAGGTCGCCATGAAAATTGCAGTAGTGGGTACCGGAAACATGGGTTCGGCGTTGGCAGGTCTGAATATCTACCTCGGCTACGGCGCCGGCCTGGGCACTTCGATCGCCCCAGCCTGGCTTTACCAGTAATCCGTGAGGAGCATTCACATGAACACTTCTTTCCCCCTGTTGTTTGTGTCTCATGGTGCTCCGATTTTCGCCATCGAGCCTGGTCTGGCGGGTCAACGACTGGCCGAACTCGGTCGCGAACTGCCGCGACCTGATGCCATCGTCATCCTTTCTCCGCACTGGATGACCCGCGGCGAAATCAGCGTTACGGCGAGCAACGCCCCCGACACCATTCACGATTTCGGTGGTTTTCCCGAGGCGTTGTATCAGTTGCGCTACCCCGGACCGGGGGCTCCGGCCCTCGCCGCTCATATCGTGGGGCTGCTGCAGAATGCGGGATGGAAGTCCCGACTTGACGCCGGCCGAGGTCTGGATCACGGCGCCTGGGTACCTCTGCTGTATCTGGCACCTGAGGCCGACATACCCATCGTTCAGGTATCGATGCCTGCCGGCCTCGACACCTATCAAGCCTGGAAATTGGGTAAATCCCTCAAGCCCTTGCGGGAGATGAACGTGCTGATCGTCGCTTCCGGAAGCCTGACCCATAACTTGTATGAGTTTCGGGGGGCTGCCAGCCATGGGGCTGACTACGTGAAAGAGTTTGCTGCCTGGACAGCCCAAAACTTGCAGGCGGGCAACACCGATTTGCTACTGGACTATATGCAGCACGCCCCTTCTGCAGAACGTGCCCCCCCGACTGACGAGCATTTTTTACCGTTGCTCATCGCCCTTGGTGCGGCCGGCGAACGCTATGAAACGCGTGTCCTGGAAGGCGGCGTGAGCTACGGGGTGCTGGCGATGGACAGCTACCTGTTTACCTCGAACGACAATGATGGATCTGAATCCATTCAACTCAGTTAAGGCATGACAGACCATGGGTGACATTACATTTTCTGAAGCGGCCCGCGAGCCGCAAACGGGCCTGTTTTTCCGCAAAGGGTGCAGCACTTCGTCCCCCAGGGGCCGCCTGCTTTTACTGCATGGTGTCGGTTCAAACGAAGCGAATCTCGCATCATTGGCCGCATTGCTGCCCGAAGAACTGGAAGTGATTCTGCTGCGCGGTCCGCTGCAAGTTGGCCCACAGGGCTTCGCCTGGTATCAGGTGAACTTCACCAGCAACGGCCCTTCGTTCAATCAAGAGCAAGCAGAGTCCAGTCGGCACCTGTTGCAGCGATTCATCGAAGCACTGCCCAAGTTGCCGACTGTGATCGCCGGCTTCAGCCAGGGCGGCATCATGAGCGCGAGCCTTGGGGTCACCGAGCCCGAGCTGGTTGCCGGTTTCGCAATTTTGAGCGGACGAATGCTGCGCGAACTTGATCCTCGGATCGCTTCCGCCGAGCGACTCAAGTCGGTCAGCGCTTTCATCGCCCATGGTCATCAGGACAATGTCCTGCCCGTGGCTTGGGCGAAAGAATCGGACGCCTGGCTGAATCGAATCGGTGTCGCCCACGAAACACATTTCTACGACATGGCCCACGAGATTGTCGCTGAAGAACTGGCGGACTTCTCGCAATGGCTGACCCACACGCTGTCACTCTCCAAGTAAACAAAGGAACCGCACCATGATCGACTCACGCACCGCTCCGTATGCCGCACTGGTTATGCGCCTCGCCCTCGGCATCATGTTCATCGCTCACGGACTGACCAAAGTGCTTGTGTTCACCCCGGCAGGCACAGCAGGCTTTTTTGAATCCATCGGCTTTCCGGGCTTTCTGGCTTACCCAGTCATGGCCTTTGAAGTCGTCGGCGGTTTGATGCTGGTACTGGGTGTCTACTCGCGCTGGGTGGCCGCTCTGGCGGTGGTTCAACTGTTCATTGTCGCGACTGTCCACTTCGGCAATGGCTGGAGCTTCACCAACGCAAATGGTGGCTGGGAATATCCTGTCTACCTGGCGGCGACAGCACTGGTCGTCGCGTTGCTGGGTGACGGCGCCATGGCGACAAAAGCATCCAGCAAAGCGTAAGTCACTGCTGGCTCAAAGTCTGCCGACGTTCTGGGGGCTCCAGCGCGCCGGCAGTTCGCGTTCTTGATTCACCAGATCTTAATGGTACTCACAAACGAAGAGAGCTGCGGGAGGCTCCCTCCGTACATGTCGGTTCAATTCGTCAGGCGAGCGCTCGCCAACCCAACTGGGCGTGAGCCTCTTGAAGGTCGGACTGCATATCGTGATTCCACAGCCAGTCGAAACGCTCGGCGAGGGTTTTGCTCAGCAACTGTTCGTCATCGGCCACAGCTGGATCACGCAGTTCATAAAGCTCCCCGGCTTCCCAGGATGTGCGCTGCACACGGCAGGCACGGGGACGACGGATTGCGTCGTAAGCCGCGAGCACCGCTTGTGGCTGGCTGTCCAGAACCTGCGGATCGGCCAGCAATCGCGCCAGAAGCCAAGCGTCTTCCAACCCCTGACCTGCGCCAGCGCCCTGGTGCGGCAACATTGCATGCGCAGCATCGCCGATCAGCCCTACGCGACCGTGCACGTAGCCTGGCAACTCATCGAGTTCATGCAGAGCCCAAAGGGTGGGTGCCGGAATGCATTCGAGCAGCACCCGTGCAGCGTCTCCCCAATGATTGAAGGCGGAGAGCATTTCTTCCTGGCTGGCATTGCGCACCCATGGAGAATTGCTTGGCCAGGTTGGATCAGGGCGACTGCGATCGGAAATAAAGGCCACAACGTTGATCAGCCGGCCTTGTTTAACGGGGAATGTGAGGATATGTGCGTCGAGCCCCAGATACATCTGCGGAACGTCGACCAAGTGCTCATCGACACCCCGATCCCGGTAGGCGGCGCGCAGCTGTTGGCTGTCGATCATCCCACGGTAGGCGCAAGTACCACTGAAACGCGGTGCTACAAGGGGTTCGCCAAGACCGTTGAGAACATGATCACGAATTGAAGACTTGATACCGTCCGCGGCGATCAACAGGTCGCAGCGATGCTCAGTGCCGTCGGTGAATACTACGCGAGCCTGTTCGGCATCCTGCTCCACACTGACAGCGCGCTTGCCGAACTGGGCGATCCCTTCGGGCAACTGACTGGCCAGAGCATCGAGGAAGTCAGCACGGTGTACCGAAGACTGCCCTACCCCTTCGGCCAGGCTTGCGCCCAGATAGCCGGCATCTTCACCACGACGCCATTCGAACCAGATGTCCTGCCAGGGATCCTGCGTTTGGTCGGCGATCTTGCGGTAGGGTTCGGCAATACCCAGACCCGCGATGGCACGAACGGCATTGGCGCCGAAGGAGACACCCGCTCCGACCTCGCCAAAGGCAGGAGCCGCTTCGAACAACCGCACGCTCAGATGGGAATGACGGCACAGGTCCAGGGCCAGAGCCACGCCGGCAATACCGCCGCCAACAATACCGATGTGCAATTTGGATTGAGAAGTACGCATAGCAAGTTACCCATGAGGCTGATTGTTATTGGAGTAACCAAATCATCGCCATCTGAGCGCTATTGATAAATACCGTAACCACCATACATTCCATCACGAGTGTGAATATTACTTTTCAAGACGAGCAGTCATTGGCCAGACGAGCTCTTCCTTGAGCTCGCCTTTTTCTGCAATCGTTACTGCGACACGGGTTGCTTGGATGGAGCGGCCTGACGGCCTGGAGAGTTCTGAATCAGAAACACCAGAATAGCGATGGCCCCTATCAGACCTGGTACTGCGAAGATGAGAAAGCTCGCCTGCAGCGGCAATGAAGAAGCGTGCAGTGCACCTCCTAACAAAGGACCGATGATGGCTCCGGTGCGACCGACGCCCATCGCCCAACCAAGCCCTGTAGACCGTATGTGCGCAGGGTAATACTGCACCGTGCAGGCGTTGGCCAGGATCTGCGTGCCAATGGTGCAAGCCCCTGCGATGGCGATGAGCAAATAAAGTATCGGTAACGGCGCCTTGAGCGCTAAGAGGCTCAGGGCTAATGCTCCACAACTGAAAAACGCGAACAAGACCTTTGCGATACCAATTCGGTCCCCCAGCCATCCACCGCCTACCGCGCCAATAATCGCGCCGACGTTTAGCGCCAGCAGAAACGCCAGGCTTGAGTTCAATCCATAGCCTGCAGCACTCATGAGTTTTGGCAGCCAGGAGCTCAATGCATAAACCATGAGCAAACAACAGAAAAACGCCAACCACAGAATGAAAGTGTTCAACTTGCGCCCGTCCTGGAACAGCTGCGCAATCGACACAGTCGTGCCTTTGGCAACCATCTGGTTCAACTGGTCGTTTGCGCTTGGTTCATAAGACGGCGCAGCTTGTGCCAACAGGTTTTGGGCCTTTACGGTCTGCCCGGTGCGCAGCAGGAAATCCATCGACTCTGGCAATTGTCGTATCAGAAATGGCAAGGCCAACAGCGGAATCAGCGCTACATAGAACACGGCTTGCCATCCCCACTGTGGGATCAGCACCATGCCCAGGCTCGCCGATAGCATTCCCCCTAACGAGTAGCCACTGAACATGATCGCGACCAAAGTGCTACGGGATTTCTTTGGCGCGTACTCGTTCATCAACGCGACAACGTTGGGCATTACACCCCCGATCCCAAGACCGGCGATGAATCGGCATAAAGCGAAAGCCTCGGGGCTCCGTGCCAGCCCGTTGATCGCTGTGACTGCGCTGAAGATGGCGACACACATCATGATGGTTTTTCGTCGGCCTATACGATCCGACAGTGAACCGAAAAACAGAGCACCCAACATCATGCCCACCAGCGCACAGCTACCTAACGCACCCGCCTGTAACGAACTGAGGCCCCACTCGGACATCAGTGAAGGCAACACGACCCCATAGATGACCAGGTCATAGCCGTCGAAAATGATGATGAGCGCGCACCAGAACAGCACGCGCGCATGGAAGGTATTGAAACGTGCCCCGTCAATCAGGGCTGATACATCAATCGTACGCATGGCATCGCTCTTCTTGTCATTGTTATAGAGCCGGAGGATCTGATGCCTCCGGAAATTGCGCGGTGCCCAATGGTGTTACGCAGAGCGTTCAGCACTGGACATGGATTTGATCATGGGCAAACGATCGACCGTGATAAATGCAGCCAGGTGAATAGGCATTATTTCGAGCGTGAATAAAGATCTAAGGGGAGCAAAAGTCCCATCGATCTCACGATGGACGCGGCGGTCTGGCACTTGTTAGGCTTTGGCTCTTGCAGCGGCGAATTCAGAGCGGTGCAGACCCAACGGTGGGCAAAGATTTATAGCCCTTATGAGCGCGCAATCTGCACGAGGCGTTATGGAATTACGTGAACTGGATCTCAATCTACTTCTGGTGTTTAACCAACTGCTCATTGACCGCAGGGTATCAACGGCGGCGGATAGCCTTGAGTTGACCCAGCCCGCTGTTAGCAACGCGTTAAAGCGATTGCGTGTCGCTTTGAACGACGAGCTTTTCGTTCGCACTTATCAAGGAATGGAGCCCACGCCCTATGCCCGGCAGTTGGCTGAGCCAGTTGCGCTGGCCATTCAGACCTTACGTGATGCACTGAGCCGGCAGGACAAATTTGACCCGCTCGCCTGCAATCGCAGGTTTACGATGGCGATGACCGACATTGGTGAAATCTACTTCATGCCGCGGCTGATGGACGCTCTGGCTGAACGCGCTCCGGGTTGCTCGATCAGTACACTGCGCAACACCTCCAATACCTTGGCTGAAGGGTTGCAGAACGGTGCGATTGATCTCGCCGTTGGACTACTGCCGCACCTGCAAGCTGGATTTTTTCAGCAACGCCTGTTTCACCATCGCTATGTCTGCATGTGCCGCAAGGACCACCCGGCTACCAGGGAGCCGTTAACGCTTGAGCGTTTTTGCAGTTATGACCACGTTCGCGTTGTAGCGGCGAACACGGGGCATGGCGAAGTCGATACCTTTCTGGCGCGGGCCGGCATCGAGCGAAACATACGCCTGGAGGTTCCTCATTTCGTCGCAGTAGGCCACATCCTTCAACGCACCGACTTAATGGCAACAGTGCCTGAACGATTCGCCAGCAGTTGCGAACAACCCTTTGGGCTCGCGGTTCTACCGACGCCGGTGGTACTGCCTAACATCGAAATAAATTTGTTCTGGCATGCACGCTATAACAAGGACCCAGCCAATCGTTGGCTTCGCCAGCTGATGTTCGAGCTATTTTCTGATTGAGGCGTGCCCTCAGTCCCAGTAACTTCTCAGTCTGCGCCAGGCAGGCGCGGTACTAATTCCAGGAAAAAGCCTTCTATAGATAGTTGAGGGCTCCTCATGAACATAAATCTGTGAACAAATGCACCTGTATTTGACCGTTGAGCCCACGGTGCTAGAGGCTTTGGACGACTCATGGACATTCAACATCGCCCATAAGTTAAATGATGTGTCAGAGCGGAACTTCTGCCAAGAGCTGCCAATCTCTAGCTGTCCGAACTAATTTTTGACCTGCTTTGTTTCGTCAAAACAGGCCGTATCGCCGATAGCGTTACTATCGTTGCCGTTACTTGTTAAGGCGCAGAGCGTCGAAAGCATCTCGCGCTTGGCATGCGGTATAGGTCATTTGCGCGGCGACTAGACCGGCCAGACCAAAAGTACGGGTCAACCCGAACTTGCGGAAACCGTCGGGAATCGGAATGGACTTAGCGATAGCGTCAGCCAGAACCTCGCCCGCCACCGTCGTGGGTGCCATGCCATGACCACCAAAACCAACGGCGTGCCAGACGCCCGCATCATCTTGACCAATCTGGGCCATTTGATGCCGGCCATAACTCATCAACCCGCCCCAGGAATATTGGATTTCTACACCTTCCAGCTGGGGATATACCGTTAAAAGATCTGTTTTGAGCAGACTGGCGATCGCTTCCGGGCTCCGATTGAGCACCGAAATCCGCCCTCCCCATAGAATCCTGCTGTCGCGAAGCGGCCGGTAGTAATCAAAAGCGAACCGCGTGTCGTAGATTGCTGATTCACAATCAATAGCTTCTTTCAAGCGAGCCCCGAGAGGTTCGGTTGCAACGACATAGGTGGCAATTGGCAATACAGCACGTTCGACCGGGCGATAGACGCCGCGCGCGTATCCGCCACAGGAAAAGATGACATGCTCGGCATGCACTTCCCCGCCTACGGTTTGCACAACATATTTCTTTCCACACTTCTCGATGTTCAGGGCGGATGATTGCTCATGGATACGCACACCGAATTCAGCCACCGTACGAGCAATGCCGTACACGTACTTGAGAGGATGGAAGTGGAAAGCGTTACGCTCCAGCAGGCCGCCGAAATAGCGCTCAGTCTTGAGTAGCTCTTTCAACTGGCCTGGCGGCATGTATTCCCAATCAACCCCATAGACGTCACTCATGAGTTTTCGCGGTGTTTCAAGTCTTGACGGGTCGTTGAACCAATTAGCGAGAATCACACCCTTGTCAACCAAGTCACAATCGATATCGTATTGTTTGACACGATTACGGATTAACTCAACGGCATCAAGCGTTAGCCGGTAAAGGTGTTGCGCCTCTTGAACGCCAAGGGCGGCGAGAAGGTCAGCGTTTCCCAGGCTGTAGCCTCCGAAGACGAAGCCGCCATTACGACCCGAGGCACCATGACCGATGCTATGAGATTCCAGAACAACGACGTCATTGAGACCACGCTCCGCCAACCCGAGTGCGGTAGACAGGCCTGCCAGGCCACCACCGAGGATGCACACTTTAGTATCTACACGACCCGATTGGGCGGGATAGGTGGTGATGTCGGCCGTGGTTTCATAAAAGGTTTTCTGGTAATTAGCGCTCATAAATTTATGTGGCCTCGACAGCGTTTTGATTCAATCGCCCAGTTGCAATAGAAAGTCTTGGACGTAGGGCACAACCGATATTCCGGCGTGGGCAGTGTTGGGAACAATGTCTTGCTGAACACGTATGTCATAGGCCTCAAGGTTACGTGCCAGAGTTGCGTTGCGCTCAACCCTCGTACGCCCGGCGTCGTTGATACCGTCCATGTATTGCACCGAGCCGGGTGCGTAGTGAATCTCCCAGGTTTCCAGGTCTGCGGCACCCACCAGCAGTTGAACATCCACTTCACGCAGCGCATCGAGATTCAGGCGCTTGCCAAAAATTGCCTCAATCCCTCCGGTACCCACCCACCAATCGCGCCCCTCATCGATCAAGGTCACCGACCCCGGTGCACCGATAGAAACGGAGCGTAGACGTTCGGGGTGCAGGTAGTAAAATCGGTTTGCAAAGTGCCCACCGCCCGAATAACCAAACAATGAAAACTTCTCGAACGACGTGCTGAGCGCCTCGGATACTTCATCAACCATTGCCAGCAGGACTTCGTCATAACGAATGTCCCCTTCCTTAAGGTATTTGAAACCATGCGGGTTGCCATCGCCCAGTGGACCTACCGGAAACAGCGGCGCGAGAATGATGTAGCGGTTGAAACGCCCGAACTCGGCAAACGCGTCCCGATACTCGACCATCGTGCGCCCGGTACCATGGACCGCGACCAGCAGACGGTGGCCCTCAGGGGCTTGATCGAAGGTTTGCGGAACATAAAGACAATAGACAAAACGCGGATCCTTACGGCACGAAAAAATGGTCGTGCTACCTCGGTAGTACATCTGACGATGCCGCGCTTCCGGGGTGTCTTGAGGGTTGCTCAACATTGTGAAACCTCGTTGATAATTGTGCCATTATTGAAAACTACAGCGGGTCAGGGTCATGCACGGTCGACGACTCACACGCCCACTTCTAAGTTTTGTGGAAGTTACCTTTGAACAAAAAAACGACTGATCGCAGCCATTTGGTGCTGCTGATTTCAAACGACATCAATGCTGGTATTCTTCCGACCGGCAGCTGGCTCAAGCAGATCGATCTCGAACACCGCTATGGCTGTACTCGACTGGACATCCGTCGTGCGCTAGACCAGTTGGTCCTCAAAAATATGGTCGAACACATCCCCAATCGGGGTTATTACGTCCACACGCCTGACTTGACCCAGGTGTCGGATACCCGCGAAGTTCGCATCGCACTCGAATGTGCCGCCGTCGATCAGATGGAGGTCACCGAGGAGCGTTTGCAGGCGCTGGACGTCATCGCGCAGCGCTTCAGCCGCCTGGTAAACGAAGGCACGATGCAAGAGTGCTACAGCGCGAATCTCGAGTTTCATCGCGGGATCTATGACATGTGCACCAACCGCGTAATGATCGAGTTCATTGAAGAAATTCGCAGCCGTCCCCCATCGTCTCCAGGTGGTACCTGGCGCACACATCTACGCGCCGAGCAGTCGAGCCGCGAACACTTCCAGATCCTTGACCTCCTGCGTAACGGTGACCGCGAACAACTCAAGCGACTGATCGCGGCGCACATCCGTCAAACCCCGCTGGAACAATGAGTTTCAAGGCTTGATGCTGACACCCCACAGGCGCGGCTTCTGCCCGATCCAGGCGTCGTAGCCCTCTACGTTCTGATTCAGCGCGACGATGTCCAGGCCGTTGTACATGACGATCATCGGCACTTGATCGATGAAGCGCTCATGCAGTTGATCGAAGATTGACTGACGCTTGGCGACGTCACCTTCCTTCAGTGCCTGGGTCAGCAACTCAATCGCCACAGGATCCTCCCAGACCTTGCGCGACTCTTTGTCCTTGTTACCCGTCACCTGCTCAAAACTCAGCGCCGGGTCGAAGCGTGCCGAATAGGTGAAGGACATCGCTTGATAACGCCCAGCCTGGTAACGCTCAAGCTGAGTCCCCCACTCCATCACTTCAACCTGCGCGTTGATGCCGACCGCTTGAAGCATCGCCTGGGCAATAATTGCCAGGTCATAACTGGGAACCATCGAGCGCTTGTTGGCGACGATCGTCAGCGGTTGGCCGCGATAGCCTGCCTCCTGGAGCAGTTGCGCAGCCTTCTGTGGGTCGTAGGTGAAGCCGCGTTGCTCGCTTGGGCCGTAGTAGTTGGAGGCGACGCTGATGATTGAGTTATTGGGCACACCGAAGCCATTGCTCGTCGTCGCTACCAGTTGTTTGACATCGATGGCGGCGGCAATGGCCTGACGAATACGCTTGTCCTTGAGCAACGGATCCCGGGTTTGGAACATCAGCACATTCATGGTCGCGCTGGGGTCTGTTGAGACCTTGAGCGTTGCGTGGGTCTTGATTTCGGGCAGGTCGGTTTCGGTGACTTCAGCCATGTCCAGGTCGCCCGAAAAGAGCGCCGCCTTGACCGTCGCCTGATCGGGAATAATCACAAACCGTACGTCATGGGTCAGCGCGCTCTTGCCTCCGGTATAGCCGTCGCGTGGACCGGGTAAGGACTGATATTCAGGGAATTTGGTCAGCGTGACGTACTGCCCACGCTTCCACTCGCTTAACTGAAAAGGGCCAGTGCCTATCGGCGCCAGAAACTCACCTTGAGCGTTGACCGAGGCTTTGTTCAGTACCGCGGTGCCGCCGCAATCGGTACGCGCCAGCGTGGCGAGGAACATACCACTGGGCTTTTCCAGTTCCATCACCACGGTATGCTCATCCGGTGCCGTTACCTTGGTCACCTTGGTCAAGCCGCTGCCATCGAACTCCGGCAAGCAACGCCACTGAGTCTTGGGGTCCATGTCGCGGTTCCAGCTCCATAGCACGTCGGCGGCGGTCAACGGCTCGCCGTTATGGAACTTCACGCCTTGGCGCAAGGTGAAGGTGTACGTCAGACCATCAGCAGAGACATCGATCTTCTGTGCCAGTAACGGTTTGACTTCGCCCTTTTCCCCATAGGCCACCAACCCTTCGGTCATATGCAGCACGACCGCATCGGACCGGTCGTCACGATTGACCCCGGGGTCCAGGCTGCGAATATCGGAGTTCATCGCCAGACGCAAGGTTTGCGCCTGGGCGATACCGCAACCGATCAGGGTCATCATGCTCAGCGTCACAGCGTTTACTAAAAAACGATTCATAAGCGAGTCCTTGATAAAGATGAAACAGGTTCGCCGCCACAGGTACGACGGCCTTAAAGTCCTTCACACAGCAGCACTGCTGCGCAATTGATAGCTCCCATCGGCCAGTCGCACCAACGGATTGGCGGCAGCCAGTAATCGATGAGTGAAAGCGTGTTGCGGGTTATCGAACACTTGTGCGGTGGTGCCAATTTCAACCAGTCGACCTTGCTGCATGACAGCCACGCGATGGGCAATTCGTTCCACCGCCGCAAGGTCATGCGAGATGAACAGACAAGCGAAGCCGTACTGCTTTTGCAGCCGCTCGAACAACGCCAGGATTTGCTTTTGAATGGTCATGTCGAGAGCGGAAATCGGTTCGTCGGCGATGACCAGTTTGGGGTGACGAATCAGCGCCCGACCAATCGCCACGCGTTGCCGCTGACCACCCGAGAGCTGATGGGGGAAGCGGTCGGCGAAGAGCGGGTCCAGACCGACATCGTGCAGAATGGTGCGCACGCGCTCGGCACGCTGCTCGCGACTAAGGCCCGGTACATGGCGCAACGGTTCAGCGAGAATTTCAGAAATTCTGGCGCGCGGATCGAGGGACGATACCGGGTCCTGAAAGATCATCTGACATTGCAATCGATGCTCACGGTTGGCGCTTTTGAGGATGTCGACGCCATCGAAAAAGATCTCGCCAGCAATCGGATTGATCAGCCCGACAACCGAACGGCCAAGGGTGGTTTTACCCGAACCACTGCCGCCGACCAGCGCCAGGGTTTCACCCGCAGCGATTTGCAGACTGACCCCATCCACCGCGCGTTTGGCTTTACCGCGCCACAGGAAACCCTGGCGCCCCGGGTGCTCGATGGTGACGTTACGCATGTCGACCAACGGCGAGGCCAGTGATGCGCTTTCAAGGTTGCCTCGGGTGGGCAGTGCTTCGAGTAATTGCCGGGTGTAATCGGCCTTGGGGCCTAGCAGGATCTGTTCGGTCGGGCCGCTTTCGATCGCTTTGCCGCTGCGCATCACCACGACTTTGTGGGCATGGCGCACCACCAGCGACAAGTCATGACTGATGAACAAGATCGCGGTGCCCTCCTCCCGCGTCAGTTCGAGCATCAGTTCGATGACATCAGCCTGGGCCAGGGTGTCGAGGGCAGTGGTCGGCTCATCGGCGATCAACAGCGCCGGGCGCAACAACATGACCGAAGCCAGCATGATGCGCTGTCGCATGCCACCGGAGAACTCGTGAGGAAAGGCATTCAAACAACGTTGTGGATCATCCATGCCGATTCGGCGCAGCATCTCCAACGACCGGGCAAGAATGGTTTTTTCATCCAGATCGGTATGCAGACGCAACCCTTCCGCCATCTGTTGACCGATCGTCATTGTCGGGTTGAGCGAGACCATCGGCTCCTGAAACACCATCCCGATCTTCGAGCCGCGAACATCACGCAACTGATCGTAAGGCAAGGTGCACAAGTCGATATCGGCAAACTCGATACGACCGGACGCGACGCGCATCGGCGGCGGCAACAGCCCGATGACAGCACGCGCCGCCATCGTCTTTCCGCTGCCGGACTCACCCACCAGCGCTACGATCTCGCCGGGTGCCATGTCGAAACTCAGGTGGTCAACCGCAAGCGAACCCTCGGTTCCCACCTGGATGCAAAGATTACTGACGCGAAGCAAAGGCTTGACGGTATCCATTAGCGACTCATCCGGGGGTCAAGGCGATCACGCAGGGCGTCACCGAAAAGATTGATGCCGATCAGGGCAATGGAAATCATCAAACCAGGGAAGAAGCCCAGCCACGGTGCCGTGACCAGATGCGGCCGGCTGGAGGCCAGCATGTTTCCCCACGTGGCCGCAGGCGGCGGAACGCCCAATCCGAGAAAGCTCAAGGCGCTCTCCGAGAGAATCGCCCAACCAAACATGCTGGTGGCGAGGACAATCAACGGTGCCACGCAGTTCGGCGCGATGTGCCGCCACATGGTGTAGAGCTCGCCATTGCCAATGACCCTGGAGGCTTCGATGAACTCTCGTTCACGCAACGACAACACCGTGCTGCGCACCACCCGAACCACGGTGGGGATATAGGCCAGGCCCAGCGCCAGCACGATGCCGTACTGACTCGCGCCAACAATGGCGAGCAACCCCAGCGCCAGCAACATCCCGGGGAATGCCAGCAACGCATCGTTAACCATCATCAACAGGCGGTCCGTCCAGCCACGCAGGTAACCGGCGAGCAACCCGAACAGCGTGCCAACGCTGATGGCCAATATCACCGTCAGCAGGCTGATCCACAGGCTAGTGCGGGCACCGATGATTATGCGGCTGAAGACATCGCGGCCGAACTCATCAGTACCCAGAATGTGCGGCCAGGACGGCGCCATAAATCGGTGGGCCAGATCCAGACGCAGCGGGTCATACGGTGTCCAGACGATACCGGCCACCGCGAGCAGCACCAGCACCACTAGCAGGCTGCCACCGATCAGCGCGTTGAACGGGAGCGGACGCTTGTGCTCCGGTGCCTTCGGCACTGCGGTCGGTGGCGCGGCAATTTCGCTTAGAATCTTCATGCTTTCACCCGAGGATCGAACAGCGGATACATCAAATCTACAAGCAGGTTGACCAACACGTAGACGAACGTAATGAGCAACAGGCAGCCCTGCAGTACGGGGTAATCACGCGCATAAATGGAGTCGACCATCAGGCGCCCGATGCCGGGAATGGTGAACACCGTTTCGATGACAGCGATCCCGCCCAGCAGGTTGCCGAGGATCAGGCCGATCAATGTCCAGGTGGGTGCAAAAGCGTTGCGCAACGTATGGCGCCAAAGCACCGCACGCTCCGACAACCCTTTGGCTCGGGCATGAGCGATGTAGTCCAGGCGCAAGACTTCGATCGAGCTGGCCCTCTGCATCCGGATAATCACGCCGCTTTCATGCAGCACCAGCGTTGTCACCGGTAAGATGATGTAGGCCAGCGCTTTGCCAAAATCAGCCGAAAACGGCACATACCCCACCACCGGCAACCAGCCCAACTCCAGGCCAAACACATACAGCAGCAACAGGCCCATCCAGAAACCGGGGATCGACAGTAACAACGTCGCGGTCGTCACCAGTCCCAAATCAACCAGCGTGTCCTGTTTCCACGCCGCCAACATGCCCAGAGGAACGGCAATCACCGCCGCCAGCGCGACCGACGTCAGAACGATGGTCACACTGACGCTGAACCTTTCAAGCACCAGCGGCAAAACGGCCTCATGACTGGTAATCGAAAAGCCCAGATTCCCCTGGAACACTGCCTTGAGCCAGATCAGATACTGCGCGATCACCGGTTGATCCAGCCCGAGGGACTGCCGCAGCTTGACCAGACTGGCCGGATCAGCCATGTCGCCCAGCATCAAGAGCGCCGGGTCACCGGGTATCAGCCGGATCATTGCGAAGACCGCAATAGAGATCAGCAATAACGTCGGGACCGCCATGGCCAGACGCTGAATGATCAAACGAAACATGTGGGTTCCTCGATGTTGATGCAGCCCTCAATCGGGCAGGGCTCAATCGGGCAGTGCTCAGGCAGGCAACCGATCAATGCTTACCAGGTGGCGTACCGCGCGTAATCGGATTCCATCTCGAGGCGGTACTGCCCAAATGTACGGTTGATCGCCGGCAAGGAGGCAATTTCCATGAACCCACTGGCCGGGCGCATCAAAATCATCGCCACCGTAGCGGACAGATTGTCCTCGCCACTCGAGCTCGGACGTGGTGGTCGGCAGACGGCAAATGGCTTGCCGAAATCATCGAAAAACGCGCTTTTCAGATGTTCCAGCGTCAGGCTGCCATGAAACGGCTTGAGCAGCTTCTCGACCCGGATATCGCGATAAAAGCTTTCGGGTGCACCACCGATGCCGGTGTTTTTCAGTTTGATCTGCGCCACCGGACTGCGCCAATGGTTGGCGTGCACCAATAGATCGTCGACCTCGTACAGCGGGAACACTTCATCGGGTGCACATTCGTAGTTGATGCCAAAGCCGGCGGCATGACTGAGCATCATGTTGTTCGAACCCGACTTTGGCGTCACCGCCACGGCTTTCATCGACAAGGCGAAATGATTGGCTTCCAGCGCCTTGCGGCGGATAAGCGGCAACGGCACGCCAAGCGCTTGATAGTCACGATCCGATTCCAGGTTATTACCCGTGATCGCCGTGCCGATGGAGTTCATGCCCGCGCGGGCCAGCCCACCTGCTTCGGTGAACGTCAGCACATCCGGGCCGTCGTCACGACGAATATGCAGGACCACGCCAGTCTCCGCGCACTCCATGCGCCAGTCCCAGTTCTGGCCGTGCAGTACTTCATTGTTCGCGGTGGCGCCTGGAAGAACGATTGCGCCGGTGCAGCCATCCAGTTCCGGTTTGTCCTGCATTGAACGCCGCCCCAGGTGAATAATCTCGGTGCGGGCATTGATCATCACAATGGCCTCGAAGTCGTGACCGGAGCCTTGCGCGATGCCCCGCATCTCTTCCAGGTACTGCGGCTCGAATGCTTCGATATTGGGAATGAATTGATTGACCAATCGCTTGATACCGGCCCAGTCATAACCCATGTCCAGCAGTTGCTGACCGTAGATTTCAATGCTGCGAGCAATGATCTGTGGGCAGGCTTTGCCGTACTGCACGCCTCGGGCAAATGGCCCGCCACTCAGTTCGATACACGGAAATTGATCACTCATGCCCTGCCCTCAAATAGGTTGAGCAAGACCTAGAGCAAGGATCAGACCAATTTTACAAAAACCCAATCAATATTGGCGCCAATTTGATTTCCAATAAATTACCGCCGCAAAAATGCACCGTTTCCGGTCAAGAAATTGGGTAGTAAATTCACAAGCGTGTACAAAAGTGGCGCTCCTGATTGGGCTAAAGACCCCCGGATGAGTAACGGACATTCGCGTGACCGCCACGTTCGCTGCTGCGGTAGCTGGCTGTGCGGACTCTGTACGACAGGTTCTTCGCCGGCCCACTCTGAACCACATAACGCGATCTATTTGCCAGCATGCGTTGAGCGCTTGTCAGTCCTCGTCGCCCCCATCCTGTGGGCGCGCCCAGAATGCTGAACTATTTCAATGCCCCCCGCCGTGGGGGGGTGTCAAGGGTATCGAACTCACTATTTTTGGGCGGTGCAGTGAGCGGTGTCATCTACCGCTTAGCCTGTATTCAAGACTTGAACATTCAAGTTGCAGCGCGGAGTGACGGCAGTTACGGCACCGACATTATCGGATGTACCCCCTGATATGCCAGACAAGGTCGACGTGGCCTTTAACAAGTAGGTCTTGAATATCGTGGCCCTCCGACTGTCATGCATCGCTCCGCCTGTCTTGCATACCCAACAACATCAAGAGAATAAAAATGGCTAAGTATCCCGTCGTTGTCTATGGCGCCAGTGGTTACACCGGCATGCTGATTATGGATTGGCTGATCGATCAGAACATTGCGTTTACCGCTGTGGCGCGCGATGCCGGGCGTACCCGTGAAATGATGGCGCAGCGTGTGGTGCGACTGGAGTCTGCCACCTACGAAATCATCGAAGTCGACCATACGGTCGAGTCGCTGACTCAGGCATTTCGGGGTGCCAAGGTCGTTTGCAACACCGTAGGACCGTTCGCCAAATTCGGTCTCACCACTGTCGAGGCCGCGCTTAATGCCGGCTGCCACTACCTGGACACCACCGGCGAGCAGTCGTACGTGCGTAGTGTTCGCGACCAGTTTGGCGAGCGCTACGCCCAGGCCGGCCTCCTCGTTTCGCCTTCACTGGCGTACATGAATACCTTCTCGGAAATAGCCGCCGAACTGGCGCTCGAACACCCCGGCATCGACTCGCTGGAAACCTCGGCGTTGTGCCGGGGCCAGCGCGGTATCGGCGCCGGGGTCACTGTCGGTTCCACCGCTTCGATCTTCGAGATGTACCGCGCCGAGCATTGCTACCTGTGGGACAAGAAACTGGTGGCACACCCGGTCGATGCATCGTTCTTGATCCCTTCGCCCCACTTCATACAACCGGTGTTCGCCTTGCCATGGGGCGGCACCTCGTTGCCGATCTATTTCGAGAATGATCCGCGCGTACGTTCCTGCGTTTCCTGCGTCGGTTTCTACGACAACGACGCGATGAAGATGGTGCATTCGCTGCATAAGAAGTGGGAAGCCGAATACAAACATCTTCCGGCTGATGCTCAGGATGAGGTACTCAAGGACATCGTCCAGGCGACGACCCCGGCGATGCCGCCACGCGAGCGCACGACCCTGATGCGTACGGTCGACACCGCGATCGGCCGCGGGCAGCTCTCGGCCGTGCGCGCCGAAGTGCTCGGTACCACGGCCTACATTGCTACCGGTGCCTTGCAGGTGGCGGGTGTGATCAAGCTGCTCGACGGTGACACCGCCAAAGTGGGCTTCGCGTCCGGCTCCAAGGCATTTGGTCACCGCTATCTGCTGGGCTTCTGCGAAGAACGCGGTTTGGCTCGCGCCGTTGTCACCAAGCTCTGATCAGCCACGCAGGAGCACGTCGCGCCAGTTCGCTGGCGCGATTTGGAGAAGTGGAGAGTCCGATGTAATTGGCAGATATTCAGGTCTGAATCAGGTAAACCCGGACGCGTCACACTCAACCAGACGACTCAAGAATACCCAGCATGTAGGCGCGGTCCACCACATGCCTGCGGGTGCCGGCATGAAATTTTCCGTACAGGTTTTTCAGATGCCACTTCACGGTTTCATCACCGACGTTCAGTGCCAGGGCTATCTGTTTGTTCGTCAGGTTGCGTGCCAGCAACTGCAACACTTCCCGCTCTTTGGGCGTCAGCAGTCGGCTGGGGGAAACGCCTGTGGCAACGGGCTCCTGCCGTCGAACCGGAACTGACGGGGTGGTTTCCTGCGCAAGCAATCGAGCATCTTTGTTGCGGACCTTCTGCGCCCACGTCACGAGATCGGGAGGGTGTCCTGCAGGATACGCTGCAGGCCGTAGGTGTCGGCCAGGCTGACAGCTTCGAGCAAACAGGGCAGCCCTTCCCCTCCTGAATCTTTGAGCGCCAAGGCCTTGAGCAACTTGACCTGAACGATTTCGCGACCACGCTGCAGACGCTCGGCAAGTTCGTTTGCCACAGCGAGCACGCTCAGCATGGCCTGCCAGTCGCGCTGGACGAGACAGACGTAGGCGTTGCTTAGCCCGGCCAACAGCGCCAGTTCCTGTCCCAGCAGGCCGTGCTGCTGGCGAGCGACGTCTGGCACCAGCGCGTCCAGTCTTCTCCAGAGCGCCTGACAAGTATCACCTCGGCCATGCAGCGCATGGAGGCGGATTTGCTCACCCAGGGCCACCATGCAGAAACGTGCGATGCCCCGCTCCTCGCCTAGCGCGAACAATGCCGTCAGCAAGTCGTGGCCGCGATGTGGCTGCCCCTGCAATGCAGCCAGACGTGCAGCTGTGAGAAAACCCATCGCAATCGCATCTGGCGACGCCAACCGCTCGACGACATCCAGACGATTGGCGAGTACCGTCGTGGCCTCCTGTATTTCACCGCGCTCCAGAAGCACCGTGGCCAGTCCACAGGCGAGCATCACCGCCACCGAACTGCGCCGGCCGATATCCTGATCGGCGCGTTGTAAGCTCTTGCGAAAAGCGGCCTCGGCCGGCGGCATACGTCCTTCGTACAAATAGGTCATACCCACGACCCACTCACCATAGCCGCGGATTCCATCGAGCCCGGGAGTCCACGTATAGTGCGGCGCGCGTTGAAAGATGCGTCGGGCTTTTTCCGGTTGCCCCTGGAACAACGTAATGCGGGCGACCAGGTTGGCGACGATGGCTTGCAGCTTGATCGAACCGGAAGACAATTTGTCCATCCACGGAGCGAGCAGCGCCATTGATTCGTCTGGCTGGTCGGCAAAATAGGCTGCAGCGGCCGCTATCGCCGCCGCTTCGCAGCGCGTTTCTTCATCCGCGCCCGGGTCCTGTTCGATGCAGGCGATCAACCTCGCCGCCTCCACATGCCGCTCACTCATCGCCAGAGCCCAGCCCGCCGCCAGGCATAAACGCGGACGGGACTCCACTTCCTCGGCAGGCAGCTCTTCGACCCATTCCAGCACCCGGCTGAACTGGCCGCGCAGCATGACCTCGTAAAGACATTGTTCGATCATCAAGTAGCCCTTGCTGGCCTGCCCGGCCAGCAAGTATTGCCGCGCCGCCTCCTCGAAAAAGGCATTCGCCTCCAGCCAGTTAGCGGCCCGCTCATGAAGAACCTTTCGTTGCGCCTGCGGGTAGTCGCGAAAACGGCTCTGCAAAAACTCTCGGGCCAAGGGATGAAAGCGAACCCAGTCGCTGTCGACCCCTTCGGCGAAGATTGGCGTCGAAGCGCATAACTCATGCAGCATCTCCCCTGCCCGCTCACTGCCGGTAAGCGCGGCGCAGAGTGAAGGATGAATGACTTCCAGCAGGGAGAGGCAGGTAATGAATTCGATCTGTTCTGCCGACAGGCGGGTGACCAGCCTATCGACGAAATACCCCTGGATATCACCGGAACACGCCGAGAGATCCTCAACGGCGGTTTCCAGATGGGCACTCTTCTCAATCGCCGAAATCGCCAGTTGCAACCCCAGCGGCCAACCTTCAGTGATTTCATGCAGGCGCAGGCACAGATCAGCGTCGATGCGTGCTCCGAAACGGGTGCTTAGCAATGCGACGGTCTCTTCGGCACGGAATCGCAAGACATCCACCGCGATCCGGACATAGAGCCCTCGGGCCAGAAGATCAGTGGTGTTAAGGCTCAGGCGACGACGCGAAGACATGATGATGCGCAGGTTGGCCGGGGCATTGTGCAGCAGGTAAGTCAGGCAATGGCGGATGGTAGGCTCGGGCAATACGTCCGCTTCATCAAGGATCATGACTGCCTCGCCGCCGAGGTCGGCCACTTCAGCCAGCCAGTGGGTGAGCCCTTCCAGCTCGTCGCGACCATGGCCGGAGGATCCATCACTGGTACTTGCAAAGGACTGCCGGCCGCTGCCCAAAGCCATGGCTGCCGATAGCCCAAGGGCAAGACGGCTGCCATCGTCACGCGCATCCAGGGTCAGCCAGGCAACCACTGCCCCGCGCGACAAAAACTCCCGTCGCCATTGCGCCAACAGCATCGTCTTGCCGAAGCCGGCCGGCCCCTGCACGCTGATCGCCACCTTGTCCGCCAGTTCGGGGGCATCAATGCTGAGTCGATCGCGCAACTGCGCGCCCCTCTGGCTGCGCGGAGGGGTTGTCTTGAGCACCAGTTCAGGCTCTATGCGATCCACGTTGGCAATGCCTCTCTACAATCCGTTCACGGTGTGAAAGAGACCGGGCTTCGATGGTTGATGCCATCAATGCCCTACTCAGCTACTTGTTCCAAGGGTAATGGTCTTGCGTATAGACGATAGCCCCGGAACGGCTTGCGCGGCTTCATTTTATTGATCGCGATTGCACCGCCAAACTCAATCCGGCAGCGCAAAGCCTGCAGTCAGCCCGCCGTCCACGGTGTGACACGAACCATTGATATACGCGGCCTTGTCCGAGGCCAGCCAGGTCACCAGGTTGGCGACATCCTCCGGAGTGCCCGCACGGCCACCTTGGGGAATCATAGCCTCTAACATAGCCTGCTCGTTCTTGCTGAGGTTGTCCTCGGTCATCGCGGTGCGGATGTAACCGGGAGCGATGGCGACGCTGCGAATGTTCTGTCGTCCATGCTCCAGCGCACAGGCCTTGGTCAGCCCGATGACGCCATGCTTGGCGGCCGTGTAGTGCGGCAGAGTCGCCATGCCCACCAGGCCATCCACCGACGCCGTGTTGATGATGACCCCACCGCCGTTGGCCAGCATGGCCGGAATCGCCGCCCTGGCGCAGAAGAATACGCCGTTCAGATTGATGTCAATGACACGGCGCCACTCGGCCACGGACACATCGGCCGTCCGTCCGCGAACCCCGCAGATGCCGGCATTGCTGAACAACACGTCAACCCGCCCGAACGTATCGATCGCACTGTCCACCATGGTCTGACAGGCAGCTTCATCCGCGACATTGGTGGGAACAACGATCGCGTTGTCGCCAATCACTTCAAGGGTCTCCTGCAACCCTTTTTCATCCACGTCCGCCAGCACCAGGTACGCACCCAGGCGGGCAAACTGGATGGCTGAAGCACGACCAATGCCGTTGGCGGCGCCCGTAACGATGACAACCTTTCCGGTAAATTCCACGGTAAATCTCCTCACTCATGCCCGATGGGCTTTCTTGTTCACCGTCAAACTATCCCTCCGCCTGCCCCTGGGCTTGTCCTTGCAAGCACAAGTCTTGTCCCAAGCAAGACGGACGCTGGATAAGGTCGATTTGTCCCGGCGTGCCTGACTTGTTATCAGCTTGCTCCCCTTGCAATTACAAACGTCGAGCATTGTGGATACTGGCCATCACGTCGATGAAGGAGTCGCTATGAGTACCGATATTGTTATCGCCGGAGTAGGCATGGTGCCCTTCCGCAAACCGGGTCAATCGCAGAACTACGATGTCATGGGCGAACAAGCCACAAGGGCGGCGCTCAAGGATGCCGGCATCGACTATGCGCTGATCGAGCAAGCCTTTTGTGGCTACGTCTACGAAGATAGCTGCGCAGGACAGACAGCACTCTATCGGGTGGACATCAGCGGCATCCCGATTTTCAACGTCAACAATAATTGCGCCAGTGGATCCTCGGCTTTTGCCCTGGCGGTCCAGGCCGTCCAGGGGCAGCAGGTCGAATGCGCCCTGGCGCTCGGATTCGAACAGATGCCCGCCGGCGCGATCGATATGGTCTTCCCTGAAAAGGTCAGCCCACTGGCGCGGCATTCGGAGGTTATCGCCAACCTCATGAACCTGAGCGCCGAGGAGCGCGAAATGCCGCCGGCGGTCTGCATGTTCGGCGCCCAGATCGACGCCATGCTGGAAATGGGCGTGACCGAACAGACCCTGGCCGAGGTGTGCGTCAGATCCCGCGAGCACGCCGCCAATAATGAAAACGCCATTTTTCGCACACCGTTGACGGTCGAAGAAATCCTGGCGACGAAACCGATCTTTCGCGGGCTGCGCAAAAACTTCGCCTGCCCACCAAGCTGTGGCGCCGCCGCGGTGATTGTCTGCACGCCGGAGTTTGCCCGCGCCCATGGCATCCGCGCTGACGTACGTCTCGTCGGTCAGGGCTGGTGCAGCGACCAGCGCAGCTTTTTTGAAGGCAGCGTCATGGATGTGATGTTTCAAGCTCTGAGCCGTAATGCGGCCAACAAAGCCTATGAAGATGCCGGCATCGGGCCGTCGGATGTCGACGTCATCGAGTTGCACGACTGTTTTGCCAGCAATGAATTGGCCACTTACGTCGCGTTGGGTCTGTGCAAGCAAGAAGAGTTGAATGATTTTGTCGCGTCCAGGCGCGGTACCTATGGCGGGCAATGGGTGATCAACCCATCGGGAGGCCTGCTGGCGAAGGGGCACCCATTGGGCGCGACGGGGTTGGCTCAACTGACAGAACTGACCTGGCAGCTACGCGGCCAGGCTGGCGCACGACAAGTCCCGGGGGCAAGGGTCGCGTTGCAGCACAACGGCGGACTGGGCAGCGCGGGATTCGTGCACATTCTCAAGAAATATTGAAGCCTGGGTTGATTGGCAGATACGCACGCGATGAACGTCACGTGGTCTCTGCCGACCGGTCGGATCCTGGTAATAAGGGGAACTCATTTTGAAAGCACTGCTGAAACTCCTGTGCATCGGCGTCTATGTTCTCGGCGTCGCAAGTGCCGTGGGCTTGCTGCCCGTTGCATGGTCATTCTGGAAAACCATTGCAGCGGTCCTGCTGCTCGCGCATCTGCTTGAGGTGATCGTCATGTTCAAGTACGTCAAGCGCTACCGGGGCTCGCTGGGTGCAAGTCTGGTCCTGACGCTGCTCTTTGGTTTTCTGCACTGGAAACCTTTGATGCAAGTGAAACAGCGTCCGTGAACATCAGGCGTGTCCATCTTCCGATGAGATTGCGCAGCGTCAATGTCATCGGTATGCGTTCGAAGAGGTACGGATTGTGAATTGCACGATTTCCACGCTGGACGGCAAGCGCCGCAAGCTAGACGGGGGGGTAATGTTCGGCAGCACCCCGCGCGAGTCCTGGGCCAGCTGGGTCAAGCCCGATCATGACAACCGGGTTGAACTGGCCTCTCGCGGGTTATTGGTGCAGCAGAACGGGCGCAATATCCTCGTGCTGGCCGGTGTCGATGGCCTGCTGGCTCCAGCGCCACGCACCTGTCGCTGCCAGCCGGGGAGCCCTGGCCTGCTGGATTCCCTGGGTCGGTATGGCCTGAATGAGCACGACATCCATGTGGTGTTGCTGACTCATCTGCATGCGCAATTACCGGCCGACCTGAGTGCGATGATCAAGGACGGCGAGACACCTCGCTTGCTGTTTCCCGCAGCGCGCTACATCACCAGCAAACGTCACTGGACACGGGCACGGCAGCCCCATCCACTCGACCGTGCGCGGTTTGTGCCGCAGATAGTGCGGCAATTGGAAAGCAGCGGTCGGCTGGAGCTGATCGAAGGCCCCGACTGCGAGCAGCTCGGCGCTGGCTGGCGCTTCCATGTCAGCGATGGCTATACCCCGGGGCAACTCTTGCCGGAGATCGACATGCCGGGCGGCCCAGTGATATTTGCCGGTGACCTGGTGCCGGGGCTGCGATGGCTGCAACTGAATGTCACCAGCGCCTACGACCGCAACCCCGAATCCCTGATCGACGAGAAAGAAAGTTTACTGGACCACCTGGTGGCCAGCGGTGGCCGGTTGATTATGCCGCGTGACCCCGAGGTCGCGATGGTCAGCGTCATGCGTGACCGGCAATCGCGTTACGTGCCATTCGACCCGTATCAGGTGCTCAATGCCTTCGACACTTGATCCCGATTGCCCTCTGCCCTGCATAGATATCTACACATCTCGTCGCAATACACACCAAACTTGTGGCGAGGGAGCTTGCTCCCGCTGGGCTGCGCAGCAGCCCTGAATCAGGGCGCTGAGTTCCTTCTGAAAGAACGCAGTGGCCTTTTTGGGGCCGCTACGCGACCCAGCGGGAGCAAGCTCCCTCGCCACAGTATTTGGCAGACCTTGAAAGATGTGGAGATTCCGATGCTGGCTTGGAGATGAAGCTCCGATCAGCGCTCCAATCCGAGGCTCTGGCGATATTGGCTCGGGGCCATGCCGGTCCATCGTTTGAAGGCACGGGTAAAATTGCTGACTTCGGAAAATCCCAGGGAAAAAGCCGCCTCCGTCACCGACACCGAACTGCGCGACATGAAGGCCAGCGCATTGGTGCGCCGTGTATGGTCGAGGATTTCCTGAAAACTGGTATCCCTGGCAGCGAGCTTCAATTGCAAACCGCGGGTACTGATGTGCAGTCGCTCAGCCACTCGATCCTTGTTCAGCGAACGCGAGGACAATTCGCTGCTGACAATGGCCCGGACACGATTGACGATATCGCCCCGTTCAATTCGCTGAAGGTACTCCATCACCGTGCGGTCATGGCTCAATGCAAGCTCCTCGTTGGCGCCCGGGAGCCGCTTGTCCACCAGGTCGAGATCCATTGTCATCACGATTTCAGGCCGGCCGAATTCGACATCGCACAGGAAGTATTCGGCAAAGACCTGTGCCATGCCTTCAGAGGCAGGCCAGATCAATTCGAGTTTGCTTAAACGGAACCGATTGCCGGAAATGGTCCGTAAAAGCGTAAAGATCAAGGCGATGTAGGCGTCGTGTGTTTCATGGCACACGTGCGCACCCGGAACGCTTGAAGTGATGAGCAGGAACGTGTTGTTTCGTTCCTCTACGCGGATGTTGGCATTCTGTGAAATGACACGGTAGAGCGAACTCAACCGTTGCGCGAAGTCCCTTATCGAAATGCTGGCCAGCAGTGCAAAGCCCATCGCATGGAGATTGGCGGGACGCAAGGTTTCCCCGGCCCGCAGGCCGAAACACGGATCGCCTGTGGCCTGTACGGCCGCGGCATACAGTTTTGCAATGGTTTGATTATCGATGCGCAGCATCGGATCGGTGGTCGCTGGCAACATCACCCCGCAGGAGCGAAAGACCTGATCCGCGCAAGCACCATGATTTTCGAGCGCTTCAGCAATCGCAATGGCATAGGCACCAATGATCGATGAACCACGGTTTGGAGTGTCCGGCGCAACGCCGTCTTTCAGCGTCCGATGCGCTTCAACCACATCGCAGTACTCATTGCTTATCGTCAATGTAAAAACCTCTGATTGTCCAACTCGGCAACGAACGCTATTGCCTCGACTGACAGGCACCATTTTAGGCACCGGCGCAGGCGCCAATTTTGTTAATGCATGCCAAACATTTGTGATTGAATGCCATTTATGGCAGCCACGAGATCAAGGAGCAGTGGTATGACCCCGTACATGCGCGGCTGGGTGCTGCAGGGCTTCGCGAACCTGATAGAAGAACTGGGTGGCGACGTGGCGGGTTACGAAAAACGCTTCCAACTGCCGCTGCAAGGGCTTGATCAAAGTGAAGTACCGATTCCTGGCTCAGCGCTGATCCGCTTGATGGAAGCTTGCGCCGACGACCTGCAATGCCCGGATTTCGGCATTCGCCTCGGTACGGTGCAGGGTCGCGCGCCGCTCGGTCCGGTGATGCTGGCATTGACCCAATGCGCTACCGTAGGCGAGGCGATCGGTGCGGCTGCCCGGTTCATCAGCCTGCTGAACCCGGCCGTGGAACTCCAATGCGAGAGCATCGCCAGTGGGCTGCGTCTGACCTATCAGGTCAAAGTGCCCAGGGTTGGCATCGCGCGCCAGTTCGAACAATGGTGCCTCATGGCGGGCGTCAATGTTTTTCAAATACTGGCCGGTGCAAATGCTCGGCCGCGGACGATGTTCTTCACCCACGCTCCCTTGCAGCCGAAGGATTTCTATTCCCGCACTTTTGGTTGCCCGGTGAAATTTTCGCAAGCTGCTTTTGGCTTCGAATTTTCTGCAAGTGATACTGCGCGCCCGATGGACGGCAACGATCCAGAGATGAAGGCGCTGGTCACAGACTACCTGGAACGGATTGCAGACGCGTCTGGACTCGACCTCGAACACCAGATGGACGCGCTGATTCGTAAACTTCTGCCCACCGGCCGCTGCACCCTCGACACCATCGCCAGCCATTACTTCGTCAGCGTTCGTACCCTGCAGCGTCGCCTGGATGACCAAGGGTTGGCATTCGAGACACAGGTGGACGATATCCGCCGCGAACGTGCGGCCTTGTATCTCAGTGATCCGACGCTGCGAATCTCCCAGGTGGCGTTGTTGCTCGGTTATGCCGAGCAAAGCTCGCTATCACACGCGTTCAAGCGCTGGTATGGAATGTCGCCGAGTGCCTGGCGCCGCGTCCATCCGGCCTCGCTTCAGGCCGTGTGACATCCAATCACAAATGTTTGTCGTGCATTAACAAACCATTGATGCGGTGCAGTTCTCAGAATAAGCCAGCCAAAATCGGTTGGATGACTTCGTCCGCATCAATGGAGAACAAGAAGAATGACATTGCCCCAAACGAGCCGTGCAGGAAGATCAGGCGTCACACGCAGACTTGAATCCTCCCTCTTCATCGTGCTCGGTTTACTCGTGGCTTCGGCGGCAGTCGCCCAGACCTATAAGACCGACATTCCGCCTTCGATCGTGACACCCGACACTCTCGAGACACGGCTCGGCACCCTGCGCTTCACCGACGGATTCCCGGACGAGGCGACCGTGCAGAAGGTCTACGACAACCTCGACTTCCAGCGCGGTGTGCAGGCGTTCATCTCGACGATTCCCGCCGCGTCGCAGGTGGCAATGCGCAGAGGCCTCAGGTCGCTCGGTCCAGACAACGGAACGCTGTTCATCACCGAGACGCTGATGGACTCCAGATCGCTGTTCCTGACGGGCAACAGCGAGAGTGTCTACGCCTCGGGATGGATCGATCTGAAGAACGGGCCGGTCGTGATCGAAAGCCCACCCAATACACTCGGCTTCGTCGATGACTTCTGGTACCGCTATGTCACGGACCTCGGTAACGCCGGGCCTGACAAGGGCCAGGGCGGCAAGTACCTGTTGCTCCCTCCGGACTATGAGGGACAAGTGCCTGAGGGTTACCACGTATTCAAATCCCGCACCTTCAACAACTGGTTCGCCAGCCGTGGTTTTGTGGTGAACGGTGATCCGAAACCTACGGTCGAGAACTTCAAGAAGCAGTTGCGCATCTATCCGCTGGCCCAGGCCGCCAATCCACCGGCGTCGACCTTCGTCAACATCTCCGGCAAAACCATCAACACCATCCATTCGATGGACTTCGGTTTCTTCGAAGAGGTCAACGAGGTGGTGCAGGAGGAGCCGAACGCGGCGCTCGATCCTGAGACACTCGGCCTGCTCGCCGCCATCGGCATCGAAAAAGGCAAGCCATTCGCGCCCGACGCGCGGATGAAAAAAATTCTCACAGAAGCGGCGTCGGTCGGTAGCGCTACGGCGCGCGCGATTGCCACCAGGCCCCGTTCGCAGGATGCCTATCACTACCCCAACAGTGCCTGGCGCAAGCTTTTCGCCGGCGGTGATTATCGATTCCTGCAAGACGACGTCCGCCAGCTCGACGCACGCTTGTTCTACTTCTTCTATGCCACCGTCAATACCCCTGCGCTGGTAAGGAAGATGGTCGGCGTCGGCTCGCAATACGCGGCGGCATTCGTCGATGCCAAAGGTCAGCCACTCGATGGGGCCAAGAACTACCGGCTGCACCTGCCGCCGAACATTCCGGCGAAGAACTTCTGGTCAGTCGTGCTCTATGACAATCAGACGCGCTCAATGCTGCAGACCGACCAGCAGTTCCCAAGTAGCGGCAGCCAGAAACAGGGCCTCGTGATCAACCCCGATACCTCGGTAGACCTGTACTTCGGTCCCAAGCCTCCGCCCGGCAAAGACAGCAACTGGGTGCAGACCCTCCCCGGCAAAGGCTGGAACACCCTCTTTCGCCTCTATGGTCCGCTCGATGCCTGGTTCGACAAGACCTGGCAACCGGGTGAAATCGAAGAGATCAAGTGAGCCCTTGGCGCGGACAATATAAGGAATAAATGAATGAACACCAGACTTGCGATGCTGATGCTGCTCGGTGCCTCCACGGTGTCGTCGGCATTCGCCCAGACTTACAAAACGGACATCCCGCCTTCGATCGTGACACCCAATAGCCTCGAGACGCGGCTCGGCCCCCTCAAATTCACTGACGGATTCCCGGACGAGGCGACAGTGCAGAAGGTCTACGACAACCTCGACTTCCAGCGCGGCGTCCAGGCTTTCCTCACGGCCATGCCAGCGGCTTCGGCGTCGGCGATACGCAAGGGCATCACCCAATTCGGACCGGCCAACCAGACCGTTGCGCTGTTCGAAGACCTGATGGATGCCAAGTCGCTGTTCCTGACGGGCAACAGCGAAAGCATCTACGGCTGGGCCTGGATCGACCTCAAGGACGGCCCGATCGTCATCGAAAGCCCACCCAACACGCTCAGCATCGTCGATGACTTCTGGTTCCGTTACGTCGGCGACCTCGGCAACGCCGGACCCGACAAAGGCAAGGGCGGCAAGTACTTGCTGCTGCCACCGGGTTACGACGGCCCCGTACCGGAAGGCTACTTCGTGTTGAGGTCACCGACCATCGGTAACTTATTCATCACCCGGGCGTTTCAGGTCAATGGCGACCCGAAACCTGGCGTCGAGAACATCAAGCAGCACCTGCGTATCTATCCGCTGGCGCAGGCCGCCACCCCGCCGGCGACGAACTTCGTCAATGTCTCCGGCAAGGCGTTCAATACCATCCACGCCCTGGACATCACCTTCTTCGACGAGGTCAACGAAGTGGTGCAGGAGGAAGCGAACGCTGCGATGGATCCGGAAACGCTGGGCCTGTTGGCTGCTATCGGCATTGAAAAAGGCAAACCCTTCGCACCTGACGAGCGGATGAAGAAGATCCTCACCGAGGCTGCAGCCGTCGGCAGCGCCACGGCGCGTACGCTCACCTTCCGATCGCGTATCAAGGATTCGTATTTCTATCCGAACAGCGCCTGGGGCACGCCTTTCATCGGCGGCAGCCATCGTTTCGAGAAGGACGGTATCCGCTTGTTCGACGCACGCACGTACTTCTACTTCTACGCCACCGGCAACACCCCGGCGATGATCGCCAAAATGGTGGGCGTCGGGTCGCAATACGCATTGGCATTCGTAGACGCCAACCAGCAGCCCCTTGATGGAGCCAAGACCTACCGGCTGCACCTGCCGCCCAATATCCCGGCGAAGAACTTCTGGTCGGTCGTGCTCTACGACAATCAGACGCGCTCGATGCTGCAGACCGACCAGCAGTTCCCGAGTATCGGCAGCCAGCGCAAAGGCATCGTCATCAACCCCGATACCTCGGTGGACCTGTACTTCGGCCCCAAGGCGCCGCCCGGCAAGGAAAGCAACTGGGTTCAAACCACGCCGGGCAAAGGCTGGAACACCGTACTTCGCCTCTACGGACCACTTGAGCCGTGGTTCAACAAGACCTGGCGACCAGGCGAGATCGAGGAAGTGAGGCCATGACTCCGGAACGCACCATGTCAAACAATTACACCAATGGTCTGTTCAAATCCGCCGCTTGCTTCAACGTTCTCGCAGGTCTTCCATTGCTGGTGGCCATGGGTCCGGTTGCGGATTTGATGGGACTGGAAATCACGCCGACGTCTGCCCTGTTTATTCAGATCACCATGGCTCTGGTGGTCATGTTCGGCTGGGTGTACTGGATGATCAGCGTCGATCCAGTGCGCTATCGCCCGTACATCCTGCTCGGGGCGCTCCTGAAACCGGTGTTTGTGATTCTCATTTATGGCCACTGGCTGGCGGGTAGTATCCCCTGGCCGTTACCGGCCTTGGCATCGGGAGATATTCTCTACGCAGCGCTATTTTGGCGGTACCTGAGCAACACCCGATTTGCGCTGGCTAACCGCATCTAACAGATCCCCCTCCCGACTTATCGAGCCCCCTTAAATAAGGGTCACAGGGACAAGTGCTGTGCCCGATTCGATAAGTCGGCGTTTTCGTTACGGATTACTCTCGGTCAATCGGTTGGAACAACAACAAGAGGAATTATCGATGTTCGATCTGGAGAAAATTGTCGAGCCTGTGCTGGGCCTTTGCGGTCTGGAAAGCGACTTGACGGAAGAAGAACGGGCCATTCAGGAAGTGGCGCACAGCTTCGCCAAGAACGTCATGCGCCCGATTGGCACCAAGCTGGACCAAATGGCTGCCGAGGAAGTGGTTGCACCGGGCTCTCCCCTGTTCGACTACATGCGTCAGGTGCACCAATCGGGACTGCTCGATCTGGGCGCGCTTGCAGCGATGGACAGTCAACAGAAATCGCGCATCATGCCGATCATCTTTGAGGAACTTGGCTGGGGCGATTCGGGGCTGGCCATCGCCACGCTGGCGTCCTCTTTCCCGGCGTATGCGGCGCACAATTCCGGGAACCCGGAACTCATCGAGCGATTTGGCGCACTCCCCGGCTGCTGGCTCGCGACCCAGCCTGACCGTGGCAGCGACATCGTCGACATCGACGCCGACCTGGTCCCGCGTGGCACCAAACAATCGCGCGGCAATCTTTACGCGCGGGTCGTCGGCGATGACGTGATCATTCAAGGCCAGTCCTCGGCATGGGTTTCGTATGCGCCACTGGCCCAGACTGCCTTGGCCTACATCCCTTGCGACTACGGCAATGGCCTGGAACATGAAAATGGCGCTGGGCTGAATCACATCGCCATCCTCATTCCGCTTGATCTCCCAGGCGTCTCGAAGGGCAAGCCGCTGGAAAAACTCGGCCAGCGTGCCCTACCCCAGGGTGAGATCTACTTCAATGAAGTTCGGGTGCCGAGGAAATATGCCCTCGCCGAGGGTGAAGCGGCCATCACCAGCTTCTTCGGCGCCCTGACGTTCGGCAACATGGAAATGGCGGCGACCTTCACCGGCGTGGCCCGTGCAGCCTTCGAGCATGCGCTGGCGTATGTGCACGAGCGCAAGCAAGGCGGCACGCCGATCATCAACCATCAGAGCGTGCAGTTGCGGACCTTCGACTTGTGGCAGAAGGTCGAGCTCTCACGCGCTATTGCCCATCGCGTGTTCGCCTACAACTACAGCGAAAAAGGCCCTCACCTGCTGGCGTCGATCACCAGCAAGACCTACGTCACCGAGACCGCCTTCCAGGTCGCCAGTGAAGCGCTGCAATTGTTCGGTGGCAATGGCCTGACCAAGGAATACCCGATCGAGAAGCTCATGCGCGACGCACGGGCATCGATGATTGAGGATGGCGAAACTAACGTTCTCAAGCTCAAGGGCATGCGCTGGTTGAGCCGCGCCTACCAACGCGCCAACTGATTCCACCAACGACCCAATCAACCACATTCCCGGGCTGCCAGATGTGCAGCCCGAGGATAACGCTGTGTCGAAAAAGCAGTCGTTGTGGAAACCTGTTTAATGGAGTGCATTTGCCATGCGGATCATCGATCACTTCGATAACGCCGTACGTTTTTACCCGCACAATCTGGCCTTCGTCGACGTTGGCAACGATGCCAGCGCAGTGACCTATGTCCAAGCGGCCCCAGTGACGCAGGCCATTGCCGGCGCAATCGCCCATAACGGGTTCAGCGCCGGTGGCCATGTCGGCATTCTTGCGCCCAATTGCACTGTCGCCTTCCTGGCACTGTTGGGCGTGTTCCGCGCGCATTGCGTCTGGCTGCCGGTCAATCCGCGCAATACGGTGTCAGCCAATGCGGACTTGTTCAATGACTTCGAGGGCGAGCTGCTGCTGTTCCATAGCACCTATGCCAATGAGGCGGCGCAACTGAAAGAACGTTGCCCCGGTCTTCGGGAGCTTGTTTGCATCGACGGCGATTGCGGCGTGGGGACGTCTCTCGCGGTGTGGTCGCAAGGTGCGCCGGCGAGCTATACCCCAGCCGTGGGAACGGGCAGCCTGGACGATACGTTTGCCTTGTACCCCACAGGCGGTACGACCGGAAAGTCAAAGGGTGTAATGATCACCCATCGCAATGTCCACACGTTCTTCAGCAACTTCTACGCGCACTTTGACTATCACGACACCACCTGCCATCTGGTGGTGGCGCCAATGACGCACACCGCCGGCCTCACCGGGTGCCTGCACTTCGCGCGCGGCGGGACCAACGCGATTATGGCCGGTGCCGTCCCTGAAGCGGTTGCCGACGCGATCGAGAAATACAAGGTCACCCATCTTTTTCTGCCGCCGACTGTGCTGTACATGCTGCTGGCGTTGCCTGACATCCGCCAGCGGGACTACCGGTCGCTGAAGCATTTTCTGGTCGGTGCTGCGCCGACGTCACTGGAGAAGCTGAAAGAAGCCGTGCAGGTGTTCGGCCCGGTCATGTCCGAGGCGTTTGGTCAGTCCGAAGCACCAGCGGCGATTACCGCCAAGGCGCCCTGGGACTACATCGGCGCGGACGGCACCATCAATGAAGCACGCCTGCAATCCATTGGCCGGCCCTGTGTACTCAACACTGTCGCCATCCTGAATGACGAAGGTGAGGAAGTGGCGCGCGGTGAGTCGGGGGAAATCTGCATCCGCGGCGATCTGGTGACGCCGGGCTATTACAAGAATCCCCAGGCGACTGCCGAAGTCCGTCAGCAGGGCTGGCACCACACAGGTGACGTCGGGGTCATGGCTGAGGACGGCTACATCACGATTGTCGACCGCATGAAGGACATGATTATCACCGGCGGATTCAACGTTTATCCGAACGAGATTGAACAGGTGCTGACAACCCATGACGCCGTTCAGGATTGTTCTGTCATCGGTATTCCTGACGACAAATGGGGCGAAGCGGTGAAGGCAATTGTCCAGCTCAAGCCTGGCAAGAGTTGCACGGGAGACGACCTGATTGCGCTGGTCAAAGAGCGGCTGGGGAGCGTCAAGACCCCGAAAAGCGTCGATTTCACCGAGCAGTTGCCACGCAGCCCGGCGGGCAAGGTCCTGAAAACCGAACTGCGCAAAGCGTATTGGCAAGGCAAGACCAGGGCTGTGCACTGAGTACATCTGTGGCGAGGGGATTTATCCCCGTTCGGCTGCGAAGCAGTCGTAAATCAGAACAACTCAGTCTGTCTGAACGGACGCTGGGGGCCGCTTCGCGACCCAACGGGGATGAATCCCCTCGCCACAGTAAATCCCCTCACAACAAAAGTGGGGACGGCTCTTAAGTGAACAGCATTACGCCTACCACCGGTTTATTTCAGCAACGACAACGGCATTGCGAGCAATCATGAAACTCGAACAGAAATACCCGGCAAAACGCGCCTTCGTGACGGGCGCCGCCAGCGGTTTTGGTCTGGCCATCTGCATGCACCTCGCCAGCAGAGGCTGGAAACTGCTGATCGCCGACATCAACGCGAAAAGACTGGACCAGGCTGAGGCGCAGCTGCGCAAACACGGCGCCGAGACCTTCAGCATGGTGTTGGATGTCACCCGGCAAGAGTCCTTGCAGGACGCCGCCAACACCGTCAAACAACTGTGGGGCGGAGTCGACCTGGTGTTCAATAACGCGGGCATTGCGTCTGCTGGCGCCATCGATGACCTTCCCCTGGAAGAGTGGGAAAAAGTCATCAACGTCGACCTGTGGAGCGTGATTTATGGCTGCCGGGCCTTCGTGCCTTTGCTCAAGACTCAGGGCGGCGGCTGCATCATCAATACCGCATCGAGTGCCGGTACTTTGTCCGGGC
Source organism: Pseudomonas sp. LB3P25 (assembly GCF_054897985.1). Lineage (NCBI taxonomy): Bacteria > Pseudomonadati > Pseudomonadota > Gammaproteobacteria > Pseudomonadales > Pseudomonadaceae > Pseudomonas > Pseudomonas sp. LB3P25. The sequence goes on along the minus strand of NZ_CM142711.1, from coordinate 3,609,691 downwards.
CTGAAATGTCGCCCTACAACGTGGCCAAGGCTGGCGTCGTGTCTCTATCGGAAACCCTCAAGTCCGAACTCAGCGGCTTTGATATCGACGTCACCGTGGTGTGCCCGACCGTGTTCGCAACATCGCTGGGCGACTCGCTCACCAGCGAGCGCGCCATGGAAAAGCGCCTGCTGGCCCAACTGAAAAAGTCCCGATTCACCTCCGAGCACATCGTCGACGATGTGATCCGCGCACTGGAAAAGGGCCGCCTCTACGTCATGACCCAGCCTGACGCCAAATGGGCCTGGCGACTCAAACGCTGGATGCCGGAAACCTACTTCCGCCTGATTGCCTATCTGTACCGCAACCGCAAGTGGCTTTATGCCGAGCAGAGCTAGGATATGACCCCGCCCCTCCCCCCCAACGAAGGGGGGGACTGAAGAATCAGATCATGTAATTTTCGGTAATAACAGTTCAATGCTCCGAAGAGTCTCCAACACTACTCGCAAGCAGGTAGATGAGATGAAAACAATAATAATGTTCTCTGCAATTTTGTTGTTGGCCGCCACCCCCATCCTCGTCGACGTACTGAGTGCTTTTCAGATAAAGCCGCAGTTACTGACGGCGAATGAATGCCAGTTGAATCACTACGCGTGTTTCAGGCCAGAGGTGAGTTTTTCCTCATTGCGTTGATTCATTCATAACGCGTCTTGAATCGATAAATGAGGTAACCCGTGAATCACCGATCCTTTTGGTTGGGAACCAGTCTCGCACTATGTGTGGCTGCTGCGTATGCCGAGGCGCCTGCTCAACCGACAGCCGTACCTGAGTTTCGTCCCGGTCTGTTGACCGGTTATCTGTCGCCTGAATCCTTACCCGACAGTCGCGCACTGCTTCCGGCCCCTCCCGAACAGAATTCCGTAGACATGGCGCGTGACGAAGCGATTTCTCATGCCACCCTCGCCTTACGGGATACACCGCGATGGGCTCTGGCAACCGCCGACAATGATTTGCGATTTCCGCAAGCTGCCGAGACGTTTAGTTGTGCATTGAATGCCACGGTCAGCAGCGAAGACACACCCTACCTGTATCAACTCTTGCGTCGCTCGCTGACCGATGCCGGACTGGCAACCTATGCAGCCAAGAATTTTTACGTTCGCGCACGGCCGTTGGTGGTGAATCAGGCACCTATCTGTGCCCCGGACGCGGAACCCTTGAAAAAAGACGGTTCCTACCCATCCGGACACAGCGCCGTCGGCTGGGCATGGGCACTGATCCTGTCCGAGATGGCGCCTGAGCGTACCGATGCCCTTCTGGCACGTGGTTTTGCCTATGGACAAAGCCGGGTGATTTGCAATGTGCACTGGCAGAGCGACGTCGACGCGGGGCGGCTCATCGGCGCAGCCGCAGTCGCCCGTCTGCACGCTGATCCTGTATTCCTCGCCGATCTGGATATCGCCAAGCGGGAACTCGCTGCGGTACGCGCGAAAGGTCTGAACCCGCCACGTGACTGCCAGGCAGAGACACAGTCACTCGCCACTCACCCTTAGTGGCCCCCCTCTATACAACAGGAAACATTCATATGAGCAACGCAACAATGGCCATCCTCGGTGACGAAGCGACCGTCACGCCCGCCGAACTGGGCTGGACATTTATCCGCTGGGGGCTTGGCCTGTTCATCACCGGATTTGCAGTCGGTTTCATTCCGATCCTGCACTACATGGTCGGCGCCCAGCAGGGAGATGTTGGCCCGGTGTTCCTCAAGAACGTCACGCTGTGGTGGGGCTGCCCCGCCGTCCTGGCCGAGATGACGCTCAAAACCGGCAGCCTCGGCATGCTCGCTATTGGGTTGTGCTATCTGGCCACGGTCCGCCAAGGCGCTTCGCCGAGCGTTTCCAGCCTCGAGCGCATCGCGCCCAAGCTCTGTGCATATGGCCTTATCGCCGAACTCGTGACAGCAGGCGTGGGCTTTTACGTCGGCAACAAGATCTGGCCAAATTTCTATTTCGAACCGGTGCAGGCCGGCAAGAACCTGTGGCTCGCTGCGCAGGGGCTCAGCATCCTCGTCTACTTCGTCGGTGTTTGTTATGCGGTCGCGGGCGTACGCCGGGCGGCGGTGCAACGGTGATGACAAATTATTTGCGCAAGTGGTTCTGGCAAAACGGACGTTGGCAGGCCATTGCCCGGGTCTGCGGCATCACAGCCTCGGCATACTGGGTTTATTCAGGCATGCCGATGATTTGCCATTGAGTGAGTGAATCGCACCTGATTTTTTGGGCACCTCGGGGGACTTCTTTGGGCTGATTTTAGCGATCTAAAATGTCAGCAATGGGGTCGAAATCGGCCCCTTGCGAATGGCAGGTATCGGCCGAGAGTGTGTAAAAACGCCTTCGTGAAACCTTGCTATGATTTCTGAGGATTTCATCGCAGGGATCGCCCATGAAGCGTTCCATCCAAGGTGAACATCGGGGCCAAAGTACATTGCTCCTTGAAAGCCTCGGCGATTACGTCACGGATACCAACCCGCTGCGTGTAGTCGATGTCTTCTTCGACGAACTCGACTTGGGCAAGCTGAGTTTTGAAGGTGTCATTCCAGTAAGTACCGGCCGACCGGCTTACCATCCCGAGATCCTGCTAAAAATCTATATTTATGGCTATCTCAACCGCATCCAATCCACCTAGCCTCTTCTCCCCCCGACCACGGGGGGTGAGTCCTCATTACCTATAAAACAGACTACCGAGGAAACCAACCCAAGCTCAATGGAGAGCTAGCCATGCATATTCTTATTGTCCAGGCGCACAACGAGTCGCTGTCGTTTAACGCAGCTATGAAGAATCTGGCGGTCGAAGAACTACAGACCCAAGGACACTCCGTAGAGGTTTCCGACCTCTATGCCATGGGATGGAATCCAATCACCAGCGCCGCCGATTTTGGCAGCCGCGCCAATCCCGAGTATCTGACCTATGCCCTGGAGCAGCGTCATAATCACTCGCAGCACATGCTTGCACCTGATATCCAGGAGGAGCTGGACAAGTTGCTCAAAGCTGATCTTGTGATCTTCAACTTCCCAATTTATTGGTTCTCGATGCCGGCGATCATGAAAGGCTGGATAGACCGGGTACTCATTTCCGGCGTTTGCTACGGCGGCAAGCGCTTTTACGACCAAGGAGGTTTGGCTGGCAAAAAGGCGATGCTCGCCATCACCATCGGCGGTCAACCTCACATGTTGGTCAAGGACGGCGTGCACGGTGAACTCAACGATATGCTTAAGCCGATCCTACGCGGCACGTTGGCTTATACCGGGATGGCTGTGTTACCGACCTTTGTTGCGCATCACGTGCCGTACATCTCCCAAGAGGCCCGCGCAAATTTGTTGGAGCAGTATCGTCAACACTTGAGATCGCTGGACACGCTAGAGACTATTACGTTCGTCTCGCTCAATCAGTTTGACGAAAAGTTGCATCCAATCTCCCCCATCTAAATATGTTCGACCTGCGCATCGTTGACGCCCGCTTTGGGTCGATACCTGCTGTTTGAGTATTACGCCTCTTTGCAAAACTGCGGGCGGTGGAAATGTGTTTCTTGCCAAGACAGTCCAAGAAAAACTCATTCCAATAGCGAGACCAGACGCGGCTCGATTGAGGTCTCAAACACCTCAAGCAGAGCCAACGTCACCGGAAGTTTGAAGCGCCGCGTTCCCGTGCTGTCCGGTTTCGGGTAGAGCTGTTCGTCACGCCATTCGATGCGTGGCTAGTGCGAATGGGCGGTGATCACCCGCTTGATACCTGCATCGAGCAGCTCAAAAATCAGAAACCGTTTAACCAAGCGTCCAATGAAATATTTAGCCAATCTGTTGCATCGGCTTGTTGAATCCACAGCCTCCCCCACCCCGTCCCAATTTGCTGACGTGTCCACTTGATTGCGACCGTCCGCTCCTTCGACAAGTAGAAGATCGTTCCATGCCGCAAACTAAAAGCCCGGCAGCGTATTGCGTGCCGGGCTTCTTTTTTTTTGCGTATTAAGATGCGCGTCGGAGCAGGAAGTGCGACAACGCAGGAATCAGTACCAACGCCCCTATCATGTTCCACATGAACATGAACGTAAGCAGGATGCCCATGTCCGCCTGGAACTTGATCGGCGACCAGGCCCAGGTGATCACACCTGCGGCCAGCGTGATACCCACCAGCGCCACGACCTTGCCGGTAAACGCGACGGAGTTTTTGTACGCCTCGGTCAATGACAGACCCGCACGTTGTTGGGCCAGTTGAACACTGAGCAGATACAGCGCGTAATCGACACCGATACCGACGCCCAGGGCGATCACCGGCAAGGTGGCGACCTTCACGCCCATACCCAGCCAGACCATCAACGCTTCGCAGAGAATCGACGTCAGCATCAATGGAACAACCGCCACCACCACGGCACGCCAGCTGCGGAAGGTGATGAAACACAGCACAATCACCGCGCCATACACATAAAACAGCATGGTGCGGTTGGCATCACGTACGACGATATTGGTAGCGGCTTCGATCCCGGCGCTGCCGGCCGCGAGCATGAACTGGCGATCGCCATTGCTGTGTTCGCGGGCGAACTGATCGGCAACCTTCACCACATGATCGAGGGTTTCAGCCTTGTGATCCGAGAGATAAGCGATCACCGGCATCATCGAGCAATCGTTGTCGAACAACTCCGGGTTGTTCACCGAGGCCTGTTGCGCGCCGTAGTTGAGCACGTTCTGGTTGCGGGCGATGGTCAGCATTTTCGGGTTGCCCTCGTAGGACCCCGCCGTGATTTGCCGCACCGCATTGACCAGCGACACGGTGGTCTGCACCCCCGGTTGCTGTTGCAGCAACCAGCCCAGGCGGTCCGCTTCCACCAGGGTTTCGTACTTCAGGCAGCCTTCGCTGGCGGTTTTGACCATCACCGCGAACTGGTCGCTCGACAGTGAGTAGTTGGCCGTGATGTAGGCGTTATCGCGGTTGTAGCGCGAGTCCGCACGCAGCTCAGGTGCACCCGGATCGAGGTCACCGATCTTCAAGTGCGTGCTGACCACGAAGCCACCCACCGCCATCAACCCCGCAACCACCACCGCCACCGTCGCCCAGCGGCGTTCGGTAAAACGGTCGAGCAGGTTCCACAGACTGCCGAGCCCCTTGCCTTTGAGCTCCTTGTTTTCCTGACGCAAGCTGCGCGCCGCCGCTTTCGGGCTGACACCCCAATAAGACAGCAGCACCGGCAGCAACACCAGGTTGGTGAAGATCAACACCGCCACGCCAATGCTCGCGGTGACGGCCAGATCCTGGATGACGGGAATGTCGATCAGCATCAGCACCGCGAAGCCCACGGCATCGGCCAGCAGCGCGGTCAGTCCGGCCAGGAACAACCGGCGGAAGGTATAGCGCGCGGCGATCAATTGGTGAGTGCCGCGACCGACGTCCTGCATGATCCCGTTCATTTTCTGCGCACCGTGGGACACGCCAATGGCGAACACCAGAAACGGCACCAGAATCGAAAACGGGTCGAGCGCGTAACCGAACAAAGTGATCAAACCCAGTTGCCAGACGACCGCGACCACTGAGCACAAAATCACCAACGTGGTGCTGCGCACGCAACGGGTGAAAGCATAGATGATGGCGGTGGCGATCAGCGCTGCCGCGCCAAAGTACATCATGATCAGCAGCAGGCCATCGATCAGATCGCCCACCAGTTTGGCGAATCCGATCACGCGGATTTTGATCGGGCCCTTGCCCTCTTCACCCGCCTTGTGTACCGCGCTGCTGCCGGCAAACTCGAACTTGTCACGCAGTTGTTCTTCGAGCATCCGCGAAAAACGGTGATAGTCGATGGCGGCGCCCGTGACCGGATCCTTCTCCAGCAGCGGTACCACAATCATGGTCGATTTGAAGTTGTTGCCGACCAGACTGCCGATGATGCCGGAGCGGGCAATGTTCAAGCGCAGCTGCTCGACGCCACTGCCCGAGCCGTCGTAGGAGTCCGGCATGACCGGGCCGCCACGGAAGCCCTCCTCCGTGACTTCAGTCCAGCGAACGGCCGGCGTCCACAAAGACTTCATCCAGGCCCGGTCCACACCCGGCGTCAGGAACAACGTGTCGTTGACCTGCTTGAGCACCTCCAGGTATTTCGGGTCATAGATGTCGCCGTCGGTGTTTTCCACCACCACCCGAACCGTATTGCCCAGCCCGCGTAGCAACTGGCGATTCTCAAGGTAGTTTTTGATGTACGGCTGACTCTGCGGAATCATCTTTTCGAAGCTGGCATTGAGCGTCAGCCGAGTGGCGGCGAAATAGCTCAGCAATACCGTCACGATCAGGCAGCTCAGCACCACCAGCAGGCGATTGTTGAAAATCAGGCGTTCAAGGAAATTGCCGGAACGTGCATCGAAGCCCTTGAGCTCTCGGATCACCGGCATCGTATCGAGGTTGTAGTTACCCATGACGTGGCTCGTCTCTTTTTATTATGTGAAGTGGGCTCATTCGAAGGGCAGCTGGCGCAAACCCTGGGCACCCGCGACCACCACGGAGCCTGACCCGATGGCTTGCGCCGCAGCAGCCGGCCCCAAGCGTTCTTGTGACTTTTGCGTAAAGCTGGCACCGTCATCCGAGCTGATCAGCACATGACCTGCCTGGCTGACCAGAATGATTCGACCGTCTGCAGTGACCGTGCTCGCGGTGATACTGGATGACAAACCCAGCTCAACTTTTTCCCAGTTCGTGCCGTGATCGACACTGCGGTAAACATTGCCCCGCAGGCCATAAACCAACACAGTCCCCGGCTTGCCGGTGATGCCGAAATAGCTGCCGCTGTAGGGGGTGGGAACGCTGACGAATCGTTGACTCGTCGGGTCCAGTTTCAGCACCAGGCCTTGCTCACCGACAATGAACACGTCATCACCGATCGCACGCATCCCATAGAAGTTCAGCGCCCCCGGGTTGTCTGTACGCTCCATCAACGGAACCCAGGTCTGCCCGCCATCGTCGGTGCGAAAAATCAGGTTGAACGCGCCGACGACGTAGCCGGTTTTCTCATCAGCGAACCACACGTCCAGAAAGGGTTTGTCCGCCCCTTCATCGATCATTCGTTGAGCTTCACCCAATAACAAAGTACTGGCGGCGTCATCCGGTTGTTGCGCTGCCAGGCGCTGATAGTGTTCGAGCATGATCTGCCCGACCTGACGGCCATCGAGCTGGCGCTTCCAGGTTTCACCACTGTCGTTGCTGTGCAGCACAATGCCGTCGTGCCCGACGGCCCAGCCCTGCGTCGGGCTTGGGAACTGCACGGCCACCAGGTCGGAACTCACCGGCACTTGCGCCTGATGCCAGCGGACGCCGGCATCATCGGAATAAAAAATATGGCCTCGCTGGCCCACGGCGATCAGGCGTTTACCCGCACTGGCCAACCCAGTGAACATCCCGTCAATGGCCTTTTCACTCTGAATCGCCGGGCTCGACAACGTATCGACAAAGTCCGCGGCGACCACGGCTCTGGTAAATGGCACGGCCAATGCCACGCCTAGCGCAGCCAGCGTTATCCATCTAAATGTATTCATGAGGTTTACTCGGCAAAAAAAGCCGCCGAACAGTGCGAGGAACACTGTCGGCGACAAAAAAACACCTGCGTTTATGGCTTAGCGAATGCCCGTGCCAGCCAATGACTCAGGTGCCCACTGCGCTTTCGAAAGCGGGTCGATGTACTTGATGCCGCCATACGGGCCGTAGATGCCGGTGATGTTGTAGCTGCCGGAAACAAAGTCATAAATCATGTGGTTGTCGGAGTTCGGTGCCTGCACGTCATAGCTGTAAGCCAGGTGCGCAAAGGAGCCGCGGTACAGCTTGCCGCTGGCGTCGTATTCATCCGAGGCCAGGGCAATCCAGCTGTCTTCGTCGAGGTAGAAGGTACGTTTGCTGTAGATGTGGCGTTTGCCCGGTTTCAGCGTGGCTTCAACGACCCACACACGGTGCAACTCCCAGCGCATCAAGTCCGGATTGACGTGATGTGCGGTGGTGATATCCGCCGCTTCCTTGTGATAGTTCAGCTTGTAAGTGTTGTAAGGAATGATCATTTCCTTCTTGCCGACGAGTTTGAAGTCGTAGCGGTCCAGTGCGCCGTTGAACACCCAGGCATCGTCATAGGTCGAGGCACCGGCCGAGCCAGGGTTAGGGGTGTCGTAAGCGATGTCCGGCGCGAGTTTTATACGGCGCTGACCCGGCAGGTATTGCCAGCCACGACGCTCCATTTTCAGAGGGTTGACGGCATCCTGCACCAGGATGGCTTCACCCGCGCGGCGGGCCGGGGCCTGGTAATAGAGTTTGGTCTTGAAGAACAGATCGCTCTCTTTTGCCGGGTCCGTACGTTTCGGATCGTAGAGCGGGTATTCGAGATAGGCGTTACCGGTCGTGGCCAGAATCGCCTTGCCGGAACCGTCGACGTTCCAAGAGTCGTATTTGAAGTTAGTGGCGTAACCCTGATAACGCAGCAGGTGGTTCCACATGGCCTCATAGCCATCTTTCGGGATCGGGAACGGAATGCCCGGCAGCGCATTTTCCAGTGCGACACCGCTCTCAAGCGTTTTGGTGCCGACGGCGTTTTTCGCGGTGTTATCCAGCAACCGTTGCGGCAGCGCAACGCTACGATGGGTAGGGAACACATCGACACGGAACGTCGGGTAACGCTTGAGCAACTCTTGAGTGGTGGCGGTCAGTTTGTCGGCGTACTGAGCAATGTTTTTGCCATCGATGACGGCACGCGGCTTGTCAGCCTCATAAGGGTCTGGACGAAATGAACTGCCCGACTGGTAACCGGCTGGCGGCGTGGTGAGGCCGCCGGTATAGGCCGGAATGGTGTTGTCGGCGTTGCCGGCCTTTTCAGCGCCGACGCCTGTCAGGCTGCTGCCGAGTTTTGCCGCTTCGTCCGGGGAAACGGCTGCGTGTGCCGCGCCTGCGAGGGCGACGGTCAAGGCAGAGAACAATAGAGAATTTACGAACTTCATGGAGTGACTCCTGCTATCAAGCAAAGACTTCGATCAAATGGTCGTTTTGAACGTCAAAGTGACCATGCCCCGATCCTTGAGCTGAGACTGAGTACCGCCAAAGGCAGTGGTCTGCCCCGGTACGCAGTTGTATTGCCCGTTGGCACCTGGTGCAGCACCGTCTCCCTGACTGCCAGCGCTGCCTGGCGAGCTGCACGTGTCGAATGGACCGAAGTTGTCCACGTATTTCAGGTCGAAGCGATACTGGTTGTGGACGTCCATGCCGACACCCACCGAATAACTGCCAGCGTCTTCGTTGCCGCCTAACTGGACGGCGGAGTTGCCATTAAGGCCGACGTTGTAAGTCATCGGCATGAACATATCGATGCCGGGGAACACCTGATACCAGGTCGGGTTGAAGTTGACGCCGATGATGTAGTTGTCCTTGGTGACCTTGTCGGTGCCGTGGTACCAATCCTCGCCCTTGAACAGCTGTTTGTTCTCGGTCACGTCCAGCCAGCGGCTGTAAGCGAGCTCGACCAGCAGCGAAGAACTGTCCCAGACCGGCGTGTCGCCAAAGGTGGTCAGGCCGTTGAGCACCGCATGCACGGTGTTGCCGCGGGCCACGCCGTTTTCGCCGTTGAAGCTGCCAATGAAACCTGGCAAACCGGCGGCTGCCGCGGCCGGGCTGACGGTGCCGGCGACGCTGGCCAGGGGCATGTTCTCGCGGTAGTTCAGGTCGAAACCGACGCTGACCCCACCGAGGCTTTTCGACAGGCTGATGCCATAGATATCGATGTCATCGACGTAAAACTGGTTGTAGCTGCCGATGTTGCCGGAGATCAGTTGCGCAGGACCGACAGCCGTTGGCTGCAAGGCCAGGTTCGGCAAAATGTCGGAGGTTTTGCGGTAGTAGACACCCAGCGTGCCTTGCAGCCAGTCCGGGCTCCACTTAGCCATCAAACCGAAGTCGCCGTGCTTGTCCGGAGTGAAGGTGTGACCGTTGGAAAGCCGCAAAAACTGATTGGCACCCAATGGGCCGGGCGTACCAAAGCGAGGATTTTGTGCACCAATCAACGACAGGTTGTGCCCACCATTTTGGATGCCGTCGTTGAAGCCAAGGTAGGTGCCTGATTCCGGCAGTCGCGCGGCGTCCCAATCCAGAAAGTATTGCGCGGCGACGGTCAGTTCCGGGTTGAGCGTGAAGCTGGTGGACAACTGATTGCGCGGGATGAACAGCTCTTTGGCTTCCGTTCCGGGTACCGCCAGCGCCTTGGAAAGATCGAGCCCGGATTGCCCGTAACTGTTGCCGTGTGCAAAGGCCAGGAGGCTCTCGCCCCAGTAGAGGGTGTGCTTGCCTGCCTTGCCGCTGAGCAGCGACTCATCGCCAACTTCCGTGCTGCCAAAAACGAAGGCATCGAGGATTTCAGAAGAAGGACCGTTGTAGTAACGGTCGGCGTAACCACTTTGGTGTCGGGAGTCTGGCACACCACTGTTGAGCTGGTTGGTCGATGCGTTATCACTGCCGACATCGTCGTAGGCATGGTCGTACCAGGTATTAGCACTGACACGAAAGCCAACCTTCTGCTTGTAAACAACGTCCAGTTCGGAAAGCACATCCATGCGCTGAGAAACCGCGCTGCCGGAGGAGAAGTTGCGATCCCCGTCATTGTTGTTCCATGAATGGGCCAATTTGCTGTTGGCTGATTCCACACGCTGGGCGTAGTTGAGCTTCACGGTGTTGTCGAAGCGAACCGCCAGGTCCTCGTTCCCGGTGTCGATTTCCAGTGCGTGTGCCGGTGTTATGCCCAGACCCGCCAGGATGGCTGAAGTCAGCAACCCCTTGCGGAGGTTTGCATGGCAGATCTTATTATTTTTGTTCATCTAACTTGCCACCTGCTCTTTGGTTTACGAAAAACTTGGGTTGAATTCACCGCTCGCGAAGATCGCGATCAAGTGCGCTGCAAAAGCGTTACCGACACGGATCGACCCAGCGCGGCACTGTGCTGGAGTGCCGTGCGGGCACCTGCAATCTGCCGGCCCTTGGCCGTGCCACGCAGTTGCCAGACCAGCTCGACCAATTGCGCCAAACCGGTGGCACCCGGGGCGTGTCCACGTCCCAGTAGCCCGCCCGATGGGCACACCGCATTCATCTGCCCTTTCAGGCAATGACCGAGCTGTACGAAACGGTCGATCTCTTCCTCTTGGCAAAAGCCCAGTGCCGCACTGTTGACCATGAAGTCACCAACGCTTTGATCGTGCAGCTCAACCACATCGATGTCCTCGGCCCCCAGGCCAGCCTGCTGATAGGCGTGCTGCGCCACGCGCCGGGTAGTCGCCCGTCCCAGCACATCCAGCACACAGCCGGACTCTTGTTCCGACATGCAGTCGCTGCCCCTGGCACTCGCCAGAACGCTAACGTCAGCCCGAGCGCCAAAGCGCAGGGCGAAGGCCGGGGTGCAGATCAAGACCGCCGCCGCGCCGCAGGCCGGCGGACAAAGGTAGGGAGGGAGCCAGCCATCACGATCCGGAATGCGGTTCAACAGAGCGTTGGGATTGATCGCGGCTTGAGCCCTCGCCCGACTCAGCACGTCATCGAAACAACGCTCGGAGATGCCCATTCGAGTCAACAGCCAACTGGTTTGAGCCGCAAAAAGTACGGCTGGATGCTCTCGACGCTCTAGTAAAACGATGGAATCCCTGGCTTGCCCTTCGTGCCTGACCTGATCGCCAGCAGGATCCTTCAAGCCAAAAAACTCACGAGTGGAAATCCGTGCGGGCATGCACTCGACACCCACGACCAAAACACACTCGGCTTCACCGCAAAGAATGCTGTTGCGGGCCAGTTGGAAGGCGCTGCTGGCCGACGCACATCCATCGCTGAGGCTGAAAACCGGGATGCCCGAATAGCCGATCCGGGACAGCAGCTGTTCTCCGATAGAGGCGTCACCCTGCACGCACGAGGTAAAGACCTGATCGACCAGGTCATAGTCGATTCGTGCATCGTCCAGCGTCGAACGTATGGCCTGGCCCGCCAACGCTGCGTGACTGTCACAGCCACCCAGCGGTAGAAACGGCGCCATACCCACGCCGGCGATCAGCACTCGTTCAGTCATATGCCTTGCTCCCCGCCAGTCGATACGCGCCACACTCTTGTTGAGTCCAGACTATTGCGTAGCCGATCAGCGTCCCCCCCATCGTCAGGGGGGGTGGGCTTGAAATCAGATTGGGGGAGTAAAAAGATGATCCGAACGGATCACCTCAGGGTTACAACACTAGAAGGAAGGGATTACACAGGCCAGCGAAGCTCGACTCCTGTCCTGCAACATGCGCCCATTTACGTGCTTGCGTTAACCCGCGATCTTTATTGCAAGCTCAGCGACGTGTTTACCCTGGAAACGCGCAATATCCAGTTCATTTTGTGACGGTTGGCGTTTACCGTCGGCGCCTGCCAGGGTGGTCGCGCCATAGGGCGTACCGCCGGTGATCTCGCTCATATTGGTCAGCCCTGCGCAGGTGTAAGGCACACCCACGATGACCATCCCCTGATGCAGGAGTGTGCTGTGGAACGACGTAATAGTGGTTTCCTGGCCACCGTGCTGGGTGCCGGTCGACGCAAAGACACTGCCGATTTTCCCGACCAGCGCACCGCTCATCCACAGTCCGCCGGTCTGGTCGAGAAACGTGCGCATCTGTCCGGCCATATTGCCAAAGCGCGTCGGTGTACCAAAGATGATGGCATCGTAATTGGCTAGCTCGTCAGGTGTCGCCACCGGTGCCTTCTGATCAAGTTTGACGCCGATGGCTGCTGCCTGTTCGGCCGGGATGGTTTCAGCGACACGCTTGAGCGTCACGTCGGTGCCGGGTACGGATCGTGCGCCTTCGGCCACTGCGCCAGCCATCGTTTCGAGGTGACCGTACATTGAGTAATAGAGAACCAGTACCTTCGCCATGATTTTTTCTCCTGGATTAAGCGCCATTCGATGGATTAGGAAGATCTTGGATTACACCACTGCCAACGAACAACAGCGGCAGGTGTAGCGCTGGTCATGAACAAAACTGCGGCTCACACCCACCCGAATGCAGAGACGTTGACGGCATGCGGACTTAACACTAGCAGCTCCGTATGCTGCCTGCTGGCAGACCGAGACGCTTTTATTGCCCCTCCCCCCTCCATTGAAAACCTGCAATGACAGGTTCCTTCAACACCTCGGCATGAATATTCAATACCCATGCCGAGGCACATCTCATGATCAAACCTGAACGGTCTTCGCGAGCCCGCTCCCACAGGGAATCGCTCGCTAACTGAGCGAGCGTCAACAGAACATTACTCTTTCGAAACAACTCACAACCGCTGATCAGTTAGTGCGGTTTTTTGACACTTCCCCGATATGTGGTCACAACTTTTGCGCTCCGTTGGGTCATAACACGGTGGCTGTCGATGGAATATTGGCATCTTCCGAGGTATTAGCCTGATACGGAGATAAGCTCATGATTTTCAATGTGCAAAATTTTGGCGCCAAAGGAGATGGCATCACTGACGACACGGCGGCGATACAACGTGCAATTGATGCGGCCGCCGCCGCAGGCGGGGGGCAGGTGTATATGCCGACCGGCACTTATATCGTTTCGGGAGGCGAGGAACCCTCCGACGGCTGCCTGATGCTCAAGAGCAACGTCTACCTGTACGGCGACGGCATGGGCAAATCCACCGTCAAGGTGGCTGACGGCTCCGACACCAAGATCACGGGTGTCATCCGCTCGGCCTACGGCGAGGAAACCCACGACTTTGGCGTCAGCAACCTCACCATCGACGGTAACCGCGACCACACCACCGGCAAGATCGACGGTTGGTTCAACGGCTACATTCCCGGCGAAGCAGGCCACGACTCCAACGTCACCCTCGACAGCGTCGAGATCAAGGATTGCTCCGGGTACGGTTTTGACCCCCACGAGCAGACCGTCAACATGGTCATCAAGAACAGCGTGTCCCACGGCAATGGCCTGGACGGCTTCGTTGCTGACTTCCTCAGCGACAGCACCTTCGAAAACAACGTCGCCTACGACAATGACCGCCACGGTTTCAACGTCGTCACCAGTACCCACGACTTCACCCTCACCAACAACGTTGCCTACAACAATGGCGGTAATGGCATCGTGGTGCAGCGCGGCAGCGAGAACATCCCCTCCCCCAGCAACATCACCATCACCGGTGGCGAGGTGTACGGCAACGGCGCCGAAGGGGTGCTGATCAAACTGTCCAGCGAGGTGACCGTCAGCGGCGTCGACATTCACGACAACACCAGCGCCGGGATCCGCATCTACGGCAGCAACCACGTCGAGATCATCGACAACACGCTCACCAACAATTCCCTGGGCAACCCCGTACCGGAAATCATCATCCAGTCCTACGACGACACCCTGGGCGTGTCCGGCAAGTACTTCAACGGCAGCGACAACACGATCCAGGGCAACATCATCAGCGGCAGCAACCTGTCGACCTACGGTGTTGCAGAGCGCAATGAAGACGGCACCGATCGCAACGCCATTATTGGCAACACCATCAGTCACACCAGCAACGGTGCCACGCTGGTCTATGGTGACGGCAGCTACGTCAGCGCCACGGTGCCGATGACCACCGTGCAAGGTACGGCTGGCAACGACACCCTGCTGGGCAGCGCCGCCAGCGAGATTTTCTATGGCGCAGCCGGCAACGACACTATCAATGGCGGGGCCGGTGGCGACATTCTGGTGGGCGGTGCAGGCATCGACAAACTCACCGGCGGCACGGGTGCCGATACGTTCCGTTTCATCGCCCAGTCCGACAGTTACCGCAACGCAACCGCAAGCTTCGATGACACCATCACCGACTTCGACGTCACCCAGGACAAGATCGACCTCGCCGGCCTCGGTTTCACCGGCCTGGGCAATGGCCGCGGCGGCACCCTGCAGGTCAGCTACAGCGCCAGCAACGACCGCACCTACATCAAGGACTACGATGCCGACGCCAGCGGCAATCGCTTCGAGTTAATTCTCTCGGGCAACCTGGCCAGCACGCTGACCGCCAGCAATTTCATCTTCAATCATGTGGTCACCGGCACCAGCGGCAGCGACTCGCTGCTGGGTAGCGATTCGGCCGACACCCTGCTCGGCCTGGCGGGTAACGACAGCCTCAGTGGCGGCGCGGGCGACGACAAGCTCGACGGCGGTACCGGTATGGACACCCTCACCGGTGGCGCCGGAGCGGACATCTTTGTGTTCTCCAATCGCCTGGACAGTTACCGCAACTACAACACCGGCGGTGCCAACCTTGGCGACCTGATCACCGATTTCGATATCACCGCCGACAAGATCGACCTCTCGGCCATGGGTTTCACCGGCCTGGGGGATGGCAAGAACAACACCGTGTACCTGGTGCTCAACAGTGCCGGCACCAAGACTTACATCAAGTCCCTGACCGCCGACGCCAATGGCAACCGGTTCGAGGTGGCGCTGGACGGCAATTACCTCGACAAGCTGACCAGCGCCAATTTCGTCTTTGCCACTTCGCCAACGGTCAACCATGCGCCGGTGGTGGCAACGGCGTTGCTGGATCAGAACGCCAGCGAAAATACCCCGTTCAGCTACGTGGTGCCGGCCACCAGTTTTACCGATCCGGATAACGACAGCCTCAGTTACACCGCCAAACTGGCCAATGGCAGCGCCCTGCCCAGCTGGCTGACCTTCGACGCCGCCACCCGTGCCTTCAGCGGCACGCCAAGCGACACGGCATCGGGCACTTACTCCATTCAGGTCACCGCGTCCGATGGCAGCAATGCAACCGTCAGCGACAGCTTTACCCTGGCCGTACAGGACGTACCGGCCGCACCCACTGTGATCAATGGCACGCCGAACAACGACACGCTGACTGGCACCGCTGCCAACGAACAACTGTTCGGTGGCGCCGGTAACGACACCCTTAATGGCGGCGCCGGCAACGACATCCTGGTCGGTGGCACCGGCGTGGACAAACTCACCGGCGGCGCGGGTGCCGACGTATTCCGCTACACCTCAAAACTCGACAGCTACCGCACCAGCTCCACCAGCGCCAGTGACCAGATCCTCGATTTCGACGTGACCGCCGACAAGATCGATGTCTCCGCGCTCGGGTACACGGCCCTGGGCAATGGCCTGAACGGCACGCTGCAAGTGACCTACAGCGCTTCGAGCAACCGCACCTACCTCAAGGATCTCACCGCCGACGCCAACGGCAACCGCTTCGAAGTGTCGCTGGTGGGCAACCTGGTGAACAGCCTGACGGCGAGTCATTTTGTCTTCGCGGCCGATGCGCCCGCCAACACCGTCACCGGCACCAACAACGCCGAAACCCTCAACGGCACGGCGGATGCGGACCTGATCCTCGGCCTCGGTGGCAACGACACGATCAAGGCCGGCACCGGCGCGGACACCGTCGACGGCGGCGCCGGACGCGACTCGCTGTACGGCGGCGACGGTGCCGACACCTTCCGCTACACCAACGTGCTCGACAGCTACCGCGACTACGACACCGGCGGTGTCACGGCCACCGACACGATTTATGACTTCACCGTGGGCGTCGACAAGATCAATGTTTCGGGCCTTGGCTTTACCGGCCTCGGCGATGGCAGCAATGGCACGTTGTACATGACCCTCAACGCGGCCGGCGACAAGACCTACATCAAATCCGCCGCGGCCGACGCCGATGGCAATCGCTTCGAAATCGCCCTCAACGGCAACTACCTCAACACCCTGACCGCCAGCGACTTCGTGTTCGGCGAGCACGCCCAGCAGGACATCCTCTACCTGCCCACCCTCGGCCAATCCAATGCGCGCCTGATGCGCATGACGGAGGACGACGATCAGTCCGGCACCTCGATGCTGGTCAAGGACCTGGACCGCTACACCCCCTATGACGTGCGCAGCCAGTTCACCGATGCCGATGGCAACGGCATCGACATCGCGGTGGGCGGCAGCACGGTCACCGGCCTGTCGACTCTCAGCGCCGAGGAACTCAAGTTGTGCTGGTGGCTGACCGACACCAACCAACCCGGGCCTGCGCTGTTGCGTGCCGTAGGGTTGCTGCGGGACCAGCTCACCGAACTGCAATCCATCGATAACGTCACCATGGGCATCATTTGGGGCCAGGGCGAGGAAGGCGCCCAGGAGATCGGCCGCGCCACGGACAAACCAGCGGCGGCAGCGGCCTACAAGGCCGCGACCCTGAAGGTGTTTGATTACCTGCATGCCCAGCTCGGCAACTTCAGCGTGTACATGATGGAAACCGGTCACTACGAGCAGGATGCGGCGCGTGCCCGTGGTTATTCCGAAGAGAAGATAGCCTCCATCGTCGAGGGGGTTGGCTATGTCCGCGCCGCCCAGGAAGCCATCGCCGCCGAGCGCGCCGACGTCAAGCTGGCGGTGGACTACACCGACCTCCCCTTGCGCTACGAAGTCGATCCGCTGGTGTATCCCGACGACGTCTGGCACCTGCACGAGGAGTCGGCGGAGATCGTCGGCCAGCGCCTGGCCGACTACATTGCCAATGACCTTGGCTTCCAAGGCAACCCCAGCGACAACAACAGCGTGCAGGACATTTTCAACAACCGCGGGATGATTTCCGGTACCGACCAGGCGGATACCCTGGTGGGCACTTCGGGCAACGACACACTGGATGGTCACCTGGGCGCCGACACCATGACCGGTGGCGATGGCAACGACATCTATGTGGTCGATAACGCGTTCGACAGCGTGGTGGAAACCAACACCTCGACCTCGCAGATCGATACGGTGCTGGCCTCGGTCAGTTGGACGCTTGGCGCCAATCTCGAGAACCTGGTGCTCACCGGCGTGTCGGAGATCGACGGCACCGGCAATGAGCGGAGCAACTTCATCACCGGCAATGCCGCCAATAACGTGCTCGATGGTGCCGCAGGGGGCGACAGCATGAGCGGCGGCAATGGCAACGACACCTACTATGTCGACAACGCCGACGACACCGTGATCGAAACCAACAGCAATGTGGTGGCTGGAGGGATCGACAGCGTGCACAGCACCCTGGCGGCCTATACCCTCGGCAACAACGTCGAGAATCTGTATATCGACAGTGCGGGTGCCGCCAACGGCACGGGCAACGCGCTGGACAACACGCTGTTCGCCGGTGCCGGCAACAACGTGCTGGACGGGCGCGATGGCAATGACACGGTGTCCTTTGAGCGTGCCTTGGCGGGGGTTACCGTAAGCCTCTCGACGTCCGCCCAACAAAACACCGTGGGTTCCGGGCTCGACACCCTGAAATTCTTTGAAAACGTGACGGGAAGCGCCTACGCCGACAGTCTCTCGGGCAACAGCGCAGCGAACGTTCTGAACGGTGGTGCGGGTAACGATACTTTGGTGGGCGGTTCGGGCGATGACCGGCTGATCGGCGGTGCAGGCACCGACAACCTCACCGGCGGCACTGGCGCAGACACCTACGCGTTTGGTGCCCTGTCGGACATGGGCGTCGGGGCTTTGCGCGATGTGATCAGCGGATTCAAGACCACCGAGGGTGATCATCTGGACCTTACCGGCCTGGACGCCAACCCCTTGACCGCCACCGTCGACGCCTTCACGTTCATCGGCAGCAACGCCTTCGACCCCACCAACGCCACCGGCCAACTGCGCTTTGCCGATGGCATCCTATCTGGCAGTGTCAACGCTGACGCCACCCCTGAGTTCGAATTCGAACTGCTGGGCGTCAAGGAGCTGCACGCCAGCGACTTTACAGCCTGACCTCATGTGGGAGAGCCTGCTCGCGAAGACGGCGGTACATTCAGCATGGATGCTGATTGATCCACCGCTATCGCGAGCAAGGGAATTGCAGTGCCCGAAAAATCAAAGACCACCACAGCCCCTAACCACAGACCCAATGTGGCGAGGGGATTTATCCCCGTTGGGCTGCGAAGCAGCCCTGAAATCTGCCATCGCGGTGTGTCAGGCTGACTTCAATTGGCTTCCTTGGCGCCGCTACGGGGATAAATCCCCTCGCCACGGCGGTCATGCTCATTCCTCTTTGAAAGCCGCAAGCAAGCGTTCACGCAAAGGTTTCATCAGGTAATTCATCAAGGTGCGTTCCCCCGTCACCACCGTGACATCGGCGAGCATGCCGGGGCGCACCAGCAGGCCGGCGGCCTGCAGCGAGGCGACGGTGTCGGCGGGAATTTCGACCTTGGCGGAAAAGTACGGCTGGTGCGTCTGTTCATTGATCAACTGGTCCGCCGACACCGTAGTCACCGTGCCGGTGACCGTCGGCGTATCCACCCGTTGCAGCGCGGTGAAATGCACATGCACCGGCAGACCCGGGCGCAACTTATTGGCCATCAGCGGCTCGAAACGCGCGGTGATCGCCATCGGCGCATCCAGCGGCACCACCTGCATCAGGGTTTGGCCGGCCTGCGCAACGCCCCCGACCGTATGAATGCTCACGTCCATGACCTGCCCGGACACCGGCGCACGGATCGCACCGTTGTCGACTTCAAACTGCAAGGCATGAATCTGATCGGCATAACCTGCCGCCTCGGCGGAGACCTCACTGAGCTGGGTTTCGGCATCGCGGCGAAATTCCTGCTGCGCCTGCAAGGCCTTGAGCCGGCTTTCGTTGATCGCCTGGCGGGTCCTGCCGACATCGCCCACCCCGGAGGAAATCTGCCCGGCCAATTGGGCTGTGTTGCGCTCGGCCTCGAAGAGTTTGTTGCGCGGAACGTAGCCTTCACGGGCCAAATTACGCAGGCCTTCCAGCTCCTGCTGCTGGAAACGCATCTGCGTGTCGTAGTTGCGCTTGACGCCTTCGTAGCCGAGCAATTGCTGCTGCAATGCCGCAGCTTCGTGTTCGATGATCTGCAAGCGGCTACCCAGTTCTGCGCGGCGGGTCAGAAACAACTGGCTCTGCAAGGCCATGGCGGCCTTGACCGGAGGCTCGTCGGCGCGTTCCAGCAGTTCAGCGGGCCATTGGATCTCGGCTGAGCCCAGGCGCTCGGCAATCAACCGCGCCTCGACGCTGCGATCGTTGAGCAACTTGCCCAGGGTCACGTCCCGTTGCGACTGCGCCTGTACCGTATTGAGCTGCACCAGCAATTGTCCCTGGGTGACGCGGTCGCCATCGCTGACCAGCAGCTTTTCCACCACCCCACCGACTAACGACTGCACAGCCTTGCGTTCGCCCGCCACCACCACGGTGCCGCTGCCCACGACACCCTGGTCGAGCGGCGCCAGGCAGGCCCAGAGCAGGAAGCCACCCAGCGTCAGGACCAGG
Source organism: Pseudomonas sp. LB3P25 (assembly GCF_054897985.1). Classification (NCBI taxonomy): domain Bacteria; kingdom Pseudomonadati; phylum Pseudomonadota; class Gammaproteobacteria; order Pseudomonadales; family Pseudomonadaceae; genus Pseudomonas; species Pseudomonas sp. LB3P25. Next base: position 3,589,420 of record NZ_CM142711.1, on the reverse strand, counting down.
AAACCCACACCATAGCGGGCCGCCCCCCCGGCGTCAGTACTGGCGCAGGGTAGCGTTGTGGCGCCGCGCACGCTCAGCCCCTGCTCGTTGTACGTTTGTGCCCCAGGGGTCGAATCACGCATCTTTGCCAGCCTCCCTGACCACGGCCGGTCTTGGCCCCGGCATCAATGCCTTGAGCACCCGATCCCGTGGACCGAATACTTGTTGAGTGCCGTCCTTGAGCACCAGGATGTGATCGACCACCGCCAGCACACTAGGCCGGTGGGTAATCAGCACCACGGTGCTGCCAGCAGCCTTGAGCGCACGAATGGCCTGCACCAGCGCCCGCTCTCCGGCGTCATCGAGGTTGGAGTTGGGCTCATCGAGCACGATCAGCGACGGGCGCCCATAGAGCGCGCGAGCCAGGCCGATGCGTTGCTTTTGTCCACCGGACAAGCCAAGCCCGCCGGGGCCCAGCGGCGCGTCATAACCCTTGGGGAACCTCAGGATCATCTCGTGAATGCCGGCGTGACGCCCGGCGGCGATGATCTTGTCGGCGTCCTGCTCGCCGAAGCGGGCAATGTTGTCGGCCACACTGCCGTCGAACAGCTCGATGTCCTGCGGCAGGTATCCAAGGTGCGGACCCAGGGCGTCGTGGGACCATTGACTGATCTCGGCGTCGTCCAGGCGCACCGACCCGCCCATGGCCGGCCATACCCCGACCAGCGCTCTGGCCAGCGTTGATTTACCACTGGCGCTGGGGCCGACGACAGCGAGCACATCACCTTTGGCCAGGCTGAAATTGATGCCCCGCAGGATCGGTTGCGAGGCGCCGGGCGGGCCGACATACAACTGCTCCAGGCGCACCGCGCCGGTGGGCGGTGGCAATGGCATGCGCAGGCGCTCGCGCGGATGCTGGGCAAGCAGTTGGCTCAGGCGCTGGTAGCTCTGGCGGCCGGAGTTGAATTGCTTCCACGAGCCAATGGCGATTTCCACGGGCGCCAGGGCACGCCCCAGCAGCAGCGACATCGCAATCATCATGCCCGCCGACAATTGGCCTTCAAGCACCAGCAACGCCCCCAACCCCAGGGCCAGCGACTGTCCGGAGATGCGCACGAAACGGGTCGTCGACGTGATACGCGCGCCGCGGTCGCTGGCATGGGACTGGGCGGCAATGATGCGTTGCTGCAGCAGGCTCCAGCGCTGGCGCAACGGCCCGAGCATGCCCAGGGCCTGGATGACTTCGGCATTGTGTAACGTGCTGTTTAGATAGATCGACGATTGCACGCCCAGGCGATTGGCTTCGCCCAAGCGCGTGCGAGTCGCCAGTTCGCCCCACAGCGCCAGGCCGATCAGCACCAGGGCCAGAACCAGCGTCAGAACACCGAACCAGGGATGAAAGATGAACGCCACCAGCAGGAAGATTGGCAACCACGGCGCATCGAGCAAGGCGATCAGGCCCTGGCCGGTGATCAACTGCCGCAGCGTCGCCAGATCGGTGAGCACCTGAGCCGGGTTGGCGTTGTGCTCGCGCAGGCTGCGGGCGAAGGCGGCGTCGAAAATCCGCTCGCCCAAGGCATCGTCCAGCCCCGCGCTCATGCGAATCATCACCTCGCCGCGTACCCACTCGATCAGGGCGCTGGACATGAACAGTCCCAGGGCGATCAAGGTGAGCATGAGCAAGGTGGTTTCGTTGCGGCTGGTGAGGACCCGGTCGTACACCTGCATCATGTAGAGCGACGGCACCAGCACCAGCAGGTTGATCACGCCACTGAACAGCGCCAGCGACCAGAACACCCGGCGATAGCTTAATAAAGCGGCATCAATGTCATGACGCGGATCGAGAAGCAAACCCATAGAGTGTCGCCCGCAAAAGGAATAGTCGGTCCAAGACGCAATCCATCGCGAGTTTTTTTGCCCTAAGGCAATGGAGAGAACACTAAACGTAGCCTGACGTGCCGCTATCAGAGACGACCCTCGTCGCTACAGGCGCCAATAACTGACAACGCAACCACGGGTTAGTGCCGGTTCGACGGACTGGGTTTTCATGTGGGTGACGGGCGGGAATAGTGGCCAATGGCGGCACCATCAAAGTCTCAGCGTTTGGAGGCGTCAAAGGCCGCACCCAGTTGCCGAAGATGGTCTAGGATGCGATGAATGGCTAGCTCGAATTGGCGTCTTTCGTCACTCACACCCATGCCGCTGGAGCGAATCAACGAAGCGTTCGACCTGATGCATGAAGGCAATCGATCTGCACCGTCGCCTGGTGCACGGCCCCAGGCACTTTCGTCTGACACCCTGAAACGGAGACGCCAACGTGAGCACCTTGAAACTTCACCCTGCACTGGACAATGGTATCCAACCCGCCGCCGAGAATTTCACAGGTGGCACCCTGCAATGCCTGTGTGCGACCGACAAGGTCGAGGTCAAAATCGACGCACAAACCCTGTATAACCACGCGTGCGGCTGCAGCAAATGCTGGAAACCGCAAAACGCGACATTCGCCGTCATTGCCGTAGTACCTCGGGATAAGGTCAGCGTCACTGCCCACGCTGAAAAACTGGCAATTGTCGACGAAACCGCCACCATCCAGCGGCACGCCTGCAAGCAGTGCCACGCCCATCTCTTCGGGCGCATCGAGAACAAGGACCATGCGTTTTATGGCCTGGACTTCGTCCACACCGAGCTCTCTCCCCAGAGAGGATGGGCTGCGCCGGGCTTCGCAGCGTTCGTGTCCTCCCTCATCGAAACCGGCACACCGCCAGCGCAAATGAAGGCCATCCGTGAGCGCCTGCGCTCGATCGGCCTGGAGCCCTATGACTGCCTGTCCCCGGACTTGATGGATGCAATGGCGACTCATGTCGCCAAACAGAAAGGCGTGCTCCCCGCCGCCTGATTGATCGGCCGCCGCGGTTTCTTCGTCGGACCGCGGCCGCGGTGTGGCAGTTTTTGAGCACTGACTTACACTGCGATACACCCAATGCGAATGAATGACTGTTCAACGGACCGATATGTCCCACGGCAATCCGGGCATCACGTAATGATCTGGGTGAAGCCAACATGAAAACGGTCACGATCCTTTTCACCTGTCTGCTCGCTGCCAGCGTGTGCACGGCGACGAGCACCTGTGCGAATGCTGCGTCCCCTTCGAAAATCTTCAAGACCAGCTTCGACTGCGCCGCGGCAAGAGCATCCGTCGAAAAGCTTATCTGTCGCGATCCGCAACTGGCGCAGATGGATATCGAACTGACGCGTCTTTATCGCCTGGCGCTCACGGATGAACATTCAGTACCGCGGCCAGACAAAATCGTGATCGACCAGCAGTTCTGGATCGACGCCCGCAATCAGTGTGCCTCGGAGCCTGAGCCCAAAGCGTGCACGATCCGAAGTTATGCCGAGCGCGCGCATCAGCTACGTCAAGGCTCGGCCATTGTGCGAACCAAAGATCCAGACAGACTCACCGAAGGCCCCCTGGCGTTTCGTTGTGCAGGGTTTAACGCGCTGATTGCCGCCACCTTCTTTACCACGCAGCCGGGTGTCGTGTACCTGAAATGGGCGAACACCTCGATCACCCTGAGCCAGGTGCCGAGTGATTCGGGAACCCAATACACGGGCAAGGATTACCGTGGGAACTACCGCTTCTGGCAAGACGGCAACATTGTCCTTTTCCAGATGCCAGGCACAAGAGAAATGAGTTGTACGGTCGAGCCGGTCAGCTGATTTTTTTTGGCGCGATTGATTGACGCCTGCGAGCGGCGCGAGAAGCTCTGGCTCAAAGAGTGAGTATGTCGGTGGAGCAATCTCACACCATAGAGGTAGCGCAATATGAACATCGAATTGCCTGAACCCATCGCCAGCTACCTTGCAGCGGAGAAGAGTCACGACGCCGGGATGCTGGACCGCTGCTTCGCCACAGATGCCGTGGTGCGCGACGAAAGCCGGACGTACAAAGGACTGGAGGCGATCAAAACCTGGAAGCAAGATTCCCAGGCCAAGTACCAATACAGCGTCGAACCCTTGAGCAGCTCACAGGAAGGACAGACCGTTACCCTGCTCGCCCGGCTAAGCGGAAACTTTCCTGGCAGCCCTGTCGAGCTCACCTACACCTTCGAACTCGCCGAAGGCAAGATCGCGTCTCTGGATATTTCCTGATGCCAGTCAGTTAAGCAATTTCAGCCGCGACACTTTTGTAGCAGCTGCCGAGCCCGCGAGGCTGCGTTCGGCTGCGAAGCAGTCGTAAAATCAGTCATTGCGGTATGTCAGGCATACCGCGTCAGCCGGACTCACGACTGCTATGCAGCCGAACGCAGCCTCGCGGGCTCGGCAGCTGCTACAGATCGCGTTAATTAGGCAGAGCGCCGGCCCTTTCTCACGTAGTTGGCGATTTATGCCACGGATACCCTTTCGCGCTGAGTTGAAAGGCGTAATCGAACAAGCGCTTCATGTACTCGCCATCAAATCGATGATTGCGAGAAATATCAAAATCGGAGCCGATGTACGCCAAATTGAAGTCCGCGCCATCCTGCTGTGCAATTCGGTAAATTCGATCCAGATCGCTGATCCCCTGAGTCTGGATCAATGCGCTGATGGCGCGACCGCCGATGCTCAAGGTGCGGCGCTTCGTTCCGGACCACTGCAGCTCCAGTTTGCCGTTGCGAATGACATAGAAATGCCGTTCATCACGCAAACGCGCCCCGGTCACGCGGTTCAGCTCCATGACGGTGCCTGGTGGGTAAAGGAACACCTGAGTCAGGACACCTCCGTCCACGTGCATTTCCTGAAACTGTTGACCGTCAACCTCCACATCGATCATGACGGGTGAGACGGCGCCGGGAATACTCATCGACGCGATCATAATGTTGCGAAACAGGTCGAGCGCGCCTGGTGCCTGGCTGGAGGCAATAGCGCCCATGTTCCAGGTGACCGGGCGTCCTGAATCAAGGTCGGTGGTGCCGATCATCAGCAGACGTCCTTTGGCGTATTGCGACGCGATCGCCGCAAGAACCTCGGCAGTGATGTGCTGTGCAATGAGCCGCGACAGTGGCTTGCTGTGCGCGATACCGTCACTGGCAAGACGGGTCAGCACATTGCGCGGATGGAAAATGTCTTTTGGACCGACTGCGTTGCAGATACCCAGAATGACACCGTCGTACTGGGGCCCCAGGTAGGCGAACGGGGCGACCAGGGCGCCAGCGCTAATGCCGGTGACGACTTTGAACACCGGTCGAGACCCATGCAGGGTCCATCCCGCAATGATGCCCCCCGCGAATGTGCCGGCGTCGCCGCCCCCCGAAACGGCCAACATGCTCGCCAGCGGCAGGGTGTCATTGGGCATCCCTGCGCTGGCGAGCGCCTCAGCCTCTCGAATGTTGGCCTGACTCACATCCCGAATGAACGGGGTCAGATTTTGGTCCAGCCAGTAGCGAGCATCTGGAATGCCAGGGATGAGCGCTTTTTCGGTTAACGTTGGCGGCACCGCATCACGGCGTTGCAGGCACGCTTGACGCAACATGTTCAGCGTTGAGGCACTAGGTCTGAGCACGAATTGTTTCAAGATTCCTCCTCCGCCCCCTGCAATCGACAGAGCCCATCACGCACGCTCCACACACCCATGACTGCCTTCTCAATCAGGCGCCGGTCTTCTGAATACCAGCAGTTTGCCGGTGGCTCGCTGCACCACCTTGTCATTCTGATTGAGTGTTTCCATGAACAGGGTCACCACGCCCCGGTCCGGCTTGGAGCTGGACGGCTCGATGGCCTGCACGGTGCATTGCAGACGCAACAGATCGTCCGGGTAGGTCGGCGTCGGCCAGCTCAATTCGATGCCCAGGCCGATAATCCCGTCTGCCAACGGCACGCTTTCCACCAGCAGCTTCATGGTCAGGGCTGCGGTGTTCCAGCCGCTGGCTGCCAGACCACGGAACAGGCTCAGCTCGGCGAGTTCGGGATCGAGGTGAAACGGTTGCGGGTCGAACTCCTGAGCGAAGGCCAGCATCGACGCTCGATGGACACGCAAGCTGTCGCTTTCGAACTGCTGACCCAGGCTCAGGTCATCGAGGTAGAGTTTTTCCCAGGAATGGATGGTCATGATTCAACCCTCTCTAGGCGTAGCTGATGTCGCTGAGGTCGATAGCCACCAGCACGTCATTCTTGTCGGCCTGGCCGTCATCCTCGCGCCGATAGGCACGCCGTTTGCCGGGCATGTGTTCTCGGGAAAGGTCACCCGTAATCGTCGCCAGCGCTGTGGTCCCTCTTGCAAGGGCTCGACTTCCTCGCTCATGACTCCCGGCAAGGTGAACAGAAAAGGCATGGTCAGGTAGGACCAGAGCGCATAACCGTTGGAGTACGCACGGTGCAGTGGATCCCAGTGAGTCTGTTCCCCGTGACCGCGAAAGGATTCCCTGGGCGCTGATCGCTCGGCAATCACCTTGCCCTCGGTGGTTTCGATGGCAATGCGATCTGAAGTGGTTCCAGCGTTCCAGACCACCATGGGCGATCAGCACCTGGTCCAGCAGTTGATGATTCTGTGCAGTCATGGTGGCAGCCCTGCTCGTCAGGGCGAGTGGCCTGAACATCTTTCATGCTAGCGCAAGCCAGGGCAGTCATAACGTCGGCGGGACGTCCGGTCTGTCCTGCGGCTGATCCTCCACCCATTGCCAGAACAACCGATAGCCGACCGCAAGCACCACCGGGCCGATGAACAGGCCGAGGATACCGCTTGTGACCATGCCGCCCAGGGCGCCGATCAATACCACCGGCATCGGCACATCGACACCGCGCCCCAGCAGCAATGGCTTGAGTACGTTATCCACCAGGCCGGCAACGAACACATAAATGGCGAAAATAATGGTCGCCGTGCTGGCCCCCTCGGTGGCGAACACAAAAGCAATCACGGGCAGTGTAATCAGCGTCGCCGGCAATTGCATGATGCCGAGCAGCAGCACCGCCAAGGCAAGCAGACCGGCACCGGGGACACCCTTGAGCACGAAACCGAGGCCCACCAGCAGCATCTGGATGAAGGCGATGCCGACCACTCCCAAAGCGACCGCACGGATCGTGGCGGTACACAGTTCGGCAATTTTCGGCCCCTTGCCCGGATCGCTGACGCGGGTCGCGATTTGTACCGCACTGCGGCTGCCGCTCTCGCCATAGGCCATGAAAATGCCGGCGATGATCAACGCAAAGATAAAGGTGAGGAACCCCATGCCGACACCGGCGAGTTTGCCCAAGAAGCTCACGCTGAAATGTTTTATTTGCGGTAGGTACTTCGCTGCCAGCTCGGGAAGATCGGTTGAGGCCTGCAGCCATAAAGCAGAGACAGACTTGCCCACTAACGGCCAGGCAGCGACTGAATCGGCGGGTGGCGGAATATGGAAGCTGCCGTCCTTGACGGTGGTCATGGCATGCTCGACCGAATCGACCATCGAGGTGCCCAACAGATAGACCGGCACCATGAGAATAACGATGGCGAAAAGCACAATCAGCGTCGCAATGCGGCCGTCTTTCTGGCCCAGCGGCCCCTTGAGCCGCTGTTGCAGCGGGTAAAGGGTGACCGCCAGAATCAGCGACCACAGCATGAGGTCGCGGAACGGGCTGAAGATCTCAAAGCAGAACAGCACCAGTACGGCAATCAGCCCGGCACGGATCAAAACATCGAGCAGACTGCGAGTGAACGCCTTTTCGGAGCTGGATGTGGGCACCATGGCTGCCTCCTTGCAGATCGCTGCAAAGGTATGGGATCGGTTAGCCCAGCATAGACGTTCAGTTGGATAAGTGGCTGGATGGGTTGAAAGCGAAGCGTTGATTGGGTGATTCTGGATTTTGTGTCTGACTCAGGATCCACCCCTCACCCTAACCCTCTCCCAGAGGTAGAGGGGACTGACCGTGAGTTTCTTTAGTAATTCTGCGACCTGAAACATCGAGTCGAACTCAGGCCTTGAAAACAGTGAAGATCGGCTCCCTTTCCCCCTCTCCCCCGTGGGGAGAGGGCTGGGGTGAGGGGTGGCCTTTGAAGACTCACACAATCTGACACCCCTGTTACCCCTGCGCAAATCACCGCAGCTTCAGCGGATCGACCAGTTCAGCGGCGATGGCCATGCCCACCAGATCCGGCAAGGTATTGGCCTGCATGCGTTTCATCACCCGCGAGCGATACAGGTCGACGGTTTTTGCGCTCACGCCCAATTGTTCAGCGATCTCACGGGTGGTGTAACCCTGGACCAGCGGCAGCAAGACATCGCGCTCCCGTGGGGTCAATGTCAGCAAGCGTGCCTGCAAGGCTTCGTGTCCCTGATTGCCTGAACGGTTTGCTGCACAGTTACTGAGCGCCTGTTGCACGCTGTCCAGCAGCAATTGCTCGTTATAGGGCTTCTCGATGAAGTCATGGGCGCCCGCCTTGAAGGCGCGAACCACGATCGGCACATCCGCGTGCCCGCTGACGAAAATGATCGGCAGGTTCAGCTCACGTGCGCGCATTTCTTCCTGCACGTTCAAACCGCCCATGCCGGGCATGCGAACATCGAGCAGCACGCAGGCATCGAGCGTGGCATCACAGGCATTGAGAAACTCCACGCCACTGGTAAACGGCAAGGCCTTGAGCCCTACCGACTCCAACAACCAGACTGTTGAATCGAGCATGCCTTGATCGTCGTCGACCACATACACCACGTGCTCCGTCACACCTGCCATTACGTTATTCCTGTTGTTGTTTTGTTGGGCCGGCCAGCGGCAAACGGCAGCACATCAGCAGCCCGACAGGTTGGCGTCGGGCCTGCAATTCGCCACCGAAACCTTCGATGATGCTGCGGCTCATGGACAAGCCAAGTCCCAGGCCATCGGCCTTGCTGGTATAGAACGGGGTAAATATCTGCTCCAGTTCCGGCTCGCTGACGCCTGGCCCCTGGTCTTGCACACTGATTTCCACGGTTGCACCGCCGCCCTGCCCCGCAGCCATCACGATCAGTGACGGTTGCCCCGGATGTTGTTCGCGGTTGGCGTCGATGGCATTGCGCAACAGATTGAGCAGCACCTGTTCCAGCAGCACCCGGTCGGCATAAATCGGCGGCAGATTATCCGGCAGGCGATCCTCGATTGTCACTTGGCAATTGCTCGCCTCCCAGGCACATAAACGCACAGCCTCGCGGGCGACGTCGGTGAAATTCAGGGCCTGCATCCGGCGTTGTCCCTTGCGCAGAAACGCCCGTAAACGTCTGATCACTTCTGAAGCATGCGTGGCGTGATGGGTAATGCGTTCCAGCCCTTGCGCCACTCGCGCGGCGGCCTGGGGATTGGAATCCAGCGTCTGTAAATAACGCTGGCTGGCATTGGCGTAATTGACCACCGCAGCCAGCGGCTGGTTGATTTCGTGAGCGATGCCCGAGGCCAATTCACCCAGGGTGACCAGGCGCGCTGTGTGCGCCAGTTCGTCCTGATGGCGGCGCTGTTGCACCTCACGCAGTTCACGCTCGGTCATGTCCCGCGCCACCAAGGAGTAATAGCGCTCGCCACCGGCCGAACGGTGCGCCAGCAGCACCAGCGACACCGGCACTGAAGTGCCGCCACCCGGTGGCTGCAACCGCGCATCGGTGCTCCAGACACCGTCGCGTTCGGCGCTGCTCCAGCCATCACGCTGCAGACGTGCCAGGTCGCCGCTGGCGAACAACGCCGCCAGGGCCGGCATCGGTTGTTGCTCGTCGATCCCGAGGATGCGCCGAGCAGCAGGATTGAGATAAGTGACCTGCCCCTCGGGGTCGATGAACAACACTGGATCGGTGTTGGCTTCGACCACCTCTGCCAGACGCCGCTTGTTCTCCTCGGCTTGCACCCGGGCGGTGATGTCCCGGGACACGCTGACCACTTCCACCACAGCCCCGGTATAGGTCTCACGAATCGCCCGGCTGGCGGTTTCGAACCACAGGTAATGCCCGTCTCGATGGCGAATGCGATACGTCATCGTGTGATAACCGTCCTGCTCCAGGGCATCCCGCGCACGCTGCACCAGGCTGGCCAGGTCCTGACCATGGAACAAGCCCTGGGCCATTTGCCCGCGCAACTCCTCCGGCCAGTAGCCGAGCAATGTCCAGGACGCCGGTGAGGCGTCGAGAAAGCGCCCGTCGGGTGTATGCCTGGAAATCAGGTCGGTGGTGTTCTCGATGATCAGCCTGTACAGCCGTCGTGCCGTGGCTGCTTCACGCTCGGCCAGCACTTGCGCCGTGGCATCGCGGCAACGGGCGAGCACACGGTTGTCCTGGGGATCGGGGATAAACGTCCAGATCAATATTTGCGCTTCGAACTGGGCTTCGACCCCTTCGATGGCGCGTTGCTGGTCCAGGCAGGCACGGACCAGCACCCGGTGATTCACCGGCAAAAAGCCCAGCACCTCGGTCAGCGGTTTTTCGGCCAGCAAGGCCAACAGCGCGGCATTGAACTCCAGCGGCCGGCCCTGCGCATCAAGCAACAGACTCGGTTGCGGATCGTGGCCCAACAACGGTGAGCCGCGCAGCATACCGTTGACGCTGCTCAGCAAGGTCGTCAGCAAGTCCTGCACCCACCCCAGCCAATCAAGACTCACGCCCTCGCACACTTCCACCAACAACAACCCCGGCTGCCCCGTTTGCAAGGCCAGATCAAACACCTGGCCATGGCTGATAGCCGCCCGGCGCAGTCGGCCAGCCAGCCAGCAATCGAGTTGGCGTACTTGAGCCAGATCCAGCCGCCCCGCCTCGACCAGCCGATCAAACAGCCGCTGGTCACTGGCCAGCGAAGGGTCGCCCAGCCCCGGAGGAAAATGCTGGGCGGCGCCCTCGTGGCTGTAAATTCGCGCAGTGGGTTGCCAACTCAGATAAACCGCCCGGCGCACCTCGGGGCAATCCTGCAGCGCACGGCACAACGCATCGGCCCGGGCGGCCAGAGACACACCCTCGCGCTGCAGGCGCAACCAGCTGTGCAATCGAACGGGAGTCAGGGTCATCACAGGTCCGCTTCGTTGGGGAAGCCAAGGATATACCGGCCTTGGCGGTGTCACTGCATTCATTTAGATCTGCCAGAAGCAAATATAGTACATATCCTATATGACGTAGGTTGTACTTCCATATCAGTAGCTGAATGTTATATAAAGCAGACCGGACATAAAAGGTGACCCCAGCGGCTACGCTGCAAGGTCACCTATAGAGCTAACAATCAGCCACCGAGTACCCGTACATGTCGATCTATGAACAAGGGCTAGGCCCTGCGGCTGTCAATCATATTGCCTTGTCTCCGCTCAGCTTCATCGAGCGCACCGCCAGCGTTTATCCAGACTACCCCGCCGTCATCCATGGCTCTATCCGCCGCACCTGGGCACAGACCTACACCCGCTGCCGCCGTCTGGCTTCGGCGCTGGCCGGTCGCGGCATCGGCAAGAACGACACGGTGGCGGTCATGCTGCCCAACATTCCCGAGATGCTTGAAGTGCACTTCGGCGTGCCGATGATTGGCGCGGTGCTCAACCCGCTCAACGTGCGTCTGGATGCCGAAGCCATTGCGTTCATGCTGCAGCATGGCGAAGCCAAGGTGCTGATTACCGACCGTGAATTCCATGATGTGATTCACGCGGCGATCGGCATGCTGGATCACCCTCCACTGGTCATCGACGTTAATGACCCGGAATACGGTGAAGGCCAGGCTGTCAGCGATCTGGACTATGAAGCGCTGTTGGCCGAAGGCGACCCGGCCTTCGCCTGGCAGTGGCCCGACGATGAATGGCAAGCCATCTCGCTGAATTACACCTCAGGCACCACCGGCAACCCCAAAGGCGTGGTTTACCACCATCGCGGTGCTTATCTGAACTCGTTGGGCAACCAGATGACCTGGGCCATGGGCAACCACCCGGTGTACCTCTGGACCCTGCCGATGTTCCATTGCAATGGTTGGTGCTACCCGTGGATCATCACCGCCATGGCCGGTGTGCATGTGTTTCTGCGTCGTGTCGATCCGCAGAAAATCCTCACGCTGATCCGCGAGCATCAGGTCACCCATCTGTGCGCTGCGCCGATCGTGCTCAATGCCTTGGTCAACATGCCGGAGTCGGCTAAAGCGGCCATTGATCACCCGGTCAACGCGATGGTTGCCGGTGCAGCGCCACCGGCCAAAGTGATCGGTGCCGTGGAAGAAATGGGCATCAAGGTCACCCACGTGTATGGCCTGACCGAAACCTATGGTCCGGTGACGCTCTGCGCCTGGCATGCCGAATGGGATGAGTTGCCGCTGGACGAACGGGCGCAAATCAAATCCCGTCAGGGCGTGCGCTACCCGACGCTCGAAGGCGTGATGGTCGGCGATTCGAAGACACTGGAGCCGACCCCGCGGGACGGTCAGACCATCGGTGAGATCTTCATGCGCGGCAACACCGTGATGAAGGGCTACCTGAAAAACCCGACTGCCACGGCTGAAGCATTCGAAGGCGGCTGGTTCCACACCGGCGACCTGGCGGTGTGTCATCCGAACGGTTATGTCGAGATCAAGGACCGACTCAAGGACATCATCATTTCCGGCGGCGAGAACATTTCCACCATCGAACTGGAAGGTGTGCTCTATCGCCATCCAGCCGTCATGGAAGCGGCCGTCGTCGCCCGTCCCGATGAGAAGTGGGGCGAAACGCCCTGCGCCTTTATCACGTTGAAGGCTGATCACCAGGACGTTCGCGAGGCCGACATTATCAGTTTCTGCCGCGAACACCTGGCCGGTTTCAAAGTCCCGCGCACGGTGGTTTTCACCCTGTTGCCGAAGACTTCAACCGGCAAGATCCAGAAGTACGTTCTGCGCGACAGGGCCAAAGCGCTCTAACCCGAACCGACGTTTTACCCACCAGGCGGCAGGTGTTTTACCTGCCGCTTCGGGCTCGTGCAGGCTGAATTTGGCCCTGCCCTGGCCCACACACTGATAACAAAAACAATGTGGAGCCACCCATGATCGACATCCATTCAACCGATACCCAACGCTGTGAACGCATTCGGTCCAATCCGAAATTCCTTCAATTGGTGAGCAGCCGGTCGCGCCTGGCCTGGTCGCTGAGTGCTGCCGTGCTGGGTACTTACTACGCGTTCATGCTGGTGGTGGCGTTTGCCCCGCAGTGGCTGCATGCGCCGATCGCCGAGCATCGGATGTTGACCCTGGGCATGCCGGTTGGCGCGGCGATCATCATTTTTTCCTGGCTACTGACCGGTTGGTACGTCTACAGCGCCAACACGCGCTTCGATGCACTGGGCGCCGCCATTCTCGAGGAGAGCAAGTAATGAACCTGCTCCGTAAACTTCTCCTCGCTGGTGCCGGGCTCTTGCCGGCCTCCGTTGTACTGGCTGCACCCGCGTTGGGTGCGGTGGAAAAACAACCGCTTAACCTGCATGCGATCGGCATGTTTTTCGTCTTCGTGCTGGGCACGCTGGCCATCACCTGGTGGGCCGCGCGGCAAACCAAATCCACTTCGGACTTCTACACCGCGGGCGGTGGCATCACCGGGTTCCAGAACGGCCTGGCAATTGCCGGTGACTACATGTCCGCCGCCACGCTGCTGGGGCTGTCCAGCCTGGTGTTCGCCAAGGGCTACGATGGCTTCATCTATACCATCGGCTTCTTTGTTGGCTGGCCGATCATCACCTTCCTGATGGCTGAGCGCTTGCGCAACCTGGGGCGCTACACCTTTGCCGACATCGTGTCCTATCGACTGGACCAGAACAAAGTGCGGATTTTCGCCGCGTTTGGCTCGTTGACGGTGGTGTGCTGCTACCTGATCGTGCAGATGGTCGGTGCGGGGCAGTTGATCAAGTTGCTGTTCGGCCTCGACTACCCGGTTGCGGTGGTGATCGTCGGCGCGCTGATGCTGGTGTATGTGATCTTCGGCGGCATGATCGCCACCACCTGGGTGCAGATCATCAAGGCCGTGTTGCTGCTTGCCGGCGGCACGACCCTGGCGTTCATGGCCATGTCGCAGTTCGGCTTCAGCTACGAAACCCTGGCCACCAAAGCCGTCGAAGCCCATGCCAGCGGCTGGAACATCATGGGCCCCGGCTCAATGCTCGCCGACCCGATCAACACCGCTTCGATGTCGCTGGGCCTGGTGTTCGGGATTGCCGGCCTGCCGCACATCCTGATGCGTTTCTTCACCGTGCCTAACGCCAAGGAAGCGCGCAAATCGGTGTTCTACGCCACGGGCTTCATCGGCTTCTTCTTCCTGGTGGTTTGCACCCTGGGCTTCGCCGCGATGGTGATCATCGGCACCGACCCGCAGTACTACGTCAACGGCGAAGTCGGCGGCACCTTGATTGGTGGCGGCAACATGGTCGCGATGCACCTGGCCAAAGCAGTGGGCGGCAACCTGTTCTTCGGTTTCCTCTCGGCCGTGGCCTTCGCCACCATTCTGGCGGTGGTCTCCGGGCTGGCTCTGGCCGGTGCTTCGGCGATTTCCCATGACCTCTACGCCACGGTGTTCAAGAAGGGCAAAGCCAGCGAGAAGCAGGAAATGCGCGTGACCCGCATGGCCACCGTGGGCCTTGGCATCATCGCGATTCTGCTGGGCATTCTGTTCGAGAAGATGAACGTCGCGTTCCTGGTGGGCCTGACCTTCGGCATTGCCGCATCGACCAACTTCCCGGTGCTGATCATGGCCATGTACTGGAAAGGCTTGACCACCAAAGGCGCCATCATCGGCGGTTTCGCCGGCCTGATCTGTGCGCTGGTGCTGGTGATCCTCTCGCCAGCCGTCTGGGTCACCGTACTCGGCCATGCTCACGCGATCTTCCCGTACGACCACCCGGCGCTGTTCTCCATGCCGCTGGCGTTCTTCGTGATCGTCATCGTTTCCAAACTCGACCGCAGCGTGCGGGCCGACAAGGAGCGTGACGCTTACGCCGACCAGTTCGTTCGCGCCCAGACCGGCCTCGGTGCCGCCAGCGCTTGCGCTCATTGATTGAAAGGGCACGGCCTGCAAAAGCGGCGCCGTGCCCATCGCACAACCTTTTGAGGTTCACGCTATGCCCGAATTCAACGCCCCGCTGCGCGACATGCGCTTTGTCTTGCATGAAGTGTTCGACGCCCCGGCCCTGTGGGCACGCCTGCCAGCCCTGGCCGACAGTGTCGACGCCGCCACCGCTGACGCCATTCTTGAGGAGGCGGCCAAAGTCACCTCGCACCTGATTGCGCCATTGAATCGCAGCGGCGACGAAGAAGGCGCCCAGTGGGCCGATGGCCAGGTCAGCACGCCAATCGGTTTCAAACAGGCTTATGCCACCTACATCGAAGGCGGTTGGGTGGGTCTGTCCGGTAACGCCGATTTCGGCGGCATGGGCATGCCGAAGATGCTCGCCGTGCAGTTCGAAGAAATGCTCTACGGCGCCAACTCCAGCTTCGCGCTGTATTCAGCGTTGAGTTCCGGTGCCTGCCTGGCGCTGGATGCCCACGCCAGCGACACCCTGAAAAGCCTCTATCTGCCGCCGATGTACGAAGGCCGCTGGGCCGGTTCCATGTGCCTGACCGAAGCCCACGCCGGCACCGATCTGGGGATTATCCGCACCCGCGCCGAACCTCAGGCCGACGGCAGCTTCAGCATCACCGGCAGCAAGATCTTCATCACCGGTGGCGATCACGACCTGACCGAAAACATTGTCCATCTGGTGCTGGCCAAACTGCCGGACGCACCGGCGGGTCCGAAAGGCATCTCGCTGTTCGTAGTGCCCAAAGTGCTGGTCAATGCCGACGGTTCCCTCGGCGATGCCAACGCGGTGAGTTGCGGTTCGATCGAACACAAGATGGGCATCAAGGCCTCGGCCACCTGCGTGATAAACTTCGACGGCGCCAGCGGTTGGCTGGTCGGCGAAGCCAACAAAGGCCTGGCGGCGATGTTCACCATGATGAACTACGAGCGCCTGTCCATCGGCATTCAGGGCATTGGCTGCGCCGAAGCGTCCTATCAGAGCGCCGTGGCTTACGCCCGTGACCGTGTGCAGAGCCGCGCGCCGACCGGTGCCATTGCTCCAGACAAAGTGGCCGACCCGATCATCGTCCACCCCGATGTGCGTCGCATGCTGCTGAGCATGAAAGCCATGACCGAGGGCGGCCGTGCGTTCGCCAGTTATGTCGGGCA
The DNA here is from genome assembly GCF_054897985.1 of Pseudomonas sp. LB3P25. NCBI lineage: Bacteria > Pseudomonadati > Pseudomonadota > Gammaproteobacteria > Pseudomonadales > Pseudomonadaceae > Pseudomonas > Pseudomonas sp. LB3P25. The sequence goes on along the minus strand of NZ_CM142711.1, from coordinate 3,573,327 downwards.
GCAGCTGGACCTGGCGAAGTTTTCCGATGACGTCCAGGAACGCGACAGCGCGCAAACCCTGGTCGCGCTGCTGACGCCGGTGGCCAAGGCGTTTTTCACCGACACCGGCCTGGAAAGCTGCATCAACGGCCAGCAAGTGTTCGGCGGCCATGGCTACATCCGCGAATGGGGCCAGGAACAATTGGTCCGTGACGTGCGCATCGCACAGATCTACGAAGGCACCAACGGCATTCAGGCCCTGGACTTGCTCGGACGCAAAGTGCTCGCCGACAAGGGCTTCGCGCTGGGCCAGTTCACCGGCGAGATCCGCCATTTCGCCCATCAGCCTGACGCGCCCTACTCCGCTCAATTGTTCGCTGCCGTGCAGCGTCTGGAAGACCTGAGCGACTGGCTACAGGATCAAGCCGCGACCAATCGCAACGAAGTCGGCGCCGCGTCGGTGGAGTATTTGCACCTGTTCGGTTACGTCGCCTACGCCTGGCTTTGGGCGCGCATGGCACAGGTTGCCAAGCAAAAGCTGCACGAAGATGAAGGGTTTTATGGCGCGAAGATCGCCACCGCCGACTTCTACATCCACCGCCTGCTGCCGCGCATTTTGAGCCTGGAACAATCCATCCGCGCGGGCAGTGCCTCCTTGTTTGGCCTGAGCGCCGAACAGTTCTAACGATTGAACCGCACGCGGCGCCACGCTCCTATCTTTCAGCGTTCGCGTTTTTTTATTGATAAGCCCTCGCCCACCAGGCGAGGGCCGCGGGACCCGTCTTTCCATAATAAAAACAAAGGGGCTTCACCATGGACCGCAACACCCGCACCCTCGCTACCCGATTGTTACTGGCCGGCGGCGTCATCAGCCTCTCGGCCCCCGCCGCTGCTGACTTCGTCAAAGACAGCAAGGCCAGCCTTGAGCTGCGCAACTTCTATTTCAACCGTGACTATCGCCAGGACAACGCCCCGCAATCCAAACAAGAGGAATGGGCGCAGGGATTCCTGCTGCGCTATGAATCGGGCTTCACCGAAGGGTTGATCGGCGTGGGATTCGATGCGATTGGCCTGGTCGGTGTCAAGCTCGATTCCAGCCCCGATCGCGCAGGCTCCGGCCTGCTCAAACGCCACCGCGACACGAGCAAAGGGGCTCAGGACGAGTACGGTGAACTGGGCCTGACCGCCAAAGTGCGTGCCTCAAAAAGCACGCTGAAACTCGGCACGTTGCTGCCGAAACTGCCGACGGTACTGGCCAACGATTCACGGCTGTTGCCACAAACCTTCGAGGGCGGTCAGTTGACGTCGCTGGAAATCGAAGGCCTGACCGTGGATGCCGGGCGACTGACGCAGGTCAATCAGCGCGACTCTTCGGATTACGAGGACATGGGCATCACCCGCACCGGTGCCAAGGGCATCACCACACGTCATGTCGATAGCGACAGCTTCGATTTCGCCAGCCTGAACTACAAATGGACCAGCAACCTCGCCACCGGCTACAGCTACGGTCACCTCGACAACTTCTACAGCCAGCACCTGGTCAACCTGACCTACGTGTTGCCGGTCACAACCGGCCAGTCGCTGAAGACGGATCTGCGCTTCGCCCGCTCCACGGACGATGGTGGCAGTAATGTCGATAACAATGCCATTGGCGCGATGTTCACCTACAACCTCGGCGGGCATGCGCTGGGCCTGGGTTATCAAGGCATGAGCGGCGACACCGGGTACGCCTACGTCAACGGCACCGATGCCTTCCTGGTGAACTTCGTGCAGATTGGCGACTTCGCCAGCAAGGACGAAAAGTCCTGGCAGGCGCGTTACGACTACAACTTTGCGGCCATCGGCGTTCCGGGCCTGACCTTCATGACCCGCTACCTCACCGGCGACAATATCGATCTGGGCAACAACCGCCCGGAAGGCAAGGAATGGGAACGTGATACCGACATCGGCTATGTCGTGCAGAGCGGGCCGTTGAAGAATGTCGGGGTGAAGTGGCGTAACGCGACGGTGCGTTCGACCAATTTCGGCAGCGATCTGGATGAAAACCGTTTGATCGTCAGCTACACCTTGCCGATCTGGTAAGCCAATTCAGGTTTCACAAGGGGGACTCGCTTGACGGCGCAGTCCTCTTTTTTATTCTGGATTTTCGCAGTGATGGCGGGCCTCTTCGGGAGCAGGCTCGCTCCCACAGTTGACCGGGTTGTTCAGATTGACACGGTTTAATGTGGGAGCGAGCCTGCTCGCGAAGGCGGCCTCAAAAGCGCCAAGGATGAGAGTAGGTTAAGATGCCTGCAAATCAGGTTCGCCACGAGACGCCCGTATGCCAGATAACAGTCGAAACACTCCCCGCCTGATCAAGAAGTACCCCAATCGCCGACTGTATGACACCCACACCAGCAGTCATTTGACGCTGGCGGACATACGCCAGTTGGTGGTCGACAAAATTGCCTTTCAGGTGGTCGATGCCAAGAGCGGCGAGGATCTGACGCGCAGCATCCTGCTGCAAGTGATCCTGGAAGCCGAAAGCGGCGGTGAACCCATCTTCACTACCGAAATGCTGATGGGGATTATCCAGTTCTACGGCCCTTATCAGGGTGTACTCGGCAGCTATCTGGACAAGAGCATTCAGACCGTGATCGACATCCAGTCTCAGACCGGCGCGCAGTCGTCCGAGGCCTGGAGCGACTTCATGCATCAACAGGCCCCGGTGATGCAGGACCTGATGCGCCAATATGTCGACCAGTCCAAGGCGTTGTATCTCAATACCCAGAACCTGTTTGGCATGTTTGGCGGTAAACCCGGCACCGATAACGGGCCGAAAAAAAATGGCGATGGGGAATAAACCCATCGCCATTGGTGTCGCTGATCTAGTGTGACTTACTTGTTACCGCTGGTAGCCTTGGCGCTTGCTTCTGGAGCCGCTTTGGTGGCCGAGGCAGTCGCTGCGTCGAAACTGCTCTGAGCCACATCGGCAGCCTGTTTTACGGCTTTCTGTGCGCTTTCGAACACGGTACCGGCATTCGCCAGGCTCGACTTGAACGCTGCCACAACAGGCTCGGAGCCGGCCGGTGCATTCTTGCTGATGGCTTCAACGAACTCTTGCACCTGTTGGGTGCCCGCTTCGACCTGACTCGAGGTCAGTTTGGCGATGTCCGACTGAGTACCGACGATCAGCGCTTGAACCTGGCGATTGAACTCGGCCAGACGTTCGGTCTGTGCGCTCGGCTGGGTGAAAGAAGCCTGCAGCTCGGCGAAACCTTGTGGATCACGGACGGCCAGCAGCTTGCGAACACCTTCGAAGTGCTCTTCGGTGGAGTCGCGCAGTGCCTTGAACTGCAACTGGCTGAGCTGTTCAACGCTGGCGAAGACTTTGCCGCTGATTTGCTGCAAAAGATCGAGGTTGGCTTTCTGAGCGGTTTGCAGTTTTTCCGAATTGAAAAAAGACATGCTTGAATCTCCTGGTACTGGAAGGCCCTGATGGACCTGAGGACGCGATAGCGATCCGGCCAGTCATCGCGTTAGCCTTGATATTGCAGTGCACAAAACCATTTGGCAACGTCTATTTTTGTGCGGTGCAAAATAAACTTTGCTCATGCCCTCCCTATTCGCTATAAACTCCAGACTATCGAACGGCCAGCCTAGTCCTCTTTAACTAAAGGGTTCAGATGCGCAGGTTGCCATGCATAGCGTCAGGAGATCACGATGGGTCAGGAAGTAAATATTGCGCTGCAAGATGAAGAGTTCTCCGAACCCGCTGGCTTGTTCGAACACCTGAATCATCTGCAACGCCTCAATACCCGCAACGTCCTGGACGCCGTGCAGAAGCGCCAGGCAAAAACCTTCGCGCCTTTAAGCCTTGGGCAACTCAGGCCGCCGACGACCGCTGACTGGCAGGACTACTTCACGGACCTCGGCCAACGCAGCGTTTTGTTCTGGGACACCTTGCGTCAGCGCGGCGACAACACCCTGGCCCACGAACGCGCCGGGTATCCGCTGCTGCTCAAGTTCAATCATGAAACGCTGGTCGCCGGGGAAGACCTGCCCCGCCCGGTCAATTACTCGCTTTTGCAAATCCTCGGCGGCCCCGGTCAACAGATCGACAGCAAAAAACAGCCGGTGATCATCATTGACCCACGCGGCGGCCACGGCTCGGGGATCGGCGGTTTCAAACAGGATTCGGTCATCGGCGAAAGTCTGAGAGCCGGCCACCCGACCTACTTCGTCTCCTTCAGTCACTCGCCACGCCCTGGGCAAACCCTCGCCGATATCACAGAAGCCCAGGCGCGGTTCATCGAAGTCGTCAGCGCCCGACATCCCGACAGCACCAAACCCGTGGTCATCGGCAACTGTCAGGCGGGCTGGGCGTTAATGGGCCTCGCGGCCACCCGGCCGGAGCTGCCGGGTCTGATCATTGTCAATGGTGCGCCGTTGTCGTATTGGGCCGGCGTCAATGGCCGCAATCCGATGCGCTACACCGGCGGTTTGCTGGGCGGTGGCTGGATGGCGCGCCTCGGTAGTGACCTCGGTAATGACCGTTTCGACGGCACCTGGCTGGTGAGCAATTTCGAAAACCTGGACCCGGCCAACACCTATTGGGGCAAGTACTACCACCTGTTCAGTGAAGTCGACAGCGAGGCCGCACGCTTTCTGGATTTCGAACGCTGGTGGGGCAGCCCGACCCTGCTCAACGGCGAAGAGATCGAGATGATTGTCGACGACCTGTTCATCGGCAATCGGCTGTCCGGTGGCCTCGGGCGCAAGAGCAGCGGGCTTGACCTCAAGCTGATCGAAGTCCCGGTGGTGGTGTTTTGCTCGTATGGCGACAACATCACCTCCCCGCAGCAGGCACTGGACTGGATCACCGACGTCTATCCCAGCGATCTCGCGTTGCAAAATGCCGGACGCACCATCGTTTACCTGCGACACGCGAGCATCGGTCACCTGGGCATCTTCGTGTCCGGTGAAGTGGCCCGGCGCGAGCACCGTGAGTTGCTCGGTGCAGTCAATGCGATCAATGCGTTGCCTGCCGGACTGTATGAAATGCTGATCGAAGACCTGCCGGAGAATTCGGCGACGCCGTATGCCGTGCGTTTCGAGCCCCGGCGTATCGCCGATATCCATGGCCAGGTGCAGCCGCCCCGTGACGATGATCGCGAATTTGCGCTGGTCCAGCGCGCGTCCGACATCAACAACAGTGTGTACGACGAATTCATACGCCCATGGTTGCGCCAGCTGATCAACGAACCCAGCGCCGAAATGCTGCGCCGGACACACCCTTTCCATCAGCAGCAAGTGGCCTGGAGCAGTTTGAACCCGGCGCTGTGGTGGTTGGCAGGCAGTGCCGCCCAAGTGAGCAAGGATCGTCATCCCGCCGGCCAAAACAACCCGTTGTTGGTCTGGCAGGAGCTGTTTTCCAACCAGGTGCAGGACGCCTTGAACGGCTATCGGGACCTGCGTGATGCGGCTCAGGAAATGTGTTTCTACGGCGTGTATGGCGTACTCAACAGCCTCACCGGCAATGCGCCCGGGCGAAATTTGCAGGAACATGCCGAGCAGCACGACAAGGTGCTGATCGAGCGCCTGCAGGATGCCCTGCCCCTTGGCGGTCTGATGGAAGCCTTGATACGGATCCTGTTCCTGCTGGGCCGCGACAGCGACAAGTCGGGCAAGGAAAGCGTCGAAAAATTGATCTTGCAACTGCAGGTGCTGCTCCAGGACTACAGTGCCGAACCGCTTGATTTGCGCGAAACCCTGCGCCTGCAAAAACTGCTGGTCGCCACCCACCCGCAAGAAAGCCTGCACAGCCTGCCCTTGATGCTTGTCGAAGTCGAAGAGCGCCAACAAGTGCTGGCGGCCGTCGCCAATTTGCTGCCGGAACTGCTGACCAGCGGCGCAGACAACCCATTCTGGTGCGAGCTGCACACGCTGCTCGACGTGCCGTTGCCAGGTTTCAGCCTGACCCAACCACCCGGTGCAGCCGATGCTATCGAAGAGAAAGTTCCGGCGATAACCCCTGAGCCGATCAAGCAGACAACCCCAGTGGTAGTCCTTGAGCCGGTTGCCCCGGTAGCGCCGACAAAAACGCGCAAACCCGCCAAGGGCAAAAAAGGCGCGAAGAAACCTCCTGCACCCTGATGAGCAACCTGTGTGGCGAGGGGATTTAGCGAAACGTCGCACCGCCCCGTTCGGCTGCGAAGCAGTCGTAAAACCATTGTGTGCGGTGTACCTGATACACCGCGGTTTCCGATTTCGGGGCCGCTTCGCAGCCCAACGGGGATAAATCCCCTCGCCACACAGGACCGTGTCAGACCGGCGCGGCCTCCTCGATTTCAAGCGATTCATCGGCCCGATACTGACCGGGTGTCATGCCAAACCAGCGGCTACAGGCTTTGTTGAAACTGCTGTGATCATGAAAACCAAGGAGATACGCGACATGCTTCATGTTGAAGTGAGAATGGCGCAGGTAGAAATCGGCCAATTGCCGGCGCACAGCGTTCTGCACGTCCTTGAATTGCGTCCCTTCCTTTTCCAGCGCGCGTTGCAGCGTCCGCTTGCTAATGTTCAATGCCGCCGCGATCGACTCCATGTCGCATTGCCCCTGCCCCTGGCCCTGACTCAAGCGCTCGGTAAGCAGCGCGCGAATCCTGCCGACAATGCAAAAGCCAAACAGCAGGTCCAGCTCAGCCTCGGCAAAACTGTCATGCATGACCGCCAACGCTTCGTTGGCCATGCTCAACGGATGCAGCAGTTCCTGCTCGTCAAACAAAATGCTGTCGTAAGGCGCGTCGAAATGCAGATTGCAGCCAAACAGCCGTCGATGCTCGGAGGTGTCTTCAGGTTCGGGATAGGTGAATCCCACGCTCAAGGGTTGCGGTGAGTTGCCGCCCGCCAGCTTACGGCAGAAACCCAGCAATGAAGCCAGCCCTGCATCGGTGTATTGGCGAGGTTTGACCGACCCTTTTTGTTGATGATCGAGGCCGGAAAGTCGGAAATTTTTTTGTTCCGATGTAAAGAAAAGGCTGAATCCGGTGCCAATCAACGGACTGAAACGGACCAGTCGTTCAAGGGCTTTTTTCAGATTCAGGCTGGACATCATGGTGTAGCCGACGATCTGAAAGCTGCCAGGGTGGAAGCTTCCATAGGCCTTCAAGCCGATGTCTGGATCACCCGAGGCCTGAGCGGCCAGATCCCATAGTCGATAGATAGCCCTTCGCTCGCAAAACGCTCCTGGTTTGTTCGCGAGCTTTATGTCTAGTTCAGCCTCCCGACACAGACTGGCAACATCCAGTCCTTGAGCCGAGAGCGTATTTACCAGCACGCTGGCATAGCCTGAACTCATTCTATACATGGCGTCCTCAATGACCTGTGGAACCGAACATCCTGTCCGGAGCCATGACTGATCTACGTTACATCAAATACTAACGGATCGTACCGTTACCAATATTGACCCCAGTATAGGTAACTCTCACTTTTAGCCACTATTTCAGACCATTCGTCACTCTGTAGCAGCCTTGTGGCGAGGGGATTTATCCCCGTTCGGCGGCGAAGCCGTCGTAATCCATTGGACGCGGTGTGGCTGGAAAAACAGGGGCCGCTTCGCAGCCCAACGGGGATAAATCCCCTCGCCACAAGGCAGCTGCTACAGATGAGCGTCGAGGCGACGACAGAAAGTTCAGATTCATTTCGTGCATGGCACCGTTGGACACCAGACCGTCACCTCTCAACACTTCCGCACACCCCGTCAATGCCGAACAATCCCCCCATCTTGCAACGCAAAATACAAAAAGGAAGAGAGCATATGAAGTCGCTTGGTCGTATTGCGTTGGTCACGGGTGGTATGGGTGGGATTGGTACTGCGATTAGCCAACGCCTGTACAAGGAAGGATTCAAGGTCATCGTGGGCTGCAGCTCTGATTCCGCCCGCAAGAACGAATGGATGGCGAGCCAACTGGAGGCGGGTTATCAATTCGAATGCATCTATGGCGACATCACCGATTGGGAATCAACGCGCAAAGCGTTCGAGATGGCACGAGAGCAATTCGGCCCGATCGATGTATTGGTCAACAACGCCGGCATCACGCGTGATGCGTCCTTTCGCAAACTGACGCCCGAAGACTGGAACGCGGTCATCGGCACCAACCTGAGTGGCCTGTTCAACACCACCAAACAGGTGATTGAAGGGATGTTGGCCAAGGGTTGGGGACGGGTCATCAACATCTCCTCGATCAACGGTCAGCGCGGCCAGTTCGGCCAGACCAACTACAGCGCGGCCAAGGCCGGCATCCACGGCTTCACCATGGCACTGGCCCGGGAAGTTTCCGGCAAAGGCGTGACCGTCAACACCGTTTCCCCAGGCTACATCCAGACCAGCATGACCGCGGCCATCCGCCCGGACATTCTCGACACCATGATCGCGGCCACACCGGTCGGGCGCCTCGGCCAACCTGAAGAAATCGCCTCCATCGTGGCCTGGCTGGCTTCCGATGAATCGGCCTATAGCACCGGGGCCGACTTCTCGGTCAACGGCGGCATGAACATGCAGTAGACCTGTCAGGGCATGGATGCCCTGCTTTCGCTCGACAAAATCTTAATGAGGTCACGCATGAACGAAGTCGTAATCGTTGCCGCTACTCGTACCGCCATTGGCAGTTTTCAAGGTGCCTTGTCCGCGATTCCAGCCACCGAGCTGGGCGCGGCGGTCATTCGCCGCCTGCTGGAAGAGACAGGTCTGGACGGCTCGCAGATCGATGAAGTGATCCTCGGTCAGGTACTCACCGCAGGCTCGGGGCAAAACCCGGCACGCCAGACGGCGATCAAGGCCGGCCTGCCCCATACCACCCCTGCCCTGACCCTGAACAAGGTCTGCGGCTCGGGCCTCAAGGCGGTCCAGCTCGCGGTCCAGGCCATCCGTTGCGGCGACGCCGAACTGGTGATTGCCGGCGGTCAGGAAAACATGAGCCTGGCGCCCTATGTGCTGCCCAAGGCACGCACCGGTTTGCGTCTGGGTCATGCGCAACTGCAAGACAGCGTGATTCAGGACGGTTTGTGGGATGCCTTCAACGACTACCACATGGGCATCACCGCCGAAAATCTGGCAGAGAAGTACAACCTCAGTCGCGAAGACCAGGACGCTTTCGCCGCGGCCTCGCAACAGAAAGCCGCTGCTGCCATCGAAGCGGGCTACTTCAAGCGTGAAATCACCCCGATCCTGATCCCTCAGCGCAAGGGTGAGCCGCTGGTCTTCGACACCGATGAACAGCCGCGTCCAGACAGCACGCTGCAAGCGCTGGGCAACCTCAAACCCGCGTTCCAGAAAAACGGCAGCGTGACCGCCGGTAACTCGTCCACCCTCAACGACGGTGCCGCCGTGCTGTTGCTGGCTAGCGCCGCCAAGGCCCTGGCCCTCGGCTTGCCGGTTCTGGCACGCATCAAGGCTTACGCCAGCGCTGGCGTCGACCCGTCGATCATGGGCATCGGCCCGGTGCCGGCCACCCGTCTGGCATTGACCAAAGCCGGCTGGACCCTGGACGACCTCGACCTGATCGAAGCCAATGAAGCGTTCGCAGCGCAGTCACTGGCGGTCGGCCGGGAACTGGGTTGGGACACCAGCAAAGTCAACGTCAACGGTGGCGCGATTGCCCTGGGTCATCCGATCGGCGCATCGGGCGCGCGGATTCTGGTGTCGCTGTTGCACGAGCTGATTCGTCGCGATGGCAAAAAAGGCTTGGCTACGTTGTGCATCGGTGGCGGCCAGGGCGTCAGCCTGGTCATCGAGCGCTAGAAACACAGGAGTGTTTGCTTAAGTTGCTGACGCGGCGCCGAAGTCCGGCGCCGCGGTTTTTTTCTGCCCGGCTTACGTAAGTGGGCAAGGAGTTCCATGGACAATAACGCGCATACCTTCAACACCTTCTGGTCAGGCCAGGTTCCGTTCATTGCCTCCTTTGCAGTGCAACAATTACGTCTCTGGGTCAGTAGCAATCCGTGGTTTACCGGCCAGGAATACAACGAATGGTTTGACCTGCCGCGCGGCACCCTGGACAGCCTTCAATCGGATTACCAACAGCAATGGGGCGAACTCGGCCAGCGTCTGCTGACCGGTCAGCCGTTCAGCTTCGACGATCGACGTTTTGCCAGCGGCAACTGGAGCCAGCCACTGTTCGGCTCCCTCGCCGCCTTTTATCTGCTCAACGCAGGGTTTCTGCTGAAGCTGCTGGACACGTTAGCGATTCCGGACAAAAAGCCGCGCCAACGCCTGCTCTATCTGGTGGAACAAGCCATCGCCGCCGGGGCACCCAGCAACTTTCTGGCCAGTAATCCCGATGCGTTGCAACGTGTCGTCGACACCCAGGGAAGCAGCCTCCTCACCGGCCTGTTGCACCTGGCCAGCGACCTGCAAGAAGGCAAGATGCGCCAGTGCGACGCCGGTGCATTCAAAGTGGGTGTCGACCTTGCCAACACCCCCGGCGAAGTGGTGTTCGAGAACGAACTCTTCCAGCTCATCCAGTATTACCCGCAAAGCGAAACCCAGTACCGGCGCCCGGTGTTTGTCGTGCCGCCGTCAATCAACAAGTACTACATTCTCGACTTGCGCCCGGACAACTCGATGGTGGGCCATCTGTTGAAACAAGGGCACCCGGTGTTTCTGATGTCGTGGCGCAACTTCGACCAGGAACACGCTGACACCACCTGGGATGATCTGATCGAAACCGGCATCCTCAAAGGCCTGCAAGTGACCCGTGAAATCAGCGGCGAACAACGGCCCAATTGCGTCGGTTTCTGCATCGGCGGCACCTTGCTGAGTTCGGCGCTGGCCGTCCTGGCAGCGCGCGGTGATCGCGAGATCGGCAGCGTGAGCCTGCTGACCACCTTCCTCGACTACCTCGACACCGGCCCCATCGACGTCTTCGTCGACGAACAATTGGTGGCCTACCGCGAGCGCACCATCGGTGGCAAGGATGGCCCCATCGGCCTGTTCAAGGGCGAGGACATGGGCAACACCTTCTCGCTGCTGCGCCCCAACGACCTGTGGTGGAACTACAACGTCGACAAATACCTCAAGGGCCAGAAACCGATCCCCCTTGACCTGCTGTACTGGAACAACGACAGCACCAACCTCCCCGGCCCGATGTATTGCTGGTATCTGCGTCACACCTATCTGCAAAACGACCTGAAATCCGGTGAGCTGGACTGTTGCGGGGTCAAACTGGACCTGCGCGCCATCGATGCTCCTGCGTATATCCTCGCCACCCATGATGATCACATCGTGCCGTGGAGAAGCGCTTACGCCAGCACCGAGTTGCTTTCCGGGACCAAGCGTTTTGTGCTGGGCGCTTCGGGGCATATCGCCGGCGTGATCAACCCACCGGCCAAGGAAAAACGCCACTACTGGACCAACAATCGGGTTACTAAAAACCCTGAAACCTGGTTCAAGAACGCCCAGCAACATTCCGGTAGCTGGTGGAATGACTGGTTCGTCTGGCTGGCTGAACAGTCCGGCGAACGCCAGCCTTCGGTGCTGCACACCGGTAACGCACAATACCCGGCGATTGAGTCGGCACCGGGGCGTTATGTGATGCAATGACAGACAGCCCCGCGCCATAGCTGATAGCGCGCGGGGCGGTCCTTCAAGCGTCCTCGCAAGAAAACCAAACACAGCACATTAGCTCAATATCCCCGCCTGAATCTACGCAACCATGGCCTCCTCACTCACCCGTAAGGACATCGCCATGGCCCTCGCAAAAGCTGTTCCCGGCAAAACCCTGCTGACCCCGACCGACCACACCCTGATCATGATCGATCACCAGTCGCAGATGTCCTTTGCGACCAAGTCGATTGACGCCGTCACCTTGCGCAACAACGCCGCACTCGTGGCCAAGGCCGCGCGGGGCTTCAAGGTGTCGACCATCCTGACCACCGTCGCCGAGAAGAGCTTTTCCGGACCGATCTTCGACGAAATCAAGTCAGTATTCCCGGAGCACAACGTCATCGACCGTACCAGCATGAACACCTGGGAAGACGAGCGCATTGCCGTCGAAGTCAACGCGTTCGGCAAACAGAAAATCGTTCTCGCCGGCCTGTGGACCTCTGTGTGCATCGTGGGCCCGGCGCTGTCGGCGATCGACCAGGGTTTCGAGGTTTACGTGATTGCCGATGCCTGTGGCGACGTCAGTACCGAAGCCCATGAAATGGCGATGCAGCGCATGATCCAGATCGGTGCCCGCCCAATGACCTCGCTGCAATACCTGCTGGAACTCCAGCGCGACTGGGCGCGCATCGAAACCTATGAAGAAACGGTGAAAACCTCGATTGCCAACGGAGGCTCCTACGGTCTTGGCCTGATCTACGCCAAAACCATGTTCGGTGCCTCGGAAGGCCATTAAGCGGTTTCCCTATAAAAAGCGAGTGACTGCGGACATTCCGCAGTCACTGCTGCTTGGTGATTGACCGATGAAGATTGGTAAGCAAGACCTTCGCCCCGGGTTCCCCTTCTGGTTATCGGTGCTGTTCGCCGGTACCGCCGGGACAGCCCTGGCTGATGAATCTGCACAAGGGTTTCTGGACGGCGCAACGCTTGACGTGCTCGGCCGCAACTTCTATCTCAACAGCGACTACCGGTCCCCTTCGCCGACAGGAAAAAGCTATAAAGCGGAATGGGCTCAAGGCTTTATCAGCGCTTTTGAATCCGGTTTCACACCCGGCACGCTTGGGTTTGGCCTCGACGCCCACGCCTTTCTGGGACTGAAGCTGGATGGCGGCAAGGGACATTCCGGGACGGGATTGCTGCCCGTGGATGATGACGGTCGTAGCGAAGACAACTATTCCAGTGGTGGCGGCGCGCTGAAAATCAGAGCCTCCCGAACGACCTTGGCGTTCGGTGAAATGATGGTGGAAACCCCGGTGTTCGATACCGCGGACAAGCGTCTGCAACCGGAGTACGCCACAGGATTACTGCTGAACAGCCGCGAAATTGAAGGCGTCAATCTGGTTGCCGGTCATTTCACAGCGTTCAAGAACCAGGACAGTTCTTCGAGCAAGGGCAACTTCTACGGCTACGGCGCCAACACCGAGGCGGGTGGTATCTCGTTTCTCGGCGCTGACCTGTTCACCCAGAGTCCCGTCGGGGGAGCGCTCTACGCGTCCGAGCTGACCGACACCTGGCATCAGTACTACGGCAACCTGCACCTGAAGCAGCCCGGGGTGTTTCTCGACGCCAATGTCTATCACACGAAGGACACCGGCCAGGCGCTGGCCGGCGCCATCGACAACACGGCGTTCAGCCTGTCGGGGAAATACACTCACGATGCCCACGCGTTTACGCTGGCTTATCAAAAAATCAATGGTGACACGCCCTTCGATTTCGTCGGTGGCGACTCCATCTACCTCGCCAACTCGATCAAATACGCCGACTTCAACGGCGCCCATGAACGTTCCTGGCAAGCACGTTACGACCTCGACTTAAGCACTTTCGCAATTCCCGGCCTGAACTTCATGACGCGTTACGTCATGGGCAGCCAGATCGACGGCACCCATGCACCCAAGGGCGGCGCCTACAACCGTTTCGATGACTCGGCCGGTGAATACCTGCCCCAACAAGGCAATGGCGGACGGCATTGGGAACGCGACATAGACCTGCGTTACATCGTGCAGTCCGGCGCGGCCAAAGGGTTGTCTGTGCAGCTGTCCCATGTTTCGCATCGGGCCAACGCAGCCCAGGCGGGCGACGATATCGACAGGGTTTATTTGGTCATCCAGTACCCGCTGAGCGTCGGGCATCTCTGATGGGAAAAATGGCGGAAGGCAGCCGGAGTCGAACCTGCCCGGGAACGGATGCCGTCCCCAACCGGGTTTGAAGCCCGGCCGCGCCACCGGGCGCGATTGCCTTCCTTGAAGTCAGTGCTCGGTGCGCTGGGCCAAGGCATTGTCGAGGCGGATTTGGCGCTTGTCACCAAACCGTCGTGTCAGGCCGAGCCGGTCGAAGTATTCGAGAATCTGGATGCTGCGCTTGCGACCCAGGCCCACCGCATCACGAAACACCGTGACCTGAATCACCGGGTTTTGCGCGGCCAGTTGCACAAGCATAGCCGCCAATCGGCGGATCATCGTGTCGGTGTAGAACAGGTCACGGACGACTTGATGCACCAATCCCAACCTCGCCATTTTGCACAGCAGCAAGCGCACGGCCGCCTCGTCATGGCCAAGGTTGCGCACCCACGGCGGATCAAAACCAGCCTGTTCGAACAACGGTTGCAAGTGTTGCCACAGGGCTTTGTCGTCTTCGCTCAAACGCACCTGATGATCGGGCAAATGCAGCCATGGCCCGCTGGCGACAATCGCACCATTGGCGAGTAATTCGTCGAGCAGGCTGATGAACGTCGGACGGGCCAGCGCTGTGCCGGTGAACCGCCGCAGGCGATCCCGGTCCGGGCCCATTTGATCCGGTTCCAGTTGATGAAAACGTGCGAGGTGTTCCAGCAACGGCGCTTTCAGCGCTTCCCAGCGGGCTGCACTGAACAGCAACGGACCTTGGCGGGTGTCGATCAGGCGCACGGCATCGGGCAAAACCCACGTGTTGCGGAGGCGGTTGAATTGACGCTCCAAACGCTGCGGATCGAGCCCGGTGTCGCTGTTGGCCAATAACGCCGGCAGGCTGTCTTCCAACTCATTGCCTGTGGCGAGGGCGTGTAGCTGCGCCAGCCGCTCGGGACTTCGGCGTTGTCGGGTCGGTGCAAACGGGTCGAGCACCCGAGCGCCACCGAGGGTGCGTTGGGCGCTCTGGTTACGCAGGATCAATGGATCGCCCTTCACGGCCTGCACCGGCGCATTCAGCAGCAGTTGCGCGAACATCCGTTCACCCGCCGCCAGGCTGGAACCTTCCAGCAACGCCACCCGCCCGGTCACGTCCTGAGTCCCCACGTGAACGTGCACGGGTTGAAAGTGCTCGAAGGCTTTGGGTTCGCTCGCCAGCAATTGCAGGTCGATATCCACTCGCTGGGTCGGCGCGTACAGCCACTCGGCCAGCAACCAGTGACCGCGATGAATCTGCTCCAGGGCCAAGCGTTCGGCACTCAGGTTTAACGCTACTCGCTGCCCGGCCGTTGCGACCTCGGCAGACTGATTCTGCGCATGCAGGCCGCGCACGCGCACGGGTTTGCCCTGCGGGCCGAGCATCAGCGTGTCGCCCACCGCCACCTGGCCAGACAACGCAGTGCCGGTCACCACGATACCGACGCCGGCCACGTTGAAGGCACGATCGATCGCCAGGCGAAAACCGCCGGTGGTGCTGCGTTGAAGGACTTCACGTTGCGCCTCGAGCAAGGCCTGTCGCAGGGTCTCGACGCCCTCCCCGGTTACACTCGACAGCGCAATCTGCGGCGCGTTTGCATAGGATCCCGGGGCCAGCAGTGTCTGGATCTGTTCGCGGACGACTTGCACTCTGGACGGTTCAACGCGGTCGCATTTGCTGATCGCCACCAGCGCCCGAGGAATGCCCAACAATTCAACGATGTTCAGGTGTTCGCGGGTCTGCGGCATGACGCCATCGTCGGCCGCGACCACCAGCAACACCAGATCAATGCCCTGAGCGCCCGCCAGCATATTGTGGGTGAAGCGCTCATGACCGGGCACATCGATAAAACCGGTCAGGGGCGCCTGCGGTTCCAGCGCCGCGTAAAGGTAGCCGAGGTCGATGGTCATGCCGCGTTCACGCTCTTCCCGACGGCGGTCGCCGGCCTGGCCGGTCAGTGCCTGGAGCAAGGACGTCTTGCCGTGGTCGATGTGCCCTGCGGTGCCGACGATCACCCTACGGCTCCTGCAATTTGATCGAGTTGCGCCAGCCACGCCGGCTCATCGTCCAATTGCCGCAGATCCAGCCACAACGCATCGTCGTCAATGCGCCCGAGCACCGGAATCGGCAACGCACGCAGGGCCGCCTCCAGACCGTGCAGCTGCCGTCCGCGAAGACGTTTGGACGCGTGCGGTCGCAGGCATAAAGCCGCACTCGGCAATCGCGCCACCGGTTGGCTGCCGCTGCCGATCATGCCCAGCGCCGGGACCGCGCTGACGCTCCAGCCGTCGCCCAAGACCTTGGCCAGCGAGGGTTGCAGGCGCTCAGCCTGGGCGAGGATGTCCGCTTGGGGTCGGGTCAGCAGGCGCAAACTCGGCAACCGCTCGGCCAGTCGATCAGGATCGCGGTACAGGCCCAACACCGCTTCGAGGGCGGCCAGGGTCAGTTTGTCGACCCGCAAGGCGCGTTTGAGTGGATTTTTCTTGATCTTCGCGATCAGGTCTTTTCGGCCGACAATCAACCCGGCCTGGGGACCGCCGAGTAGCTTGTCCCCGCTGAAGGTGACGATGTCGGCGCCATCGATCAGCGCCTGGCGCACGGTCGGCTCGGCGGGCAAGCCCCAGCGCGTCAGGTCCAGCAGGCTGCCGCTGCCGAGGTCTTCAAGCAACGGCAAGCCGTGTTTATGCGCGAGTTGCGCTAACTCGGCGGTCGGCACCCGAGCGGTGAAGCCTTCAATGCTGTAGTTGCTGGCGTGTACCCGCATGACCAGTCCACTGCGCGGACCGATCGCGGCTTCGTAGTCTCTGGCATGGGTGCGATTGGTGGTGCCGACTTCGTGGAGCCTGACCCCGGCTCTCGCCATGATGTCGGGAATGCGGAAGGCGCCGCCGATTTCGATCAGTTCGCCCCGGGAAATGATGCCTTCCTTGCGCGCGCCCAGGCTGTTGAGCGTCAGCAACACCGCGGCGGCGTTGTTGTTGACCACCGTCACCGCCTCGGCGCCGGTCAGCTCGCGGATCAGGCCTTCGATCAGGTCATCACGGTCGCCGCGCTTGCCGCTGTGCAGGTCGAACTCCAGATTGAGCGGATAACGGGCCGCCCTCTGCACGGCGTCGATGGCTTCCTCCGGTAACAACGCTCGCCCCAGATTGGTGTGCAGCACCGTGCCGGTGAGGTTGAACACCCGACGCACGTTGCTGCGATGCTGCGATGCCAAGCGTTCACCCGCCCTGCCCGCTAACACTTCAGGCGCGATTTCAATAGCGTCGAGTTGCCCTGAAAGAACCGGTTCACGCAAGTCATCCAGCAATTGCCGCAAATTGGCCAGCAACGCGTCACGCCCATAACGCTCGGCCAGCGGTTGGCAGGCGGGATGGCGCAGTAAACTGTCGATGGAGGGCAGCCGCAGAGCCTGGCTGGCGGATCTGGAGGACATCAGGCGCTCCCGCAAACGTTGACCGTAGCGCCTGAGTGTAGCCGCTCAGCTCAAAGGGATAGCTCAGTCACCTCCGGGTGCCAGCAGAAGATTAGGCGCCGGACGCTGGTAACCTTCCTGCTCCAGGCGCATGTCCAGCAGCAGGCTGGTCAGGTCCGCCGAAAGCGCTTCGGCCTCGGCGTCGTTTTCCAGATAAAGCAGCTTCAGATAGCTATGGCAGCCAGGACAGACCTCCGCGCGTAACGGCGCCTGGTTGGCGGCGTGGCGATCGTCATCGAGGCTGACGTATTCAAGGCCTTTGCTTTGTTCGCAATACACGCATTTGACCCGCACCACATGCCATTCGCAGGCACACAGCGAGCACACCAGATACCGCAAGCCGTTGTACTTGCCGCGATGGCGAATCACCCCGGCCATGGCCGGCGAACCGCAGGCCGGGCATTGGCTGAGACTGTCGCCGGGCTTCAGCGCAAGGTCCGGCGTGCTCAGCAACCAATGACTCCAGGCCACCTGCAACGCCGCGCCGAGAAACGGCACCACGGCGGCGGGCAGCAAGGCGAACTGGCCGCTGACCAGCGCAATCGCCCAGGCCTTGAGTTGCCCGACGTTGGCTCGGCGCAAGGTCGCCACGGCTTTTTCCACGGCAGGTTGCGGCGGTGGCTGGTAACGCTGCAACAGGTCTTCGAGGTACGCCAGCCAAAGGTCTTCACGCACCAGACTGTCGGCGGCGAACGGCGGTAAACCGTGTTGTTGGCACACTCGAAGGCGTTCGGGATCGGGCATGGCGGCCACGGGTGGATCGTCCATCAGACGCTGCTGCACGTGGCACAGGCCGGTCACCAGCCGCAGGTAATCGGCCAGTGGATGGCCGTCGACCAGACGCTCCAGTCGCAATGCGCGCAAGGTGAACAGGTTTTTCGGTGGCAGGTGCAGAAACGGCGGCGAGCTCGCCGCCGCTTCGATCTCGCCAGGCTCAAGAATCGTCGCCAAGGGGTTATCCTTTTTTGCTGATCGGCCGGTCGGGGTGCTCGTCGCGGGTCACTTCGCGGTACCACAGTTCATGGTGCTTTCTGGCCCAGGCGCGGCTGACCCGGCCATGCAACATGGCGCTGACCGACCCCTTGATCCAGATGCCGGCATAAATGTGCACGATGATGCTCAGCACCAGCACAAAACCCGCCAACGCATGCAGCAGCATGGCCCAACGAATCGTCGTGATGCCGAAGTACTCGCTGAAGTACGCGCGCCAGATCACCAGCCCGCTGAACAGCAGCACCAGCATGCAAATCAGCAAGGTCCAGAACAGCAGCTTCTGCCCAGGGTTGTACTTGCCGATGGGCGGCACGCCCTCCTCCTCATTCTTGATCACCCGCCCGACTCGCCTCAGCCACAACCGATCGTTGGCGATAAAGTAATTCGCGCGCCAGAAACGGAACACCAGCCCCAGGAACAGCACAAACATCACCACCCCCATGAACGGATGCAGGATGCGCGTCCACGGGCCGCCGCCAAACAGGTTGCTGAGCCAGAACAGCGCCGGGTGGAATAACGCCAGCCCCGACAGTGCCGCCATCAGAAACAGAATCGCCACCAGCCAATGGTTAGTGCGCTGGTTTGATGTGTAGCGAAGGATCGGTTTGTCGTTCATGGCCTGTCCTCCCCCTTCGGATCATAGGTGTGCACCGATGGATCGATTTCATGCACGGCGGGATCGGGGATGGTCGGGTGTTCGTCCTCCTCGACCAACTGCGGCCCGATGCGCACGTAGTGGAAGAACCCGGCCAGCACCGCCAAACCCATGGCCAGCAACCCCAAGGGTTTGCTCACGCCTTTCCACAGGTCCACCAGCGGACTGATGGTCGGTTGATCCGGCAGACCGGCATACAACCGGGGCTCATCGGCATGGTGCAGCACATACATCACGTGAGTACCGCCGACGCCACTCGGGTCGTACAGACCCGCGTGTTCGAAGCCACGGCTCTTGAGGTCGACGATCCTTTCGGCCGCGTGTTCTTTCATGTCGTCTTTGGTGCCGAACACAATGGCGCCCGTCGGGCAGGTTTTTACGCAGGCCGGTTCCAGCCCCACCGCCACCCGGTCCGAGCACAACGTGCATTTGTAGGCCTTGTGATCCTTTTGCGAGATTCGCGGGATATTGAACGGGCAACCGGTGATGCAATACCCGCAGCCGATGCAATGGTCCTGGTCGAAATCGACGATGCCATTGGCATGCTTGATGATCGCCCCCGGACTCGGGCATGCCGCCAGGCAACCGGGCTCTGCGCAGTGCATGCAGCCGTCCTTGCGAATCAGCCACTCCAGATTGCCGGCGTCGGTTTCGTGCTCGGTGAAGCGCATCAAGGTCCAGGTTTCTGCGCTGAGGTCCTGAGGGTTGTCGTAGGTGCCGAGGTTGCGGCCGACATCGTCGCGCAGCTCGTTCCATTCCGAGCAGGCAACCTGACACGCCTTGCAGCCAATGCACTTGGTGGTGTCGATCAGCTTGGCCACTTCCTCCTGATTGCGTACCGAGGACGGGACGGTCGTGGTGGCCGAACGGGCGATGATGTCTTGGCTGGCCATTTAGACTTTCTCCACGTTGACCAGGAATGACTTGGATTCCGGGGTCTGAGTGTTGCCATCGCCGAGGAACGGCACCAGGGTGTTGGTCAGGTAGCCGTGGCGGGTGGCGCCAGTGAAGCCCCAGTGCAACGGAATACCGATCTGGTGCACCACCTGATTGTTGACCTGCAGCGGACGAATCCGCTTGGTCACCACCGCCACCGCTTCGATATGCCCGCGTTTGGAACTGACCCGCACCCGGTCGCCGGCGGCAATGCCCTTCTCCTTGGCCAGGGCTTCACCGATTTCGACAAACTGCTCAGGCTGGGTCACGGCATTGATGGGGCAATGCTTGGTCCAGAAGTGGAAGTGTTCGGTCAGCCGGTAGCTGGTCGCCGCATAAGGGAAGTCCTTGGCCTGTCCCAGGGTTTCCCAGACTGAATCGAAGATCCGCCCGGCCGGGTTGCTGGTCGCCTGCTTGTTGTTCGGGTGCATCGGGTTGATGCCAATGGGCGTCTCGAACGGCTCATAGTGTTCCGGGAACGGCCCTTCGTTCATCTTGTCGAGGGCGAAGAAACGCGCCACGCCTTCGGGGTTCATGATGAACGGGTTGATGCCCGCTTCCGGCGGGGCGTCGACCTTGTAGTCGGGCACGTCGGTGCCGGTCCAGACCTTGCCGTTCCACCACACCAGCCGTTTGTTCGCGTCCCACGGTTTGCCTTGAGGGTCACAGGACGCGCGGTTGTAGAGAATCCGCCGGTTCATCGGCCAGGCCCAGGCCCACCCCAGGTTCTGCTTCATACCGAAAGGATCGCTGTTGTCACGCCGGGCCATGTTGTTGCCCTGCTCGGTCCAGCTGCCGCAGAAGATCCAGCATCCGGAAGCCGTGCTGCCATCGTCCTTGAGTTGGCCGAAGCCGGACAGCTGCTGACCGGCCTTGACCACCGCGCCCGAGGCGTCAGTGACATCGGCGACGGCATAGCCGTTGAATTCCCGGGCCAGCTCTTCCGGCGTCGGGTCATCCGCAATCTTGTAGGGCCAGTCGAGCTTGAGGATCGGCTCGGCCCAGGCACCACCATTGGCCTGGTAACGCTTGCGCAGGCGCAAGAACAGCTCGGCCATGATCTTCACGTCCGTGCGCGCCTGCCCCGGGCCATCGGCACCCTTCCAGTGCCATTGCAGCCAGCGACCGCTGTTGACCAGCGAACCGTTTTCTTCGGCGAAACAGGTGGTCGGCAGGCGGATGACTTCAGTCTGGATGCTGGCCGTTTCCACATCGTTGTAAGGCCCGACGTTACGCCAGAATTCTGAGGTTTCGGTGGCCAGTGGGTCCATCACCACCAGCCATTTGAGTTTGGCGAGCGCCTTCATTACACGGTTCTTGTCCGGCAAGGCGGCGATCGGGTTGAAGCCTTGGCACATATAGCCATTGACCTCGCCCTTACCCATCATGTCGAACATTTTCAGGATGTCGTAGCCGGGAATGTCCAGCTTGGGCAGCCAGTCGTAGCCCCAATTATTCTCAGCGGTGGCATTGGCGCCGTACCAGGCTTTCATCAGGCTGACGTGGAACTTGCCGTAGTTCTGCCAGTAGGACATCTGCCCGGGACGCAGCGGCTTGAGTGCCCGCTTGGCGATATAGGTGTTGTAATCCTGTTCGGCCTCAGACGGCAGAGTCAGGTAACCGGGCAGCAGGTTGGACAGCAAGCCCAGGTCGGTCAGGCCCTGGATGTTGGAGTGCCCGCGCAGGGCGTTGACGCCCCCGCCCGGCATGCCGACGTTGCCCAACAACAGTTGCACCATGGCCGCGCTGCGGATCATCTGCGAGCCGATCGAATGCTGGGTCCAGCCCAGCGCGTAGAGAATCGTCATGGTTTTGCCCGGTTGCGAGCAGGTGGCGATCTCCTCCCAGATTTTCTGCATCGCGTCCGTGGGCATGCCGCAAACCTGACTGGCCAGCTCCAGGGTGTAGCGGCTGTAATGCTGCTTCATCAATTGATAGACGCAATGCGGGTCCTGCAAGGTCGGGTCGACTTTGGCGAAACCGTCCTCGCCGATTTCGTAGCCCCAGCCGGACTTGTCGGTGTAGGTACGCTTGCTCGCGTCGTAACCGCTGAACAACCCGTCCTCGAAGCCGTAGTTGGCCTTGACGATGAACGACACGTCCGTATAGGCGCGCACGTATTCGTGCTGGATCTTGTCTTCAGTCAGCAGGTAATTGATCAGCCCGCCCATGAAGGCGATGTCGGTGCCGGTGCGGATCGGCGCGTAATAGTCGGCCACCGAGGCCGTACGGGTGAAACGCGGGTCGACCACAATCAGCCGCGCCTTGTTGTGGGCTTTGGCTTCGGTCACCCATTTGAAACCGCAAGGGTGCGCTTCGGCGGCATTACCACCCATCACCAGAACCAGATTCGCGTTGGCGATATCGGTCCAGTGGTTGGTCATGGCACCACGGCCGTACGTCGGGGCAAGACTTGCCACCGTCGGGCCATGTCAGACACGTGCCTGGTTATCGAACCCCAGCATGCCCAGACTGCGAATCACCTTGTGGGTGATGTAACCCGCTTCGTTGGACGACGCCGACGCCGCAAGGAAACCGGTGGTCAGCCAACGATTCACTGTTTGCCCCTGGGTATTCTTCTCGATGAAGTTGGCGTCGCGGTCGGCCTTCATCAGGTCGGCGATGCGATCCAGCGCTTCATCCCAGGAGATTCGCGTCCACTCCGTGGTGCCGGGCTTGCGTACCTGCGGATACTGGAGACGGCTGGGGCTGTGAATGAAATCGAGCAGGCCTGCGCCTTTGGGGCATAGCGTGCCGCGGTTGACCGGGTGGTCGGCATCGCCTTCGATGTGGATGATAGATTGCGCGACATTCTTGGCGGCATCGCCCTGGCTGTACATGATCACGCCGCAGCCGACCGAGCAGTACGGGCAGGTGTTGCGGGTTTCATGGGTGTGGGCAAGCTTGAAGTGGCGCACTTGCTCGGCGAAGGCAGTCGCGGGGGCCATGCCCAGCGCGCCGAGGCTCGAGCCCGCAAGGCCGATACCAGCGACCTTGAAGAACTGACGACGGTTGAGGTCCATCGTGCACTCCTGTCAGGTGGAGACCCGGTACTTTTGCCGGGTTTTTCTGGACAATCACGGTTGCGGCAGTCTGGCTGCCGACATTTAAAACTGTAGACAATGTTAGAACTGACTGTGTGAAAACCGACCATCGGGCAATACCGGAGCATCAGCCATCACACACAACCTGCGTGGCGAGGGGATTTATCCCCGTTGGGCTGCGAAGCGGCCCCTGTTTTTTCCAGCCAAACCGCGCCCACTGGATTACGACGGCTTCGCCGCCGAACGGGGATAAATCCCCTCGCCACACAAGCTCGCTCCCACAGGGGCTTGGCGTTTATCATTGCCCCACGTCCAACCACGCTTTTTATGAGACTGAGCATGACTTTCGATTTTGATCAGGTGTTCGACCGCCACAACACCGGCAGTACCAAATGGAGCCGTTATCCGGCCGACGTGTTGCCGATGTGGGTGGCCGACATGGACTTCTCCGCACCGCCGGTGATTATCCAGGCCCTGCAAAAACGTCTGGAACACCCGATGCTCGGCTACAGCGTGGCCCAGGATGACTTGCGCAATGCCATCGTCGCCGATCTGTGGAACAAGTACGCTTGGCGCGTATTGCCTGAGGAACTGATTTTCCTGCCGGGCGTGGAGTCGGGTTTCAACATGGCGCTGAATGCGCTGGTCCAGCCGCAGCAGAACGTTGTGGTTCAGGTTCCGAACTACCCGCCGCTGCGCCATGCGCCGGGTCACTGGGGGTTGAACAAGGTTGAACTCGAATTCGACGCGTTGGCGGACGGCACGTATGCCACGCCACTCGATGCCCTGAATCAGGCGCTGACAGGTGGCGGTGCGCTGCTGCTGAGCAACCCGCACAACCCGCTGGGCAAGGTCTTCCCAAGGGAAGAGCTGCAAGCGGTGGCTGACATCTGCCTGGAGCAGGACACCTGGATCATCTCTGACGAGATCCACGCCGAGCTGTGTTTCGACGGGCGTGTGCATGTTCCGACGGCTTCCCTGAGCCCGGAAATCGCCAAGCGAACCATTACGCTGATGTCGGCGAGCAAGGCTTACAACATTGCCGGGCTGAAAACATCGTTCATGATCATTCAGGACTCGGCGTTGCGTGCGCGGGTCAACCACGCCCGCTGCGGCATGGTCGACAGCGTCAACCCGTTGGGCATGGAAGCGACTCGCGTCGCCTACAGCGAAGGCGGTCCTTGGCTGGCCGGGTTGAAGGCGTACCTGCAAAGCAATCGGGATTATCTGGTGGAAGCGGTCAACACGCGACTGCCGGGTGTGACCATGAATATCCCGCAGGGTACGTATCTGGCGTGGCTCGATTGCTCGGCGCTGGGACTGGATAACCCGCAGCAGTTTTTCCTTGAGCAAGCCAAGGTCGGGTTGAGCCCTGGTCTGGATTTCGGCGATGACAGCAAACAATTCGTGCGCCTGAATTTCGGCTGCCCACGGGCATTGCTGGAAGAAGGCATTGCGCGGATGGAGCGCAGTTTGCTCAATCGCAAGGCCTGACCTTTTGATTGATTGTTCCCACGCTCCCGCGTGGGAATACCTCACCGGACACTCTGCGTCCAGGTTTGGGACGCGGAGCGTCCCCGGCTGCATTCCTTTGCTGCGCGTGGGAACGATCATGGATCGTCGCCGGCGTAGCGCTGATCCATCCTGGTCTCGATGATCCTGCTATGGTTCAACGTACTGACACCTGAATACCTGCGCGCGACTGTCGGTTGATTGCCAAAGGCCCTACATCGCAGCACTCACCCGTCGAGTACCGAGCATGAGTTTCATTTTGTGGGTGGCGGTGTTGGGTGCCGTGCTGCTGACGCTGGCGCTGACGTCGTCGTATCTGCGATGGATGCCGGTGACCACGTCGGCGGTGTGCCTGGTGCTGGGCGTGGCCATCGGGCCCGCGGGGCTCGGGCTGTTGAAATTGGATACCGATGATGCGTCCACCTGGATGGAGCACCTGACGGAAGTCGCGGTGCTGTTTTCGTTGTTTGTCTGCGGTTTGAAGTTGCGCTTGCCGCTCAAGGATAAAAACTGGCGCGTCGCCTGCGGCCTGGCCGGCCCGGTCATGGTGTTGACCATTGCCGGCGTCAGCCTGTTGCTGCATTACGGTTTCGAATTGTCTTGGGGCGCGTCCGTGTTGGTCGGCTCGATTCTGGCGCCCACCGACCCGGTACTCGCCGCCCTGGTGCAAGTCAACGACGCCCGGGATGACGACAGCGTGCGCTTCGGGCTGTCGGGTGAAGCCGGGCTCAATGACGGCATCGCCTTCCCGTTTGTGATCCTGGGCCTGCTCCTGGTGCAACACGACGGCAACCCCGGCTGGCTGAGCGATTGGGTGCTGCGCAGTCTGTTGTGGGCAGTCCCGGCCGGTTTGCTCACCGGCTACTGGATGGGACGCGGTATTGGCCGCCTGACGTTGTTAATGCGCATCAAGAATGACGACAGCACCCTTTCTCCGAATGATTACCTCGCCCTCGCCTTGATTGCCCTGGCGTATGTCGGGGCCGAGTCAATTCACGGTTACGGCTTTCTGTCGGTGTTCGCCGCCGGCTTGGGTTTGCGCCACGAAGAAGTCAAATCCACCGGCGACGACGAGATTCCCGCCGAGCATCTGGTTCAGCCTGTTGTGGGTCATCAGAACGTCGAGCCGCAACAGGCCATTCATGGTGATACCGCAAACCTTGAAGACACTCAGGTCGCCGCGGGCATCATGATGGGCGACATGCTCGCTTTCGGCAGCCTGGTGGAACGGGCCATGGAAGTCTTTCTGGTCACACTGCTTGGCGTGGTGCTGATGGCGCACTGGGACTGGCGCGCGTTGCCGATCGCCGGCGTTTTGTTTTGCCTGATACGACCGCTGAGCGTCGTCGCCATGCCCTGGGGTGGTTTGCTCGATGGTCGCCAGCGAATGTTGATTGGCTGGTTCGGCATACGCGGCATCGGCAGCCTGTATTACCTGTTTTATGCCCTGAACCAAGGGCTGGGCGAGTCGATCTCCACACTCTGTATTGATCTGACCTTGTCCGTGGTCGCGCTCAGTATCCTCATCCACGGGATCAGCACTCAACCGATCCTGGCTCGATATGAGCAGCATAAAAAACAGGGTATTTGATTTGATGTCCGCGCGTTCAGGGTCGGAATTATCGGATTTTTGCGTTCATAAATTTGAAATTCTTCGCGTCCCGGCCAGTCACAACTTTAATCTCGCCCGGCTTTTGCACGGCGGGACATATCAGGTTCGGTTCCCCTGCGGCGTCAATACCTATCAAAAGGAACCTCGGGAAAATCAGGTGCTGGTCATGATTCACTATTCCACCTCCGATGAAATCAAAGCCTGCCGGGCATTCGCCCTGGAACGTAATCGTCAGATGTTTCAAGACGCCCAGGCACTAAGCCGTAGCGCTTGGGCGTTACTCGAGGTCAGCGACATGGATGTGGAACTGTTTGATCGCTATCAGGCAATGCGCAGGAAGGCCGACTTGAAGTTCGAGGAAGCGATCGAGCACTTGCGGCTGCTTAACGAAGATTTCCCACCCATCTCGACGTCTACGCACAACGTTCATCGTCTACACCCTGCGCTCGAATCCAGAACATAAACTTGAAAAGCCCGGCACAGTCGCCGGGCTTTTTGCTGCCCGGTGCATCGATAACGCCACAGCGATCTGCATGAGTCAATTCCCGGACTCATGCAGGCTGCATGACCTCAGTTTGCTATCAGTCACTTCAACTCATTGTTTTATAAGAAAGTTATCGCACCGAAAAACCGGCACGACAAATGCTCAAGGACTATGAGCGACTTTCGGCCTTGAGACCGTTAGCGCTCACCCCTGACTATTTGAGAGACTCGACCATGAACGCCATAGACCTGTTGAAAGCCGACCATGAACGCGTAAAAGGCATCCTGACCCAACTAAGCGAATCCACCGAACGTGGTGTGAAAAAACGCGGCGAGTTGCTGGCCAAGCTGGAGATGGAGATCGCCATCCATACCCGTCTCGAAGAAGAAGTTTTGTACCCGGCGTATAAAAAGGCTGGAGGCAAAGAGCAGGACGTCATGTATTACGAAGCCAAGGAAGAACATCGCACCGTTGATTCGTTGGTGCTGCCAGACTTGAAAGTCACCGACCCGTCCACCCCGGAATTTGCCGGTCGCGTGAAAGTGGTCAAGGAACTGCTGGAACACCACATTGAAGAAGAGGAAACGGAAATGTTCCCTCAGGCGAAAAAACTGTTGGGCAAAGCCACACTGGAAGAGCTGGGCACGCAAATGGAAAGTTTGAAAGCCCAGTACAAGAAAGAAATGAGTGCCGCCAATCTGGCGGCTTGATGCAGGTGCCAGGACAACAAAAGGCCCGGTGCAAGCCGTAATGCTGTTCACTTAAGCGGAGCAGCCTTACGGTCCACTGGAAACCGGGTCTTTGAGATCTTCACCGTCCTTGGCCTCGAAGGCCTGGGGCGGTGGTCCAGAAACAATCCTCCGATACCTGCCCTCAACTCTGCCAATCGTCTCCCGGTCGCTGAAACCGGGTTAGCCGCTGCCATGACGATCAGTTGGACTGCGATGTACTGGCAGGCCGGTTTGAAACGGATGTCCGATGGCGCTCGACCAAACGCCACCGCCGCCTGACTGGCTTCCCGACGAATTACGTTGTAAGCCAGCAAGAGTCCCCATACCTCCTGATAGACCAGATCGACTTTTTTGCTGCGCAAGGTCACTGCGTTCTGTTGCATCGAGCTCTTGATGTCCCTGAAGCCCAATTCAATTTCCCAGCGCTCCTGATAAAGCCTGGCAACCGCCTTGGTGTTGTAGGTATCGGCCGGCAACGACGTCATGACGGTTTTTAGCTTGCCTTGAATTTCATAGCTGACTTCGCGGGCTTCCCAGTGCGTTGGAAGAGTCGGAATGCGCTTTCTAGCCTGCGGCGAGACTTTCATGCGCACCAAACGGTCGTGCTGGCCGTAACGGGCCACTTCCTCACAGACCATGCCTTTTTTGGCCGGGATCAACCAATGACGGTTGATCCCGGCTTTGCTCAGGCTCGACAGCATTTCAGCCCCCCAGAACCCTTTATCGAACAGCGTCACCGAGTGGTTGGGGATCTGTTGCAGGAACTCATCGGCCAAGCGCATTTCACTGCGCCGGTAGGGACTCAATTGCGCATCCAGAATCAAGTGCGAGCGTACATTCATCAACGCCACAAGACGCATCATGGGAAACGGTGTCTGGCGGTCGGTCGAAGTATTTCCCGAGCCGAAGTGATCCCGAAGCTCGGGCGTATCCGCAGTGCGCAAGAGCGCACCGTCTACCGCGAACACCTGCAGATCGTGCCAGGCGTCACCGCTATAGCGCTCTGCACCCCATTGGGTACCCGTCTTGCGGAACAACCACTCAACAGGATCGGCGCCGAGCCGCTTTCGAGCTTCGGTTACACCGCTACGGGCCAACAGGTGGTCGGAGGCCAGGCCTTGGGCGCAAATGTTCAAGCGTCTGGCCACCTCGTGAACGGGTTCGTCACGAAACAGCGCCATGCCGAGCACCAGCCAAAGCACCTGGTCAGCAGGCAAGCGACGTCGGCGAATGGTGGCCTGACTGGAAAGATCCAGCGCAGAGGCTACCCACTCAATGGGGATGTTTTGGGTAAAGGTGCTCAGGTCGCAGAAGTTGAAAAGGTCGCCGAGGTCGAGCAGGTCCTGTTGAACAGACATAAAAAATCCGATGCCAGAGGTCTGGCATCGGATTTTCGGATAAGCCCAGCTAGGACTCAAATGCTTAAGTGAACAGCATTACGGTGCAAGCCGGGCCTTTTTGGTGTTCGGTGCATGCGCCAGGATTTAGCTGCAATGACAATGTATGGGGGTCCGCCATGGACTATCTCGATTGGGTGCAATGGCCAGCGATGCTGGTCACGGTGCTGGCGGCGTGGTTGATCGGTTCGCAAAACCCCAGGCGCAGGGTCTCGGGCTTCGTCTGTTTTATCGTCAGCAATGTTTTATGGGTGATATGGGGTTACCACACCCAGGCCTATGCGCTGATCGTGTTGCAGTTTTGCCTGTGCGCCATGAACGTGCGCGGCTTCAAGAAGAACGCGGGATCCGCGGCCGAACATTGATTTCGCTTGTCATTTCATGGTGGAGGCGATGATTTCCACCAGATTGAGTTGGGTAAAAGGTTTGGACAGGCGTGGAAGTCTGGTTGCGAAACCTTCCAGACGCTCGGCATAACCGGTGGCAAGGATGATCGGCAGTTCCGGCTTCATGGTTCGGATAGCCTGCGCCAGTTGCGCGCCATTCATCTGTGGCATGGCCATGTCGGTGATAACCAGATCAATGGTTGATTCAGCGTCGAATACTTTCAACGCTTGCGCCCCGGATGTCGCACTGATCACCCGATGCCCCAGGTCTTCGAGTAACAGGCAGGTACTGGTCAACACCAGGCTGTCATCATCCACGACCAACACGCATAGACGGCGCACCGGCGGTGCGGCCTCCTCCTCGGTTGCGGTTTTGGCAACCGAACCGGTTGTGGCGACGGGTATCCATAGTTCGGCGATCGTACCTATGTCCTTCTGGCTCTTGAGGACGAATCGTCCGCCCAGTTGCTCGATGTAACCATGCACCATCGAGAGTCCCAGCCCCGTGCCTTTGCCAACGCCTTTTGTGGTGAAAAACGGGTCCATTGCCGAACCGAGCGTGGCGTCATCCATCCCCTCCCCCGTGTCGCTGACACTCAGGCAGACATAGCGGCCTGACAGCAGGGATAGCTGCGGTTGATCCCAGGTTTCTTCGGTCTTGGCACTGATAACGATTTTTCCGCCATGGGGCATTGCATCGCGGGCGTTGGTCACCAGGTTCAGTATCGCCAGCTCAAGCTGATTGACGTCGGCCAGGACCGGTTCGAGTTCTTGCGAAAAGCGGGTTTCGAGTACCACGGAAGGCCCGAGCGAACTGCGCAACAGCCCGCTGATCCCTTGCACCAGCGCCGGTATCTCGACGGGTTCGGCTTTGAGCTCCTGACGTCTGGCAAAAGCCAGCATGCGCTGGGTCAGGGTTACGCCCCGCAAGGCCCCCTGAGTGGCGTTGTCCACCAATCGGGTAATTTTCACATCGTCCCCCACGCGTCTGCGGACGATTTCCAGATTGCCGAGGATGACGGTCAGCAAATTGTTGAAGTCGTGGGCAATGCCACCGCTGAGTTGGCCGATGGCCTGCATCTTCTGCGCCTGAAACAGCGCTTCGCGGGTTTGCTCCAGCGCCTGCTGGGCTTGTGTGGCTTCGGTGATATCACGAGTAATCTTGGCGAAACCGAGCAACGTGCCGGTTTCGCCCCAAATCGGATCGACCACGACATTGGCCAGGAACCGCGTACCGTCCTTGCGTACGCGCCAGCCTTTGTTTTCGAATCGCCCTTCACGTACCGCAATGTCCAGGGTCCGTTTCGGTTCGCCGGCCTCGCGGTCTTCCGAGGTGTAAAACATCGAAAAGTGCCGGCCGATGACTTCTTCGGGCAAATAACCCTTGATGCGCTGAGCCCCGGGATTCCAGTTGGTCACGCGGCCATCCGGGGCGAGCATGTAGATGGCGTAGTCAGTGACGCTTTGAACCAGCAGGCGGAACTGCTGCTCGCTTTGCTTGAGGACTTCTTCGGCCATTTTGCGGTCGGTCAGGTCGCGGGTAATTTTGGCAAACCCGAGCAACTTGCCCGACGGGTCGAGAATAGGATCGATCACTACGTGGGACCAGAAGTGCGTACCGTCTTTGCGAACCCGCCAGCCTTCTCCCTCGAAACGCCCTTCCCGAATCGCCGTGTCCAGCGCTCGCTGGGGCATACCGGCAAGGCGATCCGCTTCGGTATAGAAACGCGAAAAGTGCTGGCCGAGTATTTCGGCTTCTTCATACCCCTTGAAACGCTTGGCGCCAGCGTTCCAGCTGGTGATGATTCCATCGGGATCAATCATGTAGATCGCGTAATCAACGACAGCACCGATCAACAACCGAAAACGACTGTCCTCGATGACGCTGGCTTTGTCTCGATCCTCGCTCATTGATCCCTCACGGCACTGTTGTTTTTCTGGAGTATGCGGCAAACCAAAAAATTGGAAAGCCGCCTATGCGGATCTTCATCAAGTGTTTCGGCACACATATTTGTCGATATAGGCGTATAGATCGTTGTAGACGAAACTCGGAACATACGGGGCATGAGCCGCGGTCCTGAGCAATGCCAGATGGCACTCTTTGACGATTTCGTGATTACCGTTCACCGCGAAGACATGGTTATCAATAATGCGGGAGTAAACGATGTACTCAAAATGCCTCATCGTAGTCGTACTGCTCACGGAGCCATCAGCCGCTTTGGCGTAGGTGCTCTGAGCACGCAGGGTCCGCTCGTTCAATACGCCGAAGCCGCGTTCGTACACGATCATTTGCGAGCCGCTGACCGCCTTCGCCGCTGTCTCGAAGGCCAGGATGATCGCTTGAGCATTGCTCATGCCGGCATCCAGCTTCGGCACAGAGAGAAACCTTTCCATTTCCTGGTCTTCAAGGCTTTGGAGCGCGCGTTTAATGCTCGACACATAAGCAAACTCGCGAGTGCAGCCAACGATGTGAGTCTCGAATTGATAGCCGGCGGCGGTCGCCAAAGGCGCAAACGCAACGAAATCGACGCTGTCGAACGCACATTCCATGATGATGTTGTATTTGCCAGTGAAGGCCTGCGTATAGATCTTCGTGCTGACTTCGCGGACGAATGCCTCGGTATGTTCATACGCATGCAAGACGCCGAATTTGATCATCTCTGCGTATTGGGGGTGTTTTTTACGGTAGTCGGGCCGGTACAGACGAACATAATTGTCGTAGCGTTTTGAAGGCAGCAGATTCTTTTCCAGCAGATAGGTTTTGCCTGACCCTGGCAGCCCGGCAACAACCAGCATTTTTGGGGTTTCCTCGGCCGTGACGCCGCTGAACAGCGTTGCCTTTATTTCATCGAATGCGGCGGTGACCTGCTCAGGGGTGTACGTGTATTTCGGTGCTGCTGACATACCTTGATTTCCTTATCAAAGAGTGGCTTGAAAGTGATGACTGACTCTTTGAATAAAGCGGGCATTCGCTGTTTGTTCAAATGGCCGTGTCTTTCAAGATATGTCGATGTTTTCAAAGTAAAAAATCCTACTCGACAGGGTGCAAAAGCCTCGGAGCAATCGACCACCAACGCGGCAGTAACTGTTTGACCTTGCTATCGCCAAACCGGTCATCGATCAACATCACCACCCCTTGATCCTGCTGGGTGCGAATCACCCTCCCCGCCGCCTGCACCACTTTCTGCACCCCGGGAAACAGGTAGGTGTAGTCATAACCGGCGCCGAAAATCGCCGCCATGCGCTGTTTCAGCTGCTCGTTGACCGGGTTGAGTTGCGCCAGTCCGAGGGTGGCGATAAACGCTCCGATCAGTCGCGCGCCCGGCAAGTCGATGCCTTCGCCAAAAGCCCCGCCCAACACCGCAAAACCGACACCCTGACTCTCGGCGGTGAACTGATCGAGAAAGTCCTGACGCTGCCCTTCCCTCATGCCTCGGGACTGCGACCACAGATTGATGTCGGGATGCCTCTGGGCCAGCAACTGCGCCACTTGTTGCAAATAATCAAAGCTGCTGAAAAACGCCAGGTAGTTGCCGGGACGTTGGCTGAACTGGCGGGCAATCAGCTCGACGATCGGCCCAAGGGATGACTGGCGATGGACGAACCGCGTGGAGATCTGGCTGACGATGTGCACGTGCAGCTGATCGGCGTGAAAGGGCGATTCAACGTCTATCCACACCGTGCTCTCCGGCGTGCCCAGCAGATCGGCATAGTAGTGGCGAGGGCTCAGGGTCGCGGAAAACAGCACGGTGCTGCGTGCAGCCGTCAAGCGTGGGCGGATGAAGCCGGCGGGCACCACGTTGCGCAGGCACAGCTGCGACAGGTTGCGCTTGCGGTCGAGGTCGCGCTTGCTGATGTCGAACAGGAACTGTTCATCGAAGAGTTCAGCCACACGGCAAAATTGCAGCATGTCGAAATAGAAGTTCTGTAACGCCCCGTCCAGGCCTTGAGGATGATCGTTCAGGTAATCGCCGATGCTCGCGCTGCACGACGACAACGCCTGGAGCAGTTTTTCCGGCGCCTTGTCATAGGCCTGATAGGCGCCGAGTTGCAGGTTATGCAGGGCATTCCACTCACGATTGACCCGTTGCAAGGGTTTTTTCAATGCCTCGGGCGCGGTTTTTCGTACGCCGTTGAGGGTCGATTGGTCGAGGCTGGCGCTGTACATCTGCCGGCCGCGCTCCACCAGGTTGTGGGCTTCGTCGACCAGCACCGCGACTGTCCAGTTATTGGCCTGGGCCAGCCCGAACAGCAGCGCGCTGAAATCGAAATAGTAGTTGTAATCGGCGACCACCACGTCTGCCCAGCGGGCCATTTCCTGGCTCAGGTAGTAGGGACAGACGTCGTGTTGCAGGGCCACCTCACGCAAAGCGTTCTGGTTCAGCAGGGACAACTTACTCGCCGCCTCGCGAGCGGCGGGCAAGCGATCATAGAAACCCTGGGCCATCGGGCAGGATTCGCCGTGACAGGCTTTGTCCGGATGCTCGCAGGCTTTGTCCCGGGCGATCATTTCGAGCACCCGCAAGGGTGGCGCGTCGGCACTCTCCA
Organism: Pseudomonas sp. LB3P25; assembly: GCF_054897985.1. Taxonomy (NCBI): domain Bacteria; kingdom Pseudomonadati; phylum Pseudomonadota; class Gammaproteobacteria; order Pseudomonadales; family Pseudomonadaceae; genus Pseudomonas; species Pseudomonas sp. LB3P25. The sequence continues at coordinate 3,539,792 of NZ_CM142711.1, read as the reverse complement.
GAATCACCTGCGCGGCGTCCAGCGCCAGTTTGCGCCCCGGGGTTTTCGCCGTAAGGAAGAACACCTTGTCCAGTTGCTGCGGCGCCAGGGCCTTGAGCATCGGGAACAGCGTGCCGACCGTTTTGCCGATCCCTGTGGGCGCCTGCGCCATCAGGCAACGACCGGTGCTGACCGCCTTGAACACCGATTCCGCCAGATGACGTTGCCCGGGTCGAAAGTCGGCGTGGGGAAACGCAAGTTGTTGCGCCGCCCGATTACGCCCTTCGCGATGAGCCATTTCCTGTTCGGCCCACTGCAGGAACAAGGCGCAATGCTCTTCGAAGAACAACCTCAGTTGCGCCGCACTGAAAGCCTCGACCAGGCGGGTTTCCTTTTCGCTGACGATGTCGAAGTACACCAGGGCCAGATTGATCTGCGTCAGCTCCAGTTTCTGACACAGCAACCAGCCGTAAATCTTCGCCTGCGCCCAGTGCAACTGACGGTGGTTGGCCGGTTGTTTGCTCAAGTCGCCGCGATAGGTTTTGACTTCTTCCAGGCAATTTTGCACGGGGTCGTAGCCGTCGGCCCAGCCCTTGACATTCAACGTTTGATACAGGCCTTCAAGCGCGACTTCACTCTGGTAGCCCTCGATACGCCGGGACGCCACCGTACGGTGCCCGACAATGCCTTCCAGCGCGGTCGGCGAAGGCGTAAAACGCAGGTCGAGGTCACCGACCTTGGCGGTGAATTCGCACAGCGCCCGCACAGCGATGCTGTAGCTCAAGTGTTCTGCTCCGCCCATTGCACGTAGCAGACGGCAATCGGCATCTGGTGCTCATGGCAGAACTCGAGCCAGCGCAATTGATTGTCTTGCAGGCGATCACCGGGGCCTTTGACTTCGATCATCCGGTAGGTTTTGTCCTGCGGCCAAAACTGGATCAGGTCCGGCATGCCGGCGCGATTGGCCTTGATGTCCAACAGCAGTCGATTGAACCAGTGCTTGAGGTGTTCGGCCGGCAGGCATTCGAGTGCCTGATCCAGCAATTCTTCGCTCAGCACACCCCAGAACACGAAGGGCGACTGCACGCCCCACTTGCTGGCATAGCGTTCACGAATGGTCTGGCGGTAACGCCCGTCATCGAGTTCAGCCAGGCAGCCCTGGAACAGCTCCGCGCGGCGGGCGTGAAAGTCTTCATTGAGCAGATCCACCGGCCCACGCTGGAACGGGTGGAAAAACGCCCCCGGCAACGGCGCGAAAATCGCCGGCCAGCACAGCAGACCGAACAGCGAGTTGATCAGGCTGTTTTCGACGTAATGCACCGGTGCCGAATCTTCCGCCAAATGCGCCTGAACGTAAGACTCCACCGACAACGCCGGGTCGGTTCTGGGCACTTGCAGGTCCAGGCGCAGCATCTCCCGTGGGGACGAGCGCTTTATCACCGGACCGCCCAACTTGCGCCGCAGCCTGGGCAGCACGCGCAGCAATTGTTGCTGCTCGGCGGCACTTTTCGGCGATTGCTCCACCGCGGCGGCCAGGTCCATGGCCAGCTGGTATTCACCGCAGCGCTCCAACACGCGAATCAACCGCAGGCGCGCGCCGGGATATCCACACTCGCGGTAAATCGTCAGTGCGGTAGAGAAATCCGCCAGGCGCTCGCAGTGCTGACCGATCTGGAACAACAGTTTGCCGCGACGTCTTTGCAGCCAGGGATTGCTTAGCGCCAGTCCTTTGATCTGCTCGACAATGCGTTCCACGGCTTCGCCGGCCTCGAAATGCTGCTGACACTCATGAAGGAAAAGGCAGGCGTCCACGTCGTCGCGGCTGCGCAGGCCTCGGGAGTCGGCGCAGAACTCGACTTTTTCATAGGTAAAGATGCCCAAGTCAGCCAGCACGAACTCGGACCAGTCCTGGTAAAGGTTGCCGAAAAACATCAAGCGCAGCCGATCGCACAGGCCCATGATGGTCAGGCTGAACAATCGGTCATCCAGCGACGGGCACCACTGGCCGAAGCTGTGAGCCTGTGGAAACTGTTCGCTCAGTACGGGCAGCCAATCGGTCTTTTTCCCCTTGGGCTGATCGATGGCAACGCCAAAACACTGGAGAATTTCCGCCTTGAGCAGCACCTCACACAGCGCTTCGATCGACAGCGGCGATTGCTCATCGATCCAGCCCAGCACCAGCAGTGGGCCGGCGGCGATGGCGATGTCGCCGATTTCGAGGTAATGCAGCTTGCTCGCCCGGAAGTGATTCCCCTTGCGCATCACCATCCTGACCAGCAGCGCCCTGGACTCACGGGGCAACCGCTTGAACTCGCGGATGAAGTGTTGCTCTTCGACACTCAACACATCGGCATAGCGATGTTCAAGCCAATCAAGCACTTGCATGAAGTTATTCAAGTAATAGAACGGATCGTCGAGAGGGTTTGCAGTCACAGGAAAATGGGCCATGGCGTGCGAGTACTGGTTATGCGTACAGATACCAGCTGCGCCCTGCCTGGTGCAAACGGAAAAGGATAAGCGGCGGCGTTATTCGGTAATTTTTCGGCTGGCTATGAACTTTCTGCCGATCCATCGCGCCTAACCGCGTTATAGGTACAGTGACGATTGATTTCGTTCGTGGCAGTCGCGCTTTTTTTTTGAAGGATGAGAGGTGGTTATGAATATCAAGACTCTGGGCTTGCCCCTGGCGGTAGCGGCCTTTCTGGCCCTGGCCGGTTGCTCGACGCCAACGGTTGTGACGCTGCAGAACGGCACCCAGTATTTGACCAAGGACATGCCGAAAACCAAGACCAAGGACGGCTTCTTCGAGTTCGAAGATATTTCCGGGGCGAAAGTGAAGGTCAAGGCCGATGAAGTGACCACGATCCGACAGGAAGACTGAGTACCGAGTCATCGTTCTTCGCGAGCAGGCTCGCTCCCACATTGGATCTGTGGCGTTCACAAATCCCCTGTGGGAGCGAGCCTGCTCGCGAAGAGGTCCTTACAGGCAGCGCATCACCGTCAGGCAATAACAATCCCTGAGCCGGACAAGCTATCCAGCCCAACCCCGACCAACGTCACCGAATCCCCACCAAACGTCAGCACCGTGTCGTGCCCTACCGTCGAGGCATGCGCTCGATAGTCGTCGTTTGGCGTCACCCCCTGAACCCCGAGAAACACCAGTTTGTCGCTGGCCTGGTAGCCAACCACCCGGTCCTGACCAAACGCGCCGCTAAACAGGAACGTATCGATCCCGCCCCCAGACTCCAACAGGTCATTTCCCACCCCGCCGACAAACACGTCGTTACCCTTGCCGCCGATCAAATGATCGTTGCCGTCCAGACCCAACAACCAATCGCCGCCAGCGTGAGCGTTGAGCGTGTCGGCACCGGCACCGCCCTTCACTGTGGACGCGTACTGAGTCAGGTTGTTGCCCACCTTAAGGCCATCGGCCGTGACGCTGTGGGTCACATCATCCTTGAACAGCCCCCACAGAAACCCCGGTTCCTTGGTCACAATGCTGCCGATGTCGCGGGTAATGCTGATGCCGCCATTGGCGTCGCGTATGTACAAGTTGCCGGCGCCGTCGTTGGCGAAGTCGAAGTTTTTTACCGACTGCTGCACGTCCAGCACGTTGTTGCCCTTGCCGCCCAACAGGATGTTGTAGCCACCACCGTCGCGGAAGGTGTCGTTGCCGTCGCGGCCTTCCAGGTAGTCGTTGCCCTGGCCGCCCTGGATCAGATCGTTGCCGTCGCTGCCGATGATGAAGGTGCTGCCCTTATGGGTTTCGGCATTGCGATTGAGGTCCTGGACCCAGGTGTTGCTGCGTGCCGGGTCCGACAGGTTGGCAACGATGATCGTCGAGTCTTTGTTGGTGAGGTCGTAGAACTTCGATTCGATCACCCGGTTCATGCCGTCGCCATAGGCGGTCGGCAAGTGCGAGATCCAGGTCGGAATGTTGAGGATGGAAAACGGCAGCACATTCCACGCTGTCGAGGCGTAGTGGTCGTTGAAGCTGACGATGTTATCGGTCGCCGAGACCTTGGCGGCATCGTGCACGCCCACCGACGACAGGTTGAACGATGAGTCGTCGAGGGCACGGAACACCGGGTCGTTTTCGTAACCGACGTTCAGCACTTTGTCGGTGCTGCTTTGGGTCGGCGAGGCGTAGGCAATGTAGTTGGAATCCTGGTAGAACCCGTTCCACTTGCCGTCGCTCAAATCCGCCAGGCTGTTGACCGCCAACCCGCCGAGGCTATGGCCGCTGACCAGCACGTCCTTGCCCGACAGCCCATTGGCCCGGGCAAATGCCGCCACGTCGTCGAGCAGGTTGCCGAACGCTTCGCCGACGTAGTTCTTGGCGTAAGCCTTGGGCCCTAGCGCCGCCAGCAGATCATTGATCACATCGCCGATGGAGTCGCTGATCTGGCTTTCTCGTGGGCCGCTGGTGCCGCGAAAGGCAATACCGATTTCGCTGAGATGGCCCTGCGCGTCGTACTTGCCGAGGATTTCCACCTGAGCGCTGGTGTACCCGGTTTTCTCGCCGAAGAACGTTCCGCGTGCGTCGACCTTGCCGTCATAGCCCAGTTGCGTGGCGGTGATGGGTGTCCAGCCGGCTTTCTGCACCGCGTCCAGCGCGGCTTTTTCCGAATCCGGATTCCACGGAACGCCGGGGATGACACCTTGGGAGTCGGTGCCGCCAAGCAGCGCGGTGACCAATGTCGCCGGCAAGCCAAGGCCGAAGCCGTTGTGCTGATAGCCGGTGGCAAAGCCGTTATCCAGGTTGTGATAGGAATACAGCGTGATCGCCATCGCGTCGGTAAATAATGTTTTGGAATCTGCTGTACCGAAGTTTTTGTAGTCGTACACACCCATGGGTATTGCCTCTCTCTTTGTTGGAATTGTCAGAGATAGCTCACAACCAGGACGCCTCACTCACGAGGCGCCCCGGAGCATCTAGTGCATGCAGCCTTAGGCAAACGTAATGCCTGAAGCCGGCAAGTTATCCAGTCCGGAGCCCGACCGGGCGTCGGCAGTGACTTGCTTCCTTTGCGTCAAATCAGAACTGCCAGTCGAGCGTCAGACCCACACCGTGGTCTTTCTCGTGGGAGCCGAGCAGTCCGTTGTAATCCAGGCTCAGACGAACGTCTTGCGCCACCGCCAAACCGGCCCGCGCACCAATGACGGCAGCGTTACGGTCCAGGGAAACGCTCTGCACGCTGAACGCGGTGTTGCCGTTGGCGAAGGCCAGGTGATCTTCGGAACGGGTGTTGCTCAGGTTGTGCTGCCAGCCCAGCGTGCCAGACAGTTCCAACTGTTGTTGGTCCGACAGGGCAATCGCTTTGCTCGCCCGCAGGCCGAGGGTCGAGAGCACGGAGTCGCGGTTGTCTTCGCCGCCCTTGAGTGCCGCGGCATCCCCCTTCTCGGTGAAGCTGTCGCTGTTCAGGTGCACGTAAGCCAGGTTGGCGAACGGTTCCAGCGTCAGCGGTTGCAGGTCCAGGCGATACGCTGCTTCGGTAAACAGTTGTGCGGTTGTCGCATCGCGTTTGGATTTCTGTTTACCGCTGACGTCGCCGAATTGCAGGTCACGCTTCACGTCAATGCGATGCCAGCTGTAAGCGCCACCGACGCTCAAGCGCAACGCATCGATTTCATGGCCCAGATAGGCGCCCAAATGGTAGCTGTCGACGGAGGCGGACGAATGCGTGCCATCGCCCATGCTCAACGAGCTGTCGCTATAACCGGTCACGAAACCCAGCCGCGTATCTTCAGTGATCAAACCGTCGACACCGGCCAGCAAGCCGCCGATGGAGCGGTTGGAACTGGCGTTGTCATGCCCGCCATCGCTCTTGCCCCAGGCACCGAGGACTTTGACCCAAGCGTTGCTACGGTCATCGGTCGGTGCGGCGGCATCGAACAGGTCACGCTCGCGCAGGCGTTCGCCAACGGCATCGCGCAGATAACGGCTGTCGTTGATCAGCAGCGTGCCGATCGCCGGGTGAATCTCACCGGACAGTTGCTGGAAGGCTTGTTGCGCGATGGCGGCGGTCGGCGACAACAGCAAGGTTTCATAGAGCGGATTGCCCGCGCCCAGTTGCTCGGCAGCAGCGGCAACGGCGCGTTGATTCGGGGTTTGGCCGACGCTGGCGAAAGACGCTGCGTTACGCTCTACCGCCAGTTGGATGCCATTGGCCGAGTAGTCGAGTGTGCCTCCGATGAACAGGTAATCCGGTAGCACCGCGCCGAAACGCCCTTCGATCCCGCCAGCCGCTTGCAGAATGTTGTATTGATTGCCGAGCAGGGATTTCACTTCGCTGGTGGTCAGCAATGTCGGGCTGTTTTCCAGGGACAGGCTGACGGTAGCGCCGTCGATCAAGGCTTTACCGCCCGCCACGATCTGGTCGCTGCTGGTCGGTGACAATTCCACGGCATAGGTCGAACCGGGCTCGAAGGTCACGTCGCCCGCCACCTGCAAGGTGCCGATGGAATTGCCTGGCGCTACGGTGCCGCCGCTTTTCGCGGTCAATGCGCCGATGCGGCCGTTACCACCAAGGATGCCGTTGTCGTTGACCGTGACGGCTGATGCGAGCGAGCCGTTGATGGCCAGGCGACCCTGATTGACCAGCGTCGGGCCGGTGTAGGTGTTGGCGCCAGTCATGACCAGCGTGCCGATGCCTTGCTTGGTCAAACCGCCGTGCCCGGAAATGTCGTTGCGCCACGTGTCGAGGCCGCAGTGCACGTCATTGCAGACGCGTTCGGTCGGTTTGCCCGCGTCGATGATCGCGCCGATGCCTGGCAAATCCGCGACAAACTGACTCGAACCGTAGGCACCCTGGATGCGGAACTCCTCGGGAATGTCTTGCTCGGTGACCAACATCGCCGGGCCATCGATGCCTTTGCGCAGGTTGATCATGCCCCAGCCGTAGAGCGAATCGACACCCGGCGCACCGAGATCGGTGGCCGTTGTGCGCAACACGCTGGCGACCTGGGCGCCGGTCATGTACGGGAAGCGCTCCATCAGCACGGCCATGGAACCGGCGACGTGCGGCGCCGCCATCGAGGTGCCGTTGTAGTTGGCGTAGCCGGTGGTCAGGTTACCGGCGTTGGTACCGCTGATGATCGAGCTGTAGATCTTGCTGCCCGGTGCAGACACGCAAAAGCTTGCGGTGTAGCCGCAGCGTGAAGAGAAGGTGCTGATGTTGTAGAGGTCCGGGCTGTTGAGGTCCGGGTTCTTTTGCAAGGCCGCGACGGTGACCCAGTTCGGCGCGATGTCCGGGACGAAATACCCCAGGCCCGCGATGGCGTCCGGGTTGTTGAGGTTGTAGTCGTTGCCGGCCGCGAAGATCGTCACGATACCGCTGCGGGCCGCCGCGATGGCGCCGTCGTAGGCTCCGCCCGGTTTGGTCCCGAGTAACGGACGGATCTCGTTGAACTGCAATTGTGCGTCTTGCACGGTGAAATGCGGGTACGCCGGGTTGCGTCCTCCGAGGTCGAAGCGATCGGTGATGCCGATGCCCCAGCTGTTGTTGATGATCCGCGCGCCGCTGGCGATCAAGGCGTCCCAACCGGCCTTGTAGACCGCGCCGTCGTTGCCGCGAATGATGCCGTCCTCCGGGCCCGGATCTCCGTTGTCCGCACTGATGATCTGCGCACCGAATGCCACACCATGCATCGGGCCGCCATCTCGACTGCCGGCAGCGATCCCGCCAACGTGGGTGCCGTGGGCACCGAGCTTGCCGTCGGAACCGATCGAGGGCGAACCGTCGTAGCGAAAGGCGTCCCCCGCTTTGACCGGGATGTACGGGTCGGTGTATTCGCGGATGCCGCTGGTGACCAGCGTGATCACTTTGTTGGGACCGGAAAACTCCGGATGCGCGGCGTAGACCGGTTGGTCGAAGATCCCCAGCTTCACGCCTTTACCGGTGTAACCGGCGGCGTAGGCCTCTTGTGCGTTGACCGCTCCCAGCCCCCAATCGGCATTGAACTCCGTGCTGCGCCAGCTGTTGGGATCGCCGGTTTTGCCGTTTTCCACGTAAGGCGCAGCTTGCGCAGTGCCCAGGGATGCCAATGCGCAGAGCAAGGCGAGGTTGTTGTACTTGTTGTTCATCCAGCTACCGTCCTTAGTTGTGTTGCCAAAATCCCTGTGCTTAGAAAGCACCCATTTTTTTATTTGTGAAGCACGCCCCCTGTAGCAGCTGGCGAAGCTGTGGCGAGGGGATTTATTCCCGTCGGGCTGCGAAGCGGCCCCTGTTTTTTCCAGCCACACCGCGTCCAATGAATTACGACGGCTTCGCCGCCGAACGGGGATAAATCCCCTCACCACAGCTACGCCAGCTGCTACAGGTTCTGCGTTAAAACTGCCAATTGAGGCTGAGTCCTGCTCCATGGCTCTTCTCGCGGCTGGTCAGTTGGCCGGTGTAATCGAGGTTCAGGCGAATGTCCCGGCTCAGGGCCAGGCTGGCGTGGGCGCCGACCAATGCGGCATCACGCACCATCGGCGAACTTTCCACCGAGAACGCGGTGCTGCCGCTGGCAAATGCCAGATGTTCCTCGGCGTCGGTGTTGCTAAGGTTGTGCTGCCAGCCGAGACTCGCTCCCAGCTCAAGCTGCTGCTGACCGGACAGGTTCACGGTTTTCAACGCGCGCACGCCCAACGTGCTGAGCACCGCGTCACGCTGGTCGCCACGGCTTTTCAGGGCGGCGGCGTTACCTTTCTCGGTGAAACCTTCGGTGTTGAGGTGCACGTAAGCCAGATTCGCGAACGGCTCAAGCGCCAGAGGTTGCAGGTTCAGGCGATACGCCGCTTCACCGAACACTTGGGTGGTCCCGGTGTCGACCTTGGCTTTCTGTTTGGCGCTGACGTCGCCGTATTGCAGGTCCCGTTTGACGTCGGCGCGATGCCAGCTGTAGGCACCGCCGGCACTCAGGCGCCAAGCTCCCATTTCTCGACCGGCGTAAGCGCCCAGGTGATAGCTGTCGACCTTGGCCGATGAATGAGTGCCCGAGCCCATGCTCACCGAGCTGTCGCTGTAACCCGTGACCAACCCGATGCGAGTCTGCTCATCGAGCGCGCCATCGACACCGGCGAGCAAACCGCCAATCGACGTGGTGTAGCCTGCCGCGTCATGGCGCTCATCAGTTTTGCCCCAGGCGCCCAGCGCCTTTATCCAGCCATTGCTTTGAGCACCTTTGGCATCAACCAGTCGCTCACCGACGGCATCACGCAAGTAGCGGCTGTCGTTGATCAGCACCGAGCCCATCGCCGGATAAATTTCCCCCGACAACTGCTGAAACGCCTGTTGGGCAGACGTCGCGGTGGGCGACAGCAACAGACTTTCGTAAACCGCATTACCCGCCCCAAGCCCTTCCGCGGCGGAGGCTGCGGCGCGCTGGTTCGGCGTTTGGCCGACGCTGGCGAAGGTCGTGTCGTTGCGTTCGACACTCAGTTGAACACCGGTGGCGGCGTAATCCAGGCTGCCGCCAATGAACAGATAATTGGGCAGCACCGCTTCGAACTGACCTTGAATGCCGCCAGCCGCTTGCAGGATGTTGTATTGATGACCGAGCAGGCTTTGCACCTCGGTAGCACTGAGCAAGGTCGGGCTGTTTTCCAGTGACAGGCTGACCGTCGCGCCGCTGACAGTGGCCGTGCCGCCCGCGATGATCCGGTCGCTGCTATTCGGTGAGAGTTCGACAGCGTAGGTCGAACCCGGCGCAAACGTCACGTCGCCACTAACCTGCAACGTACCAATGGAATTGCCCGGCGCTACAGTTGCGCCGCTATTGGCGGTCACAGCACCGACGCGCCCCGAACCACCCAGCGTGCCGCCGTCATTGATGGTCACCTTCGATTTCAGCGAACCGTTCACCGTCAGTAACCCACCATTGATGGTGGTCGGCCCGCGATACGTATTGTCGCCGGTCAGCATCAGGCGTCCGGCACCAGACTTGATCAGGCTGCCTTCGTAAACACGGTGAGCGGCGACGGAATCCCGCACCGTGCCCACGGCGTAATCAGTCTGATCCTGTTGACTGGCGCCAACCGGCACGCCGTTCTCCCAGCCTTTGGTTTGCAACGTCTGCTGCCAGGCACTGTGCTCGGCGAGGTCTTCGGATTGACGCTGGATCAGCGCTTTATCCGAGATGTCATTGCTCCAGACATCGCTCTGCCCTGCCCCTAGATTGGCGTCGAAACGCCCGAGTAATTGCCCCGGCCCGCGCATCGCCCGATCAAGGTTGGCCACGCCCCAACCGACGCGGGTATTCGGTGCATCGGTGACCGATCCGTCGAGCTGAGTGGCTGTGGTCAGCAAGGTTTCAAGCGCCTGCTGGTTGGTCATGTACGGGTAGCGTTCCATCACCAGCGCCAAGGCACCGGTGGCATGCGGCGCGGACATGGAGGTACCGGACTTGATCGCATAGCCTGCGCCGGGAATGGTGCTGTCGATCTTCGCGCCGGGGGTGGTGATGCACCAATACTTGGCGATCCCGCACTGGTTGTATTTCTGCAGATTGCCTTGATCCAGCCCCGACACCGCCAGCCAGTGGCCTTCCAGGTCCGGCTCAAAATAAGGCAAGGCTGAACGCACGCTGGCGTTGGGGTAACCGCTGTTGCCGGCGCTGAACACGTTGATCACGCCGCGTCGGGAAACGTCTGCGGCCTCATCGAGCCAGGTGCCTTTGTTCCAGTGCTGGGCGTAGGCCGCATGCAGATCGTCGAGGGTCCGATAGCTGACATCCGGTGGCTGGCTGCCCCAGCTGTTGTTGATCGCTCGCACACCGGCATCCGCCAACGCGTTATAGACCGCTTTGAAGTAGCGTGGATCAGGATTGGAGCCGAACAGGAAGCTGTCGTTCTTGTTGGTGTTGCCGACGTAGACCTGTGCGTTGTGGGCCACGCCGTGCATGCCGGTGCCGTCGCGCGAGGCACCGATGGTGCCGGCGACGTGCGTGCCGTGGGAATCGTTGTTGGGGTTGAGCGTGCCGTCGACGTTGAACGAAGAACCATCGACGTAACTTCCGCTGGCCAGCACCGCATGGTAACGGTCGGTAGCGAATTCGGGATGGGAAGCATCGAAGCCTGAATCGAGCTCGCCGATTTTCACGCCTTTGCCGGTGATGCCGGCGGCATAGGCTTGATCGGCTTGCATGCGGGCGAGTCCCCAGTCGCGCTGGAACTCCGCCGAGCGCCAACTGGCGGCATCACCGGGCACGCCGGTTTCCAGGTAAGCGGCTTGCAACGAGACGGGCATTGCTGTCACCAGGAGTAATAGCGTGCCGACTGACATCGGCTTGATCTGTACGTCCGTGTTCATGACTTCTCGCTTTTTTGGCGTTTTTAGAATTCTGGTTGTCCATAACGGGCAGCAACGCATCCCCCTGTAGCAGCTGGCGAAGCCTGCGTTCGGCTGCGAAGCAGTCGTCATTCGGTCTATCTGACAAACCGTGTTGTCAGGTTTTACGACTGCTACGCAGCCGAACGCAGGCTTCGCCAGCTGCTACAGGTTCAACTCATTAGCTCCTCGGGCCTTGCCCAAACGCCTCGTCAACCTTGGCCAAATCCTGCTCATTCAACGTCCCGGCGTAGTAATGCAACTTGGTCCAGGCCATCAAGTAGTCGTAGCGTGCCTGTGCCAGATCGCGGCGGGTGGTAAATAGTTGTTGTTCTGCGTTCAATGCGTCGAGGTTGACGCGCTCACCACCCAAAATGCTTTGCTTGGTCGAGACCACCAGCGCTTCGGCAGCCTTCAGCGCCTTCTGATAAGCCCGCAATTTGTTCACCCCCGACAGGCAGGCACTGAACTGCCGGCGCAACTCGATCAACGTTTCCCGGGTCTTGCCATCCAGCTCATATTCCGCCTGTTCCATGGTGCGGCTGGCCTGACGCGTCGACGCCGAAACCCCGCCGCCGGCATACAGCGGCACGCTGACTTCGATGCCGATGGTGTTGGTGTCGTAACGCTGGTTGTAGGTGTTGCCGCTTTCCGATTCGTTCTGACGCACCGAAGCGTAGGCACTGACTTTGGGCAGGTGCCCGGCGCGGTTGCGTTCAACCTCGTAGCGCGCCACTTCCACGGCCTGCCGTTGGGAGGCCAGGTTGGGGTTGTTGGCCACGGCCATCTCGTGCCAGGTGTCGTAATTGGCCGGTTGCAGGGCGAAGGTCTGGAAATGCTGGTCCAGCGGCGCCAGGTCGCCGATGTTGACCGCCGGCACGCCAATCAGCGCGCCCAGCTCTCGTAACGACGCGTCCTGCTCATCACGGGCTTCGATTTCCTCGGCCGTGGCCAATTCATAGCGGGACTCGGCCTCAAGGATGTCGGTACGCGTGCCCTCGCCCTGTCGGAACATGTGTTCGTTCTGCTGGAACTGTTGCTCGAAAGCCTTTTTCTTGGCCTGCGCGATGTCGATCTGATCCTGAGCGAACAGCGCCTGGGTGTAATTCTCCAGCACCCGAACCAGCAATTGCTGGCTCTTGCCGCGAAAGTTTTCGTCGGCAAACAGCGATTGCGCCACGCCTTTGCGGTACGACGCGTAAGCCTCGTAATCGAGTAACGGTTGTTGCAGGGTCAGGTTCGAGCCGTAACTGCTGTAGTTGCGATCATCGCTCTGGCTGCGACCGCGATCGTTGAGGTAAGTGACCTTCGAAGAATTGCGGCCCTTGTTGTAGGTATAACCCAGCCTCGGCAACAGTCCGGCGCGGCCAATGGCACGGTTTTCAAGGCCGGCATCGCGCTCTTTGATTGCGCCCAGGAACACCGGATCATTGCGCAATGCCTGCTCGTAGATCTCGAACGGCCCCATGGCCAACACGCTGTTGCAGGTGAACAACGCGAGCACTGCTCCAAGCATCGAAAGCTTATTCATACAGCGGAACATCCTTATTCCTCAGTCAACGCGGAACCTGCCCGGTCGAGCAGCGGTTTGAACAAATAGTTGAGGAGTGAACGTTCACCGGTGCGCACGAACATTTCCGCCGGCATGCCAGGCTTGATCACCAGACCGTTGAGTTTTTCCATGGCCTGATCGCTGACGCTGCTGCGCAGTACGTAATACGGCGCACCGGTTTTCTCGTCGATCATCTGGTCGGCGGAGATCAGGCTGACTTCGCCGGGCACGCGCGGCGTGCGGCTCTGGTTGAACGCCGTGAACAGAATGTCCACCGGCAAGTGTGTGCCGACCTTGTCGACCAGGTTGATCGGCAGGTGCCCTTCCACCTCCAGACTCGTCCCCTGAGGCACGATCTCCAGCAGGGTTTCGCCCTGTCGCACCACCGCGCCCACGGTGTGAACCCCGAGGTTGACCGCAATGCCATCGGCCGTGGCGATGATCTCGCTATGTTGCAGATCGAACCCGGCGGAAGTCAGCTGCTCTTCCAGCGTCACGCTTTTCAATTGCGCGTCGGCCAGTTGGGTACGGACTTCTTTCTGGTATTCCTCGATGTGCTGTTGCAGTTTCAGCCGCGATTCGAGGATGCCCTGCTCCACACGGCCGCTTTCGCCGGTGTTTTCCGCCAATTGTTGTTGCACTTGCGACAGTTGACGTTGGTACTCCATCAACCGATTGCGCGGGATGTAGCCGTTATCCGCCAGAGGCTGAAGGTTGCTCAGTTGTTGTTGCAGAGAGCTGGCCTGGGCAGTCAAGTCGGTGCGGGCGCGGCGCATGCCAGCCAATTGCGCGCTGGCGCCTTCGATGCTGGCACGCAAGGCGGCCTGTTCGCGGGAAAACGCTTCACGGCGGCTGCTGAACAACTGCCGTTGACCTTCCAGCACCAATGCCAGGCGTGGGTCAGGATCGTTGCTCAGTTCAGCGGGAAAACTCACCTGCTTGAGGTTGTCCCGTTCACTCTGCCACCGCGCCAGGCTGGCCCAGGCCATGCGGTATTGTGCTTGCAGCGATTGCACGTCAGCGGCGACTTGCGTCTGGTCGAGCTGAAACAATGGCTGGCCCTGTTTCACCACCTGGCCCTCGCGCACCAGAATCTGGCTGACCACGCCACTGCTCATCGATTGCACGGCTTTGCGCTTGCCCGACACCACGACCGTGCCTTGCACGGGAATGCCTTGGTCGAGAGGCGCGAGACTGGCCCAGGTGAAAAAACTGCCGGCGCCGACAATCGCCAGAATCCAGCCCATGCGGGCGAAGAAACGCGCATCGCGCTCAGGACGTTCTGCGGTGTAGTCGTGTTCCATGGTGGCTTCGCTGTTGTTGCTCATACACCCGAATTCCTTGTCGAGGGCTGATACTGCCGGCTCATGCTGAGTCCACCCGGCGCTTGCGCGGTTTTTTCCCGCTGCTGTTCCTGATTGGCTGCGAGTGCCTTGAGCACGTCCTGGCTGGCACCGAAGGCTTGCAAGCGCCCTTCGTTGAGCACCAGTAACTTGTCGGCCTGGGCCAGCGCCGAAGAACGATGGGTGACCAAAATCACGCTGGTGCCCTGGGCTTTCATGTGCGCAATCGCGCTGGCCAATGCCGCTTCGCCCACGGTGTCGAGGTTGGAATTGGGTTCATCCAGCACCACCAGACGCGGGTTGCCATACAACGCGCGAGCCAGGGCCACGCGCTGCTTCTGGCCCCCGGACAAGCCGCTGCCGTCCTCGCCGAGTACGGTGTCGTAGCCTTGCGGCATGCGCAGGATCAGTTCGTGAACGCCAGCCTGTTGCGCGGCTTCAACGACTTTTTGCGGGTCCGCCTCGCTGAACCGGGCGATGTTTTCAGCGATGCTGCCACTGAACAGCTCGATGTCTTGCGGCAGATAACCGATGTAGGGACCAAGATCGTCGCGGTTCCAGCGATGAATGTCCGCGCCGTCGAGCCTCACCGTACCGCCCAGCGTCGGCCAGACGCCAACGAGCACCCGGGCCAATGTCGATTTGCCGGAACCGGACGCCCCGAGTACGCCCAGCACTTCCCCGGCACCGAGGCTGAAATTAACCAGGTGCAACGTGGCTGCCCGTTGCCCCGGCGGCGCGGCGCTGACCTGTTCGAAGATGATCTGACCCTTCGGCGCCGGCAGCGCCATGGCCTCGTCACTCGGCGGGAAGGCTTGCAGCAAGGTATCGAGACGGCGGTACGCGAGTTTGGCGCCGCTCCACTGCTTCCACACGGCGATCAATTGGTCGATGGGGCTCAGAACCCGACCCATCAGGATGGAACCGGCGATCATCATCCCGGCGGTCATGTCGCCCTTAATCACCAGCAATGCACCCAGCCCCAGCACCAGCGATTGCAGGCACAGGCGCAGGGTTTTGCTCAGGGAGCTGATGACTGCACCGGTGTCGCTGGCCTGATTCTGCAAGCCGAGGAAACGTGAATGAACCTGGAACCAGCGTTTACGTAACGCCCCGAGCATGCCCATGGCCTGAATGGATTCGGCGTTGTGCAGGTGACTGGTGGCCAGCTGGCTGGATTTCTGGGAAAAACCTGCGGCTTCGCCCAAAGGCTTTTTGGTCATCGTCTCGTTGAGGCAAGCGAGGCCGATCAACAGCACCGCGCCCGCCGTCGCAAACACACCGAGCCAGACATTGAACAGGTAGATCACGAACAGATAAACCGGAAACCACGGCGCATCGAAGAAGGCAAACAGCGCAGGACCGGTGACGAATTGGCGAATCTGCGTCAGGTCCCCCAAGGCTTGCCCGGCGTTACCCTCGCCTTTGAACAGGTTGCGCTCGAAGGCGGCCTGATAGACCCGAAGATTGAAGCGGCGCTCCAGTTGGCTGCCGATGCGAATGACGATGAAGCTGCGCACGATTTCAAGCAAACCGATGAAGGCAAAGAACCCGACCACCATCAACGACAGCATCGCCAAGGTCGTTTCATTTTGCGAAGACAGCACGCGGTCGTAGACCTGGAGCATGTAAATCGACGGGACCAGCATCAACACGTTAATTAACGCGGTAAAACAACCGACGCTGATCAGGATGCTCTTGTAGTCGCCCAGCGCTTTGAATAATGGTGCGGTGGCCGGGCTCTTTGCCATCTTCATGGGTTCTTCCTGAGGTGTTATTCCTCGCCCTATCTGGCGAAGTTTCCATTAACTGTCCGCGCAGGGGCGGATATAGGCCTTGCGACAGCGCTTACAAACTAATAACAACTTTTCGTGGGCGACAGAGCGCTTCCACTAGTTGTGTTGTGCTTATGTCGGCAATGACGAGCGTTATAGTCGAACCGTGTTATTGCACCTGGCGCACAAGTGTTATGACCAGATCGGATTTCAATGTGGCTTTATACGATCCGTCGCGTTGGCGGCTGAGAAATAGAATCTTCGAACCTTCTTTGCCGGTGATCGCCAGGCCATCTGGCTCAGGGAACCAGCCGATCGCAGATTCGCCGTCCAGCCAGGCGCTGAGACAATCGGCGCCCTCACCCAGCGTCTGTTTCGGTTGAAAGTCGATGATGCAGACGTTTGACGGTTTGTCCTGCAATGCCTGGGTCTCTGGCGAGTCATCTTTGGCGATCAGGGTCGCCTGCCATTTGCCGGCCAGTTCCGAGGGGTCTGCTAATTTCAGGCTGCTCGCCATGGCTACATCTCCAAAAATCATCATGAACGTCGCCAATAGCCACGCGGTTGTTCTGTAGGTGAAGCCGTTATGAATCATAAGGCGCTTTACTCATTTCAAGGGGCAGAGGGCAGCGCGTCTGCGCCGCCCTCCTTTTCACCTCACATCACGCAGCGATGTCGGAGTAAGCCGCCTGGCCCACGGTGCTGACCAGGAAATCAGCCACACCGTGCCCGGAGAAGTCCACCGACAACAGGCTGTTACTGCCCGAAGAGGTCAACACCGCATCGCCTGCCGCACCGGTGAACGAGTTCACGAAATGCAGGCCTGCGCCGTTGGTGATGCCGGTCAGGTCGATCTTGTCCAGACCGCTGACAAAATCGAGGATCTGATCCACTGCACCGGGCTTGGAATCGCTGCTGGCCGCAAACACGAAAGTGTCCGAACCTGAACCGCCCCACAGTTTGTCCGCACCGCCCGCGCCGAAGAGGATGTCGTTGCCGGCACCGCCTTTCAGTTCGTTGGACACGCTGTTGCCGATCAGCAGGTCGTTGCCCGAACCGCCGATGGCGTTCTCGATGGTGACACCCTTGGCGATGGACACGTTACCCACCAGGCCGCCAACGTCGGAGAACGAGGCCTCATTGAGATTGATCTTCTGGTTTTGGGTAAAGCCGGAAAAGTCCAGGGTGTCCTTGCCGCCCGCATCCCATACCGAAAACACAACCTTGTCCGACGACGAAGTCGCGCCCAGGAAGTCGCGCCCGGCGTTGGAGTTGAAGCCGTAAGTGGTGTCGCCGGTACGGGTGGTGGTGTTGGCGCCATAGAGCTTTTGGATGGCCGCGATATCGTCCATCAGCGGACCGGACGAATAGGCTTCGACGCCGCCCTTGCTGAAGTTCTGGCTGGTATTGCTTTCACTCCAGTAGCTCATGACGCTATAACCGCGGGTGTCTTGCCCGTAGGAAGCGTCGTTGTAGGTCGGAGCGCCCTCGCCGGCGTTGTAATCGCCAGGGTGGGCCAGGCCCAGGGTGTGACCGATTTCGTGGGTCAGGGTTTGCCGGCCGTAATTATTCAGGTCCGGCGTTTTGTTTGGCGTGTAGCTGCTGTTGGTCAGGTACCAGGAAGTACCGTCATAACCCGCGCCCGTGCCTGGCAGATAGGCGAAGGCCGCCGCGCCGTCCTGGCCGCCGCTGTAGTTGCCGAAGGTCATGTGACCATCGCCACCCGTGGCCTTCTCGGTGAAGGTGACATTGGCCACATCGGCCCAGGATTGCATGGCAAGCACCGCCTGACCTTTCTGCTGGGTGCTGAACTGGCTGAACCCGGTAATCCCGTGCTTGTTCATGGTGCTCGACGACGCCGAGGTCAGGAACGTGTAGGTGAGTTCGATTTTGCCGCTGCCGTCCTTGTCCTGGTAGGCAGCGCCATCGCGCAGCAATTGGGTCGCTGCCTGGTCGACGGAGAAGGAGGGTTTGCCATTGACCGTGAGGTTGCCACCCCGATCATATTGATGGCTGAAGCTATTGATCTGGTTGAACGCAGAACTGGGTGCAGCCAATGCTTGCAATGGCTGGAACGCCTGTTCGGCGGTATCAATAGCGTTGTCTTTTACTTTCGACATAAACACACTTCCTTGTTTAGCTATGGAACAGTTTTTTGTCAGACAGCGACAATCTCTGGCGAGATCGTCCTATCACTCGCCCAATGAAGGCGAAAGAAAACTGACACAATTCGAAATCAAACGTCTACATTTTTTTTGACGTCAAATTGAGTTGTTCCTGCAAGTACCCGGAAACAATGCCTGTGCTGTCGAAATATTGTTTTGTTAGATGGCGGCTTGCGCAAATTGTCTGACAATTAGTTATTTAATTATTAAATAGAGGTAAGTTGTTTTTTGTCGATGGGGTCTCACTTTGAGTGAGTTATTAATATGAGTGCCAGCGCATTGATATCAGTTGAATTTTCATTGGATTAGAGTTTTTGACGACTGCTGCGCAGCCGAACGCAGCCTTCGGCAGCTGCTACAGGTTTCGCGTACGCCGCAATCCTTGTAGCAGCTGGCGCAGCCTGCGTTCGGCTGCGAAGCAGTCGTCAGATACTCACAACCAACACGCATCCCAAAGTGGGTAGTCATGAACCCGTGTCACCAGCCCTGCTCGTATTGGGTTGGCCACGACATATCGAGCAAGATCCTTCACGTCCTCCTCCCGCCGAACCGCACGATCGTGATACCCCTTTTGCCAGAGGCGCCCTCGCCGCCCTAGCGCCTGATTAACCGCCAGGCTGCTCCGGGATTTTATACGGCACATCAGCTCGGCCAGTGTTTTGTCGTGCAGCTGCACCAGGCAATGCATATGATCCGGCATCACAACCCACGTCAAAAAATCCGCCCAACCCTCCTCCTGCGCTTGACGCAACTCCAGAACGACCAACCTCCCCAATCGCCAATCAACAAAAAACGGCTGCCGTTGGTCAACGACAGCCGTTATCAAATAAATACGCCCTGGCTCAGAGAAGCGACCAATACGCAGATGACCAGCATTCAAGCGGACAGGCATTCCATTGCCTCCTAACCATTGAAAGGAGGCCAGGAATCTACAGCGTTACCAGCCAGCCCGACTGGCCGCAATAACTACAAAATATGAACCCTCAACTCCCCGTTCGAATCTTGTTCCACACCCGCGTACGAACCCGGTCGATGTTCAGCGGCATCGCCTCCAGCACAAACAATTTCCCCATCATGTCCGGGCTCGGGTAGACCTTGGTGTCATTCTTGATCGCCGGGTCGATCAAACTGTCGGCCTGTTCGTTACCGTTGGCGTAGTGCACGTAGTTGCTGATGCTGGCCATGACGTCCGGGCGCAGCAGGTAGTTCATGAAGGCGTAGCCGGCCTTTTCATCCGGGGCGTCTACCGGCATGGAGACCATGTCGAACCAGATGGCGGCGCCTTCCTTGGGAATCGAATAGCCGATGTCGACGCCATTTTTAGCTTCTTTCGCGCGGTTTTCGGCTTGCAGAATGTCACCGGAGAAGCCGACGGCCACGCAGATGTCGCCATTGGCCAGATCGCTGGTGTACTTGGACGAGTGGAAATAGCTGACATACGGGCGGACTTTCATCAGCAGCGCTTCAGCCTTTTTGTAGTCTTCCGGGTTCTTGCTGTGATGCGGCAGGCCCAGGTAGTTCAGTGCCGCCGGCAACAGTTCGGGACCGTTGTCGAGGATCGCAACGCCGCACTTCTGCAACTTTTTCATATTCTCGGGTTTGAAAATCAAGTCCCAGGAATCCACGGGCGCGTTCTCACCCAACACGGCCTTGACCTTGGCGATGTTGTAACCGATGCCGGTGCTGCCCCAGAGGTACGGGAAGCCGTGTTCGTTGCCCGGGTCGTTGGTTTGCAAGGCCTTGAGCAGCGCCGGGTTAAGATTTTTCCAGTTCGGTAGTTGGCTCTTGTCGAGTTTCTTCAGCGCCACGCCTTGAATCTGCCGCGCCATGAAGTGGTTGGACGGAAACACCACGTCGTAGCCGGATTTGCCGGTCATCAGTTTGCCGTCGAGGGTTTCATTGCTGTCGAAGACGTCGTAGCTGAACGCGATGCCGGTTTCTTTCTGGAAGTGTCCGGGGCGATGTACTCCGACCAGTTGTAAATCTTGACAGTCTCGGCCGCGTGGCCGAGGGTCGCGACGAACGCAAGTGGAGCCAGAGTCAGAGTCTTTCGGATCATGAGTCGATTCCTGTTTGGTTTGTCTTCTTTTTATTGGAGAGCTGGCAGGCAATCAGAGGATCAAAACGTAGGTCTTGCGCACGGTTTCCTGGATATCCCAGATGCCGAGGCTGTTGGCTGGCAACATCAGTGCGTCGCCGGCTTCTATGCAGGGTTTCACCGTCATCCGGTGTGAAGGTGCAGCGTCCCTGGATGAAGTGACAGAACTCCTGGGCGACGATCTGCCGTCGCCAGCGGCCGGGCGTGCATTCCCAGACACCGGTTTCGACGCCATCGTCGCGTTCAACGCTGGTGGTCGAGGCCACCGCCACGGGCATGCCCAGTGGTACGGCGACTGGATTCGACTCTTCCAGCTTCAGGGTTGCGGTGTTCTTGAATTGCGTGATGCTCATGGGAGTACCTGTCGATTGAGCCTATAGATGAAGAGCGCGCCGTTTACTGCATGAAACCTTCCATGAAGCCGGCAATACCGCTGGCCAGTTTGCGACGCCAGGGTGCGGTGGCCGGGTTGGCCAGGGTCTGGTCTTCGTGGGCGAAGCTGCGGATGATCGCGTTGTAACCGAGCCAGCGGCAGGGCTCCGGCTCCCAGGCCCTCAGCGCGTCGGGCCCTCCGTGGATAACCCACGGTTGGCGAACCAGCTCGGTGTCGTGCTGCAGAATCAGGTCGGCCAGGGTCCGGCCGCCCAGGTTGCTGGCACCGACGCCCTCCCCGCCATAGCCACCCGACAAGGCGATGCCACTGGCCTGATCGCACAGCATGTGCGGCTTGAAACGCCGGGACATCCCCAGATTGCCGCCCCAGGCATGGGTAATCCGCACGTTCTTGAGCTGCGGGAAGAGTTCGCCAAACAGATAACGCCGCAGCTCCACCTCGCTGGTGGTCAGGTCGAAGTCATGCCGCAGCTTGGCAGCGAACTGATAACCGCCCCGGGCGCCGAACACCAACCGGTTGTCAGCCGTGCGCTGACCGTAAGTGACTTGGCGACTGCTTTCGCTGAAGGCCTGGCCACGACTCAGGCCGATTTCATCCCACGTGGCAGCGGATAGCGGCTCGGTGGCCACTATCAAGCTCTGCACCGGTAACTGATAACGCCCCAACGGTGGCAAGGTGACCGAGTAACCTTCGACCGCCGGCACGATCCAACGGCTGCGAACCGAGGCTTTCGCCGTGCGCAGACCACCCGAGTGCCACTGGGTGACCGGGCTGTTCTCGTAAATCTTGACGCCCATTTTTTCCACCGTCCGAGCCAGACCTCGCACCAACTTTGCCGGGTGAATGGTCGCGACGTGCGGTGCATAGATACCGCCATAAGGTTTGGCGACTCTGATCTGTTGCGCCAACTGCTCGGGGCTGAGCCAGCGGTAATCACTTTCGGTCAATCCCTGGCGGTAGAGCGTGTCGAGAGAGTGCCGAAGGCTGGCTTCCTGTTCCGGATAACGTGCAGCGCAATACAGCGCCCCGCCTTTGCGGTAGTCGCAGTCGATGCCTTCACGTTCGAGGACATTCCCGACTTCATCCGGAATGCCGTGCAGTAAATCGAAAGAAGCCCGGCGCTGTTCGGGCGGTAAGTCGGCGAGCAAGCGGTCTTCGCCCAGCACATTGCCCATCAGCCAGCCGCCGTTACGCCCAGAGGCGCCAAAACCGGCGGTTTGCGCTTCAACGATGACAATATTCAGGTCAGGCGCCAGGCGCTTGAGGTAGTACGCGGTCCAGAGCCCGGTGTACCCCGCGCCAATGATGGCGACGTCGACGTCCAGATCCTGTTCCAGCGCCGGACGCGTCAATAATGGCTCGTCGAGTTGATCCATCCACAAACTGATAGTGCGCCACGCCGGCATGCAAGACTCCGCCACTCATTCTTCGATGGCGTCGATCCTAGTGCGTGGACTTAGAGACTGTCTTGCGCGCGTGCACGCAAAGAAATTTGTTTTACGTAGGCCTTGGGCGACTGGCCGGTGTGCTGACGGAAGCAGCTATAAAACGCCGACAGCGAATTGAACCCGGCAGCAAACGCCAGTTCGTCGATACGCAGTGGCGGCGTGGTGTTATCCAGTGCCGCGAGCAAATGCTGCAGGCGCGCCTGGTTGACGTATCGGTAGAAGCTCTGGCCAAGCACCTGATTCAGCAGGTAGGAAATCTGATTGCGGCTGTACCCGCACTCCTTTGCCACCCGTTGCAGGTCAAGTTCGGGATCGAGATAAGGTTGTTGGCGCTGAAAATATTGCTGCAAGTCTTCCGCCATGAAACTCAGCTGGCGTGCAGACAATCCGAGTCGACTGACCGCCGGGCGTTGGCTGCTGGAAGATTTGCTGACGGGCTGTTCATGCACCAGCGAGGCGTACTCGTTGACCTGCCAGATCAGTCCGTCACGTACAGTAATCGCTTCGCTGGCCCGGAACGACACCAGGCCTTCACCGCCGCGAAGGGTTATACGGTATTGAATGAACGCCGTGTTGCCGTCCAGGCGAATACGGTCCGAGTGCTCGAGGGCTTCATCGGGATCGCGGGGCATACTGCTGCGCACGTATTCACGTAATTCGTACAGCCCCATCACACGGTTTTGAAAAAAATCGCTGTACTGAATCTCTGGGTGATAGAGCGCCATCACCCCGTCCAGGTCCCGGTGTTTCCAGCGCAAGTGATAACGCATCACCGTGTCGCCCGTGGCCTGGGTTTGTAGCGGACCATCATCATCGGCGTGCATAAAGGACTCGACGAGAAAAAAACGAGCTTGCCGAAGTTCCGCCTCAGCTTCAATGGCCAATGAATGGCCAACCAGTGGTAGCCAATTGCCGGAAACCCACCATTCTCGTGACCTGCATCAAAAAAACTGAACCAATCGCTAAACGGCCTGAAGAAATCCACATTGTTTTCACATTTGGCTGCTACTTTTAAAGGCAGTCACCGGTTGAGCCATTGAAGGCTCTTCCCTCCTAACATGAGCTAAAGGAAGCGCTCGATGAATGAGGCGGGCTGCATATGAATAAAGGGTTCAGTAAAGTCACCTTTCCAAACGCCTGCCAGCTGATGCGCTGGCATTTTCATCCCATGGGTTTCGAGGCGAGCATGGATGCGCCGGGCAGCATGATTGCCCGTCTATTTGACCGTGCCAGTGGCGAGACCATGATCGCCATCGCCGGCATTCCTTGCGCGACGGTAATGAATGCTGCGGATGTAGAGCGAATTATCGAAGCGGTGGAAGACGAGCTTGAGGCTTTCATTCCACCCGCCGCCCTCAGGAGCTATGCCTGAAGGCTGAACTTTCAACAACAAGCCCACGTTAAGTGGGCTTTTTTGTACGCGAAGATATTTTACGGTTCACGCCGATGTCTTGCCCTGTCGGTGATCGGCAAAAAACACCTTGCCCTTGCCGATCCGATCGGAAGCTTTAGGCAGGTTGGCCGCCTGGGTGTCTTGCCCATCGACATACCAGTAGCAATGACTCACCGCCCGAGTGATGCCGACGTAAGCCAGTCTCAGGATCTCGTCTTTCTGTGCGCTGTCGTACGCTTCGCTGTCACCTGTCTTGCCTAGACCTGCCATGCGGTAGACCTGGTTCTTGTACGGTGAACTGGTCAGGTGCTGACAATCACCCAGCAGGAACACAGCGTCAGCCTGAAGTCCCTTGGCGCTGTGATACGTCAGTTGCTTGAGCCGTCGCGCTTCGTACGGCAAGCTAGAATCCACATTAACTACAGATTGAATATGCTCTTCAATCAATGACTTATCGCTGCTTTTTCGATAAAGCATCAAGATTGAATCGCCCTTTCTATAGTGCTCCATCAGGCGTTTGGCCATGCCTTGATCGTCGCGATCGAGAACGTTCACCGGCAGCAATGCCTTCGGCTCGCCACTGGCCTTGGCCTTCTTGCCTGCGATCGCCGGCGCCGCACGAACGATATGTTCGGCGGCATCGATGATGTGCTGGTGGCTGCGGTAGTTGTCGCTGAGCATGACCTTGGTCGTGCTCGGCGACGGAAATTCCTTGTTGAATTCCATGAAGTACGTCGGCGAACTGCCCCGCCAGCCATAGATGGACTGCCAGTCATCCCCCACACAGAGCAAGGACGAACGTTGTGCGCCACGCCCCACGTGCATGGCCGGGCCGCGACTGCGGATTTCCGTCAGGCTCGCACGAATCCAGGAAACGATCTGCGGTGATACGTCCTGAAATTCGTCGATCATCAAGTGCGACATCGGCCTGAGCAGCTCATCACTCAGCAGCTTCAGGTTTTCCGGCGAATGTTCGCTGAACAAGGCGAACATCCGGTTGTAGGTCATCACCGGTGGTTTCTGATCGAGCAGGTGATCTTCCAGCGCTCGCCAGTACAGGCTCAAGGCCTCGAAGAAAAACCGGTCCGGGTCGTCCTTGGCAAAACTCATCTGGCCCACGGCATTGGGCACATCCAGGCCGAGGTTCTCGATAAATCCAGCGGCAGCGACAAAACAGTCCAGTAACGGCGCAGAACTGAGCTCGCCCTTGACCTTGTAATCGAAGCCAGGCCCAGCACTCGCATCGCCTCCCAGAGAGGCCAACACACGCTTTGATGACTCGTAACTATCTAACCATATCAATGGTTTACGACAGAAAGCTTGAAACAGGGTGCGCTTGACCGCCCATTCCGCGCGAACGCTCAATTTGGCATTAGGGCGGCTGACCTGCGGGTTTTCCCGGGGATCGAACCCCAGCACCACCCAAGCGTCCAGGCTCGGAATGTAGCCATGACAATGAAACGTTGCGCCGTTGATATCGAACGTCTGGCGATTCGGCTCTATGCCTTTGATTGGCCAGGCGCCCGCGCGAAACCACAAATCTTCGATAGCGTCGCAGAGTTCTTCATCACGCTTGGCGGCCAGTTCGGTCACCGCCATGCGCTTCTGCACGTCCGGGTGATCGCGCTCCAACTCCTTGAGCTGCAGCGCGTGACGGGACAATGGCTTGATCAGTTCACGGAAACGCTCATTGCGAGTATGCAGGCCGTGATAGCAAGCGTTGAGCTGTTGCCGCTGGGCGTCGTTGATGCGCAAGTCGAAAGGATTGCTGTCGAACTCCTCATCGCCATTTTGCGGACGGTGACTGAGGTTTTCGAAGGCTTGCAGCCGCTCGAAGCCCGGTAAGCTGCGAACCATCGGCAGGATTCGCGAATGGAAGGTGCGCACCAGATCTCGCGCCTCTTTGAAACTGAGCGCCCGGCCCCAGAGTGCGAACAGTTCGATCAGTTTATTGATGAAGTCTTTGCGCGATTCACGGGTAAAGGTCACCACCGTCATCGAATTCAGCTCGAACCCCAGATAATGGGTCAACAGCAAAATACGCAACACCAATGTGGTCGACTTGCCCGCGCCCGCGCCGGCAATCACCGAGGTCGAGGGCGTGTCGCTGAAGATCATTTTCCACTGCGCGGCGCTGGGCTGGGCGTGCGGTGGCAGCAGTCGAGCGACATCCGTCTTCATCCGCTTTTTCAACTCAGCGCTCAACGGCAGACGCCAGTCGTCGAACAGATGGTCATCAACGTTGGGCGCCCGGTGTTCGGTGGAGCGCGAATCGCGGATCAGCAATACCTGTCGGCCTTCTTCCAACCCTTCAAGCTTGCCTTCCTTATAGCCGTAATCCACCCCGGCACTGTGCCCACTGCGAAAGCCGTCGGCCTGGCCATGCAGCCAGGATGCCCGGTGTTGTGCGCGCAGGCGCGTCAGGCCGTGGCCAAAAAACCGGGCGGCCAAACGCTTGAGCAGCGGCATCTCGGCCAAGGGACGAAGTTCAGGAGGAAGATCGGGGGTCTGTTGCGGCACGCGGGCTGACTCCAGGGTGTGAGGCTGTTGGGGCTATGGTGTCTGCATTTGCCGTTCAGTTCTAGTGAAATGCTTACAGGTCATTGGCTTATGCGATGAAGTGAAGGTTGGGTGAGAATCTTTCGAGCTTGTTTGATATCAAATAATTCGATTGTATTGAGGCATTTTTTACGCTTTTTATCGATTATTGTTTGATAGATGATGCTTGCCATCAACCACCGGTTCTCGTTTCGTGGCTCAGGCGCTCTGCCCCATGACGAACCTTTTCAGGAGACGATCATGCTTGAACTCAGACCCTTCAACTCCCTGGGCGGCGCCCACCATGGCTGGTTGGATGCTCATCACCACTTTTCGTTCGCCGAATACCATGACCCAAAACGCATGAACTGGGGCAACCTGCGGGTGTGGAACGACGACGTGATTGCCTCTGGCACCGGTTTCCCGAAACATCCGCACCGGGACATGGAAATCATCACTTATGTCCGTGAAGGCGCAATCACTCACGAAGATAATCTGGGCAACAAGGGTCGTACCGAAGCGGGCGACGTTCAGGTCATGAGCGCCGGCACCGGAATCGCCCACAGTGAATACAACCTGGAGGCGACCGCGACCAAGATCTTCCAGATCTGGATCATCCCGAACGAATCCGGTTTGGCACCGTCCTGGGGCGCCAAGCCTTTTCCCAAAGGCCAGCGCGAAGGTTTCGTGACACTGGCAAGCGGCAAGGCCGGCGACAATCAAAGCCTGCGGATTCGAGCCGATGCGCGTTTGGTGGCAGCGAACCTGAAGGCCGGTGAATCCGCCGAGTATCGTTTGGACAAGGGCCGTCGTGCTTACCTGGTTCCCGCCACCGGCGTCATTGAAGTCAATGGCTTGCGCGCACAAGCTCGAGACGGTATTGCGGTTGCCGATGAGCAGGTGTTGCGGGTGACCGCCATCGAAGACAGTGAAATCGTCCTGGTGGACCTGGCTTGATCGGGTAAACGCGGGACAAAAAAAGGGGCGACCGTCATGGCCGCCCCTTTTGTACATTCTGGATTACTTCGCAGAGATCGCGCCGTCCACCAGTGTTTGCGCTTCTGCCACCAATTGCTTGAGGTGTTCGTCACTGACGAAGCTTTCAGC
Organism: Pseudomonas sp. LB3P25; assembly: GCF_054897985.1. Classification (NCBI taxonomy): domain Bacteria; kingdom Pseudomonadati; phylum Pseudomonadota; class Gammaproteobacteria; order Pseudomonadales; family Pseudomonadaceae; genus Pseudomonas; species Pseudomonas sp. LB3P25. Next base: position 3,512,688 of record NZ_CM142711.1, on the reverse strand, counting down.
GTAGATCTTGTAGATGTCTTCAGTGCCCGACGGACGCGCCGCGAACCAGCCGTTCTCGGTCATGACTTTCAGACCACCGATCGCCTGGTCGTTACCCGGTGCGTGACTGAGGATGCTCTGGATCGCTTCACCCGCCAGTTGGGTCGAGGTGACCTGATCCGGGGACAATTTGCTCAGCAGTGCCTTCTGCTCAGGATTGGCCTTGGCATCGACGCGCACCGAGAACGGTTCGCCGAGTTCATCGGTCAAGGCGCGATAGGCCTGACTTGGGTCGCGACCGGTGCGGGCGGTCATTTCTGCAGCCAGCAGTGCCGGGATCAAGCCGTCCTTGTCGGTGCACCAGACGCTGCCATCCTTGCGCAGGAACGAAGCACCGGCACTTTCTTCGCCGCCAAAGCCCAAAGAACCGTCGAACAGGCCGTCAGCAAACCACTTGAAGCCGACCGGCACTTCGTACAGGCGACGACCCAGACGTTTTGCAACGCGATCGATTAAGCCGCTGCTGACCACGGTTTTACCCACAGCCGCATCGGCACGCCACTGCGGACGGTTCTGGAACAGGTAGTCGATCGATACCGCGAGGTAGTTGTTTGGCGCGAGCAAACCACCGGACGGGGTCACGATGCCATGGCGATCGTGGTCCGGGTCGCACGCAAATGCTACGTCGAAACGCTCTTTCAGACCGATAAGGCCCTGCATGGCGTGAATGGACGATGGGTCCATGCGGATCTGCCCGTCCCAGTCGACGGTCATGAAGCGGAAGGTCGGATCAACCTGTTTGTTGACCACTTCCAGGTCCAGACGGTAATGCTCGGCAATCGCCGACCAGTAGCGCACCCCGGCTCCGCCCAGCGGATCGACACCCAGACGCAGCTTGGCATCACGGATGGCGTCGAAGTCGATCACATTGATCAGGTCGGCGACGTAGGTATTGAGGTAATCGTGACGATGGGTCGTGCTGGCCTTCAGCGCCTGCTCGTAGCTGATGCGCTTGACGCCAGCGAGCTTGTTGCTCAGCAGTTCGTTGGCCTTGGCTTCGATCCACTTGGTGATGTGAGTATCGGCCGGGCCACCGTTGGTAGGGTTGTATTTGTAGCCACCGCTTTGCGGCGGGTTGTGGGACGGCGTGATGACGACGCCGTCCGCCAGGCCCGAGGTGCGTCCGCGGTTATAGCAGAGAATGGCGTGGGAAATGGCCGGTGTCGGGGTGTATTCGTCACCTTCGGCGATCATCACTGTCACACCGTTGGCGGCCAGCACTTCAAGGGCGCTGGCGCCAGCCGGGGTGGACAGCGCATGGGTGTCGATGCCGACGAACAGCGGGCCATCGATGCCCTGGGCTTCGCGGTACAGGCAGATCGCCTGGCTGATCGCCAGAACGTGCCATTCGTTGAAACTCAAGTCAAACGAGCTGCCTCGGTGCCCGGACGTGCCAAAAGCTACGCGCTGGGTCGAGATGGCGGCATCGGGTTGGCCGGTGTAATAGGCCGTTACCAGTCGCGGGATGTCGACCAACAGTTCTACCGGTGCCGGTTTGCCCGCAAAAGGACTGAGTGTCATGCAAAACCTCTGAAGTTGAGTGGTTCAGGAATAGGAACGCAGTTTACTGGCAGTTTGACCGCAGCGCGATGGGATCGATCCAAGAGTGCCAAGGATGTTTTGTGGCCCTGCTCAATCGATCGACTCCAGACGCAAGGCATCCCCTAACAGGCCCAACGCCGCGGCCAGGTCGTGGTCACCGCCGAAGGTGTGACTCAGGCGCAAGTGTTGCGCGTGCAAGCCCTGGAGACTGAACAGCTCTCCCGGTGCGATCACCACCTGGTGCTTGAGCAGGCGCTGAAACACTCGACGTACATCGACCTCGCGCAGCGAACGGACCCAGACGGTTGCACCGCCCTGAGGCTCGACGAAGCGCAAGGCATCGCCCAGACGCTCCTGCAACAGCTGAGTCATTTGCACCTTACGGTCCTTGAGCATCCTCCGTAATACCTGAAGGTGCTGATCGACCCGTCCGTTGCCGTACAAGCGAGCGATGGCTTTCTGGCGAATGGGTGACAGTCGGAACGACCTCAGTAGAAAGTGCCGTTGCAGTTCGGCACTGAAATGCCGCGACAGCAGATAGCCGTAGGGCGCTTCGGGCCCGATGATTTTCTCGAACGTGGAAAACACGATCAGCCGATCAGGATCCAGCAAGTCGCGAAACCGCTGGCCGTCCGGGTCGAATCCGAGTTCGCCGTAGCAGTCGTTCTCCAACACCCAACTGCCATGTCGCTCCAGCAACTGCGCGACGGCTTGCCGGTTGTCGTCGGGGGCCAGGCTGCCTCGCGGCATGTTCAGCGCGGATGAAACCATCACCAGCCGCACCGGTTCGGTCTCCAGCAGCTCCTTGAGCCATTCGACGTCCAGGCCACCGCTGGATTGCACCGCCAGCTCGATCACTCGCACTTGCGCAGCCTGGAGCAACCGCAGAATCGCCCAGTCGCACGGCGACTCAACCAGCACCGTAGCGTCCTTGAGATTCAACACCGCGATCAGTATTTCCAGCACTCCGCGCAGGTCGGCGCCAATATAGACATCGTCGGCGTGCCAGCAGCGCAGCGGCGAGGTGGTATAGCGCGCCGCCAGGGCGATGCGCAGCTCCAGTTCACCGCAAGGTTGCGATGACGGTTGCGGCTGACGCGGATACTGGCGCAGCAGTTCTCGCTCCAGTAGTAACAACGGACTGTCGAGGGGTTGCAACAACGCCGGGTCATCGGCGCTCAAGACCAGCATTCCTGGACGTCTGGCGTTGACATAAACGGTTTCGAGCAGGTCGTTGCCACTGCTGAGCGTGCTGATGGAGGACACCGGTAACGCGTAATAGCCGGACTTGGCGACCGAATAAACGCGCCCTTCCTTCTCCAGCAGCGAATAAGCGTACTGAATGGTCGAGATCGACACGCTCAGACGCTCCGCCAACTGTCGCAACGAAGGCAGACGGACTCGCGTGTCACTGACCGGCTCATTGATCAGGTTGGTCAGATATCGGTACACCGCCTGATACGCGAAGTCGGTTTCTCGTGGCCCTTTCATGGGCGAGGGCCGAATGCCATGTGAGCGTCATCATGCATCGTCAGGACGTCCGTCAAACCAGGCACTTTCAGCGCCCCGCTGACCGTTCATCCGCCACAGCCGGGTCGTCGTCATATTCTGTTGCTTCGGCTTGCAAATCCGCGCCGCCGATTTCCGGGCCGCCTGCCCTTCCCTCATCCGCAGACACCGGGCCCATACGGTAAAGCTTGCCGATCAGATTGACAGGCAACCCGCTGACGTCGGTCATCCATTGCAGAACCTGCTCCGGCACCGGATTGCCCTGCATTGCCCGGTGCAAATCAGGCATCGCCACGAGCATGCCGGGGTGGCACTGACGCAGAAAACGCTCAAGCGCCGCGCCATTCTCGACGAAAGGTGAATAGAGCAGGCACACCAGTTGAGCCTCGCTCAGGCCGAGGTTTTTTTGAGCCTCGGCCGCTGCCAGTACGCGCTGCTCGGCCAAGGTTGCCGGATTGCCAAACGCCTCTACCGCTTGCTCGCACAACCGTTCCGCCAGTTGTTTGCGCCGCATCATCACCAATGCCCGTTGCAGGTATTCGGCGACACCCGTCTCGTAGCTGCGGTCGTGCACGAAGCACGACTGCAAACCCCGCAGGTGAGCAGAGATAGAGAGGCTGACGTATTCGTTGTCGCTGAGCTGAGCCGCCAGCTCGTCAGGTCGAAAACCGAGAAACTCTGTGAGCAGTGGCCAACGCTCTTCCAGGTTGCTGACCAGCATGTCGTGAATGTCGATGTAAGTGGCGCGACGACAGGCCTCAAATCGTTCGGCCGGACGCCATGCAGCCTGGTCATGCTCATTATAAAAAGCACGGTAGCAGTCGCTGCCCAGCTCATCGAGCAGCGCGAATAGCTCCTCGTAGCCGGTTTCGTGGTAATTCGAGGTCTTGAGCTCGGCCCTGGCGGCAGCACGCTTCAATCCGTCGAGAAACTGCTTCTGCTGACGAGGTGAGTCGCTACTGATCAATGCATCGACGCCGTTGTCCCAACGAGCGATTTGTCCATAGAACTCGCCAGTGGCCAGATACCCGTCGTCCCACAGGTCCAGCGGCCCGTTCCAGGCGCGACGATGGCCAACCATTAAAAGATTGAGCCGATTCGACTCACGGCCGGCGTCGGAAATGGGTGTCAGGTGGTTGAACGGCAGGACTTCCCGGTTATCGACCATCAGCACTTCGACCCGAGGATCGTCGTAGAGGAACAACGCACTGTAGCTGCGATGGATGTTTTCCAGGGCCGTCGAGCTTGTGCCGTTCAAGCGCAAGGAAGCCACTCGCAACTGAAACGTCGCAGGCGCCCGGCCGGCGATACTCAGTTGTGCGGCGCGCAGCAGCGCCAGGGTGTAGCAACTGTCGCGGTTACCGGACTGAATCGCCAATACCTTGTAATCGCCAATACGCTCCATGCCCCCGGCGGCAACCACCAGGCGCTGAATCATCAGCTGCAATGCCGTGCGTTCGGCGCGCGAGAAGAAACTCAGCAATCGCTGCAGCACTTGCTGATAGACATAGTTCATCGCTTGGTCATGGATATTGGTCATCTTTATTTACCTGATGCTTGTAAGTTCGATATCGCGTCAACAAAGACATGCGTGCGCAATGGCTTGCTTGCCACGATTGAAGTGCTGGACGTTATTGCCAAATGCTAGCACTTAAGTTATTGGTAATTATTTGAAACGTTTGGACGTCGCCCCTCCTCCGACCAGAGGCTGCCTGCCGCGAAGCCTTGTAAAGCCGGCCTCTTGCGGCTGCACGCGACATCCTAGGAAATGTCCGACAGCGTCCCACAGACATGTAGCACAAGAAATAAAGAAAGAAGTCGCCCCTGTTTTTTTGGCAACTGCGCACCGACGAACTATTGGTCGGATATGTATTAACAGTGTGTATTGAAAAGTATCAACCTGATACCCAGCCATGACTCATTCCTTGAGATGAAAGTAATCATTCAATTATCAAGGCTTATATGATGATTAGAAGATACAGATTGAGAGCAAAAACCAGTTCAGTTGCTGAACTGACCCATTGATGGGTCAATGGGACGTCTCATTTTGGCGGGTGCTGAAAACAGAAGAGTCCGTGGGGGCACGGACTCTTGCAGGAGGTTTTACGCAGGTTTGACCTGAAGGGCGACCCGTTCGCGGCATGGGCATTCGTCCATGTAGCGGTGTGCTTCGACAAACTCGGTAAACGGGAAGACCCGAGTCTTGAGTGGCAGCAGCACGCGGTCGGCGGTCAGCTGGTTGATCTCGCGCAAGGCACGTTGCAGTGCGACCTGGTCCTGGATGATGCCCAGTTCCGGCTTGCCGGTGAAGTTGCCGATGCAGTGCACAAAGAACTGGATGTTCTTCTGGAACGCTGCGCAGGCCGGGAATGGCGTCTGGTTGCCACCTTGCAGGCCGTACAGCACCAGGCTGCCGCGAGGTGCAAGCACATCGCCAAGCAACGACATCTGTGGACCGCCGAGACCGTCGAACACAACGTCCACGCCACGGTTGTCGGTGATCTTGTTGATCTGCATCAGCAGATCCTGTTCTTCGGTGACGATGACTTTCTCGGCACCCAAGGACAGCAGATACTCACGCTCTTCTGCCGTCTTGGTCGCGGCAATCACTCGCACACCGAGCGCTTTGCCCAGTTGTACGAACGAAGGCCCGGCACAGTGACTGGCGTCGGTCACCAGGGCGAACTGCCCGGGTTTGACCCGTGCCAGATCGACATAAGCGAAGTAGGCGATCAACAGCGGCGTGTAATGCACGCTGGCCTCAATCGGGCTGAGCACGTCCGGGTAACGAGTCAGTGCCGTACGCGGCAGAACAATCTGCTCGCCATAGACCGGATAATCGTTGGGGCTTTCAGCCGGGAAGCTGGCAACCTTGTCGCCGACTGCCAGATCATCGACGCCCTCGCCAACCGCCGTCACGACGCCGGACATTTCATGGCCAAGGCCTGAAGGCAGACGAGCGTGGGACGAGGCCAGGTTCTGGCGCCAGAGAATGTCGTACCAGCTGATGCCAATCGCCTCGACGCGCACCTGCACTTCGCCCGGCGCAGGGAGAGCCGCCGCATGCTCTTCGCATTTGAGCACCTCGGCTGGACCAAACTTGTGAAAACGGATCGTGCGGGACATCGCAAACCTCGTCAAAGAAACCTCTAATGCCCTGAACTCTATCTGGGCTTTCTACCCAAGACTATCAGTGGCTATTAATAGTCGACATGCCTGTCATTGATTCCGCAGCGCCGGCGACATCGTCAAATGCCGTGAAAACCGAAGCAGCCCTTTTCAGGAAAACTGAATTACTCGGTGCAGAGTAGCAGCCTTTCCCCGTAATATTCATGCCGGCCATTGTTCTCATATGGCTGCTCTCGTCAAGCTTGATGACTCTGCCAGGACTCCAGATGAATCGTAATGACCTGCGTCGTGTCGACCTGAACCTGTTGATCGTTTTCGAAACGCTGATGCACGAACGCAGTGTGACCCGCGCTGCGGAGAAACTGTTCCTCGGCCAGCCGGCCATCAGTGCGGCGCTCTCGCGCCTGCGCGGGCTGTTCGATGATCCGTTGTTCGTGCGTACCGGCCGCAGCATGGAACCGTCCGCCCGGGCGGTGGAAATCTTCGCCCTGCTCTCGCCTGCACTGGATTCGATTTCCACCGCGGTCAGCCGTGCGGCGGAATTCGACCCGGCGACCAGCACCGCGGTGTTTCGCATCGGTTTGTCGGACGATGTCGAATTCGCCCTGCTGCCGATGCTGCTCAAGCGTCTGCGCGCCGAGTCACCGGGGATCGTGCTGGTGGTGCGTCGGGCCAACTACATCCTGATGCCGAACCTGCTGGCCTCGGGCGAAATATCCATCGGCGTCAGCTACACCGCCGACCTGCCGGCCAACGCCAAGCGCAAAGTACTGCGTCGCAGCATGCCGAAGCTGTTGCGGGCCGACACGGTGCCAGGGCCGTTGAGCCTGGATGATTTCTGCGCGCGGCCTCATGCGCTGGTGTCGTTCGCCGGTGACCTGAGCGGCTTTATAGATGAAGAACTGGAAAAGCTCGGACGCAAACGCCATGTGGTGCTCGCGGTGCCGCAGTTCAATGGACTCAGCACGCTCATCAGCGGGACCGATATCGTCGCGACCGTACCTGATTACACGGCTGAAGCATTGACGGCGGCCGGCGGTGTGCGGGCTGAAGAGCCACCGTTGCCGGTGCGCAGTTTTGAATTGCACATGGCCTGGCGTGGGTCGCAGGATAATGATCCGGGTGAGCGATGGTTAAGGTCGCGGATTCAGATGTTCTTTGGGGATCCGGATAGCCTCGCTTGACCCTGATTGTTGTATCGGCACTGATGGCCTCTTCGCGAGCAGGCTCGCTCCCACAGGGATTTGTGAACACCGCAAACCAATGTGGGAGCGAGCCTGCTCGCGAAGGCCGCAACCCGGTTTCAAGCCTGTCCTTTGCACTCCCTGCAACACTGAATTGTCATCAGCCCAATTGATAGCCTCCTAACAGGAGGCGCATGCTAGAGAGCTCGCTTCGAGCTTATATCATTCCGAATGATAGTTACCTTTGCTTCGTTCGATTCGTGCGATACAACCTCGCCGAGCATCATCCGTCCATTCTCAATACATTGGCGGATGCATCCATGGAACAATCACTCAAACATTTACGCTTCCCGTTGGCCCTGCTGGCCGTACTGGTGATGAGCGCCTGCGGCAAGACTCCGGACACGGCCGCCACTATGCCCGCAGCCAAGGTCAGCGTGGCCAAGGTGCTGGAACAACCGGTTAACGAGTGGGACGAATTCACCGGGCGCCTCGAAGCCCCGGAAACCGTAGAAATACGTCCACGGGTCTCTGGCCAGATCGATGAAGTGGCTTTCACTGAAGGCGCATTGGTCAAGAAAGGCGACTTGCTGTTCCAGATCGATCCGCGTCCATTCCAGGCAGAGGTCCGCCGCCTCGAAGCCCTGGTTGCCCAATCCCGCGCCAACGCCACCCGCAGCGAAAACGAATCCCAGCGCGGTGAGCGTCTGCGCACCAGCAATGCGATTTCCGCCGAGCTGGCCGATTCCCGCACCAGCGCGGCTCAAGAAGCCCGCGCCGCCGTCGGTGCCCTTCAGGCGCAACTGGACCTGGCCAAACTGAACCTGAGCTTCACCCGTGTCACTGCGCCGATCAGTGGTCGCGTCAGCCGTGCGGAAATCACCGCCGGCAACCTGGTGACCGCCGATACCACCGCGCTGACCAGTGTGGTATCCACTGACAAGGTCTACGCCTACTTCGACGCCGACGAGCGCGTGTTCCTCAAGTACACCGCGCTCGCTCGCCAAGGCAAACGCGGTGCAACCACCCCGGTTTACCTTGGCCTGTCCAATGAAGACGGCAACCCACACCAGGGCGTGATGAACTTCGTCGACAACCAGGTCAACCCGAAAACCGGCACCATCCGCGGTCGTGCTGTGTTCGACAACACCGACGGCACTTACACCCCGGGTCTGTATGCACGCCTGAAACTGGTCGGCAGCGGCACCTATTCCGCCGTGCTGATCAACGACGAAGCAGTCGGTACCGATTTGGGTAAAAAGTTCGTGCTGGTGATGGATGCCGACAACAAAACGGTTTACCGCTCGGTCGAGCTGGGTCCCAAGATCGAAGGTTTGCGCATCGTGCGCAGCGGCCTGAACAAGGACGACACCGTCATCGTCAAGGGGCTGCAACGGGTTCGCCCTGGTTCGCCGGTCACGCCTGAAGTGATCCCGATGGCCAGCGAGCAAACCCTCGCGGCACTCGCACAACAACGACAAGCGCTGGAAGCCAGCAACCTGCCCCAAGTCGCACCTGCCAAGGTCGCGCCGGGTTCGGTTGTGAAACTGGCTGCTGCGACTCCACGCGGTTAAGGGATCTCTACGATGAATTTTTCCCAATTCTTCATTTCACGGCCGATCTTCGCAGCGGTGCTCTCGCTGCTGATCCTGATCGCCGGCGCCATCTCGCTGTTCCAGTTGCCGATCAGCGAATACCCGGAAGTGGTTCCGCCGACTGTTGTGGTCCGCGCGAACTTCCCGGGTGCCAACCCAAAAGTCATTGGTGAAACCGTGGCGGCTCCACTGGAGCAAGCCATCACCGGCGTCGAGAACATGCTGTACATGTCCTCGCAGTCTACCGCTGACGGCAAAATCACCCTGACCATCACCTTTGCGCTGGGCACTGACCTGGACAACGCACAGGTACAGGTGCAGAACCGTGTGACCCGGACCGAGCCGAAACTTCCCGAGGAAGTGACGCGCATCGGTATCACCGTGGACAAGGCTTCGCCCGACCTGACGATGGTTGTGCACTTGACCTCGCCGGACAAACGCTACGACATGCTCTACCTGTCCAACTACGCCTTGCTCAACATCAAGGATGAGCTGGCGCGTCTGGGCGGTGTCGGTGACGTGCAGCTGTTCGGCATGGGCGATTACTCGCTGCGGGTCTGGCTCGATCCGAACAAGACCGCTTCGCGTAACCTGACCGCCACCGACGTCGTGACCGCGATTCGTGAACAGAACCGTCAGGTGGCTGCCGGTGCATTGGGTGCGCCGCCTGCGCCGAATGCCACGGCGTTCCAATTATCGGTCAACACGCAAGGCCGTCTGGTTTCTGAAGAAGAGTTCGAGAACATCATCATTCGCTCCGGCGACAATGGTGAAATCACGCGATTGAAAGATATCGCTCGGGTTGAACTGGGTTCCAGCCAGTACGCCCTGCGCTCCTTGCTGAACAACCAACCGGCGGTGGCAATCCCGATCTTCCAGCGCCCTGGCTCCAACGCGATCGAGATCTCCAACGAAGTTCGCTCGAAAATGGCCGAACTGAAGAAGAGCTTCCCGGAGGGCATGGACTTCAGCATCGTATATGACCCGACGATCTTCGTGCGTGGCTCCATCGAGGCGGTGGTTCACACCCTCTTCGAAGCGCTGATCCTCGTTGTTCTGGTGGTGATCCTGTTCCTGCAAACCTGGCGCGCCTCGATCATTCCTTTGGTAGCGGTGCCGGTCTCGCTGATCGGTACGTTTGCCGTGATGCACCTGTTCGGCTTCTCGCTGAACGCTCTGTCACTGTTCGGCCTGGTATTGGCCATCGGTATCGTGGTGGACGACGCCATCGTGGTGGTGGAGAACGTCGAACGAAACATCGGACTGGGGCTCACACCGGTCGAAGCCACCAAACGGGCCATGCGTGAAGTGACCGGCCCGATCATCGCGACGGCGCTGGTGCTGTGTGCGGTGTTTATCCCGGCGGCCTTCATCTCCGGGTTGACCGGGCAGTTCTACAAACAATTCGCCCTGACCATTGCGATCTCGACCGTGATCTCGGCGTTCAACTCGCTGACGCTGTCGCCCGCCCTGGCTGCGGTATTGCTCAAAAGCCATGACGCACCGAAGGACCGTTTTTCCAAGGTCCTCGACAAGATCTTTGGTGGCTGGCTGTTCCGTCCGTTCAACCGTTTCTTTGACAAGGCCAGCCACGGTTATGTCGGCACTGTAGGTCGGGTTATCCGCAGCAGCGGTATCGCCCTGCTGTTGTACGCAGGCCTGATGGTGCTGACCTTCTTCGGTTTCGCCAACACCCCGACCGGTTTCGTACCCGGCCAGGACAAGCAATACCTGGTGGCCTTCGCGCAACTGCCGGATGCCTCGAGCCTGGACCGTACCGAAGACGTGATCAAACGCATGTCCGACCTGGCCCTGAAACAGCCTGGCGTGGAAAGTGCGGTGGCCTTCCCTGGCCTGTCGATCAACGGGTTCACCAACAGCCCTAACGCCGGCATCGTGTTCGTCACCCTGAAACCTTTCGACGAACGCAAAGACCCGAGCATGTCTGCCGGTGCGATTGCCGGTGCGTTGAACGGCAAGTTCGCCGGGATTCAGGAAGCCTACATGGCGATCTTCCCGCCGCCGCCTGTACAAGGCCTGGGCACCATCGGTGGTTTCCGCCTGCAGATCGAAGACCGGGGCAACCTGGGCTATGACGAGCTGTACAAAGAGACCATGAACATCATCACCAAGAGCCACAACGTGCCGGAACTGGCGGCCCTGTTCACCAGCTACACCGTGAACGTGCCGCAGGTCGATGCGGCTATCGACCGGGAAAAAGCCAAGACCCACGGCGTGGCTGTCAGCGACATCTTCGACACCCTGCAGATCTACCTGGGTTCGCTGTATGCCAACGACTTCAACCGCTTCGGTCGTACCTATCAGGTCAACGTTCAGGCTGAACAGCAGTTCCGTCTCGAACCGGACCAGATTGGCCAGCTGAAAGTGCGTAACAACAAAGGCGAGATGATCCCGCTGGCGACCTTCATCAAGGTCAGCGACACCTCGGGCCCGGACCGCGTGATGCACTACAACGGCTTCATCACCGCTGAAATCAACGGTGCGGCAGCCCCAGGTTACAGCTCCGGCCAGGCTCAGGCGGCGATCGAGAAACTGCTTAAGGATGAACTTCCGAACGGCATGACCTACGAATGGACCGACCTGACCTACCAGCAGATCCTTTCTGGTAACACCGCGTTGTTCGTGTTCCCGCTCTGCGTACTGCTGGCGTTCCTGGTGCTCGCGGCTCAATACGAAAGCTGGAGCCTGCCACTGGCGGTGATCCTGATCGTACCGATGACTTTGCTGTCGGCCATTACCGGGGTGATTGCCTCCGGCGGCGACAACAACATCTTCACCCAGATAGGCTTGATCGTACTGGTGGGACTTGCCTGTAAGAACGCGATCCTGATCGTCGAGTTTGCCAAGGACAAACAGCAGGAAGGTCTCGGCCCTCTGGCTGCGGTGCTGGAAGCTTGCCGTCTGCGTCTGCGGCCGATCCTGATGACCTCCTTCGCGTTCATCATGGGTGTTGTGCCTCTGGTGTTCTCCAGCGGTGCCGGTGCCGAGATGCGTCACGCCATGGGTGTGGCGGTGTTCTCCGGGATGCTCGGGGTCACCTTCTTCGGTCTGTTGCTGACGCCGGTGTTCTACGTATTGATTCGTAACTTTGTGGAGCGCGGTGAAAAGCGCAAAGCGGCCAAGGCCCTGAAACTGGAGTCGCAACAATGAGCGTGAAAGCCTTCCTGCCGAGCTTGCTGGTACTGGCTCTGAGTGCCTGTGCCGTCGGCCCGGACTACAAGACTCCAGCCACTGAGCCGGCCAACATCACCACCGCCACCGATGGCAGCGCCGGTCAGAAGAACTTCGACCGCTCGCGTTTCGAAGGCATCTGGTGGCAGCAGTTCGAAGATCCGACCCTCAACCAGTTGGTGACTCAATCGCTGCAAGGCAACCGTGATTTGCGCGTGGCCTTTGCCCGCTGGAAAGCGGCCCGGGCAATTCGCGATGACGTCAGCAATGACGCCATGCCGACCATCACCAGCCGCGCCAGCAGTGACCTGGCCAAGGGTCAGATCCCGGGCCAGACCACCAAACGGGTTAACAGCGAACGCTACGACCTGGGTCTGGACATGGCGTGGGAGATCGACCTGTTTGGGCGTATCCAGCGCAACCTGGAATCCGCCGACGCCGAACAGCAAGCGCTCGAAGCTGATCTGTACCAACTGCAAGTCTCGATGATTGCCGAACTGGTGGATGCCTACGGCCAACTGCGCGGCGCGCAGCTGCGTGAAAAGATCGCCTTGGCCAACCTGAATAACCAACAGGAATCGAGCAAGATTACCGTCAGCCTGCGTGATGCCGGCGTCGGCGACCAACTCGATGTGGTCCGCGCCGATGCACGTTTGGCGTCCGTCGAAGCCAGCGTGCCTCAATTGCAGGCTGAACAGGTTCGTCAGAAAAACCGGATCGCCACCCTGTTGGGTGAGCGGCCGGACAAGCTGACCGTCGACCTGAGTCCCAAGGACTTGCCGGCGATCGCCAAGGCTCTGCCGATCGGTGATCCGGGTGAACTGCTGCAACGTCGCCCGGACATTCTCAGCGCCGAGCGCAAACTGGCTTCCGCCACTGCCCGTATCGGCGTGGCCAAGGCTGATTTGTTCCCTCGGGTCAGCCTCAGCGGTTTCCTTGGTTTCACCGCCGGACGCGGTTCGCAGATCGGCTCCTCGGCGGCCAACGCCTGGGCACTGGGACCAAGCATCACGTGGGCAGCCTTCGACCTTGGCAGCGTGCGCGCTCGTTTACGGGGCGCCGATGCGGATGCCGAAGGTGCCCTGGCGACCTACGAGCAGCAAGTACTGTTGGCGTTGGAAGAATCGGAAAACGCCTTTAGCGACTACGGCAAACGCCAGCAACGCCTGATCTCGCTGATTCGTCAGAGCGAATCCAGCCGAGCGGCCGCCGACCTGGCTCAAATTCGCTACCGCGAAGGCACTGCGGACTTCCTCGTCCTGCTCGACGCTCAGCGTGAGCGCCTGGCGGCGGAAGACACCCAGGCCCAGGCCGAAGTCGATCTGTATCGCGGCATTGTCGCGATTTACAAAGCCCTCGGCGGTGGCTGGCAACCAGAAACGGTCGCCAGCAAGTAATGTCTTAACGAGCTCCTTTGGTTGGCCGCAACCAACCAATTACTTAGCCCTGTGCCTCATTCGGTCGCGGGGCTTTTTTTTGCCTTTTCAGAAGGCAGTGTGGAGCCCTGTGGGAGCGAGCCTGCTCGCGAATACGGCCTGACATTCAGCATTGATGTCGACTGACGCACCGCTTTCGCGAGCAGGCTCGCTCCCACAAAGGGTTAACGGTGTTCTTGAGTCTCGCGGTTTTCCATGATGGTTACGGTGGCAGTGGTCCCGGCACGCAGTCGGTTTTTGGCCGCGTACTCGGCGTCGATCTGTATCCGCACCGGCACCCGCTGCGCCAGTTTGACCCAGGTGTAACTGGGGTTGATGTTGGCCAGCAGGCGTCCGCCCGGCAGGTTCTCCCGGTCGGCAATGGCGAAGGCAATGCTTTGCACAGTACCGCCGAAGGTTTCGCCACTCATCAATTCGATCCTGACCCGGTCGCCCTCCTCGATTCGCGGCAGCTTGGTTTCTTCAAAGTAACCGCTGACATAAAACGAGTCGCTGTCCACCAGCGCCAACAGCGCACCACCGGCCGCGGCATAGTCACCCTGACGGGTCAGCAGGTTGGTGACGTAACCCGTCACGGGCGCTTCGACCCGGGTGCGCTGCAAATCAAGTTCAGCCTGGGTCAACGCTGCGATGGCCAGTTGCACGTTGGCCTGGGCCAAACCGAGGTTGGCCTGGTTGCGCAGCAACTCGGCCTGCGCCACCGCCACTTCTGTGCTGGATTTTTCCCATTCTTCACCAGAAATGGCGAACCGCTGCTTGAGCGTGCGCCGTCGACGCTCTTCGCTCTGACGCTGGCGGAGCAGCGCTTCACTGGCGACAATCGTTGCCTCGGACTGACCAAGGGTGGCTTTCGCCACTTCCACCGAGCGTTTGGCATGCTCAACAGCCAGGACGTAGCGCGCCGGGTCGATCTCCAGCAGCAACTGGCCTTTCTCCACATGCTGGTTGTCCTGGACGCCCAGGCTGACGATGCGCCCCGAGACATCGGCGGACAAGGTCACCACATCGGCACGCACCCGTGCATCCCGGGTCCAGGGGGCGCGGGTGTAATGTTCCCAGGCAAACCATCCGAGAACAAAGGCCAGCAACACCACCGCCACCGTCGCAAGTCGGGCAAGGATCTTCTTCAACGCATCAAGCTCCCATCACCAGAATCAGCGTTGCGCAAACGCAGGCGTACAGCGCGCCTTCGAACAAGGCTTCATGCCAGACGAACTGCAGCACGCCAATGCGGCGCAAGATCCAGTCCAGCAGCAGGTAAATCGGCAGGGCCAGCAGTAACGCCTGGGCAATCGGCGGCAAGTAGACACCACCCAATTCAAAATCAATGGGCAAGGGTCGGCACTCCTTCCGTTTCTGCGGGTTGAAAATGTTTGCGATGTCGCTCCAGAAACGACACCACGATCAACAACGCCACGCGCATCCTGAATACCGACCACAGGTGTTCATGAACGTCTAAATGCAAGTCGTCCATTTCATCGCCCAAGACACGCAAGTTTCCGAGCAACTGCTCAAGGTCAATCCCGGGCCGTCCGGCGATCAATCGTCCTGTCTCACGGACAGCAGCCAGCAAACGGTTTTGCTGTTCAGTACTGAGCAAAGTGTTGCTTTGCCCCTGTTGCCTGAGTTGGTTCAAGGCCACACCCAGTGCCATGCACCCAAGGCTGACTTCGAACAGCTCGCTGGATTGCTTGTCGTTGGTAGCCGGCAATAATCCCAACATCATGGTCAGGCGATCGACCATGCGGCTTTCAAACGCAAACTGCTGCTCATCGGTGGCCGGTGTCTTCAGTAAAGCGTAGACCTGCTCACAGTTTTCATTGAACAGCCGGCGTATTCGCAAAACGGGCCTGAACGGGAAGATCAAGGCGTAGACACTGAGCGCCAGCGCGGCTGCGCAGATATAGGAAGCGGCAAACTCGAACCACTGAATGGCACTGTTTTGGCCGATTTCTGTGTTTTGCGGGCCCAACAACAGCATTGTCGTGAGTCCAAGACCAATGCCTGTGCCCGTGGTTGGCGGACTGGACAACCCCACCGCGACGGCATACAGCAATGGGGTTAACAACACGGCGAGTAACTCGAAGTCACTGATCATCGGTATCAGCAGGAACAGATACAGCGCCGATACCACCAAGGCCAGCCCCAGCCCCCTGGCAAAGCTTTGGCTGGCCAGCAACGGCCGTGGAAACGTCGCCATCAGCGAACAGAGAATTCCCGCCACGATCATCCCGCCCCGCGCCCCGTCCCAACCGGTCTCGATCCAGATCAGGCCGGCCACCAGCAACGCGGCAAATGCGCGGATCGCGTTCATTGCCGCCAGGGTGAAGTCCAGATGCAAGGGGTTGTCCTGGCCGCGAAACATGCTACTGGCCGCACGCCCATCCTGGATCGCGTCGCTCAGTTCGAGAATCCGGCTGAGCTGCTCCAGCATCCGTGCCTGCTCCCAGCGCAGTGCCCAGGCCAGTGAGCGCAGCGTGGCTGGCATCGTCTCGGTGAGTTGTTCAGCCTTGTAGGCCTGGTCATCGAAACGCTGTTGAAGTGCCGAGAAACGCTGCCGGGCCTTGGTCGACAATGAGCGCCCCTGCTGGGCCAGCTCATCGAGAAAGACCAGTTCTTCGGCGCGCAAACGCTGTATCTCCTGCGGCAACGCGCCTTTCCAGCGCTCGGAAAGCAGCTCCCGCTGGTGACGCAAAGCCGTCAGCCGCGACGTCAACAACACCAGCTGATTACCCAGTAACTGCACCAGCCCATTGGCGCTGCGCAAACGTGGGGCATCGTAATACAGATGCCGACGGACACCCTCCAGAGCGCTGATTGCGCCAAGCAGCTGCATTTGCCGCCGTTGGAAATCGGCCTCGCTTTCTTCAGTGCGGATCACGGCCGCAGCGTGGGTCGCAAGCAGCTTGATGACCTGATCGATCTTGGCGAAGTAATCCCGGGCTACTGCTTCCGGCCGCGCGGTGAGCAGGCTGACCACGCACACGCAAGCAACCGCCAATAGCGTCTCGGTCACACGAGTGACGGCCAGCAGGAACGTGCCGTCTTGATCGGGTATTGCCAGCAGTGCCACCACCACCGCCGTGTAGCCACTCAACACGAACGCCTGAGAACTGGTGTAGCGCAACAAGGTGCCGCCGGCGGTACACAGCGCCAGCCACAAGGCCAGGGTGAGGATGAATGGCAGGGGCGCCTGGGGAAAGATCGCCATGATCAACACCGCCACGACCGCCCCGAGCGTGGTGCCGATGACCTGGCCGAAACTTCGGGCCAGGGCCATGCCGCCCAATGGCTGGCTGACGATGACCACCGCCATGATCGACCACTTGGGTTGCTCAAGGTCGAACAGGAAGGCCAGATACAACGTCAGCAGCCCGGCCGCGATGGTCCGCAGGGCGAACAACGCCACTCCGGGCCCGGGGTTGAGTATCGCTTTGAAGTACTGAAGCAGCGGTTGCATGGGAACGCTCATCGAGTCATCTCCAGCAAGCGTAGTCACTGCTACGGCGCCTCGACGGGTTTCAATGTCGACGCAACCTGTAGGCAAAATCATTGATAGGCCAGACTGCCTTGAATCGACTGACTAACGCATTGAACTGAGTCTGGGTTTGACTCACAGCCCTGCCTGACCGAAGCTGGCACCTTTGCAACAGCTTGCCAGCTCCCGGATTCCTGCATGCCCCAGTCCCGCCGCTACCTGCTCATCAGCCTCTGCGTCCTGTTTGCCATCGGCCTTGCCTGGTTTTTCCTGCGCAGCACAACCCCCGCAGTGCCGGAGGCGATCAAACGTGGCTACACCGAGGCGCTGAACCAGGCGCGCGCAGGCCAACCGGGCGCAGCACGGGTCCTCTACCAGCAATTGGGCCGCCCTGATATATCGGCCAAACGCCGTGTCTGGTTGCATGCCGAACTGCCCAACTACCCCAGCTCCGTGGCCCTGAAACTGGCGGATGCGGACTTGCAGCATGAGTCGCCAGACGTGCGCATTGCAGCGATCAAAAGCATCAGCGGTCTGGTGCCCAGCGGTCAGCGCAGTCTGCTGCTGGGCCCGCTGCTCGATGACAGCGAACAGCGCGTGCGCTATGCCGCCGTGAACGCCTTGCTGGGGCTATCGCCGGACGATCTCGGTTTGTACTTCGGGCCGCTGGAGCAAGCCATTGATGCCTGGGAACAGGACCTGAAGAGTCAGCCGGAAAGCGCCGACAACCAATATCAACTGGCTCGGCTGCATCTGCACAACGCAGAATTGAAACAGGCGCAACAGGCACTGGAGAACACCTTGCGTCTTGCGCCCGGCAACCTGCCGGCGCTAGTGATGCAAATCGAAGTGCTGGATCGACAGGGCCAAAACGATGCTGCCCGGCAACTGTTGGCCAAGCAGTTAAAAGCTCAGCCCGACTCGGCCTACCTGCAACATGCCTTGGGGCTCTGGCTGCTGCATCACGGGCAAAGTGAATTCGCCCTGCTCGGCCTTTCAAAAGCCGTGGAGCTGGAGCCGGACAACAAGGATTACCGCTACGACCTGGCCACCACGCTTCACGCTGAACAGGAGCTGGAAGCGGCGCAGAAACAGTTGCAGGAGATCGTCCAGCGCCACCCGGCCGACCGCAAGGCCCGGGTATTGTTGATCAACTACTGGAAAGAAAGCGGACAGCTGCAGAACGTGCAGATTCTGTTGGCGCAACTTGAACAACTCAATCCCGACGACCCTGCCTTGCAGCAAGGGCTTTAACAACTGCAAAAATTTCGTTGAACTCGTCGTCTCGGCCAAGGGTCAAGAGAACAGGCAGTCCATTCAGGCACTTACGGCCTGCTGCCTCGTTTCCCCTAGTCATGAGAGGGCATTTTTTGTCTACATCAAACGAGTCGATCAGTGCAAAAGCCGCCACCGGCATCGAAGGTCTGGACGACATCCTGGCCGGTGGACTGTCCCGCGGCCATGTGTTTTTACTGGAGGGTGAACCCGGAACCGGCAAAACCACCGTCGCTTTGCATTTTCTGTTGGCCGGCGCCCGAGCCGGCGAGCGCTCGTTGTACATCACGTTGTCGGAAACCGAGCGGGAGCTGCGACAGGGTGCATTGTCCCACGGTTGGGAGCTCGATGAGAACATCCATATCTTCGAGCTGACGCCCCCGGAAAGCCTGCTCAATGCCGAGTATCAGCAGAGCTTGTTGTATTCCTCGGACCTTGAACTGGGCGAAGCCACCAAGCAGATTTTCGAAGTGGTCGAACGGGTCAAGCCAACCCGCGTGGTGCTCGACAGTCTGTCCGAGATCCGTCTGCTGGCCCAAAGCTCGCTGCGCTACCGTCGCCAGATCCTCGCGATCAAACACTACTTCGTGCGCTATGACGCCACGGTGGTGTTGCTGGACGACCTGACCACCGAATCCCTCGATAAAACCGTACACAGTCTGGCCCACGGCGTCATTCGCCTTGAGGAACTGACACCCAATTATGGCGCCGAGCGTCGGCGGATCCGTGTGGTGAAGTACCGTGGCCACAAGTACCGTGGCGGGTTTCACGACTTCACCATCATGGGCGACGGCGTGCATGTGTTTCCGCGTCTGGTGGCCGCCGAGCACCGCGGTCGCTATATCCGTCAGCAGTTATCCAGCGGCATCAAGGCAATGGACGCTCTGCTCGGCGGCGGTATCGAGACCGGTTCCAGCACATTGATCCTCGGCCCGGCCGGTACTGGCAAATCGCTGATCTCGATGATCTTCGCCGCTGCCTCCGTGGCCCGTGGCGAAAAAGCTGCGCTGTTCATTTTCGATGAAGAGCTCGGGTTGCTGTTCGAGCGCATGAAGAACATCGGCATCGACCTCCAGGCGCTGCAAGACACCGGCAACCTGCTGATCGAGCAAGTGGACGCGGCCGAGTTGTCCCCCGGAGAGTTTTCCTACCGGGTTCGTCGCTGTGTCGATGAGGGCAATATCAAGACCGTGGTGATCGACAGCATCAACGGCTATCAAGCGGCGATGCCTGAAGAAAACGCCTTGGTATTTCACATGCACGAGTTGCTGCTGTACCTCAATCGCCAGGGCGCCGCGACCTTCATGACCGTCGCCCAGCACGGACTGGTCGGTGACATGCAAGCCCCCGTCGACATCACCTATCTGGCCGATACGGTCATCCTGCTGCGCTACTTCGAGGCATTGGGCAAGGTTCGCCGGGCGATCTCGATCATCAAGAAACGCACGGGTAGCCATGAATCGACTATTCGTGAATACCGCATCAACGCTCAGGGCATGACCATTGGGGAACCGCTGGATGCATTTCAGGGTGTATTGCGCGGTGTCCCGACCTATCTGGGTGCCAGCAAACCTTTGCTTGAGGAACAAACCCCGTGACTGCCCAGGAAGCGATGTCCGAGCGCGCGATCATTCTCGCGCCGCTGGGTCGCGACAGCCAGATTGCGCTGATGATGCTCAACGAAGCGGGTTACGACGGGGTGATTACTCGGGACCTGGTGGCGTTGTGCAGGGAGCTGGAGCAAGGGGCAGGATTGCTGCTGATCTCTTCCGAGGCCTTGTTGGGCGGTGATCTTGAACCGCTGCTCGGTCTGATCGAGCAACAACCGGCCTGGTCGGACCTTCCGATTGTATTGATGACCTACCATGGCGGCCCGGAACAAAACCCGGCGTCGCGCTACGGGCCACAGCTGGGGAACGTGACCTTTCTTGAGCGTCCTTTTCACCCGGTCACGTTGATCAGCCTGGTGACCACCGCGTTGCGCGGACGTCGACGACAGTACGAAGCCAGGGACCGGCTGATCGATCTGAGTCAAAGCGAACTGCGGTTGCAAAACACCCTCGAAACCCTCGAACAGCAGGTCGAGGAACGCACCGCCCAGCTGCGACACAATGAAGAAGCCCTGCGCCAATCGCAGAAGATGGAAGCGGTCGGCCAGCTCACCGGCGGTATTGCCCACGACTTCAACAACATGCTGACCGGCATCATCGGCAGCCTGGAGCTGCTGCGCCGACGTCTGGCCCGTGGGCGCACCGACGATCTGGACAGTCTGATCGACCTGGGCGTGACCTCAGCCAACCGCGCCGCAGGCCTGACCCACCGCCTGCTGGCGTTTTCCCGGCGTCAATCTCTGGACTCCAAACCCGTGGAGATGAACACCCTGGTGGTCTCCATGGGCGAATTGCTTCAGCGCAGCATCAACGAAACCATTCAGCTGGACATGCAACTGAACGAGCAACTCTGGGTGGCCGAAGCCGATCCCAACCAATTGGAAAGCGCCCTGCTCAATCTGGTAATCAATGCGCGGGATGCTATGCCCGATGGCGGCAAACTGGTGGTGAAAACCAGCAATCAGCATCTGGACATTGGCTTCACCGAGGCTCAGAGCAACCTTCAACCGGGTGATTACGTGGTGCTGAGTGTCACCGACACTGGGTGTGGCATGCCGCAAAGCACCATCAACCGGGCCTTTGATCCTTTCTTTACCACCAAGCCAATCGGCCAGGGCACAGGCCTTGGACTGTCGATGATTTATGGTTTCAGCAAACAATCACGCGGCCACGTCGCCATTCACAGTGAAGTAGGTGAAGGCACCACGGTGAGTCTGTTTCTGCCACGTTTCGACGGTGACTTGCCTCAGGACAGCCCGGTGGACGTCCAGCACGCGCCGTTCGCACAGAATGGCGAAACGGTGCTGATCGTCGAGGACGATCCGGCGGTACGGGTGTTGGTCAGTACGGTGTTGAGTGATCTGGGCTATGCCTTCGTCGAGGCGGCCGATGCCGACGGCGCTGTGCCGATTCTCGATTCCGGGCAGCGTATCGATCTGTTGATCAGCGACGTTGGATTGCCCGGCATGAATGGCCGGCAACTGGCGGAAATCGGCCGGCAATACCGGCCTGATCTGAAGGTGTTGTTCATCACCGGCTACGCCGAACACGCGGCGGTGCGCGGCGGCTTCCTTGATCCTGGCATGCAGATGATCACCAAGCCGTTCACCTTTGATCTGCTGACGGCGAAGGTGCGGGAGATGATCCGGCAGTAATCAGCACAAGCCCTGCTTCATTGCGCGTCACCACACAACAGCCAAGACTAGGCCTCGTTTTGAAGCCTGTCACCTGTCAACTCTGACAGCTATTCCCGGTATTTTTTTCCGGGTTCAATCCCCCCTGAAGTACGCAGCGTACCTGCTCGAAGGCGACTCTGCGCTCGCCTGCCACGGGCAGGTCAATACTCAAGGGATGAACCCTCATGAAGAAGATAATCGCACTTGTACTGACGGTTGCCCTCGCGGGCTGCCAGGTCCACGAACAACAAGAACCAGCACCGCCAGTCGAACGGGCCCCCATGGGAACCCTGGAATCGGGTTCCGGCGCAGAAACGTATTCATCCGCAGCAACGGCCGGTGCAGCGATCGCAGCCAACCTGACCAGTCGTTACAACGACATTCGCCAGGATTGCGGTAAACCCTCGATGCCTGCCTTTCTCTGTCGGGGCGTAATCTTGAGGTCAACAGTGCCGTCGAACGCTTACAAGAGCTGGAACCCCAGCCCACACTCGCAAAGTAGTGGCGGAATATCTTTTTCGTATTTGAGTAAAGACGCCAAATTCACCGGGTTGGTGTTTGGGCAAAAGAACGGTTTTATCTTTTATCCAGTCTTGGCCAGGCCGACCGGTACGCGGCAGATTGAAGTGCTTTGCGCCTACCCCCTCGATGGAGCGACCACATTGAGAGAGAAACCCGGTTGTGGGGCTCATCCCTATTCACCCGACCGCAGCCGTCGCTGCCAGACCATCGGTGTGACGACCGCCGAACAATGGATCGCCAATCGCAGGGCAAACGCCTGGAACCTTTGCAGCTTCGATGTTCGCGACTCGATGAACAATCTGGGCGCAGATTCGTTCTACCAGACTATTCGAGCCCACCAACTGGAAAACTTCTTTGCTGGCGCACATGACTACATAGAATTGGTCATGGCCACCTGGCCGCAAAACATTCCCCAAGAGCTGCCCATCGAGGCGTTCTTCTATCTCGACGGGGGATTGGCGGGTGCGCAACACGATCAGACAGACTTCTACAACACGACCGGCGGGGGCGTGAAGCCGATCATAAAAATCATTTTGCCGACCCAGGCGTCGGCCAACCCGCAGTTTATCTATAACGATGCGGATCAGGTGAAGCGCTAGCACAAGCGCGGTGACCCAATGCGCGTCGGCTCACGCCAACGCGCAGCTTCAGGAAAGCATTTCCTGCATAAGCTCTTGCAGTACATCCAGATCAAACGGCTTGGCCAGAATCGGTGCTTTACGGGTGATCGGGCTGTCCGTCTCGCGAATTTCCTGCGGATAACCGCTGATGAAAATGACCTTGAGCTCCGGTCGCAGCTTCACGGCAGGTTCGGCAATCTGCACGCCAGAGATTCCGCCCGGCAGGCGGAAATCGGTGATCATCATGTCCAGGTGCGGTTTGCTCGACAGAATTTCGAAGGCCTGCTCGCCGTTTTCGGCCTGCAATACCCGGTAGCCCTCACCCGACAGATAGGCCGACAGCACCATCAAAATCGAGGGGTCATCTTCGACGATCAATACGACGTCTTGTGCATCTTCACTCATGGGAAGCCTTTGTTCGGTCAATAGCTGCTGATACGACCGTGGGGTCGATCAGAGGTTGCGTTTATCTGGCTGTTTTCCTACAGCGGCAGACAAACGCGAAACAAGGCGCCTTCGCCAATCCGGCTTTCGACGGTAATGGAACCGCCATGGGCGGCCACAATCTGTTCCGAAATAAACAACCCCAGGCCCAACCCCGCGACAGCGTGTTTGGCCGTGACACGTTCGAATTGCTGGAAAATACGCTTCTGGTTCTCTTCGCTGATACCGATCCCAAGATCGCGCACTTCCACCCGAGCCTGACCGCTCTCACTGTACACCTTAACGGTGATCGGACTCTTGGCGCCGTAGCGCAAAGCATTGGTCAGCAGGTTGGAAATCACCTGTTCAACACGAAATTCGTCCCAGCTGCCCACCACCGGTTGCTCGGCCTCCAGGGTGACCGAGGATTCGGCAGCATCGATCTGCGGTGCAAAGTTCTGCAATAAGCCGCGAACCAGCGCCGACAGATCGAAGCGCGTCGATCGGATCGACAACTTGCCGGTGCGAATTCGCGACACATCGAGCATGTCTTCGATCAAGCGGATCAGGCTTTTGATCTGCCGCTCGTCGCGATCGACCATCGCGTGCATTTTGTCCAGGGTGAACGCCGCAGCGTTGTCCCGGGCCAGGTGCATCTTGCGCAACTGGGTTTCGAGGATCAGGCCATTGAGCGGCGTGCGGACTTCGTGGGCAACGATGGACATGAAGTCATCGCGCATGCGCACCGCTTGCTCCAGTTCCCGCTGGGTACTCTGTAACTGCTTGAGCAGCGCTTCCTGCTCACGGCGGCTTTGCTCCAGCTCTTCGACCTGCTGTTTCATCGCCTTGCTTTGGCGAAACAGTTCGACGAACACGTTGACCTTGCTCTTGACCGCATGGATATCCAGCGGCTTGTAGAGGAAGTCCACGGCGCCGCTTTCATAGCCCTTGAACGCGTAGTTCAGCTCACGACCGGCGGCACTGACGAACACGATCGGGATGTTCTTGGTCTTTTCCGTGCCGCGCATCAGCTCGGCCAGTTCGAAGCCGTTCATGCCGGGCATCTGCACGTCGAGAATGGCCATGGCGAACTCGTGTTGCAGCAACAGCGACAAGGCTTCGTCGGCGGACAAGGCTTTATAAACGATACGGTCTTCGCGCCTGATCAACGCTTCGAGCGCCAACAAGTTCTCCGGGAGATCGTCGACGATCAGCAGTTTGGCCTGGATAGTACTTAGCATGCGATTCGTTCCAGCTCGACAAGCAGACGGCCGATGCCGCGTATAGGGAGAATGTGGTCCGGCTGGTGTAGATCAAGCGCAGCCTGAGGCATGGTCGCGACCAGGGCTTCGTCCGGGTCCTGGACGATGGTCATGCCGCCACAGCGTTTGACCTGGGCCAGGCCGCGGGCGCCATCGCGGTTGGCGCCGGTCAACAACACCGCGGCCAGGGCGCAACCGTAGGCATCGGCAGACGACTCGAACAGGTAATCAATGGCCGGTCGCGAATAATGCACGCGGGCTTCCAGGCTCAAGGAAAAACTGCGGTCCTGCTCCACCGACAAGTGATAACCCGGTGTCGCAAAATATACCGTTCCCGCTTCGACCCGCGTCTTGTCGCGGGCTTCCAGTACAGGCATGGCTACTCGCCGTGCGAACACCTCGGCCAGTTGGCTGTGACGTTCGTCCGGGAGGTGCAACACCACGATGATCGGCAGCTTGAAGCCTTCTCGCAGTGGACTGAGGATGTTCAGCAACGCCTCCACACCGCCGGCCGAGGCGCCAATCACGATAGCCTCTATAGAAGGCAAATCCGCTGCACTGTTCATGATTTGCGGTAAATCCGTTCTTGTTTGACCAACGGTTCGAACTGGTTGCCGTAGGCCGAAAAATCCAGGGTTTCCTTACTGCCCAGCACCAAAAATCCTCGATGGCAAAGGGATTCATGGAACAAACCGAAAGCACGATCCTGAAGCTTTTTGTTGAAATAAATCAAAACATTACGACACGAAATTAATTGAGTTTCTGAAAAGACACTGTCGGTCGCCAGACTGTGATCGGCGAAGGTCACGTTCTCACACAGCGTCTTGTCAAAAATGGCGTAACCGTAAGCCGCCGTGTAGTAGTCGGCGAACGAGCACTGGCCACCTGCCTGCTGGTAGTTATGAGTGTAGGCGCGGACATTCTCCATGGAGAAAATCCCTTGCTTGGCTTTATCCAGCGAGCGCGGATTGATGTCGGTGGCGTAGATGATGGTGCGATCGAGCAAGCCTTCTTCGCGCAGCACAATGGCCATCGAATAGACCTCTTCCCCCGTGCTGCAACCGGCGATCCAGATCTTGATCGAGGGGTAGGTCTTGAGCAGCGGTACCACTTCCTGACGGATCGCCAGAAAATGCGAAGGGTCGCGGAACATTTCGCTGACCGGGATCGTCAGCAGTTGCAGCAACTGCATGAACGCCGTCGGGTCGTGCAGGACCTTTTCCTGCAACGCTGAAATGGTCGAGCACTCGAACTGGCTCAACGCGTGATTGACCCGGCGCTTGATCGAAGCGCCGGAATAATCGCGAAAGTCATAGCTGTATTTGAGGTAGATCGCCTCGATCAACAAGCGCAATTCGATTTCGGTGTTCTTCTCCACTAGAAGCGTTCCACTAAATGCGTTCCATCTTCGGTAACCACACGCGAATCAGCGAGAACAGGCGATCCAGGTCGATGGGCTTGGCCAGGTAATCATTGGAGCCCGCTTGCAAGCAGCGCTCCTGATCGTCCTTCATGGCCTTGGCCGTCACCGCAATGATCGGCAGCTTGCGCCAGCGCGGGTCCTTGCGGATCAAGGTGGTGGCTTCGAAACCATCCATCTCCGGCATCATCACGTCCATCAACACCAGATCGATGTCCTCGACTTCATTCAGTCTTTCAATCGCTTCACGGCCGTTTCGGCCGATGACCACGACTGCACCCTTCTGCTCCAGAGCACTGGTGAGGGCGAAGATGTTGCGTACATCGTCGTCCACCAGCAGCACCTTGCGACCCTCGAAAACCCTGTCGCGGCTGCGCGCGGTCTTGAGCATCCTCTGGCGTTCATGGGACAACCTGGATTCGACTTTGTGCAGGAAGAGTGTGACCTCATCCAGCAAACGCTCGGGCGAGCGCGCGCCCTTGATGATGATCGAGCGCGAATACTTGCGCAGCTCGGCCTCTTCGTCCCGTGTCAGGTTACGCCCGGTGTAGACGATCACGGGCGGGAACGAGCAGATATCTTCCGTGGACATGCGCTTGAGCAGGTCGTTGCCGAGCATGTCCGGCAGCTTAAGGTCGATGATCATGCAGTCGAAAATCGTCGTGCGCAGCAGGTCCAGCGCATCCTGCGCCAGGCCAACGGCAGTGATCTCGATGTCATCGTCGCCGATCAGTCGGGCAATGCTGTCGCGCTGTACATCATCGTCTTCGACCAGCAGGACGCGTTTGACCTTCTGGGTCAGCTTGGCTTCAAGGCGGGCAAACACGTCCTTGAGTTCTTCGCGGGTGGTCGGCTTGACCGCGTAACCAATGGCGCCCATGTGCATCGCGGCTTCGACCCGGTCTTCCACCGAAATCACATGCACCGGAATGTGCCGGGTTTCAGCGTGTTCCTTCAGGCGTTGCAACACGGTCAACCCGGAATGATCCGGCAAGCGCATGTCCAGTAAAATGGCGTCCGGGATGAACTCTTTGGCCAGCTCGTAACCCTCATCCGCGCCGTGCGCCACCAGGCACTGATAACCCAGCTCATGCGCCAGGTCGTAAAGGATATTGGCAAAGTTCGGCTCGTCTTCCACCACCAGAATGCAACGAGTGGCGAATGGCGCCTTGGTGCGATCGTCGTCGAAACGCGGGATTTCGACTTCAGCAATCAGCGGCACCAGCGCGGCAGTCGTCACTCTCGGTGCAATGGCAACCGGCGTGGCTCTCATCGGCTCGACAGGCTCTTCGCCCGGTTCAACGTATTGCTGCGGCAAAACCAGGGTGAACACACTGCCCTGCCCCGGCTCGCTGGTGACACTGATGGAACCGCCGAGCAAGGCGGCCAGGTCACGGGAAATCGACAAGCCCAGGCCAGTGCCGCCGTAACGGCGATTGGTGGTGCCATCGGCCTGGCGGAAGGCTTCGAAAATGCTTTCCTGCTGATCCGCGGCAATGCCAATCCCCGAATCGCGAATGATAAAGGCGATACCGTCGCCTGGCTGGCTGGCGACTGTCAGGCTGACCGTGCCTCTTTCGGTGAATTTCACCGCGTTGGACAGCAGGTTCTTGATGACCTGCTCCAGACGCTGGCGGTCGGTGAAGATCATCATCGGCGCACCGGCCTGCACCTCGACCTGGAAATCCAGTTTCTTGTCGGTCGCCAAGGGCTGGAACATCCCTCGCAAGCCATCCACCAGACGCGCGACACTGGTGTTCTCCGGTCGCATCTCAAGCTTGCCGGCCTCGACCTTGGAAATGTCGAGAATATCGTTGATCAAGTTGAGCAAATCATTGCCGGCGGAATAGATCGACTCGGCAAACTTGACCTGTTCGGCGTTGAGGTTTTCCTGAGGGTTTTCCGCCAGCAACTTGGCCAGGATCAACGAGCTGTTCAGCGGCGTGCGCAACTCGTGGGACATGTTGGCGAGGAACTCAGACTTGTACTTGCTCGAGCGCTGCAACTCTTCGGCGCGTTCTTCGAGCAGGATCCGGGCCTGATTGAGCTCGGTGTTCTTCAGGTCCATGGCGTCGCGCTGGTCGGCCAGGATCTGCGCCTGCTCGGCGAGTTGCTCATTGGTTTGTTCAAGCTCGACCTGCTGGGTCTCCAGATGCGCCTGGGACTCCTTGAGAATCCGCGACTGCTCTTCCAGTTCTTCGTTGGCGGTCTTGAGTTCTTCCTGCTGAACCTGCAGTTCTTCATTGAGCTGCTGGGTTTCGGCCAGCACCTCCTGTAAGCGCTGGCGATAGCGAGCAGCCTCGATGGACGTGCCGATGTTGCCGGCAATCAGTTCAAGCAATTCGACATCACGGTCCGTCAGCGGGCGCAGGAAGCCCAGTTCGATCACACCGTTGACCCGATCGTCGTCACTGGTCGGCACGACCAGCACGCTGTGCGGCAGACCTTCGCCCAGGCCGGAGCTGACCTTGAAGTAATCGCTCGGTACCTCATCGAGACGAATCAAGCGAGCCTGGCTCGCTACCTGGCCGACAATGCCTTCATCGCTGTAAATCTGCTGTTCGCGCGCTTCCTGCTCACGGGAGAAACCGTAAGACGCGACGCGCTTGAGACCGCCGTGTTCTTCACGGATATAAATGGCCGCTACGGCGCTGCCCAGGTACTGCGCACAGAATTGCAAAATGTTGCGACCCAGCAGATTCAGCGACAGTTGCCCCAGCACTTGCTCGGCCAGTTCGGTCTGGCCATTGCGCAGCCAGGCTTGCTGCTCCAGGCGATGAGCACTGGCCTGTTGTGCGGCGAGGTTGGCGCTGTAGCTTTGCGAAAGGTTGAGCAAATCCCGACGGCCAACGTAGGCCAGCAATGCGCTGATCCCGACGATGAACAACAGATAAAGGCTGATGCTCCAGAGGGTGGTGTGGCGCACTTCCTCGTTACGCGTGGTGCGCAACTGCTGCTCCATGTCGATCACGTCTTCGTATTGCTTGCGGATCTCATCGGTCAACCGCTTGCCGCGCCCGGCCTTGACCGCGCTGCGGTAATCGCCGCTGGATCGCTGCAATTCGATCATTGTCTGCGCGTAAGTGGTCCACTCATCCTGCAAGGCCTGGAGCCGGTGCAGGCGGTCGGTCTGCACCGGGTTGTCCGCGGTCAGTTCGAGCAAGGTATTGAGGGCGACAGTGATTCGCGGCTTGGCCGTTTCGTAGGGTTCAAGGAAGTGCTCGTCGCCACTGAGCAGAAAGCCGCGCATACCGGTTTCCAGATCGACGGTCAGCTTGACCGCTTCATTGGCGTTATTGATCACCCGGTCGGTGTGCTCGACCCACTGGATCATCGACAGCAGGTAAGTGATCAGCGAGACAAAGAACACCGCGCTGAGCACGCCGACACCCAACGGCAGGCTGACGTTGCGGCTCAGGAGTTTACGAAATCGTTGCTCATCAACCGAAGACGCGGATGTCATGGGGGAAACCTCGTCGAACTGTTGAAAACCAAGGAGTTTGCCCCAAAAGCGGCGTATTGATCCAATTTTCTGACACCTTTTCGCGCAAAGTCCTACATTCCACTGCTCCAGTGCAAAGGAGCGGTTATCCTTGCCAGCACGTGTGCGGCTATTCTCTTTTCTACCGCGTGGGAACTTGTCGGGTTCCGTCACTTACTCAAGCAAGAGCCCGGCGATTTCGATCGACCGACAACCACGAATTCAACCTCTGAGAACCCCACTATGTCCGCCAACGCGTCCATCATCCTTGTAGTCGAAGACGACGCCATTGTCCGCATGCTGATTGTCGATGTGCTGGAGGAACTGGAGTTCAAGGTGCTCGAGGCCGATGGCAGCGAACAGGCGCTGGAATTCCTCAACGATGAAGACCAGTACATCGACTTGATGATGACCGATGTCGGTTTGCCGGTGATGGATGGGCGTGAACTGGCTACCCAGGCCCGGATGCTGCGCCCTGAATTGCCCATTTTGTTCGCCAGTGGTTATGCCGAAAGCATCGACGTACCTGCTGGCATGCAGGTGATCGGCAAGCCGTTTTCGATTGATCAGTTGCGGGACAAGGTCAAAGGAATGCTCGCCTAATATCCGTTGGAGCGGCCTCAGCATTTACCATCGACTGTGCTTTAATTGCGCCCCGCTTTTATCCCCTGCCCTCTGCCCGCATCAAGGAATGTCCGTTCATGACTCAGTCCAACGCAACCAAAGTCCTGGTCATTGGTTACGTCTGGCCCGAGCCCCGCTCTTCTGCGGCCGGCGGGCACATGATGCAAATTCTCGAGACTTTTTTGCAGCAGGGCTGGGACATTACGTTCAGTAGCCCGGCCGGCACGGGTGAACACCGGGCAGACCTGACGGTCTTGGGCATTCGCGAAGTCCCGATCGAATTGAACAACAGCAGTTTCGACACGTTCATCAGCGAACTGGCCCCCGATATTGTTCTGTTCGATCGGTTCATGATGGAAGAACAGTTCGGCTGGCGCGTTGAAAAACACTGCCCCGCTGCTGTGCGCGTGCTTGAGACCTCGGACTTGCAAAGCCTGCGAGATGCCCGCCATCAACGCCTCAAGGAGCGCTTGAAGGCCAGTGACGACGGCAATGATTTCGATGAATTGTTCGCGCCGGCGTTGCGTGAAGAGTTCGAACTCATGGCCGAGACCGATCTGGCCAAGCGGGAGATCGCAGCGATTTATCGTTGCGACTTGAATCTGATGATTTCTGAAGTGGAAATCGAGTTGCTGGTCGAGCAATTCAAGCTGCCGCGCAACTTGCTGCACTGGTGTCCGCTGATGGTTGAACTACCGAACGTGCCGCCAACCTCTTTTGAAGAGCGGGCGCACTTTCTCAGCATCGGCAACTTCCGCCATGCGCCTAACTGGGACGCGGTGCTCTGGATGAAAACCGCGATCTGGCCGCTGATCCGCAAACAACTGCCCAGCGCTCAGTTGCACATATACGGCGCTTACACACCGCCCAAGGCGACTGCCCTGCACAACGCCAGCCAGGGTTTTCATGTAATGAACTGGGCGGAAGATGCGTTAGAAGTCATGTCTAACGCGCGGATATGCCTGGCGCCGCTACGCTTCGGTGCCGGCATCAAAGGCAAGATTGTCGACGCCATGTTATGTGGAACGCCCTCGATCACAACGCCAATCGGCGCCGAAGCGATGCACGGCGAACACCTTTGGCCCGGTGCCGTGACCCGCACAGCACAGGAATTCGCCGATTGCGCGGTTCAGCTCTACAAGGATGAAGCACTTTGGACGCACACCCAATCCCTGGGTCAGAGATTGCTGGCTGATCGTTATCGACAGTCAGAACACGGCCCGGCATTGATCGAAAAGTTGTTGTACTGCCAACGACATTTGGCGCAACTTAGAAGCGATAATTTTACGGGCAGCATGTTGCGCCATCACCATCACAAAAGTACGCAATACATGGCGCAATGGATTGAGGCAAAGAATCGAAATCCGTTATAGCACTTACTCCAATAACAAACATTTTGCATTATCACTGTTATTGACCAAGCTTAATACCCTCTCTATAAATACCCCGCCGAACTTTAACTTGATTAGCCAAGTTCGGCGCAACTACCCACCCCTAATAAATCAATGCAAGGATGCATTAAATGGACAACTTTGTTCAGAATAATTACACACCTAATAACTGGATGGCCGCTACTCCGGCAATTGATACATTGTCGCTCTGCGAATTGACGCTGCCAGGCACCCATAACGCGGGCAGCGACTGGAAAGCCTCCTGGCCGCTGATTCCAGGCGCCCACTGGCTTGCCTGTCAGCACGAATCGTTTTATGCCCAACTGAGTCACGGTTCTCGTGCGCTCGATATCCGTTTAATGTACGACGCCAAGGCGCCGGGGCTCGGGAAATTCTGCATTCATCACAACGGTTATCGCAATGGTCGTACCTTGGGGCACCTTGTAACCGACGTGGAAAAATTTCTTCAGGAGAACCCCAATGAATTCATCATCCTGGATTTTCATGAACTAAAGGGGGATCAGTTTGATTTCGCTTACTTCAACAGCATGATGATGCATTTTCTTGGCGATCGCATAATCCCCACCAAAAACCGGTCTCTGAGCCTCCGTCAACTCAAACAAATCAGTTCTGTACAAAGAATTTTGGTCGCGGCCCCATGGCACAAGGCACTTGATAAAAACGTATTTCTCGAGCAGATCGACCACAAATGGTCTGGCAGCGGTATAACCAGTACCGCTGATTTGGAAAAGCATATTATTAATGTACTAAAAAACCCGCCGGGCACATGGGCACCGTGGTCGCTTTCTGCGACCAGCTACAGTGCTCTCGGCGGCCCCGTTGATATTCATGATGAGCTTAATGCCTGGTTCGACCCGACAAAAAGCGACTGGGCGACAAAGTGCAACATTATCAACGTCGACTTCATTGAAGAGACCAATGTTGTTTCTTATTGCCGAACTGCAAATCTGAAAAAAGCAGCCAACTAGTCATCGCGCCATCAAATGGCTATTTTTGTGCAAGTATTTCCATGGCTGGCAATACTGCCATGCACTTCTATGCTGGGTCATGAAAGCCTTTTGTCTCAGGCGAGTAATACGGATGTGGCCCCCAGCCACATCCGACACATGAACTTCTTCGCCCCACGGTTGGGGCGAATCAACGACAAGGAATTGTCATGACCCGCAATACAGCAACCACACTCGACAAACAGAAATGGATGAGCAACGTACTGGATATCGGCCGGTTGAAGCTGACCGATATCGTCTGGCCCGGCACGCACAACGCCGGCATGGACAAACAAGCACCCAACTACGAGGTGGTGGTCGGCAACTGGACAACATGCCAGAACGATTCATTTGCCTGGCAACTGGCCAACGGCGCACGGGCGTTCGATATCCGGCTCGGCTGTACCGCCGGCCCGGTGGAACCGGTGTTCTACTTCCATCACAACGGTTATCAGTCCCACCGAGTCCTTGATGAGCTGATCGACGCGGTGACGACATTCCTCGATCGAAACCCGGATGAGTTCATCGTCCTGGACTTCCACCAGTTAGGGGACGCGTCGAAGCCTTTCGACTATCAACAACTCAATGATTTACTGATGCGCCGCCTCGGTTCGCGCTTGATCCCCTCTTCGGATGCATTCAATACCGTGGAACAGTTCAAACGCGCCAGTCCACAGCGCCGCATTGTCATGGCAGCACAGGCGAAGCCCGGATTGAGCAGTGAGTATTTCTGGCCGCGAATACCTCACCAGTGGAACGGTAAGGTATTCAGCGACATCAGCGATCTGCAATCGCATATCGAGACCACCCTTGCAGGGGCACCTTACGAGACATTTCTCTGGTCGTTGTCGGCAACCTGTTATTCGCTGATAGGTGGCCCGCAGCACTTGAAAAACCAGATCAACGACTGGTTCCATACCACCCGCGACAGGGTCACCCGTTGCAGCATCATCAGCACCGATTTCTTTGAAGAGTCGGATATCGTCCGCTACTGCTGGAGCGCCACCAGCATGAAGGCGGTTTACGGACACAGGTTGCATGAACCGGCCTAGGCGAAAGTCGTGTCAGGCTGGTACAGCAGGCGCCAAAAGAGGCATGATCCGATAGCGATAACAAGAAAAGCGCCCTGACATGACTCGAACAGCCCGTGTGACAGACCCCTCCTACGAACTGATGGACGACCATAATGGGTTGTCCATCATCTATCGTCAGCACGGTTTTCCTTGCCCGTTGGTGCGCTGGCATTTTCACAAGGAATACGAGCTGCACCTGATCGTCGCCAGCTCCGGCAAAGTGTTCATCGGCGACTACATCGGTAACTTCTATCCGGAATCGCTGTTCCTCACCGGCCCCAACCTGCCCCACAACTGGATCAGCCAGGTGGCCGAAGACGAAGTGGTGCCCAAGCGCGACATGCTGGTCAACTTCACGGATGAGCTGTTCGACAGCGGCCACCTGGTGTTTGCCGAACTCAAGACGTTGACGCCGTTGTTGGAGCGCGCCCAGTACGGCATCGAGTTTCGCTGCAAGCGCACCATTCGCCAGGCCATGACCTTGATGCAGCGTATCGCCGACACCAAAGGCGTGACGCGCCTCGGGCACTTTTTCATTCTGCTGGAGTTGCTGGCGGCGTCTGACGACTATCAACTGCTGTCCGGGGCCACAACGCCGCAATTGGCCGACGAGCACAATATCGATCGCACTAACCGGGCGGTGGATTACATCTTCGCGCATTACGCTCGAGAGCTGCCGCTGGAAGAAGTCGCCGAGCACCTGGGCATGAAACCGACTTATTTCAGTCGAGTGTTCAAGCAAGCCACTGGACGCTGCTTCATCGAATTCGTCAATCGCCTGCGCATCAGCAAATCTTGCGAGCTGCTGGCCGATGGCGACAAACCGGTGACCGATGTGTGTTTCGAATCGGGCTTCAACAATATTTCCAATTTCAATCGGCGTTTTCAGCAACTCAAGGGCATGACGCCGTCGCATTACCGGCGGTTGGCCGTGCAACGGCTGACTGAGCAAAATCAGCACTGACTTTGTAACAGCGCCGCCCCCTGTAGCAGCTGCCGAAGGCTGCGTTCGACTGCGCAGCAGGCGCCAAACCTGCGACTCCATTGCGCCAGGATTACCGCGTACTCTGCTCCAGCGAGTGCTTCGCACTCGAACGCAGCCTTCGGCAGCTGCTACAGGGCGCCAGGTGCTAAATCCTGTCTTTCCAGAGCAGAGTGCAAAATAGTATCGATTCAAGTGCTACGGATGATTTGTCACATCATCAATTGAAGGCTGTAATCAGTGCACATTCTTCCCTCCGCAGGAAGACACAAAAACAATAACTGTCCTTCTGTGACCCGCCGGGTGCAGAAAAGGAGTGCACGATGCAACCTTCTGTAAAAGCTCTGCTTGCCCTCACCTGCATGACCCTCAGCAGCGTCAGCCTTGGCGCCCAGACCCTGACCATCGCCACCGTCAACAACAGCGACATGATCCGCATGCAAAAGCTCTCGAAAACCTTCGAGGCCGAGCATCCGGACATCAAGCTCAATTGGGTGGTGCTGGAAGAAAACGTCCTGCGTCAGCGCCTGACCACTGACATTGCCACACAAGGCGGACAGTTCGATGTGCTGACCATCGGCATGTACGAAGCCGCACTCTGGGGTGCCAAGGGTTGGCTGGAGCCGATGAAGGACCTGCCGGCCAGCTACGCCCTCGACGACGTGTTCCCGTCGGTGCGTGAAGGCCTGTCGGTCAAGGGCTCGCTCTATGCCTTGCCCTTCTACGCCGAAAGCTCCATCACCTATTACCGTACCGATCTGTTCAAGGAGGCCGGGTTGACCATGCCCGAGCACCCGACCTGGACCCAGATAAGCGAATTCGCCAGCAAACTCACCAATAAGGATAAAGAACAGTACGGCATCTGCTTGCGCGGCAAGGCCGGCTGGGGCGAGAACATGGCGCTGATCACCACCGTCGCCAATGCCTATGGTGCGCGCTGGTTTGATGAAAAGTGGCAACCGGAATTCACCGGCCCCGAGTGGAAAAACGCGCTGAACTTCTACGTTGACACCATGAAAAAATCGGGCCCGCCGGGCGCATCGAGCAACGGTTTCAACGAAAACCTGGCGCTGTTCAACAGCGGCAAGTGCGCGATCTGGGTCGATGCCAGCGTCGCCGGCTCCTTCGTTACCGACAAGACCCAAAGCAAGGTCAGCGAGCACGTCGGCTTCACCTACGCACCGCATGAGACCACCGACAAAGGCTCGGCCTGGTTGTATTCCTGGGCGCTGGCGATTCCGACCAGTTCCAAGGCCAAGGACGCGGCGAAAACCTTCAGCGCCTGGGCCACTTCCAAGGAATACGGCGCATTGGTTGCCGAGAAAGACGGCATTGCCAATGTACCGCCAGGTACCCGCGCTTCGACGTACAGCGATGAGTACATGAAGGCTGCGCCGTTCGCCAAGGTAACGCTGGAGTCGCTGAAAGCGGCGGACCCGAGCAAACCGACCCTCAAACCCGTGCCCTATATTGGCATCCAGTTGGTGACCATTCCTGAGTTCCAGGCCGTGGGCACCCAGGTCGGCAAGCTGTTCTCGGCGGCACTGATCGGCCAGACCACGGTTGACCAGGCCCTGACCGCTGCCCAGCAAACCACCGAACGTGAAATGAAGCGCGCCGGTTACCCGAAGTAACCCCTAGCCATCCACATTGTGGCGAGGGAGCTTGCTCCCGCTGGGCTGCGAAGCGGCCCCAAAACCGGTAACCGCGATTCATCAGACAGACCGCATTTTCCGGATTTACGACTGCTTCGCAGCCAAGCGGGAGCAAGCTCCCTCGCCACAGGGTCTCGCCGTACAACGAGCAAGTGATCGCCATGAATATTTCAACTGCCAAAGCTCACATGGACATTCCCCAACCGGTGCGTAAAAGCCGGTTGACCAACCCCGGCTGGTTCCTGGTCAGCCCCTCGGTGGCGTTGTTGCTGCTGTGGATGATCGTGCCGCTGGGCATGACTGTTTACTTCTCGCTGATCCGCTACAACCTGCTCTATCCCGGTGAAAACGAGTTCGTCGGGCTTGAGAACTTCAGCTACTTCCTCAGCGACTCGGGTTTCCTGCCCGGCGCTACCAATACCTTGTTGCTGGTCGGCAGCGTGCTGCTGATCAGCGTGGTGTTCGGGGTGTTGATCAGTGCGCTGCTGGAGGCCAGTGAGTTTCTCGGTCGCGGCATCGTGCGGGTGATGCTGATCTCGCCGTTTTTCATCATGCCCACCGTCGGTGCGCTGATCTGGAAGAACCTGATCTTCCACCCAGTGTCGGGGATCCTCGCCTACGTCTGGAAGCTGTTCGGCGCGCAGCCGGTGGACTGGCTGGCGCATTACCCGCTGCTGTCGATCATCATCATCGTGTCCTGGCAATGGCTGCCGTTCGCGATCCTGATCCTGATGACCGCCATGCAGTCCCTCGACCAGGAACAGAAGGAAGCCGCGCGCCTCGACGGTGCCGGACCGATCGCGATCTTCTGGCACCTGACCCTGCCGCACCTGGCGCGGCCGATTGCGGTGGTGGTGATGATCGAAACCATCTTCCTGCTCTCGGTGTTCGCCGAAATCTTCACCACCACCAACGGCGGCCCCGGCTACGCCTCGACCAACCTCGCCTACCTGATCTACAACCAGGCGCTGGTGCAGTTCGACGTCGGCATGGCGTCCGCCGGCGGCTTGATTGCGGTGGTGATCGCCAATATCGCAGCGATCGTCCTGATCCGGATGATCGGCAAAAACCTGACTGACAAGCCTTGAGGCCTGCGCCATGACCCTTCAACAATCCCGCCGTCTGCAAAGCCTGCTGCTCGGCACCCTGGCCTGGGCCATCGCGATCCTGATCTTCTTCCCGATCTTCTGGATGGTGATGACCAGCTTCAAAACCGAAATCGATGCGTTCGCCACGCCGCCGCAGTTCATCTTCACGCCGACGCTGGAGAACTACCTGCACATCAACGAGCGCAGCGATTACTTCAGCTTCGCCTGGAACTCGGTGGTGATTTCCTTCAGCGCTACCGCCCTGTGCCTGCTGATCGCGGTGCCGGCGGCGTACTCGATGGCGTTCTACGAAACCCAACGCACCAAAGGCACGCTGCTGTGGATGCTCTCCACCAAGATGCTGCCACCGGTGGGGGTGCTGATGCCGATCTACCTGCTGGCCAAGAGCTTTGGCTTGCTGGATACGCGCATCGCCTTGATCACCATTTACACCCTGATCAACCTGCCGATCGTGGTCTGGATGATTTATACCTACTTCAAGGACATCCCCAAAGACATCCTCGAAGCCGCGCGCCTCGACGGTGCCACGCTGTGGCAGGAAATGGTCCGGGTGCTGCTGCCGATCGCCAAGGGTGGCCTGGCGTCCACCGTGCTGCTGTCGCTGATCCTGTGCTGGAACGAGGCGTTCTGGTCCTTGAACCTGACTTCGTCGAAAGCCGCGCCGCTGACCGCGTTGATCGCCTCGTACTCAAGCCCCGAAGGTCTGTTCTGGGCCAAGTTGTCGGCGGTGTCGACGCTGGCCTGCGCGCCGATCCTGATCTTCGGCTGGATCAGCCAGAAACAATTGGTCCGCGGCCTGTCGTTCGGCGCCGTGAAATGAAGATCGCCGATCCAGCGCGATCCCCTGTGGGAGCGAGCCTGCTCGCGAAGGCGGTAGGTCAGCTTGCATTGATGTCGTCAGTGTCGACGTCTTCGCGAGCAAGCTCGCTCCCACAAAAAAAGCCCGCCCGGCTCAACTGAATAACAACAAGTGGAGGCCCATCATCATGGCCAACCTGAAAATCAAGAATCTGCAAAAAGGCTTCGAAGGCTTTTCCATCATCAAAGGCATCGACCTGGAAGTGAACGACCGCGAGTTCGTGGTGTTCGTCGGCCCGTCGGGCTGCGGCAAATCCACCCTGCTGCGCCTGATTGCCGGCCTGGAAGAAGTCAGCGGCGGCACCATCGAACTCGATGGCCGCGACATCACCGAAGTCAGCCCGGCCAAGCGCGACCTGGCGATGGTGTTCCAGACCTATGCCTTGTACCCACACATGAGCGTGCGCAAAAATATGTCCTTTGCCCTCGACCTGGCCGGCGTATCGAAAGCCGAAGTCGAGAAGAAAGTCGGCGAAGCGGCACGCATCCTTGAACTCGGACCGATGCTCGAACGTAAACCGAAACAGTTGTCCGGCGGTCAGCGTCAGCGCGTGGCCATCGGCCGGGCCATCGTGCGTAACCCGAAAATCTTCCTGTTCGACGAACCACTGTCTAACCTCGACGCCGCTCTACGGGTGCAGATGCGCCTGGAACTGTTGCGTCTGCACAAAGAACTGCAGGCCACGATGATCTACGTGACTCACGACCAGGTCGAAGCCATGACCATGGCCGACAAAGTCGTCGTACTCAATGGCGGCAAAGTCGAACAAGTCGGCTCGCCGCTGGACCTGTATCACCAGCCGGCCAACCTGTTTGTTGCCGGGTTCCTTGGCACGCCAAAAATGGGCTTCCTCAAGGGCAAAGTCACCCGCATTGAGCGCCAGAGCTGTGAAGTGCTGCTGGACGCAGGCACCCGTATCACGTTGCCGCTGAGCGGCGCCAACCTGAGCGTTGGTGGCGCGGTCACCCTGGGCATTCGACCGGAGCATCTGAATCTCGCGCAAACCGGCGACTGCACCTTGCAGGTCACGGCGGACGTCAGCGAACGCCTGGGCAGCGACACCTTCTGCCACGTGGTGACCTCGTCCGGCGAAGCCTTGACGATGCGTGTTCGCGGCGATCTGGCCAGCCGTTACGGCGAGTCGCTGAGCCTGCATCTGGACGCCGAACACTGCCATTTATTCGATGCCGACGGTGTGGCGCTGACCCGCCCACTACGCGCTGCGGCCTGATTTCGAGACCTTGTGATGAAACTCAATAAACAGAACCTCAATCGCCTCGCCCCCGAAGTCGCCCTGCCCGCCTACGCCCTGAGCGACACCCGCCAAGGCATCGCGCACATCGGCGTCGGCGGTTTCCACCGCGCCCATCAGGCGTATTACACCGACGCGCTAATGAATACCGGGGACGCACTGGACTGGGCCATTTGCGGCGTCGGCCTGCGCGCTGAAGACCGTCGCGCCCGGGACGATCTCAAAGAGCAGGATTACCTCTTCACCCTGTTCGAGCTGGGCGATACCGACGACACCGAAGTTCGGGTGATCGGCGCGATTCGCGACATACTGCTGGCCGAAGACGGCGCGCAAGCGCTGATCGACAAACTCGCCAGCCCCGAGATCCGTATCGTTTCGCTGACCATTACCGAAGGCGGCTACTGCATCGACGACAGCAACGGCGAGTTCATGGCCCAGCTGCCGCAGATCCAGCACGACCTGGCACACCCGACCGCACCGAAAACCGTGTTCGGTTTTCTCTGCGCCGCGCTGGCCAAACGCCGTGCAGCCGGCACGCCTGCGTTCACCTTGATGTCCTGCGATAACCTGCCGCACAACGGCGCGGTCACTCGAAAAGCGTTACTGGCTTTCGCCGCCCTGCGCGATGCCGAGCTGCGGGACTGGATCGCCACCCACGTGAGTTTCCCCAACGCGATGGTCGACCGCATCACGCCCATGACCAGCACTGAACATCGTCTGCAATTGCACGACAAACATGCGGTCGACGATGCCTGGCCGGTGGTCTGCGAACCGTTTGTTCAGTGGGTGCTGGAAGACAAGTTCGTCAACGGTCGTCCGGCCTGGGAAAAGGTCGGCGTCCAGTTCACCGACGACGTCACGCCTTATGAAGAGATGAAGATCAAACTGCTCAATGGCAGTCATCTGGCACTCACTTATCTGGGGTTTTTGAAGGGTTACCGCTTCGTTCACGAAACCATGAACGACCCGCTGTTCGTGCGCTACATGCGTGCCTATATGGACCTGGACGTGACCCCGCAACTGTCACCCGTGCCGGGGATCGACCTGACCGAGTACAAAAACACGCTGGAGGCGCGCTTTTCCAATCAGGCGATTGCTGATCAGCTGGAGCGCGTGTGTTCGGACGGTTCGTCGAAGTTTCCGAAGTTCACGGTGCCGACGATCAATCGATTGATCGCTGATGGGCAGGAGACCAAACGGGCGGCGTTGGTGGTAGCGGCTTGGGCGCTGTATTTGAAGGGCGTGGACGAAAATGGCGATACCTACAGCATTCCTGATCCGCGTGCGGCGTTTTGTCAGGCGCTGGTGGTGGATGATGCGTTGATCACGCAGCGGTTGCTGGAGGTTGAGGAGATTTTTGGTACGGCGATTCCTCATTCGCCGGAATTCGTGGCGGCGTTTGAGTGGTGCTGTAACAGCTTGCGTGACGTCGGTGTGTCGCGGACGTTGGAGCGGGTGTTGGCTTAAGTCCTGCGGTGAATCTGCCTCCGTCTTCGCGAGCAGGCTCGCTCCCACATGGGATCGGTGTCGGACACAAAATCCGCGTCTTCTGAAAATCTCCTGTGGGAGCGAGCCTGCTCGCGAATGGCTTCACCGAGATCGACCTGACACACCAAGGATCTTCCATGGCAAACCAACATTTATTCCTCGGCATCGACTGCGGCACCCAAGGCACCAAAGCCATCATCCTCGACGCGGTCAGCGGTCAGGTGCTCGGCCAAGGTGCCGCCGCCCACACCTTGATCAGCGGCGCCAATGGCCGCCGCGAGCAAGACACCTCGCAATGGCTGGAGGCCTTCGCGCTTGCCACCCGCCGTGCATTGCTCGCGGCGAAGGTCGACGGCCAGGGCATCCTCGGCATCGGCGTGTCCGGCCAGCAACACGGGCTGGTGCTGCTCGACGATCAGGGCCAGGTGCTGCGTCCGGCCAAACTCTGGTGCGACACCGAATCCACCCCGGAAAACGACCGGCTGCTGACCCACCTGGGTGGCGAAAAAGGCTCCCTGGAACGCCTCGGTGTTGTGATCGCGCCGGGCTACACCGTCTCCAAACTGCTCTGGACCAAAGAACAACACCCGCAGATTTTCGCTCGCATCGCCCGCATGCTGCTGCCCCATGACTACCTCAACTATTGGCTCACCGGCCGCAGTTGCAGCGAGTACGGCGACGCCTCGGGCACCGGGTATTTCAACGTGCGCACCCGCCAGTGGGATTTGCAGCTGCTGCGTGACATCGATCCCACCGGACGACTGCAAGCCGCGCTACCGGAGCTGATCGACGCTCATCAAGCGGTCGGCACGATCCTGCCGAGCATCGCCGAACACCTGGGCATCAACCCGCAGGCGCTGGTGTCCAGCGGCGGTGGCGACAACATGATGGGCGCCATCGGCACCGGCAATATCAAGCCCGGCGCTATCACCATGAGTCTTGGTTCTTCGGGGACGGTGTACGCCTATGCGGATCAGCCGAAAGTCAGTGCGGACGCTTGTGTCGCAACGTTCTGCTCCTCCAGTGGTGGCTGGCTGCCGCTGATCTGCACCATGAACCTGACCAATGCCACCGGGGTGATTCGCGAGTTGTTCGAGCTGGGTATCGAACAGTTCAATGCCCTCGTCGCACAAGCACCCATCGGTGCCGAAGGCGTGTGCATGTTGCCGTTCCTCAACGGCGAGCGCGTCCCTGCCCTGCCCCATGCCACCGGCAGCTTGCTGGGGTTGACGATGACTAACCTGACTCAGGCCAACCTGTGCCGCGCGGTGGTGGAAGGCACGACCTTCGGTTTGCGTTATGGGCTGGACCTGCTGCGCCAGAATGGCTTACAAAGCCGCAGCATTTGCCTGATCGGCGGCGGCTCGAAAAGCCCGGTGTGGCGGCAGATCGTCGCTGACATCATGAACACCCCAGTCATCTGCACTGAACAAAGCGAAGCCGCGGCCCTTGGCGCCGCGATTCAGGCCGCGTGGTGCAAGTCCTGGGCAAACGGGCATGAAGACAGCCTGGCGGATCTATGCGAGCGTTGCGTGAAGCTCGATCCGGCCAGCGAAACCCTGCCGATCGCAGACAATGTGGCAGCCTGTCAGCAGGCTTACGAACGCTATCAACTGCATGTCGCAACCCTTTAAAGAGTGAACAACTATGTATCTGGTGTGTGGCGAAGCGCTGTTCGATTTCTTCAGTGAAGACGACGTCAGCGGCCTGGCTTCAAAAGTGAATTTCAAGGCGATTGCCGGCGGCTCGCCGTTCAACGTCGCGGTGGGTTTGCGCCGTTTGGGCGTGGACGCGGCGCTGTTCGCCGGGTTGTCGACCGACTATCTCGGCCGGCGCTTGCAGCAGGTCCTGCAGGATGAAGGCGTGCGCCCGGACTTCCTGGTGGATTTCGCGGCGCCTACGACACTGGCGATGGTGGCCGTCGGTGCCAATGGTTCACCTCATTACAGCTTCCGGGGCGAAGGCTGCGCGGATCGTCAGTTGAAAACCGAGCATCTACCGGAACTGGGACCTGAAGTGCGCGGCTTGCACATCGGTTCGTTTTCGCTGGTGGTGCAACCCATCGCCGACACACTGTTAGCATTGGTGCAGCGCGAGAGCGGTAAACGCTTGATCAGCCTTGATCCCAACGTGCGGCTCAATCCTGAGCCGAATATCGACCTGTGGCGCTCGCGG
Source organism: Pseudomonas sp. LB3P25 (assembly GCF_054897985.1). NCBI lineage: Bacteria > Pseudomonadati > Pseudomonadota > Gammaproteobacteria > Pseudomonadales > Pseudomonadaceae > Pseudomonas > Pseudomonas sp. LB3P25. The sequence goes on along the minus strand of NZ_CM142711.1, from coordinate 3,469,680 downwards.
ATTGCGACCTTGGTTGAGCTGGCCGACCTGATCAAAGTCAGCGATGAGGATTTGAGCCTGTTGTACCCCGAGCAGGATCCGCAACGGGTGATTGAAGGCTGGCTGCAGCATCGCTGTCAGTTGGTGTTTCTGACCCGGGGTGGCGAGGGGGCGACGGTGTTCAGCCGTATGCATGGCTCCTGGTCGGTGCCAGCGAGCTCAGTGAAAATCGCCGACACCGTAGGCGCTGGCGATACGTTCCAGGCGGCGCTGATTACCTGGCTGACCGAACAGCAGCTGGATTCGGTTGAGGGCGTGCAGCAGCTGAGTCGTGAGCAGATTGATGCGATGCTCAAATTTGCAGTGCAAGCGGCGGCGCTGACGTGCAGCAAGACCGGGCCGGATTTGCCGTATCGCTATCAGTTGGATCTTAGCTGAGGCTGATGGCCTCTTCGCGAGCAGGCTCGCTCCCACAGTAGATCTTCAGTGAACACAGGTTTTGTGTTCGGCAACGATCCAATGTGGGAGCAAGCCTGCTCGCGAAGGCGGTGTCACTTACACCGCTAATCTTCCGACGCTGGAGTCCAGTGACTGGCGAACGGGGATGAGAACACGGTGGTGAGCGGCAATAAGGGCAGAGGGCTGCTACTGGCTACAGACGACTTTAGTCGGTAAATGACGGCTCGTTTCCTTGAACGAGGCGCTTTAATCCTGCACCATCCGCCCCAGCTTATTCAAAGGACGGAATTAAAGGCATGCTGGACGCGAACGCAACCCATATTTCCCTGACGCTGGAAGGCGTTTCCGTTGACCTTCAGGTACTCAGCTTCGTCGGTCGCGAAACCCTCAACCAGCCGTTCTGTTTCGACATCGAACTGGTCAGCGCCCGCCCCGACCTGAAACTCGAAAAGTTGCTGCACAAGCCCGGCTGCTTGACCTTCGGCGCTACCGGCAAAGGCATCATCCACGGTCTGGTGTACCGCATCGAGCAAGGTGATTCCGGCAAAAGCCTGACCCGTTACAGCATCAGCCTGGTGCCGCAACTCGCCTACCTGCGCCACAACCATGACCAGCAGATTTTCCAGCATTTGAGTGTGCCGAAGATCATCGCTCAGGTCCTCGAAGCGCGCGGCATCCTGGCCGACGCCTACAGCTTCCAGCTCGGCGCCATCTATCCGGAACGCGATTACTGCGTGCAGTACGACGAATCCGACCTGCATTTCATCCAGCGTCTGTGCGAAGAAGAAGGCATTCACTTCCACTTCCAGCACAGTGCCAGCGGCCACAAACTGGTGTTCGGCGACGACCAGACCGTGTTCCGCAAACTCGCGCCCGTGGCCTACCAGCAAGACTCCGGCATGGCTGCCGAGAAACCGGTGATCAAGCGCTTCAACCTGCGCCTGGAAACCCGCACCACCCGCGTCAGCCGTCGCGATTACGACTTCGAGAAACCGCGCATCCTGCCCGAGGGCTCCGCCAAAAGCGCGTTCGCCCCGGACCTGGAAGACTACGACTACCCCGGCCGCTTCACCGACCGCGAACGCGGCAAGCAACTGGCAGCCCGTGCCCTGGAACGCCATCGCAGCGACTACAAACTTGCCGAAGGCAAAGGCGACGAGCCAACCCTGGTCAGCGGCCACTTCATGGCCCTGGGCGAACACCCGCGCGCCGAGTGGAACGACCTCTGGCTGCTGCTGGAAGTGGTGCACGAAGGCAAACAGCCGCAAGTGCTCGGCGCAAACGTCATCAGCGACGTCACCCAGAACAAAGACGATTTTCACCAGGGTTACCGCAACCGCTTCCTCGCCACCCCGTGGGACGCGCACTTCCGCCCGGCCCTCGAACACCCGAAACCCAAAGTCCTGGGCAGCCAGACGGCCATCGTCACCGGCCCTGCGGGTGAAGAAATCCATTGCGACGAGTACGGCCGCGTCAAAGTCCAGTTCCACTGGGATCGCGAAGGCCAGGCCGACGACAAGACCAGCTGCTGGCTGCGCGTCGCCACCGGCTGGGCCGGCAGCGCCTACGGTGGCATCGCCATCCCGCGCATCGGCATGGAAGTGCTGGTGTCGTTTATGGAAGGCGACCCCGACCAACCCCTGATCACCGGCTGCCTGTACCACAAGGAAAACGTCGTCCCCTACGACCTGCCGGCGAACAAGACCCGCAGCACCTTCAAAACCCTGAGCTCACCGGGCGGTAATGGTTACAACGAGTTTCGAATTGAAGACAAGAAAGGTGCGGAACAGATCTACCTGCATGCCCAGCGCGATTGGGATGAAAACATTGAACATGACCAGAAGATTCGCGTCGGCAACGAGCGACACGACACGGTCGAGGCCAATGTTTTAAGCGAATTCAAGGTTGAAGAGCATCGGATTACCCATCTGGATCGCAAAACTGAAACGCGGGCGGATGATCACCTGACGGTTGCCGTTACTCAGCATGTGAAGGTGGGGACGGCGCAGTTTGTTGAGGCGGGTCAGGAGATTCACTACAACGCAGGGGAAAAGGTTGTGGTTGAGGGTGGCATGGAGCTGACGGCCAAGGCTGGCGGGAGCTTTGTGAAGGTGGATGCGGGGGGCGTGACGATCAGTGGCGCGCAGGTAAAAGTTAACTCCGGCGGTGGTCCCGGCGCGGGAACAGGGATTCAGATTCTCCCTCCTGTTATTCCATGGGCCGCCGCCCAGGACAAAGCAGGCGCTCTGCTCGTCCCGGCAGCCGTGCAAATGGCCATGGCCAAAGCCGCCCGTGCGGCTGGCGACATCCGCTGCCCGATTTGCGAGGCCTGCCGTGAAGGCAAGTGCGACCTGGGGACAGCAGCATGAGCGACGCACTCAACCACTGGCTCGGCGAACAAGCCCGGCTCAATCGAGTCCTGATCCTCGCCCTCGACAGCCTCGCCGAACCCAATCCGGTCACCTCGCTGTACAGCGCTGGCCTGATGCAGCGCTCGGTGCAACTCTATCGAGGCACCCAGTACGCCGAGTTCGCCCCCATCAGCCCATGGCTGACCGAACTGACGAACCCCAGCGCCGACGCCTTCCGCAAACTACTGGACGACCCACAGCGAAACTGGGGCTGGATCGGCAGCATGGACAAGGCCGACCTCGACGGCCTGACCCAACACTGGCGAGCGCGGATGGTCATTGACGAAGACGGCGAGCGCTCGTTGTTCCGTTTCCAGGACAACCGCGTGATTGCTCGCTGCCTCGCCAACCTGAGCGAGACCGAACGACCCGTGTTATTGGGCCCGATCAGCAGCGTGCTGTATTGGGACGAGGAACAATGGAAAAGCGTCGATAACGCCCGCCCCGGCATATACCCGGTGCCAAACCCGGCGCCATGGCTGCGCATCCCCAACTCGCCGGACCGCAGCCGCAGCATCCTGCGCGAAAACATCAAGCGCTGGCTCTTGGTGCACCACGTCGAAGCCGCCGCCAAACTCTCCGAAACCCGCAACGTTCGCGAGTGGCTGGAAGAACAGATGGACCTGCTCGAAACCTGGCAATGGAACACGCCGGAACAGCGGGAATTCATGCTTAGCCTCAGACTTGATCCTAAATGTGCGGACGACGTGGCTTGGCAGCCATTGCCGGGTGAGACGCCAGAGCAACATTTTGCGCGGTGCCAGCGGGTGTTTGATGCGAGCTTGGGTAAGTCAGAGCGTGAGTGAGGCAGAGGCGTTTGGCGCGGCTAGACATGTGCTTTGTTTTTTTGCTGTGGCGGGTGTGATGGTGGCTTCTGGTTGTTCGGTCATCAAGCCTGCTGACAGTTTTACGTTACTGACGGAACTGCCACCGGGGTTCAGCATTAAAGGTGAAGCGTCTTATGTGCCTAGAACGGGAGAGAGTTGTACAGTCCCTCCTAGAAAAAGCAGAAGCTATCCTGGATTAAAGTTCTTTGAGCAAAAGCTTAATAACGACGCTCAGACAGCGCATTTTGAAGTGCCACTGACCAGCAATGAAGGTGGCTGCCCGCTGGTAATTGATACCTTCTCATATGAGGTTGACGCCAAATATGGTGCTGACTTTCGAAATGTAGGTAGGGCCCACACAGGAGTTTCGTTTCGGGATGGAAGCGCAGAAAGTCCGAACCCTCCTCCAGTCCTGGTCTTGCAGAAACAGTGCGAATGGTTCTTTCGCACCGCAGGACCAAAACGCTACATCGTAAAACTTCTGAAATGTAGATCTATAGAAACTCCGGACCAGGCAACTGACACAGATGTTAAAGGTCCCATGCAACGTGCTCAGTTTGCAGGAAAGACAATAAAAGTAGTTTTCGCCATTTCAAGCGAGGAAAGTCCAGCCGTAGGCGATAACTGGATAAAGTTCCCGGCTGGGTGGAAACGCTGCATGGGTAAGAGCCTGGAGGACCCTTATGCGTTTTGTAATGGGAACACCACCAGTTTCAAACCGTTCAAAATGCCGGATGGACGCGATTGCACGGTCTACCCAATTTGCACCGAACAAGGAAAATAAAATGCGTTCTCGAGATTTTTTTTCTGGACTTGTTCGAGTAGCGGCCATCGGTTTAGGGACGCTTGGGGCTACAGGATGTTCTATCGCACAACAGGATAGTTTCACGCTGATCACTGAACTGCCACCCGGATTCAGCATTAAAGGCGAAGCATCCTATGTGCCTCGTATGGGAGAGACTTGCACGGTCCCGCCTCGCAACGGGAAAAACCACCCTGGCAAAAAGTTCTTTGAGCAAGAACTTAATAACGAGGCACAGACTGCAAGCTTTAAAGTCCCCCTTATAAGCAATGAAGGAGGCTGCCCTTTAGTACTTAAAAGTTTCGGATATGAGGTTGACGCAAAGTACGGCGCTGCCAGGCTAAATTTAGGTAGGGATTACACGGGGATTTCGTTTCAGGATGGAGTCGCAGACAGCCTAAGTCCTCCGTCACCTATGACACTCAAAAAACAGTGCGAATGGTTGTTCCGTACAGTAGGGCCCAATCGTTACATAGCTAAAATCCTGAAATGTAAATCTGTAGCAACGCCTGAACAAGCAAGCCGCACAGTTGCAACGGGACCTCTGCAACTTGCTCAGCTGGCAGGAAAGACGGTTAAAGTCGTTTTCGCTATTTCAAGCGAAGAGAGCCCGGCCATGGGTGATAACTGGGTGAAATTCCCCGCTGGCTGGAAGCGTTGTATGGGAAAAAGCCTCGAAGACCCTTATGCGTTTTGTAATGGGAACACCACCGACTTCAAAACTTTCAAAATGCCGGATGGACGTGATTGCACTGTCTACCCCAACTGCACCGAATAAGGACAATAGAATGTTTTCTCGAGACTTTTTCACTGGACTTGTTCGAGCAACGGCCATCGGTTTAGGAACGTTTGGGGCTACAGGTTGCTCCGTCGCACAACAGGATAGCGTCACGCTGATCACTGAACTGCCACCCGGATTCAGTATTAAAGGCGAAGCGTCCTATGTGCCTAGAACGGGAGAGACATGTACGGTCCCGCCTCGAAATGGAAGAAATTATCCAGGCTTAAAATTCTTTGAGCAGGAGCTGAGCAACAATGCACAAACAGCACAGTTTGAAGTTCCCCTGACCAGCAAGGAAGGTGGTTGCCCTTTGGTGCTGGCTAGTTTTGGCTATGAGGTAGACGCAAAGTATGGGGCTGCCCGCCTCGATCTAGGAAGGGATTACACAGGTATTGCCTTTCAAGATGGAACCGCAGGCAGTCAAACCTCTCTCTCACCCACATCATTACATAAACAGTGTGAATGGTTATTTCGCACTACTGGGCCTGACCGTTACATCGTTAAAATTTTGAAATGTAAATCGGTGGCCACTCCCGAACAAGCAAACAATTCAGTGGCAAAAGGTCCTTTGCAACGTGCTCAGTTTGCAGGAAAGACAGTAAAAGTCGTATTTTCAATTGCGAATGAAGAACGCCCATATATGGGAGATACCTGGGTTAAATTCCCTGAAGGCTGGAAGCGTTGTATGGGAAAGAGCCTCACAGACCCTTATGCGTTTTGTCGCGGTAACACTACCGACTTCAAGCCCTTTAAAATGCCGGATGGCCGTGATTGCACCGTCTACCCCAACTGTACTGAATAAGGATATTTTTTATGGAGCCAAAGGCACCTTGCAAGCCACTCTTGGGTGAAAAATCACAAGCATGTCCATTGCGTGGCGACTGGATCAGTTTTCAGGTGGTGGATGAGACAGGTGATGGCAAGCCTTATGCGGGGCTTTCCTATATTCTTCAGGATAGCGCGCATCAAAAATATCCTGGGGTACTGGACGCTGACGGGGCAGCCAAGGTTTTCAACCATTATCAAGGACCTGTGGTTTTGACCCTCGATTCCCCCTACACAGGAACTGAGGATTTTTACAGTGCCCTTTCGCAACGAGATAGTTATCCGCTCCCCATCACCGAGTTTCAGGTAAAGGCCGAAAAAACCCGTTTTGTTCGAAAAGACGGTTTACGCGTTGAGAAAAACCCTGCCAAGGAAAAGGCAGATCAGTTTTTTCACGTCGAAGTGAAAGACTTGGTGAAATACACTGCTCATCTGCCACCCTACTCTCCAAGAAAATACCTTCCAAACCAAAGTTTACTTAAAGCCATGGGTGACATTGGTTTCGATCCTCAGGAATCAGAACTCTACGGACTTGGCTTACTGCCTAACAAACATACAGTTCTTGAGGTTCGTCCTCTGCGTGCCTTCCGCCCCATGCTGTCGAAAGACAAAAATTTTAGTGCCTTGAATTTGTATCAACTGTCCTTGTTTGCAAGCTTGAGCTACTGCAACTTTGGTCAAGAGCCGCCCGAAAAGCCAATCGACACTGTCCAGTTTCCTCTCGATCCAAGCGTGGGATATATGTTTGGCGACGGCCTTGCCAGTTTCAGGGAAACCTGGAAAGTCAATGTAAGCCAAACCACTCCTTACTACCCGCTTTATGAAGATGTACCGTACTCGAAGCGCTTCGAGATCCTGCCGTTTGACCCGACGCTGTATGACCAAAACAAATCTGATTTAGGCGAAAAACAAGAACACCCCGCCAAACTGCACTTCTTCGATGATGGCAAAGTCAAGGGCGGTAGTGATACCCAAGCGTTCATCACTCACCATGACGAAGTCGTTCTGATTTCCGTTCGTGGAACGAAAGAACTCGTGGACTTTGTGCGAGACACCGATGCGGAGCAAGTTCCATTTGAAGAAGGTGTAGGTAAAGCACACCAAGGCTTCTACAAGGCCTATAAGGCAATGAGTAAATTTGTTCAGGTATATCTTGATCAATTCTACTCGGGGCAAAAAATCATTATTTGCGGACATAGCCTGGGCGGAGCAATCGCAACATTGCTCGCAGAGGCGTTACGACGCAGTCCAAATGCGTACGACATATTGCTTTACACCTACGGCTCCCCACGAGCCGGCGACGCAGACTTCGTCAACGGCGCTGCAGGGCTGGCCCATCACCGCATGGCCAACAACAACGACCCGATCCCAAGTGTTCCCGCCCCCTGGATGAACACTCGTAAAAGTATCTGGGTGCCCGGCGTAATCATCAGTTTTATCACCGCCCCGTTAGGCGCACTGATTTTTGCTATAGGCCTGTCGCGAACTGGCGGCGCGCCATACGAGCATCAAGGTAATTTGCATCATTTCATGCCCGTCCACTTCAAAGGGCGTGAGCAATCCGCTGTTCTTTGGGACCCAGGTTGCGACTCCATCGAAGAAGCGGCTTGTACCAAAGCAATAAAAAAGTTCGGGGACATGCCTGACCGCGACGCTTTTGTGTTGCAACTGTTCCAGATGAGCGATCACTACATGGTGCCCTCCTACATTCCGTACGCCTGGGCAACATTGCGCCGCTGGCAGCAAACCCAGGAAAGCGGAACCACGGTGGTGACCAAAACAGAGTACGACCAGGTTTACTACCAACTACTAGAGATGCAGGACCGGTTGAAGGCGAAGGAATCCGAACTGAGGTTCGCCTTCCAATCTGACCGTCGGCAATACCAGCAAGAGGCGAATCTGTTGAGAGCGGAAATAGGACGGCTGGATACGTCCCGACAACGGATTCATGCCATGAGCTTCCTTAAACTGGCGCCCGAGGACGTTTACGGCTCCGCCACCCAGGCACCGGAACATAAAATCAACGTAGATCGCTGGATGGCGAAAAAAGAAAACAGTGTCGAGGTCCAGCTCGCGATGATTCCTGATGCACGCAGCAGTGACCTGAGAACAGCGTAGTTTCAGGAAATATTTACTCGGTGCGCCCCGCAAAACAAGCCAGTGTCCACAGGAGACTGGCTTGTTTAGTGCTGCGGTGCCGTCAGAGCGGCGCCTTCCACCCCATCATCTGCTGCTGCGCAACCAGCAGCAAATCGCACCCATCTTGCGTTAGCAGATAAAGCGCATGAGTAATGTGCGGAATATCTTGAACATCACCGTTCTTGAAACACTGGCAATGGAGCGTTTCGAGTAACTGGCTGGCGGCTCGGACCCGCTGTAAAGCGGCTTCGAGAATGTCTTGGGGATCGGCCTCGGTGTCGATGACCATTGGGTTTGTGTCGGTAACATTGCTTTTTATTGAGCGATAGCGATCGGGGAATGGATTTAGCGTTGGCATAGTAATTACTCGAGCATTAATTAGTAATCGCCAGCACCGTGACCAAACGATGGAGGCGGCTGTGTACAGGCTTGGTCAACCGCTAACACTCAAAACGGCTCGCCCGAAAGCGTCCTGCACACAGCCACCATTGCAACGCACTACGAGACGTAGAAGGCCGCAGCGCGAATGATGGCACATATATGTGCAGTGTTAATCAGGTGACCAAACCTGTTCGCTGATTTTGCAGCGAGCTCAAACAGTAAACGCTGGTAGCTTGCCGGCGAAAGACGACAAGGAGTCCGAGCGTGTAGGAACTCGCCGAAGCTCCCTCAGTTTTTTTACCTACATGAAACCTCTGACAGAAATCTCCTCACGACAGGCGGCATTCAGTTGGGTTAACCATCGCTTAACCCCGCGGTCCAAAACTTTACTGGACCGCACGCCCTCAGAGTTCTCTGACGCCCAGTGCGGCAGGTTCGACGCCTAAACGTCGAGCTGACTTTAAGCCTGCATCGGAGATCGTTCATGAACATGCGCACCTTGCTGATCACCACCGCCCTCGCCTGCACCGCGTTTGCCGGTCTGGCTCAGGCCAATGACACTTCATCCTCCCAGGCCGTGCCCTATCACTACGGCATGCCGCTTCACGTAGGTAAGGTCGTTGCGCTGACTGAACCGAATACGCTGGACTGCAAAGTGGTCACAGCTGACATGAAGTACATCGACAGCACCTCGGGCAAGCCTGCGGAAATCTCCTATCGGAAGCTTTCCGACGCTTGCAGTTATCAAAACTGACGGAAAGGTCTGATTCAATACTTTGCGGTATTCCTGTGAGGGGTTCTGGCGCTATGCTCAGCGCCTCCCCCCACTGCCGCAAGGATTCGCCATGCAGTTATCGTTTCGTACCTTGTCGACTTTTACCGCCGCGCTGTGTTTTCTGTTGGCCCTGGTCTGGGGTTTGATGCCGGACAGGTTGCTGTCAATCTGGAGTATCGAATACTCGTTGGCGGTGGGCGTTGTCGCGCGACGCAGTGCAATGCTGTTTGCGGCATTGGGTGTGATGTTTTATCGGGTTCGAAACGAGTCGCCTTCGATCACCCGCAATGCGCTGACCAATGGTTTCATGGTCGGCTGCTGGGGGCTGGCAGCACTGGGCTTCGGCGAATGGCTCAATGGCCATGCCGGTCCGGGCATTTTGCTGGCGGTGGTGGTCGAACTGGCGCTGGGTCTGGCGTTTCTCCAGACCAAGCGCGTGTCGATGGAACTCGAAACCGTGGGTTAAAGCGCTTTTCTGTCTGGATGCAGAGTCTGGGCAACGGTCTGGTGCTGCATGTCTGAGCGCAGTCCAGCAATCAGGTCGTTGATTTCTCGACAACCATTTAGCTGTTTGGCATTTATTCCGGTCACCATGAGATCGAGGTGATTGGTTTGACGATCGGAATACACCTTAACGGTCATCGACAGATCCGGCGACAGCGTGCATTGACAGCGTTGCGGCAGAAAACTGCTTTCAATGATTTTGCGAAGTTCCAAGGCAGAAAGAAACATGGCGACCCTCTCCTTAATGTGAGACTGCCAATCAACGATCGATACTGACGCAATGAAATCCCCGGTCAGCTTAAGACCAGCTACAGCATAAAACATGCCTTGGATTTCGCACTGCAGCTCATCGGTAAATCAACGATTTAGCGAAACTACCCCTAAATGGCCTCATGCAATGTGCAAGAAAGGCCGGTTGTGCTCCTGCAATTTGCATACATCCCTGAGTTTGCATTCGCAGCTGACGGCAGTAAAAATGCCGCCAGACATTCAGTATCCGCTGACCCCACACACGCGCAAGGAGGCATCATGGGTTCTTTGACCTATATCACTACCGTCGGGCTGATTTTTGTTGGACTGTCGACCGCCGCTCACGCCGCGAAACTCGAAGAGGTTGCGCCGTTCCCGAAGCCCGAGAGCGGTTTCACCCGCCAGGTCATTCACCTTGCCCCACAGGCTCAGGAAGGCGGTTTCCGGGTCGAAATCCTCGCCGGCAAAACCCTGAGCGTCGACTGCAATCGCCAACGCCTGGGCGGCATTCTCGAGGAGAAAAACCTCGAAGGCTGGGGCTACCCGTTCTACCGACTGGAAAAAGTCATCGGCCCGATGAGTACGTTGATGGCCTGCCCAGACGGCAAAAGCAAAAAGGACTTTGTGCCGGTGGCCGGTGACGGTTTCATGCTGCGCTACAACAGCAAACTGCCGATCGTGCTCTACGTGCCCAAAGACGTCGAAGTCCGCTACCGGATCTGGTCGGCGTCGAGCAAGGTCGAGAAAGCCGTCCAGGAATAACCGTTCTATCCCGTTACAGGAGCGCCATTTTGATTACCTGCCACGTCAAATATGTGATCGATCCGTATCAACTGAGCGAATTCGAAGCCTACGCCAAGGCCTGGCTCGGCATCGTCGAGCGTTTGGGCGGTACGCACCACGGGTACTTCCTGCCTTCCGAGGGTGCGAGCAATATCGCCTACTGCCTGTTCAGCTTTCCTTCGCTGGCGGACTACGAAAGCTACCGGCATATCGCGATGACTGACGCCGAAAGCGCCGCGCTGGTGGCTTCGCTGGTCGAGAAGAAGTTTATTGTCAGTTACGAGCGGACCTTCCTGCGCCCGCTGCTGGCCTGACACCGCTCACGCCGGGACGCCGCTCAATGCGGCGCGCTCGGCGACATGGCGCAAACTGTCGAAATTGATATTGGCGCCCGAGTCGATGGCCACCAGGGTCTGTCCCCGAGCACCGCTCTGCGCCACGTATTTCTTGATTCCGGCCACGGCCAATGCACCGGAAGGTTCGGTGATCGAGCGGGTATCGTCGTAGATATTCTTGATGGCGGCGCAGAGTTCGTCGTTGCTGACGGTCAGCACCTCATCGACACAAAACCGGCAGACCTCGAAACCATGAGCACCGATCTGGGCGACGGCGACACCGTCGGCGAAAGTGCCTACGTTCGGCAGGACAACTCGCTCGCCGGCCAGTAATGCCGCATGTAAACAGGCGGAATGCTCCGACTCGACACCGATGATGCGGACTTCAGGTCGCAGGTATTTGACGTACGCCGCGATGCCGGCGATCAGGCCGCCACCACCCACCGGGACAAAGATCGCGTCCAGTGGACCTTGATGCTGACGCAGGATTTCCATGGCGACGGTGCCCTGCCCCGCGATCACGTCCGGGTCGTCGAAGGGCGAGACAAAGGTGCGACCGGTTTGCCGCGCCAGGTTCAATGCATATTCCAGCGCAAACGGAAAACTCTCACCGTGCAGCACGGCATCGGCGCCCCGACTGCGTACACCGAGCACCTTCAGTTCCGGCGTCGTGCACGGCATGACGATGGTCGCCGCAATTCCCAGTTCACGGGCTGCTAATGCCACGCCTTGAGCATGATTACCTGCGGAAGCGGTGATTACCCCGCGAGCCTTTTGCTCATCGCTCAGTTGCACCAGTTTGTTATAGGCACCGCGAATCTTGAAGGAAAAGGTCGGCTGCAAGTCTTCGCGCTTGAGCAGAATCTGATTGCCGAGGGCCTCGGACAGCGCTGGCGCCGATTGCAACGGCGTACGCACCGCGAGCTCATACACGGGCGCGGCGAGAATCTTTTTCACGTAATGCTCAAGCAAGGCCTGCTGGGCGGGGATGCTGCTCATGGTCGTCTCCTGTCGTTGATCGGAGCCCAAGAGACAGAAAGTAAAAACCCGCCTCGAGGGCGGGTTGGGTGCTGCAGTCGTGAGCTAGCCCGCCAAATAAGGAATGGCGGTAATAATGCTTGGCTGGCAGCGCAATACAGTGGAAGTCATGTCCGGAAATTAGCCGGACGCTGATGGCAAGTCAATGGCCAATTTTCCGCAGCCTCTGTAGGCTGACGACTCTGCTCATCGTCCCAAGGAAGGAAACCATGAAGTCTGTCGCCCTGCCCCTCATTGCCCTGATCGCGTTCGCCGGCTACACCGTTTCGGTGATGCTTCAGGCCGAACAGTCATTGATCGACTTCGGCATCAGCCTGATGTCGCGCCCCGATACGGCGCAGGTAGTGATTGATCTTTACCTGTTGGCGACGCTCGCGGGCATCTGGATGTACACGGATGCGCGCAAGCGTGGGCAGTCAGGGCTGTCGGTGGTGCCGTATCTTTTACTTACCGCTATTTTCGTCTCCGTCGGGCCGTTGTTGTATCTGGTGGTTCGGGGGTCTCAGGATCAGAAAAAGTCCGGTGAGGCACCTCAAGAGGTCTGATGCAGGAGTTGTGGTGCCGTTGAGATTGCCTTCGCGAGCAGGCTCGCTCCCACCTTAGATCTTTTGTGAACACATAATTTGTGAGTACCAGAGATTAAAGGTGGGAGGTACTTCGCTGGCGCGACTTTACTCGATTGCGATCGCAACCGAAGCGCGCGGCAGCGGCCTGGGCAGGCAATTGCTCCAACGCATCGAGGTCTGCGCCCTTGAGCACGACTGCGCCTACCTGCGGCTGGAAGTACGCATCGACAACCCGACGGCGATTGCAGTGATTCTGTACGCCCGCTCATGAGTTTCACAATCCCTGTAGCAGCTGGCGAAGCCTGCGTCCGGCTGCGAAGCAGTCGCCAATCCTGCCACCTTGGTTTACCTGAATGACCGCGTTGGCTGATTTTACGACTGCTGCGCAGCCGGACGCAGGCTTCGCCAGCTGCTACAGGTGTCGGTTACTTCAGTCCGATCTTGTACAGGACACCATCGTACTCATCGGTCAGCACATACAAGTACCCATCCGGCCCTTGCCGCACATCGCGAATGCGCTTGTTGAGTTCGCCCAGCAATCGCTCTTCGTGAACCACCCTGTCGCCATCGAACTGCAAGCGGATCAACTCCTGGCTCACTAACGCGCCGATAAACACGTTGTGCTGCCAGGCCTTGAAGCGGTCAGCGTCGTAGAACGCCATGCCGCTGAGGCCGGGGGACTTTTCCCAGACGTGGTGCGGGGCGATGGTGCCTTCGGCGGACTTGCCCTTGGCTTCCGGAATCGGCTGGCCGGAATAGTTGATGCCATGGGTTGCCATCGGCCAACCGTAGTTCTTGCCTCGCTCGATGATGTTGATTTCATCGCCACCCTGGGGACCGTGCTCGTTTTCCCAGAGGGTGCCGGTCCAGGGATTGAGCGCCGCGCCTTGCGGATTGCGATGGCCGTAGGACCAGATTTCCGGGCGTACGCCGGCCTGACCGACAAAGGGGTTGTCATCCGGTACCTTGCCGTCCGGGTAGATCCGCACGACCTTGCCTTGCAGCTTGTCGAGGTCTTGGGCGGTCGGCCGGTCATTGTTCTCGCCAAGGGTGATGAACAGATAGCCGTCGCGATCGAACACCAACCTGGAGCCGAAGTGGTTACCGACTGAAAGCTTGGGCTCCTGGCGGAAGATCACTTTGAAATCCTTGAGGGCCGTCAGGTCGTCAGACAAACGTCCGCGACCGACCGCCGTCCCGGCCTTGTCGCCCTCACCGCCCCCTTCGGCATACGACAGATAGACTGTGCGGTCTTGCTTGAAGTCGGGCGACAACACCACATCCAGCAAGCCGCCCTGCCCTTTGGCCCAGACCTTTGGCACGCCACTGAGCGGTGCGGAAAGTTTACCGTCGGCGCTGACGACCCGCAGGTTGCCGGGCCGTTCAGTCACCAGCATCCCTTGGCGGTCGGGAAGAAACGCCAAGGCCCATGGATGTTCGAGCCCCGTGGTAATCGGCGTCACCTCAAGGGTGCCCTGTTCGCTTTTCAAATTCTGGGGCGGCGCCGCGAAAACGGGTGCCGTGGCGGTGATCAGTGCGCTGGCACACAGTGTGGCCAGAAGGGTTTTACGCAACATGCACGATTCCTTTTGTCGTTCGAATGGCTGGCAAGAACACTGTCGTGCCGTTCAACGGTTGCTGGTGTCCGCATCTCGATGAGGTGGATTGGGGATAAATTTCGGTGAGGTGGCGGGAGGCGGCCGGTCCTGAGGATAGCGATTGCCGACGCCACCATTGTCGAGCGTCGGTGGGCGCGGCACGGGCACTGTGTTCGGCCCACGGATGGCCGGCGCGCTGGGTTGCGAGCCTTGCATGCTGTTGGGATTGGCCCGGCGAATCGGGCTGTTGTATGGATTGCTCGCGTTGCCCGTCGGGCTCTGGGCCAACAACAGTGAAGAAGGTGGCGGTGCGGTGTCGGCCTGGGCCAGATTGCTCAGCCAGCCACTCAACACCAACGCGGCGCAGCCGAGCACAAATCTGTTCATGGGGAGCCTCTCGACATCAGCGTGGATAGGGTCTTCGATATCACGCTACGCCCGAGGTTCGGATTTGTTAACTAAAACCTCCTTCACAAGATGTAACACGAGTTGACCCGACCGCCGATACGCCCGCAGGACCGGGCCGCAGCCCGCTGAAACTTTTGCACAGCGGCACAGGTCACCTGAACATCACTCGCGAGAAGACGACCATGGCACGGGCAATCTGGAAAGGTGCGATCAGTTTCGGTCTGGTGCATATCCCTGTGGCACTGGTCTCGGCGACATCTTCGCACGGGGTGGATTTCGACTGGCTCGACAGCCGCAGCATGGACCCGGTGGGCTACAAACGAGTCAACAAGGTCACCGGCAAAGAAGTGACCAAGGAACACATCGTTAAAGGTGTGCAGTACGAAAAGGGTCGGTATGTGGTCCTTAGCGAAGAGGAAATCAAGTCGGCGCACCCGCTGTCCACTCAGACCATCGACATCTTTTCCTTTGTCGACAGCGAACAGATTCCCCTTCAAAACATCGATACGCCCTACTACCTCGCCCCGGATAAACGCGGTGGCAAGGTCTATGCGTTATTACGCGAAACGTTAAGCAAAACCAATAAAGTCGCCCTCGCCCATGTTGTGCTCCATACGCGCCAACACCTCGCCGCGCTGATGCCGCTGGAGTCGGCGATGGTATTGGTGATGCTGCGCTGGCCCGCCGAAGTGCGAAGTCTGGATACGCTGGAGTTGGGCAGCGAAGTCACCAAGCCCGAACTGGCCAAGGGCGAACTCGACATGGCCAAACGTCTGGTTCAAGACATGAGTGCCGACTGGAAACCCGAAGATTACCGCGACAGTTTCGAAGACAAGATCATGGCGCTGGTGGAGAAGAAGGCTAATGAAGGCAAGATCGAGGATGTGGAAACGGCGACTGGCGAAGAGGAACGTAAAACCGCAGATGTTATCGATTTGACCGAGCTGCTTAAACGCAGCCTTGGCGGTAAGAGTGCCAGTAAACCCAAACCGGCGGCTAAACCTGCTGCGCAGAAAAAAGCCACGAAGACTTCTCGTGGCTGATTGAGGGTTGCGCGGTGAATGTTATGGCCCCATCGCGAGCAGGCTCGCTCCCACATTGGAACTGAGAGGTACACAAACCCAGTGTGGGAGCGAGCCTGCTCGCGATGGCGTCATACGCCACAACGCGGAAATCAGATCAGAACGATAATCGCCAACAAACCACCGAAAATCGCCCACTTCTCCAGGTAATAGAGCTTGCGGTTGCGCTTCTTCAGCGCTTTGCCGCGCAGGCGAATCTTGTAGATTTTGGCGAACAAGCGGTTGATACCGCCGGTCTTGTCACCCACATCGTTCGGCGCGCCCGCCGCCGACATCACGTTACGGCTGAACCAGCCATTGAACGCCGCCGCCCAGCGATACTTCATCGGCCGCTCTACGTCGCAGAACAGAATGATGCGGTTCTGCTCGGTGGTGTTTTCGGCGTAATGAATGAAGGTCTCATCGAACATGACCGCTTCACCGTCGCGCCAGTGGTAGTTCTCGCCATCGACATTGATGTAGCAACCGGCATCGTTCGGTGTTTCCAGGCCCAGGTGATAGCGATAGGAACCGGCATACGGATCGCGGTGACGGACCAGTTTCGAACCCGGTGGCAGCTCGGCGAACATCGCGGCCTTGATCGAGCCGATGCTTTGCACCAGTTCGGTGGTTCGCGGGCAGAGTTTCATGGCCGAAGGATGGCTGTCGCCGTACCACTTCAGGTAGAAACGTTTCCAGCCCGTCTTGAAGAACGAGTTGAAACCGACGTCGTCGTATTGATTCGAGCGCTTGATCTCCCCGGCCCTGAGCAGGTTTTGGCCCTCGGCGCGAATGTCTTCCCAGTGGTCCTGCAACGGACTCAGATCAGGAAAGTCGGCCGGGTTCAGATAAGGCTTGTTGGGGATTTTCGAGAACAGATAAAGGAAGCAGTTGATCGGCGCCAGAAACGTCGAGTGGTCGCTCAGTTGGCGGCCCAGCTTGTGGCGCACGCGTCCGCGCAAGTGGACGTACGCAATGGATACAACGTAAATAGCGGCAATGATCAATTTCACAAAAAATCGTCACACGTCAGATATGAACAAACTGCGTCCCTTGCCGGCCAATCGGCCCAAGGGTCTTGTGCAGCGTCTGAATACGAAACAACGGTCCCGATGGCGCGTCCTTGACGCCTATGCCGACGGTCGGCATCAGGTTGATAGATGGCATTTTAGCCACAGTTTGTAACCAATAGTTAACCTTCAGATGTGAAAATCTGTCCGCTGATGCTGCCAAAGCGGCCGTGCGGCCTTAACGCCCTATCGTTTAAAGAGCCAGACCAGTACAATCGCCGCCAAACATTACGCGCCCCCCTTGGTTGATGACGGGAATGAACCTCGTCTCAGCGCACTTCGACTCGGGCCAAGCGCTCCATATGCTGCTGTCCACTTATTGCCAGATGGACCTTCCGCTTCTGACCGGGATGCATTTCCTGTGGTTCGAAAACCGGAAACGGGTACTGAATCGGTACTGCCGCAACCCTAGCTACTCTGAATGCTTCGCAGGAAAAACCTTTGATCTCTACAGCTAACATCACGATGCAGTTCGGCGCCAAGCCGCTATTCGAAAACGTTTCGGTCAAATTCGGCGCGGGCAACCGCTACGGCCTGATCGGCGCCAACGGTTGCGGCAAGTCGACCTTCATGAAAATCCTCGGTGGCGACCTCGAGCCGTCCGGCGGCCAGGTCATGCTCGAGCCGAACGTGCGTCTGGGTAAATTGCGCCAGGACCAGTTCGCCTACGAAGAATTCACCGTCATCGACACCGTGATCATGGGTCACGAAGAGCTGTGGAAGGTCAAGGCCGAGCGCGACCGCATCTACTCGCTGCCGGAAATGACCGAAGAAGACGGCATGGCCGTGGCAGAGCTGGAAACCGAATTCGCCGAAATGGACGGTTACACCGCCGAATCCCGTGCTGGCGAATTGCTGCTGGGCCTGGGTATCGGCATCGAGCAGCACTTCGGCCCGATGAGCGAAGTGTCCCCAGGCTGGAAGCTGCGCGTATTGCTGGCTCAGGCGCTGTTCTCCGATCCTGAAGTGCTGTTGCTCGACGAACCGACCAACCACCTGGACATCAACACCATCCGCTGGCTGGAAAACATTCTGACCCAGCGCTCCAGCCTGATGATCATCATCTCTCACGACCGTCACTTCCTGAACAGCGTGTGCACCCACATGGCTGACCTGGATTACGGCGAGCTGCGCCTGTTCCCGGGCAACTACGACGAGTACATGACCGTGGCGACCCAGTCCCGCGAGCAACTGCTGTCGGACAACGCCAAGAAGAAAGCGCAGATCTCCGAACTGCAATCGTTCGTCAGCCGCTTCTCGGCCAACGCCTCGAAAGCCAAGCAAGCGACCTCCCGCGCCAAGGCGATCGACAAGATCCAGCTGGCCGAGGTCAAGCCTTCGAGCCGCGTGAGCCCGTTCATCCGTTTCGAACAAACCAAGAAGCTGCACCGTCAAGCGGTCATCGTCGAGCGCATGGCCAAAGGCTTCGACGGCAAGACACTGTTCAAGGACTTCAGCTTCCAGGTTGAAGCCGGCGAGCGCGTGGCGATCATCGGCCCGAACGGTATCGGTAAAACCACCCTGCTGCGCACCCTGGTCAATGAACTGACCCCGGATGCCGGCACCGTGAAGTGGACCGACGCCGCAGAACTGGGCTACTACGCCCAGGATCACGCGCACGACTTCGAAGACGACTGCAACCTGTTCGACTGGATGGGCCAATGGACCCAGGGCGGCGAGCAACTGGTTCGCGGTACCCTCGGCCGGATGCTGTTCTCCAACGACGAGATCCTCAAGTCGGTCAAGGTCATCTCCGGTGGTGAGCAAGGTCGCATGCTGTTCGGCAAGCTGATCCTGCAAAAGCCGAACGTGCTGATCATGGACGAACCAACCAACCACTTGGACATGGAATCCATCGAGGCGCTGAACCTGGCGCTGGAGAACTACCCGGGCACGCTGATCTTCGTCAGCCATGACCGTGAGTTCGTATCGTCCCTGGCCACCCGCATCATTGAGTTGAGCGCCAGCGGCGTGATCGACTTCAGCGGCACCTATGACGACTACCTGCGTAGCCAGGGCGTGGTGTTCTAAGCGTCTGCTGCAACTGAAAAAGCCCTGTCCTGGTGACGGGGCTTTTGCATTTCAGGGCCATGGGATGTTTTGGTGCCGAGACCTTCGCGAGCAGGCTCGCTCCCACATGTGAAATGCGTTCCCCTGTGGGAGCGAGCCTGCTCGCGAAGAGTCCCTCAATAACACCGCAAAATTCGAAGCCAATATAGTTAGCCTGCTTCCTTTTATTTCCCATGCAAGCCATGATGCAGTTCTCCTACCGCCGCCCGCGAACGAGCCCTCATGTCTGTGCAGCAACTGCCACCGCAAAGCTCCATGGCGATCACCCTGCAGATCGTCTCCATCGTCTTTTATACCTTTATTGCCTTCCTCTGCATCGGCCTGCCGATTGCGGTGTTGCCGGGCTACGTCCACGAACAGCTGGGTTTCAGCGCGATCATCGCGGGGCTGACCATCGGCTCCCAATACCTGGCCACCCTGCTCAGCCGCCCGATGGCCGGACGCCTGTCGGACAGCATCGGCACCAAGCGGGCGATTGTTTACGGGTTATCGGGGATTGTGTTGAGCGGCGTGCTGACGTTGATTTCAACGCTGCTGCAAAGTTTTCCGTTGCTGAGCCTGTTGATCCTGATCGCTGGCCGCTTGTTGCTGGGGATTGCCCAAGGCTTGATCGGGGTCGGCACCATCAGTTGGTGCATGGGTCAGGTGGGCGTTGAACATACCGCGCGATCGATCTCCTGGAACGGCATCGCCTCGTACGGCGCCATCGCCATTGGTGCGCCGCTGGGGGTGGTGATGGTCGGCGAACTGGGGTTCGCCAGTCTTGGGATCGCGCTATCGGTGCTGGCGCTGGCCGCGTTGTTGCTGATCAGAAACAAACCCTCGGTACCGGTGATCCGCGGCGAGCGCCTGCCGTTCTGGGCGGTGTTCGGGCGCATTGCGCCGTTCGGCGCGAGCCTGAGCCTGGCCTCCATCGGTTACGGCACGTTAACCACTTTTATTACCCTGTATTACGTCAGCCGTGGCTGGGCCGGCGCGGCTTATTGCCTGACGGTGTTCGGCGTGTGTTTCATTCTGGCGCGACTGTTGTTCATCTCCAGCATCAGCCGTTTCGGTGGGTTCACCTCGGCCATTGCCTGTATGAGCATTGAAACGGTGGGCCTTGCATTGCTTTGGCTTGCGCCTTCGACCGGTTATGCGCTGATCGGCGCAGGACTGACCGGATTCGGTCTGTCGCTGGTGTATCCGGCACTGGGGGTCGAAGCGATCAAGCAAGTGCCCAACGCCAGTCGCGGGGCGGGATTGAGTGCTTACGCGGTGTTTTTCGATCTGGCGCTGGCGATTGCCGGGCCGTTGATGGGCGCGGTGGCGTTGAACCTCGGGTACACGTGGATTTTCTTCAGCGCGGCGTTGTTGTCGATAACAGGATTGGGCCTGACCTTACTACTCAAGCGCCGAGCAATGGCTTAGCCGCATGATCCTGTAATTGAATGGACTCGCCCAAGCCGAGGCGTCTGTGCGCCACGGTGGCATTCTTATAGAAGCCAACGACAGCGAGGGCGAGGCCATGAAAAAGCATACGACGATCAACCAGTCTTTGTCAGCCGATGCGGCGGCATGCACCACAGTTGCGGTGGATCTTGCCAAAAGGGTCTTTCAAGTGGCCGGGGAGGATGCCCTCGGTCAGGTGATATTCGAGGATCGAATCAAGTCACGCGAGGCCTTTCAGGTATTTCTTCATAAGCTACCAGTGAGCGTGACGGTGTTGGTGGAAACCGGGCCAGGCGCTCAGGCGTGGGCGCGGTTGCTGCAAACGCAGGGTAATCCAGTGCGCATCCTGCCGGCCCAGTTGGTTGCCAATCATCGCAGCGGCCCGAAAAATGATCGCAACGATGCATTGGCTATCTTGCGCGCAGGCCGCGATTGCAAGATCTCATCTGTACCGCTCAAGAGTGCGGCGGCGCTGGCGATGCAGGCTCTGCACAGGGCCCGGCAGGGATATGTACACGACGTACTGCGGTCGGCAATCAGATGCGCGGTTTACTGCTGGAACACGGTGTGGCCATGGCGCAGGGCGAAATAGCTATCAGCCAGCTCGTGCCTCGGGTACTGGAAGATACCACCCAACCGTTGCCCGATTTGCTGCGCGAACTGATCGCCGAACTGCTGGGCGAATGGAGTCAACTGGGCGAACGCGTCAACGTGCTGACTGGTCGGCTGGAAACAGCCGCGAAGGCGGACGAGACGGCGAAGCGGCTGATGACGGTGCGCGGCGTTGGTCCGATCATCGCCACGGCGTTGTTGGCCAAGCAGACCGAGCCTGAACGCTTCGCCAACGCCCGCTTGTTCGCCGCCTACTTCGGGTTGGTGCCCAGCCAGCACAGCAGCGGCGAGAAGGTCCGGTTGGGCAAGATGAGCAAGCATGGCGATGCTTACTTGCGCAGTCTGACGATCCAGGGTGCCCATGCCGTTTTAAGACAGCTACGACCCGATTCACAGCAGCCGGACGACCAACGTCTCCAGCGTTGGATATCCCGCCTGGGTCGCAAGGAGGCGGCGGTGCGCTTGGCCAACCGCAACCTGCGCATCCTCTGGGTGCTATTGCAAAACGACCAGACTTATCGTCGCCAGCCGGGCACTGGCCAGGAGGCTGCGATGAGTCACTGATAACAGAGTTCTGCCACCGGGGCGTTAAGCCGCTCCAACCCATGCTAAGAACATTGACCCCAGGTCAGACCGTCGCGGATTGATGCCTAAGCTGCTACTGGCCCTTGAGGCCTTACTGTAATCGGCATACCGCGAGCTTACCCAATGTTGGCCAGAAGCCGTTGAAGGCTTCCTCGAACAGGCCTCATACATAGATGCAACCGGGTAGCAGTGTTTAAAAGCGGGTTGAACGTGGGGGCGAGTCCATACATAGCAGCTGGCGAAGCCTGCGTTCGGCTGCGCAGCAGTCGTAAAACCATCCACCGCGGTGTGTCAGAAAAACTGTGGATACCGGTTTACGACTGCTGCGCAGCCGAACGCAGGCTTCGCCAGCTGCTACAAAAGGTTTTGTACCTGTTATTGATCGGCAGTCTGCAACCCGGCCCGGGTCGGTTTGCCAAGCGCGTGAGAGAAAAATCGCCCGGCCTCGGACACCATGGTGCGATGGATGTCTTTGCGGTCTACACCATCGGCATCGGTACACAGTGCCGGCATGGCAATGATCTGCTCTTCGTTGCAAGGCGCCAGGAACACAAAGTGCCCTGCCCCGACCAGCAACTTGAAGTCCGGTGCAATCGGCAGTTTGCGCGCCAGGGCGGCGGCATTCTTGTCGAACGCCACCAGTTTGTCGCCGTCGCCGCTGTAGAGCAGCACCGGTACATGCACGTCGGCCAGGGTATGGCGACCAAACTTCAGGCTCAGCGGCGCCATGAGCAGCAAGGCGCGAACCCGCGGGTCAGCCACCGGTTGCAAGTCATCACGGTCAGCAATCAATTCACCTTGGGTGTTGCACGCATCGCGGTCATCCGGGCGTTCCTGACAATAGCGGCGCAGACGGTCCAGGTCTGGTGTCGCGCCGGACAGAATCAGCGCAGTCTCCCCGCCCGCCGAATAACCGATCACACCGACCTGATCGGCATTGACGAAGGGCGCGAGCATACGATCACCCAGCGTCGCGGTAATGGCTTCGGAAATCTGGATGGGTCGACCGTAAAGGTTACTCAACGTACCGAGGCGGCTGTGGTCTTTGGAGTTGTCACCGGGATGGATGACCGCCACCACCACAAACCCTTTGCGTGCCAGCGACGTGGCGAGGTCGTTTAAGGCCAGCGGGGTTCCGGTGTTGCCGTGGGACAGCATCAGCATCGGGAAACGACCGATGGCGACTCGGGTGTCTTCGCCCGCTTCGACCGTGTAGCCCTCGATGATGCTGGAGTGCTCCTTGTCGCTGGAGGGATAGAAGGCAATGGCGCGCATCGGCTGCAAGTCCAGAGGGTCAAGAAAACTCATCTCATGGAAGCCGACGCTCCAGTGAGGATGCGGCGCAGGCGCGGCGTGCACTGAGTTCAGGCTGCTGAGCAGACAAATCAGTAAAGTTGCACAAAGACGCACCATGGGAGGCTCCACCTGGCTACTGACCGGGGACGTTAACCCTCGACTGCATAACTCGGGCCACTTTTTAATGAAATTCCGAAACAGCCAGAAACAAAAAACTCCGTATCTGGCACTTGCGTGATCAGAATACAGAGTTTTTTGGGTATTGCCCGAGCTGTTTGATTTTCTTTACACAAGCCTTACGCAGCGGCGAACAACTGCTCGCTGATTTGCGTGTGTGCGTCGCTCATGGCTTTGGTGCGGACTTCGTCACCGTAGGCAAGGCCATGGGCACGGACGAACTCGATGTCAGTGATACCGATGAAGCCGAACAGCACCTTCAAGTACTCTTCGTGAGCCACGCCAGTGGCCTGACCGGCATGCAGACCGCCGGAGGTCGATACGATGACGACTTTCTTGCCACCGCACAGGCCTTCAGGGCCGGCTTCGGTGTAACGGAAGGTCTGACCGGCAACGGCGATGCGGTCGATCCAGGCCTTGAGTTGGGTCGGGATGGTGAAGTTGTACATCGGGGCTGCAATCACCACGGCATCGGCGGCGAGGAATTCGGCCAGCGTCGAGGCGCTCAGTTCAGCTTCGTGCTGCTGTGCGGCGTTGCGCAGTTCAGCGGTGGTACCGGCAGCAACCAGGGTCGTGGCGGAGAAATGGCTGATGGCATCGGCGGCCAGGTCGCGGTAGGTCACCACGGCAGTCGGCTCGGTGGTTTGCCAGGCTTTAACGACTTCGCTGCTCAGCTGACGGGAAGCCGAGTTGTCACCAAGAATGCTCGAATCGATATGCAGCAGTTTCATGTGGGATCTCCAGGTGAGGATCGCCACGAGGCGATCTGATGGAGAGAATCCTACAGGCGAAACCAATAGCTGATTAGACTGCAACAATGCGATAGTTCGTCCCACTGATAGAACAATCGAGCTCACACCATGCAAGACCTCAATGATCTCTACTACTTCGCCAAGGTGGTTGAAGCCGGTGGCTTCGCGGCGGCCGGGCGTTTGCTCGGAATTCCCAAGTCGCGGTTGTCGCGGCGCATCGCCGAGCTGGAAGAGCGCCTCGGCGCGCGCCTGCTGCAACGCACCACCCGACAACTGAAGCTGACCGCCGTGGGCGAACGTTACCTGCGGCACTGTCAGGCAATGCTGCTGGAAGCCGAAATGGCCGACGAAGCCGTCGCCAGCATGTCCAGTGAACCTCGCGGGCGCTTGCGGGTGTCCTGCCCCGTCGGGCTGGCCCACGAAATTCTGCCGACAGTGATTAGCGATTTCCTTGAGAAGTTTCCTCAGGTTCAACTGGAGGTCATGTTGCTCAACCGCCGCGTCGACCTGGTGACCGAGGGCGTCGATGTGGCGCTGCGGGTGCGTGAGTTGGGCGATGAGGATCCGCTGCTGGTCACCCGACGTTTGCGCCAGGCGCAGATGGCGATGGTCGCCAGCCCCGCGTTTTTGCACGGACGTGAAATAAACCACCCCGAAGACCTGAAAAACCTGCCCGTGCTCGGCGCCCTGGAAGCTGACCGCCTGGTGCATATCCGCATGCTCGACCAACAGGGCAAAAGCTGCGATCTCACCCTCGAAGCGCGATTGGGCATCGACGACTTTATCGTGCGCAAGGCCTGCACACTCGCCGGCCAGGGTTTTACGATGCTGCCGATGATGTATTGCGAGCAGGAACTGGAAAACGGCTCGCTGGTGCAGTTGCTGCCCGATTGGTCGCTGCCTGGCGGCTGGCTGCAAGCGGTCTACCCTCATCGGCGCGGGGTGATGCCGGCCGTACGCGCCTGGCTCGACCATTTGATCGAATCATTCAATGCCTGTGGGGACCGACTGATATGAAGGCTGGACGTATGAGCGAAGAGGACGTCGCGCAATTCTGTCTCGCGCTGCCGGGTGCGCGGGAAGACTACAAGTGGGGTGGCGTGCGGGTGTTTTCGATTGCGGGGAACAAGATGTTTGCCTTGCAGAATCTGCGAGGCGACTCCCTGGCCTTCAAGGTCGACAAGGATTTGTTTCTCGGCCATTGCGACCGCCCGGGAATCCGCCCGGCGCCGTACCTGGCGCGGGCTCAGTGGATCATCATGGAAACGCCCTATCCGTTGGGCACTGAAGAGCTGCAAGGCTTGTTGCAGTGTTCCCATCAATTGGTGGTGAGCAAGTTGCCCAAGCGCACTCAGATCGGACTCCTGCTTTAGAACCTTCTCTTTTAGGGCAATGCGAACAGATGGGCGCCGAGAAACAGCTGATCGATCCAGAACACTTCATGCATCAGCACGATGACCCAGAACACCAACTGAAACGAGAGCTTGCGCGTCTTGTGCCGAAACAGCTGCTGCGCCAGTAAGGCGCCCGGCCAGCCCCCGGCGAATTCCACCGCATGCAACACGTTCTCTGGTGTGCGCCAATTGTCGGCGCGAGCTTTGCGCTTGTCGCTCCAGTACAGCAAGAACGCCAGCAGGCTGGCGACCCCGTACGCAGCCAAGGGAATCATGGAAACCCCACGCAGCCACAACGACATCGAGCCGTACAGCGGCAGCGCGCACAGGACCGCAAACACCACCAGTTTCAGCTGGGAATTGCGGATCTCTCCACCGGGTTTGTTGCGCGCGCTGGCGTCGTTCATGGCTTGACCGCGGCCCAGTCAACCCAGCCAAACTGCCAGGTGGCCAGGATGACCAGGCCGAATGCAATGCGATACCAGGCGAACGCTGCGTAGCTGTGGCTGGCGATGAACTTGAGCAAGCCCCTGACGGCAATCATTGCAAAGATGAACGCGGTGACGAAGCCGATCGCGAACACCGGAAAATCCGCCGGGACGAACAGGTGGCGGTATTTGTAGCCCGAGTAAACGGCCGCAGCGACCATGGTGGGCATCGCCAGAAAGAACGAGAACTCGGTGGCGGTCTTGCGCGACAGCCCGAACAACAAGCCACCAATGATGGTCGAGCCGGAACGCGAAGTACCGGGAATCATCGCCAGGCACTGGGCGAAGCCGACTTTCAGGGCGTCTTTCCACGTAATCTCATCGACGGTTTCGGCATGCACTTCATGCTGACGCTTTTCGGCCCACAACATGACGATCCCGCCCACAACCAACGCCGCAGCAACGGTAATCGGGTTGAACAGGTACTCGTGGATCAAATCGGAAAAAATCACCCCCAGTACCACGGCCGGCATGAAGGCAATCAACAGGTTTGCGGTAAAGCGGCGAGCGCCGGGCTGTGTTGGCAAACCGGTCACCACATCGATGATCTTGCGGCGGAACTCCCACACCACCGCCAGAATCGCCCCCAGCTGAATAATAATGTTGAAAGCGATGGCCCGCTCGCCACCGAAGTTGAGCAAGTCCGCCACAATGATTTGGTGACCGGTACTGGAAATGGGCAAAAACTCCGTCAGCCCTTCTACTACGCCTAAAATCAATGCCTGCAAGGCCGTCCAAAGATCCATCAATCCCCCAAAGGCAATGCGCAAAAGCATGCCCCGTTAATATTTGTCAGAGCGTTTACTGCGATCAGCGTAGCTGAAGTCCCGCGCGCACAGGATCCAGACGAAACCATAAAAATTCCGTGAAAATTCAACTTGGATTCAGGTTTTTCCGCGCGGGGCCGAAATCCTATCAGACAAGTCTGATTAGCGCTGCCGCGTTATTGGACTTGGGTCGGATATGACCGATCGACAAAGTGTGGTTGGATGCTGGCGATCATTTATTACAAGAAAAAGAAACCGGAGTGACAGCGTTATGAACAGCTTGCGCAGTATGTCGATCAGCCGACGTTTGTGGCTCATCTTGATCGTGGCCGTCCTGATGCTAATGACGTTGGGCGTCTTGATGCTCAAGCAGATTCACGATGACCTGTACCACGCCAAGGCTCAGAAAACCCAGCATGTGGTGCAAACCGCCAGTGGCATTCTGACCTACTACCATGATCTCGAAACCGCCGGCACGCTCACCCGCGATGCCGCGCAGAAGCAGGCACTGAGCGCCGTTCGCGGTCTGCGTTATGACCAGAACGACTACTTCTGGATCAACGACCTGACGCCGGTGATGATCATGCACCCGGCCAACCCGAAACTCGATGGCCAGAACCTCTCGGCAATCCGCGACCCCGACGGTTTTGCCCTGTTTAACGAAATGGTCGCCGTCGCCAAGTCCAAGGGTGCCGGCACGATCGACTATCGCTGGCCGAAACCCGGCGCCAGCGCGCCGGTAGAAAAAACCTCCTACGTCAAACTCTTCGAACCCTGGGGTTGGGTGATCGGCTCGGGCGTGTATATCGATGACATGCAGGCCGAGTTCTATGGCCAGGTCTGGAAAGCCTCGTTCGTGGGGCTGGTGATTGCCCTGATCATGGCGCTGCTGGTCATCCTGATTGCCCGCAGCATCGTGCGTCCGCTGCAGGAAACTGTGAACGCCATGGCCAACATCGCCAGCGGCGAGGGCGACCTGACCCGCAGCCTCGACACCCATGGCCAGGACGAAGTCACGCAACTGGCACGACACTTCAACGCCTTCACCGCCAAGCTGCGACTGGTGATCCGTGAACTGCAAGTGTCCGCCAGTGCCCTGGGCCAGTCTTCCAGCGAGCTGGGCAACGACGCCGCCCAGGCCCAGCAACGCAGTCAGCAACAGTCCCAGCAAATGGAACTGGTGGCAACGGCAATCAATGAAGTGACGTATGGCGTACACGACGTCGCGAAAAACGCCGAGCACGCCGCCAGCGAAATGCGCGATGCCGAGTCTCAGGCGCAGCAAGGCCAGGTCAACATCGATGGCAGCCTGCAACAGATCGACAAGCTGTCGTCCACCATCGATCAAGCGGTGGAAGTGATTCGCACCCTGGCCGCCGAAAGCACGCAGATCGGCAGCGTCCTCGAAGTGATCCGTTCCATCGCCGAGCAAACCAACCTGTTGGCCCTGAACGCGGCCATCGAAGCGGCCCGGGCCGGCGAGCAGGGTCGCGGTTTTGCGGTGGTGGCCGATGAAGTGCGACTGCTGGCCCAGCGTACCCAGAAGTCCACGGCCGAGATCCAGTCGATGATCGAACGTCTGCAAAGCCACTCCGAAGCGGCGGTCAAAGTGATCGGCGACAGCAGCCGTGCATCGCAGTTGACCATCGAGCAGGCCGGCCTGGCCGGTGCAAGCCTGAATGCCATTGGCCAGGCGCTGCGTAACCTCAACGGGCTGAACGCCTCCATCGCCAGCGCGACCTTGCAGCAGGCGCATGTGGTCGAGGACATCAACCAGAACGTCACCCAAGCGGCCGGTTTGTCCCACAGCACGGCGCTGGCGGCCGAACAGTCGAGCGTGGCCAGCGTTCATCTGAAGGAATTGAGTGAGCAGTTGAACGGTCTGCTCAAGCAGTTCCGGGTGTAACCGCCTTTGTAGCAGCTGTCGAGCTCGCGAGGCTGTGGCGAGGGGATTTATCCCCGTTGGGCTGCGAAGCGGCCCCTGTTTTTCCAGCCACACCGCGTCCAATGGATTACGACGGCTTCGCCGCCGAACGGGGATAAATCCCCTCGCCACAGTCTCGCAGGCTCGGCAGCTGCTACGGAGGGCGCACACCGGTTCTACTCGGCATCGTCTGCCGTTACAATCGCCGCCCTCTTCGACTTCCCCCAAGGAACCTCCATGTCCGGGCTTGAACTGTTTGCCGCCGCCCTCGGTGTCATCGCCGTCTGGTTGACGGTCAAACAGAACCCCTGGTGCTGGCCGATCGGCCTGGTCATGGTGCTGCTTTATAGCTGGATCTTTTTTGAGGTGAAGCTCTACTCGGACATGCTGCTGCAGGTGATCTACGCTGCATTGCAGCTTTATGGCTGGTGGCAGTGGACGCGTGCAGGGGACGCGCACCAGGGTCGGCGGGTCAGCCAACTCGACGGTAAATCGGTCGCTTTCAGTCTGGTCATTGGAGCACTCGGCAGTCTGTTGCTGGGCGCTGCGATGGCGAACTGGACCGATGCCGCCCAACCCTGGCTCGATGCAGCACTGACTGGCTTCAGCCTGGTGGCGCAGTGGTGGATGGCACAAAAACGCGTTCAATGCTGGCCGCTGTGGTTCGCCCTGGATGTGATCTTCGTCGGGCTGTTTATCTACAAAGCGCTGTACCTGACCGCCGGGCTCTACGCGCTGTTCGCCCTGATTGCCGTGCAAGGCTGGCGGGAATGGCGGGCCGATCCGGCGTTGCGCACATGAAGGTTCTGGTACTCACAGGCCCCGAATCCAGCGGCAAGAGTTGGCTGGCAGCCGAGTTACAACAGCATTTCGGCGGGGTCCTGGTAGACGAATATGTACGCTGGTTCATCGAACAGAACCCGCGAGACACCTGCCTGGCCGACATTGAGGAAATCGCCCGCGGACAGCTGAAATGGGAGGACGAGGCGCGCGCCCGACAGCCGCAGTTGCTGATTCTCGACACTCACTTGCTGAGCAACATCCTCTGGAGCCAGACCTTGTTTGGCGCTTGCCCGACGTGGATCGAGCAAGCATTGCTGGCACGGCACTACGATCTGCATTTGCTGCTGAGCCCTGAAACCGTGGCCTGGCATGACGACGGGCAGCGCTGCCAACCGCAACTGGCAGAACGCCAGGCGTTTTTCCAGGCCAGCCGCCAATGGCTTGACCTGCATCGCCAGCCTTGCCAGGTTCTGCATGGTGATTGGAAACAGCGCAAGGACGCGGCATTCGAGGCTGTGACGCGCTTGCTCAAGGCCTGACAGGGTTACCCCGCCCTGCCGCAAATGTCCATTCCTGAAACACCCACCCCTGCGCAAACCCTCGAGCTAAAGCGGCCCGAGCACTCCGGCAAGAACATGTTAAGCCACTGATACAACCTGCCTTCAGCGCCCTTAGCGAGCACTGCCGCCAGCATGGACGGCGTTTTTGCGTGGCTCTGTCTCGGTGGCGTTACAAAATTTTTTTGACCACCTCGACAATTAAAGCCAACCAACTGGTTTTAAAAGAAAAACAAGAACCGGCACACCTTCTGCTCTCTTCCTCGCAACGCTGATAAGGGCCAGCGTTCCACTTACAGAAGGAATTGCCGCTGTGGGGAAACTTGATAAAAGCATTTATAACCTCCTGCTGATCGGATGCGCACTGGGCTCAAGTGTCTGCCTGCCTGTACAGGCTGACAACGGCATCATTATTATCAAACGAGATGTCCAACCGCGCATGGCAACGCGTCCGCCGGTGATGCCCGACCCTAACCCCACGACCGCCAATGCCAACCCGTCCAAACAAATCCTCGAGCAAACGAACGAATTGAGCGACGGCGACTTTGCCAGCGTCGCCAGTGGTGCAGGCATCTCCCGCCTGATCACTCAAAACACCAACAGCCTGAGCGGCAATATCAGCAACCAGACCCAGCTTTCCAACCTCTCCGCTGGACGTTCGGGAAATTCGGGCAACGGTATTGCGAACATGGTCAATTCAAGCGTCCAGCAAGGCCTGGGTGCTCTGAAAGTCATAACGGGAGACCGTTAAGATGAATCGTACGCTGCTGATTATCGCCATGTTTTGCAGTGCATCGACCTTTGCCCAATCTCCCGTCATCAATAACGCCGACATCGACGGTTCGGGCATGCAGTACCAGGGCAATCTCGCGGTCAACCAGGCTGCCGGCGATCTACAGCAACAAGCTAACGCCCGGGCCATCGCCGTTGGCCATGGAGCCAGCGCGACCACACAGATTCGCCAACGGCTGCGTACGGTGGTCGACCCCAGGATCGATGCTCGATCCAGCATTCAAGGCGACTCCTTCAGCCACGGCACCGGCGTACTGGGCGTCAACCAGAGTGCGGGTGCCAGCAACCAGCAAGCCAATGCCCTGCGGATAAGCATCAGTACACAGCCGCAAAGTATCGACGACAGCGTCCTCAGGCAACAGAACGTGACGCTGATCACCAACTCCGATCCAACTGACTCTGCACCAGGCTATCGCCAGGTCGCTACCAGCGATCAGGCCTTCACCGGTAGCCGTGGGGTGATCCAGTTGAATCAGAGCGCCGGGGTGGGAAACCGAACGGCCAATACCCTGAGCGTACGGGTCACGGATTGACCCAAACAGGTAGGTACAACACTTAACCTAAAATAAGTACGGAGAACCACCATGAAACCTTCGATGGCAATAAAACCTCTGGTTTTTGCAATCGCTGCGGTCTTGGCTGTTGCTGCACAAGCTGGACAGAACGATCGGCGTCACCATCACGGTCATCACAACAATCACCACACCCCTCCTCCAACAGTGATCCATACCAGCGCGACCGCCACTGCAAACGATAGGCAGAGCAGCACCGGCAACCGCATCTACAACGAAGGGACTGAGAACTCAGCCGAGATGAGCAGCTCTGCCTCAGGCGCGAGCGGCAACGTCGGTGTCAACGTGGCAGCAGGCGCCGGCAACCAACAAGACAACGCAGCCGCCATCGCAAACGCTGGCTCCACCTCCAGTCTCGATAACAGCTTCGTATTCGGCACTTCCGAAGCCACCGCTCGAGTCTCGCAATACAGCAACAACAACAAGGTCTGGAACTATGGCACCCAAAACTCTGCCGTGATGAGCGGATCGGGCGATGGCAGCAGCGGCAATATGGGTGTCAACATTGCTGGCGGCGACCTCAACCAACAGAAAAACACCATGGCAATTGCCAACTCCAATGCCCCGCTGGGTGACGCAACAGCCACCGCCTCTGCCAATCAAAGCGGTCCTGGCCTGACAGTGAATAACAACGCTGATCGGACCTATCGCGTTGATACCATTACGGTTACCAAAACGGCCAGCGGTAGTTTCTCTAAAGATAAGTCATTCTCGGTTAGCGGCAGTGAAAGCGCTTCTTCGAGCTGGGCCGCGGCCGGTGCCAAGAGCTCTAATTCCAGCGGTTCCCTTAGCGTTGATATAAGCGGTTCGAAGAGCAGCAATGCGAGCGGTTCCAACAGCAGTTCTGCGAGCGGTTCTAACAGCAGTTCTGCGAGCGGTTCCAACAGCAGTAGTGCAAGCGGTTCTTCGAGTGCATCCTTGGATGCTTCCTTGAGCGCTACTTTGGACGCTGCTGCGGCGGCTTCCCATTCCACTACCGTCAATAATGGCCATGGCGATCGCACCCGCAGCAGCAGTTCCGACGCATCGCTTACCGCATCGCTTGACGCAACGCTTAACGTAGCGGTGAACAAATCGTTCGACAAATCGCGCGATTCCTCGTTCGACAGATCTCGCGACTCCTCGTTCGACAAGTCTCGCGAATCGTCGTTCGACAGATCGCGCGACTCCTCGTTCGAAAAATCGTTCGATAAGTCGTTCGAGAAATCGAACGCCTCCTCGTTCGAAAAATCGGCCAGTAAATCGTCCGAATCCGAGTTCGCAAAAGCGGGAAGCTTCAGTGAGAGCAGTTCATTTGATTTGAGCAACACCTATTCCTATCAAGTGCTGACTCCAACTGGCTGGGCCAACCCTGTAACCAACACTGCAACCCTGAGCGGTTCGGTGAATGGCGGCAGTGGCAACCTGGGCGTCAACGTGGCTGCCGGTGTGGGTAACCAACAAAGCAACTCGCTGGCCATTTCCAACCAGTCGTTCTAATTGTTGTCTCTTGAGGCCCCCTTATGGGGGCCTTTTTCAACACAACCAGAAGGCGTCCCACTATGCGCATTATCGCCTTGGCATTTTTGCTTTGCGTGGCCTGTGTGATCGAGGCTGCACAACTGCCGCTTTCCGTCCTGCCGGGCGGCGCGGTGGTGTATAAGCCGATCCAGAGCATACGCGAGCGTAAATTTGCCGACCTGGTGCAACAGAAAACCGACTTCAGTTGCGGCGCGGCTGCGCTGGCTACCGTATTGCGCCAGGCCTATTGGCTGGACGTGAACGAAGAACAAATCATCGAAGGCATGCTGTCACACTCCGATCAGGATCTTGTCCGCGTCCAGGGCTTTTCCATGCTCGACATGAAGCGCTACGTTGAAAGTATCGGCATGCGCGCCCGTGGCTACCGGGTAGCGCCGGCAACGTTGAGCGAAATCAGAATTCCAGTTGTGGTGCTCATGGATATCCGTGGCTACAAACATTTTGTGGTCATGCAAAGAGTCCATGAGGGGTGGGTCTATATCGGAGATCCGGTACTCGGTCATAAACGTTACAAAGTCGACGACTTTATCAAAGGCTGGAACGGCATCATCTTTGCCGTCATCGGCCAGGGCTACGACAAAACCAATGCGTTGCTCGCCCCCCCCCTGCCACTGACCGCCAAGAACCGCATCAACACCTTCAGCCCGGTGCAAGACGCAGAGTTGATGGATTTCGGATTCATCCAAAGCGACTTCTTCTAATAACAAGGGAGCACGACGCTCCGGGAGCATTCCAATGAAGACTCCAATCTGGCTGGCCGTAGTTTGCCTGGCCGCCAGCCTGCCGACCCAGGCACAGACGTTCAAACCCATTGAACTTAACGATCAGGAATTAGCGACCCTGCGAGGCCGCTATGTCATGCCGGGACGGATCATCAGTTTCGGCATTGTCATGACCAGCACTTGGCAAAATGCCAACGGTGAAGTGATCGGGGCAACTTCCTCGATGCAAATTCAACAATCGACCATCAAGCCACAGTTCTATGTGTCGATAATCAACGAAAAAGGTAATGGCTCAGCGAGTTCGCAAGGCACCGGTACCGTCGCTGGCGGCAGCGGCCTCAACACCACCGAAGGTGTCACTCAAGTCGTGCGTGCGGCCGGCGACCATAACACTGCCTACAACAACGTTGATATCAACGTCACAAGGGCTAATCAAGCGCCAACAACGCAACAGCAGGGCCAGGCATTGGCCGCAGGCTCGACGTTGGGCGGCGCCAATGACGCGGGCTCGCTGAGCATTTCCTCGACCGGTACTGGTGTGCAACTCAACATCGTGGCCAACAACAACCAGGGCAGTACCGTACAACGCCTGGCCCAGGGTGGGCTGATGCAGAACACGACTTTGCTTGGCGGTGGCAACCAGGTCCGTAACCTCACGTCCCTCAACGTCGTGCTGGGCGACAACGGGCCGACAGCCGGGTCGCTGAACGGCAACCTGGACCAACTCAAAGGCCTTCGCACTATCGGATTCTGATCTACGCTCAGTCTCATCAGATGAAGTCAGAAGGGACGGCTAACCCATGCACCCATCGTTAACGTTCAGAGCTATCGTTTGTTTGAGTAGCCTGGCCCCGGCCACCCTGCTATACGCAGCACCGGACCCCCAGGTCGAAATACTAAAACAAGAACTCATGGAGTTGAAACAGCGTTACGAAGCACAACAGAACGCGCTGATGGTACTCGAGCAACGCGTTCGCCAAGTCGAAGAAACACCTGCGCCACCTGCTCCCAAACGCCTGACCAAATCCCCTGCCGAAACGACCAAGGGTGCCCAGACGGTGGCCGCCGGTGCGCCGGGAACCACAGGCAGTTCATACGGCCAATCGCTCAAGGATGATTCGGAGCCTGCGCAAAGCGTTTCCAACCTGTATGACGAAGCCAGCGGCTTCTTCGGTGGCGGCAAGTTCAGCCTCGAAACCGGCATCACCTACACGCACTACGATACCCGTGCGCTGACGCTCAATGGCTTTCTGGCACTGGACTCGATTTTTCTCGGCAACATTGATATCGACCGTATCAAGGCGGATAACTGGACACTGGACCTGACCGGCCGCTACAACGTGGCACAACGTTGGCAGTTCGATATTAACGTCCCCGTGGTTTATCGCGAATCAACGTATTCCTCCGGTGGCGCAGGTGGCGCAGGCCCGGTGACGTCGGACTCAACCGTTACCCGCGACCCGACCATCGGTGATGTGAACTTTGGCGTTGCTTACAAGTTTCTGGATGAGTCGGCCAGCCTGCCCGACGCGGTCGCTACACTGCGCGTCAAGGCGCCGACCGGTAAGGATCCATACGGCATCAAGCTGGTCCAAGACCCGGGCAACGATAACCTCTCGGTACCCGAAGACTTGCCTACCGGCAATGGCGTCTGGTCCATCACCCCGGGTATCTCGCTGGTCAAGACCTTCGACCCGGCCGTGCTGTTCGGCAGCCTGGCCTACACCTACAACATGCAAGACTCTTTCAACGACATCAGCCCTCAGGTCAACTCCAAGGTACGCGGGGACGTGAAACTGGGCGATTCCTGGCAGGTCGGCGCTGGCATTGCATTCGCCTTGAACGAGAAGATGAGTATGTCGTTCTCGTTCACCGATCAGTTTGCCCGCAAGAGCAAGATCAAGCCGGACGGTGGCGATTGGCAATCGATTACCAACAGCGATTACAACTCGGCCAACTTCAACATCGGCATGACCCTGGCAGCAACCAATAACCTGACGATCGTTCCCAACCTGTCCATCGGACTGACCGACGACGCGCCAGATTTTTCCTTCAGCCTGAAATTCCCGTACTACTTCTAATCCACAACAACAAAGCCCCGCTGCGACTTCAATCCCAGCGGGGCTTTGTGTGTGTGTGTGTGTGTGTGGAACATCAAAAGATCGCAGCCTCGTTTCACTCGACAGCTCCTACAGGTTTGCGCGGAACCCTTGTAGGAGCTGTCGAGTGAAACGAGGCTGCGATCTTTTGATCTTGCGTCTAACGTATCTGATGCTTGTGCAACAAACGGTAGAAGGTAGGCCTGGATATCCCCAGCACCTTGGCGGCGATGCTCAAATTGTCGCTGTGGCGGTTAAGTACATCGCACAAGGCCTGGCGCTCTGCCCGGTGCTTGTAGTTTTCCAGCGTGCCCATCGGCGCGGCAACGGCCTGCTGGCTGATCAGCCCCAGGTCTCGCGCTTCGATCTGCCGGCCTTCGGCCAGTACCAACCCGCGACGTACCCGGTTGGCCAGCTCGCGAACATTGCCCGGCCAGTCATGCTTTCCCATGGCAATCAAGGCGTCTTCACTGAAGTTGCGCGGACGGCGGCCGGTTTCATGGCTGTAGAAGTGGGAAAAGTGGTTGGCCAGCATCGATAAGTCACCCTGGCGCTCACGCAGTGGCGCGGTGACGACTTGCAGTACGTTCAGGCGGTAGTACAAATCCTCACGAAAGCGTTTCTTCTCGATCGCCGCCTCAAGGTCGGCGTGAGTCGCCGCCAATACCCGCACATCCACCGGAATCGGCTGACTGCCGCCTACACGCTCGATGTGTTTTTCCTGTAGGAAGCGCAGCAGATTGGCTTGTAACTCCAGCGGCAGGTCACCGATCTCATCGAGAAACAGTGTGCCGCCATTCGCCGCTTCGATCCGCCCGACCTTGCGTTGGTGGGCGCCGGTAAAGGCGCCTTTCTCGTGGCCAAACAGTTCGGACTGGATCAAGTGTTCGGGGATTGCGCCGCAATTAATTGCGACGAAGGGTTTGCTGTGACGTTGGGATTGTCGATGGAGCGTGCGGGCCACCAGCTCTTTACCGGTACCGCTTTCACCACGAATCAATACCGGAGACTCGGTGGGCGCCAGCTTGCTCAGCAACTTGCGCAGTTCGCGAATGGGCTTGCTGTCGCCAAGCAGCTCATGCTCCGACTGATCAATGTGAACCGTACCCTGCCCACGCAGGCGTGCCATCCCGAATGCTCGGCCCAGCGTCACCTGAACCCGGGACACATCGAACGGCAAGGTATGGAAATCGAAAAACCATTCGCAGACAAAGTCCCCGACATTTTGCAACCGCAGGACTTCCTGATTGAGTACGGCGATCCACTCGGTTCCGCTGCGGCTGATCAGCTCTTTGACGGCTTCCGGGCGTTCCAGGTGAAAAGGTTGCAAACGCAACAGGCCGACGTCGCAGGTTTTGTCGCCAGCGTGTTCCAGGGTACAGCTGTCAACGTCCCAACCCACAGAGCGCAAACCCGGCAGCAGACGATGACAGTCCTCGCAAGGGTCCACTACTAACAGACGTCGTAAGGCAGGCGCTTCGATCATGACTGTTCCTTGACGCCAAATTTATGAAATTTTATTAAAAACAGTCGTTTGGCGGATCTGGCTGTAACGTTAGCAATAATTTGACGCGGCCTTGTACCGTTTGACTATAGAGCTGTTGCGTTATTAGATATAAGAAGCGACTTTGTTAGTTACCTAACGAATCTTGCCTTTCATTCAGCTTTCAAAACTTGTCTGAACGTTGAGCTGATGAAAGAAAGTTGAAATTTCTTTTTAATTGTATGTGACCCACCCCACGGTTGAGGGCATCAGTACAAGTAACCAGCCGAACGGTAAGCCCAACCGACGGCACATCACTTGATTGGGCATACAGAGAGAAAAACCCATGAACGCCCCGCTCCGTATCAACGAAGCTCTTTTGATTGCCGACCGCGCATTTCAACCTTTCCAATGCGTGGCCTGGGCCCCACAAGACGGCAATGGCGAACTCAGCCTGACCGTTATCGATCGCACCAACACCCGCATCCGCCGCACGCAGATCCCCAGCAGTGCCTATACCGATCCGGCGCAACTTGAATGCCTGCTTGAAGCGGCACGTGCGGAATTGAGCGAGGAGGGTTACAAACTCCAATCGTGGTCGATGCCACACTAATGCGTTTTGCGGGTTACTAAACGGTAACCCGCGCCCTCCCCGATTATTTATTCGAACTTGCACGCGCCCAACTACCTGGCCGGCTTGTCAGTGGTTCGAAAAGACACTGTTCTGGCACACAGCGACCCTCCGTCTGTTAGTTATGACAGTTGTGCATCCAGGCATTCAGGGATTGAATGTTTCCTTATACAGTCGCCATCCAAACTCCCGGATCAGGACGACTTGCAAGGAGCTGCGTGCATGTCAATCCAGACCGCGTTTGCATTACCGGCCACACTGAGCGACACCGGAAAACTTGATACAACCTTTGCCTCGTCTGGCAAAACCCAGGTGTATTTCGCTGGCAGCCTCTCAAGCATGGCCAATGGGGTCGCGATTGATTCACGTGGCAGGTTGTTAGTCGCGGCGAAGGTAGGAACGCCAGGCGGTAGTCGCTTCGGCGTGGCTCGCTTGCTCGAGGACGGCTCGGCAGATCTGGCGTTTGGCAATCAAGGCAGCGTCATCGGGCAATTTGAACACGGCTTCGAGGCCATGGCCGGCAAAGTCCACGTACTGCCCGATGGGCACATTCTAGTGGCCGGACTGCACTACGAAAATGCTCACCGGACACTGCCCGCTCTCGCCCTGTTTGATCAGCATGGCCGCCCGGTTCAATGTTTTGGCGACAATGGCCGCTGCGTCGTGCGCCTTCCGGGCGGTCTTTCCCAAGGGGTGCGTGACACCTGGCTACCACCCGGCGTACCGGGCGCAGAAGCCTGTGATGTCTGCGTGCAGGAGGATGGTCGAATTCTGCTGCAGGCCAATCATCACTTCGAACTGGCCGATCATGTCGGCATCCTGATACGGCTCAACATCGACGGCTCGCTGGACGATACCTTCAATAGTCGTGGCTTCGTGATGGTCAGGCACTTGCTGATGAACACCTGGCTCAGCAGCCTGATGGTGCAACGAGATGGCCGGATCCTGGTGGGCGGGTCGATCAACTTCCCTGAAGAAGGTCTGCTGGCCCGCTATCACACCGACGGCAGGCTCGACGATTGTTTCGCCGTGGATGGTTTCATGACCTTCAAGGCACGGGGGTATAGCGCTCAGGTCAGCCAGATCGTCCAACAGGAAAATGGCGATGTGCAGTGCTTTGGCAGCAGTCGCGACCCGATGCACTGCCTTGCACTGAAAGTACACAGCAACGGTCGCCCGGACATTCATTGCAATGGAGGCCAAACCCAACTGCTGGAGATCGGTCACAGTGGCTGCCAGTGGACCGCCGCGCAGGCACTGCCCAATGGTTGTGTGGTGACGGTCGGGGCCACAATCGGCGGCGTCGAGGCGGATTTCATTCTGGCGCGGTATCTGCCCGACGGGCGACTTGATCGCAGCTTCGGCAATGGCACCGGTTGGGTTCGCACCCGCCTGGGCCGCAGCCTCGATACCGCGACTTCCGTGGTCATGCAGGCCGACGGAAACATTGTCGTCGGAGGCTATTCACTGGATGGCAACTATCGAGCGGTCGTCGCACGCTATCTGGGGTAGACCAGCACAGTTTTCCTACACTTGATCTTCCCTTCCGCTTACGGCAAGTTGCGCGCTTCTTAATACAAGGAGTAGCCGATGCCCGGTTCAATGGCTCAGGCGTTCGCGCACAATTTTCTCGGGCATTCACCCCGCTGGTACAAGGCAAGCATTGTCGGCTTTCTGATTCTCAACGCACTGGTGTTGTGGACCGTAGGTCCGGTGGCGGCCGGTTGGCTGCTGGTGCTGGAGTTCATCTTTACCCTGGCCATGGCGCTCAAGTGTTATCCGTTAGTGCCTGGCGGCCTGCTGTTGATCGAAGCACTGTTGCTGAAGATGACCACGCCCCAGGCACTCTACGACGAGCTGGTGCACAACTTCCCGGTGATCCTGCTGCTGATGTTCATGGTGGCCGGTATCTACTTCATGAAAGACCTGCTGCTGTTTCTGTTCTCACGACTGCTGCTCGGGATTCGCTCCAAGGCGCTGCTGGCGTTGATGTTCTGCTTCCTGTCCGCGTTCCTGTCGGCGTTTCTTGATGCCTTGACCGTGACCGCCGTGATCATCAGTGCCGCCGTCGGGTTTTACTCGGTGTATCACCGCGTCGCCTCGGGCAACGATCCGCGTCAGGACAGCGAGTTTGGCGATGACCAGCACCTGCCCACACTCCATCATGCCGACCTCGAACAATTCCGCGCCTTTTTGCGCAGTCTGCTGATGCACGGCGCCGTGGGTACCGCACTGGGCGGTGTTTGCACATTGGTCGGTGAACCGCAGAACCTGCTGATCGGCCACGAGATGGGCTGGCACTTCTCTGAGTTCTTTCTGAAAGTCGCCCCGGTTTCGTTACCGGTCCTGGTGGCGGGCCTGGTGACTTGCGTCCTGCTGGAGAAACTTCACTGGTTCGGTTACGGCACGTTGTTACCGGACAACGTGCGTACGGTACTGGCCAATTACGCCGCCGAAGACAATGCTGAACGCACATCACGCCAACGTGCTGCGCTCATCGTGCAGGGATTGGCGGCGCTGATTCTGATTGCGGGGCTGGCGTTCCACATTGCTGAGGTCGGCTTGATCGGCTTGATGGTGATCGTGCTGATTACCGCATTCACTGGCATCACCGACGAGCACCGCATTGGCAACGCGTTCAAGGACGCCATGCCGTTCACAGCGTTGTTGGTGGTGTTTTTCGCGGTGGTGGCGGTGATTCACGATCAGCAACTGTTCACACCACTGATTCAGTGGGTGCTGGCCCTGCCGGCCGATCAACAGCCGGGCATGTTGTTCATTGCCAACGGCTTGTTGTCGGCCATCAGTGACAACGTATTCGTCGCGACCATTTACATTACCGAAGTCAAACAGGCCTTCATCTCCGGCCACATGAGCCGTGAGCATTTCGAGACGCTGGCGATTGCGATCAACACCGGAACGAACTTGCCGAGCGTGGCAACGCCCAATGGTCAGGCTGCGTTTCTGTTCCTGCTGACCTCGGCGATTGCACCGCTGATTCGCCTGTCGTACGGGCGGATGGTGTGGATGGCGTTGCCGTACACCGTGGTGATGGGAGTGTTGGGGTGGTATACGGTGAGCTACTGGCTGTAGCACCGACCAAAAAATGTGGGAGCGAGCCTGCTCGCGAAAGCGGTGTGTCATTCAACATCAATGTTGACTGACATGGCCTCTTCGCGAGCAGGCTCGCTCCCACATTGGTTTTGTGTCGTTAGCGCGGGAGGATATAGCGCTCGATTGCCTGCGCCGCGCCGTCCTCGGTGTTGGCGCCCGTCACCACGTCCGCCTGGCGTTTCACCGCCTCCTCCGACTGCCCCATGGCGATCGACAACCCGGCGCGGTGAAACATCGCCGGGTCGTTGCCGCCATCGCCCAGCGCCGCGGTCTGCTCCAGCGGTACACCGAGAAACTCGGCCAGTGTCGCCAGCGCCGCCCCCTTGTTGGCCTGCATCGCGGTCACGTCCAGATAAATGGGCTGTGAACGGGAGACCTGTGCCTGGCCTTCCACTTTGGGCAGCAGGAGCGCTTCCAGCTCAATCAACAACTGTGTGTTGTTGCTGGTGGCGACAATCTTGTCGATGCGTTCCAGGTACGGCTCAAAACTCTCGACCACCACTGGCGGATAACCCAGGCCGTGCTGTTCACGAGGCACCATTGGACCGTTCGGATCTTTCAGCAACCAGTCGCCACCACTGAACACCCAGATTTCGATGTCCGGCCGGTCGGCAAACAGCGCCAATGCCGTTAGCGCAGCCGTGGCCGGCAAGTAATGCGCGACCAGCAAACTGCCATCTGGATTGACGAGGGTGCCGCCATTGAACGCTGCCGTTGGCAGGTCGACGCCCAAGGCTTCAATCTGCTGCAACATGGCTTTGGGTGGACGGCCGGTGGCCAAGCTGAACAGCACGCCGGCCTCGCGCAAGGAACGGACCGCTTCAATGGTGCGTTGACTGAGGCTGTGATCGGGCAGCAACAAGGTGCCGTCCATGTCGCTGAGCAGAAAACGGATGGGATGTTGCGTCGGCTCACTCATCCGAGGCCGTGCCAGACGCGACCGTCTCGGGTCAGCAGATCTTCTGCTGCCTGCGGCCCGTCCTCGCCAGCGGCATAGCTCTGCACGTTCGAGTCTTGCTTCCAGGCATCGAGGAATGGCTGCACGGCGCGCCAGCCATTCTCGATGTTGTCGGCGCGCTGGAACAGTGTCTGATCGCCGGTCAGGCAATCGTAGATCAGGGTTTCATAGCCGGTGGACGGCTGCATTTCAAAGAAATCCTTATAGGCAAAGCCCAGTTCGATATTGGCCATTTTCAAGGCCGGCCCGGGCCGTTTGGCCAACAGGTCGAACCACATGCCTTCGTTGGGCTGAATCTGAATTCGCAGATAGGTCGGCTGCAACTCATCGACCTCGGTATCGCGGAACTGCGCATACGGCGCCGGTTTGAAGCAGATGACAATCTCGGTGTCGCGCACGCTCATGCGCTTGCCGGTGCGCAGGTAAAACGGCACGCCGACCCAGCGCCAGTTGTCGATCATGACTTTCAGCGCGACGTAGGTTTCGGTATTGCTGTCGGGCGCCACGTTGTTTTCCTGGCGATAACCCGGCAATGGCTTGCCGTCGATTTCGCCGGGCGCGTATTGGCCGCGTACCGAATTGGCCAGCGCTTCCTCGACCGACCAGGGGCGAATCGCACCGACCACCTTGGCTTTCTCGCCGCGTACCGCATCGGCGCCAAAGGCGGCCGGCGGCTCCATCGCAACCATCGCCAGCAATTGGAACAGGTGATTGGGCACCATGTCCCGCAAGGCGCCGGTGTGTTCATAAAAACTGCCACGGGTTTCCACGCCGACGGTTTCGGCGGCGGTGATTTGTACGTGGTCGATGTAGTGGTTGTTCCAGAACGCTTCGAACAGGCTGTTGGAGAACCGGCTGATCAAAATGTTCTGCACGGTTTCCTTGCCCAGATAGTGATCGATCCGGTAGATCTGGTTTTCCGTCATCACCTTGAGCAAGCAAGCGTTCAAGGCTTCGGCGGTTGGCAGATCGGAACCGAAGGGTTTTTCGATCACCACCCTTCTAAACGCTTCCGGTGCCTCTTGCAGCAAGCCGGCGGCACCGAGACGACGCACCACCTCGCTGAAGAAACGTGGCGCAGTGGCCAGGTAGAAGACGGCGTTGCCGGTGCCGCTGGCGGCGATTTTCGCCGCCAGGGCTTGATAGGTGCTGTCGTCCAGGAAGTCGCCCTGGACGTAGCTGATGCCTTTGGCCAACTTGGCCCACAAGTCCGGGTCAAGGGCTTGATCGCCCTTGCCGACCTTGGCGGCCACTTCGGCTTGAATGAAGTCTTCGAGTTTTTTCGCAAAGGCTTCATCGGTGATGGCGTTGTGGTCAACGCCGATGATCCGCAGTCCATCCCCAAGCAGACCGTCACGACTCAGGTTGTACAGCGCCGGCATCAGCAGACGCTTGACCAGATCACCATGGGCACCGAACAGAAACAGCGTGGTCGATGGTGCGGGTTCTGCCTTGGATTTATTGCGGATCAGGCGGGTCATTTTTTCGCAGTCTCCACATGGCCGCCGAAGCCGAAACGCTGGGCCGAGAGAATCTTGTCGCCAAAGGTGCCTTGCCCGCGCGAACGGTAGCGGGAGAACAGCGAGTTCGACAGCACCGGTACGGGCACCGATTGCTCCATGGCGGCTTCGATGGTCCAGCGACCTTCACCGCTGTCAGCCACGGCGCCTTCGTAACCGTCGAGTTTCGGATCGCTGGCCAGTGCGTCGGCCGTCAGATCAAGCAGCCAGGACGACACAACGCTGCCACGACGCCAGACCTCGGCGATGTCGGCGACGTTCAGGTCGAAACGCTGGTCTTCCGGCAGGTTGGTGCTCGCTTTGGTCTTGAGGATGTCGAAGCCTTCGGCGAAGGCCTGCATCATTCCGTATTCGATGCCGTTGTGGATCATTTTCACGAAGTGGCCAGAACCGGCCGGGCCTGCGTGGATGTAACCGCGCTCGGCACGATCGTCTTCGGACTTGCGGTCCTTGGTCCGCGGGATGTCACCCAGGCCCGGTGCAAGGCTCTCGAACAGCGGATCAAGGCGTTTAACCACCTCGGCTTCGCCGCCGATCATCATGCAGTAACCGCGCTCCAGGCCCCAGACGCCGCCGGAGGTGCCGACGTCGACGTAGTGCAGGCCTTTCTCCGACAGGGTTTTCGCCCGGCGG
Organism: Pseudomonas sp. LB3P25; assembly: GCF_054897985.1. Lineage (NCBI taxonomy): Bacteria > Pseudomonadati > Pseudomonadota > Gammaproteobacteria > Pseudomonadales > Pseudomonadaceae > Pseudomonas > Pseudomonas sp. LB3P25. The sequence goes on along the minus strand of NZ_CM142711.1, from coordinate 3,425,808 downwards.
ATATCGTCCTTATAGAAGGTGTTGCCGCCGTCGATGATGGTATCGCCGGCTTCGAGCAAGGTACTCAGGGTGTCGATGGTGTCTTCGGTCGGTGCGCCGGCCGGCAGCATGACCCACACCGCACGTGGTTTGGCCAGGCCAGCGACCAGCGCCGGCAGGTCGATGACGCCAGAGGCGCCTTCTGCGGCCAGGGTGTCGACAAAGGCGGTATTGCGGTCGTAAACAACGGTGGTATGACCGTTAAGCATCAGGCGCCGCGCAATATTGCCGCCCATGCGGCCCAGTCCAATAATCCCGAGTTGCATGTGCTGATGCTCCCTACTACAAATAATGTGTGTCAAAGGTTATAGCCCAACGCGACCATTCGAGTTAGTCCAGCGTTGGGGCACATAGTTTCCGGGCATTGTGCCCGATCAAGATTGATAACGTCAGTCGTCGCACCGAAGACACAACGACCATGAAAAATAAAAAAGTTCCCTTCTGGGGCAAAAGAAATCAAAATCAGCGCCGATAGTAAGTCAGCACCCGATTTCGGGGCAGGTTTACAGTTGAGGCAGCCATTTGCGAGGTGAGCAATGGGCACAGTACACGCAGCACGGCCAGCACAAACCCTTTACGTCACGATTCGTCGCGATGAATTGCGCCAGTTGAAAGACGAGCGCGACCAGTTGAAGCAGGAGCTCGCGCAACTGCGCTTTTTGACACAAAGCAATCAGGCCCAGCCTTTACTCGTCGCCCAAGGTGCCCCTCACGCCTGATCCCCTCGCTTGATTCGGAAGCAGCCCACCGCTGTTTCCGACCTGCCATCCCCCCTTTTACAAACCCGGCAACTCTCGAAGTTTTCACATCCGCCTGTTGATACTCCCGCGCACAATGGCCGTTCGGTATCCGCGCGGCGCCCGTTCGTCGGTGAGATTGATGATCGGCAATCCTTATGAGCGCGAGCAAGGCCTTGATCGACTTCAGCCTGATGAAACCCAAGGCGGCGCCAGGCGCCCCGAAAATCGTTCAGAAATAATCCTTTCAGGGGGGCCGGTTCCGACCCTCTTTTCCTACGCCATTGCGCGACTGCTCTGTTCGACACCTTCCAAAGATAATAATTATTCTCGTTTGACGCTAAATCCCGACTCTCTCCTTCGTCTTTGAACAAACGGAATTTTTCCATCGACGACAAGGAGTCGGCTGCGATGTTCGCGCCTATTACCCGTTCCATGACCTTTACCCTGGGCCTGTGCAGTGCCGCCCTGTGTCCCGACTTGCTGGCTGAAACCGACCCTGATCAAGCGCCTGGCCGCACCCTCGAACTGGGCGCCACCAACGTGACCGCCCAAGGTTTGGGCAGCACCACCGAAAACACCGAGTCGTACACCGTCGTCAAACTGATGTCGCGCTACGCGTTCGACAAACACCTGTCGGCCTCGCTGAACGTCGATAACCTGTTCGACAAGAAGTATTACGACAACGTCGGGTTCTATAACGGTGTGTTTTGGGGTGACCCGCGCACGGTGACCCTGAGCCTGGACTGGAAGCTCTAGGCGCAGGTAATTCCCATTTAACGGAATCGGCGGATAATGTCTCTTCGACATTGCTTCATGGACGAAAGGACCCGACAACTCGTAGTGGGGCACACCATGAAACGTACAACCATGATCCTCGCCGGTCTGCTTATGCTCAGTTCAACAGCTGCATTGGCCGAAGGTGGCGCTGAACGCATGCGGTATTACTTTGAGAGCCTGCGGTTCAGTCAACAGCACGCCCAGGGCCAGGTCACCCAGAGCAATGAACTCCGGGTTCCGGACGATCAAACCGCGCAAGTGACCGAGACCTACAAACCGAAATAACCGCTGTTTGCGCTGCGGTCAAAGATGACAATCGGGCGTCCTGATGGACGCCCTTTTTTATGCCCATCAGTCTTTAAAGCGCCTTGGTCCAGAACAGCATCCGACCGTGCGCCGGGTCGAACATGCCCGCGGCAAAACCGAACTTGCCATAGGAAGCCTGGGCGACTGTATTACCTTCCAGCACCTCCAGCGTGATTTTGCAGCAGCCGCGCTGGCGGGCGATGTCCTCGACCTTTTGCAGCATTTTCTGGCTCAAGCCCAAGCCGCGAAACTTCTTCACCACCACCACATCGTGCACGTTGACCAGCGGTCGGCAGGCGAAGGTCGAGAAACCTTCAAAGCAATTGACCAACCCGGCCGGCTCGCCACCGACAAAGGCCAGAACGCTGAACGCGTGGGGACGTTTGGCCAGTTCCGCCGGCAGTTGCTTCAACAAGTCGGCGGGCAACGAGTGGCCGCCACCCATCGGGTCTTCGGCGTAAGCATTTAGCACCAGCCCAATAGCCTCGGCATGCACCGGATTGGTGTAACTGGCCTGAAGCACAAGAATTTCTGCGGATTCCATTTCCACCCTCGTTCACACATTAAGTTGCCCCAGTGCATCTTGCACTGAAGGGCCGACCGACAATATCGCGGGCACAGCCGTGTCGACAACCCGATCCTGCTGTAATTTTTCGCTCAAGCGCCCCAGATCAGCGTTTCGGTCCATCCGAGCTCGGCAAAATCCTCGGCCCTCAAGCCTGACTCACCGGCACAGAAAAACTCGTCCAGTTGCGGCGGTTTGACCGAGGTACCGCTGAGCATGGCGTGAACCTGCCCGCGATGATGAATCTGGTGCTCGAACAAATGGGACAGCAGGCGCAAGCGTCTGTCGTGTTGCGGCGTGTCCCGGGCAATGGTCACGATCTTCCCGAGGTCTGCGTCGCGCATTTGCTCGCAGTAGGCGATCAGTCGACGGTCTACCAGCGCTTGTTCGCGCTTGAGGTCTACCGCCTGCGTAAACGGCTCATCGGCGTTGAAAAACACGTAGCAATCGGGATGCGGGTCATCGCCGCGCAACTCCCGCTCCAGCGCATCCACGTAAAACCAATCGCAGGTCAGGATGTGATTGAGGGTGGTGCGCAGATTGGGAAAGAAGCTGACCCGGGTTGCCGCCAGATCGGCCGGGCTCAACTGGCTCCAGGCCTTGGCGAGGCGATGATTGGCCCAGGCGTTCTGATAGGCCATGGTCAGCAAATGGTGCGACAAAGGCTGATTCATGTTCGCGGCTCCTTGTTCAAACTTCGGCGAAACGTTGCAGCTGCATTTCCTGTAAACGGCTGAGGGTGCGGCGGAACGGAAACTCCAGATAGCCTTCGGTGTACAACGATTCCATGGGCACCTGCGCTTCGAGGCACAGCGGCACCTTGCGGTCATAGCACTCGTCCACCAGGGCGATGAAACGCCGTACACCGTCGTCATGCACCGACAATTGTGGCAACTCGCGATCGCCCGCCACCACCCGCTCTACGCCGTCTTCAGTGCCTCGGGCGATGCGCCCTTCGCGCTTTTGCGCGCTGAGATTGGGCACGTCACTCAACAGAATAGCGCTGAAGGTGTCGCACAGGGCGATGAAATCCATGGCGGCAAAAGGCTGTTCGCAGAGATCGGCGTAACGAGTCCAGAGCACGGTTTGACTGGCCTGCACGACATTGAGTGAGCGGTAGCCCACCTTGATCGGGTCACTGGACACCGACTGGCCGACGGTCAACGCGTTGAACACTTCACCCAGAGCGCTGGGTTGCCCCGGTGCCGCCACCCAGTAACGTTGCAAACCTTTACCTGGGTGCAGGCGATGATCTTCGCCTCCATCCACCGCAATCACCTGCATATGTTTCTTGATGGCCTCGATGGCGGGCACAAACCGGTCGCGATTGAAGCCATCGGCGTACAGCTGATCCGGTGGCTGATTGGAGGTGCAGACCACCACCACGCCCTGCTCGAACATCACCTGAAACAAACGCCCGAGAATGATGGCGTCGCCGATGTCGTTGACGAACAATTCGTCAAAACACAGGACCCGCACTTCCTCGCTCAGTTCACGAGCCAGCGCCTTCAACGGGTCGGCGGTGCCGGTCAGTTGAAACGAACGCTGATGCACCCAGCCCATAAAGTGGTGAAAGTGTTGGCGGCGGGCCGGGACCTGCAGGCTTTGGTAAAACTGGTCCATCAACCAGGTCTTGCCGCGCCCGACCGGGCCCCAGAGGTACACGCCAGTGATCGGCGTGCGCCCTTCATGCAGCGCTTCGTAGCATTTCTGCAGCGCCCACACGGCATGTTCCTGGGCTTCGTCCTGGACGAAGCCCTTCTGTTCGATGGCGTGTTGCCAGGCGCTTAGGGGAGAGTCGACATTCATGCGCGGCAGTATACGTCCCTGTAGCAGCTGGCGAAGCCTGCGTTCGGCCGCGGAGCGGTCGCCATCGGAATCCCGGATCTTGCTCATTTACCGCGTTTTCAGGTTTTACGACCGCTTCGCGGCCGAACGCAGGCTTCGCCAGCTGCTACAGGGGCTCTCGTTGCGAGCCTGGTTTGCGGTTAAAGGGAGATGTCTAGCCGGGCAATCTTGCCCTGTTCATTCAGGCGAAACATGTAGCGCAATTCCAGCGGGCTGCCGGGAAACGTTCCAGAGATCAGGTTATGCACCAGCACTTTGCCGGTGCGCAATTGCACGTCGAGCACTTCAACCCGTGGCTGGTAACGCTGGGCGGTGTCTTGCATCCATTGCGCGATGGCCTGAGTGCCGACCTGATGCTCACCTTCATCGAACACATTGGCATCCTCAGCGAAAAAACTGGCGACCCGCGAGGTGTCGCGGGCATTCGCCGCAGCAATGTAGGCGGCGATGGCGGGTGCCAGTGAAGAGGTGGGATTAGACATGTTTACGGCTCCTTGTTTGTTGATTCTGGAGCCATGCTAAAACAAGCCTGTGTCAGTTCTTGTCAGGAGTGAAGCGCCCTGCTTCGTCCAGTTGCATCTGTTTGCGCCAGGTGCGCAACAAGTCGCTGCGCCGCCCCGGATAACGCTCGCCCTGCTCGTTCGCCGCCGAGATCCGGTCGGTGCGAAAGGTGCGATAGGCGCTGCGCAACTCACACCAGGCGACGATGATTCGCACCTCGTTGAGAAACCCCAGGGCCAGCGGCCAGATCAGCCGCTGACTCGGCACCTGGTTGGCGTCCGCGTAATCGATGTGCAGCTTGGCCTGATCGCGGATGGCCTGGCGAAACACATTCAGTGGCACCGCGTTGGGCGCGAAGCCATAGCCGGGAGGCCCCGGCAACACCGTCGGGTTGCGTAACGCGTCCAGCGCTTCAGGCGCCAATACCGCAGCGATCTTGGCCAGCGCATCCGCGGCCGCCTTGCTCAACACCTCATCCCCGCGCTGATCCACATAGCGCAACCCTAGCACGATGGCTTCGGTTTCATCGGCATTGAGCATCAACGGCGGTAGAAACAAACCGCTACGCAGCACATAGCCGATCCCCGCTTCGCCGTAGATTGGCGCGCCAAGAGCGGTGAGTTCGGCGATGTCGCGGTACAGCGTGCGCTCGGAAATATCCAATTCGCCGGCAAGTGTCGCCGCGGTCACCGGACGACTTTTGCCGCGCAGCACTTGCAACAAGGTCAGTAAACGAGTGGTCCGCGACACAATCGGCAGGCTCTGTCCGTAAAAGTTGTCGGAGCTTAGCAGAGGCCCCTGTCAGAAAGTGGCAGTAGCAATAAGGCCGATGGTCGGCCCTTCTCTTGCGAACGAAAAAGCGCCTTGACGCCAAATATTACTCGCATCATATTAAATACATGTCACCAGACATTTATATTCGACCCCCAGCGTCCTTTCCTTCAGGAGTCATCCCATGCATTACAAAGTCTTCGGCCGCAAAACCGGCTTGCGGGTCTCGGAACTGGCGCTGGGCGCCGGTAACTTCGGCACCGGTTGGGGCCATGGCGCTGAACGTGACGAAGCCAAACGCATATTTGATGGCTACCTGGAGGCCGGCGGTAATTTCATCGACACCGCCAACGGCTATCAGGCTGGCCAGTCGGAAGCCATGCTCGGCGAGTTCATCGCAACGGAACGGGATCGCCTGGTCATCGCCACCAAATACACCCTGGGGACCACGCCGGCCGCGGGCATTTCCCACACTGGCAACAACCGCAAGAACATGGTTCGCGCCGTGGAAGAAAGCCTGAAACGACTCAACACCGACCACATCGACCTGTTCTGGGCCCACATGAGCGATGGCGTGACGCCCATGGAAGAGATCCTGCGCGGTTTCGACGATCTGGTGCGCGCTGGCAAAATCCACTACGCCGGGCTGTCAAACTTCCCGGCGTGGCGCATCGCGCGGGCCGATCTGCTGGCCGAAGTTCGCAGTTTTGCGCCGATTGCAGCCATCCAGGTTGAATACAGCCTCGCCGAACGCACGGCCGAACGTGAACAGCTGCCAATGGCCGAAGCCTTGGGACTGGCTGCTACGTTATGGTCACCGTTGGGTGGCGGCTTCCTCACTGGCAAGTACCGCGCCAACGACGGCGACAACCGCGCCGCCAAACTCGGCATGCTGATCCACGCCGAGAAAAGCGCCCGTGAAACCACCCTGCTCGACACGTTGCTGGCCGTCGCTGAAGAACTGGGCGCCAGCCCGACTCACGTGGCCATTGCATGGCTGCGGGAAAAAGCCAAGCGTTCGACCACGGCGCTGATTCCGATTCTCGGCTCGCGCACCCGTGAGCAACTGGATGCGACCTTGGGTGCGCTGGATGTGCAGTTGAGTGCTGACCAACTGTCGCGGCTTGATGGGGTCAGTGGTGTGGCAATGGGCGTGCCGCATGAATCCATTGCCGGGTCGATGGCGCGATTTACCGGGGCTGAAACATTGGACCTGCCAATCATTCCAGTGGCCTGACACAGATCAAATAATGTGGGAGCGAGCCTGCTCGCGAAGGGGACCTTTCAGCCGACATTGATGTTGAATGTCAGACCGCTTTCGTCGGAACGCCGCCCGGAGCCGGCTCGCTCCCACATTTGACCCCGTATTACTGATCGACCTTATGCTTCGCTGCATAGAGGCACAGCATTTCCATCGCCAACGTCGCCGCCGCCAGTGAGGTAATGTCCGCACTGTCGTAGGCCGGCGCCACTTCCACGACGTCCATTCCCACCAGATTAATCCCGCGCAAGCCCCCAAGGATCTCCAGCGCCTGCACCGTGCTCAAGCCCCCGCACACCGGCGTTCCGGTGCCTGGAGCGAAGGCCGGATCGAGGCAATCAATGTCGAACGTCAGGTACACCGGGTGATCACCGACCCGCGCCCGAATGGCCTCGACGATCGCATCAACACCACGTCGATGCACTTGCCGCGCATCCAGTACCTGAAAACCCTGATGATCGTCATTGGTGGTGCGCAAACCGATCTGCACCGAACGCGACGGATCCACCAAACCTTCCTTGGCCGCGTGCCAGAACATCGTGCCGTGATCGACGCGCTTGCCGCCTTCATCCGGCCAGGTATCGCTGTGAGCGTCGAAGTGGATCAACGACAGCGGGCCATGTTTACGCGCATGGGCCTTGAGCAGCGGATACGTGATGAAGTGATCCCCGCCGAACGTCAACATCGCGCTACCGGCGTTGAGTATGTGTTCGGCATGGGCTTCGATGCTTTCCGGCACCGACTGCGGTGTGCCGTAATCGAAGTCGCAATCGCCGTAGTCAATGACCGCCAGATGGTCGAACGGGTCGAAGGTCCACGGCCAGTGGCGTTCCCAGGCAATTCCGGTGGACGCGGCACGAATGCCCCGTGGTCCAAAACGCGCACCGGGGCGGTTGCTGGTGGCGGTGTCGAACGGGACACCGCTGACCGCTACGTCAACGCCGCGCAAGTCGCGACTGTAGCGACGACGCATGAAACTGGTGATACCGGCGTAGGTGCTTTCGGCGGCAGTGCCGTAGAGGCTGTCGCGGGTCATGGCCTGATCGTTTTGCATCGGGACGTCCATCTCGGGTTCCTTATTATTGGCGGCTACGGAAAGTGGTCCACACGCGGGTACGTTGACGCATGTCCTTGAGGCTCATGCTGCGGTCGGCGTACAACCGGTCGCGCACGTCAGCCAGCGGGTAGATGTCCGGGTCGGTGCGCACCGCCTCATCCACCAGCGGTGTCGCGGCCTGGTTGGCCGTCGCGAAGAACAGTTCGTTGGTCAGTGCCGCGACGGATTCCGGGCGCAGCATGAACTCGATAAAGGCGCGGGCGGCTTCGGGGTGTGGGGCGTCCTTGGGGATCGCCAGGTTGTCCTGCCAGACCAGCGTGCCCTCTTTCGGAATCCGGTACGCCACTTCAAACGGCTTGTTGGCCTTGCGCGCCTGATCGGCGGCCATGCTGGCGTCACCGTTGTAGGTCAGCGCCAGGCAAACGCTGCCATTGGCCAGATCGCTGATCTGCCGACCGGTGGCGACGTACAGCACATTAGGTTGCAGCTGATGCAACAGCGCCTCGGCGGCTGACAGATCAGCCTTGTCGGTGCTGTAGGGATTTTTACCCAGGTAATGCAGCGCCAGGCCGATCACTTCCTGGGGCGAATCGAGAATGGCGATGCCGCACTCTTTCAGTTTGCTGGCGTACTCAGGCTTGAACAGCAGGTCCAGGCTGTTGAGTGGCACATTCGGCAAGTGTTGTTTCACCGCGTCGACATTCATCCCCAAACCCAGGGTGCCCCAGGTGTAGGGCACGCCATAGCGGTTGCCGGGATCGACGGCGGCGAGTTTTTCCAGCAAATCCGGATCGAGGTTGGCGTATCCCTTGAGGCCTTCGTGGGGAATTTCTTTCAACGCACCAGCAGCCAGTCCGCGGGCCAGCACACTGGAAGACGGCACGACCACGTCATAACCGCTGCCCCCGGTGAGCAGCTTGGTTTCGAGCACTTCGGAAGAATCGAACGTGTCGTAGCGCACGTGGATGCCGGTTTCCTGTTCGAAACGTTGCAAAGTTTCGGGGGCGACGTAATCGGCCCAGCTATAGAGATTGACGACTTTTTCCTCGGCCTGGGCCGATACGGCCATGGCGAGAAACAGCGCGGGTAAACACAACTTGAAGGTGGGAGCCATGACGAACACCTGACCAGAGGAAGTGGATGCAGAATGCGTCGTCGGATACATTGGAAAAATACCAAGTTAGTTATCCTGACTTTATCCAGGAGTAATGTTTGATGCTCGGCCAACTCCATGATCTAGATCTGCAACTGCTGCGCCTGTTCGTCAACGTGGTGGAGTGCGGCGGCTTCAGCGCGGCCCAAGGTGAGTTGGGCTTGAGCCAGTCGAGCATCAGCCAGCAAATGGCCAAACTGGAAACCCGACTCGGCTATCGCCTGTGCAGTCGCGGCAAGGGTGGTTTCAAAATCACGCCCAAGGGCGAACAACTGCTCAGCGCGACTCGCGGCCTGTTCGAGTCGATTGAAGCCTTCCGCCATCAATCCAATGGTGTGGCCGGGCGCTTGATCGGCGAGGTTCGTCTGGGGCTGTCCGAAGCGCTCGATCAATCGGTGTTGCAACGGGTGGCCGATGCGATCCGGCGCTTTCGTGAGCGGGACGAATCGGTGCGCATCGAATTGATCAGCGCCATGCCCGGCGAAATGGAACGGTTGCTGCTGCAACAACGACTGGACCTGGCGATCGGCTATTTCTCACAAGTGCAAAGCGCTTTTGACTACCGCGAACTGTTTACCGAAACCCAGCACCTGTATTGCGCCGCCGGCCATCCGTTATTCACCGATGACGCACCTGACGATCAAGCGCTACAGGCTTGCGATCGGGTCGATCATCCTTACCGGTTCCTGCGCAGCGACGAACCGTTTCAGGGAAAATTGTGTTCGGCGCGCTCGGAGCAAGTCGAAGGTACCCTCGCCTTCATTCTTTCCGGCAAGCACGTCGGTTATTTGCCCAGCCACTTTGCCCGGAGCTGGGAAGACAAGGGATTGCTGCGGGCCGTGCGCCGTGCCGATATGAGTTTCGACGTGGCGTTCCATCTGGCCCGCCATCGCGCCCAAGTGCCGGGGGATGCACAAAAGGCGTTTGAAGAGGATTTGTTGGCGGCGTTTACCTGAAACCAACGACGTTCCTGTGGGAGCGAGCCTGCTCGCGAAGAGGCCGGCATATCCAACATTGATATCGACTGATACGCCGCATTCGTCGGAACGCCGCCCGGAGCCGGCTCGCTCCCACAGAGATTGCGCTTGGTATGTGAGGCTCATCGCTCGCCACAAAATAGTCTTTCTGGCATCCTGCGCCTCCATTTTTGACCCGGCCCGCCTTCTGGCGCGCACACCACCATGACCGCCTCTGAAAAAGCCCCTGCCCCGCGCAATAACGACCTGATTTACGGCCTCGATGATCGCCCGCATCTGACCGCCACCGTCTTCGCCGCCCTGCAACACGTACTCGCGAGTTTCGTCGGCATCATCACCCCGACCCTGATCATGGGCGGCGCCCTCGGTCTGCAAAGCGAAGTGCCGTACCTGATCAGCATGGCGCTGTTCGTCTCGGGGCTGGGCACGTTTGTTCAGGCACGACGTTTCGGCCCGATCGGTTCCGGTCTGCTGTGCCTGCAAGGCACCAGCTTCTCCTTCATCAGCGTGATTCTCAGTGCCGGCTTCATGGTCAAGGCCCGGGGCGGCGGCACCGATGAGATCCTGTCGACGATCTTCGGTGTGTGCTTTTTCGCCGCCTTCATCGAAGTCGTGTTGAGCCAGTTCATCGGCAAACTGCGGATGCTGATCACCCCGGTAGTGACCGGCACGATCATCACGCTGATGGGCCTGTCGCTGATCAAAGTCGCCATGACCGACATCGCCGGTGGTTTCGGTGCGGTGGATCTTGGCGCGGCCAGTCATCTGGCCCTCGCGGCCTTGGTGCTCGGAACAATTGTGGTGTTGAACCGGGTCGATGTGCCGTTCCTGCGCCTCGGTGCGATCGTTATCGGTCTGACCCTCGGTTATGTCGTGGCCTGGCTGATGGGTGACGTCAATTTCGCCAGCCTGCCGGACGTACCGCTGATGAGCGTGCCGGTGCCGTTCAAGTACGGTTTTAATTTCGATTGGGTGGCGTTTGTGCCGGTGGCGGTGATTTTCCTGGTGTCGCCACTGGAAGCCGCCGGTGACCTGACGGCCAACTCGATGATTTCCCGGCAGCCCGTCAAAGGCCCAATCTACATTCGCCGGATCAAGTCAGGTCTGCTCGCCGATGGCCTTAATTCGGCCATGGCCGCCGTGTTCAACAGCATGCCGATGGTGACCTTCGCCCAGAACAACGGCGTGATTCAGCTCACCGGTGTGGCCAGCCGCTATGTGGCGTTCTTCATTGCCGGTTTGTTGGTGCTGCTGGGGTTGTTCCCGATGATCGGCGCGGTGCTGCAGCTGATGCCGAAACCGGTACTCGGTGGCGCTGAACTGGTGATGTTCGGCACCGTCGCCGTCGCCGGGATCAAGATCCTCGCCGAAGCCGGCCTGCACCGGCGCAACATGCTGATCGTGTCGATTTCCCTCGGCATGGGCCTGGGTGTCGCGGCGGTTCCGGAAGTGCTGCGCGAGTTGCCGAAGGCGCTGCACAACATCTTCGAATCGCCGATCACCGTCGGTGCGTTGTGCGCCATCGTGCTCAACATCTTCCTGCCCGAGGAATTCATCGAGCTGGAAGAAGATGACTTCGATCCGGAAGCCTCGATCCTGCAAGTCATGGAGAATCCGCCGGCCACTGCAACAGCGGCCAGCCTGAACCGCTGAAAGGACCGTGCTACATTCGTTGCAACTCCGCTTGGTAGAAGGTTGACCGCACGTTGAACAAGAAAACCGGCATCCGGGCCGCTCAGGCCCATCAAACCCGAACCCGGATTCTCGAAGCGGCCGTGAAGGTGTTCACCCGCGACGGCTACTCCGGGGGGCGGGTGGAGAGCATTTCCCGCGAGGCAGATTCCAACGACCGCATGCTCTATTACTACTTTGGCAGCAAAGAACAGCTGTTCATCTGCGTGCTGGAACACACCTACGAGCAATTCAATAAAGCCGAAAGCCAGCTCAAGCTGAACCTGAGCACCCCGCTGTTGGCCCTGCAGGATCTGGTGGCGTTCGTCTGGAACTACTACGTTGAACACCCGGAATTCGTCGCCATCCTCAGCAACGAGAACCTGCACAACGGCAAGCACGCCCAACAATCCAGCGAGTTGCGCAGGTTGTCGGGAGAAGCGGTCGGCGTGTTGCGGCCGATCATTGAGGCGGGTCAGGTTCAGGGAGTGTTTCGTCAGGATCTGGACATCAAGCATGTGTATTTGATGATCGCCTCGCTTTGCTACTTCTATAACTCCAACCGGCACACCCTCAGTTCGTTTTTGGGTGAGGATCTGGCGGACAAGGGGCAGCAGCAGGATTGGTTGGGGTTTATCAAGGATCTGGTGGTGCGGGGGGTGATGCGGTTGCCGGATCAGGAACAGCGGTGACCGCGCCGGCCTCTTCGCGAGCAGGCTCGCTCCCACAAGGGTTGCGCTGAACCTGTGGGAGCGAGCCTGCTCGCGATGCTTCTAATGGCTCCCCGGATTCGCCCGCAGATGTGCAACCTTCTGTTCCAACCCTTCCCAACCCGGCGCATTTGAAGCAAACCGATTACGCAAATACGCCGCCAGTTCCGCCACCTGGGTATTGGACAGGCTGTCCTTGAAACCGGGCATGTAGCCCAGGTCCTTGGTGGCCGGTGCATCGATGCCTTGCAGGATGACCTTGATCAGGTTGTCCGGTTGATCGCTGTGCACATTGGTATTGCTCGCCAGAGACGGACTCACACCAAACAGTTTCGGCCCCAGGCCATCCGCGTGACAGGCCTTGCACGAACCTTCGAACACCCGCTGGCCGTTGCTCAATGACAGACTCGCGAGCGGCGACGGCCGGATGTCTTTCTCCACCACTTGCGCTTCAGCCTGCGCGTCGTTGAGTGACGCCAGGTACACCGCCATCGCCCGGATATCCGTCTTGGGCAATTTCGCCAGTTCACTGACCACCGGCCCCATGGGCCCGGTCGCCACGCCATGGGCGTCGGAATAGCCGGTGCCGAGATAGTCGAACAGCTGATTCTCCGTCCACGGCGTTGGCGCTTTCGACAAACCGTTCAATGCCGGCGCTTCCCAGCCATCAACCATGCCACCAGCCAGGAAAGATGCACCGCCCTTCTCCGCGCCCATCAGGTTGCGTGGCGAATGGCAGGCGGCGCAGTGCCCCAAACCGTTGACCAGGTAAGCGCCGCGATTCCATTGCTCGCTACGTCCTGGCTGAACGCTGATCTCGCCCCGGCGCAGAAACAGCGAATTCCACCCGGCCATCAACGGCCGCAAATTGAACGGAAAACGCATGTCGTTGGCTGTCGCGGGTTGGCTGACCGGCGCTTGCGACATCAGGTACGCATACAGCGCCTGCATGTCGGCATCGTTGATATTGCGAAACGCGGTGTAGGGAAACGCCGGGTACAGATTGCGTCCGTCGCGGCCGATGCCATCGCGCATTGCCCGTTCGAACGCCGGGTACGACCAACTGCCGATGCCGGTCTTCACGTCGGGCGTGATGTTGCTGCTATAGAGCGTGCCGAAGGGTGTCTGCATCGCCAGGCCTCCGGCATTGGTCGCGCCACCTGGCGCGGTATGGCACACCGCGCAATCGCCGACGGCCGCCAGCAAACGCCCGCGCTCAAGGGTTGCCGCCGACCAGGTGCCAGCACTTGGTGGCGCAATCGGCGCGATTTCACCGTGAAACGGCCAAGCGGTGGCGGCCATACCGAGCACCGCGCCGAACGCTGCAAACAGAGAACCGAACAGCCACTTCGAGCGTTTGGTCGGCGATTTCGGTGGCTCGTCACAGGTGCCGGCGTTCAACGCCGCCAGCACCCGCTCCGGGGTAATTGGCAGTTCGCGAAAACGAATCCCGGTGGCGTCGTAAATGGCGTTGGCAATCGCCGCCGCGCTCGGCACCGAGGTGGATTCACCGGCGCCCATGGGCGGCTGGTCCTGACGCGGCATCATCAAGACGTCGATCTGCGGCACCTCAGGGAAGGTCAGGATCGGATAACCGCCCCACTCCTTGCTGGCGACGGTGGACTCCTCGAAAGTCACCCGCTCCTTGAGCACCCGACTGGTGGATTGAATGACATTGCCGTGGATCTGATGCTGCACGCCCGCCGGGTTGATCATCATCCCCGAGTCATGACCGATCACCACCCGCGTGACGGACACATCACCGGTCTGGCGATCCACCGCCACGTCCGCCACCCACGCGGCCCACGCCGCACCAAAACCGGGGAACTTGCTGTGGATGTAGCGCGCATAGGCAAAGCCGCGACCACGCAGGAACTGATCGTCGTTCGGGGTTTGCATCGGCGCGGTGCGCGGGGTCCAGGCGGCGCGCTCGGCGGTGGATTTCACCAGGTCGATGGCGCGCTCATCGCGCAGATAACGCAGTCGGTATTCCACCGGATCGACGCCCGCCGCGAACGCCAGTTCATCGATGTACGACTCGTGGGCGAAGGTGTTGGGCAGCGCCGACACCCCGCGCATCCACGAAGCCCGGACGATCGGTGCCATGTCATTGATGGTCACGCGCATGTGTTCGAAGTCATAAGGCGGGATCGACGTGCGATCGCCCATCTCGAACATCGCCGCCACCGGCTCGACCCGTCCGGTCAACAGCAAGGCCAGAGTCGGCGCGCCGTTGGACGGGTAGCTGGTCTGGAAATCGTAAGCAGCCACACCGCCATCGGCGTTCAAGCCGCCGTCCACGTCCATCAGTTGCGCAGTGCCCTTGGGTTCCCACAGGTGCTCCTGCTCCCGAGTCAATTGCACCCGGACCGGTTTGCCCACGGCGCGGGACAACAGCAAGGCATCGGCGCAGACATCGTCGGCACAGTTACGCCCATAACAGCCTGACGCTTCCATGCGAATAATCTCAATCGATTCTTCCGCACACTCCAGCAACCAGGCGAGGTCCGCTCGCAGCAAATGCGGATTCTGGCTACCGGACCACACGCGAGTGCCCGACGGCTGATAGTCCGCCACTCCACAGGAGGGGCCGATGGAACCGTGCATCTGATACGGCCACAGATACGTGCGCGACAGGCGCTGACTGGCCCCGGCCAAGGCGTCGTCGACGTTGCCCTGGTCGAGAACGACACGCTGCACTCGCGGGTTATCGCGAATGGCCTGCTCGACATTGCTCATGTCGGGCAACTTGTGATTCCAGGCTTTCCACGTGATTTTCAACGCCTGGGCAGCCTTGATCGCCTGCTCTTCGCGCAGCGCCACCACCCCGACGAAATCACGAATCACCACCACCGCCACGATCCCGGGTATATGCGCGATGGAAGACTCGTCGACGTCCAGCAGGCTGTTGCCGACGAAGTCGCCACAATCGAGCCCGGCATAGGGCGGGCGAATCACCCGGCCGTGGAGCATGTCCGGCACCCGCATGTCGTGGACGTAAGTCAGTTCGCCAGTGGCCTTGGCCGGAATATCCACCCGCGCGGCGCCCTTGCCGACCAGCCGATAGTCTTCGGCAGGCTTGAGTGGCGCGGTGCCTGAGAGGCGCAGTTCTACGTGGTCACCGCGCACCAGATCGGCGTAGGACGTGGTGCGTCCGTCCACTGCGACAATCACCCCGGCCTCGACCCTCAGACTGCCCGCCTCCACCGACCAGCGCTCTGCTGCCCGCTCCAGCAGAAAACGCCGGGCCTCGGCAGCCGCATTGCGCAATGGGATCGCGGAAATCTGCAGGGTGGCGCTGGCGATAGTCGCACCCTGATTGGGCACACGCTCGGTGTCGCCCAGCACCACGCACACCTGCTCCAGTTGCAGGTCCAGTTCTTCGGCGACGATCTGCGCCAGCGAAGTGCGGATACCGGTGCCGAGGTCGACATGCCCGTTGAAGGCATACACCCGTGCGTCATCGCTGATGGCGATGAACAGCCCAAGCTCCTTGGGTTTGATCAGCGGCGTACCGCCTTTGGCCACCGGGCCGGATGGCGGCAGGATGTCGTCGACGATCAGCAGAACGCCGGTCTTGGCCAGCCATTGGTCGCGAGTGGGGATTGCGTCAGTCATGGTCATCGATCCACGTTCAAGGCGTTTGACGGGCGGCACGCAGCACCGCGCGGAGGATTTCGATATGGGTGCCGCAACGGCAAAGGTTGGCCGACAGCTCGTTGCGAATCTGGGTTTCGCTGGGGTGCGGGATGCGGTCGAGCAAGGCCTTGGCCGTCATGATCATGCCGTTGAGGCAATAGCCGCATTGCGCCGCCTGCTCGTCGATAAAGGCTTGTTGCACCGGGTGCGGATTGGCGCGGTTGCCGAGCCCTTCGAGGGTGACGATCTGCCGGTCGACTGCGCCAGCCAGCGGAAAGACGCAGGAGCGCGCCGCCACACCATCGATGATCACCGTGCACGCGCCGCACTCGCCCAGGCCGCAACCGTACTTGGGGCCGTTGAGTTGCAGGTCATTGCGCAGGATCAGCAATAACGGCGTATCCGCCATTGCGGTGACGGTGGTGGTATGGCCGTTGACCTCAAGCGCTACCGTGATTTCCTGGCTTGTCATTCGCTTCGCCTGCTTCAGTTGATGAAGTATCCACTACACCAAAAGGTCGAAGAAAAGGTCGCGGGCCAGCATCAGTTTGTGGCGTCGCGACACACTCGAGTGGTGAAGTGGTTACTACATGAAAAGAGAGCAAAAACAGTGCCAAAGGCCGAACGGGCTGATCAGTCCTGTGGGTCGTCGATCATTTTGCGCAGCAAAAACAGCACGGCGACCCGCTCTGCCGGGTTGAGGTTGCTCATGGTCAGCTCAGTGATTTTCCCGGCACAAGGCACGGTTTGCTGCACCAGTCGATCGCCGGCTTCGGACAGGCCGACAATGACTTTGCGCCGGTCCTGCGGGTCGGGTTCAAGGGTGATCAGTTCCCGGGCCTTGAGCCGCTCGACGATGCCGCGAATGGTTGCCTGGTCCACGGCGGTGGCTTTGACCAGTTCAGTCAACGAACTGGGGCCGTGATCACGCACGGCGCACAGGGTAACGAACTGCACCGCGGTGAGCTGGGAGTCGCCGACGTTCTGCTGAAAAATCGCCATGTGCCGTTGATAGGCCTTGCGGAGCAAATGCCCGACTTGTTCGGAGAAAACGTAGGAAAAATCAGGAGTTTCTGACACGACAGGCTCGAAAGGGGAAAAGTGGTGGGAAGGCATGATGGACAGGTTGGCGGGTGGACTCAAGAGCGGTTTGGGCAAACACCTGAACCGCTTTTCGTAGGAGCAAGGCTTGCCCGCGATAGCGCACTTGAGATCGCCATCGCGGGCAAGCCTTGCTCCTACAGGTTTCAGCGTTTCAGCAAACACATACACATTTGATTTCAGGGGACTCGGGACGCCTCAGGTGCGACCACGTCCCCACCGATCACTACCGCCAAATCATCCAGATACACATCGCAATGGCGCAGTGGAATATCCAGGTGACACGGGGTTTTGCGGGTGCCACCGACTTCGGTATTCGGTCCGGTGGAGAACAGGAAGTTGCCGTAGAACGCCCGAGCATCCATGCACATGCCATCGTTTTTGTCGTGCAACCCCATGGCCGTCCACTGCGCCCGTGGCTGCAAGCCCCAGCCAATGTGGGAGATGCCGTAGACCTCGGGATCGTTGAAGTACTTCATGTAGTCACGCAGGTATTCGGCCTCAAAACCGCCATGGATCGAGGTGATGAAGCCCTTCTCGATTTCCAGGGTGATCTTCTCCCGGGTGTAGTTCTTGAACGGCAGCAGAATGTCGCCGACATCCAGCACCAACACGCCCTCGGCGGTTTCTTCGTTGGGCCAGGAGAACAGAAAGCCGCTTGGCCAGTGGTCCCAGCGCCCCGGCTCATCGGCGAATCCGTACTCGGTGACGGAAGGATATTGCCCCAGCGCGGCGCGGAAATTGCTGCCGGCGCGGGAGGTGACATGGATTGATTTGGCCTGTTTGAGCACTTGCTCCGCCGTCATTACCCGCACCTTGTCAGCCTCGGTCGGCAGCATTCGCGCCAGGACTTCCGGCGGTTCGACGGCCAACAGAATTCGCGTGCCAGTCTTGAGGATCTGCTCCTGTTCCGGCGAGTGCAGCAGCATCATCGTGTCGACGATCAAGTCTGCCGCTTCCAGCGCCCGCTGCGCCGCGATATTGCCGGTCAACGCGGTGTCGCCGCAGTAAGCCGTCATGTCATTGCCCATGGCGGTTGGGTGGTTGAACGAAGGCAATTCCACCGCATAGACCTTGGCCCCCAGCCGCTGGGCTGCATCCATCGCGGCGCGCACGGTGCGCGGGTTCGAATAGTGGCTCTTGAGCACGGCGACGCTCTGGGTCGGGTCGACCTTCGACAGCTTCAACACGTGTTCGAACATCTGGGTCAATTCGCAATCGCTTACCGGCATTTTCCTGTCTCCTCAATCGCCTGCTGCGCACCAAGTCGAGGCGCCTCGCCTCACTCTAGTGCATTTTTATAGCGTATACGCCATTTGTTAACGATAAGACCCTAAAAGCAGGCTGACTGCAAGCGCCAGACCACAACGTTACAAACCCACACATATCCACTATTTACGGGTTACATATGGTGACTACAGACAAACAAGCCTGAAAATTATTTTTCCCCAGCCGCTCTTTCTTTTTAAAGAATATAGCGTATACACTTTAAAAACCTAGCGGCGACACAGCCAGCGACCATTCGAAGAAGAGGAACAAGCCCCATGGCAAGAACACAGAAAATCGCCATCGTCGGTGCGGGTCTGGGCGGTGCAGCCGCTGCGACGCTGCTGCAACAAGCCGGGTTTGAGGTGGACATCTACGAACAGGCACCTGAGTTCTCCCGCCTCGGCGCCGGGATTCACATGGGTCCCAACATCATGAAAATCTTCCGGCGCATGGGCATCGAGCAACAGCTCGACCTGATGGGTTCGCACCCGGATCACTGGTTCAGTCGTGACGGCTTGAGTGGCGATTACTTGTCACGCATCCCGCTGGGGGATTTCGCTCGCAAGGAATACGGCGCGTCCTACATCACCGTGCACCGCGGCGACCTGCACGCCCTGCAAATGTCGACGATCAAACCCGGCACCGTGCACTTCAACAAACGCCTGGAAACCCTCGAAGAAACCGACAGCCAGGTGCGCCTGACCTTCAGCGATGGCGAAGTGACCTACGCCGACATCGTCATCGGCGCCGACGGCATCAATTCGAAGATTCGTGAAGAGTTGCTCGGCGCGGAAAAACCGCTGTACAGCGGTTGGGTGGCACACCGCGCGCTGATCCGTGGCGATCAACTGGCCAAATACGATTTGAAGTTCGAAGACTGCATCAAGTGGTGGACCGAGGACCGGCACATGATGGTCTACTACACCACCGGCAAGCGCGACGAGTACTACTACGTCACCGGCGTGCCGCACCCGGAGTGGGATTTCCAGGGTGCGTTCGTCGACAGCAGCCGCGAAGAAATGTTTGAGGCGTTCCAGGGGTATCACCCCACCGTTCAGGCGCTGATCGAGTCCACCGAAAGCGTCACCAAATGGCCGTTGCGCAACCGCAACCCGCTACCGCTGTGGAGCCGTGGGCGACTGGTGTTGCTGGGTGACGCGTGCCACCCGATGAAGCCGCACATGGCCCAGGGCGCCGGCATGGCCATCGAAGACGCCGCGATGCTCACCCGTTGCCTGCAGGAAACCGGGCTCGGGGATTACCGCACTGCGTTCGAACTCTATGAAGCCAACCGCAAGGAACGCGCCTCCCGCGTGCAGTCCGTGTCCAACGCCAACACCTGGCTTCGCACCCAGGAAGATCCGGCCTGGGTTTACGGCTATGACCTGTACGCCCAGCCGCTGAAATCGGGGGTAGCCGCGTGAGTACGTTCATCCATGGCGGTAACGTCCAGGCCAACGGCATTCGCCAACACTACCTGCGCTACGGCGGCAAAGGCCCGTCGCTGGTGTTGATACCCGGCATCACCAGCCCGGCGATCACCTGGGGGTTTGTCGCGGAACGACTCGGCGAGCATTTCGACACCTACGTGCTCGACGTTCGCGGTCGCGGCCTCTCCTCCACCGGGCCCGAGCTGAACTACAGCGCTGACGCCTGCGCCGACGACATCGGTGCGTTCGCCCAAGCCATGAAGCTCGACAACTACCACTTGGTCGGTCATTCCATGGGCGCCCGTTTTGCCGTGCGCAGCGCGGTGCGGCATCCGGCCGGCGTGAACCGCCTGGTATTGATCGATCCACCGGTGTCCGGCCCTGGCCGGCGTGAGTACCCGAGCAAACTGCCGTGGTACGTCGACTCGATCCGCCAGTCCTTGATCGGGATGGATGCCGAGGCGATGCGCGCCTTCTGCGCCACCTGGACCGAGGAACAATTGCAACTGCGCGCCGAGTGGCTGCACACCTGCTACGAGCCAGCGATCGTCAGGGCTTTCAACGATTTCCATGAGGTGGACTTCCATCAGGACCTGCCGAAACTCCAGGCCCCGGCGTTACTGATGATCGCCGGCCGTGGTGGTGTTATTCAGCCCGAGGACGAAGCGGAAATCCTCGACCTGCAACCGAACATTCGCAGTGTCCACGTCGAAAACGCCGGGCACATGATTCCCTGGGATGACCTCGACGGCTTCTTCAGCGCCTTCGGTGATTTCCTTGGCCCACGCCTGAACTAATCGAATCCGGAGACTTTTATGCTCACGCCTTACCGCATCGGCCAGATCGTGCCGAGCTCCAACACCACCATGGAAACCGAGATCCCGGCGATGCTCACCGCGCGTCAGTTGATCCGCCCGGAACGCTTCACCTTTCACTCCAGCCGCATGCGCATGAAGCAAGTGCGCAAGGAAGAGCTGGCGGCGATGGACGGCGAATCCGACCGCTGTGCCGTGGAATTGTCCGACGCCAAGGTCGACGTATTGGGTTACGCGTGCCTGGTGGCGATCATGGCCATGGGTCTGGGTTATCACCGCCAATCCGAGCAACGGCTGCGCAAGGCCACCGCCGATAACGACGGCAACGCGCCGGTCATTACCAGCGCCGGGGCTTTGATTGAAGGCCTGAAAGTGCTGGGCGCCAAACGCATCGCTATCGTCGCGCCGTACATGAAACCCCTCACCGAACTGGTGGTGGATTACATACGCGCAGAAGGCTTCGAAGTCGTGGACTGGCGCGCACTGGAAATTCCCGACAACCTCGCCGTGGCCCGTCACGATCCGGCGAATCTGCCGGGCATCGTGGCCGGCATGAACCTGGAAGGCGTCGACGTGATCGTGCTCTCGGCCTGCGTGCAGATGCAGTCACTGCCCGTGGTGGCGCAAGTCGAAGCGCAAACCGGAAAACCGGTGCTCACCGCCGCCATTGCCACCACCTACGCCATGCTCAAGGCCCTGGACCTGGAACCGATTGTTCCCGGTGCGGGCGCCCTGCTCTCCGGCGCCTATTAAGAGGTGAGCGACATGAGCGAACAAACCGCCAACGACAACTATCAGGGTGTGTGGGGCCAGCGCATCGGTTTCGGCCAGAAAGCCGCGTTGCTGATGATCGACTTCATGCGCGGCTACACCACCGAAGGGGCGCCGCTGTTCGCACCCGGCGTGGTCAGTGCCGTGGCCGAAAGTGTTGAGCTGTTGGCTAGCGCCCGTCGTCAGGGCATCCCGGTGGTGCACACCAATATCCGTTACCATCCCGGCCATTTCGCCGACGGTGGCATCTGGGTTAAAAAAGCCCCGGTGATGAAAGACATGGTCGAGGGCAACCCCTTGGCGGCGTTTTGCGATGAGGTATTGCCCCTGGAGGATGAAGTGGTGATCAGCAAGCAATACGCCAGTGCCTTTTTCGGCAGCAGCCTGGCCCCGATGCTGCACGCTCAAGGCATCGACACCGTGGTGCTGGCCGGTTGCTCCACCAGCGGCTGCATTCGGGCGACAGCGGTGGACGCCGTACAACACGGTTTTCGCACCATCGTCGTGCGCGAGTGCGTCGGCGACCGGCATTCGGCGCCCCATGAAGCCAACCTGTTCGATATCGACAGCAAGTACGGCGATGTCGTCAGCAAGCAGGAGGCGATCGCCCACTTCGAAAAAAGGTAATGCGTGCCACGAGAACCACGCCATAGAGCGTAGGTCTTGTCGGGTTTAAGCCAGGCGTTGTCTGATCGGAAGGTCTTGCAGACCTTATCGCGAGCAGGCTCGCTCCCACAGTGGATCGCGGTCGAATGTGAGAGCGAGCCTGCTCGCGATGAGCGCAAAGCGCTCCTCTTGAACAACCCTGGCCAAAACCCAAACGAAAAAAACTGAGCCCAACTCGCCCACGAGCGAGCGCCCAGTCTTCTGACACTGCCTTTGGACGTCGCTTGCTACAGCGCGCCAGAGCGCTGGAAAAAAGCGGCTGTATAAAAACCATAAGTCACCGCCAGGAGACACCCGATGCCCATTGCGAATGCAGCACCTGCGACCACGGTCGCCGACCCGATTCAAGCGCTTTACCACAAGATCACCTGGAAGCTGATCCCTTTCCTGTGCTTCTGCTACCTGGCCGCGTACCTCGACCGGATCAATATCGGCTTCGCCAAACTGCAGATGCTCGATCAACTGCACTTCAGCGAAACCGCCTTCGGCCTCGGTGCCGGCCTGTTTTTTGTCGGCTACATCCTGTTCGAGGTGCCGAGCAACCTGGTGCTGGAGAAAGTCGGTGCCAAGATCTGGATCGCCCGCATCATGATCACCTGGGGCCTGCTGTCGGCCTGCACCATGCTCGTAACGTCCACCACTCAGTTCTACATCCTGCGCTTCTTGCTCGGTGCCGCCGAAGCCGGTTTTCTGCCCGGCGTTCTGTATTACCTAACGACCTGGTTCCCGACCTATCGACGGGGCCGCATCATCGCCTTATTCATGATCGGCCTGCCGCTGTCCAGCGTCATTGGCGGCCCGCTGTCCGGCTGGGTCATGGGCTATTTCGATAACTTTGGCGGCCTGCATGGCTGGCAATGGCTGTTCCTCATCGAAGCGGTACCGAGTGTCATGCTGGGCGTGCTGACCTTCTGGGCCCTGCCCAACAATTATCGCCAGGCCAAATGGCTCAACGACGATGAAAAAAACCTGCTGGAGCAAGAACTGCGCGCTGATGAGGCCAGTGGCGGGGACAGCAAACACAGTTTTCGCGACGGCTTCTTCAACCTGAAAGTCTGGATGCTCGGCGGGATCGACTTCTCGATCCTGCTCAGTGCCTATGCCATGGGTTTCTGGATGCCGACCTTCATCCGCAATGCAGGCATCGTCGACACGTTCCACATCGGCGTACTCACGGCGCTGCCGAGCATCGCCGCGTTGTTGGGCATGCTGTTGATCGGCGCCAGCTCCGACAAACACCGCGAACGTCGCTGGCACATCATCGTGCCGTTTCTGGTGGGCGCCGCCGCCATGGCCAGTGCGCCATTCTTCGTCCACAACGTGGTGGCGACCGTGGCACTGTTCGCCGTCGCGTCGGCGGCGATCATCGGCGCGGTGCCGGTGTTCTTCAGTCTGCCGGCGACCTTTCTCAAAGGCACCGCGGCGGCCACCGGCTTCGCCCTCGCCTGCTCGTTGGCGAACATCGCCGGGCTGGTCAGCAACTCGCTGATGGGGGTCGCCATCGACGTCACCGGCAGCAGCGCCGGCGCGCTGTGGTTCTTTGCCGGCTGCCTGATTCTCAGCAGCTTTCTGGTGATCGCCTTGCCGGCCAAACTGGTCAACCGCTGACCCTGTAGCAGCTGGCGTAGCCTGCGTTCGGCGGCGCAGCCGTCGTTGATCGGCCCACCGCGATTTATCGGATACACCGCGGTGACTGGTTTTACGACGGCTGCGCCGCCGAACGCAGCCTTCGGCAGCTGCTACAAAGGCCCTTGAACATCCATTCTCAGGTGAATTTCCATGCAAGGTTTCATCAAACGCTGTGCTCTGCTTGTCGCTGCCGGCCTCTGTGCCGGTTCCCTGCAAGCGGCGGAAAAAGTCATCTTCGACACCGACTTCAACGTGCTCAACGATGATGGCCAGGCCTTCATCATGCTCGCCCAACTCCACGCCCAGAAACGCATCGACCTGCTCGGCATGACCCTGGTCAGCGGCAACGCCTGGGTCGACCAGGAACAGGTGGATGCCCTCAAGGCGGTAGAGCGGATGGGTGTGGAAAAGGACGTCGGCGTGTATTCCGGCGCGGCCTACCCGTTACTTCATGACTTCGCCACCTACCCGCAGGAAAAAGCCCTGTTCGGGGCCGGCTGGCCGGGTGCTTTCAAGGCGCCGCCTCCGACGTCCGCCGCGCAACTGATCGCCCCGCCGGATGGCCTGGCGAATCACACCGCATTGCGCAAGGAAACCGCCGCCCAGTTCATCGTCGACAGCGTGCGCGCCAATCCCCATGAGGTGACGTTGCTGGCGGTCGGCCCGCTGACCAACATCGCCCTGGCCATTCGCTCCGCCCCTGACATCGTGCCGTTGATCAAACGTATCGTGTACATGGGCGGGGCCATCGAGATTCCGGGCAACACCACACCGGCCGCCGAATTCAACTGGTGGTTCGACCCCGAGGCGGCGAAGATCGTCCTGCGCTCACCCATCGAACACATCATTTTCCCCAACGATGTGTGCGAAAAGGTCACCTTCGATGCCTCGATCTACCAGCGCGTCATCGCCCGGCCGGGACCGATTGCCGATCTGTACACACACGAATTCGCTCCGTTGTTCAGCAAAGACCCCGGCTATCACAGTTTTACCTGGGACAGCCTGCCGGCCCTGTTTCTGGTCGAGCCGGGCATCGTCACCGAATCCCGCGAGTTGTGGGTCGATGTCAATGCCCAGTTCGGTGCCGACTACGGTCGTGCCCTGGGTTACAAGAAAAGTCCACCGGTGGGCACGCAAAAAGCCAAGGTGGTGTTTGCCATCGACCAGAAGCAGTTCTGGGATGATTATGTGAATCTTGTGACCTTGCCGACGCCGGTCAAAGGCAGCTGATGCCGCGCCGCTCATGAAGAAGTGACAGCTTGCGGCGAACCCCTCACAGTGAGCGTGGTCGCACAGTTGAACCGCTGAACGTTGCTCAAGGGTCGAGCCGTCAGCGGTTCGGTCCCTTTTCTGTCGAGAACCCTTCATGCGCAGACTCCTCGCTTTATCCCTCTCGTTGCTGTTGCTCTCCCTGAGCGCCTGCGCCCTGTTCCCCAATCGCGACCCGCTGAACATCAACGTGGTCGGCATCGAGCCGTTGCAAAGCCAGGACATGGAAGTACGCTTTGCCGTGAAAATACGCGTGCAAAATCCCAATGAAACCGCGATCGACTACAACGGCGTGGCCCTGGACCTGGAGGTCAATGGCCAGCCACTCGCCTCCGGTGTCAGCGATCAATCGGGCTCGATTGCACGCTTTTCCGAAACTGTGCTGACGGTGCCGGTCAGCGTTTCGGCGTTCTCAGTGCTGCGTCAGACACTGGGCCTGAGCAAAACCCAAACCCTCGACAACCTGCCCTACACCCTGCGCGGCAAACTCGCGGGCGGCGTGTTCGGCACCCTGCGTTTCGTGGACAGTGGCAAACTCAGCCTGCCAACGTCGACTACCGGCACCTGGTAAGTCACGACCCAAGGAGCGACAACAAACATGGAAGCCACACCCACGCTCTACACCGAACGCCTGATCCTTCGTCCACTGGAATGGTCCGACGCCGACGCCATCCAGCAACAGTTCCCGCACTGGGAAGTGGTGCGTTATCTGAACGCCCTGGTTCCTTGGCCGTACCCTGCCGACGGCGCACTGACCTATCTACGTGACATCGCGTTGCCGGCGATTGCCGCCGGCAAAGAGTGGCACTGGTCGATTCGTTTGAAGTCGGCGCCTGAGCAACTGATCGGCAATGTCAGCCTGATGGATGAACAGGACAACAACCGTGGCTTCTGGCTAGGACCAAAATGGCAAGGCCGGGGCTTGATGACCGAAGCCGGTGCGGCCGTCACCGAGTACTGGTTCGAAACACTCGGCCGGTCCGTGATGCGGGTACCGAAAGCGGCGCCCAACATCGGCTCGCGCAAACTCTCGGAACGTACGGGGATGCGCCTGATCCGCAGCGATGAGGGCGACTTCGTCAGCGGGCGATTCCCCAGAGACCTTTGGGAAATCACCCGTGAAGAGTGGCTGCAACAACACTGAAAATCCAATGTGGGAGATCCAATGTGGGAGCGAGCCGGCTCCGGGCGGCGTTCCGACGAATGCGCTGTGTCAGTCACATCAATATTGGGTGTGCCGCCGTCTTCGCGAGCAGGCTCGCTCCCACAGGGGTTATGTGTTGAAACGGACGCCAGGTTTGGCGCGCTCATCTACTGTCAGTTCGAAGACATCCGGGCGCGCGTAGTGCCCGACCACGTCGTAGTCGTAACGGGCGCGAATCAAATCATCGGTGTCGATTTCTGCGGTAAGCAAACCGGCGCTGTCACGCAGGGGTCCCGCCAGAATGTCGCCCATCGGCCCGACGATCACGCTGCCACCGGCGATCAACGGCCGGTCCGCCGGCCAGTTGGCAACCTCCACACCCAAGGCGCGCGGTGAATCCTGAACCTGACAGGCGCTGACCACAAAGCAGCGTCCTTCATGGGCGATATGGCGCATGCTGACCTGCCACATTTCCCGCTCATCCACCGTTGGCGCGCACCAGACCTCCACGCCTTTGGCGTACATCGCGGTGCGTAGCATCGGCATCATGTTTTCCCAGCAAATTACCGCACCGATCCGCCCGACCTGACTGTCGATCACCGGCAACGTCGAGCCATCGCCTTTACCCCAAATCAACCGCTCGGTGCCGGTGGGCATCAGTTTACGGTGCTTGGCGACGAGCCCGGCCTGCGGATCGAAATACAACGCGGTGCAGTACAACGTGCTGCCGGCGCGTTCGATGACACCGATCACCAGGTTGGCGCCGGTGCGCGCTGACAGCCCGGCCAACGCTTCGGTTTCCGCGCCCGGCACGTCAATCGCATTGGCGAAATACCGGGCAAAGGCTTCACGCCCTTCCGGCAGTCGATAACCCAGTTGCGTACCAAAGCCCTCGCCTTTGGGATAACCGCCGAGCAACGCTTCAGGCATGACCACCAGCGCAGTGCCGGATTCAATAATCGCGCTTTCCCAGGTAAGGATCTGTTGCAGGGTCTCGGCTTTGCCGCCGGGTAAAGAGCCGATTTGCAGTGCAGCAACGATTGACTTGGGCATCGCAGTAACTCCGAAAGCAATGAGGTGTTGCTCATTCTCAGACGCGACGGGATCATGAATAAAGCCCCGTTCACTGCTGAATGATATAAACCAAATGAATATCGCCACCGTCGATCTCAACTTACTGAAAGTGTTCGAAGCGCTGCACGAAGAGTCCAGCGCCAGCCGGGCCGCGTTGCGTCTGGGCGTGACGCAATCAGCCGTCAGCGCCGCACTGCGAAGGCTTCGCGAGGTGTATGGCGATCAGTTGTTCGTGCGCACCGGCCGTGGACTCGCGCCCACACTCAGGGCCAACCAGTTGAAACCGGTGGTCAGCGATGCCCTGAACAAATGCCGGCAGAGCCTGGCGATGGTCGATCCGGCCGCCCACCATTACGACGGGCGCTCGGTGACCGTGGGTATGTCCGATGATTTCGAAATTGCTTATGGGCGCCGGCTGATCGTGGAAATCGCCCGCGTCGCGCCGAAGCTCCGGCTGATCTTCCGTCAGACCCACAGCCAGATCGTCGCCCAGGCGTTGATGGAACGCAGCATCGATCTGGCGATCACCGCAGGCGGGTTTGCCGAGCGTTTGCTCAGCCGCCAGGTGCTGGGAGAAGGCGGTTATCTGTGCCTGGTGGACCCGCTCAGCCTGGCCGAAGGACAGCAGACCCTTAGCCTTGATGAGTTCGTCGCCCGCGAACACATTCTGGTGTCGTCGGGTGGCTTTATCGGGATCACCGATGAGGGGCTGGCGGCGCTGGGGTTGACTCGGCGGGTATGCGCTTCGACCACACACTTTGCGGCATTGCCGCACTTGCTCAAGGGCAGTCAGGCCGTGGCGACCATTCCGGCCCATGCGGCCCAAAGCATTGCAGCGCTCAGCGGACTGGCACTGCTGCCCTGCCCTCTGGCGTTGCCGCGATATCCGATCGAACTGGGCTGGCGCACCAGTACGCAGCTCGATCCGGTGGTGCTGAAAGTACGGGAAGCGATTGTCGCGAGCTTTGCGAGCGCGTAGGAGCTGCCGCAAGCTGCGATCTTTTGATCTTGTTTTAAAAAAGCAAAATCAAAAGATCGCAGCCTGCGACAGCTCCTACAGAGATGTGTGTCGAGTTCAGGTTACTTGGCAGCCATGAGGCGATTGATCTCGCTGCGCACCATGTTCGCGAACTCCGGGGGCGACATGCCGTCCAGTTCGGCACGGACCCACTCGGACCATTTGCCTTTGCGCTTGGCGCGTTCGCCGAACAACCGCGCGGCCTCGCCCTTGGACTTGCCCAGGTTGCTTTGCCAGAGGTCGAACAGACGGGATTTCTCATCTTCCAGCGCAGCGCGCTCGGCAAGGGGTTTGTCGGCCAGATTGAAGCTCATGGAAGTTACCTGCTGCGTAAAATAGGCGACATCTTACACTGTAGGAAGAAATGTCCGACTCAGGATTTTTCTTCAGGGTTGGGTCAACGGGAAAATCCACTGCAACTTTTTCGCTGACGACAGACTCCATTGTTCACTGTCCATTTACCTGCAAGGAGTACCCCAATGGCCCGGAAAACCGCCGCACAAGTCGCTGAAGATCAAATAAAGGATCAGGCCTTCAGCGAACTTCAGGCCCTGATCGAAGAGTCGGAGAAACTGCTCAAAAGCAGTGCCTCGCTCGTCGGTGAGGAAGCGGACACACTTCGTGGGCAAATCGCCCAGAAACTTCAGCAAGCTCGGGATTCCGTCACCCGCGTTCGTGACCGGACCAAACCTGCGGTCGAAGCCACTGAAACCTACATCGGTGGTCATCCGTGGCAAACCGTGGCGATCTCTGCGGGTTTCGGCCTGGTGGTCGGTTTGTTGCTGGGCCGGCGGTAAGCGATCGATAAAAAAGGCGAGCACGTCGCTTATGCCAGTCAGTTAAACCGTAACGCGATCTGTAGCAGCTGCCGAGCCCGCGAGGCTGCGTTCGGCTGCGTAGCAGTCGTAAAATCAGTCATTGCAGTACGTCAGGCATACCGCGTCAGCCGGACTCACGACTGCTTCGTCCGAACGCGGCCCGAACCGAACGCAGCCTCGCGGGCTCGGCAGCTGCTACAAAGAGTGTCGTGGCTGAAATCACTTAACTGATTGGCATTAAGCACGCAGCCGCCTTTTTCATGCCCGGGTTTTATGTAGACCTCAGAGCCCGGCCAATTCCCGCAAACTCGCCAACGTCTGAGCATCGAGCCGGATGCCTTCGGTGCTGGACTTGGCCCGCTGGTAGTGACGTCGATCACCTGGTAGACGCTTGAGTCCCACACCGTGCATCTGCCGGACCAATTCCTGGCTGCGCTCGGCAAAGTTCTGGCCGGCCGCCTTGCTCGGGTCAATCACAATCAACAGTTGGCCCGTCCACGGCGTCTTGGCGCCCGGATGGTTCGACCAATCGAACTCGAAGGAAAAATTGCCGCCGGTCAACGCCGCCGCCAACAGCTCCACCATCATCGACAGCGCCGAACCTTTATGCCCGCCAAACGGCAGCAATGCGCCGCCCTCAAGAATCGCTTTCGGGTCCTGGGTCGGCTGGCCGAGACCGTCCACCCCCATGCCCGGCGGCAAACGCTCGCCCTTGCGGGCGGCGATCTGCACATCGCCATGGGCAATGGCGCTGGTCGCCAGGTCGAAAACAATCGGATCGCCGTCAGCCCGAGGGGCGGCGAAAGCAATCGGGTTGGTCCCGAACAGCGGACGATCGGCACCGTGCGGCACCACGCAGGTCATGCTGTTGACCACGCTCAGCGCGACGAGCCCTTCATAGGCGAAGGGCTCGACATCCGGCCACAAGGCGGCGAAATGGTGGGAATTACGAATCGCCAGCACCGCAATGCCGGCACTGCGGGCCTTTTCCACCAACAGTGCGCGTGCTGCCGCGAGGGCCGGCTGGGCGAAACCATTGCCGGCGTCGACCCGGATAAAGCCCGAAGCCACGTCCTCGACCACCGGCACGGCTTGGCCATTGACCCAGCCGCTCTTGAGCGTCGACACGTAACCGGGAATGCGGAACACGCCATGGCTATGGGCGCCATCGCGCTCGGCACCGGCGCAGTTGAGGGCCAGTGTCCTGGCCACCTCGGCGGAGGTGCCATGGCGCTGAAAAATCTGCTCAAGCAAAAGAACGAGCGCGTCGAAATCGAGCGTTTGAGTGTTCGAACTGACGGCCATTTCGGGCGTTGCGGTCATCTGAAGCTCCAGTTTTATTATTGAGTACGGGCAACAGGGTGAAGCGAGGTTGCAGGGCAACCCAAAACAGTTGTCGATTAAGCGCTGTTTTACCGTCGTCCTGTCAAGTCTCGACAGCCTGTTCGGATCAAGCAATATGTACCGCACCCGAGCCTTCCACTGGCCGTACTGTTTTTCCTCAATCCAACGGCATGCGATTACCCGCCGATCGCAGCACATCGAGGAAAAACCATGATTGCTCCCCCACTGCCGTATTTTTTCGACGAAGCAGAACGTGCATCCAATGCCAAACAGCCCGGTGATCGCGAGAAAGCGCTGAATTTCACGCTGGATGACCTGAAGTGGTTGAAGGGTGTTTATCTACCGACCCATGAAGCCCGTACGGCCAGTACCAACACCCAGCCCATGTACGTAGATCAGCTGCTTTTAAGCGTGTCTGATATCCCCTTGGCCGGCGCCTTTGCCATGAGCCGGCCCAAGAATGGAGAAGTCACGCTCTACACACCGTGGAAAGGCCTGATCAAATTCGCGGACATGGGCGACCTCAAAAGCAAGCTCAAGGAGTGGTTGGCGCAGGCCACCGACAAGCGAGAACTACTGCGCTTTCTCTCCATCGAACAACGCAACGCTTTACCCGCCGCCACTGCGCCAGACATTTCCACGCAAGCAATCGAAGGTGCGGTATTCCAGGACCAGAAGCTCACCCTCGAGCGCAATCAGGCTCAGAACATCAAGACGATGATGGGCGAGCTGGTCAAGCTGCCAACACTGCAATCGATGCTGGACGAGACCCTCAAGACCGCGTTGCACAAGCCGTTCCCCAAACTGGACCAGCGCCTTACTCGACTGAAGAACATCGTCAATACGATTTCAGCCTTCGACGGCAGCGACTACCAGCACACGCTTTCCTCGCAGTCACTGAGCGATGCCCTCCTGCATTACTACCTGACCAACCAGTGGCCGACTGGCGATTCCAGGGTTTTTTCCAATCCCGTACACAGTGTGAGCAGCGACACCGATAACCAGGCCTGGGAAAGCGCCATAAAAGAGATCGCGCAAAGTTTTACACCTCACTTGCAAAGCCTGCTCAAGACGTTCTGGAACACACCGATGAGCAACGGACAGTCACGCTCGGCGTTTTTTACCGAGGGTTTGCGCGACACCTTTCACGTGAAACTTTTACATCAGCGTCAGGATCGTGTTTTAACGACGCCGGAATACCTGCGACTGATGAATGTCAGCCTCGAACCTGCCACCGACGATCCTCTTCGTATCGAAAAAGTGCGTGTCACCGCCCCCTTCAAGCATTACGCGGAGCTTGCCTCAACCTTGATGATCGGCAGTAGCGACACCTTGGGCTTTCTGCACACCCAGTCCAGAGGCATCGAGGCAACAAGCGACCTGCCCGCTGTCAGGAAAATCGTCCTGGAGATGATGAAAAGCGAAGGGCATGAAGACACGCTACTCAACTTCATGTCTTTGGATGAACGCGGCACGTTTCTTTCGTTGGAGCCGGATGAGCGCGTCATTGTCGGTGCACCGATCATCGGCCCGGTGTTTGAGCATTTGATGGACGACATCCTTGGCAAACAACAGGAGAACCTATCCCACGCGCTGAGCCGTTACCGTCAAAGCGAAGGTACACAGGATCCCCATGCCTTGATCGACAAGGCACTGGATGTCCGGGGACTGATCGATGACCGACTGCTGGCTGCCGATGCTGCAGGACGTTGGAGTACACACGCCGACCAGCGTTGGAGCGCGCAACCGGCCACCGTGCGTGCCGAGTCGGCCAAAGAGCAGCTGGCACGACTCTCCTCCGTTGAGCAGGCGCTCGACCAACTCCTCGAAAACCACCCGGTCATTCCCGCAACAACCCGCACTGTTGCCGAGGTGCAGCTCATCGTCAATTCGTCGCTCGGGAGCTTGCAATCGAGTTTCACTCACACCCTGTCAACGGCATTGCGCAGTGAATTGAAGTTGCACACCGTCACACGCACCCTGGGTGCGACGGAACAGGCAATCATCAACACCGTGCTCGATACCCCGGTACGCTTGCAGCGAGCTGCATTGAACGGTTTTCTGCCGGACGTATTTTCCTTGGCGCTGAAGGCAGGCGACGCTACGGCCCCGTTGAAACTGGCCAGTTGTTTTGTGTTGACTGAACGAGGAGGCCTGGACCCGTTGCATTCGGGCAAGGCGATTTTGTGGACGCCTGCGTTGGGATTTGAACCCTACAAGGCATTGGTACCGTTGCTGACCGAGCTGGGACGGCGCCTCAAGGACGACGGTGCTCGCACCACCCTTCTGGAGAACCTTGGTCGTAGCGAGCGATTGCCTGGTCAGACTTACACCCTGGCGCCACTGCAGCGAATAGATGAGCATTTTCTCGATCACGTGCAAAGACCCTATGTCCAACTGGACGAGGCGTGCGTCACCCGTGCGCTGGCCACGAAGCTGCCCGAGACGAACCTGGCCAGTCTTCTGAAGCTGGTGGCACTGCGTCAACCGATGACGGGGTTAGACCGTGCGACGGACATTGCCCAATCCCTGACGACCCAGCAAAAACTGCCGGCATGGCTGGCCAAGGCGTCCATTCAAGACCAGGTACTGCATGCGGAGTTGCTTCAGCAATACCTCAACAACATCACCGACAACCAGGACTACCTCACTGGCATACGCTCCCTGGCGCGCACGGCGCACCATGAACTTGAAAAACAACTCAAGGCTGACACCTTCGACATCGATCCGGACCATGTCCAGATACGGATCGACAAACGTTCGAGGTCTGCGGCCAGCACCCTGACCCTGACCGACTTTGCACTGACCCATTTCAAGGATCTGGATAAAACCCATTTCAAACTGGTGTCGCTTGATAGCACCGAGATTCCCGAGAAAATGGACCAAAGCTACATCAGAGAACTGATACGAAACTTGAAGTTGGGCGAACATCAGCAGAAAACATTGAACGAAGCCTTGGCAGACACCCAGGCGAACGCAACGGACCGCAGGAAGCGGTTTTACACCCAATTACCCTGGCAGCTAATGCATTACGCCCACACGGAAAAACTGCAGGAGCGCCTGAGCGAGACGGGGTTTGATCTGATTCAGCAAGTCATGGACATGCCCGACGCCATCGCCCGCGCGGCAGTCGACGGCGCCCACGCGATCATCCGCCCACTTGAGTTCCTGGGCATCAAGAGCAAACAGACGATCAAAGTGCCAGGTGTCTATCTGATCGGCTCATCGGCCGATAGCACCGCGCCACAGGTCCTCGTCGCGCCTCACAGCCCTCGCCACGGGGTGAAAGAATATGAAAACGAAAAACAATTGCTGACAGAGCTGAAGACCCGCGGTTCGCTGCTCGATTGGGTACTCATGAATCTGCCGCAAGCTGACCGGATACTGCTGGAAAACCGAATGGCGACCAACAGCCCCCGTATCGCCAGGGCCGCACCGCCGGCCAACGATAATCGCGAAGCCGATGTCACATTGGCGTCCAACCCGATCAAGGGGAGTCTGTTCAAGCACTTGTTCGATGATAACGCTGCGCTGCTGGCCCGATTGCTCGTTTGCCAGTCCGATGACAAAACGCAAGGCGAATGGGCAACCATCAAGGACGTGCTGGGCGAAGACCTGCGCGAGGCATACTCGCTCTTCATCGGCAAACTCGCCTACCCCATCACCGTGTGGCGCAGTTATCGCGAGATCAAGCAATCCGCCGAAGACCTTCAAACGCACAAATGGGGGCCCGCGCTAAAAGAATTCATCAGCGGCATTGCACAACTCGCCACGTTGCGACAATCGCTGCAAGCGCAAGCGAAGCCATCTTCTACGCCAAGCGCACCTGCGCCAGAAACGCCCGATACCCGGTTCAAATGGCAGAACATTGACATTACTGCACCCGAGCGTACGCAGTTGAAGCGTCATGAAAGCATCGATGTCGATCTGGATTCGCTCACACTAGATAAAAGTCTTGGGTTCTATACCCATCCGACGACAAAAAAAACCTACGCACCGGTTGAGGGAAAGGTATACCCGGTCGCAAAGTTCGGCACACGCTGGCGCATCGCTGACACAAAAATTCGTGGTCCTCGGCTGAGTCAGAACGTGTCGAAACAATGGGTTCTGGATAGGGAAACGCCAGCGCCCCGTTTCAGTATCGGCCATCGGTTGCGCACCGCATTTTCGGTTTGGAAAGGCATGAACGTCGAAGCCAATGGAATGCCCGAAATCCGTCGACTGTTTCCGCAAAAGGCTCGTCAGATTGACGAAGCGCTGGACTTGGCAACCACCTATGCCTGGAACTGCTTTCGAAACCTGCAATTGCTGAAGTCTTCCGACAAGACGGTTACCCCCGTGCATCAACTCATCATGGATTTTATTGATGTGCCGCAAGTGCAATCCGCGCATGTGGAGCAGCTTGAAAAAGTCGTGAGCGACATTTTTGCGGCCTTGTTGGACCCCTCACTCAGAAAGCCGAAGACCCGTCGTTTTGCAGTCGGCAGGCTGGTCAGTGGCGCGGCATCTTCATTCGGTTTCACCGTTCCAAAGGATGCAAAGCGGAAAATTTATCTGGCAGAAAAGTTTTTCGACACCGGTTACGACCTCTACCGCCCACATCTTGGCGACCCTGCCTTTCCTATCAACGCCCATGCTCGAGCAGCAACCCTTATTCATGAGCTTTCCCATATTGTCTGCGACACCGAAGACATTGCTTACCTCGATTCCGGCAGACCATTCTCCCATCTGATTGAAACGACCAGCGCAACCGCCAGTGACCTCAAGGAGGCGTTGACCACCCTTCAGGACACCGCACTCTCGATCAAGACACCCCTGACTCAGCTGTTCATGACCGAGGATGCTGATACCGGTGTATGGGAGGATCTGGGCAGCACTTCTTATGAAAATACTGATCGGGTAAAAAAACATATATTGACCTTGACCGGCGAAGAAAACCTGAGCGGTGCCCGCAAAATTTTCAAGAGAGATCCACTGGTCAGGCTCAAGGTACAACTCGGCAACGCCGACAGCGTTGCATGGCTAATCAGCCATTTGGGCCGCCAACTGCACGCCAGCACCCCGTGAATCAGAAAAATAAATACCCAGTTGATGGGTAATTGCCATGACGGTTGTTCTCGCAGACTTCCCCTCAAGGTTAGAATGCAGGAAATCAGGATGAGTCAATGACCGACAACCCTCTCTCGCAAGCCGAATACGACGCTGTCACCGATGCCGCTGCGCATTGGTGCATGCGTCTGCACGCCAACGATTGCACTGCTCAAGAGCGGCTGGCATTCGAGCAATGGCGTGACGCTCATCCGCTTCATGCGTTCGAGTACGAGGCCATGCTGGAGATCTGGGATGTCGCGGGTGACCTGCCACGTCCCGAAACCGTGATACCGGTGGCTCGCGCCAAACCTGCATCGCCTTGGCGCACCTTCGGTATCGCGGCCGCGGTTTGCGCCATGGCGTTACCACTGGCGGCCTATAGCGGCTGGAACCTGGGCTGGCTACCCAATTCGTACCAACATTTCGAGGCGAACGACAATGTCCGCCAGGTCACCCTGAGCGATGGCAGTCAGGTGGAACTGAACCTGGGCAGTGAGCTGACGTTCAGCAACTACAGGGATCAACGTCGGATCACGCTGAAAAAAGGCGAAGCCTTCTTCAGCGTCAGTCACGACACTCGACACCCCTTCATTGTCAACGCGGCCGAAGGCCGGATTCGCGTCACCGGAACCAAATTCAACGTCTGGATGTATGAAGATCAGGTACGGGTGAACCTGATTGAAGGTTCGGTGCTGGTCAGCAGCAATGATGCCCTGACGGGAGAAGGCTTGCGCCTCGAGCCAGCGATGCAGGCGAGCTATAGACGCGGCGACTTCACTCCCCGGATCAGTCAGACCTACGACAATGACAACTCACTGGCGTGGCGCAGCGGAAAACTGGTGCTCGATGATCTGGCGCTGACCGATGCGCTGCCATTGATCAATCGCTACTTGACCAAACCGGTGATGGTGGCCGACAACAGCACCGGCTCGATTCGTATCGGCGGCATCTACAACATCAATGAGCTCAACAACCTGGTGGCTTCCCTGCCCAAGGTATTGCCGGTCTATCTGACCCGCAACAAGGACGGCAATCCGGTCCTCAATTCCATACCGCAACAAGCCCCAAAAAGCTGAAGGCCGCGACCCTTGCGGGGTGCGGCCTTCATTCCTGGTTCAAGCGCTATCAGTGTGACTGTGCGGCCACCTTCCCGGCTTTTTCATCCTGCTCGCGGATCGTCTGAACCTGGTATTGCGGATCAGACGTGATCTGCTGTTCGGTGAACGGCAACATACTGGCGGGGTTTGCGCCTGCCAGAAACCGGAGACGGCCTGTGGCGTGTTCAGCCAATTGAAAAACAGATCGCTGACCAGGTTTTTGCGCTCTTCGACCGTGAACGGGTCCGGGCCGAAATACCGTGAACGTTCGCCGTTCACAGTGGTGATCTCATTGGCCAGCAGGCACAGGTTGTCCTGAGCGTAGGCATAACCAATGCCATAACCGAGTCCGCGCTCGTTGTCGGCACGGATATGCGGCACGCCGAAACTGGTCCGGCGAATGTCGGCGCTCGCCAGCTCCGGCTGACTGCGTGCGTTTGCCGCAAGACTTAAGCCCAGAAAAATACCCGCAAGGCTCAACCTGGTTAACTGCCTGGAAATAATCACGCTCGCTCCTGATCGAAAAGACAAACACCCTGCGTCATACACGCACTGCGCCTTTCCCTAGGAACGAAACAAATGACAAAAATTTAGGCCCTGAAAGGCGCTTTTCACGGCCATCTCACAGGCCACTGACGTGATGGCGACAAAATTTCTACATTCGGGGCTTCATTATTTGCCCTGCTCGTACGTCTTATTGATTGAGAGCACCCATCACATTTCCTGGCCGGCTCGGAAAAGGAGTTTTTGCATGTACAACTCGCAACTGCCAACGGACGGTAGCAATGCGCCAAAGGGCTCTGCCATGGGCTCCGGTGTTTTCAGTCAACGCAGTGAGCGCAATGGCAACGAGCGGATCAGGTTACTGCTCAAAAGCTATGGTCTGCGAACCAGTCTGATCCGCCTCAAAGTCATCGACGCCTTGCTGAGCGCCGCCGAAAGCGACCGTAGCCTTGGCGTGCGTGGCGTGCACAGCCACTTGCTGGACCTGGATATTCCCCTGTCCTTTCTCAGTGTGCGGGAAGTGTTGAAACGCTTGTGCAGCGAAGGCGTGATCACGCTCAATCCGGACAAAAGCTACAGCCTGCATCCGGACGCTGTAGCCATGCTCCATCGCGAGTAATCAGCTTGGCTGCGTCACTCAGGGTTTTACCTTGCGACGCATCACGCCATTGATCACCACCACGATCACCGCCACACCGATGGCGATGTACTGAAACAGCTTCTCGCTGATGACGCCTGCGTTTTGCAGATACGAAAGGCCGAACATGATCCCCAACACCACGAGGGAGATCAGAATCGAGTATTTCAAACGTTGCGACTGAGTCATTGCGAGTTCCTGAACCTGAAAATGTATCCGGTTTGTATCAGAACGCATGCCAAGCCCCTACCTTTCTCCGGGGATGGGACGCTACAAACGGGGTCTCATGTTACAGCCGATGAAGAGTTTTGGCTTCATAGTGGCGATAACCATGAGGATTTTGAAATGTTCCGTCGAATCACACTGCTGATTCCGCTGCTTGCCATACTGTCCCTGAGCGGCTGCATCATTTTCCCCCACGGCGGCTGG
Organism: Pseudomonas sp. LB3P25; assembly: GCF_054897985.1. Lineage (NCBI taxonomy): Bacteria > Pseudomonadati > Pseudomonadota > Gammaproteobacteria > Pseudomonadales > Pseudomonadaceae > Pseudomonas > Pseudomonas sp. LB3P25. The sequence goes on along the minus strand of NZ_CM142711.1, from coordinate 3,387,687 downwards.
CACGGCGGCCACCATTACGACCGTGGCGGACCGGGTTATTACCAACATCGATAACGGCTAGTTGGGCCATAAAGCGTGAATAATTGAACATTCATTCGTAAGACAAATAACCCACCCAATAACTACTGAACAAATGCCCGCCCCGTCGCGGGCATTTTTCGTACATGCGCATTCACTTCTGATTTCCTTCCCTGTGCACATCGACACATAGCGATAACCATTGAAGCTTTCGGTCTTAATCGTCCAATTGAGCTATTGATATTCGATGATTACTCTCGGCGCATCGCAATAAAACCCGTTATTAACTTTTGAGCAAAGAACAGGGATGCCATGCACAAGCCTTTAATCAATATCAGCCCCCACCATTTGTTTGGCTTTTGCCTTGCAATCACTTTTTTTGAACTGCTGACCTATATGGCCAGCGACATGATCATGCCGGCCATGTTGACCGTCACCCGACAACTGGATGCCAGCCCCGACCATGTCCCCTACGCCTTCAATCTTTATCTGGCCGGAGGCATTCTTCTGCAATGGCTGATTGGCCCGCTGTCTGATCACTTCGGCCGCCGCCGGATGTTGCTCGTCGGTTGTGCAGTATTTGCCCTGGCCTGCGCCGCCGCGTTCAACGTACAAAGTATCTATGCGTTCAACGGCTTGCGACTCATTCAGGGCATGGGGTTGGGGTTTGTCATCGCGGTCAGCTACCCAGCCCTGCAGGAAGTGTTCTGCGAAGCCGACGCGGTCAAAATCATGGCGTTGCTGGGTAACGTTGCGTTGCTCTCCCCGCTTCTGGGGCCGTTACTCGGCAGTCTACTGCTGGAATGGCTGTCCTGGCGGGAGCTGTTTTTACTGCTGGGTATCGGCGGCGTGATGGTCTGGCTCGGGCTTTACCTGTTCATGCCGGAAACCGTGGGCACCCTGCGCCACGACGGTCAGCGACTGGAAGCCGTGCGCTTTGAATGGCACGGCACCGTGCGCCGCTATGCTGCGCTGCTGACTAACCCGCGATTCCTTTGCGCCGCCGTCGCGCTGGGCGTGATGAGCTTGCCATTGATTGCCTGGATCGGGCTGGCGCCGCTCTTGTTGATCCACAACCAGGGGCTTTCAACGCTGCACTACGGCCTGTGGCAAATCCCGGTGTTTGCGGCAGTCATTCTCGGCAATCTGATCCTCAACCGACTGATTGCCAACACTGAACTGCCACACCTGATTCGCTACGCGCTTTGGCCGTTTTGCGGCGGGCTCATCGCGTTAGTCGCCATCAGCGTCTACGGCGCTTCGACGGTCGTACTGATCAGCTGCCTGGCGCTTTACGCCGTTGGGCTTGGCATGAGCAATGCCGCGCTGTACCGGCTTGCACTGTTTGCAAGCGACGACAGCAAAGGTCTGGTCTCGGCCATGATCGGCATGATCTCGATCGCCGTCATGGGCGGCGGCGGCTCAATGATTGCGGCGGCCGGCGCCGGTGACAGCCACGAATCCTTCGCCCTGATGGCGGGTCTTGCGGGGCTTCTGTGCCTGGCGCCCCTAAGTCTGTTTCTGCGGCGTTCTCACATCGCGCTTGCCGTCTGACACCACACAGTAGGTCTTTTGATGATCCATTTACCCCACACCGATGCGCTCTGCGCGTTAACGCAACCCTATTGCCTGAACTCCGTACCCGAGGGTCTGTTCGACCAGGCGACGGGGGAAATCAGCCTGTTTCATTGTCACCACACGCCTGGTTACGAGCGCTGGCTAAACGCCAACGGGCTCGATGCAAAGGACCTGGAGACACTGGATGACTGGTCCAGGTTGCCACCGATTTTCGCCAACTATTTCAAACGGCACTTGTTGTTCGGTCCCACCGGCGAAGGCGCGCTGGAGCTGACATCGTCCGGCACCAGCGGCCAGAAGAGTCGCATGCGCTATGACCCCCGCAGCATGGCGGCGGCCCAAGGCATGGTGAGCCACATCTTCCGGCACTACGGCTGGGATACGCCGGACAGCCCCTGTAATTACTTGCTCCTGAGTTACGAGCCCGAGGCTGCCATCACCTTGGGCACCGCTTACACCGACCAGTTTCTCTGCAGCTATGCACCCGTCAACCGAGTCGTCTACGGATTGCGCCTGACCGGTAACGGTCACGAGTTCGACCTGTTTGGTGTGGTTCGCGCCTTGCAGGAGTTTGCCGACGAGGGCTTACCCGTGCGGATTCTCGGATTTCCTGCGTTCCTTTCCCATGCGCTACAGCACATGGAAAACACCACTGCACCGAATCTCAAGCTACCCGCCCAGTCATTGGTGTTTCTGGGAGGCGGCTGGAAAACCCAGGCAGCTCAGGAGATTCCCCTGATTGAGCTGTATGCCCGAATCAACCGGCAACTGGGCATCGACCTGTCTCGCTGTCGGGATGGCTACGGCGCCGTCGAGCATGCCGTGCCCTATATCCAATGTGCTCACCATCATTTTCATGCACCCGTTTACTCGAAGGTTTTCGTGCGCAACCCATCTGATTTCACGGTCCAGCCATACGGCCAGCGCGGCTTGCTGGAATTCGTTTCCCCGTACATTTCGTCAAGCCCTGCTCACGCAGTGGTCATGGGCGATCTGGCGACATTACACCCTGCTGCAAGCTGCGGATGCGGCCTGACGACTGATTGGTTCGAACTGCACGGTCGTGCCGGCACCACCGCCAGTCGCAGCTGCGCAATGGCGGCCTCAGAACTGCTCGGAGGGGCTTGATATGTACCTCATCAATGGCCAACTGCGTGACGACGTCACCCCGGAAAGCGCCCTCGACCGCCTTCACAAACAATTGCCCAGGTTGCTTTCTGCACCGATCGACAGCGACTCAGTCATTGAGGCCGCGGCTCGTTTCGCCACGCAATTACAGACCCGCAGCCTGAACCTGCCCCTCGACGATGATCAATGTCAGGGACTTATCGAGTTCTGCCAGCGCGGCAACCTGAGCACGAAACTTGAGCGGGAACTGGGCTCGCAACCCCGTTCGCTGAGGCGTATCGACTACCCGCAGCCGCACTTTGAAAGCTGGCACCCCTTGGGGCTGGTGGTGCATGTGACGCCGGGCAATGCGCCGATGCTGGCGTTCTGCGCGGTTCTCGAAAGCCTGCTGGCCGGTAACATTAACTGGCTACGCCCCAGCGCCAGCGATGCGGGTTTGACCGCGCAATTGCTGGCCTCCCTTGTGCACTGCGACACCAGCGGCAGGCTTGCCGAATTCGTCGCGGTGCTGCCCGTGGGCACTTCCCGGATAGCTGAACTCTGCGCTCAAGCCGATGGCGTGTCAGCCTGGGGCGGCGAAAAGGCACTCAAAGCGATTCGTCAGCAGATCCCCGCCGGATGTCGCTGGATCGATTGGGGGCACAGGATCAGTTTCGCCTATCTGTCGCCTGACGCCGCGGATCCCTCGACGCTGGATGCATTGGTGGATGAGGTGTGCAGTCTGGATCAGCAAGCGTGCTCCAGTCCGCAATGGCTGCTGGTAGACAGCAACGACCCGGCCATCCTGCAGGACCTGGGAGAGCGTTTGAGCGAAGCCTTCAAACGTCGCGCGTCGCACTGGCCGGCGCTGGTGCCCACGGACCAAGAGGCTTGCGAGATCACCACCCGCACCGCCATGGCGCAACTGGATTATTGTTTTGCGAACCAGACCGGCCAGGTCTGGGCCGGCCACGGATGGCGGATCATCTGGGAACACCATCAGACGCTCGCACCGTCGCCGCTGTTTCGTACGGTGCTGCTCAAGCCCGTACCGCAACACTTGATCGCCGAGACGCTGTTGCCCTGGCGCACGGTCCTGCAAAGTTGCGCGCTGATTTGCTCTGCGGCAGAAACGCCAGGCCTTGCTCGAGCGCTGGTCAACGCCGGCGTCACCCGTATAGCGCCTTGCGCGGGGATTCATGACGGCTACGCCGGTGAGCCCCATGATGGCGTCTACGCGCTGGCGCGTCTGAGTCGCCGCCTCTCAGTGAGTCTGCCGCCGAATGTTTTGCCTGGCCGGGCAACGCTCGACCCGGTCCCGCCCGCCCCTGACACCGCCCATGCGCCGATCATGGACAAAAACGCCTTCACGACCCAACCGATGGGCGCCGCGGCGCAATTGCATTTTCGCTCTGGAGGAAGCAGCGGCACTCCGGCCCTCGCCGGTTTCAGCTATCGCGACTTTCAACGGCAGATGCGCGCAGCGGCCGACGGCCTGTTCGCCGCCGGGCTCGATCCTTCACAGGACCGGGTCATGAACCTGTTTTACGGTGGCAGCCTGTACGGAGGATTCCTCAGTTTTACCAAAATACTGGAACAGATGGGCGTCACACATTTCCCCATGGGTGCGCCCCAGGACAATGACTTCAGCGAAATCGCCCAACTGATCGTCGACCAGCGAGTCACCGTGCTGATTGGCATGCCGAGCACCTTGCATCGTCTGTTTTTCAACGAGCAGACCCGGCTCCGCGCGTACGCAGGTATCGGCAAAGTGTTCCTCGGCGGCGAACATCCGGGCCAAACCAGCCTTGGCCTGATGGAAAGCTGTGGGGTCTCGATGATCCGCTCGGCGATCTATGGCTCCGTCGACGCCGGCCCCTTGGGGCATGCGTGCACAGCCACCGCGAACGGGGTGTTTCACTTGATGTGCGATACCCAGCATCTGGAAATTGTGCAGATCGAACAGGATGAACCGGTTCAGGCCAATGAGGTCGGTCGCCTGCTGTTTACTTCACGAGCACGAGAAGGCCAAGCCGTGCGCCGGTATGACGTTGGAGACACCGGTCGCTGGATACCCGGAACCTGTCCGTGCGGGCTGGATTCACCCCGATTCGAACTGCTCCAGCGCCACGGCAAGCTGATACGAATGGGCACGGAGTTCATTTCGCCTTCGGCTTTGCAGGATAGCGTCGGCGCGCCCATTCAGATTGTTCTGGACCACACCCCTGATGGCGTCGAGCGGCTGACAGTGCTGACGGATGCAGACGCCAACCAGGTCCGCAACGCATTACTGAGTCATGCAGCGCTGGCCAATGCCGTAAACGCCAAACTGTTAACTGTCGACGTTCAAGCGTGCACGGAGCAAACGTTATTTCGAAACAAACACAGCGGCAAAACACCTTTGGTTATTGATAAAAGAACATAAAAATATCGCTAACTACTCACAGTGTGCTTTTAACCATCAAGACGCCCAATATAAAAAGAGAACCCAGTGAAAACAACTTATTCGCTCGAACACCTACTGCCTTATATACGACAACATTCAAACTTCTACAGCAAACAACTGGAACACTTACCGCCGCAGGGCATTACGTTACAAGATCTACCGCTCACCAACGTGGTGGACTATTGGGCTGACAGCAATGACTTGAGTCACTGGCCGGTCCTGACCGGAAATGTCGACGATGCGCTGGTGTTTAAAACCGGTGGATCGACCAGCCAAGGCAAACTGGCCGTTTACACCTACAGCGAATGGCAAGTACTGGTCAGTACGTTTGGAGAAAGCTTCTCCTCTCAACTGAACGACGGCGACCGTGTCGCCAATCTGTTTTTTTCCGGCGATCTTTACGCCAGTTTTCTGTTCATCCACGACTCACTGGCGCACGTCAGGCGATCCATTTGCGAGTTTCCGTTTACCGGGCAAGTCGAGCTGGATGTATTGGCCGATGCGATTGATCAGCATCGGATCAACGTGCTGGTCGGCGTACCGGCACAGCTGCTGCGATTCGCTGCCTACCTGAACCAGCATCGGCGAGTACTGTGCGGGGTTGATACGTTGCTGTATGGCGGCGAAAGCCTGTTTGCCCCGCAGTTGGCAATCCTCACCGACGTGTTTCCCAACGTGCGCGTTGCTTCCATTGGCTACGCCAGTGTAGACGCCGGCCTTATCGGGGCCAGCGACCGCGACTGCGCCTTGGGCGAGCATCGGGTGTTTGAACCACACACCGTGCTGGAAATCGTCGATGAACTCACCGGTGAAGTCATCGATGAATGCGATAGCACCGGATTGTTGGTGCTGACCAATCTGACTCGCCGACTCATGCCGCTGCTGCGTTATCCAGTGGGCGATCGCGCGTGCTGGCGCGAACCCGGCGCAACCCCAAGGCGTAAATTCGCCCTCAAGGGACGTAGCGCGCACAGCCAGCGAGTACGGGTGGGCGTGCTGTCGCTGTTGATCGACGATATCCACGAGATCGTCCAGCGCATTGCCCACAACGACCAATGGCAATTGCTGATCGAACATGATGGATACAAAGATATTTTGAGTGTGAAGTGGGTGCCCTCGGCTCAATCCATGGCCACCGTACCGGTGTGCCGGGCGCTGTACGAGGCGCTGGTTGAACACTATCGCGCCATCGAGGAACTGAGCCGCGAGGGTCTGTTGGAGCTGCGAGTGCTGTCCTGCGATGTCACAGCCCTGAAGCTTCACCCACGCTCCGGCAAACAACTGCGGGTCCTGGACTTGCGCGTGTATGACGCACCGTCGCCGGAGCCTGCGTGATGCCGCATTTGATTTTTCGACCCTATCGGCCATCCGACGCCCGTGCCGTGAGCCAGTTGTTTCGCGAGGTCTATGGCGATCATTACGTTCAGCCAGACGTTTACCTGCCGAACATGATCAATCAGCACAATGCCGAGGGGCGCTGGAAGTCGATGCTGGCGGTGGACGGCGTACGCGTTCTGGGCCATGCAGCGTTGTGCCACGACACGCCTTCGGATACCACAGAACTGGCCCTGAGCGTGGTACATCCCGCCGCGCAGGGCCAGAGTATCGCGACCCGCCTGGGACGGGAGCTACTGTCGCGGTCAAGTTCCATGGGATTCAAGGGCATCTCGATCAAACAAGTGACCCACCATCCCTACACGCAACGCATGGCAGCAAACATTGGCTTCCACAGCACGGGTTTGCTACCCGACTACGTTCCTTCGCCCTTCGCTGAACCGCTGCCGGAAACCATCGTGATGGGTTGTTATGTAGTCGAAGGACATACGCGTCCGCTCCCGGACATCCCATGGCCTGACAGCTGCCGGGGGGTTATGCAGCACTTGTGTTCTGTGTTCGGGACTCATTCGGACACGACGCCGATGTCTTCTCTGCCCTTGCAACTCAAGCAACACCATCAAAGATTCGACATGCTCATTCAGCGTTTGACCAAACGTCTGCTTGACCAGATCAGGCAATTGCCCAGGCACTGGCTCATCTCGGCCAAACTTCAGTTGTCACGGCACTTTTCCGGGGACTTGCGCAATTTGGCAACCCTTGGCTTCGCCTTTACCGGGCTGATGCCTACACCCAACAGTAATGGGTGGTTCGCACTGTTTCATCGAGGGGCGCACGCTCGGCACCTCACCCTGCAGTGCCCGCACATGCAACAGTTGCATGACGACTTACAGCAAATCGCCAACACGCACAGTAGCGCCGAAGCGCCGAACAAAGCGCGCTCAGCCGCTTGAGTCTTTTCGATAAAAATCATTGCCCGGCTGCGCGCAAAGCTCCACCAACCAGTCGACAAACACCCTCACCCGCCGGGACAACTGGCGGTGTGGAGGGTAGAGCGCCGTCAGCGGCATCCCCGGTGTCGGCACCGTCCTGAGGACTTCACACAAACGGCCTTCGCTCAGCTGGCGGGCTACGTGGTAATACGGGGTCTGGACCAGACCATACCCCGCCTCACAAGCGGCCAGGTAACCATCGGCGCTGTTGACCGAGACTTGCTTGGGTAGATTAATGGCCTGAACCTGATCATTGACCATGAACTCCAGCCCATAACGCTTGCCGTTGCTGCTGGAGAAATACTCCACCATCTGATGGCCTTCCAGGTCAGCCAGACACTGAGGCGTTCCGTATCGCTTCAAATAGTCGGGGCTGGCACACGTGACCTGGTCCAGCATGGCCAACGGCCGCGCCACCAGTGAATCGTCCAGTGAGTCGCCGCCCCGCAGCACGCAATCGACGCCTTCGCGAATCAGGTCGACAGGCCGGTCATTCAAACCGATTTCCAGCTCGATCAAGGGATACCGGGCAGTAAATTGCGGCAATGCCGGGATCACCATCAAGCGCCCCACACCTGCCGGCATGTCCACTCGCAACAGCCCCTTGGGGTTATTGCGTGCAGCGCTGAACACCGCTTCGGTTTCCTCCAGGTCCGCCAGCAACCGCACGCAACGAGGGTAATAGGCCGCACCGTCGAGCGTCAGGCCGATCTGCCGTGTCGTGCGTTGCAGCAGTTGCACACCGAGATGCGCCTCCAGCTGCTTGATCAGGATGGTCACTGAAGCACGGGGCAATTGCAGGCTGTCCGCCGCCTTGGCGAAGCCGCCCAGCTCGACGATTCGGGTGAACACGCGCATCGCGTTAAAACGGTCCATTGCTTTGGCTTACCGGCTGATTATTTAGAAATTGTGAACAGTGATAGCAGTTTTAGCCGGTTTATCTTGTTTCTGTCGAGGACAACAATGGACTTCACATTCACAAGGAGCTGATTTCATGCAAACACGTCAACTGGGCAAAAACGGTCCACTAGTGAGCGCGATCGGTCTGGGCTGCATGGGCATGACCGATTTCTACACGACTGGCGTGGACACCCGCGAAGCCACGGCCACTCTGCACCGCGCGCTGGAGCTGGGGATCAACCTGCTCGACACCGCTGACATGTATGGCCCGCACACCAACGAAGAACTGATCGGCAAAGCCATCACCGGCAAGCGCGATCAGGTGTTTCTGGCCAGCAAATTCGGCATCGTCCGCGACCCGGCCAATCCGGTTGCGCGAGGCGTCAACGGTCGACCGGACTACATTCGCGCCTCTATCGACGGCACCCTCAAGCGCCTCGGTGTCGAGACCCTGGATTTGTACTACCAGCACCGTATCGATCCGCAGGTGGCCATCGAGGAGACCATCGGCGCCATGGCCGAACTGGTGAAAGCTGGCAAGGTTCGGTACCTGGGTTTGAGCGAGGCCTCGGTCGCAACGCTTGAGCGGGCACACAAGGTTCATCCGATCAGTGCGCTGCAGAGCGAGTATTCGTTGTGGAGTCGTGATCAGGAAGAAAACGGTTGTCTGGCTGCGTGTCAGCGCCTGGGAATTGCCTTCGTCCCTTACAGCCCTTTGGGCCGTGGCTTTCTCACCGGAGCGCTGAAAAATCCTGATGATTTCGCGGCAGACGACTACCGGCGCTTCAGCCCGCGGTTTCAAGGAGAGAACTTCGCGAAGAATCTGTTGTTGGTGCAGCAAGTGCAGGATCTGGCCGCCGAAAAAGGCGTGACCGCTGGCCAACTGGCGCTCGCGTGGGTACTGGCTCAGGGCGATTACGTGATCCCGATTCCGGGGACCAAACAACGTAAATACCTGGAAGAGAATGTGGCCGCGCTGGATGTGAAGCTCAGCGGCGAAGACTTGCAAGCGCTGGAAGCGATATTCCCGGCCAATGCCACCGCAGGTTTACGTTACCCGGAGGAAGTCATGAAGCTGCTTGACCGGTAACCGACGCCTGGCCCATTCGACAGGTTGAATGGGCCAGGACGACCGGACGTCATGCCTTGGAACTGACGCCCTTGTCGGTAGGGACGGTCGTGCCGTTACCCTTGCCGTAAGTTTGTAGATTCTGCAGTACGTAGATCGCCATTTTGTATTCCGGGATCAGGCCCACGGCGTACTTGTCACCCTTGATACTGTTGTTTTGAATGGTGTCCAGTTGGGTGGCGAAATACTCTAACGCGTTGAATTTCGCATCCGGGTCTTTCTGTATCCCAAACCGGTCAAAGGTGCCGTCCGGGCACTCAGCGTCCAACCTGACAATCTTGTAATGTGCGCCTCATCTGACTGACAGCTTTGACCTACGATGATCGAGCTGCCCAGTTTTGTATTACTTCGAAACACACCTTGAATGTCTGGCCGCTAAAAATGGTCAGAATGCATTTTTTTGGCCGCAACCCGAGACGAGATCCCCATGCGAACCCACCTGCGTCTGGTCGCCCTGAGCGCCCTGTTCATTTCCTCCCTGGCCCAGGCCGCCGACCTGATCCCGATCGAGGTTCACCGCGATGCCAATTGCGGTTGCTGCAAAAAATGGATCAGCCATCTGGAAGCCAACGGTTTCAAAGTCGACGATCACGTCGAAGCCAACATGAGCGAATTCAAGCAACAGCACGGCGTGCCTCCGCGTCTGGCGTCGTGCCACACAGGCTTGATCAACGGCAAATTCGTTGAAGGTCATGTTCCCGCCGATCAGGTGCTGGCCTTGAGCAAGCGCGACGATCTGTTGGGCGTTGCCGCCCCCGGCATGCCCATGGGTTCACCCGGCATGGAAATGGACGGCATGAGCGATGCGTATCAAGTGATCGGCCTGAAAAAGGATGGCTCTGACGTGGTGGTGGCGGACTACCCCGCCCATTGATGTTCGGTGCGTACATCGGGCTGTTCTTTGCGGCATTCGGTGCCGCGACGCTGCTGCCCTTGCAGTCCGAAGCGGTGTTGGTGGGGCTGTTGCTCAGCGGCAAGTATTGGCTCTGGTCGCTGCTCGCCGTGGCGACATTGGGCAATGTTCTGGGGTCACTGCTGAACTGGTGGCTGGGGCGCGGTATCGAGCGGTTTCGTGATCGGCGCTGGTTTCCGGTCAGCCCGCGCCATCTGGAAAAAGCCCGAGTCCATTATCAGCGCTATGGTCATTGGTCGTTGCTGCTGAGTTGGGTGCCTGTGATCGGTGATCCGCTGACCCTGGTGGCCGGCGTGATGCGCGAGCCGCTGGGGCGATTCCTGCTGATCGTGACCCTCGCCAAAGGCGCCCGTTATGGTGTGTTGGCCATGGCCACATTGGGCTGGATGGGTTGAACGATTATCCACGGCGATTGCCTGTGTTTAATGTCGCCCTAATCATGCCGATCCAGCATCGGCCGATTTCCAATGGAGTTCACCCATGTCCCTCACCCGCTCCCGCTGGCTGCCCGGCCTGCTGCTGCTGACCGCTGCATTGCCTGTCATCGCCCACGCCGAAGGCCCGGAATATGGCCCGGAGCTGCAAGGTTTCGAGTACCCCTACACGGTCAAGCATTTCGCCTTTGAGTCCCAGGGCAAATCCCTGCAAATGGGTTACATGGATGTCGCCGCCCACGGCAAGGCCAATGGACGCAGCGTGGTGCTGATGCACGGCAAGAATTTCTGCGGTGCCACCTGGGACAGTTCTATCAAGGCCCTGAGTGAGGCCGGTTACCGTGTCATCGCCCCGGATCAGATCGGTTTCTGTACCTCCAGTAAGCCCGACCATTATCAGTACAGCTTCCAGCAGTTGGCGACCAACACCCAGCAACTGCTCAAGGCCCTGGGCATTCAGAAGGCCAGTGTTCTCGGACATTCCACCGGCGGCATGCTCGCCACTCGCTATGCGCTGCAATACCCCGATCAAGTCGAACAACTGGCACTGGTCAACCCCATCGGCCTGGAAGACTGGAAAGCCCTCGGCGTGCCCTATCGCACGGTTGATCAATGGTACGAACGCGAGCTCAAACTGACGGCCGATGGCATCCGCACCTATGAACGCAACACCTATTACGGCGGCCGCTGGAAGCCGGAATTCGATCGTTGGGTAGACATGCTCGCCGGGCTGAACAAAGGACCGGGGCATACACAGGTGGCGTGGAATTCGGCGCTGATCTACGACATGATCTTCACCCAACCGGTGTACTACGAGTTCAAGGACCTGAAGATGCCGACCCTGCTGCTGATTGGTACGTCCGACACCACGGCCATCGGCAGCGACATTGCACCGCCCGAGGTCAAGGCGAAAATCGGTCACTACGACGTGCTCGGCAAGCAGGTGGCGAAACTGATTCCCCGGTCGACGCTGGTCGAATTCCCCGGCATGGGCCACGCTCCGCAAATGGAAGAACCGGCGCAATTCCACCAGGCGCTGCTCGCTTGGCTGAACAAAACCAACCCCGTTCATTGATGAGGTAAGGCTGATGGCTGTGCAGATTGCGGTGATTGATGACTGGCAGGACGTGGCCCGTGACGTGGTGGACTGGTCGGTGCTGGATAACATCGGTCAGGTGAACTTCATCCATGACTACCCTGCCGACAACGAAACCCTGGCGGCACGGTTGGGCGAGTTCGAGGTGATCTGCGTGATGCGCGAGCGCACCCGGTTCGATGAGGACCTGCTGCGGCGCTTACCGAAACTCAAGCTGCTGACCACCGGCAGCATGCGCAACGCCGCCCTGGACCTGAAAGCCGCCGCTGCGCTGGGCATTCAGGTCTGTGGCACCGACAGCTACAAGCACGCCGCACCGGAACTGACCTGGGCGCTGATCATGGCGGCGACCCGCAACCTGGTGGCCGAAGCCAACGCCCTGCGCGCAGGTTTATGGCAGCAAAGCCTGGGTGGCGACCTGCACGGCAAGACCCTGGCGATCCTGGGTCTGGGCAGCATCGGCCAACGCGTTGCCCAGTTCGGTCAGGTGTTCGGCATGCGGGTGATTGCCTGGAGCGAGAACCTGACCGCCGAACGTGCAGCCGAAGTCGGCGTGACCTACGTCAGCAAACAGGAACTGTTCGAACAGGCCGATGTGCTGTCGATCCATCTGGTGCTCAGCGATCGTAGCCGAGGTTTGGTGAATGCCCAGGCGCTGGACTGGATGAAGCCCACGGCGCTGCTGGTCAACACTGCGCGTGGGCCGATCGTCGATGAAGCGGCGTTGATCAAGGCGCTGCAAAAACAGCGACTGGCCGGCGCTGCGCTGGACGTCTTCGAGCAGGAGCCCTTGCCCCGTCATCATCCGTTCAGAACCCTGGACAATGTGCTGGCCACGCCCCACGTCGGGTATGTCAGCCAGCAGAACTATCACCAGTTTTTCTCGCAGATGATCGAGGACATTCAAGCCTGGTCTGCAGGAAAACCGATTCGCCTACTAAGCTGATACCGAGTCATCGTTCATCGCGAGCAGGCTCGCTCCCACAGTAGATGTTCAGTGGCCACAGGTTTTGTGTCCGGCCAAAATCCAGTGTGGGAGCGAGCCTGCTCGCGATTGGTCTCACCACCGATCTAACTGCCCTTCACCGCCACAAACGCCGCCGTCTCATAGGGCACCGTCACCAGGTCTTTTCCACGGAGTTCGGGCTCGGCGGCAATCAGCGCTCTCAATTGCTCATCAACCCTCGCCCGCTCCACCGCCGACGAGGCCGCAACAAAACTGGTGGAGCGCACGCGGTTGAAAATCACATCTTCCGGCGAGCCTGTATGCCCATGGCTGAAGCGCTGCTCCTTGAGCGGTCCGAACGCCGGATGCGGAAACGCCCGGCGCCAGGCCCCGGTGTAATAGCGCGGGGTATCGCCCTCCAGCGCATTGACGATCGCATCCAGTTTCGGCACCCAACTCACTCGGGAATCGCGCAGGTTCCACACCAGCCCCAGCTTGCCGCCGGGTTTGAGTACACGGGCAATTTCGGTCAGTGCTTCGGTGCTGGCAAACCAGTGAAAAGCTTGGGCGCAGATCACCACGTCCACCGAAGCATCCGGCAGCGACAGATCCATGGCGGTGCCGCTGACGGCCAGCACCTCAGGGAAGGCTTCGGACAATTTCTCGAGCATCTGCGCCACTGGCTCCACCGCAATCACTTGCGCGCCGGTCGCCACCAGCCGACCGGTGAACTTGCCAGTGCCGGCGCCCAGATCAATCACCGCTTTATCCGCGTTCAAACCGAGCGTGGCGGTCAGCCAATCGGCCACTGGCGGCGGATAATCCGGACGACCGCGAACGTAGGTATCAGCGCCGGTTTTATAGCCGGCGGCCGCCGAGTGATGGACCTGATCTTTCATGGCAGTGCTCCAGATCGACTACGAATGCTGTCGAGCATAGCGCCTCGATTTGAGCTTTCCTTGCACAGACCGCCAGAAAGAAATGAATAATTGTTCACCCTGTGGTGTTCACCTTTCATCCCCCATGAGAATTGCCAATGAACAACCCGAACCTGAACTCGCCGACACGTTACGACCGTCTGACCATGAGCCTGCACTGGCTGACCGCGTTGCTGGTGATTGGCCTGTTCGCCAGCGCGCAGATCTGGGAGCAACTGGCCAAGGGCACGCCGCTACGCAAGGAGTTGCAGGCGTTGCACATTTCCTGCGGCATCCTGCTGGCGGTGATCGTCATCGGCCGATTGCTGTGGCGTCTGTTTCCTGGCCGCCGTTTGCCGCCCGCCAATCAGGGGGTCATGAACACTCTGGCGAAAACCGCGCACCTGGCGCTCTATGCCTTGCTGCTGAGCCAGATCGTGTTGGGCTTTCTGTTCCGCTGGGCGCAGGCTGAACCGTTCAACCTTTTCGGCCTGTTCGATGTCCCAACGTTGATCACCGTCGATAAAAGCATGAAGTCGGTGTTCGGCGGCCTGCACGAACAAGTAGCCTGGGCCATCGTGATTCTGGCCGGGCTGCACGCTGTGATGGCGCTGGTTCACCATTTCAGCCTGCGTGATAACACGTTGCGCCGCATGTTGCCGGGGCGTGGTTCTAACTGAAACGAATTAACCTGTGGAGCATCGCCCATGAACACCCGTTTCGCTGTGTTAACCGCCCCGTTGCTGCTGGCGGTCGCCTTGTCCAGTTCGCTGGCGTTGGCCAATGGTGGTGGCGATGACGCCCCCGCAAGACCCAATTGCCCTAAAGGCCAGGTCTTCGACTCCCGGTCGCAAAAATGCCTCAAGCAAACCAGCAGCCTGGTACCGGACGCCGACCGCACCGATTACGCTTATCGCCTGGCCAAGGATGGTCGCTACGAAGAAGCCTTGGCCCTGCTCGACACCCTCAAAGAGCCAAACACCGCCAAGGCGTTGAACTATCGCGGCTACGCCACGCGTAAACTGGGGCGCACCGACGAAGGCATCAACTATTACCTGCAATCGGTCAAACTTGACCCGCACTACGCACAAGTTCGCGAATACCTCGGCGAAGCGTATGTGGTCAAAGGTCGGCTGGACCTCGCTCAGGAACAGTTACAGCAGATCAAGTCGATCTGCGGCAACACCTGCGAGGAATACCAGGACCTGGCCGAAGCCATTAACGATTCATCGAAAACCTGACACACCGAGCAGACGGAGGTCGCCATCGCCAGCGATCAGGCAATACGGGCAGAACTGGGCCAGCATCTGGCGCGTTTATGGCGCTACGGCCTGCTGCTGTCCCGGCAACGGCATGTCGCCGAAGACTTGGTGCAGGCCACCTGCGTGCGGGCGCTCGAGCGTGCCGGGCAGTTTGTCCCGGGCACCCGCATGGACCGCTGGCTGCTGAGCATTTTGCATTCGATCTGGCTCAACGAAGTCCGCGCACGAAGGGTACGGCATGGACAGGGGCTGGTGGATGCCGACAACGCTTTGTCGTTCGACGGTGAATACGCGGCGCAAACCCACGTCCTCGCGGCTCAGGTGATCCGGCGCGTTGATGCCCTGCCCGAAGCCCAGCGCGAAACGGTGTTTCTCGCCTACGTCGAGGGCTTGTCCTACCGCGAAGTGGCCGACGTGTTGGACGTACCCATCGGCACGGTCATGAGTCGCCTGGCCGCTGCCCGCGCGAAACTGGCCGAGTATCCGCCATTGCACACTGTGCCGAACCCTTCCACTGGAGAACGTCGATGAACGACAGCGCACGCCCGACGATACCCTCGGATGAGCAACTGGTGGCCTACCTCGACAACCAGCTCGACAGCGAACAGCGCACCCGCATCGACGCGGCCATCCTTGATGACCCAACGCTCAACCTGCGCCTGCAATGGCTAGCCCGCAGCAGCCTGCCGTTCAAGGAGGCCTACGACGAGTTGGGTCGACAGGCGCCCCTGGACCGCCTGCAATCGATGCTCGACACCTTGCCTTCACCTGAACGCCCGGCCATGAATCGGCGCTGGTTTCTCGCGGCGGCCGCCGGGTTGGTGGTGAGTGGCGTGGTGGCGGACAGGCTGTTTCTCGGTTGGCAGTTGAGTCAGCAAACTAACAACTGGCGCGGGCTGGTGGCCGAGTACATGTCGCTGTACGTGCCGCAAACCCTGGACCACTTGCCCAGTGACGAAGCCGCTCAGCGAGCGCAACTGCGGACCATCGATGCACGTCTGGGCCTGAATCTTGTGCCGGCGCAACTGGCCCTGCCACGCTCCGAGTTCAAGCGCGCACAAATCCTCGAGTACGACGGCGTCGCCATTGCCCAAATCACCTACCTGGACCCGGCGCACGGCCCCATGGCGCTGTGTGTCACCCGCTCCAACAGCGGCAGCCGGCATTTCTCCCATGAGATTCGGCACGGGATGAACATTGTCTATTGGGCTGACATGCAACATGCCTGGATGTTGATCGGGCATAACCCGGTGGCGGATCTGGAGGACATGGCGAAATTGTTGAGAAGTCGGCTGAGCGCGTGATCTCGTTTGTCACTATGCTGGGTGTCTCATTTCCAAGGAGGAACCTCCCCATGCCGATTTCTTCACGCACAGCCTTGCTGGTCATCGACGTACAGAACGACTTCATCCCCGGCGGCCAGTTGCCGGTACCCGAAGGTGACCTGATCGTCCCGTTGATCAACCGCCTCGGCGCCCGGTTCACCCAAGTCATCATCGCCCAGGACTGGCACCCAGCCGGCCACGCCTCGTTCGCTTCCAGCCACCCCGGGCGCAAACCTTATGACGTGATTCAGTTGCCTTACGGTGAACAGACGCTGTGGCCGGAGCATTGTGTACGCGCCACACCCGGCGCCGAATTCCACGCGGAACTGGACCTGCCTCATGCCCAACTGATCATCCGCAAGGGCTGTAATCCGGACATCGACAGTTATTCGGCGTTTCTGGAAGCGGACCGTACGACCACAACCGGGTTGGCTGGCTATTTGAAAGAACGCGGCATCGACACTGTTTACCTGGTCGGGCTGGCGCTGGATTTCTGCGTGATGTTTTCGGCGCTGGATGCGCGGGCGGCAGGGTTTAACGCATTTGTGGTGATGGATGCCTGTCGGGCGATTGATCTGGAAGGCTCACTGGCCGCAGCGATCGAGCGGATGCAGGCGGCTGGGGTTGGGTTGATTCCATCAACCGAAGTGCCAGGTTAACCCCCTGTAGCAGCTGTCGAGCCCGCGAGGCTGCGTTCGGCTGCGAAGCAGCCGTAAAATCAGGCACTCCGTTCTTTCAGGAAAACCGCATCTGCCGGGTTGGCGAGGACTGCGTCCTCGAACGCAGCCTCGCGGGCTCGGCAGCTGCTACAAAGAGTGCGTCAGGCTGAGGCGGGCAGCCACAAACGGAACCGTGCGCCGCCCAATGGCGACGGTTCCACGGTCAGTGTGCCGCCTTGGGCTTCCAGCGCCCGCCGACTGATCGCCAGCCCCAGACCAAACCCGCCCGTTGCCCGGTCTCGGCTGCGATCCAGCCGATAGAACGGTTCGAATATCCGCTCGCGCTCATCATCCGGAATGCCGATGCCGTCGTCATCGACCCAGATTTCGCAGCCTTTTGGACAGACCTGTACGCCAATCTGAATGCGCTTTTCGCAGTAGCGCATGGCATTGCGCAGCAGGTTCTGAATGGCGCGAGCGGTCAGCCGTGGATCGAGAACAAAGCGTTCAAGTTGGCCGTTAAGCATCACATCAATAACGATGTCCGGCGACTCCAGTTCCTCATCGACGCTGCCCAGAATGCTGTCGATAAACTCATCCAGCGATACTTCGACCCGTTCCGGCACCCGCGCCGGATTTTGCAGGCGACTGTAGGACAACAGCTCCAGCACCAGCTCATCGAGTTCGCGAATGTGCGCGATCAGACCTTGCAGCCGTTCGCGACTGGCCGCTGGCAAATCGTCGGACAACGCCAGCGCCAGGCCGAAATCCAGTCGGGTCAGGGGCGTGCGCAGTTCGTGAGAGACGGCATTGAGCAGGTCGCGCTGCTGGTTGAGCAGGTTCTCGATGTCGCCGGCCATGGTGTCGAAGACGTTGGCCAGGCTGCCGATGTTGGAGCTTTTGGAAATCTGTGTGCGCTCGCTCAAGTGGCCCTTGCCGAAACGTTCAGCCGTGCCTTTGAGGCGTTCCAGGTCGCGCCAGTGCGGGCGCAGCCACAGCAACAGGCAAGCGAGCATCGTTGCGCCAATCAGCACGTTGATGCTCCAGTACAACAGGCTGACGTCCATAGGATCGGGCGGCACGACCATTTCCACCACGGTCCGCTCGTTCAGCGGCGCCACCGCCAGGGTGCGCCAGGCCCAGTCGCCGATGCGTACGACGTTCTCGCCACGCTGCAAACGCTTGCGCTCATCGGGGGTGAAATCGGCATCGTCTTTACCGGTGAGCACGATGTGCAGCGGCGTGAATTCCTTGTCCATCTCGGCCGCCAAGGCCGGCCATTGTTCCTCAGGCACCGCATGAAACTGTTTGACGATGAGGGTTTGCAGCCCGCGCGAGTAATCGAGGTTGTAGGTGACAAAGCGCTCCTGGAAGACTTTGATCACCACGTCAGGCACCAGATAGATCGCCGCGCTGTACGAAACGATGGTCACCAGGTACAGGCGAAACAGGATTCTGAACATCGACTCAGCATTCCCACTCGGAACGGCTAAATAGGTAACCCTTGCCCCACACGGTCTTGATCTTGCGGGCCTCGCCCGCATGGTCGTCGAATTTGCGCCGCAGCTTGGAGATCGCCACGTCCACCGAACGGTCGGTGCCATTGAATTCGATGCCGCGCAGGCGTTGCAGAATCTGGTCGCGGCTGAGTACTTCGCCGGCATGCCGGGCGAGCACCACCAGCAGGTTGTATTCGCCGCTGGACAGCTCGACCAATTGCTCGCGCCAGGTCACGGTGCGCTCGGAGAGGTCGATGCACAGATTGCCCATCAGAATGCGGTCGTTGGCCGTCTGCGGTTCAGTGAGGCTGCTGCGCCGCAGTAAGGTCCGCACCCGGGCCAGCAACACGCGCGGTTCACAGGGCTTGGTGACGTAGTCGTCGGCGCCCATTTCCAGGCCCAGCACCTGATCGTGGCTGTCGTCGCGGGCGGTGAGCATCAGGATCGGCAACGTGGCCGAATCAGCGCGCAGCAAGCGGCAGACTTGCAGGCCGTCGAGCCCCGGCAGCATCAGGTCAAGGATCACCAGGTCCGGCGGATTGACCCGCGCACGTTCGCGCACAGGGTCGCCACGGCTGATCACGCTGACGCTATAGCCGTTGCGTTCCAGGTAACTGGCAATCAGTTCGGAGAGCGCGGTGTCGTCTTCGACCAGGAGGATGTTGGGCATGGGGTGTTCCAGAAAGTGCAGTGGCGTTTGATAGACCGCTTTCGCGAGCAGGCTCGCTCCCACAGGGGACCGCATTTCAACTGTGGGAGCGAGCCTGCTCGCGAAAGCAATCTATCAGTCGCGATAGAAATCAAGGCGTGAAGGATATACGCCCTCGCCCATGCCTGAGTAAAACCCTTACACAATTTCACACAGCGCCTACAAAGCTTCACCGCTACCCTCGTCGCCTCCCCGTAGGATGCGGGAGGTCATTATTGGGGTATTTACATGTCAATGAATCTGCTTGCCAGGCTCAGCCTGATTGCACTGGCGCTGACGCTGAGCGCTTGTGACAAGTCCTCGAATGCTGAAGAGGCGGCAACCCTGGCCACGGTTCGCATCGAAACCATCGAAGCCCAGCCCCTGTCGATCACCAGCGAACTGAGCGGGCGGATTGCTGCGCCACGGATTGCCGAAGTCCGTGCCCGAGTGGCCGGCGTGGTGTTGCAACGGGCCTTCCGTGAAGGCAGCGATGTGAAAAAAGGCGAAGTGTTATTCCGTATCGACCCGGCGCCGTTCAAGGCTGACCTGGACAGTGCCGAAGCGGCGCTGCGCAAGGCTGAAGCCAACGCATTTCAGGCACGATTGCAGGAGCAGCGCTACGCGCAGTTGATCGAAGGCAACGCCATCAGCGGCCAGGATTATGACAACGCCCGGGCCAATGCCCGGCAAACCGCTGCCGACGTCGCTGCGAACAAAGCCGCCGTGGAGCGGGCGAAACTCAACCTGGGTTACGCCACCGTTACAGCGCCGATTTCCGGGCGCATCGGCCGCGCGCTGGTGACCGAAGGCGCACTGGTCGGGCAGAACGAAACCACACCGCTGGCATTGATTCAGCAACTGAACCCGATTCACGCCGACCTCACTCAATCGACCCGCGAACTCAACGACCTGCGCCGGGCGTTCCGTTCCGGCCAGTTGCAGCAGGTCGGTCAGGACCAGGCCAAAGCCACGCTGATCCAGGACGATGGCAGTCTCTATCCGTTGCCGGGCAAGTTGCTGTTTGCCGACATCACCGTCGACCCCGGCACCGGTCAGATCATTCTGCGCAGCGAATTCCCCAACCCGGACCTCGACTTGCTGCCGGGCAGCTTCGTGCGCGTGCTTCTGGAGCAAGCGGTCATTCAGCAAGGCATCAGCGTGCCGCAACGGGCCATTCAGCGCGACAGTGCCGGCATCGCCCAAGTGCTGTTGCTCGACGCCGAACAGCGGGTCGGCCAGCAACCGGTCGAATTGGGCGCCGTGCAGAACGATCGCTGGATCGTCACCGGAGGCCTCAAGCCCGGTGATCGCATCGTCACTGAAGGCCTGCAGCACGCCCGTCCCGGCGAACAGGTGCAGATTGACAACACCCCTCTTCCACTTGCCCAGGCTTCTGGTCAGTAAGCAGGACGCTTTTTATGCCGCAGTTCTTTATCGACCGCCCGGTGTTCGCCTGGGTGGTTGCCCTGTTCATCCTGTTGGCCGGCGCCCTGGCCATTCCGCAATTGCCGGTGGCGCAATACCCCAACGTCGCGCCGCCGAAAGTCGAAATCTACGCCGTGTACCCCGGCGCTTCGGCGCAGACCGTGGACGAAAGCGTGGTCAGCCTGATCGAGGAGGAACTCAACGGCGCGGACCATCTGCTGTATTTCGAATCCCAAAGCAGCCTCGGCAGCGCCACCATCACCGCGACGTTCCAGCCGGGCACCGACCCGGAAATGGCGCAGGTCGATGTGCAAAACCGTCTCAAGGTTGTGGAATCGCGCTTGCCTCAGGCCGTGACACAACAAGGCTTGCAGGTGGAGAAAGTCTCTGCCGGTTTCCTGCTGTTGATCACCCTCACCTCCAGTGACGGCAAGCTCGACGACGTGGCGCTCAGCGATTACCTGGCACGCAATGTGATGAACGAGATCAAGCGCCTGGACGGCGTCGGCAAGGCGCAGTTGTACGGCGCCGAACGGGCGATGCGGATCTGGATCGATCCGCAGAAGCTGATCGGTTTCAACCTGACCCCGGCCGACGTCAACGCCGCCATCGTCGCGCAGAACGCGCAAGTGTCGGCCGGCAGCATCGGCGATTTGCCGACCCGCACCACTCAGGAAATCACCGCGACCATTCTGGTCAAAGGCCAGTTGTCGACCCCCGAAGAATTCGCCGACATTGTGCTCAAGGCCAATCCCGACGGCTCAACTGTGCGCATCAAAGACGTGGCGCGCGTCGAGATCGGCAGTCAGGAATACCAGTTCTCCACGCGCCTCAATGGCAAACCGTCGACCGCCGTCAGCGTGCAATTGGCGCCGGGCGCTAATGCCCTGAGTACTGCCACGTTGGTGCGGGCGAAGATGGACGAACTGGCGCGCTACTTCCCGGCGGGCGTCGAGTACAAGATTCCGTACGACACCTCGCCCTTCGTCAAAGTCTCGATCACCAAGGTGGTTTACACCCTCGGCGAGGCGATGTTGCTGGTGTTTGCGGTGATGTTTCTGTTCCTGCAAAACATCCGCTACACGCTGATTCCAACGCTGGTGGTGCCGGTGGCGCTGATGGGCACCTTTGCGACCATGTTGGCGCTGGGGTTCTCGATCAACGTGCTGACCATGTTCGGCATGGTACTGGCCATCGGCATCCTGGTGGATGACGCGATTGTGGTGGTGGAAAACGTTGAACGGATCATGGCCACCGAAGGCCTGTCGCCCAAAGAGGCTACGCGCAAGGCAATGAAGCAGATCACCGGCGCAATCATCGGCATCACGCTGGTGCTGGTCGCTGTATTCATTCCAATGGCGTTCATGCAGGGTTCGGTCGGGGTGATTTACCGGCAATTCTCGCTGTCCATGGCCACCTCGATTCTGTTCTCGGCGTTCCTCGCCCTGACCTTGACCCCGGCACTGTGCTCAACGTTGCTCAAGCCGATTGCCAAGGGCGAGCATCACGAAAAGCGCGGATTCTTTGGCTGGTTCAACCGGCGTTTCGAGCAACTGACCGAGCGTTATCAAGGCTGGGTCGCCTATGCGCTGAAACGCACGGGCCGTTACCTGTTGATCTACGGCGTGCTGCTGATCGGATTGGGCGTGTGCTTCAGCCGACTGCCCTCCTCGTTCCTGCCGGTGGAGGATCAGGGTTACACCATCACCGACATTCAACTGCCGCCGGGTGCGAGCAAGAACCGCACGGTGCAGGTGGTTGAGCAGATCGAAGCCCACAACGCCACTGAACCCGGCGTTGGTGACAGCACAGTGATTCTCGGTTTCAGCTTCTCCGGTAGCGGGCAGAACGCCGCGTTGGCGTTTACCACGCTCAAAGACTGGTCTGATCGGGGCAGCGACGACTCGGCCAGTTCGATTGCCGATCGCGCCAACATCGCGTTGAGCCAGATCAAGGACGCCGTAGCCTTTGCGGTACTGCCGCCGCCGGTTGACGGCCTGGGCACCTCCAGCGGTTTCGAGTTCCGCTTGCAGGACCGTGGCGGTCTCGGTCATGCCACGCTGATGCAGGCGCGCACCGAGTTGCTGGCGGCTGCCGAGAAGAGCGCGATCCTGATGAACGTGCGTGAAAGCGCGCTGGCCGAAGCGCCGCAGGTGCACCTGGAAGTCGACCGTAAACAGGCCAACGCGCTGGGCGTGTCCTTTGCCGACATTGGCAATGTGCTGTCCACCACCGTCGGTTCGGCCTACATCAACGACTTCCCCAATCAGGGACGGATGCAGCGGGTAGTGGTTCAGGCTGAAGGCGATCAGCGCAGTCAGGTCGCCGATCTGCTGAAGATTCACGTGCGCAACAACGCCGGGAAAATGGTGCCGCTGTCGGCCTTCGTCCAGGCCAAATGGACTCAGGGCCCGGCGCAGTTGACCCGTTACAACGGCTACCCGGCGATCAGCATCTCCGGCGAACCGTCGCCCGGACATAGCACCGGCGAAGCCATGGCCGAAATCGAACGGCTGGTGGCGCAAGGGCCGGCGGGATTGGGCCAGGAATGGACCGGGTTGTCGTTGCAGGAACGCTTGTCCGGCAGTCAGGCGCCGATCCTGCTCGGGCTGTCGCTATTGATCGTGTTTCTGTGTCTGGCGGCGCTGTATGAGAGCTGGTCGATTCCGACGTCGGTGCTGCTGGTGGTGCCACTCGGTGTGCTCGGCGCGGTACTGGCCGTGACCTTACGCGGGATGCCCAACGACGTGTTCTTCAAGGTCGGGTTGATCACCATCATCGGCCTGTCGGCGAAGAACGCGATCCTGATCATCGAATTCGCCAAGAGCCTGTACGACGAAGGCCACGACCTGGTCGACGCGACACTGCAAGCCGCGCGCCTGCGCCTGCGGCCGATTGTGATGACGTCGCTGGCGTTCATTCTTGGCGTAGTGCCACTGGCGATTGCCACCGGGGCCAGTTCTGCGAGCCAGCAAGCCATCGGCACCGGGGTGATTGGCGGGATGATCACGGCGACATTGGCAGTGCTGTTTGTGCCGGTGTTTTTTGTGGTGGTGATGAGGTTGGTAAAAGCGCGCCACAAAAAGTAGCCACGGACTCGACTAACCCAAATGTAACTCCATCCCCCTGTAGGAGCTGCCGAAGGCTGCGATCTTTTGGTCTTGATCTTCGGTGGAGGCCATAAGATCAAAAGATCGCAGCCTTCGGCAGCTCCTACAAAAGCTCGGTTACCTAAGCTATGGTGGTAAGAATCCCGCTCCTGTGAGTTCACATGCCCTTCCTCGCCCGCACCCACCCTCGTCTGTCCGCCGCGACCATACTCGGCGTTGCCGTAGGCATTCTGGCGCCGGCCGATTCGATCATCAGCAAAATCCTCATCGGCTGGAATACCGGCGTCTGGACCTATCTGGTCCTTATGCTCTGGCTCACCATCCGCGCCAAGGCCCCGGACGTGAAGCGCATTGCCGAGGTCGAAGACGAAAATGCCGGGCTGGTGTTGTTTGTTGTGTGCATCGCCGCGATTGCGAGCCTGGCGACCATCGCCTTTGAACTGGCCGGCAGCAGGGACCTGGAAACGACCCGCAAGCTGTTGCGCTACGGCGTTACTGCATTAACCGTGATCGGTTCATGGCTGCTGATCGGGGTGATTTTCAGCGTGCACTACGCCCGTCTGTTCTACACCTGGGACGGCAAGGACTTGGCGCTGCGCTTTGCAGAAGGTCTGGAAACCCCCAACTACTGGGACTTCCTGTATTTCTCGTTCACCATCAGTGCGGCGGTGCAGACATCCGATGTCGGTGTGGCGACGCGGGATTTGCGCAAGATTGTCCTGGCGCAGTCGCTGATCGGCTTTCTGTTCAACACGGCCATTCTCGGGTTCTCGATCAACATCGCGGCAGGACTGTTCAACTGATCCCTGCACAAACGTTCTAGTCATCACCTTCGGCGCGGGCGTTAAATAAGTCGGCAATCCGCCTCACAGGTGCAGCATGATTTCCCACAACTGGATCGACCTGGCCCAGGACGCCGACACCGGCATCGAGACCTTGCGCGCGCATTTCGAGGGCCACGCTTACGATCCGCACTGGCATGACAGCTATCTGGTGGGTGTCACCGAGCAAGGGGTTCAGCAGTTCCACTGTCGACGGGCGAAGCACCAAAGCACGCCGGGCAAGGTGTTTCTGCTGGAGCCGGGCGACATCCACGACGGCGAAGCCACGACCGAAGACGGTTTCACCTACCGCATGCTGTACCTCGATCCGCAGTGGCTGAAACGCGAACTCAGTGCGGTATTCGACAATGCCCCCGATAACAGTGAATTGAGTTTCGCCAACACCCTGGCCAGCGACTCACGACTGGCTCACGCCACCAGCCTGGCGTTTCAAACCCTGCATCACGGTGAGCTGAAGATCGTCCGCCAAACCGCCCTCGACGGTTTACTTGAACGCCTTACCAGCCATCTACACTGGCGCGCCCGCTATGGCGAAGATCCGCGCCTGCCCCTGGTGGCGCAGAAGGCTCGGGAATACCTGCACGCCAACGCTCAATACGACATCGGCCTCGACCAACTGGCTGCCGTCACCGGCGTCGATCGCTTTCGCCTGACCCGCGCCTTCAAGGCCGCTTATGGCATGGCACCCCACGCCTACCTCGTACAATTGCGCCTGGCCACGGCTCGGCGAATGCTGGCCTGTGGCGAGCAACCGGCGACGGTGGCGATGGAGTTGGGATTTGCCGATCAGAGTCACTTGGGCCGGTGGTTCGTGCGTGCCTATGGCCTGACGCCAGCGAGGTACCGCAAGCGGTGCTCAAATCTTCCAGACGTGTGAAGCAGGCTTTGTGAGGATTGGCTCCTGAGTTAATCCACGGAGCCCGCTGCCATGTTGTCCACCTTCCCGACCTTGCTACCTTTTATGCTGTTTGCTTTTGTAGCCTCCATTACGCCGGGGCCGACCAATATTCTGGTGCTGAGCAACAGCGCCCGTTACGGCTTCAAGGCTGCCTTGCCGATCATCTTTGGAGCTTGCGCGAGCGCGGCATTGATTGTGTTGTTAGTGGGCAGTGGTTTTGGTCAGGCCCTCAACGCGAACCCCGGCGTGCAACAGGCAATGAGGTGGGTGGGCGTCGTCTGGCTGAGCTTCCTGGCCTGGCAAATATTCCGGGCCCCCGTCGAAGTATCCACGCCCGACACTCCAACCCATAACCACCGGCGCTTGGGTTTATGGGGGGCCGCTGGATTGCAGCTGATCAACCCCAAAACCTGGACAATGGCCTTGGCCGTCGCGAGTGTGTTCACTGTACGCTCAGGAGACCAGATCATTCATACGCTGTACTTGTCGACCGTATTTTTTCTTGTCGCCATTCCATGTCTGGCATGTTGGGCTGCGTTGGGCAGCGGATCGTCTCGTGTTTTGCGCTCTGCGCTAACGATTCAGCGCTTCAACAGTTGCATGGCACTATTGTTATTGGGCTCTGCATGGCTAAGCGTATTAGCTTGATTCTTAATAAAAGAGCGCCCCCATATACCCTCTTCTATATAGCCAATCACCTTAAACCTTTAAAATTAAAACCCACAAATCCACCGCAATGTAAACTGTCAACTCTGACAGTTTACAGCTGCGCCATATTTAAGCTTCCATACAACATCCAGGATTAGGACTGCTCAGTCTTTGGATTCCTCTAATTATCATGTATGGAGATAAACTCATGAGCTTCGCAGCACGGGCCTACCCGACAATTCAACCAACCGTTGCGCAACCGTTCTTGTCCGCCACGATAAATGGCGATTCTAATCCCCGATATAAACACAGCAAAATTCCTGAGCCACTGAGTTTCCGCTCAACCTCTGCCCCTTCGCTCGATTTGGTGGATTATCCCACTGGCAAGTATTGGCGGCTAAGCGCAGGCCATACCGAAAATGGCATGACGCGCTCTATCGAAGTTGTTTTTTATACAAAGCCCGAATCAGGCAGCCTGCCCATATCTTTGGATAGCGAGCGTGTCGCAGTAACTTACTATTCGGACCCTGTGAACGGTCTTTTACACGTAGGAGTCAGCGGCACTCTTAGTATTCAAGTTGACGAATCCGAAAAAACACTAACCGGAACTTTCGACGGTACATTTGACCATGGGGGGGATGATGGCGACGATGTGTTCCCGATTTCTGCAGAATTTTTGACCGATAACGTCGACTTGCGCAGAAAGTAAACTGCCCTCAACAAGTAATAAAAAAGGAAGCTTTAAAGCTTCCTTTTTTATGCCGCCGCAAACCTGGTTAAAAGTTATAACTCAACCCCACGCTTCCTCCCAGCGCCTGGTCAACCTTGGTGCCACGACTGGTACCGAGCTCTGCATAAACCTGCCACTTATCGTTCGCCGGTATCCAGTTCAGCCCGCCGGTCAACTCCAGGCTGGTGCTGGACAAATCATTGTTGAAGTCAGTGTCATTCACACTCACACGATTACTGTTGACAAACTCATGGCTGACGGCGGCATGCAGTCTGGGCTGAAGCTTGCTGCCGTTGTCTAGAACCAATTCACGGCCAACGGTCATACCGACCTTGCCGAGCAAAGAGCGGGTCTCATCGCTGTCCACGTGCAATCCATTGTCCAGACGGTACGTTTTACCCTCCACTGCCGCCGCACCGAGTTGTGCAGAAGGCTCGATGAAATAGCCTTTGTTCAAAACGATGTGCTTGCCGACCTCGACAGATCCGCTCACGCCTACGTTATCGAAATTGCCCTTTGTTCGAGAGTCATCACTCAATGTGACTTTAACGTCGTTATTGAAACGGTTGACCTTGGCGACGGTATCCACGTAATACCCGGTCTCTTCGTCATACCAAGTCAGGTAAGTGCCCAGATAAACGCTATCGATCGAGCCAGAACTGCCGCGCGTCAGATTCAGGCGAGTGGTGCTGTAACCACCAAAGGCGCCGATCAGCCATTGGCCGTCACCCATCGCCGACAGAGGCGTATCCACCCCTACGGAGACTCCAGTCTGATTTTGCTTATAGCCATCACCGTATGCATTTTTGACGTTGTACTGATTTCCGTAAGTACGTATCCAGACACCGGATGTCGAGCCTTGAGTATCCGAGTCCAGGGCAGCAGCGGATCGTGCCCGAGGCTGGGTGCCGGCCATGCGACGGTCCCCGAGACGAGTATTGAGGGTAGTCATTTCAGAATAAATCACTGTGGGGGCGATGCCGGCAATTGCCATGGCTGTTTTTGAACCTGTGCTCGGACTCGTCGCATCAGGTTGCAGGAACAGCCCTTCGCCTTCTTTCACCAGCTTGTAGGCTAAAGCACCGACATCCACCTGGCCGTTTCTCAAGGAAAACTGGGCATCCCCTGCGGCGATGTTGGCCACTTTGACCGGCGCGCCATTGACCGGTTCGCTTGCGGTAGCAGCCACTACCAGCTCATGCTGGCCGGATGCGGATTGCGTGACATTCAAAAAATCCGTCTCTGCGGTGGCAACATCCGTGTTCATGAGGAACTGACCATTGCCTGACAGGTTGGCGATGTCCAGGCGAGTGAACTCCTGGTTCGTCCCGAAGCGCACGCTGCCGCCCTGCAGGTCGAGGCGGGTGAGAGCGTTGCTACCCACCATGTTCCACTCTGCACCACGACTGATCGACATGTTGCTGACGCCGGTGACGGCGCCATGCAAGACCGCATTATTGTCCAGCGTCACCACGCCGGCTCCGGAACCTTGGATGTTGCCGGTCAGTGCGCTTTGCGTATCGAGCGTGACCGAATCAACGTTGACCAGATTGCCGTCAAGGCTCGCAGCGTTTCGCAACAGTACGCTGGCTTCTCCACCTTCAGCGACTTGAATGTTGCCAGACAGCTTGCTGTTATCGACCTGGAATCGGGCAGCGGCGCCATCGATCACCTCCAGGATATTGCCGTTGCCTCCGATCAGGCTGGAACCGTTGTTTACTTCGATCAAGACCGGCTGGCCGGCCGGAGTAGCAAAATTGACACTGATCGCAGCGCCAGTACGTCCTTGCACGATTGATCCGTCCACCGTCAACCGGCTCTGTCCCGTCACATCGCCGGGATTCAGTACAGTGTCGTCCCCGAACATGACGCCGTTGAGCCCGCCGGTGATCCGGCTGTCTGCGCTGACATTGGCGTGGCCACCGAACAGTTCCAGACCAATGCCATCCGAATCCGTCCCTTCCACCCGGGTATCGACCAGGTTCAGAGTGCTGAGCGACGTAACCGCGGCACCGGATGTGCCGCCGAGTAAAGTGCTGTTGGTCACGGTTGCCGTTGATCCCACCGGTATTAGCAGATCCCGAGCCAAGGACATTGCCCTGCCTTGACTGGTCAACGTACTGCCGGTGACAGTGGCCGAGCTGTCAGTCAATGCGAGTGCGGTATCAAAACCTGTGCTGGTCACCGTTGACTGGGCCAGATTGATGCGGGCACCTGAAGATGCATCTATCTGTGATGTGACAGCGGTGTCGCCGTTGAGTGTGCCACCACCGACCTCGATATTCAGCGCGCCGGCACTGTTAATGTTTAGAGTTGCCGTTGCGGGGATAAACCACGCTTCAGGCGTTGCACCACTGGAGACGGTTTCCACCTCTCCCGGCACAAGATTTCGCGAATAGGCGGACTCTGAAACGGCCATTATGACCACTGCATAAGAGAGCACACCTGTAAACTTCATAACTGTCAGTCCCAGTATCTTTTCAAACTTCATAGTCACTACTCTCTGAGTTTTGTCGGGACGGTAGAAAGACGGTTCAAAGAGATGCTCCATCAGACGTCCGTCGTTGGCGGCGTCGGAGAATACCTACAACTTCGAACCTTCTATGTAGGACTATTCCTTTTATGAATGGGATTTATCCCTCACTTGCGAAATACAATCTGTGCTTTTGACGACAGTCAGCGATAGCACTGCCGGGAGAGCCTTACTCTCCCGGCAAATGCAGCTCTGCACGCTTAAACGATGGTTATGGCGCGGGGTCCCAACCCGGTTCTGACTCACAGTATTTGAAGTCAGCATTGAGCAAATAAACGGTCATTTCCGTAACACCGGATGTGGGAACAACTGGTGTCGAATACCAGACTTTGACATAGCCGGCATAAAAATCTTCGGGGACCGGGGGACCAGGTGGAGGCACAGGTACATTGCGGATAACGGGGTTATAATCACCCACATCGAAGATCATCCCGTCGGTAAGTTCTTGCGCAGTGATTGGCCGGGTTTCGGTGAACTCAGTGTCATCCGGCGCCGGCGTCGCATAATCATCCGTGCGGAACCCACGCCAGTTGAAGGTGATATCCATATCCAGGACGAAATGGCTATTTGGCGGAATCCGGAATCTGGCCACGTGATCCACACCGGTCAGACTCTCACAAATGATGAACGGATCGGCAGTGCCATCTGCGGGCGGCCGTACGAACTCTGGTGCATCCAGATTGATGATTACTGTATTGACCGTCAGCGTTGTTTCTGTCGCTTTCTGAATGTTGTTGCGATTGGGGTTTTCAACTTCCCACCATATTTCCTGGTCCCCTAGACCACCTGGGCCGACGATGCTGTAAGGCAAAGGAAGTTCGATGATTGTATTGACATTCGTTGTCGTCAGCGGCTCGGAAACCACGACGACTTCGCCCAGATCTCCCCGGTACTTAACGGTTACCTGGTCACCCGGTTCCGGATCTGGCCATGTCCCGCCGCTCTCAGGCGATATATCGATAAAAATCGTCGCCTCTTGATTGACATCCTGCGGGCCGAGTGTGTTGTCAAGGACAGGAGGTTGACCCCGCACGATCAATGTTTTCAACTCAGGATTGAACTCACCGGGCGGAATGACCGGATCGACAGGATAAGGGTTACCGACCACCGAGTAGTCCGTATTTACCGTTGTCTGTGAAGAGCTGATAGAGCTACCGCCACGCATCAAATCAGCCTTGACCAACACGGGCAGCTCGTAGACTGTACCGGTCTGTTTCGGGAAATATTCGTTTTGCAACTTTGCCCAGGGAATGGTGAATATCAGTTCATTGAGGGCATTGAACGTAAGGTCTTCGGCTGCTTCATCCCCCCACTTCAAACTCACGCTGTCAGTGTTGAGCGCGTTTGTCGGCCGCGCGACCCTTACCGTTACACCTGCACGCACATCGTTCAGATCTACCAGACCGTCCGCGGCCGATGGGACGACCGGATCACCCAACACGGGTAATGGCAGAAACCTCACGTTCCTGTAGTTCACCGAATAGTTGCTGAAGTTGCCCGCCACATCGGTAAGGCGAAACCAGATCTGCACCCTGCCGGTGGTCACATCTCGCAGCACTGGAATCGGAATCGGCACTTCACCATTGGCAGGGACAACGGCATCGAAGATGGGCGCCACCTGAGGGGGCTCGGTTCGGGTGCCCGCCGCATAAAGTGTGAGGCGGTCTGTTGCCTGAAAATTGGCGTAAGTCAAGTCGACTTTAACTATCAACCCGTTTGCATTGCCCGGGATAGCCGCCCAAGTATCGTCGATTTGCGTACTGGGGGTCAGTGCATTGGGAAAGGTCACCAGCGGGGTCGACTTCGCGCCGGGAGTTGCCCCAGGGTTTGGTCCTGTCTGTACCGGTTTCGCTTGCCAGGGCGCGGTACGGTCAATGAACCCCTGCATGACAGGTGATGTCAGCGGGTTGAGGCCCCGCTCAAAAAGAACGCACCTCACCCAAATCGGTGTCGGGCCAACTGGCGTTGCATCCTCTCCCAGATTCTGGGCGGGTAATGTGACCTGAAATTTAGGAGGCCTGGCCGCTACGGGACCGAGCAAAACACGTGGAAGTCTTGTGAAGTCTGAGGGCTGTGGATTGGCAGGAGGCTGGGTTCGTGTGAACTCCAACGCCACCTGATCACGGTCATGTGGTGTCGTCCAGACGCTTGTATCCAGTAAGAGCGTGAGATCGCCTCCCACAGGAATTGCGGCCAAAGGAATAATATCGGAGTTGGGGCCGCGACCATCCGGTAATTCAGGAGTAGGAGCAATCAGTATTCCATTTCCCTGCCTCGATGTCCCAGCTTGATAAATTGTCATGTGCTTTCTCCATTACGCTGAAAAAATTTAATATCAATCCTTACATCATCGACAACAGCGTTTATCGCCAACATCAGTCGTTGTAGCTCTTCAGTTACAGCAACGCTCTTACTTCATCCACCTTGCATCCGAACAAAAGCCACTGCTACCCGGAATCACCCTGTCTATTTTCACCAGCCCTGTAAAAGAGCTGAAGATCGGAACCCCATTGCGCAACAGCAAATAATTGGCTGTTGCAGAATCGTTATCACGCATCGGTTCGATATGCGGGACAAACGGGCGTATAACGATCGAAACCGGTTTCTTGTTGATTACATCTGTTACCGTCCCGGTGAACGTAGCTGCAGGTGTCAAAGCCGTTCCTGACCCGTTTAAAGATTCCCAACCCTGCCAGACCAGTTCGATAACATCCAGAAGTTGAAAACGATTGTCGAACGGAATGAGGATGCGTATCCCCTCCCAAACATATAAAGAATCAGGATCCTGAGGGTTATTTTTAGTGCAGCCGATATAGCCCCAAGGATCTGCATCGGGAAAAGTCGCTGCTTTGAGAACTTGTGGCGGCGCAACAATTGCAAACGTCAGGCGTCGTGGCGGGGACGTCGTATTGTTGACCGAACGAACCGTGTACCTGATTTCAAACGTAAGCAGATCCGGAAGTAATGTCGGCCCTATCGGAATGAGAAACTCCGTTGCATCATCGGCAGCGCCATAGTTGCGCTGCGCAATCGAGTTGGGGTTTCCAACGATGAAGATTTCGACGCGGTCAATACGAGTGTCTGTTGGGAACGCTGGCCAGCGGGGAATGATGCAAACGATGCCATTTTGTTTCGCATCGTCCGGTAATGTCCCGGCAGGATCCGATGGGTCGACTCCCTGCACCCGAAGAGGGTCAAGTAGTACGCCCGCATCGGAGGTGCTCCCTGCTGCAAGTGGGTCATTAGGTGGTGACATGAGTAATTTCTCGCTTTCTTTTATCGCCCTTCACGTGCAAGAAATTAAGCGCCGACATCCGGGCGTTGACTACTGTCAAATCTGACAGGTAAAGCTACCGCCTGTCGGAAATCATCAGGTATCTGACCGGTCACTCAGCACAATCCGGTTGACTGCGACGGTACCGATGGTGTTTCCTGAAACCGGTTTCAGAAACTTGATGTACAGAACCGCAACGACGCCAATAATAAGGTCCATCACCGTGAACGATTTCTCCGCCGCCCAGCGCAGCCGCGTCACCATGCTCGACGTCGCCGAACACGCCGGCGTCTCCAAGGCCAGCGTCTCGCGTTTCATCGGCGACGACCGTGCCCTGCTCTCAGATGCCACCGCCTTGCGCATCGAGCAGGCAATTGCCGAACTGGGCTATCGCCCAAACCAGATGGCTCGTGGCCTGAAACGTGGGCGCACTCGCCTGATCGGCATGCTGGTGGCCGATATCCGTAACCCTTATTCGATTGCCGTGATGCACGGGGTGGAAACCGCCTGCCGTCAGCACGGCTACAGCCTGGTGGTGTGCAACACCGATCGCGATGACGAGCAGGAACGCCAGCACCTGGCCCTGCTGCGCTCCTACAACATCGAAGGGCTGATCGTGAACACGCTCGGTCATCACCGCGACGAACTGCGCGAGCTGCATCGGGAAATGCCGCTGGTGCTGGTGGATCGCAAGGTCGATCAGCTGGAGAGTGATCTGGTCGGGCTGGACAATCCGGCAGCGGTCGAACTCGCCCTCGCGCACCTTGAAGAACGCGGCTATCGCGATGTGCTGTTGGTGACCGAGCCGTTTGACGGCACCAGTTCGCGGATCGAGCGGGTCAGCAGCTTCAAGGCGCAGATCGAGCAACGCCCGACCCTGCGCGGCACCCTGATCGAAACCGGCAGTGAACTCACCGCACAGCTGAAAACCTTCCTCGAAACGCCCGGCCCCGGCCCGAAGACGCTGTTCTGCGCCAACGGCATCGCCGCGCTGGCCAGCACCCATTCGTTGCGTGAACTGAAATGCAATCTGTTCGAGGACGTCGGCCTGATCGCCCTCGATGATCTGGATTGGTACCCGCTGGTGGGCAGCGGCATCACCGCCCTCGCCCAACCGACGGCCGAGATTGGCGCGAGTGCGTTTGAGTGTTTGCTCAAGCGCTTGCGCGGTGATGACGGGCCGGTGCGGACCCTGGATTTTTCGGCGCGGTTGATTGTGCGTGGGTCGACTCTTGGCGATGTGCGGTGAATGTTATGGCCTCTTCGCGAGCAGGCTCGCTCCCACATGGGCACCGCATTCCTATGTGGGAGTGAGCCTGCTCGCGAAGGGGCCCTAAAGAACACCCCATCAAGTAGCCATTTTTTTTGAACAAAAATGAAACCGGTTTCAGAGGTATACAACAATGAATAAACCACCCGTTTCCATCAGCCTGTCGAGCTACGGCGCCGACCTTGTGCGCCTACGCGGCCAGGGCAGCTTCATCGACGTATTGGCTACCGCAGGCGCCACGCGCATCGAATGGCGCGAGGAACTGCTGACCGTCGAAGATCCCGCGCAACTGGCCGATGCCACTCAGGCCCAAGGCCTCGAAAGCGTGTATTCCTCGCCGATGGAATTGTGGCTGGCTGGCCAGTCCAAACCCAATCCCGAACTGATCAGCGCACTGCAGCGTGCCCAGGCATTCGGTGCCAAATGGCTGAAAGTGTCCCTGGGCTATTTCACCGACAACAGCGACCTCCAGACCTTGTCCCGCGTACTGGGCAAAAGCGCGGTGCAGTTGCTGGTGGAAAACGATCAGACCTTGCACGGTGGCCGCATCGAGCCGTTCCAGCGCTTTTTCGCTGAAGTCGAGCAACACAGCCTGCCGGTCAAAATGACCTTCGATATCGGCAACTGGCACTGGCAAGACCAGTCCGCGGCCAGCGCCGCGCGGTTGCTCGGTCGCCACGTTGGCTATGTGCACTGCAAAGCCGTGACACGCCGGGCCGACGGCAAACTGGTCGCCATACCGCCGGCCGCCAGTGACTTGCATCTGTGGGAACAACTGCTGCGGCACATGGCCCAAGGCGTTATGCGGGCGGCGGAATATCCGCTGCAAGGCGACGACCTGGTGCAGTTGACCACCGAGCACGTCGCCACCCTCGCCCGCCTCGGTCAAACCCGGTTGGAGAGCGCTCATGTCTGAGATCGATATTCTGTCGTTCGGCGAAACCATGGCGATGTTCGTCGCCGAGCAGAACGGCGACCTGGCTGACGTCGGACACTTCCACAAACGCATTGCCGGGGCCGACAGCAATGTCGCCATTGGCTTGTCGCGGTTGGGTTTTAACGTGGCTTGGCTGAGCCGGGTCGGCGCTGATTCTCTGGGCCGGTTCGTCATCGACACCCTGGAGAAAGAAGGCCTGGATTGCAGCCACGTCGCCATCGACACCGCGCACCCCACCGGTTTTCAACTCAAGTCGCGCACCGACGATGGCAGCGATCCAGTGGTCGAGTATTTCCGTCGTGGGTCGGCGGCGAGTCATCTGTCGCGGCAGTCGATCGCGCCTGAGTTACTGAACGCCCGGCACTTGCACGCCACCGGCATTCCCCCGGCGCTGTCCGAAACGGCTCGGGAAATGTCTTTCGAATTGATGACCCGCATGCGCGATGCCGGGCGCAGCGTGTCCTTCGACCCGAACCTGCGCCCGAGCCTGTGGGCCAGTGAGCAACAGATGATTAGCGAGATCAACCGCCTCGCCGCCCTTGCCCACTGGGTATTGCCAGGATTGAGCGAAGGCCGCTTGCTGACCGGTTTCGAAGACCCGGCTGACATCGCGGCGTTTTACCTCGACCAGGGCGCCGAAGCCGTGGCGATCAAACTTGGCCCGCACGGTGCGTATTACCGCACCCATCTGGACCAGGGTTTCGTGGCGGGCGTACCGGTGGAAACGGTGGTCGACACCGTCGGTGCCGGCGATGGATTTGCCGTTGGCATGATCAGCGCACTGCTGGAAAACCACAGCTTTGCCGACGCCGTGAAGCGTGGCAACTGGATTGGCAGCCGCGCGGTACAGAGCCGTGGGGATATGGAGGGATTGCCCAATCGATCCGAAATGATCGCCGAATTTGAGGCCGCCTTCGCGAGCAGGCTCGCTCCCACATTGGATCGTATTCCAACGTAATTCCCCTGTGGGAGCGAGCCTGCTCGCGAAGAGGCCATAACAATCACTGAAGATCTAACCGTTACCTGCTGCGACAAAAACAACAAGCTCAGGAGCACCACTATGAAAACCGCAACGCTCGCCGCCCGCCGCTGGTGGTACATCATGCCCATCGTGTTCATCACCTACAGCCTGGCGTACCTGGACCGCGCCAACTACGGGTTCGCCGCCGCCTCCGGGATGGCTGCCGACCTGATGATCACGCCGGGCCTGTCGTCGATGCTCGGCGCGCTGTTCTTCCTCGGCTACTTCTTCTTCCAGGTACCGGGCGCGATCTACGCCCAGAAGCACAGCGTGAAGAAGCTGATTTTCGTCAGCCTGATTCTCTGGGGTGGCCTGGCCACATTGACCGGGATCGTCTCCAACGCTTACTGGCTGGTCGTGATTCGCTTCATGCTCGGTGTGGTCGAAGCCGCGGTGATGCCGGCGATGCTGGTGTACCTGTGCCACTGGTTCACCCGTGCCGAACGCTCGCGCGCCAACACCTTCCTGATCCTCGGCAACCCGGTGACCATGCTCTGGATGTCGGTGGTGTCGGGCTATCTGGTGCAGCATTTCAGCTGGCGCTGGATGTTCATCATCGAAGGGTTGCCGGCCGTGCTCTGGGCGTTTATCTGGTGGCGTCTGGCCGATGACCGTCCCGCTCAAGCCAAGTGGCTGAGCGATCAAGAGAAGCAGGATTTGCACAGCGCCCTGGCTGCCGAGCAGGTCGGTATCAAAGCGGTGAAGAACTACGCCGAAGCCTTCCGCTCGCCGAAAGTGATCATCCTGGCCCTGCAGTTTTTCTGCTGGAGCATTGGCGTCTACGGTTTCGTGCTGTGGCTGCCATCGATCCTCAAGGCCGGAGCGCAAATGGACATGATCGAGGCCGGTTGGCTCTCGGCGCTGCCGTATCTGGCGGCGGTGATCGGCATGCTGCTGGTGTCCTGGGGCTCGGACAAACTACAAAAACGCAAACGCTTCGTCTGGCCGCCGCTGCTGATCGCCTCGATTGCGTTCTACGGATCCTACGCCTTGGGCGCTGAACACTTCTGGTGGTCCTACACGCTGTTGGTGATTGCGGGCGCCTGCATGTATGCGCCGTATGGACCGTTTTTCGCCATCGTCCCGGAAATCCTGCCGGCCAATGTCGCGGGTGGCGCCATGGCGCTGATCAACAGCATGGGTGCGCTCGGTTCGTTTGGCGGTTCGTATCTGGTGGGCTACTTGAACAGCTCAACCGGCTCACCGGGTGCTTCTTATCTGTTGATGAGCGGCGCGTTGATGCTCTCGGTGGTGCTGACGATTTTCCTCAAGCCCGGCGCCAGTGACCGGGTCGTGGCCAAGGCCGTTGTGCAACGACCGACGGCTGCTCATTCCTGAATTGAAGTTGAGATGACGATGATGAAAAAGCAGGTTGTGCTGTACAAGAAACTCTCGCCGCTGCTGATGGCTCGCCTGTACGAGCAGACCGAGGTCACGCTGATCGACAACCTCAATGCCGAAGGCCTGGCAAAACTGCGCGAGGCCCTGCCCCGCGCCCACGGGTTGCTTGGTGCGAGTCTGAAGCTGGATGCCGGATTGTTGGATCTGGCACCTGACCTGGAAGCCATCGCCAGCGTGTCCGTGGGGGTCGATAACTACGACATCGACTACCTGACCGAACGGCGGATCCTGCTCAGCAACACCCCGGACGTGCTCACCGAAACCACCGCCGACACCGGTTTCGCGCTGATCCTGGCGACCGCCCGGCGCGTGGTGGAACTGGCGAACATGGTTCGCGCCGGTCAGTGGAACCGCAACATCGGGCCGGCGCATTTCGGCAGCGATGTGCACGGCAAGACGTTGGGCATCATTGGCATGGGACGGATTGGCGAGGCGTTGGCACAACGCGGGCATTTCGGTTTTGGCATGCCGGTTCTGTACCACAGCCATTCGCCGAAACCGGCGGTGGAGCAGCGATTCAATGCGCAATACCGCAGCTTGCCGGAACTGTTGCAGCGGGCGGATTTCGTTTGCCTGACCTTGCCGCTGACCGCTGAAACCGAAGGGCTGATCGGCGCAGAGCAATTTGCCCTGATGCGCCCCGAAACCATCTTCATCAACATTTCACGGGGCAAGGTGGTGGACGAGGCGGCGCTGATTCAGGCCTTGCGTGAGGGGCAGATTCGCGCTGCGGGGCTGGATGTGTTCGAACGCGAGCCGCTGAACCCAGACTCGCCGCTGTTGCAGCTGAACAACGTGGTGGCGACGCCGCACATTGGCTCGGCGACGCATGAAACGCGGGAGGCGATGGCCGCCTGTGCGGTGGACAATCTGCTGACGGCGCTGGCAGGTGAGCGGCCGGCGAATCTGGTGAACGTTGGGGCGTGGAAAGGCTGAGGAATTCGGCGCCTGTCAGTCAGTCTTCGCGAGCAGGCTCGCTCCCACATTTGATCGCGGTCGAATGTGGGAGCGAGCCTGCTCGCGAAGAGGCCATCAAAGCCAGCACAACTTCAGGCCCGGCGAACCTCCAGAAGGTCCGCCGCACACAACGCAATCCGCTGGCACGCATCCGCCAGCTTCAGCTGATCCACCACCAACCCCAATCGAATATGCCCTGCCGCACTCGGTCCGAACGCTTCACCTGCCAGCACCGACACGCCGTAACCTTCCAGCAGCCGCTCGGCAAAACCCTGGGCACATAACCCGGTCTGGCGCACATCGACCATCACGAACATCCCGCCATCAGGCCGAATCGGCCGGATGCCCGGGCAATCATTCAGACTCGCGCACACCAGGTCGCGACGCTGGCGATACTCCTCGCGCATCAACGCCACTTCCGGCAGGTCCTCATCCAGCGCCAATTGCGCGGCGTTCTGAATGAAATCCGGAATACCAAACAGCATGCATAACGACAGGTGCACCAAGTGTTCGGCCAAGGGTTTGGGCCCGATCACCCAGCCCACCCGCCAACCGCTCATGGCGTGGGATTTGGACAGGCTATTGATGGTCGCGGTGCGCTCGGCCATGCCCGGCAGGCTCGCCGGGCTGATGTGCTCGCCTTCGTACAACAGATCGCTGTAGACCTCGTCGCTGATCAGCCACAAGTCGTGACGAACACACAGCGATGCCAGTTCCTGCCAGACCATCAGCGGCAAACTGGCGCCGGAAGGATTGTTCGGACTGTTGAGCACGATGGCGCGGGTTTTCGGCGTGATCAGCGCCGCGACATCCGCCGGATCGACCCGAAAGCCGTTCTCGGGGCGCACCGCCACCGGCACCACTTTGGCCGCGCAGGCACCGAATACACCTTCATAGGTCACGTACATCGGTTCGGCGACGATCACTTCATCGCCCGGGTCGAGCAGGCATTGCGCGACCGAATACACCGCACATTGCGCGCCCGGCAGCACGATCACATGGTCGGCATCCACCGCGTGACCACTGCGGCGTCGATGGCGGTTGGCAATGCTATCGCGTAACCCTCGACTGCCACGTACTGACGGGTAGTGGGTGTCACCGGCCAGCAAGCTATCGATGCACGCCTGAACAATGGGCTGCGGCGTATCGAAGTCGGGATCGCCGATCGATAGCAACAGCACATCAACGCCCTGCTCAAGTAATTCCAATGCTCGGTCATGAATCTGCCAGGCCGCAGCGCCGTCACCGGCGATTCGTTTGGTCAAGGCTGAATAGCGCATGTATTTCTCCAGTCGCGCGGGTTCCAAGCCACAACCCTATCTCAAATCACGAAACGCGCCACCATGGCATTTAAATCCACGGCCAGGCGCGACAGTTCGTGCGTCGCGGCGCTGGTCTGGTTGGCACCGGCGGCGGACTGGGTGGCGAGGTCGCGGATGTTCACCAGGTTGCGGTCGACCTCGCGGGACACCTGGGCCTGTTCTTCGGACGCGCTGGCGATCACCAGGTTGCGCTCGTTGATCAATTGGATCGACTGAGTGATCTGCTCCAGTGCCACACCGGCGGCGCGGGCCATTTCCAGGGT
Source organism: Pseudomonas sp. LB3P25 (assembly GCF_054897985.1). NCBI lineage: Bacteria > Pseudomonadati > Pseudomonadota > Gammaproteobacteria > Pseudomonadales > Pseudomonadaceae > Pseudomonas > Pseudomonas sp. LB3P25. The sequence continues at coordinate 3,347,809 of NZ_CM142711.1, read as the reverse complement.
GCTTTGGGTGCGTTGATTGCTTTGCTGCATCGACGCGACCGCTTGGCCGGTGCCGTTCTGGATGCCGGCGACCATTTTTTCGATTTCCTGGGTCGATTGCGCAGTGCGATGGGCCAGCGCCCGGACCTCGTCCGCCACCACCGCAAAACCGCGCCCGGCTTCACCGGCACGGGCGGCTTCGATTGCAGCGTTCAGCGCCAGCAGGTTGGTTTGTTCGGCGATGGCGCGGATCACGTCCAGCACCTTGCCGATGTCGCGCCCTTGAGCGGCCAGGCCTTCGATCATCACCGAGGTGTTTTGCACATCGTGGGTCATGGTCTGGATCGCGCCGACGGTTTCCACCACACGGTCGCGACCTTCGCGGGCAGCCTGGGTCGACTGGTTGGAGGCTTCGGACGTCGACACCGCGTTGCGCGCCACTTCTTCCACGGCAGCGGTCATTTCGTTGACGGCGGTGGCGGCCTGTTCGATTTCGTTGTTCTGCTGTTGCAGACCGCGGGACGCTTCTTGGGTGACCGTGCTGAGTTCTTCAGCGGCGGCCCCCAGTTGGGTGGCGGAACCGGCGATCTGTTCGATGGTTTTGCGCAGGCTGGCCTGCATCGTGGACAAGGCACCGAGCAAACGGGCCGGTTCGTCCTGGCCGTCGACCTCGATGAGTGTGGTCAGGTTGCCGCCCGCAATGGTTTGCGCCGCCTGCAACGCACGGTTCAGCGGTGTGACGATGCTGCGGGTCAGCAACCAGGCCAGCAACACGGTCATCAGCGCCGCAATCACCGCCACGGCGATGATGCCGGTAATCGCGCTGCGGTAATGCTCGCCTGCTTCGGCCGAGGCGGTTTTCGCATCGGTGTTGTTGAGCGCCACCAGTTTGTTCAGTTGCTCGCCCATCTGGTCCGTACCTTCCTTGATCCGGGTGTTGATCAGCGTGCGCATCTCATCGAGCTTGTTCTGTCGCGACAGCTCCAGCATCTGGCTCTGGGCTTGCATGTAACTGTCCAGTGTTGCCGTGAACGTCTTGTACAGCGCGGCTTCTTCCGGGGTGGCCGGCAACGCGGCATAACTGGATTGTGCGCTGCGTACCTTGTCGGCCAGCACGCCGATACGCGTCTGGGCTTCCTGCAACGCGGCCGGATCACGATTGACCAAGACCCGGAAAGAGAGAATGCGCAGACGCAGGACGTTTTCCGTCAGGTTACCGAGAAACCCGACGCTGGGCAGCTGCGTGGTTTCCATGTCGATGGAGGCTTGGTGAATGGTCGTCATGCGGTTCACGGCAAACACACCCAGCACGATAACGAGCAAGGCAATGAAGGCAAAACCCAGGAAAGCTCGAGGCGCGATATTCAGATTACGCAGTGACATAGGATGATTCTCGGATGATGGGGCTACGAGCATCCTTGCGTGATCGCTGAATGGCGGGCGTTGGCGCACGCGTTTTCAGTTTGGCGCCACTGTTGGAATAGGTTTGTGTGGGCCTATTGGCTGTATCGGCTGGGGATGAGGTTTCCTGCGGGGATTTGAGAAATATATTTCAAGGGATTACGAGCGTTTCACCCATGAAACACTCTAGCTCTATGTAGCAGCTGCCGAGCCTGCGAGGCTGCGTTCGACTGCGAAGCAGTCGTGAAGTCATGCGGCGCGGTGTGTCAGGAAAAACCGGCTGCCGGATTTACGACTGCTTCGCAGTCGAACGCAGCCTCGCAGGCTCGGCAGCTGCTACAAGTGATCGTACGGCTTCAGGTTTTGCGAGCGGCCATCCGCCAAACCCGCGCAACATCACTGGCCCGCTCCCGCAACAACCGCGGCGCCTCGGCACACGCCTGCTCCAGCGTCATCGGTCCACTGGTCAAGGCAAACGCGGCATCGATGCCATGTTCGTACAGTGCTTGATAACCCTCACCCAGGGTCCCGGCGATGACGATCACCGGCACGCCATGCTGCCGAGCAATACGCGCCACACCAAACGGCGTCTTGCCACGCAGGGTCTGGGCATCGAAACGGCCTTCACCGGTGATCACCAGGTCGGCGCCCTTGACCGCATCGTTCAAGCCGACCAGCTCGGCAACCACTTCGACGCCGGCCTTGAACTGCGCCCCCAGAAACGCTTTGGCGGCAAACCCCAGGCCGCCTGCCGCACCGCTGCCCGGTTCGTCACGTACGTCTTTGTTCAGGACCTGAGCGCACCGTTCAGCAAAGTGCCCGAGCGCGCGATCCAGTTGTTGGACTTGCTCGGGTGATGCCCCTTTTTGCGGGCCGAAAATCGCGGAGGCACCGTGAGGGCCGCACAGTGGATTGTTGACGTCGGCGGCGATATCGAATTGCACTTCGGCCAGACGCGGATCGATTTCACTCAGATCAATGCGGGCAAGCAGTCCAAGCGCCAGACCACCCGGTGCCAGTGTTCGGCCGTGTGCGTCCAGCAGTTTGACGCCCAACGCTTGCATCGCACCCGCCCCGCCGTCGTTGGTGGCGCTGCCGCCAATCGCCAGAATGACCCGTTGCGCCCCGGCATCGAGCGCCGCGCGGATCAATTCGCCGGTGCCGAACGTGCTGCTGAAGCAGGCATCACGCTTGCCCGGCGGAACCAGTTGCAGGCCACTGGCCTCAGCCATTTCGATGATCGCGGTGTGGCTCTGAGGCAACCAGCCCCAGGCGGCGTCAACCGTTGCGCCGAGCGGCCCGCGAACCGGGGTGCGACGCAGTTCGCCCTCGCACGCCGCCAGAATCGACTCGACGGTCCCCTCCCCGCCGTCAGCCATCGGGCATTTGACCAAGACTGCATCGGGCCAAACCTGCGCCAACCCCAGAGCAATGGCATCAGCCACACCCTGGGCACTCAGGCTGTCCTTGAACGAATCGGGGGCGATGACGATTTTCATGCGAATTCTCCAGTTCCAATGCGATCCATGCTGCCAGCAGCCTTGAACAATAACGCCGGTCCGCTGCACAAGCGGGGGTGGCGTTTATTGTTCATTTCCACAAAACCTCCCTCCACACCGTTCGTTGTAGCAGCTGTCGAGCCTGCGAGGCTGCGTTCGGCGGCGAAGCCGTCGTAAATTCTGCAAGCACGGTTTACCTGATGCTCCTCGGCGCATGATTTCACGACTGCTGCGCAGCCGAACGCAGCCTCGCGGGCTCGGCAGCTGCTACGGGTTGGTGTTCGGTGCGTCGGTTTGGGGGAGGAGTTGGACACCGAGGTAGAGCGCGAGCATCCCGTCCAGCTTCAGCGGATCAACACCACTGAGTTCGGCAATCCGCTCCATCCGATAACGCAAGCTATTGCGGTGGATGCCCAATGCATCGGCACACGCCTGGCTCTGGCCATCGTGATCGCACCAGCTGCGCAGGGTTGCCAGCAGTTGGCCGTTGCCATCCTTGGCGATGACTTTGCGCAGCGGTTTGAGCAACTCGTCCAGTGCATCGTCGTTGCGGTGTCGCCAGAGCATCACCGGCAACCGATAACGGTTGAGCGTCAGCAAACGGGTGTGCGGCAACACCTCTCGCCCATAGGCCAGCAAGTCACCGACGCGCCGATAGCAGCGGCGCAATCCCGACAGCCCATCGGCCTGCCCGCCCACAGCAATGCGCAGAATGTTCCAGCCCAGGGCATCGAGCTTATCCAGCAGCCGATCATTCTCGATCGCCTGGGATGCCGGCCGGCACCAGAGCAACGAGGACTTGGCCGAACTCACGCACCAACTGTCCGGGTAGCGCGAGGTCAACCAGGCGCTGAGCGCCTCGACGGTTTGCCCCGGACCGCGTTCCATCCCTAACTCGAACAGGTATGGCACCCGCGTCATCTGCGGCTTGAGCCCCAGTTGCTGCGCTTCGTCGATCAACCGAGGTGAATCCCCCGACTCGCTGAGCAGCAATGCCAGCAAATCATCACAACGCTGACGCCGCCATTGCTGTTCGGCCTGTTGATTGCGCTGGCCGACGAGCATCTCGGCGGTCATCCGCACCAGTTCGGCGTAGGTGCGCAATTGCTCGGGTTCACCGGTGATGCCCAGCACGCCAATCAAGCGCTGATCGAGCAACAGCGGCAAGTTGATGCCCGGCTGCACGCCTTTCAAATGAATCGCCGTTTGGGCGTCGATCTCCACCACTCGCCCGTTGGCCAGCACCAGTTGCGCGCCTTCATGCCGGGTGTTGACCCGCTCCGGTTCGCCGCTGCCGAGAATCAGGCCCTGGCTGTCCATGACATTGACGTTGTACGGCAGGATGGCCATCGCCCGGTCGACGATGTCCTGGGCCAGGTCGTGATCGAGTTCGAACATAGCGGTGATCCTTGAAAGCGTGATGGGACAGGTTGTTCACCCGCACAGGCCTTGGTTGCAAACCCTGTGCTCAGGCACAAAGACAGCAACCCTGAGGGTGGCTGAGACTCTCAGGGCAATCAACGTTACCCTTTGCATCGCAAAAAATCATAACAAAGAGAGAGCCCGCCATGTCACAGAGCGCCGCCGCTACCCAGGCCATCGTTGACGAGAAAAACGCCGTCTACAAACGCATCACCCTGCGTTTGATCCCCTTCATCTTCATCTGCTATCTGTTCAACTACCTCGACCGGGTGAACGTTGGATTCGCCAAGCTGCAGATGCTCGACGCACTGAAGTTCAGCGAAACCGTGTACGGCCTCGGGGCCGGGATCTTCTTTATCGGCTACGTGCTGTGCGGCGTGCCGAGCAACCTGGCCCTGACCAAATTCGGCCCACGGCGCTGGATCGCGCTGATGATGATCGTCTGGGGCTCGCTCTCGACCTGCTTGCTGTTCGTCACCACCCCAACCGAGTTCTACACCTTGCGCCTGTTCACTGGCGCGGCCGAAGCCGGGTTCTTCCCGGGCGTGGTGCTCTACCTCTCGCAGTGGTTCCCGACCTTCCGCCGTGGCCGCATCATGGCGCTGTTCATGTCGGCGATCCCGGTGTCCGGCCTGCTCGGCAGTCCGTTCTCCGGCTGGATTCTCAATCACTTTGGCGCAGGCCAGGCGGGTCTGGCGGGCTGGCAGTGGATGTTCCTGCTGCAAGGTATCCCGACCATCATCCTCGGCGCCCTCGCCTACTTCCTATTGAGCGACAGTTACGCCAACGCCAAATGGCTCACGCCGTTCGAGCGCTCGGTGCTGGAAGCCGACCACGCTGAAGACCTGGCCAACAAACCAAAAACCACCACCGACTCGCTGCTGGCCGTGTTCAAGAACCCGGCGATCTGGGCGTTCGGCCTGATCTACTTCTGCATCCAGAGCGGCGTCTACGCGATCAACTTCTGGCTGCCGTCGATCATCAAGAACCTGGGTTTCAGCGATAACCTGGTGATTGGTTGGCTGAGTGCGATTCCGTACCTGCTGGCGGCGCTGTTCATGTTGATGGTCGGCCGCTCCGCCGACCTGCGCAAAGAGCGCCGCTGGCATTTGGTGGTGCCGATGCTGATGGGCGCGGTCGGTCTGCTGATCGCCGTGAACTTTGCGACTACGCCGGCCATTGCGATTCTCGGCCTGACCATCGCCACCATGGGCGCGCTGACCGGATTGCCGATGTTCTGGCCGGTGCCGACTGCGCTGCTGAGCGCGGGTGCTGCGGCGGGTGGTTTGGCGTTGATCAACTCGATGGGGCAGATGGCGGGTTTCCTGAGCCCGTATCTGGTGGGTTGGGTCAAGGACAGCACCGGGTCGACTGATGCCGCGTTGTATTTGCTGGCGGGTGTGATTGTTTGTGGGAGTTTGTTGGCGTTGCGCATGACGCGGACGTTGCGGGTGTAACGGCCAAGATCAAAAGATCGCAGCCTCGTTTCACTCGACAGCTCCTACAGGGTTTGGCGTACACCTGTAGGAGCTTGCGATCTTTTAATTGCCGCTATTACTGCGGATCGAGCCTATCCAGCACCCGATTCACCGCCAATTCTCCCAGCATCACGACCTGCTGAATACCCAGCAAAGTATTGCGATGCGTACCCTCTACCAACCCCGCCACATTACTGAGCATGACACTCGCTGATGCCAGAGACTCACAGGCATTGACGAGCAGGGTTTCGTCATCGGTGTCGGGGGCAATGAAGTAGATCGTGCTGGGTTTTCGTGGGATGTCTTGGGGGGTCGCCGGCTTGAGGTAATGATCGAGGGCGCGGTCGGCGGCTTCGTGGAGTTTTTTTGAATCGAGTGAGTCGTAGGGGGAAACGTCGTCGGGTGCTGGTGGGTTGGGTGTTGGTTTGAACATAGATGATGCTCCAGGTAAGACATTAAGGAGCCGTCACCCTCGCTACCAAACGAAGAGTGGCGGCCATACGCAGGTTGGTAGACCGGTTACCTGGTGCAAAACCCGGCGCATCCGAGGATGCCCTACGCATGACCACCATAAAAACAGAAGACGAAAAAATCTCTGCATTACGTTGCGTATGCGTCAGGTAACCGGGCTACCAAACCCGATCGCTGTTTTTCAGCGACGGGGTAACGATAAGATCCGGGCCCAAGGCGCACAAGCCGGCGGATTCTGGCGCAGTCGTAGGCAACGACGCAAGGTTATGTAGCCTCCAGGCGCATCCATCCTGACCGCTTAAACATTGCTGTTTATTGCCAACGATCCATTGTAGGAGTGAGCCTGCTCGCGATAGCGGCGTGTCAGTCGACATCAATATTGAATGATCAACCGCCATCGCGAGCAGGCTCACTCCTACAGGGGCATTGAGCTGATATTCCGATTGCTCCCGATGACGGTTCTGGTATTTGATTGAGGCCTTTCTCCCACCAGTAAAAGGATTTCGTCATGAGCTACCGCACGCTGGGTCATTCGGGATTACAAGTTTCCACCCTGACCCTGGGCACCATGATGTTCGGCGAACAAACCAGCACCGAAGATTCCCTGCGGATCATCGACAAGGCCTGGGACCAGGGCATCAATTTCATCGACACCGCAGACGTTTACACCAACGGCCGCTCCGAAGAGATCGTCGGCGAAGCGATTGCAGGTAATCGGCACGAATGGGTGCTGGCGACCAAGGTCGGCTACGGCCCGGTGGACGGTGTACCGAACCGTAACGGCCTGAGCCGCAAGCACCTGTTCAATGGCCTCGACGCCAGCCTGACGCGTTTGGGTACCGACTATCTCGACATCTATTACCTGCACCGCGAAGACCACAACACGCCACTGGAAGTCACGGTGTCGGCGATTGGCGATCTGATTCGTCAGGGCAAGATTCGTTATTGGGGTTTGTCGAACTACCGTGGCTGGCGCATCGCCGAGGTGATTCGTGTGGCCGACCAACTGGGCGTCGACCGGCCGGTGATCAGTCAGCCGCTGTACAACATCGTCAACCGTCAGGTGGAAACCGAGCAGATCACCGCCGCGCAAAACTATGGCCTGGGCGTGGTGCCTTACAGTCCGCTGGCGCGTGGTGTGCTCAGCGGAAAGTACGCGCCGGACGTGAAGCCGGATGCCAACAGTCGAGCCGGTCGCGCAGACAAACGCATTCTGGAAACCGAATGGCGCGTCGAATCCTTGCGCATTGCTCAGCAGATTCAGCAGTACACACAGAGTCGCGGCGTGGGCATCGTCGAATTCGCCATTGCCTGGGTGCTGAACAACAGCGCCGTGACCTCGGCCATCGTTGGGCCGCGCACCGAAGAACAATGGGATGCCTACACTAAGGCGCAGGCGGTGAAGATTACGGCTGAGGATGAAGCGTTCATTGATTCGTTGGTTGTGCCTGGGCATGCGTCGACGCCGGGGTTTAATGATGTGAGCCATTTTGTGTCGGGGCGTAAACCGCGTTCGGCTTGAGATCTCTCCCTCACCCTAACCCTCCCGAAACGTCGGACCGCCCGTAGGGAGAGGGGACTGAATGGGGGATGTTCAGCATATCCTTCGACCTGAAAGTTCCGCATCGAATCCATAATCGAATAGGTCTTTCAGGTCGCAAAGTTTCTTGAATCCACTCGGTCAGTCCCCTCTCCCTCCGGGAGAGGGCTAGGGTGAGGGGACGACGGTTTGAAATTCTGCAGGGATGTTGGAAATATCGATCACCCGCCCAATATTCAGCACAAAAACCACGTATCCTCTGCGCCCGTTTCACGTTCAACTTCGCGAGGACAGTTTGTCTAAAGGTATCGCTCTATCGGTTTCAGCCTCGGTGCTGTTTGCCGTCATGTATTACTACACTTCGTTGCTCACGCCTTTGAGCGGCGTAGAAATCTTTGGCTGGCGGATGCTGCTGACCCTGCCGTGCATGACCGTGTTCATGGTGGTCTCCGGCGAATGGAAACGCGTAGCCGCCCTTTTTCGGCGGCTGGTTGGCCAACCAAAATTGCTCGCAGGCCTGATCCTTTCCGCGACGCTGCTTGGCCTGCAACTCTGGCTATTCATGTGGGCGCCGCTCAACGGCTATAGCCTTGACGTGTCCCTGGGCTACTTCCTGTTGCCGCTGTCCATGGTGCTGACCGGGCGGTTCGCCTATGGCGAGCGACTGTCTTACCTGCAAAAGGTTGCCGTGTTTTTTGCTTCCCTCGGCGTGCTGAACGAGCTGTATCAGGTCGGCGGTTTTTCCTGGGCGACCTTACTGGTCGTCATCGGTTATCCGCTCTACTTCATCCTGCGCAAGCGACTGGCCACCGACAACCTCGGCGGCTTGTGGATGGACATGGCCTTGATGCTGCCGGTGGCGTTCTGGTTCGTTCAGGGCGGCGAACAGGGTTTCGCCGTGTTCGATCAACACCCCTGGCTGTCGCTGCTGATCCCGTTGCTCGGGGTGATCAGTGCTTCGGCGCTGGTGGTCTACATCATCGCCAGCCGGCTGTTGCCGTTCAGCCTGTTCGGGTTGTTGAGCTATGTCGAACCGGTGCTGTTACTCGGCGTCGCGTTGCTGCTGGGGGAAAGCATCAAGGCCGGTGAGTGGTTGACCTATATCCCGATTTGGTTGGCTGTTGTGGTGTTGGTGTTTGAAGGGTTCAAACACCTCGTCCGACAACGTCGACGCCCTATGTCGTAGGAGCGAGCGGTGCGGCGATCCGACTTGCCCGCGATGAACGATAACGCGATTCGCCAGATACACCGAGGCGTCTCAATCGCGAGCAAGCTTTGCTCCTACAGACAGCAAAAACGAAAAAGCCCGGTCAGCAGTAATGCTGACCGGGCTTTTCTATTTCTGTAGCGGCTTAGTCGGTGGAGAGCACACCCCGACGAACCTGGTCGCGTTCGATGGATTCGAACAACGCCTTGAAGTTGCCTTCACCGAAGCCATCGTCGCCTTTACGCTGGATGAATTCGAAGAACACCGGGCCCATCAGGGTTTCCGAGAAGATCTGCAACAGCAGACGCCTGTCGCCTGACTCGGACGAACCGTCCAGCAGAATGCCGCGAGATTGCAGTTGATCAACCGGCTCACCGTGGTTCGGCAAACGGCCTTCGAGCATTTCGTAGTAGGTTTCCGGCGGCGCGGTCATGAAGCGCATGCCGATGCTTTTCAGGTGATCCCAAGTCTTGATCAGGTCATCGGACAGGAAGGCAACGTGCTGGATGCCCTCGCCGTTGAACTGCATCAGGAACTCTTCGATCTGCCCGGCGCCCTTGGACGATTCTTCGTTCAGCGGGATGCGGATCATGCCGTCCGGCGCGGTCATGGCCTTGGAGGTCAGGCCGGTGTATTCGCCCTTGATGTCGAAGTAACGGATCTCACGGAAGTTGAACAGCTTCTCGTAGAAGTTGGCCCAGTAGGCCATGCGACCGCGATACACGTTGTGGGTCAGGTGGTCGATGATCTTCAGGCCGGCCCCGACCGGGTTGCGGTCAACGCCTTCGATGAACACAAAGTCGATGTCGTAGATCGAGCTGCCTTCGCCGAAACGGTCGATCAGGTACAGCGGCGCGCCGCCGATGCCTTTGATCGCCGGCAGGTGAAGCTCCATCGGGCCGGTTTCGATGTGGATCGGCTGGGCGCCGAGTTCCAGCGCACGCTTGTAGGCCTTTTGCGAATCCTTGACCCGGAACGCCATGCCGCACACCGACGGACCGTGCTCGGCCGCGAAGTACGAAGCGACGCTATTAGGTTCGTTGTTGAGGATCAGGTTGATCTGGCCCTGGCGATACAGGTGCACGTCTTTGGAACGGTGGGTCGCGACCTTGGTGAAGCCCATGATCTCGAAGATCGGCTCCAGGGTGTTCGGGGTCGGCGATGCGAATTCGATGAATTCAAAGCCCATCAGGCCCATTGGGTTTTCGTATAAATCTGCCATGGTTGGCGCCTCATCATTTTCTTGTCAATTAACGGATCGTTAGTTGCTAGCAATGCTGAGACCGGCGGGTGGCGCGCAGGAGATGCCCCGCACGCTGCGGGCGAGGAAGTCACCGTAGATCAATTGAAACCCGAAACTCTTCATTGTCGACCCAAGGCTCTTGCGGGCGAGGCTTCTGCTGCCAGAAGACGATTATTCTTATATGCGTAACCCGATTCTACACAGCGTAAATAGGTTTGTCCGCCTTCTGTATCAAATCCCCTTTTTCCCTGCTCGCGCAAGGGGTTTGTTGCACAGGAAAATTCCCGCGAGGATCAGCCCTCCTCCCAGGCACATCGCCAGGCTCAACTGCTCGCCCAACAGCAGCGCACCGAGAATCACCGCGGTCAGCGGGTTGAGGGCGATGAACACACCTGAACGCGTCGCGCCGATTTTGCGGATGCCGTCGTAATAGCCGATATAGGCCAGCGCCGAACCCAGTACGCCCAGGTACATCAAGCTCAACCATTGTGGAGGACCGAGGCTGGCGAGTGCAGCCACACTCAACTCACCGCGAACAGCACTGGTCACCCACAACATCAGCGTGCCCAACAAAATCGAGTACGTCACCGTTTGCACCGGGCCTAGCGTCTGGTTCAGATCTTTGGAGAACAGCGAATAAACGCCCCAGCCGAGCACACAGCCGAAGATCAACAGATCGCCGATCCACGCGTCGGCATTACCGGCCAGCAATTGCGGGTTACGGCTGATGATCACCAGACTCGCCCCGGCAATACAGATCGCGATTCCGAAAACTTTTGCTCGACTCAAGCGCTCCTTGAACAACAGCCATGACGCCAGCCCGATCACGGCCGGGTTCAACGCCACGATCAATGACGCCCGTGAGGCATTGATGTAGTGCAGCCCATAAAAGAAGCACAGGTTGTAGAAAAAGATCCCGAAAAAACCCAGCAGCGCCAATTGCAGCCATTGTCTGGGGCTGGGCCTTGCAAGAGGCACGCGGGCCAGTAGCAGAAATACCAGCAACGCCACGCTGGCCAGCAAGAATCGCAGGCTGGCGGCAAACAAGGGGCTGAGGCTATCAGCCAGAAACCGCCCGGCGACAAAGGTGCCGCCCCAGATCATGGTGACTGCCGCCAGTTTCAGATAAACCGGCACATCCGAAGGATTGGAAAGGCTCTGCTCACAGGTCGTCATAGGTTTCCAGAACGAGAAATCGGGGAGATGACGTATCATTCGACTAATACCTTCTCATCGTAAAATGAGTAAACACTCATGACCCTTACCCAACTGGAGATTTTTTCTCTGGTCGCCGAGCTTCACGGTTTTACGGCGGCAGCCAATCGCTTGGGGATTTCCCAATCCGCGGTCTCTCACGCCCTCAAGTCGCTGGAACAGGAATTGGGCGTCGAGCTGCTGCGCCGGCATCAGTCCCGGGTCGAACTCAGCGACATTGGCCAACAGCTTTTGCTGCGCGCCCGAGCGATGCTTGGCCTGGCCAACACCTTGCGCCAGGAAGCGGCCGATGCGCGCGGGATGAAACGCGGCACGTTGCGCATTGGCTCGTTCGGCCCGACCTCATCGATCAAACTGCTGCCGCTGATCCTGCAGCACTACCGCGCGGCTCACCCGGGCATCGAGGTCCACATCGACGAAGGCCCGGACCGGCAGGTGATCCAGTGGCTGGAGGAGCGGCGTATCGATGTCGGTTTTGTGGTGTTGCCCGAGGAGCGGTTCGACACCTTTGCGCTGATTGAAGACCAAATGGTCGCGCTGCTGCCCGTCGATCATCCGCTGGCCCGTCGCGACAGCCTGAGCTTGAGCGATTTGTGTCACGACCCGTTTGTGTTGACCGAGGCCGGCTCTTCGGAGCTGGTGTCCCGGCTGTTCAGTGCCGCGCGGCTGACACCGAACATCCGTTTTCGCTGCTCGCAACTACTGAGTACGCTGGACACCGTTGGCCGAGGTGACGCGCTGACGGTCGTCGCCGAAAGCTCATTGCCCGACGACAGCGACAGTCGCTACGTGAAAAAACCGCTGTCGCCACCGGTCGCCCGTCAGGTCGGTCTGGCGGTGCTCGACCAGCGCCAGTCATCACCCGCGACGCTGGCTTTTATCAAACTGGCCGAGCGCCTGAACGACCGTTGAGCGGCGCACGCGCCGAGGGCCAACTATCATCGCCTCTACCTGAACTCTTTTTGGAAGGCGTCCCGTCCTGCCAGCATTTGAGAGCCCTATTTCATCGTGACAGGTTTCGCAAATGCCACTGAACGTCAAAACCCCCCGCAAACGCGGCATCAGGATGGCTGTGACGCTACTGAGCGGATTACTCCCGGTGCTGTTGGGGTTCGCCATTCTTTATATGCAAGCTGAGCATGCACTCAAGCAAAGCACTGAACAGACGGCCGAAGAAGCCATTCGCCAATTCGAATTGATGCTCGACAAAACCGCCCAGGCCGCCCGCGAATTGCTGCCGCTGGCCGGTCAAAACTGCAACGACGTCAAACTGGCCTTGCGCGAACAGGTCACCCGCCGGCCGTTCGTGCGCTCGACCAATCTGGTGTGGGACGACACTATTTATTGCAGTTCTTTGTTCGGTGACGTTCAGGAAAGAATCGTTTCCGGCGACTACAGCAAAGGTGCGTTGTTGCTGATGAAGGGCAACCCGGTCACGCCTGATACAGCATTACTTGTGTATCGGCTCAGCGAAGAAAAACAGGGCGCGATGAGCACCCTGGACGGGTATCACCTGAGCAACGTACTGCGGCTGATCGGTCGCAAGACAGTGCTGCTATTGCAAGTCGGCCCCCATTGGTTGTCCGCCGATGGCAAATTCCATGAAGGTGCCCTGCCAGCCTTTGCGGTGGCGCAAACCAGACTGGCGTCCTCGCGTTACGTCTTTTCGGTGGCGGCCGGATTTCCCGAAGGCGAAACCTGGCGCTTCATGAGCAGCGAGTATCCGCCGCTGTTTAGTTTGCTGATCTTCTTCGGTGTGATTTCCGGCGTGATCGGGCACTTTGTGCAAAAACGCTCGTCATCGCCGAGCAATGAAATGCGGCGCGCCCTGGAAGCTGCGGAGTTCATTAACGCATTAAGTCACGATTAACTAGCGGCGCTAACCGACACGACAAGGAGATCGCGCACCCATTTGAATCAAAAGACTACTGTTGTTACATGAAGAAAAAGACAGGATTTACTCTTGGCCAATTAACTACTACAATTTTTCATGCCTGCGCAAGATTGGCAGGTGAGCCACTATCACCGAGTCGCTTCAAGGCTCTTGGCTTATAGCTTTGTTTGCGGTTGGTATCAGCCAAACACACTATTGGAGTAAAGATATTGTCCAGACTCGCTGAATTTCGTGCAGCTGAAAAGGCCCTTCAAGAGCAGCTCAAGCAGCTGGAAACCCTGAAGAACGATGCCGGGCTCAAGAAAGAAATCGAATTCGAAGAAAAGCTCCAGGGGCTGATGAAAACCTACGGCAAGAGCCTGCGCGACATCATCGCCATTCTCGATCCGAACCCGGCAAAATCCGGTCTGCAACAGGCAGCGCCTAAAACCCGCCGCGCTCGCGTGGTCAAGGTTTATCAGAATCCGCACACCGGTGAACTGATTGAAACCAAGGGTGGCAACCACCGCGGCCTGAAAGCCTGGAAGGAACAATACGGTGCAGCTACCGTTGATTCCTGGCTGCGTGGCTAAGCTCTCGCGGTGACAAAAAAGCCCTGCCAATGCAGGGCTTTTTCATGGACGCCTTCTAAATGCAACCATTGGCGTCGATCAACTCGCTACTTATTGAATAACTTTGTGCTTAATCCCTTTGGGTATCTAAAAATTTCAGAATGCGCTCAAACCGGCAGCCATTGAAATCTTTAACTAAAGTTTCAAGCTGTTACGGGCCGCCTCTATTTCATCCTGACTTGCCTTATAAACCTCAGCCTGCCCCGCGTAGGAAAGAACATAGGCCTTATCGGCATCCACGGCGGCAACCAATGTTTGAGAGAGCACATGCCTTCCGTTCTGTGTGATCGTGCAGGTTGTTTCCAGCGCTGATAAGCGGCTCAAGGTCGTCGGGTGAATCTTGTTGCAGACACTTTGATAACCGCCTTGAAAAAAGTCCTTCTGCACCGACTTGCGCATCTCCAGTAACACGCCCTGAAGATTCACCTGATGACCGCTTTCCACCTGAGTCATGGTCAACTCCATCACCATCACCGGCGTGCCGCCCTGATCGTTTTTCACTGCACGCTGGCGGGAAACGTGGGTGTTGGCGTCACCTTGCGGGACGGCTTCGACTTCCCAGCCGTCAGGCCAGGTCATGACTGGCGCGTCTGCGTGCGCGCTGTTAACACCTGAAAGCACGCAGATCAGGACGAACATCGATTTACAGAAACGAATCATTGCAATGAACACTCACGGATTGAACCGTAAAGTCTGAGCCTCGCCCGTCTGTCAGGCAATAGCCGACGCATTGGGTTTGGTGATGTCTGAGCCCTTGCGTATTATTGTCGCCATTCGTTAGCCCCACTTATTTTCCGGAGGGCCCATGAGCCTGCACGAATTGAACACCTTCCCGGTCGTGACTGCCCAGCCTGACACCGCCACTCAGAAATTCGTCTTCAACCACACCATGCTGCGGGTCAAGGACATCACCAAGTCCCTGGATTTCTACACGCGCATTTTGGGTTTCTCGCTGGTAGAAAAACGCGACTTCCCGGAAGCCGAGTTCAGTCTGTACTTCCTGGCGCTGGTCGATAAAAACCAGATCCCGGCTGACGCCGCTGCGCGCACTGAATGGATGAAGTCGATCCCCGGCATTCTC
Organism: Pseudomonas sp. LB3P25; assembly: GCF_054897985.1. NCBI lineage: Bacteria > Pseudomonadati > Pseudomonadota > Gammaproteobacteria > Pseudomonadales > Pseudomonadaceae > Pseudomonas > Pseudomonas sp. LB3P25. Next base: position 3,332,768 of record NZ_CM142711.1, on the reverse strand, counting down.
GAACTGACCCACAACCACGGCACCGAGGACGACGCAGATTTCGCTTACCACAACGGCAACACCGACCCGCGCGGTTTTGGCCACATCTGCATCTCGGTACCGGACATCCGTGCAGCCTGCGAGCGCTTCGAAGCGCTGGGCTGCGATTTCCAGAAACGTCTGAATGATGGCCGCATGAAGAGCCTGGCGTTCATCAAAGACCCGGATGCTTATTGGGTCGAGATCATTCAACCGGCGCCGCTGTAATTAAAGTTAAAAGATCGCAGGCTTCGCCAGCGCCTACAGAATCACGCCTGACCCGGCTTTGATCGTTCCCAGAGCATGGGAACGATCAAAAGTCCTTTCGGATCAACCCTCCGGACGCAGCATCAACACCGCCAGCGGCGGCAGGTTCAATACCAACGAGAGGGGCTGCCCATGGCTCGGCTCTTCCTCGGTAAACACCCCGCCGCTGTTGCCATAGTTCGAACCGGCGTAAGTAGCAGCATCGCTGTTGATCACCTCGGTCCAACGCCCGGCAAACGGTACGCCAATGCGATAACCCTCGCGCGGCACCGGCGTGAAGTTGGCCACAACCAACACCGGCCGCCCATCCCTGCTCCAGCGCATGAAGGCGTAAACGCTGTTGATTGCATCATCACCAATCAACCACTGGAAGCCTTGCGGCGCGTCGTCCTGATCATGCAGCGCCGGCTCTTCGCGATACAGCCGATTTAGATCGCCGACGAGTTTCTGCACACCTTTGTGTTCCGAGTACTGCAGCAAGTACCAGTCGAGTTGCTGATCGTGGTTCCACTCACGCCACTGACCAAACTCGCAGCCCATGAACAACAGCTTCTTGCCCGGATGCGCCCACATGAAACTGAGGTAGGCGCGCAGGTTGGCGAATTTCTGCCAGCGGTCGCCGGGCATCTTGTCGATCAGCGAGTGCTTGCCGTGAACCACTTCGTCGTGGGAGATCGGCAGGATAAAGCGCTCGGACCAGGCATACACCAGGCCGAAACTCAGTTCGTTATGGTGATGAGCGCGGTACACCGGGTCCTGCTGGATGTAATGCAGCGAATCGTGCATCCAGCCCATGTTCCATTTGTAGTCGAAGCCCAGTCCGCCCTGTTGCGTGCCCTGGCTGACCCCCGGCCATGCGGTGGACTCTTCGGCAATCACCAGCGCGCCAGGAGCTTCGAGGTCTACCACGTCATTGAGATGGCGCAGGAAGTCGATGGCTTCAAGGTTTTCCCGACCGCCGTGGCGGTTTGGCACCCATTCGCCGGCCTTGCGCGAATAATCGCGGTACAGCATCGAAGCCACGGCATCGACCCGCAGGCCATCGACGTGGAAATGCTTGAGCCAGTGCAACGCCGAGGCCAGCATGTAGCCGTGCACTTCGGTGCGACCCAGGTTGTAGATCAGCGTGTCCCAGTCCTGATGGAACCCTTCCTGCGGGTTGCCGTATTCGTACAGCGCGGTGCCGTCGAACTGCGCCAGGCCGTGGGTATCGGTCGGAAAATGTGCCGGCACCCAATCGAGGATCACGCCGATGCCGGCCTGGTGGCAGGCATTGACGAACGCGGCGAAATCATCCGGCGTACCGTAGCGGGCGCTCGGGGCGAATTGCGACAGCAGCTGATAGCCCCAGGACCCACCGAACGGGTGTTCCATGATCGGCATCAGCTCGATGTGGGTAAAACCCAGATCCTTCACGTAAGGAATCAGCCGCTCGGCCAACTCATGCCAGGTGTACAGGCGCGCAACTTCGCCCAAATCGTCCAACTCACATTGCCAGGACCCGGCATGCAATTCGTAGATCGACAGCGGCGCACTCACCCGATGACGGTCACCACGGGATTGCATCCAGTCGTGGTCCTGCCAATCGATGTTCAGCGGCGAAGCGACTTTTGACGCGGTATCGGGCGGCAGCGAAGTGGCCAGCGCCATCGGGTCGGCCTTGAGCGGCAGAATGCCGTGGGTGCCGAGGATTTCGTATTTGTACGTTTCCCCCGCTTGCATGCGCGGGACGAAAATTTCCCATACGCCGGTGGGATGGCGCAGGCGCATCGGGTGCCGGCGACCGTCCCAGTTGTTGAAGTCACCCACCACCGACACCCGTTTGGCATTCGGTGCCCACACAGCGAACCGCACGCCGTCGACACCGTCGACCGTTTTCAGCTGCGCGCCCAGGCAAGCGCTGAGATCGCGGTGATTGCCTTCGGCGAACAGGTACAAGTCCATCTCGCCGAGCAACGGACCAAAGCTGTAAGGGTCCTCGGAAATTTGTTCGCCGCCGGCCCACCGGGTTCGCAGCAGATACGCCTGCGCCCGATCGAAGTGCCCGACGAACAGGCCCGGCGTCTGGGTGGCCTCAAGGGTGCCGAGCTCTTCCCCGGAGTCCTTGGCCAGTACCTGCACGCTCAAGGCGTCCGGCAAATAGGCCCGAATGAATTGCCCGCCGGCACCATCGCCGTGGGGACCGAGAATTGCAAAGGGGTCGTGATGTTCGGCGCGTACCAATGCGTCGATGTCCCGCGATCTGGGCATCAACGCTTCTTTAGCGTGACCCTGTTCCTTGTTCGAGAAACTCATGACTACTCTCCACCAAGATCGGAAAAGGGTTTAAGCCCACTTAATAACCCATACAAACCGTGCAACGGCACGGGCAACCATGTGGGGCGATTTTCTGCCTCATAGGCCACTTCATACGCTGCCTTCTCCAGGCCGAACAACGCCAATGCGGCGTCCTCGCCTTCCGGATCTTGCCATGCATGAGCAAGACTAGCTCCCGCCAGCCGATAAGCGTCGACAAATGCTTGTCTTGCTTCATTTAAATAGCGATCGGCGACACGTTGACGAGCGGCGTGGGCATCGGCCGTGTTATCGACGTTGTGCACATTGATCGCCATCGCCGCAGCGTAGTCAAAAGAACGCAATACGCCACTGACGTCTTTGTACGGGCTGTGTTTGCCCCGTCGTTCATGCAGCGGCCGCGCCGGCTCGCCTTCAAAGTCGATCAAGTAGGCGTCGCCCTTGATCACCAGCACCTGGCCCAGGTGCAAGTCGCCGTGGACGCGAATACGCAGACCACCGACGGCTTTTTTGCCCAGCTCCTGAACATGGCTGAGGATGGCTTTTTTGTCGTCCAGTAAACGACTGACCAACGCTTTGTCCGCCGGGTTCAATTCGCTTTGATGCTGCTTGAGCAACTTCAGCGCGTGCTCCAGTTGCGCCGCCACATCCTTGGCGCAGGCCAGGGCATCTTTCTGGGTGGTGACCTGCGGGGCGAAGTCCGGGTTGTCGCTCGGCGCCGCCAGCACCTGATGCATTTCGCCCAGACGCTGACCGAGCATGCCGGCGAAGTCTCTCAGTTCGCCCAAGGCGTTGTAGTGTTGCTCCTGCTCGGACATGGCGTCAGCCAGTTCATCGCGCAGTGCCCGTTCGAGGTTGTTCTGGGTCCATTCCCAGGCGTCGCCCTGATTGCTCAAATAGCCTTGGGCAATCATCAGCAGACTTTCCTCGCCCGCCGGATCGCGGCGAACCACCGAACCCAGCAGCGGCGAGATATTACGGAAACCGGCATGAGTCAGGAACGCGCTCATTTCCAGTTCCGGGTGCACGCCAGACGCGACCTTGCGGATCAGTTTCAGCACCAGACTGTTGCCGATCACTACCGAACTGTTGGACTGTTCGGCAGACAGGTAACGCACTTCCGACTCCCCGGTCAGACCGAGTTTCGCCAGTTCCCACGTCGGCTCAAAGCAGATATCGCCCGCACTGGATGGCAATACAGTATTACTTTGCATGCCCTGCAAAACCGCATGCACAAAGGTGTCGAGGCTGAAGGCGTCGGTGATCAAACCGACCTGACGCACGCGTCGGACCCGAGACAAGGCCAGTTGCTGAGGCAACGCAGCACCGACCTGATCTTCGGAGATAAAACCGAACGGCAACTGATAGCGACTGGTCTGGCCGCCGCTGGTGACGTCGATTTCACTCAACAGCACAGGGTGCAGCGGATCGCCGAAGCGCACGCCGTAAGCGATGTTGACCTGTTCGATGCCCGCGTCCTTGCCGGCAAACCAGCGGCGATTCTGCAGCCAGTTCGGCAGGATGCCCTGCTCCAGCGTGCCGCGGGACGGCGCTTCGAGCAGTTCTTCCATTTGTTTTTTCAGCACCAGCGTGGTGAAGTCCGGCAGGCTTTGCGCCGGTTCTACGTGCCAGCTTGGCATCTGGTTTTCCGCCGCCAGGCCGAACCAGTAGAAACCGTAAGGCGCCAGTGTCAGCAGGAAATTAAGCTGGCCGATCGGCGGGAAGGCGTTACCGCCCAGCATCTCGACCGGCACCATGCCGGCGTACGCGGACAGATCCAGTTCCGCCGCTTGCGCACTGCGCGACACGTTGGCCACACACAGAATGATTTCGTACTTGCCATCCGGCCCCGTGAATTCCCGGGTGTAAGCCAGAATCCGCCGGTTGCTCGGCGAGAGCATTTTCAGCGTGCCGCGACCGAAGGCCTTGGACTGCTTGCGCACGGCGAGCATGCGCCGGGTCCAGTTCAGCAGCGAATGCGGGTCGCCGGCCTGGGTTTCGACGTTGACCGACAGGTAGCCGTATTGCGGGTCCATGATCGGTGGCAGCACCAAGCTGGCCGGGTCGGCGCGGGAGAAACCGCCGTTACGGTCAATCGACCACTGCATCGGCGTACGCACGCCATCACGGTCGCCGAGGTAGATGTTGTCGCCCATGCCGATTTCGTCGCCGTAATACAGGGTCGGCGTGCCGGGCATCGACAGCAGCAAACTGTTGAGCAACTCCACACGACGACGGTCGCGCTCCATCAACGGCGCCAAGCGGCGGCGAATGCCCAGATTGATCCGCGCCCGCCGGTCGGCCGCGTAGTAATTCCACAGGTAATCGCGCTCCTTGTCGGTGACCATTTCCAGGGTCAGTTCATCGTGGTTGCGCAGGAAAATCGCCCACTGACAATTGGCCGGGATCTCCGGGGTCTGACGCAGGATGTCGGTGATCGGGAAACGGTCTTCTTGGGCCAGCGCCATGTACATGCGCGGCATCAGCGGGAAGTGGAATGCCATGTGGCATTCGTCGCCGTTCAGGCCTTTGGCGTCGGTGTCGCCGAAGTACAGTTGCGTGTCTTCCGGCCATTGGTTGGCTTCGGCCAGCAGCATGCGGTCCGGGTAATTGGCGTCGATTTCGGCACGGATTTGCTTGAGGACGTCGTGGGTCTCGGGCAGGTTTTCGTTGTTGGTGCCGTCGCGTTCGATCAGGTACGGAATCGCGTCCAGCCGCAAGCCGTCGATGCCCATGTCCAGCCAGTAGCGCATCACCGACAGCACGGCTTTCATGACTTGCGGGTTATCGAAGTTCAGGTCTGGCTGGTGGGAATAGAAGCGATGCCAGAAATACTGGCCGGCCACCGGATCCCAGGTCCAGTTGGATTTTTCGGTGTCGAGAAAGATGATGCGAGTGCCGTCGTACTTATGATCGTCATCTGACCAAACGTAAAAATCCCGTGCCGCCGAGCCTTTCTTGGCCTTGCGCGCACGCTGAAACCAGGCGTGCTGGTCAGAGGTGTGGTTGATGACCAGTTCGGTAATCACCCGCAGGCCACGTTTATGGGCTTCAGAGATGAAGCGCTTGGCGTCGGCCATGGTGCCGTAGTCGGAATGCACGCCACGGTATTCGGCAATGTCGTAGCCGTCATCACGCCGTGGCGAGGGATAGAACGGCAACAGCCAAATGGTGTTGACGCCCAGATCGGCAATGTAATCGAGTTTGGCGATAAGGCCGGGAAAGTCGCCGATCCCGTCATTATTGGAGTCGAAAAAAGACTTAACGTGAACCTGGTAAATCACCGCATCCTTGTACCAGAGCGGGTCCTTGATAAAGGTGGCTGCCTTGGGTTTCTTCGCCATTTGAAACTCCTGTTGAATTCGAAATAGCCACCACAGAGCCAGTAGCTTTGGAATTGGGCTTTTGTGGCGAGGGGATTTATCCCCGTTCGGCTGCGAAGCAGTCGTAAATACTGTGAATCCAAATCTGATGGGAGGAATGGGTTGTCTGGTTTATCTGGGGGCCGCTTCGCAGCCCAACGGGGATAAATCCCCTCGCCACAAAAGCTCCCTCGCCACAGGGTTTGCGGTGCATTCAAGAAGTGGTGATCCGCCAAATGCCGAACGGTTGATGCGCCGGGTCGATCCGCATGAACTGGTATTTGCCGTGCCAGGTCCAGCGATGACCGCTCATCAAGTCTTCGCCCTGGGTGCTGGCGTCGTCGGACAAGCCCATTTCCCACAGCGGCAATTCGAAATTCGCTTCCTGGACGTTATGCGGATCAAGGCTGACCGCCACTAGAATGAAATTGCTGCCATCCGCGCTGCGTTTGCCGAAATACAGAATGTTGTCGTTCCAGGCGTTGTAGACCTTCAAGCCCAGGTGCGTCTGCAGCGCCGGGTTCTGCCGGCGGATGCGGTTGAGCTGGGCGATCTCGGCAATGATGTTGCCCGGCGCGTTGAAGTCCCGTGGGCGAATTTCGTACTTTTCGGAATTGAGGTACTCCTCCTTGCCCGGCACCGGTGCTGCTTCGCACAGTTCGAAGCCTGAATACATGCCCCACAGACCGGAGCCCATGGTGGCCAGCGCCGCGCGGATCAGAAAACCGGCGCGCCCCGACTCATGCAAAAACGCCGGGTTGATATCCGGTGTGTTAACGAAGAAGTTCGGCCGGAAGCATTCGCGCCACGGTGACTCATTGAGTTCGGTGAAGTAGGTGGCCAGTTCGGACTTGTTGTTGCGCCAGGTGAAGTAGCTGTAGCTCTGGGAGTAACCGACCTTGCCCAACCGCGCCATCATCGCCGGGGTGGTGAAGGCTTCGGCCAGGAAGATCACCTCGGGGTACAGCGCCCGCACATCAGCGATCAGCCACTGCCAGAACGGCAGCGGTTTGGTGTGAGGGTTGTCGACGCGAAAGAGCTTCACGCCCTCCTCGACCCAACCCACCACGACGTCGCGCAACTCGACCCACAGACTCGGAATCGCATCGGTGGCATAGAAATCGACGTTGACGATGTCCTGGTATTTCTTCGGCGGGTTCTCGGCGTATTTGATCGTGCCGTCCGGGCGCCAGTTGAACCAACCTGGATGCTGCGTCAGCCATGGGTGATCCTGGGAACACTGAATCGCGAAGTCGAGGGCGATTTCCAGTCCATGGTCCGCAGCCGCCGCGACAAGCCGACGGAAGTCCTCGCGGGTGCCCAGTTCGGCGTGAATGGCTTCGTGCCCGCCCTCTTCGCTGCCGATGGCATACGGACTGCCCGGATCGTCCGGCCCGGCGGTCAGGGAGTTGTTCGGGCCCTTGCGGTAACTGCGGCCGATTGGGTGGATCGGCGGGAAGTACAGCACATCGAAGCCCATGTCCTGGATCATCGGCAGCCGCGAATGCACATCGTTGAAGGTGCCATGACGGGCCGGATCGTCAGTGATCGAGCGCGGAAACAATTCATACCAACTGGCAAACTGCGCCAAGTCCCGTTCGACGTCGAGCGGGTACTCAGGGCTGATGCTCAAATAAGCACGATGATCGGCCTGCGTCATCAACTCGGCACTACTTGGGTGCAGAAACATCTCGACCTGCTCGGTTTCGAGCAGACCCGACAAGTCATGGTGCAGCGCCGCCAGTTGCTCACTCAGCTGCCCTTCCGTACGTTCGCCGGCTTGCTGGACCAGCGTTCGCCCCTCCTGCAATTCCAGGCTGATCGGCACCCGGGCGGCGTGTTTTTTCTCCAGCTCATAACAGAAGCTGGCGAACTGATCGATCCAGGCTTCGATGCAATATACATAACGGCCCTGGCGCGCGACCCGGAACTGCCCTTCCCAACCGTTATTGCCCAGGTCAGTCATGACTTCGCTTTGCCAGGTCTCGTCACCCTCGGCGTGCCAGCGCACTCGCACGGCCAACTTGTCGTGACCGTCGGCAAACACTTTGCTGGTCACCACCACGTCCTGACCCACAACGGCTTTGACGGCAAACTGCCCGCCATCGAGGGTCGGCACGGTGTTTTCGATTGCAATGCGCGGTAGCAGTAAAGCCTGCGACAGCGGCATATGAGGGTTGTAGTTCAGCTCTGTGGGTTTTTCAGCAGTCATCGAGCATCTCTCCTTTACGCCCCATGGACGCTCTTGTGTCTGTGGTTTGTAACTGGATAGCCATCCCGCAGGATCGTCCGCCCCGGAATGAACTCTCTTAGGTTCCGAGCGGCAGGCATCGGTAAAGTTCACGAGGATTTGCCTGAGCCTTCGGGTGAATCAATTCCTTTGCACTGTGGTCAACTCACTTAAGCACGACTTACGCCATGTGCCACTGGAGGCTAAATCCATGAGCATTCCGATCCCTGCCGAAACGCCTGATCCAAACATCGACAGCCCGACCATTCCGCCGACCGAACCTGAACCTGTGCCTGAGCAAGATCCGCCCGGCACCACACCGCCACCTCGGGAAGACCCGCCAGAGACGATGCCGCCGGTGATCGTTACGCCTACGGGGTGTGATCCCTCTCCAGTAATCGCACGATCCTTGGCATCACACTGAATATCGCCAGCGCCAAAAACGTACTGAACACCGCCGTCGCCTCTCGCCCCAACCCGGCCGAGACGCCAATGGCGGCGGTCATCCACAACCCGGCGGCGGTGGTGAGGCCTTTGACATGTCCCTCGTCGCCCTCGTTGTTTTTCAGAATAGTCCCAGCGCCAAGAAAGCCGATCCCCGCGATCACACCCTGCACCACCCGACTCATGGCATTGGCCTGTGAACCGGACATTTGCGGCACCAAACCTCATGCCACCAGGCGTTCATCGTGCTGTCCTTGTTAAGGGGCGTTTCAGGATGGACCGCGTCGACCATTAATCGGTTGCACAGAACGATGATCCTCGGCTGTGCCCTAACACGTTAGAACCCGCAGAAAAAAGGACACTTCCATGACTGTGCGCATCGACAACCAGACCTGCTTCTTCATTACCGAGAACGGCGAAGAAATTCGTCTGTGCCCCGACGTCACCATCATTACCGACTCGGAAAAAGCCATGTCGGCGGTGGAACTCGACGGCCAGCGCATCTACATCACCGAAGCAGAAGCCGACGCATTGACCGTAGCAGGCGCAGTCGACGGTCGTAAGCATTTGAAGGCTACCGACAGTGATTCGGTAATTTGACTGACCCGGATCAACAACCCCCGCAGACGCTTGATATAGGCGCCTGCGTCCCGCTGAAGCGGGTGCATCAACTTGTCGCAGGCAGCGAATCAACGCCCATCTGATCCGCTTTTTATTGAAATAGGTGAGTCTGTTATGCAAACAGATCGCCGCTCATAGTGCTCAGGCCTGATGGAGGCTGATGAGCGAAAGACCATGAGCGATAGAATCCCCGTCCGAATTGTTGAAAGTGCCCCTTTAGTACAGAGCTATGAGCCTTCGCGTCCAAAGATGAAGGCCAAGTCCAGCGACAACCTGATCCACACCCGCAGCTTCACCGGTTTATTCCGCACCCTGCGCCTGAGCGGCGCGGGGTTTCTGTTTTTGCTGTTTTTCGGCACGGTGTGGTTGAACTGGGGCGACCGCCAAGCGGTGCTCTGGGACCTCTCCGAAAGCAAATTCCACATCTTCGGTGCAACCTTCTGGCCACAGGATTTCATCCTGCTGTCGGCGTTGCTGATCATTGCTGCGTTCGGTCTGTTTGCAACCACCGTGTTCGCCGGCCGGGTCTGGTGCGGTTACACCTGCCCACAGAGTTCCTGGACCTGGATCTTCATGTGGTGCGAGAAGATCACCGAGGGCGAACGCAACCAGCGAATCAAGCTGCAAGCCGCGCCCTGGGGCCTGAACAAACTGATCCGCCGCTCGGCCAAGCACACCTTGTGGCTGGCCATCAGCCTGTTGACCGGCCTGACCTTTGTCGGCTACTTCACCCCGATCCGGCCGCTGGCCGAAGAGCTGCTGACCTTGCAGATGGGCGGCGTCAGCCTGTTCTGGGTGATGTTCTTTGCCGGCGCGACTTACATCAACGCCGGTTGGCTGCGTGAAGCGGTGTGCATGCACATGTGTCCATATGCGCGGTTCCAGAGCGTGATGTTCGACAAAGACACCCTGACCATCTCCTACGACGTGGCCCGCGGCGAAAACCGTGGCCCGCGCAAACGTGACGTGGCTCCGGCTGAAGTCGGCCTCGGTGATTGCATCGACTGCCAGGTGTGCGTGCAGGTCTGCCCGACCGGCATCGACATCCGCGACGGCTTGCAGATGGAATGCATCGGTTGCGCTGCGTGTATCGACGCCTGTGATTCGATCATGGACAAAATGGGCTACGCCCGCGGGCTGATCAGCTATACCTCGGAGCATCAATTGCAGGGTGGCAAGACCCATTTGCTGCGGCCGCGATTGATCGGCTACACCGCGGTCCTGCTGGTGATGATCGGTGCGCTTGCCCTGGCGCTAGTGGAGCGGCCGATGGTCTCGCTGGACGTGAGCAAGGACCGTGGCCTGTTCCGCGAGAACAGTCAGGGGCAGATCGAAAACATCTACAGCCTGAAAGTCATCAACAAGACCCAGCGACGTCAGGACTACCGTCTGACCCTGGTCGATGGCGACGGCTTCCAGTTGCAAGGCAAGACCGAACTGAGCCTGGCGCCCGGTGAGATTGTCGATGTGCCGGTGTCGGTGGCGATGACCACGGAACGGCCGAGCAGCAGTTCGCAGACGATCAGCTTCAAGATTGTCGACGGTGATGAGCCGCAGATTTATAGCATGGCGAAGAGCCGGTTTGTTGCGCCGATGAATCGTTGAGTCTTTAAGATGGCGAGCGGTCAGAGGCGCGATTGAGTTTTGTGCATGATCTGGAAGCCACCCCTCACCCTAACCCTCTCCCCAGAGGGGCGAGGGGACTGATTGGGGGATATTCAAGGTTTACGGCGACCTGAAAAATCTGCTTTGAATCCATAGTCGACTCGGTGTTTCAGGTCGCCGTAATTCGCTGGACACCTCGGTCAGTCCCCTCGCCCCTCTGGGGAGAGGGTTAGGGTGAGGGGTCGATATCCCTGACACACCACACTACAACCTGGCGACAAGGCCCCCCCCCCGATGAAACGCTACGAAAAATTCGCCGACGACATCGCTGAACTGATCCGCTCCGGCGTTCTCGGCCCCGGCCAGCGCGTCCCTTCCGTGCGCTACGCCAGCCAGACTTACGGGGTCAGCCCATCCACGGTGTTCCAGGCCTATTACCTGCTCGAACGCCGAGGCCTGATCCGCGCTCGCCCGCGTTCCGGCTACTTCGTCAACGCACACGCGCCGAGCCCGTTCTCGGAGCCGGTGATCAGCAGCCAGGTCAACGAGTCCACCGAGGTCGACGTCAGCGAACTGGTGTTCTCAGTCCTCGACTCGATCAAGGACCCGAACACCGTGCCCTTCGGCTCGGCCTTCCCCAGCCCGACCCTGTTCCCGCTGCAGCGCCTGTCCCGCTCTCTGGCCAGCGCCGCCCGAGAGATGGACCCACGCATGGTCGTCACCGACATGTCGCCAGGTAACCCGCAACTGCGTCGACAAATCGCCCTGCGCTATATGGTCGGTGGGCTGATGCTGCCCATGGAAGAACTGCTAATCACCAACGGCGCACTGGAAGCGCTGAACCTGTGCCTGCAAGCGGTCACCGAGCCCGGCGATCTGGTGGCTATCGAAGCCCCGGCGTTCTACGCCTGCCTGCAAATACTGGAACGGCTGAAGCTCAAAGCCGTGGAAATTCCTGTGCACCCGCGCGACGGCATCGACCTTGGCGTACTCGCGCAAACCCTGGAACGGCACCCGATCAAGGCGTGCTGGTGCATGACCAGTTTTCAGAACCCGATGGGCGCGACGATGCCCGAGGCGAAGAAACAGGCACTGGTTGAGTTATTGCGCAAGCATCAGGTGCCGTTGATCGAGGACGATGTCTACGCAGAGCTGTATTACGGCCAACAGGCGCCGAAACCGGCCAAAGCTTTTGATACCGAAGGGCTGGTGATGCATTGCGGTTCGTTCGCCAAAAGCCTGGCCCCCGGCTACCGCATCGGTTGGGTTGCCGCCGGGCGCTATGCGCAGAAGATCGAACGGCTGAAACTCATGACGTCGCTGTGCGCGTCGATGCCGGCCCAGGCGGCCATCGCCGATTACCTGCAACACGGCGGCTACGACCGGCATCTGCGCAAACTTCGGTACGCCCTGGAAGAACAGCAAAGCGCCATGCTCGCCGCGATCGCGCGCTACTTCCCGGCGCAAACCCGCGTCAGCCAACCGGCCGGCGGCTACTTCCTGTGGCTGGAACTGCCACCGCAGATGGATTCGCTGAAGTTGTTTCAGATGGCATTGGCGCAAGGGATCAGCATTGCACCCGGGCCGATCTTTTCACCGACCCAGCGGTTCAGAAATTGTATTCGGCTGAATTACGGCAGCCCCTGGGATGAGACTGCCGAGAAGGCGATGGAGACGTTGGGGCGGATTGTGCGGTCGTTCTGAAGGTTTGATGGCGTCTGCTCTACCGCCTTCGCGAGCAGGCTCGCTCCCACAGGGAAATGCGATCAACTGTGGGAGCGAGCCTGCTCGCGAAGAAGCCAGATCCAGCGATACAAATCCTAAGGTTTATCGCCCGCCGCCGAGGTCAACAAATGTCCCGGTCGCATAAGAAGCCTTGTCCGACAACAACCATACAATCGCCTCAGCCACTTCATCCGGGCGCCCGCCCCGAGCCATGGGAATCGCCGATTCCAGTTTGCTGACCCGATCCGGGTCGCCGCTTAACGCGTGGAAATCGGTATAGATGTAACCAGGACGCACTGCGTTGACGCGGATGCCTTCGCCGGCCACTTCTTTGGACAGGCCGATGGTGAACGTATCCAGCGCACCTTTGGAGGCGGCGTAGTCGACGTATTCACCGGGCGCGCCCAAGCGTGAGGCCACCGAGGACACGTTAACGATACTGCCACCCTGCCCGCCATGCTTGGGCGACATGCGCAGGATCGCGTGTTTCGCGCAGAGGATCGGCGCCAGGACGTTGGTTCTGAGGATTTTGAGAATACGGAATTCGGATATTTCATCGATCCGGGACTTATGCCCGACGGTGCCGGCGTTGTTCACCAGTGCCGTGACCCGGCCCAGCTCAGTGTCCACGCGGTGGAACAGCGCGATCACTTCGTCTTCGATGCTGACGTCAGCGCGCACCGCGATGGCTTGGGCGCCGAGGGCGCGGACTTGCTCCAGCACCTGTTGCGCGGCCGATTCATCGGCCAGGTAGTTGATGCAGATCCGATAGCCTTGTTCGGCGGCCAACAGGGCTGTGGCGGCGCCGATACCGCGGCTGCCGCCGGTGATGACGATGACTTTGTCCATGCGAAATTTCCCCCATTCCAAGCGTTAGCGGTCGGGGGCAAGAATAACCGTCATCGCTGGCTTTTGCATGGGCTCTTGTAGCCTGTGGCGAGGGGATTTATCCCCGTTGGGCTGCGAAGCGGCCCCTGTTTTTCCAGCCACACCGCGTCCAATGGATTACGACGGCTTCGCCGCCGAACGGGGATAAATCCCCTCGCCACGGCCTCGCGGGCTCGGCAGCTGCTACAGATAAAAAGTCTTCAGCCCACCGCCAATTGCTCTGCGCGGTGAATATCGACCATGAAGCGCTCGGCCGGCAGCGGGTGCCCAAGCAGATAGCCCTGGAGCGAATCACAACCGAGTTGCGTCAGGAAGTCCTGCTGCGAGTCGGTTTCCACCCCTTCGGCAACGATCCGCAACCCCAACGCCTGGCCGAGGGCGACGATGGCCGAAACAATGGCGGCGTCATCGCTGTCGCGCTCCAGATCGCGGACAAAGCCGCGGTCGATCTTCAGTTCATTGGCCGGCAAGCGCTTGAGGTACATCAAGCTCGAATAGCCGGTGCCAAAGTCATCGATCGACAGATCGACACCCATTGTCGAAAGCTCCTGAAGCACCGTCATGCTCGCATCGGCATCGCTCATGGCGGTGGTTTCAGTGATCTCAAGGGTCAGGCTATTGGCCGGCAAATGGTGAGTGGCCAAGGCTTTGGCGACACTCTGGACCAGGCCCGCGTGGCAGAACTGCAAGGCTGAAAGGTTCACCGCGATGCGCCAGTCGGTGTACCCGAGCACGTACCACTCGCGCATCTGACGGCAGGCTTCGTTGAGCACCCACTCGCCAATCGGAATGATCAGCCCGGTCTTTTCCGCCAGTTCGATGAACTTGTCCGGCAGCAGCATGCCCTGGGTCGGATGCACCCAGCGCAGCAACGCCTCGGCGCCGACCGGCCGGCCATTGTTGGCATCGAACTTGGGTTGGTAATAGAGACTGAATTGCTGCTGATCAAGAGCGATACGCAAGTCCTGCAGCAATTGCAGCTGTTTGCGCGCGTTGCTGTTCATCGAGGCATCGAAGAAGCTATAGCCGTTTTTGCCGGCGCCCTTGGCGTGATACATCGCCGCGTCGGCGTTCATCAGCAATTCCTCGGCGGTTTCACCGTTGCCCGGATAAATCGCGATGCCGACGCTGGCGGAAATCTGCAAGTCATGTTCGGCGACCCGGAACGAACGCGCGATCAGCCCGACCTGACGGGCCGCCAGGCTCAATGCGTCATTCTGCTCGCCGAGTTGCACCAGCAATACGAACTCATCACCGCCGATCCGCGCCAGGGTGTCATGGCTGCGCAAATCCTCACGCAGGCGCAGGCCGACTTCACGCAACAACAGATCGCCCATATGGTGACCGAAGGCATCGTTGACCGGTTTGAAACCGTCCAGATCGATGAACATCAACGCGAAACAACCGCCTTGCTCGCGCACCATCGACATCGCCTGATCGATACGGTCAGCCAGCAACACGCGATTCGGCAGGCCGGTCAGGGTGTCATGCAGCGCCAGTTGGGTCAGTTCGCGGTTGGCCTCGGTCAATGAGTGGGCAAGGCCAGCGGTGCGGGCCTCAAGGCGCGCATCGAGGATCGAGGTCAACAAGGCAAGGCTCAACACTGCCAGGGTGGTGATCAGCACCAGATTGTCCAGGCCCTTGCCGTTCAGGCCGCTGACGGCCGCGCCACAGAAGCTGCCATCCGGGAAACGCGCTGCCGCCATGCCGGTGTAGTGCATGCCGACGATCGCGAACCCCATGATCACCGCCGCACCGCCACGGATCAGGCCGACATAAGGTGTGTGCTGGCGCAGGCGGAAAGCGATCCATAACGCAGCGCCCGAGGCGACTACCGCGATCAGCAGCGAGGCGCCGAATAGCGTCGGATCGTAATCGATACCCGGCTGCATACGCATGGCGGCCATGCCGGTGTAGTGCATGGCGCTGATCCCGGTGCCCATGACCAACGCGCCGAATGCCAATTTCCAGGCTGGCAATTGTGGCTGGCTGACCAGCCACAGGGCAAAGCCGCAGGACAGGATGCCAATCAACAGTGACAGCAACGTGATGCCGACGTCGTAACCGAGGTCGATGGGCAGTTTGAATGCGAGCATGCCGATGAAATGCATCGACCACACGCCAACCCCCATGGCAAATGCGCCGCCCGCCGTCCATAGATGCACGGCCCGACCCTTGGCCGTGGCGATGCGCTCGGTCAGGTCGAGCGCGGTATAGGAGGCAAGAATCGCCACAAAAAGCGAGATGATAACCAGCGTGGGGGAATAGCTACCGATAAGCATGAGACTACTCGCGACAGCCCCTCCGTACTGCTTCCATTCTCGGGGGGCAAATCGGGCGATTGTACTGATTGCGCAAAAGAACGCACTGACAAAATTATCAAAGGGCCATCAAGCCGATGAAACACTTGTTTGACACCTCGCAGGGACCGCGTCCTCCGGTAGCAGCTGCCGAGCCTGCGAGGCCGTGGCGAGGGGATTTATCCCCGTTCGGCGGCGAAGCCGTCGTAATCCATTGGACGCGGTGCGGCTGAAAAAAAAGGGGCCGCTTCGCAGCCCAACGGGGCGGTGCGACGTTTCGATAAATCCCCTCACCACACCTCGCAGGCTCGGCAGCTGCTACGGAGTCTCGACTTGCCGTCAGAGAATGTGTGGCTATTCTTTGTCGCTCACCTGTAGCTGACCATCCCAGCCGCCACCCAATGCCGCGATCAATTGCACGCTGGCAATCAACCGGCTCTGCAACAAATCCAGCATGCTGCGTTCATTGTTCAACGCTGTGGCCTGAACGACCACCACGCCCAGATAAGCGATCAAACCGGCCTTGTACTGATTCTGGGTCAGACGCAAGGACTCACGCGCCGCGTCCAGTGCTTCCTGGCGCACGCCCGCTTCGTCTTCCAGAACCTTGAGCTGCACCAGGTAGTTTTCCACTTCACGGAAGCCATCGAGCACAGTCTGGCGGTACTTGGCCACTGTTTCGTCGTAGGCCGCTTCGCTGCGGTCAACTTCCGCGGAGCGCTGACCGCCGTCGAACAAGGTCATGGCCAATTGGGGACCGACCGACCAGAAGCGGTTCGGCACGCTGATCCAGTTGGCATAGGTGCTGCTGCTATAGCCACCGTTCAGACTCAGGGTGAAGTCCGGGTAATAGGCCGCCTTGGCCACGCCGATGTTGGCATTGGCGGCCATCACCGAGCGTTCAGCGGAGGCGATGTCCGGGCGGCGCTCGAGCAATTGCGAAGGCAGGCTCAGCGGTACCTCGGGCAACGCAGGGATGTTTTTGGTTTCAGCCAGGCTGAACTCGGCCGGCGGTAACCCGATCAGTACGGCAATGGCGTTCTCGAATTGGGCGCGCTGCCAGATCAAATCGACCAGGTCAGCCTGGGTGCTTTTGAGCTGAGTCTGGGCCTGAGCCACCGCGTCCTTGCCGGAGACGCCGGCGCGGTACTGGTTTTCAGTCATTGTCAGCGAGCGCTGATAGGCCTCGACCGTCGCTTCCAGCAGGCGTTTCTGCTCGTCGATCACCCGCAGTTGCAGATAGTTCTGCACCAGTTCCGACTGCTGACTCAAGCGCATCGCCGCCAGATCGGCAAAACTCGCCTCGGCATTGGCGGTGTCGGCTTCCAGTCCTCGGCGCAGTTTGCCCCAAACGTCGGCTTCCCAACTGACCCCGGCCTGTGCGGTGTAAGTGTCGCGAATCCCGCTGGAGGAACTGGTCAGGCTCGAACTGCTGCTGCCGGTGCCCTGGCTGGAGCGGTTTTTCCCGACGGTCAGGTCCACGGTCGGAAAAAACGCGCCACGGGCACTGCGCACCAAAGCCTGGGCCTGACGGTACTGGGCTTCGGACTGCGCGACGGTCTGGTTGGCACTGTTGAGTTTTTCGATCAGGCCATTGAGTTGTTGATCGCCATACAACTCCCACCAAGCGCCACGGGCCAGAGAATCGCCGGGATTGGCCTGACGCCAGCCTGCCGCTTCCTTGTATTGCGCCGGCGCAGCCGCTTGCGGGCGCTGGTAATCCGGGCCGATGGCGCAGGCGCTGAGCATCGCCACGCACAGCGCCAGGCTCAACAAACGCGAGCCCCGGGCCGTGATCAGCGGTGCAGCCAGATTGATAAACGAACGGTCAGTCATAGCGGAGTTTCCAGAGCAGCATCAGTACGCACCCCACGCCAGTGGTTGAAGCGATGGCGCAGTTTGTCGAGATAGAGGTAAACCACCGGGGTGGTGTAAAGAGTCAGCACCTGGCTGAAGATCAGCCCGCCGATGATGGTCAGGCCCAGCGGCTGACGCATTTCCGCACCTTCGGCGCGGCTCAGCAGCAACGGCAACGCGCCGAGGATCGCCGCCAGGGTGGTCATCAGAATGGGCCGCAGACGTTGCAAGCAAGCACTACGAATCGATTCCAGCGGCGCCATGCCCTGATGTCGCTCCAGCTGCAAGGCCAGGTCGATCATCAGAATGGCGTTTTTCTTCACCACGCCGATCAACAAGAACAGCCCGAGCAACGAGATCAGGCTGAACTCACCGCCCAACGCATAGATCGACAGCAACGCGCCGACCCCGGCCGACGGCAAGGTCGAGAGAATGGTCAGGGGATGGATGTAGCTTTCATACAGCACGCCGAGCACCAGATACACCGCCACCAGCGCGCCGAGAATCATCCACGGCTGGCTCTTCTGGGTCGCGGCGAAGGCGTCGGCGGTGCCAGCCATTTTCACGATCACGTCTTCCGGCATACCCAGTTTGGCGATGGCCCGCTCGATGGCCGCCGTGCCCTGCTCCACCGTTACGCCTTCGGCCATGTCGAAGGAAATGCTCTCGGAGGCGAACTGGCCTTCGTGGCTGACGCGGTCATCTTCCAGGCTGTTTTCGTAATGCGCGATGGTCGAGAGCGGAATCCGCGCACCGTCAGCGGTGATCACCTGAACCTGTTTGAGGGTAATCGGGTCCTGGGCATATTTCGGATTGACCTCCATGACCACCTGATACTGGTTAAGGCTGTCGTAAATCGTCGAAATCTGCCGCTGGCTGTAGGCGTTGTTCAGCACCGCGGTGACCATGTCCATGTCGACACCCAGGCGTTTGGCCTGATCACGATCGACGATCAGGGTCACCTGTTGGGCGCCGCGCCCTTCACGGGCATCAATCGCCGTCAGCTCCGGCAAGGCCTTGAGCGCAGTCACCACTTTCGGATACCACTCGCGCAACTCGCCAAGGTCGGCGCTTTGCAGGATGTAGGAATATTGCGACGTGGTCTGTTCACGACCGCCACCAAACTGCAGATCCTGATCGGCCATCAGCATCAACTGCGCACCGGCGACCTTGGGCATTTCCTTGCGCAGGCGTTCAATGACCTTTTGCGCAGAAATGTTGCGTTCCTTGATCGGTTTCAGCCGCACCAGCATGAAGGCGTTGTTGGTGCCGTTGGTGCCGCCGATAAAGCCGGCGACGCTTTGCACCGCGTCATCCTTGAGCACGGCACGGCGGAAGGTTTCCATTTTCGGCTGCATCACACTGAATGAGAGCCCGTCGTCGCCGCGCACGAACCCGATCAGCTGGCCGGTATCCTGCTGAGGCATAAATGTTTTAGGAACAACGATATACAGTGCAATGTTAACGCCGACTGTCACGATCAGACTAAGCAAGGTCAACCGGCGGTGACGCAACACCCAGTCAAGACTTGTCGCGTACTTGCCGACCATCCACTCGTTGGCACGCTGACTCCAGCGTTGCAAACGATTTTCCTCACCCGGCGTATGCTGTTTGAGCCAGCGGGCGCAGAGCATCGGTGTCAGCGTCAGCGAGACCACCAGCGACACCACGATGGCCGCCGCCAGCGTGATGGAAAACTCGCGAAACAGGCTTTGGACGATCCCGCCCATGAACAGGATCGACAGGAACACTGCCACCAGTGAGACGTTCATCGACAGCAAGGTGAAGCCGACTTCCTGCGCCCCGAGGTACGCGGCCTTCATCGGCGGCACGCCTTCGTCGATGTGCCGGGAAATGTTCTCCAGCACCACAATGGCGTCGTCCACCACCAGCCCGGTGGCCAGAATCAGCGCCATCAGCGACAGATTGTTCAGGGAGAATCCGTAGAGGTACATGACCGCAAAGGTGCCGACCAGGGACACAGGCACCGCAAGGGTCGGAATCAACGAGGCGCGGAAGTTACCGAGGAACAGGAACACCACCAGAATCACCAGCGCCACGGCAATCAGCAGGGTCATTTCCGCTTCGTGCAAGGTCGCCTTGATCACCGGCGAACGGTCCATCGCCAGGTTCAGCTTCACGCTGGCCGGCAACACAGCCTGCAACGCCGGCAGCTGAGCCTTGATTTCATTGACCGTCTCGATGATGTTGGCGCCGGCCTGGCGGTTGATCACCAGCAGTACCGCCGCGTCGTTGTTGAAAAAACCGCTGTTGTAGCGGTCTTCGACGCCGTCGCTGACCTTGGCGACGTCCTTCAGGCGCAGGGCTGCGCCGTCCGCGTAGTGAATGATCAGCGACTCGTAATCCTTGGCTTTCTCCAGTTGATCGTTGGCCTGAACCTGCCACAGCCGCTGACTGTCTTCGACTGACCCCTTGGGCCGGCGCACGTTGGCGTTGGCGATGGTGTTGCGCACATCGTCCAGCGCCACGCCGTACTGGTTGAGCGCCTGCGGTTCGAGTTCGATGCGCACCGCTGGCAAGGAACTGCCGCCGATCTGCACTTCGCCGACGCCCTGCACCTGAGACAGGCTCTGAGACAGAATCGTCGAGGCCAAATCGTAGAGCTGGCCCTTTTCCAGCACGTCGGAGGTCAGCGACAGCACCATGATCGGCGCCTGGGACGGGTTGACCTTCTTGTAGGTCGGCATGCTGCGCATCCCGCTCGGCAGCAGGTTGCGCGAGGCGTTGATCGCCGCCTGCACTTCCCGCGCCGCGCCGTTGATGTCGCGGTCCAGGTCGAACTGCAAAATCACCCGGGTCGAGCCCTGACTGGAGCGGCTGCTCATGGTGTTGACCCCGGCGATAGTACCGAAGGAACGCTCAAGCGGCGTGGCCACGGTCGAGGCCATGACCTCCGGGCTCGCGCCGGGCAGACTCGCCTGAACCACGATCACCGGGAAGTCCATCTGCGGCAACGGCGCCACCGGCAACAGGCCGAAGCTCACGCCGCCCAGCAGCAGGATCGCCAGGCTCAGCAACATCGTCGCGACCGGGCGCTTGATGAATGGTCCGGACAGGTTCATCGACGGCAGCTCCCGACATCCACCCCTGTGGGAGCGAGCCTGCTCGCGATGAGGCCTGCACATTCACCATAGATGCTCACCGACCCACCGCTTTCGCGAGCAGGCTCGCTCCCACAAAGGGTGCGCCTTGCAGGGACAGATTTGCCTTTGCGAGGCGTCATACCGCCACCTCTTGGGCGTCGGGTTTGCCGAAACGACGTCCCAACCGGTCGAAATACAGATAGATCACAGGCGTGGTGAACAACGTCAGCACTTGACTCACCAACAAGCCACCCACCATCACCAGACCCAACGGTTGACGCAGTTCCGCGCCTGAACCGGTCGCCAGCATCAGCGGCACCGCGCCGAACAACGCGGCCAGTGTGGTCATCAAAATCGGCCGGAAACGCAGCAGCGCCGCCTGATAGATCGCCGTTTCCGGGTCCACGCCCTGATTGCGTTCAGCGTCGAGGGCGAAGTCGATCATCATGATCGCGTTCTTTTTCACGATACCGATCAACAAAATGATGCCGATGATCGCGATCATGCCCAGGTCATTGCCGCTCAACAGCAACGCCAACAAGGCGCCGACCGCTGCCGAGGGCAAGGTCGAGAGAATGGTGATCGGGTGGATGTAGCTCTCGTAAAGCACGCCAAGCACGATGTACATGGTGACCACCGCCGCCAGAATCAGCAGCAAGGTGCTCGACAGCGAGGCCTGGAAAGCTTCGGCCGCGCCCTGGAACTGGGTCTGCACGCCGATCGGCATGCCGATGTCCTTCTGCACCTGGTCGATGATCTCCACCGCATGCCCCAGCGCTACGCCGGGCGCGAGGTTGAACGACATCATCACTGCCGGGAACTGACCGATATGAGTGATCGCCAGTTGGGCCTGACGCTCCTCGATGTGCGCCAGGCTGGACAGGCGCACTTGCCCGCCGTCGGTGGTTTTCACGTGAATCTGATTCAGCGCCTCCGGACCGATCTTCTCGCCGGACTGCGATTGCAGCACCACGCGGTATTGGCTGGCCTGGGTGTAGATGGTGGAAATCTGCCGCTGACCGAAGGCGTCGTACAGCGCATCGGTGATGTTCGACACCGACACACCGACCCGCGACGCCGCATCGCGGTCGATCACCAGATACACCTGCAGACCTTTGTCCTGCAAATCGCTGGCGACGTCGGTCAGCTCAGGCCGTTGGGCCAGGGCTTCCACCAGACGACCACTCCACAGACTGAGCAGCTCGGAATCCGGCGACGACATGCTGAACTGGTATTGAGTCCGGCTGACGCGGTCTTCGATGGTCAGGTCCTGCACCGGTTGCATGAACAGGCGAATGCCGGTGAGCTTGTCCAGTTCCGGTTGCAGACGTGCGATCACCTCGGTGGCGCTCAGGTCGCGGTTGCTGTGGGATTTGAGGTTGATCAGCAGACGACCGCTGTTGAGCGTCGAGTTGTCACCGTCCACACCGATGTAGGACGACAGGCTTTCCACCGCCGGATCCGCCAGGATCACTTTGGCCAGTTCCTGCTGACGTTCGCTCATGGCGGCAAAGGAAATCGACTGCGGCGCTTCGGAAATGCCCTGGATTACCCCGGTGTCCTGCACCGGGAAGAAGCCCTTGGGCACCACCATGTAAAGGAACACGGTCAACGCCAGCGTGCCGATGGCCACCATCAGGGTCAGCGGTTGATGCTTGAGAACCCACTTTAACTTGCGCCCGTAAGCCGCGATCATCCAATCAATTGTGGCGCCGCTGGCCCGGTAGAAACGGCCCTGCTCTTCTTCCTTGGGTTCACGCTTGAGCAACCGCGCGCACATCATTGGCGTCAGGGTCAGGGAGACGACAAGGGAAATCAGGATCGCTACCGCCAGGGTGATGGCAAATTCGCGGAACAATCGCCCTACCACGTCGGCCATGAACAGCAACGGAATCAGTACGGCGATCAGCGACAAGGTCAGGGAGATCAGCGTGAAACCGATCTGCTTGGCGCCCTTGAGCGCCGCATTCAGGGGGCTGTCGCCCTCTTCGATAAACCGGGAAATGTTCTCCAGCATGACGATCGCATCGTCCACCACAAAACCGGTGGCGATGGTCAGGGCCATCAGGGTCAGGTTGTTGACCGAGAAACCCGCGAGGTACATCACGCCGAAGGTGCCGATCAGCGACAGTGGCACGGCCACTGAGGGGATGATCGTGGCACTGGCGCGACGCAGGAACAGGAAGGTCACCATCACGACCAGCGCAATGGCGATCAACAATTCGTGTTGCACGTCGGTGACCGAGGCGCGGATGGTCTGGGTGCGGTCGGTCAGCACGGTGACCTCGAGACCGGCCGGCAGGTTGTCGGTGATGCTCGGCAGCAGGGCTTTGATCCGGTCGACCACTTCGATGACGTTGGCGCCAGGCTGGCGCTGGATGTTCAACAACACCGCCTGGTTTTCATTGGCCCACGCCGCCAGACGTTCGTTTTCCGCGCCATCGACGATCTCCGCCACGTCCTTCAAACGCAACGGCGCGCCGTTGGCGTAGGCGAGGATCAGGTTGGCGTAGTCCTTGGGCGAGGTCAGTTGATCGTTTGCATCGAGCATCGACACCCGGGTCGGGCCGTCGAAGTTGCCCTTGGGCTGGTTGACGTTGGACGCGCCGATCAAGGTGCGTACGTCAGACAGGTTCAAGCCATTGGCCGCCAGCGCCTCGGGGTTGACCTTGATCCGAACGGCCTGACGCTGGCCGCCGGCAATGCTGACCATGCCGACGCCGCTGATCTGGGCAATTTTCTGCGCCATGCGCGTGTCGACCAAATCATTGAGCTTGGGCAGCAGCATGGTCTTGGACGTAATGGCCAGGGTCAGTACCGGGGTGTCCGCCGGGTTGACCTTGTTGTACACCGGCGGCGCCGGCAGGTCCTTGGGCAGCAAATTGGTCGCGGCGTTGATCGCCGCCTGCACCTGCTGCTCGGCGACGTCCATGTTGATGTCGAGGCTGAAACGCAGGGTCAGCACCGAAGCGCCGCCGGAACTGGTCGACGCCATTTGGGTCAGGCCGGGCATCTGCCCGAATTGACGCTCAAGGGGCGCGGTCACGGCGCTGGTCATGACATCCGGGCTGGCGCCGGGATACAGCGTCATGACGCGGATAGTCGGGTAATCGACCTGAGGCAATGCCGACACTGGCAACAGCCGATAGGCGATCACGCCGGCCAGGATAATGGCCAGCATGCTCAGGGTCGTGGCGACCGGGCGAAGGATGAACAGCCGCGAGATGTTCATGCGCCGTCCTTTTTCGCCTTGTCGGTGGTCGTCGTGTCAGGCGCCGCGGCGGCCGATTTTCCTTGCAGGTGCCCGGTCGGGGTGGTCGGTACATCCTTGGTGTCGTTGACCACTTCCACTTCGCTACCTTCCTTCAAGCGGTCGGTGCCTTCAAGGACCACGCGATCCCCAGGGGCGAGACCTTCGGTAATCACAGTGTTTTCACCGTCACTGGCGCCGACTTTCAACTGACGAATCACGACTTTCTTGTCGCCCTCCAAGGCATAGACAAACGTGCCGTTGGTGCCGAACTGAATCGCTGCCGAAGGTGCGAGCACCACGTCTTTGAGGGTGTCGGCCAGCAGGTGGACGTTGACGAACTGATTCGGGAACAGCGCCTGATCGCGGTTCTCGTAACGCGCCTTGAATTTCAGGGTGCCGGTGGTGACGTCGATCTGGTTGTCCAGGCTCTGCAAGACGCCGGTGGCCTGCAACTTGGTGTCGCCACGGTCCCAGGCTTCGGCGGTCAGTTTGGCGCCGGTGCGATAACGGGCCAGCACGGTTTCCAGGCTGTTTTCCGGCAAGGTGAAGGCGACGCTGATCGGTTGGGTCTGGGTGATGATCACCAGCGCGGTGGTGTCGTTGGCTGCCACCAGGTTGCCGACATCCAGCTGACGCAAGCCCACACGCCCGGCAATCGGGGCGCGGACCTTGGTGAACTCCAGATTGAGCTTGGCGTCGTTGACCGCCGCCTGATTGGTTTTGACGGTGCCCTGATACTGGCCCACCAGCGCTTCGGCGGTGTCCAGGGTCTGCTTGGCAATACTGTCTTCGCGATACAGGCCGCGATAGCGTTCCACATCGACCTGGGCGTTTTTCAGTTGTGCCTGGTTCTGCAGCAACGTGCCTTCGGCCTGAAGCAAGGCGTTCTGGTAAGGACGCGGGTCGATTTCAGCCAGCAGATCGCCCGCCTTGACCATCTGCCCTTCTTCGAAGGAGATCTTCATCAGCTCACCGCCGACGCGGCTGCGCACATTAATGGTGTTCAGCGCCGTCACGGTGCCCAGCGCCTTGTAGTACAGCGGGAAGTCGCCCTTGACCGCTGGCGCGACACGCACTGGAACGGGCCCGGTCGCCCCGCCGAAACCCGGACGCATCCCCCCCGACCTGCCGGTATGCCCGGCAACGGCTTTTTGCCCTGCGCCCTCTTTTTGGGCAGTGCCGGCGGGCCAGAATTTCCAGCACAGGCCAGCGATGACCAACAGGACAAGCAGGCCAAACAGCCAGCGACGGGGACTACGGGAAACGGAGGATTGCATGGAATGATCAACCATTGGGCGCGTGGGCTTCTTCTACAGGAGGCTGAACGATAAGCACTGGCGGGTATTAAGCAAAGCGGCTTTACCGGCAATTTACCTTTGGCTTACGTAACAGGAAATTTATCTAAGACACTGAAGCACAAATGAAAACGGCCTGGACAGAGGGGGCGTTCTCACTGAATTTCCCCGCCGCGCCGGGTCTGCTGTTGTGCAGGGCAAGGCGCGAGAAGCGTGGTTTGGTCATTCCAAATAAGCTTCGAGCAACGCAGCCCTGCACAACAGCAGGCCCGGCCCTTTGGGTTGTGCCTTAAAGCGGGCCAGCCTGCGTTGCAGGCCTTGGAAAGGGAACAACCATTACCAGCGGCCTGCGCCTTGCCTGGCCCGCTTTAAGGCGACAACGCGGCGGGGAAATTCAGTGAGAACGCCCCCTAGGCCGTTAACAAATGTAAAAACCGCTTACTTCAGAACAGCGAGCGCTGCTTCGTAGTTCGGTTCTTCAGCGATTTCCTTGACCAGCTCGCTGTGCAGAACGTTGTCGTTTTCGTCCAGAACCACGACGGCACGGGCCGTCAGGCCTTTGAGCGGGCCGTCAGCGATGGCAACGCCGTAGTTCTCGATGAACTCGGCACCGCGCAGGGTCGACAGGTTTTGTACGTTTTCCAGACCTTCGGCGCCGCAGAAGCGAGCTTGAGCGAACGGCAGGTCAGCGGAGATGCACAGCACGACAGTGTTGGCGACATCGTTGGCCTGGGCGTTGAACTTGCGAACCGAAGTCGCGCAGGTCGGGGTATCAACGCTTGGGAAGATGTTCAGCACTTTGCGCTTGCCGGCGAAGCTCGCCAGGGTCACGTCGGACAGATTGCCGGCAACCAGGGAAAAGGCTGGCGCCTTGGAACCGGCTTGTGGCAGTTGGCCGTTGACTTGAACCGGGGAGCCTTTAAGAGTGACTTGAGCCATGAACGGAGTCCTTCTGAACGTTGTTGTAGAGAATTTTGAAGAGGCCGAAGTTAACCACGAAATGGCCCGACGACCTATGCCGAGATACAAATTGTGATGTCTCGTCGCACACATTGGATACAACCCAAATCCTTTGTAGGAGCAGGGGGGCGCCTAGCCCTTGCCCGCGAAGAACGATAACGCGGTCAGCCTGTTGCAACGAGGTGCTCCCTTCGCGAGCAAGTCGGATCGCCGCATCGCTCGCTCCTACAGGGTCAGCAAGCGCAGCATATTGCGGTGCCTTGCCTCGAAGATTCGGCGCATGTACGCATTGACCAGCAACCACTCCAAAGGTGCGCCGCCAATGGCTGCGTAAGTGATGCGGTCGGTGTACAGCGTACCGCCCTCGCCGGCCTCAACCCGGTGTTCATGACGAAAGGCAGCCAGCGTTGTCGATTTAAGCGACGGCCATTCGACTAGCCAGTGAGTCACTCACATCCAGCGGAGATAAGACCATGCGATTCATGATTATTGTGAAAGCCAGCCAGGATTCCGAGGCCGGTGTGATGCCCAGCAAAGAACTGATGACTGCAATGGGCAACTACAACGAGGAGCTGGTCAAAGCCGGCATCCTCATCGAGTGCGATGGCCTGCAGCCCAGCAGCAAAGGCGCTCGCGTGCGCTTCTCGGGTGACCAGCGCACGGTGATCGACGGCCCGTTCGCCGAAACCAAGGAGCTGATCGCCGGCTACTGGCTATGGCAGGTGAAGTCGAAACAGGAAGCGATCGAGTGGGTCAAACGCTGCCCCAACCCGATGCCAGGCACCGACGCCGAAATCGAGATTCGCCAAGTGTTCGAGGCCGAAGATTTCGGGGCCGAGTTCACACCGGAATTGCGGGAGCAGGAAGAGCGGCTGCGCGCACAGGTGAAGAAACGCTGAAAAGTCCAATCATTGTGGCGAGGGCACAAGCCCCCTCGCCACATCTAGCAGTCCGTCGATCTCAACCCCCTGCTTCGCATTAACTTTTTAGTACACACAAATTCACACAAGCGTGTGCAAAAAAAACCAAAGAATCCCCCCCTTCGACTGGCGAACCCGGCGTTAGCTGCTAGTTTCAACAGACGTGTCCTACAGGCTTGATAGGAAAGAGATTTCGCAGTAGCACCGGTGAAGGCGATCTGAACCTTTTCGATATCTTCTTGCTCAAGACCGACGGTGTGCAGTTGGGCATCGGTCCGCAGATCACCGCCCCCACCGCCGATCAGGACGAACTGGGCACCGGAAAATGGCAGGCCGCAGTTCACGCAGTTCGCCGGAATCAACGTCAAGTTCAGCACATAGGGACTTTTATATGCACAGCGTAATTCGCGCAGCCGGTTTCAGCCTGATGACTATGTTCGCCAGTTGCGGTGTCGGCGCCCAGGACCTGGATACGCGGATCGGCAAGATCGCGATGGAAGGCGAACTGCCGGCCCATGAATCCATTGCCGGGCTCTACGCCGAGCTGGATTTCCAGCAGGCGACCCAGAGTTATCTGTGGGCCTTGCCGCTGGTGTCCTACGCGCAATAGCAGGAAGCGTTTCGTAACAGGCTCGGCGCTCACAGCGGCGACCTGATGGTGCTCAACAGTTACGAAGACAAACTGGGCGTGATCACCGCCAACGCCACCACGCCGTATATTCTCGGTTTCGTCGACCTGAATGAAACCGGCCCGCTGGTGATCGAACTGCCGCCCGGCCCGAGCCACCGGCCGACGCCGGCAAGTATTACCTCGCCAAGTCGGAAACGATGAACGTGCTGGTGGGCTTTCGCGTCCTCGATCCGAACCCGGCCAAGGGCAAGGCGCTGGTCGAACAATTCAAGATGTACCCGTACGCCTGACTTCACGACGGCTGCGTCCGAACGCGGCCCGCACCGAACGCAGCCTCGCGCTGCTCGGCGCCTGCTACATAGACGGTGGAATCACCACGAAGAACCACTCTTCGCCGCCAACTCCCGCCGACTATTCGCCCGCATCGCCTTGATCAACGACACCGTGCCCACCAGCAATATCGCAGCGCCGAACAGAAAGTCGATGTTGTACAACTGGAAGTCATTCAACGGCCCCACCAGAAACACCCGGATCGCCCCGATACTCACCAGCGTGGCGAGAAAATCGATGCCCGGCTCATCGCGATAAAACACGTGCATCAGCGGCAGGCAAATCACCAGCAGCAATAGCAAGACGATCACCTTGAACGAACCTTTGCGCTCGACGCTGAACGCACATTCATGGGTGGCGTAGGGTTTGTAGTCTTCTTCGCGAACCAACGCATTTTTCTCGTTGATGTACTCGCCCCGGTTGTACTTCTGAATGGGCGTAAAGGTGTTCGACATCTCCATCACCGTGGTGATGTGACGGAAGCGCAAGTCGATGCGCTCATTGCCCTTGAGGTAATACAGCACCGGTTTGTAGCCGTAGCGGTAGGTGTCGAAGGGAAACTCGGTGGCGCGCCCCTGTACGTCAATCGGTCGCGGCTCGAGCTCCGCGTAGGCGCTTTTGTTGTCTGAGGCGAGGTTACGGCTCAGGGGTTTGATCCTGACCTGTTCGAGGAGAATCGGCGTGGCGCCGTAGGACCATTGCAGCGGTTCCAGGCGCAGGCGCAGCTCGTTACGGCCCAGGTCATAGCGATTGAAGGTGCGCTCGGAAACAATCACCGCGCCGCTGAGCAGGAACTCGCCACGCAGGTTGTTGGTGATGCGCAGGGTCAGCTGATCCTTGCCCAGCGACAGCGCATCGGCGGCCGGTGGCGTGCCGCACCAGGCGTAACTGTCGAACGCACCACCCAACTGCCCACCGCGGTTTTCCTGGAACACATAAAAGTAACCGCCCCACAGGGTCAACATCAGCAGAAACGCGGTTAACCCTAAAATCTTCTTGCCCACACTCAAACCAGACTCCTTTCTGTACGACTCCCTTATGAGGCGCGGACTCTACCAAAATGCCATCATCGACCCAAGCGAAACCCTCAACGTCGCCTGAACAACGGCCGCGGTTCAATCACCGAACGCCCATACAGCACACTCATCCCGGCCAGCCCCTTGAGCGCATCTTCGGCGGACTTGTCCTCACGCACCGCAAAGCTGTCGAACCCGCATTGACGCATGTGGCTGAGTTGATCGCGCAGTACGTCGCCGACCGCGCGTAACTCGCCCGTCCAGCCCAATCGAGTGCGCAGCAAGTACGCCTGGCTGTAACCGCGACCGTCACGAAAACTCGGAAAGTCGAGGGCAATCAGCGGCAGGTGTGAAAACCACGGCTTGAGGCTTTCCACCTCATCGTCCGGCCCCAACCACACCCCCTTTTGCGGTGGACCTTCAAGCCAACGGGCCAACGGCAGAATCACTGCACCCGCCGGCCATTCATCGTTGACATCCCTGACCAGGGTCCAGGGATCATCAGCGACAATCCGCGCCACACCCTCCTCCAGTCGCAGCAAATTGTTCATGCCGATACCTCCAGCAGCTTCGGATAGACCTGCTCTTTGAACGGTTCCAGACCGATGCGCTGCAAGGTGTCGACGAACACTTCCTCGCTTTCGCGGTAATTGACGAACGTGTCGATGATCCGCTCGATCACCTCGGGCACTTCGGCGGCGCTGAAGGAGGGGCCGATGACTTTGCCCAATGCGCTGTTCTTGCCCTGAGAACCGCCGAGGGTGATCTGGTACCACTCGCTGCCGTTCTTATCGACCCCCAGAATGCCGATGTTGCCGATGTGGTGGTGGCCGCAGGCGTTCATGCAGCCGGAGATGTTCAGGCTGATGTCGCCCAGATCATGCAGATAGTCGAGGTCTTCGAAGCGTGCCTGTATGGCTTGCGCGATGGGGATCGATTTGGCATTGGCCAGCGCGCAGAAGTCACCGCCGGGGCAGGCGATGATGTCAGTCAGCAAACCGATGTTGGCGCAGCCCAGGCCCTGTTCGCAGGCCAGGCACCAGAGCGTGTAGAGATCAGCCTTGGGCACGTCGGGTAACACAATGTTCTGTTCATGGGCGATGCGAATTTCGCCAAAACCGAACTGCTCGGACCAGTCGGCAACGGCCTCCATTTGCTCTGCCGTGACATCACCCGGCGGTGAGGCAATGCCCGGTTTGGTCGACAGCACCACGCTGGCATAGCCCGGCACTTTGTGCGGCTGAACGTTGCGCGACACCCAGCGGGCGAAGGCCGGGTTTTCGGACAGGCGTGTGCCGAAATCGAGGTCGGTGTCCGCCAGAGCGCGGTAATCCGGTGGCACAAAGGCGCTGGCCACGCGCTCATACTCGACGTCGGTCAACTGCGCAGGGCCGTCCTTGAGGTACTGCCACTCCTCTTCCACTTCCCTGGCGAAAGCTTCGATGCCCAGCGCCTTGACCAGAATCTTGATCCGCGCCTTGTACTTGTTGTCGCGCCGACCGTGGCGGTTGTAGACCCGCAGCACCGCTTCGACGTAGGACAGCAGGTGTTGCCACGGCAACCCCTCGCGAATCTGTAAACCAAGGATCGGCGTGCGCCCCAACCCACCGCCGACGATGACCCGCAGCAGCATTTGCCCGTCGGTGCCCGGGTAAAGATAGAGGCCGATGTCATGCATCATGATCGCCGCCCGGTCTTGTTCCGCCGAGCAGATGGCGATTTTGAACTTGCGCGGCAGGAACAGGAATTCCGGGTTGATGGTCGACCACTGCCGGAGAATTTCCGCCAGCGGCCGCGGGTCGATCATTTCATCCGCCGCCACCCCGGCAAAGGCTTCGGTGGTGATGTTGCGCACGCAGTTACCGGAGGTCTGGATCGCGTGCATTTCCACTTGTGCCAGGCGTTCGAGGATGTCCGGTACCTGGGCCAGTTCGATCCAGTTGAACTGCATGTTCTGCCGGGTGGTGAAGTGGCCGTAACCGCGATCGTAATCCCGGGCGATGCTCGCCAGCGTGCGCATTTGCGGCGCGCTTAATGTGCCGTAAGGGATCGCCACGCGCAGCATGTAGGCGTGTTTTTGCATGTACAGGCCGTTCTGTAGGCGCAAAGGCAGGAATTCTTCTTCGCTCAACTCATCCGCCATGAAGCGTTCGACCTGATCGCGAAACTGCGCGACCCGCTCAAAGACCAGGGCCCGGTCATAGTCATCGTACTGATACATGTGGCTACCTCATCAGGATTGATCGCACGCTCTACATACCCTGTAGCAGCTGCCGAGCCTGCGAGGCTGCGTTCGGCTGCGAAGCAGTCGTAAACCCTGTGCACACGGTTCACCTGACAGACCGAGTCGTGTGGTTTGACGACTGCTTCGCAGCCGAACGCAGCCTCGCAGGCTCGGCAGCTGCTACGGGGGATTGGCGGTGCTTGTGGTGTTGACTATGGACCTGCGGCGCAGCACGTTACAGATTCACCTGAAGGCTAAAAAACCGTATCAGACTGCGGCTTATCACCGCAGGCATTCGCTTTATCTGATCCGCATAAACTCTGTTTTTCTGAGTCTGTTTTGTTTCCGGCAGGGTTTCTACAGTGGACGACATGCCAGTCCGGGTGGCCTGGCAAGACTTTGCAACCGTGGAAACTTTGACCATGAGCACAGCAACAATCGGACAGGCCTATAACTACAAGGTCGTCCGCCAATTCGTCGTGGCAACCGTGGTATGGGGTGTCGTGGGGATGGCGATGGGGGTGTGGATCGCCTCGCAACTGGTGTGGCCGCAGATGAACCTCGACCTGCCGTGGACCACCTTCGGCCGCTTGCGCCCGCTGCACACCAGCCTGGTGATTTTCGGCTTCGCCGGCAGCGCGCAATTCGCAGCCAGTTACTACGCGGTGCAGCGCACCTGCCAGGTGCGGCTGTATTCGGACAAGCTTGCCGCGTTCACTTTTTGGGGTTGGCAATCGGTGATCGTGGTGATGCTGATCACCTTGCCGCTGGGCTACACCACCACCAAGGAATACGCCGAGATCGAGTTTTCTGGCGCGGTATGGATGACGGTGGTCTGGGTCGCTTACGCCATTGTGTTCTTCACCACCGTGGTGCAGCGCAAGACCAAACACATCTACGTCGGCAACTGGTTCTTCGGCGCGTTCATCGTGGTGATCGCGATGCTGCATATGGTCAATCACCTGGCGATTCCGGTGGACTGGTTCAAGTCCTATCCGGTGTATTCCGGAGCGACCGACGCCATGGTGCAGTGGTGGTACGGGCACAACGCGGTGGGGTTCTTCCTGACCACCGGGTTCCTCGGGATGATGTATTACTTCGTGCCGAAACAGGTCGGGCGGCCGGTGTATTCCTATCGGCTGTCGATCGTGCACTTCTGGGCGCTGATTACCCTGTACATCTGGGCCGGCCCGCACCACTTGCATTACACCGCACTGCCGGACTGGGCGCAGTCGCTGGGCATGGCGATGTCGCTGATCCTCCTGGCACCGAGTTGGGGCGGGATGATCAACGGCATGATGACGCTGTCGGGTGCCTGGCATAAATTGCGCACCGACCCGATCCTGCGCTTTTTGGTGCTGTCCCTGGCCTTCTACGGCATGTCGACCTTCGAAGGGCCGATGATGGCGATCAAAACCGTCAACGCCCTCTCCCACTACACCGACTGGACCATCGGTCATGTCCACGCCGGCGCTTTGGGTTGGGTGGCGATGATTACCTTCGGTTCGCTGTACCACATGATCCCGAAAGTCTTCGGCCGCGAGCAGATGTACAGCACGCCGCTGATCAACCTGCACTTCTGGCTCGCCACCATCGGCACGGTGCTGTACATCGCCTCGATGTGGGTCAATGGCATCACCCAGGGCCTGATGTGGCGCGCGATCAACGACGACGGCACGCTGACCTATTCGTTCGTTGAAGCCTTGCAGGCCAGCCATCCAGGGTTCGTGGTGCGCTTCGCCGGTGGGGTGTTCTTCCTCAGCGGCATGTTGCTGATGGCGTACAACACCTGGCGCACCGTGCGGGTTTCGGACGTCGAAATGGCCCACCGCGAAGCGCAGATTGCCTGAGGCAAGGGGCTTGAGATGATTGAGGTCGTGTTGAATGTTTTGGGCGTGGTGGGGCTTTGGCTGGCGATTGAATACTGCCTGAAGCACCAGACAGCAGAGAGTCTGGAGGATGCGAGCCTGATTCCGTTTGCCGATGACCCTGAGGTGGCGCGGCGGGTGGAGTTGGCGACGGGCAAGACTGTGAAGGCGGTGGCACCGGAAGAGGTGAAGCCGGGATGGGGCAACCTCGACCTCTGACAGCTCCACTAATCCATTGTGGGAGCGAGCCTGCTGGCGAAGGGGCCATAACATTCAGCATCATTGTTGAATGTAAGACTGCTTTCGCGAGCAGGCTCGCTCCCACAGGATTATGTGTCAGGTCAGAGGATTCAGCTGCGTTCGCGGGGAATCAGGCTCTGCAACTGCTGCGCCAAAAAGTTCGCATCGAACGCAAAGGTATCCGGGTCTTTCAACCCATTGGTCTTGCGCCATTGCCAGCTACTGGACGGCGGCAGGCACACCAGCGAAATGCTGCCATAGCGCGCTGCCGTCAGGCCCATCACGGCGAGTGAAATCTGACCACCGACACCCATCACATCCGGCACAAACTCCACCGGTTTACCGGCAATGACAATGGACAGCTTCTCGGTCTTGAAGGTCGACGTCTCGACCGGAACGCTCGGCCCCGAGGCGACATACGCCTCGCGGCTTACCTCCAGCAGATTCGGTGCCTGGACCGGTTCCAGCCATTGCTGGATCTGATCAAACAGCTCACCAATGCGCGTCGCCCACACGGCCGATTGCGACTCGAACAGTTGCTTCTTGTGCGCTTCGCTTTCTGCGTAATGGCGAAGCATCTCACCCAGTTGCTGTACGTCGTCCATTGCGGTGTTCCTTTGTTGAAGCAGTGCTGCGGTTTTTGAGCATGGCAGATTGAGCACAGGACCGTTCAATTAAAACGGAGACTGATGCATGAGCGGCAGCGGAAATTACGACAAACGGTACCGAAAAACACAATTTACGCGGCGTTACCTGTCAGATGTGACAGTAGCCACCTCGCTTGAGTAGGTGTTTGATAGAACCGCCACCGAAATAACCGGGATGGTGAGAGTCACGCTCAAGGAGACAGGTGATGGATAACCAAACCAACAGCAATGTTCTGACCCTATATCCGGTAATCATCCCGGGATGGAAAACGCCAGTCATTCATGATTCCAATCCACATGGGGGCATCCCCCTTTCCCTCTTCGATGAACAACCTGAGGGTCTCTTATGCCTTATCGACCCTTGGCTCAATGCGGCGTCCAAGTCTGTTGTTATGGATGTAGACGACCGCGTTGATCTGTACGTGGACGGCAGAGCAACCCCCGTGACGGGCAAAACCATTGGACCCGGCGAGGAAAACGATCGTGTTCGACTGTACATCCCCAAAGGCATTCTTCAAGACGGTGTCAACGAGATCTTCTACCAGGTATTGAGGGTAGGTCAGACAACGCCCGAAGAGTCCCTGAAATTAAAAGTTCTCTACCACACCCTTGCACCCGGAGAACCCGGCCATTCGACGCGCAAGGTTCAGGTCTCTGCCGATGTGCAGACCAACGGCGTGGATAAAGCCCAGGCGGAGCGTGGTGTGGTGGTCGGGTTCGACTATCCCAATAGACGCGCACATGATGATATTCGGCTGACCGTTGGTACGACCTATGTCGATCACAAGGTAACCCCTGCCGAGGCGGTTCCAGGCAGCCCGGTAGTGACCGAAACACTCTTCACCCCGGTTTTCGAAAAAACGGGCGATAACCCGCGTACCCCGTTCTGGTTTCGGATCATTGATCAGCTCGGCAATTCATCCGGCCAGTCCGCGCCCCTTGAGGTGGATGTACATCTCAGAGAGGCGCAACTCGACCTGAAGCCTCCCAAAGTGCTGGAGGCCTTGGGAAGCAACGGTACAGTGTTGGACTTCAACGACATGTACTCCGCCGATTACGCCAGAGTGCAGGTCGACTACACCGGCTCCTTGCCCGGACACACCGTGAAGGTGTATTGGATCGGCCGAAACATAACCTATGGCAGTGAGATTCAAACGATCGGCCAAGCCGGGCAAACCCTGGTCTTTAAGGTTGATCGGTTAGACGTGATCGATTGCATCGGCAGTGGGGCGCAGGTTTATTACACCGTTGAACGTCCCGATACCGATCCTCAACGCTCTCGCCCGCTGGACCTCACTGTCCTTGCACAACGCTTTCATCTTCCCGAACCCCTATTGTCGTCGGACAAACGTACGGCAACCGTCCGCTATACCGGCATGAACACCGGTTACAAAGTCCGTATTGCCTGGCACGGTAAATACAAACGTTACGGTGCCGAATTCGACATCACCAACACCTCCGAAATGCGCCTACCCATAGATTCCTCATGGATCTCTGAAAGTGCAGGACTCCCCGTGCACATCAATTACACGATCCTTCGCTCAAACAGTGGTGAACGCTTGATGTTTTCGTGGATATTACGCATTCAACTTTGACAAATTATTTCTTTTAGAACTGGACTCATAACTTACACAGCATTTCATGAGAGGGAATACCAATGAACCACTCAGCTTGCTTGCTGTTGAGCGCAGGAATGCTAGTCAGTATCTACTCACTATCATATGCCACGCAGGAAACAGCCAGTACAACAGCCACACAAAGTGTAATTACCGTACAACGTTGCGCCAAGTACATCGAAACAGCCGAATGGTTTCGCCGAGACTATGAATGGTCTATTGCAATCACCCCAACACCTTGTGCCAGAGAGACCCAGCCAGAACAAACGCCTTTTTTATGGGATGAGCTGACGCGTGACTATTCAAACAGCAGGTATTGGAAAAACACCCATGGCTTGAGACATCAATTGATTTGCCACCTGGCCATTGCACGCGACAAACCTCAATGGATCCTGGAACCGTGGAGACCTGACGTCGGCTACGAAAAAACCCTGGCTGCCGGTTGCAACCACGTTACGCCGCTGCCTGAGCAAGCACCCTGACGTTTCACCCAATATCTATATCGACTTTTCACTTCAGCAACGTTCACTCCAACAAAGCCAACATTATTTTCAATAACAATCGCCAACACCTGTTTTAAAAAATGGATTTTATTATGAATAAGTTAATACTCGCACTTTTCACGCTAACCGTTATGGGTTGCACACAGACAGCTTCCAACCTCACCCATGAGCTTGGCGCAATTAACAACGCCAATATATTGAAGGGGCCTGCCATCGCAACACAACTTAATACTCTCTACAGCAGAAAATTTGCCAACTGCAATAATTCGGACTCACAGCCTGCATTTCTTTGTTCGGGCGTTACACTCAGAGTTACGGTAAAGGACCCGAACAACCAATATAAAGTATGGGACCCCAGCCCCACATCAATAAAAAGTGGCGGCGTATCGTTTTCTTATCTAAGAGCCGATACAAACTTCGGACGACTGGCCTGGGGTTACGGAAATGGTTTTATCCTGTATCCCATCTTTGAAGCACCTGCCGACAAAGTCGATCTGGACTATTTATGCTCGTACCCCATGGATGCGTGGACCTGGACCCGAAACGAAACAGCGGTCTGCGTCGCCCATCCCTCTTATCCCGCTCAAAGCCAGATTTGCCATAACGCCGGCGTGACCACTGCTGAACAATGGAAAGCCGTATGGGATTTGCCCGGTGGCACTCCAAACCAGCGCTCATGTGGTTTCGACGTCAAGGATGATCGCAATGCACTGGCGGGTCCCGCGTTCTATCAATCCGTCAGAGCGAAAGCGTTGCTTGGTGCGAAGGGATTCAGCGAGCATAACGAAATACTGATCAAGACCTGGACAGCAGGACGCCCCAACACGCTCCCGATCATGGCGTTCTTCTTTGTTGCGGGTGGAACTAACGCGGGCCTTGCCGATGCTCAGTACAACCAAAGGGATTTCTATAATTCAACCAACCCTAAGATCGTGGTGCCGATCATTCGGCTCACACCTCCCGACAGCGCGGCCGGCACCGCCTCCTTTATATACGTCGCCGCAGACCAGGTGGTGACCCAATGAACGCCCCCCTTCATCCGGCCTGCATCAAAAGTCTGATTGCAGCTGTTGGGTTCGGTATTCTGGTGGGGTGTAGCCACACCAATACGCCACCTGAAGATGATGTCATCGGTAGTTACACAACTACCGCAGGCTCAGCCGTCGCAGCAAGGCTTCAAGCCTTGTACGAAGACACGCGAAAAGATTGCGGAACGCCTTCAGCACCCGCGTTCTTGTGTTCCGGTGTCACGTTAAGAGTCACTCGCCAAGATAACAGCTACCACGTCTGGGACCCCAGCCCCACCTCAGTAAGAACCGGAGGCATTCATTTCTCTTATCTCAGAGCGGATTCGAACTTCAGAGAAATGGCCTGGAGCGATCCAAAAACCAATAGTAACGGCTATGTTTTTTACCCCATTTTCGATAAGCCTGCGGATAAGCTCCATATTGAATATCTCTGCGCCTTTCCAATCGATGGCTGGGCCTGGTACCGCTCAGCGCCCGGTTGTGGACCCAGTACTGATTACCCCACTCAAAGCCGTCGTTGCCAGTCAATTGGGATAACCACGGCTGAGTTATGGATAAAACACTGGAACACTCCAAATATCGCAAAACCAAGTTTGCACCAATGCAGTTTCGACACTCGAGATGCCATGAACAACCTCGGGGCGGCCTCGTTCTATCAATCCATCCGAGCGAAACAACAGTTAGGTCAACGGGGCTTCAATGAGCAAAATGATTTGATACTGGCTGCATGGCCCGCAGGTCAGCAAAACAGACTGCCGATCATGGCGCTCTTTTACATCGCCGGGAGCCCCGCAGTAGCCCTTGCTGATGCAAAATGGAATCAAAGGGACTTCTATAACTGGACCCATCCACACATCATCGTACCCATTATCAAAGTCACCCTTCCCACTACCGTAACGGGTCGGGCGCACTTTGAGTACATAGAGGCAGATCAGGTGCACAAATAAGTATTAACCACTGGTATACAGCACCAAAGAAACCGACACTCTCGTGCTCGCCTGTCACGTCAAGCAGGCCACTTCATCGGGAGATTGCAATGCGCACCATCGGCCTTATCGGCGGCATGAGCTGGGAGTCCAGCGCCGAGTATTACCGTCTCATCAACCAGCAGGTGCGCGACCGGCTCGGGCCGTTGCGTTCGGCGAAATTGCTCATGTACAGCGTCGACTTTGGCCCTGTCGAACAGGCCCAGCACGCCGGGCGCTGGGACGATGCCGCGGCGATTCTGGTGGACGCGGCGCGCAGGCTGGAGGCCGGTGGCGCTGATTGCGTGGTGCTGTGCACCAACACCATGCACAAGGTAGCCGGGCAGATTCAGGCAGCGATCAGTATTCCGTTTCTGCACATCGCCGATCCAGCTGGTCAGGCTGCCGTCGATACGGGTGCGTTGAAGGTTGGATTGCTCGGCACAGCGTTCACCATGGAGCAGGACTTTCTGAAAGAGCGCCTGACTTCAATGGGACTGACCGTGCTGGTGCCGGAGGCCGATGAACGTCAGGCCGTCCACCGGATCATCTATGACGAGTTGTGCGTCGGGGTGATCAGCGAGGCGTCGCGCAAGGTCTATCAGCAGGTTATCGAATCACTGACCCAGCGCGGCGCCCAGGCGATCATCCTCGGCTGCACGGAGATCGGCCTGCTGATCAAGCCCGAGCACAGCGCCCTGCCCTTGCTCGACACCACCGAACTGCATGCTCAAGCGGCGGTGGCGTTCGCGTTGGGCGAGTGACTCAACCGGCCTTGGGTGTGCGACGCAGGCGCGCCATGCTCAAGGCATCCACCAGCACGCCGTCACGCACGGCGTAGTCGCGAAACAGCCCTTCGGGGTCGAAGCCGAACTTGCGATACAGCCCGATGGCGGCTTCATTGTCGGCGTACACCGAAAGCTCGACCCGTTGCAGGTTCATCCAGTTGTCGGCGATGTCCAGCGCTGCCGCCAGCAGTTGCGAGCCAACGCCCTTGCCCTGCCAGGCCACCGCGACGCCCATGCCGAGATTGCCGGCATGGCTGCGGCGGATCCGTGAAAACTGCTCCAGGCCAATATTGCCGATGACCGTCCCTTGATGCAGCGCCACCAGCTGCACCACACGCTCGTTGTCCGGCGCCAGGCGCTTGCGCCAGACCTCCGCGGACTGAAACGGCATTTGCAGCACCTGCCGGGTAATGGCCGGGTCGTTGTAGAGCGCGGTAATGCCGT
Organism: Pseudomonas sp. LB3P25; assembly: GCF_054897985.1. Lineage (NCBI taxonomy): Bacteria > Pseudomonadati > Pseudomonadota > Gammaproteobacteria > Pseudomonadales > Pseudomonadaceae > Pseudomonas > Pseudomonas sp. LB3P25. The sequence continues at coordinate 3,293,324 of NZ_CM142711.1, read as the reverse complement.
CGATGTGGGATTCGTTGAAACGTTCGAGGGAAATGACAGCGTCAGTGGCGGGCATGGGTGATTCATCCTTGATACAGACATGGCCGCCCACTCTATACCGCCGTAGGTTGTTCAAACCACTCCCGCCGCTCTTCGAAGGTGTTCTGGATCAGCTCAACGATCATCTGCACCTGCGCTGCCCCCTCGGACTCGGCATTGACCGCCATCCACACTTGGCGCTGCATCGGTTGACTGAACAGCCCCGGCAATTCAATAAGGCCACGGTCGAAGCGGCTGATGTATCCGGGCAGCAGGCCAATGCAGGCGCTGCAGCGGATCATCTCCAGCATCAGCTCATAGGATTGCAACTGCACCACCCCGGCCAGGCGCTGGTCCACGAGGGTATTCCACGGGCGAAAACTGTCGACCTGACGGTCATGCTGCCATTGCACCAGCAGATAATCCGCCAGGTCATCGAGACTGTCAGGTCGCGACGCGACCCGTGAATACCGTTTGGCGATGTGGGGCAGGTAGTCGAGCCGCGCCAGGCACCGGGGCTCGCTGACAGCAAAACTCGGGCCCGGCAGCGGTGAATCGGTGCCGGCCAGCCACAGCACCACATCGGCACTGACCGCTTGCAGGGAGAGTTCACTGTCCAGGGTGATGATGTCCAGACGCACGCTGGCGTTGCGCCGCAACAAGGCAACCAGATCGCGACCGAGAATGTCATGCAGGATCGATTCGGCGACGGCCAGGCGAATCAACGGCTGTTCGGTCACCGGCAAATCGCGCTCGTGGGCCAGGGCAAACAACTGCGATTGCAGCTGCACCCCGTCACGACTGAGGGCAACGCCATTATCCAAATGGCTGAACAGCGAACACTGCAGTTGCACTTCAAGCTGCGCCAATTGTTTGCGCAACTGTGTTGTCTTGATGTTGAGACTGCGGGCTGCCTGCATGAAACAACCACAACGGGCACTGACCCTGAAAGACTGCAGCAGCACCGGATCGATGCCGGCTACTCGTGAATACGAGAATTTGCTGTGTTCTACGGGCCGGCGGTACTCGGCCACACCCTGACGCCCGGAGGGCTCCATGAATGACATTGGTGACTCCCTGTCGATCTGTCCTTGAGCGTTTCATCCTGCTGACCGTTCATGAATCTGGTATGACAACCGGGAAAAAACCGGATCAACCGCCGGGGGTTTGCCGAAAACTCACCGCCAGACGATTCCAGCTGTTGATAGTGGTGACGGCGATGGTCAGATCGACCATCTCGCCTTCGCTGAACTGCTCCCGGGCCTGCGTGTAGACCTCGTCCGGCACATGGCTTTCAGAGAGCAAGGTGACGGCTTCGGTCCAGGCCAGCGCCGCGCGTTCTCGCGGGTTGAAGAAGCCGCTGTCGCGCCAGACCACGATCGAATACAAACGGCGGTCGGTCTCGCCCAGGCGCCGGGCATCCACCGAGTGCATGTCGGTGCAGAAAGCGCAGCCATTGAGTTGCGAGGCACGGATCTTGATCAAGTGCAGCAAGGCCGGCTCGATGCTGAGGTTGCTGGTCAAGGCCTCCATGGCAATCATCGCTTTCATCGCTTTGGGCGATGCGCTGTAGTAATCCAGGCGGGCGTTCATGGAGTGACCTCGTGGACCGGATGTGTGCCCCTCAAGGTAGGCGCTGATACGCAGGCGTTACAGATCCAATTTTGCGAAATACCCGTGGACCACCAAGGCACCAGACCAATCGGAAGTTTTTCGCCCACGCAACTTCTGCGCAGGCACTCATGCGGGTAATCTGGCGCGACGCACACGCGCCTCAATCGCCCCAGGAGCCTCGCCGGTATGGAACTTCACGTTGTCATCAACGGCCGCAAGGACCTGGCAGGCCAGTTGTACAACCAACTGCGCAGCGCCATCGAATCCGGTCGTCTGGCAGCCGGGACGCAGCTCCCACCCAGTCGTTTGCTGGCAGAACAACTGGGCATTTCGCGCAAGACCATTTCCGACACCTACACACAACTGACCTACGAAAACTTCCTCACCGGGGTCATCGGCAAAGGCACCTACGTCAACGCCCGACCGGCGAAAATCACCCGTAAACAGAGCCATTCGGAGTTGGCCAGTGCCGAGGTCATCGAGTCTTGGCGCAACCTGCCGGTGTTCCTGCGCCATCCAACACTGGAAGGCTCGTTGCGCTACGACTTCATCGGCGGCGCCACCAGCAAGGGCCAGTTTCCCCAGGATGACTGGCGGCGCTGCACCGCTCACGCCTTGCGCCAGATCGCCGCGTCCAAGGGCTTCTACAGCCTGCCTGAAGGCCTGCCGGCGCTGCGCAACGCGATCGCCCGGCACATCGCATTTTCTCGCGGGGTCAATTGTCAGGATGAGGACGTGGTGGTGTGCAACGGCGCGCAACAGGCGCTGGACCTGATCTCCCGGGTGCTCACGCGCCCCGGCAGCATTGTCGCCATGGAAGATCCCGGTTATCCGCCCGCACGCCTGTTGTTCGGCACCCACGGTGCCACGGTGATTGGCGTTCCGGTGGATGCCGAAGGCATTGAGGTGGACAAGATCCCCCTTGGCACCCGGCTGATTTACGTCACGCCGTCCCACCAGTTCCCGCTCGGCATGCCAATGAGCCAGGCACGCCGGGTGGCGCTGCTGGAGCGGGCCCATGAATTGGGCGCGATCATCATCGAGGACGATTACGACAGCGAATTCCGCTACGAAGGCCGGCCTACCGATTCGCTGCAAAGCATGGACGAACGCGGCATCGTCGCCTACGTCGGGACCTTTTCGAAAACCCTGCTGCCGGAGTTGCGGCTGGGTTATGCGATCCTGCCGCCGGCGATTCTCGAAGCGGTCATTCGGGCCAAGCAGCTCACCGATCTGCACACCTCCACCCTGCCCCAATGGGCGCTGGCCAAGTTCATCGCCGAAGGCTGTCTGCTCAAGCACATCCGGCGCTGCCATACGATCTATGCCGGGCGCCGCGAACGAATCCTCGCGCGCATGGCCGGCGACCTTTCACCGTGGCTCGAAGCTGTCCCGACCACCGCCGGGTTCCACATGGCGGTTATGTGCAAAGTGCCTATCGATATTCCATTAGTGATCGAATTGGCCAAAAAGGTCGAAGTCGGGCTCTACGACATCGACAGCTTTTTCTACCAGCAAGCGCCGCAGGCCGGGCTTTTCCTGGGTTTTGGCGCCATTGAAACCCTGGACATCGACATCGCCCTGGACCGCCTGCGGGACATTTTGCAGCAGGTCGCCTGACAGATTGGTCTGCGTTTTTATCCGGCGATTGGCTATTGGTGGTCCGGGGGTGCAGGCCTATCCTGCATAAGTGTTATCCCTCAATGAGCAGGATTCGTCCGGCCTGATTCAGGAGTGTGAGCAATGTCCAACGAAGTGATCAATACCGTAAAGGTGCAGGCCGCCGCCGGCCGCTCGGACGAACTGGGTCAGCAACTACAAAAGATTGTCGACACCCTGCGCGCACAACCGGGCTGTGAATCCTATATGGTCGACCGCTGCCCCGAGGACGACAACCGCTGGACGGTCAGCGCCCGCTGGCAATCGGAAGCGGCCATGCAAATGCATTTCAACTGCCCTGAAGTACAAGGGTTTATCGGCCTGATCGACAGCCGCCTGGCCAATAGCGTCGACTTCAACAGTTTTCCTATCGTTTAGAAAATTAGGTCGTCGCCTTCGGCCACTCCTACAGGGCAATGGGTACCCCTGCAGGAGTGGCTGGAGGCGGCGATCTTGTTTTTTCAACGCGCATGATTGGTCCCCTCGCCTTCACGAAAATTGGCTGTTTGTTTGCCCCGATGGGCGGACTACCGTAATCCCTGACGACTAACCCACGCAGGTGATGACCCATGAAAGCACTCCGTTTGTTTGCTGCCCCTCTCGCCGCCCTGGCCTTGACCGTTTCAGCCTCGGCATTCGCCCACGACCCTTCGGAAAAAGTCACGATCCTGCAGGACGAAGTACTGAAGAACGTCCCGGGCAAAAAGGCGTTGATGATCGAAGTCGACTACGAGCCGGGCCAATCCTCCATCGCCCACAAACACGAAGGCACGGCAATGGCCTACGTGATTTCTGGATCGATCGTTTCTCAAGTGAAAGGCGAGCAACCGAAGACCTACAAGGCCGGCGAGTATTGGTATGAATCGGCCGGCTCGGAACATCTGGTCTCGAAAAATGCCAGTGCGACCAAGCCAGCCAAACTGTTGGTGTTTATGGTGTTGTCCCCGGACGAGAAAGTATTGATCCCATTGAGAAACTGATGGCCGAACGTACAGCCATAAATAAAAAGGCCCGAACCACCTATTCGGGCCTTTTTATTTCCCAGCGCAACTAACCGCAAACTTTTAAACCAAACAAAACTATTGGCCATCTGATAAGCGTACAAATTGGCTATTTCATTCAGCAGGCACAGGTTTAGTCTGGAGTCACTGCCGACGCCCGGCAACTTTAACTTTCCGACTCAAGTTGTTTCACTGGAGAAACACAGATTACCAGGCCAACGCCGGCACCGGTTTCGACCAGAGCCAGCGGGTGAAACCTTGCAGAAGTTCGACCAGTCGCTCAGTAATTTATTGACCAGACCGACAGATAAGCTGTCCCTTTCGAGCGAGTCCGCCTCAAATATCCAATAGATCACCGGACCGACCAAACACCCAAAGCTCAACTTTCTTAGCCTGTCTACTGTCAACGTTGACAGTAGACAGTGGTTGACACGCTCCTCTCTAATCCCAATCGACGGACAGGAAAGATGGCCATTGACCTCTCATTCTGTCTTTGGACTGTTCATGGAAGGGAGTATCAATGCGATGACCTCAAAAAACGTAATCCCTGATCTGTTAGATCAATTGGGTAAAGTTACCGAGACAGTCAGGGAAATTTCCCGCACTGAAACCATCAAGCCGTTGCATGGTCGGATCAGCACGCCGGAGTCCCGTGCTCAGTTCCTCTATAACGAAGGCAAGCTGAATCTGGGGCAACTTGTTGAATTAGAGTGCGGAAAAGGCTTTCCTGCGCTGATAGGCGACTTACCGGATGCGGATGCTCCAGCAGACGTTCGCAGCGCCGTACCGCCCCCGGACGGAATGATCGCCAGTGGCGGATACAGTGATGAACGTGCCCTGCTGAATGCGGCCGAAACCGGCAATCACTGGAAAAAACACAACGTCGTGTCAGGCCAGGAATTCACGTTGACTTGGGAATATAGGCAAACCCACAGAACCCGCCGCTGGAAATACTACCTCACCAAGCCGGACTGGAACGCTCAAGAGCCGCTGGCGAGGAAACACTTCGAAGAAGCGCCCATCCAGACCTACCTGAACACCTTTCAACCCTATTGGGCCCCGGGAAACGAGGTGTTGTACCCGCCAATCATTCACCAACACAAAATGACACTGCCGGTGCGAAGTGGATACCACGTGCTTCTGGCAGTCTGGGACGTGGCCGATACCCAAAATGCTTTCTATCAAGTGCTGGACCTTAACTTCACCTCCTGACTCGGCAGATCAGAAGGTGTAAACCTTATTCAGGACGGGACAGTCCAGACAAAAAAAAGCCCCGCCTCTCTCGAGACGGGGCTTTTTCATTCAGCGCCTGATCAGGCAGCCGGCTCCAGTTCCGCGCTGGCAATGGTAGAGGCAGTGACAGGCACTACCGCTTGACCGCTCAACGCCAGATCCAGCAACTCACGGTTGGCCACCGCATACATGGCGTAATCAGTGCCGCTGGCGGCACGGATTTCTACCAGCATGGCGCGCCAGCGTTCGATCATGCCTTCGTGCTCTTCCATCCACAGCTCCAGACGGGTTTCCACGTCCTGGGTGCCGTTGCCCTGTTGCAGGACCGAGATGGTGATCGCACGTTGTTGCCAGTCGACGTCATCGCGGAACGCTTCACGGGCCAGGGCCTGCCAGTTGTTTTCAACCGGCAGAGCGCTGATCTGTTGCAGGTACCAGGTGATGTCCAGCGCGCTGCCGACAGCGAAGTAAGCCTTCGCCACGTCTGCTGGGTTCTGGCCAGTCACGTCAGAGGCCTCGATGATCGGCAGCAGCGTGTACAGGTGCGAAGTGCCAGCCACCATGCGTGCGAGCAACTCCGGCACACCGGCTTCGACATACGCCTCATAGCGAGCCTGCCAGTTTTCGTGGATCTCGCCACTCAGCAGTTCGTCGAGCTTGAGACCCAACTCTTTCAGATGCGGACCGAAGTGCGCGACGTCACGGGCAGCGTTCTGTTCGTTGCGACGGGCACGCAGGAACCAGCGCGTAGCGCGACGGCCCAGACGCATCAGCTCATCCATCAGCTCCAGTTGCACGTCGGCGGAAACCTGGTAATCCAGGGCCTCGATCTGACGGAACCAGTGTGGGAGATGGAAGATGTCACGCACGATCACGTAAGCACCGGCCACGTTCGCCGGGCTCATGCCCGTGGACTCTTTGAGCCTTTGAACGAAGGTGATGCCCATGTGGTTGACCAGATCGTTGGCGATCTGGGTGCTGACGATTTCGCGCTTCAGACGGTGACGGCGCATGGCGTCGGAGAACTTGCTCACCAGGGTCGGCGGGAAAGCGGTTTCCATGTCGCGCGTCAGGTAATCGTCGTCCGGCACCTGGGAATTGAGCAGTGCTTCCTTGAGGTCGATCTTGCTGTAGGAGATCAGCACCGACAGCTCGGCACGGGTCAGGCCATGGCCTTCCGCGAGGCGTTCGTTGATCGCTTCTTCAGACGGCAGGAACTCGATGGCGCGATCCAGCTTGCCGCGGCCTTCCAGATCGTTCATCAGACGCTTGTATTCGGCAATCCGCACGAAGGCACGGCGTGCCGCCAAGGACAATGCCTGAGTCTGCTTGTAGTTGTTGCCCAAAACCAGGTTGCCGACTTCGTCGGTCATGCTCGCCAGCAACTGGTTACGTTGCTTGTCGGTCATGTCGCCGGCATGAACCACTTCGTTCAGCAGGATCTTGATGTTTACTTCATGGTCGGAGCAGTCCACACCACCGGCGTTGTCGATGAAGTCGGTGTTGGAACCGCCGCCATTGAGGCCGAATTCGACACGACCCAGCTGGGTCATACCGAGGTTACCGCCCTCGCCCACGACTTTGCAGCGCAGTTCGTTGCCGTTCACGCGCAGTGCATCGTTGGCCTTGTCGCCAACATCGGCGTGGCTTTCGCTGCTGGCTTTGACGTAAGTACCGATACCGCCGTTCCACAACAGATCCACCGGTGCCTTGAGCAAGGCATTGAGCAGTTCGGTCGGGGTCAGCTTGTCAGCCTGAATGTCGAAGCGCTCTTTCATCTGCGGGGAAATCGCGATGCTTTTCGCGCTACGGGAGAAGATCCCGCCGCCTTCGGACATGATGCTGGTGTCGTAATCCGACCAGGCCGAACGCGGCAGGTCGAACAGGCGCTGACGCTCGGCGAAGCTGTTGGCCGGCTCCGGGTTCGGGTCGATGAAGATGTGCAGGTGGTTGAACGCTGCGACCAGTTGCAGCTTGTCGGACATCAACAAGCCGTTACCGAACACGTCACCGGCCATGTCGCCGACGCCGACCACTGTGATGTTGTCTTCCTGAACATTGATGCCGCGTTCGCGGAAGTGACGTTGAACGCCAACCCACGCGCCCTTGGCGGTGATGCCCATTTTCTTGTGGTCGTAACCGGCCGAGCCGCCCGATGCGAATGCATCGCCGAGCCAGAAGCCGTAGTCGATGGCGATACCGTTGGCAATGTCGGAGAAGGTTGCAGTGCCCTTGTCCGCTGCCACGACCAGGTACGGGTCATCGTCGTCATGACGCACGACGTTGGCCGGCGGAACCAGCGCGCCATCTTTCAGGTTGTCGGTGATGTCCAGCAGGCCCGAGATGAAGATGCGGTAGCAAGCGATGCCCTCGGCCGCGATCTCGTCACGGCTACCGCCCAGTGGCAGGCGACGCGGCAGGAAGCCACCCTTCGCACCCACTGGCACGATGACCGAGTTCTTCACTTGCTGGGCTTTTACCAGGCCCAGGACTTCGGTACGGAAGTCTTCTTCACGGTCAGACCAGCGCAGACCGCCGCGAGCAACGTTGCCGAAGCGCAGGTGCACGCCTTCGACGCGTGGCGAGTAAACGAAGATTTCGAACTTCGGTACTGGCTTCGGCAACTCTGGAATCTGGTGCGGGTTGAACTTGAAGCTGAAGTAGGACTTGTTCTGACCGTGCGCGTCGGTCTGGTAGAAGTTGGTCCGCAGGGTGGCCTTGATCAGGTCCAGGTAGCGACGCAGGATGCGGTCTTCGTTCAACACCTGGACGTCGTCCAGTGCGCTCAGAATCGCGTGCTCCAGACGTTGCTGCTTGTCTTCCAGATCGTCTGTACCGAGCTTGCGGGCCAGGTAGAAACGGGTTTTGAACAACCGGGTCAACTCGCGAGCGATGTCGGTGTGGTTGTTCAGGGTGCTGGCGATGTAACCCAGGTCGAAGCCCAGGCGAATCTGCTTCATGTAACGAGCGTAGGCACGCAGCAGCGCCACATCGCGCCATGGCAGGCCGGCGGTCAGCACCAGACGGTTGAACGCATCGTTCTCGGCATCGCCACGCACGATGTGGACGAACGCGTCCTGCAAGGTGTCGTTGAGTTGCTGGATGTCGAGTTCCAGGCCTTCAGCGGCGGTGAACGCGAAATCGTGAATCCAGAACTCGCGGCCATTGTTGTGACGCAGGCGATACGGGAATTCACCCAACACGCGCAGACCGAGGTTTTCCAGAATCGGCAGCACATCGGACAACGCCAGCGGGGTATCAGCGTGATACAGCTTGCAGTGCAGCTCGCGCTGACCGGAGACCTGACCCAGTGGCTGATAGAAGCTCATCACCAGCGGATTGGATTCTTTCAGGCTCAGCAGGTGCTGCATGTCGACCACAGCCGAATGCGCGGCGAAACGCTCGCGGTAACCGGCCGGGAAGCCTTTCGGGAAGTCGGCCAACACGTTGGTGCCGTGGGCTTCGCCGAAGGTTTCGACGGTCAGGGCCGAGTAGTCGTCCTGCCAGCTGCGGCAAGCCTGGATCACTTCGTTTTCCAGCTGCTGCGGGTCGATATCCAGACGGTTTTTCGGATCGACACGCAGAATCAGTTGCACGCGGGCCAGCACGGACTCGGAGAAGAAGGTCCAGAACTCGCAGTCCGAGGCTTTCAGGCGATCCATCAGCACTTGCTGGATCTTCTGGCGCACTTCGGTGGAGTAGATGTCGCGCGGCACGTAGGCCAGGCAGTAGCAGAAACGACCATACGGGTCTTTGCGCAGGAACACGCGAATCTTGTTGCGTTCCTGGATCTGCACGATCGACATCACGGTGGCAAACAGTTCGTCGACCGGGGTCTGGAACAGGTCGTCGCGCGGCAGCACTTCAACCACCTGCGCCAGTTCCTTGCCCAAGTGAGCCTTGGCCTGGAAGCCGGAACGGCGTTCGATTTCTTCGACCTTGCGACGGATGTACGGGATGACCCGTACGCTCTCGCCATACACCGACGAGGTGTACAGGCCCATGAAACGGCATTCCTTGATGACGTTGCCGTCGGCGTCGATTTCACGGATCGACACGTAATCAGGGTAAGCCGGACGGTGCACACGGCTTGGGTGCGCAGCCTTGGCGAACGACAGCAGGGTCGGTTCGCGCAGGTAGTTCACGGCATAGTCTTCGATGCGCAGGTCATCGTAGGTCAGGCCGGTGCGCAGCAATTTGGTCAGGCCGAGGAAGGAGTCCTGGTCGTAGACGATGTGGCCGCCATCGGCTTCATCGCGAACCACGAACTCTTCATAACCGAGGAAGGTGAAGTGGTTGCCCACCAGCCATTCCAGGAAGCTTTTGATTTCGGCTTTTTCTTCCGGATCAACCTTGAACTGGCTGTTGTCCAGGCCGGTGAGGATTTCCTGGACCTTGGCTTTCATCGGCTCGAAATCGGCGACCGCAACGCGGACTTCACCGAGAACCTGTTCCAGTTCCTTGCTCAGGACATTCAGTTCGGCCGAGTTGGCGCAACGGTCGATTTCCAGGTACATCAACGACTCTTGCAGCACGTCGTCGCCCTGGGTGCCTTTCGGCAGGATTTCCAGCAGCTCGCCCTTGCTGCCGCGACGCACGCTCAGCACAGTGGTTTGCAGGGTATGGATGCTGTAGCCGCGACGGTTCAGCTCAGTGCGTACCGAGTCCACCAGAAATGGCAGGTCGTGGTGCAGCACTTCGACCGCGGTGTGGGTCGACTGCCAGCCGTGGCGTTCGTAATCGGGGTTGTAGACGCGCACTTGCGGTTGCGCGTGATCGAAGCGCTCAAGCAGGCGCCACGCAGAAAGGGTGCAGCCGGCGAGGTCCGACAACCGACGCTGGGTCAGCTCGTCCAGGGAAATAATGCCGAAAAATTGTTCCGCGAACAGCGCCACTTGTGGCAGTGCCTGTTCACTGATGTGCTGGGCCAGTGCCGCTTGCAGTTGGTGCTGGAAGTCGGCTTTGCTGGCTGCGGTGAAGAACGCCATCTGTGGTACTCCGCTTGGGCTTGTTATTGATGGAAGCGTCGCGTGCAAACCCCTTTCGGGGCAATCCGTCACCCTGTTCCTGATTCTCGGGCAGAGGAAACAGGATGACAGGTGGGTGAAGCTGGACGAGACACTCAGGTCACATTCACCTTCCATGAATGGGCATCTGCAAAAACGACTGGGCCATGTGCCGCGCAATGTCTTTACAGGTGCTCATCCGTTGCGCAGCTTAACCAGTGCGGCAAGCCCCGTGCTTGCAGCGCTGCGACATATTCGGTCATCGGCACGTAATACACGGCATATGCCTCAGACAACACTAGCAGCCGCACGGCAAAACGGGGGGTTTAAGCCCGGTTTTGCGGCACATCCGTACCAGAAATGACCAGCAACACCCCGGATGTTCACAACACATCCTCTGACACTCTGGCGAGCAGAAATTCCCGTCTGCTGGCAGAATCGCCCTTTGTTCGTCTTCACAACGCTCGTCGAGCCAGGAATTCCCCATGCAAATGACCACCGCCCTCTTGATCGTCAACCCGTGCGATGACGAAGAAGACAACATGGCCATGCTCTGCTGCCACAGCGATCAGGGCGATATGTTCCTGATGACCCGCTACCCGGACGAGGACGCGCTGGACATCACCCTCGACGGCGAGCCCTCGACGCTGGACGGCGTGAAAGTCACCCTCAGCCCTACCCGCCTGCTGATCGAAATCGCCGCCACTGACGCTGATGCGCTCAATGGTAATGATTCGCTGGAAATCATTCACAGCACTGATGCGAGCGATTTGGCTGAGGTCGAGGAAACTCTGCAGAACATCCTCAAAGGGACTGGCACCTATATAAGCGAGCTTTGATGGTGCCTTGACCGGCCTCATCGCGAGCAGGCTCGCTCCCACATTGATCGCATTTCAATCAAACGACTCGGTCACCTGTGGGAGCGAGCCTGCTCGCGATGAGGCCCGAAAGAGCACCATCGACCTTGGAACCTCACAAAACACCAACAATTTCCCCAACCATTTCCCGCACTTTGCACAAAATGCCGTTAGTCGCCGCCCCCCGCGATAGATTAAAGTAACGCCCCCAGCCCTGGCGTTATTCGAACGTCTTCGGTCACCCTTTCCAGGAACAGTCATCGATGGAACATCGTGAAGCGCTGCTAGCGCTGCGAACCTTTCTTTCAACGCAGATTCTCGGCCAGGAAAAACTCATCGAGCGCTTGCTCATCGCCTTGCTCGCCGACGGCCACATGCTGGTCGAGGGCGCTCCGGGCCTGGCCAAGACCAAGGCCATCAAAGAACTTGCCGAAGGCATCGAAGCTCAGTTCCATCGCATCCAGTTCACCCCCGACCTGCTGCCCGCCGACATCACCGGTACAGAAATCTATCGCCCGGAAACCGGCAGTTTCGTGTTCCAGCAAGGCCCGATCTTTCACAACCTGGTGCTGGCGGACGAAATCAACCGCGCCCCGGCCAAGGTTCAGTCCGCCCTGCTCGAAGCTATGGGCGAACGCCAGGTCAGCGTCGGGCGCAGCACATACGAGCTGTCGCCGCTGTTCCTGGTGATGGCCACGCAAAACCCGATCGAGCAGGAAGGCACCTATCCACTGCCCGAAGCGCAGCTCGACCGCTTCCTGATGCACGTGAAAATCGGCTTCCCGGACGCCGCTGTCGAACGTCGGATCCTGCAACAGGCCCGTGGCGAAGCCCTGCACGGCGAAACCAAGCCCGAGCGCCGGGTCAGTCAGCAGGCGATCTTTGCCGCGCGCAAGGAAATCCTCGGTTTGTACATGGCCGACGCCGTGGAGGAATACCTGGTGCAACTGGTCATGGCCACGCGCACCCCGGCCAAGTTCGACCCGGAGATGGCCGAGTGGATCGCCTACGGCGCCAGCCCGCGCGGCTCGATTGCCCTCGACCGTTGCGCCCGGGCCCACGCCTGGCTGGCCGGTCGCGACTTCGTCAGCCCGGAAGACATCCAGGCGGTGCTGTTCGATGTGCTGCGTCACCGCATCATTCTTTCCTTTGAAGCCGAAGCCGCGGGCATCGACCAGGACCGGGTGGTCCAGCGGATTCTCGACGTCGTAGCCGTCGCTTGACCCCGATGAACGCCCTCCTGCCGCCCGAGCCGGGCATCCGTGTCAGCCTCGCCGAGCTGATCGAGATGCGCCATCGCGTGCGTGAAGTGCAATTGTTTTCCACGCCGAGCCAGCGCAGCCCGCTGATCGGCCTGCACCACTCCAAACTGCGCGGCCGCGGGGTGGACTTCGATCAGGTACGGGTCTATCAGGCCGGCGATGACGTGCGAAGCATCGACTGGCGCGTCACCGCACGGACCCAGGAACCCCACACCAAGCTGTTCCATGAAGAGCGCGAACGGCCGATTTTCATCATGGTCGAGCAAAGTCGCCGGCTGTTTTTCGGCTCGGGGCTGATGTTCAAATCGGTGCTCGCCGCCCAGGCCGCGAGCTTGATCGGCTGGGCCGCGCTGGGTCATAACGATCGGGTCGGCGGACTGGTGTTCGGCAACAACGAACACTATGAAATCAAGCCACGACGCAGCAAACAGAGCCTGCTGCAGTTGCTCAACCGTCTGGTGCGGGTCAATCAGTCGCTGCACACGGAAAACGAGCCGGACCGGGACGCCTTCAACATTGCCCTGCGCCGAGCCCGGGAAGTACTGCGTCCCGGCAGTCTGGTGATCGTGATCTGCGACGAACGCACCCTGACCGAGGGCGCCGAACAACAGCTGAGTCTGTTGTCGCGGCATTGCGATCTGTTGCTGCTGCCGGTGTCCGATCCACTGGATCACGCCCTGCCCGCCGCCGGGCTTTTACGCTTCGCCGAACGCGGTGCGCAACTGGAACTCGACACCCTGAATTTCGAGCTGCGCCAGACCTATCGCGCCCAGGCCGAAGCGCGCATCGCTCGCTGGGAATTGCTGGCGCAGAAGCTGCGGGTATTGCTGATGCCCTTGAGCACCCAGAGCGAGATGGTGGAACAATTGCGCGAGTACCTGAACCCGCAGAAACCGGGGAAAGGCCGATGAGCAGCCTCGAGCAACTGCAACCACTGATCTCCCCGCCACCGATCGAATTCTGGCCACCGGCACCAGGGTGGTGGCTGTTGCTCTTGCTACTGCCGCTCATCGGTTTCGGTCTGTGGAAGGCAAGGCGCTTTCTTCCAGACACGCGCCCGATCGTGCGCGCCGAACAACCGCTGGACCCGGTGCGCCTTGCCGCGCTGGCCGAACTGGCGCGGATGCCCAAACCCTACGACGGCGCGCCGGCCGGCGCCTGGTTGCAGCAACTCAACGGTTTGCTCAAACGCCTGTGCCGCAACCACTACCCCTACAGCCAGAGCCATACCCTCAATGGGCGCAAATGGCTGGCATTCCTCGACAATCGTTGCCCGGCCGCCGGCTTGACCCGCTGGATGGTGCTGGTCGAAGGCGCCTACAAACCCGAATGCAAACTCGACGACAAGGCCATTGCCGGCCTGACACAAGCGGTCGACACCTGGATTCGTAAACATGTTTGAGTTCGCCTGGCCGTGGATCTTTGCCCTGCTGCCGCTGCCCTGGCTGATGCGCATCGTGTTGCCTGTCGCCGACAGTGGCGAGCCGGCGCTCAAAGTCAGCTTCCTCGGCGACCTCGAAGGCCTGGCCCGCCGCCGCGCCCGGGCCAACCTGCCGGCCTGGCGCCAACAGGCACCGTTCATTCTGCTGTGGCTGTTGTTACTGATCGCGGCGGCGCGCCCGCAATGGCTCGGCGAACCACTGCCCATCGCCGCCAGCGGTCGCGATCTGCTGGTGGCGGTCGACGTGTCCGGTTCGATGGATTTCCCCGACATGCAATGGCAGGACGAAGACGTCAGTCGACTCACACTGGTTCAGCACTTGCTGGGTGACTTTCTTGAAAGTCGCGACGGCGATCGCGTCGGCCTGATCCTGTTCGGCAGCCAGGCGTATCTGCAAGCACCGCTGACGTTCGACCGGCACACGGTGCGCGTGTGGCTCGACGAAGCGCGGATCGGCATCGCCGGCAAGAACACCGCCATCGGCGATGCCATCGGCCTGGCCCTCAAACGCCTGCGCCAACGCCCGGCACAAAGTCGCGTACTGATTCTGGTCACTGACGGCGCCAACAACGGTGGCCAAATCGACCCGCTCACGGCTGCGCGGCTGGCGGCTAATGAAGGCGTGAAAATCTATCCGATCGGTATCGGCGCCGATCCGGAGCAAAGCGGCACTTTGGGTTTCCTGGGGGTCAACCCGAGCCTCGACCTCGATGAACCCTCCTTGATGGCAATCGCCGAAGCCACGGGCGGCCAGTATTTTCGCGCCCACGATGACAAGGAACTGCAAGCGATCAAGGACACCCTCGACAAACTGGAACCGGTGACCCAGCAACCGACTCAGGCCCGCCCGGCTCAGGCGTTGTACCACTGGCCTTTGGCAATAGCGTTGCTGTTGAGCATGCTGTTGGTGGTTCGCGAGCGCTGGCCTGACAACCCGTTGCAGCGACTGTTTACCAAGGATCTGTTTTTGCAAACGCAACTGCCCGATTGGCGCCAGCGGCTTAAACGCCTGCGTCTGCGGAGGCGCCGATGAGTGCACTCTGGCCGTACTTGTTCCGCCCCTGGTGGTTGCTGTTGCTGCCAATGCTCGGCTGGTTGCTCTGGCAGCTCTGGCATCGGCAGAAACGCGCCGGTCGCTGGCAGATGATTCTGCCACCGGCCTTCCATGCAGCGTTGCTCAGTGGTGGCAACGGTCGCGACAGCAAAATGCCGTGGATCATCCTGGGATGTGCCTGGGTGCTGACCGTTCTGGCGTTGCTCGGGCCGAGCTGGGAACGTGTCGAGCAAGCCAGCCAGAAACCCGCCGATCCGTTGGTCGTGATCCTTGAGCTGACCCCGGAAATGCTCGCCACCGACGTGCCACCCAACCGACTGGAACAGGCCCGGCGCAAGCTGTTCGACCTGCTGGAGAACCGCAGCGATGCCCAGACCGCGATCGTCGTCTACGCCGGCAGCGCTCACACGCTGGTGCCTCTGTCGGATGACCTGTCGACCAGCCGCAATCTGCTGGCTGCCCTCAAGCCTTCGTTGATGCCCGAGACGGGGCATCGTGCCGATCTGGCGGTGGCCAAGGCCCTTGCACTGCTGGATCAGGGCGCCCTCGGCGACGGGCGGGTCCTGCTGATCGGTTCAACCTTGACCGAACAGGAACGCCAAGGGATTAGGCAGGCTCTGGACGGTAAGTCGACACAATTTCTGATGCTCGGCATCGGCACTGCCGAAGGGGCGCCGATCACCCAGGAGGACGACAGTTTCCTGAAGGACGACCAGGGCGCGATTCTGGTGCCACATCTGGACGAGCCAAGCCTGAAAACCTTTGCCAACGACCTGGACGGACGCTATCGCCACGCACGCCTGGACGATACCGACCTGCGCGCCCTCGGTTTGCTCGACGGCCCCCGCGCACTGCGCAACGACGGCCAGACCCTGCGCCTCGACACGTGGGCCGATCAAGGTTACTGGCTGTTGCTGCCACTGTTGCTGCTGGCGGCCTGCGCCGGTCGTCGCGGCTGGTTGTTCTGTCTGCCATTGCTCTTGCTGCTGCCACAACCGAGTTATGCCTTCGACTTCAACGATTTGTGGCTGCGACCCGACCAACAGGGTCTGATCTTGCTGAAGCAGAAGCGCTCGGCCGAGGCTGCGCAGCATTTCGAAGATCGCCAATGGCAAGGTGTGGCGCTCTACGAGGCCGGCGACTACAGCGGCGCCGCCCAGCGGTTCGCCGAAGGCAGCGACGCCCACGCCCACTACAATCGTGGCAACGCCCTGGCCAAAAGCGGTGAATTGGAAGCGGCGCTGGACGCCTACGAACAGGCGCTGGAACGCCAACCGGATTTGCGCCCGGCCCTGACCAACAAGGCGCTGGTGGAAAGTCTGCTCAAGCAGAAAAACACTCCACCGCCCGTCGCTCCAGACAAAAACGCTGGTAACGAGACCGAGCCCCCCACGCAAGAACCACCGCCGGGCGCGGCCACGCAACCGTCGGATAAGGGCGAACCGAAAACCGACGGCGAACAAGGCACAAAGGACTCCGAGCAACCGCGCACAACGCCGCCGAAAACCGGCACCAATGAAGTCCCGGGCAGCGAACTGGGGGATGAAGACAGCACCCGACCACCGATGCGCCCGGCCAGCGACAGCATCGATGGTGAACAGCGCCAGGCGCTGGAGCAATGGCTGCGCAAGATCCCGGACGACCCGGGTGAATTGCTCAGGCGCAAATTCTGGTACGAACAGCAACAACATCAGGATCAGGGAAAAACTCGATGACCCGCTTCACCGCCTTCTTGCTCGCACTGCTGCCCGCCCTGTTGTTCTGCACTGTTCAGGCACAGGCAGCCGGGCTGGTCGCCAGTGTGGATCGCAGTCGCCTGAACAGCGGCGAGACGATTGAACTGACCCTGGAATCCAACGACGTGACGCAGTTCGGCAAGCCTGATCTGACACCGCTGGAGCCGCTGTTCGAAGTGCGCGGCACCCGTCAGGTCAACCAGTTGACCACCCTGAACGGCGCCAACCGTGCGACCACCCGCTGGATCATCACCCTGCTGCCTCGGCAGAATGGCAGCGTGATGATTCCGTCACTGCAACTGGGTGACGTGCAGAGCCAGCCAATCACCGTGCAAGTGGTCGAGACCGAAACCCAGGACAGCCCGACCAAACGGGCCCCGGTGTTCATCGACGCCAGCCTCGATCAAAACAGCGTGTACGTGCAAGCCCAGGCGATCCTGACCTTGCGCATCTACCATTCGGTGTCGCTGTACGACGACAGCAGCCTGCCCCCCTTGCAAATCCCCGATGTGCGCATCGAGCAGCTGGGCGAGGCGCGCACCTACGAGAAAGACATCAATGGCCTGCGCCACGGCGTGATCGAGATGCGCTACGCGATCTACCCGCAACACAGCGGTGAGTTGGTCATTCCACCGCAGATATTCAATGCTGCACTCGTGGACGCACAACCCGCCAAGGACGCCGCCGCGCAGGCACCGAAATCCGGCAAACTGATGCGGGTCAGCTCCGCCGAGATTCTGCTGACGGTCAAGGCCAAACCCATCACCTACCCGGCCGACATGCCATGGCTGCCGGCCCGCAGCCTCAGCCTGAACGAAAGCTGGAACCCGGAACCGGATCATGCACAGGTGGGTGATTCGTTGACCCGCAGCCTGACGGTGAAGGCTGAAGGCCTGGCCAGTTCGCAATTGCCGCCGCTGCCCGCCACCGACGTCAACGGTTTGCGGCGCTACCCGGATCAACCGGTGCTGGGCAACCAGAACAGCGAGCGCGGGCTGATCGGCAGTCGCGAAGACCGTGAAGCCCTGGTGCCAACGCGCAGCGGCGCAATCGAGTTGCCAGCGGTTGAAGTGGTCTGGTGGAACACCTTCGAGGACCACCTGGATCACAGCAGCCTGCCGGCCCAAACCCTGCCAGTGGCGAACAATCCGAGCCTGATGGTCGACACCCCGGCCGGCATGCCACAAGTCTTTTCCGCGGCCGACAACGAAGCCCTCTGGTGGTGGAAGCTCAGCACCCTGGTCCTGGCCTGCACCACCCTGCTGGGCTTCGGTCTCTGGTGGCGCGCCCGCTGGCAACCGGCGATCCTGCGCGCGGCGCAGACCGGCCCGAGCCCGCGCACCGTGCTCGACGATCTCAAGCGCGCCTGTCAGGCCAACGACTCCCACGCCACCCGCCAGGCCCTCGACGCCTGGGCCCGGCAACAACCGGAAACCCTGGCCGATATGGCGGCGCGTTTTGTGCCGCTGTCCGACGCCCTCGACGGCCTGAACGGCGCGCTCTACAGCGAAACCGGCCAGCATTGGCAAGGTGAAGATCTGTGGCGGGCGATTCGTACGATCCCGATTGCCGAGCGGGTTCAGGACCTGGTGGGCGACAGTGGCCTGCCGCCGCTTTATCCGAAGTAACGGTCCCTAGCTGTCGAGATGGAACTCGGCGGCCAAGTGAATGGCCTGTAAAAAAGCGCTGTCGTGGGAGACGACAATCAATGCCCCTTGGTACTGATTGAGCATCTGCTCCAGCGCAATTTTACTGGGCAAGTCCAAATGGTTGTCCGGTTCGTCCAGCAATAGCAATTGCGGTGGCCGCTGTGCATATAACTGCGCAGCCAGTGCTATTTTCAGGCGTTCGCCGCCACTCAACTGACAGGTCTTGAGCATCGCACGATCCGCATCAATGCCCATCTGCGCCAACCGGGTTCGCGCCTCGGCTTCGGGCAACTCCGGATTACTCTCGTAGAGCCATTGCACCGCTGTGCGTTCGGGGTACTGTAATCCGGCGTGTTGATCCAGCCAGCCAACATGGCAACTGCGGATGAGTTCGCCTTCTCGCACCGGCAGTTGGCCGGCGATCATTCGCAACAGGGTCGACTTGCCGCTACCGTTGGCGCCCAGGATTGCCATGCGCATAGGCCCCGTCAGCGTCAGATTGACCGGCGCCGCGTAACCGAACGGGAGAATGACGTCGTTGAGCTGCACAATCAGCTTGCCATTGGGCACTACGCTTTCCGGAGACAACATCATGCGTTGAATGTCTGGCGCGCACCGTGCACGGGCCTCGGCGATCCGTTGTTGCTGCTGCTCCCGGGCCACCTGTTGATTGAGGCGCAGTTTTCCCTGACTGTTTTCACTGCGTTCTTTCTGGGCGTTGGTGATCAGCTTGGTCTGATTGCCGTCACGGGCCTGACGGTCGCCGCGCGCATTACGCCGTTGCTGACGCTCCATCTGCACGGCCATCTCACGTTGCTCGCGCTTGGCCTGTGCCCGCTCCCCTTGCAATGCCGACTGGAACGACTGCTGTTCTTGCTCGCGTGCCGCCGCATACTGACTGTAGTTGCCGCCATAAACCGCCAGCCCCAAGGGTGAAAGCTCGACAATTTCGTTCACGTGCTCCAGAAGGCCCCGGTCGTGGCTGATCAATACCAGGCCGTTGGGCCAGCGATCGATCTGCTGCGATAACTTGTGTTGCTGATCAATATCCAGGTGGTTGCTGGGCTCGTCCAGGATGAGCCAGTCGGCTCTGGATAACCACGCCCCCAGCAACGCCACCTGTTGCCGTTCGCCACCACTGAGTGCGTCGGTGCGCGCGTCGGCATTCAAATGACCCAGGCCGATCTGCTGCAGCTCCGCCTCAAGGCGTGTGGCGCAATCCCATTGATCGACCGCCAGCGCATGATCCTCATCGTCGACGCTGCCCTGAGTAATGCGATCCAGCGCCGCCAGAATAGGGGCGACACCGGCCAGCGCGGCAACGCTGGGATAGCGCTCGGGTTCCAGTAACTGCGCCACGGCGTAAACCCGCCCTTCGCGACGGACGATGCCGCTTGTGGGCAGTTGCTCCCCCGTCAGGAGCCGGCCAAGCAAGGACTTGCCACAGCCATTGGCGCCCACGATGCCGGTGGCCCTGGTACTGAAGGTGTGGTTCAAGTGATCGAACAGAACGCGCCCGTCGGGCAGGTTGAACGACACTTGATCAAGTTGAAGTAACCGTTGGGTCATGACGCCTCCTTAAACATTAAAACTCCCTGATGTTGCGCAACAGCGTTCGACTGCCCTCTACCCTACTGAAGCTGCACCACATAATCGACAGGCAATCCTTCAAGGCTTTCAGCATCCCCGATCGTTTGCCAGTAAACTCTCTCCCCTTTCGCCGCCCTCATTTTCTACGCGGCCATTACCTTATTTCCTACGGAGTTCACCTTGCGTCTGTTTCACACCTCCGACTGGCACCTTGGGCAGAACCTGCACGGCCAGGAACGCGATTTCGAGCACGGCTGTTTCCTTGAATGGCTGTTGCATCAGCTAAAGCTGGACCAGCCTGATGTGCTGCTGATCGCCGGCGATATCTTCGACACGGTCAACCCGCCGGTCAAAGCCCAGGAGCGTCTCTACGATTTCATCGTCAGCGCCCATGAACAACAGCCGAAGCTGACCATCGTGATGATCGCCGGTAACCATGACTCCGGTTCGCGGATCGAACTGCCCGCGCCGTTGATGCGGCGTTTGCGCACTCATGCCCTCGGTCGTGTGCTGTGGCTGGATGACGGTCAACTCGACGCCGAGCGCCTGCTGCTGCCATTGCCGGACGCCAAAGGCAAAATCGTCGCCTGGTGCCTGGCGCTGCCTTTCTTGCGACCTGCCGAAGTGACCGGCGCGCACTTGGGCGACAACTACCTGCGCGGTATCGGTCAGGTTCACGAATGGCTAATCGAAGCTGCCAATGCCAAACGCAAGCGGGGCCAGGCACTGATTGCCATCAGTCATGCACACATGGCCGGTGGCTCGGTGTCGGAAGACTCCGAACGCAGCCTGATTATCGGCAATGCCGAAGCGCTGCCCGCCAGCCTGTTCGGGGCGAGCATCAGTTACGTCGCCCTCGGTCACTTGCACAAGCCGCAGAAGGTCAATGGTGAAGAGCGCATCCGCTACAGCGGTTCGCCGATTCCGTTGTCGTTCTCCGAGATCGGCTATCAGCACCAGATTCTCGACATCAAACTCGAGGGCGAAACCCTGGTCAGCGTCGACCCCAAACTGATCCCCCGTGCAGTGAATCTGCAACGCATCGGTCCCGCGCCATTGGCGGAAATCCTGCTGCAACTGGCCGACTTGCCGAACATCGACCTGCTGGCCGATACCCAGCGCCAGCCGTGGCTGGAAGTTCGGGTGCGTCTCGATGAGCCGCAACCCGACTTGCGTTATCAAGTGGAAAGCGCCCTGCAAGGCAAAGCCGTGCGTCTGGTGCGAATCGCCGCTGAATACGCCGGCAACGGCAGCCGCGATGGCGTGGATGACGGCACGACCTTGATCGAACTCGACCAGCTCTCACCTCAGGAACTGTTCAGCCGCGCCTGGCAGGACAACTACGGTAGCGAGGTCGACGAGCAAACCCTCAAGGACTTCGCCGAGCTGTTGCAAGACGTGCAGATGGAGAGCGAACAAGCATGAAGATCCTCGCGATCCGCCTGAAAAACCTCGCCTCACTGGCCGGGCCCTTTGAAATCGACTTTACCGCTGAACCGTTGGCCAGCGCCGGTCTGTTCGCGATTACCGGGCCGACCGGCGCCGGCAAAAGCACCTTGCTCGACGCCTTGTGCCTGGCGTTGTTCGGTGCTGTGCCTCGGCTGAGCAATGCTCAGGTGTCTGCCAAAGCGCCTGACGCCGACGGCGACATCAGCACGGGCGACCCCCGCACGCTGCTGCGTCGCGGCACGGGTGAAGGTTATGCCGAAGTCGATTTCGTTGGCATCGATGGCCGTCGCTACCGCGCTCGCTGGGAGGCTAATCGCGCCCGCGAGAAGGCCGGCGGCAAGCTGCAAGCCAGCCGTCAGAGTTTGCGCGACATCGATCTGGATCAACTGCTGGCCAGTCAGAAAGTTGAATTCAAAATCCAGCTCGAATCCGTACTGGGCCTGAACTTCGAGCAATTCACCCGCGCGGTGCTGCTGGCCCAGAGCGAATTCAGTGCTTTCCTCAAGGCTAACGACAACGAACGTAGCGAACTGCTGGAAAAACTCACCGACACTGCGTTGTATACGCGCCTCGGTCGCCGGGCTTTCGACAAAACCAAAGAGGCTCGCGAAACCCACAAGCTGTTGCAGGACCAGGCCACTGGCGTGACGCCATTGTCGCCAGAAGCTCGGGCAGAGCTCGATGAACGCTTCAACGAGGCTCAGCAACAACTCAAGACCCAGCAAGCGCAACTCAAGCAATTAGAACTGCAACACACCTGGCTCAAGGAGCTGCGCCAGTTGCAGGACGAGCATAAGAACGCCACCGAGCAACTGCAATCCGCCCAGCAGCACTGGAACAGTTTGGCCGGTGAACGTTTGAAGCTGACTCGCCTGGAGCAACTGGCCCCGCAACGGCACCAGTTCGCCCGCAAGACCGAACTCACTGCCCAGCTCACACCGCTGGCCGCGCAGATTCAGCGACACACCCAACAGCAAATCGAACTGAATGAGCGTCAGGCGCAACTCGAACACAGCCTGAGCGCTGCGCAGACCGCACTCGTCGAAGCCCAAAGCCAACACACCACCAGCGCTCCACTGCTGCGTCAGGCCTTTGAAGAGCAAAGCACTCTCAGCCGGCTGGTCAAAGACGCCGGCCTCAGTGCCGACCTCAAGCAGCAGACCGAGCTAGCCTGCACTCAGGGGCAAAACACGATTCAAGGCTTGCTCGACCAACAGAAACGGGTCGCCGAACGTTTGCAGCGGATTGCCGGGGAGCTTGAGCAAAGTACGCATCTGGCGCCGTTGAGCGATGCCTGGAACGCCTACCGTGATCGCCTGCAACAACTGATGCTGATCGGCAATCGCCTGAACAAGGGCCAGGCCGAACTGGCCGCCCTGGAACAAAGCGCCGCTATCGCTGCCGAGGATCTGTCGACCCAGCGCCAGAGCCTTGAAGTGCTGTACAAGGAGGCCGGCGCCGAACCGGAGGCGGTCGCCGAGCAGATCCAGATTCTCGGGAGTCTGTTGCAAGACAACCGCAAGCAACAGCGGGCCTTTGAAGCGCTGGCACGCCTGTGGGCCAGCCAGCAGGAACTGGACCAGCGCGCGTCCGAACTCCAGCAGCGTCAGCTGATCGCTCAGCAAGCGCGTGAGCGTCTGACCCAGGACGGTGTGAAAGCCAAGAACGAATTGGTTGTTGCCGAACAGACCCTGACCGTCACCCGCCAACTGCTGGAACGCCAGCGCCTGGCCCGTAGCGCCAGCGTCGAAGAACTGCGCGAGCAGTTGCAGGACGATCAACCGTGCCCGGTCTGTGGCAGCCCCGACCATCCTTATCATCAGCCCGAAGCGCTGCTGCAAAGCCTGGGTCGGCATGATGAAAGCGAACAGGCCAACGCCCAGAAAGCCGTCGACCTGCTGAAAGAAAAACTCACTGACCTGCGCGCTGAAGTGGGCGGCGTGATTGCACAGCAAAAGGAGTTGCTGCAACAGCAAGAACACCTAGCGACTCAGCAGCAGAGCCTGGCACCGAGCCTTGAAGCACATCCGTTGTCTGCGCAGCTGCTAACGCAGGACGCGCTTAAACGCGATGCCTGGCTGGCGCAGCAAAACAACCAGTTGAACCAAAGCATCACTCAGGACGAACAACGGCAAACCGCCCTGCTCACCCTGCAGCAAGACGCTGCGCGCCTTCAACAGCAACTGCGTAGCGCTGAAGCGGCGAGCCAGCAAGCGGCCCAGCACCTGGCCAACCAACAACGTGAGTTGAGCAGTGATCGCCAGCGTCTGGACGAGGAGTTGACGGCGTTCAGCACCCTGCTCCCGACCGATACGCTGCAAGCGTTGCGCAACGAACCGGCCGCGACCTTCATGCAACTGGACCGGCAGATCGCCCAGCGCCTGGAACATCTCGATCAGCAACGCGATGAACTCAGCGAACAGCAACAACGGCAGCAGACGCTGGAGAAAGAACAGGACCGCCAACTCACTCGCATCCAGCAGTTGGAAACGGCCCGCCAGCAGTTCACCACCCTCGCCGACCAGCAACAGGCCTGCCAGCAAAAACTCACGCAATTGCTCGGCGAACACACCAGCGCCGAGCAGTGGCAGCAGCAACTGGATCAAGCCGTCGAACAGGCGCGCAATGCCGAAGCGACGGCCAATCAGGAACTGCAAACCGTGCGTACGCGGCTGGTGCAACTGGGCGCCGAACTCAAGGCCCAGCAAGAACGCTCGCAAGCACTGGAAACCGAAGATCGCGAGCTGAGCGGCAAGATTGGCGACTGGCGCGCCTTGCATCCGGAGCTGGATGACGGCGGCCTGGAAGCTCTGCTGAGCGTCGACGACCAACAGGTCAGCGAGCTGCGCCAACAGTTGCAGCAAAATGAAAAAGCCATTGAGCAAGCCAACGTGCTGCTGCGGGAGCGGGATCAACGACTGCTCAATCATCAAGCACAGCACAACGGCAATCTCGACGCCGAACAACTGGCGACGGCACTTGCCGAGTTGCAAAACCTGTTCACCGCCAGCGAACACCGTTGCGCAGAACTGCGCGCCGAACAGGCCGAGGATCAGCGCCGGCAAAACGCCAATCAGGCCCTCGCGCAGCAGATCGCCGACGCCTACACCGAATACCAGCGCTGGGCACGTTTGAATGCACTGATCGGTTCGGCCACGGGCGACACCTTCCGCAAGATCGCCCAGGCCTACAACCTCGACCTGCTGGTGCATCACGCCAACGTTCAGTTGCGGCAATTGGTGCGGCGCTATCGCCTTAAACGTGGCGGTAGCATGCTCGGGTTGTTGGTGATGGACACCGAGATGGGTGATGAACTGCGTTCGGTGCATTCGTTGTCCGGCGGCGAGACGTTCCTGGTGTCGTTGGCCCTGGCGCTTGGTTTGGCGTCCATGGCATCGAGCACGCTGAAAATCGAATCGCTGTTCATCGACGAAGGCTTCGGCAGCCTTGATCCGGAATCCCTGCAACTGGCCATGGACGCTCTCGACGGCTTGCAGGCTCAAGGCCGCAAGGTCGCAGTGATTTCCCACGTGCAGGAAATGCATGAACGGATTCCGGTGCAGATTCAGGTCCACCGTCAGGGCAACGGCCTGAGTACGCTGGAGGTGAAATGAATACGTTGTATTCCTTCCGCCGCTGCCCCTACGCGATGCGGGCGCGCATGGCCCTGCGCTACTCCGGCGTTGCGGTGAACATTGTCGAGGTCAGCCTGAAGGCAAAACCTGCCGACATGCTCGCGCTGTCGAGCAAAGGCACGGTGCCGGTGCTGAGCGTTGACGGTCAGGTGATCGATGAAAGCCTGGCGATCATGCACTGGGCGTTGGCGCAGAACGATCCGCAGGATTGGTTGCTCAAGGATGACCCTGTCGGGCAGCCACTCATCGCCGGGTTGATCGAAGAAAACGATCAGGTGTTCAAGGTGCACCTGAATCACTACAAGTACGCCGAGCGATACCCCGAGCAGCTGATGACGTTTTATCGCGCCGAGGGCGAGGTGTTTTTGCGCAGGCTCGATGAGTTGCTGGAGGGACGCGACTACTTGCTGGCCGAGCATCCGAGTCTGGCGGATGTGGCGCTGATGCCGTTCGTGCGGCAATTCGCACATGTCGATCGCGAGTGGTTCGGGCAGACGCCCTATCAGCGTTTACAGGGCTGGTTGCAGCGGTTTCTGGAGTCAGACCTGTTCTCATCAATCATGAAGAAGTAACCGATCCTAAAGGGGCAAAAAACCTGTGGCGAGGGGATTTATCCCCGTTGGGTCGCGAAGCGGCCCCCAGCGTCCATTCAAACAGACTGAGTCTCGCGGATTTACGACTGCTTCGCAGCCGCACGGGGATAAATCCCCTCGCCACAATGGACCTCATCGCTGCCGGCATTTACGCCAACACTTCACACATCTGCAACACCGAGCAATCCACCTGGAACGGCCCGAAGAAATCGTTCTGGCGTTCGATTGGCGGATTGCCGGCCAGCAGTCCCAAAGCCTTCGCGGTTTCAATGTTACGAGCAAGGTTGTGATTGGCTTCGATAGTCCGTGCCACCGAGCCCGCCGAGCCCTGTCCGATCCCTAACAAGGACGATCCATTGGTCATGAACGCCAGGAAGGCGATGACCCAAAGTCTGTGCCCTTTCATGCTCCGGCGACTCCTGCGAGTTCAACCTGATCAACCATCGCGTTTTGCGAACGGTATTCAAACTGGATGCCGGGATGAGCGACTTGAATCGGCGCTTCAACAGGTTGTTGCGATTGAGGCGAGAGGCTGAAAACCAGCACCATGGCCACGTAAAGACCGATGACCAGGTAGGCGCCGTGTTTGGCAGAAGTGAGGATTGCGCTGGCCATGATGTTCTCCGCAGGCATGTTTCGATGCCCACAGAATCGATCAAAAAAGCGGTGATAACCACTCAGGGTTATCCATAGTGACCATCAGCTTCGTTGATCATTAAGCCAGTCTATTTCAGTCTTCGATAAAACTCATCGAGCGCTCGCGGGCTGCATCCGGCTCGTCTGGAACGGGCTGGGCAGCCGAAAGAATGGGGGTGGAATACAGAAACAGAAGAACCACGGCCAGACGCATTGCCATGCTGTCGATCCTTAATATGAGAAGGAGTCAAAAAATCAGCGTCAAATTTAAACTTATGGCCATGTGATATCAAGCAATACATTGATAGCAATATGATGCTGTCGTAAACGCGTTATGCAGGAGCGACATCACTCTTGGTTTCTCGACGCTTTTCAGCTCGATCGACGCAAGTGACTTCGCTCCTGCATAAACGGTGCAGGGTTCAAATTTCAGGCTTGGGTCTTGTGATCCAGAGCCGCGTAAAAGTTGGCGCTCTGTTGCAGGTATTTCTGGGTGTAGCTTTGGGCGTGGGATTTTTTGTCGCTGATTTCAACGTGGGCGCTGGCTGGCAGAGCAACGGTGGCCGAGATGGCGGAAGCAGCGATGACGGAGAAGAGATTGAAGTTCATGGTGGTATTCCTCGGATTCAGTTGGCTTGCATGCCCGGTGGGGCCGTGAAGCAAACTTAACCTTGGAGGGTTCACGCCTGAAATCCTTTGTAGCATTAGCAGATATCAGCGTCATTAATAGAAGGATGCAGGCCCCATCAACCGGGGCCTGCGGCCTATTGACGCACCATAAACTTGAGGTCGCTCGGGGCATCCATCGGCAGTTTTTGCACGGTTTTACCCAGCAGTCCTGTCTTTGAATCGCGCTCGACGACGACAATCTGGTTGCTTTTCTGATTGGCGATCAACAAGAACTTGCCACTCGGATCGAGGCTGAACTCGCGCGGGTGATCACCTTCTACGGAACGGCGCTGCAGTTCCTTGAGGTGCCCGGTCGCAGGATCGATGGCAAACACCAGCAACTGATTGGCGGTGCCACGGTTGCTGACGTAGAGGAACTTGCCATCGCGCGACGCGTGAAGCGCAGCGGTCGCCTTGTCCGAAACGGGCTGTCCCGTCGCCAACTCGACCATTTGCGTTTGCTCAAGTTTGCCGTCCTTGTAATCGAACACCGCGACCTGTGCGCTCATTTCCATGGTCAGCCACGCGTGCTTGCCATCGGCGCTGAACAGCAGATGACGCGGCCCGCTGCCGGGTGGCAACTGGACGGACGCCGGTGTGGCGGCGATCAAGGGCAGTTCCGGGTTGGCCTTGGGGTCGAAGCGGTAGACAAAGAGCTTGTCGGCGCCCAGGTCATTGGAGAACACAAACTTGCCGTCCGGCGACGAAACCGTCGAATGCACGTGCGCCGACATCTGCCGCTCGGGATTGACCCGGCTTGATGGATGGCTGCTCAGCTGAACCACGGATTTGAGCTTGCCGTCGGCGCCGACCGGCAACACCGCCAGGGTGCCACCCGGATCTTCAGCCACGCAATAGTTGCTGACAAACAGGTGACTGGCTTCAACGCTGAGGCTCGAATGAGTCGGCTCGTTGCCCAGACTCTGCACCTGATTGATCAGGCTCAGCGCATGGGTCTTTGGATCGATCGCATAGCTGCTGACGCGCCCTACCGGGTCCTTTTGTCCCGGACCGTTTTCATTGACCACGAACAGGTGCCGCTGATCCCTGGACAGAGACAGCCAGGATGGATTTTCGCTCTTGACCACTTGCAGCGGTTTGGCATCGATCTGCCCGGTAGCGCTGTCAAAGTTCAGCCGATAAATCCCTTGGCTCTGACCGGCTGTGTAGGAACCGACCAGCAACTGATAGTCGTCGGCCGAGGCAGCCTGAAAGCCCATCACGCCGATGCTGCCGGCGATCAACAGTGGCCAGAGCTTACACATCCTCATTCACTTCTTCCTCGTCGTCATCACCGCGGAACGCGGTCATGCACACCAGCCGGTGCTCGCCGGAACTGCCGGTGATCAGCCAGCTGTCCAGGGTTGGATCGAAGGTTGCGGCCTGGACCTCGGCCGGGGTGAACTCCCAGTGCTTGGACACACGACCGTCCAAGCATTCGATGTGCAGGTTATCGTCTTCATCAAGGGAGAATTCGAAGGCGTGCAGCCCGTCGATTTCCACCATATCGCAGTGTTCGAGGGTGGCGAGCAAGGTGTCGGTTGCGGCAGTCATGGCAGTCAATCTTTGCATGGGAAAGATGCAATGATAGCTCAATGTCAGAGCCAGCCTGTGTTGGCCACACAACTCAAACACAACCCCCAACAAAATGTGGGAGCGAGCCTGCTCGCGAATGCGGAGTGTCAGCCGACATAATCTTTGACTGTCACACCGCTTTCGCGAGCAAGTCGAATCGTCGCACCGCCGCTCCCACAGGGGATTGTGCTCGGCCGTTACAGCGCGTTGCGGGAAGGCTGTCCATCCACCAGGCGATGAATGCGCAACGGATTGCCATTCTTCAAGGCATCCGGCAGCAGGCTGTCGGGGTAGTTCTGGAAACACACCGGGCGCAGGAAACGATCGATGGCCAAGGTGCCCACCGACGTGCCGCGAGCATCGGAAGTTGCCGGATAGGGACCGCCGTGGACCATCGAATCGCAGACTTCCACCCCGGTCGGATAACCGTTGAGCAGGATCCGTCCGACCTTTTGTTCCAGCAACGGCGTCGCTCAGTGAACTACTCGAAGTCCGCCGGCTCGCCAATGATCGTCGCCGTCAGTTGCCCGTGCAGGCCGTTCAACGCGGCACTGAGTTGCGCCTGATCGACGACTTCGACGAACACCGTGGTCGGGCCGAACACTTCTTCCTGCAGCACTTCATCGCCATTGATCAACAGGCTGACATCGGCTTTGAACAATTGCGGCCGGGCCTGATTACCCTGCTGCGGCTGGCCGGCCAGGTGCTCGATGCCCGGATGAGCAAGGAGTTTTTGCAAGCCTTGGCCATAGCTGCTCAAGGTCCCGGCGTTGAGCATGGTTTGCGCCGGCTGATCGCCGATGAGACCCGCGACCTGTTGCACGAACGCGCTGAACTGTGGCGAACGAATACCGATCACCAAACCGGGATTGGTGCAGAACTGACCGCAGCCCTGAACCACCGAAGCGGTCAGGTCGCGGGCGACGGTTTCTGCCCGAGCGGCCAACGCCTGCGGCAACACAATCACCGGGTTGATGCTCGACATCTCGGCAAACACCGGAATCGGCTGTGGACGTGCGGCGGCCATGTCGCACAACGCCCGGCCGCCCTTGAGCGAGCCGGTAAAACCGACCGCCCGAATTGCCGGGTGCTTGACCAGCGCTTCGCCGACTGGACCCGCATCGGTCGCGGCATGCCGACCATCGTCGACCGGCAACCGTCCGGCCGTTTCCTGATGGAAGAGTTCTATTACGCCGGTGGCCTGCCAGCGGTATTGCGCCGCCTCGGCGAAGCCAACCTGATTCCGAATCCGAATGCCCTGACCGTCAACGGCAAGACCCTCGGCGAGAGCACCAAGGACGCACCGATCTACGGCCAGGACGAAGTGATCCGCACCCTCGACAACCCGATCCGCGCCGACGGCGGCATCTGTGTGTTGCGCGGCAACCTGGCGCCAGCCTTCGGCAGCTCCTGCGGGGTCCGGTATGACGAGGAATTTTCGGCGTGCTCGGTCGGTGTAGGAGCTGGCGCAGCCTGCGATCTTTTCAAGGGCTGGATCGCCCTCCGCTCGCGCCTGTTATCATGCGCGGCACCCCATCCCACAGGATCGCGCCGTTCCCCATGGATTACCGCAAACCTTCCGACCGCAAAAGCATGCACTCGCGCATCGTCCAGGAACTGGGCATGCAGATCGTTTCCGGACGCTTCAAGCCGTGTGACAAACTGCCCGCCGAAGCCTTGTTGTGCGAAGAGTACGCGGTCAGCCGGCCAGTCCTGCGCGAAGCCACCCGGGTGTTGGTCGCCAAGGGTCTGGTGTATTCCCGTCCGCGAGTGGGCACGGTGGTCAAGCAGCGCAAGGAATGGCACATGCTCGACCCGGACGTTTTGCATTGGTTGATGCAAAGCAGCCCCCAGAATGAATTCTTCGACCTGTTGACCAGCGTGCGCAGCATCATTGAACCCGCTGCGGCCGCCCTCGCCGCGCAGTTCGCTACCGACGAGGACATCGCCTCGATCGGCGAAGCCTACCAGCGCATGGAAGCCGCGCCGACGCCGGAAGCCCTGTTGCAACCGGACCTGGATTTTCACAGCCGCATTGCCGATGCGACCCACAACGATCTGTTGGCCAACCTGTGCAACATGCTGTCGGTGGCCATTGCCGAAGCGTTGAAGCATTCCAACCAGCGACCGAATCTGCATGAACTGGCATTGCCCCGGCACAAGGCGATTCTGACGGCGATCGAGAACCGCGATGCGCTCGGTGCACGGCATGCGACGTTGGTGCAGCTGGATGATGCGCGTAGTGCGTTGAATGCGGTGCTGGGTACCGATCCCTCCTGATCACCATCGAACCCTGTGGGAGTGGCGGTGCGGCGATCCGACTTGCCCGCGATTGCGGAGTGTCAGTCGATACACATGTTGAATGTGTCGCCGCCATCGCGGGCAAGTCGGATCGCCGCACCGCCACTCCCATAGGGGTTCGGTGTGGAATTCGGGATCGAGTAGGAGGCGGATTTACATCCGCCGTCCTCTCACACCACCGTACGTACGGATCCGTATACGGCGGTTCAAGCTATGCGGCTAAGCCGGTTTATCGTATCCAGTATCGAGACCAACCCAAGTTGATCCCATAGCTTCTTCGGCAGCGC
The DNA here is from genome assembly GCF_054897985.1 of Pseudomonas sp. LB3P25. NCBI lineage: Bacteria > Pseudomonadati > Pseudomonadota > Gammaproteobacteria > Pseudomonadales > Pseudomonadaceae > Pseudomonas > Pseudomonas sp. LB3P25. The sequence goes on along the minus strand of NZ_CM142711.1, from coordinate 3,262,059 downwards.
CTGATTCATATGAGATGCTCCCGAGCTCCACCATGGGCCTCGGCCATTGAAGGCTGATTTGCAGGCGCGAGCTTCGCTAAGCCCCAGGCGCATCAAGTTACGTGCCCTCGTTGAGGGCCGCTTCCATTGACGCCAGACGACGCAGCGAAGTTTGCGCCGCACCCAGCCGTCAATTTCCTCAAGTGGCCGTTTGCTCTGACTGAGCTTGAAGTAGCCTGCCCACCCGCGCAGCACAGGGTTTATCCGTTCGATGACATTCGCCATCTTGTGGCCCCGCGCCCCGCGCAGCAGGTCTCTTAACCGGTCGTGCAAGCGACCCAGACTCATCGTCGCCACTCTCAGCCTCGGTTGCTGATGCCAGTTCATCCCATAACCCAGATAGTCGCAGACCCAAGGCCGTGCTACGTGGCTCTTTTCCCGGTTCAGCGTCAGTTTCAGGCGCTGATTCAGGAAACGCTCAACACCGGTCATCACCCGCGTGCCAGCTCGCTGACTGCGCACATAGATGTTCGCGTCGTCGGCATAACGCACGAAGCGATGGCCTCGCCGTTCCAGTTCGCGGTCGAGTTCGTTGAGCAAGATGTTCGACAGCAACGGCGAGAGCGGGCCGCCTTGCGGCGTCCCTTCCTGCCGTCGGCTGACGAGTCCGCCCGACATCGTTCCCGCTTCGAGGTAACGACGGATCAGCGTGAGCACACGCTTGTCTTCGATTTGACGCGCCACGTAGGCCATCAGGACATCGTGGTTGACCCGATCAAAGAACTTCTCGAGATCAAGTTCCACGCACCAGCGGTGACCCGCTGCCACGTGGCCGCGAGCGGTTTCGATGGCTTGGTGAGCGCTTCTACCCGGACGAAAGCCGTAGCTGTAGTCCGAGAACAGAGGATCGAAGATTGGCGTGAGCTGTTGCAGCAGTGCCTGTTGGATCAAGCGATCCACGACGCTGGGAATACCCAGTTGCCGTGTTCCGCCTTTGGGTTTGGGGATGTCAACGGCGCGTACACCCTGCGGGTGATACTCGCCGGCCAGCAACCTCACCTTGAGGGTCGGCCAATACTGTTTCACGTAGTCCGCCAAGTCGTCGACCGTCATGCCATCGGCACCTGGTGCGCCCTTGTTGCTGACCACACGTTGATACGCACGCCTAAGGTTGGCCGGCGCAAGCACCCGCTCCATCAGCGTGTCCGGCTCCGCGTTCGTCCACGTCACAGACGCCGCCGATACCTGTGCGCTGTCAGCCGTCATCCTCGGATACTGTCCGGGACTCGGAGTAACAGTCTTCTCTTGGAGAAATTTCTGCATTTCGGTATTCAACGAGACTTTGACGCCTACTGGCGGCATAACTTGTTCGGCCCTTGGTGACGGGGTTATTCGCCATTTACTACGGCCTCGGCTGACTTCTGCACGTTCATCCCGTCGCCTCTCGACGCTCGGTAGCACTGTGGCAAACGTGCAGATCTCCCAGGGTAATTCGCGCGACCTTCCTGCTTATGCCTGTCGGATCTACGTCGCAGCGTCCCGTGCAAGTATTGGGCTTTAGGGAAACACGCCCCTTTACCCCGCTGCGCCGCCTCTATCCGCTTGCTGTTCGTCAGGCCAGCATTTTGCCTCGGGCTTCCTTCAGATTCGCGGTCACCCGCGACACCCTTGCCTCTGGCTAACACTTCCCCTTGCCGGGTGTGTAGAGGACTTTCACCTCCAAGTCACCAGCGAGGCCACCACAGCCAAGCTGGTTGCGCTTGCGCGCAACGCGCCATGCCTGGCGCACATGTAAAAAAGCCGCAACCAAGTTGCGGCTTTTCTATTTCAGCCTGGGATCAGTGAGCGAACAGCGAGTTGCCCTTCTGCCCCGCCAATTTCTCCGGTTTGATCAGGAACCGCGCCAATGCCGGCAACAGCCACAGTGCGCCAAACATGTTCCAGAGCAGCATGAAGGTCAGCATCAGGCCCATGTCGGCCTGGAACTTGATGGCCGAGAAGATCCAGGTGCACACGCCGATCGCCAGGCACAGACCGGTGAACAACACGGCTTTACCGGTGGACTTCAGCGTCTGGTAGTACGCCTCTTGCAGCGGCAGGCCGGCACGCAGGAAGCTTTCCAGACGGCTGTAGATGTAGATGCCGTAATCCACGCCAATCCCCACCCCGAGCGCCACAACCGGTAGGGTTGCGACTTTCACACCGATGCCCATGAAGGCCATCAGGGCATTGCCGAGTACCGAAGTCAGTACCAGCGGTAGCACGATGCACAACGTCGCCGCCCAGGAACGGAAGGTGATCATGCACATGGTCGCCACGCAGATGTACACCAGGACCAGGATGGTCAGCTCGGATTCCTTGATCACCTCGTTGGTGGCCGCCTCGATCCCGGCGTTGCCGGCGGCGAGGATGAATTCCAGGCCTTCCTTGTTGTTCTCCTTGGCGAAGTCCTGCACCGCATGCACGGCGCGATCCAGTGTGGCGGCCTTGTGGTCATTGAGGAACACCAGCACCGGCGCCAGGGAGCAACTGTTGTTGTACAGGCCATCAGCCCGGGCGATCGAGTTGTTCAGCACGTCCGGGTTACGCGACAGGCTTTCCCATTTCAGGTTGCCTTCGTTCATGCCCTTGATCATCTGCTTGGACACGGTCACCAGCGAGATCGCCGACTGCACGCCCTCGGTGTTCTGCATTTTCCACATCAGCTCGTCGATCGGCGCCATGGCTTCGTAGCGCGAGCAGCCTTCGGACTTGGTCTTGACCATCACCACCAACACGTCGGAACTGGTGGAGTAGTTGCTGATGATGAAGTTGTTGTCCTTGTTGTAGCGCGAGTCCGGACGCAGTTCCGGAGCACCCTGATCGAGGTCACCGATTTTCAGGTTCTGGCTGTACCAGAGGCCACCGCTGAAGGCCAACAAGGCCAAAACAATCGACACCGGTGCAACTTTCGGGCTGGCAAAGTTCGACAGCAGGCGCCAGAACGGGTGTTCGCGGTGCGCGTCTTTCTTGCTGCGTTCGACGGCGCGTTTGCTGATGCCGACGTAGGAAATCGCCACAGGCAGCAGGATCAGGTTGGTGAACACAATCACCGCCACACCGATGGACGCGCCGATGGCCAGTTCACGAATCACCCCGATGTCGATGATCAGCAGCGTGATGAAACCCACCGCATCCGCGAGGATCGCAATCATCCCCGGCAGGAACAACTGACGGAACGTCCGCCGCGCCGCAGTCAATGCGTTGTCTGCCTCACTGGACTGCAAGGCAATACCGTTGATTTTCTGCACACCGTGGGAAATACCGATGGCGAAGATCAGGAACGGCACCAGCATCGAGTAGGGGTCGAGCCCGAAGCCGAAGAAGTGCATCAAGCCCAGCTGCCAGACCACCGCCACCAACGTGGTACTCAACACCGCCACGGTGCTGCGCATGCAGTTGGTGAACCAGTAGAGCAGGATCAACGTGATGATGAAGGCGACGCCGAAGAACATTACCACCATGACCAGCCCATCGATCAGGTCGCCGACCTTCTTGGCGAAACCGACGATGTGGATCTGCACGTTAGGGTTCTGGGCTTCGAATTTGTTGCGGATCTTGTCTTCGAGTTCGTGAGAGAACTTGCGGTAGTCCAGCGCCAGCAACTTGCCCTGGTCCTGCGGGTCCGGGTAGGACTCCAGCAGCGGGATATCGACAATGCTCGACTTGAAGTCGTTGGCTACCAGACGCCCGACCTGACCGGACTTGAGCACGTTGTTGCGCAGCAGGTCGAGGCTTTGCTGGGAACCGTTGTAGCTCTGCGGAATCACTTCACCACCGGCGAAGCCCTCCTCTGTCACTTCGGTCCAGCGTACGCTCGGGCTCCACAGCGACTTGAGGCCGGAACGGTCAACACCGGAGATGTAGAACACCTCGTCGTTGATCTGACGCAGGGTCTCCATGTACTCCTTGGAGAAGATGTCGCCATCAGTGGCTTCCACCGAGATGCGCACCGTGTTGCCCAGGTTCGCCAGATCGTTGCGATGCTCCATCATCTTTTGAATGAACGGATGCTCGAGCGGGATCATTTTTTCGAAACTGGTGGACGGCCGGATCAGCGTCGCTTGCCAGAACAGGAAAATACTGACCAGCAGGCAGATGACGATCACTGCCGGGCGGTTGTTGAAAATCAGGCGTTCGAGAAACGTCGCCTTGTCATGATGATGAGTGCTCAAGGATGTCATAGATCCGCCTTCTTATTATTTGCCCGGCTCATTTGGACGACCCATTTTTTCCATTCTCTGCGCCGGTTGGCGAAGTGACGCGAACGCCACCCTGTCCTGCCAGAATCAGATTGCCGTTGCCCGCTGCGGTGACTGCCGAAACGGAAATGCGATCCGGACGGTTGAACACGCTGAAGGTTTCGCCGTTGTCGTCGCTGCGGATCACCGAGCCACCGTTACCGACGATCACGATGGAACCATCATCGAGCAAGGTTGCACCGGACAGACCGAATTCCAGCGCACCACGAGCAGCCTTGAGTTCCACTGGCTCCCAGGTGGTGCCGAAATCGGTGGAGCGAAACAGATTGCCCCGCAGCCCATAGGCCAGCAGCGTGTTGGCCTGAGCGGTGCCGATCACGCCAAACAGTGAGCCTTCGTATGGACCTTCAAGCTTCTCCCAGGTCTGGCCCCCGTCGGCGGAGCGGAACATGCTGCCCTGCTCACCGACGATGAACAGACCGGAATCCTTGACCGCGGCAATGGCGTTGAGGTGGTACTGGTCTTCGTTGTCGAGGCGATCGCTGACGTCTTCCCAGTTCTTGCCGCCGTCGATGGTGGCCAGCAACGCGCCGTAAGCGCCCACGGCAAAGCCGCTGTTGACGTCCTGGAACCAGACGTCGAGCAGCGGCGATTCGCGTTTCAGATCTTCAAATTGTTTGGTCCAGGTGACGCCGCCGTCCTCGCTCGCGAGGATCTGCGCGTCATGGCCGACGGCCCAACCGTGTTTGTCGTCGACGAAAAACACCGCCGTCAGCAGTTGCCGGGTCGGCACCTTGGCTTGGGTCCAGGTCGCGCCCTGGTCATCGGAATACAAAATGTGCCCGCGATCCCCGACCGCCACCAAGCGCTTGCCGGCATGGACGACGTCGAGCATCAGGCTCTTGCTGGCTTTGGCAGATTCAACGGAATAAACAATGTCGGATGCTGGCGCCGCAGCGGCCAGTACAGGTGCCGACAGCACGGCACAGCCCAACAGCGAGAGCGCTGTAGCCAGCAACGCGAATTTGCGTAGTGCCGGCGGGCGGCAAATACCCACACCCATGACAGGCTCACTCATAGACCTTCCCCCATTATTATTGTTAGGTCGTTCAACCTTTCTGGGCGCCATAAGGGTGCTCTTTGCGATTGCCTTTTCTGGAGCATAGTCCTGAAATACGCAATCTAGAGCCCCTTCGGAAGCTGGCTTATCCTATCGGGGTTTGGAAAGGTCTGACAATCGACGCCACGTTATGTTTTGTTAACCTGGGCGGTTTGCGCATTTGCTGAATGATTGGGTATCCGGTGGGGTGATCGGGGGTTTGTTGGTCGGTGTGTATATCCGTTACTGCGGTTAAGGCTGCTGGCGGTTTCGCTTTTACAGCGAGTCCCTTTTTCAAACGCCAAAAAGGAACCAAAAGGCTTCGCCCCGGCGTACGGCACTTCGCTAAAGCTCAGTGTTCCCTCGCTCCGGTGTCCATCAGGGGGCATCGCCTACGGTCTGCTTCGCGACGACCTCCTCTCGATGTGTGCGGCTTCGCCGCACGGCGCTACGCGCCTAACCCCCTGATGAACACCTACGCTCGGCCTGCCGAAGGGGCGAAAGATCAAAATCAAGATCAACGTCAAAAGCCAAAGCCAAAGCCAGATCAAAAGATCGCAGCCTTCGGCAGCTCCTACCTTGGATTCGTGTGCCCCCGCCCTTCACCACTCAACAGGCCGAGCGTTAGCTCGCCTGCAGCTTTTGATCTGCCCGCTCCTTCGGGAGGCTGAGTGGAGGCGTTCATCTGGGGGTAGGCGCGCAGCGCCGTTCGACGAAGTCGAACACATCGAGAGGAGGTTGAAGCGAAGCCAACCGGAGGCGATGCCCCCAGATGAATGCCGGAACGAAGGCACGCCGAGCCTAGGCGAGGGCCGGACGCTCGGGGCGAGTGAAGGGATCAACCACATAGGTAACAAAACAGTTCAGGCACATAGGTAACACCTGAAAGAAAATGGTCGGCTGTCAGGCCGCCATCGCGAGCAAGCTCAGCTCCTACAGGGGTTCAGGTGAACCACTGTAGGAGCGAACCCAGAGTCAGGCCAGGCTTTTGCTGACGACTTCGAACACATCGCTCGACAGCTGACCCGAAGCGCGAATCCGCTCCAGCTCACCTTTCATCAACGCCTGACGCGCATCGTCATACTTGCGCCAGCGAGTCAGCGGCGCCAACTGCCGGGAAGCAATCTGCGGGTTGAACCCGTTCAGCTCGATCACCAGATCCGCGAGGAACCGATAACCCGAACCATCGGCCGCATGGAAGTTGATCAGGTTCTGCCCGGCAAACGCGCCGACCAATGCGCGCACCTTGTTCGGGTTCTTGATATTGAACGCCGGATGCTGCATCAACGCCTTGACCCGCTGCAGACCACCGGGCAACACGCTGCCCGCCTGGACGCTGAACCACTGATCCATGACCAGCGGGTTGTCCTTGAAGTGCTCGGCAAAACTCGCCAGTGCCTTGGCCTTCTCTTCTTCGAACGGCGAATTCACCAACACTGCCAACGCCGTCAGGCGCTCGGTCATGTTGTCGCTGGTCTCGAACTGCTCAAGTGTCGCCGCCAACACTGGCGGTTTACCGCTGAGCATCAGGTACGACAGCGCGATGTTTTGCAACGCGCGACGAGCGAAGTGCTCGGCCTCGGCCACATACGGGGTTTCCTTCGAGAGATCGCGATTGGCCTGATAACGCAGCCACAACGCCTCGAACAAACCTTCCGCCAATTGCTTACGAGCAAACTCGCGTGCGATGTGAATGGCGTCAACGTCAGCCACTTCGCTGATCTCCGTCAGATACGCCTCGCCCGGCAGCGAGAGCATTTCCGCGACCATGGCCTGATCCAGCGTCTCGTCCGACAACACGGTGCGCAAGGCAGAAATCAGACGTTGATCCAGCACCAGTTTCTCGCCCTTTTGCTGCTGAGCAATCAGCTCTTGCAGCACCTGAACCGACAATTGCTGACCCGCATCCCAGCGGTTGAAGCCGTCGCTGTCGTGCTGCATCAGGAACATCAGCTGATCCCGGTTGTATGGGAAGCTCAGTTTCACCGGCGCCGAGAAGCCACGCAGCAACGAAGGCAATGGCTGTTCCGCGATGTCGATGAAGGTGAACGTTTGCTCGGCTTCGGTTACCGAAATGACCCGTGAGGTGCCCTGAGCGCTGGCTTCACCGGAAAGACGCAACGCAATGGCCGCACCTTTGGAGTCCAGCAGCCCCAATTCGACCGGGATCACGAACGGCAACTTCTCAACCTTGTCCGGGGTTGCCGGGCAGCTCTGGCGGAGCGTCAGGCTGTAGGTTTTCGCCGCCGCGTCGTAGGACTCGCTGACCGCCAGGCGCGGTGTGCCGGCCTGGCTGTACCAGCGTTTGAACTGAGTCAGGACGACACCATTGGCGTCTTCCATGGCCTTGATGAAATCGTCGCAGGTTACGGCCTGGCCGTCATGGCGCTCGAAATATAGGTCGCTGCCTTTGCGGAAACCTTCGGCCCCAAGCAAGGTATGGATCATGCCGACCACTTCCGAACCCTTTTCGTACACGGTCAGGGTGTAGAAGTTGGAAATCTCGATGAAGCTGTCCGGGCGCACGGCGTGAGCCATGGGACCGGCGTCTTCGGCGAACTGGTGGGTGCGCAGGTACGCCACGTCCTGGATGCGCTTCACGGTCGCCGAGTTCATGTCGGCGGAGAAACCCGAATCGCGGAACACGGTGAAGCCTTCCTTGAGCGACAACTGGAACCAGTCGCGGCAGGTCACGCGGTTGCCTGACCAGTTATGGAAGTATTCGTGGGCAACGATCGCCTCGACCCGCTGGTGCGCGGCGTCGGTCGCGGTTTCGGCGCGGGCCAGCACGGCGCTGGAGTTGAAGATGTTGAGGCCCTTGTTCTCCATGGCGCCCATGTTGAAGTCGTTGACCGCGACGATCATGAAGATGTCCAGGTCGTACTCGCGACCGTAGACCTCTTCGTCCCAGCGCATGGACTTCTTCAGGCTGTTCATGGCGTGCTGACACTTGTCGATGTTTTCTGGCTCGACATAAATGCGCAGCGCCACGGAGCGCTCGGTCATGGTGGTGAAGGTGTCTTCGACGCACCACAAATCACCGGCCACCAGCGCGAACAGGTAGGCAGGTTTCTTGAACGGATCCTCCCAGGTCGCCCAGTGCCGGCCGTCTTCGCCCGGACCGCTGGCAATCGGGTTGCCGTTAGACAGCAGCACCGGATAGCTGTGCTGCTCGGCAACCACCGTGGTGGTGAACGTGCTCATCACGTCCGGACGGTCGAGGTAATAGGTGATCTTGCGGAAGCCTTCGGCTTCACACTGGGTGCAGAACATGGTGCCGGATTTGTACAGGCCTTCCAGGGCGGTGTTGGTTTCCGGGTGGATCCGGACGCTGGTGTCGACCGTGAAGCTTGTGCTGGTCGGATGCAGGGTCAGGTGATTCTCGGTCAACTGGTAGTCAGCAGCGCTCAGCTCGCGATCGGCCAATGTCACCGACAGCAGGTCGAGTTGCTGGCCATCCAGCACCAGCGGCGGCAGACCCGGGCCACGTTCAGGATTGCGGCGCATCACCAGTTGCGCATGGACCAGGCTGTGGTCCTCGAACAACTCGAAGGTCAGGTGCGTCTCGTCGATCAGGTACTCGGGCGCCTGATAGTCCTTCAGGTAGATCATCTTCGGTTGTTCGGTGCGCATGCTGGAGTCCTTACTGATGCACGGCGAGTTGGTAGGCCGTGTACTTACGAATATTGATCACGCCTGTGTCGAAGATCAGGTATTGGCCTTTGATCCCCAGCAGCGTGCCTTCGGCAATCGGGTTCTTGTCCAGGTTGAAGCTGACAATTTTTGTCGGGTATTGCTCGATCGGATAACGGATTTCGAGCGGTTCGACATCGGCAATAGTCTGGATCGCCTGTAGGCCGAATCGTTCCTGCAAACTTTGCAATCCTTCGGCGCAACTGTCGAATAGTTGATCGCGAACCTGCGCCAGGTCAACCGACACCGCATCGCCCTTGAGTAAAGCACGCCAATTGGTCTTGTCCGCCACCTGACTGCGGAACAGGTCTTCGACGAAACCCGATTGCTGACGGGTCGAGACGCGCATGATCGGCAACGCCTGGCGGGCGCCCTGGTCGATCCAACGGGTCGGCAGCTGAGTGGCGCGGGTAATCCCGACCTTCACCCCCGAGGAGTTGGACAGATACACAATGTGATCCGTCATGCAGAACTTCTCGCCCCACTCTGGCTCACGGCAGGTGCCAGCGTCGTAGTGGCAACGCTCGGGGCTCATGATGCAGATGTCGCACTGGGCCAGCTTGGTCATGCATGGGTAGCAGTAGCCCTGGCTGAAACTGGTTTTGGTCTTGCGTCCGCAATGGGTGCAGTGAATCGCCCCCAGGTATTCCAGGCGCACCGTGGTCCCGATCAAAGGGTTGACCGGCACCTCGACGTCGTCCAGACGAAACGCGTACTGCACGTTCGGCCCGTCCAGGCGCGCCGACATTTTGCTGATTGCACCGCGGCCAATCTCGATCAATGGACGGCATCCGACTTGAACAGAATATTCGGTACGCTGATCGACTTCGAACTGCATTCCTGCGGGCCCATGTAGCCGGTACGCTCTTCTTCGGGCAGGTTCTGGAGTTCCCAGGCGATCATCGCTTGCAGCGACAGTTCGCGTTGTTCGGCGGTGAGTTTGCCACCGTCGGACCATTTACCGATTTCCACCGCCAGTTTCAGGCTCTGGTAGATATCGGGGGTGATGTTGTTGATCATTTCGTTAAAAGAGGACATCAAGGGCTCCGCGCTCTTTGATTTACGTAACTGTTTTAGACGGCCAGTTTACGGCGGTTGTACAAACCGCCCAACAAACCGGTCAAGCATCCGACGAGCAACCCGCCGACGTGGGCCGCGTTGGCAATTTCACCGAAGCCGATCATCGAGATCAGTCCCGACATACACAGCACCAGCCACACCAGCATCATCACCAGCACACCGCGCGGCAGGCGATAATCCGGGTTTGGCGACAACAGCTGAAAGATCCAGCAATGCCCAAGCAGGCCGTACAGCACGCCGGACAAACCGCCAAACAGCGTCGGACCACTGAAAACAAACTGGGCGTAGTTCGAGACCAGGCCGAACAGCAACGTCAGGCCGATCAGGTTGATACTGCCCTGGCGCGACTCGATGCGCCGCCCCAGCTCCCAATACCACATGCCGTTCATGGCCAGGTGCAGGATGCCGAAGTGGATCAGCATCGGCGTCACCAGACGCCACCACTGCCCCGCCGCCAGACTGTCGGCCAACGGCACGAAATGGATGTATTCGCCGACAATGCGGAAATCGAGGAAGGTCAGCCAACGCATCGTTTCGAGGTTTTCCCCCAGCAGCGTTACCGCGCCGACAAGCAGGCTCAGCAACAACACGAACGCTGTCGCCTTGGCGTGGCGCAGTTGCTCGACGAAACTTGGGCGCTTTATGGTTTGCGCCACCGGAATGTCCAGCTGCTGATCGGGATCACCGGCCGGGAAGCGTTCGTACAAGACACGCACGTCTTCGCTGATGTTGGCGGGAACCCAAAGCACTTGCTCGCCCGCCTCTTCACTGACCCGATGCGGCACCTGCATGCGTTGCAGCAGTTTGACGAACCCGCTCAAGTCCACCGCCAGCGGCAGACGTAAAACGGCAACGGCACTCATCGCAGCACCTCCGGCCGCTCGACATCGACCCAGACAAATTTATGCGGGTCGAGGCGGGTTTCCTGGTCCAGACGGTAGGCGACCAGTTTGCCGTAGAGCACCGCGCTGTAATCCAGACAGGCCAGGTTCGGCCGGATCGGCACCGGTTTGCCGCTGCGCCAGTAATGGCCCACGAACAACAGTGGCTCGTCGACGCCATAGCGCAGCAAGGTGTTTTTTTCGGTGGACGACAGCGGCGTCCGGGCCACGGGTTCGGGCAAGGCGTCGGGCTGGAACACAATGTCTCCGTAAGTTTGCGGGTCGTCTTCCCAGAACTTGGTGCGGAAGAACGAACGCGTCAGACCATCGCCGCTGGTCATGGTCAACCCATGAGGCAAACGCATGTCGGTGCCGCGTAACAGGCGGTCGAACACGGTGCAGGCAAAACTGCCCGGCACCGCGGAGGCCTGGAGAAAGTGCTCGTCGACGCAACCGTTGGGGAACAGGGCTCGCAGGGGTTCGATCAGCCCCGCGTCCCAGCAGGCATGCACCACCCGAAAACGCCCGGCATCGACGAACAATGGCATCTCATAGAACCATTGCAGGAAGTCATGCCAGTCAGCCGGATGGTCTTCGAACTGGGTCAGGGTTTCGTTCAGCAAACGGGCATGGCGCGGGGTGTGTTCACGCACGAACTGCTTGCCGCTGCCCGGAGGCGCCGGCGTGCTCCAGCCGAGGGCGTTGAATTCATGGTTCCCCATGATGCACAGCGCCTGGCCGGCTTCGACCATGTCGTGAACGATGTGCAGCGCCTCACGAATCCGCGGCCCGCGGTCGATGATGTCGCCGACGAACACCGCCATGCGCGACGGATGCCGCCAGACGCCACCGTTTTTTTGATAACCGAGCCGGTCGAGCAAGTGCTCAAGGGTCAGAGCGCAACCGTGCACGTCACCGATCAGGTCGTAGCTACGCGCGGGATCGAGCATCAGTCGCCTCCACCACCCAACTTGCTGCCCCAGCCGAGTTTGGTCCGGCAGACTTCATAGTAGTTGTGGTCGAGCGGGTGAATCAGCCGCAGCTTCTGGGCTTTCTTGCTGATGGTGATGGTGTCACCCGGCGCGCAGGTGAAATGGTTCTGCCCGTCACAGGAGACTTGCGGGTAAATCTGCATATCTTTGGACACGACGATTTTCAGCTCACTGTTGCCATCGACCACAATCGGCCTGCCCGACAAGGTATGGGGGTACATCGGCACAATCACAATAGCGTCGAGCTTGGGATGCATGATCGGCCCGCCCGCCGACAGCGCGTAGGCGGTCGAACCAGTCGGCGTGGCGATGATCAGGCCGTCGGCCTTCTGGCTGCAGACGAACTGGCCATCAATGTACAACTCGAACTCGATCATCCGCGTCGATTTGCCGGGGTGCAGCACCACGTCGTTCAGCGCGTCGCCCTGCCCAATGGCTTCGGCGTGACGGCGGACTTCGGCTTGCAGCAGGAAGCGGTTTTCCACCAGATAGTGGCCGTCGAGCACTTCGGCGACTTTGACTTCCAGCTCATCGGGGCGAATATCGGTCAGGAAACCCAGGCTGCCACGGTTGATGCCGAGCACCGGAATATTGTGTCGGGCCAGCGCCCGGGCGGCGCCCAACAGGCTGCCGTCACCACCGACCACAATCACCATGTCACATACTTCGCCGAGCATCTTGCGCGACGAGGTTTGCAGGCCATGACCCGGCAGCACTTCGGCGATGGTGTCTTCGAGGATCACGTGCAGGTGACGATCGAGCAGAAACCGTTTCAGTCGGCGAACGGTATCCAGCACCTGAGAACTGCCCAGGCGACCGATGATGCCGATATTACGAAATTGCTCCATGAGGTTCCTGCGCGGCAGCGAAAAACACGATTATGGGCGAAAGCGCGGGATAGACAAAATCCTTTCAGCCACAACGGTGTACTCACGATTGAGGCTATGCTCGCAAGATGATCCTATTTCCCGATTTGCTGCAGTTACCCCACCAGTTGCGCCACCCCGAAGTGCGCGACCTGGCCTGGGTCATCCTCGCGCCGCCGATGCTCGGTGTCACGACGTGGCCGCAGCGTCATCCGCTGACCGGCAGTGACTGGGTACAAGCGCCGGAGCGGCTGGAACAGTGGCTGCGGCAACTGGATCGGGACAGTTATGACTTGCTGCACTGGCTGGCGCAGGCCCGAACCCGGCGATTGGGCTTGTACTACGAACGCCTCTGGCAATACGCCGTGCGGCACGCGCCGGGTATCGACCTGATTGCCGCCAACATGCCGATCCGTCGCGAAGGCCACACACTGGGCGAGCTCGACATGCTGCTGCGCGATCGTGACGGCGTGCATCATCTGGAACTGGCGATCAAACTTTACCTTGGCCCGCAAAATGGCGATGGACACGACACGGCGCAGTGGCTCGGCCCCGGCTGCCACGATCGGCTGGACCGCAAACTGGCTCATCTGACTCAGCATCAATTGCCGATTTCGGCGCGCCCGGAGAGCCGCGAAGTATTGGCGGCGCTGGATATCCAGCAGTTCAGTGCGCATTTGTGGCTGGGCGGCTATTTGCTGTATCCGTGGCCGGGACCGGCCGAGCCACCGAATGGTGCACATCCCCAGCATTTACGCGGTAGCTGGCTGCATCAGAAAGACTGGGCAGACTTTGTCGTGCAACGCCCGTTCGGTCGCTGGCAACCCCTGCCCCGCCATGCCTGGCTGGCGCCGGCGCACTATCCGGTGGAGCAGACCTGGAGCACTGAACAGCTGAACGCCTGGCTCAGCGATCTGGAACCACTGGCCCCGGCGCAGTTGCTGGTGCGACTCACAGAAAACACCCAGGGCGATTGGGAAGAAGCCGAGCGGCTGTTTTTGGTGGCGGATCTTTGGCCGAATGTGCCGGGTAATGGCTGAGATTTGTGGTGACTGCAATGGCCTCTTCGCGAGCAGGCTCGCTCCCACATTCAATCTCCTTATGACGAAGATCCCTGTGGGAGCGAGCCTGCTCGCGAAGGGGCCGAGGCGGTCTATACCGATAAACGCAATGCCAACGCCGCCAACGTCACCAACAACACCGGCACCGTCAGCACAATCCCGACCTTGAAGTAATACCCCCAGCCTATCCGAATGCTCTTGCGCTCCAGCACATGCAACCACAGCAACGTCGCCAGGCTGCCGATCGGCGTAATTTTCGGCCCCAGGTCGCTGCCAATGACGTTGGCGTAGATCATCGCCTCCTTCACCATCCCGGTCGCCTGGCTGGCATCGATCGACAGCAAACCGATCAGCACCGTCGGCAGATTGTTCATCATCGACGACAGCAGCGCCGTCAGCACGCCCGTGCCCATGGCCGCGCCCCACACGCCGTAACCGGCAAAACCGTCCAGCCATCCGGCCAGATAGCCCGTGAGCCCGGCGTTGCGCAGACCATAGACCACCAGGTACATGCCCAACGAGAAAATCACGATATGCCATGGCGCTTCTTTGATGACTTTGCGCGTGGAAATCTTGTGACCACGGGCGGCAATGCCCAGCAGCAAGGCCGCGCACACCGCAGAGATGGCACTGATCGGAATCCCCAACGGTTCCAGCGCGAAGCAGCCGAGTAGCAGAATCACCAACACGGCCCAACCGGCATAAAACGTGGCGTGGTCGTGGATCGCTGAAGCCGGATGCGCCAGTTGCTCGGGGTCGTAATCCTTGGGGATCTCACGACGAAAAAACCACATCAGCATCGCCAACGTCGCCGCGACACTCACCAGGTTGACCGGGATCATCACCGCCGCGTAACGGTTGAAACTGATGTGGAAGAAGTCCGCGGAAACGATGTTCACCAGGTTTGACACGACCAGCGGCAGGCTCGCCGTGTCGGCGATGAAACCGGCGCCCATGACGAACGCCAGCGTCGCCGCCGGGGAAAAGCGTAACGCCAACAGCATGGATATCACGATAGGTGTGAGAATCAGCGCTGCCCCGTCGTTGGCGAACAACGCCGACACCAACGCCCCGAGCAGCACCATGTAAGCAAACAGCTTGCGTCCGCTGCCCCGCCCCCAACGGGCGACGTGCAGCGCCGCCCAGGCGAAGAACCCCGCCTCATCCAGCAGCAGACTGATGACAATCAGCGCGACAAAGGTCCCGGTGGCATTCCAGATAATTTGCCACACCAGCGGAATGTCGCTCAGGTGTACGACCCCGAAAATCAGCGCAAGCACCGCACCGAATACCGCGCTCCAGCCGACGCCAAGGCCTTTTGGCTGCCAGATCACCAAGGTGATGGTCAGCAGGAAAATCAACGATGCGATCAGCATGCAGTGCAGCCTTGTCGGAAAAACAAACCGCGATTCAGCCGCAACACACAAGCGGAGTAAAGCCAAAACTGGCTGCCCCACTCCTAAACGCACCGGGATCGATGTAGCAGCTGTCGAGCCCGCGAGGCTGCGTTCGGCGACGCAGTCGTCGTGAAATCAGGCACTGCGGTGTCCCAGGAATACCGCGTTCGCAGGGTTTACGACGACTGCGTCGCCGAACGCAGCCTCGCGGGCTCGGCAGCTGCTACGACAGATCGGTGTGCTACAACCGGACCACATGGCCCTCCACGGGTGCGACCTGGCCGTGGAACAACCGCCTGATCACCGTCTGCGCCGCCTCATAACCCTCACTCTCCACCACCTCAAGCAGCGGATTGGCTGGCGCGGTCACTTGCCGGTAAAACCGTTGCAGACCCTCGCCAATATGCCGACTGACCCCTTCCGGCCCCCACTCGGTATTGCGTTTGCGGATCTGGATCGGCGCAAAAAAGAACACCGGTTGCGGGCCTTCAATGGCACTCAGTTGGGCCTCGTCGGTGCTTTGGGCCGAGCCGGCGAAGCAGCTATAGACCAACTGCCCGGCGAAATGCTGATGCACACGATCACGCAAACCCAGGTCGCCGGAAAAATCCACATACAACGTCGGTCGATCATTGGCCAGGCTCGACAGTTCTGCGTAGGACACCGTTCGCTCGTAACAACCGAGCTTCTCGACAAACGCCTTGTTGCCGGTCGAGGTCAGTGCCACTCGCTCCAGGTCAGGGTGATTTTCCAGGCAGACCGCCGTGCCATAGGCGGTTTTGCTCGAGGCGCTGGAGAACACCAGCCGGGTCGCGCCAAAGAACTGCTTGTCCTGCAGGAAATCCGCCAGCATCGACGAGGTCAGGAACAGCGGTTTCAGCAATATCTGCAGGTTTTCGGTTTCAGGGGTGTAGTACGAATCCCAACTGCAACGGGTGTATTGATTGTAAGCCGACGTCAGTGCCTGACGATGCTCGGCGGCGTCATAGAAACCACGCTCGGTGACCCGTTCCGGGCGCATCCACAGATGGCTTGCAATCGGAAAATACCCGTAGAAACGTTCCCCGACTTTGATGCCGGCCACATCAGACGCCACGACATCGGCAAAACCCCACGCCGGGATGTGCCCCCAATTCCGTCAACCCTGTAGGAAAGAATCCCCAGTAGTTCATCGAATCGCCATACGCGGCATACGTAATGTTGTTGGTGGTCAACGCGCACCGGTCGATCTTCAATATCACCTCTCCGGCAGCGGGGATCAGGCTACGTTGCTCCTGCTCGATCCGACTTTGGTCAAGGGCGCTTTTACGGGTGATCAGCCGTGTTACCGTGCTTGAACTTTGCATTATTCAGACTCCTGCTGCGCGTCAGTGGCGGGTAGCACCAGAGTAGTGGCAGCCGATGAAGAGCGGGTTCGGAAATTCCAGGGGCAGTTCCCCGACCCTCAATCCCCGCGCCAAGCCGTTGAAACGGCCGAGCCAGGCTCGGGCGATTTTCACCGTAGAGGCGATTTACGAAGCGTTTGTTCGGATTTGGCAACGCGACGGCTGGTCGGGATTAACCACGCGCGCAGTGGCCCTGGAAGCCGGCGTCGCCATTGGCACGCTATATGACTATTTTCCGAGCAAGGAAGCCTTGCTGTCAGGCTACATTCGGCACTGCCTGGACGCCTTGTTGCTGCGCCTGGATGTTGAAGTCGTGCACGCAACAGAGCTGAACTGGCCCATCCGGATCAAACGCTTGATACGCCTGACCTGCGACCCGAACGATACATTTCAACCACTGTTCAACGATGAAGTGTTGGCGATCGAACACCGGATCGCCGAACCCAAACATCACCAGCGGGTATTCCAGGAGCTGTCGCAGAAATGGCGTGAAGCCTTCGCCTCCTGCGAGGACTTGCCCACTCAACCGTCAGCATCAACCATTGATGCCTGGGTGATCATGGCTTGGGGTGGCCGTCGTTATTGCGTCACTGCACAACCGGCGGCGGAGCAAACCGCCGCTTGGCTGTCGGAAATGGAAGCAATGATCTGTAACCGACTGGCCAGCACCCCGTAGCCCAGGGGATTTGTCACATCTTCTTGTGTTGTTCGACCCAAAGACCATAAGCATTGATGAATTTTTGCAAAAACGGTTTGAGCGACTCGGACAGGTTGCCCGCCTCGTCGAACGCTGAACCGGCGCCGCTCAAGTAAGCTTCCGGTTGCTGCATGCAAGGCACATCCAGAAACACCATGGACTGGCGCAGGTGATGGTTGGCGCCAAATCCGCCGACAGCGCCCGGCGAAGCACTGATCACCGCTCCAGGCTTGCCGCTCCAGGCACTCTTGCCATAGGGACGCGAACCCACATCGATCGCATTCTTCATCGGCGCTGGCACCGAACGGTTGTATTCGGGGGTCACGAACAGCACCGCGTCGGATGAACTCACTTGTTGTCGGAAAGTGCTGTAGGCTGCCGGCGGTGAAGCGCCATCGATGTCTTCGTTGTAGAGCGGCAGATCGCCAATTTCGACGATGTTCAGCTTGAGATTTGCAGGTGCCAGATCGGCCAGGGCCAAAGCGACCTTGCGATTGATCGATTCCTTTCTCAAGCTGCCGACCAGAACGGCGATCGTATAGACGTTGTTCATGGAAGATTCTCGACTGTCCGATGGAAAGAGCTTGTAGTTATAGATGACGATTCAACCCGTGGGCGACTGAAAAACGCCGTCCCTGATTATTTTTTTCCTGTAGGAAAACTTACCTCGCCCAACCACGGTCTACAGAGCCGCAAATTGAGTGATTTATCCCCAGAGGTTCTAAGCAGATGGCAGCAGTACTCGTCGGTCAGTTCCATGCAAGAGACGCGGAAGGCCGTGTTTATTCCGTGCATGAGTTCCAGGAATCCACCCCGTCGGCAGACGGCCTCACTGGCTCGGTGCCTGTCACCACTTATAAGCTGGCCATTGGCGATCGAGTCAAGAAACTCGATGACAACCAGTTTTTGCTGGTGCAGTCGGACGTGACCATCGTTCGCGAACCCGATACCTATGTCGGAAGCGTGCCGGTAGCCAACGTCGCCTCATAACCTCGTGTTATGAGCAGAAGTCATATGCGCGCACTTGAGTTAGGATTCAGTCACTGACTCCCTCACCTGCTGAACATGGACTTCACGCATGCGTTTACGTCATATCGAAGTGATCCAGGCGCTCTTGCAGACCGGTCACCTGGGCACCGCCGCCGAATGGCTGCAGTTGCCTGTGGCCGAAGTCGAAGTGATTTTGCGCGACGCCGAGGATCAGTTGGGTTTCATGCTGTTTTCCAGCGTGCGTGGACGTTTGCAGGCCACGCGCGAGGCGCGGGAGTTGCAGGTCCAGATCGCCCACGTCTATGAAGCGCTCGAGCCGGTCCAGCGCCTGGCCAACAGCCTCAAGCAATATCAGGCGCCTCCCCTGCGGATTATCTGCACGCCACCCCTGGCACAGCAGCTATTGCCACAGAGCATTGCCGCCCTGCGCCGACGCCTTCCTGACGCACCTTGCACCCTTCTGAGCCAACCGACTCGCGAAATCGTCAGAAGCCTGCTGCTGCGCGAAAGCGATCTCGGCTTGAGCCTGCATGATCCCGATCACGCCGACATCCATTGCCAGGTGATTGCCCAAGGCAAACTTCAGCTGCTGGCACCCCACGGCTGGCTGCAACCTAAACAAAAGTATATTTCGCTACAGGACCTGGCCGGCCAATCGATGGTGGGCCTGGAAGGTCACGATCCGCTGAGCCCGGTGCTGGAAAACAAGCTGCATGCCCTGCGCCCTGCCCCGGTCATTCAAACCCGGGTACAGACTCACCAGATGATGCGCAGCATGGTCGAGGCCGGTGAAGGCTTGGCCATCGTCGACCCTTTCACCGCCCTCGGGGCTAAATCGGCCGGGCTGGATGCCTGCCCCCTGGCGCCGGCCGTGCCGATCAGCCTTTATGCCTTGACCCTCAAGAACGGCGAGCCATCACCGGCGGTTCAGGCATTGCTGGGCATCATCACGGAACAAGCCGTGGCGATGTTGGCGAACTAACCGGGGTTTCCAGCGGGTTATCGAACAATCGATACCAGAACAGCGCCACTTCGGCGGTGTTCGGATCGATCCCGCGATAGCGTAGATGATCGATTCCGCCCAAGACGTAACCGCTGCGCTCATAGAGCCGGCAGGCCCCCAGGTTGTTGTTCTGGGTTTCGAGCATGATGCCCGGCAGTTTCTTTTTGCGACTCCAGAACTGCGCCACATCCAGCAACGCCTTGGCCACGCCATGACGACGCGCTGGTGCATGCACCGCCAACTCGTCGATATGGGCAAAGCCGTTCCAGTTGGTGCTGACCACCAGGTGACCCACGGGCTCATCATCGAGATAAGCCATGAAAATCGCACTGTCGGCGGCATCGCGGAAACTGCTGAACTCCTCAGGATCGATGCCGTAGCACTTTCGATAAGGCGTGATCGGCGTCACCGGCCACTGCTCCAGCGGCTTGCCAATTTCGGCGGTGCCATAGGTTGCGACTTCAAAACTGAAATCGCTGCCCCAGATATAGGCCGCAAAACCATCGTCGGCAACGCGCACCGACAGCCCTGGGTATTTCGGATTCATGATCGGTTGCATACTGGGAAAGGTCCTCATTCCTTGATGCAATCAACGGTGTAATGCCGTCCATTGCCCTCGTCTTCGTGTTGCAAGCCGTGCACATCAGCGACAAACCCCGGGAAGCTGCTGTCGAACGTCCGGGCAAATGCCAGGTAATCGATGATCGAGCGGGTCGCCTCGGTAAAACGCTCGCCGGGCATGATCAACGGAATCCCCGGCGGATACGGCACCAGCATCACCGCGGCGACCCGCCCATCCAGAGCATCGATCGACACCGCTTCAACTTCGCCACGCACCAATTGATCATAGGCGTCAGACGGCTTCATGGCGATTTCCGGCAGCACTGTGTACATGCGCTTGAGGTGTTTGGCCGTGGCATTGCTGCGATAGCAGGCGTGCAGTTGATCGCACAGATCGCGCAAACCCATGCCCTGATAGCGCGCGACATTCTCTTGCGCCACGCACGGTAGGCACGTCGCGAGGCTGACATTGGCATCGTAGCTGCGCTTGAACTCCAGCAGCTCGGTCAGCAATGTGCTCCATTTCCCCTTGGTGATGCCCATGGAGAACAACACCAGGAACGAATACAGCCCGGTCTTTTCAACGACCAGCCCACGCTCCCAAAGGAATTTGCTGACCACCGCCGCCGGAATCCCGCGCTGGCTGAGGGCGCCGTCTGCCGTCAGGCCCGGCATCACCAACGTGACTTTGATCGGATCAAGCAGCACGTAGTCGTCGGTTACGCCGCCAAAGCCGTGCCAGTCGGCGTCGGGTTGCAGCAGCCAGTCGTCGGTGACAACTCGGTCGATGCCTTCCGCCGACGGCGGCTGCCAGATGGAAAACCACCAATCGTCGGCGGCGATGTGCTGGCGCAAATTGGCCAGCGCCCGGCGAAAACTCAGCGCTTCGTCAAACATTTCCTGCAACAGCGATCGCCCGGCCGGGCCTTCCATCATGGCCGAAGCTACATCCAGCGAAGCGATGATGCTGTACTGCGGCGAGGTAGAGATGTGCATCATGAACGCTTCATTGAAGCGATCCCGATCCAGTTGCCGCGCGCCGCCGTCCTGGACGTGAATCATCGACGCCTGGCTGAATGCCGCCAGCAGTTTGTGGGTGGAATGGGTGGTGAACACCAGCGGGCCATCTTCACTGCGCGAAGTACCCATGCCGTAACGTCCGGCGAAGAACTCGTGAAACGCCGCGTAGGCGTACCAGGCTTCATCGAAGTGCAAGACCTCGACGCTGTTGCCCAACTGCTGCTTGATCAGCTCAGCGTTGTAGCAGAGGCCGTCGTACGTCGAATTGGTCACCACCGCCAATTTGACCTTGGGCGCCCGGCCCTTGGTCAGCGGGCTGGCGTCGATCTTGGCCTGAATCGATTCGCGGCTGAATTCTCTCAACGGAATCGGGCCGATGATCCCCAGCTCATTGCGTTCCGGGCACAGGTACAACGGGATCGCGCCGGTCATGATGATCGAGTGCAGCACCGACTTATGGCAATTGCGATCCACCAACACCAAGTCATCGCGAGCGACCATCGAATGCCAGACGATTTTGTTGGCGGTCGAGGTGCCATTGATCACGAAGAAGGTGTGATCGGCGCCGAAATTGCGGGCCGCTCTTGCTTCTGCCTCGGCTAGCGGGCCGGTGTGATCGAGCAAAGAACCGAGTTCCGGCACCGACACCGACAAATCCGAGCGCAGGGTATTTTCCCCAAAGAACTGGTGAAATGCCTGACCCACCGGGCTCTTGTGGTACGCCACGCCGCCGCCATGGCCGGGTGTGTGCCAGGAATAATTGGAGTCGGCCGTGTGCTGCACCAGCGCTTTGAAAAACGGCGGCAGCAGACCATCCAGATATTTGCGTGCCGCTCGGGCGACCTGCCTGGCCAGAAAGGGCACGGTGTCTTCGAACAGATAAAGAATCCCGCGCAGCTGATTGAGTTCAGCCATGGCATCGGCTGGAGCGTTCTCCAAGGTCACCTGCTCACCCAGCGCGAAGATCGGCAAGTCGGGCGCACGAACCCGCGCCAGACCGATCAGCTCGGCCATGTTGTGTAATAGATGAGAGTGGGTACTGGCGTCTTCGGCCGCAATCAACATGCAGGAAAGACCGTGATGAGTCGAGGCGACCAGACGCCCTTCGGTGTAATCCACCGCCGAGACAATGCTGAAACCTTCCTGCTCCAGCTCCCGGGCGATGCCACGCACGCGATCACCGGCGACGGTGTCGGCCTTGATGTCGCGATGGACAATCAGGACCGGGAATTTCAAATCTTTATACATGAGGCTCAGTGTCCTGAGGCGGCAGACCGTGGTCCGCCAATCACCTCAGGGTAGAGGGTTCGAGCGTCTGTGGCGAGTGTGATGCCCTAAAATGGGTCGTCGGGCGCGGTACGCCTTTCAAGATCAAAAGATCGCAGCCTCGTTTCACTCGACAGCTCCTACAACGGAATGCGTAACCCCGTAGGAGCTGTCGAGTGAAACGAGGCTGCGATCTTTTTTAGAAGGGCCTACGCTTGAGCCTTGGCCTCGGCCAGTTGCTGCCAGAGCGACGGGGCGCCAGCGGATTTGGCGATGGCTTCCAGCCGTGCCACGTGCTGGGCCAGGTCATCTTCGCTGGCACGGATAATCCGCGTCGGCTGACGGTCGGCCGGCAGACGGCGGATCTCGGTGGCGGAATTGTCCGCCCCTTCCCCGGAACCATTGCCATCGGAAGCATTACCGGCCAGCGACAGGCTGGTCTGGCCGCCCGTCATGGTCAGGTAAACGTCGGCGAGGATCTCGGAGTCGAGCAAAGCGCCGTGCAGTTCACGACCGGAGTTGTCGACGCCATAGCGTTTGCACAAGGCGTCGAGGCTGTTGCGCTGCCCCGGGTGACGTTCTCGGGCCATCATCAGGGTGTCGAGGATCGAGCAGTGCTGCGTGATGTCCGCACGATCGTGCTGGCCCATCCGCGCGAATTCATTGTTGATGAAGCCAACGTCGAACGCCGCGTTATGGATGATCAGCTGCGCACCCTTGATGAATTCAAAGAACTCATCGGCCACTTCAGTGAAGCGCGGCTTGCCGACCAAAAATTCATTGGTGATGCCGTGGACGCCAATGGCGCCTTCATCACTCTCGCGGTCCGGTTGCAGATAAACGTGAAAATGCCGGCCCGTCAGGCGCCGACCGATCAACTCGACACAACCGATTTCGATAATCCGGTGGCCGTCGGTCACCGGCATGCCGGTGGTTTCGGTATCGAGTACTACCATCCTGTTAGCTGTATTTGTGTAAACCGTCATCGCATCGCCGCCTCTAAACACGCGTTAAATCTTAACATATCGTCAGAAAATCACCGCAAGAACTGACGATCAGATGTAAACAGCAAGTGACATTCTCTTCCACTACGCTGAGGTGTAAATATGATCTATACAATGAAAACCTTCATTGCTAGTGGAGGTGAACGGTTTTCCCAACTCTACGAAGCTGACGCTCCTGGCTTTCCTTTGTTCTACCCAACCGCTTTCATTGCACGCTCGATCCGGCCGTCCGCTACGCACGAAACGCAGAAGGTCTACCTTGCAGCGATTAAAAGAGTCTGTGAATGGGAATCAAGCAGGAACATCGACCTAGCGATACATTTTCACAACCGCAGGTTTCTCAGCGCTGCGGAGATTGATGACCTAACAAACTATCTGCGTGCCAGCAAATTGGGTGGCAAAGAAGATGTCATCGGCAGCGCTAAGTACAACACTTATGTTGCCTATGCAGCTATGTATATCCGTTGGCTCATACAAGAGGTTATCACCGACTCCAACACGCGCGACGTCAGGGATGCCGCTGAGAAGCAGAACACCATGCTTCTGCGGAAAATGAGGCGCAAGGTTGGGTCAAGAGCCGCACGAGAGCAACGAATTGTCGCATTGAAACTGCCTGTCGAAACTCGCAATCGGCTGCTGGACCTGTTCGACCAGCCCTTTGAGGGCATTCGACAACCACAGAACTTTGGCCCCAGACTTCGCAATATCTTGATGCTGCGAGTACTTCATGAAACAGGCATGAGATTCGGTGAGCTACTAAGCTTGAAACTTAAGCATTTTATCGAAGCCAGTGGTGGCGACAGCGCCTACTTTGATATTGAGCGCAACCACCACGATGAGTTCGACGCTCGGCTACATCAGCCTGTTGCCAAAACACTAGGCCGCAGGGTTCCGATATCGGAAAACCTCGAAGAACAGCTAATAGACTATCGAGACAATTGGCGAGCAGACGTACCGAGTGTCGGATTCTCGAATGAAGACTTCATTTTCATCGTCCATCGAGGAGGACGCAGCCAAGGTCAGGCGCTTCCCAAGACGGCATTTGGTACAGGGCTGGCCAATCTTAAACAGCTCTTTAAAGCGCTCACACCAATTCACCCTCATTTGTTACGACACGACTGGAATTACCGTTTTTCAAAGCAAGCGGATAGCGAAGGCATGCCTTTTGAGGAAGAACGAACCCTGAGGGAACAACTAATGGGTTGGGTGCCAGGTTCGCCTATGTCAAAAAATTACAATCGACGCCATATTGAAGAAAAAGCGCATGAAATAGGCAGAAAGGTAGCTTCCGATACGGCGAGGGTTTCAGAATGAAAAATAAAACTTTCTTAACAAGCATACCCATATCGATCGGACTCGATCTCGACCTCTCACGTACCGAGCGCCACGGCTCGGAAAGCGGGGCGTTTATTGGGAAGGCGACAATCTTGTAAGACCAGGCCACCAAAGATTAAAAATGAATAAGGCCCTATCGCAGTTAAGCCCCTCGCTTAAGGCCTCATTCAAACAGAACTTAATATTATTTACGAAGCAAGGAAACTATGCGCCGTATAGCTATTCGTCCATCATCGCAGCGCTGGTGGCAAGACTCAATGCACACCCCACCAGTGTCTTTGACATCGACTGGATAGCACGAGCATTGGCAAATCGACCATTTAATAGTTGCAAGAACGGAATCACTCAACTATTCCTTAATTGGAAAGAACGCGACACTGCAGCAATTAGCCTAGAGGCTCTAGACTTATTAAATGATGCTGCTTACGTCCCCGCACGCCCCCGAAATGTGCATTCTGATGATCCAAAGAAAAGCTGGCTCACCGAAGAAGAATATGACGATTTACTGAGCACCGTCTGGGATAACTACGACAGGGGGATCTTCGGCACTCAGGTGACGCTCATCAAGCTCCTGTCCATGCAATATGCGCGAAGACCCTTACAAATTGCGTACCTCAAGATCGGGGATGTCCGTGAAAACGACGGCTCGGATAGCTTGGCTCCTACAGGAAAAATTATATATTTTCCGGGTGCCAAGGACCAGAGATCCGAAATAAATTTTCGTGACAGTAAATTTGAACCCCACTGCTTGGCCGATTACTTATGGGATCTATGCCAAATTCAATGCAAGGAAGTTAGAACACTTTACGAACATGTCTTGGGCTTTTCTTTGACGGACGATCAGTTGAAAAAACTGCCTCTATTTTTTAGCAAGTTGCGTGTCGAGCAGTCTCTGCAGCTCATTGAAGTTCAGCATCGGCTCAATCTTTTGGAGAATTTAGACAACGAATTATTTCATCTACGGAAAATAAGTATCGGTAGTATCCTCTGTTGGACGACTAACACCCCGACTTGTCACTATGATGCAGCAAAGCTCAAAAGGTCGATACCGCCAAAGCCTCCCATCAGTCCACGCACTGGTCAGATATTGGCTGTCAACGCTACGAGAATGCGGCATACGCGTGCACGACAACTCGCCCGAAAGGGCATACCTAATCATCTTCTCTCTCACTGGCTGGGTCATTCGTATGAGCGGTGTTAGCCGCCTATTACAACGATCCCGCCGAACAAGCACGGCAAATTGATGAAGCAATGGCGCCAGCATTGACACCATTCGCAATGGCTTTTGCGGGCAATCTAATCGACACCACAGATCAGGCCACGAAAGCCAGCGACAGATCGAGCAAATTGGAGTTCGCCCGTTCAGGGGAACTCAAAAACGTCGGTCACTGCGGCAAACTCAGCTTCTGCGCCACAACCTGCCTCGCTGGGACTGACACCGAGGCAACACAGTTCTGGTGGTAAGGATCGACTGCTCGGTATCAGCAAGCGCGGTGATACGTATCTGCGAACATTGATGGTGCATGGCGCACGCTCGGCGCTACGCACAGCCAAATCCAAAGAGGATCGGCTCAGCCAGTGGGCCGTTCGTTTAGCCGAGCGATCGCATCCCAATGTGGCCGCTATTGCGCTGGCCAACAAAACTGCACGCATGGCTTGGGCGATGCTGCGTCACGGCACTGATTACCAACCGAATCAGGCTGCAGCCTGATCTATTTACCCGACGTGTTCTACGAGAGAAACAACTCTTAACCACGATTGCGAAGCAACCTGAACGATGGCAAACCGGTCGAACCGGCGTCGGCAAAACCCTCGAATGTCCAAGTGCGAAAAGCACGAAAAAGCGATCGGGAGCCGGCGCGCGAATAGCCCATCATGGCCCTGCATCGAAACGATGCCGTATTTAGAGGCCGAATATACGTGTGCAGTCGGCACGGGCGCCAAAGCAACGGGGCTTGCAATAAGGAGGAGTCCATATACGGTCGCTAGGCTCAACATACTGTACGGTCCATCAGGAGATCACTAGCAGTGGAATTCAAAGCGCTTTCGCTGCCCCATCTCGACGAGCTTTCCACAGCGATCTTGGCGAGCACGAACATTACATTCGTGAGAGAGAAGTTGAGTTTCCTGCTCGATTATTACCAGGTCATCAATTACGAGATGAAATATGACCGGGCATTTTGGCGGGCACGAAAATGCCCGACCGACACAGGCTTTGAACACGTCGGTGAACTGAACCATCCTCCTTCGAAATACACTGTCGCTGGCCGGCTGAATGAGGAAAATGCCCCCATCCTCTATTTGTCAGCCAACCTGATGTCCACCTTCGAAGAAATAGGCGCTTCGCAGGGTGACTTCTTGCATGTGGCAGCGTTTGAGCAACTGCCTAACGAATTGCTGAGATGTGCAATGATCGGCGAGATCACCCATGTTCATCGCTGGGGCTCAGGCTTGACCTCAGATATGGTTGGGCAATTGATTAATAAGCAGCTGAATCAGATGCCCCATGATTTCGGAAAGAGCTTCGTGTTCACTGACGCATTTCTTTCCTCAATCCTCAAGGACAGATCAGCCCGGCACACGCAGTATCTTCACTCAAGAACGCTTGCCAGCCTTCTCTTCGAGCGTAATCCTGGCATTGATGCCATTACCTACAGCGGTGTCGCCTCTGAGGCATCAAGAAACTATGCGATCAAGCCGATGGCAGCTGAGAGAACTTTGCAGGTCTCGGCGAGCTTCGTCATCAAAATCATTAAAAAATACAAGTTTGGAATGTACGATTTTGACGTGCTCCGAAACGCTCAGGGGGTTGAGTCCGATGGTCGCATCATCTGGTAATGTCAACTGTTGATGGTGAAGGCTGCTATTGGCTGTGGATTCAACCGGTTGCGGCCCCTAGTGACAGGCAGAAATCGGCCAAAAGCAGGCATTAGACGCGTCTACGAACCCAGCGGCTATTCACTGCTCTAAATCCCGCTGTCTGCCGAATACGTTCACGGCGCCGACGCCCTATTGCATCGGTCTCGCTGATCCCGTCTCGCACCACCCCGAAAGCATGTGAGGTCAGGGTGCGGGGGCTGCGGGTGTTGATTCCGTACGTCGCACTATCCGGCTATCGACGTCCAGGCCTTCCCAAGGGCTGCCCTGGCTACAGGTAAACTCGAGGCGTAAAAAAGCCCGCGTTGAGCGGGCATCGGAAATCATCCGAACTAATTCAGGCACCTGATTCAGGGTCACTCGCAGGCATACCGCGAGCTTCCTTATCGTTTTCGTCCTGATCGTCCATCTGTGGGTCGGCGTCAGGGTTATCGACTCGACCGCTCTGTCCAGCTTCTGGATGCTCACTCGACACCGAGTTATTTGCATCCACGTCAGTCATGTCTTCGTCGACAGGAGCCTCGTCGTCTGGAGGCAGCGGAACTTCGGGCTCGTCCCTCTTGGGGTCATGGCCGGTTTCGTTGTCCGTCGTGCGCGTTTCGGGCTGCTGTGATTTGTTGCCAGGTGCGTTCTCGTCAATGTCCATGCTGAACCTCCGTACTGATGCGCGGGATGTCCGTGCTTGAACATGAGAAACGGCAAAGCGTTACAAGTGCAGCGCAGTGGACGAACGGAGAAGAAAAACCCGGCTCACTGGCCTAATGCTGTTCACTTAAGCGGAGCAGCCTTACGGTCCACTGGAAACCGGGTCTTTGAGATCTTCACCGTCCTTGGCCTCGAAGGCCTGGGGCGGTGGTCCAGAAACAATCCTCCGATACCTGCCCTCAACTCTGCCAATCGTCTCCCGGTCGCTGAAACCGGGTTAGCCGCTGCCATGACGATCAGTTGGACTGCGATGTACTGGCAGGCCGGTTTGAAACGGATGTCCGATGGCGCTCGACCAAACGCCACCGCCGCCTGACTGGCTTCCCGACGAATTACGTTGTAAGCCAGCAAGAGTCCCCATACCTCCTGATAGACCAGATCGACTTTTTTGCTGCGCAAGGTCACTGCGTTCTGTTGCATCGAGCTCTTGATGTCCCTGAAGCCCAATTCAATTTCCCAGCGCTCCTGATAAAGCCTGGCAACCGCCTTGGTGTTGTAGGTATCGGCCGGCAACGACGTCATGACGGTTTTTAGCTTGCCTTGAATTTCATAGCTGACTTCGCGGGCTTCCCAGTGCGTTGGAAGAGTCGGAATGCGCTTTCTAGCCTGCGGCGAGACTTTCATGCGCACCAAACGGTCGTGCTGGCCGTAACGGGCCACTTCCTCACAGACCATGCCTTTTTTGGCCGGGATCAACCAATGACGGTTGATCCCGGCTTTGCTCAGGCTCGACAGCATTTCAGCCCCCCAGAACCCTTTATCGAACAGCGTCACCGAGTGGTTGGGGATCTGTTGCAGGAACTCATCGGCCAAGCGCATTTCACTGCGCCGGTAGGGACTCAATTGCGCATCCAGAATCAAGTGCGAGCGTACATTCATCAACGCCACAAGACGCATCATGGGAAACGGTGTCTGGCGGTCGGTCGAAGTATTTCCCGAGCCGAAGTGATCCCGAAGCTCGGGCGTATCCGCAGTGCGCAAGAGCGCACCGTCTACCGCGAACACCTGCAGATCGTGCCAGGCGTCACCGCTATAGCGCTCTGCACCCCATTGGGTACCCGTCTTGCGGAACAACCACTCAACAGGATCGGCGCCGAGCCGCTTTCGAGCTTCGGTTACACCGCTACGGGCCAACAGGTGGTCGGAGGCCAGGCCTTGGGCGCAAATGTTCAAGCGTCTGGCCACCTCGTGAACGGGTTCGTCACGAAACAGCGCCATGCCGAGCACCAGCCAAAGCACCTGGTCAGCAGGCAAGCGACGTCGGCGAATGGTGGCCTGACTGGAAAGATCCAGCGCAGAGGCTACCCACTCAATGGGGATGTTTTGGGTAAAGGTGCTCAGGTCGCAGAAGTTGAAAAGGTCGCCGAGGTCGAGCAGGTCCTGTTGAACAGACATAAAAAATCCGATGCCAGAGGTCTGGCATCGGATTTTCGGATAAGCCCAGCTAGGACTCAAATGCTTAAGTGAACAGCATTAGGCTCACTGGCCGGGCTTTCTCTCCTATCTCCTATCGTCTGAAAGCGGTGTCTGTTCATCCGCCTCTGGGGTAGTCCTCTCACCAGGATCCTTCCAGTCTTCTGGACGATCATCGCTTGGATTTTTCAACGGATCGTATTTGTTCGGATCGTCTGGATCTAGCGTCGGCTCATCTGAACCTGGCTCAGGCTTGGATGGAACAGAACCTTGTGTTTGGTTTTGAAAACTCGAATCGGTCGACATACCCACCTCACCAATGAGGTCCAGCTTTTCTGGGCCGTAATAGTTTGAATTTGGCAGGTGAAAAGTGTGCGACTGAGCAGATGAGCGGGCAGTAAAAAGCCCAGCGGGCGGCTGGGCTTTTGGAGTTGCACGGACTTGCCCCCCATCTGCATCACAACTGACCAGTCATTTGCAGCCGACTTGACCAGCGCACGTGGGAATGACGACCGGCAGAGAACGGCCAAAAGCGGTCACTCCTTCGTCAACTTGCCATCATCGAACGCTTACTGACGCTGGATAGTCCGAATACCCTTCCCTGCCTTGTGTGAACCAGGTGTTCATCTCGCTTTGAGCCAGGGGCAACTGCCGCGCTAATCGTAGAGGCAGATCGGGGTTAGCAATGAAGGGCCGCCCAAAAGCAATCGCGTCTGCGAGCCCGGCCTCTATCTGTGCCTGCGCCCGGCTGAAATCGTAGTCCGAGTTGAGAATCAGCACCCCACTGAACACCTTGCGGATTACCCCCGCAAGTGGAGGGCGCTCGGACTTGCCGAATGTACCGTCCAGCGGTGGCTCGCGTAATTCCAGATGGGCAATTCCAATCGAAGCCAGCACCTCGGCCGCTCGCTTGAACAACGGCTCGGGGTCACTGTCACGTATGCCCTGCTCATAGCTGCTTGGGGTCAATCGAACACCTGTACGATCCGGGCCGATGACCTCCGCCACCGCCTGCGTGACTTCCTTCAACAAGCGGATTCGGTTATCGATTGAACCGCCATACGCATCGGGACGAAAGTTTTCGCTATCACGCAGAAACTGGTCGATCAGATATCCGTTGGCCGCATGAATCTGTACGCCGTCAAAGCCAGCCTTCATTGCATTACGGGTTGCATGACGAAAGTCTTCCAGCAGTGCAGGGATTTCTTCCAAGGGTAAAGCACGCGCAGGGGTGTAAGGCTGCTTGCCTGCGTAGGTGTGCGCCTGACCCGGCGCAGTGGTTACAGAAGCGGACACCGGCTGTCCGCCACCCAGAAAGCTGGGGTGCACTACACGCCCCATGTGCCAGAGCTGCGCAATGATGCGACCGCCAGATGCATGAACCGCATCGGTTACCTTGCGCCATCCGGCGACCTGCTCGTCCAGCCAGATGCCTGTCGCATAAGGCCATCCGAGACCTTGTTGGCTGATACCGATGGCTTCGGAAATGATGAGACCGGCGCTCGCTCGCTGACGGTAATACTCCACCATTATGTCGCTCGGCATGTGATCACGAGTACCGCGCGCCCGGGTCATAGGCGCCATCAAAATACGTTGTGGCAGATCGAGCGCGCCGAGGCGCAGGGAATCGAATAGCGTGGTCATGATTAAGCTCTCAAATTAATGGGTAGGATCAAACTAGGCGTGCGCCGCCATCAATGTTGAGCACTGCGCCGTTCATGAATGTGTTGGTCATCAAAAACACTGCCGCCGACCCTGCTTCCTCTGATGTCCCAAGGCGATGCAAAGGCAAAGCCTGCTCCAGAGATGCCACGAACGCGTCACGGCCCTCACCCAATACCTTGCCGAGGATCGGCGTGTTGATCGGGCCGGGAGACAGCGTATTGACACGAACCGGTGCCAGCTCCAGGGCCATGCCGCGAGCCAGCGCTTCCATGGCAGCCGATGCTGCCGCCAGTACGGCAGTGCCGTAGGCATTGGGGCGATCAGCAAGAGAACCAGAGATGAAGGTAATCGACCCATCTTTTGAGAGCCTGTCACCAAGGGCACGGATAGCGCTGATCGCTGCCCAGATACGCTCATCGAACGCCCTGCGGAGATAGTCGACTTCAGCGGTCAGCACGGTTCCGGCGACAAACGTACCGGCGAGCAACACAAGGTGGTCAACGACAGGAATATCGGACAGTGCTGCTTCAACAGCATCGTTGTCGGTCACGTCCGCCGCACGCCATCCATCCAGACCATGGTCGATCGCAGCTTGCTCCGCGCGCGCTGCGTTCGAGCCAATCACAATGACATTGGCGCCTGCGGCTTTCGCTTGTATTGCGGCTGCCAGGCCGATGCCGGATGTGCCGCCGAAAATGACCACAGTGCGGTCGGCGAGTGAAGATGGAAGTGCTTGGGTGATCGTCATGATGAATCTCCGCTGGAACACCTGAATGGCGTTCGATGGAGAGAGACTAAAGCTATGAAGAGAGATTGATAATTGGGGGCAAAGTCGCTTTACTAGTGCCATGAAGGAACAAATTGGTTTAGACCGTTTAACCGGGCTCATTGCCTTTGCGCGGGCGGCCTCGCTGGGCAGCTACACCGCTGCTGCGCGAGCCCTCTCAGTGTCCCCCTCTGCCATCAGTAAAAGCGTGCAACGGCTTGAGGAGCATTTTGGGCTGATGCTGTTCACCCGCACTACGCGGTCGTTGATCCTCACACCTGAGGGGCGGGACCTTTATGAACGTGCGCTGCGGATTCTGCGAGAGGTAGAAGACATCGACCAGGCAGCAGTCGCTTCCCGAGCCGAGCCTTCAGGTATTTTGAAAGTGACTGCCCCGCTGCCCATCGGTTTGAACATCCTGGCTCCTGCACTGCCCAGGTTTCGTGAGCAATACCCCAACCTGGCAGTCGACCTGAGGCTCGGAGATCAGTATGCAGACATCATTGAGCAAGGGGTCGACGTGGCAATTCGAGTGGGCAACCTTGCCGATTCGCGCCTGGTTTCACGGCCTCTGGGGCCCCATCGAATCGGCGCGTTTGCGTCACCCCACTACCTCCAACGCAGAGGCACACCGGCCACGGCTGAAGACCTTGCGGAACACGAGTGCGTGAATTTTCGCTACCAGAGTACAGGGCAAAGTTTGCGGTGGCCCTATCAGGCGGGTGACAGGCAGCTTGAGCTGACGCCAGATTCAGCTTTTACCGTTGATGCCAGCGACGCGGTCGCGGCGGTACTGGCCGCAGGAGGCGGTATTGGTATCTCACCGCATTATGTGGCTGCGCCCTACGTTCGCCGTGGAGAATTGATTCCAGTCCTTCCGCAGTTCTCCGTGGAACGCTTCGCCATCACCGCCTTGTGGCCGGAAAGCCGTCGAGGCAGCCCCAACGTGAAAGCATTCATCGCATTTCTGATTGAGCTGTTCCCTTCAACGCCTCCGTGGGATGACGCGGTGAACAAGGTGGCCGCCGCGAGACGGGGCTGAACGATTCAGAGAGGGTAAAATGCTGGAATGTGCGGCCGCAATCGGCCAAAAACAGCCACCCAACGGGCTGACACAGTTACCTACGATCTTATCGAGTAACGTGGCTTAAATAGTTCGCCGATCTGCCTTAGTCAAAGACCGCTCCTCGTGCTGCGGACAACGGATGTTATGGTATTCGGGCTGTATCACGCACGGAAGATGACGCGGCGATACCTCTTCCGAAGGTTCATCATTTTTTTCAACAAACGGAGTCACCTACATGGAAGTCATCAATCAGTTGCAACCCGCAGAGTGTGCGGGCATGGAGGACATCCGACGCGAAATCGATGCCCTTGATCAGGTCGTTATCAAGCTGTTGGGCAAGCGTTTTCACTACGTGCTGGCTGCCTCGAAGTTCAAGACCTCGGCGACTTCGGTGCGTGCTCCGGAGCGTTTCAAGGCCATGCTGGCGACACGTCGCGAGTGGGCCGAGGCCGTGGGCCTGAGCCCGGATGCAATTGAGAAGATGTACAGCGACCTGGTAAACCACTTCATTGCCGAAGAGATGAAACACTGGGCGACTCATCAATCCGAAACCTGATTCTGGTGTCCGGACTGTCCGCTTTGGGTTGTGGATTTCGCTCAGTCGCGACATGCAGAAAACGGCCAAGAGTGACCTTTCTGTTCCCTGTTCAGGCCGTTTTGCACGTCAACCAGGCACTCCAAAAAAGGCTGCTGAAAAAACGGGTAGCGCTCCCAAATCCGGCGTCATGCAGCAGTTTTTGAACCGCTGCCTCGGAATGTGGAGGATCAGCGCCTTGAAGGATTTTCCCAAGCTTGACCTTCACTTCGTCCGGGCTGGCGCCATGCTGTCGCCACCGTTGCCCCCAGGCGGCAAGCAATAACGGTTGGCTGGCATAAGCATATTGATTGCCCGCGACAATCAGCGGCGCACCGGGCTTTAGATGAGCCCGAATGGATCGTAAAATTTGTCGTTTCGCGTCATCCCCATCGAGATGATGGAGCACACCGATCAAGGTGGCTGCGTCGTATGACTCGTTCGCTGCCAGCTCTTCAACATGCCCAAGATGCAGGCTTGTTCTTTCGAGCAAATTGTTTGCCTCCAGCTGCTGCGCCGCGGCCTCCAGCATCGGCTCGGATGGATCAACGGCAGTGAAGCGCCATGTCGGTTCCAGCGCTGCCATCGCAATAATCTCCTGAGCCGTACCGCCAGCGCCAACGACCAGTATTTTCGCGGAGCGTGCATTGCCGAGGCTTGCCGCCAACATGCACGCAGCAAGATCCTGGCAAGCGTCATACCCAGCTAATGCGATACGGCTCTGCCGTCCGTACTCATTGGCCCGTGAAGTATCAAATTTTTCAGCTGCGTTAAGGGGAGATGATTTCAAGGTGGTTCTCCATGTCCTCAAATCAAGCTACGCCACACGCAACGATAATAAAAATTCATTAATTTTATGCGCTGCATTCCTGCAAGGAATGCAGCGCGCTAACAATCGCTCGTTTGATCAGATGGAGGCCGCCTTGCCACGACAGGCCGCTTTGGGTCGACTGCAGCCCTTCGCGTCAGGCAGCTAACGGCCCAGAGTGTGTAAAAACACTAAATCGAGTTTTCTTTAGCGACGCTAGAAGACCGTGCTCAGGTTTGAAAACTGATCAAGGCCATGATGTTTCCAAGAACAGTCAAAACGGCTCAGCAGCCTCTAAAGCCCTTTGGATGGGGTAAAAAAACCGGTTTTTACGCCGTTAACGCTATCATCAAGCCAGCGGCGCCGATGATTTTCATTACCCGTTTCAGATTGTAGGCGAGCACGTTCAAGCTCATCTCGGCGCTCACCCCGTTGAGCTTTCGAGTCAGGAAGTGCGTCGCACCCATCCATTGTTTGAGCGTCCCCAAGGGATGCTCAACCGTCCGTTTTCGGACTCGCATCATCTCCGGGGCGTTGCTCAACGGGCTCTGCATTTCCTCAAGTATTGCTTCATGCTCCCAGCGTCGGATTCGCCGTTCCGTGCTCGGTGTACATTGCGATTTCAGTGCGCAGCCCTGGCAATTGGAACCCCAGTAACGGTGCAACTTCAGGCCTTTTTCAACGTAGGAATAGTGCCAAATCAGCGCCTCTCCAGCCGGGCAAATGTATTCGTTTTTTGCTGCGTCATAAATGAAGGCATCGTTATTGAAGCGCCCGTCTGCTTTGGCTCCAGAGGTCATCGGTTTGGGCACATAGGCGGTGATGGCTGCATCGTGACAAACCAGGATTTCTTCTCTTTTGAAGTAACCTCGGTCAGCCACTACCGACAGCGTTTCTGACGCCTGCTTGGTCATCGAGCTGAGTTGATCGCGGTCGGAACCGACGTTGGTGACCTCATGCGCAACGATCAAATGGTGCTGGGTATCGACCGCTGTCTGCACGTTGTAGCCGACGATCTGCAAGCATGTGTGGTTTTTCTTGCTGATCGGCGCCGGCCTGATGGCTGTCGCCTATAGAGAGCCTGTCGACCAATAGCCCCTTGCAAGCATCAGAAATCGTTTGTAACGGGTACCGTCACTTCATCTTTCACAAGCTCCATCACTACATAGGAATGTGTTTGATGGACGTTTGGTAAACGCCCAATCTCATGACCTAGTACAGCGCGGTAATGTGCGATGTCGTGTGTTCTGACCTTGAGCAGATAGTCGAAATTACCCGCCACCATATAGCAACTCTGTATTTCCGGGATACGCCGCACAGCCTCATTGAAACGCTCGAGCGCATCTTCACTGGTTTTGTTCAGGGTTACCTGCACAACCAGTACATGGCCGGCCCCCAGCTGATTCGGGTCCAGGTCTGCACGATAGCCCCGAATGATTCCTTCCTGCTCTAACCGCCGTACACGCTGCGCACAGGGCGTTTTCGTCAAGTTCACTCTGCTGGCCAAATCGACAATGGGCAGTCGTCCATGCTCTTGCAGCTGATACAAGATTTGCTTATCTATGCGATCGATCTTCACTAGCCATATTTCCTATAAAACCCAATTAAAGAGGACATAAGGCAGCCAATTTATCAATATTTAGAGCCATCTCCTAGGAAAAAAGACTGAATATGTAGTCGTGAAGGCTAGGCGTATAAGCGGATCCGGCAATAGGGTTTCCCTATCAGCTCGGGTGAGGTCCTAGCCTTCTGTTCAGGGTTTGAGTGTCCAGGAATAAATGGGAGAGACGCGAAGGTATTCCTTTCTGGCAATTGATCTTTGTCGATTGAAAGTCAATGGATACACCATTTTTCGTCACGCTTAATCCATCTTTCTCAACGTGGATGGAAAGCTTCCAAGAATAAATCTAATCCGAGGATTGACCACTATGACCGTATCCAAACAAACAAGAGAACCCATGCAGCCAATGAGCACCCCCCATAGCTCTAATGGCCTCGAACAGGGGCTCAAACCGCGGCATGTGACCATGCTGTCGATCGCTGGCGTCATCGGCGCCGGCCTGTTCGTCGGCTCTGGACACGCCATTGCCGCCGCCGGTCCCGCTGTGCTGCTGGCCTATGCCGCCGCCGGTACGCTGGTGGTGCTGGTAATGCGCATGCTGGCCGAAATGGCCATCGCTTCGCCGGACACCGGCTCGTTCTCGACTTATGCCGATCGGGCGATCGGTCACTGGGCCGGTTTCACCATCGGCTGGCTGTACTGGTGGTTCTGGGTGCTGGTGATCCCGTTGGAAGCCAACGCCGCCGCAACCATCCTCCACGGCTGGTTCCCTGACGTGGCGATCTGGGCGTTCACACTGGTCATTACCCTGCTGTTGACGGTGACCAACCTGTTCAGCGTGAAGAATTACGGCGAGTTCGAATTCTGGTTCGCGCTAGTCAAGGTGGTCGCGATCATCGGCTTTATCATCCTTGGCGTGCTGGCAATCTTCGGCCTGCTGCCGACTAGCCAGGTCAGCGGTGTCTCGCACCTGTTCGATACCCAAGGCTTCCTGCCCAACGGCATGGGCGCGGTTCTGGCCGCGATGCTGACCACGATGTTCTCGTTCATGGGCACCGAAATCGTCACCATCGCCGCCGCCGAATCGAAGAACCCTGGCCAGCAAATCTCCAAGGCCACCAACTCGGTGATTTGGCGGATCGGCTTGTTCTATCTGGTATCGATTTTCATCGTTGTGGCGCTGGTGCCGTGGAACGACGCAGGCCTGGCGCAGGTTGGTTCCTACCAGACCGTACTCGACCGCATGGGTATTCCAAACGCCAAACTGATCGTTGATCTGGTGGTTCTGGTTGCCGTGACCAGTTGCCTGAACTCGGCGCTGTACACCGCCTCGCGCATGCTCTTCTCCCTGGGCAATCGTGGTGATGCACCGGCCGTTGCGAAAATCACCAACAAAAGCGGCACGCCTTACTGGGCCGTGATTCTGTCCACTGCAGCAGCGTTCCTCGCGGTATTCGCCAACTACGTGGCCCCGGCTGCGGTGTTCGAGTTCCTGCTCGCCAGTTCCGGCGCTATCGCCTTGCTGGTGTACCTGGTGATCGCCGTATCCCAATTGCGCATGCGCCAGAAGCGCATGGCCGTCGGCGAGAAAATCGACTACAAGATGTGGCTGTTCCCGGGCCTGACCTACGCGGTGATCGTGTTCATCGTCGGGATACTGACCATCATGCTGTTCCAGGAAGCGCATCGTGTGGAGATCCTGGCGACCGGCGTGCTGAGCATTCTGGTGATCGCGGCAGGTCTGTTTGTGGCGCGTCGTCGCAGGCTCGAGAAGCTTGGGGCGGTGGTGTTGAATTGATGGTTTGATTCAATCACGTCATGGCCGCTGTAAGGGATGACAGCGGCCGTAGTGACTGCATTTGGTCCAGAGTGTGTAAAAACGCTGGATGAAGTTTTCAACTTCAAATCCATTGGCCTTTCTCACGCTTCGGCGCCCACGCACGGCCAGGATGTCCTTGGCCCACCAACTTAGCGTTGCCGATGACTTGAAAAGCCTGAACGGGCTCTAACGTCCTCTCATTGCAGTATTCGCAATTTCGCAACCTGATGAACAGCTACTAGGCGTTAGCAGCGCGCCAAGCTTAATTCGGCCTTGCAATTACGAAAGTGCATACAACAAAGGGCCCTCGAAGGGCCCTTGTTTGTACTCAATAGGAAATCACATGGACAACCGAGGCTCGACGTTGACGGAGCTGCCATGCGTACATGCGCCAAACATACGGTTAGTTCAACCAGTCCGCTAAGTCGCTGGCGGTCAGTCACCCGAATTTGATGGCACCGCCCTGGAAGTCGTCGCGCGCCAAACGCAGGTCATCGGCGTCCTGATTGAGCCGGTGAACCAGGTTGAGCAACCGTTGCCGCAACACCTCGTCCGTGAGCTGCTCAGTTGCACGCATAACATCCAGCGCCGCGTGCTCATTGTTGGTAGCAACAGAGTCGAGCAGTTTGCGCATGCTTCTTGATGGCCGATTCATCTCTAGCACCTAGGATTCCAATGACGCGAATCATACGGCAAGATTATTTCGCCAGTGTTTCAACTGCGCGGGCTGGCTCTAAGCCCCAGGCACCGGCTGAGTTGTCGTTGGAAAGCCTAAACCATTAGATCTAGCTACCGGTTTCAAAGCGATCTGCAGGCTAAAGATGGTTTCCACATTGCGTTCAGATACTCGAAACCATAGCCTCATAACTGCTGTACATTCAAATCACGCATGAATTTGAATGTGCGAATGGAGACAAGGAGAGCAGGATGAAGACTACGCAAAGGAGAGAAATATGAGCCTTGCAATGACAATTCTCAGCATGTTTGCTGCTTGGGTGACGGTAGCTATTGCCATGCTGTGGGGAGTATTGCGAATCGCACGTCGACACCAACCGCAAACCATCCAGAGAACTGCCAATGAAGTTTCTTGGCCGAGAAACTCGTCGATGCCCAGAGCCAGCATATAGCTGAGCGCCATTCTAATACCAAGTCAGAAAGCCCCACGCCGGGCGTGCATCGGTTGCGGTGCATTTCAAGCCAGAACGCTGCACTGAGTTAGCACGGAGCTTCCGAAATGAATCCCACGACACCTGACGGTCGCTACTTTGTAGTCAACCGGCAGCTGTGGCGTTGCAGCAACCCTTCGTTGACCGCAGATGCCCGGCAGCGTCTCGTCGACGAACTGATGGGAGCACGAGGTAAGGTGAAGGCAGCGGAAGCCTCTGGCGATCCTGGGCAGCTGAAGTTGGCCAAGGCGCGCTGAATCCAAGTACCAGTCGCCAATTTTCATCTATCGACAGACATGCTTAGCTGATAGCAGCAAGTCGTCGAATTTGCTCGCACACAATGGCCGACTCAGTAAATAACCCTGGCCTTCATCACAGGAAACAGAATCGAGCAACTGAAGGTGTTCAAGTGTTTCAATACCCTCGGCGGTCACCGTGAGCGAGAGTGCGCGGCCCAGCCCGATCACGGCCTTTATGATCGCCAGGTTAGTGTGGTCCTCGCTCAGCCTGTTGACAAAGCTACGGTCGATCTTAAGCCCATCGAACGGAAACGACCGCAAATAGTTCAAGGACGAGTAACCCGTACCAAAATCGTCCATCGACATTCTGACCCCGAGTGATTTCAGGGTTCGCATCGAGACAAGTGCATTGTCGGCATCTTCCAGCATGACGCTTTCAGTCACTTCCAGTTCGAGCCGTGCCGCCACTAGGCCAGACGCGGTCAAGGCAGTTTTTACGCGTTCGACCAACTGACCTCCCTGGAATTCTTTCGAGGAAACATTGACCGATACGAACAGCTCCTCGGGCCAACGAATAGCTTGGCTGCAAGCCGTGTGCATGACCCAATCGCCGAGCGCAGTGATGAGCCCTGTTTCTTCGGCGATCGGGATAAACTCGTCAGGGGCCAAAAGGCCCCGTTTAGGATGCTCCCAACGAACCAATGCCTCGGCTCCCACCATCTTGCCGTCTGAAATTCGAAACCTGGGCTGAAACTGAAGTCGCAGTTCACCATGATTGATAGCATATCGAAGATCGCTTTCTAATCGTCTACGCTCAATGATCCGGTCGCTCATCTCTCCATCATAAAATCGCCAGATACCGCGACCGCTGGCTTTTGCCTCGTACAGCGCAATATCTGAATAACGCAACAATTCAGTTGCCTGCGACGAGTCCTCGGGGGCCATTGCAATCCCCACACTAGCGCTGACAAAGATGTCTTGGCCATCGATCACGATGGCTTGCTCGATCAAACCAATCAATCGGCGGCAAATGGTTTCGACTTCCGAGTGGTCAACCCTGCCGGAGATGACCATGACAAACTCGTCACCGCCCACTCTAGCCACAATGTCTTCGTTGCGGACGCACTGTTTGAGTCGATCCGAAATCTTGTTCAGTACACGATCACCCGCAGCATGCCCAAGAAGGTCGTTGACCGGCTTGAACCGATCAAGGTCGATGGTCAGCATGACCAACGGTGAGTTTGATGCAAGCACTGTGACCAACTTGCTTTCAAGAAAGTCGCGCAACTGGCTTCTGTTTGGTAGCCCCGTCAGCACGTCGTGTTTTGAAAGGTACTCGACGCGTTGGCGCGATTCTATTTCTTCAGTCACGTCAGTCGCGGTGCCGCGAAAACCCTGATTGTGAATATTGCGCGCTGCCACTCTGGCGGTTCGTTTACGTAGATGGACATCGGTATAGCCGCATTCCGTGGTCGTATTGCAACGCCTATCGTTGCTTCGAAACCAATCCAGCAGTGTGCCGTGTTGCAGGTCGACCAGATTGTCGATCAAACTGCCTAACCATTGGGTCTTTGACAGACCGGTCACCGTCTCGAACCTATCGGACAAATAAGTTACTCGCCCTTCAGTATCAGTTTCCCATATCCAATCAGAGCTGACTTCCGCCACGTCGCGAAAGCGCGATTCGCTTATGGCCAGGGCGGCTTGGCTGTTTCTCAACAACTCATGGTTCCCGTCCAGAGCGCGCGCGGCCTTTGTGTTGCGACGCTGCATGATCCAAGTCATCAGAAAGATGGTGAGCCCTGCCAGAACTATCATCGGCAACACGAGGATAACCATTTGCCGTCCTGGCTTCACTGCGCTCCATTGCAGTTGAATGACGTTGTTGTTGTCACCATGCAATATGGCGCGTGGCTCGGTTGTGTCATTGTCCGCAGCAATGCGCAGCCCTTTGATACCCAGATTTTCGCCGATTTCGTCCAGCTTGGCGGGGTCAAGTATTTTGACGACCATCATCACTGATGATGGCCTGCCATCCGGCACTACAGTGGAGTCCGTGCCTGGCGTAATGGCCGCTGCCGCGATCAACGTCGGCGTACCTTTGAGCGTCGTAATCAAGGTTACCACCTCTCCGTCCTCGGACTCGGCCCGAGCGTTGCTTACTAGCTCATCGATGGGCCGCCCGATCCAGTCCGCGGCCGATACAGACTGGAACTTGCCCTCTATCACGGAGTAGACGGTACGATCGGAAGGTCCCAGTACGAACATGCCCTGAAAGCCAAAGTCATCAAATAGGGCCGGACCGAAATTTTCTCGCACATACGCCCAGTCGAAATCGACAGTACGGTGCAAATGCTTATAGGCATCACCCCAGAATGCATAGTCCTTAACGGTCAAATGCAGGGACTTTTCAGCCCCGTCGATGCTTTTCTCAATCAGGGACTGCGCTTGTTCCTGCTCTGCGCGATTCAGGCCATGGGCGAAATACAACAGCAGTGAGACCGCCATTGCAAAGACGACGGTAAGAATCGCAGAGAACGTGATCAAAGAGGCATGTGCCAATGAGGCACTGGTGCGCATTTCAGCTGACGAGTAAAGGGTGGTATTAGCAGATTTAAGCATGATAGGCCTGAGCGAGTGGTAAGCCACATCGCCTCGACGATAAGAGACCAATCAAATCGTCGGTGCGGCGATGCACTGATGGCACCTGTAAGCCAATCAGATGGTAAGAAGCGACTGGCCATCCGTCTCTAACGGAATAGGCGCAAGCCAGCTCCCACAGGGATTTGTGATTGTTTGCTATACCCGAAATTGATCCATCAATGTCATCTGATGGGTGGTCAGCGAGTTGAGCTGGCTGCTGATCTGTGCCGATTCGGTGGCCTGGCCGGTCAGGGTTTCGGTGACCGTGCGGATCGCCGAGACGTTGCGGTTGACCTCTTCGGCTACCGCGCTTTGCTGTTCGGCGGCGCTGGCGATTTGCAGGTTCATGTCGCTGATGACCGTCACCGCGTCGCTGATTTTGCTCAAGGCCTGCACCGCTTGCTGGATCTGCCCGGCGTTGCTGTGGGCCTGGGTCTGGCTCGAATGCATGGTAGCAACCACGCCGCGAGTACCGGTCTGGATGCGTTCGATGACAATGCGGATTTCTTCCACCGAATCCTGGGTGCGTTTGGCCAGGTTGCGCACTTCATCGGCGACCACCGCAAATCCGCGCCCGCTCTCGCCGGCACGCGCCGCTTCAATCGCCGCGTTGAGCGCCAGCAGGTTGGTTTGCTCGGCGATGCTGCGGATCACTTCCAGCACCGAACCGATCTGCTCGCTGTTGACCGCCAATGCTTCGACTTCCGTCACCGCCTTGCTGACTTCGTCGGCCAGTTGATTGATGTCGCGGGTGCTGCGTTCAATGATCTGCATGCCGTCGCGGGCCGACTGGTCGGCACCCTTGGCCGCATTCGCCGCGCTAGAGGCACTGTTGGCGACGTCGTGGGCGGTGGCGCTCATTTCGTTGGACGCGGTGGCGACCTGGTCGATTTCGCGGAACTGCACCTGCATGCCTTCGCTGGTCTGGCGGGCGATTTCCGAAGACTGATCGGCGGTGCCGCGCGCATCGGTGATGCTTTGTTTGATCTGCGCGATGGTGGGTTGCAGCTTGTCGAGGAAGCGGTTGAACCAGCTCACCAGTTCGCCCAGTTCGTCTTTCTTGCTGTAGTGCAGACGTTGAGTCAGGTCGCCGTCGCCGCTGGCAATCGCCTTGAGCATCTCGGCCACGCTGTTGATCGGCCGGGTCACACCGGAGGCCGTGAGCCAGATCAGCAACAGTCCGACCAGGCCGGCAATCACCGCCACCAAAACGGCTTTGAGGGTGCCGCTTTGCTGGGCGTCATCGAGTACGGCTTGCAACTTCACCGAGTCGGCCAGCAACACGTGTTTCGGCAGGTCGATCACCACGCCCCAGGCTTTGGACTCGGCAATCGGACTGACCGGGTACACCGCGCGGATCAGGTCGCCCTGTTCAAGGATCTTCGGTGTGCCGCCGCTGAGCAGTTGCAGAATGTCCTTGCCGTCTACACCCAAGGTGTCGCCGATGCTTTTACCGACTTTGCTGGCATCGATGCTATAACCGGCGAGCACGCCGCTGGCAGAGACGATCAGCATGTGCCCGGCGCTGTTGAACAGGTCACGTTGGGAGTCGACAGCCGC
Organism: Pseudomonas sp. LB3P25; assembly: GCF_054897985.1. NCBI lineage: Bacteria > Pseudomonadati > Pseudomonadota > Gammaproteobacteria > Pseudomonadales > Pseudomonadaceae > Pseudomonas > Pseudomonas sp. LB3P25. Next base: position 3,218,647 of record NZ_CM142711.1, on the reverse strand, counting down.
CGCTTGCAGGGCGTCGAGGGCAATGTCCACACCGACCACACCGATAGATTTGCCATCCACCAACAGCGGTACGGAAATGGTGGTCATCAGCACTTTCTTGCCGGCAACCGTGTCGGCATACGGGTCCAGCAGGCAGGTGCGCTTGCTGTCGCGGGGGCAGGTGTACCAGCTGTTATAAGGCGTGCCGCTGAGGCTCAAGGTGGTCTTCGTCATGTCTTCTTCGACCATGATCGTGTTGATCCCGGCACCGCCAACGCGGCTCCAGTAACTGGCGAAGCGACCGGCTTCGTTGGACTGTCGAGCCGCATCGTTGGCAAATTCGCTGTCCTTGCCATCCAGGCCATCGGGTTCGAATGCCAGCCAGATCCCCAGCACTTTGCTGTTGCGCTCGAAGGCGGTTTTCAGGCTCTGGTTCAACTCCTCGCGCAGGGCGCCGGCCTCCAGCGAACGTTTGGCAGCCATGGTGCGCATGTCTTTGATCTGATCGGCCAGAGCGGTCACCACCAGCAGACTTTCGCCGAAGGTTTTCTGTACCCGCACGGCTTGCTCGGCCGCCTTAGCCTGGAGCAAATCCTGCACGCTGGCGGTGAGCATCTTGCTGCTGGAGGCACTAACCAGTTCAACGTTGCGATTGGTTTGGTAGATGTTCATGCCGACGATCAGGACGACCACGCCCAGCAGGCACAGGCCGGATAGCAGAACGATTTTCAGGCGGATGGAAAGAGAGGCGAACATGGGGCGAACTCGCGAATGGATGAAGTGTTGGCTGTGAGTCGGGCCCCGACCCGGTTGCGACTGAGGGCCAGTAAAAGAGAGCCGAATCGCTGGAGCAGGAAGACTTCTTTCGAACAGTATGGGGGCTTCTCAGCCACGGTGAAGACCACGGAAGTAACTGATCAGCCCTTGCGTTGACGGGTCTTCGGCCGGCGCTTCTTCGCTACCGGTCAGGCGGTTGTAGACGCCTTTGCCGAGCTCTTTACCCAGCTCCACACCCCATTGGTCGAAGGCGTTGATACCCCAGATCACGCTTTGCACGAAGACTTTGTGTTCGTACATCGCCACCAGCGAACCCAGGCGACGCGGACTAATGCGCTCCAGCACAATGGTGTTGCTCGGACGGTTGCCCGGGATCATCTTGTGCACCGCCAGCTTCTGCACTTCATCCTCGTTCATGCCCTTGTCACGCAGCTCGGCTTCGGCCTCGGCGTGGGTCTTGCCGAGCATCAGTGCCTGGCTCTGGGACAGGCAGTTGGCGTACAGCCACTGGTGGTGATCGGACACCGGGTTGAAGCTGACGATTGGCACGATGAAGTCGGCCGGAATCAGTTGAGTGCCCTGGTGCAGCAACTGGTGGTAAGCATGCTGACCGTTGCAGCCGGCGCCGCCCCAGATGACCGGGCCGGTATCGGTGGACACTGGCGTGCCGTCCTGGCGCACGCTCTTGCCGTTGGATTCCATGTCCAGCTGTTGCAAGTGCTTGGCGATGTTGCGCAGGTAGTGGTCGTACGGCAGGATCGCGTGGCTTTGCGCGCCCCAGAAATTGCCGTACCAGACACCCAGCAACGCCAGCAGCACCGGCATGTTCTGTTCGAATGGCGCGCTCTGGAAGTGCTGGTCCATGGTGTAGGCACCGGACAGCAGTTCCTTGAAGTTGGACATGCCGATGGCCAGGGCGATCGGCAAACCGATGGCCGACCACAGCGAATAACGTCCGCCCACCCAGTCCCACATCGGGAAGATGTTTTCTTCGCGGATGCCGAACGCCACAGCGGCGGCATTGTTGCTCGAGACCGCGATGAAGTGACGATACAGCTCGGCTTCGGAGCCACCTTGGGCCAGATACCAGGCACGAGCAGCCTGGGCGTTTTTCAGGGTTTCCAGGGTATTGAAGGATTTCGACGAGACGATGAACAACGTGGTCTCGGCGCGAAGCTTCATCGACAGTTCGTGAAACTCGCTGCCGTCGATATTCGCCAGGTAATGGCAGCGCACGCCTTTCTGGGCGTAGGACAGCAGCGCTTCGGAGACCAGCTCAGGGCCGAGGAACGAGCCACCGATGCCGATGTTCACCACGTCAGTGATCGGCTTCTCGGTGTAACCGCGCCACAGACCGTCGTGAATACGGCCCACGAGGTCGGTGATCTGATTCAGCACCTTGTGCACATCGGGCATCACGTTGACGCCGTTGACCGACAGCTTGTCGCCCACCGGGCGGCGCAGTGCGGTGTGCAGGGCCGGGCGCCCTTCGGAAGAGTTGACGATTTCGCCATCGAACAGCGCTTTGATTGCGCCCTTGAGGTCGACTTCGTTGGCCAGACCCACCAGCAGGTTGCGGGTCTCGGTATTGATCAGGTTCTTCGAGTAGTCGAGAAACAGGCCACAGCTGCTGAGGGTGAATTGAGTAAAGCGCTGCGGATCTGTGTTGAACGCCTCACGCATGTTGAAATTTTTCATCGATTCACGGTGTCGGGAGAGCGCCTTCCAGCCGGACATCAGTGTCACATCATGAGAGTTTGAGTAATGCACCATTCAAATCACTGCCTATAAATTATTGTTCGCTCACTGGTGTCACCTGGATGGTGTAACCATCTACAACTAGGTTCCGCCGTTAATCATCGCTGCTGCTACGCTTGCCATTAACGCCGCAAGACCGATCTCTTCTGGCTGAGCGAATCGACGAGGCGGTACTGCGCCCGCGCTTGCCCACCTACCTCTCCTGCCCGTCAGCGCGGACGTTCGCCACCTTCTACGGAGTGACCTCCGTCGCCTTCCGGACAGAAGTTCATCGACTCCAACCAGAGCAACCCATTGAAGGTAAAACCATCGTAAAGTTCGGGCAGGTCGACCAGCCCTACTTCACCATCGCACCTAAAAGTGAGGCAGCGGCACGATCAAAAAACACGCAAGTTTGGTTACGGCATGAAGCCTGTCGCAGATGACCCAGAGATCAAAACCAGGTTTCCATCTGTATGCCGTACTGCCATACACCACCGGCGTTGAAGTCCGACTTGCCGAAGTTGTCTGTGGAACTGTATCGGTCCAGGTCCGAGGACCAGTTCATGACGCTGGCGAACACGCGCAATTCGGGACGTGTGAAAAGGTCTCCAACGTCGAGTTTGAATGTTGGGGCAATCGTGAATTTCCAGAAGTTACCGTCGACCGCATTACGTTGCAGGTAGCCCTTGGGGTCGAGGTCCATGGTTTGCCAGCTCATTTCGTAGGCCATCTCGAAATTGCTGTTGATTTCATTGGCCAACCGCACGTTCAGGGTCATCCAGCGGTAGTCGTCACCCTTGACGTATCTGTCCTTGCTTTGTTCGGCCAGCAAGCTGGGACCGATGCGCCAGCCAGGTGCAATGGGTGTCTCGCCGTAAAGCGCCAGACGCAGCGCGCGGGCATCGTCGATCAGCTCGCCATCCGAGCCGACATTCTTGACCTCTGCCCCCAGACCTTGCCCATAGAGCAACGCCGTTTTGAAGAAGCCTTCCCTGCCGAAAAAGTTTTTCTGATGATTGGCCACCATGCTGTGCAAGCCGGAATCCGCAGGCGTCAGACCCGCTTTGTTGGTGCGAGTGCCAAAATCGTTTTTCTTCGAGCCAATGCCATTGAACATCCACTGCCACTGACCATTATCGAAGAACTGATTGGAGGTCAGGATGTAGCTTTCCACATCGGCATTGACTCCGCCCTCACTGAAATCCCCATAGTTACGCCCGATCAAGGAGTAATTCGAGCGCCAATCCTTGTTCATCTGCACATCGTAAATGCCACCCCCGGTGCCGGCCAGAAAGATGACATCCGAGTCCAGCCAGTGGATATCGAAGTTATCTCTGTCAAATCGTTTGCCTGCCCACAGGGTGGAATTCTCGAACACTGAATTGCCCTTGAAGGCGGCGAGGTGATCGAGTTCGGTAAATACCTGACGCACGTTCAGGTTGCTTTCTTCGGCCGTCCAGTCATTGGTACTTTCCACTCCATCGGCGATGGACACCGTGAATTTGGAATGGGTGCCGTTTTGCGCATAGGCTTCTTTCGACAGGTCTATACGCATGTAGGTGTCGTCTTCGTTACCGAGTCGCCCGACGGCGCCACCGACTGAACCGGCCGGGGTTGTATAAGGGCCGCCACGACCACCACCCAGCCCATCGTTGATCAGCAACCCGGAGCGGGCGTAGCCTTTGAAGCTGAAGCCGTCAGTGAGGTGCCCGCTGCTGCCCTCTTTCTCCATGCTTTGCTGACGGGCTTCGAGTTTTGCCAGTCGGGTGTCCAAAGCAGGCGCCGAAATGGCTGCTGCAGTAGACGCCGCGGGCTGCAAGGTGGGAGTGGCGGTTTTGATCTGCTGCAATTCTCTTGCAAGCGCCTGGGTTTGCTGTTCGGCTGCGGCCGCACGCCTTTCCGCTGCGCTGGCACGGGCTTCAAACGCGGCCATGCGTTCTTCCAGAGTCGCGGCCTGAGTGGTGGCCGCCGAGGTGCTGAGCACGCCTGCGAGTAGCCAGTTTGATGCTTTCTGCATGGGAATTTCCTGTTTTGTTTTTATTGTTTTGTTTCTGCGACTGACCATTTTTTTCGTGAACGGTGGATTACCAAAATCCACGAAAAAAAAAAGATGCCTCATCGCAAATACGCTGCTACATTGGCGGTGTTAACGTTAACGCTAAAAAAAACAAAAATAAAGAGGGCTTTATGAAACAACTGAAATCGCTCCTTCCAGCCGCGCTACTCACCCTTTGTGCCGGACTTCCATCCCTCTCGAGCGCAGCCGATCTGACGATCTCGTGTGGGGCGGTGGGTGCGGAATTGCAACTGTGCAAGGAGGCTGTCGAGGCGTGGTCGAAACAGACCGGCAACCACGTCGAAGTGGTTTCCACGCCTAACTCGGCGACCGAGAGGTTGTCGTTCTACCAACAGATCCTCAGTGCGCAGTCCAGCGACATCGACATCATTCAAATCGACATGGTGTGGCCGGGGATGCTGGCCAAACATCTGATGGACCTGCGCGAGGTGCTTCCCGCCAACGCGACCCAGGGCTACTTCCAGGCACAGGTGGATAACGCCACGGTGAACGGACAGTTGGTGATGATGCCGTGGTTCACTGACTCGGGCCTGTTGTATTACCGCAAGGACTTGCTCGAGAAGTACAACAAGCAGGTTCCCCAGACCTGGGAGGAAATGACCGCTACCGCGAGAAATATTCAACAGGCCGAGCGCACTGCCGGGAACCCCAATGCGTGGGGTTACATCTTTCAAGGGCGCGCCTACGAGGGCCTGACGTGTAATGCGCTGGAGTGGATTAGCAGCCAACCGGAAGGCGGACTGGTCAATCCACGAGGCGACATCGTGGTCAACAGTCAGGCTTCAAGAACGGCTTTGACCCTGGCGAAAAGCTGGGTGGGAGACATCTCCCCACGGGGCGTACTCAATTACACCGAGGAAGAAGGCCGTGGCGTATTCCAGTCGGGAAATGCGCTGTTCATGCGTAACTGGCCTTATGTCTGGGCTCTGGTGCAAGGCCAGGACAGTGTCGTAAAAGACAAGGTCGGGGTCGCCCCCCTGCCCCGTGGCGGCACCACCGGCACCCATGCAGCCACCCTCGGCGGGTGGGGCCTGGCGGTATCGCGTTACAGTGCCCATCCAAAACTTGCCGCAGAGCTGGTGACCTACCTGAGCAGTGCCCAACAGCAGAAACATCGGGCTCTGGTCGGCGCCTATAACCCGGTGATCGAGTCGCTGTATCAAGACCCCGAATTGCTCGCGGCCATGCCTTATTACGCTCAGCTGCACAGCATTCTCAACGATGGGGTCATGCGCCCCGCTGCCATCACCGCCGATCGCTATCCACGGGTCTCCAATGCGTTCTTCGATCGAGTGCATGGCGTGCTGGCGGGCGAGCTACCGGTCGATCAGGCACTGGCCGAGCTGGAAAGCGAACTCACAAGCATTAAACGCCGGAACTGGTAAAGGAAATCATCATGCCTGTCTATTCTATCCCTGCCTCCGATGACGAGCTCCTCCCCACCAGGGAAACGCCGGTACAGCGCCGCCGAGTACGCGCGGCCTGGCTGTTTCTGACACCGATGTTGCTGTGTCTGGCCCTGGTGGCGGCCTGGCCGCTACTGCGCACATTCTGGTTCAGCCTGACCGACGCCAACCTGGCGGACACCCGTGGCGGAACCTTCATCGGCCTGAGCAATTACCTGTTCCACAACGGTACCAGCTGGTCGGGCATCCTGGTCGATCCTCAATGGTGGAACGCCGTGCGCAACACCTTGCATTTCACCGTGGTGTCGGTGGGACTGGAAGTCGTACTCGGATTGCTGGTGGCGTTGCTGTTGAACATCAAGTTCACCGGCCGTTCCCTGGTGCGGGCGTTGATTCTGATTCCTTGGGCGATTCCTACCATTGTCTCGGCGAAGATCTGGTCATGGATGCTTAACGACCAGTTCGGCATCATCAATCACCTGATGCTGAGCCTCGGCCTGATTGACGCGCCCCTAGCCTGGACGGCAGATGCGGGCCTGTCGATGTGGGCGGTGATCATCGTCGACGTCTGGAAGACCGTGCCTTTTGTCACGCTGCTGACGCTGGCGGCCTTGCAGATGTTACCGAGCGATTGCTACGAAGCCGCCAGAGTCGATGGCATTCACCCGCTGAGGGTGTTCTGGCGTGTCACGCTTCCCCTGCTGATGCCCGCTCTGCTGGTGGCGGCTATCTTCCGCATCCTCGATTCCCTGCGGGTATTCGACGTGATCTATGTGCTGACCTCGAACTCTTCGAGCACCATGAGTATGTCGGTCTATGCCCGCCAGCACCTGGTGGAGTTCCAGGACGTTGGTTACGGCAGCGCGGCCTCGACTCTGCTGTTTCTGGTCGTTGCGGTGATCGCGATGCTTTATCTCTACCTCGGACGCCGTCAACTAGAGGTTCGGTCATGAACCAGCGCCTACTGAAAAAAGCCTTGTTGCGTCTCGGGTTCTGGTGTCTGATCGGGGTTTTGCTGCTGTATGCGGTCTTCCCTTTCTACTACGCCATCGTGACTTCGCTGAAGCCGTCCAGCGCCTTGTTCGAGGTGAGCTACTGGATCAATAACCCCGACTTCTCCAATTACGCGGCGGTACTCCATCAATCCTCATTCCTGCGGGCGATCGGCAACTCGCTGGTGGTTGCTCTTAGCGTGGTGACGCTGGCGTTGTTCCTCAGCCTGACCGCCGCCTATGCCTTGGGCCGGGTGAAGTTTCGTGGGCGTGGCACCGTCTTGATGATGGTCCTTGGCGTGTCGATGTTTCCTCAGGTCGCGGTGTTGTCCGGGCTGTTCGAAGTGATTCGCGCGCTGGGTCTGTACAACACGTCCTGGGCGTTGATCCTGAGCTACACGATTTTCACCCTGCCCTTCACCGTCTGGGTGCTGACCACATTCATGGGACAACTGCCCCACGAATTGGAAGAAGCGGCAATCATGGATGGCGCTTCGCCGTGGGTCACGCTGACCCGCGTGCTGTTGCCCCTGCTCTGGCCCGCACTGGTCACCACGGGTTTGTTGGCGTTCATCGCCGCCTGGAACGAGTTCCTGTTTGCCCTGACCTTCACCCTCACCGACACCCAACGCACGGTGCCGGTCGCCATCGCCTTGATTTCCGGCGGCAGCCCCCATGAGTTGCCTTGGGGGTTGTTGATGGCCGCATCGGTGGTGGTCACCGTCCCACTGGTGATTCTGGTGCTGATCTTCCAGCGCCGAATCGTTTCCGGTCTCACTGCCGGCGCGTTAAAGGGTTGATGCCCAACAACTATAAGGAACAGCATCGTGATCAAATTGAAGCTAGACAAAGTGAACAAACAATTGGGCGGCATGCGCATTCTTCGCGACGTCAGCCTGGAGATCGCGGCGGGTGAATTCGTGGTGTTCGTTGGCCCTTCAGGCTGCGGGAAGTCGACCCTGTTGCGCCTGATCGCCGGACTGGATTCGATCTGCGCCGGCCACCTGCTGATCGATGGGCGTCGGGTCAACGACCTGGAGCCGCGCGAGCGTGGTGTCGGCATGGTGTTTCAGTCTTATGCGCTGTACCCGCACATGAGCGTCTACGACAACATCAGTTTTGGCCTCAAGTTGGCCAAGACGGAAAAGACCAGCCTGCGCGAGCGCGTGCTGAAAACGGCGAAAATCCTGCAATTGGACAACCTGCTGCAACGCAAGCCAAAGGAACTGTCCGGTGGGCAGCGTCAGCGTGTGGCCATGGGCAGGGCCATGGCGCGGGAACCGGACATTTTGTTGTTCGATGAGCCGCTTTCCAACCTGGACGCCTCCTTGCGGGTGCAGATGCGCAACGAAATCGCCCGGCTGCATGATCGACTCGGCTCGACCATGATCTACGTCACCCACGATCAGGTTGAAGCGATGACCCTGGCCGACAAAATTGTCGTGCTCAATGGCGGTCGCGTCGAGCAGGTTGGCTCACCGCGCGAACTCTATGAACGCCCCGCCAGCCGCTTTGTCGCCGGTTTTCTCGGTTCACCCAAAATGAACTTCCTGACGGTGCGCCTGCATGCCCCAGGCGAAACCAGCCTGGTCTATAACCTCGTATTGGGCAAAACATCCCTGCCCTTCGACAGCTCGAACCTGGCGGAGGGCACGCTGCTGAGCCTGGGGATTCGCCCGGAGCAGGTGTCGCTCAAGGCTGCAGAGGGACCCGGCATCGTGGTGACCGGGGTCGAATACCTGGGCAGCGAAACCTATGTGCACCTCGATACCGGTCACGACGAGCTACTGATTTGTCGTTGTGAGGTCAGCGCCGGATGGCAGGTAGGCGATCGGGTCGAGCTGCAGCTGGACATCGGCAACCTGCACTTGTTCGACGCCGACGGCACGGCCTTGAAGCGCCACGCCATTGAAACCCTGCCCGATGGCGTTCCTTCGCGCCCGGCACGAGCAGGCGCCCTATAACTTTGTCTTTGAATACCATGAGCGATCCAATGTCTTGCACCCTTGAACTTGCGCAACATGCACTGAGTGACGGCTTGTCGCGCGTCATTCACGATTACCGGCCCGGTTATCATCTTGCCCCCCCGGCAGGCTGGATGAACGACCCTAACGGAGTGGTGTACTTTCGCGGCGAGTATCACGTGTTCTATCAACACCACCCCTTCGACGCGAAATGGGGCCCGATGTATTGGGGACATGCCAAGAGTGCCGATCTGGTCCATTGGCAGCATCTGCCCATGGCGTTGGCGCCAGGCGATGACTTCGACCGCCACGGTTGTTTTTCCGGTAGCGCGGTGGTGTGCGGCGATACCCTGGCACTGATCTACACCGGGCACACCTGGCTGAAGGCCGTGGGTGACGAAAGCTCGATCCGTCAAGTCCAGTGCCTGGCCACCAGCACCGACGGCATCCGGTTCGTCAAGCATGGCGCCGTCATCGACACCGCACCGCAAGACACGATCATGCACTTTCGCGACCCCAAGGTATGGCAGGAGGATGACTGCTGGTACCTGATTGCCGGCGCACGTCTGGGCGATGTGCCGTTGCTCCCGCTGTACCGTTCCACGGATCTGCACACTTGGGAGTTCCTCGACTATGTGTCCAGCGGCAGCGAGGGCGATGGCTATATGTGGGAGTGCCCGGATCTGTTTCGCCTGAACGGGCGCGATGTGCTGCTGTACTCGCCCCAGGGCATGCAACCCGAGGGTTACGACCGGCTCAACAAGTACCATACCGGTTATCGAGTGGGCCTCCTCGATAGCGAGTGGCACTTCACCGGCGGGCCTTTTATCGAGCTGGATAACGGCCACGATTTCTATGCGGCGCAAACGCTGCTGGCCGCCGATGGCCGGCGTCTGGTGTGGGCGTGGCTCGACATCTGGGACAGCCCGATGCCGAGCCAGGCCCATCACTGGTGCGGCATGCTCAGTTTGCCGCGCGAACTTGAACTGCACGCCGATCGCCTCTGCGTGTATCCGGCACGGGAGCTCACCGCGCTACGCAAGGCGCCATTGCCGAGCACACCCTGGTGGGACAAGTCGGGAACCCGGTGGGTATCGGCAGTGAGTGGCGACATGCTGGAAATCCATGTGCTTCTGGATTTGCGCGGCTGCACTGACGGTCACCTGGGAATCGCTTTGCGCTGCAGCGACGATGGCCATGAAGAGACCCTGCTCTACTACGATGCGTCGCTGCAGCGTCTGGTGCTGGACCGCAGCCGCTCGGGTGCGCAAGTCACCGGTCAGCGCAGCGTGTCGATAGACCCGACGCAAGAGCGACTGGAGCTGCGCGTATTTCTCGATCGCTCTTCCATCGAGGTGTTCGACGAAAACGGGCGCTTCACTATCAGCAGTCGCCTCTATCCAAAGCTCGACAGCCTGGGGGTGAAGCTTCTGGCAAGCGGCAGTGGCGGACGTGTTTCCATTCCCAAGGCATGGCCTCTGTCCTCGGGATGGCTGTGAGCGGCGTCATTCGAGTCGCGAGAAGACCGGCCATGTGTCTGATTCTTCGTCAACCTGAGAGAGCGAAAGATGGTGCACAGCTGGCCGGCGTGTCCCTGATGACGGCTGCTCGGGCGCCTTTGTCCATGCCAGTCACGCCCAGGATGCTCAGGTTGACGAACAGGATGTAGGCCATCGCCAGAAAGGTTGTGATCCCTGCGAGGATTTCGATGCGTACGTTGGTCTCGTGCGCTTTGAGTTTGAATAGCGAGTCCAGGATGTTACTCCCGGTGGTGCTGTAAACATGACTGAACGGTTAAGTTTACAGCACCACCGTCGAGGTCGAGCAAGATGACCAAAACAGGACAAAAAATTAACCAGAAGGTCCATTTTATCGAAAGCAAGCAGGCAGGTAAGCTCTCGTAAGGCGGGTGCAGCACGAACGCGACCACCGCGTAACGCTAGGGGCGCAGATTGCTAAGGTCACGCTGTGCCTTGCTCATCTGGCTACTGCCGAACGAATTGTCCGCTGCCCACAGTCGTCACCATGACTCACGCTCAACGAGTGGGCATGTAACCCTGTGAATAGTGGGTTCGTCCCGGCTTTCAATCACATGCTGGGCCGCGCGGCGGCCGATCTCGTAGTACGGCAGCTGCACAGTACTCAGCGGTGGATAGAACAACTCGGCGACGCCAATCATGTTGTCGTAACCAAGGACTGCCACATCGTCTGGAATGCGCAGGCCTCGACCGAGCAGGTATTGATAAGCGACCAGGGCGATGCGGTCGTTGCCACAAATAAGCAAGTCAAAAACCGGCTTGCCCTTCGAGCCGCACAATTGTTGCTCCAGAGCTACAACCGTTTCCCCATAGGCGTCATCGGTCGACAGGTTGTACTGGGGAACATCGGCCGCGGACAAGCCGGCCTCTGTTAGGGCGCGAACCAATCCTTCTTGGCGCTGCTCCCAGGCCAAGTTGCTTTGAGGCAGGTTGATGCACAGCGGTCGCCGGTAGCCTCGATTCAGCGCCTGTCGTACAGCCTGATACTGACCTTCTGCGTCGTCGGGTACGTAACAGGCCACGCCGGGTTCTGAACTGATGCAATTGCTCAGCACCAGAGGAAGGCTGTGCAGTACTTTGGGAATCTCGACTACGCGTAACTGCATGGTACTGAAAATGATCCCGTCGGGTTGATGCGACAGCATCAGGTCGATGATTTGCGGGCTTGGGGGGGTTTCAAATACGTTGATGATAAAGATGTTCCAACCATTTTCCCGTGCAGTGCGCTCTAGCGAGAGCAGCATATTCACGGCGAAGGGAGTGGTCGCGGTATCTAGCGCGAAGACGCCAATGGTCTTGCCACTGGAATGGCCGCCACGGATCTTGCGCGCAGAAAGGTTGGGGACATAGCCCAACGTCTCGATCGCTTGACGAATTTTCGTCAGGGTTTTCCGATGAACCTTTTCCGGGGTATTGAGAGCTCTGGACACGGTCATGAAGGAAACCCCCGCCATCCTTGCGACATCTTTAACCGAAGCCATTCGTGGGTTCCATTGATTGTCTGGCGGGCATCATGTCATGCCAGACAAAAGCATGCCAACACCGTGCCAGCAGCAGACGGCGCGAATGGCATCTCAGAGGGGCGATCGTCTATGGCGACAATATGCCGCTGTTCGACGCTCACCCACAGGTCTTTGCTTACGAGCGCAAACTCGACGCCAAACGCATCGTCGTCATCAACATTTTTTCCGCAGAGCCAGTCGAGCTTGACCTACCGGCTGATTATCGTGATGCTCCTGACGGACATGACTTTCATGCATGGAGAATAAATCAATGGCATCCGTAAATGGCCTCGGTTAAAGATGTTGCACGGTTGGCAGGGGTTTCCCTGATGACCGTGTCTCGAGCTATCAACACCCCCGAAAAACTCAATGCCGAAACGCTGACAACTGTCCTGCGAGCCATCGAGACACTGGGCTATGTGCCCAGTCTCTCCGCACGCAAGATACGCGGTGGTCATTCCCGCAGCAAGCTGATCGGTGTTTTCGCTCTCGATACTGCGACCACTCCCTTCGCCGTGAATATGCTGCTCGCGCTAGAGCGCACTGCTCGGGAAAATGGTTGGAACATTTTTATCATCAACGTATTCGAAACCCCACCGAGCCCGCAAACCATCGATCTGATGCTGTCGCATCAACCTGACGGGATCATTTTCAGTACCATGCAGTTACGCATAGTCGAGATTCCCCCAGTACTGCGCAGCCTGCCTCTGGTGCTGAGCAATTGCATCAGTTCAGAACCCGACGTGGCGTGCTATGTCCCCGATGACGAAGACGGCCAGTATCAAGCCGTACGTCAGGCACTTCAACGTGGCTACCGGCGGCCGCTGTGCATTAACCTGCCTCGCCAAAGCATGGCTTGGAAGCTGCGCCAACAGGGCTTGTCGCGCGCGCTGATAGAGGCCGACATCTCCCTGGACACTGTCCAGCAATATGATCTGTCTGCTGATGATGAATATGGAGAAACAATTGAAGAGCTCAAACGCCAATTGGGCGAGCCACGGGTAAAGCCGACCTTTGACCTGCTGATTTGTGGTAACGACCGTATTGCCTTGATTGCCTACCAGTTCCTGCTCGGTCAAGGCCTGAAAATTCCGGCCGACATTGCAGTCCTCGGCTTCGACAACACGGTCGGAGTTGCCGAGTTGTTTTATCCGCCGTTGAGCACCGTGCAATTACCCTATTATGAGATGGGACGCCGCGCCGCGCAGCACTTGATCGAAAACAAGGACGAACCCTTCATTCACAAGGTCCCCTGCCCCCTTGTCAAGCGCATGTCTTGGTGACCCGAATCTTCAAAGAAAGACCAAAACACGTTCGTCATTAATATATGTGATCTGATCGTGGCCGTTTCGGATCGACCTGATCTGCCATCGACCCGCAGCACCTTTTGCTCGCGTACCATCGACCTGGCTTGCTAACTCAACGACTAAATAGTAGCTGGCATTGCAAGTGATTGCTTAGGGTTGCGAAACAGTCCTTTAATCACCCAGACAGCCCCCCATATAAGGTAATTTCACTTAAGCATTTGAGTCCAAGCCGGGCTTGCCTGAAAATCCGATGCTAGATCTCTGGCATCAGATTTTTTATGTCTGTTCAACAGGACCTGCTCGACCTCGGCGACCTTTTCAACTTCTGCGACTTGAGCACCTTCGCCCAAAACATCCCTATTGAGTAGGTGGCGTCTGCGCTGGATCTTTCCAGTCAGGCCACCATTCGCAGACGTCGCCTGCCCGCCTATAAACTCGCTTCGTCCTGCTCCGGTACACGCCTGATAAAACCAATGGCACGTACGCCGGGGAACTCGCAACCGGGATCGTGTACATGGTGATATTGGTCAAAAAATTCGCGGCTGATGCCATGCCTCACCCGCTGTCAGCACGGATCCACGAACGCCTCGCAATCCTTATTAGTAAAGATTGAGGCGAGCTAAAACCAACTCTGCGGCTTCCTCGGTAGCCGCTGCGACTTTTTCTTGAGCCTGCTGCTCGTTGATGCGTTCAAGCATCCAGGCGCCTAGAATGCTTGCCCCTGCCCCCACCACCAGAGTGATCGCTGCTCCCCACATCATCGCTCGTCGCTAGACGAATATGGCACTGCGTACGCTTGCTCCATTCTATTTGATCCTAATGTCGTAGAGGATTGCCCAAGTGTCTTCGCCGAACGCTTACAAATGTTAATTGATAGACGTTTGCGCAAGTGCGAATCCTGTAATGGATGCGACTTAATGAGCAAAGCTAACACGCTTACTTCATGCAAATCGGAGTTTTTGGTGTAAGGTTAGGATAACAATCACGGAGAGATTTCCCATGTCCAAACTCGCAGAATTTCGCCAGCTTGAAAAACACTTGGCCGAGCAGCTCCAAGCGCTTGAAGCTCTTAAGGGTGATGCTGGCCTTAAGCAAGAAATCGAATTCGAAACAAAGCTCCGTGCCTTGCTGGCCAAGTATGGCTATAGTTTGAAGGACATCGTCAATTTGCTTGACCCGCAATCTGGACGTCGCGCACCTGCTGTTGCGCAAAAAATCAGCAACCGCAAGCCGCGCCAAGTGAAGGTCTACAAAAATCCGGAATCTGGCGAAGTCGTGGAAACCAAAGGTGGTAACCACAAAACACTCAAAGAGTGGAAAGCAAAATATGGCTCTGACAAAGTCGAGTCTTGGTTGACCAAGTAATTCGTTTGAGTACAAAAGGGCCTTTCGAGGCCCTTTTTATTAACGAGGATGACCAGCCTGTAGCCCCCGTCTCAAGGATATTGCCCCCACCTTGTTGTATTGTTTTCCTGATGATCTCCGTAAGAGGACGATAACCCCATATTTTTTAACTCCGCTATCCCCCTAAAGTTGCATCAACTGGCTATGGTTGTCACAATGTCACTCGGCATAGCTGGATGCTACATGCGTCGTTGTACTCAAACTCAGGGAGAGTTTCATGTTGAAGAGAGCTGCACTCACTACAACCCTTTCTATCTTGCTGTCACCACTGGCATACGGAGAGAATATGAAAGGGGCCGATACCAAGGAACTCCAGGGTAATGTCAAGAAATTTCAAAGCGCCTATTTTGGTTCTCGGGAGGCCGCGGTAAAACAGGCAATCGTTACTGACTTCAATGTAAAAGAATCCGACATCAAGGTCACCGAGGACGCCCGCTCAGGGACGCGCATACTTGAGGTAAGTCTCCCGAGTTTTGAACCACTGGAGGTGCCTGCGACAGTGCGTTATTTATTCGGCTATAAGTGCCAATGTCTTAATCAAGTCAATGTCGACTGGAAGCTACCAGAGTTGATGACGGCCGAAAAACGGGATGTTTTGATGATGGCCGTATCGAAGCTAGTTAAAAGACTTTCAGAGAAGGATTGGCTGGCCGACCAAGTGACCACGGATCGAGCCATTGACGATGTAAAAGCAGGCCCCCCTGTGCCGTTTGTTTTTTAGGGGCGTCAATCTCCGCAATACTGCCGTGGCGCTGTCTGGGAATCTAGTTCAGATTCAATCGGATAAAAATAAACCCAGGAAAATTTAGTGCGGATTTCGAGACGATGCGTAATGTCCAGCTGATATATCAGTTGGACAGTGAGAATCCCGACGTCAGAAAGATTAATGTCGAGGGATTCTAACGAGACGCTAACGCCAAAAATATAGGTCTGGACGTGCAGGTTTTCCATTTCCTGCACGTCTCGTCGGATTACGTTAAGCGGCCAGCCATTAGAGGAGACCGCAATATCTCTCAAGGGCGCGCCAATGGCTCGTACTGTTTAAGCCTTCAATACTCGCGAGCATGATCTGCCCGAGGTCACTCTCATTTGCATGAATGTAACCTCGGGCATATGAGACGCTGATTCTGGTTTCTCAGGCCTTCACTGGCGCGCCCATTGATGCGGCACTTTCGCGATCTAGCATTTGCGCGTGCACCTGAGCCTCTTCTTCACTCATCAACTCGCCCTCCCACTTGGCCACTACGGCAGTGGCAATGGAGTTGCCAACGGCGTTGGTTGCCGAGCGGCCCATGTCGAGAAATGTATCGACGCCCAGAATCAGCAATAGTCCGGCCTCTGGAATATTGAACTGGTTCATAGTGGCGGCAATCACCACCAGGGACGCCCGCGGTACACCGGCCATGCCCTTGGAGGTCAGCATCAGAATCAGCAGCATGGTGATCTGGGTGCCGATGGGTAGCTCAATACCGTATGCCTGGGCAATGAACAGCACTGCAAAGGTGCAGTACATCATCGAACCATCGAGGTTGAACGAATACCCCATCGGCATGACGAAACTGGAGATTTTGCGCTTCACACCAAAGCGGTCGAGCGCCTCGAGAATTTTCGGATACGCCGACTCGGAACTGGCGGTGGCGAAGGACAGTAGAAAAGCTTCCTTGATCAGCACCACCAGCTTGAACACCCGTGGCCCGAGAAACAGCAGGCCAGCCAGCACCAGCAGCCCCCACAGCAAGAACAACCCCAGATAAAAATCGCCCATGAACACGGCGAACTTCAACAGGATGGCCAAACCGTTCACCGACACGGTCGCGGCCATAGCCGCCATCACCGCGATGGGCGCCAACTTCATCACATAACCGGTGATTTTCAGCATGGCGTGGGACAGTTCTTCGATCAGACCTACAAGGCGTTCGGCCTTTTTGCCCAGCGCCGCGAGCGCGACACCGAAGAACATGGAGAACACCACGATCTGCAGGATTTCGTTGTTGGCCATCGCCTCGGCGAAGGACTTGGGTACCAAGTGGACGACAAAATCCTTCAAGGTGAAGGCTGACGTCGCCAAGTTAGTGTGGGCACCGATATCGGGTAGCGGAAGGCCAAGATTGTGGCCGGGCTGCAGCAGATTGGCCATGATCAGCCCCAGCACCAGCGACACCAAAGATGCTGTCACGAACCAGCCAAGGGACTTGGCGAATACGCGTCCAACCGAGGCAGCATCCCCCATATGCGCTATGCCGACCACCAGGGTCGAGAACACCAGCGGCCCGATCAGCATTTTGATTAAACGTAAAAAGACATCCGATACAATGGAAATATACCCCGCGACTTTAGTCGCCGATTCCTTGTCCGGAAAATTGATGAACACCATGTAGCCAATCACGATCCCCAGCGTCATGGCGATCAGAATCCACGCTGCTGCCGGTAGTTTACGTTTCATAAAACACCTCTAATTCAATCCAGTGCTGATTGCCTCAATGGCAACCGCTCATTCGCAATGCGTTTCATGCGTGCACACCTGAACAATCAAAAGTCATTCAAGAAAGCCGACTCGGCAGCAGACAAACCGCCCTGAAATCAGGGCGGCGCCTGTGAAAAAGATGACAAGCTAGTTTTTGTTGGCGGCCGCCGACATATAGGCGTCAGGCGGCTCCGGCAGTGCGGCAAGCATGTCGTGCAGTCCTGCAGCCCACTGCGTTCGGATACGCATGAAGTAAGGGTCGTCAGCCGTGATGCGATAACTTTTTGCACGGGAAAAACTGTCTCTTCTGTACACCAGCAGATCCAGCGGCATACCCACCGACAGATTACTGCGCATGGTCGAGTCGAACGAGATCAGCCCACAACGCAGGCCTTCTTCGAGTGATGTGCGATGCGTCAGATTGCGATCGAGGATCGGTCTGCCATATTTGCTTTCACCCAATTGCAGGAAAGGTGTGTCCTCTGTCGCCTGGATGAAGTTGCCTTGCGGGTAAATGCTGTACACGTCCATGGGCCCGTCTGCGATCTGCCCGCCCACCAGAAAAGAGCAACTCAAGTCGGTCTTGCCTGCCAACTTTGTACGATCTCGGGCGACGACTTCGCGAACGGTTTCGGCCACCAGCACGGTAGCGTCATAGAGTGTGCGGACATTCAACAGGTGCGGGCCTGACCCGCTGGAACGCTGCTCGAGCAGGTTGACCACCGATTGCGAAGTGGCCAGATTGCCAGCGGTTTGCAACACAATCAGGCGTTCGCCCGGCGTACTGAAAATAAACAACTTACGGAACGTTGAAATCTGGTCGATACCGGCATTGGTCCGTGAGTCGGAGATGAACACCAGCCCGTCGGCGAGGTGCATAGCGACGCAATAAGTCATATGCGCTAACTCGTGAATTTTGGATGAAAGGCCATACCGTCCCCATGACGGTATGGCCAATTACTGTGAAAGTTTCAGGCTATTGGTGCTGAACCTTTACCCGAGCCAGCATCGACTCGGCCCCGCCGCCACGCCGCATGCCGCGTACCGGGCAGGCGTCGAGGTAGTCCAGGCCCACCGCCAGTTTCAAATGGCGCTCGGGCCGGATCAGCCGGTTGGTCACGTCGACGCTGTACCAGCCATCGTCGAGCCAGGCTTCGGCCCAGGCGTGGCTGGCCAAATGGCTTTCATCTTCGGTGCACAGATAACCGGAGACGTAACGCGCCGGGATCCCCAGGCTACGAGAGCAGGCCAGGAACGCGTGGGTGTGGTCCTGACAGACCCCGCCCCCGGCGGCAAAGGCTTGCGCGGCGGTGGTGTCCACGGTGGTTGCGCCCGGGCTGTAGACCATGTGATCGGCCAGGCCATTCATCAGGTCGATCAGCGCCACCCGGTCACGCCGCGTGCCGCAGTGCTGCAAGGCAAAAGCGTTCAGGGCGTCATCGGCCGTGGTCAGATGACTGGTGCGCAAGAACGGCAACGGCGACTGACTGTCGTGCTCCATATCCAGCGTCTGGTCGATTTCAACCTGACCATAGGCGGTCAACACCAGGGCGCCGTGGGGCTCGTCCATCGTCAATACATGCAAGATGTTGCCATAAGGATCGAGCTGGCTGCGGACCAGGCGTGGGAGTTCCAGATGCCACTCCAGAATGTGCTGGCGCTCGGTGTTCTGCGGTGTCAGCCGTAAGAACTGAATACTGGTGCTGACTTCATCGGCGTAGCTGTAGGTGGTGTCATGGCGTATGGACAGTTTCATACGACCTCCAGATAGGACTCGTGAACGGTCTGGCCGAGATGGCGAACCTGGGAGATGAAATCCGTCAGCCAGAGGTGCAGACCGAAGCCGAGAATCTCGTCGATACCGGTGTAGCGCAGCCGTGCATTCAGTTCGGCGGCCAGACGCTGGGCCGCCCGCCCGTTACTTCCCGGCAGGCTGGCGAGGATTTGGTCCAGCTCCTCGATGCAAGCGTGTATCGAACGCGGGACGTCGGCGCGTAACAGCAACATCTCGGAGACTTCCTCGGCGCCTGGCGCATTGCGGTAGATCTCGTTGAAGGCTTCGAATGACGACAAGGCCCGCAGCAAGGCGCTCCACTGGTAGTAGCCGCGCGCCGAGTCATCACTGACCTCCTCCGACTCTTCGCCGAA
This sequence comes from Pseudomonas sp. LB3P25, assembly GCF_054897985.1. Classification (NCBI taxonomy): domain Bacteria; kingdom Pseudomonadati; phylum Pseudomonadota; class Gammaproteobacteria; order Pseudomonadales; family Pseudomonadaceae; genus Pseudomonas; species Pseudomonas sp. LB3P25. The sequence goes on along the minus strand of NZ_CM142711.1, from coordinate 3,199,349 downwards.
CATTTCGTAGCGTGCATCCAGCAGACGCAGGGTGTTGTCGGCGCGCTCGAGGAAAGTCCCCAAACGAATGAAGCAGTAGGCATCATTACGCATGATGGTGCCCGAGGTCGCCCCACGGAACAGATGGGAACGCTCCTTGACCCACTCACAGAAATGGCTGATGCCATAACGCGCCAGACCGTTGCTGGCGATGTTGCGCATCTCCAGCCACGTGGCGTTGATGTTCTCCCACATGTCGGCGGTGATGCGTCCGCGTACCGCGTGGGCATTGGCCCGCGCCGCCTGCAGGCAGCAATAGATACTGCCGGGGTTGGTTTCATCCAAAGCGAAGAAATGCAACATGCGCTCAGTGTTGAGCTCGCCGTAGCGTTCGTTGTAATCGTCCAGCGTACCGGCGGCCAGCAGCGACATCGCCAGTTCAGCGCGGCCATCGGTGCGCCCGGCCTGGGGCATCAGCGATAACGAGTAACTGACTTCAAGCATGCGCGCCAGGTTTTCGGCGCGCTCCAGGTAACGGGACATCCAGTAGAGGTCCGAAGCGGTTCTTGAAAGCATGTCTTAGTCCTCCACTACCCAAGTGTCTTTGGTGCCGCCACCCTGGGACGAGTTCACCACCAGCGAGCCTTCGCGTAATGCCACGCGGGTCAGGCCGCCGGGCACCAGGCGGGTTTCGCTGCCTGACAGCACAAACGGGCGCAGGTCAATGTGGCGTGGCGCGATGCCGTTTTCGACAAAGGTCGGGCACGTCGACAGGCACAGGGTTGGTTGGGCGATATAGGCTTCAGGGCGTGCCTTGAGGCGCGCGCGGAAGTCTTCGATTTCCGCTGCCGTGGCTGCCGGGCCGACCAGCATGCCGTAGCCGCCGGAACCCTGGGTTTCCTTGACCACCAGCTCCGGAAGGTTGGCCAGCACATGGGACAACTCTTCCGGCTTGCGACATTGCCAGGTTGGTACGTTCTTGAGGATCGGCTCCTCGTCGAGGTAGAAGCGGATCATGTCGCCGACATAGGGATAGATCGACTTGTCATCGGCCACGCCGGTGCCGACGGCGTTCGCCAGGACCACATTGCCTGAGCGGTAAGCGGCAATCAGACCGGGCACGCCGAGCATGGAATCCGGGTTGAACGATAGTGGATCGAGATACGCATCGTCGAGGCGGCGATAAATGACATCCACCTGCCTGGGGCCAGCGGTGGTGCGCATATAGACATGATCATCGCGGACAAACAGGTCGGCGCCTTCCACCAATTCCACGCCCATTTCACGGGCCAGGAACGCGTGTTCGAAGTAAGCGCTGTTGAAGCGGCCCGGGGTCAGCACCACAGCTGTGGGGTTGTCCAGAGGGCTGGAGCACTTGAGGGTGTCGAGCAGCAGGTTCGGGTAATGATCGATGGGCGCCACACGCTGGGCGGCAAAGAGTTCGGGGAACAAACGCATCATCATCTTGCGGTCTTCAAGCATGTAGCTGACGCCGCTGGGGGTACGCAGATTGTCTTCCAGCACGTAGTAACTGCCGTCACCGTCGCGGACCAGATCGACCCCGGCGATATGGGCGTAGATGCCGCGGTGTAAATTCAGGCCCTGCATGGCGACCTGATAACCCTCGTTGGCCAGCACCTGTTCGGCCGGGATGATGCCCTCCTTGAGGATGCGTTGACCGTGGTAGATGTCGGCCAGAAACATGTTCAAGGCCTGGACCCGCTGAATGCAGCCGCGCTCGACCATCTGCCATTCGCTGGCCTTGATGCTGCGCGGAATGATGTCGAACGGAATCAACCGCTCGGTGCCCTGCTCGTCCCCGTATAAGGTGAAGGTGATGCCGGCTCGGTGGAACAACAGGTCGGCTTCGCGACGACGTTGATCCAGCAACTCCAGAGGTGTGTCCGCCAACCAACGTGCGAACTCCTGGTAATGTGGGCGGCAACCACCACTCGCATCATACATTTCGTTAAAAAAAGCTCGGGACATACCCTACTCCTTGCCGCGATACAAACGGCATTTTCTTATAACTTCGCTATTTCAATACAATTAGGCCTTACGTTGTTTTAGTGAGTACTGTTTCTGTTGAGCACCTCAGTGTGCGTCGTTAACTTCCTGTCCCATGCGAAAATAAATTCCTCATGATTCCGGCAATCTCTTGACGCGTTCCGACGCCAGAGATTTTGCCTTTCTGGCCTGATTTCTGGCGCCCAATTTATAACGCTCTTCATTATCTTTTTTCGCTGACTAACCGCACTTGTGATGGTTTGAAAGTACTCTGCAAGGGTTGTGCCCAAGTACTATTACAGCTGATAAAAAGCGAAAGGCCTTCTATAAAAATATTCTCACGGCGTTTTATTCCATTTTTTAGGCAAAAAACGATCAGGTCACTGAAACGATTCTCTGATTTGTAATTTGCACAACTCTGGAGCGGGCAAAGTTGGTGCGATTGGCAGATTCGGTTGTTTTTATGCACTAAAAACGGGATTTTCTACTCGCGTTTTTTATAACCCTTGCAATACAAGGCGTTCAGCGCTGCGCGTCGATTAAATACAGATGCACTATTAAGATTCATAAAATTGCACCACCAACCGGCGAGCGGAACTAAAGTGCCAAGTATTGATACAAAAAAAGGAATATAAAGAGAAGATGGCCTGACCCTGCGGCCCTGCCGTCTGCATAACGGAATAGATTAACTGCGGATTATTCGAGAAACTTCTGGGTCAGGGTCACAGATGGCATCGTCGGGGTCATCATTACAGCCTTGGGACGACGTAACAAGTACCAGCCACAAACCAACAACAGCGCAACAAAAGGTATCGAGGCCACGGTCAATGTTCCGTTTGGATAATCAAAGGCCATCATCACCAATACGCCTGCCAGGAACAGTAAGGTCAGCCATGAAGTTACGGGAGCCCCCGGCATCTTGAATGACACTGCCTGCGCCTCCCCTCGCGCTACCGCACGACGGAACTTCATCTGACAGACAACAATGAATCCCCAAGTACTGATCACGCCAAGGGAGGAGATGTTCAGCACAATTTCAAATACCTGCGACGGCACCAGGTAATTCAGTACAACCCCTACCACGTAAATGGCAACGGTCACCAGGATCCCTGCGTAAGGCACCGATTGTGCGCTCATGCGCGACATGAAGGTTGGCGCCGAGCCCCCCATTGCCAATGCCCGCAGGACGCGTCCGGTCGAGTACAGCCCTGAATTGAGACTGGACAGGGCGGCGGTCAACACGACCACGTTCATCACCGAACCGATCCCGGGAACACCGAGGGCTGCAAAGAAGGTTACAAACGGACTTTCGCCTGCTTTATAGGCGGTCCAGGGCAGTAGACACACCAGCAAAATCACTGCACCCACGTAGAAAATCGCAATCCGCCAGATAACGCTGTTGATGGCTTTAGGCAGTACAGCTTTAGCGTCCAGGCATTCTCCCGCGGCAACGCCGATCAATTCGATACCGGCATACGCGAACACCACCCCTTGCACCAGCACCAGGGCCGCCAACAACCCATGGGGAAAGAAACCACCGTTTTCAGTAATCAGGTGCAGTCCCGTAGGATGACCGCCCACCGCGATTCCGCCGCCGAGCATGATCGAACCGATCACCAGGAACAACGTCAGAGCGGCGACCTTGATCAAGGCAAACCAAAACTCCATTTCACCGAACCACTTGACGCCAATCAGGTTCATTACGGTGACGATCGCCAACGCCACCAGAGCCGACATCCATTGAGGCACTGCGGCGAATGCATCCCAATATTGCATGTACAACGCCACAGCGGTGATATCGACAATCCCGGCCATGGCCCAATTCAAGAAGTACATCCAGCCTGCGACATAAGACGCTTTTTCACCCATGAACTCTCGTGAATAGGACACGAAGCTGCCGCTTGTAGGCCGATGCATCACCAACTCACCCAGCGCGCGCAAGATGAGAAACGCAAAAAAACCGCACACCAGATAAACGATGGCCAATGAAGGTCCGGCTATCTGCAATCGCGCACCGGCCCCCAGAAAAAGTCCCGTACCGATCGCGCCTCCCAACGCAATCATTTGCACATGACGCTTGGTCAGATTCTGGTGATATCCCGCTTCATGGGAGGCTAACCACGCGCTCTTATCGCCGTGTTCCGAGTGTTCTACCAACTGCCGTCCTATTGCATCTGTTGACATGGATGAATCTCCACTAGTTATGAAGCCATTACGGTGTATTTCAGGAATGCCCGACTCAGCATCAAAGCGCATGCACGCGGCAGCGTGCATGGCTTGATCCTTACTAGGGTTTGGCTGATTGAGCCATGACAGGAAGCTCAATCGAATCAAGAGTTCTTGCCTGGGATGATTGACGGGCCGGGTCCGCGCGTAGCAACGACCATGACAGCAGCAGACAACCGCCTACCACGCCAGCCATCATTACGTAAACGCTCGAGAAACCAGCATGGTCGTAGCCGTATCCCACAACTGGCGACAGCAGCATCGCGCTCAATTGCTGGGAGAACTGGAATCCCAACACGTAGACCGAGGCCGACAGCCGCGAATCAAAATTGAGCGAAATGTATTTGAATACCGAGACCAGCAAGATGGGGACTTCAATGGCGTGCAACATCTTGCAGGCGGCGATGGTCCAGGCATCCACTGCCAATCCGGAGCCAAGAATACGGACGAACATGATGCTGCCACCCAGTATCAATCCATACTTGGCGCCTGTACGACCGACCACCCAGGGTGCGAACAACATCAAAACAGCTTCGAGCAGAACCTGGGATGAATTCAGGTAGCCATAAGCTCGGGTACCTTCCTCCGGGGTTGGAAAAAACGAGGAAAAATACACCGGAAACTGCTGTTCGTAGATCATGTAGACTCCACACACCCCGGTCAGGTACAAGCTGAATGCCCAGAAGCGCGGCAGTGTCAGCAACTTCCAAAGATCGTTCATCCGAACTGGCAGGGCAGTTTCACCACCCGATTGCGTGGCCGGCTTTCGGAACCGGCTCAGATCCAGCTGGAACAGGATCAGCAAGAACGCGACCCCGGCGGCGCTGCTCATGTAGAACGCAATATTCGGATCAATGTTGAAGAACGCACCGGCGACGCCTGTCGCACTCGCCCAGCCCAGCGAACCCCACATTCTGGTGGTGCCGAACTCGAAGCCCGCATGACGCGACAGTCGCTCCGTATAGGACTCGATGACGCCTACGCCTGCGAGCATGGAAAACGCCAGGAAGGCCGCGCCGACCACGGCCCCCAATACCACGTTCTGGGCCAATAGATTGGCATAGACGTAGATTGCAAAGGGGGCAGCAGCGCAGAGCAGCACGCCAATCCATATCAGCAGTTTTTTGGACAGGCCAAGCCGATCCTGAAGAGCACCATAGAACGGCTGAATGAGAAGCGCCGCAATCGCGTTGGCGCCAAAGATTAATCCGGTTTCCGTTCCGTTCAGGCCGATGACTCGATGGAGCCATATCGCGAACAGCGAATAGCTGGATGACCACGCGAAGAAGAAGAAAAACAACAGACCGCTGATGAGCCAGTACTCACGCTTGACTGATAATTGCATGTGACGTCCCTATTTGTTTTTATATAAGTTAACGTTAACAGCGCGACGCATTACGCAACCTTCACCTGCCCGCTGTCAAGTGGCACTGAGCAATAAAGGTTCGGGAGCGGGTTGAGCACGCCCAGCAAAACCGACTTCCGTTGTATGCCCCACTCAACGGTTTCAGTCTTGCGCAGCTCCGTTTCGCCTGGAGCAGGTGGGTTTATTCGAAAGGTTTCTGGCAGTACCAAACACAACAACAAGAGGGTTAACTATGAGTTTTTACGACCTGTCGGCCGTGCGTTTTCGACTGCTTAGCTTTGGGACATGCGACTGACCAAATCGAAATGATAATGTTCTCGATATCAGATTAATCTGCTCATTCGAGCGTGCAGGCATCTTGAAAGAATATTGACGTCAATTATTTATATACAGACTTAACTGAACCTTCAGCCCAATTGCTTTAGGACGGCTTAATGCAACGAGTACAGTGGCGGCAAATCGACAACCTTGCCCGCAAGCCTGTCTTTACACCAAGCCAGGGACAATCAGGCAATGAGCACAGGTGGTTATTTGCAACGGCCAATGACAACGCATCAATATGAAAGACGCAGTTAACGAAGCCCCGCTTTCCACCGGGCATAGCGCGACCAAGACACCTGAGCGCCTCCGCTTGCTGAGCCAGCTCTATGCAGAACATCAAGACATACAACTTTCCGAACAGGACTAGGCCTGGCCCCAGATCGGGCGCGTATCGAGAGAGGCCGCTGTACTGAGTCGGCACGGAGCTTGCGAGATGAATCCCGCTACACCTGACGGTCGCTACTTTGTAGTCAAAGGACAGCTGTGGCGTTGCACCAACCCTTCGCTGAATGAAGATGAGCGGCAGCGCCTTGTTGACGAGCTGATGGCAGCGCGACGTGAGGTGGCGAAGGTGGCGCTCGGGGAACGCGGGCCGGTTTGGTGGGACGATGGCAGTCCTGACTTCAATAGATACCAGGTCGCCAATACGCCCTATTGTGACTGGTACTGTTCTTTGAGCGCTGATACCGCCAGACCTTCAGAGTCGAACTGAAACGGTAGGCAACCAGCAATGCGACAGCGCCCTCAGACATACCACCACATGCAAAAGGCTACGCTAGCACCGAAAAAAACCCTTGAGCTGTGTTCTCAGCACCATAAAGTTATAGCCCAGCCATAATTATTGCTGAGTCATAATTTCGAATTGAGCCATAATTTCGAATAATCCAATCAGGGGTCTCGGGCGGAGCCAACAGACGACACGGTTGCCGACAGTACACCGTCCAAAGCTGATCCACGCGCGTCGTGACTGACCGCTTATGGCCGATTCTGTTGAAAAAGTAGCTCCCCTGACTGGCCTCCGGCAAAATCTCTGCATTGGCCAGCAGGGAAGCACGCAGCATGATGGGACAGTTATCGAGTGGGCAGGAGCGACTGTTTTACTCGTTCAACCTTGAAGATCACATCCCCGCCAATCACCTTCTGCGCAGCATTGATCAATGTCTCGATCTGAGCGACCTGCGCCATTACCTCGCCGACTTCTACAGCCCGATTGGGCGTCCGTCGATTGATCCTGAGCTGATGATCCGCATGCTGATCGTCGGCTACTGCTATGGCATCCGCTCCGAACGGCGGTTGTGCGAAGAGGCCCATTTGAACCTGGCGTATCGCTGGTTCTGCCGGTTAAGCCTTGAAGATGAAGTCCCCAACCACTCGACCTTTTCCAAAAATCGACACGGCCGTTTTCGGGACAGTGATCTGTTTCGCTGGTTGTTTAATGAAGTGCTGCGTCGCTGCATGGATGCAGGTCTGGTCAAGGGCGAAGGCTTTGCCGTGGACGCCAGCATTATCAAAGTGGATGCGAGTCGGCAGCGCGGCGTACCGGGTGATGAACAGGTCAACTGGAGCGATCCGGCCCTGAGCACCCGCGCCGTGCGTGAGTACCTTGAAGGCCTCGATGAAGAGGCTTTGGCCGAAACGCTACCGAAGCGCCTGTCGCTGACGGATCCTCAAGCCCGCTGGAACGCTGCTCCAGGCGGCCCAGCGTTCTTCGCCTATTCCACGAACTATCTGATCGATACCGAACACGGCGTGATCATGGATGTGGAACCCACACCGGCTCATCGCACGGCCGAAGTCGAGAGCACCAAGACAATGATTGACCGCGTCGAAGAGCAGTTCGACATCAAGCCGGAACGCCTCATCGGCGACACCGCTTATGGTACCGCGCCGATGCTGGCCTGGATGGTGGAGCAAAAAGGTATCGAGCCGCATGTGCCGGTGTGGGACAAAACCGAGCGCAAGAACGACAGTTTCTCGGGCAACGATTTCCACTGGAATGAAGAGGCCGAGGAATACCGCTGCCCAGCCGGCAACGCATTACGCAGCGAATGGCGAGCCTTCAAGAACGAGCGTTCGCACCTCACCAAAGCCAACACCATCATCTTCCGATCCAGACAGACCGACTGCGCGACATGTCCGATGAAAGCCAAGTGCTGCCCAAACACTGCGATTCGCAAGATCGCCCGCAGCGTCCATGAAGCCGCTCGTGATGTGGCTCGACGCATCGCAGCGACGCCGGAGTACGTGCGCTCTCGCCACGAACGTAAGAAGGTCGAAATGTCGTTTGCCCACCTCAAGCGCATCCTGAAACTGGATCGCTTGCGACTACGTGGACTGAGTGGCGCGACCGATGAATTCACGCTGGCCGCTGCGGTGCAGAACCTGCGACGGCCGGCCAAACTTACATCTCAAGGTCCGCCAGTTACGAGATAGGTGCGCCTGCACGAAGCAAAAAACCTAAGACCAACCCAATAACAGAGCCGCAAAGGTCAACGAAGGACTGAAAAACCACTCAATGTGGCGAGTAGGTTCTACGGTGGCGGTCGTGCCTGAGTTCAGGCGAGCTGAAAATCCGACTTTTTCAACAGAATCGGTCGTTAACCGCCGATCATATCTACAAAACTGATTCGTCAAATCCAATACCATGAGTGTTTAGACCGACTGCAAGTGTCTGCTCAAGTCAAATGCAAAAAGGCGGTCAACCAGGGCGCGCAATTCTGCATCTGGCCCCTGCCCCATTCGCGCCGAATTGCGTATGTCAGAGAGGGAAGCAGGGGCGAATTCTTCCGAGGACGGAAAAGCTAAATGCGCTGGATTCTGCAGTGAAGTAGTTTCCGCATGCCATTTTTCAAAATGTAAACGATGAAGAGCCAAAATAACTCATCGTTTACAATTTGGGCTCATCTAGGCTGCAAAATCAACCATAAGAACCATGAAAACTGACTGCAATACCACATATTATCAGTATCTTAAACGCGTTATTGACGCGCTGAAAAACTCGATTACAAGGTTGACAAGTAGCCAGAATCTGACAACGGATCTGGTGGCCATCAGTGCTCAGCTCTCAACGGGTCATTCGTGCAAAAGCGGCGATGTTAACACGCTCGCGGGATCCGGCGCGCAACGCCAAGTGACCTGCGCTCATGCAGTTGATGATGCGGCGGCGTTTGTGGCAAGTGAGGGGGGAGATTCGCGGGGTGCAGATTGAGGCGGCGCTTGTGCGGATTCGCGGAGTTATCAACGACCCGTATTCAGACCAGCAACTGGCCACTGCCATTTTAATGTTGTGAACATGGCCCTGTAGGAGCTGTCGAGTGCAACGAGGCTGCGATCTTTTGATGTTGCCTTTAAAAGCGAAGATCAAAAGATCGCAGCCTCGTTGCACTCGACAGCTCCTACAGGGGTATTTGTGGTCAAGCCTGTTTGTAACCGCGCACTTCATCCACGCCGCGGTTGGCCAGTTGGTCGGCCCGTTCATTGCCGTGATGACCGATGTGCCCGCGCACCCATTTCCAGGTAACGTTGTGGCGGTTGACCTGCTCGTCGAGCAGCTTCCACAGATCGGCGTTTTTCACCGGTTCTTTCGCGGCGGTTTTCCAGCCGCGCTTCTTCCAGTTGTCCATCCACTCGTTGATGCCTTTCATCACGTACTGCGAGTCGGTGACCAGCAGCACGTCGCAGGAGCGCTTGAGTTCTTCAAGGCCACGGATCGCGCCCATCAACTCCATGCGGTTGTTGGTGGTATTGGCTTCGCCGCCCCAGAGTTCTTTTTCAATGCCCTTGCACACCAGCAAAGCACCCCAGCCGCCTGGGCCAGGATTGCCTTTACAGGCGCCGTCGGTGAAGAGTTCTACGCTATCGCTCATGCCAATCTATCCAGAAAATGCGGTGGCTCGCCGATCGGTGATCGACGATGCCCGAGGCCGGGGCAAACCCGGCCGGGAAATTAAAAAGTGTATTACGGATCGATGCGGCGACGATTGACCTTGGCCATCGGCAATGGAATCAGCTTGCCCATCGGTTCGCGCCGCTCCTGACGGACGGGCCGCAGGCCCACCACGATCTTGCGCGCCACCAATAAATAGAAGCCGCCACCCGACAGTTGCCAGTCACCGGCCTTGCGCTCCCAACCGGCCAGACGAGCCTGCCAGGCGGGTGACGCAAGCGGCGGACGATAGCACCCGAAGCGGCGTTTCTCCAGTGCGAAGCCCAGCAGGTTCAACCAGTCACCGACCCGCGACGGGGAGATACAGCGCGCCTTGCGCAAGGCGTCGTGAGCAAAAACGTGTCGCAAGCCCCAGGTGCTCCAGGGGTTGATCCCGACGATCAGCAGATGCCCGCCGGGCCGCACGCTGCTCGCCGCTTCGCGCAGCAGACCGTGGGGCGACAGGCAGAAATCCAGCCCATGCTGCAACACCACCACGTCGGCGGCATGCTCGCTCAAAGGCCACGCCTGCTCTTCGCAGACGATCTCGACACCCGGCAATGGCGCGCCGAGCCGCACATTGCGCTGGACTTGCGGCGCCGACGGCGGTGTCTGGGCCGACGGGCCGTAATGCACCAGGTAGCCGCCAAAGAAGCGTCCCAACTCGTCTTCGAGCATGCGACGTTCTTCGTCCAGCAGGAATTGCCCAATGGGGCCGGACAGCCATTCACGGGCCGCGCTGATCAACGTCAGCCACTCAGGATCAGCCTGAGCGAACGCTTTATCGGTCATTGCATTCTCCAACGCGCCAGGAAGCTCTAAGATGCACCATTGTTTTCCGCTTGGCGAATCCGACGATGATACAGATCAGTGCCCTGCCCGCCTTCACCGACAACTACATCTGGTTGTTACAAGATCACCGCACCCAGCGCTGCGCGGTGGTCGATCCGGGCGATGCCGCGCCAGTGCAGGCCTGGCTCGCAGCGCATCCGGGTTGGGTGTTGAGTGATATTCTGATCACTCACCATCATCATGACCACGTCGGCGGCGTCGAGCAGCTGAAAAAAGCGACAGACGCGACAGTCTACGGTCCGGCCAGCGAAACCATCCCGCTGCGGGACGTGGCGCTCAAGGACAACGACCGCGTCAACGTGCTGGGCTGGGACTTCGATGTCTTTGCCGTCCCCGGCCACACCCTGGGGCATATCGCCTATTACCATCATGGTTTGCTGTTCTGCGGTGACACCCTGTTCGCCGCCGGTTGCGGGCGCTTGTTCGAAGGCACACCGGAGCAGATGCACACCTCGCTGATGCGCCTGGCCTCATTGCCTGAAGATACGCTGGTCTATTGCACCCACGAATACACCCTGAGCAACCTGAAGTTTGCCGCAGCGGTCGAACCGGGCAATCCGGACACTGCCGCACGTCTGGAAAAAGTCACCGCACAACGTGAAGCCGGAATCATGACGCTGCCCTCTACTCTGGCGCTTGAAAAGCTCACAAATCCGTTTTTGCGTACCGGCGAAACATCCGTTAAAGAAAAAGTGGACGAACGGAATGGAACCGATAACCGGGCTCCGAGTACGGTTTTTGCTGCTCTTCGTGCTTGGAAAGATAAGTTCTAAGTAGCCATCACGTTGGTACAAAAATTCTGAATGGTTGACCGCAGGGGGTACGCTTTCTAGAATCGCCCGACATTTTTGCCCGGAACTTACTTCCAGCCAATGTCGTCATCTATTCGTAAAACCATCAATTCAGACGCATTGACCCGCTTGGCTCAAGCCATCGCGGTGGCTGTGTCCGCCACTTTGGCGGGCTGCTCAAGTCATGTGCCGCAGACCGACGCGGCACACACTCCGAATATTGCCGCCCGAGCCAAGCAGAAACCTATCTGGCTCAGCGAAAAACCGACTCCGCAAGTTCCACAAGATGTCTGGGAGCGCATGCGCCAGGGCTTCCAGTTGCAGGACAACCTGGGCGTCAACCCACGCATCGAGCAACAGCGCCTGTGGTTCGCCAGCAACCCGTCCTTCCTCGAAAACGCCAGCGAACGCGGCAGCCTCTACATTCACTACATCATCGAACGCCTTGAAGAACGCAACATGCCGCTGGAACTGGCGCTGCTGCCAGTGATTGAAAGCGCCTACAACCCGATGGCCTATTCCCGGGCCGACGCGGTTGGCTTGTGGCAATTCATCCCTTCCACCGGGCGTTACTTCAACCTGCGTCAAACCCGTTTCTATGATGGCCGTCGCGATATCACCGCCTCGACCACCGCGGCCATGGATTACCTGACCCGCCTGCACGACATGTTTAACGGCGACTGGCTGCTGGCCCTGGCGGCCTACAACGCCGGCGAAGGCACGGTCAGCCGGGCCATCGAGCGTAACGAAAGGCTCGGCTTGCCGACCGATTACTGGAACCTGCCGCTGCCGGCCGAAACCCAGGCCTACGTGCCGAAGCTGCTGGCCTTGTCGCAAGTGGTGCTGGCACCCGAAGCCTACGGCGTCAATCTGAACCCGATCGCCAACGAACCGTACTTCCAGGTCGTCGAAATCAACCAGCGCATGGACCTGTCCAAGGTCGCCGCTGTGGCCAATATCGACGAAGACGAACTGTTCCAGCTCAATCCGGCCTTCAAGCAGCGCACCACCATCGATGGCCCCCAGCATTTGCTGGTGCCAACGTCCAAGGCGCAACTGCTGACGGCCAGTCTCTCGACCATGCGTCCTGAGGAGCTGATCAGCAAGAAGCCGCTCAAGCCGGTATTCGAAGGCTCAGACGACTCCGAACTCGCCAGTCTCAAACGTGCTTATCGCGTTAAACGCGGCGACAACCTCGGCACCATCGCCAAGGCCAACAAGGTTGACATCAAGGACCTGCAGCGCTGGAACAAGCTGACCGGCAAGGACCTCAAAGTCGGCCAGACACTGGTCATGCAGGACACCGCCAAGCGCAGCGGCGGTCGGATCAACACCGTCGTGGCGGTGAACAGCAAAGCAAACAGCAAAGCTGACAAACAGAAGCCGCAGACCCAGTACAAGGTCCAGCAAGGCGACTCGCTGTACATGGTCGCCAAGCGTTTCAACGTTGAAATGCAACACCTCAAGCGCTGGAACCCGCGTGTCGGCCAGGCGCTGAAGCCTGGTCAGATGCTGACGGTGGCTTCACCACGCTAAAATGAGCCCCTGATTTCAGGGGCTTTTTTTGCCTGCAGAGTTTGCGAAGAACCTTGTAGCAGCAGGCGAAGTGTGGCGAGGGGATTTATCCCCGTTCGGCTGCGCAGCAGTCGTCAATCCTGTAAGTGCGTGTTGCGAATGAACTGCTGGGGCCGCTTCGCAGCCCAACGGGGATAAATCCCCTCGCCACACTTCACCAGCTGCTACAGGGGTGTGCTTGCGCAATTAACCCCGCATTAAGTCCCGTCTTTTTCCTGTCGATACAAGCTGTTACTGTACGGGCCACAAAGCCCAAGCCGCCTGGATCGGATCCCTGACTTGAAGCGTCCCCTCCTCCTGCTCCTGATCAGCCTGGCCTTGAGCTCCCCCGCAAGCGCGACGATCAGCGAAAGCCATGGTTATGCGCAGTTCGGCACGCTCAAGTACCCGGCCAGATTTACCCACTTCGACTGGGTCAACCCGCAAGCGCCCAAGGGCGGTACGTTGCGGGTGATGGCGTTTGGCACCTTCGATACGCTCAACCCCTACACCTTCAAAGGTTCAAGTCCGGTTTCCACGCCGAATTTCCTGCAATACGGCATCAACGAGCTCAACGAACCGCTGATGGTCGGCACCGGCCAATACGCGCCGTCCGGCGATGAGCCGACCTCCAGCTATGGCCTGATCGCCCAATCGGTGGAATACAGCGAAGACCGCAGCTGGGTGGTGTTCAACCTGCGCCCGGAAGCGCGTTTCCACGATGGCACGCCGATTACCGCCTATGACGTGGCGTTTTCCTACCGCTTGCTGCTCAAGGAAGGCCATCCGCAGTACCGCACCAACCTTCAGGAAGTGTCGCGGGTCGACATCCTCAACCCGCAGCGCATCCGTTTCGTCTTCAAGCGCGCCGGCAATCCGTTGCTGATCCTGCGCCTGGGTGAATTGCCGGTGCTGCCCCAGCATTACTGGAAAGGTCGTGACTTCAAGGCCACCACCTTCGAACCGCCACTGGGCAGCGGACCGTATCGCATTACGTCAGTAGAGCCTGGGCGTCAGATCATTTTCGAACGGGTCAAGGATTACTGGGGCAAGGACTTGCCGGTCAATCGCGGCAAATACAACTTCGACCGCATGGAAGTCGAGTTCTACCGCGACAGTGACGTCGCGTTCGAAGCCTTCAAGGCCGGCGAATTCGATATCTATATCGAGCATCAGGCCAAGAATTGGGACAACGGCTACAGCTTCCCGGCGGTACGACGCGGCGACGTCATCAAAGCGCAAATCCCGCATCAGATCCCGACCCAGAGCCAGGGTCTGTTCATGAACACCCGGCGCCCGACCTTCTCCGAGACCAAAGTCCGTGAAGCGCTGGGCCTGATGTTCGACTTCGAGTGGACCAATCGCACGCTGTTCAGCGGCGCCTACAAACGCGCCATGAGTTACTACCCCAACAGCGAGTTCTCCGCGACTGACCTTCCGGTCGGCCATGAATGGCTAATGCTCAAGCCGTATCGCGAGCAGTTGCCCGCCAAACTCTTCACTGAGGCCTTCAGCCTGCCGCAGACCCAAGGGCGCGGCATCCCCCGGGAAACCATGCGCAAAGCCCTGGGCCTGCTCGCTGAGGCCGGCTGGAAGCTCAGCGGCCAGCACGTTCAGAACGCCGCTGGCCAACCGTTGCGATTCGAGATTCTGCTGGTCAACCCGAACCTGGAACGCATTCTTCAGCCTTACGTCGAGAACCTCGCCAGCATCGGCATCGATGCCCGGCTGCGCACGGTCGATCGCGCCCAGTACAAGCAACGCCTCGATCAGTTCGATTTCGACATGATCCTGATGACCCTCAACCAGACGCTCAGTCCGGGCCTGGAACAATGGCAGTACTTCCATTCCAGTCAGGTCGGGGTCAAGGGCAGCAAAAACTACGCCGGCATCGCCAATCCGGTGGTCGACCATTTACTCGAACAATTGCTCGCCGCCCAGACCCGTGATGAACAAGTCGCCGCCGGCAAAGCCCTGGACCGGGTGTTGCTGTGGCAGCACTACATCATTCCCAACTGGTACCTCAATTATCACCGCCTGGCCTACCGCAACCGGTTCGCCTTCGTCACCACGCCGCCCTACACCCTGGGCCTGAGCGCGTGGTGGCTGAAATCTTCGGAGAAAGATCGATGAAACCCGTACGCGCCCTGCTCTTGCAGGCCGGTGGTCTGTTGTTCGCCGGGCTGGCCTGTGCCGCCCCGCAACATGCCCTGACCCTGTACAACGAGCCGCCGAAATACCCGGCCGATTTCAAACATTTCGATTACGTAAACCCCGACGCCCCCAAGGGCGGGATCTTCCGTCAGGCCGGTTTCGGCGGCTTTGACAGCCTCAATCCCTTCATCAACAAGGGTGTCGCGGCCGACGACATCAGCATGATCTACGACACCCTGGCCAAACAGGGCCTGGATGAACCGTTCACCGAGTACGGCCTGGTCGCCGGCAAGATTGAAAAAGCCCCGGACAACAGCTGGGTGCGTTTCTACCTGCGCCCCGAAGCGCGCTTCCACGACGGGCATCCGATGCGCGCCGAGGACGTGGTGTTCAGCTTCCAGACCCTGATCAAGGACGGCGCACCGCTGTACCGCGGTTACTACAGCGATGTCGAGGAAGTGGTCGCTGAAGATCCGCTTACCGTGTTGTTCAAGTTCAAACACAACAACAACCGTGAGCTGCCGCTGATCCTCGGCCAGTTGCCGGTGCTGCCCAAGCATTGGTGGGCGACGCGCGATTTCAACAAGGGCAACCTGGAAATGCCGCTGGGCAGCGGCCCGTACAAGGTCAGCGAAGTCAAGGCCGGGCGTTCGGTGCGCTATGAGCGGGTCAAGGATTACTGGGGCAAGGACCTGCCGGTCAACCGCGGGTTCTACAACTTCGACGTGATGACCACCGACTACTACCGCGACAACACCGTGGCCCTGGAAGCCCTCAAAGCCGGGCAGTTCGATTACTGGCTCGAAATGGCAGCAAAGAACTGGGCCAACGCCTACAACATTCCGGCCGTCACCGAGGGCCGGTTGATCAAGGAACAGATCCCCAACGGCAACCCCACCGGCATGCAAGGCTTTGTATTCAACCTGCGCCGCCCGGTGTTCCAGGACGTGCGCGTGCGACAGGCCCTGACCCTGTTGCTGGACTTCGAATGGACCAACAAGCAACTGTTCAACGGCGCCTACGCGCGCACCCGCAGTTATTTCGAAAATTCGGAAATGGCTGCCAGCGGCCTGCCGGACGCCGATCAACTGGCGATCCTCGACCCGTTCCGCGGCAAGATCCCCGAGCAGGTGTTCAGAGAGGCGTTCCAGAACCCGATGACCGACGCCAGCGGCATGATCCGCACCCAGCAGCGCAAAGCCTATCAACTGTTGCAAGAGGCGGGCTGGCGGATCGTCGATGACAAGATGGTCGACGCCAAGGGCAAACCGGTGACCATCGAGTTCCTGTTGGCCCAGACCGAATTCGAGCGGGTGCTGCTGCCGTTCAAACGTAACCTGAGCGACTTGGGGGTTGACCTGGTGATCCGCCGGGTTGACGTCTCGCAGTACATCAACCGCGTGCGTTCACGTGACTTCGACATGATCGTCGGCAGCTTCCCGCAGTCCAACTCCCCGGGCAACGAACAGCGCGAATTCTGGATGTCCGCCGCCGCCGACAAACCCGGCAGCCGCAACTCCATGGGTCTGAAAGACCCGGTGGTGGACCAGTTGGTCGAGCAACTGATCAACGCCGATTCGCGCAAAAGCCTGGTGGCCCACGCCCGCGCGCTGGACCGCGTGCTGCAATGGGGCTATTACGTGATCCCCAACTGGCACATCAAAACCTGGCGCGTGGCGTATTGGAACCACATCGGCCATCCGAAAATCTCACCCAAGTACGACATCGGCATCAACACCTGGTGGGTCAAGCCCGATGCGAAACCTGCGGTAGAAGTCGAAACCAAACTGCAAGCCGACCCTGCGGGCACGGAGTAATCAGATGCTGGCGTATATTTTTCGGCGACTGCTGCTGATCATCCCGACCTTGCTCGGCATTTTGCTGATCAACTTTGTGATCATCCAGGCTGCCCCCGGCGGGCCGGTGGAGCAGATGATCGCCAAGCTCGAAGGCTTCGAAGGCGCCACCAGCCGCATCGCCGGCGGTGGTGCCGAAGTCTCGGTGGCGGGCTCCGCCTATCGCGGCGCCCAGGGCCTGGACCCGATGCTGGTCAAGGAAATCGAACACATGTACGGCTTCGATAAATCGGCGCCGGAACGCTTATGGATCATGATCAAGAACTACGCCACCCTGGATTTCGGCGACAGCTTCTTCCGCGACGCCAAGGTCATCGACCTGATCAAGGAAAAGATGCCGGTGTCGATCTCCCTCGGGCTGTGGAGCACGCTGATCATGTACCTGGTGTCGATCCCGCTGGGGATCGCCAAGGCGACGCGACACGGCAGCCACTTCGACGTCTGGACCAGTTCGGCAATCATTGTCGGTTACGCGATACCGGCATTCCTGTTCGCCATCCTGCTGATCGTGGTCTTTGCCGGTGGCAGCTATTTCGACTGGTTCCCGCTCAGAGGGCTGACCTCCAACAATTTCGACGAGTTGAGCATGGGCGGCAAGGTTCTCGATTACTTCTGGCACCTCGCGTTGCCAGTCACCGCGCTGGTGATCGGTAACTTCGCGACCATGACGCTGCTGACCAAAAACAGCTTCCTCGACGAGATCAACAAGCAGTACGTGGTCACCGCCAAGGCCAAGGGTCTGACCAATCACCGCGTGCTCTACGGCCATGTGTTCCGCAACGCCATGCTGCTGGTGATCGCCGGGTTCCCGTCGGCGTTTATCGGCATCTTCTTCACCGGCTCGTTGCTGGTGGAGGTGATCTTCTCCCTCGACGGCCTCGGGCTGATGAGTTTTGAGTCCGCGATCAACCGCGATTACCCGGTGGTCTTTGGCACGCTGTTCATCTTCACCCTGTTGGGATTGGTGGTGAAACTGATCGGCGACCTTACGTACACCTTTGTCGATCCGCGCATCGACTTCGAAAGCCGGGAGCATTGAGATGAATCTGTCCCCTCTCAATCGCCGACGTTTCGAACTGTTCAAGGCCAACAAGCGTGGCTGGTGGTCGCTGTGGCTGTTTCTGCTGCTGTTTGGGCTGAGCCTCGGTGCCGAACTGATCGCCAACGACAAACCGCTGGTGGTGCACTACGACAACGGCTGGTACTTCCCGGCGCTCAAGCGTTACCCGGAAACCACCTTCGGCGGCGAATTCCCGCTGGAAGCCAACTACAAAAGCCCGTACATCCGCGAGTTGCTCAAGGAAAAAGACGCCTGGGTCCTGTGGGCGCCGATTCCCTACAGCTACCAGAGCATCAACTACGACCTGAAAGTCCCGGCCCCGGCCCCGCCCTCTACCGACAACCTGCTGGGCACCGACGATCAGGGCCGCGACGTGTTGGCGCGGGTGATTTATGGCTTCCGGATTTCGGTGTTGTTCGCCCTGACCCTGACCATTCTCAGCTCGATCATCGGCGTGATTGCCGGGGCGTTGCAGGGGTTCTACGGCGGCTGGGTGGATTTGGCCGGACAGCGTTTTCTGGAGATCTGGTCCGGGCTGCCGGTGCTGTATCTACTGATCATTCTCGCCAGTTTCGTCCAGCCGAATTTCTGGTGGCTGCTGGGGATCATGCTGCTGTTCTCGTGGATGAGCCTGGTGGACGTGGTCCGCGCCGAATTCCTGCGGGGGCGTAACCTGGAATACGTGCGCGCCGCGCGGGCGTTGGGGATGCAAAACGGGGCGATCATGTTCCGCCACATCCTGCCCAACGCCATGGTCTCGACCATGACCTTCATGCCGTTCATCCTGACCGGCGCCATCGGCACCCTGACCGCACTCGACTTCCTGGGGTTCGGTCTGCCGCCCGGCGCACCGTCGCTGGGCGAACTGGTGGCCCAGGGCAAATCCAACCTGCAAGCACCGTGGCTCGGCATGAGCGCGTTTGCCGTGCTGGCGTTGATGTTGAGTTTGCTGGTGTTCATCGGCGAGTCCGCTCGCGATGCCTTCGACCCGAGGAAGTGAAATGAATCAGGACAATCTGATCGAAGTGCGCGACCTGGCCGTCGAATTCGTCGTCGGCGAACGCTGTCAGCGGGTGGTCGAAGGCGTCAGCTTCGATATCAAGCGCGGGGAAACGCTGGCGCTGGTGGGCGAAAGTGGCTCCGGTAAATCGGTGACGGCCCACTCGATCCTGCGGCTGCTGCCCTACCCGCTCGCCCGGCATCCGTCCGGCACTATCGAGTACTCCGGGCAAAACCTGCTGAGCCTGAAAGAGAAAACCATCCGCCACATCCGCGGCAACCGGATCGCGATGATCTTCCAGGAGCCGATGACCTCGCTCAATCCACTGCACTCGATCGAGAAGCAGATCAACGAGGTGTTGAGCATCCACAAGGGCTTGATCGGCAAAGTCGCAACCAAGCGCACGCTGGAGCTGCTGGAAATGGTCGGCATCCCGGAACCCGAGAAGCGCCTCAAAGCGCTGCCCCATGAATTGTCTGGCGGCCAGCGTCAGCGAGTGATGATTGCCATGGCCCTGGCCAACGAGCCGGAACTGCTGATCGCCGACGAGCCAACCACCGCGCTGGACGTGACCGTTCAGCTGAAAATCCTCGAATTGCTCAAGGAATTACAGGCCCGGTTGGGCATGGCGCTGCTACTGATCAGTCACGATTTGAACCTTGTGCGAAGAATTGCGCATCGCGTATGTGTCATGCAGCGCGGTTGCATCGTCGAACAGGCATCGTGCGAAGAGTTGTTCCGCGCGCCGCAGCATCCGTACACTCGGGAACTGCTGGCAGCGGAGCCCAGCGGCAAGCCGGCAACTAACGTTATCGGCCCGCCCTTGCTGCAAGTCGAGGACCTGAAAGTCTGGTTCCCGATCAAGAAAGGCTTTCTGAAAAAAACCGTCGACCACATCAAAGCGGTGGACGGAATCAATTTCAGCCTGCCTCAGGGCCAGACCCTGGGGATTGTGGGAGAAAGCGGTTCGGGCAAGTCGACACTGGGTTTGGCGATTTTGCGGCTGATCGGCAGCAAAGGTGCCATCCGTTTTGAAGGCAAGCAGCTAGACTGCCTGACGCAACAACAGGTTCGGCCGCTGCGTCGGGAGATGCAGGTGGTGTTTCAGGACCCGTTCGGCAGCTTGAGCCCACGGATGTGCGTGAGCCAGATCGTCGGCGAAGGCCTGCGGATCCACAAGATGGGCACCGAGGCGGAACAGGAACAAGCGATTATTGCGGCACTCAAGGAGGTAGGTCTGGACCCGGAAACCCGGCACCGCTACCCCCACGAATTTTCCGGTGGGCAACGGCAGAGAATCGCCATTGCCCGAGCATTAGTGCTAAAACCGGCGTTGATTCTGCTGGACGAGCCGACATCGGCCCTCGACCGGACAGTGCAACGCCAAGTGGTGGAGCTTTTGCGTTCACTGCAAACCAAGTACAACCTGACGTATCTGTTTATCAGCCATGACCTGGCTGTCGTCAAAGCGCTGAGCCACCAGCTGATGGTGGTCAAGCAAGGCCAAGTGGTCGAACAGGGAGACGCGCAAAGTATTTTTGCGGCCCCCAAACATCCGTATACACAGCAGCTGCTGGAAGCCGCTTTTCTGGCCCCAGCCACTGCGCAATAACCTGAAAGAGAGGAGCAACACATGGGTTTTCTCGCCGGTAAGCGCGTACTGATCGTCGGTGTCGCCAGCAAGCTGTCCATCGCATCCGGCATCGCTGCCGCCATGCATCGCGAGGGCGCTGAGCTTGCCTTCACTTATCAGAACGACAAACTCAAGGGTCGTGTAGAAGAGTTCGCACAAAGCTGGGGTTCCAACCCTGATCTGTGCTTCCCGTGCGACGTGGCCAGCGATGAAGAAATCGCCAAGGTCTTCGTTGAGCTGGGCAAGAAGTGGGACGGCCTGGACTGCATCGTGCACTCCGTCGGTTTCGCTCCGGGCGACCAACTGGATGGCGACTTCACCGAAGCCACCACCCGTGAAGGTTTCCGCATCGCTCACGACATCAGCGCCTACAGCTTCGTGGCCCTGGCCAAAGCCGGTCGCGAAATGATGAAAGGCCGCAACGGTAGCCTGCTGACCCTGTCGTACCTGGGCGCCGAGCGCACCATGCCGAACTACAACGTGATGGGCATGGCCAAGGCTTCTCTGGAAGCTGGCGTTCGTTACCTGGCCGGCTCCCTGGGCCCGGACGGCACCCGCGTCAACTGCGTATCGGCTGGCCCGATCCGCACCCTCGCCGCTTCCGGCATCAAGAACTTCCGCAAGATGCTGGCCGCCAACGAAGCGCAAACCCCGCTGCGTCGCAACGTCACCATCGACGAAGTCGGCAATGCCGGCGCCTTCCTGTGCTCGGACCTGGCGTCCGGCATCAGCGGCGAAATCATGTACGTGGACGGTGGTTTCAACACCACGGCCATGGGCAGCCTCGAAGAGTAATCTTCGGTCAGCCAATAAAAACCCGCCTCTTCAGGCGGGTTTTTTGTGCCTGCTATTTCAAGGCTGATGCAATCCAATGTGGGAGCGAGCCTGCTCGCGAAAGCGGTGTATCAATCAGTATTGATGTCGACTGACACGACGCTTTCGCGAGCAGGCTCGCTCCTACAGGGTTTTGTATTTAGCCACCGTTCTGGGTCAAACACCGCGCAAACAACTGCTGAATAGGCTGTGTCCGCTGGCTGTAACGCTGCAACAACACAATCTCCCGATAGAACGTCAGCTCACCCAACGGGATGATCCGAACCTTCGCCCCATGCTCAAGCCAGAGCCCTGCCTCAGGTAGCAGCGACACCCCTAACCCGCATTCAACCATCTTCACGATGGCTTCCAGCTCATCCAGCTCCAAAGCCACCCGCACATCAATCTGCTGCTCGCGCAAAAACCGCGTCACCAATCTTCCACCGAACGAATTGCGGTCGTAGCGCACATGCGGATGGCTCGCGAGGATCTGCAACGGCTCATCGCCTTCAAGTTCTGCCGGCACGATCAATACAAACGGTTCCTTGCGGATGACCTGCGCTGACAGTTCTTTGGGCAACTCAAACGGAGGCTTGATCAGGATCGCCAGATCCACCTCACCGGTGTCCACCTGGCTCAACAGGTTCAGCGACACGCCCGGTACCAGTTTCGGCTCCAGCAACGGCGCCTGTTGCCTCAGTCGCAGCAACGCCTGGGGCAGCAGTCCGGTCTGGGCCGTGGCCACCGCGCCTATTTTCAACTCGCCGCGATACTCGCTGACATCATCGCTGACCGCCATGCGGCTGAAGGTCTCCAGCATTTCCCTGGCCATCGGCAACGCACGCTGCCCCGCCGCATTGAGCAACGCCTGACGTCCGGTGCGGTCGAACAAACGAATACCCAGGGCCTGTTCCAGATTGCGAATCTGCGCGCTGACGGCCGACTGGGTCAGGCCGATGTGCATCCCGGCCGCGGCAAAAGTGCCGTAGCGCGTCACGGCAATAAAGGTTTTCAGTTCCCGCAGCATGGCGTTCTCGATTGATCGAAATAATTTGAGCTCGCTGCAAAAATTATCGTCTTTTAATCAAAAAGCACAGGGCTAAACTCAGTCTGAATCCACACAGCCGAGGCACATCCGATGCAACTCTCCCCTTTTCACCTGGCCATCCCGGTCTACGACCTGACCGCCGCACGGAATTTTTATGGTGAAGTGTTTGGCCTGGAAGAAGGTCGCTCAAGTGATCATTGGGTCGATTTCAATTTTTTCGGCCATCAGCTGGTCATTCACCTGGCGCCGAAAAACGCGTCTCAAGAAGCCGCGCACACCAATGCTGTTGACGGTCATGACGTTCCGGTGCCGCATTTTGGTGTGGTGTTGGGGATGAACGAATGGGAGGCTCTGGCCGAGCGGTTGAAAGCCCTCGATACCCGATTCGTCATCGAACCGGGCATTCGCTTTCAGGGATTGGTGGGCGAGCAAGCCACGATGTTTCTCTTCGATCCATGCGGCAACGCGCTTGAGTTCAAGGCATTCAAGGATGTGGCTCAGCTGTTTGCCAAGTGAACGCATCGGCCTGTGCCAGTAGTTCCTCGATCGAGCCGGGAAGCTGAGGGTTGCACTCGAGTTGTCCGATGCTGAAGCGGATGTCATAACCGCGATGGACCGTGGCATTGCGCTCTTCGAGTATTTCTTCGAGTCGCGCCTTGATCGCGGGAATCTCCACAACGCTTGAACCGGTCAGCAACGCGACGAATTTGTCGCTGCCCAACCGGCCGATCACATCGCTCTCGCGAAAGGCAATGCGCAGCACATCAGCGAAGGTTTTCAGGGCATTGTCGCCCTCGGCACGACCATAGAGATAGTTGATGTGTTTGAAGCCATCAATATTGAAGAGCAACAGCGTCGCTGGCCTTTTCAGCTGTTGGCAGGCATCCAGCCCTTGTTGGGCCAGCGCTGTAAAACCGTATCGGTTGGAGAGCAGCGTCAACTCGTCCATGCTCGCCATCTGCACGCCCATCAGCTCCTCCTCGGCCTTGCGGGCCAGGTCACGTAGCAGTTCGCGCTCCTGCAGTGGCGTGCGCAACGGGTCGGCGCACGCGCCTGGTTTTACCGGTTTGCCTGGGGTCAGCATTAGTCACTCCATTGGCGGGTATATTTCTTAGAGTCGTCCATACCCGGTTTGACTCCCTGTTAACGGACCGCCGGTCAACTACCCACGACCGGACATGGCCCTCCCGCGTCTGCCCAGCGTTTGAACTGGGTGACGAAAATGTCGTGCGGCACCGGTACCGGCGCCCTTCCCTGACCCGGATTCCAGCCCCAAAGCACCAATTTATCGTCGCTGACATGCTTGATCAGCGCGGCGAAATCGCGGTCGCCATTGCTGGAGCGGTCCTTGATCATTGCGCACAACTGGTCGGCCGGCAGACCGATCCAGGCCATTTTGTGCGCGGCTGGCGGCAGGCTCCAGTGCGGGGCCCCCGGTGGTGCGTGAGCGCCGTAACTGGCCGGCGGATTACTCTCGGCGTGGCACGTAGCACAGGGCAAACCCGCCGCGCCCTTGCCGTCCATGCCCCGCACGACGTTCATTGCGTGGGGAATCCCGGCGTCGAACTGCAACGGCGAATCGCCGGGAATATGGCAGTTCTGGCAGCGCGGGCTCTGAAAGACCTTTTGCACCGTATCGAACGCCTTGATGGCTTCCTTATCGTCAGCGAACAGGTGCTCGGCGTAACCGATCAGGCCGATCAACACCACCGCGCCAAGAATCAGATGTCGTCTCATCTCACACCCCCGACAGTTGCAGCGGCAGTTCCCGCAAGCGTTGGCCGGTCAGGGCGAACACCGCGTTGGCCACTGCCGGCGCCGTGGGCGGCACACCGGCCTCGCCGATGCCGCCGGGTTTGTCGCTGCTGGGCACGATATGCACCTCGACCAGCGGCATTTCGTTGAGTCGCAACACCTGATAATCGTGGTAATTGGACTGCACCACCTGCCCGTTCTTGAAGGTCAGTTTGCTGTGCAAGGTAAATCCGAGGCCGAACGTGATGGCCGACTCCATTTGCGCCGCGATGCTCATCGGGTTGACCGCAATGCCGCAATCCACCGCACACACCACCCGGTGTACGCGGATCGCCAGGTTGTCCTGGGACACCTCGGCCACCTGGGCAACGTAACTGCCGAAAGACTCATGCACCGCAACGCCCAGCGCATGGCCGTCTGGCAGTGGCGCCTTCCAGTTGGCTTTCTCGACAGCCAGGTTCAGCACGCCAAGATGCCGTGGATGGCCCTTGAGCAAGGTTCGCCGGTACTCGACCGGATCCTTGCCGGCCGCCTCTGCCAGCTCGTCGATCAGCGACTCCATCACGAACGCGGTGTGGGTGTGCCCCACCGAGCGCAGCCAGAGCACACGGATGCCGGTTTGCGGAGAATGCAGTTCAACCTGATGATTCGCTAACCCTTCAAGGTAAGGGCTGTCGGCGACCCCTTCGACAGACGTCTTGTCGATGCCATTCTTGACCATGGTTGCCTCGAATGACGTGCCCGCCATGATCGACTGCCCGACCATCACATGCTTCCAGGCGATCGGCAATCCGCCGGCATCGAGGCCGATGCGGGCCTGGTGGAGGAATGCCGAGCGGTAGTACCCGCCGCGAATGTCGTCCTCCCGGGACCAGACGGTTTTCACCGGCGCGCCCGCTGCCTTGGCGACTTCCACGGCTTCAGCGACAAAGTCCGAGGTCGGATTGGCCCGGCGACCGAAACCGCCGCCCAGAAACTCGGTGTGAATCTCCACCTGTTCAGGTTTGAGCCCGGTGATTTTCCCGGCGACCATTTGATCCAGGGTCTGGAACTGGGTGCCGGTCCAGATTTCGCATTTGTCCTGGGTGATTTTCACCGTGCAATTGAGCGGCTCCATCGGCGCGTGGGCCAGGTACGGCACGCTGTACTCCACATCGATGGTCTTCGCCGCTTTACCCAGACCCGCCGCGACATCACCGGCCTGACTGGCCGAAGCGCCAGGAGTGGCGGCGAGTTTGCGGAAGCTTTCCAGCAGCACCTGACTGTCGAGCCCGGTGTTTGGCCCCAGATCCCAATCAATCTTCAACGCATCGCGCCCCAGCTTCGCCGCCCAGTAATGATCGGCAATCACCGCCACCCCGGTGGGCACCTGCACCACTTTGTGCACGCCCGGGATCGCCAGCGCTTCGGCGCCTTCGAAGGATTTTACGCTGCCACCGAACACCGGCGAGCGCGCGACCATGGCGGTCATCAGGCCGTCGAACTGCACGTCCATGCCGAACTTGGCGCGGCCGGTGATTTTTTCCGGGGTGTCCAGGCGCTTGGTCGGTTTGCCGATGATTTTCCAGTCCTTGGACTCCTTGAGCTTGATCGACGCCGGATCCGGCACCGGCAGCTTGCCGGCGTCATCGGCCAGTTCGCCGTAGGTGGCGCGTTGGTCGCCGGCAATCACCACGCCCGACTCGGTGCGAATCCCGGAGGGCGCGACGTTGAAGCGTTTGGCCGCCGCGTCGATCAACATCAAACGCGCCGCTGCACCGGCCTGACGGTAGCGGTCGAACTCCATCCAGGTCGAGGTCGACCCACCGGTAATTTGCATCCCGCCAAACCCGGCCAGGCCATACTCGGCGGCCGAAGCCGGTGCATGTTCGACACGGATCTTCGACCAATCGGCGTCCAGTTCTTCGGCGATCAACATGGTCAGGCCGGTCCAGATGCCCTGGCCCATTTCCGAATGGCCGAGCAGCATGGTGACGCTGTTGTCATTGCCAATCCGCAAAAAAGCATTGGGCGCGAAAACATTGCCTTGATTCTCGGCGCCGATGGCGAAGCGATGGCCACCGGGGATGACAAACGCCACCACCAGACCACCGCCCAGCACCGCGCTGCCCTTGAGGAAACCGCGGCGTGACAGAGGATTGAGGCTGTTCATTGTTCGGACTCCCGTCAACGTGGCATCAACCGATCTCGGCGGCGCGTTTGACCGCTGCGCGGATCCTTGGGTAGGTGCCGCAGCGGCAGATGTTGCCGGACAGCGCCTGATCGATGTCGCTGTCGGTGGGCTTGGGAATTTTCGCCAGCAACGCGGCGGCCGACATGATCTGCCCGGACTGGCAGTAACCGCACTGCACCACATCGAGTTCGGCCCAGGCTTGTTGCACCGGGTGCGAACCGTCAGTGGACAGGCCTTCGATGGTTAGAATTTTCTGCCCGTGGGCCACGGCTGTGGCGGGCGTGATGCAGGAACGCAGTGGCGCGCCGTCGACGTGCACGGTGCAGGCGCCACACTGGGCGATGCCACAACCGAATTTGGTGCCGGTCAGGTGCGCGACATCGCGCAGGACCCACAGGAGCGGCATGTCTGCGGGGACATCCAGCGCCTGGTCCTTGCCATTGATGTTGAGGGTCAGCATTGCGAATTTCCTCAGACTCACGGTGTTCTGAAGGGGCTCTCTCCGGGCCCCTTGTAGGAGCCGAGCTTGCTCGCGATGAACGATAACGCGGTGTGTCAGACCTGACGCCATCGCGAGCAAGCTCGGCTCCTACAGGGGCGGCGTTATCCTTTCAGCTAAGCGCAATTTGCCGGGCGAGACGGGTTCATCGACCACCGGTCACACAAAGAAGACTGAAGCAGCTCGCTCTGTGTAGCAGCTGCCGAGCCTGCGAGGTGTGGTGAGGGGATTTATCCCCGTTGGGCTGCGAAGCGGCCCCTGTTTTTCCAGCCACACCGCGTCCAATGGATTACGACGGCTTCGCCGCCGAACGGGGATAAATCCCCTCGCCACAGCCTCGCGGGCTCGGCAGCTGCTACATAGAGCGGGTGGGGGCTTAGAAGTCGGTGGACACCGACAGCTCGCGCCAGGCGTTCAGCTCGCCGGTGACGAAGGCGTTCTTGGCTTCGATGTAAGTCACCGAGTCCGTGCCCAGCGGCAGGCGCAGCGGTGGTTGCTCGGCCTCGACCAGGATGATCATCGCCTGAGCGAGTTTTTCCGGGTCGCCTGGCTGTTGCTGATTGACGGCTTTGGCCACTTTACGCATTTCACCGGAGGTCGACGCGTAGTCGACAATTGTTTCAGGGGACTCGACCAGAGAGTTGCTGTCGAGGAAGTCGGTGCGGAAGTAACCCGGCTCGACCACGGTGACCTTGACGCCCAGCGGCGCCAGCTCGCCGTGCAAGGCTTCGCTCAATGCTTCGACGGCAAACTTGGTCGAGCAGTACACACCGTAACCCGGTGCCGACTGATAACCGCCCACCGAAGAGATGTTGATCACATGGCCACTGCGAGCGGCACGCATGTGCGGCAGGACGGCGCGAGTGACATTCAGCAAGCCGAAGACGTTGGTTTCGTACACGCGCCGCACTTCGTCGGCGCTGGCCTCTTCCACCGCGCCGAGCAAACCGAAACCGGCGTTGTTGACCAGCACGTCGATGCGCCCGAAGTGTTCAATGGCGGCGTTGGCCACCGCAGCGCCCTGAGCTTCGTGGGTCACATCAAGGGTGGCTGCCAGCAAGCCTGGCTGCTCGCCAAAACGCTGGGTGATGCTGCTGGCGTCACGGGCAGTGGCTACCACGGCGTCGCCATTGGCCAGCGCGGCGGCAGCGATCTTGGCGCCGATGCCGCGAGAAGCGCCGGTGATGAGCCATACACGCTTGAAGTTTTGGGAAGTGGTCATGATCGCGAATCCTTGTAGGCCGTTGGGGTAAGCACAAGGTACGCAGGAACATTGGTCGGAAAAAAGCCCTCGTGTTACAAGCACTATGAAACGCTCTTTCATAATGGCGCCTGTATGAATCACGACCCTTTCGACGGCTTGACCGAGTTTCTTGCGGTCGCCGAGCACAAAAGCTTCACCCTGGCCGCGACTCGGCTAGCCGTTACACCCACCGCCGTCAGCCATGCGATCAAACTGCTGGAACGGCGCACCGGCGTGCTGCTGTTCCAACGCACCACTCGCCGCGTAGCGCTGACCGAAGCCGGCGCCAGTCTGTTTACTCGTTTGCGCCCGGCGGCAAGTGAAATCGATGAAGCCCTGGCGGTGCTCAGCGGTTTCCGTGATCAGCCCATGGGCACGTTGCGACTCACCGTACCGCGATTGTCCGGCACCCTGTTGATGGAACCGCTGATTCCGCTGTTCCGGCAGGCCTATCCGCAAGTCACCCTCGATATTTCCCTGGACGATGCCACGGTTGACCTGATGGCCGGCGGCTTCGATGCCGGGATTCGTCTGGGAGAGTCGATTGAAAAAGACATGATCGCGGTGCGCCTCACACCTGACCTGCAATGGTCGGTGGTGGGCTCCCCGGCATACTTCGCCAAGGCTGGCAAACCGCTCATCCCGGAAGACCTGACCCGGCATGAATGCATCGGCTTTCGCTTCTCGACCTCAGGCAGCGCGCACCGCTGGGAGTTTCGCCGCGAGGGTCGGGACTTCACCGTGGGCGTCGAGGGCGGCGTGATCGTCAATGACCGCAGGCTGTTAGTGGCGGCTGCTCGCAGCGGTTCGGGCCTGGCGTATGCCTGTGATCTGGAGATTGCCGACGAGTTGGCGGATGGGCGGCTGGAACGGGTGCTGCAGCCCTTTGTGCCACTCAGCTCGGCGTTATACCTGTACTTTCCCAGTCGCACCCAGACACAGCCGAAACTGCGGGCCTTTATCGATTTGGCCACCCGGTGGATCGCCGAAAAAGGAGGGCTGGGCCGTTAATGCCGATCAGTTAAGCCATTTCAGCCGCAACGCAAACCTTGTAGCAGCTGGCGAAGCCTGCGTTCGGCTGCGAAGCAGTCGTGAAATAAGACGATGCGGTGTTTCAGGAAGACCGCAAACGCAGGTTTTACGACTGCTTCGCAGCCGAACGCAGGCTTCGCCAGCTGCTACGTATCGCGTTTTGGCTTAACTGATCGACATTAGGCCTGGGCCGTCGCTGAACCTTCGCCGTCAGGCCACAGCGCCAACCAGATTTTTTCCCAGCCGATGTTGCGCCAGCAGACGCATCACATAGCCGATTTTGAGCAAGGTCGGCCCGATGATGGTCATCGCATGCATCGACATCGACCCTATGAAAAGTCATTACGACTACATCAGGGCTGTTTCACGTAAGCCGCGCTGTACTTCTGATACTCGCCGAAACCGGTCACTTCTGCGGCGCCATTGAGCAACTGCAGGCGAAAGAGCGGATCGCCCTCGGGGTCCAGCGCGATGACGAGGTTGCCGGCGAGCAATGGATATTGATGATGGACTTCAACGGGCGGATCCTTGAGCTGAAAAATGCTCAGGTTGATGTCCGCCACCTCGGGGCCGTTGTCGGTCCCCGGTAATACTTTGACGGTCAACTCGCCGACACGCTGATCCTGGACATTGCTCACGAGGTAGCGCCCTTCACGTTGACTGTCAGCAACCCGCTCAAGCTTTTGCGCGGCGACCTTGAACGCGGTCGGCCGCACATTGATGCTTAATTGACGGGAACCGTTGATCCACGTGCCGGTCTGGCTGCCCTGCTCGTTCGGCGTGCCTTCGACGAACCAGTTGCCGATCATCTGACCATCGTCGTCCAGCTCACGCAGAACGATTCCACCATCTTCGTAGGTATTGCCCACCAGCCGGATCGGTTGACCGCTGCCGGTCTTGCTGTAGCGAACTTCGCCAACATAGACATCACCCTGAAGTTGCCACCAAAGCTCAACGGGGATCTTGTCATCGAGGGTACCGCGCAACATGACGGGTGCTTTACCCACGGGACCCTCGAGGCGACGACGCTCCGCCCACTGACCTGACTTCAGTTCACGATCGGTAACGTCCACATAGCCAGAAGGCATGAACGGGTTGGCTTCCGACGGCTTTTGCACCACCTCTGTTTTCTCGGCCACCTTCACAGGGCGGTTGTCCTGTATTTGCCAGGTCGCGCTCTGGCGCCAGCAGCAACCGCTTTTGGACTGGGTATGCAGGCGCTTGGTGACCGGGTCGATCTCGAACATGCCCAGATTTGCGTCACGGGTCAGCGCGGAAAAGGACGTGCTCAACACGAGCGTCGGGCTCTCGGGATCGAACAGATAGATGTCGTAGGAAGGACCGCCATAGCCCGCATCATTGCCATTGCGTACGGCAAGATCTTGCTGTCCGTCGAAATTGAAATCGCCGAACAACAGCAGGCTTTGATCGGCATACGCCAGGTTCCGGTCGAACTCCGAAGCTTTGCGACCTGGCTTGAACAGGGCGAACGCTTCGGCGGACTCGATGCGCTGCAGCACCTGCCCGCCGGCCCTTTCGCGCAACGTAATCAGCGCAGGAGCGCCGTCGAAAGTCTGGGTGGGCGGCTGCGCAAACAGCACGTCGATGACGTATTTCTGCGCAGGGTCCGTGAGGTGATACGTCAGCGGTTCGGCGCTTACGGCAGCGGCAACCAGCAGACAGGAAACAGCCAATAAACGAGAGGCAACCATGATGCAGAGCGTCCTTGCGGCAAACCAGGTCGGCAAGTCTAGCGGCTATCGGGTCATGCCGACATCGTTGATTCCGTCGAAAGGAAACTCTTTCAACTTGTCGATCTACGGTACGGCCAGACGACCCGAGGCTGACTACGCTGAAAGTCCAGCCTGAACAATCCGTAGAGGAGCTACGCCATGCACCGTGTTCAAAAACTCACGCCCTGCCTGTGGTTCGACGATCACGCCGAGGAGGCCGCGAAGTTCTACTGTGCAATCTTCGATCATTCGAAAATCACCGCCACTACCCACTACGGCAAGGCCGGTCAGGAGATCCACGGCAGGCCCGAAGGCTCGGTGATGACGGTCAGTTTCGAACTGGACGGGCAGAGTTTTACCGGCCTCAACGGTGGTCCCGTTTTCACGTTCAATGAAGCGGTTTCATTTCAGGTCAATTGCCATACTCAGGAAGAAGTCGACCATTTCTGGGGGCGCCTGTCCGCGGGCGGCCCCA
Organism: Pseudomonas sp. LB3P25; assembly: GCF_054897985.1. Taxonomy (NCBI): domain Bacteria; kingdom Pseudomonadati; phylum Pseudomonadota; class Gammaproteobacteria; order Pseudomonadales; family Pseudomonadaceae; genus Pseudomonas; species Pseudomonas sp. LB3P25. The sequence continues at coordinate 3,167,854 of NZ_CM142711.1, read as the reverse complement.
TCGAGGCCCAGCAATGCGGCTGGCTCAAGGACAAATTCGGCGTGTCCTGGCAGATCGTACCGGTGGCCCTGATGGACATGATGAAAGACCCGGACACGGCAAAATCCCAACGCGCCATGACGGCGATGTTGCAGATGAAAAAACTCGACATCGCAGCGCTGCAACGAGCCTTTGACGGCGAGAGCTAATACACTTCGACGCTGACCTGCCGAGGACGCTGACCATGAAACCCGCCGTTGCCAAAGACGCTGACAAAGCCCCGCGCTTCTGGCGCGACGACGCCCTGCCCTTCATCGAAGCCCGTTCCATCGCCGACGGCCGCGAGGTCTGTTACACCCGGCATTCTCACGAGCACTTTTCCATCGGTGCGATCACGGCCGGGCGCAGTACCTACCTCCACGAGCAATCGGAATTTCAGGTCAGTGCCGGCACCGTGGTGCTGATGAATCCCGGTGATGTCCACGCCTGCAATCCCATCGATGACCAGCCGTGGTCGTACCTGATGCTGTACGTCGAGACACCCTGGCTGACCGATTTGCAGCACCAGCTCGGCTTCAGCCAAGACTTGGCGTTTCGCCGGTTTTCCATCACCCACACTCACGACAGCGACCTGTTTGCCGGCCTGAAAGGTTTGTACGACGTGCTGGTCGATGCGCAGCAAGACGTGCTGCGCAAGCAAAGCGCGGCCGTGGAGTTTTTCACCGACGTGCAGCAGCGGCTCAACCCGATCGATCAACCGCTGCGCGAGCCCAATTTCAAACTGGAGCGGGCGGCCGACTACATCCGCGACAACTGCACGCAACTGCTCAAGCTCGAAGACATTTGCGAGGCGGCTCAGCTATCGCCGTCCTACCTGATCCGTGCGTTCAAGCAGCATTACGGCATGACGCCCCACGCCTTTCTGGTCAACCGGCGCATCCAGTTCGCCCGCGATCAACTGCGCAGCGGCAAATTGATCGCCGATGTGGCGCTCGAAGCCGGGTTTGCCGATCAGGCGCATTTTCAGCGTGCCTTCAAACAGCATCTGGCGGCGACACCGGGGCAGTATCGCGGTTAAAACAACAGGTACGCCGCGCTCACCGCCAGCAGCAACGCCATGCTCCGATTGAACAGGCGCATGCCCGCCGGGTTACTCAGATAGCCGCGCAAAAACGTCCCGGCATAGGCCCAGCAGCCGACGGACAAGTAGCAAATCACCAGATACACCGCGGCAAACTGCCAGACCAGCCGCGCCTCGCCATCTGCCACAAAAGCGCCCATGCCGGCCACACAAGCCAGCCACGCTTTCGGGTTGAGCCACTGCATGACCGCGCCATACAGCATCGACGGCGCGCGGCCTGACTCCTTCGCATCCAGATGCCCATTGTCGGCGGCCAACTTGAAGGCCATGTACAACAGAAACGCCACTCCCGCCCATTGCACCACCTGCGTCAGCGCTGGCCATCGCTGCAACACTTCATGCAGCCCTAATCCCATCAACACCAACAACACAACGAAACCCAGCGTTGCCCCGGCCACATGCCGTTGACTGGCGCGAAAACCAAATTGCGCGCCGGAACTCAACGCCACGATGTTCACTGGCCCCGGCGTTATCGAGGCGACCAATGCAAATGCCGCCATGGAGATCATCAGACTCATCACAGACCCTCTTCACTTCAGTTGAACGAGGCCTCAAGGTAAAGAGCGACCTGATGACTGTATTGAACAAAATACCCCTCAGCTGTACCGCGACCGACGTCCACCACTGTATGGGTCAAGCCACCCAACGCCTGTGATAAAAATACCGCTCCTGCTTTTGGAGCCCCGTCATGGACCTCGCCACCCTCACCCTGTTTCTTCCCGCCTGCTTCGCCCTGAACATGGCACCCGGGCCGAACAACTTGTTGTCGGTCAGCAACTCGACCCGCTACGGCTATCGCACCGCCTGTGTCGCCGGGATCGGTCGACTGCTCGCGTTCGCCGGCATGATCGCCCTCGCGTCGGCGGGGCTGGCGGTGGTGCTGCAAACGTCGGAGTTGTTGTTCTACGGGATCAAGATTGTGGGGGCGGCGTATCTGCTTTACCTCGCCTGGCAATTGTGGCGCGCGGATCCCGGGGCGGAAAACGTGGTGGCGGGCGCGCCGGTGGGGATGCTGGCGTTGGCGCGGCAGGAGTTTCTGGTGGCGGCCGGCAATCCGAAAGCGATCCTGATCTTCACCGCGTTCCTGCCCCAGTTCGTTGACTCGACCCACGCCGTATCGCCGCAATTCGCCGTGTTGGGCGCGTTGTTCCTGGTACTGGAATGGATCGCCATCGGCGCCTACGCCTACATGGGCCTGCACATGCGCCGCTGGTTCGCCGAGCCCCGGGGCAAGCGGCTATTCAATCGTTGCTGCGCGGGATTGTTGTCAGCGGCGGCTTCGGTGTTGCTGATGGCGCGACGGGCCTGAATGTGGGAGCGAGCCTTTGTGGCGAGGGGATTTATCCCCGTTGGGTCGCGAAGCGGCCCCAAATCGCATTCATGAGCTGACGTCTGCTACGCAGCCGAACGGGGATAAATCCCCTCACCACAAAGGCTCGCTCCCACATTGGTTAACCATCAATGATGAACAACATAAATTCTCTGTCGATTTTCCGGTGGAGGCGTTGGGCGACGCGTCTTATGCTCATTCCATGAACCTACAAAACGCTTTGCTTCCGCCCCACGCCGAGATGGTTCGCGCCATGCTCGAACGAGACACCGCCTACGAGGGGGTGTTCTTTACCGCGGTCAAAACCACCGGCATCTTCTGTCGCCCCAGTTGCACGGCGCGCAAACCGAAGCCGGAGAACGTCGAGTTCTTCGCCCATGCCGATGAGTGCATGTCGGCCGGCTACCGCGCTTGCCTGCGCTGCAAGCCTCTGGACGCGGCGGCCATTGCACCGGACTGGGTGCAGAAGCTGCTCAAATCGGTGGACGCCGACTCCGAGCAGCGCTGGACCGATGCCCAGTTGCTGGCCGAAGGCATCGAACCGCTGAAGCTGCGCCGCTGGTTCAAGCAGCATTTCGGCATGACCTTTCACGCCTGGCTGCGCACCCGACGCCTCGGCATGGCGTTGGGCGGGATCAAACAGGGCGATTCCATCGACAACGCGGCGTTTGACTCGGGTTACGAGTCCCTGAGCGGGTTTCGCGATGCGTTTCAAAAGTCCTTCCACATCACACCGGGTCGCGCCGCCAACAGCGAGCCGCTGCTGTTCACTCGCCTGACCACACCGCTGGGGCCAATGATTGCCATGGCCGAACGACGCGGGCTGGTACTGCTCGAGTTTCTTGATCGGCCAGCGCTGACCAAGGAAGTCGAAGCGTTGCAGAATCGATACGGCTATGCGGTCGCGCCAGGACATAACGCGCATTTGCAGCAGATTGAAGCCGAGCTGACGCAGTATTTCGCCGGCAAACTCACTGACTTCAACGTTGCACTACACTTGCCGGGCAGTGATTTCGCCCGACAGGTCTGGGCCGAACTGGCGAAGATCCCGTACGGCCAGACCAGCACCTACGGCGCCATCGCGGCGCTATTGGGCAAACCCGGCGCCAGTCGCGCCGTGGGCCTGGCCAACGGGCATAACCGTCTTTCGATTGTTGTGCCCTGTCACCGGGTGATCGGCGCGGACGGCTCGCTGACCGGCTATGGTGGAGGACAACCGCGCAAGGCGTTCTTGCTCAGGCTGGAAAAAGCGGCGGTGCAGATCACGCAACCACTCGCATTCTGATGACTTGCAGGTTTCTCAAAAAGTCATAAGGAAGGACATTCGATGGACACGCTCGACAACCAATTTCACCAGTTGCACCAGGATGGCCTGCTGATTCTTACCAACGTCGCCGATGCCACCGGCGCGCGAATCGTGGAGCAACTGGGCTGCAAAGCCGTTGCCACCAGCAGCGCGGCGGTGGCCTGGGCTCACGGTTATCCGGATGGCAATGCCCTGCCCCTTGAGCGTCTGATATCAACGGTCGAGTCCATCGCCCGGGTGATCTCGGTGCCGTTGACCGTGGACATCGAGGCCGGTTATTCCGATGACCTGACGCGGGTGGGCGACCTCATCGAGGCGGTGATTGCCGCCGGGGCCGTCGGGATCAATATCGAGGACGGTGCCTCCGCGCCCGAAATACTGGTGCGCAAGATTGAAATCGCTCGGCAGGTTGCCAGCCGCCGAAATGTGAAGCTGTTCATCAACGCCCGCACCGATGTGTACCTCAAGAGCCTGGTGCCCGCCGAAGACCGCGTGGCCGAGACGCTCAAGCGCGCCGCGTTGTATCAGGCGGCCGGTGCCGATGGGTTGTTCGCGGCTGGCGTCACGGCAGAGTACGAAATCGCTGCGCTGTGCCAGGGCACCACACTGCCAGTCAACGTTCTCGGCCTACCGGGTCTGCCGTCGCCGGAAGCGTTGAAGGCCCTCGGCGTACGCCGTTTGAGCGCAGGTTCACGCATCGCCGAGTTTCTGTACGGCGCCATGAGCGCACTGACCAAGAGCTTTCTGGAAACAGGGACACTCGACAGCCGTGATCTGAAGGCCTTCACCTATGGCGAAGTGAACGCCCTGTTGGCGCCGTCCGGGAAAGCTTGACCCCATGCCCGACGCCTATCTGCCCGCCACCGAGTTTCTATCGTCCATCGACGAAGATTGGCGTCGCCACATCGCCGCCATCGGTCCTTGCCTGCATCAGCCCCATGCGGCTCGCGATCCTTATGAGTCGCTGGTGCGGGCGATTGCCTACCAGCAACTGCATGCAAAGGCCGGGGATGCGATTGTCGGTCGGTTGCTGGCGTTGTTTGGGACGGGCGCGTTTCCGAAGCCTGAACAGATCGTCGCGACTGAGTTCGATCAACTGCGCAGTTGCGGATTTTCCGCCAGCAAGATCGCGACCATTCAGGGCATTGCCCAAGCGGCGCTGGACGGTGTGGTGCCGGATTACGCCACGGCACTGGCCATGGAGGATGAGGCGTTGATTGAGCGCCTGATCACCCTGCGTGGAGTTGGGCGCTGGACGGTTGAGATGTTGCTGATTTACAGCCTGGAACGGCCGGATATTTTACCGGCCGATGATTTTGGCGTGCGTGAGGGGTATCGGCGGCTCAAGGGGTTGGAGGTGCAGCCCAATCGCAAGCAGATGATTGAGATCGGGTTGGCGTGGAGTCCATACCGGACGGTGGCTTCCTGGTATTTGTGGCGGATGACTGGCAAGTAGACCGCGTTATCGTTCATCGCGAGCAAGCCCGGCTCCAACAAGGGGCAACGATCCCCTGTAGGAGCCGAGCTTGGTCCGGGCGGCGATCCGACGATGGCGGCGGCACATTCACCACAAATCCAACGCCCCATCACCCGCCCTTATCCACCATGACGTCCCCCCAAACCCGGTGCATGTGGACCGGCGATGCGATTCTCGTACCGGTCGAGGGGTGCTGAAGGTCTAGGCTGTTTTGGGTAAACCCATGTCTCGTCGGAGGTTCCCATGCAGCTCGAAGGTTCCTGCCATTGCGGCGCAGTGTCGTTCAGTTTGACCAGCGCCCACCCCTATCCGTATCAGCGTTGCTACTGCTCGATCTGCCGCAAGACTCAGGGCGGTGGCGGGTATGCGATCAACCTGGGCGGCGGTGCCGAGAGCCTGAAGGTTCGCGGCCGCAAACACATCGCGATTTATCACGCACGATTCAAAGAAGAAGGCGATAAACGCGCCCACAGCAGCACCGCCGAGCGGCATTTCTGTTCTCTCTGTGGTTCAGGCTTGTGGCTGTTCAGCCCCGAATGGCCGGAGCTGATTCACCCGTTTGCCTCTGCCATCGATACTCCGCTGCCGGTGCCACCGGAGTACACGCACTTGATGCTCGGTTCCAAGGCGCCGTGGGTGGAAGTCGATGCACATCCAGGGGATCAGCAGTTCGACGTCTATCCCGAAGAATCCATCGCCGAGTGGCATGAGCGCCTGGGTTTGAGCCGTTAAGCCCGTACTGGCACACCGCTGTGGAAACGAAATTCCACGTCCGGTGATTCGATCAGCTCCTGCTCGGCGGCGCGGACTTTGTCGATCACATGGGCGATGTCCTTGGCGTCACCGTACTGGTAGGCCAGTTTCAGGTAACCCTGGAAATGCCGGGCCTCGCTTTTCAGCAGGCCGAAGTAGAACTTGCCCAGTTCTTCGTCCAGATGCGGCACCAGCGCCTCGAAACGCTCACAGCTGCGGGCTTCGATAAAGGCGCCGACCACCAGGGTGTCCACCAGTTTGACCGGCTCGTGGCTGCGCACCACTTTGCGCAGGCCCGAGGCATAGCGCCCGGCGGACAGCTGACGCAGCTCGATCTTGCGCTTTTTCATCAGGCGCATGACCTGTTCGTGGTGCACCAGCTCTTCCCGGGCCAGACGCGACATCAGGTTGATCAGATCGACGTGGGAGTGATACTTGGCAATCAGGCTCAACGCGGTACTGGCGGCCTTGAATTCGCAGTTCTTGTGATCGATCAGCAGGGTTTCCTGATCAGCCAGCGCGGCCTGAACCCAGCCATCGGGGGTGCGACAGCCGAGGAACTCGTGAATTTCGGGAAGGATCATGCGTTCACTTCCAGCAGGACGGCGACGATTTCGGGCTTCAGTAGCATGGGGCTCACGGACAATGGACTCGGCGAAGGGCGCCGATTATACCGGCCTGCCGGCAGACCACCAGCCGCGACCGTTGATATACATCAAGTCCCGAATGGCCGGCCAGCAACTATAGTTGTCCAACGCAGTATTTTTTACTTCATGGAGATCCCGATCATGCAAGCCATTCGCAGCATTCTGGTGGTCCTCGAACCTGAACACTCGGAAAGTCTGGCGCTCAAACGGGCCAAACTGATTGCCGGCGTGACCCAGGCTCATCTGCATCTGCTGGTCTGCGACCGCAAGCATGACCACAGCGGCATGTTGGGCGTGCTCAAGGCCGCGCTGATCGAGGACGGCTACAGTGTCACCACAGAGCAGGCCTGGAACGAAAGCCTGCACGAAACCATTGTCGATGTGCAGCAGGCTGAAGGCTGCGGACTGGTGGTCAAACAGCATTACCCCGACAGTCCGCTGAAAAAAGCCCTGCTGACCCCGGCGGACTGGAAACTGCTGCGTTTCTGCCCGACGCCGGTGCTGCTGGTCAAAACCTCGAAACCGTGGGCGGGCGGGGTCATTCTTGCGGCGATCGATGTCGGTAATACCGACGCCGAACACCGTACGCTGCACGCCGCCATCATCGATCACGGCTATGACATCGCCAGCCTGGCCAAGGCCCATTTGCACGTGGTCAGTGCCCATCCGTCGCCGATGCTGTCGTCCGCCGATCCGACGTTGCAGCTCAGCGAAACCATCGAGGCGCGCTATCGCGAACAGTGCAAATCGTTTCAGGCCGAGTTCGACATTGATGACGAGCACCTGCATATCGAGGAAGGTCCGGCGGATGTGTTGATTCCGTTCATGGTCCACAAGCTGCAGGCGGCGGTGACGGTAATCGGTACCGTGGCGCGGTCGGGGTTGTCAGGCGCGTTGATCGGGAATACGGCGGAGGTGGTGCTGGATGCGGTGGAGAGCGATGTGCTGGTGCTGAAGCCAGATACGATCATGGACCATCTGGAGGAGATCGTGACCCAGCATTGAGGGTTGCGGCGCCAGTCAGATTGACTTCGCGAGCAGGCTCGCTCCCACATGGGATTGCATTCCAACTGTGGGAGCGAGCCTGCTCGCGAAGCTTTTAACCGCCGAAGGCGTCCTTGAGGAAGCCCGGCGCAATGTAGCGCTGGTAATGCGCCTCGGACAGCAAAAAGAACTCCCGATCAATGGCGTCCCGCAGCTCCGGCAGGTTCCAGTCGCGAAACTCCGGCATTAACACCATGCCATACGCTTCCAGGTTGTTGATGACCCGCGCGCCCCGGGCGATCAGCTGATAAGCCCAGCAGTATTCCGACTGATGCGGCACAAAGCGGATCTTGCGCTGCTCCAGCTGCAGACGCAGGCGCTGGGGATCGAACACTTCCAGCTTGCTGGCCATCACCTGGGACAGCAGCAGCTCAAGACGCAGCCACACCGCGCGCTTTTCTTCCTCGTTGTAACCATTCCAGTTGATTACTTCATGGTGGAAACGCTTGCAGCCACGGCACACCAAATCACCGTAAACAGTGGAGCAAAGGCCGACGCAGGGGGTCTTGATGGTCTGATTGGGCATAGGTTGGGAAAGCACGGGAAAGCAGAACAGGTCGGCATGTTAGCCCTTTGTCTAACATTCATCACCCCTCAATCTTGAGGGGCTAACTTACGTTTATATTTTTTTTGCCGTAGAATCAGCCAGCCTTTTAAGGCGCCAATGTCCGTTAGAAGCTGTTTTCAAAGCGTCACGAGCACAGTCGTTCCTTCAGAGCGGTGTTGGCGAAGGGTTTTTCCAGCGGGGAAAAGCCTGACGCCAACCCTCATCAGCTCCCCGTTCTGCAGGCGTAAAACTTTGAAAGCAGCTTCTGTAAGGAATTGTCGGTAATTCTGGCTAAGTGGCCCACAACGCCACGCAGCGCATGAGTACGGCAATTTCGGGATGAGCGTCCCGGACACCCATTTGGGACCACTGATGAGGGTAATAACTGTGCTTGAAGCCTACCGCAAACATATCGAAGAGCGTGCAGCACTGGGTATCGTTCCCCAGCCGCTTAACGCCGAACAAACTGCAGGCCTGGTCGAGCTGCTGAAGAATCCCCCGGCTGGCGAAGAAGCTTTCCTCGTTGACCTGATCACCAATCGCATTCCGCCAGGTGTGGACGAAGCGGCCTATGTCAAGGCCGGCTTCCTCTCTGCCCTCGCCAAAGGCGAAGCAAAATCCCCTCTGATCGACAAGAAACGCGCTGTTGAACTGCTCGGCACCATGCAGGGCGGCTACAACATCGTGACTCTGGTTAACCTGCTGGACGACGCCGAACTGGCGCCAGTAGCCGCCAAAGAACTCAAGCACACCCTGCTGATGTTCGACGCCTTCCACGACGTCGCTGAAAAAGCCAAGAACGGTAACGTTCACGCCAAAGGCGTGCTTCAATCCTGGGCTGACGGCGAGTGGTTCAAGAACCGCCCGGTGCTGGCCGACAAGATCAGCCTGCGCGTGTTCAAGGTCACCGGCGAAACCAACACCGACGACCTGTCCCCTGCTCCTGATGCCTGGTCCCGCCCGGACATCCCGCTGCACGCCCTCGCCATGCTGAAAATGGCCCGTGAAGGCATCGTGCCTGACGCCCAGGGCGTCACCGGTCCGATGAAGCAGATCGAAGAAATGCGCAACGCCGGCTTCCCGATCGCCTACGTTGGCGACGTGGTCGGTACCGGTTCGTCGCGTAAATCGGCGACCAACTCGGTACTGTGGTTCTTCGGCGACGACGTTCCTTACGTGCCGAACAAGCGTGCCGGTGGTTTCTGCTTCGGCAGCAAAATCGCTCCGATCTTCTACAACACCATGGAAGATGCTGGCGCACTGCCGATCGAATTCGACGTGACCAACATGAACATGGGCGACGTGATCGACCTGTATCCGCATGCTGGCAAAGTCTGCAAACACGGCACTGACGAAGTCCTGACCACCTTCGAAATGAAGACCCCGGTGCTGTTGGACGAAGTTCGTGCTGGCGGCCGTATCCCGCTGATCATCGGTCGCGGCCTGACCGACAAGGCCCGTGCTGAATTGGGCCTGGGCCCTACCGATCTGTTCAAACTGCCTGAAGCACCTGTCGACACCGGCAAGGGTTTCACCCTGGCACAGAAAATGGTCGGCAAGGCTTGCGGCCTGCCAGAAGGCAAAGGTGTTCGTCCAGGTACTTACTGCGAACCGAAAATGACCACCGTCGGTTCTCAGGACACCACCGGTCCTATGACCCGTGACGAACTGAAAGACCTGGCGTGCCTGGGCTTCTCGACCGATCTGGTGATGCAGTCCTTCTGCCACACCGCGGCTTACCCTAAGCCGATCGACGTGACCACCCACCACACCCTGCCAGACTTCATCATGACCCGCGGCGGCGTTTCCCTGCGTCCGGGCGACGGCATCATCCACAGCTGGCTGAACCGCATGCTGCTGCCGGACACCGTCGGTACCGGTGGTGACTCGCACACCCGTTTCCCGATGGGCATTTCGTTCCCGGCCGGTTCCGGTCTGGTTGCGTTCGCTGCGGCCACCGGCGTTATGCCGCTGGACATGCCGGAATCGATCCTGGTGCGCTTCAAAGGCAAAATGCAACCGGGCGTCACCCTGCGTGACCTGGTTCACGCCATTCCTTACTTCGCGATTCAGGCTGGCCTGCTGACTGTCGAGAAGAAAGGCAAGAAGAACGCCTTCTCCGGCCGCATTCTGGAAATCGAAGGCCTGGACAACCTGAGCATCGAGCAAGCTTTCGAGCTGTCCGACGCTTCGGCCGAACGTTCGGCTGCCGGTTGCACCATCAAGCTGTCGAAAGAGTCGATCACCGAGTACCTGAGCTCCAACGTCACCCTGCTGCGCTGGATGATCGGCGAAGGCTACGGCGATGCGCGTACCCTGGAACGTCGTGCTCAAGCGATGGAAGCCTGGATCGCCAACCCTGAGTTGATGGTTGCCGATGCTGACGCCGAATACGCTGAAATCATCGAAATCGACCTGGCCGACATCAAAGAGCCTGTGCTCTGCGCGCCAAACGATCCGGACGACGCCCGTCTGCTGTCCAGCGTTGCTGGCGAGAAGATCGACGAAGTGTTCATCGGTTCGTGCATGACCAACATCGGTCACTTCCGCGCTGCCGGCAAGTTGCTGGAACAGGTCAAAGGTCAGCTTCCAACCCGTCTGTGGCTGTCGCCGCCGACCAAAATGGACGCTCACCAGCTGACCGAAGAAGGCTACTACGGCATCTACGGCAAGGCCGGCGCGCGCATGGAAATGCCAGGCTGCTCGCTGTGCATGGGTAACCAGGCACGTGTAGAGCCGAACTCGACTGTTGTGTCGACTTCGACCCGTAACTTCCCGAACCGTCTGGGTGATGGCGCGAACGTCTACCTGGCTTCGGCCGAGCTGGCGTCTGTGGCTTCCATCCTGGGTCGCCTGCCGACCGTCGAGGAGTACATGGAATACGCTGGCAAGATCGACAGCATGGCGGCCGATGTTTACCGCTACCTGTCCTTCGACCAGATCGCCGAGTTCCGTGAAGCTGCTGCGAACGCCAACATCCCGGTCGTTCAAGCCTAACGTTACACAGCAATAAAAAAACGCCGCCCATCGTGAGATGAGCGGCGTTTTTTTTATGCCTGCAAGAGTTGCACTAACCCTTGTGGGAGCGAGCCGGCTCCGGGCGGCGTTCCGACGAAAACGGTCTGACGGCCACATCTATGCTGACTGACACACCGCCTTCGTCGGAACGCCGCCCGGAGCCGGCTCGCTCCCACAAGGGTTATGCGGTCGGCTTAAGGGCTTGTTGTACGGCACCGTCAACACTCAAACCGCTGAGTATCACCTGCTCCAACTCCTGCGTCGGCAACTTCGACAGCACCGCGTTAGCCTCGTGTTTGAGCCGCGCCAGGATCAGCAACTTGTCCTCGGCCCGCACCTGCAAAAAGAACGCCTCCAACGCTTCGATACTCGTGCCATCCAGATCGGGAGTCTCCTCCAGACTGAGAATAATCGTATGAACCGGCGGTAACGCGTGGCGGGCCAGATGCAATGCACCGCCGAGAATGCGCTCCACGTTTGCAAAAAACAGCGCCTCGCTCGGCCTGACAATCAGCACACCGGGGATCTCGCGGGCCTGAGGGTGGCGTTGCAGATCGACAAAATCATGACCGCTGCCTATCTGCCCCAGCACTTGAATATCTGCCGAAGACATTTGCTTGAGCATCAGCACCACACTGATCACAACCGCCACCAACAAACCGTCCAGCACACCCAGCACCAGCACCGCCGCCACGGCACAGATCACCAGCAGACGGTCGCGGCGCCAGATGAAATAACGGCCCAAGGGCTGCAGGCTCAAGCCGCGCGCCAATGCATGAATGACGATGGCCGCCAGCACCGGTTCGGGGGTCAGGGCAATCCAGGGCAACACCGTCAAGACGATGAGCAACACCACCCCCGCCGCTACCGCGCCCGCCAGACGCGATCCAGCACCCGCCGCCTCGTTGGCCGATGTTGCAGAGTAACCGGCGCCCGCCGGCATGCCATGGAACAGGCCCGACAGCAGATTGGCCGCACCAAGTGCCAGCAGATCGCGGTTCGAGGACACACGGTCGCCGTGCTTGAGCGCAAACGAGGTGATCGATCCGTAAGACTCGGCATACAGAATCATCACCATGGCAAACGCCAATTCACCCAGGCGCAGCCAGTCGGCAAACGGCAGCACGGGAAGACGAGGCACTTCCAGGCTCAGATCGATCACGCTGATCAGTTTCACCCCATAGGCCGGCAAGTTCAGCCATTGGCCGGCCGCGATGCCGAGCGCCACCACCAGTAAACCTCCTGGTAAACGCCTGACCCGCGTGCACAGCCACAGCACCAGCAAGGACACGGCCGCCACGAGCGCGCCGACCCGGTTCCACTGTGGTAACTGTTCAATCAGTTGCGGCAGGAAACGGATCAGGTTGCCATTGCTCAAGTGCACATCGACGATGCTCGCTACTTGCTTGAGGATGATCGTCACTGCGAGGCCGAAGGCAAAGCCTCGCAGCACCGGTTTGGCAATGAACGACGTCACGCTACCGAGCTTGAGCAACCCGGCGAGCAGGAAAAACCCACCCGTCACCAGCACCAGACCGATCGCCAGGGTCATGCGCAGGCCCGAGTCACCATTGGCCAAAGTGGCTGTGGCGGCAGCCAGCACCGCCGCCGAAGAAGACGTAGCAGAAACGATGGCAAAACGGCTGGTGCCGAACAGCCCGTAACACAGCAGACCGGCAAATAACGCAATCACGCCGGCCTGGGGCGGTAACGCGGCAATGCTTGAATAGGCGACCGCCTCGGGTAACAACAAACCGGCGATCGACAGCCCGGCCAACACATCCAGCCAACGGTTGGGTGTATCGGCACGGGGTTGCACCGATGCGCCGCGAGCCTGAGCCATGAAGCGTCTCCAGAGAAAGATAGACTGGCCGGGAAAAGTCCTCGGCAAACGCTCTATGACGCGTTTATGCAACCTCAAGCTTAATCGCTAAGTGCACGGAATGTCGGCTCTGGGTCAGGTGTTGAGCGTTTTCAACGCAATAAAAAACGCCGCCCATCGTGAGATGAGCGGCGTTTTTTTTGGGCTGCCCCCTTAACTGATCATTCCCACTCTGCGCGGGAACGATCAAAGTGCTGGTCAGGCAGTAAGGGAATAGATCAACGCCGAAATCGCCACCAGGCCCACCGCCGTGACGAAGACGTTGGAAGCCTGACCGCGATAACGCGCCATGGCCGCAACCTTGCGGATTGCGTACATCGGCATCAGGAACAGGATCGCGGCGATGATCGGGCCACCGAGGGTTTCGATCATCCCGAGAATGCTCGGGTTCAGCGTGGCAACGATCCAGCAGACCACCAGCATGAAGGCGGCAGTCATGCGATCCAGGGTCTTCGGTGCCGGGCGCTTGCCACTCTTCACGATCAGACCTTTAAGACCTTCGCTGGCGCCGATGTAGTGGCCCAGGAATGACTTGGAAATGGCCACAAACGCAATCAACGGCGCTGCGAAGGCGATGGTCGGGTTGCTGAAGTGGTTGGCCAGGTACGACAGGATCGACAGGTTCTGCGCCTTGGCTTCAGCCAATTGCGCTGGCGACAGGGTCAGCACGCAACTGAACACGAAGAACAGCACCATCACCACCATCAAGGCGTGGGCGCGGGACAGGATCTGCGAGCTGCGCTCTTCAGCGTGATCACCATAACGACGCTTCTGGTCCACTGCGAACGCCGAGATGATCGGCGAATGGTTGAACGAGAACACCATCACCGGTATCGCCAGCCACAGCGTGTGCAGCAGTGCCGACGGTTCTGGCAGCGTCGACGCGGTGGCGAGGATGCCGCCGTTCCAGTGAGGAATCAGGAACACCGCGAGGAACAGCAGCGCAACAATGAACGGATAAACCATCAGGCTCATGGCCTTGACGATCGCTTGCTCGCCGCAACGTACCACCGCCAACAGGCCGAGGATCAGCACGAACGACAGCACGGCGCGCGGTGGCGGCATGATGTGCAGTTGATGCTCGAGGAAACTGCCCACGGTGTTGGTCAGGGCCACGCTATAAATCAGCAGGATCGGGAAGATCGCGAAGAAGTACAGCAAGGTGATCAGCGCGCCAGCCTTGATCCCGAAGTGCTCTTCCACCACTTCAGTGATGTCCGCGCCTTCACGTCCGGACAACACAAAGCGGGTCAGGCCACGGTGTGCGTAAAACGTCATAGGGAACGCCAACACCGCCAGGACCAGCAACGGCCAGAAGCCGCCCAGACCCGCGTTGATCGGCAAAAACAGCGTGCCAGCCCCGATGGCCGTGCCAAACAGGCCCAGCATCCAGGTGGTGTCATGGCGATTCCAGCTCGAAAGCGTCGCTGGTGCCGCCGATACATAGCGTTCGTCGACGCTATTGGCCTGATCATTCATCCGGTGGGATCTCCGCATTCCGGTCAGTTGCTACCCGGTCAGGACGAGTCGGAAAAATCCGACAGGCAGCGCCCTGGCCGAAACAGGGGCGCGATTGTCCGGGATTAATGAGCAGAAGCAAAGACTTAGCTGAGGAGTGGTGGTGCGGATCAGATCCTCTGGCACCCTTTATTAAATAGATGTTTTAAAAAATCTATTTAATAAAGGATTGCCATCATGTAATTTCGATCCTGACTGCTGACCGGCAGCCCTTACCTGCGGAGCCCTCTCATGCCACTCGTTCGCGTCGACATCAAAAAGCATCAAGACCCGACTTACGCCAAACGTGTCGGGCAATTGATCTACGCCGCCATGCACAGCGCCATTGGCGTGCCGGAGAACGATAATTTCCAGATTCTTGCCGAGCACGACGAACAGCATTTCATCTTTGACCCCGGCTATCTGGGCATCAATCGCACCGACAATCTGGTGGTGATTCAGATCACCCTGAGTGAAGGCCGCACCATCGAGCAGAAAAAACTCCTCTACAAAACCATCGCCGAGAGCCTTAACGCGGAACTGGCAGTGCGGCTGGAAGATGTGTTCATCAATCTGGTGGAGGTCAAGAAAGAGAACTGGTCGTTTGGCAATGGCATAGCCCAATACGCCAGCTGATTTTTACCTTTTATATACCTGTGAGCCGCCAATGCCCCGAGTCTCCCGCAAACAAGCCGAACTCAACCGCGAGATCATCGTCGAGGCCGCCACGCGTCTGTTTCGCGAACGCGGCCTGCACGGGATCAGTGTCGTCGATGTGATGGGCGCGGCCGGCCTCACCCATGGCGGCTTCTATGGTCACTTCGAATCCAAGGAAGCACTCGCGAAAGAGGCGTGCACCCGGGCGTTCACCCAATCCATGGAACGCTGGAAGCAGAAAATAGAGGCTAACGACGACAGCCTCTCGGCCCGCGAGAGTATCATCGCGCCCTACCTGTCCGCGGCCAATCGCGACAATCCGGGTGAAAGCTGCCCGGTGACCGCGTTTGCCGGCGACATGTGTCATGAAACCGCAGAAAGCGGTTTGCACCAGACCTACACCCAAGGGCTGGAGGCATTGCTGCAGATGCTGGCACCGCTGATGGGCGCGGATCAGCCCGAAACCAATCGGCAAAAAGCGTTGGTGGATTATTCGCTGATGGTCGGTGCCCTGACCCTGGCCCGCGCCACCCGTGGTGACGCCTTGTCCGATGAAATTCTTGACGCAGCCCGGACGTTTCTCACCTCGGACACGGTCGTTGAAAAGGCCGCGACGACGACTGGCTGAGATAAACACAGCGCAGCGAACCCAAGGCCCCGCCAGCAATGGACGGGGCCTTGTTGTTTCTCCCGAACGGTGCATTCGCAAAAGTGTTGAACACTGTGGAGATGGAAGAGCTATGGAACGCTCCTACACTGAGGTCGCAGGCCACAAGCCTGCTATCTTTGGTAATTGCCAGACCGTTGCGCAATCAGCAATCTGAAGCGACGTTCGAGCCCCGACTTTCCGATGCCCACAGGAGCCCAGCATGCCCGCAACCGTTCTGGTACTGGTTGAAACCATCAATGATTACCTGCCGATTCTCGAACATCAGGGTTTTCACCTGATTCTGGCTCCTACACCAGCCGAGCGCGCCGACGCCATCAAACGGCATGGCGCCCAGATCGATGCGGTGCTGACCCGTGGCCCATTGGGCTTGTATGCCGACGAAATCGTCGCCCTGCCCACTCTCAAGATCATCTGCGTGATCGGCGCCGGCTATGAACACGTCGACCTGCAAGCCGCCGCCAACCGGGGCATTACGGTCACCAATGGCGCCGGCGTCAATGCCTCTTCAGTCGCCGACCATGCCATGGCGATGCTGCTGTCTCTGGTGCGTGACATTCCCCGTTGCGACGCCGCCGTGCGCCGGGGTGAGTGGCCGAAAATCATGCGCCCTTCCCTTGCGGGCAAGCACCTGGGCATCCTGGGGCTCGGTGCGGTCGGGATGGCCATCGCCAAACGCGCCGCCCACGGCTTCGACATGCCGATCAGTTATCACAACCGCCAGCATCGCAGCGATGTGCCGTACAGCTTCTGCTCGACGCCTACCGAGCTGGCACGCAAATCAGACTTTTTGATCGTCGCCACCCCCGGCGGCCTGGGCACCAAACACCTGATCAACCGACAGGTACTCGACGCCTTGGGCCCCCTGGGGTTCATCGTCAACATCGCCCGAGCCAGCGTGATCGTCACCGCCGACCTGATCAGCGCGCTTGAGCAGCGACGCATTGCCGGCGCCGCACTGGATGTGTTCGATGCCGAACCTCATGTGCCGGATGCACTCAAGGTGTTGACCAACGTGATCCTGTCACCCCATGTCGCGGGGCTGTCCCCGGAGGCAACGCAAGGGACCGTTGAACTGGTCGGGAAAAACCTGGTGGCGTTCTTTTCCGGCCAGCAGGTGTTGACGCCCATTGCCTTGCCCGCACCGATCACGGCCGTGCCAGTACGCTGATTAAAGGACGCCCAACAGCGTCCACAGGCGCCGGGATTCGGCGTCGGCCGAGATCAGTTCGCCCAACAGTTCGCTTAGAGGTTTGTTGCCCCACTCCACCCCGCGCTTGATCAAGTACGGGACAGGGCTGTGGGGTTCGGTACGCGCCAGGTACTCGGCAATCAATAGCAATTGTCGATACGCCTCGTCGCGACTCGCCGGCTCGCGAAACACCTGAGGCGTCGACGTCGCTTGCGGCACATCGACAGGTCTGGACGCCGCCACGGGTGGCGCCCCGACAGGTACCTCGGTTGACTGTCGTGGGTGCATGGCAATGAACTCCTGGACCAGCGTCAATAGCGCCTCGATCACGTCCTGCAAAGCTTTGAAGCCCGGGGCCTGAGTGCCGAGATAGGCATCGCTCCAGCCTTCCAGTCGTTGCAGATGTTGCAGGCTCATCAGCAGACAGCCCTGGCTGCGCAACCAGAATGACAGGGGCGTTGCGCGAATCTGTTCGGTGAGATTTTTCTGTTCACTGCGCGCAGATTCCACCGAGGCTTTCGCCGCCTTGCTGTCATTGACCAGCACCTGTTGCAACTGCAAACGCCGCCAGGCATCCAGACACAAGCCATCGAATTCGCTGTTACGCGGATCGAGCAACGGCACTCGGGTCAGTAGCACTTCACTGTAGCGCCGGGACAGCCATTCAAGCGGTATTACCCGCCATGACTGATCACCGTCCTCAGCCTGAGGATGAAGATGCTCGGGATAGCGTTCGCATAACCCGGCAACCAGCGCGAGACTGCCCGGCAACCCTTCCAGCCCGTCCTGATGCAACCAGGCCTCACCGAGCCAGGCGCTGAGCATCAGGTCCTTGCTGCGTTCCAGCAGCAAGGTCGTGGTCAGTTTTTCCAGTTCCGGCCATTGCGCCCGTTTGATCGACGACTGCCAGACGCCCGTCGGCAAGCTCGTGTCGTCCTCCCGGCGCAGTTCACGCGCCTGGTCGAATTCACGTTCATAGCGCAAATCCTGACCGCAAGGTGCCTCCTCGCTGATCGGCTCAAGCAACCGGACAATCAGTTCCGGTAACGGTTTTGAAGGCAGGCTCACAGTCCCTCCTCATTGTTCATCAGGTTCGCGGTCGCCCCTGTCACCATGAACGGCGAACGCGGCGCTCGGGTGGGCAGCGGCTGAATGGATAACGGCAGCTTCGAGCCCTGGGTCATCAGCGACAGGCGAACAAACATCAGGGTCTGCTCAGCAGTGGCGGTCTGCGCCGTTACCGGCAAGCGCAACGTCAGCGGAAAATCGGTGTAATCCATATTCGGCTGGCGCTGCACCGACTGGTGCGAACGGATCAAACGCAGCAACGACCACGGACCGCTGTACTCCCAACCGGCTTCAAGATCGCGCACTACCAGGCTTGGCTGCAACGGATCGTTGGCCGGGCGCTGGTAGCCGTTTCTGGCCCAACGCAAGGTCAGCCGGACGGGTTGGCCGACCATCCAGCGCAGGTTCGGCTGGGCCTCGCCGGGGTAGCTGATCTGTTGATTGCCGGCATCCAGCCCCCAGACAATCACTTGATCGGCACCGCGCTCCTCCTCTCGATCGGTGCGCCAGCGCACGTCCATTTCAACGCCGAGGATGCCGCTCTTGTCCCGCACAAATAGCGGGCTCAGCCAGGTACTGGCCTGCTTCAACCGGTTGAGAAAATCCTCAGCGGCCAGGCGCTCCGGCGTCTGACTGAGCTGCAATCCGGCCTGGGCCACGGGCAAACGCTTGTCGATCAGTTCGAGGAAATGCTGAACCCGCGCAGGGTCCGCATCGGAAGCCTGAATACCATTGGCAAACGGAAAGCGCTCGGCCAGGTATTGATTGAAATAGTTGGCCAGGTCGTTCCACGCCGCCGATGCCTGCCGCTGTTGCAGGTACTGACAGCGTTGCATGGCGCTTTGCTGTAGATCCAGGGCGCGCATGGCCAACGTCCCGCGCCCGCCGGACAGGCTGGCGGTTTGCAGGATCTGGCCGCAGGACGTGGCATCCATTTCGATGAAGTCGCGGCTCACCAACTGCTCGATCTGGGCCGGCGAACTGGCGGGGTTCTGGTCCTTATACTTGAGCAGTTCATCGTTGAGTGCGCTGAATTGTGTCACCCGCTCGTAATCCAGCGCCGAGAGATTCTGCTGCTGGGTTTTCAACCACTCCAGCGCCGAGGTGCGCCGTTCGGTGATACCCAGCATGGTATTGAATTGCTGCTTGAGACTCAGCTTCAAATCCTGCACGTCGCTGGCGCCATACAGTTGCAGACCGAGGTTTTTCGAGCCGTCCCACTGGCTGATTTCAGTGCGCTCGCTGAAGAGCGGCTGGGCGACGATTTCACCCAGGCCGTCGACCACCTGGTTCAGGGCGCGGCGGTTCAAGGCGCTTTGCAAACGCGTCGCCAGGTCGCTGCGGCGTAACTCGACAAAGGCTTTCTGCAAGGCCACCGCCTGAGGCGCCTGCACATTGAACACCCCATAGGCAGGAGACTGGTCATTGTGCTCCTTGAGGCTCAACCACATGGCCTTGGCCGCTGCACCTTCAGCGGCCTGCAGCAACGCACCGCGATAGTCCGGCGGGATGCGCGGCAGTTCTTCGGCGGCGTAACGCTTGTAACTGGAGAAATAGTTCAGCGCTCCGTTGAGGTCATCGCCATCGACGTTCTGGCCTTGCATGTCACTGGCATCAGACTGATCCGCACGCAAGGCAATGGCCACGAAGTCGCGTTTGAACAGGGCCTGCACCGCGTTGTTCAACTGGCTGACATGCTCTTGTAACGTCAGTTGCCCGCTACCTTGTTGCACCAGCAAGTTGCCTCTGGCCCCTGCCTGGGCGATCCACTGATCGCGAAAACTCTGCTGCAACTTGGACGCTTGCTGATCCAGTTGTTGCTCGACCTGCGGGCCGAGCAAGGTGCTCTGGCGCACCTTGCCCATCATCTCGCGATAGCCAGGTACCAGATCCTGGCCTTTGCCGCGACTCCACGCCGAGTTGGTCAGGCCGATCAGCGCTTGCAGATCGTCGATCAGCGCCCGCAGGTCCTCAAGCTCAGTCAGGGAATTGCCACTGCCGGCCTCCAGCCGCTCCAGGTGCAACTTGAGATAACCGGCCTGGCGTACGAAGTTGTCCGCGAGAAAATACTGGTCAAGCCAGCGTTCCATGAGCCCGGAAAAGTTTTCCTCTATCGTCGAGCGCTCCATGGCCAGGTCCAGCGGTTTGAAGTCGCCGCCATCGGTATCGAGCAACACCCGGTTGTAAAAACCGGCATGGCGCAACGTGCCGACATTGAGGTTCAGGGACAAAGCGTTGTTGCTCAACAATGCCAGGTCTTCAAGCGGAGCCTTGGGGTTGTTCAACGCCTGATTGAACCATTGATTCTGTTGCTCAAGACGTACCGCGCGCTCCACCAGATCTTTGGCCTTGGCATAGTTCTGCCATTGGGCCGGGTCTTCGCTTTCGACGTTGCCACGTCGCTCCGTATTGCGGATGGCCTTGAGTTGCACCAGTTCCGCGCTCAGCAGGCCGTGCAACGGCTGCAACAAATGGCTCTGAGCGGTCAAGCGCAGTTGATTCTCCAGTTGCATGTCCAGGGACGAGAACCAGGAGGTGGGAAACACCACGCAAGTAAAACTCCAGTGCGGGGCCTTCTCCAGAACTCGCCAGAAACCCTGGACGTTGCGCCGGGTCGACTCCAGTCGATGAGACTCATCCGTAACCGCCACGTAATTCTTCTGCGCGCCTTGCAGCAGGCGCGACAGTTCATGAGCCTCCTTGACCGAGTCCTGCCAGACCCACAGCATGCTCACGGCCCAGACCACACCGACCACCAGCGCCACCACACCGGTCAATCGCTGCCAACGCTGGCGCAGGCGCAACAGCCGGGGCACGACCTGAGCCACCCCCCGTTCGGCGACCACACGCCGTTGCCACAACTGCCGGGCAAACGCACTTTGCTGCAACCCGGTGTCGTAGGCCGAGAATCCGTTGAGAGCGTCCTGCGCAGGCTGGTTGGCGGTGAAATAAACCCCTCGAAAACGCGGCGCCTCACCTTGGGCATTGCCCTGAAAAACCGGTTCCAGCAGGGTTTGCAGGTTGCGCCTCAAGGCTTCAAGACGTTCCGGCAAACCAAATAGCTCGCCACTCAAATGGCCGGACAAGGCACCGATTTCGATGATTGACTCCGATAAGGCGCGGTTAACCTGGTCCAGCGCCTGATCACTCCATTGCGCTTGCCAGGTCGCATCGGGGCCATGGGGCGAGGACCAGCCCAACACCTGCTCGCGGGTTTCGACCGGCAGTGCTGTGATCAACTCTTGAAAACCCGGCAGCTCTTCCATGCCGGTAATGACCACGTACACCGGCAGGCTCAGGCCGAACCGTTGCAATAGATCGATGAACCGCCGGCGAGCCGCCAGGCCCAGGGTCGCGGCCTGTTCGATATTGCCCAGGTGACTGACCGGCACGGTCCAGATCACCCCGTCCAGTGGCCGTCTGCTGCGCAAGCGCAAGATCAACCCCAACAAGCGCCACCAGCCGCCCCGTTGCAGGTTGATGCCTTCATCCGGCAGAAACAGCGCCTGTGGCACCACCAATACCGCGCCTTCGGGGTCCGACCACCAGCGCCCGAACCAGGCCGGTTTGTCCGTCGGTTGCAGGTGCCACTGACTGCACAACTGTGTGCCCTGGGTTTCGTTGCCGAGCATCAGCAACCATGGAATCTGGTAACGGTCCTGAGCGCCCTGCTCCTGCTCCATGTGCCGCACCGAGGCATAAAAACTGCGGATCGCCGCTCCGCTCTGGGTGCGCAACCACCAGACCGCCACCCCGATAATGCTCAGCACCAATAGCACGGCGATGACCAGACCGATAATCTCCAGGGTGCTCATGAGTCTTGCTCCGAGGTGGCAACCGAATCAGTCATCTGCAAGACCGGTTCGAGTTCCTGGCGAATATCCCGCCAGAACAACTGGCCGAGTCCGGTCAGCAACAGGATCATGGCGAGAATCCCCAGGCCCAGGCGAAAGCCATCGGGCAACGACTGACGCACGGGCAACTGCACCGGCGGCACGGCCGAAGGTTGCGCGAGCCTGGTGCTGACATCGACATAATCCGCTTCGTGCTGCCAGGCAAAGGTGAACAGCGCCAGGCGTAATTTTTCATGTTGAGCCTGACTCTGCTCGCCCCGCAGCCGCCCCTCAAACCCTAATACCAGGCACTGCAAATAGACATTGGCGAGGTCGCGGGTGGTGGGAATCTGCTCGTCCAGCAACGTCTTGATGGCCAACGGCAGCCTCTCACCGGCCTGACGGCTGGCGTACATCCTCGACTCCAGGGGCTTTTCCTGCCAGGCGGACTGGCCCGGCCACGGGGTAAACAACAGGGTTTCATCGATCAGTGCGACAAAGGCATAGACCAGCGCCTTGACCTGTTCGGTCGCAGCATCGCCGACCCGAGCGAACGCCGTTCGCCACAGGCGCTGGGAGATTTGCGTAGACAGTTCGACCACGGCCTCCACCAGCGCCTCGTCGTCATTGTCCTTGGGTAGCTGGTTCCATTCCTCGGACCATTGCAGCCAAGCCTCGCGAAAGGCACTGCTCAGCGGTGCTTCGTGGAGGCCTCGTGTACCCGCCCCGGCATTTCCCTCAGACATATGACGCCCCTTCCTTGATCAAGCACTTTCGCTCGCCTGGGTCACAAACAACACCACTTGCCATGGGCTGCTCGCCGGTTTTGAGGCTGGCGCGGCAATCAGCAACGGCAACTGCCCGTCGAACCATTGGCCTTCGGCCGTCACCACAAACAACCGCGTATCGTCGCCGACGCTGTAGGCCACTTGCTCGTTACGGCTCATGGCCTGATGGGACAAGCCGCTCATGCGCTGGCGGCTGAGCAACGGGATGTGCGGCTGCGACGCGATGATCGCGCCGCTCAGCCATTCGCTGGCGGCTTGCTCGCCCACACCGTTGGGCATGCGCAAACCGATGACCAAGCGCTGGCTTGGCTGATCGTCGGGCAGTTGAATCGAGAAGCTCTGTTCACTGCGCGCAAACGGCAGGCTGCGATAGCCGGCGCGAATCAATTCGAGGGTTTTCTCCAGCCAGTCGAGGACCGCTTCATAGCCGCGTTGCAGCTCCAGAAAATCCAGCGGTGCAAACGGCGGCACACCGGCCAACGGGTCCAATGCAGACCAGGCGCCAGCCAGCCCGAGCAACAGGCCGTACAGGGTTTGCGGGTTGGCTTGACGGCTGCTCAACGCGCCTTCGACTTCCGGCAGCCGGGCCCAGAGTGCGGTCAACTGGCGACGAATTTCCATCGCGTCGTCCTGATTGCCGGCCTGCTGCGCCTGACGCAAACGCCCGGCGAGGAACATGCATTTCTCCCGTGCCCGGGCACACAAACCGGCCACCCGACGGCCGATGACGGACTCCGGCAACAGGCTGGGGGTGGGTGGTGTGTAAGGCAACGGGATAAAACCGCCGCCCTCCTTGCGGATTTTCAGCAGCGGCAGGCAGATGGAGTCGGCCTTGTTCAACTGCGTGCACAACCGCGGATTCGGACGCCACACGGTGATCGATTCGGGGGACTCGCCGCTGGTCAAATCCGGCAACGCATCGCCGACCACTGATTGCAGTCGGCCCTTGAGCGGCAGCAACTGCCCGGCACGCCACAACGGGCTGACCGCCAGAAAAACCGTCACCGTGGCGTCGTCGGTGGCGTTGATGGCTTCGCTGACGTCGAGCTCCAGTGTCGGCCCCACACCGGCTTGCAGATTGACCGGCAAACCGTCGGGCATTGTCGCTTGCAGATGGAGCAACCGCACCAGCCCGGCACTCAGTGCGCCGGGGTCGACTTCGACCCGACTCACGCCCCAGAACCATGGATTACACGCCTGGGCAAAATGCGCCACCAGCGCCTCGGCCCGTAGCCCTTGTAACTGAAAATGCTGGGGCAACAACTGCATGCCCTCGTGCCAGCAAACTGCGTCAGGTAACAGGCTCATACGATTCCTTTCGACGTCTAAGTGTCGCCACGCACATGGGCGTTCTTGCGATGTATTCAGTTCGGGCTGTCGCCAACCAAAGTCATCTCGCGACTGTCGAACTTGAGCCAGGCATTGCTCTGGTCATCCAGCCGCAACCGGTGTGCTCCGGGAGTGTTATAGCTGGCGAAGACCAAAAGTCCAGCCGCCCGCTTGCCCCCCAGCGGGAAGGGTTGTTTATCGATGAATTGACCGGGGACCAGCTCAAGCCCCCAGACCGTCATCAGCTGCCGGTAGTCGCGTTGATACTGCTCGCGTTCGGTAAACCACTGCCGCGCGGTGATGCCCGACAGCTGTTTGAGCAAATCCTTGTCGTTCACCGCAATAAAATCCACGGCAATCGGGGTGTCGTCGTTGGCCTTCGGAGCAACGTCGAGGGTCAGGTTGTCGAGGTCCACACGGGGGCCGAATAACGAACAGCCGGTGAGGGTCAGGAACAAGACCAAAGTAAAAAAACGTGCAAGCAAAATGAATTTTCCTTTTCTCGAGACAGTCCAAAAATGTTTTCGCTTGCTTTTTTATAGACCTGTTCTAGCTTCTTGGGTAGTTCGGCCCACACGGCGAATGAGGAAGGTTTGTCAAAGGAACGACAGGTCCATCTGCCACCCTTTCTAACCTACGGTCCAGCAAGGGAAAGCGATGAACGGGCCTCCCGATGCATTGCACCCGCTCATGCATCGGAGTCAGCCAACATGGCAGAAAGTACTCAGCACAAGCTCGACAGGGTCCGCCCGCCCAGGGTGCAAATCACTTACGACGTCGAAATCGGCAACGCCATCGAGAAAAAAGAACTGCCGTTGGTCGTCGGCATTCTCGCCGACCTTTCCGGCAAGCCCCTCGAGCCACTCGCGAAACTGAATGAACGGCGCTTCACCGAAATCGACCGCGACAACTTCAACGAAGTGCTCGCCTCGATCGCCCCCCGCGCCACCTTGCAGGTCACCAACACCCTCAGCGGCGACGACAGCAAGCTCAACATCGAGCTCAATTTCAAACACATCGACGACTTCGACCCGGTCAAGGTGGTCGAGCAAGTGACCCCGCTGCGGCGCCTGTTCGAAGCCCGCCAGCGTCTGCGCGACCTGCTGACCAAGCTCGATGGCAACGATGACCTGGACAAGCTGTTGCGCGATGTCATCGCCAATACCGAGGGCCTGCAAGAGATCAAGTCTGCGCGTCCGGAAACCGCTGCCGCTGCTCCCGCAGGCGACACCGAAGCCCCGGCAGAACCGCAAGCCTGATCACTCATTCATTTAGGGAGATGTCGCCATGCCCGCTTCAGCCGCCTCCAAAATCAGTGAAAGCACCACGGAAAGTCTGTCCCTGCTAGACCGCATCATCGCCGAAGGCCGCATGGCCCATGACGACAGCCAACAGGACTATGCCCGCGACATGCTCGCGGAATTCGCCACCCAGGTTCTCGACGAAGGCATGGCCATCGACAAGGACACCGTGGCGATGATCAACGACCGCATCAGCCAGATCGACGAGCTGATCAGCGCTCAGCTCAACGAGGTGTTGCACCATCCGGACCTGCAAAAACTCGAGGCCTCCTGGCGTGGCCTGCACCTGCTGGTGCAGAACACCGAAACCAGTTCCCGGCTGAAACTGCGCCTGCTCAACGTGACGCAGAAAGAGCTGCAGAACGATCTGGAGAAAGCCGTCGAGTTCGACCAGAGTGCGCTGTTCAAAAAGATCTACGAAGAAGAATACGGCACCTTCGGCGGCCACCCGTTCAGCCTGCTGGTGGGTGATTACACCTTCGGCCGGCACCCGCAGGACATTGGCCTGCTGGAGAAACTGTCGAACGTCGCCGCGGCTGCGCACGCACCGTTCATTGCCGCCGCCAGCCCAAGGTTGTTCGACATGAACAGCTTCACCGAGCTGGCCGTGCCGCGTGACCTGTCGAAAGTCTTCGAGAGTCAGGAGCTGATCAAATGGCGCTCCTTCCGCGAAAGCGAAGATTCGCGCTACGTCTCGCTGGTGCTGCCGCATTTCCTGCTGCGCCTGCCTTACGGCCCGGAAACCTCGCCGGTGGAAGGCATCAATTACATCGAAGACGTCAACGGCAGCGACCACGGCAAGTACCTGTGGGGTAACGCCGCCTGGGCCTTGTCGCAACGCATCACCGAGGCCTTCGCCAAGTACGGCTGGTGCGCGGCAATTCGCGGAGCCGAAGGCGGTGGCGCGGTCGAAGGCCTGCCGGCCCATACCTTCCGCACCAGTTCAGGCGATTTGTCACTCAAATGCCCGACCGAAGTGGCGATCACCGACCGCCGGGAAAAAGAGCTCAACGACCTCGGCTTCATCGCCCTGTGCCACAAGAAAAACAGCGACGTGGCGGTGTTCTTCGGTGGCCAGACCACCAACAAGTCCAAGCTTTACAACACCAACGAGGCCAACGCCAACGCACGGATTTCGGCGATGTTGCCGTACGTGCTCGCCGCCTCGCGTTTCGCGCACTACCTGAAGGTGATCATGCGCGACAAGGTCGGCAGCTTCATGACCCGCGACAACGTGCAGACCTACCTCAACAACTGGATCGCCGACTACGTGCTGATCAACGACAACGCGCCGCAAGAGATCAAGGCGCAGTACCCGTTGCGTGAAGCCCGGGTAGATGTGACCGAGGTTGCCGGAAAACCGGGCGCCTACAAGGCCACGGTGTTCCTGCGACCACACTTCCAGCTCGAAGAGCTGACCGCGTCGATCCGCCTGGTCGCGACCCTGCCGCCACCGGTAGCTGCCTGATCACCGAAAACTGTGGCGAGGGAGCTTGCACCCGCTGGACTGCGTAGCAGTCCCATTTTTAGGGCCGCTTCGCGCCCCAGCGGGAGCAAGCTCCCTCGCCACAGGTTCAGTGTTCGACTCGACAGCTCATTTGCCTAATCTGAATTTCTTCAGGAGTTTCATGCGATGGATGCAATCATTCTCGACCTCGGCGGCGACATCAAAGGCGACAGTCTGCTCGAGGGCTACGCGGACAAAATCGAAGTCATGTCCTACAGCCACAACGTGGCCATGCAGGTAACCAACGACGTCAGCAACTCGGAACGGACCTCCGGCAAGCCACACATCGGCGAGTTCACCCTGACCAAATTCGTCGACAGTTCCACCCCGTCACTCAACGAGTATTGCTGCGCCGGCAAACCGATCCCGGAAGCCAAGATCACCATCGGCCGCAACGCCGCCGAAGGCAGTGGTCAGCTGATGCCGTTCATCATTTACACCCTGACCAACGTGGTGCTGTCCAACGTCAGTGTCAGTGGTGGCGCGGGTGGCAAACCGGTGGAAACCCTTTCCCTGAACTTCACCAAAATCAAATGGGAACTCACCGCCCAGAAAGACGACGGCACCAAGGAAGGTACGGCCGCCTCGACCTGGGACATGGCTGCCAACAAGCTCGTCAAGTAAGCGGACGCGTCGGCCATGGCAGGCACCGGCATGCTCCCACCGTTGTTCGAGCGACTCGCCTCAAGTGAGGTCGACACCGTGCAGGTGTTCGACCGCCAGGGGTTGCTCGACTCGGTCCGCACGGAGTTGCTGCGCTTGTTCAACACCCGGCGCGGCCGACGCCCGCTGACCTCCCCACCGAGCATTCTCGACTACGGCATCGCTGACTGGACTGCATTGCAACAGCAGCGCAGCGATGACCGTCGTCAGTTGGCGCGGGAAGTACGCGAGGCCATCAACCATTTCGAACCGCGCCTGCGCTTGGGCGAAATTCAGGTCGATCCGGTGCCCGGTCATCCGCAGCAACTGTGCATTCGCCTGGTCGGTGAGTTGCGCAGCGGCCAGCAGCACTGGCCCGTGGCATTTGTCATCGAGAGGGCCAGCGATGGCCTTGAGGTGCGTCATGAGCGACTCGATTGACCCGCAACTGCTCGACTACTACCAGCGCGAACTGACCTGGCTGCGCCACGCCGGAAGCATTTTCGCCGAGCGTTACCCCAAGGTCGCCCGGCGCCTGGAACTGGCACCCGGCGAATGCCCCGACCCGCATGTCGAACGGCTGCTGGAAGGTTTTGCGCTGCTGGCGGCGCGCCTGCAACGACGGCTCGATGACGACTACGCCGAATTCAGCGATGCCTTGCTGGAACAACTTTACCCCTTGGCCATGCGCCCGCTGCCGTCCTGCGCGATCGTGCAGTTCGAGCCGGACCCGAGCAAAGGCAATCTGGCTGGCGGCTATCCATTGCCACGGGACACACCGTTATTTGTCACCACCAGCAAGGGCGAAAGCATCCACTTTCGCACCAGTGCAGCCGTTCGATTGTGGCCGGTGGAAATCAACGAAGCGTTGCTGCTGGGCAGCGACGAAGCCCAAGCCCTGACCGGTGTGCCCCAGGCCCGTTCGGCGTTGCGCCTGAGTCTGCGTTGCCTGGGTGAAAGCCAATGGTCGGAGCTGAGCATCCAGCATCTGCGCATCCATTTGGCCGCGTCCCCGGTGATTAATGCCTGCCTGTATGACCTGCTTGGCGCCCACGCCGTGAAGGTGTTGGCCGGGCCGGCGGGCAGCGTGCCGTCGGTGTTGGCAGGGCTGCCTGAGATCGTCGGGTTTGCCAGCGACGAAGTCCTGCTGCCGGACGAGGACGGTGTGCATCCCGGCATGCGCCTGCTCGCCGAGTACTTTGCCTTCGCGGACAAATTCAACTTCTTTGACCTGCCACTGGCCGGCGCCAGCAGCGACAGCCAGACGCTGTTTCTTTACATCGTCTTCGACCGCCCGCCGACCCATCGCATGCACCTTCAGGCCAGCGACATCGCCCTCGGTTGCGCGCCGGTGATCAACCTGTTCCCGCGTACCTCCGAGCCCCTGCGCCCGGACGGCACCCGCAGCGAGTACCGCCTGGTGGCCGACAGTCACCGGGAAAACAGTGTCGAGATCCATAGCATCCGCGCGGTGCGCGCCACCACCCGCCAAGGCGTGCAACGGGTGCCGGCCTATTACGGCAGCCAGCATGGTGGCGGCGATAAACAGTGCTACTGGCATGCACGACGGGTCAGCGGCATGACCCCGAATCGGCTGGGCACCGACGTGTTGGTGAGCTTGGTGGACACCCGGCTCGACCCACTTTCCGAGGCCGTCGAATACAGCCTCACCGCCGAGTTGCTGTGCACCAATCGACACTTGGCCCAGAGCCTTCCGGCAGGCACGCCGTTGGGTTTTGAGCGACCGGGGCCGGTGGCCTGGGCACGCCTGCGCAACCCGCCGAGTCCACAAAGTTTGCCGCGACTGGAGGGTGAATCGCGCTGGCGGCTGGTGTCGCAACTGACCCTCAATCATTTGTCGCTGGTCGAAGGACCGCAGGCGCTGGATGCGCTCAAGGAAATTCTCCAGCTGCACAACCTGCGTGACGAGGCCAGCGCCTTGCGGCAGATCGAGGGTTTGCTGAGCCTTGGCTGCGAGCGAGTGATCGGCCATGTCGGCGAAGACGCCTGGCGCGGTTGGCGCAATGGGTTGGAAGTGAGTTTGCAACTTGATTCGCAGCATTTTGTCGGCAGCAGCGCGGTGTTGTTTTCGGGCGTGCTGGCGCAATTCTTTTCACTGTATGCCACGGCCAATCGCTTCGTGCGCACGGTCCTGGTCCAGTCAGACAAGGAGGTGAAAACATGGCAACCCCAAGCCGGCATGCCACTCTCCCTCTGAACCTGAGTGAAAAACTACGACGCGATCCGCAAGCGTTTGAACTGTTGCAGGCGCTCTTGCTGCTGGAGCGTGAACATCCGCAAGCCGAATCCCTCGGTAGCGGCACCTCACCCCAGGCGGAAGCCATTCGCCTGCGCGGGCCGTTGACGCCGTTGTTTGCCGCCAGCGAAATCGAAAGCCTGACCCAGCAACCCGGCGAGCGTCCGATCCTCAGCACACCGGTGTTCGGCCTCGGTGGCCCTGACGGTCCCCTGCCCTACGCCTATCAGGAATGGCTGCAACAACGGGCTCGAGCCAAGGATCATGCACCGGCCGAGTTCCTCGACCTGTTCCAGCATCGCTTGCTGAGCCTGTTGTACAAGGTGATGCGCAAACACCGGATTGCCGTGGGGTTCACCGTCCCCGGCGCCTCGGCGGTTCAGGCTCAGTTGAGGGCGCTGACCGGGTTGTTGCCCAAATCTTTGCAAGAACGCCAAGCCGTGCCCGACTCTGCCGTGCTGGCGTGTAGCGCGCTGTTCGCCGACGGGCGCCGCTCCCTCGCCGGTTTCGCTGCCATCGTGCGCGAGCACTTCGAACTGCCGGTGGAACTCAGCGCCTACGAAGGCGCTTGGCGCGAGATCCCGCCCGCCAGCCGCAGCCGCATGATCCCGGGCGGGCGCAACCTGCAACTGGGCCGCACGGCGGTGGCCGGCACTCGGGTCTGGGATGAGCATGCCGGCTATCGCCTGACCCTTGGCCCGTTGACCTCGGCCCAGGCTGCGCGGTTTTTGCCGGATGGCGAATCGCACCCGGCGCTGGCCAGCCTCAGCGCGCTGTATTTCGGCCCGGATCTGGATTGCACCCTGGTGTTGCTGGTGCGCGGCGCAGGCCCGATGAAACTCGGTCGCGAGGCGCCGCCGCTGCTCAGCTGGAACGGCGGTTTGCAACGTCAGACCAGCCTCGCCGTGCAACGCATCGAAACCCGTCTTCGTCAGCTGGAGATTACCTGAACATGGAACTGGCCAGCCTGATCGGACGCCTCAACCCGGACAACCGCCGCGCCCTGGAACGGGCAGCGCAACGCTGTCTGCAACGGGGTCATCACTACGTCGAAATCGAGCATTTGTTGCTGGAGTTGCTGGACATCGAGGGCGGTGACTTTGCCTGGCTGCTGCCACGCTTCGGCCTGGAGCGCGACGCCCTGACCGCAGAAATCAACAAGGCGCTGGAGCTGTTCAAATCCGGCAGCACCCGCACTCCAGCGCTGTCGACGCACACCACCGGGCTGCTGGAAGATGCGGTGGTCCAGGCCAGCGTATTGGGACTGGACAGCATTCGCTCGGGCTTGCTGCTACTCGCTTTGATCGACCGTGATGAACGCCGCAGCCTGCTGCTCAACAGTGCTTCATCGCTGTTGAAGATTCCCCGGGAGGCGTTGCGTAGCAACCTGCTGGAATGGACCGAAAGCTCTCGCGAGCACGTCGGCGGTACGCGTCCAGTCGTGGCTGGCCATTCAGCGCCAAAACAGGATTCAGTGCTCGATCAGTACACTCAGGACCTGACTGCCGATGCCCACGCCGGGCGTATCGACCCTATCGTCGGGCGCGATGGCGAGATCCGTCAGTGCATCGACATCTTGCTGCGGCGTCGGCAGAACAACCCGATCCTGGTGGGGGCTCCGGGTGTCGGTAAAACCGCCGTGGTCGAAGGCCTGGCCCTGCGCATCGCCGCCGGGGACGTGCCGCCGTCGTTGCAGGAAGTCAGCCTGCGGGTGCTCGACCTCGGGCTGTTGCAGGCCGGTGCCGGGGTCAAGGGCGAGTTCGAACAGCGACTCAAAGGCGTGATCGACGCCGTGCGCAGCGCGGAAAAACCGATCATTTTGTTTATCGACGAAGCCCACACCCTGATCGGCGCCGGTGGCGCAGAAGGTGGCAGCGACGCAGCCAACCTGCTGAAACCGGCTCTGGCCCGCGGCGAGTTGCGCACCCTGGCCGCCACCACGTGGCTGGAGTACAAAAAATACTTCGAGAAAGACCCGGCCCTCGCCCGGCGTTTTCAGCTGGTGCAAGTCGAGGAACCGGATGAAATCACCGCCGTGGAAATGCTCCGCGGCGTTGCCGCCAAACTGGAACAGCATCACGGTGTGCAAGTGCTGGACGCCGCGATTCATGAAGCGGTGAAACTGTCCCATCGCTACATTTCCGGACGCCAATTGCCGGACAAGGCCATCAGCGTGCTCGACACCGCGTGCGCCCGGGTTGCCCTCGGCCAGCACGACGTGCCGCCGCCGTTGGAAAGCCTGCGTCATCGCCAGAACAGCCTCAAGGATGAAGTCGAACGCCTGCGTCGCGAACAGGCCACCGGGCTCGATCACCGTGAACGCATCACCCTGCTGGAAACCGAATCCGTCGCCAATGTGCAGGCCATTCGCGAACTGGAAGTGCGCTGGAATGAAGAACGGGTCGCCGTGCGCGAACTGCTGGAAACCCGCCGCGAGTTGCTCTCCTTGAGCGAACGCGCCGACAGCGACAAACCGGACGAAGGCACCGACAGCCGCATCGATCACCTGGCCGCCGAACTGGTGCGGCTGGAAGCCGGACTCGACGCGATTCGCCAGGACGACCCACTGGTGCCGGAACAGGTCGACACCAAAACCGTCGCCGCCGTGATCGCCGGCTGGACCGGCATCCCGGTGGGCAAAATGCTCGCCGATGAAGCTCACGCCGTGCGCACCCTCGGCCAGCGTATGGGCCAACGGGTGATGGGCCAAAGCATCGCCCTAGGCACCATCGCCCAGCGCTTGCAAGCCTACCGCGCCGGCCTCACCGACCCGCAGAAACCGGTCGGCGTGTTCCTGCTGGTCGGCCCCACCGGCGTCGGCAAAACCGAAACCGCTTACGCCTTGGCCGATGCGTTGTATGGCGGCGAACGCAACCTGATCAGCATCAACCTTTCCGAATACCAGGAAGCCCACACCGTCAGCCAACTCAAAGGCGCCCCGCCCGGCTACGTCGGTTATGGCAGCGGTGGCGTGCTGACGGAAGCGGTGCGGCGCAAACCGTATTCGGTGGTGCTGCTCGATGAAATCGAAAAGGCCCACCCGGATGTGCTGGAGGCTTTTTATAACGTCTTCGATAAAGGCGTGATGGAGGACGGGACCGGGTTGGTGGTGGATTTCAAAAACACCGTGATGCTCGCCACCAGTAATGTTGGGGCTGAGTTGTTGCTCGATACGCCGGTGGCGCAACTCGGTACAGATGCCTTCAACGAAGCGCTGCACAAGGTGTTGCTGCAAGCATTTCGCCCGGCGTTTCTGGCGCGCATGACGGTGGTCGCGTATCGACCGCTGGATGAGGCGACGCTGGAAGGGATTGTGTTGGCGAAGCTGGAGAAATTGCGCGGACGGTATAAGGCAGCGACCGGGAAACAGTTTGAGTTTGATGCCGGGATTGTGCAGGCGGTATTGGCCAAGTGCAGTGCCGCGGGTGCACGGGATGTTGAAAATGTGTTGATGACGCAAGTGACAGGGAAGTTGGCGGAGTGGGTGTTGGAGTAAGCACTGTTTTCACCCCCACATGCGCAAGGACAGACCCGGACATTGAGTAACTGTATTCCCCACAAAAGGATGATGTGATGCCCAGCGGACACCGAACTGATCTCGATCTAGCGAACGTCAAAACCAAGGTAGACAAAGCGCTCACCTACATCAGGGCCCAGCTATTGAAGATCGAACGTCGCCTAAGAGCCCGCACCGTTATCTTTCTGGGCGAGAGTCACGTCAATGACATTGACAAAGCGATCAATATTTCGCTTGTCGCCACGCCTCCCTTGATAAACGCGGGCACTACTCGAGTCATTTACGAGCGTCTGCTGGATGAAAGATATGAAGCAGGCACCAGTACAGCGGTGGACTGCAAGAAAGAAAAAATCGACCTTGAAGCCACACCCCTCAAGAGGAGCGAGCGCATGGCAGCGATGATTGAGCATGCCTTCGTGGAAGATGGAAAGACGCTGGTGTATGTGGTGTGCGGCAGCAGGCATGGCCCTGAAATTTTCACTGCCCTGGACAAAATCTGCAGCGCGGATTTTTCATACGTTATCAAGCCATCGGTGACTGACTGAAATAGTGGTAAAGAAGACAGCGCTCAAGGTCGCACTCCCTTGATAGGAAAGGAGAGTAGCGAAAAATAGAGATGTCCCCTTTCAACCTGGCAAGACGGCCTTAACGAAGAAAGACGGAGGTGAACAATGTCATTCGACGATCTGGATGTATCCCATCGCTTTAATACGGCAGTTAACACTACTGCCGCGCGATTCACGGCTAACCCTGTTGTTGATGCCTATGACCACGCGGCCTATACCGTCGGATTGAAGGCTGCCGTGGCTGGCTACGCCGCGGCAGTAACCGGCGCGATTAATGTCGACCCAAGAATTGTTACTGCGCAAAATCAAAACACCCGTGCTCAGGCCCCCAACTGGGGAACCGTAACTGCATGGCTTGCGGCGGGAAGCACTGCATATTGGGTACATTTTTTCAGCAACAACATGCCAGTCGCAGCAGCCTACCGTTGCTATGTCTGCTGCAATCTTGCCGATACCGGTAACATGCTTACCGCACTGCTCGGGGCCTATGCAGGGGGACGCACCCTCTATTTCAAAGTGGCCACACATGATGAGGCGACGATGCGTAACGATACCATCGTGTCTTGGCATGACACTTTGCAGGATGCGGTGCTATGGGCCAATACCGCTAGCGCAAACCTCGGTTGGCTCAATGGTCGCGCACCGGGCGGAACCTTTGGCGGTGTTCTGACCGACTCAGTCGGGATTGACGCAGAAGTTGCGGGACAGACTTCAACCAACAAAATTGCGGAAACGGCCAGGGACAAGGTTATACGAAACAATCCCTACGTCTAAGTCACAGGAGAAAAGGGAAAGGGGCTAGGGGAGGATGTATTTCCATGTCGCCACACATTCATTGATCACTGCTTGAGGTTGCTCAATGCCCCGCACCACCGACAGCAATACAAGCCTTTCCCTCACTGCCTCATCGCTGTCGGCGCTTTACCCTGAGTCGCTGTCCGGTGAGGAATCCCTCAATTCACTCGGGTCGCAAACCCTCAACGGCCTCAATGACGGCACCTCGCTCACATTGACCACCGCCGTGGCCACCCACGTCACCACCACACTGCACAACGACGCCCTGCTCCGCCCCTTCGATTCGCTGGTCGCCGAAATCCGCCAACTCCCCGCTGACGCCACCGCCGAACGTTATCAACTGGTTCTAAGGCCATGGCTCTGGTGGCTGACCCTGGCCAGCAACAACCGCGTATTCCAGAACCTCAGCACATCGGACATCGTCACCACAATTTTCAAAGCTCACGGTTTCACCGATTTCCTGCTGAAACTCACCGGCAGTTACACCCCGCGCGAGTACTGCGTGCAGTACGGAGAAACCGACTTCGCGTTCGTTTCGCGCCTTCTGGAAGAAGACGGGATTTTCTGGTTTTACACCCATGAAGACGGCAAGCACACGCTGGTGCTGGGAGACAGTAACGATGCATTTGCGCCGATCCCCAATGGACCGGAGGTGAATTACGTCGGCCAGCAAATCGGTGAGCGCGAACTGCATGGCATTCGCACGGGTCAGGTGTGCCTGCAAGCGGTGGCCGGGGTTTATCGGGCGACGGATTACGAGTTCACCACCCCGACCACTTCGCTCTACAGCCAGGCCGAAGCGGTGGCCGGGCCGCGGTCGATGTACGAGCATCCCGGGAGCTACAACGCCAAGGCTCGGGGTGATGCGTTGACCAAGCAGCGAGTGGACAGCCTGCGCAGTCAGGAGAAGCGTTTTGTTGGTGAGAGTGACTGTCGCTGGCTGGTGCCCGGCCATTGGTTCACCCTCGCCGGCCACGATGACGCGACGCTGAATATTGATTGGGTGGTGACAGCGGTCACTCACGAAGCCAGCCACGACAGCTACCAAAATCGCTTCGAAGCGATCCCCAAAGCCGCACCGTTCCGGCCGCAGCGAACCACACCAAAACCGCGAATGCACACCCAGACCGCTATCGTCGTCGGCAAGTCCGGCGAAGAAATCTGGACCGACGAATACGGCCGCATAAAGTTGCAGTTCCCTTGGGACCGCGATGGCAAGAACGATGAAACCAGTTCCTGCTGGGTCCGGGTGGTGCTGCCCTGGAGCGGCAAGGGTTTCGGCATGCAGTTCGTCCCGCGCATCGGCCAGGAAGTGATCGTGACCTTTATCGATGGCGATCCGGACCGGCCACTGGTGACCGGTTGCGTCTACAACGGTGACAACGCCCTGCCCTATGCGTTGCCGGCGAACCAGACCCAGTCCGGGATCAAGACCCAATCGTCCAAGGGTGGCGGTGGTTTCAACGAGTTGCGCTTCGAGGACAAGAAGGACGCCGAAGAGGTGTTTCTCCAGGCGCAGAAAGATTTCAAGATCAACGTACTCAACGACACCACCGCCACCGTCGGCCACGACGAAACCCTGACGGTGCAGAACGCCCGCACCCGCACGGTGAAAGAAGGCGACGAGACCGTGACCCTGGAGAAAGGCAAGCGCAGCGTGACGATCCAGACCGGCAGCGACAGCCTCGACGTGAAGGACAGCCGCACGGTGACGGTCGGTGCCGACCAGACTCACAGCACCGGCGGTAATTACGAACACAAGGTCACCGGCGATTACAGCCTGACCGTGGACGGCAACCTGACGATCAAGGTGACCGGCACCCTGACCCTGCAAAGCGGCGGCAGCTTTTCGATCAAGAGCGGCGCGGACCTGGCGGCCGAGGCCAGTACTTCGGTCAGCCAAAAGGCTGGAACATCTTTGAGTAATACGGCCGGGACTTCACTGACCAATAAGGCCGGCACCACGCTGACCAACGATGCGGGGGTTAGTCTGATGAACAAGGGCGGTGCCGAGCAGACTGTGGACGGTGGCGGCATGCTGACGATCAAGGGC
This sequence comes from Pseudomonas sp. LB3P25, assembly GCF_054897985.1. Lineage (NCBI taxonomy): Bacteria > Pseudomonadati > Pseudomonadota > Gammaproteobacteria > Pseudomonadales > Pseudomonadaceae > Pseudomonas > Pseudomonas sp. LB3P25. The sequence goes on along the minus strand of NZ_CM142711.1, from coordinate 3,131,061 downwards.
GGCTTGGTGAAGGTCAACTGAGGAGGGTTACGACGATGTCATCCAGCAAAGTGGATCTGGACCGTGGTGACAGTCACATGGACGGCCGCCTGATCGATGACCAACTGGAAGGTCCGCTGCATATCAAGGAAGCCGGCCGGCCACAGGCGGATCTGAATTACAGCCAGGGCGAACTGCAAGGCACGAGTTTGCTGTATCACCCCAACGGCAAGGTGTCGGCGCAATTGCCCTATGTGCGGGACAAACTGCAGGGGGTCGCCAGTTTTTATGCGCCCGAGGGTTGGCTGCAGCGCAAGGCCAGCTACCGCCGGGGCTTGCTGCATGGGGAGGCAAGTAATTACTTCCCTGACGGACAACTGGCCGAGGCCGAGCTCTACCGCGACGGTGTGCGCGAGGGGCGTTATCAGCGCTTTCATCCCAACGGCAAACCGGCGGTTGATGCGCGTTATCTCAATGGGCAGTTGGTGGAGCCGGAACAGGGGTTTGCCAGTGATGGGCGACCGCTGGATGCCGAGGGCAAGCCAATGTCGAGAGTGCGTTGGTGGTTCAGGCGCTGGACGGATCCGGTTCAGGTGTGACTAACGATGCATATCCAGTAGCAGCTGGCGAAGCCTGCGTTCGGCTGCGCAGCAGTCGCAATCCCTACATGCACGGTTGACCTGACACTCCAAGGTGCCTGAATTCACGACTGCTGCGCAGCCGAACGCAGGCTTCGCCAGCTGCTACAACGGTTGCGGTGTTCTTCAAGTCAGGGAATCAGCATCTGCATCTGCCCCGGCATGGCGATTTTGATCACCCCCGCCCAGTTGCACATCAGGATGCTGTTGGCATCCAGGGCCGGCATGTTGCCCAACAAAACCGTTGGCGCACCGGGAAGCCACGGGGAGGCGGTAGCCGGGATGCACGGCATCGGTGTCAGCACGCCAAGCGCTGCGGCAGTGGCCGCCGCGACCATCGGGTTAGCCATACTCATGCACATGCCGAAAGGCATGACGTTTACCAACGGGATGTGATCCATGATGTTGGCCGCCGGCATGCCTCCCGTCAGCGTGCGATTCACCGGCAGCACGTTGAGCACGGCCGGCGCCGCGCCGAAGCTGCATTGCAGGGTTGCGGTGGCACAGACTTGCGGACAGCCCATTTCAAAGCTCCTTCCTGGAAGCGCTGCATCCCCTGAACCATAGCCCGCCCTGCCCGCTTTCGCACATCAGGAACGCTGATTATCCAGCAACACGCTAACCTATAAGACCGAGCCGCGCTTGTGGCACGCCCGTCTCACCATTAGATTAGCCAATGATGTCTGGCCTCCAAAATAAGCAGAAGGGATAAGCATGGCGCTTACTGATCAGTCCACCCGTATCCGCTCCGGCGAAGAACTTGATGCCAGCCTGATCGATCCGTACCTCAAGGCTCATATTCCGGGCTTGAGCGGCGTGCCTGCGATCAGCCAGTTTCCCGGCGGTGCATCGAACCTGACGTACCTGCTGGAATACCCCGAACAGGAATTCGTCCTGCGTCGCCCGCCGTTCGGCCACAAGGCCAAGTCCGCCCACGACATGGGCCGCGAATTTCGCATCCTCAATCAGCTTCGTGATGGTTTTCCGTACTGTCCGAAAGCCTACGTGCACTGCACTGACGAATCGGTGATCGGCGCCGAGTTCTATGTGATGGAGCGGGTCAAGGGGATCATCCTGCGCTCCGAACTGCCGCCGGAACTGGGTCTGGATTCGGCGAAAACCGAAGCGCTGTGCAAGAGCTTCATCGACAAATTCGTTGAGCTGCACCGGGTCGACTACAACGCCTATGGCCTGGGCGATCTAGGCAAGCCCGAAGGTTATGTCGCGCGGCAAATAAAAGGCTGGAGCGATCGCTACGAGAAAGCCCTGACCCCAGACGCGCCGAAGTGGGAAGCGGTCAAAGCCTGGCTCAACGACAAGATGCCGGCCGATCACCCGACCTCCAGCATCGTTCACAACGACTACCGCTTCGACAACGTGATCCTCGACCCGAACAACCCGATGCAGATCATCGGCGTGCTCGACTGGGAACTGACCACCCTCGGCGACCCGCTGATGGACCTGGGCAACACCCTCGCCTACTGGATCGAAGCCGACGACCCGGCACCGGTGCAATTGATGCGCCGCCAACCGAGCCACGCCCCGGGCATGCTGACCCGCCGCGAGTTTGTTGATTACTACGCCGAACGCTCAGGCATTCAGATCGACAACTTCGACTTCTACTACACCTACGGCCTGTTCCGCCTGGCCGGCATCGTGCAGCAGATCTACTACCGCTTCTTCCATGGTCAGACCCAGGACAAACGCTTCGCGCAGTTCATTCACATGAACAAACTGCTGGAGCAGATGAGTCTGCAAGTCATCTCGAAATCCAGCCTCTGATCACGCCACTGGCCCCAATAACAAGGAAAAACCATGTCCAAGACTCAGTTGTTCGACCTCGACGGCAAAATCGCATTCGTGTCTGGCGCCAGCCGTGGTATCGGTGAAGCCATCGCCAAACTGCTGGCCCAGCAAGGCGCCCACGTCATCGTCTCGAGCCGCAAACTCGACGGCTGCCAGCACGTGGCCGATGCGATCATCGCCGCCGGCGGCAAAGCCACTGCCGTTGCTTGCCACATCGGTGAAATGGAACAGATCAGCCAGGTCTTCGCCGGCATCCGCGAACAGTTCGGGCGCCTGGACATCCTGGTCAACAACGCGGCGACCAACCCGCAGTTCTGCAACGTACTGGACACCGACCTCAGCGCCTTCCAGAAAACCGTCGACGTGAACATCCGCGGCTACTTCTTCATGTCGGTGGAAGCCGGCAAGCTGATGCGCGAAAACGGCGGCGGCAGCATCATCAACGTCGCCTCCATCAACGGCATCTCGCCGGGGATCTTCCAGGGCATCTACTCTGTGACCAAAGCGGCGGTCATCAACATGACCAAAGTGTTCGCCAAGGAATGCGCGCAGTTCGGCATCCGCTGCAACGCCCTGCTGCCGGGCTTGACCGACACCAAATTTGCTTCGGCGCTGGTGAAAAACGAGGCTATTTTGAACACCGCGTTGCAACAGATTCCGCTCAAGCGTGTGGCGGATCCGAGTGAGATGGCGGGAGCGGTGTTGTATCTGGCGAGTGATGCGTCGAGCTATACGACTGGGATTTCGTTGAATGTGGATGGGGGGTTCTTGTCCTGATCCGATTTACCGGATGAACAAAAGGCAGCCTTAGGGACTAATGCCAGTCAGTTAAGCCGTAACGCGATCTGTAGCAGCTGCCGAGCCCGCGAGGCTGCGTTCGGCTGCGTAGCAGTCGTGAGTCCGGCTGACGCGGTATGCCTGACGTACCGCAATGACTGATTTTACGACTGCTTCACAGCCGAACGCAGCCTCGCGGGCTCGGCAGCTGCTACAGAGGCGGCTTCAAGCCAGAGGTAGGTCTGACGAATTTCACGCAACGCACTCTCGGTTGTGAAATCCAGGCAACGGCCCAAGTCAATCACTGCGCCAATCACAAATGGATTTTTGATAGAGCTCCGCTTTTGCGCATTAGTCGCAAAGCTCAGCGCGCGTTGCGGGTTGTTTTCCCAAAAATAGGCGCCGCGACCAAGCCAATCATAGTCATTAGTACTATCAAGTAGCGTTGCTTCGCCAGCCAGTACGCGCTCGCCAATTTCTCGTTCGCACCCATGGAAACCAAGAACAAAAGAAGGAGAAATGCAATACATCAGCGAGCCTTGGCTTCCCCATTCACACGTTCGAAAAACGCTCGAACCTTGTTCGGATCCTTGAGCATTTCTGTAGCGTATTCATCGATACGCATCGAAGCGTATGTGGCGGCTGATAGCTTGGTGCCGTTAGAACCGACCATGATCCAGCCACTCTCAGCCGCTGTTTTGTGTCCGTCGCCATCCATATTGATCCTCACTCCTGATCCACTTTTTGCAACCGCAGCTGCGATAAATCCGTATGCCTTCTCGGAATTGGTTTTGACAGTACTGGCACGACCGCTAACGATTTTTCCATTCGCCAGTCGGATGATGCCGCCATGTTGGAATCCGACAGAATCACGCACAGCCTTAGCTTCGTGACGATCACCATCAACGAAAACACAGGTTGTTTTTTCGAGATCCTTCGACATAGCCACCTCTATTCGAGCTTCGTTGCATAGCTCAAATTTGATTAATTAGTGGCCAATATAGTCTGAGGTGTATGTCCCGTCATCAAAGCCCGCGATTTGTCGTTGATCTGCGCACCCGGAAACGATAGAGGTCGATAGCGAGACGCACAAGCCGGCGGATTCCGGTGTAGTTGTAGGCAATGGTGCAAGGCTGTGTAGCCCCGTGCTTCCTGACATTGCACAACAAAGGAATATTTATTCCATTCTGTTGCGAATTACGAATTTTTATTCCATTAATAGCCCTCCTGAAAACAAAATCCCAAAAGGACCCCGGCTATGCGCGAACTCGGTATCGGACTCATCGGCACAGGTTTCATGGGCCGCGCCCATGCCTTGGCGTTTCGCAACGTCAGTGCGGTTTTCGAACTGCCCCTCAAGCTCAAACTCGCCGCCCTGGCCGACGCCGATCCGCAGCGTGCCCGCCACTGCGCCGATGCCTGGGGTTTCAACTCCGCTCATAGCGACTGGCAACAACTGATCGATGACCCCCAGGTCAATCTGATCGCCATTACCACGCCCAATCATCTGCATTACCCCATGGCCATGGCCGCCCTCGCCGCCGGAAAACCGGTGTATTGCGAAAAGCCGTTGGCGGTGAATCTGGAACAGGCCGACGCCATGCGGCTGGCGGCCAAAGCGGCAGGCGTGGTGACGCGGGTGGGTTACAACTATCAGCACAACCCGATGATCGGGCTCGCCCGGCAGCTCATTGAAAACGGCGACTTGGGCCAGATCATCAGTTTCCAGGGTGAATTCAGCGAAGACTTCATGGCCGATCCCGCGTCACCCTGGTCCTGGCGTTGCGATGCCGATCATGCCGGTGGTGCACTGGCCGATCTGGGCAGTCATTTGTTGGCCATGGCCCGTTATCTGGTGGGCGATGTCGAGGCAGTGAGCGCCGACACCCAGACCGTACACCTGCAACGTCCCGCCACGGCTGGCAGTCCGGAGCAACGCAGTATCGCCGTCGACGATCAGGTCCATGCTCTGCTGAGGTTTTCCAACGGCGCCCGGGGCACGTTCAGCAGCAGCTGGCTCAAGCACGGCTACAAGAATCACCTGAGTTTTGAAATCAGCGGTACCCGAGGGACTCTGACGTTCGATCAGGAACGCCTGAATGAACTGCGACTGTTCCGTGCGGGTCAGGATGGTTTCCAGCGTTTGCTGGCGGGCCCGAACCTGCCGGGTTATGCGGCATTCAGTCCAGCGGCAGGGCATCAGTTGGGTTACAACGAACTCAAGACGCTGGAAGTGCATGATCTGGTGATGGCGTTGGCTGGCTTATCTCAGGGCGGAACGGATTTCGAGCAGGCGTGGGAAGTCGAGCGCCTGGCGACGGCGATTCGGTTGGCAGCGCGGGAGTCGCGTTGGGTCAGGATCGAGGAAGTCTGAGCGAAACGCGCGGATACCCGCCAGCAGCACAGTGCCGCTGGCGGTTCAACGTGAGCAGATGGACGCCTACTGAGTGACGCAACGAGTGAGCGTGGTTTCCCGGGTCACCTGCCCCTCAGCCCTCATATCGCCTTGCACATCGGTGTTTTCAGTGGTCTGGCAGGTGCGCACAGGGGGTGGAGGCGGCGCGGCGGGAGGTGGCGGTGGAGGGCTCGCACAACCACCCAGAAGCGCTATCCAGAGTGCGAACGACAGTGTTGTAAAAATGCGTTTCCCAAGACTTTTCATAGGTTGACCCGCGGTAAGTGATCGACATATTTCCGCGACCCAACACTCTCACCGCGAACCCGCGGACCGGTCACAGAAAAAATACTCTCGTATTCTTTATACGACCGCTGGCAAAACCCGACAGTTCCTAGGACGTCTCGGGGCAACGCAACGTGTTGCTCTCAAGTTCATAACGCAGCTCTTCGATCAACGCTGCCACCGCCTCCGGCGTTCGAAGGTTGGCCACGCTCAACCCACTGACCACCAGATCCACCTGCCCCGACACCGGATGATAGAGCTTCACCGTCAGTGAATGCTCACCCGTGACACTGCAGTCACAGGCCAACGGCGAGAAACTCCGCTCCAGTTGCATACGCAATTGCGCCACATAAATCATCCCGCGGTTCCTGTCGCTGTTTTGAAAGGGACGCGATACCCGAAGACCTGTATCGCACCCTTACAGCCTAAGAACTGCCGCACCCGGCCAGAACATGAATTTGCACCCCCTCGAGTAGTGCATTTGCACCTAACGCTGGGCCTTGGGCCGCCACTCACTGGAGAACAAACCGCGCTCGCGAGCCCAGACAATCGCCTCACTACGGCTGTGAACATCGAGCTTGGAATACACCGTCGACACATGGTTGCGCACCGTGTTCGGCGCAAGTTTGAGCCGCGCGGCGATTTCCTTGTCGGCCAGGCCTTCGCAGATCAGGCCGAGCACATCGCGCTCGCGGGCGGTCAGGTCGGTGAAAGACACGCTAGGCAACTGCGGCGAGTTGACGTTTTTCACGTTAGCGAGCTTCTCGATGAGCGTGCGGCTGAACCAGGAGGCGTCTTTCATCACCTCTTCGATCGCCGACACCAATTCCAGCTCCGTGCGTTTACGTTCGGTGATGTCCATCAACACCAGCAGGTAGCAGGGACTGTCTTGAATGTTCACGGTATCGGCCGAGACCGCGCAATCGATCAGCCCGGTGTCTTTCTTACGGAGGCTGACATCGATGCGATCCAGGCTTCCGGTTTTCTCCAGGGTTGCGAACAGCCGTGTACGTGCGCCCTTGTCATGGATGAAGTCGATCTCTGCGATGGTCTTGCCGAGCACTTCTTCACTGGGATACGCGAGCGTATCGAGGAAGGCTTCATTGACGTCCATCACCACCTGATCAATGGCGTTGCACACCAGGATCGGCACCGGGGTCAGTCGAAAAGCCTTGGCGAAACGTTCCTCGCTCTGACGCAGGGCGACTTCGGCCTTATGCCGAGGCTCGATGTCGACGAAGGAAAACAGCATGCAGGCTTCGTCGTTCAACTCAAGGGGCTGGCCAGCGACGATCACCTGTTTGCTGCCACCTTCGGGTAACTGCAGCTGCGCCTGCATTTGCGGAATGGTCGCCCCTTCGCGCAAACGCTGCTTGGCCAGGACTTTGTTTTCAGCCCCCTCCAGCACGTCCAGTTCATAGGTCGAACGGCCGATCACCTGATCACGGGCATAGCCGGTCATCTCCAGGAAGCCCGGGTTGACTTTGATGTAGCGCAAATCACTGAGGCGACAGATCACCGCCGGGGCCGGGTTGGCGTTGAAGGTTTTTTCGAAACGCTGTTCGGCGCTGGCCCACTCCGTGACATCGTTCATGATCAACACCAACGACTCCGGCTCGCCAGCGCTGTCAGCCAGTACCATGCTGCGCACGCTGTGGACCCAGGTGCGCTCTTCGTCATCCGCAGGCGTCACCTCAACCAACACATCGCTGAAGGTCTCGCCTCGGGCGACGCGGCTGATCGGATAATTATTGGCCTGAACCGGATGATTATTGCGATAACGCAAGGCGAAACGCTTGGCGTACTCCTTGGCATTCGCCCCCAGCTCGCTGAGTTTCCCGACGCCGTGCATGGCCAACGCGGCGTCATTGGCCCAGAGGAGGGTCTGGTCGAGCTCCAGCAGAATCACCCCATCGGACAGGCCGGCGATGATCTGCTGCAACTGACGGCGATTGGTTTCGGTGGTCAGGACGTCCCGGCTCATTGGATCTCCACGCGTGCGGCGGCGCATTCACGCGCCGCCCTGTGAAGATTACGACCGCGAGGGGGTGGGATAGTGCACACGACTCACCCGCCCAGCATTGCGAACGCGATCCCTGTGGCGAGGGAGCTTGCTCCCGCTGGGGTGCGAAGCGGCCCTCTATCCCGGCCCCATCAGGCATACCCCGTCAGCCGACTTACGACTGCTTCGCAGCCGAGCGGGAGCGAGCTCCCTCGCCACCAAAGCTGCGCCTGACCGAAACTTTTCACCAGCCAACAAAAAACGGCCCACAGGCCGTTTCTTGTGTTGAAGCACTGACACACTCAACCGGTTAGTCCACTGCGTTCTGCGGGTCAATATTGTCCAGCGCCCGATTCACTGCCAGCTCGCCCAGCATGATGATCTGCGCAATACCCAACAGGGAATTACGACTCGGCCCCTCCATATGATCCGCCAGGTCCATGGTCATGACATTGGCCGAGGCCAGCGACTCGCAAGCGTGGGCCAGCAAGGTTTCGGTATCGAGCTCCGGGTTGACGATGAACATCTTGCCGGGTGTGCGCGGGGTGGCTTTGATGTGGGCACCCGGATTGAGGTAATGATCGAGGGCACGGTCGGCGGCTTCGTGGAGTTTTTTGGGATCGAGGGAATCGTAAGGGGAAACGTTGTCGGTTTCCGGGGGATTGGGTGTGGCTTTGAACATGGTGAATCTCCTACATAAGTGGAGCCACCATGACCTGTCGCTAAACAAGTAAGGGTGGCGGCTGAACGCAGGTTAGCGAACCGGTTGTAGGCACCCGGCAGACCCGAGGGTCTCCCGCGCACAGCCGCCATAACGCAGATTGCAGACATAAAAAGCATGCAATGCAGCTTGGAGCGTTTGTGCGCCTACATAGTCGAGTCGCTAAACCCGGTCACTGAACATTCAGCGACCCGGAGACGATAAAGACCAGGCACGAGGCGCACAAGCCGGCGGATTCTGGCGTAGTTGTAGGCAATGACGCAAGGTGATGTAGCCTCGCATTTCCCGTGTAGGAACGGTCAATAGCAACAAAATTTTTCGATAATTGCGGCCCGAATTGTCAGGAGAACTGACCAAAACAATCCTTGAAAAGTGAGGCATGCCATTAGATCAAAAAAGATCGTCCGAAGGCTCGGGCCACGTTCGGACGATCTTTTGATCCTCAGGCCGCCAATTCACCGCTGGCAATCGCCGCCGACGCCGCCAGCATTGCCCGCAACAACACCGCACACCCGGCCGCCAGATCATCCGGCGCGGCGTTTTCGATTTCGTTGTGGCTGATGCCGCCTTCGCACGGTACGAAGATCATTCCCGCCGGGCCGAGTTCGGCAAGGAAGATTGCGTCGTGCCCTGCTCCGCTGACGATGTCCATGTGCGACAGGCCCAGCCCTTGGGCGGCGCCGCGTACCGCTTCGACGCAACCTTTGTCGAAGTACAGCGGCGGGAAATCCGCAGTGGGTGTCAGTTCAAAGGTCAGGCCGTGTTCCTCGCAGGTGGTTTCGATGACTTCACGGACTTCGGCGATCATCGAGTCCAGGCGCGCCGGTTCCAGATGACGGAAGTCCAGGGTCATGCGCACTTCGCCGGGGATGACGTTGCGTGAGCCGGGATAGGCTTGCAGGCAGCCGACGGTGCCGCAGGCGTGCGGTTGATGACCGAGGGCGGCGCGGTTGACCGCACCGACGATCACCGAAGCGCCGACCAGGGCATCCTTGCGCAGGTGCATCGGCGTCGGGCCGGCGTGGGCTTCGACGCCGCGCAGTTTCAGGTCGAACCATTTCTGGCCGAGGGCGCCCATCACCACGCCGATGGTTTTGCGTTCGTCTTCGAGGATCGGTCCTTGTTCGATATGGGCCTCGAAATAGGCGCCGACCGCATGGCCGCTGACCTCGCGTGGGCCGGCGTAGCCGATGGCGTTCAACGCTTCGCCGACGGTGACGCCCTCGGCATCGACCTTGGCCAGGGTTTCTTCGAGGGTGAATTTTTCTGCGAATACGCCGGAGCCCATCATGCACGGAGCGAAGCGTGAGCCTTCCTCGTTGGTCCAGACCACCACTTCCAGCGGCGCTTCGGTTTCCACGCCCAGATCATTGAGGGTGCGCAGCACTTCGACGCCGGCCAGTACGCCGAAGCAGCCGTCGAACTTGCCGCCGGTGGGTTGGGTGTCGATGTGGCTGCCGGTCATCACCGGTGGCAGGTTCGGGTTGCGGCCGGGGCGGCGGGCGAAGATGTTGCCGACGGCGTCGATGCTGACGGTGCAACCGGCCTCCTCGCACCAGTTGACGAAAATGTCCCGGGCCTGGCGGTCGAGGTCGGTCAGGGCCAGGCGACAGACGCCGCCCTTGACCGTGGCGCCGAGCTTGGCCAGGTCCATGAGCGACTGCCACAAGCGGTCGCGGTTGATGTGCTGATGGGTGGACTGCAGAACGTCTACGGCAGCGTTCATGATGATCTCCTCAGGCAGTTCTTATGGATTTCTTCAGGCATTTCTTGGGTGTCTTGGCGGCCGTCTTCGCGAGGAGGCTCGCTCCCACATTTGAAATGCATTCCCAATGTGGGAGCGAGCCTGCTCGCGAAGGGGCCCTCAGTCACACCGCAGATTTCGCAACAGACGGGCTGGGTCGCATCGAGCACAACCCGTAATAAATCAGCCCGCCAAGCGCCGAGCCGGTAAACCAGCCATAACTGTAGAACCAGCTGAATGCATCGCTACCGAGTGACAGCAGCGTCAGCATCACCGGCACACCGAACGCGATAAACCCGAGCCAGTTCCACGCCGGGTAAACGTCGTCACGGTAAAGACCCGCCAGGTCCAGTTGCTGTTTCTTGATCAGGAAATAATCCACCACCATGATCCCGGCGATCGGGCCCAACAGGCTCGAATAGCCCAGCAACCAGTTGGAATACACCGTCTCCAGACTCAAATCCGAGACGATCAAACCGAGCTTCTTCAACAGCTCATGGGCCATCAGCGCCAAGCCGACCAGACCGGTGAGCATCACCGCTTTGGTGCGGTTGATGAATTTGGGGGCGACGTTCTGGAAGTCGTTGGTCGGCGAAACGATATTGGCCGCCGTGTTGGTAGATAGCGTGGCGATGATGATCAGCGCCATGGCCAGTGCGACCCAGACCGGGCTCTGGATATGACCGATCAGGGTGACCGGATCGGAGACGGTGACGCCCACCAGTTTGACCGAGGCGGCCGTCATCACCACGCCGAGGGAGGCGAACAGAAACATGGTCAGGGGCAAGCCGATAATCTGCCCGACAATCTGATCCTTCTGGCTTTTCGCATAGCGGCTGAAATCCGGAATGTTCAGCGACAACGTGGCCCAGAACCCAACCATGGCGGTCAGCCCGGCGGCAAAGTAACTGACCACGCTGGCCCCTTCCGGACGTTTGGCCGGGATCGCCAGCAACTCGGTCATCGACACGTTCGGCATCGCCCATACCAACAGGCCCACACCCACCAGCACCAACAACGGCGCCGAGAGGGTTTCGAGCCATTTGATCGAGTCCGCCCCGCGAATAACCACCCATAGATTCAAGGCCCAGAACACCATGAAGCCGATCACTTCACCGGTACCGCCGAGGGATTTCCACCCTTCGAACACCGAGCCGAGAAACAGGTGAATGGCCAGTCCGCCGAACATCGTCTGAATGCCGAACCAGCCACACGCCACCAGCGCCCGGATCAGGCACGGAATGTTCGAACCGAGGATACCGAAGGACGAACGCAGCAACACCGGAAACGGAATGCCGTACTTGGTGCCGGGAAAGGCGTTCAGGGTCAGAGGGATCAGTACGATGATGTTGGCGAACAGAATCGCCAGCAGCGCTTCGCCGACGCTCAGGCCGAAATACGCGGTGAGCACGCCGCCGAGGGTGTAGGTCGGCACGCAGATCGCCATGCCGACCCACAATGCGGTGATGTGCCATTTGTTCCAGGTTCGTTCGCGCACCTTGGTCGGTGCCATATCGTGGTTGTAACGGGGGCTGTCGAGGACGTCACTGCCGGCTTCGAGCTCAAACAAGCCGTCGCGCTCGGTCACTTGCGATCTGATCTGTTGCATGGCCGCTCCACTGTTCTTTGAATTATTTTTTGCTCATCAGGGGGCTGGCGGCATCAATAAACGTGCCGGGCACCCCGTTTGCGCATCGGGCAGTTCCACAAAAACTTTGTAACCAACTGATGTTTATCAGTTTTATTTATATAGCCGATGAGTCACCGGTTACTTGCTTGTTCACTCAGGTCGAATGCCTGGCAAGTTGTCCGAACAGTCAGGACTCAATCTGGTGCATTCCACTTTTTTTCAACGTTGCGCATCAACCATAGACCATCCTCAAGCGGCTGATTTCACATAAGAAATCTCGTCTATTTTTAGAACCTGTCAAGTGCGTCAAAATGGTGAGAGGCCTCACCATTTTGGTGATTGCCGAACTTAATCGTTATTTATCAATAAGTTAAAACAGATATAAGCTTATAAAAAATATTCTTGCTCAATCCTCAAACTCAGACTAGCGTTCATTCCTGACAGCGCTGACAGGAATACACCTGTTTGCGTCAGCTTCATATAAAACATTTTAGAACCGGCACCAGTCGGTCATTGCCTGCGAGGAACTCGGAATGTCTCTGTTGATCCGTGGCGCCACCGTTGTTACCCATGATGAAAGTTATCGCGCCGACGTCTATTGCGCCGACGGCGTGATCAAAGCCATCGGCGAAAACCTTGATGTTCCGGCGGATGCCGAAGTGCTCGACGGCAGCGGCCAATACCTGATGCCCGGCGGCATCGATCCGCACACGCACATGCAACTGCCCTTCATGGGCACGGTGGCCAGTGAAGACTTCTTCAGCGGTACCGCGGCGGGACTCGCCGGTGGCACGACGTCGATCATCGACTTTGTGATTCCCAATCCGCAGCAATCCTTGATGGAAGCCTTTCATCAGTGGCGCGGCTGGGCCGAGAAGTCGGCGTCGGATTACGGTTTCCATGTCGCGATCACCTGGTGGAGCGAACAGGTCCGCGAGGAAATGGCCGAGCTGGTCAGCCAGCACGGGGTCAATAGCTTCAAGCACTTCATGGCCTACAAGAACGCGATCATGGCCGCCGACGACACCCTGGTAGCAAGTTTTGAGCGTTGCCTGGAACTGGGCGCAGTGCCAACCGTGCATGCGGAGAACGGCGAACTGGTCTATCACCTGCAACGCAAGTTGATGGCTCAAGGCATGACCGGCCCGGAAGCGCATCCGTTGTCGCGCCCTTCGCAGGTGGAAGGTGAAGCGGCCAGTCGGGCGATCCGCATCGCCGAAACCCTGGGCACGCCGCTGTATCTGGTGCACGTCTCGACCAAGGAAGCCCTCGACGAAATCACCTACGCCCGCAGCAAGGGCCAACAAGTCTACGGCGAAGTCCTGGCCGGGCATTTGCTGCTGGACGACAGCGTCTATCAACACCCGGACTGGCAGACCGCTGCCGGTTACGTGATGAGCCCGCCCTTCCGTCCGCGCGGCCATCAAGAGGCGCTTTGGCACGGTCTGCAATCGGGCAACCTGCACACCACCGCCACCGACCATTGCTGCTTCTGCGCCGAACAAAAAGCGGCTGGCCGTGACGATTTCAGCAAAATCCCCAATGGCACGGCCGGTATCGAAGACCGCATGGCGGTGCTCTGGGATGAAGGGGTGAACACCGGGCGTTTGTCGATGCAGCACTTCGTGGCGCTCACCTCCACCAACACCGCGAAAATCTTCAACCTCTACCCGCGTAAAGGGGCGATTCGCGTCGGTGCGGATGCGGATCTGGTGCTGTGGGATCCGGAAGGTACACGAACGATTTCGGCGAAGACTCACCATCAGCAGGTCGACTTCAACATCTTTGAAGGCAAGACCGTGCGCGGTGTTCCGAGCCACACCGTCAGCCAGGGCCGGGTGGTGTGGGCCGATGGTGATTTGCGGGCCGAACGTGGCGCCGGGCGGTATGTCGAACGGCCGGCGTATCCGGCGGTGTTTGATTTGCTGAGTAAGCGGGCTGAGATGAACAGGCCGACGGCTGTGAAACGCTGATCTGCCCTCTGTGGCGAGGGAGCTTGCTCCCGCTGGACTGCGCAGCAGGCCAAAAGCCAGTCGACTCGGGGGGCAGGACAACCGAGTTGGCAGGATGTGGGGCGGCTTCGCCCCCAGCGGGAGCAAGCTCCCTCGCCACAGAATGATGCGAAAAAACCAATGCCCATCAGAGGCAATACCTCAATAACCGTGAGGCCAACACCGTGATCAAGACCCTGAACCACCTCCCGCATCCCTATGAGAATGCGGCCGCCCTCGCTGGTCATTTCACCGATCTGGCGCCACCGCTCAACGACCGTCAGGCCCACCTGGAAGCCTCACGTTGCCTGTACTGCTACGACGCGCCGTGCGTGAATGCCTGTCCGAGCGAGATCGACATTCCGTCGTTCATCCGCAATATCCATCAGGAAAACGTTCAGGGCGCCGCGCAAAAAATCCTCTCGGCGAACATCCTCGGCGGCAGTTGCGCCCGGGTGTGCCCGACGGAAGTTCTTTGCCAGCAAGCCTGCGTGCGCAACAACGACCATGAATGCGCACCGGTGCTGATCGGCCTGTTGCAGCGTTACGCCGTCGACAACGCACACTTCAGCGAACACCCCTTCACGCGTGCTGCGTCAACCGGCAAGCGCATCGCCGTGGTTGGCGCCGGTCCGGCCGGTTTGTCCTGCGCTCACCGCAGTGCCATGCACGGTCATGACGTGGTGATTTTCGAGGCACGGGAAAAGGCTGGTGGCCTCAACGAATACGGGATCGCCAAGTACAAACTGGTGGACGATTACGCGCAGAAGGAGCTTGAATTCCTAATGGACATTGGCGGCATCGAAATCCGCCATGGGCAAAAACTCGGCGAGAACCTGACCTTAAGCGAACTGCATCAGCAATTCGATGCGGTGTTCTTGGGCCTCGGCTTGAACGCCAGTAAACAACTGGGTCTGGCCCACGAAGACGCACCCGGCCTGCTCGCTGCCACCGATTACATCCGCGAATTGCGTCAGGCCGACGACCTCACTCAGCTGCCGCTGGCTGATCATTGCATCGTGCTGGGCGCCGGCAACACCGCCATCGACATGGCCGTGCAAATGGCTCGCCTTGGGGCTCGCGACGTGAATCTGGTGTACCGCCGCGGTGTCGAGGAAATGGGCGCCACGGGTCACGAACAGGACATCGCCAAAGCCAATCAGGTGCGGCTGCTGACCTGGGCACAACCTGAAGAAGTGTTGCTCGACGACCTGGGCCAGGTGCGCGGCATGCGCTTCGCCCGCACTCATTTGGTAGACGGTCGCCTGCAAACCACCGGCGAAACCTTCGAACTGGCCGCTGATGCGATCTTCAAAGCCATCGGCCAGGCCTTCGACGCCAGCGCCCTCGCCGATCCGCTGGCCCGTGAACTCAAGCGTCAGGGCGAGCGGATTCAAGTGGACGAAAACCTGCGCACCAGCATCCCCGGCGTGTACGCCGGCGGCGACTGCACCAGTCTCGATCAGGACCTCACCGTACAGGCCGTGCAGCACGGTAAACGGGCCGCCGAGGCCATCAACGCCCAACTCATGATCAACGTGGAGGCTGCGTAAATGGCCGATCTCTCGATTGTCTTCGCCGGCATCAAAGCCCCCAATCCGTTCTGGCTGGCCTCCGCGCCACCCACCGACAAGGCCTACAACGTGGTCCGTGCTTTCGAGGCCGGTTGGGGTGGCGTGGTCTGGAAAACCCTGGGTGAAGACCCGGCGGCGGTCAACGTGTCGTCGCGTTACTCGGCGCACTTCGGTGCCAACCGCGAAGTGGTGGGTTTCAACAACATCGAGCTGATCACTGATCGCTCGCTGGAGATCAACCTGCGGGAAATCACTCAGGTCAAAAAGGACTGGCCGGACCGCGCGCTGATTGTGTCGCTGATGGTGCCCTGCGTTGAAGAATCCTGGAAATTCATCTTGCCGCTGGTGGAAGCCACCGGTGCCGACGGCATCGAGCTGAACTTCGGTTGCCCGCACGGGATGCCGGAGCGCGGTATGGGCGCGGCGGTCGGCCAGGTGCCGGAGTACGTCGAGCAGGTCACCCGCTGGTGCAAGACGTACTGCTCGCTGCCGGTGATCGTCAAGCTCACGCCGAACATCACCGACATTCGCGTCGCCGCCCGCGCAGCTCATCGGGGTGGTGCGGATGCGGTGTCGCTGATCAACACAATCAACTCGATCACCAGCGTCAACCTGGAGCGCATGGTCGCCAATCCCGCCGTCGGCAGCCAAAGCACCCACGGCGGTTATTGCGGTTCGGCGGTGAAGCCGATTGCGCTGAACATGGTCGCCGAAATCGCCCGCGACCCGCAGACGCAAGGCCTGCCGATCTCCGGCATTGGCGGCATTAGCAGCTGGCGCGACGCCGCGGAGTTCATCGCGTTGGGCAGCGGCTCGGTGCAGGTGTGCACGGCGGCGATGCTGCATGGCTTCCGGATTGTCGAGGAAATGAAAGACGGGTTGTCACGCTGGATGGACAGTCAGGGCTACGCCAGCGTGTCAGAGTTTTCCGGGCGTGCGGTGGGCAACACCACGGACTGGAAGTACCTGGACATCAACTATCAGGTGATTGCGAAGATTGACCAGGAAGCGTGCATTGGTTGCGGTCGCTGCCACATTGCTTGCGAAGACACTTCGCACCAGGCGATTGCCAGCCTGAAGCAGGCAGACGGGACGCATAAATATGAAGTGATTGATGATGAGTGCGTGGGGTGCAATCTGTGCCAGATCACGTGCCCGGTGCAGGATTGTATTGAGATGGTGGCGATAGAGAACGGGAAGCCGTTTCTGGATTGGAATCATGATCCAAGGAATCCGTATCACGTTACCGTTTGATCGTTGAAGATCAAGAGATCGCAGCCTCGTTTCACTCGACAGCTCCTACAGAGTGAAACGAGGCTGCGATCTTTTGATTCACGGCTCCAAGCCGATCCCGCGCAAGATCACACTCGTCACCGTCTGCACCGCCCGCTCAAACTGCATGTCCGACAGCGGCTGGTGGTCATTCAGAATATTCACCTGATGATCAAAGTCGGCGTAGTGCTGGGTCGACGCCCAGATCATGTACAGCAGGCTCGAAGGTTCCACCGGCAGGATGCGTTTGTCGTCCACCCACTGGCGAATTTTCGCTTCTTTCATCTTGGCCCAGTCGTACAGACTGACGTCCAGTTTCTCACCCAGCGTTGGCGCGCCGTGGATGATTTCGTTGGCCCAGACTTTGGAGCCGTAAGGCCGGCTGCGGGAGTGGTTCATCTTGGCGCGGATGTAGCTGCTGAGCACCACGCGCGGGTCGTCGAACATCTCGAAGCACAGAGCGTCCTGTTTCCACACTTCCAGCAAACCCAACAGCACCGCGCTGTACAGCTCACTCTTGGTGCTGAAGTAGTAATGCAGGTTGGAGCGCGGCAGTTGCACTTCGGCGGCGATGTCGGCCATGGCGGTACCGCCGAAACCTTTTTCGGCGAAAACCTTTTCGGCCCCCAACAGAATTTTCTCGACGTTACTGCGACGAATCTCGATCTTGTGATTGCCCATGAGGGCTCCCTGACAACAGCGTTGATCAAGACTAGCATCCGCTCTACCTCGCGGCGACAAGGGAAAACGAAACTTCGTACACCCAGCGTCTCGCAGGTAAACTGACCACCTTTTCGAACCCGCCTCAGAGGTATTCCACGATGCTGCTCAAGAAAACCCTGACCACCGTCGCCCTGCTCGGCTCGCTGTTCGCCGCTTCATCGGTGTTTGCCCACGCCCATCTGAAAAGCCAGACCCCGGCCGCCAACAGCACGGTGAGCGCGCCGTCGGAACTGCGCCTGGTGTTTTCCGAAGGCGTTGAAGCGACCTTTTCCAAGGTCACGATCGGCAAGGACGGCGCCCCCGTCGCAGTGAAAAGCCTGGCCACCGAAGGCAGCGACAAGAAAACCCTGATCGTCACCCCGGCCGCACCGTTGGCAGCGGGTGCTTACAAAGTCGAATGGCACGCGGTGTCGGTCGATACCCACAAAAGCGAAGGCGCCTATAGCTTCAAGGTTGGCCAGTAATTCATGACGAGCGCGATGGTGCTGTGCCGCTTTCTGCATTTCACTGTCGTGCTGATGCTGTTCGGGGCCTGGGTGTTCAGGCCTCTGCTGGTCAATGGCGACGCTGGAAATCTGGATCTGCGACTGACGAAGACAAGCCGCTGGCTGGCGGCGGTGGCGTTGGTCACTGGCGTTAGCTGGTTGCTGCTGATCACCGCCAGCATGGCCGGATCGTGGGACGCGGCATTCGATCCATCGACCCTGCAACTGGTGCTGGGCAAGACGTTTTTCGGCCAGGTATGGCGCTGGCACCTGCTGCTCAATGCTGTGTTGGTCGCGCTGCTAATGACGCCATTGCGCTCAAACCTGCCCCTGCGAATCGGCCTCGCCAGCCTGCTGCTGGCCACCCTCGCCCCGGTCGGCCACGGCGCCATGCTCGACGGCCTCAACGGCCAATTGCTGATCCTCAATCAAATCATTCACCTGACCTGCGTCGGTGCCTGGCTCGGCGGCTTGATGCTGTTGGTGATGATCCTGCGGCAGCCGACAGAGCATTCAATCAAGGCGACCTTGCAACGCTTCAGCGGCGTTGGTTACGTATTGGTGGCGGGGTTGGTGATGACCGGTTTGATCAACGTGCGGGTACTCACCGGGCAGTTCTGGCCGACGCCGTTGCTGTCCGGGTTTGCGCTGATTCTGTTGATCAAGGTTGTGCTTGTCGCCGCGATGCTGGGATTGGCACTGTTCAATCGACTGCGGATCAACGACTGCGAGCAGCGTCCGACTGCTTTGAAAAGCAGCGTCATCTTCGAATGGTTGCTGGGGATGGGAGCGGTGGCAGCGGTTTCTTTACTCGGCACGATGCCGCCGATGATCACCGGCTAAAACGCCAATCCCTGTGGGAGCGAGCCGGCTCCGGGCGGCGCTCCGACGAAAGCGGTGTGTCATTCAACATCAATGTTGCCTGACAGAGCCTATTCGCGAGCAGGCTCGCTCCCACAGGGTTCTTCGGCATACTACAAAATCGCGCAAAGTCATCGTACAACTTCTGATTGACATTCCCCGCAACACTTGCAAATAATCCGCCCCAATGTTGTACGACGACGTATGACAAAAAATAAAAACAACAAGAAACACGGGAGCGTCACTGTGAGCAAGCTCGTCCGCAATTCCTCCGTCTGCACCCCTCGCCCAACCTTCGCACGCCGTCACACCCTGAGCCTGATCGGTTGCAGCAGCCTGGTCCTCGCCCTGCCCATGACCAGTCATGCCGAAGGTTTCGTCGATGACGCCAAAGCCACGTTGAACTTGCGCAACTTCTACATCAACCGCAACTTCACTAACCCGGCCTACCCGCAGGGCAAGGCTGAGGAGTGGACGCAAAGCTTCATCCTCGATGCCAAATCCGGGTTCACCCAAGGCCCCGTCGGTTTCGGCATGGATGTGCTGGGCCTGTACTCGGAAAAGCTCGACGGTGGCAAAGGCACAGGCGGCACCTCGTTGCTGCCGATTCATGACGACGGCCGCCCTGCCGACAATTTCGGGCGCCTGGGTGTGGCGCTGAAAGGTAAAGTCTCGAAAACCGAATTGAAGGTCGGCGAATGGATGCCGGTGTTGCCGATCCTGCGCTCCGACGACGGCCGCTCCCTGCCGCAAACCTTCCGCGGCGGTCAGGTAACGTCCACAGAGATCAGTGGCCTGACGCTCTACGGCGGCCAGTTCCGCGCCAACAGCCCGCGCAACGATGCGAGCATGGAAGACATGTTCATGAACGGCAAATCGGCTGCTTTCACCTCGGACCGTTTCAACTTTGGCGGCGGTGAATATGCGTTCAACGAAAAGCGCACCCAGGTCGGCGTCTGGTACGCACAACTCAGCGACATTTATCAGCAGCAGTATTTCAACCTGAGCCACAGCCAGCCCATCGGCGACTGGACCCTCGGCGCCAACCTTGGCTACTTCATCGGCAAGGAAGACGGCAGCGCCCTGGCCGGCGACCTCGACAACAAAACCGCATTCGCCATGCTCTCGGCCAAATACGGCGGCAACACCTTCTTTGTCGGCCTGCAAAAACTCACCGGCGACGATGTCTGGATGCGGGTCAACGGCACCAGCGGCGGCACCCTGGCCAACGACAGCTACAACTCCAGCTATGACAACGCCAAGGAAAGATCCTGGCAGCTGCGCCACGACTACAATTTTGTGGCGCTCGGCATTCCCGGCCTGACGATGATGAACCGCTACATCAGCGGCGATAACGTGCACACAGGCACCATCACCGACGGCAAGGAATGGGGCCGCGAGTCAGAACTGGCTTACACGGTGCAGAGCGGCGCGCTGAAGAATCTCAACGTCAAATGGCGTAATGCGTCGATCCGCAAGGACTTCAGCACCAATGAATTCGACGAAAACCGCATTATCATCAACTACCCGATCTCGTTGCTGTAAGGCGGGTATTTCGACAAGGTTGAATCCCCGATTTGTGCCACAACTCACTCTTTGTAGCAGCTGGCGAAGCCTGCGTCCGGCTGCGGAGCAGTCGTAAAATCAGCCGACGCGGTGCATCAGGAAAATCACGTGCGCAGGGTTTACGACTGCTGCGCAGCCGAACGCAGGCTTCGCCAGCTGCTACATCGATCGCGGGGCGACCAGACCCTTCGTCAATTTCAATTGATGTGTCGTTGACAACCACCAGAATGGCTAACGATACTTCGCCTTAGTCGTACGACAACTTACAACAACTAACAATAACTGCGTATCCAGGGACTTCCATGACCACTACTCCCCCAGCCCCTTTCAATCGTCTACTCCTGACCGGTGCCGCCGGTGGCCTCGGCAAAGTCCTGCGCGAACGCCTGCGGCCCTACGCCAATGTGATTCGCCTGTCGGACATCGCTGACATCGCCCCGGCCATCGATGACCGTGAAGAAGTCGTGCCCTGCGACCTGGCAGACAAGCAAGCAGTCCATCAACTGGTCGAAGGCGTGGACGCAATCCTGCACTTCGGCGGCGTGTCGACGGAGCACTCCTTCGAAGAGATCCTCGGCGCCAACATCTGCGGCGTGTTTCACATCTACGAAGCTGCTCGCCGCCATAGTGTGAAGCGCGTGATTTTCGCCAGTTCCAACCACGTGATCGGCTTCTATAAGCAGGATGAAGTCATCGACGCCCACTCCCCTCGCCGCCCGGACAGCTACTACGGCTTGTCCAAGTCCTACGGCGAAGACATGGCCAGTTTCTACTTCGATCGCTACGGCATCGAGACCGTCAGCGTGCGCATCGGCTCCTCGTTCGCGGAACCACTGAACCGCCGCATGATGAGCACCTGGCTGAGCTTCGGTGATCTGACCCAACTGCTCGAATGCGCGTTGTACGCCCCGAACGTCGGCCATACCGTGGTCTACGGCGTGTCCGATAACAAGAACGTTTGGTGGGATAACCGTTTCGCAACCGGCCTGGGTTATAAACCACAGGACAACTCCGAAGTATTCCGCGAAAAAATCGAAGCCCAACCAATGCCGGCCGCTGATGACCCTGCGATGGTTTACCAGGGGGGCGCGTTTGTCGCTTCTGGCCCGTTTGGCGACTGAACCTCCTCACCCCAAACAAAAACCCCAGGGAATGAGTTGCCATGCACGCTGAATTGATTGTCGATGCCCGTAACGCGGTCGGGGAATGCCCGGTCTGGGTCCCCGAAGAAAACGCCCTGTACTGGGTCGATATTCCCGCCGGGGGCCTGCAACGCTGGAGCGCCGAAACCGGTCATGTCCACGCCTGGACAGCGCCGGAAATGCTCGCCTGCATCGCGCGTCACCGCGACGGTGGCTGGGTTGCCGGGATGGAAAGCGGGTTCTTCCATCTGCACCCGCACAACGACGGCAGCCTCGACAGCGCACTGCTGGCACATGTCGATCACGCCCGCCCCGATATGCGCCTGAACGATGGTCGCTGCGATCGTCAGGGGCGCTTCTGGGCCGGCAGTATGGTGCTGAACATGGGCGCCAACGCTGCCGACGGCTCGCTTTACCGTTACAGTGCCGGGCAACGCGGGCCACTCGAGGCGCAACTCAGCGGGCTTATCGTGCCCAACGGTCTGGGTTTCAGCCCGGACGGGCGGACGATGTACCTGTCTGACTCTCATCCCCTGGTCCAGCAAATCTGGGCCTTTGATTACGACACCGACAGCGGCACGCCGTCCAACCGGAGGCTGTTCGTCGACATGCATCAGTTCCCTGGTCGTCCCGATGGCGCTGCGGTCGATGCCGAAGGCGGCTACTGGATTTGCGCCAATGACGCCGGGCTGATTCACCGCTTTAACCCCGACGGCCGACTGGACCGTTCCCTCGCCGTACCGGTGAAAAAACCGAGCATGTGCGCCTTCGGCGGCAGTCGCCTGGACACGCTGTTCGTGACCTCGATCCGCCCCGGCGACGACCACGACGAACAGTCACTGGCCGGCGGTGTGTTCGCCCTCTATCCCGGGGTGAAAGGTTTGCCGGAGCCGCTGTTCCAGGGATGAAGCAGGTCGCCATGTAGCAGCTGCCGAAGGCTGCGTTCGGCTGCGCAGCAGTCGTAAAACCATACGGCGCGGTGTATCAGAAAAATCGCATTCACCGGATTGACGACTGCTTCGCAGCCGAACGCAGGCTTCGCCAGCTGCTACAAGGCTCAGCGGTGTTCTCACATCAGAGTTCAATTGAAATGCCGCCAACATTGCTGAACCTCGAAGACGAATTCACCCACCTCACCCTCGCCCCGCAACTCGGTGGCAGCATCGTCAACTGGAGCGTGCGCAGCACGGGTCTGCCGCTGTTTCGCCATAGCGATGCCCACGCGCTAAACACCGGCCTGCCGGGCAAGCTCGGCTGTTTTCCCTTGGTTCCCTGGTCGAATCGCATTGCCGAAGGGGGTTTCGACGGCCCCGATGGCTGGCTGGCACTGACACCCAACAGCCTCACCGATCCCCTGCCGATTCACGGCAGCGCCTGGCAACAGCCGTGGCAGGTGGTTTCGCAGACGCGCGATGAAGTCGTCCTGCAACTCGACAGCACCACGCCCTTCGCCTATCGCGCCCGGCAACGATTTCACCTGAGCGAAGGCAAGCTGAGTATTGATCTAAAGGTCACCCATCTGGCCGAAAGCCCTGCCTGGCATGGGCTCGGTTTGCATCCTTACTTTCCGCGTACCACGGGCACCCAGTTGCAGGCGCAAGCCCGGCACGTCTGGTTGTGTGACGGGACAAAACTACCGACACACCTCAGCGCGTTGCCGGCCGAATGGGATTTCCAGGCACTCAAGGTGTTGCCCGACACATTGGTCGACAACGGCTTCTGCGCATGGGACGGCCACTGCCTGATCCGCCAGCCAGCGTTGGGCTATGAGCTGGAATGCCGGGCCACGGGCAGCGATTACTACCTGCTCTACTGCCCGGTGGGCCTGGATTTTTTCTGTATCGAACCGGTGAGCCACCCGGTCAACGCGCATCACCTGCCCGGTCGACCGGGGTTGCGTTTGCTGGAGCAAGGCGAGTCAGCCGAGCTCGGTTTCAGCCTGCACTATCGCTACCCCAGCAACTGACTCAGCACCGCGCGCAACTTGCCGGGTTTCACCGGTTTGTTCAGCAGCGGTGCGTCGAGCCGCTGTAATGAGCGCCGACACTGATCCGTGCGGTCTGCGGTGATAATGACCGCCGGAATCGCCTGGCGGTAATGCTCGCGCAAATGCCTGACCACATCACAGCCCACCACCCCGTGATCGAGGTGGTAGTCCGCCAGAATCAGTTCGGGCGGTCGCCCCTGCAAGGCTGCCAGTGCGGAAAATTCATCCGTGGCTGTCACCACTTCGCAGCCCCATTGCCCGAGCAGCGCGCTCATGCTTTCGAGGATGCTCACTTCGTTGTCCAGCACCAGCAAACGCCGGCCCGGCAATGGATTGCCGGTGCCGGGTTGTGGTGCTGCCAGACTGATCGGCAGCGGAATTTCATGGGAAATCGGCACGTCGATGCTGAACATCGAACCGCGCCCCGGCAACGAATGAACCCCGACTTTATAGCCGAGGATCTTGGCGATGCGTTCAACGATCGCCAACCCCAGGCCCACACCTTTGCGGTCGGCGGCGCGTCCGACGTCCAGTTGGTTGAACTCGAGGAAAATCGAATCCAGTCGGTCCGCCGCGATCCCGCGCCCGGTGTCCCAGACTTCCAGGCGCAGCATTTCACCCCGGCGTCTGGCACCCAGCAGGATGCAGCCCTCGTCGGTGTAGCGGCAGGCGTTGCTGAGGAAGTTGCGCAGAATCCGCGTCATCAGGCGCAAGTCCGTGCTGATGGCGTAATCGCCTATGTGCACCCGCAGGTTCAACCCTGCGGCTTGCGCCACTGACTGGAACTCCGACACCAACGGCGCGAGCAATTCGTCGAGGCGGTACAGCGCAATGTCCGGTTTGACCGCCGCCTGATCGAGCCGGGAAATATCCAGCAAATCGGTGAGCAAATCCTCCGCCCCTTCCAACGCTTGGTGAGTACGCTCCACCAGCACTTGCTCGACGTCGGGCAGCTTGCGCTCACGCAGTGTCGAGATCAGCAAACGCGCGGCATTGAGCGGTTGCAGCAGGTCATGACTGGCGGCAGCGAGGTATTTGTCCTTGCTACGGTTGGCGGCCTCGGCGGCGTCCCGGGCATCGCGCAAGGCCTGGGCAATCTGTTTACGCTGGGTGATCTGCTGTTGCAGGTTGCGGTTGGCTTCCAGCAACTCGTCGGTGCGCGCAGTGACGCGCTGCTCCAGTTCGTCGTTGAGTTGCTGCAGGCGCTGCTGGGCGAGTTTGCGTTCAGTGATGTCGGCGACAAAACCTTCCACTAGCCCTTCCTGATCGGGCTTGAGTAACAGGTTCATCAGCACGTCGAGGCTACTGCCATCCTTGCGCCGCAATTGGGTTTCGTACCCGAGCAGGCTACGCTCGCGCTTGAGCAGTTCACCGATGTTTTCCAGCTCTTTAGCCCCGCCGACAAACAGGTTGCTCGCCAGGTCAGCCAGCGAGAACAGCACTTCCTGAGGGTCCTGATAGCCGAGCATCCGTGCCAGGGCCGGGTTGGCGGCGCGCATGCCTTCCAAGAGGCTGGCCTGGAAGATCCCGTGAACCGCGTTTTCGAACAGCCATTTGTAGCGATTGCGCTCGGCTTCCAGCTCGTCAAGGCGCGCGGCCAGTTCCGGGTAATGACTCTTGCGCGCCGAGTGGCTGCCTAATCCCAGTAACCCCGCCAGCGCCCGTTGCTGTTCGTCAGAGGGCTTCGCCATAGACGACCTCGACATCACGCTGACTGGACTCGCGCGGGTTGGTCAGGATGCACGGATCGTGCATGGCGTGTTGCGACAGGAAAGGAATGTCCGCGGTGCTGACCCCGTGCAGGCCAAGGGTTTCGTGGAAGCCAATGGCATGTTTCAGAGCGATCAGATGTTCCACCAGACGCCCGCAAATCTGCCGGTGATTGAGGCCACGGCAATCGATGCCAAAGGTCTCGGCGATCACCTTGAAGCGCTCAGGTGCGGAGCTGTAGTTGAACGCCACCACGTGTTCCACCAGCACCGCGTTGCACAAACCATGAGGCAAATCGAGAAAACCACCGAGGCTGTGGGACATGGCATGCACCGCGCCGAGGATCGCGTTGGAGAACGCCAGCCCGGCCTGCATGCTACCGAGCATGATCTTCTCGCGCAGGGCAATGTCGTTGGGGTTGGCGATCATCTGCACCAGGTTGCCGTTGATCAGGCGCATCGCCTCCAGCGCATGGGGATCGGTCAACGGCCCATGACCGGTGGACACAAACGCTTCGATGGCATGCACCAACGCATCGATGCCGGTACAGGCCGACAGGAACGGGTCCATGCTCAACGTGGTTTCCGGGTCGATCAACGACACGTCCGGCACCACCGCCTTACTGACGATGGAGAACTTCATGCGTTCTTGCTGGTTGGAGATGATCACGAATTGCGAGACATCGGCCGAGGTCCCGGCGGTGGTCGGAATCAGGATCAGCGGCGGGCTCGGGACACGGATGGTGTCCACGCCTTCGAATTCGAGGATGCTGCGTCCATGGGCGACGACAATGCCGATGCCTTTGCCGCAATCCATCGGGCTGCCGCCACCGACGGCCACGATCACATCGCAATGATTTTCCCGGTACAGGTCGGCGCCGAGCATTACTTCTTCGACCCGCGGGTTGGGCGAGACCGCGCTGTACAGGAAATACTCGATGCCCTGAGCTTGCAGGCTGGCCTCGACATCGGCGACCCAACCGGCCGCAATCACACCGGGATCGCTGACCAACAGCACCTTACGGGCGCCAAAGGTTTTGGCGCAATTGCCGACGTTGTGCCGGCAGCCGGCACCAAAGATGATTTCAGGCGAAACGAATTTACGCAGCTGACTGAGACTCTGGCTCATTGGAAAGCCTGTTTTTATTGTTTTGGAAGGTAACGTCCACACTAAAGCATCCGGTGGTGAATGCAATCAGACCAATGGGTAGCAGGCTGGTGTACTCAGACTCTGAATTCACCGGATACCCCCTGTGGGAGCGAACTGTGGCGAGGGGATTTATCTCCGTTGGGTGGCGCAGCCGCCCCAAAATCTTGGGCCTGCTTCGCAGTCCAGCGGGGATAAATCCCCTCGCCACAGTTCGCTCCCACAGGGGAGTAGTGTTGCTTTATTCATCCGCGATAGATCAGTCGCGAAGCCTTCTCGTTACGCAACGTCAGGTGTTCCATGCCCAGCCCCGGTGCCTCGGCTTCCTCGCGGGCCTTTAGAATCATGCCGTGGTGCGGGGATTTGCTGCACACCGGGTCCGCGTTGGCGGCGTCACCGGTCAGCATGAATGCCTGGCAGCGACAGCCGCCCAGATCCTTGTGCTTTTCATCGCAGGAGCGGCACGGCTCTTTCATCCAGTCATCGCCACGAAAGCGATTGAAACCGAACGACTCCGTCCAGATGTGCTCGATACTGTGCTCGCGCACATTGGGAAACTGCACCGGCAACTGTCGGGCGCTGTGGCAAGGCAACGCCGTGCCGTCGGGGGTGATGTCGAGAAACAGGTTGGCCCAGCCGTTCATGCAGGTTTTGGGACGCTCTTCGTAGTAATCCGGGGTGACGAAGATCAGCTTGCACGGGTGGCCCTGCGCCTCAAGACGCTCGCGATACTCGTTAGTGATGCGCTCGGCACGCTGCAATTGTTCGCGCGTGGGCAACAGGCCGACGCGGTTGAGCTCGGCCCAGCCGTAGAACTGGCACGTCGCCAATTCGACGAAATCCGCTTCCAGCTCCAGGCACAAGTCGATGATCTGTGCGATCTGGTCGATGTTGTGCCGATGGGTGACGAAGTTCAGCACCATCGGGTAGCCCTGGGCCTTTACCGCCCGGGCCATGGCGAGTTTCTGGGCGAAGGCCTTGCGCGAACCGGCGAGCATGTTGTTCACCGCTTCGTCGGCGGCCTGGAAGCTGATCTGGATATGGTCCAGCCCCGCGACCTTGAAATCGCGTACTTTCTGCTCGGTCAGGCCAATGCCCGAGGTGATCAGGTTGGTGTAATAACCCATGTCCCGGGCGGCCTTGATCAGCTCGGCCAGGTCCTGACGTACTAACGGCTCGCCGCCGGAAAATCCCAGTTGCGCGGCCCCCATCTCCCGGGCTTCGCGGAACACCCGGATCCATTCTTCGGTGCTCAATTCCTCGCCCTGCCGGGCGAAGTCCAGCGGGTTGGAGCAATACGGGCATTGCAGCGGGCAACGGTAGGTCAGCTCCGCCAACAGCCACAGCGGCGGGCCCGGAGGCGAGTCACTCGATCCAGAATTGAGCATGGGCCACCTCCAGAAACGCCAACACATCTTCGTCGATCCCCGGCACGCCGGGGAAACTCTCAGACAGTCGATCAATGATCGCCGCGACGCTGCGCTGGCCGTCCACCAGATCGAGGATCTGCCCGGCACTGGTGTTGAGTTTGATCATGCCTTCGGGGTACAGCAGCACGTGACAGTCCTGACGAGGTTCCCATTGCAGGCGAAAACCCTGACGCAGCGACGGTGATTGCTCGCGGTTGATCAGGCTCACAGGGCAATCCCCCGGTGCCAGACCTGCTCCGTGGTGACGGTGTGATACGGCGGGCGCTCCAGCTCGTAGGCCATGCTCATGGCGTCGAGCATGCTCCACAGCACGTCGAGCTTGAATTGCAGAATTTCCAGCATGCGTTGCTGGCCTTCGACCGTGACGTAGTGCGCCAGGGTGATACGCAAGCCATGCTCGACATCCCGTCGCGCCTGACTCAGGCGAGTACGGAAATAGTCGTAACCACTGACGTCGATCCACGGGTAATGGGTCGGCCAGGCATCGAGCCGGGATTGATGGATCTGTGGCGCAAACAGCTCGGTCAGCGAACTGCTGGCGGCTTCCTGCCAACAGGCGCGACGGGCGAAATTGACATAGGCGTCGACGGCGAAACGGACACCGGGCAGCACCAATTCCTGTGAAAGGATTTGCTCGCGATCCAGGCCCACCGCTTCGCCCAGCCGCAGCCAGGCTTCGATCCCGCCTTCGCTGCCGGGTGCACCGTCGTGATCGAGTATCCGTTGCAGCCATTCCCGGCGTACGTCGCGGTCCAGGCAGTTGGCGAGAATCGCTGCGTCCTTCAGGGGGATGTTCACCTGGTAGTAGAAGCGATTGGCGACCCAGCCCTGAATCTGCTCGCGGGTTGATCGGCCGGCGTACATGGTTTGGTGGAATGGATGGTGGATGTGGTAATAGGCGCCTTTGGCTCGCAGGGCCGCTTCGAATTCGGCGGGGGTCATTGGGGTGTCAGTCATTGCGGTTCTCCGAAAAACTGCGGTGTCTGGTCTGGCGTCTTCGCGAGCAGGCTCGCTCCCACAGGGGAATGCGATCCACTATGGGAGCGAGCCTGCTCGCGAAAGGGCCCTCCGCTACAGCACAATACTCATGCCGTCATAGGCCACTTCGATCCCGCGCCGCTCCAGCAACGCCCGCTCGGCCGAGTCTTCATCGAGGATCGGGTTGGTGTTGTTGATGTGGATCAGCACCTTGCGCTGGCGGGTGAAGCCTTCAAGGATGTCGAGCATGCCGCCAGGGCCGCTTTGCGACAGGTGACCCATTTCACTGCCCAGGTTCTGGCCGACTTCGCAGATTCGCATCTCGTCGTCGCGCCACAAGGTGCCGTCCAGCAACAGGCAATCGGCGCGTTGCATCCAGCTCAGAACCTCGTCGTCGACCTGTCCAAGACCCGGCGCGTAGAACAGCGAAGCACCGCTGCGCCGGTCTTCGACAAACAGTCCGATGGTGTCGCCTGGCTGCGGATTGCCGCGATTGGGCGAATACGGCGGTGCGTTGCTGACCAAGGGGATCGCGCGAAATCGCAGGTGTGCACACGCCGGGATGCTGAACGGCTCGCGGGCCAACCCGACCGGTTGCCACTGCAACCCGCCGTTCCAGTGCTTGAGCATGGTGAACAACGGGAAGCCGCTGCTCAGGTCTTCATGAACCCGTTCGGTGCACCAGACCGAATGCGGGCAGCCCTCGCGCAGGCTCAACAGGCCGGTGCAATGGTCGATCTGGCTGTCCAGCAGGACGACGCCGGCAATCGCCGTGTCACGCACCCGACGTGCTGGTTGCAGCGGCGCGAAACTCTCAAGTTGCGCGCGAATGTCCGGTGAAGCATTGCACAGCACCCAATCCACATCGTTGTCGCTCAGGGCAATCGAGGATTGTGTGCGCCGTTGGGCCCGCAGGCTGCCATTGCGCATCGCGGCGCACTGGCGGCAGTTGCAATTCCATTGCGGAAAACCACCGCCAGCGGCGGATCCGAGAACGCGAATATGCATGGGCAATGCTCCAGAAGGCAGGCCCGGCCAACGTAGCGGCTGGCCGGGTGAACAATCAGCGGTTGGCGAAATACATCGTCACTTCGAAGCCAATGCGCAGATCGGTAAACGCGGGTTTAGTCCACATGGGTCAATCCTCTTCTTGTGCCGGACGATTCCGGTAAAGCCATTAATGCACGGGGCGCCAGGCACCCGAATGCTACTTTCGAACGAGGTGGCGGCGTGCATTGGTAGGGGGTGTTGCGGGGTTTTTCAGTACACACAAAACCAATGTGGGAGCGAGCCTGCTCGCGAAGGCGGTCTGACAATCAACATCAATGTTGAATGTGCTGGCCTCTTCGCGAGCAGGCTCGCTCCCACAGGGGGGTTGCGGCGTGCTTATCGGATCAGAAGAACCCCATCGGATTGATGTCGTAGCTCACCAGCAGGTTTTTGGTCTGCTGATAATGGTCGAGCATCATCTTGTGGTTTTCACGACCGACGCCGGACTTCTTGTAGCCACCAAACGCGGCGTGGGCCGGGTACAGGTGGTAGCAGTTGGTCCAGACACGCCCGGCCTTGATCGCGCGGCCCATGCGGTAGGCGCGGTTGATGTCGCGGGTCCACAGACCGGCACCGAGACCGAACTCGCTGTCGTTGGCAATCGCCAAGGCTTCGGCTTCGTCCTTGAAGGTGGTGATACCCACCACCGGGCCGAAGATTTCTTCCTGGAACACGCGCATTTTGTTGTGGCCCTTGAGCAGGGTCGGCTGGATGTAATAACCCGTCGACAAGTCGCCCTCAAGACGTTCGGCCGCGCCGCCGGTGAGCAGCTCGGCGCCCTCCTCCTGAGCAATTTTCAGGTACGAGAGGATCTTGTCGTATTGCTGCTCGGACGCCTGGGCGCCGACCATGGTTTCGGTATCCAGCGGGTTGCCGCGCTTGATCTTGACGATCTTCTTCATCACCACTTTCATGAAGTCGTCGTAGATCGATTCCTGCACCAAGGCCCGGGACGGACAGGTGCAGACTTCGCCTTGGTTGAAGAACGCCAGCACCAGGCCTTCGGCGGCTTTCTCGATGAACTGTGGCTCGGCTTGCATGATGTCTTCGAAGAAAATGTTCGGCGACTTGCCGCCCAGCTCGACGGTGCTCGGAATGATGTTCTCGGCCGCGCATTTCATGATGTGCGCGCCAATCGGGGTGGAACCGGTGAAGGCGATCTTGGCGATGCGCTTGCTGGTGGCCAGCGCCTCACCCGCTTCGCGACCGAAGCCCTGGACGATGTTCAGCACACCGGCCGGCAGCAAATCGGCGATCAGCTCGGCGAAGACCATGATCGACAGCGGCGTCTGCTCGGCGGGTTTGAGTACCACGCAGTTACCGGCGGCCAGGGCCGGGGCGAGTTTCCAGGCGGCCATCAGCAGCGGGAAGTTCCACGGAATGATCTGTCCGACCACGCCCAGCGGCTCGTGGAAGTGATAGGCCGTCGTCAGCTCGTTGATCTCGGCGGCGCCGCCCTCTTGAGCGCGGATGCAACCGGCAAAGTAACGGAAATGGTCGGCGGCCAGCGGCACGTCGGCGTTGAGGGTCTCGCGCACGGCTTTGCCGTTGTCCCAGGTTTCGGCGACGGCGAGGATTTCGAGGTTTTGCTCGACGCGGTCGGCGATTTTCAGCAGCACCAGGGAGCGGTCCTGCGCCGAGGTCTTGCCCCAGGCATCGGCGGCCGCGTGGGCAGCGTCGAGGGCTTTGTCGATGTCGGCGGCGCTGGAGCGCGGGAACTCGGCGATCACTTCACCGTTGACCGGTGAGGTGTTGGTGAAGTACTCGCCATTGACCGGCGGCACGAACTCACCGCCGATGAAATTGCCGTAGCGCGGTTTGAAGGAAACGATGGCGCCGGGTGTGCCGGGTTGTGCATAGATCATGGTGGGCCTCTGTCTGGGTCGATGCCTGTCGGGCAAACAGGCGATGAACCGATAGTAGAGAGCCCCACGCGTCAGACGAATGCGCCGTTGGCAGGAGGACTCTCGTTATTTGGTAGTAGATTTGCCCACATCTACCTGTGGCAAATCTCACTGTAGGAGTGAGCCTGCTCGCGATGACGGAGTGTCAGTCAGCATCACTTTTGACTGGAAGTCCGCTATCGCGAGCAGGCTCACTCCTACAGGGGTTATGCGAGGGTTTCAGGGTTAGTGTTTGGCGACGACCAGGTCTTTCGGCAACTTGAACGTCCAAAGCATGCCGCCCTGGTTGAAGTCCTTGATGCGCTTGGCCACTTCGCCGCCCCACAGCGGTACGGCACCGCCCCAACCGGACAACACCGAGACGTACTGCTCGCCGTCCATTTCCCAGGTCACAGGCGAGCCGAGAACGCCGGAGCCGGTCTGGAATTCCCAGACCTTCTCGCCGGTCTTGGCATTGAACGCCTGCAGGAAACCTTCTGGCGTGCCGGTGAACACCAGGTTGCCCTTGGTGGTCAGCACGCCGCCCCACAGCGGCGCGTAGTTCTTGTGGCGCCAGACTTCCTTGCCGGTTTTCGGGTCAATGGCGCGCAGCACGCCGATGTAGTCTTCATTCAACGGTTTGATGGTGAAACCGGCACCGAGGAACGCCGCGCCTTTTTTGTAGGCGATGCCTTCGTTCCAGATGTCCATGCCCCATTCGTTGGACGGCACGTAGAACAGCCCGGTGTCCTTGTTGTAGGCCATCGGCATCCAGTTTTTCGCGCCGAGGAACGCCGGGGCTACGAATACTGAACTGCCTTTGGCTTCGGTACCCGGTGCACCTGGACGGCTGGCTTCGTTGTAGATCGGCCGACCGTCTTTATCCAGGCCGGTGGCCCAGGTGATTTTGTCCACGAACGGGAAGCCGCGAATGAATTTGCCGTTGGTGCGGTCCAGCACATAGAAGAAACCGTTACGGTCAGCAGTCGCTGCGGCTTTGATCTCTTTGCCGCCTTCGGTGTAGTTGAACGAGACCAGCTCATTCACGCCGTCATAGTCCCAGCCGTCGTGAGGTGTGCTCTGGAAGTGCCATTTGATGGTGCCGTCATCCGGATTGAGCGCCAGACGCGACGACGAGTAGAGGTTGTCGCCAGGACGCAGGTGCGAGTTCCACGGCGCCGGGTTGCCGGTGCCGAACAGCAGCAGATTGGTTTCAGGGTCGTAGTAACCGCCTAGCCAAGGCGCCGCGCCACCGGTTTTCCAGAGATCGCCGGGCCAGGTCTTGCCAGCTTCACCGCCGGAGATACCGTTCTCCACCGCTTTGCCGTCCTTGTAGACATAACCCATGTGGCCTTCGACGGTGGGTCGGGTCCACAGCAGGTCGCCGTTTTTCGGGTCGTAGGCTTCGATTTTGCCGACCACCCCGAACTCGCCACCGGCGACACCGGTGATCAGTTTGCCGTTGATCACCAACGGCGCGGCGCTGATCGAATAGCCTTCCTTATGGTCGGCGACTTTCTTGCTCCAGACAACCTTGCCGGTGTCTTTGTTCAGGGCCACGAGCTTGGCGTCGAGGGTGCCGAAAATCACCAGGTCGCCGTACAGCGCGACACCACGGTTGATCACGTCGCAGCAAGGGCGGATGTCATCGGGCAGGCGCGCATCGTATTGCCAAAGCTTCTTGCCGGTGCGCGCATCCACCGCAAACACTCGCGAGTAGGAACCGGTCATGTACATCACGCCGTCCTTGATCATCGGCTGTGCTTGCTGACCGCGTTGTTTTTCACCCCCAAAGGAGAACGCCCAGACCGGCCGCAAGTCCTTCACGTTGTTGACGTTGAGCGTATCCAGCGGACTGTAGCGCTGACCCTGGACGCCTAGACCGTTGGTGACGATCTGCTCCGGGTTCTTGGGGTCCTGGAGAATGTCTTGATCGGTGACGCCGGCCAGCGCGGTGCCGGACAACAGCATGGCACTGAGCAGCACGCTCAAGACGAAGGGTTGGCGACGTGCGGGTTGGGTCATGACGGCTACCTCTGCAGTTTTTGTTATACCCGGGAAATTTTCCCGGTCTGGTGCAGATTCTTGGGCGCCGCCGCCCTTGGAACAATTGCCCGCAGTGCTGAGATTGCTAGTTCCTTAGTACCGGGTCGAATGATGCCAACGAGTTAGGGTTCACCTCGACCTGTAGCAGCTGGCGGAGCCTGCGTTCGGCTGCGTAGCAGTCGTAAAATCAGCGCTCGCGGTGCATCTGGAAAATCGTGCAAACCGGATTTACGACTGCTACGCAGCCGAACGCAGGCTTCGCCAGCTGCTACAAGGGGTTGTGTCGCCGCTAGGTCATTTGTCCGCGGCGGAATCGACGCGGGTCATTTGTGCGCGCTCGTAACGCGGGTACAAATGGCTGACGCTGCGGATCAGCTCGTAACGACTCAGAGTAATCCCGGCGAAACGCTCGGGAATGGGGCTGCGGATCATCTCGGCCATGTCGCTGCCGTTGGCGGCGCCATCGCGCATGAGCTGATCGAGCCAGGTGAGGTAGTCGCGCATTTGCTCGAACGGCAGTTGATCGCTGGCCACCGGCCCATGGCCGGGAACGATCAGCGTCCACGGCAAGCCTTGCAGGGTGGCGATGTCCGCCAGCCACACCGCCAACCCCGGACTGTTGGGCGTGGTGAGCGCCCGTTGGTAAAACACCAGGTCCCCGGCAAACAACACGCCGGTTTTCTGGTCGAGAATAGCCAGATCCGCGCCCGTGTGCCCACCCAGGCCCAGCAGACGTAGATCGTGATTCCCAAAACTTCGCACGCCGGGCGTCAGCGTCCGGGTCGGCAACACCACTTCGGTGCCGCGCATCCAGTCGCCCACCAGGCGATACATGTTCTCGGCCATGGCATCGCCCTGCTGATGCAGCAGCTCGGTGGTGCCAGCCAACGCGCCGATCGGCACGTCAGTGAAGGCCTGGTTGCCGAGCACATGATCAGGATGATGATGGGTCAGCAGCACCTCGATCACCGGTTTATCGGTGGTCGCGGCAATGGCTTTGCGCATCGCTTCGCCGTAGCGTTTCGACGGCCCGGTGTCGATCACCACCACGCCGCGCTCGGTGACGATGAACGCGGTGTTGACGATGTTGCCGCCATTGGCCTTGGCAAAATTGTCGGTGCTGCCTTCCAGCAGCCAGGTGTCTTCGGCGATCTGTCGGGGCTTGAGTGAGTACTCGAAGTCGGCCAGGGCCGGCAGGCTCAAACCGATGAACAACAGCAGCATCCAGCGCATCACGCGCTCCTTTGGGTCAGGGTATGGCCGCATCGAATTGATTGCCGCTGTTGTCGCGCAGCAACAGCCGCGTCTGCCCTGCTCCTTCGATATCAAAGGCCAGGTTGGGGTTTTCGCTGACGGCGGGAAACAGCTCAAGACGGGCCAACAGCTGATCGTTTTGGTCCCGCAGTTCAGCATGGTTGATGAAAAACTCGGGAATGCCGCTGACCATGCCGTTGTCCATCGGATGCGCTACCTGCAAACGCACACGGCTGAACTCGCCACGGGGATAACGCCCGCCCAGCACTTCGCCGATATGGTCTTCCCAACCTGGCTGAGTGCGCACCACACTCGGCGCCGTGCAACCGCCGCCCGCCGCGTCGATCAGCGCCGAGCCGACATGCCAGATCCCATCGCGGGTCAGTACCGCCGCGCGCAACGGCGTGGCCTGTTCGATACGGATGCGGATCGACAGCCACGGCAGCACGCGGTCGAGCGGCTGGAAATCGACAATTTTCGGCAAAGGGTTGAGTTCGGCCCAGGCGAGGATTTTCACCACTTCGCCCTTGAACGCCCGCGCGTCGATTTCCAGCGGCACTTGCCGGGCATCTTCGGCGAATGGCGGCGCCAGCAGCTTGACCCGCTCGTCGAACACGAACGGCGCATCGCCGAGCATTTGCTTGTGATAGAAGGCCCACATCACCGAGGGCACCGGGTCTTTGCCCGGATCGATGTCCACAGCGTGCGCGGCGATGGGTAGCCAACAGGCCAATAAACAACCCGCTCGCCAATTCACTACTGATACATCTCGGGCACGTCATAGCGCAGGCCGTAGTGGCCATAAATGGTCTTGACCGAACCCTCGCGGATCAAGGCTTCCAGCGCCTCTTCCACGGCATAGGCCAGTTGACGGTTGCTTTCGTGCACCGCCATGCCGATCTCCCAAAGCTGCTTGCCCATGTTCGGGTAGGCGTTTTCCGCCAGCGCCACTTGCGGGTCCGCCGCTTCATGCACTTGCCAGTCGATCTCACCGCGCATGGCCATGACTGCGTCGACTTCACCGGCCTTCATGGCCGCGAACGCTTGAGGCACACCGGGATAGTGATGCGTTTTGGCGGCAAGCATGCCGTTGAACACCGAGGTCAGGTAGAACGACGGCACGCTGTCGACTTCGACGCCGATCGGGTGGTGCTCGAACACGGCGACGCTGCCCACCGACTCCAGCCGGCGACGGTCATAGGCGACCTGCCATTGTTCGTTCTGGTACGGCCCGAACATCACCACATGGCCGTTTTCCAGCTCACCCAGTTCATTGCGCTTTTGCGCGTAGTCGCGGTCGTACGGCACGCGCATCATCAGGTCGGCCAGTTGCAGATCGTGCAACTGACTGGCACGCCAGATGTAATCGCGCAGGTCGTCATCGAGCTTCTCGCCGGCCGGCGCCCAAATCAACGTCAGGCGTACACCGAGAGCCTTGGCCAATGCTTCGGCGAGTTCGACATCAACGCCACGGGCCTGGCCGGCGTCTTCAAAACTGTAGGGGGCGAAGTCCTTGTAGACCGCCACTTTCAGCTCCCCGGCGGCGATCATTTCGTCATAGGTACGGACCTGCGCCTGCACTGCCTGGCAGCACAGCAACACAGCGCTGATCAACACAGCGAGCAGGCGCATGGATTACTCCTCGACGTGAACGCTGTCCAGATAGGTGCGCACCGCCCACAAGGCTTCCTGGCTCAGGTAGTCGGCCATCTTCGGCATGTAGACCCGGCCGTCACGCACGGCGCCATGGCGCACGCGTTCGACGAACCACTCATCACCGGCATCAGCGACATCGAGCATGCGCAAATCGGGGGCGATGCCGCCGGATTTGGCTTCCAGGCCATGGCAGGCCGCACAGTTCTGGTTGTACGCCGAGGAGCCGATTTCCAGGGCCTTATCATGTTCCGGCGAAGTGCGGTAAGGGTTCACCGATGCCCAACCATCGGCATCGACCGGTACGCCGGCGTCCTTGATCGGGGTCAGGCCCGGGGTTTCCACCGCTTGCGGCACCACATTGCCGTGGGCCCAGACGGAACCTGCGCTGATAAAACCGGCCAGCAGTCCGGCAACGAGTAAGGCGCTGCGTTTTGTTTTCATTGTTATGCCCTCTTGATTGCACGCAAAACCTCTGTGAAGAGGCTATGGCACCCATCTTAAGAACGGCTTCGCGCAAGCCCCATGCTGCTTTGGTGGCCGCCGCCTAGTTCCTTGGTAGTAGGGCTTGTGGCGCGCACCCGGGTACGCTTCCGGCGCCTTTACTACCTTGGTACTGGCTCACTGGTACTTTCTGCATATTTCCTTCTGCCTCGCAGGCTTCCTATGCTGGCGCTACCTGTAATGGAGAGCCCTATGCGCCAGCTTGCCCCTTACGCCCTGATCTACCTGTTGGCGATTGCCTGCGCCGCCGGGCTGGCGACCCAGAGCCAGGCTTCCGACGCGCCGTTGCAGGTGCAGATCGGCTACCTGGGGTATCGCCCTGACCCGGGCCCGTTGCTGTCGAACGTCATTCCCGAACCAGTCGATGCCGGGCGGCGTGGCGCCGAACTGGCGATCACTGACA
Organism: Pseudomonas sp. LB3P25; assembly: GCF_054897985.1. Classification (NCBI taxonomy): domain Bacteria; kingdom Pseudomonadati; phylum Pseudomonadota; class Gammaproteobacteria; order Pseudomonadales; family Pseudomonadaceae; genus Pseudomonas; species Pseudomonas sp. LB3P25. Next base: position 3,093,426 of record NZ_CM142711.1, on the reverse strand, counting down.
GTAACAGCACCGGGCGTTTCCTCAACCAGAGCTACAGCCTGGTCAGCGCCAACGTCGACAATCCGGATGCCCTGGTCGAAGAGGCCAAGGCTCAGCATGAACAAGGTCTGCGCCTGTTTGTCGTCAACGCACCGGCCGCCAGCCTGCGCCGGCTCAGCACCGTGTTACCCGACAGTTTGCTGTTCAACGCCGGCAGCCCCGACGACAGCCTGCGCGCCACCGACTGCCTGCCGAACGTGCTGCACAGCCTGCCGAGCCGGGCGATGCTGGCCGATGCGCTGGCGCAATTTCTGGTGGTGCGCAAATGGCAACGGGCGCTACTGATCGTCGGCCCGACCCCGGACGATCAAGCCTATGCCGCCGCGCTGCGCCGCGCCGCCAAACGCTTCGGCCTGAAACTGGTCGCGGAAAAAGCCTGGAGTTTCGACAACGATCAGCGTCGCAGCGCCCAGGCCGACATGCCGCTGTTCACCCAGACCGCCGAGTACGACGTGGTGCTGGTCGCGGATGAACGGGGCGATTTCGGCGAATACGTGCCCTACCAGACCTGGTACCCACGGCCGGTCGCCGGCACTCAGGGGCTGACCCCGGTGGGCTGGCACAAAACCGTGGAAACCTACGGCGCCGCCCAGTTGCAGAAACGCTTCGAAGCCCTGGCCGGGCGCTGGATGAATGATCGGGATTTCGCCGCGTGGATCGCCGTGCGCAGCATCGCCAGTGCGGTGAGCAAACTGCGTCAGGCCGATCCGATGGCGATCCGTACGCTTGAAATCAGCGATCAATTGCCGCTGGACGGTTTCAAGGGTCGCAAGCTCAGTTATCGACCGTGGAACGGCCAGTTGCGTCAGCCGATCCCCATTGTGCAACCCCGGGCGTTGGTCAGCACTTCGCCCCAGGACGGTTTCCTGCACCCGTTCAACGAAATGGACAGCCTGGGCTACGACAAACCCGAAGTGACCTGCCGCTTTCCCTAATCCAACTTTCCACAAGAACTACAACAAAAAGGAATCCGCCATGCGCCGCACCCTGCTCTGCCGCTCCCTGCTTTTCTGGGCCCTGCTGCTCGCCGCCGGGCAGGCCGCGGCCAGCACCGCCTGGGTCTCCAACGAAAAGGACAACAGCCTGAGTCTGATCGACCTGCAGACCCTGCAAGTCACCGACACCCTGCCCGTCGGCCAGCGCCCGCGTGGCCTGCTGCTGTCCCACGACAACAAGCTGCTGTACATCTGCGCCAGTGACTCGGACCGGGTCCAGGTGATGGACGTCGCCACGCGCAAAATCATCAAGGAGCTGCCCTCGGGCAAAGACCCTGAGCAGTTCGCCCTGCACCCCAACAATCGCTGGCTGTACGTTTCCAACGAAGACGATGCGCTGGTGACGGTGATCGACACCGAAACTTCCAAGGTGCTGAGCCAGATCAACGTCGGCGTCGAACCCGAGGGCATGGCCGTCAGCCCCGACGGCAAGTGGGCGGTGAACACCAGCGAAACCACCAACATGCTGCACTGGATCGACACCAGCACCCAGACCCTGGCCGACAGCACACTGGTGGATCAGCGGCCGCGCTTCGTCGAGTTCACGCCGGATGGCTCGAAGCTCTGGGCCTCGGCGGAAATCGGCGGCACGGTGACCATTCTCGACGTTGCCACCCGCAAGATCCTCAAGACCCTGACCTTCCAGATCAAGGGCGTGCACCCGGACAAAGTCCAGCCGGTGGGCATCAAACTCAGCGCTGACGGCAAGTACGGTTTCGTCGCCCTCGGCCCGGCCAATCATGTGGCGGTGATCGACGCCAAGACTTTCGAGATTCTTGATTACCTGTTGGTCGGGCGACGAGTCTGGCAGATGTCGTTTACCCCGGATCAAAAACAATTGCTGGCCACCAACGGCGTCAGCGGCGACGTGTCGGTGATTGATGTCGACAGCCTCAAGGTCACCCAATCGATCAAGGTCGGGCGCTATCCGTGGGGCGTGGTGGTGACGCCATGAACGCACTCGAAGTCAGCGAGCTGAGTTTCGCTTATGGTGCGAAAGAAGCGTTGCGTCAGGTGAGTTTCAGCCTGGCGCTTGGCCGTTTTGCTGCATTGCTGGGGCCAAACGGCGCGGGCAAATCGACGCTGATCGCCCTGCTCACTCGACTCTACGATGTGCAGCGCGGCGACATCCGCGTCGGCGGTTGTTCGTTGCGCAACGCAGCGCGTCCGGCTCTCAAGCAATTGGGTGTGGTGTTTCAGCAAAGCACGTTGGACCTGGACCTCAGCGTCGAGCAAAACCTGCGTTATCACGCCGCGCTGCATGGGATGTCCCGGCGTCAGACCGGCCTGCGGGTCGACGCCGAACTGGCTCGTCAGGCCTTGACCGAACGCCGTCGCGAGCGGGTCCGCGAACTCAATGGCGGCCACCGTCGCCGGGTGGAGATCGCCCGTGCGTTGCTGCATGAACCGCGCCTGCTGCTGCTCGACGAAGCCAGCGTCGGCCTCGACCCGGCCAGCCGGCTGGCGCTCAATCAACACATCCGCAGTTTGTGCCGCGAGCAAGGCATCAGCGTGCTTTGGACCACTCACTTACTCGATGAAGTACAGCCGAGCGACGACTTGTTGATCCTTCATCAGGGCCGGCTGGTCGCCAGCGGACAAGCCGACGCCCTGAGCCTGGAGCACGGTGGTGACCTGGGTTCGGCCTTCACTCGACTGACGACTTCAGGAGCCGCCCAATGAATGCCTACTGGCAATGTTTCAGCGGCATCGTGCTGCGTGAATGGCTGCGTTTTGTGTTGCAGCGCACGCGGTTTCTCAGCGCACTGGTGCGGCCGTTGCTGTGGCTGCTGGTGTTCGCCGCCGGTTTTCGCGCGGCACTCGGGATCGCGATCATCGAGCCCTATGACACCTACATTCCCTACGAGGTCTACATCATTCCCGGGCTGGCTTGCATGATCCTGCTGTTCAACGGCATGCAAGGTTCGCTGTCGATGGTCTACGACCGGGAAATGGGCAGCATGCGCGTGCTACTGACCAGTCCCCTGCCCCGAACCTTCCTGTTGTGCAGCAAGTTGTTGGCCACCTCGCTGATCTCGCTTTTACAGGTCTATGCCTTCCTGGCAATTGCCTGGGTGTACGGCGTGCAACCACCGGCCATGGGGCTGTTGTTTGCGTTGCCGGCGTTGCTGCTGGTGGCGTTGATGCTCAGCGCGTTGGGCCTGCTGCTCTCCAATGCGATTCGTCAGCTGGAGAACTTTGCCGGGGTGATGAATTTCGTGATCTTCCCGCTGTTTTTCCTGTCGTCGGCACTGTATCCGCTGTGGAAGATGCGCGAGTCCAGCGAGTGGTTGTACGGGTTGTGTGCCCTGAACCCGTTCACCCATGCGGTGGAACTGGTGCGGTTTGCCCTGTATGAACGCTTCAATCCGTTGGCGCTGGCGGTGTGCGCGGGGCTGACCCTGGTGTTCGCCCTACTCGCCGTACTCACCTTCAACCCGCAACATGCCGCCTTACGCAAATCCAACTGAAAACACGATTCCCTGTGGGAGCGAGTCTGCTCGCGATAGCGGTGTATCAGCCAACGATAATGCTGGATGTGATGGCCCCATCGCGAGCAGGCTCGCTCCCACAGTTGATCTGAGGTGTTCACATATTTTTTTTTCACACACCATTCAGTGTGGGAGCGAGCCTGCTCGCGATAGCGGTGTGTCAGTCAACATCAATGCTGGATGTGATGGCCTCTTCGCGAGCAGGCTCGCTCCCACAGTTGTTCTGAGGTGTACACAGGCAAAGCACCCGGCAATCCGGGCAAAATTACTACTTTAGTACTGGTTTCCCTGTCTATCGTCGCATTCCAATCGCACCGAGACTGGCATGTAATAGGTTCATAACTATAAGGATTGAACCCCATGCCGCGTGCCCGACGTCGTCTGCTGCGCCCTTCTCTCGCTGCGCTATCGCTGAGCCTGTTGCTGGGTGTCGCGCAGGCCGAAACCCCGCTGTTTTCCGCCGACGGCTATCGCATCGGTCTGTACCGCAGCCCGACCCCGAATCAAGTACAGGGCGCCGGAATCATCGATACCGCCGCCCTGCAAACCCTGCTGACCCAGACACCGCGTCCGGTGCTGATCGACGTCTACCGCCGTCAGTGGTTGCAAGGACGTTTCATCGAGGACCAGCCCCACGAAAACCTGCCCGGCAGCCATTGGCTGGCCAATACCGGCGACGGTGACCTGACGCCCGACTGGCAGGACTATTTTGCGCGTAAGCTGAACACATTGACCGCAGGCGATCTCGCGCAACCGCTGGTCTTCTACTGCCGCGCCGATTGCTGGCTGAGCTGGAATGCGGTGAAGCGCGCCGCCGCCATGGGCTATAAGACGCTGTATTGGTATCGCGACGGCCTGGACGCCTGGCAGGCCGCCAACCTGCCGGTGACACCCGCCCAGCCCGAGCCCTTTCCCTGACTTTAACGCGTGCGTGTTGTTGCCACACCCTAATCAAAATAATGAGGTGAAAGGCTATGTACAAAATTCTGATTGCCGACGATCACCCGCTGTTTCGCGAAGCCATTCATAACGTCATCAGCGACGGTTTTCCGGGCAGCGAGGTGATGGAAACCGCCGACCTGGACAGCGCCCTGGTGCTGACTCAGGAACATGACGACCTGGACCTGATCCTGCTCGACCTGAACATGCCCGGCATGCACGGCCTCAATGGCCTGATCAACCTGCGCAACGAGGCGCCGACCATTCCGGTGGTGATCGTCTCGGCCGAGCAGGACAAACAAGTCGTGTTGCAAGCCATCACTTACGGCGCAGTGGGTTTCATCACCAAATCCTCGCCACGGGTGCAGATGACCGAAGCCATCCAGCAGATCCTCAACGGCAATGTCTACTTGCCGCCGGACATCATCCGCACGCAAAAATGCGGTTCAAGGCGCATGAACGATGCCCCAAGCTTCCCACCTGAACTGCTCCAGGCCTTGACCCGCAAGCAGTTGCTGGTGCTCGAACGCATGACCAAGGGCGAGTCGAACAAACAGATTGCCTACACCCTGGAAATCGCCGAAACCACGGTCAAGGCCCACGTCTCGGCGATCCTGCGCAAACTCAATGTGCACAATCGGGTGCAGGCCATTTTGAGTGCCGGGGATATTGATTTCGGGTCTTACTTACGGCGTTGAGACCGAGTCGCCTTCATCGCGAGCAAGCTCGCTCCCACATTGGATCTGAGTGAACTCGGTCAAATGTGGGAGCGAGCTTGCTCGCGATGGGGCCAGTGATCACACCAGAAGACTCAGGGCCTGCCGAGCAAATGACTCATCGCTGTCTTGAGCTTCATCGGCCGCACCGGTTTGTGCATCAGGGTGTGGCCCAGCTCACGAATCTGCTGCTTGAGTTCATTGCTGTAATTAGCGGTAATCATCATCGCCGGAATGGCCGAGCCGCGACGGGCGTTGATCCGGGCCACGGCATCGACCCCGTTCTGATCGTCATCCAAGTGATAGTCGGCGATCAACAGGTCTGCTTCTTCGTGATAGTTGTCCACTTGCCGCGCCAGGTCCTGCTCGGACAGCGCCGTGACCACCAGACACCCCCACCCTTCGAGCAACGTGCGCATCCCGGCGCAAATAGCCGCGTCGTTATCCAGCACCCACACCCGCGCCCCACGCAGACGTTCAAGCATCGGCTCACTCATCAGCAGGCTCGGCAGAGCCTTGGGTGCCGTGGCGCTGAGCGGCACTTCGACCGAGAACATCGAGCCTTTGCCCGGCCACGAACGCACATGAATGCGGTGACCGAGAATCCCGGCGATTTTTTCAACGATCGCCAGGCCCAGACCTAACCCGCGATCCTGATCTGGACGCTGTACATCACCGCGTTTGAATTCCTGAAAAATCTCCTCGAGGCGGTTTTCGGCGATGCCCATGCCGCTGTCCCAGACCTCGATCGACAGGCGCTGGTGATGACGCCGGCAACCGAGCACCACACGACCGCTGTAGGTGTAGCGAATGGCGTTGCTCAGCAGATTTCGAAGGATCCGCGCCAGCAACTGAATGTCGCTGCGCACCAGTGCCGAACAGGGGATGAAATGCAGTTCCAGACCTTCGCTGCGAGCCACCTGGGTGTATTCGGCCGCGAGGTTTTCCAGCAATTCGCTCAGGGCGAACGGCGCAATGTCGGCCTTGATCACCCCGGCATCCAGTTTGGAGATGTCGACCAGCGTACCCAGCAGGTTCTCCACATCTTCCAGAGAGTTGCTGACATTACGCACCAAAATCGCATTGGCCACCGGCTCCCGCCGTTCGAGCAACGCGCTGGTAAACAGCCGCGCGGCGTTGAGCGGTTGCAGCAGGTCATGACTGACGGCGGCGAGAAACTTGGTCTTCGACAGGTTGGCCTGCTCGGCCTCGAGCTTGGCTTCGCGCAGGCGAGACTCCGCCCGCCGACGCTCGTCGATCTCGCGCAGTAATTGGTCGTTGAGCGTCGTCAGTTCCGCCGTCCGTTCGCGCACCCGCAACTCTAGATTCTGATAGGCCTGGTGCAGCGCCTCGGCGGTGCGACGGCGTTCGGTGATGTCGCGGATCAACACGAAAATCCCCACCACTTCCCCGGTGGCCAGGCGATTGGGTACGTAGGAGCGCAGCATGTAGCGCTCCTGATTGTTGATGTTGGTTTCGGCGAACTCGAACGTCACGCTCTCGCCGGCCAGGGCCCGTGCCACATAGTCTTCCAGACGCTGGTAATGCTGCTCGCTGTGGACTTCACGCAGGCTCTGCCCAAGCATCACGCCCCGAGGCCAGCAGTACCATTCTTCATACACCTTGTTGGTGAACTCGTAGACCAGATCGGCATTCAGGTAGGCAATCAACGCCGGCACATGGTCGGTGATCAGGCGGATCCAGCGCTCGCTTTCGCTCAGCGCTTCGGCGTGTTGGTAGCGTTCGGTGATGTCGGTGAAGGTGTTGACGAAACCGCCGGTGGGCAACGGATGGGTGCGGATTTCCAGCACCCGGCCATCGTAGAGACGTTGCTCGCGTTCCTGCACAGGCCGTCCGTTTACATCGCGACTGGCCGGGGTCAACAGGTTCAATTCGCTGTCGGCGATCACTTCGGCAAACGGACGATGGGCCGCTACCGGGGCCAAGCCGCTGAGTTCGAGGAAACGCCGGTTCCACAGCTCCAGAATGCCCTCGGCGTTGACCATCGCCACCCCTTGGGACAGGTTGTCGACCGCCCGTTGCAACAAATGCGATTTCTGCGCCACCGCCTGCTCGCGGCGCACGGTTTCGCTGAGTTTGACGTCGGTAATGTCGGTGAACAGGATCACCCGCCCGCCTTCCTGGGTGGGCCTTTCGCTGACTTGCAACCAGCGGCCGTTCTGCAGGCGATAGAACAGGTTTTCGTCGGCATGCCCGCGCGGCTCTTCAGTGAACAGCCCGGTGGCGGACATCAGCCGCTTGACCTCGGCCAGGCGCATGCCGGCGTTGATTCGCACCCGGCTGTTGCCCCAGAAAGCCTTGAAGCGGCTGTTGAACAACACGATCCGCTGGTCTGCATCGAACAGCACAAAGGCGTCGGAAATGCTCTCGATGGCATCGATCAAGTGTTGATGCGCGGTCTCCGCGCGCAGGCGCGCTTCGCTGAGCAAGTGGTTGCCCGACTTGAGTTCGGCCATGGCCTGGTTCAAGGCGTCGGTGCGCTCACGCACCTGTTCGGCCAGCACCACCGAATGCTGGAACGCCGCGTACGGGTCATTGCCGCGGGTGATGCCGGACTCGATGCGCTCGATCAGCGCGCCATTGATGCGCTGCAGTTTGTGGTTGTCGCACTGCAGGCTGGCGATCTGCGCTTGAAGATCAGCGGTGTCCAGGGGACCGGCCTCGGGCAATGGCAACCCCGGTGAAGGTTTGGTTGATGTGCATGCCATTGAACTGTTCTCCGTAGGTGTTGAAACCCATCACCCGTTGGTCACGCAAAAACGTTCCGATCTGCTCGAGACTGCCGCCGTCTTCCAGTTCCAGACGCCTGAGAAAGCAGTCGCAGCCGATGGTCAGCAACAGATCGCCAAGGCGCTCCTGCAAGCCTTCGAACAGCGTTTGCAGATTCGGCAGCATTGGGCCTGGCGTCATGACGGTGAGGACAATGCCGTTTTCCACCGCGCAGTAGAAACTCAGGCTCAGGTCCGGGTGAACCTGCTGGATCGCCCGCACGTAATACTGATCGTTGATCCGCACGGCCAAAGGGTGCGCGGCGAAGATCCGATGATCGAGCTCCGCCACCGGCACGCCGATGTGCCGGGCGTATTCCTCGGCGGCAGGTTCGGCGTTGAGCTCAAAGACCCGACGCGAAGCGCTGTCAGCGCCGGTGACCACCAGTTTTTCCGCCCTCGGCAAGATGTGGTGAGTGGTGAACACCTCGAAATCCAGCCAGGTATTGACCAGCACCACCACCGCCGCGCCGCTGTGGAACTCGCCATTAAAATAAACGTGGGTGTGGGTCAGGTAATTGTCGTCGCCGGCCGAACCGCCAAAATGCGGGATGTCGCCCAGCGCCGCACTCAGGGCTGCGAGGACCATTTCTTCACGACTGGACAACCCATCGAGCAGGGTCAGCGCAAAGCTGTTGCCCTTGATCGGTGCCTGGGTGTTGCTGCGACAGCCACTGACCAGTCGCTCGACCATTTGCTGGGCGTCGATCAGGCTGAAGCGCTCCATCTCGTCGATCAGTTCGGCGTCGATGGAAAAATGCCGATGATCGAAGCCCACCGCCGTAACACAGTTGCGGCCGTAGCCAAGGGGCGTGATTTCCCCCGCGCTGGTGCAACCCACCAGGCGAATGCCGCCGAAGCTTTGTTGCAAGGCCTGACCCAGCGCCTGCAAGTCGTACTCGGCGGAACAGAAGAACAGCACGAAGCCCAAGTGCGGATGCAACAGTTGTCGCGCCAGCTCCTGGGCCACCTGTTGGGCATCGGTGGCCTGGGACATTGCGCTGACCACACCTTCACTCTGGACCTGCTGCATCGTCGCCTCCCGCAGGTGCGCATGTATGAGGCTCGAGTGTACGAAGCCTGTGAGCTGCAACGTATGCTACTTGGGTAGCGGGTAGCCGCTTCGATGGGATGAGAGTCTGATAACCATTCAGGCGCGATCCACACTCCGTAGCAGCTGTCGAGCCTGCGAGGCTGCGTCCGGCTGCGCAGCAGTCGTGAAATCAGACAATGCGGTGTTTTAGGAAAACCTCGCACTCAGGTTTTGCGACTGCTGCGCAGCCGGACGCAGCCTCGCAGGCTCGACAGCTGCTACGGAGCCGAGCTTAGGCTTCAAAAGCGGCTATGGTTCGAGAGCTCACTCAGCACGATGGACTTACCAGGTCAGCACCGCCCCCACCGCAAAGGTGTCGGTGTCTTCGTCCTGGGCATTGGTGTCGTGGCCGTTGATTGCGAACTGGTTGTACTCGGCCACCAGCTTGAGGTTGTCGTTGACGTCATGGAACAGCGCAATACCGCTCGTTTCGTAGTCCGCGCCGCTGCCGACCACGCCATTGCCATCGTCGTTGGTCTTGCCGTAAGACAAGGCCAGCCGGTTCTTGCCCAGTTTGTAGGAGCCCTGCAGCAGGTAACCGTCACTGTCGACATTGCGCAGGGTCGGTTCGCCGGCGTTGTTGGTGAAGAACGGGTTGATGCCCTTGGCCTGGAAGCCGGAGCCGGTGAGGGACAAGCCGCCCATTTTCGCCTGCACGCCATAGCCGACGCCTTTGGAGGTGACGGACTGGACGGTGGAATCGGTGTTGTCCGACGTCTGGTAGCTGCCGTTGACCCAGCTGTAAATCTTCGCCCCGGCGAGGTCGAACTGATAGGTGATCTCGCTTTCGGTACGCGGGTTCTCTTGGTAAGCCTTGCCTGTCGGGCTGCTGTCGTTGGTGTCCACCGGGTCCATGATCCCCACGGCCACCCGCAAACCCTCCATCACCGGCGTGCGGTAGGTGATCTGTGAAGTCGGGAACGGATACGGATAACCCGTGCCGATGTTGCCGAACGACACCCCGCCACCGTCCACCAGCCCCAGGGAATCGCTGACCTGGCCGTAACCGGCGAGCATTTCATCCAGCAGGATGTTGGAACGGGCAAACAGGCCGAAGTCCTTGCCGATCAACACTTCGCCCCACTCCGGGTTGGCCACCGTGCCGTAGAACTGCCGCACGTCGATGGCGGTGTCGGTGCCGTTGGTTTCGCTGTCGTTGATGGTCACCCAGAAGGAGGACCGGGCGCCAAGCTTGAGGTCATCGACCTGCTTGCTCATGTTGAAGCCCAGATAGTTGGGCAGAAACCCCATCTTCACACGCGCCTGTCGCCGGTCGAACTGGTCGCCGGCACGGTCCACTTTGCTGTTCACATAGAAGGCGTTGATGTAGCCATCGGTGGAAAACGTGGTCTGGTCCTTGTCGTACAGCATGATCTCGGCTTGGGCCATCGAGCTCAAACCGAGGGTCGACAGGCTGGCGATGAAGGCAGGCAAGAAACGATGCTTGATGTTCTTATTGTTGTGCATGACGCGCTCCGCAGCGGGGGACTGGATGTCGGAGGCGATTATCGAAAGCTGACCGGCGGCGTCATACGCTGCCTTGGAGGCAGTTTTGAAGTGCTTCGGAGTAGCAGGTTAGGCGCGGCAAATTCGGTATAAGACCGTCTGTCGACGAGGCTCGGAACTTTGGGTGTACGTCTGTGGAACAGACTGGCGTCCACAAGAATCGGTACTCGCTAGCCACCCGCTCTAAACAGCATGTAAGCGGCGACCACGACACAGATGCTGGCGAAGCCGGTCTGCAAACCCCTAGCCGGTACTCGCGCGCAAAGCTTTCGGCCGATGATCATGCCGACGATGCTTGCGGCGATAAACACCACACCCAAACCGTCGATTCGCACCCCGGCCTGAAACGCGCCGATCACGCCAATGGCGGAAATCAGGCTGATGACCATCAAAGAAGTGGCGACGATTCCGCGCATCTGCACATCGGTCAGTTGCTTGAACGCCGGAACGATCAGGAAGCCACCGCCCACCCCGAGCAGCCCGGAAACAACACCGGTCACCGCGCCCAGTGCCGCGAGGGTCGCGGTGCACTTGGCGGTCCAGGAAAAGCGCCCGGTCTGCTGATCGAGCATGCAGTTTTTCTGGCCCCAGTTGGCGTGGCCGTGGTCGCTGGGTCCTTCTTCCTGGCGCTCACGGCGCAGCATCCGCCAGGCCACCATGACCATCAGCAGACTGAACAGGATCATCAGGATTTTTTCCGGCAACTGGTGGGCAACGTAGATGCCGACCGGCGAAAAAATCGCCCCCAACAGGGCGATCAGCAACGCCGCGCGGTAGCGCACCAGGCCATGGCGCAACCCGTCAATGGCGCCGACAGCTGCCGCACTGCCCACCGCAAACAGTGCGACCGGCGCGGCTTGCGTCATGGTCCAGCCCAACCCCAATACCAGCGCCGGCACCGCAAGAATGCCGCCACCGGCCCCGGTCAAACCCAGCACCAACCCCATCACCACGCCAAAAAAACTCGCCAGCAACATAAAACACTCGTGATCTGCAAAAAAAGCCGGGAACGCCCGGTATCGATGACAGACAGGATAGAGCCCGTGCAGCTTTTTTCCTTGTTTGAATTGACTGGGGGCTGGTCAGCGCAGGGAAAATGAAACTACCCTCATGGCTTAACCAGAAAGAAACGGCCACCATGCCCGCCTTGATTGAAGCTTTTCTAGACCCTGCCTCGTCGACCTACAGCTACGTGATCTACGAGCACGATGGCGAACACTGCGCGATCGTCGACCCGGTGCTCGACTACGACCCCGCCGCCGGGCGAACCGGCACCACCCAGGCCGACAAGATCATCGCTTTCGTTCGCCAACATCAGCTGCAGGTGCAATGGCTGCTGGAAACCCACGCCCATGCCGATCACCTGTCCGCCGCACCGTATTTGCGTCGGGAACTGGGCGGGAAGATTGCGATTGGTCAGTCGATCAGCAAGGTTCAGGGCGTGTTCAAGACCCTGTTCAACCTTGAACCGGAATTTCGCAGTGACGGTTCGCAGTTCGACCATCTGTTCGCGCCGGACGAATCATTCAGCATCGGCAACCTCAAGGCCACGGCGTTGCATGTTCCCGGCCACACGCCCGCGGACATGGCCTATCTGATCGATAGCGATGTGATTCTGGTGGGCGATACGCTGTTCATGCCGGACGTCGGCACCGCGCGCTGCGACTTCCCCGGCGGCAATGCCAACCAGATGTTCGCTTCGATTCGCAAACTGCTGGCCTTCCCTGCCGGCGTCCGACTTTATGTCTGCCACGATTATCCACCCGCAGGCCGCGAACCTCAGTGCATGAGCACGGTGGGCGAGCAACGCAAAAGCAACATTCACATCCATGACGGTATCGACGAAGCCGCGTTCGTCGCCATGCGTACGCGGCGCGATGCCGGGTTGGGCATGCCGACGCTGTTGCTGCCGGCGATTCAGGTGAATGTGCGGGCGGGGAATTTGCCGCCGGCCGAAGGCAATGGCGTGACCTACCTCAAAATCCCTCTGAATAAACTCTGACGTTCGATCGTTCCCACGCGTGGGAACGATCATCAAGCTCTAACGGTGTAGCAGCTGTCGAGCAGCGCGAGGCTGCGTCAGCATTCTTCCAGACAGATCGCGGTCGCAGCCTCGCGCTGCTCGACAGCTGCTACAGGGGATTTGCGTTTAGTTGGCGAGGGTTAACCCATTCGCCGGCAACGGCAGCGCCGTTTTATAGCGCACCTGCTTGAGTGCAAAGCTCGAACGGATGTTGGCGACGCCGGGGACTTTGGTGAGGAAATCCATCATGAAGCGCTCCAGCGACTGAATGGTCGGCACCAGCACCCGGATCAAATAGTCCGGGTCGCCGGCCATCAAATAGCACTCCATCACTTCCGGGCGATCCGAGATCGCCTCCTCGAAATGCTGCAACGCCTCCTCCACCTGTTTTTCCAGGCTGACGTGAATGAACACATTCACGTGCAGCCCCAGCAGCTCGGCATCCAGCAGGGTCACCTGCTCGCGAATCAGGCCCAATTCTTCCATCGCCTTGACCCGATTGAAGCACGGGGTCGGCGACAGGTTCACCGAGCGTGCGAGGTCGGCGTTGGTGATGCGCGCGTTCTCCTGAAGGCTGTTCAAAATGCCGATATCGGTACGGTCCAGTTTGCGCATGAGACAAAACCACCTGTTTTTTATGTTTATGCAGATTTTTTATCCTCAAATGACCGCCAGCGCAACGAAACAGAGAGAAATATTCTTCTTCGCCGGGCCTATGATGTTTGTAGGACAAGATTTCCATCACCCCTGGAATGACGGTCAGCTCACTACAAGAAATTCACAAGATCGAGCGTAGAAGCCATGAACCAAGCGTACGAACCGCTGCAACTGCACGTTCCCGAACCCTCGGGCCGTCCTGGCTGCAAAACCGACTTCTCCTACCTGCGTCTGACCGACGCCGGCACGGTGCGCAAACCCCCAATTGACGTTGAACCCGCCGACACGGCCGACCTGGCCAAGGGCCTGATTCGCGTGCTCGACGACCAGGGCAATGCCCTCGGTCCATGGGGCGAAGGCGTGCCGGTCGAGATCCTGCGTAAAGGCATGCGCGCCATGCTCAAGACGCGAATCTTCGACAACCGTATGGTGGTCGCCCAGCGTCAGAAAAAAATGTCGTTCTACATGCAGAGCCTTGGCGAAGAAGCCATCGGCAGCGCCCAGGCCCTGGCCTTGAACATCGACGACATGTGCTTCCCCACCTACCGTCAGCAAAGCATTCTGATGGCGCGTGAAGTGCCGCTGGTGGACCTGATTTGCCAATTGCTGTCCAACGAGCGCGATCCGCTCAAGGGCCGTCAGCTGCCGATCATGTATTCAGTCAAAGACTTCGGTTTCTTCACCATTTCCGGCAACCTCGCCACTCAGTTCGTACAGGGTGTGGGCTGGGGCATGGCCTCGGCGATCAAGGGCGACACCAAAATCGCCTCGGCCTGGATCGGCGACGGCGCCACCGCTGAATCCGACTTCCACACCGCCCTCACCTTCGCCCACGTTTACCGTGCGCCAGTGATCCTCAACGTGGTCAACAACCAGTGGGCCATCTCCACGTTCCAGGCGATTGCCGGTGGTGAAGCCACTACGTTCGCCGGTCGTGGCGTTGGTTGCGGGATTGCCTCCCTTCGGGTCGATGGCAACGATTTTGTCGCGGTCTACGCCGCCTCAGCCTGGGCCGCCGAACGTGCGCGCCGCAACCTCGGCCCGACCATGCTCGAGTGGGTCACCTACCGCGCCGGCCCACACTCGACGTCCGATGATCCGTCCAAATACCGTCCTGCCGACGACTGGAGCTACTTCCCGTTGGGCGACCCGATTGCGCGCCTGAAGCAGCACCTGGTGAAAATCGGCCAGTGGTCCGAAGAGGAACACGTCGCCGTCAGCGCCGAACTCGAAGCCGAAGTCATTGCCGCGCAGAAAGAAGCCGAGCAGTACGGCACCCTCGCCGGCGGCCAGATTCCAAGCGCCGCGACGATGTTCGAAGACGTCTACAAAGAGATGCCGGAGCACTTGAAGCGCCAGCGTCAAGAGTTGGGGATCTGACATGAACGACCACAACAACAATATTGAGCTGGAAACCGCCATGACCACGACCACCATGACCATGATCCAGGCCCTGCGCTCGGCCATGGACGTGATGCTTGAGCGCGACGACAACGTCGTGGTCTTCGGCCAGGACGTGGGCTATTTCGGCGGCGTGTTCCGCTGCACCGAAGGCCTGCAGAACAAGTACGGCACCTCCCGGGTGTTCGACGCGCCGATCTCCGAAAGCGGCATCGTCGGCGTCGCCGTCGGTATGGGTGCCTACGGTCTGCGGCCAGTGGCCGAGATTCAGTTCGCCGATTACGTTTACCCGGCGTCGGACCAGATCATTTCCGAAGCCGCCCGCCTGCGTTATCGCTCGGCCGGCGAGTTCACCGCCCCGATGACCCTGCGCATGCCTTGCGGCGGCGGCATCTATGGCGGCCAGACTCACAGCCAGAGCATCGAAGCGATGTTCACCCAGGTCTGCGGTTTGCGCACGGTCATGCCGTCCAACCCTTACGACGCCAAAGGCTTGTTGATCGCCTCCATCGAAAACGATGACCCGGTGATCTTCCTCGAGCCAAAACGCCTGTACAACGGCCCGTTCGACGGTCACCACGATCGCCCGGTAACCCCGTGGTCGAAACACCCGGCCGCGCAAGTCCCTGACGGTTACTACACCGTGCCGCTGGACGTGGCCGCCATCGCGCGTCCGGGCAAGGACGTAACCATCCTGACGTACGGCACCACCGTTTACGTGTCGCAAGTGGCGGCTGAAGAAACCGGTATCGACGCCGAAGTCATCGACCTGCGCAGCCTGTGGCCGCTGGACCTGGACACCATCGTCAAGTCGGTGAAGAAAACCGGCCGTTGCGTGATCGTTCACGAAGCGACCCGCACCTGCGGTTTCGGCGCCGAACTGGTCGCCCTGGTGCAAGAGCACTGCTTCCACTACCTGGAAGCGCCTATCGAACGCGTCACCGGTTGGGACACTCCCTACCCGCACGCGCAAGAGTGGGCGTATTTCCCTGGTCCGTCCCGAGTGGGCGCGGCTTTGCATCGGGTTATGGAGGTCTGAATGGGCACGCACGTTATTAAAATGCCGGACATTGGTGAAGGCATTGCAGAAGTTGAATTGTCGGTATGGCACGTCAAAGTCGGCGACATGGTCGTCGAAGATCAAGTACTGGCCGATGTCATGACCGACAAGGCGATGGTCGATATCCCTTCGCCGGTGCACGGCAAGGTGATTGCGTTGGGCGGTGTGCCGGGCGAAGTCATGGCGGTTGGCAGCATCCTGATCAGCATTGAAGTCGAAGGCGCGGGCAACGTTAAAGAGTCGGCTCAGCCTGCACCTG
Source organism: Pseudomonas sp. LB3P25 (assembly GCF_054897985.1). Lineage (NCBI taxonomy): Bacteria > Pseudomonadati > Pseudomonadota > Gammaproteobacteria > Pseudomonadales > Pseudomonadaceae > Pseudomonas > Pseudomonas sp. LB3P25. Next base: position 3,077,457 of record NZ_CM142711.1, on the reverse strand, counting down.
TTAAAGAAGCACCGGTTGCGGCGCCGACAGTTGCAGCCGCTGTTGAAAGCAAACCGGTTGCAGCCCCGCGTCCGGCCACTGTCTGCCAAGGCCCGATGGTCGCTCGCGAAGCTGATGAGCGTCCGCTGGCCTCTCCAGCTGTACGTAAACATGCGCTGGACCTTGGCATCCCGTTGCGTCTGGTGCGTGGCTCCGGCCCTGCCGGTCGGGTGCTGCACGAAGACCTCGACGCCTATCTGGCCCAGGGTCAGCAGCCGCAATCGACCGTTGCCGCCGCTTACGCACAGCGTAACGACGAAGAACAAATCCCGGTCATCGGCATGCGCCGCAAGATTGCCCAGCGCATGCAGGACGCCACTCAGCGCGCCGCTCACTTCAGCTACGTCGAAGAAATCGACGTCACCGCCGTGGAAGAACTGCGCGCGCACCTGAACGAAAAACACGGCGCGACCCGCGGCAAGCTGACCTTGCTGCCGTTCCTGGTCCGTGCCCTGGTCGTTGCACTTCGCGACTTCCCGCAAATCAACGCCCGTTACGACGACGAAGCCCAGGTCATCACCCGCCTCGGCGCGGTGCACGTGGGCGTCGCCACTCAAGCCGACATCGGTTTGATGGTGCCGGTGGTCCGTCACGCTGAAACCCGCAGCCTGTGGGACAGCGCTCAGGAAATTTCTCGCCTCGCTACCGCTGCCCGTAATGGCAAGGCCAGCCGCGATGAACTGTCCGGCTCAACCATCACCCTGACCAGCCTCGGCGCCTTGGGCGGGATCGTCAGCACCCCGGTGCTGAACCTGCCGGAAGTGGCGATCGTGGGCGTCAATAAAATCGTCGAACGCCCGATGGTCGTCAAAAGCCAGATCGTGATTCGCAAGATGATGAACCTCTCCAGCTCCTTCGATCACCGCGTGGTCGATGGCATGGACGCGGCGCAATTCATCCAGGCCGTTCGTGGCCTGCTCGAACAACCCGCCACCCTGTTTGTGGACTGATTATTAGTGGAGCAGGCATGAAAACTTTGAACACCACGCTGCTGATCATCGGCGGCGGCCCTGGCGGTTATGTGACGGCGATTCGTGCCGGTCAGTTGGGCATCTCGACCATTCTGGTGGAAGGCGAATCCCTGGGCGGCACGTGCCTGAACATCGGCTGTATTCCGTCCAAGGCGTTGATCCATGTCGCCGAACAGTTTCACCAGACGCAACACCACAGCCAGCACTCGGCGCTGGGCATCAGCGTGTCGGCGCCGACCCTCGACATCGGCAAAAGCGTCGAGTGGAAGGACGGCATCGTTGATCGCCTGACCACCGGCGTGTCGGCATTGCTGAAAAAGAACAAAGTCCAGGTCATTCAAGGCTGGGCCAAGGTCATCGACGGCAAGACCGCCGACGTCGGCGACACGCGGATTCAGTGCGAGCACCTGGTGCTGGCCACCGGTTCGAAAAGCGTGAACCTGCCGATGCTGCCGATTGGCGGGCCGATCATCTCCTCCACCGAAGCCCTGGCGCCGACGTCCGTGCCAAAACGGCTGATCGTGGTCGGTGGCGGTTACATCGGTCTGGAGCTGGGGATTGCCTATCGCAAGCTAGGCGCCGAGGTCAGTGTGGTCGAAGCTCAGGATCGCATCTTGCCGGCCTACGACGCCGAACTGACGCAGCCTGTACATGACGAACTGAAAAAACTTGGCATGAAGCTTTACTTGAAGCACAGCGTCCAAGGCTTTGATTTTGCGAGCAATACACTGCAAGTGCTTGACCCGAATGGCGACACCCTGAACCTGGAAACCGATCAGGTGCTGGTGGCCGTTGGTCGCAAACCGAACACCCAAGGCTGGAACCTCGAAGGTTTGAACCTGGCCATGAACGGCTCGGCGATCAAGATCGATAACCGCTGCCAGACCAGCATGCGCAATGTGTATGCCATCGGCGACCTGAGCGGCGAACCGATGCTCGCGCACCGGGCCATGGCACAAGGTGAAATGGTTGCCGAACTGATCAGCGGTAAATCCCGCGAATTCAACCCGACCGCCATCGCCGCCGTGTGCTTTACCGACCCGGAACTGGTGGTGGTCGGCAAGACCCCGGACGACGTCAAGGCGGCGGGTCTGGACTGCATCGTTTCCAGCTTCCCGTTTGCGGCCAATGGTCGGGCGATGACGTTGGAATCGAAAAGCGGCTTCGTGCGGGTCGTGGCGCGGCGTGACAATCATGTGATTGTGGGCTGGCAGGCGGTCGGTGTGGGCGTGTCGGAATTGTCGACGGCGTTTGGCCAGAGCCTGGAAATGGGTGCACGGCTGGAAGACATTGCCGGCACCATCCACGCGCATCCGACGCTCGGCGAAGCAGTGCAGGAGGCAGCACTGCGTGCATTGGGCCATGCTCTGCACCTCTAAAACCGGACATATAACCCTGTAGCAGCTGACGAGCACCGCGAGGCAGCGTCCGACGACGAAGTCGTCGCAAAACCTGCCACCGCGTGCTTTTAGGCATTCCGAGTCAGCCGGAATACGACGGCTTCGCCGCCGGACGCTGCCTCGCGTTGCTCGACAGCTGCTACATCGGGGAGCATCGATGGTCGCAGAGATCGAATTGCGGGCTGCGAAACAGGCCCGGAATGAAGTATTGTTGTCCCCATCCAGAAAAACGTCAGAAGCCTTGAACCGTTTCGGCGGTTGTTAAGTGATAGAGGGTGTCATGGGTAACGAAAGCATCAATTGGGACAAGTTGGGTTTTGACTATATCAAGACAGACAAGCGCTATCTGTCGCACTGGCGTAATGGCGAGTGGGACAAAGGCACCCTGACCGAAGACAATGTGCTGCACATCAGCGAAGGCTCCACTGCCCTTCACTATGGCCAGCAATGCTTCGAAGGGCTAAAGGCCTATCGTTGCAAGGACGGTTCGATCAACCTGTTCCGCCCGGATCAGAACGCTGCACGCATGCAACGCAGCTGCGCACGCCTGCTGATGCCACAGGTGTCCACCGAGCAGTTCGTCGAAGCCTGCAAGGAAGTGGTCCGCGCCAACGAGCGTTTCATCCCGCCTTACGGCACCGGCGGCGCGCTGTACCTGCGTCCGTTCGTGATCGGCGTGGGTGACAACATCGGCGTGCGCACCGCCCCCGAGTTCATCTTCTCGATTTTCTGCATCCCGGTTGGCGCCTACTTCAAGGGCGGCCTGACCCCGCACAACTTCCTGATCTCCAGCTACGACCGCGCCGCCCCACAAGGCACCGGTGCAGCCAAAGTCGGTGGTAACTACGCGGCCAGCCTGATGCCAGGTTCCCAGGCCAAGAAAGCCCACTTCGCCGACTGCATCTACCTGGACCCGATGACCCACACGAAAATCGAAGAAGTCGGTTCGGCCAACTTCTTCGGGATCACCCACGACAACAAGTTCGTGACCCCGAACTCGCCGTCGGTCCTGCCGGGCATCACCCGCCTGTCCTTGATCGAGTTGGCAAAATCGCGTCTGGGCCTGGAAGTGGTCGAAGGCGACGTGTTCATCGATAAGCTGTCCGACTTCAAGGAAGCCGGCGCTTGCGGTACTGCTGCGGTGATCACACCGATCGGCGGCATCAGCTACAACGACAAACTGCACGTGTTCCACAGCGAAACCGACGTTGGCCCGGTCACTCAGAAGCTCTACAAAGAGCTGACGGGCGTACAGACCGGCGACATCGAAGCGCCAGCGGGTTGGATCGTCAAGGTTTGATCCAGCGCTTCACGCACTAAAAAAGCCCACCCCTCGTTAACGCGTCGGGTGGGCTTTTTTTATGGGCAAAAATCAAAAGATCGTCCGAACGCGGCCCGAACCTGCGGCAGCTCCTACATTGAAATGCGATCCCTGTAGATACCGTCTTGAACCTGACCGGCATCTTCATCGATCCGGGCAAACAACCACTCCACAAACACCCGTGTCTGCGCCGTCACATCCGGCGCAACCCCGTAGTAATAACGCGGCAGCGGCATCCTCAACTCGGGCAACGGGCAGATCAGGCGACCGCTCGAGAGATGGGTGCCCAACAAAGAGGTCGGGCACAAGGCAATGCCCTGCCCTTGCACGGCGGCCTCAAGCACCAGGTGCATGTGATCAAACTGCCGCATGGCCTGAGTGGCTGACTGGGTTTGACCAAAGTGCAGAGCCCAATTGTGCCAGTCCTCGCGACGCGCCTTGGCTGTCAGTAACGTGTGCCGGCTCAGAGACGCGAGGTCTTCAAGGGCCAGGCGCTGGATCAGCAAAGGAGCCGCGACCAACAACAATTCGTCTTCGAAGAGGGCTCGCGCCTCAATCGCTGGCGCCCAGTCGTCACGACCCCGGCGAATGACGACGTCGAATCCGTCGCGTGCATGATCGGGTGCCTGGGTTTGGGTGATCACCTGCGGTTTGATGTCCGGGTGCTGCGCAATGAAATCCGCCAGCCTGGGCATCAGCCAAAGCATGGCAAAGGAGGGACGGACATTGATCTTCACGGTCGGCAGCGAGGCATGTTGCTTGAGCGAAGCAGCGGCGTTGGCGATCTGCGCCAGCCCGGCACTGACCTGCTCATAAAAGCGCTGACCGGCCGGCGTCAGCACCGATTGACGGATACGCCGCTCGAACAGCAGCACACCCAGGTGCTCCTCAAGCAGTTTGATGTGCCGGCTGACGGCACTGTGGCTGACATGCAGCTCTTCGGCCGCCAGGCTGAAACTCTGATGGCGAGCAGCAACGGCGAAGGCGCGAACAGCGTTAAGCGGCGGTAGTTGATTAGTCATGCGTCTAATTTAGTCACCTATGCGCTGCATTTAAAGCGTTTGTCACGCCCTCTTCGTCACGCCAATCTGCCAGCACGCAGCCAGCGCCACCTGACGGAGCAAGACATGAGCAGCTACGGACTCTTTCTACTGTTTGCCACCCTGACCATTTTGAGTCCAGGGCCTGGCGTGGTCCTGACCCTGTCCAACGCGGTGCGCCATGGCTGGACGGGGGCAGTGCCGGGCATTCTGGGGATTGCGTCGGGGGCATTTGTCGTCGCCACCATCAGCGCCACCAGTGTTGGCCTGATCCTCAGCACCTCCGCCAACGCCTTTACCGCGTTGAAATACGCAGGGGCCGCCTATTTGCTGTACCTGGGTTACAAAAGCTGGCTCTCGGATGGTTTCAGCACGCGGCTTGAAACGCGCCCCTCAAGCCGGGGCTATCGCTTCCTTGAAGCGGCTTCGATCCAGTTTTTGAACCCCAAGGCCGTGTTTTTCTTTTTGGCAGTGTTCCCGCAATTCATCGACACCTCGGCGCACTTCTCCAGCCAGTTTTTCAAGCTGGTCGCCTCCTACGGCGTACTGGTGATCCTGGTGCATGGCAGCTATGCCTTGCTCGCCAATGCCGCCAAAGGCTGGTTATCCAGCCCGAAAGGTTCCTGGCTGGCGGCGAAAGTCTCGGGCGTGACCTTCGCCGGTTTCGGCGTACTGATGGCCTCGGCCAGTCGCTAAGGCGCAGAACTGGCGATCGCTCGGCGCCTGGTCTCGGTGGAAGCGGGTTGTGCTGCCGTTACCTGAACCGGCAGTTCAACGGCGAACCGGCTGCTGAGCTCCTTTCGCCCCGTGGCGGTCAACGTCAGCGCGCGGCTGTCCAGGTCTTGAGTCACCCATTTGCGCTTGATCGTCGTTTGCAACAACGCCGCCCCCAGTGAGCCGCCCAAATGCGGCCGACGCATGTTCCAGTCCAGGCACGGACAGGCGAAGCGGCGACGCAGCGTATTCAGGTCCTTGACCTCGATACCCAACCCTTCAAACAACGCCTCGCCGCTGTCGCTGAGCTGATAAACCTGCTCATCGGTTTCCAGCAACCACCCCGCTTCGATCATCCGGTCATGCAGCAGCACCGCCAACGTACCGGCCATGTGGTCGTAGCAGGTGCGGGCGAATTGCAGGCGATCCGGGGTGCGCGAATTGAAGGTCGGCGCGGCGTTCTGGCCGATCACCATCAACGCTTCCAGCGCCTGGGCAACGCGCTTGTCCGTCAGGCTGTAATAGCGATGGCGACCCTGCACGTGCAGCCGCACCAACGCCAGTTCCTTGAGTTTGGCCAGGTGCGCGCTGGCGGTGGAGGCGCTGACTTCGGCAATCGCCGCCAGCTCGGTGCTGGTGCGGGCGTGGCCGTCCATCAGCGAACAGAGGATTTTCGTCCGGGCCGGTTCTGCGATGGCCGCGGCCACGTGAGAAACGCCGATGTCGTGTTGTTCTACGTTCATATTTCGCTCCCGGACGAATCAAGGCCCTTTCGGACTGGAGATAGTAGCAACACTTTTCCAACCACGAACAAGGCTGCGACCCATGGACCCGATCATCGCTGCGACTCACGCCGACCCTTATCCCTATTACGCACAACTGCGTGCCGAGGGTGGGCTGTTTTTTCACGAAGAACTGAAAGTGTGGGTGGCGAGTAGCGCCCGCGCCGTTGCGGCCGTGCTGGCTCATCCTGACTGTCATGTCCGGCCGTCCCACGAGCCGGTGCCCAAGGCGATTGTTGAAGGGTTGGCCGGCAAGGTCTTTGGTCAGTTGATGCGGATGAATGAGGGCGACCGGCAGCGCTGCCCGAGGTCGGCGATGCAACCAGGGTTGGCGTTGATTGATGTCGCTGAAGTCAATGCCCTGGTCGGCGCTCGCCTGATCACTCCAGGCGCCGAGGGGTTATACAAGGCGATGTTCCGCGGGCCGGTTTGCGTGGTGGCTGCATTGCTGGGGTTCTCTCCGGCTCAAGGTCGGGCTATCAGTGAGCTGACCGGGGACTTCGTCGCGTGCCTGTCGCCCCTTAGCGATCAAGCGCAACTGGATGCGGCACACGTTGCGGCGGAACAATTGAGCGGCTATTTCGTTGAGCTGCTGGATGACCTGAGCAAACAGAACGCCCTGCTCGCCGGGATCCGCGAGCGCTTCGCGGCAACCTCTAGCGATTCCGAAATGTTGATCGCCAATCTGATCGGCCTGTTCTCACAGACCTATGAAGCCACCGCCGGGCTGATCGGCATTGCGCTGTTGGCGTTGATTCGCAACCCCTCGTTGCACAGCGAATCGACACCCGTTGACAACTTGATTGCTGAAGTTCAGCGCTTCGATCCCTCGGTGCAGAACACCCGCCGGTTTGTCGCTGCGCCTTGTGATATCGAGGGGGCTAGCCTGAACCCCGGCGACGTGATTCTGGTGCTGCTGGCTTCGGCTAATCGTGATCCGCAGTTCAATGACCATCCAGACGCTTTTCTTCTGGATCGTCCAGACCGGCGCAGCTTCACCTTTGGGGCGGGGCGTCATCAATGCCCGGGACAGACATTGGCCCTGAGCATTGCCAGCGCCACGTTGAGGGAGATTCTGGCAATGAAACCCGCGCTAGACCAATTGGAATGGCACTACCGCCCTTCCCTCAACGGCCGCATTCCGCTCTTCAACGACCGCGTCATCGTTCATCGTCGGAACGCCGCCCGGAGCAAGCTCGCTCCCACAGTTGATGGGTGTCGCACACAGTATTCGTGATAGACAAGAATCCCCTGTGGGAGCGAGCTTGCTCCGGGCGGCGATCCGACGAAGGCGGCCTGACAAACGATGCTTCATTTCCTAAATGCCCAGCAGGCCACATCGAAATCAATCAACCCGACCAACACGCTCCGCATCCGGCCAGAACAGCGCCGCCTGCCCCCGATGTTCGCCATGCTGATCGATCAGCGTCCAGACTTTGCCTTCATGAATCATGAAGGCATTGCCGTCCTTGTCCACCCGATAACCGCTGTAGCCATGAGCAATCCCGTTGGCCGTGACCTGCTCCAGCAACGACTGGCGCATGGCTCGGTCCAGTGGCGAAGCGCTGAACCGTGACGGCATGCCGAGGAACTGCGAACGAGGGTATTCGAAACAGGCCAGCGTCTGTTCATTGGCGTAGAAGAAGCATGGATCGGCTTCGGTGCCGTGGGCCAACAGGCTGTAAGGCGCGTGCGCGTGCAACCAGTGCAAGCGCTCAGGTCCGGTCAGCGATTCAGGGGCTGGCAGGCGTTGGCCGGTCCAGCGCCGGTAAGCCTCGTCCAGCAGTTGAACAACAGCTGCATATTCGTTGATTGGCGACACGCGCCCTCCCACACAAAGGCGTTGGTTTTTGATGCAACGTAGCCTATCGAAACCTTCCTGAAAAATCCGTATTCGCAACGATCACGCCAGTCGCTGCACAACAAAATCGATAAAAGCTTTCAACTTGGGCAGTGATTTACGCGAGCGTGGATACACCATCTGCACCGGCTTGGGCGGCGGAGCATAGGCGTCCAGGATCCGCACGAGTTCGCCTTTGGCCAAAGCAGCCGACACCAGGAAATCGGGCTGCATCAATATCCCTTCACCAGCCACGGCCGCCTGCAGCAGTACCTGGCCGTCATTGCTTTTCAACACCGCCCCTTCAGGCCAGGGAACCTCGCTGGCACCGTTTTTCAAAGGCCAGGCAAACCGGTTGTTCCAGGACGTGTGGGTGAGGATTCTGTGTCGGTGCAGGTCTTCGGGGGACTGAGGTTCCTGCCATTTTCCCAGATACCGGGGCGATGCGCAGATCACCATTCGATACGGTGGCAGTGGCTTGGCCAGCAGATTGACGCCGATCAGTTCGGAGATCCTGAACGCCAGATCGAATGACGTCTCGTACAGGTCCACCACTTCGTTGCTCAGAATCAGTTCGACCTGGATCTGCGGATAATGCTGCATGAACTCCGACACCAGAGGACCGACCAATGCCACGCCGAGGGTCATCGGCGCGGTGATTCGCAACAGACCGCTGGGCTCGGGGCTCGACGCCTCCACCCGACTGAATGCGTACTTCACCTGTTCCAGTGCCCGCTTGGCCTCTTCATAAAACAACCGCCCCTCCCCGGTGATGGATTGCCGCCGGGTAGTGCGTTGAATGAGTTGGGTGTTGAGGGTTTTCTCCAGGCTCTGGATATGCCGTCCAACCATGACCGCCGACATGCCGATTTCACTGGCCGCATCGGCGAAGCTGCCCGCCTCGACCACGGCGACGAAAACTTCCATTTGCCTGAGTTTGCTCATGACCATGCCTTGTGAAGGGAGGAAACTAAAAGCTTGATTAAGTACATCAGGTTAAAGGAGTAATAACCGGCAATGCGTTTATCACGAAGGGCTTTCTCCATAGAGTCACTTTATTAAAGTGAACAACGAGGCTCCATTGATGCAAACCTTACTGGACACGTCACTGAGTTCTTTTGCGCGGGCAGACCTTCTGCAAGGCCCCACGCCCATTCAGCGCGCCGATCGCCTCGAACAACTGCTGGGCTTGAAGTCGCAGGGAATCGGCCTGTTTCTCAAGCGCGATGATCACATGCTGGTTGGCGGTGGCGGCAACAAATTGCGCAAACTCGAATTCCATATCGGCGCGGCGCAGCAGGCTGGGGTCGACACGGTGATTACCGTGGGCGGCATTCAGTCCAACCACGCGCGCCTGACCGCTGCGGTATGTGCCCGTCTGGGCTTTGCCTGCGAACTGATCCTGACCCGCTCGGTTCCTAAAAACGATGTGGATTACGAACTCAACGGTAACGTTCTGCTCGACCAGTTGTTCGGCGCACACCTACAGGTGCTTGCCGGGGGCAGCGACTCACTCGCCGAGGCCGAGAGACGGGCCGCGCAACTTCGGGAATCAGGGCGCAACGTGCTGGTGATTCCCACCGGTGGCTCAACGCCTCTTGGCAGTCTCGGTTATGCGCGCTGCGCAGCGGAGATCGCACAGCAGGAGACGGAACTTGGCCTCACCTTCAATCAGGTCGTGGTGCCCAACGGCAGCGCCGGCACCCACGCCGGGCTCGCGGCGGGCTTCCAGTTGCTGGGCCGAGGCACCTCGATCGTCAAGTCCTATTCGGTTTTGTCCGATCAAGACACGTCGGCAACCAGAACCCGACAATTGACCCAAGACGCATTGGCGCTGCTGGGCAGCAACGCCGTTGTGAAGGCTGAAGAAATTGCCATTGACGGCAGTCAGTTGGGCGACGGCTACGGTCTGCCGACACCCGCCATGCAGGAAGCGGTGCGCCTGATGGCTCGCGCCGAAGGCCTGTTGATCGACCCGGTGTACTCCGGCAAAGCGTTCGCGGGCCTGTTGGCCGATCTCAGGCAAGGACGCTTCCGTTCCGGGGACAACGTGTTGTTCGTGATGACCGGCGGAACACCGGGTCTGTATGCCTACCGGGAGACCTTTCAGCCCTAGCGGTCAATCGTCGCGGGGCAGTACTTCCTGCCATTCACTTCTCTCGATTGATTTTCCTATTGAGAGAAACACGTGCATTTGTACCAACAGGACGAGTTTCAGACCCGTCCTACAGCCATAGGATGCAATCCTGAGTTTTCACCAAGATATGAAAAACGCTCTGATTAAAGCTAAAAAAGTCGATAACAAGGGCAACGTTCCAGGAGTAAAAAAGTGGGCCTTCTCTACCAGGATCCATCAATGAGCCACGAAGTTCCCCTCATTGGAAGGAGTTGTTATGGACACCCTTGACGACATCGACGCATTCACCTGAATCACCGTGGCGTAGTGACTTGATCAATGTTCCAAAAAAAACCGCCCTCTCTGCGAGCAGATAGGGCGGTTTTTGTCATGTCAGCTCATACGCCAATCAATCATCACGTGTCAGCACTTCCAGCAATTCAATCTCAAAGATCAGGTTCGAATTCGGCGTGATCGCACCCATCGTCCGCTCGCCATAGGCCAAATGCGCGGGCACCCACAGCTTGCGTTTGCCGCCGACCTGCATGCCCATAATCCCCTGACCCCAGGTATTTCGGCAATGACATAGACACAGGAAACTGGAACATGGCAATTAGGACATGTCCTACAGCCAGCGTTGGAGCCCCCCTGTAATGTCCCGTTGCCCCAGCCTCACGCTGGAACTTGAAAGGACGCTCATGGCTCGCAATAAAGACATACCACGGGTGCAAAACCCACCGTCAGGGGACGGACACCACATAACCAGCCGCTACATGACCGCCACCGAATTAGCAGAGCGAGACGCCAGACAAAAATCCTACGACGACATGCTGGCTCGACAACAGACGTATGAAGACCGTTTTATCAGCAAGCCTCAACCGCAGAACCGTCCCAGTTCCATGGGGTGTGTATTCACCAAAAGCTGTAACCTCCCAGACGGCGTAATCAATCACGACAACGTAGCGGGGTTTGTTCCCGTTGAGAAGCTGGCCGACTATGGAAAATTCTCCCTGCTGGGAGGCCGCGAAAGGGATGCAGCAGGGAACATCCCTCTCAAAAAAATCAGTGGCAGCGCGTTGCCTGCTGCACTGGGAACGCTTCTCTTAGGCGAGGCCAGTCCTGCTGGTACCGGGACTGCTGCAACGGGGGCTGCAAGTGGTGCGGGCATAGTGACGGCTAGTGTTGTTACTGGTGCATTGGTGGGAGTGGTTGCACTGTTGTGGCCGTCGAGTCTCGGTGACAGCAGCCTGTACACGGACGAACAACTCAAATCGCTCAAGCTAGGTCGTACACGTCTTCGACTACACGTCGAGCAACAAGCCGATGGCACCTTGAAAGGGTACGGGTACAACACCCAGAAGCGCCGCGACTGGGAAATGATTCCTGTAGTGCAGTTCGTTGCACAAGGCTCTCAGCAAGTGGCTGATTTTGGTGGTAACGTAACACTGATATGGACGCCAGCGGTTGATCCGTCCAGCACTTCAGGTATTCCTCCACTAGAGGGTGCCCCGCAAGCCCCGCAAATCTTGATTTATCCGCCTACTGAACAGGCAGATAACATCAGCGTCAATCCGATTTACCCCCCAGAATACAAGGACTTCATCCTTGTTTTCCCGGCTGATTCCGGTGTGCAGCCGCTATATGTTGTGGTTTCAAGACCTGCTGGTAATGGTGATATAAAGTACCACAGGCCACCGCAGGCATTACCTGCATTCCCTGATGCCCTTCCTGTTAAATCAAAAAGCAGTGTTCAGGGCGGCGGGGGTAAGCGCAGTCGGTGGAAAGACCGGAAGGGGCGAATATATGAATGGGACAGCAAGACAGGCGCAATAGAGATCTATGACAAGCAAGGTAAGCATCTTGGCGAGTTCAACCACGAAACAGGTGAACAGATAGACCCCGCAAAAACCGGCAGAACCACCGAGAAGTAAATTAAGAGGCTATTTATGTTTTTATGGATTAGTGGATTTTTAAAAGATAGTGACGAGGACGACTCCTTAAAATACGATCTTACAGTTCGACCTGAGTTTGAAGTCGCGGTAATGGATGTTCTAGGTTGGAAAAATCTTGATGAAAGCGCGGATGGGGAATGGCTACTGACTAGCGAGCAAGTCCAACAAGTCGCTATAGCTCTCAATGAGCAGTTACCAACTGAACTGGACCTCTTCATAGGGGTGCGGGAGTAAATACGGCAGACACACTTGATGATATCGAGGCGTTCAATCAACTTGCCAAATCAACATCAAAAGATCGCACATTGCGATCTTTTGACTTTCAAACCCAAGTCAACAATCACTCATCCCGCGTCAGTACTTCCAGCAATTCAATCTCGAAAATCAAATTCGAATGGGGGGGAATGCCCCCCATCGTCCGCTCGCCATAGGCCAAATGCGCAGGCACCCACAGCTTGCGCTTGCCACCAACCTGCATGCCCATAATCCCCTGATCCCACCCTTTGATCACCCGACTAGTGCCGATCACGCACTGAAAAGGCTTACCACGGCTGTAGGAAGAATCGAATTCAGTGCCGTCTTCCAGCCAGCCACGGTACTGCGTGGTGATCAGCGCGCCTTTGACGGCGGCTTTGCCGTCGCCCACCTGGATGTCGATTACCTGAAGCTCGTCATTCATTGCATGCACTCGTGTGTTCGTTTGCCCGAAAGGCCTAATGGGCGCCGTTTTCCCAGATTTACAGTCGATTGGCAACCATTCCGATCGCCTGGCGAAGGGTTTAAACCTGTTTACCACGGTGACCGTGAACTAAGATAAGCAACACTTACCCGTACGGATCAACGCGCCATGACGGCAATTTCTGAATGAATGTGGTCTGGACCAGCGCAACCATCGGCTCACTGATGCTTGCCCTGATCATCGCGTTGATCTGTCGCGAGCGCTCGCTGCAAAAGCAGTTGGCCGAGTATCGCGTGCTGGTCACCAGCCTGACAGATGGCCAAAATATCCACCAGGATGGCGACGCCGAACGCTTCAAGCGCAGCCAGTACTTCGCCCGTATCGGCACGTGGGACTGGGATGTCGACACCGACAAGCTCTACTGGTCGGACGCGATCTACGGCATGTTCGGCTTCAAGATCGACGAAGTAACGCCCTCCTACGCCCTGTTTTGCTCATGTGTTCACCCCGACGACCGGGCCAAGGTCCGGGCCGGGGAATTGCGTTGCCTGGAAACCGGCGACAACCATGACGAGGAATACCGGGTGGTCTGGCCCGACGGCACGATCCGCTGGCTTCGGGAAACCGGCAATGTGGTCAAGAACGACCACGATGCAACGATCAAGATGATGGGCGTAGTGCGCGACATCACCGAGGAAAAAGCCTCCGCCAGCTACCTGCAACACCTGGCCCACTTCGACCCGCTGACCGGTTTGCCCAATCGCCTGGTGCTCGAGGAGCGTCTGTCCGAGGCGCTGGAACAGGCGCGCATCAGCGCCACGAGGGTTGCGCTGGTGTTTGTCGACCTCAACGGTTTCAAGGCAATCAACGACCATTACGGCCATGCCGCCGGCGACCGGGTACTGATCACCACCGCCACCCGACTGAAGAAAATCCTGCGTTCAACCGATACCGTCGCCCGGATCGGTGGCGACGAATTTGTAGTCATCCTTCAAGGCCTGCCCCAGGGCAACAGCCTGCAAGACGAAGCCCGCACCATCTGCCAGAAAATCTTCGTCGAACTGTCGCCACCGGTGACTATCGGCAATGATCAACGGCACATCGGCACCAACCTGGGGGTCGCGGTGTTCCCCGACCATGCGCCGAGCATGGACCGGCTGATTCATATTGCGGACCTGGCGATGTATGAGGCGAAGCGCAGTGGGAATAATCAGTATCGGTTGGGCGAGCAAACGATGATCCATAGCCGGGTCGATTGACCCGTTCAGTCCTTGTGCTGACCGAAAGGAATGCCGTTAAAGGTGTGGGTGCAGCAATGGCAGTAAGGCGTCATGCGTTCGGCTGCCAGCTCAGGATTGACGATCCGCAGACACCCTTGATCATCGACATACAAGCCACTGAAGTAGCTCGACTCTCCCAGACACACCTGCTCCTTCCTTTCGTTTTCATGCAGAGCCACCATCCAGAACACCGGTTCAGGCCGATCGAGGCGGGCCACCGCTTCGCTGAACACTTCATCCCACTGCCTACCGACGCGGGACAGCAAAAACCGGAACAGCGGTGTGTAGTCGAATCCGTGCCGACGAGTTCCATGCATCGAACCCCGTGGCGCATCGTTTTGGATTTCAATCTTGGTATTGCGCTGATGCCGGTAATGCCCGGTAATTTCGTTACGCCAGACACCCCAAGTGCGGGTATTGACCTTGCGGTAGAGGGGTTTCTTTTCCAACGAGTCGCTCCTGACATCCAGCCAATGAAATCGCCGCCGAGCTTTACCGGAACCGCTGACGATTTCAATCAGCCTTCAATGGCCAAATGTTGCTTGCGGCCTAACGCTCCACCGGCGTGATATCCACAATCGTCCCGTTAGTAATCATCACCATCATGTACTTGTCGTTGATCTGCACCCACTGCGCCTGAGCCTTCGGCGCTTTCAAGCCTTTCTGCTTCCAGTTGCTCAAGGCCTTTTCGCTGCGCTGGTAAACGTCCGGGGCGCGGTCGCCGACCACTAACTCCCGGGTGTTGTTGACCCCGGGCTGGACGGTTTTTTGCGGTGGGTCATCCGCTTGAACGATCGGGCTGATACCGGCAACGCCTGCAGCCAGGGCCAGGGCGGCGATGAGGGTTTTGCTGTTCATGGGGTGATCCTCCAGTGATGTCGTGGTACCGAACTCCGACTGCGCTCGCGATAAATCATTCATTACTGTTGCGACAATTCTGTGCCGAACTGTACGGGGGACTTGGCGCAGCGTCAGCGTAGGCTGCGAAAAAAACCATCGGAATTCGCCATGCACATCGCCATTCTGACCTTTGACGGTTTCAACGAACTGGACTCCCTGATCGCCTTCGGCATGCTCAGCCGGGTTTCCCTGCTCGGCGACAAGGAGTGGCGCGTGAGCATTGCTTCGCCAACGCCGCGGGTCACATCCATGAACGGTTTGACCATCGATGCCCACATCGACCTGGTCGAGGCCTGTCAGGCGGATGCAGTGCTGGTAGGCAGTGGCCGGAAGACGCGCGAAGTGGCCAGCGATCCGGCGATCATGGCGCAGTTGCGCCTTGATCCAGCGCGGCAACTGCTGGCGGCCCAATGTTCCGGCACCTTCCTGTTGGCCAAACTCGGCTTGCTCGGCCAGGCACCCGCCTGCACCGACACCACCAGCAAACCGTGGGTGCAGGCGGCGGGGGCCAACATCGTTAATCAGGCGTTCTACGCCAATGGCAACATCGCCACCGCCGGCGGCTGTTTGTCGGCGCAGTACCTTTCGGCGTGGTTGCTGGCACGGCTCAAGGGCACTGAAACGGCGCGGGAGGTGTTGCACTATTTCGCCCCGGTCGGCGAGAAAGAAGACTATGTGGCGCGGGCGTTTGCTCATATCGAGGCCAGTCTGTAATGGCGTAGCCCGCGAATGCATTGATCCGTTTCACGCATTAATGCATGTCAACAATGCAATTAACATATCGATCACCCTGCTCCACTATCCGCCCCAATAAGAACCGTGCGCCGCGTCCAGGCGGTGCACGTCATAAAAGCGGTGGAGTACACGTCTATGACAACATCAACCCAACGGCCCGCGACTTCCGGTCGCTCCCGGGCCAGTGCGATTTTCCGGGTCACCTCGGGCAACTTCCTCGAACAATTCGACTTCTTCCTTTTCGGCTTTTACGCCACGCAAATCGCTGCCGTGTTCTTCCCGGCCAGCAGCGAGTTCGCCTCGCTGATGATGACCTTCGCGGTGTTCGGCGCAGGCTTCCTGATGCGGCCGTTGGGCGCGGTGGTGCTGGGCGCCTACATCGATGATGTGGGCCGGCGCAAAGGGCTGATCGTCACCCTGTCGATCATGGCCAGCGGCACGATTTTGATTGTGCTGGTGCCCGGTTACGAAACCATCGGACTGTTCGCTCCGGCCATCGTGTTGATCGGCCGCTTGCTGCAAGGCTTCTCGGCCGGCGCGGAAATGGGCGGCGTCTCGGTGTATCTCTCGGAGATCGCCACCCCCGGCAACAAAGGCTTCTTCACCAGTTGGCAGTCGGCCAGCCAGCAAGTGGCGATCATTGTTGCGGCGGCGCTGGGCTATGGCCTGAACCAATGGATGGCGCCGACGATGATTGCCGACTGGGGCTGGCGGATTCCGTTTTTCGTCGGCTGCATGATCGTGCCGTTCATTTTCTTCCTGCGCCGCAACCTTGAGGAAACCGAAGCGTTCGCCGCCCGCAAACACCGCCCGAGCATGGGCGAAGTGTTCCGCACGTTGGCGCAGAACTGGGTGATCGTGTTCGCCGGGATGATGATGGTCGCCCTGACCACCACTGCCTTCTACCTGATCACCGTGTACGCGCCGACCTTCGGCAAGACCGTGCTGCACCTGAGTACGTCTGATGCGCTGCTGGTGACCTTGCTGGTGGGCGTTTCGAACTTCTTCTGGCTGCCGATTGGCGGTGCGCTGTCGGACCGCATCGGCCGTCGTCCGGTGCTGATCGCCATGGCCCTGCTGACGTTGGCTACGGCGTATCCGGCGCTGACGTATCTGGTGCAGGCACCGAGCTTTATCAACATGCTGTTGGTGCTGCTGTGGTTGTCGTTCATTTACGGTTTGTACAACGGCGCGATGATTGCCGCGCTGACGGAAATCATGCCGGTTGAAGTTCGGGTTGCCGGTTTCTCCCTGGCTTATAGCCTGGCCACGGCGGTGTTCGGTGGTTTCACCCCGGCGATATCGACTTTCCTGATCCAGTACACCGGCGACAAGGCTGCGCCCGGCTACTGGATGAGTTTTGCCGCGTTCTGTGCATTGTGCGCGACGCTGTATCTCTATCGCCGTTCGACCGGTCGCTTGCAACCGGCGATGTCCTGAACCCTTTGAGAGCACATGACCATGAAGAAGCTATTCAGTTTTGCTGCCCTGACTTTGCTGGTCAGCCTCGGTCTGAGCACCGTCGCCCAGGCCGAAGAGATCCGCGTGATGACCTCCGGTGGTTTCACCGCCGCCTATAAAATCCTCGGCCCGAAATTCGCCGCTTCCACCGGCAACACGTTGGACACCGCCCTCGGCCCTTCGATGGGCAAGGCGCCGGAAGCGATCCCCAATCGCCTGGCTCGCGGTGAAAAAGCCGACGTGGTGATCATGGTCGGTTACGCCCTCGATGACCTGATCAAGCAAGGCAAAGTCGACCCTGCTTCACGGGTCGAGCTGGCTGACTCGCGAATCGGTCTGGTGGTGCGCGAAGGCGCGCCGAAGCCGGACATCAGCTCTGTCGACGGCCTGAAAAAGACCTTGCTCGACGCGAAGTCCGTGGCCTATTCCGACAGCGCCAGTGGCGTGTACATCGAGGAACAACTGTTCAAACGGCTGGGTATCGAAGACCAGCTCAAACCCAAGTCGACGATGGTTCCGAAAATCCCGGTGGGCTCTGTGGTTGCCACCGGTGACTATCAACTGGGCTTTCAGCAGGTCAGCGAGTTGCTGCCGGTGCCGGGCGTGAGTTTTGTGGCGAAGATTCCAGAGTCGGTGCAGTCGGTGACGCGTTTTGCTGCCGGTATTCCGGTGGGCGCGCAACACCCGGCCGAAGCCAGGGCATTGCTGGATTACCTGGCCTCCTCCGCCGCTCAACCGGATGTGAAAGCCACCGGGCTGGACTCGGTCAGTCGCTGACCTGAACTTTCATTTCCACCACCAACCGTTCCAGCTCCAGTGCCGCCGGGGTCAAGGTACGACCCCGGCGCTTGATCAAACCGACACTGCGCATCACCTGCGGATCGGTCAGCGGCACCCGTGTCAGGATCGGGTGATCCGCCGCCGGCATCGCCATCAACGGCACCGCTGCCACGCCCAACCCCGCTTCGACCAAACCAATCATCGTCGTCACATGCCGGGTTTCGCAGATGCTCGGCCGCTGCGGCACGATGCCCGTGAGCGCTTGATCCAGCAGAAAGCGATTGCCCGAGGTCTTGTCCAGCGAGATGTAATCCTGCTGATAAAACTCATCCCACGTCACGCTGCTGCGCCCGGCCAACGGATGATCGCGCCGGCACGCCACCACATAACCTTCCTGTACCAGCGGCTCGAACTCCACTTCCGCCTCCAGGGTGCCCATGAAACTCAGGCCGAAATCCGCCTCGCCGTTGACCACCGCACTGAGCACTTCGTGGGCGCTGGAGTCGAGGACCTTGACCTTGATCCGTGGAAACTGCCGGTGGTAATGGGCGATCACTCGCGGCATGAAGTAGTAAGCCGCTGAAGGCACGCAGGCCACGGTGACATGACCGAGGCGGGTCGAGGCGACTTCGCTGATGCCCAGTAGCGCCACGTCCAGGTCGTCCAGCAGACGCTCGACACTCGGCATAAAACCGCGTCCGGCCTGGGTCAGGCTGACCTTGCGTGTGGTGCGCTCGAACAACCTCACACCGAGGGCGTCTTCAAGCTTTTCGATACGCCGGCTCAGCGCCGGCTGGGAAATGCGCACCGTGTCGGCCGCCTTGCGAAAGCTGCCCTGCTCCACCACGGCGCGAAAGGCTTGCAAGTCGTTAAGGTCGAAGTTGATGGCCATGGTGTGTACTCAGGAACGGGGCAGATTGATCAGCTTATCCTATGAATGTAACCAATTAATGCAAATCTATGTCGCCTGCAAGGCCGCCTTCGCGAGCAGGCTCGCTCCCACATTTGTTCGTGGCGTGCAGAGATACTGTGTCCACCGCAGATCCATTGTGGGAGCGAGCCTGCTCGCGATGGCGGTGTGTCAGTCAACAAGACTTTATGTTCAGGCTGACGCATGAAGCATCACCCTTTATCCTTGTCGCCCCCGCCGTACCGAGTTAATGGAGTTTTTGTCATGCCCCATGAAGGCAACCTGTTGCAAGCCGCTGTCGTGTTTCTGTTCGCGGCGGTGCTCACCGTTCCCTTGGCCAAGCGCCTGCAACTGGGGGCAGTGCTGGGTTATCTGTTTGCCGGGGTGATCATCGGGCCGTCGGTGCTGGGCCTGATCGGCAATCCGCAAAGCGTCAGCCACATTTCCGAACTCGGGGTGGTGTTGCTGCTGTTCATCATTGGTCTTGAACTGTCGCCACGACGTTTGTGGGTGATGCGCAAATCGGTGTTCGGCGTCGGCCTGGCGCAGGTGTTGCTGACGGGCTCGGTGATTGGTGTGCTGGCGTTGGTCGTCTTTGGCCAGCCGTTGAACAGCGCGATCGTGTTGGGCTTGGGCCTGGCGCTATCGTCCACCGCGTTCGGTTTGCAAAGCCTGGCCGAACGCAAGGAACTGACCAGCCCCCACGGGCGATTGGCGTTCGCGATTCTGTTGTTCCAGGACATCGCCGCCATCCCGTTGATCGCCATGGTGCCATTATTGGCGGGCGGCGATCACACCAGCAGCGCTGGCGAAGGCCTCAATCACGGCTTGCGCGTGCTGGGCAGCATCGCGGTGGTGGTGATCGGTGGGCGGTATCTGCTGCGACCGGTGTTCCGGGTAGTGGCCAAGACCGGTTTGCCGGAAGTCTCCACCGCCACCGCGTTGCTGGTGGTGATTGGCACGGCGTGGCTGATGGACCTGGTCGGCGTGTCCATGGCGCTGGGGGCGTTCCTCGCCGGGTTGCTGCTGGCGGACTCCGAATACCGTCACGAACTGGAAGCGCAAATCGAACCGTTCAAGGGATTGCTGCTGGGGCTGTTTTTCATCAGTGTCGGCATGGGCGCCAATCTGAGTCTGCTTCTGAGCGCGCCGATCACGGTGCTGGGGCTGACGCTATTGCTGATCGCAATCAAATTGCCGC
The DNA here is from genome assembly GCF_054897985.1 of Pseudomonas sp. LB3P25. Classification (NCBI taxonomy): domain Bacteria; kingdom Pseudomonadati; phylum Pseudomonadota; class Gammaproteobacteria; order Pseudomonadales; family Pseudomonadaceae; genus Pseudomonas; species Pseudomonas sp. LB3P25. The sequence continues at coordinate 3,057,336 of NZ_CM142711.1, read as the reverse complement.
TGCTGTTTGTCGTCGGTCGGCTGGCGGGTGGCTTGGGCAAGGTCAGTGCCATTCGCCTCGGCATCGTGCTCGCGGCCGGTGGTGAATTTGCGTTTGTGGTGTTCAAGATCGGCCGCGACCAGGGGCTGTTCGAGCCGCGCCTGTACGACTTGCTGGTGCTGACCATCACCTTGTCGATGGCGGTGACACCGCTGCTGTTGCTGGTGTGCGCGCGACTGGTCAGCCCCAGGGTTCAACCGGTGGTGGTGCCGGAGAAATTCCGCGAGATTGATACCGACACACCGCGCGTGGTGATCGCCGGCATGGGCCGTATGGGGCAGATCGTCGCGCGGATTTTGCGCGCGCAAAACATCAAGTTCGTCGCCCTCGACACCTCGGTGGAAACCATCGAACTGTCGCGCAGCTTCGGCGGTGTGCCGGTGTTCTACGGCGACCCGATGCGCCCGGAGATCCTCAGCGCAGCCAAGGTCGAGCAGGCGGAATACTTTGTCATTGCCACCGACGACCCGGACACCAACATCAAGACCGCCGAAATCGTGCACAAACTCTATCCGCACATCAAAATCATCGCCCGGGCGCGTAACCGTCAGCATGTGCATCGCCTGGTGGACCTTGGCGCCGAGGCCATTCGGGAAACCTATTATTCGAGTCTGGAAATGAGCCGGCGCACGTTGGTCGGCCTGGGGCTGACCCAGGCCCAGGCCGATGCGCGGATCAAGCGTTTCAAGCATCACGACGAGCAGGTGCTGGAAGCCCAGCATGCGATTTATGACGATGCGGCGAAGGTATTGCAGACCGCGCAGGAAGCCCGGGCGGAACTGGCGAGGCTGTTTGAGTCGGATCAGTTGGAGGAGCAGGAATCGGGTAAGGCTTGAGAGCCCCCCCTCACCCTAACCCTCTCCCCAGGGGGCGAGGGGACTGACCGAGTGGTTCTTAAGAGCTACATCGACCTGAGATATCGAGTCGAACTCAAGATTTGAAAGCAATGGAGATCGGCTCCCTTTCCCCCTCTCCCCCGTGGGAGAGGGCTGGGGTGAGGGGATGGATCTAACTGACACACAATCATTCGAGCAAACCCATCCCATGACCAACACCAACCAACCCGCCCCCGCCCTGAAAGAAATCTTCAACGCCGACCGCCTCCAGCACATCGCCACCGAGATGACCGCGGTCTACCCCGCGTTCAACGCCAAGGCCTTCCTGAAGCAGGCCAACGACGGGCTAGCCGATTTATCAAAAATGCAGCGAATGGCCCGGGTCAGCGAGTGCCTGCACGCGGTGCTGCCGTTGAGTTATGAAGAGACACTTGAGGTGCTGCGCGCCCTCGCTCCGCGGCTGAACAGCGGCTTCGTCAGCATTTCATTACCGCATTACGTCGCGACGTATGGCGGACATGCCTTCGAGCAGTCCATGGACGCGCTGAAATACTTCACCGCGTTCGGTTCATCGGAGTTCGCGATCCGCTATTTCCTGCGCAGCGACATCGAACGCTCACTGGCGGTCATGCACGATTGGTCCCTGGACGAAAACGAACACGTCCGCCGCCTGGCCAGCGAAGGCAGCCGACCGCGCCTGCCATGGTCGTTTCGACTGGAACAGATTCAGGCTGACCCAACATTGGCGGCTTCGATCCTCGACAACCTCAAGGCTGACGACAGCCTCTACGTGCGCAAGTCCGTGGCCAACCACCTCAACGACGTCACCAAGGATCATCCCGAATGGGTGCTGGACCTGATCGAAGGCTGGTCGCTGGACAACAAACACACCGCATGGATCACCAAACACGCCCTGCGCAGCCTGATCAAACAAGGTAACCAACGCGCGTTGGCGATCATTGGCGCAGGCGGCAAGCCTGAGGTCGAGATCATCGGTGCGCAGGTGCAACCGGCAGTGATTCGCCTGGGGGAAAAAATCACCCTGTCCTTCGCCGTGAAATCCACGGTCCAGGACAGTCAACGACTGGTGATCGACTACGCAATCGATTACGTGAAAGCTAACGGCAGCACGTCGGCGAAAGTGTTCAAGCTCAAGGCGCTGACACTTCCTGGCAAGGCGACCGAATCCATCGCCCGTAGCCAGCAGATCAAGGAACTCACCACCCGCCGGCATTACGCCGGTCAGCACGCCGTGCACATTCTGGTGAACGGCGAGCGCCTGGCCAGTACCGCATTCGAAATCCTCCCCTAGCGGCAGGCCACGCCCATCAAGGGCAAAAGGCCGCTAAACAATCTGTGGCGAGGGAGCTTGCTCCCGCTGGGCTGCGAAGCGGCCCCAAAAGATCGTCCGAACGCGGCCCGAACCTTCGGCAGCTCCTACAGGTTTACACGATCCCCTGTAGGAGCTGCCGAAGGTTCGGGCCGCGTTCGGACGATCTTTTAAGGCAACACCTGTTAAGGCGTATCAATATGATCCAGAACCCGATTCGCAGTGATTTCCGCCACCATGATGCTGTTTGAAATGCCCAGCAGTGCGTAGCGCGACCCACCTTCCAGATGATCCACCAACTGACGGACCATCACATCGACCGAGGCAAGCGTTTCGACCAAAAAAACCATCAGGGTTTCGGTCGTAGCCTCTGGGGCCACGGAAAACAGGGTGCTGGGTGTACGCGCGGTGGCTTTGATATCGGCATTCGAGGGGAAGTGGAAGTCGAGTGCCCGTTCGGCGGCCTCGTTGAGCTTCTTTGAATCGGGTTCGTACGGGGATGCCGGATCGGTTTCCGGTGGATTGGGTGTTGGTTTGATCATGATGAAACTCCTGATTGTTCACTAGGAGCTACCAGCATCACTTGCAGATGATGGGTGGCAGCTATGTGCGGGTCTGCAAGACCGGGAAACCAGGAACCCGGCAGACCGAAGGTCTCCCGCACAAAGCCGCCATTTCGCGGACATAAACGAGCGTCCTTTGGCAGGGCTATGCGACTGGTATTCCGGCGGGCTTGCAGACCCGATCACTGATGAGCAGTGACAGGAATTAAGTTACCGACGGCCCCCTAGACGCACAAGCCGGCGGATTCTGGCGCACGTGTAGGTAACGACGCAAGGCGCTGTAGCCGTTAGGACGTAACACCGAGTGTCTTTAAACGCGCGCCCAGAAACATGTTTATCCGCATCAAAAATCGAGCGAAAAACCCTCACCTGAATGCGGTGTGCCAGATCTGACACCATCGTCGGAACGCCGCCCGGAGCAAGCTCGCTCCCACAAGCGCCTGTATCGACCACAACTCTCGCGAACGACACCGAACAAATGTGGGAGCGAGCTTGCTCCGGGCGGCGTTCCGACGAAGACGGCGGCACATCCAGCATCCGTGTCATTGCCATGCCACGTTGCAAGCCGTTTACAGGTGGCTCACGTTTTAGCGCTCGCTAAATAATGCGCAACCAAAGCATTGGCATGGCCATGCCCCATACCATGCTCAGTCTTCAGCCAGGCCACCATTTCCATGTGCTTCTTTGCGCTCACTGTTCCGAGCAGATCCAGCCAGTGGCTGATTGGCTGCCCGTATTTTTTCTCGATTGACGGGAAGTACGACGCCGGGCCTTTCGTTTTTGTATCGTCGGTCATGCTGCAAGCTCCCTTTATCGCGACGGAGTGTCGGATAACGCTCCTTGTCGTCATGCCATAGAGTGGACGCCAAGCGTTATCCCGACAACCACCCTGCTCGGCCCTCACGCGACCCGCTCGTCATTGCGGCCGGCTCAGCCGTGTTCTCTGGAGCCTGTCATTTCAACTCTGTCTCGACGCTGACAGTCGCCTGCCAAGTCTTCTGACCTGCTGGCAATATTGGCTCGTCGAAGAATCGGTAGTCGCTCATGGCTTTCAACACCGCTTGGTCAATGGCGCTATTCCCCGAGCTTTCCAGCACTGAGATTTGAGGCACAACCGAACCAGGGCTGCCTACCAGTTGTAGCGTGACCGGTTTGCCGGCAGCGCCTGACTTGATCTGCGTCGCCAGGGCTTGCTGAACGTCCAGTGCCTTTCTGGTGAGGCTGCTATCGAGGCTAGCGACCCATATTTCGTTGTAGTGCTTTTCCTGTTCGGCCGTCAGGGTCGAGCCTTCGTCGCGTAGCCGTTGTACGCCTTGCCATGGAGCATCGTCGACGTACTTGGCAGCGTTCAGGTAATGCGCCAGCGCCCCTTTGAGATCCTGCGGACCACCTCTGCCGTCCTCCATGAACTGGGCCAACTTGGCCTCACTGCGCAGATTTCCGGGTGCGGTGACGGCCAACTGATAAAACTGCCTGGCCTCAACAAAGTTGGGCGCCTGGCCGATGCCCTCTTCCGCCATGCGAGCGAGTTGCTCATAGCCTGCTGCCTTCCCGACGGCCACGGACTGATAGAGGGTCTTGGCTTTATGTACATCCTGCGGCACGCCATGGCCAGTTTCATACAGAAAGCCGAGCACGAGTTTGCACAGGAGGTTGCCGCTCTCGCTGGATTCGCGGATGTTTTCGACCTGCTCCGGGGTGATGGGTTTTTTATCCATAAGAAGCCTGCAACGGAGGCCGGCTTGAAAGTCGTCCTGAGGACTGGGCGGGGTGGTTTGGCATCCTGCAATGAGGGCCGTGAGCACCAGTAAAACAACAGCCTTTTTCATGTATTGCATCCGTTGAAGTCGTCCAAACATCAAGAAAAAATGAGTCACTGAACCTGTGACGATGGATTGGGCTGCCAAACGCTATCCCAGCAACAACGCCTGTTCGCGCTCACACAACTCCACCACGTAATCCCACAACACCCGCAGCCGCACCGATTTGTGCAACTCCCGCCGCGTACTGATCCAGTAGCTGCGCTGGATGCTCTCATCCGGCAACAACGGCACAAGGTCTGGATCAGCGCTGGCCATGTAACACGGCAGCACTGCGATCCCCAGCCCGGAACGCGCGGCTTGTTGCTGGGCGATGACGCTGGTGCTGTGGAAGACCACTTGGGGATTGCGGCAGAAGCTATTGAGGAACATCAGTTCCTGGCTGAACAGCAAGTCGTCGACGTAGCCAATCCACGCGTGACGACCGAGGTCTTCGCGGCTGCGCAGTGGTGGCGAACGGTCGAGGTAGTCCTGGCTGGCGTACAGCGCCAATCGATAGTCAGTCAGTTTGCGCGTGACCAGCATGTCGGCGGCCGGGCGCTCCAGGTGGATGCTGATCTCGGCTTCGCGGTTGAGGATGCTGACGAAACGCGGCACCGCCACCAGTTCCACTTCCAGCCCCGGATAACGTTCGAACAGGCCGTTCATGCGGCTGGCGAGGAACATGATGCCCAACCCTTCGGTCACGCCGACGCGGATCTTGCCCAGCGGTGCCGTGGACTGAGTGATTTCTTCCTGCGCCAGCAGCGCGACGTTTTCCATGGCTTCGGCGTGTTTGAGCAGTGCTTCGCCTGCCGGCGTCAGTTCATATCCCTGCGCATGCTGGACAAACAGAGCAGTGCCCAGGCTCTTTTCGATGGCCTCGATATGCCGGGCCACGGTGGCGTGGGTGGTGTTCAAACGGCGGGCAGCGGTGAGCAGACGCCCGCTACGCTGCAACTCGAGAAAAAACCGCAGGTCATTCCAGTCGAACATGAATCGTCCTTGTGTCTACGCTGTTTGAGGCGCTGTTTAAAAACGCACAGCGGCTGCGCAAAAACTAACATTCTTTTGACGAAAGCTAACAACTAGGATGACCGACAACAAGAACAACAACATGAGGTCACGGATGCAGACTTCCCTGGATGAATACGACTACATCGTGGTCGGGGCCGGCCCGGCCGGTTGTTTGCTGGCCAATCGGTTGTCGGCCGACCCGCAACATCGCGTGTTGCTGCTCGAAGCCGGCGGCCGCGATAACTATGCGTGGATTCACATCCCCGTGGGTTACCTGTTCTGCATCGGCAATCCGCGCACCGACTGGTGCTTCAAGACCGAAGCGCAACCCGGCCTGCAAGGCCGCGCCCTGAGTTACCCGCGTGGCAAGGTGCTCGGCGGCTGTTCCTCGATCAACGGCATGATCTACATGCGCGGCCAGGCCGGCGACTATGACGGCTGGGCGGCTCAGGGCAATCCCGGCTGGAGCTGGCAAGACGTCCTGCCATTGTTCAAAAAGAGCGAAAACCACTTTGCCGGCGACTCGGAGTTTCACGGCGCCGCCGGTGAATGGCGAATCGAACGCCAGCGTCTGTCGTGGCCGATTCTGGATGCCTTCCGCAGCGCCGCCGAGCAAAGCGGCATCGCCAGCATCGATGACTTCAACCAGGGCGACAACGAAGGCTGCGGCTACTTCCAGGTCAACCAGAAGGCCGGGATTCGCTGGAACGCGGCCAAGGCGTTTCTCAAACCGATCCGCAACCGCCCCAATCTCACCGTGCTGACCGACGTCGAAGTGGATCGCGTGCTGCTGGAAAACGGCCGTGCGTCAGCAGTCAGCACGCGTTGGCAGGGTCAGGCGAAAACCTTTAAAGCGCGCAAGGAGATCGTGCTGTGCGCCGGTTCCGTCGGCTCACCGAGCATCCTGCAACGTTCCGGGATCGGCCCTCGCCCGCTGCTGCAACGATTGGGGATTGGCGTTGCCCATGAACTGCCCGGCGTGGGGGGCAATCTGCAGGATCACCTGCAACTGCGCCTGATCTACAAACTGGAAAACGCCCGCACGCTGAATCAAATTGCCGGCAGCCTGTGGGGAAAAATGGGCATGGGCCTGCGCTACCTGTATGACCGCAGCGGCCCGCTGTCCATGGCGCCGAGCCAACTCGGGGCCTTCGCCCGCTCAGGACCGGAGCAGACGTCGGCGAATCTCGAGTACCACGTTCAACCGCTGTCGCTGGAGCGTTTCGGTGAGCCGCTGCATGCCTTCCCCGCCTTCACGGCGTCGGTGTGCGATCTGCGTCCGCAAAGCCGTGGTCGCATCGAGATTCGCTCCACCGATCCTAAGGAAGCACCGCTGATTCAGCCCAATTACTTGAGCCATCCGGAGGACTTGCGGGTGGCAGCGGATGCCATTCGCCTGACCCGGCGCATCGTCGCCGCACCGGCCCTGCAAGCGTTCAAACCGGTCGAGTACTTGCCCGGTGACAGCTTGCAGAGCGAAGAACAATTGCACGAAGCCGCCGCCCGCATCGGCACCACCATCTTCCATCCAGTCGGCACCTGTCGCATGGGTAACGACGCGGACGCAGTGGTCGATGCCGACCTGCGTGTTCACGGCATCCCCGGCCTGCGCATCGCCGACGCCTCGATCATGCCGCGCATCACCTCGGGCAACACCTGTTCGCCTACGCTGATGATTGCCGAAAAGGCAGCACAACTGATGCTTACCACCCCTGCAATCACTCCCCGTGTGGGAGCGAGCCTGCTCGCGAAAGCGGTAGACCATCAACATTGATGTGCACTGATACGACGCCTTCGCGAGCAGGCTCGCTCCTACAAGGGGTCGTACTAGATTTACGGACGTTGAAATACCGCTACAAGGACTACGCAACACCAGTGGAACAAAAAAAACAATCACTGTGAGGGATACCGATATGTCAGAACATGTTCAGCCTCTGGAAGCCGTACGCAGCGCGGGCACCAGCCGCGAGACGCAGAAAGTCATCTTCGCCTCGTCGCTCGGGACGGTCTTCGAGTGGTACGACTTTTTCCTCTATGGCGCCCTCGCGGCGGTGATCAGCAAACAGTTTTTCGCCGGGGTCAACGACACTACGGCGTTCATCTTTGCGCTGATGGCCTTCGCCGCCGGCTTCATCGTGCGGCCGTTCGGCGCCTTGGTGTTCGGCCGGTTGGGGGACATGATCGGGCGTAAATACACCTTCCTTGCGACCATCATCCTCATGGGCCTGGCGACCTTCTGCGTCGGGTTGCTACCGACCTACGCGAGTATCGGCATTGCCGCGCCGATCATCCTCGTGCTGCTGCGCATGCTTCAAGGCTTGGCGCTGGGCGGTGAATACGGCGGCGCTGCGACCTATGTCGCGGAACACGCACCGATGGGTAAACGCGGTTTCCACACCAGCTGGATTCAGTCCACCGCGACCCTCGGCTTGCTGCTGTCGCTGCTGGTGGTGCTCGGTTGCCGCTACTTCACCGGTGACCAGTTTGAAGTCTGGGGCTGGCGGATTCCGTTCCTGTTTTCGATCATTCTGCTGGGCATCTCGACCTGGATTCGCATGAGCCTGCACGAGTCGCCTGCGTTCGTGAAAATGAAAGAGGAAGGCAAGCTCTGCAAGTCGCCGCTGCGCGATTCCTTCGGCAAATGGGAAAACCTGAAAGTCGTACTGATCGCCCTGTTCAGCATCAACGCCGGGCAAGCCGTGACCTTCTACGCGGCGCAGTTCTACGTGCTGTTCTTCCTCACCCAGTTCCTGAAAATGGACCCGGCGCTGGCCAACAATCTGCTGATCGTTAGCGTGATTATCGGCGCACCGTTCTTTATCTTTTTTGGCTGGTTGTCGGACAAGGTCGGGCGCAAACCGGTGCTGATGATCGGCCTGCTGCTGGCGACTGCACTGTACTTCCCGATCTTCAAGTCCATCGCCCACTACGCCAACCCGGCCATCGACCAGGCCAGCCGTCAGGCACCGATCACCGTGCTGGCTGACCCGGCCACCTGCACCTTCCAGTTCGACCCGGTGGGCAAGGCGAAATTTGACAGCCCTTGCGACAAGGTCAAAACCTTCCTGGTGAAACAGGGCCTTCCCTACAACAGCGAAGCTGCACCGGCCGGCAGTGGCGTGCAGGTGAGCGTCGGTGAGGTGAAACTCGATGGTTACGATGAAGCGGCCCTGCGAGGCGCCGTGACGCTGGCTGGGTATCCATCAAAAGCCGACATCCAGTTGATCAACAAACCGATGATCGTGGCGCTGATCGTCGCGCTGATCATCATTTCCGCCATGTGCTACGGCCCGCTGGCAGCGCTGATGGTCGAACTGTTCCCGACCCGCATCCGCTACACCTCGATGTCCCTGCCGTACCACATTGGTAACGGTTGGTTCGGCGGTTTCCTGCCAACGGTGTCGTTTGCCTTGGTGGTGTACACCGGGGACATCTTCTATGGGCTGTGGTACCCGGTGGTGATTACCGGGGTGAGCCTGGTCGTCGGGATGATCTGTTTGCGTGAGACCAGGAGCGTGGACCTGGATAAAAACTGAGCTCACCACAATCCCCTGTGGCGAGGGAGCTTGCTCCCGCTGGCCTGGGCAGCAGGCCCAATCCAGCCGCCTCGGTGTGTCAGAACAATCGAGTTGGCTGGATTGGGGTGGCTTCGCCACCCAGCGGGAGCAAGCTCCCTCGCCACAAGTTAAGCTCGACGACATCGGCAGCCCCGCCATTCCACAGACCGAGGCACCATGATCATTTCATCCGCATCTGACTATCGCGAGGCAGCACGTCGCAAACTCCCGCGTTTTTTGTTTGATTACATTGATGGCGGGGCTTATGCAGAGCATACGCTGAGGGCCAATAGCGCGGATCTGACGGGCATCAGCCTTCGTCAGCGCATTCTGAAAAACGTCGAAACCCTGAGCCTTGAAACCACCCTCTTCGATCAACCACTTTCCATGCCAATCATATTGGCGCCGGTAGGCCTGACGGGCATGTTCGCCCGCCGTGGTGAAGTGCAGGCTGTAAAAGCGGCGGAAAATAAAGGCATTCCACTGTGCCTATCAACGGTATCGGTGTGTTCGATCGAAGAGGTCTCGGCACAAACCGAACAATCCATCTGGTTTCAACTGTATGTGTTGAAAGACCGAGGCTTCATGAAAAATGCACTGGAGCGTGCGAAGGCCGCCGGTGTGAGAAACCTGGTGTTTACCGTGGACATGCCCACGCCCGGCGCCCGATACAGGGACGCACACTCGGGCATGTCAGGCCCTTTTGCCGCGTCGCGGCGAATGCTTCAGGCCATGACCAAACCCGACTGGGCATTCAACGTCGGTGTCATGGGGCGTCCACACGACCTGGGCAATATCTCGAAGTACCTTGGCAAAGCCGTCACGCTCGAAGACTACATGGGCTGGTTGGCCAATAACTTCGACCCTTCGATCAGCTGGAGCGATCTGGAGTGGATTCGTGAGTTCTGGAAAGGCCCGATGATCATCAAAGGCATTCTCGATCCTCAGGATGCCAGAGACGCGGTCAGCTTTGGCGCGGATGGCATTGTCGTGTCGAACCACGGCGGGAGGCAGCTGGACGGCGTGCTCTCCACCACCAAGGCACTGCCGCCCATCATGCAAGCCATCGGCAATGATCTGACGGTGCTGGTCGACTCGGGAATCCGCTCGGGGCTTGATGTCGTACGGATGTTGGCGTTGGGAGCAAAAGGCGTATTGCTGGGGCGTTCCATGGCCTATGCACTGGCCGCCGATGGTCAGCGCGGGGTGGAAAATATGCTGGATATCTTCGCCAAGGAAATGCGCGTCGCCATGACCTTGACCGGGGTGACCTCGATTGGTCAGATTGATGAATCCACGCTGGTGAATGCTGTTAGATGAGTTGAACACCTGTCCTTGAACGCCGCGCCAATGCGCGGCGTTTTCGTTGATGCCTGGAAAGCGACCATCACTCGACGTTTTTGAGAATCTCAAACGTGACTTGATCGGGATAGAACGCCACGTAGCCGCGAATCTGATCGACCGACACTTTGGGGTCTTCATAGCGCCACACCGCGTTAGCCCCCTCATGCCCCGGGATTTGCAGACTGTAATACGTGGCGTCGCCCTTGTACGGGCAATAGGTCGTGTGGTCGGTGCGGGCAAAATATTGTTCGGCGATGTCCTCCCATGGAACGTAGTACACCGGAGGATAATTGGCCTCGAGCAGCACCAGCGCCCGTGTAGATGCAGCCACTTGAATACCGTGAAACTTCACCAACAGGGTGCCTGGCTGCTCTGCGATGGTGATGACAGGACTAGGACCGGTGCTTTTCATGAAATACGTTCCTCATGATGCTGATGGGCTGCGCAGCAGCCCCAAAACCTGAGACCACAACTGTCAGGTATAACCCACATTTTGCAATCACGACGGCTGCGCAGCCGAACGGAACGGTGCGGCGTTCCGACAAGCGCCCTCGCCACAAAAGTAGAACCAGATGCCGCTTTAAGCGGGCAAACACTCGAAGTCGGTGAAACATCGTCTACGATCAATTGGACCGTTGACCTCCCTACTACCCAGACAGGCAGTCGTGGCATGGCGTGGGGATTTGAGTCTCAGAAACCTGAGGGTCTCACCATGCCCGCCACACAGTTTACGCTCGATCAAAAGATCATCACCCTCGACGCCCGTCCCGATCGCCTCGACCTGCGTGATCGGATCTTCACCCCACGGGTCCAGTCACTGCCGCCCTCCTGGCCCGCAGACAAAGACATTGCCACCGAACTCTCTGCATACCTGGGTAAAGGCCTGGTGCTCTACCAAGGCAACGAAGGCGCGTGCACAGGGTTCGGGCTGGCGGCGGTGGTCAACTATCTGTTGTGGCTGCGGGACCGGGCGTCCATCAAGACGAGCCCGCGTCAGCTTTATCATCTGGCCAAACTCTATGACGAATGGCCAGGCGAGGACTACACCGGTTCCAGTTGTCGCGGCGCATTGAAGGGATGGCATAAGCACGGCGTCTGCGCAGAGGAACTGTGGCCCTATACCGTCAAGCCCGACGGATCGGTTCCGGCGTTTGAAGCACCCGCCGAAAATTGGGCGACAGACGCCGTGACCCGGCCGCTGGGGGTTTACTACCGCGTCGAGAAAGACGACATCACCGCCATGATGGCGGCGCTGTACGAAGCGGGTGCGCTTTACGTTTCCGCCAATGTGCATCAGGGCTGGGCACTGATGCAGCCCAAAGGCAAAAAACGTCCGCCGGCGGTGTTCCAGAGCATGTCACAGCTACCCGTCATCAAATGGCCGGCAACCAGCCAGGGTGGTCACGCCTTTGCCTTGATCGGGTACACCCGTCAGGGGTTCATCGTGCAGAATTCCTGGTCAACCGGATGGGGATTCTCGGGCTTCGCCCTCCTGACGTTCGAGGACTGGCTGGCCAACGGCACCGACGCCTGGACTGTGGCCCTCGGCGTGCCGATCGAACACGGCGCGTTATCGCACAACGCGCGGCCTTCACGTTCCCGGGCTGATGTTCAATCCGCGTTTCGCAGCGCCCTGTCGAGCTCCAGCGCCAAGCGCGAAGGTTTCTCGCTGTTCACCGCCGGTGCCCGCGATACCGGTCGCAAAGGGCCTGCCCTGTTGACCATGGATCAGGCGTATGGCCTGACCATCGTGATGGAAAACAATGGCAGCATCGGCCCCCGCCTCACCGATGTCGAAAACGTCCGCGCGGGCGTCAAGCGAATCGTCTACGAGTCACCGCGCGCCTGGTACGACAAGCTCCCGGCGGCCAACAAACCCGCCGTGCTGCGCATCGCCGTCATTGCTCACGGCGGGCTCAATTCCGAGCAGGACTCCATCAATCGAATCTGTGCGATGGCGCCCTATTTTCTTGAAAACGGTATCTATCCACTGTTTGTCACTTGGCGAACCGGGGCGCTGGAGACGTTTGCCGACATCGTCAAGGACGCCCTCTCAGGGCTGTTTCCCGAGGCTGGCGGCATCAGCGATGTGTTGAAGACCCTCAAGGACAAGGCCCTGGAAGGCTTTGATCGCACGGTGGAACTGGCCACCAAAAAACTCGGCGGCGATCAGTGGAGCCAGATGAAGCAGAACGCCGAAGCGGCCTCAGTCGCAGGCTTTACCCCGCGCGGGCTGGTGGAAATGGCGGAGAACCTGAAAAAACTGGTCGCCGACATGGGCAAGAAGAACGTCGAACTTCATCTGATCGGTCATTCCGCGGGGTCCTTGATCAATGGCCACTTGGCTCAACTGCTGTCGGCCAGAGGCTTGGCCATCGAAACGTCGACGCTGATGGCCCCGGCCTGCACCCTCGATTTCGCCAACCAGACCTACCGCAAAGTCATCGAAGGTGGAGGACTCAAGCGCAAGGACTTCCACATTTACATGATGTCCGACAATCGCGAACAGGATGACAACGTCATCGACGTGTACCACAAGTCACTGCTGTACCTCGTTTCCCGTGCCTATGAAGAACTGCAACGCATGCCGCTGCTGGGCATGGCCAAGAGCCTGGACAAGAACTTCCAGGACTTCAGCAATCCCGATGTGGCGCAGTGGAACATTGCCGCCAAGAACATGACCGAGCAGTGGAACCAGTTTTACTGGGGAAAAACCATTCCGGCCGGGTTCGCCGCCACAGGCCGTGGGCTTCCCGAGGCGTTCGCGAAAACCCTGCATATCTTCAACGATTCGCAAATGAACTACGGCGCGGGTACCAAAGCGGACACCTCCCACGGCGGGTTCGACAATGATGTGAACGTCATTACCGCAGCCTTGCTGACCATTCTCAGACGAGAGCCCGACGGGAAGCTGGACCAGCCGGTGGTTAACCTGAACTACTGAGGCGTCCGCGCAATGAATCGCAACGCACCGACTGTACATCCATACAGATAAAGATTGCCCCATCGCTCATCAGCCGCCATTCTGTTCGCCTCTCGACAGTTGATGAACGATGGTGGTTATGCGGCTGTACCTCTGTGAAAAACCTTCCCAGGCCAAAGACATTGCGGCCGTCCTCGGCGCCAGGCGTCGTGGCGACGGCTGCTGGCTGGGAACGGACGTCACGGTGACCTGGTGCATCGGCCATCTGCTGGAAACCGCGCCGCCGGATGCCTATGACGCGCGTTACAAGCGCTGGGTGCTGGCGGATCTGCCGATCATTCCAGAGAAGTGGAAGATGACCGTCAAACCGCGCACGGCCGGCCAGTACAAAGCGGTCAAACGGCTGCTCGGCGAGGCCACGGAACTGGTGATCGCCACCGACGCCGACCGTGAGGGCGAGATGATTGCCCGGGAACTGGTGGAGCATTGCCGCTATCGCGGGCCGATCCAGCGGCTATGGCTGTCGGCGCTGGACGATGCGTCGATCCGCAAGGCACTGGCAGCCCTGAAGCCGGGGGCCGAGACCTTTAGCCTTTACCATTCGGCACTCGGGCGCTCGCGGGCCGACTGGCTGATCGGGATGAACATGAGCCGGCTGTTCACGCTGTTGGGGCGTCAGTCCGGTTACCAGGGCGTATTGCCGGTCGGTCGGGTGCAAACGCCAACCCTGCGCCTGGTGGTGGATCGCGACCGCAGCATCGCCGATTTCGTGCCGGTCGCCTATTGGGCCATCGATGTGCAACTGCTGCACGACGACACCGCGTTCACCGCCCAGTGGCGTGCGGCCTCCGAGGTTTGCGACGATCAGGACCGCTGCCTGAATCAGGCACTGGCGCGCAACGCAGCGGCGGCGATTGGCAGCGCGGCGAGTGCCCGGGTGATCAAACTGCGCACCGAGCGAATGCGCGAAGTGGCACCCCTGCCCTTCGACCTGGGCACTTTGCAGGAAGTCTGCTCGAAGAAGCTCGGGCTTGGTGCCCAGGAAACCCTCGACATCGCCCAGGCCCTGTACGAAACCCACAAAGTCATCACCTATCCCCGCAGTGACTGCGGTTACCTGCCCGTGAGTCAGCACAGCGAAGCACCGGGCATTCTGGCCGCGCTGAGGCAGGCTGATCCGGCGTTGAACGCCTTGAACGATTTCCTGGAGCCTCAGCGCCGCTCACGGGCCTGGAACGACGCCAAGGTCAGCGCTCACCACGGCATCATCCCCACGGCTGCGGCGAAAAACCTCGAGCGACTGGCGGGTAAGCAACGGGCGGTCTACACCCTGATCCGCGCGCGTTACCTGGCGCAGTTTCTGCCCAACCATGAATACGACCGGACCCAGGCCGACTTCGACTGCGCCGGTGAAGCCTTGCGTGCCGTCGGCAAGCAGATCGTCGAACCCGGCTGGAAGCGCGCCCTGCCCGAGGCCCTTGCCCCGGCCAAGGGCCGCGAAGCACCGGCGCCGCAAACACTGCCGGCCTTGGCCGAAGGGCGTGACTGCGCAGTGGCCGACGTCAAGCTCAAGGACCTCTGGACCCAACCGCCCAAACCGTTCACCGAAGGCGATCTGATCAAGGCGATGAAGAACGTCGCCAAACTGGTGGAAGATCCCCTGCTCAAGCAGAAACTCAAGGACACCACCGGAATCGGCACTGAAGCAACCCGCGCCTCGATCATCCAGGGTCTGCTCGACCGTGGTTATCTGATCAAGAACGGCAAGGCCCTCGCCGCCACCCCGGCCGCGTTCAGCCTGATCGATGCCGTGCCGCGTGCCATCGCCGACCCTGGGACCACGGCGATTTGGGAGCAGGCGCTGGACATGGTGCAGAGCGGCGAGATGAGCCTGGAAGAATTCGTCACCAAGCAGGCCGCGTGGATGAGCAAACAGGTCGCCCGTTGCGCCGGCCTGAGCCTGACCATCAGCGGACCGGCAAGCCCCGCCGGGCGCGGTGCCACACCGTGGAAAAACAAACGCAAGCCCGCCAAACGCAAACCCTCGGCAGGCACCAAACGCGCGGCAAAACCGGCGAGCAAGGCGTGAGGGCAGTTCGGGCGGGCCACTTTCTGGAAAAGCATCGACCATAATTATCTGCAGCGCACCAGCGCCACGACGGACTAGCGCATCAGGAGCCAACCAGCATGCCCTTGATAGAACTGCACGCCGCCCAGCGCGACGAACTGGAAACGATTGAAAACCTGATGCAGTTCTACATGTATGACTTCAGCGAGTGGCTGCCACTGAAGCTCGGCGAGCACGGTTTCTTCAACGCCCAGCCCAAACCGGGTTACTGGCAAAAACCCGCAACCAGGCCGTTTCTGATCAAGGTCGACGGAGAATTGGCCGGTTTCGTGACCGTGGATGATGAAACCCATCTTCACGGCGCCGAGTACAACATCGGCTACTTCTTTGTCAGTCGACGCTTTCGTGGCCAAGGCGTCGCGAAGTTTGTCGTTTCCACCCTCTTGAGCCGGTTCCCCGGTCAATGGCAAATTTTCCACCTCGACGCGAACCCGCCTGCGCGGCGGTTCTGGGCACGGGCCATAGCTGATCTCACCCATGGCGAGTTCACCCTGCATCAACTGCCGGTAGACGGTTATCCCTGCACCGTTTACCGATTCCGGACATCGCTGCCAGCGTCCTGACTGGCGCCTTCCGATCCCGCTTTTTAATTCCAAACGACTTTGTCCGACAATATGTAGTGACTAAAAATAATCACTACAAAACCGTTGACGCCTCCGATTTGCCCTTGCATGATGCAGACATCTCCCCGATCGGGAGTACAGGCAACACGTTTGAGCAAGCTCGTCTGACCGCCGAGCTGTTTTTCCCGGATACACGCTGCCCACAAGGCAGATTGAAGAAGCTGACCTGGCCTGAACGTCCAGTACAAGGACGAGAAGCGCTGGCGATCAATCCTCATGAAGCTTGTGGCCGACCCTGAAAACGTCGGCAGTGGCCAGAAGGTTTTCGCTGCTTCTCCTCGTTGTGACGCTATTGCGTAGCAGTTATTCAACACGACTACATGCAACAGACGCGGGACCCCGTCAATTTGGCGGCCGACCGCTGACGTCCTGGTTTCGGTGCCAGGGATCAACTAACCCATGGGCTACCTGTATTAGCGAATCAACTTTGAAAGATCACCAAATGGTCAAGGGGCTTACTATGAATCTGAACAATCAACCCACTATCGATGAACTGGCTCATCTGTTCGCTGCGCAAAAAGACAGCCATGACAGCCATATTCTGTGGATCAGCAAGTCGGGCCAGGTGCATATCGACTGCCTGTCGATGCACGCTGATGAAGCGGAGTTCGACAAGAACAACCAGAACCTGCTCGCCCGACTGAAGATGTACCGTCGCGGCCAAGGCTATGTCGGCAAGAAAGCCGCGGCTGACAAGGACTTCATCGGTAATGTGCTGCAGACGCTGAAACAGGCGTGGGCCTCGATGCAGAACCAGAACGAAGTTCGGGTGATTGACCGGTTCTCCTGATACCTCCACACCCCATCCATCGGCATAGGGGACGGCCTTCATAGGCCGTTCCCCTGCCACACCACCCGGCATGCGGGTCCGCACCGGGCGGTTCGAGAGATTGAGGTCAGGAGAGACGCGGTAAACCCGTTCTGTCGAACCACGCTATATCGAGCACTCGGTTGAGTTCAAGAGCGCTATTGCGCCACCAGCAGCGAGAGCTTCCCGCCACTTTGCGAGCAGTAGCCTCACTTGCACCCAACCTGCGCAGCTCTCGATAGATCGTTGAACTACGCCGCCATTGCTTGAGCTGGATTGCTCGTAGTCGGTGTCGTATCCATTCATCTAACTCTCGCCAGATTCTGGGAGTTTGCGACAAGCCGAAATATCCCTTCCAGCCAAGCATGTAGGGCCTTAATCGGTCGACAACTTGTTGCAAGCTGCGGCCACCTGAGCGCCGGGTAAACCAGCGGATGCACTGTTTGAAGCGCTGACGCGCTTTGACCGCTACTGTCCTTTTGACGCCTTGTGGAGAAGCCCAGAACGCGTACCCCAGAAACTTGCGACCAAATACACTCGCCACCGCACTCTTGCTCTCGTTGACGCTCAAGTGCAGCTTTTCATACAGACGCTTGAGCAAGGCCATCACTCGCTGCCCGGCCTTCTTGCTGCGAACATACACATTCGCATCGTCGGCATAGCGCACGAAGCAATGACCTCGACGTTCAAGTTCCCGATCCACTTCGTCCAGCAGCACGTTCGCCAGCAACGGCGACAGCGGGCCGCCTTGCGGCGCCCCGCAGCGGCTTTTCTCGACTACGCCATTGATCTGCGTTCCCGCATCCAGATACGCCCGAATCAGCCGGATAACCGCCCGATCCGCAATCCGCTTGCGTAAACGATCAATCAAAATATCGTGATCGACCCGGTCGAAGAACTTCTCCAGATCAACATCCACCACCACTCTTCGCCCTGAAGACACATGGCGCTGAGCCGCCAAAACAGCATCCTGCGCGCAACGTCCCGGGCGAAAGCCGTAGCTGTGTTCACTGAAAGTCGGATCGAGTTCTGGTTGCAAGACTTGCAGCAACGCTTGTTGGATCAAGCGATCGGTGACCGTTGGAATTCCCAACTCGCGCTGACCGCCGTCAGGTTTGGGGATGACCACACGTCGTACCGGGCTGGGCCGGTAGACGCCTGAAAGAAGCTGTTCGCGAATCGCCGCCCACTGGCTCAGTAGATGTTCGGCGGTCTGTTCAATATCCAGACCATCGACGCCCGCTGCTCCCTTGTTGGCCTTGACCCGCTTCCATGCCCGCTTCAGGTTTTCTCTCGCAAAGGCCCGATCCAGCAGCCCTTGCCCTGCGTTGTCGGATTCATCTTGCGGGCGATTGACCTCGTCGCTGATGGGGCTTCTCACGGTTTCACCGCTCGCGTCCTCACATCCGCCCCGCGTTTGGCAGGCATCTGACTTCCGGTCGTTCGCATCAACATGGCCTATAACGCTTTCTCTCGTTCGGCCCTTCGTCAAAAAAAAAAAAAAGACTACTACGGCCTCTGCTGACTTCTCGCTCCGGCTTGCACCGTCGCCCTTTCAGGCACAAGGCGAGATCTCCCCAGGTAAGAACGCAATCCTTCACCACACAACCGCCGGATTTACGCAACCTGATCCTTGACCACAAGAGCTTCGCGGTTTTATGCCCGCTCGCCCTGATCGGCTTCGCCTTCTATCCGGTTCTTGTACATCGGCTCATGGCTTCGATCCACGCTTCCTCCCCACACTCGGTCGCCCTCATGCAGTTGCGCTTCACTTCGTTCGCTGTGGTCAGCTTACGGCGGGACTTTCACCCACAAGATTGCGCCCATGCTGGGCGCACATAAAAAGGCCCCGCTCGTCATATCGAGCGGGGCCTTTTTGTTTGTCTCGTGCGCACCAAACAACGCTATTGTTAACCGTGTGCACTGGATCATTGGAGGTTTGCGATGAACATACAACTGACAGGCTTGCTGTTGCTCGTAATGGCCAGTGCTGCCCATGCAAACAGCATCACCGGCGTTCCGTTGTTCGATGCGGACTGCCCCGGCAAAATCGTCGTCCACGCGGATCAGGACGGACCGGTGTTGATCAACAGCAAGGAAGCCGAGACCAAAGCCATTGACGATCGCCGTTTCGAAGCCAAGGGTTCGGGCGTCGTAATCTCGATCCTCCTCACCGATGACGACTCGGTCACGGTGTCCTCCACGGGCAAGGCGCCCAATGGTGTGTGCCAATTAATAGAAGACTGACGTCGTCGACTCACCTGCAGCCGCACCCAACACCAGTTCCATAAACGCCACCGACGCCGCACTGTGATAGTTGTTTTTACGTCGAAGCAGCGCGGCCCCTCTTTTCGGCGCCTCCCCCAACAACGGGATTTTGCGCAATGCGCGATCCGAGGTGGCGATAGGCTCCGGAAGGATGGTGGCGATGGCCGTGTGCCGAATGACTTCCAGCAAGGTGCTCACCGAGTTGACCTCGATCACCACCTTCGGCGTGATCTGCTCCTGGGCAAAGTACTCATCGATGCGGGTGCGGGTAACGAAGTCCGGGGCCAGCAGCGCAAATTCCAGTTGCGCGACCTCTTGCGCGGACAACGCGACCTGGCTTTCGTATAACGGGTGATCGCGCCCCACCATGACACCCAATGTCTCGGTAAACGCCGGGATCGACTCGATGTCGGGATTTCTGACCTGGGTAAAGGCGATGGCGATGTCCAGTGAGTCATCCACCAGCCCGGCCTCGATGTCATCCATCGACAGCTCGAAAATCTGTAGATGGATGTTCGGAAACCGCGCCACGTAATCGCGCACCAGCGGCCCCACCAGGTACGCCATGAACGTTGGGGTCATGGCCAGCCGCAAGGTGCCGCGGGACAAGTCCTTCACGTCATGCAACGCACGTTTGCCCGCCTCCAGTTCCACCAGCACCCGACGAGCGCATTCGATGTAGGCCTCTCCCGCATCAGTGGGTTTCACCGTGCGCGAGGTTCGGTCGAACAAGCTCACGCCCAGGGTTTCTTCAAGTTGCCGGATCTGTTGGGACAGGGTCGGCTGCGAGACGTGAAGCGCCTCGGCGGCGCGGGTGAAACCGCCGTGGTCGGCAACCGCCAGCAAATAACGAAGGTGTCGGAGCAGCATTGCAATCCCCATCTATAGGCTGTGCTTATGCGCTGCATTGTATATCGGTCTTGGACGCTATGGATCGATCAGCAGAAGATTGCCCCACACCCAAGCAACATCACTTCCGACAGGAGAAACACCATGCAGCAGTCCCACGCCTACAACGACCCAAGCCTGGCGCTGACCACGTCGATCCTCGATGCAAAAGCGCGCAAAAATCTGTCCTGGCAGGACTTGACCGACGGCACCGGCCTCGGTCTGGCCTACGTCACCGCTGCCCTGCTCGGTCAGCACCCGCTGCCGGAAAGCGCCGCCAAAGTGATTGGCGAGAAACTGGACCTGGATGCCGAGACCGTGGCCCGCCTGCAGATCATCCCGTTGCGCGGCAGCCTCTCGGGTGTCCCGACCGACCCGACCATCTACCGCTTCTACGAAATGATCCAGATTTACGGCACCACCTTGAAAGCCCTGGTTCATGAGCAATTCGGCGACGGCATCATCAGTGCGATCAACTTCAAGCTCGACATGAAGAAAGTCGAAGACCCGGAAGGCGGCTCCCGCGCGGTGATCACCCTCGATGGCAAATTCCTGCCGCTGCGTCCTTTCTAAGTGGATGCTGGCTCTGCATCACGCCAAATCCGTAGCAGCTGCCGAGCCTGCGAGGCTGCGTTCGAGCCGGGGTCGCGCTCGACCGAAGTCCTCGCAGATCCAGGCGACTGCTGCGCAGCCGAACGCAGCCTCGCAGGCTCGACAGCTGCTACAAAATAATCATTCGTCTCACGCATGAGGACATCGCCATGAAAGCGCTCATCGAAGGTTTTTTGAAGTTCCAGAAAGACGCCTTTCCGCAACGCACCGACCTGTTCAAACACCTGGCGACCACCCAGCATCCGGGCACGTTGTTTATCACCTGTTCCGACAGCCGTGTCGTGCCGGAACTGCTGACCCAACAAGAACCCGGTGAACTGTTTGTGATCCGCAACGCCGGCAATATCGTGCCCTCTTACAGTCCGCATCCCGGCGGTGTGTCGGCCACAGTCGAATATGCGGTGGCAGTGCTCGGCGTCACTGACATTGTGATCTGCGGGCACTCGGACTGCGGCGCCATGACCGCCGTAGCGAAGTGCACATGCATGGACCACCTGCCCGCCGTCAGCGGCTGGTTGCAACACGCCGAGTCAGCGAAAGTCATCAACGAATCCCGCCCTCACGCCAATGACGCGGCGAAGGTGAGTTCAATGGTTCGGGAAAATGTCATCGCGCAACTGGCCAATATCCAGACGCATCCGAGCGTGCGCCTGGCTCAGGAGAAAGGCCTGTTGAATTTGCATGGTTGGGTTTACGACATCGAGACCGGTTCGGTTGACGCCCTGGATGCCAACAGCCACCGTTTCGTGGCGCTCGCCGAGTATCCGGACACCTGCGCCCTTCAAGCCCGATCCATAGAAGCAGCAGCCTGAAGTGTGTATCCACGGGTAACGAGCCGATCGACGCAGCGCTCCCGGCTCACGGGAACGCTGCACTGACACGATCGACTGGGTTATTTATCGTCCATCTTTGTTGACGATTGTGGCCGAATCTCAGGGGCCTCTTCAGCGTTGGGTGGTTCTGGAATACTGCCGGGCGTGAACACGTGAGTCAGCAAGTCTTTGGCATCGATGTCGACGACGCCCTGAACCGAACGGGTCAGAGCAACAGCCTGCTCACACTGTTTATGGGTGTTGACACGACCGCTCAATGCCACCGTGCCCCCGTGGGTTTTGACATGGATTTGCAGGCCAAGGCTTGGTTCAGCCATTGCCAGGGCTGACTTCACCCTGGCGGTAATCCACGTGTCGTGAACGCCCCTTTCCAGATCATGAGAGTAATGTTGAAAGGAATGAAGTTTCATGGTGCAACCCTCTCTCCCGTCATCAGATGCACTGCCCGTCTATTGGCTGTGCAGCCCTCTGACTCTCAGGCGAGCGTTATGGGACATCTGATTCGTTTTGGAGTGCTCGCCGCGCCCATACAGACGCACATTAAGTATAGTGCGGTCGTTGACCGGGGGCGCGGCTCTGGCTCAGCGTTTGACCGACAGATCCGTCTGGGTCATGCGACTGCGGATCGTGAACACCCCATCTCCCGAGAGAATCGCGCTGCGAGCAAACAGGCGACCGCTCTCCCAGTTCGAAAGCCCCAGTTCCGGCTTGTTCAGCGCGTACTGTCCGTCGACCCAGCGGGTAATCCCGTTACCGACAAAGGGTGCGTTGACCGCGTTGTAGAAGCGTTCCTGAGCCTCGGCATCTTCACTGATCAATGACACGGTGAACTGCGGGCTATAGCGATTAAACAACGCGATGGCGCTGTCCAGGTCATCGACAATCTTCAGGCTGACTTCCGGGGTTTCTTCCCATTCCCATTCACGGCCCAACTGATCTTCGGGCAGCGGTTCGGCCAACGCTTCGGTCTGATAGCCTTCGGCGCGGTAAACCTCAACGCTGGCGGTCTGCCAATCGGCCGGCAAGTATTGCTCGCTGCCTTCGACGATGTGCAATTTGCAGCCCTGCCCCCGTGCAGTGCCGGCCTGTTGCAGCGCGTCCAGGAACAGCGGCAGCAGTTCGGCGACACGGTCACGGTGAATCAGGCAGACGTTCATGGTGTTGCAGACTTTGCGATCCAGCGAGTTGCGCACCACCGCAGCAAAGCGCTGGGCATCGGCATCCTTATTCGCGATCAGCCAGGCACCACCGGTGCCGTGCAGGCTGACGGCGGTGCCGGCCTGTTGGGCGATGCTGCCCAATTGACTGACGGCGCGACCCGAACCACGGGCCACCGCCAGCGACAGGCGCCGGTCGGCGAACATCGCCCAACCGGCCGCGTGATTGACGCTTTCCACCAGCGACACCGCGCCAGTCGGCAACCCGGCGTCGCTCAGTGCCGGATTCAGCGCGTGGGTGACGATGGCTTGCGCCGTGCCCAACGCATCGCTGCCAATGCGCAACACCGCCGTGTTACCCGTGCGCAACACGCCGGCGGCGTCGGCGAAGACGTTCGGCCGGCCTTCGAAGACGAACGCGACGATGCCCAAAGGCGAGACCACTTGCTCGACTTTCCAGCCGTCATGCTCGATGCAACTGACCACTTTGCCGCGCGTGGCCGACGCATCGCGCCAGGCCCTGAGGCCGGCGATCATGTCGCGGCGCATGCGTTCATCAGCCAGAAGGCGCGTGGTGGAGCGTCCGCGGGCCTTGGCCCGCTCGATGTCGGCCAGGTTGGCGGCTTCGATCAAGGCCCAGCAGTCAGGGTTTTCCAGACGTTGGGCGAAGCGATCAAAGAACTCGCTGATGGCTTGATCGGGGACCGCGGACATTGCGCTGAAGGCCGCTTCGGCACGCTCGATTGCAATGGCCGCCGCTTGCTGGTCAGCCACCGGAATCAGCAACAATTCGCCGCTGACCTGCTCCACCAGCAAATGGTCCCCGGGCTGAAAGCGCGCGGCCAATTCGGGGCTGACCACAGAGACACGATTCCCGGCGAAAGGGATAGGCGTGCCAGCGACTAGACGTTCGAGCGCAAGAGACATGAAGCGGTTTCACCATGCAGTGGGCGGCCGGAAAATGTATAGGAAAATCCCGGGAGCGTCATTAACCGCACGCCTGACCGGTAATCGAAAACCCGGCAGCCCTGCACCCGGCCCTCCTACGCTAAAAGAGGTACATCAGCGTTTCCTGTTTTCCAAGGAGGCCGTCATGAGCGATGAATTCACAAGCCATGGAGCGGCCCTTGACGAGGATGGTCTGGCGCAGGCGCTGGACCTTGCCAAAGTCAGTGCCGCGCAACTCTGGGCTGTTTTGGCAGTAGAAACGTCCGGCAACGGGTTCTTTCCCGATCGCCGCCCGAAAATCCTTTACGAGCGCCACGTCTTCAGTCGACTGACCCACCAGACGTTTGACGCGCAACATCCTGATATCAGTAGCAAAACCCCCGGCAACTATGGCGCATCGGGGCCGCATCAATATGACCGTCTGAACCTGGCCGTCGGCCTGAACAGGACCGCAGCCTTGCAAAGTACATCCTGGGGGCTGGGGCAGATCATGGGATTCAATTTTGCGCAGACCCATTCGGCGGATGTCGAGACGATGATCAAACGGATGGTCGTGTCCGAAAACGAACAACTGCTGTGCACCGTTGGCACGTTGATCGAAGGCGGGTCAGTCGCGGCCTTACGGGCCAAGGACTGGACTAACTTTGCTCGCCGCTACAACGGCCCCAACTACGCGATCAACAACTACGACGTGCGACTCAGCGCGGCGTATCAGAAGTTTTCCTATGGAGGGACGCCGGACCTGAGAATTCGTATGGCGCAAACCTGCTTGACGTACCTGGGCTGGCACCCCGGCCCCGTCGACGGCATCGTCGGCAAACAGACCCGGGATGCAATGAACCTCTTCCAGGCAAAAGAGCACCTGGATATCACCACAGTGCTGGACGATGAAACGCTGGCGTGTTTGCGCAGCCGAGTCGAAGCGTTGCCGCTGTGACCCGGCACCACTGTGCACCGTGCCTAGAACACCGACCAGCCAATCCGCTGACTCAGCAACTCCAGCGCGGCCATGCCCGCGAGGGAGTTGCCGGCGGTGTTCAACTCCGGTGACCAGACGCACACCGTGAATTGCCCCGGCACCACCGCGACAATCCCTCCGCCCACGCCGCTCTTGCCGGGTAAACCGACGCGATAGGCAAAGTTGCCGGCTTCATCGTAGAGGCCGCTGGTGGCCATGATCGAGTTGACTTGCTGGGTCTGCCGAGCGGTGAGGATCTGTTCACCGCTGTGTTTGCAGAAACCGTCATTGGCCAGGAAACAGAACGCCCGCGCCAGATCCACGCAGCTCATGCGCAGCGCGCAATGGCTGAAGTAACTGCGCAGCACCGCTTCGACGTCGTTGTGGAAATTGCCGAAAGATTGCATCAGATAGGCCATCGCAGCGTTGCGCGCGCGATGCTGGTATTCGGACTCGGCGACCTTGCCGTCCACCATGACTTGCGGGTTGCCGGACAGCCGACGGACAAAATCGCGCATGGACAGTGCCGGCGCGGCAAAGCGTGACTGGTTGATGTCGCAGATCACCAGCGCACCGGCGTTGATGAAGGGATTGCGCGGGCGTCCGCGCTCAAACTCCAGTTGCACCAGCGAATTGAACGGTTGGCCGGAAGGCTCGTGACCCAGGCGTTTCCAAATGGCTTCGCCGGAGTGTTCGATGGCCTGCACCAGGCTGAACACCTTGGAAATACTCTGCACCGAGAACAGCGTATGGGCATCGCCGGCGCAATACAGTTCGCCGTCATTGCCGTACACCGCGATGCCCAGTTGATCGGCCGGCACCGTACCGAGGGCGGGAATGTAGTCAGCCACCTTACCCTGGCCGATCAGGGGACGTACTGCGTCAAGGATCTCGTTCAACAGCGCTTGCATGCCGGGTTCCGAAGTCTCGCCCCATGGGATTGCGGGGACACAGACGCTAGACGCCACGGGGCGGGACTGGATCACAGTTTTCCGTGGCATTGGATAAACCCAGTCTCCAATACCCCATTGCCCCCCTTGTGGGAGCGAGCCTGCTCGCGAAAGCGCTGTGTCAGACAACATCAATGCCAACTGACAGTCCGCTTTCGCGAGCAGGCTCGCTCCCACAAGGGATCAGTGGTTACGTATCACATTGTGTACAGCGCCCCTCCCGACACACCCCGCCCCTAAAACCCCGCACCAAAGACACATCGCAGATACACCCGCTTGATGAACTGTGCCTGTCGATTGGCCACGCCGATCAAAGCGCTCAACTCACTCAATGCTACGGAGTATCACCATGTTCAAGCTCTCGACTTCTTCTTTGACCCTCGGCCTGATCATCGCTGGCGGCCTGGCCTTGTCCAACGTGGCTTCTGCCTCCGAGTCCGAAGCATTCAGCATGAAACAACTGGCCCACGGCTACAGCCAGGTCCAGGCCGACACGGCGGAAAAACCGGCTGAAGGTAAATGTGGCGAAGGCAAGTGCGGCGCCAGCGAGTAACCCATTGCGTGGGGCCCCGCGTTGCCCACTTCCCTGACTGAACGGAGATCAAGCCATGACCACCTCACTCTCGTCGGCCGTGAAAGGCCTGCACCTGAACCTCGACCGTGCCGGTAGCTGGATTGCGCCGCTGACCCTGCGGGTGTTCCTCGCCTGGGAGTTCTTCGAGTCAGGCCTGGAAAAATTCAATGGCGAAAACTGGTTCGCCGATATTCAGGACAGCTTCCCGTTCCCCTTCAACCACGTGCCGGCCACGCTGAACTGGGAACTGTCGATGTGGGCCGAACTGATCTGCGCCCTGGCCATACTGGTCGGCCTGGGAACGCGGATCTCGGCAATCATTTTGATCGTGGTCACGGTCGTCGCGACCGCTGCCGTTCACTGGCCGGCCGATTGGTCTACATTGAGTGAGCTTGCCCAGGGTTACGCCATCAGCAACAAAGGTCACGGCAACTTCAAACTGCCGCTGATCTACCTCGCGGCCTTTATGCCGCTGTTGCTCTCGGGTGCCGGCAAGCTCAGCCTCGATGCGCTGCTGGCTCGAGTCTTCTGGCGTCGCGATAACCGCTGAACTGCCAGGGACTCGATAACGTCCCTCGGTTCAATAGTGGAGCAATGGTCATGAGTCTCACCCTCTATGGTTTTGACGGCAGTACTTACGTGCGCACAGTGAAGATGCTGCTGGCGGAAAAAGACGCGGACTTCGACCAGGTGCAGGTCAACGTGATCAAAGGCGAGCCGCACCTGCCAGAGCATTTGGTGCGCCACCCTTTCGGCAAAGTGCCCGTCATCGACCATGACGGTTTCCGGGTGATCGAAACCGGCGCGATCGTGGCCTATCTGGACGAAGTCCTGCCAGGCCCGTCAATCACCCCTGACAATGCCCACGACCGCGCTCGCACCCACATGGCCCAAGGCATTTACGATTCCTATGGCTATGGCAACTTTGTGCAGGTGTTCGGCTATCACCTGTTTCCCGACTTCATCGGCGGAAAGAATGAAGATTCGCGCCGCAAAGGCATCGAGAACTCGAAACGGGTGCTGCGCGAACTGATGAAAATAAAAGGCACCGATCCGTTTATCGCAGGTCAAGAACCCAGCATCGGCGACTTTTACCTGGCACCGGGCTGCGCCTACCTGGCCATGATCCCGGACGCGTCACAGGTGTTTGCCGTGGACGGTTTCGCCGAATGGTGGAAACGTATGCAGGCGCTGCCAAGCTTCAAGGCCACACAGCCCCAGTAAGCATCAACCGAACTCACTTGCGTAGACAGGAGCCACCATGAGCGTGACCACCCAATGGATCGAGATCGACAGCACCGACGGCAAATTCGACGCTTACCTGGCGATTCCGCACACCGGCAAAGGTCCGGGGATTGTGCTGATCCAGGAAATCTTCGGCGTGAATGAACACATCCGTTCGGTCGCCGAACAATACGCCGCCGACGGTTACCTGGTGATCGTACCGGACCTGTTCTGGCGCAGCGGCGAGCGCATAGAACTGGGCTACGACGAAGCCGGCTGGAAACGCGCCGTCGAGTTGATGAACGCCACCGACGTCCACAAGGCGCAGGCCGACATCAAACTGGCCATTGAAGCGCTGAAAGCTCAGCCCGGCCTGGACGGCGGGATCGCTTCCATCGGTTTCTGCTTTGGCGGCCTGCTCTCGTACCACACGGCGGCCAACGGACTGGTCAACGTGGCGATCGCCTATTACGGCGGCGGTATCCAGAACCATTTGCAGCGGGCCGATGAAATCAAGGTGCCGGTGCTGATGCATTTTGGCGAACAAGACAGCCACATCTCCATGGACGCCGTGAAGACAATCGCCGAACGTTTCGAGAACAACGACCACGTGGATATTCAGGTGTATCCGGGTGCCGAACATGGCTTCAACTGCTCGCATCGCGACAGCTACAACCAGCCGGCGGCAGCCGAGGCGCATGGCAATACGTTGATCTTTTTGAGTCAGAATTTGTAAGCCCAGACGAACAAAAGGGGACTTCCATCGCGGCGATGGAAGTCCCCTTTTTTTAGCGCCTGCAATGGCGTCATCGCGGGCAAGTCGGATCGCCGCATCGCACGCTCCCACATTGGAATGCATTTCCCCTGTGGGAGCGTGGCTTGCCCGCGATGGGGTCGACACGGTCTCAGCCGTTTAACGACTGGTTTCTTCCACCACCTCGTTCACCATCAACGTCGGATGAACACTGCGCTCATGCACATGCGCGGTCGGTGTGCGGTCGATCAGCAGGCTCAGCAGTTCCGGACGGCTGTAGTGACCGCGCGAATCCATCATGCGTTTGCGTTTGTCGATCAGGCCCATGTCGAGGTCGACGATCACCTCGCCTTCGCCTTCAGTCAGCGCGCCCCGCACCACGCCATCCGGGCTGATGATCGCAGTGAAGCAACCACCGGAAATCGGGCCGATGGGGCAACCGGTGTCGGCCATGATTTGTGCCTGTTGCTCTGGGTTCAGCCAGGCCGTGGAGTTGACCACGAAGCAGGCCGCCTCCAATGCATGCTGGCGGATGCTGACTTCCATTTGTGAAGCAAACAGCGGCCCCGCAAACGATCCTGGGTACATCGCCGCATGAATCTGTTCGCCATCGGCCATCAAGGCATAACGGGCCAGCGGGTTGTAATGTTCCCAGCACGCCAGTTGGCCGATGCGCCCTACCGCGCTGTCGGTGGCGCGCAGGCCGGAACCGTCGCCCATGCCCCAGATCATGCGTTCGTGATAGGTCGGTGAAATCTTGCGGCGATGCTGAATCAGGGTGCCGTCGGCATCGAACAACAACTGCGTGTTGTACAGCGTGCCGCCGTCACGTTCGTTGACGCCGATGGAGACCACCATGCCGGCCTGTCTGGCGGCGGCGCCGATGGCCTCGGTGGCAGCCGAAGGGACAGTGACGGCCTGATCCAGCAGTTTGAGGTGTTCAGCCGCCATTTCGAAAGGCGACTGAACGAACGAGAAGTACGGGTAGTAAGGCACGATGGTTTCCGGGAACACGGCGAACTGCACGCCCTGATCACCGAGTTCGAGAATCTTCTGCACCACTTTGTCGACGGTGCCTTCACGGCTGTAAAGAACGGGGCTGATTTGTACGGCAGCGGCTTTTACGAGGGTCATGGCGGTGATCTCATTGAGGGAATGGACTTCAACGAGATCAAAATTACGCCAATAATATTTAGACCGAAATGTCGAATACACCACCTTTTAGGACACCATGACAATCAGCCGCGTCGATCGATAAGTAACCTGTGGCGAGGGAGCTTGCTCCCGCTGGACTGCGCAGCAGTCCCCTTCTTTTTAGGGATCGGGGGGCCGCTTCGCGGCCCAGCGGGAGCAAGCTCCCTCGCCACAGGTTCAGTGTCACGCTTAACTGACTGGCATCAGCCTCGATTAGCGCGCTGGATCACTTGCGGTGGCTGGCCAAATGCACGAATAAACGCCCGACGCATCCGCTCGCGATCGCCAAAACCGGTATCGGTCGCCACCACGTCGATGGGGTGCCGACCGGTTTCCATCATCAGACGCGCCGCTTCCACCCGCAGGTTTTCGATGGCCTTGGCCGGTGATTGCCCGGTTTCGGCATGGAACACACGGCTGAATTGCCGAGGGCTGAGGTTGGCGGCGCTGGCCAGTTCCTCGACTGACAGCGCGGATTTCAGGTTCTGCTTGGCATAGGCCAACGCGGCCTGGATGCGATCGGTCTTGGGCTCAAGTTCGAGCATCACCGAAAACTGCGACTGCCCTCCCGCGCGCCGGTGGTACACCACCAATTGCCGGGCCACCCGCCGCGCGACTTCCGCGCCCAGATCCTTTTCCACCAGCGCCAGCGCCAGATCAACACAAGCGCTCATGCCCGCGGCCGTCCAGAGGTTGCCGTCGTTGATGAAGATCCGGTCTTCCTCGACCTTCACCTTCGGGTACGCCTTCTGCAGCGCCGGGGCATGGCACCAGTGTGTGGTCGCGCGCCGGCCATCCAGCAAACCGGCCTCGGCCAGTGCGATAGCGCCGGTACAGATCGAGCCCAGACGCCGGGTGGTCCGGCTGGCGCTGCGCAAAAACGCCACCATGCCCGGTGATACCGGACGGATCAGGTTGTCGCCCATCACCAACAGCGTGTCGAACGAGCGCTGGTCGAACGCCGAGGTTTCCACGCCAAACCCGGCGGAGGTCTGCACCGTACCGCCGTGCTCGGACAGCAAGGCCATGCTGTACACCGGTTCGTCAGTGGCCGTGTTGGCCAACTCGAACGTGGCGCACATGGCCAGGCCCAACACCTGAAACCCGGGGTAAACGATGAGTCCGATGGTGTGCATGGCGGCTGCCTCTTGTGACCTTAAAGGTGGCATGACTGATTTTACCGCCACTGACTTTGCACTGAACCCTCTTATTGGGTCTATACATAACTGTAATCAGTTGGCCGAGAACAAGAGGCACAGGCCATGGACAACAAGGGTTCTGGCACTAACCTGGCCTTCTGGCTGCCAGGCAGTGCGGTCATCCTGAGTCTGGTGGTATCGATGTTCGCGCTCAACCGCGAACCGTTCCTTGAACCGCGGCCGATCGGTGCACAGTTCCAGGCGCAACTGCCCATCGAAGCCCGGTTATGGCAAGACCCTTTCGATGCGGTCGAGCGTTATCGCAAGAAGCTCACCGACAGCAAGAACCCGGATGCCGAAAATGTCTGCAGCCCGGATATTTCTCCACTGTCCGGAGAAAAAGCTGCCCCCGACATCATGGTGGCGCTGGTCGAAGGCGGCCCTTACGCCGATGAAGTTGAACGGCGCCGGCGCATTCGTTATGCGCTGCTGGCAGGGTTCAAGAATTCCCACCGGGTGCCGGATCAGGAGCAGTACATCCATTGCATGAGACTCGCCGCCGACCTGTCGCTTGATCCCCCGCAGAAAACCGGTTTCGTCGACGCGCCCTATGAAATATTCGTCTCCAACCCCTTCGATCCGCCGACGGCCCTTGAAGGCGCGCCACCACCGCCTGACCGAACGATCGTGTTCTGGTTCAAACAGGACGCGCTCGGCTCAACGCCGCTGCAGCAGCTCGACACGTTACGCAAGAGCCTGAAAACCAAAGTGGCTTTGGCGTGTTCTCCAAAACCGTGTTCCGAGGCCCCCGACAATGCCGTCCTGAAGGTCATCGGCCCTTCTACCTCAACCGTCCTGCGTGACATGTTCCAGGACCAGGACATCGGCCAGGCCACACCGAATGTGGAAATCTACTCACCGCTGGCCACGGCCGATAACGAGACGCTGGATCGCGGCTACCAAAAGCTGTCGCCACCGCTGGCGATCAGACAACCCATGAAGTTGCTGCGCACCGTCAGCGACGACGGCACCATGACGCAACTGATGCTGGAGGAGCTGAAGTTGCGCCGCGTGGACCCGGCCACGGGTGTGCGTTGCAGCGAAGGCAAACTGCAACGGATCGGCTCACCGTGCACTCGCGACCTGCGCCGCAGCGGCAACCGCATCGCGTTAATTTCCGAGTGGGACAGTTTCTACAGCCGCGCGCTGATCGAAAGCTTCAAGACACAGGTGGCCAAGGATGCCCGCTTGGGCAGCGACGAAAAAAACCATAGGGATGTGGTCGATCAGTGGATTTTGCGCTTCAGCTATCTACGCGGCCTGGACGGACGCCTCCCGGAAGAGTCCGCGAGCAACGACAAAAGCGCCAGTACCGATCCCGGTAAAAACAAAGACCCCACCCAACTTGATCTCAGTCCGCTGGAGAAATCCGACGGCAACTCCCAGCTCGACTACCTGCGTCGCCTGGCCGATCATATCGCCAACGAGGACGCGGCCTATCGACGCAACGGCGAAAGCGGCATCGGTGCGATTGGCGTACTGGGCGTCGATGCCTACGACAAGCTCTTGGTGCTGCAAGCGCTGAAGAGTCGGATGCCGTACAAACTATACTTTTCCACCGACCTCGATGCCCGCATGTTGCAACGGGGCCAGGCACAAACCACACGCAACCTGATACTCGCCGCCCCCTATGGACTGACGCTGACACGCGCCCTGCAACAAGACGTGCCGCCGTTTCGCGACAGCCTGCAAAGTGCGGTGTTCATCTCGGTGCTGGCGGCGCTGGCGCCGCAATCTTTCGACGCCAAGCGCGCGAAGTTCGACTATTCCAAATCGGAGCTGCTCTCGCCGGGCATCTATGAAGTGGGCATCAGCGGCTTCATTCCCCTGGCGAGCCGGCTGACCGCATCACGCCCGGCAAGTTGCGAGGCACCGACCCAATCGCAGTCTGACCAAGGCGTACGTCCGCACGACCTGATGGCGCTGCGCTGCCTTCAAGACCCTTCACCACCGCCCTACCCTGAACCCTCCAAATCCATCCGCGACCGTTTCAAGCAAGCCCAATCCTTCTACTGGGCCGGGCCACTGACGATCACCCTGCTGATACTCGCCGGGTTCATCGTCTGGTGGCGGATCGAGGGCCCGAAAGATGACCATGACGCACGGCTGGCCTGGGTGCGCGGCGTGCCGATGACGCTGTTTATGGTGGCGGCGGCCTGCGCATTCATCGCCACACGGTTCTGGCATGCGGAGTTTCTCTGGTTCACGTTTGTGCTGATATTGCTGGGTATCATCTCGTCGAACCTGACCCGGCGCTCCGCGAGGCAACTGGCGATGGCCAAGGACTCGACAGCCAGCATGAGCACGGGCTTATACGACTCCCGGGCGTGGTACATCGTGGTCCCCCTTGTCATGTTTATCCTCGCGCTGATGCTGGCGTACCAGATGCGCAGCACATTGACGGACAACGGACTCGGTGAGCCGATGTTCCTGTTTGA
Source organism: Pseudomonas sp. LB3P25 (assembly GCF_054897985.1). Classification (NCBI taxonomy): domain Bacteria; kingdom Pseudomonadati; phylum Pseudomonadota; class Gammaproteobacteria; order Pseudomonadales; family Pseudomonadaceae; genus Pseudomonas; species Pseudomonas sp. LB3P25. Next base: position 3,024,372 of record NZ_CM142711.1, on the reverse strand, counting down.
AGGCATCAGTGCCTGGCCAACCGTGGCTCTGCGGCTGCTGGCCGTGCTGATTTCCCTCTCGGCGTTGGCATGGGGCTGGCGCAACCTGCGCATCAACCGGGCCGAGATCGAAGCCACGTACCATTTGAGCCTGCACATGCGCAAATATGAGACGACCTTGTGGGGACAGGTTCGACGCTTGATTCGCAGAGGCAAAGGCTGGACATTTCGTCGATGGTGCAACGAGCTGGGGCACTGCCTGCTGAAGATTTTCTTCCCGTTGCTGACCGCCAGCGAAGAATGGTCAAAGTCCTGCGCACCGGCACAGGCTGCTTGCACGGACGGGCGCAAGATGATCGTCATTGCCCGCTTCTGGGGTGAGCACTGCGTGTGCGGCTCCTTTGGCGCCCGAATGCTGCGGGCCATGCTCGCCACGTGGGTTTACGTCGTGGTCACCAGCGTGTTGTTTGTCATCTGGCCCATGGAGGGCATGCCCGTTCGCGGCGCATCGATGTGGTGGATGATGAGTTGGCTGATCCCCGCCTTGACGTTCCAGTTCCTGGTGTTCTGGGTCGTGGATGCGAACCTGCTGCTGACGCGATTCGTCCGCCATCTCAGCGAACATCATGCGATCTGGCCTGGCACCTTGCAGATGGAGCACAAGAAAACCTTTGGCATGCTCCGCCACCCGTGCATCGACGAGTGGATGGATTTGCAGCTGATCGCCAAGCGCACCTCAGCCGTTAACCGTCTGATCTATGCACCGACGGCGGTCATGTTGATCCTGTTTGCATCGCGCAGCAGTCTGTTCGATAACTGGCCGACGCCGCCCAGTCTGGTCATTTCTTACCTGCTGACGGCGCTGGTACTGCTGGTCTCCGCGCTGTCGCTGCGCCGTGCCGCGGAAAAGTCCCGCACGCTTGCACTGCAACGACTCGACGCCTATCTGCTGGAAACACCCGAAACGACACCGTGCTACGGCAAGTTCAAGATGATCCGCGAGCGGGTCGCGACGCTCAGTACCGGCTCGTTCTCACGCTACGCTGAAGACCCGCTGATCAAGGCGCTGCTGCTGTCGCTGACCGGTATCGGCGGCTCGGCCATTGTCGATGCGTTGAACTATGCGAAGTTCTAGCAGCAACGCGTATTGCATTTCCCACGGCCGAAACGGGCCTCCTGACGCTCACGAAAAAACGCCGAATAGCTCATGACCGGCTCGCCGGGATGATTCAGCGCCATTTGCGCAACGTAGTTATCGTAATCGGGCACACCGACCATTAAACGCGCGCCCTGGCTGAAGAACTTCGCGACATGCTGCAGTTTGCGGTACATGGCAAATCTCTCTATGAGTGTGGGACTGAGCCATGAAACCGCGCTGATGTATCTGCACTGTGTCAGCACCGGGGCGCTTTGTATGTTCAAGTATCAAAAGCGGCGATGCGCAACGCCCGGCTCGTTCTCACGCTAGGCTGAAGAATAACGACATCGTGAAAGGAGGCGTTCGAGATGCAACTCATCACGTTGAAAATCGACAAGCCGGAAGCAACGAACTTCATTTTCGGTCAGACCCACTTCATAAAGTCCGTCGAGGACATCCACGAAGCGTTGGTCAATGCCGTGCCAGGTATCCGCTTTGGCCTGGCCTTTTGCGAAGCTTCCGGTAACTGCCTGGTGCGCTGGTCCGGCACTGATACCGCCATGATCGAACTGGCCCGGAGCAATGCCCAAGCCATCGGCGCAGGCCATAGCTTCATCATTTTCCTCGACGATGGCTTCTATCCCGTAAACGTGTTGAACGCCGTCAAAATGGTTCCAGAGGTGTGCCGCATTTTTTGTGCAACGGCCAATCCGACTGAAGTGATTCTCGCCGAGACGGACCAAGGACGAGCGATTCTCGGCGTAGTGGATGGCTTCTGTGCCCGTGGCATTGAAGGCGAGGAAGACATCCTGTGGCGCAAGAACCTGTTGCGGCAGATCGGCTACAAGCTTTGAGCACCTTGCGTTACAACCGGGCGCTGACCATCACACCGTTCAGCGCCTCATACCTTATGCCTGAGAGGCTTTTGGGCGGTTTGGCAGCACGCGAGCGCCCAACGCCGAAGGAGCAGCGATAACCTCTGCCTGAGCCGTCGCGGGTTTCTCCCCTTCGACCTCGCCATTCAACGCCTTGTGCATTTTCACGGTGTCCAGCGCCCCGACCCATTTGGCAATGGCCATTGTCCCGACGCCATTACCGATGGTGTTGGTGATTGCACGCGCTTCCGACATGAACCGATCGACGCCCAACAGCAGCACCATACCCGCCACCGGAATGGTGCCAAGGGACGATAACGTCGCCGCCAGAATGATGAATCCCGAGCCGGTGACACCGGCAGAGCCCTTGGAGGTAAACATCAGCACGGCCAGGACGATCAACTGATCCGTCAGGGTTAGCGGTGTGTTCGTGGCCTGTGCGATGAAGATGGCGGCGATGGTGTAGTAGATCGCCTGCCCGTCCGGGTTGAAGGTCAAGCCTGAGGGAATGATCAGGCCCGCGACAGGTTTGGAAACACCGGCCTTTTCCATCTTGGAAATCATCTGCGGCAACACCGATTCCGAAGAGCTGGTGCCGAGGACAGTGAACAGTTCTTCCTTGATGAATTTCAGAAACTTCCACAGGCTGAATCCGCTGTAGCGGCAGATCGGACCCAGTACAAAAATCACGAACACAGCACAGGTCAGGTAGACACAAGCCATCAGCTTGCCGAGTGAGAACAGCGAGCCAAAGCCGTATTTGCCGATGGTGAAGGCAATCGCCCCGAAGGCGCCGATGGGTGCCAGGCGCATGACCATGTTGACGATGCGAAACATGCCCTGCATCAGGCTGTCCAGCGTGTCGACGAACACCTTGGCGCGAGGTCCGACATGCGCCAGCGCAATGCCCAGCAGAATGGAGAACAGCAATATTTGCAGCACGTTGCCCTTGGCGAAGGCATCCACGATGGTGTCGGGGATGATGTTCATCACAAAGTCCATGAACGACGCGTGCTTCACGGCGGAGGTGTAGGTGGCCAGGCTGGACGTATCCAGCGTGGCGACATCGATGTTCATGCCGGCGCCGGGTTTGAACACATCGACAACCACCAGACCGACGACCAGCGCCAGGGTGGACACCACTTCGAAATAAATCAGCGCACGAAAGCCGACGCGACCCAGTTCTTTCATGTTCTCCATGCGTGCAATGCCCGTGACCACCGTCAGGAAGATCACCGGGGCGAGGAGCATTTTGATCAGTTTGATGAACGCGTCGCCCAAGGGTTTGAGCGCTGTTCCGGTTTCGGGCACGAGCACTCCGACGATGGCGCCGAGGATCACGGCGATGAGCACTTGTACGTAGAGTTTGCCGAATATTCTTTTCATGACAGGGCCCTGATTTTTTATTGTTGTCAGGAAATGCCAAGGGGTCTGATCGGTGATCAGCCCCTCGGTGTTGTGCCGCAGTACTACTTTGAATCGATAAACATCAGCGCTTGATCAACTCGATGACCGCATCGGTGATCTGGCGGGTGGTGGCCGTGCCGCCCAGATCCGGGGTATGCAGGCCGCTCTCGGTCACTGCCTCGATGGCCGACATCAGGTGTTTCGCCGCGGCCGCTTCGCCCAAGTGTTCGAGCATCATCGCTGCCGTCCAGAATGTCGCGATCGGGTTGGCGACGCCTTTGCCGGTGATGTCGAAGGCCGAGCCATGGATCGGTTCGAACATCGACGGGAATTTGCGCGAAGGGTTCAGGTTGGCGGTCGGCGCGATGCCCAGGCTGCCGGACAACGCGGCGGCCAGATCGGACAGGATGTCGGCGTGCAGGTTGGTGGCGACGATCACGTCCAGCGTCGACGGTTTGAGCACCATCCGCGTGGTCACGGCGTCGACCAGTTCCTTGTCGATCCTGACGTCCGGAAAGTCCTTGGCGACTTCATAGAAAATCTCGTCCCACAGCACCATGCCATGACGCTGGGCGTTGGACTTGGTGACCATGGTCAGGTGTTTGCGTGGACGGCTTTGCGCCAGTTCGAAGGCGAAACGGTGAATGCGCTCGACCCCGGCACGGGTGAACACCGACACTTCGGTGGCGACTTCTTCAGGCAGACCCCGGTGGACACGACCGCCGTTGCCGGAGTACTCACCCTCGGAGTTTTCACGGACCACGACCCAGTCGATTTGATCACCATTGAGCAGCGGGCTTTTGACCCCTGGCAGTACGCGAGCCGGACGCACGTTGGCGTACTGGTCGAAGCCCTGGCAGATCGGCAGGCGCAGGCCCCACAGCGAAATGTGATCCGGTACGTTGAGCGCACCGACAGCGCCGAAGAAAATGGCGTCGAAGGTTTTCAGCTCTTCCAGGCCATCTTCCGGGATGTAGTAGCCGTTTTTAAGGTAGTTGTCCGAGTTCCAGTCGAAGTGTTTGAAATCCAGTTCGAAGCCGGATTTCTTCGATAAGGCTTGCAGCACCTCGACGCCCGCGGCGATCACTTCAACACCGATACCATCACCTGGAACCGCAGCAATTTTGTAGGCGCTCATCAATTAACTCCACTCTCGTCACGTTCTTGTTGTGCCTGTCGAACGGGGGTGTTCAATCAGGGTGTGAGCGGAGTATATGTAGTGAACAAATGAGCGTGAGTTACTCCAAATCACTACATAGATGAATTTGAGTTACCAATGAGCCAAACCCTGGATTTGTCTTTTTTCTACCTGCTGGCCAACAAAGGCAGCCTGGCGGCGACGGCGCGAGAGTTGGGCGTCACACCGCCGGCGGTGAGTAAACGCCTGACCGCGCTGGAAGCACGCCTGGGCATTCGCCTGGTCAACCGCACCACGCGTTCGATGAGCCTGACCTCGGAAGGTGAACTGTATTTTTCCCATGCCGCGCGCATCCTGACGCAGATCGATGAGGTCGAGCAGTTGATCAGCAGCAGTCGGGCGACCCCTAAAGGCCTGATTCGCGTCAACGCCTCGCTGGGGTTCGGACGTCGCTACATCGGCCCTGCCCTGGGAGCGTTCTTCGCACAGTACCCGGAAGTGGAAATTCAACTGGAAATCAGCGACCACCCGCTGGACCTGACGACTCACGGGTTTGACCTTGGAATTCGCTTCGGCACGCTGCCGGACGCCGCCTTCCATGCCCGAAAGATCGCATCCAATCGCCGTCTGTTATGCGCCTCGCCGCTGTACCTGGAACAGCATGGCGTGCCCCAACGCCTGGCCGATTTACAGCAACACAACTGCATCTTCCTGCGGCAAAACGAAACGCCCTATGGCGTGTGGAGTTTCACCAACGGTGGGCGTACGCAAAACATCAAAGTGCGCGGCGCGTTAGGCTGCAACGACGGTGAAGTGGCCCTGAACTGGGCGCTGGAAGGCTACGGCATTCTGCTGCGGGCCGAATGGGACATCGCCCGTTATGTGCGCAGTGGCCGCTTGCGCCTGGTGCTGGAGGATCAGACCCCCACCCGCGCCGATGTCTACGCCGTGTATCCGCAACAGCTGCACCTGTCGGCGCGGGTACGCAGCTTGATCGATTTCCTGGTCGAGCGCTTCAAGCACATCGATCATCTGGAGGAACCGGAATTTACGCGCGACTGAACAGGGTTGGCTGACGTCAACTCACGGCCCAGAGTGTGTAAAAACGCCTTCGCGAACACTTGCTATGATTTCTGAGGATTTCATCGCAGGGATCGCCCATGAAGCGCTTTATCCAAGGTGAACATCGTGGCCAAGGCACCTTACTTCCCGAGAGCCTCGACGACTACGTCAGCGATACCAATCCGGTGCGCGTAGTCGACGTCTTTGTCGACGAACTCGACCTGGTCAAACTGGGTTTTGAAGGCGTCATACCGGCAGATACTGGCCGGCCTGCTTACCACCCCGCGATCCTCCTGAAGATTTACATCTACGGCTATCTCAACCGCATTCAGTCGAGCCGGCGCCTGGAGCGAGAAGCCCAGCGTAACGTCGAATTGATGTGGCTAACCGGGCGTTTGATGCCGGACTTCAAGACCATCGCCAACTTCCGAAAAGACAACAGCAAGGCCATCCGAGGCGTCTGTCGCCAGTTCGTTGTGCTGTGTCAGCAGTTGGGACTGTTCGGAGAACATCTGGTCGCCATCGATGGCAGCAAATTCAAAGCAGTCAACAACCGCGACCGCAATTTCACCAGCGCCAAACTGAAGCGGCGAATGGAAGAAATTGAATCGAGCATCAATCGTTACCTGACGGCACTCGATGCTGCCGATCGGCAAGAACCAACAGCTTCCGAGCCCAGTGCCGTGAGGCTGGAAGAGAAAATCGCCAAGCTCAAAACTCAAATGAAAGAGCTTCAGGTGATCGAAATCCAGCTCAATGAATCGCCGGACAAACAGGTCTCACTGACCGATCCAGACAGCCGCTCCATGATGACGCGCGGCACGGGAATCGTCGGCTACAACGTGCAGACAGCGGTTGATACTCAGCACCATTTGATCGTTGCCCATGAGGTGACCAACGTCGGTTCTGACCGCGATCAACTCAGCTCGATGGCCGAGCAGGCCCGCGAAGCGATGGCGGCAGAAACGTTGTCGGTAGTGGCTGACCGAGGTTACTTCAAAAGCGAAGAAATCCTGGCTTGCCACGATGCAGGCATCACCGCCTATGTGCCCAAGCCGATGACCTCTGGAGCCAAGGCTGACGGGCGTTTCAATAACGATGCCTTCATCTATGACGCAGCAAAAAACGAATACATTTGCCCGGCTGGAGAGGCGCTGATCTGGCGCTATACCAACGTTGAAAAAGGCCTGACGTTGCACCGTTACTGGAGTTCGAAATGCCGGGGTTGCGCAATGAAACCGCAGTGCACACCGAGCACGGAACGGCGGGTTCGACGCTGGGAGCATGAAGCCGTCCTGGAGGAAATGCAGAACAGGCTAAGCAACGCGCCGGAAATGATGCGGATCCGAAAACGGACTGTTGAGCATCCCTTCGGGACGCTCAAACAATGGATGGGTGCAACGCACTTCCTGACGCGAAAGCTCAACGGGGTCAGTGCAGAGATGAGTCTGAACGTGCTCGCCTACAATTTGAAAAGGGTCATGAAAATCATCGGCACCGCTGGTTTGATGAATGCGTTAGCGGCGTAAAAACCGCTCTTTTTGCCCCATCCAAAGGACTTTCAGAGGTTGTTGAGCCGTTTAGCTGTTCCTCAAAACGTCGTGATGTTGATCAGTTTGCGAAACGAAAGCACGGGCTGCTGACGTCGATACAGAAAACTCAATCTGACGTTTTTACACACTCTGGGCCAGGAGCTGCCGGTGGTCGTTGCATTTCGCTTGTCACCGGCGTTTGACTAAGCTGAACAAATCGGTACGAACTGAAACCCAAGTGGTAGCGGCAATCAGCGGATCCGGATGGGTATCAAGACGGTAAATCACAAAGGAGACGACTATGTATGCGGTCATAAGAACCTACTCAGGTCCTGGTGCAAAGCAGCTTTTCGATGTTTTAGAAAAGCAAAAGGCCGACGTCGAAGCTGCCCTCCGGAAAGTGACTGGCCTCGCAAGCTACACACTGCTACCTCTCGGTGATGGCGGTATGTCGGTGACTGTTTGCACGGACAAGGCCGGCACCGATGAGAGCATGAAAGTCGCTCGCGACTGGATTCAGAAAAACGCTTCGCACATCCATGCGAACCCGCCAGTCGTCACGGAAGGTCCGGTCATTGTGCAGATCAATTAGTGCGCCCCTTGCGTTCGCGTGAACATTTTTACCTGCTTGTGCAGCAGAAATTGGGAAGGAGTCTAATATTGAAATGCCATAGGTCGGTCCATCCCCTATCTGCGTAATGATGCGTGAGACCGTTGGCATGCAGGCGGCTTTGGAGCCAATACCGGACCGGTGTTGGCTAAATAGATTTAAACCTGGAGGGAACCATGAGCAATCTCATCGCCAGCGGCGAGCCACCTGAAGCCGTCCGCCTCATGGTCAAGGTTTACGCTTACTTGCTGCTCGCAGGATTTGCGTTTGTTCCGGCCTATCTGATTGGCTACTTATACGTCTTTCAAGACCCCACCCTTATTTTCGAACACCACCTGTTCCATATAATTGCGATCACGGCAGCCACCTTGGCGGGCCTGTTTGTTACTTACGTCACGTGGCGCTGCTATCAGTCATCGGGAGATCCGCTGCTGCGATGGATGACGCTTGGTTTTCTCGGTTTTGTACTCATCTACGCGTTGCATGGTGCGTTCACCGGGCTTGCACACCACAATATCTGGCTCTTCCTGCTTTATGGGCCGGCCTCTCGACTGGTCATGTCGATTCTGCTGTTAGTCGGAATGCTGTCATACCACCGCCCACCTGATGCCGCGGACCAACGAATGAAGGCCCGCCCGTGGTTGACCTGGATAGGACTGTTCCTGCTGGTTGACGTGGCAGTGGCGTACGTCGCGAATTCGCCGATCGCCGGCAACCTCGCGGTGCGCCTCTCGATGGAAGGGGGTGCCCTCGTTCTTTCCGCATTGACCGTGGCATTGCTCCTGCTGCGCCGTATCCGTTCGCCGCTGATGATGATTTTTGTCATCTCGGTCACCGCGTTCGCGCTGTCATCGCTTGCCTTCATCCTTGCACGTCCGTGGAACCACATGTGGTGGCTCGCTCATGCGATCTTCGCCGGTGGATTCTTCATGTTGAGCTATGGGGTCGTGCAAGCGTTCCTCACCACGCAGTCGTTCTCGAAGATTTACAGCCAAGAGGAGTTGATGGTGCGTCTTGCCGAAGCGATGGCGTATACCGAGAGCGCCTTGCAGGAACTCCAGCGCACCAATCAAGAACTCGGGCACCTTGCGGCGACCGATCCACTGACTGGCGCTGATAATCGGCGTCGGTTCATGGAGCGGGTCGAAGTCGAAATTGGCCGGACCAAGCGCGGCGGTGAGCCGTTCTCCGTGTTGGCACTCGATCTGGATAATTTCAAGTCCATCAACGATCGCTTCGGGCATCAGGTTGGCGATGACATCCTGAAGAGTTTCGTGGAGAAATGCCTCGATTCGATCCGGCCGTATGACGGCGTAGCCCGAGTGGGCGGGGAAGAATTCATGATCCTGCTACCTCAGACTTCACTTGAAGGCGCGCACGTCATCGCTGAGCGTCTGCGAAGCACCGTTGCCAATAATTCTTTTCATGGCCTGCAGCGGTTAACCGTGGTCACAGTGAGCATCGGCGTATCGCAATCCGGCCGCGACGGCGACACCATCGAGGCCATTCTGCGTACAGCCGATCAACGCCTGTATCACGCTAAACACGAAGGCCGTAACCGTGTGGTCACTGCCATCAAAACCAGCCTCCAATCTCTGTGAAAGCGTCGGCACCGATACCCGGCTTTGCCCATCGCAACAGGTAGCAATCGGCCAAAAGCAGACACTCTTGGTAGTACTTCGCGATGGTGTTTTTGGCGAATGGCTTTATGAAGCAAAGCAGTATGACGCTCTGATACATTCGCCCTTTTTCGGGAGGGAAAAATTATGCGAAGGATTATCGCAACGGGGGCGTTCTTGCTGGCCTTGGGCGGTTGCGCAACATCACCTATGCGGGTCTCTGAAGCGCGGTCAGTGCCGGCCAATGAGATATACGCGTTCAAAAGCCAGGGTACGAAAGATCCGGGACGCCTGACCATTCTCCGTGATGACGGGTTTGTCGGTTCGGGATGTGACGTCGTGTTCTACATTGATGGTCAGCGCGCAGCCAAGATAGGTCCCGGTCAGAAGGCATCTTTCGTTTTGCCTGCCGGTGAGGTGAACCTCGGCACCGGGCTCGCCGAGTCTGGATTATGTGCTGGTGTCGCGATCAAAACTGTCGCGGCCAACATCAAGCCAGGGAAAGAAGTGATTTATCGAATCAACTGGGATACGCAAGGTTTCTACTTGGGCCCCTACGTTGAATATGGACGTTGAGCCCTGACAGTTCCGGCCTGTTTCGCACGCCACACCACCTATAGTGAGTGATCGCAATCACCAAAGCGCACCCTGAATACGGAACGGGTGGCTCGCAACAACTCACCCCAAAACCGGGCAATCCCTCTGTCATTACGGTGGATGAAGTCACTATTTTGCCGGAGAAATAAAAAGTGCTAACAGACCAGCAGGCTCGTTTATCACTCAAAGAACTAATCGAAAAACACCTCAAGGGAAGAGATTCCGATTACGAACGTCTGATCGAAATCGTTCAGGATCCATCGCGGCAAGTTCCCATCAGAGGCGTGCTCACTTCAGGTCTGCTGATTAACCAAGCACTGGCAGATTTTACGTAGCAACGCAGACTTCAAAACGGTGCCTGCGTTTTTACACAGCCTGGGCCGATTGCAACCGGTCGCGGATGGCCGGAGTCGGCGAGGAGCGACCGGCGGACAAGCTGCTGGCATGTCGGCCTACGCTGTTTGATTTGTGGCGGCAACCGATGGCGATACCTACCGGGATATCTCAACACGCGCCCTCAAAAAATCCCGCCCCAGTCGCTGAGGTGCTCCTTGCGAGTCTTTTAATAGCGAATACATTCACTGATCCGCAGACCCCGTAACGGCGAAAATGTTGCAGGGCACTTGATACAGAACATGCTCCGTCGTACTGCCCACCCATTTGCCCAGTCCCTTGCGATGCGCATTTCCCATGACGATCACATCGGCCCGGTGATGCGCTGCAAAGTCGGCCAGCGCTTTGCCAGGTGGCCCTTCAACGAAGTGTTGTCGCTCAGTGGGCACACCGTAGTGGTCGGCCAATGCGATAAATGACTTTTGCAGTGACTTGCGCACATCGCTGCCGAAACCTGGCATCGTCACGGCACCAGCGCCTGCGTCGGCTATATGTGTCCGCGATAGATCGTAGGCATGCAGCAGATGCAGTTCCGCGCTGCATTGCATTGACAATCCGTTCGCCGCCTGGATGATGCGGTCGTTGATGCCAGTGATCTGAGTCTCAGGTTGTGACGGATCGACTGCCGCCACTACCACCCGCGGAAGTGGACACCTGATTTCGCTGACCAGATGCACAGCCACCGGACATTCGCGCAACAGGTGCCAATCCAGAGGCGTAATGAAAACGCGTTTGAGCGCGGACTCGTGTTGCACGTCCTTGATAACCAGATCCGGCTGCATTTCTGCCACATGCCGAAGTATTTCTTGCAGCGCGGTTCGCGTAACAAGCACTTCGGTACTCACCATGACCCCGCGCTCGCGTATTAGATCGGTCTCATCCTTCAACCATTTTTCGTTCTCTTGCTGACAGGCCTCACGAAAACGTGCACCCGCGCTCTTCAAACCCAAGAGGTTGGAGTCTTCGATAAACACCGTGATGTGCAGCGCCGCGCCAGTGGCTTCGGCAATGGCGACAGCTCGCTCCAACGCGGGGGTGTGACGCATGCCTGGACCGGCTATCAGAAAGAGTCGTTGATATTGGCTCATGTAACACCTCCAAACGTTCCGGGATATCTAGCTCCCCCAGCGCTCTCGCCTGTCACACCACCGACGATTTACTATCGCCTCAACTATCTGGATCGACACTATCAATATACGCCTGGATTCCCGAGTTTGAAGCCATAGGCTTTGAGGATGGCGTAGACCTCGCTCATGCGAACGTCCCTACTTCGCCGACCCGCCACGCGGCTTGTAAAAAAGAAACATCGAGGTCTCGGTGGTCTTGATGTATTTCCTGGCCCAAACGGGTTTCACCTTCCTGTCATGGAAATACATCGCGCCGTGGGTTCGGTCGTTGAGTTGCTTGTTTAACGCTTTGCGCGCGATTTCCTTGGCAATCGCGTATTGGGTTTCTTCCTGGACCTGATCCGAGCGTCCATCACACCACCACGAAAACTGACAATTTTTGGTTTCAGAACCCTGCTTGACCACGGCGCATACCGTGTCCGGAAAGCCCTCATGGCCCAGGCGATTCATGACGACGCTGGCGACGGCTTCCATGTCGGCGGGCGATTTGCCTTTGGCTTCCCAGTAAATGGAGCGGGCCAGACAGGTAATTACATCGTCCATGGGCGACTGACCGGCCGGATCCACCGCTTGTGCCTCGGAGGTGGTGATGGTTTCGGACTTGGGCACCGCTACATCGCTGCCCTTCTCCGCGGCTTTCTGTTCAAGGACCTCGGCCTTGTCCTCAGCCACTTCCTTTTTTTGCTCTTGCTCGGACGCGATGACTTGGCCGGCGAGAAGGGTAATTGCCAAGCAGGTGGCTATCCAGATAACTCGCATGATCGACCCTTCTGACGGAACCGGGAGCACGTCGCGCTGGTGACTTTGCTTGATTGTAGTTGCCAAATTTCATTCCAACAGACGGACAAAAAAACTGTCTTCGGGCGCGAAAAGGCATTGCGCTCGCGGGGGTGAAATCGCGCATCATGGGCGCAGTCAGCTCAAGGGGATTTCCATGCGCTTCAAATCATCTGCTATGCGTCTTGCCACGTTGTCACTGGGGATGTTGTTCGCCGTGAATGTGTTGGCGGCCGACGAGAAACAACTGATTGATTCGATCAACCTCTACCGCAGCCAGGTGCAGCGCTGCGCGGGTCAGGTCTCGCAGGAACTGCCACCGCTGGCCGGCGATCCACGGCTGGCATTGAACGCCACCGGCGTGGTCAATCTGCAGCAGGCCATGGCGAGCGCGGGTTATCCAATGAAGAATGTGCAGGCGATCAGCCTGTCCGGTCCGCGTGATGCGGCGTCGGCGATGAAAGACATTCAGGAAAGTTTTTGCCAGATCGTGCTGGACCCGCAGTTCGTCGACGTCGGCGTGAGCCACCAGGACCGTGATTGGCGCATCGTGCTGGCACGCCCGCTGTTGAGCGCTCGCCGGGGCGACTGGCAGGCGGAAGGCCAGAAGCTGCTGGCCGAGCTCAATATCGAACGCAGCAAGCCACACCAGTGCGGTACGCAATCCTTTGCAGCCACCACGCCACTGGCCTGGAACCCCATGCTGGCGACGGCGGCCGAGGAGCACGCCCGGTCAATGGCCAACAACAATTACTTCGATCACAAGGACCGCGATGGCCGTACGCCGGGTGACCGGGCCGAACTGGCAGGTTACAGCGGCGGGCAGATCGGCGAAAACATCGCTGCGGGGCAAGACTCCGTGCGCAAGGTGGTCGATGGCTGGGTGTCCAGCCCCGGTCACTGCGCGAATCTGATGAACCCGCAGTTCCGGGAGTTGGGCGCGGCGTATGCGGTAGATCCGAAGAGTGATCCGGGGATTTACTGGACGGTGATGTTCGGGGCGCCATAAACGCCCGGTTTTTTTGCAGGGTCATCCATAGTGATTGGACGACCCCCCAAGTCACGAAGTACTGATGGGGCGCTTCACGCCTCCACCTGCACCACCTCGATCCCGAGCTTTTGATAATCCTCGACATTGCCCGACGCCACATGACGCTCGGTGATCAGGGTATGAATGCGCTGACACGGCGCGACAACGAACGGCTCCACCGCTCCCAGTTTGTCGGCGGTGGTGACGGCAACGACATGGGAGGCGCTGGCGAGCATCGCCTGTTTGACCGGCACCTCGTCGAAATGCAGGGAGCTGATGCCGACTTCCGGGTGAATCGCGCAGACGCCGGTGAACAACAGGTCAGCCTTGATGCCCTCGATCAACCGCAGGGTTTCATGTCCGCTGGCCGACAGGGTCGCGGGATTGAGGTGCCCACCGGCCAGAATCACCGTGATGCCTGTGTATTCGGCCAAGGTGATCGCGATCATCGGCGAGGCGGTGACGGCCGTAATGACAATGTCCGAAGGCAGCGATCGGGCGATCTGCAGCGTCGTGCTCCCCGAATCGAAAATCACAATCTGGCCGTTCTGTACCTGGCGTGCGGCGAGTTGCGCCAGGCGTGTTTTCACCTCATCGGTTTCGCTGACGCGGGTGAAAAAATCCTTGCCGGTGTCTTTGGGCCGCGGCAGTGCCCCGCCGTGCACCCGCTGCACCAGCCCGGCGGTGGCCAGCTCCGCCAGATCACGGCGAATGGTGTCTTCGGACACCGCGAAATGCTGGCTGAGCTCGGAGGCCATGACCTTGCCGTCACGTTCGAGGATTAGCAGGATTTTTTGCCGGCGCAGATGGGGGAGCTCGGCGGCTGAGTGTTGCTCGTGCATGCTTCTGCCTGTTTTTGCGTGAAATTGCGCGTTTGTGCGAGACTAGCCAACGCGCGGGATAAACACAAACCGCCAGATATCAATTCTTTCGATGATTCAAATCATGAAGCAGAATTTTTTATTTTTTTGTGACCTGTTCAAGATGGCGCCATCACACATGTTTTGGATGGAAACTTCATGAATCTAAATTTTGCCTTTGCGTGCATGATCGTGGTTTCGTTTGCTATTGCGTTGGGGCACGCCTGATCAGGCATTGCCGAAGCAGAAGTGGTCGGGCGCTTGGGTAATTGCGCAGACTTGCCCACCCATTTGCATTCGACCTGACTAGTCATTTACATTGGATTTGACCATCACGCTTCGTGACCATGACCGGCAGAGAACGACCAATAGCTGTCCTTCGCCAAGGACAGCAGATGGCCAATCTCCGGGCGAAAGCTCAACGACTAACTTTGGTTTTTACAGACGTTGTAAACCTGATTCTGGTCCATTAATTCAACGCGCTACCCATATCCTGTCATCATAACGAGCTTGCGTTCAGTGATCCCGGTTGGCTGATAGGACTTTCCCTGGGCATCGATGTGAGGACGGAAGCCGGCGCCTGTCATCTCATCGATCAGCTTTTTTCGTAGGGGGACGTCAATAAGCCCTCTGTTGTTGCCGGTAGTAAGAAATACGGGGCGATCGGCTTTCAATAACCACACCGGCTGCGCGCTTACATCACCGTTGAAAATGTACATGCAGTCGGTTGAGGCACTGGTGAATTCAGCCTGGCGAACGTAATGGCCTTTCTCATACCCGACAAGTGTGAGTAAGCCGGGTTGGACCAGCGCAAGTGTATCTACCGTATCCATGCCTTCCTTTTGAACGCCATACTCAAAATAGGACCATTTCAGAGGGAGCATTCCTGGCGGTAAATGCTCCAAGTGAAGGTCTTGTTTCATACGGGCTAAATCTTCAGGTGATTCATAGGGAACTGTACTGCTGCAGGCAGCAATCAGCGCGGCGCAGCTTCCAGCTAGTAGCATGTTTAGGAGTTTCACTGTCACTCTCCATGTGTCCAAAAGTATGTGTCGGCATTGGCCAACTGAATAGGTGGCCGGATGCTATCAGAAAGACGGCAGGTTTCATGTTTAGAGCTTTCCATTTTGGCCGTTTTTCTTCTCGTTATCACGGGCTACTTCAAGTCTTTGGCTACGCTTCTCAATGACCGTATATGGACTCCTCCTCATTGCAAGCCCCGTTGCTTTGGCGCCCGTGCCGACTGCACACGTATATTCGGCCTCTAAATACAGCATCGTTTCGATGCAGGGCCATGATGGGCTATTCGCGCGCCGGCTCCCGATCGCTTTTTCGTGCTTTTCGCACTTGGACATTCGAGGGTTTTGCCGACGCCGGTTCGACCGGTTTGCCATCGTTCAGGTTGCTTCGCAATCGTGGTTAAGAGTTGTTTCTCTCGTAGAACACGTCGGGTAAATAGATCAGGCCGCTGCCTGATTCGGTTGGTAATCAGTGCCGTGACGCAGCATCGCCCAAGCCATGCGTGCAGTTTTGTTGGCCAGCGCAATAGCGGCCACATTGGGATGCGATCGCTCGGCTAAACGAACGGCCCACTGGCTGAGCCGATCCTCTTTGGATTTGGCTGTGCGTAGCGCCGAGCGTGCGCCATGCACCATCAATGTTCGCAGATACGTATCACCGCGCTTGCTGATACCGAGCAGTCGATCCTTACCACCAGAACTGTGTTGCCTCGGTGTCAGTCCCAGCGAGGCGGCAAACTGTCGACCATTGGCAAACTGACGGGCATCACCGAGAGCGACGACGAGCGCTGTGGCGATCATTGGACCGACACCGCGCAGCTGTTGAAGGCGAACGGCGGACGGCTCGTTTGTCGCGATCGCAGTGATCTCGCCGTCGAGCTTGCATACACGCCCATCCAGCGCACGAAGGTCGTCCCACAAACCATCCAGTAGACGACGAAAGCGTGCCGTCAAACCGTTATCCGCATCCTCTAGCCAGCACGGTATTGCACGACGCAGCATCAGCAATTCCTTCGGTGCAACGAGACCGTACTCGGCGACCAGCCCACGGATCTGATTGGCTTTGGCCGTCCGCTGTTCGATTAAGCCGGCCCGGATGCGATGCGTCGCCTGGATATCCTGTTGTTCGATCGTCTTGATGGCGACGAAGCGCATGCTGGGACGGCTCATCGCTTCGCAGATCGCCTCGGCATCGTTCGCGTCGTTCTTGTTGCTTTTGACATAAGGTTTAACGAACTGGGGGGCGATCAGCTTGACTCGAAATCCTCGAGCTTCGAGTTGCCGCGCCCAATGATGGGCCCCTCCGCAACTCTCCATGCCGATCTCACAACCAGGTTCGACCTTTTCCAGCACCGTTTGAAGCCAGCGATCACGTGGTAGCCGCTGCCGCCAGACCGGCTTCTCATGACAATCCACGCCATGGATCTGAAATACGTTCTTGGCCAGGTCGACCCCAATTCGCATAAGCTTCATGTGTGGACTCCTTCTCACTGTTGACTGTGGTTCGCACTTTCAGTCTGGCACTCAAGATGCCGAAGTGAGGAGGAGTCCATCCCATTGCTTTTGGCCCAGAGTGTGTAAAAACGCTTCGCCAAAATTGAGGTGTGCGCGTCTACGTTAAATCTGAAATTTATCGGCACGTCAGCAGATGTGGATTTTGCGTAGAAGCGCGATTTCCAGTCCGGTTTTGAGTACCTGTCGCGCTGAAAAACGTTTTTACACAGCCTCGGCCGATTGCATCCAGGGACACGAGCGCTGTCGATCAATATGTCCCGCTTTACTTACAAGTCAGTCTGTAATACAGGCTACGCTGTCGCTGCGGATGAGTCCTGTCGCGGCCAAGTTCCGGAGCTTTTGCGCCAATGTTACTCGCTCGGCCTTTGAGGTGACCGGATCGACGATTTGATATTGGCGATCGCACCACATCCCAACCTGACGTAGCCAAAAAGCCTGTGCACCCGTTTCAGTGCTCAGCCGCCCCAGCAGGTACGCCACCTGCTGCCAACCCGGCCTCAACTGAAGTATCGCCTGGCGGCGTGCTGTCGACAGTTCATGCCAATCCCGATCTAATTTGTCGCCTGATCCAGGGGTCACAGATTTCCAAGGTAGCTTGTTCAGTTGAGCGATTGCGGCGTAAAACACTTTGTCCGACGGGTCGTCAAGCGCCCTCAGCAACTCGGTCAATTGGTTGTCGCCAAGCAGGCGTATGGCCGCTTGCCGCACGGAGGAATAGCGAGAGCGCATCGCTTCTGTTAGCCACAGCTTGTCGAGAGCGACTTTAAGTTCGGTTGCCAAGCCAATAATACCGAGCCAATCCTGTTTCCGTGGTGGAAAGCCCTGATTCAATTTCTCCGTCAGGATGGCGCTTGCATCGACGTTATGGCGTACTGCTTCCCAGCGCGCCAAACTACGGATCGAGGCCGATGCATCCAGCAAGGCCTGACGTAACAATGGCTTCGGATCGTCGACCAACGGCAGTAGGGCGCGCAGCACGCAAACACGCACTTTGGCGCCGGGTCGTGATAGGGCTTCAAGTAACAGTGGTGATGCTTGCGCAGCTGGTAAATCTTGACATGCTGACACGGCAGCTAACCGTACGGTCAGCTCGCGATGAGCCAAGGCGCCCCTTAAAAGCGTCTCCGGCGCTGAGTCCTTTTCCAGCAATAGCGCAAACAGATAGCGCGCAGCTTTACCTTGTCGAGAAAGGAAATTGGCGTAGACCTCAGCCTTGATCTCAGGTGACTGCAGTACTGTGCGAGCGGCCATGAGCGTGGGACCATGATCGGCTCTTCGGCGCGCAGCCAACGCTATGAGAGGCTCCAGCGCGAACAATAGCGCCTGAGCCTGGGATGGAGTCATATAGTGATTCAGCCCCTCCAACGCCAGATCGCGAATCTGGGGTACCCAGTCGTTCAAACGCTGTATCAAAGCTACTAACGCTTCAGGAGAAGGATTATCGCACAGCCCCCTGACAGCGACTTCTCGAATGAAGCCGTTGTAGTGAGTACTGACCTCTATCCATTTTCCATTGTTTTCAGCATTCCCTAGCAGTTCCAACGCTTCGTTTCGCCGCTGTTCCGCCAATGAGGAGGCCGGCATCTGCTTGTTCTTCAGCCTACCCAGCCATTCCCTTATTAAGTTCACTTTTTAATCCTTTTAATGCTCGTGCGGACTGTCTTGTTAACACTTTAACCAATTTCTCAGGTCGACTGCATTCAGTTGGAAAGGGTGCTTTCGACCCGTAGCTGTCGTTCATTCGTGTCTATAAAATCCAGGGACCATTCAGTGAATAATAGCGGGAGTAAAAGGTGCTTTCAGACAAGATTACGGGATGTGAACCAGCAAATCGAAAAAACTATCGCTGCTATTCGAGACAAATGCATCGCGTCTGATGAAGTCGTTGTAGCTGATTACTTAAAGCGGTACGAGGCAAGCTTGGCGCTAATCGGTACTGGCTCAAAACAAAAACTGGAGGTGAGCTTGAAGGGGCTCTTGAACTGCACACGAGGCTACCTGGAAACCACCAGTCATTATGATCAGGAATTTCTCGGTGAAATGTGTGAGACGGAACGACTGATCAAGCAGCTGCTGAAGGACAAACTGCTGTGAGTTGGTGAAAAAGCCTGACTTCTACCAAAAAAATATCTTCCAAAGTACAGCCTTTTTGGCGGGGAGACCGTCCGCATTTTGGCCGTTTACTACCCGTCGCGACAGGCAAAAATCGACCCATAGCAGTCATATGAACCGCATTGATCGACAGAAATGTCCATCGCCAATCCTAAAATCGTGATGGTGGCTCTTTTCCGGCCTTGATATGCGAAAAGACCTGATCTGGATCTGCCTGGCACCAATATCTGAACAGAAGGCGAGGTTCGGTATTTCCGAAATATTGATCCACGATGCTCTCGGGCGGCACGGTCAATTTAGGTTCTGGCCACTGCTGCGCTAAAACACCTATTGGTTTGTCAGACGAACAAATAATCCAAGTAGCCTTGCCTCCATTGATACCAGGTAAGTAGCCCGCATGTTGTATCACTTCGATTAAGGCACGCAGCGTTGCTGATGGATCGAGTGTGATCGACGTCGCATGGCTTCCCAGATCATCTCCTGCATGAACGCTATCTCGATCAATGGCAACTTCCAACATGACTACTCCTTTTTACCGCTGTGCTGTCACTAGATCGCCCAGCGTAGAGACATCAGCGGCTACCTGTCCACAGCCTGCTCTTGGCCGATAGCCGCCTCTCGCGAGGACTGCTGTCGTTATGGACGACCACTTGCGTTTCACGGCATCTGTACGGCCGTTCAGACGCAGGCAGTTGCTGGAAACCCGCATCATGCCCCCTGGTATCACCAACCGCACGGAAGCATTGACACCGTCAAACCTCAGCGCATCAACTACCGCGCGTCCATCGATCCGAAATTAATTGACAGTCAATCTCTTCCAAGATCATTGACACAAATGGCGCAAGCTTTCCGCAAGACGGCGTTTCTCTGGATGCTCCAGCATTCAAGCCTTCTCCCGCAGGCCCGTCTTGCTAAAGTTCGCGACTCAGAAGCCGACAGCCTTCGTTTCCACCTCACGGATGATTTAAATGTTCCGCTCTCTTTTTTCCGGCGTTGCTTTGCTCGCCGTCGCCTGCACTGCCCAGGCCCAGACCGTCACCACGCCCGAACAACTGCTGACTGAATTCTCTCGTTGCGATGGGCATTTCTTCGAGAGCCTGCGCGACGCCCGCCTGCCAGCAGGTACCTTGCGCCTGAGTGATTACGGCTCGGTCAAGGCACCGACCATCATGAGTCCGCTGCAGGAAGGCGGCACTTACCAACACTTCGAAACGCCCTTGATCGTCAACGGCGTGCGTATGGTCGGCTATTACAACCAGGCCGAAACCATCAAGAGCGTCGGCAATTTTCTGTTCTGGGGTTTCGTAGCCGATGGCTTGCCGCAAGAGGTGGCCGCAAAACTCAAGCCGCTGATCGTCGACAACGCACGCTTTGTCAGTCAGGGCAAAGCCATTACCCGCGCCGAAATTCGCCGCGTCGGTGACCCGATCGGTCAATGGCGCACCGAAGGACTGACCGGCCCCGGCGTCGCCACGCCGTTTGGTTTCGTAGACCGCGTGCTGATCGTCGACACGGGCGACACGACACCGCCGCTCGCGGGACACACCACCGTGTTCTGCTCGCTACAAGGCACCGTGACCGCGCCGCTGTTGCAGGTCTATCGCCCTGACCTCAACGCTCATCTGCTCGACTGACAAGGATGCTTATCATGAATACTCGCTGGCCCGCGCTGATCGCCTGCTCCGTCATCCTCACAGGTTGTGCAGGGATGCAGAACCCGCAAAAAGCCAACCTTGTCCACTGCGCTAATCAGTTTAAGGCGTCCAAAGCCGAAAACTACCCTCTGGTGCTGCAGGAAGGTGATCTATGCCTGCAGAAAAATACGCTGCCCGCCTCGCTGCAAAGTTTGATTTACGCGGTGCAGGCCGACGCCTACAGCAACCTCAAGCACTTTCCCAAAGCCGTGGCCGCCAAGGAAAAATCCATGCAACTGGCGGTCAAGCCTGATCCGCGCGCCAACCTGGACTTGAGCGCCATGTATCGCGACGCTGGCAACCCGAAAAAAGCCCTTGAACTCGTGCAGTACAACCTCGACAACGGGATGGGAGAAGCCGGAAAGGGTTCCGGCTTCCACATGCCGACCTACTATCATCAGGGCCTCGCTCTGACAGACCTGGGTCAGTACCGAGAGGCCGCTGAAGCATTCAGCACCGGCCTTCAGCGCCAGCCGGACTATGCTTGGGCCTATTACGCGCGCGGGATCGCGTACGACCATTTGGGAGACAAGGACGACGCCAAGGCCGACTTTATGAAGTTCTCGCAGATCGCCAACAAGAAGTACGTGCTGGAGCAGCAGAAGGCCAAGCTCGCCGAGTACAGGATTTCCATGCCGTAATCTGAGAGCCGGCTTAGTGGCGAATGCGGTGGGTCAGCGACAAGGAGGGTCGCGGAGTGACCACTTGCGTCGCATCTCACCTGGACGACTAGGGCCTTAAACGGTTTGGGATAAGAAGTTCGTTGGCGCATGGCAATCCTGACGATAAGGGCGATGGTGTCCTCGTATTTTTAGGTGGACACCATCGCCCTTATGGCTGAGATCGAGAAGGTGACTTCGCCGGACGGTTACGACTGTTGGGCTTGTTGTACTGTTTAAACGGCTGCTTTTGGCCGTTCTCTGCCGATCATGGTGACAAAGCGCGCCGGTCAAATCCTATGCAATCGGTGGTCAGGTCGAATGCAAACGGGTGGTCAACTCGATGCAATTACACAGGCGATTGTCGGCAATCCTGGGGAAAAGCCTGTAGAAACGCCACAACCCTTCCCAACAGGGTCTATAACCAGTGGCGACATGATTTGGATCAGGGAACCTTGAAGGCGCCCTCGCTAAATTGATCTCTTGAAAACAGCAGACAAGTGACTGTCCGCTAGGAGATTCCCCCGCATGAAAGCCCTGAAAATAGCCGCCAGTGATTCCGCATTCGATTGTTTCCACACCTCCCGAGAAGTGATTTCGCTCAATCAAACCGACTACACCGACGTCGCGGTTGCGGTGTTCTCGGTGGAGGATGTGATGGCGGGCGCCCTGGACGCCCTGCAGCGCACCGGTTTCGATATTCCGATTTTCCTCGTCGCCTCTCCCGGTTCTGGCAACCGCGCCAGGGATGTCTACAAGCACCTGCAGGACGTATTGCTTCAGGTGAACGGCATTTTTGACCCCTCGCGCAACAACGCCGAATACCATGGCAACCAACTGGAAACAGCGGCAAAAGCCTATGAAGAAAGTCTGCTGCCGCCCTTCTTCGACGCGCTCAAGCACTACACCGAATCGGCAAACGCCACGTTCGCCTGCCCGGGCCACCAGGGCGGCCAGTTTTTCCGCAAACACCCGGCTGGCCGGCAGTTCTTCGACTTCTTTGGCGAGACCCTGTTTCGCGCCGACATGTGCAACGCCGACGTCAAACTCGGCGATTTGCTGATCCACGAAGGCCCGGCACTTCAGGCGCAAAAACACGCGGCGCAGGTGTTCAACGCCGACAAGACCTACTTCGTCCTCAATGGCACATCGGCCTCCAACAAGGTGGTCACTAATGCGCTACTCACGCCTGGCGATCTGGTGCTGTTCGATCGCAACAACCACAAATCCATTCACCAAGGTGCGTTGATCCAGGCGGGTGCGACCCCGGTTTACCTGGAAACTGCGCGCAATCCTTATGGTTTTATCGGCGGGATTGACGCCCATTGTTTCGAAGAAGACTACCTGCGCGAACTCATCAGCGAAGTCGCACCGGACAAGGCCCGGCTGCCACGGCCGTTTCGTCTGGCGATCATTCAGCTGGGCACCTATGACGGCACCATCTACAACGCCAGACAAGTCGTCGATCGCATCGGCAAATTGTGCGATTACATCCTGTTTGACTCGGCGTGGGTGGGCTACGAACAGTTCATCCCGATGATGAACGATTGCTCGCCGCTGCTGCTGGATCTGCATGAAAACGACCCCGGCATCTTTGTCACTCAGTCGGTGCACAAACAGCAGGCGGGGTTTTCCCAGGCTTCGCAGATCCACAAAAAAGATCGCCATATCAAGGGCCAGGCCCGCTATTGCAACCATGCGCGGCTGAACAACGCCTTCATGGCCCAATCCTCTACCAGCCCGTTTTACCCGCTGTTCGCCTCACTGGATGTGAACGCGCGCATCCATTCCGGCCGCAGTGGCCTGCGCCTTTGGGAAGACTGTGTGAAGTTCGGCATTGACGCACGCAAGTTGATTCTGGAAGCGTGCACCATGGTTCGCCCATTCGTGCCGGACACCATTGACGGTCGCCCCTGGCAGGACCATCCGACTGAGGACATCGCCAACGACATCCGGTTCTTCGAGTTCCATCCGAAGGATCGCTGGCATGCCTTCAGCGGTTACGCCGACAAGCAATACTTCATCGACCCCTGCAAGTTGCTGTTCACCACGCCAGGCATCGACCCGGTCGATGGCAGTTACACCGACTTCGGTATCCATGCCGGCATCCTCGCCAATTTCCTGCGGGAGAATGGCATCGTTCCGGAAAAGTGCGACCTGAACTCGATTCTGTTCCTGCTCACCCCTGCCGAAGACTGGGCGAAGATGACGCATCTCGCCGCACAGATCGCCCGCTTTGAACGCTTCATCAGTGATGACGCGCCAATGAGCCGGGTGTTGCCGGCGATCTATGCGCAACACGAGGAGCGTTATCGCAACTACACCATTCGCCAACTCTGCCAGGAGATGCACGACCTCTACCGCCACCACAACGTCCAGCAATTGCAGAAGGCAATGTTCCGCAAAGAACACTTCCCGAAAAAAGCCATGAACCCGCAGGCAGCACAGTTCGAATTCATCCGTGGCAACGTCGAACTGTTGGCACTGGCAGACGCCGAAGGTCGCATCGCTGCCGAAGGGGCCCTTCCCTATCCGCCCGGCGTGCTCTGCGTGGTGCCCGGGGAAATATGGGGCGGGGCGGTGCTCAAGTACTTCCTGGCGCTGGAGGAAGGTATCAACTCACTGCCTGGCTTCACGCCGGAACTCCAGGGCGTGTACTTGAAACAGGAAGGTGGTCGCATTCGAGCCTATGGGTACGTGATCAAGACGTGAGTCTTGCCCGAGAACGGTCTACGCCTGTGGCGTGGGGAACACTCCGGCCGCTCACGCTGGGAATCAGGCGCAGGCGACCCAGCGCTTCGCGTGAGATCTCGCAGCGCTGATTAGCCATTCAACAGCGCGTCAGCCTGGGGTTGAGCGTGATGGCGAGTGGATATCTGCGCGAAGCCGATTATGCTTCAAGAAACCTTGCAGCGATGCGAGGCCATCAGCCTGTGTGCATGCTTCGCGCAATCCGTAATCCGACGACATCAGCCCCAGGGCCTGGGTGCGGCAAAAAAGGTAGTGAGGTACTCCGGCCTACAACAAGAACGACGGAGAAGACTCATGGCCGCAATCGACAACACATCCACGGGCAGCGCGCCCCACCACGGGATCACCAAGGAGGAGCGCAAGGTCATTTTCGCCTCGTCCCTGGGCACCGTGTTCGAGTGGTACGACTTCTACCTTTACGGCTCTCTCGCCGCGATTATTGCGAAGCACTTCTTCGCCGGCGTCAATGAGACAACGTCCTTCATCTTCGCGCTGCTGGCGTTCGCCGCAGGTTTTGCGGTACGCCCCTTCGGCGCCATCGTGTTCGGCCGACTGGGTGACATGATCGGGCGCAAGCACACCTTCCTCATCACCATTGTGATCATGGGTATCTCCACCGCCGTGGTGGGCTTTCTGCCTGGCTACGAGACCATTGGCGTGGCGGCGCCGATCATCCTGATCTCCTTGCGCCTGCTGCAAGGCCTGGCCCTGGGCGGTGAGTACGGCGGCGCCGCGACCTACGTGGCCGAACATGCGCCGAAAGGCAAGCGCGGCTACTTCACCTCGTGGATCCAGACCACCGCGACCCTCGGCCTGTTCCTTTCGCTGCTGGTGATCCTCGCCTGCCGCACGATCCTCGGCACAGAAGCTTTCGAGGCCTGGGGCTGGCGGATTCCCTTCCTGCTGTCGATCCTGCTGCTGATCGTCTCGGTGTACATCCGTCTGCAACTCAGCGAGTCGCCGGTGTTCTTGAAGATGAAAGCCGAAGGCAAGTCCTCCAAGGCGCCGCTGACCGAATCCTTTGCCCGCT
The DNA here is from genome assembly GCF_054897985.1 of Pseudomonas sp. LB3P25. Lineage (NCBI taxonomy): Bacteria > Pseudomonadati > Pseudomonadota > Gammaproteobacteria > Pseudomonadales > Pseudomonadaceae > Pseudomonas > Pseudomonas sp. LB3P25. The sequence goes on along the minus strand of NZ_CM142711.1, from coordinate 2,999,448 downwards.
GGGAAAACCTCAAGATCGTGATCATGGCCCTGCTCGGCGGCACTGCCGGCCAGGCTGTTGTCTGGTACACCGGGCAGTTCTATGCGCTGTTCTTCCTGCTGCAAACGCTGAAGATTGACCCGCAGACCGCCAACTTGCTGATTGCCGGCTCCTTGCTGATTGGTACGCCATTCTTCGTCATATTCGGCAGCCTGTCCGACCGTATCGGCCGCAAGGGCATCATCATGGCCGGCTGCATCCTGGCAGCAGTGACCTACTTCCCGATCTTCCATGCGTTGACCGAATTCGGTAACCCCGACGTGTTCATCGCGCAGGAGAAGAACCCGGTCACGGTGGTCGCCGACCCCGGCCAGTGCTCGTTCCAGTTCGACCCGGTGGGCAAGGCCAAATTCAACAGTTCCTGCGACCTCGCCAAGACGGTGCTGGCGAAGAGAGCCATACCCTACAAGAACGAGAAGGCCGAACCGGGCACCGTCGCGCAGGTCCGCATCGGCGACAAGGTGATCCCGAGCTTCGAGGGCACCGGCATGCCGGCGGCCGACTTCAAGGCCAAGAACGACGCCTTCGCCGCCACCCTCGGCACCGCCCTCAAGAACGCCGGTTACCCCGAGAAAGCCGACCCGGCCAAGACCAACTACCCGATGGTGTTGCTGCTCCTGACCATCCTGGTGATCTACGTGACCATGGTCTACGGCCCGATCGCCGCCTGGCTGGTGGAACTATTCCCGGCGCGCATCCGCTACACCTCGATGTCACTGCCCTACCACATCGGCAATGGCTGGTTCGGCGGTTTTCTGCCCACGGTGGCGTTTGCCATGGTCGCGGCCACGGGTGATATCTATTACGGGCTTTGGTACCCCATCGTCATCGCCGTGATGACGGCCATTCTTGGCACGTTCTTCCTGCCGGAAACCAAGGATCGGGAAATTCATCACACATAAGGCTGGCACCCGCCCTCTCCTGCCAGGGAGAGGGCAATCCAGAGACGATCAAACGGTCTACGCTCATCCACATGGCTTCGGGGTTCCTTCCCCGCGCACTGATGGGGGGCACCGTCATGATCCGCATCCTGTTAAGCGCTTTTATCCTGCTAGCGCTCAGCATCCCGGCACAGGCCGGGGTGACGCCATTTCCTGCTGCCTTTCGGATTCAGGACATCCCGGTCGAAGGCGCCACGCTCCATGTGCGCGTCGGCGGCAAGGGCCCCGCCGTGGTGCTGCTGCATGGCTTTGGCGACACCGGCGACATGTGGGCGCCACTGGCCGCCGATCTGGCCAAGGATCACACCGTCGTCGTGCCGGACCTTCGCGGTATGGGCTTGTCGTCGATCCCGGACGGCGGCTACGACAAGAAGACCCAGGCGGGCGACATCCGCGCGCTGTTGGCGGCGCTGGGTATCGAGCACTCGGTGGTCATCGGCCACGACATCGGCACCATGGTCGCCTTCGCCTACGCCACGCGCTATCCGCAGCTGACCGACCGCCTGGTGGTGATGGATGCGCCGGTGCCGGGCATTCCCCCTTGGAACGACATTGTCCGCTCACCGATGTTGTGGCACTTCGACTTCGGCGGAGCGGATGCCGAACGCCTGGTCGCCGGTCGAGAGCGCATCTACCTCGACCGCTTCTGGAACGAGTTCGCGGGCGACCCCACCAAGGTGGATGAAGCCACCCGTCAGCATTACGCCAAACTCTATGCCCGGCCCGGTGCCATGCACGCGGCCTTCGCCCAGTTCCGCAGCATTCGTCAGGACGCAGTGGACAACGAAGCGTCGATGGCGACGCGGCTGACGATGCCAGTGCTGGCCGTCGGCGGGGAAAAATCCTTTGCGGAGAATGAAGCGGTCGTGATGCGCAATGCAGCGGACACGGTTACGCAGGTGGTGATTCCGGGGGCGGGACATTGGCTGATGGAGGAAGCGCCAACGCAGACCATTCGAGCGATTCGCGAGTTTATTGCGCAGTAATTTGAGTGACTTGAGCCGCAACTCGCACCGTGTAGCAGCTGGCGAAGCCTGCGTTCGGCTGCGAAGCAGTCGTGATGTCCAGGCAATGCGATGCCTCAGGAAAACCGTGTGCACAGGTTTTACGACTGCTTCGCAGCCGAACGCAGGCTTCGCCAAGCTGCTACACAGTGCGAGGCGCAATGGAAACGGGAAATGGGGGGAAATGGGGACGGATCTATTTGTTCGGCTCGTCAGGAACGCAACACGCCAATCGCACGCCGATATTTTTCAACGCGCTCCAGGTCTTCCCACGACGGCTGCGCGATCCGCGACAAGTCGCTGTTCTCTTCCAGGTCCGCCAGCTTCACCACCCGGCCTATCGGGTTCTGCGCCGCGCGTTCGACGAAGGCTTCATAGGACTCACCCGGCACTTTGGTGACCGATTCGATGGCCGTCAGAACGGCTTCGCTGAACCCTTCCTTGCGCAGGTCATCAAGGCTGATGGCGCAGTCTTCGACCACGTCATGCAGCACCGCGACAATGCGTTCTTCCAGCGTCGTGACCCGCAGCATGACTTTCAGCGGATGCAGGATGTAAGGGCTACCGCCCTTGTCGACCTGGCCCTCGTGCGCAGTGGCGGCGATGGCAATGGCGCGTTCCAGTGTCTGGCTCATGTCGTTCTCCCTGGGTAATCGGCGTTCGCATTGCGGCGAGGGGGTAAGCCTCTTCGCCGCAATGCCCGTGTAAATCCGAACTCAACCCAACAGATGCTGTGAGATGAGCTTCGAAATCTCGACTATCGACGTCTTCCCGGTGAATTCAAACTTCACTTTTCCCAGCGCCGAGAAGTAGATTTCCAGTTCGGAATCCAGGTCGAAGGTGCCCGAGGTTTCCACGGAGTAAGCGACGATGTTTTTGTAAGGCAGCGAGGTGAAGTCTTTTTTGCTGCCGGTAATGCCTTGTACGTTGACCGCGATGATTCGTTTATTGGTAAACACCACGCCGTCGCGCATGGATTTATAGGCATCAATGACCTGCTCGCCGTCCAGCAGCAGCGCGGTGACTCGCTCTGCGTACTCGTTGTTTTGCTTGAGTTTGAAGAAGCCCTTGTTGTTGAAATCGATCATCCGCCATTCCCTTCCTTAAAGAGTGTTCCCTGGATTGCCAGCGCGTGGCGCGGCGAGCATACCATCGGGCCTGCGCTTTTTGCGCCCCTCCCACAGCGGATCTAAAAAACCAATGGAACCCTGCGCCTCATCGCGCTTTCGAAACCCTATCAGCGCTGATCTTTGATCCAGTAAGGCGCCATTGGAGAGGAAATCCCGATGAACAGTAGACTGCTGTTTCTGCTCGCCAGCCTGAGTCCCACCCTGGTCATGGCTGAAGGCTGTGACGTGCTGACCCGCTCCCAAAGCCCTTCCGTGCCGGTGGTCGAAACGCATAGTTGCTATGAGTACGAAGGCATGCCGGTGAACGCTATCGATTGGTCATGCAGCAACGAGAGCAAGGAGATGCTGACCAGCACCAAGAAAAAAGTCGATCAGTGTGCCGATCGCTATCAGGCCACCTGCATTGCCACGTTGACGCAAGAGTCGTTGGCCAATCCTCATTCCACCAGCAAGGACAAGAACAGCAAATCACTCAATATTCCCGACAACGCTCAAGTCACTACGTATTACTACGGCGCTGAGCATTTGAGTCAGGCGAAAATTGATTGCGAGTCGGGTGGTGGTCACTGGAAAGCGCAGTAGCTGTTCAAGAACGTAAAAGCGCCTTCACCATCGGAATGCAAGCGAGTTGCCTGACACGGTATGCCAATCTCATTGATCACGCGGCAATACCGACGCATTTGCAACGCCTACCACGGGAAGCGTCTCGCAAGCTCATTCGATCAGCTACGCACGACAGGCCTGTTGTCAGTACTGCGCCTTAAACGTTGATTTTGGTACATGTACGTTCTCTGACTCCCACCAAAGCGTTGAACGCGGAAGTATCAAGCGGCCGGCTCAAGAAATAGCCTTGACCTTCGTCACACGACACCGCTTTCAGCAACTTCAAATGCTCGGCTGTTTCAATTCCCTCTGCGGTAACGGTAAGCGATAACGCACGGCCCAAGCCCACGATGGCCTGGATGATCGACTGATCACCCTCACTTTCACCCAGCCTGTTTAAAAAGCTGCGGTCTATTTTCAGGCCATCGAACGGGAAGGTGCGCAGGTAGCTCAGCGAAGAATATCCCGTTCCAAAGTCGTCCATGGCTATGCGCACGCCGAGGCGTTTGAGCGTACGCATCATCTCAAGCGCGCCTTGCGCATCTTCGAGCATGACGTTTTCGGTAATTTCCAGCTCTACTCGGGCAGGATCGATTCCAGAGTCGAACAGTATTTTCTGCAAGCGCTCTACCAAATTGCCTCGCTTGAATTCGATCGGTGACAGATTAACGGATACGAACAGACTTTCCGGCCACCGCGCAGCGTACCTGCAGGCGGTATCGATTACCCAGTTGCTCAAAGAAAGAATCAGTCCGCTTTCTTCAGCAATGGGGATAAATGTGTCTGGTGATATCAAACCACGCTCAGGATGTTGCCACCTTACCAACGCCTCGGCACCGACCATCTGACCATCAGCGATGCGATAGCGCGGCTGGAAATGCAGCCGCAGCTCTCCGTGTTTGATCGCGAAACGCAGGTCGCTTTCCAAACGGCGGCGCTCAATGATCTTCGCGTTCATATCGCCCGCGTAAAAGCGCCAAGTGTTACGACCTCCGGCCTTGGCCTCGTACAACGCGATATCCGCATAGCGAAGCAGCTCGGTAACCTCGCGAGCGTCAATTGGCGCCATTGCGATGCCAATACTGGCGCCGACGAACACTTCCTGCTCATCGATCGCTATAGGCCGCTCAATGGACTCGATCAGGCGGCGACATAGCGCCTCGACTTCTTCCTGGGAGCTTACATCGGTGAGGATCAGCACAAACTCATCCCCCCCGACCCGGGCGACAAGGTCCCCGTGGCGAACGCAGTCAGCCAGTCGGCTCGACACTTCGTTAAGTACCCGATCACCTGCCGCATGCCCCAGCAGATCATTCACTGGCTTGAATCGATCCAGGTCCAGACTGAGCATGACCAGAGGTTGCTTTACCGTTGGCAAAGCCTTGAGTTTGCCGTCAAGAAACTCCTGAAGCCGTGTCCTGTTAGGCAATCCGGTAAGCGCGTCATGCTGTGAGAGGAATTCGATTCTTCGACGGGCTTTGACTTCCTCCGTGACGTCAGTTGCAGTACCCCGAAAACCTCCACATGCCATTTCTCGCGCCGAAAGACGAGTGATTCGCTCTTGGCCTTTCGTATCGACGTATCGGCACTGAACACTGATATCCGGGCGACGGTTCTGGATGCTGAGCCACTGAGATAACGTGCCTGATTCGGTGCTCAACAGATCATCCATCGCCGCACCAATCCAGGCATCCCTGGAGAGCCCTGTTACATCCTCAAATCGCTCGGATAGATAGGTGAAACGCCAACCAGCGTCTATTTCCCATACCCAGTCCGAGCTGGCTTCAACGACATCGCGAAAGCGCGCTTCGCTGGTGGCGAGGGCAGCCTGACTGCTTTGCAGCGATGTATAGCTGGCGTCAAGCGCCTGTGCACCCGCGGTCGTGCGACGCAAGATGGCCCAGGTCATCAGGCACACCAACAGCGCGGCGACGCCGATCAATGGCAATCCCAGCCCCAATAACCGCAGACCTGGCCTGGACGGACTCCAGTGCAAACTGCCGGCAGTACCGTTCTCGCCCAATGGAAAGATAGACGCTTTACCCATTTCGTCGGAGGTGGCGACGTGCAGGCCATCTACCCCGTAATCCCTGCCTATCGCCTCGAGTTTGGCGCTGTCCAGAATGTCTACGAACATCAACACCGACGGCGACCTGTCATCAGGCACCACGGTCGGGTCAGTTCCCGGCGTAATCGCCGCTGCCGCGATCAAGGCGGGTACGCCTCCAACGACAATGAAGGCCGTCGTCGGTGTTTCTGTTTCCGCGCCTTCACGAGCCTTTACGAGAATCGCGTCAATGGACTGCTCGAGCCACTCCTCGACTTCAACCGTTTTCAACTCACCCTTGACCACAGAGTAAACAGTGTGATCGACGTCGTTGACGACAAACACGCCCCCAAATCCAAAATCCGTGTAAAGCGTTGTCCCGATGTTTTGTCGTACGTACGCCCAGTCAGCGTCCATTTCAACATGCAGGTGCTTGTAAGCATCGCCCCAAAATGCGTAATCCTTGACGGTCGACAGCAACGATTTTTCCAGCGATTGCATGGCCTTCTTCGTGTAGAAAGCACTTTCGACCTCTTCCGCTCGGTCTAAATCATGCGCCAGATAAACAAGTGAATAGCTGGCAAGGAAAAAAACACCCGCCAAGAGCCCCACAAACTTGAACAGCGTGGCGCGTGCCAGCGCTACGCTTGAACGATCGATCGGGGAGCGGGCAATAGAGTAGAGGTTGTTCGACATAGATTCCCGCTGGTCGTTGAGGCAAGTCGGCTGCATATCAAGCTATCGGCCGCAGTTGCTGAAGGGTGAGTGCCCATGCGTCTTCCCAGGCATATCACCCCGCACCCGACCTGTCTGAGCGCCCAGCCCCAAGCTGCGTTGGTTAACCCTTAACAGCCGCTTCAATCGCAGCGATGTCGATCTTTCCCATCTCCATCATGGCGTCGAACGCGCGCTTGGCCACTGCTTGATCAGGATTGGTTATCGCGGCGGTCAGAACGCGTGGTGTGATCTGCCATGACACTCCCCACTTGTCCTGGCACCAGCCGCATACATTTTCCTGGCCGCCATTTCCGACAATCGCGTTCCACAAGCGGTCCGTTTCGGCTTGGTCGTCGGTCGCAACCTGGAACGAAAAAGCCTCGTCGTGCTTGATCGCCGAGCCCCCATTCAGTCCGAGACAAGGGATGCCCATCACCGTAAACTCAACCGTCAAGACATCGCCCTGCTTGCCCGCCGGATAATCGCCAGGCGCGCGAAGGACCGCTCCCACAGCGCTGTCGGGAAACGTCTCGGCGTAGAACGTCGCAGCGTCCAACGCGGTGCCGTCGTACCAGAGGCAAATCGTGTTTTTGCTGATCATCTTGGTTCTCCAGAATTGGAACGGGTTCGTGCATTTTAGCAGCGCATTCAGCGGCACGGCTTTGGCAACTGGCGTCACCCTGGGATGACGCGCTTGCGCGATCGATTGCCAATGGCAGCCACCGTTCAAATGCAGCCAGTGGGTGCATCAGCGCCCGAGTCCCTGGTCTGCCAACTCCAGTAGCTGCTCCGCATTGGAGGCGATAACATCCCGGCCTCGCATGGAGTGTGCGAACACATACTAAAAGGATGAACACATGAGCCGCACCGACCACATCTGCCTGATGGCGACCTATAACAAATGGATGAACGCAAAGATCTATGGGGCAACCAGTTGCTTGTCCGATGATGAGCTCTCAGCCGATAGGAAAGCGTTCTTCAAGTCTATTCTCGGGACGCTAAACCACGTGGCAATCGGAGACACTGTGTGGCTAAAGCGATTGCCAAGCATCCAGCGGACCACTCGGCACTAGAGCCGGTGAGGCAACTTTGCGATCCGGAAAGCCTCGACCAATTGTTGTTCTCTACTATTCCAGAACTCTCAGTGCATCGAGAGAGACTCGATCAGATAATCGTCGAATGGGCTCACTCTATTACAGAGTCCGATCTAGACCACACTCTCCATTACGCCAGCATGAAGGGTGTAGTGTCCGATAAGGATTTTTACAGTCTGGTCATGCATTTTTTCAACCATCAAACCCATCACCGTGGCCAGGTTACTACGCTGCTTTCACAGGCTGGTATTGACATAGTTGATACAGATTTAGTCTTTCTCATTCCATCCCAATCCTGCGTATAAAAAAACTCGTCACCAGGCACCTGATCATTGGGCAGACTTTTGGCCTGGTCTTCTGTCGTAAGCCGTCCATCGTCGAGAGTTCACAACTCCAGAGATAGCCAAAGCAGTGTCTTCATCAGTCGCAACAAACTGGCTTAAGATAATCGAAGACTGGAATGGAACATCTCGACTAAAGGACGCGACATTTATGGAAATTCCCTTTTCTCAAATCAGCGAGCGTTTGAACAATCGCCGATTTACGGTAGCGGACAACGCCCATGGGCTATCCGGTGCAGGCACAGTGTTTCATTACCATGTCGAAGACAATGCCATTTCGGGCACTTACCAAGGCGGCCGAATCCGCATGGGTCATCAAGTCGGGCGCGCGACAGGCCCCGATACCATTGAGCTTCTTTATCAGTGCTTAACGATGGATGGCGAGATGCTTGCCGGCTGGTCGCGTGGCACGGTAGGCGTTGATCACGCAGGACGTACCACTCTGACCTTCGTATGGGGTTGGTTGTCGGGCGCGACGGGAGGCGGGGAGTCGAGCTACGTCGAGCTTGCCGCGTAGCGGTTAAGGATTTTTCGATAATTGCGCGTCCATCTGTGCGGTAGCCACTCGCAAATCTCACTCGCCCGCTGCATCGGCAGGCGCGTGAGGACGTCCTTTACCTCGCGTCAACAATAGCGGAATCGAGCTGTCAGCTTTCACTACGTAATTCCTCTGCAAGCCACTCAATCAACGCGCGCACCTCAATCCGATCTTCCCCGCTGTCCAGTAGATACGTCGGCTCCGGTTGCTCCTGAAAGTCGTTGTCCGGCGCTGCCCCTTCAGCCTGGGTACTCTTTTCGTGCACCTTGACGGTAGAAAACCCCAAGCAATCACCTAAGCTCTAAAGGGGATTTGCGCTGCTTCTCATTGATAGCACCACACTATGGAACACGCTCCATCAATGCGATTTCCATGGACTGATATCCCAGTCATTTGGCCTCAATCGAACCTCGAATCCAGCCGATTCCAAGAAGGTAGCCATCCACCCGAAAAGGAGCCTCCCATGTTCACGCCCGGTCGTCTGAATCGTACTAATCCTCCTGGCACTCCCGGAGTCCCGGAGTACAACATTGATGTCTTCTATGAAGTCCGCCGCGACCCCAAGGAAGGCATGCTGATGCACTTCAAGATGGACGGAGAGGTATCAGGTAAAAGCTTCACTGAAGAATTCGATATGCACCGCGATACTGCCTTCAACTTTGCCAGCCGCGTGGCAAAGGCTGCGGCCAAGCATGGAGTGCCCGCCAATGCCAGTCTCATCATGCGCGGGCACACAGAATACGACGCGATGTTCGAGGATATTCGCGACAAGCTCGGCGTCAAACCGGGCGATCCAGTCGATCTGGATAACGCTGAGAAAGACCGTCGCTGAGTGACGCCAATGCCCCTCAGCGCGCCTCGTCCTGCCGACCCGTCCCATCCACCGGATGGATCACGAGGTAGCTGTCGACTGCATCGTCTATGGTGGGAAAGAACGCCGTTTCGCCAAGCCGTGCGAAGAGCCCGAATCGCTTCAGCTTGTCCTTGACCGGGTCCTTCATCTCGGCCACGCGCAACTTGATGCCCGCCGCGTGCAAGGTTTCGTCCAGTTCAACCAGCATGTCGGCAGAGGTCACGTCCACACTGGTGACAGGTTCCGCCGCAACGACCAACCAGCGCACGGGCGTAGGCGATGCCACCACTGCGTCGAGTACTCGGTCATTGAACAGTTCGGCGTTGGCGAAAAACAACGGCGCATCCCAGCGAAACAGGACCAGGCCGGGGATAAGGCTCGCGTCGGGATAACGCCGGATGTCGTGGTAACCCTTGACACCCTTGGCTTGCCCCAGCACCGCGGAATACGGCCGCCAGCCATCCCACAGAAATTCGATGACGGCGATCACGATGGCCAGGCCGATGCCCTCGATCGCACCGAACACGGCCACGCCGACGGTGCAGACGATCGACAACCAGAACTCCCAGCGCTGGATACGATAAATGCGCCGCAGGTCGGCCACTTCAATCAGGCCGATGGCCGACGCGATCACGACCGCTGCCAGTGCGCTGTTGGGCAAACTCTGCAACAGGTTCGGCGCCACCACCAGCAGCAGGGCAACGGCCAACGCGCCGACAACCCCGGTCAACTGGGTTTTGGCGCCTGCGGCTTCGGCCACGGGGGTACGTGAAGAACTGCTACTGATTGGAAAACCCTGGAAAAATCCAGCCGCCAGATTGGCAAAACCGAGCCCTGCCATCTCCTGGTTCGGATCGACATAGGTACGGGTCCGTGCCGCATAGACACGAGAGAGTACGCTGGTGTCGGCGAACGACACCAGGGCAACGGCGCAACCGCCGATGAGCACGGGGACAATATCGGCGCGGGTGATCCAAGGGAGGGCGAACGCAGGTAAACCTTGAGGAAGAGAACCGAGGACCGACACTCCCGCGCGCGCGGCAAGGTCCAGCACACCGACGGCGACGGTCGCCCCTGCCACCGCGATCAGAATGCTCGGCACGCGCTTGTAGTCCTTGAGCAGCAGGATCACGGCCAAGGTGGCTGCGCCGGTCATGAACGCGGTCCAGTTGGTTTTTCCAACCATCACCCCGGTGATGATGGCCCATATGTTTCTCAGCGGGCCGTGGGACTCAATCGAAAAACCGAAAACTTTGGGCAGTTGGCTGATCAATACGGTCAGCGCGATGCCGTTCATGTACCCGTAGCGGATCGGTTTGGACAGCAACTCCGTAATGAAGCCCAAACGCATGATGCCCGCCAGGATGCACACGGTTCCTGAAACGATCGCCATCATGCCCGCAAGGGCGACGGCGCGATGTGGGTCGCCTCCGGACAAAGGCAGGACGACCGCAAGGATAACGGCGGCCAGTGAGGAATCCGGGCCCAGCACCAGAATCCGGCTAGGCCCGAAAAATGCGTAAGCGAGTAGCGGAACGATGGTCGCGTAGAGGCCATAGATGCCGGGTACGCCCGATGCCACGGCGTAGGCGATGCCGACGGGCACCAACATCGTGGTGAGCACCAGCCCGGCCATGATGTCGTGACGCAACCAGGCAACCTGATACCCGCGCAGCGTGCGCAGTCCTGGAAGCCAGCGACCCCAGCCCGTTCTGTCGCCGCTATCCCGGCGTGCAATCCGGCCCGGTTCCGGGACGGGAGGCGAAGCATCCGAATCGCTCATAGAGCTGTGGCCTATAGGTGTACAGCGCAGATTCGCTTAAACGTGTCCGTCAGAATTTTTCGGGCACTCGCCGGTGCGGATAATCCGGGTCGCGATAGCCGCCAGGCTTCTGCCGTTTGGGCAATATCACCTTCTCGTGTTCGACTTCCTTGTACGGGATGCGGCTGAGCAAATCGGTGATGATGTTAAGGCGGGCTCGCCGCTTGTCGTTCGAGTTGGCCACCAGCCATGGGGCATGTTCGGTGTCGGTCGCCTTGAACATGTCGTCACGCGCGCGTGAATAGTCATACCAGCGGCTGTATGACTTGAGATCCATTGGGGTCAGCTTCCAGGTTTTGCGTCCGTCCTTGATGCGCGCCTGAAGCCGGCGGGTCTGCTCTTCTTCGCTGACTTCCAGCCAATACTTGAGCAGGATCACGCCCGAGTCGACGATCGCGCGCTCTACAAGGGGGATTGCCTTCAGGAAACCGGCAACCTGCTCTTTGGTGCAGAACCCCATCACCCGCTCGACGCCCGCCCGGTTGTACCAACTGCGATCGAAGATCACCACTTCGCCGGCCGCGGGCAGGTGCGGCAGATAACGCTGCACATACATCTGGCTTTTCTCTCGATCGGTCGGCGCTGGTAGCGCAATCACTCGAAAGACACGCGGGCTGACGCGCTCGGTGAGCGCCTTGATCGTCCCGCCCTTGCCCGCGCCATCACGCCCCTCGAAAACGATGCAGACCTTGATGCCCTTGGCTTTTACCCACTCCTGTAACTTGACCAGTTCGACGTGCAGGCCGCGCAGCTGCTCAAGATAATCCTTGTTTTTCAGTTTCGGGCTTTCAGCAGATTTACTCTTAGGGGCTTTTTTCTTGTCCTTTGCCATGATCGAGACCTCACCAATAAACAGCGTAGGGTTGCAATCTGCTCATCCGCCGAGCGCGATGATCGCGGTGATTAGCACAGCGCCGGTGACTGCCATCGCAAGACCGCCTTGCCACGGTTTTGCGCCGGCGTACTTCGAGAGCATCCAACCGGCGATGAACAGCACCCCGAGTCCGACCAGGTTAGACACGCGCACGGCGAGCGCCGTCTGGTCGAGCAACAGAAACGGCACTACAAGCGGGAATGTCGAGAACACCACCAACAGGAAAACGCCGCCAGCGCCCCTGAAATCATCCCAACCGAGGCGCGGCTGTACCGGCATGGATGAATAATCGACCAGGCGGCGACGCAACGATTCCAGTTCTTCAGGGCCGGCCGCTGCTGCGAGACGCGGGGGTAACGCCTCAGCAATGAGCGCTTGCCCGGCGGCTGCATCGGTCGCATCGCGCAGGTGAGTACGAAGCGTACGGTTGCGTGTCCGCTCGATCAGGGTTCGCAGTAAATACATCACGGCGTCCGCGAGTCCCCAGGCGAGGTTGCAACCCAGCGCGGCGATCATCATCGTGCGCTCCGCCTCCTGGCCAGACGTGGCCACGCTGATGGTTCCGGTGAAGGTCATTGCCATGAGCAGGCCAAAGATGACCTCCGTGACGCGATCGACCGGATCAAGTACACGGGCCCGCTTTTGCTCTCCAGTGCTTTGCATGCGCTCATCCTCGCCACGGCTGCGTCAGTGTGGCCCTGGTTTTCAGCCGTGCCGGGATGGCCAAAACCCTGCCTCCGCAAGCACACAGAAGAGCTTAGTTCAGACGTGACCTCTCACAACGCGATGCATCGACAACGACTAAACTTTTGCGATGAACCTCGTCTCCCAAGGTGATTTCTGTGAGCACCACTCCCCTGTCCGAACTCGATGCCGCCCTGCCCGGTCTGGCCCGCAAGATCCGCGTGCTGGATGCCCTGGCTTGGCCGGATGGGGTCGAGGAAGTATTCCTGGCGCGTTGGCGCGCCGGGCAGGCGGAACTGCCCAAGGTCGAACTGCGCCCGCGCGACCACAGCGCCGACATCGCCGCCCTGCAAGCCTTTTCCGACCGCTGCGATGAGGGCCATCCGGCCGGGCGCTACCTCGCCATGACGGCGCGCAGCTATGCCACGGCGGGGCACATGCTCGGTGCCATCGGCACACCCGCCTTTACGCAGTATTCGTCAGCGCTGTACCGGCGCCCGGACTTCTACTACCAGAACCAGAAACTGAGCATGCTGGACGCGGCCCAATTCTTCCTCAAGACCACCGACGCCCTTCTGGGCGGTGCGCGGATTCCACCGAGCCCGGCCGAAATCCCGGCCGAGGTCTTCGCCGCCTGGATGCAGCCGGAACTGGACCGTTTCTTCGGACCGGGCCGGATCACGGTCGTGCTCGATCCGACCCTGGCTGCCAAGGCCATCGCCGGGGCCAGTCGCATCCGCCTGCGTGCCAGCGCCCTGTTCTCGGAACTGGACAAGAACCAGCTGTTGCAGCATGAGGCCTTCGTGCATGTCGCCACGGCACAAAACGGCGCGCTCCAACCCAACCTCAAAAGCCTGGGCCTGGGGGCGCCACGCACGACCCAGACTCAGGAAGGCATCGCCACCCTGGCCGAGCTGTTCACCGGCAGCATGGACATCAACCGCCTGCGCCGCCTCGCCCTGCGCGTGCTCGCGGTCCAGCAGGCGCTGGATGGCGCCGATTTCATCCAGGTATTCGAAGGCTTTCTCGCCGCCGGTCAGTCGCAAGAGGAATCCTTCCGCTCGACCCAGCGGGTTTTCCGCGGCGCCGACCTGCGCGGCGGTTCGGCATTCACCAAGGATGCCGCCTACCTGACCGGTTTGCTCGGTGTCCATACCCTGCTGCGCATCGCGATCCGCGACAACCGGCCGGAACTGGTGGGCCATCTGTTCGCCGGGCGCATCAGCCTGGGGGATACCGTTCGCCTGGCCCCGCTCTTCGAGTCCGGCTGGCTCCAGGGGCCGGTCCATGTCCCGGCCTGGGCCTCCGATCTGCGTCTGCTCGCCGCCAACCTGGCGTTCTCCGCTTTTATTTCCCGAATCAAGCTGGATGTACTCGATCTGGAGGTGCTCATGGCCTTCGCCGACGAGCATGAAGCCGATGCCAGCGCCTAGCGTTTAAAGGGAGAGCCACCGAACCAAACGCTCTGCATCAGTTATTTATACTCAAATGCCAGCTTAATAATATTTTACCGATACCAGGGTGATCCCTAGTCTTGACCCCAAGAAATGGCAGGCCGTTACCGACCTAAATCCAACTTCGAAGGGTATAGAGATGACCACTGAAAAAATAAAAACAGATACGCTGATTGTTGGCGCCGGTCAGGCTGGCGTGGCCATGAGTGAACACTTGAGCAAACTCGGGGTGCCGCACCTGGTGCTGGAGCGCAACCGTATCGCCGAGCGCTGGCGCACCGGGCGTTGGGATTCGTTGGTGGCCAACGGTCCGGCCTGGCACGACCGTTTTCCCGGTCTCGATTTCGACGACCTCAGCCCCGACGACTTTGCCCCGAAAGAGCGGGTCGCCGACTATTTCGAAGCCTACGCCAAGAAATTCAACGCCCCGATCCGCACCGGCGTGGACGTGCTGAAGGTTGAGCGCAATGTCGGTCGCCCGGGCTTCACCATTGAAACCTCTGAAGGCGTGATCGAGGCCAACCGCGTGGTGGCCGCCACCGGGCCTTTCCAGCGTCCGGTTATCCCGCCGATTGCGCCGAAAGATCAGCCATTCACCCAGATCCACTCGGCCGAATACCGCAATCCAGCGCAACTGCCTGAAGGGGCTGTTCTGGTCGTCGGCGCCGGTTCGTCAGGCGTGCAAATCGCCGATGAGTTGCAGCGTGCCGGCAAGAAGGTTTACCTCTCGGTCGGCGCACACGATCGCCCTCCCCGCGCGTATCGCAACCGTGATTTCTGCTGGTGGTTGGGTGTGCTGGGTGAGTGGGATCAGGCGGCCATGAAACCTGGCCGGGAACACGTCACCATCGCGGTGAGCGGTGCACATGGCGGCCGTACGGTGGACTTCCGTGGGCTGGCCCATCGCGGTATGACGCTGGTGGGTTTGACCCAATCGTTCAACGGCGGCGTAGCGACTTTTCAACCGAACCTTGCCGACAACCTGGCGCGCGGTGACGAGAACTATCTGGCACTGCTCAACGCGGCTGACGCCTACATCGAACGCAATGGCCTGGACCTGCCGGAAGAACCTGAAGCGCGCATTACCTTTTCCGATCCGGAATGCGTGACCAACCCGATCCTTGAGCTCGACCTGGCCAAGGCCGGCGTGACTTCGATCATCTGGGCCACCGGTTTTGCCACGGATTACAGCTGGCTCAAGGTTGATGCCTTCGACGACAACGGCAAGCCGCAGCATCAGCGCGGCGTGTCGAGCGAAGCTGGCGTGTATTTCCTCGGCCTGCCGTGGCAGTCCCGTCGCGGTTCCTCGTTCATCTGGGGCGTTTGGCACGACGCCAAGTACGTGGCTGATCACATCGCCATCCAGCGTTCATACCTCGACTACCACGATGCCGCGCAACGCGAGGCTGAAGCAGCCCCGGTCGCCCATAAAACAACGGTCAGTGCTTAATTTCTTCTTCAGGAGCTTCAAATGTCCACGCCAACCCATACCCGCATTCGCATGTTCAACACCAAAGAAACCTACCCGAACCAGAGCCTGGACAATGACCTGTGCCAAGCCGTCCGGGCCGGCAACACCGTTTACGTTCGCGGCCAGGTCGGTACCGACTTCGAAGGCAACCTGATAGGCCTCGGCGACCCGCGGGCGCAAACCGAGCAAGCCATGCGCAACGTCAAACAGTTGCTGGAAGAAGCCGGCAGCGATCTGAGCCACATCGTTAAAACCACCACTTACCTGATCGATCCGCGTTACCGCGAGCCGGTGTATCAGGAAGTCGGCAAGTGGCTCAAAGGCGTGTTTCCGATCTCGACCGGGCTGGTGGTGTCGGCATTGGGGCAGCCGCAGTGGTTGATGGAAATTGATGTGATTGCGGTGATTCCTGAGTAAGCAGGTTTACCGAGGCGCGGCCTTCGCGAGCAGGCTCGCTCCCACAGTAGGTCTTCAGCGAACCCAAAGTTTGTGAGCGACACAGATCAACTGTGGGAGCGAGCCTGCTCGCGAAGACGCCCGCCCAGACGCCCATTTCTCCACGGTAAACAAGGAGCAAAACCATGACCTTCTCCATCGCAGCACGATGCCCCGAAACCGGTCAGTTCGGCATTGCGATCAGTTCCTCGAGCATCGCCGTCGGCGCACGTTGCCCCTGGCTGCTACCGGGTGTCGGCGCCGTCTCTACGCAAAACATCACCTTGCCGTCGCTCGGCCCGGAAGCCCTTGCCCTCATGGAACAAGGCCTTACACCGGCCGAGGCTTTGGACAAGGTCCTGACCCGCAACGGCTACAGCCAATATCGCCAGATCACGGCGATTGACCATCTCGGCCGCACCGCGCATTTCAGCGGTTCGCAAACCCTGGGCAACCACAACGCCGTGTCCGGCGATCAATGCGTCGCTGCCGGCAACATGCTGGCGGACCGTACAGTGATCGAAGCGATGGTCGAGGCATTCGAACATGGCGAAGGCCAACTGACCGACCGCCTGCTCGCGGCCATGAAGGCGGCAATCGCGGCGGGCGGCGAAGCCGGGCCGGTGCATTCGGCGGCGGTGGTGGTGGTCGGCGAGCTGACTTGGCCGATCATCAACCTGCGGGTGGATTGGGCGGATCACGACCCGATCGGCCAGCTTGAGAAACTCTGGGACACCTATCGCCCACAGGTTCAGGACTACATCGACCGCGCCCTCGCCCCCGACAAATCCCCCGGATACGGTGTCGCCGGAGATGATCGATGAGCAACAGCCTCGATTTGCTGAAAACGTTGGTGGCGTTCGACACCACGAGCCGCGAATCAAACCTGCACCTCATCGAGTTCGTCCGCGACTACCTCGAACGCTTCGACGTGCCTTGCGAGCTGGTCTACAACGAGCAGCGCAGCAAGGCCAATCTGTTCGCGACCATTGGCCCGGCGGACCGGCCGGGCATCGTGCTGTCGGGGCACACCGATGTGGTGCCCGTCGACGGGCAGCCGTGGACTGTTGCGCCGTTCGAGCTCACCGAGCGCGACGGCAAACTGTACGGGCGCGGCACGGCGGACATGAAAGGCTACATCGCCTGCGTGCTCGCGTTGGTCCCGTCGCTGGTGAAAGCCACGCTGCGGGTGCCGGTGCACATCGCGCTGTCCTACGATGAAGAAGTCGGCTGCCTCGGTGTGCGTTCGTTGCTGTCGGAATTGGAAAAGCGCCCGGTCAAACCGATGCTCTGCATCATTGGTGAGCCGACCGAGCTCAAACCGGTGCTCGGCCATAAAGGCAAACTGGCGATGCGTTGCGATATTCATGGTGAGGCGTGCCATTCGGCGTACGCGCCGCTCGGGGTCAACGCGATTGAATATGCCGCCGAGCTGATCGGTGAACTAAGGCGGATTGGCAACCAGCTCAAAGCACCGGAGCATCACGACACGCGTTTCGATCCGCCGTTTAGCACCGTGCAAACCGGGGTGATTTCCGGCGGCAAGGCCTTGAACATCGTCCCCGCCGATTGCCGCTTCGACTTTGAAATCCGCGCCCTGCCCTCGCATGATCCGAGTGAGGTTGCGCAGGAACTGAAGACCTACGCCAAGCAACAGGTTTTGCCGCGCATGCGTGCCGTGAGTGAACAGAGTGAGATTCGCTTCAGCGAGTTGTCGGCGTACCCCGGATTAGTGACCGATGCACACAGCGAAGCGGCTGAATTAATTGCTGCTTTCTGCGGCTCCCGAGAGTTCGGAACGGTAGCGTTCGGCACCGAGGGCGGCCTATTCGACGCAGCAGGCATTCCCACCGTCGTCTGCGGCCCCGGCAGCATGGATCAAGGCCACAAACCCGACGAATTCGTCAGCCTCCAACAACTCACAGCCTGCGACGCCATGCTCCATCGAATGCTGCAATCGATCTGCTAACCCAATCCCTGTAATTGAATGGACTCGCCCAAGCCGAGGCGTCTGTGCGCCACGGTGGCATTCTTATAGAAGCCAACGACAGCGAGGGCGAGGCCATGAAAAAGCATACGACGATCAACCAGTCTTTGTCAGCCGATGCGGCGGCATGCACCACAGTTGCGGTGGATCTTGCCAAAAGGGTCTTTCAAGTGGCCGGGGAGGATGCCCTCGGTCAGGTGATATTCGAGGATCGAATCAAGTCACGCGAGGCCTTTCAGGTATTTCTTCATAAGCTACCAGTGAGCGTGACGGTGTTGGTGGAAACCGGGCCAGGCGCTCAGGCGTGGGCGCGGTTGCTGCAAACGCAGGGTAATCCAGTGCGCATCCTGCCGGCCCAGTTGGTTGCCAATC
Source organism: Pseudomonas sp. LB3P25 (assembly GCF_054897985.1). Lineage (NCBI taxonomy): Bacteria > Pseudomonadati > Pseudomonadota > Gammaproteobacteria > Pseudomonadales > Pseudomonadaceae > Pseudomonas > Pseudomonas sp. LB3P25. The sequence continues at coordinate 2,981,042 of NZ_CM142711.1, read as the reverse complement.
ATCGCAGCGGCCCGAAAAATGATCGCAACGATGCATTGGCTATCTTGCGCGCAGGCCGCGATTGCAAGATCTCATCTGTACCGCTCAAGAGTGCGGCGGCGCTGGCGATGCAGGCTCTGCACAGGGCCCGGCAGGGATATGTACGGCGACGTACTGCGGTCGGCAATCAGATGCGCGGTTTACTGCTGGAACACGGTGTGGCCATGGCGCAGGGCGAAATAGCTATCAGCCAGCTCGTGCCTCGGGTACTGGAAGATACCACCCAACCGTTGCCCGATTTGCTGCGCGAACTGATCGCCGAACTGCTGGGCGAATGGAGTCAACTGGGCGAACGCGTCAACGTGCTGACTGGTCGGCTGGAAACAGCCGCGAAGGCGGACGAGACGGCGAAGCGGCTGATGACGGTGCGCGGCGTTGGTCCGATCATCGCCACGGCGTTGTTGGCCAAGCAGACCGAGCCTGAACGCTTCGCCAACGCCCGCTTGTTCGCCGCCTACTTCGGGTTGGTGCCCAGCCAGCACAGCAGCGGCGAGAAGGTCCGGTTGGGCAAGATGAGCAAGCATGGCGATGCTTACTTGCGCAGTCTGACGATCCAGGGTGCCCATGCCGTTTTAAGACAGCTACGACCCGATTCACAGCAGCCGGACGACCAACGTCTCCAGCGTTGGATATCCCGCCTGGGTCGCAAGGAGGCGGCGGTGCGCTTGGCCAACCGCAACCTGCGCATCCTCTGGGTGCTATTGCAAAACGACCAGACTTATCGTCGCCAGCCGGGCACTGGCCAGGAGGCTGCGATGAGTCACTGATAACAGAGTTCTGCCACCGGGGCGTTAAGCCGCTCCAACCCATGCTAAGAACATTGACCCCAGGTCAGACCGTCGCGGATTGATGCCTAAGCTGCTACTGGCCCTTGAGGCCTTACTGTAATCGGCATACCGCGAGCTTACCCAATGTTGGCCAGAAGCCGTTGAAGGCTTCCTCGAACAGGCCTCATACATAGATGCAACCGGGTAGCAGTGTTTAAAAGCGGGTTGAACGTGGGGGCGAGTCCATACATAGCAGCTGGCGTAGCCTGCGTTCAGCTGCGCAGCAGTCGCAAAATCCAACGACGCGGTGCCTCAGAAAAACCGTGGACGCAGGGTTTACGACTGCTGCGCAGCCGAACGCAGGCTACGCCAGCTGCTACACGTTGCGTGGTGTTTTAACTCTCCGGCAAGCCCTGAATCGCGAAGGAATTCGAACACCCAAAAGCCCCTGTGGGAACGAGCCTGCTCGCGAAGGCGATTTCACATTCAACATCTATGTTGACTGCCAATTCGCCTTCGCGAGCAGGCTCGCTCCCACAGTTTTTACGGCTACCCACTGGCATACATTTTTTAACGTCTATACCCACAAACTTACTAATTTATCTCTCACTCCCCACCGCACATCATCAACTCCAACAAGAAAAGCGTCGCCCCGCGTGGCGCTCACCGAAGTACGTCCACGTACTCAAATTGCCTTGGAGTCCGTCATGGTTACCGCAGCAACAACCTCCGCCCCGCTTATCGAAAAACACACCATCGGCTACGTGCCCCCCGAAGATCGCCACGGAAAAACCAGAGACCTGTTCACCCTCTGGTTCGGCGGCAACATCGCGCCGTTGCCCATCGTCACCGGCGCCCTCGGCGTGCAAATGTTTCACCTGAACCTGGTGTGGGGCATCGTCGCCATCCTCGTGGGTCACCTGGTCGGCGGCGTGCTGATGGCGCTGCACTCGGCGCAAGGCCCGCAGATGGGCATTCCGCAGATGATCCAGAGCCGCGCCCAGTTCGGCTCGCTCGGAGCGCTGCTGGTGGTGCTGATCGCCGGCATCATGTACATCGGCTTCTTCGCCTCCAACATCGTCCTCGCCGGCAAATCCCTGCACGGCGTGGTCGACAGCGTGCCGGTGCCCGTGGGCATCGTCATCGGCGCCCTCGGTTCGGGCATCATCGGCATCATCGGCTACCGCTTCATCCACGTGCTCAACCGCATCGGCACCTGGGTGCTCGGCGCCGGCATCGTGCTGGGCTTCGGCTACATCTTCACCCACGTACAAACCGCCGACTTCCTCACCCGCGGCAGCTTCAACATCGCAGGCGTGCTCGCCACCGTCTCGCTCGCTGCACTCTGGCAAATCGCCTTCGCGCCCTACGTCTCCGACTACTCGCGCTACCTGCCGGCCAACGTGCCCGTGGCCGCTACGTTCTGGACCACCTACCTCGGCACCGTGCTCGGCTCCAGCCTCTCGTTCATCTTCGGCGCCGTCGCCGTCCTCGCCACACCGGTCGGCATGGACACCATGGACGCGGTCAAACTCGCCACCGGCTCCATCGGCCCGTTGATGCTCGTGCTGTTCCTGCTCAGCGTCATCAGCCACAACGCCCTCAACCTCTACGGCGCCGTGCTGTCGCTGATCACCCTGGTCCAAACCTTCGCCCACCGCTGGATCCCGACCGCCAAAAGCCGCGCCGTCCTCTCGGTCATCGTCCTCGCCGCCTGCTGCTTCGCTGCCGTCGGCGCCTCCGCCAACTTCATCGGCCACTTCGTCGACATGGTGCTGGTGCTGCTCGTGGTGCTGGTGCCGTGGACCGCGATCAACCTGATCGACTTCTACGCCATTCACAAAGGTCAGTACGACATCAACTCGATCTTCAAGGTCGATGGCGGGATTTATGGGCGTTACAACCCGCAGGCGCTGTTGGCGTATGCGATCGGGATTGTGGTGCAGATTCCGTTTATGAATACGCCGCTGTATGTCGGGCCGATATCCGAACACATCAACGGCGCTGACTTGTCCTGGCTGGTCGGCCTCCTAATCACCTCCCCGCTCTACTACTGGCTAGCCAACCGCGACACCGCCTACAAGCGCCGCCTCTCAACCGGCAAACTCGCCAACAGCCTATAACTGGTAACCCCTTCCCCCTGTGGGAGCGAGCCTGATCGCGATGAGGCCATGACATTCAACATCCAAGTCGAATGTCACACCTTTCGCGAGCAAACCCGTTTTCGCTTTACCCGCCCGCCCCACAAAACCCCGAAATTTAATGAACCCTACCCACCGCGACTCACCTAACTGAATGACTATCAGGAGGTGACTCATGCAAACCGAAACCATATGGATCGTACTCACAGCAATTCTTTTGCTGGTCGAGTTATGGGCGATCAACAGAGTGCGCAAAGCCGAAGGCAAATCGAGCAACAAACTCTTATGGATAGTGGTAATCGTGTTTGTGCCGCTGATTGGGGTCGTGGCATGGGCATTGGCTGGGCCGAAACACACCGATCACAACCCGCATTCACCGCAGGCCAGACAATGACTTGGGATGCTGTGCGGTAAGGATTTTGGAACTGCGCAATCACAAAGAACAAAGCCCCGATGATTCGGGGCTTTGTTGTTTCTGACCACCCGATTTCATAAACCTGACGTCCGAAAATCTCGTAGGAATTTACCCTTTGTGGCGAGGGGATTTATCCCCGTTGGGTCGCGAAGCGGCCCCAAAACCTGCCCCCCATTTCCCAAGGCACTCCACACGGCCCGAATCACCGCGACAAGCCCGAAAACAGTGGCATTCAGCCTTGTCACAACAAACGCCCAACCGTCCTACAGCCCGGTTGTGAGCACCAAAATGGCCGCCTATATTCGACCCGTCGCTGACCGCAGTTAGCGACAGGGTTTCGCAGCCCTGCAGAAGTGGTCACACCGCCAAATAACAACTGTGGCAAACTTTGCCGCCGTTACGTTTTATGGCGGCTGTGTGTGGGAGACCTTCGGGTCTGCCGGCTTTGATCTCTTCTCCGGTCTGCGAACCCGCACATAGCTGCCACCCATTTGTTTCGCAGCAGAAAGGTGGCGCTTCATTTTCCTTTGAAGAGTTCAACCTTATGCCTATGAACAATCCGCCCCGCCGCTTCACCCCCATGTCCCAATTCGCCACCGACTACCCCGTCCTCCTCATCGACAGCGACGCCCCACTCCGCGAACTCCACAACTGCGTCAGCGAACGCCTCAACGCCGTCCTGAAGTACCTCAACCTCATGGCCTGCACCAGCCTCCCCGACTACGCCGAAAACGACATCAACACCGTCACCAACATCGCCCGGATCATGGTCCAGGATGTGAGCGATGTGTTTCGGGTAATTGAGCAGCGTGGGTTTGACACACCTAAAAAGCAGTAACAGGTAATCGATAGCAAGAAACCCGCGCTATGCGGGTTTTCTATTGCCTGATTTGAAGCTGACTTTCACTTTAGCTTCGAAGATTTATTGAATAAGTATTTTCCCTGTCGCTGGTGCCATTTTTTACTCGCTTGCACTAATACAGATTTTTCATTATGCCCCTCAACCGCGTCGATGACTCCGCGAAGGGCACGGCTCCGCGAAAACTCATAAAACAGAGAAACTTTTAGCTTTTATGGAAAATATGCGCACATTAGCTATGCTTCCTAGGCTTGACAGAACACATTCCAGCCAAAACGCCTCGGTATAGAATGGGGGCTTTCATTCGTTATCGCTCGTTAAAAACTGTATATCGTCAACCAACACAATAATAAGAATCGCATGTAATCCGGATACTGACGAGGGCGCCATGGAAGAAAAGAAATTAAAAATTACCAGAAATTTAAAAATTGGAGCGTTAGATGCAGAAGGAGACTCCGAACTACTAAATCGCTGCTTTGTAGACAATGGCTATCTGGATCGCCTCATGGATGTTGAATCTCCGGCATCTATTATACTTGGCAGGACAGGTTCTGGAAAAAGCGCGCTCCTATATAAGATAAAATCTAGCGCACAGAAAGTTGTTAAACTTGACCCCAACGACATTTCGGTTAGATTCCTAGAATACTCAGATATCATTCAATTCTTTGACGCCCTAAACATAAACCTAGATTTATTTTATAAGCTTTTATGGCGACACGTGCTGACGGTTGAGTTTCTGAAGCTCAGATATGACATAAAAAGCGAGTACGAAAGCAAGAGCTTTTTAGATGGAATATTCAGCAAATTCAGTAGAGATGTGACAAAACGAAAAGCACTAGAGTACTTCAACGAATGGGGTGATAGATTTTGGCTAGATACAGACGAGCAGCTTAAAATAATAACCAAAAAGCTTGAGACAGACACTAAAAGCAGTATTGGCGCAAAATACTCCGAAGTATCATTATCTTTGGATGGAGCAAAAAAACTTTCGGATGAGGAACGCTGTGAGATAAAGCAGCGAGCTAGCTTAGTCGTAAACGGCCTTCAAATTAGAAAGCTCAATGAAGTACTAGACTTGCTGGCAGAACACTCATTTGATGACCCGCAGAAAAAATTCTACATTCTAATCGATCAACTGGATGAAGAATGGGCAGGTACAGAAACTAGAGTCAGATTCATCAGAGCACTAATTGAGGAAATAAAAACATTTAGAAGGATAAAGCAAACCAAGATCATAGCCGCCCTTCGAAAAGACCTATTAGTACTGGTTTTTGATTTGACTAGAGACTCTGGATTTCAAGAAGAAAAATATGAGTCATATATCCTTGAGTTAAGATGGTCACCTGAAGAGCTAGAGCGCCTTATAGAGCTTCGTATAAATGAAGTATTCAAAAGCCAATATACAAAACAAAAAATTATACTTGATGATATTTTTCCTAAAGCGCGTAAAGGAGGCGGGCAAACATCAATCGAGTTCATCATCGAGCGAACTCTTCGTCGGCCTCGAGACATTTTGCAGTTTGTAAATGAATGCTTTGTTATTGCTTCAGATAGAGAACGAGTTTCATGGCGCTCATTGTTCGCAGCTGAAGCCCAATACTCTGAAAAAAGATTAAAATCACTCAAAGAAGAATGGGGGGAGGTCTATCCGTCGTTCGACGACACCATTGAAATTCTTCGCGGGCTCAAAGCAACATTCACACGTTCATTGATTAAAGACTCTCGCCTCGAAGAGGTAATGTTAGCGCTTTACGAGCAGAAAAATAGTGACCCTTGCGTCACTGCTGTAAAAAAATATTACGATACACAAGGTGTTAAAGAAGCAGACGTTTTGTCCAGTATGCTTTCTTGTTTATATAGAATTGGTGCGATCGGGGTAAAAACTGGCGCAATGGACACATATATTTGGTCGTACGTTGATCAAGCCTCGGTAACGCGCGGAGAGATAAAGCGTGTTGAGCATATGAAAATCCATAAAATGCTTCACCGCTCACTTGACATAATAATAGAACAACGGGAAATTTTTGAGGCCGTCGACTTGGATTGATGGATAAAAAGGTGACAGATCTATTTATTTATAATAGATCTGCCACCTTTTTAGTCACCTTTTTAGCTTCTAAACTCACCTCCAACTGAAAGGGCATTCCTCTTCGCCGAAATCGATCACAGGCATCAAAACAAGACTATATTCCGCTTGGCATGAACCATAACTTTTCAATGAAGAAATTATAAGTTTTTTCGTAGCATCAGAATATGATGACACATCAAAAAATCTACTACTTAGATACAATGCATGGTAACGCATTTGAGTTTTAAGTGTGACCATCCATGTTTCCTCATCATCTAGATCCAACGACAAAATTTCATCCGCCGAAAACAATAGAAGCGAAACAAAATACTCATACCTCTCAAACTCCTCGCTTCCAATTTTAAACTTTAAAAAACCAGGATCCCCCAGCGGATAAGACGCAGCTGAAAATTTCGGATTAGAAAATGCTAGTGCCAGGTACTCCTTGTATATCCCCTTGGCAGATGAGCTATCTGAAGAATTCAATTGACCCATAGCAACATAAAGAGCAAGACCAGCAATCACCACAGTCAATATAGAACTCAAACTAGCCAGTAGTGGAAGATAAGACTTCACGCAATACAAAATCTTTCTAAAAAACATACCCCTCAAACTCCCCGAGTCGAACAATCGGAAAAACGACATCAGAACGCACCACTACCCAACGACAACAAGACACGAATAGACAGGGCGACTGCCGTATTAATTAGTCTCGTGACTGGCAAACAAAGGTGACGGATCTATTTATTAACTCGACCTGCCACCTTTTCCCCGCCCACTTTTTTTCCCGGACTTCGTGCTCGCTTTAGAGTCTTTCCCGTCGCGCCTTGATTTTTTTTAAACTTGGCGTTTAGTTCTTTCAACTCCAAGCGCAAATATTGCGTTTCTAATATCTGTTTGCGCAAAAGTTCTTGGCTCAGATCTGCTTGTTTCTGCCATTCCACTTGCCTTTTTTCAGTAAGTCGAGATTCTTCAGATCCATCCGTTTTCGTAAAATAGGCTTGAGCTAAAGCAATTCCAATTGACGTTACTACGCTTATGATTACCGCCCACTTCGTCCACCATAAGCTTTTTGCGGCACCTTTTAGCGAAGCCTCAGCCTTTGCTTTATCTTCGTCCTGCTGCTTTATCCATTGAGGAATAGCGTCCGACACCAACGTCGTAGAAAGAGACGCGACATGATTCAACATGTCGCCCATATGTACTGCAACGGTACTAAGCGTCTCAGCAGCTTTTTCTGAGGCGTTCGCGGCGCGAGCTTGAGGTGACGTGGAAAAGTCTAGAAAGGGAGCTGTTCGCGCCTCAATCTCCTCAGCTTTTGGCTGGTGCAATCTCGGAGAGTGGATCGCTTGCGCGCGCACCGCATCTCCCACGCTGCTCCACTTTTTATCCGAAAACTCTTTTCGCCACCACTGGCTGGCGCTGTCAATCGCTGCGACGGAGGAAGTCAGTGATTCGATGGCGCTAGGCTTCAGGAATTCAAAATTGCTACGGAACTGGTCTGAGATTTTTTTACTCATTTGCTGAAAATTCGAGTTCTCGGCTATGACCCCTTTACCAAGCGCCGATAACGAGTCACTGGAATTTTCATATCCTGCATCTTCGACTCCAGCCTTTGCTAATGCCTCGATGTCCTCCCTGTCGAGCTCAGCAAATTCATCATTCGAAAGCCCAGTCCATATTCCTGAATCCATTTTAGGGGAACTGAACATTTGCACGACCAAGCGTCCCACTTCATGTTCATCAGCTCTTTCAAAAGCGCCCGTTTCTCCGATCTTCTTGTGGTCTCCATAGGTAATATGGCGGATGTACAGGGGGCCAGCAGAAGTGGATACCTGGCGTTTTTCGGCAGATTTAAGTAAATCCTTGATACTTAATTTCTTGCTGTCGTCCACTGATTGAGCTCACGCATGTGACTGATGGAGTCAGATTAGCTCTGCGTTTATCGCTTGGCTATCAGCTCAAAATATGGCTGTGAGATTCAGCCAAATTTTTCTAATCTGACCGAACGCTCATCGTCGCTATCTCTTTTTGAAATGATCACCTGCAGCTTAGAGACGAGAACACTTTGCCTATTGCTTTCCCATCAAAAGTTAGCCGGCGTATTCGCACTAATAATCTCAGCCTCATCCGCCCCAATATTCCGAAACCGATGCGGCAGCGTCGTCGGAAAATAATACCCATCCCCAGCATTCAGCACACTAATCTGCCCATCCACAGTCAGTTCAACCGTGCCACGAGTGACAAGCCCACACTCCTCCCCTTCCGAGTGCACAATCGGCTCTTCCCCCGAACTCGCCCCAGGCGCGTATTGCTCGCGCAACAGCCGCATCTGCCGACTCGGCACCGAAGCCCCAATCAGCAGCAACCGCAAGCCATGACGGCCGAGATCCGGCTGTTCATTGGCGCGGAACACGTATTGGTGCTCGCGCGGCGGTTGGTCGAAGGTAAAGAAGTCCGCCAAAGACATAGGAATGCCTTCGAGCAGTTTTTTGAGGGAGCTGACGGAGGGACTGACGCGATTTTGTTCGATCAGGGAGATGGTGGCATTGGTGACGCCGCTACGCCGGGCCAGCTCGCGCTGGGACAGTTTGTAGCTTTCGCGTACTAATTTGAGTCGTGAGCCCGTGTCCATGACAGCCTTATGCGAAGAATACTTAAGGGTTATGGGGGTGGATGGCGGGCGACTTTTGGCCGCGAAAAACACCGCTTCCCTGTCCCGGAAATTTGAAAGGCGGGTATTAAATCACGTTTGGTGGTGTTGCTCAGCAGGTTCGATGAATGGGTGGGTGAAAAGGTTGTTTTGGCCTGAAGTCGGGTGGTTTGGCTGTGAAAAGTGTAGGTGTGATTACTGTGTGTCAGTTGGGATTGATAGTGACTGGTATGGCCTCTTCGCGAGCAGGCTCGCTCCCACAGGGGTTGCGGTGTGTCAGGTGGAATTGATGGCGACTGGTATGGCCTCTTCGCGAGCAGGCTCGCTCCCACAGGGGTTGCGGTGTGTCAGGTGGAATTGATGGCGACTGGTATGGCCTCTTCGCGAGCAGGCTCGCTCCCACAGTTTGGTTCTGGTTGTATACAAATTTTGTGTATGCCATGGATCTCTGTGGGAGCGAGCTTGCTCGCGATGGCGGTGTGTCGGGCGACATCAATGTTGACTGTGCCGCCGTCTTCGCGAGCAAGCTCGGCTCCTACAGGGATTGCGTTGGGGTTAGATGCCGAAACGGTCGCGCAGCGCGTAGTACGCGGCGCCCATGGCGGTGAGGGGGGCCTGGAAGGTGCGGCCGCCGAGCATGGGCATGTGCGGGAGCGAAGCGAAGGCGTCGAAGCGTTCGGCGTCGCCGCGGATCATTTCCGAGATCAGTTTGCCGGCCAGGTGTGAGCAGGTGACGCCGTGGCCGCTGTAGCCTTGCATGTAGTAGGCGTTTTTTTCGATGCGGCCGAATTGCGGCATGCGTGACATGGTCAGCAGGAAGTTGCCGGTCCAGCGGTAGTCGATTTTCACGTCCTTGAGTTGCGGGAAGGTCTTGAGGATTTTCGGCTTGATCAGTTGCTCGATGTCGTCCGGTTCGCGGGCGCCGTAGACCACGCCGCCGCCGTACAGCAAGCGGTTGTCCGCGGTGAGGCGGTAGTAGTCGAGCAGGTAGTTGCAGTCTTCGACGCAGTAGTTGTTTTTGATCAGGCTGCGCGCGACTTTCTCGGACAACGGTTCGGTGACGACGATTTGCGAACCGCAGGGCATGCTTTTGCGCGTGACGCGGTTGTCGAGGTCTTGCGGCAGGTAGGCGTTGCCGGCGATCAGCAGGTACTTGGCGCGGACCACGCCTTTGGCGGTGCGCACGGCAATGGGTTCGCCGTAGGTGATTTCCACCGCTGCCGATTGTTCGTAGATTTTGCCGCCCAGGCCGATGATGGCCGAGGCTTCGCCGAGGGCCAGGTTCAGCGGGTGAATGTGGCCGCCCTGCATGTCGAGCAGGCCACCGACGTAGTTGTCGCAACCGACTTCGCGCTTGATGTCGGCCGCATCGAGCATTTTCAGGTTCTTGTTGCCGTAGCGTTCCCAGCTGCTTTTCTGCTCGGCCAGGCCTTTGAGTTGCTTTTTGTTCAGCGCGGCGAAGATGCCGCCCGGACGGTAGTCGCACTGGATGTCGTAGTGTTGTATGCGCTGACGGATGATGTCGGCGCCTTCGAAAATCATGCTGCCGAGGACTTCGGCGGTTTTGTCGCCGTAGCGTTCTTCGATGACATCGACGTCGCGACTGTAGGAGTTGACCAGTTGGCCGCCGTTGCGACCGCTGGCGCCGAAACCGACTTTGGCGGCTTCGAGCACGGTCACGCTGTAGCCCGCTTCGGCGAGGAACAGGGCCGAGGACAATCCGGTGTAGCCGGCGCCGATCACGCAGACGTCGCAGTCCACCGCTTGTTCGAGCACCGGGAAGTCGCCGGTGAAGTGGCGGGTGGCGGCGTAGTAGCTGTTTACATGATTTTGTTTAACAGAGCTTTGTTTCATAGGTTTCTCCGATGGCCGCTGGCATGTGCCGGCGGCCGCCGTTGTAGAGGTGTTAGAGCTTGATCCAGGTCGCTTTGAGTTCGGTGTATTTATCGAACGCATGCAGCGATTTGTCCCGACCATTACCCGACTGCTTGTACCCGCCGAACGGCGCGGTCATGTCGCCGCCGTCGTACTGGTTGACCCAGACGCTGCCGGCGCGCAAGCCGCGCGCGAAGGTGTGGGCCTTGCTCAGGTTGCTGGTCCACACGCCGGCGGCCAGGCCGAAGATGCTGTCGTTGGCGATGGCCAGCGCTTCTTCTTCGGTGTCGAAGGTGATCAGCGACAGCACCGGGCCGAAGATCTCTTCGCGGGCGATGGTCATGGCGTTGGTCACGCCGTCGAAAATCGCCGGTTCCACGTACAGGCCACCGGTGGCTTCGAGGGTGCGGCTGCCGCCGGCGATCAGCTGCGCGCCCTGGTCTTTGCCGACTTGGATGTAGCGCAGCACGTTGTCCAGTTGACGCTGATCGACGACTGCGCCGACGGTGGTTTCTGGATCGAGGGCGTGACCCGGTTTCCAGGCTTGCAGGGCTTCCACCAGCAGTGGAATGAACTGCTCGCGAATCGAGCGCTCCACCAGCAAGCGCGAACCGGCGGTGCAGACTTCGCCCTGGTTGAAGGCAATCGCACCGGCCGCCGCTTGTGCTGCCGCGCGCAAATCCGGCGCGTCGGCGAACACCACGTTCGGGCTCTTCCCCCCTGCTTCGAGCCAGACGCGCTTCATGTTGCTTTGCCCGGCGTAGATCAGCAGTTGCTTGGCAATCGCGGTCGAGCCGGTGAAGGCCAGCACGTCGACGTCCATGTGCAACGCCAGCGCCTTGCCGACGGTGTGACCGTAGCCCGGCAGGACGTTGAACACGCCTTTCGGGATGCCGGCGTCCAGCGCCAGTTGCGCGATGCGGATGGCGGTCAGTGGCGACTTTTCCGAAGGCTTGAGGATGAACGAGTTGCCGGCCGCGAGGGCTGGGGCAAACTTCCAGCTGGCCATGATCAGCGGGAAGTTCCACGGCACGATGGCGGCGACCACACCAGCAGGTTCGCGGGTGATGAGGCCGAGTTGGTCGTGCGGCGTGGCGGCGACTTCGTCGTAGATCTTGTCGATGGCTTCGGCGCTCCAGCGGATCGCGTTGGCGGTCGCTGGGATGTCGATGTTCATCGAGTCGCTGATCGGCTTGCCCATGTCGAGGGTTTCGAGCAGGGCGAGTTCTTCCTGGTTGGCCAGGATGAGATCGGCGAAGCGGATCAGGATGCGCTTGCGTTCTGCGGGTGCCAGTCGCGCCCAGATGCCGGATTCGAAAGTGCGGCGCGCGACGGCGACCGCCGCGTTGGCGTCGGCTTCGTCGGTGCCGGCGACGTTGGCCAGGAAGCGGCCGTCGACCGGGCTCATGCATTCAAAGGTGTCGCCGCTGAGTGCCGAGCAGTATTGGCCGTCGATGAACGCGCGGCCTTCGAGTGTTAAGGACTGGAAGCGTTGTTCCCAGTCGCTGCGAGTGTTTGTCATGGTTGTGACTCGACGCAGAGGAAATTGGGTGGTTGTCTGGCTGATGTGTTCGGCTTGGGATCCAGCCCTCACCCTAGCCCTCTCCCGGAGGGAGAGGGGACTGATCGGGGGATGCTCGGGAACGCCTGCGACCTGAGGCTTTTGCATCGAATCCATAGTCGACTCGATCGGTCAGGTCGCTGAATGTCCTGAGATAACTCGGTCAGTCCCCTCTCCCCCTGGGAGAGGGTTAGGGTGAGGGCCTTTGCAGACTCAAACCGTGTGCAAATACCAGTTGTACTCAAGGTCCGAGATGGAGTTCTCGAACTCGGCCAGCTCGCTTTCCTTGCACGCCACGAACACGTCGATGTACATCGGGTCGATGTACTTGGCCATGACTTCGCTGTCGTCCAGCTCGCGCAGTGCATCGCGCAGGTTGTTCGGCAGGCTCTGCTCGTTTTGCTCGTAGCTGTTGCCTTCGACCGGTGCGCCTGGCTCGATTTCGTTGGTCAGGCCGTGGTGAATACCGGCCAGGACCGACGCCATCAACAAGTACGGGTTGGCATCGGCGCCGGCAACCCGGTGTTCGATGCGCACCGAGTCCGGCGAACCGGTCGGCACACGCACTGCAACGGTACGGTTGTCGATGCCCCAGCTCGGGGAGTTCGGCACGTAGAACTGCGCGCCGAAGCGACGGTACGAGTTGACGTTCGGGCACAGGAACGCCATCTGCGCCGGCAGGGTCTCGAGCACACCGCCGATCGCGTGTCGCAGTGCGGCGTTCTGCTCGGGATCCTCGCTGGCAAAGATGTTGTTGCCTGCTTTGTCGAGAATCGAAATGTGTACGTGCAAACCATTGCCCGCCTGGCCCGGATACGGCTTGGCCATGAAGGTGGTGTCCATCTCGTGGTCGTAGGCGATGTTCTTCACCAGACGCTTGAGCAACACCGCGTAGTCGCAGGCCTTGATCGGGTCGTTGACGTGATGCAGGTTCACTTCGAACTGCGCCGGGGCGCTTTCCTTGACGATGGCGTCCGCAGGAATGCCCTGCTCTTTCGCGCCTTCGAGGATGTCTTGCAGGCAATCGACGTATTCGTCGAGGTCGTCGATCAGGTACACCTGGGTCGACATCGGACGTTTGCCGGAGACCGGCGAGCGCGGCGATTGCGGACGACCGTTCACGTTGTCCTGGTCGATCAGATAGAACTCAAGTTCGAACGCGGCGCAAATGGTCAGGCCCATTGCATCGAACTTGCTCACGACCTGACGCAGCACTTCACGAGGGTCGGCGAAGAACGGCTGGCCTTCGAGTTCGTGCATGGTCATTAACAGTTGCGCGGTCGGGCGCTTCTGCCAGGGCTCGATGCTGAGCGTATCAGGGATGGGGAAGCAGATTCGGTCTGAGTCGCCGATGTCCAGACCCAGGCCGGTGCTTTCCACCGTAGAGCCGTTGATGTCCAGAGCAAACAGTGACGCCGGGAGATTAATGCCTTTTTCGTAAACCTTATGAAGACTGGTGCGCTCGATGCGCTTGCCGCGCACCACACCGTTCATATCCGCAATCAGAAGGTCGACGTACAAAACCTCAGGATATTTCTTAAGGAATGCGTTTGCTTCGTTGAGTTGAACGGTACGCAGAGGGACCGACATGATGCACCTATTAGCTGTTAATTATTATGTTCACTACCCTTTCACGAGCCCAGTCAATCCGAAAGGCAAAGTGAAGTCAATAGCGAACACTTGGCCTTTCAACCTTTATTTTCTGGCCTTTTTGGGGGACGAGAGTGCCATATCAGTCTCGCGAGCCGCGTACACCCTAAAGATCGGACGTGCGGCGTTTAGAATTTTTTACATGAGAGTTGTTAATTAAAATCAACAAGGCTAAGCTCCGGAAAAGCTCGTTCAAGTGTGAAACTTCGAGGTGATAAAAATGGCATTCAAGCCATTGATCGGCGTTACTGCGTGCGTCAAACAGATTGGCCTGCACCCCTACCATGTCAGCGGCGACAAGTACTTGCGTGCTGTCAGCGTCGCGGCTTTGGGGCTGCCGGTTGTCATTCCTTCCTTAGGCGAACTGACCGAAGTCGATGAACTGCTCGCGCAGCTCGACGGTCTGCTGCTGACCGGCTCGCCCTCGAATGTGGAACCTTTCCACTATCAAGGCCCCGACAGCGCCCCCGGCACGGATCACGATCCGCAACGGGATGCCACCACCCTTCCTTTATTGCGTGCAGCCATTGCGGCCGGCGTGCCGGTGCTCGGCATCTGCCGGGGCTTTCAGGAAATGAACGTGGCGTTCGGGGGCAGCCTGCATCAGAAGGTCCACGAACTGCCCGGCATGCTGGATCACCGGGAAGCGAATCATCCGGAGCTGGCGGTGCAATACGCACCGGCTCACGCGGTCAACGTGCAACCGGGCGGTGTGTTCGAGGCGCTGGATTTGCCGCAGGTGTTTCAGGTCAATTCGATTCACAGCCAGGGCATCGACCGACTGGCGCCCGGCCTGCGTGCGGAAGCCGTCGCGCCGGATGGTTTGATCGAGGCGATTTCGGTCGAGCACAGCAAGGCATTCGCCGTCGGCGTGCAATGGCACCCGGAATGGCAGGTGCTTTCGAGCCCTCCTTATTTGAGTATTTTCCAGGCGTTTGGCGAGGCGTGCCGGCAACGGGCGGCGCTACGTAAAACCCTCTGACTTAAAAAACGATTAATCCATTTACTGCCCCCGTGAGTCAGGCGGACGTGCTTTTGCGCGCCGGTCCCTCACGGCAACAACAAACGCGATAACAACAAGTACCACCAGGCAGCCAGGACGGCGGCGCCGAATAAGCCCAGGCCGGGCGATGCCAGTGAGTCAAACGCAACACCCCTGTGGGAGCGAGCCTGCTCGCGATTGCAATGTGTCATGCGACATCAATGTTGACTGATCCACCGCTATCGCGAGCAGGCTCGCTCCCACAGGGGGCTCTGCCGAATTCACTGGCACCGTACGGATCGGGCTTGCAATCAACTATTAAGTCAGGCCGCGTTGGCCCGACGACTGAAACCTGTTGGGAGTTTCACATGACAAACGCCTCCAGCATCTACAGGAAGGCTCTTGAAGGTCACCAGTCACCGAAAAAGGTGCTGGTGAAAGTCGACCGCGTCACCAAGAAGTTCGACGAAACCACCGCGGTGGACGATGTCTCGCTTGAGATCCATCAAGGGGAAATCTTCGCCCTGCTCGGCGGTTCCGGCTCCGGTAAATCGACCCTGCTGCGCATGCTCGCAGGCTTCGAGCGCCCGACCGAAGGACGGATTTTGCTCGACGGTGTCGACATCACCGACATGCCGCCGTACGAACGGCCGATCAACATGATGTTCCAGTCCTACGCGCTGTTCCCGCACATGACGGTGGCGCAGAACATCGCCTTCGGCCTGAAGCAGGATCGGCTGTCCAACAGCGAAATCGACGCCCGCGTTGAAGAGATGCTGCGGCTGGTGCACATGACCCAGTACGCCAAACGCAAACCGCATCAGTTGTCCGGTGGTCAGCGTCAACGTGTGGCCCTGGCTCGCTCCCTGGCCAAACGTCCGAAGCTGTTGCTGCTCGACGAACCGATGGGCGCACTGGATAAAAAGCTGCGTTCACAGATGCAACTGGAGTTGGTGGAAATCATCGAGCGCGTCGGCGTGACCTGCGTGATGGTGACCCACGACCAGGAAGAAGCCATGACCATGGCCCAACGCATCGCGATCATGCACCTGGGTTGGATCGCGCAGATCGGCAGCCCGGTGGACATTTATGAGGCACCGGTCAGCCGCATGGTCTGCGAATTCATCGGCAACGTGAACGCCTTCGACGGTACGGTTGTGGAAGACCTTGAAGGTCACGCGATCATTCACAGCCCGGATCTGGAGCAGAAGATTTACGTCGGTCACGGCGTCAGCACCTCGGTGCAGGACAAGTCGATCACCTACGCCATCCGCCCGGAAAAACTGCTGGTCAGCACCACCAAACCCGATACTCGCTACAACTGGTCCAGCGGCAAAGTGCATGACATAGCCTACCTCGGCGGTCACTCGGTGTTTTACGTGGAGCTGCCTGGCGGCAAGGTTGTGCAGTCGTTCATGGCCAACGCCGAACGCCGTGGTTCACGTCCGACCTGGGACGATAAAGTCTACGTGTGGTGGGAAGACGACAGCGGCGTGGTACTGCGCTCATGAAAACACTCAATCAGCAGTTTATGCGGCTGATGCCGAGTGGTCGAAAGCTCGTCATCGGGGTTCCTTTCCTGTGGCTGTGCCTGTTTTTCCTGTTGCCGTTCTTCCTGGTGATGAAGATCAGCTTCTCGGAAGCAGCGCTGGCCATTCCTCCTTACTCAGAGATCTACACCTTCGCCGAGCAGAAATTTCAGCTGCTGCTGAACATCGGCAACTACTCGCTGCTGACCGAAGATGAGTTGTACATCTCGGCCTACTTCGGCTCGTTGAAGGTCGCGTTTTTAAGCACGCTGATGTGCCTGGTGATCGGTTTCCCGATGGCCTACGCGATCACCAAGGCGAGCAAGGAAACGCAAAACGTTCTGCTGTTGCTGATCATGATGCCGACCTGGACCGCGATCCTGATCCGCGTGTATGCGTGGATGGGCATCCTCAGCAACAACGGTTTGCTCAACGCGTTTTTGATGTGGACCGGACTGACCGATCACCCGATCGAGATCCTCAACACCAACACGGCCGTGTATATAGGCGTGGTTTACGCCTACCTGCCGTTCATGGTGTTGCCGCTGTATGCCAACCTGGTCAAGCACGATCAAAGCTTGCTGGAAGCGGGTTCGGATTTGGGTTCGAGCAACTTCAACAACTTCTGGAAAATCACCGTGCCGCTGGCCAAGAACGGGATCATCGCAGGCTGCATGCTGGTGTTCATTCCGGTGGTCGGTGAGTTCGTGATTCCGGAGTTGTTGGGTGGCCCGGAAACGTTGATGATCGGCCGTGTGTTGTGGCAAGAGTTCTTCAACAACCGCGACTGGCCGGTGGCGTCTGCCCTGGCGGTGGTGATGCTGTTGATCCTGATTGTGCCGATTCTGCTGTTCAACCGCAGTCAGGCCAAAGAGATGGAGGCACGGGGATGAAACGCTTCGGATTTTCAAAGTTCATGCTGATTTTCGGCTTGTCGTTTATCTACCTGCCGATGTTGATTTTGGTGATCTACTCGTTCAACGCCTCCAAACTGGTGACGGTGTGGGGCGGCTGGTCGGTGAAGTGGTATGTCGGCCTGGCCGACAACAGCCAACTGATGGGCTCGGTGGTGCGCTCGCTGGAAATCGCCTGCTACACCGCGATTGCGGCGGTGGCGCTGGGGACGTTGGCGGCGTTTGTGCTGACTCGCGTCACGCGCTTCAAGGGCCGCACGTTGTTCGGTGGTTTGGTGACGGCGCCGTTGGTGATGCCGGAAGTGATCACCGGTCTGTCGCTGTTGCTGCTGTTCGTGGCGATGGCGCAGTTGATCGGTTGGCCGCAGGAACGCGGTCTGGTGACGATCTGGATTGCACACACCACGTTCTGTGCGGCGTATGTGGCGGTGGTGGTCTCGGCGCGTTTGCGTGAGCTGGACCTGTCCATCGAAGAAGCCGCCATGGACCTCGGGGCGAAGCCGTTCAAGGTATTTTTCCTGATCACCATTCCGATGATCGCGCCGTCACTGGCGGCCGGCGGCATGATGTCGTTTGCCCTGTCATTGGATGACCTGGTGCTGGCGAGCTTCGTGTCCGGCCCGGGTTCGACGACCCTGCCGATGGAAGTGTTCTCGGCGGTGCGTCTGGGCGTGAAACCCGAGATCAACGCCGTGGCCAGCCTGATCCTGTTGGCGGTATCGATCGTGACCTTCATGGTCTGGTTCTTCAGCCGCCGCGCCGAAGCGACCCGCAAACGTGCAATTCAGGAAGCCATGGATCAGACCGCCAGCGAATCCTGGCAGCAACCTAAAAAGCAAATGGTAGAAGCGACGGCTTAGTGGCGTTGCTGTTCAGTTGGGTGAACACAATACCTGTGCTGTGAATACAAACCTGTGGTGAGGGGATTTATCCCCGTTGGGCTGCGAAGCGGCCCCAAAACCTGCAACCGCGGTGTATCAGGTACACCGCATTCACTGGTTTTACGACTGCTGCGCAGCCGAACGGGGATAAATCCCCTCGCCACAGGTTTTGTGTTTTCTGCCCAGGTTTATGTTCACTGCATTTTTGCTGTGTGATTTTGAATAAAAAGAGAATTGGAGTTGTACCGATGAAAATGTTTGGCAGGACTCTGCTGACACTGTCCTTATTGGGCGCAATGGCTACTGGCGCCCAGGCCAATGACAAGGTACTGCGCGTCTACAACTGGTCGGATTACATCGCCCCGGACACCGTCAAAAAGTTCGAAGACGAGACCGGCATCCGCGTGACCTACGATGTGTTCGACAGCAATGAAACCCTTGAGGCACGTCTGCTCGCCGGCAAATCCGGCTACGACATCGTCGTGCCGTCCAACAGCTTCCTGGCCAAGCAGATCAAGGCTGGCGTCTATCAGGAACTGGATAAGTCGAAGCTGCCGAACTGGAAAAACCTCAACCCGGTCCTGCTGAAAAATGCCTCCGCCAGCGACCCGAATAACGGCCACGCCTTCCCGTACATGTGGGGCTCGATCGGCATCGGTTTCAACCCGGAGAAGGTCAAGGAAGTGCTCGGCAGCAACGCGCCGACCAATTCCTGGGACTTGCTGTTCAAACCGGAAAACGCCGCCAAGCTGAAAGCCTGCGGCATCAGTTTCCTTGATTCGCCGACGGAAATGCTCCCGGCCGCCCTGCACTATCTGGGCTATCCGGTGAATTCTCAGGACAAGGAGCAGATCGCTGAAGCTGAAGCGCTGTTCATGAAGATTCGTCCTTCGGTGGCGTACTTCCATTCGTCGAAATACATCTCCGACCTGGCCAACGGTAACATCTGCGTGGCGGTCGGATACTCCGGTGACGTGCTGCAAGCCAAGGCTCGCGCCCAGGAAGCGGGCGATAAGGTGAAGGTCAATTACAGCATTCCCAAGGAAGGCGCGGGCAGTTTCTACGACATGGTCGCTATCCCCCGGGACGCCGCCAACGTTGAAAACGCCTACCTGTTCATGAACTTCCTGATGCGCCCGGACATCATCGCCGAGATCACCAACAACATCGGCTACAGCAACGCCAACGCGGCGGCCACACCTTTGGTGGATGAAGCGATTCGGGATGATCCGGGCTCGTATCCGTCGCAAGCGGTGATGGCGACGCTGTATGCCATTCCGGACATGCCGATCGGCGTTCAGCGGGTGATGACCCGGGGGTGGACGCGGGTGAAGCTCGGCAAGTAATTCACTCGGATTTACCGTTGAACCTGAAATTGCCTTCGCGAGCAGGCTCGCTCCCACAGTGGTCCGTGGTGAAACACAGAGTGGTTAACGACGCTGATCCCTTGTGGGAGCGAGCCTGCTCGCGAAGAGGCCATGACATTCAACATAGATATCAGCTCCAACCTTTTCCGTTCATGCAGCGCCTTACCACCGCTGCACTCCTATCTGTAGAACGGCCTCACCTGGCTTCCTCGGTTAAGGTGAATTTGGGCGCCCTCCTCGGGCGCCTTTTTTTATGATGGAACGAGCGGCCATTCGGCCAGCGCTCGATAGCGGCCCTTATGGGATTCGAACAGGGTGAAGTGATCGGCCCGCAGGTTGAACTCGGGCGGCGTCGCGGACTCCGGCACCGGCATTCGGTAGTCACGCATCAAGGTCAAATGCGGGCGGAATTCCTTGGGTGAATCCTCAAAGGCGAACGGCAACATCGCCTGCTCCAGGGCATACACCAGCCGAAGCAACTCCGGCGATGCCTGCTCTGGCGCGAGCACCAACACCCCTGCCCTGCGCCAGACATCCAGTCGATCAAGTGCAACCCTCAAAGGCACACCCGGCGTTCGAATATTGGCGGCGGCCGTGCAGATATCGGCAATCTGCGCCACGCCAACCGCGCCCAAAAACATCAACGTCAGATGAAAGTTTTCCACCGGCACCGGGCGTCCGCTCCTGAGCCCAAGTGCGCTGCGCCATTGGGCGATGGCCCGGCGCTGTGCGGGTGCGCAGTCCAGCGCAAAAAACAGTCGTTTTAACGGCTCATGGGATTCGTCGCTCATACGTGGCACCTCCTGACATCCAAGTTATAGTTCATGCAAACGATTCAACTGGAGGGGGCCATGCGAGAGATCATCAGCAAGGAACCATGGTGGGCCGTGCCACCGAAACCCGGTCAGGATGAGTCCGAGCTGGAATGGGGCTGGCTGGTTCATTACAACGAGGGTGAGCCGCGCTTCGAGTTCGTCAAAGAGCGGCCGACGGACAGCGAAATCCGTAATCGCAAGAGTTGCAGGACCACCCCGACGCCGGAGTGATCCTGCCGTTGGCTCAGGCTTTGACGATCATTTGGAAACCGCCAAAGATCATCCGCTGGCCATCGAACGGCATCGGATTGACGTCCGGCTGCACCCGCGGATCAGACATGAGTTTTTCCATACCGGCATCACGGGTGGCCTTGTCGGGCCAGACGATCCAGGAAAACACCACGGTTTCGTCTGCCTTGAGTTTCACCGCCATCGGGAACGAGGTCACTTTGCCATCGGGCACGTCGTCGCCCCAGCACTCGGCGAGGCTGAGCGCGCCGTTTTCCTTGAAAATGGCGGCAACGGTTTCGGCGTGTTTTTTGAATTTTTCGCGGTTGGAAGTGGGTACGGCTGCGATAAAGCCATCAACGTAAGACATGGTCATTCTCCTGCTGGGGGTAGAGGGGCGATCTGCTGGTTAGTCGATTCCGACGGGCCCCAATCGACAGATCCGCTGCCCGAACTGACCGACGGTACTTCGGCGCTCCCAGCCAGATTGCCCTCGATCTGTGCCGCCATGTAAAACGTACCGGCCATCACACCGGTGGTCGGGTTTTGCACCAGCTTCAGCCAGGCTTTGTCGAACGTGTTGCCCAGACTGCTGCGAATCAACGCCTCGCTGTCCGGCCGGTCGTTGGCTTGAATGATGGCGCGAATCCCCGCCACGCCCACGGTAATCAGTCCCCCGGCCAATTTGCCCGCTGCGGCGGCCACTGCACTGGCCGCCCCTCGCGGGGCCATTTCGGCTTCCATCCGCTTGCTGGCACGCTTGGCCACCGGAGCCATGGCGGTGTCTGTCGAAGCCACCCCCTTGTCACCGCCGGCTTTGTGGATCTTGTCGATCAGCGCCGCGTAGGCTGGCAGCGAGTTCAACGGTTGGGTATGCACGACC
The DNA here is from genome assembly GCF_054897985.1 of Pseudomonas sp. LB3P25. Classification (NCBI taxonomy): domain Bacteria; kingdom Pseudomonadati; phylum Pseudomonadota; class Gammaproteobacteria; order Pseudomonadales; family Pseudomonadaceae; genus Pseudomonas; species Pseudomonas sp. LB3P25. The sequence goes on along the minus strand of NZ_CM142711.1, from coordinate 2,959,415 downwards.
TGATAAAGCGAGGCGTCCCGCGTCGGCGGTGGCCCAAGGGCGATGGCGGGGATTTTCTGGATACGCCCGTTGAGCTGGGCCATCGGCACGCCGTGGCGCTGGGAGATTTTCTGCAGTTCTTCCTGAAGGATGTCTACGTAGAACGCCGTTGCCAGGCCGAGAATCGCATCGGGATCAATCTCCACCGCGACCGGCGCCAGCACACGGTCTTGGTATTGCTCCAGCAGATAGGCCGCCAACCGCTTGGCCGAGGCATCCTGCTCGCCCTTGGCGCTGATGGTGTACCAGCTGACCTTCATCGACAGCCATTCCTGGGTCCAGTAACTGCTGAACCAGGGGATGAAGTTCTCTTCGGTCAGTTCATAGACCCGTGTTCGCCAGTAATCCATGGCACCACGCGCGTAGATTCTGGTCTGCTCGGTGGCCGATTGCGACGCCGCGACAATCTCCCGGTCCACCAGCTGCCACGTGCTTTGGGAAACAACCACCGGTACCACTTCCACCGGGGCACGCACAGGCATGGCGCATCCCGCCAGCACCACCAACACGGCGACGATCAGCGAACGCAGGTTCAAGATCGCGGTTCCTACAGACTTGCCCGAACGGAATGTCCGGTGTTCAAAGGCCTATTAATTTGAGTATAGGTGTCGGTGTTTGTTCGCTTGGGGTTGAGGTGTTCTTGAGGGCCTCTTCGCGAGCAGGCTCGCTCCCACAGGTCTGCGGCCACCCCGGTCCAATGTGGGAGCGAGCCTGCTCGCGAAGAGGCCCTCAGGAACACCCAAAAACAGTCCATCACTTATGTCGATATTCACCATCGCCGCGAATGCCTTCCGCGCAAAAACCGTCAGCGTAGGATCAACCCTAACCCAACGCAAAACCCCGCATCGGAGGGGCGAATCATGATTATCCATCTCCTGACCTGCCTGGCCCTGACGGCCGTCACACTGAGCGTTTTTTCCTGGTACGTCCTGTCCGAGGAGCGCACGTCATGATTCACTCCGTGACCCTGGCCGTAAGCTTTGCGGTGTTCGGCAATAACTACTACTCCCAGTCATTCGTTTCCCGCAAAACGTTCGAATTGGTGTTCGACAAAAACTTCGAGGCGTTGCTGATGCCATCGGCCGCCAATCACTTCAACAATGAAGTGATCGGGCTCAATGATCAGTTCCGGTTCCTGAACGATGTGCTGGAGGAGCACCTGCTGGCGACTGAACTCGCCGCTACCGCCCCCCGGAATCAATACTTCTGAGCAACTGGCCCAGGCCCTCGGCAAAACAGGTCGGTGAACTCAAGGAAAAGCGCTCAAGCAGGCGGCTGTTGTCGGCGCGCGAATGTTTGATATCACCGGAACGCGGCGCGTCGTAATTCAACGTCAGGGGCCGTCCCAGAAGCTCGCTTAACGTCGCCGCCAGTTCGTTAACGCTGGTGGATCGGTTAAACCCGACATTGACCGGCTCGATACTCGGCTCTGGCTCACCGACCGCCTGTACCAAGACCTTTACGAGATCATTTACATAAACAAAGTCCCTTGTTTGCTCCCCATCACCGTAAACCGTGATGGGGAGTTTTTTTTGCGCCCTCTCGCTGAAAATGCTGATGACACCGGAATAAGGCGATGAAGGGTCCTGACGGGGTCCGTAAATATTGAAAAACCGCAGAATGACCGGTTCAAGACCGTGTTGGCGTCGGTAGAAATCAAGGAAGTGTTCGCTGGCCAGTTTGTCGGCGGCATACGGTGTCAGCGGATTCTTCGGCGTGTCCTCGGTAATCGCCATGCCCTCGCCATTGTTGCCATAGATCGCCGCACTGGAGGCGTAAACCACGCGTCTTACGCCGGCCTGGCGCATGGCCTCGCAGATAGTGAGCGTACCGATGAAATTGCTTTGGTGAGTCGCGATCGGATCATCGACCGACGCCTGCACCGAGGCCACCGCAGCCAGATGAATCACCGCGCTGCAGTCTTTCATCGCTCGCTCCACCGTCGGCGCGTCGGCGACATCCCCCACTACCAGGGTTAAATGGCAGCGATCAATCGGCAAGTTCGACAATTTGCCAGTGGAAAGGTCGTCCAGAACCCGGACGCTATAACCGCTTTCAAGCAGTGCTTCTACCAGGTGCGAACCGATGAAGCCGGCACCGCCCGTCACTAGAATTCGATCAGCAGTCATGATTTATTTACTCCCCGGTGCAGTGGTGGGTGTTCGATCCATTGCAATGAAGTCGCTTATTTGCTCGATGAATTCACGGCTATTACTGAGCATTTGTTGCCAGTCAGTGGGAAAGCGAACATTCAACGGCAGTTGATCGATTCTCCAGCGCGGCGACAGGGGGTGATCAAACCGGGCGGCGACCTGCAAGCCCATTTCGCTGGCAGCGAACGGCCCACGCAACACCGTTGGCGTACGACCGGCGCTGTCGACGGCCTGGACAACATGGGCCGCCAACCACTCGCCATCGGGCATGCGAACGCGCAGCGGCTGGCCAATCGCGGCGTAGCTGATGTTCAGCGGTTCCAGATAAATCCACAGCAGGGGCTCTTCCAGCCGCTCAAGGCGCATCAACAATGTACCGGCACCGACGTTTTCGCCGGGCGTGACCAACACCTCCGCAATTCGACCGCTCTGTGTAGCCTTGACCGACAACGCGGCGAGGCGCGTTTTCAACCACTGTTGTTCGGCGGTCTGTTGAATAATCTCGCGCTCAACGCTCAACGGCGACTGACGAGCCAGTTGTTCGCGGCGCTCGAACGCCAACAGGTCCGCTTTAAAAGCGTCGAGTTCGGACTGGGCAGCCAGCACTTCTCCACGAGAGACGGCGCCTGATACGACGAGGTCTTCAAGCACCTGCACGCGTTCCTCCGTCCTGCTCACTCGGGTCCTCAGCAACTGACGCTCCCTCGTGTCCAGTTTCGCGTTGGTGGCGGGCACCGTTTTGGTCGGCATCGCGGCGAGCTGCGAGAGCCGCGCACGCCATTCGGGATTGTCGAGACTGACCAACGGCTGATCGACCTGGACCTGCTCCCCAGCCATGACGAACAGCTGATCAACCCGACCGGCATCCCGCGCGCGCACCTCAAGAATCGGCAGGCGCAATTGCGCCGGTGCGTCGATCATCAACATGCCGTAAGCCAGCTTCCCTCCCAGCCAGATCAAGGGACTCGCTACCAGGAACAGGATCAAATACCAACGCACGCGAAACGCCATGCGTTTGCCCGGCGCGTACAGCACAGTCAAACCCTGCTCCTGGGTGGGGTTCAGTTCTTTGCGACTATCGAATCGAATCTTCATGACGGCTCACCGTTTTGGAAAGTCTCGCCAGGCTTGCCAGTCAATGCCGGCAATTCCCCGTGGTTGCAGCTGTTCGCGCCAGACACTGGTCTGGTGCTGCAACTGCTCAGTCGACGCGCCGGCCCAGGATTCCGTGGCATCCAGTTGCGGCTCCGTGCTTTGCGCCAGGCGAAATTGCAGGTCGGGCCAACGTTGGGCGATCTGCTCTGCCATTCGTGCGCTGTTTTTCGGGTTACGGGTGTAGATCATCAAGCTGACCTGGCGCACGCCCGCGTCGGGAAGCGCGCACGGCAGACAGGTTTTTCCGGGTTTTGCCTCAGCGAACCAGCGATGGTGGCTGGAAATCTCTACTGGCCAAGGGCTGGCTGCGGAGGCTGCGCGCAAGGTGTCGAGCAAGTCCTTCACGCGCTGATCCGGGACCGGTACGCCCAGTTGTTCGAGTTCCAGGTCCAAGTGCAGGCTGGTGAATGAAAGCCCTTTGAGCTTCGCCAGTAAATCGGTGAGCTGATGGCGATCCTGCGGTTCGATCCAGGCCGAATCGCCGAGCAACAGGCTGACTTGCACCCCCTCGCCGGCCGCGTCCTGCAGCAATTGCTCCAGCCGTTGGCGCGTCGTGGCAAGGTCTTTCAACTGGGCGGACTTGAGGCCAAGGTAGATCTTGTCCATCCCGGCTTTACGCAGTTGCTCAAGCTCCGCCTTGCGTTGATCGGGATCGAGCAACGCTTCGCTGTCCCAGACATAACTGGCCTGGGACCATTGGCTCGACGGCGCCCCCACAGCCTGAGCCGGCAGTGGTTGTGCAGCCAGTATCGTCGGGGGCAACGACAGCGTCAGCAGCAGCAATATCGATCGCATATCAAAACCTCGTGGCTCGTTTAAGCACCCACCACGGCGCCATCGAGCTTTCTTCGTGGCCCCGGCGAAAGATCTCGTTGAGCATGGCCACTGCGCTCCAGCACCGCAGGAGTAGCATGAACAGCGGAAAGAAAGGCACCAACAACCCCAGGGTCATGTCCTTTCCAGGTCGGTCGGACACCATCAACAACATGGCGCCGAACAACAGCGCGGTGATCGTCAGGTACAGCGCATAGATCAGTACAAACAGAAACAACAGCGTCTTGCCCGGCAGTACAAACAACGCCAGCAAGGTGTAGCTGAAGATGAGAAACGGAAGCACCAGCTGAAAAAAGAAGCCGCTGAGCAGGATCATCAGAAAGGTCGGCCAGCCCAACAAGTTGGGGTTGATGTTGTGGTTGTGCTTTCTGATGTACAGAAAAAACAGGTCGCCATCCCAGCGCAAGCGCTGCATCAGAAACTGACTGAGCGTCGATGGTGCATCGGTGTGTCCAATCGCTTCCGGCTCGAAGGGAATCCTCAAGTCGTGTCGCTTGAAGTAACTTTTGATGCGCAACGTCAGGTCCAGATCCTCCGCGGTGTGCGTGTTCCAGCCACCGATTTTCACCAGAAAGCTGCGGCGGAATGCCCCGAACGCCCCCGAGACGTTATTGACCAGGTTCCATTCGGCCAGACCGATTTTCGACATGTGGATCGATAGCAGGTATTCCAGCGCCTGCATCGCGGTCACCCAGGAAGCCCAGACATTGCGCACTCGCAGGCTACCGGCGACCGCAGGCACCGACGGGTCCGCGAAATGGCGCACGATCGAGCTGACCATGTTGTTGTCGAAGGACGTATCGCCATCGAGCGCCATCACGATTTCACCGCTGGCAAGCGACAGGCCGGCGTTCAATGACGACACCCGCCCGCCCCTCTGCCATTTGGCGATCGGGCGTAAATGGCGTCTGGGGTACAACTGCGGGTCCACGTTGAAACTGCGAACGGCGCTGAGCGTCGGCTGGTTCACCGTGGCCCCGTCCACCACCGGAATCATCTCGATATGGCCGGGGTACGTCTGCTCGCACAGGCTTAACAGCGTGGTCTGAACGTCCATCCCTTCGCTGTAGCAGGTAATGATGCAAGAGACCTTGGGCCGATAGAGACTGATCTTCGGTACACGGGTACGCCGACGTGTGAACCAGCGCAATACCCCCAGCATCACCATGATCATCAGGGGCAATTCAAAGATCAGAAACAAAGGGAAAAGCATGAAAAACACCCGGCTCAAACCATCCGGCCCCATGAGCCCGCTGAGTGCGCTGAGGAGTTGCTCCAAGAAAGGGCTCATGGCGGTCACGCCAACTCACTGGCCAGACGGGCCAGTAGTAGTTCGCCATCTTCTTGCTCGAGAAGATCGTGGGGCGCCGTGATGCTGACGACACGCAGGGAAATGTCGCTGACCTCCGGTGCTGAAAACAATTCGGCGACCCGGCTCAAGCGTTGTTTGACGGTTTCCAGGCCCTTGCCATCGGTATGGGGAAGCATGATCCAGAGGTACTCTTCCGTACTTCTAGAGCAGCGGTCTGTTTCCCTGACGGTTTCCTTCAAACGATCAGCCACGCTATCGATGAAGGCATGGCCGTGGTGTTCCCCCAGGCGAGACAACGTACCGGCCAGGTTTACGAAGCGCAGACCGAGCAGTGAGAAGGCAGGCGACTGGTAGCGGCGTACGACCTGCATCTGCCAGGTCAGCAGGTCATAGAAATCCTTGCCGCCCAACAGATTGAGTCGACCGAAGTGATGGACCGTTTGATCGTTGAACTCCTGGCGGCAACGGAAACGTCCAGCCTCGGCCAGGCGAAAGTCTCTGACCTCGCGTACTCGCAACTTTTCCGGCGTGTGTGACAGGCCGCAGTCCAAGCAACGCGCCTGCACGTCGGCATCGACAAAAAACGCCTGACATGAGCGACAGCGATAGTTCTCCATAGGGCGGTCGTAATCACTGCCGATATGGCGCAACCGGTTCAAACAGTTGGGGCACAACAACACCCCGTCTTTGAGAAAGGATTCCTGTGGCCCCACATGCCCACAGGTAAAGCAGTGCAATGAAGGCTGCCGTGAAATGTCCAGGGCCTGGCATTCGGCACACACATCAATGTAATTGAGCCGGCCCGAGCCACACTCCGAACAGAGGCGAACGCGATCGACCAGAATCCCCTCCTCCAGCCAGTCCTGTTGCACCATCAAACTGAGCCAGACAAACGAGTTGACCTGCTCGTTATCAGCCAGGGCGTCCAGCAAGGGATAGCGATAATGCTGAGGCACCTCCGGGTCTCGAAGGGCATAGATGTGGGCGTTGTCGCGCAACCACAACCATGACAGCACCCGACTTTCAAAACGCTCGGGGGCAGAACCCCGTTTGAACAACCGGTAGCGTTCTTGCCACACGCCCCAGAGGGTTCTTATTTCGCTGGAATCGATAGGGCACGCACCATCACCCAAGGCTTCACACCAGCCATTTTGATCACGGCAACAGTAAATGAGGCTGTAGCGATAAGGGGCAATCGTGCGCAATTTTCGAAGCACCCGCCCTGCGTAGGTGGCTGGCAGGTCCAGCAGCACGACATCAAATGCGGGGGCAGCCAACAAGCTGGCTATATCGGCAAAGTGTTCAAGCTCCGGGCTATTCAAGCTTGGAACTCTAATACCCAGTATTGCAATCCGTGGAGTTGGAGTCGGCATGACGCACGGCCTCTGCAGACAGACAAGTACGGTTAAAAGGAGTTAGAAACACTAGCACCGCATCCGAAAATCGTCAGCATTATTATGAAGTTATTTTTTGATCTGCCGACTGCCAAAATTTCGTCGTTAATCTTTACCGCACCCTCCTTATCAACTGTGCTTCGACACTATTTAAATCTTGATAAAACAAAAAAAACAATTAGATACTTTTCATATACTTACACAAACTAAGTAACTCAAAAGTTACAACTATTCTCACTGCTAGGTAATTGCCACCATTTGATAGCGTTGCGCCATTTTATGGTATTAGCAGTTCATTCACATTTACGACAAATCCTTCAGCCATATTTGCGTATCGCCGCTCATACCGCATACACATTAATAAGTTCAACGTATTTTTATAGCAAAATCGCACTTGCATAGTGCTGAAATAACAATCCAGTCATTACACGAGTGAAACACAGCGTGTTTCAACAATGAACATTAGCTCAAATCTGACAACTTTCTTACTCAGCACAAACATCCCGGAGGCAACCCCGTAACCAGCGATGCACAGGGTCGGCATCCAGCCGCGGATGCCAGAGCATGGAGACAGTGAACGCCGGCAGAGACAACGGCAGCGCAAAGCTGTGCATGCCGGTGCGCAGGTTGGCGGTGTGCCGTTCGGGAACGCTGGCGATCAGGTCGGAGGCCCGGGCGAGTGCCAGCGCAGTGGAGAAGCCTGAGACGATTATTGTTGCTATCTGCCGCTCCAGTTCCAGGGGCTCAAGGGCCTCATCAATGGGTCCCTTGTCGAGCCCCCACCGAGAGACACTGATGTGACTGCCCGCCGCATAACGCGCGGGGGTTATCTCGCCCTGGCTCAGTGGATGCCCCATTCGCACGACGCCAATAAAACGATCGCGGAACAAGCCTTGCGTACGCAACTCCGGCCCAGCGGTCTTCCCCACCACACCCGTTTCCAGATCGACCGTCCCGTCGCGCAGTGACGTGCTGTCTTTGTCGGTTTTTTGCATGAAGCGCAGCCGCACGCCAGGGGCTTGCTCGGCGACGCGCGCAATCAGGTCCGCGCCAAAATTCTCCACAAAGCCTTCGCTGGTGCGCAGCGTGAACGTGCGACTCAGCTGTTTGAGGTCGGGTTGCTCGGCAGGCCGAAGTACCGCTACGGCATCCTGCACGACTTGACTGACCCGATCGCGCAGTTCGAGCGCTCGCGGGGTGGGCACCAGACCACGTCCGGCCCTGACCAACAGCGGATCGCCGGTGGTTTCACGCAATCGCGCCAGCGCCCGGCTCATGGCCGACGGGCTCAGCCGCAAGCGTTTGGCGGCACGCGCCACGCTGCCTTCGGCGAGCAGCACATCAAGGGTAACCAGCAAGTTGAGATCGGGAGTGGACATGCATTGCCCCGCGGTAGAGTGATATGGCGTTGAACGCACGTATTAAGTGCAAACAGTGCGCCTTCCGCCATCTTAGGCCGGGGCGTAGATTTCTGATAGCTCCGCTTCGGGAGTGGCCAGAAAAGAGGAACCGCATGAAATCAATCAGTGCAGTCGCAGAGCGTGCGCAACAGACACCGTCAGTTCGGTGGGCGCTGGCCAGTCTTTCGCTGTCGATGCTGCTGTCCTCGCTCGGCACCAGTATCGCCAATGTCGGTTTGCCGACCTTGGCCCAGGTGTTCAACGCCTCCTTTCAGGAAGTGCAGTGGATCGTCCTCGCCTACCTTCTGGCCATCACCACCCTGATCGTCAGTGTCGGACGGCTCGGTGACATCACTGGCCGTCGACGGCTGCTCTTGGCCGGCATCGGCGTGTTCACGCTGGCGTCAGCCCTGTGCGGCTTGGCACCCACACTCTGGATGCTGATTGGCGCCCGGGCGCTGCAGGGAATCGGTGCGGCAATCATGATGGCGCTGACCATGGCCTTTGTCGGCGAGACGGTGACGAAGGCGAAAACCGGCAGCGCCATGGGCTTGCTCGGGACGATGTCGGCGATTGGCACCGCGATGGGGCCGTCGCTTGGTGGCCTGCTGATTGGCGGGTTTGGCTGGCAGGCGATCTTCCTCATCACCGTACCGCTGGGCTTGCTGACGTTAGTGCTCGCGCATCGCTACTTGCCCGCCGATCGCCAGAAGCCCAAGACCGATCGCGCTGGGTTCGACCCACTGGGCACCCTGCTGCTGGCGTTGACACTCGCCGCTTATGCGCTGGCCATGACCCTTGGTCGAGGCAGCTTCGGCCCGCTCAACATCGCCTTGCTGTTGGCGGCGGTCGTCGGCGTTGGCCTCTTTGTGTTCGCCGAAGCTCGAGTCACCTCACCGTTGATTCGATTGGCGATGTTCCGTGACCCAGTGCTCAGTGGCAGCCTCGCCATGAGTCTGCTCGTCGCGACAGTGATCATGGCGACGCTCGTGGTCGGCCCCTTCTATCTCGCGCATGGGCTGGGCCTCGATGCCGTTCTGGTTGGACTGGTCTTGTCGGTCGGGCCGTTTGTCGCGGCACTGACCGGTGTGCCCGCCGGCCGGATTGCCGACCGCTTTGGCGCTCAGCGCATGACCGTCGCCGGGCTCGCAGCCATGGCAACCGGGTGCCTCACGCTATCGGTGCTGCCGGAGACGTTCGGCATCGGCGGCTACCTCTTGCCCATGATCGTGATAACTATCGGCTATGCCCTGTTCCAGACCGCCAACAACACGGCGGTCATGGCGGATGTTCAGCCGGACCAGCGGGGCGTCATCTCCGGCCTGCTCAATCTCTCGCGCAATCTGGGGCTCATCACAGGGGCGTCCGTCTTGGGCGCGGTGTTCGCGCTCGCATCGGCCTCGGTCGACATGGCAACGGCGCGACCCGAAGCGGTTGCCAGCGGTTTGCGGATCACCTTCGCCGTGGCGCTGGTGCTGATCGCTGTCGCACTGGCCATCGCGCTGGGAAGCCGCGCGTTGGCAGTGCGTCGTAACCGCCGGTAGGCCGACAGCTCGTTTACTTTTCCAACACGACCAGTGGCGTGTCTTTCTTCACAATGTACGTCGCCAGCTCCGACGCTTTGCTCGCGCCGATATTCTTCGCGACGTGCGCAGTACCTGCGGGGATGTACAAGGAATCGCCAGCCTTGAGCGTTACCGGTGGCCGCCCTTCGAGCTGATATTCAAACGTGCCCTCAATCACGTAGGCCACTTCCACCCCCGGATGAGAATGCTTGGGGGATGTCACACCCGGCTCGAAATCAACGCGAACCTGGATCACTTCACGCCCGGAGACGTCGAGGTCCTGACGCAGCAGATCGGTGCGGTGCAGACCCGCCTGCCAGTTTTTTACCGCAGGCGCTTCTTCAGCTTGAGCGAGGCCCGCGAAGGCGGTAAGTGCCGCAGCCACGGCGACGCCGAGCATGCCAGCGCAAATACGGTGGTTGAAACGGGACATGGCATTTCTCCAATCAGTGCGCGGGAATGCCGCGCGGAGCTTGCCGCGGATGCGGTGGCTCTATTTGGAGGCCGCCGTGTATCGCGCAAGTGTCGCCAATGTCTTGGTTTTGTATGCGAAGCTAGCTGCAGGCGCGCTGGATACGTTCCGATACAATCGGATCCTGCGGACACGAAAAAGCCCGCACAAGGCGGGCTTTGTAAATCGAGTAGGTGGCCGGTGCTGGTCTCCGGCTTACAAGGTTTATCAGGCTTCCCACAGAACAGTTTTGTGCTGTCCTGCTTCACACGGCATAAGGGCTGGATCTCAGCGCGGAGATCTTTCTAACCGTGTACCCTTCGGAACGCGCCCCACGTTTCCTCGCCATCCGCTTGCGCATCAGTCTGCGTCTTCACCTACATGTTCAAGAGTAGTACAAAGTCCAAAGCGCAAGGCGGGCTTTTTTAGAACGATTTTTTCCTGTAGCAAGCGTGGCTGGATGGAAAAATGCTATCGCCAGTGCCACACCTCACTGGGTCAAACCGGGCGCCGTCGCCTGACACTCCTTCCAGACCTTGCGCATCAACTCCTTCAGCATCAACGCCTCGGCCCAGCGATCAGTGATGTCGCCGCCGTCGGCACCCGTAATGGCATAGGGCGGTGGACCGAGTTCACAAGTGAAAGACAGGCTGGCCGGTGTGTTCGGTCGGGCCAGCCAATCCTCGATCCCATAGCGCCACCAGCCCAGGAAACGCTCCAGCCAGGGTCGATGCTGGGCGAAACTCAAGGGCACCTGGACCTGTTCGCCGTTGGCGACACGACCATGAAAACCCCAGCTGTAGCGCAGGATGGTATGGATCTGTTCGTCGTCCTCGGCAACGGCCGGCTCTGGCAGTTCGCGGCCCACGACATAGTGGGACAAGTCGGCCAACAGTTTGAGATCGGGCATTTCAGCAAGAATGTCGAGGGTGAATAACAGGTCGCTGGTGAGGCGATAACGGTGGGTTTCCAAGAGGATCGGAAAGTCCACCTGTTCGGCCAGACGCTGCCAGCCTTCGATCAGCTTGATCGCTTGCGCCAGCGTGCGCGGTCTGACGTCGGCTTGCAGCGTGAGATGGTGGCAGCCGTAGCAGGAGGCGACATCAATCGCCGCCGCCAGATCATCCACGGTGCGGGGGAACAGCTGACCTTCGATTTGCAGGCCCTGCGCCTTGGCGGCGGCACTGAGGCGTTTGGCCTGTTGCGCGACCCAGAAATGGTCGGTGATCCCGTCGTAGCCGGCGGCGGCGATTTTCTCTAGCTGCGCTTCCAGGGGAAGCTCACATTGGCCGTGCTGATCTTGCATGGCCCACAGGGACTGAAACACCAGAAATTCACGCATGTCAGCTCCTCAGCAATTGTTTGAGCGGCACACCGGCGTCGGCCAGCGTGTCCGCCGAGAGGGGGTTAGGGTGAGCGATCAGCCGCTCGCACAATTTGATGTCCTTGGCGACGCTATTGCCCTGGCCCCAGCCACAAGCACCTTGCAGGCGTTGCTCGGCATCGAGGTAGAACAACAGGAAGCCGCCCCCCGGGGTTGTCCGGCTCGCCGTGGGTTCGGCGTTCGAAATCACGCCCACGATCTGCAGCCCCCAGTCGTACTGATCAGACCAAAAACCGGGAATGACCTCGAAGGGTTGCTCGCCGCCCAATAGATTCAGCGCGGCGTGATGGCCCTGGGTCTCGGCGTTGCGCCAGGTTTCCTGACGCTGGAAAACGCCTTGCGGGTGCAGCTGAAACTCACAGACATCGCCCGCCGCGAAGATGTCAGGCGCGCTGGTGCGCAACTGAGCATCGACGCGGATGCCCTGCCCGACTTCGAGCCCCGCCGCCGCGGCCAATTCAGTGTTGGGTTGCATGCCGATCCCCACCACCACCAGGTCGCAGGGCAGAAGCTGGCCGTCGACCAGTTGCACCGCCTCGACGCAGGCGTTGCCCTGCACCGCCTCAATGACCACGTTCAAGCGGACATCCACGCCTTGGCTACGATGCAGTTCCAGCAAGACGCTGGACAGTCGCTCCGGCAGGACGCGCCCCGCCAGACGCGGTCCGGCCTCGAGCAACGTCACCGTGCAACCCAAGGCACGGGCGGTCGCGGCGACTTCGAGTCCGATGAAGCCGCCGCCGATGATCACCAACCGAGTACCAGGCCGCAACGAAGCGCGCAGGGCCAGCGCTTCGTCATGGGTCCGAAGATAAAGCACGTTGCCCAGATGCTCGGGCACAGAGGCCAGTCGCCGCGACCGCCCTCCCGTCGCGAGCAACAGGCGCGCATAGGCCAGCCAGCTACCGTCGGCCAACTGCAGACGATGCTGCTGCGGGTCCAGGTTTTTCACCAGATTGCCGGCGAGGTGTTCGATGTCCAGTTCGGCGAGTCGAGCGCTGTCGCACAGGCTGCAGCCCGCCAGATCAATCGTGCCCTGCAACAGTCCCTTGGACAGCGGTGGACGTTCATACGGAGGGAGGGACTCATCGCCGATCAGAATCAGGCGACCGCTATAACCTTCAGCACGCAGGGTCAGGGCCGCGCGGCCACCCGCATGCCCGGCACCGACGATGACCAGTGGAGCATTGGCAGAATTCATGGCACAGACTCCCTGCAATTAAACCGTGATGGCCAGCAGGACACGGCCCGCCTCGACTCGCACCGGATAGGTCTTGAGGTTGACGCACACCGGTGCACCAAGGGCTTTGCCGGAGCGGTAGTCGAAGCGCCCGTTGTGCTTGGGGCACTCGATGACATGTTCCATCACCAGGCCATCGGCCAGGTGAATGGACTCGTGGGTGCATAGGCCCGCGGTGGCGAAGAACTCGCTGTCGGCGGAGCGGTAGACGGCATAGGTGTGCTGGCCATGGTCGAAACGAATGACATCTTCTTCATTAATCTCGCCCACGGCACATACGTCGATCCATTGATCGGTCATGGCGCTTTCTCTTGTTAGTGGTACAGACAGGAAGGTGTCAGGCCGGTGCTACTTCAGCTTCCGCCCGGGCGGTTGCGGCAGGCTCTGCGCGCTGTGGCAAAGGGCGACGGATGAAATAAGTCGGGTCTTTGCGCTGCTTCCAGATGGTCGGGAGGATTTCCTTGAAGGCCTCGAACAGGCTGGTGTACGGCGGCGGACAGTCGTGGCGGATTTCTTCGTGAAGCTGCGCCAGCGCGTGAAACGGCACCATCGGATACATGTGGTGCTCAAGGTGATAGTTCATGTTGAGGTACAGGAAGCGCAGCACCGGGTTCATGTAAATCGTGCGGCAGTTGCTGCGGTGATCGAGTACGTCTTCAGCAAGGCCAACATGTTGTGTCAGACCGAACAGGTAGGACAGCCAGCCTCCGTACAGGGTTGGCAGACCGATAAACATCAGCGGTAACCAGCTCTGTAAATACAGTGCAGCGCCCACGACAAGCCCATAAATCACCAGCCAGACGCGCGCGTCCCTCGCCACCTTGGGCCACTCGGATTCCGGGATGAACGTCTGCTCTTCTTCATCCATCCGCCCGACTGCATGCCGGCAGACTGACCCCATCGTCTTCAACGCGTAGGGCATTCTGAACAGGCTCAGCACCATATTGATCAGGCTCGGCGGACGCGGCTCGACGATCTCTGGATCGCGACCGACGATGATGGTGTCGGTGTGGTGCCGCGCGTGGCTCCAGCGCCAGACTTGGGGTTCAAACATGAACATGAAGCTCGACAGCTGGTAGACCGCATCATTCATCCAGCGGGTTTTGAACGCCGTCCCGTGACCCGCTTCGTGCCAACGGGCATTGGACGCGGTGCCGTAAAGCAGGCCATAGACGAAGAAGAACGGAACGCAGGCCCAGGAGCCCCAGAACCAGTAACCACCGAAGCCGGTGGCGACCATCGATAGCAACCAGATCGCGGTATCGCGCAAGGCCGGGCCGTCGCGGCGCTGCATCAGTTCCTTCATGCGTTTACGAGAAATGGGCGATTGGTACCAGTTGGCCGACACCAAGCCTTTTTGCGCCGCTTTGGCGGCTTCGGGACCGAGCAATCGATAATCCCGAGGCACAGGTTTACCGGGGTTTTCATAGGCTGCGTTTTGTTCAGGCATTTTATTGTTCTCCGCAAGCTTGATGGTTTAGGCACCTTTCGACGCGGGATGGCACCGTTGGAGAAAAGATAGAGAGCGCACTGATTACCCTCAAGCCCTTGAATACATTCCCTATCAAGCTATCATCCAGGCCCAGCAAGGCTTGATAGTTTTCTATCAAGGCGTTTACGGGACCCGTCATGACCAACAACAAACGCCCAACCATCGCCACGGTCGCCGAGCACGCTCGGTTGAGTGTCGCCACCGTGGACCGGGTGCTCAACGCCAGGGCACCGGTCAACCCGAACACCGCCGAGCAAGTGTTCCAGGCCGCCGAAGCGGTCGGTTATTTCGCCGCCCGGCTGATCGGTCAGCGGATCCGCGAACGGCGTCCCAGCTACCGTTTCGGCATCCTCTTACTCGGCACCGCCCAGGCGTTTTATAGCAACGTCGCCGCAGCCATCACTGAAACGGCGCAACGTCAAGCCGGCGCCAACTTGAGCCTGCAATTCGAGTACGTTTTCGATCGCACACCCAGCGCGATCATTGCCCAAATCGAACAACTGGCGGTGCAGTGCGATGGCCTGGCGGTGGTCAGCTTCGCGCATCCGCTGATCAATGCCGCCGTCGCTCAGATCAGAGCCGCCGGCGTGCCGGTGATTGCGTTGCTGTCCGACATCCACGAGGCGGCGGATGAGCCCTATGTCGGCCAGGATAATCACGAGGTCGGACGGACCATGGGTTGGCTGATGGCTCACACCTGTGGCGCCCGCAAAGGTAGCGTCGGGGTGTTGCTCGGCGGTCACCGTTTCCTCGGCCATCAGGCGCGGGTCGAGGGGCTGCGCAGCTATCTGGCAGAGCGCGCTCCTGGGTTGCGGCTGCTGGAAGCGGTGATCAACCTGGACAATAGCGACATCACCGAAGAGGCGACGCTGGACCTGCTGGCACGGCATGACGACTTGCGCGGTTTGTGCGTGGTCGGCGGTGGCGGCGACGGCATTATCAGTGCCCTGTCACAGCTGCCGAAACGGCCATCGCTGTGCTGCATTTTGCAGGAGTCGACCGAGCTGTCGCGCCAGGCTTTGTCGCAGGGTTTGATCAGTTTGGTCATCGATTCCCAGCCGCGATTGCTGGCGGCGGCGCTGGTCGATTTGCTGGTGGAATTGCAGACCGCGCCGGACTTCGATCCGGCCCGGCATCGCATCCATATTCCGTTGCAGATCATGACCTCAGAAAACGCTCGGCCCTGAACGTAATGCTGATCACTTAAGACATTCTTCAATCGAGCAAGAATCTGTGGCGAGGGGATTTATCCCCGTTCGGCTGCGAAGCAGTCGTAATCCAGACAACTTAGTCTGTCTGAAAAGACGCTGGGGCTGCTTCGCAGCCCAACGGGGATAAATCCCCTCGCCACAAATGTGGACGCCCGCGCTTAAGTGAACAGCGTTACGGCCCTGAACGGAAAGCCTCGGCACTCAGTCCGAACCGATTCATCTTGTTGTACAACCCGCCACGAGAAACGTTCAGCTGTTTGGCGGCCAGGCGGATGTTGCCGCGGGTATCCTTCAGGGCTGCAATGATCGCATTCATTTCATGGGCACCAAGGTCCAGTGCGGCTCGGGGTTCGGGCACATTTCCCGGCGCCGACAGCCGCTGCCTTTGCTTGATTTCAAGCGGTAGATCACCCGGTTGGATCAGTTCGGTCACCGCCAGATTGGTCGCCCGTTCAATGGTGTTTTCCAGCTCGCGAACATTACCCGGCCAGTGGTAGGCCAACAGAATATCCAGCGCCTCTGGCGAGATGCCCTGCACCGATTTGCGCAGCGAGCGGGCGCAGCGGCTGAGAAAATGTCGCGCCAGCAATGGCACATCGTCCCGGCGCATTCGCAGCGGCGGAACCGTCAGGTTCAGGACGTTGAGCCGGTAGTAAAGATCCTCGCGAAAGGCACCCTCGGCCACCGCCTGGCTCAGGTTGCGGTGGGTGGCAGCGATGATGCGCACGTTCACCTGCTGCGATTTTTTCGCACCCACGCGCGTCACCTCGCCTTCTTGCAAGACGCGCAGCAGGCTGACCTGGGCATCAAACGACATGTCACCGATTTCATCGAGAAAGATCGTTCCGCCATCGGCCAATTCGAACTTCCCGGCAGATCCTCCGCGGGCCGAGCCGGTGAAGGCGCCCTCGACATGACCGAATAGTTCGCTCTGCACCAGATCTCGCGGAATGGCCCCGCAATTGACGGCCACGAAAGGACCGCTGCAACGGTCACTGGCGTTATGGATCGCCTGGGCAAATAGCTCTTTGCCAGTGCCGCTTTCACCCAGGATCAGCGTGGTCGAGTCACTGCGACTGGCGATCCGCCCCAGGTGCAACGCGTCCTGTATGGCTCGCGAACTGCCCTGAATGGTCTCGAAGGTGTAACTGGCTTGAGTGCCGATGATTCGCCGGGTAATTTCCCGGATGCGCCGGTTCTCGCGCAACGAGACAATGCGCCCACCCTGCTCCAGCGAGCACACGGACACCAGGCAAGCCAGGTGGCTGCGATCATGCAGCTCAAACGTGCAATCCAGATCTCTTATCCCTTCATACTGCTGCCCTTCCCCGCCGCGCAGCAGAATCTCATCGGTCAGTTCGCTCTGGCCCAGACGCTGGAACGGGCTGCCCAGCAGGTCCCGGCCCACGCGAAACAATTGGCGAGCGTAACGGTTGAGTGCCTTGATGCAGCCCCGCTCATCCAGCACCACCAGTCCTTCGTTGAGTACTTCAAGCACGGTTTGTTGTTCTTCCAGCAGTGCTTGCAGCGCCATCTGCCGCGAGACCGCTTCGGCCGCGGCCTGAACCGTGCCGAGGGTATGAAAATGAAACCAGCCCGGCTCGGCGGTCAGGGTCAGCATGGCCAGTGTCCGGCCCTGCGCATCCCGGATCGGCGCGGCGGCACAATGCATCCGCCGCCGGCGCAGGCCGATCCCGAAGTTTTCCTCGGCCAGCACATACACCAATCGGTCTTCGGCAATCGCCAGCCCCGTGCAATTGGTGCCCTGCACCGACTCCAGCAGCCGGCTGCCCACCGGTGTGAGATCAAGGCCGCAGAAATACAGCGTCGTCCCTTCGGCATCGGTCAGATTGATATGGCCCCGGGGGTTGTAAGCCAGCAACCCTCGCATGACCTCCGCCGCCGCCGTGATCAACACACGATTGGCCGCCAGCGTCGCGGCCAGCACGTCGGGGGCGACAAAACGGTATTGCCCATCATCGGGATCGAGGCCTGCACTGACGCTGCGCAACCAGGAGTCCCAAATAATCTGCCTGACCCCGGCAGGTCGATCGGTGCGACCTTTCAGGCACGCCAGCCAGGCCTGCTCCAGCTCAGCGATCGGCCCTTCATTTAACGACGCCGGACCGAGCGCCGTAATGTAATCGAGGTCTTGCACGCTGAAGGCCATTGGCTGTGGGATCACCGTTTGCTCCTATGTTCATATTTTCGACATGTCAGTATAGGCATGTCATAAAAATGAACACTTATTTCAACAAGCGCTTATTAACTCCTTAAATATCAATGATTTAAATATTGGCACAGCCCTTGCTCCCTGCTTAATGCCAGCGAGGACATTCCTGCTGTCGAGTCATTGAACAACAATAAAAGGGAGTCATTTCATGAGTACATCCAAAATCATCCGACTCGGCCTTATCGGTGCTGGCCGCATGGGCAGCTTTCACGGCCTGACGGCCGCCCGGCACATTCCCGGTGCCTGCCTGGCCGCTATCGCCGACCCGACACCCGGCCAAGCCGCCCGCCTCGCGGCCGAGTTAGGTGTGCAGCGGGTCTATACCGATCCACAGCAACTGCTCGATGACCCGGAAATAGACGGTGTCTTGATCGCCGCCCCCGCCCGCAGCCATGCCGAACTGGTGATCAGCGCAGCCCGGGCCGGCAAAGGGGTGTTTTGTGAAAAACCCATGGCCATCACCCTGAACGAAGCCGACCGCGCTATCGCCGCCGCTGCCGGTGCACGGGTGACGCTGCAAGTCGGCTTCAACCGCCGCTTTGCCAAAAGCTTCCGAACTGCTCATCTGGACGTGGTCGCCGGCCGGATCGGTACGCCGCAACTGCTGCGCTCGCTGACTCGCGACCCGGCGCTGAACAATCCGGCCGCCTCGCCGCAGTGGGTGATTTTCCTCGAAACCCTGATTCATGACTTCGATACCCTGCGCTACCTGAATCCAGGCGCCGAAGCAGTTGAGGTTTTTGTCATGGCCGATGCTTTGATCGCACCGGATTTCAAGGACAAGGGCTTCCTCGACACCGCCGTGGTCACGATCCGTTTCGACAACGGCGCCATCGCCACCGCCGAGGCCAATTTCCAGGCGGTCTATGGCTACGATGTTCGGGGCGAAGTGTTCGGCAGCGCCGGCATGCTGACCATGGGCAGCGTCAATGAGTCTGACCTGGTTCGCTATTTGGCCAACGGCATTCAGGCCGACACCCAGCGCCTGGACACCGACCTGCTGCGTGACGCCTATGTGGCCGAGCTCAACCACTTTGTCGACTGCCTGCGCACCGGCGAAAAACCACTCGCCAGCGGCGAAGATGCCCGGGCGGCACTGGCCATTGCCCGTGCGTGTATCGAGTCCTTCCAGCAGGGCAAACCTGTGCGCGTGCAAGGAGTCCGTTCATGAG
This sequence comes from Pseudomonas sp. LB3P25, assembly GCF_054897985.1. Classification (NCBI taxonomy): domain Bacteria; kingdom Pseudomonadati; phylum Pseudomonadota; class Gammaproteobacteria; order Pseudomonadales; family Pseudomonadaceae; genus Pseudomonas; species Pseudomonas sp. LB3P25. The sequence goes on along the minus strand of NZ_CM142711.1, from coordinate 2,940,380 downwards.
TTTCATACCGTTCAAACTGGCGATCAGTGCCGAGATGGTCTTCCTCGACCTGCCGTTCACCGAACGCGTCAAACGGATTCACGCGCTGGGCTTCAGCGCCGAACTCTGGGACTGGACGCAGAAAGACATACCGGCCCTTGTCGCCACTGGCGCTGATTTCACCTCGATGACGGGTTACATCTCGGGCAACCTGACCGACCCCGAAGACATTCAGCACCTGCTCGACAGCGCACGGGAATCGCTGGCCGTCGCCGCCCAACTGAATTGCCCGAGCCTGAACCTGCATGGCACTGGCCTGGACGACAAAGGCTTGCCGGTCAAACCCGTGGCCTTCACCACTGGACGCATGTGGCTGAGCGCCTGCAAGACCCTGGAAAAAATCGCCCGTCTGGGCGAAGAGGCAGGCCGGGTATTCTTGCTGGAAAACCTCAATACCGAGGTGGACCACCCCGGCACCCCATTCGCTCGCGCCGACGATACCCTGGCGTTGATCGAGGCCGTGGGCAGCCCGCATTTGAAGATGAACCTGGACCTTTACCATGCCCAGATCGGCGAAGGAAACCTGATCGAACTGATCCAGCGCGCCGGCAGTGCTATCGGGGAAATCCAGGTCGCCGATGTCCCCGGCCGCATGGAACCGGGTACCGGTGAAATCCATTACCCGGCCATTGCCAAAGCCTTGTTCGGCATGGGATACACCGGAGTCGTCGGGCTCGAGGGCTGGGCCAGCGGCGACAGCGAAGCGGCACTCGAACGCTTTCGGCAAGCCTTCACGGTGGATTGAAATGCCGGTCAGTTAAGCCATTTCAGCTGCGACACACTCTTTGTAGCAGCTGTCGAGCTTGCGAGGCTGCGTTCGGTTCGGGCCGCGTTCGGACGAAGCAGTCGTGAATCTGGCTAATGCGGTCTGCCTGACGCACCGCAACTTCTGGTTTGACGACTGCTTCGCAGCCGAACGCAGCCTCGCAAGCTCGACAGCTGCTACAGATCGCATTACGGCTTAACTGACTGGTTTTGATGAATGTCAGCTCATAACAACAAAAGGAAAACCATCATGCGTCGTTGCACACTGCTTTTTGCCACGCTGTTATTGCTCTTCAGCCAATGGGCCGCCGCCAGCTATCGCATCGGCGTCAGCATTGCCAGGGTCGACGACAACTTCATGACCTATGTGCGCAGCGGCCTGGAAGAGGCCGCCAAGAAGGAGAATGTCCAGATCCAGTTCGAGGACGCCCAGGGCGATGTGGTTCGCCAGCTCAATCAGGTCGAGGGCTTTCTCAGCCAGAAAGTGGATGCGGTCATCGTCTTGCCCGTGGACACCGCCGCCACCGCCAATATGACGCGCGCCGCCGTCGAGGCGAAGACACCGCTGGTCTACGTCAACCGCCACCCGGACGAGCGCGTCCTGCCCAAAGGCGTGGTCACGGTGGCGTCCAATGACATTGAGGCCGGGCAACTGCAGATGCGCTACCTGGCCGACAAACTGGGGGGCAAAGGCAGCATCGCGATCATCATGGGTGAGCTGACGCAAAACGCCACGCACGACCGTACCGAAGGTGTGAAACAGGTGCTCAAGGACTATCCGGGGATCAAGATCGTCGAACAACAAAGTGCCGAGTGGCAGCGCAGCAAAGGGATGGACCTGACCAGTAACTGGCTGCTGGCAGGCACCAGTTTTGATGCCATCGTGGCCAACAATGACGAGATGGCCATCGGCGCCGCCATGGCACTGCAGCAAGCCGGTAAAGCCAAGGGCGAGATTGCGATTGTCGGCATCGACGGCCTGCCTGACGGCTTGGCGGCCATCAAGCGCGGGATGCTGGTCGCCTCCGTCTTTCAAGACCCCAAAGCGCAAGCGACCAGCGCGCTGCAAGCGGCCATCAAAATGATCAAAGGGGAGCCGGTCGAGGCGGATGTATGGGTGCCCTTCCAGCTGATCATGCCGGAGCAAGTGGCCGTTTTTGAGCAACGCTACAAGTAACGTCAAACGGGCGCATGACCTGCCGACGGGAAGTCAGCAGGCCATGCGCGTCGCCGTTTACAGGTCGGTAATTTCTTTATGGCGTGGCACCAGCGTTTTCATCACGCTCCACGCCACCAGGTAGGCCACCGCACAGATCGCAAACATGATCATGTAGCCGGTATGAATATCGCCGATCAGTTTGTAATGGTCGATCACCCAACCGCCGGTCTTGGTCATCACCACCCCACCCAAGCCGCCAGCCAAACCACCAATGCCGACCACCGAAGCGATGGATTTTTGCGGGAACATGTCAGACACGGTGGTGAAGATGTTGCACGACCACGCCTGGTGCGCCGATGCGCCCACGCCGATCAGCAGCACCGGCACCCAGAAACTGATGTAACCGAATGGCTGCGCCAGCAGCACCAGCAGCGGAAAGAAAGCGATCACCAGCATGGCTTTCATACGGCCGTCATACGGCGCATCACCGCGTGACATGAAATAGCTGGGGAACCAGCCGCCACCGATGCTGCCCACCATGGTCATGCTGTACAACACGGCCAGCGGCAACACGATGGCCTGGCCCTTCATGCCGTACTGCGCTGACAGATAGGTCGGAAGCCAGAACAGGAAGAACCACCACACGCCGTCGGTCATGAATTTGCCGAAGGCAAAGGCCCAGGTCTGGCGGTAGGTCAGCAACTTGAACCACGATACTTTTTTAGCGGCGGCACCCGAGTCTGTGCCGGTGATCGCTTGCGCGCCCTGATCGCTGCGGATGTAGGCCAACTCTTGCACTGACAGACGTTTTTGCTGCTCCGGTTTTTCGTACAGCGCAATCCACACCGCCACCCAAACGAAGCCCAACCCACCGATCACGATGAACGCCGCTTCCCAGCCCCAAAGGCCGGCAATCAGCGGCACGCTGATCGGCGCCAGGATCGCGCCCACATTGGCGCCGGAATTGAAGATACCGGTGGCGAACGAGCGTTCTTTTTTCGGGAAGTATTCGGCGGTGGCCTTGATCGCGATCGGGAAGTTACCCGCTTCGCCTATCGCCAGCACGGCGCGCGACAACATGAAACCTGCGATCGAGACCGGAATGACAGCAAGGCCAAACGCGCTGCTCACGGCGGCGATACCCTCACCCATCGGCACCGCAAAGGCGTGCATGATCGCGCCGGTCGACCAGATGCCGATGGCTACCACATAGGCGGTCTTGGTGCCGATCTTGTCAACGAAGCGGCCGGCGAACAGCATGGAAATCGCGTACACAAACTGAAAGACAGAGGCAATGTTGGCGTAATCGGTGTTACTCCAGCCAAATTGCGTCGACAGATCCGGCGCCAACAGACTGAGTACCTGGCGGTCCAGGTAATTGACCGTGGTGGCAAAAAACAACAGCGCGCAAATCGTCCAGCGGTACTTGCCGACGGCCTGGCCGATTCGTTGCGGATTGATGGGCTCGTTCAGATTCATGGCATCACTTTATTGTTGGATTATGGTGATGATCTCTCGGTTTCAAGCGAGATCAATGGTGTCGTAGAGCACCGCCAAAACGCGATGAGTCCGCGCCACTGCCCGGTTCAGTTCATTAGCGTGGGCACTTCTCAGACACTGTATTGCGGGCTCGAAAATGGGTAGTCCATGCTCAGAGGCCGGAGTTGGACGTATAGCAAGTGCTATCAGGCGTTTGGCGGGACAGTCGTATGCGACAGGCCTGACTGTGGGGATGGGCAAGCAGTCAAGTTCGGACCATAAGAAGCGGCATGCAGGGAGATGCGCAGGCGGGTTGTATTCATGATGTGGCCGACACTCTTTTTTATTTTTAGGGTTTAACAGCCGGTAATCGTCTGTCGTCGTACAACTGTGCCTTTTATATCGAGTTAAATACTGGCCTGTCAATCTGAAAAATAGCCGTTCGTCTCGATAAAGACCGCCCCGTTAACATTGTGATTTCGTACACACACTGGTGGTTGCGGGGCCGTTAGCCTTTTGAGGTTTCGGGTTTTAAACGCAGGGTATGGTGAATTTGATGATTGCGTGTTGTTGTACGACAACACACTTCAGAAGCTCATGACGAGAGACATCGATAGCGGTCATCTCGTCAAGGTGCTTTTCGACTGGCAGGCCGGCGAAGACGAATCAGGATTTCGCAGCCGGTTTGGTGCGAGCCGTTGCGCGTGCCAAGGTGTTGAGCGCCACGGCGGCGAGAATGAGCGCCTTCAACGCGTTCTCATCAAGCGTGTCGCCCTCATGCAAATCAATGGCACGTCGGGTGTTGCCTTCGAGGCTGGCGTTGAAGAGGCCTGAAGGGTCTTCCAGCGAGGCGCCCTTGGCAAACGTCATCTTCACGACCTGCTTGTATGTCTCACCGGTGCAGATGATTCCGGCGTGCGACCACACTGGAACCCCCCGCCACTTCCATTCCTCGACCACGTCGGGGTCGGCCTGCTGAATGAGCGTTCGGACCCGAGCGAGCGTCTCGCCCCGCCAATCTCCCAGCTCCTTGATTCTCGCGTCTATCAGCTGAGAGGCCGAATCTGCGCCCTCTTCTTCTTTTGCACCGACCTGCTGTTTCTTCATGGTGGTTGTCGCCTTCTTCATGAGGGTGTCCAAAACCGGGCTTTACAGAGTTTTTTGGCTGTTGCCGAGGGTCTTGGCCTTTTCGATCCCCCAGTCAAAGGCGGCCTCCATGTCCAGCAGATGCGGTTTTGGATCGTGGTCCTCAAAAATGGCCGTGCCGTCCGGCCGGTACACACCGATGAACATCCCCAGTGAGCCGTCCTTCAATATCTCGGCTTTGACCTCGATCTTGCATCCGTTCGACAGCGTTTCCTTGTGGTGCATATGGCGTTCAGTCATTGCTGCATTCCTCTCGTCGTTGAAGGCCGAGTAGCGCATTTACCCATTGGCCATGTTAGCTCAGTGCGGCCCACTAAATGGCCTGCCAGGACAGCGGCGTAATGCCACCTATACTAGAAGCCACCGCCCCCATGGGGTCTGCACTCCCAACAATAAAAAGCAGAGGTGGAACATGGTCTGGCAGCAAATCTACGATCCGTTCGGTAACCCGATACTTTCAACCATCATGGCAGCAGTGCCGGTCGTGGTGATGCTGGCAGCCCTGGCGTTTTTCCATATCAAGGCGCACCTGGCCGCATTGATGGCCCTGACCTCGGCGCTGGTGATCGCAATCTTCGCCTTCGGCATGCCGGCGAACATGGCCGGCTCGGCCGCACTGTACGGCGCCGCCAACGGTTTGCTGCCCATTGGCTGGATTGTGCTCAACATCATCTTCCTGCATCGACTGACCACCGAGAACGGCTCGTTCAAGGTGCTGCAGGATTCCCTGGCGCGCATCACCGACGATCGACGCCTGCAATTGCTGCTGATTGCCTTCTGCTTCGGTGCTTTCTTCGAAGGGGCCGCCGGTTTCGGCACGCCGGTGGCGGTGACCGGGGCGATTCTGATCGGGCTGGGTTTCTCGCCTCTGGCCGCGTCTGGCCTGGCGTTGATCGCCAACACCGCGCCCGTGGCGTTCGGTGCGCTGGGCACGCCGATCATCACCCTGGCCAAGGTGACCGGGCTGGATGAAATGGAACTGTCGATGATGGTCGGCCGGCAATTGCCGTTCTTCTCGGTGATCGTGCCGTTCTGGTTAATCTGGGCCTTCGCCGGCTGGCGCAAGATGCTGGAAATCTGGCCGGCGATTCTGGTGGCCGGGGTCAGTTTCGCCGTACCGCAGTTCCTGGTGTCCAACTACCACGGGCCGATGCTGGTGGACGTGATCGCCGCGCTGATTTCCATGGCCTGCCTGACCGGTTTCCTCAGAGTCTGGAAACCGGCCACCGTGCATACCTCCGCTGCGCTGTCCGGGCGAGTCGACAACTCCCAAATTGCCGAAGAGCATGACGAAAAACCCGTCGCCAGCGCGGCCTTTGCCAGCGATGCCAAGCCTGCTGTGATGCGCGCGTGGATGCCGTGGATCATCCTCACGGTGTTCGTCTTCGCGTGGGGCACCCAGGGTTTCAAAAACATGTTCGATACCCGCCCGGCGATTGATCCGGCAACCCACTCCGCCAAGCTCGACCCTCAAGGCAAACCGCTGCGCGAAGCGAACCCGATCTTCGCCCCGGTGTTGACGTTCACCACGATCCACCAGCAGATCGAGAAGGTCCCGCCGGTGGTGCCTGCGCCTAAAACCGAGGACGCGGTCTACAAGTTCACCTGGTTCACCAGCACCGGTAGCGGCATCCTGCTGTCGGCGATCCTCGGCGGGTTGCTGATGGGTTATTCCATTCCGCAACTGATCCACCAGTACGTGCGAACGCTGTGGGTGGTGCGCTATTCACTGATCACCATTACCGCCATGCTCGCCCTCGGTTTCCTCACCCGTTATTCGGGCCTGGACGCGACCATGGGCCTGGCCTTCGCCGCGACGGGCATCTTCTACCCCATGTTCGGCACCCTGCTCGGCTGGCTCGGCGTGGCGTTGACCGGCTCGGATACGGCATCAAACGTGCTGTTCGGCGGCTTGCAACGGGTGACCGCCGAGCAATTGGGCCTCAGCCCGGTGTTGATGGCGGCCGCCAACAGTTCCGGCGGGGTCATGGGCAAGATGGTCGACGCCCAGTCGATTGTGGTGGCGTCCACCGCCACCCGCTGGTACGGGCATGAAGGGGAAATCCTGCGTTATGTGTTTTTCCACTCGATCATCCTGGCCATTCTGGTCGGTGGCCTGGTGACGTTGCAGGCGTATGTGGCGCCGTTCAGTCATATGGTGGTGGGTGGGCATTGATTGACGTAGCCCGCCTTTCTCAAGTCTTGGCCCCTGGTGCATCGCAGGGGTCAAGGCTTGGGATTCTTGACCCAACGCATGACCACAAAGCACGCGATCAGGATCATCGGCGCGATGGACAGCATGCCCATGTAACTGGTGCCGGAGACATCGTTGATCTTGCCCACCATCACCGGAGCGACCATGCCGCTGAGCTGGCCAATGGAGTTGATGGCTGCGGTTCCACTGGCAATCGCCAGCCCTGAGAAGGTCGATTGCGGAATCGTCCAGAAGATTGGAATGGCGATGAACGTGCCCGCCGTCGCCAGGACCAGTGCCGCCATCATGGCCCAGGACGAATCGGAAAACAGGCAGGCCAGCAAGTAACCCACGGCCGCCAGCAACAGACACATCACCAGGTATTTCTTGCGCTCACCGGTGCGGTCCGAGAGCCGCGTCAGCCAGATCATGCCGATGCATGCAACGATATAAGGCAGGGATGACAGCATGCCGACCCAAAAAACGCTTTGCACGCCGGACGACTTGATCAAGTGCGGCATCCAGAAATTAAGGCCATAGGAAGCCGTCTTGATCACGAAGTAGATGAACGCCATGATCGCGACTTCCCGCGTCAGTAACACTCGCCACAGCGACCCCAGTACCGGCTTTTGCCTGGCTTTGTCATGCGCCAGATTGGCGGCGAGCAGATCTTTCTCTCCCCTTGTCAGCCACTTGGCCGACTCGATGTCACGATCGAGTTTCCACAACACCAGCGCACCCAGCACCACACACGGTAAACCCGACATCAGGAACAGCCAGTGCCAACCCGCCAGGCCAAGCACGCCATCCATCGTGCCCAACAAAATCCCGGCAGCCGGCCCACCCAATGCCCCCGCCAGAGGGACCGACAGGAACCAGAGGCCGTTCATCTTTGCCAAGTGCTTTTTCGGGAACCAGCACGCCAGGTAGAACAGAATTGCCGGGCCAAAACCAGCTTCCATGACCCCAATCAGAAAACGCAAAAAATAGAGCGTGTATTGGGTGTAGGCAAACATCATTGCGGCGGTGGCCAGCCCCCACGACACCATGATCCGGCAGATCCAGGCCGGGGCACCGTAGCGCTTGAGGCCCAGGCTGCTGGGCACTTCGAACAACACGTAGCCAATGAAGAACATGCTCGCGGCCAAACCATACGCAGCATCGGTCAAGCCCAGTTCATGCTGCATCTGGGTCTTGGCGAAGCTGATATTGATCCGGTCAAAATAAGAGAACAGAAAGCAAATAATGGCCAGCGGCATGATGCGCCAGGCCACGCGGCGATAGAGCAACAGCTCGTTGATCGTTTCTTCATTGCGCGCCAGTGCGATTTCGCCAGTCATGGCAACCATGATGTTTCTCCCTTGTTGTAATTATTGGAGAGAGGCAACGTCCTTCAGGACCTTGCTCAACGGGTTTAGCTGATCCGAATCAATTTGTCCCTGTAACGCTGACCCTTGGCGACATAGTCCTGGGCGCTACGCTGCAGGCCGGCGATGGCTTCAGGCGTCAGCTCTCGCACCACTTTGGCGGGCGCTCCCAAAATCAGGGAGTTGTCCGGGAACACCTTGCCTTCAGTGACAATCGCGCCGGCACCGACCAGGCAGTTATTGCCGATGACCGCGCCATTGAGCACCACCGCCTGAATCCCGATCAGCGCACCATCACCGATGGTGCAGCCATGCAACATGGCCTGGTGACCGATGGTGACGCCATTGCCCACCGTCAGCGCAAATCCGGGGTCGGCATGCAAGACCGCGCCTTCCTGTACGTTGCTGTGCTGACCGATTCGAATCGACTCGTTGTCACCACGCAGAACCGCCTGGGGCCAGACACTGACGCCCTGCTCCAGCGTGACATTGCCGATGACGGTGGCGTCTTCGGCGACGAAGGTTTCGGCGTGGATGACAGGGGTCAGCGTGTCGTATTGATAGATAGCCATGGCAACGCCTCCTCAGGCCTGAGCGTCGGTTTTAAGCACACCGGCCGCGCACAGCTCGGCGATGTGCTCGTCGCTGTAACCGAGTTCACGCATGACCTTGTGCGTATGCTCGCCGATGCGCGGAATCGATTGACGCGGTTGCAGACGTTCGCCATCCAGGGACAACGGCAGCAATGGCATGGCGGTGAACGATCCGTCTTCGAGTTCGAGATTCGCCAGGCCGCCGCTTTGCAGCAGGTGAGGATCGTCGAACAACTCTTCAGGACGACGGATCGGCGCAAAAGGAATGCTGTGGGCCTCCAACTCCAGGGCCAGCGCCTGAGCATCCATCGTGGCAAAGACTTCGGCCAGGTGAGCCAGCAACCGGGGTCGCTGCAACACGCGATCGTTATTGGTGGCGAGGCTCTGGTCGTCGAGCAACGCGGTCTGACCGAGCAACTGGCATAAGGCATTCCACTGCCCTTCGCCGGTGGCCGCCACGAACATCTGCTCACCGTTGGCAAATTCGAACACGTCGTAGATCGCCCAGGCGCTGATGCGGTTTGGCATTGGCGCGGCCGCCTGCCCGGTCACGGCGTACTGCTGCATGTGTTGGGCCGCGAGCAATACGCAATTTTCGTAGAGCGCGCTTTGCACTTCACGGCCGACACCGGTGGTGTGCCGGTCATTGAGCGCGGCAAGCACGCCGATAGCGCCAAACATCCCGCCCATGATGTCGTTCACGGAGCTGCCGGCACGCAGCGGTCTGCCGACGGGACCGGTCATGTAGGCCAGGCCCGCCATCATCTGCACCACTTCATCCAGGGCCAGACGATTGTCATACGGGCCGTTGAGGAAGCCTTTGTGCGAGGCATAGATGATGCGCGGGTTACGCTCACGCATCGCTGCGTAACCGAAGCCGAGTTCCTGCATGCGTCCGGGTTTGAAGTTCTCGATGAACACGTCGGCGGTGTCGATGAGTTCCAGCACGGCGTCGCGCCCTTGCGGAGTGTTGACGTCGATGGCGATGCACTGTTTGTTGCGGTTGAAGGTGCGAAAGAATCCGGCACCGGCCCCCAGCAGACGACGCGTACCGTCGCCGCGGGTTGGCTCGATCTTGATGACTTCGGCACCGAGGTCACCGAGGATCATCCCGCAGGTCGGCCCCATCACCATGTGAGAAATTTCGACGACACGAATGCCGTCCAATGGAAGTCTGGACATGAATGTTTTCCTCGATCGGACAGCTCAAGCGCGGCTGGCGGGTGGCGTGTAATTGAGTGGCAGACCGGCGCGGGCAATGCAGCCATAAAGGGTTTCGTCCGGCAACGCGGCATGCAGCACGTCCCGTGATTCGATCAGTGCGGCCAGATCGATGCCGGTGTCGTAACCCATGCTGTGCAGCATGAACACCAGGTCTTCCGTCACGGTGTTGCCGGACGCGCCCGGTGCGAACGGGCAACCGCCCAGCCCGGCGAGGGACGAATCAAGTTCGGTGATGCCTTGCTGCACGGCCACCAGGCTGTTGGCCAGCGCCAGACCGCGGGTGTCATGGAAATGCGCGGCCCCGAGTTTGTCACCGGCGATGGCTCGAACCGCCTGCAACGTGGTCGCCACCTGGCCGGGATTGGCGTATCCGGTGGTGTCGCCGAGCGAGACCAGATCGCAACCGGCCTCAAGCACGTGTCGGGTCAATTCGCACAAGTCGCTCAACGGCACATCGCCCTGGCGGGTGCAGCCGAAGGCCACGGACATTCCGGCAATCAGTTGAACGTTGTGCAAGCCCAGCTCGGTGCGCAACTGGCACATCCGCGCCAGCTCTTCGACCATTTCCAGCGGCGTACGTCGAACATTCGCCAGGCTATGGGCCGCACTGACGGAAACCGGCGCAATGATCCGGTGGGCGCCGGATTCAAGCGCATCCCGACAGCCGCGCAGGTTCGGTGCGAGTACAGAGACAATCAGATCCGGGTAACTCAAGGCGTGGGCCACAACTTCTTTGGCATCGGCCATTTGCGGCAGCAGTTTGGCGGGAACAAAGGATGCAACTTCCATATGGCGTACGCCAGCCGCATAGGCAGCATCGATCCAGTGGCGTTTGGCAGCAGTGGGCATGATGGCTTGAAGGCTTTGCAATCCATCGCGCATGCCGACTTCGTTGATCGTTATTGTTGTCATGAAGTTCTCTCACAGGCTGAAGCACAGGCTCAGACTAGAGAGACACCAAGGCGCCGAAAAGACGTGATTCACGGCCTGATCCATCGTCAACCGCGATGGATGGATTTAGGTCATGGTTTGTCGCGGCGGTGCCCGTAACAACAGGTGATCCAGCAGCCGACGGGCTGAAAGCGACAGTGCATCACGATCCCGCACGCAGATCACAAACTCGCCCAGCGCCCAATCGTCGGTCAGGGGGATGATGCGCAGGTCGAACAGTTGCCTGTAGCGCGCCACGGCTTCCAGCGGGAACACCGCCAGTCCCAGCCCGAACTGCACCAACCGGAACGCGGCGTCGAATGACGATACATAGGAGCGGAAACGCAGCTCCCGACCGTGCTTTTCCGCATCTTCGCGCATGAAGGTATTGAGCGTGGCGAAGGCCGACAATCCCAGATGATCAAAATCCAGCGTCTCTTCGAACGCAAGGCTGGTGCGATCGGCCAAGGGGTGATCCGCACTCACCACGACGGCCAGATGGTCCTGGCGGAAAGGTAGAAACTCCAGATCGCCCACGGCCATCGACCGCCTGCAAATGCCCAGGTCGGCATTTCCTTCGGCCACCCCACGGACCACATCGGGGCTGAAACGCTCTTCGATGTCGGCCTGGATTCTCGGGTTGGCCAACATGAAATCGGACAGTTCTTCCGGCAAAAACTCCATGATCGAGGATACGTTCGCCAATACCCGGACATGACCGCGAGCGCCCTCGGCGTATTCGCTGAGTTCACTGTCGAGCCGTTCCATCGCTCGCGTCAGCGACCGGGCATGCCGCAGCAAAGCCTGCCCCGCTGGCGTCGGTTCAACCCCGCGCTTGCTGCGTTTGAGCAGCGGCGTGCCGAAGCGCAGCTCAATGTCGGAGATCCGTTTGCTGACCGCCGATGGCGCGATGAATGCCCGCTCGCTGGCCCGTGCGATGGTGCCTTCGTCGCAGACCAGAATGAACAGGTGCAAGGAGAACTGATCCAGATGCGGCATTACGCCCACCCCTCAAGTCGCAGCGTGGCCCGAACCAAACGTTGTTCCTCGCTTTCGATTTCCTTGAGGTTCTCGCAGATGCTCTGGATGTGCGCGATGGCCGCCTTGCGCGCCTGTTCCGGCATACGGCCGGTGACGGCGTTGTAGAGCCGCGCATGTTGACGGTCGATCTGACGTTTTTGCGGCTCGCGGTGGTAGAGGTTATTGACCGAGGCAAACACCGTGTTGAGCAGTAAGTCCGTCAGCGAGCGCAAGGTCTGCACCAGCACCGGGTTGTGCGAGGCCTCGCAAATCGCCAGGTGAAACGCATGATCGAGCCGGGCGTGTTCGCACGCTTCCAGCGAACGGGTGTGGGCATCGAGCAACGCCTCGTAGCTGCGGGTGATGAGGACGAAGTCGGCTTCGGTTCCGCGCAACGCCGCGAGGCGTGCGGACTCGCCCTCGAGCAGGCTGCGAACCTCGAACAAATCGTAGAGCGTGCGGGGTTGTGAGCTGAACAGGTGCATCAGCGGTGACGTGGCACCGTGACCCGAAAGGTCAGCTACAAATGAACCTTTGCCCTGCTCTGTTTTGATGATCCCGCGAGCGCGCAACAGCTTCAGGCCCTCGCGAAGTGCCGTGCGGGAAACGCCGAGTTTTTCGGTCAGGCGACGCTCCGAGGGCAACAGTTGCCCGGTCTTGAGCACCCCGTCCACGATCAGCCGTTCTATGCGTTCACAGACCACGTCTGCGACTTGTGGATTACGGCTCGTTTCGGCGCTGTCCATCGACCCTCCAACTGGTATGACCAGTCTCAATGCAAAAACCATAAATGTTCAGAGACAATCATAAGCTTATGTTTTAAAAACATTTTTTTTCACTAATAAAAAAACATCGAATAAAAAACTGGTTCGACCAGCCAAACAACACATAGACAGTAGAACGCCTCAGGCCAATGATGCAAGTCAGTGGTAAACGGACACAGACCTCCTATAAAAACAACTGAGGGTCGTCAACCGACTATGAACATTCTTTACGATGAACGCGTCGACGGCGTCCTGCCTGATGTCGACAGAGCTGCCTTGCTGCAAGCCCTGCAAACGCAGTGGCCGGATCTGGAAGTCCTGCATCAACAGGAAGAGCTCAAACCGTACGAATGCGACGGACTGTCTGCTTACCGCACCACGCCGATGCTGGTGGTACTGCCGCGCAGCATCGACGAGGTGCAAGGCGTGCTTCGACTCTGCCATGAGCGGCAGGTCGCGGTGGTCGCCCGCGGTGCCGGCACGGGTTTGTCCGGCGGTGCATTGCCGCTGGAAAAAGGCGTGCTGCTGGTCATGGCACGTTTCAATAATATTCTGCACATCGACCCTGCCGCCCGCACCGCTCGGGTTCAGCCAGGGGTGCGTAACCTGGCGATTTCCCAGGCAGCAGCGCCGTTTGGCTTGTACTACGCGCCGGACCCCTCCTCCCAGATCGCCTGCTCAATCGGCGGTAATGTGGCGGAAAACGCCGGTGGCGTGCATTGCCTGAAGTACGGGCTGACCGTGCACAATCTGCTCAAGGTCGACATCCTCACCGTCGACGGCGAACACCTGAGCCTGGGCTCGCAGGCGCTCGACTCTCCGGGCTTTGATCTGCTGGCGTTGTTCACCGGTTCCGAAGGCATGCTCGGTGTCATCACCGAGGTCACGGTCAAACTGCTGCCCAAACCCCAGACCGCCAAAGTGCTGCTGGCGGCGTTCGATTCCGTCGAAAAAGCGGGTCGTGCGGTGGGTGACATTATTGCCGCCGGCATCATTCCCGGCGGCCTTGAAATGATGGACAACCTGGCCATTCGCGCCGCCGAAGACTTCATCCACGCCGGCTATCCGGTCGACGCCGAAGCCATTCTGCTGTGCGAACTCGATGGTGTTGAAGCCGACGTCCACGATGACTGCGACCGCGTGCGCCAGGTGCTGGAGCACGCCGGCGCCACCGAAGTACGCCAGGCCCGCGATGAAGCCGAACGCGTGCGCTTCTGGGCCGGACGCAAGAATGCTTTTCCGGCGGTGGGCCGTCTCTCACCGGATTATTACTGCATGGACGGGACGATTCCGCGCCGCGAGCTGCCCGGTGTGCTGCACGCGATTGCCGCGTTGTCGGCCGAGTACGGCCTGCGAGTGGCCAACGTTTTCCACGCCGGCGACGGCAACATGCACCCACTGATTCTGTTCGATGCCAATCAACCGGGCGAACTCGATCGCGCCGAAGCCCTGGGCGGCAAGATTCTCGAATTGTGCGTGAAGGTCGGTGGCAGCATTACCGGTGAACACGGCGTGGGCCGGGAGAAAATCAATCAGATGTGTGCGCAGTTCAATAGCGATGAGTTGACCGTGTTCCATGCCGTCAAAGCCGCCTTCGATCCGAGTGGTTTGCTCAACCCCGGCAAGAACATTCCGACGCTGCACCGCTGCGCCGAGTTTGGCGCTATGCACGTTCATTTGGGTCAGATGCCCTTCCCTGAACTGGAGCGCTTCTGATGCGCAACGAACACGATATCGACGACAGCGGCTCGCTGCTGGAGCAGGTCAACCAGGCGCTGCAAAACGCAACGCCATTGCGCATTCAAGGCGCCAACAGCAAGGCGTTTCTTGGACGCATCGTGGCGGGCGAAGTACTCGACACGCGCAGCCACCGAGGCATCGTCAGCTACGACCCGACCGAGCTGGTGATCACCGCCCGCTGCGGCACCCCGTTGGCAGAACTGGCTGAAGTGTTGGATGCAGCGCAACAGATGTTGCCTTGCGAACCGCCCTCCTTCGGCGACGGCGCCACCGTCGGCGGCATGATCGCCAGCGGACTGTCGGGACCACGGCGTCCCTGGTCGGGGTCCGTCAGGGACTTCGTCCTCGGGACACGGGTCATCACCGGTCATGGCAAGCATTTGCGCTTCGGTGGCGAAGTCATGAAAAACGTCGCCGGCTACGACCTGTCGCGCTTGATGGCCGGCAGCTACGGCTCCCTGGGCGTGGTGACCGAAGTCTCCCTCAAGGTCCTGCCCAAGCCGCGTCAAACGTTAAGCATCAGCCTGGACATGGACAGCGATCGCGCCTTGCTGCGCCTCGCCGAATGGGGGCAACAGCCGCTGCCGATCAGCGCCGCGTGCCACGATGGGCAGCGCCTGCACCTGCGGCTTGAGGGGGGCGAAGGCTCGGTGGCGGCGGCTCATGACCGGCTCGGCGGCGATTTGCTCGACGCCCCGTACTGGGATGATCTCAACGAACATCGATTGAGCTTCTTCGATGAGGACCAGGCACTTTGGCGCCTGTCCGTTCCTCACAACACGCCTCGGCTTTCCCTGCCCGGCCGTCAGCTGATCGATTGGGGCGGTGCACAGCGCTGGCTCAAATCCGACGCAGAGGCAGCGTTCATTCGCTCGATCGTGGAAGACGTCGGCGGGCATGTGACCTGCTACACCCATGGCCTGATCGACAGCCCATTTCAACCGTTGCCCGCAGCGCTGATGCGCTACCACTGCAGTCTGAAGCAACAACTCGATCCCCAGGGCATCTTCAACCCCGGACGCCTGTACGCGGAGCTTTGACCCATGCAGACCACCTTGAGCGAACACGCCCGCCAACTGCCCCGCGCCGAAGAAGCCGAAAGCATCCTGCGCACCTGCGTGCACTGCGGTTTCTGCAATGCCACCTGCCCGACCTATCAATTGCTGGGCGATGAACTGGACGGACCGCGGGGCCGTATTTACCTGATCAAACAGGTTCTGGAGGGCAACGAAGTCACGCAGAAGACCCAACAGCACCTGGATCGCTGCCTGTCGTGCCGTAACTGCGAAACCACTTGCCCTTCCGGCGTCGACTACCACAACTTGCTGGACATCGGCCGTGCGGTGGTCGATGCGGCGGTGCCGCGCCCACTCGGTCAGCGGTTGTTGCGCGAGGGATTGCGCAGCGTCGTCCCCAATCCTGCGCTGTTCAAAGGGCTGGTCAGCAGCGGCCAGGTGTTCCGGGCGTTGTTGCCCAACACCTTGCAGATAAAGTTGCCTCGCCGCGTCTATCCCGCAAAGCCACGCCCGGTTACGCGCCACACCCGGCAGGTGCTGATGCTCGAAGGCTGCGTGCAACCGAGTCTGTCACCCAATACCAACGCGGCCGCCGCCCGAGTACTGGATCGCCTGGGAATCAGCGTCACCGCAACCCGCGAGGCCGGTTGCTGCGGTGCCGTGGATTATCACCTCGACGCTCAGGCCGCCGGCCTGGATCGCGCGCGTCGTAATATCGATGCGTGGTGGCCGAGCATTGAAAACGGTGCCGAGGCCATCGTGCAAACCGCCAGCGGTTGCGGCGCTTTCATCAAAGACTATGGTCACCTGCTCAGCACCGACCCGGCTTATGCCGAGAAGGCGAAAAAGGTCAGTGCGCTCGCCAAGGATCTGGTCGAAGTGCTGCGCGACGAACCACTGGAAAAGCTCGGTATCCACAGCGATCAGCGCCTGGCGTTCCATTGCCCCTGCACGTTGCAGCACGCGCAGAAACTGGGCGGCGCGGTTGAAGCGATTCTGACCAGTCTGGGCTTCAACCTCACGCCTGTTGCCGACAGTCACCTGTGCTGCGGCTCGGCGGGCACCTATTCGCTGACCCAACCCGAACTGTCCCGGCAACTGCGCGACAATAAGCTCAATGCGCTGGAAAGCGGACATCCCGAAGTCATTGTCACGGCCAATATTGGCTGTCAGTCCCACCTCGACGGTGCGGGCCGAACCCCTGTCAGGCACTGGATCGAACTGGTCGAAGCCGCCTTGCCCTAACCGAGTACTGGAGAATCCCCATGAAAAGCAAAGCCGTACTGAGCCAGACCGAAGTCAGCCAAATCCTCGCGGCTGCACGCACCGAAGCGCAGAACAACCAATGGGCCGTGACCATCGTGATTGTCGATGACGGCGGCCATCCCCTGGCCCTCGAACGCCTCGACGGTTGCGCTCCGATTGGCGCCTACATCGCCACCGAAAAGGCCCGCACCTCGGCCCTCGGTCGGCGCGAATCCAAAGGCTATGAAGAGATGGTCAATGGCGGACGCCACGCCTTTTTGTCCGCGCCATTATTGACCTCGCTGGAAGGTGGCGTGCCGATCATCGTCGACGGCCAGGTGATCGGCGCGGTCGGGGTGTCCGGCGTCAAAGCCGAGCAGGACGCACAAGTGGCCAAAGCCGGCGCGCAATGCCTGAACTGATTTGAGCTGAGCGCGGTCAGCGCTCGATAAACACTGTGTGATGGAGATGCAAAAAGTGACCGAATTCGTGAACTGCCAAGGCCTCAAGGTCGCACCTGTCTTGCAACGTTTCGTTGATTTGGACGTGCTGCCCGGAACCGGCCTGGCCCCTCAAGCGTTCTGGAGTGGTTTCGCCACCCTGGTGCATGAACTGGCGCCGCAAAACCGGGCGCTGCTGGCTGAACGCGATCGCCTGCAAACCGAACTGGACACCTGGCACCGTTCACACCCGGGACCGGTCACCGACATGGCGGCTTATCGCAATTTCCTGAGCGGTATCGGTTACCTGCAACCACAACCTTCAGACGTCAAGGTCAGCACCGCCAACGTCGATACAGAGATCAGTGTGCAGGCCGGACCACAACTGGTCGTCCCGGCCGTCAACGCGCGTTATGCGCTGAATGCCGCCAACGCGCGCTGGGGATCGCTGTACGACGCGCTCTACGGCACCGATGTGATTTCCAATGACAGCGGTGCCGAACCGGGCCGGACATACAACCCGGTGCGCGGCGCGAAAGTCATCGCGTTTGCCCGTGGCTTCCTGGATCAGGCATTCCCCTTGAGCAGCGGCTCCCATGCCGCGGTGGCGCGTTACCGGATCGACAACGGCACACTGGAGGCCACCTTGAAAGACGGCAGCCAAGCCGGTTTATCGAACGCCGCGCAGTACATCGGCTACCAGGGCTCACTCGCTGATCCCACGGCCATCCTGCTGAAAAACAACGATCTGCACGTCGAAATTCAGATCGATCGCCAGAGTATCATCGGTCAGGCTGACACTGCCGGCGTCAAGGACCTGCTGATTGAAGCAGCGCTCTCGACCATCATTGATTGTGAAGACTCGGTGGCGGCGGTCGACGCCGATGACAAGGTGCAGGTGTACCGCAACTGGCTGGGTTTGATGAAGGGCGACCTGAAAGAAGACCTGGAGAAAAACGGTAAAACCATCACACGACGGCTGCATCCCGACCGCGAGTACACCGCGGCCGATGGCCGCTCACTGACGTTGCACGGGCGTTCGTTGCTGTTCATCCGCAACGTCGGGCACCTGATGACCAGCCCGGCGATTCTCGACAAGGGCGGACTGGAAATCCCGGAAGGCATTCTCGACGGCGTCATCACCAGCCTGATTGCTCTGCATGACCTGCAACGTCGCGGCAATTCCCGCACCGGTAACGTCTACATCGTCAAACCGAAAATGCACGGCCCCGCCGAAGTGGCCTTCGCCGAGCAGTTGTTCAGCCGCATCGAAGACCTGCTCCAGCTCGAACGTCATACGTTGAAAATGGGCATCATGGACGAGGAACGGCGCACCAGCGTCAACCTCAAGGCGTGCATCGCGGCAGCTTCCTCACGAGTCGCGTTCATCAACACCGGTTTTCTGGATCGCACCGGTGACGAGATGCACACCGCCATGGAAGCGGGCGCGATGTTGCGCAAGGGCGACATGAAAAATACCTCGTGGATCGAGGCCTACGAAAGCAACAACGTGCTCGTCGGTCTGGACTGTGGATTGCGTGGGCGGGCGCAGATCGGCAAAGGCATGTGGGCCATGCCGGACCGGATGGCCGATATGCTCAAGCAAAAAATCGCCCACCCGAAAGCAGGCGCGAACACGGCCTGGGTGCCCTCGCCGACCGCCGCCACCTTGCACGCGCTGCATTACCATCAGGTCAACGTACGCTCGGTGCAGGAGTCCCTTGAAACAACGGACTTCGGTAGCGCCAGCCCGGCACTTCTGGACGGCTTGCTCAGCGTGCCGGTCGTCACCGCCCCATCCTGGTCGGCCGATGAGATACGTCAGGAAGTCGAAAACAATGCGCAAGGTTTGCTGGGGTATGTGGTGCGCTGGGTTGAACAAGGCATCGGCTGCTCGAAGGTGCCCGACATCCATAACGTGGGCTTGATGGAAGATCGCGCGACCCTGCGCATTTCCAGCCAGCACATGGCCAACTGGCTGCGACACGGGGTGATCACCCAGGACCAGACCGTCGAGATTTTGCAGCGCATGGCGCGGGTCGTCGATGAGCAAAACGCGGGCGATTCGATCTATAAGCCGATGGCGCCGGACTTCGAGCAGTCGGTTGCATTTCAAGCGGCCTGCGCACTGGTGTTCGAGGGGGGCGCGCAGCCCAATGGTTATACCGAACCGCTGCTGCATAAATTCCGGCGCGTGTATAAGCAGTCGAGGGCGTAAATAGAGAGGAAAAAGAAGAGGCTCAGCCTAATGCCGATCAGTTAAGAAATTGCAGGCAAAACGCGCTCTTTGTAGCAGCTGGCGAAGCCTGCGTTCGGCTGCGTAGCAGTCGTGAAATCAGACGACAAGATGTTTCAGGAAGACCTCGCACTCAGGTTTTACGACTGCTACGCAGCCGAACGCAGGCTTCGCCAGCTGCTACAGATCGTGTTACGGCTTAACGGATCGGCATCAGGCTCCCGCCTCTTCTTTTGTGAACGGCTACGCTCGACAGGTATCGCTCACGCTGTCCAACCGACAGAGCAATCGACCCGCCCAAGAGGAAGCGCACAGATGACCCGGCTCACTGCGAAAGACTTTGCCCCGGAACTGCTCGAACTGTACGACTACTACGCCCACGGCAAGATCAACCGGCGTGAGTTTCTGGATCGAGCGGCGTTGTTCACCTTGGGCGGTTTGACCGCCAGCGCGCTCCTCGCCGCCCTGAGTCCGAATTATGCACTCGCCGAGCAGGTTGAATTTACCGACCCGGACATTGTTCCCGAATACATCACCTATCCATCCCCCAAAGGTAACGGGCAGGTCCGTGGCTATCTCGTACGCCCGGCGAAAGCCACCGGCAAGGTGCCGGCGGTGGTGGTCGTGCATGAAAATCGCGGGCTCAACCCGTACATCGAAGACGTCGCGCGGCGTGTGGCCAAGGCAGGCTTCATCGCCCTCGCCCCTGATGGCCTGACCTCGGTAGGCGGCTATCCCGGCAACGATGACAAAGGCCGGGAGCTGCAGGCGACCGTCGACCCGGAAAAGCTCATGAACGACTTTTTCGCCGCCATTGAGTGGCTGATGAAGCATGACGCGACCACCGGAAAAGTCGGGATCACCGGGTTCTGCTACGGCGGTGGCGTCGTCAATGCGGCGGCCGTGGCCTATCCGGAACTGGGGGCTGCCGTGTCCTTTTATGGCCGCCAGCCAGAGGCCAAGGATGTCGCCCGAATCAAGGCGCCGGTGATGCTTCACTACGGTGAACTGGATACGCGCATCAACGAAGGCTGGCCCGCCTATGAGAAGGCGCTGAAAGCCGCGGGCAAGACCTATGAAGCCTACATTTACCCCGGCGCCAACCATGGTTTCCATAACGACTCCACGCCTCGATACGATGAGGCCGCGGCCAAGCTGGCCTGGGACCGGACGCTGGGGTGGTTTCGGCGGTATCTGACTTAACGGTGAGGTTGAAGTCGGCTTTGCTCGCCTGCTGCTATATAGAGTTGGCGGTACGCGCCAACCAGTTGATCAAGCGTGAACGCGCGATTTCGCCCACTGGGATTGGGCAGGATCCATACCGAGGCATTGCCGAAGGTCTTTGGCTGAAGCCCCCATGCAATGTCTCGTTGGCCGGATAGCGCGCAATACGCCGCTTTACCGAGAAACGCCACAAAGCGCGGTGCATAGCGCACGATTTTTTGTTCGAAGTCCGCCGCCGCAGCAATGAATTCATGGGCAGACAGCTGATCCGCTCGTGCCGTCGGCCGTTCCACCACGGCCGTTAATCCACACTGATACTGCAAGATCGTCCGATCGTTTTCCGGGCGCACCTCCTCAGGCGTAAATCCAGCGAGATGGAGCGTGCGCCAGAAGCGATTGCCCCTGCCCGCAAAATGGTGGCCTTGGGCAGCGGCAGTCACGCCTGGGTTGATGCCACAAAAAATCACGGCCAGCTGTTCGGCAAGAATATCTTCAAGTCTTTCACTCACCGTAAACCTCACACACCGCAGATCACGCTGACCGCATTACGCGCAAGCTCGGTCAATTCAGCCCGGGATTTGCCCGCCCGCGCACGTATCGAAATGCTATGCAGCAGGGATGACGCGAGTACGGCAAGGGCCGTCGGGTCGACATCACCTTTCAACTCGCCGCTACTGATGGCCGCTCGAAGACGCGTTTCGAGATCGGTATCGAGCCTGCTGAGCCGGTCCGAAAGCACCTCTCGTATTTCAGCATCCTCGACGGCTTCGGTCGTCGCCGTGCCGATCGCAAAGCAGCCGCGCGGTTGGCCGTCACCCGAGAAGTAGATCGACAACTGCCCTTCATAAAACCGCATCAATGCCTGGCTCAAGGTCAGTTCGTTGTCCGTCAGCGCTTCATGCATGTCCGCCGCGGCAAACTCCCAATATTGCTCAAGCGCTTTGATATAGAGCGCGTGCTTGTCGCCAAAAGCCGCATAGAGGCTTGGGCGATTCATACCGGCCGCCGTGGCGATGCTGTCCAGAGAAGCGCCGGAATATCCAGTGCTCCAAAAAACATCAAGCGCCTGCAGCAGCGCTGTTTGCGGGTCATACGCACGAGGGCGGCCGCGGCCTTTCGCCTCTGCAATCTTTTTTTGTGCCATGTCGTACAAAATCCTTGAATGAAGGTGGGCTCAGGGATATTCTTACACCATCGCACAAAATTAAGGAACCAGAAATTCCTTGGTTTGCAGGTTTGTTGTAGCGGAGCTCGAACAGGGTGTTGCGGCGACGAAACAGATGCGGTGGAGCGATCCTCCTGACCGCACAGGGTATGGCTGTTTTTGTGGGTGTTAGCCCGACTTCCCGGTTAATAGGTGCATTCGATCATGACCAAACAGTTCGACATCTCAGCAACACAGACCTTCGAGCGTCCTGGGCCGAATCCGTCTGGTTCGCCCGTCAAAAAGCCGTTTAAAGAGAAATTACGGCCATTCCTTATGGTGGGTTTCCCTCTCCTCTTCGCTGCGGTTGGGTACGCACACTATGTGGCGGGTGAGGCCTTTGTTTCGACCGATAACGCTTACGCCCGAGTGGCGAAGGCATCGATCAACGCGCGCATTTCCGGGCAAGTCGTCGAGATCGCAGTCGAGGACAACCAGCCTGTGCACAAGGGTCAGATTCTGTTTCGGATCGACCCGAAACCGCTCCAGATCGCCGTTGACCGTGCAGAAGCACAGCTGAGCGTCGCGCGGCTGCGCATCGATGGCCTCAAGGCCAGCTACCGCCAGCAGCAGGCTGAATTGCAATCGGCCAAAGAGTCGGCCGATTTCGACCAACGGGAGTTTGCCCGCAAGAAGGCGCTGGTCGCTACCGAGTTCGTCTCGCGCGCCATTTACGAGCGCGCCGACACAGACCTTAAAGTTTCCCGGCAACGAATAGCGTCGGTCGAACAACAGATCGCCAGCACGGTCGTTGCCTTGAACGGCAATCCGAACATCGAAGCCGATAACCACCCGACAGTTCGCGAGGCCAAGGCTCAGCTCGACGAGGCGCAGCTGTATCTCTCGTATTCAACGGTGTATGCGCCGGACGACGGCATCGTGGCCAAGGTCGACGACTTGCAGGTGGGCAACTATGTGAACAACGGCGCGCCAGCGTTTGCGCTGCTGTCCGATCGCGAGATTTGGGTTGAGGCCAACTTCCGCGAAACGCAAGTGACCCATATGCGTCCAGGTCAGGAAGCAACCATCAGTATCGATACTTATCCTGATCACATCTTCAAGGCCCACGTGACCAGCATGAGCCCCGGTGCCGGATCGGACTTCGCCCTGCTGCCGCCTGAAAATGCGACCGGCAACTGGGTCAAGGTTGTGCAGCGGGTACCGGTCCGACTCGAACTCGATGAAGTGGATGCTGCCCTGCCCCTTTTCTCGGGCACCAGCGCCACGGTCAAGGTTGATACCGGGTACCGCACGCCCTGGTGGCATCCACTCAAGGCGCTGTTGACCGCAGGTAACTTCTGATGAACGCCAATCATGCCGGACCTCAAGGTGCGGGAACATTAAGGTTCGCCGCGTTGCTCGCCACCTACATGCAGTCGGCGAACCTGCCTTTGCCGAATGCAGTACTCAGGTTGATTCAGGGCAGCCTGTCGATGACCGACGACCAGGCGGGCTGGATATTCACGTCGTACCTCGCGGCGAGCGCCATCACGATGCCGATTGCGCAATGGCTCGCCGGGCGCTATGGCTTGAAGCTTGTTTATCAAGCCGCGTTAGCGTTCTTCGTCCTCGGCTTGCTGCTCGCCACACAGGCAACGACGCCGCTGGAGTTCGTTGGCGCGCGCATTATTCAAGGCCTGGCGAGTGGCGTGCTGGCACCGCTGTCGATGGCGATTTCGCTGGAGACTTTGCCACTCGAGAAGCGAGCGAAGTTCGGCGCGACGTGGACGGCCATCGTGCTGTTCGGCATCGTCAGCGGCCCGAGCATCGGCGGTTGGGTCGGCGAACATTTCGGATGGCGCCCGATCTTCTACATCAGCCTCCCGTTATCGGCGTTTATCTTCCTCGTGATGGCGCTGTTGCTGGCCGAGAAAAAGGCGGAGAAACGTCCGTCGTTCGACTTCTTCGGTTTCGGCAGCTTCACGCTGGGGTTGATCAGCCTGCAAATGATGCTCGACCGCGGTGAACGCCTGGACTGGTTTTCCTCGACCGAGATCTGGCTGGAAGCGATGGGCTGTGCATTGGGGCTCTACCTGTTCGTGGTGCATGTGCTGACCGCGAAGGTGCATTTCCTCAACAAGCGTTTGTTCAAAGACCGCAACTTCGTGCTGTCCACGGTCATCTTTTTCGCCGTGGGTTTCGTGCTGTTGTCGACCATGGCGCTGACCTCGCCGATGCTGGACGAGATTCTCGGCTACCCGCCTGACACCACGGGTTCCCTGACGATTCCGCGGGGGATCGGGCTGGTCGGTGCGTTCCTGTTGATGGGCCGTGTTCCCGAGCGTTTCGACCGCCGATTGTTCGTGGCAGCAGGCGTCGCCGTGGTGATTTATGCCAACTGGCTGATGCTCGGCTATTCGCCGTTGATGGACTGGTCGCCCGTGGCACTGGCGGGTGCGATCCAGGGCATTGGCATCGGCCTGTTGATGCCGTCGCTGACCAAGGTCGCGTTCAGCACGCTTGACCCGACGTTACGCCCCGAAGGCACCGGTTTTTTCAATCTGTCACGGGTGTACGGCAGCACCCTCGGCGTTGCGATTGTGCAGCTGTTTTTCTTCAACAATACGCAAGCGATGCACATGGCGCTGGCCAGCAACCTGACGCCGTATCGCGCCGCTGCGCATTCCGCGCCGACGTCCCTGCAAGCACTGGCGGGGCTCAACGAAATGATCACCGGCCAGGCAGCTTTTATCGGGGTGATCGACCAGTTCAAGATTTTGATGTTCGCGATGCTGGTGGTGAGCCCACTGGTTGTCTTTCTTCGCAAGCCCGTTCCGACCAACTAGTTTTCGTGGAGTTTGCCAAATGAAATCCAAAGCGCTCTTCATCAACAGACAGATGTTCAAAACCACGTTCGGTGCGGTGTCGGCTCTTGCATTCCTGACCGCCTGCACCGTCGGCCCTGACTATCAAATGCCTCCACCGAGCCCGTCGCAGCACTACGATCAACAGGCCGAGCAGCGTCTCGGCCAAGGCGGCAACAAGCCTGGTGAACAGCACATTGACCTGGGCAAGAAGGTCAACGGTGCCTGGTGGTCCGCGTTTCGTTCACCGAAGCTCGACAAGCTTGTGCGTCGCGCCATTGACGGCAATCTTGAGCTCGTGGCGGCAGACGCGACGATCCGGCAAGCGGCGTCCTCGGTTGCCGCGGCGGAAGGTGCGCTGTATCCGCAGGTCGACCTTGGCGCTCAGGCCGGCCGCCAACGGGTGCACAACGCGAAAGAACCTTCCATCTCCAATTTCTATGCAATTGGGCCACGGGTTGGCTTCGACCTTGACGTTTTCGGCGGTAACAAGCGCCAGGTTGAACAACAGGAAGCGTTTACGGATCTGCAGACGCATCGCTACGAAGCGGCGTACCTGACCCTGACGGGCGACGTCGCGAGCCAGGCGTTATTGCTGGCCTCTGCCAACGCGCAGATGGAAGCCGTCGAGAAGCTGCTCGCCAATGACACAAAGAACCTCGAACTGGTGCGCATGGCGCACGTCAATGGCAGCACCACGCAGATTGATGTTTCGCTGGCCGAAACGCGGCTCGCTCAGGACCGCACGCTGTTGCCGCCCCTCGCTCAGCAGCGTGATTCGGCACGCCACGCGCTCTCGATTCTGACGGGCAAAGGCCCTGCTGACTGGATCGCGCCTGACTTCAAGCTCGCCGAGTTTGCCTTGCCGGCAAACGTGCCCGTCAGTCTGCCCTCTGAAATGGCCCACGACCGGCCGGATGTACTGCAAGCAGAGGCAGAACTGCACATGGCCAGCGCCGCGGTTGGCGTGGCGACAGCTAACCTTTATCCGCATGTCGAACTTTCCGCGTCGCTTGCACAGGCGGCTTCAGGCAATGGCGGCGCCGCACTTTGGGGCTTTGCTGCCGGGCTCACGGCGCCCATCTTCAATGGCGGAACGCTGAAAGCTGAACGTCAGGCCGCCGTTGACGGCTACAAGGCAACCCTCGCTGGCTACCAGCAAACCGTCATTACCTCGTTCGGTCAGGTCGCAGACACGCTGCAGGCCATCAATCATGACGCAGAGGAAAACCTGGCGCAGGATGACGCGTTACGCGCGGCTGAAACGAGCTTTCGGTTGAACCAACAAGCCTACGCGCAAGGCGAGAACAGCATTCTCCAGGTGCTGGAGGCGGAACGTGCTTATGAGCAAGCGTTACTGGGTCAAATCAGAGTGAAGACCGCGCAGTACCTCGACACCGTGCGCCTGTATGTGGCCCTCGGCGGTAATTCCGTCGGTGTGTTTGAGCAACGAGTGGCCAGTCGCGAAGTACAGAAACCTTCCTATCAGTAGAGCCAGACATTGGAGTAAACGATATGCCTTACGAACCCTTTCACGATGCACTTCGCGATACCCGATTCCCTCTAGCACACGGATCGGGTGAGATGCCGGCCGTTGGATTCGGCACGTTGTTCCGGGATCTCTCCGTTACAACACAAGCGGTCAAAGAAGCATTGGAAGCAGGTTTTCGCCATTTCGATTGTGCAGAACGTTATCGAAACGAGGACATGGCCGGCGTTGCCCTGCAGGAAACTATGAACGCGGGTAAAGTCCGGCGAGAGGACGTGTTCATTACCACGAAACTGTGGAACACCAACCATCGTCCCGAGCGAGTCGAACCTGCTTTTGAGGCCAGTTGCCGACGACTTCAAGTGGATTACATCGATTGCTATCTGATCCATACGCCCTTCGCCTTTCAGCCCGGCGACAACCAGGATCCAAGAGACGAACACGGTCAAGTCATCTACGACCCAGGCGTGACGTTAATAGAGACTTGGCGGGCACTTGAGCGCCTGGTGGATGAAGGCCGCTGCAAATCCATCGGCTTGTCTGATATCACGTTGGAGCGTTTACAAGAGATTGTGGCAGTGGCCCGGATAAAGCCCGCCGTCGTGCAGGTCGAATCGCACCCCTATCTGCCTGAATGGGAACTGCTTGAGTTTTGCAAACAGCATGGAATTGTCGTGCTTGCGTTTGCGCCGCTGGGCCACGGAATGGAGCCAAATGTACTGGAAGAGCCGGTGATTACACAGATCGCTCAGCGCTTGCAGAAGACCCCGGCTCAAGTTGCGTTGGCCTGGTCGGTACAGCGGGGAGTCGCTTTTCTGACCACGTCTGCTACACCGAGTCATATCCGGGAAAACATTGATATTTCTACCCTGCCTCATAGGGCCATGCTTGAAATCAAGGAAGAGATTACGACCCGGATACGATTCAACTCGGTCGTCGAGACAGGCGTGCCTGGTTTTATTCCGCGCAAGAAGTAATACGCAACGAAGGGGCGGCCTTCTACAGGGACGCCCCTTTCATCCATCCCCCCCGAGGTGAAAACCATGGACGTTTTCCAGACGATGCGTTTTTTCGTTGCTGTCGCTCAGAGCGGCAGTTTTACGGCAGCGGCTGAGCTATTGGACACCACCACCACTAACGTTTCCAAAGCGGTTTCCAGTCTGGAGGCCAGGCTTCAAACACGCCTGATCAACCGGACAACCCGACGCCTGGCGCTGACCGAAGCAGGTACGCGCTATTTGCAGCGATGCGAGAATATTCTGGACGAGGTCCGTGAAGCGGAGGAAGAAGCGGGTACTGCGCACGTCATGCCCGTCGGCAGGCTCAAGATTCACGCGATGGGAGCCATTGGCAATCATTACGTGATCGATGCCATTGCCAACTATAGAGAGACTCATCCCTCGGTCATGTTTGATTTGACACTGACTAATCGGTTGCCCGACTTGCTGGAGGAAGGCTATGACATGTCGATTGTTCTGGCCCGGGACTTACCCGATTCCGGATTTGTAGCGCAGCGACTAGGTACTACTTACAGCATTCTCTGCGCCTCGCCAGCGTATCTGCAGAAACGCGGACACCCCGATTCACCGGGGGCTCTTGGCTCACATGATTGTTTGAGAATTGTGAATACGGTAATGCCCGCTGGAAACTGGGTATTTGAGGGGCCCAACGGCGTGGAGACCGTCAACATTCCAATGTCTCCCTTTCACGTCAACACTGCCGATGCCATGACCGTCGCCATAATGAATGGAATGGGTATAGGTATTCAGCCTATTGCGTCTGCAGTCAAAGGCCTCAGGGCCGGCACGTTAGTGCGCGTATTACCCGAGTATCATTTTGAAGAATTCAATTTATTTGCAATATACCCATCACGAAAGTTCGTGGATGCAAAAATAAAAACATGGGTGGAGTTTCTTAAAAGTTATATTCCAGGCGTGTTGGCTGCCGATGAAAAAATCGTCGAATTACGCAGAAAACAATAACAACTTTAACAGCAGCCGGCGCTGCAGGCATGGAGTGTCGACCCTCCATCTTCCACACACGACTCAACCATTTGAACAGCCAGTTCCCATGACTTGATACTGCAAGATATGCCGTTGACCGTGAGAGTCTTCATACGTCATTTGCGCCGGGACTGGCCCGCACTGGTCGGGAATATCGGTCACCGTAATGACTTTCTGGATATCCAGTTTCGTATCGTAAGTGTACGTTTCAGCAGGCGTCTTGCTGTCCGCGGCAGTTGAATGGCTTTCGCCTGCAAATGCCTGTGTACCTAAAACGCCAAGCGCAAGAAACATCGCAAGTTTTGAGATTTTCATCGTATTCACCTTATCGTCAAAAGTTAACCTCGTGAGCGAGTTGACACTGACTCTGTTTGCTCACTGGGTAGAGACGATGCTAGGTGTTTACCCCTTCCTCAAACAGCGGCCCACTGGACAAACACTGTTGCCAGATTCCGCATGAATGGAGGGTTTCGAACAGCTGACGGGTCAGCTGGTCCTGAGCCCGGTACCGGGAATTTCGAACAGGCAACGCCAGGAAGACAATTAATGAGCTATACCCGCTAATCTCTCATTGCAGTTCTTCAGCACAGGAGGTTGGCAATGAGGCGCAGAAACTCATTTGCAGCGCTAATAGTCACCGCAAGCCTTTTCGGCTGCACCACTTCATCCGACCATGGAGTGAGCGTTCCTTTGGTTGCCACGCGGCAGAACACCGGTCAGATCGGCAATGTAACGTTGGCCGACTGGGGCAAACAAACCGGGTTCAGTTTCTTCATCAGTGGTGCTCCAAGCGGAGCGTCTCTGCCCTTGCGCCTCTACACCTTCATCAATAAAGGCAGCTGCCAGCAACCCGGGCCAGTCGCTTACGCCATGAATGATCATGTCAACACCGAGCGCCAGGCCATACGCGGCTGGGCTTTCTCAAGAAGCGCACCTGTCGCACTGCCGATCCTGCTTTCCGGTGAGTACTCCATCGTCGTGCGAAGTGCACCGGACAGTGGCAACGTCGATATTTTTTGCGGAGATATCAAACAGAAAGGCTCGGGGAAATAGCCTCGCTTCGACCTGCCCCCTGCCTTCATCTAACAGATTCGGCGCTACAGTAAAAATGTCGTCGCGAATGCCCCTTCCCGTGGGGCAGACGTACACACGGGCAGGTCATGGGGTCAGCCGGTAGGTGTCGCGCCCTAAAAATCTTTGATTGTCGAACCTGCAATCGTCTGCGCGAATCCGACGCCAAACACCCGCGCAGGCGTTTCAAAGCCTGGTCGCCGATCACCGTTCAGCACCCGGCGCGCAGCCTCCACAGCCGCCAATGGTGTGTAGGTGTAGCCGTTGACGGTCTCGATCACTGAACACGCACTTGTGCCATCGGCGCCAATGACTTCAGCCACAGCACGGGCGCGATGAGCCTCTCGCTGCTCAGCACTTGGGCCGTCGGGAAGCTGTGACAGATCGCCTTCAGGGAAAGCGTCGCCGGTAATGTTCACGAACATGGCGATATTGGGAATGCCAGTGGAGTGCCAGCCGGTGACCAGGTCACCGAAGGACAACGGCGCGCACAGTGCCTGGCCGTCGCCAAAATCGAAGTGCCGGGGCTGCGCATCGGGTGTTGCAACCAGTAGCCCATCAACCCGCGCCAAGAGGCCCGCGCCAACGATCTCGCTGACACTTAAGGCCGATCCCCGCGACATGGCGCCAGCGACTTGCAGCGCAACCCTTAGCGACTTCGGCTCCCGCACACGGAGAGCAACATGCATCGCCAGGCAGTCTGTCGGCACCACGTCCCAGCCGACCCCGGGCAGCAACATGACACCCGCCTCGGCTGCCTGAGCGCCAAGCCGTTCCGCCAGCCGATAGACATTGATCTCGGCCGTGATGTCCAGATAGTCGACCCTGGCCTTGATACAGGCCTGCATCAAGGCGTCCGCCGTTTGAGCAAAAGGCCCTGCGAAATTCAGCAGCACGCCGATGCCGTCCAGGGATTCGACGGCCTGGGCATCAGGGGTGAACACTCGATAAGGCACGCCCAGTTGCGCAGCGAGAGACTCCAGCTTTGCTCCATTGCGGCCAGCGATCACAACGTCTAGCCCCTGCGCTTTGGCATGCTCGGCAGCCATGCGACCGGTATAGCCCGTTGCCCCGTAGATCATTAATTTTTTCATTGGGCGTGCTGCCAGTTTTTGTAGACGAATTCGAGGCTGTAACCGTCCGGGTCAAGGACATTGGCGGCGTAGTAATGGGGGTCGTAATGCAGACGTGCGCCAGGCGCACCGTTGTCGATAGCGCCATTGTCCATGGCTGCCGCGTAAGCTGCGTCGACCTCGGCCTTGCTGTTCGCCACGAAGCCGACATGAACCGCCCGTCCCTCCACAACACCCTCGCGCAACCAGAAAAATACCCGGCCATTGGCACCGAAGCCCTTGAGATCCGGGTGGCCTGGCGGGCCGTCCTTACCGTCGTAATCAAGCCTGCCGGTAATGCCAAGCGGGGTCAGAGTCGCGGTGTAGAAACGGATGGAACGATCAACGTCGCTTACCGAGATAAAAATATGATCAAGCATTGTGGTCGCCTCGTTATTCAGGTGCTGATTCAGATGAAATACCCGCCCGCGACTTCGATCGTCTGAGCATTGATCCAGCGTCCTTCTTCGGACAGCAGCATGGTGATAACGCGAGCGACATCCTCCGGCTCGCCCACCCGGCCAAGGGCGGTTTGCGACGCGAGTAGAGCCTCGAATTCGTCATTCAAACCGCCGCCCAGTTCGGTGCGAATCGCCCCCGGTGAGACGGCATTGGCCCGGATACGCCGAGGGCCGAACTCCTTGGCCATGTAACGGGTCAGCACGTCGAGTCCGCCCTTGAAAGCGGCATAAGGCGCTACACCCGCAGTGGCCACGCGGGTTGTGGCGCTGGTCAGGTTGACGATGCTGGCGCCCTCTCCCATCAGTGGCAGCAACGCTTGAGTCAGGAAAAACGGGCCTTTGAGGTGTACGTTCAGCAAGTCGTCAAACTGCGCCTCGGTGACCAATTCCAGGGGATTGAACAAGCCATGGCCCGCGTTGTTCACCAGCCCGCCAAGGGTTGCCACCCCCCAGGTTGCCTGCAAAGTCAGTTGCACCGCTTCTCTGAAGCTGTCGAACCGTTTCACATCAGCGACGTCCAGCTCAAGCGCCACAGCCTTGCCGCCCGATGCCTGGATACGCTGGACGACAGAGTTTGCTGAATCAGCATTGCTCTTGTAGGTCAGGATGACCCCCATTCCGCGCCGGGCGCAGTGTTCGGCCGTGCTGGCGCCGATGCCTCGGCTGCCTCCGGTAATGACGATAACGCTCATTCGCTGCTCCAAGATCACTGAGATGAGTCACCACAGTAACCATCGCCGTTGCAACGAGCGCAGCCGTTCCTGCTCGAATCCTGCCTGTTTCTGCTTTTTGCTTGCCTGGGCGTATCAGCCTGAGTTCAGATGCTCCTCATGACAAACCAACTGAATGAACTTCGCGCGCTGGCTGCCCGGGCCGAGAACCGCCGCACGGAGACGGGCATCCCCCGCGTCGCCATGGTCCAGGGCGAAATCCCTGAGCACCTGCTGGCTGCGGTTTACGAGCCGATGATCAACCTGATCCTGCAAGGCAGTAAATCAATGACCATCGGAGACCGCACACTTCGCTATGACCCGGCGACCTATTTCGTCATGTCCATCGAGTTGCCTGCGGTCGGTCAAGTACACCCTGCTGCTTCCGGTGAGCCTTATCTGGCGGTCAGCCTGACACTCGACCCGACGGTCCTGGCGACGCTGCTGGCGGACCTGCCAAAGCCCATCGGGCATTACGACAAGGAAGCAGGTTTTTCGGTAGCCGCTGTCACGCCCGACCTGATGGACGCCTGGGTTCGCTTGCTGCGATTGATGGGCCGACCTGAGGAAATTGCGGCCCTGGCACCTGCCTACGAACGGGAGATTCTGTACCGTGTTTTGCAAGGGCCCCACGGCTGGATGCTGCGTGATATTGCGGCACCCGATAGCGCCATGGCTCGGGTCAGCCTGGCCATCCAGTACATTCGTCGGGACTTCGCCAAGCCCATCCGTGTGGAGACACTGGCGCAACAAGCGGCGATGAGCGTGTCGGCCTTTCACCGGCACTTCAAAGCCGTCACCGCGCTGAGCCCGTTGCAGTATCAAAAAAGGGTTCGCTTGCTTCAGGCCCGGACGCTGCTGGTGGCCAACGCCAAAAGTGTCACGAGTGCAGCGTTCGAGGTCGGTTATGAAAGCGCGACACAATTCAGCCGCGATTACGCACGGGTATTCGGCATGCCGCCCTCACGAGATGCCGCGCGGATTGTTGGGGAAACCCTGGGCCAGAGAAAATAGCTAAAAAATGACTGCCTAAGTGTGAAGGAGCCCGCCCTGTTGCTTAGGGTCAAGACGAGCGGAGCCCTGTCTTTCAGCGAACTCGTTCACGTCTCAATCACATCATCCGCCCAGCTGATGGCCGCAACGACGGTGGGGAAACCGATCGTGCTCGTCAGTGAGATCAGCGTGTGACGAATCTGCTCTGGCGTAGCTCCCGCCTCCAGCGCCCGTCGAGTATGACTGTGCACCGCGCCCTCAGAGCGGATGGCCGCCGCGGCACCGAGCTGGACCAGCTGGACAACGATCTCTTCCAGTGGGCCGGTATGACGCACCGCCGTACCCAAGGCCTCCACTGCAGCCATGTAATCCGGGTACTGCTGTTCGAGACGTTGGTAGGTGTTGTGCTCTCTCTTCTTTGTCATCTTTGTGTCCTCGCGTTGGAGAGGCGCTCAGTTCGCGCCTTTGCGCCCGAGTCATCGGGCTGAGATTTCCGAAACTTGCACACCGCAGCAGTAGGCTACGCTTACAGCAGCTCATTGCACACGATGCTCGCGTCTGCAGGTTTTGGTTTGTTCTGGAGAGCGTCTGCAACAGCTATTTCAGACAGGCCCAAACAATTCACGCAGGACTACGTGATGACCGAGCCCCTCCTCAGTTTTGACCAACTCAAGCGTGCCGCCGCCTCCGGCGAGATCGATACCGTTCTGGTCTGCATGGTCGACATGCAAGGCCGACTGGTCGGCAAGCGATTCCAGGTCGAGTTTTTCATCGACAGCGGCCATGAAGAAACCCATTGCTGCAATTACCTGCTGGCCGACGACATCGACATGGAGCCGGTGCCCGGTTACGCCGCGGCCAGCTGGAGCAAAGGCTATGGCGACTTTGTGCTCAAACCCGACATGGCCACGTTGCGACGGGTGCCCTGGCTTGAGTGCACGGCGCTGGTGCTCTGCGATGTGCTCGATCATCACCATCGGCGCGACCTGCCGCACAGCCCGCGGGCGATTCTGAAAAAGCAGGTTGAGCGACTGCGCGAGCGCGGCTACACCGGCATGTTCGCTTCGGAACTGGAGTTCTACCTGTTCGACGAGAGCTACGAGGCCATCCACGAGCGCAACTACCACAAGCCGAAGACGGCCGGTCACTACATCGAGGACTACAACATCCTGCAGACCACCCGCGAAGAGCCGGTGCTGCGGGCGATTCGCAAGCATCTGCAGGCCTCCGGTATTCCCGTGGAAAACTCCAAGGGTGAATGGGGCCCGGGCCAGGAAGAGATCAACATCCGTTATGCCGATGCGCTGACCATGGCCGACCACCACGTCATCATCAAGCACGCCTGCAAAGAGATCGCGCAACTGCAAGGCAAGGCGATCACGTTCATGGCCAAGTGGCGCTACGACGCCGCCGGTTCCAGCAGCCACATCCACAATTCGCTGTGGGACAAGAACGCCAAAAAGCCCTTGTTCTTCGACACCAAGGCGGAATTCGGCATGTCGAAACTGATGCGTTCCTGGGTGGCCGGGCAGCTCAAATACGCCAACGACATCACCTGTTTTCTCGCGCCCTACATCAATTCGTACAAGCGCTTTCAGGCCGGCACCTTTGCCCCGACGCGGGCAGTGTGGAGTCGGGACAATCGCACGGCCGGCTTTCGTTTATGCGCTGAAGGCAGCAAGGCCATCCGCATCGAATGTCGCATCGGCGGTGCCGACCTCAACCCTTATCTGGCCTTCGCCGCGTTGATCGCCGCAGGCCTCGCCGGGATTGACGAGAAGCTCACCCTCGCGCCGCCCTTTGAGGGTGATGCCTACGTCGACGAACACTTGCCTGAAGTCTCGAAGACCCTGCGCGAAGCTTGCGCCGCGCTCAAGGCCTCGACGATGTTGCGCGAGGCGTTCGGTGATGAAGTGGTCGACCACTACGTGCACACCGCCGAATGGGAGCAGAAAGAGTACGACCGGCGGATCACCGACTGGGAACTGCAGCGCGGCTTTGAGCGCTATTGAGACCGCCATCATGACTTCAACGATTCAACTCATCTCCCCGGTCGATGGCCGGGTCTACGCCGAACGCCGCTGCGCCGATGCTGCGCAGATCGAGCAGGCGCTGGCGGCTGCCGCAGCCGCCCAGGCGCAATGGAAACGCCGGCCACTGAGCGAACGCGCCGCCTTATGCAGCGCCGCGGTGGACGCGATGTTGGGCATGAAGGCCGACATCGTGCCGGAACTGGCCTGGCAGATGGGCCGCCCGGTGCGCTTTGGCGCGGGTGAACTGCGCGGTTTCGAAGAGCGTGCCCGCCATATGATCGCCATTGCGCCTGACGCCTTGGCAGCGCTTGAACCCACGCCCGTCGCCGGTTTTCGACGCTGTATCAAACGCGAACCGCTGGGTACGGTGCTGGTCATCGCCCCCTGGAATTATCCCTATCTGACAGCGGTGAATACGATTATCCCGGCGCTGATGGCCGGCAACAGCGTCATCCTCAAAC
Organism: Pseudomonas sp. LB3P25; assembly: GCF_054897985.1. Classification (NCBI taxonomy): domain Bacteria; kingdom Pseudomonadati; phylum Pseudomonadota; class Gammaproteobacteria; order Pseudomonadales; family Pseudomonadaceae; genus Pseudomonas; species Pseudomonas sp. LB3P25. Next base: position 2,905,458 of record NZ_CM142711.1, on the reverse strand, counting down.
ACGCTTCGCAAACGCTGCTGGTCGGCGAACGTTTCGCCGAGGCCTTTCGCCGTGCCCATCTGCCCGAAGGATTGTTCCAAAACTTGCTGCTGAGTCATCTCTATACCGGGGCGATCATTGCCTCTGGACGGGTGCAGCAGGTGAACTTCACCGGCTCGGTCGACGCTGGTAAAGCCATGGAACACGCGGCCGTCGGAGGTTTCCTCGGCGTGGGTCTGGAGCTTGGCGGCAAAGACCCGGCCTATGTACGGGCAGACGCCAACCTCGAACACGCGGTGGAAAACCTGGTGGACGGCAGCTTCTTCAACTCCGGGCAAAGCTGTTGCGCGGTCGAGCGCATTTATGTCGATGAAAAAATTTACCCGGTGTTTGTCGAACGCTTCGTCGACTTGACCCGCCAATACGTGCTGGGCAACCCACTGGACGAAGCCACCACGCTCGGTCCGCTGGTCTCACCGAGCGCTGCTGAATTCGTTCGCGGGCAGATTGCCGATGCGCTGTCAAAAGGCGCCAGGGCACTGATCGATCCGAAGGCCTTCGCCGCTGACGCGCCGGGCAGCGCCTACCTCGCGCCGCAGGTGTTAGTGGATGTCACCCATCAAATGTCAGTGATGCGTGAGGAAAGCTTTGGCCCGGTGGTCGGCATCATGCCGGTGGCCAGCGACGACGAAGCCATCGCCCTGATGAACGACAGTGAGTTCGGGCTCAGCGCTTCCATCTGGACGCAAGACCTTGCCGCCGCCGAACACCTGGGCAACGAGATCGACACCGGCACCGTGTTCATGAACCGCTGCGATTACCTGGACCCGGCCCTGGCCTGGACCGGGGTGAAGAACAGTGGGCGCGGCGTCACGCTGTCGCGCCTGGGTTATGAAAATCTGACCCGAGCAAAATCCTTCCATTTGCGCCACGAGATCTGAGCCATGAGCCTGACCGCGAACTGGAACTACCCCACAAGCATCCGCTTCGGTGTCGGCCGCATCGCCGAGCTCGCCGAAATCTGCCGCAGCCAAGGGATCCAGCGACCGTTGCTGGTCACCGACAGTGGCCTGGCGCGTGCCCCGATCACCACGGCAGCAGTGGACGCCTTGCGCGCCGCCGGTCTCGGCGTCGCGCTGTTTTGCGACCTCAAGCCCAACCCGGTTGAAGCCAACCTGGCGGGCGGGCTCGAGGCATGGCGCGCAGGCTTTCACGATGGCGTGGTCGCCTTCGGCGGTGGCAGCGGCCTGGACATGGGCAAGCTTATCGCCTTCATGAGCGGCCAGACCCGCCCGGTCTGGGATTTCGAAGACATCGGCGACTATTGGACCCGCGCCGACGAAAGCAGCATCGCTCCGATCATTGCGGTGCCGACCACGGCGGGTACCGGCTCCGAGGTGGGCCGTGCGGCGGTGATCATCGATGAGCGTACGCACACCAAACGCATCATCTTCCACCCAAAAATGATGCCGCGCGTGGTCATCAGCGACCCGGCGCTCACCGTCGGCATGCCGGCCAAGGTCACCGCTGGCACCGGCATGGATGCGTTTTCGCATTGCCTGGAATCGTATTGCGCCCCCGGTTTTCATCCCATGGCCGAAGGGATTGCGGTGGAAGGCATGCGTCTGGTCGCCAATGCCCTGGTGCGAGCCGTACACACACCCTCGGACCTGGAGGCGCGAGCGGAAATGCTCGCGGCTGCCGCGATGGGGGCTACCGCCTTTCAGAAAGGTCTGGGCGGGATGCACGCCCTCTCACATCCGGTGGGCGCCCTGTACGACACCCATCACGGCATGACCAACGCCACGTTCATGCCCTATGTCCTCAAGTTCAATCGCCCAGCCATCGAGGAACGCATCACCCGCCTCGCCGCTTATTTGCGTCTGCCCTCTCCCGGCTTCGACAGTTTTCTGGCCTTCGTCCTCAAGTTGCGCAAGGACATCGGCGTGCCCCATACGCTGTTTGAGCTGGGGGTGGATGATCGGCAGGCCGACCTGATCGCGGACATGGCGATTGTCGACCCTTGCGCCGGCGGCAACCCGCTGCCATTGACGCGAAATGGCGCGGCAGAAATTTTCGATGCGGCGTACCACGGCCGTCTGTAGAGCAGTTGTCTGTCCATGGCCAAGGTGCGAACTCGCAGCATGGACGGGGTTTATCCGTAAGAAACAGGAGCAGTACGACAAGGGGTTGAAGGCCAGCCCATCCAGCGACGTACAACCCGGATGGATGCGTATCAAAACCTAAGGGGCACACAACATGAATCCAGCAAGCCAGCCCGGCACGAGCGCGCCGCAAGACGATGACGTCAAGGTGCTGCACAGCATGGGCTATGCCCAGCAGCTCTCGCGACGCATGGGCGTTTTCTCCAACTTTGCCATTTCCTTTTCGATCATCTGCATCCTCTCGGGTGGTATCAATTCACTCGCCCAGGGCACCTCGGGTGCAGGCGGTGCGTCAATCGGCATCGGCTGGCCGATCGGTTGTCTGATCTCCGGGGTTTTCGCCATGGCCATGGCGCAGATTTCCTCGGCCTACCCTACCGCTGGCGGCCTCTATCACTGGGGCTCGATTCTCGGTAACCGCTTCACCGGCTGGCTGACTGCGTGGTTCAACTTGCTCGGGCTGGTCACCGTGCTCGGCGCGATCAACGTCGGTACCTATTACTTCTTTTTCGGCGCCTTCGGACCGGCCCTGGGCATGGAGGACACCACCACGGTGAGGGTGATTTTCCTGGCGATCCTGACCGGCCTCCAGGCCTTGTGTAACCACCTGGGTATCGGCCTGACCGCGAAGCTCACCGACTTCTCGGGCTATCTGATCTTCGCCACCGCGCTCGCGTTGACCATCGTCTGCCTGATCTCTGCACCCAGCTATGAGTTCGCCCGGTTATGGACCTTCAGTAACTATTCCGGCGAGGTCGGCGGCAGTGTCTGGCCACAGGTGTCGAACGACTGGATTTTCATGCTCGGCCTGCTGTTGCCGATCTACACCATCACCGGCTATGACGCCTCCGCGCACACTTCGGAAGAGACCCGGAATGCGGCCATGTCAGTGCCGCGTGGCATGGTCATGTCGGTGGTCTGGTCGTTGCTGTTCGGCTGGGTCATGCTCAGTTCGTTTGTGCTGATGTTGCCGAACATGGATGAGGCGGCGAAGCAAGGCTGGAACGTGTTTTTCTGGGCCATGAACACACAGGTCAACCCAACCGTGAAGCTCGCGCTTTACGTGGCGATTTTCATCTCGCAATTCCTCTGCGGGCTGGCGACCGTGACCTCGGTCTCACGCATGATCTTCGCGTTCTCCCGTGACGGTGGCCTGCCCTGCTCGAAAGCACTGGCCTCGGTTTCGCCTACCTATCGCAGCCCGGTGGCGGCGATCTGGACCGGTGCCACCCTCGCGGTATTGTTCGACTGGGGATCGTCCGTGATATCGGTCGGCGCAACGCCGGTCTACACCATCGTGGTGTCCTGCACGGTGATCTTCCTGTTCTTCTCCTTCGTCATACCCATCATCCTGGGGCTGTTTACCTACGGGACGTCGAAGTGGCCGACCATGGGACCATGGAACATGGGGCGCTTCTGGTACTCCGTGTTCGCCCTCCTCTCGATCCTCTCGATGGTGATTATTTTCGTCATCGGCATCCAGCCACCGAACGATTGGGCGCTGTACATCACCATCGGCTTTCTGGTGTTGACGGCCATCGTCTGGTTCGGTTTTGAAGCCCGACGCTTTCAGGGTCCGCCGATTGGCGACATGATCGTCAAGCGCCAGGCTGAAATCGCCGCGGCTGAAGCGGCGTTGAATAAACAGGCTGGAAGCTGATTGCTACAGCCAGTGATTAGATAGAACGAACGATGAGTAACCTGTGGCGAGGGAGCTTGTCGGAACGCCGCACCGTCCCGCTGGGCTGCGCAGCGGCCCAAAAAGGGACTGCTACGCAGTCCAACGGGAGCAAGCTCCCTCGCCACAGGACAGCGATTATTCAGGTGGATCAATTTGATCCAGCACCCGGTTCGCCGTGACCTCCGCCACCATGATGCTGTTTGAAATGCCCAGCAGGGCGTAGCGCGACCCACCGTCTAGATGATCCACCAACTGATGGACCATCACATCGACCGAGGCCAGCGTCTCGACCAAAAAAACCGCCAGGGTTTCGGTAGTCGCCTCTGGGTCCACGGCAAACAGCTTGCTCGGTTTACGCGCGGTGGCTTTGATGTCGGCATTCGATGGGAAGTGGAAGTCGAGGGCGCGTTCGGCGGCCTCGTTGAGTTTGTTTGAATCGGGTTCGTACGGGGATGCCGGATCGTTGTCCGGTGGGTTTGGTGTGACCTTGAACATATTCGATTCTCCAACAATGTGGAGCCGTCACCAAATCGCTGCTAAACGAATGTATGGGTGGCAGCTGTGCGCAGGTTAGCAGACCGGGGAGAACCGAAACCGGCGCGCCCGAGGGCGCCCTGCGCACAGCTACCATGAAGTGCAGGCATGAAATGACCTGACTATCGGGATGCAGATGCGCTTCGATTAACCTCGGGCTGCTAAACCCGATCACTGATGGGCAGTGACAGGAATCAAGTTACCGAGCGGGCCAAAGGCGCACAAGCCGGCGGATTCTGGCGTAGCCGTAGGCAACGACGCAAGGTCTTGTAGCTTTCAGGAAGTAACCTTGAGGGCGTTTAAACACGCGCGCTCCCGCCATGTTGATTGATCGTGCGTGCACTTCCTACAGACGATCAGAACCTCGACACAATCGATGAAGCCTCTGGCGTGTTTTCAAGGTTGACCGCCGCAAGTGTGGTGGAAAACGTGGGCGCTTGAATCAGTCAACTTTCGGCCAGAAACAGCCTCTGTCGACGAACCCGGCCCTTACAGAGTGGTCACAACAAGTGATGGCATCGCGATTGATCAAAGACCTTAGGTCTGCTCCACTCAAGCGCGAAGCTTGCGATTCACACACTGTAGGGTGCGCCGGATAATGTTCAGTGGGTTCGGTCCTGTTTGATGCAGGCACCGACTGCTGCTGCCATCCAATGCTCCCTTAACGGAGTACGGAAATGACTCAATCAATGCGGTTCTTCCTATCGCTCTTCCTCGCGACTGCATCATTGGCATCGGCTGGTTTCCTGAACAATGCAGGAGCGGCCACCGCCGAAGATCTGAATGCCGACTCTCGACAAGCGTTGCAAACTCTCTACAAGACCAATCCATTTTCTGAAACCATCTCGCACAAAGCCAAAGCGGTGCTTGTCTTCCCGAAAATCATCAAGGCGGGTCTTGTATTCGGCGGTAGCTATGGCGAAGGCGTATTAATGAAGGGCACGAAAGTAGCAGATTATTACAACTCCGTCAGCGGGTCCTGGGGGCTACAGGCAGGCGCCCAGTCGTATGGCTATGTGGTTTTTCTGATGACCGACAAAGCTTTGAAATATGTAACTGAAACCAAGGGTTGGGAAATCGGTGTAGGACCAACCGTTGTTGTGGTTGATGAAGGGGTTGCGAAGAACCTGTCCAGCTCGACGCTGAAGGACGACGCGTACGCGTTCATCTTCGACCAGCAAGGGTTAATGGCTGGGATCAGTATCGAAGGAACGAAGATTTCCCTTATCAAGCGCTAAAACCGGCTATTGGATTGGGCATCGGCCGGGGGATGGCGGTCGATAGCCCTGTGGAATGGGTTGCCCGTTAATTGAGGCAGCCACTCAGTCCTGGCGCAAGGACGCACCAGTACACGAAAAGTACTCTTGGCCCGCGCGCGTCCGACACGCAGCCACGACGATTTCTTTTTGGTCGATTTTTGTCAGGTGTAACAGGCGGCTATCGGCCAGGAGCGGTCATGCAGCGCAGAGAAGCCAGCCCGTAGACCAATAAAGGACGTACTTGCGTTACTCGCTCGGCCAGTAGATACCAAAGCCCACGCCAATGATTGGATCTAGCCTATTGAAGAAGTTTTTGATGCAACTGGAAAACCAATCCACAAACCTGGATTTCGCGACGCCATTGAAAAAATTTTGTTGGTGCCGGTGAAATGAAAGGTCGATACGAAAAGTGATCAGCCGAACCAAATCAAGTGGCTGCCTCGATTGCATTGACAGATACAGCGGCGCTGCAAAGCAATCACTCGGGTAGTTTCAGAAGCACTCGCACCGGGTGGAACATGTTACTGGGAGCCAATCGGCATAGTGCTGTTGTACCCGGATCGAGAACAACAGGTCGAGAAAAGAGCGCCATAGTTCGACGGTTGACACGACAACCACCTTGATAAACGCCGGGGCGAGCGCATAGTGTCGGGCGTGGATTTATGGATCACAGCATGTTGCTGCTAGTACAGGACCCTGACTTTTAGGAGAACCGTATGAGCGAAGCAAATCAAGGCTCAGTGCGCCAACTGAGTCATTTCATCGACGGTCAACACGCTGCCGGCACGAGCGGGCAGTTCGCCGACGTGTTGGACCCAGCACTAGGCCGAGTGACAGCCCGCTTGCCGGTCGCAAACCACGATGAAGTCGACGCCGCCGTCGCCGCTGCGAAAGCCGCGTTCCCGGCCTGGAGCGAAACCGCGCCACTGAAGCGTGCGCGTTTGATGTTCAAGTTCAAGGAATTGCTCGAGACGTATAGCGACGAACTCGCAGAGCTCATTACCCGCGACCACGGCAAGTTGTTTGAGGATGCAAAGGGCGAGGTGATACGCGGGATCGAAATCGTCGAATTCGCATGCGGCATTCCAAACCTGCTCAAGACCGATTTCACCGATCAGAGCGCCCCCGGCATCGACGCGTGGAATCTGCGTCAACCCGTCGGCGTGGCCGTGGGCGTCACGCCATTCAACTTCCCGATGGTGGTGCCATGCTGGATGTTTGTGATGGCGGCCGCGACCGGCAACACCTTCATCCTCAAACCCTCGGAGCGCACTCCGTCGGCATCGATTCGGCTTGCCGAGCTGTTCATCGAGGCGGGCTTCCCCAAAGGCGTGTTCAATGTCGTGCATGGCAGCAAGGACGTCGTCGATGCACTGATGCAGCACCCCGATGTGGCCGCGGTATCTGCCGTCGCCTCGACGAGGGTTGCCGAATACATCTACAAAGAAAGCGCGAAATACGGCAAGCGCGTGCAAGCGTTGGGCAGTGCGAAGAACCATCTCGTGGTCTTGCCCGACGCCAATCTCAATAAAACGGTCGATGCGATAATCAACTCGTCATATGGCTCGGCCGGCGAGCGCTGCATGGCGACGTCAGTCGTGGTGGCCGTAGGGAGTATTGGCGATGAGCTGGTCGATCGCCTCGTACCGCGCGTGCGCTCGCTCAAGATGGGCGGCGGAATGGAGCCCGGTTTGGACATGGGGCCGCTCATCAGCGCCGCGCATCGCACCAGGGTGCTGGGCTATATCGATGCGGGTCTCAAGGCAGGTGCCAGGCTCCTCGTCGATGGTCGCGGCCAGACCGTGGCCGGCCGCGAAGAGGGCTTCTTTCTCGGCGGCTCGCTGTTTGACGACGTCACGCCGGAGATGAGCATCTATCGAGAAGAGATTTTCGGGCCGGTCCTGTCGGTTGTCAGGGCGCCTGATCTCGCGAGCGCAATTGCACTGGTGAACGCCCACGAACTGGGAAACTGCGTATCGCTTTTCACCTCCGACGGCGGCGCCGCGCGCGCATTCACCCGGCAGATCAAGATCGGTATGGTAGGCATCAACATTCCGAGTCCGGTGCCGTCGGCGTGGCATTCGTTCGGGGGCTGGAAACGATCGATGTTCGGTGATCATCACACATACGGCCAAGAAGCCGTGCGCTTTTACACGCACTACAAGAGCGTCATAGAGCACTGGCCCGATTGTCCGCAATAAATAAAGATTGTCACGGTTGCTTCCCTACGCCAGGGAAGTAACCGCAATCATTATTCAGGTTCACAATCAGTAGTCAGGTCGTGATGCTTCCCCGATGCTAGCCTGCGGGCGAGCCAAATATAATTGAGTGCACCTTCGGCTCGAAGCCGCATATGGAGGGCAGGATCATTTCGATTTCTCACCCAAGGTGCCGGTGTAGTGAGCCAGGCGTTTCTCGACATCGGCTTTCTTCTGCAACCCAAGCTCCATCAGCTGTTTGATACGGGCCTGCGCCGTTGGGCGTTTCACCGAGCCGATGAAGCCTTCCCATTCGGCAGCGATGGCCTCATTGGGCGGTAGGCTGGCAGCGTCGACCAGGTGCTTGATGTCAGCAATCGACTGTTTGTCGAACCGGGCGATACGACGGGCCATGGTGTCGACGAACTTGTCGAGTTCTGCGTCGGGCAGCGCGCGGTTGACATAGCCATACTGCTCGGCGAGTTCGCCGTTGATGTCATTGCCGGTCAGCAGCACCTCCAATGCCCGGCCACGCCCCATGAGCCTTGGCAGTCGGGCCATGGGGCCACCTCCGGGTACGAGTGCGGCGCCGATTTCCCATTGCGAGAGGATGGCTTTCTCGCGGCTGGCAAAGCGCATGTCGCTGGCCAGGGCCAGTTCGCTACCGACGCCGGTGGCACGACCGCGAATCGACACGATCGACACCACCGGCGCCTTGCTCAACCGCACCAGCATGTCGGGCAACGGCGGCAGGCCGGTCGGGCCGTTGGGCAGGCTGGTGGTGTCAGTCAGCGGGGGGACGAAGTCATAGTGGGTGAGGAAGAAATCTGGCACGTCGCTGTCGAACACCACGACCACCAGCTTCGGATCGGACTCGATGGCGGTGACCACCTCGTTCAGCTGCGGCATGGTTTCCGGACCATAGATGTTGTACGGCGGGTTGTGGAACGTGACCCGCCAGTATTCGGGCGTGACCCGCGTGAGCTTGATTTCCTGTTTGACCGTGCTGGTGGGTGACGCCTTATCGGTTGTCGAGGGGGAAGCCTCACCAGCGAGCGCCGTAACTGTGGTCGTCATACTGGTGAAAATCAGTGCAGCCGTAAGCAACAGAAGTCTCATGGGAGCCTCTCCAGAGAAATGCCTGAGGACATGCGAATTCCCGTTTGAACCGTCGTTATGGCCTGCCAATTGATGGGGGCGTGAAAAATCACACCCGTTGCTCTGTTCCTTCGCGGGTCAACACATGTGCATGGGTTTCGAGCGCATGACCGAAATGTGGCCTGGCACGGTCGGCAGTAGCAGCTGATGATGGCACGTGGCTTGATAGCCCCAGAATCACCGGGATCCAGGTGGGTGAAACATGTCGCCTTGCGCTGGCAACTCCGACTGTTTAAGCGTAGCAGCGCAAGGTGGGCTCGCAAGCCACATAATCAGATGAGATCACCGACAGCAACAATCCAGCAAAACAGCGACTTATCCATTGTTTATCCCAGCCGAAAACAGATTCCATTGGCGGTTAGCGTGTTCGTGACGCAAGCGGTAACTCATCTACAGGAACAAAATCCTTACCTCATTGATCCTGCATAACTGTCTTCTTATCGATTTTTTAGAACCTGTGCTTCGGTTTTAACCAGAGCTGCCTAAAACGCCGCATTCGGCTCGCTTCCCTCATCGTTCGCGGCTGTTGCGATATTGGCACGATAGCCACCACCCAAAGCCTTGATCAGCGCCACCTCGCTTTCCAGGCGCTGCCCCTGTAACAAGGCCAGGCCACTCTGCTCGGCCAGCAGCGGCAGGTTTGCTTCCAGTGCCGCCACCCGATTCAACAGGCCACGCTGGTAGTGTGCTTCGGCGCTGTCACGGTTGAAGCGCATGTTGCCGATGCGCGCCTGCTGTAACGTCTCCTGTGCTTCCAGCCCCTGCAGCTTGCTGCCGGCTACAGCGACGTCACGCACTGCGTCAAGCACCGCTTGATTGTACTGGTGCACGAGGCCGTTGCTCAGGCTGCGGGCGTTTGCCAGTTCAGCATTGAGGCGGCCACCGTCGAAGATCGGCAGGGTCATCCCTGGGATCAGATTGATCTGTCGGCTGCCATGGTCCCACAGGTCTCCCATGTGCAGGGCGTCGGCGCCGAAGAAGGCCTTGATGTCGAAACTCGGGTAGAAGGCGGCCTTGGCCGCATCGATGTTCGAATAGGACGATTGCACCAGCCAGCGCATGGCCTGTAGGTCCGGGCGTCGCGCCAGCAATTCATAGCCCAGACTCTGCGGCACCCCATAAGCATGTGTCGGCAGAGATCGCGGCGCCAGTGGCAGCGCAACCTCAGCGCCAACGCCGAGCAACGCGCGCATGGCTTCACGCAGTTGTTGCGTCTGGCTGCGCAGGGAGACGATCTGACGCTCGATCAGTGCCTGGTTGCTCAGCGCCTGTTGCTTCAGTGGCTGCGCCTCCAGGCCACGTTCGATGTGCGCCTGATGCGCGACCACCACTTCGGCAGCAATGGCCGACATGCGCTGCAAGTCGGCCAGTAGTTGCTGCGCAGTCTGGATCTGGAAATACAGCAGGGTCACGCCGCTGGACACCTCCAGCTCGACCCAGGCCGCTTCCGCCTGACGCGCGTTGCGTATGCCCAAGGCACTGTCGATTTGCGCTCGCTGCCGTCCCCAGAGATCGATTTGGTACGCACCACCGAGGCCCACCACACCCTCGGTGTACCAGGGACCGGTGAGGCCGAGGGCCGGTTCGTTTTGGGCGAAAGGGCCAAGAAAACCATTGGCGGAAACGTGCTGGCGGTTGACCAGGGCGACCAAATCGACCTGCACGCCAGTCAGAGATTTCACCGAGGCTGCCTGGGCGCGGGCCTGGTCGATATGACTGCGAGCGATGGCGATGCTCGGAGCCTGAGCGAAGGCGATGTCGATCAACTGGTTGAGCTGCGGGTCCTGATAGCGTGCCCACCAACGCGCGTCGGGCCAACCCTCGCGGGCCAGGTGCAGATCGTCGGCGAGGCGGATGCTGGCCGGGTCGCGCTGCGGCACCAGGCTACCCTCCTCTCGAATCAACGCACATCCGCCCAAGGTCAGGCACAGGCCGAGAACCGCGCACAACCGGGTGCCGCCGTTCATGGACGCAGCTCCACCAGCGTGCCGTTTTCAAAAGACTGCCAGTCTGGAAGCGAACCCAACAGACGACGTAGTTCACGCAACTCCCGCAGCAGCCCGAAGTCGCCCCGACTACCTTCCGCTGGCGGATCGAATGGCGGCAAGCCATCCAGCGCAACCGCCTGATCATTCAGTCGCGTCGCGTAGCTGACCAGCCACGCACCCAACTGCGCCAGATGCTCGTCCAGCCAGGTGCGCAGCGGCATTGGCAATTCGGCTTCGAGCGCCGCACGGTTGCGCTGCAACTGGCCGGTCAATAGAAGGATCTCCCGAGCCTTGGCCAGCAGCGTCTGGGTGAACAGCGTCAGTTCTTCATGCTCGCCCTGTTGCCAACCGGGCTCCAGGGCCACGCGCGCAAGTATGGCCTCGCATTCGGCGAGCTGGCCCCAACTGCGTACGCTCAGTTCGTGCAAATGATCGATCGATGCATCCGATTCTGGCGCACGCAATACGCCGGCGATGCTGTGCAGGATTGCGGACAAGCGTCGCCGCAAACTGTCACCCTCGCTTTCCGGCCACAGCAGACCATGCACCAGAGTGCTGACCAGAACGCCGAGAATGATACCCACCAGACGGTCGCGGATCTCGGTCAGGTCGGTGTTCGGGCCAAACTGTTCGAGCAAGGCCAGAGCGAAGCAGAAGATGATTTGCAAGCCGGCATAGCTGATGCGCTCGGAGCCCGCCGCGACCCACGCCCCGAGACCGATTACCGGCAGGCTCATGACCAACAGGCCGATCAGCGTCTCGATTTGCGGAATGACGAAGACCATGCACAGCAGTGCCAAGGCACTTCCCACCAGACAACCGCCAATGCGCAGCAGGCTTTTCTGGGTCGAGGCACCGAGACTGGGCAAGGCGACGATCACGCAAGTCAGCATCACCGTGTGGATACCCGGCCAGTCCACGGCGTTGTAGAACACATAGCACAACAGCGCGGCCAGCCAGCTCTTGAAGGCAAAAAGCAGGTAGTTGGGATTGCTGAAGGCGTCACTTGCCAGCAGAGGCTCCTTCACTGGCGTTTTAGCGGTCGGGATCAAGCTCTCGCGGGTAGCCAGGGCGCGCAACGCTTCGCGCATCTCCTCGAGTGCCGCCGGCATCAGCGGCCGCATCAGGGCCTCGCTGTGCAACGACGGCATGGGGCCGCCCTCGATGGCCTTGGCCAGCGCCGCGCAATCCTGACGTAACGCTGCCAGCGCTTCGACATCCGAGACTGGCGCGTTCAGGGCCGCTACGGCGGCATACAGTCGCGACACGCACGTGATCAGCGCCAGATGCTGCACCTCGTGGGCGCGGTAGCCGGCATCGCGCATGCTGGTGAACTTCAGCAGTTTATGCAGGCTGAGCACGCCCTGCTGGACGTCAGTCGGCCTGATTTCCAGGGGCTTTGCCCGGCCCTCTTCCAGCGCTCCCAGACACGCCTCGACCTGCGCCAACTGGCGCTGCATCGCCTCGCGCAGCAACTGCTGCGGTTCTTGCGGCAGCAGCAACGTGTTGACCAGCAGCGTGACCAGCGTCGGATACACCACTGCCATCCACACCCACAGGCAGCCACGTAACAGCAACTCGGGTTGCGCAACGAGATCCACCAGGCTCTGCACGTAAATGGTGACGATCGCCACCACGAAAAACAGCGGGCCGAGCCGCGTGGCGCGCATGCCGAACATGCTGGCCATGAACACCGCGCTTGCGCAGATGATGCGCAGCAGCGGATAGCCGTAGGTGAACTTGAGCAGGAGGATAGCGATACCGATGGCGAGCGTGGCGCTGACGATGAACAGGGTGCCGGCCATGCGCGTCAGGACCACGTTGGTCTGGCTGACGAAGAACACCATGATCAGCGACAGCGCCAGCAATGGCACTTCCAGACTCATCGAGAGAATGATGAACAGCGTGCAGGCCACCAGATTGCGCAGCAGCGCGTTGCCACGCCCGGGAAACATCGCCAACTGCGCGACGACGAAGCGCCATAGACGCTCGGGCCAGCCACCCACGGCAGTCATCGCGACTTACCTTCGGCGCTATCGGCGTGGATCACTGCCACCGCCGATGCGCCGATGCGGAACAGTTGCGGGTCGGGTTGATCGACGCGGATGCGTACCGGGAAGCGTTGCGCCACCCGCACCCAATTGATGGTCCGTGCGACCTTCGGCAGCCCGCTGACCTGGGCGCCACCATCGTCAGGGAAGACACCGAAGCCAATGGAGTCCACGGTACCGCTGAAAGCACGCTGGCTGTCGCTCATCAGGTGCAGCGTGCTGCGGCTGCCGGTATGGATATGGTCCAGTTCGGTCTCGCGAAAGTTCGCCACCACGTACCAGCGCCGCGTATCGATCAGGCTGAACAGCGGATGCCCTGCTGCCGCGAACTGGCCGTCAGAAGTCGTCAGGCCAACGATACGTCCGTCGAAGGGCGCGCGAACAACACTGTGCTCCAGATCCAGTTCGGCGCGGGCGATCTGCGCCTGGATCACTGCGCGCCTGGCGACCAACGCATCAACCCCGCTGACGGCAGAGGCGGCTTGCTTGACCTGTAGCTGCGCTGCATTTAATTCGGCACGGGCGCTTTTAGCGGCGGTGCGCGCCTGGTCCACCTGCTCCTCGGAAACATAGCCGCGCGACAGCAGTGGTTCCATGCGTCGCAGGGTGTCCGCAGTCTGCACGGCAGCCGCCTTGGCCCGTTCGATGCTGGCCTTTACGGCATCAGAGTTGAATTGTTGGGCATCGACCTGGCGCTGGCTGAGGATGATTTCCTGGTTCAGCGCTTGCAGTGACGCCTGGGTCTGATCCAGCACGTCCTGATAGGGACGAGCATCAATGCGCAGAAGCACATCCCCCTGCTGCACCTGCTGATTCTCGCGCACTGGCAGCTCGACGATGCTGCCGCTCACCTCGGGGGTGACGTTGATGGTATCGGCATAGGCATAGGCATCATCGGTACGCGGAGCGTTGTCGAGTCGCCAGACGACCCACAACAGCAATGCCAGAGTCAGCCCCAGCAACACCAGGATCAGGACGCGCCGGGGCAGTGTCTTCACAACATTCTCGCTCATGGTGGGCGACTCCCGGTCAGGTCTGGAAGAACAGCAGCCAGGCACTCAAGGCGAACAACGCGGTCAGCACGGGGTAAGCCAGCGCCGGTGGCGTCAGCCAGGCACCCAAACCGCGCCGAGCCAGAAAAGTATGGACCAGCAACGCCAGCAGCACAGCGCCAAAGATGCAGAACAGCCAGTCGGGAAAGTAAGCCCCCAGCACGGGCACTGATGGCGAGTTGGAACAGGCTGATAGCGTCAAAGTCAGCAGCAGAAGGCCCTTGCGCCAGGTTCTCTCTCCCTCCTTCATGGCGCTCATCAAGTCCCCTCCACTAAAGGGACTACTATAATTCACGCAAAAACGGCCAATGACGCGACAAGCGGGTTCCCAATGCCAATCGCCCGGGGCCCGCGACAAAAATCGTCGAGAAGACGATCAGTAACAGCCAGGCGAACTGCCCTTCGGCCAGGCTCCACTCCGGATGCACCCAGATCACCGATACCGCGAGCAAAAATAGAACCGGCAACGTCGCAAGGCGCGTCAGAACGCCCAATACGATGAATACCGGACACAGTACTTCAGCGAAAATCGCCAGCGACAACGTCAACAGACTCCCCATGCCAAACGGGTCTTCGATCAATCCCAGTTCGTTGTGAAAATGAAGGAGCTTGGGGATTCCATGCACTGACAACAGCAGCAGACATCCGGTGATTCGTAGCCAGCACAGTGCGACATCGGCGGCGGTAAAAGTCGTATCAACATCAGTCGTAGACATGTTCCCTGGTTTCCATTCGATTGAACCAATAAACAGACGCATTAAACATGTCAGTCGACGTTGGGTACCGCGTCGCCTGCATGGACTCATCCAACACATGCCTCAAATGGGTTTCGCCAACCATGGATAGCGCAGGGAGTCCTGCCCTCCGTAGTCCGGATCGAGATAGATGAAACAGCGATTGATTTTCCAGTCACGGACTTCGAATACATCGCACCAATACCCGGCGGCCCAGTCCGGATTACCGGCGCACCACGCGCCATCCACATGCTCGCCGTGGCTTGTGCCCTCACAAACAACGACATCCGTACCGGAAAAAACCCAATTGAAATGTGCGTAGTCATGGGTGATTGAAATCAGCCGCTCACCCAGGTCCGCAAACAATTCACTGATCTGCGTATGCCCTGTCGCAATCCCCCACTTGGGAAAATAAACCTGTGCGTCTTCAGCGAACAACTCCAGGATATTGCGGCCATCCGGGGCGACACCGCCATTATCAAAAGCCCTGAAGTAGTCAAGGATCACTGATTTGCGATGTTCGTCAGTCATCGTCATAGTGCTCAGCATGATGATTCACCCCACTGAAATCCGACCCTCCGTTACCCGGGATGGCCACGTATCGTGTCCACCGTCGAGGCCGCCGCCTGCCCCTAGAATGCAAAACAGGAACAGCCAAAGGCTCCCCAGAAACCTGTGAAATCATTGACCGGCACTGACGACAACCGGGCCCTGTCGTGACTGTGTGAGTGGACGGCGCAAGGGCCACTGCACTGATGCGTGCGGGCAGCGACCACCGCATTGGGTTTCCAGTGCCCGGGAACGTTAGTGACAGGTGACCAATCCGGCATGACCGGAAGCGCGGGTGGAGCCAACTGATCGAATTCACCGGCGCCATAAACGACCTTGCCCCCCACCACCGTCAACACGGATTCGATCCACTTGATCGCTTCGTCATCGACGCTGAAAAAATCGGCGCTCAAGGCCACGACGTCAGCCAACTGACCGACCTTGATCTGCCCTTTCTTACCCTGCTCCGATGAGAACCAGGCACTGCCATGGGTATACAGTTGCAACGCCGTATCCCGTGAAAGACCTTGCGGATAGAGCGTCATCCCGCCCACCGTTTTTCCACTGACCAGCCAGTACAACGATGTCCACGGGTTATAGCTGGAAACCCGGGTAGCATCGGTGCCTGCACCCACGGGCACGCCTTCGGACAGCATCCGCTGGATGGGCGGCGTCTGCTCGGCGGCCTTGTTGCCATAGCGCTCGACAAAATATTCCCCCTGGAACGCCATCCGGTCCTGAATGGCGATTCCGCCACCCAACGCCCGGACGCGCTCAATATTTTCAGGGGTGATGGTTTCGGCGTGATCGAAAAACCAAGGGAGGCCATTGAAGGGAATATCTCTGTCGACCTTCTCAAAAACGTTGAGCATCCGCGTGATGGATTCGTTATAGGTCGCATGAAGCCGGAAAGGCCAACGATGCTCGACCAGATGGCGAACCACGGGCTCCAGCTCTTGTTCCATGCTCTGGGAAAGATCGGGTCGCGGCTCGAGGAAGTCCTCGAAGTCGGCAGCAGAGAACACCAGCATTTCACCGGCACCGTTGTGACGGAAGAAGTCGTTGCCGTCGCCCGGCTTGACCATGCTTGTCCAGCTCTTGAAGTCCGACAGTTCCTGCGTTGGCTTTTGAGTGAACAGGTTGTAAGCGATGCGTACGCTCAATTGATTGTTATCGGCCAGTTCGCGAATGACCTTGTAGTCGTCGGGGTAGTTCTGGAAGCCGCCCCCAGCGTCAATGGCGCTGGTGACGCCCAACCGATTGAGCTCGCGCATGAACTGGCGTGTCGAGTTGACCTGATACTCCAGCGGCAACGTCGGGCCTTTGGCCAACGTCGAGTAAAGGATCATCGCGTTGGGGCGGGCGATCAGCATGCCGGTAGGATCGCCATTGGCATCGCGCTGAATTTCCCCACCCGGCGGATTGGGCGTATCGCGGGTGTAACCGACTACTTTCAACGCTGCCCGATTCAACAGCGCACGATCATACAAATGCAATACGAACACCGGTGTGTCGGGAGCGGCTTTGTTCAGTTCGTCCAGCGTAGGCATTCTCTTTTCGGCGAACTGGAACTCCGTCCAGCCGCCCACCACCCTCACCCACTGTGGCGCAGGCGTACGATCAGCTTGTGCCTTGAGCATACGCAGGGCATCCGCCAGCGAAGGTACGCCCTCCCAACGCAGTTCCAGATTGAAATTCAATCCACCTCGAATCAGGTGGAGGTGGGAGTCGTTCAGCCCGGGAATCGCTGTGCGTTTATTCAAGTCAATGACCTGAGTGGCGCTGCCGCGCGTGGCCATGATTTCTTCGTCACTGCCAACCGCGATAAATTTCCCGTCCTTGATAGCCACGGCACTGGCCGTGGGTTTCTCGCGATCAACGGTGTGAAAGCGGCCATTGATCATGATCAAATCGGCGTTCATTGTGCCTCCTCGAATACTCGATGCTGATGAACCTGCTGATAGGGCAAACGGTAGTGCGCACCACAGCGCACCCACGCCTGCGAGTACTGAGCTTTCGGCAAGAAATCGTCGGCGACTGCTGTCGGTAGAGTCCTTTTCATGGACGCTCCCCGCCTTTACCACCATTGAGCCAAGGTGCGAATAGCCGGGTCACAGGCGGCATGAACAGGTAAACCACCAACAATACGATGGTCAGCGTGATCACCACATTGCTCTGCAAGTACCCTCCCAGCCACGGAACCCGTGCGAACACCGGGCCCCAGCACAAAGGGACAGCCAATGACAGCGGCAGGATGACCAAAAAGGTAATGCAAGCCTGTTTCCACCGGGGCGGCGGTGACGCCTGGGATGTCTCGGGAGTGAACCAGAACTCGCGGCCCTGGCTGACCTCGAGTTGATCACCATCGGCCAGCAGGTCTTGCACCTCAACCACCAGCAAACGACGATCCTCGGAGTCCAGCCATGCCTGCAGCTTCTCTGTGCTGGAGAAGCGCAGGACGCTCGTAAAAAGATGAACTCCGTCGTGATGGCTGCGAAAAACATCCACGCCCAGGTGCCCTTCATAACCCTTGGCGATATTGACTGTTTTTCGAAGCCAGGCTTCATAGGCGCTCTCACTGCCCTGTCGGGTTCGGTGCCGAACGACTAACGTGGCCACATCATTGGCATTGAAAATGCTCATTGCGACCTCCCGGGCTGCCGTCGCCCCGCGAGTCGATACGGTTTTCAGGCAAGATGGCAACTGCCCTTCTATCCGCACGACTCGCCTGAGTGCGCCTCATCCCCTTCGGAATGAGGCGTAAAACAGATCAGTGACCTTCCGAGGCGTTGAACATCGTTTTGGCGTAAATCAAACCAAGACCATAAGCGCCACCATGGGCAATGGAGGTCTTCACCGTCTCGTTGTAGGTGTCGCTCCGGGCCCAGTCGCGCTGCAGTTCCAGCAGGTACTGAAGCGAAGTCATTGGACGCGCGCCTGCCTGGATCATACGGCTGATGGCGCGTTCGTGAGCCTCATCTGAAACGTCACCGCAGGCATCACAAATGATGTAGACCTCGAACCCTTGTTCGAGCGCCGAGATCGCAGGGCCCACGATGCAGACCGACGTCCAGAGACCGGCAAGAACGATTCTATTGCGGCCGATCTTGTTCACTTCGACGGCGATCCGCTCATCTTCCCAGGTATTCATGCTGGTTCGATCAATGAGCTCCTGACCAGGAAAAGTCGAGGTGATTTCTTCAAACATAGGACCTGAAAAACTTTTTTCAGCGACCGTGGTAAGAATGGCCGGAACACCAAATTCCTTTGCTGCTTTGGAGATCAGTGCGGCGTTGTTTCGAAGGGTGACGGCGTCTATGGATTTGGTGGCAAATGACATCTGAGATTGGAAGTCGATCAGGATCAGAGCGTGGTTGGAAGGATCCAACAGGCCTTTACCGGGTGCTGCTTTTGCAGTTGCCATGACACTTCTCCAGATACGTTTGGGAGTGTGCATTCTCATGGTGTGCTGGAGCAGGCGATTGTATGGATGTGCGATTTTGGAAGGTTTGTGCTGAGATAATTGCTATTTCCGGATCCGGATAGCGGCAGACCGCATGTCTGGATATGCGCCTTTTTTACACGATCCCGGATGTTTTCTGAGCGATTCGCCTGTAAAACGGATTTGCTCCACGAAAAGGCCTGTACCCCCGAAAATGAGGAAGCTCGAGCATGCGTCCGATGTCCGATAAAACCATGCCCTCTACCTATACACCGACCATTGATGAGTTCTTGTTCACCCATTTCAAACACAGTATCGAGGCGTCTGACCCCGTCATCTATCACTTGGCCTGTGCGGTGATCCCCATGCTCAATCAGCCTGATGAAGCCAATCGCTTTTTTATCGATCAAATTATGATGGCCATGCAAGCACACCTTTCCCTCCATCAGGGTCAGAGAAGCGTTGCAGTGTCTTCGAAGGATCGAGGCCTGGCGCCCTGGCAGCAGAGACGAGCAAAGGAAATGTTATGTGCCCATATTGCCGATGGTGTATCTGTTGAAAAACTGGCCCGTGAGTGCTCCTTCTCTCGCTGCCATTTCAGCCGGGCGTTCAAGCTCAGTCTCGGATCGAGCCCTCATCAGTACCTTCTGCAACTACGCGTGGACAAAGCCAAAAAACTGCTCCTGAATCCCTTGCTGAAAATTACCGATGTCGCTATTGATTGCGGATTTTCCGATAGCTCGCATTTCACCAAGGTATTCAGTCGATGTACCGGATTCTCGCCTTCTTACTGGCGTCAGCTCAACACTGGCTTTCGATAATCCCCTTAACCCTGAGGGCTCCTCTGTGACCTCACCATGGATCTCTCAACTCACCACCGATAAATTCACTGTGGTTAGGACACAGCAAAAAAATCCTGACGTAGAAAGGCTTGTGGACATACCGTGCCTTGACATGTTTTCAATAATTGTTCAGCTGGAGGACTTCGCTGATCATCGACTTTGGCGCGGGGGACGGCTTGCTTACTCCGGCGGTTACAGAAAAGCCAGTGCATCGTTACCCTTTATGGGAGACGAGTTGAGGTGCCAGCACCGGGCCGCCTATGACAATGTCCGCTTCAATATTCCACGCTCAACCTTTGATGATCTTCAGCAGGAAAATGGAATCAGGCGCTTTGACCGTTTCGAATACGATCAGGGTGGCAAGGACGAAACCCTCCATCATCTCGCCTGTGCCCTGTTGCCGGCCCTCAACCCGTCGAGCACACGGAACCAACTGTTCCTTGACCACATTTTTTTCGCTACCTGTGATCATGTGCTGCGTCGTTACGTTCGTGGCGGGACGAACAGCGCTGATGCCAATTGCAAGCTGACAACCTGGCAGCTCGTGCCGGCGAAGGAGATCATCGCCACCCACTTGGCGGGTGATCTCTCGGTCGACACCATTGCCAAGGAATGTTCCCTGTCACGGAGCCACTTCTCCCGGGCATTCAAGCAGGCCACAGGGATGACACCTCATGCCTGGTTGACGCAAATGCGCGTCAAAAAAGCCAAAGAACTGATACTGTCCCAACCCTCGAAACCCATTTCTTCTATCGCCCGCGAATGTGGATTTTCAGACCAATCCCACCTGACTCGCGTGTTCACCCGGTTGCTCGGCCTCCCTCCCGTAGCCTGGAGGCGGCAACGTGATGCAAGCATCTTCCTGTTTGGCAAAGAGCCTCAGAGAAAATGACGCAGGACGCATGACGGCCAGCAATAAGTGCAATCGATGAAGTCGGGCAAAGCGAAGCGCCTGCATCGGAATGAATGAGCCCAATAAAATTTGTAATTCCGGTGGTGCTTAAGCTACATAGATCAGCTCTCAGAGGAAATGATTGAGTCATGACTGGATTCAGCAGCCAGCTTCAATCGGTCAGCTTTACTAATGTATTTAGACTTGCTTGGTGGTGCCAATTTGGCACTGGCCTTTTTGGCGTGAGCCTTTAATAACTGCTTTATTTTTTTCTGACGATTCATATTTTTCTACTCTGCTTGTAAATTCTTGAATGATATCAGCTTAAATATTGGGCCAGATCCCGGTGATGCGCACTGAGTGGCCGTCAGCGGTCAGATTCCGTTTGGAGATGCACTCTAGTCCTTCATTCAGACGAAGGACGAACCATGACCGTAACCAGGATTCGAAGCCGGGTGCCCTGGAACAAAGGAAAGCTCGTGGGGCAAAAAGCGCCGCCGTGGAAGCGTATTCAGACTGTATCGCTCACGGAAGATGGCGCGCCGAAATCTCTTCCGAAGTCTCACGATCTTTTCAGCAAACGGAGTCACCTACATGGAAGTCATTAATCAGTTACAGCCCGAAGAGTGTGCAGACATGGAGGACATCCGACGCGAAATCGATGCCCTTGATCAGGTCGTTATCAAGCTGTTGGGCAAGCGTTTTCACTACGTACTGACTGCTTCGAAGTTCAAGACCTCGGTGTCTTCGGTGCGTGCTCCAGAGCGTTTCAAGGCTATGCTGGCGACACGACGCGAGTGGGCCGAGGCCGAGGGCCTGAGCCCGGATGCAATCGAGAAGATGTACAGCGACTTGGTGAACCACTTCATTGCAGAAGAGATGAAACACTGGGCGGCTCATCAATCCGATACCTGACTCTAGTGTTGGACTGACTGGGGTCGATAGCTCCCCTCGGTGACAGGCAGCTTCGCTACGCTTCAGTCAGTCCCTTCCCGCACCAACCGTCTGACCTCAGCCTGTATGGCATAAGCCGGCGCCTCCACAGCATTGAAATCTTGTGTATACCGCTGGGCAAATCCTTCTACCCCCCATTCCTGATACTGCTGCACATGCTTTAATTCGTGAGCCCAGAGCGCGATGTTCTGTTCTGCGGTTTGAGCGTCCCGGAAGAGGATGATGTCGATCAGCGTCACGGCACCGACATCGGGGTTTTGCAGCATGGCAGTGGCGGCGCTGAATTGGCCGTTGTCGCTAACTTTGTAGCGCGCGGTATCGAGGACGCTGGGGTCGTACCAGCGCAGCAGTTGCTCCCGGATGTGCGGTGGAATGGGTTGGACGCCGGCGTTGGCTGCTTCAGCGCGGGCTTGGGTCAGCCACAGCGCCAGGGCGGGTGCCGCGATCTGGTAGATGCCATCAGGCAGGGGACCGAGCAGCTGTCCAACGTCTGGCAGGCAGATGCAGCCGTCCAGGCACACTTGTTTCTCGCCAGCTGGGCAGGCGTTGGTCTGGGCTGGCACTTCAAGAGTCAGGCAAAGAACAAACAGCGCCACCAGGCGCGTGGTGATGGGCGACATTGGGCGCTCCAGGGACGGACGCAGCGCGAACGGTGGGTCACCATTGATCGATGATCCGCATCGTTTTAGCGTAGGCCATCCACAGTCCACTTTAGTGGGCACGCCGCTTTATTCCTTAATGACCCGTTCAGCCACCTACGACGCTGAACGGGCTCTGCTGGTACAGAGGGTCGTGCGTTGCTACTGTCACCGACTCGACCCATCGACTGATCTGGCTTGAGAACCGGCCTCTTTGGAGCACCGCATGCGCTATCCCAGCAACCTCCTGCCTCTGCCCTCCTCGTCACTGTTTTCGCTTCGTACACTCAGCCTGCTCGTGCGGCCCTGGCGGCGATGGGCGCTGTGCCTGAGCATTGTCGTGCCGTGCATGGCCGGTGCAGAGTCAAGGCCCGAGAACATGGTGTATCTGCGTACGATTGATCCGGGCATTGAGCAAGACATTCGCTATGCCAGCGCTCACAACTTCACCGGGCACCCGCTCGACGGTTACGACGCTGGGGAGTGCCTGTTAACGCTGGAGGCTGCCAAAGCCCTCGCTCGGGTACAAACGGCATTGCGTGCGCAAGGCTACGGTTTGAAGGTGTTCGACTGTTATCGGCCCAGCCGAGCCGTTGCCGATATGGGGCGTTTCGCGACGCAGCCGGGCGACCCACGCAAGGCTGAGTTTTATCCGCGCGTGGACAAGCAGGACTTCTGGCGCCTGGGTTACGTGGCCCGGGTGTCGAACCACTCCAAAGGCGCAACCGTGGACCTGACACTGACCGGTCCGGATGCCCTGCCCGCCGAGATCTGGACGCCTTCAGCCGGGCAAGTCGATTGCACGGCCCCCTATGGCCAGCGTTGGCGCGACGGCGCACTCGACATGGGCACCGGTTTCGATTGCTTCGATGAGCGAGCCCATACCGACAACCCGATGATTAGCGCTGCCGCCAGGGAGAATCGCCAGAAGCTCAGCAGGGCCATGGAAAAAGAAGGATTTACCGGGTACTCGAAGGAATGGTGGCACTTCACATACAGCGGGGAAGGTTCGCCGAAGAACGTCATGGACTTCTCCATCACGCCGCTAGACGCAAGCGACGTTCTCGACACCACCAATCAGCTGATTGTGGTCACCACAAAAAACTGGACTGACATCCAGGGCACGGCCCAGCGCTATGAACGGCAGGGAAACACCTTTCGAAAATACGAATCGCCGTTTCCGGTGGTGGTCGGCAAGAGCGGGCTGGCGTGGGGCAAGGGTCTGAGCAGCGTTGAGCAACGCGAAGGTCCGGTCAAACATGAAGGTGATGGAAAAGCGCCAGCCGGGGTATTCAAACTGGGGACGGCGTTTGGCTACGACAGTACGGCCAACACCAAGCTGCCTTACCTTGCGCTGACCTCGACCATCGAATGCGTGGATGACAGCCACTCCGCGCGCTATAACGAGCTTGTCGATGGCGCGACTGTTTCGAAAGACTGGAACAGCTCCGAACGTATGCGTCGCGATGACGACATGTATCGAAAAGGCATTTTCATAGAGCACAATACGCCGGCGTCCCCCGCCTCGGGCTCGTGCATTTTCTTCCACATCTGGCGTGGTCCTACTTCACCGACGCTGGGTTGCACCGCCATGGATCAAGCGGATATTTCTCGTCTGTTCAATTGGCTGGATCCTCGCCAGTCCCCTCTGCTGATTCAGATGCCCGAGGCGCAATACGAGCACTTTCGCGAAAGCTGGAACCTCCCCGAACGTTGATAGCGCTGACTCAGTTGATACAGGTTTGTTACGTTGCCGCTTGGGATGTCACTTCTGCATCGTCCGGCGGGTCAATAAAGTAATGCCCTCAGTGTGTTTGCAGGGACGCGAGCGCTTGCCGGCCCTGTTGCCCACTGATCCCCCCATCACGGAAGAGGTGACACCATGAGTTTCGTAACGGTTGAAAAGAACCAGAGCAGTGCCCCGTCGGAAGCCGACCTGAAAAAAGCCATGAATGAGTCCGGCGGCCACCCGGGCGTGGTGACCGGAAACAACGCCAGCCGAACCCTGACCTATGCCGGCCCGGTCAATCACACCGTGTATGAGAACAAGCTGATCCAGATCGCCAATGGCAAACGAACCAGCTGGAACTTCGTCTGGGCCGACGCCCGAGTGGGTAGCCCGGCTCACTGAAGCCACACAGCGGGGCGATCGAACGGTCGCCCCGCTGTTTGAATCGCACGTCCCCCTCCCGCTCCATTGATACAACGCCGTTACGTAGATTGTTACCTTCCTGACCGATACCGTGCCTCTCCGACTGTAACGCCAAGACACTTTGCCGCCCTCCACCTCCTGCCTACAGTGAAGCCGTCAATGTGCTTACAGGGTTGTGACACATCACCGGCACCGCCCGCCTCCGCCGGTGGAGGCATGGAAGACGTGTCACGGGTGCTGCCTGATCCCTTGTCGATTCGATGCCCGCGGCCCATTGATTGCCCAACACACCACCAAGGAAGAGGGAAACCATGAGCAAATCAATCGCTGTCAGCCAACAAACCCAGAAACTTCACGATGACGTGCAAGAAGCCGTCAAGTCGATACTGGGCGCCACCAAGGCACTGAGCCCTGCTGACTACGGCAAGGTGTTGAGGTCGACCCTGGCAGCTACGCAAAAAACGGTCACGATCGAGATCGCTGCTGGCGATCTGACCCAGCTCAAGAGGTCCGGGTTTATGTGGAGTAGAAAATCAACGAGAATTTAAGTGACGGCCCCGCTTCAAGCCTTAGCTACTCTCCCTATCTGCTAGTAATGCATTTCTTAATCTTCGGCACGACTACGACTTACCAGGATTGCGCTGGCAATAACGCTGAAAAGATGGTCAGCACGGGCCGTAAGTGAAGGTTGATCATTGAGCCATGCAAGTGCACCAACCAACGCAAAAAGATCGGCACCGTCTACGTCACGACGCGCCATTCCCTGAGCTTGAGCGCGGGCCAGGAGACGTGTGCCTGATGCTTTCATTGTGACGCACGAGGCATGCAGTGCGGATTTTGGCTCCTCAATAGCCGCGACCATTGACGCAATGACGCCACGCAAGCTGTGTGCGAGCGCTACAATCTCCCGTAGCCACGACACAAGCGCATCATCCGCTGGATCCGAGGTTTCAAGCTCGCATGCGCGGGCTGAGAGAGCATCGAAGCTGCTGCGCAGCAATGCTTCAAACAAGGCTTCACGCGTTGGGAAGTGCCGATACAAAGTGCCCAAGCCAACGTCGGCTCTGCGGGCGACATCGCGTAGCGATGCTTCAGCGCCTTGCTCGGTAAAGACGTCGCGGGCGACTGCAAGGAGGTGGTCGTAATTCTTCTGGGCGTCAGCTCTCATGGGATCATTCTTGACAAGCGGATCAGTGCTCCATATATTCGGAGCGTTGTTCCGCTAAACATAACCCATTTGTCGGGAGGGAGAAAGCAATGACGATCAATACGATGAAAGCGATTCGACAGCACGAGTTCGGTGGCCCTGAAGTGCTCCGCTACGAGGACGCGCCAGTACCCGAGCTAAAGCCAGGTGAAGTGCTCGTTCGCGTGCATGCGGTGGGCATCAACCCTCCCGACTGGTACCTGCGGGACGGATACAAGATGCTACCTCCTGAGTGGCAGCCGCAGGTGCCATTCCCAGTCATCCTGGGGACAGATATATCTGGCGTGATCGAGGCGGTCGCCGATGACGTCAAGGACTTCGCCGTCGGTGACGAAGTGTATTCAATGGTTCGTTTTCCCAGCTTCGGGCCAAGCCAGGCCTATGCCGAGTACGTCAGCGTGCCGGCGTCGGAAGTTGCGCTCAAGCCGACCAACATCGATCACGTGCATGCCGCTGCTGCTCCAATGTCGCTGCTCACCGCGTGGCAATTTATGATCGAGCTGGGGCATAACGAACCTAACCCGCTTCAAGCAAACAGGCATGAACCGGTGCCGCTCAAAGGCAAGACCGTCCTCGTGAACGGAGCAGCAGGTGGCGTTGGGCACTTCGTGGTGCAAATAGCCAAATGGAAAGGTGCGCGGGTGATCGCGGTGGCGTCTGGCGAGCACGAGACGTTTTTGCGTGACCTCGGTGCCGATGAATTCATCGACTACACCAAGACAGCTCCCGAGGATGTCGTACATGACGTCGATCTCGTCATCGACTCAGTGGGCGGCCCGACAACGGGCCGTTTCCTGCGTACGCTCAAGCGCGGTGGCGCCTTGTTCCCAGTGTTCCCTTTGGGCTTCTCTGGTGCCGAGGAGGCCGAGAAGCTGGGCGTTACGGTCTCGGCAACGCAAGTGCGCTCGAATGGTGCGCAGCTTGCGGAACTCGCTCGCTTACTTGATGCCGGGACGGTGCGCGTCATGATCGACAGTACCTACCCGCTTGCCGATGCGCGCCAGGCACACGAGCGAGCGGCGCGTGGGCATATCCGGGGCAAGATCGCGCTTACGGTTCGGTGAGGTAGAGCCGCTCGCAGGGCTTGCGGAGTTATGCCCATGAGTTCCGCCTCGGTAGCCAGCGGGTCATGGGCGTCACGAGCGAGGTCTGCCCGGACTCGTGATTGTTCATAGAGGGCCAGCTCGGCCCTATTGCGGCGGCTCTGCCTCCACTTCAGCACAAATCACACAACGGTAAATGGGAGACAACCTCGTGACCACGATCAAAGACGCCATTGACGACCTGTTCAATAACCCGCAGCTAACCGCGCAAGAAGCAATCAATCGGCACTTCGGCCCTTCGTTTCGCCAGCGTTCCAATGGAAGCTGGGATGACCGTCCGGCGTTCGTCGCACGGATCGTCCAGCTTCGTGAAGTTGTCGAGCAAGTCACAGTCACTGTTCTTGATGAGCTTATCGATGCCGAATGCTATGCAGAGCGCCATATCATCGATTTGATCAAGCGAGACGGAGAGCGGATTATCCAAGAGGTGTACGTTTTTGCGCAGTTTGATGCGGACGGACGCTTTGCCCGGATCGAGGAGACAACCTTGGTACTCGAAAAATGAACGTGTCGAGCGACCTGTTTTTTGGATTCTCGCGCCCAGCTCTAAGCAAATAGCGGGCTGGTCAAATCTTATGGCTTTTTTTCACTCCGATTTCTCTGGGCGTGCTGCCATCTAAAGTCGGCACGTTATCCAGCTTACGAATAAGGCCGTCCAGCTTCTCCAAATCACCTTCCACAATTGCCCGCTCATCCGCCGTCAGCGGCACCGCCTCCAAGTAGCGTCCAATGGACGTTTTACTTTCCAACGCCTGGGCACGCGCGCTGGCTTTCGGCAGGTTGAAATCACAACCGGCACAGGCCATGCGATGCGGGCAACTGCTCCAAAATGGGTTCGAGCAGTACGAGTCACCCAAGTCATAAAATGCGTAAGGCTCTTGCGATTGTCGAGTAATTACATCGTGGTCGATGAGTACTGAAACCATATGGGACATCCGGTCTGCTTTGACGAAGGACGCTGCCAGCTTAGTAGGACGGATCTTTATGTAATGCAGCGTCGAGCTTGGCGAGCTATGCCCTGACCATTGCATCAGCTCAATCAACGACATGCCTTGTGGAACGCTGGCCAACGCAGTTACCGCTGAGGCTCGCCCTCGGTGGCTTGTGATACGCCCGCGACTGTCATCTGCCGGAATACCCGCTTTTGCGCACAATATTGGGATAATGGTGCTGTTAATGACACCTGTTCCCATACGCTTACCCCGAAACTGAAACAGATAGCTGACTTTCGCCCCTGTCCGTTCATCAAGGAGTGGTGCCTGATTCAGTGGCCTTTCCTGAAGCCAGGCTAATCGATTAGAAACCCCAGTGTGCGTCACAAGATCAATCAGTGGTTTACGAGTCGAGGCGACCACCCTGCATGGCGAAGGGCGTGAAGATGCACCATCAGTACAGGCGCAATGTCTGGGCTGTAGCACACGACGCGGCTGCGTCGGCCCTTGGTCGTTTCAGCCCGCACCGACATCAGACGATGGGCAACATCCAAGTCCTCGACTCTCAGGGCCACCAGTTCGGCACGACGGAGTGCGCCACAGTACGCCAACGAGAGCATGAGTCGATCACGAATAGACGACTTGGCCGCTATCCCTAGAAAGTACCTCCACTACTCATCCGTGGGGATGTCGGGCAGCTTGATGAGGCGAGGTACTAGCCCCCTAACGAACTCTGAATGTGCCGGCACTTGGAAGAGACGAGCATGCTGCCCGCGAGGCACTGGATTCTGGTCACAGACGCCCTGAAAGACCAAGTGATCGTACCAAAGGCGGATCGCGGTGAGGCGCTGGTGCAAGGTTGAATTCGCAACCGCCTGATCGTGCCCAGGTAAAAGTCGCCGGATGTAAAGCGTGACCTGCTCAAACGAGGCTGACTCAGGCTCAAAACCAGAAGCCTCGCAGTGGCACAGGTAATGTGCCAAACCACGACCATAGGCATCCAGGGTGGCAGGCGCACGCCCCAGGTTACCGAGCAGTTGCAGCCATTCTTGAACACTGGGATAGCGGTTCAGCGCCCGCTCATACGATGCGGTAGAGGTCATGGGCGATACCCCAGAACGTCGACAGAATCAGGCTAGCTCAAAAAGCATTCCACCTAACTTACTACAAGCTGTGCTTTGCCAAGAAGGTGGGTATCGAAGACTACAACGTGGTCTGGCAGTCCTATGACAAGTACCTGAGCAACAATGAATTCAGCTGGACACCTCAGTACCAGCTGTTCGCCTCCAACGTGTTCAAGGAAAACGTGCAAGTCAAAGTCTCGACCAACATCGTCAACATCGGATTGGGACAAACGTCGATACTCGACGACTCCGGCCTGCTGGGCCCGGCGGTGACGGGTGGCCCGGCCACCTCTTTCACCTTTGTGAACAAATACGCGCCCATCCACCCGGGGGTCAACCAGTTGTCCACCGGTATCGATGGCAATCAGGTCAGCACGCCCATCTACGTGGCCGTCAACGAGGTGGTCACCGGCAATACCGTGTTGACCCCTGTCGAGACCATTCTCGTGTGGTTCGAACAGAACGTGCAGACCAGCACCATGTTCAGCACCTCGCGCTCCAAGGCCATCGAGATCGACCTGACCTTCGCTAATGATGAAGCTCGTCTCTACGAAGGCGGTGAATGGAAAACCATATAAACGCCACACCCAGGGGCAACCTCGCGTTGCCCCTGTTCCTCAGGCATCGTCGCTGCCACCCTTGGCGAAATATCCGGTCAACGACCGGCAGATGGACTCGGCCAGGTCTTCCTGAGTGGCGATGCCGTAGGGTCGATTGCGATCAAACTGCGCTGACCAACGGATTCGCCCCTGAGCGACATCAATCAAGCGTACCGAGGTCCGGACACGGGCCGGTTCTACCCGCACGCTGCCTTCCAGCGAATAGCTGCCGCGCCTGGCCCGCCCCAGGTCTGGTGCTTTTACGCTGCTTCGTGGCACCTTCATCAGCACATGGTTCGCAGGCGTTTGCGTCTGCTCGAACGACTCGAACAGCCTGCAGCTCAACTCTTCGCACAAGCCCTGGGTAAAGTCGTCGCCGTCGCGGGTGATGCAGGTAAACGGCTGAAGTTGCAGGACAGGATGGCGCGTACCGGTCGCCCTAGGTCTTTGCCGCTCGTACGTCAGTCGATAACAACCGGCCGGCACGCTCAGGTGTACCGGATCCTGTTGGCCAAACGTGGCGTAATGACTGGCGAGCTTGCGCCGCAACCGGCCTATCTGCACCCGCACCACGGGATCATCGCCTGTGCTGTAGATCGCCGGATCACGGCGGAACACCGCGATGCCGATGGCGTGTTCGGTAAGAGGTATATCGGGGAACTGGAGGTCGTGCTCGACCAGGAAGCGCAGCAGGCTGCCCATCCGCCTGGATTTGGCGAACAACGGACTGGCCAGCAGCAGCGCCAGCACCCGCTCCACCTCTTCCCGACCGAGCCGTTCGGGAGCAATGTCCGCACTCGAATTGCCAACGCAATTGATCACAATCGCCCGCCTCCGTGCAGGTTGAGCGCCGCCAGATCGAAGCTTAGCAGCTGCCACCGGGGGTGAAGATATTCTCCTGGCTGGCCATGGCCGACGAACACCCGGGCAAATTCGTATACCATATCTGCAACTCATTCCGAACGATCACGACCGTGGCCCTGACAAAACTCAACGCTCCCGACCTTGGCAATTCGCCTTCGACGTCGGAAATCATCACCCGTCATCTGCGTGACGCCATCGTCGCCGGGCATTTCGCCGAGGACGAGCCGATTCGCCAGGACGACATCGCCCGCCAGTTCAACGTCAGCAAGATTCCAGTGCGCGAAGCCCTCAAGCGCCTGGAGGCCGAAGGTCTGGTGATGTTCCAACGCAATCGCGGGGCGATGGTCACGCGAGTGTCCGATGCAGAACTGGCGCAGATGTTCGAAGTGCGCATGTTGCTCGAAGACAAGGTGCTGCGCCTGGCCATTCCCAACATGACCGAAGACACCTTCGCCCGCGCCGAACGCATCTGCCAGGAGTTCATCGGTGAAGATGACGTCGGACGCTGGGCCGAGCTCAACTGGGAACTGCACGCTTGCCTCTACGAACCGGCGCAACGACCGTTTCTGGTCGGCCTGATCCGCTCGGTCAACGACAAGCTTGAGCGCTACCTGCGCATGCAGATGAGCCTGTCGGCCGGCAAGGAGCGCGCCGATCACGAACACCGGCAAATCCTTGCGGCCTGTCGCGCCGGTGACGTGGACCTGGCGGTGAAGTTGCTCGACGAGCACATTGCCGGGGTCTGCAAGACCCTGTTCGAGCACCTGCCTCACAACCACTGACCCCTCGCCGTACTGTGCCGATTTCGTCATCGGCACTGGATAAAACCATCAAGCCGGCAAGCCCCGCACAGGCCACTCTTTCGTTCACTCATCTGAACGGACGTGGCCCTCCCATGAAACGCATCACCGTGATCGACTCCCACACCGGCGGCGAACCGACCCGCCTGGTGACCGCCGGTTTTCCTGACCTGGGCAGTGGCAGCATGGCCGAACGTCGACAGCTGCTGGCCGAACAGCATGACCATTGGCGCGCTGCCTGCGTGCTCGAACCACGGGGCAGTGACGTGCTGGTCGGCGCCCTGCTCTGTGAGCCGGTGGACCCGAGCGCCTGTGCCGGCGTGATTTTCTTCAACAACAGCGGTTACCTCGGCATGTGCGGCCACGGCACCATCGGCCTGGTGGCCTCGCTGGCGCATCTGGGCAAGATCGGCCCCGGGGTGCACAGCATCGAAACCCCGGTGGGCACGGTGCAGGCGACGCTGCACGAAGACCATTCGGTCAGCGTGCGCAACGTGCCGGCCTACCGCTACCGCAAAGCGCTGGCGCTGCAGGTGCCGGGTGTCGGCCAGGTGGTCGGCGATATTGCCTGGGGCGGTAACTGGTTTTTCCTGATTGCCGAGCACGGCCTGCGCGTTGCTGGCGATAACCTCGATACGCTGACCGCCTACACCTTCGCCGTGCAGCAAGCGCTGGAGGCGCAGGGTATTCGCGGCGAAGACGGCGGCTTGATCGACCATGTCGAGCTGTTCGCCGATGACGAGCAGGCCGACAGCCGCAACTTCGTCCTCTGCCCCGGCAAGGCCTACGACCGCTCGCCCTGCGGCACCGGCACCAGTGCCAAACTGGCGTGCCTGGCGGCCGACGACAAATTGCAGCCGGGACAGATTTGGCGTCAGGCCAGTGTCATCGGCAGCGAGTTCGAAGGCTCCTACGAACTTCAGGGCGAGCGCATCGTGCCGACCATTCGCGGCCGCGCCTTTATCAGCGCCGAAGCCAGCCTGATCATCGAACAGGACGATCCGTTCGCCTGGGGCATTCGCCCGTGAACGAGGGCCAAGCAGCCGATGTGATCGTGATCGGCGCCGGCATCATCGGCGCCGCGTGTGCCCAGGCGCTGGCGGGTCGCGGCTTGCGCGTGCTGGTGCTGGACGCCGGCCTGCCCGGCGCCACGGCGGCGGGCATGGGCCACTTGCTGGTCCTCGACGACAACCCGGCCGAACTGGCCCTCAGTCAACATTCCCTGCAACGCTGGCGCGAACTGGCGCCGGCCCTGCCCGACGGCTGCGCCTACCGTTGCAATGGCACCCTCTGGCTGGCCGCCAATGCCGAAGAAATGGCCGTCGCCCACAGTAAATACCTGAACTTGCAGGCCCAAGGCGTGGCTTGCGAATTGATCTCCAGCAGTGCCCTGCGCCAGCGCGAACCGGAACTGCGCGAAGGCCTGGAAGGCGGTCTGCTGATCAATGGCGACGGCATTCTCTATGCGCCGGCGATGGCCAATTGGATGCTCGACACCCCGAACATCAACCAACGCCGGGCACGGGTCAGCGAAGTCGATGGCAACCGTGTGCGACTCGACGACGGCCACTGGCTAAGCGCCGAAGCGGTGATTCTGGCCAACGGCGTCCAGGCCAACGAGCTCTGCCCGGAGTTGCCGATCGAGCCGAAGAAAGGCCACTTGCTGATCACCGACCGCTACCCCGGCAAGGTCACCCACACCCTGGTGGAACTCGGTTACGTCACCAGCGCCCACAACGCCACTGGCCCCTCGACGGCGTGCAATATTCAGCCCCGGCCAACCGGGCAATTGTTCATCGGCGCCTCGCGGCAGTTCGGCACCACCGACCCGCAAGTCGAGGGCTGGATGCTGGCGAAAATGCTCAGACGTGCCACCGACTACATGCCGGGTCTGGCTCAGCTCAACGGCATCCGCGCCTGGACCGGTTTTCGCGCTGCCAGCCCCGACGGCTTGCCGCTGGTGGGTCAGCACCCGCAACGCAAAGGCTTATGGCTGGCGGTCGGTCACGAGGGCCTCGGCGTGACGACCGCCCCCGGCACCGCCGACCTGCTGGTCGCGCAGCTGTTCGACGAAACGCCGCCACTGGCCGCGCTACCGTATCTGCCGCAACGTTTTCTCGGAGAGCCCGTTTATGCCTGAATTGATGCTAGACGGACGTGCCCTGCAGGTTGCCGAGGGCACCAGCGTCGCCGCTGCACTGGCGCTGAGCGGCGACGGCTGCACGCGCACATCGGTCAGTGGCCAACGTCGCGCCCCGCTGTGCGGCATGGGCATTTGCCAGGAATGCCGGGTGACCATCGACGGCCGACGGCGCCTTGCCTGCCAGACGCTGTGCCGTGACGGCATGCACGTGGAGACTCAAGCATGAGCGAATACGCCGACCTGCTGATCATCGGTGCCGGTCCCGCCGGCATGGCCGCCGCGCTCGCTGCGGCGCCAAGCGGTGCGCGCATCGTCCTGCTCGATGACAACCCGCTGCCGGGCGGGCAAATCTGGCGTGACGGGCCTCAGGCCAACCTGCCGAACCCGGCGCGTCAGATGCGCGAGCGAGTAGAGGCGTGCAGCAACATCCACCGCCACTCCGGTACTCGGGTGATCGCCTGTTCCGGGCCGAAACAACTGCTGGTTGAAGACGCTGATCGTGGCTGGCTGATCGGCTACGACAAACTGATTCTGTGTACCGGTGCCCGCGAGTTGCTGCTGCCCTTCCCCGGCTGGACGCTGCCCGGCGTGACTGGCGCGGGTGGCCTCCAGGCATTGATCAAAGGCGGCCTGCCGGTGCAGGACGAACGCATTGTGATTGCCGGCAGCGGACCGTTACTGCTCGCCAGCGCCGCCACTGCGAAACACAACGGCGCTCGCGTACTGCGTATCGCCGAGCAGGCCTGCGCGGCCGCCGTCGCCGGTTTCGCCGCGCAACTGCCACGCTGGCCCAACAAGCTGATGCAGTCGGTCACGTTGTTCGACCGCCATTACCGCACCGGGACTTATGTACTGGCCGCCCTGGGCAATGAGCGGCTGGAAGCTGTGCGCCTGCAACAGCAAGGAAACATCGTCGAACTGGAATGTGATCGCCTGGCCTGTGGCTTCGGTCTGATCCCCAATACCCAACTCGGCCAGGCCCTCGGCTGCGAACTTGAAGATCAAGCAATCGCCGTCGATGCCTGGCAAACCACTCGCCGCGCCGATCACTACGCGGCGGGTGAATGCACCGGTTTCGGTGGCAGTGAACTGGCGTTGGTCGAAGGCGCGATCGCCGGTCGCGCCGCCGTCGGTGACCTTGATTCGGCCCGAGCATTGTGGCCGCGTCGTGCGCGCTGGCAGGGTTTCGCCAACGCCCTCAACAAAGCATTCACCCTCGATCCGCAACTCAAGTCGCTGTCACAACCCGACACCCTGGTGTGCCGTTGCGAAGACGTGCCTTACGGGCTGCTTGCCCGGCACACTGACTGGCGCGAGGCCAAACTGGCCAGCCGCTGCGGTATGGGCGCCTGCCAGGGCCGGGTGTGTGGCGGCGCGTTGCAGCACCTGTTCGGTTGGCAATCTTCGGCACCACGGCCACCGTTCAGTCCGGCACGGATCGAGACCTTGCTGTGCCTGGACGACACCCCACCGGCCTGAATGCCGGCCCGGGGCTTTCGGGTCCGTCGCCGAGTCTTTATGATCCCGGGCATTGCCTCCAGACGCCCAGCGCCATGTATGCCTCGCTCACTACCTTCAAACCCTGCGACCTGCCCACTCTGCTGAGCAGCCTGCAGCCGATCGCGGCGTTGCTCGACACCCTGTCGGATGTGGTGTTTTTCATCAAGGACAGCGAGGCCCGCTACGCCTTTGTCAACCAGACCCTGGCCCGGCGCTGCGGTTTCAAACACAGTGACGAGCTGCTCGGGCGCACCGCCGACATGGTCTTTCCCGAGCGCTTCGGCCCGCTGTACACCGAGCAGGATCGGCGGGTGCTGTCCACCGGCCGCGAACTGGCCGACCAACTCGAACTGCACCTGTATTACGGTAACCAGCCGGTCTGGTGCCTGACCCACAAACTCGCGCTGCGCGACCTGCAAGGTCAGATCGTCGGCCTGGCCGGCATCTCCCGCGACCTGCAAACGCCACAGTCCAGTCATCCTGCGTTCCAGAAACTCGCGGCGGTGGACGCGCATATCCGCAGCCATTTCGCCCGCCCTATCAGCCTTGCCGAACTGACCGCGATCGCCGGGTTTTCCGTGGCGCAACTGGAGCGCCATTGCAAACGGGTGTTCCAGCTCACCCCACGGCAGATGATTCACAAGGCGCGCCTGGAAGAAGGCTCCCGACTGTTGCTGCACACTGACCTGCCCATCACCGAGATCGCCCTGCGCTGCGGTTACACCGACCACAGCGCGTTCAGCCGGCAGTTCCGCGCCTTGACCAGTCTGGCGCCGAGTCAGTATCGCGAAAGCCGTCGCTGAACCCGGGCGAGTGTTCCTTTAAGGGGCGCCCGGCGTTCCCACTGCTCCCTTCTGTAACACCGCCTGATACGGCCCGCCGAGGCGTTCTTCTCCTACGCCCCGCTCCCACAATCTTGTAAGACCTTTAGCTCAAGGCTTGGCGAATAATTCTCGCCTCAGTTCGGAAACAGGCACGCTCATTGCTAATCACATATCGTATACGAAATTCACAATACGATATC
The DNA here is from genome assembly GCF_054897985.1 of Pseudomonas sp. LB3P25. NCBI lineage: Bacteria > Pseudomonadati > Pseudomonadota > Gammaproteobacteria > Pseudomonadales > Pseudomonadaceae > Pseudomonas > Pseudomonas sp. LB3P25. The sequence goes on along the minus strand of NZ_CM142711.1, from coordinate 2,869,894 downwards.
CAACAGCACTTTCCGACAACGAGGCCTCTATGAAAAACCCCGCATTTGCCGTAGCCCTCAGCGCTGTTCTCAGTACTTCCTTTATCGCCACCGCCCAAGCCGACAAGCTCGACGACATTATTGGTTCGGGCAAGCTGCGCTGCGCCGTGACCCTGGACTTCCCGCCCATGGGTTTTCGCGATGAAGGTAACAACCCGGCCGGTTTCGACGTGGACTATTGCCGCGACCTGGCGAAAATCCTCGGGGTCGACGCCGAAGTGGTTGAAACGCCCTTCCCCGATCGAATTCCGGCACTGGTCTCCGGGCGTGCGGACGTGATCGTAGCGTCCACCTCCGACACCCTTGAACGGGCCAAGACCGTCGGCCTCACCGTGCCGTACTTCGCCTTCCAGATGGTGGTGCTGACCCGCGACAACACCGGCATCAACAGCTTCGCCGATATCAAAGGCAAAGCCCTGGGCAACACCAGCGGCACCTATGAAGCCATCGCCCTGGAAAAAGACGTGAAGAACTGGGGCACCGGCACCTTCCGCGCCTATCAGTCGCAGAACGACACGCTGCTGGCAGTCGCCCAGGGCCACATCGACGCCACCGTGGTCACCAACACCGTGGCCGCCGCCACGATCAAGTCGGGCAAATACAAGAACCTGAAAATCGCCGGTAACGCGCCGTACACCATCGACTACGTGTCCCTGGGCGCCAAGCGCAACGAGTATGGCCTGCTCAACTACCTCAACCTGTTCGTCAACCAGCAGGTGCGCAGCGGCCGCTACAACGAGCTGTTCACCAAATGGGTCGGTACCGAGATTTCACCCACCGACCTGACCGTGCCCAAGGTCTATTACTGAGGTGTCCGGCATGCCTAGGCCAACCTCTCTGACCGGTCGCAGCCTGGTCGCCGGCGCCGCACAAGGCGCCCTGCTGTTTGCCGATGTCGGGCTGAGTTTCTGGGGCGGGGTCGATCCGTACAGCGGCGAGGTCATCGACCGTCACCACCCGCTCAGCGGCGAATGCCTGGCCGGCCGGGTGCTGGCCATTCCCAGCGGCCGCGGCTCGTGCACCGGCAGCAGTGTGCTGATGGAACTGATCAGCAACGGTCATGCGCCGGCCGCACTGGTACTGGCCGAACCCGATGAGATCCTGACCTTGGGCGTGCTCGTGGCACAGACCATTTTCGAGCGTTCCCTGCCGGTGCTGTGCATCGGCCGGGAGGCCTTCGCCGCCTTGCGCGGCAAGGCCTTTGCTCGGGTCGAAGATTCCTCGGTGACGGCGTTCGAACACGTGCCGGGTGATGCCTGGCAGATACTCGACAGCCCATCGCACACAACAGAAGCAAGCGCCTCTATCGAACTCACCGAACACGATCAGGCGCTGCTCGACGGCGAGCATGGCAAGGCCGCCCAGGTCGCCATGCAGATCGTCTTGCGCATGGCCGAGCTGCAAGGTGCCCGCCACCTGGTGAATGTCACCCAGGCCCACATCGACGGCTGCATTTATACCGGACCTGCGAGCTTGCGCTTCGCTGAACAACTGGTGCAGTGGGGAGCCAAAGTACGGGTGCCGACCACGCTCAATTCGATTTCCGTCGACCAGCGCCGTTGGCGCGAGTTGGGCATCGATCCGGCACTCGGCGTACCGGCCAGTGCCTTGGGCGATGCCTATATGGCGATGGGCGCGCAGCTCAGTTTCACTTGCGCACCCTATTTGCTCGACAGCGCACCGAAGGCTGGTGAGCAAATCGTCTGGGCCGAATCCAACGCCGTGGTGTATGCCAACAGCGTGCTCGGCGCACGCACCCTGAAATACCCGGACTACCTGGATATCTGCATCGCCCTGACCGGCCGCGCGCCGTTGATTGGCTGCCATCTGGACGCGCAACGTAAAGCGAGACTGCAAATCGAATTGCCGGATTTGGGCGAGCTGGACGATGCCTTCTACCCGCTGCTTGGTTACCACATAGGTGCCCTGGCCGGCAGCCGGATTCCGCTGGTGCTGGGACTGGAACACAGCAAGCCGAGCCTGGATGACCTGAAAGCGTTCGGTGCGGCTTTCGCCACCACCTCCGCCGCGCCGCTGTTTCATATCGCCGGAGTGACCCCGGAAGCACTCGACCCGACGCAGGTGCTGGAGGCGAATGTCCCCGTGCCGGTGGAAAAAATCCGCCTGAAGGATTTGCTGCTCAGCTGGCGCGAACTCAACAGTGCCCGCGACAGTCGAGTAGATGTGGTCTCGCTGGGCAACCCGCATTTCTCCCTCAGCGAATTCGCGCATCTGGCGCGGCTGTGTCGAGGTCGGCACAAACACCCCGAGGTGGTGCTTGCCATCACCTGCGGTCGCGCGGTGCTGGAACAGGCTCGCACGGCCGGGCATATCGCCGTGATCGAAGCCTTCGGCGCGACCCTGGTCACCGACACCTGCTGGTGCATGCTCGGCGAACCGGTGATCCCGCTGGCCGCCAAAACCTTGATGACCAACTCGGGCAAGTACGCCCATTACGCACCCGGCCTGGTAGGCCGCAAGGTGCACTTCGCCAACCTCGCCGAATGTGTCTACGCCGCCTGCAACGCCACGGCCAGCGGTCGTTTGCCGGCCTGGCTGCAATCGGCCGCCTCTCTGGAGCGCCACGCGCATGTTTGATTACACCTTCCAATGGCGCGCAACCCTGCGCGCCCTGCCGGACATGCTGGCCGGCGCCTGGGTCACCTTCGAGACCGCTGCACTGTCGATGATCTTCGGCGTGCTGATCGCCCTGGCCCTGACGGTGATGCGCGAAACCAAACAGCCGTTGTTGCGCGGCATCGGCAATGGCTGGGTGTCGATCGCCCGCAACACCCCGTCGCTGTTCCAGATCTACGTCCTCTACTTCGGCCTTGGCTCGCTGGATTTGCATGTCAGCTCATGGTTCGCGCTGCTGGCCGGGATCACCTTCAACAACGCCGGTTACCTGGCGGAAAACTTTCGCGGTGGCCTCAAGGCTGTGCCCGGCACACAAGTGCGCGCCGCGCGTTCGCTGGGCATGAGTGCCTTTCAGGCTTACCGGATGATCATCGTCCCGCAGTTGCTGCGAATCGTGTTCTACCCGTTGAGTAACCAGATGGTCTGGGCGGTCTTGATGACGTCGCTGGGGGTGATCGTCGGGCTGAACAATGACCTCACCGGCGTGACTCAGGATTACAACGTCAAGACGTTCCGCACCTTCGAATATTTCGCCATCGCAGCGGCGCTGTATTACTTGATCGCCAAGGCGATCGTCGCCGTCGCCCGGCTGATGGCCTGGCGGCTGTTCCGTTACTGAGGAGGTGACCATGTTGACCACCAGTTTTTCCTGGAATGACCTGTTGTTCTTGCTTGATGGCGCCTGGGTCACTCTGAAACTCACATTCTGGTCGATCATCCTCGGCTCCTTCGCCGGGCTGCTGTTCGGCTTGCTGCGGGCGCTGTTGCCACGCGCCAGCCTGCCACTGGCCTGGGTGCTGGACGTGTTTCGCAGCGTGCCGTTGCTGATCCAGTTTGTGTTGTTCAACTCGCTGAAAAGCATCGTCGGTTTAAACATCAGCGCCTTCAGCGTCGGTTGCATTGTGCTCGGCGTCTATGCCGCCGCGTACTTCACCGAGATCGTGCGCAGCGGCGTGCTATCGGTGCCGTTTACCGTGCGCCGGGCCAGTCGTTCACTGGGACTGAGTTTCCTCCAGGACCTGCGCTGGATCGTTCTGCCGATGGCCACCCGGGTGGCCTTTCCCGGCTGGCTGAACCTGGTGCTCAGCGTGATGAAAGACACCGCGCTGGTGATGTGGATCGGCATCGTCGAACTGCTGCGCGCCTCGCAAACCATCGTGACCCGCATTCAGGAACCGTTGCTGGTGCTGTGCATCGCGGGCCTCATCTACTACGTCATGAGCCTGGTGGTCGCTCGCCTGGGCGCTCGTCTGGAAAGAAGGTGGCAAGAAAATGATTGAGATCGACAACGTACACAAATCCTTCGGCAACCTCGAAGTGGTCAAGGGCGTCAACCTGACGGTGAACAAGGGCGAGGTGGTGTCGATCATCGGCGGCTCGGGCTCGGGCAAATCGACCCTGTTGATGTGCATCAACGGCCTGGAGCCGATCCAGAAAGGCAACATCCGGGTCGACGGTGTCGAGGTCCATCACAGCGCCACGGACCTCAACCGCCTGCGGCAGAAGATCGGCATCGTCTTCCAGCAATGGAACGCGTTCCCGCACCTGACCGTGCTGGAAAACGTGATGCTGGCGCCGCGCAAAGTGCTGGGCAAGAGCAAGGCGCAAGCCGAGGAACTGGCGGTGAAACAACTGACCCACGTCGGTCTGGGCGACAAGCTCAAAGCCTTTCCCGGCAAGCTCTCCGGCGGCCAGCAACAGCGCATGGCCATCGCCCGCGCCCTGGCCATGTCGCCGGATTACATGCTGTTCGACGAAGCCACTTCGGCCCTCGACCCGCAGCTGGTGGGCGAGGTACTCGACACCATGCGCATGCTCGCCGAAGACGGCATGACCATGGTCCTGGTGACCCACGAAATCCGCTTCGCCCGCGATGTGTCCGACCGCGTGGCGTTCTTTCGCAATGGCCTGGTGCACGAGATCGGCTCGCCCGACCAGGTCATCGGCAACCCGGTGCACGCGGAAACCGCGGCTTTCCTGAAATCGGTGAAATAGCTGATGGCCCCTTCGCGAGCAGGCTCGCTCCCACACTGTTCGCATTTCTTCTGGAAGAACTCGGTCAAATGTGGGAGCGAGCCTGCTCGCGAAGGGGCCCAACCAGACAAAACAAGGAGCAAACCATGCGCTCATCGAAAGTCATCCATGTAGTCAGCTGCCACGCTGAAGGCGAAGTCGGCGACGTGATCGTCGGCGGCGTCGCGACACCGCCCGGGGCCACCGTGTGGGAACAGTCGCGCTGGATTGCCAAGGACCAGACCCTGCGCAACTTCGTGCTCAACGAACCGCGCGGCGGCGTGTTCCGCCACGTCAACCTGCTGGTGCCGGCCAAGGATCCTCGGGCGCAAATGGCCTGGATCATCATGGAACCGGCCGACACCCCACCGATGTCCGGTTCCAACTCACTGTGCGTGGCCACCGTGTTGCTCGACAGCGGCATCCTGCCGATGACCGAACCGCAAACCCGGCTGGTGCTCGAAGCCCCAGGCGGGCTGATCGAAGCGGTGGCCGACTGCCGGGACGGCAAGGTCGAACGGGTGGAAATCAAAAACGTGCCCTCCTTCGCTGACCGCCTCGACGCCTGGATCGAAGTCGAAGGCCTCGGCTCGTTGCAGGTCGATACCGCGTACGGCGGCGACAGTTTTGTAATCGCCGACGCCAAACGCCTGGGCTTTTCCATTCGCCCTGATGAGGCGGCCGAGTTGGTTGAGGTCGGGCTGAAAATCACCCGAGCCGCCAATGAACAACTGGGCTTCGTCCATCCGCTGAACCCTGAGTGGTCGCACATTTCCTTCTGCCAGATCGCTGCGCCCCTCGTCTATGAAAATGGCATCGCCACCGGTGCCAATGCGGTGGTGATTCAACCCGGCAAGATCGACCGTTCGCCCACCGGCACCGGCTGCTCGGCGCGTATGGCGGTGCTGCAGGCCAAGGGCTTGATGCAGGTCGGCGAACGTTTTATCGGCCGTTCGATCATCGGTTCCGAGTTCCACTGCCGCATCGATTCGCTGACGGAAGTGGCCGGACGCCCGGCGATTTACCCGTGCATTTCCGGCCGGGCCTGGATCACCGGCACCCACCAATTGCTGCTCGATCCGAGTGATCCGTGGCCACAAGGCTATCGACTCTCTGACACCTGGCCTGGGGCCTAAGCACTGCCTTACAAGCCCTCACCAAAAACCCTGACAAACGGCTAGTAAAAAACCCTTCGTAACTGAAAAAAGTACTGGCCGAGTCTTTTCACTTGCAATATCGTATACGAAATACAATAAATGAACTGGAGGCAACAATGAGCAAGCGCATTAACTGGAGTGGCGTCTTCCCCGCGGTGACCACTCAATTCAACGACGACTTCACCATCAACCTGGAAAAAACCCACCAGGTGATTTCCAACGTGATCCGTGACGGCGTGTCGGGCCTGGTGGTGTGCGGTTCGGTGGGGGAAAACACCTCGCTGACCGCCGAAGAAAAAATCGCCGTGACTGAAGTTGCAGTCGACGCTTCCCGAGGCCGCGTGCCGGTGATCTGCGGTGTGGCCGAATTCACCAGCGTGCAAGCGGCCAAGGTCGCCAACGCCGTGCGCCGGGTTGGCGTCGACGGGGTCATGCTGATGCCGGCGCTGGTCTACGGCTCCAAGCCGTTCGAGACCGCCGAGCACTACCGCTACGTGGCGAAAAACGCCGACGTACCGCTGATGGTTTACAACAACCCGCCGATCTACAAAAACGACGTCACCCCGGACATCCTGATTTCCCTGGCCGACTGCGACAACGTGGTGTGCTTCAAGGATTCCTCCGGCGACACCCGTCGTTTCATCGACGTGCGCAATGAAGTGGGTGACCGTTTTGTGCTGTTCGCCGGCCTCGATGACGTGGTGTTGGAAAGTATCGCGGTGGGTGCCGAAGGCTGGGTCTCGGGCATGTCCAACGTGTTCCCGAAAGAAGGCGAAACCATCTTCCGCCTGGCCAAGGCCGGTCGCTTCGCCGAAGCCATGCCGATCTACGAATGGCTGATGCCGATCCTGCACCTCGATGCCCGTGCCGACCTGGTGCAGTGCATCAAGCTGTGCGAAGCCATCGCCGGTCGCGGCAGCGCCCTGACCCGTCCGCCACGCCTGGCCCTGCCGGAAGCCGATCGGGTTTTCGTCGAGCAGATCATGGCCAAGGCCCTGGCCAATCGTCCGGAACTGCCGGACGTCGGTCTCTGAGTGATTGCCGGGCGGGCCCCTTGCGGACCCGGCCCGGCTACCTGTTTTTGCGCCTCTACAGGAAACGTCAGCATGCCCAATCCTCACAGCACCTCCCGCGCAACCACACCTTCGGGACTCAAACGTGTCGTGGCCGCCGCCATGGCCGGCACCGTCGCCGAATGGTATGAATTCTTCCTCTACGGCACCGCCTCGGCACTGGTCTTCGGCCAGCTGTTTTTTCGCCAGACCGACAGCCCGATCGATGGCATCCTCGCCGCCTTCGCCCTGTACGCGGTCGGCTTCCTCGCCCGCCCGTTGGGTGGTCTGGTGTTCGGTCACTACGGTGACAAATTCGGCCGCAAACGCCTGCTGCAATTGAGCCTGGTGGTGGTCGGCATCACCACCTTCCTGATGGGTTGCCTGCCCGGTTTCGACCAGATCGGCTACGCCGCGCCCGTGTTACTGGTACTGCTGCGGCTGATCCAGGGCTTCGCTTTCGGCGGTGAATGGGGCGGTGCGATTCTGCTGGTGTCCGAACACTGCCCGGACAATCGCCGAGGCTTCTGGGCCAGTTGGCCGCAAGCCGGTGTGCCGGCCGGTAACCTGGTGGCGACCGTCGCGTTGCTGCTGTTGTCGTCGAACCTGTCGGAGCAGCAATTCCTCGCCTGGGGCTGGCGTGTAGCGTTCTGGTTCTCGGCGGTGGTGGTGCTGATCGGCTACTGGATTCGCACCAGCGTCGATGACGCGCCGATCTTCAAGGAAGCCCAGGCCCGTCAGGCGCAAAACAAGCAACAACAATTGGGCGTGGTTGAAGTGCTGCGTCATCACTGGCGTGCGGTGCTGGTCGGTATCGGCGCGCGGTTTGCCGAGAACATTCTCTACTACACCGTCGTGACCTTTTCGATTACCTACCTGAAGCTGGTGGTGCACAAGGACACCTCAGAGATTCTGTTTCTGATGTTCGGCGCGCACCTGCTGCACTTCTTCATGATCCCGCTGATGGGTTATCTGTCCGACCTGGTCGGGCGCAAACCGGTGTACCTGACGGGTGCAATCCTCACCGCGTTCTGGGGCTTCATCGGCTTCCCGATGATGGACACCGGCAACAACTGGCTGATCATCGGGGCAATCACTCTGGGCCTGGCGATCGAGTCGATGACCTACGCGCCCTACTCGGCGCTGATGGCCGAAATGTTCCCGACCCACGTGCGCTACACCGCGTTGTCCCTGTGTTACCAGGTGGCACCGATCTTTGCCGGCTCGTTGGCGCCGCTGATTGCCCTCACCCTGCTCAACAAGTACCACAGCTCGACACCGATCGCCTGGTACCTGGTCGGCGCCGCGCTGATCTCCATCATCGCCGTCGGTTTGACTCGAGAAACCCGGGGTAAGTCGCTGCATGTGGTGGATGCCGAATCCGCTGCGCGGATCGCTGCCTTGGGCACCGCCGAACCGGCCACTGCACGCCGGGGTGATTCTCTGGCTTGACCTCAATACGCAACCTGTAGCAGCTGCCGCAGGCTGCGTTCGAGCGCGTAGCGGTCGTCAATACTGGCGACACGGTGTGACTGAGACACCGCGTTGCATGGTTTTACGACGGCTTCGTCCGTACGCGGCCCGCACCGAACGCAGCCTTCGGCAGCTGCTACGGGTCATACGCTGCGGGCTGGCAACGTATTTGGCCTCACATTTCGACAGGAGTTTTTTCATGCCCCACATCATCGGCCACAACTATATCGGCGGTGCGCGCAGTGCCTCCGGCAACATCTCCGTGCAAAGCCATGACGCGAGCACCGGTGAAGCGCTGCCCTATTCGTTCATGCAAGCCACCATTGAGGAAGTGGACGCCGCTGCCCAAGCCGCCGCGGCAGCCTACCCAGCCTTCCGCAACTTACCAGCGAGCCGCCGCGCGGAATTTCTCGAGGCCATCGCCGCGCAACTGGATGCGCTGGACGATGAGTTCGTTGCCCTGGTCACCCGCGAGACGGCGCTGCCAACCGGACGCATTCAGGGCGAGCGCGGCCGTACCAGCGGCCAGATGCGCCTGTTTGCCCAAGTCCTGCGCCGTGGCGATTTCTATGGCGCGCGCATCGACCGCGCCTTGCCCGACCGTCAGCCGCTGCCTCGGGTCGATCTGCGCCAGTACCGGATCGGCGTTGGCCCGGTCGCGGTGTTTGGCGCGAGCAATTTCCCGCTGGCGTTCTCCACCGCCGGTGGCGACACCGCTGCCGCCCTGGCCGCCGGATGCCCGGTGGTGTTCAAGGCTCACAGCGGGCATATGGCGACTGCCGAACTCGTGGCCGACGCGATCATCCGCGCCGCCGAGCAAACCGGCATGCCCAAGGGCGTGTTCAATATGATCTACGGCGCGGGTGTCGGCGAAGCGCTGGTCAAGCATCCGGCGATTCAGGCGGTCGGTTTCACCGGCTCGCTCAAGGGCGGTCGCGCCCTCTGCGACATGGCCGCCGCACGGCCTCAGCCGATTCCGGTGTTCGCCGAAATGAGCAGCATCAATCCAGTGCTGGTACTGCCCGAAGCCCTGCAACTGAGGGGCGAGAAAATCGCCAGCGAACTCGCCGCGTCCGTGGTGCTCGGCTGCGGCCAGTTCTGCACCAACCCCGGATTGGTGATCGGCATTAGCGCCCCCGAGTTCAGCGCATTTATTGAATCGCTCAGCGCGGTAATGGCCGAGCAACCGGGGCAAACCATGCTCAACGCTGGCACGTTAACCAGCTACGCCAAGGGTGTGCAGGCGCTGCGCGCGCATCCGCACATCCGCCACCTGGCCGGCCGCGAACAACAGGGCAAACAGGCCCAGCCACAGCTGTTCAAGGCCGACGTCAGCCTGCTGCTCAACGGCGACCCGCTGCTGCAGGAAGAGGTCTTCGGGCCGACCACGGTGCTGGTGGAAGTGGCCGACAAGGCCGAACTGCAACGGGCATTACACAACTTGCACGGTCAACTCACGGCCACCTTGATTGCCGAAGCCGGAGACCTGCAAACCCATAGCGAACTGCTGCCGCTGCTTGAACAGAAAGTCGGCCGGGTACTGTTCAATGGCTACCCGACCGGGGTCGAAGTCTGCGATGCAATGGTGCATGGCGGGCCCTACCCGGCCACCTCCGATGCGCGTGGCACCTCGGTCGGCAGCCTGGCCATCGAGCGTTTCCTGCGCCCGGTGTGCTACCAGAACTGCCCGGATGTGCTCTTGCCCGAGGCGCTAAAAAACGCCAATCCGCTGGGCATTGCCCGTCTGGTCGATGGCAACAGCCATCGCCAACCGGTTTAAAAAACACTCAGCAACCTACTGTGGGAGCGAGCCTGCTCGCGATAGCGGCATGTCAGTCAACGAAAATGTTGAATCTGATGGCCTCATCGTCGGAACGCCGCCCGGAGCAAGCTCGCTCCCACAGGTCCGGCTTTCACTCAGCCCAGCAGTGCCTTCAAGTCGTTGTACAAAGCTTCGGGAATCTGCACGCCCTCCACCAAACTGCGCGCTCGCGCCTCGTACCGCCGTTGCGACGGCAAGCGTGCGCCCTGCCCTTGTATGCTCTGGAACATGACTTCGGCACGGGCCAGGTGCTGCTCGGTGGCCTCGCCGAGAAAGCGCCGCGGATCGAGGGCGATGATCAGCTCGCCGTGGTACGGCGACGACTTGCTGCCTGCGTCGTAGGCCAGCGATTCAGCACTGGTCAGGTCACCGATCAACGGCCCGGCAATCAACTCCACCATGGCGGCCAGCGCCGAGCCCTTGTGCCCACCGAACGTCAGCATCGCGCCGGCATCGAGTACCACGTTCGCATCGGTACTCGGCTGCCCATCTGCATCGACGCCCCAACCTTCAGGAATCGCTTTGCCGGCACGCCGATGCAACTCGATCTCGCCACGGGCAATCGCACTGGTGGCGAAGTCGAACACAAACGGATCGTTACCCGAACGCGGCCAGCCGAATGCGATGGGATTAGTCCCGAACACCGGTTGACTGCCCCCCGCCGGCGCGACCCAGGCATGGCTGGGATTACAGGCCAGCGCCACCAGGCCGGCAGCGGTCAGCTGCTCGATCTCGACCCACAGGGCGGAAAAATGCACACAGCGATTGATCGCCAAGGCCGCAATTCCGTTTGCCCGGGTTTTCTCCTCCAGTAATGGCAGACCCGCCTGGAACGCCAACTGGGAGAAACCACCCGCCGCATCGACCCGCACGATCGAAGAGGCCTGGTCGATCACCCGTGGCTCGGCATCGGCCACCACCTTGCCGGCCCTGAGCGAATTCACACAACCCAGTACCCGGTACAGACCGTGGGAGGCGCAGCCATCGCGCTCGCCGGCAATCACCGTGGCGGCCACCGCCTGAGCGTGGGCAAGGTTGAAACCGTTGTGCAGCAAGATCGATTCGGCCAGCTCGCGAGCTTCGGCCAGGGACAGTCGTTTCATCATCAACTCCTTGGACAGACCGTCCAGACTGGCCCATTCCAGACGACACGGCTTGATCGCTTTAGGCCCGGTCGACGACGAATTCGGCATATCCCGGCAACCCGACCATTCGTCGGGTGGACGTCACACCACCCCTTGACACTGGTTGAGCTCTGCGCGAATATTACTTGCATCGCATACGATATAAACGTATACGACATACAAATACCACTTATTGAAACGTTGAGGATTTATTCCATGAGCAAGATCGAAAAAGTACTGGTCACCGGCAAAACCCACACCACGTTCAGCGACGCGACCCGTGCCCACGGCAACCTCGACATCGAGCTGTCGTCACCAGGTGACGCCAAACCGGCCCACGTGTTCGCAGCCACCCAAGCGCACCCGACCGCCGAGCAACTGTTCGCCGGTGCATGGTCGGCCTGCTACATCTCCGCCATCGAACACATAGCCAAGGCGAAAAAAGTGGTGCTGCCGGCCGATGTGTCTGTCGACATCGAGGTCGATCTGGGTCAGACCGGTCAGGCTTATTTCCTTCAGGCTCGATTCTTTGTCCGCTTGCCGGGCGTGGCACACGACGTCGCAACCGAACTGGCGCACGCCGCACACGAACTCTGCCCGTACTCGAAAGCGACGCTGGGCAACATCGACGTGGCGGTGAACGTCCTGACGGCGTGAAGATCGCTTTAATCCATCAAATATGTCGCATGCGATATAAGCGCATACGAAAACAATAGAGATTCAGGAAATCATCATGAGCAAGATTGAAAAAGTACTGGCCACCGGCAAAACCCACACCACCGTCAGCGACGCTGGCAACACCTCGCGCGGCCATGACGGCAGCCTCGACATCACCCTGTCGTCGCCTGGCAACACCAAGCCAGCACACGTGTTCGCAGCCACCCAGCCGCACCCGACTGCCGAGCAACTGTTCGCTGGCGCATGGTCGGCCTGCTACACCGCCGCCGTCGGGCTGGTGGCCGGAGAAATGAACGTGGTGCTGCCGTCGGATCTGTCCGTCGACATCGAAGTCGATCTGGGTCAGACCGGTCCGGCCTACTTCCTTCAGGCTCGATTGACCCTGCGCGTGCCGGGTTTGTCGCACGATATCGCGACGACACTGGCGCACACCGCCCATCAAATCTGCCCGTACTCGAAAGCGACGCGGGGTAACATTGACGTGGCCCTGAACGTCCTCACGGCTTGACGCACCGCGCGGCGTTGCTATCGATCGGCAGGGTCGATACGCCAAATATATCGTATGCGCTTTAAGCGCATACGAATAACAAATCCAACATAACGATGAGGACTCATCCATGAACAAGATCGAAAAAGTCCTGGCGACAGGCAAAACCCATACGACGTTCAGCGCCGCCGGCAACTCTTCGCGCGGCCTCGACATCCAGCTCTCGTCGCCTGGAAACCCGAAACTGGCACACGAGTTCGCTGCCATTGTGCCGCACCCCACCGCAGAGCAACTGTTCGCCGGCGCATGGTCGGCCTGCTACACCGCAGCCGTCGAGCTGGCGGCGAAAAATATGAAGGTGACACTGCCGCCCAATCTGGCCATTGATATTGAGGTCGATCTGGGCCAGACCGGTCCGGCCTACTTCCTCCAGGCCCGGCTGAGTCTTCGCGTGCCAGGCTTGACGCAAGAAGTCGCGACAGAGCTGGCGCACGCCGCCGATCAAATCTGCCCGTACTCGAAGGCGACGCGAGGCAATATCGACGTGGTCATCAACGCCCTGACCGCATGATGCACCGTACGACCGGTTCGACTTTCGCCGTCGAACCGGTCGCCACCGTCAGTTAGAGTCGTTCCGACACAATCGCATACGAGGTATATTTTACTTTTTGCGAGCCATCACTCTTTGGCCAACGAGGATGCACATGAAACCCACCGATAACGCCGCCCCCGCCGACCTGAAGCTCTCCGAATTCCTGTGTTTTGCGGTCTATTCCACGAACCTGGCCTTCGGCAAGGCTTACAAGCCGATACTCGAGCAGCTTGGGCTGACCTATACGCAATACATCACCATCGTCGCGCTCTGGGAGGAAGACAATCAGACCGTCGGCAGCCTGGGCGAGAAGCTGTTTCTGGAATCGAACACACTGACCCCGATTCTGAAGAAACTGGAAGCGATGGGCTTTTTGCAAAGGCAGCGCGATCCCGAGGACGAGCGCCAGGTACGGATCAGCCTGACGAAGAACGGTCGACAGCTGCGCGAAAGCCAACCGGAAATGGGCCTCGCCGACGCGACGGGCCTGACGTTCGACGAATTCACGATCCTGCAAAAAGCGGTCGTGAAGCTGCGCAACAATCTGATCAAGTCGACGAAAGCCGGGGAATGAGTCGGCACACCGATCTGGACATTCTCAAGCGCGCGAACTAGCGCGCCACTTCATCCCGCACCACCCCGCGCTCCTCAAGCAAGCGCACAAACATGGTCAGACTTTGCGACACCGTCCCCCGGCGCCACACCAGCCAGGTGCGCAAATAGCGGAACGATTCCGATAGCGGCCAGATGCTCACCGTGGTGCATCCGGGCATGCTGTTGAGCATGCTGCGGGGCATCAGTGCCAGACCTGCGCCGGCGCTGACGCACGCCAGCATGCCGTGATAGGACTCCATTTCGAAAATCTTGCCGGGCACCGCCGCGTCCTTGGCGAACCAGCTTTCGAAGTGGTGTCGGTAGGAACAATTGGAGCGGAAGGCATAGATGTTTTCGCCATTAACATCCCGCGCACGATGGATGGGGGAATGGTTGAGCGGTGCGATCACCACCATCTCCTCCTCAAATACCGGCACGCCTTCCAATGCCGGATGCAGCACCGGTCCATCGACAAACGCTGCCGCTAATCGGCCAGACAACACCCCGTCGATCATGGTCCCCGAAGGTCCGGTGGACAGGTCCAGCTCGACCTTGGCGTGCTTCTGGTTATACGCGGCCAGCAGCTCAGGGATACGCACCGCCGCCGTACTCTCCAGTGATCCCAAGGGAAACGATCCTTGTGGTTCTTCGCCCGCCACCGTCGCGCGGGCCTCCTGGACCAGGTCGAGAATACGCCGGGCATAGTCCAGGAAACTCCAGCCGGCCGGCGACAGGCGCAGGCGACTCTTCTCGCGGATAAACAGGTCCACGCCCAGATCCAGCTCCAGCTGCTTGATCCGCGTCGTCAGGTTCGAGGGCACCCGATGGATGTGCTGAGCGGCCGCGCTGATGCTGCCGTGTTCGGCGACGGCTTTGAAAATTTCCAGCTGAACCAGATCCAAGTCATTCTCCAAACGTGAACGATATGCTCAGTATTATTCAGTTTCCAGAAAACAAATGCCACCGTAACCTGAGCGCATCCCCACCTCGCAGGACGGTGCCATGACTCAAGTTTCCAGCCTCACCCATGCCATTTCGATCAACCCCGCCAACGGCGAGCAGATCGGTCACTACCCTTTCGAATCCGCATCGGCACTGGACGCCGCCCTTACCCGCGCCGCTGCCGGGTTCCGCGTCTGGCGCAGCAAACCCGTTGATCAACGCTCGCACTTGTTGATCGCCCTGGCTCGGGCATTGCGCGACAACGCCGCCGCGATGGCGAACATGATCACCCTGGAAATGGGCAAGCCGATCACTCAGGCGCGCGGCGAAATCGAAAAGTGCGCGCAACTCTGCGAGTGGTACGCCGAACACGGCCCCGCGATGCTGAACGCTGAACCGACGCTGGTTGAAGGTGGAAAAGCGCGCATTGAATATCGCCCGCTCGGCCCGATTCTCGCGGTAATGCCGTGGAACTTCCCGATCTGGCAGGTCCTGCGCGGCGCCGTTCCAGCGTTGATCGCCGGCAACACCTACGTGCTCAAACATGCGCCCAACGTGATGGGCAGCGCTTATCTGTTGCGGGAGGCCTTCAAGCACGCCGACTTTCCCGAAGGTGTCTTCGAACTCATCAATGTCACGCCGGACGGCGTCTCCACCGCGATTGCCGATCCACGCATCGCGGCCGTCACCCTCACTGGCAGCGTGCGAGCCGGCATGGCCATCGGCGCTCAAGCCGGCGCGGCGTTGAAGAAGTGCGTGCTGGAATTGGGCGGTTCAGATCCGTTCATCGTCCTTAACGATGCCGACCTCGACGAAGCGGTCAAAGCCGCCGTGATTGGCCGCTACCAGAACACCGGGCAAGTCTGCGCAGCCGCCAAACGCTTGATCGTCGAGCAAGGCATCGTCGAGGAATTCACGCGCAAGTTCGTCGAAGCCACGCAAAAACTGGTGGTCGGCGATCCACTGGCCGCCGACACCTACATCGGCCCGATGGCCCGCTTTGATCTGCGTGATGAACTGGATCAACAGGTGCGCGACACCCTGGAAGAAGGCGCGACGTTGCTGCTGGGCGGCAAGAAAGCTGAAGGCCCGGGTAACTTCTACGAGCCTACTGTCTTCGCTAATGTCACCGACCAGATGACCTCGTTCAAACAGGAACTGTTTGGCCCGGTGGCCTCGATCATCACGGCGCGCGATGCAGCGCATGCTCTGGCACTGGCGAATGACAGTGAGTTCGGTCTCGCTTCAACCATTTACACACGCAACGTCGAGCTTGCCGAACAGATGGCTGGTGAACTGGAAACCGGTGGCGTGTTTATTAATGGCTATTGCGCATCCGACCCACGTGTCACCTTCGGCGGTGTGAAGAAAAGCGGGTTTGGCCGTGAGCTCTCGCATTTCGGTGTGCGCGAATTCTGCAATGCCCAAACGGTATGGCTGGATCGGCGCTGATCGCATCAAGCTGCCTGGGAGCCTTGGGCTCCCAGGCACTCGCGCTCTATTCGTTCAAGTAATACAGCTTGTTCACAATCATCCAGCGATAATTGATGTTCAGTAACGACAGGTAATCAGTAAATCGCATGCCGAGATAATCATCAGTGACTTTTACCGCGGCGGCATCACCCGTGACATCGACACTGAGTACTTCCCAAAACGGCTTGACCTCTTTGGCTGCCGGCCCCTCGGCCTTGATCGCGCTGATAAATTCCTCCAGAGAAGCCCATTCAAGCTTTTCTTCGTAATGGCCAATGATGCGGCAAGAAGGATGAAAGGCCTGTCGCAACAAGGCTTCATCGGCGAACACCATGCCTTCTACGTAATTGCGGACCACCACGTTGATGTGTTCTTTAGCCAGCGATTGAGTCGTCATGTCATACCTCCAGCGTTCTCGTCCTCGCACCGCCGGATCAGGTTGATCGATCATCCATCCCACCCTGAAAGTCTAGCACCGCGCGCTTAACAGTCCCGGATGGCGACTATGATGATGGGGGTCACCTGCCTGTCGAGGAGCTGAGAGATGTCGCTGACTCTTTACTACCATCCGCTGTCGTCGTTCTGCCACAAAGTGCTCATCGCGCTCTACGAAAACGCTGTCGAATTCGAAAAGCGGATCATCGATCTCGCCAACGATGCAGACAGAGCAGAGCTGAAAGCGCTGTGGCCGCTCGTCAAGTTCCCGGTCATCCGCGACCACGCTCGCCAGCGCAACGTGGCGGAGACCACGATCATCATCGAATACCTGGACCAATTTTATCCAGGTGAACATCCACTCGTACCCAACGACTGGGACACCGCGCTGGAAGTCCGTCTTTGGGACCGTGTCTGCGACCACTATCTCCAGACGCCGCTGCAACAGATTGTGTTTGATCGTTTGCGCGACGCTCACGGCGATTTGACCAGAGAACGTTCCACACTGCAGACGGCGTACGGCATGCTCGACCACCAGATGGCGTCCAGAATCTGGCTGGCCAGTGAAGATTTCAGCCTGGCCGATTGCGCTGCCGCCCCGGCCCTGTTCTATGCCAGTACTCTTGAGCCGTTCCCCGACGACTACGGTCACTTGAAAGCCTATTTCGACAGGCTGATGAACAGACCGTCCGTCCAGCGGGTCATCGACGAGGCCAGGCCCTGGTTTTCGTTTTATCCGTTTGCTGAAGCCATCCCGGAGCGGTTTCGCCAGACGCCGGACAACACTGACAGGCCTCGACAATTCGCCTACCCCACCACGTCAATCAACTGCTCGCGCTGCGCCCCCGTCAGCATCGGACCGAAACCGGCACCGGCGTTTTCCGCCATGTAACGCGGGTTGCCGGTGCCGGGGATGACGCAGGTCACCGCCGAATGCGTCAGCAGGAACTTGAGCGCCAGTTGCGCCCAGCTATTGACCCTCACATCCGCGGCCCAGCGCGGTAACGGTTTGTCCTTCAAGCGGGCGAGCAATTCCCCGCCGCCGAAGGGCCGATTGCAGATCACCGCCACACCTCGCTCGCGACACAGCGGCAGGATGCGTTTCTCGACGCCGCGATCGTCCAGGGCATAGTTGATCTGCAAAAAGTCCAACGGCTCGGCCTTGAGTACCGCTTCCACCTCGTCATACGCCGACGCCGTGTAATGGGTGATGCCGATGTAACGAATGCGCCCTTCTTCCTTCCATTTGCGCAGCGTGGGCAAATGGGTTTTCCAGTCCAGCAGGTTGTGAATCTGTATCAGGTCGATCCGGTCGGTCTGCAGCAATTTGAAAGACTGTTCCATCTGCGCGATGCCTTCTTCGCGGCCCCGGGTCCACACCTTGGTGGCCAGAAAGGCCGGCGAGCGCGGCTCATGAATCGACAGCAGCTCACCGGTTGTCTGTTCGGCGCGACCGTACATGGGCGAACTGTCGATCACCTTCCCGCCCTTCTCGAACAACGCACGCAGAACCGCAGGCAGCTGCTTGTAAGCGGGACTTGAAGGCTCGACATCAAAACCGCGATACGTACCCAGCCCGACGATCGGTAATAGTTCGGCGCTGGATGGAATGGCCCGGGTCAGCATGTTCTTGCCTCCTGTTTCCGTCGACGGCGTGGATGCTGCAACAGCCGGATCGAAGGTGAAAACCGCCGAAGCACCGGCGGCCAGCGTGAGTATTTTTCGACGCGTGTACCCGTCAGTGTGGCTCATGGAATTGCCCTTCCACATTTTTGCTGTCAGCCACGGTCCACAGCACTTCTCGCGCCGGACGCACGAGGCTGGCCACATATCAGCATAGCTACCGGCGACAATTCGCCCCTGCTCGACATACAACAAGCACCGCAACCTCCAACAGCACCAGCACGCAGAAATGGAAGGCGAAGCCCAATGTCAGTCAGTTAAGCCGTAACGCGATCTGTAGCAGCTGCCGAGCCCGCGAGGCTGTGGTGAGGGGATTTATCCCCGTTGGGCTGCGAAGCGGCCCCTGTTTTTCCAGCCACACCGCGTCCAATGGATTACGACGGCTTCGCCGCCGAACGGGGATAAATCCCCTCACCACAGCCTCGCGGGCTCGGCAGCTGCAAAGAGTGTCGCGGCTGACTGGCATTAGCCTCAACGCCGCTCTTTCGGAGGGCAGAACGTTGTGCCATTTGACAACGATGGGCATGTGGGCCCTCCCGGTGCGTCGCGCTATCGGTCTACTACACTCTGACAGCGATCAAGCGATAGCCGTCTTCAGGCCAGAGCCGTCAATGCCGCCCACTAAAGTTAGCCGAATGCCACGAATCCTGGTGTCAATCGTCGTTATCGTCGCCGTTGTGTATCTGGCGCTGTGTGCTGCGTTGTTTGTGTTCCAGCGCGCCCTCATCTACTTCCCGCAACCCCGCGCTGTCGGCACCTCGGCAACGCTGCTCACGCTGTCCGTCGCCGACGCGCAGGTGCTGGTCTCCGTCAGGCCGCACGAGGGGCCGAATGCGTTGATCTATTTCGGTGGTAATGCCGAGGACGTCTCTCGGAGCCTGCCTTCGTTTTCCGAAGCCTTTGCCGATCACGCCCTCTACTTGCTTCACTACAGAGGCTACGGTGGCAGTTCCGGATCGCCCTCCGAGGAGATGATTTCGCGCGACGCCATGGACTTGTTTGACCTGGTCTACGCCACCCATCCACACATTACGGTGGTCGGTCGCAGCCTGGGCTCGGGCGTTGCCGTGCGCCTCGCCAGCCAACGCCCGGCGGCGCGTCTGGTGCTGATCACGCCCTACAACAGTGTTTTAGAACTCGCCGCCCGGCAGTTCCCCATCTTCCCGGTGAAGTGGTTGCTCAAGGACACCTTTGAATCCTGGAAGTACGCCGCCCACATCACGGTGCCGACGCTCTTGATCGCGGCTGAGCACGACGAAGTGATACCGCGTTCCAGCACCGAGCGGCTCTTCACGCATTTCGCCAACGGGGTGGCGTCGCTGAAGGTCATACCGGGTACGGGGCACAACTCAATTTCCGAGAGTCCCGAGTACCTGAAGGTGTTGGGCGATGGTTTGTAAGGTGACAGCGCCCGCCGCGCCGATACCGGTCCAGACCGCGTAGGCCCCGTCCCCACGGGCAGCGTTCGACCAGCACCGCAGCGGCACTGCGCGCGAAGACCAATGCTTCTGCGAAGTGCGCGCCTTGCGACTTAGCGCAGGGATCGGAACGCCGTGCGAAGCTCCTCGGTAAAAAGCTGCGGCTGTTCCCAAGCCGCGAAATGCCCGCCCTTTTCGGCCTGGTGGAAGTAGATCAGGTTGCTATAGGCGCGCCGGGCCCAAGACTCCGGCGGGCAATAGACATCTTCTGGAAACACAGTGACGGCCACCGGCAGCGAAATCTCGGTGGTCTTCTGTGCGGCCGAAGAAAGAGGGCTTCGCCCCATGTTCTCCCAATAGAGCCTTGCTGCCGAGGCGGCGCTATTCGTCAGCCAGTAGAGCGTGATGTCGTCCAACACTTCGTCCTTCGTCGGCGACTGTTGGGGGTCGGCGCCGTATGTCCACCGGGCAAAGCCTGGATGCACGAGCATGAGCGCGGCGAGGAAGGCCGGTGAATCCGTCGCGCCGTAACCGATCATCTGCGGCCGCGCGGCCAACATCGTGCTGTACGCCAGGTTTCCCTGTTTGACGAGCGTGGCGACGGCGTCGTAGGTCGCGCGCTCTTCCTCGGAAAACCCTGCTGGCGCCGGTCCGCCGACAGCGAGCGCCGCGCTCGCTTCCGCCGGTATCGTGGCTGGCAGGTTAAGGTGGATACCGCGCAACCCGGCCGGCGCCTGGCGCGCCATCGCGCTGGTAATGGGGGCGCCCCAGTCACCACCCTGGGCGACGTAGTGCGTGTATTCGAGGCGCTGCATCAGCTGTGCCCAGGCCCGCGCGATGTGGTCCGGATCCCAACCGATACCACTCGGTTTGCCGGAGAAGCCGTAGCCAGGAATGGACGGAATCACCACATCGAAGGCATCTGCCGCATTGCCCCCGTGCGCGGTCGGATCGGTGAGCGGACCGACGACCTTGATGAACTCGAACACGGAGCCTGGCCAACCGTGGGTCATAATCACCGGCAAAGCGTTCGGGTGGGGGGAGCGCACCCAGATAAAGTGGATCTCGACCCCGTCGATGGTGGTCACGTACTGCGCCAGGGCATTGAGCTGCGCCTCGGCCTTGCGCCAGTCGTAGCTCGTGCCCCAGTAGCGAACCAGTTCCTGCAGCTGTGCCCGTTGTGCGCCCTGTGATCGATCGGAAACCGTCTCTTTGTCCGGCCAGCGTGTCGCCGCGATACGGTTGCTCAGATCGGCAAGTTCCTTGTCCGCAACATTGACGTGGAAGGGTTGAATAGCCCGGGTATCGGGAGCGGCGCTGGCGAGGGCCGAGACGCAAAGCGCGAGGGTTGCTATAGCGACCGCGAATGTGTGCTTCATCTTCATTGCCTCAGCTGAGGGCTACGATGAGTGACGAATTTTCGCTTATCGGTCACCGTGCAAAATTGCAGGAAGACGTCCTTGCCAACCGGTGAGAGCAGGCGATGACCATGTGAGCCCTATCGCAAGGGCGAAACGTAAGCTTCACCCTTGCGATAATTTGCCAATGTGCGTGACAGGTCCGGCTCAGACCAGGTTGATCTCGACGTTGATGTTGCCCCGCGTGGCTTTGGAATACGGACACAGCTTGTGCCCTTCATCGACCAGCGCCCGGGCCGTTTCGCGGTCCATTCCCGGCAGGCTGATGTTGAGGCGAGCCTGCAGGAGGTAACCGCCTGAGTTGGTGCCCAGGTCAACTTCGGCGTCAATGGCCAGGTCAGGCGGGAGCGTGACCTTCATTTTCCCGGCAGCGACCTGCATCGCACCGATGAAGCAGGCTGACCAACCCGTGGCGAACAACTGCTCCGGATTGGTCCCGTCGCCCTTGGTGCCAGGGGACGAAAGCTTGACTTCGAGTCGTCCATCATCACTGCGTGATGCGCCGTCCCGCCCACCCGTGGTGTGGACTTTGGCGGTATAAAGTACTTTTTCCATCTGGGTCATGATGATCTCCTGATTGAAAATGCTGGATTAAAAAGATTGCCCTTCGTGAGCGTATTGACCAGTCCTTCTTGCTTGATAGATTCGCCACTCGTCAGGGCCCTTGCGTGATCTGCAGCGGACTGGACCTTTCAATATAGATGGCGGTGGGCGACTTCGGGCTATGAATAAGCACCAATAACCCACTTAACTTTTTCAAGCGCCTCGCGAAGTGCGTCCATCTCTGCCGACCCCAGCGCCAAGCGAATCGCATGCGGTACATGAGCAGAAGTAGCAAAAGGCTCAGCGGTTGAAACCGCCACTTTTTCACGCAGCAGCGCCGCGGCGATCTGGTCAGCCCTCGCATCTTCAGACAAAGGCAGCCAAAGAAAATAGGACGACGGGTGGCGAATACAGGGAAGGCCCGCCAGCACTTCTGCGGCCATGGTCTGCCTGGCCTGCGCATCCTGGCGTTTTTCAGCTTCCAGTTGCATGACGGTGCCATCGTCGAGCCACGTGCTCGCGATCGCCGTCAGCACGCCCGGAGTATTCCAGGTGGTCGCCCTGATCGTTCGCTCCAGCGCGGGCACTTTTTCGGCCGGGGCTGCGACGAAACCTACGCGCAGTCCGGTGGCCACACTCTTGGAAAGCCCTGAAACATACACGGTCCGCTCGGGCGCGAGTTGCGCCAATGGCGCAGGCGGGTCCTCAGCAAGGAAGGCATACGCGGCGTCTTCGATGATGAGCAAGTCATGCCTGCGCGCAATCGTCACCAGCGACCCGCGCTGATCGGCACTCATCACCCACCCCAGCGGATTGTGCAGCGTCGGCATCGAGTACACCGCCCGCACGCGGCGACTCCGGCACAGACGGTCCAGCGCCTCCAGATCAGGTCCCTGTTCGGTCACGGGAATGGGCACGATTTCAAGGTGCAAGGCTTCGGCCAGCACGATGAATCCTGAATAGGTCAGCGCATCCGCCGCAATCACATCACCGGGTTGCAGCAGCGCCATCATCGTCACGGCCAGCCCATGCTGAGCACCACTGACCATTAACACTTGCTCGGCCTCCACCGTCAGCCCTCGGGCGAGTAAATGGCGCGCCACGGAAGCGCGCTCATGCAGACGCCCGGCGTGTGGCTGGTAGCGCAACAGAGACTCCAGATCACCGCCCGAGGCGAGCTGGCGCAGCGCATTGCGCAAGAGTTCTGCCTGCCCTGGCAGCGAGGGATAGTTGAAGTTGAGGTCAGTCATTCCCACTGCAATGTTTTTCTGGTCGATACCCAAACCAGGCGGCAACGACGTCTCCCGCACGAACGTGCCTCGCCCCGTTTCCCCACTGACCAGACCCATGGCTTCAAGCTCTGCATAGACCCGACTGGCGGTTACCAGCGCCAGCCCTTCTGTCGCCGCCAGTTGACGGTGCGTCGGCAAGCGCGTGCCCGGCAACAATCGGCCTGACCGGATGTCAGCCGCAAAAGCATCCACTAATGACTTGTACCGTGAGCGAGGCATGTCGAGATGTATCCATGACAATTTTTTGATTGTAGTGATCGTCGATCATACGATGGAACTCTGCAAATTGAGAGTGCCCTCACATGGAACAGACATCGACCCTGCAACACCCAACGACGGAAAAAACCGCGAGCGGCTGGCTCAACGGGATCATCGGCGTGCTGATTTTCAGCGGCTCGTTGCCAGCCACACGGTTGGCCGTGCTGGAATTCGACCCGGTGTTCCTGACCGTTGCCCGAGCGGCGATTGCCGGGCTTCTGGCGCTTTGCATGCTGGTGCTGTTTAAAGAAAAACGTCCCGTCAAGCGTCAGCTTCTGCCTTTGGCGATCGTGGCAATGGGCGTTGTAGTAGGGTTTCCGTTGCTGACGGCGCTGGCGCTTCAGTACGTGACGTCGGCGCATTCCATCGTCTTCGTTGGCCTGTTGCCGCTCGCCACAGCGGTGTTCGGCGTACTGCGCGGCGGGGAGCGCCCCCGGCCAGTGTTCTGGTTCTTCTCGGTGCTGGGCAGCGCGTTGGTCGTGGGATTTGCCGTCTCGCAAGGCCTGACCGCTTCGCCGACCGGCGACATTCTCATGCTGCTGGCCATCCTCGCCTGCGGGCTGGGTTATGCAGAAGGCGCAAAGCTTTCAAGAACACTGGGAGGCTGGCAGGTGATCTCTTGGGCATTGCTGCTGTCGCTGCCCGTCATGGTCCCGCTGACCTGCTTTCTGGCCCCGGCTTCGTTCTCGGGAATTACCCCATCCGCGTGGTTCAGCCTGGCTTACGTATCGCTCTTCAGCATGCTGATCGGTTTCGTATTCTGGTACCGCGGCCTGGCCCAAGGGGGGATTGCCGCCGTCGGCCAGCTTCAGCTGCTGCAGCCGTTTTTTGGTTTGGCGCTGGCGGCCACGCTGCTTCACGAGCACGTCAGCATTGGCATGCTGGGGGTTACCGTCGCGGTGATCCTTTGCGTTGCCGGGGCGCGAAAGTTTTCGAAGTAAGCGGGCGCGACAAGCGTTGCTGCCAGTTACCGGCATTGGCGCGCTGACAGGCTTCTTCAGAATCGAACTGCACATGGGCCGATACCGGGCTGACGAGAACGTCCGCTTCGCTTAACGCAATGGCGGTCAACTCGAGCATGCGTTCGCCTTGCCCGCTGGCCAGCGCCTGATCCTTATTGGCCTGCGTATCGAAGACCCAGATAACCCTCAGACTGGAGGGGAACAGGTCGTAGTCGACCTCGTGGGTCAGCCAGCAGAACCCGACGATTTCCACTTTGGCCGTCTCACACGCCTCGGTCAGGGTGGCCACCAGGCGTCGCTCGATGTGCGCCTGATCGCGCTTGCTTAACGGCATGGGTGAATCCTTGTGACGGGTAAAAAGAAACCATCATACGATACCTCCCTGTCCTCTTTGGCGGACGCACTGATCCCACCGCAAATATGTCCCTTGCGCCCGTGAACCTTGTGTTGAAGCGCCAGTCATAGCCGAGCCGTGAATTCCACTTGCCCGCTCAGAGCTATTCATCCATGCGCCAAACCCTCCTGTCCGTTCGCGTTGCCTCGCTCTGTTTCATTCCTCTGTTTTCCCTGTTCGCCAACCCCGCCCACGCCGGTGCCGAAAGGCAGTTGGTGGAAGCCATCAACGACTACCGCGCTCACCCCGATCGCTGCTCGGGGCGCGCGGGTCGAGCGTTATCGCCGCTGGCGTTGAAGTCGAACCTGGCCTTGCCGATCGGCTATGGCGGCGGATTGCGCGATCGATTGAAAGCGTCCGGCTATCAGGCGGTGAGCGTGCGCACTATTCGTGTGGTCGGTGCGCAGGATGCCGATGAGGCCTTCGACATGCTCCAGAGCGATTACTGCGGGGCGTTGCTCGATACCCAATATGCCGACATTGGCGTCAGCCGTGCCCGGAGTGAGTGGCAGGTGGTGCTGGCGCAGCCCGTGATGGACAGTCGTGTGGGTGATTCGCGAGCCGCCAGCAAAGCGTTGCTGGCACAGGTCAATGCGGCACGCTCAAAGCCGCGCCTCTGCGGTCGTCAGCGCTTCGCCGCCGCACGGCCATTGGCCTGGAACGCAGCCCTGGGCGCAGCGGCGCAAGGGCATAGCAAAGCGATGGCCTACGGCAACTACTTCGCACACCAGGACCCCGACGGTGACATGCCCGCGGACCGGGCCAGAGCCGCTGGTTTCCGTGGCCGGCAGATCGGCGAGAACATCGCTGCCGGCCAGGGCTCACCGAGCAAGGCCATGTCAGGCTGGCTGGCCAGCCCGGGGCATTGCGCCAACCTGATGAACCCGATGTTTACCCAGGTGGGTGCGGCCTATGCGGCCGAAGCGCGCAGTGATGAAGGGGTTTATTGGACGATGTTGTTTGGGGCGCCTTGAGTGATTGAGCGGCGCCTTATTTAGGGCGCCGCACCGCCCTCACCTTTCCACTGCCACCGCCGCCGCAGAAAAACTGCTCGCCGCCGTCCGATTCGAGCCCCGACACCCCGACGCCGGCCGGCAGCTTCACGCTCTCCAGCACCTCGCCGGTTGTCGAGTCGATATGACGTAACTCACTCTCGTCTTCTTCCCAAGTGCCATGCCACAACTGACCCTCGACCCAGGTGACCCCGGTGACGAAGCGGTTGGATTCAAGGGTGCGCAGAATCGCGCCGGTCTCGGGATCGATCTGATGAATCTTGCGATCCCGATACTCACCGACCCACAGCGTCCCTTCCGCCCACGTCAGCCCTGAGTCACTGCCGCCAGGCGCCGGAATAGTCGCGAGTACACGGCCGGTCTGCGGGTCAATTTTCTGGATGCGATCCTCGGCGATCTGGAACAGGTGCTGGCCGTCGAAGGCGGTTCCGGCATGGGCGGCGACATCGATTGAACGCAGTGTCTTGCCACTCGCAGGGTCCATTGCGTTGAGTTTGTCGCCGGTGGCAAACCAGACGTGCTGGCCGTCCCAGGTGACGCCATGCACCTTGTCGACACCGGCAAAGGGTCCATATTCACGAAGGATTTGGGCTGCTGACTGTTTCATGTTGGCATTCCTCGTTACGGGTGGGTGGCGTTCATCCTAGTCACCCGGCAACGGAACCGGGAGTAACAAGGTCGTCGCGAAACCCGGCACCGGCGGGGTCATCCAGCGACGTGCCCGACCGCGACCGAACGACTGCACCTTGCCCGCGCGGGCCAGTTCGTCGAGCGCCCGTTGCACCGTCCGTTGACTGGCACCCAGGGCCAGTGCCAGGGCCGAGCTCGACCACGACTCACCGTCGACGAGGAAAGCGAACACCCCCGCGTGCTTTTCTTCGACGTGTTGCGCCAGCACCACAACGTCGGAGGAAACCAGCGGCACCAGTGCAAACCCGCGTTGGGTTGCAATCACACCAGCCAAGGGTTTAAGCGCCGCGCGCAGCCGCCCGACTTCGACTCGCAACCGTGCGCGAAGGGACTCATCGGCGAGCTTCAAACGAAAGGCCCGGGCAATCAGCGTTTCCCTCGACACGTCGGCGGGCCAGGCCTCGGCCAGCGCTCGTGCGAGGGCAAACAAAACCGGGCGTGTCGCGAGGGAGACTGACATGCCGGCGCCACGCACGACGTAGCGACAGGCGTCCATAACCAGCGACGTGGACGCAAGCAACCCTTCAACCTCATCCAGCAACAGAGGCCGTTCTTCGCCATGGGCAATCAAACGCGCGACGGGCGTGTTCAGGACAAGGGCAGCATTTTCCACCTCGGCCGTCAGCGCAGGGATATCGGCGTCGCGCGCGGCGTGCTCGGCCCTCGTGAGTGCAGACCGCGCCTTGTTCGTCTCGAGTCGTCGCATCGCGATCCCCGCCACGACCAGTTCGTGGGCGGCGCGCAATGCCGGCGGTAAAGGCGCAGGGTCAAGCTCGGCGAGCAGCACGTCGGCCTCTTCGAGATGCCCAATCAGCAGCAAACGCCGAATCTGCAAATACCGCGCATGAGCGGCGTTCACTCTATCGCCGTGCGCCTCAAGCGTCACCCGCGCCGACTCGAGTGCCTTCACCGGCCAGCCCAACTCCCGGGAGGCCAGCGCGATCTCGGCCTCGGCAACCACACATCGCGCCCGAGCCAAGGCCTCCTTCAGACCGAAGGCCCGCGCCGCCCTCTGCACCAGCGCCTTGGCTCGTACCAGATCGCCGAGTTGCGCCATCGCAATACCGCGCAACGCCAGCGCCGGCGCATCGTCGCGCAACGCGACCCGGTTCAGCGCGCCGAGCGGATCACCCGCAGCCAGTGCCTGCGCTGCGGCCGTGATCAGCGAGTCCATCGCAATCCCGCCACATTTGTCACTCCCACCGTTGGATGTTCGCTGTTGAGTCTATCTCACGATGACCCATCACGAAGGCTCCCCTTGTAGCAGCTGGCGAAGCCTGCGTCCGGCTGCGCAGCAGTCGTAAAATCGGAACTCGCAGTGTTCCAAGAAGACCTTGCAAGCCGGGTTTACGACTGCTGCGCAGCCGGACGCAGGCTTCGCCAGCTGCTATGTATGGACTCGCCCCCACGTTCAACCCGCTTTTAAACACTGCTACCCGGTTGCATCTATGTATGAGGCCTGTTCGAGGAAGCCTTCAACGGCTTCTGGCCAACATTGGGTAAGCTCGCGGTATGCCGATTACAGTAAGGCCTCAAGGGCCAGTAGCAGCTTAGGCATCAATCCGCGACGGTCTGACCTGGGGTCAATGTTCTTAGCATGGGTTGGAGCGGCTTAACGCCCCGGTGGCAGAACTCTGTTATCAGTGACTCATCGCAGCCTCCTGGCCAGTGCCCGGCTGGCGACGATAAGTCTGGTCGTTTTGCAATAGCACCCAGAGGATGCGCAGGTTGCGGTTGGCCAAGCGCACCGCCGCCTCCTTGCGACCCAGGCGGGATATCCAACGCTGGAGACGTTGGTCGTCCGGCTGCTGTGAATCGGGTCGTAGCTGTCTTAAAACGGCATGGGCACCCTGGATCGTCAGACTGCGCAAGTAAGCATCGCCATGCTTGCTCATCTTGCCCAACCGGACCTTCTCGCCGCTGCTGTGCTGGCTGGGCACCAACCCGAAGTAGGCGGCGAACAAGCGGGCGTTGGCGAAGCGTTCAGGCTCGGTCTGCTTGGCCAACAACGCCGTGGCGATGATCGGACCAACGCCGCGCACCGTCATCAGCCGCTTCGCCGTCTCGTCCGCCTTCGCGGCTGTTTCCAGCCGACCAGTCAGCACGTTGACGCGTTCGCCCAGTTGACTCCATTCGCCCAGCAGTTCGGCGATCAGTTCGCGCAGCAAATCGGGCAACGGTTGGGTGGTATCTTCCAGTACCCGAGGCACGAGCTGGCTGATAGCTATTTCGCCCTGCGCCATGGCCACACCGTGTTCCAGCAGTAAACCGCGCATCTGATTGCCGACCGCAGTACGTCGCCGTACATATCCCTGCCGGGCCCTGTGCAGAGCCTGCATCGCCAGCGCCGCCGCACTCTTGAGCGGTACAGATGAGATCTTGCAATCGCGGCCTGCGCGCAAGATAGCCAATGCATCGTTGCGATCATTTTTCGGGCCGCTGCGATGATTGGCAACCAACTGGGCCGGCAGGATGCGCACTGGATTACCCTGCGTTTGCAGCAACCGCGCCCACGCCTGAGCGCCTGGCCCGGTTTCCACCAACACCGTCACGCTCACTGGTAGCTTATGAAGAAATACCTGAAAGGCCTCGCGTGACTTGATTCGATCCTCGAATATCACCTGACCGAGGGCATCCTCCCCGGCCACTTGAAAGACCCTTTTGGCAAGATCCACCGCAACTGTGGTGCATGCCGCCGCATCGGCTGACAAAGACTGGTTGATCGTCGTATGCTTTTTCATGGCCTCGCCCTCGCTGTCGTTGGCTTCTATAAGAATGCCACCGTGGCGCACAGACGCCTCGGCTTGGGCGAGTCCATTCAATTACAGATCGCGTTAAGGATTAGCGGACCAGAGGTTGTCGGGAATGCACACGACGCCGTCGAACAGCAGCCGCGCGGTGCGCATCAACCCGCAACCCGCCAGTTGCCCGTCCTGCAGGCGTAGCGGGCGTGACTCTAAAGCCGCAGGTGCCCGCCCCGCCTCTGGGAAATCCTTAAGCGGGTATCGGTTTTTCTTATCGGGTGATTTAAAACGGTTGCTCGGCCTGAGGAACGGCGCGCTTTTGCTTGCATAGCAAAACCACACACTCGCTGACGAAGGCCCCGGCCACTGCCAACGCCATGTCCTTCTGTGAATCCCAGGGATCGTTCTGCGCGCCGACGAAGGCACGCGAGGTGTCGTCGCCCAGGTAGGCGCCACCGATCCATTCCACCAGCTCATAAATGGCCGACGTCGACAGAATGATGTTCAACGCCATAAACACCAGCCAGAACCCCCGCAACGGTGTCAGCCGCACCAGCACTTCTCGAATCGGATACACCATCAACAGCCCGTAACTCAGATGGACCAGCCGATCAAAATGATTGCGATGCAGCCCCAGTGCTTTATCGAGGTTGACCCCGGTCAAGGCTGAACACCAATGGTCGTACGGCACCTTGGCATAGGTGTAGTGAGAACCCAGTTCGTGAATGCACAGGAAAACGAATACCAGACTGATGGAAACAGCAGACAGGCGAAACCGGCCAGAGACAGCCACCAGTGTGCCCACCAGAAACAGCACCAACAGGTTTTCCAGTGCCCAATCCACACGACTTTGGGGTGAATAACCCGACACCGCGACGATCAACCCCAACAGCATCAGCAGCGTCAGGTCGAATCGCAGGTGTGCCTTGGGCTGCATGGTTTGAGTTCCTCACATCGGAGAATGGCGCCTGAGTCCTTCTACATGGATCAACCGATCGCTAAACCGGTTCAGGCCCACCGACAAAAGGCAGCATCACCCCGTCATCGTCCAGCCGCCCACCCCGGCTGCCGTCCAAAGTCTTCGAACAGTTCAAAAATGGTCGATTTGACCTTTTGTACTGCGTTGCTTTCGACGACCGTGTCATGCCAGCACAACGAAAGATCACGGGTAAACAGGCGATGATCGATCATGGCCAACTTGAGCCTGTGTTGCTCAAGTTCAACATGGGCGGCTGCCCACGGCAGGATCGTCACGCCCAGCTTGGCCAGGACGGCTGAGAACAACAGGTCCGTGGAATTGGCCTCGAACTCGACCTCGCAATGCAGGCCAGCCTCTTGGAACGCCGACTCAACCCGGCTGCGAATCGTGTTCGGCGCACAGGGCAGCACCAGCGGCATCTTCGCCAACGCTTCAATCGACACTGGCCCATCCGGTAACGAAAACTCGGGCCACGCCACCAGGTACAGCGTTTCGGTGAACAGCCGCTGCATCGCCATGCCACGGGTTTCGACCGCATCGACATTCACCGCCAATGCCACCCGACCCACCGTGATCAGGCGCCCCAGGTCGGCGCTCGGCGCATCGATCAACTCCAGCTTGATGCCCGGATAGCGACTGCGAATCGTGCGTGCGAGCGGAATCGCCAGCATGCGTGCGGTACTCGACGGCATGCCGACCGACACTTTGCCTTGCGGGAATTCGGCGTCCTGACGCAGCAGTTCCTGGGTGCCGTCGGCCTGGCGCAGCAGCTCGACGGCATGCCGATACAGCGTCTGCCCGGCCGCGGTCGGCACGACACCATGCACGCTGCGCTCGAGCAATTGCATGCCCATGTCCAGTTCCAGATTGCGCATCTGCTGGCTGATCGCGGGCTGCGCGATGTGCAGCGCTTCGCTGGCGCGAGTGATGTTGCCGCACTCGACCACCTTGATGAAATATCGCAACTGGCGCAGGTCCATGCATCCCTCCAAAGCCATATAACTTTCCGATGGAAGCAGAGGAATATCATATTTGAAGCTTATGAGATACGACGCCTAGACTCGTCTCACAACAAACGAAGCGCCAACGGCCGCCACCGGCAAGCAGCGCTTCTATAGGCCTGATCAAGGTCAATGGGAGATCTTAATGTCTAGAGCATTAACAGCATCAGCAACGAGCGTGAAGCCCATCAAAACGCCCCTGACCCGCGAGCAGATTCGCGGCTTCTGGACGGTCTACGTGGGATGGGTTCTGGATGGTGTGGATTCGGTGATCTTCGCCCTGGTTCTGATTCCGGCCCTGACCGAGCTGCTGCCCGCCTCGGGCATAGAGCCCACCGCCACCAACATCGCCATGTATGGGTCGATCACGTTCGGGTTGTTTCTGATCGGCTGGGGGATGTCGTTCATCTGGGGGCCGCTCGCCGACCGCTTTGGCCGGGTGAAAATGCTCGCCGCTAGCATTCTGGTCTACTCACTGTTTACCGGCGCGGCGGCGTTCTCGGAGAACATCTGGCAGTTGGCCGCGTTCCGGCTGATCGCCGGGATTGGCGTCGGCGGCGAGTGGGCACTCGCCGGCACCTATGTCGCCGAGAGCTGGCCGGAAGACCGGCGCAAGATGGGCGCGGGTTATCTGCAAACCGGCTACTACTTTGGTTTCTTCATTGCTGCGCTGCTGAACTACACCGTCGGCGCCACCTATGGCTGGCGCGTGATGTTTCTCTGCGGCCTGTTTCCGGCGTTCATTGCGATCTATACCGCGCTGAAAGTGAAAGAGCCGGGCCAGGTGCGCAAGACTGCGCTCAACGTGAATACACCCTCGTTGAAGCCTGCAACCGGCGCGTCGTGGTGGGAAATCTTTGCACCGGCCTTTCGGCGCCGCACGCTGACCAGCTCTTTACTGGTCGGGGTCGCCATCGTCGGCTTGTGGGCCGGCTCGGTGTATGAAGCGACGGCCGTCGTCACGCTGGCCACCCAAGCGGGTATCGATCATGTCGGGGCGGTGCACCTCGCCTCCATCGGCGCGGCGGTGCTGTCGCTCAGCACGATTCTGGGTTGCCTCGTGGCGCCCTGGCTGGCCGAACGACTGGGTCGACGGGTGGCGCTGGGGATCTATTTCGCCGGCATGGCGCTGTCAATCGTCGTCGCGTTCGGCTGGGTGTTCTACATGGACGATGGCCTTCATCTGTTCATGGTGTCGCTGGTGTTCCTCGGTTTCTTCGGCGGCAACTTCGCGATTTTCTCCCTCTGGCTGCCCGAGCAGTATCCGACCCGGATCCGCGCCACAGCCTTCGCCTTCAATGCCTCGGTCGGCCGCTTCATCGGCGCCGGCGTCAACTTCGTGCTGGCCGCTGCGATCCACTGGTACGGCTCACTCGGCGCCCCCATCGCCTGGACCGCCGCAGCCTTCGTGATCGGCATTCTGATCCTGCCGTTTGCCGTCGAAACCCGTGATCAGACCTTGCCGCAATAACACGCACCTGACCACTCATTGGAGAACCCTATGCAAGCGTTGCAAGGCGTGAAGATTGTTGATTTGAGTCGCGCACTGTCGGGGCCGTTCTGCACCATGGTGCTGGCGGACCTCGGTGCGGATGTGATCAAGGTCGAGCCCGGCCCGACCGGCGACATGAGCCGTACCTGGGGGCCGTTCGACCGGGGCGTGAGCACTTACTACCTGTCGTGCAACCGCAACAAGCGCGGCCTGTGCATCGACTTCCGCAATCCCCAGGGATTGGCCACGATCCAGCGGTTGATCGATGACGCCGACGTCGTCATCGAGAACTTCAAACCCGGCACGCTGGAGAGTATGGGGCTCGGTTATGACGTACTCAGGGCCCGCAATCCGCGACTGATCATGGGCAGCATCAACGCCTTTGGCGCGGACGGGCCGATGAGCAGCTGGCCGGGTTTCGACCAGATTGCCCAGGGTTATTCGGGGCTGATGAGCCTGACCGGTTTCGTCGATGGCGACCCGACGCGTACCGGCACTGCCATCGGTGATTTGACCTCGGGCATGTGGCTGGTGACGGCGGTGCTGGCGGCGCTGCTGGAGCGCTCGACGACCGGGCAAGGCCAGCACGTCAGCACGTCGTTGCTGGCCAGCCTGGTCGGGCTGTTGAGTGTGCACGGTCAACGTTATCTCAGCCTGGGTGATGTGCCGCGTCGTACCGGCAATGCGCATTCAGTGATTGCACCTTATGGTGTGTTCCAGACACTGGACGGCCCGCTCAATCTGGCGCCGATCACCTCGGCCATGTGGGGGCGTTTGTGCGTGCTGCTCGATTTACCAGAGTTGCCGGATGACTCGCGCTTTGCCACCAACGAAGCACGAGTCGAACGGCGTGACGAGTTACGGGAGCTGTTGGAAAGCCGATTGAAAACCCGCAGCAAACTCGAATGGACCACGCTGTTCGTCGAGGCAGGATTACCCGCCGGTCCGATCAACACGCTCGACGAAGTGTTCGACGATCCGCAAGTGCTGCACAGCCAACTGACCGAGACACTCACGCACCCGACACTTGGTGCGTTGCGTCAGGTGGTGACACCGGTGTTCAGCGCCACCGACGGCGCCGCCAGCCGCCCGCCGCCGCTCCTGGGCGAACACACCGTCGAAGTCCTGTGCGAAGCCGGTTTCGATGCCGCATCGATCAACGCACTGCTCGCCGCCAAGGTCGTGTTCCAGGACACCGACGATTCGCCCGCACACTCAACAGGAACCGCCCAATGAACCCAACCTCCTCTGCCACCGTGACCGTCAACATCGTCGATGAACGCATCGCGCGGGTGGTGTTCAGCAACCCCACCCACCGCAACGCCCTCAGCGCGCAGTTGCTGGCATCCCTCGACGAAAGCCTTGCCGCCCTCGCCTCACAACGCATCCCCGTGGTGATACTCGGCAGCGAAGTGGGCCAACCGGTGTGGAGCGCCGGCCACGATATTCGCGAACTGCAACATGACCGTGACCCGATTGCCTACGGCAAACCCCTCGAACAGGTATTGCGCCGCATCCGCGCCTACCCCGGCGCGGTGATCGCGCTGATTTCCGGCTCGGTATGGGGCGGAGCGGTCGACCTGGCCATGAGCTGCGACCTGGTCGTTGCCGATCACAGCGCCAGCTTCGCGATGACCCCGGCCAACATCGGCCTGCCCTACACCACCAGTGGGTTGTTGCGCTTCTTCAACAATTTGCCGATTCATGTGTTGAAGGAAATGTTCTTCACCGCGCAGAAACTGAATGCCGAACGCGCTGAAAGATTTGGTTTGGTGAACAGGCTGGTCGACAGCAACGCGCTGGAATCGACCGCGCTCGACATGGCCCAAGGCATCGCCGCCAAAGCGCAGCTGGCCATTGCGGCGGTGAAGGAACAATTGCGAATTCTGGAAGACCTGCAGCCGATGCCCGTGCAGGCGATGGAGCAGATTGCGGAACTGCGGCGACAGGCCTGCGAAAGCGCCGACTTCACTGAAGGGCTGGCGGCCTTCACCGAGCGCAGGCCGGCGGTGTTCTGCGGTAAATAGGACAGCAGATCCGATCTGAAATTTTCACCGTTTGTGCTGCCGTCTTCGCGGGCAAACCACACTCCTACAGGAGCGCGGCTTGCCCGCGATGAGGCCCCAACGTTGCCGAGAAAAGCTCCCTGATGCCGGTAAAAGACTCTGCCTATCACGACCTAATACTCCCCCTATTAGCTGACTTCCCAACTGGGGTCTAACCTTATTCGAGCGCTGGCACCCTAGCCGGCCGGTCAAGAGCTGATAAGGAGATAGGAATGGGTCAGAAGCCTGACTAAACCTGCCGTGGGCCACCGTGCAGGCAACTCGATTGCCGCTGTTCAGAATTCCCGTGTGATCAAAACAATCAGTTGATCAAACTGCTGGCCCTGCAGCCTGTGTCATTGGTTTCGCTCGTTGCTATTTAACGCCCACGCTGGGCCGGATAGCCGGATGATTACGACCAAAGGTAGCTCACACATGGCAAACGAATCGAAATGCCCGTTCATTAGCGCCGCTGGCGGTGGCACGACAAACCGCGACTGGTGGCCGAACCAACTGAATCTGAAGATCCTCCATCAGCACTCGTCCTTGTCCGACCCCATGGACGAGGGTTTCAACTATGCCGAAGCATTCAAATCCCTGGACTTTGAAGCGGTCAAACGAGACCTGACTGCGTTGATGACCGATTCCCAGGACTGGTGGCCGGCGGACTTCGGTCACTACGGGCCACTCTTTATTCGCATGGCCTGGCACGCCGCCGGTACGTACCGCACCGGTGACGGTCGTGGTGGTGCTGGTTCCGGTCAGCAACGCTTCGCGCCGCTCAACAGTTGGCCGGACAACGTCAGCCTCGACAAGGCGCGCCGGCTGCTCTGGCCGATCAAGCAAAAGTACGGTCGTAAAATTTCCTGGGCGGATCTGATCGTCCTCACCGGCAACGTCGCGCTGGAGTCCATGGGCTTCAAGACCTTTGGTTTTTCCGGCGGCCGTGCGGACGTCTGGGAACCGGATGAAGACGTCTACTGGGGCTCCGAAAACAAATGGCTGGGCGGCGACACCCGCTACGGCAAAGACAAAGAACCCATGCAAGAGCCCGGCGAAGGCCCACTCGTTGCTGAGCCAGGGGAAAATGAGGAGAGCCGCACCGACCAAGGGCGCTACCTGGAGAACCCGCTCGCCGCCGTGCAAATGGGCCTGATCTACGTCAACCCGGAAGGCCCGGAAGGCAACCCCGACCCGGTCGCTGCCGGGAAGGACATCCGCGAAACCTTCGCGCGCATGGCGATGAATGATGAGGAAACCGTGGCGCTGATCGCCGGCGGCCACGCCTTCGGCAAGACCCACGGCGCCGGACCTGCCGACAACGTCGGTGCCGAGCCCGAAGCCGCGGGCCTCGAAGCCCAAGGCTTTGGCTGGAAGAACAGCTTCGGCACCGGCAAAGGCGCAGACACCATCACCAGCGGCCTGGAAGTGACCTGGACCACGACACCTACGAAATGGAGCAACAACTACCTGGAGAACCTGTTCGGCTTCGAGTGGGAGCTGAGCAAAAGTCCGGCCGGTGCGAACCAGTGGATACCGAAAAACAACGCCGGTGCCGGCATCATTCCGGATGCTCACGACCCGTCCAAACGTCGTAATCCGACCATGCTGACCACCGACCTGTCGCTGCGATTCGACCCGATCTATGAACCGATTTCGCGGCGCTTCCTGGCCAATCCAGACCAGTTGGCCGACGCGTTCGCCCGCGCCTGGTTCAAGCTGATCCACCGCGACATGGGGCCCATCTCCCGCTACCTCGGCCCGGAAATGCCGAGCGAAGAGCTGCTGTGGCAAGACCCGATTCCAGCGGTCGACCATGCTCTGGTCAACGACAGTGACGTCGCCGCGCTCAAGAACAAACTCCTCGCCTCGGGCCTGACCGTCTCGCAGCTTGTATCAACGGCTTGGGCGGCGGCTTCGACCTTCCGTGGCTCCGACAAACGCGGCGGCGCCAACGGTGGGCGTTTGCGTCTGGCCCCGCAGAAGTTCTGGCAGGCCAACCAGCCTGAGCAACTGGCGAACGTGCTGGCGAAACTCGAGGGTATCCAGAGCGAGTTCAACAACAGCGGCAAGAAGATCTCGCTGGCAGACCTGATCGTGCTGGCCGGTAACGCTGGCGTCGAACAGGCGGCGAAAAATGCCGGTCAAACCGTGACAGTGCCGTTCACACCAGGACGGATGGACGCCTCCCAAGAGCAGACGGACGTGGAGTCTTTCGGCTTCCTCGAACCCTTCGCCGATGGCTTCCGCAACTACCTCAAAGGCAGATACAGCGTAGCGGCCGAGCAGCTGTTGATCGACAAGGCGCAACTGCTGACCCTCACCGCGCCAGAAATGACCGCGCTCATTGGCGGCATGCGCGTGCTGAACACCAACGTAGGGCAAACCAAGCACGGTGTATTCACGAAGCAGCCGGAAGCGTTGACCAACGACTTCTTCAAGAACCTGCTGGATATGGGCGTGGAATGGAAACCGGTGTCGGAGGCTAACGAGGCGTTTGAAGGGCGCGATCGCAAAACCGGCGAAGTGAAGTGGACAGGCACCCGTGTCGACCTCGTCTTCGGCTCAAATGCGCAGCTGCGAGCGTTGGCGGAAGTCTATGCAACCGCTGATGCGCAGGAAAAGTTCGTGAAAGACTTCGTAGCCGCCTGGGCCAAAGTGATGGACCTGGATCGCTTCGACCTTAAGTAACGCGAGCGGTAGTGCTGAAACTGCAACGCCTCCCATTGTGGAGGCGTTGTGCTTTTTGTCACTTGACGCTTCACACCGTTAGATGGGAAAACGTGCGTGGCCCGGATGCAAGCGTTGGGTTCAACAAGAATCAAGGAAGACTCATCAACACCATGAAAACCCTACTGTGTTTGCTGATCGCCACCGGCATCGGCACCGCGTTGCAGTACGCTGGTATCCCCCATGGCCTGTTGCTGGGTTCGATATTCGCCACCGGTTTGATCGCCAGCAAATTGCGTTTTTCCCCCACGCTGCCCTTCAGCCTTGGCTACGTGCAAATCGTGTTGGGGATCGCGACCGGTCTGATGTTCACGTCGTGGAACAGCCAAACGGCGGCCGCCATGTTGCCCAGCCTCGGCTTCATGCTGCTGGGCCTGACGGTCCAGAGCGCCGTGGCCGGTGTGTGGCTGCTCAAGGTCTCGGGATGGAACCCGAAGGACTCCCTGTTAGCCGTGTATCCGGGCGCACTCGCCGCCGTGTTCGATTTACTCGAGTCCGAGCTCGCGTCCAGCAAAGTGATCGTCGTGCACCTGGTCCGACTGCTGTCGATCACCGTGCTGGTCAGCTTTTGCATTCCCGGACAGACCAACGTGGCACTTACCGAGAGCAGCCCGCTGCTTATGAGCACAGTGCTGACCCTACTGTCGCTGATTGCCTTGTGCATGTTGCTCGGCCGCTTGCTGTTGCGCGTCGGTGTGCCGGCACCGTTCATGCTCACCGCGATCGTCGTCACCGGCGTCTACATCAAGCTGGGCTATCTCCAGTCCTTCCACCTGCCGCCATGGAGTGTCGACACCGCCGTGGTCCTCCTCGGCGTGCTGATTGGCTCGAAATTCAAAGACATCGGCCTCGTAGAACTCATCCGCCACGGCCGGGCCGGGCTGATGTCCGTCGGCTTGATGTTACTGATCGCAGCGGCATTTGCCGGCGTGGCCGGGCGGGTTTTGGGCAGCGATCCTTTGTCGTTTTGGTTGGCGTACATGCCGGGCGCCGTCGAGACCATCGCCCTCGTCGCCTTCAGTGGCGGGCTGAACGTGGTGTTCATCCTGACCCATCATATTGTGCGGATGGTCGTGCTGCACTTTGCGCCGGCGATGGTCGTACAGGCGCGGCGTTGGCGGGAGGATGTTTGATCGCTGGAAGGACTAAACCGGAGAGATCGTGGCAAGGGCGCCAATCAAAATGGTTAACACCAGAAATCCACCCAGGAAAATCGCCATCTTGCCCATTGGGGCCTCCTACATTGAGAGTTTGCGGTGCAGTGGCTGACGTGACTGCGGACCGAGCTGTCATTGTGAGCCGGGGGCTGTGTGCATTACAGATGCAGATTGCGCAGGAAAATACGGATCAGAACACCGAATTGGGCCTAGATCGCCTTCAAACACCAATTCCGCCAGGATCTATTTATGCCGCTGAGTTTTCATAAGATGCACGCCAATGGCGACGACTTCGTTATTGTGGACTCGCGAAACGCGGCCAATCCAATGACAAGTACCCTGGCTCGGCGAATGGGTGATCGGAACCGAGGAGTCGGATTCAATCAACTCGCGGTGGTGCTCGATTGCGATGATGCAGCGGCGCGCTTGATCTTTTGGAATGCAGATGGCTCCACGCTGGATGCTTGTGGCAGCGCAACGCGGGGTGCCGCGGATATGCTGATGCGCGAATCAAATACCACTTCGATAGCGCTCCGAACCAACCGTGGTCTACTCACTTGCGAACGAACTTCAACCGGCGCAATTTCCGTCAACATGGGAAAGCCGCTTTTCGGCTGGTCGGATATTCCCCTGGCTCTGGAACTGGACACTGCTGTTTTGCCACTTGCTGATGGCCCAACAGCTTGCAGCATGGGAAATCCGCACTGCACCTATTTTGTGGATGATCTAACAGCCATTGATATAGCGACAATCGGCCCGACAATTGAAACCAACCCCCTATTTCCCCTCAGGACGAACGTGCATTTCGTCCAGATCATTAACCGAAAGCACATTCGTTTGCGCATTTGGGAGCGCGGGGGTGGTATTCCGCTCGGTTCAGGTTCCTGCTCTTGTGGCGCCGCTGTTAACGGAATTCGTCGTGGCTTGTTAGACAATTCCGTTGAGGTTGAATGTGATGGCGGAATCGTAACGGTTCAATGGGATGGCGTGGGACCTGTCTTTCTCATCGGACCGGTAGAGACAACTTTTTCGGGAACAATCACGGATAGCTTATTACGCGTTTTATAGCGGCTATATCGTGATAGACAGTAGAGTTAATTATTCCGACAAAGGAGTCGACATGCGGTCCTCCCCGTGGTTTGAGGGGTTGTGGGGCAATGCCGGCGAGCCAGTCGACCTCTCGCGGGCACATCGCTAATGAACAATCTCGGATTAATACAAGTTCTGGCGGCTCTTCACATCTAGCAGCAATCGGCTGCGGTCGTGACAGGCAAATAACGGCCAAAAGCCGCCGCTATAATTTGAATATTGAACCTTCCTGTTCCCTGCATATTTACGGAGTCAAATGATTCGGATGGCAACTTTTTGAAATCCTGCTTAGCTTGAACGTGATATCTCCAGGGAGGATTTGCATGTCCAGATTTTTCGCCACCTTACTCATGATCACTCTCGCTGCAAATACTTGTCTTGCCAGCGAAGGTGATGACCAAGCTAACTCGTTCGCCAAAATTTACTTTTCGCTTTGCATGAAGAATCTTCCAAATCTGGAAGCACTCCGAGAAAAGCTGAGGCCAATACCAAGCCTTCCTCCTGAAAAGGCAGCGCATTTCCTGGCGGGTAATCCTGGCGACGCTTGGCCTGTTCCAGACAAGCATGGAATGTTTGTGCTCGCGCTTCCTAGCGGCAAGAATTTTTGCGCCGTGCATGTCCGCAGGGCAAGTACTGAGACTGCTATAAAACTGTTCATTGGGTTGGTTGCAAATCCCCCTTCTCCGTTCACTGCAACACTAGTGAAAAACGAGCAAACGCAATCTCCCCCAAACGGGGAGATTCAAACTCTTTCCTACGAATGGTCAGTTCCAAGCGCGACACGGAAAATGATGTTTACTCTCACTACTGCCCCATCCGAATCCGCACAACTTCAAGTGCTTGGTTCGGCAGCAATCATCAGTGAATAGAATCAACCCCTGTGTTCAAGGGGTTGCGTAGCAGCGACAGGCAGCAGTCGGCCAATTTCAACAAATGCTGACCGGCAACTATGGGTCGAAAGAGGCCCAGTGCTGATCCGATTTCACCCGAAAGCCGAAACGTCATCCACACGGATTCCGACTCGCTAACTTCCCCTATGTGATGACGGACTAACCATCGCCACACAGGGTTTGCTCTTACTCCTTCACCTCAACCTTATCCAACGCCTGATTCACAGCCAATTCCCCCAACATCACCACTTGCGTAATCCCCAGCAGGGTCTTGCGGTGTGAGTTATCCAGCAACGCCGCGAAGTTGCTGAGCATGGTGGTGGCCGAGCCCAGTGATTCGCTGGCGTTGGCCAGCAGGGATTCGGTGTCGTACTTGGGATTGACGAGGAACATGCGCTCGGGTTCGTTGGCCGCGGTCATGATGTGGGCGCCTGGGTTGAGGTAGTGGTCGAGGGCGCGCTCGGCGGCGTCGTGGAGTTTTTTGGAATCGACGGATTCGTAGGGGGATGCTGGATCGGTATATGGTGGATTGGGTGTGGGTTTGATCATAGATGAAGCTCTCTAGTTAACGCTTAAAAAGGAGCCTTCACCCTCGCTACCAAACGATGGGTGGCGGCCATACGCGGGTTGGTAGACCGGTAACTAGACAAACCCGGCGCCCCCGAAGGAGCCCTGCGCATGGCCACCATAAAGCAGAGACCTAAAAGGATCTGCAAACGGTGCGCTATGCGTCTAGTTATGCCGGGCTACCAAACCCGATCACTGTTTTTCAGTGACCCAGCCACGATAGAATCCGTGCCCTAGACGCACAAGCCGGCGGATTCTGGCGCACGCGTGGGTAACGACGCAAGGCGTTGTAGCCGTTAGGACGTAACACTGAGTGTCTTTAAACGTGCGCCTTGAAACCTGTTTAAGGCATCAAACGTTGAGTGAAAAATCTTTGGCTGAAATCGATGGTGTTGGATCTGACGCCATCGCGAGCAGGCTCGCTCCCACAGGGGGGTTGGGTTGATTCGAGGTCTTGGGATGGCAATGAATATGTACGGCAGCGGATTTTTGATCATGACTGACGCTGATTGACGACATCGGCGGATCGGCCGGGCAGCATGTGGGTCAGGGTGTTGTCGCGGACCCAGTCGTGATGAAACAGACCCACCGCCACGTGCAAGCCGATCAGCCATAACCGGTGCTGGCGAGCATTTCGTGCTTCATATGACGCTCGCGGCTCTCATGACGCCGGAGTAAGCCACGATCACTGTGGAGTCAGTGTGTAATGGTAGTGGACTGCTCCCGTCTGTGGATGTACCAGCCAGTAATCATCTTTGTCTTTTTTTAGTCGATAACATTCGGTGTTTCCAATGGGGGGGCAGGACATCAGCGATTGATTACATTACGTATCAACTGAAATGCGCATCAGCGGCATTATCACAAGCGTGCTCAACCTGTAGATTTGGTAGGAATTTTGTGTCTTCAGCGGCGACTCGCCTTGACTTGTTTATTAGAGAACCAGGTGACGACGCCGATTTATTTATGACGTAGCCAAGGTGTCTCTCATGATTCAGAGCATTATGAAAACTGCTTGCCTGACCACCCTTCTTGTCGCGTGTGCAACAGTGTCGCTCGTTCAAGCGCAACCCTTGCCGCTCGGCAAACCCGGGGCTTTGCATAATGAAGACGTGGAGTGGCGCAACTTTCCAGCGTTCCCGAAAGAAGTGAAGCTGGCGGTTCTGGTCGGTGACCCTAGTAAGCCTGGCCCATACGTTGTGCGAGTCAAAGTGCCTAACGGCATTAAATTAATGCCCCATACACACCCTGAAGACCGTATCTACACCGTAATGTCCGGTGTGTTTTATATTGGTTTCGGGTCTGTATTTGATCCAGACAAGTTAGTGGCTTACGGCCCGGGTAGTGTTGTAGTACTCCCCGCCAATACTCCGCACTTTCATTGGGCCAAGTCAGGAGAGTACATCTCTCAAGTGTATGGAACAGGTCCGTTAGGTCTTGAGTATATTGATAGTCATGACGACCCTCGTAATTCGTCAAAATAAAGAACCTGCACGACGGGGTCCACTATGCGCTCTCTGCGACTTGCGACGAGTACGCGGGATAATCGATGTAGCCATGTGCTCCCCCGCCGTAGTAAGCCTCCCGTCCCGCTTCGGCCAGTGGCCAGCCATGGCGCAAGCGATTGACCAGATCGGGATTGGCTATAAACGGCCGGCCAAAAACCGCCAAATCACTTAATCCTCCATCGATGGCCTGCTGCGCTGTTTCACGGGTGAACCCGCCCGACACCATCAAGGTGCCGTCGTAAGCTGCACGGAAGGCTTTTTGAAAGTCTGGCGTGCCAAGATGGCTGGCATGCAGGTAGGCAATCTGGCGTTGGGACAGCGCTCCGGCCAGAGCGAGCCAAGTGGCCTCTTCGCCATCGAACGGGTGCAGATCAGCCAGGTGGGCAAAAGGTGACACGCGGACACCCACCTTCGAACTGCCGATTTGCGCACTCACCCCATCGACCGTCTCAAGCAGCAATCGCAGGCGATTCGCAATCGGTGCACCACCGTAACGGTCTTCACGTGTGTTGAAGCCGCCGTTGATGAACTGTTCAAACAGATACCCGTTGCCGGCATGAATTTCGACGCCGTCAAAACCTGCCGACATGGCATTTGCCGAGGCAAGGCGAAAGTCTGCAATGACCTGCCGAATACCCTCGGCATCCAAGGCCACGGGCGCACTCACAGGGACCTGCGCTGGCTTGCCGTCGCTGTCGTAAGCATGCACCAACGTTTGAGTGGCGGGCATGGCCACAGGCGCGACAGGTGAGCGTCCCTCCAACAAGGAAGAATGCGAGACGCGTCCCACATGCCAGAGCTGGAGGAACATGCGTCCCCCGGCTTGATGAACCGCATCTGTCACGCGCTTCCAGCCTTCAATTTGCGCTGCGCAGTGGATCCCCGGGTGTGCAGGTAGCCACGCCCCTGTGGAGATACCTGAGCGCTTTCACTGATGATCAAGCCCGCTCCAGCTCGCTGTGCGTAGTAGATAGCCATGTCTTCAGACGGCACGGTGCCCTCGACACGGGCGCGGGTCATCGGCGCCATGACGATACGATTCGGCAGCTGCTGACCCGCCAGGTCATAAGATTCGAAAAGTGATGACATGCAGTGATTCCTCCGCGTGATCTCAGGAATGTGACGGGAAGTACGGCAGAACGTACTCGCCGAGTTCGTCGAGGATCTCGCCATAGGGTTGACGGCTGACCTTGGGGTTGAGCGCGATATGCGAGACACCGGCAGATTGCGCTTGCTCCAGG
Source organism: Pseudomonas sp. LB3P25 (assembly GCF_054897985.1). Classification (NCBI taxonomy): domain Bacteria; kingdom Pseudomonadati; phylum Pseudomonadota; class Gammaproteobacteria; order Pseudomonadales; family Pseudomonadaceae; genus Pseudomonas; species Pseudomonas sp. LB3P25. The sequence continues at coordinate 2,826,265 of NZ_CM142711.1, read as the reverse complement.
TAATTGCGCAGGCCGTTGCGCCCCGCCCGGAAGCCACCCTGGATGCGCTGGAATGGCTGATCCGGGTTGTCGCTGAGATCGAAATAACCACCCAGGCCCAACGGTTTGAAGGCGTTGCGCTTCTCTGCCTCATGCACGGTGGCGTGCCAACTCTCGCCCAACGATGCCAACCGTTCAGGGCTTTGCACGCCGGCAAGATAGCCATCAAGGTGCTGAGCCAACCATTCAATGCTCTGTTGCGCCTGGCCGACAGCAATTGAGGGGACGCGGCCATACGGCGCTTTCGGCACCAGATCCAGGTTTCCCGGTGAGCTACCGAATCGCTCGGAGCGGAAACGGGGAAAGCTCTGCTCGATCAGGGTTCGAAACACCGAAAAGGCATCACGGTAGCGATCGCCACGGGATTCATAATCGATGCCCATCATCGGGTAATCGCTGAATCGATCGCCCGAGGAAAGTCCCAACACCAGGCGACCTTCACTGAGTTGATCGAGGGACGTCGCTTGCTTGGCCAGATACATCGGATCACGAGTAGGCAGCACAATACCCGTGGTGCCCAGGACGATGCTGCGGGTGGCGGCGGCCAGGTAGCCGATGTAGACCAGTGGTTCAAAGATCTGCGCCACATCACCATAATCCGGGTCGTAGAAAGGTATGTCGCGCATCCATAAGGCACCAAAGCCAAGCGCTTCGGCGCGCTGCGCCATCTCCACGTGACCACGCATGGTCGGAGCCGGCCGGCCCGGGTGGGTTTCGAGGGGTAAAATCAGGCCAATCGTGAGCGCCTCCGGTTGAAACAAGCGTTGAAACCCGGGATGACGTTCAAGCGAAGGATGGGCGGTCGGTAAAGTGGCAGGTTGAGCCTGCGGCGAGAAGTCTGTGGCGATGGTCATGATGGCAGTCTCGTGAGTGACGATGACTGACATATTTATTGAATCCTCAGGCTGGATAAACAGCAGTTCGCGACCATTACACGGTCCACTGAGTCCCCAATATCGTTATCTTTCCCAAGGCACTCCTGTTTCCCAACGCTCAATCAACAGATCAATAAACCTGCGAACGCGGGGAGACAGGTGACGCTTGCTTGTGTAGACGACTCTGATGGGGTCGGGAGGTGCGCGGTAGGGTTTCAGTACTTCCACTAACGTGCCGTCGCGCAGGTCGTTACCCGTAATGTAGGTCGGCAGGTGAATCAGGCCGATGCCTGCCAGCGCCGCTTCTCGCGTGGCTTCTGAACTGTCGATGTTCAGTCGCCCTGGCTGTTCGTATAGATGAAGGCCGGCAGGTGTCTGGTAACGCCAGACGATAGGCCGCTCGCCACTGACTAAAGCGATGGTGTCATGCCCGACAAGGTCAGCTGGCGTTTGCGGTACTCCGCGTTGGGCCAGATAAGTAGGCGATGCACACGTCGCGAACTGCTGCCAAGCCACGGTACGGGTGAATAATTGTGAGTCATCTTTGGGCGTGCCGATTCGTATGGCGATGTCGATGCCCTCTTCGACCAGATCAACAAAGCGATCGGTAAACCAGACATCCGCCCGCAGTTCAGGCCACTGTTTCAGATAAGCATCCAGAATCGGCAGAATGTGGCGCTGACCAAAGGACAGCGGTGCAGTGAGTTTAAAGGTCCCGGTTGGCCTTCCACGGCGCAAGGCCATGGTCGCGTCCACTTCATCCAGATCTTCGAGAATCTGACGCCAGCGCTCATAGGCCACCTGCCCCTCGTCAGTCAGACTCAGTTTGCGCGTCGTGCGATTGAGAAGCCGTGCGCCCATCCGGCTTTCCAGGCGAACTATACTTTTCCCCACTGCCGATCGGGTCAGACCGAGAGAGGTCGCCGCTGCGGTGAAGCTTCCAGCCTTCACGGCGCAGACAAATGCAGCGATGTCACCAAATCGGTTGGCTTCCATGGGTAGCTTTACTCCAGGGCATGCATAGAGTGTATGCGGAGCATGAAGCCCCCAGAGTTTAGAAGTTGCCGTTTAACCCGGGGCAAAGATTATCGACTGTCCAGCAGGTCGTGTCACAGAAACGCAAGCACCTGGAAGCTGCTCCTGGGTGTATTGCCTTGCACTACCTTGCGACACCCTATCCCTGTTCATTTATCAATAGGACTGACCATGATCCTCAAGCGCGTAGGCTCGCAACCATCGATAAAAGGCCCTGAAGCGTACTTCACGGGCACCGTCCGTATGGACCCACTCAACTCCCCTCCTGAACCGGCCCGAGCTTCCATCGTCAGCGTCACCTTTGAACCCGGTGCACGTAGCGCCTGGCATACCCATCCGCTGGGTCAGACGCTGATTGTCACCGCAGGCTGCGGCTGGACGCAGTGTGAAGGCGAACCGATCGTGGAAATTCGTGCCGGTGATGTCATCTGGTGCCCGCCTGACCACAAACACTGGCACGGTGCAAGCGCCACCACCTCCATGACTCACATTGGGGTGCAGGAAGCGCTGGATGGTGTGAGCGTCGTATGGTTGGAAAAGGTCACCGACGAGGAATATAACGTCGGCCCGCCTGGCGAATGATTTGACGCCATTCATGACAGGGTCGTTATGCATGCTGTTAGAGACAATCCACGGCGAGCTTGCACCCCGGGACCTTGCTGGCGCCTTCAAAAAAACTGGTGTAGCCCATTGGTTTGAAGCGCAGGGCACGGGTTCGCATGAAGCGAACGACCGTTCCTGTTGTCGATTGGTCGTCCATGATCGTCACGCACTGGGGCAATGGCGACCCTTTGTGACAGGCTGCATTCGGCCAAATGAAGACATTCGCCGAGCTACATGCAAGCACCAAGCAAGACCGGTCTTCTCTTCTTGTTGCCCGCCAAAACAACAAAGCCCAGCACCAGACTGGGTTTCAAGATGAGCGTGGATCGCTTATCAAGTATTCATTGAAAGGATGAGCACGATGAGCCGCACGAGCCATATCTGCCTGATGGCGACCTATAACGAGTGGATGAACGCAAAGATTTATGAGGCAGCCAGAAGCCTGCCAGATGAAGAGCTCTCAGTGGACAGGAAAGCATTTTTTGGTTCAATTTTCGGGACGTTGAACCACTTGGTGGCCGGCGACACTATCTGGCTAAAGCGATTCGCCCAGCACCCAGCGAACCACTTGGCTCTGGGACCGATTCGGCAGCTTCCGGCCCTCAAAAGCCTCGACCAGTTGCAGTTCTCAAATATCCGAGAACTTTCGGCACATCGAGTGTGGCTCGATCAGAAAATTGTCGAGTGGTCTCGCTCCATTGCAGAGTCGGATCTAGATCACACCCTCAATTACACAAGCATGAAGGGAGTACCGGCTGACAGGAGCTTTTATGGTTTGGTCATGCATTTCTTCAACCATCAGACGCATCACCGCGGACAAGTTACTACCTTGCTTTCACAAGCTGGTGTCGACATAGGTGATACGGATCTGGTCGTCCTCATTCCATCCGAGCCCTGCACAAAGTAGAAAAGCCTAGCGCTAGACCGGGTTTTGTCACATCTGATCGGGTCGGCGAAACAGCGCAGCCATCCGGGCTGGTTGTCGATCCCGAGTGACGGCAAACGGCTGTGGATTCAACCGGTCGACGCAACACAACTAAATTCTGTATAAGCAGAAGGAGTGTTGCAGATGAAGCAGAGACCTCGGATCTATTACACCGAAAGCCAGAAAAAACTGATGTGGGATCACTGGCAGAAAGGCGACTCTCTCCAGCATCGTAGGGAAACAAGGATGGCCTCCGTCCCAAACAGTGAATACCGCCTCTCGCAGCGAACCGACGGAGGTCCTTTCGCCATATTGCAGCAGTTGGACGAGTTCGATTTCGCGCCTGACGCTGCCTACGGAAGCCAAATCACCGTCGTAATCTTTCAGCCTTCAAATGCTCTCCCTATGCGATCCAGTGACCGAAAGCTTCGAGAAAAAACCACGGTCACTGATCCCGGCAAGCGTGTGTCGCAATAAATTCATTCCAGAGTTGGAATCCTGAGCGTTGATCAGTCCATGGCTGCCCTGGAAACCCGCCAGATCAGTCACGGCCGAATTAGCTCTACAGAGCCAGCAAACTACAATGGTAACCATCCGAGCTATGAGCAAGCTCATAGCTCGGGCGCCCTATCAGCCTTACCTTTCCCCGCAGCGACGTGACGAATGGATAGCCGCAGGTCTGGGATAACAAGATATCTGGGGAAAGCCAGTGAGACGCAGGATCAACGAGCTGTATTTGCTCACGGCGCTCGCCAAAAATCACCAGGACGCGTTGGAGCCAGGCGTCCTGTGCCTGTAAAACCCTTGCGAGAGCGAGGTACATGGATAGATCGCTGGTCATATGAAATCATTCAGAGGATTGTGATTGGCGCTTGGCGCTGATCACAGCAGGAAGCGGTTAGCAGGCTTCTTCAAGCCCAAGCGATCCCTTAGCGTTCCGGGTTCATATTCCTTGCGGAAACCCCCTTTGGCTTGCAGCAAAGGCACCACGCTGCGCGTGAATGTTTCGAAGTCAGTTGGCAAAAACGGAAACATGAGGTTATAGCCATCGACGGCATTCGACTCGTATAACGCTGAAAGCTTATCGGCAATATGCTCTGCCGTTCCAATCAGTAGCCAGGTACTGGAGCTCTTGACCAACCGGCGCCCTATTTCGCGGATAGACAAGGAAGGATCGTACTTCTTGAGCAGGGCCAGCTCAGTACGAATACCATCAAACTCGGATTCATCCGGCAGCGCAGGCAATGGGCTGTCCGGCGAGAGGCCTGTCAAATCAAGACGGGTGTAACTGGAGACCAGATCAATCGCCACAGCGTCGATGATGAGGCTATCCTCCAGTTGCCGCCGTCGCTCCTCCTCAGTCTCATCCTCTAGAACCACCGGGAGCACACCGGTAATAATTTTCAGATCACTGGAAAGCCTGCCCCTCAACTCGAGTCGGCGATTCAAATCTGCCCTATATGCCAGTCCGTCTTCGATCGTATTGATGAAACAGAAATGCACGTCCGCATGGGCGGCGGCCAGATTCTTGCCCGCTTCAGAAGACCCCGCCTGGGCAAGGACGGGATGTCCTTGAGGTGGACGCGGCACGTTAAGCGGACCACGCACGCTGAAATGTTCCCCTTTGTGATTGATCGGGTGAATTCTTGATGGATCGGCAAAATCGCCGGTGCACTTGTCAAACTCAAGCGCCCCATCCTCCCAGGAGTCCCAAAGCTGCTTGACGATATGGATAAATTCCTCGGCCCGCAGATAACGATCGCCGTGCTTTGACACGCCTGACAATCCAAAATTTGAAGCCTCCTCCTCCAGCCAGGAGGTCACGATATTCCAGCTGGCTCGCCCTGCGCTGAGGTAGTCTAGCGAAGCAAAATATCGCGAAATATTGAAGGGCTCGTTATAGGAAGTTGAAGCGGTACCCATCAAACCGATGTGATCGGTAACAGCAGCCAGTGAGGACAATAGAGTAATAGGCTCAAGACGGGCATTGGCATAGTGCCTCAATCCGCTGGCCACGGAGTCCCAGACTGCCACATGATCCGCGACAAAAACCGCGTCAAACTTCGCCGCTTCGGCCGCCTGCACCAATTTTACGTAGTAGCCAAGCGTCAATATTTCTTTGGTCGGTGACAGCGGGTGGCGCCAGGAAAAACGATAGTCGCCTTGGGGATTAAAGAAGAACAAATTCAAAATCATACTTTTATTGGACATAACGCCTCCGCGACCTTACCCACATCGCATTCATTTTCAGTTGGCCGTCTTGACGGTATTTTCTGCTACCCACTGCGCCGCGACTTTTGCTGGATCCTTGTGATCGATATCTACAAGGCGATTGAGTTGCTTAAGGTCGTCATCGGTGAGTTTTGCAGAAACCTCGTTGAGCACCTTGGTGACTTCTGGGGTTAACAACGCCTTGCGACCCAGTGGCGTGATGTTTTGCAGAGGCTGTTGGTGCTTGTCGTCCTCTAGGACAACCCAAGGTTCTTTAGCCAGGATGCCTTGCGTGGAGACGACCGTGGCGACGTCGATAGCGCCGGAGTTCAACGCCAGCCGCGACAAGGGCCCGCCCATGTCCAGCGATTTGACGCTCCTGAAGTTGATGCCGTAGACCGCCTTCAACCCGGGCAGGCCTAATGCAGAAGTGGCGACTTCGGGTGGCCCACCCAACGTGAAATCACCTGAGACGGGCGCCAGGTCGGACAAGGTGTGCAAGTTGTATTTTTCTGCAGTATTTTTGGTAACGGCCCAAGCGGTAATAGAGCCTGCGGAAGAAGGTTCAAGCAACTGGAGATCTGCTGGCAACTTCTGTTGCAAAGCGCTGACGATATCCTTTTGGGTGGTCAAGGCTGTCTTGTCGTCATAGAAGTTCAGCAGTGATCCTATATATTCGGGTACAACGTCTATATCCCCGTTTTCCAGCGCCTTGGCGATGATCTGGCGATTTCCCAGATTAAGCCGGGTCTTGACATCAATTCCTTCATTTTTCAGGGCTGACGCATAAATGTTTGCGAGAATGGTCTGCTCTGAAAAATTGGCCCCTCCTATGGTGATGGATTGAGCACTGACAACCGTGCTGCCAACCATCAGGCCTAATCCCAGCAGCAATGAAATCGAGTGCGCTGACCGAGCCTTCAAACGATGTTTATTTTTCATTTTAATTTGCACCTCTGCAGAATTAACACGCACTTTCAAATGCCCATGATCATGACGCGCTCAGCTCAACATCGCCCGCTCGCCATTTTCGAACCATGAGTGTTTCTATCATTGAGCAAACCCACTCGCTGACAATCGCCAGTGTCGACACTACCAATGCGCCGCCAATAATTTGCGGCGTATCATTTCGACCAAGCCCATCGATGAGAAACCTGCCTAGCCCGCCGAACCCTGCATATGCGGCGATAGTTGCCGTTGCAATAAGTTGTACCAAGGCCGATCTGAAGCCAGAAAAAATCAGCGGAAAAGCCAAAGGTAGTTCGAGCCGAATAAACGTCTGCCATCTACGCATCCCCATGGATTTGGCCGCACTTTTCAACGACGAATCCACCTGATCGATTCCGACATAGGTGTTGGTTAATATCGGCGGGATGCTCATGGTGACCAACGCGATAATTACCGCACTGGTTTCATAGCCAATCACCATGATTGCAAGTATCACAATACCGAGAGAAGGCAATGCTCGCCCAATATTGAATACCCCTATCGCCACATGCGCGCCTTTGCGATAGTTAGCCATGAGTACGCCGAGAGGCAACGCTATCGCACAAGCAATAGCAAGGCTCAAAGACACATAATAAATATGCTCTGCCAGCCGAGTCAGTATCCCGTTCTCACCCAACCAATTTTCAGGGAGAGAAAACCAAAGGTAGACACCTGCGATCATATTCATTAGCGCACCCAAGGGACCAGCCACTTATTTATTAAATAAAACAGAAAATCAAAACAAAACGCCAACGTCACCGTCAGGATCAAGCTGACCGCGACAGGCGTAGTGAAACTTTGAGCCAACCCAGTAATGAATAGCTGGCCCAGCCCACCTTGACCGATTAACGCAGTAACAGTCACCAGTCCTACCAATGTAACCGAGGTCGTTCGCAGTCCTGCCAGTAACGAAGGCAATGCCAGTGGAAGTTCAACCCCCAGGAATCTCTGCATGCGCGTATACCCTAGCGCACGGGCTTCCTCCAGAACGTCCAGGGGGTTACTCTCAAGCCCCGCCAAGGTGTTCTGTAAAACAATAAGCAAGGAATACAAACTCAAACCGATCACCGCTGTCATCTTAGATAAACCAGTAAAAGGCATTATCAAAATAAACAGCGCCAGGGACGGAATGGTAAAGAGTATTCCGCTGACATAAATCATGGGCCTCGCCGATCCTGGCTTCCACAACGTCAAGAGCACCATTGCGCCCGCTAACAGCATTCCTATACACAGGCCCAAGGTAACCAGCTGAATATGATCAAATAACAGCTGGCCGATTTGCTGCCAGTTTTCAACGATCCAGGACCAGTCAATCATTGCGCACTTCCGAAGCGGCGCTCATTGAGTGCGCTGTGAAGGCTGGCAATCGAGAGGCAACCTTCGTAACCTCCCGCCTCATCCACTCGAACCACTACACCGATCGGAGCAGTTAGAATTTTAACCAATGCATGATGCAACGAGTCGTTATTCGACACCGTTGTAACCTCGGGAACAGGCACATCCGATTCACTGACCCATTTCAACGGATTGGATTTATCATCCAGCAGAAGTTTGAATTCACAATCGACTTCATCCGCTGGAAGATCAGAAACCTTCATCAGCGAAAGTCTTTTTAGCAGCGGATCTTTGCCGATGAAATTCTTCACAAACTCGCTGGCAGGATGGGCAAGGATATTTTGTGGTGTATCGAACTGAACAAGCTTTCCTTCGCCCTCGAAAATGGCAATCCGATCACCAATCTTGATGGCCTCCTCCATATCATGGGTCACCAGGATAATGGTTTTATGCAAACGTCTCTGAAGCGCAACCAGTTCATCCTGCAGTCGCTCGCGTATCACCGGATCAAGCGCGGCAAAGGGTTCGTCCATCAATACAACAGGTGGGTCCGAGGCCAATGCCCTCGCCAGAGCGACACGACTTTGCTGCCCGCCCGACAGCTGATTAGGGTACCGGTCAAGAAATTCCGGCTGAAGTCCAACCAGGGAAATGAGCTCGCCCACGCGCTGTCGGATTTTATGCTTGTTCCAGCCCAAGAGCCGCGGTACAGCGCCTATATTTTCTGCAACAGTCTGGTGAGGAAATAAGGCTGAGCTCTGCATCATGAAACCAATGCCGCGGCGTAGCGTAACGACGTCAAGCTCATCGGTCGCAACTCCATTTACGCAGATACGGCCACTGTCTTGGGTATCCAGCCTATTGATCATTCGCAAAATGGTCGTTTTGCCACACCCGCTAGGCCCGACAAATACACAGATCTCACCCTCTCGGACATGAAGCGTTAAATCGCTCACGGCCATTCGCGGGCTGCCTTTATGAGTTTTCTTGATGGCTTCAAAACGTATCATTTCCGACGCCCAGATTAGCTTTCATATTTTTACTGCTTGGTAGGATGGCGAGGACAATCCACGGGACTGACCAGGTGTTTATGCAATAACTGGAAGTAGCCATGAATGACATAGCCATTGTTTCGAGCAATCCATTGTTCACGCCTGGCTCTGTACACATGGGGCAAGTAAAACCAAGGCAAACCGGGAAGATCGTGATGAACTAAGTGAAGATTGAGGTTAAGAAAGAGCCAACTCAAAAGCCCTGACGATTCATTGATAACCGTGCGGTGTTCTGGAAGCGTTGACGGCCGATGCTCGTAAAACGACCTGATCATTGCAATGGACAAAGCCGACAGTGAAACTAAAAATATGTACTGCACGGCACTGATGGCGCTGTATTGTTCAACTAGGGCCAGCACTACGCCAACACTTAGCATATGAGTTGCCCACACCCGCCAAGCGCTTCGCCTAGTGTGAAATAGCCCTCTGATCTCGCTACCCACAAGGGCTATCACTGCCAATGGCGCCCCCATAAGCAAGCGACCACCCAAGGTCTTATTTACCCACAACAACGTTTTAATATAACGAGACGAGCGCAACCAAAAAGCACTTGTGACGTAACGACTTTCTGGGTCTTGACCAGGTACAGTCAGCACCTCGTCATTGTGATGCGCCAAATGCGTGTCCCTATAAATGTCGTAGGGATACCACACGGCAAACGGCAGAAATCCCAGGGATTTATTTATGGCAGGCCAACGAGTTGGATGACCGTGGATAAGCTCATGCTGAATCGACATCCAGAGCACGACCAGCGGAACCAACAGGACAATGGACAATACTTCGCCAAGAGCGTCCCCATAAAAAACTATAAAAGCCCAGGCCAGATAGAATCCGACCAACAAAAGCCAGGTGGGCCATTCAGTCTGACTGGTTAATGTATTGCTCAGCTTAACAATTTCAGCTCGATGAGCTTCATCCAAATAGTTTGGCATTGTTGTAAGTCGCGATAGATATTGCCTGAACAGAAGCCCAATCACTCACGTTTCAAGCTGCAACCCCATAGGACCGGGCATTACCTGAAGATGACTGGCTAGACGAACTGTATGGAAGTGCCCAACAGCGATGATTCACATGGCATAGAGAAGAAATGCCAAGCCTTCGCTGATTGCACTGCAGGCTTCGCTGTTCGCCTGACAAGGGAGGGGTTTGCCGGTAACGAATGGAACAGCAATGAAGGCACAAGGACTAATGCGGATATTGCCGGAGTGAGAAATCGCTACATGAGCTCCATCATAAGACAGAGCCTCAAGGCTGATTTGGAAGATTCGGGCGCCGGACATAGTCGTACCATAAAATTGGATTGAACATATCCGGTGGTCCGGTAAGCACAATGTAGCATGATGGGTAATACGATCAAGGAATATATTTTATTATGCTTATTCGAAAAATGAATAAGAATTCACCAACGCGTCTACCCTTCCTCTGGGCTTGCCTGCTCCGCTAGCCTAGTTTCAGCGCACCGACTCTAGGCAACTTTACTCATTGCCGACTAAATGACCGGGCACAACGGCAGGCAAGCTTACTCATTCATTACTTTAGAAAAAACCGCTTGGTGCAGCCAGCGTGGTGTCGCCCACATGAAAATCACATTTAGTTTATTAATTACTCCCGGCACGACACTTATACGCCCTGCATTGAGCGCGCGGATACCAGCCTGCACCACCGGGGCAGGTTGCATCATCATAGCGCGTAAGCCGACTGTGATTTTCTGTTGCGCTGCGGAGGCGAAACCGGTGTCCGTCATTCCTGGGCACAACGTGGTGACCGTTACACCATCAGCTTTGAACTCCCGATGCAGTGCTTCTCCCAAACGCAATACATACGCTTTGGCAGCCGAGTACACGGCGAAATTCACCACGCCTTGATAGGCCAGCATACTGGCTACTTGAAGGATGTATCCTTGCCGGCGCCTCTTCATATCTTGCCCGAAAAGGTAGGTCATGGCCGTCAAGCTCGCGATATCGAGTTGGATCATAGCCAATGCGTCGTCCAATTTGCCGCCCAAGAACGGGCCCTGCAAGCCGTGACCCGCGTTATTGATCAAGATATCAATTCGAATTCCACGACTCGTCAAATATTCATGGAGCTCATTAATGGCTGTAGTATTCGAAAGATCAACTTGTTCGGTAATGACTTCTATGCCGTATTGTTTTTGCAGCGCCCCTGCCAGGGCTTGAAGACGCTCCAATCGGCGAGCGACCAGCACCAATGGATGACCCATTTCAGCGTACTGTTTTGCGAATTCCTCACCAAACCCGCTAGATGCACCAGTGATCAGAACCCAGGAATTTTTTTTATTACTCATTGGAGTGCCTTTAATTTGAGTTGGCGAACATAACTGCCACAGAGCCTGAACAATATCTGCGTCAGGCTCTGCCCCTCCTATTTACTAGACTGCCGCTTAACTAATAAACACTGTAAGCCCGCAACTGCTAAAAGCGATAAGTTAGCGACGTTCCGAAACCGTTGGCACTGTTTTTGTATTTGGAGCTGTAGGCGCCTCGTGTTGCCGAAACTTGATTGACCTTTACGCTTTCTTCCCAAAGGTAGGAATACGCGAAGTCGACAGTGACATTATCTACCGGAGTCCAGCCCGCCCCCAGACTCACCACTGTGCGATCACCGGTAGGGATACGTGGCCCGCGGTTGGTGTTGTTAGTGGGGGATTGGTCCACAGAAAATCCGGAGCGCAAAACCCACTGTTTGTTGACTTGATATGAGGCACCCACAGCGTGGGCCCAAGTGTCATGCCAGTTCTCCTCTTCGGTTACCGTACCCAAAGAATTTCGCAGTATCGCTGGTAGCCCTGTGGTCTCAGCCGTTAATTCTTTGAACCGACTCCAACGCGTCCAGGTGCTGCCCAGATAGAGGGCCCAGTCATCATTGAGCTGATGGGTTACTGACAAATCTACGGACTCGGGAAGATCGACATCCAAAGAGGCGTCATAGCTTTGACCGCTGACGCCCAACAAGCTGAAGGTGCCGTTCGTGAGTTTTGTTTTGGCATCCAAGTGATAACTGACCTTGGAATGATAGGTTATGCCCAATCGCGTACGGTCCGTAGCCTGTACCAGGACGCCCGCGTTGAAACCCAAGGCCGTATCATCTCCAGTACTCTTGACCTTGCCATCGTTAGTACCTGGGCTAAAGGCGTTAGGGGCCATTGCGGACAACTCACCGCTTATACGGTTGATGGTTGGGCCGAAACCAATCGACACCTTGTCGTTAAAGGCATAGCTGACACTGGGCTGGAACGTCAGCGTCGTAACTTCACTTTTGTTCGCATAATAACGACCAGCAAAACCGCTGCCGTAGTCGGTTATCAGACCAAAAGGCACGTAAAAACCGACCCCGAAAGCCCAATGTTCATCAATGGGTTTGACGTAATACCCCATGGGTACAGTGGTCACGGGCACCATGTCACCGTCTTGCTCGCCACCGAAGGTACTGCGGGTATGGCTGATGTCTGATTTTGCAAACAGCGTTGCCGCACCGACGCTGAACTGTTCGTGTTTCAGGCGGGCCATCCCCGCGGGGTTTCCAAATACGGTACTCGCATCCTCGGCAGAGGAAGACCGGCCGGCGAATCCAGTTCCCATCCCGCTGATACTCTGCTCGTTAAGAGCAAAACCGCTCGCAAACCCATGCACCGATGCAAGTGACGCAGCAAAGCTAAGGGAAGTCTTTAGGATTATTTTTTTCATTATTGTGACCCTTTAAATATTTACGGAACGTGGTGTTACATGCACAACTGTTGCCCTGGATTTACCGCCTTCTAACAAACTGCCTCTACGGTCCGGATCAATGTCCTACGCCAGTCCGTCGTCCGACACATGGTCGAATTCCGCTTAGGTGACTGATCACCCATCCGTGAGCAAATTGCTCGAGAAGCAAAGCCAACGAATGAGATATTGCAGCCCTCCACTTAACTCTCAGTCCATCGGCGAAACAGGACACTGGCATTCACACCACCAAAGCCGAAGCCATTGGACAATGCGTGCTCGATTGCCATTTGCCTGGATTGAAGGGCGACCAGATTCAAACCTGCAGCAGCCTCATCCGGGTTGAGCAAGTTGAGCGTCGGCGGAACGATTTGGTCTCGTAGCGCCAAAACGGTGAAAACGGCTTCAAGGCCACCGGCCGCACCCAGCAAATGGCCAGTGGCGGACTTGGTCGACGTAATCGCGACCCGTGAGGAAGAGCCGAACAACCCGCGAATTGCCGCCAGTTCACCTTTGTCCCCGATTGGCGTTGAAGTGGCATGGGCGTTGATGTGCTGAATCTCTTCAGGTTTGAGCCTGGCCTGATCCAACGCTTGCTGCATCGCACGGCGTGCACCATTCCCGTCTTCAGGACCTGCGGTCAAATGATGGGCGTCCGCACTGGTGCCATATCCGATCAGCTCTGCGATCGGTTTCGCTCCCCGCGCCAGCGCATGTTCAAGTGATTCAATGACCAGCAACCCGGCCCCCTCCCCCATGACGAAACCATCTCGGTCCTGATCAAAGGGACGAGAGGCTTTCTCTGGCCAATCGTTATAACCTGTGGACAGGGCTCGAGCGGCTGCGAACCCAGCCAGACTGACGCGATGAATCGCAGCCTCGGCGCCACCGCACAATGCGATGTCGGCTTCACCCGAGCGGATCAACCTAGCGGCATCGCCAATGGCCTGCACTCCCGCGGCACACGCGGTGACCGGAGCCCCCAGCGGCCCCTTAAAGTTATATTTAATCGACACGTGACCCGCCGCGAGGTTGGCGAGAAATGACGGTATGGTGAATGGCGAAAGGCGACCGGGTCCTCGCTCATCGGTAGTGCGAACGGCATTAGCTATCGCTGTGAAACCACCAATACCTGTGCCAATTATCGTCGCAGTACGTTCCTGCTCAGAGCCCTGCTCAGGCGCCCAGTGAGCTTGTGTCAGCGCCTCACGTGCAGCCAAAAGTGCAAATTCGATAAACCGATCCATCTTTTTTCGATCCTTTGCCGAGACGGCCAACTCTGGATCAAAACCAGCGACAGGATCCTGCTCCAGTGAAGGCACCTGGCCTCCAACCACGCATCCCACACCGTTGCTAAATTCCTCAGACAAAGGCCTGATACCGGACTGCCCCTCCAACAAACGGCGCCAGACCTCCTCCACACCACAGCCCAATGGGGAAACAACCCCCATACCAGTGACTACGATACGTTTACTTTCCGATGACATTGGCTCACCTCATGCTCTCTTCGTCCTGGCCAGATTGATCAGGGCCATGATTTCACTTTGTTTGCGGCCTACAGCGAGAAGACGTAAACGCTTGCCTAAGCGAGCGTTCGTTGCTCGATCAGGCAGGATGTGCGGGTGTCAGGGCCTCCTGTGAGGTATCAGGTTTGATCTTGAACCAGAGGGCGTACATCGCAGGCAGGAACACCAATGTCAGCACAGTGCCAGCAAACGTACCTCCGATCAGGGTGTAGGCCAGCGTTCCCCAAAACACCGAATGGGTCAGCGGGATGAACGCCAGCATCGCCGCCAGCGCCGTGAGAATGACAGGCCTGGCTCGCTGCACAGTGGCTTCGACCACTGCGTCATAAGGGGACAGGCCTGCCTGCTCATTGGCGTGAATCTGGCCGATGAGAATCAGCGTGTTCCGCATCAAAATTCCCGACAGCGCAATCAGTCCCACCAACGCGTTGATCCCGAAGGGTTGCTGGAACAGAAGAAGCATCGGCACCACGCCAATCAGTCCCAGAGGCGCCGTGGCGAACACCATCATCATTGCCGACATCGAACGCACCTGAAGAATGATGGTGAGCAACGTCAGCGCGATCATGATGGGGAATAACGGCAGCAACGCCTTGTTCGCTTTACCCGACTCCTCAATCGCCCCTGCCAACTCAATGCGATAGCCCTTAGGCAACTGTTCAATAAGCGGTTGCAGTTGCTTCATCACGGCGCTGGAAACATCTGGAGGCTGAAGCCCTTCAGCCACATCACCACGTACGGTGATGGTTGGCGTTCGGTCACGACGCCGCAGGATGGGCTCTTCCATTCGGATCTCCACTGTCCCGATCTGAGACAACGAAACCCGTTGGCCCTGCGCTCCAGTCAATGTGAAGGCATCGATTTTCGAGGGGTCCAAACGAGTGTCACCGGCAGAGCGTGCGATCACCTGGACTGAGCGAATGTCCTCGCGCACCTGGGTCACTGGCGCTCCGGTCAGCAGAAACTGAAGCTGCTGTGCAACATCTGCGGAGGTCAAACCGAATGCCTGCAGACGATCCTGATTCAGTGTCAGGTGGAGTGCCGGAGCACGCTCGCCCATGTCCGTATTGACGGTTCTCATCATGGGGCTGGCTTTCATGACTTCACGCACTTGGCCGGCGATATCGCGTAGCACTGTCAGGTCCGGCCCCATGACGCGAAAGGCCACCGGGTAAGGCGAGTAAGGACCGAATACCAACTGGGTCGCACGTACTCGTGCTTGAGGGGCCAGGCCATCAGCAACGGCTTGCCTCAGCCGGATCTTGAGAGCCTCACGTTCTTCCTGATTTGCCGTTAGCACAACGATTTTTGCAAAAGAAGGATCGGGCAACTCTGGCGCCATCGCCAAGTAGAACCGTGGAGCGCCCTGACCAATGTAGGCGGTGACTATCCGTGCTTCCGGTTGTTTCGCAAACCAAGCCTCGACTTCGGATGCCGCTGCATCAGTTTGCTCAATGGATGTGCCGTAAGGCATCTGCACCTCAACGAGCACCTCGGGGCGGTCTGATGTTGGGAAAAATTGCTTCTTCACCACGCCCATGCCGAGAATAGCGACAATGAACAAACCAACCACTGAGATCGCTACAAGCCCTTTACGGCGAATTACCACACCCAGCACGCGCCTGAAACGCAAGTAATTGGGCGTGCCGTAAATCGCGGTATGGCCGCCTTCAGGCACCTTGATCTGCGGCAGCAGTTTCACCCCCAGGTAAGGTGTGAACACCACTGCCACCACCCACGACGTGATCAGCGCAATGCCGACGATCCAGAACATGTTGGCTGTGTACTCACCTGCTGTTGATTTGGCGAAGCCATTAGGCATAAAGCCGATTGCAGTGACCAACGTGCCCGACAACATAGGAGCTGCGGTGTGACTCCAGGCATAGGCGGAGGCTTTGATGCGGTCATACCCCTCCTCCATCTTCACCACCATCATTTCAATGGCAATGATCGCATCGTCCACCAGTAGCCCCAGCGCCAGAATCAGCGACCCTAGCGTTATGCGGTCAAAGTCCTTACCTGTTGCGGCCATGACAATGAAAACTGCCGCCAGGGTCAGCGGCACCGCTGCAGCGACGACGATGCCGACACGCCAGCCCATGCTGAGAAAACACACCAGCAGAACCACGCCCAGCGCAGCGAAAAACTTGATCATGAATTCGGTGACGGATGCATCTATGTTCACCGCCTGATCGGTGACCTTGCTCAATGTCATGCCTAACGGCAATTGCTCATTGATCGACGTTGTCTCGGCTTCAAGCGCCTTACCTAAATCGAGACCGTTCCAGCCGTCGCGCATCACAATACCGAGCAGTAACGCGGGCTCGCCATTGTTGCGCACCATGAACGTGGTGGGGTCCTCGTAACCGCGCTTGACCTCGGCCACATCGGATAATTTGAGGGTCCTACCCTGCACGGCCAGCGGCGTGTCGCGAATCTTCTGGAGATCATCAAACGCACCATCAAGTCGGATGAACACCTGTGGTCCCTTCGCCTCAACTGAACCGGCCGGCGTCATCATGTTTTGTGCGTTCAACGCGCTAAATATGTCTCGAGCGGAAATACCCAGCGTCGCCAGACGCTCGTATGACAGCTCGACATAAATGCGCTCGGACTGCTCGCCAATGATATTGACCTTCTTCACGCCCGCCACGTGCAGCAGGCGCTGGCGCAAGGACTCGGCCTCGCGCACCAGCAATCGTTGCGGCTCGCCCTTGGCCTTGAGCGCATAAAGGGCAAAGGTGACATCGGCATATTCGTCGTTGACGATCGGGCCGATGACTCCAGGCGGCAAACCCGCCTCTTCATCACGGAGCTTCTTGCGAGCTTGGTAAAACTCCTCGGGAACAGCAGAAGGTGGCGTGCTATCGAGCAAATAGACAGTGGTGAGCGCCACTCCCGGACGAGTGAAGGTCTCGGTCCGGTCATACCAACGCAATTCCTGCATGCGTTTTTCCAGCTTTTCAACCACCTGATCCTGCATCTCCTGAGCCGTCGCACCAGGCCATGCCGTTACCACCGTCATTTGTTTGATGGTGAAGGCAGGATCTTCCGCGCGCCCTAGTTTGAAGAAGGCATACAGCCCACCTATGGATATCAGCAAGATCAAAAACAGCGTGATCGAACGCTCACGCACTGCCAGTGCGGACAGGTTGAACCCGGTCATCGGCGCACCTCAGCCACCGCTGCCTGAGCGTTGCCTGCCACCTGAGGCCTGACCTGCTCGCCCTCGCTTAAAAGGTGAGCGCCCAACGCGACAATACGATCATTGATATTGAGATTACCTGTCACACGCGCAGTTTCTGCGTTACTCAAACCGAGGAACGTTACAGGGCGCCAGGTCACCTGCTCAGGTTCCCGACTCACGACCCATACACCCGGACCTTTACCCGCGTCGTAGAGAGAGGCGACGGGCACCTGGACTTCGCTATCGATGGCAGGTGGCGTGCCGCCTATGGCAACCGAAATGGTCGACCCCAGCGTGGCATTGGCAAGTGCGCCCTCCAGCACGAAACGCGCCTCAAATGTGCGGGTCAACCTGTCAGCCGAATCGGACAGTTGGCGCAGATGCGCCTTCCCTTCGTGCTGGTCCAACCCATAAAGCTGCACTGTCGCCGACGATCCCAGTGCAGGACGTAGCGTTTCAGGCAATTGAATGACTGCCTCACGCTGCCCGGAATGGGCAACACGCGCCACCACCTGGCCCGCGCCTACTACCTGCCCCGGCTCCGCCAAGGTGTCTACAACAACGCCGTCGGAATCGGCCAGCAAGGTTGAATAACCGGTGGAGTTTTTCGCCACATCAGCCTGGGCCTTGGCCGCATTCAGTTGAGCTTTGGCCGAGTCGGCAGCCGCTTTGATCCCTGCGTAAGCCGAGGCAGATACAGCACCGACAGACACCAGATCACGGTAGCGCAGCTCGTCATCAGTGGCTTGCCGGGATCGAGCCATCGCCGCCAACACCGCTTCCTGCTGCGCTCGCGCTGCCAGCGTCAGATCGTTCGCATCAATTCGCATAAGTGGCTGTCCGCGTTTGACGCTCTGGCCGGTATCCACGAGGCGCTCCGTCACCTTTCCGGGCACTCGAAAACCCAGGTCACTCTGAACCCGAGCCGCAACGACGCCGGTATATACGCGGGTTTCAGGCACAGAAGGCTGAACCAGACCGATGCGCACCAAGGGCACCTGAAGACGAGGATCAGGAGGCGGCGCCTCGCTGCATGCAGCCAAGGCAAACGGCAATAGACCGATGAAGATAAATGAAGTGGAACGGCGCTGGATCATAGAGACCTCTTGGAAGCAGATGCGCCATGCTTATTCAAGTGACCAATTATGTCAATGGTCACGATATGAACAAATGAAAGCCGCCTGATGATCAAGATGAGATCAGCAGAGTCGGCCTTAAGTTACGGATGCAAAGATAAATGTGGAGGTACGCCAGATCTGCCAGCCAGAACCTCTTTAAGGCATCAGGCTGCGCAGAATGAGGTTGGAGATGAGCCCGGGTGCCTCTTCAACGACGTCGAGGTTGTACTGCAACAGCAAAGGGTTGATGTAGGGACGTAAAGCGAGATGAATCGATTCCACCGTCTCATCCAATGGTGTCTTGCGCTCAAACTCTCCGAGTTCACGCCCCTCTCGCACAATTTGCTGTACGAAGTGTTTGATTCGCACGTCGTAGACCTGGGAGCTGGGCCAGCTCTCCGAAGCAGCGAACGCCGCTATGTCGTACAGTTTTCGATCATTAAAAAACAGGTCAACCCCCTTGATTATCAGGGTTTTGACCAATCGTCGAAAGCGCTCCGTGGGTGAGATACCTTCGGCATTGATAGCTTCCTCCACCGCCGCAATGATTTGCGACAGGCAATTGCTGCAAATTGCCTCACCAATCGCCTGCTTGGAGTCGAAGAACTTGTAGATATAAGCCTTGGAAAAACCGATCGCTTTCGCGAGGTCGGAGACTGTTGTCTTGCTGTAACCGTATTGACTGAAATGTTCATTGGCCGCCGCGACAATCTGGTCTCGGATGTCGTGTTCGGCTGGACCACGGGTGCTGGACGAGGAAACGGATAATGGGTTCATGCGATCAGCTTACGCACCCGCAGAACAGTTGACAACTCATGACCAAATCGTAATATGGTCACCAATCGATCATTTCCAAGGTGTCACATGCACCCTTTCCGTTTTGCCGTTTTGCTAAGTTTCGGTATGGTCACGGGTTGCTCGGTGGGCCCTGACTATTCAGAGCCCAAAGTAGAACTGCCCGAGCATTTTTTGGCGCTTACACCTACAACACGAACCGTTGGCGAAGCCCCCAGCGATCTCACCGTCTGGTGGAACGCTTTCAATGACCCCGTTCTCAGTCAGTTAATCAATCGAGCCCTTGAACAGAACCTCGATTTAGCTCAGGCAACAGCCAGGATCGAACAGGCTCGCGCAGGCTTGGGGGCAGCTAACGCAGCTCTTTTGCCGTCGGCTACAGTCAGTGGCCAAGCGGCTAGAGCGCGACAGTCCTTGGAGACACCGCTGGGCCAAGTGCTGAATTCAGATCCATCCTATAACCGCTACGGTAGTGCTTATGAGGCTAATCTCAATGCTGGCTGGGAACTGGATGTATTTGGAGGATTACGCCGAGGCAAAGAAGCCGCCGTCGCCGACTATCAGGCTTCCCAAGCTGCAGCGGTTGCCACACGTCTAGCAGTGGTAGCGCAGACTGCTGACCTTTACATCAGCATCCGCGGCCTGCAAGCACGCCTGGAAATTGCCCGAAAGCAAGTAGAGACGCGACAACACCTGCTCTCCACCATCGAACATCTCTATGCCAAAGGATTGGCTGCTGAACTACAGTTGAATCCGACTCAAGGATCGCTGAACCAAGCGCAAGCAACTGTGCCTGTACTGCAGGCTGGCCTTGATTCGGCAATGAACGCTCTGGATGTCATGTTGGGTAAACCACCGGGTACTTACACTGCGCAGTTGACTCAATCGACACGCATCCCGGACGTACCCAAATTCGCCAGCCTGGGCTCTCCAGCCGACCTGCTGCGTCGGCGTCCAGACTTGATCGTCGCAGAGCGCCGACTTGCGGCATCGAACGCTCGCATCGGCGAAGCCATTTCCGAGTACTACCCAAAGTTTTCCGTGGGAGCGCTGCTAGGCAGCGCGACGTCGGTCTCCAGCGGAAATCTTTTCACCAACGATGCCAGCCAGGCATCGGCGGTATTGGGATTACGCTGGAGGCTGTTCGACTTTGGCCGCATCAATGCTCAGATTGACTTGGCCAAGGGGCAAGAAGCCGAAGCGTTAGCCGCCTATCGCCAATCGGTGCTAAGGGCCTCCGAGGATGTCGAAACCGCTTTTTCGGCACTGATCAACCGCGAGCAGCAATCTAAAAATCTTGCACAGGGTGAGGCTGCTTATGCAAAAGCCCGACGGACATCGTTTACCGCCTATGAAAAAGGCGTGGTGAGTTTGATCGAAGTATTGGATGCCGATGAGAACTTGTTAGCCGCATCTGATGGTAGAGCACAAGCACAAACGGAATCGGCTCGCGCTGCGGTGGCTACATTCAAAGCGCTGGGCGGCGGCTGGCAACACGACGCACTAGACCCTCGTTTCCTCTCGAGCGCCCAATAACAACTGCTGAATATCTTACGAAACGGTTCATCCCACTTTACGGCCTTAAGCGGCCGTTTTTTTCTGGGGAAATGAACTTGGGGCCAAAGGAAGGTGCTACCTGATTTAGACAAACAACTGGATGAAGGAAGATAAATTTCCCCAAGCCAAACGCATTGGACTCCGCGCAGTCGGTTGGGACTTAGCAGAAATCGAACAGTGGGTGGTCGAGCGTTTAGGTCAGCAGGCCTGATGCCTTGCGTATGGTATCGGTCGTTTCAACCAAAGGTAGAGTAGGTAAAACCACAGTAGCAGCCAATCTCGGTGGCCTGCTGGCGGATGCTGGCCTGCGCGTCCGGCTGCGCGATTTTGAATTGCCTACCCAAGCAATTACCCATTGAGCCGGAAGGCCGATGCAGGTGCGTACGATCCTACACAAATTTCAGGTCTTCTGACCGACCGCAACAACCGTAGCAACGCAGACCTAAAAATGATGGATGTATTTTTACACAGTATGGGCCGATAGCGGACTTTCTCGAAGGACCGCTTTTGGCCGAAATCTGACACGTCGGACGAGATGAATCTACCCCTTGCAGAAAACAATCCCCACAAAAAAGCCCACTGACCGTCACCGGTTCAGTGGGCTTTTGATTAGGCCTCTAGTTACAGAGCCATATCACTCGCAGCTTTCTCTTTCACTGCTTTAGGTTTTTCAGCGGCGGCAGGTGCAGCCGGAGCCGCCACCTGACCAATCACCGGCGGCGGAGTCAGCTGCAACACCTTAGCGGTGTAAGCCCACTCCTCAGCCACTTTCTCAGGACTGCCATTCAACTGAGTGCCATAACTCGGCACGATCTGATGCAGCTTTTCCTGCCAGGCTGGCGAAGCCACTTTGTCCTTGAACACTTTCTGCAGCACGGTCAGCATGATCGGTGCAGCAGTCGAAGCACCCGGCGATGCGCCCAACAGACCAGCAATGGTGCCGTCTTGCGAAGCAACAATCTCAGTACCCAACTTCAGCACGCCACCGGCGGCTTCATCACGCTTGATGATCTGCACGCGTTGGCCGGCTTGCCACAGGCGCCAGTCTTCGGCTTTGGCATTCGGGAAGTATTCTTTCAGGGCGTTGAGGCGGTCTTCGTCAGACAGCATCAGTTGGCCAGCCAGGTACTCGACCAGCGGGTATTCCTTGATGCCGACTTTGGTCATTGGCCACACGTTGTGCGTGGTGGTGGTGGTCAGCAGGTCCAGGTACGAGCCTTCTTTCAGGAACTTGGTGCTGAAGGTCGCGAATGGGCCAAACAGGATGACGCGCTTGCCGTCCAGAACACGGGGGTCCAGGTGCGGAACCGACATGGGCGGTGCGCCAACGGAGGCTTTGCCGTAGGCCTTGGCCAGGTGTTGCTCGGCGATGGTCGGGTTCTCGGTCACGAGGAACGAGCCGCCTACCGGGAAGCCTGCGTATTCCTTGGCTTCAGGAATGCCGGACTTCTGCAGCAGGTGCAGTGCACCGCCGCCCGCGCCGATGAACACGAACTTGGCGTCGGTTTCGGTTTTGGTGCCGTCTTTCAGGTTTTTGTAGCTGACGCGCCAGCTGCCGTCTTCGTTCTTGGTGATGTCTTGCACTTCGCTAGACAGTTTCAAGTCGAACTTTGGCGTGGTTTGCAGATGCGCAACGAACTGGCGGGTGATCTCGCCGAAGTTGACGTCGGTACCGATCGGAGACCAGGTGGCCGCGACTTTCTGGTTCGGGTCACGCCCTTCCATCATCAGCGGAACCCACTTCTTGATCACAGCCGGGTCTTCGGAGTACTGCATGCCGGCGAACAGCGGGCTCGCTTGCAGGGCTTCGTAGCGCTTTTTCAGGAACTTGATGTTGTCATCGCCCCACACAAAGCTCATGTGCGGCGTGGAGTTGATGAACGAACGCGGGTTCTTCAACACGCCTTGCTGAACCTGCCAGGCCCAGAACTGACGGGAGATCTGGAAGGCTTCGTTGATTTCAACGGCTTTCGGGATCTGAACGTTGCCTTTATCGTCTTCCGGGGTGTAGTTCAACTCGGCCAGGGCGGAGTGACCGGTACCGGCGTTGTTCCAGCCGTTGGAGCTTTCCAGGGCGACGCCGTCGAGGCGCTCGACCATTTCCATCGACAGATCGGGTTCCAGCTCATTGAGCCAAACACCGAGGGTCGCGCTCATGATGCCGCCGCCAATGAGCAGCACATCGACTTTCTTTGCCTCTTCCGCATGAGCGGACGCGATCCCCATCGACAAAGCCAGCCCCAGCAGGGCCGTGTTCATTTTTTTAAACATGTGTAGCACCTATGATAAAACGCCATCCGCCCTTCCATCCCCATGCTTGAGGCCCCTGGCTCACGGCATGCAGGCAGCATGCTGTGGGTTCCGCACTCATAAGGATTGGAGGGTGGGCACACAAGGCCGACGTGTCTCCATCGACCTCAGTTTATATGTCCCTACTGAACTGACTTTTTATCGTTATTGGCTTCAGCTACTTGAGCGACAGTGATTCTGTTGGCGCGTCTCAAGGACACGCAAACTGAATAGGTCAAAGCAAGTTAAGGCGAAGAATATCACGACACGGCAAACCCGCGCGTCTGTTCCCGACTTGATAGTCCGGGCACGAGCGCTGAGCCCACTATACTGATCCTGATTTTCTCGACGAGCCTGTGAGGAGCAGTCATGAGCGACAAAAACGATTTGCGCAAATATTCCTCCCAAGTGGTCGATGGCGTGGAACGCGCGCCGGGACGATCCATGCTGCGCGCCGTGGGTTTCACGGACGAGGACTTCAAAAAGCCGCAGATCGGCATCGCCTCCACGTGGGCAATGGTCACGCCCTGCAACATGCACATCGACAAACTGGCGATTGAAGCCGAAAAAGGCGCGAATGCCGCCGGTGCCAAGGGCGTCATTTTCAACACGATCACCATTTCCGATGGCATCGCCAACGGCACCGAAGGCATGAAGTATTCGCTGGTGTCGCGGGAAGTGATCGCCGATTCCATTGAAGTCGTGGCCGGCTGCGAAGGCTTTGACGGCCTGGTGACCGTGGGCGGTTGTGACAAGAACATGCCGGGCTGCCTGATCGGCATGGCGCGGCTGAACCGCCCTTCCATCTTCGTCTATGGCGGCACCATCCGGCCGGGCGCCGGCCACACCGATATCATCTCAGTGTTCGAGGCCGTGGGTCAGCACGCGCGGGGGGATATCAGCGAGATCCAGGTCAAGCAAATCGAGGAAGTGGCGATTCCAGGCCCCGGCTCCTGCGGCGGCATGTACACGGCCAACACCATGGCTTCGGCGATTGAGGCGTTGGGCATGAGCCTGCCCGGTTCCAGCTCTCAGGAGGCCGTCGGCAGCGACAAGGCGTCGGACAGTTTCCGCGCCGGTCAGCAGGTCATGGAGCTGCTCAAACGAGACATCAAACCGCGCGACATCATGACCCGCAAGGCCTTTGAAAATGCCATTCGGGTGGTCATCGCCCTCGCCGGCTCGACCAACGCCGTACTGCACCTTCTGGCCATGGCGCATGCCGTGGATGTCGAACTGACGCTGGATGATTTCGTCGAGCTGGGCAAGGTGTCCCCGGTGGTGGCCGACCTGCGCCCAAGCGGCCAATACATGATGAGCGAACTGGTGGCCATCGGCGGTATCCAGCCGCTGATGAAGCGCATGCTCGCCGCTGGCATGCTGCATGGCGATGCGCTGACGGTCACCGGCAAAACCCTGGCCGAAAACCTGGAAAACGTGCCCGACTACCCCGAGGGGCAGGACGTGATCCTGCCCTTCGACCAACCGATCAAAAAGGACTCCCATTTAGTGGTGCTGCGCGGCAACCTTTCGCCCACCGGCGCCGTGGCCAAGATCACCGGCAAAGAAGGCCTGCGCTTTGAAGGCACGGCGCGGGTCTACCACGGCGAGGAAGGTGCGCTGGCCGGTATTCTCAACGGCGAAGTCAAGGCCGGCGATGTGATCGTGATTCGCTACGAAGGCCCAAAAGGTGGTCCCGGTATGCGCGAAATGCTCTCACCCACGTCGGCGGTCATGGGCAAGGGGCTGGGCAAGGACGTTGCGCTGATCACCGACGGCCGTTTCTCCGGCGGTTCACACGGGTTTGTGGTGGGTCATATCACGCCCGAAGCCTTTGATGGCGGGCCGATCGCGCTGATTGAAGACGGCGACAAGATCACCATCGACGCCGAAACACGGCAGATTACAGTCGATGTCTCCGACGCCGAGCTGGCCGAGCGCAAGACTCGCTGGGTGCGCCCGGAATCCAAGTACAAACGCGGGGTGTTGGCCAAGTACGCGAAGACCGTGTCCAGCGCCTCGGAAGGCGCCGTGACGGATAAATACCTCTAGGAGTTCGACTTTGTCAGGGCTGACGCCTTCGCGAGCAGGCTCGCTCCCACATTGAATCGCTGCGTACACAAATGTTGTGTACGACAAAGATCCAGTGTGGGAGCTAGCCTGCTCGCGAAGGGGCCCTTACAGACAGCGCTACAATGGCAAGATAACTAGCGGCTGTATCTCAAAGCCGAAACCGGTCAACAGATTGCGAGAGCTTGCCTGCCAGGATGGACAGCTCATCGGTGGTCGAGGCGGTCCGGCCAATGACTTTGCTGTTGCCTTCGGACATGCCGGCAATCATTTCGACCTGATGGGCGATTTCGTTGCTGGCCAGGCTCTGCTCACCGATGGTGCGGGTAATGTCGTTGACCAGTTGCGTGGTGTTCAGCGTGGCTTCGAGGATTTCGCGGATGGCGCGCTCGACGTCGGCGGTCACGGCCATGCCTTTGTCGACCTGCGCCACGCCCGCCTCCATGCTGGTCACCGCCTCGCGGGTGCTTTGCTGGATGCGTGACACCATCGTGGCAATTTCCTGGGTGGAGGCGCTGGTGCGTCCCGCCAGGCTGCGCACTTCGTCGGCCACCACGGCAAACCCACGCCCCTGCTCACCGGCACGAGCGGCTTCGATCGCGGCGTTGAGCGCCAGCAGGTTGGTTTGATCGGCGATGCCCTTGATCACCTGAATGATGCTGAAAATCCCTTCGGACTCCTTGTCCAGCGTGCGGATCACCTGGGCCGATTGCTGCGCTGAACGCGCAATACCGTCCATGTCGTTGACCACCTGATGGATCACGCGACCGCCGTCCTTGGCCAGCGCCTCGGCCTGATTGGCCATGTTCAGCGCACGCTCGGCATGTCGGGTGATTTCTTCAATGCTCGCGGTCATTTCGCTGGCGGCAGCCGCCATGGTGCTGGCTGCTACGCTTTGCTGCTGGCTGCTACCGGCCACTTCGTGGCAGCCACTGCTCAATTGCTCACTCATGCCGCTCACGCCGTGGGCGTTACTGCGCACGACTTCGATCATGCCGCGCAGGTCGCGCTGCATGGTCGCGAGGCTGCGAATCAGCGCGCTGGCTTCGTCGTTCTGAGTGGGCTCGACAATCGGTTCGCTCAGGTTGCCATGGGCGATGCTGTCGGCGATGCGGCTGGCGGCCTGCAACGGCCCCACGATGCTCAGAATCACCCCGCGCCCCTGGGCCAGCAGCAATAACAGGCTGGCGATGAGGACGCCGCCGAGGATGAAATTGGCGTTGCTGATGACTTTCTGAGTGTCGGCACTGGTCTGTTGGGTGTTGGTTTCGATCAGTTCGCTGAGCGCAGCCATCTGATCTTCCAGCTGGCTGAATACGCTACTGAAACTGCCCAGTTGTTGCTGCGCGGCCTCCGGATTTTCCAGCGCCAGCCCGACGATGCGTTCGGCTGCGCTGATGTAGGTATCGAGGCTGGGCTTGATCTTGTTCAGGCCCGCTTTAAGGGTGTCGTTGACCGGCAGCTTGAGGTTTTCACCGAGCATTTCACGAAAATGCGCCGCATGTTCCTCGATGGAGCTGCGCACTTCGGCCTTGCTGCTGGTGCTCTTACCCAACCCGACCAGCATCGCGGACAGCACGTCGGCGCGTAACGCGTCGTGCATCATGTCGGCTTCGAGGTGATTGCGCAGCACGGCCATACTGACCTCGTTGTCATTCACCGCAGCCGCCATCTGGGTGTTTCCCAGGTAACTGACCAGGCTCATGATCAACGCGGTAATCAACCCGGTGCCAATCAGCAGAATCAAACGTAATTTTATGGACACTCTGTGGTTCCTCTCTCGGCACGTTTGTCAGTTGCGTAAAGCCAACTGCGGATTGGTTTGCTGAAGAGGTTATCGACCGGCACGAGTGGTTAATTAAGCGAATGTCCATACGCGCATGTCTTTGCGACATGCGGTATGTTTTTTCGGTTTTGATGGCGCCCGAATCAGGCCGCAGAGAAGAAGTATCGCGTGAGGTGAAAGAAGATCGGCGCCGCGAAGCAAATCGAGTCCATCCGGTCGAGCATGCCGCCGTGACCTTTGATCATGGTCCCCCAGTCCTTGGCGCTCAAACTGCGTTTGATCGCCGACATGACCAGACCACCGAGGAAACCCATCACCACGATGACGAACGACATCATCAGCGACTGCCAAAAGCTGAAGGGGGTCATCCAGAACATGCAGCCGCCAATCAGTGTTGCAGACAGGCCGCCACCGACCAGTCCTTCCACCGTTTTTGACGGACTCACCAGCGGCGCGACCTTGTGCTTGCCGAAGAGCTTCCCGAACACGTACTGCAACACATCACTCAACTGAACGACAAACACCAGATAAAACAGCAGAAGCGCGTTTTGGCCCGTGAATCCTTCCAGATCCAGGAGCAAAAGCGCTGGCGCATGGCTGATGCAATAAATGCAGATCATCACGCCCCACTGGATCTTTGCCGTCCTCTCCAGGAAGCCGTCAGTGTCCTGGCTCAACACCGCAATCGCCGGCAGCAGCAGGAATGAATACACCGGAATCAACAGCGTGAACATCGAATACCAGTGCGTACCGATCAGAATGTATTGCAGCGGGATCAGGATGAAAAACGCCGAAAACAGGGCGTTATGGTCACCCCGTCTGGTCGGTGTCAGGGTGATGAACTCCCTCAGCGCGAACAGTGAGATGAAACCGAACAGGACGACCGTTGCATTGCCGCCCAGCAGGTAGGAAGCGAAGAAGATGATGACCATCCCCCACCAGGCATTCACGCGCTGATTGAGGTTTTCGATGGTCGAGACAGCGCCTTCTGTTTTGGCCCGCCGGGCCAGCAATCGACCGGCGAGCGAAGCAATCGCCAGCAAGCATGCCAACCCAAAAAAGAACCACAAAAACTTTGCTTCAAGACTCATTTCGACAGCCCCACAATGGCGTCACGCGCGCGTTCCAGAAACACCTGTTTGTCCTCGCCAGCAATCCTTTCCATCGGGTTGCCGATACGGATCGTGCAGATGATGGGCAGAGGGACGTGTTTGCCTTTGGGCATGGAACGATGAAGGTTTTCCAGGTAGATAGGCACCAGGTCGACATCGGGGAAGGTCTCGGCCAGCCGATAAAGACCTGATTTGAATGCCCCGGGCAGTGCCTCGGATGATCGAGTGCCTTCCGGAAAGAAGATGATCGAATAACCCGCCTGCACCACATCGAAAATAGGCTCCAGCGCGTTTTTACCGGGCGCCGGTTTACGGTCAATCAGCACGGCATTCAGGCCCTTCTGGGAGATGTACGACAGAAACTTGTTTTTTCCCCAGTAATCGGCAGCGGCGATCGGCTTCACATTCAGCCTGGCCTCGGGCGGCAGGGCCGCAATGATGGCCAAGGTGTCCATGTGACTGGTGTGATTGGCGAAATAGATTCGCTGACGCGTGAGATCCGGTGGGCTCTCCCACCGGGCCGTAACGCCAATAACCAGTCGAAGAACAGAAATCAGCGCATTACTGATCCACATGGTCGGCCCCTTTCAGCTGCCTGGCGATCGCCAGCGTCCGCGTGACGCAGGTTGCGACTGATCCAATGGCGATGACAGCCAGCGCGATCAACAGTACGTAGTGAGTGCCATAAACGTTTGCTTCGATGGCATTCACCAGCAGTCCTGCGGTCATCACGGCCATTCGATGCTGCTTGGCCATGGGGCCCATGAAGGTTTGCTTGAGACCGATCGAGCCGCCGAACACCCTGACATAAGCAGTAAGGGCAGCTGCCAGGGCAGCGAACCATCCGAGGTCGGATTGCCCAATGGCATACCCGAACCCGACGATCAGCAAGCTGTCGGCTATCCTGTCCGGGAATTCGTTGTAGAGACTGCCGATGTCAGACTTCTTGCCGCCCTCTATCGCCACCATCCCGTCGAAGAGGTTGCACAGCAGGCGCAACTGAATGCCGATCGCGCAGCAGATCGATCCAATGACACCGCTATCAATATTGAGCGCCACGACGCCGACAAGCGCGAAGGCGATGCTGGCGACGGATATCTGATTGGGGGAAATGTCTCTTTTCACCAGAATGTCGGTGAAGTGTTTTGCCCAGCCCGCAGAGCGCGTCTTGATGGGCCTTCTGTTGTCATCCACTGGCCAATATCCCTATAAATGATGAGTTACTACAGATCGCATTGTAATGGCGAGTCGCACTGACCACACCCAGCAATATGCAAAACCGCTGGCGGTGTTATCGAATTTTTTGGAACACCGTTCCGAGCTTAAACCTCGAGACAAGCCCTCAACGCAAGTTCGTTTTTTTCTTGGCTGCATGCTAGGTTGTACGATGACCGATAAGTGATATTTTTCACGCTCGCTCTGACTACCCACAACAACAAGGAAACACCCATGAAAAAAGTGAAACTGTTGATTGGATTCTTGTGCCTCTTCAGTGGCTACGTAGCCGCCGCCCCTGCTTCCGGGGACAAGGAGGTTGCGCAAGCCGTCGACCATCTGACGCAAGCGATGTTGAACAAGAACATTGCCGAACTGAAAGCGCTGACCGCCGAGAACCTGACCTACGGGCATTCCAGCGGGAAGATCCAGGACAAGAAGGAATTCATCGCCGATATCGAAACCGGCAAAAGCGCGTTCAAAACCCTGGAGATGCAGAACCAGACCATCACCGTATCCGGTGACGTGGCGTTGGTTCGCCATCACTTCTCGGCACAAGCCCTCAAAGGCACCGAAGTGATTCCGACCGAAATCGAGAACTTCCAGATCTGGCAAAAACAGAAAGGCCACTGGTTGCTGGTCGGCCGACAAGCGTTCAAGTTCTGATTTTTGCGTAACAAGGGGACACCGGTTAGCCAGGCTACGGTGTCCCCTACCCTCTACTTTTACTGCAAGACGATCGTTGATCCGCGAGTGCGCGGCGGAAATGTCTGTCGATTCAAATTGCGACCATTCGTAGAAAAGGCCACCGAGCCTGATAACTCCGGGCTTTCTGTTCGAACAGATCGGGCTGATGATTCACCGGATTGATCCGTAAAAGCCCTTCTTCGACGTCGCTCAAACCGTAAGGCGCATACACCTCGCCGGTCACCACATCCAGGCCGATACACGTCCCCACAATCAGATACCGATCAATGCCATCCTTGGCCGACTGAAGCTTGGGATAAGCCCTGCCAAATCGCTGACCGTACCAAAGGTGAACCCGTGCCTGGTTCTTGATTTCGATGTTCTCGTAGAGGTCGTGAAAGAGCTTCCGGGCGGCAACGATGACTTCATTCTCGGCCTCCCACGACACGTCTTCATCAAAGTAGAAAACGTCATAATCCTTGTGATGCCCCAAGCGGCGGGAAGCCCGGTTTGATGATTCCAGACCGCCTGAAAAAGGCAGCCCGCCGTCAACATGCATTGGTTCAGGCCGAGTGAAGGCAAGCGCCGGGCAATCTCGGCGTTTGCCGGATTGGCCATCGCGATCTCAATCAACGTTTCAGCGGTTAACGTCATGCTCTCTCCATGTGGCGCAACAAATCCTTGGGGACCTTTTGAGGTACATTGATACCCGATCCGCCAAACCAGGCAACAGCCCTCAAACTCTCCCGGGATGACACCGTGAACGCCAATCAGAAGCTGCGGACTTTCGACTTGATTCTTGAGGCCGTGTTGCCGGACTTCCGCGACCGGGTCGCCGAGTATCTGCGGCTCTACGAGGAAGCGCTACACGACGACAATGCCAGCTCTGATGAGCGGCGTGCATCGGCCAATCAGCTCAGGGGGTACCTGCGGGGCCTCAACACGACCAGGGTATTGGGCATGGCGGACTGGGAAGAACTGGACCGCCGTGTTGCCGAGTCGTGGTTATGACCGATGCGACGACCCGCGGTTGGACGCTAAATTCACTGATGGGAGGGACCGTACTATGACGACGCGAACTGAAACTGCCATCCTGGCAGGTGGCTGCTTCTGGGGCATGCAGGATCTGCTAAGACGCTACCCCGGCGTGCTATCCACGCGGGTAGGCTACTCGGGCGGCGATGTACCCAATGCGACTTACCGCAACCATGGCACGCATGCCGAAGCGATCGAGATCGTGTTCGATCCGGACCAGATCAGCTATCGCCAGATCCTCGAGTTTTTCTTCCAGATCCACGACCCGACGACAACGAATCGTCAGGGCAACGATGTGGGTATGAGCTATCGCTCGGCACTCTTCTATCTCAGCGATGAACAGAAGCAGGTGGCCG
Source organism: Pseudomonas sp. LB3P25 (assembly GCF_054897985.1). Lineage (NCBI taxonomy): Bacteria > Pseudomonadati > Pseudomonadota > Gammaproteobacteria > Pseudomonadales > Pseudomonadaceae > Pseudomonas > Pseudomonas sp. LB3P25. The sequence goes on along the minus strand of NZ_CM142711.1, from coordinate 2,794,748 downwards.
AGGACACAGCGGCCGATGTAGATGCATCCGGCCTCTGGCCAGGCAAAGTCGTCACTGAAATCGTACCCGCTGGCCCGTTCTGGGAAGCAGAGCCGGAACATCAGGACTATCTAGAACGATTGCCCGACGGTTACACCTGCCATTTCATTCGGCCAGACTGGAAACTGCCCAAACGAGGGTGATGGTGAGGCTAAAAGCGTTCCCGCCGGCGGCTGTCGGCGAGACCGCCTCACTTTGAATACCCATGCTCCCCTACCGGGAAAGCCCTACCCTTCACTGCCACCACATACACCTCCAGCGCTAGCAACGCATGGGGTCAGTGGTCGAGCGTTTACGCGGGGTTACACCAGCGCGAAGGCGAAATACCGAACGTCTTCTTGAAGTGCCTGGACATGTGGCTTTGATCGAAAAAACCCGCATCGATCGCCGCATCCGACAGCGCCAGCCCCGCTTGGGTGAGCGCTTTCACTCGGCCCAGGCGCCGCAACGTGAGATAGCGGTGCGGGCTGGTGCCGAAGAACACACGAAAGTCATTCGACAGGCTCCAGCAGTCCCGCCCGGCGCAATCGGCCAGGTCGTCGAGGGTAATAGGCCGATCAAGGTTGTCGTCAATGTACTCGCGGGCTCGCGCCGCTTCCGGGCGCCGGTTTCCCATGGCCTGCTGACGGCCAGCCTGCTCACCGAAATCGGTGGGCAGATCGGCTGGCTGGCGTCAGGCATGACGTTCCACTTCAAGCAGCCCGTGTATGCCGGCGACACCATCACCTGCCATTGGCTGATCACAGGCATCGATGAAAAAGACCGCGCCACGGCGGCTATCACGATGACCAACGAGGACGACATCATCGTGCTGGAAGCAGAAACCAGCGGCGTCGTGCCGGGCGTGAAGGAGCGAGAAATCCTGACGCAGATGCTACGCGAAGGTGATCCCACAAACGGTGTAACGGCCCCTGGCGGATGACGGCTTCACGCGTATCGAAGTGTCCGGTGGCCGGGTGTTTTGTAACGCTCTGTATTTTCCCTGGCGATCTTACACAGCAATACACAATCGCCGGATCAGGACACATACGCAGTACATGAAGGTGAAAAAGTAGGCGGCGTCGCACACCTGACGTTCTCCGATGAACCCAGTCTGAAGAGCCCAACACCCAAGCAGGAGCCACCTCATGATCAATGAAATCGATACCGTGCTTTATACCGGCAAGACCCACACCACCGGAGGCCGTAACGGCGAGTCGCGAAGCGACGATGGACGTTTGGACGTCAAGCTTTCCGCGCCTGGCTCGTCAGGGAGCGGCACCAATCCCGAACAGCTGCTGGCTGCGGGTTGGTCGGCCTGTTTCATCGGTGCAATGGGTAAGGCGGCTGTTGCATTGAAGGTGACCCTGCCGAGCGACGTTGCCGTCGATGCCGAAGTGGACCTGGGCAAGACCGAAGACGCCTTTTTCCTCCAGGCGCGCCTCAATGTCAGCCTTCCGGGTCTGGACCCTGCTGTCGCACGAGCGGTGGTGGATGGCGCCCACCAGAGGTGCCCGTACTCCAAAGCGACCCGTGGCAACATCGACGTCACGATCAATCTGGTTTAAGCAAAGCACCCCGTGCGGCCTGCCTTCCCGGCAGGCTGCGCTGGCCACTGCGCTCAATCGTCCTCATGCAACTTGATACCGCGGGCGTGAAGCAGATGCGGAACCACCAGCACCAGCAGCGTTAGCGCGAGAAACGCGGCCGATATCGGTTGCGTGACAAACACCAGCCAGTCTCCCTCGCTGATGGACAACGCATTGCGCAGCTGCTTTTCAGCCATCGGCCCCAGCAGCATGCCGACAATCACGGGGGCGACGGGAAAATCGAAACGGCGCATCAATACACCGCCCCAACCAATCGCCAACATCAACAAAAGATCGAAGGAAGAATGGCGCATGCCGTACACACCGATGGTGGCAAACACCAGAATGCCGGCGTTCAGGTACGGCCGGGGAATCTGCAGGAGCTTGACCCACAGGCCCACCAACGGGAGATTCAACACCAACAGGATCACGTTGCCGACATACAACGAGGCCACCAGGGTCCAGACCAGTTCCCCCGACGTCTGGAAGAGCATCGGCCCCGGCTGCAGGTTGTAGTTCTGGAACGCGGCCAACAGAATCGCCGCAGTGGCGGACGTCGGGATGCCGAGCGTCAGCAGTGGCACCAAAGAACCCGTCGCGCTCGCGTTGTTGGCCGCCTCGGGACCGGCAACCCCCTCGATCGCCCCCTCGCCCTTGCTGCCCGCAAACTCTTTCGGGTACTTGCTCAGTTTGCGTTCCGCCGAATAGGACAGGAACGTCGGAATTTCAGCGCCCCCGGCCGGAATCGACCCGAATGGAAAGCCGATCAGCGTGCCCCGTAGCCAGGCGGGGACCGAGCGTTTCCAGTCAGCGCGCGTCATCCACAACGAGGTCAAACGGTGCCGACCGGACGCTTCTTCTTTTTGATAAAGCAGGCTGTACAAGGCCTCACCCACTGCAAACAACCCGACCGCCACGAGCACAACTTCGATGCCATCAACCAACTCCGGCACCGCCAAGGTGTAGCGGGCAATGCCCGAGGTCGAGTCCAGGCCGATCAAGCCGATGGTCAGCCCGATCCCGAGCGAGGCAAAACCGCGCAGCATTGAAGCGCCAAGTACCGCAGAGACCGTCGTGAAGGACAGCACCAGAATCGCGAAATACTCGGCCGGACCAAACTTGAGCGCCAGCGTGGCAACAATAGGGGCAAACAACGTCAGCAACACCGTCGCGATGGTGCCGGCAACAAATGACCCTATCGCGGCCGTTGCCAGGGCCGGTCCTGCCCGGCCGTTGCGCGCCATGAGATTGCCTTCCAGGGCCGTGACCATGGAGGACGATTCACCGGGCGTATTGAGCAGGATGGAGGTGGTCGAGCCGCCAAACTGAGCGCCGTAATAGATACCGGCGAACATGATCAAGGCACCCGTAGGATCGACCTTGGCGGTGATCGGCAGCAGCAGTGCAACGGTCAGCGCCGGCCCAATACCCGGCAAGACACCAATGGCGGTGCCGAGCAAACAGCCGATGAAGCCCCACATCAAATTGATCGGTGTCAGCGCAGCGGAAAAACCAATGGCCAGGTTCGCGAGAGTTTCCACCTTGGTTACCTCCTTCGGCCGGGGTCAGATCCAGGCGTTGATAAGGGGCGGCAGGGAAACCCCTAGCCCGGCGTTGAACAGCCAGTAAATCGGCAGGGTCAAGGCAATGCCGATGGCGAGGTCACGCACCGGACGGCGACTGCCAAAGCCCCGTGCCGAACAGGCAAACAACAGCCCGGCGGCCAATACGAAGCCGATGAGGTTAATCAGCACGGCCACCCCCACAAGTCCCGCAGTCACCCAGGCGGCGCCGGGTTTGCCGCCGGGCAGCGCTTTGTCAGCTTCGTCGCTGTGGTCTGCCAGCTCGCGAAAACCACCGGTGACGGCCTGATAACACAGCAACAGACCAACAGCGCCCAGGAACACCGCGACGGCGTACGGGTAGACGTGAGCCCCCAGAATGACGAACCCCATCTCGGGAGGAAACCGGAATGCGCCCACCGCCAACACGGCGCTGATGGCAATCACTCCGACGCCGATCGCCAGTTGCACCGGCACTATTGCGCGAGGCTGGGTCATTTCGAAACCAGCCCGACCTCTACCAGCATCGCCCGCAGCCGCACATGCTCTTCGTCGACGAATTTGCCGAACTCATCGCCGGTCAGGACGTTGGGTGACCATTTGTTGGTGTCGATATTTTCTTTCCAGACTTTGCTGTTGGTGGCGGCCACGACAGCGTCGATCACCTCTTTGCGCTGCTCAGGCGTGAGGTTCGCGGCACCGTAAACACCCCGCCAATTGCCGATGGTCACGTCGTAGCCTTTCTCCTTGAGGGTCGGTGCATCGATGCCTTCAATGCGTTCGGGCGCGCCGATGGCGAGCACCCGGAACTGGCCGTTTCTGATGTATTGGCCAAGCTCGGCATAACCACCGGTGATCACCTTGATCTGCCCGCCCAATGCCTGAGCAACGACTTCACCCCCGCCCGCGAAGGCGACGTAATTCACCTTGTTGACCGGGACACCCATTTTTGCGGCCAATTCGGCAATGCCGATGTGATCAATCGACCCCTTGGAGCCACCGCCCCAGGAGATACTGGTCGGCTTGTCTTTGAAGACTTTCAGCAAGTCCTCCAGGGTCTTGAATTCGGACTCCTTGCGGACGGCAATCACGTTGTATTCGGTGAACAGCCGGGCGATCGGCGTCACGTCCTTCAAGGTAATTTGCGGCTTGTTCTGTTCAATGGCAGTGACCATGATCGCACCGACAACGAGCAGTGCATTCGGATCGCCCTTGGTGCTGTTGGCGAACTGCGCCAGCCCCAACGTCCCCCCTGCTCCGCCCTTGTTCTCGAAGGTGGTGGATTTGGCCGTGTTGGCCTCGATCAAGGCTTTGCCCAGGACCCTGGCGGTCTGGTCATAACCGCCACCCACAGACCCCGGGGCCATGAACTTGACGGTGTCCAGCGCAAGGGCCGGTGTCGCGAGTGCGGCAGCGGTCATTCCTACTGCCATGTAGCGGCTGAATCGACGAAACAAAGCGAACATGTGTTTTCTCCCGAGACTTTTGTTTTTATGGGCACCTGCTGAAAGTCGATCAGGGAGCAAACCCTGATCAATGAATATCCATCTCGGGATAAGCGTAGGCCATGGTTAGGCCGATGACCTACAACGAAGAATCTCTTGGAGTAAGCCTAATGCCAATCAGTTAAGCAATTTCAGCTGCAACGCACTTCCTTGTAGCAGCTGCCGAAGGCTGCGTTCGGCTGCGTAGCAGTCGTGAATCCGGCTAACGCGGTGCGCCTGACGCACCGCAGTTGCTGATTTTACGACTGCTACGCAGTCGAACGCAGGCTTCGCCAGCTGCTATGTATGGACTCGCCCCCACGTTCAACCCGCTTTTAAACACTGCTACCCGGTTGCATCTATGTATGAGGCCTGTTCGAGGAAGCCTTCAACGGCTTCTGGCCAACATTGGGTAAGCTCGCGGTATGCCGATTACAGTAAGGCCTCAAGGGCCAGTAGCAGCTTAGGCATCAATCCGCGACGGTCTGACCTGGGGTCAATGTTCTTAGCATGGGTTGGAGCGGCTTAACGCCCCGGTGGCAGAACTCTGTTATCAGTGACTCATCGCAGCCTCCTGGCCAGTGCCCGGCTGGCGACGATAAGTCTGGTCGTTTTGCAATAGCACCCAGAGGATGCGCAGGTTGCGGTTGGCCAAGCGCACCGCCGCCTCCTTGCGACCCAGGCGGGATATCCAACGCTGGAGACGTTGGTCGTCCGGCTGCTGTGAATCGGGTCGTAGCTGTCTTAAAACGGCATGGGCACCCTGGATCGTCAGACTGCGCAAGTAAGCATCGCCATGCTTGCTCATCTTGCCCAACCGGACCTTCTCGCCGCTGCTGTGCTGGCTGGGCACCAACCCGAAGTAGGCGGCGAACAAGCGGGCGTTGGCGAAGCGTTCAGGCTCGGTCTGCTTGGCCAACAACGCCGTGGCGATGATCGGACCAACGCCGCGCACCGTCATCAGCCGCTTCGCCGTCTCGTCCGCCTTCGCGGCTGTTTCCAGCCGACCAGTCAGCACGTTGACGCGTTCGCCCAGTTGACTCCATTCGCCCAGCAGTTCGGCGATCAGTTCGCGCAGCAAATCGGGCAACGGTTGGGTGGTATCTTCCAGTACCCGAGGCACGAGTTGGCTGATAGCTATTTCGCCCTGCGCCATGGCCACACCGTGTTCCAGCAGTAAACCGCGCATCTGATTGCCGACCGCAGTACGTCGCCGTACATATCCCTGCCGGGCCCTGTGCAGAGCCTGCATCGCCAGCGCCGCCGCACTCTTGAGCGGTACAGATGAGATCTTGCAATCGCGGCCTGCGCGCAAGATAGCCAATGCATCGTTGCGATCATTTTTCGGGCCGCTGCGATGATTGGCAACCAACTGGGCCGGCAGGATGCGCACTGGATTACCCTGCGTTTGCAGCAACCGCGCCCACGCCTGAGCGCCTGGCCCGGTTTCCACCAACACCGTCACGCTCACTGGTAGCTTATGAAGAAATACCTGAAAGGCCTCGCGTGACTTGATTCGATCCTCGAATATCACCTGACCGAGGGCATCCTCCCCGGCCACTTGAAAGACCCTTTTGGCAAGATCCACCGCAACTGTGGTGCATGCCGCCGCATCGGCTGACAAAGACTGGTTGATCGTCGTATGCTTTTTCATGGCCTCGCCCTCGCTGTCGTTGGCTTCTATAAGAATGCCACCGTGGCGCACAGACGCCTCGGCTTGGGCGAGTCCATTCAATTACAGATTGCATTGCGGGTTAACTGACTGACATTAGGTCTGCACTCCTGAGGCGCGCCTGATGCGACGTCCCCCAAGGATCGTGCCGATGTTGTTATGTGTTGGTTTTCAGCTTGGTCCACAGTCGCGTCGTCAACCGTGCGATGGCAGCGGGCAGTTCCTCGACGGTAAACAACTTGTCCAACACACGTGTCGGCGGGTAAATCGCCAGGTCTTGTTTCACGGCCGGAGTCACATACTCATCCGCCACAAGGTTGGGGTTGGCGTAATGGATGCTGTTGCTGATGTTGGCAATGACCTGCGGTGTCAGCAGGTAATTCATGTAGGCGTAGCCATTCTTCTCGTGCGGCGCGCTCTTGGGCATGACCACCATGTCGAACCACAGCGTTGAGCCTTCGTCGGGGATCGAATAGGCGATGTCGATGCCGTTGTTGGCTTCCTTGGCGCTGGCGGCCGCCTGCACGATGTCGCCATTGAAACCGATCACCGCGCAGACATTGCCGTTCGCCAGGTCGCTGATGTACTTGGAGGCGTGGAAGTACTGGACGTAAGGTCTGATTTTGAGCAGCGCCTGCTCGGCTTTCTTGTAATCCGCCGGCTCGTGGCTATGGGGCGGCAGCCCCAGGTAATTGAGGGTGATCGGCAGGATCTGCGTCGGGTTATCGATAATTGCCACGCCGCACTGGCTCAGCTTTTTGATGTTGTTTTCATCAAAAAACAGGTTCCAGGAATGGGTGACATCGGTGTTGCCGAAGATCGCCTTGATCTTCTCGACGTTGTAGCCAATACCCGCCGTGCCCCACATGTACGGATAACCGTACTGGTTACCCGGATCATTGACCTCGAGTTTTTTCATCAGCGCCGGGTCAAGGTTTTTCCAGTTGGGTAGCTGGCTTTTGTCGAGCTTTTGAACGGCCCCGGCCTTTATCAATCGGGACAGAAAATGGTTCGAAGGGCTCACCACGTCATAGCCGGTGTTGCCGGTCATCAGCTTGGATTCCAGCACTTCGTTGCTGTCGTGAATGTCGTACGTTGCCTTGATCCCCGTCTCCTTGGTGAACGTGGTCAAGGTGTCGTCGGCGATGTAGCCGTTCCAGTTTGAAATATTGACGACTTCGTCAGCGTAAGTGCCTGCCGACAACGTCGCCAGCACGACCATCAGGGAAATGTTATTGACGCGCATGTTCAATCACCGTGTGTTTGATGAGTTTTTATTCTTTGATCGCCGGGTTTTCTAGACTTCTGTTCTGGCCCTGACCGCCTCCACGCGCATTCGAAGCATGGCACCGATATCGAGCAAGGGACGCGGCGGCAGCCAGCCCGGCTGAGCCCTGCGCATCACCGATTCGAGGATGGGCGAGCTGGCACCCGATGCCAGTTCGGCGAGCAAGCGTCCCCAAAGGGTGCCGCGTGCAACGCCCGAACCATTGCAGCCGGCCACCGCAAACACACCTTCGTCGACCTTGGCGAAATAGGGTTGCCCAGTGCGCGAAGCGCTCAAGTGCCCGGTCCAGGTGTATTGAATGTCCTGCTCGTTCAAGAACGGAAAGCGGCGTTGCAAGCCGAGCACATGGTGTTTACGACGGTGTAGAAGTTCACTATCGGATAGATCCCGAGAACGGTATTCCGCCGTGTTGCGGATCATCACGCGGCGGTCCGGGGTCAGTCGCACCGTGGCGCCCAGTGGCCGGGTGGACAGCACCCCCCAAGGCTCAACAGCGCCGATGGACTTGAACTCCGCGTCGCTGAGCGGCCGTGTCAGGCTGGCGCTGAGTTCCATCGGGAACGTCCCGCTGTCTTCGATCCCTGAGCGCGGGATGAACGCGTTCAGACACACCAAGACTTGCCTGGCCTCAATGCTTCCATCGATGCCATTCGCGCGAATTCGCCCTTTGCCCAAACGCTCCAGGCCGGTGATATCGGTGTTTTCAAAGAGGGTCACCGTGTCCGGCAGCGTATCCAGCAGGCCCTTCACGTATTTCGCGGGTTGCAGCAGTGCGTTGCCATTGCCGCACCAGATCGCGGCCTGGTAATGCGCGGTGCCCAGTTTTTTGCTCAGCGGTTCACCTTCCAGAAAGTGCGCAGAGGCTCCGACCGCGCGTAGCGTTGCCAGTTTGGCGGCGACATCGGTCAACTTGCCGGGATCGTTGACCGCGAAGAAGTAGCCCGATTCCCTGAATTCGCACTCGATGCCCAGACGAGCAATGCGTTGGCGCACTTCGTCACTGGCGGCACGGGAAATCGAGGTATCGACTTCAAAACCGGCAAACCCCGGGTTGCCGATCAGCTCATCCTTGACCGGATGTTCGTGCCCTACCACGAAGCCTGAATTGCGCGCCGACGCGCCCTGCGCGGCCCGTTGTCGGTCGACAATCACGATCCGCGCCTGAGGGTGCATTTCAGCGAGTGTGTGAGCGGCGCACAGCCCGGTGATACCGGCACCGACAATCAGCCAATCGGCTTTTTGCGTGCCTTTGAGAGCATCGCGAGCGGGTGAACTCCCCGCCTGCGCAATCCAGCCACATACATTGGTCATGCATCACCTCATCTGCCTGTCGTTCTGCAAGCACCGTACATGACGTCATCGCATGAGTATTTCCGGCTGGCGCTGGCTAGAGCTAGAATCTATAAGGCCTGTAGTGATACAACCAACGTTATAAAATCATCGAGCCATTCAAAAAACGCATGGATAAAATTCACCACGTTCCTTCTCTCCAGGCCTTGCAGGCGCTGGTCGAGGTCGCAGGCTCGGGCAGTTTCACGCAAGCTGCGCAAAAGCTGTGCCTGACCCAAAGCGCAGTGAGCCGAAAAATCCAGCAATTGGAGAGCCACTTCGACTTGCCGATGTTCGTGAGGAATAGCCGCAGTGTTCGACTGACACCGGAAGGCGAACAGGTGCTTGCGACCGCCCGAAGTATTCTGGCGCAACTGAAAACACTGGAAGATCGACTGACACCGCAGAAACGCCCCTTCCGTATACGCATGCATGTGTCGCTGGCGGTTCGATGGTTGTTGCCAAAATTGAGCGAGTTCTATCGAAGTCATCCGCAGGTTTCGCTGTCGATCGAAACCGTGGCCACGGAAGTGGTAGAGCCGGCCATCGACAGCGACGCCTACATCCTCTATCTGCCCGAGCCGTCCCGCGATCCTGACTGCCTGACGTTGTTCGAGGAGGCGCTGGTGCCGGTGTGCGCCCCAGGCCTGGGCAGCACGACCCAGCCGTTGGAGTCGGTGGCAGATCTCGTGCGTTTCCCGCTGTTGCATCGCTCGGCGGACAAGCATGACTGGGTCCAGTGGCTGCACGCCAATGGCGGCCAGTCACTCGAGGACTACCGCCACATCCCCTTCAACCTCGACGAGTTGGCGCTCGATGCGGCGGCACGAGGACTGGGGGTCGCCATGACTGACCTGACCCTGGCGGGAGAATCACTCGAACGAGGCGTGCTTGTCGTTCCGTTCGGCCGCCCGTTGAAGACCCGCGGTATTTACGCCTTGATCCTGCAACCTTCCGCCGCCGCTCATCCAGCCTGCTCGCTGATCATGCAGTGGTTCGCCCAACAGGCCGAACAGCCAGCAGGCGAAGTTTGACCACCAGGGATTGACCACTACGTTCCGCGCCCCAACCCTTGTGTCGCATTGGCAAAAGCAGCGCTCGCCTCTTGAACCAGCTTGCGCCATTCAGCGCTGTTGATGAGTCCGGTGCGCTCCATCTCATCGGCAGCCTTAAGCAACTCGTCATATTGCTCTTCGGCATCCATCCGGACTTCGGGCACTTTCAGGAGCTGATACCAGGCCGCCAGGGCTTCCCCCTTTTGATCATCACTCATGCTCAAACTCCCAAAGACAGTCTTGGTTTGGAGGTTTTCTCATGGGTGGGCGTTCCTCGCTCCCGACATACGGCAGTGAGGTAAAAAAGACAGACGATCCGTGCATTACAAACTTGTCATTGAGTTGTCAGCGTCGCCAGCACCCTCGCTTCATACAGTGGCGTCGTCTGTCACCCACCGCGGGTGACACACCTCCCACAGATGACGAGGGTCGACACCATGAAACCATTGAGCAAACTCTGCCTGATCGCCGCCAGCCTGTTGATGCTGGGCACCGGTTCCGCCATGGCCAGCAACATCGCACCGGTCAAGGCCAACAACGTTGTGCTGGTGCACGGTTCCTGGGCCGATGGCTCGAGCTGGGCGGACGTGATCACCCGGTTACAGGCCGCCGGCTTGCACGTCACTGCGGTGCAAAACCCGTTGACCTCAGTGGCCGACGACGTCGCCGCCACGCAACGCGTGCTCGATCAACAAGACGGCCCGACCGTGCTGGTCGGCCACTCCTACGCCGGCACCGTGGTCAGTGAAGCCGGGGTCAATCCAAAAGTCAGCTCATTGGTTTATGTCGCCGCCCGGGCGCCGGACGCAGGCGAGGACTTCGTTGCGCTGTCGGCCAAATACCCAACCATGCCCGTGCGCGCCGGCACCGAGGAACACGATGGGTTCATCAGCCTGAAGCAAGATACCTTCCTCAAGTACTTCGCCAGTGACGTGCCCCACGACAAGGCGATGGAACTGTTCGCCGTCCAGCAACCGATCGCCAAAACCCTGTTCACCGACCGCACCACCGCCGCGGCCTGGCACACCAAGCCGTCCTGGTACGCGGTCTCCAGCCTCGATCAAACCATCAACCCGGACCTGGAACGCTTCCTCGCCAAACGCATGAACGCGACCACCATCGAGCTGCCGTCGAGCCACCTGTCTTTGGTCTCCCACTCCAAAGAAATCGCTGACCTGATCCTCGAAGCCGCCGGTCGCCAACCGTAACTTCGGCGCCGTTTCATTACAAAATTGTCATTCAACTGTGGGTCGGCTGTGCGGATCGCCTGGTTAACCTGAGCTCACTGCCAGGCAACCCATCGGCAGCCAACCCGCCCCTGAATAGAGGGAATCATCATGAAAATGTTAATCCTCGGTGTTGCTGCCCTCCTCGCCACCGGTTCGGCGTTTGCCGCTACCCAGACCACCGAACCTGTCATCCACGACAAGACCGGTTTCTTCGTCCACCTGGATATCGCCAAAGACCTGTCCAGCAATACCATCTCGCAAGAATGCGGCATCGTCCCCACGCAGCTCATTTACCTCGACCATCAGGGTCGCAAGCACGTGCTGGATTACCAGGTCCAGGGCATGGGTTGCATTGGTGATAATTGATCAGACGCCGGTACTCACAGAGGATCGGGCTACACTGGCGCGAATGTCTCGCCCCTGTAGCCCGCCTCCGTACCTCGAATGTTGCTGACACCTGAACCAGGCAGATCCCCATGAACATCCTCGTAGTCGAAGACGAACCCAAGGCCGGTAACTACCTGCTCAATGGTCTGCAGGAACTCGGCTACTCCGTCAGCCTGGCACGCGATGGGGTCGATGGCTTGCACCTGGCCCTGGAGCACGATTTCGACGTCATTGTGCTGGACGTCATGATGCCGAAAATGGATGGCTGGGAAGTCCTGCGCCGCTTGCGCAAGGAAGCCGACACCCCGGTGCTGTTTCTCACGGCCCGCGATGACATCGCCGACCGCATCAAGGGCCTGGAACTGGGCGCCGACGATTACCTGATCAAACCGTTTTCCTTCGCCGAACTGGTGGCGCGTCTGCGCACCCTGACCCGGCGCGGTCCCACCCGGGAAGAAGAACAGTTGCACGTCGCCGACCTGCAAATCGATGTGCTCAAACGCCGCATCACCCGCGCCGGCGTGCGGATCACCCTGACCAACAAGGAGTTCGCCCTGCTGCACCTGTTCACTACGCACCAGGGCCAGGTTCTGTCGCGTTCGATGATCGCTTCGCGGGTCTGGGACATGAACTTCGACAGTGACACCAACGTTGTGGATGTCGCGGTGCGGCGCCTGCGGCTGAAAATCGACGACCCGTTCCAACTCAAATTGATTCACAGCGTGCGCGGTATCGGCTACCGCTTCGATACGCAACCATGACCTCACACCTTCGCCACTCTTTAACGCTGCGCCTGGCTTTGGTGTTCGCCTTGCTCGCCTTTGTTTCGCTGACCCTCCTGGGTGTGGCGCTGTACCGGGATCTGGAACACGAGCTGATCCGCCGCGACGACGCCGCACTGGTGAACCGCATTGATCAACTGCGCACCTTCCTCAACGACAGCAACACCCTGGACCTGATCAAGACCAAGCCGGCGCTGTTCCAGAACATGCTCGGCAACCGCGAGGCGCTGCTGACCATCGGCGCCCCCGGACAAAAACCCTTGCTAGTGGTCAACCCCGGAAACCTCGCCGTGCCGTCGCTATCGCCGGCGGCCATGGATCATCCGTTGACGCTGGCCGACGTGCAGCATTACCCGAGTGTGGATGGCGTGGCGTTCGCGGCGCTGGCGGCGACCATCGACTCCGGCGATCTGGGCAGCCTGCAAGTGGTCACCGGGCGCCTGATGACCGAGCGCACCGCCGTCCTCGCCCGCTACCGACTCAACGTCTACCTCTTCGCCAGTGTGGCGGCGATTCTGCTGGCGCTGTCCGGCTATCTGCTGGTGCATCGCGGTCTCTTGCCCGTGCGACGCCTGGCCCGCCACGCCCAAGGCATCGGCGTCGGCAACCTCACCGAGCGCCTCGACAGCTTGGGCGCACCGCGAGAACTGCTGCCGATGATCGAAGCGTTCAATGCGATGCTCGACCGTCTGGGCAAGGGCTTCGTGCAACTGGGTCAGGTGTCGACCGACATGGCCCACGAACTGCGCACACCGATCAACAACCTGCTCGGCGAAACCCAGGTCGCCCTGCAGCAAAACCGCAGCATTGAGGCCTATCAGCAACTGCTCGCCTCCAATGTCGAAGAGCTGGAGCGCCTGGCGCGGATGCTCGACAACATGCTGTTTCTGGCCCGCACCGACCCGGCCAGCGCTTTGCGCCAACGGCAGGAACTGGATGCAGCCGAAGAAATGGAACGCATGGCCGACTATTTCGAAGGGCTGGCGGCGGATGTAGGGATCAGCATCGATGCCCAGGGCAGCGGAGTGATCTGGGCCGAACCGATGCTGCTGCGTCGCGCCCTGGCCAACCTCTGTGCCAACGCGATCAAATACGGTGCGCCTGACTCCGAGCTGTTCATCCGCGCCACGCCCGCGGCCGACGGCATCCGCCTTCAGGTGCGCAATCACGGCCAGACCGTCCCCGCCGAACACTTGCCCAGACTGTTCGAACGCTTCTACCGCGTCGACGAATCCCGCGAACGCTCGGCCCACTCCAACGGCCTGGGCCTGTCGATCGTGGCGACGATCATGCAGTTGCACAATGGGGCTTACAGCGTCAGCAGCAGCGACGGCATCACCTGCTTCGAGCTGTTTTTTCCGGCGCGGCAATTGGATGAATGATGCCGGACCGGCCTGTCGTATGAACTGAATCTGCCCGTCGCTGCTCCGCTACATGTCTCATTTTGTTTCCCCCGTTTTGACAATTGGTGCTTCAGCTTTAGTCTGTCGCAACCTATAAAAATTATAGGTAATTGGGCGCAATCGATGTCGACGAAGACGGGAGATATCTCGTCATAGTGACCACGATGCAAAGGGAGAGATAATTTGATGTACCACTACGTTGAAAGCGGGCTGCCGAACGTCTGGTTTAGCAACGGCTACAGGGTGAAAGAGACCGCCTATGGCGAGTCTGTTGCTATCACGGATGTCGAGGGCCTTCACGACTTTATCGGCAAGACGATTGCGCAAAAACCGGCAGCTCTGACCGGTGCAGAGTTTCGGTTCCTGCGTAAAGAGTTAGGTTTATCTCAAGAAAGACTGGCCAGTATTGTCGGGCTGACCTCCCAAGCGGTGGCGATTTGGGAAAAGACTGACAAGATTCCGACTGTAAATGATCGCTACCTGCGCGGGCTTTACCTGGAAGCCAAGACTGGCGAAGCGGATCTGATGGCCGCCATTAACTCGATCAACGAGCTGGATCATGAGCTACATAAGCTCAACCTTCAGTTTGAAGATGGATGGCACAAGCAAGACCAAACGTGTGCCTGACAAAGACCTGAATTGCAAAGCCCGGACGTGTACCGTAATGCTGTTCACTTAGGCGCGCTCTTGGATCGTGCGTACCTTTGTGGCGAGCGAGCTTGCTCGCGCTGGGCTGCATAGCGGCCCCAAAAATCTGACAATCATTGCCGATTTTTGTGAGTGCTACGCACTCAAGCGGGAGCAAGCTCCCTCGCCACAGGTTTCTCTGATTCAAGACTCTCTTAAGTGAACAGCATTACGGACGTGTGCCGGGCTTTTTTATTTCCTCTTCTGCGCTTTCGACCTGTTCAGATGGATCTAAAATCTATTTCAACTGAAATGGCAAAAAACACCAGCTCCGTTGAGCAGTTTCGGCATAGGCCAATAACGTTGCCGACTCTAGACTCGTCCCCAATAAAAATACTGAAACGCAATCGAATCCAGGGGAACCCACATGAACCCATCCGACATTTTTGTAATCAGCGCCGTCCGCTCAGCCATCGGCAGCTTTGGCGGTTCGCTCAAAGATGTGCCACCGATTCAACTGGCCACTGATGTTTGCCGCGCCGCCATTGAACGTTCGGGGCTGGCACCTGAACACATCGGTCACGCGGTGATGGGCCATGTGATCCCGACGGAAGCACGTGACGCCTACATCTCTCGTGCCGTGGCGATGAATGCCGGCCTGCCGAAAGAGACGCCCGCCTTCAACGTCAACCGCCTCTGCGGTTCTGGTTTACAAGCCATTGTCAGTGCGGCTCAAAGTTTGATGTTGGGCGATGCAGGGGCTGCGCTGGCGGGTGGCGTCGAGTCCATGAGCCGCGGGGTCTACCTGTTGCCGCAGGCACGCTGGGGCGCACGCATGGGCGATATGCAAGCCATCGACTACGTGCTCGGCGTTCTGCAAGACCCGTTTGGCGGTTTCCACATGGGCATTACTGCGGAAAATATCGCCGAGCGCTATGGCATCACGCGACAGGCTCAGGATGAGTTGGCGCTGCTCAGCCAGCAACGGGCGGCCCGGGCGATTGCCGAAGGGCGGTTTACCGACCAGATCGTGCCGATCGAAGTGGCGTCCCGCAAAGGCACCGTGACGTTTGCGACGGACGAGCATGTCCGCGCCGAGGTCAATGCCGAGCAATTGAGCAAAATGAAACCGGCCTTCAAGAAAGACGGCAGCGTCACCGCCGGCAACGCGTCGGGACTCAATGACGGTGCCGGTGCACTGATCATGGCCACGGGTCAGATGGTTCGCGACCAAGGCCTCAAGCCCATCGCCCGACTGGTTGCTTATGCCCATGCCGGTGTTGAGCCTGAACTCATGGGATTGGGACCAATTCCCGCGACCCGCCTGGTCCTCAAACGCGCCGGCCTGACCGTTGCCGACCTGGATGTCATCGAGTCCAACGAAGCATTCGCGGCCCAGGCGTGTGCCGTGGCGCAGGAACTGGGCTTCGACCCGGAGAAGGTCAACCCCAATGGTTCGGGTATCTCGCTGGGGCATCCAGTGGGCGCGACCGGTGCGATTATCGCCACCAAGGCGATTCACGAACTCCACCGTGTTCAGGGCCGTTATGCCCTGGCAACCATGTGCATTGGCGGCGGCCAGGGCATCGCCGTGTTGTTCGAACGCGTCTGATCGGCCCAAACGACGACGGCGCCCGTTGCGGGCGCCGTCTCGTTTTACCGCGATCGAATCAGTGCGCGATGCACACGGATTTCAGTTCGGTGTAAGTCTCGATCACTGTGCGACCAAACTCGCGGCCCATGCCGGATTGCTTGCATAGCGGGCAAAAGCACGCCGGCGGATTATCAGCTTTACCGCGCTGAAGAAATGGCGGCACTGCGCGCAACAACCATGCCCAACCTCCCCGGGGGCCAAGGCCCACGCACCTGCTCAGGCAACCAGATTCCCAGCGAACAATCCCGACTGCTGACAGCGCACGACCTTGCTGCAGACACCGCGGATGGCCCTGCGGAAGGTCGGCTGCTATCTCGATGGACTTCATTTTCAGGCATGGAGGCTTTACTAAACCATGCAGATTCAGTGGGTGATTGCGCAGCACTGCTAAAGTGATAGCACGCGTCGCCACATTCTCCCAGTCACGGTGATGCTACGCTCTCAAACGAGGGCAGTATTAAACTGAATCGCGCCATCAATGAGCGCGAGGGGCAGCAGACATGAGGTCTAGGTATGATATTCGAGCCCAACAGTAGCCGTTCCGTACTCCAGCGAAGAAGCAGTACCAGTATCGTTATTCAGGCCGGTCTCGATTGCGTTGCGGTGACCGGTGTCGCGTGGTTCTTGATCAATTATCATATCGGTGTCCTCACGCAGGACTACGTCATCCTGCTCCTGCTGCTGCTGGGGGCGTTGGCCGTCGTGTACGACCACTATGCTATTTACCGCAGCAATGTTGGATTTACCGTCAAAGCCTTCAAGCTTTTAAAGGCGTGGACTGCCACGTTTGGTTTTCTCGTTGCCATGGCCTTTCTTACCAAAACAAGCGAACAGTACTCGCGCTTGTTGGTTGGGCAGTTATTTGTTGTTGGATATTTAGCGCAGTTGCTTTTGCACTTGGCGACACGCGAAATGCAGAAGAAGTTTTTGGCCCACTCGACGCAATTGGAAAATTCGCTGATTATTGGCTCGGGTGAGCTGGCCAGCTATCTTCACAAGAAAATCAGCAATAATCCCTGGCTCGGTGAACGCATAGTCGGATGTGTGTTGATTGGCGCGGACGATGATCGGGGAAAGGAAGGTTTGGAAGGCGCGCAACGTCTGCCGATACTGGGCGATATCTCCGACCTTGATGAATTAGTTGTTAAACATGCCATTCGTACCGTCTATTTTGTGACACCTCTGGGTGGTTCAGAGGTTATCCAGGATGTTTATTTAAGGCTGTTCGATAAACACATCTCTGTTAACTGGGTGCCTGACATTTTCTCGTTGCGCCTGATCAACCACAGTGTTCGCGAAATTGCCGGCATTCCCGTGCTGACCTTGTCTGAAACACCGCTGATAGGGATGCGTCTGTTTCTGAAGAATCTCGAGGACAAAGTCGGGGCCTTTCTCATTTTGGTTCTTGCAACCCCCTTCCTGGCAGCCGTCGCCCTTGCCATCAAGCTCGATAGCCCCGGGCCCGTGTTCTTTCGTCAGCAGCGCATGGGGTGGAGTGGAGAAGCTTTTCGGATCTGGAAGTTCAGAAGCATGGTCGTCCATCAGCCGGAAGACGGCATCGTCAAGCAGGCGCAAAAGAATGACCCGCGCATGACCAGGGTTGGCGCCTTTATTCGGCGAACCAGCCTGGATGAGCTACCGCAGTTGTTCAACGTTTTGATGGGGGAAATGTCTCTGGTGGGGCCTCGCCCGCACGCTATTCAGCACGATGTGCAGTACTCGCCCGACGTCTCGGGCTACTTTGCGCGTCACAACATTAAACCGGGCATCACAGGCCTGGCTCAGGTACGTGGCTATCGTGGTGAAACGAGGGATATAGAGCAGATGATCCGGCGTGTTGACTCGGACATCGAGTACATCAACAACTGGTCGCTATGGCTCGATTTCGTCATTCTTTTACGAACTGTGTTTGCCTTCTCCGGCAAACATGCCTACTAGCCAGTGTTGAGTGCCTGGGCAATCTCAAGGCCCATTTGATGCGCAATAAAGGCGAGGCCTACGGCCTCGCCGTATCATGACGGAAAGAGATCCAGCGTGCGCTCAACTTCATCGGGGTCGATTCTAAAACCATTTTCCTCTGGTGTACCGACCACAAAACCAAAGTTCTGCTGATCACGATCCGTTAGATATTTAAAGAAACAGATAAAGCGATTAGGCGGCTGCAATACCAGCAGCGAACCACCAGGCGGGAGAACATTAACCCCATGGATAAGTTGACTCCCCTCCACCCCTATCACGGTTCTGGCCCCGGCGCAGGTCGCCACGATGGTCGAAACATCGGACGTCGCAGGGTCGAGAATGCGAAAACCTCTGCGGTCACGCAGCCGTTCAGCCAGCTCCATCTCATTGCTTAACAATCGCAGTTCACCCCTGCCACCTCGCAGAATGAACACGCCGGGGTGGGAGCAAACAGTTACGTGTGATAACAGCTTTTCCCCCATCTCACGGAAACGCAGGTGCTTATGTCGATTTTGGCTTAGATCGTCAAAGATCACGAGCTCACGAAAAAATGCGTTACGTAAATGAACGGGCCTCATATCAAGCCAGTTCTCATAATCGGGGGTGTGAAGTATGCCGTCCCTTGCTGTGGAAACACTATCGGCCGAGGGTGCCGTGGTCACCGGAACGCCTTCTTCACATGCCAATCGATAGGTTAAACAATCATCCATCAACCACGTACCAAACCACTTGATTCCCCCCGCGGTGCAATACAACGCCCCGCGATCGATTTCGTTTTCTACTCGAATCTTTGGTAACCAACCAGAACCCGGTGACAACCATGATTTGGCATTGCCTTTGTAGAGCGTGCCATCGATTAACCAGACATCTTTAAGCAGGTAACCTCTGGTCGGACCATGTTCAACACGACCGACGCCTTCCATTGTGCGGCGGGGATGCTCGTGAGGATAAAAAAGCTTCTCTTCCCATCCCGTCACACGCTCGAGCTGATTGGGCAAGAAAAAAGCGGGCGGAGCAATCGCGATCTCGCCTGGAGCAATTTCCCACGTTTTCACGGCTTGGCTTTGCAGGGTTAAGGACGGTTTGCGTGTGAGCCGTGTGTTAAACATGTGTTTATACGCAGCAAGGCTCCACTTTGATTGGCCGTCACTCGTCAATGCATTGAATTCCGACATATGCACCCCATCCAAATTTAGTTATACAGAAACAGCGTTCATGGCCAAAACTGCACTTCTTTAAAATCAGCACCCTGTTCAGGTGGATACGATACTTTCCAGCACAGGAGGTGACTTCAGATGAGCGTAGCGACTACGCAAGGTGTCGAGAAGCGCTTCTCCCGGCGCCCTGAAACAATGAAGGTATATTTTGAAAAGGCCACCAAAGCCCATTTCGCGGTATCGATTAGCAACTTCCTCGTCACTCGGACCGCCCGGCAACCCAAGATGAAGTGTCAACTTCTTGCCTTCGACAGCAAATAGAGGTGTCTCCCAAAGAAATTGCGCTGCGCCCACCTTGGGCAGTCGAACAAACAAATAGCCGTAATTGCCCAGCGTATCAACATCACCGCCACGCCTTCTTTTCCACTCAAGAAGTCCATCGTCCGGGCGTGCCAGGCACGTTCCGATATCATAATAGTCAAACCCATTTTCTATCGCCCACTCCAGCGCCATGAACGTAGTAATTGAGTTAACTTCACGTAACTTTTTAGTATCTGAAAACACAGCATCAGGGTAGCCGAAACGCACGGTGCTCCAATAGCGCTTTCCTGCCCGGGTCACTACGCAGCCAAGATGGCATGCAACAATCTCATCCTCCAACAACACCAGATCAAGTCGCCCGGCAACTTTGGCCACCCGTTGAACTTCATGCGCTTCAATTTGAGAGGCGGCCGTACCATGCCTTGCCTTGGCGTAAGGTTGAAGCATTTCCCGGTCTGCACTTTCAATCTCGTCATCGTTCAACGCTTGTTTCATACGGTAGCGCAACCGGTTTTTGCGCAGATTTCGACGTAACTCAGTGTTGTATCTCGCTGTGATCTCGTCGATTGATTTGCTCAGCGGCACGACGGCACTCAGATATTGAGGCACATACAATGCCCCCAACGTCGGCATTTCACTGACCCATACCGTCCGGTCTGACGTGCCCAACTTTAACTGACTATCAACCGCTTGAGATTTGGCGCCCAGTAGAACCTTCACAAATTCCCGCTGTGTTTTCCTGCCCACATAGAGAATGTCGTGGAGGCTATCTTCCTGCAGTCTGAACCTGACAATTTCCCAACGCCAAAAACAGGCTCGCCCAAGTATATCCCGCAGCCAGGCAATCGCTTTCCTTAGCTCAAATCGCATCGAAGGAGATATTAACTTACGCACTAATTCTGTTATGTGTTTTTTCATTTGGTTATTAGCACAATTTAAGGAAGGGGTATTTTAGTTTACAAATCAACAAACTAAATACTCGAAATGAGCGCTCGACAACTGAGCACGTTTTTCAAAATGTGCGGTGAACCCTAATGACAGCACCGATACAATCCGCCCTCAATTTTGAACACGTCATCTTTCTTGCGAAAAACTCGCCATTCCCTCCCGGGAATCAAGATGTCCGACAACATTTTGTTGACGCCAATCCTAATGAAGAAAACAACCCCGAATACACCCATCACGTCGACAATTCCAACATGAGTAAAGGTGCTACACCGGGGTTTGGCAAGATATTTCAGCCGTGTTTTTTACGCCGCGGGGAAGTCCCGCCAGGTGTCAAACTCCTGTAACGTCAAGAATCCCTGTAGATCAACGTGCGCAACAAGAACATCGGATTACCCATCACATAGCGACTGAATAAGCGCTTTGGCTCACTGATGAGTCTGAACAGCCACTCACAGCCGAGACGTCGCACCCATTGCGGAGCGCGAGTCACTTTGCCACCGAGAAAATCCAGGATCGCGCCTCCGCACACGACAAGACAGGGCACGCCGCTGGCAGCGAGCCTCGCAGCAACGGCTTCTTGCTTGGGCATGCCCATACCCAGCACAACCAGTTCCGGCTGAAACTGCCGGGCAAGGTTTATGTAGGCATCCACCGGCGCGAAACCATGGTGAGCAGACACTACATTGACCGCAAATACCGCTTCGCCATGCTGCACCGCATTGGTAAGAAAGGGTTCTTCTGTGCCCCAGAAAGCCACGCGCCGGCCCTTGAACGCGGCCAGTAATTTGGGGATGAAATCGGTGCCATTCATATTTAGCCCCGGCTCCAGGCCGAGGCGACGAAACAGGATGGCCATGCCGGAGCCATCCCGCAACAACACGTCCGCAGCCAGCAGCGCGTTAAAGTAGTCGGTGTTGGCCGCCACCAGATTCATGGCATGGGCATTGGCGAATCCGAGCACTGTCGTCACGTCAGGATTGGATAACGCATCAATCAATGCTTGCTCGTCATCAACATCGCTGACCACCCTGAGTTTCCGGGTAATTGTTTGCCAGCTGTGTTGCCAGGATAAAGCACGCATTAATTGTCATCTCGCTTCGAACGCACCCACTCAACCTGGCGCTTAAGCACAAAGCCGATGTACAGGGGAATTTTTTTGATTGCGTAGAACGGTGCATACAACAAGGTCGAAAAGGAGATGATCCCGCGACCGAAATGGCTCCACGCCAGCAAGACAGTCACGCTCAATAGGACCACCCCGGCGGAAGCTATCAATGCTGGCGCCAACGCTCCGCCCAGCAAAAATACCAGCCATGACAGGGCAAAGGTCGCCCCCAACACTAACGTCAGCAAGGCCAACGGAGGGACCAATAAATCCACCGTCATAGCCAACAGGCTCGCGTTACGACGGCCAATTGCCTCCACCACCAGCTTTGGCGCATCGCCAAGGATGACTCCCAGGTGCCCATGCTCCCAGCGCCTGCGCTGGGTACTTAAGCCTTCTTCACTGCGCGCAAAATAGCTGGTCACCAAGGCATCTGGGCAAAACAAAGGCGGCTTGCCGCTTCGGCAGAAATCCAGGCCCATCTTCAAATCTTCGACGAGGTGGCCACTGGCTAAATCGACCAAAGCCAGATCCTTCCAGACGAAAGCCATTCCCGAGCCCATTAACGGACAGGGCAAACCAAGCCGAGACCAGCCTTGCGGCCGTACCCGATTCTTCACACACCAGGCAAACTCGGCAAGCTGCACTTTTAGCCCGGAACCTTCTGGAGCATGCATCAAATAAAGTGCTTGTGTTGGCCGCCCTGATTCGACGCAACGCATTGCCAAACGCTCAATAGAGCCCTCACCCACCAGGCAATCGGCATCGATAATAATCATGACGTCCGGCGCGAGGCTCGCCAAATGACGCACCCCAAAGTCCAGCGCATAACCTTTGCCACGTTGCTGATCATTACTGCGCTCCACGACCTCGGCACCGGCGGTGCGGGCCAGCGCGGCCGTGTCGTCAGAACAGTTATCCGCCACCACCAATAGGCGATCGCCTTCTAGCAACTGCGCCCGAATGCTGTTTAACGTCGCGACTATGATTGAGGATTCATTGTGCGCCGGCACCAACACCGCCAACCGCGGTCGCGATCCTTTTGCCGGCGAGCGCGACCGCGCAGGCAGGCAGGCCAGCAGCACTTGCACAAACAGCACCAACACCGGCAGGACCATAAGTACCAGTAGTGCGCTGACCAGCCAATTCAGTAAGGTGATCATGCTTGCGCCTTAAACAATTTGGCCAACTTGGCCGCTTCGATATCGATATCGTGTCGCTCCAGCACTCGCTGATAAGCCGCCTCGCCCATCTGCTGCAACACCTCGACAGGTTGCGCGAGGCAGTCCGCCAGCGCCGCCGCCAACTCATCCACAGCTCCCGCGGGAAACAACCAACCGTTCACACCCTGTTGCACTAACTCGGGAATCCCCGCCACATAGCTCGTCAGTACGGGTCGGCGCAACGCCATGGCTTCCATGATGACCACCGGCAAGCCCTCCGCGAAGCTCGGCAACACCAAGGCCCGCGCCGCAAGAATTTCCGCCCGCACCTGCTCACTGCTGATCCACCCGGTAATTCGCACACGCGCCTGCAAGCCATGGAGTGCAATAAGGGCTTCGATTTCCGCGCGCATTTCTCCATCGCCGGCCAGTACTATCTCGAACTCCACGTCTTGTACTGCCAGAATGCGGGCGGCCTCAAGCAGCAAAAGTTGACCCTTCTGCTCACACAAACGACCCACGCAAACCAACCGCGGCGTGGATGGCACGGCAACTGCCGGCACATCGTGAAACCCGCGTTCCAGGCCACAATGCACCACCTTTACCCTTGGCCAGTGCGCGTGAGCCACCCAGCGAAACAGCTGGCTGCGCCCATAAGAGCTGATAGCCGCGACAAAAGCCGCGCGCCGGACTTTCTCGCCCAAATGAATAAACTGCGGTTTGTCGAACTCTTCCGGCCCGTGCACGGTAAAACTGTACGCCGGCCCACCGAGTGCATTGGCCAGCATCACCACCTCGGTTGAGTTAGTGCCGAAATGAGCATGCACATGCTCGGCACCGAACGCCTGCAACCAAGTCAGCACGCGGCACGCCTCGGACAAATAGACCAAATGATAGGGCCAGGGGCGATCGGCACGCTGGCCCATGCGTAGCGCCAGCCACAGCGCCGAAAAAAAGCGTCGCGGCTGGGCGCGCAGCACCTGCAGCACAGGCACTAACAGCTCTTTAACTCCGCCCAGCAGCACATACTGGGTTTTATCGCGTTCGGACACGTCCTCGGCATCCACCAATTCGGCATCCCAGCCACGCAGAGCGATGCGCTGCACCGCAAAACCCTGACGCTCTAACGCCAAAATCTCGCGACGAATGAAGCTATGGCTGACTTTGGGGTATTGATTGATGAAATAAGCGATACGCATAGGAACCAGATTTAGATGTTGTTGCGGTGAGTTATTACTGTAGATACTCCCACAGTAGTACAGTTATCAGGAACGTCAATTCGCCGTATAGCTGCCGATCAGCACCTTATCTATTTTTGCAAACGTATCATCTAGAAGTTCATAACGCCTGCGGTACATGGCGCGTTTCTTTGAAGGAATACTGTCAAGCGCCTTTTTGGACAGGACCATGGGAATCTCAAAAAAGTCTTCGCGCTCTGACGGAGTCGCTCCATGTTCCAGCCAGATCAAATCATAATTTGCCGCAAGCTCTTGAGCTTTTTCAACTCCAAAATACGGATGACGGTGATGACGATACCCATCCCCTACTGCATAAATTTTTTCAACACCAACATTGATTGCAATATATTTAATCACTTCAATCAGAAAGCTTCTTGGCCGAAGACCTTCAAAGCTTTTTGTCAGCTCCCTGTAAATATTCAAGGACCTTTCACTCTCCACGCCCTTGTGTATCCCTTGAACGGCGCCGATAAAAATACATAACTCAGTGTCCGTGCGGCACAAGGTGAAGGCTATTGATGCAATACGCAAATCGCCCTGAAACAAGTTCAGCACCAACTCCCCTTCGCGCATAAACCATACCGGACGATCCAGAACCAAGGAACAACCAGCAGTCCACTCCGACAAATCACTCAATATCAAACTGTCACTTCGCCCCAACAGCAATAGTTGCGGACAGCTTTTGGTAACGACTTCGTAATGCGAGGCTAATACACTAAATCTACTCTTGGAACTCCAGCTTTTACTGATGTATGGCCAATGAACAACACCCACACAATCCCCGCCCAACTTCTCAACACCGGACTTACCCAGAGCGCTCGACATGCGCCCCAAAAAAAACTTTAGTTCGGACCAGTTTTTTGCAACTAAAACCAGCATTTTAAACTTATTATTCAAGGCTCTTAAAGAAAATCCCGCGTGTAAAAAAAGCACGCTTTTTAATATCATCCAATTATTCATAGCCGTCTCACTTGTATTCGATCAAAGCCGTCTTGCCGGCGCCGAATCTGTTCAGTAGAAACTTGACTTGCCCGAGCATCTCGGGAAATTTTCCCAACACGAGAAAGAAAGCCAGCAACCAGTTTTCACGCGCTGATCCATTGCCCCGGCGGGCCAGGCGCACTACTTGCAACGGATAGATCAGCAGCAACAGCAGCCCATACCCTCCCAGCATCATGCTCGTGATAATAGTTGCCAGCGGGACACCCAAGCCCCAGAACCAGGCACGGCGCGACTCACGTAGCCAATGTTGTTCCGGTGCAGCCCCGTGCAAAAATGCACCTTCGGCAAAGGCATAGCCACCGCGCAGGGTTCGCCGCCACCACTGGCCGAACCGGGTCATGGTCGCATCGTGCAACGTCATTTCCTCAGGCAGACGCCAGACCCTCCATCCATTCGCACGCAGACGCACACACAACTCAGGCTCTTCTCCGGCAATAAGATCTGGTCGAAACCCGGATGCAGCGGCGAACGCGTCAGCCCGCATCAACGCGTCGCCACCACAAGCCTTGGCCTCACCTATGGGCGTGTCCCATTCGCGATCACACAACAAGTTGTAAATCGAGTGCTGTGGAAAACGCTCACGGCGCCGTCCACAGACCACCGCAACGTCAGAATGTGTATCAAGAAAGGCCTGTGCCTGGGGTAGCCAGCCACCGACAACCTCGCAATCACCATCAACAAACTGCACATAACGCACCTGCGGCAATAATCGTTGCACGCAGGCGAATCCTTCATTGCGCGCGCGCGCAGCCGTAAAGGGAATCGTCATATCCAACTCGACCACCTCAACCCCAAGCGTCTGTGCCATCCGCACCGACCCATCCGTTGATCCCGAGTCGACATAAACAACTTTCTCCGACGCACCGACCAACGAAGCCAGGCAACGCTCAAGCCGTAGGCCTTCATTGCGACCGATTACAACGACACCAATGCCACTAGCCATGGAGTTTTCTCAGCGACGCAATCGAAATAGTCCATCGGAGGGCTCATGAGAGTTCCTTCTCTTCTGCCCGCTGCCTTTTCTTGATTGTCGCAGGAACGCCCACTGCCACAGAGTCGTCCGGTACATCGGTCAGCACCACGGCGTTGGCACCAATCACCACATTGTTACCAATACGGATATTGCCCAGTACCTTGGCCCCTGCACCGATATCAACATTGTTGCCGATCACCGGGGCAATCGGTTCATTCACATTCTTTAGTCCCACGACCACACCGTTGCGGATACGGCAATCATCGCCGAACTGCGCATAACCACTGATGACAATCCCGCCGAAATGATCGATGACGAAGTTGCGCCCGATCACAACCTCACACGGCAGCTCGACGCCCGTCACGATCTGCACCCATTTGAAGAGCACTTTGTATATAAAAGAGAACAACTTACGTAACAACGCTGGGCGGACGCCGTAGCGCCAGCGTCCGAAGCGATAAACCAACATGACCCAGAACCCCTGAGCCCCCCAATCACCCTCGTATGCACGCAAATCCGCACGTATATTTTCGAACATGGGTTGATCTACCGTGTTGGTTGGCTAGCGAGTTTGGTTTCACGCAGCAGCGCCCAGGTAACACGAGCATGCTGCCAGCACGCCCCTATGGCGGCCCGGCCTCGGCCTTTCAACAGAGCCTTGAGCGCCAGAATCAGATCACCCAGGCTCACCAGCAACATATGCGAGGCCAGCCCGGGCAGACCGTGGTGCTTGCGGAAGTACAAAAGCTCGCTTTCGATTTGCATCTTGGATATCTGTCGACTGGCCACATTGAGCTCGTCAACAGATTTGGCACTTTCACCGCCGATATGCACCACCGTGGTATGCGGGTAGTAAACCACCTTCCAACCCGCCTGTTTAACGCGCTTGCAGAGATCAATCTCCTCGAAGTAAAGAAAGTAGCGCGGGTCGAACAAACCAACTTGGTCGATGACTTCACGGCGGATCAGGTAATAGCAGCCGGGTACCCAGTCGCACTCACGCACCGAGGCATGATCCCAGGTCATGTCATCGACCCTCTTCACCACAGGGAAAAAGCGTTCAAGCCCGGTATGCGCGAGGAAGACATTCAATGGCGTCGGGAAATAGCGACATGAGGGCTGTAAATCTCCCTCTCGTCCAACCAACCGAACACCGAGGACGCCGCAATCAGGATGAGCCTCCATGTACTCGAGGGTCTTATTCAGGGTATCAGCGGCAACGAAGGCATCGGTATTGAGAAGCAACGCATAGTTGCCCTCCAAGTGTTCAACCAATTGATTATTGGCACGACCAAAGCCAACATTATTTTCATTGTCCAGCAGCAATGCCTCTGGACAAATAGTTGCCAGACACTCCAACGAATTATCGGCAGAGGCATTGTCCACCACCAAATAACGCGTGCGCCCCGTACTCGTTGACTGGCGCAACGCATTAAACATCGGTTGCAACAGATCCGCCGTATTGTAATTAACCACCAACACATCAAGGGCAGCACTAACCATTGGGTTGCTCGCCAAAAAAGTGTTGCACTCTCATTTTTATAAGCTTCGGTTCAAGTTCCGGGTCGTATATACCATCACGCTGCCTGATGATGTCAATCCACGGATAAGTGGCGCAACGCTCTTCAACTTTCGCCAACAGGTCTTCAATGGTACAGATAACCTTGGCTGGATTACCCCCAACTACTACCCCAGGCGGAACATCTTTTATTACTACAGAACCGGCTGCGACAACTGAATCCGGACCAATAGTCACACGCGGCATGACAATAGCGCCATAGCCGATAAAACAATTATCGCGTATATCGATAGCGCCGACAGAGTCTAGTTTTGTACCAAAGCGCGCATCGAGCATGCCGACTATTCCATCGTGTCCGAACAGTGTGCAATTAGATAAACCTACGTTATTGCCGAGCCGTACTAGTGTAGGGTCAGTTATGTTGCATCCAAGATTGATCCATACGCCTTTACCGATGGAGTGCAGAGAGCCCCATCGAGCCATATGTTCCGCCCACTCATACCCGTCCGGTTTACAAAACTTTTTATAGACCGGGGTTCCACGCCCCGTTGTTCTGGCAATATGAGCAATCACCCGCTTTATTAGACCAATCATCCTGTCAGCCTCAAAAATTCAGCGATATACATCTGTGCCAAGGCTAGATACACCCTGATTCTCGATTACCACGACCTAAGAATAGCCCCTCCCTGAAATTCAACACTCGGAAAATCCAAAAACACTCCCACTCAGGAGTACCTGCCCACCAAGGGCCCCATTTGATAGTTAAGATAATTCGCCAGCCTCAGAGCAAGTTGCAACAGAGGCATCGTGGGGTTACAGGCACCGCCCGTAGAGAAAACACTGCTGCCCGCCACGTAAAGATTCTCGACACCAAACACTTTGCAGTTTTCGTCGACCACGCCAAACTCAGGCGACGTCGCCATCCGCGTGGTCCCCATATGATGAGCATGGGGATTGACCTTCAGTGGCAAATCGACGTCATACACACATTCTTCCAACTTGACGTAGCCCAGTCCTGTGTCGGCAAAACACTTTGCCACTTCGAGCCCTATGGACTTGACGGTTTCCCTGTCTGCAGGAGTGAGTTCCCAATGAATGTTGACCTTGCTCATCCCTAACGCATCTCGCCCGTCGAGCAATGAGATCCGGCTATTGCGGTTGGGAAACTGCTCAATCAACGTGCTGATCACACCATCCCCGGGGCAATCGAACTTGGTGATAAATTCGATCTTGTGCTCCGCACCTACTTCGCAGACGAGATTCTCGAAAAAGCCCTTGATTGCAGCCATTCGCCCATAGGATTTCACTTCAGATACCAGTGAGGCAGTCACATTCCCTTTACCCGCCCTGTGCTCCATCACGAATGCATCGGTCGTGAAGTACTGTCGAGAATCTGTTCCCTCCCCGTCTTTCAGGATGAAGGTGCCCAGATCAACGTTCAGGTGTTCCATGAAACATCTACCGACGTAACCATCCTTGCTCACAATACCGCCCGCTGCCAGGGACTCACTGTTGAGCAGTTGCCTGGCATTCTCGATCGCGCCCGTCGCCAGAATGAATTGTTTTGCCGTGACTCGCTCTCGATGCAGTTCATAGTCCGAGACGACTACCGTCACTATGCGGCCGCTCTTGCTGTCGAACTCAAGATCGACGCAGTTGCAGTTGATGAAGACATCAAGCCCCTCGGTCTCATTAAGTTCCTTGGCATATTTTTGTGCAAATCGCGTCGGCGGACTGAGCAAGAAACGATCAGCTTCGAAGTCGGCGCCGTCCAGCGTAGCGTTGATCGCCTTGAATCCAGAATGCGGCGGCAGATCTAATATAGCCATGGCCGCCGGCAAATTGCGCTCGATCTCGGAAAACGCGATGGGCCAACCGGGTAAATTCACGGGAGGGCCCACGGTAAAGTCAGACCGCTCGAAAGGACGGCATCGCCCGGCCCAGTGATTGGAGGTGCCGCCAAGATAGCGCAGGCGTGTTTCCTCAGCGTACACCTCGAGGCCTGACGATGGGCACTTGTAGAGGCTCTGAGAGTTCTGTGAATACTCGTGGCCACCTCCCTCGAGAAGCACCACACGCCAACCATTGCCGGCTAAATGCAAGGCCAGCGTAATACCGGCGGGCCCTGCGCCTATGATGCAGAAGTCATAGTAGCCGCGGAGTTCTTTCTGCGATTGGTAGTCTTTGATCATGCTTGCGTTTGCCGAAAATGCTGGGCAGGCAGCACCCATCCGTTGATAACAACAAACTCGGTTTTAACAGCAGAAGGCCGAGTAACGGCCTCTGAAAATCCAAATATGAGTCCCCCAAAACTTAACAGGGTAAACGCCTGGAGAAAGCCTCTGCGACTCGTCACAGAGGTATTCAAATCAGTTTCTCTCATGATTCAAAGCTCCACGACGCCGAGATCGCGTTGGAAATTTCAACTACACATCAAGGTCACAATTTTTTGGCTAGCACCATCAACACCTCAATGGCGACGCCGTGCCACAGCTTTGGAAACCGCAAGAGAAATAGATCAAAGCCATTTAGCAAGACCCGTCAATAACTCCCCACACACAGCCCCCACCGCCAACATTGGCAGCACCATCAGTTCACGCTTGAGATTGAACAGCCCCAGACGATAATTGACATAAAAAACCAGGATAAGCGTAGGGAACGTATGCAGGGCGACGCCCCAAATCGCATAGTTGACCCCGCCAATAGCCAGCAGCAGCGGCAGCAGCACCCATAACGAGACCACGCGAATAATGTTGTCCATGGCTTGGTACTTGGTGAGTCCCAAGGCAATCCAGACCTGATGCGCCAACATGTAACGCATGGTGAAGAAAGAGAGTCCAAGAATGGACATCATGCTGCCGGCCTGGGCATAACGCTCATCGTACAAGATGCTGATGAGCAGTGGACTGCCGGTCCAGAACAGCCCACAGAAAAACAGCGAGACCAGATCGAACATCAATTTGACGCGGTAATACAAAGCATGGAGCCGTGCGGTGT
Organism: Pseudomonas sp. LB3P25; assembly: GCF_054897985.1. NCBI lineage: Bacteria > Pseudomonadati > Pseudomonadota > Gammaproteobacteria > Pseudomonadales > Pseudomonadaceae > Pseudomonas > Pseudomonas sp. LB3P25. Next base: position 2,764,287 of record NZ_CM142711.1, on the reverse strand, counting down.
CATTGGTTCTTGTGGCCTCACTGAAGGCCGGCAGGGCCACGGCCCCGATTACCCTTTGTACTCCAAGTTGAAGCGCTCCCAAAATCAGCACGGCAATGGAGTAGACCCCCAATTCGGCGGCCGTCATGCTGCCGCCGAACCAGATGCGATCACCGTACATGGCCAATACGCCCACTGCCGACGACAACAGTATCCAACGACCGAAGACGACTAATTCCTTGAGCGCAGTACGTTCCCACTGCAGGCGGTTAGGCGGGCCCTCGAACCATAAATGCCCCAGCAGAGTGCTGACCATCGCCGAGACCAGACCCGCAACCACCAGTGACCAGATAGACCGAGTGAAGTAACCGACGCCCAGCATCACCAACAGCCCGACGAGCTGGGAAGCAAACTCGGCGAGGACCACTTTCTTTTGCTGGAAAGCGCGCACTGCCAAGTCGACTTTCGTCGACTGAAAACCAAAGATGATTGCCAGGACACCGGTCAAGGCCAATACCAGCGGCAATTCGGGTGCGGCGTAGGTGGAATTGATCGACCACAGATTAATCGTCTGCGCAAACAAGGCGGCGCCCGCGATCAGCAGTGTCGAAGCAAAAAGGATGAGACCGCGCACGATCTGCACCGTCCACACGGTATTGAGAAACACCGGATCTTCGCCACGCGGGCTCTGGATGATGTTCTGGCGCAAGCCAACATCGGAAAGCAAGTGCAGAACCACCGAAACGGTGGTGGCGATCATCATGATGCCGAACATTTCCGGCATCAGCAGGCGGGCCATTATCAGGTTGCCACCCAAGCGAAAGGCTTGAGACGTAACAAGCGCCCCCACATTCCATGCGCCAGCAGAAATCGCCCGCCTGCGAAGGCTCGGCGGTGGCGATACATTAACGAAGGACATAACATCAACCCCGGACCCAATGGCATAAAAAGTACTATAGTCGCATTTCGCCATTCGACGAGCCGTCGCTCATCAATCAATAAGTGCAACCACCTATGCCTGAGCACTTTCGCGCATTAATCGTCATTTTGGTCCTTGCCGGCATCGTTTTTGCCATCGCCCGGCGACCAGCAGCAGACCTGATTCCTGACCGCAATTTCACTCGTCGGCGCAATCTGTGGTTCGTATTGACGCTACTGGCCTTTGTTTCGCACAGTTTCTGGGTGTACGCGGGCATTGCCGCTATCGTTTTGGGCGTCGCAAGAAAAAGCGAACGCAACCCCGTGGCGCTGTTTTTCTTTCTGCTGTTTCTCATCCCGCCATCCCCGGCGCAGATTCCCGGCTTCGGCCTGATCAACTATTTTTTTGCCCTTAACCATATTCGTCTAATGGCACTGTGTGTGTTGCTTCCGGCTTTTTTCGCGTTACGCAAGCGAGCAGACACGGTCCCTTTCGGACGCACCTGGCCTGACAAGCTGTTAGCCGCCAACATCCTGCTAACGAGCCTGCTTTACCTTCGCGAAACCACGGTCACCGACACGTTGCGCCAAACGCTCTACCTATTCATCGAAGTTTTTTTGCCTTATTACGTTGCCAGCCGGGCGCTGAAGAACCTCAGCGACTTCAAGGACGCTCTGTTCGGTTTTGTACTCGCCGCCATGGTGCTGTCGCTTATTGGTCTCTTCGAATTTTCCCGGAGTTGGCTGCTCTACCGTGCGCTGACCGACGCCCTGGGGATGCAGTGGGAAATGTCCGGCTACTTGAGCCGTGGTGGCTCATTACGCGCCAGTGCCACCACCGGCCAAGCCATTGCGCTGGGGTTCGTCATTAGCGTGGCCATCGGCTTTTACCTGTACTTGCAGGAGAATGTGCGCAGCCGATTGCAGAGAGGCCTTGGCGCGCTCCTGCTCGCCGGCGGTCTGGTCGTACCGCTGTCGCGTGGCCCCTGGATCGGTGCAGCCGCCATTATCACCGTGTTCATCGCCACCGGCCGTAACGCTGTCAAACGCATCATGCTGCTGGCGGTCGCCGGAGCGCTTGCCCTTCCCCTGTTGGCCATTGTGCCGGGCGGGCAAAAAGTGCTTGATCTGCTACCGTTCATCGGCACGGTGGAAGTAGAGAACATCACATACCGGCAGCGCTTGATTGATAACGCAGTGATCGTTATCGGGCGCAACCCTTGGCTGGGTTCTTTCGATTTCCGTAGCACACCGGAAATGCAGTCCATGATTCAGGGCCAGGGCATCATCGATATCGTGAACACTTATATCGGCATAGCGCTGTCGGTCGGTTTGATTGGATTGACGCTTTTCGTGGTTTTTTTCGTCAGTGTTCTGCTGGGCATCCGCAAAGGGATGCGCTCGTTCCCCAACAAAGACGATGAAGCACGCCGACTCGGACGAGCACTCCTGGCGACACTGGCCGGGATATTGATCACCATTGTTACCGTTAGCAGTATCACGGTGATCCCCGTGGTGTATTGGTCGGTGGCCGGGCTGGGCGTGGCCTATGCTCAGATGGCGCGAAGGCTCAAGCACACCTCGACGGCCGTCACTGCGAGTGCCCACCTCCAACTCCGGTAAAACCCATGGCCCCTTTGTTTCGCCGTCCCCATATGCTGCTCCTGCTACTGCTGTTTTTTGCAATTTGGCCGTTTCGCACCTGGGCATCGGACTGGGTCGCCAGCGTGGATGAGCACAGCGGCCTGCCAATGCTGGCGCGCGGCGGCAGCCCGGTCATTGCTTCTTCGTTTTCCTTCTTTGGGGGTAACTGGGACTGGACGTATTTCCCGACCGGTTTCAAGGTGAACACCCCCTATAACTACTCCCTTACAGGCCAGAACAAGCCGCTGGATTTTGAGCTGACTGCGCAGATTCAGAAGGAAGACGAGCACAAGTTGACCTGGAACTTTGCCCTGAATGCACACAGCATGAAGCCGGGCGTGATGGGCGGGGGCATCGTTTTTAATTTCGATCCCGCCCTTTTCGCTGGAGAAATGGGTCAGCCGGTCTTGCTCCCCGACAACCGCGGCTGGTCCTGGGGGAATGCACAAGGGCGACGCGTCGAGATGCGTTTTGAGCCCGCACTGGCGAGTGTGTACTTTGAACCAGGCGATCCATCCGAGGTGCGTGCTTTTTTTTACAAAAACACGATCAAACCCGGCCGCCAAAATTTCAAAGCCACCTTGAGCATCTCTGGTGACGTGGCAATCGGTCCAACCAGTACCGAGCGCTTTGGGCTGGTCGACCCAAAGAGTTGGCCGAGTGACGAGCTCGACTGGAGAACTTCGCCGGTCGATTTGTCCTTTCTTAACGCTCCCGAAAAACCTGCAGGTAAGCGCGGCTTCGTCAAAGCATCCGGCGAGCAACTGCTATTCGCAGACAACACCCCGGCGCGCTTCTGGGGCACCAACCTGGCGGCCTATGCGCTGTTCCACACGCCAGACGATGAAATCAAGCTGCAGGCCAAACGCCTGTCGGCACTCGGTTTCAATCTCGTACGACTGCACCACCACGACTCCCCATGGGTCAGCCCAAACATTTTTGGCGACGGTCACCTCACGCGTGACACCCAGCAACCAAGCCCGGAGTCGCTGAAAAAAATCGACTGGTGGATCAAATGCCTGAAAGACGAGGGCATTTATGTATGGCTCGATATGCACGTCCAGCGAGCCTTTACTGCAAACGACAACATTTATGGCTTCGATGAACTGCCAAAAAACGAACAAAATAATGCCTATCTCAAGGGCTATGCCTATGTAAACATCACCATTCAGAAAGCGATGAAGCGCTTTGCCGAAGCCTATTTAACCCATGTAAACACTTATACCGGCCTCGCCTACAAAGACGATCCGGCGATCGCCGCCGTCCTGATTACCAATGAAAACGACGTCACCCAGCACTTTGGCAACGCCCTGTTGCCAGACAAGCAAGTGCCAAAGCACAGCAAGATCTTCATGGCCGAGGCCGAGGCGTTTGCCAACCAGCACAATCTATCGGCAAACAAAACCTGGCGCGCCTGGGAGCATGGCCCCTCCAAACTGTTCCTCAATGATTTGGAGCGACGTTTCGACGTAGACATGATTCAGCACCTACGTGATTCAGGAGTGAAAGTCCCCATCGCCACGACCAGTAGCTGGGGCGGCGATGGCCTCAGCGCCCTGCCGGCCCTTACTTCCGGCGACGTAATCGATGTCCACAGCTACGGTGGCTCTGGGCAACTAGAGAAAAACCCGCTCACCAGCGATGGTTTAGTGGACTGGATTGCCGCCGGCCAGGTCACAGGTAAACCGCTGACCGTCACCGAGTGGAACAATGAACCCTTCCCGACTCCCGACCGCCACTCGCTGCCACTCTATATAGCCGCCACCGCCAGCCACCAAGGCTGGGATGCACTGATGCAATACGCTTACAGCCAAGAGCCACTGTCCGGAGAACGGATGTCTGCCGGCAACTGGCACGCCTATAACGACCCTGCATTGCTGGCCACCCTGCCCGCCGCTGCCTTGCTCTATCGCCGCGCCGACGTTAGCGAAGCCAGCACCACCTATGTCTTCGCGCCGACGCCAGGCACCCTGTTCAACCAGCTCATCACACCGGCCAACTCTGCTCTGCTGCGCACCGCCATGGAGAAAGGCAAGCTGCAAATCGCCATGCCACAAACGCCGGAATTACCCTGGTTGCAGCAAGGCAGTATCGCGAGCAACGCACAGGTGTTTCATGACCCCAATCAGTCGCTGCTGGACACCAATGCCAGCGAGTCCACAACAGACACGGGTGAACTGAAACGCAACTGGAAACAAGGCATCTACACCATCAATACGCCGCGCACCCAAGCAGCCACCGGCTGGATCGGTGGCGAGTCGATCAGCCTTGGCAACATCCAGGTTCAAGTGAAGACGGCTTATGCCAGTGTGGTGGTGCAAAGCCTGGACGGCGCGCCTGTCAGCCGATCGCAGGATTTACTGATTTCGCTGGGCACTCGTGCCATCCCCAAAGAAGAAGAAAAAACACCTTTTTATGTTGAGCCCCTCGAAGGCACGCTAACCATCCAGGCACCAAAAGGCTTGACACTGTTTACCCACGGCACCCTTGCGCAAATGAAGAAACTGCCTGCGACCTACCTTGATGGACGCTATACGATCAAGTTCGACGGCCTGCAGGCGTCTAATTGGTTGTTTTTGAAAAAAAGCGCCCCGCAAGCTACAGCCTCAGGCGATGGACAGCCAAGCCCTGCCCGTACAGCATCATCCAGCGCACCGGCGACTCAATAACCAAGCGGTCTCTTTCATAGAGTAGCCAGGCGGATCACGCTGACGTTGCAATCTGCGCTTACACAGCAACAGTTTTCAGGGAGAGCAGGATGAAATTTTTGGTTGTTGGTGGCGCAGGCTATATCGGCTCGCACATGGTTAAGCAGCTACTGCGCACAGGTCACGAAGTGGTCGTGGCAGACAACTTTTCCACGGGGCACCGCGGCGCCTTGGCGGGGGGGAAATTGGTCGAACTGGACATAGCCGACGCGCAAGCCCTGGACGTCTTGTTTGCCGCACAACACTTTGATGCCGTGTTCCACTTCGCCTCATTTATACAGGTGGGCGAATCCGTGACTGAACCCGCCAAATATTACCAAAACAACTTGGCCGCCTCCCTGACCCTGCTACAAGCCATGGTTCGCGCGGACGTTAAAAACTTCATTTTTTCCTCGACTGCCGCCGTCTATGGCGATCCGGTGTATGTACCGATCGACGAGGAGCATCCCAAGGCCGCGATCAATCCTTACGGTCGCAGCAAGTGGATGGTTGAGCAGATGCTTGAAGATTTCGACCGCGCCTATGGGCTGAAATCGGTCTGCCTGCGCTACTTTAATGCCGCCGGAGCAGACCCTGAAGGACAACTGGGTGAGCGCCATGAACCGGAAACCCACCTGCTGCCACTGATCCTGCAAGCGGCCTCCGGTCGGCGCGCAAGCATCACCGTCTATGGCCGTGATTACGACACGCCTGACGGCACTTGCATTCGCGACTACGTCCACGTTGTCGATCTCGTTGCAGCTCACGCACTTGCCGTGGATTATCTACTGGCCGGTGGTGCAAGCACGGCGTTTAACCTCGGTAACGGTCAAGGTTTCTCGGTACAGCAAGTGATAGATACCGCGCGTTACGTGACCGGCCAGGATATCTCTGTCAGCGAAGCGCCACGTCGCGCGGGCGATCCACCACGCCTTGTGGCCGACCCCCGCAGGGCCAACACAATACTGGGCTGGCAAGCGCAATTTGGTTCACTTGAACAGATAGTGGCGCACGCCTGGAGCTGGGAGCAGAAGTACCCTTGGCACTGAAGGTCGGAGCTGGTGCATAACGTCGAGCTCCTAAGGGAGACGCTCTAGTAGTAAGAGCGGTTTTGGGGCTCGGCTTTGTTCAGCACCGTGCCAATCAGATTAGCTGTCCCCAGATGATGCAGGCTTTCCTCGATTTCTTTCTTGCTGTTCATGCCGTTAGCGACCACGAGCAGGACGCAGTCGAACTTGGGCAGGACGTTAATCACATCATCCGAACTCAAGATTGGCGGCAAGTCAAAAATCACGATACGTGAGTTGTAGCGCTCGCGCAGATCAGTAATCAAATGGCTCACCGCGGGCGATGACAGCACCTCAGTAGAGAGAGGAATCGGTTCACGCGTTGGCAGGACCACAAAGCGCGGCAAGGTCGGGTTGACCAGAACATCTTGCAGCTCCGCTTCATCGGCCAGCAATTCATTGAGCGATTTCTCCATCGGCAATCCCAGACAGGCGCCGACTGTCGGACGACGTAAGTCGAAATCCACCAGCAATGCCGTCTTGGTTGTGTGATGGGCGATGCTCATTGCCAGGTTTATCGCCAATACCGTCTTGCCTGCCTCTGGAGTCGGCGAGGTGATGGCGAGCGTGCGCCAGCCATTTTCTTCCATGATTTTTAAAACCTGCGTACGCAGCAGATCGAACGCCCCGCCCATGTTCGAATTCTTGTTGTAAGCCACAATGCGGTTGCGCTCGAGATGCTCTGGCCGCAAAGGTACAACCTTGGTTTGCACATAACTGAGCGCATTCAGACTTGTAGATTGCGCGGTCGGTGTCAGGGCTTTTGACGAGGTCTGTTGCTCGGCTTTTTCGGTATCGGGCTTGATTATTTCCATGGCTATATTCCTTATGCAAACCGGGCCAGAGCTTTAAGCATCAGAAGATCCAGAGGCATGTAGAGGAAGTGCACGAGCACCAAAAGGATCGCAATTATTGCGACTCCACACACGATCAGACGCGTTCGCCATTTCTTGCGGCGTGCCAGTTCAGCCTTGGTGTGAATGTAAGGAATAGTAACCAATACGCGTCTACCCAGCACGCTGGCCAGGGCTTCAGCACCGCGCACACGCTGACTCAACATCTCGAGGAGCATGACCAGTGCGCCAGAGCCCAACGGAGCGAGAACAAAGCCCATGGCAACGACTTTTTTACGGTTCGGCCTCACCGGTTTTTCGGGCATCAACGGCGACTCTAGAAGAACAAAACGCTCGGCTTTGTTTTCCTGTTCCAGGCTTTCTGAAATTTTCGCACCCATTTCCTTGGTGCGAATCTCCTCGTATTTTTTCCGAGCGTTTTCATGGTCACGCATCAGCGTGACCAAGCCGCGCTCGACCTGTGGCGTCTCAAGAATTTGCGCCTCGTAGTCGGCTATTTTCCTGAGCATTTCCTGCTTTTGATCGCCCAGCGACTTGATACGTGCTTCTGCGGCGGAGATCCGCGCCTGGGCCTTGGCAACGTCCATACTGACCAGAGCCGCTGCACCATCAGCACCTTTGGTAGCCTGAAGGGCAGCAATTTTGCGTTTGACGGCACGCACGTCGGGGTGGGCTGGGGTATACAGCGCCTTCAACCTGGTGTACTCCGCTTTGAGGCTACTCAGATCCTGTGGTTTATCAACTGCCGCACCGGTCGCTCCAGACTTGGTCGTTAGCCCGGCATTTGCGGCGGAAAGCTCCAACTCATTGAAACGCAACTCCTCACGGGCAGCTTTGTAGTCACGGTCGACCTCTTTAAGCTCGGTTTCGGCGCGCGACAACATATTCATGCGCAGTTCCTGATGTTCGGGCAGCGCGTTGCTGTGTGCCTGCTTGAAGTCCGCCAGCCGGTTCTCCAGAGCCTCCAGTTCCACCCTGAGTTTGTCCGCCTCCTGCGTCAGGAACTCTGTGGTTTCACTGGCGCGTTCGGTGCGCTGCTTGATGTTTTCATCCAGAAACAGCGTCACCAGTTCGTTGGCCACTTTGTTCGCAATCTCTGGCTGCCGGTGCTCAAAGCCAAGACGGAAAGCAATCGTCACTTCTCCGCGCCCCTTAATGGCGGCACTGACCAGGGAAACTGTAATCGCATTGCGCATTTCATCGATCTTCTCGGAAACGGTCAACTGCCTGCTTTGCGAAGCAAAAAGATTGTATTTGTCGATGATCCCTTCCAGATGCTCGCGGGTCATCACGCGCTGGCGAATGACTTCGATGCGCTCATCGGCAAAGGTATTGTTGTTCGCCGACACCAGGTCAGGCGAAATCTGCTGAGACTCGACCAAAATAGTGCCGGATGACTCATAGGTGGGTGGGAGAGAAATTGCGACCGCCACGCACACGCCAAGTATTACCGCGAAACTCAGGATCAACAGCAGAGCGCGGTGCTTGATGATTGCAATGTAGTCGTTGACCGACATTTCGTATTCAGAGGCCATATTTCTCACACACCTGAATTTCAGAGACCGGGATAACTATAGGTCACCGTCAACCCGACGACATTGGCACTGGCATCCGGCAAGCCATCTTGCTGGCGTTCTTTGTACGTGTAGGATAGGCGCGCAATCCAAAAAGGCGAGAGTTCTTGACTAAACCAGGCACTGAAATTTCGCAGGGTATTAGGTGTTTGCCCTTTAGAGTCTTGCCATGAGGCGTCAAACCCGGTGCGTTGGGTCTCATCGATGGCATAACTCCATGTCCCCCTCAGGCTATCAACCTCGACGAACCCGCCGTCCCCGCTGGCGACGGTGCTGCGACCGGCATCGATGCTTGTATCAATACGCTCCCCGGCATATTGCAACGTAAGACCGCCCTGGCCTTTGGGGCCACTACCCGTGCCGGAGACTTGATTGAGACCCGCGTAGACCGTCCCCTTAAGCCGCTCGGAGAGTTGGAAATTCATGCCAACCGAGGGAGTGTAGCTGTTTGAGGACGCCACCGCGGACCCCGCCTCCGGCTCATAGCGCTTCACGCCAAAACGGGTGAACAGCTCGACCTGCTCGCTCCATGCATAGTTCCAGCTAAAGCGGGTCGCCAGCTCGTCATAGTTGATCAGTGAGTCAATATCGTAAGTGACATGAGTGTAGTCAGTCTCGTTGACCAGGGTACTTCGCTCGCTGAGAGCAGTACTCCAGTTGCCGCCCAGCGAATAAAGCTTTTGCGTACCATCGGTAGAAACCACGCCGGTTTCCTGAACCGCAGTGGAGAGCGTAGAGCTCTCTTCATATCTCGCCGTGAGCCCGAAACCACCCGTTTCGGTCGCGCGCTGCCACCCAAACTTTAATCTGGGGTCTTCACGATCCGAAACGATGGACGTATCAGACGAACGCACGACATTTAGCCCGAGCCCGAACTGGAACTCATCTTGCCCGGATGTACCCACGAGGCTGTAATCGGGGGCGATGATGGTACGGGTCACCCCCTTCTCACCACTCGTAAGCAGCAGTGGATTGCTGTCGTACTCGACCGTCGAAGGCACTGCTATTGCTGATTGCCAGGTAGCAGCATTGGCCATGTGCGAACACGACAAAGCCAGGATTGCCGTCGCAACCCCGGTCGTTCGAAACTCAATCAAGGTAATCCTTAGTGCATCGCGCAAGGCTATGGCACGACCAGCGTATCGCCGGCCTTAAGTAGAAAATTGGTGGACATGTCATCCCCTGACATCAACTTGTTGTAGCTGACGGGCAGGATCTCTTGTTTAGTCCCATTGAGTCGCACGACCTTGATGCCATCCTTGTCGGCGAATTTGTCGAGCCCGCCCGCCACGCTTATTACCTGCAGCACTGACGTTTGACCTGACATATGCACGGTGCCAGGTTTCAGCACTTTGCCCTGAACGTAGACGAGATTACCTTCGGTGCCTGAGACGACAACGCTCACCTGCGGATCAGGTATGAATTTCTCAAGCTTGGCAGCGATTAGCTTCTCGACAGCAGTGGTATCAAGCCCCTTAACATCGACTCGCCCTGCCAGTGGGAAGGTAATGCTGCCATTGGGAAGTACGCGTACGTCCTGTTTGAGCTTGTCTTCTCCCCAAACGGAAACAGAAAGGGAATCTCCCGGACTCAGCCGGTAAGCCGCGTCGTTTTCGTCGGCACTGGAAATGCTGGGCCAAACAGCCAGCGCGCAGAGCACAGGTATCAATGAACGGAACATCGGGATCCCTCCGTCTAAGTAGCCATGCTAGGAGTCTAGAACAAAAAAATGGAACCAAATCACTCTTTTCTATTTCACACCAAAGAAATGCCAAACCGCAATCACTTTGAGCGTCTGGGCGGCCAATTCCGCCAGCAACGCACCTGCAACTAGAACGCTAGTGCAAAAACAGCAAAATAGTGTTATTTAACAACGGCTTGCACCACACAAGCCGCCCCCGGCTTATTCCGCGCCAAAATTAACCACATCAAGTCCGTTTGAGCCGACTCAACCATCACACGGCCAACCTAATGATGGCTGCGTCTGCCAGCACAACTAACGGCATCAATAATCACAAACTAAGCATCACTGCAAGACAGGTAATCACCCGCAAAAACACTACAACAAGTCGTCTATCTAACCAGCAACTAGAATGATCGTCTAAATAACCTTTATTGCCAAAAAGTCAAAGCCACAACCTAAATTTTCCGGCGATTGGCGACCACAATAAAACCAAGCAACGCGGAAGAAAATAACCAGGCTGCCGCAGGAAGCGGTACCGCATTCGGTTGAATGACATCAGATACACCAACCAAACTTTTATCCTGGACCGACGAATCAATTTTGAACGGCTTATTGTTAACCGCCGCCATTAATCCGTCACCCGAAGAAGAATTGACGGATACACCCACGTCCGAGTCAGCGTGATGAACGACGCTGTTAGCTTTGGCAGAAGGGGCATCATCCAAGTAAATATCGGTGAGTAACGAAGGCAAGCCAAGGCCCATTCCAACAGTAAGCGGTGCGCCACCCGTGTGCTCTTTGAGAGCCGTACAAAGTTGAGGCACTAACTCCTCGCAAGCGTTGGTTATGCGACTAATTTCATTGGCCAAATTGGTCGCCTGAGCACTAGCCACGGCCGCACCATTGAGGAACACAGAAAACAACACGAATTTCATGACAAGTGTCGAGCGCATAACACCGCCTCCTTGCGTAGGGGGGTATTTTTTGTCGGATGAAGGAATCTGTATCGGCTTAAATTGAGCCTATAAGCACATCGCCATTACGTCAATAGCTCGTCACCACAATAAATCGAAATTTCATTTCAAGGAGGGCGGCGTCAAAATAACGACACGACAAGCAGGTCAATCAAACGGACCTATCAGTATGAAATAGCTTCACGTCTGGACATTAGCCCGCAACAGGACGCTCGCCCCCGACCTGGCGCAGCGCCATGCTCCGGGCAACGAAGCAGGGCAAAAAAACCATCTCCCAGGCGGGTTACAGAGTGGGCGTGAACGACCCGTTGCAATGAGCCGGTCGCCACTTTGACGATGGCTGCCCGGCATGTCGCAGTCCGCGCTGGACAATGCGCAGTTGGCCTTTCAGCGCCGAAGAAGTCTCGGCGCTGCGCCAGAAAACCATGCTCGATTTACCTGGCACCCGCGCCGAGCTGATCAAGGCGACGCGCGCAAAAGGCATCGCGATTGAAGACGGGATGAATGAATGACCGTTACTTCGGTTGCGCCACGGTGCGCAAATAAGGTTTCACCGTCTTGAAGCCATCCGGGTACTTCTTCCTTGCGTCCTCGTCGGATACCGACGTAGGAATGATCACGTCCTCACCCGGACGCCAGTTCACCGGTGTGGCAACCGTGTGCTTGGCGTTTAGCTGAATAGCGTCGAGCAGCCTTAACACTTCATCGAAGTTACGCCCGGCACTCATCGGGTAGACCAGCATCGCCTTGATCTTTTTGTCCGGGCCGACAATGAACACCGACCGCACTGTGGCGTTGTCCACGGCAGTACGAGCACCGCCACTGGCATTCGGGTGAATCATGTCGTAGAGCTTGGCCACCACCAGATTCTCGTCGCCGATCATGGGGTAGTTGACCGCATGGCCCTGGGTTTCTTCGATGTCTTTGGCCCAGGTCTGATGGTTACCGACCGGGTCGACGCTGAGGCCGACAATCTTGGTGTTGCGCTTGTCGAACTCCGGCTTGAGCCCGGCCATGTAACCGAGTTCAGTGGTGCACACAGGGGTGAAGTCCTTCGGATGCGAGAACAGGATGGCCCACTTGTCGCCAATCCACTCGTGGAAATGGAGCGTGCCTTCGGTGCTTTCGGCGGTGAAATCCGGTGCTTCGTCGCCTATACGAATGGTCATGTGCGTTCTCCTCGCTGTGAAGGGTAGGGAAACTCTCGGAACGGTCCAGTATAGGAGACCATAAAGACTTCGCTCTGCAACCCGCCCAAGAGCAGGTGAAAAATGCTATCGGAGCTTCCCACTCTGCATCCACTCTCGCGGACTGGTGCCGGTTTTACGCCGAAACGCCCGGGCCAGCGCCGAAGGGCTTTCGTAGCCGACTTCATCGGCGATCAATGCGATGGGCTTGCCTTCACGCAAGCGTTTCTGCGTGAGACTGATCCGCCAGCTCACCAGATAATCGACCGGTGTCTGCCCCACTACTAACCGAAAGTGTTCGGCAAAACTGGCGCGGGACATGTTGGCCGCGGCCGATAGCTCGGCCACGGTCCAGGCCTTGGCGGGCGTGTCGTGCATAAGGCTCAAGGATCGCGCCAGGCGCGGGTCGGCGAGGCCGGCCATCATGCCGGGACGCTGATCACGGCTGGTCAGGATGTGTCGAAGCAGCTGAATCACCAGAACCTCGAACAATCGGTCCATCATCGCTTCGCGACCGCAGATGCCGCCGAAGGCTTCGTTAAACAACCAGTTCAGCGTGCCGGCCATGGTTGGAATGCCGTCGAGTTTGAGCACCAGATAGTCAGGCAAAGCCGCCGCCAGGGCATTGCCCGCTCCACCATCGAAGGTCAGAGAGGCACACACCAGCTGAGTGCCGGAGGCTTCGTTGGCGAGCAACCGATGACGGTAAGGTCGGGGAAAAAACAGCAAAGTGGGCTCGTTGAGCAGGATGTCTGGCTCGTCGGCCAGTTGGAGGCTAAGTTCGCCGGCCTGAAGCAAATGAAGATGGCCACACGCCTGATGGCCATCAAACCCTGTGGTGCCGCAAAAAGCCCCGCTGTGGAATGTGCCGGCACTGACACCGAAATGCGTGAGCAAGGTGGACAAGCGATCCATAGAGGGGCTCCAAGCGTGTTGTTTGGACGATCTGTCGCATATCGTCGACGATTTGCACCCTAAAGACCAGCCAGCGTCACTAGCATGGACCCCGTACCCAGCGCACACCGCGCTTCAATCTACGGAGTATCACCATGAGTCGCATCACCACCCTGAGTCTTGAACAAACCACCGACACCACCCGTGCGCTGCTGGAAGGCGTGCAGAAGAAAATCGGCTTCTTGCCCAATGTCTTCAAGACACTGGCCCATGCACCCGCCGTGCTTTCTGCCTACCTGCAGCACTCCGTGGCTTTGGGCAAGACGTCCCTGAGCGCCACTGAAAAAGAAGCGATCTTCCTCGCCACCTCGCAGGTGAATGGTTGCGACTACTGCCTGGCGGCACACACGCTGTTTGCCGGCAAGGCCGGGCTGACTGCGCAAGATATCGTCAGCGCTCGCCAGGGCCAGCTCAATGCATTAGCCACCCTCGCCCGGCAAATCACTGAAAGCCGTGGCCACCTGAGCAGCGAGCAGATCGAAGCAGCACGAGCAGCGGGCATCGACGACGCCAGGATCATTGAGGTGATCGCCCACGTGGCTTCGCAAACACTGACCAACTATCTGAACAACCTTGCCCTGACCGAGATCGATTTCCCCGTGATCGATGCTTGAACGCGACATTTAACTTCTGGAGCACAAGCCATGAATACTGTGACGCTTTACACCACCGACACCTGCCCTTATTGCCGCAATGCCAAGGCGTTGCTCGCCAGCAAGGGCATAGCGACCCGGGAAATAAACGTTCAATCCGAACCCGCAAAGTTTCAGGAAATGCTTAGCAGAAGCGGTCGTCGCAGCGTTCCACAGATTTTTGTGGGTGAGACGCATATCGGAGGATTCGACGACCTGGCGAAACTGGATCGCCAGGGTGGCCTGACGTCGATGCTGGCGTGATATCAGACCGTTGATTTACCGATCCCCGGCACATGACAGGTGTCGTGCCGGGTGATGTTGGAGGTGCTACTTCATCATTTACGCGCCAACTTATACCTGAGGCAATCTTCATAAAAACTCTCGCGGATAGCCGCCGGCTTGATCCGCGACTTACTGTCATAGGTCTGCTCGGTAATGCCCATCGCCATCATGTGCATCCACGGCTTGCTGAACTTGTAGGTATGTAACTTCTGTCGCGCTGCATACAGTGAAACTCCAGACAGTTTGAGTTCCTGGGCTTTTGCCGCCGTACCCGCCCCCCAACTGCAAATATAACGATCATTCGATGCCAGCTCTTTGGCCTGGACAGTGGCGGCAACGCTCGCCAGACCTAACGAAATCAGCGCAATCACCACATTCCGCATTTGCATTCGATCCTAACTATCTGAAAATTAATTGATTCTGATCAAAAATTTCAGTCTTCGGGGCCAGCAAAATGCCTTAAGTGCGCTATCGCCTGTTTTCTCAGTGTCTTACGGACATTTCTGGCGAGATTTCAATCCTTGGCTATAGCTAACACCCTCTCAATGCAATCAAGTGAGGCAACGGAATGTCAGTCGCAAAGAAAATGACGGTAGGGCAACTGACAATGTTGACGGCCGTCAACATGTTGGGCTCAGGCATTGTGCTGTTACCCACAAAACTCGCCGAAGTCGGCGGCATTTCCATTCTTTCCTGGTTGATCACGGCCACCGGCTCCCTGGCGCTGGCCTATGCCTTTGCGCGCTGCGGAATGCTCAGCCGAAAGACCGGCGGCATGGGCGGCTATGCCGAATACACCTTCGGCAAGGCGGGCAACTACATCACGAACTACACCTATGGTCTCTCGCTGTTAATTGCCAATGTGGCGATCAGTATTACGGCGGTCGGCTATATCCAGGAGCTGTTCCATGTTGAACTGGGTTCACTGCAAGTGGGTCTGGCGACCATCGCTCTGTTATGGATCACCACCTTCGCCAACTTCGGCGGCGCACGTATTACCGGCCGGATCGGTGCGATCACAGTCTGGGGGGTGATTGCGCCGGTGGTGCTGGTGTCCACCATTGGCTGGTTCTGGTTCGACAGCAGTGTCTACGTCGCTGGCTGGAACCCGCACAACATGGGCTGGTTCGAAGCCGCAGGTGCATCGGTGGCGATCACCTTGTGGGCATTCCTCGGTCTGGAGTCGGCGTGCGCCAACACCGATGCCGTGGAAAATCCGGAGAGGAACGTACCGATTGCGGTACTCGGGGGCACCCTCGGCGCGGCGGTGATCTACATCGTCTCCACCAACGTCATCGCCGGTATCGTCGATAACCCTGAACTGGCCTCCTCCACTGCACCGTTCGGGCTGGTCTTTGCCAAGATGTTCACCCCTTTGGTCGGCGACATTGTGATGGCCGCGATGGTACTGGCGTGCATCGGTTCGCTGCTGGGTTGGCAATTCACCATCGCTCAGGTCTACAAAAGCTCCGCGGACACCGGTTACTTTCTGTCGATCTTTGCCAAGTCCAACAAGGCCGGCACGCCGATTGTCGGCATGCTGGTGCTGCTGGCAGTGCAGACGGCGCTGGCTTTTCTCACCATCAGCCCTGACCTGAGCAAGCAGTTCGACACCCTCGTCAACCTCGCGGTGGTCACCAACCTGGTGCCCTACATCCTCTCCATGGCCGCGTTGATGACCATTCAAAAGGTATCCAACGTTCCGGCGGGCACGGCGCTGGTGACCAACATCATTGCGTGGGTGGCGGCGGCTTACAGCTACCTGGCGCTGTACAGCTCGGGCGCGCAGGCACTGATGCTCGGCGGCGTGGCAACGATCTTTGGTTACACGCTGTTTGGCTTCGTCAACAACCGCCTGATCCGCCTCGAAGCGCTCAATAACAGCGTACCAACGCAGACCGTCAGCGCTCAGCACATCACGGGCGAGCCGGTGCCGGTCAATAACTTGCAAGCAGTCGCATTGGAGGCTCAATCATGACGGAATATAGACAGACGCTCGGCATGCTCACGCTGTTGGTCAGCAGCCCGCCGGACAAACGCACCGTCTTTGGTCGCGCCCTGCATCAGTTGATCAACGATGTGGAAGAACGCGCCGTCCGGGTACTGGCGTCGGAAACCTTGAGCGACGCCACGTCGATCCTGCGTTCGGACCCGGCCATTCAATGCGTGCTGCTCAGCTGGGAAATGGACAAAAGCGAAGGCCACGAGGAATGCATCCAACTGCTGGTCAGCCTGCGCGAGCGCAACACCCGGGTGCCGGTGTTTTTGATCAGCGACCGCAGCACCGCGTCGAGCATTCCGCTGGTGGTCATGCAACACGCCGACGACTTCATCTGGTTGCCCGAGGACACCAGCCGCTTCCTCAGCGGGCGCATCCTGGCGGCCATCGAACGTTATCGCCAAGCCGCACTCCCTCCCATGTTCGGTGCGCTGGTGAAGTTTTCCCGCACCTATGAATACTCGTGGCACACCCCTGGTCATGCCGGTGGTACGGCGTTTCTGAAGAGCACTGCGGGGCGCGCGTTCTACGAGTTCTTCGGGGAAAATCTGCTGCGTTCGGACCTGTCGATTTCGGTCGGCGAACTCGGTTCGCTGCTCGATCACAGCGGCCCCATCGGTCAGGGCGAGCGCTACGCCGCCAAGGTGTTCGGCGCCCACCGCACCTACTACGTCACCAACGGCTCGTCGATGTCCAACCGCGTCATCCTCATGGCCAGCGTCACGCGCAATCAGATCGCCCTGTGCGACCGCAACTGCCACAAGTCCGCCGAGCATGCGATGACCCTGTCCGGGGCCATTCCGACGTACCTGGTGCCGACCCGCAACCGCTACGGCATCATCGGCCCGATCCTGCCGCAAACCCTGAGCAGCGACGGCGTGAAAGCCGCTATCGCCAGCAACCCGCTGGTCAAGCAAGGCATCGACCCGACACCCGTCCACGCCATCATCACCAACTCCACCTACGACGGCCTGACCTACAACGTCACCCGCGTCGAAGAATTGCTGGGGCAAAGCGTCGATCGCCTGCATTTCGATGAAGCCTGGTACGGTTATGCGCGTTTCAACCCGCTGTACCGCGAGCGCCACGCCATGCACGGCAGCCCCGACGATCACGACGACTCGAAACCGACCGTATTCGCCACCCAGTCGACCCACAAGTTACTGGCCGCCCTGTCACAGGCCTCGATGATTCACGTGCGTAACGGCCGCAACCCGATCGAACACGGGCGCTTCAACGAGTCGTACATGATGCACGCCTCGACTTCGCCGAACTACGCGATCATGGCCTCCTGCGACGTCAGCTCGGCAATGATGGAAGCGCCCAGCGGCCAGATCCTGACCACTGAATCCATCGAAGAAGCCATCAGTTTCCGCCAGGTCGTCTCACGCATGCACAACGAGATGTTGAGCAAGGATGACTGGTTCTTTACCTGCTGGCAGCCGCCGACCGTGCAGGTTGGCGCGGCCACTGTGCCGTTCCATGAAGTCGACCCGGTGCTGTTGAAAACCGAGCCGAACTGCTGGGTACTGCATCCCAACGCGGTATGGCACGGCTTCGGCGACATCGAAGAAGGCTACTGCATGCTCGACCCGATCAAGGTCTCGGTGCTGAGCCCCGGCATGGGCGACGACGGCAACCTGCTCGAATCGGGGATCCCGGCTTGTGTGCTCACGGCGTACCTGGGACGTCAGGGTATCGTGGTCGAGAAAACCACCGACTTCACCATCCTGTTTCTGTTCTCTATCGGCATCACCAAAGGCAAATGGGGCACCTTGCTCAATGCCCTGCTCGACTTCAAACGCGACTATGACGACAACGTCGAACTGGAACTGTGCCTGCCGGATCTGCTGGCCGCCAACCAGACTCGTTACGCCGGCATGGGCCTCAAGGACCTGGCCGACGATATCTTCGCCGCCATGAAGAAACACAAAACCACCGCCAACATGGCCCTGGCGTTCGGCACACTGCCGCAAGCCGAATTCAGCCCGGTGGAGGCCTACGAAAAACTGGTCAGAAACGACATCGAACGGGTGACACTCGAAGAAGCCGCCGGGCGTATCGCCGCGACCGGGATCGTGCCCTACCCACCCGGCATTCCACTGCTGATGCCGGGCGAAAACGCAGGGCCTGCGCACGGGCCGTTGCTGGCCTATCTCAAGGCGCTGGAAAGCTTCGACAAATCCTTCCCGGGTTTCACCCATGACACCCATGGGATCGAAAGCGAGGGCGGGGTTTATCGCATGCTGGTGTTGAAATGAGCTAGCGCCCTTCAAGAACGTTGCACCCGGTCCGCTGGTGCGCTCGTCCTACCATGCGGACCAACAAGTTCAGGGAGGGCGTCAGGCCTCTTGAAGGTGCTCACGCAGGAACTCGCCGGCAGCTGGGCAACGCCGGAACGTGGTCAGTGGGTGCAAGTGCTGATGACGGCGCTTCATGGCTAAATACTTAGTGCTAGATTGGCAGAACGGCGATGGGCTGTGCTGCCAATCTTCGGTTCCCGGCGCAAGCCTGGCCGGCCCGAAAGCCACCAGGATCAACTGCCCTGATTCCCACACTCTGCAAACTTGCTGTAATCCAGCACCTTCTGCGTACCGCTCGAATCCAGATACGTCATCCGCGCATTCACAATCCCGCAATTCGCCCCGCCGTTTTCTACAGTAGAAATCACCTTCTTGATGTCCAGATGGGTGCCCGTCTGGACATCAGCGTGGGCGGAAAACGCGGCGACGTTCAGGACGGCGAAAAAGCTAGCGGCGAGCAGTTTGTTCCAGTTCATGATGATGCCCTCAGGGTTGCAATGGGTCGTGGTGCGAGGCAAGTTGTCTTGTCTCGATGGAACCCATTTAATCGACCCGAGGTATCTGCCATGTGTCGTAAAACCGGGGCTTTTAAGGCGTAAGGTGTCACAGAGGGCACTGGATACAGTGCGATACAAAGGCCGGCATACAGGTGCGGCGCGGCTCCCTGGAATGCGCGACGTGCGAATAACAAGAGGGTTGAGCGATGGAACATGTGAACCACATCCTGATCGTCGACGACGATCGCGAGATCCGCGAACTGGTCGGCAATTACCTAAAGAAGAACGGCCTGCGCACCACAGTGGTTGCCGACGGCCGGCAAATGCGCAGCTTTCTCGAAGCCAACACCGTGGATCTGATCGTGCTCGACATCATGATGCCCGGCGATGACGGCCTGCTGCTGTGCCGCGAATTGCGCTCGGGCAAACACAAAGCCACACCGATCCTGATGCTCACCGCACGCAACGATGAAACCGATCGCATCCTCGGCCTGGAAATGGGTGCCGACGACTACCTGACCAAACCCTTCGCCGCCCGCGAACTGCTGGCGCGGATCAATGCCGTGCTGCGCCGCACCCGGATGCTGCCGCCGAACCTGTTGATCACCGAAACCGGCCGGCTCTTGGGTTTTGGCCGCTGGCGCCTGGACACCACCGCCCGGCACTTGCTCGACGAAGACGGCACGATGGTGGCCCTCAGTGGCGCCGAATACCGACTGCTGCGGGTATTCCTCGATCACCCGCAGCGGGTACTCAGCCGTGACCAGTTGCTCAACCTGACCCAGGGCCGCGACGCCGACCTGTTCGACCGTTCCATCGACTTGCTGGTCAGCCGTCTGCGCCAGCGATTGATGGATGACTCGCGGGAATCGACCTACATCAAAACCGTGCGCAGCGAAGGCTACGTGTTCTCCTACCCGGTGGAATTGATCGGCGCAGAATCCTGAAATTCGCCCTGCGTTGGCCGTTTATCGCGTGGAAAACTCGCGCAACCGCGACGGCTGCGATTTGTGCGCCGAATTAACCCTGGACCCACATATCTTGTAGCAGCTGCCGAGCCTGCGAGGCTGCGTTCGGCTGCGTAGCAGTCGTAAGTCCGGTAAATGCGGTTTGCCTGATACAACGCGACAGCAGGTTTTACGACTGCTACGCAGCCGAACGCAGCCTCGCAGGCTCGGCAGCTGCTACAGAGTTGTGTATCGCAGTGTGTCAGCAGGGCCTTGTGATACATGGGCTTTAACTCGACCGATGTTTCGAAACAGGCCAGATACGTCGTTGCGATCAACTGTGAGCATTGCCCACCACGGTTGAGAATTTCCCATGTCAGACACCATCAACAGCAAACGCCGGCAGCTCCTGCAAATCGCCGGCATCGGTGCGGCGAGCCTTGCCGCGAGCAGTTTGTTGAACATCGGTACGGCCCAAGCGGCGACAACGCCGGCTAAACCCACAACTGTGCTGGCACCGATCAAACAGATCCGCGCCGGCGTCCTCGACATCGGCTACTACGAGGCGGGCCCGAAAACCGGCCCGGTGGTGCTGTTGCTGCACGGTTACCCCTACAGCATCCACAGTTTTGAAGAAGTCGCGCCGATCCTCGTCGCTCGCGGTTTTCGAGTGATCGTCCCGCACCTGCGCGGTCACGGCACTACTCGCTTCATCGACCCGGCCACCCTACGCTCAGGCCAGCAAGGTGCAATCGGCGCCGATGTGATTGCCTTGATGGACGCCTTGAAGATCAAGACCGCCGTATTCGCCGGTTTCGACTGGGGCGGCCGTGCCGCCTGCGTGGCCGCCGCCCTTTGGCCTGAACGCTGCACCGGGCTGGTGTGCGTCAACAGCTATCTGGTGCAGGACATCGCCCATGCCACGGCACCGATCCCGGCGAAGATCGAATCGGGTCTTTGGTATCAGTATTACTTCCAGACCGAACGCGGCCGCCTTGGTCTGACCGCCGACCGCACCGGCATCGCCAACGTCATCTGGACCCGCAACTCGCCGGGCTGGCACTTCGACGACGCCACGCTGGCGCGCACCGCCGCCTCTTTCGATAACCCGGACTATGTTGATGTGGTGATTCACTCCTACCGCCATCGCCTCGGCCTGGCCGACGGTTATCCGGCCTACGTCGAGATCGAGAAACGCCTGGCCGCCCTGCCACCGATCACGATGCCGGCGATCACCCTCGATGGCCTCACCGACGGCAACTACCCGGCGGGCGATGGTTCTTCGACGGCCAAGCGCTTCACCGGCAAACGGATTCACCGTCAGGTGCCGAACGCGGGGCACAACCTGCCACAGGAAGCGCCGCAAGCCTTTGCTGATGCGGTGATCGATGTTGCGGCGCTTTAAGCGTTGGTTTGCCTATCCGAGGATCAGATTCCAGCGCTGACTCAGGGCTGATTCATTGCCCGGCGGCCACCAATTCCATGACCGCATCGGCAAAAGCTTGCGGCGCTTCCTGGGGCAGATTGTGTCCGGCGCCGTCGATCACCCGGTGCGTGTAGGAACCGCTGAATTTCGTTGCGGCCATCGTGCCGTCGGTGGCCGGTACGACACCGTCGGCGCCGCCTTCCAGATTCACCGTCCGCACGCCAATCATCGGCTGCGGCGCAAGGCGTTTCTCAAAGTCCTCGAACTTCGGAAAACCCGGCGCCAGGCTCAGGCGCCAGCGGTAGTTGTGAATCACAATATCGACGTAATCTGGATTCTCGAACGACGCCGCCGTGCGGGCGAAGGTCGCTTCGTCGTAGTGCCAGCTCGGTGAATTGGTGGTCCAGAGGATTCGCGCGATGTCCGCGCGATTGGCGGTCAGCCCGGCCCGGCCGCGTTCGGTGGCGAAGTAGTACTGATACCACCAGCTCTGCTCGGTCTTGGCCGGCAGCGGCACCGTCGCGTTGCGCACCAGGTCCTGGATCAGGTAACCGTTGACCGTCAGCAGGCCCGTCAACCGTTCCGGCCACAGCGCCGCCATGATGCAACCGGTCCGGGCGCCCCAGTCGTAGCCGGCCACCACCGCCTTATCGATCTTCAGCGCATCCATCAGGGCGAGCATGTCGCTGGCCACCGCTGACTGCTGACCGGAACGCGGTGTGGCCGCGTCAAGAAAACGGGTCGAGCCGTGCCCGCGCAAGTGCGGCACGATCACTCGGCAACCCTTGGCCGCCAGCAGCGGTGCGACGTCTATGTAGCTGTGAATGTCATAGGGATAGCCGTGCAGAAGCAGCACCGCCGGTCCATCCTTGGGTCCCGCCTCGTAGTAGCCGACATTCAGTTCACCGGCGTCGATCTGCTTGATCGGCCCAAGGCTTGGGGGTTTGGCATCGGCGGCGCAGACAACGCCCATGTAGTTCAACTGCGCTGCGACGACGCTGGCAACGGCGACCCCGACGGCCGCCCTGCCGAGGAACATCCTGCGATCCACATCAATAGACTCTGCCATGGGAACTCCGATGACAACGGGATAGGTCCGGAAATCATAGTGGGTATTTTTCGAAGGGTTTTGTATCCGTCTGTATAAGAGCTCCCGCCAGATACGCAGAAGCCGATTTCGGCGCGTTCGAGCACACATCACCGATACACCCCGGCGTTTAACTGTGAACACCAGATAGCAGCCGCTACTGACCCACTCAAACTCAAGCGCACGGAGAATCACCCATGTTCAACTTCTCGAAAGTCTCGTCCCTGGCACTCGGTCTGGCCCTGGCAGGCGGCCTCGGCCTGTCGAACCTGGCCTCGGCCAACACTGTGAGCGCTGTGTCCCACAGCCAAAGCCAGCAACTGCTGGTAGAAGGTGGTTCGGATCGGCTGCAACAGAATCGCGTGGCCGAAGGCGGTGCCGACCGTCTGCAAGAACTGCGCGAACGTTTCGCGCTGATCAGCCCGGGCAACGCAGTACGCGGCGGTGTGGTCGTCGCGGAAAACCGTGCCGAGTTCGGTTCGAAATATCAGCGGTATTGATTGCGGTCTTCAGCACAACAAAGATCAACTGTGGGAGCGAGCTTGCTCCCACATTTTCACTGTGTTCCGTCAGACAAAACCCATCTGCATCCACCCATGCATGACGACCATCCGTCCTGAAGTCTGACGCAATAGTCCGACAATTCCTCGGGACAGTTGCAGCACGCCCGTACTAAGATTTGCACTTCACTTCATCAAGGACGATTCATGAAGCGCATTGCCGGTTGCCTGTTGTCTTTTCTGACCTTTACGGCGGTCGCGGCTGATCTGAATATGCTCACCGACAACCATCCGCCCCTGCATTTTCAGCAAGGTAACCAACTGGTGGGGTTTGGCGTGGACGTGGTGCAGGCACTGGCCGAACGCACCGGCGACCAGGTGCACTTGCAGCAAGTCCCTTTGCTGCGCGCCCTGCGCGTTGCCACCACCGAACCTGCCACCGGGGTGTTTACGGTGTTGCGCACCGCCGAGCGCGATGGCCTGTACCAGTGGGTCGGTCCGCTGATGGACGTGGAAACGGCGCTTTATTCCGCTAACACCCAGCAACCGGTGCGCAGTTTACAGGACGCCAGCACCCAGGGCCGTATTGCCGTCCCGCGAACATGGCTGGCTTACGACTACCTGCGCAAGCAGGGTCTGAACAATCTGTACGGTGTGGAAACACCCGAACAAATGATGCGTCTGGCACGTCTGGGCCGCATCGAATTTGTGGTGGCCGACACCCTCTCCATCGCCACCCTGGCCCGTGAAGAAGGCTTGGCGCCCAGCCAGTTGCACTATCAGATGCCGCTGATGAAGCAAGGCACCTACATCGCGTTTTCCCCGCAGACCGATGCGCGGCAGGTGGCGCGTTGGCAACAGGCGCTGGACGAGATGAACCGCGATGGGCGTCTGGAACAACTCAAGCAGCGCTGGCTCAGCGACAACACTCCCCGCTGACGGTGGATTAACGCGCTCGATAACAACTATGCGTCAGGGTGTTTTTTCATCGCGGCGCTCCAGCACTACATTGGCCCCATCTTCTCCCCACGCTCTGGAGCATCATCATGAAAAGTATCATCGGTCTGGGTTTTGCCCTGTCGGTGCTTGGCGCTACCTCCGCCATCGCCGCCCCACACACCACCTCGCAAGTCGTTGCAACGGCTAAAGTCAGCCAACCGGCCACACTGAACGTGAACACCGTCGGCGTTGATCACAAAGACAGTCAGGCGAGCACACTCTATGTCGCTGAAAACCGCCCTGAGTTCGGGTCGAAGTATCAGCGTTATTGATCAACGGCTTTGCGCCGCTTGAAACAAGAAACCCCGGGGAGATCCGATCTCCCCGGGGTTTCTTCATATTAGCTGATCACCGATATCCGTAGCGGCTGCCGATGTGGTGAGGGGATTTATCCCCGTTGGGCTGCGAAGCGGCCCCTGTTTTTCCAGCCACACCGCGTCCAATGGATTACGACGGCTTCGCCGCCGAACGGGGATAAATCCCCTCACCACATCGGCAGCTGCTACAGGGATGGCGTTGTTGTCAGGCGAACGGCGAGGGCCTTGGCCTGGCTCGCGACGTCGGTCACTGCGGTGCTTTCCCACCACATGCCGCGCAACGGTGGGCCCATGGCGAACAGACGGCTGGCGACGTGTTCATCGGCGCCCAACACCGCGCCATCGACTGCCGCCGCAATCCCCAGCGCCAACGGCCCCGGCCGGACAAGTCCGCGCGCCAGCAGTTGCTGTGGCAGCGGTCGGGCGACCCGTCGCCAGTCGTATTCGATGCCGCTGGAATTGATCAACGCCGCGCCGCTGACAATGGTAGTTTCTGCTTCACCACGACGCCGAATGCGGATGCTCACTGCTCCGTCCGCTGAGGGCTCCAACCCTTTGAACGACGCCGCCTGAATCCGCAACCGCCCGTCCTTGTGCAACCGCGCCACCAGTTCGGCACTCAACGGCGGCGAGCGGTGGTGATGGCTTTCCCACCACGGCCGCACATGCCGCACAAACTGGCGACGCTGCACGTCCGTCGCCTGATTCCACAAACGGCCAATGTGCGCCCGTACGGTGTCGAGCGGCGCCTGCCAGTCGATGCCTTGGGCGATGGCGTCCCGGCAATGCCGACGCAGTTCGCGCACCAGCTGTCGCGGTGTGCGAATGCTCTGATCCTCGGCGAGAAAATCCACCCAGACCGGAGGTTGCCGACGCACGTGAGGCAGCAAGCCATGCCGGGAAAACACTTCGATCGGCCCGCGATGCCCGGCCTGTTCCAGCGACACCACGGCATCGACCATGGTCAGGCCCGAACCGATGATCAGCACGGTCGACTGCGGATCGAGTTGTTGCATGGCGGCGACATCCCACGGATCAAGTGCAGCGGCGTTCAAGCCGCTGGACTCGGTCTGTGGGGTACGCGCAGCGGGGAACATCCCCGTGGCCAACACCGCATAAGCGCCCTGCACGTGTTGCCCGTCACTCAACGTCAGCAACACAGAATCGTCCTGGGTTTGCAGGTCAACCACCTCAGCCCGCACATGCTCGACCGTTGACCCGTTCAACGCCCCCACCGCTTGCGCTTCCGCCAGGCGCTGCTGCACGTACAGGCCGAAAATCCCCCGCGGCGGGAACAATTCGCTGACCGGCACATGTTGCTCGTCAGACTCCGGCCAGCCGCCGGCCGCGATGTACTCGGTCAGCCATTGGGTCAGGTCGTCGGCGTTGTCCGGGTCGACGCTCATCCGCGCCGCATTGCCGTTGAGCGTATGGCCCAACTCGACCGCGCTGTACGCCTCGCCCCGTCCCAGTTCGGCGCGGGGTTCGATCACCAACACCTGGCGTTTGCCCGGCAGGCGCAGCAACTGCGCCGCCAGCATTGCACCGCTGAGGCCGCCGCCGACGATCAGGATGTCTGCGTGGCGGATGGCGTCGGTGGCCTGTCCGCGTTGGGTTTCAGTCATGGCGTTCTCACTGCTCAGTGTTTGCCTAAATAGAAGTCATGCAGATCGCCCCGCGCCAACAGCGCCTCCCGGACAGCACCACTCGGCCGGTGTCGAGGACGTAGGCCGTCGATGCGTACTTGAGCGCCACATTAATGTTTTGCTCGGCAACCAGGAAGCTCACCTGCTCCTCGCTGGGCGACGATCTCGAAAATCTCCTGGACGATAATAGGCGCCAAACCCATGGAAGGTTCATCAAGCAGTACCAAAGTAGGACGCGTCATCAAGGCCCGGCCGATGGCGACCCTCTGCTGGCCGTTGAAGGACAGGGAAATACCGCTGACGTGCAGGATGGAATCGGTCGAGCTCATGCGATGTCCCGTTTGAATTCGGTGAGCCAGGCAGGCGCAGGTTGAGCCTCTGGGGTGCGCGTGGCTTGCCAGATGAAATGCAGGTTGTGGAAACCCAGCAGTCGGCGAACGCGGTTTTTGATCAGCCGTTGCAGGCCTTTTTCCGGGTGGGCGATGGCCCAGTCGCAGAGGCGGCGGCGCCAGGTGCCAAGCGGGGCGAGACGGCTTTCGATTTCTGCGGCCAATAGATGCAGGCGCTCGGCCGACAGCAGCAGGCCGGAAGGTGCCACTTCACAACGGTCGCGGCTGGCGCTGCCGGGGCTTTCCGGGAAGGCCAGGGAGTCGCCGCTGGTCAGCCATTGTTCGAGCAAAACGCTGAGGCCGGCCTGCCATTGGGTGCCCTCTTCGCTCCACAGTTGCGGGCCTTGCCACCAACGGTTGAGGCGTTGCGGAGGTTCTACCGGGCCGAGCAGTTCGGGGAAATTCAGCAGCGATTGGCATTGGCTGAGCCAGAGTTGTTGCGTCTGACGTGCCTGGACGAACGCGTGAGTAGGACGACTGCGCCATAGGACTTTGTGCAGAGCTTCTGCATCGAGGTTGTCCGGTAGCGTCAGCAATTGACCGCCGATGTGCTGCGCCGCCAGGGCCAGCAGCAACAGATTCGGTTCAAAGGCGCCGCTCAGCGCCAGACGCGATGCTTCGGTGAATCCTTGCTGACGCAACCCGTCGGCCAAACGCTCGACATCGCGCAAGGCATCGATCCAGCGCCAGACGAACCACTGACCATGGCGCTTGTGCCGCAAGGCCGGTTGCAAGGGGCTGACCTGAGCCCAGTGGCGCAATTGCTCCAGAGCCTTGGGCAGATCGACCCTCCACTCAGCAATATCCGCGATTGTCGGACGTTTGAGTTCATGCACGCTCATGGGATTGACCTCCTGTTCATGGGCAAAAGCGCGCGGTGGTCCGCCGGGCTGAGATCTATGGAACGACGCTGATCCAGCGTGGGAGCGAGCCTGCTCGCGAAAGCGGTGGATCAGGCAACATCTATGTTGAATGTGCCGGCCTCTTCGCGAGCAGGCTCGCTCCCACATTGGATCAGCGTCGGGCCCACTATTTGTGTGCGCCGCCGCCCCCCTGTGGGAGCGAGCCTGCTCGCGAAAGCGGTGGATCAGGCACTCCCACAGGGGATTTGTGTGGTTTTCGAGTGTTCTACGCAGTCGCGACTTTCTTTTCTTGCTGCCGCAACGCCGCCAGGATTCGATAACCCGCTCCCGGATGAATCTCCGGCAATCGCGGCCCGTCCCCAAATAACTTCTCGCGCAAGGTCCCCGGCGCGTATTCGGTCTTGTATACCCCGCGCTTCTGCAACTCCGGCACCAGCAACTCCACGGCGTCGATGAAGGTTTCGTGGGTCAGTGCATAGGCCAGGTTGAAACCGTCCACATCGGTCTCCTCGACCCACTCCTGAAGCAAATCGGCGACGGTCTCGGGGCTGCCGACAAACAACGGACCAAACCCGCCGATGCCCACCCAGTCAGCCAGTTCGTTGGGCGTCCAGACCTTGTTCGGGTCCGCCGTGGAGAACGCTTCCACCGCCGATTGAATCGCGTTGGTGTGCACGTGCTTGAGCGGTTCATCCGGTTTGAACTGGCTGAAATCGATCCCGGTCCAGCCAGAGATCAAGGCCATGGCGCCTTCGTAACTGACCCAGGTTTTGTATTCCTCAAACTTGGCTTTGGCCTTGGCGTCGGTCTCGCCGAGAATCACGGTTTGCAGGTTGAAGATCAGAATCTTCGACGGATCACGCCCGGCCTCGGCAGCGCGGCGGCGGATGTCGGCAACGGTTTTCTTCAGCAGCACTTTCGACGGCGCAGCGACGAAC
Source organism: Pseudomonas sp. LB3P25 (assembly GCF_054897985.1). NCBI lineage: Bacteria > Pseudomonadati > Pseudomonadota > Gammaproteobacteria > Pseudomonadales > Pseudomonadaceae > Pseudomonas > Pseudomonas sp. LB3P25. Next base: position 2,735,937 of record NZ_CM142711.1, on the reverse strand, counting down.
ACACACTCGGCATGCTCGGCCGCGAATTGCTTGCCGCGACTCGATGCACCGGCCTGATACAACACGGGCGTGCGTTGCGGCGACGGCTCGCAGAGGTGAATCCCCGGCACCTGGAAGTGTTTACCGACGTGCCGGATCTCGTGGACTTTGCTCGGGTCGCTGAAGGTCCGCCGCTCACGATCCCGCAGAATCGCGCCCTCTTCCCAACTGCCTTCCCACAGTTTGTAGCAAACCTCCAGGTACTCTTCGGCGAAGTCGTAACGGGCGTCGTGTTCGGTCTGGTTTTTCTGGCCGAGGTTCTTCGCACCGCTTTCCAGGTAAGAGGTGACGATGTTCCAGCCGGCGCGGCCCTTGGTCAGGTGGTCGAGCGTCGACAGGCGTCGGGCGAACGGATACGGGTGTTCGAAGGACAGCGAGGCGGTCAGGCCGAACCCCAGATGCTCGGTGACCAGCGCCATGGGCGGAATCAATTGCAGCGGGTCGTTGACCGGCACCTGCGCCGCCTGACGGATCGCCGCGTCACCATTGCCGTTGTAGACGTCGTAGATGCCCAGCACATCGGCAATGAACAAGCCGTCGAACTTGCCGCGCTCGAGAATTTTCGCCAGATCGGTCCAGTACTCCAGATCCTTGTATTGCCACGAGCGATCCCGCGGATGCGCCCACAGACCCGGCGACTGGTGACCGACGCAGTTCATGTCGAAGGCGTTGAGACGAATTTCACGGGCCATCAAATAGCACTCCGAACGCTTGGAGGATGGATGCCGTTGAGGCGAAAGTTACCGATGAGATGGAGTTTCCAGCGCAGCGGATCATCCAGCAATCCGGGCAACACGGTGCGTTGGCCGGTGAGTTCGAATTCGGCGTTGCTGACGGCATTTAAAGCGTCCGCACTGGCCAGGTGCGACTCGGCGATGGCGACGCTGATTTCCGTGTCGTCATCCACGCTGTTCAGAAAATCTTCGGCGCGTTCGAGCAGCGCGGCGGCGACTTCGATGCGGATGTGCAAATCACCGAAGCGGCTGATGACGAAAGGATCATCCAAGGATGGGGTCTGCTGGCGGACGAAACGCAACGTCGCATCGAACAAGCTGCGAGCGTTGTGCAGGTCGTGCTGACTTTTGGCCAGGGGCTGCCCGGCAACAATCGGTTGGGTCAAAGCGTTCATGGTGGGCTCCTCAGTTCCAGGCGTGGCGCGCAGGCTTCACGCCGTTGAGCAGGTAGTTACCGATCAGGTGGTATTTCCAGCGAGCCGGATCGTGCAGGGTGTGCGTCCGGGCGTTGCGCCAGTGGCGGTCGAGGTTGTATTTGCCGAGCACCGAGCGAGTACCGGCCAGTTCGAAGAGTTTGCTGCTGGCAAGCAAGGCGATCTCGGCGGACAGCACTTTGGCCTGGGCGACCACTACCGAAGCACGGGCCACCGTGTCTTCATTGGGGTTGAGCAGTGCATGGTCGATTGCGCGGCCAGCCTTTTTGAGGATCGCTTCGGTGCCGTGGACTCGCCATTCCAGGTCGCCAATCGCAGCGATGCTGAACGGGTCCTGCCAGCCGTGATCCTGCCCACTGTCGATCCATGGCCGGGCTTCGCGGGCGTAGCGTTTGGTTTCTTCCAGGGCACCGACGGCGATGCCGGTGTCCACAGCCGCCTGAATGATTTGCGAGATCGGACCGTCGGCGGTGGGTTCGTCGAAGGCCTTGTGAGCCGGGATCACGGCGTAGAGTGGGACTTTCACCGCGTTCAGGGTGACACCGCCGCTGGCCGTGGTGCGCTGGCCAAAACCGTCCCAACTGTCGATAACGGTCAAGCCGGGATTGTCGCGTTCGATGAAAGCAATGAAAGCCTTGTTCTCTTCATCGACCGCCACGGCCGGCACGATGTGCGCGAACAGGGCGCCGGTACAGTAGAACTTTTCGCCATCGATTTGCGCGGTGTCTTTATCGAAACGGATTCGGGTTTCGAAGGCCCCGGCGTTTTTGCTTTTGGATTCAGAGAAGGCGTTGCCGAAACGGTAGCCCTGCAGGACTTTACCGAAGTAGTAACGCTTCTGCTCCTCGGTGGCGGTTTGCAGCAGGATGTCGAGCACGCCGAGGTGGTTTTGCGGGATCTGGCCGAGGGACGAGTCGGCAGCGGAAATGATCTTGATCACTTCGGCGATGGTCACGTAGGAGACGCCGGCGCCGCCGTATTCCTTGGGAACGGTGATGCCCCAGAGACCGCTGGCAGAAAACTCGTCGAGCTCGGCGACCGGCAGGCGTCGGTCACGGTCGCGGACGCTGGCCTCGACGGCGAAGCGTGCGGCGAGCCTGTGCGCGACGGCGATGGCTTCAGCGTCAGAGTGGATGACGTGGGCGGTGCGAGGGGGTTGGTCAGAAAATGTCATGGCGAGACTCCGGCGTCGGGTGAACACCCAATAGCCAATACAGAAGTCGTGCCAATTAATTTTTTACTTATTTATCAACGCGCCACCACAAAAAATTACATCGAACTGTAAGAGCAAGCGAAACAAACTGTAGGTTCACTGTTGCTCGAGAAACACTTGTGACAGCAATTGTTCAACCCCGTTAGAGAAGTCAAACAATTGCACTTGAGTCACTCAGACAGAATGCAAAATGTCATATTCGTTTGTTTCAGACGGAAGAGGATTAAGACCTCCCACGTAAATGATGTATTTAAACGCCTTATTGGCTCCTGTGTGATCCAGTAATTTTTCCCTTGACACCAGGACTTTATAAAAACCATTTTGCGGTTCCCCAACGGGTACGCGGGGTACAACCGCCTCATCCTCAATGAGCACTCTGACTTGGTCATTAAGATGCGGGTCAGAATGAACGGGAATGAGTGCGGTAGCGCCTAGAGGCGGAACATTCGTCAGTTTAATTTCTTTTCCTTCTGCTTCTTGGATCGTAAGCGGTATTAAAGCCATTTTTAAGTTCCTTCAGTTGACGTTCGAAAAGTTCTTCTGCCCATCAGACAAGAACTGGTAGCAGCGCTGAACTCCATTTGAAGGGCAATCGCTCTGCCCGTCTACTGTCAGAAATAACAGGTAGCTAATCGTTTCCGATGAGCGGTAGTCCGCAGTCAAATCACCACGTTGCGCACAAACCGCGCCGCCACCGTCCCATCATTGCGATAAGAATGCGGCTGGTTGCTGGGGAACATGTAGAACTCACCGGCAGCAATGTGCTGCGGCGTGTCGCCCAGCATCAGGGTCAGGCAGCCTTCAAAGACAAAAATCTGCTCGCTCCAGCCATCGGCATCCGGTAGCGACGGATAAACCTCACCCGGTTGCAGGCACCATTCCCACTGTTCTACTTCTCGAGTGGCGGTAGCTTTAGACAGCAAGACGGCTTTACTGCCGGGAATCTTTCCGGCCCAGGCCACTTCGTTGATGCGGCTCGGGTCACGGGCGTCCGGGGCCTGGATCAGATCGCTGAGCGCCACGTCCAGCGCTTCGGCCACGCGGTCGAGGGTAGTCAGGCTGACGTTCTTTTCGCCGGCCTCGATGGCCACCAGCATCCGGCGGCTGACCCCGGACTTTTCGGCCAGCGCGATCTGGCTCATGTCGGCCGCATGGCGCAAACGTCGAACGTTCTGGCTGACGTGCTGAAGGACCGAAGCCCGCTGCGTGGAATCTTTGTGCACTATATTGCTCACTTGATGGGGTTGGGCAGTATACTGCGCAACATTCGGCGCATTGTGCGTCCCCCTCAGGTAGCGCGCAAGGTCATGACGTCGGTGAATACCTCTCACACTTCCCCCTGTTTCTCGCGGTTCAGCAAGGCCGAGTGCGTGCTGGTGCTGATCACCGTGGTCTGGGGCGGCACCTTCTTGCTGGTGCAGCATGCAATGACCGTCAGCGGGCCGATGTTTTTCGTCGGCCTGCGCTTTGCCGCGGCGGCGATCATTGTTGCGCTGTTTTCCTGGCGACACCTGCGGGACCTGACGTTGTTCGAATTGAAGGCCGGGGCCTTTATCGGCGTGGCGATCATGCTCGGCTATGGTTTGCAGACCGTCGGGTTGCAGAGCATTCCCAGCAGTCAGTCGGCGTTTATTACTGCGTTGTACGTGCCCTTCGTGCCGTTGCTGCAATGGCTGGTGCTGGGGCGGCGTCCGGGGCTGATGCCGAGCATCGGGATCATGCTGGCGTTTACCGGGTTGATGTTGCTGTCGGGACCGGCCGGCGCATCGTTCAATTTCAGCCCGGGTGAAATCGCGACGCTGATCAGCGCCGTGGCGATTGCGGCGGAGATCATTCTGATCAGCACCTATGCCGGCCAGGTCGATGTGCGACGGGTGACGGTGGTGCAATTGGCGGTCACCTCGGTGCTGGCGTTTTTGATGGTGGTGCCGACTCAGGAAAGGATTCCGGACTTCTCCTGGCTGCTGTTATGCAGCGCGTTGGGCTTGGGCGCGGCCAGTGCGGCGATTCAAGTGGCGATGAACTGGGCGCAGAAGAGTGTTTCGCCAACGCGGGCGACGTTGATTTATGCGGGCGAGCCGGTGTGGGCCGGGATTGTCGGGCGGATCGCGGGTGAGCGGTTGCCGGCGATTGCGCTGGTTGGGGCGGGGTTGATTGTGGCGGCGGTGATTGTCAGTGAGTTGAAGACCAAGGGTAAGGCTGCCGCAGCTGAAGAAGAGTTGGAGCAGGAAACGCAGGGTTAAGCCGCACTATCTGTGGCGCCTGATAGATAGCCTTCGCGAGCAGGCTCGCTCCCACATTGATTCTGTGTTGTACCGCAATGGTGTGAACACAGCTGGACCCTGTGGGAGCGAGCCTGCTCGCGAAGGGGCCGGAACGGTTGAAACCGGTCCCTGGAAACAATGTGAATCAGGTTTTTTCCGTCTACCTTGTAGGATTCTGCGACAGCTTGGCGTTTGGTGATCCGGGAACTGGCACGTATGATGCTTCACAAACTTCCGCAGATTAGAAGCCTATGTCCCTGATAGTTCTACTGCTTCTGCCTTTTATCGGCAGCTGTCTGGCAGCCTTGCTGCCGCACAACGCGCGTAACACCGAATCTTTGTTGGCTGGCCTGGTTGCCTTGATTAGCACCATCCAGGTCGCCCTCTTGTACCCGCAAATCGCCCATGGCGGCGTGATCCGCGAAGAATTTTTCTGGTTGCCCAGCCTGGGCTTGAACTTCGTGTTGCGCATGGACGGTTTCGCCTGGCTGTTCTCGATGCTGGTGCTGGGCATCGGCACGCTGGTTTCGTTGTACGCCCGCTACTACATGTCGCCGGACGATCCGGTGCCGCGGTTCTTCGCGTTTTTTCTGGCGTTCATGGGCGCCATGCTCGGGCTGGTGATCTCCGGCAACCTGATCCAGATCGTGTTTTTCTGGGAACTGACCAGCCTCTTTTCGTTCCTGCTGATCGGTTACTGGCACCACCGCGCGGATGCGCGTCGCGGTGCTTATATGGCGCTGATGGTCACCGGCGCAGGCGGTTTGTGTTTGCTGGCGGGGGTCATGCTGCTCGGCCATGTGGTTGGCAGCTATGACCTGGACAAGGTCCTGGCCGCCGGCGACCTGATTCGCGCGCACGCCCTCTACCCTATTCTGCTCCCCCTGATCCTGATCGGCGCCCTGAGCAAAAGTGCACAATTCCCCTTCCACTTCTGGCTGCCCCACGCCATGGCGGCGCCGACACCGGTTTCGGCCTATCTGCACTCGGCGACCATGGTCAAGGCCGGGGTCTTTCTGCTCGCACGGCTGTGGCCGTCGCTGTCCGGCAGTGAAGAATGGTTCTACATCGTCAGCGGCGCCGGTGCCTGCACCCTGTTGCTCGGCGCGTACTGCGCGATGTTCCAGAACGACCTCAAAGGGTTGCTGGCCTACTCGACCATCAGCCACCTGGGTCTGATCACCCTGCTGCTGGGCCTGAACAGTCCGCTGGCCGCCGTGGCCGCGGTGTTCCACATTCTCAACCACGCCACGTTCAAGGCTTCGCTGTTCATGGCCGCCGGGATCATTGACCACGAAAGCGGCACCCGAGACATCCGCAAGCTCAGCGGCCTGATCAAGCTGATCCCGTTCACGGCCACCCTGGCCATGGTCGCCAGCGCGTCCATGGCCGGTGTGCCGCTGCTCAACGGCTTCCTCTCGAAAGAGATGTTCTTCGCCGAAACCGTGTTCATCAATGCCACGGCCTGGATCGAGATGACGCTGCCCATCGTCGCGACCATCGCAGGGACCTTCAGCGTCGCCTATTCGCTGCGCTTTACCGTCGACGTGTTCTTCGGCCCGACCGCCACCGACCTGCCGCACACCCCACACGAACCGCCGCGCTGGATGCGCGCACCGGTGGAGTTGCTGGTGTTCACCTGCCTGGTCGTGGGAATTTTCCCGGCGCAGGTGGTCGGCCCGTTGCTGGCCGCGGCTGCCCTGCCGGTGGTGGGCGGCACGTTGCCGGAATACAGCCTGGCGATCTGGCACGGCTGGAACGCGCCGATGATCATGAGCCTGATCGCCATGTCCTGCGGCATCGTGCTTTATCTGCTGTTGCGCAATCAGCTCAAGCGGGGGCGGTTCAAGTACCCGCCGATGATTGGCCAGTTCAACGGCAAGCGCCTGTTCGAACGCAGCCTGGTGATCATGATGCGCCTGGCCCGTCGTCTCGAGCGGCGGATCAGCACCAAGCGCCTGCAAACCCAATTGTTCCTGGTGGTGCTCGCGGCCGTGTTGGCCGGGTTGATCCCTATGCTCCACAGCAGCCTGAGCTGGGGCGACCGGCCGAAGATTGCGGGTTCGATCGTGTTCGTGATCCTCTGGCTGCTGGCGATTGCCTGCGCCCTCGGCGCGGCATGGCAGGCCAAGTATCACCGGCTCGCGGCCCTGACCATGGTCAGCGTCTGTGGCCTGATGACGTGCGTGACCTTCGTCTGGTTCTCGGCGCCGGACCTGGCCTTGACGCAACTGGCGGTCGAAGTGGTGACCACGGTGCTGATCCTGCTGGGCCTGCGCTGGTTGCCTCGACGGATTGAAGAGGTCTCGCCGCTGCCAAGCAGCCTGCGTAAGGCACGCATCCGCCGTATCCGCGACTTGCTGCTGTCGACCGTGGTGGGCGGCGGCATGGCGTTGCTGGCTTACGCGATGCTGACGCGCCAGACCCCGAACGACATTTCTTCGTTCTACCTCAGCCGCGCCCTGCCCGAAGGCGGCGGCAGCAACGTGGTCAACGTGATGCTGGTGGACTTCCGCGGCTTCGACACCCTTGGTGAAATCACCGTGCTGGTGGCCGTGGCCCTGACGGTATTCGCCCTGCTGCGTCGCTTCCGCCCGCCAAAAGAAAGCCTGCAGTTGCCGGCCCAGCAACGTCTGCTGGCACCGGACGTGGTCACCGATCTGGTCAATCCGCGTCACGCCAGCGATACCGCGCTCGGCTTCATGATGGTGCCGGCGGTGCTGGTTCGTCTGTTGCTGCCGATTGCATTTGTCGTGTCGGTCTACCTGTTCATGCGCGGCCACAATCAGCCGGGCGGCGGTTTTGTCGCAGGTCTGGTGATGTCCGTAGCGTTCATCCTGCAATACATGGTCGCCGGCACGCAGTGGGTCGAAGCGCAAATGAGCCTGCGACCGCTGCGCTGGATGGGCACCGGGTTGCTGTTCGCCACGGTCACCGGGCTTGGGGCAATGGCGGTCGGTTATCCGTTCCTGACCACCCACACCTGGCATTTCGAACTGCCGGTGTTCGGTGACATTCACATCGCCAGTGCGCTGTTTTTCGACATTGGCGTGTACGCCGTGGTGGTCGGTTCGACCCTGTTGATCCTCACCGCGCTCGCTCACCAATCGGTACGGGGTCACAAGACCGCTGCCCTGCCCAGATCCGTCGCCACGCAAGGAGCCGTCTGATGGAAGAAGTCATCGCAATCGCCATCGGCGTGCTGGCCGCGTCCGGCGTCTGGCTGATCCTGCGGCCACGGACGTTTCAGGTGGTGATGGGCCTGTGCCTGCTGTCCTACGGCGTCAATCTGTTCATCTTCAGCATGGGCAGCTTGTTCATCGGCAAGGAGCCGATCATCAAGGACGGCGTGCCGCAAGATCTGCTGCACTACACCGACCCACTGCCGCAAGCGCTGGTGCTGACCGCGATCGTGATCAGCTTCGCCATGACCGCACTGTTTCTGGTGGTGTTGCTGGCCTCCCGGGGCCTGACCGGTACCGACCATGTGGATGGCCGGGAGCCTAAAGAATGAATCTGATGCCGCACCTGATCGCTGCACCGATTCTGCTGCCGCTGCTGACCGCCGCCGTGATGCTAATGCTGGGGGAAAAACACCGTCCGCTGAAGGCCAAGATCAACCTGTTTTCCAGCCTGGTGGGGTTGGGCATTGCCGTGCTGTTACTGCAATGGACTCAGGAGACGGGCGTCCCCGGCTCCATCGGCGTGTACCTGCCGGGCAACTGGCAGGTGCCGTTCGGTCTCGTGCTGGTGGTCGATCGTCTGTCGGCACTGATGCTGGTGCTGACCGGGATCATCGGCGTCAGCGCCCTGCTGTTCGCCATGGCCCGTTGGGACGGCGCCGGTTCGAGTTTCCACGCGCTGTTCCAGATCCAGATGATGGGGCTTTACGGCGCGTTCCTGACCGCGGACCTGTTCAACCTCTTTGTATTTTTTGAAGTGCTGCTGGCGGCCTCTTACGGCCTGATGCTCCACGGTTCGGGCCGGGCACGGGTGTCGTCGGGGCTGCATTACATCTCGATCAACCTGCTGGCTTCGTCACTGTTTTTGATCGGCGCGGCGCTGATCTACGGCGTCACCGGCACCCTGAACATGGCCGACCTGGCGTTGAAAATTCCGTTGGTGCCGGAAGCCGATCGCGGCCTGCTGCATGCCGGCGCGGGGATTCTGGCCGTGGCGTTCCTGGCCAAGGCCGGGATGTGGCCGCTGAACTTCTGGCTGGTGCCGGCCTATTGCGCGGCGAGCGCGCCGGTGGCGGCGATGTTCGCGATCATGACCAAGGTCGGCGTTTATACCTTACTGCGCTTGTGGACCCTGCTGTTCTCCGGCCAGGCCGGTGCCTCGGCGTACTTTGGCGGCGACTGGCTGATCTACGGCGGCATGGCGACCATCGTCTGCGCGGCGGTGGCGATCCTGGCCGCGCAACGACTGGAGCGTCTGGCCAGCCTGAGTATTTTGGTGTCGGCCGGAATTCTGCTGTCGGCCATCGGTTTCGCCCAGCCGAACCTGATCGGCGCGGCACTGTTCTATCTGGTCAGCTCGACCCTGGCGTTGAGCGCGCTGTTCCTGTTGGCCGAGTTGATCGAGCGTTCGCGTTCGGCCAATGAAATGCCGTTGTTCGATGACGGCGATCTGCTTCCGCGACCGATGGAGTCCTTGCAGCCGCCCAAAGGCATCAACCTCGATGACGAGCAGAAAGCCGTGGTCGGCCAGGTGATTCCCTGGACCAAGGCGTTCCTCGGGTTGAGCTTTATTGCCTGCTCGCTGCTGATCATCGGCATGCCGCCGCTCTCGGGATTCATTGGCAAACTCGGCTTGCTCAGCGCCCTGCTCAATCCGCTGGGCCTGGGCAATGGCAGCGATGAGCCGGTCTCAAACGCCGCATGGGGCTTGCTGGCGTTGCTGATTCTCTCCGGTCTGGCGTCGTTGATTGCCTTCTCGCGTTTGGGCATCCAGCGCTTCTGGACACCCGAGGAGCGGCCGTCACCGTTACTGCGACGTTTCGAATGCGTGCCGATCATTGCGCTGCTGGGCTTGAGCATTGCGCTGACCTTCAAGGCCGAACCGCTGCTGCGTTACACCCAGGCGGCCGCCCAAGCCTTGAACAACCCGCAGCAATATGTGATGGCGGTGCTCGGCACCCGCACGATTCCGAGTCCGGAAGCCAAAGCCGCGGTAGCGGAGGTCACACCATGAAGCGTCTGTTTCCTGCTCCGTGGTTGTCGCTGGCGCTGTGGTTGCTGTGGCTGGTGCTGAACCTGTCGATGAGCCCCGGCAATCTGCTGCTGGGCGCGGTGCTGGGGTTCTGCGCACCGTTGATGATGCGCAAGCTGCGACCGCTGCCGATCCGCATTCGTCGACCGGGCGTGATTGTGCGTTTGTTCTTTCTTGTCGGTCGCGATGTGGTGGTGTCCAACCTCGCCGTGGCCTGGGGCGTGCTCATCGCCGGTCGACGTCCACCGCGTTCGCGCTTCATCAAGGTGCCGTTGGAACTGCGTGACGCCAACGGCCTGGCCGCGTTGTCGATGATCTGCACGGTGATTCCCGGCACGGTGTGGTCGGAACTGGCGCTGGACCGCAGCATTCTGTTAATGCACGTCTTCGATCTGGATGACGAAGCGCTGTTCATCCAGCACTTCAAGGCGACCTACGAGCGCCCCTTGATGGAGATCTTCGAATGAGCGCCTTGCTGTCGAACGCAATCCTGCTGAGCCTGTTCATCTTTTCCCTGGCAATGATTCTGACCCTGATCCGGCTATTCAAGGGGCCGTCGGCCCAGGACCGGGTTCTGGCGCTGGATTACCTGTACATCATCGCGATGCTGATGATGCTGGCGCTGGGCATCCGTTATGCCAGTGACACTTACTTCGAGGCGGCGTTGCTGATTGCGCTGTTCGGCTTCGTCGGCTCGTTTGCCCTGGCGAAATTCCTGCTGCGTGGCGAGGTGATCGAATGAGCGCGGAACTGTCTTTGTGGGTTGAGATTCCGGTGGCGGTCCTGCTGGTGCTCAGCAGTTTGTTTGCGCTGGTCGGCGCTGTCGGGCTGCTGCGGATGAAAGATTACTTCCAACGCATGCACCCGCCGGCGCTGGCGTCGACATTAGGCGCCTGGTGCGTGGCGCTGGCCTCGATCATTTACTTTTCGGCGCTCAAGTCCGGGCCGGTGTTGCATGCCTGGCTGATTCCGATCTTGTTGTCGATTACGGTGCCGGTGACCACGTTGCTGCTGGCGCGGGCGGCGCTGTTTCGCAAGCGCATGGCGGGGGATGATGTGCCGGCTGAGGTGAGCAGTCGGCGCACTGAGAGCGGGCGTTAAGTTCAGAGACTTGTATTGATTGTAAGGGACTCTTCGCGAGCAGGCTCGCTCCCACAGTTGATCTCTGTCAGACACAAAATCTGTGTTCACTGAAAATCCAATGTGGGAGCGAGCCTGCTCGCGAAGAGGCCGGCCCGGGCAACTTAGATCCAGGCGACTGCCAACAACCCCGCCCCCAACACCACACACAACGGCGAATAGGCCCAGGTATCAAGCCGGGCAAACTTCGAATCCTTCACCTGTTTGAAGAACCCCATCAAATTCGAATCGCCGATCGCCCTGGCGAACATCAGCATCGCAATGGCGCTGATCACCCATTGCAGCGACCAGTGATTCACCGTCGGCAGATACAGGCCGACCCGCAAGCACACCAGCATCGCAATCAGCAGTAACCCGACCGCCACCAGCAACGTGGCAAAGCCTGAAGGCTTGAAGGCCGGCCTGGATTCCCCTCCGTCCTCTGCGGACATTCGCGGGACCGCCGCCTCGCTACCCAACTTGCCACCTGCCGCCCAGTACAGGTGGATCAGGCTGATCAACAGGAAGATGGCAGCCATCCATTGCGCGATCAATAGGCTCATGTTCAGACTTCCAGCGTGAAATGTCGCAGCAGGATGAACTTCCTTGAACGATTTTGTAAGGGTATTCGTCATCGTCGATGATAAAGTGCCGCCCCATGAAACTCGCCCGCACTGATCGCACATTGATGGCCTGGATGCTTTATTGCTGCGTCCTGTTCAATGTGTTCGCCTGCAGTATCGGTCACGGGCAAATGGTCGGGATGCAGCTCAACGGCATCGGCGGCCAGTTCTGTTCCGTCGACCCGACCAGCCAGGCGCCGGCCTCGTCGAACACCTCCGAAGACAAACTGCCGACGCTGTCCAAGGCCTTCGGCTGCCCGTTGTGCTCCACTGGCGGCATGGGCCCGGCGCTCAACTCCAGCCTGACCCTGGCGATCCTCCCGCAGCAACACAGTCCGCCCTTGGCCGTCGTCGCCAACGCTGACCTCCCTGCCCGCTTCACCTGGCCCTCGGCCAATCCTCGCGCTCCGCCTGTCGCCTGAATTTTTTCGCCTTTTCTGATCAGCCCACCTCGCCAACGCGTGGCGTTCGCGTGTGCGCTGTTTCCTAGTCAAGCATTCAGGATTCATCGATGAAACGCATTCCTTTGCTGGCAAGCCTGTTCGGCTGCCTGTCTGTAAACGCCTGGGCGCAATCCACCGTCAACCTCGCGCCCATCACCATTGATGGCGAAGCGGCGGCTGAGCCGGGCCTCAGTCTGGATCAGTCCAGCGGCATGGCATCGAGGCTTGGCCTGAGCGTGCGCGAAACCCCGGCCTCGGTGGCCGTGGCCAACCGCAACGACATCGAGCGCCACGGCGCGCAGAACTTCCAGGACGCCGCCAACACCTTACCGGGCGTCAATGCCAGCGCACCGCCCGGTTTCGGTGGGTTCGTCTCCTATCGCGGTTTCACCAGCAGCCAGATCACCCAGATGTTCAACGGCATCAATGTCTCCGGCGGCCTCGCCCGGCCGGTAGACGCCTGGATCTATGATCGAGTGGAGTTGGTGGGCGGCCCGTCATCGCTGATCAATGGCGCCGGTTCCGTGGGCGGTTCGCTGAACTACGTGACCAAACTGGCGACGCGTGAAGAGCAAGCCGTCGAAGGCCGGATCAGCTACGGCAGTTACGACACCACCGAGACCGCATTCGGCCTCAACCACGCCCTGAGCGATGCCAGCGCGGACGTGCAGCACTACGCGCGGCTCGACGTCAGCCATAACACCGGCAACGGCTACATCGACCGTCAGGAGCGTGATGCGTGGAGCGTGGCGTTCTCGCTGCTCAGCGACCTGACGCCCAACCTGTCCCACACCCTGGCCCTGGAATATCAGGATGAACACGAAGACAGCCCTTACTGGGGTACGCCGGTACTCAACCCCAAGGCCGGCGAATTGAAGATCGACAAGCACAACCGATTCAACAACTACAACGTCGAGGACGGCCGCTACGAGCAGCGCACGATCTGGGTTCGCTCGATCATCGACTACCGGATCAACGACAGCACCACCCTGCACAACACCCTCTACCACCTCGACAGCCAGCGCGATTACCGCAACCTGGAAACCTACCAGTACAACGCCGACAACAGTGCGGTGAATCGCTCCACGGCGTATCAGGTCCGGCATCAGGGCGAACAGAACGGCAACCAGTTCGAACTGCGCCACGACAACGCGTTGTTCGGGCTGGACACGACCTGGTCCGGCGGCTTCGAGTACAAGGTCAACCAAACCACCAACTCGCCGCTGAACGTCAAAGGTGCCAGCACCGTCGACCCGAATAACTTTCAGCCGGGTCACTTCTACGACATCCCGGGCACCCGACCGGGTTTTGTCAGCGACAAGACCAACGAAGTCACCACCAAAGCCTTGTTCGCCGAGAACCGTTTGGCCCTCACCGACAAACTCGCGCTGCTGACCGGCCTGCGTTATGACGACATCGACCTGGACGTGACCAACCACCGAGTCGTGACCGCCAGCAATCCCCGGCACCTCAAGCGCAGCTGGGAGCCGGTGACCGGCCGGGTCGGCCTGACTTACCAATTCATTCCCGAAGCCAACGTCTACGTGCAATACAGCACCGCCGCCGAACAGCCCAACGGCACGCAAGACTTCGACGTGTCCACCGGCAAGCAATGGGAAGTCGGCAGTAAATTCGATTATCTGGACGGTCGCGGCTCGGCAACGGTGGCGGCTTACACGATCGAGCGAAAAGACTTCGCGGTGACCGATCCACTGGATCCGACCAGCAGCATTCCCGTGGGTCAACAGACGTCCAAAGGGATCGAACTGGCCAGTTCGTTACGAATCACCGACAAGCTGTTGGTCGAAGGCAACGTCGCCTGGGTCGATGCGCAGTACGACGAATTCAACGAGAAGAATGCGGCGGGTGTCGTGGTTTCACGCAAAGGCAACACACCGACCAACGTGCCGGACCGGGTCGGCAACCTATGGCTGACCTATGACTTCGCGCCGCAATGGCAGGGCGGTGTCGATGCGCGGTATGTGGCCTCGGTGTTTGCCGACAGCGCCAACACCCTGACCGTACCGTCGTACACGCTCTACGGTACGTTCCTCAGCTACAAGGTCGATCAACACACCACCGTCACCGGCCGGGTGCGCAACCTGACCAATGAGGTGTATGCCGAGTTTGCCCATGTGTCACCGGCGTATTACCTTGGTACGCCGCGCACCTTCGAGCTGGCGGTGCAGACCCGTTTCTAAAAGCTTCGTCGGAACGCCGCCCGGAGCCGGCTCGCTCCCACACTTGATCTCGGTTGTTCGCAGGGTTTGCGTACACAGCAGATCTAATGTGGGAGCGAGCCTGCTCGCGAAGGCGGCATCAGCCTCACCACATCACTTCAACTCGGCGGAGACTTTATCCGCCACCTCCTTCGGCACCCACGCCTTCCACACCTCTGGGTGCGCCTTCATGAACGCCTGCGCCGCTTGACGTGGCGGGGTATGTTTTTCGCTCATCTCGGCCAGCGCCCTGTTCAATGGATCGATGGGCAAGTCGACCTTGCTGAAGAACTCGGCAATCTGCGGATACTGTTTCTGGAATGGCGTGGACACGCCGATGGACAGCTTCGAGGGCAGTGAGCGCGTCGGTTTCGGATTCGGGTTGTCGGCGTCGGTCAGGGTTTTCCAGGCATCGGCATCGAATGGCGGCTCTTCCAGCTGAATCAGTTTGAAGCGACCAAGCAACGGCGTAGGCGACCAGTAATAGAACAACACCGGTTTGCTGCGCCGAATCGAAGAACTGATCTCCGCATCCAGCGCTGCCCCTGAACCGCTGCGGAAATTCACATAGCTGTCGTCGAGCCCATACGCCTTGAGTTTCTGTTTGTTGACCACTTCCGACGTCCAGCCGATCGGGCTGTTGAGGAAGCGCCCCTTGCCCGGGGTTTCCGGATCGCTGAACACGTCCTTGTATTTCGGCAGGTCACTGACACTGCGCAGGCCCGGCGCCAGCGGCTTGATGCCTTTTGCCGGGTCGCCCTTGATCACATATTCGGGCACCCACCAACCCTCGGTGGCGCCCTTGACCGTATCGCCGAGACTCGCGACTTTGCCTTCTGCCTCAGCCTTGACCCAGACCGGACTGCGACCGGCCCACTCTTCGCCAATCACCTGAATGTCATTGTTGGCCAGTGCGGTCTCCAGGGTGATGGTTGTCCCCGGCAAGGTATCGGTCGGCAGCCCGTAGCCCTTCTCAACGATGATCCGCAGGATATCGGTGATCAGGCTGCCGCTTTCCCAGTTCAGGTCGGCGAAGTGGATCGGCGCCTGGGCAGCGAACACCGGAACGGGTGAAGCCAACAAACCGAACGTGGCCAGAGTAGCGGCCAGCAACCGTCGAAATCCGTTCATGCTTTTGCACCTCGTGCTGTTCACAGCAATAGCAGGATGGCCTGGCAGAAGACCGCAAAGCCTCTGAATACTCAGTCAACTGACTGTAGTAGAGGTTTCTGCTTTCGAGGGAGGTCAATCAGTTTTCGGGAGGTTCCTGCAAGCGCACCAGCGCTCTTCGTACCATGCTGGCGTATTCCGCCGGACGCAACGTATAGATCTGTGACGCCACCCAACCCAGCCATGCACCGTGCAAAACAGCCTTCTGGTCGAACAGCCGCTGGGCTTCGGCTTGCGCACTGGCCTGGTTCTGTTCGTGGAAGTCGGCGCGGGTCAGGGTCATTATTCGCTGGCCTTGAAGGTGACCAATTCACCCTTGCGCCACTTGGCAGCCTTGGCGGTCACGGCTTTCAGGGTTTTGGTCAGGCCTTCCTGCAACTGTTGGTGAGCGGCGAACACCATCACCACGCTATGTCCTTCCTTGAACACGATCCCGTGACCATCGGCGGTGGTGACGAAGGCGTAATCACCCAGGCCGTAAACCGTCAGTTTGATTTCGCGGAACTTGATGTCCAGCTTGCCGCCTTCGCGACTGGGCAATACAGAGGCGCTGAAATGATCGCCGACCTTGAGTTTAAGCCCTGGTTTGTCATCAACCACCAGCGCTTCTTCGGTGTCGATCTCGGCAATGTAAATGCCTTCAGCGTTCTGTTCGGTGACGTAAACGAAACGTGACTGGAACTGTTTAACCAGCTTTGCGCGCAAATCACCCAGCACGAACAAAGCATGCATATCGAGATTACTTACTGCCAAGGAAACATCCCCACATCTGAAAATGATGCTGCACGCAGGAAAACAGCGCACAGCAGAAAAAAGCGGCAATGCCGATGGTGTAGCCAAATGACCCGGGTTGAAATCCTGAAACGAGCAGAGCGCTCATTCATCGCGAGGTTTGAGAAGACTACTGGAACGTCACTCACGTCGTCTTGCCTGGCATTCGTCAGAGGTTGAAGGAAAACGCCCTTCTAACGGCCAGATAAAACCGGACTACCAACCTTAGGGAACAAACTCTATTAGAAAAGCACTTTTCCTACATATCGCCCGCAAAAAATTGCTTTAGATGAGCATCAATCGCCAACCAGTGACGGTGATTCTAGAGCAGCGATGCTCACCGAGACTACCCAAAACGACGTACACACGTCGGTAAAACAACGAAAAGGACTTCATATGTGCACGCTGACACACTTCGCCCACCCTCAGGCACCTTACACAAACAACTCGCCGAGCCTGCATTCGGTGATGTTTCAACCGTATGAGCACCACCCTGAAGCGCTTGCCCGGCCACGCTTTCAGGTGGTTTTGGCCGGCCATGCCTTCTTCCATATCAAGGATATATCCACCGGCCACGTCAGAGGTTTCCGCAGCAGTCATAACGAAGCCTGCGCCCTTGCCCGCGCGCTTGAGTTACGCAGTTGACTGTCCCGCCCCGTTCATTTCTATAGACGCTTCGTCATGCCGGCGACTTAACTCAGCCGCCGGCAGGCAACTACTGCCATACTGCCCGACCAATGAAACCCGTCCCCAGGGCGGGCGGCGTTCAAAACAACAGAATATTTCAAGGGAAGGCTGCTACGTGACGGAATTTGATATCGGTGAATTTTTTATCCGGGGCGAAGCCAGAGAAGTCGAAGGCGAATTCCAGGCAGTCATTATCATGCGCGCCAAACCACCGCTGACCACCGTAACGTATCACCAGGTCGAGAAGGATCGCTGGTTCAAGACGTCTGACGTCGCCGCCATCGCTGCGCAGGAAGCCGCCAAGGCGCTGAAGCTTGCGGTCGATGAGGGCGCATTGAAAGCCTGATAGTCGGTTTGCAGTCTATGCTCATTTTTGCTTACGAACATCGCCATCGAACTCCTGAAGCGCGGCTCCCTCAGATGCAATGAAGCCGCCCCTCAGATCTCGCACTCGACGCGACCCGCAAGGAGATGAACATGGATTCACCGACACATGACTTGAAAGGCTTGTTCGACCAACTCGGTCTGGACTCCAACGAGAAAGCCATCGACGATTTCATTGACAGTCATTCCCCCCTGGCCGACGACAGGAAACTCATCGATGCCGAGTTCTGGACCCCGCAGCAAGCAGGCTTCCTGAAAGAGCAATTGCGTGAAGATGCCGATTGGGCACGGGTGGTCGACGACCTGAACCTGCGCATGCATCAGATCCACTAGCCCAACTATCTTGACTGTGGCGAGGGGATTTATCCCCGTTCGGCTGCGCAGCAGTCGTCAATCCGGACAACTCTGTATGTCTGAACGGACGCTGGGGGCCGCTTCGCGACCCAACGGGGCGGTGCGACGTTTCGCTAAATCCCCTCGCCACAAAAGCCAGCGCCACGCGTCTAGCGAGGGCTTTCCGGCTTGTAACCCAACCGCAAACCACCCCAATGCCGCCCCTTGAGCATGATGGGCACCGACAGGTCATGCATCAACTCACCGGTGTCGCGAGTGTAGGTTTGCAGCAGTACGGCCTGCTGATGGCTGCCACAGCGGATCCCGGTGCGGTCGGCGAATTTGCGTTTGGTGCGGTTTTGCAAGGTATCGACCTGCGCATCACCGGTCAGTGGTTGGCTGAAAACCTTGTTGTGGGTCGGCACATAGCCCTGCTGCGTACAGGCGATGGCGAACACCAGGCCTTCATGGCGCGGCAACAAGGGTTCCTGGATCGCCGGCAAGACCTGATCGGCGTAGCGATCGAAGCGGGTCTGGTACTTGGCCGGGCTGGTGTTGGGAATGGCCTGGTAATTGCGGTCAAACAGATCATCGAGGCTCACGCGGCCCTCGTCGATATCCGCTTCAAAGCGCGCCGTGATCAGACTCGCGCCTTCGCGGGCCAGGTCATAAATCCGCTGGTGATAGTCATCCAGCCCGACTTCGGCGAGGCGTTCGCTGATGGTTTCGGCCTGACCTTCCATTTGCACCGCGGCCTGGGCCAGTCGCTGGGTCTGTTGGTCGCTGATCGCCAGGTCGCTGCGCATTTGTTCGATGGCGTGAAACAGGCTATCGAGTTGTTCGCGGTTGGTGTCGGCGCCCCTGGCGATTTCCCCGACCTGGCTTTCGACGCCGGCAGCCAGACGCGCAATGTTCTCCAGGTGCTGACCGGTGTGCTCGACCTGCTCGACACCGGTGTCGAGGTCGCTGGACAGTTGACGGATCTGTTCCACCACTTGCGCGGTGCGTTGCTGAATATCAGCGACCATGTCCCCGACTTCGCCAGTGGCTGTCGCCGTGCGCGCGGCCAGACCGCGAACCTCATCGGCCACCACCGCAAATCCGCGACCATGCTCTCCAGCCCGCGCCGCCTCGATAGCCGCGTTCAATGCCAGCAGATTGGTCTGGCTGGCGATGGACTGGATCACCAGGGTGACCCGTTGGATATCGTCACTGCGCAGGCTCAGGGCTTCGATCAGTTCACGGCTGTTACTGGCGCGCTGACTGAGTTGATGCATACGGGCGATGGACTCGATCAGTTCCGTCCGCCCTGCCGCGCTGCTCTGATGAGCCTCGCTGGCCGCACTGAGGGCTTGCCGACTGAGTGTCGAGGTGGCTTGCTCGGTAGCGATCATCACTTCGGCGTTGCTGACTATCTGCGCCGCGGCACCAAGCTGCGATTGCAGTTTGTCGGCCAGTTGCTTGACCGAAAAGGCCACACCGGCGGCAGACAACGCGTTATGACTGGTGGTATAGGAAAGATCGCGAGTCAACTCGGCAATTGCGCTGGCGCTGTCGACGGGGGTTGCCTCAGGGATGGCGCGCGAGCGCAAGCGAGGTAGCCAGATAACCATTACGGCCAATGGCAGGCCAAGGTAAAGCGACCAGCCGCCCAGCGTCATGCCGCACAACAACAGCATCAGAGCGATGCTTTGCAGGGTCGGCGTCAGCCAAAGGTTTTTCGGCAAAAGCACGGGTGCAGCCACTGCCGCAACCAGAGATCCGTCACGCGTCATCTTCGTCATCCCCCGAGTAATTCTAATTGTTGTATCGGCATTAAACGCCACTACAAGGCCATTATCTATGGTCCATTAGTAGTGGGCGTTGCAGCAGATCAATAGAAGTGCGCGAGTTTTTCGCAGACGAAAAAAAGCATCGCGGGCAGCCTTGCTCCTACAGGAGTGAGGCTTGCCCGCGATGCGGGGCGTTACGAAATCAGGCCTGACGCTGGTGCTTGTCGATCTGTTCGTGACGCTCTTGAGCTTCGATGCAGTATTTGGTGGTCGGGCTGATCAGCAGGCGCTTCAGGCCAATGGCCTCGCCGCTGTCATCGCACCAGCCAAAGCTGTCTTCTTTGATGCGTTCCAGAGCCTGTTCCAACTGAGGCAGCATGCGCTGGTCGCGATCGATCGCGTTCACCAGCCAGGTGCGCTCTTCTTCAACAGAAGCAGCGTCGGCCGGATCGGCCGGGGTGTCCAGGCTTTCGATGGCGATGCGGTTCTGTTCGATGCGCTCATGGGTTTCGACTTTCATGTTCTGCAACAGCTCAGAGAAAAAAGCATGTTGCTCGGCATTCATGTAGTCATCCGCCGGCATGGCCAGCAACTTGTCCTTTGTCATTGATATCTCTATAAAAAAACGTGCATTAAGGCGAATTAGGGAGCGTTCCGGCGGACCTGGGGTTGGCCATCGGAAAGGCGCCGTTTAATTCCAAGCGCCACCCGGCACTCAATTTACGAGGGGCGGCAGTCTAAGGCCGACTTGAGGCCTCAGCAACTGAAAAGACAGCGAATTTGTCCGACAAAGCCCTGAAAGTGCTCTATGGCAGTCTTTGCGGTGATTATCGGAGTGCGTTTATAGCAAGAAATTCAATCGAGCGGCTGTATAGAGAAGACAAACGGCTGCGCCACGCGGGTCAGGCGTGGCGCATTGGTTGTTATATCTGCGGCTCAGCGCTTGAGTTTGCGCTTGTTACGGTACTGATCGATAACCACTGCCACCACGATGATCAGGCCTTTGATGATGTCCTGAATATAAGCATCGACGCCGACAAAGGTGAAACCGCTGGCCATGACCCCAAGGATCAGTGCGCCGATGACAGTCCCGGTGATGCGCCCTACTCCGCCGGCCAGGCTGGTGCCGCCGATCACTGCCGCGGCAATCGCGTCCAGCTCATAAGACATGCCCATCCCGGCCTGCCCGGTCGCGGCCCGTGCCGACGCCACCACACCCGCCAGGCCTGCCAGCAATCCGGCGATACTGTAGACGATCACCAGATGCCGCTTGACGTTGATCCCCGAGGTACGCGCCGCCTGCATGTTGCCGCCGATGGCGTAGGTGTACTTGCCGTACTTCGTGTAACGCAGGGCGATGTGAAAGATCACCGCGACCACCAGGAAAATGATCACCGGCATCGCGCCGTGTCCGATCGCCGTGTAGGAATCCGAGAGCATGCTCACCGGTTGGCCTTCGGTGTAGTAACGCGCGAGGCCACGAGCCGAGACCATCATGCCGAGGGTGGCAATGAATGGCGGGATACCGGTAATGGCAATGATGCTGCCGTTGATCGCCCCTGCCAGCAGTCCCACCCCGAGCCCGGCAATCACCGGGATCCACACTGGCAAGTCAGTCAGCGAGGGGAACACCGCCCGAGCGAAGTCCGAGGTCTGGGCCAGACTGGCAGCGATCATCGCCGACAGCGCCAGCACCGAGCCGGAGGACAGGTCAATGCCGGTGGTGATGATGACCTGGGTCACGCCGATCGCCAGCAGACCGATGATCGACACCTGCAGAATCATCAGCACCAAACGCTGGGAGTTCATCAGGAAGCTCTGGTCGCGCACGATCCAGCCAAATACTTCAAAGACCAGGCCGATGCCAATCAGCACCAGGAAAATACTCAACTCGGTCGGAAAGCGCCGGCGACTCTTGACCGGTGCCGTTGCTGGCTTGTTTTCCAGTATCGCGTTCATAACCCACCCTTCAATAGAAATCTGTGTGGCGAGGAAGCTTGCTCGTGGTGAGGGAGCTTGTTCGTGGCGAGGGGATTTAGCGAAACGTCGCACCGCCCCGTTGGACTGCGCAGCAGTCCCATTCTTTTGGGGCCGCTTCGCAGCCCAACGGGGATAAATCCCCTCGCCACAGAATCCCTGTTCACCCCTAAACTGCGTCCGCCCTTGACTTAGTGAACCGCGGACATGCCCGAGGCCAATTGCATCACTCGTTCCTGGGTCGCTTCGCTGCGGTCGAGGGTGCCCATCAGGTCGCCCTCGTGCATGACCATCACCCGGTCGCTCATGCCGAGCACTTCCGGCAGTTCCGAGGAAATCATGATCACCGCCATGCCTTCGCTGGCGAGGTAGGAGATGAGTCGGTAGATCTCGGCCTTGGCGCCGACGTCGATACCGCGGGTCGGCTCGTCGAGAATCAGGATCCGTGGGTTGGTCATCAGCCAGCGCGCCAGCAAGGCTTTCTGCTGATTACCGCCGGACAGCGTGTCGATGCACTGCTCCAGCGACGGGGTTTTCACCCGCAGCTTCTTGCACATGTCTTCGCACAAGGCGCGCAGGGCTTTTTGCTGGATGAAACCGTGGCCGGCGTAATGCGGCAACACTGCCATTTCCATGTTCTCCAGCACCGACAGGCACGGGAACAGGCCGCTGAGCTTGCGATCTTCGGTCAGTAACGCGAAGCCCTTTTCGATCGCCATGTGCGGATCGCTGATGCGCACCACCTCGCCGTCGAGACGAATCTCGCCACCGTCGCTCGGGGTGATGCCGAATATCGCTTCGGCGACGTTGGTCCGCCCCGAGCCCATCAACCCGGCGATGCCGAGGATCTCGCCGGCGTGCAGGTCGAAGGAAACATCCTTGAAAATACCGTCCAGTTTAAGGTCGCGCACCGACAGCAGCAGATCACCGATCGGCTGCTCGCGCACCGGGAACAATTGGCTCAGTTCGCGGCCGACCATCATCGAAATCAGGCTGTCGCCGTCCATGCTGTCGGCCCGCTGCAGTCCGATGTAGGCGCCGTCACGGAACACCGCCACTTCATCGGCGATGCTGAACACTTCGTTCATTTTGTGGGTGATGTAGATGATGCCTTTGCCCTGACTCTTGAGGTCGGCAATGATCGAGAACAGATGCGCGACTTCTTTGTCGGTAATGGCCGAGGTCGGTTCATCCATGATCAGGATGTCGGAATCATAGGACACCGCTTTGGCTATCTCGACCATCTGCCGTTCGGCGATGCTCAGGTTGCCGACCTGCTCTTCCGGATCGAGGTTGATCCGCAGGCGTTCCAGCAGTTTCGCGGTGCAGCGGTGCATTTCACGGTGGTCGATCATGTGGAAACCGTTGAGCTGCTCACGGCCGATCCAGATGTTCTCGGCGATGCTCATGTGCGGCATCAGGTTGAGTTCCTGGTGGATCATCGCGATTCCGGCCTGGAGCGCAGCCAGTGGCGTTTCGAAGACCACCGGTTTGCCCCTCAGGCGCAGTTCACCGGCGTCCGGCTGATAGATGCCGGCAATGATTTTCATCAGAGTAGATTTGCCGGCGCCGTTTTCGCCCATCAGCGCCAGCACGGAACCGGGGCGTACCCGAAGCTGCACATCGGACAAGGCCACCACACCGGGAAATCCCTTGCTGACGTTGATGATCTCCAGCAGGTACGGCTCATCGACAGGTGTTGCAGTTGGCTGGATACCCACCAACGGGGTGCTCGAAGCAGTCGCTGAAGCGAACATGATCAGGTACTCCATCAGCAAGGTCGCGGTCGCAACCTTGCGTGTTTATTGTTGTTATTGAACGGACAGGCTATTTGAACGTGTCGACGTTTTGCGGGGTGATCAAGCGGTATGGCACCCAGACGGCCTGTTCAACCGGCTCGTTTTTGGCCATTTTCACGGCGGTGTCGATCGAACCGTCCGCCTGACCCTTGGCGTCCTGGAACACCGACACCGTCATGCTGCCTTTCTTGATCGCGTTCAAGCCGTCCGGCGTACCGTCGACACCTGCGATCAATACGCTGCCCTTGTCGACACCAGCCTGTTGCAAGGCCATCGCGGCACCAATAGCCATTTCGTCGTTATTGGACACCACCGCGTCAAACTTGCGGCCCTGGGTCAGCCAGTCGTTGACCAGGGTCATGCCTTTATCCCGTGACCAGATCCCGGTCTGCTCTTGCTCGATCTTGATGTTCGGGTATTTGGCCAGCACGTCTTTGACGCCCTTGGTGCGGTTGGTGGTGGAGTTGTTCGCGAGGTCGCCCAGCAGAATCACGATGTCGCCCTTGCCGCCCATTTTTTCGGCCAGGTACTGCATCTGCATTTCACCGGCCTCCAGATCGTTGGAGGCGACAGTCACTACGCCTTTGGGCAGTTTCAGATCATCGGGACGGCGGTTGACGTAGACCAGCGGGATGCCGGCCTTGACGGCGGCTTCGGTGATTTTACGGGTGGCGGCGGTATCCACCGGGTTGACCACGATGGCATCGACCTTCTGGCTGATGAAGTTTTCGACCTGACTCAACTGCTTGACCACGTCGCTGCGGGCGTCTTCGAATTGCAGCTGCACGCCATCGGGATAGGACTTGGCTTTCTTGTCCATGGATTCGCGCAGGTAGGTCAGCCAGGTGTCATCGAATTGGGACATGCTGACGCCGATCTTCATATCGGCGAGCGCCGCGCCACTGGCGAACATCAGGGACAAGGCAAGTGAGGCGAAGCGGATCTTGGTCTTCATGAAAAGTCTTTCTCCACATTCTTGTTGGTTTTATGGATGAGGTGTGACGATTTCAGTGACGGGGCAAGCGGACAATCGGAGCGCCTGGAATGCAGCAAACCAGGGCGCCGTTGCGTTCAACGCAGAGCAAGCGGGGAATGGAGCCGGTAAAGAAAAGGAACGAGACGCGAGGCAGGTCGCGAAAGAGGTGTGAAGCGGAGCGTAAAACATGCAAAGCAGCGTTAAAGGTTTTCATCGACAGTACCTGGCTTTTGTTTCTTGTTTTTGGTTCGTCCTGCACCCGTTCAAGGTTGGCTTGAGCGAGATTGGACGTTGATAGTCGGCAACCTGGAAATGACTTTATTAGAAAATAATTTCTATATCAACTCATTTTAGAATTTTATTCTGATTTTATTCCATGGCTTTCGAACGGGCTCAATGCCACCACTTGATGCCGCTCGAAGCTCAGTCGCGCAGCGTCTAGCACGCGGGTGGTCGCCAGTGCATCACGGGCATCCACAGGCAGTGGGCCACCGCTCTGCAATGCGGCTTGTAGCTGTAAATAGAACTGATTCCAGCAACCGCGCTCGGAGGGAACCCGCTCGCGCACTTCACCCTGTTCGAACCAGCCCCAGCGGCGATGCTCTTCAACACCCCAGCGCTCACCTTCGGATTTCGGCGAGAGCCCGGCGAGTGCCGATGCTTCTTGCCCGTCCAGGCCATCGACGCTGTAACAACCTTGGGTGCCGGTCACCCGAAAGCGCGGGCCGGGGGTGTTTTGCAGGCAACTGCCGCCCAGGTGTGAGGTCACGCCACTGGCATGGGTCAGGGACATAAAGAAGCCGTTATCGAAGACCTGGCCTTTTTCCAGGTAATCCAGTTCGGCGTAGACCCGGGTCACCGGGCCGAACAACAGCAACGCCTGATCCACCAGATGGCTGCCCAAGTCGCGAAGGAAGCCGCCGCCACTGCCGTTGTTCACTGCCTGTGGTGAGTAACGCTCGATCCGCGATTCGAAACGGGTGATCTGGCCCAGCGCGCCGGACTCGATGAGTTTGCGCACGGTCAGGAAGTCCGAGTCCCAGCGCCGGTTCTGATAGACGCTGAGCTGCACGCCCTGACGCTCGGCCATGGTGATCAGGGTTTGGGCTTGCTGCGCATCAGCGGCGAACGGTTTGTCGCTGACCACCGCCACACCGTGTTCGATGCCATCGAGCACCAGCGCTGGTCGGCCCTTGAGCGGAGTGGACACTACCAGCACATCGATCCCGGCCTCCACCAGTTGGCCGATGCTGTCGAACGCTGGCACACCGGGGTGTTCTGCCGCCAGCAACAGTCGGCGTTCCGGTGAACGAGTGACCACACCCACGAACTTCGCCGCCGGCAAACTGCTGATCAGCGGAGCATGGAAAAACCGGCCGCCATGGCCGTAACCGACAAGTCCGATACGCATGTGTGCATTCCTTCTTATTGTTATGTAAACCGCTCACTGGATACACACGGCCCTTGTGGGAGCGAGCCTGCTCGCGAAAGCGGCGTGTCAGGCGACATCAATATTGACTGTGCTGCCGCCTTCGCGAGCAGGCTCGCTCCCACAGGGTTTTGTGCAGGCCTTAGCGGCAGAGTTCGCTTTTGACGCGTTCGAGCATCATCCGGTTGGATTCATCCGGCCGGTCTTCCCAGGCAAACACCGAGACCGTGGCGATGCCGTCGAACTGAATCTCGCGCAAGGTGCCGAAAAACGCGTCCCAATCGACTTCGCCCTGACCGATGTCCAGATGCTGGTGCACGGTGGCGACGACACCCGGCGGGTTGACGATGTAGCGCAACCCGGAAGAAGCCTTGTGGTTGTAGGTATCGGCGATGATCAGGTGGCTCAGCTTCGAGCCGGCATACTTGAGCATCGAAGCGATATCGCCTTTGCCGTCGTCATAGAAGAAGGTGTGCGGCGCGGCGTAGAGGTAGTTGATCCACTCACGATCCAGACCACGAATGATGTCCACCGACTCGTTGTTGCGTTCGCAAAAGTCGTAAGGGTGCGCCTGGATATCCAGCTTGATACCTTCGCGTTCGAACTCCGGGATCAACTCGTCCATGGAGCGCATGAACTGGTTCTCACAGACCAGCGGGTTGTCTGACTGACCGGTGAACTCGGTGTTGACCAGCTCGCAGTCCATCTCCACGGCAATCTGAATCGCCCGTTTCCAGTTGCGCACGGCGGCAACACGCAGGCCTTCGTCGGCGGCGGCCCAGTGGTACATCGGTAATAAGGAAGACAGTTTGACCCCGGTGTCGCTCAGGGCTTTGCGAATTTCCTTGATCCGCGCCTTGTCGACCCGCGGAGCTTTGTAGAACGGCAGGAAATCTTCCCGCGGTGAGAGTTCGATGTGTTCGTAACCTAGCTCGGCGACCTTATCGACCATCTTGCCCAGGGACAGGGTGCGGTACATGTAGGGGTCTAGTGCAATGCGCATTTCTTTCTCCTTGATGATTCTCTCTGGCCGGAAGGGCCACCCCTCACCCCAACCCTCTCCCCAGGGGGGAGAGGGAGCCGACCGAGGTGTTTATAGAGGTACTTCGACCTGAGAGTCCGAGTCGAATGCAAACTTCAAGAACCATGGAGATCAGCCCCCTCTCCCCTCTGGGGCGGTCCGACGTTTCGGGAGGGTTGGGGTGAGGGGGCGATCTCAAACTTGAAATACTTTCGAACTCAACCATAGAACCGAGGGCGCTCAGGCAAACCGACTTTGACGATCGCCCCGCTGTTCTGCGCTTCGATGCAGGCATCCGCCGCCACCGCCGCCGCAAACCCGTCCCATGCCGAAGGCCCACCCACCTGCCCGGCCCGCACGCCATCAATGAACGCCTGCAACTCGACGTCGTACGCCGCGATGAAGCGATCCTTCCAGTCCATCAGAATCGCGTTGGACAACTTCGCCCCGCTGCGCAACTGAACCTGCGACGGCTCGGGCAGTTTGGCGATGCCGGTCTCCCCCACCACTTCGCACTGGATGTCGTAGCCGTATTGGCAGTTAACGAACACTTCCACGTCGATGCGCGTGCCCTTGGCGGTTTCCAGCAGCACGATCTGCGGGTCTTTCAAATGCGCAAGCGCCTTGCTGCTCTTGCGCGGGAACACCACTTGCACCGACACGTAATCGTCGTCGAGCAACCAGCGCAACACGTCCAGTTCATGGATCAGCGTGTCGGTGATCGCCATGTCGGTCTTGTAGTTTTCACCCACGGTCGGGTTGCGGTGCGCGCAGTGCAACATCAATGGCTCACCAATCTGACCGCTGTCGATCACGGCTTTCAGCGCCCGATAACCTTCGTCATACGGACGCATGAAGCCGACCTGCACCAGGCGCTTGCCGTGGGCCACTTCGGCCTCGACGATTTTGCGGCAGCCTTCAGCGGTGACTGCCAGCGGTTTCTCGCAGAACACCGGTTTGCCGGCGGCAATCGCGGCCAGCACAAACTCTTCGTGGCTCGGGCCCCAAGAGGTGACGAGGATCGCTTCGACCTCGGGCGCCTTGATCAGCGCGTGGCCGTCGGGATAGACCTCGGCGGTCAGTTTCAGGTCGGAAACCACGTTCGCTGCTTGTTGCAAATTGATGTCGGTGACCGCGACCACCTGGCTGTTAAGCAAGGTCTGGCTGCAACGACGGATGTGATCCTGGCCGATGGCCCCGGTACCGATGACTCCAAGCTTCAAAGACATTTAATGACTCCTAGATTTGTTGTTGTTCGTTCAGGGCAATCAGTACTGACGGGCCTTGGCCAGTCGTTCATTCAGGGTCTTGGCCACCGCATCGGTCCGGGCGCTGGTGGAGACTTGCGCCACACCGACCCGCCACCACGACAGGTATTTGTGAATCATGGTTTTGGGCAGAACCTTGATGTCGATCAGCGTCGAAACGGTCTGCAATCGCGCATCGGCCAATGCCGCGTTCAGTTCTTCGACCGTGTTCACTTTGTAGGTTTTGCAGCCATAAGCCGCCGCGCTCATGGCGAAATCCACCGGCACGAACCCGCCGTCGAGCTTGCCGGTTTCCGGGTTGCGGAAACGGAACTCGGTGCCAAAGCTGTCCATGCCGTGTTCCATCTGCAAATTGTTGATGCAACCGAAGGTCATGTTGTCGAGCAGCACCACGTTGATCTTGCGTCGCTCCTGAATCGAGGTCGCCAGCTCCGAGTGCAGCATCATGTAGGAGCCGTCACCGACCAGCGCATAGACCTCGCGATCCGGCTCGGCGAGTTTCACGCCCAGTGCGGCGTTGACCTCGTAACCCATGCAGGAATAACCGTACTCGACGTGATAGGTGTTCACCCCCTTGCTGCGCCAACTGCGCTGCAAGTCACCGGGCAAGCTGCCGGCAGCGGCGACGATCACCGCGTCATCGGCCAGGGTTTCGTTGAGCACGCCGAGCACGCGGCTCTGGGTCAGGCAGGAACCGGTCAGCTCGATGAATTCGCGCAGCACCGCCGGGTCCATGTGGTCGTTGATTTCCGGGATGAAGTCTTTGCTCTGGTATTCGACCTGATAGATACGGTCAACTTCCTCGTCCAGTTGCGCCTTGGCCTGACGCGGTTGATCGCCCCACGCAGAACGGTAATCACCCAAAGCTTCAGCCAAGGCTTGCAAGCCGGCTTTGGCGTCCGCCAGC
This sequence comes from Pseudomonas sp. LB3P25, assembly GCF_054897985.1. Lineage (NCBI taxonomy): Bacteria > Pseudomonadati > Pseudomonadota > Gammaproteobacteria > Pseudomonadales > Pseudomonadaceae > Pseudomonas > Pseudomonas sp. LB3P25. Next base: position 2,707,141 of record NZ_CM142711.1, on the reverse strand, counting down.
AGTTGCACGCCGTCGATCTTCAGGGCATCGCAGGGGCTGATGTTCAGATTGAGGAATTGCACGTCCGGATGCTGGAACAGGGATTTCGACGCGGTGGTGAAATCGCTGTAGCGGGTGCCGACACCGATGATCAGATCCGCGTCCCTGGCCAACAGATTCGCCGCCAGACAGCCGGTTTCACCAATCCCGCCAACGTTCAGCGGGTGACTGGACACCACCGCACTCTTGCCGGCCTGGGTTTCGGCGAAAGGAATGTCGAAGCGCTCGGCAAAGGCCTGCAATGCCGCATTGGCGCCGGAGTAACGAACCCCGCCACCACAAATGATCAGCGGCTTGTGCTTGCCTTTGAACAGCGCCAGCGCATCACCGAGCATCGCTTCAGTCGCCGGACGACGCTCGATGCGGTGCACGCGTTTTTGCAGGAAGTAATCGGGGTAGTCGTAGGCCTCGGCCTGCACATCTTGTGGCAAGGCCAGGGTCACCGCGCCGGTTTCGGCAGGGTCGGTGAGCACGCGCATGGCGTGGATCGCAGCCGTCATGAGTTGCTCGGGACGGTTGATGCGGTCCCAGTATTTGCTCACGGCCTTGAACGCGTCGTTGGTGCTGATGCTCAGGTCGTGGAATTGCTCGATCTGTTGCAGCACCGGGTCCGGCTGGCGGCAGGCGTAAACGTCGCCTGGCAACAGCAGCAAGGGAATGCGGTTGGCAGTCGCCGTCGCAGCGGCCGTCAGCATGTTCGCCGCACCCGGGCCTACCGATGAGGAACAGGCGTAGATCTTGCGCCGCAAGTGTTGCTTGGCAAAACCGATGGCCGCGTGGGCCATGCCTTGCTCGTTACGGCCCTGATGGACGATCAGGTCGCCACTGTCCTGCTCCAGGGCCTGGCCCAGGCCCAGCACGTTGCCGTGGCCGAAAATAGTAAAGATCCCGGCGACGAATTTGCTTTGAACCCCATCGACCTCGATGTACTGGTTATCGAGGAATTTCACCAGGGCCTGGGCCATGGTCAGTCGTGTTGTGGTCATAACCGATCCTTCAATAAACGAAGAAACCCTTGTGGGAGCGAGCCTGCTCGCGATTGCGGTGCGTCAGGCGATATCAATGTTGAATGTGCCGCCATCATCGCGAGCAGGCTCGCTCCCACAGTTGATCTCCATCAGCCCGAAACCGTTGTCAGGCCAAAGATTTTTGCAGGTGATCCATGCTCGCGCCGATCGCCTGCTGGATGTCCGCCAGGCCATGGACGCTGTCGGCAAACGGTTCGAACGACAGGTAGCCGCTGTAACCGCTGCTGAGCAAGGTGTCGATTTGCGCCGCGTTACCGAGGATGTCGCCCTCGCCCACCAGCACGCGGTGACCGTCGCGGATAGTCGCCAACGGTGCCTCGGCATCCTCGACGCCGGAGATGTGCACCAACCCGGTCAGCTCGGGGAAAAATTCATGTTCGCTGGCCAGGTGATGGTGAAAGGTGTCGTGAACCAGACGGAACACATCGAGCCCGCCGATGGCCTTGATCGCGTCCACCGCCGTGCGCTTGCGGCGCAGCGAGCACTCTTCGAAACCCAGCGGTTCGATGAAACCGAGAATGCCGTGTTCGCGCAGGATCGGCGCCAGTTCAGTCAACGCCGTGCGCAAACCTGAAGCACGGGCGGCTTCGTTACGCGGGTCGGCACGGTCGTTGAGCGGGCACATGACCAACCCTTGAGCGCCGCAATCACGGGCGTAAGCGGCCAGCTTCAAGGCGTGTGCACGGCGCTCGTCATTCCACACATCAAACGGATACAGCGCGTTGATCGACAGCACGGTAATGCCTTGGGCGGCACACAACTCACGGACGCGCTCGGGGGCGGTGCCGTCTTCGATCTCGACGCCTTTAAGGTCATTGCGAATTTCGATGGCGTCGGCCTTGAGGGTCACCGCCAATTCGATGAACGCCGGCAGGGACAAACGGGGGGCGACCATACGGTTCAGGGCGAAACGCAGGGGTTTGCTCATTATTGTTGTTCTCCGCACAGGTGAATTAGTTGGCCGTCGGCATGCTGAATTCAGGGCCCTTGGCAATGCTGTCAGGCCAGCGCTGCATCACGCTTTTGTAGCGGCTGTAGAAGCGGATGCCTTCTTCGCCGTAAGCGTGGTGATCGCCGAACAGCGAGCGCTTCCAGCCACCGAAGGAATGCCAGGCCATCGGCACCGGAATCGGCACGTTGATGCCAACCATGCCGACTTTGATCGTGCGCGCGAAGGCACGGGCGATGCCGCCGTCGCGGGTGAAACAGGACACGCCGTTGCCGAACTCGTGGGCGTTGATCAACGCGACGGCGCTGGCGAAGTCCGGCACCCGAACGATGCCTAGCACCGGGCCGAAAATTTCCTGCTGGTAGATGCTCATCTCGGTCGTGACATTGTCGAACAGCGTCGCGCCGACGAAGAAGCCGTTTTCGGCGCCCGGCACCTTGAAGTGACGGCCATCAACGATCAGTTGCGCGCCCTGGGCCACGCCTTCGTCGATGAAACCTTCGACTTTGGCCTTGTGCTCGGCGGTCACCAGCGGCCCCATGTCGCTGTCGCCCTTCAGGCCGTTGCCAACTTTCAGTTGATCGATACGCGGCAGCAGTTTGGCAATCAGCTGGTCGCCGACATCGCCCACCGCCACGGCAATCGAAATCGCCATGCAGCGCTCGCCGGCCGAGCCGTAAGCCGCGCCGATCAAGGCATCCGCCGCTTGATCCAGATCCGCGTCGGGCATGACGATCATGTGATTCTTCGCCCCACCCAGCGCCTGCACACGCTTGCCGCGCGAGGTGGCTTGCTGGTGGATGTACTCGGCAATCGGCGTCGAGCCGACAAAGGAAATCGCCTCGATGTCCGGGTGTTGCAGCAACGCGTCGACCGCGGTCTTGTCGCCCTGAACCACGTTGAACACGCCGTCCGGCAAACCGGCTTCGCTGAGCAGGCGGGCCATCAGCAAACTGGCGGACGGATCACGCTCGGACGGCTTGAGGATGAAGCAGTTACCGGTGATCAGCGCCAGCGGGATCATCCACAGCGGCACCATCACCGGGAAGTTGAACGGCGTGACGCCGGCACACACGCCCAGCGGCTGACGCAGGTTCCAGTTATCAATGCCGCCGCCGATGTTGTCGCTGAACTCGGTTTTCAGCAGGTTCGGCGCACCGCAGGCGTACTCGACGATTTCGATGCCCCGGGTGACTTCGCCCTTGGCGTCCGAAAACACCTTGCCGTGTTCGCGGCAGATGATTTCTGCCAGTTCATCGTGATGTTGGTCGAGCAATTCCTTGAACTTGAACATCACCCGCGAACGGCGTAGGGACGATTGTTCGGACCAGGCTGGAAAGGCTTTCAGGGCCGAGGCGACGGCTTCGTCTACGGTCTTCTGGCTGGCCAGCCCGACGCGCGCCTGGACGCTGCCGGTGGCCGGGTTGAAGACGTTGCTGAACCGTTCGCTGCTGCTGTCTTGCACTTGACCGTGGATGTAATGGCCAATGACCGGGGCGTTGCTCATTGATCGTGTTCTCCGTGCAGAGGTTGGAATTCAGGCTTTTTAGTTCAGAGATCAAGCAGCCAACTGTGCTGCGGATCGTTATGGAACTGCCAGACACGTTTCGGGCCGGCCATCACGTTCAGGTAGTACGACTCGTAGCCGTACGGCACGCTGACCGGGTGATAGCCCTTGGGCACGACCACGAGGTCGCTGTTTTCCACGGCCATGGCCTGATCGATGCTGCGATCGTCGGTGTACACCCGCTGGAACACGAAGCCCTGGGGCGGGTTGATCTGGTGGTAATAGGTTTCTTCGAGAAAACTCTGGTGCGGCAAATCGTCGGTATCGTGCTTGTGCGGCGGGTAGCTCGACGAGTGACCCGACGGTGTGCGTACTTCCACCACCAGCAATGAATGGGCCGGCTCGGTGTCCGGCAGGATGTCGCAGACGTAACGGGTGTTGGCGCCTTTGCCGCGCACGCTGCGCTTCATGCTGTCGGGTTTGATCAACCGTGGGCCGAGGCCGTTGCTCGCTGAACCGGGCGCGGCGCACACAGCGATTTGCACATCGCTGAGCGCGACCACTTGCGCCTGACTGCCCGGCGGCAGGTAAGCGGCGAAGGGGGATTTGTCTTCGAACACCGACTGGCGATCGCCGATGTTGTCCCAGTCGAACGCGCCCTGCCCCGGCGCTTCGCCCTTGATGCTGACTCGACCGCTGAGCAGCACCAGGCACAGTTCTTTATCACCGGCCGACACCGGCAAAGTTTCGCCCAGGCTCAAGCGGTAAGCGGCGAAGCCGACGTATTCCAGCTCACCTTTACCCAGCTCGACCATGGTCCGGCCACGGGCATTGCTTTTGACCAGCAGGCTCATCATTTAGTCCTCTCGTCGAGCAGCGTGCGCAAGGTGTCGTAGCCTTTTTTGGCGTAGACGTAACTCGGCGCCACCGCTGGGTCCTGCTCGGCTTCGACCACCAGCCAGCCGTGGTAATCGGCCGCCAGCAGCACGTCGAGCAAGGCGCCGAAATCGATGTCGCCATCGCCGGGCACGGTGAACGTGCCGTTGATGATGCAGTCCGGAAAGCTCCACAGATTGTTGCGGGCCAGTTGCACCACCGGTTTGCGCACGTCCTTGAAATGCACGTGACAGATGCGCTCGATATGTTTGCGCAGCACCTGCAACGGTTCGCCGCCACCCATGTAGCAATGGCCCGAGTCGAACAGCAGGCCGACTTCGCTGCCGGTCAACGCCATCAACTTGTCGATGTCGGCCGGGGATTCGACGTAGGCGCCCATGTGGTGGTGGTAGGCCAGGCGTACGCCCTGGGTCAAGGTGAAACGCGCCAGCTCAGTGAGCTTGTCGGCGTATTCCTGCCAGGCGTGTTCGGTGTGGAAACGCGGGCGCTCCACCAGCGGAATACGCTGGCCTTGAATGGAGTCAGCGACTTCACCGTACACCAGCACCTTGGCGCCGTTCTTCGCCAACAGCTCGACATGGCTGCTGATGGCGTCGATTTCTTCGGCCACCGAGCGGCGGGCCAGACGGCTGGAATACCAGCCGGACACCAGCGCCAGGTCGTAAGGCCGCAGCACGTCACCGACGCCTTTGGCGTTCTTGGGGAACTTGCCGTTGAGTTCGAAACCTTCGTAGCCGATTTCCTTGCCTTCACTCAGGGCGGTGCTCAGCGGCGTCTCGCCACCGAGGGACGGCAGGTCGTCGTTGCTCCAGGAGATCGGGTTGATGCCAATTCGAATAGCGGGCATGGCTGCACCTTTTATTGTTTTACACAAATCAGTAAGACCGGCACGGAACCCTTGTGGGAGCGAGCCTGCTCGCGAAGGCGGTGTGTCAGGCGCCATAAATGTTGACTGTCAGTCAGCTTTCGCGAGCAGGCTCGCTCCCACAGGGTCCCTCGGTGTTTCTTCAGGCGCGGGCACTGCGCCAGGCATCGATCAGTTCGACGAACGTGCCCTGCACCTGACGGATCAGCGCTTCATCATCGATTTCACCGGCCATCCACGCGCGGCTCGGTTCTTGAAAAATCGTCCGGCCCACGGCGAAACCGCGGCAAGTCTGGCTCTGGCTGGCCTGTTGAAACCCTTCGGCCAGTGCCGCTGCCGGTGCATTGAGGCCCAACAGCACCACGCCTCGGCAGTACGGATCACGTTCCTGAATCAGCTCGTCGAGTAGCTTCCACTCCTCGGCGCTCTGCGCTTCGATCTTCCACCACGCCGGGTAAATGCCCAGGTTGTAGAGGCGTTTGAGCGCGCGATACAACACGTCCGGATGGGTCGACGGGTGATCCTTGGGCGGAATGATTTCCAGCAGCAGCTCATGACCGCTGACCTGGGATGCCTGATACAAACCCTTGATCTGCGCTTCCTGTTCCAGTCGCAGCAACGGCTCGTCGTCGGGGTGGAATTGCACCAGGCACTTGATGATTTGTTCCTGCGGCCAGGCGATCAGGTTGCTGCCGATGGAGCGACCATGTTCGAAGGCCAATGGCCGCGAGCCTTGCACTTCCACCGGACGCGCCACCCACCAGCCGCGACCGGTGGCGGCGCTCAGCGAGTCCTGACCGAAGCGTTGATCGGCCAGCAGCCCGACATCGGCCTCGATGCCCTGCTCACGCAAATCGGCTTCGACCCGTTCCACAGCCTTGATAAACAGTTGCTTGAGTTCGCCGATGGCGTTCAGGTCGCGACCGCCCTTGTGCGCCAGTTCCACCAGTTGCCCGCGATGGTCGAAGGCAAAAATGAACAGCTGCTTCCACTGTTTGCGCGGCACGCTGACCTGATGCAGACGCTGCAACACCGCGTCCTGATCCGGCCGGGTAATCGGCACCGGACTGTTAAACAGATAGTCGAGTTCGGCGCGGGTCGGCATGGCCGGGGCGCAGGCATGGCGCGACACCACCAGACCGCCACAGGCATTGGCCAACTGGCAGCAGCGCTCGTCGCTCGCATCAACCAGCCACCCGGCGAGGAAGCCGGACATGAAGGCATCGCCGGCCCCCAGCACATTCAACACTTCCACCCGAACGCCGGGGAAAATGGCGCCGTCTTCAAGACGTGCCGGGATCACCCCGTGAATCACCGTGCAGCCCTGCGGGCCGAGCTTGACCACCAGGGTCGCCGCGCTCAGGCGCCGCACATTGCCCAGCGCCGTGAGCAAATCCTCGGAGCCGCCGGCAATCAAAAACTCTTCTTCAGTGCCAACGATCAGGTCGAAACGCGGGAGGATTTTCTGCACATGCTGGCTGACGTTCTGGTCGGCGACGAACCGGGTCTCGCCGTCCGCCTTGCCAGCCAGGCCCCAGAGTACCGGACGATAGTCGATGTCCAGCACCCGTTTGACGTTGTGCTTCTCGGCGTAATCCAGCGCCTGGATGCTCGCCTTGTAGACGCCGTCGGTGGAGAAATGGGTGCCGGTGATCAGCAAGGCTTTACTGGAAGCGATGAAGGCTTCACTGATGTCTTCGGCCCGCAGCGCCATGTCGGCGCAGTTTTCGCGGTAGAAGACCAAAGGAAAGGTTTCGCGATCCTTGAGGCCCAGCAGGACCATAGCGGTCAGGCGTTCCGGATCGACCTTGATGCCGCTGACATCGCAACCTTCGCGGGTCAGGGATTCAACGAGAAAGCGGCCCATGTGGTCGTCCCCTACCCGGCTCAGCATCGCCGACTTCAGACCCAACCGAGCCGTGCCGAAAGCGATGTTGGCGGACGATCCACCGAGGTATTTGGCGAAGCTTGAAACATCTTCCAACCGCGCTCCGACTTGCTGCGCATAGAGGTCGACGCCAAGGCGCCCCAGGCAAATCAGTTCCAATTGACGCCCACTGGCAAAACGAGTCTGGCCCATGTTGGCTCCTGTTATTTTTATCAGCCTGCGTTCGGGGCGATGACCGCGCCGAACACGCTTGGTGGATGCAGACTAAAACGTCCGGGACCGAACAATCAATAATTATTCTAAATATTTTTTACGTGGAACATTTTTTCCAATAAACTTGGGTACAAGCGTTCCAGAGGCAGTGCATCGTTTCAGCACCCCTCACACTGACCGCAAGCTCAAGATTTTATTCCGGCCTACCCTGTAGACTGCGCACAGCCAACCTATTGTCAGGGGATGACGCCATCTGTCCTCCCTATAAGAACAAGCCAGAAGGATTCCTTATGACCCGCACCGATCAGCCGGCGACGACCGAGAGCACGCCCGACAGCGATCTCGCCAGCCCCCCGATCAATGCCGAGCGTCTGCTGCAGCTAATCACCAACGAGTACGAAAGCCTGCCGCGCCAGCTCAAGCGCATCGCCAGTTACATGAGCCAGCAGAGCGACCGGATCATGGTCGACCGCATCAGCGACATCGCCCGCGAGTGCGAAGTGCACCCCTCGGCGATCGTGCGGTTCTCCCAGCGTTTCGGCTTCAGTGGCTTCAGCGAAATGCAGGCGCTGTTCCGCGAGGCGTATACGCACAAGACCACGCCGGTTCAGAACTACCAGCAGCGCATTCGCAGCATGATCGCCAACAAGTCGCAGAAGGCCAGCGGCGGCGACCTGGCGCGCGAGTGCATCAATGCGACCCTGTCGGGCATCGAACGACTGGGGCTGGAACTCGATGATCAGGCCTTCGACAAGGCCGTCGACCTGGTGGTGAACGCCGACAACATCTACGTGGTCGGGGTGCGCCGCTCGTTCGCGGTAGCCGACTACCTGGTTTACAACCTGCAGCACACCAACAAGCGCATCCATCTGGTCTCGGGGCTCGGCGGCAGCTACCGCGAGCAGATGCGCAGCGTGCGCGCCAATGACCTGGTGATTGCCATCAGCTTCACGCCCTACGGCAAGGAAACCCAGCACTGCCTGCGCATCGCCCAGCACCATCAGGCAAAAACCCTGATCATCACCGACAGCAACCTCTCGCCTCTGGCAAAACGCGCCAACACCGTGCTGCTGGTCAACGAAGGCAGCTCGTTTGCTTTCCGTTCGTTGAGTGCGACGCTGTGCCTGTGCCAGGCGCTGTTTATCGCCGTGGCGTATCGGCTGGAATTGAAGGTCGATGAGATTCACGAACAGGTCGGCTTCGAAGATTAGCGCCCACGCCGTTTGCAGCTCGCTGAAGCTAAACTAAGGTTGTCCATCCCGAAATGGACATCTGAAGGAGCGGTTCAATGAAGCTGATCGGCATGCTGGATTCACCCTACGTGCGGCGCGTCGCCATCTCCGCCAAACGCCTTGGCATCCCGCTGGAACACCAGTCGGTTTCGGTGTTCCGGCATTTCGAGCAATTCCAGCAGATCAACCCGGTGGTCAAAGCGCCCACCCTGGTGCTCGACGACGGCGAGGTGTTGATCGACTCGACGCTGATCATCGACTACCTGGAAGCCTTGGCCGGTCCTGGCAACAGCCTGATGCCCGACGATCTCGATCAACGCCTGCGCTCGTTGCGCCTGATCGGCCTGGGGCTGGCGGCGTGCGAAAAGTCCGTGCAGCTCTACTACGAACGCAACCTGCGGCCGGCGGATATTCAATTTGAACCGTGGGTGGAGCGGGTCGAAGGACAATTGGCAGCCGCCTATTCGGCGCTGGAGCGGGAGCTGGAAATGCAGCCGCTGAAGACTGATGGGTCGATTGCTCAAGACGGAATTACGTTGGCGGTGTCGTGGAGTTTCACCCATCTGGTGGTGCCGGATCAGGTGGATGTGAATCAGTTTCCACAGCTCAGTGCGTTTACGGCGTATGCCGAAGGGCTTGAGGAATTTGTCAGTACGCCGATCGAGTAGATGGATTGTTGTGCCTGATCCGGCTCCTTCGCGAGCAGGCTCGCTCCCACAGGTGAAACGCGGTCAACTGTGGGAGCGAGCCTGCTCGCGAATTGCGGACTGACACTCAACATCAATGTAAATCTCGGACGCTCAAACAAAAACGCCGCTTCTACCCAAGGCAGAAGCGGCAGAGGCATGTGCCCCAGCGTAAGTCAGTGCATGAACAGGGCGATCAGGATAATGATCGGGATCGGTACGCCGAGAAAGAACAGCAGTAGTGAGCGCATGAGGGTTCTCCTGGGTTAGCGAACAGGCAGTGGAGTGGTGGTCACGTATTCGTCGGTTTCCAGATACACCACGGCATCCCGACGACGGCCGCCAAAGGTTGCCGCGAGGCTGGCGAAAAACGCACCGATCAGCAGCGCGATGAACATCCACAGCGAAGTCCAGGCAGCGACTTTGGCGGCGGTGTCAGCCGCTTGTTGGGCGGCGAGTTTGGCGTCGGCCACGGCTTTTTGCGTGCGGGCATAGACTTCATCGACGCGACGTTCAGCGTCCGCTTGAGTGAGGTTGGTCCGTTGGGCGACCAATTGCGCCAGGTAGGTGCGATCTTCGGCAGCCAGTTGACCGCCGTTGCTCAGGCTGCGCACGAAGATGCGCGTCACGGTGCCATGAACGGCGTCATCACTGACAGCAGTCGGGCGATCATCGCGGAACAGGCTGTCGACGAAGTAACCGTACTGATCACTGTCGATCTTGCCGGCCGCGGTACCCGCCGCCTGAGTCGCGGCACTCGCGGCGCCACCGACCACACTCGCCCCGGCTTGCACGCCACCGCTGACAATGCTGCTGACCGAGCCGACGACCAATGTCGCTGTCACCAGCGTCGCCACGCACCAGGCCAAAAAGCCATGGGCAGTGTCGCGGAAGTACACCTCGTCACCGTGCATGTACGCCCACTTCACCCGCAGACGACCGGCGATGTAACCGCCAAGCCCGGAAGCGACGATTTGGGTAACCGCCAGCCAGACAATCGTTGAAATGCCCAGGCCCTTGGCGCTCACGCCTTCATTGGCCCACGGCGACACCGCCGAAAAACCCAGGCCAACGCCGAGCAACACGAGAATCAACGACAACGCCGCCGCCGCGGCGGCCCCCGCGAAGATTGCCCCCCAGGACACGCCAGAGAGCGTGCTCGTTTCTTCGAAGGCAGGATAGAAACCATCAGAGGACCTATTCATTGTTATATCGCTCCAGGCAGGAAGGATGGTGTTACAACTCTTCAACGGAGGAAGTGCAGTCACCGTGCCAGTCGCCAACTTTAAATAAGTCTCTGGTTTTCAATAAGTTATAAAGTTTGAACTTCCAATCTCCATGCATTTTGCAAGGAACTGTCTGTAGCGGCGGGTTTTATGCATTGATCAGAAACGCTGTTTTTTAATGGAAAGATCAAAAGATCGCAGCCTGCGGCAGCGCCTATAGGGGATCGCGTTTTAAATGTAGGAGCTGCCGCAGGCTGCGATCTTTTCGTTTCACATGAAGTTTTATTTAGAAAGCCTGCCATCATTTCTTGGCAAAATGCCGCTCAACGTTGAGTACTCCTAATCAGGCCCGCCCTATGACCCGCATCTTGACCATCGAAGACGACGCCGTGACTGCCCGGGAAATCGTCGCCGAACTGAGCAGCCACGGCCTCGATGTGGATTGGGTCGACAACGGCCGCGAAGGTCTGGCGCGCGCGGTCAGCGGCAACTACGACTTGATCACTCTTGATCGCATGCTGCCCGAGCTCGATGGTCTGGCGATTGTCACCACGTTGCGGACCATGGGCGTGGCCACGCCGATCCTGATGATCAGCGCCCTCTCCGACGTCGATGAGCGGGTGCGCGGCTTGCGCGCGGGCGGTGATGATTACCTGACCAAACCGTTCGCCACCGATGAAATGGCCGCCCGGGTCGAAGTCCTGCTGCGCCGCCAGAACACCGTGACCGCCCAGGCGACCACGCTGCGGGTGGCGGATCTGGAATTGAACCTGATCAGCCATGAAGCCAGCCGCGACGGTCATTTGCTGACGCTGTTGCCCACCGAATACAAGTTGCTGGAATTCCTGATGCGCAACACCGGGCAGATTCTGTCGCGGATGATGATTTTCGAAGAGGTCTGGGGTTACCACTTCGATCCCGGCACCAACCTGATCGACGTGCACATCGGCCGACTGCGCAAGAAGATCGACCCGCCAGGCAATGTCCCACTGATTCGGACCGTGCGAGGCTCGGGTTATGTCATTGCCGAACCCCTCTAACGGCTGGCGCTCTTCCAGCAGCCGTTTGCTGGCGCTCTACAGTTCGCTGTTCGTGATCTGGAGCGGGATTCTCATGGGGGTCATGTACTACGATGTTTCCGCTTATCTGGACAACCTGGCCAAACACTCGCTGATGCAACGTCAGCATCTGTTTTCACGCTTTTCGGGTGACCAACTGGTGGACGCCCTCGCCGTCAGCATGACCTTCGACATTCGCGGCATCGACGCCTATGGCCTGTTCGATAACCAGCATCGCTACCTCAACGGCGCTCTGCGTCAGATTCCGGAAGGGCTGCCGCTGGACGGCAAGATCCACATGCTCAGCGACTGCGCCGATTCCGACGACCCGACCCTGCCCGCCGACAGCTGCGACGCGGTGGCGACCCAGACCAAGGACGGACGCTGGTTGGTGCTGGTGCGGGACAACGGCTCGTTATTCGCCGTCACCCGGATCATCCTCCACGCGTTGTTCTGGGGCGTGACCTTGACGATCCTTCCGGGCATCGCCGGTTGGCACCTATTGCGCCGCCGGCCTCTGCGGCGAATACGCGGGATTCAGGCCAGCGCCGAGGCCATCGTCGCCGGCGACCTGACCCGGCGTCTGCCCTTGTCCAATCGCCGCGATGAACTGGACATGCTCGCCGCCATCGTCAACGCCATGCTCGAACGAATCGAACGCTTGATGAACGAGGTCAAGGGCGTCTGCGACAACATCGCCCACGACCTGCGCACACCGCTGACCCGCCTGCGGGCGCAGCTGTACCGGATTCAGCAGCAGGCTGACGAGGGTTCGACGCTGGCTGTGCAACTGGACTCGGTGCTCGGTGAAGCGGACACCTTGATGGCGCGCTTTCGAGGGTTGCTGCGGATTTCCGAGCTGGAGGATCGTCAGCGGCGTTCGGGTTTTGTGCAGTTGGATCCGGTGCCGTTGTTGCAAGAGCTGCACGACTTTTATCTGCCGTTGGCGGAAGAAGGTGAACTGGTTTTCAAGCTGCAACTGCCTGACGTCTTGCCGCCACTGAATGGCGACCGCGCGTTGCTATTCGAAGCGGTGGCGAATTTGCTGAGCAACTCGATCAAATTTACGCCGCCGGGTGGCGAGGTGATTTTGCGTGGGGTCAATGAAGGGGGACATACGCGGATTGAAGTGCTCGACTCCGGGCCCGGAATACCCGAGAGCGAACAGGTAGCGGTGTTCCAGCGCTTCTATCGCGCCGAGGGTGGCAGTCAGCAAAGCGGGTTCGGGCTAGGGCTGTCGATCGTGGCGGCGATTGTCAGCCTGCATGGGTTTACGCTTGAGGTGGGCACCAGTGAACTCGGTGGGGCGAAACTATTGCTCGATTGCGGGCAGGATCTGATTCCACAGACCTGACCCGAATCCCCTGAACCGACGCATCCCCCCCTGTGGGAGCGAGCCTGCTCGCGAAGGCTGCCTCCCAGTCAACACTGATGTTGTCTGACACGGCGCCTTCGCGAGCAGGCTCGCTCCCACAGGGGATCTACTGTGTCTATCAGGTTGGGTAGTTGGCTCGAAGGGCCTCGAGACCGCCCTGATAAATACCGGCAAACAACGCCTCAACCTCTGTCTCGCTCACCCCAACCGGCGTAAACCGCCCCGACCAGGTCACTCGCGCGCCCTGCCCCTGTGCTTCCACGCTGATAGTCGCCAGGTAGTCAGTAGCCGGAAACGGCGCCTGCAGGATCGAGTAGCTATAGGTTTTCGCTGCGTTGTCGAAGGACTCAAGCCGCTCAACCACCACCGCCCCATCCGCCGTTTGCAGGCTACGCACCCGCCCGCCTTCACTCAGCTCGCTTTTCGGGATAAACGGCAGCCAGTCCGGCAGCGAGTTAAAGCCGCCGATCAATTGCCAAACCTCGTCGGCCGACGCCGGGATATCAATAAACGCTGATGCAGTTGCCATGTGATGTTCTCTCTCAATCAATAAGGTTCAGATCGCCATGCTGTCGACAACACCGCCGTCGACCCGCAACGCCGCACCCGTCGTGGCCGAGGACAACGGCGAGGCAATATAAGCCACCAGGTTGGCAACTTCCTCGACATCCGCCACGCGCTGGATGATCGACGTCGGCCGGGCCTTGCGCACGAACGCGTCGGCTTCTTCCCGGACACTTCGCCCCGATTTGGCGGTGGCGTCCTTAAGCATCTGCTCCAGGCCATCGGTCAGCGTCGGGCCAGGCAGGATCGCGTTGACCGTTACGCCCGTGCCCGCCAGCCGTTTGGCCAGACCATGGGACACCGCCAGGTTGGCGCTTTTGGTCACGCCATAATTGAGCATGTCGGCCGGGATCGCGACCCCGGATTCCGAGGACAGGAAGATCACCCGACCCCAGCCCTGTTTGACCATGTCCGGCACGTAATGCCGGGACAGGCGCACGCCGGAGATCACGTTGACCTCATAAAACCGCGTCCACTCGCTGTCCGGTGTGTCGAAGAAATCCACGTCGTTGAAGATCCCGAGGTTGTTCACCAGGATGTCCGCCCGCGGTTCGGCGGCGAACAACAACTCGGCACCTTCGGCCGTGCCGAGGTCTGCGGTCAGGCCCCGCAATTGCGCGCCCGGCACGCTTTGGCGAATGCTCGTCAGCGCCTGTTCGACCTTGGCCGTCTCGCGGCCGATCACCACCACCGTGGCGCCGGACTCGGCCAGCGCCTTGCTGATGCCCAGGCCAATGCCGGCGGTGCTGCCGCTGACAATGGCGAGTTTTCCAGTCAGATCGATTTTCATGCTCAACCTCCAATGATCGGCAATGGCGCGCGTTCAGACACCAGTTTCGCGTCGCGCATCGCCTGCCAGAAAGCAGCGGGAATGACGGCGGACATCGCGGCAACGTCTTCAGCGATTCGGTCCGGACGGCTTGACCCCGGAATCACCGCCGCGACGGCCGGGTTAGCCAACGAGAACTGCAACGCAGCCGCCTTGATGTCGACACCGTGGGCGGCAGCGATGCGTTTGATCTGCTCGACTTTATTGATGATCGCCGGGCTGGCTTTCTGGTATTCGAAGTGCGTGCCACCGGCCAGAATGCCCGAGCTGTAAGGACCACCGACCACGATATCGACGTTCTGCGCCAAGGCTGCGTCCATCAGACGTTGCAAGGCACGATCGTGGTCGAGCAGCGTGTAGCGACCCGCCAGCAGAAAACCGTCCGGCTGCGCTTCGGTCAGATCAAGGGTCAGTTCGCACGGTTCGACCTTGTTCACGCCCAGCCCCCAGCCCTTGATCACGCCTTCTTCGCGCAAGCGGGTCAGCACTTTGAAGGCGCCGGTGCGGGCCTGGTTGAAGTATTCCAGCCATTGATCGCCGTAGAAGTCCTGGGCGATGTCATGCACCCAGACGATGTCCAGGCGATCGGTTTGCAGGCGCTTGAGGCTGTCTTCGATCGAGCGCATCGTGGCGTCGGCGCTGTAGTCGTTGACGATCTTGTTCGGGCGGCCGTGCTCGAACACCCCACTCTTCTCGCCCAGATCGCGGGCCGCAGTGTCTTCGACTTCATCGAGGATGACCCGGCCGACTTTGCTGCTCAGCACATAGTCATCGCGGTTGTACTGGGCCAACGCGGCGCCCAGACGAATTTCCGACAGGCCCGAACCGTAAAACGGCGCGGTGTCGAAGTAACGCACGCCGGCATCCCAGGCGGCGCGGACAGTAGCCAGCGCTTCTTCTTCAGGAATGGCGCGGAACATGTTGCCCAATGGGGCGGTACCGAAACCCAGCGCGCCGGGCAATTTGTCTTTTAAGCTCATGATTCAATCCTCGTCAGTTTCAGAGGTCGCCCTTTATCAAGTGGTGCAGGTGACCGTTGAGCAGATCCTAGATTGCGATGATCGGACCGTCCAAGACATAATGCGCAGCACTTGAGTCCCTATAGGTCTGATATGATCGACATCCGCCAATTGCGCTACTTCGTCGCCGTCGCCGAAGAAGAACACGTCGGTCGCGCCGCCGAACGCCTGCACATTTCCCAGTCGCCCCTGAGCCGGCAGATCGCCCAGCTTGAGGAACGCCTGGGGCTGACCCTGTTCGAACGCAGCCAGCAACGTATTCGCCTGACCCGCGATGGCCAGACTTTTCTGGCCGAAACCCGTGCCCTGCTGACCCACGCCAATCGCCTGGAATCCCTGGGCAAGCGCCTCGGTCGTGGCGAAGAAGGCGGCTTGTGCATCGGCTACATCGAAAACGCCATGCACGCCGGCGTCCTGCCCAATGCCTTGCGGGTGCTGCGGGTCGACCGACCGAACGTGCACGTCGCGCTGTACAACCTCAATTCCGCCGAACAACTCGAAGGCCTGCGTCAGCGTAGTCTGGATATCGCACTGGTCAGCGAACCGCCCGTCGCCGACGACCCGGACCTGCTGGGTTTTCAAGTGCTGGACGATCCGATGCTGCTGGCCCTGCCCGAACATCATCCTTTGGCTAACCACACAACACTGACCCCGGCAGACCTGGCCGATCAGGAATGGATCGGCGTGCAACCGCGCCAGGACGCCGCCAGCCGCGACGACTTCGTCAGCGCCTGCATCCGCGCCGGTTTCACCCCTGACATTCGCATGGAAGCCACCGAACCGTTCACCGCATTGGGGCTGGTGGCGTCGGGGCTGGGCATCGCCATGATCCAGAAAGGCCTGAGCCGTAACGCACCGCCCGGCGTGGTGCTGCGGGAAGTGCCGTGGATTTCCTTCACCACGCCGCTGTGGGCCGCGTGGCACCGGATCAATTTGCGGCCGCTGGTGGAGACGTTCAGGAAGGTGCTGACCGAATAGGGAACGATCGGTTAACCACCGGACACCGACCCGGCATCCCCTGCCCCTGTGGCGAGGGAGCTTGCTCCCGCTGGGTCGCGCAGCGGCCCCAGAACCTGCAACCGCGGTCATTCAGGCTATCCGCGTCCACTGGATTTACGACTGCTGCGCAGCCGAGCGGGAGCAAGCTCCCTCGCCACACGTGCTTTACTGAAAAGACCCCCGAAATTCTGCGAGTAGCCCCGCATGAACCGCAACGACCTGCGCCGCGTCGACATGAACCTGCTGGTGATTTTCGAAACCCTGATGTTCGAAAAGAACCTGACCCGGGCCGGGGAGAAGCTGTTTCTCGGCCAGCCCGCCGTCAGTGCCTCACTGGCCAAGTTGCGCGATCTGTTCGACGACCCGTTGCTGGTGCGTAACGGTCGGGTGCTGGAGCCAACCCAGCGGGCGCTGGCGATCCTCAAGGAATTGCAGCCGGCGATGGACACCATCTCCGGCGCGGTCAGCCGGGCCAAGGATTTCGACCCGTCCACCAGCCGCGACGTGTTTCGCATCGGCCTGTCCGACGACGCCGAGTTCGGCCTGTTTCCGCCGCTGCTCAAGCAAATACGTGAAGAGGCGCAGAACGTTGTGGTGGTGGTGCGACGGGTGAATTACTTGCTGATGTCGTCGATGCTCGCCTCCGGGGAGATCTCCGTCGGGATCAGCTACACCACGGAACTGCCGGCCAACGCCAAGCGCAAGAAGCTGCGGGACCTGAGCGTCAAGATCCTGCGTGGCGATGACCGTCCCGGCACCCTGACCCTGGATGAATACTGCGAACGTCCGCACGCGCTGGTGTCGTTTTCCGGGGATTTGACCGGTGCCATCGACAACGATCTGGCACGCATCGGCCGCTCACGCCGGGTGGTGCTGGCGGTGCCGCAGTTCGCCGGCCTGCGCGCCTTGCTGGCCGGCACCGATATGCTCGCCACGGTGCCGGACTACGCGGCGTGCGCGCTGATCGAAGGCAGCAGGCAACTGCGTGCCGACGACCCGCCGTTTGACATCGTGCTGTCCGAACTGTCCATGGTCTGGAACGGCGTCAACGATAACGATCCGGCAGAACGTTGGTTGCGCTCGCGAATTGCCCAACACATGTCGGCGCCACTGCCGGTGCATTAATCGATTTGAAAGACTCGGGGTCGGTTTCGCGCAGGTAGACCGGCAGGTCGGTTACCGGCGGCATGACCGGAATCTCGAAATACATTTGGATCACCCAGCCGCGGTGATAACTGGCGTGATTGACCACATGCATCAGTATCGCGCCGGCGCTCATGGTGCCGCTTTCCCCCGAGACAAAGGTGAACTCGACGGGTTTATCCAGCGAGACATCGGTCTGCCGGGCGCTCCAGTCGCAGTACCAGCGATCGATGCTCTTTTGCGCCAGGCGCAGCTCAGCGAGGTCGGGATGCAGCAGATCGTGTGAAGTTTTGAAGCCGTGCCCTCGGCCTTCGAGGTGGGCCTGCCAAATGCAGTCCACCACGTAGATGTGGTTCAGGGTGCCGATCATGTTCTTGAACACCGACACGCGCTCTTTATTGACCTCACCTGGCGGCAGCGCGGCCAGGCTGTCAAAGAGGCGTTGATTGGCCCAACGTTTGTAATCGGCAAGCATGCGGGCAGTGCGTACGTTAATCATCAGAGTTCTCCCATTGCAATGGGCGCACTGCCAAGCATAGCCCTCAGGGCGAGCGGCATTGCAAACGCTGATTACCGGTAGCTTCGCCTCAACGCGACTTGTGTAGCAGCTGGCGAAGCCTGCGTTCGGCTGCGAAGCAGTCGTGAATCCTGTGCACGCGGTTTATCTGAGACACCGTAGCGTATGGTTTAGCGACGGCTTCGCCGCCGAACGCAGCCTCGCAGGCTCGGCAGCTGCTACACAGGTCGCGGTGTGGCTAGTATCGTCATCACCCGATCAGCCAGCGCCAGGCAACTGGTCAGCCCCGGCGATTCGATACCAAACAGGTTCACCAGCCCAGGCACACCATGTTCGGCCGGACCACTGATGACAAAGTCGGCCGCCGGTTCGGTCGGCCCGGTGATTTTCGGGCGGATGCCGCTGTAGGCCGGTTGCAGGCTGTCATTGGGCAACGCCGGCCAGTAGCGCCGGATCGCCTCATAGAAGCCATCGGCTCGGCGTGGATCCACACGATAATCGACCTGATCGACCCATTCGACGTCCGGCCCGAAGCGCGCCTGACCGCCCAGATCCAGCGTCATGTGCACACCCAACCCCGCGCTTTCCGGGGCCGGATACACCAGATGCCGGAACGGCGCCCGGCCGCTGAAACTGAAATAGCTGCCCTTGCACAATCGTGCCTCGGGAACGTACTGAGATGGCAGGCCCTCAATCCGGCTCGCCACTTCAGGCGCAGACAGTCCGGCGCAATTGATCAACGCACGGCAGCTCAATGCCATCGGTTGGGCGCCGCCCATCTGCAGTTCGAAACCTTGCCCGGTGCAACGGGCCGACGCCAGCGGCGTATGAAAAACCAGCGACGCGCCGCTGGCCTCGGCATCCGCCTGAAGCGCCAGCATCAGGGCATGGGAATCGACAATCCCGGTGGACGGCGACCAGAGCGCAGCGACGCAGGATAACGCTGGTTCAAGGGTTTGGGCTTGCAACCCGTCAAGCCATTGCAAGTCATCGACGCCATTGCGCCGGCCTTGCTCCAGTAACTTGCGCAAGGCCGCGCACTGACTGTCATCGGTGGCCACGATCAGCTTGCCCAAGCGCCGATAATCGACGCCGCGCTCATCGCAAAAGGCGTAAAGGCGTTGCTTGCCCTCCACACACACTTGCGCCTTGAGGCTGCCGCTCGGGTAATAAATGCCGGCGTGAATCACTTCCGAATTGCGCGAACTGATGCCCACACCAATCCCCTCGCCCGCCTCGACCAGGATCACTTCCCGCCCGCTGCGGGCCAGGGCTCTGGCGACCGCCAGCCCGACCACTCCAGCCCCGACCACCACGCATTCGATATCGACGCTCACCTGCCCTTCGCTCCCTTCACGCCAGTCCTCGTTCCCGATAATCGATCAGGCTGGAGAATATCGCCAGCAGCATGGCCATGACCACGAAGAAGATCAGCACCAGGAAGTACGACCCGGTGAACTGCACGATCAACCCGATCAGAATCGGCACGATCACCCCGGCCATGTTCCCGCAGAAGTTCATGGTGCCGGCCAGCACGCCGGTTTTCGAAGTGCCGCCGAGGATCGAGGGAATGCACCAGTACATGCCGCACCACCGAATGAAAAACATCGCCACGCAGAGCAGGCCGATTGCTTTGCTGGCCTCGCTCGTATACGCCACCGCCAGCATGCACAGGGCCGCCACCAGCGCCGAGCCGCTGAACATGCTGCGCATCACCAGGTTTGGCGAGGCGCCGCTGGATTTCCATTTATCCCCCAGATAACCGCCGACCAGCTCGCCGACGAAACCGCACATGAAGATCAGGAACGTCGCCCCGCCCATGCTCGAAATGTTCAGGCCGTGGGTCTGGTGCAGGTAGCTCGGCATCCAGGTCAGCAAGCCGTAGAACACGCTGAGGATGCAGCAATAACCGGCGAACATCGCCAGCACCGAGCGATCCTTGAGCAGCTCCTTGAAAGGAACGCTGGTGACCGCGCCGGGTTGGTTGACTTTGGTATTGCCTTCAGTGATGTGCGCCAGTTCCGCAGCATTGACCCCTGGGTGTTCGCCGGGATGGTTGCGGATGTATTTCCAGGCCAGCACGCCGGCGAGCATGGTGCCGATGCCGGCAATCACGAAGGCGATGCGCCAGGAGTCGAACCAGCCGATCAGCCCGGCAATGATGATCGCGCCGAAGGCACTGCCCAGCGGTGCTCCGCCGTCGACCAGCACCGCGCCGCGCCCACGTTCGTTAGGCGTCAGCCAGGCGCCATTGAGCTTGGCCCCGGCCGGCATGATCGGCGACTCGGCAATGCCCAGGCCCATGCGGGTGATCAGCAGCGTGATCCAGTTGTGCGCGCCGGCGGCCAGGGCCTGAAAGGCGCCCCAGGCGACGGTCGCGATGACGATCACACGGCGGGTCTGGAAACGGTCCAGCAGCATGCCGCCGGGAATCTGCATCAACGCGTAGGACCAGAAAAACGCGCTGAGCATCAAGCCTTCCAGCGCCGGCGGGATCTGGAACTCACTGGAAATCAGCGGCAAGGCCACCGACAGCGAAGCGCGGTCGATGTAATTGATCGCGGTCAGCAGCAACATGATGAGGAAGATCCGCCAGCGCACGCTGGTCGGGCGTTCGGTAGCGGTCAGGGACAGAGTTTCGGCACTCGGGTTGTTCATGAGGGGCGCTCTTTATTGTTGTGGATGCAAGCGACCCAATACCTGTCAGGCAAGACACAGAACCTGTGGGAGCGAGCTTGCTCGCGATAGCTGACTGGCAGACAACACATCTGTTGAATGAAAGACCGCTATCGCGAGCAAGCTCGCTCCCACAAGGATTGCGGTGACTGATGGGCATTGGGCAAGCCGCTCCACTCTAATCACGCACCCGACAGCTGAATAATGAGGGGATCTGATTGGGGGATCACCGAATGTCATCCCCCCCAAAAGATCAGAACGTACCGGGGTAACTGCCGCCGTCCAGCAACAGGTTTTGCCCGGTGAGGAAACCGGCGTGGGCGCTGCAGATGAATGCGCAGTAGGCGCCGAACTCATCGGGTTGGCCGAAGCGCTGGGCCGGAACGTGCTTGCGCCGTTGCTCGCTGATGCTCTCGACCGTCGTGCTATTGGCTTCGGCGGCGGCACTCAGGGTTTTGTGCAAGCGCTCGGTCTCGAACGGACCTGGCAGCAGATTGTTGATCGTCACGTTGTGCCCGGCCAGCCGCGACTGGCGCGCGAGCCCGGCGATGAAACCGGTCAGCCCGCTGCGGGCACCGTTGGACAGGCCCAGCACGTCGATCGGTGCCTTCACCGCGCCAGAGGTGATGTTGACGATGCGCCCGAACCCGCGCTCGGCCATGCCATCGACGCAGGCCTTGATCAGCTCGATGGGCGTGAGCATGTTGGCATCCAGCGCTTTCAACCAGTCTTCGCGCTGCCAGTCACGGAAGTCACCCGGCGGCGGACCGCCAGCGTTATTGATCAGAATGTCCACCTGCGGACACGCTGCCAGTACCTGCTCGCGCACAGCCGGTGTGCTGATGTCCCCGGCCACCGTGCGCACTTCAATGGTCGGTGCCAGTTGGCGCAATTGGTCGGCGGCAGCCTGCAGCGTTTCATCGCCGCGAGCGTTGATCACCAGGTTGACGCCCTCCTTCGCCAGTGCTCGCGCACAGGCCAGACCCAGCCCTTTGCTGGCGGCGCAGACGATGGCCCAGCGACCCGAAATAGCCAAATCCATGATGGTGCTCCTGTTGGTTGTGAGTTGAGGAAGACATGCGTTCAGGGTGAGGACGTGGTGTTTCTGGACTTTGCACCAGGCTTCGGAACCAGCCCTCACCCTAGCCCTCTCCCGGGGGGAGAGGGAACTGACCGAGGTGTTCTTTCAAGATACTGAGACCTGAAATATCGAGTCGAGCCCAGTTTTTGAAAGCACTGAAGATCGGTTCCCTTTTCCCTCTCCCCCGTGGGGAGAGGGCTGGGGTGAGGGGCTGGATCTTGAAGCGGACACATCCTCACTGACTTGCCCCCCCACCGACAAGTGATGACAAACAGTGATCACCGGATCAGACCTTTTCATTATCAGCCGCCTCCCACGCTTATTACTGTCTCCAGACCAATAAGAACCGGAGACACACATGAACCCGTTCCAGTTTTATTTCCCCACGACCCTGAAAAGCGGCAACGGCCTGGTGCGTCAGGCCGGTGCGCTGCTCAAGCCGCATGTTCGAAAAAAACTGCTGGTGGTCACCGACGAAGGGCTGATGGCGTCGGGTGTGATGGAAGGTTTTTTCGCCTCGTTGGCCGACAGTGACATTCACTATGAAGTGTTTTCCGGCGTCGAACCCAACCCCACCACCGACGTGCTGGAGCGCGCCGTGGCGTTCCTGAAAAACCACGACTGCGATTCGGTGATCGGTGTTGGTGGCGGCAGCAGCATCGACACCGCCAAGGGTGTGGCGGCCATGGCCACCAACCCCGGCAACATTCTCGACTACGAAGGCTACGACAAACTGCTGCACCCGCCTCTGCCGATTTTTGCTATCCCGACCACCTCCGGCACCGGCAGCGAATGCACAGCCTCCACGGTCTTCACCAATACCAAAACCCTGTTCAAAACGGTGATCATCAGCCCGGCGCTGTTTCCGAAACTGGCGATTCTCGACGCCGAACTGACGCTCAAACTGCCGCCATCGATCACCGCTGCCACGGGCATGGACGCGTTGACCCACGCCATCGAATCCTACGTGTCGAAGCAGGCAAACCCGGTCAGCCAGGCCCTGGCGCTGCAAGCGATCAAGATGATCTGCACCCACCTGCCGAAAGCATTTTTCTGCGGTTCCGACCTGCACGCCCGGGAACAGATGCTGCTCGGTTCGTTCCTCGCTGGCGTCGCGTTCGCCCAATCGAAACTGGGCAA
Organism: Pseudomonas sp. LB3P25; assembly: GCF_054897985.1. NCBI lineage: Bacteria > Pseudomonadati > Pseudomonadota > Gammaproteobacteria > Pseudomonadales > Pseudomonadaceae > Pseudomonas > Pseudomonas sp. LB3P25. Next base: position 2,684,210 of record NZ_CM142711.1, on the reverse strand, counting down.
CGTGCATGCGATCTCCCACACCTTCGGCGGCGTGTTCAACATTCCCCATGGCATCGCCAACGCCACACTGCTGCCCTACGTCATCGAATACAACCTGGCAGCCTGCCCGGAACTGTTTCGTGAAATCGCCATCGCCATGGGCGAGGACGTCGACGGCCTGAGCATTGCCCGCGCCGGGCTCAAAGTGGTGGAGCACGTGGTGGCGCTGAACAAGGCCATCGGCATTCCCGACAACATCAAGGACTTGGGCGTGGACCTGGACTACATGCCGCAAATGGTCAGCGACTCGATGCGCAGCGGCAACGTGCTGGTCAACCCGCGCCTGACCACCGCCGCCGACATCGAACGAATCATCAGCAATGCCTGGCACGGCACTCATTCCTAAGAGACGACTCCCATGTTTTACGAAATGCGCACCTACACGATTCAAATCGGAAAAATGCAGACCTACCTCAAGCACTTCGAGGAAACCGGCCTGCCGGTGATCTCGCGCTACACCTCGCTGGTGGGCTGGTGGTACACCGAAATCGGTGAACTGAATCAGGTCATCCACATCTGGGCCTACGAGAGCCTCGATGACCGGATCAAGAAAAGGGCCGCGCTGTATCAAGACCCTGACTGGCTCGAAGGCTTCGTGCCGAAGGCGTTCCCTATGCTGGAAAAGATGGAATCGAAAATGCTGATCGCGGCGGATTTTTCGCCCATCAAATAATCCCTGACCTGAAGCCATGCACAGAACCTGTGGGAGCGAGCCTGCTCGCGAATAGGGACTGTCAGTCAACATTGATGTGTCTGACACACCGCTTTCGCGAGCAGGCTCGCTCCCACAGGGGAACTGTGCAGGTCTGCCAATTCCAAGGACAACCTCATGTGCGACCACAATCCCAATAACACCGCCGCTGACCGTTCTCCCGACATCAAGGCCTTGCTCGAAGGCCTGCCGACCAACTGGGGCAAATGGGGACCGGACGATGAAGTCGGCGCCCTGAATTACCTGCAAAGCGCAGAAATCCTCCGAGGTATCGCCTCGGTCCGCCAAGGCAAGACCTTCACCCTGCAAGTGCAGATCGGCCATCCCAAAGGCGAACCGTTGTGGCCCGGCCGACGTCCATCAATGCGGGTCAACGTTCTGGACAAGGGCCATTTTCTGGCCGGCAAGACCCACTTCGACGGCCACGTGGAATACGCCGACGACGTGATCTTCATGCACCTGCAAGGCTCGACCCAATACGACGCGCTGGGCCACGTCTGGCACGACAACAAACTGTGGAATGGCTACGACGCCATGAGCACCATCGGCAGCATGGACAAGGCCAGCATCCTGCCCATCGCCGAGCGCGGGATTGTCGGGCGGGCGGTGCTGATCGACATGGCCCGCCATCGCGGCAAGTCAGTGCTGGACAAGGGCGAAACCTTCAATCACCTGGACCTGCTCGCCGCAGCAAAAGCACAAGGCATCGAGATCCAGAAACGCGACATTCTGATCATCCGCACCGGCTGGATCGGCTCGTTCTATCAGCGCGAACCGGAAGAGTTTTACAAGGATTTCGCCGAGCCGGGTCTGACCTTCAGCCGCGAGCTGGTGGAATGGTTTCACCAGATGGAAATCCCCAATCTGGTGACCGACACCATGGCCAACGAAGTGGCGGTCGACCCCACCTCGGGCGTGCTGATCCCGCTGCACAATGCCTTGATGCGCAACCTCGGCGTGACCTTCACCGAAGTGGCGATGCTCGATGATCTGGCCAGTGATTGCGCGGAGGACGGCCAGTGGCAGTTCCTCTACACCGCCGCGCCGTTGAAGGTCGTTGGCGGCACGGGTGCGCCGGTCAATCCGATCGTGATCAAGTAGTCAGGTCCTGCTGCAGTTCGTTGATCAGCAAGGTCGCCGCCGGGGACAAGTCGGCGCCGGCCCGGCTGATCACGCCATAAGGCTCGATCAATGCACGCATCGACACCGGCAGCTTCACCAGCAAGTCGAATTGCTCGCAGAACCGGGCCACTTCCACCGGGATCACCGCCAACAAGGTCGGGTCTTGTTGCACCAACAAAATGGTGGCGAAAGTCGACGAGGTTTCCAGCGGATAACGCGGAATCGCCAGCCCTGCTTCATTCAACTCACGTTCCAGGGTCTGACGCATCGGCATGTCTTTGGGATAGACCACCCAGCGGTAGTCACTCAACTGCGACAGCTGCAATGACTCGGCGCTGGCCAGCGGATGGTCCTTGCTGGCGACCACCGCCAAGGGTTCTTCACTCAGTTCGATGCAGTCATAAGCGTCCGAGCGCTGGCCGACGCTGGTGCGACAAATCGCCAGATCCAGCCGTCCCTGATCCAGCAACCCGAGCAACGTGGCGCTGGTGTTTTCCACCAGTTCCACAGACAGCTCCGGCTGCTTCAGGCGCAACTCGGTCAGGGCTCGGGTCAGCAACGGCACCGCCCCCATGATTACCCCCACCGAGAGCCGCCCGCCCTGGCCTTGCATGATGCTGAGCATTTCTTCGCGCAGGTGTTCGACATCGCTGTAGATCAGCCGCGCATAACGAATCATGCAACGGCCCATTTCGTTGGCCACCAGGCCTTTGGGCTGACGTTCGAACAGCGGCATGCCGAGCAATGACTCGACTTCATGCAACGCCTTGGTGGCGCCGGACTGGGAAATCGAAATCTTCTCGGCGGCCTTGTGCAAGGAGCCGCGATCATCCAGCGCGATCAGCAAACGCAGTTGTTTGAGGCGCAAGCGTGCAGCGATGCTGCAAAGGGAAGGAACAACCATATCCGTGTGTTCTCGATTCAAGAGGTAAACCTATGACTGCAGCAACGCACACTTTGTAGCAGCTGGCGAAGCCTGCGTTCGGCTGCGAAGCAGTCGTGAGATCAGGCAATGCGGTGTTTCAGAAAAACCGCGTGCTCAGGTTTTTACGACTGCTGCGCAGCCGAACGCAGGCTTCGCCAGCTGCTACAAAGGGTGCGTTACGGCTTCGAACGGTGGCTATCAGCGAATGGCGACCGGGTTGATGTTGACCTGGGTCGAGCCCTTGTACAGCGGCTGCCCCAGCACGAACATGAATTCCCACGCCTTATCCTTCACCAGCGCTCGGCTGTCGATCAGCTCAAGGTTGTAGATACCGTTCTTCGCCAGCATGAATTGGTTGACCGGGAATTCCTGGCCATCTTTGGCCGGGTAGATTTCCGAAGCCCAGGTGTCACCGCCGAACGCGACGATCTGCTTGTCTGCCAGCCACTTGGCCGCGGCCATGCCGATGCCCGGCTCCACGGCGAGGAACTTCTCGTTGTCCTTGCCCAGCAGTTCCAGCCAACCGGTGTTGAACAGCACCACATCGCCCTTCTGAATGCTGATGCCTTGCAGGTCCAGTGCCTTCTGAATGTCGGCAACGCTGAACTCGGTTTTCTCCGGCACGATGGCGCTGCCATACACCGCTGTCATGTCCAGCACTACGCCGCGAGTGACAATGGGCGGGACCTTTTCGATGCCGAGCTTTTTCACCCCTTCCACGGTCACGAAATCCGCTGCGCGATTGCCGTTGTAGTAGACGTTGTCGATGCCGATGTGGCCGATGCCATTGAGCTGGGTGCCGACACCGGTCCAGCCCACCACCAGTTCATCGTTGAAGGTGAATTTGTTCGGCCCCATCGTGGTGCCGCCCGCTTCGCCCGGCTGGATGTTGGTCAGGTGAAAACTGCGATGACGGAAGGCTGGCAAGGTCTTGTCGATGGGCACGGCCAAGGGGTAGGTTTTGCCGGTCTTGATCAGTTTCGAGGCGTTGATCACCGACTCGGCGTTGAGCAGGTTCAGCGCGCCGATTTCATCGTTGGCGCCGTATTTGGAGGGGTACCATTTTTCAGTGTCTGCGGCCTGGGCGGCGCTGAAGGTGAAGAGCAAGGTGAAGGGCAGTATCAAGCGATTCAGCATAATGGGGTCCTTTTTGAGTAGCAGTGGACCCAAGGTACGCAGCCCCTCTGTGGGGAAACAGACAGGAATGGGCAATACATTTGTTCTGGATTGTCACGAGTAATGCGAGTGCTGTAGGAGCAAAGCTTGCTCGCGATGGCGTCAGGCCTGACACGCCGCGTGATCGTTCATCGCGGGCAAGCCTTGCTCCTACAGTGCCTGGCTGCTACCCAGGCTTGTGGTTGTCTAATACCCGATTGACCGCTAACTCACCCAACATGATCACCCGTTGCAGCACCAGCATCGTTTGGCGTCGTGGGCCGTCCGTTAAGTCGGTGAGATCGTTGACTATGGCGCTGGCTGCTGCCAACGATTCGCAGGCCTCGACGAGCAACGTTTCGTCATCCACCGCTGCGTCGATGGTGAAAATGGTGCTGGGTTTGCGGGGCGGTATCTGCGTTTTCGACGCCCCGGGGTTGAGGTAGAAGCTGAGTGCGCGGTCGGCCGCCTCTTTCATTTTCTTGGGGTCAAGATCGAGAAAGGCGTCGTAGGGTAACGGACTGGTATTCGGGGGGTTGGGTGTGACTTTGAACATAGATGAAACTCCTACTACAAATTTTAAGGAGCCATCACCCTCGCTACCAAACGATGGGTGGCGGCCATACGTGGGTTGGTAGACCGGCTGTAGTAGGAACCCGGCGCTCACAAAGGAGCCCCACGCATGACCACCATAAAAAGCAAAGCCCCAAAAAAAAGGAGACTGCATAAGGTGTTGCCATACGGCTACAACAGGCGGGCTACCAAACCCGATCACTGTTTTGCAGTGACCGGGAAACGATATAGCCCGCCCCATAGCCGCACAAGCCGGCGGATTCTGGCGTACGCGTAGGTAACGACGCAAGGCGTTGTAGCCGCTTATGACGTAACACCGAGTGTCATTAAACAGATGTCGTTACACATGTTTATGCGCTGCGCCAGATCCGACACCTTCGCGAGCAGGCTCGCTCCCACAGGGCCCTGTGTCGGCCACAAATCTCGCGAACAACATAAAACCAATGTGGGAGCGAGCCTGCTCGCGAAAGCGGTGTATCAGGCGACAGTGTTGTTGACTGGGCCGCCGCCCGATCTAGGGTTTTGCGATTGCGATGCGCCAGACCTTGTTCCCCACATCGTCAGCTACCAGCAGCGCTCCGCTCTGGTCAAGCGTGACGCCCACCGGGCGCCCTTGCGCTTCGCCGTCGGCATTGAGGAAATCAGTCAGGAAGTCCACCGGCAGCCCCGAAGGTTTTCCATCGCTGAAGGGAATGAACACCACCTTGTAACCGGCCTGCGGGTTGCGGTTCCATGAGCCATGCTCACCAACGAAAACCCCATTGGCGAAGTTGGCCGGCATGCCACGGGCATCAGAGAACGTCAAACCTAACGGCGCAACGTGGGTGCCCAGCGCGTAGTCCGGCGCGATGGCCTTGGCCACCCTGTCCGGGCGCGGTGGTTCGACACGGGTGTCGACATGGGCGCCGTAGTAGCTCCAAGGCCAGCCGTAGAACGCGCCGTCCTGCACCGACGTCAGGTAATCCGGCACAAGGTCGCTGCCGATTTCGTCGCGCTCGTTGACCACCGTCCACAACTGCGTCGAACCGGGCTTCCACGCCAGCCCGTTGGGGTTGCGCAGGCCGCTGGCAAACAGACGCTTGCTGCCGGTTTTGACGTCTACCTCCCAAATCGCTGCGCGCCCTTCTTCTGCATCAAGGCCGTTCTCGCCGACATTGCTGTTGGAACCGACCGTGACGTAGAGCTTGGTCCCCTCGGGGTTGGCGAGGACATTCTTGGTCCAGTGGTGATTGATGCCGGCAGGCAGATCGGTCACCTTCACAGGCGTTGCACTGACCTCGGTTTGCCCCGCGCTGTACGGCACCTTGACCAGGGCGTCGGCATTGGCAATAAACAACTCATTCCCCACCAGGGCCATGCCAAAAGGCGACGTCAGGTTGGTCATGAACACCTTGTGCACTTCAGCGTGGCCGTCCCCGTCGGCATCACGCAACAAGGTAATTCGATTGGCGCTCGGTGCGTCGGCACCCACCCGTCCCATCACAAACCCCATGGCCGTGCGTTTTGCCCAGGCGATCGGGCCGGTGCCACCGTCAGTCGCGCCTTCCGGCATCGGCGGGTGGTTGCTCTCGGCAACCAGTACATCGCCATTGGGCAGCGTATACACCCAGCGCGGGTGATCGAGGTTCTCGGCCAGCGCGGTCACTTTGAAACCGGGAGGTGCCTTGGGCATGTCACTACCCGCCCAGCCGATCGCTTTGGACACTTTTAACGTAGGGATCAGCGAGGTGGTGGGTTCAGGCAATTGCGGGGCCGGGCCGACGCTGGCCTGAGACGGCAATTTGGAAGACTCGCCACACGCGGTGAGCAGCGCGGCAGTGGTCATCAAGAGCGCAAGTCGGTTGGACACATTCATTGTTCTAACCTCGCGACGGCCATCCATGGGCCAATTATTGGGTTGGCAATATCCCGGCGAAGTATCGCGGCGTTGATCCGTTTCCGACACTGCGCCTGGCACAAATCAAATTTGCCTAAAACGCACGAATGCGTGCATCCAAAGCCGGGCACTATCGCAAGCGGCTGTTTCAACCCGTCCCGAGCTCAAACGGGGTTCAACAACGCCTCCCGTAACAGCCTGGCCGCCGGCGAATCCGGCACGCCTTTGCGCGACACCAGCTCATACGGTTCGCTGCGCGAGGTAATGGGCAGCGGCAGCGTGGTGGTGAAACCGTAGCCGGAGCAGAACTTCGCCACATCGGTCGACACCAACGCGACGAGGGTCGGGTTTTCCTGAAGCAACGACAAGGTGGCAAACGCCGACGTGGTTTCCAGCAGGTGTACCGGGAAACGCAGGTCGGCCTCGTGAAACTCGCGCTCCAGCAGCAAACGCATCGGCATGTTGGCGCGATAGACCACCCAGCGGTAATCCACCAGATCCTTCAGCGACAGCTGCCGGGCATAGGCGAACGGATGCTGAGTGCTGGCGATCACCGCCAGGGTTTCTTCGACGAAGGTCGAGCTCTCATACAAGTAGGGCGTGGTGCTGATGGTCGTACGGCAGATCGCAAGGTCCAGGCGCCCGGCGTCCATCTGGCTGAGCAGTGCGGCGCTGGTGTCTTCGACGATCTCGATGGACAGCTTCGGGTGGTCGGCAATCACCCGGCTGATCGCGGTGGTCAGCAGCGGGACGGCGCCCATGATGGTGCCGACCGACACGCGCCCGCCCTCTCCGCTCATGATGCCGATGATCTCTTCGCGCAGGTGCGCAAGGTCGGTCTGGATCAAGCGAGCGTAACGAATGACCGAGCGTCCGGCATCGTTTGGTTCAAGCCCCCGGTTAGTACGGGTGAACAGCGAGGTGCCGAAGGTGGTTTCAATTTCTTGCAGGGCTTTGCTGGCGCCCGGCTGGGTCAGCGCGACCTGTTTGGCCGCGCCCAGCAAGGAGCCGTGTTCATCAAGGGCTATCAACAAGCGAAGCTGCTTGATGTGCAGGCGGGACATGATCGAATTGAGTGAGGGCGTCATCAGGGTTAACTAAAAGTTATAGAGGTATCGAAAGTTGTCAGTATCGAGGCTCGCCACGACGGCCCTATAGTCCACTCCACAACCAGGCAATGCAATGGGTTTGACCAGAAAGCGAAAGCCTTCCTGCCGCAGACCGATTGCAACAATAACAATCCTGTATAACTTGTGGTGAATCATGTCCCTCATCAATTACGTCACCAAGATCCAGTTCGGCTACGACAGCCTGCAGCATCTCGCAGCCGAAGCCGAGCGCGCGGGCATTACCCGGCCGCTGATTGTCACCGACATCGGCGTGCGCAATGCCGGCATCGTCGACAAGGTCATCGCGGCCCTCGGCGCCAGCCTTCCCCCTTCGATTTTTGATGCCACCCCGTCCAACCCCAACGAGCACGCCGTACGTGAAGCCGTGGCGCAATACCATCTCGACGAGTGCAACGGCATCATCGCGGTCGGCGGTGGCTCTTCCATCGACCTGGCCAAAGGCGTCGCTGTCTGCGCCACGCACGACGGTCCCCTGCACAGCTTTGCGGTGATCGAAGGCGGACTGGATCGCATCACCTCTGCCACCGCGCCGCTGATCGCCATTCCCACCACGGCGGGCACCGGCAGTGAAGTCGGCCGAGGCGCCATCCTGATTCTCGACGATGGTCGCAAGGTGGGCGTCATCTCACCTTATGTGGTGCCTCGCGTCGCCATCTGCGACCCGGAACTGACCCTGGGTCTGCCACCGATGCTGACCGCCGCCACCGGCATGGACGCGATCGCTCATTGCATCGAAACGTTCATGGCGCCGGCCTTCAACCCTGCAGCCGATGGCATTGCCCTCGACGGCTTGTGGCGCGCCTGGGAACACATCGAACGCGCCACCGCCGAACCCGGCGATCGCGAAGCCCGGATGAACATGATGAGCGCGTCGATGCAGGGCGCACTCGCTTTTCAGAAGGGATTGGGCTGCGTGCACAGCCTGTCCCACGCCTTGGGCGGCATCAATCCGAAGCTGCACCACGGCACCTTGAACGCCATCTTTCTGCCAGCGGTCGTGGACTTCAACGCCAACGCCCCGACCGTTCGCGACGAACGCAAGCTCGAACGCCTGCGACATGCCATGGGCCTTGAGGCCGGCGCCAATATCGGCACAGCCATCGAAGACATGACCCGACGCCTGGGCCTGCCGACCCGCCTGAGCGAAATCGGCGTCGACGAAAGCCTGTTTGCCGGCATCGTCGAAGGCGCGTTGCACGATCACAGCCACAAGACCAACCCCCGTGAAGCATCGTCCGCGGACTACCTGTCGATGCTCGCGCAGTCGTTGTAACAGTCGCTATCCAACAATAAAAAATGAGGAGGCAGCCGCGTCGTCGGTTGAACCGACGCCAGCGCAACAATCATGAAGCCCACCGTCCTTATCGACCGGCAAGACACCCTTGCCACCGTCACCCTCAGCCACCCAGGGAAAATGAACGCCCTGACCTTGTCCATGTGGCAGGACCTGGGTGATGTCATGACCGAGCTGTCTGCAGACGCCACCGTGCGCTGCGTCATATTGCGCGGTGCCGGCGAACAAGCCTTCGCCGCTGGCGCCGATGTCAGCGAGTTCCCGAGCGTGCGCGCCAACCTGGCTCAAGCCCGGGAGTATGCCGAAGTCACCTCGGCGGCCATGCGCGCTGTCGCCGACTGCCCGCACCCGGTGATCGCGATGATCCATGGCGTGTGTGTCGGCGGCGGCCTGGAAATCGCCGCGCTCTGCGACCTGCGTATCTGTGGCACCTCCAGCCGTTTCGGCGCGCCGGTCGGCAAGCTGGGGCTGGTCATGTCGTATGACGAAATGGCCGGTCTGGTGGCGCTGGCAGGACGCTCGACGACCCTGGAGATTCTTCTCGAAGGCCGCATTCTCGACGCCAATGACGCCTACGTAAAAAACCTTGTGACCCGCGTCGTACCCGATGCCGAGGTCGAGTCCGAAACCCTCGCCACCGCCAAGCGCATCGCCAATGGAGCGCCCCTCGTCGCCCGCTGGCATCGCCGGGCCGCACGCCAGCTTGAGGCCGGCGTTGCTCCCACCGTCGAGCAGATTGACGCGAGTTACTTCTGCTACGACACCGAAGATTTTCAGATCGGTCTGAACGCTTTCATCGAGAAAGCCAAACCACAATTCAAGGGGAAATAACATGGGACCGCTGACAGGAATGCGCGTTGTAGAACTGGCTCACATCATGTCCGGCCCGGTGTGCGGAATGATGCTGGCCGACATGGGTGCCGACGTGGTGAAGGTCGAGAAAGTCCCGGGAGGTGATGATTCGCGCCGCTTCTCGCCGATCATGGCAAGCGGTGAATCCGCCTCGTTCATGGTGGTGAACCGCAACAAGCGCGGCATTGGCCTGAACCTGAAAACCGAGGGCGGGCGCAACGTGTTGCGCCGCCTCTTGATGGACGCCGATGTGGTGACGGAAAACTTCCGTGCCGGCACCATGGAGAAATTCGGCCTAGGCTATGAAACGCTGAAAACCCTCAATCCAGGGCTGATCTACTGTGCTATTTCCGGCTACGGCCGCAGTGGCCCGTTTGGCGAAAAAGGCGGCTTCGACCTGATCGCCCAAGGCATGAGCGGCATGATGAGCATGACCGGTGAAGCCGGGCGTGAGCCGGTCAAGGCCGGCTCGCCAGTGGCTGACATCAACTCCGGCATTCTCGCCGCCCTCGGCATCTGCGCGGCGTACGCCGCCAAACAGAAAACCGGCCTCGGGCAGATGGTCGACACCTCGTTGTTCGAAGCCGGCCTGCAACAAATGTACTGGCCGGCGGCGGCGTATTTCGCCGACGGCACCATCCTGCCAAAGATGGGTTCGGCCAACTCCACCAGCGCACCGTATCAGGTGTTCCGCACGGCGGACGGCTGGATCAACATTGGTGCCGCCAACCAGGCCAACTACGAACGGCTGGTCGAGGCGCTCGCCGTGCCACAACTCGAAGCCGACCCACGATTCGCCAGCAACGCGTTGCGCATGGAGCACCGTCTGGCCCTGGTGGAAATCCTCAACGAAGTCCTGGTCGCGCGCACTACGGATGAATGGATGGTGCTGTTCGACAGCCTCGGCCTGCCTGCCGGGCCGGTCCTCGATATCGCCGCGGCGCTGGCTCATCCGCAAACCGAAGCACGCGGCATGGTCGTCGAGACCCAACACCCCACCGAAGGCCGGGTGCGTGGCATGGGCCTGCCGATTCACTTCTCCGACATGGACAACGCTGCGCTGCCGACCAGTCGGCATGCCCCGCTGCTCGGTGAGCACACCCGCGAAGTGTTGAAAGAAAGTGGCTACGCGGAAGATGAAATCGACGAATTGATTCGAACCCAGGCAGTGGTGGCACTCGCCTCCTGAACCGCCGGCAAAACGAATTTTGTGGGAGCGAGCCTGCTCGCGATGAGGTCGTCAGACTCGATATTGATGTTGACTGACCCACCGCATTCGCGAGCAGGCTCACTCCCACAGGGAACAGCGTTCACTTAACTGATCCGCTGTTTTTTTAAAACAACAACAAAAACAAGAAGGTGAACATCATGAGCCGTATCTTGACCGAGGCCGTCAGCCGCCGATCATTTCTAGTGTCTGCCGGCGTCACCGTCGGCGGCGCATTCGCCGCCAACCTGCTGCCCTCCAGCGTCTTCGCCGCCACCAAACCCATTGTGTTGCGCTACACCAGCAGCCTGCCCGACACCCATCCGTTGAACAAACAGATGAAGGCCGCTTCCGAAGCCATCAAGGCCGAAACCAACGGCGCCGTGGACCTGCAGGTGTACGCCAACGGCGCCATGGGCGGCGACACCGACATGCTGTCCCAGGTGCGCGCCGGGGCAATCGACTTCATTCCATTGCCAGGCGCGATTCTCTCCACGCTGGTGCCGGCCATGTCGATCGAAAGCATGCCGTTCGCGTTCAAGGACTACGACAGTGTGTGGGCCGCGCTGGACGGCAAGCTGGGCGAGTACGTGCGCGCCAAGACCGAGAAGGTCGGCCTGATCCCGATGGAGAAAGTCTGGAACAACGGCTTCCGTCAGATCACCAGCTCGACCCGGCCGATCTACACACCGCAAGACCTGGCCGGTTTCAAACTGCGTGTGCTGGTCAGCCCGTTGTGGACCTCCATGTTCAGTGCCCTGGGCGCCTCCCCTACCGGCATCAGCATCAACGAAACCTACTCGGCGTTGCAGACCAAAGTCGTCGACGGTCAGGAAAACCCATTGGTGGTGGTCGAGGCCGCGCGCTTCTATGAGGTGCAGAAATACTGCTCCATGACCGACCACATCTGGGGCGGTTTCTGGATCGTCGCGTCGGGCAAGACCTTTCCAAAACTGCCCGCAGATGTGCAGGAAATCGTCTCCCGGCAGATCAACGCCGCCGCGCTGATTCAGCGTCAACAGGTGATCGATCTCAACGCCAGCCTGGAGCCGTCCCTGACCGCCCATGGCATCACCTTCAACAAAGTCGACCGTTCATTGTTCAGGACTGATTTGCAGTCCAAAGGCTTCTACACCCAATGGAAAGAAAAGTACGGCGATGAAGCCTGGAGCTTGCTGGAGCAGTACGCGGGTCAACTGTCCTAAGCCGGAGACACGGTCATGAAAAACGAAATACCAATGACGGATGTTTCTCCCGCTGAAGGACTCAGCACGCGCCCCACCACGTTTCGTCTCGGTCGTGCATTGGACACAGGGCTGCGCTGGTTGACCGAAGGCAGCGCCGCGTTGCTGGTGGTTATCGAAGTCACGCTGCTGTTTTGCAATGTGTTCTCGCGCTACGTGCTCAATCAACCCATCGTCTGGGGCGACGAACTGGCCTCGCTGTTGTTTCTCTGGCTGGCGATGCTCGGCTCAGTGGTGGCGATGCGTCGAGGCGAGCACATGCGGCTGACCTCGTTCATCGGGCGGCTGCCGCTGGAAAAACGCGCCTTTGTCGACACCTTGGGCGCCGTGATCGTCATCACGTTCATTGGGTTGCTGTTCACGCCGGCCTGGGAGTACGTCAGCGACGAGTGGATCATCACCACCGCCGCCCTTGAAATCCCCAACGCCTTTCGCGTGTCAGCCATTGCGGTCGGTCTGAGCCTGATGCTGATGACCTGTGTCGCGCGCCTGCTGACCAGCGCCCGATTGATCGACTTCTCCGTGTCGGTGGCGATGCTGGCCTCCCTGGCCGCGTTGTTGTGGGTGGCGGAAGGCACCCTGCTGCTGATGGGCAACTGGAACCTGGTCGTCTTCTTCATGATTGGCGTGATGGCCATGATCGTCATCGGCGTGCCCATCATGGTGGCGTTCGGCCTGGCGACAGTGGCTTACCTGTCGACCATGACCAGCACGCCCTTGACCCTGGTGGTGGGTCGAATGGACGAAGGCATGGCGAGCCTGATCTTGCTGGCCATCCCGTTGTTTGTGTTTTTGGGTGCATTGATCGAAGCCATGGGCATGGCTCGCGCGATGATCCGCTTCCTCTGCTCGTTGATCGGCCATGTACGTGGCGGCCTGTCTTATGTGCTGATCGGGGCCATCTACCTGATCTCCGGCATTTCCGGCTCCAAGGCCGCCGACATGGCGGCCATCGCACCGGCGCTGTTTCCGGAAATGAAAAAACGCGGTGAGGATGAAAACGAACTGGTGGCGATGCTCAATGCCTCCGGGGCGATGTCGGAAACCATTCCGCCGAGCCTGGTATTGATCACGATTGGCTCGGTGACCGGCGTGTCGATTTCCGCCCTGTTCACCGGTGGTTTCATGCCGGCGGTGGTGGGTGCCATCGCCATGGCGGCGGTGATCTGGTGGAAAAACCGCAAAGGCGAGGCTTCCACCGGCAAACGCGCCTCAGGTAAAGAAATCGGCCACTCGCTGCTGGTCGCATTACCGGCACTGGCCCTGCCCTTCGTGATCCGCACCGCGGTGGTTGAAGGGGTCGCGACCGCCACCGAAGTCGCCGCCATCGGCGTGGCCTACACCTTCGTCGTCGGTTTGCTGTGCTACCGCTGCTTTGACTGGCGCCGCCTGTATCCGATTCTGGTCAGCACCGCGTCGCTGTCCGGCGCGATCCTGATCATCATCGGCAGCGCGACCGCCATGGCCTGGGCATTGACCCAGTCGGGCTTCTCGCACCAGTTGGCGCAGGTGATGTCGACGGTGCCGGGTGGCGCGATGGGCTTTTTGATCATCTCCGCCGTGGCGTTCATCCTTCTGGGCAGTTTTCTGGAAGGCATCCCGGCCATCGTGCTGTTCGGGCCACTGCTATTTCCGATTGCCAAGGCCATGGGCATCAACGACGTGCATTACGCCATGGTCGCGATCTTCGCCATGGGCCTGGGTTTGTTCGCCCCACCGTTTGGCGTGGGTTTCTATGCCGCTTGCGCCATCGCCAAGGTCGACCCCAGCGGTGCCATGCGCCGGGTCTGGCCGTATCTCGGCGCACTCGTTGTGGCCCTGGGCGTGCTGATCGCCGTGCCATGGATTTCCATCGGTTTCCTGCCCAACGCCTGAATCACTTTTTGACTGTCAGCACTCAAATACGAGGTTTCTCATGAATTTCTCCACACTCGAAGCCGGCACCGCCACCGAACGCCGACTGGTCGTCGACAAGGAACGCACCATCTCGTTTCTCGGCGAGGACTTGCGCATCTATGCCACGCCCCGGTTGGTGGATGACATCGAACAGACCTGCCTTGATTACCTGCTCACCTTCCTCGATGAGGGCGAAAACACCGTCGGTGCGGCCGTCGACATCCGCCACGTCGGGGCCACGTTGCTGGGCATGTCGGTCAGTATCGTCGCCACGGTTACCCGGATCGAGGGTCGCAGCGTCACCTTCAACGTCGAAGTGCGCGATGACGTCGAGCTAGTGGCCACGGCGGCGCATACCCGGGTGGTGGTGAACGTCGCCAAACTGCGCAGCCGCGTTCAGGCCAAGGCCGAGGCGGCTGCCGCAGGGGAAGTCGAAGACAGCGTGCTCAGCCCTTCCCAATTCGCCTCGTCGCGCTGAGCTAGGGAGCACGTCATGATCACGCTGCACGAACGCAACGGCTTGCCCAACCTTGCGGCCGAGGATGCGCTACCGATTGTCGATGCTCACCACCACCTGTGGGACTTGGGCAATGGTCGCTATCCCTGGCTGCAGGATGAGTACCACGAAGATTTTTTTCTCGGCGACTATCGCAGCCTTTGCCGTGATTTCTTGCCGGAAAACTTTCTTGCCCTGACCGAAAGACAACGGTTGGTGGGCACGGTGCATGTCGAGGCCGAACGTGCTCGCGATGAGCAAGTCGCCGAGACGCGCTGGCTGGAACAGGTGAATGCCCGTTACGGCTTCCCGAATGCCATCGTTGCCCATGCCTGGTTCGACCGTGAGGACAGCGCGGACATTCTCGCGGCTCAGGCCGCCAGGCCGCTGGTGAAAGGCATACGCTCCAAACCGGTGACCTCGGCATCGCCCGATGTGTCGATTACCGGCTCCAGGGGAACCATGCAGGACCCGAAATGGCTGGAAGGCTTTTCGCGTCTGGCTGACCACGGTCTGTCGTGGGACCTGCGCGTGCCGCCATGGCACTTGGTCGAGGCCGCCGAAGTGGCGGCGATGTTTCCGCAAATCCAGATCGCCCTCAATCACACCGGTTTCGCCTGGGATCGCAGCCCGCATGGCATGACCCGCTGGCGCAAGGGCCTGGAAGCGCTGGCCTTGCAGCCCAACGTGCACATCAAGCTGTCGGAGTTCGGGCTGAAAGACTCGCCCTGGAACTACGACGACAACCGGATCGTGGTGCTGACCGCATTGGAGATCTTCGGCCCCGAGCGCTGCATGTTCGCCAGCAACTTCCCGGTCGCCGGATTGCGCGCGTCCTACGACACGATTGCCGATGGCGTG
Organism: Pseudomonas sp. LB3P25; assembly: GCF_054897985.1. Lineage (NCBI taxonomy): Bacteria > Pseudomonadati > Pseudomonadota > Gammaproteobacteria > Pseudomonadales > Pseudomonadaceae > Pseudomonas > Pseudomonas sp. LB3P25. Next base: position 2,668,828 of record NZ_CM142711.1, on the reverse strand, counting down.
GCCGCGATGCTCGCGCCACTGGGGCGTGCCGTGCAGGAAGCGGTGTTCGCCGGCAATGCACAACGCTTTTATCGTCTGGAGGAACAGCATGGATAACCCATCCTTAATCGACTGGCGCGCGCGCTTTCTGGCCAGCGGCGAGGATGCGGACTTACCCATCGTCGACGCCCATCAGCACTATTTCGATATCGAGGCCCATTACTACCCGTGGCTGAACGACCGCCCGCTGCGCCCCTTTCGTTATGGCGATTACTCGTCGATCTGCCGCAACTTTCTGCCTGAGGACTATCGTCGGCTGACGGGCAACCATCGCATCGTGCAGACCGTCGTCATCGAGGGTGAATGGGACCCCGCGACGCCCGCCGCTGAGGTGAGGTTTGTCGAATCACTGGCACAAAACGAACCGACCCTGGCGGCGACGGTGGCGCAGGCCTGGCTTGACCATGAAGACGCATCGGACCTCTTGCGCCAGTACGGCGATCATCCGTTGGTACGCGGCGTGCGCCACAAACCTGCGGTCAGCAGCCTTGAGGCATGGCGCGAAGATTTCGTGGCGCCCGGCTCCATGCGTGACCCTCGTTGGCGCGAGGGCTACGCACAACTGGCTGAAAATGGCCTGCACTTCGAGTTGCAGGCGCCATGGTGGCATCTGGCGGAAGCGGCCGAGCTGGCCAGAGACTTTCCTGACGTGACCATTGTGGTCAATCACACGGCGCTGCCATCTGATCGTTCGGAAGAAGGGTTGGCCGGCTGGCGTGAAAACCTCGCGTTGCTGGCACGGGAGCCGAACGTTGCCCTGAAGATTTCCGGCATCTGCATCCCCGGCGAGGCCTGGCCCGTCGAGTCGAACCGCGTGGTGGTGAACGACGCGATATCGATTGTCGATGTCAGTCGCTGTGCGTTTGCCAGCAATTACCCGGTCGACGGTGTAGTGAACGGCATGAGCGAGATCTTCGACGGCTTCAAAACGATTGTCAGCGACCGCTCCCTCACGGATCGGCTTGCCCTGTTTCATGACAACGCCCGACGTATTTACCGGCTCACTTGACCCTCATTTGAACAGCCCTTCAGGAGTTCCCATGTTTGAAGTTTCAGGCCACAACTACATCGCAGGCGCTCGTTCGGCTAAAGGCTCGAGCACTCTTCAAAGCCACGACGCCAGTACCGGCGAAGCACTGCCGTATCGTTTCCATCAGGCGACCGTGGAAGAAGTGAATGCGGCCGCAGAAGCGGCGGCCACGGCTTACCCGATCTTTCGTAACCTTTCAGCTGCCCGACGCGCTCAGTTTTTGGAGGCTATAGCCACTGAGCTTGAGGCGCTGGACGGCTCGTTCATCGCCCTCGTATGCCGGGAAACCGCCCTGCCCGCCGGCCGTATTCAAGGTGAGCGGGCACGCACCAGCGGCCAGATGCGCCTGTTCGCCACGATGCTGCGTCGCGGTGATTTCTACGGCGCCCGCATTGATCGTGCGCTGCCCGACCGTCAACCGTTGCCTCGCCCCGACCTGCGCCAGTACCGCACCGGGCTCGGTCCGGTCGCCGTGTTCGGCGCCAGCAACTTTCCACTGGCCTTCTCCACCGCTGGTGGCGACACCGCCTCCGCCCTCGCAGCGGGCTGCCCGGTGGTGTTCAAGGCCCACAGCGGCCACATGGCAACCGCCGATTACGTCGCCGATGCGATCACTCGCGCGGCCAGGAAAACCGGGATGCCTGATGGCGTGTTCAACATGCTCTACGGCAGTGTCGGTGAAGCGCTGGTCAAACATCAGGCGATCCAAGCGGTGGGTTTCACTGGGTCATTGCGTGGCGGCCGGGCATTGTGTGACATGGCAGCGGCGCGTCCTCAACCGATCCCGGTGTTCGCCGAGATGAGCAGCATCAACCCGGTGTTGCTGATGCCAGAAGCACTGAAGGCACGCGGTGAAAAAATCGCTGCCGAATTGGCCGCTTCCGTGGTCCTGGGCGCAGGTCAGTTCTGCACCAATCCCGGCTTGGTTTTGGGCATACGTTCGCCAGAGTTCACGGCTTTTCTCGAACGTTTTGCCGCACTGATGGGCGAGCACACCCCTCAGACGATGCTCAACGCCGGCGCACTGAAAAGCTATTGCCACGGTCTGGAAAATCTTCACGCACACTCCGGCATGACGCACCTGGCCGGCGCCTCACAACAGGGCAATCAGGCGCAGCCGCAAGTATTCAAGGCCGACGTCAATCTGTTGATCAACGGTGATGAGTTGCTTCAGGAAGAAGTCTTCGGCCCGACCACCATCGTGGTGGAAGTCGCTGACCAGGCCGAGTTGCTCCAGGCACTGCACGGTTTGCGCGGTCAGTTGACAGCAACCTTGATTGTCGAAGACTCGGAACTCAGCACCTTGAACGAGGTTTTGGCCCTGCTGGAACAGAAAGTCGGGCGCGTGCTGTTCAACGGTTATCCCACCGGCGTGGAAGTCTGCGATGCAATGGTTCACGGTGGACCGTACCCGGCAACTTCGGATGCTCGCGGTACGTCGGTCGGAACGCTGGCGATTGATCGTTTTCTGCGTCCCGTTTGTTATCAGAACTGCCCTGACAGTTTGCTGCCGGACGCGCTGAAGAACGCCAACCCATTGAGCATTGCTCGACTGGTTGACGGTGTCAGCAACCGTGATGCGCTGTAAGTCACCGAACTAACACCCACCGTAAATAACAACTCCGTCGCCTATCGAAAAATAGGCGCCGGACACGCTCGCCTCAAAAAACGCCTTAACCCACAACAACAAAAACAGAGGAAGTCTCATGCACGTTCAACTTCACCCGAAACACCGCTTTTGCAAATTGATGCTGGCCGTGACCGCCGCCGTGATGATCAACGCCGCAGGCGCTCAACTGGCCGTTGCCGAAACCGCTCCAGCCGCGACGACAGCCCCCATGCAATGTGCCACTGAAGCCACACCGCGCTACACCAAAACCCCGACCGGTTACCTCATGGTGCTGCGCACGGGCGACAACGCCTTCAAGGAACTGACCAAACTGGCCATCGCCGAAAAAATCCCGAGCGCCTCCATCACCGGCATCGGCTTCGGCAATGTGAAATTCGGTTTCTGGAACAAGGACAAAAAGGACTTCGACGCCAAGACCTTGAACAGTGTCGAGATGGCCAGCATCACCGGCTCCGTGGCCTGGAAGAACGACCAGCCCTCCATCCATATGCACGGCGTCGCCGGTGACGCCACGTTTCAAGCGTACGGCGGCCACATCCTCGACTTTGAAGTCACCACCGGTTCGATGGAAATCACCGTGATCGTGCACCAGCGTCGCCTGGAACGCGGGATTGACCCGTGCATCGGCGCCAACGTGTTGGGTATTTAAGCCAGGCGAAATAACGCTCCCGCAGGCATCGAACGCTGCCGGCATCCGCTACTGCGGGAGCCACTCTCCCAAATACAAACTACAAAAAAAGGGCGATTCAGATGAGTAACAAGAAAACGGCGGTGACGTTTGCATTGGGTGCCATTGCACTCAGCACCCAGGCGCACGCCGACTTCCTGAGTGACAGTAAAGCAACGCTGGGGATGAGAAATTTCTACTTCAATAACGACAACCGTGACGGCACGGCCGCGCCTTCGAAAACCGAGGAATGGGCACAGGGTTTCATGCTCGATTTCAAGTCGGGCTACACCGATGGCACGATTGGTTTTGGCGTCGATGCACTGGGGTTGATGGGGGTTACGCTGGACAGTGGCAAAGGACGGCATGTCGGCAGTTCGATGATTCCTTCGGACAGCGATAACAGCGCCGTCGACGAGTGGAGCCGGCTGGGGTTGACCGGCAAGGTCAAGGTCTCGAAAACCGAACTGCGCCTGGGCACGCTGATGCCGAAGTTGCCGATCCTGGTGGCCAACGACGGTCGCCTGCTGCCGCAAACCTTTGAAGGTGGCCAGATCACCTCCGGTGAATTCAAGGATTTGACCTTTACCGGAGGACGAATCGAACACGCCACCGGCCGGGGCTCAACCGATCAGACGGGCTTGGCCGCCACGGGCGGCACCCGTGAAAGCAACGCGTTCGACTTCGCCGGGGGCGACTGGAAAATCACCAAGGACCTGACCGCCCAGTATTACTACGCCAACCTGGATGACTACTACACCCAGCAGTTTTTCGGCCTGATCCACACGCTGACGATCGCGGAAGGTCAATCGCTGAAAACCGACTTGCGCTACTTCAAGACTGATTCATCCGGTAAAAACAGCTCGGGCACTTCGGGCTATAGAATCAGTGGCTTCACCGAAGGCAATGATGGCGAGATCGACAATAAAACCTGGAGCGCCGCGCTGATTTACACGGTGGGTGGCCATGCAATCACGGCGGGCTACCAAAGCGTTTCGAGCGGCAGTAACTTCACGCAGCTCAATCAGGGCAGTCTGGCCAACAAGGGTGCCGGCGGCTCCAGCCTTTACCTGTACACCGACCGCCTGATTCAAACCTTCACCCGTGCGGGCGAACGCACAGCCTTCGGTCAATACGCCTATGACTTTGCTGCCATGGGTGTGCCTGGCCTGAAAGCGTCCGTCATGTACCTCAGCGGGGACGACATCAAGACGACCTCTGGCGATACCCAGAAGGAATGGGAGCGGGACATCGCGCTGGACTACGTGATTCAGTCCGGCACGCTTAAAGGTGTCGGATTCGGATGGCGTAACGGCAAGTCCAACAGCGAGGCGTCCCGTGATCAGGACCAGAATCGCTTGATCGTGAGCTACAGCATTCCTTTGCTTTAGCAGAGCGACCTAAAGGGATTGCGCGCAATGGGAGGATGCTCGCCTTGCCTCTTTGACTCAGCGCTGACACTGGGTCAGCGCTTTGCCTGTGCTGACCAAGGGCCCCGGCCCGCGCTTGCGGCGAAGCAAAGCGGGCTGATCCAGCGTTATGGGTGGAGATTATTGTGTGTGCGGCGAGGGCTGAGCTTTCTCAGACGCCGGCTTTTGACTGATCACGCATCGACAGGGAACTCCTGACGACCACCACGCATCCTAAAGATGAGGGACTTCCTTTTTTGCTTTACGCTTTCAGAGGACACCGTCATGCGCCGCCTGATTATCATCTCTTCCCTTTTGCTGTGTTTACCCTTCGGCTCCGCTATGGCCAAAGTGGATGCGGGCGATGTCGCCACGTCAGCCGGGGTTTCCGCATCGCTGTACTCGACGTTCAAGGACCACAAACTCATGATTCCTGCCCGGGATGACGCCTCCAGCTTCGTTGCCAGTGGCGGCGCGATTCGTGGTGTTTATCTGGAGTCATACTTGAAGCAGATTCGTCAGGAACATCCCGGCCTCAACGCCAGCGACGAAGACCTGGCCAGAGCCATCCTCGTCCAGGAAGGTGTTGCAGCGGGTCAATAAAGGCTGAAAAACTAGCGGTGGGGCTTGCAGCACCCGGATAGCGTTTGCAGCCCTACCTTGCTTCCGCGCCTGATAATCGCGCCCACCCCGCCACCAATTGCGCGCTGATGCTCACGCCGCCGCACACCACAATCACCACATCATGGGCCTCGGCAATCGCCGGATGGTCCAGGTAGCCGATCGCCAACGAAACGCCACACGCCGGCTCGACCAACTGACGCAGATCGTTGGCGTAACGGACCACGCCCATGATCGCCTCTTCATCGCTGAGCACCACGCACTCGTGGGGGAAATCGAGGATGTGCTGCACCGGCCAGGCGGCCACCTGAGTCGCGCCGAGCGACCTGGCGACCGTATCGATCCGGGGGAATTTGACCGGATGTCCGGCACTGACAGCGGCGGCAAAAGACGCAGAACCCTGGGTTTCACAGGCGATGATCCAGCAGTCCATGCGCTTGTGGCGGATCAATCCGGTGAGAATCCCCGCCAGCAAACCTCCACCCCCTACCGACATTACGATCGCATCGACCTGAGGACAATCCTCGAGGATTTCATCGACCATCGTGCTGTGCCCTTCCCACAGCACCGGGTGATCGAAGGCCGGCACGTATTCGGTGTCCGCGCCCTGCGCGAGTTCTTTGGCCCGTAGATTGGCTTCGTCCCAGACCTTGCCATGGACGATCACCTCGGCACCGGTTTTCCGGATTTTTGCGCGGGTGGTTTCCGGCGTGGTGTTCGGCACCACAATGCAGGCTTTCAATCCCAGGCTGGCGGCAGCCACGGCGGTGGCAAACCCGGCATTGCCGCCGGAAGGACAGATCACTTTGCGTTTACCTTGCGCCGCCGCCTGGCTGCACAAGAGCCCTATGCCGCGAAGTTTGAATGAGCCGCTGGGTTGCAGGTTTTCCAGCTTGAGCCAGATTCGTCGGGACGGGGTCGACAGGTCTGGATGCAGAATCAAGGGCGTTCTGATGTGAAGCATGGCGGAGCTCCTTAAGGGTGAACGGTCCTAATCCAAGCTTAGTTCACCCTGCTCCCCCGATTACCGTCTCAGCGATAACGCGGTGCCGCCGTGGAGTTGCCGAACAAGCCTGACAGCGTCTGGCGTTGGGCTTCGTAGGCGTCCCACTTATCGCCATCGTGCAAGCTCGGAATGGTCACCACTTCGCCGCTCGCCAAGCCCGTCAGCGCGGCGTCGACCATGTCCTGGGCGGACATCACGATCTCTTGCGGCAGGTTTTCCACCGGGTTGCCGGCCTCACTCCAGAAGTCGGTAGCGGTGGCACCGGGCAGCACGGCCTGGATGCGAACGCCTTTGTCGGCCAGCTCGTGGTGCATCGATTGGCTCAGCGCGAGGACAAACGCCTTGGTGCCGCCGTACACGCCGTTGAGGATTTGCGGCGCGATAGCGACGATCGAGGCGATGTTGATCACCGTCCCGGTGCCACGCGCGACGAAGCCTGGCACCACCGCGTAAGCCAGGCGCATCAACGCGGTAACGTTAAGGGTGATCATGTCTTCCATGTCATCCACGGGGCTGCCGAGCAGCGGCATGACAGCGCCGACCCCGGCATTGTTGACCAACAGGGTGATACTGGCGTCGGAGCGTAGAATTTCTTCGACCCGCCGCAAGTCGGCCTTGTCTTTCAGATCAGCGGCGACCACTTCCACGGCGCGGCCGGTTTCGTTACTCAGGTGGTTGGCCAAGGCGTTCAATTTTGCCTGGCTGCGGGCGACCAGAATCAGGTCGTAACCCTGCCGGGCGAGACGGTCGGCATACACCGCGCCGATGCCCGAAGAAGCGCCAGTGATCAGTGCGGTGCCTTTGGATGAGAGGGCCATGTCGATTTCCTTCACAGTGAGGCGATAACTTCGCCGGGTGTGAACCGTTATAAATGGTCTAACGCCCGTCTCAAATGACGTTTAAAGTACGTTTTTCGGACACGACCTTTTGAGGACATCTCGATGACTTCCGTGGCATTTGTAGTGTTTGAAGGGTTCCAGTCCATGGCGCTGGCGGCCATGCCGGTGTTCGAGTACGCCAACTTCAGCGCGGGCGAAGCGCTTTATGACGTCAGCGTATTGTCCGAAGACGGCCGCACATTGCGCGCTTCCGGTGGGCTGAGCGTCGGCACCGAGGCCTTTGGTGAGCGGGTGTTCGATACGGTGATTGTGGTGGGCGGCGATGCCATCCTCGAGCAGGCACCCGAGGGCGTGCTGACTTACCTGCGCGACAGCGTTAAAACCGCACGGCGCACGGCGTCGATCTGCTCCGGAGCGTTCGTCCTGGCCCAGGCGGGGTTGCTCGACGGACGGCGCGCCACCACCCACTGGGCTTATGCACGGGAGCTGCAAGCGCGGTTTCCATCGATCAAGGTCGAAGAAGACCGCATCTACGTCGTCGACGGTTCGATCTGGACCTCCGCCGGGATGACCGCCGGCATCGACCTGGCTCTGGCCATGGTGGAAAAGGATCACGGCGCCGCACTGGCCCGTTCCGTGGCGCAGAAACTGGTGATGTACCACCGCCGCGCGGGCGGCCAGTCGCAGCACTCGGCGCTGCTGGAACTGGAAGCGAAATCCGACCGCATTCAAACCGTACTCGGCTATGCGCGAGAACACCTCACCGAGACGTTGTCGGTGGAGCAACTGGCGGACGTCGCGCGCCTCAGCCCTCGTCAATTCAGCCGGGCCTTCCGGGCGGAAACCGGTCAATCACCGGCCAAAGCCATCGAGAACCTGCGCCTGGAAACGGCGCGGCAGATGCTGGAACGCGGGCGCCTGACCCTCGATCAGATCGCCGAAGAATCCGGCTTCAGCGACTGCCGCCGCATGCGCGAAGCCTTCCTTCGAGCGTTCGGGCAGCCGCCACAGGTGATTCGGCGTAATGCCCGTTCGGCGTAGATACCGTCTTAAACCTCACCGAGCAAGCGCAAGTTTCGGGTCAAAGGAATGGCCCGACTTGAGTTCTAGATAAACACCTGTATATGTACACTAACCTTTCTGAAGGAAACAACTTACACGCCTTTAGGAAATACCTCTCAACAAATTAAGGCATGTCGCGCAGCAATTGTAAGATAGGTCTTTTTTTCTCTCCACCACTTGCCACCCACTTCAACCTAGCTAATATCCAGTTATAGACAACACCTATCGCACACCAACAATCAAACAACTTATTACGTGCTATTTTCCACCCATTAAAACCGAAGCCATGTTATCTCTAAAAAAGATTCAATGGCATTAACATCCGACCCACTCGCTAACAATGGAGCCCCATGAAAAACATTGTACTGATAGGCGGACATGACGAAACATTCATGCACTACGAAAACTTAGGCTTTAATTTCATCGTCCTGCAACTTTCTGAGTCACTCGGCAAAAATCTCGCATCGCTTACCAACAACATTCATATTGTTAATGATTTTTCCGAAATAACCATCCTCGAAAAAATGGATGAAATACTAAAAACGCAACCAGTCGATTTCATTTTCTCATTCACAGAGGCGGGGTTGCTGCCCGCCGCGCGTGCAAGTCAACATTACGCCATCCCTGGCATCGATTACGAAACCTGCGAAATATGCATCTGCAAACCCAAGATGCGATCCAAGCTAGAACATACTGAATTTGCCGTTGCCAGCAAGATCTGTAAAACCCGAAGTGATGTCGAAGCGTTTTTCAACTGCTATCCAAACGGAATGGTCCTAAAAGACCCAAAGGGCTCCGGCAGCGAAAACGTCTTCATCATCAAAGACTCTGCGTCCCTACTCGACACCCTGGATAGACTCAACCAGGAAAATTTTGTCATGCTGGCGGAAGAGTTTTTGAACGGGCGGGAAGTTAGTGTCGAAACATTGACCATCGACTCACAACATCGAGTCCTCGCCGTCACTAATAAACAACTGTACAAAACATCGCCCGCAGAAGAGCAACACATCATCTCGCCGGACAATCTCGACAGCGACACATTCAGCGAGCTGAGTCGTTATTGCGAGCGCCTGCTGACCGCCATTAATCACACACATGGCCCTTGTCATATTGAAGTAACAATAGCGGAAGAAAAATTTCGTCTAATAGAGATTAATAACCGGGTCGGTGGCGATTACATCGGCTTGTTGGTTGAACTGACAACTGACGTTGATCTTTTTAGAGAAACACTACGCTTCCATAGCAGCGAGGCCGAATCAGACACTATCGACACCCATCTGACACATTACGAATTTGCGGGCTCTCATCTTTTTTATGAACCGCTGAACCCGGACTTGATTAGGGCTCACATGCAAGAAGTAGACATCATTAGACTAGCAATGGGTGAAGCCAATCCCCCGCTGGGCAGACCGCACACCAATGATGACAAAGTCGGCCTGGTGGTCATTGCCAGCAATGATCGCAAGAAGTTCTATACCGCCATTGGTCATCTGAACAGGCTCAGTTCCGCAAGTTAATTTATTAACAACAGGAAAAGACGATATGGAAGTTATTTCTAGAAGCGATATCGCCCCCCTCAACAGCGTGGTGGTAAATGGCGTCTTACACGACTTGGGTGTTGTGAAAATATTCTCCCAACATCCCGCACTGGCCCAGTTCATTCCGTCCAGAAGCGAGCTGGCCATCAGCTGGGTCAGACTCGAAAAGGATCAAGAGTTGCCAGTTCACAAGCATCCAGAGGCAAGCCTGATCCTGATTTGTGACGGCTCGGGGAAAACCCTTGGCGATGCAGAACGTAATATCGAAGCAGGCGATATGGTGCTGGTGCCGCCCCACTCACTGCATGGTTTCAAAGGCACCAACGATGGTTTCTGGGCGCTATCCATCCAGTTCAACGGCAAGGCTCTGTACGAGGACACAACTCAACCGAATGTCGTCTTCAAGACTCAAGAAACAGCTACTGCCAGGCCTGCTGATGTGCTGTTAAAAGACAACGAGGCCTATCTGGAGAACTTCAGGAACAGTCGGCTCCTGTCGCTGATCAATTCGCCATCGATCGATCAGCCTGAAGTGCGCGAAAAACTCCTCGATTGCCTACAGACCTGGTCAGACATGTTTCAGGACCTGCTGCATATACGCGTGGCAATGACGCTTGATCCTGCACACAAGAAAATCGCGCTCGAACACTTGGTGGAAGAACTGGGACATAACAACAACCTGCGCAATCAACGCGAGACCAGTCACTCGCCCGTATGGGATGCAGCCTTCCTGTCCACCATGGAATGGTTCAGGCATCAGATGCTTTACAAGAGCGACATGATCAAGACGTTGTTGATGCACATCGTGCTAGAAGGCAGCGGAGAGATTTTCCACAGCGAAGCATCCCAAGTGTTCGCCAGCATGTCGCACTTCCAGGAACACGGCGAAGATGACGGCAGCCACGTCAGCATGGGTATAGAACTGCTGAACCAGGCATCTCCCAAGGAAATCGAAGAACTGCGTGGAAACTTGAGCGAAGGCTGGCACATGATCACCCTGCTTTGCGATAGGTTTGCTGACATCTCTTGCTCAGATCTCCCAGTCCGTGCAACACAAACAACACCTCAACCTGCACCGGTATATAACTGACCCCATGAAGATTGCAGAAATCCTGAAAACGATCTTGTGGTTTCAGATCCCTGAACCTCAGCGAAATCGAGGATCGCGCTCGGTCCAAGCTTCACGCTGGCGACGCTGGCGTGACGCGGCGATACAGGATACCCGGGAAGAAACCGAGACTGGACGGCTTCATGTGAGGATTGTTTCGGCTCTCAAACGGGATATCGTGTTGTCGTTAGTGGCAATCGGTGTGCATACCGCTGCGGCATTTGGCGCCGCTATGACACTCAGGTCACTCCTGGCGCAACTCATGCTGAGCGACTCAACAGTCGCATCAAACATGACACTTGGTGCCACCTGCATAGTGCTGACTTACTGCGCCTGGCTGGCACTCAACCACACGTTTTTTCTCGCTGAACTGGTAGGTGTTGGCAGTCGCTCCTATGTGGAACAACGCCTTCTTCTCAAAAGAAACACTGCGCAGTATGGTTCGTCCCCACTCAGCCTCACAACCATGTTTGACCGAGAAGCGGCACGTGTCGAGTCGTCATGGACGGGACTGATAACCATCTCTCTGGCGCTCGCCACGGTCATCTTTACCTCAACGTTTTTCTTCATTGCCCTGGGAGCCAGTGCGTTGGCAGCCCTGGCTGTCATTGTCCTCAGCTCACTGGCTGTGTTCTGGTTTGCCCAGCGACTGAGCATGACCTACGAGCAGCTTTCGTTGAACTCCACTCAACGCATAGAGATAGGTGCATTCGCTACAAAAAACCGGCGTCAGGCCTGGCTTAAAAACTGGAATTTAAAACTGATTCAGGACTATGTGACTAGACGAAACCTTGAAGAAGCCTCACTGAAAAAAGCTGCCCGTCTGGTCGCGGCAATCAGCCTGATCTCGACCATGACGCCCATTGCAGCACTATTAAGTGCGGCATTGTTACAACTTGTCTACTTGGGTCATGTCGATGCGCCTGGGGTGCTGGCCGCCATCGCATTAATCGGCGGGTTAAGATCGGTCGCTAATAATATTCCGGACATTGTGCAAAGCATCTCTCAAGGATTTGTCGGTCACAAGAACATTGAGCGTTACCTTCGTGGCGATAACGCCAGCTCACGCCCCTCCCTCGAAACGGCACCGCTGCCTACCACTACCGCCAAACATATTGCTATTGTCGGTGCCGCTGGCAGCGGAAAGACTTCCGTGCTGAGAAACAGCGCCGAATTTTTCAGTGCCACAGCCGGCCAAGGGACCTTCATTCCGGACGAACCCTGGATATTTGCCGGCGGTCTTCGCGAAAACCTGAGTCTTTATCGCAGAGATTTTTCAGACCAAGAAGCCCGCAATGCCATCGCCCTGTCTCGCTTACCCGAGCATTTTTACTTTGATTACCTCAATGAACGGAGCCATGGCGGGGATACCCACTGGGACGTCTCCAGAGGTCAGGGTAAACGCCTCGAGCTGGCCCGAGTATTAGTGGCGCAACCGGAGTGGGTCTACATTGACCAACCCACCTCTGGCCTCGACGAGCCCCTCGCAACGGGGCTGCTCATATCACTTCTGCAAGGACCATGGCGCGACACAAACGTTATATTCGTCTCGGACAAGCAGGAAGAGATAGAGGCCGCCCAGGAAGTCTGGACAGTGGCGGATGGCATCATCACAAACGTACAAACCAATCAGGCTGCGGCCCGTTCGAGCTCCGCCCGCGCAAGCAATGTTAAGCCTGTCTCGGATATACGAGCGATAGAAACAGAGCCGCACTCTGGTAGTGACTCAGCAGAGCAGCCACAAGTCAGTTCAAGATCAGTAATAAGAAGCCTGCTTGATTTCGGCATCTTGAAAATCACGCTGATAGCCTTCACGCTGTTCGCCCTCAAAGAAATGTTCACTATTGCTGGCGATTACCTTATTGCCAGCGGGTGCCTGAGCACACACTTACACTTGTCCTTGATCGGGTTAGCCTGTGTGTTACTCGTGAGTGCTGTCCTCTCGATTTCCGGGGCGCTGATCACTGTCAGGAAAAGCATTGATGCAGCATCGACCCAATGCGTCCACTACTTCTCGAACTTGATGAACCCCGGTCTGGATCAGAACATGATTCAAGACGTTAATCGCGACAGTCAAAACAAGCTGACATGGGACCAGCGACGCGTCGACGAAGTACTGCCGGTCCTGCTACTGGAAACCGTCAGCGCTGCAACGCTATTGTCGATAACGACAGGCTACGTAGTGCTGAACAACATTTATGTACTTTTTCCTTTCATTGTCATTGGCCTCTTTTACTGGCGCGGTGCAAGACGATCCGACGAACTGTTACAGCGGTTCAATACAAGGGAAATCGACGCTACCTCTGTGTTGTTTTCACGAGTACAGGCGCTGAGCTGGGGGGGAGGCAGATTTGATATTGTCCCTGGCAACTCAAGAATTCTGGACTGGTTGACCCCCAGCCTGGCCGCTCGGGCATTCTCCTCTCTAGACAATGCCGCGACGCGTCGCTGGTATAGCTACAAGCTGGATTTGATGGGAGTTTTTTTCCTGTTAGGCATCGTCACGTCAACGATTTACTTTCATGGAACGGGCAGGTTCAGCATGGCAAACGTGCTGGCGGTCAGTCTTTCTTACAGTCTGATTGCGATTTTTGCACGGCTAGGCAGATGCCTCGTTGAACTGCGGCAAGTCTTGGACAGTGCCGATCGTCTGGTGGTTGTCAGTACCCAGACGCCAACAACACCAGTACAGACAAAGGCTAACCCCAATGCGCCGTTGGTGTCCTTCTCCCACGTCACGTTTGTTAACCCGAGCTGCGGTACAACGGTACTCGAACAGTTCAATCAGTCATTCCATATGAATGAAGTCGTTGTGATTATGGGAGCCAGTGGCGTTGGCAAATCAACTTTTGCCAATCTGGTAGTGGGCACTCTGCTCCCAAGTCAGGGGCAGATATCCACATTGGGCGGCACTGACGTGTATCTGACTCGCCGGCATGCAGAGGAAATTCAGTTACTGACCTCCAGCCCCGTATTCAAACCGGGCACTCTGGCCGAGCACTTTAATAATCCGTCTCTGGAAGAGTTCAACCAACGGGCGGCTTATCTCGGACTCTCGGACATTATCGAGCAATTACAGGATGGCTTTAATCAGCATGTCCCTTGGAGTGGTGAAATAAACCTGAGCAAGTCAGAACTTCAACGACTTGCGTTGCTTGACCTGACAATCAACGCTCCCGCAATTGCAATCCTTGATGAAGCTACCTCAGAGCTGAACAGTTCTGATGAAGTTAAGCTAATCAACAAAATCATTGCTGCGCTGCCGAACACTCTGTTCTTCATCATTACTCACAACCCTAAACTTTCGGCGTGTGGAAATAGAAATTTTAATTTCAATCAAGAAAAGCGACTGATTGAAAAAACAGTATAAATCATACCTGAACACATCCTCATGAGTGGTTATACAAGGATCGCAAACATGGAGTTACACGCGCAACGAGATGCGTTTTGTATCAGCTATGGTGTCTCCAGCCCACAACTACCCCTGCGTGGATTAGCCCACTGGGAAGCAACGCTCAAAGGCTCGGTGGTTCAACACGGCGCCTTGCATGAGGAACAGGCCTACGTGGCTCCAGGATTTTTCTACCTGCCGGTGACCGAACGACCTGATCCGCAATACCTAGACAAACTTACACAAGAAGCACAATCGGCGGACTGGCTGCTAGTCCCGTCCCTGGAAAAAACCACAAGTTCGCTACGTCAGCAATACAAAAAAGAGATTATTCCGGTGCCATTTATGCAAGTAGCGTATTTGCGGGTTAAAGGAACGCTCGACGCCTGCCTGCTCACTTCCATGGGCAGGAAACAATACAAAGAAATGGTGCGCCTGACACGAAGGGCCGAAGACCTTTGTCATACACAAGTGTATCGCCTTGGCGAGTTGTCCGAGAACAGCAAGGTTCTGGAAGCGTTTTCCACGCTTCAGTCATTCAACGTGGATAAATATCAGCACGTAAGAAACCTCTATTCCCTTGAGGTAATGCAGTCACTCGCACGTTCGACCGAAGGGTCAAAATACTACATAAAGATGAACTACGAAAAATCGACCAATTCACCTATCTATGGCTCCCTTAGCTACGCGGATGAGCAACAAGGCGTTTTCTCCCAACTGGTCCAAGGTCAGGACCGAAGTCAAGTTCCGGCGGGACTTAACTTGTACATCAGCGATTACTATCAATTGTACAAAGTGGCCGACGAACTTGGCTTTCAGCTCAACTGCCTGGGTCGTGGCGCCATAGATATAAAGAAGCGAATGGGTTCCAACCTGGTGATCGATCTGGAAAACTGGCTAATACCTATCAGAACAACCAACAAAAACCAAATGTATGATTTTTCAATTAAGAGAGACAGCCAACAAGGAGTTTTTCATGTCTTTTTTTGATATCAACAAGCAACTGTGCAGTGAACACATTATAGAGAATGGCGTCTCTATCATGGACTACCCAACGTCAACCCTGGACCTGGCAGGAACACTTCAAAAAACGCTGGCCAGTCGCTACAACATCAGAAATGATTTCCCACTCAATAAAATACACGAATGTTTGAGCCGAGAAGAAATCAGCATACACTTAGAAAATTCCGGTCATTGGCATGACCCACTGCAAACACTGGGGGCGCCGATGATCAATGAATATTACAAGTTTGTTCACTGGCTATACCATCACTTGGGATTTGATTTCGTATTCGAACACAATCCGCTGGTTCGTTACCACATTCCCTCCAAACTGGATGATAGATACAGGCTACCGGATGGTGAACTGTTCACTCACCATTCGGATACTCTGCTGGGTGATTACTTCCAGCAAATAAACATGTGGCTGCCATTTTGCGACGTGAAAAATTCCAGGGCGCTCAGCGTTTGCTCGAAAAACACCAGCATCGACACCCTGAAAAAATTCGTCAAAGAGCAGAATTACAGCTACGACGAATACAAAGAAAGTCGGGTAGCTTTTTTCAATTATGCAAAGCAACGCCCGAAACTAATGGCGAGACTACGCACTGACGCCATGCCGACCAACCTGCGTTACGGCCAGTGCCTGATGTTTGATCCTCGGATCCTGCACGGAACCGCGGAGAATGTAGAAAATATGACGCGTGTCAGCATGGACTTCAGGATCGTCCCCGTGTACGACTACGAATCCATCATCAAGGAACTCAAACTTCAAGGTGGCCGCCCTAATAGCTACGAAGGCGAAGGCTTGATCAAGGGTGAGTTCTACAATGCGCTGACCGCGCGTGAAGTCGTAAAAAATCAAACCTCCCATACCGCCAGTAAAAGCTATTTCAATAGCTAATCCGGGAATAGATTATGACCACCGCTCTCGCGTGGCTGGACGGTGAATACCTCCAGCATGATCAGATAACTTTGTCACCAATCACACACTCGCTGTCCTATGCCTCTTCAGTCTATGAAGGGATGCGCAGTTATGACGGCAAAATATTCAAGTGCGAGGAACACCTGCAACGACTACAACAGTCGGCCCATTTGTTCAAACACGACCTGCACTACACAAATGCAACGCTGACCGACGCTTGCAATAAACTACTGGCGCGAATCGGACTTCTGGACGCGTACCTTAAGATCATTGTGTTTTATGATGAGGCCGATGTGAGTTTCATGGGACGCGGTTGCCGCAGCAGGGTAGTGATATTTGTCATGCCATTCGCGCCTAAGGCAACGACCACGCCTTACAGATTGACGACTGCCCGTTGGCGACGAGCGTCCGCCAATTGTCATCCCTATCAGGCGAAAACCTCGTCCACTTATGCGCTCAGCTTCTTGAGCTTTCGTGACAAAGGTGAGGCGTTTGACGATGTGCTGTTTCTTTCGACAACCGACACGGTCTGCGAGTCCAGTGGTTCCAACATCTTTTTTGTGAAAGGCAGCCAACTCATTACACCGACGACCGAAATGGCACTGGCGGGCATCACTCGACGCGTCATCATTGATGAACTCTCCCCGGTGCTGGATCTGCAAGCGGTACAGCGCGACATTTCAAGTTCGGAAATTAAAGAATTTGACGGCGCCTTTTTATGTGGAACGGCGATGGAAATCACCGAAATTTGCTGCATCGACCATGTGCTGTATGAAAAGAACCGGTGGATCGAGTTGCTGGCAACTGAATACAAAAAATGCGTGATGCGCGTATCGCCCTGACTGTCAGGGGAGCAATCATTAGCGGCCTATTCCTGCGGATCGACGTCATCCGACGCTCGATTCACCGCCAATTTCGCCAGCATGATGATCTGTTGAATTGCCGCTCGGTGAGGTTCAAGACGGTATCTACAATGAACGGTGTCAGGTCCGTTTGTGGAGGTGCAGATGAAAATCTCGGCCAAACTGGCGTTTTTCGCCATTGTTTCCACCCTCGCCTACCTTGGGCTCGCGGTGTGGGGGCTTGGCGGATTATCGGCGTTTTTCTCTCATGCTCAGCTGGTGGTCATTGTGTTTGCCACTTTGGTGATGGCCATCGCGTCCTTGTTCACCGAGGTCAACCTGAGTTCCGGCGAACGTGAAGACCGGGCCAATCGCTGGGTGCTGCCGGCGTTCGGGGTGATCGGATTATTGAGCGGGTACCTGCCGGCCTATACCGACCGAATCGATTTCTGGACCTTGGGTGGCGAAGGTGTGCGTTGGCTCGGGGCATTGCTGTTCATCATCGGCGGCACGCTGCGGCTGTGGCCGGTGTTTGTGCTGGGCAAGCGCTTCAGCGGACTGGTGGCGATTCAGCCGGGGCACACGCTGGTCACCGACGGGATTTATCGCACGTTGCGCAACCCCAGTTATCTGGGGCTGATGATCACTGCGGTGGGCTGGGCACTGGCCTTTCGTTCCGGCGTTGGCCTGTTGCTGGCCGCGGTGACGCTGATCCCGCTGATTGCCCGCATTCACGCCGAAGAAGGGCTGTTAAGGGCGCAGTTCGGCAACGAATACGAGGCTTACTGCGCCCGCAGTTGGCGGTTGATTCCCGGGGTTTACTGAAACAAACACACCCCTAATGTGGCGGCGATGCCCCCCTGTGGGAGCGAGCCTGCTCGCGAAAGCAATCTCACATTCACCATCTTCGTTGAATGTCAGACCGCTTTCGCGAGCAGGCTCGCTCCCACAGGGGGCATCGCCGCTCCCACATTAGATTTTCTGTAGGCGGACATGCCCGTCAGGGTCTACTAGCGTGATAACTAACTCATAGCTGGCGAGCGTGGTGTGCGGGGTCTGGAGCGGATGGTCGTGGGTCGCGGTCACCACGATCAGGCCCGCGCCCGCCGCCTCGGCGGCGAGAATGCCCACGGTGGCGTCTTCGAAAATCAGGCAATCGGTCGGTTCAACGCCCAACCGTTCAGCGGCCAGTCGATAGCCCGCAGGGTCCGGTTTGCCAACACTGACGTCTTCGGCAGTGACCATCACCAAAGGCTCCGGGATGCCCGCCGCGGCCATCCGCCGCAGCGCCAGTGCCTTCGGCGCCGAGGTGACGATAGCCCACTGGTTGGCGGGCAGCGACGTCAGGAAATTCGCCGCGCCTGGCACCTCGATGATCCCCTCGACATCCTCGATTTCCGCCTCGGTGATGAACGCCGCTTCAGCCTCGGCATCCACCCCGGGCAACGCCAGACGATTGATGGTGTCGATGGCGCGAACGCCATGGATCGTTGGCAGGAATGAGTCGACATCGACGCCGTGGCGCAAGGCCCAGGCCGCCCAGATCCGCTCGGCAGCGGCGATGGAATTGAGGACGGTGCCATCCATATCGAACAGAAAAGCGCGGTACGGGGTGTTGAAGACAGATTTTTGAGCAGACAAGGGGGAGCTACCTCTCGCAAGTGCCAGGCGGGTTCGCCGAACAATGTAGCATTTGCGAGGAGCTGCCGAAGGCGGCCCGAGCCTTCGGCAACGCCTGCAGAGGATCTCCTGACTAAGCGGGACGCGGTGCTTCAACAGGCGGGGTGCCGTCGTGAAACATCGTCTTCAGTTGAGCACGCAGTTCCGGTGAATCGGTGTGCTTGTGAACACTGACCGCATGCTGTGCGGCGGCCTCGAGCAGTTCGTTTTCAGAGTCTGCGGACAGAGCGACCGAGCATTTGGCATCGCTTGGAAACTCGCGGCAGTCGATGTATTTACGCGCCATGATCTTCTCCTCCCTACGACGAAGGCAGGCCGTGGCCTGCGTGAACGATCACTCGACGCGCCACCCCATACATCAAACACGATTGCATGTCGCACCGAGTGTGCCGACTATTGAAGTATAGGCTCGCCACAAGGGGCATCGTGACAGGCTTGCAAATACCCCGAATCTCCCCGGAGCTGCCGCAGGTTCTACAGGGTACGTTTCGACTTCAAGGCACCTTCCACACAGTCCAGCAACTGCCCAAGCGCCCACGGTTTCTTGATGAACGACACCGAATGCCTGATCCCGGCGCTTTCCGGCGTTTCGAAACCGGACATGATCATGATCGGTTTGTCCGGCCATCGGTCGCCAAACAGATTGGCCAGGTCCGCGCCATTGAGTTTGCCCGGCATGGTGATGTCCGTGAGCAACAGACAGACGCCGTCCGAATGTTGCTCCAGGTACGCGGATGCGGCATCCGCGCTGATCTGCGGTTCGACCACAAAGCCTTCGTCCTGAAGAATTTCGCTGAGAAACTCCAGGATCAGCGGGTCGTCCTCAACCACAAGAATCAACCCGCCAGGAAGGTGTTCACCCACCGTCGATATTGGACTCATGACCGTGACACTCCCTGATTGCCTAAATGATTTCGCGGGCTTAAATCCGCTGCCTATCACGTATGAGCAGCGGACTCGGCGGAAAATTCATTTTGGATACAACCGGGCGATTAAATCAGGCGCCATACAGAGATGTATGGGCGCCTGCAAACCAGGGTCTGGCCTTGTAGGAGGGTGATCGGATCAGTACGACGGGGTGTCTTTTTTCATGGTGTCCTTGGACATCGCGTCCTTCTTCATTCCGTCCTTTTTCATTTCGTCCTTGCTCATGGCGTCTTTCTTCATCGCGTCCTTGCTCATGGAATCCTTGGACATAGCGTCCTTTTTCATCGTGTCTTTCTGCATAGCGTCTTTAGACATTGAGTCCTTGCTCATGCTGTCGTTGCTCATGCCGTTATTGGTTGTTGCATCGGCGGCAAACACGCTGGCGGCGCCAAACGCCAGGCACATGGACAGTACGGTGGTCGCTAATTTTTTCATGATGAAACTCCTTGAATCACAGGTTGCGAATGAGCGCAGCGGGCGCTGCGCAGTGAAGTGGCCAGGCGCCATCAGCTACCACCGAACCAGTTGTAGCCCTGGTCTTCCCAGTAGCCACCCGGATAGGTGTTGGTGACGAAAATCGCCTGAATATGTTTGGGATTCTTGTAGCCCAGCTTGGTGGGCATGCGCAGCTTCATCGGGAAGCCGTATTGGCGAGGCAGCACCGCTCCGTCATAGGTCAGCGTCAACAAGGTTTGCGAATGCAGTGCGGTGGCCATGTCGATGCTGGTGTAGTAGTCGTCCGCGCATTTGAAGCCGACATATTTGGCATCCGTGTCGGCACCGACCCGCTTCAGGAAGTCGCTGAACCATACGCCGCCCCAGCGCCCGATCGCGCTCCAGCCTTCGACGCAAATGTGCCGGGTGATCTGTTCGGTCTGTGCCATGGCGCGCAGCTCTTCGAGCCGCCAACTGCGCTTGTCCGCGACCAGCCCGGTCACTTCCAGTCGATAATCGGTTTCCTCGACGACAGGCGCCTCGTCAATGCCGTAAAAGGCATTGAACGGAAACGGCCGGGTGATCATTGACTCGGGATAGGTCGGCGCCAGTGCATTGGGGTTGAACAACCAGCCCTGCACCCGATCGTTGAACCGGGACATGGAGGACAACGCGGTTTCGACGCTTTCGTTGTCGGTGAGGTTGCAGCCGGACAACATGGCCACGCCGCCGAGGGTCAGGCCGCGCATCAGAAACGAGCGTCGTGACCGGTCCTCGATCTGTGGTGCAAGGATCTTTCTGGCGTCTGTCAGGATGGACGACTCGTCCAGTCCTGAGCCTTGAATGCGCTTTTTCATACCTGCTCCTTGCGACCGACAATCATGGCCCACAACGTTTTGGGAACCAGCGCGACCATCACCAGATGAACCGCGACAAAGGCCACCAACAGCGACATCGCGATGAAGTGCACGTGCCGTGCGCCTTCGTAACCGCCCAGCAGTTCACGCAACAGCGGAAACTGGACGGACTTCCACAACACCAGCCCGGAAATCACCAGCAGTGTGATATCGACCATTACGAACAGGTACGCCACCCGTTGCACCT
This sequence comes from Pseudomonas sp. LB3P25, assembly GCF_054897985.1. Lineage (NCBI taxonomy): Bacteria > Pseudomonadati > Pseudomonadota > Gammaproteobacteria > Pseudomonadales > Pseudomonadaceae > Pseudomonas > Pseudomonas sp. LB3P25. The sequence goes on along the minus strand of NZ_CM142711.1, from coordinate 2,647,576 downwards.
GGTTGTAATAACTCAGATCGGCATGCCCCAACCGCCCTCTCAACGCGGCCCATAGATCATGCAGGACACCTTTAGGCGAAACCGGGAAAAAGCGCCGTTTCAGACGACCACTGACGAGGTTGATGATCAAGTAGACAAGCCCGTTGACGGCCAGAAACCACATCGCCGCAAAATGCCATTGCAACGCGCCGCCGAGCCAGCCACCCAAGGTGATCGTTTTGGGAAAACTGAAGTCGTACAGCGGTGAAGCGTTATAGATTCGCCAACCGCTGGTGACCATGACCAGCACCGCCAGGGCGTTCAGCCAATGGGTCAGCCGTAGCCAGCGGGGATGGCTGCTGACGGCGGGTGAAGCAGGTAACGGCGACATGACGGGCTCCCGGCGGTTGATCGTTGGAGCCGATTATGTGAGCCGATAGATCGCCAAATCCTCACGTAAAGTTAAATTAAACGTGATAACTCTCGGCGACTTGCAGCGGTCCTTGCACCGCAATTGTGTTTAAAATGCCGCCCCCTCAAATTGCCGACGCTGCCCGATGAACTCAGACGCCCTCTCCACCCTCCACGACCATTTAATGACGGCCCTGGCAACGGCCCCCGCAGAAACCCGCCGGCTGTTCCACGGCCGTGGCCGATGCTGGCCGGGACTGGAGCAATTGACCGTCGACTGGTTGCAGGGCGTGGTGCTGGTGTCACTGTTCAAGGAACCTGAAGCGTCGCAACTGGAAGCGTTGAAACAGAAGCTGATGGACCTCACGCACTCGCCTGCGTGGACGCAATCCGGCGCGCACACGCTCTTGCTGCAACATCGCTACCTGCTGCAAAGCACCACCGAGTGGCTATTGGGGGACGCGATCGACGAGATGACGATCACCGAGGGCGGCCTGCATTACCGCGTGGACCTGGGCCGCAAACAGAACACGGGGCTGTTCCTCGACATGCGTTATGGCCGCGACTGGGTGCGGGCCAATGCCCAAGGCAAGCGCGTGCTGAATCTGTTCGCCTACACCTGCGGATTCTCGGTAGCGGCCATCGAAGGGGGTGCGACGCACGTGGTCAATCTGGACATGTCCAGCCCGGCCCTGAGCCGTGGCCGCGACAATCACCGGCTCAACGGCCACGACCTGAGCAAGGTGACGTTCCTCGGTCATGACCTGTTCAAGTCCTGGGGCAAGGTGATCGGCAAGGGCCCTTACGACCTGGTGATCATCGACCCACCGTCCTTTCAGAAAGGCAGTTTCCTGCTGACCAAGGACTACCAGCGCGTGCTGCGCCGACTGCCGGAATTGCTCAGCCCTCAGGGCACGGTGCTGGCGTGCATGAACGATCCGGCGTTCGGTGCGGACTTCCTCATCGACGGCGTCACTCGCGAAGCACCGAGCCTGCGTTTCGAGCAACGGCTGGACAATCCACCGGAGTTTCCGGACGCCGATGTTGAATGCGGGTTGAAGGCGTTGGTGTTCAAACTGGGGGATTGAGTTCTGCTTTCTGTGGGAGCGAGCCTGCTCGCGAAGGCGTCGTGTCAGCCGACATCAATATTGAATGTGCCGGCCTCTTCGTCGGATCGCCGCCCGGAGCCGGCTCGCTCCCACAGGAGACTTGCAGTGCTCCCTCCAGTCAACGCGGCTGCAACACCAAAGCAAACAACTCACCATGCCCATTCACATTGAGCTTGTGATAGAGATTGCGCCGGTGCACCTTCACTGTCTCCGGGGAAATGCCCATCTGCTGGGCGATGGCCTTGCTTGAGAAACCCTGAAGAATCAGTCGCGCCGTTTCGATTTCCCGTACCGACAGGCGCGCGTCGAAGCGATCCAGCAGGGTCGCCAGATCCCCGGCCACCGGCTCGGCGGTCGGTCCTTCTGGCGGCAGCAATTGCAGGTGACGGCGCATCGCTGCCAGCACCCAGTCACGTACGCAAAGCAGGCGGCCTTGCTCCTCAAGCGTGAATCGCGTCGAGCGTCCCAACGACAAACCGAGCACGGCGCCATCGACGTTGACCATGAACTGCAACTCGTCACCGCCCACCACGCTGCGGAAGTAGCTCAGGAAGTACTCGCTCTGCTGGAACTGGTCGGGGGCCACCGATTCGAGGCTGTGCAGACCGTCGGCGATGCCGGCACAGGCGGCCTGATAAAACGGATCGAGCAGGTACATGCCGGCGCTGTAGTCCGCCAGGTCTTCATGCTCGGCAGCACCGCCCTTTGAGTCGAAATCGATCAGCAGACGCGGCACCCGCCCGGCCCGCATCACCGCGACCAACGCGTTGTCCAGCGGCACCAGCAACCGCAGGGTGTCCACCAGTGCACGCCAGAAGCCGTCCTGCCCCAAGGCACCAAATACCCGCGCCAGCCCTTGGTGCACCGGTAACTCTTTCAACAACGCGTCCACGCACTACCCCTTTCGAGTAACCCATGATGGGAATGGGTGAGTCCACTCCCTGCCGATACGCTGCAAGCACCTGATCATCACCGGCCTGCAGCAGGCCAGGAGTGCCGCATCATGAGTCGTCATCGCTTGCATATCAATCTTGGACTGGGCGCCTGCTTGTCGGTCTCGCTATCGGCAGTTGCCGCCGAGGGCCCGACGGTTCACGTCTACAACTGGTATGACTACATTGGTCCCACGACCCTGCAGGATTTCAAGCGCGACACCGGGATTGCGCCGGTCTACGACACCTTCGACAGCGCCGAAGTACTGGAAGGAAAATTGCTCACCAGCCGCAGCGGATACGACGTGGTGGTGGCGAGCAACTTCAGCTTGCCGACCCTGATCAAGGCCGGTGCCCTTGCACCTCTGCCCCACGCTCAGATGCCCGACTTCAAAAACATGGACGCTGATCTGTTGGCGAAACTGGCCAACAACGATCCGGGCAATCAGTACGCCGTGCCGTATCTGTGGGGCACCAACGGCATCGGCTACAACATCGACAAGGTCCGCGCCGCGCTGGGCGACAAGGCGCCGGTGGATTCCTGGGACCTGGTGTTCAACGAAGCGAACCTGGCCAAGCTCGGCGAGTGCGGCGTGGCCATGCTCGACTCCCCGGCCGAGATGTTGCCGGTCGCCCTGCACTACCTCGGCCTGCCACCCAACAGCACCAACCCCGAGGACTACAAAAAGGCCGAAGCACTACTGCTCAAGCTGCGTCCGCACATCGCTTACTTCAACTCATCCAAGTTCATCAGCGACCTGGCCAACGGCAACATTTGCGTGGCGGTGGGTTGGTCCGGCGCGATGCTGGAAGCCAAGACCAATGCCGAGCAGGCGAACAACGGCGTGAAGATCGCCTACAGCTTGCCGAAGGAAGGCGCACCGGTGTGGTTCGACACCCTGGTGTTGCTCAAGGACGCGCCGCATCCGGAACAGGGTTTGGCCTTCATCGACTACCTGATGCGCCCGGAGGTCATCGCCCCCGTGAGCGACCACCTTTCCTACCCCAACGGCAACCGCAGCGCGACGCCACTGGTGGCCGAAGCGACCCGTAACAATCCTGCCGTGTATCCGTCGGCCGAAGCCATGGCCACGTTATTTACCCTTCAGCCCCTGCCGCCTGCCACCGAGCGCGTGCGGACGCGGATCTGGAGCAAAGTGAAAAACGGTCAGTGAACCCGATGGGATCTGTAGCAGCTGTCGAGCTTGCGAGGCTGCGTTCGGCTCTGTAGCAGCTGTCGAGCTTTGCGAGGCTGCGTTCGGCTCTGTAGCAGCTGTCGAGCTTTGCGAGGCTGCGTTCGGCTCTGTAGCAGCTGTCGAGCTTTGCGAGGCAGCGTTCGGCTCTGTAGCAGCTGTCGAGCTTTGCGAGGCAGCGTTCGGCTGCGAAGCAGTCGTGAAATCAGGCAATGCGGTGTTTCAGGTAGACCGAGATTTCAGGATTTACGACTGCTTCGCAGCCGAACGCAGCCTCGCAAGCTCGACAGCTGCTACAGGGATTGCGTTAGCCAATAACTTTTTGGATGAATTGAAGATGAGAGAAACGATGAAACCACGTGCCCGCGACCTGAACATCCCGTTCGGCCAACTGCAACCCGGCCCGCTCAACGCCATCACCGATGTGCCCGGCGTACGGGTCGGCCACAGCAATGTGCGAGGACGCACCGCCAACGGCCGCGACATCCTGACCGGCGTCACCGTGATCGAGCCGCGTGCCGGTTCCACCAGCCTGCAACCGTGCTTTGCCGGCGTCCATGTACTCAACGGCAACGGTGACGCCACGGGTCTTGAGTGGATTCGCGAAGCAGGCCTTTTGACCAGCCCGATCGCCTTCACCAACACCCACAGCCTGGGTGTCGTGCGCGATGCGCTGGTGACACTGGATCGCCAGAACCAGCCCGATGACGGGCGACTCTACTGGAACATGCCGGTGGTGCTGGAGACCTTTGACGGTCTGCTCAACGACATCAACGGTTTCCACGTGAAGCCTGAACATGTGGCCGAAGCCCTGCGCACGGCGGTGGGCGGTCCAGTGATCGAAGGCGCCGTCGGCGGTGGCAGCGGCATGATCTGCCACGAATTCAAGGGTGGAATCGGCACCGCTTCGCGGCGTCTGAACAGTGCTCAGGGCGGCTGGACCGTCGGCGCTATCGTCCAGGCCAACCATGGCATCCGCAACGAGTTGCGCGTCGACGGTTACCCGGTCGGGCGCTACATGGAAAAGGCCGACTCGCCGTTCCTCAAGGCGTCCTTGCCGCATCCGGGCATGGGCTCGATCGTCGTCTGCCTGGCCACCGATGCGCCATTGCTGCCGCACCAGTGCACGCGCCTCGCGCAACGCGCCAGCCTCGGCCTGGCCCGTACCGGCGGCGGCAATGAAGACCACAGCGGTGACATCTTCATCGCCTTCGCCACCGGCAACCAGCACGTGCCGCCGGCCGCTTACGAGAGCAAACGTGCGCCGACCACCGACAACCTGAGCATGGTCAACAACGACCACATCAGCGAGTTGTTCCTGGCCGCCACCGAAGCCGTAGAAGAAGCGATCATCAATGCCTTGCTGGCCTGCGATTCCGACGAGGGCAACGGCCATGCGGTACCCGGACTGGATGCCGGGACGCTGCTCAACGCCTTGCGTCGAGCGGGTTGGCCGGGAGAGCAGGTCTAACAGGATTAAGGCGTCTGGAGGCCGCAAAGAGCTCGCGACCGAGGCCTTTCGCGGCGTCCAGGTGCACCGTCGGATCCTGAATTTCCGATTCGAGCAGCAGCTCGGACGTCACCACCCGCGCACCGCAATAATCAAAAATCCCATGGTCAATCTGCGTCTTCATGGCGTCGGCATAACCGTGCCGGGCGTAGGTGGCAGCGTCGGAACCGCCCACACCGATCAGGTGAACCCGCAGGTGGCCAAGCTTCTTCTCCAGATGGGCATCCGCAGTGAAATCAAACGCCCAGCCGTTGGCGAACACCCGGTCAATCCAGCCCTTGAGCAGCGCCGGCATCGACCACCAGTAGACGGGATAAACCAGCACCACCGCATCGGCGCGGTCTATCCGCGCTTGCTCGGCAACCACATCAGCAGGAGGCGGCGCTTCTCGGTGATGCACCGCCAGATCAGCGGCGCTGAACCTCGGATCGAACCCTTCGGCCGAGAGGTCGGCGATTTCAAAGGTATGACCGGGATCGTCCAGGGCTATGCCCTGAGCGACTTGCGCAACCAGGCTATGGGTAAGCGAACGAGGATCGTGATGAGCCACAACGATAAGCGCGTGCATGCTGGAAACTCCTGATTGAGAGCACAAGGCGGACCTTATATACTCTTGGTAAGTTACGATCAGTAAGTTACTTTTGGTACATAGCCATGTCAACCACCGAAACAGACGCGCAAGATTCCACGCCGCAACCGCGACGACGAATGTCCCGGGAGGACCGCCAACGCCAGTTGCTGGACGTCGCCTGGCAACTCGTTCGGGAAGAAGGCACGGATGCGCTGACATTGGGGCGCCTCGCCGAGCAAGCCGGGATCACCAAACCGGTGGTTTACGATCACTTCACCACGCGACCCGGTTTGCTGGCGGCGCTCTACCAGGACTTCGATGCCCGGCAGACAGCGCTGATGGATGCTGCGCTTCACAGCAGCGAACCGACTTTGCCCGGCACCGCCAGGGTGATCGCCTCGTCATACGTCGACTGCGTGCTGCTTCAGGGCAACGAGATCCCCGGCGTCATCGCGGCACTGGCCAGCTCCCCGGAACTGGAGAAGATCAAGCGTGAGTACGAAGCGATTTTCCTGAACAAGTGCAGAGCCGCCCTCGCCCCTTTCGCTGGCGCGGGTGAGATCAAGGCAGCGGGATTGCGGGCGATGCTCGGTGCGGCGGAAGCCTTGTCACACGCCGCCGCGAATGGAGAAATCAGCGCCGTGCAGGCACAGGACGAACTGTACGAAACCATCATCGCCATGGTCGAAAGAAGTGCCCGTCGCGACGCTGAAAACATCGCGAAAACTGACGCCGGAAAGATGGATTCGACTAGCGGTACTTGAGCGCCAACCCCCAACTTTCTACGATGATTCTACGCAGCCGCTTGTTTGCTCAAGCCGTTGCGTAAGTGGTGAGTGAAATGAACCCCTACCAAGCTCACCACTTGTTTCATGCGCATCTTGAGCCTCGAGGGCTCTACTTCCTCCCCATCAAAGAGCTTTGAGGCTCTTTTTTTATCTGCACGAAATCCAGACAAGAAAAAGCCCGGCATTTGGCCGGGCTTTGCGCTATCTAAAAGACAACACAAATCCCCTGTGGGAGCGGCGGTGCGACGATTCGACTTGCCCGCGATGGCGGTGTTTCATTCAGCATTTATGTCGACTGCTACACCGCTATCGCGAGCAAGCTCGCTCCCACAGTTAACCGAGTTCCCCCAGTCGCTCCCGAACAAACTCATTCGCTTTTCGCGTCATCTGGTCCAGGTGTCGGTCACGCTGTTTTTCCGCATCGTGCATGGCCCGCTTGCCGTGTTTTTGCAGCAGGTACGTATGAATCTGACGCACCTCCAGCGAGCTGTAGATCGACGCCACGTCCAGCAGGGCCATCAAGCCGTCGGTGCCGTGGTCGCGGGTGTTCATCAACACCTGAGTACCGCGCACGCCCAGCACCTGAAATCCCATCGACTCAAAATACGGCACTTTGGCCACGGCACACGTCAACTCGGCATGAGGATAGCGGCCGACCATCTCCCCCAGCATCCGCCGGGCAACACCCTGACGCCGATGGCTGGCACTCACCGCCATATACGCCACCCCACAAGCATCGGGATCGTCCTTGACCGCCAGGTACAGCAAAAAACCGACGACCTTCTCCGGGTCGTCATCGTCGGTCGCGACGAGCAACTCCACTGCAATCCCTTTCGCCCCGTTCAATGCCTCCAGATAGAGGTGAACCTCGTAGCCGATCGCGTACTGGTACACGTTGTACAACAGGTTGCTCGGCGCAATAGCGACCATGCTGATGTCGGTCAGGTAATCGACCACCATCTGCAGGATCTGGCTATTGATGTGCTCGGGGCACGGGGTTTTGAAATGGGTGATCTGGGGCATTGCAGTGGCTGACTCCGGGGGCGAATGTGAAGAGTGTGTTCGCGGGCGTGCCTATCATAACGTGCTGGCGCGGCTTTACCCGCAAACCTGGCCTTGATGATCGTTCCTCCACTCTGCGTGGGGACGATCAACAACGTATTCCCCAACAGTGAGGAATATCCCCCATATGCAAGCGCTGCTTTCCCCCGTCGACGGCATAGATTCAATTCAACTTACTGATTATTAATAATTTTTTTTCCTCTCGTGCATGGTGCGGCTTTTGCATCGGCCCTTGCAGCGCAGCTGCCATTTGGGCATGACGCGAGGGGAAACCATGAAAATCTCACCACCGGAACACCCCTCACCCATCCCCTTTCGGGGTTCGGGCGCCTTCTCCGTGATGCTAATCACCTTCAGCCTGACCACGGCCAGCGCTGCACCGCTCGATGATTTCGGGCCTCCGCCACCGACGGACCCCTCGGCCTTCGCCAATCAGCCCGCCGATCCCAAGGCAGCGCTGGAGGCATTGAAAACCTTGCCGAAGGCCAACCAAGGGGCATTGGCCCTGCCCAATGGTGTGTTCGGTGACAGAGACACGCCGCTGGCCGACAACGTGCTGCCGCCGAACTTGCAGACGTCGTTTAACTTCCCCACTAATGGCAAACCCAGCCCCTTGTTCGGGGCCGAACCGTTCACTCAGCAACTGCTGCTGTTTGAAGAGTTCGGTTCGGAAAAACTCGACCCGACCACCCCGGCACCGCTCCTGACATTCCCGGTACCCACCACCGGCCCGGCCCCCCAGCAGGATCCGAACAACGTCGCCCGTAGCGGTCCGTCGAGTGCCGCGATTGAAGCCTTCATGCGTCAGCCGGGGTTGTTTCCGTTCCCGTCGCAGTTTTCCAATGTGCTGGACCGCAACCCGTGGAAGGCGCAGATCGAAGCCTTCCTCAATCGCCACCCGGTGGGCTCGCCCGCCGAAGGTCGGCCGCCGGGAAAAGGCTGGTCGCATCAGCGCTGGAACGAGTTTTTTCCTCAGGTCCAATTCAAGACCGTGCAAATGGGTGCACGGACCAACCTGGGCCTGCGTGACCGAAAACAATTGCACAACTACGCCAACGGCGAATTCGCGCCCGGCGGTCTCTTCTATCAAACTTCGGACTTCCCTGAAACCGCGGGCACCACCCGGGGCATCGACGTGCGTTTTCACTCCAAAATGCCGGTGCAGAATCACAACTCGCTGTGGACCTTCGATGGTACCTTCCCACCAAAATTGCTGATGGTCCGCAACGGCCAACCGTTGCTGATGCGTCACTACAACGCCCTGCCGATCGACCCGGCGGCCAACGCCGGTTTTGGCCTGCACACCATCACCACCCACGAACACAACGGTCACTCCCCCGCCGAAAGTGACGGCTATGCCAACGCGTTCTTCTTTCCAGGGCAGTACTACGATTATCGCTGGCCGCTGCAACTGGCCGGTTACGACACCATCAACACCTCGGCGCAGGATCCGCGCGCAGCGTTCCCCTGTTCACCGGGCGAAACGCTGTATGTCAACGATGCCAACCCGGGCCTGAAGACGTGTGCAAACGGCAGCATCAAGATCCGTGGCGACTGGCGCGAAACCATGAGCAGCCACTGGTTCCACGACCACATGCTCGATTTCACCGCGCAGAACGTCTACAAGGGCAACGCGACAATGATGAACTACTACAGCGCCCTGGACCGCGGTAATGAATCGGTGAATGATGGCGTCAACCTGCGACTTCCCAGTGGCTCGGCGTTGCCGTGGGGCAACCGCGACTATGACGTCAACCTGGTAGTCTCCGACAAGGCGTGGGATCAGGCCGGTCAGTTGTGGTTCAACCCGTTCAACACCGACGGCTTTCTCGGGGATCAGATGCTGGTCAACTGGCAATACCAACCCCGTTTGAAAGTCCGCGCGCGCAGCTATCGGTTCCGCATCTTGAACGGCTCGGTGTCACGTTTCTTCAAGTTTGCCGTGGTGCGTGAAATCAGCGGCAATGGCGGCGAATTCCCAGGGCCTGCAGGATCGGGGGTGTCCTACAACCGAGTGCCGTTCCACCTGATTGCCAACGACGGCAACCTCATGGAACACGCCGTGCCCTTCGACGGCAGCATGGACCTGGATGGCGATGGCGACCGGCAGGACCACAATGCAATCCTGCCGACGCTAGGCGTTGCCGAACGCTACGACATCATTGTCAACTTTGCGAAAAACGGCATCAAAACCGGCGACAAAATCTACTTCCTCAACCTGCTGGAACACCGAACAGGCAAGAGGCCGGAGAAGGACGAACTGGCGCTGGCGGACGTGTTGTCCGAAAAATACAAAGCCGTGATCAAGCAAACCAGCAAAGGGCCGCAATGGGACAAGGGCGACCCCGTGGTCGGCAAGTTTCTGCAACTGCTTGTGCAGCCCTACGCCGGTCAGGACCAAAGTCTCGACCCGGTAGCCTATGAGCCAGCCAAACCAGGTAAACCCGCTGGCAAAAAAATGATCCCGCTGCCCATCGACCGCGACAACCCGAGCGACCAGGCCAAGCTCAAACTGGCGCGGCATCGCGAGTTCATTTTCGGTCGCTCCGATGGCACCGATGAAGCACCGTGGACGATCAAGACTGACGGCGGTATTGGCTACAACATGGACCCTCGCCGGCTCAGTGCCGCTCCGCAATTGGCCACCGGTCCGACCAATGCCGGGTTCTCCGGAGACGGCACGCTCGAAGTCTGGAAAATCGTCAACGGCGGCAACGGCTGGAACCACCCGGTGCACGTGCATTTCGAAGAAGGGGTCATCCTCAGCCGCGACGGCAAGGCGCCGCCGGAATGGGAGAAATGGGCGCGCAAGGACGTCTTTCGCATCGGCGAAGGCATCGACAGTTCGGAGGATGTCGACGTGGCGCTCCACTTCCGCGAGTTCGCCGGTACCTACATGGAGCACTGCCACAACACCCAGCACGAGGACACCTCGATGTTGCTGCGCTGGGATGTCGAACATCCAGGCCAGTTCCAATTGATGCCAACGCCCCTGCCTGGCTGGGACGGTGTGACCTACGTGAACTCCGTGGCGCTGCCGACTTTCCGCACAGGCAATGACGACGGCGATCACGAAGGCAAAAACAAGAAACCCGTGGCCAACCCTGACAGCGCCACCAGCAAAAACGGCCTGCCGCTGACCATCAACGTGTTGGCCAACGACACCGACCCCGACGGCAACCTGCCGCTCAAGGTGGTGGGTCTGAGCCAACTGAACTCCGGCAAGGGCACGGTCAGCACCGACGGGATTCGTGTGACCTACACGCCACCGGCCATCGTCGCTGCGCCGTTCACGGTAACCTTCACCTACAGAGCCAGCGATAAGCTGGGCGCGGTCTCGGAAAAACCAGCGACCGTGTCCGTGGCGGTCAGCGCGGCGGCGGTGCCAATAGCGGCGCACTAAAGGGAGATCGGTTGGCACTCGGCCTCATCCATCGTGCAGTTCCTCTTGGGGGAGGAACTGCACGACGAGCGCTTACTTCCCAAGCCCCAAACCCAACCGCCCAATGTCATTCAACTCGTCGACCCCAAACGTTCCGTTCCAATGCTGCTCATAGTCCTCCCGCGGAAAATCACTCGGTGAGGCGCCGGCGCAAAAGGCTTTGAAAACATCCTCCGCGTATTGCCGGTTTTTAGGGCACATCGGTGCCGCGGGAACGTACATCACGTTCCCCCAGCCTTGCTGGTTTTGCACCGATGCGACGCTGTGAATTACGTCGCAATGCCACCACACCGAGTCACCGGCCTGGACATCGGGAATCGGACTCATGCCGTCGATCAGCAACGGATGCCATTTTTTCGAGACCGGCAACACTTTGCCAGGCGCAACGCCGCACAGCTCATCCTCCGGGATATCGTTGAGCAGCGGCCGTAAAAGCAGGTAAGCCATGGCATGGGGAATGGGCAACGTGTGCAGCACACCTTGATCGGCTTTCATATCGGAGAGCGCCGTCCAGCCCTGAAAGGTCCGGAACGCCGAACACTTCACCGTGTCCTGGTAGGCGTACTCGTCGACTTCAGTGCGATAGGCCGCATCCCAAGGATCGTAGGACTTGAAGTCGTTGCTGTAGATCTTGTCGAAGACCTTCAAGTAAGACGGGTGCAACCAGCGCTCCAGCGCCCCCGAATCCGTATGGGCGCCGAGCCCTTTTGACGTGGTGCCCGGTGGGCGCCGGCGGACTCGATCGGGATACAGCGCATTCGCGTCCGGATCGAACCATTGCCGGCCCTCGGAATGGGTTTTCCAGAGCCTGTTGAGGAAGGATTGCGCCGTCGCCATGCGTCCGTACTGGCGCAGCTGCATTTGCGAGCGGGACCAATAGATGGGAAAAATCTCGGGGCGCGACGCGTCAAGGTTGCCAAAGAACTGGTCGACCGGGCCTCGATAGATCGCGTCGAAAGCGTTGTCATCCAGGTAGTCCAGCAAGCCCTTGTCCCAAGCGGCGACTTGCTCGGTGGAAAAGTGCCCTTTGATGACCAGGCAGCCACGACGCTTGATCATCGCTAACTCGCCACCCGTGACCGCGCCGTCGGCAATGGCCTGGTAATCCAGGTTTGGCCATGCACTGCCGGCCTGGGCTTGTTGTGCCTTGACCGAAGCGATTTCGGCTTCGATGAATGCGCTGACTTCGGCAAAAAGCGCGTCCACGTCGCCTATTTGCGCACGCAAGGCGCGCTTCATCCGCACGATGTTGTCTTGGTAGTGTTCTGGAAGCACTGCACTTTCGAAGGCGTGATACTTGCTCATGGTGGCGACCTGGTGATTGTTGGTTAAAAACCAGATGCACTACACCACGCTCGCCTTTCTCGACTCAGTGGGTTTTGCAGCGTTCACCCATACGATTGTGGCGTCATGGGTGGGAGCCACTAGCGGAAATGATGCCCATGAAGTTTGCGGAACGCGCTGGGCGTCAGGTTTTTTTGAGCCTTGAACTGTCGGTTGAACAGCGCCAGCGATGAATAACCCACCGTCTCGCAGATCAGCGAAACGTGAGTATTGCCTTGCAGCAACAACGAACACGCCCGGCCGATTCGCAGCCGGGCAATGTAGTCCAGCGCGGTGCAGTGGGTATGGCGTCGAAACATGCGATGAAACGCCGATACGCTGATGCATGCGAGGTCCGCCAGTTCGGGGATCGTCAGTGGCTCGGCGTAGTGAACGTGGATGTGATCGAGCACCCGTTGCAGACGCTCGTCCTCACCCACCCTGCTCACCGGTTCAGTCAGTTCGCCGGGGATGATTCTCTGGGCGGCGGTGTCCCGGGACAACCGGGTCAATACCTGTAGCAGGGAGACCAGACTCTCAGGCCCTTGCTGCACCACCATCGTTTCAATGACCGGCCGCAATGCCTTTGAGACCGGATCACTGAAGTGCACGGCGCACTGGGCGCTCGCCAGTAGCGCTTGCAGCGAAACCAACTCCGGAAACAGCGCAACCAGCGAATCGGCCCACGCCTGGGAGAACCAGATAACCAGCGCGACATGGGGCTTGGCCGGATCGATCAGTTCACCCGAACACCAACTGTGCGGCACGTTCGGCCCCAACAGCACAAGGTCGCCGTCGTCGTACAGCCGCACGTCGCTGCTCACATAACGATGACCGCGGCTGTTGAGCGTCAGGGTCAATTCATATTCCGGGTGATGGTGCCACTCAAACGGAATGTCGTCGGGCAACCGCCGGTTCAGCATTGACCATGACGCATCGACGGACGTGGGGACTTTCTCGAAACTTGGCTTCATAGGCTACGTGGGCATTTGCATGCCCTGGACTTCCCGATCATTGCGGATGGGTTCCCGTTCAGCGGCGATGACCACTTGGGCGACCCCATGCATGTTACCGCTGCGGCGCAACCATCCGAAACCGGATATTGATCTTGTCGGAGACGACACCGTCGGCCCATTCACCTTCGCCGATTTTGAAGTCGCTGCGCTTGAGCGTTAACTGGCCATCGAAAATTCCGATGGCGTTCTTGGACTTCAGGAGCACCGGTACATCCACTACACGCGTAATCCCCCTGAGCGTGAGTTTGCCGGTGATTGAGTAACGGTTGTTGCCCAGTACCTTCACGCCGGTCGACACAAACGTCGCCACTGGATACGTTTCCGTGTCGAACCAGGCTGGTTTTTTCAGTTCGCTGTTGGCGTCGCTGCTTCCGGCATCGATGCTGTCGAGCTGGATAGTCAGCGCGGCCCGGCCTGCTGATGGTTTTGCCGTGTCGAAATCAAGCGTGGCCTCGAACTTGCCGAACGTGCCATATACCCGCGAGGAGAACTGTTTATACGTGAAGGAGATCGTGCTGGCGGTTTCATTCACCTGCGTGTACTCGACCGCCTGGACGCAAGGCAACGCGCCGAATGCAAGGGCGGCAACCAGCACGGCGCAGGTCGGGAATCGATGTTTCATGGGATTCTCCGGTCGGGTCTTGAGCTGAGGCGCCGCACACGTGAGCCAGCGATAGGTGGACTAAAGCAAATAAACGCCGTTAATTCCACCTGCCGCTCAGACTTCCGACCACCTGTCGGCCCACACAAATGTCCGCCCCGATAGGGCCGCTGTCCGGGTGTTTAATGACTGTCCCAACTCACCGCATCGGGAGACCGGCCATGAAATTCGTCATCATCGGAGGAAGCGGGCTGATCGGCAGCAAAGTCTGCAAGAACCTCCAGGACCTGGGGCATGAAGTCATATCAGCATCACCGAGTGCCGGCATCAACGTCATCACCGGCGAGGGCCTGGCGGACGCGCTCAAGGGCGCCGACGTGGTGGTCGACGTGGCCAACTCACCCTCATTCGAGGATCACGCGGCGTTGCATTTCTTTGAGACAGCCGGGCATAACCTGTTCGCTGCCGAGAAGGTTGCCGGCACCCGACACCATGTCGCCCTGTCAGTCGTGGGCACCGAACGAATGCTCGACAGTGGATATTTCCGGGCCAAAATGGCCCAGGAAAAACTCATCAAGGCCTCGGGCGTTCCCTACACCATCCTTCGGGCCACGCAGTTCTTCGAGTTCATTGGTGCCATTGCTTACTCAGGTCGCGAGGACGGCAACACCATCCATTTAACGTCTGCCGCGTTGCAACCGGTGGCCTCGGTCGATGTCGCGGCCGCACTGACGGCTATCGCTCAAAAAGCGCCGATCAATCAGACCGTGGAAGTGGCCGGGCCGGATCGCCGTCCCATTGTCGAGTTCGTGAGTGAGTACCTGAAACACACCAAGGACCCGCGCGAAGCTGTTTCGGACGATACGGTTCCTTACTTCGGTGCCCCGATCAATGACAAGTCCCTCACGCCAGGCGATAACCCCATTGTCGGAGCGACCCGGTTTGAAGATTGGTTAGAGATCGCGCATCCCTCCTGAGTCGCTAGTGGCGATGATGATCAGCGGGTCCAGCGAAACTGAACCCGCTCTCGCCGTCAGGTATCACCCATTCACAGGCAACGGCTGGTTCTTGGGCTTGAGTAGAAAATGCGCCAGTGCCGGAACCAATACCAAAGCGCCCACCATGTTCCAGATGAACATGAACCCCAGCAGAATGCCCATGTCGGCTTGAAACTTGATCGGCGACAGCACCCAGGTGAGCACGGCAACACCCAGCGTAATCCCGGTCATCACCACCACCTTGCCCGTGGAAAGCAGGGCCAGGTAGTACGCATCCGACAGGCTCGAGCCATTGCGCAGATTAGTGAGTGTCACGCTGAGGATATACAACGCGTAATCCACACCGATGCCCACCCCCAATGCGATCACGGGGAGCGTCGCCACCTTGACGCCGATGTTCAGACCTACCATCAAGGCCTCGCACAAAATCGACGTCAGCATCAGCGGCAGTACCGTACACACCACCGCTCGCCAGGATCTGAAGGTGATAAAGCACAGGGCGATGACGGCGGCGTACACCATGAACAGCATCTGCACGTTCGAACGCTTCACCACGATGTTGGTCGCCGCTTCGATCCCGGCATTGCCCGCCGCATTGAGGAATTGGAGCTGATCGGTGTTATGGGTCACCGCGAACTGCTCGACGGTCTGCACCACACTGGTGAGCGTGTCCGCCTTGTGGTCCTTGAGGTAGACATACACCGTCAGCAGGTCGCAGTTCTGGTTGAACAGCTCGCGCGGTGCGCGGGTGATGATCGCGTTCAATAGCCCCTGGTTACGGGGGATCTCATACCAGGTCATGCTGCCTTCATTCATGCCCGCTGCGGCCTGCTTGCTCAGCGCCGCCAACGACGTCGTGGACACCACCCCCGGCAGCTGTTGAAGCTGTGCTTCCAGTGCATCGACCGACACCAGTGTCTGGTAGTTGGCGCAGAAGTACTGCGGCGTTTTCACCATCACCACGTACTTGTCACTGCTGGCGGAAAAGTTGCTGACCATAAAGCGGTTGTCGCTGTTGTAGCGCGACTCCGGACGCAGTTCCGGTGCCCCGGGATTCAGGTCACCGATCTTCACGTGCAGGCTGACGGCAAAACCGGCCACCCCCAGCATCACGGCGATGAGAATTGCACCGCTCGCCCATTTGCGCTCGGTGAATCGATCCAGAAAGGCCCAGAACGGGAGCCGGGCGTGAAGCGCGTCCAGCTGCGAGAACTTGTCGTTAGCCGCTTCACGCTGAGCCGCCGCTTTGCTGACACCGGTGTACGACAACAGAATCGGCAACAGAATCAGGTTGGTGAAAATCAGCGTCAGAACGCCGATTGTCGCGGCGACGGCCAGATCCTGAATCACCGGAATCTTGATGATCATCAACACCGCGAAACCCACGGCGTCTGCCACCAGCGCCATCAGCCCGGTCAAAAACAGCCGGCGAAAAGTGAAGCGTGCCGCCACCAGCTTGTCGGCTCCGCGCCCGATGTCCTGCATGATCCCGTTCATCTTCTGCGCGCCGTGACTCAACCCGATCGCGAACACCAGAAACGGGACGAGGATCGAATACGGATCAAGGTCAAACCCCAAGGTGGGCAGCAACCCCAGCAACCAGACCACGGCGATGATCGAACACAGCAGCACCAACAGCGTGCTGCGAATGCAGCGGGTGTACCAGAACAACACGATGCCGCAAATCACCAGCGTCGCGGCGAAGAACAGCTGCATTTGCCGCATGCCGTCAATCAGATCACCCACCACCTTGGCGAAACCGGTGATGTGGATTTTGATGTTGTCGGTTTCGTACTTGGCCCGAATCTGTTCGAGCTGACTTGAGAGCGCGTTGTAGTCCAGAGGTTTGCCGTCGTCCGAGGTAATGTCCTGAAGCGGCAAAAGCACGATGCTGGACTTAAAGTTAGAGGCCACGAGTCGGCCGACTTCGCCCGATCGTTCGACGTTCTGTCGAACCTGCTCCAGGCTGCCGGCAGAGCCATCGTAGTTGTCAGGGATGACCGGGCCGCCGTCGAAACCCTCCTCCGTCACGCCGATCCAGCGGGTCGCCGGGGTCCACAGGGACTTCATGTACGACCGGTCGACACCAGGGAGCAAAAACACCTCGTCGTTGATTTTCTTGACCGTCTCAAGGTAGGCGGCATCAAAAATGCCGTCCTGCCTGGCCTCGATCGCAATCCGCAAAGTATTGCCGCCCTCCCCCAATTGGCCGCGATTCTTCAGGTAGTTCTGCACATAAGGGTGATCCGTCGGGATCATTTTTTCGAAGGCGGCATTGAGTTTCAAACTCAGCGCCTGGTAGCCGAACACCAGGCTGAGCAAGACACAGATGCCCAAAATGATGCGACGGTGATTGAACAAAAGCCGTTCAACCAGGGTGCCGGAAGAAGGATCGAATGTGTCCGTTTGAGGGACGGTGTGATGCTCGGCAGTGCGCGTAAAGCTGTTCATTGATCGTGCTCCGACGATTCCACTGCGACCACGGACGACAGCATGCCGCGTGCACTGCTGATGATCAGGTCACCGTTCGCAGCTAGCGCCATGCCCGTGAAGTAACCGGGTTGAGTCACTTGAAGGACAGAGGCTTTGGTATCGCCGTCCGCGAAACGCAGCACTCGGCCGGACTCATCGGTGAGCAGGACCGAGCCATCGTCAAGGCGCAGGCCGCTGGTCAAAGTGACGGGCTGCAAGGTGTCGAGGCGCTGCCAGGTATCGCCGCGATCTTTGGACTCGAAGGCTTTTCCACGCAGCCCGAACGCCAGAATCGAACCGCTGCTGGTGGCCTGGAGCCCGAAGGTTGTGCCCTCATAGGGGGAAGTCAGCGACTCGAAGGTCTGGCCCTCGTCACCTGAGCGCAACAACGTGCCCTGTTCGCCGGCGACGAAGAGGTCCGCGCCCACCCGCTCAATGCTGTAGAGATGCAATCCGTTCGGGTTATCGATTCGGGAACGGATCGATTGCCAGCTGAGCCCGCCATCATGGGTGACAAACGCCAGACCATAAGCGCCCACCACCAGCCCGTTTTTGGCGTCCAGGAAGAGCAGATCGAGCAGGGGTTTGTCGGGGCCATCGTCCACCAGTTGCTGTGCTTGAGCGATTTTTTCCGCATCGTCGAAGCGTTTCGCTTCCTGCAATTCGATCCCGGCTGCCTGGACGCCATCAAGTTGCTTGCTCCAGCTCAGCCCGCCATCCTGGCTGTGCAGGACAACCCCGGCGTGCCCGACCGCCCAGCCTTCAAGCTCATCGATGAAACGAACCTTGACCAGCGTCATGCTGACCGGGGAACTGACTTGCTTCCAGGTGCCGCCATTGTCATCAGACACAATGATGAACCCTCGTTCGCCAACGGCCACGAGGCGTTTCCCTGCCCTCGCAACACTCAGCATGACCGACTGCGCCGCCATGGCGCTGGTGATCGATGGCTGCACCGGCAGTCCATCGGTTTGTGCCGCAGCCGTGCCGGTGAGCGCCGTGATGATCGACACGCTCAGCATGAACGCCTTAAACGGGTGCGGATGTAAAAGCCTGGGAGTTTGAATACGCATTTTCGAGCCTCGATGATGCGGTTCCATGGACGCCGCGTCAGTGGCACGGCGTCCATGGAACACAAGTTTGAACACGCTGTTGCGAGGCTCAGCGCACCGATCCGGACGCTACCGAGTTACCGGTAAAGAAGTTCTCGGGCTTGCGCGGGATAACGCTGTAGGTTTCGCCGTTCAGGCTTTGCACGACGCTGTACGTCTTGGCTTGCAGGTTGTAGATCACCACCGGTTTCACCACCACCGCCGGGATGGAAGGCACAACGAATGGAAGCACCTGGGACACACGCCACAGCTTGCCTTCGGCGTCGTAGCCATCGACCAGCGAGACCGTCCAGCTGTCTTCATCGATGAAGAATTTGCGCTTGGGCACGGCGTGGCGTTTGCCTGGGGCGACAGTCGCCTCCAGCTCCCAGACGCGATGCAGCTCCCAGCGCACCTTGTCCGAGTTGAGGTGGTTGGCCGCAAAGGCATCGTCGCGTTTTTCTGCGTTAAATTTGTTGTCGTTGTACGGGATGTACAGCTCTTTTTTGCCGACCAGTTTCCAGTCATAACGATCCGGGTGGCCGATGAAACCATGCACCTCATCGAAGTAGTTGGCACCCGACGCCACGAAGTCTGGCGTGTCATAACCCACGGTAGGCGCGCGGCGCACGCGGCGTTGGCCGACCAGGTATTGCCAGGCTTCCCGCGGTTCCTGGGCGTTGATGCTGTCGTGCGTCACCAGCGACTCGCCGGCCTTGAACGGGGGTTCGTTGGTCAAGAACCGCAGCAGCGCATACTGCCCCGACCACTTGTCCACGCCGCCGTCTTTGAAGTAGTACGGGTACTGCCAGTTCTCGACGCCACGGCTAGCCAATGTTCGGGTTCCGTCAGCATTGCCGATGATATTGGCATACCCCATCTGAATGGATTCCGCCTCGACGCGCAGAAGGAAATTCCAGATCACCTCGTTACCGGTTTTCGGGATCGGAAACGGAATGCCGCCGTAACATCCCTCTACCGACAATCCATTGCTGGTGGTCTTGCACTGGGTCGCGTTGGTAAAGGTGTTTTGATAAACGCTGTCGGGGGCCGCGGCGGTTCGATGAGTCGGGTACACATCGAGATGGAAGGTGTCGGGATATTTGGCCAGCAAGGCTTTCGTCCCTTCGTTCAACTTGTCCGCGTATTGCGCAGCGTTCTTGGCGGTGATCTGCAACTTCGGCTTCTCACCGGGGAACGGATCGGCCGGCATATCGCCGGATTTTGCCCCGGCCACTTCCTTGGTCAGCCCGCCCGTCCAGGCCGGAATCGAGCCGTCGGTATTACCGGCCTTTTCGGCGCCCATGGGGGTCAAGGTGGTCTTGAGCTTCGCCGCCTCGTCAGGACTCACCGCCGCGAAGGCAGTGCTGGCACAGATTGAGATCGACAGGGTGGAAAGCAACAGCAGTTTAATGTTTGTCATTATCAGGGCCCGCCTGTTCTTTGCTTAAAAGGTTCGCTGGATCGAGAACGCCACAAAATCCCGGTCTTTCATGTTTTGCTGGTAAGTGAACGAGTTGGAGGAGTTGATGACAGGTCCCGCCTCACCGAAAAAGTTGGTGTAGGTCAGCGAGGCGTACCACTGCTTCTTGTAATCGGCCTTGAGGCCCAACGTCAGGTCCCCGCCATGTTCCGGGCCGAACGCCTGAGGCGTGACCGAGGAGCGCCCGGAAGGGTTGTAACCAAGGGTGATTGGGGTTTGAACGTCGATGCCGGGGAAGACCTGGAAGTACTGGGGTTCGAAGGTGAAGCGCAGCGCGAAGGCATCACGGGTGGTGTTGGGGTCCAGTTGATCGGCATTCTTGGTCACACTGAGACGGCGGTTGAACGCCAGTTCACCGACGAACGAAGCACCGTCCCAGAACGCGGTTCCGCCATAGACATTGACCATCGACACCTGGGCATGCCACGACCGGCCGATGGGGTAAGCCGGGTTCGAATCGTTGTCGGAATCCAGACCGGTGATGATCGTTCCGCCGACACCTGCCAACGGCGTATCGAGCCGAATCGAGGTTTCACCGGCAATGTTGGCTTCGCCGACCAGGGTGCTGAAACTTGCGCCGAACACTTTGACGTCCTCGGGATAAACGTTGACGAACGTGTCATCAGCACCAGGGACCAGCGCGGCCGGACGAAAGTAAAACACCGGGGTCTTCTCGTGATATTTCGCGGCGTACAGACCGAACTCCCAGTCCTCGACGGCGAACTTCAGTTGCGCACCAAACTGCCCGGAATCTTTGGCATCGATGTCCTTGCCGTGGCGTAGCTCGCCGGTGGGGAAGAACACCCGCTCCCCGCCTTCGCCGACAAAATCCGCGCCGCTGAAGTAGCTGCCTGCTGCGGGCAGGCGCGTCTTGTTCCACTCGAATTGGTAGTAGGCGCCGACGCTGACCGTGTCGTTCAGCTGCCAGTTGCCTGACACCTGTTTGGTGGGCATCAGGATTTCCTTGAACTGGGAGCTGGGTACGGATTGCAGCTTCACCAGGTCAACGGTGGACTGCGCATTGGCGATGCCGTTGGCCCCAAAGAACAGGCTTTCACCATAGATTTGCGTGAACTGGCCGAGTCGCCCGGACAGCGACGTAGTGCCGATTTCCTTCGAGCCATAGACAAACGCATCGAGGATTTCGGTGTGCTGTTCGTGGATGCGGCGGGTGTCGCTGGTGAACTCATCGTGGTCGACGCTCACCGAGTTGGCGGTGCCGGGAGAGTCGTTATCGTTGTCGTGGGCGTAGACATTGTCGTACCAGGAGGCTGCACTCAGGCGAGCACCGACGTCTTTGTACTTGATGTCGAATTCGGACAAAACATCGAGGCGATTGGAAATGAGACCACGATCAAAATTTCGGTCGCCGTCATCCAGGTTGGGATTGCTGTTGGAGTTGCCCGGGCCGACCGCGACCTTGTGATCAAGTTTGTTCACGCGCCACGCGTTGCTGTACTTGATCGTGTTGTCCCAAGTCGCCGAAAGATCGGGATTACCGGTGTCGATCTGGAAGGCGTGCGAGGGCGTTGAGAGGCTCAGCAGCACCGTTGCGCTGACCGCACAGGCGATGCTGGAAACCGGCAACGGGCAGAGCCGCTGGTTGGCTGTTTTCATGAAGATGTTCCTGTTTTTTTGTTTTTGTAAAAGGTCATCCACTCGCAGCATTGGCTGCGAATACCACGGGTGCTGCGGCGCTTCTTCCCTGTTCGTTCTGTTCAGCTCTGCGAGCCCGAACATTTATGCGCAAACATCGATTTATTGCATTTCACATCACTTTGTGCACAAAACGTATTCCTGCACAAATTCAAAGTCAAGAAGATTCGGGCGTTCATTCGGATAGCTGGACGGGGGTATCGGCGGGATGTGCGTAAGCAGACCCGATAAGACATGAGGGTTGAGAAGGGATTGCGGGAAGGGGTTTCAGAGACCGAAGGCCGGTCTAGAGCGGTCGAAAGACTGCTCGTCAAATTTTCCCTTGCGACACCGAAAAATTTATGTGCAATGCAGGATTCATCCTTTGCACCAAACAACTTTTTGCGCATAAAATCCGTTTAGTGCAAATTTCAGGATGACCCATCATGATCCCCTCCTCCCCCAGCAGTCCGCTGATCGAAGTCGCGTTGACGAAGATGAAAAAGGCGATTGTTTGTTGCGAGCTGGCCCCCGGCGAAAAACTCAAAGTCGCCGAACTGTCCAAAACCTATGGCCTCAGCAGTTCCCCGATTCGTGAGGCGCTCAATCGCCTGACTCAGGACGGCGTTGTCGAAGCCAGCGATAACAAAGGGTTCAGGGTTGCCCCGATTTCCACCACGGATTTTCGCGACATCACGCGGATGCGCTGTTTGCTGGAATGCGAGGCGCTAGGCGACGCCATCAAATTTGGCGATGACGCGTGGGAGGCCGATGTGCTGGGCGCGTTTCATCGGTTGAATCTAATTGAGAAAAAGCTCGGAACTGGCGTGCTGGTACTCGACGATGACTGGTCTACCCGGCACAAGGCGTTCCACTTCGCGCTGTTTGCGGCTTGCCCATCACCGTTGATGCTCAAAATGATCGACTCCCTGTTTGACCGGGCCGAGCGCTACAGACGCTTCTCTGCCAAGCAGCGAATCCGGCAACGCCACAAGGGCAATGAGCATCAGGATCTGATGGATGCTGCGCTGGCACGGGACGCAGGCAAAGCGGTGACGCTGTTGCGCAACCACATTCAGGACACCCTGGACCGAACCATCGAAGCGATCGAACGCCAACAGGCCACGCTTCAATAGATCCATCGGGATTGCAGCAAAAAGCCCTTCGCCTCGCGACTGTTTTCGTGGACAGTGCGAAGCGAAGGGCTTCCTTTTACTGGCTTATGCTTCCTACTGACTTAGCCCTTGGGCAAACCTGATCATCGGGTCGCTGGCGCCGCCAGCACTCTGTGCAGCCTGTTCAGGCTTCTTGCTCCACAGCGCAAGCTCCATCCCCTCCAGCAACTCCATCGCCCAGGCAACCGTGACCGCCCCGCCATACACGTAGTGATCCGGCCGCACGATGACGACATTGCAGCCTCGGCGCTCAAGCCATTGCGCCAGTACCCCATCGACCTCCTGATAATCATCCGCAGTGCGTGGACCTGACTGTTGAGGGTCGACCAATCGCACGACATGAATGGGCAGGCCTTTGAGCGATTGACTGCTGCGCAGGCATCTCAGTAAAGCGCTGGCGTCAAACCCGGGGGCAATGACCACACGGAAGGACTGGCCGGTAAACTCATCCAGCAGCGCCGTCTTGCCGGCATGGTTGATGACCATCGGTTGCGGGAACAGCTCACCGGCAGGCGCGACCTGCGCGACAAACCCTTGAGACAACCCCGGAATCAGCGATTGTCTGATAGTCCCTGCCGGGTTCTCCGTCATCTGCTGGATCAATCGCGCATCGCGGATCGCGGCTTTCTCACTGTCGCGTTCGCAAATCACGCCACCGAACTCCTTGGCCGCCATCGTCGTTTGGCGCACATGAGGCACTCGTTCGGTCTGGTAGGTGTTCAGGAACGCCGGGGCTGCCAGCCCGCCTTTCACCAGCGCGAGCTTCCAGACCAGGTTCAATGCGTCGCGAATCCCCTGGCACATGCCTTGCGCCAGGAAGGGCGGCGTCATGTGCGCCGCGTCTCCGAGGAAGAACACCCGGTCGGACTGCCACTGCTCCAGGATCAGTGCGTGGAATCGATAAGCGGACGCCCGCCATAGCTGATAGTCGCCCTCCGGCAACCAACGGGAGATCAGCTTCTTGATCGCTTCGGGCTGTGATATTTCCGTCGGCTGTTCGTCAGGATTGATCATGAACTCCCAGCGCCGATGCTGACCCGGCCCGACGACAAAGGTACAAGGCCTGGCCAGCTCGCAAAACTGCACGTTGGTCTTCGGCAGATGCTCGCCCGCCCCTTCATTGAGGATCACATCGACCACGAGCCACGGCTCATCGAAGGCCAGATCCTCCATCTTCAGCCCCAGTCGGGTGCGGATCGGGCTGGTGCCGCCATCACACGCCAACACATAGTCCGCTGTCACCGTGCGCTCGGTTCCGTCTTTGGCCCGAATGCGCACATCCGCTTGCGAGCCCGTGGAATCGACCGACAGAACCTCTGAACCGAGTTCCACGGTGACTGACTTCAAATCGGCAATTTTACCCCGCAGCGCACGCTCGACGGGGGGTTGCGAGAACACATAATTCGGTGCCCAACCCAGCGGAAAGGGAGGCTTGGCGGCATCAATGCGCTTGATCAGCGCAGAGCCGGTGGTTCGGTACTCCGAGGGGCGATAAGGCATGACATGTTCGGCGATCTCATTGGCCAGGCCGATATTGCCGAAAACACGCATCACTTCGTGGTCAAACCCCATGGCCCTGGGGTTGGTGTACACCGTTTCGGACTTGTCCACGACGAGAGCCTTCAGCCCCCACATGCCGGCCAGATTTGCGCACAGAGCACCCACCGGACCCATTCCAACAATGATGACATCGTAGTCCATCGTCTACTCCGCTTTTTGTTTTTATCCAGTGCGACGTCTGGTTGATGAACAGGCATGCGCGTGTCCATCAACCAGGCTTCAACATCCACAGATCGGCGCGTTGTCAGCCGATTCGAACCCGCTGTTCTTCGATCTTCGCGCGGATGGAGTTCTTCCACTCTTCTCGCGTCTGGAAGCCTGGGCGGCGCTTACACATGGCTTCAGTCTGGGCCAGGATGACCTCGGTCGGCAGCTCGAGATCGAGGGGTTCCTTGCACGGTTGTGCGGTGTAGAACGGCGCATCGACATACATTTCGATGGGGTTGCCCTCAGGGTCTTTGAAGTACATCGACCAGGCGTTGCCGTGATCCACCTGAGCGATCCCTTCAATGCCACGGCTTTTGGCGAATTGGTAGTAAGTCTTCAAGTCATCCAGCGAGTTCAGCAGGAACGACAACTGATTGATCGGGTTAAAAGGCAGGTCGACGGGCTTGCCGTCGAAGAGCACAACCTGGTGATGCAATTCAGGGTTTTGCGTCATGAAAAACAGCCGATGACCCGTTGAGGCGACACCTTTGTCACTGACGATGAAGCCTAAGGTACGGCAGTAGAAATCGACCATGCGATCGAGGTCTGCGCAAAACACGCCGGAGTGGGTGAAATTGATAGTCGGTAACGCGGGCATGTGGAACCTCCAGTTTTTATGATTGTGTAGAGGACAACGCTTAGGCTTCGTCAATAACGCCGTTCGATAGCGTCCCGATCTCTGTGATGACCACTTCGAAAACATCACCGGGTTTAAGGAAAATCGGTGGATTCCTCTTGAAGCCAATCCCGCTCGGCGTACCGGTTGCCAGAATGTCGCCCGGGTTCCACGCCAGTGCCTTCGACACGTACGAAATCAAATGCGGAATGTCGAATGCCAACTCTGAAAGACTGCCTTCCTGCAACTGCTCACCATTGAGTACTCCGCGTACCACCAGCTTACGGTAATCGGAAATTTCCGAAGCGGGAATGAGCCACGGGCCCAGCGCACCGGTTTTTCTGAAGGTCTTGCCCATGCCGTACTGGTGCGTATGAAACTGCCAGTCGCGAACGCTGGCGTCGTTGAAGCAGGTGTAACCCGCGACGTGATCCATCGCATCGGCCGGATCGATATGCGCCCCTCCTTTGCCGATCACCACGGCCAGTTCAGCTTCGAAATCAAATTGCTCTGATACCTGAGGCCTTACGAGCGGTTCTCCGTGGGGCAGAAGGGTTTCGGCGAAACGCTGAAAAATCACCGGGAATTCACCGACCTTTCTGCCGGCTTCTTCAGCGTGAGCCACATAGTTAATGCCGACGCAAATCACCTTTCCGGGGTTGGGGATGACGGCTTCCAGTTCAACGCTTGAAAACGGGTAGTCGGGTTGCGCGGCGTCTACGATCTGGCGAGCCTGCTGCATCAGGGCCGGGTCGGCCAGAAAGGATGCAAGGTCTGCAACCTGCGTAAAACGCCGGGTCAGCTCGACCACCCCGTCACCGGACACGGCGCCGAAATGGGCCTTCCCCTCTTTGCGGTACGAAATCAGCTTCATGTTCTTCTCCTGTTTTTTATGCACAAAAACTAATTTCTTGCACCATACATCATAAAATGCATAATGCAAAAGGCCGGTTTTAAAAAAAATAACGAGCCGCTTGAGGCCCTCGGTTCTGGAGGTTAGGCATGTCGCTTGTGATGGTTCGTAAGGTCAAACTGGACATCGAAGAAGTGTTCCATGAAGGCGGGCCTCGCTCGTCGGTCCCGCTCAGGATCGCGGTCGCCACCGCCGTGGTCGCCAACCCCTACGCAGGTCAATATGTCGAGGATCTGCTGCCGTTCATGCAGGAGTTGAGGGGATTAGGGGCGCAGCTGTCCGAGCAACTGATCCATGCGCTGGGCGGCGCCAGGCATGTACAAGCCTATGGCAAGGGTGCAATCGTCGGCGAAGACGGCGAGCTGGAACACGGGGCTGTCTGGCACGAAGCCGGCGGCTGGGCCATGCGCGAAGCCCTCGGCAATCCTAAGGCGATCGTGCCGGCGGCGAAGACCATCGGTGGCCCGGGTTGCCGGGTGATGATCCCGCTCGGGCACATCCAGGCGGCCTATGTTCGCAGCCACTTCGGCGTGGCGGAAATGACCGTATGGGACGGCCCTCGTCGCGGCGAAATCGCGTTTGGCCTGGCCATGGCCACCGGCGGGCGGATTCATGCGCGACTCGGCGGGCTGGCTGCCGCCGAGGTGAAGGGCGAAGACGGGCTGCGTTAGTGCCGATGATTTGAAGCGTGCTGCAGGGTTACATACCACTACAAAAACAATATGTGTGTTGGAGAACATCATGACTGCAAAAACTATGCGCGCCGCACGTCTGTATGAAGGCGGTAAACCCATGGTCATCGAGCAAGTGCCCGTCCCCGAGATTCGTCCGACCGAGGTGCTGGTCAAGATCAAGGCCTGCGGGATCGTCCCGAACCTGCACAACATCCTCACCAACTGGGTCAAATGGTTCCCGCAGAATCCCCTGCCGAAGCTCCCTGCCATTTTCGGACTGGACCCTTCAGGTGTCGTCGAAGCCGTCGGCGCCCAGGTCTACGATTTCAAGGTCGGTGACCGGGTTTACGTCAATCCGGGAAGGCACTGCGGTTCGTGCCGGGCCTGCCGCGCGGGCAACACCATTGCGTGCACCGCCTATACGTTCAACGGCTATTTCGGGTTCACACCGAAAAGCCCGCGCATGTTCGAAGACTACCCTTACGGCGGCCTTTGCGAGTACATCCCTGCCCCGCAATACAGCCTGGTCAAACTGCCGGACAACATCAGCTTCGAAACCGCCGCGCGCCTGGGTTATCTGGGCACCGCCTACAAAGCATTGCTCAAGGCCAACGCTGGCCCCGGCAGCACGGTGCTGATCAACGGGATCAGCGGGACGCTCGGCCTTGGCGCCGTCGCCCTGGCGCTGGCCATGGGTGTTCGTAAAATCCTCGGCACCGCCCGAAACCAGGATCTGTTCCAGAAGGTGAAAGACCTGGCCGCCCCGGGCCGGATTGAAATCCACACCCTCGGTACGATTCCCACCCACGAATGGGCCTATGAAGTCACCCATGGCGAAGGGGTCGATGTGGTCATTGATGCGCTGGGTCCGGGGGCACCGCACGAGAGCCTGACTCAGGCCCTTAAATCCCTCCACCGCGGTGGGCATCTGGTGAACGTAGGCGCCATCGCCGGCGAAGTGCCGATCGACCTTCACTGGATCATGGACAACGACATCCAGATCAGCGGATCGGCCTGGTTCACCACCGGACAAGGCCAAGCCATGGCGGACATGGTTGAATCCGGGGTGCTGGATCTCTCATTCTTCGAAAACACAGCCTTCAGTCTGGAGGACGTCAACAGCGCGATTACCGGTATCGAAAACCGTCATGGCGGCTTCAGCAACTACGTCATCTGTCCTTGACTAAACTCAGCGAGCGGAGCGGTTCAACCGCCCCTCGCTGCCTCTTTGACTGCCCGTTGAGTAATCCCTATGAAGATTAGAAGAATCGTGACCGGCCACGACGAACAGGGCAATTCCGTGTTCGTTTCAGACGACTATGCCCCAAGGGCCCAGTCCTTTGCCTCAATCCCGGGGCACGCAATGGCCCAGCTGTGGGCGACCCCCGCCCATCCGGCGCTCCTCGAAAAAGAGCGCGACCCGACGCTTGCTCACGCCTCGCTGATTCCTCCTCAGGGCGGCACCAGCATCGCCATGTTTGATTTCCCACCCGACACCGTCATGCAGAACCTTGTCGATGGCGTCCAGGCCTTTGGCGAGTTGAGCGCTGCACTGCCGGGCTTGATCGAAAGCTTCGAGCCGGACCATCCAGGCATGCACACCACCGCCACCATTGATTACGGAATCATTCTGGAGGGTGAAATGTGGCTGGAGCTGGATAACGGTCAGATCCGTCTGGTAAAAGCCGGCGACATCGTTATTCAAAATGGCACGCGACACGCGTGGCGCAACAAAAGTGACCGGATTGCCCGGGCACTGTTTGTGATGATCGGGGTGGCACCTCCAGAGAAACAGGCTGTGTAGTGTTTTGATTATTCATTTCTCGGATTGAAGGATTTTTATGGCCACTGTCGCTCATCGTCTACTCGGTATTTCAGGCAGCCTGCGTTCACAGTCAACGAATACTGCGATTCTCAAGTCGCTTTGCGCTCGATTGGGCGATCAGGCAGAAATGAGTCTCTTCGCGCTGAATGACATTCCCCTGTACAACGCAGACATCGAAGCGGAAGCGCTGCCGGCATCCGTGGCGGCGTTGAAAGAGGCCATCGCACAAGCCGATGGTTTGATCATTTGCTCGCCTGAATACAACTACGGCACCTCCGGCGTACTGAAAAATGCGCTGGATTGGGCCTCCCGCCCCGGCTTCAATTCACCGCTGAAAAACAAGCCCGTGCTGATCATGACTTCTTCACCCGGCGTGCTCGGTGGGGTGCGTGCCCAGTCTCAACTGCGGGAAACGCTGTCGGCCACCCTGTCCAGGGTCATTAGCAGCCCCCAGATAGTCATTCCCGGCGTTAATCAAAAAATCCAGAACGGCAGCTTTGTCGACGAAACAACGATCGAGTTCATGCTGGCGGGT
Source organism: Pseudomonas sp. LB3P25 (assembly GCF_054897985.1). Classification (NCBI taxonomy): domain Bacteria; kingdom Pseudomonadati; phylum Pseudomonadota; class Gammaproteobacteria; order Pseudomonadales; family Pseudomonadaceae; genus Pseudomonas; species Pseudomonas sp. LB3P25. The sequence goes on along the minus strand of NZ_CM142711.1, from coordinate 2,618,455 downwards.
GTCGATCATTTGATCGCTGAAATCAGGCTATTGTCTTAGCCGGCTGCGATAGGATGGCTTGCAGATTTTCGATAGCGACTCGCGTGGCGAGAAGGATTGCTGATGTTCATTGGAAGACTCGCCGGGCTCACCGGTTGCACCCCGAAAGCCATTCGACTGTACGAACAGATGGGGTTGATCCCGGAACCGGATCGCCAGGGTCGATATCGCGTCTACACCTCCCATCACCTCACGCTCGTGCGCCTTATCCGTCGGGCACAGGTCGCCGGCTTCAAGCTTGGCGAGATGGTTCCACTGATCGCTGCCAAGAACCTATTGAAAGCCTTTCCCGTGGGACTGGCCAACGAGGCCATCGACCTCAAGCGCCAGCAAATCTTCGAGAAAATAGCCGACTTGCTAGCCTTGGCTGATCACCTCGGCGAACTCAAAAGCGAGATCAATTTGCTGTTTGAACCGGGCGCAGTGGTAACGCCTCATCGCGATGCGTCGAGCGCTGGCCTAGATAGGTAAACGTCGATTGCAGCGCAACGTGCGGCGCTCGTGGACGGAAGCCCAATTCGGTCCTGGCCTTGGTGATGGCGTATTCCTGCTTGACGTCATGAAACATCCTGACCTGACTGAGCAACAGTTGGGCCGGCCGACCGGTCAAGGCCGCCCAACGCTCCTGCATCCACGCCACAGCGACCAGCAGCCATCTTGGTGCCGGCAGTGGCTGGCGATAGCCAGGTGAAACTACGTTCGCGGCATCAATGATCTCGGCCAGTGAAGAGGACCGCTCATTTGCCAGAATGTAGCGCTGCCCTGGCCGGCCTTTCTCTGCCGCGAGGATCATCCCCAGGGCGACATCTCGCACGTCGACAAAATTGAAATGAAAGCCTGGGTCCAGAGGCATTTGTCGCCGTCTGATCGAATCGACAAACCTCATGGTGTCAGTCAGTTTGGCTGCGTTGGGGCCGATCATCGCCGAGGGCAACACCGAGACCATCCAAAGTTTCAGGGCCTGCGCCGTCCGCCAAGCCATTTGCTCCGACAGGATCTTGGACACGTAATAGGCGTTCTGATCCTCGTCATTCCAGTGCTCTTCATCAAGCGCCTGGCCGTTCTGACCGATGGCCGCAACGGAACTGACATACACCACGCGCTTGACCCCGGCCTTCGCCGCCGCCTGCAAAACGCGACGTGTTCCTTGCACATTCGGTTGGATAATCTCGGCGTGCGGATGCCTCGCCCAGTGCTTGAACACCGCGGCGACCTGAAACAATACGTCCACCCCGTTCAACGCCTCGAACATGGCCGCTTCGTCGAGCAGTTCGGCATACACCCGTTCGCAGTCCAGCCCTTCGAACGCTGCCGAATCGTTCACATCACGAACCCCGGCGCGGACTCGATAACCCTGATCGAGCAAAGCTCTGACCAACGTATTGCCCAAATGCCCATTGGCGCCTGTGACCAGACATAACTGACTCATACAACTGTCCCCCTCGCTTGAACACGCATCCGTTTTGGCGAGGACGACCTTAGCCTCTGCCCCTTGGGACAGAGTCAAGCATCAACAACGGATACGCCTTGTAGCGATCCATCCTGACCCTTCTGAGCCAATACCGGATTGCCGAATCGACGGGGCACTGGCGAAGAATTTTTTTCCTGTTTCTGACTCAAATTAAACACAGACAGGTCAGTCGTGCCGATCAAAGCCGACTCACTGCACATCGGGCAATTCACCCTCATGGGGATGACGTCCATGAACACAAACTCCCACGACATGCCAGACACACTTTATGGCTCACATAGCCACATTGACGAAGCCGCCATCGCCCCGCTCCTGCGTCAATACGCCGAGCCCCTGCCGGAACTGGACGCCGAAGCCCTTGGTGAAATGTTCGACCGCTACGCTGATGCGCGGGTGGTGATGATCGGTGAAGCCAGTCATGGCACTCGCGAATTCTATCGAGCCCGGGCGGCGATCACCCAAAGACTGATCGAGCAGCACGGCTTCAATATCGTGGCGGTTGAAGCCGACTGGCCAGACGCAGGTCATGTCGACCGTTATGTCCGGGGACTGGCGCCCTCGGCCTGGAAACGTCATATCTTCAGCCGGTTTCCGACCTGGATGTGGCGCAACACCGATGTGAGGGCGTTCGCCCATTGGCTCCATCAATACAACCACGAGCAAGCCCCTGAATGTCGCATCGAGTTTCGCGGTCTGGACGTTTACAGTTTGCGTAACTCCATTCATGAAGTGCTGAGCTATCTGGAACGGGTCGACCCGCACCTCGCACACGAGGCAAGGCGTCGCTATGGCTGTTTGACACCCTGGCAGGATGATCCTGCGTTGTACGGTCATTTTGTCGAGCGCGACGGCCTGATGCCCTGCGAGCATGCCGTGGTCGACCAGCTCAATGTCATGCTGGCCGAACAACTGGCCGGGCTTGTCCAATACGACGAGGCGTTCTTCAATGCTGCGCAAAACGCCCGGGTCGTCCGGGCGGCGGAACAATACTATCGAGCGATTTATCGAGGTTCGACCGCCTCCTGGAACCTGCGTGACCGACACATGTTCGACACATTACAGGCCCTGCTTGAGCATCGAGGCCCAAAAACCAAAGCCGTGGTGTGGGCGCACAACTCCCATATCGGCAACGCGGCGGCCACGGAAATGGGCTGGAAAGGTCAGTTCAATATCGGTCAGCTGTGCCGCAACGCTTATGGCCGCAATGTCGTGCTGATCGGCATGAGCACCGACCGGGGCCAGGTAGCAGCGGCCGATGACTGGGATGGCGAGATGCGGATCAAGGACATCCGGCCCTCTCGTCCAGACAGTTGGGAGCATCAGTTCCTCAAGGCCGGTGTCCCGGCTTCATTGACCGATTGGCGAGATCCGCAGCGAAAAGATCTGCTTCGAGCCTTGTCCAAACCATTACTGGAGCGGGCCATCGGGGTGATTTACCGACCCGACAGCGAGCGCAGCAGTCATTACTTCGAAGCGGTGCTGGCCGAACAATTTGATGCCATGGTCTGGATTGAACAGACCCGACCGGTGACGGCACTGGCACTGCCGAAAAGCCAGGAACTGGAACCGGAAGACGACACCTTCCCATTTGGCATCTAAAACCGGGAGTATCGCCCGCCAGGCAGTGCGTTATCGCTTTCGAGACAGGGACTCACGCATCGGAACGTCCCTGAGCTGAGGCGCCGCTAGCAGATTCTCGCAGCCACGCCCGCTGCAACAGCTTGATGACTTCGGCATCCGAGGTCTGGGTAAAGTCCATGTACCAACGGCCGATCGACATGAGCCAGTCGGGAATGAGCGGGCAAATCAGCTCATCCACCTCGCTGCGCAGCGCCTCCGCCGTCTCGATTGGCGCCACGGGCACGGCGACGACAATGCGAGACGGCGTGTGCACACGCACCGCGTGGATCGCCGCCATCATCGAGGCGCCTGTCGCCAGGCCGTCGTCGATCAGGATCACCACCTGATCCTTGAGTTGCGCCGGCGCGCGCGTTCCCCGGTAAACCTGCTCGCGACGCAACAGCTCCCGGGTTTCCTGTGCGACCACGGCCTCGAACGTGGCCGGTTCAATCGGGTGAACCCGCAGCGCGTGTTCATTGAGGATTTGTATGCCGCCGCTGGCGATGGCGCCCATGGCGAATTCTTGATTGGACGGAACCCCGAGCTTGCGCACCAGCATCAGGTCCAGACGAACGTCCAGTGCAGAGGCCACTTCATAGGCCACCGGCACACCGCCTCGGGGCAAGGCGAGGACGATGACATCGGGTCGATGAGCGTATTTGAGCAACGGTTCCACCAGACGTCGACCGGCCGCTGCCCGGTCCTGCAAGATGGTGGGCGATGAGGGACTCATTTGAAAACCTCCTCAGGCGATCACGCCTGTCGGTTCGCATCACACGGTCACTCAGGATTGTCGGTCTGACGGTGGCTGACATCAAGCTCAGCCATGACGCACGCGCCTGTCCTTAAAGTACAAAACGCCCGATGTGGTGCATCGGGCGTTAGGGTGAAACAGGTGTAAACCTATTTCAGGACTAGGCACTGCACAAAGAAGGTCGCCCCTGTCAGCTCCGAATAAGCCCCAAGGCTTACACGCGGAATCGGCCTAGCATGCGCTCGCGACTGTCCGTGGAGAAATAACGGCGGAGTCCTGTAGTTTCAAACGCTGAGTCAAAACCAGCATCGTCAGGAAACCCAGTGCAATCAGTACCGGATACGCCATCAACAGTTCGGAAAGAGAGTATTTCCAGGCCAACGGGCGCCCGACCCCCAGCATGGCCGCATACATCCAGGACACGGCCGACAGCGAGCCGCAGAACAGCGCCAGCATCCGTGCGCTGAAGCCAAGATTGAGCAAGGAGCCGGCCTTTTGCAGCGCGGGCAATACCAGGCGATGCAACAAGAGGCCGTTGTAACTCAGCAACACGACAATAATCACTTTGGCGTGAAGCTTTGGATTCATAAAGTAATTCATACCTTTTTCCAGGTAATCAATACCGATGACGGCGATGCCGGTCACCCACAACGCTATCAATGCAATGCTGACAGACTTCTGAAGACTTTCCATGTGAGCATTATCATGCTCAGTGAATGTTTTACGCTTTAACAAATCTCTGACCATCGCAATATCACTGGTCAACACCAAACCAATGGCTACACAACACGACACTAAATGAACGTAAATAACGCCCAACCGCAAAAATTCCATGCACTCTTTATTTTCGAGCAGGCTCATAATTGTATTTATCGCCACGGTACTTTCTCCACCTTATTCGATAGTACAGATCGATATTTAACAGGGCATTCAACTCTTCGAAACCCTGCGCGATCTTACTTTTATAAGATATGCCAACTCATAGACTTGGCACTGCTTAGCCCATTGATTCGCCTGGCAAATCAATGACCGGCTTATTTATTGCCTCCTGAATTTCAGGTAAAAAATCCCCATTAGCATTCAATGCACATGAGGTTAATTTTCCACTTCTTTTCTGCGGCTGCAGGAGCAGGTCTTGGGTGACGTGCTGCAGGATCAGAGGCCAGGGATCCTGGAATGTTCATTTTTTGAGCAACCCACCGACAAACGGCTGTTATTGTGAACGTCCCACACGCCGGTACTAACTCATCAACTTCCCTGTCAGCCCCATGACAACTGGGCTGGTGAATTACAGGGGTTTCCAATAGTGTTTATTGGATCCATTAGTTGTTAGGTAACTTACGAAAAGTTCAATAGCGAGCTGCTCGCATTTAGGACCTGCCCCCACTGAAACAGTCATACTTTTAGCACTCCACTCGCCGAGGAAGGTGAAGTCCTGATGACCGGCGGAACCTGCGCCGCAGCGGCCGATGTCGGAGCGCTGGGGGATGACAACATCGCCAGCGCCAATGCGGGAGCCAACGTTGTCGTTTTTAGATGAGTTGTTAGAGCAACATCGCCGGTCTATGGAACCGGCGCACTTAACGTTTTTCGTAGATAGCTTGCAGACGCCGGACATAAATGTTTGAACTGGGCTGTTTGGGAGATGGCAACAGGTGCCGCCTGCCTGTCGAACTGTTCATAACCATTGGCGGTAAAAAAACCGACTGCCCCTTGGGTCAACAAATGCAATCGAAGCGCGCCTTGCGAGGCCGCACACTGTTCCAATGCAAACAACACGGCTTGGCCCAACCCTTCTCCACGACGCGCTTCACACACCACCATTGAACGAAGCAACAGGTCGGGAGCCGAACCCTCCAGCCCTCCAAAAGCCACCCATTTCCCCGCCACTTCGAAACGGTAAAACTGCCGGCCTGGTTCGCTGACATCATCGCAGGGCAATGCTGCCTGACGCAGAGCATCACTGAGCTGATCCAGACCGTTATCGTCTACTTTAATCATCTGCATGTTCAGCACCGTCACCTCCTACCCGCCTACACCAACCGCTCAATCTTCTGATGCTGCCAGACCATTTTGTAATACGCCGTCTGCAACACCAGCATCCCCAGATACGCCACCGGAAACGCCATCCACACACCCTGCAACCCGAAGTGCCCGTCCAGCACATACGCCACCGGCAACTGCACCCCGACCACACAAATAATCGAAATCGCCATCGGCACCAGCACCGAACCGCTGGCGCGCATGATGCCGCCGACAATCGCCTGGAAGCCGAACACCAACAGACTCCACAGCATGATGTGCAACAAGTGCTCCGCCTTCGCCCGGGTGGAATCATCCGTGAGGAACAACCCCAGCAACCAGTGCGACAACAGATAACCCAACACCACCAACCCACCGGTCAGGCACACATTGATCAACAGCCCCGTGCGCAGAATCGGCCCCATGCGCTCAAGCCGCCCTGCCCCAATCGCCTGAGCACCGAGAATCGACGCCGTGATCGCAATCGACAGCGCCGGGAACTGCACGTAATTGACGATCTGCGTCACCGCGCCATACGCCGCCGTCGCCTGCGAACCGTGCTGATTCACCAGCGCCAGAATCACCAACTCCGACACCGACAACACCACCATCTGCAACCCGGTCGGCAACCCGATGCGCAACACCTTGCCGAGAATCACCAGGTCCAGCCGCATCGCCGCAAACATCTCCCGATCCGGCGCCAACGGATGCCCCTTGCGAATCAACCGCCACGCCAGCCACCCCATCGCCGACAAATTACCCGCCAACCCGGCATAGGCCGCACTCTGAATCCCCATCATCGGCAACCCGAACCAACCCCGAATCAACGCCGGCGTCAGCGCCAACCCGATACACGTCGACACCACCAACGCAATCAGCGGCGACACCGTATCGCTCACCCCGCGCAGCAGTTGAGTGAACAGCACGTAGACCAGGAGCGACGGCATGATCCACATCATCACGTGGGCGTAGGACACGGCGTCGTCGATAACGTCGGCCGGTGTGCCCAGGCCTTGCAGGGCGGGTCTTGCGAATACGCTGCCGAGTACCGCTGCTGTCAGGCCGATCATTGCGCCCAAGAGGAGCGTTGTGCCGGCGATGGTTTTCACCAGATGCGGTTCACGCGCGCCCCAGGCTTGGCCGATGAGCACACCCGCACCCGCGCCGAGGCCGATGACCAGGGCGATGAAGAAGAAGACGATGGGGAACATACCCGAGACAGCAGCCAGGGCTTGGGTGCCGAGCATTTGGCCGATGTAGATGCTGTTGATGGTGCCCGACATGGATTGGAGGAAATTGGAGAGGACCATGGGGGCTAGGAAAAGGAGGTAGGTTTTCCAGAGGGGGTGTTGGGTGGTGGGGATTTGCATTGAGGGTCCGTCTCGGGGTGGGCTCGCGGTTTGGAAATTCTACGCTAGGGGACTGGGCACCACCCGATTCGATTTCGCAGATTTGGATAGCGTGAGTAATATCTGGTTTCGGCCAGAAACGGTCATTCAATTTCGCTATTCATCTATCTCCCGAGCGTGCGAAATTACCAGTCCTTCAATTTCTCTCAAAGGCAGGTTCATGACTTCCAACCTGACAGTCTCGAGTCTTTTAGGTCCGTGGGGTGGGGATGACCACACAGGACTGATGCAGCGTTGCAGGGAAGCATGGGACACACCTCTAGCAAATTTGAATGACCTTATGGTCGCCACTTTTTTGAATCAGAACATCGCTGTCATGCACCTGCTTGTCGAGGCAAAGCGTCGCATGAAAGAGCAGGAACGAGATGGAACCGAGTATTTCGACGGCCAGCTTCTCGAAGCTATAGAACGCGTGCAATTGATCGAGCGCGGAACCTGATTGCTTTCGTAGGACGGATAACGCGCCAGCGTTATCCGCCGTGGAGGGGCCGGCGTATTACCTATTCCGGGTTATGCGCCCTACGGTACTAGCGCTGGTTGCGATAGCGTTCGGTCAAGGACTGCACGAGGGTGACGTAGGATTGCGTCTCGGCGTAGGGAGGCACCCCGTTGTACTCGACCACGGACGCTTCGCCGGCGTTGTAACCTGCCAACGCCAGCACCTGGTTGCCGTTGAAGCGCTTGAGCAGCCAGGCCAGGTAGCGCACGCCGCCACGAATGTTCTGTCGTGCGTCGAACGGATCGTCCACGGCGAAGCGCTCGACGGTGGCGGGCATCAACTGCATCAGCCCCTGGGCGCCGGCTTCGGAAATGGCGTTGGGGCGAAACGCCGATTCGGCATGTATCACTGCGCGGACCAGCGCCCTGTCGACACCATAATGACCCGAAGCGGCTTCGATCTCCCGCCGATAGGAATGGGTGTCCAGGCGCAGTGAGGCGACCTTGAAATCCTTCGGTGCCATGCACAGATAGCAGCCCTTGATGTAATAGAGCTCAAGGACATCGACCCGTGCGGAGATCCCGACGGGGCGCCGGCTCACATATTGACGAATACCCTTGTGGATGAAGGTGTACACCCGAACCCGCACCGCGCCTGAGTTGTCGTCCCGCACAAGCCGTGGCAGGGCCATTGCCTTGGCGCCGACACCGGCGCCCGCCATGCCATTCAGGCGAGTGCAGCGGGCGCTGGCGATGGCTTGGCTGGTGTAGCTGATGGCTCCGTCCTTGGCTTGGCACTTGAACATGGCGCTGGCGCACAGTGGAGCGACCAGCAAGGCCAGCTCGATGCAGCCAAGAAGGCTCTTGCGAGCCCATCGCCATGCTCTGGAACTCATCACATCGCTCCGCGCCGCAGGCGCCGATCAGGCCTGGGGTGCCTGGCCCGGGCGCTGCCTTTGGAGGGCCTATTCTGGGTGACCCGCCTTTTGTTCTGATAGTTATACCCCTTGTAACCGGCCTAGGAACTTGCGTTGACGTACGGGCTGCCGGCGTTCCCAGGCGAGGCGCAGGGCCTGATTGCTCGCACGACGCGTCGTCCCGGCTTGCCAGGGCCGGGCGCAAGTCCGATCCGCGGGTGACGGACCCGGAGCCGGGGTGGGACAGGCCCAGGTAGGCGACGGCAAAGTTGTCATCGTTATCCACCCGGGCCGAACTCATCCGAGAATGAAATACACCTTGCGCACCGGCGTGATGTTTTCCCAGGTTCCCTTGAACCCCTCCGCCACCACGAACGAATCCCCCGGCCCGAAGGTCTTCGCCACGCCGTCCGCATCGGTCAGGCGCACGGTGCCTTCGAGGATGTGGCACATCTCGTCGTAGTCGCACTCGCATCTCGGTCTACGCACTGACCGAAACACGGCTGCGTCCTGCGAAGACCCAGCGGTTCATCGAGTTACGCGACCATATCAACAGTGCTCAATGCCTGACGACTGGATAGGGGGCATCCCGACGCAAACGAATGCCTCCTTCTGGCCGGTTTCTGCCCCTCACGGAGGGCCGCTATGGGTCGGCTGCTGCCCTTCGTAACTGGTCGTTATCGACCGAACGTAAGGAGGAAGAAACCTTTAAGGCCCACCCTCCCACAACTCAGCAGCCACCTGCGAGCATTGCTACGTCCAGTAATCGACCTGATGACGCCAGCCGCTCGACAGAAGTCGCAATTCAATCCCGGGCAATCTTGTCATTTGCCAAGGCTTAGGGCAGGGTCGATACCACTGAGATCTCTGCCAAAGGAGTCACCCCATGTCAAAGCTATATCCCAGTATCGATCCCGAGGGGCTGGTCGAGTACTCAGTGGTCTACACCGACCGCTCGCTCAACCACATGTCGCAGTCATTTCAAGGTGTGATGAAGAACATTTCCAGGACCCTGAAACAGGTCTACAACGCCCAGGCTGTTGCGGTGGTCCCGGGCAGCGGCACATTCGGCATGGAAGCGGTGGCGCGACAGTTTGCCACCGACCAGCAATGCCTGGTGATACGCAACGGCTGGTTCAGTTATCGCTGGAGCCAGATCCTTGAGATGGGCAACATCCCGGCGGCCACCACGGTGCTGAAAGCCCGACCGGTCGACACTGGTCGCCAGGCTGCCTACGCCCCACCCCCTCTGGACGAAGTGCTGGCAGCCATTCAGGCGCAGAAGCCGCAGATTGTCTTCGCCCCCCACGTTGAAACCTCATCAGGGATTATCCTGCCCGACGAGTACCTGCGGGCCGTCGGCGACGCCGTGCATGCGGTGGGTGGCCTGTTCGTGCTGGACTGCATCGCCTCAGGCACGCTTTGGGTTGATATGCAGAAATGCGCAGTCGACCTGCTGATCAGCGCACCGCAGAAAGGCTGGAGCGCCTCCCCTTGCTGCGCCCTGGTCATGCTCAGTTCTTTGGCCCTCGAGCGCATCGAACAGACGCATAGCAGCAGCTTCGCCTGCGACCTGAAAAAGTGGCTTCAGATCATGCAGGCCTACGAACAGGGCGGACATGCCTACCATGCGACCATGCCCAGCGATTCCCTCGCGCGATTTAACGAAGTGATGAAAGAGACGCAAGCCTACGGTTTCGACAAGGTCCGCGGCGAACAACAGGCTCTGGGCGATCGGGTGCGCGCAATGTTGGCCGGCAAAGGCATCAAAAGCGTGGCCGCAGCCGGCTTTCAGGCCCCTGGCGTAGTGGTGAGCTACACCGATGATGCCGACATCAAGAGCGGTAAGAAATTTGCCAACCACGGCCTACAGATCGCCGCCGGAGTGCCGTTGCAATGCGACGAGCCGGCCGACTTCCGGACCTTCCGCATCGGTCTGTTCGGACTCGAAAAGCTGCACAATATCGAGCGCACGGTCAGTACCCTCGAGCAGGCACTGGACGAGGTGATGGTTAACTAAGCCCTCATCTTGCCCGCAGCATCCTGCCCTGGGCACTGCCGCCCCATGGCGCTGATCTTCGACGAATATGACGCTGGTCGCCCGGACGTCATGTTAGAACCATAAAGGAAAGCCCGTGCACGCGTCTTACTGACACGTGCGCCCTTCAGCGCTATCAGAAAAGGTTTCCAACGAAGCCTTTCACGGGGCGGATGATTGTCGGCGGTATGACTTGGATCGACCCAAAGCTGACGATGGGGACAGGCAGAAATCGGCCCACAGCAGACGGTCACGACCGACCGCTTATGGCCCAGAGTGTGTAAAAACGCCTTCGCGAACACTTGCTATGATTTCTGAGGATTTCATCGCAGGGATCGCCCATGAAGCGCTTTATCCAAGGTGAACATCGAGGCCAAGGCACCTTACTTCCCGAGAGCCTCGACGACTACGTCAGCGATACCAATCCGGTGCGCGTAGTCGACGTCTTTGTCGACGAACTCGACCTGGTCAAACTGGGTTTTGAAGGCGTCATACCGGCAGATACTGGCCGGCCTGCTTACCACCCCGCGATCCTCCTGAAGATTTACATCTACGGCTATCTCAACCGCATTCAGTCGAGCCGGCGCCTGGAGCGAGAAGCCCAGCGTAACGTCGAATTGATGTGGCTAACCGGGCGTTTGATGCCGGACTTCAAGACCATCGCCAACTTCCGAAAAGACAACAGCAAGGCCATCCGAGGCGTCTGTCGCCAGTTCGTTGTGCTGTGTCAGCAGTTGGGACTGTTCGGAGAACATCTGGTCGCCATCGATGGCAGCAAATTCAAAGCAGTCAACAACCGCGACCGCAATTTCACCAGCGCCAAACTGAAGCGGCGAATGGAAGAAATTGAATCGAGCATCAATCGTTACCTGACGGCACTCGATGCTGCCGATCGGCAAGAACCAACAGCTTCCGAGCCCAGTGCCGTGAGGCTGGAAGAGAAAATCGCCAAGCTCAAAACTCAAATGAAGGAGCTTCAGGCGATCGAAATCCAGCTCAATGAATCGCCGGATAAACAGGTCTCACTGACCGATCCAGACAGCCGCTCCATGATGACGCGCGGCACGGGAATCGTCGGCTACAACGTGCAGACAGCGGTTGATACTCAGCACCATTTGATCGTTGCCCATGAGGTGACCAACGTCGGTTCTGACCGCGATCAACTCAGCTCGATGGCCAAGCAGGCCCGCGAAGCGATGGCGGCAGAAACGTTGTCGGTAGTGGCTGACCGAGGTTACTTCAAAAGCGAAGAAATCCTGGCTTGCCACGATGCAGGCATCACCGCCTATGTGCCCAAGCCGATGACCTCTGGAGCCAAAGCAGACGGGCGTTTCAATAACGATGCCTTCATCTATGACGCGGCAAAAAACGAATACATTTGCCCGGCTGGAGAGGCGCTGATCTGGCGCTATACCAACGTTGAAAAAGGCCTGACGTTGCACCGTTACCGGAGTTCGAAATGCCGGGGTTGCGCAATGAAACCGCAGTGCACACCGAGCACGGAACGGCGGGTTCGACGCTGGGAGCATGAAGCCGTCCTGGAGGAAATGCAGAACAGGCTAAGCAACGCGCCGGAAATGATGCGGATCCAAAAACGGACTGTTGAGCATCCCTTCGGGACGCTCAAACAATGGATGGGTGCAACGCACTTCCTGACGCGAAAGCTCAACGGGGTCAGTGCAGAGATGAGTCTGAACGTGCTCGCCTACAATTTGAAAAGGGTCATGAAAATCATCGGCACCGCTGGTTTGATGAATGCGTTAGCGGCGTAAAAACCGCTCTTTTTGCCCCATCCAAAGGACTTTCAGAGGTTGTTGAGCCGTTTAGCTGTTCCTCAAAACGTCGTGATGTTGATCAGTTTGCGAAACGAAAGCACGGGCTGCTGACGTCGATACAGAAAACCCAATCTGACGTTTTTACACACTCTGGGCCGAATGCAGTCGCTCACGGAAGGGGCGTAACGGTCCTAGGACCACCATAAAAATTCCTACACAAACCTCGGAATCCCTCACCTTTCCCGCCGTTCTGATGAGGCCTATAGTCCATCTCGTCGCCCAAAATGGCGATTCGGGTTTGGCGACCCGAGATATGAGTGCGAGGGCCGCCTGCTCATTTGCAGGCGTCGTCGCAGCCGCAAAACCGCTGTACTATGGCGGTTGCGCGCGGGAGACCTTCGGGTCTGCCGGTTTCTCATTCCCGGTTCGCCAACCTGCGCGCAACTGCCACCCTATCGTTTGGCGACGATCTGTTGGCGGTCTCAACTAACTGAATGAGATCTCCCCCTATGGAAAGATACATGCCCCTCACCGGAATCGACCTGATCCCGGCCTCCCTGCTCATCGACACCCAAGCCCCACTCGACGTCCTGCAAGCCATGGCCGATTACCGCATTCGCACGGTCACGCAGGTGCTGGAAAACATCGCCTACCGCGCCGAACTCGGTTGCGACACGGTAGTGCTTTCGGACTTTTCCAAACTACTGGCCATCCCATTACGTGATGGCTGTGACTTGATGGATGTGATCGGCCGGCGCTTGCGGGCTCAAGCAACGGAATAAACGAAAAAACGGGCGCCATGACGGCGCCCGTTTTTTGTGTCCGCAAACAAAGAGCTGCGCCAGCATCCATCGGACTGTCAGCGTCTGGCGAATACGCGCCAGGCAATATCCGTCATTTGGCTAATCAAAATATATGCCTCAACTATGACTCGTTCGGTAGGTCGCAGCACTCCAGTATCGATTGCCGGTACTTGTATGGCGAGTCCATCCAGCAGCTTCCAGCTGCTTTGCGATCATTCGGTTCATGAATCCATGACCGAGCAGAAGAACTGAGCCTTCACAGCTAAGGGACTGAAGTCGTTGTGCTGCCTCAATGGCCCGCACCCTCGCCTTGCGGGCAGACTCAACATTCCCGGAGAAACCGCACAACCATAAAATACGAAGAATAAATGCCCACGTGAAGGGTGAAAGTCGCGGCAGTGCCCATCGTCCATAGGGTAACTGTGCCTCGCAAAAAATCTCATCCACGATGTTGGGTTGAAGGCCTAAGGCCCGGATAGATGTGAGCGCACGGGGCGCGCTGCTTGAGACAATTACTTTGGCGGTAACGGCCAGTTCCAAACTCGCTTTAGGGACAGGCTGGTTCGCAATTTCGGATAAGTCGTATTGCTCAATCCAGCGCTTCATACCAAGTGCTGAAACCTTGTCGAGCGTAGCCAGATTCGGCTGACCATGACGCATTAAGATAATTTCTTTGCCCACTGGAATCACGTCCTTGATTTGCTGCTGAGCGAGTACGTGGATTGCACTCTGTAAGTAGCGAACGGAATGCTCGTGCCTGAGCAATCCTGTTTAACGGAGTGCAATAATAACCGCTACCCGAGACGTTCAAGCAAGCCCTTGAAATGACAATCAAGCCCTCCGCGTAGAGCAATACTCCACAATGAGCTGAGTGACCGCGGCCACAATCGCCTGATCCGCTTCAGGCGAGGTGAACAGCCGACATTGCGCATCCGGCAAATCCGGCAACCCTTGTTCTACCCCAATAACCGCCAATCCTTGCCCCAACTGACTGAGTGGCATGGGCGCTACCGCGAAGCCTGCCAGGGCCGCCGCCCGCAACCCGGCAGTGCTGCTGCACAACATCGCCGTGCGTTGGGCGATCCCCGCCTGCGCCAGCCTTGTCAGCGCGGCCTCTCGATAAGGGCACGGCTCGGGGAACAGGGCCAGCGGCAACGGCATGGGTAACCGGGCGACGGGTTGCGCCGAACAGGCCCACACCAGCGGTTCTTGCCATAGCAACAGCCCCGCTTCGCTGGTTTCGCACAGCGAACCGATGACCACCTCCAGATGCCCTTGCTTCATCAGCGCCAGTAACGTACCCGGAATGTTCACCTGCACCTCGATCTCCATCCCGGGGTACTGCGCCGCGAAATCCTGAACAGTGCGCAGTAATCGAGACTCGACAAAATCTTCGGACACCCCGATCCGCAGCCGCCCGTGAAACGGCGTGCGTGTCAGGTCTGTCCAGGCATCACGGTTCAGCGCGAGGATCGTGCGCGCATAGGAGACCAGGCGCTCACCATCGGGAGTCAGTTGCTGGGAACGGGTGGTGCGCGTCAACAGGGGTTTACCAATCTGTTCTTCCAATCGCCGCACATGGCCACTGACCGCAGACTGAGTCAGGTGCAGCTTCTGGGCTGCACGGCTGAAGCCGTCTTCATCGACGACAGTGACAAATGTCTTGAGCAGCAGAGCATCGAACATAGTTTTATACGTGATCAATTGAGTTGGAATTTACGATTTATATTTCAAATACAACTATGTTGCAATGCTCCCACCTGCCCTGTCTCCCCATCATTCGAGGTGTGCCATGACGACTCTTCTCCATATTCAGTGTTCTCCACGCAAGCAGCGTTCGGCTTCCCTTGAAGTCGCCCGCAGCTTCATTGCGCGTTATCAAGCAAACACCCCGGACACCGAAATCATCACCCTCGACCTCTGGAACATGGCTCTGCCGGAATTCGATGATCTGGCAATGGAGGCCAAATACGCCGGGCTCAATGGCACGCCTTTGACCGCCGCGCAACAAGACGCCTGGAACACGTTAAAAGAATTGGCAAGTCACCTGCACCGCGCGGATGTACTCGTGATGTCCGTACCGCTGTGGAATTTCAGCATCCCGTACAAACTCAAGCACTTCATCGACCTGGTATCGCAGAAAGACATCCTGTTCAGCGTTGACCCGGAACGCGGTCTGGAAGGCATGCTGCACAACAAACTCGCCGTGGTGATGTACGCCCGCGGCCTGGATTTTTCGGCGCTGTCGATCACACCGGCGGAGCGCTTCGACTTTCAGAAGCCCTACGTGGAAGCCTGGCTGAAATTTATCGGCGTCACGGATGTGCATTCGGTGATTGTGGAGAAAACCATCCTGGGGGAAGACGTTGATCTGCGTGCGCGTGAGGACGCGACTCAGCAGGCCAGGAGCCTGGCAGACAGTTTGTCGCTGACGCTTCAGGCCCCCTGCTGTTGAGGCCGTCCCAGCTGACGCTTGCGGGCTCAAGCAGCGAAGTAAACGAAAACGGGCGCCTTGTCGGGCGCCCGTTTTGTTTGGGGTTGCGTGCTGCGGATTTCGGTCATTTGCAGCCTATTCACCCACTGCCGAACGATGCAACCCATCGCAGCAAGCAGCTAAGCTTTATCAGAAGGCCTTCGCGAAACCCTGAAAAATCAGGAGGCAAACAATGAGCAAACAACCTCAACCCCGGAGCCGTTCCAACCCCCAGCCCAGATCTCGCCCGGTAGTGCCTGCCCTGCCCAGCAAAACGGGCAACAGATCCGGGGGCTTGCGCGGTCACTACCCACCGAAGAAGTCGAGTTGAACTCCAGAGTGCGGCAGGCTTTGCAGTTGAGTCTGTTGTACTTCTCTATCAGCCGTTATGGCTGATCAGTGCGTTTTTTTCGATACCGACGTCCCGGCTTTGCTCAACCCTTTCGCGTTGTGATCGCCTGGAGTCGAAGCCGAGATTGCTCTGGCTTTGGCTATGCCGCGAGTATCTTTGGAATGGGCAATGCCTGAAGTCGTTGGGCCATGACCGCGATCACTATTGCGTTCACTGCCGTAGTGGTTTCCGCTTACACCATGGTCGCGAACAGCCTTGCCGGCGTGATCGCTGGCCAGTCCATTGCCGTGGCCGTTACTGTTAGCGCCGCCGGAGTGATCTGAACCACTGTGACTGCCGCCTATACCGCCGCCGTGGCCACTGCCATTACCGCCGCCGTTACCACCACCACCACCACCACCACCACCACCACCACCGTCTTTCGCATAGGCGGAGTTCATGATGGACAGGTCAGTAGGGAGTAATGGCGCGGCTGCAAGCATCAGGGCGCATGACATGACAGCAACGAGACTCTTATTCTTTAAAAGCATGATTGCTTCCGTAGGGTTGGTTGATATCGCGAGTCTTATGACGCTTTAAGCCCCAGACAGTTCAAGTCCTGCGACCGACGGAATGCAATGTGCACGGCCCCAATTGGCAGCTGCCAGGGCTAGCGTGCAGCGCTACGAGTCCCCGCAAACGCGCTCGTGCCAAGCCAGCGCCACAAGCTTTCCGCATCCTGCACTGCGCCGTCTACACGCAGCTCTCGCGACTGAAGAACCTCCCGCGGTGTGCGGTCGCCCGTCCACACCTCGGTCAACGCGCGCACGCTAGAGTCCACGACGAGCGTCAGTTCGCGTCCGGGGTCGTCGCGGCACAGGTCTGCCACACCCTGTTCGACCACGAGCCACCACGCTTGCTCGCCGGGCCGCGCGTCGTGGAACCTGAAGTGGATGACCACCGGTCGGGACGGGAACGTCTCGATGCGCACGAACCGGCGCACGTCCCACATGAGCAGGCCTGCGTCGAGTTCGTCATCGCGAAGGCGACTGCCGATCCAGCGCGCGCCCCAATGACCGAGCGCCATGATGATGGGGCGCAACTCCTCGCCCGCCTCGGTCAGGCTGTACTCCCAGACTTTGCCTGTGGCCGTGCGGTGCACGACGCCGATTTCTTCCAGATGCCGCAGACGCTGTGCCAGCAGGTTGGTGGACATCCGGGGCACGCCGCGGTGCAGTTCATTGAAGCGCTTACTGCCGCACAACAGCTCGCGCACGACCAAAGGTGTCCAGCGCTCGCAAAGGGCTTCTGCACCGCGCGCGACCGTGCAGAACTGACCGTAGCTCTCTTCCATCGCCTGGACTCCGCAACTACAAACGCTTCAGATTCTGAACTAGCCCCGCCACTTCGCCACGAGCACGCTGAAACCTCGAAAGCCAAATACCAAAGGAGCACGTCATGACCAAGGTAGCCATCATTCAGCGCCCGCCCGTGCTGCTCGATCGCAGCGCGACCATCGCCCGGGCCGTGCAATCGGTCGCTGAGGCAGCGGCGGCGGGAGCCTCGCTGATCGTTTTGCCCGAATCGTTCATTCCAGGTTACCCGTCGTGGATCTGGCGGCTGGCGGCAGGAAGGGACGGGGCTGTAATCGGCCAGTTGCACACGCGGCTGCTGGCCAACGCCGTCGATATCGCGAACGGTGACCTGAGCGAATTGTGCGAGGCCGCCAGCGCTCACGCCGTGACGATCGTGTGCGGCATTAATGAATGCGACCGGCGCAATGGAGGCGGCACGCTCTACAACAGCGTAGTCGTTATCGGAACGAACGGCGAAGTGCTCAACCGACACCGCAAGCTGATGCCCACGAATCCTGAGCGCATGGTGCATGGCTTCGGTGATGCCTGCGGGTTGCGCACGGTCGATACACCGGTCGGCCGCATTGGTACGCTCATCTGCTGGGAAAACTACATGCCCTTGGCACGCTATTCGCTGTATGCCCAAGGGGTGGAAATCTACGTCGCCCCCACATACGACACTGGCGATGGCTGGATCAGCACGATGCGTCACATTGCACTCGAAGGCCGCTGTTGGGTGCTCGGCAGCGGCACCGTGCTGCGCGGCAGTGACATCCCCGACGACTTCCCGGCGCGTACGCAACTGTTTCCCGATCCGGACGAATGGATCAACGACGGCGACTCGGTGGTGGTCAGTCCTCAAGGCCGGATCGTGGCCGGTCCGTTACACCGAGAGGCCGGCATTCTGTATGCGGACATCGACGTCGAACTCGTGGCGCCAGCGCGGCGGGCGCTCGACGTCACCGGGCATTACGCGCGCCCCGACATTTTCGAACTGCAGGTGCGGCGCACGCCGGCGACAGCGGTGCGCTACATCGACGAATGAAGTCCGGCGGTATCGCCTGGCAATTGATCAAGGAGTCATGCCATGAGCATTGAACGGTCTTACAAGGGCAGTTGTTTTTGCGGCACAGTCGAGTTCACCGTCAGTGGCGAGCCGGTCGGGACGGGTTATTGCCATTGCGAGTCGTGTCGGCATTGGTCAGCAGGACCGGTCAATGCCTTCACGCTGTGGAAACCCGAGGCGGTGCAAGTGACTCGGGGTGCTGACAACATCGGCACCTACAACAAGACACCGCGCAGTTACCGCAAGTGGTGCAAGACTTGCGGCGGGCACATCTTCACTGAACACCCGGAGATGGGGCTCATCGATGTGTATGCCGCGATCATCCCGGATCTCGCGTATTCGCCAGGCGTTCACGTCCACTATCAGGAGACCGTGCTGCGCATCAAAGATGGATTGCCCAAGCTGAAGGATGTCCCCAACGAATTAGGAGGATCGGGCATCAGCGTGGACGAATAGCGCGGGTTACGCCGGTTGCCACCTGTTCGGCAGCAGTCCGGCAATTTCATAGGCAGTCGCGTCAGAACAGCCTTCAAATGGGCATATGGATCATGCCCATTAATCAAAAGCACCATTGAGCACTTCGTAGATAAGCCCGGTTGCCAGCGCGACCAATATCAAGTCGGTGCCAACTTGCTGCCATTCATATCCATCATAATGAGGCAGCCTGCCGATTAATCGACCGTCCAGTTTTTTGGCAATCCCAGGTGGAAGCGGCTTACCTCGAGCGAGGTTCTTTTGAATGCCGGGTGGCAATGCAGGTCCGGGGCTCCAGTAGTCTCGATACCCGCCAATAATTCCAAGAACGCTTCCGTGATTGATGCTTGGGCCATTATCCCAATCGCCGCCCCCGGCATTTTTGCCTTTGCCTCCCTGGTTGCCATGAACCTGGCTGTTTTGCGGATGTCCCTTGCCGTTTCCCTGGCCCTTTCCATTACCAGGATCGGCCAATGCGGTCACTGAACCGGAAACCAGCGCAAGGCATGTAATAGCTGCAATCAATGAGCGAGATCTGAGCATGAGTCGTTCCTTCAACGTGGCGGGACATCTCTCTGAAATTTAGACGCTATTGACGATGTTGGTTCCCTGTCCTCCCATCGACACCCAATCCCCACGGAAGGTCTGTCGTACTGCGCGTCACTTCAGCATTACTTGCCTCTATTTCTGACATTGTTTTCCATGTGCACCGTCGAACATGGGAGGCATGATGGCGAACGGCTACGCTCTTCACGGTTTCTCATGTATGCCTCGACATACCGACTACAGATTTGAATTCCTGACTCTGCACGTCAGTTAAGAGATAGCACGAGCGACAAATGACCTGCTTTATTCCGGCTCAATTACATGGAGTAAAAGTGAATGCCTTTGCCCCCTCGTTTTCTTGACCACTACCGCAAAGCCGACCGAATCATGCTGGGCCTGATCTGGCTGATGTTCCTGTTCGCTTTGGGCCTGGCTTACTGGCACGACACTTTTACCCAGGCGATTTTGGTGGGTGGCGGCACGAGCCTGCTGTTGACGGGGCTTTATCGCGCCATGGGCGGCACGCGGTTGATGCGGTGTTGCCTGGCCATTGGCTTGATGGTCATGGCCGCCTTGCATATCAATCAGGCCGAGGGCGTCATTGAATCCCACTTCGGTATTTTCGCGTTGCTGGCGGTACTGACTTTTTATCGCGACTGGCTACCGATTCTGGTCGCCGCTGCAACGATCGCCGTTCATCACGTGGTCTTCCATGCGCTGCAACACCAGGGGTTTCCGGTCTACGTCATGGCGCATCACGGTGGGTGGACGATGGTGTTCGTTCACGCCTTTTATGTGGTCATGGAGACGGTCGCCCTGCTCTATCTGGCCGTGCACAGTCAGGCCGAAGCGGTGGAGAGCCAGGACATGCTGGACAAGATGCTCACGGCGACGTCCCAGTTCGCCGTCGATGCTGGCAAGGGAGACAAGGCCACGGTGCATGTATCGCTCGCGGATCGTTTCGACCAATTCCTGATGCAGATTACCGCCCTGGTTGACGGGGTTGTTCGCGATTCTCACGGCCTGGGTGAGCTGGGCCAGGAGCTTGCCAAGGCGAGCAACACGCTGGAGAAAGGGGCGAAGCATCAGCTGACGGAAATTGCCCAGATGACGGGTTCGATGCAGCGGATGGGCGACGCAATGGGGCATATAGCCGTTCACGTCGAGCATGCCGTTGAACATGCCGGCCAGGCCAGCGTGCAAATCACCCGAGGACAGGAAAGTGTGAACCGCGCGCAGCATGAAATCACTCAGTTGGCGTCTCGCCTGAAAGGCACCCACTCAACCGTGCAGGTTCTGGCGGGACAGGCGGAGCAAATCGGTACCGTCCTGGAGGTCATCAGTAGTATTGCTGACCAAACCAACTTGCTGGCCCTCAACGCCGCCATCGAGGCTGCCCGCGCCGGAGAGCAAGGCCGAGGCTTTGCCGTTGTGGCCGATGAAGTGCGCAGCCTGGCGCAGCGCACGGCCCTCTCCACGAAGGAAATCAGGACGATCATCGAGGCCTTGCAGCAAGGCAGCCGCAAAGCCGTCGAGGCCATGCATGACAGCCGCGAAGGCGTGGAGCGTTGTGTCGAAGACAGTCAGCTGGCGGCCGCGATGTTGCAGGCGGTGGGCAGCGACATCTTGCATATCGATGAGCTCAATGGCCGCATTGTCAGCACCACCCGCGAACAATCCACGGCAAGCTGCGACGTTGTCGGGCGCTTGCAGTCCGTGCAGACCATCGCGCAAAACACCGCAGACGATGTCGAAACCCTGGCCCTGAGCAGCCAGCGCTTGCCGCCCATCGCCGTTCGCCTGGATGCCTTGGGCCGTACGTTTCATCAGTAATGTCCAACGCCCGAGGTCTGCTTTTTTGAGGAACAGCGTTATGTGTGTTGCCGAATGGAATTGCGAGCAAAGGTGCAGTACTTTGTAGTTGTAACACCCTCGTGTCGCAATCCTATTCAGGTTGAGAGGTGGAATTCATGAACAACATCATCTACATCGTCGGGGTAATTGTCATTGTCGTGGTGATCCTGTCGTTCCTCGGGCTTACATAGATTCGAAGACCGTCTTTTGATTCATCGTTTGTGTTCGATGTTCCTTGACGTGGACGTCCGCCCCATCACAGTCGGTTCATCAGGCGGATTGGGGTCGTCAGTACCGACCCCAAATGGCCTCTCAGCACGCCCACGTTTTCCCGAGCGTCTCCAGACCGGAGTTTTGCAGATCCTGCGCGCTCATCACAATACGGAACTTGCAGCTGGCGTTGAAGTTGAGAAAAAACGGCTCCGCCAATGCGGGGATGTCGGAGGGGTCTTGTACGTCGACCACAAAGATCCCGCCACGCTTGCCATCTTGCTCAGTAAAGTACGCCGCTTCCGGTTTGATGCTGTTCAGGATGCGTTCAATAACCTCGCCCACCTTCCCGGCTTTGACCAGGGAGTTGAAGGGTTCGTTAGGGCACTCGACCATCAGTAGCATCTTCATCATTCAATCCTCTGTTCAACTTGCAACCTTGTAGTGTCTTCAAGAATAGCGAAGCGTGAGCTAACCCTCGTGCCGGGTTACGGGCGGTCATGGAACAGGGCGATTTCGGGCGGCTAAAAGCGCTAACCCAAGGATCACCCGACCGGATCGACTTCAGATTTGCCGCGCTAGCAATTGGGCCAAAAGCGGTCAAAATCGCTTCGTTTCGTCTACCCTCACAAAACGCCATGCAGCCATCAGCTTGTGCCTGGCGTATCGACATTTTTGCCTTAATGCACCGGAGAATTTTCATGCTCAACCGTACCCTGGCAATGGCTGTCGGCTTGACCCTGTCTTTTTGCACCTTGCTGACGCAGGCCGCCGACACCCTGAAAGTCAGTGCGATTCCCGATGAAGCCCCGACCGAACTGCTGCGCAAGTTCAAGCCGCTTGGCGCCTATCTGGAACAACAATTGGGCATGAAGGTCGAGTTCGTGCCAGTGAGCGACTATCCGGCCGTGGTCGAGGCGCTGGCCACCGACCGGATCGATATGGCCTGGCTCGGTGGTTTCACGTTCGTGCAGGCTCGTCTTAAAACCGGCAATGCCATTCCGCTGGTACAGCGCGAACAGGACGCCCAGTTCACCAGCAAGTTCATCACCGCCGACCCAGCCGTGAAATCGCTTGCCGATCTCAAGGGCAAGACCTTTGCCTTCGGCTCGGTGTCCTCCACTTCAGGCAGCCTCATGCCGCGTTATTTCATGCTCAAGGACGGCATCAAGCCGGAAAGCTACTTCAGCCGCGTGGGCTACTCCGGCGCCCATGACGCCACTGTCGCCTGGGTCCAGGCCGGCAAGGTGGACGCCGGGGTGCTGAACGCCAGCGTGTGGGAAAAACTGGTCGCCGCCGGCAAGGTCGACACCACCAAGGTCAGAGTGTTTGCGACCACCCCGGCCTACTACGACTACAACTGGACGGTGCGCGGGACCCTCGACCCAGCGCTGGCGGCCAAGATTAAGGCAGCCTTTCTGGCGCTCGATCCGGCGAACCCGAAGGACAAGGAGATTCTGGATCTGCAGGCCGCCAGCCGCTTCATCGAAACCAAACCCGAGAACTACAAGGGCATCGAGGAAGCCGCACGCGCCGCCGAACTGCTCAAATGACGTTGCATCTGACCCAGGTCAGCCTTACCCACGCCAACGGCGTCCAGGCGCTGCGTGGCGTGGACCTGCACATCGGTGTAAGCGAACAGGTCGCCATCATCGGTCCGTCCGGCGCGGGCAAGTCGAGCCTGCTCAACCTGCTGGCCACCGCCCTGCGACCGGACAACGGCGAGCTGCAGGTGCTCGGCGAGCGAGCCTGGCAGCTTTCAGCCGGTCAGCGTCAGCGTCTGCGCGCGCGCATCGGTCTGATCCATCAAGCGCCCCCGCTGCCACCGCGCCAGCGCGTGGTCACCGCGGTTCTGGCTGGAAAGCTGGGTCAATGGGGTCTGGGCAAGAGTCTGCTGAACCTGCTGCATCCAGTGGATATTCCGGGCGCACGCGCGGCATTGGCCAGGCTGGACCTCAGCGACAAGTTGTTCGCGCAATGTCAGCAACTGTCCGGTGGACAGCTACAGCGTGTAGGCATTGCCCGCGTGTTGTATCAAGCGCCCGAGGTGTTGCTGGCCGATGAGCCGGTATCGGCCATGGACCCGGTGTTGGCCGAGCACACGCTTTCGGTGCTCTGTCGCCATGCCCGGCAGCACAACGTCACCCTGGTCGCCAGCCTGCATGCGGTGGAGCTGGCCCTGGCGCACTTTTCGCGCATCATCGGCTTGCGTGATGGACAGATCCTGTTCGACCTTGCGGCCAGCGAAGTCGACCGTGAGTTGCTCGACAAGCTCTACGCCAACGAACAACTGCAATCTCCACCGATTACTCCGACGCCCTTGAGTGTGCAGATTCCCCGATGCTGACCCGTGATACCCGAGATCCGGCCACCCGGCCCCGCCTGCTGCTCACCTTACTGGCCCTTGCCTTGCTGTGGCCGGGCATCCGCTTCAGCGAACTGGACCTCAGTGTGCTGCTGGCGAGTGACAGTCAGAGCGAGATGGGCCGGTTTGTCTCAGCCTTCTGGCCTCCAGCGCATGGCGAGGAATTCATTGAGCTGTTAGTGCAAGCCACCTTGCAGACCCTGGCCATCGCCACGGCCGGCATGGCCCTGGCGTTGCTGTTGGCCGTCCCCGCCAGCCTGCTGGCCAGTCGTGCTCTGTCGTTGTCTGCTGCCTCCCGTGCCGGCCACCCGAGTTATTGGGGTCAGCTGCTGCGTTGGCCGGTACGCGGCTTACTGATCTTCCTGCGCAGCGTGCCGGAAATCGTCTGGGCGCTTTTGTTCGTGCGCGCCGTCGGCCTCGGCCCGACGGCCGGGGTACTGGCCATTGCCATTACCTACAGCGGCATGCTGGGCAAGGTCTACGCGGAAATTTTCGAGTCGGTCGACCAGCGCCCGGCCCACGCGCTACTGCAAGCCGGCAGCGGTCGGCTCGCAGCCTTTTTCTACGGGATCTTGCCCAATGTCGCTGCCGAGCTGCTGTCGTACACGGTGTACCGCTGGGAATGCGCCATCCGCGCCTCGGTGGTGATGGGCTTCGTCGGTGCCGGCGGTCTGGGCCAGCAAATGGATTTGTCGTTGCGCATGTTCGCCGGCGGTGAAGTGGCGAGTTTGTTACTGACGTTTCTTGTCCTGGTGCTCCTCGCCGATCAACTCAGCCGCCTGCTGCGCTGGAGGCTGGCATGAATCGCCTGATCAACCTGGTATTGCTCCTGTGTATCGGCGCAGCGGTGGTCGCCTCGTTCATCTACCTGGGCATCGACCTCGGCGAGCTCGGCGGCAGCGGCAACCTGAAGCAGATGGGCGCTTATGCGCAGCGTTTTCTCAGCCCCGACCTGAGCGCGGGCCATCTGCAAGCCATCGGCCACGGTGCCCTGGAAACACTTGCCATGTCCGCCCTCGGCACCCTGCTCGCGGCGGTACTCGGCCTGCTATTGGCATTGCCCGCGGCCCGGCGCTTCGGTTGGCCTTTGCAGAGCGCGTCGCGCCTTGTGCTCAACGCCTTGCGCGCGGTTCCGGAACTGGTGTGGGCTGCGCTGATGGTCCTGGCCGCCGGGCTCGGCCCCAACGCGGGCACCCTGGCCTTGGCCTTGCACACCACCGGCGTGCTCGGCCGGCTGTTCGCCGAAGCGCTGGAAAACACCCCGCCAGAGCCGGCCGAAGCCATCCGCTTGCAGGGCGGCAATGCCGTATGGGCGTTCTGTTACGGATCACTGCCCAACCTGTTGCCACAGCTGCTGGCCTACATCCTGTACCGCTGGGAAAACAATATCCGCATGGCCAGTGTGCTGGGCTTCGTCGGCGCCGGTGGTTTGGGGCAAATGCTCTATGTGAGCCTCAGCCTGTTCCAGGAAGCTCAAGCCAGCACGGTGATACTGGCCATGCTGTTGCTGGTATTTGCCGTCGATACATTGAGCAGCTGGAGCCGTCAACGCTGGGTCAAGGCCTGACGGCTTCGCAGAACCGGCGGTGCTTCATATCCGGAGGATCATTGACTCCGTCAATAGTCACCATCAACTCAATGAAGTTCTCATAAAAAATCCGCGGCGTAACATCCGCTCCATACCCAACAACTACACCCCGGAGCACACCCTCATGAAACGCCAACTCATCCTCAGCATCGCTTTCTCGGTTTTTGCAGTTAACGCTTTCGCCGCTACCTCGGCTCACCCGGTTGTCGCTGAAGGCGGCTCGGATCGTCTGATTGAAAGTCGTGTGGCCGAAGGTGGTTCGGACCGTCTGATCGAAAAACGCGTTGCTGAAGGTGGGTCGGATCG
Organism: Pseudomonas sp. LB3P25; assembly: GCF_054897985.1. Classification (NCBI taxonomy): domain Bacteria; kingdom Pseudomonadati; phylum Pseudomonadota; class Gammaproteobacteria; order Pseudomonadales; family Pseudomonadaceae; genus Pseudomonas; species Pseudomonas sp. LB3P25. The sequence continues at coordinate 2,592,601 of NZ_CM142711.1, read as the reverse complement.
CCTGATCGAGAACCGCGTTGCTGAAGGTGGCTCCGATCGTCTGATCGAGAACCGCGTTGCTGAAGGTGGCTCCGATCGTCTGATCGAGAACCGCGTTGCTGAAGGTGGCTCCGATCGTCTGATCGAGAACCGCGTTGCTGAAGGTGGTTCGGATCGTCTGATCGAGAACCGCGTTGCTGAAGGTGCCTCCGATCGTCTGATCGAGAACCGCGTTGCTGAAGGTGGTTCGGATCGTCTGATCGAGAACCGCGTTGCTGAAGGTGGTTCGGATCGTCTGATCGAGAACCGCGTTGCTGAAGGTGGTTCGGATCGCTTGATCGAAAGCCGCGCTGCATAAATGAATAGCTTTACCGCAACACTCAACGAAAAGCCCGGCCTGACAAGCCGGGCTTTTTCGTGCACAAAATAAATCGATCCCCACTTAATGCCTCTGCCACACCTGTGATACATAACACCTGATTGCGAGTCCCGTACCCAATGAGGTTTGCCCATGCTCCACTCCCCACGCTTACCGCACCTGCTGACCTGCGCCGTCCTCGGTTTACTCGCCAGCAGCGCACAGGCCAATGCGCCCTCCCCGGCGCCCGATAGCTTGCAACCGCTGCTGGTGACGTTGAACGAGCGCCTGAGCATTGCTGATCTCGTGGCGCTGACCAAGTGGGACAGTGGCAAACCGATCCAGGACAGTGCCCGGGAAGCGCAAGTCATCGCCAACGCCAGGAAGCTGGCTGTTGACCGCAAACTGGACCCGGACGAGTTTGCCGAATTGATCGCCGCACAGATTGAAGCCAACAAACTGGTGCAATACGGCCTGATTGCTCAATGGCAAGCGGCCGGCAAGGCGCCTGACACGCCACGGCCGGACCTCGCCAATCAAATCCGGCCACAGCTCGATGAGCTGCAAAGCCGTCTGTTGCAGCAATACGCCGCCTTCGCGCCCTACCGCAAAGACCCGCAATGCCAGAACTGGCTGGGCACGGCGCGAGCCAGTCTGATCAAGGATGGCCTGCATGGTCAGGCTCTTATACGCGCCACCGGGGAACTGTGTGTCGCTGATCAGTGACAGGGAAAATCCCGTTTCCAGCAGCCATTGACTCCGTCAATAGTCACCATTAATTCAATGAAGTTCTCTTAAAAAATCCGCGGCGTAACATCAGCTCCAGACCCAACAACTACACCCCGGAGCACACCCTCATGAAACGCCAAACTATCCTCAGCATCGCTTTCTCGGTTTTTGCAGTTAACGCTTTCGCCGCTACCTCGGCTCACCCGGTTGTCGCTGAAGGCGGCTCGGATCGTCTGATTGAAAGTCGCGTGGCCGAAGGTGGTTCCGATCGTCTGATCGAGAATCGCGTTGCCGAAGGTGGCTCCGATCGTCTGATCGAAAACCGCGTTGCCGAAGGTGGTTCGGACCGTCTGATCGAGAACCGCGTGGCCGAAGGTGGCTCGGATCGCCTGATCGAGAATCGCGTTGCCGAAGGTGGCTCCGATCGTCTGATCGAGAACCGCGTTGCCGAAGGTGGCTCCGATCGCCTGATCGAGAACCGCGTTGCTGAAGGTGGCTCGGATCGCCTGATCGAAAACCGCGTTGCTGAAGGTGGCTCGGATCGCCTGATCGAAAACCGCGTTGCTGAAGGTGGCTCGGATCGCCTGATCGAAAACCGCGTTGCTGAAGGTGGCTCGGACCGTCTGATCGAAAACCGTGCTGCATAAATGAGTAGCTTTAAAGCGTTATCTAAAAAGAAGCCCGGCCTGATCAGCCGGGCTTTTTTTGTGAGCTACTTTTAGTGCATCCGCTTGGTCGCAAGTCGATCCTGGCGGCACTATCGAATGTCTCACGGCAAACCATCGGAGTTGAAATGTCTGAACTGAAACTGCATCCCAAAGCCGCAGAATCCCTGAACCAGTGGCACGACATGATCAGCAAGGGTGACTTGAGCGCCTTGCCCGGTTTGTTGGACCCACAGGCGATATTCCGCTCCCCGATGGCTCACACGCCTTACCCGGGTGCAGCCGTGGTATCGATGATTCTCAACACGGTCATCGAGGTATTTGAGGACTTTGTCTACCACCGGGAACTGTCGACCGCAGACGGGTTGAGCGTCGTCCTGGAGTTCAGCGCCAACGTCGGCGGGAAAGCGTTAAAGGGCATCGATATGATCCGGTTCAATGAACAAGGAAAAATCGTTGAGTTTGAGGTGATGGTCCGTCCCTTGAGCGGCCTGCAAGCCTTGGGCGAGCAAATGGGACAACGCCTTGGCGCTTACCTGGCGGCCAGTAAAGCCTGATGACGTAGAATCGCCTTGAGCGAGGTGGGCGACAGGGAACCCGCGCACCTCGCTTTTATCCGCAACTATCGGCCAGAAACAGTCGGTGACCATGACCGAAAATCTCATTAGCTGCGCAGTTGTCGCACGGCTAACTCGACGCCCCTTATTTCAGCGAGCCCCTTGAGGCGACCTATCAAGGAGTAGCCCGGATTGCTTTTGCGTTGCTGATCATCAAGCAATTGATGCCCGTGATCCGGACGCAATGGCAAACGTGGGCCTCCTTCGCGTTCACGTCTGCACTCCTCTTCGACCAAGGCACTGATCACGCCAACCATATCGACATCCCCGTCCAGATGATGGGCTTCATGAAAGCTGCGAGGGTCGGCTTCCCGACGTGTTGAACGCAGGTGGGTGAAGTAGATGAACGGCGCAAAACGCTTGGCCATCGCCACTAGGTCGTTATCCGCGCGTACGCCGTAGGAACCGGTACAAAACGTCAGGCCATTGGCTGGACTGGGCGCGGCATCCAGCAACCATTGTGCGTCATCGGCCGTGGAGAGAATTCGCGGCAGGCCAAGCAACGCGCGAGGCGGGTCGTCCGGGTGAATCGCCATGCGCACACCGACGGCTTCGGCGACCGGAATCACCTCACGCAAAAAGTACCCCAGATGCTCACGCAGTCGGGCCTCATCGATGTCGGCGTAGGTGCGCAGCAAGGCACGAAAGTCATCCAGACTGTAGTGTTCTTCGGCGCCCGGCAAGCCAGCAATCAAGGTGTTGACCAACGCATCGCGCTGGGACGGCGTCAGTTGCTCGAAATAGGCCTTCGCCTGCTGGATATCGTCGGCGCTGTATTCGTCTTGCGCACCTGGGCGTTGCAGAATGAACAGGTCGAACGCAGCGAACGCGGTTTGATCGAAACGCAGCGCCCAGCCGCCATCTTCAAGTTCCCAGGCGAGATCCGTGCGGGTCCAGTCCAGAATTGGCATGAAGTTGTAGCAGACGATATCGATGCCGCAGGTCGCCAGATTGCGCAGGCTTTGCTGGTAGTTGGCGATGTACTCATCGCGCCGACCACAACCACGCTTGATGTCTTCATGGACCGGAATGCTTTCAACCACAGACCAGCTCAGACCGGCGGCTTCGATCGACTGCTTGCGCGTCGCGATAGCCTCCACCGGCCAGACCTGGCCATTGGGAATGTCGTGCAGGGCAGTGACAATGCCCGTCGCACCGGTTTGTCGGATGTCCGCCAGAGAAATCGGATCCTTCGGGCCGAACCAACGCCAGGTATGTTCCATGTCATTTTCCTTCTTGGGTATCGTGTTCTGGAAAGGTTTTCAGAATGCCTCGAATACCCTCGCGACCGAGGGCGGCGTAGGCATGCTGCACGGCGTCACGGAATTGGCCGCGGTCAGATAAAGCCGTGGGAAAGACTTCGCCCAGGTCGAGAAAGGCATCCACCAATTGCGCACCTTGCAGTCGTGCAGCGAGATCGGCGAACGTCGCGCTCAAAGGATCGTCGATCACTGGCGTCGTCCCTCCCGGCGGTTGTCCGCAATAGTGAATCCAGGCCGCGACACCCAGCGCCGTGCAGGCAATGCTGTGACCCTCGTCAAGCAACCGTTGTATGCCGAGCAGCCAACGCTGAGGCAACTTCTGCGAGCCATCCATGGCGATCTGGCGCAGGCGATGTTGCAGGCTGTCATTGGCAAAGCGAGCGCAGAGTTCGCGGGCATACATTGAAAGGTCGATACCTTCGGGCATGTCCAGCGTAGGTGCGGCTTCCTCGGCCATGTAGCGATGGATGAAACGTGCGAGATCGGCGTCGCCGATCGCCTCGAACACCGATTCATGGCCGGCCAGCAAACCGATGTAGGCCAGCAACGAATGGCTACCATTGAGCATGCGCAGCTTCATGGTCTCGAAAGGCCGGACGTCGCGAACCATCTGCACGCCCTCTTCTTCCCAATCCGGACGCCCGAGCGGGAAGTGATCCTCGATGACCCATTGGCTGAAGCTTTCACACACCACCGCTGCGCGGTCCTGACAGTCGAGCTGTTCGTCCAGTCGACTGAACGCAGCAGCATCCATCGCCGGAACAATCCGATCGACCATACAGCCGGGAAACGCCGCCTGCTCGTCAACCCATTTCGCCAGATGCGGATCCTGTGCAGCAGCCAATGCAATGACTGCCTGTCGTGTTCGCTGGCCGTTGTCCGGCATGTTGTCACAGCACAGCACCGTGAACGCCGCAATGCCTTCGGCGTGTCGACGGCGCAGAGCTTCCAGGACAATCCCAGGGGCTGTCCGCGGTGCTTGAGGGTGAGCGAGATCATGGGCAATGGCTGGGTCTTCAACACGCAACTGCCCTGTGGTCGGGCTGAGGTAATAGCCTTTCTCGGTGACGGTCAGGGTCACGATCCGCGTTTGAGGAGCAGCCATGCGCTGCAATAGAAGTGCAAGTTCATCGCCGCCATCACCCACGTACAAAACCTCACGCAACACGGCGATTTCGCGCAGAACCACCTGCTCGCGGTCACGATATTCCGCCACATGGTAGCGACCGCCCTGCTTGCGCAATTGATCGACCAGTGTGCGGTTGGAACGAAGATTGGCGCTGCACAGCCCCCAGTCGCCGCCCCCATGGCGGGCCAGGTTACGTTGCAAGTAGACCGCCTGATGGGCGCGATGAAACGCCCCCAGGCCAAGATGCACAATACCGATCTCAGGTGCTGGACCTGCCGAAGGAATACGCTGAATAACAGACATTGGCGCTCTCCTTCTTCTAGGGATGATTCAGAGCCGGACGCGGCTGAACGCTATCCATCGGCGACGTGGGTACATCGGCCACCGCCAGTGGCTTGACGAAGCGCGCTACACACACCGCACCGATGATGGTCAGCAGGCCCGCCAACAGAAAGGCGCTGGTGAACGAGCCGGTGAACTGGACGATAAACCCGGTCAAGGTCGGCCCGATAATGCCCGACGTATTGGCGAGAAAATGCATGAAGCCGCTAACCCCACCGACGCGTGCGGCCGGTACGGTGTCCTGAATGATTGCCCAGTAAATAGCGCCAGTGAGGTAGAGGAAGAACACTGCCAGGGCCACCAGGATGACCGCCGGATACAGCGTTTTCACCACGCCTGCGAAACCGATGCAGCCTGCGCAGGCGAGCAGGCAGGTCACCAGCACCACCTTGCGAGAGAACATCATCCGTCCGGTTTTTTTGAAGACAAAGTCGGAGATGAAACCACCCAGGGCCAGGCCAAGGAAACCCAGCAGCCAGGGAATGACCGTCGCAATGCTCATGTCTTTGACGTTCAGGCCGTGAGCCATGGTCAGGTAGCTGGGGAACCAGGTCAGGAAGAAGAACAGCGTGTAGTTGTAGGAAAAAAACGCCAGCGAGGTGAACAGCACCGTGGGTTGCTTGAGGTAGTAGCGCAGTGGTTGAACAGCTTGCGCAGCCATCTCGCTCTCGCCCTCTGCCTGCAGAATGTCCTCGGCAGCCTTGCCTTGCGGCTTATCTTTGACGAATTTGAACCACACCGCCGCCCAGATCAGACCAATCACCATGATGATGACGAAGGAGACTTTCCAGCCGTAACTGACAGCGATAAAGCCGACCACCGGCCCGGAAATCGCGCCGCCCAATGGCGTCCCGGACATCGAAGCGCCTAGCGCCCGTGCCCTTCGTTTGGGTGCGTACCAGTTGTTGACCATCTTACTGGTGGTGACACTCAGCGGGCCCTCACCCATGCCGAACAGTATTCGGATGAACACCAGTGAGGCGAAGCCGATCGTCAATACCGTCAGACCACTGAACAGCGACCAGAGCACCATCGCCAGCAGCAGCGTGGTTTTTGCTCCATAGCGATCGGCAGCCCAGCCACCGATGAAATTGAACACCGCATAGCCGACGAAAAAGCTGCTGAAGATCATCCCCATTTCGCCCGTACTCAGACCGTAGTCCTTCTGGATGAAGGGGGCCGCGACGGACAATGCCGAACGATCCAGGTAATTGATGACGCCTGCCAGGAACAACATGATGATGACTACGCTACGACCTTGTCCAAACATTGGAACCTCCCGCTTTTTGTGTTTATTCGGTGAGGGTGCCCATCCAGGGGCACGATAGAACCGGCGCCCGTGAAGGCGCCGAGCTGTTCTCAGTCGAGTGCGCTCGTCAGTTCCACCAATACCTTTCGGGTCTGCTCGGGATGGTTTTCGATCATCTCGATGGCCGCGGGCATCTCGTCAAACGTAACGCGATGGCTGATCAGGTCCTGGACCTGCAATTTGCCGCTGGCGATCAGTTCGATCACCCGTGGGAACTTGCGGTTATTGAGGCGCGAGCCGACCAGCGTCAACTCCTTCTTGATCACTTCCAGCTGCACCAGATCACTCGGTATGGCATTGAAACCGAGCAGCCCGATGCGTCCTGCTGGCGAGGCCAGACGTACCATTTGTGGCATCAACGCAGGAATACAGGCGGCATCGACGATCAGCGGCACACCTTCACCCTGGGTGAGTTCGCGCATCTTCGCCTCGACATCGAGTTCCTTGCCGTTGAGGGTAAGGCTCGCACCCAAAGCCCGCGCAGTGTCGAGTCGGGCATCGATGACATCGGTGACGGTGATGTCGGTCAATCCCAGTGCCCGTGCCATTTGCACAAGGGTCAGACCGATGACGCCGGCGCCGTAGATCAACAGGCTGTCGCCAGGATACGGTTGCATCCGATCGAGAACATTCAGCGCAATGGAATAAGGTTCCACCAGTGCCGCGTGACTCAGCGACATCGAGTCAGGCAAGCGGTGGGCATTGGTGGCCGGTACACAGACCTGCTCACTGAAGCCGCCGTCTCGATGCACACCGATCACCTGCAGCTGCGTGCAGACATTGGGACGATTGATCCGGCAGGGATAGCAGGTGCCGCAACTGATCACCGGATCGATACACACCCGGTCGCCGACCTGCAGATGCTCGACCCCCTCGCCTATTTGCCGGACAACACCGGAAAACTCATGACCGGTCACGCGGGGGAAACGCACGAATGCGTTCTGCCCATGGATGATGTGCATGTCTGAGCCGCAGATGCCGGCGTAGGCCACGTCGACCTTGACCTCACCGGGGGCAACCAGCGGCATGTCGACCTGCGCCAGGCCGAATTCAAAGGGTGCTCTTACCTGGAAAGCTTTCATCAGATAACTCCTGTCAGGACGCAACGCCCCGTTTCTTGTACTTGTAGTTATTGAATCGTGGAAAAACTTCAGAGCAGCACTTACCAATGCCAGAGCGTGCCATCCTCAAGACGGTTGACTGGCAGGCTGGCGCGTTTGTAGGGGTATTTCGCGGCAAGGCTTTCATCGATGTCGACGCCATGCCCTGGCGCATTGCCGGGCGTGAAATGGCCATCCTCGAAGCGATAGGCATGGGGAAAGACTTCGTCGGTGCGCTCGTCGTGAGGCATGTGTTCCTGGATACCGAAATTCGGCACCCACATATCGAAATGCAGCGCAGCGCCCATCGTTACTGGCGACAGGTCGGTGGCGCCATGGAAGCCTGTGCGCACCTGGTACAGCGCCGCAAAGTCGGCTATACGCCGCACGTGAGTGATACCGCCGGCGTGCACCAGCGTCGCACGGATGTAGTCGATCAACTGTTCCTGGATCAGCTCACGGCAGTCATGAATGGAGTTGAACACCTCCCCGACTGCCAATGGTGTGGTGGTGTGCTGACGGATCAGGCGAAAGGCTTCCTGGTTCTCGGCCGGCGTACAGTCTTCGAGCCAGAACAGGTTGAACGGCTCCACCGCTTTACCCAGGCGCCCCGCTTCGATCGGCGTCAGGCGATGGTGGACGTCGTGCAGGATATGCAGGTCGTCACCAAATCGATCGCGTACGGCAGCAAACAGTTTGGGGACGTAGTTGAGGTACTTGGCGGTGTCCCAGACATGCTCGGCGGGCAGGTCGCTGTCGGCCGGCTCATAACGCTCGCCGCTGCGCTTGGCGACGCCGTAGGTGGTGGCAATGCCGGGAATACCGCATTGCACGCGCACGGCCTTGTAACCCAGTTCGACATGGCGGGCGACTTCGTCCAGGCAACCTTCGATGTCCTTGCCGGTGGCATGTCCGTAGACCATGACCCGTTCGCGGCTTTTGCCTCCCAGCAGTTGGTACAACGGCATGTTCGCGGCCTTGGCCTTGATATCCCAGAGCGCGACATCCACTGCGGCGATGGCGGTCATGGTCACCGGGCCACGGCGCCAGTACGCCCCGCGATACAGGTATTGCCAGATGTCTTCGATACAGCGTGCATCGCGACCGATCAGCGCCGGAAGAACGTGTTCCTCGAGATAGGCGACCACGGCCATTTCACGGCCATTCAAGGTCGCATCGCCGATGCCGTAGATCCCTTCATCGGTGACGATCTTCAAGGTAATCAGGTTTCGGCCTGGGCAGGTGACGATAACGCGGGCTTCACGGATTTTCATAACGACGCGCCTTTGGTTTTTATTCGAATGAGTCGCAAGGCTTGGACACAGACACGATCTTGTTGTGTTCCGCACCACCTTCCGCCACTTTTAAAACGGCGTTTCATTTTCTGTTGAGGGTCGAGTCTAATCAGATTTCCCGCACCGTCAAGAAAAATGAAACAGCGTTTTGATCCGCTTGCGTATATCCTTGGGCTTTACGTTCCCGTTGGAGCCTTCATGGACAACAGCGTCATCCAAAACAATGATCTGGTCTCCGCTGTAGGCCGGACCATGGCCGTACTCGAGGCCTTGGCCGAGCATCCGGAAGAAAGCGGCGTATCAGAAATCGCCCACAAACTGGACATGTCGAAAAGCACGGTTTATCGCTTTTTGCAGTCACTCAAGGCGCGGGGTTATGTGGTACAGGATGCCGAGGATCGTTATCGCCTCAGCGTTCGACTGTTCGAACTGGGCGCTCAGGCCCTTCCTCATCTGGACATAGTCCGAGAAGCGGAGCCGGGTATGCGACGGATCAATGAACTGACTGGCGAGACTGTTCACCTGGGCATCCTCGATGAAGGCAGCATCGTTTACGTCCACAAGATCGATTCAAAATATAATCTGCGCATGTACTCGCGCATCGGGCGGCGTGCGCCGTTGTACTGCACAGGCATCGGCAAGGTGCTGATGGCCTGGCTCGAGGAAAGTGAGCTGCTCGCGCACCTCGAGGAAGAAAGCTTCGAGCGCCGTACTGCCAATACCCTGACCAGCGTCGAGTTGTACTTGCGAGAACTGGAAGTGGTTCGAGAGCAGGGCTATGCCGAAGACCATGAAGAGTTCGAAGACAACATGCGCTGCCTGGCAGCACCGATCAGGGACCGTTTTGGTCACGTGATCGGTGGCATGAGTGTTTCATTCCCGTGCTTTCGCTTCAGGGAAGAACTGAAACAGGACTACGTGAATCAACTGATGGAGGCTACTCAACAGATCTCAAGCCAATTGGGTTGGCACTCGCGGTGAGTCTTCACAGGTCCGCGCAGAAGAAGCTCAGCGCTCATCGCGATCACGATAATCAACCGGCACGAAAGTGAAACCACCGTCGCTTTCAGCCCGAATATGACCTAAGCCAACGCATAAAGCAGCGCAACGAGAACACCAATGAATACCCATTTTGAGATTAGTGATGTCCTTGAGCCCAACATTCATCGCGTCGCCCATCAGCCGCCGGTGGTAACAGCATGATCGAGGTCACCGAAGTTTCCATTGCCGAACTGCGTGCTGCGCTCGAGTCTGGCCGAACCACTGCGGTTGAGCTGGTCCAGGCCTATCTCGCCAGGATCGATGCCTACGACGGTCCCGACACGCCCACCGCCCTCAACGCGGTGGTGGTTCGAAACCCCGAGGCACTGAACGAAGCACAGGCGTCCGATGCCCGTCGGGCCAAGGGCGAGACACTGGGTCCGCTCGATGGCATTCCCTATACGGCCAAGGACAGTTACCTGGTCAAGGGGCTCACCGCTGCCTCCGGCAGTCCCGCCTTCGCGAACCTGATTGCTTATCGCGATGCGTTCACGATCGAACGGCTTCGCGCCGCGGGCGCGATCTGTCTGGGCAAGACCAACATGCCGCCCATGGCAAACGGCGGCATGCAGCGCGGGGTCTACGGCCGTGCGCAGAGCCCGTACAACGCTGACTATCTCACCGCCCCCTTCGCCTCGGGCTCATCGAACGGTGCCGGTACGGCAACCGCCGCCAGTTTCGCGGCATTCGGCCTCGCGGAAGAAACCTGGTCGAGCGGACGCGGCCCTGCATCGAACAATGGTCTGTGTGCCTACACACCTTCGCGCGGGGTGATCTCGGTGCGCGGCAACTGGCCGTTGACGCCGACGATGGACGTTGTCGTGCCGTTTGCCAGAACCATGGCCGACCTGCTCGAAGTGCTCGACGTGGTGGTGGCCGATGATCCCGACACCCGTGGCGATCTGTGGCGGATGCAACCCTGGGTGCCGATTCCGAGTGTCGCGTCGGTGCGTCCCGCGTCCTATGCCGAGTTGGCCGTGAAGCCCGATGCGCTGGCAGGAAAGCGCTTCGGCGTGCCCCGTATGTACATCAACGCGGATCCCGAAGCGGGCACAAGCGACGCGCCTGGCATCGGTGGTCCGACGGGGCAGCGAATCTATACCCGCCCTTCCGTGATCGGGCTCTGGGAAGAGGCTCGCAAGGCACTCGAAGTCGCTGGCGCCGAAGTCATCGACGTCGATTTCCCGCTGGTCTCTAATTGCGAGGGTGATCGCCCGGGTGCGCCAACGGTGTTTACGCGGGGCCTGGTGTCCAAAGAGTTCCTGCATCATGAGTTGTGGGACCTGTCGGCCTGGGCGTTCGATGATTTTCTGCGGACCAATGGCGATCCCAAGTTGAACCGCCTGGCCGATGTCCACGGACCGCTGATGTTCCCTCACGACCCGGGCACTCTGCCCAACCGGGAGGACGACCTTGCCGCGGGCATGGACGAATACGTGAAGATGGCCGAGCGCGGCATCACACCGTGGGACCAGATCACCACAGTGCCTGACGGACTGCGCGGACTTGAGCAGACACGTCGAATCGATCTGGAGGACTGGATGGATGGGCTGGGGCTCGATGCGGTGCTATTCCCGACGGTCGCCGATGTGGGTCCGGCGAATGCCGATGTCGATCCGAAGTCTGCGGATATCGCGTGGAGTAACGGCATCTGGGTCGCCAACGGCAACCTCGCCATCCGGCACCTGGGCGTTCCCACGGTCACTGTGCCGATGGGCGTCATGCTAGACATCGGCATGCCCGTGGGGCTGACATTTGCCGGTCGTGCTTATGACGATTCGACGCTGCTGCGCCTGGCTTCGGCGTTCGAATCGATCGGGTCAAAACGATTGATCCCGCCTCGAACCCCACCCTTGCCGATTGGCAAACACTAGAAAGGGCGGGATTGGGGCATTGCACGCTCCAATCCCGTCCTCTGGTTGAACATCGCCCCGGAGCTCAGCGCCAACGTCGGCGGAAGAGTGTCAACGGGAGTTTTTCGGCGAGGCGCAAACGGCCATGAAATGCGTTTCGAACGTCACAAAGCCCTATTGCGGCTGAAACGTCTGAAGGTACGCCAACAGGTTTTCGATCTTTTCCGGGTCGCTGAGCCCCCAGAAAATCATGCGGGTGCCAGGGACCACTTTTTTTGGAGCTTCGAGGTACGCGGTCAGCGTTTCGCGGGTCCAGACGATACCGGCTGATTTCATAGCATCGGAATATTGGTAATCCGTGGTGCTGCCCGAAGGGCGTCCAAAAATGCCATTGAGCTGCGGCCCAAAAGAACCGCGCGCCGACTCCCCGACCTGATGGCAGCCGCCGCATATCCGCTTGAACAGTGTCGCACCCGCTTCAACATCGCCGGCCGCTTGTGCGTGCGCGCTGGACAATCCTGCATTGAGCACCAGGGCTAAGGTGAGTACGGCGGCTTTCTGCATGTTCTGCTCCCAATCATCTGTGGCTTGGCGCCAGTGAATCAACTCGCACCCGGTTGAAACTTCTTCCTGTACGCCGCCGGCAGCAAACCCACTCGCTGGCGGAACAGTCTACGGAACGAATTGCCGTCTTCGTAGCCCACGGCGTAAGTGATGCTGTCGAGTGTCATGCGGGTGGATTCAAGCAGCTGTTTTGCCTTCTCCAGACGCAGGGTTTGCAGGTAGGTAATGGGCGTGTATCCCGTGGCTTCCTTGAAACGCCTTTTGAAGTTCCTGACACCGAACCCGAATTGCTGGGCGACATCATCAATCAGCAGCGGCTGATCGAAGCGTTCCTCCAGCCAGTGTTGAACCCGCAGGATGTCGCCATCCCCATGGTTCTTCGGCAATGACCACATGACATATACCGATTGCTCGCTGCGCACAGCGTCGACCAGCAAGTATTTGCTGCACTTTTGCGCCAGTTCCAGTGAAGCGAACCGGCGCACGAGGTGCAGCAAAAGATCCATGGCGGCACTCGCACCCCCGCAAGTGATCACACGATTGTCCTCACAGAGGATCTGCGTCTCCTCCAGACGGACCTCGGCATACCGACGACGAAAGAAGTCTGCAAAGGCCCAGTGCGTGGTAGCACGAACGCCATCCAGCAGGCCCGTTTCGGCCAGCATGAACGCCGCCGTGCACATTGAAGCCACCACGGCACCCTGTGCATGCTGTTGACGCAGCCATGGCCCATAGGCCGAAAATGCCGGCAAGGCGTCCTTCAGGGTGAAGAGGAATCCGGGGATCAGCACCAGATCAGTTCTCGGGATCTCGACGGTGGGCAGGTCCACGCGCAGCGTCTGCCCTCCCCACGCGGCGATATCGGCGCCATCAAGCGAGGCGATGACCACGTCAAAAGGCGCGCCGGCCGTGTCGGCGAACAGGTTGGCGGCGCTGAGCACTTCCAGGGCCATCGTGGCGCTGGCGGCGGAACATTGATCAGCCAGTAAAAGGGTGACGTGCATACAGGGTCCAATTGCGCTTTTCGCATGAAAAAAGTCATTTGCGCACCTACCTTACCCGATCCTTCCTCCCTAAAGTGCACGCGTCCCTCAATCATCGGCGTACTTATGAATCTCTGGTTCCGACTTTTCCTCTTGCTGGTTCGTCGTCCATGGCGCAAGCCGGTTGACGCCTTGGCCACCACCATCGTCCACATGCGCGTCTGGCCGCTCGATCTCGACCTCAACCGGCACGTTACCAATGGCCGGTATTTCACCCTGGCCGATATAGGACGCATGGACTACGTGCTGCGCAGCGGTGCATTCCGGGTGGCGCTGCGCAATAAGGCCGTGCCTATCGTTGGGGACACCTGGGGCAAGTTCCGTCGTGAGCTGAAGTTGTTCGAAGCGTTCGAGATTCACACCAGGATGCTTGGCTGGGACGACAAGTGGAGCTTTATGGAGCACCGCTTCGTGAGCAAGGGACGCGTGGTCGGTGTCGTGGTGATGCGGGGTCTGTTCCGTTCTGCCAAAGGCACGGTTGCACCTGGCGAGTACGCCCGCGAGTTGGGATTGGCTGAACAGTCGCCGCCGATGCCGACGTGGCTGACAGACTGGTCGCAAAGCTGCAACGACATGAGCCGTGAGCTCCGAGAGGAAGAAGGTCAGCCTGCCCGGCGTCCGCAGTCCGTCGAATAACTTCGACGCTCCCGCTATCCGCTGACAGCCTCAAGCGCACACTCTATCCTGTGCCCCCCGAATCCACGCTTGCCACGATTTCACCGGAGACATCAGTGCCGCCCCTGACCGCCCGCGAGGTTTACCAACAATTGCGCGACGCCGCGCTGGAAGTTCGGCTTCTAAAGCGCCTCGACGAACAACCCGAGGCCGGCCAGGTGCAAGTCGATATCGAAGGCTGGCGCCTGAGCCTCGGTTTCGACGGCACTCGCCTGCACCACTGCCAACGTTGCCGAAGCCCGGACGGTCGCGAGGGTGCCCTCGACAGTTGGCAACGTTACGGCACCGACCCGGTCAGTTTGCTCAGCACCTGGGAGCTGGCGCAGATCGAGCGCCTGAGCACTGCACTCACTCAATAACGCCCTCAAAGCGCTTCAACGAAAACGCCGACAAATCCAGATCACTGCTGCCCCGCACGCACCACTGCGCCAGCGCCTCGCCCAGCGCAGCGGAATGCTTGAAGCCATGCCCCGAACAGGCAGACACCACCAGGGTATTTTTCAGTGACGGGTGCTCGTCGATGATGAAATTACCGTCCGGGGTGACGGTGTAAGCGCACACCGCCGACTTGGCAACCCGCGAGCTGACGCCCGCCATTTTGCCGCGCACATGGGTGTCGAACATCTCGCGTGCTTCGGCGTCGCTGACGGTTCTGTCCAGCGTATCTGGCGAAGACTCTTCGCTGTACTGCTCGGTGGCGACCTTCAGACTGCCCTCGCCGGGCAACGGTGGAAAGCCATAGTTCGAGTCTTCATCGCCGGGCCCGTGATAGTAAATAAAGGTCGGCGATACCGGCGCAAACCGGGCGTGCTCTTCCACTTCGAACCAGAACAACTTCTGACGACACACCCGCAGCAACTGGTCGAAAGGCTTGCCGAGCAAGCCCTGGGACCACATGCCGGCGCTGATCACCACCTTGTCGGCGAGGATCGTTCGCCGATCGGTAGTGATGGTGACGCCCTGCTCGTCCGAAGTGATGTGCATGACGGTCTCCCCCTTCAACAGCGTCGCGCCCAGGTCCTCGGCGAGCTTGAGTTGTACCGCAATGCAGCGCTCGGGCCGGACATAGCCGCCGCTCGGTTCGAAATAGCCGACGGCGTTGTCCAGCACGGGTGAAAACTGTGGGAATCGCTGGCGAATCTGTTGAGCCGACAACACCTCGTGCTCGATGCCATAGCTTTTCGCGAGATGGAGGGTGCGGTGGGTAAAGTCGCTTTCATCGTCAGCGTCATAGCTGGGGCTGGAGGTCATGACCAACACGCCGCACTGCTCGAACAGTGACT
Source organism: Pseudomonas sp. LB3P25 (assembly GCF_054897985.1). Taxonomy (NCBI): domain Bacteria; kingdom Pseudomonadati; phylum Pseudomonadota; class Gammaproteobacteria; order Pseudomonadales; family Pseudomonadaceae; genus Pseudomonas; species Pseudomonas sp. LB3P25. The sequence goes on along the minus strand of NZ_CM142711.1, from coordinate 2,577,357 downwards.
CACCGGACAGCGCTTCGAGCTCGCGCCAGATTCGGTGGGCGTTACGGACAATGGGCAGATACTCGGCGCCTTCCCCGACCGAGAGCCGGGTGATGCGCGTATCGCCATGGCTTGAACCTTGATCGTGGGGAGGATGATGGCGGTCGACGCCAATCACCTTGACGCCAGATTTTGCCAGTTGATACAGGGTGGCGGCGCCCATTGCGCCCATGCCGAGAACCGCTACTTCACACCGATGATCCATCTATGCCCCCGTCGAAACCGACTCATTGAAAAGCCCTTAGCATAGGCCGTTCGTCAAGGATTTTCAGGCAAGCCCCGGAGGCACAGATGATTGACCCGCCCCGCATCAAAACCGCGGTTTGACCGCCTTCCACTCCGGCTTGTAACGCTGCATCTGTTTCACGTCATCGCGCTGGCGAATGCCGCACGTCAGGTACTGGTCATGCAGCTTGCCCAGTTGATCACGATCCAGTTCCAACCCCAAACCCGGTGCGCGGGTGATCTTCACGCAACCATTGACGATGGGGATTTTGCCGCCCTTGATCACTTCTTCATCCGGCTCCTGCCACGGGTAATGCGTGTCGCAGGCGTAATCCAGATTAGGCACCGCAGCGGCGACATGTGCCATCGCCATCAGGCTGATGCCCAAGTGCGAGTTGGAGTGCATCGACACGCCAAGGCCAAAGGTATCGCACATTTTCGCCAGTGCCTGGGTGTCGCGCAGGCCGCCCCAGTAGTGGTGGTCGGCGAGGACGATCTGCACGCTGTTCAAAGCAACACTGCGGCGGAACTCATCGAAATCGGTGACCACCATGTTGGTCGCCAGCGGCAGGCCGGTGCGCTTGTGCAGTTCGGACATGCCGTCGAGGCCCGGCGTCGGGTCTTCGTAATATTGCAGGTCATCGCCCAAGAGTTCGGCCATGCGGATCGAGGTTTCCAGCGACCAGTTGCCGTTCGGGTCGATGCGCAACGGGTAACCGGGGAAAGCCTTTTTCAGCGCCTTGATGCATGACACTTCATGCTCCGGTGGGAGTGTGCCGGCCTTGAGCTTGATGCTCTTGAAACCGTTGGCCTCGATCATGCGCCGCGCCTGGGCGACAATCTGTTCTTCGTTCAGCGCTTCGCCCCAACTGTCGGGGGCGTAGGGTGAGTCGACATGCTGGGCGTACTTGAAAAACAGGTAGGCGCTGAACGGAATCTCGTCGCGAATCGCCCCGCCCAGCAAGTCCACCAATGGCACGTTCAACGAGTGCGCCTGCAAATCAAGGAACGCCACTTCGAACGCCGAATACGCGTTGCTCACCGCTTTGCTGGCGTGGGAGCCCGGCGCCAGTTCCGCACCGGGAATGCTCGTCGGTTTGTTTGCCGCCACCGTGGCCTGCACGATCCGGCGCAGTTGATTGAGGTTGAACGGGTCAAGGCCGATCAATTGGTCTTGCAGTTGCTGCTGGATCAACAGCGCCGGGGCGTCACCGTAGCTTTCACCCAGACCAATGTAGCCGTTGTCGCTTTCAATCTCGATGATCGAGCGCAGCGCAAAAGGTTCGTGGATACCACTGGCGTTGAGCAGTGGCGGATCACGGAAAGCGATGGGGGTGACGGTGACTCGTTTGATTTTCAAGAAGCGGCTCCCTTTGAACCTGAACTCAAGGCTTGATGACTGATGGTTTTTTTGGCTGCCGTGTCGACGGCAGGTTTGTCGGTCAGCGCGCGGAGCGCATCGCCACGCGGTGCCGTGCGGGCGAAAAAGATCACCACGGCCGCGACCAGTGACGTGGCCGCCAAACCGTAGAGGCCGCCTTCGATGGAGCCGGTTTTTTGCTCCAGGAAACCGAACGCCGTCGGGGCGACGAAACCGCCGAGGTTGCCGATGGAATTGATCAAGGCGATCACCGCGGCGGCGATGCGAGCGTCCAGATAGCCTTGCGGAATCGGCCAGAACAATGCCGAGGCGGCCTTGAAACCAATGGCGGCGAAACAGATGGCGACGAAGGCGAAGACCGGCCCGCCAGTGGTGGACATGAACATGCCGAACGAGGCGATCACCAGGGTCAAGGCCACCCAGGCTTGCTGATGTTTCCATTTGCTGGCCATGGCGGCGAAGCCATACATCGCGATGATCGAAATGATCCACGGAATCGAGTTGAACAGGCCGACCTGGAAGTCGCCGAGGTTGCCCATTTTCTTGATCATGCTCGGCAGCCAGAACGTGGCGCCGTAGATGGTCAGGGCGATGGAAAAGTAGATGAAACAGAACAGTGCGATCTGCTTGTCGGCCAGCAGCTTGAACATCGACGGCTTGACGGTCTGTGTGGCTTCGCGGGCCTGTTGTTCCAGCGCGATGGCGTCTACCAGTGCGTCCTTTTCTTCGGCGCTCAGCCATTTCGCCTCGCGCGGATGGGATTGCAGCCAGAACCACACAAACCCACAGAGCACGATCGAGGCAAAGCCTTCAATCAAGAACATCCACTGCCAGCCATGCAGGCTGAAACCACTGACGTTCAACAGTGCACCGGAGACGGGACCGGAGATCACCGAGGCGATGGCCGAACCGCTGAGGAAAATCGCCATGGCTTTGCCGCGTTCAGTCGACGGCAGCCATTGGGTGAAGTAGTAAATGATGCCGGGAAAGAAGCCTGCTTCAGCTGCACCGAGAACAAAACGCAGCACATAGAAACTGGTTTCGCCGCGCACAAACGCCATGGCCATTGCCGCCGCGCCCCAGGTGAACATGATGCGCGTCAGCCAGGCGCGAGCGCCGTAGCGTTGCAGCAGCATGTTGGAGGGGACTTCAAAGATCGCGTAACCGATGAAGAACAACCCGGCGCCCAGGCCGTAGGCGGCTGCGCCGATACCGAGGTCGGTTTCCATGTGGCTGCGCACGAAGCCGATGTTGACCCGGTCGATGTAGTTGACGATGAACATCACCACGAACAACGGCAACACATGGCTTTTCACCTTGGCCGCAGCGCGGGCGAGTACATTCGGGTCCGGCGGACTCTGGAGGGTATTCAAAGGGGCGACTCCCGTTCATTGTTTTTTTAGGGACGAGCCGATCATGGACGCGCACATTGATCCCGTCTAATCTAACTTGGCATTCGATTGATACCTGGATTAGATCAATGTTCGAACTGACTCAACTGCGCTGTTTCACCACCGTGGCGACCGAACTGAATTTCCGCCGGGCCGCCGAACGGTTGAACATGACTCAACCGCCCCTCAGCCGACAGATTCAACTGCTGGAACATCACCTGGGCGTCGAGCTGTTCACCCGCACTACCCGCAGCGTCGCCCTGACCGCCGCCGGCCGCGCGTTTTTCATCGAAGCGCAGAACCTGCTGGAGCGCGCCCAGCAAGCCGCCGTCACCGCCCGCCGTTTTGCCGAGGGCGACATCGGCTCAGTCAACATCAGCTTCGTCGGCAGCGCGGTGTATGAATTCCTGCCCAAGGTCATCGCCGAAGCGCGGCTCAAACAGCCGCATGTGAAAATCGACCTGACGGAGATGAACACCTACCAGCAGCATGAAGCCTTGCGTGCGCGGCGTATCGATCTGGGCATCGTTCGCGCGCCGTTGCTGGAGCCGGGATACGCCACCGAATGCCTGGTGCGTGAACCGTTCGTACTGGCCGTCCCCAGCCACCATCGGCTGGCGAGTGCAGAAACCGTGTCGGTCAAAGACCTCGATGCGCAACCGTTCCTAATGTACTCCCACGCCGCCTACCCGCCGTTCAACGAACTGCTGACCGGTATGCTCCGCTCTGCCCGCGTCGCCCCGGAATACGTGCAATGGCTGGGCTCATCGTTGACCATCCTGGCGTTGGTCAACGCCGGAATGGGCCTGGCCCTGGTGCCTCGCTGCGCCACCAGCGTGGTATTCAAGAACGTGGTGTTTCGCGACATCGATTTGGGCGAAGGTGTGCAAAGCGAGCTGCATTTGATCTGGCGGGAGAACAATGACAACCCGGCGTTTGCGATGCTGTTGGAAGGGATTCGAAGGGCTGTGCGGGAAGGATGGGGGGTTTGAGTTGGTCCGGTAGGAAGTGATGCCAAGCGCGAAAAGCTCGGGTTCCGAAGCGAGATAAATGGGGTCGAGGTTTTGCGCTTGGTGCAAGAGAATATCGAAAATTGAGGTGTTGAGTTTAGGCAGCGGAGACGACGGTCGCTGCTGCCTTGTTGGACTATTTCGTGCTCACCAGCTCCCGTACGGAATTCCAAACTTCTCGATGTAACGCTTGGACTTTTCACTCACGGGATAACCATATCGCCCTTCATTCTTGCCCTGGTCTGGTCCCAAGGGTTCAATTTCTGCTTTGGCTTGAGCCACTTCGACGGGACGATGGCAGGAATCTCTCACCCATACCTTCACGACACCGCCGGGTGCCATGCCCAAATAGATAGACGCCATGTACCGGCCCTCTTGTTCTGGGGTGGCCGGGCAGCGCTGCATGGTCGATGAATACATAAGTTGTCTGGCTTGCTCGGGAATGTCGACCCAGACTTTATAGGTCTGTGGCTCCACGATGGATTGCCAGCGCACGAATATACGTTTGGGAAGATCGGCGCCGATCACCGCTTTTCCCGAGCCGCCGACACCTCGCCACCCTCTGGCGGACTCTGTGCCGTCCTCTGGTTGACCGCCTGAAGCTGACCCTCTACCGGTGTGATAAAACAGCTTGCCGTTGATATCTTCTACGGCGCTGTCCTCCACCAATACCTTCATGTAGTGAGGTTCGACGAAATTAAGCTCCCACCATTGGGACCTGGGGTCATTTTTTGCTGAAAGCGGGTCGGCAGATTGGCAGCCGGCAATGAGCAAAATACCCAGTAGCGTGATGAGTCTTTTCATTACCAAAGCGTCCAGTCAGGTACATGAGGATGCTGCACGCGAATCGCGTCCTGCGTGGGAGCGTTTATATAAACAGCCCTGAGACCGCTACCATCGTTTCTACCTAAAGGGTGGTTCCAATTGGCAGAGGTGTGGATGTACTTCAGTTTGAGCAGTCTTTCTTCTTGCGGTGTTGTGCTGTAGTCCCCCGCGACAAATCTGTCACACAGGGCTTGAAGCTCGTGCGGAACTGCGAGTTCAGAGATCTCCTGAATATCGTCAAACCGAACGCCTTTTTCCTTTGCTAATTGATGCATCACACGTAGGTAAACGAATGAAAGTTTGCCACTCACCGGACGCTTGAGCTGCAAAGCGGCATAGACGCGTTTTAGGCCCGGGCTGAGCCGGTCTTGTTGCTGTTGCGGCACTTCGAACGCAGTGGGTGTGACGATCTCCAGGAACTCAGGCGGCCATCCTTTGGCTAGCCACTGGTTTTTAACATTCATGGCGTCGCGATAAATCGAGGTAGTAGCGACGTCGGTGTTCAGGGGCACTTCCAAAGCTTGCATTGGACTGACCAATACACACTCTTGAGCCTCGGCAAGGTATCCGCCGCCGACGTCCGAGTGGACGCCGGGTACTGTAATTTCCGGGAAGGCGGGTTTGATTCGACTCAGGGCAAAGTTGGCTCGGCATTCGTCACGCGCTACCAGTTGGACGACGTCAGTGAAAAAACGACGATCAAGGTAGAGTTTGATGCCTGTTGCGACGGGACTTTTGATATTTCCCACATTAGACCAGCCGGCAATCGATGGCACGGTGTCGAACAGGCCGATAAAGCCCATGTTGATGCCGCTTTGGTATTGGTCGATGAAGTTTGCGCTATAGGCGTTGGGGTTGCTGCGCAGGACATCCCCTAGAGGGCCCTGCCTGGCACGTACAATCTCGTTGGCGAAATGTCTGGCGGCTGCGGCGCCGCGGCTAAATCCAAAGGTGTCGAACGTCAGTGAGGTGATTTCACTGCCGGGGTTGTCGAGCAACACGTCGTTGATGCGCTGCTTGATCAGTGCGAACGAAGACTGGACTCGCCCGGCAACACCGGTCTCGCCGCGTCCGGCGCCTGCACCCAAGACGCTGTCTTTTTCACCCGACTGGGTGCCGATGCCCTCGACATAGACGACGCGGGAGGCGCTTTTTTGCGGCCCGTCGCCTTCTGCTTGTTGAGTTACGGTATACAGATCACTCAGCTTTTTCACATTGCTGGTGTCGTTGCCATAGCTGCTGTCCGGATCACTCATGAACGGTTTGCAACTGGCATCGATGTCTTGTGGCGCAATGGCGTGATGGGCACCGCAGAGCAGGCCCGCCGCGGCGTTGTTGGCGTTGTTACCGGTGCCATCGAAGAACACGCCGATACGTAACGCGATGCCTGTTTTTTGTGGCGCGGATGCGGGTTCTTTGCCGTGTTTTTCGTATTCCGCCCAGCGTTGGGCGTGAATGTCGATGGGCTTGGCTTCTTCGTAGCGGTAGTTTTTAGGCGGGTTGGGTACGTAGCCGCTCATCCTTGATTCCTTGGGCTTGATCCTTGATTAACGCGCGCAGGGTGACACTCGGGGTGAAGGGAAGCAACGGATGGCACTTGGCCTGTTCGGTCCCGATACTCATCGGGACGGATAGTTCTTAGTTCGTCTCAGGGCGTGTGCACGCGCCTATTAAACATCGCCGGAGAGTGCCTGTTTAAACGCCATCAAGGTTACGTCCTGAAAGCTACAAAACCTTGCGCCGTTGCCTACGGCTGCGCCAGAATCCGCCGGCTTGTGCGCCTGGGGGCCCCTCGGTAACTTGATTCCCGTCACTGCCCATCAGTGATCGGGTTTAGTCGCCCGTGGTTGTTAGTAAGGTGCATAACGCGTCATTCAGTCAGGCATTTCAGTCCTGTGCTTAATGGTGGTTGTGCGCAGGGCGCCCTCGGGCGCGCCGGTTTTGCTAACTCCCCCGGTCGACTAACCTGCGCACAGCTGCCTCCCCTCGTTTAGTCGCGAATTGGATGCGGCTCCAATTTAGGAGTTTGCAACTATGTTCAAGGTCACACCCAATCCGCCGGACACCGATCCGGTCTCCCCGTACGAACCCGATTCAAAGAAGCTCAACGAGGCCGCCGAACGCGCCCTCGACTTCCACTTCCCGTCGAATGCCGACATCAAAGCCACTCCGCGAACGCGCAGCACCCTGTTTTCCGTGGACCCGGAGGCCACGGCCGAAACCCTGGCGGTTTTTCTGGTCGAGACACTGGCCTCGGTCGATGTGATGGTCCATCAGTTGGTGGATCATCTGGACGGAGAGTCGCGCTATGCCCTGCTAGGCATTTCAAACAGCATCATGGTGGCGGAGATCACTGCGAACCGGGTGTTGGATAAGATTGATCTGCCCATCAAGTGAAGTGGTCGGGAAGGAACCGGGTGGCGCAAAACGCCAGCGTGACGCAAGGCCACTGACCGCGCAACTTACGCAATTCTTGTAGCAGCTGGCGAAGCCTGCGTTCGGTTCGGGCCGCGTTCGGACGAAGCAGTCGTAAATCCTGAACTCGCGGTCTTCCTGAAGCACCTCGTCGTCTGATTTCACGACTGCTGCGCAGCCGAACGCAGGCTTCGCCAGCTGCTACAGATTTGAGCGTCGCGATTATCCAAACTCCAGCAACGAAAAAACCCGGCTAAACCGGGTTTTTTCACATCAACGCGCGCCCGCCAACCGGCGGGGCACTGCGCTTACTGAACGTTCTTCAGCTTGACCACATCACCGGAGATTTTGGTGGTGTAACCGGTCAGGACCCAGGCCCAGAACCAGTTTTCCTGCACCTGGGTGTTGATCATCGCGTCACCGCCCTTGGCTTTGATCGCCGCGTTCTGAGCGCGAACAAAACGGTTGTTCTGCTGGATCGGGATCACGCCGAACAGCAGCAGGCCTGTGGCGCTCGCTTCGCTGTGGCCCAGGACGGTGTATTGGCTGCTTTCATAATGCTGGGTGTTCATCGGCGTGCCGGTGCAACCCGCCAGAACCAGACCGAACAGGGCAACGGCGACAACTTTACTGAGGTACTTCACTGAAAAACTCCATGAGATGTTGCCCGGGATCCATCTCTCGGGCGGCGCACACTTTAACGGATATGGTGGCCAATTGGTATCAGCTACCGCCGCTATTCAGCGGCGGCTTTCGACCAAGCAGAGTCGCCGCTCAATCAATCGTGCACGCGCTGATGTAACCGGCAGCGGTTGGCTCAGCGTTGCTTCAAATCGAGGCAGTAGGTGTAGTAACCCGTATCGCGCACATAGCCCAGGGATTCGTACAACCGTTGCGCGCCGACATTGTCCGTGGCCGTTTCCAGCACCAGGCCTTTGGCGCCGGTCAACAATGCAAAGGCTCGCGCGGTGTTCATCAGCAACGTGCCGACCCCTTGCCCTCGGGCGGCGGGTGTTGTGAAGAGGTCGCCGAGCAACCAGGTGCGGTGCGCGTCGATGGAGGAGAACGTCGGGAACAACTGGACGAAACCCAGCGCCTCGCCGCCGGGGGCCTGGGCGAAGAAGATCGCGGATTCGTCCCGGGCGATGCGCTCGGCAATGAAGTCGCGAGACTGCGGCAGGTTCGACGGCTGGCCGTAGAAACCTCGATAGGCGTCGAACAGGCTGGCGATTTTATCGAGGTGGGATGCGTCGGCGCGCAGGGCCTGGAGTGCCATGTTGATCGTCTCCTTGCGGATTGATTTGATGAGCGGGAAAAGGGAAATGTAGATCAAAAGATCGCAGCCTGCGGCAGCTCCTACAAGGGACGGCGTACACCAGTAGAAGCTGCCGCAGGCTGCGATCTTTTTGAGCTCACCCAAATTTCCGATTTCCTCCTTAAGGCCTTTCAGTTCCGCTCAGGGCCACCGCCGGCATTGATGTCCTGGCCAGCCCGTAATAAAGAATCCCCGGCACCACCAGACCCACGATCCAGGAAATATCGACACCGCCAAGTTGCGCGACCATCGGCCCGGAGTAGAAGTGAGTATCGACGAAGGGCAACTGGATCAATACACCGATGACATACACGCTGATCCCGCGCGTGTTCCAGCGGCCATAACGACCCGCCGGGTCGGACAACGCCGGGATGTCATAGCGCTCTTTGTTGATGAAGTAGTAATCCACCAGATTGATCGCGCTCCACGGTGTGAAGAAGGTCAGCAAAAACAGGATGAAGTACTTGAAGGTGTTGAGAAACGAGTACTGGCCCAGCAGCGCGAGCGTGGTGGAGGCCGCGACAATCACCAGCACAAACACCATGCGCTGCCTGGCGGATATTTCGAGACGACTGCGGAAACCACTGATGATCGTGGCCACGCACATGAAGCTGCCATAAGCGTTGAGCGTGGACACCGTGACCTTGCCGAACACCACGCTCAGGTACAACAACGACGCCATCACACCGGTGCTGCCCAACCCGACGATAGTCGCCACCTCGTGACCGCGGAAGTTCGCACCGGCCAACGCCGCGGCGAACACCCCCAATACCATGGACGCCTGGGCGCCCAGCACCGTTCCAAGCCCGACGGCAGCGAACGTTTTCCAGGACGAGGTCTTGCTCGGCAGGTAGCGTGAGTAGTCAGCCACATAAGGGCCAAAGGCGATCTGCCAGGACGCGGACAACGACACCGCCAGCAGGAAAGTACTCCAGCCGAAGTGACGGTTTTCCAGCAGCAGACCGATATCGTTGAGGGTCATCAACCGGGTAAACAGATAGACGAAGGCGATGATGCCCAGCACGCTGGCCACCCGGCCGACCAGGTGGATGACCCGGTAACCGAAGATCGTCAGAAACGCGATGCACGAGGCGAAAATCAGGATGCCGGCGCTGTCGCTGACATGGATCAATTGGGCAATCGCCTGCCCCGACAACACCGCGCCGGTGGCGCTGAAACCGAGGTACATCAGGCACACCAGCACAATCGGGATGGCGGCTCCATAGACCCCGAACTGCACACGACTGGAGATCATTTGCGGCAACCCAAGCTTTGGTCCTTGCGCCGCGTGCAGGGCCACCACCGCACCGCCGAGTACCTGGCCGATCAGCAAGCCAATGAGTGACCAGAACACATCGCCGCCCAGCACCACGGCCAGAGCGCCGGTGACGATCGCCGTAATTTGCAGGTTGGCGCCGAGCCACAGGGTGAACTGGCTGTAGAGGCTGCCATGACGCTCGGCCTCGGGAATGTAATCGATCGAACGTGTCTCGATCAGGGGACTTCGCTGCTGACTATCGCTGACCTTGGTCATGACGGTGTTCTCTTATGAGGGGCAGACGGGCAAAGGTGTTTTGTGGCGAGCGAGCTTGCTCGCGCTGGGCTGCGAAGCGGCCCCAAAATACTGACAACAATGCGATTTTGCGACTGCTGCGCAGTCGAGCGGGAGCAAGCTCCCTCGCCACAATTGATCGCTCGACCCTGGATTTCTGTTAACTGATTGGCAGGGCTTTTAACGCTTAGAACGCCTTGCTGGCACTGGCAACTACAGTGGCGGTGCACAGATCACCATAGCCGTACCAGCTCGCGCATTCGCTTTTCGACAGGTCGGTATCAATGTAGCTAAGGCCCCAGGTCACGCCCACGAAATTGCGGGTCAACTTGGCTTCCCACTCGCTGTAGGCATCACGGCTTTCGCCGCTGGCGGACCAGAAAGCCGGGTCTTTGACATCGTTGCGACCCACGCGCAGGTCCAGGCCGATCTCGGCCGGCAATTCGATTTTGTAGCTGAGGTAGGTGTAAAGGGTGTCCTGGTCCTCGCCAAAGAAGTTCGGCGTATCGTTTGAGTAGTAAGCGCCAAGCTTCACGCCATAAACGTCAAGGACGGCGTAGACCTCACTCAGGTTGAATTGGCTCTCCTTTGGATAGTCGTACTTGATGTACCCCAGATCGAGGCTGATGGCCTCGGTCGCCTGCCAGTAGTAGCCCGCGTAATACTCGAGTTCCTGCCGCGTCTTGAACTCGCCGCCGAAGTCGACATTCGAGGTCCAGGCGCCCACGTACAGGCCGCTGCTGTGCACCAGCGTGGCGCTGGCCTGAGCCGCCGGATCACCCAGGGTTTGCGAAATGCCACGGGTGCGGTAGTCGCTGAAGACTCCCAGGGTCATGTCCAGATTGAAGTCATCGTTGAGTGTCAGGGCCTGGGTGGTCAGGGGTGCCAATACAAGCGTGGCAAGGGTCAATACTGAGCGTGCGTTCATACAAGTCTCTTATTGTTATGGAGGTGCGGGTTATTTCAGGCATGGCGATGCCGAGCCCCTCGTCATACGAGGAGCCGGGCGGTCTTTTGCGTGGTGCGGGTGAACGGAGGGTCAGGACGCGGGCGCGTACACCTCTTTGCCGGCGAAGAAGGTCTTCAGGACCTTGGTGTCGAACAGTTCGTCATCGCTGACCTTGAAGACATCGCGGTCGAGGATGATCAGATCGGCCTGTTTGCCGGGTGTCAGCGAACCAATCTGCTGCTCCAGACGCAAGGCTTTGGCGGCATTGAGCGTGTAGGCGTAGAACATGGTCTGGCGATCGATGCTTTCCTTGGCATTCAACACACCCAGCGGCCCTTTGCGCGTACTGGCCTGAGCGATGGCGTTCCACGGATTGGGGCTGGACACCGGCCAGTCACTGCCTCCGGCGATGACCGCACCGGCGTTATGCAGCGACCTGGCCGGATACTGATAACCGTAAGCAAACGCGCTGATATAGGGTTTGACCAACTCCACGGTGTAACTCTCGCCGGTGGCCCACAGCAATTGCATGGAGGCGATCACGCCAAGCTGCTTGAAGCGCGGAAACTCTTTCGGGTTGACCAGTTGCAAGTGGCTGATGCTATGAGCCGCCGGTGTCGGGTTGAGTTTGCGAGCATAGGCAAAACCATTGAGTGACTCACGCACCGCACGGTCGCCGACCGCATGCATGTGCACAATCCAGTCGCGCTTCTCTGCTGCCACGACCAACTCACCGAAGTGCGCGGGGTCGATCAGCAGTTGACCGTTTTTATGGCTGTTCTTGAAGGGAACGATGACCGCTGCCGTCTGCCCCGGAAACTCCAGAACGCCGTCAGCGAATACCTTGATGCCAGGAAAACTCAGGTTGGGCACACCCTCGAATTTCTTCATGACCTTGGCCAGCACCTCAAGGTCGGCCGGCCGACTTTTCGGGTTGGCCAACAGCAGCGCGGCGACGTGGGCATTGAGTTCACCCTTCTGCGCCAGTTCACGGTAAAGCGGCAGCACGCCGTAACTCTGCTCGGTTGCCTTGAAATCGAACAACGAATCGCCACTGCCGGCATTCGCGGCGGCGTCCATCCAGGCGGTGACCCCGTATTGATTGTTGACCCTTACTGCCTCGCGAGCGGCTTTCAACATGATCTCGTCGCTGGGCGCGGGGATCTGGCTGCGTACCTGATCCCAGCGAGACTCGGCAAAATAACCATTGGGGGTGAAATCCGCGTCGTGCCCCACATAGCTGCGATCCTGTTCCGAGAGACCTTTTACCAGTGCCGCGTCGATCTTCAGGCGCTTGAGCATGGCGTTGTTGGCCCAGCCGGTGTGCCCGTCGATCCCGCTGAGGACCACCGGTTGATCCACCCAGCGTCCCTGATTGAAGCGCTGGCCCAGCTCACGGCTCTTGTCCCAATAGGCCGAACTGACCCCGGCGATGCTGATCACGTCACCGGCCCGCGCAATGCCCGCCTGATCCTGTTCGATGATCCACTGTTCAAGCTCCGGCATCGGCTTGACCTCATCCAGCAGGTTGGCCCCCATGCTGTCGAAGGCCGCCACCACCGGGTGACTGTGGGTATCAATCATTCCCGGCATCAGCACCTTGCCCGCCAGATCGATCCGTTGCGTGCGGGTGTCGGCCAAGGCGTTGATCTCGGCATTACTACCCACCTTGAGGATCTTGCCGTCTTGCACGGCCACCGCCTGGACCAGTCCCTGACCGGGTTCGGCGGTGAAGACCTTGCCGTTGAACAACACAAGGTCAGCGGCGGCCATGGCCTGCACCGAAGAAAAAGCCAGGGCTGCGGCCAACAGGTTTGGAATAAATCGCGGCATCGGAACGCTCTCTTGTTTTTATTGGGCTGGGCGGGAGGCTGATGCCTGGGACAACACCTTCGGATCAAGGCCAACGAACGGCGCCTTGGCCCACACGACCTGGCCGCCCACGACCGTCAGCAGCACGTCATTTCGGGCCAACTCCTCCTCGGGAACCTGCATGAAATTTTTGTCCAGTACGATCAGGTCCGCGAACTTGCCGACCTCGACCGAACCGACAACAGCGTCCAGTTTCAGCTGCTCGGCGGCGTTCATGGTGATGGTGCGCAGCACTTCAGTGCGCGACAGCGCCGGGTCGGCATTCAGCCTCCCCGCATACTTGGGGCCATAGCTGTGCGGGTTCAGCGGATCACCTGAGCGGGTGACACCGATCTTCAGCGCCAGGAACTCGTCGAGCGGGTCGACCGGCCAGTCGCTGCCATACGCCACACGGCCGCCGGCACGAGCGATGCTGCCGGAGGGTTCCATGCGGGCAAATCGCGCAGGCCCCAGATGCTCGTTGGTACCGTCGACCGTGGACGGCGCTTGCTGGGCCCACTGGAAGGACATGTTGGCGGTCACGTCGAGCGCCTTGAAACGCCCATAGTCGGAAGGGTCCACCGACTCGTTGTGAGTAATGGCCGGGCGGAAGCCATTGCCAGGCAGTTGCTGGCGCACGTATTCGATGCCGTTCAGTGAGTCACGCACCGCGCGGTCTCCGGTGGCATGAAGGTGCGGATCGAGGCCGGCCTGAACGGCCTTCAGCAGCAGCGGGTTGAGCACTTGCGGCGGGAAGTAAAGCTCACCGGTGTTCTTGCCGGGTGTCCACTTCGGCGCCGTGTCGGTGCCGGCGTTGCGCAGGTACGGCGTCAACATTGCACCGGTATCGGCCGGCGCGTTGATGATGCCGTCCATGAACAGCTTGACGTGACGCATGCTCACGCCCGGCGCCGGTTTCGCTTCGCCCTGGTCGTAGGTGGTGGCCAGTGCCTTGGCCTCGGCGATGGTTTTGTCGGGGTCGGCAGCCGCGGCGGCAGGGTCGAGTTTGATCGCCAACAAGGCCCGGGCCGTCAGCTCACCCGATTGCTGCAGGGTGGTAAACGCTTTGCCGTTTTCCGGCCCCGACAAGGCATCGAAGAAACTGGTGATGCCTTGCTGGCGCATGGCGTCGAGCGCCGCGCGGGTCTGATTGAGTTTCTCGGCGTCGGTGGCAGGCGGCACCACGGCGGCCATGGCATCGGCGGCTCCATCTTCGCAGATACCGTTCGGGCTGCCGGCGCTGTCGCGCACGTACTTGCCATCACCGGGATTGGCCGTGTGCTTGTTGATGCCGGCGACCGCCAGGCCGCGAGAGTTGCTCAGCACCGTATGGAAGTCGGTGGAACGGACTTGAATTGGACGATTGGTCTTGAGCGCGTCCAGCGTCGACTTGTCGGGGTCGCCGTCGAGTCCGGTCATGCCAATGCGGTCCCAGCTACCCACTTCGAGCCAGACATCGGGGCCTTTGTCCTTGTCGGCATCCAGGCACGTCTGAATGGTCTCCTGGAAAACCTTGCGGGTCATCGTCTGGTATTTCAGGTCGCACAAGGTCATGGCGCGGCCGCCGTCCCCCGGATGCATGTGTGCATCGATGAAGCCCGGCATCACCATGCGACCCGCCAGATCGATCAGCTGTGTCTGCGGGCCGATGTAAGAGGAAACCCCTGCATCACTGCCGACATAAACGATCTTCCCGCCCGTGACGGCGATCGCCTGCTGCACGGAATTTTTGCCATCGACGGTGTAGACATAGCCGCTGCGCATGACCATGTCGGCGCCTGTCGAAGCGTGAGTCTGACACCCCACCAGTGCCACACAGGAAAATGCCGTTGTCGCGGCAACGGCGATAAATAGCCTGGAAAATTTCAACTGCCTCACCTCTATTTTTATAGTTTTGGAAGTGGCCCGAACGGACGGCCGCAAGCCCTTGGTATGCAGGGCATACCCTATAGAGCGCGGCGGTCGGATGGACCTCCACAAATGAGGAGGGGTAAGGCAAATACCGGTCAGTTGAGCAGCAACGCATACTTTGTAGCTGCCTTGTGGCGAGGGGATTTATCCCCGTTCGGCTGCGAAGCAGTCGTGGATTCAGACGACGCGGTGCATCAAATAGACCGTGCGTTCAGATTTTACGACTGCTTCGCAGCCGAACGGGGATAAATCCCCTCGCCACAAGGCAGCTACAAGGTATGCGTTATGGCTTAAGGCGCTGCGCTTAATTACGACGTGCAGTTTGCGCAAGCGAAGTCGGCGAACGCAGGGCTGAACCCAGTTCCACCTTGCTCTTGACGCCGAGCTGCAGGTAGCAGTTGCGCAGATAGGTGCGCACTGTGGCCGGACTCAGCGCAAGGATTTTGGCAATTTCCTTATAGGAATGGCCAGCGGCGAACAGCATCGCAGCCGTTCGCTCGCGAGGCGCCAACACCGCCCCGCGCGACTGTGATTCGAGCGACAGAATCACATGCTCGGCGTTAGGACTCAGTGTCAGCGCACAACGACCGAGGCGAATCACACACGGCGCTTTTTGCAATTGCGCGATGACCTCCACGGGAAGCATTGAACCACTCCAGCCGGGCAACTCGCGCTGAATGGCGGCGCATAGACTTGCGCCGACGTACAGCAGACTGCCGTCCATCCGGGCGACCCCGAAGTCAGTCGCCCCGTTGCCCGTGTCGAAGCGAATCATGTCCTGCACCTGGAACCGCCACAGCTGCAACAGATGGTCGCAGAACGCCGAAAACAACCCGGCCTCGCTGTCGTTGAAAGCCGGTGCATGAAGGCCACGGTAGAGACAGACGAAGAACATCAAGCCGCTTTCAGGGAGCTCGAAGGTGATGCACATCAGGTGGTAGAGGTCGTGACGCCGTGCGAAGTCGTTCACCTCCTCGCAGGGGTCGGTGAACCCACTGTCGCGCACAACTTCCCCGGGTTGACTTAAGGTCTCCTGGGAAAATCTGTCGCTGACCGCCACTTTGTGCCATTCGGCGACAAACGACTCGGGCAAATTGATTCGCCCGTGCATCCAGCTTTGAGGGGGTGTACTGGCGTCTGACGTCGACATCTCACCCCACCATGCCGAAGCGAAGGGCACCAGTTGGCTAAATGCCTGCAAGCCGTCGGCAATAAATTGGGAGGCACCGCGATCTCGGGCAAGACGACCCAGGTGCAACACGCAACGATTGAACGCCTTCAGCGTCGCCATCGACGCATTGGCGCCGACCTCATCACCCTCCTCCATTGTTTTCATCCTGTTTACTACATGGCGTATTGTTTCGACGATGCCATAGGCGCAGCGATGGCGTCCAGCGAGCGGTGTTGCGGGGCAAGGCGATACCGCCGACAATCCGTAAGCATTGATGACGACTCCAAAACGGAAATGTTCGGCTACAGGTCGTTATCGGTGCCGGATTTCGCGTGAACCCTCTGGTAAATGTGATTAACCACAGCGAAGAAGAAACCCGTGGATAAACCGCACATGAGGATGCCGGTCAAACCCTCTATCGGACCGAGCAGCCGCCACGATTTCGCCAACACCACCTCTCCATAGCCAATCGTCGCGTAGGTCACTCCGGAGAAGTAAAGTGCCGTTTCGATGTCGGGCAGACATTCCTGCCACAGATAGAACGCTGCCCAGATAGAAATCTCTATCACATGGAGCAGAATCAGGTAGCAGGCCATCCATACCAACCTTCCGCTGATCGACCACAGATGGATCGGAGACACCGTTGCCCACCGATCCAGAGCCCTCAACATCAGGGCCATACCCACTGCATGTACCACCACGGTACTGGCCGCCAATCCCCACGCGAAGAAGATATTTGCAGACATCGGTGCTCCTCAGGGAGGCCAACCCTATCGTTCGCCACACAGTCTCGCGGATGCACTTGCCGCACTCTGATTTTTCAGCAGGCTGATCTCATCCAGCAGAGTCGGTCGTTGCTCAAGTGCCATGCGCGCAATGTCTACTTCCATTGGGAGAAAACTATCCAGTCCGGATCGAACTACCCGCTGATACGCAACGGTTACAGCGAGATAACGGTGACTTCATTCTAGGCGATTATCGGTATTGAACCCGCGTTGGCGCACTCAACAAATAGCGGAGCGCTGGAAGGCCACGCTGTGCGCAAACGGATCGCCTCTCGCCGTCGTACGTTTTACTCCGGCTGTCTGCAAGAATGACCCAAATGCGCTAATTCCGCTAAACCGACCCAAGGGCAGGCACAACACCGTCTAATCTGAATAGAACACGACCACAAACATGCCTCTAGCCTCTTGATACAGGGGAGATGGGATGACCGGAAAAACAGCGCGCCAGTGCTCATGGGTCCTGCCCTCCCTGCTCGCCATCAACCTGGCGCTGACCGCGGGATGTGCAGGCAAAGCCGCGACGGCTCGCTATTCGGCCTCAAGCATAGGCGACAGCTGCTATGCAAAAGCGCTACCCACTGCCGGCGAGGGTGGCCTGGCTTGGGGCTCCACCTTGAGCATGGCTCGCAAAAAATCCCTGGATAATTGCATACGCTATGCCGGCCGATCCGGTGGCACGCCGGATACCTGCAAAGTGGTGTTGGCGGAGTGCAAAAATTAATGGAGCGGCAGTGAAGCGGGCCGTTCGGTTCGTGCTCAACCACCTGACCGAACACCAGTCGGTCATGACCGAGGGCATCTGATCAAGACGCCAGTTTTTCACGGCGGTGGCCGGACGTGCTTCGCTTCGGTCTCCTGAAAAACCCTGCCAGTCCCTTCGTCAGAGTGCCGGCGAATTGCCTAAAGCTAGCTTGGTGGCCCCCGTGACGGCCACTTCAACAAACTTGTGTAAACCTGGATGGCGAACACGACTCCTGCTTGCGGGATATTGCCGACCAGCCATTCGACCGGACGCCGGTAAAGCGTCTGCGATCCACCCGCACTTGTCCTATCCTTCCATCCAACCAATAACTCCGGACATCGATATGCCCGCCCCCGAATCCACCCTTCTTCAAAGCTGGCACCACAACGCCCAATCCTGGATCGAAGCCATCCGCACCGGCGCCATCGAAAGCCGCCTAAAAGTCACCGACCAGGCAATCCTGCTGGCGGTGCTGGGTCGTCAGCCCGAGCGCGTGCTCGACCTGGGCTGCGGCGAGGGCTGGCTGTTGCGTGCGCTGACTGAACGGGGCATCAAGGCGGTCGGTGTGGATGGTGATGCGACGCTGGTCGAGGCAGCCCGGGCGGCGGGCTCTTCGCCGGTGCATTTGGCGAGCTATGAAGCGTTGGTGGAAGCGAAGGTGGACATCGGCAGCGACTACGACCTGATCTGCGCCAACTTCGCCCTGCTGCACCAGGACATCATCCCGCTGCTCGTCGCCATGAACGCCCTGCTCGCCCCTGGCGGCGCGCTGGTGATCCAGACGCTGCATCCGTGGACCGCGGCGGCGGGTGACTATCAGGATGGTTGGCGGGAAGAGACCTTCGCTGGGTTCAAGGGGCAGTGGCAACCCATGCCGTGGTACTTGCGCACCTTGTCCAGTTGGTTCAATGCACTGGACATGGCCGGTTTTCGGCTGGCCGGCCTGCAGGAGCCACAGCACCCGCAAAGTCCTGTGCCGCAGTCGTTGCTGTTGGTGGCCGAACATCGGGGCTGAGTGCAATCGATGAATTTGGGCAAGGCTAATCGCTTGGTCGGATGCTGCTCGACTGAGTATCCGCAGGGAGCCTGCCCCGTTTGACCGGCACGGCTCCCAAGCCCGCGCTCTGCGCCCGAGAGGCGCCTGCTTTTGGCCAACTTCTATCGCTAACGACTGCCCGCCTGGGTCGTTGGAAGTATGTCGCGACCAGCAGCTATCGGCCAGAAGCGGACTGTCGCCAGTGCCCACTTTGATTGGCAAGATGCGAATTTCGCCCCCTACTTCGTCTGCCTATGCATTCGGCTGTCCTCGCCAACAACGTACCGGCTTGTTGAGCGAGCTTGCGCCACTCGGTGCTGGTGGGTCTGTGAGAGCTGTTCAGCTACTTGCGCTCTCGCTCTTCATACCACTGCATGAACGCTTCGGCGCTTACCGGTCGGCAGACGTGAAAACCCTGGGCCATGTCGCAGCGGTAACCGCCCAGCGCATCAAGCAACTCGGCTGTTTCTACGCCTTCGGCGATGACCTTCATGCCAAGGTTATGTCCCAGGTCAATGACGCTCCGTACGATCAGTTCGTTGGCCGGATCGCTTCGCATGGCCAGTACAAAGGATTTGTCGATCTTGAGTTCGCTGATGGGCAGGTCCTTCAACTGAGCCAGGCTGGTATAGCCGACGCCGAAATCATCGATGGCGATATGGATGCCCAGCGTATGCAGCTGCATCAGGAGGGTACGAGCAGCATAGGAATCGAGCATGATGGCGGACTCGGTCACTTCGAGTACGAGCATGTTCGGGGTCAGTTGGTGGTGCTCAAGCAGGTCGACAATCTGAGTTACCAGCTTGTCGTCCAGCAGGTTGCGTGCAGAAATGTTCACGGCAACCGGTATGCATATCCCGGCGTGGCCCCAGGCCCGCACCTGAGACAGCGCAAGGTTCAGCACGTATTGAGTCAGAGCGCCGATGATTCCGGTGTGTTCGGCAAACGGAATGAACTCATCCGGATTGACGAGACCGCGCACCGGGTGCTGCCAGCGCACCAACGCCTCGACTCCGGTGACGTCTCCTGTGCTCAGACTGACCTTGGGCTGGTACTCCAGGAATAATTCGCCGCGATCCAGACCTCGCCGCAATTCGCCGAGCATTGCCAGGCGTTCCGGAGAGCGCCGATCCCCTCCCGGGTCGTAGGCGAGTATGCCCTTGCCCTGCTTCTTGGCCGCATACATAGCGATGTCGGCGCGCTGCATGAGCGTCGAAGGATCGTCACCGTGCAGACCCGACACCACGACCCCAAAGCTGGCCTCGACATCCAGTTCGATCCCGTCGATTTCGAACGATGCGGTAATCGCGGTGTGCAGCCGTTGCGCTGCTTTCAATGCCCCCTCCAGGCCTTCGACGGAGGGAAGCAGAATCGCAAACTCATCACCTCCCAACCGGGCGACCGTGTCGATTTCCCGCGCTTCACTGATCAGCCGCTTGCCGATCTGGTCGAGCAGGCTGTCCCCGTAGTGGTGCCCCAGGGTGTCGTTGACGTCCTTGAAGCGGTCAAGATCGATCAGCAACAGGCCCGTGGTTGACCCCTGTCGGCGACCAAGGCGCAGTGCCTGCTCGAAACGGTCAGCCAGGAGGGTCCGGTTGGCCAGCCCGGTGAGCTTGTCATGTAGCGACGCGTGCAAGGCATCCTTGCGCTGACTGTCGAGTTCGACCCGCGTACGCCACAGCACTTGGGCGAACAGGCCGGCGAGAAGCAGCCCGGCGATAAAAACGATGGGCGTGCTATTGGCGTTAAAGGCCTCCCGTGTGCGTAGCTTCTCCAGCGCCACGATAGACTCCTCGTGCTGATCGGCCGCGGCTTGCAGGACGACTCTTTCAATCGTTTCGAATCGCGGGTCGGTCTCCTCGTTGTCGATCCGGCGCCCCCGCGCGTCATCTCCACGATCGACGGCATCGAACACCTTATTGATGCTTTCCAGGTAGAGGATCAGTGCCGTACGGACATCCTCGACCAGGAGGTGGTCCACAGGTGATCCGGAGCGGTGAATACGCTCGAGTGCAATGGTCAGTTGCGCTACGACAGTCTTGAAGCTACGACGTAGCTTCGGACTGGGGTCCAGCCGATATTTATTCTCCAGAGACTCGGCGGCTGCCAGCGCAGTCGCCGCCGCTGTGTAGTGGTCGGACAGAACGCTCGAGGCGATCGCCTCCTGCCCCAGGCGTCCGGTGGTGATTGACGACCACACCGCAAAGCCACTGATTGCCAGCAGAACGGCGACCAGACCATAGCGCGCCCACCTGCTGGCTATCGTGTTACTCCAGCGCATAAGCGTGGGTATGGCAATCCCTTGCGCAAAAGCTTCAGCATGCTCAGGACTTGCTGGCGGTAAATTGCTCATACGCTACTCCAGGGAAATGCAGGTGACGGCAGTCTTGTGGACCGACCGCAGACTGCCGATCAGTCGTGGATCAATCAAATAATCGACAGTGGTTAATTCCGGGCATTCTTAGTCGAACTCAGCCGGGCAGCCAGCCGCTACAACGGTCGCAATCCTATATTCAGACTCTTTCTAAAACCCCACATCCAGCACCACACTGTCCAGATAGGTTCCCGGTGGCGGCGTGCTCTGGTCGGTGTAGATTTTGGCGGTGTAGTTGAAGATCTGGCTGCCGGTGCCCAGGCCGTTGCCGGGGTTGACTTCGGCATCGGAACTGGCGCGGCGGGCCGTGCCGACGCTGCCCCAACGGGTGGTTCCGGCGCTCTTGAAGATGTCGTAGGCCAGATAATTGCCGCCCAAGATCATCCGCCTGCGCCCGCCCACGCCGACAGCATGCTGACCATCGTCCAGCCCCACCGTGTAGGCACTGCCCTTGGTGCACGCCAGGTTGATAGTCTGGCCAGTGACAGTGGCGAAGGAGCTGATTATCGAGGCGCTGCCAAAGCTGATGTTCGGTGCAGTGATCGTGCAGTCGTTGTCCACGGTCATATTGACAGTCAGGCTGGTGGAACCGCTGTTGATGTCTCGCCCCTGACAACTGCCGCCTCCACCATAGTCATGGCAATAATCCCAGCTCCAGAAAATGTTCAGGGTTTCAGAGTAAATCCCGGCAGCCACGTTGCTGCCGATAATCGTACTCAGGTAGATCGGTACGGCCTTGGCAACCACTGGATTGGACAGCAGGCCGAGGTTATCGATGATTGAAGATCGGGCGAAGTCGAACGCCACGCCACGAGTGATCGGATGGCTGGTGCTGTTGTTGGCAAACAGTGTGTAACCAATCACATCACTGGTCGGCCCGACCACCCCAGCGGTTGCCGACGTAATGGTGGCGTAAAAATAATCATCGCTGGCCAACGGCGACGCCAACGAACCGGTGCAACTCAAACCGGCATTGGTGGTGGAACTGGTTTGCAAAGTGGTACGCACCGCGATCGAACTCATTGAGCCAAAACCAGCCGGTGAAGTGCTGACCACATCGCACAAGGCATAGGCCTGACACGGCAGAAAAATCGCCATCAGCCCGATCACTTTACCCGGCCATCGATTAGAAAATTGCACAATCCACCTCTCTGTTCTATTCATTGGCGTTTTCATTGACACAGCAGCGGTCCGATCAACGGCACCTGGTCCTGCTTCATCTCCAGCGTGAACTGCGCCTGGCAGGTCCGGCCATCGGCCAGGGTCACCTGCAAACTGTTGTGCTCTTCCAGGTTCTCCAGATAGACCAGCCCGTCCCAACCGACCACCGCATATGCCCCGCTCTGTTCGTGCCGCACACGGCTGCCCAGGGGCAATTCATGCTGCTGCGCGTCCACCAACACAACACTCGCGGCAATGATCCGGCTCAGAGAAAACTCCAGCAGGTAGCCACTGCCCCGGCGCACCGAGACCCGTTGCTCGACATTCGAGCTCTGCACATTGGTCGGCAGGTTCAGTGGATCGATTTCATATTTGCCGCGGTAGTAGGCGCTGCTCCATGGCACCAGCAGATGACCATTTTTATCCGTCTGGCCAACCCGTTGATTCTCGTAACGCACCGGAACATCGGCATATCCACCGGTGCTGACCACGACGAAGGCATCATCGATACGATTGGCGACGAACACCTGGCGGTCCATCCACACCAGCGAACCGCTGGCATCGGCCCAACGCGTTTCGGCATCGCTGCTGCCGTAAACCCCGGCCTGCAATTGCACCGATTGCAGACGCCAGGTCAGGTCGGCCTGACGATAATCCGGGCCTTCGCCGTGGGCATAACCGAGGTTGAAGCCCATGCCGCCTGCACTGGGCACAGCGCGACTGTAATTGACGCGCTGGCGGCTTTCTCCAGTCTTGTTGCGCTCGCCACTCACACTCAGGCTGCCACTCAGGTCGAAGGGGATGACCAGTTGCGCCTGCATCGCCCAATCGCTATCGCCGATCTCGCGATTGGCCGACAAGTAAAAACTGGTATTGCGCCACAGTGGCTTGCTCCAGGTCAGATTGAGTAACCGGGTGCGCGAATCATCGGCCGCGCGCACATCGAAATAGCCCGCGCCGAGGCTGCCCCAGCCATTGAGACTGACGCTCAGGGTCAGCTGTTCGCTGCGCTGGCTGAGGCTGATATAGGGGCTGTCGACAACGGTCAGGTCGGCGTACTGGTCGCGGCGCTGCATACGCTGATAAGAAACGCTGTAGTGCTGGCTGCTGTATTGATAACCGAGGCTGACTTGCTGTCCGCTGTTGCCGTCGAATCGGCTTTGACTGACCGCCGTGTTGAGCACGCCGAAATTGCCCAGGCGCAGGTTGCCGCCAACGCCGCCAAGGGTCAGCGCGTCCGAGGCTTCGGCATGGCTTTCGAGGGTCAGACTGTCGTTCAGACCGTAACGCAGGCTGCCGGAGGTCACACCCGGACCGTAACCGAAATCACGAATCCCGAAGTCACGGCGCAGGGTACCGGCGGCTACCGAGAAATCCATCAGGCCTTTTTGCAGCAGGTTGCTGGTGACATAAAACGGCACGGTGGTCGAGACCTGTCGACCAAGGGCATCGGTCGTGACCACCACCGCTTCGCCGGCACCGTTGATGAACGGAATGTTGGTCAGCGTGTAGGGACCGGGCTGCAGCTCGGCGCTGCTGGATTTGTAGCCGTTGATGAACAGGTCGACCGAGGACGGTACCGCCGCTTCCCCGGCGAACTGCGGCAAAGGGTAGGTCACCAGGTCCGGGCGCACGCCGAAATCGCGCGACACCTGCACGCCGCCCAGGCGCACCGAACTGCTCCAGGGCAAGGCGCCGCTGACCAGATCGCCCGCCTCGTAGGTCAGCAGACGCTCGTCATCGGAGTCACGCCAGGTGGTGTCGTAACGCCGATACCCATTGTTCAGCGTGCCGCTGCTGACTCCGGAAATCGTGCGCCGGTATTGCCCGGTGTTGGACAGCGTGCCCCAGCTGTCGAACAGCCGCACCTCGTTCCAGGCCGCGAGGTAGGTGCCGCTGTCGTCGGTGTCGTTGAGGTACAGATCGTAGTTGAGCAAGGCGCCAAAACTGCTCAACGCCGGGGTGCGCGGGTAAGTCTCGCGATTGCCGACAAACTGCTCCGGCAACCAGTCCGGCGGGACGTTCAACAACAGCCGTTGACCCTGGCTGTCATAGTCGCTATGCAAGCCTTGCAGGCTGTCGAGGGCAACCTCACCGCTGAGTTCTTGTGGCAATTTCATACCGGTTTCGCGCAACGCCGCGACCGGTACAAAGAAGCGCCCGCCGCGCTGCTCCACCGCCACCACACGCCCGGTATTCATTTGATTGACGACCAGTTCCAGAAACAGGTGTGCATCGGCAATCGCCTCCATGCCGCTGGGCGCTGGCGGCAGGTCACCCGCCAGGCCTTGCTGGGCGAATACTAGACAGTACAGGCCAATCGCGGCCCACAGCGGACGCTTGATACTGCGAGCCCAATCCTGGCTCATCACCGCTTTACGTCCGTCAATGGACATTTCCTTACTGTGGCGATCAAGAGGCGCGCACAACACCTGTGGCGAGGGAGCTTGCTCCCGCTGGGTCGCGAAGCGGCCCTAAAATCATCGGCATCGTTTTATCGGGTAGAACGCGGCTGCAGATTTTTACGACTGCTTCGCAGCCGAGCGGGACGGTGCGGCGATCCGACAAGCTCCCTCGCCACACTGTCTCCATCGCCGGACTGTCACCGTCCCGGCGCAATACTCTGAACCTGCGGCTTACCATTGACTCGTACTTGCAATGCCTGATCCGCAGTGATCGATTCCGGTGCCGGCCAACGCATGATCGCCCCCGGCAACACATAACCGAGCAACCCCTCAACCAGCGGCCGTGTCTGACCGCCCTGCTTGAACGCGACATCGGTCAGCCGGGCATGCACCGCGCCCTGATTGCGCACTTCCACATAGGAACGACCATCGACCGCCACTTTACGCCAGCTCAGATCAGCCATACCGGCGCCTTTGGGGTCGCGTTTACGGGTCATGTCTTCCTTGCTCCACAGACCGGCGCCGTAGGCAAACAGCGGTACCGAATAACGCATCTGGAACCGAATGGCCGCAGCGGTTTTGCCGTCTTCAGCCGTCACGGGTCTGGCCGAGGGAATTTCATCGATAATGATGCGATAGGCCAGCTCCTGCCCCGGCGGTATATCCCGGGTACGGGTCAAGCGCACGAGTTGCTTCTGCCCGGGTTCGATCTTCGCTACCGGCGGGCTGCCAATGACATCGCGCTGGTTCTGATACTGATCGCTGAAACCACTCTGGCTCCAGGCAAACACCCGGATCTGCAGATTGGCCGTTTCATCGCCGCGATTTTCCAGCCACAACGCACTCGCCTGTTGATCGGCCTCCAGCACCGGATCGATCGGCCAGATCAGCACCGAACTGGCCGCCTGCACCTTGACCGCGCCCAACAAGACCATCGCCAGCACAGCGCAACGCGCGGCCGGTAACCTGCGCAAAGGTGAACACATATGCCTACTCCTTATGCACGAATGACCGTGCTACCACGACAGCTGCACCTGCAGCACGTCGCTGTAAATCCCCCCGGGCTGATCACCCGGTAACTGCACTTGTCCGTAAATAGGCAATCTGATGTTGTTCGCATCGCTGTAGGCCACGGCCACGCTCTGACCGATGCCCAGGCTCTCACTGAAGGCCGCGTCACTGAACAACTGATAGGCCACCCGGGCACTGCCGCCTTCGAGCTGAAGGTGCCGCCCGTTGCTGTTGTACTGGCCGCCATCGACGCTCATGTTCAGGGTCACGCCTGGCGTGCATTGCACCTGCACGCCGGCGCTCATTTGCACCTGCACGGTGTTGGTCGCCAGCGCCGATTGGGTGCCGAAATCGAGGTTGCCGTAATTGGAAACCCCGCCCATCACCAGACAGGCCGCCGTCACAGTCGCGCTGACCTGAAAACTCTGACTGGTCACCGCCGCCAGCGGCAGCGGCAAACCGGTCGCGCAGAGCAAAATCAGGGCGGCACGACCGTGACCGGCCATCGCACTAGAAGCTCAACTCGACAGCGACGGTGTCGGAGTAAATGCCTGCGGGCAAGCCTGCCTTGCCCACGGCCTTGCCATAGATGTTCACCGTCTGCGCCACACCGGTACTGGGATCGAGGTTGATCACCGTGTCAATCGCAAGGATGTCCTCATAACCGGCGTCGGTGTACAGGTCGTAAGGCACGAAGTGGCCGCTGCCATCGGCCAGCGCCCGGCTGCCGCCGACAGATCCGCCGTCATGGGCACCGGCGCGGACTTTCATCGCTGGTGTAGTACCGCTGGAGCAGAGAATCGACAGCGCGCCGCCGCCAGAGAGCACCTGCCCGTTCGCTGCGGTGAACAGACTGCCTGTGGTGCCAAAATCCAGCGCACCGAAATTCAGCCCGCTACTCCCGCCAGCACCGTTGACCTCACAACTACTGGTCAGCGTCATGCTGGTGCTGATCTGGCCGGTGACCGTGGTGACCGCATTGGCACTGTAAGACAGCGCCAGGCCGAGCATTGACAAACCAATCCTTAATACAAGCTTCTTCTGCATGATGTCCATCCTCTGGAGTTTACCAATCCAGCGTGACCGTCAGGGTGTCGGTATAGACCCCCGCCGGGACCGCGCTGGTATTCGCCACCACCGAGCCAAATACCGGGATTGGTATCTGGCCTCCATTGGTAACAGCGAAATTGCGTTGTTGGTCGATGCTGTAGCTGTCGCCACCGGAAGCATCGAGGAACAATCGATAAGGGATGGTTTGGGTACCATTGCTCAGGCGCCGAGTGGTGCCGTCGCCATGGGCGCCGCCATCGATGGTCACGGTGAAACCGGTGACCGAAGGGTTGCAGGAGACTTTCAGCTTGCCGTTGCCGGCATCATTCAGGTTCGCATTGATCGGGCTGGTCCAGGTCGGACCTTGCGAGCCGAAATCCAACAGCCCGAAATCACTGACCGGGCTGCCGGGGGTATGGGTGGCGTCATTGGTCACTTCACAACTGTCGATGATTATCAGCCGCGCATCAATCTGCCCGCTGATCGCCGCTTGCGCTTCCTCAGCCAGTAGTAGAACTGTGCCGAGGGTCATCACCACCCAACTCTTCATCGTCTTGCACCGATCCTGATTCCATCAGAATTCAAACATTGGTCGTCCGCTTGCGAACGACGTTCCTTGTGCTGCCCGAATCCATCGGACAGGTGTCACTCAACGCCTTGCTACCAGCTCACGGTCACTTTCAAAAGGTCGGAATAACGGCCGGCATGGGGGATCTCGGCCAGCCTTTCAATACGTGCATACAGGGGCAAATCCACCGTGCCTGAATCCGGCACCCGTGCGCTCAATAACACGTTCACCGGCAGCGGAATCTGCCGCGCGGCGTCTTGATAAAGACGATAAGGAATGGGTTTGCTGTGCTCCGCGCTGCCCGCCAGATAGCGGACCTCGCCTACGCCGCCATGCAGGCCGCCGTCGACCTGTAATTGGTAAGGGGTATCGGGATTGCATTCCAGACGCGGCAGGCGTGCGTCAAGCAGTGCTGCGCTCAATGGCCCGGCCGGATCGTCCAGGCGGGCAGTGGTGCCGAAGTCGAGCACACCCAATTGCTCGATACCCGCCTCGCGCTGTTGACCAACCAACTGGCAACCGCGCTGCACATTGACCCGGACCTCAACCTGAAGCTGCGCCGCCAACGCCGTCGCACTGAGCATCGTGCCCATGACTGCCAAAAAACCGAGTCCATTCAAATGCCCATTCCCTATAAGGGGTTATTCGCAAGCGGAGGTTAGCATCCAAGGGGGAAACAACCAGTCAAGGCGGCATTTAACGCGTCAAATCCGCACCTTTGCGACGAAGGGGCACATTTCGTGTGTGTATGTCAGTGATTGCTTTGGCACCGGTAAAATTTCTGGTGGGAAGAAGCGGGCCTGACCACGGCCCTTGAGGTCAAAAGGTGACGGTGGCCGTTATTGTGTCGGCGTACGTGCCCGGCGGACTAAGCTGCCCTGCCACCATCCGGCCATAGACCGGGATCACCTGGGCGGAGCCACTGCCGGTTCCGGTGGCGAGACCAGTGCCACCGGTGTCGCCCCAATTGGTCAACCGCGTGGTGTCCGAGTACAGCGCATAGAACAGCTTGATAGCCGGAGTACCGGACATCTGCATCTGTCGGGCTGTCGCAGTCCCGCCGCTCGTCCCGGCACCGAGGCCGACGCTATAGGACGTCGTGTTGGTGCAGTTGACCGAGAGGCTGGTCTCGACATCGGTTTGCACGCCTGTATAGGCGCCGAAGGCCAAGGGAGAAGCCGTGATCCCGCAACCGGCGACAATGCTCGCGGAGACGGCGATGGTTGCGGTGTCGGTGGCTGACATGGCCGGAGTGGGCAGCAGACCGAGCGCGAAAGCCCCCAGGATACCGACACCGGTGTGAACGACCCGGTTGCGCCGCATCCGAGTCTCCTTGCCTAGCAGAGTATCGCTACTCTCCCAACGGAGATGTGAGGAGGACTGCGTGCAATGCGACAACATCATGGTGATTAACTCCCTGTAGTACTTAGGGAAAGGTCAGTTTTTTTCAGTGCCCTGAAAGAACCTGACCTTTCCAACCTGGAATCCAAAGCGTAGTCCACATGCGGGCCTCACACGTATGTTTTCGTGGCTCGGGCGACCGGGGTCTGCCCATATCAAATCGCAGGAATGTCATCGGTTAATTCACAACCGACTGTTGGCGACCTAAAGCTGCTTGTGGTGACCGGCAGCAATCGGCCCAGAGTGTGTAAAAACGCCTTCGCGAACACTTGCTATGATTTCTGAGGGTTTCATCGCAGGGATCGCCCATGAAGCGCTTTATCCAAGGTGAACATCGAGGCCAAGGCACCTTACTTCCCGAGAGCCTCGACGACTACGTCAGCGATACCAACCCAGTGCGCGTAGTCGACGTCTTCGTTGACGAACTCGACCTGGTCAAACTGGGTTTTGAAGGCGTTATACCGGCAGATACTGGCCGGCCTGCTTACCATCCCGCGATCCTCCTGAAGATCTACATCTACGGCTATCTCAACCGCATTCAGTCGAGCCGGCGCCTGGAGCGAGAAGCCCAGCGTAACGTCGAATTGATGTGGCTGACCGGCCGCTTGATGCCCGATTTCAAGACCATTGCCAACTTCCGAAAAGACAACAGCAAGGCCATCCGAGGCGTCTGCCGCCAATTCGTGGTGCTGTGCCAGCAGCTGGGATTATTTGGAGAAAATCTGGTTGCCATCGACGGCAGTAAATTCAAAGCCGTCAACAACCGCGACCGCAATTTCACCAGCGCCAAACTGAAGCGGCGAATGGAAGAAATTGAATCGAGTATCAATCGGTATCTGACTGCGCTCGACGAAGCCGACCAGCAAGAACCCACAGCTTCCGAGCCCAGTGCCGTGCGGCTGGAAGAGAAAATCGCCAAGCTCAAAACTCAAATGAAGGAGCTTCAAGCGATCGAAATCCAGCTCAATGAATCGCCGGATAAACAGGTCTCACTGACCGATCCAGACGCCCGTTCCATGATGACTAGCGGCACTGGAATCGTCGGTTACAACGTGCAGACAGCGGTCGATACTCAGCACCATTTGATCGTTGCTCACGAGGTGACTAACGTCGGTTCCGACCGCGATCAACTCAGCTCGATGGCCAAGCAGGCCCGCGAAGCGATGGCGGCAGAAACGTTGTCGGTAGTGGCTGACCGAGGTTACTTCAAAAGCGAAGAAATCCTGGCTTGCCACGATGCAGGCATCACCGCCTATGTGCCCAAGCCGATGACCTCTGGAGCCAAAGCAGACGGGCGTTTCAATAACGATGCCTTCATCTATGACGCGGCAAAAAAAGAATACATTTGCCCGGCTGGAGAGGCGCTGATCTGGCGCTATACCAACGTTGAAAAAGGCCTGACGTTGCACCGTTACCGGAGTTCGAAATGCCGGGGTTGCGCAATGAAACCGCAGTGCACACCGAGCACGGAACGGCGGGTTCGACGCTGGGAGCATGAAGCCGTCCTGGAGGAAATGCAGAACAGGCTAAGCAACGCGCCGGAAATGATGCGGATCCAAAAACGGACTGTTGAGCATCCCTTCGGGACGCTCAAACAATGGATGGGTGCAACGCACTTCCTGACGCGAAAGCTCAACGGGGTCAGTGCAGAGATGAGTCTGAACGTGCTCGCCTACAATTTGAAAAGGGTCATGAAAATCATCGGCACCGCTGGTTTGATGAATGCGTTAGCGGCGTAAAAACCGCTCTTTTTGCCCCATCCAAAGGACTTTCAGAGGTTGTTGAGCCGTTTAGCTGTTCCTCAAAACGTCGTGATGTTGATCAGTTTGCGAAACGAAAGCACGGGCTGCTGACGTCGATACAGAAAACTCAATCTGACGTTTTTACACACTCTGGGCCAAAAGGAGCCAGTCGAACGCGTCTAGGAAATCAGCGTTACCGGTATTGGTGTCCAATAGTTTGGCCGCGGCGGTAAAGCTGCCGCTCTGAGCGACGGCGATGAAAAGACGCATGGTTTGGAATATGTCCATTGTTTTCCCCTTTGATGAAAAAAGGCGGCCCTGCAGAGGACCGCCCCTTATCCTGTATTACTTCTTGCGCGGAATAAATCCAGGCACACCGGTTTCCACTACCGAGTTGAATCTTATCCGTGTCGTAATATCTTCCTTCATTTCACGCATGGCCTCTTGAGGCAAAGTCGAAATATCAAAGTTTTCCTGGATATGGCTCGGTGTAGCAGACGTGGTCAGGAAGGCAGTGCCGCGCTGTACGGCCCAGGCCAATGCAACTTGAGGCGGGGTCTTATGCTGGCGCTGAGCGATCCCGGTAATCACCGAATCTTCCAGCAAGTTCGGCTCCATGCCATGTCCGAGCGGTGCAAACGCAAGGACGATGATTCCGTGCGCCTTACAAAATTCAAGCAGCTCCCATTCAGGCAAATAAGGGTGGGACTCGACCTGCACCACGGAGGGCTTTATCCGGGCTACTGTGACAATTTCTTTTAAAGCGGCCAGCGTGATATCAGATACGCCGATGGACCTGCACCGACCTTCATCCACCAAGTGCTCAAGTGCCCTCCACGTCTCTATCAACGTCACGCCTGAGTCGTAGATGACTTGACCCTGTTCGTCCCTTGGATCCTGGTTGTTGCCGGGTTGAAAGGCAAACGGCGTATGGATGATGTAGCAGTCGATATAGTCGACCTGAAGTCGCCGGCAACTTGCCGAAAAAGCAGGTTCGACGCGCTCGGGACGATGGTTGGTGTTCCATAGTTTGGTAGTAATGAACAGGTCTTCGCGCCGCACCTTACCCGCCGCCAGAACCTCCTGGAAAGCAACGCCGATCATGTCCTCATTTCGATAGCGCTCTGCACAATCGAAATGACGAAATCCAATTTCCAACGCATCCTTGACCGCTTGTTTGGTAGTGTTTAGATCTCGAAACAGCGTGCCAAAGCCAACGGCTGGCATCTCGACAGATCCATGATTAAGCGCAAACCTTGTATCGCGAAGTGATCGTAACTTGTCATGTCTTCTCTCCAGAGTCTGGGGCGTCCGCTCGACGCCCGCTTCTATGTCACACCCTCCATTGATCCGAACCTTTCCGTTAGCCGCGATTGGCAGTGCGTTGTGCAAATACACCGACGGAATTACCGCCAAGCGCCACGAACAATCGCACTGTGTCGAGATACTGCGCCGTCGTCACTCTGATTTGGCCTAACAACGCCCGCTCATACGCACGCTCCGCCTCCAATACCTGGAGAATGCTGTTCTCGCCTTGGGCGTAGGCTTGTTGGTTCAAACGAAAACTGGTTTCGGCAGCGCGTAACGCGTCGTCCTGCGCCAGCTTTTCCTCGGCGTCATGGTTGATCGCCTGCAACGTGTCGGCGACCTGACCAAAGGACTTAATGACGGTCAGCTGGTAGCCGGCGAGGGTTGCCTTGTAGCCGTCGACAGCAGCCTGACGTTCAGCTTCGAGGGTTCCGCCGCTGAAGATCGGAGCTGTCAGCCCCGCAGCGAAACCCCAGAGCGCAGCGCCGCCATTGCCTGAAGCCGCCTGGGCAAGTGATGCAGAAAGCTCGATGTGCGGATAGAGGCTCGCTGTCGCTACGCCAACTGCGGCGCTGGCCATGTGCATCTGAGACTCTGCTTGCAGGATGTCCGGCCGGTCGTGGGCCATTTCAGAGGGCAAACTGACCGGCACGTTTGGCGGCAAGACGAACTCGTCAAGCGCAAAGTCAGGCGGGAGCCAGTCACCCGGACCTTTGCCCGTCAGAATCGACAGTGCGTGCCGGGCCGAATCACGCTGCTGAGCGAGGGGCGGCAACAGCGTGCGGTCCTGAGCGAGCTGCGTCTCGGCCAGCGAAACATCGATTTGCGTGGTCGCGCCACTTATATGAGCCCTGCGCACTAGGTCGAGGTTTTTTGCGTCATTGGCCAGCAGCTTCTCGACGGCAACCATCTGCGCGCTGGCAGAGGCCACCAGGATTGCCTGGCTGGTCACATCGCCTGTCAGGGTCAGGTAAGCCGCTTCGTAGCGATGCTTCTGCAGATCGGTAAACGCCTGTTGTTGTTCGACCTCACGCTTGATACCGCCGAAAGCATCAAGGTCGAAGGCGACCTGCGGCCCAACTGAATAGAAGTTGGAGACGACTGGCTCGGGCCCGTTGTGGGTCCGCGAGCGGACAGCCGCAGCGCCAAGACCGACCTGGGGAGACAGTGCACCCTCCGCCGCCGCGACCGAGGACGCCGCCTGGCGAATCGTTGCGTCGGCTGCTACCAGCTCAAGGTTGCCGTCAATGGCCCGGCGTACCACGCTGTCGAGCTTGGGCGAATGGAAAGCAGACCACCAGTCACCGTTGACCTTTTTGCCAAGGTCAATGTGCTGTTTACCGCTGGTGTTGCCGTTCTCGCCAAGACGCTGCTCGGCCTGTTGATCATAGTGCTGCGACGTGCTGTCCGCGGGCGCTTCAAAGTCAGGGCCGACGGTACAGGCAGACAGAAACATAAGAGCCGACACCGCCCCAACCTTGGTACGGAACAGGTGTCTGTTGATTTTGAGCGAATTAAATATCATTTGGCAGACTCCACGAGCTATTTGGTTGGGGCAGGTTTGCGAAGAAAGATAGACTCACCACCACCATTGCCATCATCAAGATCTTGAACTGGTCGATAACGGCGATAAAGGCGGCCTGGCCGGTGATCATTTCGTTGAGGCCTGCAACCGCTTGCAAAGGCGTCGACACCGTCACCGCGTGGGCAGCATCGGCAAAGGGCGTCAGATGGGTGGCGAGTGCCAAATGCACTGCTTGCGTATTGTTGAAGAACGACGCTTGCACCACCGCAACACCGATTGGCTCCAATACACCGGTGCCAGATTGAAAAAGCCGGTACCTTCCGGGCGGAATTTCCGGTCCAACGTACTGAACGCTACTTTGCTGATCGACGGCATCAAAATGCCGAGGCCAACGCCCTGGATGGCACCGGCAATTGCCACTGGCGGCCAATCCATCAAAGGCGAATAACTGAGCATCGACCAGTTGGCATACATCAAGGCCTACGCCCAGGGCCACAAAAAATCGGCTGTCGATATACGCCGGAACCCGGGTCATCAACATGAACGCACCAACGATTCCAACACCCCGCGGAATGGTCATGCCACCTGTAGTGATAGGCGGATAACCGAGGGTCTCATCCAACATCGGCGACCTGAGCGCCATGGTCGACAACAGCACGAAACCGAGGGCGAAAAAGATGATGGTCGACAGCACGAAGATGGCTTGGGGCCGTTGTGGCAGAAACGGCGCGAGTTTGGGCTAATCCCGCCGCCAACGAAGCGGGGTTGCGTGCAAGCCTTTTTTCGCTGGCGACAACCAAGCAGCGGCACATCGGCTCAAGCCCCAGCGTCGAGCATTTTAATCCGGATCTCTGGACCGATGAATTCACTTTCCTGAATCAACCGGGTCAGGCCGATATCCAGAGCGATCTGTTCTATGACTATCGCACCAACTTCGCCAGCTATCCGAAGTGGCGGGCATGGATGCGCGAGCATCAGCCGCCGACGCTGGTGGTGTGGGGTAAATACGATCCGTCATTCGATATCGCCTAAGCCGAGGCGTATCGCCGGGATCTGCCAAAGGCTGAGATTCACGTGCTGGAAGCGGGGCACTTCGCCCTTGATGAGAAGCCCGATGAAATCGCGAGCCTGATCGATGAGTTTTTGAACAAGACGCTGAAGGCGCAGTAACCGCCATTTGAAAGCCCACTGCCCGAGTAATCGGGCAGTGGGCATGATCAGTTAAATCAAAAAAACGCTACTTGGCTGCGTCGCCGGTTTTTCCGGTGTACACAGGCAGGCGTTTTTCGACATCGGCTTTCTGTTGCAGGCCCATGTCCATCAACTGCTTGATGCGGTGTTGCGTCGCGGGTCGTTGTACCGAGTCAATGAAGCCTTTCCATTCAGCACCAATGTCTTCGTCCGCTGGCAAGCTGGACTTGTTGACCAAGTTCTTGATGTCAGCAATCGTTTCTCGGTCGAACCTGGCGATGCGGCGGGCCATGGCGTCGACGAAGCCGTCCAGCTGCGCGTCCGGCAGTGAGCGGTTGACGTAGCCATAACGTTCGGCCAGATCTCCGTTGATGTCTTCGCCGGTCAGCAGCACTTCGAGTGCCCTGCCGCGTCCGATCAGGCGTGGCAAGCGTGAGCTAGGCCCACCACCCGGTACCAGACCCGCGGCGATTTCCCACTGCGACAGCACGGCTTTTTCACGGCTGGCGAATCGCATGTCGCTGGCCAGCGCCAGTTCGCTGCCCACGCCGGTTGCGCGGCCACGGATCGACACGATCGACACCACCGGTGCCTTGCTCAAGCGCACCAGCATGTCGGGTAGCGGCGGCAGGCCGGTCGTGCCGTTGGGCATGTTGGTGGTGTCGGTCAGCGGTGGGACGAAGTCGTAGTGGGTGAGGAAGAAGTCCGGCACGTCGCTGTCGAACACCACCACGCGCACTTTTGCGTCGTTTTCTATCGCGGTAATGACCTCGTTCAACTGCGGCATTGTTTCCGGGCCATAGATGTTGAACGGCGGATTGTGGAAGGTGACACGCCAGTATTCCGGCGTGACGCGCGTCAGTTTGACTTCCTGTTTCACTGAACTGGTTTTGCTGGTCGACGCTTTGGTCGCCGTCGAGGTATCGGCAGCTTGAGTGGCGGCTGAGAAAGTCAGGCCACTGATGATCAGCGCAGCGGTTAAAAGTTGCAGTTTCATGAAGAACCTCCAGCGGGGGAAAGCACGATTGAGGGCTGTACGGCGTAGCGCAGGGAAGACTGGAAAAGCAGGGCCAGCCGGTCCCTGCGCTACGTCAGTGCACGCAGTTTTTAAGCGTCAGGCTAACCGTTTAGTGACCGGCGCTTTGGCCGCCGTCGACGTGCAGGATTTCCCCGGTTACGAATGCGGCGCTGTCCAGGTACAAAACGGCCCCGACGATGTCGGCGACTTCGCCCATGTGGCCGACCGGGTGCAGGCTGCCCAGCGCTGCGTGGGTTTCTTCACCGTGCATCGGGGTCTTGATGATGCCTGGGGATACGGCGTTGACACGGATGCCGCGCTTGGCGTACTCGATCGCCAGCGATTTGGTTGCTGCGTTCATGCCACCCTTGGTCAGCGATGCCAGCACCGAAGGCACGCCATCGATGGCGTGGTCGGCGAGCGTGGTGGTGATGCTGACCACGTGACCACCTTGGCCTTGTTTTTCCATCTGGGCGATGGCCTGCTGCGACATGTGGAAGAAACTGCCCATGTTAGTGGCAACGGTGTTTGCATATTCTTCTCCGGTGTATTGGGTGAAAGGCTTGGCCAGGAAGATTCCGGCGTTGTTCACCAGGGTGTCGATGCGACCGAAGCGAGCCACACCTTCGCGGATGATGCGTTCGGCGGTGGCCGGATCAGCAATATCACCGGCTACGGTCAGGATGTCCGGATCGGTTGACGGCTTGATTGAACGAGAGTTCGCGACGACCTGGTAACCGAGTTTGCGGAAACCCGCGACGATGCCTGCGCCCAGACCTTGGGATGCGCCAGTGACCACAACTACTTTTTTCGAATTGCTCATGATGATTTCCCGATAATTAATGAATGCGAATTAAGTGGATAAGCTGAGCCATCAGGCAGTAGCAGGCTCTCGCGCCATCTGCCGGAGGACTTCTTCGTATTGCTCAACTGACTGTGATCCAGCCACCAACTGACGACCGTTCAGCACCATGGCCGGGACCGAATTGATCCCGCGCTCGCGGTAGAAGCTCTCGAGCTCACGGACTTCGATGGCGAACATCCCGGTTGCCAACACCTCGCGGGCGCGGGTGGTGGAAAGTCCTGCTTCACCGGCCAGACGCACCAGGGTTTCGTGGTTGCTGGGGTTCTGGCCGTCGGTGAAATACGCCTTCAGCAGGACTTTCTTCAGTTCGATCTGGCGACCTTCCTTTACCGCCCACAGCAGAAGGCGATGGGCGTCGAAGGTGTTGTAGAAATGACTGCGTTTTTCCAGATCGAAGTGAAAGCCGATGGCTTCGCCACGGGCGACTACCATTTCATTGCGAGAGGCTACTTCTTCAGCACTGCGACCATATTTGCGCATCATGTGCTTGACTGCGTGCTCGCCCTCGGCCGGCATGTCCGGGTTCAATTCGAAGGGCTTGAACGTCAGCTCGACGGCGACTTCGCCGGCGAGATTCTCTATGGCTTGCTCCAGGGCTGTGGCGCCAAGCGCGCACCACGGGCACACGACATCCGACACAAAGTCGATTCTGAC
Source organism: Pseudomonas sp. LB3P25 (assembly GCF_054897985.1). NCBI lineage: Bacteria > Pseudomonadati > Pseudomonadota > Gammaproteobacteria > Pseudomonadales > Pseudomonadaceae > Pseudomonas > Pseudomonas sp. LB3P25. The sequence goes on along the minus strand of NZ_CM142711.1, from coordinate 2,540,486 downwards.
GGGCTGAGTCACGATTTAGATTCCGCCAGATTTTTGCGGTACTCGGTGGTGGTGATGCCAGCATAGCCCCAGTTATCGGTATCCACCTCCTCGATCACGATATGAGTGAGATGCGGGTCCTTGTTGAGGACGGTCTGCATGGTTTGGGTGATTTCGGCGATTACCTGAGCTTTCTGTTCCTTGGTAACGCCATCGCGGCGATACGAACGCTGATAAAAGGCATTGAAAAGTCTCCAGTTCGCTCCCCATCGGCGTGATGAGGCCGCAAGTGGAGTGGACTTTAGAATGTTGCCTTGAATGAACAAATTCGGGGACGGGAACATCATTTGTGATGCAGCGTAATGAATCGCGTAGGGGATAACGCCTGTACACCCGTAAAGTCGAGCGCGACCCCGGCCGTTCCTCGCCTATCTTCGCCTTACCTGATCGCCGCTCGGCGACTTTTCGTGCAAACCCTAGACCGGACTCAAGCCAGCAGCTCGGTGATCCACCGAGCCTGCAGGACAACTTCCTGTACTTTCTCCTCAGGCACGGCCTGCCGCGCTCGAGCGAAGTGGGTCAGGGTCTGCTGTTGCTGGCTCAGCACGCGCTGCCACTTAATCAGGTGTAGACGCCGAAGCCGAATTGACCCAGGTGCCGATGTAAGACTGACCCACTTCAAAATCGACACTAAATCTAGAACAGGCAATGGTTTGCGAGGAATTGGACTGGGTCAGTGACATCTCGGCAACCAGGGCAATTCGGCGTCTGCGCCAACACCATGGTGGGGAGCTGAGGGTGAACACGACTTCCTTGCGGCTCTGGAGAGCCCCGAACAAATTATTCATACCTAAATTTACCGCGGGTCGTGACAGGCAGAAATCGGCCATACACGGACATTGGCAGAGGACATTGCGACCTGTCATAGACAGGTCCAGCGCCTGGAATACCGGGAGCAATTCAGCCTGGCAGCCAAATGCGCGCCCAATAACTTATCCCGTTCGGGCCATGCAGGTTTGTGTTCCCCAATGCTACCAAACCCATTGGTGGATAGAGCTAAGCCCGCGCCCCCAATATGGAATGCATTCCCTGGGGTGCGCGTATCGATCCATTAAAAAGCCCGCTGACCGTTAACGTCCAGCGGGCTTTCGTCTCTAGGTCAGCGACACCGAGCACTCCGAATGAGTGGTCTTGTTAATCACAGAGCCATGTCAGCTGGTGCCTTTTCTTTTATCGGCTTGCCCTCCTCTTTTTCAGCAATCGGCGTAGCGACTTGACTGATCACCGGTGGGGGCATCAGTTCAAGTATCTTGGCGGTATACGCCCACTCTTCGGCCACTTTTGCCGGATCGTCGTTAAGTTGGGTACCGTAGCTCGGGAGGATCTGATGCAGGTTCTCCTGCCAGGCGGGCGTCGCGACTTTGTCTTTGAAGACTTTCTGTAGCAAGTTCACCATGATGGGTACTGCGGTCGACGCGCCTGGAGAGGCACCTAGCAAACCGGCAATGGTGCCGTCCTGGGACGTAACAATCTCCGTGCCCAGTTTCAGGACGCCACCGGCAGCTTCGTCACGCTTGATCACCTGCACGCGCTGGCCTGCTTGCCACAGACGCCAGTCTTCGGCTTTGGCGTTGGGGAAGTATTCCTTCAAAGCATTGAGGCGATCCTCGTCCGATAGCATCAGTTGGCCAGCCAGGTACTCGACCAGTGGATATTGTTTGATGCCGACGCGAGTCATCGGCCACACATTGTCTATTGTGGTAGTACTCAGCAAGTCCAGAAAGGAGCCCTGTTTGAGAAACTTGGTACTGAAGGTTGCGAATGGTCCGAACAGGATCAGGCGCTTACCGTCCAGTACACGGGTATCCAGATGCGGAACCGACATGGGTGGCGCCCCCACCGACGCCTGGCCGTAGGCCTTGGCCAGATGCCGCTCGGTGATGGCCGGGTTTTCTGTCACCAGGAATGAGCCGCCCACTGGAAAGCCTGCATATTCCCTGGCCTCGGGGATACCCGATTTCTGCAACAGCTTCAGCGCGCCACCACCCGCACCGATGAACAGGAACTTGGCATCGGTTACGGTTTCGCTACCGTCCTTGAGGTTTTTGTAGCTGATGCGCCAACTACCGTCCTCGTTTCGGGTGATGTCCTGCACTTCGCTTGACAGCTTCAGGGCAAATTTCGGCGAGGTTTGCAGGTAACCGACCAGTTGGCGGGTAACTTCTCCAAAATTGACATCGGTGCCATTGGGGTTCCACGTGGCCGCGATTTTTTGCTTCGGATCACGCCCTTCCATCATGAGCGGAACCCATTTTTTGATCACGGCCGGGTCTTCGGAGTACTGCATGCCGCGGAACAACGGGCTAGCCTGCAACGCCTCATAACGCTTTTTCAGAAAGCTGGCGTTTGCATCGCCCCAGACGAAGCTCATGTGCGGGGTGGAATTGATGAACGAACGCGGGTTCTTCAGCACGCCTTGCCTGACCTGCCAAGCCCAGAATTGCCGGGTCAGCTGGAAGCCTTCATTGACTTCAATGGCCTTCGAGATTGTGACTTTTCCGTTCTCGTCTTGCGGTGTGTAATTCAACTCGGCCAATGCCGAATGACCGGTACCCGCGTTGTTCCAGCCATTGGAGCTTTCCAGGGCGACACCGTCGAGGCGCTCGACCATCTCCATCGAGAGCCCCGGCTCCAACTCATTTAGCCAAACGCCCAGGGTCGCGCTCATGATGCCGCCACCGATCAGCAGTATATCGACTTTTTTGACCTCTTCGGCATGCGAATGCACAGCGCCAAATGACAGCGTTAAACCGGCAAGAATGTGTCTCAGTTTTTTCGTGTTCATCATGTGCTTCTCCCGCGAATTTACGGTCATCCCTACCGCTCAGTTGGCTCTCTCGTTGGTGATAGGTGGTAAAGACCTGGTGAGTAGCTTCAAGATCAAGCATCACGTGAATCCAGGAACCCGATTGGGTTCTACGTTCATCACCCATGGATGTCAGGGTAACGAGGATTGAAGGATCCCGTTCAGGTGTTTGCATACTTTTTGTGCCAATCTGCATTTAATTCCAGCCATACCCCGAATCCATGTACCCGTCGGCAAATGCAACGTCAGCTCCAGTCGAAACCGGCCCTTCACGACAGGCGCCTATCGGACCAGAGTGTGTAAAAACGCTAGATACCGTTTCGATCTTCAAGGCAGACGCATCATGTTTGTCGTCGATGAGGTCGATGTTGTCGTTGCGCGGATGCAGGCCCATGGCGCAGAACTCATTGGCCAGATGCAGTACGATAAATCTTACCGGCTCGCCTATATTCGTGGGGTTTGAGGGCATCATCGTCGGGCTTGCCGAGCAACTCGGCTAAGGGTGGGCGGCGCCCTGAAGTACCTCATTCAGCTGACAGTGGCTTCGCGACGCTCGCGCCGGCTTACCCGGCCACAAACGCCGCGAATTCCGCACTTCAGGCAATGCTGTCAGGCCAGTGCTCTATGACACTCTTGTAGCGAGTATAAAAGCGCACGGCTTCCTCGCCGTAGGCGTGATGATCACCGAACATCGATCGCTTCCAGCCCCCGAACGAATGCCACGCCGATGGCACCGGACTCGGAATGTTGATGCCCACCATACCGATCCGAATCTGCCGGGTGAATGCGCGCGCCGCGCCGCCGTCGGAGGTGTAAAGCGATACGCAGTTGCCCAGTTCGTGGGCGTTGACCAGTGCAATTGCGCTTGCGAGATCAGGCACCCGGACAACCGACAGGACCGGGCCGAAAATCTCTTCTCGGTAAATGCTCATTTCCGGCGTCACCTGGTCAAACAGCGAGCCGCCGAGAAAGAAGCCCTCTTCGCGGCCAGCCACTGTCAGGTCGCGACCATCGACCAGGAGACTTGCCCCTGCCGAGACGCCCGCCTCGATATAGCCCAACACCTTGGTGCGATGCGCGGCGCTGATGAGCGGCCCCATGTCCAGGCCGGGTTCCATGCCGCCACCCATCTTGAGCGAACGCACGCGCGGTACGAGACGCTCGATCAGCTCATCACCCTTGGTCCCCACCGCTACCACGACTGAGGTCGCCATGCAGCGCTCGCCGGCCGAGCCATATGCCGAGTTGATGATCGCATCGACAGTTTTATTGAGATTGGCGTCGGGCAAGACCACGAGATGATTCTTCGCACTGCCCAATGCCTGCACGCGCTTGCCGTATTTCGCGCTTTCCTTGTAGATGTATTCGGCAACCGGCGTCGAGGCGACGGCGGAAACCGCCGCCACGTCGGGGTGCTGCATCAGCGCATCGACGACAGCCTTGCTGCCATGCACGACATTGAAGACCCCTTTGGGAAAGCCCGCCTCGATGAACAGCTCCGCAAGCCGAATCGATGGCGACGCAGTACGCTCCGAGGGTTTAAGGATGAACGTATTGCCGGTCGCGGCTGCCATTACAAACATCCAGCACGGCACCACCATCGGGAAATTGAATGGCGTGACGCCCACGGCCACGCCGACGGGTTGACGCAGGTTCCACGCGTCGATGCCGGGGGCGCTCTGATCGGTGAAATCGGTCTTCAGCAGGTTTGGAATGCCGCAGGCGAATTCGACAATTTCAATCCCGCGTATCACCTCGCCCTTTGAATCTTCAAACAGCTTGCCGTGGTCGCGGGTAATGAGCTCGGCGAGCTCGGCGCTATGCGCTATGCGCCTCGAGCAGCTCCTTGAACTTGAACATCAACCGCGCACGCTCAAGCGGCGGGGTTTCGCTCCAGGCTGGGAACGCGGCTTTCGCAGCGGCGACGGCCGCGTCAACTTCAGCTGCGTTTGCGACTGGCAAGCGGCCCGTCACCCGGCCTTGCGCCGGGTCCAACACGTCGGCGAACTGCCCGCTCGTGCCTGCCGTTGCTTGGCCGTCAATGAAATGACTCAGATGGCGCACCGAGACTTGATTTGCTTCGCTCATACGGTTCTCCCAAAAGCCAGGGTCCTGTACTAGCAGCAACATGCTGTGATTCATAATTGCACGCCTGAAACTATGCGCTCGCCCCTGTGTTTATCAAGGCGGTTGTCGTGTTAACCGTCGAAATGTCACCATCCGTGGATGGCCTCTATAGGTTATGGCAGCCCTTCGTGACGGGCTGCGATCGGCCCAGAGTGTGTAAAAACGCTCATGGGCCTCATCGTCTTGGATCATTGACGCTCTTGGCGGAACGATCACAAGGCAAATGCTGCGTGTCGCATCAGTCGCGACCTGGAACACGTCAACGCCGTTTTTACAGCCTCTGGGATGGGCCAAAATCAGCCTTTTTTAGGCCAACAGCGCTTTCATCAAACCGTTGGCACCGATGATTTTCATGACCCGTTTCAAGTTGTAGGCGAGCACATTCAAGCTCATCTCCGCGCTCACCCCGGCCAGCTTTCGCGTCAGGAAGTGCGTTGCACCCATCCATTGTTTGAGCGTCCCGAAGGGATGTTCAACCGTCCGTTTTCGGACTCGCATCATCTCTGGTGCTTTGCTCAGCCGAAGCTGCATCTCCTCCAATACGTCTTCATGCTCCCAGCGTCGAACTCGTCGTTCCGTGCTCGGTGTGCACTGCAATTTCAACGCGCAGCCCTGGCATTTCGAACTCCAGTAACGATGCAGCTTCAGGCCTTTTTCAACGTAGGAATAGTGCCAGATCAGCGCCTCTCCAGCCGGGCAAATGTATTCGTTTTTTGCCGTGTCATAGACGAAGACATCGTTATTGAAACGCCCGTCAGCCTTGGCTCCAGAGGTCATCGGCTTGCGCACATAGGCGGTGATGCCTGCATCATGACAGGCCAGGATTTGTTCGCTTTTGAAGTAACCTCGGTCCGCCACCACCGACAACGTATCTGACGCCATCGCCTCGCAGGCCTGCTTGGCCATCGAGCTGAGTTGATCGCGGTCAGAACCGACGTTGGTCACCTCATGCGCAACGATCAAATGGTGCTGCGTATCGACCGCTGTCTGCACGTTGTAGCCAACGATTCCCGTGCCGCGCGTCATCATGGATCGGCTGTCTGGATCGGTCAGTGAGACCTGTTTGTCCGGCGATTCATTGAGCTGGATTTCGATCGCCTGAAGCTCCTTCATTTGAGTTTTGAGCTTGGCGATTTTCTCTTCCAGCCTCACGGCACTGGGCTCGGAAGCTGTTGGTTCTTGCCGATCGGCAGCATCGAGTGCCGTCAGGTAACGATTGATGCTCGATTCAATTTCTTCCATTCGCCGCTTCAGTTTGGCGCTGGTGAAATTGCGGTCGCGGTTGTTGACTGCTTTGAATTTGCTGCCATCGATGGCGACCAGATGTTCTCCGAACAGTCCCAACTGCTGACACAGCACAACGAACTGGCGACAGACGCCTCGGATGGCCTCGCTGTTGTCTTTTCGGAAGTTGGCGATGGTTTTGAAATCAGGCATCAACCGCCCGGTCAGCCACATCAGCTCGACGTTGCGTTGGGCTTCTCGCTCCAAACGTCGGCTCGACTGGATGCGGTTGAGATAACCGTAGATGTAGATCTTCAACAAGACCGAGGGATGGTAAGCAGGCCGGCCTGTATCGGCTGGGATGGCACCTTCAAAACGCAGATTGACCAAGTCGAGTTCATCGACAAAGACGTCGACTACGCGCACCGGGTTGATATCGCTGACGTAGTCATCGAGGCTCTCGGGAAGTAAAGTACTTTGGCCTCGATGTTCACCTTGAATAAAGCGCTTCATAGGCGATCCCTGCGATGATTTCCGAGGAAATTATAGGTGGTCGCGCAGGTTCAAGAGAGCATCTTGGTGCAGCTAGCCAACAGATAGTAGGGAATCACAATGGCTGAATACCGTTACACGAACGCGGACAGATTGAGTCAGCTTAAGAAACTAGAGTCAGCACTGCCCGAACTGATACGGGTCGCTAGCTCCACTCCAGCGATGACTTACGTTGAAGATTATCGTCTGGCGCTGGCGAAGGCCGTTGAACTTCAAAAAGAGGGCTTTACCCAAAATGAACTATCAGCCCTAGCGCGAGCCATCCCGGATGTTTTCGATCGACATAAAGATTGGATGCCACCCATGCACCAGATAGAGACTGGTGAATGGGTTGAGCACGAGTGGTGGACGTTGCTTGATGAAAAATTACAACCTGTCCTGAATCTTGCCAGAACGTTGCAAACGCTTGGGTACTACTAGTTACCTGCGGCAGCAATGTTGATTTGTTCGCTTCCGATTCTGACGGCTTTCGTTTTTACACACTCTGGGCCAGAAGCAGCCGGTGGACGGAGCGATAGCTAATGAGTAGCTATGCTTGGTCTACTGCCGGAACTAATTGAGCAGATTGGGCTTTCCGTCCATGGTGTATAAACCCCTTCAGCGGACACCCGACTGTCACAATGCCCGGTCTAGTCAGGGCTAGACGACAGAACAAGGAATGTTATCCACCAAGCCCGTGAAGGTGTTATCACCCCACTTGGGGCCAATTTAGAGTTAGGCCCAAAGAGGAGTCCGCCATGACCGTAGTCGATCGCCTCAAATATTTGCGCGTCGTTCTAGTTTTGGCTGGCCTCGCGTGCCTTGCTCTCTACCCACTTATGTTGTTCTGGTCGTCCGGCTGGGCCTGGCACGTCGGTCACTCGGACTACCCGATGATGATCGTTGGCATCTACGCCACACTTGGCGTGTTCTTGATCCTGGCGGCACGCGATCCATTAGCCAATCTGAGCCTAATCTGGTTCACCGTGTGGTCTAGCGCCGTACACGGAGGAATCATGGCCGTCCAGGCGGTCACCCAGCCGGGGCAAATGGGGCACTTGGCAGGTGATGTGCCGGCGCTCTTCATCGTGGCGGTTGCCTTGGCCATCTTGACGCCCCGCTCGCAATTGGCCGCTCGGCCCCGGACACACAATGGGGCCTAAGAGCAGGTTTGACTGTCAGGATCGGGACGAAAATCGCGTTTCTACGCAAATTTTTGGTCTGCTGATCAACCAAGCGCCGACAGATTTTACGTAGCAACGCAGTCTTCAAGACTGTGCCCGCGTTTTTTCACAGCCTGGGGCGTTTTCTGCCTGTCACGACTGACCGGTTTGGGTCGTTCTCTACCGGTCATAGTTACGAGGAAAACTGGTCAAGTTCGATACAATCGGTGATCAAATTAAATGCAAATAACTGGTTAAGCCGAATGCAACCGGTTGGGCAGGCGGAGTGTAATTTCGCAGAGCTTACAGACCATGAAGAATCATGTTTGCTGAATGCCTGTAATAAACAAAAAACCCGCCGAAAGGCGGGTCTTGGTTGTGGGGAATTTTTAGTGCTTCGCGGTGGGAGCCAGCGGCGCTTTACCGGCGGCCCCCTCCTCAACCCGGCGAAACTCATCCTTGATTGCTCTACCCGCTCCAACCAACGGTGCAAAATAGAGCCGCGGGGCTTCTTTCGCAGCGCTCATGAATTCTGAAAAAAATGTCGTTTTCATAGTAGTAACCCCTTCGTTACCTGAAACCGAAAATCTCATTTGTGTATAGAAAACCCGGTCGTAAGCGGCAAGCGAAAGGCGTGCTGGTTGTGCAGGAGCAATGTCAGTGCGTCCGCTGTGGCGATGTGGGTCTCTGAATTATCTGACATGGTTATCGTCCTTGAGTGATGGTGCGGGAAGCCTAGATCATCTCGCCGCCGGTTGGGGACCACTTTTCCAGATCCGCCAACACCTGAGTAATTGCACCGACTTGACCACCCATTTGCAATCGCCATGAACAGCCATTTGCAGCGGACTTGACCAGCACACTTAGGAATCATGACCGGCAGTGAACGGCCAGAAGTGGACAACGAGAGAACAAACCTCGAAGGGGCCGAACACTAAGGCCGATAGCTATTTAAGCAGCGGCCCTCTAGAACTTTTCCTTATTTATAGGTCTATGTGGATAGGCACATCCGCTCGGTAAGCGCGAACCCTCAGGGCTCCCTCAGCCGGATGGCCATACGTCCAAGTGTCAATCAGAGGTTGGCTTCGCTCATGAAATTCCATGACCCACGAATGATGCTCTTCGGCCTGTTCGCGCTCGCGGTAGTGGGCTCGGCATCAGCAACACCGATGAAGACCTCAACCCCTGCGTTCAAAACTGAAGTCACAACTGCAGTCGCCGCTGTTCAGGCCCCAGTTGAGGCTGCCGGCAACCCTTGGCCTTCCTTGGCCAGCATGGCCGGCAAGCAGCCAGGGCCGTTGCTTGCCCATGACGACCGATACTGGCGTGACGGCCGTTGGCACGATCGTAGAGACGATTGGCGCCGAGACGACTGGCGTAGAGATCAGTGGCGCAGAGAGCAAGCCTACCGAGAAGCCGAACGCCATCGTGATTGGGAGCGCCGTGAGGATCGGGCCATGCGGCATCGCTACGAGGACGATCACCGCTACTATCGTCGCTAGTGCGACGCCACGGGAACATTCAAACGGCAACACGGGTGACGCGCCGCCAACCTGCGAAATCAGGACTCGAACCGGCTAATGCGCGTCCCCTTTTTGGTCCCAGCGCCCGAGCACATTACAACTGCTGGCGAGGATCCAGTCGGGTCGCACCTGCCGCCAGTTTAATGCAGTCAGTTAAAGCCCGCCGCGAACCGCCCTCGCAAGTAGTCGACAAAAACGGTAATTGCTCTTGGCACATGCGCGGAATAAGGACGCACCAAATAAATGTCCTCAGGGAAGGCCCCTACTACTTTCCACGTTGGAAGCACCTGCACCAATCCCCCGCCCTTCAGCCCGGCTTGAGCACTAAAATCGGGTAAAAGTGCGATGCCCAGATCAGTCAGAGCCGCATCACGCAACGCTTCGCTATTGTTGGTTGCGAATGTTCCTTTGATAGGAACAGTCAGCCGTTTTTCCTCCAGATTTGAGGGCGCGGGGGCTTCGAAAGCCCAGGCCGGTGTGTCCTTGCCTCGCGGGTAATACAGGCAGTTGTGTTCTACGAGATGCGCTGGATGTTGAGGTTCGCCAAATCTATCCAGATAGCTGCGGGTCGCAACAAGCACGGAATGCGTCGCGCACAACTTCCAGGCGACATGGGTATCCGGGATTTGATTGCTGTGCCGAACAGCCAGATCAAACCCTTCCGACGCGATAGAGGAAATCTGGTCGGAAACGTCAAGATGGACAATGATTTCGGGATATTCGTTGAGAAAACCGGCCAGTACCGGAACCAATTGCTGGCGGGCAAATGCGACCGGAGCAGTCAGCCTTAGTAACCCCCGCGCGACACCCGCAGAGTCTCGAACATCGGAAAAGCTGCGAGCAATTTGCTCATAAGCTCCTCGCACGTCATGTACCAAAGCGTTCCCTGCATCGGTCAATCGCACACTGCGAGTCGTGCGCAACACCAGACTCAATCCCGTGGCCTTTTCCAGCTCGGCAATTCGCTGGCTCACCGCGGACTTACTTACCCCTAGTCTGATCGCTGCTGCGGTATACGTGCCCTGCTCTGCAAGGATCGCTAGCCAGTGCACATGGGTCCAGAGTCTTTCAACCTCCACTTTAGGCATGATTTTATTGTCCTTGAATGGAAACAATTAATTCGATTTTTGCGCCTCGTCATGAACAAAGCAAACGCTTAGTGTGGACCTCAAGACATGCCACGCAGGCATCCCATCAATACTCGAGACTACCCCCATGCCTCTGATGAAATTCGATGTTGTAGAAGGTCGTGATGACGCGCAGCTCAAAGCATTACTGGATGCTGCGCATCGTGCGATGGTCGTGGCTTTTGAAGTGCCAGAACGTGATCGTTATCAGATCGTCAACGAACACCGCCCCAGCCGTATGATCGTCGAGGATACCGGTCTGGATATCCCCAGAACGAAAGACGTGATCATTGTCAGCGTCACCAGCAGACCGCGCAGTGAAGCATCGAAGATCAAATTCTACGAGCTACTCACTCACGAGCTACAGGTCCATTGCAATATCCAGCCCAGCGACGTGATGGTTTCCATTGTGATCAACGACGATGCCGATTGGAGCTTCGGCAATGGACGGGCACAGTTTCTGACGGGTGAACTCTGACACTCACCCGTCACTGCCCTCTTTCTGTAATAGGTTCAGCCCCCTCTAGTTCTCTGAATTGATCAGGGAATTAGAGGACTGCCAAGTCTGCTCCCTGCGCCCTTCAACGATGCCGAAAAACCGGGGCACGCTTGGCGAGAAACGCTTGCATGCCTTCCTTCTGGCCATCGGTTGCGAAGGCTGCCTGGAACAGTCTCCGTTCGTGCAGCATGCCTTCGGCCAGGCTCACTTCCTGCGCGCGATTGACCGCTTCCTTGGCCATTCGCACTGCGGGGGCGTTGTAGCCGGCGATGGTGTGTGCTGCCTCCAGCGCGGTTTGCAGAAGGTCCGCTGAAGGCACGACTCGCGAAACCAGTCCGGCGGCTTTGGCTTCGGTGGCGTTGATGGTGCGACCGGTGAGTATCATATCCATCGCCAGCGCTTTGCCAACCGACCGGGTGAGGCGTTGCGAACCACCGATTCCAGGCAGGATGCCCAGCTTGATTTCCGGTTGACCGAACTGCGCGTCTTCTGAAGCGATAATAAAGTCGCACATCATCGCCAGTTCGCAACCGCCTCCCAGCGCATAGCCGCTAACGGCCGCGATGATCGGTTTGCTGACGGTGAGCAATTGCGACCAGGCGGCGAAGACGTCGTGTTGCTGCAGTTCCACAAAAGTCTTGTCAGCCATTTCTTCAATGTCCGCGCCTGCGGCAAAAGCTCTTGGGCTACCGGCGATGACGATGGCGCCGATGTTGTCATCGGTATCGAAGCTGTGCAGCGCCGCGACCACTTCGCGGGACATGGCCACGCTCAGTGCATTGAGGCTCTTGGGTCTGTGCAAAGTGATCAGCCCGACGCGTTCGCGCCGTTCGACCAGGATCGATTCATAGCGAGGCGCCGATGCGCCTAGGCCCTGTGCGTCGTTGCTGGATTTGATGCTGGTGGTCGCCGATTTTTTGTCTTGGTTGGCTGGAACGGTTGCGGCTGTCATGGCGAATTCTCCTGGGAAATGGGCAGGTTTAAAAAGTCAGACGATGTTCTAAATAACGTCTTGCAGTAACGCTTCGTCGAAGGTGCCCTTGGCTGGCGCGTAGTCACCGGTCGGGGACATCAGCTGCGAGAGGATGCGTTCACGGTGCTCATCCAGACCGGGTGCACACACCGGTGTGGTGACATCGATGTCGGCATAGGCATTGAGCTTGATCGGGTTGCCGGCGGTACGGAAAGCACGCCCGCCTTCGCCCTGCACTTGGATGATCATGTTGCGTGCCGCCAGCTGTGGGTGCTCGAACAGCTTGTCGATGGTGTTGATCGGCGAGCACGGCACCCCCGCTTCATTGAGCCGGTCAATCCAGTGTGCTGCGGGGGCGGTCAGCGTGATCGCCTGTATCGCCTGGATCAACGCCGGGCGATTGCGACAGCGCTGGGCATTGCTGAGGAACTGCGGCTCCAGCGCCATTTGCGGATTGCCCAGCGCGTCGGCCATCAGCATGAACAACTGGTCGTTACCCGCCGCAATGATGAAGCGCCCGTCTTGCGCGTCATAAGCTTCGAACGGCGAGAGCGCGGGATGAGCGTCGCCCGTGCGTGTTGGCACCTTCCCTTCCACGTCGTAAGTCGCCAATGCGGTTTCCATGAGTGCCGCCTGGCAATCCAGCATCGCGATATCCACGCGAGAGCCCTGCGCGTCCCGGGTACGCTTGTACAGCGACGACACGATGCCTATCACTGCAAATAACCCGGCGCTGAGATCGCCAAAACTGGTGCCTACCCGGGCTGGCGGTGCATCGGGCCAGCCGGTCAGGCTCATGATGCCGCCCATGGCCTGAACCACCATGTCGTAGCCCGGCAGGTCACTCATGGGGCCGGTTTGGCCGAAGCCCGAAATGGACGCATACACCAGATGCGGATGAGTGCTCGCGAGCCGTTCAGCGCCGTAGCCCAGGCGGTCCATCACCCCTGGTCGAAAGTTTTCTACCAGCACGTCGGCCTCGCTGAGCATACGTTCGACCAACTCTCGGTCTCGCGGGCTTTTGAGATCCAGCGCAATGCTTTCCTTGCCTCGGTTGAAACAGGTGAAATACGCGGAGTCATCCTCGACAAAAGGACCGAAGGCACGCGTGTCGTCGCCAGTGGCGAGTCGTTCTACCTTGATCACGCGGGCGCCGAGGTCGGCGAGCACCATCGTGCAATACGGGCCTGACAGAACGCGTGAGAAATCCAGGACGGTGATGCCGTCCAAAGGCCCCTTCTTGGCAGGCAGGCCTTGCGACATATCCATAGTGTTATTTCCTCTTTAGATGGATGAGTTTTCAGCAATGATCCAGCGCGCGGCTTTTTCCGCGATCATCAGCGTCGGGCTGTTGGTGTTGCCGCCCGTGATGGTCGGCATGATGCTCGCGTCGACGACGCGCAGGCCCTGGATGCCGTGTACACGTAGATGACTGTCCACAACGGCCATCGGATCGGACGCCTTGCCCATTTTGGCCGTGCCCACGGGATGGAAAATGGTCGAGCCAATGTCGCCTGCCAGGCGCGCCAGTTGCTCATCGGTCTGGTACTGAATGCCCGGTTTGTATTCCTCCGGGCTAAAGCCTGCCATCGCCGGCTGTGACGCGATGCGACGGGTCAAACGCAGCGAATCAGCGGCCACGCGACGGTCTTCGTCGGTGCTCAGGTAGTCGGGAGCAATGATCGGGGCGTCGCGGAAATCTGCGCTGCGAATCGACACCGTGCCGCGACTGGTCGGGTGGATGTTGCATACGCTGGCGGTAATGGCGGGGAACGGGTGCAAGGGTTGCCCAAACGCTTCCAGACTCAACGGTTGTACGTGGTACTGGAGATTGGGCTGGATGTAGGACTCATCACTGCTGGTAAAAATGCCCAGTTGCGAAGGCGCCATACTCATCGGTCCACTGCGTTTGAGCGCGTACTCAAGGGCGATGGCGGCCTTGCCCAGGAGAGTAGTCGCCTTCGTGTTCAGGGTAGACGCACCTTGCACTTTGTAGACTGAGCGGATCTGCAAATGGTCTTGCAGGTTTGCACCCACGCCAGGCAAATGCCGCACTACCGGAATCTGGTGATCATTCAACAAGGCGGCGTCGCCAATACCTGAAAGCTGCAGCAATTGCGGGCTTGCGATGGCGCCGGCGCTGAGCACCACTTCACGGACGGCCCGGACTTTACGGGGTTGGCCCAAGTGAACCAGCTCGACGCCGCAACACACTGGCTGCCCGTCTTCACGCTGTTCAAATCGCAGGCGAGAAACTTGCGCGCCAGTCCAGACAGTCAGGTTCGGGCGTTGTTTGAGGATCGGTCTGAGAAACGCTTTGGATGCATTCCAGCGCCAGCCGCTGCGCTGATTGACGTCAAAGTAACCGACACCGCGGTTGTCCCCGCCATTGAAGTCATCGGTCGCAGCAATCCCTGCCTGCTCTGCTGCCTTGGCAAAGGCATCAAGGATGTCCCAGCGCAGGCGTTGCTTTTCAACCCGCCACTCACCACCGTTGCTGTGCAAGGTTCTGAAGCGTGCGGCCTGGCTGTTTTCGCCCTCGGCTACCGCGGCATCGAGGCGATAGTGGTCCTCGTGGGCACGGAAGTCCCTCAGGCAGGTTTCCCAATTCCACTCATCATCGCCGGTGACGCTCGCCCAGTGATCGTAGTCCTGAGCCTGACCGCGCATGTAGATCATGCCGTTGATGCTTGAACTTCCGCCCAGTGTCTTGCCACGTGGATAGAGCAATTCACGGCCGTTGAGCCCAGCCGATGGTGCGGTGCGGAAACGCCAATCGGTGCGCGGATTATCGATGCAATACAGATAACCCACGGGGATGTGAATCCACGGATAGTTGTCCGGGCCGCCGGCTTCGAGGAGCAGCACCCGATGGTTTGGATCGGCGCTGAGCCGGTTGGCCAGCAAGCAGCCGGCCGTGCCAGCACCGATGATGATGAAGTCGAAAGTTGGCTCACTCATTGGGATGCCTCACTTCTAACGAACGATTCAAAGGCTTCCATACTAATTAGACCGATCGTATATAAAAGGTGAAAAAAAAAGGGCCTAAGACCTCAGGCTCATCAAAAACAGTTCTGCAAATACCTGCAATGGCTCGCCGTTGCGCTCAAGCTTGGCGCGCAGAACAGCACCTTCCCAGCCAATCCAGAAAAACGCCGCCAAACGCGCGCTGTCCGCCTTCGTGGATATTTCGCCAGCAGCCTTGGCTTCGTCCAGGCAGCGCTCGAACCGGGCCTGCCAGTCCAACAGGACATCGGTCAGCTGTACGCGAAAAGATTCCGGCAGCGCTCCCATCTCTTGCCCCAAATTACCGACGAGGCAGCCTCGGCGGAATTCGAATCGCTGCATGCCCCGCTCTGCTTCCTCGCAAAAGGCTTCGATGCGCTTGAGCGGTGTCAGGCTCTCGTCGAGCAGAAACCGATCAAGCTTGCGCACGAAATAACGGGCGTACAGCGTGATCAGCTCACTGCCGTAGGCTTCCTTGCTCGCAAAGAAATGATAGAAAGAGCCTTTGGGCACGCCAACAGACTTGAGTATTTCGTCAATGCCGGTGGCCGAAAACCCCTTCTCCGTCAAGGCGGCAACCCCTGCCCGACACAGGGTTTCACGTGTCTCTCGGAAGTCGCCTGCGGCTTTCGCCGGACGACCACGCTTGCGAGGGGTAGCAAGTATATTGGTCATGCGCCGATTATTAGACTGATCGTCTTTATTAATCAACGAAATTCTCACGTGCCCATCCCCTTTAATGAAAACGGCGGTTTTATTTCGCGGTCGGCATCGCAAACTCGGCGCCTTTACCGATGCTTTCTGGCCAGCGTTGCATGATGGATTTTTGCTTGGTGTAGAACCGCACGCCTTCCTCTCCGTAAGCATGCATGTCACCAAACAGGCTCTTTTTCCAGCCGCCAAAGCCATGCCATGCCATCGGTACCGGGATTGGCACGTTGATGCCTACCATGCCGACCTGGATGCGACGGCTGAATTCCCGTGCCACGTTGCCATCGCGGGTGAAGCAAGCCACGCCGTTGCCGAATTCGTGGTCGTTGACCAATTGCACCGCGGTGGCGAAATCAGGCACGCGCATGCAGGCAAGCACCGGGCCAAAGATTTCTTCTTTATAGATGCGCATATCCGGGGTGACGTGGTCGAACAGTGTGCCGCCCATCCAGAAGCCTTCCTCGCAACCTTCGCCAGCGTCCGCACCATTGAACTGACGGCCATCAACCAACAGTTGTGCGCCTTCGTTGATGCCTTGTTCGATGTAGCCAGTGATACGGGCATGGGCTGCCGGCGTGACAATCGGGCCCATTTCAGCGGCCAGGTTGCTGCCATTGAGGACCTTCAACGCCTTGGTGCGCTCCAGCAGTTTTGGCATGACTTTGTCAGCGACGTCGCCGACCAACACGGCAACCGAGATCGCCATGCAGCGTTCGCCTGCCGAGCCATAGCCAGCGCCGATCAGTGCATCGACTACCTGATCGACGTCAGCGTCAGGCATGACCACCATATGGTTCTTCGCGCCGCCCAGGGCCTGCACGCGTTTGCCATGGCGAGCACCGGTCTCATAGATGTAATTGGCGATTGGCGTCGAGCCGACGAAGGACACCGCTTTCACATCCGGGTGTACCAGCAGAGCATCAACGGCCTCTTTGTCGCCTTGCACCACGTTGAATACGCCGTCTGGCAGACCGGCCTGTTTCAGCAAGTCAGCCATAAACAGGCTGGCGCTAGGGTCGGTCGGGCTCGGCTTGAGAATGAAGGTGTTGCCCGCCGCGATCGCCACCGGGAACATCCACATCGGTACCATCACCGGAAAGTTGAACGGCGTGATGCCGGCGACCACACCCAATGGTTGACGCAGTGTCCAGTTGTCCATGTTGGTGGACACCTGATCGGAGAAGTCGCCTTTGAGCAACTGCGGAATGCCGCAAGAGAACTCAACGATGTCGATACCCCGGGCCACTTCGCCTTGGGCATCGGTGAAGACCTTGCCATGCTCGGCAGTGATCAGGTGCGCCAGTGCGTCTTTGTTCTGGTTCAACAGCTCCAGAAATTTGAACAGTACCCGGGCGCGGCGAATGGGCGGCGTGTTCGACCAGGCGGGAAAGGCAGCCTGGGCGGAAGCCACTGCGGCGTCTACATCCTGTGACGTGCCCAGACGCACATGACGGCTGACGGCGCCGGTGGCCGGATTGTAAATGGGTTGAGTTCGGACACCGTTGCCGACGACGTGGGCGCCATGGATGTACTGGGCAATTTCTTTGTTGTCGCTAACATGAGTCATGACAGGTCTCGCTGCTGGGAGTGAATTTAAACTTCACCCGCAGAGTAGATAGCGGTTATCGCCCTGACTACGGCAAAAACTTGAATTGATTGTTCACTGTAACGAACAATCAATTCGCAGGAATTCCGAAAATGGACACACCCGCCAATTCACCTGAAAGCTGAGCTTCATGGATACGGATGCCGACTTACTGATTTCCTCCCCTGTGACGCCGGACTAACCGACCGCCACAGAGGGTTTGCTTTTACTCCTTCACCTCAACTTGATCCAACGCCTGATTCACCGCCAATTCCCCCAGCATCACCACCTGCGTAATCCCCAACAGGGTCTTGCGATGTGAGTTGTCCAGCAACGCCGCGAAGTTGCTGAGCATGGTGGTGGCCGAGCCCGGTGATTCGCTGGCGTTGGCCAGCAGGGATTCGGTGTCGTACTTGGGATTGACGAGGAACATGCGCTCGGGTTCGTTGGCTGCGGCCATGATGTGGGCGCCTGGGTTGAGGTAGTGGTCGAGGGCGCGGTCGGCGGCTTCGTGGAATTTCTTGGAATCGACGGATTCGTAGGGGGATGCTGGATCGGTATCCGGTGGGTTGGGTGTGGGTTTGATCATGGATGGAACTCCGATGCTACTTATTAAAAGGAGCCATCGCCCTCTCGCTACCAAACGGAAGGTGGCGGCCATACGCGGGTTGGTAGACCGGGCATCGGAACCGGCGCCCCCGAAAGAGCCCTGCGCATGGCCACCATAAAATCGCAGTCCTGAAGAAGGACCGTCGAAGGTGACGCTATGCGTCGATGCTGAGGGTCTCCCAAACCCATCACTGTTTTTAGTGACGGACAAACGATAAGACCCACGCCCCAGACGCACAAGCCAGCGGATTCTGGCGTACGCGTAGGTAACGACGCAAGGCGTTGTAGCCCTTAGGACGTAACACCGGATGTCTTAAAACATGCGCCTTGAAACCTGTTTAGGGCATCAAACGTCGAGCGAAAATTTCCAGTCTGAAATCGATGGCGTCCCCTATTTTTTTGCCATGCTGATGCCAACCCAACGCAACGCAACGCAACGCAACGCACTCATTTGCGGTAGCTGACGATAGCCTCAAGATTGCGACGGCAGCAGCCTATCGCCAAGGGCAGCAATCGGCCAAAACCGGACTTTCACGAAGGGCCGCAATCGACCAAGGCTGTGTGAAAACGCACTGAATACGTCGAAAGCTGAGTTTGTTAGACCACAACACTTTTTTATTTCAGTTCCGTTCTTATTTCGGTTCCGGGCACGAAAAATTTACTGGGATCATCGACCTTCTTCAGGTCAATTAAGGCTCGGCAAATGCAATGTGAGAATTGTTTCTGCAACGTTTCGGGGTCTTTCCATGCCATTTGCGATGCTTGCAATGGTTGTCCCTCGGACGATTTATAGCAGACACAATTGTCAAGTCGGGTGATGCCGTTATCGTTTGTGCTCTGACAAGCACTGGTAAGCAAAGAGATCGCGATAAGCATTACGAAGCGTTTCATTGGCTCCCCTCCGAGGCTGTTGTGAAGGGCTAACTCTAAATAGACCGCAATGGGGTGATAGCGCCTTCGCGGGGTTGGTGGATAGCATTCCCGTTCTCTCGCTTGCCATCTGATCAGGCAGGATGTTGTAACGACATGGTGACCGCTGAAGGCGGTTATACGCCATGGACGCAAAGCCCAATCTGCTCAATAAGCCCAACAGTAGATGGAAGCTTAGCTCTCATTTTCCATCGCTCCATCCACTGGCTGCTTTTGGCTGTGGATTCCACCGGTCGACCCAAACCGGTCATTCGCGATAGGCAGAAAACGGCCAAAAGCAATGGGATGGACTCCTCCTCACTTCGGCATCTTGAGTGCCAGACTGAAAGTGCGAACCACAGTCAACAGTGAGAAGGAGTCCACACATGAAGCTTATGCGAATTGGGGTCGACCTGGCCAAGAACGTATTTCAGATCCATGGCGTGGATTGTCATGAGAAGCCGGTCTGGCGGCAGCGGCTACCACGTGATCGCTGGCTTCAAACGGTGCTGGAAAAGGTCGAACCTGGTTGTGAGATCGGCATGGAGAGTTGCGGTGGGGCCCATCATTGGGCGCGGCAACTCGAAGCTCGAGGATTTCGAGTCAAGCTGATCGCCCCCCAGTTCGTTAAACCTTATGTCAAAAGCAACAAGAACGACGCGAACGATGCCGAGGCGATCTGCGAAGCGATGAGCCGTCCCAGCATGCGCTTCGTCGCCATCAAGACGATCGAACAACAGGATATCCAGGCGACGCATCGCATCCGGGCCGGCTTAATCGAACAGCGGACGGCCAAAGCCAATCAGATCCGTGGGCTGGTCGCCGAGTACGGTCTCGTTGCACCGAAGGAATTGCTGATGCTGCGTCGTGCAATACCGTGCTGGCTAGAAGATGCGGATAACGGTTTGACGGCACGTTTCCGTCGTCTGCTGGATGGTTTGTGGGACGACCTTCGTGCGCTGGATGGGCGCGTACGCAAGCTCGACGGCGAGATCACTGCGATCGCGACAAACGAGCCGTCCGCCGTTCGCCTTCAACAGCTGCGCGGTGTCGGCCCAATGATCGCCACAGCGCTCGTCGTCGCTCTCGGTGATGCCCGTCAGTTTGCCAATGGTCGACAGTTTGCCGCCTCGCTGGGACTGACACCGAGGCAACACAGTTCTGGTGGTAAGGATCGACTGCTCGGTATCAGCAAGCGCGGTGATGCGTATCTGCGAACATTGATGGTGCATGGCGCACGCTCGGCGCTACGCACAGCCAAATCCAAAGAGGATCGGCTCAGCCAGTGGGCCGTTCGTTTAGCCGAGCGATCGCATCCCAATGTGGCCGCTATTGCGCTGGCCAACAAAACTGCACGCATGGCTTGGGCGATGCTGCGTCACGGCACTGATTACCAACCGAATCAGGCTGCAGCCTGATCTATTTACCCGACGTGTTCTACGAGAGAAACAACTCTTAACCACGATTGCGAAGCAACCTGAACGATGGCAAACCGGTCGAACCGGCGTCGGCAAAACCCTCGAATGTCCAAGTGCGAAAAGCACGAAAAAGCGATCGGGAGCCGGCGCGCGAATAGCCCATCATGGCCCTGCATCGAAACGATGCCGTATTTAGAGGCCGAATATACGTGTGCAGTCGGCACGGGCGCCAAAGCAACGGGGCTTGCAATGAGGAGGAGTCCATATACGGACACCCAACCTCGCGATGTTACTGATTCACATAGGGGCCGCATTTGCAGAATACAGAGCATCGTGCAAAGTCCTGGGGCTAGTTGCCCCGCCCACCACCAAACGACCACTCCTCTGCCTCAGTCGTGGTAATCACCACCATGACGTCTTCCGCATTGAGGCCCGGCGCCTGCCTCAGTTTCTCGGCCAGATCACGGTAAAAACGCTGTTTCGTCTCGACGCTTCGAGGACGGCCAGCGGTAATCGCGATCAGCACAAAATCATGGCTACGCGGCCCACCGAGGTAGTCGGGATCAAATATCAGCTCGCCCACTTCATGTTGGTGAATGACCTGGAAGCGATCTGCCTTCGGCACCTCGAAGCTGTTGACCAAGGCGTCGTGCAAACCCTGAGACAACGCCTGTAGATACTCGGTCGACTTCCCCCGGTGCAGTGAAATACGTGCAAACGGCATAAGCGGTTACTCCTGGTGGGTGGCGAGGCTAGACCGTAACTTACTGAGCAAACCCAGCGCCGAGGCGGCCGTCGGCCAGCCTGAGTAAAAGGCCAGATGGGTGATGACTTCAGCAAGCTCGTCGTCACTCAAACCGTTATCCAGTGCACGTTTCAGATGAAACGGCAGTTGCTCAAGACGGTACATCGCCACCAGCGCGGCCACCGTTGCCAGACTGCGCTCACGAGGCGTCAATTGCGGACGCTTCCACATATCGCCGAACAGTATGTTCTCGGTCAGTTCGGCAAACTTTTGCGGGTACACACCCTGCTGTTCTCGCCCCGTGCCCATGGATGAGTTCATGACGTTTTCCCTCTGATTGGCTAAATGACAGGCGAAAACTATCAAGTCGCAATAATTCCGAATATCAGATTTAATTGAGGCAATCATCCCAAATTAATGGACTATCCAATGCGCCGTCCGACCTTCGATCTTGATGTATTGCGCACTTTCGTCACGGGCGTGGAATTCAACAGTTTTGCCAAAGCAGCGGTTCGTCTCGGTCGATCGACTTCCGCCGTAAGCGCCCAATTGAAGAAACTTGAGGAGCAGATCGGCACTCCGGTACTGGCCAAATCCGGACGAGGATTAATCTTGACGCCTATAGGTGAATCACTGCTCAGCCATGCCCGTCGGTTGCTGGAACTGAACGACGATATTTTCCAGACCCTGCATGAAAGCCAATCCGCCGGGACAATTCGCCTCGGGTTTCAGGAAGACTTTGGGGAACACTTCCTAAGCGAAATCCTACGACGCTTCGTCCAGACATACCCGATGGTGAATCTTGAAGTTAGGATCGCGCGTAATGCTGAACTGCTTGCGCTGATCGAAAGCGCCGGACTGGACTTGGCCCTGACGTGGGACACTGGACACACGTCGCCCTACGCCACGCCACTTGGCGAAACACAGATGCACTGGATCGGGGCTCGTGACATGCCGTCGTTTACCAGCCTTGCTGACTCACCACTGCCCTTGATCATGTTCGACGCGCCTTGCGTGTTACGTAGCGCCGCCACCCAGGCGCTGGATGCTGCGCAAATTCCCTGGCGAATCGCCCTGACCAGCCCCAGCGTCGGCGGCATCTGGGCGGCCGTCGCCGCCGGATTGGGCCTGACACTGCGAACCCGCATTGGGCTGCCGAGTCATCTCACCGTCATTTCCGGCTTACCTCCCGTGCCAAGCCTTGGCTATGTGCTTCACGGCGGTGGCGAAGACCCGACGCCAGCCATCAAACAATTGGCCGCGTTGATCAAAACGAGTTTGCAGGAGCAGTCGTTCAGTTTCGCTGTTCCGAAATAGTTGAAGGCCTTCAAGACTTCACCCAGCGATATGAATATAGAAACTACGATGCATCGAGGCGGTGGGCCAATGTCCGTTTTTTGATAACGGCCTTTCACGAACGGCTGCTTTGGGTTGTGGCCCTTCACGACAGACAGCAATCGGCCCAGAGTGTGTAAAAACGTCAGATTGAGTTTTCTGTATCGACGTCAGCAGCCCGTGCTTTCGTTTCGCAAACTGATCAACATCACGACGTTTTGAGGAACAGCTAAACGGCTCAACAACCTCTGAAAGTCCTTTGGATGGGGCAAAAAGAGCGGTTTTTACGCCGCTAACGCATTCATCAAACCAGCGGTGCCGATGATTTTCATGACCCTTTTCAAATTGTAGGCGAGCACGTTCAGACTCATCTCTGCACTGACCCCGTTGAGCTTTCGCGTCAGGAAGTGCGTTGCACCCATCCATTGTTTGAGCGTCCCGAAGGGATGCTCAACAGTCCGTTTTCGGATCCGCATCATTTCCGGCGCGTTGCTTAGCCTGTTCTGCATTTCCTCCAGGACGGCTTCATGCTCCCAGCGTCGAACCCGCCGTTCCGTGCTCGGTGTGCACTGCGGTTTCATTGCGCAACCCCGGCATTTCGAACTCCAGTAACGGTGCAACGTCAGGCCTTTTTCAACGTTGGTATAGCGCCAGATCAGCGCCTCTCCAGCCGGGCAAATGTATTCGTTTTTTGCTGCGTCATAGATGAAGGCATCGTTATTGAAACGCCCGTCAGCCTTGGCTCCAGAGGTCATCGGCTTGGGCACATAGGCGGTGATGCCTGCATCGTGGCAAGCCAGGATTTCTTCGCTTTTGAAGTAACCTCGGTCAGCCACTACCGACAACGTTTCTGCCGCCATCGCTTCGCGGGCCTGCTCGGCCATCGAGCTGAGTTGATCGCGGTCAGAACCGACGTTGGTCACCTCATGGGCAACGATCAAATGGTGCTGAGTATCAACCGCTGTCTGCACGTTGTAGCCGACGATTCCCGTGCCGCGCGTCATCATGGAGCGGCTGTCTGGATCGGTCAGTGAGACCTGTTTGTCCGGCGATTCATTGAGCTGGATTTCGATCACCTGAAGCTCTTTCATTTGAGTTTTGAGCTTGGCGATTTTCTCTTCCAGCCTCACGGCACTGGGCTCGGAAGCTGTTGGTTCTTGCCGATCGGCAGCATCGAGTGCCGTCAGGTAACGATTGATGCTCGATTCAATTTCTTCCATTCGCCGCTTCAGTTTGGCGCTGGTGAAATTGCGGTCGCGGTTGTTGACTGCTTTGAATTTGCTGCCATCGATGGCGACCAGATGTTCTCCGAACAGTCCCAACTGCTGACACAGCACAACGAACTGGCGACAGACGCCTCGGATGGCCTTGCTGTTGTCTTTTCGGAAGTTGGCGATGGTCTTGAAGTCCGGCATCAAACGCCCGGTTAGCCACATCAATTCGACGTTACGCTGGGCTTCTCGCTCCAGGCGCCGGCTCGACTGAATGCGGTTGAGATAGCCGTAGATGTAAATCTTCAGGAGGATCGCGGGGTGGTAAGCAGGCCGGCCAGTATCTGCCGGTATGACGCCTTCAAAACCCAGTTTGACCAGGTCGAGTTCGTCGACAAAGACGTCGACTACGCGCACCGGATTGGTATCGCTGACGTAGTCGTCGAGGCTCTCGGGAAGTAAGGTGCCTTGGCCTCGATGTTCACCTTGGATAAAGCGCTTCATGGGCGATCCCTGCGATGAAATCCTCAGAAATCATAGCAAGTGTTCGCGAAGGCGTTTTTACACACTCTGGGCCAGAAGCGGACATTGAACTCAAACTGTCAGATCGATTGACACCCTTTCCTGCTTCTCGACGACGTTCACTTCGGTCTGGAGTGTGCCCAGACTCTCCAGCGTCACCCCTCGCCCTGCGGGGGTTCTGCTTTTAGGGCCGTGTAAAACGCGCTTGATTGTTCCGCGTAACGTCCAGCAACTCCTCTAACCGCGCTCTAAGGGTGCTGCTGGCGCTTCACCAACGCTCGGTTAATCGCTAAAGGGATGTAGACGTCGGCCGTAGTCGGCTCAGGTACCTAACCCGCCGAAGGGCTACCGCAATAGCGGCGTTGAACCTGTTGATATCCACGCCCAACGTTGGGCGGAATACAAAGACCTCCCAGTTCAAACCCACCAATAAAGGCAAGCTCCCAAGTGGCAAAGCACCATTTGCCCAGAGCCCAGAACACAATGGGGAAAACGCTCTCTACGAAATCCATCACATCGAAAACATTCAGCATGGCGGCGCTGTTTATGACGTGGAAAACCTCACGATAGTGACGCCGAAACGACACGTAGAGATTCACAGAGAAGGCAGACAATGATTTTGAAGAACAGCGTTTCAGATTACACAGAACAAGAGTTCGTTGAGCTGCTTCAACGCATCATTGGGAACGATGCAAGCGAATAGGAGGAGAACAAGCTTGTGCACCACTTCAACACTATCTGTGAGCATCCAGCAGGCTCCGACTTGATCTTCTACCCAGAAGACAATGCAGACGATTCAGCCGAAGGCATCACCCGCACACTCAGGGAATGGCGAGCTACTCAGGGCTTGCCGGGGTTCAATGTCGAGTAACCCGTGAAGAACCAAAAAAAAGCCCCGCACTTCAACCGAAGGCGGGGCTTTGATCTGGCTGGCGTCACTTCACATCGGTTACATCGCGGTATGGAAAATCTGCTCGATCTCGTCCTGATTGGCAGGACGCGGATTGGTAAAGCCGCAGGCATCTTTCATGGCATTGGTTGCCAGGATCGGGATATCGTCGGCCTTGGCGCCCAGTTCGGCGAGACCGCTCGGAATACCGACATCCGAAGACAGTTTACGGATGGCGGTGATGGCCGCGGCGGCGCCTTTTTCCGCATCCAGATGCTGGGTGTCGACACCCATTGCGTTGGCGATGTCTTTAAACCGGGCCGGGCATACGCTGGCGTTGAAGCTGGCGACATGGGGCAGCAGGATCGCATTACAGACGCCGTGGGGCAGGTCGTAGAACCCACCCAGTTGGTGCGCCATGGCGTGGACATAGCCCAGCGAAGCATTGTTGAAGGCCATGCCGGCAAGAAATTGCGCGTAGGCCATATTTTCCCGGGCGGTCATGTCGTCACCCTGGGCAACGGCAGTACGCAGGTTGGTCGAGATCAATTCCACGGCCTTGAGTGCACAGGCATCGGTGATCGGCGTTGCCGCAGTCGACACGTAGGCTTCGATAGCGTGGGTCAGCGCGTCCATGCCGGTGGCGGCGGTCAGGCCTTTGGGCATGCCTGCCATCAGCGAAGGATCGTTGACCGACAACAGTGGGGTGACGTTACGGTCGACGATGGCCATTTTCACGTGCCGGACTTCGTCGGTAATGATGCAGAAACGGGTCATTTCACTCGCCGTTCCGGCGGTGGTATTGATCGCGATCAACGGCATCTGTGGCTTGGCGGATTGATCCACGCCTTCGTAATCACTGATGTGCCCGCCGTTGGCGGCACACAGGGCAATGCCCTTGGCGCAGTCATGGGGTGAACCGCCGCCCAGGGAAATAATGAAATCACAATCGCTGCGACCAAGGAGCTCAAGGCCTTTCTCGACATTGCTGACCGTCGGATTCGGTTTGGCGCCATCAAACAGGGTGGAGTTGATGTCCTGCTGGGCCAGAAGGCTGGCTACCTTGGCGGCCACGCCGGCTTTGGCCAGGCCTGCATCAGTGACGATCAAGGCTTTACGGAAACCATATTTGCGGATGGCGAGCATCGCTTCGTCCAGACTGCCAATGCCCATCATGTTGACGGATGGAATGAAGAAGGTGCTGCTCATGATAAATCCTCTTTTATTCTGGAAACCCGGAAATCAGGTGAGGTTTTCTACTCATATCGCAGGCTGTGAGGCTCGTCTGATTGTCATCATTGACGAAGTTCAGCGGGAGACGGTGCTGCATCAAGTGTTCAGGCGAACAGTGTTTTAAGATGCAGAGGTGGATGGACTATCGCAGCCGGTATCTTTTGATCATGGGATTGAGCCTAAACCTATGACGCCAGACTGGAATGGTCCTTTAGCTTTCATTGGCACCTCCTTTAGTACTGGGAGGTAATGCGCCCCGACAGGCCGGCGCGAGACCTGTAGCGAGGGAGCTTGCTCCCGCTGGGGCGCGCAGCGGCCTTAAAAAAACCCACTCAATGATTATTCCCCCCAATGAGGAATACATAGTTCGGGGCTTCTGAGTTGATTCTGCCTAAAAGGCTAGAACCGGGTAACTGTCTGGCAAACACACCTTCCTAGCCTCATCACCAGACGTAGCCAAAGTGTCATCGGGAGAAGCGATTGAGCGGTTGGTAGGGGGTTAAAAACCAATACGTCCGGATTGAACAGGAACTATATGTAGCATGACGCCAGTCGTCGTGAAGAGCGTTTGAACTGGCTAATCTAGCTATTGTTGGTGATCGGTAATCGGTATTGCCTGATCGCGAAGCAGCGCCATAACCTAGCGTGTTTACCCTCATAGGGAATTGTCATGCCGATTCGCCCTTTTACCTTGGTCGTCACCGATTCTCAGCTGAGCGACCTTCATCAGCGGCTACGCAATTCACGTTTACCCGACGCCTTAAAGCCAGACAGCTGGGAGGATGGTACCAATTCGGATTTTCTTCAGCGTCTCCTTGAACATTGGTGCAACCACTTTGATTGGCGAGATCAAGAGCGGCGGATCAATCAGTTGCCGCAGTTCATGACTGAGGTCAATGGCCAAGCCATTCATTTCCTGCATCAGCGCGGGAAGGGGCACAAACCCATGCCTCTGGTTATCACCCACGGCTGGCCAGGTTCATTCCTGGAAATGGAACAGTTGCTCCCGCTACTCACTGACCCTGCTGCCCACGGTGGCGATGCCGCTGACTCATTTGATGTGGTGGTGCCGTCTCTTCCAGGCTACGGCTGTTCGCCTGCACCGACCCAGGCCGGGATTAGCTCAAGACAGATTGCGGCCCTCTGGAAAGCGCTCATGGGGCAGCTGGGGTACGGTCGTTTTGGCGCCCAAGGAGGGGACATTGGCGCTGGAGTTTCAATGTGGCTCGCCCGTGATCACCAACCCCAAATTATCGGTGCTCATCTCAACTACATCCCAGGGAACTATCGGCCGCCCCTAGGTGCCGGCCAAGATGCTTTGAGCGAGAAAGAACAGGATTTCCTGGATCGGAGCAGCCACTTTGCAGCCACTGAAGGGGCCTACGCTGCGTTGCAGAGCACGAAACCTCAGACACTTGCTTTCGCGTTGACGGACTCGCCACTAGGGCTTGCAGCGTGGATAGTCGAAAAGTTTCATGCGTGGGTTGATCATCCAAACGATCTAGAACAGGTATTGTCGTTCGACACGCTTCTAACCGATATTGCCCTGTACTGGTTTAGCGGGAACGTGCAGGCAAGCTTACGTCTGTATAAGGAAAATCGACAAAACCCGCTGGCGTTCGAGCCAGGGGAGCGGGTCGATCCGCCATTAGGCGTCACACTATTTCCCAAGGAGATCCCTATGCCTCCACGTAGCTGGGTGGCACGTGTGTTCGATGTGCACCGCTGGGAGCACGTAGCCCATGGAGGTCATTTCGCAGCGCTGGAGCAACCTCAGATCCTAGCTGAGGAAATCAGGGCATTCTTCAGGCCTTTGCGGGAATAGCTGGGTATCAACGTCCCATGGTACACAGCACCTATCCGTGGAGCAGTCGGAACGCAATCAATCGTCTTTTAACCAGCGAGCAGCGGATTTGGCGGTCTCCTCCGGCCCTGTATTGAATGCAATGGACGCATTGGGTGCACCCTTATGTACGGCGTTTATTACAGCTTCGAAAAGTGAAAGGCTTTTTGGAGGGAGGCGAATGCCGGCCCCAATCACCACACAGTCGTAGGTTGTAGTTGCTAGCTGCTTCTCTAGCAAGAGGCCGGCTGTTTCATCGGGTGGGATCAAGCAAAGGTCAGCTTGCCATCCCCGCTCTGCCATTGTTGCCATAGCAATTGCTATCCCTGCTTGGATCTTCTCGACATTCAAGCCTGGTGGTAAAGCGGGATCAGAAAAGTCCACTGTTTCCGGCTGCTGGCCGACGAACAATATCCGTGTCATATGACTTCACTCCGCTTTTGGGTGCCCCTGGATAAGGTGCGACTCGTCAGTATAGGCCCGTGTTGGAATCAAGCGGTTTCAACCTCTCGTGTGTAAGCGTCCGCCCTACACACCTTGCGTGGTTAAACGGGCGTCCACCTATGCGGCGACCCCGGCCGTTCCTCGCCTGTTTTCACCTTGCCTGATCGCTGCTCGGCGACTTTTCGTACACCCCCTAGACGGTTCAAGCCAGCAGCTCGGTGATCCACCGGGCCTGCCGAGCGATGTCCTGCACCTTATCCTCGGGCACGGCCTGCCGCGCCCGGGCGAAGTGGGTCAGGGTCTTCTGCTTCTGGCGCAGCCTGCGCTGCCACTTGACCAGAAACGCAGGGCTGCGTGCCTGCATCAGCAGCGGGCCGAAGTACAGCTCCTCGGCGGTATACATCACCGGCCCGGCGCGCTCGGCGACGATGATTTCGTAGTCGAAGCGGTTTTCCCGCAGCACTTCCTCGCAGAGGATGCGGTAGCCATTTTCCATCAGCCATTGGCGCAGTGGCTGCTCGCCGCCGTTGGGCTGCAGGATCAGGCGCTCCTGGCCGCCAAGGCGCGCCTTGCCGCTGTCGAGGATGTCGCGGATTGTCTCGCCGCCCATGCCACAGAGGCTGATCGCCGTGATCCCGTCTCCCGGCTCGATCGCCGCCAGGCCATTGGCCTGGCGCACGGTGATCCGCTGGTCCAGGCCATTCTCGCGCACGGTGCGTTCGGCCGAGCGGAACGGCGTCAATGCCACCTCGCCGGCCACCGCCGCCGCGATGGCGCCACGGCGCATCAACGCCACCGGCAGGTAACCGTGATCCGAGCCGATATCGGCCAGGCGCGCACCGGCTGGCACATGCGCCGCCACGCGCTCCAGGCGCATGGACAATGTCTGTTCGTTCAACCGCAGTTCCTTTTTCAGTGTCCGCATCAGGTCGATATCAGCAGGTCGCGAAAGGCGCAAACACGTATCCCGGCCATAAGTGCACAGAGCGCTCCAGAACCGGCCTCCAATACCCACCTAAAGCCACCTGCAATATTGCCAAACCCACGTTGAGAGAAATTCCCCATAAATGGGCTGTATTACCCGCATCCTGTTTCAACTTTTTTGATGGAGAACTGGCCACAGAATCAGGCTGCCCCGCCGGCGGGGAATTATAGGCTGTTAAATTTTTTGGCATAGAGAATGCTGTGAGTTCACTAGCGCATTAATTGAGAGTTTGAAGCTGTTACCACTGGAAAAACAACTTTCATGGGGCACTCCCTATACAGGCAATCGTTGCCTTGAAAAACACCTGCGCCGCAGATCAGGCGCGCATTGCTAGCCCTTCTGAGGAGTCACTTTCATGCGCATCGAGCCGCTAATCCTCACGCTGGTACTCATTCTTTTCATTTTTGCGATAGGGGCAGCCTGGAGTCTTATCAGCTTGTTCAGCAACTAAGAGTCAGTGGGAAGCATTCATCACGTTTGACACAGTTTCAAGGCTTGATCTGGCCCTGATTGGCGCACAAAGAGCCCAGCCCGAGCAGCAGGGCCGAACGCTTGGGTTTCAGGTACGACTCGATCCGCATCAGGGTGCAAGGCGCCAGGGCTTGCAATGCCGCAGGAAGCGGTTCCTGGACAAACAGCAGGCCCGGCGTATGGGCTACGCTGCTGGCCTGCGACTCGGTGATCGAACTGACGGGCCGCCCCATGTAATAGACCAGGCGAATGTCCGCAGCTCCCAAGCTGTAGGTCGGGAAGTTTGGGTATGCGTCGGTGGCGGCCTTTATCTGCGGAAATCCGTCGATCCGATGGGCGAACACCCTCCCTTCAAGACCCAAGTAGAACAGCGTGTATCCCGCCAGTACCACGGCCGGAACAATGCGCAGACTCCAGCGCTGCCAAGGGTGCCGGGCCTGGGTCAGCAGTTGGCTCCAGTGCCAGGCCAACAGCAGGGCGATGGCCGGGTAGATAGGCAACAGGTACTTGGCGTGCTTTTCGGTGAACAGCGAGAACAGCAGCAGCGGCACCAGAATGCAGCACAGCAACAGGGTCAGCTGCGGGCTCAGGCGGATGGCGTGCCAGAGTTGCCGCGGCCGCACCAGTAATATCAGCCAGAAGGGAAAGAAATCCCCACCCAGATACAACAGATAGGCATACCAGGCTTCTGCCCCCTGGCCATTGATTTTCTTGACGATGTCTTCGTTGAGGATGGCCGACCAGACGCCCCAGCCCTCCTGCATGGACACCGCCAGATACCAGGAAGTCCCGACCAGCACCGCAAGCATCCAGCCCCAGCCGTCACACAGAAAAGCTCGGGCCAGACGATCGCGGCTGATCAACGCATAGACCAGTATCGGTGCGGTCACCCACAACAGGCAGACCGGCCCCTTGGTCAGCAAGGCACAGCCGAGCAGCCCGTAACTGAGCCAGACCCAGCTGCGACCGCCTTGCGCGAACAGAAAGCGCCATGCACAAAACAGCGCCAGCAGACACAGGCCGGTCAAAGGCATTTCTATTTCTGCCCGGCGGGCAAACAGGCTGAACCCGGCATTCGCCGCCAGGAACACCACAGCCAGCAGCGCCGCTTGTCGCCCGGCGAATGTACAAGCCTGGCGATACAAAGTCAGACAACACAGCGTCGCAAACAGCGCCGAAGGCAGGCGCACGCTCCATTCGGAGAGGCTGCCCAGCAGTGACGTGCTGACCAGGGCCAGCCAATAGAACAGCGGCGGTTTGGACAGGTACAGCTCGCCGTTCATGTACGGCAACAGCCATTGGCCAGCCTCGTGCATTTCCCGTGTCGTAACGGCGCGCCGGGCTTCATTGACGCTCAGGAACGGCAAACTCCCCAGTCCCCAGTAAAACAGCAGCAGGAGCAACACCGCCACGCCCAGGGTTGGCCAGTCCAGCGCGCGCCGCGCGGCTTGCATCGGCAGGAATGCCTCGCCTTCTGTACTCATACACGCCTTACTCCTTCCCCAAGATGCACGAGAATGCGTGAGTCTGCCCAACGGGTCAGCTCATCGTGTTTTCGTGAACTAATAACAACGTATTGCGCCTTCACGTAAGTTCCCGCCAGTTTCCAACGGAACACGAAGTGTAGCCAAGGCTGTAGAAAAGTTAGCGTGCGCTAATCACACTTTGCAACCTTGGGTTTCGCCGACACTACTGCCTGGTAGGAATGGCGTTGTGGCTGCAT
The DNA here is from genome assembly GCF_054897985.1 of Pseudomonas sp. LB3P25. NCBI lineage: Bacteria > Pseudomonadati > Pseudomonadota > Gammaproteobacteria > Pseudomonadales > Pseudomonadaceae > Pseudomonas > Pseudomonas sp. LB3P25. Next base: position 2,508,835 of record NZ_CM142711.1, on the reverse strand, counting down.
GAAATACCCGTTTAAAAGGCTAGAACGGGGGCCTAATGCCAGTCAGTTAAGCAATAACTCGATCTGTAGCAGCTGCCGAGCCCGCGAGGCTGCGTTCGGCTGCGAAGCAGTCGTAAAATCACATTGCGGTACGTCAGGCATACCGCGTCAGCCGGACTCACGACTGCTACGCAGCCGAACGCAGCCTCGCGGGCTCGGCAGCTGCTACAAAGAGTGTCGCGGCTGAAATTGCTTAACTGACTGGCATTAAGAACTAGTGCCCGCATAAATTTAAGCGCACACCATCTCTTGGCTTTGCGGGGCTGGGTAGATGACTTGGCCGGACGGATACAACAAACGGCCAGTTTTATTAAAAAGAAAAGGGAGGGCATCCATGCCCTCCCCTCCGCTTTTCACGCGTCTGCGACAGTACTGATCAGGACCTCAAGTGGCGAGAATGAAGTCTGCGGCAGTGACGGTTGTTGCATCGGCCACACCGACCAGGCGGATGGAGTCAGCTATTCCTGCGGAGCTGATCAAGGTATCCGCACCGACATCGGTGATGATGACGCTGCCGGCAAAGTTCGCAGCAGTGACGCCGAATGCGGAAATATCGAGCCGGTCCTGGCCTCCCACCGGGTTGGCATCAAAGCCGATGATCTGATCGGTCCCGAAGCCCGCAGCGAACATGAAGATATCGTTGCCACTGCTGGCAACCATCATGTCGTTGCCGGCACCGCCAGTGACCGTATTGTTGCCAATACCGCCATCGATAAAGTCATTGCCGGTACCACCCAACAATGTGTCGTTAGCGTCACCACCGAGCAGCGTGTCGTTGCCTGTTCCACCATTCAAGACATCCGCCCCATCACCGCCGTCGAGGCTGTCATCGCCAGTGCCGCCGTTCAGGGTATCCGTGCCAATGCCACCGAACAGTTGGTCGTTACCGGCGTCGCCATTCAGTGTGTCGTTGCCGCCGTTGCCGGTGAGGATGTCGTTGCCGCCGCCACCATTGAGGGTGTCATTACCCACCCCGCCGGTGATGACGTTATTCAACCCGTTACCGTTGCCGACGAAGTTGCCGACTCCGGTGTAGGTCAAATTCTCGACATCAGCGCCCAGCGTGTAGCTGGCCAGCGAAGTCTGCACGGTGTCCGTACCGCCACCCGCCACCTCGACCACCACGTCTGTGGCTGCATCGACAACGTAGGTATCGTTGCCGGCTCCCCCCAACATCCGGTCAGCACCTGCACCGCCATTGAGGAAGTCGTTACCCACCCCGCCGGTGATGGTGTTGGCTAGCGCGTTACCGGTACCGGTGAAGTTACCGGCGCCCGTATAGGTCAGGTTCTCGACGTTGGCACCGAGCAGGTAGTTCGTCAGACTGGTTTGCACCAGATCGGTACCACCACCCAGCGCCTCGGTGACGGAGTCACCGACGTTGTCGACCACAAAGGTGTCGTTGCCGGCACCGCCGTTCATGGCATCCGCGCCGAGCCCACCGTTGAGGGTGTCGTTGCCGTCCTCGCCATTGAGGACGTCGTTGTCGTCTCCGCCGTTGAGGATGTCGTTGCCAGTGCCGCCAAACAACTGGTCGATACCGGCCAGGCCATTCAGCGTATCGTTCCCGCCCAGGCCAAGCAGCACATCGTTACCCGCGGTGCCGGTGAGGGTGTTCGCCAAAGCGTTACCCTGCAGCACCACGCCAGTCAGTACCGGAACCGCCGCCGTCGCCGCCGAGGTCACCGACTCCAGCGTGCCGAAGCCATCGGTGTAGCGCACGATCACTCGCAGTTGCAGATTGCCCTGCGCCACACCAGGGGTGAAGGTCGCAGCAGTCGCGCCGTTGATGTCGGTGAAGGAAGCGCCGACACCTTGCTGCCACTGGAAGCTGAAGGTGCCCAGCCCATCCGCATCGGCAATCCCACCCGTCAGCGCGGTCAGCACCTGCCCTTGATCCGGTGTCGTATCGCTGATCAGCAACGCGCCTGTCGGTGCATCGTTGACGTTGGCCACCGGCCCCAGGATGTTTGACGAAGCGCTTTCGGCCGCACCGAAGTCATCCACGTAACCGACCACCACGCGCACTGCCTGGCCGACTTGAGCCTGGCCAAGCGCGAACGTGCTACCGGTAGCGCCGGCGATGTTGACGAAGCCAGGCCCGTTGTTCGCCTGCCATTGGTAGGTGAACTGCGGATTGCTGAGGCCATCAACGTCGATGATGCTCGCCGGGTTAGCAGTCAACACCTGGTTCTGCACTGCAAGCCCGGTTACGGTCGGCCCTGCAGTCGGTGCATCGTTGACGTTGTCCACCGGCCCCAGGATGTTGGACGAAACGCTTTCGGCCACACCGAAGTTATCCACGTAACCCATCACCACGCGCACTTCCTTGTCGACCTGAGCCTGGCCAAGCGCGAACGTGCTACCGGTAGCGCCGGCGATGTTGACGAAGCCAAGCCCGTCGTTCGCCTGCCACTGGTAGGTGAACTGCGGATTGCTCAGGCCATCGAGGTCGATGATGCTCGACGGGTCAGCGGTCAACACCTGGTTCTGCGCTGCAAGCCCGGTAACGGTCGGCCCTTCGGTCGGTGCACTGTTCCCCGACGAGTCGACGATCTCCAGCGTGCCCTTGGCATCCTGATACACCGCACGGACGCGGATGTTCAGACCCGCCACATCGTCCGCCACCCGGTAGGTGGTGCCGATCACCCGCGATACCTCGCCAGCGGCGATAAAGGTGATGTCTTCAAAGACACCCGTACCGGGAATGTTTTCGACCTGCCAGTAGTAAGCCACCCCACCGGTCACAGCGCCGGTCGGGTTGGCCACACTCTGGTTGTCCGCGTCGTGTACCGCCAGATCGCTGACGCGCAGCAACTGGCCGGCGACAGGCGTTTCATCACGCACACCGGTGGCAGCATCGAGGATCGCCAGATGACCCGACGGGTCGTTGTTTTGGGCGGTGCCGACTCCGGACGACTGCGCAACGTCAGCGAACTGCAGACGCTCGATGCCCGTCAAGCGATCAACGCCATCACGCCCCGCCACCGAGTCGGTCACAACGACAGTGTTGCCATCGATCTCGACGCTGTACTCCGCCGCATTACCGGAGAACAGCGCGGTGTCGAAGCTGTCATTGCCGGTCAGAATCTCCCGCACGATGACCAGCTGGCCTGGGTTGTAAGTACCGTTCAGCATCAGCTGCACCATCGGCTCCATGCTGTCGAACGTGGCGATTTCCGCGCCAGTGCCATCAACATTTTCCCGTACGCTGATGCGTACGTTCAGCCACTTGTCACCATCGATGATGTCATCACCACCGCGACCTTCGATCAGGTCGCTACCACTACCGCCGAGGATGATATTGCCGCCATCGTAGAACGTCGCTCCGGCTGGCAGCAAATCCGCCAGGCCGTTGATCAGGTTGATGTTGGTCAGCACACTGCCGGTTGCCCCCGCAGTGGGCAGCGATGTGGCATCTTCGTTATCACCGCGCAGGAAGTCACCGTGCGACGAACCCGACAGACCTTCCACGATGTCGAAACGCACCAGCGCCGAAGCACCCGAACCCGGCACCGGTGGAACATCGAAAAAGCGGTCGCTGTAATCGATGGTCACGCCCTGGGCGAGGTCCTTGAAGGTTGCCCAGTCATAGCCGGAGCCGCCGATATAACGGTCACCCATGCCGAGACTGCCGACCATGATGTCGTCGCCACCTTCGGCATTGAACTTATCGTTCTCGTTACCGCCGATGAACACATCGTTGCCGATCACCGGGTCATTGCCAGCCGGGTCGAAGTTGTCGCCAGGTGCACCGTCCGAAGTGCCCTTCTCGATCCAGTCGTCGCCTTCGTTACCCATGTCCTGTTCGTTGGCTTTGCTGCCCAGGATGAAGTCGTTGCCCTGACCACCAATGGCCTCGGAAGCGTCCTCACCGGTCACGATGAAGTCATTGCCGAACCCGCCAATGATCAAGTTGATGCCGTTGCCTCCGTGCAGCACGTCGTTGCCGTCGCCACCCTGGATGTTATCGTCGCCGCCGAGGTCGGTGATGATGTCGTCGCCGGCGCCACCGCGCAGTTGGTCGTTGCCGTTACCGCCTTCAATACGATCGTTGCCACCGTCACCCCAGACCGTGTCATCACCATCACTCGAGACGAGGATGTCTGCGCCGTTGGTGCCGCCCAGCACGATGTGCTCTTCACCCGTGTACCTGATGTAGTTGGCGTCCGGCCCCGCGGTCAGCGGATTGTCGCGGAACACCACCTGCTCGCCGTTCTCGCCAAGCGGATCGGCGTTACCCAGGCCATCGTTGTACTGCTTGCTCTGGTCCCTTTCCAGATAGAACCCAGGGTCCGAGAACACCAGGCCCGGCAAGTGCGTGACCGAGGTGTTGGCCATGATCAGCTTGGCGAACGAGTTGCTTTCCAGCTCGGCGTTCATCGACAGGCCAGCGGTACGCTCCAGGTAGTAGAAGCGGTCACCGTCCTGCAGTTTTTCCAGCTGGTTCTCGAACACGAAGTTGAAGGTCGTGCCGAGCATGCCACCGAACGGGGTTTTCTCTTCGGCCAGGCCGCCGATCCAGAGGTCGATGGCATCGACCCCCGTGACAGTCACACCCCTCAGATCGTCGGCAGTACCCAGTACCCCATCCTTACCGGCCAGCGTTACGTTGGCCCAGGCACCGCTGCCGTTGAGGAAGTCCAAGCGGTCAGCCGGCGCACCAGCACCACCGAATACCAGCGCCATGGCTGCAGCGCGTTTGCCATCCAGCGTGGTCGCCTCCGTGATCGTGTCATGCGTGCCATAGGCCGCGATGAAGTTGATCAACGACTCCGGATGTTTGAGGTGCTGCACCAGGTCGACCCAGCTGCTGTACGGCTTGAGTTGGGTATCACCGGTTTGGCTGAAGATGTCGCGGCGGATCGCATTGAGCGAGGGAATCCCCACGTCGCGGCCACGGGCGAGGTTGAGCGCCGGCAGGTCGAGCGGCAGACCGAGCAGGTTATTGCGCAGCGCCTCGGTGACGAACTCGTCGATTTCGTTACCGGCTTGGCGAGTTACCCCACGAATAATCGCACTGGTCGCATCCTCTGGCGTCACGCCACTGGCGGCGTACGCCAACGGGTTGAGGAACGCCGCGATCAGGCCCATTTGCTGATCAGGATCAGCACTGTTCGGATCGCCGACCACGTTGAAATCGACGTCGAAGCGATCGACGGTCTCGGTCAGCATCGAGTGGCCGAACCGGTACACGGTGTGGGCGAACTCGGCGACGATCGAGGCATCGAGGTCAACGTCATAGACCTGGGTCGGTGCGAAGAACAGGTCGACCCTGGGCTGGATGGTCCGCGCAAACTCCTCGAACACCAGGTGCTGATACTGCATCTCGGTGCCGAACTTGGCAGCCTGGAACAAGCGCTCGCCATTCCACACCAGCGCATCGATCTCAGCCTGGTTGGCTGGCAACGCGTTCACCGGATTGAGCAACCACTCGTTGAGGAAGGCCACGTCACCCGAATCGAGCACGGTGTCCTTGGTCTGCGCGACCAGCCGATTGTGCTCGGAGTGGAAGATCGCATGCACCGTGGTCAGGCCGATGTTCTCGTTGACCCGGCCGTCGCCAGCGATGTAGTGCGCATCCAACAGTTCGTTGTCGTAGGCCAGGTTGGCCCCGGTCTGCGGATTGAACGGCACTGCGTTGCCAATGTCGGTATCCGCGTCAGGCACGAGCACGCCACCGCTGAACACTGGCGCTGCATTGTTATTAATGTCGACGAGGAACTGGTGACCGGTGCGCACAGCATTGGTCAGGCTAATGGGGGACAGCGGATTGCCTTCGACAAGGACGTCATCAGCCGTGCCACCAAGACCGTCAGCACCCTTCATCACGACCATCGGGAAGCCGTTCGGTCCCTTGATGAAATTGCCATAGGCGTCGGTCGCCAACAGCGGGGCGTTATCGACGTCGGCATCGGTAAGGTGGATACCCAGGATGTCGTTGGCCTGCGCCTTGACCACTTTCCAGGTCGCCATGCCACCGATTTCGGTGTCGTCTGCGGTGCCATACTTGCCATCCAATCCCAGGTCAACGTTAGTGATCAGCCTGCCGGTCGCGATAGGGCCGTTGTTGGTCAGCTCATAACCGCGCAGGAACACTTGGTGTGATGGGTGCGAGCTGTAGGTCTGGTTTTGGTCCACGAACGGCGAGGTGGTGTTGGTGTGCTCATGGATGTCGTCGGCCGTGCCGAGAACGCCATCCGCCCCTGGCAGGTTGGTCGCGCGGGTCAGCACCATGAAGTTGGCGTGGCCGCCTGGCACATACAGCGGATCATCCGGTTGCAGCGGGATGAAGACGGTGCCCGAACCGCCTTTGGTCACCAGGTCCAGACCGTGATCGAAGAACTGCCCGAAAAAGGTCATCCAGGCGTTGAACGGCGCGGACAACCCCGCATCCGCCGCGGTGTTCTCGAACAGGTACACATCGTGGTCGTCGGCAGTACCGAACTGACCATCCATGCCGGGGCTGGCGACTATCCGTACGCCATCCTTGAGCACGTCGTCGTTACCCACCGTGCCGAAGTTGAGCACACCGTCCGCACCCGGGTCGTAAGCCGTGGCATAGGCCGCCGGGTTGTTCGACGTCTGGTCGACGATCAGATTACTGATGGTGCGCGGCTGCGAGTCAAACACATAGCCGCTGTTCTGCTGGTACGACGATCCCGGGATGGCCGGCGAGCCGGGGCCAAAGAACCCGGCAGGTGCACCTTCCGCCGGATTGAAGACCGGATCGGCCAAGCGCGGAAAGGTGTTATCCGCGGCACCAAACTCGGTGTTGTTAATGCCGTTGAGGTTCATCAGGTTGTTGTTCGAGCCATCGACCGCACGCAGGCCCAATGGTGCGCGGATATTCGGGATCAGCGAGAGGATGTCCTGACCGGCCGCGTCTGCCTCGGCAATCTTGATTTGATCAAGAATGAAGTTGAGGTCGGAGCGGACCATGTGAAGGCCCTCGCCACCCGCAGTGGCATCGACGACAGGTGTCGGCGCCGTCGGCACAACCGGCGCGCCGGGAACCACCACGGTCGTCGGCTGCGAGAACACCATTTCAGTCGTGCCATGACCATCCAGGTAGATCGCCTTGACCCGCAGTGACAGCCCGGCAAGGTCCGGGGAGACCTTGAACGAGGTGCCGTCGGCACTTTGGAACGCCAAGTCACCCGCAGGCAACAGGATGATGTCTTCGAACACGCCGCTGCCAGGCGTGGCTTCGAACTGCCAATAGTAGGACACCGAGGTGTTGTTGACAGTACCCTGCAGATTGCCCACCGCGATGTTGTTGGCATCGCGCACACTGGCCATGCTCACCGTCAGTGTGTCGCCCACTGTTATCGAGCCGCCGTTTCCATCCGTGACGGTCGGCCTGCCCACCGGTTGTGCGTTCAACCCCGTCACCAGCACTTGCTGGGTATCGGCGAACTGCAGGCGTTCGATATGCAGCAAGGTATCGGTGCCGTCGCGACCCGCATCGGTATCTGCCACCGTCCAGACATCGTCCGTCACATCGGCCGTGCCGCGGGTGTCATGCGTCACCACATACTCGGACTGGAGCCCGGAGTAAATGGCGGTGTCAAAGGCCGCCCCGCCCGTCGAGGTGCCGGGCATGATTTCCCGCACAGCCTTGAGCTGACCCGGGTTATAGGTGCGGTCCAGCATGAGCGGGATCATATCGACCATGCTGTCGAAGCTGGCAATCTCGGGACCGGTATGGTTGACATCACCAGGGGCATAAACCGCGATTCTGACATTGATCCATTTGTCGCCATCGATCAGATCATCGCCCCCGCGGCCCTCGATCAGGTCACTGCCATTGCCACCGAGGATGATGTTGCCAGTGGCAAAGCCGGTGGTCGGCAAACCGGCATCGGCCAGAAACTGCTCCAGTCCGCGGATCAACGCCACATTGGTCAGTGCACCGCCCGTGGCACCACCGTGGTTGATGAGAGTGACCGCATCAACATCATCGCCTTTGAGTACATCGGCGAATTTCGAACCGGACAAGCCTTCGACCTCGGCAAAACGGTCGAGAATCGAGGCCGGCGAGGCACCGACCGGATTGAACACCCCGGCGTTCTGGTTTGGCGCGTTGCCGTGTGGCTGCGCCAGCGCGGCCAAGGACAGGTCAACGGTCACGCCAACCCTGTCATTTTTGTAGGTCACCCAGTCGAAACCGGACATGCCGTCCATCTTGTCCTGGGCATCGCTGCCGACAAAGATGTCATCGCCACCCTCGCCGATCATTTCGTCGAAGCCACCACCACCGACAAAGATGTCGTTGCCGACCACATCGTCATTGAGCAACGGCGAGAAGTTATCGCCAGGCGCACCGTCCTGGGTGCCCTTCTCGATCCAGTCATCACCTTCGTTGCCGGTAGGTGGCAGGTTGGTCTTGGCGCCGAGGATGAAATCGTCACCCTGACCGCCGAAGGTGGTTGTGATGTCTTCGGTGGTGACGATGAAGTCCTGGCCATCGCCACCCAGGATCAGGTTGCCTGCAGCCAGCATGCTACCGGCCACGATCACATCGTTACCGGCATTACCTTCCAGACGGTTGTCGCCGAACGAGTCGGTGATGATGTCATCGCCCGCGCCGCCAAGTACCGCATCGTTGCCGGCGCCGCCTTCGAGGCGATCGTTGCCTGCGTCGCCGTAAACAGTGTCATCGCCGTCACCGGAGATGATGATGTCATTACCGGCGGTGCCGCCCAGGACGACATGGTCTTCACCGGTATATTGCAGATAATTACTGTCCACACCCACGGTGTCGGGGTTGTCGCGGATCACCAGCGGCACGATTTCCACGCCGTTGATCATGATGCCGCCCGTTGGATCGGCGCTGCCGTCCGCGCCAAGGTTAGTGAACTGATGGGCCTGATTCACTTCGAGGCTGAATGTCGGCGTCAGGAACACGGTGTTCGACAGGTGGGTGACATCGGTGTTGAGCATGATCAGCTTGGCAAAGGAGTTGTTCTCCAACTCGGTGCCGAAGTGCAGGCCCGCGGTACGCGACAGGTAGTAGAAGCGGTCGCCGTTCTGCAACGCCTCCAGCTGGGTTTCAAACACGAAGTTGAACGTCGAGCCGAGCATGCCGCCGAACGGCATTTTCTTCTCGGCAAGGCCACCGACCCAGAAGTCGATGTCGTCGAGGCCCGTGATCGTCACACCCGTCACGTCGTCGGCCGTACCCAGCAGCCCATCCTTGCCGGCCAGCGCTATGTTGGCATAGGCACCGGTGCTGTTGAGGAAGTCCAGGCGGTCAGCCGGTGAACCCGCACCGCCGAATACCAGCGCCAAGGCTGCTGCGCGTTTGTCTGCCAGTGTGGTCGCCGACGTAATCGTGTCATGCGTGCCAAAGGCAGCGATGAAGTTGACCAACGACTCGGGGTGCTTGAGGTTGTCCGCAAAGTCAGCCCAACTGATGTACGGCTTGAGTTGGCTGTCGCCGGTTGATGTGTACATCTCACGGCGCGCTTCATTCAACGTGGGGATGCCAGTGTCGCGACCACGCGCCAGGTTCAGGGCCGGCAAATCGAGCGGTAGACCGAGCAGATTGTTGCGCAACGCTTCGGTGACGAACTCGTCGATCTCGTTGCCGAGCTGGCGGGTCACACCGCGAATGATCGCCCCTGCCGCTTCGTCCGCAGTCGCCCCGCTGCCGGCAAACGCCAGCGGGTTGAGGAAGGCCGCGATCAGACCCATTTGCGAGTCCGGGTTGTTCGGGTCAGTGAGGAGCGGATTGAACTCGGGGTCAAAGCGATCGACGGTCTCGGTCAACATCGAGTGACCGAAGCGGTACACCACGTGGGCGAACTCGGCGAGGATGGCCGGGTTGATCGAGGTGTCATACCCGTTGGGGGCAAGGAATCCGTCGATCTGCGGCTGAACGGTCCGCGCGAACTCCTCGAACACCAGGTGCTGGTACTGCATCTCGGTGCCGAACTTGGCGGCCTGGAACAGGCGTTCGCCGTCCCACACCAACGCCGCGATTTCAGCGGGTGTCGTCGGTATCGCGGCCACGTCGTCCACCAGCCACTCATTGAGGAAGGCCAGATCGCCGGCGGCAAGGAGGGTGTCCTTGGTTTGCTGGACCAGGCGGTTGTGTTCGGAGTGGAACACATGGTGCACGGTGGTCAGGCCGATGTTCTCGTTCACCCGGCCGTCGCCGGCAATGTAGTGAGCGTCGAGCAGTTCGTTGTCGTAGGTCAGGTTGTTGCCGCCCGCGCCAACCGGCTGCGCATTACCGATATCAGTGTCAGCATCCGCCTGCAGAACCCCGCCGACGACTACCGGCGCGGCATTGTGGGCGATGTCATCGAGGAAGCCATGCCCGGCGCTCACGGCGTTGGCCAGGCTGATCGGAGCATCCCGGTTGCCTTCGACCAGTTGAGTGACGTCATCAGCTGTCCCGGCGATCCCGTCAGCACCGTTACTGACGCGCATCACCACCTGCGGCATGCCGCTCGCCCCCCGGATGAAGTTGCCATACGCATCGGTTGCCAGCAGCGGCACGCTGTGCACATTGGCGTCGGTCAGGTTGATGCCGAGAATGTCACGGGCTTGGGCCTTGACCACTGCCCAGGTCGCCATGCCGCCATTTTCGCCGTCGCCATCATCGGCAGTGCCGAACTTGCCGTCGGCGCCGAGATCGCGGTTGGTAATCAAGCGCCCCGTTGCAACAGGGTCACCTGCCGCGTTGAGGACATACTCGCGCAGGAACACCTGATGCGAGGGGTGCGAGCTGTACGTTTGGCTTTGGTCCACGAACGGCGAGGTGGTGTTGGGCTGGCCATCATCGGCAGTGCCGAGTATTCCGTCCGCGCCGGGGGTATGCACTGCACGTGGCAGCACCATGAAGTTGGTCGGGCTGCCCGGTACGTACAACGGATCGTCCGGCTGCAGCGGAATAAACACGATGTCGGTACTGCTCTTGGTGACCAGGTCCAGGCCGTGGTCGAAGAACTGGCCGAAGAAGGTCATCCACGAGTTGAAGCCGGCGGTCAGACCGGCGTCCGCAGACACGTTGGGGATGAAGAACACTTCCTTGTCGTCGGCCGTGCCGAACACGCCATCCAGACCGGGGCTGATCACCGGGTCTGCACCGCCGTTCGCCGCTACTGCGGCCGGGTTGTTGGCGGTCTGGTCGACAATCAGGTTACTGATAATCCGTGGCTGCGGGTCAACCACATTCCCTGACGCGGCATAGGCCGCTCGATACTGGGCATCAAGCAGGCGCAGGAAGGAATTGTCCGCGGCGCCAAACTCGCTTTGTCCGGCGACCAGGTTGTTGTAGCTGCCATCGACGGTGCGCAGGCCGAATGGCACCTGACTGTTGGGTAGCAAATCACTGAGGCTGGCGCCGTCGGCATGCGCTTCTGCGATGAAGATTTGTTTGAGGATGAATTCCAGGTCCGACTTGTTGAAATTGGCCATTTTGAGTGCCCTCGATCTCTTTGGGGGAAGGACACGGGACGATAAGAATCCTCCCACGCCCAGTCCGGTGCTGGCTTGCGCAGTGTGTTGGTTCTTTTTTTTGCGAGCGCTGGCGCGGGAAGGCAGAGCCGTTACACGGCCCCCTCGGGATGCGCGCCTGGAATTCGCGAAAGAATGACTCGCTCAGCGATTAGGCAGAGCGAATCCGAGCCTTGGGTGGGCCATGGAAACTTGAAGTAACGGCGAACTTCCTCAACAGCCCCTTCACTCCGCAGAAGAACGAAATCATCGACATGGTGTGCTCCCTCGGGAAAATCACCGCGCCTTGCGTTGCCAAAAAGTTGACAGGCTCCAGGCGGGCGGTTCCCTCAATTGAGTGAGACTAAAGTTCCATAGTGAAAAATTGTCAATTTTACGACGTGCAAACCAGACGATTGGTAACTGACTTCTCAACTAGCTGTTTTTATAGGACTTATAGAAAGTTCATTGCGACATTAGAGCGAAATGTTATTTCAGATTGTTTCAACGCCACCTACGCTGCTGCCATGCGAGCGACGCAGAGATTTGCAGGTGATTCGCCCCGAGAGCGACCAGCCTGCGTATCAACCAGATGCCTGCGGAACCACATCTGTTAGCTGTTGCGCCGCAAGGGCAAACGGCTTTTTGAGAAGAGGGGTCACCCAAATGCACAAACAATCGAGCACTCGATCCGAGCTGGCTGACGCGCTCTTTCGACTTCGCCGCAGTTTTTACTCGCTCGCAGGGTTCAGCGGCGTCATCAACGTCATGATGTTGACGCCAGCTGTTTATATGCTGCAGGTCTATGATCGGGCCTTGGTCAGTCGTAACGTCACGACGTTGACGATGTTGACCATTCTGGTGATAGGCCTGTTCTTGCTGATGGCCACGCTGGAACTGTTCCGCACCCGCGTGCTGATCCGGGTCGGCAACTGCCTCGACATGGACCTCAATCGACGCATTTTCACCGCAGCATTCGAGCGCAACCTGAGCCGCGCCGGAGGTAATCCGGCCCAGGCCCTGCAGGATCTCGCGCAGGTGCGGCAGTTCCTCACCGGCAATGGCCTGTTCGCTTTCTTTGATGCGCCATGGACGCCGATCTACCTGCTGGTCGCCTATCTGATCCACCCGCTGCTCGGACTGGTCACGCTGATCGGCTCGCTGATTCTGGTGGCCCTGGCTTATCTCACCGAGAAGGCGACGCAAAAGCCGCTGGCCGAAGCCAATCAGGCCGCCCTCTCCTCCGCCAGCTACGCCAACAACAACCTGCGCAACGCCGAGGTCATCGAGGCCATGGGCATGCTGCCGTCGATCGGCAAGCGCTGGTACCAAAGCCATTTGCGCATTCTGGAAATGCAGACCCTGGCCTCCGACCGTGCCGCCCTGATCAGCAGCACCGGACGCTTCGTGCGTATCACTTTGCAGTCGCTGATCCTCGGCGCCGGCGCGCTGCTGGCGATCGAAGGCAAGATCACCCCCGGGATGATGATTGCTTGCTCGATCCTCACCGGCCGCGCGCTGGGCCCGGTGGAACAAGTCATCGCCTCGTGGAAGCAGCTGCTTGGCTGCCGTTCGGCGTGGGGCCGGTTGAACGAGATGCTGAACGACTATCCGCGCCGGCCACCGAGCATGTCACTGCAGCGGCCACTGGGCATGCTGACGGTGGAGAATGTGTTTGCCGGTGCCCCCGGCACCGGCAACACGATTCTGCGCGGGGTGAGCTTCAACCTTTCCCCCGGCGAAAGCCTTGGCATTATCGGTCCATCCGCCTCGGGCAAATCCACCCTCGCCCGCCTGTTGGTCGGCGTCTGGCCGGCACAGGCCGGCAAGGTGCGCCTGGACGGCGCGGACATATTCACCTGGAACAAGGGCGAACTTGGCCCCTGGCTCGGTTACCTGCCACAGGACGTCGAGCTGTTCGAGGGCACCATCGCCGACAACATTGCGCGCTTTGGCGAAGTGGACAGCGACGCGGTCATCCGCGCCGCCAGGGCGACTGGAGTGCACGAGATGATCCTGCGTTTGGCGCAGGGTTATGAGACCCGTCTGGGCACCGATGGCAGCCCGCTTTCCGGTGGCCAGAAGCAACGCATCGCCTTGGCCCGCGCGCTGTATGGAGAACCCAATCTGATTGTGCTGGATGAGCCGAACGCCAACCTCGACGACATCGGTGAAAAGGCCTTGGTCGATGCGCTGGGCCAACTCAAAAACCGCGGTGCCACCGTCATTCTGATTTCCCACCGTCCCAATGTGCTCTGCGCCGTCGATAAGGTGCTGATGCTGCGCGACGGCGGCGTGCAGATGCTCGGCACTCGTGACGAAGTATTCGCAGCGCTGCGCAAGGCCAGTGTAATGCCTGCAGGCGCATCGACTCCGCTGGCCTCCGTCAAAGCACGGGAGTAACCGATCATGCAAATGAGCCAACACACCGACATGATTCACACCGACCCCAGGAACGTGGTGGATCTGGACGTCGGTAAACCCGTGCGCTGGGGCATGTTGCTGATGCTCGCCGGCTTCGGCGGCTTCCTCCTGTGGTCCTGGCTGGCGCCGCTGGATGCCGGCGTGGTAGCGACAGGCACGGTAAAAATCACCAACAATCGCAAAGCTGTGCAGCATCTGAGCGGCGGCACCGTGGAGGCCATTCTTGTTCGCGAAGGCGATGCAGTGAAGAAAGGCCAGGAGGTGGTCCGCCTCGACTCGTTGCGTGCCGTTGCCGAACAGGGTGCGGTCAGCGCCCAGTACATCGTCAGCAAGACTGTGGAAAACCGCCTGGAAGCGGAACGTGACGGCCGCGATGTGGTGAACTACGATCCCGAACTGCTCAAGCGCTTCGGGAATGACCACCGCCTGGTGGCCGCCATGGATCTGCAACAACGCCTGCTGGACACCCGGCGCGCCGGCCTCGCTGGCGAAATCAGCATCCTGCAGGAAAACCTCGCGGCGTCGGCGGTGCAGCTCAAGGGCCTGCAACAGGTCTATGGCGCCCGTGCCTCGCAGATCAACTTCCTCGACCAGGAACTAAAAGGCACCCGCGTGCTGGCGGCCGAAGGCTATGTGCCGCGCAACCGTCTGCTTGAGCTGGAACGCAGCAATGCCGACCTCTCCGCCGGCCAGGCCGAGAACCTCAATAACATCGCTCGCGTGCGTAGCCAGACCACCGAAATCAAGCTGCGCATCCTGCAGCGCCAGCACGATTACCTGAAGGAAGTCGAATCGCAGCTCACCGACACCGCCAAGGAAAACACCACCCTGGCCGACCGCTTGCGTGCGCTGGACTATGAAGTGACCCACACGGTGATTCGGTCGCCCATCGATGGCATGGTCCAGTCCCTGAGCATTGCTACCGTCGGCGGGATCATTCAGCCCGGCTTCAAAATCATGGAAGTCGTTCCGGACAACGAACCGCTGCAGGTCGACGCGATGATTCCCGTGCAGGCCATCGACAAGATGGTCCCCGGCCTGGCCGTGGACATCACCTTCCCGGCCTTCAACCATGCCCAGACGCCCAACATACCCGGCCGCGTGAAGACCATCTCCGCCGACCGCCTGCTCGACGAGGAAAGCAAGCAACCGTTCTATCTGGCGCAGGTAGAAGTGACGCCCGATGGCATGAGCCTGCTTGGCAGCAATCACATTCGCCCCGGAATGCCCGCCAGCGTCACCATCAAAACTGGCGAGCGCAACATGATGAGCTATCTTCTCAAACCAATGCTCGACCGTGTTGACAGCTCCTTCAAGGAACAATGAAATGGACCGTCATTGCCTGTGCTTCTGCCTGCTAGCGCTGTCCGTCCCGGCCAGCGCCATGGACCTCAAACAAGCCTGGGATCTGTTGCAGTACCAAGGCCCCGTCTATCGCGCCGCCGTGCATGAAAAGGAGGCCGGTGCGCAAAACCGCGACATCGGCTTGGCCGGCCTGCTACCGCAGATCAATGCCTCGGCCTACGACAACAAGGTTAATGGCACCCAACGCCAGAGCGGCGTCGAAAGAGATCTCGACTACACCTCCAAGGGCGCTAACGTGCGCCTGCGCCAGCCGCTGTTCAACAAACAGAAGATGGCCGAGTACCGCCAAGGCAAGCAGCGTGCCGACTACAGCGTCGCGGTGTTCGATGCCAAGAGTCAGGACGCCGCAGTGCGCCTCGCTGAAAGCTATTTCGACGTGCTCCTGGCCAGCGAAACCATCATCCTTTCCAAGTCCAAGCTGAGCGCCTTCGACGAGCAACTCGCCTCGGCGAAACGGCGCATGGAGTTGGGGGCCGGCACCGTTACCGACATCGACGAGTCGGCCGCTCGCCGCGACCTCGCCGAGGTTGAGCTGATCGAAGCGCAGGACAATCTGGTCAACGCGCGCCGCAAGCTTGAGGAATTTATCGGTGAAACCCCTGAATCGCTGACCACCTTGCGTCCGAGCTTCGATACACCACCGCTGCTACCGAGCAACCTGCAAGACTGGTTGGTCAAAGCCCAGACCGACAGCCCGCTGATCCATGCGCGCCGTCATAGCAGCGACCTCGCCGAAGAAGAAGTGAAGCGAGCCAAGGCCGGCCACTGGCCAACACTGGATTTCGTTGCCGGCTACACCGCGGGTCAGAGCCAATCAATCTCTGAGTTGAATCAACGCAACCACTACGGCTCAATCGGGCTGGAAGTAAACTTCCCGTTGTACAGCGGTGGCGGCACCAGCGCGTTGACACGCCAGGCGAGTGCCAATAGCTATAAGGCCCTGGACGAACTCGACGCCACGCGCCAGGAAGTCATCACCGGTACCACCCGTGAGTATCGCGGCGTACAGAGCGGCGCCCAACGTATTCGCGCGCTGGAGAAGGCAGTGGAGTCCAACGAACGCTCACTGATTTCGACACGCAAGGGCTTCAAAGAAGGAGGCACCAGCACCAACTCGGACGTCCTCAATGCCGAAGAGCTGCTCTTCGTTGCGCGCCACGATCTGTTCGAGGCCAAGCTGCGCTACTTGATGTCGCGCCTGCGCCTGGCCTCTTCGGTGGGCAGTCTGGGCGACGACGATATCGACCGGATCAACGACTACCTCGGCCCGGAACTGCTGGTCACCAACTGACTTCACCTGCGCGGCAATTTTTACAAGGTGGTCGGCAAAACCCGGGCACAACAGCGTAATGCCGATCAGTTAAGCCATTTCAGCCGCAACGCAAACCTTGTAGCAGCCGAACGCAGGCTTCGCCAGCTGCTACAGATCGTGTTGCGGCTTAACTGATCGGCATTGCCCCCCCCCGATTCCGGAGTGAACTCCCCCACTAATGGGTACCGTTCCCCGCAGTATTCGCGTCTCGATCAGCAAAAAATTCAGCCTCCGACCAATGTTTGCTGGACCTTCAGGTCATTGCGCATGTTTTGTCACAATCCTTGCAACGTAATGACCGAGTGAGCTTCTCCCGTTCATGAAAGGTGGAGAGTCGAGGAGCTGTACCTATAACCATTGGCTTGCAGCATGAAGTAACCCTGTCAACTCAATGGAAGTGCTGCATTCATCCTCTGCAACCGTCTTGGGGAAACGCTTATGAACCACCCCACATGCAAACACGCACCCAGACCGGGTGAATTACTGGCGGCCTTTGTCCACAACCTGATCTACCGGGTGATCAGACCTTTCGTTCGCCGTTTTTTATGCTTTCTAGCCTGCCTGCTTACGGTAACGCTGGTGGCCGCCGACGAACCTCAGGGCAATGACAATCAGGGTAATGAGAAGTGGCTGGAGCCGGCACGCTCCAAGCTCATGCATGTGATTGGCGGGATGCCGTTCTTTCCGCATCGGGCCAATACCACCGGCAATCTGGTTTTGAATGTAAAAGACTTCGACAATGCCCAGGTATGTGGCGCTTGCCATACGGAGATCTACAAGCAGTGGCGCTCATCGATGATGTCCCAAGCCTGGGATGAACCCATCTATCGGGCCTTGCTCAACCGTGCGAGTTCGGCCACCGAGGGGAAGGTCGATAACTTTTGCACCGGCTGCCATACCCCGATCGGTCTCACGACCGGGCAAATCAATTCGGAAATCAACCGCTCCTCGATTGAAGACAGCACGAAAAATCATCCGATGCCTGGGGTCGATTGCGAGACCTGCCACAACATTAGTGCCCGCACGGGCCTCGATAACGGCGCCTATGTCCTGAGCCCTCGAGCGCACGGTAAACCGACTAAGTTCGGCCCGCGTAAAGATGCCGTTTCGCCCTATCACGACACCGTATATTCCGCTCTGCACACGCGCTCGGACTTTTGCGGCACCTGCCACAACGTCACGCACCCGTTCAGCGGCGTGGCGGTCGAGCGAACCTATGACGAATGGCAGGAGAGCGCCTACAGCCTCAACGATGTAACCTGCCAGAGCTGCCATATGCAGGGTTTTGCGGGTAAGGCCGCGATCATGGGGCCAGACCGCGAGGAGGTCGCCTCGCATTGGTTCAGCGGAGCCAACGCTATGATGCTCAAGCATCTCGGTCAGGAAGCGGGCGCGCAACGCGGGCGCGACATGCTCGCGCGCGCTGGGGAAATAACGTTCCAGCAACTGCCGGCAACCATCATTCCCGGGCAATACACCTCGGTAGCAGTGAAAGTTGCCAATGTCGGCGCCGGGCACAAGCTGCCGACCGGCTTTCCAGAGGGACGGGAGATGTGGATCGATTTCCGGGTGCTGGATGCCAGTGGTCGCGAGCTCTATCGGCTGGGCTCGATCAAGGACGGCAAGACCGAGGACAGCACGCGAAATTTCAAAGTGCACATAGGCGACAAGGATGGCAATCCGTTGGACGTCGAGGTCTGGAATGCCACGCAAATTCTCTCGGACAACCGCATTCTGCCCAAGGGCTACGAGATTGGGGAGTTCTCCTTCCTGGTGCCGGCCGACGCCGTCGGGCCGCTCACCTTGACTGCCGAACTGAACTACTGGCCGTTTTCGCAAAAGCTGGCCGACTACCTGCTTGGCAAGGATAAGTTGCAGGTGGAAATCACCCAGATGGCCAAAGTCACACAGAGCGTACCCCTGTCGACAAGCCTGCCTGTCGTCGGTGCAAACACTGCGCACTTTTAGCTGCGCAGTGTCGACGTCCAGGCTGGCCCCGATCACCGCGTGTGCTCCGTCTATTTGTCGTCACGAGCCATCGTGATGCAGCAGAAAACTCAGCCATTCAATGCGACGGTCGAAGCTGGACCGTCGCTCACCGGCCAGAAGGGCACTCAGAAACTCAACCGCGCACCAGGTAGGCTCCTGACGGAACCCGATATCGCAGCTTCTTGCAACTGCCGGGTGCGGGCTGATGCCCGGGCGGGCGATCAGGAAACCAGATTCGGCATTTACCCGGAGGCGGCCAATGGCCGCGGGGAATCGCAACCTCATCGTACGCGGGCTCTGGCTCGACGGAAGCCACTGGCAATTCTCCTTCGGGCCGTGGCCTGCCAGCCGTCGGCGAATCCGATACCCACTCTGCCTTGGCGCGAGCGAAGTCGCCAGCGTAGCGCCCAGTGTCCGGAGTGGATTGTTCAGCAGCGGCCATTTCTGCTGCGCGGCGCCTTTGGGCCTCCTCTTCGAGCCCCTTCTGTACTGCGACCAGGTCCTCTTTGGCGTTGGGTGAGGTACTCGAAGCCTTGGCCTGCTGCGCCGCCTGGATCAATTGGAAGTTGCGGTTGCGTAACTCGACGTTGCGACCAACCCGCATGTTCGAGCGCGCCGCCAACGTTTCAGCCTGCTGGTACTGCCCCTGCTGAAGACGCAACACACCGAGGTAATGCAGCGTCGCGGGATTGTTCGGCTGGATATGCAGGGCACGCTCCAGCGTGGCAGCGGCTTGGTCCAACTGGCCATTTTCATACTGCCGCGAGGCGGTTTCGATCAGGGTGGTTGATGCGCTGTTACTTTGCGAGGGCGCTCTTCGCTCGGCAGCAACCGAGCAAAGCGACGCGACGGCGCAGAACGCCAGGATGAGACCCGGCAGAAAACTCTTGGTTGGCATCAGGGGGCGGACTCGGCTGATCTAGGACGGCACTGCCGTAAAACAGGCCACCAGCGCTGCTCGGCATCGCCGATACAGGGCCCCTGTTGACCTGGCCAGTACCCTGAAGTTCCCGCGGCAACGGCCACTGCGGATGGCGTGGAATCCGGGCCTGAGCTTACGCTTGCCTGACAATATCGACCGAGATCTCCACCGCCGCAATCGTGCCTCTGTTCTCAAGCCAGTGTGTGGTGTTTCTATCCTCGGGCCAGCCCACTCCCGGCCCATAGTCCGTGGCGACGCCATTTCGATGGTCAGTGATCGTTCCTTGCAATATGTAGACGGTGCCTGGTCGGTCTTTATGGTTGTGTATCGGACCGAAGACGCCTCCAGGCTCGATGGTCACCCTACGCATTCTAAGTTGGCGTCCTGCCATACCCTCGATCTCAGGACCAAGGTCAATCGTTGCAAGTAACTGCACCGTAACCCCTTTCGTCTCAGGTGCCACTTGTTCGTTGCTCATCGCGCTCCCCTCTGCTTCATATAGGGCCTAACTAGAAGTAGAGACCCTAAAAGGTGTGATCCGTCGGGAGGCGACAAAGGGTCGATTGCCGCCCTGCGCGACCGGCTGCAAGCGCGGTCTTGGAGTTTCCGTGTTGCCAAGCCTACGGATACAAGGAAAAAGTACCATGGCGCTGACGAGCAAGATTCCCCCCTATGACACTCGCTGGCCCACGCTCTTCCTGAGCGCCAAATGGCAGATTGAAGGCGTTTGCAAGCACCGCCGTTCCCGAGCTCGCAGCCAAGCCAGAGATCGACCTCCTGGTCGAGGTTGCGCAACATCGAAACGTATCCTCCCGAGACAATGTCATGCGAGGGTCAGTTAAGCCGTAACGCGATCTGCAGCTGCCGAGCCCGCGAGGCTGCGTTCGGCTGCGTAGCAGTCGTAAAATCAGTCATTGCGGTACGTCAGGCATACCGCGTCAGCCGGACTCACGACTGCTTCGCAGCCGAACGCAGCCTCGCGGGCTCGGCAGCTGCTACAAAGAGTGTCGCGACTGAAATTGCTTAACTGACTGAGATTACGCACAGAAGGCTCCTTTTATCGACGAGCTTATGGGGTCGGTCTCGATTTCAAGTGCCATTCGAACATCCACGTAGATACTCAACCACACTATTCAACCCATACAATTGCGACCGCCGATCCCGATGCAAATCATTACGCGCACTGATCCGCTTATTCCGCGCCTCGGCAAGATTCAGCGTCGCCAACAAAATCTGCTCGCCCCCCTGCTCCGCCGGCCCTGCCACAGAGTAGCCATCGGCATCGACGATCACCGAGCCCTGCACCCAACTGACCCCACGTTCATGACCATGCCGATCACACGCCGCGATGAACATTCGGTTCACCGAGGCGTTGGCCTGGACTCGCACGACTTCAGCCGGACGCTCGGTTTGCGGCCGTGGCCCATCGGGCCAATTGACCGGAGCGCAGAGCAGGTCCGCACCGGCCAGCGCCGGGAGTCGCACCCACTCGGGGAATTCCAGGTCGTAGCAAATCAGCATGCCGATCCGTCCATGAACGGTTTCTACAACCGGCGGCGCCTCATTGCCGGCGCTGAAGATTTCATTCTCGCCATCCCAGAGGTGTGCCTTGCGGTACACGGCGCGCAGGCCTTGGGCATCGATCATCGCCGCACTGTTGGCCAGTACATCGTCGGCTAACCGCTCGCAGAATCCACCCACCACCACGATGTTCAGTTCCCGGGCCAACGCCGTCCACAGACGCAAGGTCGGTCCTTCAGCGGTTTCCGCCAGGGACAGGGCTTCGCTGCGGTCGGCAAACAAGTAGCCGCTCTGGACCAGTTCGGGCAGCACCACCACGTGGGCACCCTGGTAAGCCGCCGAGCGAATCGCTCGTTCGGTGAGTTTGCGGTTGTAAGCGAGGTCGCCTATTTTCGGCGCCAGTTGACAGCAGGCGACTACCGTATTTTTTGCGCTGTTCAACGCCCCGCCTCCACAGACTGATGAGCCATGGAAACAATGTCGCTCTCGGTAATCGAGTCGATGATCCGGCGTTCGTACTCAAGGTCTATCGAACGGCTGAGGAGGTAATACGTCAGGCCCGAGACCACCAGGCCAACCAGCCAGGCGATGTCCACGCCCTCAAGCATCCGCGCCAGCGGCCCGACGAACACCTCTTTGCCCGCCGCCGCATCAAAGATGTAAAAGAACGGCACCATCGCCGCGAAGCCGATCAGGTACGAGACGATGCCGCGAAATTGCCAGGCGCCGTAAATGCCCTTTGGCGTGAAGAAATGCGGGATCGCGTAGCGGCCTTTGCGCACGAAAAAGTAGTCCACCAGATTGACCGCGGTCCAGGGCACGAGGAAGTACAGGAGCAGCACGAGGAAGGTGTTCAACAGCGCGATGCCGTCGCCTTTGATCGACAGCACACAGGTCAACAGAATGACGCTGATCACGGAGATCGACATCACTCGGGCGCGGGGTGTTGGTGTGATTTTTTTGATCGAGTCGACACCTGTCAGCAACGTCAGCATGGCGCTGTAGGTGTTGAGCGCGATGATCGGCAGAAAGCCCGCCACCGAGACGATCACCAACACATTGCCCAGGCCTGGAATCATCGAAGAACCAACCTGGTTCAGCGCCACCAGCGCATCCGCCGCTTTCAACTGCTGCGCAAGCCAGGCCCCGAGGCCGATCATCCAGCCGCCCGACAACGATGCGCCGATGAATACGGCGGCGATCAGTTTTGGCCGACTGGTGTTTTTCGGCAGGTAACGGGAATAGTCGGAGACATAAGGCGCATAGGAAATGTTGTAGCTCGCGCCAATGGCAAACAGCGTAGCAAAGGCCACCCAGCTGAAACCCAGGTCGGTCGCCGGGGTGACACCCTCCTGCCCCGCACCGAACATCAAGGCGATGGTGACCAGCGCATACAGCGGCAACGTGGCCAGCAACGCCCACTTGAAGGCTTTGTGCATCAGGTCGTGGCCGTAGATCGACAGCAGCGCGCCGATTAGCACCACCGCAATGGCGACGATGGTCGGATCGATGCCAAACACATGTTCGAGGCCGTTCATGATCAGCGAGATGTTCACCACGTTGAAACCGACGAACACAAACATCGTCGCCATCAACGCCAGGATCACCCCACGATAACCAAACTGCGCACGCGACTGGATCATTTGCGGCAGGCCCATCTCCGGACCTTGAGAGCCATGAAATGCCATGAAAATGGTGCCGAACATGATGCCCAGCGCACCGGCCAACATCGTCCACAACGCCGACAAGCCAAGGCTTGGGCCGACAAAACCGATGGAGATGGTGAAGAAGTGGAAGTTGCCTAGAAACCAGAAAGGGCCCTGGCTGCTGAGCTTGGCGTGACGTTCGTTTTCCGGAATGTAATCGATCGAGTGGCCTTCGATGGCCAACCCGCTGCTCGCCTCGAGGGCGTGCGCAGAATGAGGGGACCCTGACATACGAGTGTTCCTATGCTGGTGATTGTTGTTTTTATGGGCAAAGCGCCGGTTTCATTGCAATGTAGGGCGTTGATCAGGGCTGTAAAATATCGCAGGCACACTGTTTACATAGATCCACGTCTATGTGAGTGAGTATCGGGGGGTACGCATGCTGGGAACTGTATCGGAGCTGGATCTGCGTTTGATCCGGGTGTTTCTGACCGTCGTTGAGGCGGGCGGGATTTCGGCCGCGCAAACGGCGCTCAATACCACTCAACCCACCATCAGTGCGCAATTGGCGACGCTGGAAGCGCGGGTGGGGTTTCGTCTTTGCGAACGCGGGCGCGGCGGATTTTCGGTGACGCCCAAGGGCAGCCAGTTTGTCGAGGCGGCCCGTCGGTTACTGGCGGCTGCCGAGGGGTTTCGGGTGGAAGTCCAACACATCAATCGCAAGGTGTCGGGCAACATCAACATCGGCCTGCTCGGTCAAATCGATCCGGTGGCCAACAAGAAAATCGCCTTGGCCATTGCGCGTTTACGGTCCCGACATGAGGGGCTGTATTTCCATTTCACGGAGCTGTCGTCATCGCTGCTGGAAGAGAAGATCATCAACGGCCATATCGATCTGGCGATCGGCTATTTCTGGCACCGACTGCCCAACATTGATTACTTTGCGTTATTCCAGGAAACCCAGATCGCCTATTGCGCCCCGACTCATCCGCTGTTTGAGCAAGTGGGCGAACTGACCCGGGATGACGTCAGCGATTACGACTGGGTATGGCCCAGCCATCCCTTGCCGGAAATGTCGGCGCCCGCTTCGATTGAACGATTGACGGTGCTTACCGACAGCATGGACGGCGCAGCCTTGCTCATTCTGTCGGGCCAGCATTTGGGCTTTCTGCCGCAGCACTATGCGGCTAAGCATGAACAGCTGGGACAGCTGCATCCGCTGAATCCTGAGCTGTTGCGCTATGAGGTCGGCTTTCATGCGGCGGTCAGGCATTCGGCGCGTCAGCGTGATTTGGTGAGTGCTTTTCTGACTGAATTGATCGACATTTTCGGGGCAGCGTAAGCACCAACGACAGAAGCCCCTCGTCACAAGTTCGGTGTAGTTTCAGATCCGGATTTCGTTGGTCGGCATGACGTCGATCCGCGCCACGGGCCCCGTCAAGTGCGCCAGGGCAGTGTTGTGCTCGGCGATGATTTCTTCGGCGGCGAGGTTGCCGTTGTCGACGGTGGAATGCGCGTCACTAGCGAGCACCACGTCAGAGCCCAGGTTCAGGGCCTGGCGGACGGTGGCATTGACGCAATAGTCGGTTTGCAGGCCACAGATGATCAGGCGGTCAACGTCGTGATGCTTCAGCAATTGCAGCAGGTTGGTCTGGTAGAACGAATCCGGGGCGGTTTTGCGCACGCGCAGGTCTTGGAGTGACGTTTCCAGTCCGTCCGCCAGCTGCCAGCCTTCGGAACCGTATTGCAGCAGGTCGCCCTCTTCTTCGTGTTGAATCAAGATGACCGGGATGCCTGCTTCGCGAGCCTTGGTACTGAGGCCGTTGATGTTCTTGATGACGCGCTTGATCTCAAAACACTCGTACTCGCCAGTGCACAAGGCGTGCTGGACGTCGATGATTAGCAGTGCAGTAGCCATGAGTTCCCGTCCTTGATGGGTCGGTGAATCGGCAACGGAATTAGAATCCGTTCCCCTTTTAACGTGTAGCAGCTGCCGAGCCTGCGAGGCTGCGTTCGACTGCGTAGCAGTCGTAAATCGGTTGACCGCGATCATTCAGGTAGACCACATTCGCTGGATTACGACCGCTTCGCGCTCGAACGCAGCCTCGCAGGCTCGACAGCTGCTACGGGGATCGGGGGCCACCCTCAAGAATCGGGATGGCCTCAGATCTGCCTCAATAACCGAGCGACAACCCGGTATTACGACGTGGGTCGTTCGCCCCATAGAAACGGTTCTTGCCGACCGGTTTGCCTTCCAGCGAAGGCGCGCCGACCAGAATCGCCGCCACATGGTTGGCGTCCTGTGGCCCGGCAAACTTGTGCCCCCAACTTTCGAGCATCTTTACCGTATCAGGACTGGTGGTGAAGGTCTCCAGATTGGTCTCTTCCGGCAACCACTGCTGGTGGAAACGCGGTGCATCGACCGCTTCCTGGATGTTCATGCCGTAGTCGATCACGTTGAGCATGGTCAGCAAGGTCGCGGTGATGATGCGGCTGCCGCCGGGGGTGCCGACGACCATCACCACTTTGCCGTCCTTGGTGACGATGGTCGGACTCATGGACGACAGCGGTGCCTTGCCGGGCGCGATGGCGTTGGCCTCCCCTTGCACCAGGCCGTACATGTTTGGCACGCCGATTTTCGAGGTAAAGTCATCCATTTCGTCGTTGAGGATGACCCCGGTTTTGCTGGCCATGACGCCGGCGCCGAACCAGTCGTTCAAGGTGTAGGTCACCGAGACCGCGTTGCCCCACTTGTCGACGATGGAGTAATGGGTGGTGTTACTGCCTTCGTGTGGCGCTACGCCGGGTTTGAGCTCGCGGGACACACCAGCCTTTTGCGGGTCGATGGCGGTGCGGATTTTGGTGGCGTAGTTTTTATCCAGCAGATGGGCGATCGGGTTCTTCACGAAATCCGGGTCGCCCAGGTAGCTGTTGCGGTCCACGTAGGCATGACGCATCGCTTCGATCTGGTAGTGCATGCTCTGGGCCGAGTGATAGCCCAGGTCTTTCATCGGATAGCCTTCGAGAATGTTCATGATCTCGCAAATCACCACCCCGCCGGAGCTGGGCGGCGGTGCCGAGACCACATGGTAGCCGCGGTAATCGCATTCAATCGGGGCCAGTTCGCGGGTCTTGTATTTGTCGAGGTCGGCCTGGGTGATGATGCCTTTGTTGGCCTGACTGGCGGTGACGATGGCATCGGCCACCCAGCCTTTATAGAAGCCGTCGGCGCCCTTCTCGGAGATTTCCCGCAGGGTCTTGCCGAGGTCTTTTTGCACCAGTTTCTGACCGACTTGCATCGGCTCGCCGTTGCTCAGGAATATCGAGCCGGAATCCTTGATGTCCTTCTTGAACACGTCAGTGGCGTATTCCAGCAATTCGACATCGCCCTGCTCCAGCACAAAACCGTCTTCGGCGAGCTTGATCGCCGGGGCGATGACTTCCTTGCGCGGTTTGGTGCCGTATTTCTTCAGCGCCAGTTCCATGCCCGACACGGTGCCCGGCACGCCAACGGCCAAGTGCCCACGGGTGCTCAGGTCAGGGACGACGTTGCCCTCCTTGTCGAGGTACATGTCGGCGGTGGCGGCCAGCGGTGCTTTTTCACGGAAGTCGAGGAAGGTTTTGCGCCCGTCGGCCAACTGAATGGTCATGAAACCGCCGCCGCCCAGGTTGCCCGCCGCGGGATAAACCACCGCCAGCGCGTAACCGACCGCTACCGCGGCATCGACGGCGTTGCCGCCGTTCTTGAGCACATCGACGCCCACATGACTGGCCAGATACTGGGCGGTGACGACCATGCCGTTTTCGGCCGCGACCGGCGCCACGGAGGCCGCGTAAGCACTGAGGCAACTGAGCGCCAATGAGGTCGCAATCAGCGATTTGGCAAAAGGTTCGAACTTCATGAGTCGGTCTCTTTTTGTTTTTGGGCTCTGTAAAAAACAGAGGGAAGGCTTTAAGAGCAGAGGCAAGTATGGCTGGGATTGCGTATTGCGCCTCCCCGTCGAGGCAGTATGCTTGGCCTCTGCTCAGCACTTTTACGGAGTCCACCGGCATGAGTTACACCTACATCACCCTTGCCTCTCCGGTGGGCGAGTTGAAGCTGGTCGCGAACGGCTCGCGACTGGCAGCCATCCTCTGGGAAAACGACAAACCCGACCGTGTGCGGCTTGGGCCGATGCGCGAGGCGCCGGATAATCCCATCCTGATGCGCACCGCTCAGCAGCTGCGGGAATACTTTGCGGGCACGCGCAATCGTTTCGACCTGGAACTGGATTTTGCCGGGACGGAATTTCAGAAGAAGGTCTGGACGGCGTTGCTGACCATTCCGTTTGGCGAGACCCGCAGCTACAGCGAGATTGCCTGGCAGATCGGCAATCCCAGTGCAGTGAGGGCGGTGGGCGCCGCGAATGGCAAAAATCCGATTTCGATTGTTGCGCCGTGCCATCGGGTGATTGGTGCTTCGGGGAAACTCACCGGGTTTGCCGGTGGGCTTGAGGCGAAGGAACGGCTGCTGACGCTGGAAGGATGCGAATGGTCGGGGGCCGGCAGGACAGGCGATTTGTTCTGATCAGCCGTAACGCGACCTGTAGCAGCTGCCGAGCCCGCGAGGCTGCGTCCGACTGCGCAGCAGTCGCAAACTCAGGCGCCACGGTTTATCCGGAACAGCGCAGTGAATGGTTTTACGACTGCTTCGCAGCCGGACGCAGCCTCGCGGGCTCGACAACTGCTACATTGATTAGCCTGCGGCGAAGATGTTTTTCATCGCCGCGTACTGCAACAGCATGATGGTCTTCGCATCGCAGATTTCCCCGCGATAAAACGCCTCAAGTGCATCATCGAACTTCCACTCCAGCACTTCCAGTTCCTCGGTCTCCTCCTCCAGTCCGCCGCCATCGCTGACCTTAGAAGCGGCATCGTACTCAGCGATGAAGAAGTGCAGCTTTTCGGTTACCGAGCCGGGGCTCATATAGGCTTCGAACACCTTGTGCACGTGGTGCACGCGATAACCGGTTTCCTCCTCCGCTTCTTCGCGGATGCGCTCTTCAGGCGCCGCACCTTCGAGCAGCCCTGCCGCCACTTCGATCAGCAGACCATCGTGGCCGTTGACGAACACCGGCAACCGGAATTGCCGGGTCAACACCACGGTTTTCTTCTCGCGGTTGAACAGCAGGATCGCCGCGCCGTTGCCACGGTCGTAGACCTCGCGGGTCTGGCGTTGCCATTCGCCGTTGTTGCGCAGGTAATCGAAGGTGATTTTTTTGAGCAAGTACCAGTCTTGGGACAACACCTGAGACTCGATGAGGTTGACCCGCTCGGCCGTATTCGACATGACAACGCATCCCTTTTTTCGTCTGAAGGCGCCCATGTTAGGCGAAAACGAAAGCCTCGCGCTAAGAAAGCTGAGCCTTGTATTCCTTCACATATTGCCCCGCCAGCGTCTCTTTCTGTTGGTCGTCGAGTAGCTTGCCGGCCATCTGGAAGAACTTCTGCTCTTCCTCTTCCAGGTGGTGATTAACCTTCTCGGCGAGCTTCTTCGCGGTCGCCAGCCAGGCCGGGCTGGACATCTCGGTCTCGTCCAGCACTTCCATCATTTCGTCCATCTCATGATGTTCGGAAATCGCATGGCGGCTGAGGTCGACGCCATTATCAAACTCCATCAGCGGGATGTAGAAATGCCGCTCTTCAGCGGTTGCGTGGGCCTGAAGTTCGGACTTGAGCTGCTTGTAAGCCTCGAGCCGCTCGGGGGTGTCGCCGCTGGTCTGGACCAGCGCATCGGCGTAGGTGCGTTGGCGGTCGTGGCTTTCGCGCAGTGCTTCAAAAATGTTCACGGATTGTCCTCATTGGCCGCGTTCTGGAATGACGCTGTTTAGGCTAGACATCTGCGCCCGAACGACGGTTCCACCTGAGGGCTGGAACAACGACCCGTTGCCGCGATAGGCTTGGAATTGTTTTCCACCCTGGCCATAAGGAAATAGCTGATGACCCTGCGAATCGAACGGTCGCAAAACCCCACGGATGAAGAGCGCCAGGCGATCCTGCTGCCGTTGCGCGCCTATAACGCCGCAAAAGCCGGCGTCTCGACGCAGGAACCCATTGCCTTGCTGGTGCGTGACGAAAGCGGCGAGATTCTCGGTGGGCTTCACGGTCGAGTGTTTTACCAATGGTTGTACATCGACCTGCTGTCGGTGCCGGAGCAGACCCGGGGACAGGGCATGGGCACGAAGCTGATGCAGATGGCCGAAGAGCTGGCGCGAGAGAAGGAATGCGTGGGGATCTGGCTCGACACCTTCGACTTCCAGGCGCCGGAGTTTTACAAGAAGCTCGGCTACAGCGAGTTAGGCCAGATCGCTGACTACCCGCCGGGCCACAAGCGCTTCTTTTTCCAGAAACGCCTGATCAACTGATCGACACCGAACAAATGTGGGAGCGAGCCTGCTCGCGAAGGCGGTGGGTCAATCAACATCCATATTGAATGACAAACCGCCTTCGCGAGCAGGCTCGCTCCCACATTGGGTACTGCGTCGGCCTTAAAGGCAGGTCGCGAGCGCCGCCAGTCGGCGCTTGGCGACAAAGTCGTCATGCTGCGCGTAATAACTCAACACCGTACCGGATGCGTCGGTCGTCACATCCACAAAAGACTCCGCCGAGCGCGTGTAAACGGTGGACCCGCCCTTCTTCCCCGGCTGCAAATACGCGCCAGCATCGACCCCGAACACCGCCTCGTCCTGCCAGGAAAACTGCACACACTGGGCGACGACTTTTTCCGGTTTGTCCGATGTCAGGGTTTTGTACGGGGTTCCAGTGCGGGCGTCGTCCATCACCGAGCCCGCGCAACCGGCCAGCAACGTTACGGCCAGCGCCACCATCAGAATTCGCATTGCGTTTGCTCATCAAGAAAAAGCGGACTGTATCACCGCGGCACGGCGTATCGTTCTGCTTTACTTCATTTATACCGCGACACCGAGTGACGATTCGCGCACCCTGTCGCGCCATTAACACCGCATCGCCCGTTTTCCGGGCTTATTTTCTGGAAAGGTCATGACACCCAACGCCGAATATTACAAACCGACCGCTGAATATGCCGACAAGCTGATCAGCCAGATCGGTCAGACGCCGTCCTGGATTGCCAAGCGAATTGGCGTCACCGACAAGCGGATTCGTTACATCCTCGACGGCGAAAGAACCGTCAAAGGTGAAACCACGCCGATTCAAATGACGTATCCCGAGCAGTTTGCCCTCGAATGCCTGGCAGCAGCGGCCAAGGCCAGCAAGAAGCAGTCTTCGTAATCCAGCCTCAAGGAGCGACCATGGCGGCAACCGAACAGCAACACGAGCAAGCGCTGAAGAGGTTTCTCGATGAGCGCCCTGAACTGCGCGTCGAACTCGACAACCTCAACCCGTTGTTGGCTCAGGCCAAGGGCGAGACCGCGGCGCAGTACCGCGACGAACGCTTGCATGAAGCCTTCGAAGCCGAGGCCGAGCGCCTGGGATTATTTGCCTGGGAGCTGACGCTGCAACTGACCGCCGCGACGGCCGAGGACTATCAGGCACAGCGCATGGAAGTGCACAAGGAAGTGGCCGAGATGGCCGGCATGGACTGGCTGGAGTATTGCGAGTTATATGGATTGAGTAAGTGACCATGCCGGTCGCTACGTGAGGACGACCTTCGCTGATGTTGCCATCCCTCTCAACTGACCGCGCCAGTCCAGGCCATCTGCATACCCGCAAATGGCGTGGACGCATTGGCATGTCGCTGGTGGCCAGCCTCTCGGTGCTCGCGGGCATGACCGACGCCATCGGCTTCATGGCCAGCGGCGATTTCGTCTCGTTCATGAGCGGCAACACCACCCGCCTCGCCGTCGCCATCAGCGACGGCGACCTGGGCCTGACCTTGCGCCTGGTGATCCTCGTCGGCACCTTCATCGTCGGCAACGCCTTGGGCATTGTCGTCAGTCGCCTCGGCGGTCGCCGCGCACTGCCCTTGCTGCTGTGCATCGCCACGCTGCTCTGCGGCGCCGCCGCCTGGCCCTACGACGCGCAATTGCCAGCGCTGCTGGCGGCGATCATCGCCATGGGCATGCTCAATGCCGCGGTGGAAGAAGTGAACGGCCTGCCGGTCGGCCTGACTTACGTCACTGGCGCCCTGTCGCGCTTTGGCCGTGGGCTGGGACGCTGGATGCTCGGCGAACGGCGCAACGGTTGGCGCGTGCAACTGATTCCCTGGACCGGAATGTTTGCCGGCGCAGTACTCGGCGCCGTGCTGGAACATCATTTGGGGCTCAGGGCGTTGTTTGTCAGCGGTCTGCTGGCCGGCGCGGTCGGGCTGCTGTCGCTGAAAATCCCGCGGCGCTGGCAGTTGGGGTATATGCCGCGCTA
Source organism: Pseudomonas sp. LB3P25 (assembly GCF_054897985.1). NCBI lineage: Bacteria > Pseudomonadati > Pseudomonadota > Gammaproteobacteria > Pseudomonadales > Pseudomonadaceae > Pseudomonas > Pseudomonas sp. LB3P25. The sequence continues at coordinate 2,477,793 of NZ_CM142711.1, read as the reverse complement.
AGCGGGTTATCACGTTCAGCATTGATGTCGCCTGACAGGCCGCTTTCGCGAGCAGGCTCGCTCCCACAGGGGTTTGCGGTGGACTTCAATGTTATGTGCGACACAAATCCCTTGTAGGAGCGAGCCTGCTCGCGAAGGGGGCGACTCGGTCCCAAGGGAAAACCCATTTAGCCGCCCCGGCCATAAAGCATTATCATGGCCGCAGTTTTGCTGATCGAGTCCGTCATGAAGTTCGCCATTGCGCTGTTTTCCGCCGCCCATGCGCCCTCCTCGCGCCGCGCCTTGCTGTTCGCCCAGGCCGCGCTGGCCGGCGGGCACGAGATTGTCCGGCTGTTTTTCTATCAGGACGGCGTCTACAACGCCTCCGGCAGCGTGGTCACGCCGCAGGATGAGCAGGACTTGCCCAGGCAATGGCGCAATTTCGTCACCGAGCATCAACTGGACGGCGTCGTGTGCATCGCGGCGGCCCTGCGTCGTGGCGTGTTGAACGAAGAAGAAGCCGGGCGCTATCAGCGTGAAGCCGTTGCAGTGGGCGCGCCGTGGGAATTGTCTGGTCTGGGCCAATTGCATGACGCGGTGCAGGACGCTGACCGCCTGATCTGTTTCGGAGGCGCGTGAGATGCCTAAATCCTTGCTGATTATCAGCCGTCAGGCGCCCTGGTCCGGGCCGAGTGCGCGGGAAGCGTTGGACATCGTGCTGGCCGGCGGCGCCTTTGATCTGCCGATCGGCCTGCTGTTTCTCGATGACGGGGTGTTCCAGCTCGCCGCGAAGCAGAATGCCAAGGCCCTCCAGCAGAAAGACCTGAGCGCCAACCTGCAAGCCCTGCCGATATTCGGTGTCGAAGACCTGTTCGTCTGTGGCGACAGCGCCGCTGAACGCGGCCTGGACCCGAGCAGTTTGTCGCTCGAAGAAGCCCAGGTGCTGGCCGCTCACGAAATCACCGCACTTATTGACCGTTACGACCAGGTGATCACCCTCTGATGTCGACTTTGCATGTGTTGTCTCATTCCCCGTTCGGCGACGATCGCCTGACCAGTTGCCTGCGCTTGATGGGCGCTGACGATGCGCTGCTGCTGACTGGCGACGCGGCCTATGCCTTGCAACCAGGCACCGCGCCTTTCAATGCGCTGAACGCCCGTAATCTGAAACTGTTTGTACTGGCCGAAGACGCCCAGGCTCGCGCGCTGGAGATTCCTGACACGGCCAAGGCCATCGATTACCCCGCCTTCGTCGAGCTGTCGATTCACTACGACAAGGTCAACAGTTGGCTATGAATTCCCTGACGGTCGGCGCACGCGCCATCGAGTTGGACAAGGACGGTTTCCTGGTAGAACTGAGCGACTGGTCCTTTGAGGTGGCCAGCGCCCTGGCAGCTGCCGAAGACATCGAGTTGAGCCCCGAACACTGGGAAATCCTCGAACTGCTGCGCAGTTTCTACGCTGAATTCCAGCTGTCCCCGGCCACCCGTCCTCTGATCAAGTACACCGCGCTGAAGCTGGGCCCGGACAAGGGCAACAGCCTGCACCTGAACCGATTGTTCAAAGGCACCCCTGCCAAACTCGCCGCGAAACTGGCGGGCCTGCCCAAACCGACGAATTGCTTATGACCGACTACCCAGCGCTGACCCTCGAAACACCCGCCGAACACCCGTTCGCCCAGTTCGTGCGCATCCTCGGCAAAGGCAAACGCGGCGCCCGCGACTTGACCCGCGAAGAAGCCCGCGAAGCCATGGGCATGGTGCTCGACCACAAGGTCGAAGACACCCAGCTCGGCGCATTCCTGATGTTGTTGCGGCACAAGGAAGAAAGTGCCGAGGAGATGGCGGGTTTTACCGAAGCGTTGCGCGAACGTCTGAATCCGCCGGCACTGGCCATCGATCTGGACTGGCCGACGTATGCCGGCAAGAAGCGTCACCTGCCGTGGTATCTGCTGGCGGCCAAGTGCCTGGCGCAGAACGGCGTGCGGATCTTCATGCACGGCGGTGGCACGCACACGGCGGGTCGGCTCTATAGCGAACAATTGCTGGATGAGTTGAAGATTCCGTTGTGCCGCGACTGGCAGCAGGTGGGTGTGGCGCTCGATAACGGTGGCCTGGCCTTCATGCCGCTGGTGGATTGGGCGCCCCAACTGCAGCGGATGATCGACCTGCGCAACACCCTGGGCCTGCGCTCGCCGATCCATTCCCTGACGCGGATTCTCAATCCGTTGGGCGCTCGCTGTGGCCTGCAAAGCATTTTCCACCCCGGGTACCAGGCTGTGCATCGCGATGCCAGCGGTTTGCTCGGCGACACCGCGATCGTGGTGAAAGGCGACGGCGGCGAAATCGAGATCAACCCCGACGCCGACAGCCACTTGTACGGCACCACAGGTGGTGAAAGCTGGGATGAGGAATGGCCTCAGCTTTCGAGCCAGCGCCATGTCAAACCGGCCACGCTCGATCCCGAACATCTCAAAGCGGTGTGGCGTGGCGATGTAGTCGACAGCTATCCGCAAATGGCGCTGATCTCGACCATGGCCCTGGCCTTGCGCGGCCTCGGTCAAACTCGCGAACACGCCTTCGAAACCGCCCAGCAGTATTGGGACGCTCGGGATAAATCGATTTAACCGATCATAAGCGCCCAACCTTTGCGCTTTTTTATCGAACCTATGCGAATAGACTCCTCTCCAACGCTTATTGGTTGAGGAGTCTTGAACATGGGTTTGTTAGTTGAAGGTCGCTGGCATGACCAGTGGTACGAAAGCGGTAAGGACGGCACGTTCCAGCGTGAACAAGCGCAGCGTCGTAACTGGCTGACCGCCGACGGCAAACCTGGCCCGACAGGTGTCGGTGGCTTTGCGGCCGAGGCCGGTCGTTATCACCTCTACGTGTCCCTCGCCTGTCCATGGGCTCACCGCACGCTGATCCTGCGCAAACTAAAAGGCCTCGAAAGCCTCATCGACGTGTCGGTGGTCAGTTGGCTGATGCTGGAAAACGGCTGGACCTTCGATCAGAACCTCGGATCGACCGGGGACAAGCTCGATCATTTCAATTTCATGCACCAGCGCTACACCGCCGATACCGCCGACTACACCGGCCGTGTCACCGTGCCGGTGCTCTGGGACAAACAGCAGAATCGCATCGTCAACAATGAATCGGCGGAGATCATCCGCATGTTCAATGGCGCCTTCGATGACTTGACGGGCAATGACCTGGATTTCTACCCCGCACCGCTGCGGGGCGAGATCGACGCGCTGAACGAACGGATTTATCCGGCGGTGAACAATGGCGTGTATCGGGCAGGGTTTGCCACGTCGCAAAAGGCTTACGAAGAAGCGTTCGATGATGTGTTTGCCGAGCTGGATCGGCTGGAGTTGTTGTTAGGCGAGAACCGTTACCTGGTCGGTGAATACCTGACGGAAGCAGACATTCGGCTGTTCACCACGCTGATTCGCTTTGATGCCGTGTATCACGGCCACTTCAAGTGCAACCTGCGGCGGATCGCCGATTATCCGAATCTGTCGAACTGGTTGCGGGAAATTTATCAGTGGCCGGGGGTTGCCGAGACGGTGGATTTTGAGCACATCAAGAATCACTACTACGGCAGCCACAAGACCATCAATCCGACCGGGATCGTGCCGAAAGGGCCGGCGCTGGATTTCACAGCGACGCATGATCGCGAGCGGTTGAGCGGGAAAGGAGTTTGGCGCAGGGCTTAAGATTTATTCAGGTCTCAAGGTCCCTTCGCGAGCAGGCTCGCTCCCACATTTGATTTGTGTCGTTCACAAATCCCCTGTGGGAGCGAGCCTGCTCGCGAAGGAGGCGACTCGGTCTCTAGACCTGCGCCTGAGCGCCCTCGAACCACGCCAGTTTCTCGCGCAATTGCACCACTTCACCCACGATCACCAGTGTCGGCGCATGCACTTCATGCTCCGCCACCAGACTTGGCAAATCGGCCAAGGTGCCGGTAAACACCCGCTGATTGACCGTGGTGCCCTGCTGGATCAACGCCGCCGGTGTGTCCGCCGCTCGACCATGCTTGATCAACTGTTCACAGATGATCGGCAAACCCACCAACCCCATGTAAAACACCAGGGTTTGCGCCGGCGCGACCAGGTCGGCCCACGGCAAATCGGTGGAACCGTCCTTCAAGTGCCCAGTGACAAAACGCACCGACTGCGCGTAATCGCGGTGCGTCAGCGGAATCCCGGCATACGCCGCGCAACCGCTGGCGGCCGTGATACCCGGCACGACCTGGAACGGGATGCCATGGGCCGCCAGTTCTTCGATCTCTTCACCGCCGCGACCGAAGATGAACGGATCACCGCCCTTCAACCGCACGACCCGCTTGCCTTGCTTGGCCAAATCCACCAATTGCTGGTTGATCTGATCCTGCGGCACGGCGTGATCGGCGCGACGCTTGCCGACGTAAACCCGCTCGGCATCGCGACGGCACAAATCCAGAATAGCTGGCGCTACCAAGCGGTCATACAGCACCACATCGGCTTGCTGCATCAGACGCAAAGCACGGAAGGTCAGCAGGTCGGGATCACCCGGGCCGGCGCCCACCAAATAGACTTCGCCCGTTGCATTCGGCGCTTCACCGGCAATTTTCGCCAGCATCAAGCGCTCAGCCTCGGCACCCTGCCCGGCCAGTTGCCGGTCGGCAATCGGGCCCTGGAACACATCTTCCCAGAACGCCCGACGCTGCTGCACATCCGGGAACAGGCGTTTGACCTGGCTGCGAAAACGCGCCGCCAGACCGGCCAATTGACCGTAGGTGGAAGGAATCCAGGTTTCCAGTTTGGCGCGGATCAACCGCGCCAGCACCGGCGCATCGCCGCCGCTGGAGACCGCAATGATCAAAGGAGAACGGTCGACGATCGCCGGGAAGATCACGCTGCACAGGGCTGGCGCATCCACCACGTTGACCGGCACGCAACGCCGATGAGCATCGGCGGAAACTTGCGCGTTCAGCGGTTCGTCGTCGGTGGCGGCGATGATCAGCCCGCAACCGTCCAGGTCCGATTCAACGTAGCCTCGCACCAAACACTCGCCACCACTGCCGGCAACCAGTTCGCGCAGTTGCGGTTCGATTTCAGGTGCGACCACCCGCAGCAGCGCACCGGCTTCGGCCAGCAGGCGGGATTTGCGCAAGGCAATCTCCCCCCCGCCGACGACCAAGACACGACTGCCGCGAAGGTTATGGAACAGCGGCAGATAGTCCATTTAGCCGATGACCTCAAGGCCACCCATGTAAGGCTTCAGTACTTCAGGTATACGGATCGAACCGTCGGCCTGCTGGTAGTTTTCCAGCACCGCCACCAGCGTACGACCGACCGCCAGGCCGGAACCGTTCAGGGTGTGCACCAGCTCAGGCTTGCCGGTTTCCGGGTTGCGGAAACGCGCTTGCATGCGACGGGCCTGGAAGTCGCCGCAGTTGGAGCACGACGAAATCTCGCGGTATTTGTCCTGGCTCGGGACCCACACTTCCAGGTCGTAGGTCTTGACCGCGCTGAAGCCCATGTCACCGGTGCACAGCGCAATAGTGCGATAAGGCAGCTCGAGCAATTGCAGGACTTTTTCAGCGTTGGCAGTCAGGCCTTCCAGCGCTTCCATCGAAGTTGACGGTTCAACGATCTGGACCATTTCAACCTTGTCGAACTGGTGCTGACGGATCATGCCGCGCGTATCGCGACCCGAGGCACCAGCCTCACTGCGGAAGCACGGGGTGTGGGCGACGAACTTGATCGGCAGCAGTTTCGAGTCGACGATTTCGCCAGCCACGATGTTGGTCAGCGACACTTCGGCGGTCGGGATCAGGTACAGATCGGCTTCGCCTTCGCGAGTAATCTTGAACAGGTCTTCTTCGAACTTCGGCAGCTGACCCGTGCCTTGCAGCGCCGGCGCTTGAACCAGATAAGGCGTGTAGGCCTCTTCGTAGCCGTGTTCGCTGGTGTGCAGGTTGATCATGAACTGCGCCAGAGCGCGGTGCAGTCGAGCAATCGGGCCACGCAACAGGGAGAAACGGGCGCCGGACAGCTTGGCGGCGGTTTCGAAGTCGAGCCAACCGAACTTCTCGCCCAGGGCCACGTGATCCTGAACCGGGAAATCGAACGCGGTCGGGGTGCCCCAGCGGCGCACTTCGACGTTGCCGTCTTCGTCATCACCGATTGGCACGGATTCGTGCGGCAGGTTCGGGATGCCGAGCAGGATCGAGTCCAGATCGGTCTGGATCCCGTCCAGCTCGACTTTACCGTCACTCAACTCGTTCGCCATGCGCTCGACGTCGGCCATCAGCGGCGCGATGTCTTCGCCACGCTGCTTGGCCTGACCGATGGATTTGGAGCGCGCATTACGGTCAGCCTGCAGTGCTTCGGTGCGGGTCTGGACGGTCTTGCGCTGTTCTTCCAGCGCTTCGATGCGCGCAACATCCAGTGTGTAGCCACGGGATGCCAGGCGGTCCGCTACGTCCTGAAGGTTGCTACGTAACAGTTTGGAATCGAGCATGTCGGTCTCTCGTTATCAAAGTTTGGTCAAGGACAGGCCAGCCCAGGTGGCGAGCAGCCCGCCGAATACGCTGATCGCAGCATAGCCGAAGGCCAGCGGCATTTGCCCGGTTTCGAGCAAGCGCACCGTATCCAGTGAAAAGGATGAAAAAGTCGTCAGCCCCCCGAGGAAGCCGATCATCAACCCAGCGCGTACCTCAATCGGTATCTCCGGGCGTACTAAAAACAGACCGTATAGAACGCCGATCAGCAAACAGCCCACGATATTAACGGCCAGCGTCGCGGTATAGAAGTGCCGCGGCCAATTAGCGTTGATCCAGTTCCCCGTGGCAAAGCGTAAAAGCGTTCCGGCGATACCGCCCACAGAAACGGCAACGATCAAAGGGATCACTATTTTCTCCGCTGTCGGGGGCTGAGGCGATCAAGTTGGGCCAGGTGATTGAGCTTCTCGCCGATCTTCAACTCCAGGCCACGCGGCACTGGCTGATAGAACGGTTGTGGCTCGAGTTCCTCCGGGAAATAGTCTTCGCCAGCGGCGTAAGCGTCTGGCTCATCGTGCGCGTAACGGTATTCGTCGCCATAACCCAGTTGCTTCATCAATTTGGTCGGCGCGTTGCGCAGGTGCAGCGGCACTTCCAGCGAACCGTGTTCGGTGGCGCTGCGCATCGCGGCTTTGAACCCCATGTACACCGCGTTGCTTTTCGGTGCGCAAGCCAGGTAGGTGATGGCCTGGGCCACCGCCAATTCGCCTTCGGGGCTGCCAAGGCGCTCCTGCACTTCCCACGCCGCCAGGCACAAGCTCAAGGCGCGGGGGTCGGCATTGCCGATGTCTTCGCTGGCCATGCGCACCACGCGCCGGGCCAGGTACAACGGATCGCAACCGCCGTCGATCATTCGCGCAAACCAATACAACGCGCCGTCCGGGTTGGAACCGCGCACCGATTTATGCAGTGCAGAGATCTGGTCGTAAAACGCTTCGCCGCCCTTGTCGAAACGCCGGCGGGTATCACCGAGCAGGCTTTGCAGCAGGTCGACGCCGATCTCGCTGTTGTCTTCAGCCAGGTCCGAGGCGTTTTCCAGCAGGTTGAGCAGACGCCGGCCATCGCCATCGGCAGCCGACAGCAGCATCTGGAAGCCTTCATCACTGAGGGTCAGTTGCCGCTTGCCCAAGCCACGTTCTTCGGTCAGCGCGCGATGCACCAACTTGCGCAGGGCCGCTTCGTCGAGGCTTTTGAGTACGTAGACGCGCGCCCGGGAGAGCAACGCGTTATTGAGTTCGAACGAAGGGTTTTCAGTGGTTGCGCCGATGAAAATCAGCGTGCCATCTTCGACATATGGCAGGAACGCATCCTGCTGAGACTTGTTGAAGCGATGCACTTCATCGACGAACAGGATGGTCCGCTTGCCGTACTGCCCGGCCTGCTGCTTGGCGATTTCCACCGCCTGACGGATTTCCTTCACGCCGGCCAGTACCGCCGAAACCGTTTCGAAGTGCGCATCCGAGACTTCCGCCAGCAGCCGCGCCAATGTGGTTTTTCCCACACCCGGCGGGCCCCAGAAAATCATCGAGTGCAGGGCACCCTGCTCCAGGGCTTCGCGCAAAGGCTTGCCGCGAGCGAGCACGTGTTCCTGACCGACGTACTCGTCCAGATTGGCCGCACGCAGGCGTGCTGCCAAAGGTTGAGCGATCGGGGCACTGCGAAACAGGTCCATCACTACTGTTGAAACCTCACTTATTGCGCAGTACTCATACCTGGCGAAAATCCTGTGGCAAGAGCTGGTACCTGTGGCGAGGGGATTTATCCCCGTTCGGCTGCGAAGCAGTCGTAAAACATTGCATGCGGTGTAACTGATAAACCGCGACTGCAGATTTTGGTGCCGCTCCGCAGCCCAACGGGGATAAATCCCCTCGCCACAAAAGCCCGCTCCCACAGGTCTTGCGATTTATTCCTGGATCACGTCGGCACCCTTGGGGATGTCGAACTTGAACTTGGATGCCGGGATCGGCTCGTTGGCCTTCACGCCGGTGAACAGGATGTTGGTGCGCTGACCGACGCTGTCGATCATCTGCATGTCATTGACCAGGCCATTGCGGAACGACAGGCGCAGGCTGTCGAACAGGGTGTCCTTGGTTTTCGGCTTCAAGGTGAAGTCGATCACGCCACCGGCTTCCTTAGCGCTGATGGCGAAGCTCTGGCTGATCTTGGACACGTCACCGGACAGCAGCAATGCCGGAGTTTGGCTCAGACGCAGATCCAGCGTCTTAATGGTGGCCTGTTGCAGGTCCGGGTCCCACAGCGTCACCTTCTTGCCGTCGGAGACCACGACTTGCTCGGCCGGTGCATCGGTGTGCCAGTAGAACAGGCCAGGACGCTGCAAGGACATTTGACCTGCGGTTTCCTGCAACTGCGTGCCGCTGCCGTCGAGGGTCAGCTGAGAGAAATGGGCGGTGAGGGTTTGGGATTTTTCCAGCAATTGGGTCAGACGCGCCACGTCCTTGTCATCGGCGTGGGCCGAGAGCGTGGTCAAAGCCAAAACCGGCAGCAACAGCATGCGGATAAGACGCATGGGAGTCCTCATAACATTCGTGGGGGTGCGATGGCGCGTCATTACGCCACCGCGTTTCAATCAATTCAGTCGCGTACCGGGCCCGGAGCCAGGACTTCACGCGAACCGTTGGTATTCATGGACGTCACGACCCCGGCCATTTCCATGGCTTCGATCATGCGTGCGGCGCGGTTATAGCCGATTTTCAGCTTGCGCTGAACCGCAGAGATGGACGCGCGACGGCTTTCCAGCACGAACTGCACCGCTTCGTCGTAGAGCGCGTCGGATTCGCTGTCTTCGTCGCCACCGCTGCCGCCTTCAAACCCGCTACCCGGCTCTTCGACACCGGCGAGGATCTCGTCGTTGTATTCCGGCGCGCCGCGCAGTTTCCAGGCTTCGACCACCCGGTGAACCTCGTCATCGGACACGAAGGCACCGTGGACACGAATCGGCAGACTGGTGCCCGGCGGCATGTAAAGCATGTCACCGTGGCCCAACAGTTGCTCGGCGCCGCCCTGGTCGATGATGGTCCGCGAGTCGATCTTGCTCGACACCTGGAACGCCATACGGGTCGGAATGTTGGCCTTGATCAGGCCTGTGATTACATCAACCGACGGACGCTGGGTCGCAAGGATCAAGTGGATACCGGCAGCACGGGCCTTCTGGGCGATACGGGCGATCAGTTCTTCAACCTTCTTGCCGACGATCATCATCATGTCGGCGAATTCGTCCACCACCACAACGATGGTCGGCAGCTTGGTCAGCAGCGGCGCTTCATCGTGAATGCTTTCGCGCTTGTACAGCGGATCGGTCAGCGGCGTGCCGGCATCCTGGGCTTCCTTGACCTTGGCATTGAAGCCCGACAGGTTACGCACGCCCATTTTCGCCATCAGTTTGTAGCGACGCTCCATCTCCGCCACGCTCCAGCGCAGGGCGTTGGCCGCGTCCTTCATGTCGGTCACGACCGGGCACAACAGGTGCGGAATGCCTTCGTAGATCGACAGCTCAAGCATTTTCGGGTCGATCATGATCAGCTTGGCGTCTTCCGGGCCAGACTTGAACAGGATCGACAGGATCATTGCGTTCACACCGACCGATTTACCGGAACCCGTCGTACCGGCTACCAGCAAGTGAGGCATTTTCGCCAGATCGGTGATGACCGGTTTGCCACCAATGTCGTGGCCCAGGGCCAAAGTCACCGGCGACTTGAAGTTATCGTACTCAGGGGTCGACAGCACTTCGGAGAAGCGCACGATCTGGCGATCTTCATTAGGAATTTCGATACCCACGGTGGTCTTGCCCGGAATCACTTCGACCACACGTACGCTGGTCACGGCCAGGGAACGTGCCAGGTCTTTCGCCAGATTGGAGATGCGGCTGACCTTGACGCCGGCCGCTGGCTGGATTTCGTAACGGGTAATGACCGGGCCTGGGTGAATCGAATCCACCGAGACTTCGACGCCGAATTCCTTGAGTTTGATTTCCAGCAAATGGCCGACCGCAGCCAGGGATTCAGGCGAATAATTGAGTTGTTTCTTTTCAGCAGGGTCGAGAATCGAGATCGGCGGCAAGGTGCCTTCGACGGCGCTGTCGACAAACAACGGCGCCTGTTTCTCTTTTTCCACGCGTTTGCTGGGCGCCGCTGGCTTGGGCGGTGCCGGGGCAATCACCGGCGGCACCTGCTTCTCACGCTCGGACATGTGCTTGCTCAGGGCTTGCTCACGTTCGATCAGGCGCTCCTTGACCTTGGCTTGCTCGCGCTTGTCGGTGACGGTCGGCGCCACTACGTCATGGACGCGGTCGTCGACTTCACGCAGTTGGGCGACCAGTTGCTTGCGTTCGGTGCGGGCGGCCCACCAGCGATTGGCCGCGCCTTGGAACAGTTCGAACAAGTCGAGGGTGATCTTGCCGGTGAGGTCCATCACTTTGAACCACGACAGGTCGGTGAACACCGTCAGGCCGAACAGGAACAACGCGATGAACAACAGTGTACTGCCCTGAATATTCAGGGCGTTCCTGGCCAGATCACCGAGACTTTCGCCTAAGGCGCCGCCAGCGCCAGCCGGCAGACCGGTCGCGGCGTGGAAATGGATATGGGCCAGTGCCGCGCCCGAGAGCACCAGAAACACCAGGCCGATCAGGCGCCAGGAGAACAGCCAGCCGCTCCACTCCCACTGCTCGTGGCGTTGGCGGAAGATTTGATAAGCCTTGATCGCCAGCAACAGCGGGAAGATGTAGGCGAAGTAACCCAACACCATGAACAGGATATCGGCGCTGTAGGAGCCGACCGGTCCGCCGAAGTTCTGCACATCGTCGATCTTGCTGTTATGGCTCCAGCCCGGATCGTCCTTGCCATAGGTCAACAAGGCCATCATCAGGAACAGGCACAAGCCGCCAATGGCGATCAATGCACCTTCCTTGAGCCGGTAGTGCAATTGCTGGCGCCAGAGCGGAACGACTGTTTTTGGTGCTGCGGTGGATTTCTTCAAAACGCTTCTTTTCCTGCGCCTATGGCGCGTCCATCTGTTGAATGACTATAAAAAACTGCCCAATCCAGGCAGGTAAAAAAGATAACAGGTGTAACTGGGACTACTTTTAACACTACGCTCCGGTTTTTATAAACACGGCGCGCAGCGCTTATTTTATTACAAGCACTGTAACAGGCAGGCATTGTACGGGTTTGTTCGTCCGATGCCATGCTTGAAACCCAAGGTGTAGCATAGCCAACAGCACATTACACACGGTTCAATTTGAGCATGCATTCTCTTTTGTGACAAAGGCTTATGAGGTGTTTTTATGAGCGAAACGAAGCATTCCCGCCTGATCATTCTGGGTTCCGGCCCCGCCGGTTACAGCGCAGCCGTTTATGCCGCCCGCGCCAACCTCAACCCCGTTGTCATTACCGGCATACAGGCAGGTGGCCAGCTCACCACCACCGTCGAAGTCGACAACTGGCCCGGCGATGTCGAAGGCCTCACCGGGCCGGTACTGATGGAACGCATGCAAAAACACGCCGAGCGCTTTCACACAGAGATCGTTTACGACCACATCCACACCGCCAAGTTGCAACAGCGCCCTTTCGAACTCATCGGCGACAGCGGCACATACACCTGTGACGCGCTGATTATCGCCACCGGCGCCTCGGCGCAATACCTGGGACTGCCATCGGAAGAGACATTTGCCGGCAAAGGGGTGTCGGCCTGCGCGACGTGCGACGGTTTCTTCTACCGCAATCAGGTGGTCGCGGTCGTGGGTGGCGGCAACACGGCAGTTGAAGAGGCGCTGTATTTGTCAAACATCGCAAAGGAAGTTCACCTGATTCATCGGCGCGAAAAGTTGCGCTCGGAAAAGATTCTTCAGGACAAGCTCTTCGAAAAAGCCGCCAAAGGTAATATCCGCCTGCACTGGAACCAGAATCTGGATGAGGTGCTGGGTGATGCCAGCGGTGTGACCGGCGCCCGCCTGCGGGACAGCCACACGGGCGAAACCCGTGAATTGGCGCTGGCCGGCGTGTTCATCGCCATCGGCCACAAGCCCAACACCGACCTGTTCGAGGGCCAGCTGAAAATGCGTGACGGCTATCTGCTGGTCAAGGGCGGCAGCGAAGGCGATGCTACCAGCACCGAAATCGCAGGCGTATTTGCCGCCGGCGACGTGGCCGATCATGTTTACCGCCAGGCCGTAACGTCTGCCGGGGCCGGCTGCATGGCCGCGCTGGACGCCGAAAAGTATCTCGACGACATTCCTGTCGTTTGACGGCACACTTCACGGTGGGCCCACCCGGCCACCACTGCCCTCCCCTTCTGCAAGCCCGGATGCCATGCTGACTTGGTTACAACGCAATACCTTGACCTTCCCGCCCCTGGAAAAAGCCATGCGCGATCCCAACGGGCTGTTGGCCGCGGGCGGTGACCTGTCCGCCGATCGTCTGATTCAAGCCTATCGCCACGGCTGTTTTCCGTGGTTCTCGGAAGGGCAGCCGATTCTCTGGTGGTCGCCGGATCCACGCACCGTACTGTTTCCCGACGAACTGCATGTCTCGCGCAGCCTGAACAAACTGCTGCGCCAGCAACGCTATCAAGTGACCTTTGATCAGGATTTTGCCGCGGTCATCCGCGCTTGCGCCGCGCCTCGGGATTACGCCGACGGCACCTGGATCACAGAAGCCATGCAGAACGCCTACCTCGAGCTGCACAGGCGCGGGTACGCCCATTCGGTGGAAGTCTGGGACCAGGGCGAACTGGTCGGCGGGCTCTATGGCCTGGCGATGGGTCAGTTGTTTTTCGGCGAGTCCATGTTCAGCCGCGCCGACAACGCCTCGAAATATGGCTTTGCCACACTGATCCGACATCTGAAAGACTCAGGCTTTGTGCTGATCGACTGCCAGATGCCTACCGACCATCTGCACAGCCTCGGCGCCCGAGCGATTCCACGCAGCGAGTTTGCCGACTACCTTGCGCAGCATCTGGACCAACCCAGCCGCGCAACCTGGGTTTGCTGAGCGACTTTGGCGCGCTTGGCTTACACTTAGGGGGCGTTCTCAATGAGTTTCGCCGCCGCGCCGGGTCTGCTGTTGCGCAGGGCAAGACGCGAGAAGCGTAGTTTGGTCATTCCAAATAAGCTTCGAGCAACGCAGCCCTGCGCAACAGCAGGCCCGGCCCTTCGGGTTGTGCCTTAAAACGGGCCAGGCTGCGTTGCAGGCCTTGGAAGGGGAACACCATTCCCAGCGGCCTGCGCCTTGCCTGGCCCGCTTTAAGGCGACAACGCGGCGGAGAAACTCATTGAGAACGCCCCCAAATCAAAGCTTATTCCCGAGGGTTGATCATGACCGAGTTGGCGCGTTTGAAGTTTTATGCCACTCAGCCCCACTCTTGCAGTTATCTGCCCGAGGAGCAGGCCACGACCCTGTTTCTCGACCCTAGTCAGCCCATGGATGTGCATGTCTATGCAGACCTGTCTGAAATGGGTTTCCGTCGTAGCGGCGATCATCTTTACCGGCCTCATTGCCAGAATTGCAATGCGTGCGTACCGGCGCGCATCCCTGTGGCGCAATTTGAGCCCAACCGCCAGCAGAAACGCATCTTCAAGCGCAATGCCGACTTGAAGGTACGCCCGGCCAGGCCAGGGTTCAGCGAAGAGTATTTCGACCTTTATCAGCGCTATATCGAACAGCGTCACGCCGATGGCGATATGTACCCGCCGAGTCGCGATCAATTTGCGACGTTCCTGGTACGTGACCTGCCGTTTTCCCGATTCTACGAATTCCGCCTCGAAGGACGACTGGTGGCGGTGGCCGTCACTGACTTGCTGCCGAACGGTCTGTCGGCGGTCTACACCTTCTACGAGCCCACCGAAGAACGCCGCAGCCTGGGGCGTTACGCGATCCTCTGGCAAATCGCCGAGGCTCAGCGTCTGGGGCTGGAAGCCGTCTATCTGGGCTATTGGATCAAAAACTGCAAAAAGATGAGTTACAAGACTCAATATCGTCCTATCGAACTGCTGATTAATCAGCGCTGGGTCATCCTGAACTAGAGCAAGCCGTAAACCCCTTGGCTTAAACCCCATTTTTCGGGCACAATGCACGCCGCTTTTGCCTGGCGCAGTTGCACCGGGCCATTCATTGGACACCGAGGGCTTTACTGCATGTCGAAAGAAGACAGCTTCGAAATGGAAGGCACTGTCGTCGACACCCTGCCCAACACCATGTTTCGTGTGGAGTTGGAAAATGGGCACGTCGTAACCGCGCATATCTCCGGCAAGATGCGCAAGAACTACATCCGTATTCTTACCGGTGACAAAGTGCGCGTCGAGCTGACGCCCTATGACTTGAGCAAAGGGCGCATCACTTACCGCGCTCGCTAATCAAGTCAATACAAAACGCCCGGTTTATGCCGGGCGTTTTTGTTTGTCTGGAATTTGATGGATCAACACGACCCCCTGTGGGAGCGAGCCTGCTCGCGAAGGCGGTGGGTCAGTTTGCATTGATATTGAATGTGCCGGCGCCTTCGCGAGCAGGCTCGCTCCCACAGGGGTCAGTGCATGACTGACAGACAGCCAAAAGGCGCCTCCCGGCGCCTTTTGGCTTTGTTGCGGTAATTGTCAGGCCATTTCAGCCGTGGTCTCGAAGTCGAAGGTCAGCTCGCCATCCTTGAGATCGATGTGAACCACCCCACCATGATCGGCCAATTCGCCAAAGAGGATCTCTTCCGCCAGCGGACGCTTGATCTTGTCCTGAATCAAACGCGCCATTGGTCGAGCACCCATCGCCGTATCGTAGCCACCCGCTGCCAGCCAACTACGCGCAGCATCGGTCACTTCCAACTGCACGCGCTTGTCTTCCAGCTGCGCCTGAAGTTCGGTAAGGAACTTGTCCACCACGCTTTTGATGACCTCATGACTGAGGCGACCAAACTGGATAATGGTGTCCAGACGGTTGCGGAACTCTGGCGTGAAGCTCTTCTTGATCACTTCCATCGCATCGGACGAGTGGTCCTGATGAGTGAAACCGATCGAAGCGCGAGCGGCCGTTTCGGCACCGGCGTTGGTCGTCATGATGACGATCACGTTACGGAAGTCCGCCTTGCGCCCGTTGTTATCGGTCAGCGTACCGTGGTCCATAACCTGCAGCAGCAGGTTGAAGACTTCCGGATGCGCCTTCTCGATCTCATCGAGCAACAGCACGCAGTGAGGCTGCTTGGTGATGGCTTCGGTCAGCAGACCGCCCTGGTCGAACCCGACATAGCCTGGAGGCGCACCGATCAGACGCGATACGGTGTGGCGCTCCATGTACTCGGACATGTCGAAGCGAACCAGCTCGATGCCCAAGGCCTTGGCCAACTGACGCGCCGCTTCGGTTTTACCGACACCGGTCGGCCCTGCGAACAGGAACGAACCGACAGGCTTGTCAGGCGACTTGAGGCCGGCACGGGACAGTTTGATCGCGGTCGACAACGAGTCGATCGCGGCATCCTGGCCAAATACTGTCAGCTTCAGGTCACGCTCAAGGTTACGCAGCAGCTCTTTGTCGGAGCTGGTGACGTGCTTAGGCGGAATCCGCGCGATTTTCGCGACGATGTCCTCGACTTGAGGCACTTCGATGCGTTTCACACGTTTCTCGATTGGCTGCAAACGCTGGTAGGCGCCCGCCTCGTCGATGACATCGATGGCCTTGTCCGGCATGTGCCGGTCATTGATGTAGCGCGAGGCCAGTTCAGCCGCCGCACGCAACGCTTCATCGCTGTATTCGATGTTGTGATGCGCTTCGAAACGACCCTTCAGGCCGCGCAGGATGCCAATGGTGTCTTCCACCGAAGGTTCCGACACATCGACCTTCTGGAAGCGCCGAGCCAAAGCACGGTCCTTCTCGAAGATCCCGCGGAATTCCTGGAACGTAGTCGAGCCGATGCAACGGATATCACCCGACGACAGCAGCGGCTTGAGCAGGTTCGAGGCATCCATGACGCCACCGGACGCGGCACCCGCACCAATGATGGTGTGAATTTCGTCGATGAACAGGATCGCCTGTGGACGTTTTTTCAGCTCATTGAGCAACGCCTTGAAGCGTTTCTCGAAATCGCCGCGGTATTTGGTCCCGGCCAGCAAGGCCCCCAGATCGAGGGAATAAACCACGCTGTTGGCCAGCAGGTCCGGCACCTGGTTGTCGACAATGCGCTTGGCCAGGCCTTCGGCAATCGCGGTTTTACCCACGCCCGCCTCGCCCACCAACAGCGGATTGTTTTTGCGACGACGCGCCAGAATCTGCGCGACCCGCTCAACCTCCAGCTCACGGCCTACCAATGGATCGATTCGACCCTGGCGCGCGAGTTCGTTGAGGTTGCTGGCATAAGCATCCAGAGGATTGCCTGAAGAAGAAGACTCACCGCCCTCGTCGTCCTGCATATCTTGTTCACCTTCAGAGTGATCGCCATGCCCCGGCACTTTGGAAATGCCGTGAGCGATGTAGTTGACGACATCGATACGCGCAACGCTCTGCTGTTTCAGCAGGAACACTGCCTGACTCTCTTGCTCACTGAAGATCGCGACCAGTACGTTGGCGCCAGTCACTTCGCGTTTGCCCGAGCTCTGTACGTGAAAGACAGCACGTTGCAGTACACGCTGGAAGCCCAGGGTTGGCTGGGTTTCACGATCCTCGTCATGAAGGGGGATCAATGGCGTGGTGGAGTCGATGAACTCCTGCAGATCGTGCTTGAGTTTGTCGAGGTTTGCGCCGCAGGCACGCAAAACGGTGGCGGCAGCCTCATTGTCCAATAGGGCCAGCAGGAGGTGTTCGACGGTCATAAACTCATGACGCTTCGACCGTGCCTCCTTGAAGGCAAGATTGAGGGTGACTTCGAGCTCGCGGTTTAACATAGCTTCACCTCATACCCAAGTGGTCGGCGATTAACCGTCCTTCTCGATTTCACAGAGTAGCGGATGCTGGCTTTCCCTGGCGTACTGGTTGACCTGCATGGCCTTAGTCTCGGCGATGTCGCGGGTAAACACTCCACATACTGCCCGTCCTTCTGTGTGGACGGCCAGCATGACCTTGGTCGCCAGCTCGCGATTCAGGTTAAAAAACACCTCGAGCACTTCGACGACGAAATCCATCGGTGTGTAGTCATCATTGAACAAAACCACCTTGTACATCGGCGGCGCCTGTAAAGCAGGCTTTGCCTCCTGAACAGCAATGCCTGCGGAATCGTCGTCGTGTGAATCAGGGCGATCCTGATTGAATGTTAGTCGAATCTGGCTGATTGCATGCATGGAAAGAAAGGTTCGTCAGTTGTGCAAATACAGTGGTGGGGGCGGCTATGGACGATTTCAACTCCGACTGCCCGGTCAGCTTGACTATCGGGAAAACGGTGTTACAACCAATAGAGCCCACAGTGGGTAAAAAAGGTCCGCGGAGTCAATCTTATTTCCAGGAAATGACTGCGGATGAACTGGATGATACTCCAGTGATGGAGTCTGTTGCAGAGGGATATGGGTATGTCAGTCGGTAAGGTGAAATGGTTCAACAATGCCAAGGGATTCGGTTTCATTAACACCGACGCCAGAGAAGGCCGTGACGAAGACGGTCATCTTATTGATTTCTTTGCCCACTATTCGGCCATTGAAATGGACGGATACAGGACCCTCAAGGCCGGGCAAGCCGTAAACTTCGAGATCGTCCAGGGACCCAAAGGGTTGCATGCAGTGAAGATTACGTCTGCGGCTATCGAGAAGGAACAGACCGCACCTACCACCCAACAGGAAACAGTGTCGAGCTGACGCAACCCGTCATCCAGTCATAAAAAAACCGCCCGAAGGCGGTTTTTTTAATGCCGATTCGCTTACATATGCGGCTTACATATGCGAGATGAGCGCATCACCAAACGCAGACGAAGACAGCAGTTTCGCGCCTTCCATCAGACGTTCGAAGTCATAGGTCACGGTCTTGGCCGAAATCGCGCCGTTGGTGCCTTTGATGATCAGATCAGCCGCTTCGGTCCAGCCCATGTGACGCAGCATCATCTCTGCGGACAGGATCAGAGAACCCGGGTTGACCTGGTCCTTGCCAGCGTACTTCGGCGCAGTACCGTGGGTCGCTTCGAACATCGCAATGGTGTCAGACAGGTTGGCACCCGGTGCGATACCAATACCGCCCACTTCCGCCGCCAGGGCGTCAGAGAGGTAGTCGCCGTTCAGGTTCAGGGTCGCGATCACATCGTATTCGGCCGGGCGCAGCAGGATCTGCTGGAGCATGGCGTCAGCGATGGCGTCTTTGACGATAACGTTCTTGCCGGTTTTCGGGTTTTTGAACTGCATCCACGGACCGCCATCGAGCAGGGTCGCGCCGAACTCTTCAGCCGCCACTTCGTAGGCCCATTCCTTGAAGGCACCTTCGGTGAACTTCATGATGTTGCCTTTGTGCACGATGGTCAGCGAGTCGCGGTCGTTGTCGACCACATACTGCAACGCCTTGCGCGCCAGACGCTTGGTGCCTTGCAGCGAAACCGGCTTGATGCCGATACCGCAGTTTTCGTCGAAACGGATCTTGGTGACGCCCATTTCATCTTTAAGGAACTTGATGACTTTGGTCGCTTCCGGCGAACCGGCTTTCCACTCGATACCGGCGTAGATGTCTTCGGAGTTCTCACGGAAGATCGTCATGTCAACGTCGCCTGGCTTCTTGACCGGGCTAGGCACGCCTTCGAACCAGCGCACAGGACGCAGGCAGACATAAAGATCGAGTTGCTGACGCAGGGCCACGTTCAGGGAACGGATGCCGCCACCGACCGGCGTGGTCAGAGGGCCCTTGATGGAAACCACATAATCCTTGACCGCGTCCAGGGTTTCCTGAGGTAGCCAGGTGTCCTGATCGTAAACCTGAGTCGCTTTCTCCCCGGCGTAGACTTCCATCCAGGAAATTTTGCGCTCGCCGCCGTAAGCCTTCTTAACAGCAGCATCGACAACCTTGATCATGACCGGGCTGATATCAACGCCAATACCATCACCTTCGATGAAGGGGATGATCGGGTTGTTAGGAACATTGAGAGAATGGTCCGCGTTGACGGTGATTTTGTCGCCGACTGCTGGAACCTGAATCTTCTTGTATCCCATGCTGAACTCCATTGTTTGGATTGAACATCTGGCTTCGTTCGAGCGTACCCCAGTTAAATCGGCACGCAAACCCTATGTTCCATCCATCTGCCGCAAAGCTGCACAGTTCGCGACGTACAAGCCTGAAAGCAAAGGGAAAAGCGCCAAACTCAAGCACGGTGCAAGACTCTACGCCCCACTCGCCCCTGCGACCTTTAGACCAATGGACGAGAATCGTTGCATATGAACCATCGGCAGATTGCCAGCTACCTATGTATAATGCCGCCCGCTGACCACAGAGTCACGACGGCCGACCTCTCCTGCAACTGAATAAGTAGCCGAGGCTTTGGGCCCGAAAAAGCCGGACTGTTACCGCAGTTCACCCGCTTGACGCTCGACCGATGCACCCAACATCACCGCGAAGAAACCTCGACATTCGGCTCATGGACGACTTTGAACGAACGCGCTTACCCGGCGCCCCTCGAGTTTCCGCGCACGCTTAGCAAAGAAGAGAGAGTTAATCCGAATATGCCCACCCGCTCGAAGATCATCTATACCTTCACCGACGAAGCTCCCGCCCTCGCCACCTATTCACTGTTGCCTATCGTAGAGGCCTTCACCGCCTCCGCTGATATCGCCGTGGAAACCCGCGATATCTCTCTTGCAGGGCGCATTCTGGCCAGCTTCCCCGAGCAACTGGGTGACAAAGCCGTAGCCGACCACCTCGCCGAACTGGGCGACCTGGCCGTTACGCCTGAAGCCAACATCATCAAGTTGCCGAACATCAGCGCTTCGGTTCCGCAACTGCAAGCCGCGATCAAGGAACTGCAAGCCCAGGGCTTCGCACTGCCTGACTACCCGGAAACCGTGACCAGCGACGCCGACAAGCTCGCCAAATCGCGTTACGACAAGATCAAGGGCAGCGCCGTGAACCCGGTACTGCGCGAAGGCAACTCCGATCGTCGTGCACCGCTGTCGGTCAAGAACTACGCGCGCAAGCACCCGCACAAAATGGGCGCCTGGGCTGCGGACTCCAAGTCCCACGTCGCGCACATGAGTACCGGCGATTTCTACGGCAGCGAAAAAGCTGCCCTGATCGACGCCGCTGACGCCGTCAAAATCGAACTGATCGCTCAAGACGGCACCACCACCGTCCTGAAAGAAAAAACCACCGTACAAGCCGGTGAGATCCTCGATTGCGCGGTCATGAGCAAAAACGCTCTGCGCAGCTTCATCGCTGCCGAGATCGAAGACGCCAAGCAAAAAGGCGTGTTGCTGTCGGTTCACTTGAAAGCCACCATGATGAAGGTCTCCGACCCGATCATGTTCGGCCAGATCGTTGCCGAGTTCTATAAAGACGCACTGGCCAAGCACGCTGACGTGCTGGCACAGATCGGCTTCAACCTGAACAACGGCATCGGCGATCTGTACGCTCGCATCAAAGCCCTGCCGGCCGAGCAACAAGCGCAGATCGAAGCGGACATCCAGGCGGTCTACGCCGTTCGTCCGTCGTTGGCCATGGTCAACTCCGACAAAGGCATCACCAACCTGCACGTGCCGAGCGACGTTATCGTCGACGCCTCGATGCCGGCCATGATCCGTGACTCCGGCAAAATGTGGGGCACTGACGGTCAGCTGCACGACACCAAGGCCGTGATCCCGGATCGCTGCTACGCCACCATCTACCAGGCGGTGATCGAAGACTGCAAGCTGCACGGCGCCTTCGATCCGACCACCATGGGCAGCGTGCCAAACGTTGGCCTGATGGCGAAAAAAGCCGAAGAGTACGGCTCCCACGACAAGACTTTCCAGATCAAGGCAAATGGCGTAGTTCGGGTTTCCGACGGCGCTGGCCGCATGCTACTGGAACAGTCGGTTGAAGCCGGCGACATCTTCCGCATGTGCCAGACCAAAGACGCGCCGATCCAGGACTGGGTCAAACTGGCCGTCAACCGTGCTCGCGCAAGCGCAACTCCGGCGATCTTCTGGCTGGACCCAATGCGCGCCCACGACGGTGTAGTGATCGAGAAAGTTCAGGCTTACCTGAAGGATCACGACACCGCAGGGTTGGACATTCGCATCATGTCGCCAGTCGACGCGATGGCCTTCACTCTGGGCCGTACCCGCGAAGGCAAGGACACCATCTCGGTGACCGGCAACGTACTGCGCGACTACCTGACTGACCTGTTCCCGATCATGGAACTGGGCACCAGCGCCAAGATGCTGTCGATCGTTCCGCTGATGAACGGCGGCGGTCTGTTCGAAACCGGCGCCGGCGGTTCGGCACCAAAGCACGTTCAGCAGCTGCTGGAAGAGAACTTCCTGCGCTGGGATTCCCTGGGCGAGTTCCTGGCCCTGGCCGCTTCCCTTGAGCACCTGGGTGTTACATACAACAACCCTAAAGCGCTGGTGCTGGCCAAGACTCTGGATCAGGCCACCGGCCAGTTCCTGGACAACAACAAGTCGCCATCGCGCAAAGTCGGCAACATCGACAACCGCGGCAGCCACTTCTACCTGGCGCTGTACTGGGCTCAAGCCCTGGCTGCCCAGACCGAAGACGCTGCACTGCAAGCGCAGTTCGGCGAACTGGCCAAGACCCTGACCGAGAACGAAGCAACCATCGTTGCCGAGCTCAACGCCGTTCAGGGCAAGCCAGTAGACATCGGCGGTTACTACCACGCCAATGCCGAGCTGATCAGCAAGGCCATGCGCCCAAGCAATACTTTCAACGCCGCGATCGCTGCGCTGGTTTAAGGTTGTAAGGATGCAAAGAAACCCCGGCCCTGTGCCGTAATGCTGTTCACTTAAGCGGAGCAGCCTTACGGTCCACTGGAAACCGGGTCTTTGAGATCTTCACCGTCCTTGGCCTCGAAGGCCTGGGGCGGTGGTCCAGAAACAATCCTCCGATACCTGCCCTCAACTCTGCCAATCGTCTCCCGGTCGCTGAAACCGGGTTAGCCGCTGCCATGACGATCAGTTGGACTGCGATGTACTGGCAGGCCGGTTTGAAACGGATGTCCGATGGCGCTCGACCAAACGCCACCGCCGCCTGACTGGCTTCCCGACGAATTACGTTGTAAGCCAGCAAGAGTCCCCATACCTCCTGATAGACCAGATCGACTTTTTTGCTGCGCAAGGTCACTGCGTTCTGTTGCATCGAGCTCTTGATGTCCCTGAAGCCCAATTCAATTTCCCAGCGCTCCTGATAAAGCCTGGCAACCGCCTTGGTGTTGTAGGTATCGGCCGGCAACGACGTCATGACGGTTTTTAGCTTGCCTTGAATTTCATAGCTGACTTCGCGGGCTTCCCAGTGCGTTGGAAGAGTCGGAATGCGCTTTCTAGCCTGCGGCGAGACTTTCATGCGCACCAAACGGTCGTGCTGGCCGTAACGGGCCACTTCCTCACAGACCATGCCTTTTTTGGCCGGGATCAACCAATGACGGTTGATCCCGGCTTTGCTCAGGCTCGACAGCATTTCAGCCCCCCAGAACCCTTTATCGAACAGCGTCACCGAGTGGTTGGGGATCTGTTGCAGGAACTCATCGGCCAAGCGCATTTCACTGCGCCGGTAGGGACTCAATTGCGCATCCAGAATCAAGTGCGAGCGTACATTCATCAACGCCACAAGACGCATCATGGGAAACGGTGTCTGGCGGTCGGTCGAAGTATTTCCCGAGCCGAAGTGATCCCGAAGCTCGGGCGTATCCGCAGTGCGCAAGAGCGCACCGTCTACCGCGAACACCTGCAGATCGTGCCAGGCGTCACCGCTATAGCGCTCTGCACCCCATTGGGTACCCGTCTTGCGGAACAACCACTCAACAGGATCGGCGCCGAGCCGCTTTCGAGCTTCGGTTACACCGCTACGGGCCAACAGGTGGTCGGAGGCCAGGCCTTGGGCGCAAATGTTCAAGCGTCTGGCCACCTCGTGAACGGGTTCGTCACGAAACAGCGCCATGCCGAGCACCAGCCAAAGCACCTGGTCAGCAGGCAAGCGACGTCGGCGAATGGTGGCCTGACTGGAAAGATCCAGCGCAGAGGCTACCCACTCAATGGGGATGTTTTGGGTAAAGGTGCTCAGGTCGCAGAAGTTGAAAAGGTCGCCGAGGTCGAGCAGGTCCTGTTGAACAGACATAAAAAATCCGATGCCAGAGGTCTGGCATCGGATTTTCGGATAAGCCCAGCTAGGACTCAAATGCTTAAGTGAACAGCATTACGGCCCTGTGCCGGGGTTTCTGTTTGTGGGCCTTACACAAATTTATCTATTGAAACCCGACCCTGTGGGAGCGAGCCTGCTCGCGAATGCGGTATATCCTTCAACACGGCATTGGCTGACCCACCGCTTTCGCGAGCAGGCTCGCTCCCACATTGATCTTTGTTCCAACTTTAGAAATCGAGGAAGCTTCATGGATTGGCTACCCCACATCACCGTCGCCACCATCGTCGAAGACAACGGCCGCTTCCTGATGGTCGAAGAATCCAAGGGCGGACGAACGGTGCTCAACCAGCCCGCCGGCCATCTGGACCCGGACGAAACCCTGATTGACGCCGCCGTGCGCGAAACCCTGGAAGAAACCGGCTGGGACGTCGAGCCGACCGGCGTGGTGGGCATTTACCTCTACACCGCCCCAAGCAACGGCGTGACTTACCAGCGGGTCTGCTTCACCGCAAAACCGCTCAAACACCACCCCGACTATCAACTGGACGACGGCATCGTCGGCGCAAAATGGCTGACGCGTGACGAACTGCTGGCACAGCGCGCAAACTGGCGCAGTGAGCTGATCATCCGCTGTATTGATGATTATCTGGACGGCAAACTCTTCGGCCTCGAACTGATCCGCCCTTCTCTTTAGCCTTGCGGGCTTTGGCCTGTTAGAATCGCGTCCTTTTTCAAGACACTCATTGAATCCCTATGCGTGATCCAGCCCCTTCTGACACACAAAAGAAGCGCGTCATTGTCGGCATGTCCGGCGGCGTGGACTCTTCCGTTTCCGCTCTCCTGCTGATCGAGCAGGGTTATGAGGTGGAAGGCCTGTTCATGAAGAACTGGGAAGAAGACGATGGAACGGAATACTGCACCGCCATGGATGACCTGGCGGACGCCCAGGCCGTGTGCGACAAGATTGGCATCAAGCTGCACACCGCCAACTTCGCCGCCGAGTACTGGGACAACGTGTTCGAGCATTTCCTGGCCGAATACAAGGCCGGTCGCACGCCGAACCCGGACATCCTGTGCAACCGCGAGATCAAGTTCAAGGCGTTCCTCGACTACGCCATGATGCTCGGCGCCGACCTGATCGCCACCGGTCACTACGTGCGCCGCCGTGATATTGATGGCCGCACCGAACTGCTCAAGGGCCTGGACCCGAACAAGGACCAGAGTTACTTCCTGCACGCCGTCGGCGGTGAACAGATCGCCAAGACCCTGTTCCCGGTTGGCGAGCTGGAAAAACCCGAAGTACGCGCGATTGCCGAGAAACACGACCTGGCCACCGCGAAGAAAAAGGATTCCACCGGGATCTGCTTTATCGGCGAACGCCGCTTCAGCGACTTCCTCAAGCAATATCTGCCGGCCCAGCCAGGCGAGATCAAGACCACCGAAGGTGAAGTCATCGGCCGTCACCACGGCTTGATGTATCACACCATCGGCCAGCGTCAGGGCCTGGGCATCGGCGGCTTGAAAGACGCCGGTGACGAGCCGTGGTACGTGCTGATCAAAGACCTGGAGCACAACGAGCTGATCGTTGGCCAGGGCAATGATCACCCCTATCTGTTCTCCCGCGCCCTGCTCGCCTCGGACATCTATTGGGTCAACCCGATCGACCTGACTGAGCCGCGCAAGCTGACGGCCAAAGTCCGCTATCGCCAGAGCGATCAACCCTGCACGCTGGAAAAAACCGCCACCGGCTACCGCGCAACCTTCGATGACCCGCAACGCGCGGTCACCCCCGGCCAGTCCGTGGTGTTCTACGACGGCGAAATCTGTCTCGGCGGCGGCGTGATCGAAATTGCGGAACCGTGGACGAGCAAGGGCACTCCTCAAGGCGAGCAGCAATGAGCCCGACTCAGGAGCAACTGACGGCACTGGGCGGCGTGTTCCTCGCCGCCGTGCTGGTCGACAAGATCGCCAAGACCGGCCAGACCGCCGAAGCCGGCCTGACGTGCATGCTCGGTAGCCTGCTGATTCGCGACCCCAAGGACACCCTGGAAGTCTATGGCGGCGACGACATCAATCTGCGTGAAGGTTACCGCGCATTGATCGGCGCCCTGGAACGTGACCCAAGCACCCTTCAGCGCGAACCGCTGCGTTACGCCCTGGCGATGCTCGGGCTGGAGCGCCAGTTGGCCAAACGCAACGACATGCTGGACGTGATCGGCAAGCGCTTGCCGCAGATTCAGTCTCAGGTCGAGCACTTCGGTCCGGCTCACGAAAACGTCATTGCAGCGTGCGGCGCCCTGTATCAGGACACCCTGAGCACCTTGCGCCAACGCATTCAGGTCCATGGCGACATGCGCAACCTGCAGCAACCGAGCAACGCTTCGAAAATCCGCGCCCTGTTGCTGGCCGGGATTCGATCGGCGCGCCTGTGGCGGCAGCTGGGCGGTCATCGCTGGCAGTTGGTGATCAGCCGTCGCAAGTTGCTGAAAGAGCTTTACCCGTTGATGCGCAGCAGCTAAACCGCGCCCGCAAGACCATTTGTAATTTGTAACGCGTAAGACGCTGGTCAGTTGGCAACGGACCGGCGGATTTTTTCATGTATGATACGCGCCCCATTTCGTTGCCCGACTGTCCGAGAACACCCCATGCAGCTTTCTTCGCTCACTGCGGTTTCCCCTGTTGACGGCCGCTACGCCGGCAAAACCCAGGCCCTGCGCCCAATTTTCAGCGAATACGGCCTGATCCGTGCTCGCGTTCTGGTTGAAGTGCGCTGGCTCCAGCGCCTGGCCGCTCACCCTGGTATCAGCGAAGTGCCGGCGTTCTCCGCCGAAGCCAACGCTGTGCTGAATACCCTGGCGGAAAACTTCGCTCTGGAGCACGCCGAGCGTGTCAAAGAGATCGAGCGCACCACCAACCACGACGTCAAAGCCATCGAATACCTGCTCAAAGAGCAAGCGGCCAAGCTGCCGGAACTGGCCGCTGTCAGCGAATTCATCCACTTTGCCTGCACCAGCGAGGACATCAACAACCTGTCCCACGCCCTGATGCTGCGCGAAGGCCGTGATGACGTGATGCTGCCGCTGATGCGCCAAACCGCTGAAGCCATCCGCGAACTGGCCATCCGTTTCGCCGACGTGCCGATGCTGTCGCGCACCCACGGTCAACCGGCTTCGCCGACCACCCTGGGCAAAGAGCTGGCGAACGTGGTTTACCGTCTGGAGCGTCAAATCGCCCAGGTCGCTGCCGTTCCGCTGCTGGGCAAGATCAACGGCGCTGTCGGCAACTACAACGCTCACCTGTCGGCCTACCCTGAGATCGACTGGGAAGAGAACGCCCGCGCCTTCATCGAAGACGAGCTGGGCCTGGGCTTCAACCCGTACACCACGCAGATCGAACCGCACGACTACATCGCCGAGCTGTTCGACGCAATCGCGCGCTTCAACACCATCCTGATCGACTTCGACCGCGACATCTGGGGCTACATCTCCCTGGGCTATTTCAAGCAGCGCACCATCGCTGGCGAAATCGGTTCGTCGACCATGCCGCACAAGGTCAACCCGATCGACTTCGAGAACTCTGAAGGCAACCTGGGCATCGCCAACGCACTGTTCCAGCACCTGGCGAGCAAGCTGCCGATCTCCCGCTGGCAGCGTGACCTGACCGACTCCACCGTACTGCGCAACCTCGGTGTCGGCTTCGCCCACAGCGTGATCGCGTACGAAGCCAGTCTCAAAGGCATCAGCAAACTGGAGCTCAACGCTCAGAAAATCGCTGCTGACCTGGACGCGTGCTGGGAAGTATTGGCCGAGCCAATCCAGACCGTGATGCGTCGCTACAACATCGAAAACCCGTACGAAAAACTGAAAGAGTTGACCCGTGGCAAGGGCATCAGCCCTGAAGCACTGCAAACTTTCATCGACGGCCTGGACATGCCAGCCGCCGCCAAGGCCGAGCTGAAATTGCTCACCCCGGCGAACTACATCGGTAACGCCGTAGAGCAAGCCAAACGCATCTGATCGACCGTTTTACCCTTTTGAGACGCCCGGCAGCGCCGGGCGTTTTTATTCCCGTCTGAAAAGTGCTTTTTTTCAATAGGTTACACATGAATCCTGATATTCCTCTTCAACTTCTGGGCGGCATCACGGCGCGCGAATTCCTGCGCGACTACTGGCAGAAAAAACCCCTGCTGATCCGTCAGGCGATTCCTGAATTCGAAAGCCCGATCGACGCCGACGAACTGGCCGGCCTGGCGCTGGAAGAAGAAGTCGAATCGCGCCTGGTGATCGAGCACGGCGAACGCCCTTGGGAATTGCGCCGTGGCCCGTTTGCCGAAGACGAATTCAGCAAATTGCCGGAACGCGACTGGACCCTGCTGGTTCAAGCCGTCGATCAATTCGTACCGGAAGTCGCCGAGCTGCTGGAGAACTTTCGCTTCCTGCCGAGCTGGCGTATCGACGATGTGATGATCAGCTTCGCCGCCCCGGGTGGCAGCGTCGGTCCGCACTTCGATAACTACGACGTGTTCCTGCTGCAAGGTCACGGCAAGCGTAACTGGAAAATCGGCCAGATGTGCGATTCCGAGAGCAAGCTGCTGCAACACGCCGACCTGCGCATCCTTGCCGACTTCGAAGCGACCGACGAATGGGTCCTGGAACCGGGCGACATGCTCTACCTGCCGCCGCGCCTGGCCCATTGCGGCGTTGCCGTTGATGACTGCCTGACTTACTCGGTCGGTTTCCGTGCGCCGAGCGCCGCTGAAGTGCTGACGCACTTCACCGACTTCCTCAGCCAGTTCCTGCCGGACGAAGAGCGTTACACCGACGCCGACGCCCTGCCCGCTGCTGATCCACATCAGATCCAGCACGACGCCCTTGATCGCTTGAAAGGCCTGCTCGCCGAGCACATGAGCGACGAGCGCCTGCTGCTGACCTGGTTCGGCCAGTTCATGACCGAACCGCGCTACCCGGAACTGGTGGTGGGGCCGGAAGAGATCGAAGAAGACGACCTGCTCGCCAGCCTTGAGCAAGGCGCCGTACTGATCCGCAACCCGAGCGCGCGCCTGGCCTGGTCCGAAGTCGATGACGACCTGCTGCTGTTCGCCAGCGGCCAGAGCCGTTATCTGCCAGGCAAACTGCGTGAACTGCTGAAGATGATTTGCGCCGCGGACGCGCTGCACGTCGACAATCTCGGCGACTGGCTGAGCGACGAAGACGGTCGCGGCCTGCTGTGTGAACTGATCAAGCAAGGAAGCCTGGGGTTTGCTGATGAATAAAATTCACGTACGTGTCGCAGACTGGCAAAAGGACAACGCCGAGATCCGGCGCATTCGTGAGACGGTGTTCATCGCCGAGCAATCCGTTCCGCCTGAGCTGGAATGGGATGCCGATGACGCAACGGCGGTGCATTTTCTGGCCTTCGAAGGCGACTTTCCGATTGGCACCGCCCGCCTGCTGCCCGACGGCCACGTCGGCCGGGTGTCGGTGCTGAAAGACTGGCGCGGCTTGAAAGTCGGCGATGCGCTGATGCACGCGGTAATCGGTGAAGCCGAGAAGCGTGAGCTGAAGCAACAGATGCTGAGCGCACAAGTACAGGCCACGGCGTTCTATGAACGCTTGGGCTTCAGCCTGGTCAGTGAGGAATTCCTGGAAGCAGGCATTCCGCATGTGGACATGGTGCGGCACTCGGCCTGACACCTGTGGCGAGGGGATTTATCCCCGTTCGGCTGCGAAGCAGTCGCTAAACCATTGCATGCGGTAATCCTGATGTACCGTGGTTGGAGTTTTTGTGGCCGCTTCGCGACCCAACGGGGCGGTGCGACGTTTCGCTAAATCCCCTCGCCACAGGGAACACCACAAAACGCCCCGCCATCTTCGGATGCTGGGGCGTTTTGCTGTCTACGATTCAACTTGCCCCACGCCGGGCCGACAAACTGGCAATATCAACACTACAAGATGTCGGAGATAACGGAAATGTCCCTACGCACCCTGCTCACCACGCTGCTGCTGACCTGCAGTTGTTCGGTCATGGCCGCCACCGAGATCGTGCCACTGAACTACCGCACCAGCGACGACATGCTGCCCGTGGCGCAGAATTTCATCGGCAAGGACGGCCAGGTCAGCGCCTACGGAAACCAACTGATCGTCAATGCCGATCAGCGCAAGATCGACGAACTTAAGGCCCTCCTCTCCCAACTCGACGTCGCCGCCAAACGCTTGCTGATCACCGTTGACACCAACGAAAACAACTTCCAGGGTGATCAGGGTTACTCGGTGAACGGCGCCAAACCCAGTCAGACCCGCATCATCAATCGCAGCACCGACAGCCGTGACGGCGGGATTCAGCAAATCCAGGCCAGCGAAGGGGCGCCAGCACTGATCCAGGTCGGCCAGAGCGTCCCGCTCACCAGCACTCAGACCGATTCCTACGGCGACCTGCGCAGCCAGACCGAATACCGCAATGTCACCCAGGGTTTCTACGTCACCGCCAGCGTCACCGGCGACATCGTTCACCTGGCGATCAGTACCAATCGTGACCGTCTGAGCCAGGAACGTCCCGATGTAGTGAATGTGCAAAGCACCGACACAACTGTCACGGGTCGACTGGGTGAATGGATCACCCTGGCCGGCGTGAACCGCCAGACACAGGCCGACAAACAGGGCCAGACCCGCAGCTACTCGACTCAGGGCCGGGATGACATGACCCTGCGGGTGAAAGTCGATACTTTGGACTAAACCACCGAAAACTGACTGATTAGTCGTATTAGACCAAAGATGTAGTGCTTAAAAAAAAGCACTACAAAACGTTTGACGATACAAAAAAGCAAAGGCATGATGGCCTCGCTCCCGCTAATCAGGGGCCCTGGCAAGGGCCTTCGAGGCGCCGTTCGCATCTACCCCGCGAGCCGCTTCGTGTCTGTACCGCCCACAAGGTGTGTTTGACGAGGTTGCCGACTGGAACGAAGTTGTCCCGAGGGACGGAAGCGTAATTAGGTAACCCGGCTCCACACTGAAGTTCGTACCAAGGCCCACGACGCCCGAATGCGCTCGCCAGTTCGCCCTTACCTGCTCACTTCCCCTCGAGCCCATCGTTCATCCCGTCGCCATCCCCGCCGAATCCGACTTGACCACCTAAGCTTCTGGTCAGCGAGCAGCCTTTTACGCACGTCTTAATGCGTACTTGGCAGGAGCAGGAATTTTCCACCCCAGACCTATGCGACGAGGTTTATCTCCATGGCACTGACACGCGAACAGCAAATTGCAGCCCTCGAAAAAGATTGGGCTGAAAACCCACGCTGGAAAGGCGTGACACGCGCTTACTCCGCTGCTGACGTCGTCCGCCTGCGTGGCTCGGTTCAACCTGAGCACACCTTTGCAAAATTGGGCGCCGAGAAGCTTTGGAACCTGGTAACCCAGGGCGCCAAGCCGTCCTTCCGTCCTGAGAAAGATTTCGTCAACTGCATGGGCGCCCTGACCGGCGGCCAGGCTGTACAACAAGTTAAAGCCGGTATCCAGGCGATCTACCTGTCGGGCTGGCAAGTTGCTGCGGACAACAACTCCGCCGAATCGATGTACCCGGACCAGTCGCTGTACCCGGTGGACTCGGTTCCAACCGTGGTCAAGCGCATCAACAACTCGTTCCGTCGTGCTGACCAGATCCAGTGGAAAGCCGGCAAAGGCCCGGGCGACGAAGGCTACATCGACTACTTCGCACCGATCGTGGCAGACGCTGAAGCCGGTTTCGGCGGCGTTCTGAACGCTTACGAACTGATGAAGAGCATGATCGAAGCAGGCGCCGCCGGCGTTCACTTCGAAGACCAACTGGCTTCCGTGAAAAAATGCGGCCACATGGGCGGCAAGGTTCTGGTTCCTACCCAGGAAGCTGTACAGAAGCTGACCGCTGCTCGTCTGGCGGCTGACGTTGCCGGTACGCCGACCATCATTCTGGCCCGTACCGACGCTAACGCGGCAGACCTGCTGACGTCCGATTGCGACCCGTACGACCAGCCATTCGTGACTGGCGAACGCACCCAGGAAGGCTTCTACAAAGTACGCGCTGGCCTGGACCAAGCGATCTCGCGCGGCCTGGCTTACGCTCCGTACGCCGACCTGATCTGGTGCGAAACCGCCAAGCCGGATCTGGACGAGGCTCGTCGCTTTGCCGAAGCAATCAAAAAGGAATACCCGGACCAACTGCTGTCGTACAACTGCTCGCCTTCCTTCAACTGGAAGAAAAACCTGGACGACGCGACCATCGCCAAGTTCCAGCGTGAACTGTCCGCCATGGGTTACAAGCACCAGTTCATCACCTTGGCCGGCATTCACAACATGTGGCACAGCATGTTCAACCTGGCGCACGACTACGCCCGTAACGACATGACCGCCTACGTGAAGCTGCAAGAGCAAGAGTTCGCTGACGCTGCCAAGGGTTACACCTTCGTGGCTCACCAGCAGGAAGTGGGCACCGGCTACTTCGACGACATGACCACTGTGATTCAAGGTGGTTCGTCGTCGGTCACCGCCCTGACCGGTTCGACTGAAGAAGAACAGTTCCACTGATCTGATTCGCCTGAGCAAACGGCCGTTGCGGACCGAATAGAAAGCTAACCGCAACGTCGCACAACTGACGCCCCGACTGATTCGGGGCGTTTTTTTTGCCTGCGATTTATTGAACGCCACACATCCTGTAGCAGCTGCCGAAGGCTGCGTTCGAGGACGAAGTCCTCGCTGATCCAGCGAATACAATCCACCTGAAAGACATCACCGCATGATTCACGACTGCTTCGCAGCCGAACGCAGCCTTCGGCAGCTGCTACAGGGATCGCGTGCATGCCGGGTTCTGCGCTGAAAATCATTGACCCAGAGCATTTTCCCGATCAGGAAAAGAAGGTAAAACGACCCCATCCACTACTTGCAGTAACGCGCCTATAAGACAACTTCCCGACTCTCATCCTGTTAAACAGTTTAAAAAGCACCACAAACAATATTGATTATCATTTAGCCACAACTATGTTCGTTACATTCCTTACAAAACAATATTGATGAAATCCCGGCTAATGCCCGAACCGCATGGGCTGCGGGGCTTTGGAGGTGCGCTATGTCCTTAATCCTATAAATAATTTCGCTATAGGAATTTTACTTGCACGGTGTTGTGCCATAAAATCAGCGGGATTGATTGCTGCGACATATCGTCACTGCTTTGTTTCTTTTCAAGCTCAGAGACCTTTGCTCTCTGTTAAGGATTACCAGCATGCCCGAAGCGACAGGACTCATGGCCCACAACTGGGGCTTTGCCATTTTCCTTCTGGGCGTCGTCGGCCTTTGCGCCTTCATGCTCGGCGTGTCCAGCCTCCTCGGGTCAAAAGCCTGGGGCCGCAGCAAAAACGAACCGTTCGAGTCCGGCATGCTACCTACAGGTGGCGCCCGCTTGCGGCTCTCAGCCAAATTCTATCTGGTCGCGATGCTGTTCGTGATCTTCGATATCGAAGCCCTTTTTCTCTTTGCCTGGTCTGTGTCCGTCCGCGAAAGCGGCTGGACCGGATTCGTCGAAGCTCTCGTTTTCATAGCAATTCTGTTGGCAGGCCTTGTCTACCTATTTCGAGTGGGCGCCCTTGACTGGGCTCCGGCAGCTCGTCTTAAGCGGCAAGCGAAGCTGAAACAATGAGGCTTTGGCAATGCAATACAATCTCACCAGGATCGACCCCGATGCTCCTAACGAGCAGTATCCGATTGGCGAACGGGAAACCGTTTCCGATCCGTTAGAAGATCAAGTCCACAAAAACATTTTCATGGGCAAGCTCGAAGACGTGCTTAACGGCACGATCAACTGGGGGCGCAAGAACTCCCTGTGGCCGTATAACTTCGGTCTTTCGTGCTGCTACGTGGAAATGACCACCGCCTTCACGGCGCCCCACGACATCGCGCGCTTTGGCGCCGAGGTTATCCGGGCATCGCCGCGTCAGGCGGATTTCATGGTTATCGCCGGTACCTGCTTCATCAAGATGGCGCCGATCATTCAGCGTCTCTACGAGCAAATGCTCGAACCTAAATGGGTTATTTCCATGGGTTCGTGCGCCAACTCCGGTGGCATGTACGACATCTACTCAGTCGTTCAAGGGGTGGACAAGTTCCTGCCCGTGGACGTCTACGTGCCTGGCTGCCCGCCCCGCCCTGAAGCTTTTCTGCAAGGCTTGATGCTTTTGCAGGAGTCGATTGGACAGGAGCGTCGCCCGCTTTCCTGGGTCGTCGGCGATCAAGGCGTGTACCGCGCCGAGATGCCTTCGCAAAAGGAACAGCGCCGCGAACAGCGAATCGCAGTCACCAACCTGCGCAGCCCCGACGAAGTCTGATCCAGACCTGCTTCTTTTATAGAACGAGAACCTGGCTTCATTCTTTACGTTGACCGAAAGCGATAAATAACCATGACTACAGGCAGTGCTCTGTACATCCCGCCTTATAAGGCAGACGACCAGGATGTGGTCGTCGAACTGAACAACCGTTTTGGCCCCGAGGCGTTCACCGCCCAGCCTACCCGCACCGGCATGCCGGTGCTTTGGGTTGCCCGTGCCAAACTCGTTGAAGTCCTGACCTTCCTGCGCAACCTGCCCAAGCCGTACGTCATGCTCTATGACCTGCACGGCGTGGACGAGCGTCTGCGCACCAAGCGTCAAGGGCTGCCTAATGGCGTCGACTTCACTGTGTTCTATCACTTGATGTCGATCGAACGTAATAGTGACGTAATGATCAAGGTCGCCTTGTCCGAGAGCGACCTCAGCGTGCCGACAGTTACCGGTATCTGGCCGAACGCCAACTGGTACGAACGTGAAGTGTGGGACATGTACGGCATCAACTTTGCCGGTCACCCGCACCTGACCCGCATCATGATGCCGCCGACCTGGGAAGGTCACCCGCTGCGCAAGGACTTCCCGGCCCGTGCCACTGAGTTCGACCCGTTCAGCCTGACTCTGGCCAAGCAACAGCTTGAGGAAGAAGCCGCGCGCTTCAAGCCTGAAGACTGGGGCATGAAGCGTTCCGGGGCGAACGAGGACTACATGTTCCTCAACCTCGGCCCCAACCACCCTTCCGCGCACGGTGCGTTCCGCATCATTCTGCAGCTGGACGGTGAAGAGATCGTCGATTGCGTACCGGACGTCGGTTACCACCACCGTGGTGCCGAGAAGATGGCCGAGCGTCAGTCCTGGCACAGCTTCATTCCGTACACCGACCGTATCGACTACCTCGGCGGTGTGATGAACAACCTGCCGTACGTGCTCTCGGTCGAGAAGCTGGCCGGCATCAAAGTGCCCGAGAAGGTCGACGTCATCCGCATCATGATGGCCGAGTTCTTCCGGATCACCAGCCACCTGCTGTTCCTGGGGACTTACATCCAGGACGTCGGCGCCATGACCCCGGTGTTCTTCACGTTCACCGACCGTCAGAAGGCGTACACGGTGATCGAAGCCATTACCGGCTTCCGTCTGCACCCGGCCTGGTACCGCATCGGTGGCGTCGCTCACGACCTGCCGCGCGGCTGGGAAAAACTGGTGAAAGACTTCGTCGAGTGGATGCCAAAGCGTCTGGACGAATACCAGAAGGCCGCACTGGACAACAGCATCCTGCGTGGTCGGACCATTGGCGTCGCCGCCTACAACACCAAAGAAGCCCTGGAATGGGGCGTCACCGGTTCCG
This sequence comes from Pseudomonas sp. LB3P25, assembly GCF_054897985.1. Taxonomy (NCBI): domain Bacteria; kingdom Pseudomonadati; phylum Pseudomonadota; class Gammaproteobacteria; order Pseudomonadales; family Pseudomonadaceae; genus Pseudomonas; species Pseudomonas sp. LB3P25. The sequence continues at coordinate 2,442,338 of NZ_CM142711.1, read as the reverse complement.
GCCTGCGTTCGACCGGTTGCGATTTCGACCTGCGTAAAGCTCGACCGTACTCCGGTTACGAGAACTTCGAATTCGAAGTGCCGCTGGCGGCCAATGGCGATGCCTACGACCGTTGCATCGTACGTGTCGAAGAAATGCGCCAGAGCCTGAAGATCATCGAGCAGTGCATGCGCAACATGCCGGAAGGCCCGTACAAGGCGGATCACCCGCTGACCACGCCGCCGCCGAAAGAGCGCACCCTGCAGCACATCGAGACCCTGATCACGCACTTCCTGCAAGTTTCGTGGGGCCCGGTCATGCCGGCCAACGAATCCTTCCAGATGATCGAAGCGACCAAGGGCATCAACAGTTATTACCTGACGAGCGATGGCGGCACCATGAGCTACCGCACCCGGATTCGCACCCCAAGCTTCCCGCACCTGCAGCAGATCCCTTCGGTGATCAAAGGCAGCATGGTCGCGGACTTGATCGCGTACCTGGGTAGTATCGATTTCGTTATGGCCGACGTGGACCGCTAAGCATGAATAGCACGCTTATCCAGACAGACCGTTTCGCCCTGAGCGAAACCGAGCGCTCGGCCATCGAGCACGAGCTGCATCACTACGAAGACCCGCGCGCGGCGTCGATCGAAGCCCTGAAGATCGTCCAGAAGGAACGTGGCTGGGTGCCTGATGGCGCGCTCTACGCCATCGGCGAGATCCTTGGCATCCCGGCGAGCGACGTTGAAGGGGTGGCGACGTTCTATAGCCAGATCTTCCGTCAGCCAGTCGGCCGTCACATCATTCGCGTCTGCGACAGCATGGTCTGCTACATCGGCGGCCACGAATCGGTAGTCAGCGAAATCCAGAGCAATCTGGGCATCGGCCTGGGTCAGACCACCGCCGACGGTCGTTTCACCCTGCTGCCGGTCTGCTGCCTCGGCAACTGCGACAAGGCGCCGGCGTTGATGATCGACGACGACACATTCGGTGATGTGCAGCCTGCCGGCGTTGCCAAATTGCTCGAGGGCTACGTATGACCCTGACTTCCTTCGGTCCTGCCAACCGCATCAAGCGTGTCGCAGAGACTCACCCGCTCACCTGGCGTCTGCGTGACGACGGCGAAGCTGTCTGGCTCGACGAGTACCAGGCCAAGAACGGTTACGCCGCTGCGCGCAAAGCCTTCGCCGACATGGCTCAGGACGACATCGTCCAGACCGTGAAAGATTCGGGCCTTAAAGGTCGCGGCGGTGCAGGCTTCCCCACGGGCGTGAAGTGGGGCCTGATGCCCAAGGACGAATCCATCAACATCCGCTACCTGCTGTGCAACGCGGACGAGATGGAGCCGAACACCTGGAAAGACCGCATGCTGATGGAGCAACTGCCCCATCTGCTGATCGAAGGCATGCTGATCAGTGCTCGCGCGCTGAAAACCTACCGTGGCTACATCTTCCTGCGCGGCGAATACACCACCGCCGCCAAGCACCTCAACCGTGCCGTGGAAGAAGCCAAGGCTGCAGGCCTGCTGGGCAAGAACATCCTGGGCAGCGGCTTCGATTTCGAGCTGTTCGTCCACACCGGCGCCGGGCGTTATATCTGCGGTGAAGAAACCGCACTGATCAACTCCCTCGAAGGCCGCCGCGCCAACCCGCGCTCCAAGCCGCCCTTCCCTGCCGCCGTTGGCGTGTGGGGCAAGCCGACTTGCGTGAACAACGTTGAAACCCTGTGCAACGTGCCGGCGATCATTGCCGACGGCGTGGACTGGTACAAATCGTTGGCCCGCGAAGGCAGTGAAGACATGGGCACCAAGCTCATGGGCTTCTCCGGCAAGGTCAAGAACCCGGGTCTGTGGGAATTGCCATTCGGTATCACCGGTCGCGAGTTGTTCGAAGACTACGCCGGCGGCATGCGCGACGGTTACACGCTCAAGTGCTGGCAGCCAGGCGGCGCCGGTACCGGTTTCCTGTTGCCGGAACACCTGGACGCACAAATGTACGCCGGCGGTATCGCCAAAGTCGGCACCCGTATGGGGACCGGCCTGGCCATGGCGGTGGACGACAGCGTCAACATGGTCTCCTTGCTGCGCAACATGGAAGAGTTCTTCTCTCGCGAATCCTGCGGCTTCTGCACCCCGTGCCGTGACGGTTTGCCGTGGAGCGTCAAGCTTCTGCGCGCCATCGAGAACGGTGAAGGGCAAGCCGGCGATATCGAGACCCTGCTGGGTCTGGTCGGTTTCCTCGGCCCAGGCAAGACCTTCTGTGCTCACGCACCGGGCGCCGTGGAGCCGTTGGGCAGCGCAATCAAATACTTCCGTCCAGAGTTCGAAGCCGGCATCGCGCCCACCAGCGCCGTCGTCCCGCCTCTGGCAAGGCCGATCGTAGTCGGCGCGTAAACGCTTAAATAAGGCGAAGGGTCCGTGCCCTTCGTCTTCTCGTGTGATGACGCCGCAAGCGGCTGTGTTGATTCACGCGAATAACAAGATTCCATTAGCCACGCCCGCTGACACCGGGCCAACGAAGAACTTTGAACCATGGCCACTATCCACGTAGACGGCAAAGAGCTCGAAGTCGATGGGGCAGACAACCTGTTACAGGCATGTCTGTCGCTAGGCCTCGATATCCCTTATTTCTGCTGGCACCCCGCCCTAGGCAGCGTTGGCGCTTGCCGCCAGTGCGCGGTCAAGCAGTACACCGACGAAAACGACAAGCGTGGTCGGATCGTCATGTCCTGCATGACCCCCGCCACCGACGGCAGCTGGATCTCCATCGACGACGAAGAAGCGAAAGTGTTTCGCGCCAGCGTCGTTGAATGGCTGATGACCAACCACCCTCACGACTGCCCGGTCTGTGAGGAAGGCGGTCACTGCCACCTGCAAGACATGACCGTGATGACCGGCCACAACGAGCGCCGTTATCGCTTCACCAAGCGTACTCACCAGAACCAGCAACTGGGCCCGTTCATTTCCCACGAAATGAACCGCTGCATCGCTTGCTACCGCTGCGTGCGCTTCTATAAGGACTACGCCGGCGGCACCGACCTCGGCGTATTCGGCGCCCACGACAACGTGTACTTCGGTCGCGTTGAAGACGGCACCCTGGAAAGCGAGTTCTCCGGCAACCTCACCGAGGTCTGCCCGACCGGTGTGTTCACCGACAAGACTCACTCCGAGCGCTACAACCGCAAGTGGGACATGCAGTTCTCGCCGAGCATCTGCCATGGCTGCTCCAGCGGTTGCAACATCTCCCCGGGTGAGCGCTACGGTGAACTGCGTCGTATCGAAAACCGTTTCAACGGTTCGGTAAACCAGTACTTCCTGTGCGACCGTGGCCGTTTCGGCTATGGCTACGTCAATCGCAAGGATCGCCCGCGTCAGGCATTGCTGGCCAACGGCGCCAAGCTGACGCTCGACGAAGCGCTGGATAAAGCCGCTGATCTGCTGCGCGGTCGCAACATCGTCGGTATCGGTTCGCCGCGCGCCAGCCTCGAGAGCAACTACGCGTTGCGCGAACTGGTCGGCGCCGAGCACTTCTACTCCGGTATCGAAGCGGCCGAGCTGGAACGCATTCGTCTGGTCATGCAGGTGCTGAAAGACAGCCCGCTGCCGATTCCGAACATGCGCGACATCGAAGACCACGACGCCATCTTCGTCCTCGGTGAAGACCTGACCCAGACTGCTGCGCGCATGGCCCTGTCCCTGCGTCAATCGGTCAAAGGCAAAGCCGAAGACATGGCCGACGCCATGCGCGTTCAGCCTTGGCTCGACGCTGCGGTGAAGAACATCGGTCAGAACGAATTGAACCCGCTGTTTATCGCCAGCCTGGCTGAAACCAAGCTCGACGACATCGCTGAAGAATGCGTTCACGCGGCGCCAGACGACCTGGCCCGCATCGGTTTCGCCGTGGCTCACGCCCTCGACGCCAGCGCGCCTGCCGTTGAAGGCCTGGACGCTGAAGCCCTTGCACTGGCCAAGCGTATTGCCGACGCCCTGCTCGCCGCCAAGCGTCCGCTGATCATTGCCGGTACCTCGTTGGGTTCCAAGGCGCTGATCGAGGCCGCGGCAAACATCGCCAAAGCCCTGAAGCTGCGCGAGAAGAACGGTTCCATCAGCTTGATCGTGCCAGAGGCCAACAGCCTCGGCCTGGCCATGCTCGGTGGCGACTCGGTCGATGCCGCGCTGCAAGCCGTGATCGACGGTAAGGCCGACGCCATCGTTGTGCTGGAAAACGATCTGTACACCCGTACCGACAAAGCCCGTGTCGATGCGGCCCTGAACGCCGCGAAAGTGGTGATCGTGGCCGACCATCAGAAGACTGCCACCAGCGATCGCGCGCACCTGGTTCTGCCAGCCGCCAGCTTCGCTGAAGGCGACGGTACGCTGGTCAGCCAGGAAGGCCGCGCCCAGCGCTTCTTCCAGGTCTTCGACCCGACTTACCTGGATGCGAGCATCATGGTTCACGAAGGCTGGCGCTGGCTGCATGCCCTGCGCGCCACCCTGTTGAACCAGCCGATCGACTGGACCCAACTGGACCACGTCACCGCTGCGTGTGCCGCAAGCACTCCGCAACTGGCCGGCATTGTCAGCGCCGCACCGTCCGCCGCGTTCCGCATCAAAGGCCTGAAACTGGCTCGCGAACCGCTGCGTTACAGCGGCCGGACGGCCATGCGCGCCGACATCAGCGTGCACGAACCGCGTACCTCCCAGGACAACGACACGGCGTTCTCGTTCTCCATGGAAGGTTACTCGGGCTCGGTCGAACCGCGTCAGCAAGTGCCATTCGCCTGGTCTCCGGGCTGGAACTCGCCGCAAGCCTGGAACAAGTTCCAGGACGAAGTCGGTGGTCACATCCGCGCCGGCGACCCGGGCACCCGCCTGATCGAAAGCACCGGTGACTCGCTGAACTGGTTCGCCAGTGTTCCTCGCGCGTTCAACCCGGCTCCGGGCACCTGGCAGGTTGTGCCGTTCTTCCACCTGTTCGGCAGCGAAGAGAACTCTTCCAAAGCCGCGCCGGTTCAGGAACGCATTCCGGCCGCCTACGTGTCGCTGGCCAAATCCGAAGCCGACCGTCTGGGTGTCAATGACGGCGCCCTGCTGAGCTTGAACGTGGCCGGTCAGACCCTGCGTCTGCCGCTGCGCATCAACGAAGAGCTGGGTGCCGGTCTGGTCGCGTTGCCGGCCGGTATCGCCGGCATTCCGCCAGCGATCTTTGGCAAATCCGTTGACGGTCTGCAGGAGGCAGCTCAATGACCTGGTTCACGCCTGAAGTGATTGACGTGATCATCGCGGTCCTCAAGGCCATCGTGATTCTGCTCGCCGTCGTGGTGTGCGGCGCGCTGCTGAGCTGGGTCGAGCGTCGTTTGCTCGCCCTCTGGCAGGACCGTTACGGTCCGAACCGCGTCGGCCCGTTCGGCGCGTTCCAGATCGCGGCCGACATGATCAAGATGTTCTTCAAGGAAGACTGGACCCCGCCGTTCGCCGACAAGGTGATCTTCACCTTGGCGCCGGTCGTGGCCATGAGCGCCTTGCTGATTGCCTTCGCGATCATCCCGATCACCCCGACCTGGGGTGTGGCGGATATCAACATCGGCATCCTGTTCTTCTTCGCCATGGCCGGTCTGTCGGTCTACGCGGTGCTGTTCGCCGGCTGGTCGAGTAACAACAAGTTCGCCCTGTTGGGCAGCTTGCGGGCCTCGGCACAAACCGTGTCGTACGAAGTGTTCATGGGCCTGTCGCTGATGGGCATCGTGATCCAGGTTGGCTCGTTCAACATGCGCGACATCGTCGAATACCAAGCGCAGAACCTGTGGTTTGTCATTCCGCAGATCTTCGGTTTCCTGACGTTTTTCATTGCTGGCGTCGCCGTGACTCACCGTCACCCGTTCGACCAGCCGGAAGCGGAGCAGGAACTGGCCGACGGTTACCACATTGAATACGCCGGCATGAAATGGGGCATGTTCTTCGTCGGTGAGTACATCGGCATCGTGTTGATTTCGGCGCTGCTGGTGACGTTGTTCTTCGGTGGCTGGCACGGTCCGTTCGGCATTCTGCCGCAGATCCCGTTCATCTGGTTCGCACTGAAAACCGCGTTCTTCATCATGTTCTTCATCCTGCTGCGCGCCTCGATTCCGCGCCCACGGTATGACCAAGTGATGGATTTCAGCTGGAAGTTCTGCCTGCCGCTGACCCTCGTCAACATGCTGGTGACCGCTGCGATCGTGTTGCTCAACACGCCCGCCGTCGCGGCTCAGTGAGGATAGAGAATCATGAAGTACATATTTGACATCGTGCATGGCTTCTTCACCCAGCTTCGTAGCCTGGTGATGATCTTCAGCCACGCCTTCCGCAAGCGCGACACGCTGCAATACCCGGAAGAGGCGGTATACCTGCCGCCACGCTTCCGTGGCCGTATCGTGCTGACCCGCGACCCCGACGGCGAAGAGCGTTGCGTAGCTTGCAACCTGTGCGCCGTGGCGTGCCCGGTCGGTTGCATCTCGCTGCAGAAAGCTGAAACCGATGACGGTCGCTGGTACCCGGAGTTTTTCCGTATCAACTTCTCGCGCTGCATTTTCTGCGGCCTCTGCGAGGAAGCCTGCCCGACCACCGCGATCCAGCTGACACCGGATTTCGAGATGGCCGAGTTCAAACGTCAGGACCTGGTGTACGAGAAAGAAGATCTTTTGATCTCCGGCCCCGGCAAAAACCCTGATTACAACTTCTATCGTGTTGCAGGTATGGCGATTGCCGGTAAGCCGAAAGGCGCCGCGCAGAATGAAGCCGAACCGATCAACGTGAAGAGCTTGCTGCCTTAAGGAAGAAAGATGGAATTCGCTTTCTATTTCGCATCGGGTATCGCTGTGGTGTCCACGCTTCGCGTGATCACCAATACCAACCCCGTGCACGCCCTGCTCTACCTGATCATTTCGCTGCTTGCCGTGGCGATGACCTTTTTCACCCTCGGCGCACCGTTTGCCGGTGTGCTGGAAGTGATCGCCTACGCTGGCGCCATCATGGTGCTGTTCGTGTTCGTGGTGATGATGCTGAACCTGGGGCCCGCCTCGGCTCAGCAAGAGCGCGTCTGGCTCAAACCCGGCATCTGGCTCGGCCCGGTCGTACTCGGCGCCCTGCTGCTGGTTGAACTGCTGTACGTGCTGTTCAGCCACTCCAGCGGTCAGGCCGTCGGCCACACCACCGTAGACGCCAAGGCCGTGGGCATCAGCCTGTTCGGTCCTTATCTGCTGGTGGTCGAACTCGCCTCGATGTTGCTGCTTGCCGCAGCCGTCACGGCGTTCCACTTGGGCCGCAACGAAGCCAAGGAGCAATGACGATGCCTGCTATCCCTATGGAGCATGGTCTGGCGGTTGCCGGCATCCTGTTCTGCCTCGGTCTGGTCGGCCTGATGGTCCGCCGCAACATTCTCTTCGTACTGATGAGCCTGGAGGTCATGATGAATGCCTCTGCACTGGCCTTCATCGTTGCCGGTAGCCGCTGGGCGCAGCCGGATGGACAGATCATGTTCATCCTGGTGATCAGCCTGGCAGCCGCCGAGGCCAGTATTGGCCTGGCGATTCTGTTGCAGCTGTATCGCCGCTTCCACACTCTCGATATCGACGCTGCCAGCGAGATGCGCGGATGAATCTTCTCTATCTGACTTTCGTATTCCCTCTCATGGGTTTCCTGCTGCTGGCGTTCTCACGCGGCCGCCTCTCGGAAAACCTGTCGGCGCTGATCGGCGTCGGCTCCATTGGCCTGTCGGCCATCGTCACTGCTTATGTGATCTGGCAGTTCAACGTTGCGCCGCCTGAAGGCGGTCACTACACGCAAGTGTTGTGGCAATGGATGGCGGTGGAAGGCTTTACGCCTAACTTCGCGCTGTACCTGGATGGTCTGTCCCTGACCATGCTCGGTGTGGTGGTCGGCGTCGGCTTCCTGATCCACCTGTTCGCGTCCTGGTACATGCGCGGTGAAGCCGGTTACTCGCGCTTCTTTGCCTACACCAACCTGTTTATTGCCAGCATGCTGTTCCTGGTGCTGGGCGATAACCTGTTGTTCCTGTACTTCGGTTGGGAAGGCGTGGGCCTGTGCTCGTACCTGTTGATCGGTTTCTACTACAGCAACCGCAACAACGGTAACGCGGCACTGAAAGCCTTCATCGTGACCCGTATCGGCGACGTGTTCATGGCCATCGGCCTGTTCATCCTGTTCGCGCAACTGGGCACGCTGAACATCCAGGAACTGCTGGTGCTGGCACCGCAGAAATTCCAGGCCGGTGACTTCTGGATGGTCATGGCCACCCTGATGCTGCTGGGCGGCGCTGTCGGTAAATCCGCGCAACTGCCGCTGCAAACCTGGCTGGCAGACGCGATGGCCGGTCCTACCCCGGTTTCGGCACTGATCCACGCCGCAACCATGGTGACTGCCGGTGTTTACCTGATCGCCCGTACTCACGGCCTGTTTGCCCTGGCGCCGGATATCCTGCACCTGGTCGGCATCGTCGGTGGCGTGACCCTGGTACTCGCCGGTTTCGCCGCACTGGTTCAAACCGACATCAAACGTATCCTCGCCTACTCGACCATGAGCCAGATCGGCTACATGTTCCTGGCCCTGGGCGTTGGTGCGTGGGATGGCGCGATCTTCCACCTGATGACCCACGCCTTCTTCAAGGCGCTGCTGTTCCTTGCGTCCGGTTCGGTGATCGTTGCCTGCCACCACGAGCAGAACATCTTCAAGATGGGCGGTCTGTGGAAAAAACTGCCACTGGCCTACGCCAGCTTCATCGTCGGCGGCGCGGCTCTGTCGGCCCTGCCTCTGGTCACCGCAGGCTTCTACTCCAAGGACGAAATCCTCTGGGAAGCGTTCGCCAGCGGCAACCACGGTCTGCTTTACGCAGGTCTGGTCGGTGCGTTCATGACGTCGCTGTACACCTTCCGCCTGATCTTCATCGCGTTCCACGGTGAAGTGAAGACCGAAGCGCACGCCGGTCACGGCATCGCTCACTGGCTGCCACTGTCGGTGCTGATCGTATTGTCTACCGCCATTGGCGCGATGATCGTTCCACCGCTGCACGGTGTGCTGCCGGAAAGCGTCGGCCATGCCGGCGGCGAAGCCAAGCACAGTCTGGAAATCGCATCGGGCGCCATCGCCCTGTCCGGTATCCTGCTGGCCGCGCTGCTGTTCCTCGGCAAGCGTCGTTTCGTCACTGCAATCGCCAACAGCGGCATCGGCCGCTTCCTTTCGGCCTGGTGGTTCGCTGCCTGGGGCTTCGACTGGATCTACGACAAACTGTTCGTCAAGCCATACCTTGCGATCAGCCACGTACTGCGCAGAGACCCGCTCGACCAGACCATCGGTCTGATCCCGCGTATGGCCAAAGGCGGTCACACCGCCCTGAGCCGTACCGAAACCGGTCAACTGCGTTGGTACGCGGCATCGATGGCAGCCGGCTCCGTGCTGGTCATCGGCGCCATCGTGCTGGTAGCGGTCTGAATATGAACCTTGCGAACTTGCGAAAGGAATTGAGCCCGTCATGATTCTGCCTTGGCTAATCCTGATCCCCTTCATCGGCGGCCTGCTGTGCTGGATGGGTGAGCGCTTCGGCGCCACCCTCCCCCGCTGGATTGCGCTGATCACCATGTCCCTGTTGCTCTCCCTCGGCCTTTGGCTGTGGGCCAACGGTGACTATTCATTTGCCCCGGCGCCTGGCGCCGATCCGACCTGGGCGCTTGAGTTCAAGCACATCTGGATCGAGCGCTTTGGCATCAGCGTGCACCTGGCCCTCGACGGCCTGTCGCTGCTGATGATCATGCTGACCGGTCTGTTGGGCGTGCTCTCGGTCCTCTGCTCGTGGAAAGAAATTCAACGTCACGTTGGCTTCTTCCACCTGAACCTTATGTGGATCCTGGGCGGTGTCGTCGGCGTGTTCCTCGCCCTCGACCTGTTCATGTTCTTCTTCTTCTGGGAAATGATGCTGGTGCCGATGTACTTCCTCATCGCGCTCTGGGGTCACAGTTCTTCGGACGGCAAGAAAACCCGGATCTACGCGGCGACCAAGTTCTTCATCTTCACTCAGGCGTCCGGCCTGATCATGTTGGTGGCGATCCTGGGTCTGGTCCTGGTCAACTTCAACGACACCGGCGTGATTACCTTCAACTACGCCGACCTGTTGAAAACCAAGATGTCGCTGACCACCGAGTACATCCTGATGCTCGGCTTCTTCATCGCCTTCGCGGTGAAGCTGCCGGTAGTGCCGTTCCACTCCTGGTTGCCTGACGCTCACGCCCAGGCACCGACCGCGGGTTCGGTCGACCTGGCCGGTATCTTGTTGAAAACGGCTGCTTACGGTCTGCTGCGTTTCGCCCTGCCGCTGTTCCCGAATGCTTCGGCCGAGTTCGCGCCGTTCGCCATGACCCTGGGTCTGATCGGGATCTTCTACGGTGCGTTCCTGGCGTTCGCGCAAACTGACATCAAGCGTCTGGTCGCGTACTCCAGCGTTTCGCACATGGGCTTCGTGCTGATCGGCATCTACTCCGGCAGCCAACTGGCGCTGCAGGGCGCGGTGATGCAGATGCTCGCGCACGGCCTGTCGGCCGCGGCACTCTTTATCCTGTGTGGCCAGCTCTACGAGCGCACTCACACTCGCGACATGCGTGAAATGGGTGGCCTGTGGTCGAAGATCGCCTACCTGCCAGGCGTCAGCATGTTCTTCGCGGCGGCCTCCCTGGGCTTGCCGGCGACCGGTAATTTCGTCGGCGAATTCCTGATCCTGATCGGCACCTTCGCCAGCGCGCCATGGGTCACCGTGCTCGCGACTTCCGGCCTGGTGTTCGGTTCGGTCTACTCGCTGATCATGATTCACCGTGCCTACTTCGGCGCGTCCAAATCGGACGCGGTGATGCATGGCATGGATGGTCGCGAACTGATCATGGTGGTCGGTCTGGCGGCGCTGCTGATTTACATCGGCGTGTACCCGCAACCGTTCCTCGATACCTCTGCCGCGACGATGCATGGCGTGCAGCAGTGGCTCGGCACCGCCTTCACTCAACTCGCTTCGGCCCGGTAAGAGCGCTATGGAATTCACGACTCAACACTTTATCGCGCTAGCGCCGTTGTTGATCACCAGCGCCACGATCATCGTGGTGATGCTGGCGATTGCCTGGCGCCGCAACCACTCTCAGACCTTCCTGATTTCGGTGGCAGGTCTGAACCTGGCGTTGCTGTCGATCCTGCCAGCCCTGAAAGTCGCGCCATTGGCCGTGACCCCGCTGCTGCAAATCGATAGCTTCGCTTGCTTGTACATGGCGCTGATCCTGGTCGCCACCCTCGCTTGTGTGACGCTTGCCCACGCCTACCTCGGCGATGGTGGTTCGGGTTACCCGGGTAACCGTGAAGAACTGTACCTGCTGATCCTGATGTCCGCCGCCGGTGGCCTGGTGCTGGTCAGCGCGCAGCACCTGGCCGGGTTGTTCGTCGGTCTGGAACTGCTCTCGGTACCGGTCTACGGCCTGGTGGCGTATGCCTTCTTCAACAAGCGTTCGCTGGAAGCCGGTATCAAGTACATGGTGCTGTCGGCCGCCGGTTCTGCGTTCCTGTTGTTCGGTATGGCCCTGCTTTATGCCGACTCCGGCAGCCTGAGCTTCGTCGGTATCGGCCAGGCCCTCGCGGCCACCGGCCTGCCAAGCTCGCTGGCGCAACTGGGCCTGGGCATGATGCTGATCGGTCTGGCGTTCAAGCTGTCGCTGGTACCGTTCCACCTCTGGACCCCGGACGTTTACGAAGGTGCTCCGGCACCGGTGGCCGCGTTCCTGGCCACAGCTTCGAAAGTGGCTGTGTTCGCGGTGATGGTGCGTCTGTTCCAGATCTCGCCGGCGGCGAGCAGCGGTGTGCTGAGCGACGTGCTGACCATCATCGCCATCGCGTCGATCCTGTTCGGTAACCTGCTGGCACTGACCCAGAGCAACCTCAAGCGTCTGCTGGGTTACTCGTCCATCGCTCACTTCGGTTACCTGCTGATCGCCCTCGTGGCGAGCAAGGGTCTGGCCGTGGAAGCCATCGGCGTGTACCTGGTCACCTACGTGATCACCAGCCTCGGCGCGTTCGGCGTGATCACGCTGATGTCCTCGCCGTACAATGGCCGTGATGCGGATGCCCTGTACGAATACCGCGGCCTGTTCTGGCGCCGTCCGTACCTGACCGCCGTACTGACCGTGATGATGCTGTCCCTGGCCGGTATCCCGCTGACCGCGGGCTTCATCGGCAAGTTCTACATCATCGCCACCGGTGTCGAGTCGCACCAATGGTGGCTGGTCGGTTCCCTGGTACTGGGCAGCGCCATCGGCGTCTTCTACTACCTGCGCGTGATGGTCACCCTGTACCTGATCGAACCGAACCTGCGTCGCCACGATGCGCAACTGCATTGGGAACAACGTGCAGGCGGCGTGATGCTGCTGGCGATCGCCGCACTGGCGTTCTTCCTTGGCCTGTATCCGCAGCCATTGCTGATCCTCGTTCAGCAGGCGGGGTTGGCGGGTTGATCGCTTAGCGTTACTCGGTAGAAAACAGAAACGGCACCTTCGCAGACTGTGTGAAAACCTAGCAATCTGCGCGGAGCTCAAAGAAAATGCTCCGTATCGAAAGATACGGAGCATTTTTCGTTATGGCCTACATCCAAGGACAGTCCCGCAGCCAGACCAGCCTGTTCCCGGTCTCGCTGGAAGAGTTGATTCCCGAGGATCACCTCGTCCGTGTGATCGACACCTACGTCGCTAAGCTTGATCTTGTGCGCTTGGGTTTTGATAAAGCCTTATCAAAAGGTACGGGGCGCCCCTCTTACGATCCCGCCGATCAGCTCAAGCTGTTCCTCTATGGCTATTTCCAGCGGATTCGCTCATCACGGCGTCTCGAAGCCGAGTGCCAGCGCAACATCGAAGTGATGTGGTTGATCAACCGGCTCAAACCCGACTTCAAGACCATTGCCGACTTTCGCAAGAACAACAAAGCTGCCTTTATCGCGACCTGTCGTGCCTTCGTCCAGTTTTGCCGCACGGTGGGTCTCATCGCCGGCGAGCTGGTGGCCATCGATGGCAGCAAGTTTCAGGCGGTTGCTTCCTCGCGGCGTCATATGAATTTGAAGCGGCTCAAGCACCAGGAGCAGAAGCTGGATAAACGCATCGCTCAGTATTTGGCCGAGTTGGATGAGGCGGATAAAAACGAAGCCAATGAGGTGGTTGATCGCAGTGCGGTCAAGACGGCTTTGGCGCAACTTGAACTCAGGCACTCCAATAACCTGACGTGCCAGGCACTGATGAAATCAATGGAGCTTGAGCAATTCAATACCCACGAAAGCGATGCCCGAATGATGCGAACGCACAAAGGGCCGCGGGTTGCGTACAACGTGCAAACCGCCGTGGACGCTGAGCATTGCCTGATTCTGCATCATGAAGTCACTCAGGACAGTGATGATCGCAAGCAACTTGAGCCGATGGCCAAGGCCGCCAAGGAACAACTGCAGCAAGATGAACTGACGGTCACTGCCGATGCGGGCTACTCGAATGGCAAGCAGTTCCAGGCTTGTGAGGATGAGAGCATCACGGTTTATGTACCGCCGAATCGGTCAAGTAACTCCTGCGGTAAGGAGCAGGCGTTCTTCGATCGAACAGTGTTTACCTACGATGCAGCGCAGGATCGATATCAATGTCCTGCCGGCAAATGGCTGACACTCAAGCAGATCAGTAAGGGGGATCGCATCTATCAGGCGGCGGTTAGCGACTGCGCCGCCTGTCCGCTGAAAGCGCAATGTACTGAGGCCCAGCGCCGCTATGTCACACGCCATGCTCACGAAGAGGCTTTCGAACGAATGGAGCGGCGAATGCAGGGACACCCCGAAATGATGGTCAGCCGAAGATCCATCGTGGAGCATCCCTTTGGCAACCTAAAACAGTGGCTGTTTGGCAATGCTCGGTTCTTGCTACGACAACTCGAAGGCACGAGAGCTGAAATGGCCTTGGCGGTGAACGCCTATAACCTGAAAAGAGCGATTAACGTGCTTGGCGCACGTCAGTTGATGGCGCTGATGGGCTGAAACGCCCATTTTTTGTCTGCTGTCCGCACAAAAGCAAACGCCCCGAACAAGTCGGGGCGTTTGCTTGGAACCACCATCAGTGCGTTTTCACACAGCCTGTTACGGTGCCGTTCGCATTTCACATTACAGACGACTACTTACGCGCCGCCTCCCACGATTTCAGCAGTTCGGCATAGTTCACGGTTTCACCTTTAGGCTTCTCGTTCGCCAGTTTAGGCTTCGGAGCCCCCGGTTGGTCCAACCAGTACTGCGCGTCGCGCTCGGGGTTCATTTTCGGTGCGCAGGTGGCTTGCGCCTTCGAGCGCTCCAAACGGGTCATGATTGCGTCCTGGTCCTTGGCCAGACCATCGAGTGCTTGTTGCGGGGTTTTCTCGCCGCTCGCGGCTTCGGCGATGTGGCTCCACCACAGTTGCGCCAAACGCGGATAGTCCGGCACGTTGGTCCCGGTCGGGGTCCATTGCACACGGGCCGGGCTGCGATAGAACTCGACCAGACCACCGAGTTTCGGTGCCAGGTCGGTCATGGCTTGCGAGTTGATGTCCGACTCGCGGATCGGCGTCAGGCCAACGATGGTTTTCTTCAGGGATACGGTTTTCGAGGTCACGAACTGCGCGTACAACCAGGCCGCGAGTTTTTGCTTCTCAGGCGTGGACTTGAGGAAGGTCCAGGACCCGGTGTCCTGATAACCCAGCTTCATGCCCTCCTCCCAATACGGACCTTTGGGCGATGGCGCCATGCGCCATTTCGGCGTGCCGTCGGCGTTCATTACCGGCAGGCCCGGTTTGGTCATGTCGGCGGTAAACGCGGTGTACCAGAATATCTGCTGGGCGATGCTGCCCTGGGACGGCACCGGGCCGGACTCGGAGAAGGTCATGCCCGCCGCTTCCGGTGGCGCATATTTCTTCAGCCAGTCGACGTATTTGGTGGTTGCATAGACCGCCGCCGGGCCGTTGGTGTCGCCGCCGCGGGTCACGCTGGAACCGACCGGATGGCAGTCCTCGACGCGGATGCCCCACTCGTCCACCGGCAAGCCGTTGGGAATGCCCTTGTCGCCAGCGCCGGCCATGGAGAACCAGGCATCGGTAAAGCGCCAGCCGAGGGACGGGTCTTTCTTGCCGTAGTCCATGTGCCCGTAGATTCGCTTGCCGTCGATTTCCTTGACGTCTTCGCTGAAGAATTTGGCGATGTCTTCATAGGCCGACCAATTCACTGGCACGCCCAATTCGTAGCCGTACTTCTCCTTGAACTTGGCTTTGAGTTCTGGCCGTTCGAACCAGTCGGCGCGGAACCAGTAGAGGTTGGCGAACTGCTGGTCGGGCAGCTGATAGATCTTGCCGTCCGGCGCGGTGGTGAACGAGATGCCGATGAAGTCTTTGATGTCCAGGGTTGGCGAGGTGTAGGCCTTGCCTTCGTTGGCCATCAGGTCGGTGATCGATTCGGTTTTGCCGTAGCGAAAGTGCGTGCCGATCAGGTCCGAGTCGTTGACCCAGCCGTCATAGATGTTTTTGTCCGACTGCATCTGGGTCTGCAGCTTTTCCACCACGTCGCCTTCCTGCAGCAAGTCGTGGGTCACCTTGATCCCGGTGATTTCGGTGAAGGCCTTGGCCAGCGTTTTGGATTCATATTCGTGGGTCGCAATGGTTTCCGAGACCACCTTGATGTTCATCCCGCGAAACGGCTCCGCCGCCTTGATGAACCACTGCAACTCCGCGAGCTGCTGCTCTGGGGTGAGGGTGGACGGTTTGAACTCGCTGCCAATCCATTTCTTGGCCGCATCTTCATAGGCATCGGCCCAGGCCGCAGCGCTCAACCCGCTGAGTGCCAGCATGGCTGCCAATGAAACGCTATGTCGCAGCTTATTGTTTTTGTCGAACATAGAGACCTCCTTTTAGGGTTTCGGAGCAACTTTGCCGAGCGATTCGACTAGCCCCAACGCATCACAGCCAACAGCCACACCAGGGACAACGCGAACGCAACCCAGATGCTCCAGTCGGTGACGCCGATTACCAGCAAATGCAGGTAGGCGCTGCCGAGAAGACCGATAAACAACCGATCGCCACGGGTGGTGGCAATCGGCAACAAACCACGCCGAAGAATGCTCGGCGAACGCAGTTCCCAGGTCGTCATGCCCACCAGGATCAAGGCAATGACGCCGAAGAACGCCGCCGTGGGGCCGGTCCAACTCATCCATTCCATCATCAGCTCCTCAGACCCGGCCCAGGGCAAAGCCCTTGGCCACGTGGTTGCGAACAAACCAGATCACCAGCATGCCCGGCAGGATGGTCAATACCCCCGCCGCCGCCAGCACGCCCCAGTCGATGCCGGACGCCGAGACCGTGCGCGTCATCACCGCCGCAATCGGTTTGGCGTTGACCGACGTCAGTGTTCGCGCCAGCAGCAGTTCGACCCAGGAAAACATGAAGCAGAAAAATGCCGTCACTCCGATCCCGGAGCCAATCAGCGGAACGAAAATCTTTACGAAGAACTTGGGAAAACTGTAGCCGTCGATGTAGGCGGTTTCGTCGATCTCCTTCGGCACCCCGGACATGAAACCCTCAAGAATCCACACCGCCAACGGCACGTTAAACAGGCAATGAGCCAGCGCGACGGCGATGTGGGTATCGAACAAACCGATCGAGGAATACAGCTGGAAGAACGGCAGCAAAAACACCGCCGGTGGTGCCATGCGGTTGGTCAGGAGCCAGAAGAACAAGTGCTTGTCGCCGAGGAACCGATAGCGCGAGAACGCATACGCGGCCGGCAATGCCACGCTCAGCGAAATCACCGTGTTCAGGCTCACGTAGTACAGCGAGTTGAGGTAGCCGGTGTACCAACTCGGATCGGTGAAGATCACCTTGTAGTTGGCGAAGGTGAAATCCTGCGGAAACAGCGTCAGGCCGCCGAGGATTTCGGTGTTGCTCTTGAAGGACATGTTCAGCAGCCAGTAGATCGGCACCAGCAGGAACAGGATGTAGATCAGCAACGGAATCAGCTTTCTCTTGCTCATGGCGGGCCTCAGCGGTTGGCGTCAGAGTGAGTCATGGCCGTATAGAACAGCCAGGACACCAACAGGATGATCAGGAAGTACACCAGCGAGAAAGCCGCCGCCGGGCCGAGGTCGAATTGCCCTACGGCCATCTGGGTCAGGGTCTGACTCAGGAAGGTCGTGGCATTCCCCGGACCGCCACCGGTCAGCACGAACGGCTCGGTGTAGATCATGAAACTGTCCATGAACCGCAGCATCACCGCGATCAACAGCACGCTCTTGAGCTTGGGCAACTGGATGTGTCGGAAAACCGCCCAGGCCGATGCCCGATCAATCCGCGCCGCCTGGTAGTACACGTCCGGAATCGCCCGCAGCCCCGAGAAACACAACAGCGCCACCAACGACGTCCAGTGCCAGACGTCCATCACCAGCACCGTGACCCAGGCGTCCATGGTGTTGGCCGCGTAGTTGTAGTTCAGGCCCATGGCCTTGAGGCTGGCGCCGAGCAATCCAATGTCGGCCCGACCGAAGATCTGCCAGATCGTCCCCACCACGTTCCACGGAATCAGCAATGGAATCGCCAGAATGATCAGCACCAGCGACGACCAGCGGCCCTTGGTCGGCATGGTCAGGGCGATGGCGATGCCCAGCGGGATTTCGATCAGTAGCACACAGCCGGAGTAGATGAACTGGCGCAGCAACGAGTCATGCAGGCGCGGATCGAGAAGCACTTGCCTGTACCAGTCGGCGCCAACGAAGTAGCGGCTGGACTGGTCGAAGATGTCCTGCACCGAGTAGTTGACCACGGTCATCATCGGGACCACCGCACTGAACGCCACCAGCAAAAACACCGGCAACACCAGCCACCAGGCTTTGTTGTTCTGCACCTTGTTCATGGCTGCGTCTCCAAGAGGTATTCGTCGGCATACACCATCAACCATTGCGCCGGAAAGCTGATGTAGGCGGTTCCCTCAGGCACTGGCTTGTCTTCGGCCAAGCGCACTTTCACAGGGGCGCCGTCGAAGTTCAGGGTCATGATCTTGTAGGTGCCAAGGTCTTCGACGTGTACGACTTGTGCCTGCATCGCGTCATCAAAGGGTTCGTCCCACACATGCACGAACTCCGGACGGATGCCGACCTTCAGGGTTTTCCACTCGGACTCGGCGATGCGTTTCTGCTGAGCATCGGAAAGCGGCAAATGAGTCGAGGCGAAACCGACACCGCCTGGCTGCGGCTGAACCTCGATCAGATTCATCCCCGGACTGCCGATGAAATAGCCGACAAAGGTGTGGCTCGGCCGCTCGAACAGTTCTCTCGGCGTACCGAATTGCACAATCTGCCCGCCATACATCACCGCGATCTTGTCGGCGAAGGTCGAGGCTTCGAGCTGATCGTGGGTGACGTAGACCATGGTGATGTTGAACTGCTCGTGGATTTGCTTGAGCTTGCGTCGCAATTTCCACTTCAGGTGCGGGTCGATCACGGTCAGCGGCTCATCGAACAGGATCGCCGACACGTCATCGCGCACCAGCCCACGGCCCATGGAGACTTTCTGCTTTTCATCGGCGGTGAGGTTGCGCGCCTTCTTGTACAACAACGCCTGAAGGTCGAGGACTTCAGCGATTTCCTGCACCTTGCTGTGAATTTTCGCCTCGGCCATGCCCTGATTACGCAACGGGAAGGCCAGGTTGTCGAACACCGTCATGGTGTCGTAGACCACCGGAAACTGGAAAACCTGGGCGATGTTGCGCTTCTCCGGGGTCAGTTCGTTAACCACTTTGCTGTCGAACAGCACTTGACCCTGGGACGGACTGAGCAATCCGGAAATGATGTTGAGCAAGGTCGACTTGCCGCAGCCCGAGGGCCCCAGCAAGGCGTAGGCACCGCCCTGCTCCCAGACGTGGTCCATCTCACGAATCGCATAATCCTCGGGGCCGGTCGGCGTGCGGGTGTAACTGTGGGCGAGGTGCTGCAAACGGATTTCGGCCATCAGGCAACCCTCGCGATACGGCGACCGGGCGCCTGGACCAGCCGCCCCTGCGTATCGAAGACAAACAGTTTATGGGTGGGGATATAGATACGAATCGGCGCATCGACGTCGTATTCGTGAACGCCGGGCAAGTGCAGCACCAGCAGGAAATGTTCGTTGCGCACGTGCAGGAAGGTTTCCGATCCGCTGATCTCGGCCACCTCAACGGTCACCGCCAGTTCCAGATCATCGTCGTTGCTCGGCACCAGCGAAATATGGCTGGGCCGTACGCCAAAGCGGAACTCGCCCTCGCCCACCGGCCGCAGATCGACGTTCAGCGGGAAGTGGACGAAATTGGCGAAGCTGACTTCGTTGCCGGCAATGCGTCCCGGCATCAGGTTGATCGGCGGCTCGGAGAACAGCTCCGCCGCCAGCACGGTTTGCGGCTGGTGATACACCTCGGAAGACTTGCCGCTCTGGATCACCCGACCCTCGTGAAGAATGGTGGTGGTGCCGCCCAGGGCCAGGGCTTCGTTGGGTTCGGTGGTGGCGTAGATGGCGATGGTGTGGTGAGCCTTGAACAGCTCGCGCATTTCCTGACGCAGTTCTTCGCGCAGTTTGTAGTCGAGGTTCACCAGCGGCTCGTCGAACAGGATCAGTTCGGCATCCTTGACCAGCGCCCGAGCCATCGCCGTGCGCTGTTGCTGACCACCGGAGAGCTCAAGGGGATGGCGCTGGAGGAATTTCTCGATGCGCAGCATCTTGGCGGTTTCGAGCACTTTGCTCTGGATCAGCTCATTGGAAACGCCGCCCTGGCGTAACGGCGAGGCGATGTTCTCGAACACCGTCATGGTCGGGTAGTTGATGAACTGCTGATAGACCATCGACACGTTGCGCAAACGCACCGGGCGCTGGGTCACGTCGACGCCGTTCATCAGGATGCGGCCGCTGTCGGGCTTGTCCAGACCGGCCATCAGGCGCATGAGGCTGGTTTTGCCCGACAGCGTGCGCCCGAGCAAAACGTTGAAAGATCCGGCTTCGAAACTAAGGCACGCATCGTCGATCCAGGTCTGGCCCTCGACGGTACGGCTGACGTGCTCCAGGGTTAATGACATGGCTCGGCCTTTTTATTATTGGAGTCAAGCGACCGGAGCTACAGAGCGACATTCGTGCCAGAAATTGCAAGCCATTGATCCGGCTTGAGAATCCCTCGAGTGGAAGAAAAATCGCGTTCGTTGCTGAACAGAAATGAACAACCGCGACTGAACAATTGAACAATCCGGCGGTTGACAATGAACAATAGTGAACAACACTCTACGGATGCTTTTTACCGTTCCTGGAGCAATACCAGCGTGCGAAACCTGTGGGAGCGAGCCTGCTCGCGATAGCGGTGGATCAGCCAACATTGATGTCAACTGACCCATCGCTATCGCGAGCAGGCTCGCTCCCACAGGGAACTACCTATAACAACAATAAAAGCTTGCTCAGAGATCGACTGCCATGGCCGCACCCGCCTTGCCGCTCTCCCACGACGCTATCATCCAGGACTCCTGGTCCCGATGCCGCGCGTTCGGCCTCAATCATCAGAGCGCACCGGCGTTCGATCAATTGCCGGCCGAGGGCATCGCGCAATTGCTGGAGAGCCAGCACTCGCTGGTGCAGACCACTCATCAGGAAGTCCTGCCGTATTACGAAAACATCCTCAGTAACTCCAACTGCCTGATCATGCTCGCCGACAATCAGGGCCAGGTGCTGACGTCCTGGGGCACTCAGCGTTTTATCGAGCCGAGCCTGACCCGCGGTTTCAGTGCCGGCGCCAGCTGGATGGAACGTTGCAGCGGCACCAATGCGATCGGCACCGCCCTGGCCTGCGAGCAGGCGGTGCACATCGAGCACGATGAACATTTCCTCAAGGCCAACCGTTTCATGACCGGTTCGGCCGCACCGATTTTCGATGCCGAGCGCAAGGTCATCGCGGTGCTGGATGTGTCCAGCGACAGCTACCTGCCGCCGTCCCACACCCTCGGCATGGTCAAGATGATGAGTCAGACCGTGGAAAACCGGCTGATCCTCAACCTGTTCCATGGTCAGCATTTCCAGCTGACCTTCAACACCGGACTGAACAACCTCGACAGCCAATGGGCCGGGCTATTGATCTTTGACGAAACCGGTCAGGTGCTGTCCGCCAACCGTCGGGCCGACAATCTGCTGGGCATCAACCTGTCGCGGGTCAGTGTCGAGAGTCTGTTCAAGGTCTCTTTGCTGGAATTGCTCAATCAGCCAGACGGCTTGCCCTTCGCCCTGCAAGCCTCCGGACGTAACCGCTTCCAGTGCCTGTTGAAACGGCCAAAACAGATGCCGATTCAGGCGCGGCATTTTTCTGAGACAAAGAGCACTGAACCCAAGAGCGCAGAACCTGCTGTTACCGCGTCCACCGCAATCAGCCTTAACACCCTGCACTTCGGCGACAGCCGCGTGGAAAAAGCCGTGCGCCAGGCCGAGCGGCTGCTGGAGAAAGACATTCCGCTGCTGATCCACGGCGAAACAGGGGTTGGCAAGGAAGTCTTCGTCAAAGCCCTGCATCAGGCCAGCTCTCGAAGCAAACAGCCGTTCATCGCCGTCAATTGCGCAGCGATCCCCGCCGAACTGGTGGAGTCCGAGCTGTTTGGCTACGAGAAAGGCGCGTTCACCGGCGCTAACCAGAAAGGCAGCATCGGGCTGATCCGCAAGGCCGACAAAGGCACCCTGTTCCTTGATGAAATTGGTGACATGCCGTTGCCGACTCAGGCGCGACTTTTAAGGGTTTTGCAGGAACGCTGCGTGCAACCGGTGGGTAGCAGCGAGTTGTTCCCGGTGGATATCCGGATTATTTCGGCAACCAACCGCTCGTTGCGCGAGCAGGTGCAACTCGGGCGGTTTCGTGAAGATCTCTACTACCGGATTGGGGGTCTGACCCTGGAGTTACCGCCTCTACGGGAGCGCAGTGACAAGCAGGCGCTGTTCAAGCGGCTGTGGGAACAGCATCGCGAGCCGTCGCAATGGGCCGGGTTGAGTCGTGAAGTGATGGAGTTGTTCAGTCGTCATCCGTGGCCGGGGAATTTAAGGCAGGTCAGCAGCGTGATGCAGGTGGCGCTGGCGATGGCCGAGGAACAGCCGGTGCGGCCGGAGCATTTACCGGATGATTTTTTTGTGGATCTGGAGATGGAGCCAGTGGAGTCGCCGGAGCCGCTGGCGGTGGATTTGAATGATGCTGAGGATTTGAATCGGCAGTTGCAGGCGGCTGGGGGGAATATTTCGCATCTAGCCCGGCGCCTCGGGGTTAGTCGCAACACCCTTTATAAGCGATTGCGCCAGGCTGAGTGACGAATACGCCGCACTGCCGGTGTTCGGCTTGAGACCTTCGCGAGCAGGCTCGCTCCCACAGGGGATTTGTGTCGTGCGCAACACTCAAACCTGACGAAGATCAACTGTGGGAGCGAGCCTGCTCGCGAAGGCGTCAGCCGGGGCACCACCGCCCTTAAGCCCCACCCAAAAACAAAAACCCGCACAAGGCGGGTTTTGTTTTGTAGCCAATACAGCGATCAGTCAGCCAGGCGCCAGGTCGTGCCGCCCTTGCCGTCTTCCAGCACCACGCCCATGGCGGTGAGCTGGTCGCGGATGCGGTCGGATTCGGCCCAGTCTTTACCAGCACGAGCGGCCAGACGCGCAGCAATCAGCGCATCAACCTCAGCTGCATCAACCCGCCCTTCAGCACCGGCCTGCAAGAAGTCATCGGCCTCAAGCTGCAACACACCCAGCACGCTGGCCAGTTCCTTCAAGCGTGCCGCCAGACCCGCCGCCGCCTCTTGATCACTCTCACGCAGACGGTTGATTTCGCGAACCATCTCAAACAGCACCGCACACGCTTCCGGCGTACCAAAGTCGTCGTTCATCACCTGAGTGAAACGCTCGACAAAGGCTTCGCCACCGGCCGGCGCCACGTTCGGCAGGCCTTTCAACGCATGGTAGAAACGCTCGAGTGCGCCTTTGGCGTCCTTGAGGTTGTCTTCCGAATAGTTGATCGCGCTGCGGTAATGGCTCGACACCAGCAGGTAACGCACGACTTCCGGGTGGTACTTTTCCAGCACGTCGCGAATGGTGAAGAAGTTGTTCAAGGACTTGGACATCTTCTCGCCATTGATGCGAATCATGCCGCAATGCATCCACGCGTTGGCGTAGGTCTTGCCGGTGGCCGCTTCGCTCTGGGCGATTTCGTTTTCGTGGTGCGGGAACTCGAGATCGCTGCCGCCGCCGTGAATGTCGAAGGTCTCACCGAGGCAGCAGGTGGACATCACCGAGCACTCGATGTGCCAGCCCGGACGACCGTCGCCCCAAGGCGAAGGCCAGCTCGGTTCGCCCGGCTTGGCGCCCTTCCACAGCACGAAGTCCAGCGGGTCCTGCTTGGACTCGTCAACTTCGATCCGCGCGCCGATGCGCAGGTCTTCGATCTTCTTGCGCGACAGCTTGCCGTAGCCCATGAACTTGGCGACGCGGTAGTACACGTCGCCATTGCCCGGTGCGTAGGCATAGCCCTTGTCGATCAAGGTCTGGATCATCGCGTGCATGCCGGGGATATGACCGGTGGCGCGCGGTTCCATGTCCGGCTTCTTGATACTCAGGCGCGCTTCATCTTCGTGCATCGCCGCGATCATGCGTTCGGTCAAGGCTTCGAACGACTCGCCGTTCTCGTTGGCCCGATTGATGATTTTGTCGTCAATGTCGGTGATGTTGCGCACGTAGGTCAGGTCGTAACCGCTGAACCGCAACCAGCGGGTCACCAGGTCGAACGCGACCATGCTGCGACCGTGGCCCAGGTGGCAGTAGTCGTACACGGTCATCCCGCAGACATACATGCGCACCTTGTTGCCATCCAAGGGTTTGAAGACTTCTTTGCTCTTGGTGAGCGTGTTGTAGATCGTAAGCACTGAGTGCTCCTTCCTTAACGCTGAATCACTGGCCCCACGAATCGCGCAGGGTCACGGTACGGTTGAACACCGGATGACCGGGCTTCGAGTCCTTGATATCCGCGCAGAAGTAACCTTCGCGCTCGAACTGGAAACGGTCTTCCGGCTGTGCATTGCCCAGCGAAGGCTCGGCACGACAACCGGTGAGGACTTGCAGCGAGTCAGGGTTGATGTTGTCCAGGAAACTGGCGCTGTCTTCGGCCTTCTCAGGGTTGGCCGAACGGAACAGACGATCGTACAGACGCACTTCGCACTCGACGCTTGCAGCCGCCGGCACCCAATGCACCACGCCTTTGACCTTGCGGCCTTCAGGGTTCTTGCCCAGGGTTTCCGGGTCGTAGGAGCAACGCAGTTCGACGATGTTGCCATCGGCGTCCTTGATCGCTTCGTCAGCGCGGATCACGTAGCTGCCGCGCAGACGCACTTCGCCGTTCGGCTCCAGGCGTTTGTAGCCTTTTGGCGGCTCTTCCATGAAGTCTTCACGGTCGATGTAGAGCTCACGGGCGAACGGCAGGACGCGCACGCCCATGTCTTCTTTCGGGTGGCACGCCAGTTCGAGGTTCTCGACCTGGCCTTCCGGGTAATTGGTGATCACGACTTTCAGCGGACGCAGCACGCACATGGCACGCGGGGCGCTGTGGTCGAGGTCGTCGCGGATGCTGAATTCAAGCATGCCGAAGTCGACCACGCCGTCGGAACGGTTGGTGCCGATCATTTCGCAGAAGTTGCGGATCGATTTCGGCGTGTAGCCACGGCGGCGGAAGCCGGACAGCGTGGACATGCGCGGGTCGTCCCAGCCGTTGACGTGCTTTTCATCGACCAGTTGCTTGAGCTTGCGCTTGCTGGTGATC
This sequence comes from Pseudomonas sp. LB3P25, assembly GCF_054897985.1. NCBI lineage: Bacteria > Pseudomonadati > Pseudomonadota > Gammaproteobacteria > Pseudomonadales > Pseudomonadaceae > Pseudomonas > Pseudomonas sp. LB3P25. The sequence goes on along the minus strand of NZ_CM142711.1, from coordinate 2,417,479 downwards.
GTGTAGTTCAGGTTCAGACGGCTGAACTCGTACTGACGCGGCTGCGCCGGCACGGGCAGGTTCTCGAGGAACCACTCGTACAGCGGACGGTGGCTTTCGAACTCCAGGGTGCAGATCGAGTGAGTGATGCCTTCGATGGCGTCCGACTGACCGTGGGTGAAGTCGTAGTTCGGGTAGATGCACCACTTGTCACCGGTCTGGTGGTGGTGAGCGTGACGGATGCGATACATGATCGGGTCGCGCAGGTTCATGTTCGGCGAGGCCATGTCGATCTTGGCCCGCAGCACGCGTGCGCCGTCCTTGAACTCGCCGGCCTTCATGCGGGCAAACCAGTCCAGGTTTTCTTCCACAGAGCGATCGCGGAACGGGCTGTTTTTGCCCGGCTCGGTCAGGCTGCCACGGTATTCTTTGGCTTGTTCAGGGCTCAGGTCATCGACGTAGGCCTTGCCGGCCTTGATCAGTTCAACGGCCCAGTCGTGCAACTGGTCGAAATACTGCGAGGCGTAGCGCACTTCACCGGACCATTCGAAGCCCAGCCATTTGACGTCGCTTTCGATCGCGTCGATGTATTCCTGGTCTTCCTTGGCCGGGTTGGTGTCGTCGAAACGCAGGTGCGTGACGCCGCCAAATTCCTGGGCCAGGCCGAAGTTCACGCAAATCGACTTGGCGTGACCGATGTGCAGGTAGCCGTTGGGCTCAGGCGGGAAACGGGTGACGATCTGCGTGTGCTTACCCGAGTCCAGGTCCGCCTGGATGATCGGGCGCAGGAAATTGACCGGCACGGCAGGGCCAGTCTTGGAATTCGAGGTAGGGTCGACAGTGGGCTTGCTCATAGGATCCTTGAACGTACAAGTGCGCGGCCAGTTGGCCAAATCAAAGCGGCTGTTAAAACAAAGGGGCTTATCATAGCCGATGCCGTCAAGTCGCTGACAGAGCAGGCCCGAAAACGGCTGCATTTAATCGGATGCAAATGAAAAACAGCCTCGAAATTCGCGCCCGGCACGCTAAACTGCGCACCTTGGCCAAAATTGGCCGGACCGGTTGAGGGCTTCAACGCCCCGAAACCCACGAATTCCCAGAAAGAGTACCGATCATGACCCAAGTCAAACTGACCACCAACCATGGCGACATCGTCCTGGAACTGAACGCTGAAAAAGCCCCGATCACCGTGGCCAACTTCATCGAGTACGTCAAAGCCGGTCACTACGAAAACACCGTTTTCCACCGCGTCATCGGTAACTTCATGATCCAGGGCGGCGGTTTCGAGCCAGGCATGAAAGAAAAGAAAGACAAGCGCCCAAGCATCCAGAACGAAGCCGACAACGGCCTGCCGAACGAGAAGTACACCGTGGCCATGGCCCGCACCATGGAGCCGCATTCGGCTTCCGCCCAGTTCTTCATCAACGTGGCTGACAACAGCTTCCTGAACCACAGTTCCAAGACCACTCAGGGCTGGGGCTACGCCGTATTCGCCAAAGTCGTTGCCGGCACCGACGTGGTCGACAAGATCAAAGGTGTTTCCACCACCATGAAATCCGGCCACCAGGACGTACCTGCAGAAGACGTGATCATCGAGAAAGCCGAGATCATTGAGTGATACTGCTGATTTCAGACTTGCATCTGGAAGAGGAGCGCCCGGACATTACCCGGGCGTTTCTGGATTTGCTCGCCGGACGCGCCCGCTCGGCGAGTGCGTTGTACATCCTGGGCGACTTTTTCGAGGCGTGGATTGGCGACGATGCCATGACGCCGTTCCAGCGTTCCATCTGCCAGGCCCTGCGCGATCTTAGCGACAGCGGCACGGCCATTTTTCTGATGCACGGCAATCGCGACTTCATGCTCGGCCAGGCCTTTTGTAAACAGGCCGGCTGCACGTTGTTGAAAGACCCGAGTGTCGTGCAGTTTTACGGTGAGCCGGTGTTATTGATGCACGGCGACAGCCTCTGCACCCGCGACGAGGCTTATATGAAGCTGCGTCGCTATCTGCGTAATCCGATCACCCTGTTCATCCTGCGGCACTTGCCTTTGCGGACTCGCCATAAACTGGCGCGCAAGCTGCGCAATGAAAGCCGCGCGCAAACACGGATGAAGGCCAATGACATTGTGGATGTCACGCCGGAAGAAGTGCCGCGGATCATGCAGGCCTATGGCGTGAAGACCTTGATCCATGGGCATACCCATCGCCCGGCTATTCACAAGTTGCAGATTGGCGAGCAAGCGGCCAAACGCATTGTGCTGGGGGATTGGGATCGTCAGGGGTGGGCGTTGCAGGTGGATGAGCAAGGGTTTGCGCTGGCGCCGTTCGACTTCGCCCCGCCGCTGGCTTTACCTAACGGCTGAAAGCCACCCCCTCACCCTAACCCTCTCCCCAGAGGGGCGAGGGGACTGACCGAGGCGTTCTTGGATTTACATCGACCTGAAAAATCGAGTCGAACTCAGGTTTGAAAAGCATGGAGATCGGCTCCCTTTCCCCTCTCCCCCGTGGGGAGAGGGCTGGGGTGAGGGGTCGATCTCAAGCCGTACCCTTAATGCCCAGACGCCGCCGGCCCCGCCTTCGCCGCAAACGGCGGTTTCGCCAGCCACACCAGCACAATCAAGCCCATGAATGCCCACCCCAGCAACGTGAAGTAATCCACGGTGGAGAGCATGTACGCCTGACTGGTCAGCACATGATCCAGCTGCGCATACGCCGGGTTCCCCGCCCCGCCCAGACTGTTCAGCGCATCCCGGGTCGCCGGTTCATAGGTCGTAATGCTTTCACTCAAATAGGCATGATGCTGATCCGCCCGGCGAATCCAGATCCATGTCGTCAGCGAGGCCGCAAAACTGCCGCCCAACGTCCGCAGGAACGTCGCAAGACCAGCGCCGTCGGCGATCTGGCTCGGCGGCAAGTCCGACATCAAAATGCTCAAGGTCGGCATGAAGAACAGCGCCACACCAATGCCCATGAACAACTGCACCAGGGCAATGTGCTGGAAGTCCACTTCGTTGGTAAACCCGGCACGCATGAAGCAGCTCAGGCCAATCGCCAGGAACGCCAGACCGGCCAGCAACCGCAGGTCGAATTTGTGTGCGTACTTGCCGACAAACGGCGACATCAGCACCGGCAAAATACCGATCGGCGCCACCGCCAGCCCCGCCCAAGTGGCGGTATAGCCCATCTGGGTTTGCAGCCATTGTGGCAGGATCAGGTTGATCCCGAAGAACCCGGCGTAACCCAACACCAACACAATGGTGCCAATGCGGAAATTGCGGTAAGCGAACAGCCGCAGATTGACCACCGGGTGTTTGTCGGTCATTTCCCAGATCACGAACACCGCCAGCGCAATCACTGAAATCGCCGCGCCGATGAGGATGAAGTTCGACTCGAACCAATCGAGGTCGTTGCCCTTGTCGAGGATCACCTGCAATGCGCCGACACCAATGATCAGCGTGATCAAACCCACGTAATCCATCGGCTGACGGCTGGTTTCCACCGGACGCGCCTTGAGTTGCTGGCGCACCACCATCACCGCGAAAACACCGATCGGCACGTTGATAAAGAAGATCCACGGCCAGCTATAGCTGTCGGTAATCCAGCCGCCAAGGATGGGGCCGGCAATCGGCGCCACCACCGTGACCATCGCCAGCAACGCCAGGGCCATGCCGCGCCTGGCGGGCGGATAGACGGCAATCAGCAGCGTTTGAGTCATTGGGTACAACGGACCTGCCACCAGACCTTGAAGCACCCGAAAGCCGATCAACTCCGGCATTGAGGTCGAGATACCGCAGAGAAACGAAGCCAGCACGAACAGAATCGTCGCCCAGAGAAACAGCTTCACCTCGCCGAAGCGCCGGCTGAGCCAACCGGTCAGCGGCAGCGCGATGGCGTTGCTCACGGCGAACGAGGTAATCACCCAAGTGCCCTGCTCCGAACTCACGCCCAGGTTGCCGGAAATCGTCGGCAGCGCCACGTTGGCGATGGTGGTGTCGAGCACTTGCATGAAGGTCGCCAGCGACAGGCCAATGGTGCTGAGCAACAGGCTGGGCGGCGTAAAAGAGGCGTTATTGCTCATCGCGAATCCTTTGAATCTCGGCTGGCGCCGCGCCTGTTACAGACGCAGCTGACCTTGTGGGAGCGAGCCTTTGTGGTGAGGGGATTTGTGTGGCGAGGGGATTTATCCCCGTTGGGTCGCGAAGCGGCCCCAAAAGCTTTGCGACTGCTTCGCAGCCGAACGGGGATAAATCCCCTCACCACAAAGACTCGCTCCCACAGGGTTGGTGTCAGCGTTGAACGGTTTTGCTGACCGCAGCGCTGTTGTCATGGATCAGCTGAGTGATCATCGCGTCGGCTTCGGCCAACTGACGGTCATAGACGTTGGTGCTGAAGGACGCCTTTTGCGGCGGTTGTTGTGCCAGCACCGGGCCGCTCTGGTCACGCAGGTTCACATCGACCTGAGTCGACAGGCCGACCCGCAACGGGTGCTTGGCCAATTCTTCGGCGTTGATGTGAATCCGCACCGGCACGCGCTGGACGATCTTGATCCAGTTACCGGTGGCGTTCTGCGCCGGCAACAAGGCAAACGCGCTGCCGGTACCGGCGCCGAGGCTGTCGATGGTGCCGCTGAACTTCACGTCGCTGCCATACAGATCGGCTTCGATGTCCACCGGCTGACCGATGCGCATGTCACGCAGCTGGGTTTCCTTGAAGTTGGCGTCGATCCACAACTGATCCAACGGGATTACTGCCATCAGCGCCGTGCCCGGCTGGACGCGTTGGCCCAGTTGTACCGAGCGCTTGGCCACGTAACCGGTCACCGGCGCGATCAAGGTGCTGCGCGAGTTATTCAGGTAAGCCTGACGCAGTTGCGCGGCGGCAGACATCACGTCCGGGTGCGACGACACCACGGTGTCATCCACCAGCGCGCTGGTGGTTTTCAGTTGCTGTTTGGCGTTGGCCAGGGCGTTTTGCGCCGAGGTCAGGTCGTCGCGAGCATGGGACAGTTCTTCCTGGGAAATCGCGCCACCAGCGGCGAGGTTTTTCCGGCGATTGAAGTTGTCCTGTGCCTTCTGCACTTCAGCCTGTTGGGCGTTGACCTGGGCTTTCATGCCGTCGACGTTGCTATATAAGCCGCGAACCTGACGCACGGTGCGGGCCAGATTGGCCTGGGCACTTTGCAGACCGACTTCGGCGTCGTTCGGGTCGAAGTTGATCAGCACCTGGCCTTCATGGACCAGGTCGCCGTCGTCGGCACCGATGCTGACCACAGTGCCGGTGACCAACGGAGTGATTTCCACCACGTTGCCGTTCACATAGGCATCGTCGGTGCTTTCGTTCCAGCGTCCGTAAAATTCGTGATAACCCCAGACACCGACACCGGCGAGGACTACCACGATAGCCAGAACGACCAGCATGACTTTGCGTTTGCGCGGATTGCTCGTGTCTTGAGCGTTGTCAGGGGTTTGTGTTGTTGCTTCGGCAGTGGCCATGACAAATTCCTTGAATTAGTTGTTCAGCGTGGCTGGGGTTGCTTTGGCTGCGGCCAGGGTTTCGCCCTGGAAGCCGCCGCCCAGCGCCTGCATCAGTTGGATCGACAGGTCGATCTGCTCGGCATTCAGGTTGGCCAGCTGACGCTGGGCCTGGAGCAATTGCTGCTCGATGCTGAGCACGTCCAGGTAGTTACCGATGCCGGAACCGTACCGCTGGACCACGGTGTTGTAAGAATCCTGGGCAATGTCGGTGGCGTGCTGCTGAGCCCCAATCTGCCGGCCGATGTCGCGCAACTGGTTGATGGTGTCGCTGACATCGCCCAGCGCTTTCACCAGGCTTTTGTTGTACTGCGCCACCGCGAGGTCGTAATCGGCGTCGCGGGAATCGAGGTCGGCACGCAGGCGGCCACCATCGAAAATCGGCACCGAGATAGTCGGCGCGATATTGAAGAAGCGACTGGCCGAACCGAACATCGCGTCCCCCAGCAAAGATTCGGCACCGGCCGCAGCGCTAAGGTTCAAGTTTGGATAGAACCGGGTTTTGCCGGCATCGATGTTCTTGCTCGCGGCCTCGACCCGCCAACGCGCGGCCACCAGGTCTGGACGACGACCCAGTAACTCGGCCGGCAGCACCGAGGGCAACGCGACGGCGCTGGCCTGAAGAATTTTCGGTCGGGCGATTTCATTGCCGCGATCCGGGCCTTTACCGAGCAAGACGGCCAAGGCGATTTTCGCGCTTTGCAGGCGTTTCTCGGCGTCGATCAGACTGGCTTCGGACGTGGCTTCCAGACTTTCGGTTTGCTGGAACTGGTACTGACTGTCGATCCCCGAGCTCAGGCGAGTCTGGCTCAGATCGAGCATTTGCTTGGTGCGCTTGAGGTCTTCATTGGCCAAGTCGTAGACGATATGCGCCTGACCCAGATCGCTGTAGGCGCGAGCCACGTCGGCAGACAACGTCAGCTGAGCGGCCTGTTGATCGACTTCGGCAGCACGGGCCTGGCCCAGTGCGGCTTCCCAGGCATCACGCTGACCGCCCCAGAGGTCGAAGTTGTAATTGAAACTGGCGCCGATGTTACGCACGGTGGAATAAGTGCCGCCCTGCCCGCTCGGGTCCTGATCCCGGGCCAGACGCGAACGGCTGACACCAGCGCTGGCATCGAGGGTTGGCATACGGGCGGCGTCCGCTGCATAAGCGGCGGCGCTGGCCTGATGAGCACGGGCGTCGGCGATTTGCATGTCGGGGCTGTCGTGCAGGGCTTCGCGGATCAAGCCGTCGAGCTGTGGGTCGCCGAGGCTTTTCCACCAGTCACTTTTCGGCCAGGCCGCGGGCGACAGGGTCACGCCGCTGAGGGATTGCCCGGCCTTGAGGGTTTTCGCATCGAGGCTTTTGCCTTCGGTGGTCAAGCCGCTGTAGCTGGCGCAACCCGCGAGGGTCATGGCTGCCAGCACCAGGCTGAGGCCGGTACGCAGGGTTTGACTGCTCATTTGTCACCTACCCGCAGCAGGGTGATCGAGTCACCGGCTGCCACCAATATTTTCTTGAGGATCTGTTCCAGGGTTTTCAGTTCTTCCGGAGTGATCGCGCCGGCTAATTCATTCATGGCGTCGGCGCCGATCTCCGGCAGGCGGTCAGTCAACTGCTGGCCTTGCTCGGTCAGCACCAGTTGCACCTGACGGCGATCCGCCTCGGAACGTTGGCGGGCGAGGAAGCCTTTCTGTTCCAGACGATCGAGCATGCGGGTCATCGAACCGCTGTCCAGCGACAGGTGACGGCACAGCTCGGCCGGCGTATCGACGCCGAACTGGGCCATGATGATCAGCACTTTGAACTGCGCGGCGGTGATGCCGTGGGGTTCCATGTGCGTATCGATGATCCGGTCCTTGAGCAGCGCGGCGCGCCCGAGCAGGAGGCCGAGATGGCAATTGTGGAATCCGTCCGGGGTGAAATGTTTCATCTGACCACCAATTAGCTGCCTAGGCAGAGAATGTATGACGAGATGTTACTGCCTAGGCAGCGAATGTCAACGTAATAGTTAGGATGCTTGCTATTTAGTTGATAAATGGCGCGGGAAAGTTGCTTCGGATCGATGACCGCAGCGCGCCCTTCGCGAGCAGGCTCGCTCCCACAGGTTCGGTGTGATCCCTGTGGGAGCGAGCCTGCTCGCGAAGGCCGCGACTCGGTTTTGGAGGGAGGGAGTCTAGAAATCCCGCTTGTAGAAGATGTCCAGTGAACTGGCCACGCCGCCGGCGGCTTCGAGGTAGACCTTCTTGCTCAGCTTGTAACGCAAGGCGATGGTGTTGGCCGGCTCGAACACGCCAACGCCATAACGCAGGCTGAGCTTCTCGGAGAGATTGCCGCTGGCCACTACGCTGGTTGCATTGCCGCTGCCCTGGGTGTCGAGCTGGAAATCCTGAATGCCCAGGTCCTTGGCCAAGCCGCTGGTCACACCGGAACTGCCCATCAAGCCCAACCCCAGCGCGGCTTGGGCGAGCATGTTGTTGTCCTCACCGCTGGTGCTCAGCGGACGCCCCAGCACCAGATAGGACAATGCCTGCTCCTGACTCATGGCCGGCTCGGAGAAAATCTGGGTCGTCGGCTGCTCGGCGCTGCCGCTCAGGCGAATACCGGCGATCACGTCGTCGGTCTGGCGGATCGCTTCGATGTCCAGATACGGCTGGTCAATCGGGCCGGCAAACAGCAAACGCGCCCGGCGCACGGTCAATCGCTGACCGTAGGCACGATATCGCCCATCGTTGAGCCAGAGCTCGCCACGGGTGTCCATGTTGTCGCCGATGTGCACATGACCTTGCAGGTTGGCGGTCAGGCCAAACCCGGTAAAGCTGAGTTTGTCCTGACCGACCACAACATCGATGTCCATCGCCATGGCCATCGGTGGTTTGCCCTCTTCGGTCTGTTGACCGACGATCACCGTGTCATCGGACACCTTGACCGTCGACGGCGGTAGCTCGCGCACGGTGATCTCGCCTTTTGGCACCAACACCTTGCCGGCGATCGCCAGTTTGTCGTCCTTCATCGAAATCTTCAGGTCTGGCGCCACTTCCAGCTTGGCGTATGGCTCGACGGTGACTGGCAATTGCGTGCCTTTGAGCGCCAGATCCACCACCAGCGCCTGACCCCAGGCAATGTTGCCGCTCAAGGTGCCCTGCCCGGTCTTGCCGCTTTTCCAGCCGCCGTTTAATTGCACGGTTTCGCCAGCGATCACGGCTTGAAGTTGCAGCGCTTCGAGGTCCATCGGCAGTTCAGGCCCGGAAATCTCGCCGTCGCTGAGCAGCAGATTGCCGTTGACCTGCGGCGCCAGCAGCGTACCTGCGAGCGTGCCGCTGCCATTCAAACGACCGGTCAGTTTCTCGACCATCGGCACGAACGGGCGCGCCACCGACAGGTCCAGACCACTCAGGCGGAACGAGCCGGCCAGTGGTTTGTCCTTCGGCAACGGATTGATCTGCGCCTGGACCATCAACTCGCCAAGCTTGCCGCCAACAAAGTTGAGTTCGGTGTCGATGCGCTTCGGCGTGAGTTTGCTGGTGAGTTTCAGCGTCTGGTACGGGAAGTCCAGCCACTGGTCCTTCTCTTTCATGCGCAACGTGCCGCCGCTGGCATCGACGCTGATCTGGCCGTTCGGGCCGCTGGCCGGCAGGTCCAGTTGCAGGTCGGCGTTGAGCTGGCCTTTCCAGGCGAAATCCTTCGGCAACCACTGCGCCAGGCTGTCGATCGGGAATTGCTTGAGGTGGTAACGCAGCTTCGGCTCAGGCATCAGGCGCTGATCCTCACCGCACAGGCTGGCCGGGCCGGACGTCCAGCAGTGGGCGCCAAAATTGATCTTGCCGTCCGCCAGCCGTTCAAGCTTCGCCGGACCTTGCAGCTTCCAGTCTTGACCGCCGACCTGGATATCGCCGCTGGCCAGCCGCCCACGCCAATCGCCTTTGTCCAGATTGCCGTCGAGGCCGAGCGCGAGTTTCAGCTTCGGCCCTTGCAGGTCGAGGGCGAGTTTTTGGTTTTTGATATCGCCCTGGCCGCTGGCGGTCAGCGTGCCCAGCGACGTTTCACCGGCCTGAATGCCACTGCCCTTGAGGTCGATTTTGGCCCGTTGCGCGCTGTCGAGGGTGGCGTCCAGGTTCAGGCTTTGCAGGCGATTGTCTTCGAACGCCAGTTGCGTACCTTGCAGCCCGAGCTTGCCTTGCGGCGCCTTGAGCGTTCCGGCGACATCGATGCGACCATTAAGCTGACCGCGCAGTTGCGGCCACAGCTGAGCCAGGCGCGGCAGTTTGATATCAATCTGGCCGGCGAGCTTCTGTTGCAGGCTGCCCTTGCCGTTGATGCTGTTATCGCCGAGGCGAATTTGCAGCGCGTTGAGGTTCCATTGTTCACCACCGCCATCGGCTTTGGCCTGGATCACTGCCGGTTGGCCGCGCAGTTTGCCTTTCAAGTCGAGATCAGCGGTCAGGCTGAGTTTTTCATTCTTCATCTCGCCTTTGCTGCGCAACGGTCCGGCCAGGGTGCCCGGCAACTCCGCGACCCAGTACGCCGGGTTGATCGCCGACAGGTCCAGCGCGGTGTCCCAGGCAATGCCATCGGCGAATTGCAGGTTCAGGTGCCCTTCGGCTTTGCCCTGCCCGGCTTCGAGTTGAATTTGTTGCAGGTAGATTTTCGTCAGGTCACCGCTGAACGGGCTGGTCAGGCTGAATGCCCCGGCCGGGCCGTCAAGTGCGGCTTTGAAGCTGCCGAGGTATTTACCGTCGGTGTAGGAGACTTCACCGTTGAAGCTGCGCAACGCCACTTCTGGCTCGTCGATCAGCGGATAGAGGCGATGCCACGGGAAATCCAGCCAGTCGATTTTTGCATCAACGCTCAGGCCTTTGCTCCAGTCGAGGTTGCCGGTGAGTTTTAGGCTTTGCTTGTCGTTGGCCGTGAGGTCCAACCCGGCGATCTGAGCGCCGTTGGCGTCGACCTTACCTTGCAGCAACAACGCGACCGGGCCAAGTTCTGCGGGCAACGTGGCTTTGCCGAGCAACTGGTAACCGTTTTTCAGGTCGCCGTCGCCGGTGAGTTCCAGTTGGTTGAGTTGCAGAGTGTCCGGCAGATCGGCACCAGGCTTGAAGCCGTCAGCGGAGATCCGTACCTTGGCCGGCAGGTTTTCCACCAGCGGTTGCAGTTCACCGGTCAATTGGCCGTTGAGGTAACCGCTGCTGTCGGCTTTCAGGTTCAGGGTTTTCAGCAGATCACCGTCGACCTTCAGGGCCAGAACCCAGGGCTCGGGGGCTGGCAGGGTTAGTTTGCCTTCGGCCTTGAGCGGCCAGTTACCCGTGGGTTGCAGCAGGCCTGAAAGATTCAGGCTCAGGTCATCCCTTTGCAAATGAACGGAGTCGATCTGCAAGCCGTTGGTCGTCCAGTGCGCCGCCAGTTGCAGGCCCTTGAGCGCTTCGCTGCCGTTGAACAGCAGGCTGCCTATCTGGACATCGCCCAACTCGATGGCCAAGGGCAACTTCAGATCCGGGAGACTGATCGGCCCGCTGCTTTCTGCTTCCGTGCCTGGCGGGAATTGCAGGCTGACCTGATCGGCTTTCAATTGCTCGAGGCACAGGGTCATGCGCGTCAGGCACAGCGGCGACCAGGCGAAAATCACCTTGTCCAGCTCAACCCGACTGCTGTCCTGCTGCCACAGCACATGGTCGGCACTCCACTGTCCGCCCAAACGACCCTGGAAGTTCTCGACGGTCAAACCCGGCACAAACCCAAGCGCCCAGCGACTGCCTGTTGCCGTACCCAGCACCGTGGCCACGGTCAGGACGACCAGCATCAGCAGCGCCAGAATCACCGACAGCGTTATTTTCAAACCACGCTTCACAGCTCAGGCCCCATGGAAAAGTGCAGTCGAATGCCGCCGTCGTCGTCCATCGCATGGGCCAGGTCGAGGCGTATCGGCCCCACCGGAGAAACCCAGCGCACACCGATGCCGACGCCGGTCTTGAGGTCCGGCAGTTCGAGCGTATTAAAGGAGTTGCCTTGGTCGATGAAGGTCGCGACCCGCCATTTTTCGGCGATGGAGTACTGATACTCGACGCTGCCGGCAACCATGTAGCGGCCCCCGATGCGGTCACCCTCGGAGTTCTCCGGGGACAAGCTCTGGTAGTCGTAGCCGCGCACGCTCTGATCGCCACCGGCGAAGAAGCGCAACGACGGTGGCACCGATTTGTAGCCGTTGGTGGCGCTGCCGCCGACCTGCACCCGCCCGAGGAAGCGGTGTTTGTCGAAGACCGTGGTCAAGCCTTTCACCAGCGCGGTGCCATAGACCAGATTGGTGTCCGAGCCCAAGCCTTCCTTGGCCACTTTGGTCGCGAATTCCAGGCGATAACCGTTGTGCGGGTCGATGCGGTTGTCGCTCTTCAGGTAGGAATAGCTGACGCCAGGCATCAGCAAGGTGCTGAGCCCCGAGTCGTCGCCGAGCCTGTATTCCTCACGCTGCCACTTGAGCGATACCACGCGCTGCCAACCGCTGGGCAACTTGCTGTGCCACTCCGGGCCGACGGTCAGCAGTTTGCTCAGGGAGTCCTTGTCGGCAATTTCTTCGTTCTGATAGCCCCCGGCGAACCGCAATTTGTCGGTCAGCGGCGGGTCCAGGGGAATGTCGTAGAACACACCAACGTTCTGCCGGGGCGCCGAAACTTCGGTCTCCCAGCCATAGCTGTGCCCCTGAGGGTTGACCCAGTGCCGGGTCCAGTTGGCCTTGATCCGTGGGCCGACGTCGGTGGAATAGCCCAGCCCCAGGCCCATGGTCCGTGGTTTGCGGGTTTCGAGTTTGACGTCAACCGGGATCACGTCGTTCTTCGACGCCGTCGGTGCCGCATCCACCCGCACACTGTCGAAATAGCCGCTCGATTGCATGGCCTGATTGAGTTCGGCGATCAGTTCGGAGTCATAAGGCGCGCCCGCCTTGAATGGCACCATGCGTTGCAGCAGGTCTTCGTCGAACGGCGTATCGCCTTCGAAACTGACCTTGCCCAGTGAATAACGCGGGCCACTGTTATAGATCAGTTCAATGTCGGCTACACCGGCTCGCGGGTCGACCGATAACTTCTGGCTGGAGAAGTAACCACTGAAAAAGCCATAGCGCGAGGCCTGGTTCTGAATCAGGCGCTTGGCGTCTTCATAACGGCCATGGTTGAGCACTGCGCCGGTTTTCAGCGCAGCGCTTTTGGGTACACGAAAGGATTTGAGGGCGGCGGCCGGGCCGTCAATGCGAATCGTGACATTGCGCAAATGTACAGGCTCGCCGGGATCGATGTTCAGCACCAGGCGCGGTGTCTTGCCGCCCTTTACATCCGTGTCGATCTGCGGCTGGTAATAACCCAAGGCCTGGGCGGCCTTGCGTGCCTGTTCTTCGGCGCCACGACTGAAGCGCAGCAAGGCTTCTTCGTCACGATCGCCGAGGCTGCCGATATAGCCCTCTATATTGGCCTTCAGTTCATCGTTGGACGGTTTGATCCGCACATCCAATTCACTTTGCGCCAGCGCCGCGCAGCTGGTGATCAGCATTAGCGCGCCGCTGGTCATTCTTCCTGGAAATTTCATAGGCGCGGATGCTATCACGAGCTTGGGAGCGTGATAGAGCCTGGCGTGGCGTGGCGTGAAAGTTCTACCTTTATGCCGTTGCTGTTTGTAACACCTGCGGATTGGCGTGGAAAAACACGTGTTCGCGAATCGGTCCTACAGCAACCTCACCGATTTCCTCATAGCCCTGGCGCTTATAGAACTCCAGATAACGAGGATTCCCGGTATCGAGGATCACGCCCTCGGAGTGCTCATCCACCGCGCACCAGTTGTGCACCGCTTGCAGCAATTGTTCGCCGAAGTGTTTGCCCTGGAATTGCGGATGAACCCCCAGCAACGGCAGCAGGTGCACCGAGTCGGACGGCACGCAAGCCATCACGGCATCGTGATACTCGAGATAGCGTCGAGTGCAGCGAAAACCGGTGCTGAGCACCATGCGCAGACGCCAGGCCCAGCTTTCAGTGATGCCCAGGCGACGCTGCGGCGGCGCGATCAGCGCGATGCCGATCAACCGGTCGTTGACCAGCAGGCCGATGGCCGGCAAGTCCTGAAGAAAATGTTGTTTGACCAACTCGCGCACGGTGGCCCGGACCCGCTGTTCATAACCGGGACGCTCCGCTTCGAACAGGTAGCCGAAGGTCGGCTCATGCCGGTAAGCCTGGTACAACAGCGAACGTGCTTCGCGGGAATAGCCGCTGTCGAGCATGTGAATATCGGCGATGACGGTCGAGGTTTCGGGCATAACGGTATTTCTCCCCGGGACAGCTCAAATGGCTGTGCTCTTGTTGTTACGAGCCTATAGGAGCTGACACAGTTCCTTACTGATTGAAATCAGTGGTGGCTGTGATGCCGCCTTCGCGAGCAGGCTCGCTCCCACAAGGTATAGACCAGACTCATGAAATTTGGCGGCCTGAACCGAGAGCCAATGTGGGAGCGAGCCTGCTCGCGAAGAGGCCTTCAACATCGACACAAGGCTTACTGACACACACGAATCGTCTCACCCTACACTGGCCCCGATCCTACATGTCAGCTAGCATCGCCCTTTTGCCAGGACTGCCGACCATGAAGATCGTCTCCTTCAACATTAACGGGCTGCGCGCTCGCCCCCATCAGCTGGCAGCGCTGATCGAAAAGCATCAGCCAGACGTTATCGGTTTGCAGGAAACCAAGGTTCACGACGACCAATTCCCGCTGGCCGAGGTTCAGGCGCTGGGCTATCACGTGTATTTCCACGGTCAAAAAGGTCATTACGGCGTCGCCCTGCTCTCGCGCCAGGAACCTATCGCGCTGCACAAAGGTTTCGCCACCGATGAAGAAGACGCTCAGCGCCGCTTCATCTGGGGCACGTTCGCCGACGCCAATGGCGTGCCGGTGACCATCATGAACGGCTATTTCCCACAGGGCGAAAGCCGCGATCACCCCACCAAGTTCCCGGCCAAGGAACGCTTTTACAGCGATCTGCAACGATTGCTGGAAAGCCAGTTCAGCAACGATCAGCCGGTGGTGGTGATGGGCGACGTAAACATTTCCCCGGAAGACTGCGACATTGGTATTGGCCCGGACAACATGAAACGCTGGCTGAAAACCGGCAAATGCAGCTTCTTGCCGGAAGAACGCGTGTGGATGGCCCGCTTGAAAAACTGGGGCCTGGTGGACAGCTTCCGTCACTTGAACCCGGAGGTGGCCGACCGTTTCAGCTGGTTCGACTACCGTAGCCGCGGTTTTGAAGATGAGCCCAAGCGTGGGCTGCGGATTGACTTGATCATGGCGTCCCACGGGTTGTTGCCGCGCGTGAAGGATGCGGGTGTGGATTACGAATTGCGCGGGATGGAAAAGCCGTCGGATCACGCGCCGATCTGGCTTGAGCTGAGCTGATATCCCCGGTTTTACATCGATCAAAATGTGGGAGCGAGCCTGCTCGCGAAAGCGGTTAATCATTCAACATAGATGTTGACTGACCCGACGCCTTCGCGAGCAGGCTCGCTCCCACATTGGCTAGCGTCATCTTTCAGAAACCTTACTGACTTATTCTCCCGGCACTTCCTTTGGCTTATAAGGTGCCGGCATGACGCTGCGCGTGTTGTTCCTGTTGATGCTGTGCGCCTGGCTGCCGCTGACGGCGTCGGCTGGCGATTTGCCGACGGCCGAGTCTGGCCCGGTGCTGCGCATCCAGGGCTCCAACACCATTGGCGCGGCATTGGGCCCGGCGCTGGTTGAGGGGTTGATGCGCGAACAGGGCCTGCTCAAGGTTCACAGCGAGGCCCCGGACAAAGCCAACGAACTTCGCGTTGTCGGCGAAACGGTTCAGGGCCGCCGGGTCGTGGTGGACGTCGCGGCCCACGGCTCCAGCACCGGTTTCATCGCCCTGAAAACCGCCACCGCCGACCTCGCCGCCTCCTCGCGCCCGATCAAGGACAGCGAACGGGCAGACCTCGCACGCATGGGCGACTTTAAAAGCGCCGGCGCCGAGCAGGTTATCGCCATCGATGGCCTGGCGATCATCCTTCATCCGCAAAATCCATTGAGTCAACTCAACACCGAACAACTGGCGCGGATCTTCAGCGGCGAGGCAAAAACCTGGGAAGAACTCGGCGGCACCGGTGGGACGATTCATCTCTATGCGCGGGATGACCAATCGGGCACCTACGACACGTTCAAGGAATTGGTCCTCAGCCGTCGTGGGAAAACGCTGAGCAGCGCGGCGAAACGTTTCGAATCCAGCGAGCAATTGTCCGACGCGGTCAGCCTCGACCCGCAAGGCATCGGCTTCATCGGCCTGCCTTACGTGCGTCAGGCCAAAGCCGTGGCGATTGCCGATGGCCAATCCCAAGCCATGGTGCCGCTCAACAGCCTGATTGCTACGGAAGATTATCCGTTGTCTCGCCGGCTATTCTTTTACCTGCCGCCCAATGGGAAAAATCCCTGGGCCGAAGCATTGGTGGCGTTCGCCCAAAGCAGCAGGGGTCAGGCGATTGTCGCGGCCAATGGTTTTATCGCCCAAACCGTCCAGGCCATGACGGTCACGCCGAATGCCTTGATGCCGGAGGGTTATCAGGCGCTCAGCCGTCACGCCCAGCGACTGACAGTGAATTTCCGTTTCGAAGAAGGCAGTGCGACGCTGGACAACAAGGCCCGGCAGGACCTGTCGCGGGTACTCGACTACATAAATCAGCACGAGAAAACCAATCGGCAGGTGACGCTGGTGGGGTTTGGCGACGCCAAGAGTGATCCGGCGCGCGCCGATCTGCTGTCGAAACTGCGCGCCATGGCGGTGCGGCGGGAACTGGTGAAAAGCGGTGTGGTGTTTCGCGAAATTCGTGGTTTTGGCGCCGAGATGCCGGTGGCGGCCAATAGCGCGGATGAGGGGCGAATCAAGAATCGGCGGGTTGAGGTGTGGGTGTATTGATGGAGTGAGTGAGTGTGTGTGTAGCAGCTGTCGAGCTTGCGAGGCTGCGTTCGGCTGCGCAGCAGTCGTGAAATCAGACGATGCGGTGTTTCAGGGAGACCGCACATACAGGTTTCACGACGGCTGCGCCGTCGAACGCAGCCTCGCAGGCTCGACAGCTGCTACACGGCGGTTACAGGGTGCAAATCAGCAGCTTCTGCAACTGCGCCGTGGTGTCCACAGCACCCATCGTTTTAGCGGCATCCAGCGCAGAGACGCCATTAGCGTCCTTGGCTTTCGGGTCGGCGCCTTTGCTGATCAGGTAGTCGACGATTTGGACGCGATTGAACATCGCCGCCATCATCAACGCCGTGCGACCGTCGAAGGATGAACCTTCCACTTGCGCGCCGCCTTCAACCAGTGCCTTGACCACCGCCAGGTCACCTTTGAACGCCGCACCGGCAATCGGGCTCTGGCCGTTGTCGTTGCGGATTTCCGGGTCGGCCTTGTGCTCGAGCAGGACTTTTACGGTATCCACATGGCCGTGGTAAGCGGCCAGCATCAGCAAGGTGTCGCCCTTGTGGTTCCGCAGGTTCGGCGGCAGGCCCTTGGTCAACAGCGCAGCCATCATGGCCGCATCGCCCTCGCGCGCTTTGTTGAATACCTGTTCGGCAAATTCAGCGGCTTCATCGGGGGTCATCTGGCGGCTTTGGTCTGACATTGGGCACTCCACGTTCTGTTATTCGCAAAGCCGACAGTTTCCCGAGCAGCCCCGAGGCTGTCACTTCTTTTTTCTCATGGACGGCCATAGGCACATTCAATAGCGCTGCATTCAATAACGAAAAGCGCCGCCGTGAATATCCGCCAGCAATTGCTCGGTGACCTGCACGTAAGTCTGGGTCCCCGGCAGCCAGGCGTAGATCGGATCATCGCCGGTTTTGCCGGGGTCGAAGGCTTCATCCTTAAGTCGGGTTTTCTGATATTTGAAGGTGCCGGTGGTCTCCATTTTCACCTTCACCCGCAGGAACAACGGCACCGCATACGCGGGCATTTGCTCCCGGGCGAAAGCCAGCAACTCGCTGAAATCCAGGGTCGCCAGGGATTCGGCAGGGGTGATCGCCGCCATCCCGGCACGCCCGTTGGTATTGCGGATTTCCACGCCGTAGGCCACGGCTTCGGAAATATTCGGGTGTTGCAAAAGGATGTTTTCGACCTCGGTGGTCGAGACGTTTTCGCCCTTCCAGCGGTAGGTATCACCCAAGCGGTCAACAAACTGTGCGTGACCAAAACCGATGTTGCGCAGCAGGTCGCCGGTATTGAAGTAACGGTCGCCCTTCTCGAACACGTCGTGCAGCACAACCTTTTCGGTCTTCTGCGGATCGGTGTAGCCGTCCAGCGGCGCCTTGTCGTCGATCTTCGCCAGCAACAGCCCCTGCTCGCCTTTGGCGACTTTGCGCATGAAGCCCTGGGCATCCCGAATCGGCGCGCCGCTGTCTTGGTCGTAGGCCGTCAACGCCCATGACATCAGGGAAAAACCGACGGTATTGTCGAAGTTGAGGATGTTGGTGAAGCCGATGTTGCCGTCGCTGGCGGCGTAGAGCTCGCAGATGTGATTCACCGCAAAACGTGTCTTGAACTCGCCCCACGCGCCGGGGCGCAGGCCATTGCCGATCATCTTCGTCACGCGGTGCTTGCTGTCGTCGGCGCTGGGCGGTTGATCCACGAGGTAGCGGCACAATTCGCCGACGTAACCGAGGGTGGTCGCGCGGTACTTGCGCACATCGTTCCAGAATTGACTGGCGCTGAACTTGCGGCGAATGGCAAAGCCCGAGGCGCCACTGATCGCCGAGCCCCAGCACACGCACAGCCCGGTGGCGTGATAAAGCGGCAAGGTGCAATAGACGACATCCTCCGGGCGCATATCCAGGGCGATCAGCCCGAAGCTTGCGCAGCTGCGCATCCAACGGCCGTGCTTGAAGACCCCGGCCTTCGGTAAACCGGTGGTGCCCGAGGTGTAGATATAGAAACAAGGGTCGTCGAGAAAAACCTGCTGACTGCTGACGGGGTTGGCGCCAGAGCTGTCGGCACTGGCCGTCATCAGGTTGATGAACCCGTCGGGCGCAATGCCCGGATGGGTGAAAGTGTCTTGATCAGCGACGAACCAGGTGCGCACCACCTCGATCGACACCCGTTCGCGCACCGCCGAAAACGCCGGGACCAGCTCTTCTCCGACAATGATTGCCGCGGGCGCTACAAGGTTCAGGCTGTGAGCCAGGGTATCGCGGGTTTGCGAAGTATTGAGCAACGCACTGACCGCGCCGACCTTGGCCACCGCCAGAATCGTCACCAACAGTTCCGGGCGATTCTCGATAAAGACCGCCACCCCATCACCCTTGCGGATGCCTTGGGCAATCAGATGATGGGCAATGCGATTGGCCCATTGGTTGACCTGAGCATACGTCAGCGCCACCTCGCCCTGCAGCAATGCCGGGCCATCGGGATAGCGCAACGTCGCTTGCTCAAAGCTCCAGCCCAGGCCACACGGTTGGGTCGGGTCCTTGACGTTGGCGGCTTTCATGCCCTTCACCACGCGAGGAATGGCTTTGGCAATGGAAGGCAGCTTGCGGAGCATCATGCCCCAGGTAATCGTGTCGTTCGGCGCGCGGCTCATGGTTGCTCCCGGTCGATCTTTTTATTGTTCGGGCGGCGTTGATTGAGGCCGAAAATACGTCAGCGGTTCCTGAGCTGTACACGCGGTTTTTGAAATGATTTGTATCCACGGCGGCGGCATTCGACATCGTGAGCGTGCACCGGGCAATTGGTTCCATCGAATCGACGCCCACCACGCAAAATGCAGGATGCACGATGGCCATTCATGCAGATTGCACGAAAGTGCAAAAGCACTTAAAAACTAACTAATTGATATGTAAGGGTTTTTAAAAAATCAGCTGCTGGCACAATCACTGCAACTACCTTTGCATGCTTGCCATTCAAGAGCTAACGGAGCTGATAGACATGAACCTGATCCAAGAAAAATTTTCGTCCCTGTTCTCCACCTTCGAAGTGACCACCCAGCCGCGTCCTGACGGTGGCATTCTGCTGACCTTGAGCAGCACCGACGGCAAAGTCTTCAAACGCTCGATTTCGTACCAGCAATTGCATGCCGGTGATCAGTTGTCCTGGGTGATCAGTGCCATTCGCCGTGACATTGCCGAACAGGCCAGCGAACTGCCGCAGATTTCCATGCTGCAAAGCCAGCAGCGGTTTGCCCTGCCGACGTATCACTCGGTGTAAATCCTGCGGTTGTATAACTAAGCGCGCTACAAACAAACAGGCCGTGAGCGCTTTCGCTTCACGGCCTGTTTAGTTTCTGGAATCACGCAATCCATGTGGGAGCGAGCCTGCTCGCGAAAGCGGCATTTCAGGCAACATCAATGTTGAATGTTAAACCGCTTTCGCGAGCAGGCTCGCTCCCAGAGGTTATGTGCGTCGTGGCTTAGAACGTTAAAGGATCGATCCGCTCAAAGCTGTCGACGGTCAAATGCCCCGCCAGCTCCCCGCCCTCTCGGGCCAGCCCGCACGTCGCCATTCCCGCCGTGCGCGCCGCGTCCAGTTCCTCGACGATGTCGGACAGAAACACAATCTGCGAAGCGTTCAGGCCAATGGCCTGGGTAATGCGCTCGTAGGACTGCGCTTCACGCTTGGGCCCCGAGGTGGTGTCGAAATAACCGCTGAACAGCGGCGACAAGTCACCGGCCTCCGAACAGCCAAAAATCAGTTTTTGTGCCTGAATCGACCCCGAAGAGTAAACAAACAGTTTGAAACCGTCCTGATGCCAGCGTTTGAGTGCTTCAACGGCGTCCGGGTAAACGTGGCCTTTCAACTGTCCGGCCTGATAGCCCTGCTCCCAGACCATGCCCTGCAATGCTTTCAGCGGCGTGGCTTTGCGGTCTTCGGCGATCCAGCCCAGAAGAATGTCGATTACCCGCTCGACGTCGGCGTTCGGCTCGTTAGTATCCCGGCGCACGGCGGCCAGTTGCTCGGCAACATCCGTACGTTTGGCGTGCTGACGAACAAACTCCGGCAGGTGTTTGGCGGCGTAGGGAAACAGCACGTCGAACACAAAACTCACCGCGCTGGTGGTGCCTTCGATGTCGGTGAGAATCGCTTTGATCGGCATCGGCTCAGTCCTCAAGACGCGGGAAGCGGTTGGCGATGTCTTCGCCGGTGAAGTTCGCCACCCAGCCTTCGGGGTTGTTGAACAGGCGGATCGCGACGAAATGCGGATGTTCGCCCATGTCGAACCAGTGCGGCGTGCCGGCCGGGACCGAGATCAGGTCGTTTTTCTCGCACAGCACCGCGTAGACGTAATCGCCGATGTGCAGGGTGAACAAGCCACGGCCGGCGACGAAAAATCGTACTTCGTCTTCGCCATGGCGATGTTCGTCGAGAAACTTGGCGCGCAATTCGGCTTTTTGCGGGTGATCGCTGTTCAGGCTGATCACATCGACGGTGATGTAACCGCGTTCGGTCATCAGCTTGTCGATTTGCTCCTGATACGCGGCGATCACCTCTTCCTGACTGGCGCCGGGCTGGATTTTCGCCGTGGCTTGCCAACGGTCGAAGCGCACGCCTTGTTCGGCCAGGGTCGAGGCGATGTCTTCGAAATGTGTCAGCACCTTGTTGGGCAAGTCAGGGCTTGAGACGTGGTAAACGGACAGGCTGCTCATCAGGGCAACTCCTTAACGGTTCATGCTTTGCGGTTCATGCTTGACGGTTCAGCTTTTATGGTTCGAGAGTGAGCGCATCTTCAACTCGCATTCGAACAAAAATTCAAAGGCTTCGATCTGCCGCAGTGCATCGCTCATGCGCGCGCCCCAGGTGTAGAGACCGTGGCCGCGAATCAAGTAGCCGACGCAATCGGGATGGGCCTGGAGCCAAGGCTGCACCTTGGCGGCGAGGCGCGCAATGTCCTGGTCGTTATCGAAAATTGGCACACGTACCCGGGACTCATGGGTCGATACGCCGCTGAAGGCTTTTTGCAGTTCGTAGTCTTCGAACTCGATGAAGTCTTGCGGCGTCAGGCGCGACAGCACCGTGGCGTTCACCGAATGCGTGTGCAGCACCGCGCCGATCTCCGGACGCCAGGTGTAGAGCTGGGTGTGCAGCAAGGTTTCGGCGGACGGTTTTTTGCCCGGTTCCAGGCTGTTGCCGGACAGATCGGTGGCCAGCACATCGTCGAGGCCGAGTTGGCCTTTGTGCTTGCCGGACACCGTCAGCAGCGCTTGCGTCGGCGACAGGCGCGTCGAGTAGTTGCTGCTGGTGGCCGGCGACCAGCCGCGGCCATACAGAAAACGCCCGGCATCGATGATTTCCTGGGCGAGGTGTTCACGGGTAAGGCTCATGGCCTGTCCTCTTGCATACGTGTGGCAATGATAACGGCAGCCGCCAGGGCTGCGAGACTGGCAATACTAAAGGTCAATGTGGCGCCGAGGGCATTCCAGCTGTAGCCGGAATACAACGCACCCAGTGCACCACCGGTGCCGGCCAGTGCGGCGTACAACGCCTGGCCCTGCCCTTGTTGGCGCGCGCCGAAGCTACGTTGCACGAACTGGATGGCAGCCGCGTGAAAGCTGCCGAACGTCGCCGCGTGCAGCACTTGGGCAAACAACAGCACCCACAGGAACTCAGCGAACGAACCGAGCAATAACCAACGCAACGCCGCCAGCAGAAAACTCGCCAGCAACACCCGTCGCACGGAGAAACGCGCGAGGATCTTGCTCATGGCCAGAAACATCAAGACTTCGGCGACCACGCCGACCGCCCAGAGCACGCCGATCAGCCCACGGCTGTACCCGAGTCGCTCCAGGTGCAAGGTCAGAAAGGTGTAATAAGGACCGTGGCTCATCTGCATCAGCGCCACGCATCCGTAAAACGCCAACACCCCAGGACTGCGCAACTGCTTGAGAAAACCGTCCCCCGCCGGGCGTTCACCCTGGACCGGTTGAGCGTTGGGCACCCACACACTGCTGACCACGATCCCGGCCATGATCAGCACCAGCGCCACCGGGTAGATATCGAGGCTGAGCCATTCGAACAACCGTCCGAGCGCGACCACGGTGATGATAAAACCGATGGAACCCCACAGGCGGATCTGACTGTAACGGTTAGTCTGGCCCTGCAAGTGCGCCAACGTGATGACTTCGAACTGCGGCAACACCGCGTGCCAGAAGAACGCGTGCAAGGCCATGACCATTGCCAGCCAGGCGTAGGTCTTGCTGACGAAAATCAGCGAGAACGTCAGCAGCGTGCACACCGCGCCAAAGCGCACGATGGCCAGGCGTCGGCCGGTGTAGTCCCCGAGCCAGCCCCAAATGTTCGGCGCCACACAGCGCATCAGCATCGGGATCGCCACCAACTCGCCGATCCGTGCGCTGGAAAAGCCCAGATGATCGAAGTACAGCGCCAGAAACGGCGCTGTCGAACCGAGCAAAGCGAAATAGAACAAATAGAAACTGGAGAGCCGCCAGTACGGGAGCGCCGTCATAGTCGTCAGACCGCAGCGGCTGTGAGGCTCTGTACGAAAACTGCCTGCGCGAGTTTTCGTACAGACCTGACGTCAGCCATTAAAGCTGGTCCAGCACCGGAGTGCTCACGCGCACGTCTAAGTTCTGCCCACGATGACGCAGCAGGTGATCCATCAGCACGATGGCCATCATCGCTTCGGCAATCGGCGTGGCGCGGATGCCGACGCACGGGTCGTGGCGACCCTTGGTGACAACTTCCACCGGGTTGCCATGGATGTCGATGGAACGGCCCGGCGTGGTGATGCTCGAGGTTGGCTTGAGCGCCAGGTGCGCGACGATCGGCTGACCCGACGAAATACCACCTAAAATGCCACCCGCGTTGTTGCTGAGGAAACCTTGCGGGGTCATTTCATCGCGGTGTTCGGTGCCGCGCTGGGCAACGCTGGCGAAACCGGCACCGATTTCCACGCCTTTGACCGCGTTGATGCTCATCAGCGCATGGGCCAGTTCGGCGTCGAGGCGGTCGAAGATCGGCTCGCCGAGGCCCGGCATCACGCCTTCAGCGACCACGGTGATCTTCGCGCCGACCGAATCCTGATCACGGCGCAACTGGTCCATATAGGCTTCCAGTTCCGGCACTTTGTCTGGGTCGGGGCTGAAGAAGGCGTTCTCTTCCACCGAATCCCAGGTCTTGAACGGGATTTCGATCGGGCCGAGCTGGCTCATGTAGCCACGAATGACGATGCCCTGGGTGGCCAGGTATTTTTTCGCAATCGCACCGGCGGCCACGCGCATGGCCGTTTCGCGGGCCGAACTGCGACCGCCGCCGCGGTAATCGCGCTCGCCGTATTTGTGGTGATAGGTGTAATCGGCATGGGCCGGGCGGAACAGGTCCTTGATCGCCGAGTAATCCTTGGACTTCTGGTCGGTGTTGCGAATCAACAGGCCGATGGGGCAACCGGTGGTGCGCCCTTCGAACACGCCGGAGAGGATTTCGACTTCGTCGGCTTCCTGGCGCTGGGTGGTGTGGCGGCTGGTGCCGGGTTTGCGGCGATCCAGGTCACGCTGCAGATCCTCCAGAGAGATCTCCAGGCCCGGCGGGCAGCCGTCGACAATGGCGACCAACGCCGGACCATGGCTTTCGCCCGCGGTGGTGACAGTGAACAGCTTGCCGTAGGTATTGCCGGACATGCAGGACGCTCCGTGAAATCGAACCAAATACGTAATGCGCGCCAGTATACGCAGGCTACCCAACTAGTTCATCCTCGAACCTTATGGGTGCCTGCGAGTCCAACCGGCATCTTGTTCATGATGGCGTGATGATGCTGCGAGTTATAGCCTTGAGCCTTACCCTGTTTACCGGCTTTGTACAGGCCACCGTCCTGCAACGCCCGATCACGCTGGACACCGGCAGTGGCGAACTTTTCGGCTCGTTATTGTTGCCCAAGTCCGACACGCCGGTACCGGTTGTCCTGATCATTTCCGGCTCCGGTCCTACGGATCGTGACGGAAACAACCCCGACGGCGGACGCAACGACAGCCTCAAGCGTCTCGCTTGGGTACTGGCCAAACACAACATCGCCAGCGTGCGTTATGACAAGCGCGGTGTGGCGGCGAGCCTTGCGGCAACCCCGGACGAACGCAATTTGTCGGTGGAAGCCTATGTGGCCGACGCCGAGGCCTGGGGCCAGAAGCTCAAAACCGACCCGCGCTTTGGCCAACTGATCCTGCTGGGCCACAGCGAAGGCGCCTTGATCGCCAGCCTCGCGGCGCCGAGTCTGGATGCCGCCGCGGTCATCTCCATGTCCGGCAGCGCCCGGCCGATCGATCAAGTGCTGCGCCAGCAATTGAGCAATCGCCTGCCGCCACCGCTGATGCTGCGCAGCAATGAATTGCTCGACAGCCTCAAGGCCGGCCACACCGACGACAACGTTCCGCCGCAGTTGCAGGTGATTTTCCGCCCGAGCGTTCAGCCGTATCTGATTTCATTGTTCCGCCAGGACCCGGCGGCGGCGTTCGCCAAGTTGAAGATGCCGGCGCTGATCATCCAGGGCAGCAATGACATCCAGGTCGGTGTCGGTGACGCCAAGCTGTTGAAGGCCGCCAAACCGGACGCCGAGCTGGCGCTGATCGAAGGCATGAACCACGTCATGCGCATCGTGCCCAACGATGTAAAACGGCAATTGGCCTCTTACAAAGATCCGCAATTGCCACTGGCGGCCGAACTCGGCACGCGAATCCTCGGGTTTATTGACGGACTTCGCACCAGTTAAGCGGTGTTAGGGGGGGTGAAAACTAGTTGAGAACGCCCCCTAGCCCTCCAGTCCTGAAAAAAACGGCCGATAAGCTTTTGTCGCCAGCGCTATGACTGGCGGCAAGCAGAGCTTGGACAGGATCTCGCCGTTATGACTGATACCCAGACTTCACCCGACACCACTGCTGAAAAAGACGCACCACCAGTGGTCGAGCTGCCGTGGGCGGACGTCCACGCCGAGCACCACAAGATGCTCCGTCTGTCGCCATTGCAAACCGACCGCAACACCGGTGGGCGGCCGCTGCGCTTTGTTGAGTTCGGTTACGCCGAACGCAACAACAAGGAACACAGCCTCATGCGCATGAGCATTTCGCTTCCCGGCCAGCGCGTGCGCAAGGAACAGAATCATCTGGACGTGTGGGTCGATCACACCACCAAGCGTGTGCACTTCGGGCCTGACAGCGGCCTGCAAATTGAACCGATGAACCGTGGCATTGGCCGTTTCATGGCCGCTAAGGGCATCACCTGGGCGAAAAAAAGGTGGTCCGGCTACACCGTCGACGGCACCGACCTGAACAATAAGGATGCGCTGAACGAAGACACTCGCCTGCGCCGCGATCACTTTTTGCGGATGCATGGTTTTGATGTGATCTACGCCGACGCCCAGCATTTGAAGGGCAGTGTCAAAGAAGTACAGGTTGGCGACCTGCTGGGTGACTGGAGTACGGAAAAATTGCAGGTCGTGGAAATTCTTGAGGCGGCGCAGATGCTCCAGCAAGCCGAGCAAAATCTGGCCGAGCAGGAAGTCAAACTCAAGAAGCACGAAGAAAAGGTCAGCAAGTACAAGCGCGAAGACGCCGGGCTGCGCTTTACCATTACCTGCCTGGTGGCGTTTGCGGTGTTTCAGGCCGGGTTGTTGATCTGGATTGCCACGCACCGGTAAAGGCTTTTAGTGGCGAGGGGATTTATCCCCGTTGGACTGCGCAGCAGTCCCTCTTTTTGGGGCCGCTTCGCAGCCCAACGGGGATAAATCCCCTCGCCACAAAAAGCCAGTTCAGTTAGACGCGGGAAGCGAACAGCGCCTGATGATCGCGGCACTGCTCCGCCGTCAGCATGAACACGCCATGCCCACCGCGCTCGAAATCGAGCCAGGCGAAGTCGACTTCCGGGTACAGCGCCTCGACGTGAACCTGACTGTTGCCCACTTCGACAATCAGCAAGCCCTTTTCGGTCAGGTGATCCGCCGCTTCGGCAAGCATGCGACGCACCAGGTTCAAACCATCATCACCGCAAGCCAGGCCCAGCTCCGGTTCGTGCTGGTATTCGTCCGGCATGTCGGCGAAATCTTCCGCATCAACGTAAGGCGGGTTCGACACAATCAGGTCGAAACGCTGACCCGGCAAACCATCAAACCCATCGCCCTGCACCGTGTACACCCGCTCATCGACGCCATGGCGCTCGATGTTCTGGTTGGCCACTTCCAGCGCTTCGAACGACAGATCGGCCAGCACCACTTCGGCGTTCTGGAACTCGAAGGCACAGGCGATACCGATGCAGCCGGAACCGGTGCACAGGTCGAGAATCCGCGCAGGTTCGGCGCCCAGCCACGGCTCGAAACGTTTTTCGATCAGTTCGCCAATCGGCGAACGCGGGATCAATACGCGCTCATCCACAATGAACGACATGCCGCAAAACCACGCTTCACCCAACAGGTAGGCGGTAGGAATGCGTTCTTCGATACGGCGCTTGAGCAAGCGTTGCAGCTTGACCAACTCGTCTTCTTCAAGACTGCAGTCGAGGTAGCTGTCGGCGATTTCCCACGGCAAGTGCAAGGCACCCAATACCAACTGACGCGCTTCGTCCCAGGCGTTGTCGGTCCCATGGCCGAAAAACAGATCCTCCCCATGGAAGCGGCTGACGGCCCAACGGATATGGTCACGCAGGGTACGAAGTCGGGAAGTGATCACGGGGGCAAACTCCAAAAAAAACGACTGGCGATTCTAACAGCCAAAACGCGTCTCGACGACGCGGGAAAACTACCGGGGCAAATGTAGGACTATTCTATTTTTTCGACTGGCTATTGAACAAAACGGGCCTATTGACAAGGCTGCGAGCCAGCAATGACGGTGCCTACGATGGTAGCGATTCACAGAAGCGCTCAGCCAGAGGACAATGTCGCAAAAGCCCCACTCAAAGGAGCCCCAGAATGTCCGTTCCAAAAACGATGTTTCAACTCAGCGGCCGCGGTTATGCAGCAGCCGTTCTGAGCCATGCGACCCTTGTCATCATCGATGCCCAGAAAGAATACCTCAGCGGCCCGTTGGCCTTGAGCGGCATGGATGCTGCCGTCGCGAACATCAAGCAACTGGTGGCCGCTGCCCGCGCAGCCGGCCGGCCGATCGTCCATGTCCGCCACCTCGGCACCGTCGGTGGGCTGTTCGATCCACAAGGTGAGCGCGGTGAGTTCATTCCGGGCCTGGAACCACAGGGCGACGAAACCATCATCGGCAAATTGCTGCCGAGCGCGTTCCACGGCACCGAACTGCTGGAGCGCCTGCAGAATCTCGGTTCGCTGGACCTGATCGTGTGCGGTTTCATGAGCCACTCCAGCGTCAGCACCACGGTGCGCGCCGCGAAGAACCTGGGCTTTCGTTGCACGCTGGTAGAGGACGCCTGCGCGACTCGCGACCTGCCTTACAAGGGCGGCGTGTTGAGTGCAGACCACGTACAGCAGACCGAAATGGCGATCATGGCGGACAACTTCGCCACCCTCGCGCTAACCCAAGCTCTGATCTGATCGACGCTCGATGAGCGGTCCATGCCGCCGCTCATCCGCAAAAATCTATCATTTGCTGTAATTGTCTTAGCCTCAGGAACATCCCGGTCAACTCCCGGTCGAAGGGCCGATACCCATTGAGGAAGGTCGGAATGAAGTTATCCGATGGTTTTGACGCTCGCCGCTTGCGGCCCAAAGGCCAACGCAACTGGCGTTTTCGAATCGGCGCGGCATTTGCTGCCTTGCTGGCGATGTGCGGTGTGTTGCTGGCGATGGCAGGCGCCGCGAGCCTGCTTGGCCACGCACCCGCCCTGGGCGAGTTGAATACCAACCGGGTCGGTTCGGCAGTGATTCTGGCGATTGGCCTGTTCGTGCTGTACTTCGGCGTGTGGCTGTGGCGTCGCTGCCGTCGCCGCTCGCGGCAGTCGCAAGAGCTGAACATGTCTCCGCATTTGATGAAAAAGCACGACTGAGCCGAGCGTTGCGCGTTTTCTCGCGCCCCATTCGCCTCGAGTTGGGTAAACTGGCCGCCCTTCGCGGAGGCTGACATGCAAGACGACGATTTTTCCCTGTTCAAAAGCGCGATCCAAGGCGTCAAGCCGATCAAACACGATCGCGCCGAAACCGGCAAACCCAAAGCTGACCGCGCACAAATCGCCAAGCTGCGTCAGGCCGCCACCGTGCGCACCGACGCCACCACCGTTGACGGGCTGTCCGATCAGTTCGTCATCGATGTTGGCCCGGAAGACGAGCTGATGTGGGCGCGTGACGGTGTTCAGGAAAGCCAGATGCGCAAGCTCAAGATCGGACAGATCCCGTTCGAAGGCAGCCTCGACCTCCATGGCATGAGCGTGGAAAAGGCCCGGGAAACCCTCTGGGCGTTTCTGGCCGAAGCGACCAAATTCGAAATCCGTTGCGTGCGCGTCACCCACGGCAAGGCCGTGCGTCTGGACGGCAAGCGGCCGATGATCAAAAGCCACGTCAACACCTGGCTGCGCCAACATTCACAAGTACTCGGCTTCACGTCGTGCCAAGCGAAACACGGCGGCGCCGGAGCGGTTTATGTGATGCTCAAACGAACCATGATGGAAGGTCGCGACGAGTAAACCTGTCACCTTGTAAATAGCGCTCATAACACCCAATACAGGAATATCCATATCAAGCTATGAGGGATACCGACTTGCAATGATATGGGAGCTCCCGTAATACTTCGCAGATGGAATTTAAAGAAAGACTCAAAGCAGCCCGCCAACACGCCAAGCTCAATCAAACCGAGCTTGCCGAGCGCGCAGGCCTGACGCAAACCTCTATCTCCGACCTTGAGCGCGGGAAATCGAAGGCAACAGCCTTTGCTGCCCAGATCGCTTCAGTGTGTGGCGTTTCACCAATGTGGCTGGCAGAAGGTGTCGGCGACATGCTTAAAGGTGTGTCCGATGCTGTTCCGTTGAATCGCCTCCCTCCAAGCATTTCAATGTCAGACATCCAGCCTTGGGACGACAGCACGCCCCTGGATGACGACGAGGTTTATGTCCCCTTCCTGCGTGAAGTGGAGCTGGCGGCCGGCTCAGGCCGTTTCGTGATCTCGGAAAGCGACAACGCCAGGCTGCGCTTCTTCAAGAAAGACCTGCGTCACAACAACGTGCAATTCTGCAACGCCAGGTGCGTGGTGGTGAGCGGAAACAGCATGCTCCCGGTACTGCGCGACGGAGCGACCGTTGGCATGAACGTCGGAAAGAACTCGCTGGGCGACATCGTCGACGGCGACATGTACGCGATCAACCACAACGGCCAGCTTCGCGTGAAACAGCTCTACCGACTGCCCAGCGGTATCCGCCTACGCAGTTTCAACCGTGACGAGCATCCGGACGAGGACTACACCTTCGCCGAGATCCAGGAGCAGCAGATTGCGATCCTGGGTCATGTATTTTGGTGGGCGATGTATTCTCGGTGAACCGAGTTGCAGCGATTCGGGATCGTTTAGTGCCATAACGTGCAATACGGCAAATTGACGCCCTGTAGAATGAACTCATCCAAGAGAAGCCCGCCAAGCGCGGGCTTTTTTTGCGCCTGAAATATAGGCACGGAATAAATTATGGGAATACCCATTGACACAAAATATAGGAACGCCCATATTTGCATTCAAGCCAACGGGAAATAGATCGGAAGCTGCCAAGCATCACTTCTGCCCATTCACTGAGTGGGCAGTGGGATGTAGGCCTGCATCAAACGCAAGGCTCACCTGAGCAAAAAGCGACATCAATGGACTGAGGCAAAAACCATGACTGTAGACATCAGCAACTTCACCATCGCTACCCCGCTTCCAATCTCCGATACCAACCCGATTGCACTTGAGCTCATCGGTTGGCGCGCGCTGCTCGAATGCCCCGACGTTATCTCAATGCTTGACGATGGTTCGCTGCAGATGACGGCGCCGACACTTGGAGCCTCGAGCAAGAGCACGCTACGAACTCGCTGCGAGTGGAAGGAGCCAGGTTACTGGCTGTTCTCCAGCGCAGCGGACCACTGGAACCGACAAGAAATGCGACTGACGAAGGTCAACTCGCTACAGAAAGTCGTGATCGGCCAGATTCACGTGAAGGGTTCAGAACGACCTCCGGTAAAGGTGTTTTGGAACAAAGGAAAAATCATCATGGGGTTCCGGTCAAGCTACCTCCAGGACGATCCGGTCAACTCGACGGTTTTGGAGAACGTGCCGCTCGGAGCACTTTTCGCAATCAACATTCACGCCAATTCGAGCGGCGCCGTCGCTGTATCGGCCAGCTGTAACGGCGTCCAATCCACTTCCGCGATCATGCGCCTCGACAACACCTGGGACACGAAAACTCTCGCCTTCCACGGTGGTGTGTACAACCAGATCGATTACTCCGACACCACCGACCCGCTAGACGGTTCTGTCTGCATCATCAGCGATCTGTCTATCACTCACCTGATATGACCTGCTCGGCCTGATGAGCAAAACAGGCCTCAGGGAAGCATCACTGCTGCACCTTGGCGACAGGGTGTAGCGGGATGCGCAAACCCTAAATGACCGATTTGGGGATTCGCGCCCGCCGGCAATACAACTGCCGGCACACATACGCTACCATGTGCCTCATGGCGGGTATGAACCCTGCGATTATTGCCACTCAGCTCGGTCATAGCGTTCAGATGTTGCTATCGACCTACACCCGATGGATCAACGCCAGCACAGACTGGGGCGAACCCGGGACGCTCGAAATCAGCTTGATTGGTACAAAATGGGTACAGACAGAAACAGTACCCCTCTGAAACCCGTATGGAATCAGCCTCTGTGACACTGGAACAGAATTACTCCGCGATTCTCGGCCAATTGGGCGAGGACGTCTCCCGCGAGGGCCTGCTCGACACGCCAAAACGTGCCGCCAAAGCCATGCAGTACCTCTGCCGCGGTTATGAACAGACACTGGAAGAGGTCACCAACGGTGCCTTGTTCAGCTCCGACAACAGCGAAATGGTGCTGGTGAAGGACATCGAGCTCTACTCGTTGTGCGAACACCACCTGCTGCCGTTTATCGGCAAGGCTCACGTCGCCTACATCCCTAGCGGCAAGGTATTGGGTCTGTCGAAAGTCGCGCGGATCGTCGATATGTACGCGCGCCGCCTGCAGATCCAGGAAAATCTCAGCCGCCAGATCGCCGATGCGGTCCAGCAAGTCACCGGCGCCCTGGGCGTTGCAGTGGTGATCGAGGCCAAGCACATGTGCATGATGATGCGCGGTGTGGAGAAACAGAATTCGTCAATGATCACGTCGGTGATGCTGGGTGAGTTCCGCGAAAACGCGGCCACCCGCAGCGAGTTTCTCAGCCTGATCAAGTAATTGGCGGCACGAAGAAAACCGGCATTCATCGCCGGTTTTTTTCGCCTGTGAAAAATCAGGTAAGCTGCGCGCCTTCTGCTTGCCCCTGTGAGGCTTATACCGTGTTCGTAAAAGCGCTTCGTGTCGGCCTTGGCCAACTGATCATCTTCATCGATTTCATTACCCGCCCAGGCAAAAAGCAGCGCCCTGCCGCCGCTCAGGCTCAGGTAGAGACGGCCGCCAAGGACCTGATCCTGTATCAGTTCCACGCCTGCCCGTTTTGCGTGAAAACCCGCCGCACCCTGCGCCGCTTGAACGTGCCGGTGGCGTTGCGCGACGCGAAGAACAACGAACAGGATCGCCAGGCCCTGCTGGAACAGGGCGGCAAGATCAAGGTGCCGTGCCTGCGCATCGAAGAGAATGGCCAGACGACCTGGATGTACGAGTCCAAGGTGATCATCGATTATCTGGACAAGCGGTTTGCTGCAGCCTGATGGATTTATGGTGTTCTGACTGACGCCTTCGCGAGCAGGCTCGCTCCCACAGTGGTTTTGTGGGGTGTTGGAAATTGATGTTCAACACTGATCAATTGTGGGAGCGAGCCTGCTCGCGAAGAGGCCGGCCCAGTCACCGCCCCCCGGACAAAAATAAACCGGCCCTAGAGCCGGTTTATTTGTTTCTGCACCCTCTCACACCAGCAGCCTCAAGCCGCTTGCGCTGCCTGGGCCTGACGCACCACCGCCGCCAGCCGTTTGAGCCCTTTGTCCAGCCGTGCCGGGTCGATGTGGCTGAAGTTCAGGCGCAGATGCCCCGGATTGTTGTCCGGTTCAGGGAAGAACGGTTCGCCCGGCATGAACGCCACATCCGCAGCCAGTGCAGCCTTGAGCAACGTACGCGTGTCCAGCGGCTGCTTGAGTGTCAGCCAGAAAAACAGTCCGCCCTGCGGCACGTTCCAATCTGCCAAATCAGCAAAATGCAGTTCCAGGGCTGACTGGAACGCGTCCCGACGAACCCGATAGAAATCCCGCAGCTCGCTCAAGTGATGCTGGAATTTCTCGGTGCCAATCCACTGCAGCGCTTGCCACTGGCCCACGCGATTGGTGTGCAGGTCGGCCGATTGCTTGAGTTTCAGCAAGTGCGGAAAGAGATCCGGACTGGCGATCAGGTAGCCGACTCGCAGTCCAGGCAGCAAGGTTTTCGACACGGTGCCGGTGTAGATCCAGCTGGCCTTTTTCAAGCGGCTGACAATCGGCGTGGCGCTGCCACCGTCGAAAGTCAGCTCGCGGTAAGGCTCGTCTTCGATCAAGGTCACGCCGAACTCATCCAGCAAGGCTGCCACGGCATCGCGCTTGGCTTCGCTGTAACGCACGGCTGAAGGATTCTGAAAAGTTGGGATCAGGTAGATGAACGCCGGACGGTGTTTTTCCAGACGAGCACGCAGTTGCGCCAGGTTCGGGCCATCAGCTTCCAGCGGGACAGTGATGCAGTCGGCGCCGAACAGCTGAAAAATCTGCAACGCCGCCAGATAAGTCGGCGCTTCGAGCAAAATCTCAGTGCCTTTGTCGATGTACAGCTTGGCCGCCAGATCGAGGGTTTGCTGGGAGCCGCTGACCACCAATACCTGACTCGCCTCGCAGGGTACGCCCAGCGCCCGCGCCTCTGCTGCCAGCACTTCACGCAGCGCCGGCTCACCTTCGCTCATGCCGTATTGGCCCATCGACAGCGGCATGCCAGCCCACTCGACGTTCGGCAGCATGGCTTCGGCCGGCAAGCCGCCGGCGAACGACATCACTTCCGGGCGCTGGGCGGCGGCGAGGATTTCACGGATCAAAGAACTTTTAAGGCGCGAGACACGTTCGGAAAATGCCATGGGGTCACCGGTAGCGAGGCCTGAATAAAATGAGTCAAACTGGTTGACCGAAATTACGACAGACCGAGCGGATACGTCAACATGCTTGACCTTAAAAACCCCACCACTCAGCAACAAGCGATGGAAGCGTTTTTCTTCGGTTACCAGGCGTTCACCGCGAAGGCCGACGAAATGCTCGAGCGTCGCGGTTTGAGTCGGGTGCATCAACGCATTGTGTTTTTTATCGCCCGCTACCCAAACCTGAGCGTCAAGGAACTGCTGGCATTGCTCGGGGTGACGAAGCAGGCGCTGAATATTCCGCTGCGTCAGTTGGTGGAAATGCATTTGGTGAACAGTGTCGCGTCCGAGACCGACAAGCGTAAGCGGCTGCTGGAGATGACCGACGATGGCGCACGTTTCGAGCAGTCGTTGCGGCGTGAACAGGTGAAATTGCTGGAGCGGGTGTTTGCCGAGGCCGGGGAGACGGCGGTGAATGGCTGGTTGGCGGTGAATCTGGCGCTTGGGGAGAACCAACAAAAAACCTGACACCTCAAAATCCTTCGCGAGCAGGCTCGCTCCCACAGGGAAATGCGATCCAATGTGGGAGCGAGCCTGCTCGCGATGGCGTCCTTCCAGGCGATATATCCCTATCGCCAAACTTTTCGTCTACAAAATCAAAAACATTATTTGCTTTATTTGTATACAAAAGCATAATCCACTTCGTGCGAGTTCCTGACCAAGCGGTCAACAAATTCGCAAGTGCCTCAAAGGGCCGCTGCCACCCTCATGGGTCCGGCCCTGGAAATAACAATAAAACTCTTGAGGAGTACTCGCTGTGGAAAGCCGCAAATCCGAAGCCCCGACGCTGGAACTCTCGCCGCCGTTACGCAATGGCTGGCTGGAGCGCATCTTCAAACTCAGCTTGCATGGCACCACGGTGAAGACCGAGTTGATTGCCGGTCTGACAACCTTCATCACCATGGCCTACATCATCTTCGTCAACCCCAACATCATGGCCGACGCCGGGATCGATCACGGTGCCGCGTTCGTCGCCACCTGCATCGCCGCCGCGCTGGGTTGCCTGTTGATGGGTCTGTATGCCAACTGGCCAGTCGGCCTCGCGCCGGGCATGGGCCTGAACGCCTTCTTTACCTACACCGTGGTCGGCACCATGGGCTACAACTGGGAAACCGCTCTGGGTGCGGTGTTCGTTTCCGGTGTGTTGTTCATGTTCCTGACCTTTTCCCGGATCCGCGAATGGCTGCTCAATAGCATCCCGGTGAGTTTGCGCTTTGCCATGGGTGCCGGTGTGGGCCTGTTTCTGGGGCTGATCGGCTTGAAAACCGCGGGCATCGTGGTCGACAGCCCGGCCACCCTGATCAAGCTCGGTTCCCTGCGCGAGCCTGGCCCGCTGCTGGCCGCCATCTGCTTCCTGATGATCGCCGTACTCAGCTACCACAAAGTGTTCGGCGCGATCCTCATCAGCATCATCACCGTGACCCTGGCGGGTTGGGGCCTGGGCCTGGTGCACTACGAGGGCCTCATGTCCGCCCCGCCGAGCCTGGCGCCGACCTGGATGGCCATGGACATCGCGGGCGTGTTCAACGTCAGCATGATCAGCGTGGTGCTGGCCTTCCTCTTCGTGCACATGTTCGACACCGCCGGCACCCTGATGGGCGTCGCCCAGCGCGCCGGTCTGGTGAACGCTGACGGCAAGATCGAAAACCTCTCCCGTGCCCTGAAAGCCGACAGTGCTTCCAGCGTATTCGGTGCGATGGTCGGCGTTCCCCCGGTCACCAGCTACGTGGAAAGTGCCGCGGGTGTAGCCGCTGGTGGTCGGACTGGTCTTACCGCAGTGACCGTAGGTGTGCTATTTATTGCCGCGATGTTCTTCGCTCCGCTGGCTGGCATGATCCCCGCTTACGCAACCGCCGGTGCGCTGATTTATGTGGCGATGCTGATGATGGGCGGTATGGCTCACATCGAATGGGACGAAGCGACCGACAGCATTCCGGCGATCGTTACCGCGATCATGATGCCCCTGACCTTCTCGGTCGCCGACGGCATTGCGCTGGGCTTTATCACTTACGTGGTACTGAAGGCCTGTACCGGTAAGCACAAGGAAATTTCCATCAGTCTGTGGGTGCTCTGCGCGATCTTCATCGCCAAGTTCATTTTCTTGTAAGCCGTCTACGAGTCAAAAACAGTGATTCAAAACAGCCTCACCCCGTCGGGTGAGGCTTTTGTGCAAATGGAGGAAAGTGATGAGTCTGGAAACCTGGCTGCT
Source organism: Pseudomonas sp. LB3P25 (assembly GCF_054897985.1). NCBI lineage: Bacteria > Pseudomonadati > Pseudomonadota > Gammaproteobacteria > Pseudomonadales > Pseudomonadaceae > Pseudomonas > Pseudomonas sp. LB3P25. The sequence continues at coordinate 2,381,527 of NZ_CM142711.1, read as the reverse complement.
GTTCAGCGGCGCTGCGCTGGTGGTGATCCTGATCCCGGGGCCACTGTCTTTGCTGATGATCAGCAACAGTCTGAATTACGGTTTGCGTCGTTCATACCCGGCGTTTCTGGGGGGCGTGATTGCGTCGATCTGTTTGCTCAGTGCTTCGGCGTTGGGTTTGGGCGCCCTACTGCTGGCGTCGGAACAGTTGTTCAGTGCCCTGAAGATCGTCGGTGCGCTGTACCTGTTCTACCTGGCCTGGCAGAGCTGGCAGCAATCGCGTCAGCCCTCCCACGGCGCTGAAGTGCCCCAGGCTGCGCCGGTTCCTCGCTTTCGTGCACTGTTCGGGCGCGCGTTTGTGCTGGGCGCGAGCAACCCGAAAGACATTCTGTTCTTTGCTGCATTCCTGCCGCAGTTCCTCAGCGCAGAGCAACCATTCCTGCCGCAGTTGCTGGTGATGATTGCAACCTGGACCGTGCTGGATTTGCTGTGCAAGTTAGCTTATGGGCTGGGTGCCCACGGAGCGGCGCGGTATCTGCGTAGCGGCAAGGGGCAGAGCTGGTTTAACCGGGTGAGTGCCGGATTGTTCAGTGGTGCAGGTGCTGCATCTTTGTTGAGCCGCTGAAGAGCAAAAGCTTCGCGAGCAGGCTCGCTCCCACAGGGGGATCTTCTGTGAACACATTATTTGTGACCGACAAAGATCCACTGTGGGAGCGAGCCTGCTCGCAAAGGCGTCGGCACATGCACCACATTATTCGAAGGCAAAAAAAAAGCCCGCAGTGTGAGCGGGCGAAAGACCAAAGAAGCTGTATGCGCAGGATTTTTGGGGGGGAAAGTCCTAGCTTCCTCTGTAGGTCGAATAGCTATACGGCGAAATCAGCAATGGCACATGGTAGTGATCCTGTTCCGCGGAGATACCAAACCGCAGCACCACCACGTCCAGGAACGCCGGCTCCGGCAACTGGACACCACGGGCGCGGTAGTAATCGCCCGCATGAAACTGAACCTGATAGACCCCGGAGCGGTAGTCATCGCCTTGCAGCAGCGGTGCATCGACACGGCCATCGCTGTTGGTCATCGCAGTAGCGACCAATTCCAGCTGCGAACCTTCAACGCGGTACAACTCGACCTTGATCGAGCTGCCAGGGCAACCGTGTGCAGCGTCTAAAACGTGAGTAGTCAAACGTCCCATTGATTCTGCGCGCCTGCCTGCGTGGAGCAGTCAGACCTCGCGCCTCCCGAAGTCAGTTGAAAAGGAGACCGCACCGATTCGGAGCACGAAACGCTGCGGCGAGCGACTGATTAAGACACTTTTCAAAAAAATTGTACACAATAAAAACGAGTTTTTTAGCGCCTCGCGCGGCACTCGAGGATTCACATTGAATCTGACGCCGAACCATAGGTTCAAAGGACCTTCCATCCATTAGCTGACCAATCAGGCAGGTTTCTTGCAATAACATGTGAAGATGACAGTCAGTGAAAAATGCAAAAAAACAGGCTTACAAAGTGGATATAAAGTTGTATACAATCAGCCCATCGCTGTGACGCCAGCCTGTCATCACACTGCAGGCCGCCTCACAAACCTGACCTTGAACAAGTCGAACGAATAAGAAGGAAGACTGCAGTGAGCGCTGACTACCCACGCGACCTGATCGGTTACGGCAGTAACCCTCCTCACCCACACTGGCCGGGCAATGCCCGCATCGCCTTGTCCTTCGTGCTCAATTACGAAGAAGGCGGTGAGCGCAATATCCTGCACGGCGATAAAGAATCCGAAGCCTTCCTCTCGGAAATGGTCTCGGCGCAGCCGCTGCAAGGCGCGCGCAACATGAGCATGGAATCCCTTTACGAGTATGGCAGCCGTGCCGGCGTCTGGCGGGTTTTGAAGCTGTTCAAGGAATTCGACATCCCGCTGACCATCTTCGCCGTGGCCATGGCCGCCCAGCGCCACCCGGACGTGATCCGCGCGATGGTCGATGCCGGCCACGAGATCTGCAGCCACGGCTATCGCTGGATCGACTACCAGTACATGGACGAAGCGCAGGAACGCGAACACATACTCGAAGCGATCCGCGTCCTCACTGAAATCACCGGCGAGCGCCCACTGGGCTGGTACACCGGCCGCACCGGTCCGAACACCCGTCGTCTGGTGATGGAAGAAGGCGGTTTCCTCTACGACTGCGACACCTATGACGACGACCTGCCCTACTGGGAACCCAACAACCCGACCGGCAAACCGCACCTGGTGATTCCGTACACGCTGGACACCAACGACATGCGCTTCACCCAGGTCCAGGGTTTCAACAAGGGCGACGATTTCTTCGAATACCTGAAAGACGCCTTCGACGTGCTTTACGCTGAAGGCGCCGAAGCACCGAAGATGTTGTCGATCGGCCTGCACTGCCGTCTGATCGGCCGTCCGGCGCGTCTGGCCTCGCTCAAACGCTTTATCGAATACGCTAAAAGTCATGAACAGGTGTGGTTCAGCCGTCGCGTCGACATCGCTCGCCACTGGCACGAAACCCACCCGTATCAAGGGGCCGCGAAATGAGCCACTTCCAAACCCTGAAGCCGTCGACCCTGAGCCGCGACGCGTTTGTCGCTGCCTTCGCCGACATCTACGAACATTCGCCATGGGTGGCCGAGAAGGCCTTCGACCTCGGCCAGGACCCTTCGATCGACGAGATCGAAACCCTGCACCAACGCATGAGCGACATCCTGTTGAGCGCCGATCACGAAAGCCAATTGGCCCTGATCAACGCTCACCCGGACCTGGCCGGCAAAGCCGCCGTCCAGGGACAACTGACCGAAGCCAGCACCAACGAACAGGCTGGCGCCGGTATTCACCAATGCTCGAGCGATGAGTTTCAACGCTTCACCGAGCTGAACGACGCCTACAAAGCCAGGTTCAAGTTTCCCTTCATCATGGCGGTAAAAGGCAGCAACCGGCATCAGATCCTCGCGGCGTTCGAAACGCGCATTCACCACTCGGCAGATACCGAATTCAAATGTGCGCTGGCGCAGATCAACAAGATCGCCCTGTTCCGACTACTGACTCTCTAGCAAGCCTGGCCTGAGTGTTAAACAACGCGAAAACACCCAAGGCCCTGCAAGCATCCCAAGCCAACTAATTAAAGGCAGACAAGAAGAATGAAAGCTTACGCCGTACCTTTCGAGAAGTTCGTCAACCTGGCCGACGCCCGTCTGGGCACCAAAATCATCTCGGTCACCGATGACTGGTTCGCTGATGCCAACCGCCTGTTCCAGCCGACCCCGGCTGTGTGGAAGGAGGGCGTGTTCGATGATAACGGCAAGTGGATGGACGGCTGGGAGTCGCGCCGCAAGCGCTTCGAAGGTTACGACAGCGCGGTGATCCGCCTGGGCGTACCGGGCTCGATCAAGGGCGTGGACATCGACACTTCATTCTTCACCGGCAATTTCCCGCCGTCGGCTTCCCTGGAAGCGTGCTTCCTGGCCTCGGGCGAGCCGGACGACAACACCCAGTGGACTGAAGTGCTGTCCGCCGTCGAGTTGCAAGGCAACAGCCACCACTTCCACGAAATCAACAACGACCAGGCGTTCAGCCACCTGCGCTTCAACATCTACCCGGATGGTGGCGTGGCCCGTCTGCGTGTTTACGGTATTCCGTTCCGCGACTGGTCGGCTGTTGGCGACAACGAGCAGGTTGACCTGGCCGCAGCCCTCAACGGTGGCCGCGCCCTCGCCTGCTCCGACGAACACTTCGGTCGCATGAGCAACATCCTCAACCCGGGCCGTGGCATCAACATGGGCGACGGCTGGGAAACCGCCCGTCGTCGCACGCCAGGTAATGACTGGGTCATTGTCGCGCTGGGTCATGCCGGCGAGATCGAGAAAGTCATCGTCGACACCCTGCACTTCAAGGGCAACTACCCGGACACGTGCTCGATCCAGGGCGCGTTCGTGAAGGGCGGCACCGACAGCCAGATCGAAACCCAATCGCTGTTCTGGCGCGAACTGCTGCCGGCGCAGAAACTGGAAATGCACGCCGAACACACCTTCGCCGAGCAGATCAAGGCACTGGGCCCGATCACCCACATCCGCCTGAACGTGTTCCCGGATGGTGGTGTGAGCCGTCTGCGCGTATTGGGCAAGGTCGCTAAATAAGCGGCGCGGCCAATCGCGAGCAGGCTCGCTCCCACAGGGGAATGCATTTCAAATGTGGGAGCGAGCCTGCTCGCGAAAGCAATAGAACAGACAACAACGAACTCAAGGTAAGAAGACCAGCATGCGCACATTGACGATTGAACCGCTGACCAAAGAAGCCTTCGCCCCTTTCGGTGACGTGATCGAAACCGATGGCAGCGATCACTTCATGATCAACAACGGTTCGACCATGCGCTTTCACAAACTGGCGACGGTGCAAACCGCCACGCCAGAGGACAACGCGATCATCAGCATCTTCCGCGCCGACGCGCAGGACATGCCGCTGACCGTCTGCATGCTGGAGCGTCACCCGCTGGGCAGCCAGGCTTTCATTCCGCTGCTCGGCAACCCCTTTCTGATCGTGGTCGCGCCACTTGGCGATGAACCTGTATCAGGCTTGGTCCGCGCCTTCGTCACCAACGGCAGGCAGGGCATTAATTACCATCGCGGCGTTTGGCACCATCCGGTGCTGACGATCGAAAAGCGGGATGACTTCCTGGTGGTTGATCGCAGTGGCACAGGCAATAACTGCGATGAGCATTTTTTCAAAGAGGATGAGCGTTTGATCCTCGCCCCCCACCAATAAGAGAAGGTCTGATCACTCGACGACAGAGTGACAGGCGAGAGGTAAAGACTGTGGAAGCACATCTGTTGGAATGGCTGAACCTGAGCGTGCGCTGGGTTCACATGATTACTGGCGTGGCCTGGATCGGTGCGTCGTTCTATTTCGTCTGGCTGGAAAACAACCTCAATCGGGTCAACCCGAAAAACGGTCTGGCCGGTGATTTGTGGGCGATCCATGGCGGCGGTATCTATCACCTGGAAAAATACAAACTGGCCCCACCGACCATGCCGGACAACCTGCACTGGTTCAAATGGGAAGCCTATTTCACCTGGATGTCGGGGATCGCGCTGCTGTGCGTGGTGTTCTACTCCAACCCGACGCTGTACCTGTTGGCGCCGGGCAGCACCCTGAGCGGACCTGAAGGTGTGGCCATCGGCCTGGGCTCGCTGTTCATCGGCTGGTTCATCTACTCGTTCCTTTGCGACTCGGCCCTGGGCAAACGCCCTGCCCTGCTCGGCGTCATCCTGTTCGTGCTGATCATTGGCGCTGCTTACGGCTTCAGCAAAGTGTTCAGCGGTCGTGGTGCGTACCTGCACGTCGGCGCGATCATCGGCACCATCATGGTCGGCAACGTGTTCCGCATCATCATGCCGGCCCAACGCGCACTGGTGGCGGCGATTGCCGAAAACCGCACGCCCGACCCGACACTGCCGGCCAAAGGCTTGCTGCGTTCGCGTCACAACAACTACTTCACCTTGCCGGTGCTGTTCATCATGATCAGCAACCACTTCCCGAGTACCTACGGCAGCCAATACAACTGGCTGATCCTGGCCGGGATCGCGGTGCTGGCGGTGTTGGTGCGTCACTACTTCAACACCCGTCATGACAGCCACAAGTTTGCGTGGACCTTGCCCGTAGCGGCAGTCGGCATGATCTGCCTGGCTTACGTGACTGGCCCGGCGCAGATGCCGAGCGCACCTGAAGTGGCCAAGGCCCCTGGCACCATTGAGTACCAGCCGTTGCCGGAAACTGCTCTTGGTGGTGGTGCAAAACCTGAAGTCGCGAAACCTGCTGCGCCTGCCGCTGCACCGGCCCAAGCCTCCAATCAAGCCCCGGCGTTCGACAAGGTTCACAGCGTGATTCAGGAGCGGTGCGCGGTTTGCCATTCGGCCAAACCGACCAGCCCGCTGTTCAGTGCCGCACCGGCCGGCGTGATGTTCGATACCCCCGAGCAAATCCGCCAGAACGCCGCTCGCATTCAGGCTCAAGCCGTCGCCAGCCAGATCATGCCACTGGGCAACATCACCCAGATGACCCAGCAGGAACGTGACCTGATCGGCGCGTGGATTGCTCAGGGAGCCCCAACTAACTAATCGTTGAAAAGCTTCGCGAGCAGGCTCGCTCCCGCAGGATTTGTGTTGCCTATGTGGGAGCGAGCCTGCTCGCGAATGGCCGCGCCGCGGTCCTCCTGATGCACAAAATCACAAGAATAAAAAAGATCCGAGGTGTTGCATGTCCGAGCTATCCAAAGCGCGCATCCCCGACGCACCCGCCATTCAGCGTTTGCCCCTCTTGCAACTGATCCTGGTTGGCCTGCAACACGTTCTGCTGATGTACGGCGGAGCCATCGCGGTGCCGCTGATCATCGGACAGGCCGCTGGCCTGAGTCGTGAAGAGATCGCCTTTCTGATCAACGCCGACCTGCTGGTGGCCGGGATCGCCACCATCGTGCAATCGCTCGGCATCGGCCCCATGGGCATCCGTATGCCGGTGATGATGGGCGCCAGTTTCGCCGCCGTCGGCAGCATGGTCGCCATAGCCGGCATGCCAGGCATCGGCCTGCAAGGGATCTTCGGCGCGACCATAGCCGCCGGATTCTTCGGCATGATCATCGCGCCATTCATGTCCAAAGTCGTGCGCTTCTTCCCACCTCTGGTGACCGGCACAGTCATCACCTCGATCGGTTTGTCGCTGTTCCCCGTGGCCGTGAACTGGGCCGGCGGCGGTGCGCGTGCCGCGCAATTCGGCTCGCCGATTTACCTGGCCATCGCCGCGCTGGTGTTGGCAACTATTCTGCTGGTCCACCGCTTCATGCGCGGTTTCTGGGTCAACATCTCCGTGCTGATCGGCATGTGCCTGGGTTACGTGCTCTGCAGCCTGATCGGTATGGTCGACCTGAGCGGCATGGCTCAGGCGCCATGGCTGCAATTCGTGACCCCGCTGCATTTCGGCATGCCGAAATTCGAACTCGCACCGATCCTTTCCATGTGTCTGGTGGTGGTGATCATCTTCGTCGAGTCCACCGGGATGTTCCTGGCGCTGGGCAAAATCACCGGCCAGGACGTCTGCCCACGAATGCTGCGTCGCGGCTTGCTGTGTGATGCCGGCGCGTCGTTCTTCGCCGGTTTCTTCAACACCTTTACCCACTCCTCTTTCGCGCAGAACATCGGCCTGGTGCAGATGACCGGCGTACGTTGCCGCTCGGTGACCATCGTCGCCGGTGGTTTGCTGGTGGTGCTGAGCCTGCTGCCGAAAGCCGCGTTTCTGGTGGCTTCGATTCCGCCAGCCGTATTGGGCGGCGCGGCGATTGCGATGTTCGGCATGGTCGCCGCCACCGGCATCAAGATTCTTCAGGAAGCCGACATCGGTGACCGTCGCAACCAGTTGCTGGTGGCGGTGAGCATCGGCATGGGGCTGATCCCGGTGGTCCGTCCGGAATTCTTCGCCCACCTGCCACTGTGGATGAGCCCGATCACCCACAGCGGCATCGCCATGGCGACGCTCAGTGCGCTGTCGTTGAACCTGCTGTTCAACATCCTCGGCGGCGCCGAACGCGCGGCCATCAACGACTGCCACGCTCACCCGCACTAATCAAACCTCTGTGGCGAGGGGATTTAGCGAAACGTCGCACCGCCCCGTTGGGGCGCGAAGCGGCCCCGGCATTTCTCCAGTCCTACCCTGCTCGCCGGTTTTACGACTGCTTCGCAGCCGAACGGGGATAAATCCCCTCGCCACGAAAAATAAAAACAAGAGGGAGCAACAGATGATTCGGACACAGACAAACACGCTGTTGGGCGGTGGTCTATTGGCCGCCAGTCAGGCCACGGCCGGCGATTTACTGCTGTGGCAGGCCAACAGCCTGAGCTATCTGTATGGCAAGGATTTCGCGGTCAACCCGTCGATCCAGCAGACGATAACCTTTGAGCACGCCGACCGCTGGAAGTACGGCGACAACTTCCTGTTCGTCGACAGCACTTACTACAACGGCGAGAAAGACCGGAACAAAGGCGTTCACGCCTATTACGGCGAGTTCAGTCCGCGCCTGTCTTTCGGCAAAATCCTCGACCGCCGTTTCGAATTCGGCCCGATCAAGGACGTGTTGCTGGCCATGACCTACGAGAATGGCGAAGACGACACCGAAGCCTATCTGATCGGCCCCGGTTTCGACCTCGCGGTACCGGGCTTCAATTTTTTCACCTTGAACTTCTACTATCGCCAGACCGAAGGCTCGCGTCCCGGCGACGATGTCTGGCAGATCACGCCGGCCTGGTCCTACACCCTGCCATTTGGCAACTCGAACCTGTTGATCGACGGCTACATCGACTGGGTCGTGGATAACGACCAGAACTCACATGGCACCTACCACGCCAACCTGCACTTGAACCCGCAGATCAAATATGACCTGGGGAAGGCCTTGGGCTGGCGGGAGAAACAGGTGTACGTCGGCGTCGAATACAGCTACTGGAAAGACAAATACGGCATCGAAAACAATGCCAACCTCGACACTAATGAGAACACCACCAGCCTGCTGGTGAAGGTGCATTTCTAGATGGCCCGCAACCGTGCTCCAAACCTGTCGTCGGTGCGCTGTTGCGGGGCACTTGAGACCTGGCCGAGGAGTCAGTATTCTCCGCGGCCGCCCGAATCTGGTCTAAAAAAAAGCCCGGATTTAATTCCTGACCAGAAAGCTAACTTATCCCGGCTCTGGACGGTACCAAGGCACTCCAAAACCTCTCTCAATCGACTGCTCTTGAGCAGCCGAGCGGGCGTTTTTTTGCTTTTTAAAAGCCTTGGCTCAGCTCTTGCTAACAGCACTGAAGCTGACCGATTGGATGATTTTTTACAGCGACAGAAAAAGGCGCCACACCAGAGCGCCGACCTTAGAAAAATAACGTGGAACCACCTACTTTTTGGGAGCAACCGAATGAAACGTACGTGCACTAGCCTGATGCTGGCGGGATCTTTGCTGGCCGGGGGCCAGGCCATGGCCGGCGACTTGCTGCAATGGCAGAACAACAGCCTGACCTACCTGTATGGCAAGGACTTCCAGGTCAACCCGCACATTCAGCAGACGGTGACCTTCGAGCATGCCGATGCATGGAAATATGGGGACAACTTTTTCTTCGTCGACAAGATCTTCTACAACGGCGATAAGGACTTCAACGTCGGCCCGAACACCTATTACGGTGAGTTCAGCCCACGTATTTCCCTGGGCAAGGTGCTCGACCAGAAAATCGAATTCGGCCCGGTCAAAGACGTATTGCTGGCCATGACCTACGAGTTCGGTGAAGGCGATACCGAGTCCTACCTGGTCGGTCCTGGTTTCGACCTGGCGATCCCGGGCTTTGATTACTTCCAGCTGAACTTCTACCAGCGTCACACCGAAGGCAGCCGTCCAGGCGACAACGTGTGGCAGATCACCCCGGTCTGGTCCTACACCATTCCTGTCGGTGACTCGAACATCCTGATCGATGGCTTCATGGACTGGGTGGTCGACAACGACTCCAACTCCAAAGGCGACTACCACGCCAACCTGCACTTCAACCCGCAGGTCAAATACGACTTGGGCAAAGCGTTGAATTTCGGTGCGAAGCAGTTGTATGTGGGTGTGGAGTACGACTACTGGTCGGACAAGTACGGAATCAAAGACAGCCAGGTCTTCAAGACCGATCAGAGCACTACGAGCTTCCTGGTGAAGTTCCACTTCTGATGACTTGAATTGGCAGGCGTCTGCGAGGACGCCTTCGCGAGCAGGCTCGCTCCCACAATTGGCCGCGTTTCATTGTGGGAGCGAGCCTGCTCGCGAATGGCCACACCGCCGTTCTTAAGCTGGAACGACAGGCTCCGCCAACCCAAGAAACCGACACAACTCATCCCGCTTGGCCAACGCATCCCGCCGCCCCAAATCAATCAACTCGCTGCAATACCCCGCCTCGAACAGCAGATAACTCAGCACCCCCGCCCCACTCGTCTTGGTCGCCCCCGGGCCACGCAGAAACAGGCGCAGCGCCGCCGGCAATTCCTGCCGATGCCGCGCCGCAATCTCATCGATCGGCTGACTCGGCGAAATCACCAGAACGTCTACCGGCGCCACACCCAGCGCGCGCGTCGGCGTGCCATCGGGCATTAGATGACTGAACTGATTGAGCCGCTGCAGCAACTCGATGTCACTTTCCAGGCTGTCAATGAACGTGCTGTTGAGCAGGTGCCCACCGATCTGCGCCAGGCTCGGCTGCTGACCGGTGTAAGCGCGCAGCAGCGGTTGTTCCGGGTCGACGCCGCGGGGGTTGCCACTGACGCCCACCACCAGCACTCGGCTCGCGCCCAGGTGCAGCGCCGGACTGATCGGTGCCGACTGACGTACCGCGCCGTCGCCGAAATACTCTTCACCGATTTTCACTGGCGCAAACAGCAGCGGAATGGCGGAACTGGCCAGCAAGTGATCGACGGTCAATCGAGTGGGGACGCCGATTCGCCGATGGCGCAGCCAGGCATTGATGGTGCCGCCGCCCTGATAAAAGGTCACCGCCTGACCGGACTCGTAGCCGAACGCGGTCACCGCAACCGCCTGCAACTGCTTCTGTGCAATGGCCTCGGCAATCCCGCTCATCTGCAGTTTGTTGTCGAGCAATCCGCGCAGCGGCGAACTGTTGAGCAAGGCCACCGGCACCTGAGCGCCAATCCCGAGCAAACTGTGGCTGACAAAGCGACTGGCCTGGTGGATCACGCCCGGCCAGTCACTGCGTAGCACCAGATGACTGCGAAAGCCTTGCCAGAAGGCTGTCAGACCTTGAATCGCGCCACGAAAATCCATCGCCCCACTGGCGAGGCTGACCGCGTTGATCGCGCCGGCCGAGGTGCCGACGATCACCGGAAACGGATTGCTCGCACCCACCGGCAACAGCTCGGCAATTGCCGCCAGCACACCCACCTGATAGGCCGCACGAGCCCCGCCGCCGGAAAGAATCAACCCTGTAACCGGTTCAGCAGGACTCATCGCAACACTCCATGGTGCTTATAGGGATCGGTGGTTCAACCGCGTTTTGCGTACAGCTTCGGCTCGCCCGGCGGACGGCTCTTGAAGCGGCGATGAGCCCAGAGGTATTGCTGCGGACATTCGCGCAGGACGCCTTCGATCCATTGGTTGATCCGCAGGCAATCGGCCTCTTCGGTTTCGCCGGGGAAACCCTCGAGCGGTGCATGAATCACCAGTCGATAACCGCTGCCGTCCGCCAGACGCTCCTGAGTGAACGGCACCACCAGCGCCTTGCCCAACCGCGCAAACTTGCTGGTGGCGGTGACGGTCGCGGCCTGAATCCCGAACAGCGGCACGAAGATACTTTGCTTGGCGCCATAGTCCTGATCCGGTGCGTACCAGATTGCCCGGCCTGCCCGCAGCAGTTTGAGCATGCCGCGCACGTCGTCGCGTTCCACGGCCAGCGAATCGACGTTGTGCCGCTCGCGCCCCAGGCGTTGGACGTAGTCGAACAACGGATTTTTGTGTTCGCGGTACATGCCATCAATGGTGTGCTGCTGGCCGAGCAATGCCGCGCCGATTTCCAGCGTGGTGAAATGAACGGCCATCAGGATCACGCCTTTGCCGTCACGCTGGGCTTTTTTCAAATGCTCCAACCCTTCGACATGGGCCAGCTTCGCCAGACGCTCGCGCGACCACCACCAGCTCATGGCCATTTCAAAAAACGCGATGCCCGTGGAGGCGAAGTTTTCCTTGAGCAGGCGCTTGCGCTCGGCAGCGGTTTTTTCAGGGAAACACAGTTCCAGATTGCGCTTGGCAATGCGCCGTCTGTCGCCCGCCACTCGATACATCAATGCACCCAGGGCGCGACCGATCGACAGCAACGCCGGATACGGCAACTGGACAATCAGCCACAACAGCCCCAAGCCACACCACAGCGGCCAGAAACGCGGAGATAGAAATGCTGTTCGAAAACGCGGGCGATCCATTAAAGGTTCCGGAAAGACAATGGCCGCGCATTCTACATTGTTCGACCCGGCTTGCGGCTCGCGGGCGTTCTCGTTATAAGTCTCGGCACTTTTAGTGACAAGTCGTTGTATGCCGACCATGAGCCAAACCGAACCGCTAGACCAAGATCCCGTGTTCCAGTTGAAGGGCAGCATGCTCGCCATTACGGTGCTGGAACTGGCCCGTAACGACCTCGAGAACCTCGATCGTCAACTGGCCGCCAAGGTCGCCCAGGCGCCTAACTTCTTCAGTAACGCGCCACTGGTGCTGGCCCTGGACAAACTCCCGGCCAGCGAAGGCGCAGTTGATCTGCCGGGCCTGATGCGCGTCTGCCGCCAGCATGGCCTGCGCACCCTGGCGATCCGTGCCAGCCGCATCGAAGACATTGCGGCGGCCATCGCCGTCGACCTGCCGGTGCTGCCACCGTCCGGCGCCCGTGAGCGTCCTTTGGACCCGCTCGAAGGCCAAGTCAAGAACAAACCGGAAAAACCACCGGAGCCGACGATCAAGCCAACGAAGATCATCACCTCGCCCGTACGTGGTGGGCAGCAGATTTATGCCCAGGGCTGCGATTTGGTGGTGATCTCGTCGGTCAGTCCGGGGGCGGAACTTCTCGCCGATGGGAACATCCATGTATACGGCCCGATGCGCGGTCGTGTGTTGGCCGGCGTCAAAGGCGACACGAAGGCCAGGATTTTCTGTCAGCAAATGAGCGCTGAACTGGTCTCCATCGCAGGCCACTACAAGGTTTCGGAGGATCTGCGTCGCGACCCTTTGTGGGGCGCGGGCGTGCAGGTCAGCCTATCGGGCGATGTGTTGAACATCATTCGGCTTTAACGGATACTGCCGCATTTTCCAAACATCTCTAAAACGTAGCGAAAACGGCTCAAACGAAGTAGGAAAAAGGCCACAAGCAGTGTTTACCCGAGGTAAGCGCCGTTCTGGACCGGATTCCAGCCAAGGCTGTCCGACTGCAGTAGTTTTTCTAGAGATGTTTTTCAGGGGCTAAATGTCCTTTTTCCTTAGGGGTGAAACACCTTGGCCAAGATTCTCGTGGTTACATCCGGCAAGGGTGGTGTGGGTAAGACCACCACCAGTGCTGCTATCGGTACCGGCCTCGCACTGCGCGGTCACAAAACAGTTATCGTCGACTTCGACGTCGGCTTGCGTAACCTCGACCTGATCATGGGTTGCGAGCGCCGCGTGGTGTATGACTTCGTCAACGTGGTGAACGGCGAAGCCAACCTGCAACAAGCCCTGATCAAAGACAAACGCCTGGAAAACCTCTACGTACTAGCCGCCAGTCAGACCCGCGACAAAGACGCGCTGACCGTCGAAGGCGTGGAAAAAGTGTTGATGGCGCTCAAGGAAGACTTCGAATTCGTGGTCTGCGACTCCCCGGCCGGCATCGAGAAAGGCGCCCACCTGGCCATGTACTTCGCGGATGAAGCGATCGTCGTGACCAACCCGGAAGTGTCCTCGGTACGTGACTCGGACCGCATGCTGGGCCTGCTGGCCAGCAAGTCCCGCCGCGCTGAAAAGGGTGAAGACCCGATCAAGGAACACTTGCTGCTGACCCGCTACAACCCACAACGGGTCAGTGACGGTGAAATGCTCGGCGTCGAAGACGTCAAAGAGATTCTGGCCGTGACCCTGCTGGGTGTCATTCCGGAATCCCAAGCAGTACTTAAAGCTTCCAACTCGGGTGTGCCGGTGATTCTCGACGACCAGAGCGATGCCGGTCAGGCATACAGCGATGCGGTCGATCGTCTGCTGGGCAAAACCGTGGAGCATCGTTTTCTCGATGTAACGAAGAAGGGATTCTTCGAGCGCCTGTTTGGAGGTAGATAATGAATCTTTTTGACTTCTTTCGTGCCAGCAAAAAGGTCAGCACCGCGTCGGTAGCGAAAGAGCGTCTGCAGATCATCGTGGCGCACGAACGCGGCCAGCGCAGTACACCGGACTACCTGCCAGCCTTGCAGAAGGAATTGGTCGAGGTGATTCGCAAGTACGTCAATATCGGGTCCGATGACGTGCACGTCGCTCTGGAAAACCAGGGCAGCTGCTCGATTCTGGAACTCAATATCACCCTGCCAGATCGCTAGTCGATCAGGCAGGAGCCACGGCGGCTCAGGCTTGCGCTCCTGTAGGAGCTGAGCTTGCTCGCGATAGCATCACCTCGGTTTATCAGATGGACCGAGTTGCCTGCATCGCGAGCAAGCTTTGCTCCTACAGAGTGCGAGAGTCTGAGCCGCCGTTGGCGTTTGTTACGAGGCTGTTTTAATGCCGCTGTCCAACATCCACATCATCCATCAGGACGCCGCCGTACTGGTGGTGAACAAACCGACCCTGTTGCTCTCCGTCCCCGGCCGGGCCGATGACAACAAGGACTGCCTGATTACCCGCCTGCAAGAAAACGGCTACCCGGAAGCACGGATTGTCCATCGTCTGGACTGGGAAACCTCCGGCATTATTCTGTTGGCCCGTGACCCGGATACTCATCGCGAGCTGTCTCGGCAATTTCACGACCGCGAAACCGAAAAGGCCTACACCGCCCTGTGCTGGGGACAACCGGAACTGGACAGTGGCAGCATCGATCTGCCCTTGCGCTACGACCCGCCGACCAAACCACGCCATGTGGTGGACCATGAATTCGGCAAACATGCCCTGACCTTCTGGCGCGTATTGGAGCGTTGCGGCGACTGGTGTCGTGTCGAATTGACGCCGATCACCGGCCGCTCCCATCAGTTGCGTGTGCACATGCTTTCCATCGGCCATCCGCTGCTGGGTGACGGGCTCTATGCCCACGAGCAAGCACTGGCCGCATGGCCACGGCTATGTCTGCACGCGAGCATGCTTAGCTTCACTCACCCGCAGACCGGTGAACGCCTGCGTTTCGAGTGCCCTGCACCGTTCTAAGCGCAGTACGCCAATCCCTGTGGGAGCGAGCCTGCTCGCGAAAGCGGTATATCAGTCGACATCAATAGTGATTGGCACACCGCTTTCGCGAGCAGGCTCGCTCCCACATTGGATCTCGTCCAGATTCAATCACGGGGGTTACCCCACCATCAGCCCACCGCCAATTCTTTGGCCAATACGTTAAACTTGCGCCATTGCTGTCTGGAGCTACCTATGCGCGAAGAGTTGAACCAAGGCCTGATCGATTTCCTCAAGGCCTCCCCTACCCCATTCCATGCCACCGCCAGCCTTGTTCAGCGCCTGGAAGCGGCGGGCTATCAACGCCTCGACGAGCGCGAGCCATGGACCACTGAAGCCAACGGTCGTTACTACGTTACCCGTAACGACTCTTCGATCGTCGCATTCAAGATGGGCCGTCATTCGCCCCTGCATGGCGGCATTCGCTTGGTTGGCGCACACACCGACAGCCCGTGCCTGCGGGTCAAACCCCAGCCGGAACTGCAACGTCAGGGCTTCTGGCAGCTGGGTGTCGAAGTCTATGGCGGCGCACTGCTGGCGCCATGGTTCGACCGCGACCTGTCCCTGGCCGGCCGTGTGACCTTCCGCCGTGACGGCAAAGTCGAGAGCCAGTTGGTCGACTTCAAGGCGCCGATCGCCATCATCCCGAACCTGGCCATTCACCTGAACCGTGAAGCCAACATGGGCTGGGCGATCAACGCCCAGACCGAACTGCCGCCGATCCTCGCCCAATTTGCCGGTGACGAGCGCGTGGACTTCCGGGCCGTGCTCACCGATCAACTCGCCCGCGAACACGGCTTGAACGCCGATGTGGTGCTCGACTATGAGCTGAGCTTCTACGATACCCAAAGCGCTGCGGTCATCGGCCTGCATGGCGACTTCATTGCCGGGGCGCGCCTGGACAACCTGCTGTCGTGCTATGCCGGCCTGCAAGCCTTGCTGACCACCGAAACCGACGAAACCTGCGTGCTGGTCTGCAACGACCACGAAGAAGTCGGTTCCTGCTCGGCCTGTGGCGCCGACGGCCCAATGCTCGAACAGACACTGCGTCGTCTGTTGCCCGAAGGCGATGAGTTCGTGCGCACCATTCAGAAATCCCTGCTGGTCTCGGCTGACAACGCCCACGGCGTGCACCCCAACTACGCCGACAAGCACGATGCAAACCACGGCCCGAAACTCAACGCCGGCCCGGTGATCAAGGTCAACAGCAACCAGCGCTACGCCACCAACAGCGAAACCGCCGGGTTCTTCCGCCACCTGTGCATGGCCGAAGAAGTGCCGGTGCAGAGCTTCGTGGTGCGCAGCGACATGGGTTGCGGCTCGACCATCGGCCCGATCACCGCCAGTCACCTGGGTGTGCGCACCGTGGACATCGGCCTGCCCACCTTCGCCATGCACTCGATCCGTGAACTGTGCGGCAGCCATGACCTGGCGCACCTGGTCAAAGTGCTGAGCGCGTTTTACGCCTGCCGCGAGCTGCCGTAACAAACCCTGTGGCGAGGGAGCTTGCTCCCGCTCGGTTGCGCAGCAGCCGCAACGCCTGTACATGCGGTGTGCCTGAAACACCGCGTCAATGGAATTTGGGGCTGCTTCGCAGCCCAGCGGGAGCAAGCTCCCTCGCCACAGTGGTCTCTCTGTTCTCTGATACACCTCTCCACCCATCGCCCAAAAGCCACCTAGACTTTAGTTATTCCCTTTCGACAAGGCAGTCGCTCATGATCTCGATGTCTTCGTTTCACGCCATGCTCATCCCGATTCTTGCCGGGATGATCATGCTGGCAATCGGCTTCAATTTTCGCGACAAAAACGTCGGCGTGTTCGCGATGTGGATCGGCATGTTGATGATCCTCGCCACCGTGATATTCAAGATCCTCGCCAAACTCAACGAATAAATCCTCACCCCTGGCTCGCATTGATTTTGACGGGCTCGTACACTCGGTCGATCTGTTCACCCCGAGGTTGACCGCCTAGTGTTCGCTCGTCTTTTTGCCCTGCCGTGTTTCTTCCTTGTCTGCCTCATGACGCTGCTGCCTATGGCACCCGCCCAGGCCGTCGGCTTGCCTAGTCTGCTCAACAGCTCGGCAAAACAGCCAGAGGCGCAAGAGCCCTTGGGGCAATCCCTGGACGAAGTGATCAAGTCGCTGGAGAACGATCAGCAACGCACCAAATTGCTGGCGGATTTGAAGAAGCTGCGCGATGTCACCAAAAAGGCCCAGCCCGTCACCGAAGAAGGCGTCCTGGGACTGATCGGTGGCACCCTGGCCCGTTTCGAAAAACAGTTTTCAGGAGCCGACAGCCCTCTCACTCGCTGGTCCGAAGAGTTCAAACTGGCCGAGGATGAACTGACAGCGCTGGCGCTGCCGGCCAATGAATGGCTGCCAATCATCTTTGCCTTCGCCATGATCCTGATGGTCTGGAGCCTGCTGGCCGCTGCGCTGATCTGGCTCAGCCACCGAGTGCGAATGCGCTTCGGCCTGACCGAAGAACTGCCGCAGCACCCCAAGGCCCTGGACATGTTGCGCTTCGCCTTGCGTAAACTCGGACCGTGGCTGATTGCCTTGCTGATGACGGTCTACATGAGCTACGCCCTGCCCTCGTCGCTGGGCAAAAGCCTGGCCATGGTGCTGGCTTATGCGTTGGTGGTCGGCACCTGTTTTTCGGCGATCTGCGTGATCGCCTTTTCGGTGCTCGATGGCCCGCACCGCCACCGAGCCTTGTACATCCTGCGGCATCAAGCCTTTCGGCCGCTGTGGCTGATCGGCAGTTTCGCCGCCTTCGGTGAAGCCCTGAGCGATCCGCGACTGGTCGAAAGCCTTGGCAGTCATCTGGCGCACACCGCCGCAACGGTCGCCAACGTATTGGCGGCGCTGTCCACGGGGCTGTTCGTCCTGCGGTTCCGTCGCCCCATCGCCCACTTGATCCGCAACCAACCGTTGTCCCGGCGTCTGACCCGCCGCGCCCTCAGCGACACGATCGAGATTCTCGGGACCTTCTGGTACATGCCGGCGCTGGTGCTGGTGGGTATTTCGCTGTTCGCCACGTTCGTCTCGGCCGGCGATACCAGCACTGCGCTGCGCCAATCGCTGATCTGCGCGGTGCTGCTGGTGTTGTGCATGGTCATCAACGGGTTGGTGCGCCGCCATTCACTCAAACCACAGCGCAGCGTGAAGCGTCATGCGCTGTACTCGGAGCGCCTGAAAAGCTTCTTCTACACCCTCGCTCATTTGATGGTGTGGCTGGCGTTCATCGAACTCGGCCTGCGGGTCTGGGGCATGTCGCTGATCCGCTTCACTGAAGGCGAAGGCCATGAAGTCAGCGTCAAACTGTTCAGCCTCGGCGGCACGCTGATTTTTGCCTGGCTGATCTGGATTCTCAGCGACACCGCCGTGCACCACGCCCTCACCCGCTCGCGCAAAGGCCTGGCAAATGCCCGCGCGCAGACGATGATGCCGCTGATCCGTAACATTTTGTTCGTGGCGATTTTCATCATTGCGCTGATCGTCGCCCTGGCGAACATGGGCATGAACGTCACGCCATTGCTGGCCGGTGCCGGCGTGATCGGTCTGGCGATTGGTTTCGGTGCACAGTCACTGGTGGCGGACCTGATCACCGGGCTGTTCATCATCATCGAGGACTCGCTGGCCATCGACGACTACGTGGACGTCGGCGGTCACCTGGGCACCGTCGAAGGGCTAACGATTCGTACCGTGCGCCTGCGGGACATCGACGGCATCGTCCACACCATTCCGTTTAGCGAAATCAAAAGCATCAAGAACTACTCCCGGGAATTCGGCTACGCGATTTTCCGGGTGGCGATACCCTCCAACATGGACATCGATAACGCGATCAAACTGATGCGCGAGGTCGGTCAGAAGATGCGCACTGATCCGCTGCAACGGCGCAATATCTGGTCGCCTCTGGAGATTCAGGGTGTCGAGAGCTTCGAGTCAGGCAACGCGATTCTTCGCGCCCGGTTCAAGACCGCGCCGATCAAGCAGTGGGAAGTGTCCCGAGCGTTCAACCTGTCACTCAAACGGCACCTGGATGAAGCTGGACTGGACCTGGCGACACCGCGCATGAGCGTGCAAGTGGTCACGGCGGGTGGAGGCCAAGTAACGGATTAACCCATACATTGTGGGAGCGAGCCTGCTCGCGAAAAACGCACAGGCACCGCGCTTACTCAGACCGCACACGTAATCGTTCACGTCCATCGCGAGCAGGCTCGCTCCCACAGGTTTCGCAGCCGACCGCAGGATTTGTAGGGGCAACAAAACACAGGCATAAAAAATCCCCGAACCAGTCGGGGATTTTTTATGTTCGATCAATCAGCCCGAGAGCGGATCAATCTTCGCGATAGCGACGCAGCTTCAACTGCTTACCAGCAACGCGAGTGTCCTTCAGCTTGGTCAGCAGACGCTCCAGACCATCTTCCGGCAGTTCGACGAGGCTAAAACTGTCACGCACCTGGATGCGACCGATTGCTTCGCGAGCCAGACCACCCTCATTGAGGATAGCGCCCAGCAGGTTCTTGGCAGCGATACCATCACGCGCACCCAGCGCGGTACGGCAACGAGCACGGCCTTCGGCCAATGGAACCGGAGCACGACGCTCACGATCACCACGGTCCGGACGATCACCGGTACGCTCTGGACGATCGCCACGCGGTGCGTTGTTCGGCACCAGTGGACGTTCTTTCTCGATTGCAGCCAAGGTCAACGCTTGAGCGTTGGTCGCCTTGCGCAGCAGAGCAGCGGCCAGTGCACGCGGGGTGCAACCGATGTCGGCAGTCAGACGATCCAGCAGATCACCGTGGGTCGATTCGGCATCAGCCACCAGCGGCGACAGGCTGTTGGTCAGTTTCTTGATGCGGGCATCGAGAACAGCCTGAGCGTCCGGCAGGCGAACTTCGGCAACTTTCTGACCGGTTACACGCTCGATCACTTGCAGCATGCGGCGCTCACGCGGAGTCACCAGCAGCAGTGCACGACCTTCGCGACCGGCACGGCCGGTACGGCCGATACGGTGAACGTAGGACTCTGGATCGTACGGCATGTCAACGTTGAACACGTGGGTGATACGCGGAACGTCCAGACCACGAGCAGCAACGTCGGTCGCCACAACGATGTCCAGACGGCCATCCTTGAGGGATTCGATCACGCGCTCACGCTGGTTCTGAGCAATGTCACCGTTCAGCGCAGCGGCTTTGTAGCCTTTGGCTTCCAGGGCACTGGCCAGGTCCAGGGTCGCTTGCTTGGTGCGCACGAACATGATCAGGGCATCGAAGTCTTCCACTTCCAGCAGGCTCAATACAGCCGAGGTCTTCTGGTCAGCGTGAACCAACAGGTGAGCCTGTTCGATCGCGGTAACGGTCTGAGTCTTGGTCTGGATCTTCACGTGCTGCGGATCGCGCAGATGGCGTTCGGCAATGGCACGGATCGACTGCGGCAAGGTGGCCGAGAACAATACGGTCTGACGGGTTGGAGGCAAGGCCTTGAAGATAACTTCGAGGTCGTCCATGAAACCCAGTTTGAGCATTTCGTCCGCTTCGTCGAGAACCAGGTGGTTCACGGTCGACAGCACTTTTTCGTCGCGACGCAGGTGGTCGCACAGACGGCCCGGCGTGGCGACAACGATCTGTGCGCCATTACGGATTGCTTTCAGTTGTGGACCCATAGGGGCGCCGCCGTAAACGGCCACAACGGTAACGCCCGGCATTTGCTTGGCGTAGGTTTCGAAAGCGGTTGCTACTTGCAGCGCCAACTCACGGGTTGGCGCCAGGATCAGGGCTTGCGGCTCGCGCTTGGCAGGATCGATGCGATGCAGGATCGGCAGGGCGAACGCAGCGGTTTTACCCGTACCGGTTTGCGCCTGACCAATCATGTCGTGACCGGCCATGATGATCGGGATCGATTGCTGCTGAATAGCCGAAGGTTCTTCGTAGCCAGTCGCAATGACGGCTGCAAGAATGTTCGGATTAAGATTAAAAGCGGCGAAGCCGCCGGTTTCCTGGGTCATGGGTCTGCCTCTAAGTGCATCCGCAAAGACCCATGCTCCAAAGCTGCGCATGCCGTGTAAGACTCAAGAGTCGCCCTGGCTGCTTTGTCGGCGGGGATTTGCGAAAACGAATGAATGAAAAAGATTCGTCAAGGGAGAGTCCGCTGTGCGGACGTGCAGCCGAAGCTGACTTCGGGGAATTGCGCTACCTAAACGCGGCCCGGTTAAAGGCCGGCGCGCACTATACCGGAATTCGCTCAAAAAGGGAGCTTTATTTGTCGGAAAACTGCCGTTTACAGCGTTCTGTCACACGCTTTGCGGATAATCGGACAACGGTCTATTTTTCCAAGGCCCAGCCCTGCTGACGATCACGCTAAAACGGTTCACCCTTGTGCCGCAGACCGGCCGTCTCACATACCCCTTCCCACCCCTTCCCGACCGAGGAAATGCACCATGAATCAGCCCTGCTCCAGTCGTGTGAGCCGTGAACGGCACGGTCATGTCCTGATGATCGGCCTGGATCGGGTGGCCAAACGCAACGCCTTCGATCTCGACCTGCTCAACGAACTGAGCCTGGCCTATGGCGAGTTCGAGGCCGACAGCGAGGCGCGGGTGGCGGTGGTATTCGGCCATGGAGAGCATTTCACCGCAGGGCTGGATCTGGTCAGTGCCAGCGCAGCCCTGGCAGAAGGCTGGCAGGTACCGCCCGGCGGCTGCGATCCGTGGGGTGTATTTGCCGGCCCCAGAGTCAACAAACCGGTGATTGTCGCCGCGCAAGGCTACTGCCTGACCATCGGGATCGAATTGATGCTGGCCGCCGATATCAACCTGTGCGCCAGCAACACCCGTTTCGCCCAGAAAGAAGTGCAACGCGGGATCTTCCCGTTCGGCGGCGCCACGTTGCGCCTGCATCAGGTCGCTGGCTGGGGCAATGCCATGCGCTGGCTGCTGACCGGCGATGAATTCGATGCCCATGACGCGTTGCACCTGGGGTTGGTGCAGGAAGTCATGGCCAGCGAGGATCTGCTGCCACGGGCGATTGAGTTGGCGGAGAGGATTGCTCGGCAAGCGCCGCTTGGGGTTCAGGCGACGCTGATGTCTGCGAGGCAGGCGCGTTACGAAGGGGAAACAGCGGCGGCACAGGGATTGCCGCCGCTGGTGAAGAAGTTGCTGGCCAGTGAGGATGCCAGGGAAGGCGTGCGGTCGATGATCGAGAAGCGACCCGGCGTTTTCAAAGGCTGCTGACGTTCAACCGGGGGTGAGAGGGGTTTCTGTGGCGAGGGGATTTATCCCCGTTCGGCTGCGAAGCAGCCCCAAAAAATTCAACCCAGTGCCATCAGGTAAATCGCACTGACCGACTCTACGACTGCTCCGCAGCCGAACGGGGATAAATCCCCTCGCCACAGGTGACCTCACCGCATTAGGTCGCCGGGCGAATCACCTTGATCAACGACTGCAACGAATACCCCAAACGCGGCGCCAGCCCTTCGGCGCGGGCGATCAAGCCGTCCATGTCCAGTTCCTGATCCAGTTCCGAAGGCACGAGCAAAATCACATTGCCCTCCTTTACCGGCAGTTCCCAGTAATGTCGGTGATAGAGCCCGCGAAACAAGGCGGCGCCCAACGGTTTGCCATCATCGGTGGCCCACTGATTGATCACCAGCCAGCCACCCGGGTTCAGGCGTTTCTGACAGTTTTCCAGGAAATTCCACGCCAGATGCCCGACACCCGGCCCTACATCGGTATAGAGGTCGACGAAAATCAGATCCGCCGGCTCGGCGGTATCGAGCAGTTCCAGCGCGTCGCCCACCCGGATATACAGCCGCGGATCATCATCCAGCCCAAGGTATTCAATGGCCAGGCGCGGTACGTCGGGACGCAGTTCGATGGCTTCGACGTCTTCCAGCGGCAGGAACTTGAGGCAGGCCTGGGTCAGGGTGCCGGCTCCGAGGCCGAGGAACAGCGCGCTTTCCGGCTGCTCGTGGCACAACGCGCCAATCAGCATCGCCCGGGTGTAATCGTATTCGAGCCAGCTCGGGTCAGCCGTGAACACGCAGCTCTGTTCGATGGCATCACCGAACTCGAGAAAACGGTAATCGGCCACTTCCAGCACGCGAATCACGCCAAACTCATCCTGTACCTCGGCGAGCAGATGCTCGACGCGCTCCTCAGTCATTTCGTCTCCTGATCGTCACCGGGCCCGGCAACGCAATATAACCGCGGAGTGGCGCGGCAAAAGCGCGATTGTCCGCGAAGCGACGGGAACAGGTCACGCACTAATTGCTGATAACATGACAGTCCGAGCGTAAAACACTAGAGACCGTGATGAGCCAACCCTGGAGCCCTGACAGCTGGCGCGCCCTGCCGATCCAGCAACAACCCCATTACCCCGACGCAGCGCATTTGCTGCACGTCGAGCAAACGCTGGCCAGTTATCCACCGCTGGTGTTTGCCGGTGAAGCCCGGGAGTTGCGCCGTCAGTTTGCAGAAGTGACCCAGGGCCGCGCGTTTCTGCTGCAGGGCGGCGACTGCGCCGAAAGCTTCGCCGAGTTCTCCGCCGCGAAAATCCGCGACACCTTTAAAGTCCTGCTGCAAATGGCGATTGTCATGACCTTCGCTGCCGGTTGCCCGGTGGTCAAGGTCGGGCGCATGGCCGGGCAATTCGCCAAGCCGCGTTCGGCCAACGACGAAACCATCGACGGCGTAACCCTGCCGGCCTACCGTGGCGACATCGTCAATGGCATCGGTTTCGATGAAAAAAGCCGCGTGCCGGATCCGGAACGCTTGCTCCAGTCCTACCACCAGTCCACCGCGACCCTGAACCTGCTGCGCGCCTTCGCCCAGGGCGGTTTTGCCGACCTGCATCAGGTGCACAAGTGGAACCTGGACTTCATCGCCAACTCGGCGCTGGCCGAGAAGTACAGCCACCTGGCCGATCGCATCGATGAAACCCTGGCGTTCATGCGCGCCTGCGGCATGGACAGCTCGCCGCAACTGCGCGAAACCAGTTTCTTCACCGCCCACGAAGCCCTGCTGCTGAACTACGAAGAAGCCTTCGTGCGACGCGACAGCCTGACCAACGATTACTACGATTGCTCGGCGCACATGCTGTGGATCGGCGACCGCACCCGTCAGCTCGACGGCGCTCACGTCGAATTCCTGCGTGGCGTGAACAATCCGATCGGGGTCAAAGTCGGCCCGAGCATGAACCCCGAAGACCTGATTCGCCTGATCGACGTGCTCAACCCGGACAACGATCCGGGCCGTCTGAACCTGATTGCGCGGATGGGCGCGAACAAGGTCGGCGATCACCTGCCGCAGCTGATCCGTGCCGTGCAACGCGAAGGCAAGCAAGTGTTGTGGAGTTGCGACCCGATGCACGGCAACACCATCAAGGCCAGCAGCGGTTACAAGACCCGCGATTTCGCGCAGATCCTCGGCGAAGTGAAGCAGTTCTTCCAGGTTCACGAAGCGGAAGGCACGTATGCCGGCGGCATCCACATCGAGATGACCGGGCAGAACGTCACTGAATGCATTGGCGGTGCACGGCCGATTACCGAAGACGGGTTGTCGGACCGGTATCACACCCATTGCGACCCGCGGATGAATGCCGATCAGTCGCTGGAGTTGGCGTTTCTTATTGCTGAGACCCTGAAACAGGTTCGGCGTTAAATCGCGTCGTCTCTTTCGCGAGCAGGCTCGCTCCCACAGGATTGCACTGTTCCTGTGGGAGCGAGCCTGCTCGCGAAGGCGTCAGCTCAGTCACCGCCAATAATGGCCAATGCCACCCGCAGCCGCCCCGCACTCGCCCGCGGGCAATTCAGCTGAACCCGCTCAAGCCCCAGCCAATCCGCCATTCGCCGCAGATTGACCGCCAACGCCAGCATCCCCTCGTCATCCAGCCCCGGTTTTTCCTCATGCACAGCGTGCACCGCCAGCCTGCCCAACGCCCGCTCGGCGCGCAGGTCCACCCGCGCGGCAATCCGTTCGTTGTGCAAAAACGGCAACACGTAATAGCCGTAGACCCGCCTGTCCGGCGGCGTGTAAATCTCCAGCCGATAGCGAAAATCGAACAGACGCTCGGTGCGGCTGCGCTCCCAAATCAACGAATCAAAGGGTGAAAGCAAGGCGCTGGCCTCGACCTTGCGCGGCACTTTCGGCTCCGGCAGACAATAGGCTGGTTGCCGCCAGCCCTGGACTTCACAGCTCAGCAATTCACCCGCCTCCACCAGCTCCGCCAAGCGCGGACGGGCATCACCGGGACTCAGGCGAAAGTAATCCCGCAGGTCTTTTTCGGTCGCCACACCCAACGCATTCGCGGCATGTTGCAACAGACCGCGCTGGGCCTCGGCCTCCGAAAGCAACGGTTGCTGAAGTATCGCCGAAGGAATCACCCGCTCCGGCAGATCATAAAGCCGCTCGAACCCGCGCCGCCCGGCCACGGTCACTTCACCGGCGGCGAACAACCATTCCAGCGCATGCTTTTCCGCGCTCCAGTCCCACCAGGGCCCTGCCCGTTCCTGACGGGTCGACAGGCTTCCGGCACCCAGCGCGCCCAGATCCTGAACCGAGGCCAGCACCCGGCGAATCGTATCCTGCTGCTCACGCCCGAAACGTGCCAGTTGCTGATAGATATCTTCGCCACGGGTCGCGCGCAGCATGCGCCAGCGCATCAACGGGTACATCGACAAGGGCAGCAACGAGGCTTCATGGCCCCAATACTCGAAGAGCGTGCGCCGCCGGCCCGAACTCCAGGCAGCCTGGTCGAGCAAGTCGGATGAGTAATTGCCGAGGCGGGAAAACAAGGGAAGGTAGTGCGAACGCACCAACGCATTGACCGAATCGATCTGCAGAATGCCCAGCCGCTCGATCAGCCGATTGAGCTGAACCGGTTTGATCGCCGCTGGCGGCTGGCGCCCGTTGAACCCTTGGGCGGCCAGCGCCAGACGCCGAGCCTGTTTGATGGAAAAGGACAGTGTTGCGGGCATGAGCATCTCCTTGTCTGCTCGCAACCTACCTCACCGGGAGACGGTTTGTGTCGTTGTGCATTACTCATTTGTGCATCGGGTCATTCCAGAACGGTTTGACCGACTCGAACTCCACATCCGCACGACTCATGCCGATGTCCTTCAGTGCTTCATCGCTCAGACTCGCCAACAACTCGCGCTCCCGATGAAGTTCGTACCAGCGACTGAATTTGTGCAGCAGATCGGATACCAGGTGGATCGAGTGCTTTTCTACCGCTGGATATTCATGTTGACCTTTCATCTTGTTGCCCTCCGTTTGGATGGCTCAAGTGTCGCGCTGGGGCTAAGATCAATCCAACGAATGTTTCTGATGTAACACATCTCGGAGATTGATGAATGTCCGCCTTCCCAAGTATCGACACCGAAGTGCTGCGCACCTTTGTCGCCATCGCCGACCAGGGCGGTTTTACCCGGGCCGGCGAGTTGGTCAATCGCACCCAGTCGGCCGTGAGCATGCAGATGAAGCGGCTGGAAGAGGATGTGTTGCAGCGTCAACTATTCCAGCGCGACGGACGGCAGGTGCGCCTGACGGCTGAGGGTCAAGTGCTGCTGGGTTATGCCCGACGCATCCTCAAGCTGCACAGCGAGGTGTTCAACACCTTGCGTGAGCCGCACATGGTCGGCATGGTGCGCATCGGTACGCCGGACGATTACGTGATGCGTTTTTTGCCGGGGATTCTGCGGCGATTTGCCCAGACGTATCCGCTGATCCAGATCGAGGTGCATTGCGAATCATCAAAACAATTGCTGCTGCGCCAGGACCTGGACTTGACCATCGTCACCCGTGAACCGGGCAACGAGATCGGCCAATTATTGCGCAAGGAGCATTTCGTCTGGGCCGAAGCGCAATGTTTCAGTGCCCATGAGCAAACGCCGCTGCCGCTGGCGATGTTCAACAGTGATTGCTTCTGCCGCTTATGGGCCTGCAATGCACTGGATGCCATGGGTCGCGATTACCGCGTGGCGTACAACAGCGACAGCCTGTCGGCAATCATGGCGGTGGTCAGTGCCGGCCTGGCGGTGACCGCGCAACTGGAAAGCCTGGTGACCCCGGACATGCGCATTCTCGGTGAAGCCGAAGACCTTCCGATTCTGCCCGAGGCCAGCATCATGCTGCTGCGCAACCTGCACAACCCGTCGCCGATCACTGAGTGCCTGGCCGAACACATCGTCGAAGGTTTCAAACTTTAAGGGCGAGCATCACCGCGCAGAGCACCAGAAAACCACAGAACAACCCGCGCAGCAGTCGCTCCGGCAGTGCGTGGGCGATCCTCACGCCCCAACTGATGCTCATCAGACCGCCGACCGCCAAGGGCAGGCCGATCATCCAGTCCACCTGATGGTGCACCGCGTAAGTCACCAGCGTGACGCCCGTACTCGGCAACGCCAGCGCCAGCGACAAACCCTGCGCAACCACCTGACTGGTGCCGAACAGACTGGTCAGCACCGGCGTTGCCACCACCGCCCCACCCACGCCAAACAACCCGCCCATGGTCCCGGAGGCGGCGCCGAGTACACCCAGCCACGGCCATGAATAATTCATCTGCGCAGACGCCGGCGCGTTGGCGGCGAACATTCGCACCAGGTTGTAGGCCGACAGGGCAATCAGGAACGCAACAAATCCGACGCGCATGGTTTGCGCATCAATGCCCACCGCCCAGATCGAACCGATCCAGGCGAAACAGAACCCCATCGAAGCCAATGGCAGCGCGTGACGTAATTCAATGCGATTACGCTGGTGATAACGCCACAGCGCCAGCATCACGTTGGGCACCACCATCACCAGCGCCGTGCCTTGGGCAATCTGCTGATCGAGGCCGAACAACACGCCCAGCAGCGGAATCGCGATCAAACCACCACCAATGCCGAATAACCCACCGAGGGTTCCGAGGGCGGCGCCAAACACCAGATACATCAAAAACTCAATCACAGGCGATTTTCCCTTCACGTCAGGCTATTCATCCTACGCAGTCGGCGCTGGCGGGGAAACGCACAACAACGCACAATGGCTGTGCCAACTTCGCACAAGCGCTGACGACACCATGAACCCCAATCAATTGACCGAACAACTGGGTTTGTTCCTCGACGTGCTGGAAACCGGCAGTTTTTCCGCCGCATCCCGCCGCCACCCGCTGACCCCTTCGGCGGTGGCGAGGCGCATCGACAGCCTGGAAAACGCCGTCGGCAGCCAGTTGTTCATTCGCAGCACCCACGCGGTGCGCGCTACTCCGGCGGGTTTGGCGTTTGCCGAGCGCGCGCGGCGGATCGTGGCTGAGCTGCGGCTGGCTCGGGCTGAGGCGGTATCCTTGAGCAGCGCACCGGAAGGCTTGATCCGGATCGATGCACCGGCAGCGTTCGGACGGCGACATCTGGCGCCGGTGATTGCCGACTTTCTGATGCTCTACCCCGGTCTCGATGTGCAACTGCACCTGATCGACAGTTTCGTCGACATGCAGGGTTTGAATCTGGGCAAGGTCGATCTGGTGCTGCGTGCCGGGCAAATGGCCGATACCCGGCTGGTGGCCACGCCGCTGGCGAGCATGGTGCGCATTGCCTGCGCCAGCCCTGAGTATTTGCAACGGCGTGGTGTGCCGACCGATCCGGCGCAACTGATTGAACACGACGGCCTCGACTGGGATGGCCTGGCCCCGCCGTTCGCCTGGCGCTTCGAACGGGATGGGCAGATGCACCTGCACCGCCCGGCGCGCATCCGCATGAGCGCCAACAATGCCGAGGCGCTGGTCTGCGGCGCATTGGCCGGGCTGGGTATCGCGCACTTGCCGACCTGGCTGACCAGCGAATACTTGCTACGCGGTGAACTGCTTCCGCTGTTCTGCGACAACGGCCTGCCACCACCGGAAACGACCGGCATTTATGCCTTGCGCCTTGAGCAACAACCCAATCCCCGCAGTCGCTTGTTGCTGGAATACCTGAAAACCCGCTTCAGCCCGATCCCGCCGTGGGATCTGGCGCTGCAAAGTACCCTCGACCGGCACTAGGCTAGAATTGTCTGGTGCATTAAAGATTCGCCCGCTAGATTTATAACGATCACTGATCAAGGCTTCGAAATGACCACCGAGCGCAACACCCCGGATAACTGCGACGACCTGCTGCTGGATAATCAGGCCTGCTTCGCCCTGCACTCCACCTCGCTGCTGATGACCAAGGTCTACAAGCCGCTGCTGCAAGCGCTGGGTCTGACCTATCCGCAATACCTGGCGATGATGGTGTTGTGGGAAAAGGATGGTTTGACCGTAGGCGAAATCAGCACGCGCCTACTGACCGATCCTGGTTCACTGACGCCGTTGCTCAAACGCCTGGAAGTCGAAGGTTTACTCAGCCGCACCCGCAGCCGTGAAGACGAGCGAGTGGTGATTGTCGAACTCACTGAACAGGGTCGTGCATTGCGGGAGCGGGCGCGCGGTATACCCCAGTGCATCCTCGGCGCCAGCGGGATGACGCTGGAGAGACTGCAGAAACTACAAGCGGAACTGCAAGCGCTGCGCAGTAATCTGCAAGACAGTCTCTAATCTCCAAATCATCACGAATCCCCTGTGGGAGCGAGCTTGCTCGCGAAGGCGGTGTGACATTCAGCATGGATGTTGACTGACAGACCGCCTTCGCGAGCAGGCTCGCTCCCACATTTGTTTGGGTCGCGCCTTTCGTCTTCCTCCCTCCTCAAAAAAATCTGCGCCGAAAATCCCACCTCAGCAGCTCTAGTTCAACACTTCCAATTTACCCGCCGGAACCCACGCCCGACTTTTTCAAAAATTTATCTTGCGCACTAAATATTTGCGCGATACATTCACTTCGCACTTATTTAGCGCGCAAATATTTAGCGCAAAAACACCCAAACCCGAACGAGGCTCACACCATGCAAACTCTCTACACCGCAATCGCAACCTCCACTGGCGGCCGTGACGGTCGCGCGGTTTCCAGCGACAACATCCTCGACGTCAAACTCGCCACGCCCAAGGAACTCGGTGGTGCTGGCGGTGCAGCGACCAACCCTGAGCAACTGTTCGCCGCCGGTTATTCCGCCTGCTTCATCGGCGCGCTGAAATTCGTCGCCAGCCAGACCAAACGCACCATCCCGAACGACGCCTCGATCACCGCCCATGTCGGCATCGGCCAGATTCCTGGGGGGTTCGGTCTGGATATCGACCTGCACATCAGCCTGCCGGGTCTTGAACAAGCCGATGCGCAAAGCCTGGTCGACGCTGCCCACCAGGTCTGCCCGTACTCCAACGCCACCCGTGGCAATGTCGATGTGCGCCTGCACGTTGCCGTCTAACCGCTGACTCCAAGGCCCGAACCAGGAAACGAACATGAGCACTTTCAGCAAAGTCTTGACCGGTACCCTTCTCGCCCTGTCCATCCACAGCGCGTTCGCAGGTGATGGTGTTGAACACAACACCCTGGCGTTCCTCGACGCTGTGAATGCCGGCACCGGCAAACCGATGGAACAACTCACCCCTGCCGATGCCCGCGCCGTGCTGGTTGGCGCGCAGGCCGGGGTGAAACTGACGCTGCCAAAAGCCGATGTCAGCCAGAAGACCATTCAAGTCGACGGCCAACCGCTGAACCTGACCATCGTCCGGCCAGCCGGGGTCAAAGGTCCGCTGCCAGTGTTCATGTTCTTCCACGGCGGTGGCTGGGTGCTGGGGGATTTCCCGACCCACGAACGTCTTGTTCGGGATTTGGTAACGGGTTCGGGGGCGGCGGCGGTGTTCGTCAATTACACCCCCTCGCCAGAAGCGCATTACCCGGTCGCGATCAACCAGGCGTACGCCGCGACCCAGTGGGTGGCCGAGCACGGTAAAGAGATCAACGTCGACGGTAAACGTCTGGCCGTGGCCGGCAACAGTGTCGGTGGCAACATGGCGGCAGTGGTTGCGCTGATGGCCAAAGACAAGGGCACACCGGCGATCAAGTTCCAGGTGCTACTGTGGCCGGTGACTGACGCCAGCTTCGAAACGGCGTCCTACAACCAGTTTGCCGAGGGGCACTTCCTCACCAAAAACATGATGAAGTGGTTCTGGGACAACTACACCACCGATGCCAAACAGCGTAACGAGATCTATGCCTCGCCGTTGCGGGCAACCACCGCGCAACTCAAGGGCCTGCCACCTGCCCTGGTGCAGACCGCCGGCGCCGACGTGTTGCGCGATGAGGGCGAAGCCTACGCCCGCAAACTCGACGAGGCCGGCGTGCCGGTCACCGCAGTGCGCTACAACGGCATGATCCACGACTACGGTTTGCTTAACGTGGTGAGCCAGGTGCCAGCCGTGCGTTCGGCGATGCTGCAGGCGTCCGAAGAGCTCAAGCAACACCTGAAATAAAGCAAAAAGCTCGCAGCCTCGTTTCACTCGACAGCTCCTACATGGGTTTTGTATTCCCCTGTAGGAGCTGTCGAGTGGAACGAGGCTGCGATCTTTTGATCTTGATCTTCGGCCACAAAAAAGCCCGACTCAATGGTCGGGCTTTTTCATTCCTGAAGCGGTGCTTATTTAGCACGGCCTTTGTAGGAACCGCCTTCGCGGGTATCGATCTCGATCATGTCGCCGATTTCGATGAAGTCAGCAACCGACAGTTCGGTACCGTTCTTCAGTTTGGCAGGCTTCATCACCTTGCCGGAAGTGTCACCGCGAGCGGAACCTTCGGTGTAGTCAACCTGACGCACGATGGTGGTCGGCAGTTCTACGGAAACCAG
Organism: Pseudomonas sp. LB3P25; assembly: GCF_054897985.1. Taxonomy (NCBI): domain Bacteria; kingdom Pseudomonadati; phylum Pseudomonadota; class Gammaproteobacteria; order Pseudomonadales; family Pseudomonadaceae; genus Pseudomonas; species Pseudomonas sp. LB3P25. The sequence goes on along the minus strand of NZ_CM142711.1, from coordinate 2,349,863 downwards.
ACGCTCTTCGAAGAAGATCGCTTCGCAAACATCGGTCATGCCTTCTTCAACGAAAGGCAGAACGGCTTCGATGTCTTCAGCGTTCAGTTCGTACATGGTGTAGTCGGTGGTGTCCATGAACGTGTAGGTGTCGCCGCTGATGAAGGACAGGGTCGCTTCTTTGCGGTCGAGGATTACGTCGTCCAGTTTGTCGTCGGCGCTGTAAACGATCTCGGTCTTGTAACCGGTCAGCAGGTTTTTCAGCTTGGTCTTCATGATCGCGCTGTTACGACCAGACTTGGTGAATTCAGCTTTCTGAACCAGCCAAGGATCGTTTTCGAGACGGATCACGGTACCGGGTTTCAGTTCTTTACCAGTTTTCATTGCGAATATCCGAATTTGGATGGGATTTACAAAAATCTAGGCCGCGTATCATATCCAATTTACATAAAACTGTACCAGCGCTGCGGCAAGATCCGCCTGCAAAGCCTGTTCCAGACACCACGCTTCGGCGTGTTTTTGCAGTTCTGGCCAGTGTTTTCGGGTCGATTGCCAGTGCCCGGTCATATTGTCACCCGCATTCCACGCCCGCCAAAGACCGCTGATCGCCTCGCGGGCAGGCTCGGACAGGCCGTTGGTGTACAGAGCGAGGAAGGCGTCGAGCTTGTCCAGATGGATGTCTTCGTCCTGCTGATAGATGTGCCAGAGCAGCGGCCGGCCCGCCCATTGGGCGCGGACAAAGGAATCTTCACCGCGCACGGCATTGAAATCGCAGCACCAGAGCAGGTGATCGTATTGATCCTGTCGGACGAACGGCAGCACTTGCACGGTCAATTCACCGCGCACATGCACCGCGCCGGCCACCAGACAGTCCACACCGAGCCAACGTTCGACATCCCCAAGAATCCTGCCTTCGGGCACCAGCAGATGAGTGGGCGTCGAGTCGGCAGCCATTGCATCGAGCCAACTGGCCAGCCCAGTATTTTCGTAGGCAAACAGCGAGATCAACTGCGCACCTTGCGCGCGATCAATCCCTAAACCTTGCAGGAATTCTCGCTGAGCCTCGGGGCTTTGCTGAAACTGCTGACGACGCTCCAGCAATCCACTTTCACGCAGCAAGCCACCCGTGCCCTTCTGGAACCCCGGGAAGAAAAAGATTTTTTGTACGCTCTTGTATTTCACCGACGGCAAGCCGTGGCAGCCGACGATCCAGTCCTCGGCACTCAGATAGTCGAGATTCATCCACAGCGGCGGTTTTCCCCGTTCGGCCATGACGTCCATGTAAGCACTCGGCAATTGGCAGGCGAACGCGGCGATCACCACATCAGCGGCGTCAGTGGGCAGCCAGTCGGCCGTCCACTGGCGCACTTCGACGCCCTGCTGCCATTGCTGTGAGGCGTTAACGTCGATTTCCGGACACAAACGCTCAAAGGCTCGCAGATCATCGACCCACAAACGCACCGTCACCGAATGTTCGGCCACCAGTTGTCGGGCCAGACGCCAGGTCACGCCGATGTCACCAAAGTTGTCGACCACGGTGCAAAAAATATCCCAGCGCCAGCAGTTTTTTACTTGAGGCATTCCAGGCTCCCGTTGGCAAAGGCGCCGATTGTCCTCATAAATTACCCCGTGCAGAAGAGCCGACGGCGATTAATCTTCATGCGACAATCGCCACTCGCCCGCGACCACCCGCCAGGAGGCAGCCATGCCCTACCGTCCCAACCCGCGCCGCCCGTTGCCGATCCAGCTCAACGTCTTGCAACTGACCGGCAGCATTGCCCTGGGTGTGTGGCTGGGGTTTATCGCGATCGCGCTGACGTGCTGGCTCGCCTCTCGACTGTTGTTCAGCGAGCAGCTGGCGCCTGTGGCGGCAGCGGTCGAGCAACTGGCCAAACCACCGGTGGTGGTGCAACCGGTGCCGGACATTCCGCCTCAGAGCCCGTTGTTCGAACAGTACGAAGAGAACCTGCGCAAGAACGAGCAGCAACAAAGGCTTGATCAGGCCCGCAGCAACAACCGTAATCTGTCGAACCCCAAATGCCAGTTCTGGTTGCAACAGGACCAGACTGCACCGAGCGAAAAAAGCCGCGCCAACGTCCAGCAATTTTGCGATTGATCATGAAGCTCTCTATGCACAAGCCGACCGTCCACCAACTGATTCTCGACAAGCTGCGGATCGACCTCGACATCGCCGAGCGTGCCGCACAAACCGCTTACGAAACCGCGACCCACGAAGAAAACATCGCCGAGAACAAGTACGACACGCTGGGTCTGGAGGCGTCTTATCTGGCAGCCGGGCAAGCCAAACGGGTGGAAGAAATCAGGCAGTCACTGACGCTTTGCCAGAACCTTACGCTGCGTCCCTACGACGATCAGCGCGGCATCGAAGTCGGTGCCCTGCTCGGCCTGGAAGACGAAAAGGGTCGTGAGCAATGGCTGTTTCTGGCCCCCGACGCGGCGGGCTTGAAGGTCGACCTGGTGGGGCAATGGATTACCGTCATCACCCCGCGCTCACCGCTGGGCAAAAGCCTGCTGGGCAAGTTCGAAGGGGACGAGGTGGAGATTCGGGTGGCGGGCGCTCGGCAACAGTTCTCTGTTACCGAGGTGGTTTAAAGCGGGAGATTAATGCACCGGCAGTTCGACGCCGTCGAACAGTTCTTCCAGTTCCTGCTTGTTGTGGCACTGGATGGCCTTGGCCATGACTTCGCGGGTCAGGTGCGGGGCGAACTTCTCGATGAAGTCGCACATGAAGCCACGCAGGAACGTACCGCGACGGAAACCGATTTTAGTAATGCTGGATTCGAACAAATCGCTGGCATCAAGCATGACCAGGTCGCTGTCGAGTTTGGCATCGACCGCCATTTTCGCCACGATGCCCACGCCCAGGCCCAGACGAACGTAAGTCTTGATCACGTCGGCGTCGGCGGCGGTGAACACCACTTTCGGCGTCAGGCCGCGATGGCTGAAGGCTTCGTCGAGTTTCGAACGGCCGGTGAAACCGAACACGTACGTCACAATCGGGTATTCAGCCAGGGCTTCGAGGGTCAACTTCGACAGCTTGGTCAGCGGGTGGCCCTGAGGCACAACCACGCAGCGGTTCCAGCGATAGCACGGCATCATCACCAGATCACCGAACAACTCCAGCGCTTCGGTGGCAATGGCGAAATCCACGGTGCCGTCAGCGGCCATTTCGGCGATCTGCATTGGCGAACCCTGGTGCATATGCAGGGCAACGTCCGGGTATTGCTTGATGAAATTGCTGATCACCGGTGGCAACGCATAACGCGCCTGGGTGTGCGTGGTGGCGATCGACAGGGTGCCTTTCTTCTCGTTGGAGAATTCCTGGGCGATCTGCTTGATGCTTTCAACCTTGCGCAGGATCTCACCGGCGGTGGTGATAATTCGCTCGCCGGCCGGGGTGACGCGGGTCAGGTGCTTGCCGCTGCGAGCGAAAACCTCGACCCCCAATTCGTCTTCCAGCAGACGGATCTGCTTACTGATGCCCGGTTGCGACGTGTAAAGGCTTTGGGCTGTAGCGGAAACGTTGAGGTCGTGGTGCGCCACTTCCCAGATGTAGCGCAATTGTTGAAGCTTCATATGAATCCCTCAAAGCAGGTAGACGCCACGGGCATCAGCGACGGTATATAACTATATTAATGGTTTGAAGAATAAATCTAGAACTTTTTTATCAAGCTGCCACTATTCGTGTTCTGGTGTCCTGCCTCGTGAATACGCGAGACAGGACACTAACGATCCCCTTGGCGACGACGTTCCACCAGCGGCACCAGATAGACCGGTACCCGAGACAGTTGCAACACCCGCGCTGCAGTCCGGCCCAAAGGCGTTTCCGCACCAGCACCATGGCTATGACTACCTACGATCAACAAATCCACGGAGAGTTTCTGCGCCTGGTCGAGAATCACCTGTGACGGATCGCCCTGAAGCACCCGTACTGCTTTGATCCGCTCCAGGTCCTGCGACCCTTCATCCCCCAATTCTTCACGAAAGCTGTCGAGTACCCGCTGCTCGATATTGGCAATCACCGTGTTCAAGCCTTGGCTGTGAAACTCATTCAACGCCTGCTCATCGAGGTAACTCTGAAGCACCGACTCGGCAAACAGCCCCATCGGTTCAACGGCGTGCACCACGTAGAGGTCGGCATTGAATGTTCGTGCCAGCGCCAAGGCATGCTGCATCACCAAAGGTGCGTACAGGCCGAGGTCAGTGGCGTACAGCATCGAATGAATCATATGACCTCCTCGAGTGCCAACATGGCGGAGATTGATTCAGCTTAGCAGTGCCTTGGCGAGTACGACGTCCCGCGTAACGCGTTGAACCGTGGGCTTAAACCTTTTGCTCGTTGCTTATGCCGTGCGGCACGTGCCCGGTGGCGACCACCTCACGGGCCAACTCGCAATGACCGGCCTGATCGTCGAAAAACACGTCGGCGGCAAAGGCTTCGAGAAACGCCGACTTGGTCAGGCCGCCGAGAAACAGCGACTCGTCCAGACGAATATCCCATTCGCGCAAGGTACGGATCACTCGTTCATGGGCCGGCGCCGATCGCGCGGTCACCAGCGCGGTGCGGATCGGACAGGCGTCTTCCGGGAACTCACGCTGCAACAGATTGAGGGCTGCGAGGAAGCCTTTGAACGGCCCACCGCGCAAAGGCTCGCGGGCGGCTTCACGCTCGCTGGCCTGAAACGCTTCCAGACCACCGGACTGATAGACCCGCTCCGATTCGTCGGAAAACAGCACCGCGTCACCATCGAAGGCAATGCGCAATTCATCACTGGCGGCACGACTGGCGCCACCCGACAGAATGGTCGCTGCGGCGAACCCGGCATCCAGTGCACTGCGCACGTCTTCGGCATGCGTCGAAAGAAACAGGTCGCAGCCAAACGCCTTGAGGTACGGATAAGGACTGCGCCCGCCGACAAACGCCGCGCGGGAAATCGCCAGGCCATAGTGGTGGATCGAATTGAAAACCCGCAGGCCGGTGTCGGCACTGTTGCGCGACACCAGGATCACCTCGACCCGGGCGCGGCCCAGACTGGTATTGAGGTTGAGGAGTTTCTGCACCAACGGGAATGCATCACCGGGCTCAAGGATTTCGTCTTCGTGTTCGATCTGATATTGCCGATAGGCTTCGACACCGCTCGACAGATAGACCTTGTGGCTTTCGCTCAGGTCAAACAGCGCGCGCGAAGAAATCGCCAGCACCAGTTTGTCGTCGATCGTTTTTGCCATGCCCTTCTCCCCAAGGTTGATCGACTCAAGTGTTACGTCGATCGATAAAACTCAAACTGCGATACAAGGCTTCGATTCGCGGCAACTCACACCCTGCTGCCTTGGCGGCTGTCAGTGGCCGGGCGTAAATCGCGTCCAGTTCAAGCGTCCGCTTGTGCAGAAAATCGTGGTACATGCTCGGCCAATAGTCGGGCATCTTCTCGGTCGCCATGAACAGATGGTCGGCATATCCAGGCGGTACGTCGTGACCGCAGGCGATTGCGCCTTGAACCACTTCGGCCATCAGTGCCCTGATCAATTCCCGGCTGTCGGCATCGGCCATCAACGGCGTTGTGCTCGCCCCGAGCAGCACCGACAGGCCGTTGTAGGGGATATTCCAGACCAGTTTTTGCCAGCGTGCCTGATGCAGATTCGCCATGGCCTGGGAGTCGATACCGGCGGTGCGGAACAGCCCGGCGCCCTCCTCGACAATCGCCATGCGCGCCTGCTCATCGGCTGCAGGACCGCTGTGGTAGCCAACATTCACCGCACCGAGCGCCTGATGGGTGATGATGCCTGGTCCTTCGCGATGGACGCAGATATAGCAGAGCCCACCGAGCACATGCAGCGAATCGGGGAGCCACTCACGCAGACTGTCTTCGACGTCCAGGCCATTTTGCAACAGCAGCACTTTGGCACCGGGCGCAGCCGCTTGAATGATGGCCGGCGCCAGCTGCGCGTTACTGGTGGTTTTTGCGCCCACCAATAACCAGTCACAAGGCGGCATGTCTTCGGCCGTCGAATACGCCTGAACCGGATTCAACGTCAGCGCACCATGCGTCGCACTGTCGAGCTGCAACCCACGCTCGGCCACCGCTGAAAACTCACTGCGCAACAGAAAATGCACATCGAAGCCGGCACGCGCCAGCATCAACCCGTAGAAACCGCCGATCGCGCCGGTTCCGATAATACCGATTGTCGGTTTGGTCACTGCCCCCATCATGGCAACTCCTCTGCAAGTCGACTCAGCGCCTGACCCACGGCTTCATTGAGCTCGGTGCGGGTCAGGCGCGATTTTAGTGCCCCGAAGAATTCACCGTCGCGCACCACAAACAGCGCCGGCAAGTAAAAGACCTGATAACGCTCGACCACGCCGCCATTGTTCCCCGCATCAATCCAGCACAGTCGATCAACGTTCAGATCGAGTCGTGGCAATTGCTCATGGGCAAAACGGCAACTGGCGCAGCCGACACTGGTGAAAATAACCAGCGACACACCGCTCATCGCCAGCAGCCGTTGGTCGGCGTCGAAATCAGTCAGTTCCAATTCGACCACTATACTGGGTGGAACAATGTCAGATGGCCGACACATGGAGTCCGTGCTCATGGGACGTTTTATTCCTCATCCTGACGATGTGCCCGTCGAGTTAACGTTGCTAAAACCTGAGTGTATTTCACGACAACAGCTGCACACTATCAGCCTCGGGGGCATGGCTTGCAATTATCACCGGGCGTGGCGCCACGGTACGGCGCTGGAAGTGCGCATGCCGACCTTGAACCCCGACTTGCGCTTTCTGGGCTATGTGGCCTGGTGCCTGCGACGCAAGCGCGGCTATCTGGTTGGCATTGCCTTTGTTGACGAGCAGATGATGTTCAGTGCCCGAATGGGCGAGCAGGTGTGCCAGATCGAACGTTACTGCCGCCTGCATGACGCGCATGACGATCTGCAGGAAACTCAGGCACTGGCCCTCGAATGGGTCCAGGAGCATGCCGACGAGTTCTCTCACGACACGGTTCGCAAGGCATTTGCACAGGTTGTGCTGGATTAGGGGGCGTTCTCAATTCGTTTCCCGGCAGGAAACTAATTGAGAATGCCCCTTAAACCGGTGTCTGCCCATTGTCGAGCCACGGTGTAACGCGCTAAGGTTCTGCTCCCCGACGCGCTTAATTTGCTGTGCTCCGCCGCGCGGGTTCGCTGGCGGCCGGCACCCGTGACCTGACGAGTAAACGATGGCTGATTTACCGATCAACGACCTAAACGTCGCCTCCAACGAGACGCTGATCACTCCCGATCAGCTCAAGCGTGATATCCCTCTGAGCGACGCGGCCCTGCGCACCGTCACCAAGGGCCGCGAAGTCATTCGCAACATTCTTGATGGCACCGACCACCGCCTGTTTGTTGTCATCGGGCCTTGCTCGATCCACGACATCAAGGCCGCCCACGAATACGCCGAGCGCCTGAAGGCGCTGGCGGCCGAAGTGTCCGATACCCTGTATCTGGTCATGCGCGTGTATTTCGAGAAGCCACGCACCACCGTCGGCTGGAAAGGCTTGATCAACGATCCGTACCTGGACGACTCGTTCAAGATTCAGGATGGTCTGCACATCGGCCGCCAGTTGCTGCTGGACCTGGCCGAGATGGGCCTGCCGACCGCAACGGAAGCCCTCGACCCGATCTCCCCGCAGTACTTGCAGGACCTGATCAGCTGGTCGGCCATCGGTGCGCGCACCACCGAATCCCAGACTCACCGTGAAATGGCCTCCGGCCTGTCCTCGGCAGTCGGCTTCAAGAACGGCACCGACGGCGGCCTGACGGTCGCTATCAACGCCCTGCAATCGGTTTCCAGCCCTCATCGCTTCCTGGGTATCAACCAGGAAGGTGGCGTGTCGATCGTCACCACCAAGGGCAATGCCTACGGTCACGTGGTACTGCGCGGTGGCAACGGCAAGCCGAACTACGATTCGGTCAGCGTCGCGCTCTGCGAGCAAGCGCTGAACAAAGCGAAGATCAAGCCGAACATCATGGTCGATTGCAGCCACGCCAACTCCAACAAGGACCCGGCCCTGCAACCGCTGGTGATGGAAAACGTCGCCAACCAGATCCTCGAAGGCAACCAGTCGATCATCGGCCTGATGGTCGAAAGTCACTTGAACTGGGGCTGCCAGGCGATCCCGAAAGACCTCGCCGACCTGCAATACGGCGTGTCGATCACCGATGCCTGCATCGACTGGACCGCCACCGAAAACACCTTGCGCAGCATGCATGCCAAGCTCAAGGACGTGCTGCCGAAACGCGATCGCAGCTGATCACTTTTCACCGCACAAAAAAACGCCGGGCTTAACCCGGCGTTTTTTTTGCGTTCGATTCTTTAAAAGTTACTGGCTCAGCTTGGCGGCATGCCGCTGGTGGCGCTCCATGTAGCGTTCCACGTAAGAACACGATGGAATGACGGTGTAACCCATTTCTTCAGCGTACTCCAACGCCTTCTCGGTCAAGGCTGCCGCAATGCCGCGACCACGCAGCGCGTTGGGCACAAAGGTGCGATAGATATCCAGGGTCTGTTTCCCCAGATCCATATAGGTCAGGTAGGCACGATGACCGTCCACATTGGTCTCGAACTGATGACCAGCCTGGTCATGGTGGATGGACAACGCCTCGCTCATCACTACTCCTCGCGGGTCTGAAATTCTGACCCCTACCTTACCGATGTTTTTCCGGCGAAGGAACATCTACGCCACCCCGTGCCTGAATGGACACCGAGAAGAGCTGCACCAGTCTCGCACAACCGAGCACGTATCAAATAGTAGGCACTATTGGCAGAAATGCTCAAGGTACGCTCGTCATCACGCGGGTTGGCGGGTGCTGCTCCGGGTGACGCAGAGACAGCTCGACCGAAGATCTGTGAAGGTCGATAGCCTGAACATTGCCGGATGTTGAGACTTAAGACGAGCGCCCTTTGTTAAAGTCACCTGAACATGGAGAAAGATATGAGAGGCGCCACGCAAAATTCGAACAAAAGTGTAGACGAATCCATCTAGACAGACTTTAGCCAAGACTCGGAAAAGAGCTGTGAGCGTGCGGAACTTTTCTTTGGCGGCTCGCTCAGCTCGGGCCTCCCAGCTGGATATTTTTTAAACAATGCAGTTAAAAGTTGCTCGAAAAAGAATCAACGCCTACAATTTTTTTGGCTTCTTGCTTTACGTCAGTTTACTTACGACAAGTAATGGGTAGTATGTACGCCGGCTATTTCCTCACTCTGAGGAGGCAGCTAACTTAATAGAAAGTCCTTGAAGGGGAACACGATGAACAACGTTCTGAAATTCTCTGCTCTGGCTCTGGCCGCAGTTCTGGCTACCGGTTGCAGCAGCGTATCGAAAGAAACCGAAGCACGTCTGACCGCTACTGAAGACGCAGCAGCTCGCTCCCAGGCTCGTGCAGACGAAGCTTACCGTAAAGCCGATGAAGCTCTGGCTGCTGCTCAAAAAGCACAACAGACTGCTGACGAAGCTAACGAGCGTGCTCTGCGCATGCTGGACAAAGCTAGCCGCAAGTAATAATCCTTCGGGATTGTTATCAAGCCGACCCATTTTTTGGGTCGGCTTTTTTATGTGCGCCCAGCATGGGCGCAATCTTGTGGGTGAAAGTCCCGCCGTAAGCTGACCACAGCGAACGAAGTGAAGCGCAACTGCATGAGGGCGACCGAGTGTGGGGAGGAAGCGTGGATCGAAGCCATGAGCCGATGTACAAGAACCGGATAGAAGGCGAAGCCGATCAGGGCGAGCGGGCATAAAACCGCGAAGCTCTTGTGGTCAAGGATCAGGTTGCGTAAATCCGGCGGTTGTGTGGTGAAGGATTGCGTTCTTACCTGGGGAGATCTCGCCTTGTGCCTGAAAGGGCGACGGTGCAAGCCGGAGCGAGAAGTCAGCAGAGGCCGTAGTAGTCTTTTTTTTTTTTTTGACGAAGGGCCGAACGAGAGAAAGCGTTATAGGCCATGTTGATGCGAACGACCGGAAGTCAGATGCCTGCCAAACGCGGGGCGGATGTGAGGACGCGAGCGGTGAAACCGTGAGAAGCCCCATCAGCGACGAGGTCAATCGCCCGCAAGATGAATCCGACAACGCAGGGCAAGGGCTGCTGGATCGGGCCTTTGCGAGAGAAAACCTGAAGCGGGCATGGAAGCGGGTCAAGGCCAACAAGGGAGCAGCGGGCGTCGATGGTCTGGATATTGAACAGACCGCCGAACATCTACTGAGCCAGTGGGCGGCGATTCGCGAACAGCTTCTTTCAGGCGTCTACCGGCCCAGCCCGGTACGACGTGTGGTCATCCCCAAACCTGACGGCGGTCAGCGCGAGTTGGGAATTCCAACGGTCACCGATCGCTTGATCCAACAAGCGTTGCTGCAAGTCTTGCAACCAGAACTCGATCCGACTTTCAGTGAACACAGCTACGGCTTTCGCCCGGGACGTTGCGCGCAGGATGCTGTTTTGGCGGCTCAGCGCCATGTGTCTTCAGGGCGAAGAGTGGTGGTGGATGTTGATCTGGAGAAGTTCTTCGACCGGGTCGATCACGATATTTTGATTGATCGTTTACGCAAGCGGATTGCGGATCGGGCGGTTATCCGGCTGATTCGGGCGTATCTGGATGCGGGAACGCAGATCAATGGCGTAGTCGAGAAAAGCCGCTGCGGGGCGCCGCAAGGCGGCCCGCTGTCGCCGTTGCTGGCGAACGTGCTGCTGGACGAAGTGGATCGGGAACTTGAACGTCGAGGTCATTGCTTCGTGCGCTATGCCGACGATGCGAATGTGTATGTTCGCAGCAAGAAGGCCGGGCAGCGAGTGATGGCCTTGCTCAAGCGTCTGTATGAAAAGCTGCACTTGAGCGTCAACGAGAGCAAGAGTGCGGTGGCGAGTGTATTTGGTCGCAAGTTTCTGGGGTACGCGTTCTGGGCTTCTCCACAAGGCGTCAAAAGGACAGTAGCGGTCAAAGCGCGTCAGCGCTTCAAACAGTGCATCCGCTGGTTTACCCGGCGCTCAGGTGGCCGCAGCTTGCAACAAGTTGTCGACCGATTAAGGCCCTACATGCTTGGCTGGAAGGGATATTTCGGCTTGTCGCAAACTCCCAGAATCTGGCGAGAGTTAGATGAATGGATACGACACCGACTACGAGCAATCCAGCTCAAGCAATGGCGGCGTAGTTCAACGATCTATCGAGAGCTGCGCAGGTTGGGTGCAAGTGAGGCTACTGCTCGCAAAGTGGCGGGAAGCTCTCGCTGCTGGTGGCGCAATAGCGCTCTTGAACTCAACCGAGTGCTCGATATAGCGTGGTTCGACAGAACGGGTTTACCGCGTCTCTCCTGACCTCAATCTCTCGAACCGCCCGGTGCGGACCCGCATGCCGGGTGGTGTGGCAGGGGAACGGCCTATGAAGGCCGTCCCCTATGCCGATTGCCCGCTATTTCGTACCGGCAATAAAAAACCCGCCGATGCGGTCAGCATCGGCGGGCTCCTTTCAAGCATTACTGCAACGGGTCGATCGGCGCATTCGTCACCATCGCCGCCGAGGAATTCGGCACTCCGATTTCCACCGGCAGACCATCTTCGGCGGCAACCACGTCGCGGACCACATCCCAGTTCATGCGCAGGTTGTTGGTGATGTCCTCACGCTTGAGCATCGCGTTGATCACCGCAGTGTGTTTGTCGACCACAGAAGGGTTGCCCTTGTCGTCCAGCGGCGTGTGCGCTTCCAGATACACCTTGCCGCCACTGACACCGAACTTGTACGGGTCGCTGATAATGCGCACCGACGTGCCTACCGGCACCATGCTCGCCATTTCCAGCACGTTGTTGTTGAACATGCGGAAGCAACCGTGACTGGTGCGCATGCCGATGCCGAACTTCTTGTTCGAACCGTGGATCAGGTAGCCCGGCGTGCCCAGCGTGAATTTGAACGGCCCCAGCGGGTTGTCCGGGCCGGCCGGCACCACGTTCGGCAGTGGATCGCCATCGGCGGCGTGCTCGGCCTTGATCGACGCTGGAGGGGTCCAGGTCGGGTTCGGCGTCTTGGCGGTGATGGTGGTATGGGCAATCGGCGAGCCCCAGCCTTCACGGCCGATACCCAACGGGAAGGTGTACACCACGTTCCGGCCTTTCGGGAAGTAATAGAGGCGGTACTCGGCCAGGTTGATGACGATGCCTTCACGCGGGCCTGGTGGCAGGATGAAACGCGTCGGCAGCACCACTTCGGTGCCAGCGCCCGGCAGCCATGGATCGACACCAGGGTTGGCCGCGACCATTTCCGAATAGCCCAGATCGTAGGTGGTGCCAAGGTCGGCGAAGGTATCTTCGTACTTGGCCTTGATCACCTGGACCTGACCGATGATGTCTTCACCGGGCGGTGGCAGGGGCAGCTCCGATGCTGCTACGGGACCCGCCACACAGAGGGCGGCGAGAGACAGGTAGCGGGTGACGGCAGGAAAGCGCGGCAACATCCGGAAAATCCTTCGCATGATCGACAAGGGTATAAAAACGAGATTGTACACCGGCGCCTGGAAAATCGGGGAGTTGACCGATAGCAAGCAATCTATCGGCTTCTAAAGCTCGAAACGAAGTTCCGGCCAGATCGGCGATGTACCGCGTTTTTGCGATTCGAGAATGGCACGACACAGCGAGCACAGGCGCTGATCCTGGAACACACGGCGATCGACGCTCGACCAGCGCGGTTGTGCTGGCAACAGGCTGCCGCACAAGGTCCGGTCCGCCGAGCCGCCCAACTCCAGTTGACGGGTCACCAGATGTACCCGCACTTCCTGGCAGGCGAACAGATCCAGCTGTTCGTCAGGCTCGATCAGTTGGTAGGCAAAAAGTGACCAGGCAGGACGCGGCATCGGGGGCTCCAAATCGGGGGCGCCACCTTAGCCGAAACACCGCCGCTAGAAAAGCGTCAAAGCAGCGGTTTCAGTGTAGGCCAGACATTTTCCAGCAACTTGCCCTGAGCCCCGGCAGCCGGGTGCAAGCCGTCAGACTGCATCAAGTCCGGATGACCGCCCACGCCGTCGAGAAAAAACGGCACCAGCGGGATCTTTTTCTCCTCGGCCAGTGTGCTGTAGACCTTCGCGAAGGCCTCGGTATAACGAACGCCGTAGTTGGGTGGCAATTGCATGCCGAGCAGCAGCACCTTTGCACCACTGGCGCGGGAGCTGTCGATCATCGCCGCAAGGTTTTGTTGCAATTGTGTTGGCAGCAATCCGCGCAGGCCATCGTTGCCGCCCAACTCGAGGATGACCAACTCAGGTTTATGCTCTGCAAGCAGCGCGGGCAGGCGCGCCTGGCCTCCGGCGCTGGTGTCGCCGCTGATGGACGCATTGACCACCTTATCGTCGAAACCTTCGCGCTTGAGCCGTTGCTCGAGCAATGACACCCACCCCAACCGGGTATCCAGCCCGAAACCCGCGCTGATACTATCGCCAACGATCAGGACTGTACCCGCCGCTGCGTTCTGGGCCATGCACATCAAGGCCAGGCCAGCACTCAAAAACCACACACGCATCGGATTCTCCATGGGCGCAAGCATTCTCACCGCGAAGAACCTCAGCAAAGTGGTTCCCAGCGCGGAAGGTGAACTGACTATCCTGCACGAACTCAGCCTGGAACTGAACAAGGGCGACAGCCTGGCCATTGTCGGCGCCTCCGGTTCCGGCAAGTCCACCCTCCTCGGCTTGCTCGCTGGCCTCGACCTGCCGAGCAGCGGCGACGTCACCCTCGCCGGGCAAGCCCTGAGCAATCTCGACGAAGACCAGCGCGCACGTATCCGGGCCGAGCATGTCGGTTTTGTGTTCCAGTCCTTTCAGTTGCTCGACAGTCTCAACGCCCTGGAAAACGTGATGCTGCCGCTGGAACTCGATGGCCGCAAAGACGCCCGTGAACGCGCCACCGAGCTGCTGCAACGGGTCGGCCTGGGCCAGCGGCTAACCCATTCGCCACGCCAGCTTTCGGGCGGCGAACAGCAGCGCGTGGCGATTGCCCGTGCGTTTGCCGCCGAACCCGACGTGCTGTTCGCCGACGAACCCACCGGCAACCTCGACAGCCACACCGGCGAGCGCATCAGCGATCTGCTGTTCGAACTCAACCAGGAACGCGGCACAACCCTGGTGCTGGTGACCCACGACGAACGCCTGGCACATCGCTGCCGGCGTCTGATCCGCCTTGAAGCCGGCCTGCTGGTCGCCCCTCTGGAGCCTTGATGGCACGCCTGCCGCTGTTGCGCCTGTTCAGCCTTGCCATCCGCCAACTGCTGCGCGATGCCCGCGCCGGTGAGTTGCGGGTTTTGTTCTTTGCCTTGCTGGTGGCCGTGGCGGCGAGTACTGCCATCGGTTACTTCGGCACCCGCCTGAACGGCGCCATGATGCTGCGTGCCACCGAGTTTCTCGGTGCCGACCTGCTGCTTGAAGGCAGTTCACCGGCACGGCCCGAACAGATTAAAAGCGGCACGGAGCTTGGGCTCGATCACGCTCAGGTGGTGGAATTCTCCAGCGTCATCGCCACTGACAACGGCATTCAGCTGTCCAGCATCAAGGCTGCCGATGACGTCTACCCACTGCGAGGTGAACTGAAAAGTGCCCCGGCGCCCTTCGCCCCTGAAGAACCCGGTGGCGGACCGAAACCCGGTGAAGCCTGGGTCGAAGCGCGACTGCTGACCGCGCTGGACTTGAAGATCGGCGACAGCATCGATGTCGGCATGCGAACCCTCAAACTGGCGCGAGTGCTGACCTACGAACCGGACCGCGCCGGCAATTTCTACAGCCTCACGCCGCGGGTGCTGATCAACCTCAGCGACCTCGCCGCGACCGGCGTGGTGCAACCCGGCAGCCGGGTCAGTTACCGCGAACTCTGGCGCGGTAAAGCCGAGGCGCTGGAAACCTATCGTCAATTGATCAAACCCGGCCTGGCCGCCAACCAGCGTTTGCAGGATGCACGCGATGGCAACCGACAGATCGGCGGCGCCTTGGGCAAGGCCGAGCGTTACTTGAACATGGCCAGTCTGGTAGCGGTTCTGCTGTCCGGTGTGGCGGTGGCGCTGTCGGCGACGCGCTTCGCCACCCGCCGATTCGATGCCAGTGCATTGCTGCGTTGTCTAGGGCTGTCCCGACGGGAAACCATGGTGCTGTTCAGTTTGCAGCTGACGGTGCTCGGACTGCTCGCCAGCATCAGCGGCGCCCTCATCGGCTGGTTCGCGCAACTGGGACTGTTCGCGCTGCTGCATGATTTATTACCGACCGACGTTCCACCGGGCGGTCTGTTTCCTGCCATCGCCGGGATCGGCACCGGACTGGTGGCGTTGGCCGGTTTTGCCTTGCCACCACTGGCTGCACTGGGTCGGGTTCCGCCATTGCGGGTTTTACGTCGGGACATGCTGCCGATTCCCTCCAGCACCTGGATGGTTTACGGCGCGGCATTGGGCGCCCTCGGGCTGATCATGTGGCGTCTGAGCCTGGACCTGGTATTGACCTTCGCCCTCCTCGGTGGCGGTGTGATCGCGGCGTTGGTGCTTGGCGGCTTGCTGTTGCTGCTTCTGAAGAGTCTGCGCCGAATGCTGGCGCGCGCCTCTTTGCCATGGCGCCTCGGGCTGGGCCAATTGCTGCGTCATCCACTGGCGGCAGCGGGACAATCCCTGGCGTTCGGTTTGATTCTGCTGTCCATGGCGCTGATCGCATTGCTGCGTGGCGAGTTGCTGGACACCTGGCAAAACCAGCTGCCGAAAAATGCGCCTAACTATTTCGCGCTTAACATTCTACCGGCGGACAAACAGGCGTTCATCGATCGCCTGATCAAACTGTCGGCGCAATCGGCGCCGCTATATCCGGTGGTGCCTGGCCGGCTGATCAGCGTCAACGGCGAGCCGGTACAGGAAATCGTCAGTAAGGATTCGGCCGGTGATCGAGCGATCCAGCGCGACCTGAGCCTGACCTGGGCGGCGGATTTACCGGCAGGCAACAAACTCACGGCGGGCAACTGGTGGGCCGAACAGACGCCGGACGAGATTCCCGGCGTATCGGTGGAAGGCAAAGTCGCCGAAAGCCTGAAGCTCAAGCTCGGCGATCACATGGTCTTTACCGTGGGCGGCGTTAATCGCGAAGCGAAAGTCACCAGCCTGCGGGAGATCAACTGGGACAACTTCCAGCCTAACTTCTTCATGATCTTCCAGCCCGGCACGCTGAAGGATCTGCCGGCGACCTACCTGACCAGTTTTTATCTGGCGGCCGGTCATGATCAGCAGATCGTGGATCTGTCGCGGGCGTTCCCGGCGGTGACCATCTTGCAAGTCGAAGCCTTGCTCGAACAGCTACGCAGCATCCTCGCCCAAGTCACCCTGGCGGTGGAATACGTGCTGTTGTTCGTGTTGGCGGCGGGGATGGCGGTGTTGTTTTCAGGCTTGCAAGCGACGCTCGATGAACGCATTCGCCAAGGTGCCTTGTTGCGAGCGCTGGGGGCCGAGCGGCAATTGTTGGTCAAGGCCCGGCGGATCGAGTTCGGTTTGCTTGGGGCGGTCAGCGGATTGTTGGCAGCGCTGGGTTCGGAACTGGTGAGTCTGGTGCTCTACCGCTACGCCTTCGACCTGCCCTGGCATCCGCATCCGTGGTTGCTGGTGTTGCCAGTGATCGGCGCGGTGCTGATCGGGGGTGCCGGTGTGTTCGGCACACGTCGCGCGCTGAACGCCAGCCCCCTGACAGTCTTGCGCGAGGGTTGATAGACTCAAACACTCTCGTTCACAAGAACCCAACCACAAAGAAGTTGCCATGAGCCGTTATCGCCCTCCCCGCACCGCTGGCACCGCGCTGATCACCCCCGAAGGTGAAGCGCGGATGCGGGCCGAGTTTCATGAGCTCTGGCATGTTCGGCGGCCGCAGGTCACACAGTCGGTCAGCGAGGCGGCGGCTCAGGGCGATCGCTCGGAAAACGCCGAATACACCTACGGCAAAAAGATGCTGCGCGAGATCGACAGTCGCGTGCGCTTTCTCACCAAGCGGCTGGAAGCGCTCAAAGTCGTCAGCGAAAAACCGAGCGATCCGAACAAGGTTTATTTTGGCGCCTGGGTCACGATTGAAGACGAGGATGGCAAAGAGTCGCGCTACCGCATTGTCGGGCCGGATGAGCTGGACCTGAAGCTGGGTCTGATCAGCATCGACTCACCGCTGGCACGCGCCCTGATCGGCAAGGCGCTGGACGCCGAAGTTCGGGTCCAGACACCGACCGGTGAGCAGTGCGTGTATATCGTGGCGATCGACTATCTTTGAGCCCCAGCGTTCTAAGCCTTAACGGCGAGTAATCAGCCCCTGCCGGGCAACGCGAGTCAGTTGCTTGATCACCTCGGGGGCATCCTCGAGGCTGGGTGACTGAATGACAGCCAGGTCGAAACTGTCGCTGGCAAATCGAGCCAGCGATTCACCCTCTTCGACAAACTGGATCAGGAAGGCGGCAGGCCCACCGGTGCGACGTGGCCAGCCATCGAGATAACGCAAGAGTGTCGGCTGATGTTTGCCGCCAAGCAGGATTTTTGGATTGCGCTGGGTGAGGTGTGCCGTGATCGGCGCGGGGCGTACAACGGGGCTTAGTGCATTCATTGTGTCGTGTCTCTGCCTCAAAAGTCTGCATGGCAGGTGAGAGGCAACACCGAACCAGCGCTTTAGCGGTATTTCGAAGCCTGTTTCAAGCTTCTATCGGCAACTGAGTGAGTCACCTGGCGCCCCGCAAGTAGCTGTTTAAATCGGCGCATGGGCAGCATCCTAGAGAAGCTGACCGGACAGTGTCAAGAATGACGAGCAACAAAAAGGCCCGCGCAATGCGGGCCTATTTGTTGAGCCAGAGCGGTCAGCCGGCGATGGCGCGGTCAGCCGAGAGCTTGCCGGCGCCTTCGATCAGTACGGCGATCGTGCCACCGAGCAGGGCCAGGGCGAATTCATAACCGTTGTTGACCATGAACAGACCGTGAGGGAGATGCACCGAGAAGATCGCCACCAGTGAGAGGATGGTCAGGCCGAGGGCTGCCGGGCGAACCAGCAAGCCAATGATCAAGGCCAGACCGGCGAAGAACTCAGTACCGCCCGCCAGCGTCGCCATCAGGTAACCCGGCGCCAGGCCGATGCTTTCCATGTACTGCGCGGTGCCCGCCAGTCCGTAACCACCGAACGCCCCGAAAAGTTTCTGCGAGCCGTGGGCAGCGAAGATGATGCCGACGAAGATCCGCAGAAGGGTCAGGCCGTAGCCAGCGCGGGTAAACAGTACCTTGTTGATCAGTGTGCTCATGCTGTGTCATCCGTTGTCAGTGTGTGTTGGTTGGCCGCTATATTAATCAGTAAATTTCATGTTAAAAGCGCAATAAATTCGCCATACCAATCAGTTTATTCGATCATTTACGTGAGGCAACTTTCTGCCCCTGGGGCTCCAACGACTCCCGCTCCCGATCGAACGCCAAGTAATACTTGTTCACGCTATTAACATAGCTGACAGCGCTCATTCCCACCTGCTCCATGGCAATGCGCTCGACCTGAAAGAACCACTGATTGGGATTCAAACCGCGCCGACGAGCCTCGGCGCGCATGCCCTGAACCCGCTCCGGCCCTATGTTGTAGGCCGCCAGCACGAACGCCATGCGCTCGCGCTCGTTGAGTTTGGGGCTGGCAAAGAACTTGCGACGGATCATCGCCAGGTACTTGGCCCCGGCCTGCACATTGGCGTCGAGATTCTGAATGTTGTTGACCCCCACCCGCTGGGCTGCGGACGGGGTGATCTGCATCAGGCCAGTAGGGCCGCTGCCACTGCGGGCATTGGGTTGCAGCGCCGATTCCTTGAACGCCAGGGCCGCCAGATTCAACCAGTCCATGCCTTGGGCTTCGGCGTGTTTCTGCAGCACTGGCCGAAGTTTCTCGAGGCGCTGTCGATCAGCCTTGGCCAATGGATAGTGCACTTGATACAGACGTCGATAGATCCGCAGGAACGCGGCATCCTGATCCGATGGTTTCTTGTAACCGGTCAGGAAGCGATCAATGCTGGCCCGCAACATTGAGGCGTCGCGGCGCACGAACCAGAATTCTTCGCCCGGTTCACTGATGAGTACCTGCCGATCGAAACGCAACTTGGGCAGGATCTTGCCCCAGCGCTCGGCGATGGGTTGCTCGACGATCGTCAGGTGAAAGATTCCGCCCTGGACCATTTCCAGCACATCCTCGACCGCCAGACTGGGATCGACCCACTCGATGGTCACCGGTGGCAGTTTAAGCAGCGCGAGCTTTTGATTGATCTGGCTGACCGCGTCCCCAGCGGCACTGCCGGTGGGCAACGCCAGGGTTTTGCCAGAGAGTTGTTCGAGACGGGTGTAACGTCGCTCGCCTTTGATCCCGACCAATACCAACGGGATGTTGCTGGCAATCGGTTCACTGGTGCTGACCGCGTGGCCCGGTTGCAGGTCGAGCAGTTCCCCCGGTGCGACCAGATCACCCTCCCCGCGCTGCAAAGCGCCGATCAGTTGATCCTTGGCCTTGGGAATGATCTTGAGGGTAATTTCCTGACCGTCACGGGCGTGACCGTTGAGGTATTGCTCGAAAGCGCGCAAACGATGGTATTCAACACCGATGGCCTGGCCCTGGACTTCGCCGGAGCTGTTGCGGCTCTGGTTGACCAGCACCCGCAGCACGCGACTGTTGCGGATTTCCGCCAAGTCGCGCGCTTTGGTCGAAGGCACGGCTTGCAGAGGCCCGGCCAGACGCGCGACTGCCGGCATCGGCAGCAGCAACGAACAACACAGCAGTAGCAAAACCGAGGGACGTATCATCCACTCTCCAG
This sequence comes from Pseudomonas sp. LB3P25, assembly GCF_054897985.1. Classification (NCBI taxonomy): domain Bacteria; kingdom Pseudomonadati; phylum Pseudomonadota; class Gammaproteobacteria; order Pseudomonadales; family Pseudomonadaceae; genus Pseudomonas; species Pseudomonas sp. LB3P25. The sequence goes on along the minus strand of NZ_CM142711.1, from coordinate 2,330,039 downwards.
AAAGAATACTGGGCCGATCTCAAGAATTTTCATGAAATCGAACAACAGAAACAGAGCGCCGTGAGCGCTGGCAAAGTGCGAAAGACTGGCACAGTGATGGCACCTTAGCCACCCTGACCTGTCTCGCGGCATCAAGAGACAGCTATAACTCGTTGTAGTTCTTGGCTTTTCTTATAAATCTACAGCTCTGATATGCTTTCCGGCCTTTGGTCCGAGGTAGCACCATGCAACTCATCGATATCGGCGTCAACCTGACCAACCCCAGTTTTGCCGACAAACACCAGGCTGTACTCGACCGCGCCTACGCTGCCGGGGTCTGCCAATTGGTGCTCACCGGCACCAGTGTCGAGGGCAGCGAACAGGCGCTGGAACTGTGCCGGCAACTGGATGAAACGGCTCAACGGCTGTTCGCCACCGCCGGCATTCACCCCCACTGCGCCAGCGACTGGAACGCCGACAGCGCCCAGCATCTGCGCAGTTTGCTCAAGGAACCGAACGTCGTGGCGGTGGGTGAATGCGGGCTGGATTTCAATCGTGATTTCTCGCCGCGCCCGCAGCAGGAAAAAGTCCTCGAAGAGCATCTGGCGATGGCGGTCGAACTGCAATTGCCGGTTTTTCTCCACGAGCGCGATGCCAGTCAGCGCTTGCTGGAAATCCTTCGCGATTACCGTGATCAGTTGCCGGCCGCCGTGGTGCATTGCTTCACGGGCGAAAAGAAGGCGCTGTTCAGCTACCTCGATCTGGATTTACACATCGGCATCACCGGCTGGATTTGTGACGAGCGCCGAGGCACGCACCTGCATCCGTTGGTGAAAGAGATCAAACGGGGACGGCTAATGCTGGAGAGCGATGCGCCGTATCTGTTGCCGCGCAGTCTGCGACCCAAGCCTAAGAATGGTCGCAACGAACCGGCGTATCTGACCGAAGTGTTGCGGGAAGTAGCGTTGCATCGAGGGGAGAGCGAGGAAGATCTGGCCGCTCACAGCACGGCGTGTGCGCGAGCATTCTACGGGTTGCCTTCTGTTGATTGATGCAGCCTCAACGCTATCGCGAGCCTGATCCAGGCCCGCGATACAAGCGTCGCGGTCTTAGTGACTGCTGCGCATCATCTCTTTAGGGACATACTTGCCGATCTCGAACTTGCCGATCGCCGCACGGTGCACTTCGTCCGGGCCGTCGGCCAGGCGCAGGGTGCGTTGCATCGCATACATGTAGGCCAGCGGGAAATCGTTGGACACCCCTGCCCCGCCATGGATCTGGATCGCCCGGTCGATCACCCGCAAGGCTACGTTCGGTGCGACAACCTTGATCTGAGCGATTTCGCTTTTCGCAATCTTGTTGCCAACGGTGTCCATCATGTACGCCGCCTTCAACGTCAGCAGGCGCGCCATGTCGATTTCCATCCGCGAGTCGGCGATCTTGTCGATGTTGCCGCCCAGGCGTGCCAAAGGTTTACCGAACGCAGTACGGGTTACCGCCCGTTTGCACATCAGTTCCAATGCACGTTCGGCCATGCCGATTGAACGCATGCAGTGGTGAATCCGGCCCGGGCCAAGGCGACCCTGAGCGATTTCAAAGCCGCGTCCTTCGCCCAACAGGACGTTTTCGTACGGCACACGGACGTTTTCGAACAGCACTTCGGCGTGGCCGTGAGGTGCGTCGTCGTAACCGAACACTGGCAGCGGACGAACGATCTTCACGCCCGGGGCATCCACCGGCACCAGAATCATCGAGTGCTGCGCATGACGCGGCGCGTCAGGATCGCTCAGGCCCATGAAGATCAGAATCTTGCAGCGTGGATCGCAGGCGCCTGAGGTCCACCATTTTTTGCCGTTGATCACCCATTCGTCGCCATCACGCACGGCGCGGGCGGCCATGTTGGTGGCGTCGGACGAGGCCACGTCCGGTTCGGTCATGGCGAACGCCGAGCGGATTTCGCCGCGCAGCAACGGTTCGAGCCAGCGCTGTTTCTGTTCTTCATTGGCGTAGCGCACCAGCACTTCCATGTTGCCAGTGTCGGGCGCGGAGCAGTTGAACGGTTCAGGCCCCAGCAGCGAACGGCCCATGATTTCGGCCAATGGCGCGTATTCGAGGTTGGTCAGGCCGGCGCCGAGTTCGGACTCAGGCAGAAACAAATTCCACAGGCCTTCAGCCTTGGCCTTGAGTTTGAGCTCCTCCATGATTGCGGTCGGCTGCCAGCGATCGCCCTCGGCGACCTGGCGCTCGAACACCGCTTCGGCGGGATAAACGTAGGTGTCCATGAACGCGATCACGCGCTCACGCAGTTCTTGCACCTTGGGCGAATAAGCGAAATCCATGGGCAGCTCTACCTTTTAACTGAGGGTTTTGATGAGTTGTTCAGGTCATGCAATCGATGCTAGAACAGCTACGAAAATTTACCTAGCCTATTCTCGGCGTGTATTAACATTCATCACCGATATATGATCGGCTGATCGAGAGCCCAACAATAAGAGTGCAGCGCAATGAATCTGAGCAAGGTCGACCTCAACCTTTTCATCGTCTTCGACGCGATCTACACCGAAGCCAACCTGACCCGCGCCGGGCAGATTGTCGGCATTACTCAACCAGCGGTCTCGAACGCTCTGGCCCGTCTGCGCGAGACCTTCAATGACCCGTTGTTCGTGCGTACCGCTCAGGGCATGGTCCCGACGCCCATGGCGCAGAACATTATCGGGCCGGTGCGCAACGCCCTCTCCTTGCTGCGGGTGTCGGTGCAGGAAAGCCGTATTTTCAACCCGTTGCAGGCAGTCAAGACTTACCGCATCAGCATGACCGACCTCACCGAAGCGGTGATCCTGCCGCCACTGTTCCAGCGTCTGCGGCGCCTGGCGCCGACGGTGATCATCGAAAGTTTTCTGTCCAAGCGCCGCGAAACCACCAAGGAACTGGCGGCCGGGCGTCTTGATTTCGCCGTCGATGCGCCGCTCAACACTGATCCGCAAGTGCGCCACGTCAAGTTGATGGAAGACCGTTACGTGTGCGCCATGCGCAAGGGTCATCCGCTGGCGGGCAAAGAGAAATTCACCCTCGATGATTACCTGTCGCTGACCCACATCCATATCTCCAGTCGCCGCAGCGGTCTGGGCCATGTCGACCTGGCCCTGGGCAAAATGGGCATCCAGCGCAAAATCGCCCTGCGTTCCCAACACTACTTGATGGCGTCGCAAGTGCTGCAGCAGACCGACATGGTCATGACCGTGCCGGAACGCTTTGCCCGTCGCCATGATTTGTACTCGGTGAACCTGCCGGTCAACGATGTGCCGCCGGTGGAAACCCACCTCTACTGGCACGAAAGCACCGACCAGGACCCGGCCAACCGCTGGATGCGTGAGCAGATGATCGAGTTGTGCCAGCAAGTGACGGCGCATGAGAAGAAGCTCGACAAAGTGTAGGACTTGGCACCGCGGCGTCTCATTCGCGAGCAGGCTCGCTCCCACATTTAACCCGGTTCTTCCAGAAAGAATGCGGTCGAATGTGGGAGCGAGCCTGCTCGCAAAGGGGCCGGCAATGACAGCAAAAATCCACACCCCTTGACGTAAACGTCAACCTGCCATTAGCTTAGCGCCATGACCTTTTTCGAGCGCTTCCATGAGCAGCCAGACCTATAGCATTTCCGACCTCGCCCGCGAGCTCGACATCACCACGCGGGCCATTCGCTTTTATGAAGAGCAAGGCCTGCTCAGCCCTGAGCGACGCGGCCAGGAACGCATCTACTCGCCCCGTGACAAGGTCAGCCTGAAGCTGATTCTGCGGGGCAAGCGCATTGGTTTCTCCCTGGCCGAATGCCGCGAGCTGATCGAACTCTACGACCCCACCGGCGGCAATCAGAAACAGCTGCAAACCATGCTGACCAAAATCGCCGAACGTCGTGAACAGCTGGAGCAACAAATGCTCGACATCGAACAGATGAAGCTGGAACTGGACACCGCGCAGGAGCGTTGTACCCAGGCGCTGGAACAGACCATCAAGAGCCAGCAGCTCGTGTAGGAGCGGAGCTTGCTCGCGAAAGCGTCAGGTCAGTCGACATCGATGTTGAAGGACATACCGCTTTCGTCGGAACGCCGCCCGGACCAAGCTCCGCTCCTACAGGGTTCTGTGAACATTCACACAATTTCAACAGGTCCATTGCCATGTCCTTACCCACTCACGTACGCCTGGTCGAAGTCGGCCCGCGCGACGGTCTGCAAAACGAAGCCCAACCCATCAGCGTTGCGGACAAGGTGCAACTGGTCGACGCGCTGACCGCCGCCGGTCTCGCCTATATAGAAGTCGGCAGTTTTGTTTCGCCCAAATGGGTACCGCAAATGGCCGGTTCCGCCGACGTCTTCGCGCAAATCCAGCGCAAACCGGGCGTGACCTATGGTGCACTCGCCCCCAACCTGCGCGGGTTTGAAGACGCCATCGCGGCCGGGGTCAAGGAAGTCGCGGTGTTCGCCGCCGCGTCGGAATCGTTTTCCCAGCGCAACATCAATTGCTCGATCAGCGAAAGCCTGGAGCGTTTCGTGCCGATCATGGACGCCGCCAGGCAACACGGTGTCAGCGTGCGTGGTTACGTGTCCTGTGTGTTGGGCTGCCCTTACGAGGGTAACGTCGCGCCTGCGCAAGTCGCTCGAGTCGCTCGCGAGCTCTACGCAATGGGCTGCTATGAAGTTTCCCTGGGGGACACCATCGGCACCGGCACCGCTGGCGCGACCCGCAAGCTGTTCGACGTGGTGTCGGCTGACGTACCCCGTGAAAAACTGGCCGGACACTTCCACGACACCTATGGCCAGGCCATGGCCAACATCTACGCCAGTCTGCTGGAAGGCATCTCGGTGTTCGACAGCTCCATCGCCGGCCTCGGCGGCTGCCCGTACGCCAAGGGCGCCAGCGGTAACGTCGCCACCGAAGACGTGGTTTACCTGCTCAACGGCCTGGGAATCGAGACCGGTATCGACCTGGACGCCTTGATTCTGGCCGGCCAGCAGATTTGCACGGTGCTGGGGCGAGCGACCGGTTCGCGCGTGGCCAAGGCTCGTAGCGCACAGTGAGTGCGCGGATGTGTCCGGGTGTTACCGCTGCGTCTGAAACGTGGGGCGCAAGCGAGTAACACGGAAACAAATTGTCGGGTTTTGACTGACGGAAAAATCCTATAAAAATACAAGCCGTTGATTTTAAAGGTTTTTTAAAAGTTGGCACGGCTTCTGCTATCTCTATTGCATAACAAGAACAAAAAAAGCGGCAAACCTAATAAAAATAAGACGTAACGACTCTGACATAACAAAAACAACACGGCAGAGACGCAGCTAACAGATTTTTTTGGAGAGGATGTGCTTTTCAGGGTGCTTTTCGGAGTAACCCGCAACCGGGCAGAGAACAATAAAACTACCTTCAGGTAGCTCCCGAACTGGTTGGATCGCTTAGCGAAAAAGTAGATCAGCGCTCAAAAAAATACGTTTGCTCTTGATCCCGGATGGGGATCGACAAAAACAGCGGTAAAGGGTCACGGTTTCCAAAAACAACAACAGACCGCCCCTCAATAATAAAAAAAGAGCACGCGCAACGACAAAATTAAAGGGGAGCTTCGGCTCCCCTTTGTGCTTTCTGGTGTTCCTGAATTCCACCGCCGCCCTTGTGGGAGCGAGCCTGCTCGCGAAGGCGGCGGGTCAGTCGACATCAATGTTGAATGACCAATCGCCTTCGCGAGCAGGCTCGCTCCCACAGGGGGATTGTGGTCAGCCTTTGATATCGCGCAATTCCTCGATACTGATCTCGCGCATCCGGAATTTCTGGATCTTCCCCGTCACGGTCATCGGAAACTCTTCGACGAACTTAAAGTAACGCGGTGTCTTGAAGTGCGCGATGCGCTCCTTGCACCACGTTTGCAGCTCCTGCTCGGTAGCATTGTGGCCCGGATGGAATTTGATCCAGGCGACAATCTCTTCGCCATAACGCGAACACGGAATCCCGATCACTTGCACATCCGCCACCGCAGGGTGGGTAAAGAAGAACTCTTCCAGCTCTCGCGGGTAAATATTCTCACCACCACGGATGATCATGTCCTTATTACGTCCGGCAATGCATACGTAGCCTTCATCGTTCATGCTCGCCAGATCACCGGTGTGCATCCAGCCGGCCTGGTCGATGGCTTCTGCGGTGCCTTGCGGGTTGTTCCAGTAACCAAGCATCACGCTGTAGCCGCGGGCGCACAGTTCACCGATAGTGCCGCGCGGCACCAGGTTACCCGCCTCGTCGATGATCTTGCTTTCCAGTTGCGGCTGAGTTCGGCCGACAGTGGTGACGCGCAATTCCAGTTCGTCTGACGGACCGGTCTGCAACGACACCGGACTTGTTTCCGTCATGCCGTAGGCAATCTGCACTTCGCTCATGTGCATCTCACTGATGACCCGACGCATGACCTCAATCGGACAGGTCGCCCCGGCCATGATCCCGGTACGCAGGCTCGACAGATCAAATTCAGCGCGTTTGGGCTGATCGAGCATGGCGATGAACATGGTCGGTACGCCGTAAAGCGCGGTGGCCTTTTCGTCGGCGACGGTGGTCAGGGTCAGCAGTGGATCGAAGGCATCGTTGGGGTAAATCATGGTGCTGCCGTGGGTCATGCAACCGAGGTTGCCCATGACCATGCCGAAGCAGTGATAAAGCGGCACCGGGATGACCAGACGATCACTCGCGGTCAACCCGAGGCTTTCGCCGACCATATAACCGTTGTTGAGAATGTTGTAGTGACTAAGGGTCGCGCCCTTCGGGAAACCGGTGGTGCCGGAGGTGTACTGGATGTTCACCGCCTGATCGAAATGCAGGCTGTCCTGACGTTCGCTCAACTGCTCGGCCGACACGCTCCCCGCGAGATCGATCAATTGCGACCACGGCAGGAAACCCGATGGCGGCTGAGCATCAAGGCTGATGACACCGCGCAGCTCCGGCAGTCGTTCGCTCTGTAACTTTCCGATGGATTGCTCAGCCAGCTCGGGAACGAGGCCTTGCAGCATTCCGTGATAGTCGGAGGTCTTGAAGGCACCGGCGCAGACCAGCCATTGGCAACCGGATTGCTTCAACACGTATTCGAGTTCGGAGCTGCGGTAGGCCGGGTTGATGTTGACCAGAATCACGCCGATTTTCGCGCTGGCGAACTGGCTGATACACCATTGGGCGCAGTTCGGTGCCCAGATACCCAGACGGTCACCGGCCTGCAAGCCCAGCGCCAACAGTGCTCTGGCGTGCAGATCCACGGCTTCGGCCAGTTGCTGCCAGGTGTAGCGCAACTGTTGATGGCGCACGACCAGCGCCTCCCCGGTCGGGTACTGCGCGACGGTGTTATCGAACGCCTGGCCGATGGTCATCGCCAGCAAGGCTTTGTCCTGGGAACCACGGGTGTAACTGCGCTGCGGGCTTGCACTGGGTTGATCCATGACGACCCCTATTGTCTTTATTAATGGGCTGCCGACGGTCACCTGTGGGAGCGACCTGTGGCGAGGGGATTTATCCCCGTTCGGCTGCGAAGCAGTCGCAAAACCGATGAATACGGTTGTTCTGAAACACTGTAATCACAGATTCAGGGTCGCTTCGCGACCCAACGGGGATAAATCCCCTCGCCACAGGTCGCTCCCACAGGGTTGGTCCGCTGTTCTATCTTGAACTGGCTCTACTCTCGCTCAAGTTGACGTTAACGTAAAGGGTGATTGACAGCCATTCGTCACAGGCTTACGTTAACGTAAAGGTGAGAGCCCAATCACGGCCCTCCCTACCCTACAAAAAAGCCAAAAGGTGACCCATGAGCTACCCATCCCTGAACTTTGCCCTCGGTGAAACCATCGACATGCTGCGCGATCAGGTTCAGTCCTTCGTCGCCAAAGAGATCGCACCACGCGCCGCTCAGATCGACATCGACAACCTGTTCCCCGCCGACCTGTGGCGTAAATTCGGCGACATGGGCCTGCTGGGCGTGACCGTCCCGGAAGAGTACGGCGGCGCTGGCCTGGGTTACCTGGCGCACGTAGTGATTATGGAAGAAATCAGCCGCGGTTCGGCCTCGGTCGCCCTGTCCTACGGTGCGCACTCCAACCTTTGCGTCAACCAGATCAACCGCAACGGCAATCACGAACAGAAAACCAAATACCTGCCGAAGCTGATCAGCGGCGAGCACATCGGCGCGCTGGCCATGAGCGAACCGAATGCCGGTTCCGACGTGGTGTCGATGAAATTGCGCGCCGACAAGCGCGGCGATCACTACGTCCTCAACGGCAGCAAGACCTGGATCACCAACGGCCCGGACGCCAACACCTACGTGATCTACGCCAAGACCGACCTGGAAAAAGGCCCCCACGGCATCACCGCGTTCATCGTTGAACGTGATTCCAAAGGCTTCAGCCGCAGCAACAAGTTCGACAAGCTCGGCATGCGCGGTTCGAACACCTGCGAGCTGTTCTTCGATGACGTCGAAGTGCCGGAAGAAAACATCCTCGGCGTGCTCAACGGTGGCGTGAAAGTGCTGATGAGCGGCCTCGATTACGAACGCGTTGTCCTGTCTGGCGGCCCGACCGGGATCATGCAGGCCTGCATGGACTTGATCGTGCCGTACATCCACGACCGCAAGCAGTTCGGCCAAAGCATCGGCGAATTCCAGCTGATCCAGGGCAAAGTCGCCGACATGTACACCCAACTCAACGCCAGCCGCGCCTACCTTTATGCGGTAGCGCAAGCGTGCGAGCGCGGCGAAACCGCCCGCAAGGATGCCGCCGGTGTGATCCTTTACAGCGCCGAATGCGCGACCCGAATGGCTCTCGACGCGATACAGATTCTGGGTGGCAACGGCTACATCAACGAATTCCCGGCCGGTCGTCTGCTGCGTGACGCCAAGCTGTACGAAATCGGTGCCGGCACCAGTGAGATACGTCGCATGCTGATCGGTCGCGAACTGTTCAACGAAACCCGCTAAACGGAGCTGTCCATGGCTATCCTGCATACCCAGCTCAACCCCCGTTCGGCGGAGTTCGCGGCCAACAGCGCGGCGATGCTCAAACAGGTCAACGACCTGCACACCCTGCTCGCTAAAGTGCAGCAAGGTGGCGGCCCGAAGGCGCAAGAGCGCCACACCTCGCGGGGCAAACTGCTGCCTCGTGATCGGATCAATCGCCTGCTCGATCCGGGTTCGCCGTTTCTCGAGATCAGCCAATTGGCGGCCTACGAGGTGTATGGCGAAGACGTTCCGGCCGCTGGCGTGATTGCCGGGATCGGCCGTGTGGAAGGCGTCGAATGCATGATCGTCGCCAACGATGCCACCGTGAAAGGTGGCTCGTATTACCCGCTGACCGTAAAAAAACACCTGCGCGCCCAAACCATCGCCCAGCAGAACCGCTTGCCGTGCATTTACCTGGTGGACTCCGGCGGCGCCAACCTGCCGCGTCAGGATGAAGTGTTCCCGGACCGCGAGCACTTCGGGCGGATCTTCTTCAACCAGGCCAACATGAGCGCCATGGGCATCCCGCAAATCGCGGTGGTCATGGGTTCCTGCACCGCCGGTGGCGCGTACGTGCCGGCCATGGCCGACGAAGCGATCATGGTGCGCGAGCAAGCGACGATTTTCCTCGCGGGTCCGCCACTGGTAAAAGCCGCCACGGGTGAAGTGGTCAGCGCCGAAGACCTCGGCGGGGCCGATGTGCACTGCAAGATTTCCGGGGTGGCCGACCATTACGCCGAGAGCGACGAACACGCCTTGGCTATTGCGCGACGCAGCATCGCCAACCTCAACTGGCGCAAACTCGGCGAAGTGCAACAGCGCACGCCAATCGCCCCGTTGTACAGCGGCGACGAGCTCTACGGCGTAGTGTCGGCCGACGCCAAGCAGCCATTCGATGTGCGCGAAGTGATCGCGCGGTTGGTGGACGGTTCGGTGTTCGACGAATTCAAAGCGCTGTTCGGGACGACCCTGGTGTGCGGCTTTGCCCACTTGCACGGTTACCCGATCGCCATCCTTGCCAACAACGGCATTCTGTTCGCCGAAGCCGCGCAGAAAGGCGCGCACTTCATCGAACTGGCCTGTCAGCGCGGTATTCCGCTGCTGTTCCTGCAAAACATCACCGGTTTCATGGTTGGCCAGAAATACGAGGCCGGCGGCATCGCCAAGCACGGCGCCAAACTGGTGACCGCCGTGGCGTGCGCCAAGGTGCCGAAATTCACCGTGATCATCGGCGGCAGCTTCGGTGCAGGTAACTACGGCATGTGCGGCCGGGCTTACGATCCACGCTTCCTGTGGATGTGGCCGAACGCGCGCATCGGCGTGATGGGCGCCGAGCAGGCTGCGGGTGTTTTGGTGCAGGTTAAACGCGAGCAGGCCGAGCGCAGTGGTCACAGTTTCAGTGCCGAGCAGGAAGCCGAGATCAAGCAACCGATCCTCGACCAGTATGAAGAACAGGGTCATCCCTACTACTCCAGCGCCCGGTTGTGGGACGACGGCGTCATCGACCCGGCGCAGACCCGCGATGTATTGGCCCTGGCCTTGTCGGCGTCGCTGAATGCGCCTGTCGAACAGAGCCGCTTCGGCGTGTTCCGGATGTGATCGGGAGAAAATCATGAGCGACTTCAACACCCTCGAACTGCTGAGCGACCCGCGTGGTTTTGCCACCCTGTGGCTCAGCCGTGAAGAAAAGAACAACGCGTTCAACGCCGAAATGATCCGCGAACTGATCCTCGCGCTGGACAAAGTGTCGAGCGATGCCAGTCTGCGCTTCCTGTTAGTGCGTGGACGCGGCAAGCATTTCAGCGCCGGCGCGGATCTGGCCTGGATGCAGCAATCGGCCGAACTCGATTACCACACCAACCTCGACGACGCCCGGGAACTGGCGGAGTTGATGTACAACCTCGCCAAGCTGAAAGTCCCGACGCTGGCGGTGGTGCAAGGCGCTGCATTCGGTGGCGCGCTGGGCCTGATCAGTTGCTGCGACATGGCCATCGGCGCCGATGACGCGCAGTTCTGCCTGTCGGAAGTGCGCATCGGCCTGGCCCCCGCGGTGATCAGTCCGTTCGTGGTGCAAGCCATCGGCGAACGTGCGGCACGACGCTATGCGTTGACCGCCGAGCGTTTCGGCGGACAACGAGCGCGGGAAATCGGCTTGTTGTCGGAGAGTTATCCGATCGCTGAACTGGAACAGAAAGTCGAACAGTGGATCGACAACCTGCTGCTCAACAGCCCGGCCGCCATGCGCGCCAGCAAGGACTTGCTGCGCGAAGTCGGCCACGGCGCGCTGACCCCGGCACTACGCCGCTACACCGAAAACGCCATCGCCCGAATTCGCGTCAGCCCCGAAGGTCAGGAAGGCCTGCGGGCCTTTCTGCAAAAACGTCCGCCGAGCTGGCAAGCCGAAACCACCACCAAGGAGCCGCGTTGATGAGCGCACCTGTTCTCACCACCCTGCTGGTGGCCAACCGTGGCGAAATCGCTTGCCGGGTGATGCGCACCGCCAAAGCCCTGGGCCTGACCACCGTGGCTGTTCACAGCGCCACTGACCGTGAAGCCCGGCACAGCCGCGAAGCGGATATCCGCGTCGACCTCGGTGGCAGCAAAGCTGCCGACAGTTACCTGCAAATCGACAAACTGATCGCCGCCGCCAAGGCCAGCGGCGCTCAGGCGATTCATCCGGGTTATGGCTTTCTTTCCGAGAACGCCGGGTTCGCCCGCGCCATCGAAGAAGCTGGCCTGATTTTCCTCGGCCCGCCCGCCTCGGCCATCGACGCGATGGGCAGTAAATCCGCGGCCAAAGCCTTGATGGAAACCGCCGGCGTGCCGCTGGTGCCCGGCTATCACGGCGAAGCTCAGGACCTCGACACCTTCCGCGACGCTTGCGAACGCATCGGTTATCCGGTGCTGCTCAAGGCCACCGCTGGGGGCGGCGGCAAAGGCATGAAAGTGGTCGAGGACGTCAGTCAATTGGCCGAAGCACTGGCCTCGGCCCAGCGTGAAGCGAAATCCTCGTTCGGCGATTCGCGGATGCTGGTGGAGAAGTACCTGCTCAAACCGCGTCACGTGGAAATCCAGGTTTTCGCCGACCAGCATGGCAACTGCCTGTACCTCAATGAACGTGACTGCTCGATTCAGCGTCGGCATCAAAAAGTCGTTGAAGAAGCACCCGCTCCAGGCTTGAGCCCGGAACTGCGCCGCGCCATGGGCGAGGCCGCCGTGCGTTCGGCACAGGCCATCGGTTACGTCGGTGCCGGCACCGTGGAGTTTCTGCTGGATGCTCGCGGTGAGTTCTTCTTTATGGAGATGAACACGCGCCTGCAGGTCGAACACCCGGTCACCGAAGCCATCACCGGCCTCGATCTGGTGGCCTGGCAGATTCGTGTGGCCCGCGGCGAAGCGCTGCCGATGACTCAGGCCGAGGTTCCGCTGATCGGCCATGCCATCGAAGTGCGGTTGTATGCCGAAGACCCGGGCAATGATTTCCTGCCGGCGACCGGTCGACTGGAGCTGTATCGTGAATCCGCGCAAGGTCCGGGACGGCGGGTGGACAGTGGCGTCGAAGAAGGCGATGAAATTTCACCGTTCTACGACCCGATGCTCGGCAAACTGATTGCCTGGGGCGAGGATCGTGAACAAGCGCGACTGCGGCTGCTGAGCATGCTCGATGAGTTTGCCATTGGCGGGCTCAAGACCAACATCAACTTCCTGCGCCGGATCATCGCTCATCCGGCATTCGCTGCGGCAGAGCTGGATACCGGGTTCATTCCGCGTTATCAGGAAGAACTGCTGCCAGTCGCCTCGGACCTCAGTGACGAGTTCTGGCAGGCCACCGCCCAGGCGTTTACCCAGAGCCAGCCGAGTACGACCCGTGCCGACGACCTGAGTTCGCCTTGGGGTGTCAGTAACGGCTTCCGGGCCGGACTGCCGCGCGAGATCACCCTGCATTTGAGTTGTGAAGGCCAGGATCGCGCGCTGACATTGAGCGACGCTGATGCCCACACCGCTCAACTCAAGGGCGAGCAACTGCTGACCGAGCACAACGGCCTGCGCCGCCAGCATCGGGCAATCCGCCGGGGCGACGTTCTTTATCTGCAATGGGAAGGTGAATTGCGCCGCATCGAGTCCTACGACCCGATCAGTGCCGTCGAAGCCAGTCACAGCCATCACGGCGGGCTGACCGCCCCCATGAATGGCAGCATCGTGCGGGTACTGGTGGAAGCCGGGCAAACGGTCGAAGCCGGGGCGCAGTTGGTGGTGCTGGAGGCGATGAAGATGGAGCACAGCATTCGTGCACCACACGCCGGGGTGATCAAGACGCTGTATTGCCAGGAAGGCGAAATGGTCAGTGAAGGCAGTGCGTTGGTCGAGTTTGAAGAAGCATAAAATGAAGATCGGTCCTACGTCTTGCGAGGACCGATCTGATTAGAATTTGGCGGTTGCCTGAACCACTACGCCGATAATTCGGCACTCGTCGGTGAAGATAGCCTTCGGATAGGTCGGATTGAGCGGGACCAGGTAACGCTGCCCGCCCTCTTCGATCAACTTGCGAAAGGTCGCCTCGGCGCTGCCCGGCCACTGGGCGATCACCAGTTTTCCGGGTTCCGGCACGATGGCCGGGTCCACCAGGATCATCATGCCCTCGGCAATGCTGATACCCGTAGGCGCGGTCATCGCATCGCCCACCACACTCAGCCAGAAGGCCGGGCCCTGGGCGTGGTAGTCGGTCAGCTCGAAGCGTTCCTCCTTGCGATACACCGTCAGCTCACCATCGCGCAGCTGCGCCGGCTCCTTCCAGTCACTGACCGGGTAGCGGAAGTACGGGTTGTACTTCAGCGCCAGAGGCATCTCCTCCTCTTCCAAGATGAGTGGTTCGCGGATCACCAGCGCCACTTCGAGAAAGTCCATGCCCAGCGCCTTCAACACACGGTTCATGTTGACGACGCCAGGGTCGCGGCGTTTGTTCAGCCAGTGGCCGACGCCGCCCTGGGACATCCCGAGACGTTCGGCGAGTATCTCTTGAGTGACTTTGAGTTCACTCATCTTGGCCTTGACCAACTCAATCCATTTATCCATGTGCGGCACGATACGTGGGGGACTCCGGCCATCAAAACACAAATTGTAGTATTTAATCTCTCGTCATAAATACAGTACGTACTAGGATTGGTTCACGGATCTGAATCTATCACGGAGTTTGCCATCGCCATGTCCATCCCCTGCAACGACCTGCCTGACATGCAAATCGACACTTCCCTCACCTCGCCCAAAGGCTCTGCTGCCGCGCAACGGGCGCTGGACTATTACTTGAAACCAGCTGTTTCAGAGGAAGTGGTCGAAGAACGTTTCTTTGACGTAAACCGCAACATCAGCTGCGAAGAGGCGCTGGTCCATGCCACGGATTTGCTACGTTGTGCCGCCGCCATCGCGTACGAGTCAGCCAGCAATTTGCAAGGCGCAAGTCGGGACCTGGCGTTTTCCGCGGTGCACATGATCGACATGGCCAAGGCCATGGTAGACCGATCCCTGGAGGGCGATCAGAACGGATGAGACGAGGGTGCTTGCGAGGAGGAAGGGAAAGAATTTTCCAATCGCGCAGATAAAAACATTTGACTTACAAACGAGAATGATTATTATTGCATGCATCTGATCGCGAGATCAGTCGATTGTCCAAGTGACCTTAGGTCGGTCTCCTGGACTATCTCCTCATCAGGCTAATCACGGTTTTTTACCCGGCTTTTTGCCGGGTTTTTTTTTGCCAGTTATTCTGGCTTTGGCTTCAGGCTAATGAAGTATTCAGGTGCTGCAAATTCGAATGGCGCGGATGTTATCAAAAGAATGTCCGTTGGCAAGAGAAGCCCGGCATCATTGGCCCAAAACTAATCAAAAATAGCGCTTGAGAACCCATCGCACAGTCTCTAAGCTTCGTCGGCGTCAAGGAGGACGCCCCCCCGCTTCGCCCCAGAATTTCCCCCGGTTTTTCCCTTCCCAGCGTGTAAAGTAGCAGCCATAAAAATCATATTCAGGAATCGACTATGACCGTGGCTAAATCCTCTTTCGACATCAGTGCCAACTTCGACAGTGGCAACATTGATGTGCTGGACATCAGCAATCCGTTGCAAGCCCTGCTGGCCATCAAGCCAGACACCCGCAGCCAGCACTTTCAGTGGTTCCACTTCAAGGCCAGCGGTCTGCACGTCGGTCAGGAACACTGGTTTCGTCTGAACAATGCCAGCAAGTCCTCCTACAACAAAGCCTGGGATGGTTATCAGGCGGTGGCGTCCTACGACCACGTCAACTGGTTCCGGGTGCCGACCATTTTCGAAGGTGACTGCCTGCGCTTCAGCCTTGAAGCCACCGCCACCCACGCCTGGTTTGCTTACTTCGAACCCTACAGCCGCGGTCGCCATGACTGGTTGATCGAGCAGGCGTTGTCCAAGGCCGGCACCGAACTGCTGGCCACCGGCAAGAGCGTCGAAGGTCGGGACATCCAGCTGCTGCGTAAAGGCACGGGCGCCGAAGGTCAGCGCAAGGTCTGGATCATTGCCCAGCAACACCCCGGTGAACACATGGCCGAATGGTTCATGGAAGGTGTAATCGAACGCCTCGAAAAACACGACGATCCTGTACTGAGCAAATTGCTGGCCAGCGCCGACCTCTATTTGGTGCCGAACATGAACCCGGACGGCGCATTCCACGGTCACCTGCGCACCAACGCCATGGGCCAGGACCTTAACCGCGCCTGGCAGAGCGCCAGCCAGGAGATCAGCCCGGAAGTGCTGTTCGTTCAGCAGCAGATGGAAAAGTACGGTGTCGACCTGTTCCTCGACATCCATGGCGACGAAGAAATCCCCTACGTGTTCACCGCCGGCTGCGAAGGCAACCCGGGCTACACGCCACGAATCGAAAAACTCGAAGAGCATTTCCGCAGTCATCTGAAGCACCTGACCAAGGACTTTCAGACCAAGCACGGCTATACACGCGACGAGCCGGGCAAAGCCAACATGACCCTTGCCTGCAACAGCGTCGGCGAGAAATTCGATTGCCTGTCGCTGACCCTGGAAATGCCCTTCAAGGACAACAACGATGCGCCGAATGCGCTCACCGGTTGGTCCGGCAAGCGTTCGAAGCAGTTGGGTAAGGATGTGTTGACGACCGTCGCGGAAATGGTCAACACCTTGCGCTGATGGCCCGGTTCATGTAGCAGCTGGCGCAGCCTGCGTTCGGCTGCGAAGCAGTCGCAAAATCAAACGCCTCGGTCATTCAGTTAAACCGTGGTGAATGGATTGACATCTGCTGCGTCCGATCGCGGCCCGAACCGAACGCAGGCTTCGCCAGTTGCTACAGGGGATCAGCCGCGATCCTTCCCCCGCAACATGCTGTCCAGCACCTCATCGCGACGCACCCAACCGTGAAACAACGCCGCCGCCAAATGCAGCAGCACCGTCAAGAACAACAAATAAGCCAAATACCCGTGAGCCTTGCGCAGGAACGCAAACACCTGCGCATTGGCCGGCAGGATCGATGGCAACTGCAACGAACTGCTGAGCATCACCGGATCCCCCGCCGCCGAAATCATCGCCCAGCCCAGCAGCGGCAGGATCAGCATCAAGGCGTACAGCAAAACATGCGAAGCCTTGGCCGCCAGCGCTTGCCAACCCGGTAGATCCGCTGGCAGCCGTGGCTGTTGAGTGGAAAAGCGCACGGCCAGGCGCACGATCACCAGCAGCAGAATCGCGACACCCAAGGGCTTGTGCAGATGAATCAGCCACTCATGACGCTCAGACACCGAAGCGGCCATGCCCGCGCCGATAAACAGCATGGCAATGATCATCAGCGCCATCAGCCAGTGCAGCAATCGCGCTAAAGGCGCGAAGTGGTTCGGTTGAGCGCTCATTGACGAGACTCCTGTTTATTGGCAGAGGGCAACTGGCTGACTTCGCTGGTACGACGCAAGTAGGACGTGGCGTAGCCCGCTGAACGAGCGGCGAGCAAAGGGTCGTCAGAACCTTCGATACCGGCGGGCAGTACCAGCGGGTCGTAGTTGATGTCACGGCATTCGCCATTGAGTTGCGGCTGAGTGCTTTCGAGTACCAAGGTGCCGGCGTTCAACACTTTGCGGCCGTCGGGCCAGGCCTTGCTGGCGTCGTTGACCGGGTCACCGGGGTTGGCCAGCGTGATGTTCAACTGCCAACGCAGCGGCCCTGCGGCAATCCGCTGAACCAGGTCTTTCTCGAGGAAATCCCCCCCTTCAGGCGCCGTAGCACCCGCGGCATCCTGAGCGACGGGCACCATGCTCCAGCGCACCGCTTGCCGTTGCCCGGCCGCGTTCACTAGGTAAAACGCATTGACGCTGTTGTAGGTTTCCGTCACGTAGCTGGCCGACGGCTTGGCGGTTTTGATCCAGGCCAGGAACGGTGCAGCTTCCGGATGCGAACCGAAGAACGCTGGCACAGCAGCCGGGTTCGGTTTGCCGGTGGCCGGGTCCGGCGACTGGGCTTGCTGCAATTGGTAGAACGCTTCGGGCGTACCCACCGGGAACACCGGCATGCTGTTCATACCGGTGCGCCATTGCTGGCCGTTGGCCTGGGTGAATCGCAGGGCCAGGCTGCGGATCGGCACGCTGTTGTCCGGCGCATAAGGGTTGCCAGCCGGCAATGCGAAACGCCCGACCACCGGGGTTCGCGCTTCATTGAGCACTTGAGCGCTGGAATAGCTGCGCGCCTCACCGCTGCTCTCGAAATGCCCGATCACGCACACACCTTTGGAATGGTTACGCCGGAACCCCGGGTGCACGCCGTTGTTGGTCTCCAGCACATTGATCAGCTTTTTCGGCGTCAGGCGCTGTGGGTCAAAGGTGCCGTTGACGTAGGCAAAAGCCCCGGCCACTGCGGCAACCACCACAGCGATACCGGCCAGACGTAACGTCAGGCTCGCGGCACTCAAGGGTGGCCGGGTTGGCGGTGATGAGCGATCTACCATGAAAGACTCCAGGGCCATCGGCCACAAGTGAGAAGGATCAAGCAGACGAACCCCACGGCGGTTTATTCCATCACGCGGTATTTATTTTTTCAGGCGTGGAATAACCTCGAATG
This sequence comes from Pseudomonas sp. LB3P25, assembly GCF_054897985.1. Lineage (NCBI taxonomy): Bacteria > Pseudomonadati > Pseudomonadota > Gammaproteobacteria > Pseudomonadales > Pseudomonadaceae > Pseudomonas > Pseudomonas sp. LB3P25. The sequence continues at coordinate 2,311,970 of NZ_CM142711.1, read as the reverse complement.
CCGGGCGTCTCTCTGGTGTCCGGTCTCGCAAATACGTTCCTTTTTCGGCGAGTAGCTGTTGTTGCCAGACAAGGCGCCGCGACGAGTCATAGCTCGCTATGGCGAGGAGCGGCAACGCCGTATGGCGACAACAGATGCCGCCAAAAAGGAAACGTATTTGTGAGACCGGACACTCACCACAGCGTAGTGACTAGTCAGAACTTCATGAACGATATCGACGAACAACTGCGAGAAATCATTCCCGGATTGCGCCGGTTTGCCGTGTCGTTGACGCGCAATCCCAGCAGCGCCGACGACCTGGTGCAGTCTTGCCTTGAGCGCGCGCTGTCGAGTTGGGGCGACAAACGCCCCGAGGGCGACTTGCGCGCCTGGTTGTTTTCGATTCTGTATCGACAGTTTCTCGATGCTCACCGGCGCTCTCGGCGTTATGCACGGATGCTCGAATTCTTTACCGGGCGTGACGATTCACAGCCGTCGGTGGAACGCACCGTGATCGCCCAATCAACCCTGAAAGCCTTCGACCAGCTCACCACCGAACAACGCGCCCTGCTGCTCTGGGTCTCGGTCGAAGGCTTGAGTTATAAAGAGGTCGCCGAGATTCTCGACGTCCCCACCGGCACCGTGATGTCCCGCCTGTCCCGCGCCCGCCAAGCCTTGCGCCAGTTGAGCGACGGCGAAATCACCCGCCCTTCTCTGCGGAGACTCAAATGATCAGCCTGCCCCCAAGCGAGCGTGACCTGCACGCCTATGTCGACCAGCAACTCAGCGATGCCGACCGACGTCTGGTAGACACTTTTCTGGCCAGCAACGCTGAAGTGGCTGCCCAAGTGCGTGCCTGGCAGCAGGACGCCCAGCAATTGCGCGCGGCATTGAGCGGCGCCCTGCAGCAACCGGCCAACTCGAACCTCGACCCGGCGCTGATTCGCCAACGCCTCAAACGACAATCTCGTCGTCACCTGGCCAGCGCCGCCGTGTTGCTGATCGCGGTCAGTATCGGCGGGATCAGCGGTTGGCAAGCCCGGGAGATGACGCTCGTCAGTGCCCCATTGCCGATGACCGATGCCCTGCAGGCCTATCGTCTGATTGCCCAGCAAGGCATCCTGACGGCCGACTACAAAGTCAGCGACGACGGTGACATGCAGGGTTGGCTCGACCGCTATTTCACTCAGGCCCATCGCTTGCCTGACCTCTCGGACGCAGGTTTCAAACCGGTCAGCGGGCGCTTGCTGAGCACCGAGCAAGGGCCGGCGGCGATGGTGGTTTACGAGGATCAAAGCGGCCATAAAGTCAGCTTTTACGTCCGCCCACCGGGTCCGAAAAACTACCTGTTGCCGAGGGGCAGTCGCAGCGATGGCGAGTTGCAGGCCGAATACTGGTCGGGGAGCGGGTACAACTACGCGATGGTCAGCCCGAGCGATACGCCGGCGGCGCAGTTGCTCAAGCAAACCGTGCAGTTCTGACCACACCGCCAATCAAATGTGGGAGCGAGCCGGCTCCGGGCGGCGTTCCGACGAAAGCGGTGGGTCAGCCGACATCAATGTTGGATGTACCGGCCTCTTCGCGAGCAGGCTCGCTCCCACAGGGGGGTCGGCGAACATTTGCAAATTGTGTTCAACCCTGCCCGAACACTTGCGAAGGCCTACGCAGCAACGGATCGAACGGATTGATCCGCGGCCCGATCAGCGCCGCTTCGCGCTTGAGCATTTCCACCACCGTCGGCAAACGATCCGGCCCCAGCCGATCACTCACGGTCGCCACACTCAACGCCGCGACCGCCCGCCCTTCACGATCCAGAATCGGCACCGCCACACCGGCCATGCCCTGCAACACGCCGGTGTTGCGCCCGGCATAACCTAGCTTGCGCACACTCTCGACTTCCGAGCGCAGGAACACCTCGTCGTACAGGTGGAAATCCTTGAGCCTCGGCAAGTTGTAGTGAATCACCGTGTCGCGCTCTTCTTCCGGCAGGAACGCCAGAATCGCCAGGCTGCCCTGCCCCACGCCCAGCGCCACCCGCCCGCCGATGTCACCGGTAAAGGTGCGGATCGGAAACGGCCCTTCGCTGCGGTCCAGGCAAATCGCATCAAAACCACTGCGCGCCAGTAAAAACAACGAATCCCCCAAGGACGCCGACAGCCGCAGCAACGCCGGACGCACCAGTTCGCGCAGGTTTCCGGTGTTCCCGGCGCGCGCCGCCAGGGCGAAAAACTCCAGACTCAAGCGATAGCGTTTGCTGCGTGCATCCTGCTCGACCATGTCCTCGTCCATCAGGCTGCGCAGCAATCGGTGCGTGGTCGGTTGCGACAAACCGATGCGCTGAGCCAGTTGCGTCACGCGCTCCCCGCCCTCGACGGTGTCACCCAGGCTGCGCAGCACGGCAAACAGTCTGGAGACCGCGCCAACACCGACATCACTTTTGCTTTCATTCCGCTCAATGGAATCTGTCATGGTTTTTCTCGAGTATTAATTTACTCACTGAATGAAACTGAAAATAGTCATCGCTTCAGTGAAATAGGCCATTGAGCCCATCCTATTCTTCGTCCTACTCTGCGTCCAGACAGGGGCGATTCGAACAACAGCGGCAGCCGACTGAAGTCGAGCGCCAACGCACCCAGAAACATTTTTTCGTATCTGCCCATACAAAAAAGCGCGACCTCAGGCCGCGCATAACAATCTCAGGTGGAGCGCAGTTATGGCTTTTGTGCAACTTGAAGGACTCGGCAAACGTTACGGCGAGATCGACGCCGTCGTTGCCACCAACCTCTCGGTCGAGAAAGGCGAATTCGTCTCGCTGCTCGGCCCCTCCGGATGCGGCAAAACCACCACCCTGCAAATGATCGCCGGCTTCGTTGAAGTCAGCAGCGGACGCATTGTGCTGGACGGTCGCGACATCACCCACGCCAAACCCGCCACCCGTGGTCTGGGCGTGGTGTTCCAGAGTTACGCGCTGTTCCCGCACATGACCGTGAGAGACAACGTCGCCTTCGGCTTGCGCATGCGCAAAGTGGCCAACGGCGAGTTGCAGCAGCGAGTGGACCGGGTGCTGAAACTGGTGCGCCTCAACCAGCATGCCGAGCGTTACCCGCGAGAACTCTCCGGTGGCCAGCGTCAACGCGTTGCCCTCGCTCGGGCACTGGTGATCGAACCGCCGGTGCTGCTGCTCGATGAGCCGCTGTCCAACCTCGACGCCAACCTTCGCGAAGAGATGCAATTCGAGATCCGCCGCATCCAGCGCGAAGTCGGGATCACCACGCTGATGGTCACCCATGACCAGTCCGAAGCGCTGTCCATCAGCGACCGGGTGGTGGTGATGCAGGCCGGGCGCATCACCCAGATCGACGCGCCTTACACCCTCTACGAACACCCGCGCACCGAGTTCATTTCCGGTTTCGTCGGCAAGGCCAACCTGTTGCCGGGTGAGCGGGACGGTGCCGGCGTCGTTCAAGTCTGCAACCGCGGCGACGGCGAACTGACCTTGAGCCTGCGCCCGGAAAAAATCGATCTGCGGGACAAAGGTCAGGGCCGTCTGCAAGGCAAGATCGCCAGTCGCTTTTTTCTCGGCAGCCAATGGCTGTACGGCGTATCGACGACCCTGGGCGAACTCAGCGTGGTACGCCGCAACGACGGTTCGGCACCGCTGACCGAAGGCACGGCGGTCGGCCTGGACTGGGACGCGGCGCTGTTGCGGGTACTGAGTGTCGACGAGGTGCCGGCATGAGTACGCTTGTCGCCATTCGCCAGGGACGCCAGGGTTACTGGCTGTCGACACCGGCCCTGGCCTTATACCTCAGCCTGCTGGTTATCCCGCTGCTGCTGACCTTGGTGCTGTCGTTCAACGTCTTCGACTACAGCTCGGGGATCAACGGCGATGCCTACACCCTCGAGCACTACAGCAACCTGCTGGGCGACCCGTACTTCTACGAAATCTTTTTGCGCACGATGTGGATCAGTGCCCTGACCACCCTGCTCTGCGTGGTAATCGGCGTGCCTGAGGCCTATATCCTCAGCCGCATGGGCACGCCGTGGCGTTCGATTTTCCTGATTCTGATCCTCACGCCATTGCTGATTTCGGTGGTGGTGCGCGCCTTCGGATGGAGCCTGTTGCTGGGTGCCGACGGCCTGGTCAACCAGACCCTGCAAGCCTTCGGCGGCTCGCCGATGAAATTGCTCTACACACCGTTTGCGGTGGTGATCGCCCTGGTCCACGTGATGCTGCCGTTCATGATCATTCCGGTCTGGACCTCGCTGCAAAAACTCGACCCAGCCGCCGAGCAGGCCGCGATGTCCCTCGGCGCCAGCCACTTCAACGTGATGCGCCAAGTGGTGTTGCCGCAGATCATGCCCGGCGTGCTCTCCGGCACGTTGATCGTGTTCGGTCTCGCCGCCAGTTCGTTTGCCATCCCCGGCCTGCTCGGCGGACGTCGGATAAAAATGGTCGCCACGCTGATCTACGACCAGTACCTGTCGGAACTCAACTGGCCGATGGGCGCGGCCATCGCCGTGGCCCTGCTGTTGCTCAACCTGCTGATCATGCTGTCGTGGAACCGGATGATCGAAGGCCGCTACAAGAAGTCATTGGGATAACTCGTCATGTCCAAGAACGGTCCTTTCGCCCTGCTGTTCCATACCCTGGTGGTGCTGTTCATGCTGGCGCCGCTGGTGGTGGTTTGCCTTGTGGCTTTCACCCCGGAAAACACCCTGAGCCTGCCGACCACGGAGTTTTCCCTGCGCTGGTTCCGCGCGGTGTTCGAGCGTGCTGACTTTGTCGATGCGTTCTACAACAGCCTCATCCTGGCATTCAGCGCCGCCTCGCTGGCGACGCTGATTGCGGTGCCGGCCGCGCTGGCGATCACCCGCTTCGAGTTTCCGGGCCGGGACTTTTTCAACGGTCTGTTTTTATCGCCGATCATCATTCCGCACTTGGTGCTGGGTGTTGCGTTGCTGCGGTTGTTTGCGCTGATGGGTGTCAATGGCAGCTTCGCCTGGCTGATCTTCGCCCATGTGCTGGTGATCACACCGTACGTGCTGCGACTGGTACTGGCGTCGGCCATCGGCCTGGATCGCAGCGCCGAACACGCCGCGCAATCGCTCGGTGCCGGGCGCTTCACGCTGTTCCGGGAAATCACCTTGCCGATGATTCTGCCAGGGGTGGCCGGTGGCTGGCTGCTGGCGTTCATCAACAGTTTCGATGAGGTCACGCTGTCGATTTTCGTCACCTCGCCGGCCACGCAAACCCTACCGGTGCGGATGTATGTGTACGCCACCGAATCCATCGATCCAATGATGGCGGCGGTATCGGCACTGGTGATTGCGCTGACCGCGCTGACGATGATTTTGCTCGACCGGGTCTACGGCCTGGATCGGGTTCTGGTGGGCAAACAATGAGGGCGCCATGGCTCTGCTGAAACGACTGGCCGAAGGCGACCGCCCGGCCCTGGACTTTACCCTCGACGGCACACCTGCCACGGGCCTGCTCGGCGACACCTTGCTGACGGCGGTTCTGACCTGCAGCGAACACTTGCGCGGCAGCGACTTCAGCGCCGAACCCCGCGCAGGGTTTTGCATGATGGGTGCGTGTCAGGACTGCTGGGTACGACTGGGCGATGGACAGCGCGTGCGTGCCTGCTCGACGTTGCTCGAAGCCGGGCAGCAGATCAACCGCGAACCGGGGCGTTCCCTATGAACACCTTTTCAATCTCCCGAAACCGAATCCCCTGTGGGAGCGAGCCTGCTCGCGAAAACAGACTGTCAGCCAGCATCAATGTTGAATGTGCCGCCCTCTTCGCGAGCAGGCTCGCTCCCACAGTAATTCGGCGGCGTTCACAAAACCCGGGCGCAACCCCCAACAAATGTGGGAGCAAGCCTGCTCGCGAAAGCGGATTGTCTGCCTGCATCAATGTTGAATGTGCCGCCCTCTTCGCGAGCAGGCTCGCTCCCACAGTAATTCGGCGGCGTTCACAAAACCCGGGCGCAACCCCCAACAAATGTGGGAGCAAGCCTGCTCGCGAAAGCGGATTGTCTGCCTGCATCAATGTTGAATGTGCCGCCCTCTTCGCGAGCAGGCTCGCTCCCACAGTAATTCGGCGGCGTTCACAAAACCCGGGCGCAACCCCCAACAAATGTGGGAGCAAGCCTGCTCGCGAAAGCGGATTGTCTGCCTGCATCAATGTTGAATGTGCCGCCCTCTTCGCGAGCAGGCTCGCTCCCACAGTAATTCGGCGGCGTTCACAAAACCCGGGCGCAACCCTCATCAACTGTGGGAGCGAGCTTGCTCGCGATAGCGGTTTGTCGGCCACCACATCTGTTGAATGTTCCGCCGTCATCGCGAGCAAGCTCGCTCCCACAGGAGGTTGGGTATGAATTCGGTGGTCATCATCGGTGCCGGTCCGGCCGGGATTCGTGCAGCGCAAACATTGGTCGCCCACGGCGTTCGCCCGGTGCTGCTGGACGAGGCAGCACGCGGTGGCGGGCAGATTTATCGCCGTCAACCGGCAAACTTCAAGCGTTCTCCGGTCAAGCTGTATGGCTTCGAAGCCGGGAAGGCCAACGCGTTGCATCAGACGATCGACGCGCTGCGCGAGCAACTCGATTACCGTCCTGAAACCCTGGTATGGAATGCCGAAGACAGTGCGCTCGACACCTTGCATGAGGGCCGCGCCGCGCGGCTAGTGTTCTCGCGAGTGATCGTCGCCACAGGCGCCACCGACCGGATTCTGCCGGTACCGGGCTGGACCCTTCCGGGGGTTTACAGCCTCGGTGCAGCGCAGATCGCCCTCAAGTTTCAAGGCTGCGCCATCGGTGAACGCGTAGTGTTCGCCGGCAGCGGGCCGTTGCTGTACCTGGTGGCGTATCAATACGCCAAGGCCGGTGCGAATGTCGTCGCGGTGCTCGACAGTTCGCCCTTCAGCGCTCAGGCCCGCGCCCTGCCCGGCCTGCTCTCGCAACCGGCCACCCTGGCCAAAGGCATCTATTACCGCAGCTGGCTGACCGCCCACGGCATCCCGGTGCATCAGGGTGCCAGCCTCACAGGCATCAATGGCGATCAGCGTGTGCAATCGCTGACCTGGCGCAACGCCAAGGGCAATCAGCGTCTGGAGTGCGACGCCGTCGCCTTCGCCCACGGCTTGCGCAGCGAAACCCAGCTCGCCGATTTGCTCGGCTGTGAGTTCACCTGGAACCCGCTCAACCGCGCCTGGCTGCCGCAACGTGACAGCGCCGGTCGCAGCAGCGCCGCCCAGGTTTACCTGGCCGGTGACGGCGCCGGCATCATGGGTGCCGACGCGGCCGAAATGGCCGGCGAACGCGCAGCTCTGGCGGTGCTCGAAGACATCGGTCACCTGATCCCGCCGCAACGTGGGGCGCACTTGGAGCAGGCGCTGGGACGGATCGATACCTTCCGCCAAGGCCTGGAACGGGCCTTCGTCTTTCCCGAACACTGGGCCGCCGAGGCCCCGAATGACGTGATGATCTGCCGCTGCGAAGAAGTGCGGGCCGGCGACATCCGCCAAGTCGTGCGCGAAGGTCATTGGGAGATCAACCGGGTCAAGGCGCATTGCCGGGTCGGCATGGGGCGCTGTCAGGGGCGGATGTGCGGTGCCGCCGCTGCGGAAATCATTGCCTGCGAAAGCCAGCGCGGCGTGTCCGACATCGGCAGGCTTCGGGCTCAGGCCCCCATCAAACCCCTGCCGTTTGGCCTGGAGGTCGAGTCATGATCGAAGTCGATGCCGTCATCATTGGCGGCGGTATTGTCGGTGCCTCGGCCGCGCTCTTTCTGAGCAAGGCTGGCCGGCGGGTCGCGCTGCTGGAGCGGGACTTCTGTGGCTCGCATTCCAGCGGTGTGAACTACGGCGGTGTGCGGCGCCAGGGACGACCGCTGTCGCAACTGCCGCTGTCGCAGCGAGCCCACGACATCTGGGGGCAGCTGCCGCAACTGATTGGCATCGACGGTGAGTATCAGCGCAGCGGCCACTTGAAACTGGCCCGCAGCCTCAACGATCTGCACGCCTTGCAAGACTATGCCGCCAGCAGTCGGGGCTTTGGCCTCGATTTGCAGGTACTCGAACGCAGTGAATTACGCGCACGTTTTCCGTGGGTTGGCGAGGTGGCGGTCGGTGCCTCGTTTTGCCCCGATGACGGTCACGCCAACCCACGACTGGTCTCCCCGGCGTTTGCCCGGGCGGCGCGGCGACATGGCGCGCAGGTCCATGAACAATGCCCGGTGACGGCGGTGGAACACGACGGTCAACGCTTTCGCGTCAGCGCTCAATCCGGTCTGGAGCTGCAGGCGCCCTGGCTGCTGAATTGTGCCGGAGCCTGGGCCGGCAGCCTGGCAGAACACTTCGGTGAGGCGGTGCCGATGCACGCTGGGCACCCGGCGATGCTGGTCACCGAGCCGTTGCCGTTGGTGATGAATGCCAGCACGGGGGTCGAGGGTGGCGGTATCTATGCCCGTCAGGTCGCTCGCGGCAATTGCGTGCTGGGTGGCGGTCAGGGTTTTGCCCTCGACGACGCCCGCGCCCGGCCCGGTCAGCACGCGGTGATCGAGATCCTGCGTCAGGCGGTCGAGCTTTATCCGTTTCTTGAAGGCGCCCAGGCGATTCGCACCTGGAGCGGCACCGAAGGTTACCTGCCCGATCGCCAACCGGTGATCGGCCACAGTGGCACTCAACCCGGTCTGTTGCACGCGTTCGGCTTTGCCGGTGCAGGCTTTCAGATCGGCCCCGCGGTGGGCCAGGCGCTCACCGAAATCATCTGCAGCGGCGCCGCAAAAACGTCGCTGGATGCGTTTTCCATCACCCGGTTTCACTCCATCTCCGTTGCTTGATAGAGGAAGGTCGCGCCAATGAATAACGTCAAACGCACTGCACTGCTCGGTTTGTCCTGGCTTAGTTTTTCTAGCTTAGGCGCCCTGCTCATGGTCACCCCGGCCCAGGCCGAACCGACGCTTTACCTGGGCATGAACGGCGGGACTATGGAGCGGCTTTACGCCGACAAGGTGCTGCCGGTTTTCGAGAAGGCCAACAACGTCAAAGTGGTGATCGTGCCGGGTACCTCAGCCGATATCCTGGCCAAGGTCCAGGCCAGCAAAGGCAACCCGCAGATGCACGTGATGTTCCTCGACGACGGCATCATGTACCGCGCCATCGCCATGGGGCTGTGCGACAAACTCGAAGACAGCGCACCGCTGGCGCAGATACCGGCCAAGGGCCGCATCAAGGATCAAGCCGTGGCGGTCAGCCTCGGCGTGACCGGGCTGGCGTACAACACGCGTCTGTTCAAGGAGAAAGGCTGGACCGCGCCGACCTCGTGGATGGACATGGCCGACCCGCGCTTCAAGGACAAACTGGTGTTCCAGTCGATGGCGTCCTCGACCTTTGGCCTGCATGGTTTCCTGATGTTCAACCGGATTCAGGGCGGCAGCGAAACCGATGTCGAGCCAGGCTTCAAGGCGTGGCCGAACACCGTCGGGCGCAACGTGCTGGAGTACATCCCGAGTTCGGCGAAGATTTCCGAAATGCTTCAGACCGACGAAGCCGCGCTGTTCCCGCTCACGCCGACCCAGGTCACCGCCCTGAAACTCAAGGGCATGCCGGTGGAGTATGCGCAACCGAAGGAAGGCGCCGTGGTGCTCAACGTGGCCGAATGCGCTATCGCCAACAACACTCAGCCAGAGCTGGCGCAGAAACTCGCCGCCTTCTTGCTGACACCTGAAGCGCAGGCCGCCGCGCTTGAAGACGGCGACCAGATCCCGTCCAACCCCAATACCCCGACCACCGACAAGACTCGCGGCCAGGTCGAGGCGATGAAGCAGTACCTGACCACTGCCATTGCAATCGATTGGGATCAGGTCAACGAACAGCGCCCGGCGTGGAATGCGCGGTGGAATCGTAGTATCGAGCGCTAGCTTCCGGCATAGCGCTTTCTATGTAGCAGCTGCCGAGCCTGCGAGGCTGCGTTCGGCTGCGCAGCAGTCGCCAATCCATTCCCTGCGGTTTACCTGAATGACCGCGTTGTTTGGTTTTACGACTGCTTCGCAGCCGAACGCAGCCTCGCAGGCTCGGCAGCTGCTACAGGTCGACACAACTGGAATGAAAATTCCCCCTCTGGTTACACTATGCCGCCGCTCGGGGAGTCGGCATGAAGATTACGGGGGTGACATCACAGTGGCCGTTCGACCGCCAAACCGTTCGCGACTCACACCACGCTGGCCTACGCTACGCCGCTTGTTCGGCAAGGCATCGGCTGCATCCGCCGGTCACAGCGCGACCGGTCAAGTCATCCACGACTACTTCCACCGCAAGGCCCACTCCCAGGGCTACACCCTCAGCCATAGCCAACAGCGGGTCATCGACTGCATGGCGCAGCACGCCGCAGCGCTGCCGGGCACCTCGGCAAAAACGCGTCCCGGCCTTTACCTGCACGGCGCCGTAGGTCGCGGCAAGAGCTGGCTGCTCGACGGGTTTTTCCAGGCCATTCCCATCGCGGAAAAACAGCGCCTGCATTTTCATGAGTTTTTTGCGCAACTGCACCAAGGAATGTTCAGTCATCGCGATCAACCCGATGCACTGGAAACCACCCTCGATGAACAGCTGCGCGATTGCCGGGTGCTGTGTTTCGACGAGTTTCACGTCCATGACATCGGCGACGCGATGCTGATCACCCGGCTGTTCAAGGCACTGTTCCGCCGAGATATCCTGCTGCTGGTCACCTCCAACTACCCACCGGAAGGACTGCTGCCCAACCCGCTGTACCACGCGCGCTTCAAACCGGTGATCGACCTGATCAACGCACGCATGCAGGTCATGGAGGTCGGCGGCCCCCACGACTACCGCAGTCAGCCAAGAATCCATGCCCAGCAGCTGTTTACCCAGGGCCAATACGTCTGGCCGGCCACGTTGGCGCAGCGTCAGTCGTTGAACCTGCCCGAACGCGACGCACCGGCCATTCAACTGCCCGTCGGGACACGCAACCTTCAGGCCCGACACTGCGAAGGGCGAACCATCGGTTTCACCTTCGGCGATCTGTGCGACCAACCCACTGCGGTGATGGATTACCTGGAGTTGTGCCGTCGTTTCGATCACTGGTCCATCGATGAACTGCCCAACCTCGCCGATTGTTCAATTGCCGCCCAGCAGCGTTTCATTAATCTGGTCGACGTCCTGTACGACCAGGACAAGCACCTGATTCTGCTCGGACAGCAGTCTTTGCACGAAAGCCTGTGCGGCGATGCCATCGATCTGGCACGCACGCGCAGCCGGTTGGGGCAGTTGGTGGAAGTCAGGGAGTCGTAGGTTTTGTGGTGCAGTTCAGACCGCCTTCGTCGGAACGCCGCCCGGAGCCGGCTCGCTCCCACATTGGATCGGTGTACAACACAAGTCCAGTGTGGGAGCGAGCCTGCTCGCGAAGGCGGCCTGACAGCCACCACACGTTTCCCGCTATCATGTCGCCCGTTTCCAGGCCTCCGCGCCTTCCTCCCGATCAAAGTGAATCTGTTCATGGATACCCTTGCCCAACTACGCGCCGGTCAACTGTCGAGCGTTACCCGCCTGGACCTCACCGGCGGCCTGACGGAGTTTCCGCGAGAAATCTTCGACCTGGCGGACTCGCTGGAAGTCCTCAACCTCAGCGGCAATGCCTTGAACAGTCTGCCAGACGACTTGCACCGCCTGACCCGTTTACGCGTGCTGTTCTGCGCGGACAATCTGTTCACCGAACTGCCCGAATGCCTGGGCCAATGCGCCGCACTGACGATGGTCAGCTTCAAGGCCAACCGCATCGAACACGTGCCCGGCGCCGCCCTGCCGCCGTTGCTGCGCTGGCTGATCCTGACCGATAACTGCATCACTGAGTTGCCGGCCGAGCTGGGTGAGCGCCCGCACCTGCAAAAACTCATGCTCGCCGGCAACTGCTTGCAACGTTTGCCCGAGAGCTTGCGTCATTGCCATCGACTCGAACTGATTCGCATCGCCGCCAACCAGTTGAGCGAGTTGCCCGAGTGGCTGCTGTCCCTGCCGAGCCTGGCCTGGCTGGCGTACGCCGGCAACCCTCTGGAGACCGAAGCCGATGCGGCCGCCCTCGAAGCCACGCCCCACATTCCCTGGTCCGAACTGCGTCTGGAGCAGCAACTGGGCGAAGGCGCCTCGGGGGTGATTCATCGGGCTACTTGGGATCGACAGGACCAACCGGCCACACAGGTCGCGGTCAAACTCTACAAAGGCGAAATGACCAGCGATGGTTCGCCGTTGCACGAAATGAACGCCTGCATCACCGCCGGTAGTCACCCTGACCTGATCCGGGTTGAAGGGCGCGTCGTCGGGCATCCGCAAGCCCAGGCCGGGCTGGTGATGCAACTGATCGATCCGAGCTATCGCAATCTGGCCGGGCTGCCGAGCCTGGCGTCATGTACCCGCGACGTTTACGCCAATGACACCCGGTTCAGCGCTGGCGTGGCATTGCGCATCGCTTGTGGCATCGCCTCGGCAGCCGAGCATTTGCACCAGCATGGCATCACCCACGGTGACCTCTACGGCCACAATATTCTGTGGGACGAGCACGGTGATTGCCTGCTGGGGGATTTCGGCGCTGCGTCGTTCCATGCCACCTCGGACAGCCTTGAAAGCCGTGCGCTGCAACGGATCGAAGTGCGGGCGTTTGGTATTTTGCTGGGGGAATTGTTGGAGCGGATCGACTCGGGGTTGAGCGATGAGGGTCGGGGGCTGCTGGAGGCATTACAGCAACGCTGCTGCCAGCCGCAGGTGCTGGCGCGACCGGGGTTCAGCGAGATAATGCGATTACTTGATATCCAGTGACCGCTTCGCGGTCATTCGCGAGCAGGCTCGCTCCCACATTGGATCTGTGGCATTCACACATTCGATGTGGGAGCGAGCCTGCTCGCGAAGGCGGTATCACTGACGAAGCAAATTACCCGGCCAACCCGACAAACATGTCCTGCACGTCATCGTGGTTATCGAGGCCTTCGAGAAAGGCTTCAACTTCAGCCATTTGCTCATCGCTCAGACCGCTGACCGGGTTTTTCGGCTGGTAACCCAACTTGGCCGACAACACGGTGAAACCTTGCTCCGGCAGGGCTTTCTGCACGGCGTCCAGGTCCGCAGGCTCGGTCAGGAACAGGGTCGTGCCCTCTTCTTCACCCGGCTCGAAATCCTGGGCGCCGGCTTCGATGGCGGCCATTTCCGGATCGGCATCAGGGCTGTCCGGGGACGCCTCGATCATGCCGACATGGTTGAAGTCCCACGCGACCGAACCGGAAGCGCCCAACTGGCCCTTGCGGAACGCGACGCGGATTTCAGCAACGGTGCGGTTGATGTTGTCGGTGACGCACTCGACGATCAACGGCACTTGGTGCGGAGCGAAACCCTCGTAAGTCACGCGATGGTACTGAACGGTCTCACCCAGCAGACCCGCGCCTTTTTTGATGGCGCGATCCAGGGTTTCCTTGGGCATCGAGGCTTTCTTGGCCTGTTCAACCACCAGACGCAGGTGCGCGTTGGTAGTGACATCGGCGCCGTTACGGGCAGCGATGGTGATTTCTTTTACCAGTTTGCCGAAGATCTTGCCCTTGGCGTTAGATGCCGCTTCTTTGTGTTTAACCTTCCACTGTGCGCCCATTACTCACTCTCTTGATCTGTGGCGCCGAGACATCTATTGGCCGACGCATGGCGCAAGTTTATACGCCCTAAAGTTGGCAATCGACCAAAAATTCCACCCTGCTCACCCGCATGACGAATCGACATCTTCACCGGTAGTTGTAGGGCGATTCTGAAACTTCGATTTGCGGTGACCATAAAGGGCTGTGGTTTCGTACCCTCTGCGCCCGTATTCCATGGCAGAAGCGCGTTCGATGCACAACGACAAGGAAAGTCCCTTCACCCTGACACTCCTCGACGGCGATTTGAGTTTGCAGGTGTTGCAGTTCAGTGGCCGAGAAGCCCTCAACCAGCCCTATCGATTCGACATCGAAGTGATCGGCCTCGCACCGGCCATGAACCTCGACCGATTGCTGCAACAGCCGGTATTCCTCAGCCTGATGGAGGGACAGGGTATTCACGGCGTACTTCACAGCGCCAGTCGCGAGCATCGCGGCCCCCACCGGATCGGCTACAAACTGGTGCTGGTGCCCTACCTTCAATGGCTCGACCGGCAGCGCTCACGCCGCGTCTTTCATCACCTCAGCGTACCGATGATCCTGCGCCAACTACTGGAAGAACAGGAGGTGCCCGAGGGGAGCTATCGCTTCGAATTATCCAATGGACACTATCCCGTCCGGCCTTTTTGCATTCAGTACGAGGAGAGCGATCTGGCATTGCTGCAACGGCTGTGTGAAGAAGAAGGCATTCACTATCACTTCGAACATCAGCGCGACGGGCATGTGCTGGTCCTGGCCGATGACAGCCTGAGTTTCCCCCAGGAACCGGTCCTTACGCCTTTCCAGGGCAACGCGCCCGAAGAAAGTGACGTGCCGGTGATCAGTGAGTTGTTCCAGCGCCATGATTCGCCGCCCTTTCCCTCACGACTGGAGGCCCGGAACCGTGGCTCGCAAAACCCAGACGAGGGAGCCGCCAACCACGCGGTCAGCAAACCATTGCCGGTGATGGCACGTGTCGCACCCGAGCACATCTATCGCGATCAGTTGAGCCGACGACAACTGGAGCGCCTGCGTTGCCAGCACCTGCAGATCCACGGCCAAAGCACCCAGAGCGCACTGCGCAGCGCACGGATTGTACAAGTGTCAGAACATCCACTGTCGAACTTCAACGATCAATGGCTGCTCACCGAAACCCGACATCAGGGGCAACAACCTTCGATTCTTGCCACCGACAAACCCGTCACTGTCCGCCATTACCGCAATCAATTCACCGCCATTCCCTGGTCAACGGTCTTCAGGCCGGTGCTCAGACAGACCAGGCCGAGCATCCCGGGTTATCAACCCGCCCGGGTGCTTGGCCCGGCCGGGCATCCGGCGGCGCTGGATGATCGAGGTCGAATACAGGTCAGGCTGTGGCCAACAGCGCAAGCGAATCCGCTTGAATCTGTCGGTCTCTGGTTACCGGTCGCCCTTGCAGCGCCGGACGGTCGGATTGATCCGTCCAGCCTGCCAAAGGCCGGCAGCGACGTCCTCATCAGTTTTCTCGACAGCGACCCGGACCGGCCGGTGCTGTGCGTCGGCATGGGCCATCACCCGCGCACTCGGTCTGTTCCCGCGCCACGCCGCGATAGCCACTTGCTGCTCGATTGGCTGGTCAATCGCTCGGACCTCACACCCTGACACTCAGCCCTTGTCGGCCTTGCCTGCCGCCGCCGCGAACTTCGCCAGACGCACATCCAGATGCCGTGGCCGGCGCCCGTGATCCTCGGCGCGCTCCTTGCGGCGGATGGCGTTGCGCACCATCAGTGAGCCGAGGTAACGAATCGGTTCCGGCGGAAACAAGCCCAAAGGGCCGTTGACCAGAGGCGAACGGGTCCAGGCGTTGTCCAGCCCCTGGACCATCGCGGCGAGAATCTGCCCGCCCATATGACACGGGCCAACCCCGCTGCCGGAGTACCCGAAACCGTAGAACACATTGCCGCTGGCACTCATCTGACCGAAGAACGGCAAACCGGTGACGGAACGATCAGACGGACCGTTCCAGGTCGCCTCGACCTTGACCTCGGCAAACGCCGGAAAGAACTTGCTCAGGCTGTGCTGCAACAAACCGGCATAGGGCGATGGCTGATCGAACACCGGCAACATTCGCCCGCCGTAAGCAAAGGTGTTGCCGCCCTTGCCGAGCATGATTCGGCCGTCCGGGGTATTGTGGTAGTAGTGCACGAAAATCCGCGAGTCGAGCACAGTGACGCCGCTGGTCAAACCGATCTCGTTAAGCAGATCGGGTCGCGGCTCGGTGATCAGCATGTCGCTGGAAACAATCGCCACACTGCGCTCGAACTGTGGAAACGCCCGGGCCATCCAGGCGTTCATCGCCAGCACCACGCGATCCGCGCGGACGGTGCCGTTCGGGGTTTGAATCCCCGCAGGCTTGCCCTCCTGCAGCCCGGTCATGGCGGTGTGCTCGTGAATCCTCACGCCGAGTTGCAAGGCAACCCGGCGCAAGCCGCGCACCAGTTTGCCCGGTTGCACGCTGGCCGCCGCCGGGGAAAACCAGCCTTCCAGATGTTTGCTGGAACCGGCCATGCGTTGCACATCGGCCACCGGCCTTTGGGTGAACGAGTTGATGCCATTGCGCTCCAGCGCCGCGATCACGGCGTCGGTCGAGCCGCATTGGGCACGGTTGGTGGCGGTGTAAAGCGTACCGTCGAGGCGGTAATCGGCGTCCACCGCGTACTGCTCGCAAAAGGCGCCGATGGCATGGATGCTGCGCTCGGACTCCTTGACCAATCGCACGGCTTCTTCGACGCCGAACAACCTTTCCAGCGTGAAGTACTTGGCCGACCACGACAGTGCACAGCCACCGTTGCGACCACTGGCGCCGGCGCCGCAGATATCAGCCTCGATCAGCAGCACATCCAGCTCGGGGTTCTGTTCCTTGAGCATGATCGCGGTCCACAACCCGGTGTAGCCGCCGCCGACGATGCAGACATCGGCGCGGGTGTCGCCCGCCAAGGGTTCGCATGGCGCGCAGGACTCGGCCGCCAGCGCCTGTTCCAGCCAGAAAGGTCTCATGGGTCAATCCTTAAGTACGCAGAGGTTTTACGGTGATCGGCTGGTTAGGCACGAAGGCGCTTTCGGCACGCAGGCCAGCCGGGCGGCTGTTCCAGTGCGGGATCAGCACCAGGGCCGAAAACAACGCGCAGCCAGCGAAGACGATGAACACGGTGACCGAGTCGAAGTAGCCCGGCAGCAATCCGCCGAGAATCGCCCCGACCGAGCCGCAACCGTTGACGAAACCGGCCGCTGTGGCGCCCGCCTTGGCGGTGCCGAAATCGATCGCGGCCGCGCCACTGATCATCGAGTCCGGTCCGTACAGGGTCAGGCCCATGACGAACAGCAGCGCCACCACCAGCATCACGCTGCCGGTATGCAGGGCGCCCATGAACAAGGCCAGGGTCACGGTCAACGCCAACAGGCTGAGTACACACGCCGGCATGCGCCGGGCGCCGAACAGTTTGTCTGAGGCCAGGCCCAGCAGAATCGGCCCGAGCAACCCGGCCAGCTCAAACGCGGTCGGAATGATTGCCGCGCCGACCTTGCCCACTGAGGGCATCTGCTCGAAGACGATCACCGGCCCCCAGAGCAGAATCGCGTAGCGCGCCGGTTTCAGCAGAAAGTACGCCAGGCCCAGAACCAGCACGGTGCGGTTGCGCAGAATTTCTTTAAACGGTTCCAGCACGCTGATTTTGCTTTGCGCGTCGGCCTCTTGCGCCGTCAGTTGCGGTTCCGGTTCCACCGCCGGCAAGCCAACGTCTTCCGGTTTGTTGCGTTGAAAAGTAAAAAACAGCACGGCGACCAGCCCAACCACCGCCGCACTGGAAAAGAACGCCGCATGCCAGGTGCCGATCAGCGTATACGCCCACCAGCCAGCAAACGGCGAAGCCACCAACCCACCAAAGGCGTAGCAGGAACTCCACAACCCCAGCACCCGCCCGCGTTGCTCGGAGGGAAAGAAACTGCCGAGGTTCTTGCACAGCCCGGACCAGCCGGTGGACTGCGCCAACCCTTGAATCAGCATGCAGGTGGCGAAGATTGGCAACGTTGCGAAACTGCCCATTACCAAGGCTGCCGCCGCTGAAATCAACAACCCGCCCAGCACCACGACCCTGGGGCCAAAGCGATCGGCCAGGATGCCCCAGGTGAACTGTCCGATGGCATAAGCCGTCAGGTAGATGGCGTCGAGGTTGGCCATGGCCATTTTGTCGAGCATGAAGGTGGGGTCTTCGGCGATCCCCAGTTTTGCCACGGAAAAGGCTTTGCGGGTGAAATAGAACGCGGCGTAAGCGAGCCAGGTGATCGCGAAGATCTGCACGCGCCAACGCTTGATGGTGCCGATATGCTTGTTCATGGTGGTTCTGACCTCAGGGTGTGAGTGTGCCGGCAGAAATTGAGAAATAACGCCTGTTTTTTTATTGTTGAGCACTTCGATATCGCAGCTTCCCTGAGGCGATATCGGTCAGATGAGTCCTGCTGTTGCACGCACAGGCTCATGGCCGCCGACGCTGTTTGACTGACCAGTCACCGGGGCTGAGGCCGATAAAAACAATTACTGATTAATAAGTGAAATCGATTTATCGTATTTCCAATATAAGCTCAGCTTGTTACTGGAGGTTTCGATGTCGGTTTCCCACGCCCAGCTCAAAGCCTTCCATGCCGTGGCGGTGCACGGAAGCTTTACCAAAGCCGCCGAACGGCTATTCCTCACGCAGCCCGCGATTTCCGACCAAGTGCGCAAACTCGAAGAGCGTTTCGGTGTGCTGCTGTTCCACCGCAATAAACGCTCGGTACGCCTGACGGATCTGGGCGAGCGTTTGCTGAGCATTACCCAGCGATTGTTCGTTATCGA
The DNA here is from genome assembly GCF_054897985.1 of Pseudomonas sp. LB3P25. Lineage (NCBI taxonomy): Bacteria > Pseudomonadati > Pseudomonadota > Gammaproteobacteria > Pseudomonadales > Pseudomonadaceae > Pseudomonas > Pseudomonas sp. LB3P25. The sequence goes on along the minus strand of NZ_CM142711.1, from coordinate 2,293,455 downwards.
GGCCGAGGCGCAGGAGCTCTTGCATGACTCCAGGGCCTTGCAGACCGGCAGCCTGATTCTGGCGGTGGATGCGCCGGTGCATGTGCTGCCGCAGATCGCGCGGTTCTGCGAACGCTATCCCGGCATCAGCGTGAAGATCGAAACCGGTAACACCGATGAATCGCTGTTTCGGCTGTTCAACTATCAGGCCGACTTGGCGTTGTTGGGCCGGGAGGTGAGTGACGAACGTCTGATCTCGTTGCCGCTGCGCAACGACCCGATGGTGGCGTTCGTTTCCCGCCATCATCCGTGGGCCGACCGCGAGTCGATTTGCCTCGCGGATCTGGATGACACGCCTTTGGTGCTGCGGGAAATCGGCTCGGTGACGCGGCAAACGCTGGAAGAAGAAATGGCTGGTGCGGGGTTTCGTATTCGGCCGGCGATTGAGGTTGAAGGTCGGGAAGCGGCGCGTGAGGCGGTGGTCGTGGGGATTGGTGTCGGCGTTGTATCGGCCGCCGAGTTCGGTGCAGATTCGCGGGTGTGTGCGTTGCCGATTACTGATTGCAAGCGACGGCTGACGGAAACGTTGGTGTGCTTGCGCGAGCAGAGTTCGCGGCGGGTGGTGGCGACGTTTCTGGAGATGGTGCGCGAGAGTCTGGCGTAAGCAAGCCCGGCCCCTTCGCGAGCAGGCTCGCTCCCACAGAGTATCTCCAGCGTTCACAAAATCCCTGTGGGAGCGACGGTGCGACGATTCGACCTGCTCGCGAAAGCCGCGCCTCGGTTTATCGGGTGGGCGCCAACCCGAAAAACGCCTGTATCAAGCGCAAATCCCGTCTCCGTTCCATGCAGCCAATCATGTGTCGGTTAACCAACCCTTCACCAAGTATCGGCACCGCCACCACCCTCGGGTCGTGGCTGACCTCCACCGACGACACCACGCCAACCCCCAACTCTGCGGCGACGGCTTCGGTCACCGCCTCGCGACTGTCCAGCTCCAGCAACACCCGTGGACTGACCAACGCCGCCGCGCACGCCTCGTCGAAGGTGCGCCGGGTGATCGAACTTGGCTCGCGCAATACCATGATCACCTGATCCAGCGCCTTGAGCGGCACCCCCTTGGACATCTGCGCCCAGGGATGACCGTCGGGCACCAACGCACAAATTCGAGATTCGCTTAAGTCTTGCAAATGCAGCCCCTTGCGCGGCTCAACCTCGGTCAGCACCGCCACGTCGGCATGCTCCGACAACAACGCCGCCAGGGTTTCCTGAGCATTACCCAACCGCAGATTCACGGTGATCCCCGGATAACGCGCCCGCAAACTGGCGAGCATCGGCATGACCATGTGCGGCCCGTCCGCCGCCACTTCCAGGCGTCCAGTCAGCAACTGTCGGTTCGCTTCCAGCATCACCTGCGCTTCTTCGGCCAGGCCGAACATCGCCCGAGTGATCGCGGCCAGTTTGGTGCCCTCCTCCGTCAGCTCCACCCGTCGTGCGGTGCGCCGCAACAGGGTGATCTGGTAATGCTCCTCCAGCGCCTTAATGTGCCCGGTGACCGCCGGTTGGCTGATGAACAATCGCGCGGCGGCCCGGGTGAAGCTGCCCTCACGGGCCACCGCATCGAATGCGCGGAGCTGGAACAGGTTCATGAATAACCCTCACTGATGGCTGGCATAACAACAAACAATTTGATTGATAGAACGGCAAATTGCAATTTAAGCCCCGTAGCTTCATCCCATCGATTGCGAGGACACGAGAATGAGTACTGCCGAACCCATCCTGCTCACCCCCGGCCCACTGACCACATCGGCCCGCACCCGTCAGGCGATGATGGTCGACTGGGGTTCATGGGATGACCGCTTCAATCAACTGACCGCCAGCCTGTGCGAACAACTGCTGGCGATTATCAACGGCGGCGACAGCCACCACTGCGTGCCCCTGCAAGGCAGCGGCACCTTCGCGGTCGAAGCGGCGATCGGCACGCTGGTGCCGCGCGATGGCAACGTTTTAGTGCTGATCAACGGCGCCTACGGCAAACGCCTGGCGAAAATCTGCGAAGTCCTCGGCCGCTCCTTCAGCACCTTTGAAACCGCTGAAGACGAACCGACCACCGCCGCCGACGTTGACCGTCTGCTGCGTGCCGACGCCAGCATCACCCACGTCGCGCTGATCCACTGCGAAACCAGCACCGGCATCCTCAACCCGCTGCCGGAAATCGCCCACGTCATCGCGCAACACGGCAAACGCCTGATCATCGACGCCATGAGCTCCTTCGGCGCGCTGCCGATCGACGCGCAGCAGGTGCCATTCGACGCGCTGATCGCCGCTTCGGGCAAATGCCTGGAAGGCGTGCCGGGAATGGGCTTTGTCTTCGCTCGCAAAGAAGCGCTGGCGAATGCCGCCGGTAACTCACATTCCCTGGCGATGGACCTTTTCGATCAGCACACGTACATGGCCAAGACCGGCCAGTGGCGCTTCACCCCGCCGACCCACGTGGTCGCGGCGTTGCACGAAGCCCTGCTGCAATACAACGAAGAAGGTGGTTTGCCCGCCCGGCATCAGCGCTACGCCAACAACTGCCAGGTGCTGCTCGATGACATGGCCAAGCTCGGACTGCGCAGCTTCCTTCCGGCCGCGATTCAGGCACCGATTATCGTCACCTTTCATGCGCCGAAAGATCCACGCTACCAGTTCAAGGAATTCTACGAACGCGTCAAGGCCAAGGGTTTCATTCTCTACCCCGGCAAATTGACCCAGGTCGAAACCTTCCGCGTCGGCTGCATCGGGCACGTCAACCAGGCCGAAATGCACGCGGCCGTGGCGGCGGTGGCTGAAGTGCTGCGCGAGATGGAAGTCCTCGACATCTGACTCACCACGATCTGTAGCAGCTGTCGAGCCTGCGAGGCTGCCTTCGGCTGCGAAGCAGTCGTAAAACCATCCACATCGGTGTTTCAGGTGAACCGCGTCGACAGGGTTTACGACTGCTTCGCAGCCGAACGCAGCCTCGCTGGGGCTCGACAGCTGCTACAGGGATCACCATTCCCCAATACAGGATTTGAGACATGAACTACGCAAACCCAACCAAGCTGCAAGCCGCCATCCTCGACTGGGCCGGTACCGTGGTCGACTTCGGCTCCTTCGCGCCGACGCAGATTTTTGTCGAAGCTTTCGCCGAGTTCGACGTCCAGGTGTCCATCGAAGAAGCCCGCGGGCCGATGGGCATGGGCAAGTGGGATCACATCCGAACCCTGTGCGATCAGCCGGAAGTGGCCGAGCGTTATCGCGCGGTGTTCGGCCGTACGCCGACCGACGATGACGTCACCGCCATCTACAAGCGCTTCATGCCACTGCAAATCGAGAAAATCGCCGAACACTCGGCATTGATTCCGGGCGCATTGGACACCATCGCCCACCTGCGCCAGCAAGGGATCAAGATCGGTTCCTGCTCCGGATACCCGAAACAGGTCATGGACAAAGTTGTCGAACTGGCCGCCACCAACGGCTACATCGCCGATCACGTGGTTGCCACCGACGAAGTGCCCAACGGCCGCCCATGGCCGGCCCAGGCGCTGGCCAACGTGATCGCCCTCGGGATCGATGATGTTGCGGCCTGCGTGAAGATCGACGACACCGTGCCGGGCATTCTTGAAGGTCGCCGTGCCGGCATGTGGACCGTGGCGCTGATTTGCTCGGGTAATGCGCTGGGCCTGGACTACGAAGGTTACCGCGCCCTCGGCAGCGACCAACTGGCCAGCGAACGCAAGCGCATCCACGCCCTGTTCGAAAGCTCGCGGCCGCACTACATGATCGACACCATCACCGATTTGCCGGAAGTGATCGCCAATATCAACCAGCGCCTGGCCAAGGGTGAGATGCCGCAGACTGCATAAAATCGAGGCTATAAAAAACGCCGTAACCCTGGAAGGGTACGGCGTTTTTTTATAATCTAACTGTTATTAACGACGCTCTAATTTGCGACTAAACATCCGATACAAAACTATCAAAGCGCCTTCCAACCATCCGAACTTCACTCTTCATTTATTTGATTACCGTCGGCATCAAAGATTGAGCCGTCCGCATACTTTATACTGCCATCGGGGTACTGTTCGGTGCCATCCTTCCAGACCAGGCGCCCATCCGGATATTCAATCGTTTCATCCGGCCATACGATGCGACCGTCCGGGTACTCTACCCTTCCGTCCGCGTGCTGGATAATACCGTCCGGGCGTTTCACCGAGTTTTTATCGGCGCTGATCAGACTGCCATCGGGCAAGGACGTCGTCCCGTCACCGTTTTTAATGCTGCCGAGAGTGTTCAGCAGGTTAATGAGGGCAATCGGATCAATGTTGATGTTGAGGGTTGGCCACTGCAGCGGCGGCCGGGCAGTCCCCACGGGCTTGGCAGGCTTGATTGGCGGTTTCCCCGGGGGCAAGACAGGTTTGACCGGTGGCTTGACGGGTACGGTCGGTTTTACCGGTGGCTTGACAGGCACTGTCGGTTTTACCGGTGGCTTCACGGGCACTGTCGGCTTGACCGGTGGTTTCACAGGAGGCTTGGTCACGGGTGGTTTGGGTTTTGGTTTGGAGATCGGTGCTTTAGCCATCATCTTTCTTACAGCACCAGCATAGTGCTTGTTATTACTGGTCATTTTAAGACTCATAAAAACTCCTTTAGCTGCTCGAAAAATCCTATGATTTTCGAACTTAATCAGCTTGTCTTCCTGACAAACTTTACAGCCCAACAATAACCAACTTTTTGACCCGCGCAAAGTCCGTCTAAACACAAAACATAAACAACAAACAGTTACACCCTTACTAAAAACTCCCTCATTACCGCTAGACATCTACAACTTACAACCGCTGCACAGGTGAATCTATGTGACCCGGCAGACGCTGATGCAATGTCCGCATATTACTGACGACATCAGGTAAAAAAAACTGACTCAACTCAAGCAGAAAGAAAGTAAGCGGATTACAGTTAAAGCACACCGTCGAACAAGAACGGTGGTCTGGACCTGACCTGTGAGGAATACCGTATGCCCTGGAAGAATTCCGATTCACGCTACAGCACCGTATCGATCGCGCTGCATTGGTTGATGCTGGTCCTGCTGGCGCTGGTTTACGCCTGTATCGAATTTCGCGGAATCTTTCCAAAAGGCAGTGGCGGCCGGACGCTGATCACCGAATCGCACTTCATGCTGGGTTTGTTGGTGTTTGTCCTGGTTTGGCTGCGGCTGGTCGCTCGCAGTCTGGGCCCGGCACCGCAAATCTTCCCGGCCTCGCCTCACTGGCAGACCGTGCTGGCCAAATTGATGCACTGGGCGCTGTACATTTTCATGATCGCCATGCCGATCCTGGGCTGGCTGGTCACCAGCGCCAAGGGTCACCAAGTGATGTTCTTCGGCTTCGACCTGCCGTTGCTGGTCGCGGAGGACAAGGCGTTGGCCAAGCAGATACAGGGTTGGCATGAACTCGGCGGCACCCTTGGTTACTGGCTGATTGGCCTGCACGCCGTGGCGGGGATTTATCACCACTACGTAGTCGGCGATAACACCTTGCTGAGGATGATGCCTAAGCGCGGCTGAACACAGCCCTGTAATTGAATGGACTCGCCCAAGCCGAGGCGTCTGTGCGCCACGGTGGCATTCTTATAGAAGCCAACGACAGCGAGGGCGAGGCCATGAAAAAGCATACGACGATCAACCAGTCTTTGTCAGCCGATGCGGCGGCATGCACCACAGTTGCGGTGGATCTTGCCAAAAGGGTCTTTCAAGTGGCCGGGGAGGATGCCCTCGGTCAGGTGATATTCGAGGATCGAATCAAGTCACGCGAGGCCTTTCAGGTATTTCTTCATAAGCTACCAGTGAGCGTGACGGTGTTGGTGGAAACCGGGCCAGGCGCTCAGGCGTGGGCGCGGTTGCTGCAAACGCAGGGTAATCCAGTGCGCATCCTGCCGGCCCAGTTGGTTGCCAATCATCGCAGCGGCCCGAAAAATGATCGCAACGATGCATTGGCTATCTTGCGCGCAGGCCGCGATTGCAAGATCTCATCTGTACCGCTCAAGAGTGCGGCGGCGCTGGCGATGCAGGCTCTGCACAGGGCCCGGCAGGGATATGTACGGCGACGTACTGCGGTCGGCAATCAGATGCGCGGTTTACTGCTGGAACACGGTGTGGCCATGGCGCAGGGCGAAATAGCTATCAGCCAGCTCGTGCCTCGGGTACTGGAAGATACCACCCAACCGTTGCCCGATTTGCTGCGCGAACTGATCGCCGAACTGCTGGGCGAATGGAGTCAACTGGGCGAACGCGTCAACGTGCTGACTGGTCGGCTGGAAACAGCCGCGAAGGCGGACGAGACGGCGAAGCGGCTGATGACGGTGCGCGGCGTTGGTCCGATCATCGCCACGGCGTTGTTGGCCAAGCAGACCGAGCCTGAACGCTTCGCCAACGCCCGCTTGTTCGCCGCCTACTTCGGGTTGGTGCCCAGCCAGCACAGCAGCGGCGAGAAGGTCCGGTTGGGCAAGATGAGCAAGCATGGCGATGCTTACTTGCGCAGTCTGACGATCCAGGGTGCCCATGCCGTTTTAAGACAGCTACGACCCGATTCACAGCAGCCGGACGACCAACGTCTCCAGCGTTGGATATCCCGCCTGGGTCGCAAGGAGGCGGCGGTGCGCTTGGCCAACCGCAACCTGCGCATCCTCTGGGTGCTATTGCAAAACGACCAGACTTATCGTCGCCAGCCGGGCACTGGCCAGGAGGCTGCGATGAGTCACTGATAACAGAGTTCTGCCACCGGGGCGTTAAGCCGCTCCAACCCATGCTAAGAACATTGACCCCAGGTCAGACCGTCGCGGATTGATGCCTAAGCTGCTACTGGCCCTTGAGGCCTTACTGTAATCGGCATACCGCGAGCTTACCCAATGTTGGCCAGAAGCCGTTGAAGGCTTCCTCGAACAGGCCTCATACATAGATGCAACCGGGTAGCAGTGTTTAAAAGCGGGTTGAACGTGGGGGCGAGTCCATACATAGCAGCTGGCGAAGCCGTCGTAAAATCAGTCAACGCGGTGCGTCAAGTGAACCGAGGCAGATGGATTCACGACGGCTTCGCCGCCGAACGCAGGCTTCGCCAGCTGCTACAGGGATGGCGTACTTATCGAAATCCTCGGCGGCCCTGCAAACCGCCGGTATGGATGAAAATCAGGCGCGTGCCCTTTTCGAATCTTCCGGCTTCGACTTGCTGCTTGAGCGCCAACAGGGCTTTGCCGGTGTACAGCGGTTCGAGGGGAATGCCGCTGGCCTGTTCGGCCTGATCGATGAATTCGAGCAACTGCGGATCGACTTTGGCAAAGCCGCCACGGCTGGCGTCGAACCATTCATAAGCGCGATTCTGTAAACCCGCCTCCTGCACAATCGACTCGACCTGCTGCGCAACCCCATGATCGTCGGGCACCGCCAGCGCACCGTACACCGGATGTTCACCTGCTTCGGCCAGCACCAGACCGGCCAGGGTCGTGCCCGTTCCGCAGGCCAGCCACCAGCCGTCGTAGTCGCTCCAGCCAAGACCGTTCAGTTGCTCGCTGACCATTGTCCTCAGCGGCACGCAGCCCTTTGCTCCCTGCAAACCGCCGCCACCTTCCGGCACCGGATGCAAATCGGGGTACAGCGCCTGCCATGGTAACCAGAAACCCGGCTCGAGCCGCGCTCGATAACCGCCATAACCCAGCCAATGCAACTGCATACCGAACGCCTGCAAGTCTTTCACCGTCGGCGTTTCTTGCGGATGACCACGCAGCAGTCCAACGGTGCTAAAACCGAAACGTTTGCCCGCCGCCGCCAGTGCGTGCAGATGATTGGAGTGGGCACCGCCCAGACTGATGATGCCTTTGGCACCGATCCGGTCAGCGGCTTTCAGGTGCTCGATGAGTTTGAACCACTTGTTGCCACTGATCAGCGGGTCGATTTGGTCAAGGCGCAGGATCGCGACTTCGATGCCGGCTGAGGTGAGCCAGTCGAGGTGAAGGGGTTCGAGTGGGGCTTGGGGGAGCCAGGTGTTGGGAGGGAGTAGCATCGATGCTGGCTCTGGGTAAAGAGCCAGCATTCTAGTCGCTCATTGGCAGCCATCGCGAGCAGGCTCGCTCCCACAGGTTCCATGTTCGACACAAAACCATTGTGGGAGCGAGCCTGCTCGCGAAAGCCATTGGCACGCTAGACCTGCGAATTACAACTCAGCCGCCAATCGCGAACCCTGGTTGATCGCGCGCTTGGCATCCAGCTCCGCCGCCACATCCGCGCCGCCAATCAAATGCACGTTCTGCCCGGCCGCCACCAGTCCCTCCTGCAATTCACGCAGCGGATCCTGCCCGGCGCAGATCACGATGTTGTCCACCGGCAGCACTTGCGGCTCACCGGTTTCGCCGATGCGGATGTGCAAACCTTCGTCGTCGATCTTCAGGTACTCGACGCTGTTGAGCATCTGCACCTGTTTGTTCTTCAGACCGGTGCGGTGAATCCAGCCGGTGGTCTTGCCCAGGCCGTCGCCGACCTTGGACTTCTTGCGCTGCAGCAGGAACACGTCACGAGCCGGTGCATGAGGTTCAGCCTGGATGCCGGCGACACCGCCGCGCGCTTGCAGATGCGTGTCGATGCCCCACTCCTTCCAGAACGCCTCGCGGTTCTGGCTGGTGGCCACACCCTGGTGAACCAGGAACTCCGAGACATCGAATCCGATACCACCGGCGCCGATCACCGCGACGCGCTTGCCCACCGGTTTGCGCTCAAGGATTACGTCCAGGTAGCTCAGCACCTTGGCGTTCTCGACACCCGGAATTGCTGGGGTTCTTGGGGCGATGCCGGTGGCGAGGATGATCTCGTCGTAACCGCCTTCGACCAGCTGCGCGACGTCGACGCGGGTGTTCAGGCACACCTCAACATGGGTGGTCTGCAGTTTGCGGTTGAAATAACGCAGGGTTTCGAAGAACTCTTCTTTGCCCGGCACACGCTTGGCGATGTTGAACTGGCCACCGATTTCACTCGCCGAATCGAACAGCGTCACCTGATGACCCCGCTCGGCGGCCACAGTCGCCGCGGACAAACCCGCAGGGCCGGCACCGACCACCGCGATTTTCTTGATCTGCTGCACCGTCAGGTAGTTGAGTTCGGTTTCATGACAGGCGCGCGGGTTCACCAGGCAACTGGTCAACTTGCCGCCGAAGGTGTGATCCAGACACGCCTGGTTGCAACCGATGCAGGTGTTGATTTCATCGGCACGACCGGCAGCAGCCTTGTTGACGAAGTCCGGGTCGGCGAGGAACGGCCGAGCCATGGACACCATGTCGGCATCGCCTTCGGCCAGAATCTGCTCGGCCACTTCCGGGGTATTGATGCGGTTGGTGGTGATCAGCGGAATGCTTACCGAACCCCGCAGCTTGGCCGTGACCTTGCTGAACGCACCGCGCGGCACTTTGGTGGCGATGGTCGGAATCCGCGCTTCGTGCCAGCCGATACCGGTGTTGATGATGGTCGCACCGGCCTGCTCGATGGCCTTGGCCAACTGCACGATTTCTTCCCAGCTGCTGCCGCCTTCCACCAGATCGAGCATCGACAGGCGGAAGATAATAATGAAATTCGGGCCTACCGCTTCGCGCACCCGGCGGACGATTTCCACCGGCAGGCGCATGCGGTTTTCATAGCTGCCGCCCCAGCGGTCAGTACGGTGGTTGGTATGGGCGGCGAGGAACTGGTTAATGAAATAACCTTCGGAGCCCATGATCTCGACGCCGTCGTACTCGGCCTGTTGCGCCAGGGTCGAACAGGTGACGAAATCGCTGATCTGCTTCTCGATGCCTTCCTCGTCCAGCTCTTTAGGCTTGAACGGGTTGATCGGCGCCTGAATGGCGCTCGGTGCCACCTGTTTCGGGCTGTAGGCATAACGTCCGGCGTGAAGGATCTGCATGCAGATCTTGCCGCCTGCCTCGTGCACCGCGCGGGTGACGATCCGGTGCTTGAGCGCTTCGTCCTCGGTGGTCAGTTTGGCCGCGCCGGAGTACACCCCGCCCTCATCGTTCGGGCCAATACCACCGGTGACCATCAGGCCAACGCCGCCCCGGGCACGTTCGGCGAAGTACGCCGCCATGCGCTCGAAACCGCCGGGCTTTTCCTCAAGACCGGTGTGCATCGAACCCATCAGGGTACGGTTGCGCAGCGTGGTAAAACCCAGGTCCAGCGGGGCCAACAGGTGCGGGTAATGAACGGCGGCCATCGGTAACTCCACATCGAGCGATCACGGAAAAAGTGCAGGAGCTCTTCGGCCCCCGTCAGTCATGTTGGACAGACTAAGAGTCGCGCCGCCGCCACTCAATGACCGTAACTGACAACTTATTGATCCAAATGCGCAGCGCCCCTTGGCAAGTGCCGGCATGGGCCCTACCCTAGTCGCGAACCCTGCACGCGGCCGTTGACTGTTTCCCCATGCGCAAACTTCTGTACCTGACCTTCTCCATGGCATTGATTGCCGCCCTTACGACCTACGCCATGTGGGCCGCGGACCGTCCGGTGGGTCATTACCTGTCGGACCTGCGCATCAACCTAGCGGTCGACCAAGGTATACCCGCTGATCGCGGCAATTTGCTGGGCGTCCAGCCCGAGCTGTTCCCCACCGACTATCAAAGCCCCGAACGCTTGCACCGCAAGCTGGCGGCCTATTTGCAGAAGGCCCAGGATCAGGGCCTGCTGAATGAAAAAACCATCGTCGTCTTGCCCGAACATGTCGGCACCTGGTTGATGGTCAGCGGCGAGAAAGATGAGCTGTATCAGGCCACCACACTCAAGGAAGCCATGAACTGGCTGGCGGTCAGTAACCCACTGAAGTTCGTCCGCGCACTGATCAGCGCCACGGGCGACAGCCGTCTGGACGATGCGCACCTGCGCATGAAAGCCAAAGGCATGGCCAAGGACTACCAGGCACTGTTTGGTGGTCTGGCGAAAGAATTCCACGTGACATTGGTGGCGGGCTCCATCGTGCTACCCGAGCCCAGCATCATCGACGGCACCCTGAAAATCGGCCGCGGCGCGTTGTACAACAGCAGCGTGGTGTTCGGTCGCGATGGCCTGCCGATCGGCCAGCCCCAGCGCCAGATGCATCCGATTTTCGATGAACATGAAGTCATCGCCGCCAATGGCGAGCATACGCTCAACGTCGTCGACACCCCGGCCGGACGCCTGGGTGTGCTGATCGGCAGCGACAGCTGGTACCCGGACAATTACCGCAAGCTCGACGACCAGGGTGCGCAGTTCGTCGCGGTCCCGGCGTTTGTGCCCGGGCGCGGCACCTGGGACAAACCGTGGAGCGGTTACAAGGGGCTGTCGACGCCTGGCTCCGTCAGCCTCAAGGCCGGGGAACTCAGCGAAGGCCAGGCCTGGCATCGTCTGACACTCACCGCTCAACCGCCCAGCAGCCAGGCAATCGCCGGCATGAGCGTGTTCCTGCGCGGTCAGTTCTGGGATCAGGGCAGCGCCGGTCAAAGTTTTCTCAGCAGCAACGGGCAACAGTTCACCGACGGCAATGTCCGTGGCGCGCGCTTGCTGAACCTCTGGTTGTAACCCATGAAACCGTTGCCGATGCGCCTCGGGGATCTGTCGGTCGGCTTTGTTCATAGCCTGGCCGACGCCGTGCGCAGCCACGGTGTAGACCCTCAACCGCTGCTCGAACAATACGGCCTCGACGCGGCTCGCCTGAGTGAAGCAGGCGCCCGGCTCTCGATCCCGCGTTACATGCGCCTGGGCCACAGCGCCATTCAACTGACCGACAACCCGGCACTTGGCTTGCGCATGGGTCAGCTCAGTCGCCTGAGCCAGACCGGTCTCGCCGGGGTCACCGCCGCTCAGGCGCCAACGGTGCGAGAGGCCGCACGCTGCCTGATTCGCTTCGAAGCCTTGTATGGCTCCAACTATCGCGGTCAATCGAGTTTTCACGAAGACGCCCAAGGTGCCTGGCTGCGGTTCTATTCCATCAGCCCTTACAACGCCTACAACCGCTTCGTGGTGGATTCGATCATCGCTGGCTGGTTGCAGCAATTGTCCAGCATAAGCCCTGCTCCGTTGCGGGCCGAACGCATCGAGATCGAGTTCGATGAGCCGGATTACCGAACGGCTTATGACGTGCTGGGCGACGGCCCGATCCAGTTTGGCTGCGAACACAATCAACTGCGTTTGAGCCTTACCAGCCTCGCCCAGCGCAATCCGGAACACTGCCCGAGCACCTGGCGACACTTGCTGCAACTGTGCGAACGGGAACTGGAGCAACTGACACGCACCCGCAGCCTGCGTGAACGCATCACTCAGTTACTGGGGCCATTGCTCAATGGTGGCCGGGAACCCGACCTGGAAGAAGTGGCGGCACGCCTGAAGCTGCCGACCTGGACCTTGCGCCGCAAACTCGCCGAGGAAGGCACGCAATTTCGCGCGATCCTCAATGACACGCGTCGCGACCTGGCCATGACCTACATTCGCGATACCGAACTGGCGTTCGGAGAAATCGCCTATCTGCTGGGCTTTGCCTCAGCCGAAGCCTTTCAGCGGGCCTTCAAACGCTGGAGCGGCCAGACTCCCGGCGAGTTTCGCCGCAGCCATCGCCAATCCGCTTGACGCTTACAGCTCGGTAGCGTCTTCGGCCGGTTCCAGCGGGTCCAGTTCAAACGCCTGATACTCGAGCAGCTCTTCTTGATAATCGTCCATTTTGAATCCCCCACAGCTCGTTGAAAAAAACGCCTGAATAAATGACCAGCGCCCCGAGCATAAAGTGCCCACGTGAAAGAAAAATGACGCAGGCACGCTGCTCAGCGGCTACTTAATAAAACGTAGCAGGCCGTCAGGAATTTATCACAGGATTTTTTCGATACAGGCCGTAGGACAACGGCCTGGGTTGACGTGGATCAATTTAAAAGCCGCTGCGGGATCGGTGTCGTCTGACCCGATCCCGCAGTGCCAGAACCCGATTATTGGCCTGAAACAGGAATGGCCGAAATAGGCTCGGTGGGTGGAGGCAGGCTTGATTGGGGCGGTGGAGTGACCGTTTCCGTGGTCGTTGCCGGTTCGGCATTCCCGGCCGGAGCAATCGGAGCGGCTTCAGGCGGCGGTGCAACAGGCTCAGCGGCGGCTGGAGCAGCTTCGGCAGGTGCCGGCGCAGGTTCTGCCGCAGGTGGTGCCGACGGAGCCGGTGCGACCTTGGCTTCAGGCACGCCGAGATCGGGTTTCGGCTTATCCTTGATGTGCGCGGCCTTTTTCGCTTCCGGCGGGAGGAACAACTCCACCAAGGTGAAGAAACGCTCGTAAAACTTGGGCGACGATACGGTTTCGCTGGCAACCTTGACCATCGAGTCGTCGGACGAGCCAATCGGCATTGACACCGAGCCCAACACGCCCACACCAACGCTGGCGGAGTTGTTGGTCTTCTTCAGCGCATAACGGTCCTGCAGGGCGTTGGCGAACATCGTCGCGTGGTGCCCTTCACTGCCATCATCGGCACAGACCACACTGAAGCTGATCTCCATGTGGGTCTCGCCGGTCTGCTGGAAGCTTTTGTGTCCGCTGACCAGTTTCGGGTCGGAGCTGGTGATGATGTAGCCTTGGCTGAGCAACGCCCGACGGGCGGCCTCGCACGTCTGCGCATCAGTCACCGGGTAGCTGCGCGAAAACGTTCCGGAGTCATCGAAGTTCTCATGCTCGTAGATAGGGGCTTTCTTCGACGAGCAGCCGGCCGCGGCGGCCAGCACCAACGCCAGCCCTGCAACACGCATGGGAAATGATTTAAACATTGAACATCCTGAGGAAAACGGTCCGGGGCGTATTGTGCAACAGATCGATGCTTAGCGGAGTATCGATTAGTGTCTTAAAACAGTTACAAGTCTACTGACTGTCATTTACAGGAAAAAGTCGCACGGTAAATACTCAGGCGACGGGTAACCCGCGCGGCTTTCGTTTCATCCATAAAAAAAAACCCCGGCCTTTCGGCCAGGGTCTTTGTGTAGCGCAAAACTCAGTCAGGCATCAGAAGCGTTTGATCTCAGCCTGGCTTTCCAGCAGTTTGCGGTAGGCCGCAAAGTCTTGCTGGCCAATGCGCGAAGCGAGGAAGCGACGGTATTGAGCCTTCTCTTCTTCGGTCGGCGCAGCGGCTTCGTTCACACCGTTCAGACGCACGATCACCAGGCTGCCATCGGCCAGGGTCACGCTGCTGAAGGTCGGCTTGTCCTTGGCGGCAGGCTTCGGCATGCGGAACAGCGCCTGCAGCACGGTTGGGTCAACCCCTTCCTGGCCACGAGTAGCTGCCTGGGTCACTTTCCAGCTCTGACCGTCGATCGCCTTGTCCAGCGCAGTCTTGCCATCGCGCAGGCTGACAATCAGCTCTTCAGCCTTGGTCTTGGCGGCAGCACTGGCATGCTCCTTGGCCAATTGCACGCGAATGCTGGCAGCAACGCTTTCCAGCGGCAATTGCGCAGGCTTCAGGTGCTCCTTGGCGCGCAGCACGATCACGGTTTCCGGGTCGAGCTCGATAGCGGTGCTGTTGGCACCCTCATCCAGCACTTCAGGGCTGAACGCCGCAGTGGCCACGGCACGGTTGGCTGCAACACCTTCGCCACCTTCACGACCGAACGGCTTGGACGTATGAACAGTGAGCTTCAGGTCCTGCGCCGGCTGAGCCAGATCGGAGGCTTCGAACGACGAATCTTCCAGTTGCTTGGTCGCCTCGACGAAACGCTGCTCGACCTGCTGGGTTTTCAGCTCACGTGTCAGCTTGTCTTTCAGGCTGGCGAGCGTCGGCACTTCAGGTGCTTCCACGCCCAACAGCTTGATCAGATGGAAACCGAAGTCGGTACGAACCGGCGCCGAGACCTGATCCTTGGCCAACGCATACAGCGCTGTTTCGAAGGCTGGATCGTAGACGCCAGGACCGGCAAAGCCGAGGTCGCCGCCGTTGTTGGCCGAACCCGGGTCCTGGGAGAATTCCTTGGCCAGAGCCTCGAACTTCTCGCCTTTTGCCAGACGTGCCTGGATCTCTTCGATCTTGGCCTTGGCTTGCGCCTCGGTCACTTTGTCGTTCACTTCGATCAGAATGTGCGCGGCCCGGCGTTGCTCGGACAGGTTCGCGGTTTCTTTCTGATACGCCGCTTGCAGGTCTTCGTCCTTGACGCTGACCTGATCAAAGAAGGAAGCCTTCTTCAACTCGAGGTAATCGATGACCACCTGATCCGGTGTCATAAATTCCTTGGCGTGTTCGTCGTAGTAGGCTTTGACTTCATCGTCAGTCAGCTTCACAGCCGCCGGGTCAGCCTTGACGTTCAGGGAAGCGAAATCGCGGGTCTGTTTTTCCAGACGGGCGAATGCCAGAACCTGTGCGTCGGTGACGAAACCGCTACCCGCCAGACCAGCGCGCAGCTGGCCGATCAGCATTTCCTGAGCCAGCATCTGGCGGAATTGCATGCGGCTGTAGCCAAGTTGCCGAATAACCTGGTCGAAACGCTCAGAACTGAACTTGCCATCCACCTGGAATTCAGGCGTTTGCAGGATCACCTGGTCCAAAGCAGCTTCGGAAAATGCGAACTTCGAGTTTTCTGCGCCTTGCAGCAGCAGCTTGCGATCGATCAGGCCTTTGAGGGCCGATTCGCGCAGCATTTTTTCGTCGAGCAAGGAAGCATCGAAATCCTTGCCCAGCTGTTGCATGAGCTGACGGCGTTGCATATCGACCGCCTGGCTCAGCTCGTTCTGGCTGATTTCTTCGCCATTGACCTTGGCCGCATCATTTTTGTGCGTCGTGGCCTTGAAGATGGCGTCGAAACCGGTCAAAGCCATCAGTGCAACGACGACCCCGATAATGGTCTTGGCAATCCAGCCTTGTGAATTGTCCCTGATATTCTGCAGCATGCGTCCCCCAGAAACGGTTGAACTTCAAAATTAGGCAACCGTGGAGCGTGGGTAGAATCCGGATAGAAGAAAGGCGCATCCGAGGATGCGCCTTCTCGTAACTGGCGGAGCGGACCGATGACTCGAACTTGCGAGCCTCGGTGTCTCGGATCGGCGACTCGCCGACTGGACTACCGCTCCGCTGCCAGGTCAGGCATGACCCCGACCCGGATAGGCAAAAACCTGAATCGAACTTAGTTGACAGCTTCTTTCAGTGCTTTACCGGCTTTGAAACCTGGTTTTTTAGCGGCTGCGATTTCCAGCGTCTTACCGGTCTGTGGGTTACGACCAATGCGAGCTGGACGATCAGTGACGGAGAAGGTACCGAAACCGACCAGAACAACAGAGTCACCCGCCTTGAGAGCGCCAGTGACGGATTCGATTACAGCGTCCAGCGCACGGCCAGCAGCAGCTTTCGGGATATCAGCGGATGCAGCGATAGCATCAATCAGTTCCGACTTGTTCACTCTAAGTCCCCTTATATCTATTTGAGTATGATTCTAAGTTTTTTGGTGAAAGCAAAAACGAGTGCTGAATGGCCTACAGACACTTAAGAGCCGCTTTATAACAAGGGCTCTAAAAAGCTGTCAAGGAAGCCCCCCAGGCAAATACGTACTAATGCGTGCTAATTCTTTCCTTAGAGTCAGACTCGCGTTTTTCATCCTTTGCAACTATCTCTGGAGCTACATCTGGCAAGGGCTCCGGCGCGTATTGCAGCGCAATTTGCAGGACTTCGTCAATCCATTTAACGGGTTTAATCTGCAGATCTTGCTTGATATTGTCAGGAATTTCCTTCAGATCGCGTACGTTCTCTTCAGGAATGATCACCGTCTTGATTCCGCCACGGTGAGCAGCAAGCAGTTTTTCTTTCAAACCGCCAATCGCCAGCACCTGACCACGCAACGTAATTTCGCCAGTCATGGCGACGTCCGCGCGCACAGGGATCCCGGTCAATGCCGACACCAGAGCCGTGCACATGCCCACACCGGCGCTAGGGCCGTCCTTCGGGGTTGCCCCTTCCGGCATATGGATGTGCGTATCGCGCTTCTCGTGGAAGTCCAGGGGAATCCCCAGGCTCTTCGCGCGACTGCGAACAACGGTCAGGGCCGCAGTGATCGATTCGACCATGACGTCACCCAAAGAGCCTGTCTTGATCAACTGGCCTTTACCCGGAACGACGGCAGCTTCGATGGTCAGCAATTCGCCACCCACCTGAGTCCACGCCAGCCCGGTGACCTGACCGATCTGATCCTGCGATTCGGCCAGACCGTAGCGGAATTTGCGCACGCCCAGGAAGTGTTCCAGCATCTCGGCAGTGACCTTCACCGAGAAGCGCTTCTCCATTGAATGCTCTTTGACCGCCTTGCGGCAAACCTTGGCAATCTGGCGCTCCAGCCCACGTACACCGGCTTCGCGGGTGTAGTAGCGGATGATGTCGCGGATCGCTTCGGCGTCGAATTCCAGCTCGCCTTTTTTCAAGCCGTTAGCCGTAATCTGCTTTGGCGAAAGGTATTTGACGGCGATGTTGATCTTTTCGTCTTCGGTGTAACCCGGCAGACGAATCACTTCCATCCGGTCCAGCAGCGCCGGTGGAATATTCATGGAGTTCGAGGTGCAAAGGAACATCACATCGGACAAGTCGTAGTCGACTTCCAGATAGTGATCGTTGAAGTTGTGGTTCTGCTCAGGATCAAGCACTTCCAGCAACGCCGACGCCGGATCGCCACGCATGTCACTGCCCATTTTGTCGATTTCATCGAGCAGGAACAGCGGGTTGCGGACGCCCACCTTTGTCATCTTTTGAATCAATCTTCCTGGCATCGAACCAATATAAGTACGGCGATGACCACGAATTTCCGCTTCATCACGCACACCACCGAGGGCCATGCGGACGAATTTTCGGTTGGTGGCGTGAGCAATCGACTCCGCCAGAGAGGTTTTACCCACCCCTGGAGGACCGACCAGGCACAACACCGGACCACGAATTTTCTTCACGCGCTTTTGCACGGCGAGGTATTCAAGGATCCGCTCTTTGACTTCTTCCAGACCATAGTGGTCTGCATCGAGAATGTCTTCAGCGCGCGCCAGATCCAGACGCACTTTGCTCTGCGCCTTCCACGGCACCTGAACCAGCCAGTCAATATACGAGCGCACCACGGTCGCTTCCGCAGACATTGGCGACATTTGTTTTAACTTGTTCAGTTCACCCTGGGCTTTTGCCAAGGCATCTTTCGGCAGACCGGCGGCATCGATGCGCTTTTTCAGGTCTTCGATTTCGTTGTGGCCTTCGTCGCTGTCGCCGAGTTCTTTCTGAATGGCCTTCATCTGCTCATTCAGGTAGTACTCGCGCTGACTGCGCTCCATTTGTTTTTTGACGCGACCACGAATGCGTTTTTCGACTTGCAACAGGTCGATCTCGGCATCCAGCAACGCCAGAACGTGCTCGACCCGGGCCGACAAATCGATGATTTCAAGGATTTCCTGCTTCTGCTCGATCTTCAGGGCCATGTGCGCGGCCATGGTGTCGACCAGGCGGCCTGGCTCGTCAATGCTGTTGAGCGACGACAGGACTTCAGCGGGGACTTTCTTGCCCAGCTGCACGTATTGTTCGAACTGAGCCAGCAGGCTGCGGACGAACACTTCCGACTCGCGCTCTGGCGCGTCGACTTCGTCGATCAATGAGACTTCGGCACGGCAGTGGCCGTCCACTTCGCTGAAACGCTCAACGGCGCCCCGCTGCTCACCTTCGACCAAAACCTTGACCGTGCCGTCAGGCAGCTTGAGCAGCTGCAGAACGGTAGCAATGGTACCTACGCGATAAAGTGCATCTTCACCGGGATCGTCGTCAGCAGGGTTTCTCTGAGCCAGCAGAAGGATCTGCTTGTCGCCCGTCATCGCTGCCTCGAGGGCTTCGATGGATTTCTCGCGCCCCACGAACAGCGGGATAACCATGTGCGGATAAACCACAACATCACGCAATGGCAGGAGAGGCAATTCGATGGTTGTCTTCATGATTTCGCCTCTACGGCGGCCATAAGGCCGTAAACAGATGGAAGTGAGCTTGAAACCAAGATGGGGGCTACCTTCAAAAAAAACAAGCTTAAAGAAGGTGTTAAAACGCGCAAAAAGCAAAGGGGCCCGAAGGCCCCTTCTTTATTCCAGCAGCGTGACGCTTAAGCGTCTGGCGCTGCCTTGGCAGCCGGCTCACTGTTTTCGTAGATATACAGTGGCTTGGACTTGCCTTCTATAACGCTTTCGTCGATCACTACTTTACTCACCTCGGATTGCGAGGGGATTTCATACATAGTGTCGAGCAATACACCTTCGAGAATCGAACGCAGCCCACGAGCACCGGTCTTGCGTTCCAGGGCACGTTTGGCGACCGATTTCAGAGCGTCGGCCCGGAACTCCAGGTCTACACCTTCCATCTCGAACAGCTTGGCATACTGTTTGGTCAGAGCATTTTTCGGCTCGGTGAGAATCTGCATCAACGCAGCCTCATCAAGCTCGTCCAGCGTGGCAAGTACCGGCAGACGACCGACGAATTCCGGGATCAGACCGAACTTGACCAGATCGTCAGGCTCGACTTCACGCAGGGACTCACCGACTTTCTTGCCTTCTTCCTTGCTGCGCACTTCTGCGTTGAAGCCAATGCCGCCACGGGTGGAACGGTTTTGAATAACCTTTTCCAGACCGGAGAATGCACCACCGCAGATGAACAAGATGTTACGGGTGTCGACCTGAAGAAATTCCTGCTGCGGATGCTTGCGACCACCTTGAGGCGGAACGGAAGCGACCGTGCCTTCGATCAACTTGAGCAGGGCCTGCTGCACGCCTTCACCGGAAACGTCCCGGGTGATCGACGGGTTGTCAGACTTGCGCGAGATTTTGTCGATCTCATCGATGTAGACAATGCCCATTTGGGCCTTTTCTACGTCGTAATCGCACTTCTGCAGCAGTTTCTGAATGATGTTCTCGACATCTTCACCCACGTAACCCGCCTCGGTAAGGGTGGTTGCGTCGGCAATGGTGAACGGAACGTTCAGCAAGCGGGCCAGTGTTTCGGCAAGCAGGGTTTTACCCGAGCCTGTCGGGCCGATCAGCAAAATGTTGCTTTTGCCAAGTTCGACGTCGTCATTCTTTTTGTCACGCTGATTCAGGCGCTTGTAGTGGTTGTACACCGCTACGGCCAGAACCTTTTTCGCACGTTCCTGACCAATCACGTACTGATCAAGGATGCCGCTGATT
This sequence comes from Pseudomonas sp. LB3P25, assembly GCF_054897985.1. Classification (NCBI taxonomy): domain Bacteria; kingdom Pseudomonadati; phylum Pseudomonadota; class Gammaproteobacteria; order Pseudomonadales; family Pseudomonadaceae; genus Pseudomonas; species Pseudomonas sp. LB3P25. The sequence continues at coordinate 2,273,273 of NZ_CM142711.1, read as the reverse complement.
TCTTTAGGCGAAGGCAATTTATGCGCGCTGCTTTCGGCCTGGGCTTCCTGCACCTCCTCACGGATGATGTCATTGCACAGGTCGACGCACTCGTCGCAGATAAAGACCGAGGGGCCGGCAATCAATTTGCGCACTTCATGCTGGCTTTTGCCACAGAAGGAGCAATAGAGCAGTTTGCCGTTGTCCTCGCCGTTGCGGGTGTCAGTCATTCGATCGATCCAAATCCGATAGGCTTGCAACACAAGATGAAGGCTATTGCGGGCTTTTTCAAGTCCGCAGGCGGTCAGTTAACCCGACCACCTACATTTGGGCTGCTTAGGCGGGCATTTTACGCTTGTCGATCACGGAGTCGATCAGGCCGTACTCAGCCGCACGCTCTGCGCTCATGAAGTTGTCGCGCTCGGTATCGCGCTCGATGGTTTCGAGGCTTTGACCGGTGTGATGAGCCAACAGCTGGTTCAGACGCGAACGGATGTGGAGGATTTCCTTGGCATGGATGTCGATATCCGACGCCTGACCCTGGAAGCCGCCCAACGGCTGGTGAATCATCATGCGCGAGTTCGGCAGGCAGAAACGCTTGCCGGCCGCACCACCAGCGAGCAGAAAGGCGCCCATGCTGCAGGCCTGACCGATACAGGTGGTGGAAACGTCTGGCTTGATGAACTGCATGGTGTCGTAGATCGACATGCCTGCAGTCACCGAACCACCTGGTGAGTTGATGTAAAGATGGATGTCCTTGTCCGGGTTTTCCGCTTCAAGGAACAGCAGTTGCGCCGCAACCAGGTTGGCCATGTAGTCTTCTACCGGACCCACCAGGAAGATCACTCGCTCCTTCAACAGGCGCGAGTAGATGTCATAGGCACGTTCGCCACGGGCGGACTGCTCGATAACCATCGGGACCAGGCCGCCTGCGGCCTGGATGTCAGAGCTCTGCTGATAATAAGAATTGCGGGACATGTCTTGCAGTCACTCCCAAATAGTTATGTCTTGAATACGCATAAACCAGCACGAAGGCTGGCTTATGGTGTGTACTTCTTACCGCAAAAGCGATCAGTCGGCTTGTGGAGCTTCTACCGGCTTGACTGCTTCTTCGTAAGAGACCGCTTTGTCGGTCACGCTAGCTTTCTGCAGAACAGTATCCACAACTTGCTCTTCCAGCACAACCGAACGGACTTCGTTCAGCTGCTGGTCATTCTTGTAGTACCAGGACACAACCTGCTCAGGCTCTTGGTAAGCCGAAGCCATTTCCTGAATCATTTCACGAACGCGGGCTTCGTCAGGCTTGAGGTCGAATTGCTTGACCACTTCAGCCACGATCAGACCCAGCACAACGCGGCGCTTGGCTTGCTCTTCGAACAGCTCGGCCGGCAGTTGCTCAGGCTTGATGTTGCCACCGAACTGCTGAACAGCCTGCACGCGCAGACGGTCAACTTCGTTGGACAGCAGAGCCTTAGGCACTTCGATCGGGTTGGTGGCCAGCAGACCGTCCATTACCTGATTCTTGACCTTGGATTTGATCGCCTGACGCAGTTCACGCTCCATGTTCTTGCGAACTTCGGTGCGGAAGCCTTCCAGACCGGTTTCCTTGATGCCGAATTGAGCGAAGAATTCTTCGCTCAGTTCTGGCAGCTTTGGCTCGGAAACAGTGTTCACGGTAACGGTGAACTCAGCGGTTTTGCCTGCCAGGTCGAGGTTCTGATAGTCCTCTGGGAAGGTCAGGTTCAGAACGCGCTCTTCGCCGGCTTTAGCGCCAACCAGACCGTCTTCAAAACCAGGGATCATGCGGCCGGAACCCAGCACCAGCTGAGTACCTTTGGCGGAACCGCCAGCGAACACTTCACCGTCGACCTTGCCAACGAAATCGATGTTCAGCTGGTCTTCGTTTTGAGCAGCACGATCAGCCACTTCGAAACGGGTGTTCTGCTTGCGCAGGACTTCCAGCATCTTGTCAAGATCGGCATCAGCCACGTCAGCGCTCAGGCGCTCAACCGCGATACCTTCGAAACCGGCAACGGTGAACTCAGGGAACACTTCGAAAATCGCGACGTATTCCAGGTCTTTGCCGGCTTCCAGCGATTTCGGCTCGATCGAAGGAGCGCCAGCCGGGTTCAGCTTCTGCTCGACAACAGCTTCGTAGAAGGAGGACTGGATCACGTCGCCGACCGCTTCTTGACGTGCATCAGCACCAAAACGGCGCTTGATTTCACTCATTGGCACTTTGCCTGGACGGAAGCCAGCAATCTTGGCCTTTTGGGCAGTCTGCTGCAGACGCTTGTTGACCTGAGTCTCGATGCGCTCAGCCGGCACGGTGATGCTCATGCGGCGCTCAAGAGCAGAAGTATTTTCAACAGAAACTTGCATGGATATTCCTCGTTGCACAGACGTTAGCCGGCCGTTTCCGACCCCAGAATCAAGGGCATGCATTCTAGTGGGTCAAACTCAAGAAGTCACCCTACTGAAAACGGGTAAAAAAGCAGCAGGCAATTTATAGGCGGGGACAAACGGTTGTGCCTCGCCCTGTTAGCAAATACAGCCAATCATGCCAGGGCCCTACGCCAATCCTTCTATATATAGAAGACATCGGCAATCCATCCCTGACAGTCGACCCCACGAGGGGACCAACGGGCGAATCGGCATCATCGAGAAACATAAATCCGACGACCCGAGCTGCCCTCTCGACCCAGAACCTGCGGTCGCTTTGAAAATTCAGACTTCTAAAACAAAAACGGCGCAGCCCTTTTCAGGTGCTGCGCCGTTTTCTGCTATTAAATAGCTATTTGTAATGGTGCGGACGGAGAGACTCGAACTCTCACACCTTGCGGCGCTGGAACCTAAATCCAGTGTGTCTACCAATTCCACCACATCCGCATCAAGCTTTTAAAGCAAAGGCGCCAGACTGTTAATCTGGCGCCTTTCTAAATATGGGGTGGACGAAGGGGATCGAACCCTCGACAACGGGAGTCACAATCCCGTGCTCTACCAACTGAGCTACGCCCACCATATTGCCATGTTGCGTTACTTGTGCCAAAGCTGCCTAATGGCGCACCCGGCAGGACTCGAACCTGCGACCATCCGCTTAGAAGGCGGATGCTCTATCCAGCTGAGCTACGGGCGCCTTGTTAATCTGTATTCTTGGACGATTACAAACTAAGTGCTTTCAGCCTCACCGAATTAAACATCAACTCTGCTCGGCCTTCTTAACCAGTGCTAGGCTGTGCCCGACAAGTGCGACGAATGTTATAGGTGGCCCTGAAGGTCGTCAACTCTTTTTTAAAAAAAATTCATTTAATTAAAGGGGTTAGGGGAATTTGCAGACCAAGCGCCTTTGCCCTCACCTCATGACATGCGAGAATGCGTTCTCTTTTTTTCCCCTCTCGATGGTTAATCACGCGCAATGACTGCACAACTAATCGACGGCAAATCGATCGCCGCCAGCCTGCGCCAGCAGATCGCCAAACGCGTCAACGAGCGTCGCCAGCAAGGTCTGCGCACGCCCGGCCTCGCGGTGATCCTGGTCGGCAGCGATCCTGCCTCTCAGGTTTATGTCTCGCACAAGCGTAAAGACTGTGAAGAGGTCGGCTTCATTTCCCAAGCCTACGACCTGCCTTCCGAAACCACTCAAGAAGCGCTGACCGATCTGATTGATCGCTTGAACGACGACCCGGCGATTGACGGCGTTTTGCTTCAGCTTCCTTTACCTGAACACCTGGACGCCTCCAAATTGCTGGAGCGCATTCGTCCAGACAAGGATGTCGACGGTTTCCACCCTTATAACGTCGGCCGCCTCGCCCAGCGTATTCCGCTGCTGCGTCCGTGCACGCCTAAAGGCATCATGGCGTTGCTGGAAAGCACAGGTGTCGATCTTTACGGGATGGACGCAGTGGTTGTCGGGGCCTCCAACATTGTTGGCCGCCCGATGGCGATGGAATTGCTGCTGGCTGGTTGCACCGTGACCGTCACCCACCGTTTCACCAAGGATCTGGCAGGCCACGTCGGCCGAGCCGATCTGGTGGTGGTCGCCGCCGGCAAGCCGGGCCTCGTCAAAGGTGAGTGGATCAAGGAAGGCGCGATTGTGATCGACGTCGGCATCAATCGCCAGGAAGACGGCAAACTGGTCGGTGACGTGATCTACGACACCGCCCTGCCCCGCGCCGGCTGGATCACTCCAGTCCCGGGTGGCGTTGGCCCGATGACCCGCGCTTGCCTGTTGGAAAACACGCTGTACGCAGCCGAAACACTGCACAGCTGAGTTCGCATTTTCATGGCTGCGACGAACAAAGGAACCCCGCCATTGGCGGGGTTCTTTTTACCTGAAAAAAAAACGCGACCACTCGCCGGAAACCTACTGTTTGTAGGGGTTTTAAAGGACTTTCACCTGTTCATTGATCAACCATCGACAGTTCTTAAGCCATACTCCTAAAATGCGTCGTTTTTAAAGAAACAGCCCGTTACAAAACGGCTTATCCACACCTTATGAGTCTGCCAGCGTGAAAATCCGTCTTTCCATCCTGAGCCTATTTTTCGCATTTACAGGGACTTTCACCACGCCAATGGTCAACGCTGCCGACACCACTTCGGCGCCGCGAGATACGTCAACACTGAAGATCGCTTCCGGCAGCGCATTGCTGATGGATCTGCAGACCAACAAAGTCATCTATGCCAGCAATCCTGACGTGGTTGTGCCGATCGCTTCCGTCAGCAAACTGATGACCGGCCTGGTCGTGGTTGAAGCCAGGCAAAACATGGACGAATACATCTCCATCAACATCAGCGACACCCCGGAAATGAAAGGTGTGTTTTCCCGGGTCAAACTCAACAGCGAAATGCCGCGCAAGGAAATGCTGCTGATTGCCCTGATGTCCTCGGAAAACCGCGCTGCCGCAAGCCTGGCCCATCACTATCCGGGTGGCTACGTCGCGTTCATTGCCGCAATGAATGCCAAAGCGAAAGCACTGGGCATGACCAGCACCCACTTTGTCGAACCGACCGGCCTCTCCCCTCGCAACGTGTCCACGGCCCGCGATCTGAGCAAACTGCTGATCGCTGCGCACAAGTACCCGCTGTTGACCGAGCTAAGTACCACCAAGGAAAAAACCGTCTCGTTCCGTAAACCCAACTACAGCCTGGGTTTCCGTAATACCGACCATTTGGTCAACAAGCCGAACTGGGACATCAAGCTGACGAAAACCGGCTTCACCAACGAGGCCGGCCACTGCCTGGTGCTGGTCACCAGCATGGGTAACCGCCCGGTTGCGCTGGTCATCCTCGACGCTTTTGGCAAGTACACACACTTTGCCGATGCCAGCCGTATTCGCAGCTGGGTGGAAACCGGCCAAGGCACGAACGTGCCGTCTGTAGCCTTGCAGTACAAATCCAACAAGAACCTCAAGCATCGTCAGAGCGGCGTGGTTGAAGCGTCGAAATAAGTAAACGACAGGAAAAAGAAAGCCCCGATTATTCGGGGCTTTTTTTCGTCCGGCGTCAGTCATTGGGCAGCGGCATCTGGTCGTCATCCGGAATGCCGTCCCCGGCACTCGGGTCTTTCCAGCCCTGTGGATGCTCCGTCGGCACGACCACCGGCCTGGCCAAAGGATCCCGTAACGGGCTGTCCGGATCCATCACGGGGTCGATGTCTGTTTCAGGGGTGGTTGGAACGCTGTCTGGACGTTTGTCGTTGAAACTCGAATCGGTAGACATACGCACCTCTCTAAGGCTCAAGGTTTCAGATTGGCAAGTGGATCGTAAGGCTTCGCTGGAGCCTTGGTGTTGTCGCCCGGCTTCACATCCCTGGGGGCCTTGGCAGGTCCGATGGGGTCGACCTGAGGATCAGCGAGGTCCGGCGAATCGGGATCGAACCCCAACTCATCGCCCGAAGAATGCTCAGACGAATGCGGGCCGACGGGGGTAGTGGAATGTGCCATGGGCGCCTCCTTGGGTCTGGCCCGGAGAAATCCGGGCCCTACTCTTTAGAGACCCAGCGCGCATGGCGGTGCCATGCAAAATGACGAACGGAACTTTACTGCGCGGTCAGTGCCTGCTTTGCACGCACGGCTGCCCGTTCCTGGCCTGCCTGCCCCAGATCACTCGCCGCCTTGAGCCAGCGCTGTTGATCGACGTTGGCCGGCAGCTGATTCGGCTTCTGGATCAGCACGGCCCAGCCGCCGGCGTCCTTGAAGGCCGATTCAAAGGAACCGAAACCCATCAACTCCCGACGATTCATGCACGAGCGCAGCAGCACTGTCTGCTTCTGACGGTTGTACCCGGCGAGAATGGCGTAACGAGGTTCAGCCCAGAACGCCGAGCCTTCAGTGAAGCGCACCATCACCGGGTAACCGGCCGCCACTTGGGTCAACAGTGCAGGCAGATTACTGTCGAGGGGATAGACGACCATGCCGTACTCGCGAGCGAGGTTTTGCATGTTCTGCTGCAACTGGGCTTCGGCACCTGGCAAATGCAGTGGCTTTTCGAGCAAACCAGGCGTAATCACAACGCCTTGCCGGGACAACATGCTGGCCAGCACTTGCGGCCCGCTTTGATTCGCCACGCCACGGTAGAACGTACCACTGAGCTCGACACGCTCCGGCAGGCGCTTGATTTCAGGCGTCACACTCCCCGCGCAGCCTGCCAGACCTGCAACGCAGCCAACGACCAGCACTAAAGATCGAATTCGAGAAAATACCCGCACCATCATCACTCTCTTGATTCAGACGCCAGGCATTCGCGCTCCCGGCTTGGCCGTCGATCATAGGACGCCGCGCGGCAGCGGTATAGCCTTAAACGGCAGATGAGTGCATTCGATAGAGCGAACTGATTGGTAACAGCTGACCTTTGGTCAATAGCCTGAAACAAGGCAGCGACTAGACTGACATGTGCAAAGTGTGTGTGCCCGCAGCAGGGCGAAGAGGAGGCACTGATGAGCCTGACAATGACCATTGTGATGTTGATTTCTGGCTGGCTGTCCGTTGCCGCCGCCATGTTATGGGGAGTCCTGCGAATTACCCGCCGGCACCATCATCCGGCTCAGTCGACGCCGGTGGCGAAAACCGATACAACCGAAGCACACCACGTGACCGCGCACTGAACGACACCGTTGTGTAGCGCAAACAAAAACGGCCGCCTGGGCTCTTTCGAGCGCAGGCGGCCGTTTCGTTGAACGCAGGTTATGCTTCAGCGGTAATACGCTTCTGCTTTGCCCGTCGCGACATCATGTTCAAACCCTCGATCGTTGCCGAGAACGCCATGGCCGCATACACGTAGCCTTTTGGTACGTGGGCACCGAAACCTTCGGCGATCAGCGTCATGCCGATCATGATCAGGAACCCCAGCGCCAGCATCACCACCGTCGGGTTGTCGTTGATGAACTTGGCCAGAGGATCAGCCGCCAGCAACATCACCAGTACCGACACCACCACCGCGATGATCATGATCGGCAAATGCTCGGTCATGCCGACAGCGGTAATGATGCTGTCGATGGAGAACACCATGTCCAGCATCAGGATCTGACCGATGGCGGCAGCAAAGCCCAGGGTCACGGCCGAGGTCGCCGACTTCGGATCTTCCGGCGCCGGGTCCATGCTGTGATGGATCTCGGTGGTCGCCTTCCACAACAGGAACAGGCCGCCGGCGATCAGGATCATGTCCTTCCAGGAGAACGCGTGGCCGAAGATATCGATCACAGGCTCAGTCAACTGGACGATGAACGCGATGGTGCTCAGCAGTGCCAATCGCAGGATCAGCGCCATGCCGATACCAATGCGCCGCGCCTTCTGCCGGTGCTGCTCGGGCAGTTTGTTGGTCAGGATCGAAATGAAGATCAGGTTATCGATGCCGAGCACGATTTCCATGACGATCAATGTGGCCAGAGCGACCCACGCGGTGGGGCTTGCAGCAAGTTCTAAAAGGTATTCCATGGGTCAGTCCTGACTCGTTGTAGACGGTTTAGATTTCCTGGGACGTAGATTCGGTTTTGTCCGTTTCTTTGGCCGGTTGTTCTTTCTTGCTGATCAGCCCGCCAGTGGCATCACTGATTGCCTGCTCTGCGGCTTTGTGGGTGTCGTCGATCGCTTGTTTGGCGGTTTCGGCAGCCTTGCCCATCAGTTGCTGAGCGCTTTTTTCGGCCTGGTCACAACCGGCCAAGACCAGTAAAGACGTGATCAACAGTGCCGTGGTTTTAAGCTTCATGATGCTTTCCTCGATAGAACAGACAGGGCCGAAAAGGCCACCCGTCGATAGCGGGGCATTCTAGGGAGGCGAACACTTCAGGAAAATTCGTATTTTTAGCGGCTATACTTCGGTTTTTACGAATCCAGATTTGAAAATCTTGCGTGAGCATGTAGGAACAGGGGATTTCAACAACATGCTGAACTACCGACAGCTGCATTACTTCTGGGTGGTGGCCAAAACCGGCAGCATCGTGCGCGCTTGCGAGCAGCTGAACCTGACTCCGCAGACCATCAGCGGGCAGATTTCCCTGCTCGAACAAACCTATGGTATCGAGCTGTTTCGCCGGGTTGGCCGGCAACTTGAACTCACTGAGGCCGGCCGTCAGACCCTGCCCTACGCCGAGCAAATGTTTCAGCTGGGCGGCGAACTGGAGCTGATGCTGCGAGCACAGCCCAACGAACAGCAGATTCTGTTTCGAGTGGGTGTGGCCGACGTGGTGCCCAAATCCATCGTCTATCGGCTGATTGCGCCGACCATGGAATTGAGCGAGCCGCTGCGCATCACCTGTCGCGAAGACAAACTCGAACGTTTGCTCGCCGATCTGGCGATCCAGCGTCTCGACCTGGTGATCTCCGACAGCCCGATGCCCTCGCACCTGGACATCAAGGGCTACAGTCAGAAACTCGGGGAATGCGGGATCAGCTTCTTCGCCACCGATGAACTGGCGGCGCAGTACGGTCAGGATTTCCCCCGCAGCCTGCACGGCGCACCGCTGCTGATTCCCGGGCCGGAGACCGTGGTGCGCAGTCGCTTGCAGCGCTGGTTTGCCGAGCAGCAGATCCAGCCGCGCATCGTCGGCGAGTTCGACGACAGCGCATTGATGCAGGCTTTCGGCCAATCCGGCAGCGGGATTTTCATCGGCCCGAGCGTGATTGCCGATGAAGTGAAACGCCAATACGGCGTGGAGCTGATTGGCCAGACCGACGCGGTGACCGAGTCGTTCTACGCCATTTCGGTGGAACGCAAGGTCAAGCACCCCGGCATTGTCGCCATTACCGAAGGTGCCCGACGCGAGCTGTTTACCGAGATGTGAAGCGTCAGGCGCAGACTTCGCGGGGCTTGAAGGTCATCAACGCGATGGCCAAGAGGATCGAGGCGAGGATAAAAGCGGCTGCCGCGAAACCAAGACCTTGCAGGCCTACACCGTCGATGACCCTACCGCCGATCATGGCGCCCAGGCCGATCCCGAGGTTAGCCCCGGCAATGTTCAGCGATGCCGCGAACGCCGGCGCTTCGGGTGCAGCCTTCATCAATCGCACATGGCTGACCAGGAACAACGCCGCCTGAGTCACACCCCAGATCCCCATCGCAGCCGCAAGACCGAGCGGCGAATGAATGTTCGGCACCAACGCCACCAGACCGGCGATCATGAACGCGCAGAACATCATCGAGGCGATCAACGGATGACGATCCACCGCGCGGCCGCCCAATGAGTTGCCGATCAAGCCGACCGCGCCGAAGCCCATCAGGCACCAGCCGACCACCGTGCCGTTGAAACCGGCCAGGCGCTCAAGAATGTCCGCCAGGTAGGTATAAGCGGTGAACATGCCGCTGAACACCAGGATCGACAGCAGCACATGCCCTACCATCAGCGGGCTGCGCAGGATCCTGAACTGCGAGCGAAAGCTCACCTGATGCTGATGCAGATTGGTTTTCGGCAGGTAGATAAACAGTAGCAATGCCTTGGCAAACGCGACCACCGCCAGAATGCCGAAGGCACTGCGCCAACCGAACGCATCGGAGATCAATGTGCCCACCGGAATGCCGAACACCGTGGCGCAGACAATCCCGAATCCGATCTTGGCGATGGCGCGGCCAGCGTAATCCGGCCCGACGATGCCCACCGCCGTCTCACTGGCCAGCGCCCAGAACACCGGCAAGCCCAGTGCCGGAATCAACCGGGCAATGGCCATCACCCAGATGTTCGGCGCAAACGCCGCGAGGGTGTTGGCCAGGCCAAACATGATCAGCACCGAGATGAACAATTTGCGGCGCTCGAACCTTGCGAAATAGGCGGTCAGGAACGGCCCGAATGCGGCGACCGTGAAGGCGAACAAGGTCACCAGCAAACCCGCCTGAGGAATGCTGACTTCAAGGTCTCGAGCGATCGCCGGCAACAGGCCGACGATGATGAATTCGGTGGTCAGCACCGTGAAACCGGCAGCGGACAACAGAAGGATGGGCAACAGCATGCAGAACTCCAGAAAACGACGACACCAGCGATAGCCCGAAGGCCCACTGGCATGACTTGAAAATGAGGATGGCGAATCTTAACAGAGTGTTTCTGATCAGGGTTGCACGAACCTGCCGATCTCGTTGACCCCACGGGCGGCAGATCGTCACAGGTCTGAAGGAAAACGGCCACGCTGTGATAAAGTCCGCGCCCCGCGATACGTACACCTTATTCATCGGCCATTGATTGGCATTGATGTCGCGATACCCCCGCACCTAAAAAAATCAGAGATGCCGTTTTATGACCGCTTCATCCCCTTCTCTATGGTTACGCCTGAAACGCTTGAGCCTGGTCACACAAATCATCATCGGACTGCTCGCCGGGATTGCCCTGGCCCTGTTCGCGCCGGAGGTGGCAAAGTCCACGGCGTTTATCGGCAAAGTCTTCGTATCAGCCCTGAAAGCCGTCGCCCCCATTCTGGTGTTCGTGCTGGTCATGGCCTCGATTGCCAACCATAAGCACGGCCAGGAAACCCACATCCGGCCGATTCTGTTTCTGTATCTGCTGGGGACTTTCGCGGCGGCGGTGGTGGCCGTTGTCGCCAGTACATTGTTCCCGTCGAGCCTGGTATTGGCGACGCACGATGTTGCGGTCACCGCGCCGGGCGGTATCAGTGAAGTGCTGCAGAGCTTGCTGTTGAGCGTGGTCGACAACCCGGTCAGTGCGCTGATGAATGCCAACTTCATCGGCATTCTGGCGTGGGCGATTGGCATGGGCGTTGCCATTCGCCATGCCGGTGACACGACGCGCGAAGTGCTGGGTGACCTGTCCAATGGCGTGACGTTAATCGTGCGGTTGGTGATTCGTTTTGCGCCGCTGGGCATTTTCGGCCTGGTGGCTTCGACCCTCGCCACCTCCGGTTTCGGTGCCTTGATCGGCTACGTGCATCTGCTGGCGGTGCTGCTGGGCTGCATGCTGTTCGTGGCGCTGGTGATGAACCCGGTGATCGTGTTCTGGAAGCTGCGTCGCAACCCTTATCCACTGGTGATTACGTGCTTGCGCGAAAGCGGTATCACTGCGTTTTTTACCCGCAGTTCGGCGGCGAACATTCCGGTCAATCTGGAATTGAGTAAGCGCCTGGGCCTGCACGAAGACACCTACTCGGTCTCGATCCCGCTCGGCGCGACCATCAACATGGCCGGCGCGGCGATCACCATTACCGTGCTGACCCTGGCGGCCGTGCATACGTTGGGCATCGCCGTGGACATTCCGACCGCCATCCTGCTGAGCATCGTCGCGGCGATCTGTGCCTGTGGCGCTTCGGGCGTGGCGGGCGGCTCGTTGTTGTTGATTCCACTGGCCTGCAGCCTGTTTGGCATCCCCAGTGAAATCGCCATGCAGGTGGTGGCCGTCGGGTTCATCATCGGTGTGCTGCAGGACTCCGCGGAAACCGCGCTGAACTCCTCCACTGACGTGCTGTTCACCGCCGCTGCTTGCCTCGGTGAAGACGAGAAAGCCCAGCGTTTGGCGTAACAAAGATCAAAAGATCGCAGCCTCGTTTCACTCGACAGCTCCTACATTGAAATGCTTACCCCTGTAGGAGCTGTCGAGTGAAACGAGGCTGCGATCTTTTGATTCACCAAAAAAAGCCCGCCAAGGTTCACACCTTGGCGGGCTTTTTTACGCTATGTGGTTTAGAACGCGCCCATATAATCGCGCTTGCCCACTTCCACACCGTTGTGACGCAGCAGTGCGTAGGTGGTGGTGACGTGGAAGAAGAATTGCGGCAGACCGTAGCTCAGCAGGTAAGCCTGGCCGGTGAAGCGCTTCTCTTTAGGCGTGCCCTGACGGGTAATGATTTCGATGCCTTCCTTGCCGTCGATCTGTTCCGGTTTGATCTCGCCGATGAAGGCCAGCACCTTGGCGATCAGCGCTTGCAGCTCGGCGAAGGTGGTTTCGGTGTCGTCATACTTCGGCAGTTCGATCTCGGCCAGACGCGCGGAAACGCCCTTGGCGAAATCAACGGCGATCTGCACCTGACGGACCAGCGGGAACATGTCCGGGTACAGACGGGCTTGCAGGAAAGCGTTTGGATCGATGTTCTTGGCCGTGGCGTGGGCTTCGGCCTTGTTCAAAACGTCGCTCAGGGCGTTGAGCATTTGTTTGAAAACCGGAACGGAAGCGGCGTACAGGGAAATAGTCATGGCAGTCTCGTGTGGTGACAGGAGGGAAACGTGGGCCGATTATAGCCATGCACGGTCCCACTGCGGCGGGTCTTTTATCCGGCAGGGGAAACGCAGCGCAACCTCTGAGCGATCTGCGCACGTTAGCCCCTCACCGGCATGAAAACTTCAACTTGATCAGTGTTTTTCTGCACTCGCCGACAGACCGGCCTTCGATTGAGTGAACCGGTAAAACAGGTTGGGCTCGCTCACAATGTAAAGCTCGCCAGTGTTGTCCATGGTCATGCCTTCGGCTTGTGGCAGCGTATGCTTGAGGTCACCCGCCAAGGCGCGCAGGGAGAGAATACTGACGAAGTTACCCTGCTGGTCCAGCTCGGTCAGGTTGCTGGACTGTTCGCTTAGCAACAGTAAGTGACCGGTCCGAGGATCGTAGTAACCCTCGGAAAGGTCTTTGCTGTACACGCCGCGGTCAACCCAGGTCGTCAAGTCCTTGATACGGATCTGCAATCGGCTGCCAATGGAGCCGAGCATGCCGGTGACTGAGTACAATTGCCGCGGATCACGCTCCTTGATGGCGAAGATGCGGTCATTGGCCGGGTCATAGGTCACACCTTCAAACCCCTTGTTATGCTCGCTCAGGTTGATCTCAATGGCGAGTGATTGGGTTTGCTCTGCACGGATGGGACCAGGGGTGTCCGGCAGGGTGAAAATGTGCAGCCGCTGCAGCCGTTCATCAACGATGACCACCCGCCCTTTGCCCATGTAAGCAATGCCTTCGGTGTCCTCGAAACCGATCAATGGGTAGCGTTCGAGCAAATCGCCGTCACGGGTCAGCGCCAGAATTTCCATCGGCGAACCATTGGTGATACCCAACAAGCGGTCGTGTTCAGGGTCATAGGCGAGACCGGACAAATCGGTGATGCCCGGGATCGGTTTGCCTTCGATCATGACCTTGTAGTCTGGCAGCCAGATATTTTTGTCTGGCGCCTGATTGCCATACCAGCTGTTATGCCAGTGCGCGTACAACTGCCCGTGCCAGCCAAAATGAACGGAAACCACGCTAACGCCGACCAGCGCGGCGACAAGCAGAATTCCAGCCTTCCATGTTTTGCTCATGATTTTTTGCGGTCCCAAGTAAATCGATAGACGTTGACGGGTTGCCCCGGATGACATTGGCCGTTATCGGCATCGGCGCCGACGATCGACCAGAGTGCACGGGAGGTTTCGCCCAACTCACGCGCGGCCTGGGGATTGAAACACTGGCTCAACAGTTCGTCGGGGACCAAGGCGTACGCCTGAGGGTGGTCGCGCAGCCACTGGGCCGCCTGTTCGACCGTGGAGCCGGCCATCCCGAAGTGCACGATCGGCTGTCGCGCGAACAGCCAATGACCCTCGCGCCAATTGACCAACACCAGGTCGGCGCCTTGAGTCATGGTCGCCGCCTGCGCCATGATCGCCTCATGAGGGTTGGGGCCGTCCTTGATCGGTTCGATGAAACCGCGGGCAATCCAAAGCGCAAACCAGGTCACGACCAGCGCCTGGAATACTCGCCGACCACGCGGACGCTGACTGAACCAGCGCTTGAGCAACCAGGGAATCAGCGGTGCAGCCACCAGCACCAGCCCGGGCAGCGCCGGGTAGATGTACAACTTGCGCTTGCCGCTGCTGATACAGAAAAACAGTACCACCAGCACGACCCAGCCCAGCAGCACCAGCACTCGGCCGTCGTGCTTGCGCAGTTGCCGGCGCCAAGCGGGCACCAGCCACGGCAACACGAGTACCAATGGCAGCCAATATTGCGGGATCACGTGAACGAAGAAATACCAGAACGGCTCGCGATGGTCCCAGGCGGCGGCATAGCGTCCCGCGGTCTGGCGCAGCAGAATTTCTCGCGCATAGGCGACCTCGTCAGCAGTGCCATTGAGCGCGATGGACAAGGCCAAGGGCAGTAACCAGATCGCGATGGCGCCCAGCATGACCAACAGTCCCAGCAGCCACTTGCGCGCCTCGCCCGGCATGGCCACCACACCGGGCCAACCTTTGCGCACCGCGTAGGCATACGGAATCAGCATCAGGGCCGGGACGAAGCCAACCCCTTTGGTGATCACACCAATGCCCATGGCGGCGCAGCCCAGGTAAAACCAGCGCCAGGCCGGCCCGAGCAACAGGTGCCGCGCCAGACCGTACATGCCCACGGAGGTGAACAGAATCAAAAAGCTGTCGATCTGGCCGGTCTGCAGGATGCTGTAGGTCTGATAAGTCGCCAGGTACAAGAGCGCCGCCGTCCGACCGGCACGTTGATGCCATAACCGGCGGCCCAGATCATAGACCACTGCGGTGACCGTCACGGCCGATAGAAGACCCGGCAGGTACAGGGCGATGGCGGGTTTACCGGTGAGCCAGGCAAAGAACGCCACTGTCCACATGAAAACCGGCGGTTTGTCACCGTAGATCTCTGCCGCACGGTGCGGAATCAGCCACGAGCCGTGCTGCAGCATCTCTAGCGCAACGCCAAGGAATCGCTCCTCGTCGACATTCTGCGGCTGACGTAGCCACAGCCCGGCACCGATCAAAACCAAGGCGAGTAACATCAAACCCAAGCATTCGACCCGGGGTGATAACGTTCTGCGCATGACTCAGTCCTTTAAGTGTTTGCTGCGAGCAATCAACTGCAAATTGCGCAGATAAACGATCGAGCCAAAGGCTTGACCGGCAATAAATACCGGGTCCTCCCGGTAAATGGCATAAGCGAGTAGCAGGGCGCTACCGACGATGCTCAGGTACCAGAAACTCACTGGAATCACGCTGCGTTTCTTGTATTCGCTGTACAGCCACTGCAGGACGAAGCGACCGGTAAAGGCTATCTGGCCGGCGAAGCCGACCACCAGCCACAGGGTTTCACGGGAGAGATTCATCCATCGATTTCCTGCGCATTGGCGTTCAGGCGCGTGCGCCGGATCAGCCACCAGACGCCAATCAGGTCGAGAATGCCCACCAGGGCACGGTCGAGGTTGCCGTATTTGGAGACCCCGGATGTGCGGTGACGGTGGTTGACCGGATGGGTGATCATTCGGCCGTTGTGGCGCTGGATCAGTGCAGGAATGTACCGATGCATATGATCGAAGTACGGCAGGCGCAGAAACGCCGCCCGTTCGATCAACTTCAATCCGCAACCGGTGTCCGGTGTCTGGTCCTTGAGCATGCGGCTGCGCAATCCATTGGCAAACCGTGAAGCCCAGCGTTTGCTCGCGTTGTCGCGGCGGTTGACCCGGTGCCCGGCCACCAACTGAACGCCGACCATCCCCTGTCCACCACGCACCAACGCCAACATCCCGGGGATGTCCGCAGGATCGTTCTGGCCATCGCCATCGAGCGTGGCCAGCCACTGCCCCTTGGCAGCCAGTGCCGCATGGTAAAGCGAGGTACTTTGCCCAAGCGAACGCTCATGACGCAGGATACGCAGCGTGTTCAGGCCGCTGTTTTTGATCTGCCGCAATTCGTGCAAGGTGGCATCGGTACTGCCATCGTCCACGACGATGATTTCGTACGCCTCGTCGGCCAAGGCCGTGCGCACTTCTTCAATCAAGGGCTTTAAGTTGTTCGCTTCGTTTTTTGCCGGAATCAGTACAGATACAAAAACTTCATGACTCATAGGGTCCCCCCTTTATTCCTTTTGGTGTCTTATTATCAAGGGCGAACATTTCATCTCCGATAAAAGTGGCGATACCACTTCACAAATTCCGCTACACCCGCTTCCACCGTCACCTGAGGGTGGAAGTCGACCCATTGGGTCAATGCCGACACGTCAGCCCAAGTCTTGACCACATCGCCAGGCTGCAGTGGTAGAAAGTTGCGCTGCGCTTTGATCCCCAGCGCCGACTCCAGACAATCGACGAACTCTAGCAGAGCTACCGGCATGCCACGCCCGATGTTGAAAATCCGGTTAACGCCGTCGCCCTCCCCGTCCGGGATCGGCGGCCGTGGGCGCAGACGGGCGATGCTTTCGACGATGTCGTCGATGTAGGTGAAGTCGCGCGCCATCTGGCCGTGGTTATAGATATCGATCGGCAAGCCGTTGAGGATCGCTTCGGTGAACTTGAACAGCGCCATGTCGGGGCGCCCCCAAGGTCCGTAAACGGTAAAAAAGCGTAGGCCGCTGGCCTTCAGACCATACAAATGACAGTAGCTGTGAGCCATCAACTCATTGGCACGTTTGCTGGCCGCGTACAGTGAAATGGGGTGATCGACAGCGTCTTCGACACTGAACGGCATTTTGCTATTGGTACCGTACACCGAACTGCTTGATGCATAGATCAGATGCTCGGGGCGATAGTGACGGCACGCTTCCAGCACATTCAGAAAACCCACCAGGTTCGATTGCGCGTAGACGTCCGGGTTGTCCAGTGAATAGCGAACACCCGCCTGGGCCGCCAAGTGCACAACCTCGGTAAAACGATGTTCTTTGAACAACGCCATCAAAGCCGGTTTGTCGACGATATCCAGGGTCTGAAAACGAAAGCCTGGCAAGGATGCAAGCTCGTTGAGCCGCGCGCGTTTGAGCTCAACGCTGTAATAGTCGTTGAGGTTGTCGATACCGATGACTTCAAGACCTTCCAGGCACAAACGCTTAACAGTGTGATACCCAATGAAACCGGCAGCGCCAGTGACCAGAACGGTCATAGGGAGTACGCGCCGGTCAGCGCACTGTTTTTGGCCAATACCCACGTCAGCTTCATGCTTTGCTCCATAGTCCAGTCAATAAGGCTTGTATCGTCGATGGGAGAACGGCCAGATGCCCACAATAAGTCCCGCCAGTTCTCGGCGATGCATACGTTGCTCGTCGGATTGTAAAAAAAGCGTTAATTATTCATTTAGGTTTTGTGACGATTGCCAATAAGTCGTGACGAATTCAGTTGCCATTGACACACGTCAATCTAAAGTGCATGCCAGCAGGAGAAAAAATTGCCCCTGGGAAGGATAAAGAACCATGAGTACTGAGCAAGAGATGACCTTAGACGAGCCGCGGCTTAACAGCACGGAAATCCGCATACTGGGCTCGTTGATCGAGAAACAGGCCACCAGCCCGGAAACCTATCCGCTGACGCTCAATGCGCTGGTGATTGCCTGCAACCAGAAAACCAGCCGTGAACCGGTGATGAACCTCACCCAGGGTCAGGTCGGCCAAAGTCTGCGCGCCCTCGAAGGTCGCGGTTTTACCAAGCTGGTGATGGGCAGCCGTGCGGACCGCTGGGAGCATAAGGTCGACAAGGCACTGGAATTGGTGCCCGCTCAGGTGATTTTGACGGGGCTGTTATTCCTTCGCGGCCCACAAACGGTCAATGAACTGCTGACCCGCAGCGGCCGCATGCATGACTTCGAAGATGCCGAACAAGTGGTGCATCAACTGGAACGGCTGATTGCTCGCGATCTGGCACTGCTGATTCCGCGCCAGGCTGGGCAGCGGGAAGACCGCTACATGCACGCCTTGGGCGACCCGGCGGACATCGAAGTGATCCTGGCGGCACGGCAGAACCCGACCGAGCGTGGCGCGGGTGGTGGCGTATCGGTTGAGCGGATCGAAGAGCTTGAGGCACGAATTGCGGCGCTGGAAGAACGTCTGGCCCGCCTCGAATAAACAGCGCGCGATTATTCGCCGTCCCAATAATCCACGCCGTCGGCCGGCCGGGCGACGGCAACGAAGCCCGAGGCATTGCCCTCGGCGTCGACCTTGAAGTCGTCCATCACAGCGTACTTGCCAGAATCCGGGTACTCGCAAATCTCGGGTGATTGCTGGGTGCTGACCGCCAGGTAGCGCAGCTCAGCGTTGCTGGTGTTGATGATCTGGTGCGCGGTTTCAGGGCCGCCCGGCGGGCAGGCAATGACATCACCGGCGCGAACGGAAAAGCGCTCGGTGCCCAAGCGAATCTCCTCTTCCCCGGCCACGATGTAAAACATCTCCTCGTTAACCCGATGACTGTGAAACGGGCTGCCACGCATCCCCGGCTCCAGCGCGTACAGGCGATAACCCAGCCTCTGCGCGCCAAGTTGCTGGCCGATGCGCGCCTGCCGCTGCCGATAGCGGTCGGCGGTGTCTCCCGTAGGGGCAAACGCTTCGGGCAACGGCTCAAGTTCGGCCTGATCCAGATTAAGAATGGCAGAATGCATGAGTCACCTCAGTCTCGGTTTGATGGGACGTCAAGTCTTCGTTTGCCGGGCACCAGGATAGCCAAGGCTACCGCGGGCAAATTCCACGGCTTTGTGAAACTGCTCATCGGTCGGCCGCACGCCGGTGTACAGCACGAACTGCTCCAGCGCCTGGATCGCGATCACTTCCAGCCCGGTGATCACTTGTTTGCGTTCAGCACGACCGCGCACAATCAACGGTGTTTCCGAGGGGACTGCCACTACATCGAAGACAGTCTCGGCAGCAGCGATGGTTTCAGCATCGAACGCCAGCTGATCGGCCTCGGGGCCGCCGATCATGCCTATCGGTGTGACGTTGATCAGCATCTGCGGTCGCTCCAAGCCCAGCTCCGCTTGCCATTGATAGCCCAGCGATTCGGCCAAGGCGCGTCCGGCACGCTCATTACGGGCAACGATCAGGCCATTTTTGTAGCCACCATCGCGCAAGGCACTGGCCACCGCTTTGGCCATGCCGCCGCTGCCGCGCAGGGCAAAGGTGAATGCCTTTGGCACCTCATGGGTTACGAGCAACTGGGCGATCGCGATGTAGTCGGTGTTGTACGCCTTGAGATGGCCGTTAGTGTTAACGATGGTGTTGATCGATTGAATGGCCGCAGCGGAGGCGTCCAGTTCATCGACCAGGGCAATGCACGCCTCCTTGAATGGCATCGACACGCCGCAACCACGAATCCCCAGGGCGCGAATGCCGCCAACGGCGCCTGGCAGATCCTGGCTGCTGAAGGCCTTGTAGTAAAAGTTCAGGTCCAGTTGCTCATACAGATGATTGTGAAACCGCAGGCCGAAATTCCCGGGACGTGCGGCAAGCGACATGCACAGCTGCGTGTCTCTGTTGGGGTTCATCTGCATGAAAATCTCCTTTAAAAGCACTTTCAGATGGACGGGATTAGCCATTCCAACGGGTCTGATCGATCATAATGGTGTGTCTGTACGCAGCCTCATCGGCCCGTAAAGAAGCTGGTACAGACCTTACACAAAATTTACCCAACGGCTGTGCTGATTTTCAAAAAAACGCTGTCTTAGATGTATCCCCGCGACAATCCTTGGGTCTATTGCAGACACAAGCGCCGGGGCGAAGAACCGAGGAACTATCATGATCCGTAAAATCCCCACAGTAGCCTTGCTGATCGGTGCTCTTGCTATCGCAGGACAGGCAGAGGCTGGCGGCGGTCACGGCGGTCACGGTTGGGAAGGACCGGCGGTATTTGGCGCGATCGTTGGCACAGCCATCGTCGGTTCGGCCCTCATCAACAGCAATCGGCCGGTCTATGTACAGCAACCGGTTTATTACCAGCCTCAGCCGGTTTACGTGCAACCGCCACCGGTTTATTACCAGCCGGCACCGGTCTACGTGCAACAACCGGTCTATTACGGCCCGCCGCCGGTTTACTACGGCCCGCCACGTGGTTATTACGGTCCACCGCGCGGTTACTACGGCCCTCCCCACGGTTATGGCCGCTGGTAGCAGAATCATCAGGCCCCGCCTCAACAGCGGGGCCTTTTTTGTGACCGTCCGTCGGTAGAGGTCTGGATAAATCTCGCCAAGGTCGCTGTCGGGACAGTCTTTGCGGTTCAAGTTGGCAAGATTGACTCGACCACCCTTCCTCCGCTTTGGGGAAAACGGTCATATTTATGCCATGTCAGGTCCGCAATACTGGAACTGTCCGTTAACAACAGGTTGATAAAAACAAGGACGACCTCATGCCCACGCAAAACCCGCACCGCATTGTCGGCTTGTGCACTTCCAGCAAGGTGTACAACGCACTGACCGAACTCAAGCACCTGGAAGGCCATCGCAGCGCCAAGTTTCTTTCGCTGCTGGCAGAAAACCTGGTGCGAAAAGGCCTGCTCAACGAGCAGGAAGTGGTTCATATGCTGGATCTGGTGGTCGACTGAACCGATAACTCATTGGCATCAATGACGACTATCGAAAGCGTTGATTGTTCGTTCAAGCGTCCGGCCCGTAAGGTAGCTCCATAGATTGATGGAGGTACTTATGTCCCAGGTTCAGATCATGTCCGTTATCGGCAGCGCCGTTCCCGCATCACTCAGAGAGCTAGGATTGCTCGCCTGTTGGTACCTGGTGCAGGACGGCGAACCGATCAGCGGCCCGCTCACCTCGCTGCCGGCCGCCCAGGCACTGTCGCAACGCATCGGCCCAGGCCAACTCGGCGCTTAAGGCAACTGCACCCGCGGCTTGGTTTCAATGAAGATGGCCCAGCTCGACATGAACAGCGCAGCGATCAGCGGCCCGATGACAAAACCATTGAGGCCGAAGATCGCCAGACCGCCAAGGGTCGAGATCAGGATCAGATAGTCCGGCATCTTGGTATCCTTGCCCACCAGGATCGGTCGCAGCACGTTATCCACCAGGCCGATAACAAAAATCCCGTATAGCCCCAGCACCACGCCCTGCCAGATCGCCCCGGCGAACAGGAAAAACGCTGCCACCGGCGCCCAGACGATCCCCGCCCCCACCGCTGGCAACAGCGACAGAAACGCCATCAGCACCGCCCAGAGCAACGCGCTCGGAATATCCAGAAACCAGAAAATCAAACCGCCCAATGTACCCTGCGTGATCGCCACCAGCAGGTTGCCCTTCACCGTGGCTCGCACTACGCGGTTGAACTTGAGTTGCAAACGGCGTTTCTGGTTTTCCCGCAGCGGCACAGCCGCGCGAACTTTGCGTGCCAGTTCGGCACCGTCCCGCAGAAAGAAGAACAGCAGGTAGAGCATGATGAGAAAGCTCACCACAAACTCGAAGGTGCCCTGGCCGACACTGAAAACCTGCGTGGCGATAAACTCATTGCCTGTCACCGCACTCTTGATGATTTTCTCCCGCAGCCCGTCCAACTCGCCGATCCCGAACCGATCGAGCAAGTGCTGGAAGTACGGCGGCAGGCTGTGTTTGAAATGCGTCACATACCCGGCGATGTCCAGTTCGCCGCTTTCGATGCTCTTGTACAGCGCGGCCCCTTCTTGAACCAGCAAGATACTGAGGATGATCACCGGCAGGATCGCGATCACCAGGCAGGTGCCCAGGGTGAGCAGCGACGTCAGGTTGCGCTCCCAGCCGAACTTCAGTTGCAGTCGCCGTTGCAGGGGCGCGAAGAGGATGCCGAGGATCACCGCCCAGAACACCGCGCCGTAAAACGGCAGCAGAATCCAGATGAAAGCGGCGGTGACCAGCCCTAGCAAGATCACCAGTGATTTGTCTTGCGGTGTCTCTTCGTTCATGTCCGATCCATGTCAGTTCGCAGGGGCGCATGCTCTTGTACTCAAGAGCCATCCTGATGCTTAGTCCGCCACGGTTCGCGCGAGTGCCATCCGTTTGTTCATCAAGCATAGATCCAGATCAATGAACCCCGAGGGCAAGCCGCTTACGCTCGGCGGCTTTTGCGATCGATACCGCCATGACCCCTGCTACCCCGGAACTACTGGCCCCCGCCGGCACCCTGAAAAACATGCGTTATGCCTTCGCCTACGGTGCCGATGCGGTGTACGCCGGTCAGCCGCGCTACAGCCTGCGGGTGCGCAATAACGAATTCGATCACGCCAATCTGGCCCTCGGCATTCAAGAGGCCCAGGCTCAGGGAAAACGCTTCTATGTGGTGGCGAACATCACCCCGCACAATGCCAAACTGAAAACCTTCCTCAGGGATCTGGAACCGGTGATTGCCATGGCGCCGGACGCGCTGATCATGTCCGATCCAGGCCTGATCATGCTGGTTCGCCGGCATTTCCCGCAGATGCCAATCCACTTGTCGGTACAGGCCAACACGGTGAACTGGGCCAGCGTCGAGTTCTGGCAGCAACAAGGCTTGAGCCGGATCATCCTGTCGCGAGAACTGTCCCTGGAAGAAATCGCCGAAATCCGCGAGCAAGTCCCGGCCATGGAACTGGAAGTGTTCGTCCACGGCGCCTTGTGCATGGCCTATTCCGGTCGCTGCCTGTTGTCGGGTTACATGAACAAGCGCGACGCCAATCAGGGCAGCTGCACCAATGCCTGTCGCTGGAAATATTCGGCGCAAGAGGCCACGGAAAATCAGCTCGGCGAGATCGTTCAGGCCTTCCAGCCCGAACCGACCTTGGGCATCGGCGCCCCGACCGACCAGGTGTTCCTGTTGCAGGAAGCCAACCGGCCTGACGAACTGATGCCGGCCTTTGAAGACGAACACGGCACTTACATCATGAACGCCAAGGACCTGCGTGCCGTGCAGCATGTCGAGCGCCTGACACAGATGGGTGTGCACTCATTGAAAATCGAGGGCCGGACCAAATCCCACTTTTATTGTGCACGCACCACTCAGGTTTACCGCCGGGCGATCGACGACGCGGTGGCTGGTCGCGAGTTCGACCGCAGCCTGATGACGGATCTGGAATCCCTCGCTCAGCGCGGCTACACCGAAGGTTTTCTGCGTCGACACGTGCATGACGAATACCAGAACTACCAGCACGGCAGTTCGGTGTCGGAGCGGCAGCAGTTTGTCGGCGAACTGACCGGCGAGCGGCGTGACCGGATGGCGGAAATCAAGGTGAAGAATCGATTTGGTCTGGGCGACTACATGGAACTGATGACACCCAAGGGCAACTTCCAGTTCGACTTACATGAGCTGCAAAACGTCAAAGGCGAGCCGATCGAGGTGGCGCCGGGGGATGGGCACACCGTGTACCTGCCGATTCCGGATGCGGTGGATTTGCGGTTTGGATTGTTGATGCGGGATGTGGGTGTCGCTTAGATCCACCCCTCACCCCAGCCCTCTCCCCACGGGGGAGAGGGGGAAAGGGAGCCGATCTTCAAGCCTTTCAAACCTGAGTTCGACTCGGAGTTTCAGGTCGCCATATTTCGACTCGACAACTCGGTCAGTCCCCTCGCCCCCTGGGGAGAGGGTTAGGGTGAGGGGTGTTTTTCAGGTTCACCACCTATCCCGGCAAAAACTCATCACGCAACATCCCCACAAACGCTTCCCGCGCCGGGTGAACCCCGGCGTTTTCATGCCAGTAAAACAGGTTGTCGATCGCCGTCAGCTCGGGGAACTCATACCCCGCGCAACCCGCCCCTTTGGCGTACTGATCAAACACGCCTTTTGGCACCAGCGCGACACCCGCCCCGGCACTGACGCAGCCAACAATCGCGCCGTAACTGGCCAGGCTGACAATCGGCAACGCCTGGCCCTGCCGCAGCAACCAATGCTCCAGCGCCGCCCGGTAGGGACAGCCCTGAGGCCACATGAACACGGTCTTGTCCTGCAAATCCGCGATGTCCCGTACTGGCCCCAGGGATGTCGAGGCAATCAGCAGCAGCTCCTCGCGGTACATCGGCGTGCGCTTGAGGTGTGCGCGCTCGACATCCACCGCGACGATCGCGCCGTCGAGCCGATGGTTGAGGGTGTCATCGAGCAATTGGCTCCAGGTGCCGGTGGTCAGTTCCAGCGCAACGGCGGGGAAACGCTTGTGGAATTTCGCCAGCAGCCGCGGCAATCGACCGGTCGCCGAAGACTCGATGGCGCCAATGCGCAACGGCCCGGACGGCTCGGCCGAAGGGTCCACTGCGCGCTTGGCTTCAGCCGTCAGGGCGAGAATTCTCGAGGCATAAGCCAGAAAGGTCTGCCCCGCAGGGCTGATTCGCAGCCCTCGGCCCTCGCGCAGAAACAGCGCGACTCCCAGTTCCGCTTCCAGGGACTTGATCCGTGCCGTGATGTTCGACGGCACGCAATGCAACAATTCGGCTGCCCGGGCAATGCTGCCGACCTCGGCGATGGTCTTGAACATGCGTATCTGTGCCAGCTCCATACATCACCTAAAGTGAATAGTTGACGCATTATAAGTCAGTTGTGGTGAACGTTCCGAGTTCTGATACTCGGTGCATATGCCCACAGGTGCCCGACCATGAAGTCACTCACGCCCTCCCCCAACGTCCCCGTCAAACTCATCCTGGCCATGGCATTTGTGGTCAGCTGCTGGGGTTACTCACCGACCGGTATTCACATCGGTTTGCAGGCCTATGAGCCTGGTCATCTGGCCTTGCTGCGGTTTCTGCTGGCGTCGGCATTCATGGCGGTGGTCGCGGTGGTCCGAGGCATCAGCCTGCCGAACAGGCGTGACCTGCCGCTGCTGTTCACCCTCGGTTTCTTTGCCGTGAGCCTGCACCATGTCGCGCTGAACTTCGGCCAGCAAAGCGTCAGCGCCGGGGCCTCCAGTGTGTTGGCGCAATCGACGCCGTTATTCAGCACACTGCTGGCGCGTTTCGTCTTCAAGGACCGGGTTAGTGCGTGGCGCTGGGGCTGCGTTTTTCTGGGGCTGATCGGCGTGGTGATTGTGGTGGCCGGTGATCACGGACTGGGGAGCATCGACGCCCATGGATGGCTGATTTTGTTGGCGGCGGTGTCGTGGAGTTTCTACTTTGCGTTGCACAAGCATCACTCGCGGCGCTACGACGGACTGACGTTGGTGTGTTACACGGTTTGGTTCGGGACGCTACTGCTGTTGGTTTATCTCCCGGGGCTGGTCAGCCAGGTTGTCACCGCTCCGATTGAAGTGCAGCTTGCGGTCATCGGGTTGGGCATTTTTCCGAGCGCCCTGGCGTATCTCGCCTGGGCCTATGTGCTAACTCATGTGGATTTGAGCCGCGCAACGATGACGCTGTATCTGATTCCACCGACCGCCATGGCGATCGCCTCTTTTGCGCTGGGCGAGCGGCCGACGTTGATGATCATTGGCGGAGCACTGGTGGTGCTGGTCAGTGTGTTGGCCTTGAATCTGGAGCGCAGGCCGGTGGTTGCTCAAGTCACCGGGGCCTGATCCGGACCGGCGCCAATGCGACTGACGCCTTCGCGAGCAGGCTCGCTCCCACAGGGGATCGGCTGTGTACCCGGCTTTTTACGGCCACCACAGATCAAAATGTGGGAGCGAGCCTGCTCGCGAAAGCAATGTCACAGGCAACAAATGTATGGTCAGCGATCTGCCGAAAAGCGGTCGCGACTGTTGGTCAGGTGCAGCCACATGGCCGCCCGCGCCGCATCCGGATCCTGGCGTTTGATGGCGTTGAGAATCGCCTCGTGCTCAAGGTTGGCCAGTTGCCCGAGCTTGCTCAAGTCCACTGCGCCGCGCTCGGCGGCATTGACGCGGGTGCGCGGGATCATGGCGCTGCCCAGGTGCTGCATGATTTCGGTGAAGCACACGTTGCCGGTGGCTTCGGCGATCAGCAGGTGGAAGCGCTTGTCGGCTTCGACGCAGCTGTCGTTGTTGGCCAGCAAGCTTTGATAGTCGTCCAGCGCTTCGCGCATCTGCGCCAATTGATGATCCGTGCGACGGGTTGCAGCCAGCGCGGCGGCCTGGGTTTCCAGGCCCATGCGCAACTCCAGAATGCTGCGCACCCCCAGCGCGGTATCGACGTTCAACCGAAGTCCCTGCTCCGGCGCTCGTTCAATAACAAAGGTGCCAATGCCGTGGCGGGTTTCCACGAGACCCGACGCCTGCAACTTCGAGATGGCCTCGCGTACCACCGTGCGACTGACCCCGTGCTCCTGAACAATCGTGTTCTCGGACGGCAGCTTGTCCCCGGGCAACATCTGGCCGAGCAGGATGCTCTGGGTCAGTTTGGCGACCAGGTCATGGGCCAGATTGTGGGTGCGCTTGCGGGCAGGCGCGTCAAGGTCTTCTTGCATGGCGATCATCCGAAAGCAGGGCTACCGGAATCGTAGCACTGCGCTCGATGGGAATCTCAAGAAAAAGCCGGCCATCTTGTATGACAACACTCAACAAACAGGTAATCCAGGGACGCCAAAAAGGTCATACATCACAGCAAAAAGAATAATAAATCCTCAATTAAGCGCCACATTGTTGGACAACAGCGCTTGCAGGACGAAAAAACGTAGTTGTATGATGTCTATCAACATCGCAACACCCAGCCACACCCCGCATAAAAATAATCAGTGGGAGATAACGAAGTGAATACATCCATATCCGGGATGAACGATGGCGCCGACTCGGTCCTGAAGTCCGCCATCTCGAAAGTAAAACGCCATGTACTGCCGCTGTTCGTGATCATGTTCATCGTCAACTACATCGACCGCGTGAACATCGGCTTCGTCCGCGCCCACATGGAGCACGACCTGGGCATCGGCGCTGCCGCCTACGGCCTCGGTGCCGGGCTGTTCTTCATCGGTTACGCGCTGTTCGAAGTCCCCTCCAACATCCTCCTGCAAAAAGTCGGCGCGCGGATCTGGCTGACCCGCATCATGCTGACCTGGGGCGTGGTCGCCGCTTGCATGGCGTTCATCCAGAACGAAACCCACTTCTACATCCTGCGATTCCTGCTGGGCGTGGCCGAAGCCGGGTTCTTTCCCGGAGTGATTTATTACTTCACTCGTTGGTTGCCTGGCGTTGAACGCGGCAAGGCGATTGCCATCTTCCTCAGCGGTTCGGCCATTGCTTCGCTGATCTCCGGCCCGTTGTCCGGGTTGCTCCTGCAAATCAGCGGCTTCGGGATGCACGGCTGGCAGTGGATGTACTTCATTGAAGGGATGTTCTCGGTCGGGCTGTGCGTGTTCGTCTGGTTCTGGCTGGACTCCAAACCCCACGACGCCAAATGGCTGAGCCGCGAAGAGCAAGACGCGCTGGTCAAAGCCATCGACGATGAACAGCTGGCCCGCGAAGCCGCGACGCCGATCAAACCGTCATTGGGCAAACTGCTCAAGGATCGCCAGATCATCCTGTTTTGCCTGATCTACTTCTTCATCCAATTGACCATCTACGCCGCAACCTTCTGGCTACCGAGCATCATCAAAAAGATGGGCGACCTCAGCGATATTCAGGTCGGGTTGTTCAACTCGATTCCGTGGTTACTGTCGATCATCGGCATGTACGCCTTCGCTTCGTTGTCGGCCAAATGGAAGCATCAACAAGCCTGGGTCGCCGCAGCCCTGCTGATTGCAGCGGCCGGGATGTTCATGTCCACCACCGGCGGGCCGATCTTCGCGTTCGTTGCGATCTGCTTTGCTGCGCTGGGTTTCAAATCGGCGTCGTCGCTGTTCTGGCCGATTCCTCAGGCCTATCTGGATGCACGGATCGCCGCAGGCGTGATCGCGCTGATCAACTCGGTGGGCAACCTTGGCGGCTTCGTCGCGCCGACCACGTTCGGCCTGCTGGAAGAACGCACCGGCTCGATTCAGGGCGGGCTGTACGGCCTGGCCGCGACCTCGATCATTGCCGCGATCATCGTCTTCGCCGCACGCAATAAACCGAAATCCGCACCTGCCGTTGCACCGGGCAAACCAGCGCCCAACCACGCCTGAACACTCATGCAAGAGCACAGTTTTGAAGGACATAACAATGAACACACAAGAAACCGCCAAAGCCCCGATCATCACCAGCATGCAGGTTGTTCCGGTGGCCGGCCACGATGGCATGTTGCTCAATCTGAGCGGCGCTCACGGGCCGTTTTTCACCCGTAACATCGTGATCCTCAAGGACAACGCCGGTCACACCGGTGTCGGTGAAGTACCGGGCGGCGAGCGCATTCGCCAGACCCTCGAAGATGCGCGCAGCCTGGTGGTCGGCAGTCCGATCGGCACTTATCAGAAGATCCTCAACCAAGTGCGCCAGACCTTCGCCGATCGCGATGCCGGCGGTCGCGGGTTACAGACGTTCGATTTGCGCATCACCATCCACGCCGTCACCGGCCTTGAAGCTGCGCTGCTTGATCTCCTGGGTCAGCACCTGGACGTGCCGGTGGCCGCCCTGCTCGGCGAAGGCCAGCAGCGCGATGAAGTGAAGATGCTGGGTTATTTGTTTTATGTCGGTGATCGCAACGAAACCGATCTGGCCTACCGCAGCGAACCGGACGCCGACAACGACTGGTTCCGCGTGCGTCACGAAAAAGCCATGACCGCCGACGCCGTGGTGCGTCTGGCCGAAGCTGCTCACTCGCGCTACGGCTTCAAGGACTTCAAACTCAAGGGCGGCGTGCTCAGTGGCGATGACGAAATCGAAGCCGTCACCGCCCTGGCCGAACGCTTCCCCGATGCGCGCATCACCCTCGATCCGAATGGCGCGTGGTCACTCAAGGAAGCCATTCGCCTGTGCCGGGATCAGCATCACGTCCTGGCTTACGCCGAAGACCCGTGCGGCGCGGAAAACGGTTATTCAGGACGTGAAGTCATGGCTGAATTCCGTCGCGCCACAGGCCTGAAAACCGCGACCAACATGATCGCCACCGACTGGCGGGAAATGGGCCACGCGATCCAGCTGCAATCGGTGGACATTCCCCTGGCCGACCCGCACTTCTGGACGATGCAGGGCTCGGTCCGCGTGGCGCAGATGTGCCATGAGTGGGGTCTGACCTGGGGTTCGCATTCCAACAACCACTTCGATATTTCCCTGGCGATGTTCACCCACGTCGCGGCGGCGGCACCCGGCGAAATCACGGCGATCGACACTCACTGGATCTGGCAGGACGGTCAGCGCCTGACCAAAGCGCCGCTGCAAATCGTTGGCGGCTGCGTGCAAGTGCCGAAGAAACCCGGCTTGGGCGTCGAACTGGACATGGATCAGCTGGCCAAGGCCCATGAGCTGTACAAAGGCATGGGATTGGGCGCGCGGGATGACAGCGTGGCCATGCAGTTTCTGATTCCGGGCTGGAAGTTCGACAACAAGCGGCCGTGTCTGGTGCGTTAACTCTATTGGAACACCGCAATCCCTGTGGGAGCGAGCCTGCTCGCGAAGACGTCGGCACATCCAGCATCAATGTGACGGATAGACCGCTTTCGCGAGCAGGCTCGCTCCCACAGGTTCTTGTGCTGCTTGCAGCAACCATTGCTTGAACGCCGCCATCGCCGACGTTTCAGGGCGCGACTGCAAGCGGGTCAGCCAGTAACTGCCGGTGGTGATCCCGATAGCGAACGGTTGCTCGATTGCACCCGCCGCCAGTTGCCGGGCGAACATCAGCGGCGGCGCCAATGCAACGCCCGCCCCTTGCAGCGCCGCCTCCATCATCGCCAGCGACGAGTCGAAGACGATGCTACGGGGCGGTGCTGTGTGGGTCGATAGGCCGGTAGCCTGAAACCATTTGGGCCACTCGTCCGTGCGATAAGAACGCAACAGCGTTTGCTGCAACAAGTCTGTCGGTGTTTTCAGTTGCCGGGCAATCTCGGGAACACACAACACCGACAACGGCGCCTCGATCAACCGCACTGCTTCAATGCCATGCCACGACCCGGCACCAAATCGTATGGCGTAATCCAGCCCTTCGGCGGCCACGTCCACGCGGTTGTTGTTGGTCGACAGGCGCAAATCTATGAACGGATGTTTCGCCTGGAAGTCCGTCAGCCGTGGCAACAACCAACCCACCGCGAATGTCCCCACCGCGCCGACCGTCAAGACCTCGCGAAAATGTCCGCCCTCGAATCGCTCAAGGGTGCGCGCAATACGGTCGAAAGACTCGCGCAACACCGGCAGCAGGGTTTCGCCCTCGCTGGTCAGCATAAGCCCGCGGGGCAAGCGCTTGAACAGGGTCACGCCAAGTTGCGACTCAAGGCTCTTGACCTGATGGCTCACCGCCGCCTGAGTGACACACAACTCAACGGCCGCCCGGGTGAAACTCAAGTGCCGGGCAGAGGCCTCGAAGGCGCGCAATGCATTGAGCGGTAATTGAGGCCGGATCATGCCCACTCCCAAATTTTTCTAATGGCTCGTCCGAAATATCATCGGTTGTCGAACCTCGGCTGACTGCATAGATTTGTCTCGCCCATCAGCCGCCCGGACTGAAAAGCCGCTCGGAGTGTAGCGGCTAATACCCTTGAACCTCATGGAAAGTAACTCAATCATGCATAACAAGCTCGCGTCCTACAGCGCTTTCGCACTGTTCCTCAGCGCCGGTCATTGCGTCGCTGACGATCGTATCGAAGCCATCGTCAAGGCCGCCATCGAACCGGTGATGCAGCAACAGCAGATCCCCGGTGTCGCGATCGCCATCACCGTCAACGGCCAACCGCATTACTTTAACTACGGCGTGGCCTCCAGGGAAAACGGCAAAGCCGTCACCGAAGACACCCTGTTCGAGATCGGTTCGGTGAGCAAAACCTTCACCGCCACCCTCGCCGCCTACGCTCAGGCCACCGGCAAACTGTCCCTGTCGGACAAGGCCAGCAGCGTGCTGCCGGAGCTGCGCGGCAGCGCGTTCGACAACATCAGCGTGCTGCAACTGGGCACCTACAGCGCCGGGGGCCTACCGCTGCAATTCCCTGACGATGCCGATGCGTCGGACAAGATGCTCGGCTATTTCCAGCAGTGGAAACCGACCTACGCCGCTGGCACCCATCGGCAGTATTCGAACCCGAGCCTGGGGTTGTTCGGTTACCTCGCAGCCCAAAGCATGGGCGCACCGTTTGATGATGTGATGGAAAAGACCCTGCTGCCGAAACTCGGGCTGAAGCACACCTACCTCAACGTGCCGCAGGCTCAAATGGGACTTTACGCTCAGGGTTACAACAAGGAAGACAAGCCCGTACGGGTTGGGCCGGGGGCACTGGATTCGGAGGCTTATGGCGTGAAAACCAGCGCCGCGGACCTGCTTCGCTATGTTGAAGCGAACATGAAACCAACTCGCCTTGAAGATCCGATGCAGCGGGCAATTGCCGCGACGCATACCGGTTACTACAAGGTTGGCGAGATGACTCAGGGGTTGGGTTGGGAGTTCTACAACTATCCGGCCAGCCTCGACACATTGCTGGCCGGTAACTCGACTCAGATGGCGATGGAGGCTCACGAAGTCCAGTGGCTGACCCCGCCGCAGCTTGCGCAAGACGCTGCATGGTTCAACAAGACCGGGTCGACCGGTGGTTTCGGTGCTTATGTCGCCTTCGTGCCGGCCAAAGACATGGGCATCGTGATCCTGGCGAACAAGAATTATCCGAACCCGGAGCGAATCAAGATTGCTCACACAATATTGAGCGCACTGGCCCGGTAGCCGAGAAACGCGATTTCTCGTAGCAGCTGCCGAGCCTGCGAGGCTGCGTTCGAGCGCGGAGCGGTCGCCATCCGGCTAATGCGGTTTTCCTGAAAGAACGCGGTTGCGTGTTTTATGACTGCTGCGCAGCCGAACGCAGCCTCGCAGGCTCGGCAGCTGCTACAGATCTCTAGCGGGCAAACAAAATGGGCGACCTGTTCGCCCATTGTCGTTACTACGTCAGCTCAATGCCGAGTCGGTGTCTGAGCGTCAGGTGCGTCGCTTCTCGGATCAAGATTTTCCCGTGCCTGATTCACCAACAACTCGGCGACCGCCGCCAATTGTTGAATCGGCAGCAGCACCTTGCGGTTCGAGCCTTCCAGTTTTCCGGCAAAATTCGCAATCAGGACATTCAGGGAGGCAAGGGTTTCGCAGGCCTGATTTAGCAGGGCGAGTGTGTCGACACCAGGAGCAACAGTGAAAATCTGCTGGGTCGTGGCGGTCCGCCTGGGGCTTGGAGTGACTGCGCATTTTGCGGTTTCACACGGCTTCGCGGGATCGAGATGATCGGCGTCGGTTAGGGTTTTCGGTTGATGCTTGCTGATCTTTTTCACAGACGAGGCTCCTTTTTGTGCCATTGGTGTTTTTCGTCCCTGGATCCCTCAGTGTCGCGGATTCCCACGTCCGACCGCGATTTTGCGGTGGCTGACGAAGGCTAGCGGTGCTCTCTGACAGAAACCAGTTCATAAAGACCGACAGGACTTGCAGGAAATTTCCGAGACCAATAAAAGCCAATACATCTCCCCCCGAAACACCCGTTTTTTTGTAGATCTCTTGCAGGCAAAAAAATGGGCGACCTCTTGAGGTCGCCCATTTTTCATTGTTGTGCCTGCAATCGTCGCCCGATCACATCCACCAAATCACAACCGTCGCGCATCGGAATCGCCAACACCCGCGCGAAGTCCTGCAACAACAACGCATCACGGCTGATCCCCTCGCCGACGGAAAGGGTTTCCAGCAGTTGAGTCACGCTGCGAATGCGGTACGCCGCCGTGTCATGCAACACATCCACCGGAGCTTCTGTATCAATCAGCAAGGACGGGATTTTGCAATCGATGCCCGTCATCGGCATGTATCGAGCCATGGCGAACCTCCCCTGTTCAAGGTTGAGTCGTTGGTTGAACAGCAGGCGCGCCTTCGGGCGGATCGACGTTGTCCAATGCGCGGTTCACCAGCAATTCGGCGACCACCGCCAACTGCTGAATCGACAGCGCCACATTGCGGTTGGAGCTTTCCAGCTTGCAGGCCAGATCCGTGATCAGGACATTCAGGGACGCGAGGGTTTCGCAGGCATGGCATAGCAGGGTTGCTGTGTCGACGCCGGGGACGATGGTGAAGATGTGGCTGATGGGGTCGGCGTGGCTGGGGTTACGCAGGCGAGCGCTGACGGCGGGTTCGCTGGTTTCGGAGAGTGGGACTGGATCGAGGGGATCTGGATCGGACGGGACTTCTGGGCTATCTGGAATGTTTTTCTTCATGAACAAATATTCTCTTTAAGTTTTAGGGGGGCTACCCATCTCACTTCCACATGAGGGTGGCAGCTGTACGCAGGTGTGGAAGACCAGGGAAAGAGAAAAACCCGGCGCACTTGAAAGTGCCCCGCGCACAGCCGCCATAAGGCGGCGATGTTGACATAAAAAATGCCGACATGCGTTTCATGGACGCTGCTTTCTCTTTCTTGAAACTCAGACTTCCACATCCGACCGCTGATTTTGCAGCGGCTGGAGAAGGTTATCGGCGTGGCTCTTTGGGCGCCAGTTCATGCAGTGCGCCGCGTCTTGCAGGAAATGTCCGACGCCAGCGAAGGCCAGAACATCTCGTCCTAGGACCTCCCGATTCGACGACTGCTGCGCAGTCGAACGGGAGCAAGCTCCCTCGCCACGGGCATTGTGTCGTCGAACATTTACACTGGACAGCCGGCTGCCAGGTTCACGGGCGGAGGTTGGAGGTGGGGTCATGGTCAATGCGGCGCACCGGCATCACTTCTTCGTCGAAGCGGGCTACACCAAAGGCAGCGATATTGAGCAGCCTTGGGTGGTGACGGCGGGTTATCGCTATAGCTGGTAATCGCACCCTTGTAGCAGCTGGCGAAGCCTGCGTCCGGCTGCGCAGCAGTCGTAAAATCAGCCACTGCGGTCCGTCAGGCACACTGTGCATTCAGGGTTTACGACTGCTGCGCAGCCGGACGCAGGCTTCGCCAGCTGCTACAAAGATCCGTGCTCAATCGTCCGGCATTTCAGGCGGCTTGGCGGGTTTGACCGGTTTGCCCGGTTTTGCCCCCTTGGCGCCCTTTGCACCTTTGACCGGTTCAGCAGCTTCAACAGGCGTCGCGACCGTCAGCGCTGCCGCTTCTTTCTCGGTCGCTGGCAGGGCGTCGATCGTGTCGAAAATTTTCTTCAAATCGACCGATTTTGATTCATCCCCCGAACTCTCAAACTTCTTCTCGCCGTCCTTGCCCACCAGGATGACTTTGGGCAACGCACCCGCACCGAGTTTCAGCGAGCGGATCAGTGCCATGGTGTCCTGTTGGCCGAGATCCTTGCCGTCGAGCTGACCGAACATGTTCAGCACGGTGTACACCCTGATATTGCGTTGGGCGACACCCTCCTTGTTGGCCGGATCGCCCAGCGACTTTTTCAGGCCAACCCACACCGGATCAACCGTGCTGGAAGCAATAACAATCAGTGGTCGCGCCCTGCCCTTGTCTATATCCAGCGGTGAGCCGTCATCGGCAGCGAACAAGGGGCCGGCGAACGCCAGCAGGGTAGTCAGGGTCAATGACCTGATGAGCATGCGCATCTCCTTTTGATATCCACGCTCTAATGATTGCGCATCGCGGCGTTCGTTCCGGGTGACGCACCGCAATTGTGTCTCGCCTTGCCCCAAGCTTAGGTCAGGGCGGTCATTGCGCAACAGGCTGAGCTAATCTCATAGCTCAACAACAACGCCCTGATCCGCCGTGAGGACCGCTGCATGAGCGCTCAGTTGAACCACACCATCGTCTGGTGTCGCGACAAGCAGACATCAGCCAACTATCTGGCAGACATCCTCGGCCTGCCCAGCCCCGAACCCTTCGGCCCGATGCTGATCGTCAAGTTCGACAACGGTGTGTCGCTGGACTTCTACGACAATGACCCGCCGATTGCCTCCCAGCACTACGCGTTTTTGATCGGTGACGACGATTTCGATGCGGCCTTCGCCCACCTGCAAGCCCGGAAGCAACCCTGGTGGGCCGACCCCGGCAAGCAACGACCGAACGAGATCAACGACTACGGCGGTGGCCGGCGGGTTTATTTCGATGACCCGGACGGGCATCTGCTGGAGATTCTGACCCGGCCCTAAGCCGGGGAGCTGGTTTGTTTCTGGAACCTCTACCCGATTAAAAGGCCAGTTTGTACCCGATCAGCACCAGCATTGTGGCCAGGCAAGGCCGCAGCACTTCATCGGAGATGCGGCCAGTGAGGTGGCTGCCCAGGTAAATCCCCGGCAACGAACCGACCAGCAAGTAACCCAGCACGTGCCAATCCATGTTGCCCATGCTCGCATGGCCGAGGCCGGCAACCAGGGTCAGCGGTACGGCGTGCGCGATTTCCGTGCCCACCAGGCGGCGGGTAGGCAGCAGCGGATAGAGAATGAACAACGCGACGGTGCCCAGAGCGCCAGCACCGATGGAGGTCAGGGCAACCATGGTGCCGAGGACCAAGCCGGTGATCACGGTCAGTGCATTCAAGCGGTTGCCGCTGGGGTTGTAATGACCGCCCGCGCGTTTGTGGGCGAAATCGAGCAGGCGCTTCTTGAAGAAAATCGCCAGCGCCGTGGCAAACAGCACAAAGCCCAACGCCTGTTTGATGACCGCGTTCATCGCCTCGGGCGACGTTTGCAAGGTGCTCAGGAACCACAACGTCAGCGCCACCGCCGGCACACTGCCGAGGGTCAGCCAACCGGTAATGGCCCAGTCGATGTTCTTGTTCTTTCTATGAACCAGCACGCCACTGGACTTGGTTATCGCCGCGTACAGCAAATCCGTCCCCACTGCGGTGGCCGGATTGACGCCGAACCACAACAGAATGGGGGTCATCAACGAACCGCCACCGACCCCGGTCATCCCGACAATAAAGCCGACTACCAGACCTGCTACGACTAAACCGAAATTACCGAATTCCATTAACACGCCCACAAAAAACGCATGAAAAATCTGGCCCGCAGCATAGCGATTTTTCTTATAACCACTTATATCGATGCGATCTATCTTTATGCCTCAAGTACACATGCAGTTCCCTGTGGGAGCCTTTGTGGCGAGGGGATTTATCCCCGTTGGGCTGCGCAGCGGCCCCAAAAAAATGGGACTGCTGCGCAGTCCAACGGGGATAAATCCCCTCGCCACAAAAGTCCGCTCCCACAAGGTGGGTTCACTGTACTGGCAGAAAATTGAGAAATAGCAGGCTCTGCGCGTAGTTCAGACCGATCCGTCGGTAGCGTTCGTCCAGCATCTGCGTCAGCAGGTCCAGTCGCGCAACGATCTTGCCGAACTCCACGGCAAAACTCAGGTTGCTGCCCTCCTCCGAGATTTCGTTGGAGAACAGCAACGGCTCGCCGTGCTTGTTTTGCCGCTGGCTGAGTATCCAGGTGGCTATTTCGATGTTGCGGGCAGCGTTGTTGACGAACGTCGGGTTGATCGCATCCGTCATGTAGAACTCGAGCCGATTGCCGTGGGCGGTGACGAGCATGCTGCCGATGGCATAGATAAAGGCACCGACCCGGTCGCCGAGAAATTCCGGGCTCATGGCATAACGCAGCGCTGCCAGGTCTTTTTTGCCACCCAGGGTCGGCAGCGGTTGTTGCTGTTCGATGGCCATGCGCACTTGCTTGCCGGCGGTGCGGGCGTCGAGGAACCCGGATTTTTTCAGCTCGTCCGGGTTGCGCAGGTAGAGCTTGCTCATCAGCAGGTAGAGGCTGTCGAGGTTGTCGCGCATCGTCAGGGTCGCCATGCGATCGACGCTGGTCTGGAGGAATTCCTGGGGGCTGCCTTCGCGGAACTGGCTGACGATGTCACTTCCCTGCTGCTGGCTACACCCGGAGGCCGCGAGCATCGACAAGCAGGCCAACAGCAGGCAACGGCGGCGGACGGGCGTGGTGGTGCGGGGTAAAACTCGAGCCATGGGTTCTTGAACTTGGGCATGGGCCGGCGGTGGGGATTCGCCGCAGGCTGGCCAAGGATAGAACCGTGAATCCTGAAAAAGTGCAGTGCCGACGGTCCGTAAGCATTGGCAACCGTTAAGAGGCTATTCACATTAGTCATACTTTATAATTGCAACAGCGCCCACATCAGCTATAAATCCTTCCTAGATCGCATTAAAACGCGATTATTAGTATGACTACTTTACCAAAAACAACAAAAAGGAAGGTCAACCATGCTTCAATCCCGACATTCACTCTGCGGCCTTGGACTGTCCCTGATGATCGCCACCCTCTCCGCCCAAGCCGCCGGCCTGTCCAGCGAACATAAGGCCTTCGGCAAAACCAATGACGGCACGCCCGTCGAGCAATACATCTTGCGCAACAGCCATGGCCTGACCGCCACGGTCATTACCTACGGTGGCATTCTGCAGTCGCTGAAAGTGCCGGACAAAAACGGCAAGTTCGACGATGTGGTACTCGGTTTCGATAACGTGCAGGGCTATCAGAGCGGCACGGCGTACTTCGGTGCGACCATCGGGCGCTTCGGCAATCGCCTGGCGAGCGGTGCTTTCGAACTGGACGGCAAGCGCTATCAGGTGCCGCTCAACGACGGTTCAAACTCGCTGCACGGCGGCCCTCAGGGTTTTGACAAAGACGTCTGGAAAGCCCAACCGAGCAACGGCAAGGATTCGGTCGGCGTGACCCTGACGTATCAGTCGGCGGACGGTGAAATGGGCTTCCCCGGCAACCTGAAAACCGAGGTCACCTACAGCCTCAACGAGCACAACGAGCTGCGCATCGACTACAAGGCGTCCACCGATAAACCCACGGTGTTGAACCTGACCAATCACAGCTATTTCAACCTGGCTGGCGCGGGCAACGGTGATGTGCTGAAACAGGTCGCCACCCTGCACGCCAGCCATTACACGCCGGTCACCGGCAAGCTGATCCCTACCGGCGAACTGGCCCCGGTGGCCGGCACACCGATGGACTTCACCCAGCCGACCGCCATTGGCAAGAACATCAAAGCCGATCACCCACAGTTGAAATTTGCCGAACCGAAACAGGGCGGCTTCGATTTCAACTGGGTGCTGAACGCCATGGGTGATGTGGGCCAACTGGCCGCCGATGTCAGCGATCCGCACTCCGGCCGTCGATTGCAGCTCTACACCACCGAGCCCGGTGTGCAGTTCTACACCAGCAACTTCCTTGATGGCTCGGTCAAAGGCAAGGCTGGCAAGGTCTATCCGCACTGGGGCGCATTCACGCTGGAGACCCAGCACTATCCGGATTCACCGAATCAGCCGACCTTTCCGTCCACGCGACTGGACCCGGGCAAGACCTATGCCCAGAGCACTGTGATGAAGTTTTCTGCCCACTAAAAAAGATCAAAAGATCGTCCGAACGCGGCCCGAACCTTCGGCAGCTCCTACGCCGGACCAGTCCATCCTCGCGGGTGGCCCCTGGCTCGGTAGGAGCTGCCGAAGGTTCGGGCCGCGTTCGGACGATCTTTTGATTTGGCGGCGGAACCCTAGAGCTATTCTGTTGCCAACCGAAGAGCACTCATCGATTCAAAATAAGGAGATTTGAATGCGGACCCTCGAATTGGCCGGCGTCAACGTACCGGTCATCGGCCAAGGCACCTGGCACATGGGAGAAGACCGTTCCCGACACACCCAGGAAGTGGCGGCATTACGCCTGGGCATCGAATTGGGCATGACCCTCATCGACACCGCGGAAATGTACGGCGAGGGCGGCGCTGAGGAAGTGGTGGGTGAAGCCATCGCCGGCAGGCGTGACGACGTCTTTCTCGTCAGCAAGGTTTACCCGCACAACGCCGGCCGCAAAGGCATCCCCCAGGCGTGCGAACGCAGTCTGCGACGGCTGAATACCGATTACATCGATCTCTACCTGCTGCACTGGCGCGGCCAGTATCCCCTCGAAGAAACCGTCGAGGCCTTCGAACGCCTGCGCGAAGAAGGCAAGATTGGTCGCTGGGGCGTCTCCAATTTCGACGTCGACGATTTGGAGGAACTGGCCTCACCGGCCTGTGCCACCAATCAGGTGCTCTACAACCTGGAAGAGCGCGGCATCGAGTTTGATCTGCTGCCCTGGAGCCACCGGCATCAAATGCCGGTCATGGCCTACTGTCCGATCGGTCAGGGTGGGCCTATGCTGAACCATACAATGCTCAAACAAATAGCCGCCCGTCACCGTGTGACGCCGGCCCAGGTAGCGTTGGCATGGATGCTGCGTAAGGAAGGCGTGATCGCCATCCCCAAAGCGGTCCGACCCGAGCACGTACAACTCAACGCGCAAGCCGCGCAATTACAACTGGAGGCTGGGGATCTGGAGGCGCTGGACCAGGCGTTTCACGCGCCACAACGCAAACAGCGGTTGGCCATGGTCTGAGCCATCGCAGTCTGTCAGAGGGCTTCGGCATGAGAAGCACTGATCAGCTCGATTCCTTTAATCTGCAACGCTTTGTCCAGGCACAGGAAAAGGTGTTCAAACGGGTCCAGGACGAGCTGAATGCCGGTCACAAGCGCAGTCACTGGATGTGGTTCATCTTTCCGCAATTCGCAGGGTTGGGTGACAGCGAGATGTCCCGGCACTTTGCCATTCGCTCCAAAGAGGAAGCCGCGGCGTACCTCAATCATCCGCTGCTGGGTTCACGGTTGCGCACCTGCACGCAATTGGTGCTGAACATCGAAAAAAGCTCGATTGCCGGCATATTCGGCCACCCCGACGATCTCAAGTTTCACTCTTCCATGACGCTGTTCGCCCAGGTTGCCGGCGCTAACAGCGACTTTCATCAAGCACTGGACCAGTACTTCCACGGCATTCTTGATGACTGGACGTTGTTGCTGCTGGATTCAAAACAGGCCCAACTGCCCACCCACCAAGGTTGAAAAGTCGTCGTCCACGAAGGGCAGAATGGCGTCCGCCACCGGTTGCAGTTGCCGGGTGACGTAGTGGTCGTAGTCGATGGGCGCGCTGCGGATTTCCAGCGGCTCGGGCCCGGCGACGGTGATCACGTAACTGATCCAGCCACCGTTCTGGTATTGCCGCGGGCGGCCCTGCCGGTCGTTGTAATCGTCGGCCATTCGCGCGGCCCGCACGTGGGGCGGCACATTGCGCTGATAGTCATCGAGGGTGCGGCGCAGGCGCTTGCGGTAGATCAGGCGATCATCGAACTCCCCCGCCAACGTCTTGCGCACGTAGTCGCGCACATAATCCTGATAGGGTTTGCGATTGAAGATGCGCAGGTACAGCTCCTGCTGGAATTGCCGGGCCAGCGGCGACCAGTCGGTGCGCACGGTTTCCAGGCCTTTGTAGACCATTTCGTCGGTGCCATCGGCGCGGGTTACAAGCCCGGCATAGCGCTTCTTACTGCCCTCCTCGGCGCCACGAATGGTCGGCATCAGAAAGCGCTTGTAGTGGGTCTCGAACTGCAACTCCAGCGCACTTTCCAGACCGTATTCCTGCCGCACATGCTCGCGCCACCACTGGTTGACGTGATCCACCAGCGCGTGGCCAATCTGCGCGGCTTCTTGTTGACCATGGGCGCGGCGCAGCCAGACGAAGGTCGAGTCGGTGTCGCCGTAAATCACCGTATGGCCCTGAGCTTCGATCAGCTTGCGCGTACGCAGCATGATCTCGTGGCCGCGCAGCGTGATGGACGACGCCAGGCGTGTATCGAAGAAACGGCAACCGCTGGAACCGAGCACGCCGTAAAAGGCGTTCATGATGATTTTCAGAGCTTGGGACAGCGGTGCGTTGTGTTCGCGCTTGGCGGTTTCGCGACCTTCGGCAACCCGGGCGACGATGGCGGGCAGGCAATGCCGGCTTCTTGAAAAACGCGCACCGCGAAAGCCTGGCACCGACTCGCTGTCATCGGGATGTTTAAGCCCCTCGATCAAGCCCACCGGGTCGATGAGGAAGGTACGGATGATCGATGGATAGAGGCTTTTGTAGTCGAGCACCAACACCGACTCGTACAGGCCCGGTTGCGAGTCCATGACAAACCCGCCGGGACTGGCCTGCGCAGGCTTGTTCCCAAGGTTCGGCGCAACGAAACCCTGGCGGTGCATCAGCGGCATGTAAAGGTGCGTGAACGCCGCCACCGAGCCGCCGCTGCGGTCTGCTGGCAATCCGGTGACGCTGGCCCGCTCCAGCAGAAAGGTCAGCAGTTCGGTCTTGGCGAAAATTCGCGTCACCAGCTCGCAGTCCTTGAGGTTGTACGTGGCCAGGGCCGGTTTGTCCTCGGCGAACATGCGGTTGATTTCGTCCATGCGCTGGTACGGATTGTCGATCGACTTGCCCTCACCGAGCAGGGTTTGCGCAACGTTTTCCAGGCTGAACGAAGGGAAACTCCAGGTCGCCGAGCGCAGGGATTCGATGCCGTCGATGATCAGCCGACCGGCGGCCGAGGCGAAGTAATGGTTGCGGCTACCGTGTTCGCGCCACTGCATCTCTTCGCCGCCACGCCCCAGTTTCAGCGGCACCGCCAGGCGCCGGGCGTGTTCGTGAAGTACCCGCAGATCGAACTGCACGACGTTCCAGCCGATGATCGCGTCGGGGTCATGGCGGGCGAACCACTCATTGAGTTTTTTCAGCAGCAGGGTTCTGGAATCGCAGTATTCGAGCTGGAAATCCACTTCGCTGTCGTCGCCATTGGGCGGGCCGAGCATGTAGACCTGGCGCTCGCCACAGCCTTCCAGGGCGATGGAGTACAGCTCGCCCTGAGCGGTGGTTTCGATGTCCAGGGAAACCAGCCTGAGGTTCGGGCGATAGTCGGGGTCGGGTTTCATCTGCGCATCGAGCAGCAGGCCCTCGGCGTTCGGCGTGCCACTGAACCAGACCGGCGCGGTGATGAAACGCTCCATCATGTAGCGTTCCGGCGGGCGCACGTCGGCTTCGAACATGTCGACGCCGGCCTTGCGCAGCGCGGTTTCCAGGCGCATCAACTGACCGTGCTGCTGGCAATACAGACCGAGTACCGGGCGGTGCTCGAAATCCAGCAACGCCAAGGGTTTTAGCTCGACGTTTTTCTCGCCTTGCAGCACACGCTCGGCCTGCTCGCGCTGGGCTGCGGGGATGAACGCCACCGA
This sequence comes from Pseudomonas sp. LB3P25, assembly GCF_054897985.1. NCBI lineage: Bacteria > Pseudomonadati > Pseudomonadota > Gammaproteobacteria > Pseudomonadales > Pseudomonadaceae > Pseudomonas > Pseudomonas sp. LB3P25. The sequence goes on along the minus strand of NZ_CM142711.1, from coordinate 2,231,195 downwards.
CGGTTGATGAGGCAGGCGGATCCGCTGGGGACCGGTGTCGGTCGCCAGCCAGAACTCGACTTCCGTACCGGCCGGGGTATCGCGCCAATGCCGGGTCAGGACGAAGCCCCGTTGTAAATCCACCACTGCAACCTCTAGATTTGATTCAAGGCGCAATTCTACGCGTCATTGCGGGGGGATAGCGTGGAGGCTTATGGATTTGGCAGCCTTTGGATCGACCCCTCACCCTAACCCTCTCCCCACGGGGTAGAGGGGACTGACCGAGGTGTTTTCAAGAGATATTGCGACCGAGAAAATTGAGTCGAACTCAAGTTCGAAAACCATGAAGATCGGCTCCCTTTCCCCTCTCCCCCGTGGGGAGAGGGCTGGGGTGAGGGGTGGCTCTTGAAGTCGCTACCAGATTGCAGGCGTTTATCGACCTGGTACGGAGATATTCCGAAGAAAAACCGCTGAATGGCGTTTTTTGCATGTTATCTGCCGCTTTCTCCCTTGCCCTCAGCGCCTGTGTCTACGATTCTTCAAGGACAACGACAACACCTGAGAAACCGCCATGAAAACCGTCGCCCAACTGCTGAAGTTAAAGGCTGAACAGAATCATGAAGTCCACACCATTGCGCCGCATCAAATGGTGCTGGAAGCGCTGATGGTCATGGCCGCCAAAAACGTCGGCGCATTGCCGGTCGTGAAGAATGGCGAGGTCGTCGGCATCATCAGCGAACGTGACTATGCGCGCAAACTCGTGCTCAAGGGCCGCTCCTCCGTCGGCACGCCGGTCGAAGACATCATGGTGTCGCCGGTGATCACCGTGGACACCCATCAAACCGTCGAAACCTGCATGGGCATCATGTCCGACAAGCGCCTGCGCCACTTGCCGGTGGTGGAAAACGGCCAGTTAATCGGTTTGCTGTCGATCGGCGACCTGGTCAAGGAGGCCATTGCCGAACAGGCTGAACTGATTCGCCAGTTGGAGCAGTACATCCGCGGCGAGTGATTCGTCCCCTGTAGGAGCAAAGCTTGCTCCTACAGGTAGTCGCAGTGTCTTCAAGTCGGCCAATGCCGCGCGAAGACCGGTGCCAATGTCGGGTGCCGGTCGATGCGCGCAAGCCAGGCGAAAAACCCGGGCCTTGCACTGCGCAAATGCTCCCGACTGCCCGCCCACTTGGAAACCACCGCCGCCAGCACATCCAGGGCTCCCGGCGTCTCATCGCCCAGATACAAATCGCCCGAAAACTGATCGGCAAACACCTCCCAACTCCTGTGCAGTCGCGCGCGGGTGCCGGCCATGAGGTTTTGCCTGGCCGATTCATCCGCCTCGGCCAACCAGCGCTCGGGGTAGTCGATGATGCCAATCGCCGAATAGCAATTGCTGACGATGTACACCAGGCCACGAATGGCCTGATCCCGCGCGGCGGTGTTTTTCGGCAACAGGTTTGACTCAGGGAACGTGAGCCCCAGGTGAATCAGAATCGCCGCGCTCTCGGTGAGAACACTGCCGTCGGGCAATTGCAGTGTCGGAATCTGCTTGAGCGGATTGAGCTTCTCCAGCGCGTGGCTCGCCTCAGGAGAGGATTCAACGTCGATGAAGCGGTAAGGCATTTCGCAAAGCTCCAGCGCTGCTTCTATCGCGGCAGCGCCGGAGTTCTGGTGTCCGTATAGCTGGTACATGGTGCAGCCTCCTGGCGAGACAAGAATACAGTCAGTAGAGGCGCTACCTGCCGGCCTCGTGCTATGCCACTGGACGAATATTGTGACGCTGACCACCCTAGCCCAGTGCCGCGATCAACTCCGACGTCGTGACAATCGAGTGGGCATACGTCGGCCCGTTGATCTCATGTGCGGCGTGCATCGCCTCCAGACTGAACGCCGCCGTGGCATCGCGTACCAGCGTCACGTGATAGCCCCGTTCAGCGTGCGGGAACATAGGAACTGGCATTCATGATCGAATCCTCAAGGGCAATAGCACCCGCCAGCTAACCAGTGTAGAAGCGTCGGTCGCCCCTACTGCCGCCACCCGACGACTGAACCATCACGTCGACGTGGGGGGATTGTTGGTCCTATCATTGCCGTCGATGTTCACCATCACGGCAATGAAGTTCTCTTAAAAAATCCGCGGCGTAACATCAGCTCCAGCCCCAACAACTACACCCCGGAGCACACCCTCATGAAACGCCAAACTATCCTCAGCATCGCTTTCTCGGTTTTTGCAGTTAACGCTTTCGCCGCTACCCCAGCTCACCCGGTTGTCGCTGAAGACGGCTCGGATCGTCTGATTGAAAGTCGCGTTGCCGAAGGTGGTTCGGATCGTTTGATCGAGAACCGCGTTGCTGAAGGTGGCTCCGATCGTCTGATCGAGAAACGTGTTGCCGAAGGTGGCTCCGATCGTCTGATCGAGAATCGCGTTGCTGAAGGTGGTTCGGATCGTTTGATCGAAAACCGCGTGGCCGAAGGTGGCTCGGATCGTCTGATCGAGAAACGTGTGGCCGAAGGTGGTTCGGATCGTTTGATCGAAAACCGCGTTGCTGAAGGTGGCTCGGACCGTCTGATCGAGAACCGCGTTGCTGAAGGTGGTTCGGATCGCCTGATCGAAAGCCGCGCTGTATAAATGAATGGTTTTACCGCGGTACTCAATGAAAAACCCGGCCTTATCAGCCGGGTTTTTTTACGCCTGTTTTTTGCGGTCGGTCACTTGCCCGCACGCGCCATGCAGCGCTGATAACGCTCATCGACCCGTTTGGCAAACCACGCCGTCGTGAGTTTGCGGGTGATTTTCGGGCTTTGCAGCACGATCCCTGGCAATACCGCACGCGGTAATGGCCGACCTTCAGCCTTTTCGGCCAGGGCGAAAACCCGCGTATAGAGCTGGGTGTCCTCGAACTCGAAGTTTTTGCCCTCTTCCAATTGGTCCCGAATGGACGGATTGCGCATGCCGAGTTGCTTGCCGAGGGTGCGCACCGCCAATTCCGTGGTGCCAGGCATGATCGAATCGTAGCGGACCAGGTCACCATCCAGCGCCAGCGGTATGCCCGAAGCGCGACTCACCGCGTTCTGAAACGCGGCATTGCGACTGGCGTACCAACCGGCATTGAAATCGGCAAAGCGATACAGCGGCTGTTTGTAGCTCACCGGATAACCGAGCAAGTGGGCGATACCGAAGTACATCCCGCCGCGACGACTGAACACTTCATGACGGATCGAGCTGTCCACCGGGTACGGATACGCCTTCGCCTGTTGCTCGGCGAAATCAATGCTGACCTGCATGGGCCCGCCGGTGTGTACCGGATTGAAGCCACCGAACAGCGTCCGGCCCATGGGGGCCATGCCGATGAAATCATCGAAAATCGCGCTGAGCTCTTTTTCGCTGCGCGCCGCATTGAGTCGGTCGCTGTAGCTTTTTCCGTTGGATGAACTCACCTGCAGCGCACCGCTCACCAGCAGGCCGGGGATATGGACTTTGTCGGCGCGGCGGTCGATCTCATCGCGGGCGATTTTGCCCAGACCCGGTACCGGTGGGTCCACCTGAAAGGTCGATTCCTGCTCGGTGACCGCCAGTACCGAGCACAGGTTTTGGGTGGACGGATAAATATTCTGGGCAGCAAATGCTGCGTAAATATCGGTGGCCCAGCCTTGGCGATCGGTGGTTTGGGCCGGCAGCAGACGCACGATCTCGGCCTTGACCTCAGCAGGCTTGCGCGCAGGGAGCTCCTGCGTGCGCTGAGTGCCGCAACCGGCCAGCACCAGCAGCGCGGCGATGCTCATCATCAATCGATTGGCTTGCATGTTGCTCCATCAAATCCGTTGAGCCGGGTAAACCATACGTTCAATGGCATGGCGCAGGCTATGACTCTCGCCGCCGCGCCCTGTTCCGTAGCAGCTGCGTTGTGGCGAGGGGATTTAGCGAAACGTCGCACCGCCCCGTTCGGCTGCGAAGCAGTCGTAGTCCGATAAACACGGTTTACCTGAAAAAACGCAGACCTTTTTCCGTTGGGCAGACAACCTGCCCGTCCGTCCCGGCTGAACCATACTTGAGCCACACATCGAGGAGAACAGGTTCATGAACCGTAGCGACGTACTGATCATCGGCGCCGGCCCGACCGGGCTGGTGCTGGCGCTGTGGCTGAGCAAACTGGGGATTCGGGTGCGGATTCTCGACAAGACGTCGACACCCGGCACCACTTCGCGGGCGCTGGCCGTGCAGGCGCGGACGCTGGAGCTGTATCGCCAGCTCGACCTCAGCGACGCTATTGTGCAGAACGGTCATCGAGTGGCCGCCGCCAATTTCTGGGTCAAGGGCGAACCCGTGGCGCGCTTGCCGCTGAGCCGCATCGGCGAAGGCCTGACGCCTTACGCGTTCCTCGAAATCTTTCCTCAGGACGAACACGAACGGCTGCTGATAGACCGCCTCGAAACCTTTGGCATCAAGGTGGAGCGCAACACGGCGCTGGAAGGTTTCGAGGAAACCGGTGACGGCATCACCGCCCATCTGCGCTTGGCCGATGGTCAGGAGGAAACCTGCCAGGCTTGCTATCTGGCAGGTTGTGACGGTGCCCGGTCGATCGTGCGCAAGACCCTGGACACCGGATTTCCCGGCGGCACCTATCAGCAGATTTTCTACGTCGCCGACGTGCAGGCCAGCGGGCCGACGTTCAACGGCGAACTGCACGTGGATCTCGATGAAGCGGATTTTCTCGCGGTATTTCCCTTGGCCGGTACAGGCCGCGCCCGCCTGATCGGCACTGTACGCGACGAACGCGCCGACCAGGCCGAAACCCTGCAATTTGAAGACGTCAGCAGCCGGGCCATCGAGCATATGAAAGTGAAGATCGAGCAACTGAACTGGTTCTCGACCTACCGCGTGCATCATCGGGTGGCGGATCATTTTCGCACCGGGCGCGCGTTTCTATTGGGTGACGCCGCCCACGTCCACAGCCCCGCCGGTGGCCAGGGCATGAACACCGGCATTGGTGATGCCATCAACCTCGCCTGGAAACTCGCGGCGGTGCTGAGTGGCGCCGCTGAGGCCAAACTCCTCGACACTTATGAAACCGAACGCATCGCGTTTGCCCGCAAACTGGTCGCCACCACCGATCGGGTGTTCAGTTTCGTCACGGCCGAAGGGCGCATGGCCGATTTGCTGCGCACACGTCTGGCGCCGTTCGTGATTCCGAAAATGGCATCGTTTGAGGCGTCCCGCGAGTTCCTGTTTCGCACGGTGTCGCAGATCACCCTGAATTATCGCGGGATGCCGTTGAGCACGGGCGTTGCCGGTCATATTCACGGTGGCGACCGCCTGCCCTGGGCTCACGACGGTGAGGGGGACAATTTCGAATCGTTGAAGTGTTCGACCTGGCAGGTTCATGTGTATGGCGACACCAGCGACGAAATGATCGCCTGGTGCCACGAACATCATTTGCCGTTGCATGTTTTTGACTGGCGGCCGGCGTTTGAAGCAGCTGGCCTGGGGCGTAACGGGTTTTACCTGTTGCGGCCGGATACGTATGTGGCAATTGCCGACAACTCTGCCGATCCCAAGGTGATCGAGCGGTACTTCCGGGATCACGGGATTCGGCCGTTTTTTGATCTTGATCAGATCCCGGCCAGCGCCAGGTCCATCGCGAAGTAAGTGAAGATCAGATCCGCCCCGGCCCGTTTGATCGCACCAAGGCTCTCACGCACCACGCGATCCTCATCGATCGCCCCGGCCTGGGCGGCGAATTTGATCATCGCGTACTCGCCGCTCACCTGATACGCCGACAGCGGCAAACGCGAGGCTTCACGGATGTCGCGGATGATGTCCAGGTAGGCGCCGGCCGGTTTGACCATCAGCGCGTCGGCGCCTTCCTGCTCGTCCATCAGTGATTCGCGCACAGCCTCGCGGCGGTTCATCGGGTTCATCTGATAGCTTTTGCGGTCGCCCTTGAGCGCGCTGCCGCCGGCTTCACGGAACGGACCGTAGAGCGCCGAGGCAAACTTGGTCGAATAGGCCATGATCGCAGTCTGGCTGAAACCCGCTTCATCGAGCGCCCGGCGAATGGCCTGAACCTGCCCGTCCATGGCCGCCGACGGGGCGATCACATCGGCGCCGGCACGGGCCGCGGCCACCGCTTGTTTGCCGAGGTTGATCAGGGTCTGGTCATTGTCGACCTCATGGTTGTGCAGCACGCCGCAATGACCGTGGTCGGTGTACTCACAGAAGCAGGTGTCGGACATCACGATCATGTCCGGCACCGCATCCTTGGCGATGCGCGACATGCGCGACACCAGACCGTTGTCGCTCCAGGTGTCGCTGCCGTTGCCGTCCAAATGGTGCGACACGCCGAACGTCATCACCGACTTGATCCCGGCCCGGGCATAACGCTCGATCTCACCCGCCAGTTTCGACTCCGGGATACGCATCACGCCGGGCATGCTTTTAATCGGCACGAAGTCGTCGATACCTTCCTCAACGAAAATCGGCAACACCAGATCGTTCAAGCTGAACTCGGTTTCCTGGAACAGGCTGCGCAGGCTCGCATTGCGGCGCAGACGGCGTGGACGTGCTTCGGGGAACTGACTGGACATGAGGGGTTCCTGAAAAACGGGAGGACGAGACGAAAGTCGTAGGGGTCAAAGCTTATGCCCTGCAAGGCGCAAGGCACAAACCTCAGACGCGGAATAAGCCCTTACCGGTTCGGCAATAATCACCGCGATACAAGCCGTTGTAGCAGCTGCCGAGCCTGCGAGGCTGCGTTCGGCCGCGAAGCGGTCGTAGTCCGGTGAACGCGATCTACCTCAAAGAGCACGGTTGCAGGTTTTACGACCGCTTCGCGGCCGAACGCAGCCTCGCGGGCTCGGCAGCTGCTACAGGGTTTTGCGGCAAGTTCTGCTAGAGCGTCAAGGTCCCGCCGATGCAGGTCACCACCGCGCCGCCGATCCAGATCTCGTCACCCACTTGCTCGACCTGAATGCGTCCGGCGCGGCCCATGGTCAGGCCCTGGCTGACCACATAGGACGCCGGCGCCAGTCCTTCGCTGAGCAGCCATTGGGCAATCCCGGCGTTCAGGCTGCCGGTGGCGGGGTCTTCCGGCATGCCGTCGCCGGAGATAAACGCCCGCACTTCGAACTGTGCGTCATCGCCATCGCGCTCGGGATGCCATGGCGCGATGACACCGACGGCCAGGCCGAGCATTTGCGAATGATCCGGTTGCAAGTCCAGCACCTGCTGGCGATCCTCCACCATCACGGCCAGCCATCCGGCACCGTTGTCGACCCACTGAGTGTGCACAATCGCGCCCGATTCCAGCCCGAGCCCCCGCCGCACCCGCTCCACCACATCAGCCTCCACCGGCCCGGTCCTGAGCAATGGCGGGGCGAGAAAGGCCAGCTCTGTCCCTTGCCGACGAACCCGGACCAGCCCCACGCCGCACTCCTGAATGATCTCTTCGCCCTTGGGCACGCCACCGGCCTCCAGCCACGCATGGCAGGTGCCCAGCGTTGGATGACCGGCGAACGGCAACTCGTTCAAGGTGGTGAAAATCCGCACGCGATAATCGGCCCGAGGATCCCGGGGTTCCAGCACGAACGTGGTTTCACTGAGGTTGGTCCAGCTGGCGAACGCCGCCATGCGCTCATCGCTGAGCTGATCGGCGCCGAGCACCACCGCCAACGGATTGCCCTTGAGCGCAACACAGCTGAAGACATCTACTTGCTTGAAATCGAATGAGTGCATGGCCTGCCTTGGTCTTGATCACATCGAAGCGTTTTGCTTGGGGATTTCCAGCCCGCGCATCACCGCCGGCCGCGCCAGAAAGCGCTCCAGCACCCGCGTGACGTTCGGGAAGTCCTCGATGCCCACCAACTCGCCGGCCTCATAGAAGCCGATCAGGTTGCGCACCCAGGGAAAGGTCGCGATGTCCGCGATGGTGTAGCGTTCGCCCATGATCCAGTCGCGCCCTTCCAGGCGCTTATTGAGCACATTGAGCAGGCGTTTGCTTTCATCGACGTAGCGGTCGCGGGGACGTTTGTCCTCGTAGTCTTTGCCGGCAAATTTGTTGAAAAAACCGAGCTGGCCAAACATCGGCCCGATACCGCCCATCTGAAACATCAGCCACTGAATGGTCTCGTATCGCGCCGCCGACTCCTGGGCCAGCAATTGCCCGCTCTTGTCGGCCAGGTAAATCAGAATCGCCCCGGACTCGAACAGCGCCAGGGGTTGATCCCCCGGACCGTGGGGGTCGAGGATCGCCGGGATCTTGTTGTTGGGGTTCAGCGAAAGAAATTCGGGGGACATCTGATCGTTGGTGTCGAAGCCCACCCGATGCGGTTCGTAGGGCAGTCCGGTCTCTTCGAGCATGATCGACACCTTGACGCCGTTGGGTGTCGGCAAGGAGTAAAGCTGAATCCACTCGGGATAGTGAGCCGGCCATTTTTGGGTAATCGGGAACGCGGACAGATCGGTCATGGGAAAGGATCCACGAGAAAATTGAGAGTGACGATCATAATGTGAGCGGTCGAAGAACGGCGACCTTTTGGCGTTATTGATATCGCTGATGAACATGATCAAAAGATTGCAGCCTGCGTCTGCCCCACTACGTGTAACGTGTCCACAAATTCGCAACATCCTGTTGATAATCTAAGCTGCAACCCGTTCAAGGTTACCGGTACATTGCTGCGCACTCGCCGGAATCGAACCAAATGGGTATCAGGGGACTCTGAGCACTGCTCCCTATGAAACTGACCGGCTTAACGACATGGAAAACACCCGACGCAGGAATTTAGCGGTGTAAAGGTTTGTCAGCCTTAACCGAATGCGTTGAAGAACCCTTAATTCCATGATGAACCCTCTGAAATTCGCCAACCGCTTCAAACATCGCGCTTATCTGTTCCTGCCCGCCCTGCTGGCGGCCGGCGCGTTGTTTCTGGCGCTGGACTCCCGCGAAAACCGCGCCCAACCGGCAAACGGCACTCAGACGCTGGTGTTCCTGCGTCACGCGGAAAAACCAGAGGGTGGCCTCGGCCAGCTCAACTGCCAGGGTCTGAACCGCGCCATCGACCTGGCCACCTTGCTGCCGGAAAAATTCGGCAAGGCCAACTACGTGTTTGCCGCCAACCCGACGCGCAATGTCGAGGAAGGCGAACAGGACAATTCCTACAGTTACATCCGTCCCCTGATGACCATCAGCCCCAGCGCGATCAAGCTCGGTTTGCCGGTGAACATCAACTTCTCGGCCAACGACACCAGCGACCTGGCCGATGAATTGCTTCAAGACAAGTATCACAACTCGGTCATCTACACCGCCTGGTCCCACGGCTATCTGCCCGAACTGATCAACAAGGTCGCTGGAGAAGCCGTCGGCAAGAAACAGACCATCGCCGATGACTGGGAATCCAGCGATTACGACTCGCTGATCGTGCTCACCCTGACCTGGCACAACGGCAAGGCCAGCGTGTTGAGCCACAGCTACAAGCAAGGCCTGAATAACGGTTCGCAGACCTGTCCGACGTAAGGGGCGGCAGTGCTTTAAGTTTTATAGCGTCTGCAAGGGCCCCTTCGCGAGCAGGCTCGCTCCCACATTTGATCTTCAGTGAACACAGATTTTTGTGTACTACGAAGATCCAGTGTGGGAGCGAGCCTGCTCGCGAAGGGGCCGGCAAATACGACATCATCCTCGCCGGGAAACGCGCGCTCGCAGATACTCAAGGACGGCAGCCCGATCTCCGGCAAACTCAATACGCAACCCCTTTTTCTCCCGCTGAAACGCATACATCGGGTCGTAATACTCGCGAAGCAATCCTTCGATCCAGCCCCGGTGCAAGTCCACCGCCCCGCTGCTCGCCTGCTCCGCCAACGCGTCTTCCATCAACATCAGCATCCGCCGATGGCGCTCACCGCCCAGACGTTTCTGCACGTTGTTCAGGCTCTCCAGCAAGCGCTCGGAAAACAGTGCGAAGCCTTCATCGCCATGCACGCCGATGAACTCGGCGCATAAGTCCACCACGTAATCGCGCAAAATCCGCTCGACCCGCCCTTCCAGACTGTCTTCCAGCCAGACCATCGGAAACTGTTGCATGCCCTGATACAGCGGCAACGGCAGCGCACAACTGCCGATCGCGCGGCTCTCGTCTTCCAGTACAAATTGCTCGATGCCGTGGGCGCGCTTCTTCAGTACGTCCACCGCCAAGCGGTTTTCAAAATCGATGTTGGAAGGTTGGCCGGTGGCGCGTTTACCGAAACTGGAGCCGCGATGATGGGCGTGACCTTCAAGGTCCAGCCCGTTGCGCAACTGCGTGAGCACTTCGGTCTTGCCGGTGCCGGTCATGCCGCCCAGCAAGATGAAATCACACTGGGCGACCGCCTGATCGAGCGTGTCGAGCAAAAAGGTGCGCATGGCCTTGTAGCCGCCACCGACGCGCGGATAGTCGATGCCCGCCTCGTCCTTGAGCCATTGCTGGACGATCTGCGAACGCAAACCACCGCGAAAGCAATACAGATAGCCATCAGGATGAGCCCGGGCAAAATCGGCCCAGGCCTGGATGCGCTCGGCTTTTATCTCGCCGGACACCAACTGGTGCCCCAACGTAATGGCCGCTTGCTGACCGTGCTGTTTGTAGCACGTGCCGACCCGTTGCCGCTCATGGTCGTTCATCAGCGGCAGGTTGATCACGCCGGGGAATGAGCCTTTGAGAAATTCGACCGGCGCGCGGGCATCCATCATCGGCCGGTCGTTGAGGAAAATATCGCGGTAATCGGTGGAGTCCCTAGACATCAAAACACCTCAACCGCGTTCGTCTGTCGCTCGATCAGTTCACCGATCGGCTCGAGGTTCAGGCCCAGTTCGGCGGCCACTTTGAGGAAGTGTTCGTTGCCTTCGGGGGTCACCGCAACCAGCAGGCCACCGCTGGTCTGCGGATCGCAGAGCACACGTTTGTGCATTTCCTGAAGACGCCCAAGCTTGCTGGCGTAACTGTCGAAGTTGCGCAGCGTCCCGCCCGGCACGCAGCCTTGGTCGAGGTAGTACTCGACACCCGGCAGACGCGGCACGCGGTCGTACTCGATGCGAGCGGTCACGTTGCTGCCGTCGGCCATTTCTACCAAATGCCCCAGCAGGCCAAAACCGGTGACGTCGGTCATCGCGGTGACGCACTCGAGTTTGCCAAAACGGCTGCCGGGTTTGTTCAGGGTGCACATCCAGTCGCGGGCCAGGCCGATGTCGGCATGGCGCAACTTGCCCTTCTTCTCGGCGGTGGTGAGGATGCCGATGCCCAGAGGTTTGGTGAGGTAGAGCAGGCAACCGGCGGTGGCGGTGTCGTTGCGTTTCATGTGGCGCTTTTCCACCAAACCGGTCACGGCGAGGCCGAAGATGGGTTCCGGCGCGTCGATGGAATGTCCGCCGGCCAACGGAATGCCGGCTTCATCGCAGACCGAACGCCCGCCGCGAATCACTTCCCGGGCAATCTCCGGCGCCAGTACGTTGACCGGCCAGCCAAGGATCGCAATCGCCATCAACGGATCACCGCCCATGGCGTAGATGTCGCTGATGGCATTGGTGGCAGCGATGCGGCCGAAATCGAACGGGTCGTCGACGATCGGCATAAAGAAGTCGGTGGTCGACACCACGCCGCGTTCTTCATCGATGGCGTACACCGCCGCGTCATCGCGCGAGGCATTGCCGACCCAGAGTTTCGGGTCAAGGTTCTGCGCCCCGCTGCCGGCCAGAATCACCTCCAGCACCTGGGGAGAAATCTTGCAGCCACACCCGGCACCGTGGCTGTACTGGGTCAGACGAATCGGTTCGCTCATGGGGGGCATACCTCGTGAAGACAATGCGGGCGAGTCTAGCATTGGCGGTGAATGTAAGGCGCAACACACACCCTGTAACAGCTGCCGAGCCTGCGAGGCTGCGTTCGGCAGCTGCTACAGAAAGCGTGAACCCACTTACTTGACCGAAACGACAATAAAAAACCTGATTTCGTCGACTTTTCATGGAGTTGAGATAATTGGCATTTCTTGTGCAAACGTTTGCGAGTCGCTGATACAAGCGTTTTCGCTACATAACCGCGCAAGCCCGCAGAACCGGGCCTACGATCCGCACGAAAAGGGACTTTTAATGCACCGCACGTCCAGCCGCGTGACTTGCTCGCGCACCTTTGCTGTTTCCTTACTGCTGGCCAGCGTTACAGGACTACTCAGCAGCAACGCTTTGGCGCAACCCGCTCCCGCCGAAGAATCCGCCCAGGGTGAGACCCTCAGCCCCGAAGCCAGCCCACCAAAAAAAGGCGCGTACCTGTCGGACTGGTTCAACCAGGACCTGACCGTCATCGGCAGCAAAGACATCAGTTTCGGCCCGCAACCGGCCGACGATATCTACCTGGAGTACGAGTACTTCGGGCGCAAGGGGCCGTTCGAGTTGTACGGCTACATCGACATCCCGAAAATTTTCGACATCGGCAACAGCCATGACAAAGGCGTGTGGGACCACGGCTCGCCGGTGTTCATGGAGCACGAACCGCGAATCTCCATCGATTACCTCTCCGGCCGCAGCCTGGCCATCGGGCCGTTCAAGGAATGGTACGTGGCCTTCGACTGGATCTATGACCACGGCAGCAACAGCGCCAACCGTGCCAATACGCTGTACAGCGGATTGGGCACCGACATCGACACCCATTCGCGGGTCAACCTGTCGGCCAACTTCTATGGGCGCTACCAGTGGGAAAACTACGGCGCCAGCAACGAATATTCGTGGGACGGCTATCGCGCCCAGCTCAAATACATCGTGCCGATCAGCAGTTTCAGCAACGGCGCGTCGCTGACCTACATCGGGTTCACCAACGTCGACTTCGGCTCGGATTTGCACAAGGACAACTCGGCTCGCACCGCCAACGCCACCGTCGCCACCAACGTATTGCTGTACTCGTTCACCCACTTGCGTTTCACCCTGGTCGGCCGTTATTTCCACAACGGCGGCAACTGGGAGGATGGCAGCGAGTTGAACTTCGGCGACGGTAACTTCCGCGCCCGTTCTGACGGCTGGGGTTATTACGCCGGCGTCGGTTATCAGTTTTAAGACTTGTTTGAATCAGGAGGTTTTATGCATGCAATGACGCGTCTTTCCCTGGCCTGTGCCGCCCTGCTCTCTTCAACGGCTTGGGCGACCCAAGCGCCGATCCAGCCGAAAGTGATGCTGATCACCATGTTCGCCCCCGAGGCGCAAAACTGGATCGATCGGCTGGAACTCAAGCAGGAAGTACGGGTGCCGGGGCTGTCCGCCGAGTACCCGACCGTTCGCTGCAACAGCCAGCAGGTATGCCTGACGGTCACCGGCATGGGCCAGACCAACGCCGCGGCATCGACCCTGGCCCTGGCTCTGTCGTCTAAATTTGACCTGCGCAAAAGTTACTTCCTGATCGCCGGGATTGCCGGTATCAGCCCGAAACACGGGACCATTGGCACCACCGCGTGGGCACATTATCTGGTGGAATTCGGCACCCAGTGGGAGCTGGATTCCCGGGACGCGCCGACTGACTGGCCGACCGGTTATATCGGCATCAACACCAAAGGCCCGAACGAAAAACCGCCGCTGGATTACAAGACTGAAGTCTTCGAACTCAACCCGAAGTTGCAGGCCAAGGCCTTTGCCCTCAGCCACACAGTCCAATTGAGCGAGAGCAAGGAGTCGGCCGCGTGGCGGATGAAGTATCCGTCGGCCCCGGCCAATCAGCCGCCGGTGGTCACGCGGTGCGACACGCTAGCGGGCAATACCTGGTTTTCCGGGACGCGGTTGAGTGAGCGTGCCGAGGTCTGGACCCAACTGCTGACCGATAACAAAGGTGAGTACTGCACGACGCAGCAGGAAGACAACTCCACCTATGAAGCGCTGCTGCGGGCGAGTCGAGAAGGTTTGGTCGATGTCCAGCGGCTGGCGGTGGTGCGTGCGGGTTCTGATTTTGATCGGCCGGCGCCGGGCCTGAGTGAGGTGGATAACCTGCTCAAGTATGCGGATCAAGGTGGGTTTGTGCCGGCGCTGGAAAACCTGTACCGGACGGGGAATCCGTTGGTGCAGGAGATTTTGAAGCACTGGTCGGCGTGGGAGAATGGTGTTCCTGAGGCTTGAGGCCCCCTTCGCGAGCAGGTTCGCTCCCACAGGTTCAGCGCAATCCTTGTGGGAGCGAGCCGGCTTCGGGCGGCGTTCCGACGAAGAGGCCAGAACATCCAACATCAATGCCGCTTATGGCAACAAAATCACCTTGTCGCCAGCCCCCTGATTCACCTCCGCATACCGCTCCAATCCCTCCGCCAACGGCGATTCAAACAACCCTTCCGGCAACGGCAACAAGCCCTGATCGAAGAACGCGCCGAACTGCTCAAGCATCGCCGCACACGCCTGGACGCCGTACAGCAACGAGTTAATCCCCACCACCGAGCCGCCCTTGCGATACAGCGCCAGGGCCGGCAATTGCACCAGGCCGTCCACCGGCGCGGCGATGATCGCGATGCGACCGAACGCGGCGAGCGCCGGGACCGAGGCCGGCAGCCAGAAACCGGTGGTGTCGAAAATCACATCGGCACCGCCGGCATACACGGCATTCACCTGAGCGCCGAGGTCCTCGGGTTTATCCAGTTGCAGCGTCTGATACCCCTGGGCCTGCAAATCCTTGACCTGCTCGGGCCGTCGCGCCGCTGCCAGTACTCGAGCGCCACGCACTTTGGCCAGCGCCAACGCCGCACTGCCAACCGCCCCGCCGCCGATCACCAACACGCGAGTGCTAGCCGTCACCAGGCTGCGCTCCAACGCATCCCACGCCGTGGTGTACGGCACGCCGAGGCTTGCCGCCTGGGCAAAACTCAGATGGGTCGGCTTTTGTGCCACGCCATTGGCCGGCAGTTTGACGAATTGCGCGTGCGAGCCATCGGCAAAAAAGCCCAGTTCACGGCCGGTGCCCCAGACTTCCTGGCCAATCAGCGCCTGCGGGCCTTCAACGACCACACCGGCGAAATCGCGACCTGGAATCCGCGGCAGTGTGGTGTAGGGAAAACGCCCCAGCACGTTCTTCACATCGCTGGGGTTGAGACCGGCAGCCTTGATCTGGACCAGCACTTCATCGGCGCCGGGGATGGGGGTTGGAACCTCAACGTAGCGCAGGGCCGAGAGGTCACCGGTCTTGTCGAATTGCAGTGCTTTCATGAGCGTTGCCCTCGAATGAATAAACGGTTCAGGAGATCCAGCCAGCCACCAGCTGCCGGCCCATTGGCCACACCTTTTCACCGGCCAACATGCCGAGCAGCCCTACCAGCGCGATGGCCGGTGGTGCGGGGGAACGAAAATCCAGAGCGCCGTAGAGCAGACCGACGCCCAGACCGATGACCAATGAGATGAGGTAGCTCATGGCAGACTCCGTGGCTAATTAAGGTAGGCCCAGAGTCTAAAGATCGGTAGCGACGCGCACCGGCCAAGTGCTTCTGAATGTCGGCCAAAGCGCTAATGCCGGACGCAAGGCAACTTGTAGCAGCTGCCGAAGGCTGCGTTCGGCTGCGCAGCAGTCGTGAAATCAGGCAACGCGGTGCTTCAGTAATACCGTGCACACAGGTTTTACGACTGCTGCGCAGCCGAACGCAGCCTTCGGCAGCTGCTACAAGTTTTGTTATGCCTCGGCCTGACGTTGGCTCGCCGAAAACTGCGAAGGCGCCACACCCAATTCCCGTCGGAACATGTCGCTGAAGCTGCTCGGTGAATAACCCAGCTCCCGGGCAATCGCACTGACCGGCACACCCTGGATCAACTCCGCCACCGCCGTCGCCAGTTGCACCTGGCGCCGCCATTCGGCGAAGCCCATGCCCAAACCGTCCTTGAACAGCCGCGCCAGGGTACGCACGCTGGCACCGGCGTTTTCGGCGTGTTGTTCGAAGGTAATGTCCAACGACGGCGCGGCCATGACCGCCTGACACAGGCTCATCAGGCGCCGGTCGGAATCATCCGGCAAGGGGATTTTCAGCAGCGAGCGCCTGGCTCGCCTAAGCTCCAGTAGCGCCAGGCCGACCAGCGCTTCGTAATACTCGGGTGCGCCATCGTCGCCCTGCTCCACCAGCCCGACGATCAGCTCACGCAGCAGTCCGCCGACTTCGATCACTTGAACACTGTCATCAAGCGTTGCCGCCAACGACGGCCGGAGGTAGATATTGCGCATTTGCAAGTCCGAAACCACGCGAATCCCGTGGGGCACACCCGGCGGCAGCCACACCGCCCGTTGCGGCGGCACCACCAAGGCTTCATGGGGCGTCTCGACCCACATCACCCCGCTCATCGCATACAGCAACTGCCCCCACACATGCTCATGCGGTTCGATGTACAAGCCGCGCGGATAGGTGCGCGCCAGCGGTTGCACGGGCACATCGGTGTCACTCAGGTCTGGGGGGGCGGCAAGGGCCATGGGCAGCAATCATTGGGGGTTTCAGAGATTGCATGGTAACGAGCCACTGGCCTTGTCGCCACTGGCGGCATCCGTCTGACAATTCGACTGAATTTTCCGTATCCCCAACGATCTTTGTATTACCACAGGGAGGAATACGGGCTTTATGAACAACGCAAAACTTTTCGTCATTGAATACACCCTTCATGGCGCGCCCAAGTCTTTCATCATCCGCCTGGACAAGATGGATAATGCGGAGGCCTGGCATTGGGCGAGTTGCGATGCGGGGGTGGGACGGATCCCTCGCTTCGGCCGAGAGAGGGTGCAAAAAACCAGCAAGCCGATGGCGGAGAAGTTCGGCGTAGAAAACGTCAAGTGGCGGCCGGCAAATTGAAATGAAAGTGGAGCCCGATCAGGCTCCACCTTTTTTTGGATGAGTGGTCAGCGTTGGGCGCACTTGCAGCCCTTGCTGGCACATTCTTCGCCATGTTCGTGGTGCTTGGCGCAGGCTTCACAGCAATAGTGCTTGCCGTGGCGCGCGATCGGATGTTCGCCCAGTTTGCAGGAGCATTTGGGGCAGTCGCAGATACTTTCACTGTCGATCATGAGTCTGACTCCATTGGTTGTGGTCGTCCGGGTCTGGCAAATGCGACCCGTACCACCAGTGTAGGAGCTTGTAGCAGCTGTCGAGCCTGCGAGGCTGCGTCCGGTCGCGCAGCGATCGTAAAATCAGGCACTACGGAGTTTCAGGTTAACCGAGTGCACAGGATTTACGAGGACGTCGTCCTCGGACGCAGCCTCGCAGGCTCGGCAGCTGCTACAAGTGTTCGGCGTGTTATTCGCTTCTCGTACTGCTGCGATACATGAACACCAACGCCAGCCCCAGACACACCATCGCCAGCATCCGGCTGCTGGACAACTCGATCGCCGGGTTGCCCAGCCAGCCAAAGTTATCGATCAACATCCCCATCCCCAGTTGCCCAACGATCACCGCCACCGTCGCCACCGCCGTGCCGACCCGCGGCACCGCGCCAACCATCACCATCATGTACACCACCCCGAACAGTGCACCGCTGAGCTGCCATTTCGGCACGTCCAGCACGCTCACGGCATGTGCCGGCTCGAAAAACAGAATCAGCAGCCCGGTGGTCACGGCACCGACCACGAAGGTCAACAAACTGCTGCGCAACACGCCAACCGTTTCGCCCAACCGCCCATTGATCGCCGCCTGGACACTCAACACCGCACCGGCCGCCACCACCACCGCCAACAAAATAATCAGATTCATCATCAACCCCGAGCGACCAGAACAAGTGCCGCGACAATCAGCAACAAGGCCAGCCAACGTTCACCGTTGACCTTTTTGCGGGTAGCGCCGAACCAGCCGAAATGGTCGATCAACACGCTTTTGCCGACCTGCCCGGAGAGGATCGCGATCATCGTCATGGCAATGCCGATGTGCGGCGTGGCCAAGGTCAGCACGATCACGTACATCGGCCCGAGGAACCCGCCGATCAACTGCCAGCGCGGCAGTTCATTCAAAGCGGGCCCCTGTTGCCGACCGCTGAACAGCAGCAGCAAAAACAGAATCGCCGAGCCGACACCGAAGATGCTCAAGGTCGCCCACAAGTGCCCGACCTGAACCCCGAGCGGCCCGAGCAAACCGGCCTCCACAGACAGGCCCATGCCGGCCAGAATCACCAGCGGCAGCAGCAACAGCCGCAGCCCCGGCTTGGTCGCTGGCGTTTCAACAATGTCGATTGAAGAAGACTGCATAACGAAAACCTGCCAGTTATCAGATGAAACACGGCCCCCTGCAGGAGCAAAGCTTGCTCGCGAAGACGGTGTGTCAGACGCCGAAGATGTCGACTGGCACGCCGCCTTCGCGAGCAAGCTCTGCTCCTACAAGGGATGGTGGTGGCGGGCATTATCGGCTGGCGGTCCTTTGCGATAAATGGGAGCATCCTGACAACACTTTTGCGCAACTCGCATAGCAGGATTCGCCATGCATGGCCTCAACGAACTGGGATTCAAGGCACTTCGGCTGTTTGTCGCGGTGCTGGACCATGGCAGTTTTTCCGAAGTCGCCCGCCGCGAAGGCCTGGCACCGTCTTCGATTTCCCGGCAGATCCAACTGATGGAACAAGCCCTGAACCAGCAATTGCTGTATCGCCACACCCGCGCCGTCTCGCCCACCGAAGCGGGGCGCATGCTCGGTCATCACGCGCGGCTGGTGCTGGTGCAACTCGAAGAGGCCGAACAAGCCTTGCAGGAACAGCAAAGCGAACCCAGCGGACTGGTGCGGATCAATGCGCCAGTGGTGTTCGGTCAGCGGCACCTGACGCCGTGGCTGGGGCAACTCTGCGAGCGTTACCCGAAACTGCAACTGGATATCCAGCAGACCGACAGCTACGTCGACCCGCTGCAGGAAGGCGCCGACCTGCTGTTTCGCATCGGCCCGCTGCACGATTCGAGCATGCAGGCGCGGATTCTGGCGCCCCATCGTTTTCAAGTCGCCGCGAGCCCGGCCTATTTAGAACGCCACGGCACGCCGCAACATCCCGAAGAACTGGCCGCGCATCAGTGCCTGGCCTACAAAGGCGTGACTGGTCAGCAACGCTGGTTTTTTCGCAAGGATCAGCAGGACTGGACGCCCTGGTCGGTGAAGGGGCCGATCACCGGCAACCACGCAGACACCCTGACTCAAGCCGCTGAACAAGGCTTGGGGCTGGTGATGTTTCCGTCGTGGCTGATTGGTGAGGCGGTGCGCAACGGCACGCTGGTGCCGGTGCTGGGGGCGTATCAGGTGTCCAACAGCCTTGAGCCGCAGCAGATTGCGGTGCTGTGGCCCGGCAGCCGCCGGTTGTCGGTGAAAGTGCGGACGGTGATTGATTTCTACGTCGAGTGCTTTGGAACAGTGCCCTACTGGGACAGACCGTAACCCCCTGTAGCAGCTGGCGCAGCCTGCGTTCGGCTGCGAAGCAGTCGTAAAACCTGCACGCGCGGTTTCCCTGATACACCGCACTGCTGATTTCACGACTGCTTCGCAGCCGAACGCAGGCTGCGCCAGCTGCTACAAGGAATGCGTCGCGGCTCAGATTCGGAACTGGCCCACCAGTTTGCCCAAGCGCTGACCGAGGTCGGCGAGGCTGCGGGAGGTCTGGGCGCCGAGTTGGGTTTCGTCGGCAACGCTGTCCACGGCCACGGCGATCTGATGCACGCTGCGGTTGATCTCTTCGGCCACGGCGGTCTGCTCTTCGGCGGCGCTGGCGATCTGCGCGTTCATCGAGTTGATGGTGCCGATCAGCTGGGCCATGGTGTCCAGCGATGCACCCGCTTCGTTGGCCTGAGCCGACGTGCCGTCGCCGGCCTCGCTGGAGCGGCGCATCGCTTCCACGGCCGATTGGGTGCCGGCCTGCAAGCGATCGATCATGCCCTGGATTTCCTGGGTGCTGATTTGCGTACGACTGGCCAGCGCTCGAACCTCGTCGGCCACCACGGCAAAACCACGACCGGCCTCACCGGCACGGGCGGCTTCAATGGCGGCGTTGAGTGCCAGCAGGTTGGTCTGCTCGGCAATCGAACGAATCACCCCAAGCACGCTGACAATCGACGACACGTCTTTTTGCAGACTGTCCAGAGACACGCCACTGCTGCGAATGTCGTCCACCAACGCATGAATCTTCACGATGCTGCCGGCTACCACGCGCTTGGCAGCCTGGCCTTCTTCGTCGGTCTGCTGGGCAGCCACCGCGGCGTTTTGTGCACTTTTCGCCACTTCCTGAGCAGCGGCGGACATTTGGTTGATCGCCGTGGCGACCTGATCGGTCTCGTGACGCTGACGTTCCATGGCCTGATCCGAACGCTGGGCCTGGTCGGAGACCTGATTCACCAGCCCGGTCAGTTGCGAGGTCATTTCGGTGATCTGGCGAACCAGGCCGTGGATCTTGTCGACGAAGCGGTTGAACGAGCCGGCCAGTTCGCCGAGTTCGTCCTGGCTGGTGAGGGTCAGGCGACGCGTCAGGTCACCCTCGCCCGCCGCGATGTCATCGAGGTTGGCTTTCATCAGGTTCAGCGGACGCAGGATGGTGTTGGCCAGCAGCATCCCGGCGGCGGCAATCACCAACAGCACCACGGCGGCAATCCCGACGATGCTCAGCACCACGCCTTGCATGCGCTCCTGGACCTTGATTTCGACCAGTGCCACTTGCGCTTCGATGCCGTCCAGGTTCACCGAAGTACCGACCGCCATGTCCCACTTCGGCAGGTATTCGGTGTAGCCCAGTTTTGGCACCAGCACTTGGGAGTTGCCGGGCAATGGCGAGCTGTATTGCAGGTAGTGGGTGCCGTCCTTGGCGACTTTCACCAGGTCGCGGTTGACGTAGACGCCGTTCGGATCGCGGTTGTCCTTGAAGCTCTGGCCCACGCCTTCAGGGCTGCTGGCCTTGAACAGGCGCACGGTGTTGGAGTCGTAGCCGAAGAAGTAGCCGTCCTTGCCATAGGTGATGCTCGACAGCAACTTCACCACTTGGGCCCGCGCCACGTCATCACCGGGGGCAGCCGCGTCGTAGAGCGGTTTGATCGTGGTCATGGCCACGGCGACGTAGCTTTGCAGCGTCGCCTTGGCATCGCTGAGCAGGCGCTGGCGAGTTTCCTCGACTTCCTTGCGGGCCTGCTCCTGCAGAATGAACAACGTGGTCAGGCTGATGACCAGCGCAAAGAGCAACACCGGGAGGACGGCAAGGGACAGGACTTTAGCCTTCAGGCTCATGCGCATGACGGTTCACTCTTTTGATTTTATTGGCGTGGTTAAAGGCTATAACGGCACGCCAGGTCAAAAGTTGAATGCGGCACTTGTGGGAGCGGCTTGTGTGGCGAGGGGATTTATCCCCGTTGGGCTGCGAAGCGGCCCCAAAAGCTTTACGACTGCTTCGCAGCCGAACGGGGCGGTGCGACGTTTCGCTAAATCCCCTCACCACACAGGCTCGCTCCCACAAGGGAAAGGTGTTTATAAAACCATCGCCGCCACCCAGCCGAACGCCAGCAGCGGGAGGTTGTAGTGCAAGAAGGTCGGGACCACGGTGTCCCAGATGTGGTGGTGCTGGCCGTCGATGTTCAGGCCCGAGGTCGGGCCGAGGGTCGAATCGGACGCCGGTGAGCCGGTATCGCCCAAGGCACCGGCGGTGCCCACGATGCAAACAATGGCCATCGGGCTGAACCCCAGTTGCACGCACAACGGCACAAAGATCGCCGCCAGAATCGGTACGGTGGAGAACGACGAACCGATGCCGATGGTGACCAGCAACCCCACCAGCAGCATCAACAATGCGCCAATGGACCGACTGTGATCGATCCACGCCGCCGCACTCTCGACCAGCGTGCGCACCTGGCCGGTCGCCTTGAGCACTTCGGCAAAGCCTGAGGCGGCGATCATGATGAAGCCGATCATCGCCATCATCTTCATGCCTTCGGTGAACAAGTCGTCGGTTTCACGCCACTTCACAACCCCCGACACCGAGAAAATCAGAAAGCCTGCCAACGCACCGATGATCATCGAATCCAGCAGCAACTGAATGATGAACGCCACCGCAATAGCCAGCCCGGCAATGCCCAGCGTCATCGGGTTGTACGCGATGCTGACTTGCTCAACCTGCTCGATCTTCTCCAGGTCGTAGACGCGTTTTTTGCGGTAACTGAAAAACACCGCCACCAACAGACCTAAGACCATGCCCATCGCCGGAATGGCCATGGCGTGCATGACGTTGATCTGGCTGATGTCCACGCCGCTCTTGCTGACGTTGGCCAGCAGAATCTGGTTCAGGAAGATATTGCCGAAACCGACCGGGAACACCATATACGGCGTAATCAAACCGAAGGTCATGACACAGGCAATCAACCGGCGGTCCAGTTGCAGCTTGGTCAGTACATATAACAGTGGCGGCACCAGCAACGGAATAAAGGCGATATGTATCGGCAGAATGTTCTGCGAAGCGATGGCTACCACCCACAGCAAACCGATCAACAGCCATTTGACCTGACGGCCACCGCTGGCGTGCTGGCGGTCGACCATCAGCAAGGCTTTGTCGGCCAGGGCATGCGCCAGGCCGGACTTGGCAATGGCCACGGCGAAAGCGCCGAGCAATGCGTAGGACAACGCGACCGTCGCGCCGCCACCGAGGCCGCTGTTGAAGGCTTTTAATGTCGCCTCGATGCCCAGGCCACCGGTCAAACCACCCACCAGGGCGCCCACGATCAGCGCGATTACTACGTGCATGCGAGACAGGCTGAGGATCAGCATGACGCCGACCGCGGCAATTACAGCATTAATCATCGTTACCTCAAGGCAAACGGAAAGCGTCCGGCCGGCAGTCTGCAAAGCGCCGCCAGCGGATTAAATGAGAGGGTTTTATTAGAGGGCGCGCACTGTGCCGCAGCATCGGCCCGGTGTCAAAGCGCGTGGCCGGTGATGATGTGTAACTACTTATGATGACCTGTGGCGAGGGAGCTTGTCGGAACGCCGCATCGTCCCGTTGGGTTGCGAAGCGACCCCTGCATTCCGTCAGCCACAACGCATCGGCAGGTTTTGCGACTGCTTCGCAGCCGAGCGGGAGCAAGCTCCCTCGCCACAGGTAAGCGCTATCGCCACAAAATCAGCGGCGAGCCTTATTCGGATGGCGGCATAAAGAAAGCCGAATCGCGGCCGCTACAGTGCAAAGTCTCAGATAAATATCGAATAAAGGACGTCTCCATGTCGCTCAGACAACTTTCCATTCAATGGAAAATCACCCTGCTGGCCGGGTTGTGCCTGGCCGGCATCGTGACCCTGCTGGTGGGTCTTTCGCTGTATCGCATGGAGCACAGCTCCGCGCTGGTGAAAGCATCCAGCATGGAGATGCTCACCGAAGCCGCCCAGGCCCGGATCGAATCCCAGGGTGAAAACCAGGCGCTGGGGATTCGCCAGCAGTTCATGGACGCCTATCAATATGGCCACGGCTTTTCGCGCCAGGTGCTGTTCCTGCGCGACCAGGCCGAGAAGCGCTTTCTCGATGCCTTTGACTTGCGTGAAGACCTGACACGTCAGGTCAAGTCGGCCCTGCAAGCCAACCCGGAACTGCTCGGCCTCTCGCTGGTATTCGAAGC
Organism: Pseudomonas sp. LB3P25; assembly: GCF_054897985.1. Lineage (NCBI taxonomy): Bacteria > Pseudomonadati > Pseudomonadota > Gammaproteobacteria > Pseudomonadales > Pseudomonadaceae > Pseudomonas > Pseudomonas sp. LB3P25. The sequence continues at coordinate 2,207,675 of NZ_CM142711.1, read as the reverse complement.
CAACGCGCTGGACGGCAAGGACGATCTGTTCACAGGTCAGGCCGAGTTGGGCAGCAACGACAAGGGCCGTTTTGCCCTGTACTGGTCGCAACCTGTGCCTGGCAAGGTGACGTCGATGGCGCTACCCGAAAGCGACATGGCCGATACCAGCACCGGCCCCAGCGGCGAACCGGCCAATGCCTGGTTCACCTGCCCGCGCACGACCCTCAAGCCCTGCGTGATCGAACCCTATTTCTACGTGATCGACGGCCAGAACGTGCTGATGACCAGCATCGTTTTCCCGCTGCTGGTCAACGGCAAGGTCATCGCTTCGCTGTCGGTGGACATCAACCTCAACAGCCTGCAAGCCGTCAGCCAAGTCGCGAGCAAGAAGCTCTATGACGGCCAGACCAACGTCAGCATCATCAGCCCGGTCGGTTTGCTGGCCGGCTACAGCCCGGACGCCAGCAAGCTCAGCCAGCGCCTGGACACCGTGGACAAAACCAACGGTGCCGAGCTGATCCGCATGCTCGCCGCCAGCAACAAGACTGAAAGCCTGCACAATAATCAACAGCTCAAAGTGCTGTCGCCGTTCCAGCCGATTCCCGGTGGCAAGTCCTGGGGCGTGTTACTCGATGTACCGGAGAAAGTCCTGGTCGGCCCCGCCGAGGCGCTGAAAAAACAACTCGATGACAGCAACACCGCCGGCACCCTGGTCGAACTCGGCCTGGGTGTGCTGGCCGCGTTGATTGGCCTGTTGCTGGTGTGGCTGATGGCCCGCAGCGTGACCAGGCCGATCCTGGGTGTGGCGCACATGCTCGAAGACATTGCCAGCGGCGAAGGCGATCTGACCCGCCGCCTGGCCTACGACAAGCAGGACGAACTCGGCCAATTGGCCGGCTGGTTCAACCGCTTCCTCGACAAGCTGCAACCGATCATCGCCGAGGTCAAACGCTCGGTGCAGGACGCGCGCAGCACGGCGGATCAGTCGTCCGCCATCGCCACACAGACCAGCGCCGGCATGGAACAGCAATACCGTCAGGTGGATCAGGTCGCTACCGCTTCTCACGAAATGAGCGCCACCGCTCAAGACGTTGCTCGCAGCGCAGCGCAAGCGGCACAGGCGGCGCGGGATGCGGATCAGGCCACCCGTCGCGGTCTGACCGTGATCGACCGCACCACCACCAGCATCGACAACCTCGCCGCCGACATGAGCGCGGCGATGGTCCAAGTCGAAGGCCTGGCGGCCAACAGCGAGAAGATCGGTTCGGTGCTGGAAGTGATTCGGGCCATCGCTGAACAGACCAACCTGCTGGCGCTTAACGCCGCCATCGAGGCCGCTCGTGCCGGTGAGGCCGGACGCGGTTTTGCCGTGGTGGCCGATGAAGTGCGCAACCTGGCACGCCGGACCCAGGAGTCTGTCGAAGAAACCCGTCTGGTGATTGAGCAGTTGCAGAGTGGCACTCAGGACGTGGTTGGCTCGATGAACAACAGCCATCGTCAGGCTCAGGGCAGTGTCGAACAGGTGGGTCAGGCGGTGACGGCGCTGCGCCAGATTGGTGAGGCGGTGACGGTGATCAGCGACATGAACTTGCAGATCGCCAGCGCTGCTGAGGAGCAAAGTGCGGTGGCTGAGGAAATCAACAACAATGTGGCGACGATTCGGGATGTGACGGAGTCGCTGTCGGGGCAGGCCAATGAATCCGCGCGGGTGAGTCAGTCGCTCAATAGCCTGGCGAATCAGCAGCAGAGTTTGATGGATCAGTTTCGCGTCTGAGAACCACCCCTCACCCTAACCCTCTCCCCAGGGGGTAGAGGGGACTGACCGAGTTGTTTTTTAGATATTCTGCGACCGAGGAAATAGAGTCGAACTCAGGTCTAGAAGCCAATGGAGATCGGCTCCCTTTCCCCCTCTACCCCCTGGGGTGAGGGGTGGATTTCAAGCTCTAGCGCTTAGTTAATTCGATTACAACCCTCAACCCACCCCACTCACTCTCCCCCAACCGCAACACCCCGCCCCACGTATCGACGATGTCCCGCACAATCCCCAATCCCAACCCATGCCCATCCGTCTGTTCATCCAGTCGCGTACCCCGGCTGAACACCTGATCGCGCTGATTTTCCGGAATCCCCGGCCCATCGTCTTCCACGCTTAACTCAAACCCATCGGCGGTCTCGACCACGCTCAACCGAACCTCGGCGTCCGCCCATTTGCAGGCATTGTCCAGCAGGTTACCGAGCAGTTCGAGCAAGTCCTCGCGATCCCATGGCAGTTGCAATCCCTTCGGCGCCACATAGCTGAGGTCCAGATGTTCGCCATGAATCATGTTCAACGTCGCCAGTAACCCAGGCAATTCAGCATCGCAATCAAACAGCGCCCCCGGCAACGCATCGCCGGATAACCGTGCGCGATTGAGTTCGCGATTGAGTCGCTGCTGGACCTGTTCCAGCTGCGCCTGCATCACCTTGCGCAGCTCCGGCTGCGCGTCGAGCTTCTCGCTTGAAGCCAGGCTCAACAACACCGCCAACGGGGTTTTCAAGGCGTGGCCGAGGTTGCCCAGCGCATTGCGCGAACGCTTGAGGCTGTCTTCGGTGTGCGCCAGCAAATGGTTGATCTGCGCCACCAGCGGTTCAAGCTCTACCGGCACCTGGTCATCGAGTTGCGAGCGCTGGCCCTGCTGCAACTGGGCGATCTGCTCACGAGCCTTTTCCAGCGGGCGCAAGGCGCGGCGCACGGTAATCCGTTGCAGCAGCAGAATCAGCAGCAACCCCGCTAGCCCAAGGCCCAACCCGACTTGTCGCATGCGCTGAAAACTCTCGCGCACCGGCGTGTAATCCTGGGCCACGCTGATTGAAATCGACTGGCCCAGGCGTCGATAGTCAGAACGCAGCACCAACAATTGCTGCCCTTCCGGCCCCAATTCCAGGTTGCTGTGCAGACCGGCATGGTCGAGGCGCGGCAATTCCTGATCCCACAGCGAACGGGATCGCCAATGGCTGTCGGCAAAATCAATGCGGAAGTAATGCCCGGAAAACGGTCGCTGATAGGCCGGCGACAGGTGCCGTTCATCCAGCTGCAAACCCTGCGGCCCACGCACCAGCGCCACCAGCAGGTTTTCGCTTTCGTTGCGCAGCCCGGCTTCGAGGTAGCGTTGCAACCCCATTTCGAACAGCCACAGGCTGGTCTGCGCCAGCACCAGGCCGACGATCACCATCACGCTGATCAGCCCCAGACTCAAGCGGCGCTGGATCGACCTCACTGGGTTTGCCCGCCGAACAGGTAACCCTGGCCGCGACGGGTTTCGATGACGCTGCGCCCGAGTTTGCGCCGCAGGTGGTTGACGTGGACTTCGAGCACGTTGGAGTCACGCTCGGTTTCACCGTCGTAGAGGTGTTCGGCGAGGTGGCTTTTGGAAAGAATCTGTTCGGGGTGCAGCATGAAGTAACGCAGCAGGCGGAATTCAGCGGCGGTGAGCTGGATGTCGGCGCCGTCGCGGGTCACGCATTGGCGACCTTCGTCCAGCTGCAGTCCGGCCGCCTTGAGCGTCGGCTGGTTGGCATGGCCATGGGAACGGCGCAACAGCGCCTGGACGCGCAAGTGCAGCTCTTCGGGGTGGAAGGGTTTGGTCAGGTAATCGTCGGCGCCGGCCTTGAGGCCTTCGATCCGTTCGGCCCAGGAATCACGGGCGGTGAGAATCAGCACTGGCGTGGACAGACCACTGGCCCGCCATTGCGTCAACACGTCGAGCCCTGGCAAACCCGGCAGGCCGAGGTCGAGGATGATCAGGTCATAAGGCTCGCTGCCGCCCTGGTACACCGCGTCGCGACCGTCGGCCAGCCAGTCCACGGCGTACCCCTGCCGGTTGAGGCCGGCCATCAGTTCGTCGGCCAGCGGCACATGGTCTTCCACCAGAAGCAAACGCATCGATCAATCTTCCTTGTCTTTCAGTAACTGGCCGGTGGTGGCGTCGAGGTCCAGTTCGCGAACCACGCCTTCGGTGGTCAGCAACTCGACTTCATACACGTAGACGTCGTGTTTCTCTTCAAGATCGGCTTCCAGTAATTTGGCCCCAGGGTAGCGGTCCAGCGCTTGCTGCAACAGCTGCTCCAGCGGCAGGATCACGCCCGTTTGACGCAGGCGCAGGGCTTCGTCCTGATCCAGGTCGCGGGCCATGACCACCGAGCAAAAAGCCAGAAGCGCCAGCGCCATTCGACTGCCGGCGCATAGATTTACCTTCATTACGTATCCTGATGATCCTTGAGAATCTGCCCGCTGACAGCGTCCAATTCCAGGTCCCACTCAAGGCCCTGAGGGTCGCGCAATTCCACCTGATAGATGTACTTGCCGTACTCTTCTTCCAGCTCGGTTTCGGTGACCTTGGCGCCGGGATGTTTGGCCAGAGCGGTGGCGTTGAGCTTCTCGAAAGACACAATGGTACCAGCGTCGCGCAGTCTCAGGGCTTCGTCGGGACCGAGGTCGCGAGCGTGGGCGATGCTGACGGTCATGCCGATGATGGACGCGGTGAACAGGGCAGTGAAGGTTTTCATGGGGTGTCTCCGTATTTTTTTATGTGTTGCCTACGGGAGCCACCTTAGCGATCTGAACTTAACTGAAACTGAATTGCCATCATTGGAGATGGCAACACGACATCGCCGGCATACACAAAACCAGTGGGAGCGAGCCTGCTCGCGAAGGGGCGGCACATCCGGTATTGGTGTGACAGACAGACCGCTTTCGCGAGCAGGCTCGCTCCCACATAATCCCCCGCTTGCCTGCATTCGAGACCGGTATGACCGCTATCCACATCAAGTTCCCTTCCCTGACTCTCAAGGCCGGCCCTCGCGCCTTGGCGCGCATCCGTGAAAACGGTTTGAGCGCCGCCGATGTCGGCACACTACCGGGGGCTGCCGGTGGTCCCAAGGCCTTGGGGATTCAAGGTCTGGACTTGGCGTTGTTCGGTGAATGGCTGCCGGCGGTACCGCGAGAGCGCTCGTTGATCGGTGCGTCGGTGGGTTCCTGGCGCTTCGCCAGCGCGTGTCTGCCGGATGCCGCCGAAGGCATCCGCCGCCTCGGTCACCTCTACACCGAACAGAACTTCGCCAAGGGCGTGACCATGGCGCAGATCAGCCAGAGCTCCCGGCGCATGCTCGATGAGCTGCTTGATGGCCGCGATGCCTCGATTCTGGACAACGCCCATTACCGACTGAACATCATGGTGGTCAAAAGCCACGGCCTGCTGGCGGACGATCATCGCGGCCGATTGGGGTTGGGCCTGTCATCGGTGATCGCCGACAACCTGCGGGGCCGGGCGCGGCTGTCGCGGCATTTCGAGCGGCTGATCATTCACGATCCGCGCCTGGCTCCGCCGGTCAATGCACTGAACGATTTCCCCTCGCGCTTCGTTGCGCTGCAGGCCGGCAACCTGCGTCAGGCCTTGCTCGCGTCGGGCTCGATCCCGATGGTGATGGAAGGCGTGCGTGACCTGCCGGGCGCCGGTGCTGGCACTTTTCGCGATGGTGGTCTGTTGGACTATCACCTCGACCTGCCCTACAGCGGCAACGACATCGTGCTCTATCCGCATTTCACCGACCGGGTCATTCCCGGCTGGTTCGACAAGACCCTGCCATGGCGCCGCGCGTGTCCTGCACGTTTGCAGGATGTCCTGTTGCTGGCGCCGTCGAAGGATTACCTGGCGCGCCTGCCCTACGGCAAACTCCCGGACCGTAACGACTTCAAACGCTTCATGGGCGATGCCCCGAGCCGGCAGAAATACTGGCGCACGACGATGGATGAAAGCCGCAGGCTGGGTGACGAATTCCTTGAACTGGCCGCCAATGGTCGCTTGGGCGAGCGCTTACTGACCCTTTAGTCAGTGTTTTCCCGCAACGCCAAACGCAAACTGTTAAACTCGCCGCCTGCCCACATCGCCGCGGCGATCGCCACCTGACAGAGCTCAAACCACTGTGGAAATTTTCAAAGAGTTTACCTTCGAATCCGCCCACCGCCTGCCCCACGTACCGGAAGGCCACAAGTGCGGCCGCCTGCACGGTCACTCGTTCAAAGTGGCGATCCACCTCAGCGGCGACCTCGATCCGCACACGGGCTGGATTCGCGATTTCTCGGAAATCAAGGCGATCTTCAAGCCGCTCTACGAACGCCTGGACCATAACTACCTGAACGACATTCCCGGCCTGGAAAACCCGACCAGTGAAGTCCTGGCCAAATTCATCTGGAAGGAATTGAAGCCTCTGCTGCCGGAACTCAGCGCGATCCGCATCCACGAGACGTGCACCAGCGGTTGCATCTATCACGGCGAGTAAGCCGATCTAAAGGGCGATGAAAATCCCTGCGTTTCGTCAGTGAATATAAAAACAGCCTTCAATGGCTGTTTTTTTATGCCTATGCTTTTTGGCTCGAACACGCCAAGAGGACACACCCATGACTGACTGGCCGCTGGCTCAGACCTATCGCTTCAACGGGAGCTCCGTTCGCTACGCCGTGCGTGGCGACGGCCCGCCGTTGGTGTTTGTGCATGGCACGCCCTTCTCTTCTTACGTGTGGCACCGGATTGCGCCGCACTTCATCACCACGCATCGGGTGCATTACTTTGATCTGCTGGGTTATGGGCTATCGGAGAAAATCGACGGCGATGTGTCGCTGGGCGTCCAGAACGACCTGCTGGCTCACTTGCTCGATCACTGGGGTCTGGAACGGCCAGACGTGGTTGCTCACGATTTCGGCGGCGCCACTGCCCTGCGTACTCACCTGTTGAACGGCAACGACTACCGCAGCCTGACGCTGATTGATCCCGTGGCGCTGACGCCCTGGGGTTCGCCGTTTGTGCAGCATGTGCGTCAGCATGAGGCGGCATTCAGTGGCCTGCCCGATTACATTCAGCAAGCGATCGTGCCGACCTATATTCGCGGGGCGATCAAGCGCGAAATCCCGGACGACGAACTTGCGCCCTACGTGCAGCCGTGGCTGGGCGATCCGGGGCAAGCGGCGTTCTATCGGCAGATTGCGCAGATGGACGAGCGCTATACCCGAGAGGCCGAAGGGCTGTACCCGACGATTCGCTGCCCGGTGCAGATTCTTTGGGGGGAAGACGATCAGTGGATTCCCATTGAGCGCGGGCGGGCGTTGCATCAGATGATTCCGGGGTCGCAATTTCACGCCATTGCCAATGCAGGGCATTTGGTTCAGGAAGATGCACCGGAAGCGATCGTGGCGGCGTTGCTGCGGTTTTTGCCACAACACAAATCCATCTGAAGAAACCAACACCCCCGGTGGGAGCGAGCCTGCTCGCGAAAGCGCCGGGTCAGTCGACCTCAATGTTGAATGTTCAACCGCTTTCGCGAGCAAGCCCGCTCCCACATGGGTTCTGTGTTCCTTCAGGTGCACCGCTTTCGTGCCCCTTCCCGCGCCAAATCTCCCCGCTCGACTATAAATAACTACGCCAACCCACGTTTGGCACGACCACTGCAACACGCCCCCGCGTCACCCATTGAGCAAGGAACGCCCCATGACGCAGAACGATCCGGGTAACGACTACCCCCTCAGCGAAGTCCCGATGCATGCCCGCAAAGGCCTGGCCTCCACGGCCATGGTGCTGCTGGGTTTCACCTTTTTTACCGCGACCATGTTTGCCGGCGGCAAGCTCGGTGTGGCGTTCAGTTTCGGCGAGATGATGGCGGTGATTGTCGTCGGCAATCTGCTGCTGGGCATCTACGCCGCTGGCCTGGGTTATATCGCCTTCAAAAGCGGCCTCAACTCAGTGCTGATGGGGCGCTTTTGTTTCGGTGAAGTGGGCAGCAAGCTCAGCGACCTGATCCTCGGTTTTACCCAGATCGGCTGGTACGCCTGGGGTACGGCCACTGCCGCCGTGGTGCTGGGCAAGTATTTCGAATTGGGCGAGGGCACCGTTCTCGGGCTGATGGTGCTGTTCGGCCTGGTGTTTTGCGCGACCGCGTATGTCGGTTATCGCGGATTGGAGATTTTGTCGTACATCGCCGTACCGGCGATGATGTTGCTGCTGATGCTGTCGATGTGGGTCGCCACGGTGAAGGTCGGCGGGCTCGAGGGTTTGCTCGCCGTGGTTCCGACGGGGACACTGGACTGGTCGACCGCAATTACCCTGGTGTTCGGCACCTTCGTCAGTGGTGCGACCCAGGCGACCAACTGGACGCGTTTCTCCCGCTCGGCACGCGTCGCGGTGCTGGCGAGCCTGATTGGTTTCTTCATCGGCAATGGCCTGATGGTGTTGATCGGTGCCTATGGCGCAATCGTCTACCAGCAACCGGACGTGGTCGAAGTGTTGCTGTTGCAAGGCTTCGCCCTGGCGGCGATGGCGATGCTGCTGCTCAATATCTGGAGCACCCAGGACAACACCATCTACAACTTCGCCGTCGCCGGTTGCAACTTGCTGCGCACCGGCCGCCGCAAAACCGTGACCCTGGCGGGCGCGGTGATCGGCACGTTGTTGGCGCTACTGGGCATGTACGACATGCTGGTGCCCTACCTGATTCTGCTGGGCACCGTGATCCCACCGATTGGCGGTGTGATCATGGCGGACTTCTTCTACCGCTATCGTGGTCAATACCCACGTCTGGCCGATGCCCGGTTGCCGGCGTTCAATTGGTCTGGCCTGGCCGCCTACGCAGTCGGTACCGTTGCTGCGTTCAGTTCACCGTGGGTCGCGCCGCTGGTAGGGATTGCCGCTGCCGCGTTAACGTATGTGCTATTGACCGGCGTGCTGGGTGCCCGTACTGCCAACGCACCATTACAAGATCTATAAAAGGATTCGCCTGATGCACATCATCAACGCCCGCCTGCGCAACCAAGATGGCCTGCATGAGTTGCACCTGGAAAACGGCCTGATCAGCAACATTGCCCGACAGACCGAGGCACCCTCCCTGGGTCCCGATGATCTGGACGCCGGCGGCAACCTGGTGGTGCCGCCCTTCGTCGAGCCACACATCCATCTCGACGCCACGCTCACCGCCGGCGAGCCGCGCTGGAACATGAGCGGCACGCTGTTCGAAGGCATCGAATGCTGGGGCGAGCGCAAGGTGACCATCACCGAAGAGGACACCAAAACCCGCGCCAGGAAAACCATCCAGACCCTCGCCGCCCACGGTATCCAGCACGTGCGCACCCACGTCGACGTCACCGACCCGCAGCTCACCGCGCTGAAGGCGATGCTCGAAGTGCGCGAGGAAAGCCGTCACCTGATCGACATGCAGATCGTTGCGTTCCCGCAGGAAGGCATCGAGTCGTACCGCAACGGTCGGGAGCTCATGGAGGAAGCGATCCGCATGGGCGCCGATGTGGTCGGCGGTATTCCGCATTTCGAGTACACCCGCGATCAAGGCGTGAGCTCAGTGAAATTCCTGATGGACCTGGCCGAGCGCACCGGCTGCCTGGTGGACGTGCATTGCGATGAAACCGACGACCCGCACTCACGCTTTCTAGAGGTGCTGGCCGAAGAAGCCCGCAGCCGCGACATGGGCTCGCGGGTCACCGCCAGCCATACCACGGCCATGGGCTCTTACGACAACGCTTACTGCGCCAAACTGTTTCGCCTGCTCGGGCATTCAGGGATCAGTTTTGTCTCCTGCCCCACCGAAAGCATTCACCTGCAAGGGCGCTTCGACAACTTCCCGAAACGCCGTGGTGTGACCCGAGTGAATGAGTTGCTGGAAGCGGGGATGAACGTGTGTTTCGGCCAGGATTCGATCGTCGACCCGTGGTATCCGCTGGGTAACGGCAATATCTTGCGAGTGCTCGAAGCCGGCTTGCACATCTGCCACATGCTCGGTTACCGCAACCTGCAAAGCGCGCTGGACCTGGTCACCGACAACAGCGCCAAGGCCATGAATCTGGGGGATCGATATGGACTGGAACGCGGGCGGCCGGCGAATTTGCTGATTCTGTCGGCGGACAGCGATTACGAGGTGATCCGCAGTCAGGGCCTGCCGTTGTATTCGGTGCGCGATGGCAAGGTGTTGATGAAGCGGCAGATGCCGGTGGTGGAGTTCTTCGGCGATCAGAGCTGAATTTTGCGTTGGCTGGGCTGACGCCTTCGCGAGCAGGCTCGCTCCCACAGGAAATTTGTGAACCATACAGATCCAATGTGGGAGCGAGCCTGCTCGCGAAGGCAATCGAATGATCAACCCATCAACCGCGCCGTACCAAACAGGCTGACCCGACTCAATTCACCACCCATTTCCTCCAACAAAATCGGCGCCGTACCGCCAGGCATGATCACTTTTACCTCCCCGGCACTGACCCAACCCACCCGCCATGCGGCGCAAGCCACTGCACTGGCGCTGGTGCCCGACGACGCCGTCGGCCCTTCTCCGCGCTCGAATACCCGTGCGACAACTCGCCCATCTGACTCAAGCATCGCCCATTGCAGATTGACGCCAGCAGGACACGGCTGCCCTGCCCCGGTCGGCATGGCGTAAGCGATACGCGTCAGCCCTTCGGACAGCCCCGGCTCGCGCATCTGCTCATTGCTCGGCAATGCATCGGCGTTCTCTAAAAGCGTCACACAATGTGGATTGCCGATGCGCACGAACTGGCTTCGAGACCATGCGGGATCGAGCGCCGACAACGGCTGCACATGGCTGACGTCGCGACCGCTCAACACCAAGCTTTCAACCCCTTTAGCCCCCACCGCATCCGCCCCGAACGAGGGTTTGCCCAGATCCAGCCAGAAGCCTTTCACTCCCTCGATCTCGGCCGGTTTCACCGAAGTGTCCACCGGTGAAACCGCATCAGCCTTGTCGTGATGGACCCTGAGCCAACAAGCCTCGTCACTCGGCAGCAGCCCTTGCTCACTCAGGGCCTGAGAAAAAATCGTCAGCCCGTTGCCACTGCGCTCGGCGAGCGTGCCGTCGGTGTTGACGATCAGCAGGTCAAACGGTGGTGAGGCTTGAAACGGCCCGATCAGCAAGCCATCGCAGCGATGTGACTTGGCGTTGGGCGGACGCGAATGCGACGGCCATTCGCAAAATGCATCCACCGCTTGCCGACTCCAGAACGCCCGGGACGACGCGGCGTGCCCGGCCGTCGTCGGCAAGTCGACACCGGCGCGACGCACCGCTGCGGGAGATACCACGCCATAAATATTGCCACGTGCGTCGTAGAACTGCGCCATGTACCGGTCCTTTTTGATCTGTTTGGGGGCGGTGCCCAGAAGGTCATGGAGACCAGACGCTTTGACAGGTTGAGCCCGCCGCGCCATTTTCTACAAAATACCGCCCCGGCGTCATCCCGAGTTCGCGATTAAGGGTCAGGCTGTGCAAGGATGTCACCCTGCCTCACCGCGAACCTGGGCGGACGCTGATCGAACCCTCGCAGGCCGATCACTGTCCCTTGGGTACGCGACGTTTTTTGCCAAGGATTGATATGACCAACCTCAACACTCAAACCGTATTTGTTCCCGGACGCCTGGAGCAGATGTCCACGCGCATCGCCTTTTTCATCGCCGGTTTCGGCATCGCTGCGTGGGCGCCGCTGGTGCCCTACGCCAAGGCTCGGGCCGGTCTGGATGAAGGGACGCTCGGTTTGTTGCTGTTGTGTTTGGGGGTGGGGTCGATTCTGGCGATGCCGATGGCGGGGCTTCTGGCCACGCGTTTCGGCTGTCGCCGGGTGGTGAGCGCCGGAGTGTTGCTGATCTGTGCGGCCCTGCCGCTGTTGGCGACGGTGTCGTCGATTCCAGCGTTGATTGCCGCGTTGTTCATGTTCGGCGCGGGCCTTGGCACGGTGGATTCGACGGTGAACCTGCAAGCGGTGATCGTCGAACGGGCCAGCGGCAAGACCATGATGTCGGGCTTCCATGGGCTGTTCAGCCTGGGCGGGATTGTCGGTGCGGCGGGCGTCAGCGCCCTGCTCGGCTTCGGGGTTTCACCGCTGGGGGCAACGCTGGTGGTGAACGTGATGCTGCTGATCGCCCTGGCCAAGGCCGCGCCGCACCTTTTGCCTTACGGCAGCGAAAGTTCGGGGCCGGCGTTTGCCGTTCCCCATGGCATCGTGCTGTTCATCGGCGGGATGTGTTTCATCGTGTTCCTCGCTGAAGGCGCGGCGCTCGACTGGAGCGCGGTGTTCCTGGCGCAGGAACGGGGAATCGACACCGCTTATGCGGGGCTGGGTTACGCGGCGTTTGCGCTGACCATGACCGTCGGACGTTTGACCGGCGATGCGATCGTGCGTCGTCTCGGCGCTACGCGGGTGATTGTGTTCGGTGGGTTGACGGCCGCAGCGGGCCTGTTTGTGGCGACCTTCGCCCCGAGTTGGGAAGCGGCGCTGGTGGGTTATGCATTGTTGGGGGCGGGTTGTTCGAACATTGTGCCGGTGCTGTACACCGCGGTGGGCAAACAGACCGTGATGCCCGAAAGCATCGCCGTGCCGGCCATTACCACGCTGGGTTATGCCGGGATTCTTGCGGGGCCTGCGTTGATCGGGTTTATCGCCCACGGTAGCAGTTTGAGTTTTGCCTTCGGGTTGATGGCGGTGTTGCTGGTGGCGGTGGCCATTGGCGGGAAGGTGTTGAAAGTCTGAAAAGCATCGCGAGCAAGCTCGCTCCCACAGGGGATCTTCAGTGGGCAAAAAAATATTCGTACGACAGCCATCAAAGGTGGGAGTGAGCTTGCCCGTGAAAGCGGTGTGTCAGGTGACATTTCTCTCAACTGGACGGGACCAACGTTTGCTGCCTGAACCCGCCAACAGCAACGTCAATGCGCCACACAGCATCAACGTCTCACCCAACGCCTGTCCCCAGGCTGCCAGCATCAGCCCACCGCCAATCAGCAAGTAATAGAACAAACCAAACAGCGCGCCGGCTGTACCCAATCGATCGCCATAATTGGCCAGTGCCGAACCGAGGATGTTCGGGATCGCCATGCCGAACGCCAGCACCACCAGCAGCATCGCCAGCACAAACAGACCGCTGCCCTGCATCAGCCAAACGCCGACACCGCCCACCAATGCCAACACCGCCGCCAGCCGGATCAGCTGCAAACCATTGAGCCCTCGATGCAACAGGCGTTTGTTGAGCCAGGCGCCAAGGCCAGAGCCCAAGGCCAGGATCACCCCGCTGTAGCCGAACCATTGCGCGCTCAAGCCCAGGCGCTGAAACACGAAAGGACCGAGGCTGTAGTAGCTGAACAGAGCAATATTGAACAGCGCCACCAAGAGCGTCGAACGCCAGATATCGCGGTCCTGGAGCATTTGCCACAACGTCTCGACCAGAGCAGGCGTTGTCAGATTCTGGGGTCGGGTTTCCGGCAAGTCCCGCAGGCACCACAGCCCTAACACCAAGGACAGCAACAGGAGGCATCCCAACACGCCGCGATAGCCGAAGCCTTGCACCAGGCTCGCCCCGGTAAACAGGCCAATCGCCGGGCTGGCAGCCAGCGCGATGCCCATCACCGAAAACACCTGCGCCAGTTCCGCCCCCTTGAAGCGGTCGCGCAGCACGGTTTGCGTCACGACCGACCCCACCGCAGCGCCAAAAGCAGCCAGCGCCTGGGCCATCAACAACGCATTGAAAGAGCTGGCACTCAGCGCCAGCACCGATGCACCGGCGTACACCGCCAGGCCGGCGAGCATCGAAGGTCGACGTCCGATCCGGTCACACAGCCGGCCCCACACCACCACGCCGAATGCGAAAGCCAGAAAAAACACCGACAGGGTTTGCGCCGCCTCTTGCGGCTCGACGGCAAAGGCCTGGCCAATGTCTGCCAGCGCCGGGCTGTAAAGGGTTTGAGCGATCTGCGGAAACATCAGCAAGGCAATCGCCAATACCAACAGGCTTTTGGAGTTCATCACGACTTCACTCTTCCAGAAAACTGGCGAGCAGCTTAAGAAACCGTGACTGACGTATTATCCGAACCCTGCCAATTAATCGTTGAAATCGGACAATCCATGGCCTGGCTTGATGCCCACGTGCAATTCGATCCCGATAGCTATCCGGCGTCGGTCATCGGCATCGCCTCAATCTTGGGCGATCACGATTCCGGACTGCATCAGCATCAACGCGGACAGTTGCTGTTCACCCGACAGGGCTGCACGCGCATTACCCTGGCGCAGCAGTTGTGCCTGTTACCACCCTCCCGCGCCGCGTGGATTCCGCCTGGGGTTGTCCACCGCGCGGTGATGCAGCAGAGCGTCGACTACCGCTCGATTTACCTGACACCGGCGTTGTGCGCCGAGCTGCCGCAACAGGTCTGTGTGATTGAAGTCAGCCCGTTGCTGCGGGCGGTGCTGGAGCCGATAGCCCATGCCGATTTCGACACCGATTGGCAGCAGGGTAAATTCGTTCACCTGCTGGGTCTGTGCCTGAGCGAAATCCGCGACGCCGTGCCGCAACCGATGCTCTTGCCATTGCCGTGGGACAAACGCCTGGCGCCGCTGCTCGCAACGCTTGAGCAACTGCCACCGGAACTTCAAGTGCTGGAACAACAGATTGGCGCTAGCGGCCGAACCATCGGGCGAATCTTCCAGCGCGAAACCGGTATGAGCTATCAGCAATGGCGCCAGCAATGGCGACTGATGCGCGCCATCGAACTGCTCGCTACCGGGCGGAACATTGGCTACAGCGCCTTCGCCCTGGGGTTTGCCAGTGACAGCGCGTTCATCGTCTTCTTCAAGGACATGACCGGCCTTACCCCAGGCAACTGGCTCAAATAAGCACCTGACGACCGGCAGCAAAAATTAATTGCCACCAAATATTACATACGTCATATTACCTGCGTAATAAACACCCGTTTCCTACAGGTAAACCCCATGACCAGCATGCCCAGCCTTGAACCCGACCTTGCTGTCCCGGTGAGCACACCCAAGCCTCCTCTGCTCAAACGGTTGATCTTGCTCGCTGCGGTCATCGCTGCCCTGGTGTTCGCCGGGCTGTACGCGACTCACTGGTGGACCGCCGGCCGTTTCATCGAAGAAACCGACGACGCCTACATCGGCGGCGACGTGACGGTGCTCGGGCCGAAGGTGGCGGGTTACATCGAAGAGGTGCTAGTCACTGACAACCAGAAGGTGAAAGCCGGCGATGTGTTGATTCGTCTCGACTCCCGCGATTACCGCGCCAACCTGGCCAAGGCCGAAGGTGCGGTGGCTGCCGAAGAAGCGCTGCTCGCCAACCTCGACGCCACCGAAGAATTGCAACACGCGGTGATCGGCCAGGCCCGCGCCGGGATTGATGCCGCCGGTGCCGAAACCGCCCGTTCCCGGGATGATGATGCTCGCTACAAAAAACTGGTCGGCAGCAACGCCGTCTCGGTGGAAAGCGCCCAACGCGCCAACGCCACTTTCAAGACCGCCCAAGCCCTCAGCGCCCGGGCCCAGGCTGAACTGCTGGCGGCGCAACGTCAGCTGAACGTGATCGAAACCCAGAAACAGCAAGCCCGCGCCGCACTGATGCAGGCGCGCGCCGAACGTGATCTGGCGCAATTGAACGTGGGTTACACCGAACTGAAGGCCCCGGTAGACGGTGTGATCGGCAATCGCCGGGCGCGGGTCGGCGCTTATGCCCAAGCTGGTTCGCAACTGCTGTCGGTGGTACCGGCCAGCGGGCTTTGGGTAGACGCCAATTTCAAGGAAGATCAACTGGCGCGGATGACCCCGGGGCAACGGGTGATCATTCATGCCGACGTGCTCTCGGGGCAGGAATTCCACGGTCATCTGGACAGCCTCGCGCCGGCCAGTGGCGCGCAGTTCAGCGTGCTGCCACCGGAAAACGCCACCGGCAACTTCACCAAAATTGTTCAGCGGGTGCCGGTGCGCATCGTTCTTGATCCGGCCGATGGCGTGCTCGGCCATCTGCGTCCGGGTCTGTCGGTCACCGCTGAAGTGGACACTCGCAAGGAACCTGAAACCCCGGCCGTGGCCAGCACGCCATGAGCCGCGCCCTCGCCGCTCCCGCGCAACCGTTCAATGCCGCCAGCATGGCGACGGCGACCAAAGTCTTCGCCTTCGCCACCATGTGCATGGGCATGTTCATTGCGCTGCTGGATATCCAGATCGTCTCTGCCTCGCTGCGTGACATTGGCGGCGGGCTCTCGGCCGGCACCGACGAAACAGCGTGGGTGCAAACCAGTTACCTGATCGCCGAAATCATCGTGATCCCGCTGTCCGGCTGGCTCTCCCGAGTGTTCTCGACACGCTGGCTGTTCTGCGCTTCAGCGGTGGGTTTCACCCTGGCCAGCCTGCTCTGCGGCGCGGCGTGGAACATCCAGAGCATGATCGCCTTCCGCGCCCTGCAAGGGTTTCTCGGCGGTTCGATGATCCCGCTGGTGTTCACCACCGCGTTCTTTTTCTTCACCGGCAAGCAACGGGTGATCGCGGCTGCAACCATTGGCGCGGTGGCATCATTGGCACCGACCCTGGGGCCGGTGATCGGCGGCTGGATTACCGACATTTCATCCTGGCACTGGCTGTTTTACATCAACCTGGTCCCGGGGATTTTCGTCGCGGTGGCGGTGCCGATGCTGGTGAAAATCGACCAGCCGGAATTGTCGCTGCTCAAAGGCGCAGACTACCTGAGCATGGTGTTCATGGCGCTGTTTCTCGGTTGCCTGGAATACACCCTCGAAGAAGGCCCGCGCTGGAACTGGTTCAGCGACAGTACGATTGTGACCACGGCGTGGATCAGCGGCCTGGCCGGCTTGGCGTTCATCGGCAGGACCCTGCACGTCGCCAACCCGATCGTCGATTTGCGCGCCTTGAAAGACCGCAACTTCGCCCTTGGCTGTTTCTTTTCGTTCGTCACCGGGATTGGCCTGTTCGCCACCATTTACCTGACGCCGCTGTTTCTCGGCCGCGTCCGTGGCTATGGCGCGCTGGACATTGGTCTGGCGGTTTTCTCCACCGGGGTGTTCCAGATCATGGCGATTCCGCTGTACGCCTTTATGGCTAACCGCATCGATCTGCGCTGGATCATGATGACCGGCCTGGGGCTGTTCGCGTTGTCGATGTGGGATTTCAGCCCGATCACCCATGACTGGGGGGCTAAAGAATTGATGCTGCCGCAAGCCTTGCGCGGGATTGCCCAGCAACTGGCGGTGCCGCCTGCGGTCACCCTGACCCTCGGCGGACTGGCGCCAGCGCGGCTCAAACACGCCTCGGGACTGTTCAACTTGATGCGAAACCTTGGTGGCGCCATCGGCATCGCCGCGTGCGCGACCATTCTCAATGACCGCACCAACCTGCACTTCACCCGGTTGGCAGAAAACCTCAACAGCACCAATGAAGCACTCAACCAATGGCTGTCCCAGGTCGGCAACAACTTCGCCGCTCTCGGCCAAAGTGGTGATGTGGGCGTCACCGCCAGCTTGCATCAACTCTGGCTGCTGACTTACCGCGAAGCCCAGACGCAAACCTACGGTGACGCGTTCCTGATGATCATGGTCTGCTTCATCCTCGCCACGGCGATGGTGCCCTTGATGCGCAAGGTACAACCACCGGCCGCGCCGAGTGCGGATGCTCATTGAGCCTTGGGTGTAATTATTCCTGAGGCATTTTGCGGAAGCCTACCGCCAGGCGGTTCCAGCTGTTGATGGTGGAAATTGCCACGGTCAGATCGACCATTTCCTTAGGGGTGAACTGCGCGGAAACCAGTTCGTAGTCTTCGTCCGGTGCATGGGTCTGGCTCAGCAGCGTCAAGGACTCGGTCCAGGCCAGCGCAGCACGTTCCCGGGGCGTGAAGAACGGCGTTTCACGCCACACCGACACCGCGTACAGCCGACGTTCGGTTTCACCACTCTTGCGGGCATCGGCGGTGTGCATGTCGACGCAGAAGGCGCAGCCATTGATCTGCGAGGCGCGCAGCTTGACCAGTTCGATGATGGTCTTTTCCAGGGGCAGCTTCGAAACGGCAGTTTCCAGCGCGATCATGGCTTTGAGTGCATCAGGGGAAGCAGTGTAGAAATCGATACGCGGTTGCATGGCGGGCTCCAGTCACAAGGGATGTGGAGCTACGTTAATCCCGCACTGACAGGCAGCAAATAGCCAATTATTGGGAAGTTGAGGATGCCAATAGACGGGCATGAAAATATGCCATAGGGGCGATTGCCATCACGTCACCGACAGCGCGGCAGTCTGCGCACAGAAAGCCGCTGACCTTTGCGCCCCTACGCTCGATTGCGCAGCCACTGCAAAAATCCCTTCTTCTGCACAACCCTAGGTACTTCCTGAGTCAACGCCTGAGCCTTGTTCAAGCGGAAATCCAGCAACGCCTTCATCGCTTCGCTGATGTCATGCCGCGCATCCAGACACGGTTTGAGGTATTCCCTCTCGATCCGGTACAAGCTGCAGAACGTCTTGGCGCTGAAGTCCGCTGGTAGCGCCGTATCGGACAATATCCCGCCCTCGCCGATCACCTCTCCCGGCCCCATGCGCCCGGTTTCGAACTTGACCCCGCCACGGCTCAGCTCCACCGACACGACGCCGGATTCGATGATGAACAAATGGTCGCTGACCTCCCCCGCCGGCAGGATCATTTCACCGGCGCGGAAGGTTTGCAGTGTCATGTTCTGGCTGAAGGTTTCTTTCTCTTCCTGACGCAGGGTCGAGAAAATGTTCGAGGCGTCCAGCAATGCCCGTGGCCGTGACAGGTTGGCAGGTGCACTGGGTTCGACACTCGACAGCAGGCTGACACCGCTGGCTTGCAAGTGCCGGTACGCCAGGTCGAACAGCAGATTGCGGACCATGCGCTTCTGGTCCATTGAGACCACGAAGCCGCTGATTTCGTATTCCACGCCCGTGGCGCTGGAGCCTTTCAACGCTACACACGGTGCCGGTTTGATCAACAAATAGCGGCATCCTTGCATCGCCCGTTCCAGCGCGTCGATCACCGTTTGCGGACGCGCGTGCGGGCTCAGTTGCAAGCTGATGGATACGCCGAAAATGTCACTGGGTCGGCTGAAGTTGATGATCTTGGCCTTGGCCGCCAGCGAATTGGGAATCACCGCCATGCTGCCCTGGGCGGTTTGCAGGCGCGTGGCGCGCCAGTCGATGTCGATGACCCGGCCTTCGGTGCCGTCGATCGAGATCCAGTCATCCAGTTGATAGGGCTTGGTGGTGTTCAGGACGATCCCGGAGAACACGTCGCTGAGGGTGCTTTGCAAGGCCAGGCCGACGATGATCGCCAACGCGCCGGAGGTCGCCAGCACGCCCTTGACCGGCAGATCGAGTACATACGCCAGGGCGGCGATGATCGCGATCAGGAAAATCACCGCGCCGAGCAAATCCTGCAGCAGGCGCCCGGTGTGCCCGACCCGTTGCATCATCACCGCGCCAATCAGCACCGTCAGGGTGCGCGCGCCGAACAACCACCAGCCGATCTGTAAACCGGTGGCCGCCAGGTGCAGCGGGATGTTGTCGGCCCAAGGTGCTGTCTCCATGGGGTTCATGCCCTCGTTGAACAGCAGCACGCTGAACAGCGAGTAAATCACCAGCCGTATGACCAGTTTCCAGTGGCTGCCATTGGCGCTGAGCAGGCGCCACAGCCCAAGATCGATAAGGATCAAAATCATTGCGCAGAGCAACGGGTGATCGGTGAGCAGTGACAACATCAAGCAACTCCAGCCATATACGGATGGGCACAGTGTAGGAGCAATTGGTGGCCTGATAACAACACAAAACACTGTGGGAGCGAGCCTGCTCGCGAAGACGGCTGGACAGACACATTTGCAGTGACTGTCAGACCGCTTTCGCGAGCAGGCTCGCTCCCACAGGAAGGTTGTGTTGCCGCGGGTTACTTGCTGTTGGTCAGGGCGTTATAGCTGGTAAACAGGTTGCGGTAGTCCGGGATGTGGTTGGAGAACAAGGTGCCCAAACCTACCACGTCGTTGCGCCAGTCGCGATGCAGCTCACAGGCCAGACCGAACCAGGTCATCAACTGAGCGCCGGAGGCCGACATGCGGTCCCAGGCCGATTGACGGGTCAGTTCGTTGAAGGTGCCGGAAGCGTCAGTCACCACGAACACTTCGAAGCCTTCAGCCAGTGCCGACAGCGCCGGAAACGCCACGCACACTTCGGTTACCACGCCGGCGATGATCAGTTGTTTCTTGCCGGTGGCTTTGATCGCCTTGACGAAGTCTTCGTTGTCCCAGGCATTGATCTGGCCAGGACGGGCGATGTACGGCGCGTCCGGGAACAGCGCTTTAAGTTCGGGGACCAGCGGGCCGTTGGGGCCGGTTTCGAAACTGGTGGTGAGGATGGTCGGCAACTTGAAGTACTTGGCCAGGTCAGCCAGGGCCAACACGTTGTTCTTGAAACGATCCGGCTCGATGTCGCGCACCAGAGAAAGCAGACCCGCCTGGTGATCGACCAACAGAACGGCGGCGTTATCCTTGTCGAGACGTTTGTAAGAGGTAGCCATGGGAGTAATCCTCGCTTTTTATCGATGCCGAACGGGCCGGCGTGAGAGAAACCTGATAGTTCGTTAAAACGGGGCCAAGCAAGCGTAGTCACACAAGCCCGGCGCGCCACAGCATTACAACAATGAGTTCAACCGCTCATCCGACCGAACCGGCCTGACTGGAAGTCAGCGAAGGCCTGGTGGATTTCCTGCTCGCTGTTCATCACGAACGGGCCGTGGCCGACGATGGGTTCGTCGATCGGCTCGCCACTGAGCAGCAGCACGACGGCATCGTTATTGGCTTCCAGACTGAGCTGATTGCCATTGCGTTCGAACAGCGCCAACTGC
Organism: Pseudomonas sp. LB3P25; assembly: GCF_054897985.1. Lineage (NCBI taxonomy): Bacteria > Pseudomonadati > Pseudomonadota > Gammaproteobacteria > Pseudomonadales > Pseudomonadaceae > Pseudomonas > Pseudomonas sp. LB3P25. The sequence continues at coordinate 2,186,976 of NZ_CM142711.1, read as the reverse complement.
CCTTCGCGCACCAGTTCCACACCGTTGACCTGAACCGTGCCACGCAACACTACAAGTGCAGTGTTACGACCTTCGTGAAGGTCCAGGGTCAGCAACTTGCCGCCATTGAGGCGCAGGTCCCAGACGTCAATCGGGGTAAACGTGCGCGCCGGGCCGGTGTGGCCGTCGAATTCACCGGCGATCAAACGCAGGCTGCCGGCCTGGTCCTTGAGCGGGATGCTCGGGATGTCGCCATCGAGAATCGTCTGATAACCGGCGTCGGCCATTTTGTCCTTGGCCGGCAGGTTGACCCACAGCTGCACCATTTCCAGAGTGCCGCCGCGCTTGGCGAAACCTTCGGAGTGGAATTCTTCGTGGAGAATCCCCGAGGCTGCGGTCATCCATTGCACGTCGCCCGGCCCGATCTTGCCGCCGCTGCCGGTGGAGTCGCGGTGCTCCAGTTCGCCCTTATAAACGATAGTCACGGTTTCGAAACCGCGGTGTGGATGCTGACCAACGCCACGTCGCTCGGTGGTCGGGGTGAATTCGGCGGGACCGGCGTGATCGAGCAGCAAAAACGGGCTGATGTGCTTGCCCAGGTTGTCGTAGGAAAACAGCGTGCGAACCGGAAAACCGTCGCCGACCCAATGGGCCCGTGGGCTGGTGTAGATACCGATGATGTTTTTCATGGTGTCTCCGAATGAGGTGAGTAACGCGATGGATAGAGCTTAAAACTGAACCCTTTGATGCACTAGACTGCAAAAATCAGCCTTAGCGTTCTATAGGGAGAACGACGGTGGAAGACCTCAACACCCTCTACTACTTCACCCAAGTGGTGGAACACCACGGTTTCGCCCCGGCCGGCCGGGCGCTGGACATGCCCAAGTCCAAGCTGAGCCGGCGCATTGCCGAGCTCGAAGAGCGCCTCGGTGTGCGCCTGCTGCACCGCACCAGCCGGCATTGCTCGCTGACGGAAATTGGCCAGGCCTATTACCAGCGTTGCCTGGCGATGCGCGTGGAGGCGGAAAGCGCTGCCGAACTGATCGAGCGCAACCGCTCCGAACCCCAGGGCCTGGTGCGCATCAGTTGCCCGACCGCCCTGCTCAACTCCTGGGTCGGGCCGATGCTGACCCGCTACATGCTCAAATACCCGCTGGTGGAGTTGTTCATCGAGAGCACCAACCGCCGGGTCGACCTGATCCACGAGGGTTTCGACATCGCGCTGCGGGTGCGCTTTCCGCCGCTGGAAAACACCGACATGGTGATGAAAGTGCTGGGCAACAGCACCCAGTGCCTGGTGGGCGCTCCGACCTTTCGCAAGGGCCTTTCGTCACCCGCTTCCCCGGCCGACCTTAGCGGTTTGCCAAGCCTGCATTGGGGCGCGGCGCAGCGTGAATATCAGTGGGAATTATTTGGGGCGGACGGCGCCAGCGCGGTGATTCGGCATGCGCCACGAATGGTCACCGATGACCTGTTGGCGCTGCGTCATGCCGTGGTGGCCGGGATTGGCATCGCTCACCTGCCCAGCGTGGTGGTGCGCGATGACATTACCGCGGGCCGACTGGTGGAACTGGTTCCGGGCTGGGCACCCAAATGCGGGATCGTGCACGCCATCTTCCCGTCACGCCGTGGGCTGCTGCCGTCGGTACGCGCATTGATCGACTTTCTGGGAGAGGAATTCAGCCACAGCGATATTGCTTGAGAGACACGACACATGGGGCTGGCGGAGTTTTTATTTCGGACATAATATCGTCCTGGATTACAACCATAATATCCACTCCCGCCCGAGGACATGCTCATGCAAAGCCCGAACCGCGAAGCCACGCTCGCCCAATGGATCGCCCAGGAACAGGCCATGCGCGCCCGCCTCGCCGGCCCGGGCAGTCTGTCCATGGCCGAGGTCAGTGCCCTGTCACCCGCCGAGTTTTTCGAAGGCATCGGCAACGGTGAACTGCCCTCGCCACCGATCGGTACGCTGATGGACTTCATCCCGATCGAGTGGTCCGCCGGAATGTTCATCTTTCAGGGCACGCCGGATTCGCGACATTACAACCCGTTGGGCAGCGTGCATGGCGGCTATGCCGCGACCTTGCTGGATTCGTGCATGGGTTGTGCAATTCATACGCAGCTGAAAAAGGGTCAGGGTTATACGACGCTGGATTTGCGAATCAGCTATGTTCGTGCGCTGAACCATGCCAGCGGACCGGTGCGGGCCGAGGGCAAGATTGTTCATCTGGGGCGCTCGACGGCGTTGGCCGAGGGGCGGATTTATGACGTGGATGGGCGCTTGTATGCGACGGGGTCGACCACCTGCATGATTCTTGAGGCGCGGGGTTAGGGTCAAAACCGAGTCGCGGCCTTCGCGAGCAGGCTCGCTCCCACAGGGGATCTGTGGTGTACGCAAATCCAATGTGGGAGCAAGCCTGCTCGCGAAGGCGCCAGATCAAACACCACAAAGCCTTCTGCCGACCCCATTCATGACTTGCGGTAAACATTGCTTTGCCGATCCAGCGGTTTTTCTCAAGGATGCGGGCGCGGATACTCCTGCCCATTCCCACTGCAACCCTGGAGTCATTGATGTCTATTCCCGCATTCGGTCTTGGTACTTTTCGCTTGCAAGGCCAGGTGGTCATCGATTCGGTGAGCACTGGCCTGGCGCTGGGCTATCGAGTCATCGATACCGCGCAAATCTACGAGAACGAAGCCGAAGTCGGCGAGGCCATTGCCGCCAGCGGCATCGCCCGTGAAGCGCTGTTCATCACCAGCAAAATCTGGGTCGCCAACTTCGCTGGGAATCGCCTGATCGACAGCCTCAAAGAAAGCCTGCAAAAGCTGCAAACCGACTACCTGGACCTGACCCTGATCCATTGGCCATCTCCGGAAGATCAGGTGCCGGTCGAGGAATTCATGGGCGCCCTGCTCGAAGCCAAACAACTGGGCCTGACCCGACAGATCGGTGTGTCCAACTTCACCGTCGACCTGATGAAACAGGCGATCGCCACGGTCGGTGCCGAACACATCGCGACCAACCAGATCGAACTGCACCCCTACCTGCAAAACCGCAAGGTCGTTGAATTCGCGCAGAGCCAGGGCATCCAGATCACCTCGTACATGACACTCGCTTACGGCGAAGTGCTGAAAGACCCGGTCATCCAGCAGATCGCCGATCGCCTTCAGGCGACACCGGCGCACGTCACCCTGGCCTGGGCCATGCAACTGGGTTACGCCGTGATCCCCTCGTCGACCAAACGTGCCAATCTCGCCAGCAACCTGAAAGCTTGCGCACTGACGTTGAGCGACGCCGACATGGCGTTGATCGCAGGCCTTGATCGCGGCCATCGACTGACCAGCCCCAAAGGCCTCGCACCCCTCTGGGATTAAGCGTCAATCTCGCTTGAGGCTCTGATCCAGGCGTGCCATGGCGTGCTGCAATTGATCGACGGCCTCGTCGATCAACGCCGCACGCCCCTCGGCGCAGGCACGTTCCAGGTGTTCGCAACACTCGATCAAACGCTCTGCACGGACCATTCGCGCACCACCCTTGATGCGGTGCGCCAGGTCTTGCAGGCGGTGGCAATTGCCACTGACGTGCGCTGCAAGCAGGTCATCGCGATCATAGAGGTTGGTTATGGCCAGTTCGCGCAACAATTGATTGATCAGCGTCCGGTCGTCACCGACGTAGAGCTCCAGGCCGGCCAAGTCGATCTCGGACGTTGATTGCTCTTCAACCGGCGCTGGCGGCTCATTCACAAATCGGGACGCCAGCCAGGCACGCAAATCGGCCAGCCGGATCGGTTTGAACAGGCAGTCATCCATGCCCGCTTCAAGGCAACGGATCTTTTCCTCAGGCTGCGCGTTGGCGCTAAACCCAAGAATCAGCGTGGGTGGCAAGCCATGAGCGCTCTCTTCATCGCGTATCGCGCCCGTCAATTCATAACCATTGACCCCCGGCATGTTGCAATCGGTGATGACCAAATCGAGCTCATGTTCGCGCCACTGAGCAAGACCGCGCTCGCCATCCTCAACCTCCAGCACCCGATGCCCCAGGTAGCTCAGCTGCCGTGAGAGCAACAATCGATTGGCCGGGTAATCGTCGACCACCAGAATCGTCAGCGGCCGAGTGGTCACCTGCAATCCGCTATCCGTCGACTCGCTGAAAATCAACGGTTGCAACACAATCAGATCAAGGCTGATGTCGACCTGCGTACCCCGTCCGAGAACACTGTCGAGCTGCAATCGGCCGCCCATCATTTCGCACAGAGTGCGGCTGATCACCAGTCCCAGACCGGAGCCATTGCGACTTGACTGCTGGCTGTTGCCGGCCTGCACGAACGGGCTGAACAGTCGTTGCTGATCGACCACACTGATACCGATGCCGCTGTCCTCAATACGCAGATTGACTGCCAGATGTCCCGACTCACCGGGCTCCACTCGCAGTGTCAGACTCACCTCACCTTCACGGGTGAACTTGATCGCATTGCTCAGCAGATTGGACAGCACCTGCTTGAAGCGCGTGGGGTCGACTAACACGTCACGATCGCTGTGTTCGGCCAAATCGACCCGCCACTGCAAGTTCTTCTGCCGTGCCAGGCCTTCGAAAACCCGGCACACCGACTCCACCAGCGTCCGCAGATTCGCTCGCTCGGGGGTCAGCGACAAATGCCCGGACTCGATGCGGGCGATGTCCAGGATGTCGCCGATCAACGCCAGCAATTGCTGCGCGGCATCGGACGCCACCTCAATGGCAGGGCGGTCAGTGAAGCCCTCTCCCGCTCGCGTCAGCGCCAGTTCGAGCATCCCGATCAGGGCATTCATCGGTGTGCGAATTTCGTGGCTCATGGTCGCCAGAAAGGTGGTTTTGGCGCGGTTGGCATCGTCGGCGGCGTCCTTGGCGTCCTGCAATTGCCCGAGCAGTTGTTGGCGTTGACTTATCTGCCGACGCTGCCAGGCAATCCAGGCCAGTGCGAGCAACAGCAAAGCGCCCGCAACGGCAAACGCCTGGAGAATACCTTGGCGATGACGCAGCCAGTAGCTGTCATCGACCACCACATCATTGCTCCAGCGGGCGACCAGTTCGTCCATCTCCTGGGGTGAAATACTCAACAAGGCCTTGTTCAAAATCGACTGCAACTGCGGCGCATCACGGCCGGTGGCCATGGCGATGCGCGCCGGTTCATCGCCCACCGTACTGCTGATGCGCAGACGCTCGCGGTAATACCGGGCAATCAGGTAACGGGTCATGAACAATGAACTGAGTGCCGCATCGGCCTGCCCCTTCATGACCAACTCCAGACCTTGGGCCGGGTTTTGTACATTCACCATCCGCACATTCGGTGCCTTTGCCTGAATGAATGCACGCATCGGATGACTGTGGTAAATCGCCAGGCGTTTGCCGGCCAGATCGTCCAGCGTCCTTGGGCTACCGGGGGTGATTGCACTGACCAGCGTGTACGGATTCGTCACGTAGGGGCTGGTAAAGCGCAGCTCGGTGACGCCTTCGGTGGTGGGGATGAGCGCGGGCAACAGGTCGATCTCGCCAGCCTTGAGTCTCTCGATTTGCTGACCCAGGGATTGCCCCCGTATCACGTTGAATTTCAACCCGGTGCGCTGGCTGATCAGCATCAGCAATTGCGCCGTCAACCCTCGGAATCGTCCCTCGGCGTCGTAGAACGTCAACGGCGCAAAGTTCTCGACGACACCGACATTCACCGGCGAATGCTGATCCAGCCAGAGCCTTTCACTTGCGCTCAGACTCACGCGCTGCTGCCCCATCATTTTGGCCTTGCCGGCGTTCCAGCGCTGCTCGATGACCGAGCGCTGGTCCATGGGGATCGCCGCCAGTGCCTTGTCGACAATGCTTTTCAGACGCACATTGCCCCCAGCCAATGCGAAACCGAAGGGGTTGGCGTCGAGGCCGGACGGCCCCACCAGCTGAACGTTATTGAGGTTGTTGTAGTTGATCAGGTAATTGGCGCTGATGAGGTCACCGAGGTACACGTCATCCTGTCCGTACGCCACCGCCCCAAGCGCATCGACCACCGAGGCATAACGTTGCAGGCTGGCCTCGGGATAGAAGGCTTCGACGGTCTGCGACGGCAGATAGTCATCGACCATGGCGATGCGTTTACCCGCCAGATCGACGGGCATCTGCTCGTCCACCCGGCTGACCAGAATCGGCTGATCTTCGGCATAAGCACTGGATCGGGTCAGCTCGGAATCCGCCACCTCGAAGTTGTTCGATGTCCCGAGCAGATCCAGTTCATCACGTTTAAGTGCCTCCATGGCCGCTTCACGGGTGCCATAACGCAGCACGTCGATCTTGATGTGCAGCAGTTGCGCAAGCAGCTCGGCGTAGTCGGCGGTGATGCCCTCCAGTTCATCGTGTTTGCGCGTCACCTCGAACGGCGGGTAGTCCGGCCCGCTCACCCCAAGGCGCAAGACCTGCTTGCTGCGCAGCCATTGCCAGCCCTTTTCATCCAGCCGGACCTCAAAGCCCTCGACCGTAGAACGCCCCAGCAAATGCAAACGCTGTGGTTCGCCGGCGTCCGCAGCCCCCGCGCCCAGTACACACAACAACAGAGCCCACAAACAATCGCGCATGATAGGGCTCACTCAGATCAGATGATTACGCTTGGCAAAGTCCCTCAGGTACACCGCCGATTCCACGTTGAGTTTTCCAACCAAACGGGTCTTGTAGGTGCTGACGGTCTTGTGACTCAAGTGCATGATTTCAGCGATCGCCTTGTTACTGATGCCCCGGGCCAGATGCTGAAAGATCGTCAGTTCGCGGTCGGAGAGTTTATCGATCATCTGCTTTTCACTGCGTTGTATCGAGTTCAGCGACACCGACGCCGAGGGTAGCTGGGCGAAATAGGTGTAACCGGCCATCACGGCGTGCACGGCTTTGTGCAAATGCTGTAGATCATTGCTCTTGGCGACATAGGCCGCGGCGCCGGCGTGCATGCAACGATCCTGATAAAACATGGGTTCCTGGGACGTAAAGACCAGCACTCGGCACGGCACCCCACTGGCCTTGATCCGTGCCAGCACATCCAGCCCGTCGCCGCCGGGCATAACCAGATCCAGCACCACCAGATCGGGTGAGTGTTCCCGGACCATCGACAAGACCTCGTTACCGCTGGACGCTTCGTATATCTGTTTGAAGCCCTCGAGTTGCAGCACGATTTTGATCGCGGCACGGACCACTGGATGATCGTCTCCTATCAGCACTGACCGCACTGACTTCATGGCAACTCCCTGTGCAAAAAACACGACGATTGAGCAATCGATGCCCATGGGCGAGGCCCGGTTAAACGCACCGGCTGCGCAAAGACTGTTGCATGGAAAACCGGGCGCAACTACCTGACAGAAATGACAGTACCGACGAACGGTAGATGAGGATCGATGATCGCCATCAGCCGCTCAATGGACGCCAGATCAGGCAGCGTCGCGTGGCTCACCTCAACCGTCTGTTGAACGCAGGCAGGAATGGGCGGTAGCTGCGCCAGCTGACCGTCGTAGATCAATGCGTGATGAACCTGTGGGTTATCGAGGAAAAAATCGAGCAGATTCAACGCTCCGCCCGCCAGCGATGCATTGATGACCACCAGATCAAATGGCTCGCAACCGTATTCGACCAGGGTCAATAGCTCTTCAAGGCTGTGCACCGGTGCTATCCGGTAGTAGTCGAGTTGATTGAACAGTCGCTCGACCTTCATGCGGTGAAAATGCAACTCGTCGGCGATCAGGATACGTAAGGCTTTGTTCGACAACGTGGGCCCCCAGGAGGGTATCGGATTCGTGAGGGCGCAAGGCTACGGAAGACCCATCGAGCTTTCTGTAGGACCTTTCCTAAAAATCGCGACCCTCGTCCGGTGACCTGGGAAGTTAAAGTCAAAAAACCGTCCGAACACGGTACTTCTGTAGGAGCTGCCGCAGGCTGCGATCTTTTGATCTGGCTTCTCGGCAATTTGCGCTCGAAGATCAAGATCGAAAGATCGCAGCCTACGGCAGCTCCTGCATTTGGCAGCATTACTGCCAGCCAAACCGCCGAATATAGAACCCTTTCACCGCCTGCGTCAGGCCCATGTACGCCAGCAGAATCACCGGCAGGAACACGAAGTACAGCGACGGCAACGCCTGCAATTTGAAGTAGTGCGCCAGCGGCCCCATCGGCAGGAAGATGCCGACGGCCATGATGATTCCAGTCATCACCATCAGTGGCATTGCTGCGCGGCTTTGCAGGAACGGGATTTTCGGTGTGCGGATCATGTGCACGATCAGGGTCTGGGTCAGCAATCCGACCACGAACCAGCCGGACTGGAACAGGGTTTGATGGTCCGGGGTATTGGCGTCGAAGACGTACCACATCAAGGCAAACGTGGAGATGTCGAAGATCGAGCTGATCGGTCCGAAAAACAGCATGAAACGCCCGACGTCCGTCGGCTGCCAGCGTTGTGGTGTTTTCAGCATGTCCTCGTCGACGTTATCGAACGGGATGGCGATCTGCGAAATGTCATAGAGCAGGTTCTGCACCAGCAGGTGCATCGGCAGCATCGGCAGGAACGGGATGAACGCACTGGCCACCAGCACCGAGAACACGTTGCCGAAGTTAGAGCTGGCGGTCATTTTGATGTACTTGAGCATGTTGGCGAAGGTCCGGCGCCCTTCCAGCACGCCCTCCTCCAGCACCATCAGGCTTTTCTCCAGCAGGATGATGTCCGCCGCTTCCTTGGCGATGTCCACGGCGCTGTCCACCGAAATGCCGATGTCGGCGGTGCGTAGCGCTGGCGCGTCGTTGATGCCGTCGCCCATGAAACCGACCACATGGCCGTTGCCCTTGAGCAAACGCACGATGCGCTCCTTGTGCGACGGAGTGAGTTTGGCGAAGACGTTGGTGGTCTCTACCGCTACCGCCAGTTCGGCGTCGCTCATGCGCTCGATGTCGTTGCCCATCAACAGGCCTTGCTGCTCCAGGCCGACTTCGCGACAGATCTTCGCGGTCACCAGTTCGTTGTCACCGGTCAGCACTTTTACGGCCACGCCGTGAGCGGCCAGGGCTTTGAGGGCTGGCGCGGTGCTTTCCTTCGGTGGATCGAGAAACGCCACGTAACCGATCAGCGTCAGCGCCTGTTCATCCGCCAGGCTGTAGGTGTCGCGCCCCTCAATCATTGGCCGTGCGGCGACGGCGACGACACGAAGTCCTTCGGCGTTGAACGATGCGGTGACCTGACGAATCCGCGCCAGCAGTTCATCACTCAGTGCTTCATCGACCTCGCCGTGACGCACCCGCGTGCACACCGCCAACACTTCTTCCACCGCGCCCTTGCAGATCAGCAGGTGCGAATGATCGCGCTCGGCGACCACCACCGACATCCGCCGACGAGTGAAGTCGAACGGGATTTCGTCGACCTTGCGAAACGCTGTACCGACTTTCAGTTCACGGTGGATTTCCACGTGTTCGAGCACCGCCACGTCCAGCAGATTTTTCAGGCCGGTCTGGTAGTAGCTGTTGAGGTAGGCCATTTCCAATACGTCATCGGAGTCATTGCCCCAGACATCGACGTTGCGCGCCAGGAAGATCTTGTCCTGAGTCAGAGTGCCGGTCTTGTCGGTGCACAGCACGTCCATGGCGCCGAAGTTCTGGATCGCGTCGAGGCGTTTGACGATGACTTTTTTACGCGACAGGAACACCGCGCCCTTGGCCAGGGTCGAGGTGACGATCATCGGCAACATCTCTGGGGTCAGGCCCACGGCAATCGACAGCGCGAACAGCAGCGCCTGGGTCCAGTCGCCTTTGGTGAACCCGTTGATGAACAACACCAGCGGCGCCATGACGAACATGAAACGGATCAACAGCCAGCTGACGTTGTTGACGCCTGTCTGGAATGAAGTGGGTGCGCGATCCGTAGCGCCAACCCGCTGCGCCAGGGTGCCGAAATAGGTGTTGTTGCCGGTAGTCAGGATCACCGCCATGGCCGTGCCGGACACCACGTTGGTGCCCATGAACAGGATGTTGTCGAGGTCCAGCGGGTTGCGGGTGTCACTGTCCTGCTGACGGGGAAATTTTTCCACCGGCATCGATTCGCCGGTCATCGCGGCCTGGCTGACGAACAAGTCCTTGGCGCCGAGCACCCGGCAATCGGCGGGAATCATGTCGCCGGCCGAGAGCACGATCAGATCGCCCGGCACCAATTGCTTGATCGTCAGTTCGGTGCGTGGCGCGTCTCGACGCAACACCGTGGCGGTGTTGCTCACCATCGCCTTGAGGGCGTCGGCCGCCTGGTTGGATTTGGTTTCCTGCCAGAAGCGCAGCAAGGTCGAGAGCACCACCATGGAGAAAATCACGATGGCGGCTTTCATGTCTTCGGTCAGCCAGGAGATGACCGCGAGCAACGTCAGCAGCAGGTTGAACGGGTTTTTGTAGCAGTGCCACAGGTGGGTCCACCATGGCAGAGGCTGTTCGTGCTCGACTTCGTTGAGGCCGTATTGCACGCGCAGTGCATCGGCTTCGAGTTCGCTCAGGCCATCGGTGTGGCTGCCGAGGTTGTTCAGCAGTTGCCCGGTGTCGCTGTTGGCGGCGCTCACCAGGGTTTGCGCCAAGGTGGGCGGCACCTCGCGACTGACCGTGGTGTCGGTGAAGTTTTCCAGCAGCGCCAGTCGACGGAAGTGTCGGGCGATGTGGCGGGTGCGCAGGAATCCGGCGAAGAATTCTTTGAGCAGGGTCAGGTTCATGGCAGCTCCCCCAGGGTCAGCCGGGAAACCTTCAAGCAGGCGTGTCGATACGCCGCGATGACGACAACAAGTCGAACATCACGCACGGTTCAGCGTCGATGAGAGGGACGTCGGGGCACGGACCAGGACTGGCCGCGATCGGGATGCCGCTGCTCGCTTTTCGGCGAGACAACGGCACAAAAAAGTGGCGCGTTATCTTGCCGGGAAGGTGCCGGTTATCGAAACCGGCCGACTACTGTCACTCGAACAAGTACCCACTGTGGGTCTCCGCTATTGATTGAAAACGCGCGAAGCTTACGCCCCGATTTCTGGAGAGTAAACGAAGCAAAGGCGTGTGGAGGGGGAATCTCGGGGTTCTTCAGGAAGGGTTCAGGATTCTGGATTTGTGGAGCTAATGAGGAGCCCATCGCGAGCAAGCTCGGCTCCTACAAGGAGGGACGGAGTCAGGCTCTGGCAGCCAGGGCATGCCGCCGATGATGAACCTCCAGCTGATCCTTGATCACCCGCAACACCTTGGCCTCGTGCTCATGGATGAAGAAGTGACCGCCAGCGAGCATGTCCACCGAGAAACTGCCGCGGGTTTCCTTGCTCCAGCCGATCAACTGCTCGGTGGTGGCGCGGTCAGCCTTGCCGCCGAGTACGTGGATCGGGCACTTGAGCAACGCACGCTGTTGCGGTTCGAAACGTCCGCACAATAGAAAGTCCGCGCGCAGCACTGGCAGCGTCAGGCTCATCAGCTCTTCGTTGGCCAGCACCTCTTCACGGGTGCCGTTGAGGGTGCGCAATTGCTCAATCAATTCGGCATCGGTTTTGGGCTCGGCGAAACCCCGGTCGTAGTCGGCACGCAGAGTCGGTGCGGCGGTGCCCGAAGCGAACAGCGCCACCGGTTCCGGACAACCCAGCGAGCGAAACGCATGGGCCATCTCACAGGCCAGCAACGCGCCAAGGCTATGGCCGAACAGCGCGTACGGCGCCTTGAGCGTAGCTTTTTGTTCCTGCGCCAGTTGCAGCGCCAAGCGCCGCATGTCGGTGTGCAAGGGTTCGCCAAACCGGGCGCCACGCCCCGGCAATTCCACGGGTTGCAGCTTGAGCCACTCCGGCAGCTTGCGTCGCCAGCGGCTATAGACCATGGCACTCGCGCCCGAATAGGGCAGGCAGAGCAATGTCAGCTGGGTCACCGGGTTTACCTCAAAAAGTTGTCTGTATAGGAGAACGGATGAGGCACGTCTTGAATTAGTCTAAGATGCAATGTGGGAGCGAGCCTGCTCGCGAAGACGGACCAACATTCAGCAATAATGTTGACTGATAGTCCCTCTTCGCGAGCAGGCTCGCTCCCACAATTAATCTTCATTTCAAATGGCGGAAACTTTGGATGGCGGAACCGAGGACCACGGCGCCAGCGGCGACGGCGACCCAGAATCCGCTCCGGGCTCCAAATGCATCGATCAGCCAACCCGAACTGGCCGCACCAATCGCCACGCCAATGCTCAACCCGGTCACCAGCCAGGTCAGGCCTTCAGTGAGTTTGGCCGGCGGCACGATGCGCTCCACCAACGCCATCGCCACAATCAGGGTCGGCGCAAAGAACAACCCGGCGACAAACACCGCCAGCGACAGCCCGAGAATGTTCGTCGCCAGCAGCAACGGCAGCGTGGTCACCGCCGTCGCCACCCCGCCGTACAGGAACAGTCGCGGCAACGGCAGTTTCGAGCGCAACGCGCCGAACACCAACCCGGCCAGGCACGAGCCGATGGCATACACCGACAACACAATGCTCGCCGCCGCTGGCTGGCCCTGCTGCTGGGCGAACGCCACGCTGACCACATCCACCACGCCAACGATGGTGCCCATGGCGACCATCAACAGCATCAGCAACTGAATCTCGCCGGAGCGAATGATCGAGCCTTGATGATGGTCTTCATGAGGATGAACCGCCGGCTCGGTGTCACGTTGCAGTACAAACGCCGTCACCCCGATCGCCAGCATCAGCAACGCCGCCAACGGCCCGGCCTCGGGGAACGCCACCACACACAACCCCACCGACAGTGGCGGCCCGACAATAAAGCAGACCTCGTCCAGCACCGACTCCAGCGCATAAGCGGTGTGCAGCGCTGGCTGGCCGCGATACACCTCGGTCCAGCGCGCCCGCACCATCGCCGACATGCTCGGCATGCAACCGGCTAACGCTGCGAACACAAACAACGTCCAATTCGGCGCCTGCAAGCGCGTGCAAAGCAACACCAGCAACAACGCCCCGCCACCGATCAGCGCCGACACCGGCAAGATCCGGCGCTGCCCGAAACGGTCCACCAGCCGCGAAACCTGCGGGGCACAAAACGCCGTGGCCAGGGCAAAGGTCGCCGCCACCGCACCGGCCAGTCCGTAGCCGCCCTGCAATTGCGAGAGCATGGTGATCAGGCCGATGCCCGTCATGGAAATCGGCATGCGCGCGATCATGCCGGCCAGCACAAAAGCACTGCTGCCTGGGGCTTTGAACAGCTCGCGGTAAGGGTTTGCCATGGGGTTGCAGGTCTCAACAAGGGCCTGCAAGTTGCCATAAGGCTGGTTTAGGGGAAAGGGTCGAATTGTTGGTCGAATGTGAAGACCCCATCGCGGGCAAGCCCGCTCCCACAGTGGATCTACTGTGAACACTCTATTTGTGGACACTAGAGATCAAATGTGGGAGCGAGCTTGCTCCGGGCGGCGTTCCGACGATGAGGCCAGCGCAGTCACCAAATGAACTCTCTACCGCTTAAACCAGTCAGCTATTTAGGCCCTCAACTCAAGGCGCTGACGTTCATGCAGATTTCCCTCGACCAACAAGTCGCCCTGATCACCGGTGCCAGTTCCGGCATCGGCGCAGGCGCCGCCAAGGCCCTGGCCGCCGCCGGTGCCGCCGTGGTGATCAACTACAACTCCCAGGCCGCTCCCGCCGAGGATCTGGCCCGGACGATCAATGCTGAAGGCGGACGGGCCATCGCCATTGGCGCCGACGTCTCCAAAGAAGAAGACGTCGAACGGTTATTTGCACAAACCCTCGAAGCCTTCGGTTTTCTGGACATTCTGGTCGCCAACTCGGGCATGCAGAAAGACGCCCCGGCCGTGGACATGAGCCTCGACGATTGGAACCAGGTGATCGGCGTCAACCTCACCGGCCAGTTCCTCTGTGCCCGCGCCGCCCTGCGAATTTTCAACCGGCAAGGCATTCGCGATGGCGTCTCGCGGGCCGCTGGCAAAATCATCCACATGAGTTCGGTGCACCAGCGCATTCCGTGGGCCGGTCGCGTCAATTACGCCGCGTCCAAGGGCGGCGTCGACATGCTGATGCAAACCCTCGCCCAGGAAGTCAGCCACCAGCGCATCCGCATCAACGGCATCGCGCCGGGCGCCATTCGCACGGCGATGAATCGCGCCGCCACTGACGGCGATCACGAGCAGGAACTGCTCAAACTCATTCCTTATGGCCGCGTTGGCGATGTCGAGGACATCGCCAACGCGGTGGTTTTCCTCGCCTCCGATGCCTCCGACTACATCGTCGGCACTACCCTGTTCATCGACGGCGGCATGAGCCTTTATCCGGAGTTTCGCGGCAATGGCTGATCATCATCCCGAACGACAAAGCGCTATCGATGCCCACGGCATCATCGGCGACATGCGCAGCGCGGCACTGGTCAACGACAAGGGCAGTGTGGACTTTTTCTGCTGGCCGGAATTCGACAGCCCATCGATCTTCTGCTCGTTGCTAGACACCCCTGAGGCCGGGATTTTCCAACTGTCCCCGGATTTACCCGACGCGCGACGCGAACAGATTTACCTGCCCGACACCAATGTGCTGCAAACCCGATGGCTCAGCGACCGCGCAGTCGTCGAAGTGACCGATGTGCTGCCCATCGGCGACAGCGAAGATGACACGTCGGTGCTGATGCGCCGGGTTCGTGTGGTCAGCGGCCAGGCAACGTTTCGCATGCGCTGCGCTGTGCGGCATGACTACGCTCGCGCCAAGACCCGCGCGCGTATGGATGAAAAGGACGTGACCTTCGAGGCCGCCGATCAGCCGTCCCTGCGCCTGTCTTCGGACCAGGTTTTACGTATCGACGGCCATGCGGCAGTCGCCGAATTCACCCTCGAACAGGACCAGAGCGCCGAATTCATGCTGGGCGGTATCGACGACCCGCGGTTCAAGGAAGGCGCCGCCACGATCTGCCTGGAACGTACCCTGAAGTTCTGGCGCGACTGGATCGGCCAATCCAACTACCGTGGCCGCTGGCGGGAAATGGTCAATCGCTCGGCCCTGGCACTGAAGCTGCTGACCTCGCGCAAACATGGCGCGATCCTCGCCGCCGCGACCTTCGGCCTGCCGGAAACGCCGGGCGGCGAGCGCAACTGGGACTATCGCTATACGTGGATCCGCGACGCCTCGTTCACCGTCTACGCGTTCATGCGCCTGGGCTTCGTCCAGGAAGCCAATGATTACATGCGCTGGCTACGCGGGAGAGTCAGCGATTGCCACGGCAAGTCCATAAAACTCAACATCCTCTACGCCATCGACGGCCGCCAGGAATTGCCGGAAACCGAACTCTCGCACCTCTGCGGCCATGGCGACGCAACACCGGTACGGATCGGCAATCAGGCTTACGACCAGGTCCAGCTCGACATCTTCGGCGAGTTGATGGACGCGGTGTACCTGGTCAACAAATACGGCGACGCCATCGCCCATGAAGGCTGGAAACACGTTTTGGAAGTGGTCGATCAGGTCTGCGAAACCTGGGAGCAAAAGGACGTCGGCATCTGGGAAATGCGCGGCGAGCAGCATCACTTCCTGCACTCGCGGCTGATGTGCTGGGTCGCACTGGACCGGGCCATTCGCCTCGCCTCCAAACGCTCACTGCCCGCCCCGTTCGCCCGCTGGGACCAGACACGACAGGCGATCCACGCTGACATCTGGGAAAACTTCTGGAACGAAGAACGCGGGCACTTCGTTCAGTACATCGGCGGTACCGCGCTTGATGGCTCAATGCTGCTGATGCCACTGGTGCGCTTCGTCAGCGCCAAAGATCCGCGCTGGCTCGCGACCCTCGATGCCATCGAAAAGAATCTGGTGCGCGAAGGCATGGTTTGCCGCTATCGCAATGACGACACCCGGATCGACGGCCTCGACGGCACCGAAGGCGCCTTCGCCGCGTGCTCGTTCTGGTACGTCGAATGCCTGGCCCGCGCCGGCCGGGTGGAAAAGGCGCATCTGGAATTTGAACAGTTGCTGAGGTATGCCAACCCGTTGGGGTTGTACGCCGAAGAGTTCGACAGCCATGCGCGGCATCTGGGCAATACGCCGCAAGCGCTGACGCATTTGGCCCTGATCAGCGCGGCCAGTTTTCTGAATCGGAAATTGAGTGGGGAGAAGAGTTTCTGGCAGCCTTGAGACTGTGTTGCCCCTTTCGCGAGCAGGCTCGCTCCCACATTTGATCTCGGTCGTATACAAACCTGGTGTCCACTAAAGATTAAATGTGGGAGCGAGCCGGCTCCGGGCGGCGTTCCGACGAAGGGGCCATCAGCCACAACACAAGACGGACTGAATACCGGCGAAAGAAACGGTGGCCGGTATAGGCCAAGCTCCTACAACTGCTAAACAGACCTGTTCAATCGCACGAAGCACCTCATTTCTATAGCCTGAAAACGTTTGTTGCCACCCGTTACATCCCCCCCTACCATCCACCGTCAACGGGTACAGCGGAGCTGTCCAACAAAACCCGAATTCAAGGAACCAGAATGACCCAGCGCATCCACCGCAGCATCGACACCCCACTCAGGTCCGGTCTGAACCGCGACGAATTGTGGGAAGCCCACGACAAAGGCCTGATCAAATGCTGGGAGATCGGCCGCCAACGCGCCGCCCGCTTCCCCGAACTCGCCCAACGCTGCCTTGCCGGCGAACTGCCGGTGCTGGGCTGGAAAGGTGGCGTCAGCCGCAGCCTGAAGAAACTCGAAAAGTATGGTTCCCTCAAATACCTCGCTCAATGGCAGGGGTTGCGCGGGGAAGATCTGGATATCGATCTGAGTGAAGAACGAGCGTTGACGTGTTCACGGACCAACATGGTGGTGACGTTTACGCCGGATCGGACGAAGTATTTCAATCAAGTGGCCGAAATCGAAGTCTAGGAAACAGGCAAATACAACCTCTGCGGAGTATCGAATGAACAATGAAGCGCTGATCCACTTCACCCAAACTCCAGGTTTGTCTCTCGCCTACGAAGAACACGGCCCTACCACCGGCGACCCGATCATCCTCCTCCACGGCTTCCCCTACTCCCCGCGCGCCTACGACGAAGTCGCCCCAGCCCTCGCCGCCAAAGGCTACCGCGTCATCGTCCCGTACCTGCGCGGTTACGGCCCGACCCGGTTCAACCACCCCGACACCCTGCGCTCCGGACAACAAGCCGCTCTCGCCCAGGATTTGCTGGATCTGATGGATGCGCTGGCGATTAAACAAGCCGCCCTGTGCGGCTACGACTGGGGCGGTCGGGCGGCGTGCATCGTGGCGGCGCTATGGCCCGAGCGGGTTCGTTGCCTGGTGACCGGTGATGGTTACAACCTTCAGAACATTCCCCTCTCCACCGAACCGTCGGACCCGGAAACCGAGCACCGCCTCTGGTATCAGTACTACTTTCACACGCCACGCGGGGTTGAAGGTCTGACGAAAAATCGCCGGGCCTTGTGCGAATTGCTCTGGAAGTTGTGGTCACCCACCTGGACCAAAGGGCCTGAGTTGTATCCGTTAAGCGCACCGGCCTTCGATAATCCGGATTTCGTCGAGGTGGTGATTCACTCCTATCGCCACCGGTTCATGTACGCGCCCGGCGACCCGGCGCTGGAGTGGATTGAAGAAGCGCTGACCCGACAGCCGCCGATCAGCGTACCGACGATTTCCCTGTGCGGGGCTGACGATGGCGTCGGACCGGCACCGGAGATAGACGAAGACATCGCCCACTTCACCGCGCGTTATGAGCGGCGAGTGCTGGCGGGCGTCGGCCATAACATTCCCGAAGAAGCGCCCGAGGCAACGCTCAGAGCGTTACTGGATCTGCTGGAGGGCTGACGCTGAAACGCTCGCGATAGGCCTGCGGGGTCACGCCCATGGCCCGCAGAAAACTGCGTCGAAGCGTCTCTTCGCTGCCGAATCCGCATTGCACCGCCACCCGTTTGATCGGCACTCTGGTATCGCTGAGCAAACGTCGGGCGGTTTCGACCCGAATCAGTTCAATGGCCCGCGCTGGCGTCTGGCCGGTGTCGGCACGGTAATGGCGGACGAAGCTGCGCTCACTCATGCCCGACTGCAAGGCCAGGGTCGGGACGCCGAGATCCTTGGTGAGGTTTTCGCTGATCCAGGCATGAAGTTCGTCGAAACGGTTGCCTTCTTTTTGCAAAGAGAGGGTCACGCTGAACTGCGACTGGCCGCCGGGACGTTTCAGGAACACCACCAGTTGCCGCGCGACTTCCAGGGCCATCGTGCGGCCGAGGTCTTCTTCGACCATGGCCAGCGCCAGATCGATACCGGCAGTGACCCCGGCCGAGGTCCAGACCGGACCGTCATTGATGAAAATCGGATTGGGTTCGACCCGCAGTCGCGGATGCTTCTGCGCCAACTGCTCGCAACGGGTCCAGTGAGTGACCACCCGCCGGCCATCGAGCCAGCCGCTGGCCGCCAGCAAAAATGCCCCGGTGCACACCGACGCTACCCGCCGACACCCCGTCGCATGTTCACGTACCCACGCCACCAGAGGTTCGTCTTCGGCCGCGTCGTAAACGCCCCAGCCACCGGCAATGATCAACGTGTCACTGCCCTCTTCGGGCAACGGCTCGGCCAACAGTGCCAGCCCCGCCGACGACATCACCGCCCCGCCGCCGCTGGCAATTACCGACGGAGCATAGGGCGGCGGAAAACCTTGCTGGCGGGAAATATCGTTGGCCGAGGCGAACACCTGCAACGGCCCGGTGACGTCGAGCAATTGCACATTGGCAAAGGCGAGCACGTGAATGGTTTTCGGCATGATTGGCGTAATTCGTGGGGTGATTGGCGTATGCGCCAAATCCTACGAGCCTAAAGTGAAGGCGTCTACCCCCACTTCATGAGAAAAATGCCATGACGTTGCAGATCGGTTTTCTGTTGTTTCCACAGGTTCAGCAACTGGACCTCACCGGCCCTTACGAGGTACTGGCCTCGCTGCCGGACGTGAAGGTGCATTTGATCTGGAAGGACCTGATGCCCATCACCGCGAGCACGGGCCTGGTGCTGAAACCGACCACCACGTTCGACGATTGCCCGAAGCTGGATGTGATCTGCATTCCCGGCGGCAGTGGCGTCGGGCCGTTGATGGAAGATGAAGAGACACTGGCCTTCATCAAGGCGCAGGCCGCCAACGCGCGTTACGTCACGTCGGTGTGTACCGGCGCGCTGGTACTCGGTGCGGCAGGTCTGCTGAAGGGCAAACGCGCCACCACTCATTGGGCCTATCACGAATTGCTGGTGCCTTTGGGGGCGATTCCGGTGAAGGATCGGGTGGTGCGCGACGGAAATCTGTTGACCGGTGGCGGGATCACGGCGGGTATCGATTTTGCCCTGACCCTGGCCGCAGAGTTGTTCGATAAGGACACGGCAGAGCTGGTGCAGTTGCAGCTCGAATACGCCCCGGCGCCGCCGTTTGCTTCGGGCAGCCCTGAAACGGCGCCGGTCAGTGTCCTGGAGGAGGCCCGCAACCGTGCCGCTGCGTCGTTGAAACTGCGCTCGCAAATCACTGAGCGTGCAGCGGCGAAACTCGATCAGTTGTCAGCACGCTGATCCATCCCGACCGGCAGCCAGTGCCTGGCTGCCGGTCCCTCCGGCCAAAATGACGCGCCGAGGATTTTCCATCGTCCATAAAAAAACCCGCCTAAGCGGGTTTCTCAAGACCATTTCGACATCCTGTCGGCAGCCATCCTGGCCAATGGACGATCATCCGTGATCCTGAGCGCATCCTGCGACTCAGTTGATGGATCCAGATTAAACACATCGGTGAAGCGTAAACAGAGGACATACCAGCGCTCTGGTGTAAGCCATTGCCCATTCAGCCATGAAGCCCTCTCCTGTAGCAGCTGCCGAAGGCTGCGTTCGGCTGCGCAGCAGTCGTAAACCATGCAAACACGGTGTACCTGAAAAACCGCAGTGTCTGTTTCAGCGACTGCTTCGCAGCCGAACGCAGCCTTCGGCAGCTGCTACACGAAACTCATCTGCCAAGGCCTTTTCGACAGACCAAAAAAAACCCGCCGAAGCGGGTTTTTCCCAAGACCATTACGACTCCCTGTCGGCAGCGATTCCTTGCTTATGGTCGATCATCCGTGATCCCGAGCACTTCCTGTGCTTCGGTTGATGAGGCTAGATTACGCTTCGGATCCAATGTGCAATAGACGACATAGCTACCATCGCGTGTAGGACATTCGCTATAGCCGCCCTTCCGAAAACCCTTAGACAGGTAAGGTTTCAAGCATTGAAGCCGCGAATTTAGCGGCCTGCAGCTGACCTTCGGCCGCCAGGGTGTCGTCCTCGAGAAACGCCCGGCGTTTCAGCCAAGGTTCGAACATCAAGCGATCACTCTTCCTGACGCTCGCGTTTCTTGGCAGTGTCTTTGAGAAATTCTTCGATATTGTTCATCTGTTCATCCCAACCGCGGCTGTCCATGCGGAACGCCTTGAGCCGGCGCGTTTGAGGGACGTGATCGAAACCGGACTCGGTGACCTTGAGTAACGTGCCTTCATCCATGTCTTCGAGCTCGAACTTCACCAAAGTGGTGGGTTCCTGGGAGTAATCGACCTCCGGCTCCACGGCATAAGGGTGCCAGCGAAACGAAAATACCCGTTCGGGCTCGACCCGCTCCACCAGCACGTTCCACAGCAAGTGCTCATAACCCGGGTACGTAATCTGCCCCTGGGTCCACTCACCGGCGACAAAACGCTTGCCCTCCAGCGCCACGCCAAACCACTGCCCAAAAGCTTCGGCATTGGCCAGCACGCGCCAGACCTGCGAGCGCGGCGTTTTGAGCAGGATCTTCCTTTCGATGCGATCTGATGCTGGATTCATAAGTCACCTCCTGTACTGAACAGTAGGCCTGTAAGACCACAAGACCAACCCTAAAGTTGTATCAATCGGGTAGCGCAATCAACCCTGTACGAAATATTCGGCTGCATGTCCAAGTGTAACGCCTGGTTTGAAGACAAAAACCAGAAGACCGAAACTGCTAACGTTAGGGCGAAGTTGACTCAGACAAGGATGATTCATGCAGCTTTCACTTACGGAACGTTATCGCGGAGCCCTGCTGGGCCTGGCCTGTGGTGATGCCGTTGGCACCAGCGTCGAGTTCCAGCCACGCGGCTCGTTCAAGCCCCTGACCGACATGGTGGGCGGCGGCCCTTTCAATCTGAAACCCGGGCAATGGACCGATGACACCTCGATGGCGCTGTGCCTGGCCGAAAGCCTGCTGAGCAAAAACGGCTTCGAGGCGGCCGATCAGATGGGTCGTTACTTGAATTGGTGGCAATGGGGTTATCTGAGTTCAACGGGGGAATGCTTCGACATTGGCATGACCGTACGCGACGCCCTGACGCGCTATCAGGAAACCGACGAACCGTTCGCCGGCTCCATCGATCCCCGCACGGCAGGCAACGGCTCGCTGATGCGCCTGGTGCCGGTGGTGCTGTATTACTTTCCCGATCGCGACCGGATCCTCGCGTTTTCCGCCAACAGCTCGCGAACCACCCACGCCGCACCGGAAGCGGTCGAATGCTGTCAGTTGTTCGCTGAGCTGATCCACCGTGCGTTACAAGGCGCGTCCAAGACAGAGGTGCTCAGCTTGTCAGAAACGACATGCCTGGAAACCAAAGTGGCCGCCATCGCGCGAGGCGATTATTTCGGTAAACCTGAAAGCGATATCCATGGCAGCGGTTACTGCGTGGCTTCACTGGAAGCAGCCCTGTGGTGCTTTCATCAGACTGACAGCTTTGAAGCCGCCATCCTGAAAGCCGCCAACCTGGGCGACGACGCCGATACTACCGCCGCCATTGTTGGCCAGTTGGCCGGGGCTCATTACGGTGTGCAGGCCATTCCCGAACGTTGGCTGAAGAAGTTGCATTGGCGCGAAGATATCGAAGCCACGGCTGACGCTTTGCTGCGGGCAGCCACCCTCACGCAATCAGGAGCACGCGATGAATAGCCTGCATGGCAGCTGTTTGTGTAAAGCCATCGAGTACGAACTCGATCATCTCGACATGCCCATCAGTCATTGCCACTGCCAAACCTGTCGCAAGGCACACGCCGCGGCATTCGCCTCGACAGCCGGGGTCATGCGCGAACATTTTCGCTGGACCAAAGGCCAGGACCGCCTGAGCAGCTACGAATCGTCGCCGGGCAAGATGCGGCATTTCTGTTCGGTCTGCGGTTCACACCTGATGGCGGAACGCTTGGCCCAACCCCACGTTATTGTTCGTGTGGCCACACTGGACGATGACCCGAAAATGACGCCTCAGGCGCATATCTGGACGACACATGACGTGCCGTGGCTTGCCTATGAATCGATTAAAAAATGCCCTGAATGGCAAACATAGAGGGTCGAATACAGCACTAAACTGCATTCCAACTTTCCTGCCACAGCGAGAATCCCCATGCACCCACGCTTTCTTCTGGCGCTGACGCCCCTGCTGTTCACCACCGCCGCTTATGCTGTGGACTGTGACAACGCCGCCGATCAGGCCACGATGAATCAGTGCGCGGCGCAGCAGCACAAGACGGCGGATAAGGAATTGAATGCGCTTTACCAGCAGATCACCAACCGTTTGAAGAGCAACCCGGACAGCAAAAAACTGATGCTCGGGGCGCAGCGAGCATGGATTGCGTTTCGTGATGCCGAGTGCACGTTTTCGGCGTCCGGGGTGGAAGGTGGGAGCGTGTATCCGCTGATCTACAGCAACTGCATCACTGAGTTGACCAAGGCGCGGGTTGAGACTTTCAAGAATTATTTGAAGTGTCAGGAGGGGGATTTGAGTTGCCCCGTTCCTGGGGCTTGATGATTTGGTGCCTTCGAGGGCCTCTTCGCGAGCAGGCTCGCTCCCACAGTGGTTTTCGGTCGTACACAAAATAGGTGTTCACTGAAAATCCAATGTGGGAGCGAGCCTGCTCGCGAAGGCGTCAGTTCAGACGCCGAAATTACCGGACGAAAACCTGCGCAGTCGTGATCGCCATATCCCCACCCGGCAACTTGATACTGCCAATCTGCTTCAGGTTCTCCGAATCAAAGATCGCCACATCATTAAACGTCCCGGCCAGATAAATCTTGCTGCCGTCCTTGTTGAACGAAATGCAATAGTAGGAATGATCCAGCGTCGCCGCCTGCAGCATTTTCTTTTCCTTGATGTCGTACTTCGCCAAACGGTTGAGCACGCCGAACATCAGGTTTGGGTCCTTCGGCGAGCGCATGCCGCTGAAGTAGATTTCCGTCAGAGGGCCGAAGTCGGTGGTTTCGGTCTTGCCGGTTTTCAAATCGATGCTGAACAGCCCGTAAAGGTACTCGGCGGTCAACGGGTCCTGCTTTTTGTCCTTGAACTTCGCGGCGGTGTAGAGCAGCGAAAAGTCATGGCGGTAAGTCTGCTGGTTCCACACGTAAAGCACGTCCGGCGCGCTGTAGCCGGGACGCTTCCAGTGACGGCTGGGGATCAGCACGTCGAACTTGCCGGTTTTCACATCGACCTTGTAGACGTCCGCCCCCGCCACATACAGCGTGCCATCGTCCCCGCTCTGCATGATCGTCAGCTGTCGTGGTGCCGGGAAACTGCGCACGGGTTTGGCGTCCATGCCAGCATCGGTGGCGTACACATCAAGCCGCGGTTGCTGCACTTCGTAGCGGTCATTGAGCATCAACGTCGGGTTGGCAATGGTGAACAGTTCCTTGCCGTCGTGGCTGAGGGTGAAGGCGAACATGGACCTCGCTTTCTCCCCCGGTTTCTGGGTGATGCTGGCGTGGAACACCTGCTTGCAGCTGTCGAGTTCGACGCCGTAGACATCCGCGTAGTGATTGTTCAGCACGTAAGCGGTCTTGCGATCCGGCGACAACTGGACGGTGCCGGGACCGAAGGCATCCGGCATCTTGCAGGTCTTGAACAAAGTGTCGGTGACCACGTCGATGACGTGCAGGTTGTTCGGATAATTGGTGGTCAACATGTACTCGTGACCGGTTTCGAGTGCAGTGTTTTCATCGGCCAGAACCGTGAACGAACAGACGCTCAGGACGGCGAATGCGGCCAGGCCGCAGGCTTTGATGCTAGGCATGCTGGAATCCTTCTTCTCTGTCCGATCACTTGTCTTTAGGGAAGACAGTGCCAAGGTTGCGCCAGTTGTCGTTGGACGCCTGGGCATCCTTGTTCCAGTCCGGGTAGGTGCTCATCATGTCGGGCACCTGGGCCGGCCACCAGCAAGGGTCGGAGCAGCCGTAAAGGTCGGCTTCCATCGGCTGGCACAGCGACGACACACCGCCAAACGCATCGATTTCCCAACCCGGGTCGGTGGTCGAGGCGCAGCCGGCGACGGAACTCATCGCGACCACTTCTTCGATGCGGTTTTCGGCCGCGGCCTCATCGAGTTTCAGCGCTTTATTATTGATTGCCTTGAGATGTTTCATATCAGTGAGCCTTGCGCGGAGTGATGTAGCTGCTGATAAACGCAGGGTTGTGGGCCATGATCCGGGTGTAGACCTCGATGCCGAAGTCGACCCAGTCACGCATCAGTTCGCAGTAGTGATAGGTCGGGTGGGTCGGGTCGCCGTAACGGGCGTAGCTCTCGTGGTAGCAGCCGCCGGAGCAGAGATTGCGGATCTGGCAGTCCTCGCAACCGGTGTTGGTACGGTCGAGGCGCTGGGACAGGAAGTCGTTCAACTCCACCTGCTTCACACCGCTGTGAACGTTGCCGAAGGTCGGCAACGATGAACCGGTAAAACGGTGGCACAGGTTCAGCTCACCCTTGTGATCCACCGCCAGCATCTTCAGACCCGCGCCGCAGGGCAGGGCTTTTTTGTGGCCTTCATGGATGTCGGTGATCAACTGGTGCAGGTTGGAGAAACCGATGTTGCGGTGCTCCAGCGCCGCTTCCAGATAACGCCGGCCGAGTTTCTTCATGTTGGCGAAGACTTCGATCAGCTCGTCGCTGGACAGGTTGA
Organism: Pseudomonas sp. LB3P25; assembly: GCF_054897985.1. Classification (NCBI taxonomy): domain Bacteria; kingdom Pseudomonadati; phylum Pseudomonadota; class Gammaproteobacteria; order Pseudomonadales; family Pseudomonadaceae; genus Pseudomonas; species Pseudomonas sp. LB3P25. Next base: position 2,162,035 of record NZ_CM142711.1, on the reverse strand, counting down.
AAGTGCTGATGTCGCCGGAGGTCACCGGGGCAAAGCCGACTTCGGCAAAACCCAGTTCGTTGAACAGGTGATCCCAGATGGTTTCGACGTCGGTGACGCCGGTGGTCAGGGTCACGCGGGCACCGACCGGACGACTGTTGTAGCGCGACAGCAGCATTTCAGCCTTGCGCCGCACCACGTCGTAAGTACCCTGCCCGCCCACGGTGATGCGGTTGCGGTCGTGCACGGTTTTCGGTCCGTCGATACTGACTGACAGGCCAAAACGGTGGGCGTTGAGGTAGTCCACGGTTTCTTCGGTGAGCAGCGTCGCGTTGGTGGTCATGACGAACTCGACAAACTTGCCCGCCTCGCGGAAACGCTTCTCGCAATAGTCGACCATGTACTCGATCAGCTTGCGATTGCTCAGCGGCTCACCGCCGAAAAACACCACGGTGAAACGCTCTTCGTCAGGGGACTCGCGCAGCAGCATTTCCACCGAGGCGACCGCCGTTTCGACGTCCATTTTCTTGCCGGCCGACGGTTTGTCGAGGTCTTCCTTGTAGCAGTAGGTGCAGCTCAAATTACAGCCGGTGTTGACGTTGAGCACCACGGTGTTGATCGCCGTGCGCTCGACCCGTTTGGTGCCGATGTCGGGGGTCAGCGGCGAACCGTCACTGACCAGTTCCAGGGAGATCAACTCACGCAGGGTCTCGGTGATTTCTTCGCCGTTGAAGCGTGAAGCCAAGCGCTGGATCAGGTCGTCCGACGAACAGCCGGGACCGCGCAAGGTATCGATGATGGTGACCGTCAGCTCATCGCTGGCGAACAGCGAACTGCTGGGAATGTGAAACAGCATGCGGTCGGCATCGACGTGCACTTCGTGCAGGTTCCGCTCAACCAGATTCAAAATAGCGCCCATTGCAACCTCCTGTGCAAACCCCGTTCTACGGGGCCTGCGGTCATTCCGAAAAAGTGTCTGAATCGTTTGGGATCAGCCAACTTATGGAATGGGTGGATTGTTCCAGCGTTGCACGGTGACGATCATGTGGCCTTCGCCGGTGAGGGATTTCCCTGCGTCGTCGACGGCGGCGATCACCTTGAGGTTGCCGGCATTGTTGGTGGACATTTTGCGTTGCGGGTTCGGCCCGGCATCGCCCGGTGTGAACACGCCGCTGTCAGCCTGCATGGTGCCGGCGAACTTGACGTCCTCGTCTTGCTTGGCGCGGTCATCGAAGGCTTCGACCGACCACTGCGCCGGGAACACGCCGATACGATACGGCTTGCCGTCAGCGCCCTTGCCCCAGGCTTCGGCATCAAAACGGCCCTGGACTTTCGGCGTTGAACCACCGCCCTCGCCGATCCGTGCCACCGAGAACTCGGGTACGACTTTGACTTCAGCGATTTTGCTGTAGACCGACAGGGTCGGGCCTTTCAGCGTGCCAACGGTGACGTTGCGCAGACCCGGTTGAACATTGGCGGCGGCCTTGAGTTTGACCTTGATGCGCTCCGGGCTCTGCTCGATGACTTCGACCACTTCCACGCCTTTGCCGAAGTTCGGCCTGCCGGTGAGACCGCTGCCGACCAGCGTCACTTCAGTTTCACTGCCAGCCTTCAGGTAACCCGGCTGCACCGCCAGCAAACGACTACTGCCCTGCTTGGCGGCGACGAAGTCCAGACCCCGCTCTTCGTGCTCGGCCTCGAACATCCGGCCCTGCATCGCGTTGCCTTGGGCGGCGAACACCTGGCGCATGGTCACGCCGTCTATGGTCACGTTGCCGCGCCATTCGTAACCGGTGTAGAGAATCGCGCTGCCATCGCCGTTGAACGGGCTGCCGTCGGCGTATTGGCCTTTGACGTTGACCTTGAACGTGTCGCTGCCATCGGCCGTGACGCTCATCACACCGGCCACTTCACCCTTGCCCGGCAAGTGGCCGCTGAAGCTCCAGTCGCCCACCAGCGCTTCGGCTTTTTTTGGCGCGGTGCTCAGCCATTTTTTCCAGGCCGGGTTGTCCAGCGGATAACGCTTGGCCAGCAGCGGCACCATGTCTTTTCGAGCAAGGTCGAACCAGTCGCGGTCGCGAGACAGAGCCTGGTATTCCAGCGACGGCCATTGGCCGAGGTGGAAGTTCACCAGACGCTCCCATTCCTGGGCGGGACGCCGTTGCAGGGCGACCCGCGCACCGGAGTGGCAGCGGCCGCACATCTGGCTGGTCTGGTCGTCGAATTTCTCGACGGTATTGAGTCGACGCTCCAGCGCGTATCGCACGCCGTCGGTCTCGCTTGGGGCCAGGCCTTGAGTGTCGGCCAGGTATTTGACCAAGGTTCGGCGGTCGTCATCGCTGATCTGCAAACCGTGCATGGTTTGCATGCGGGCGATGCTCATCAGCCAGCCTTCAGGGGTTTTGCGCTGGTGGCTGATGCGGCTCAGGGCATTATTGGCTTCGGGGGTATGACAGCCCTGACAGGTTTCCTTGAGGAGGGTCTGGGCGTCGCGGGCTGCCAGGCTGTAAGGCGAATGCAGCGCCACACAAGCGGCCACGGCCAGCAGGCTGGCACTCAGGCCTGATCGGAGTTTTCTCTTCATCAACGTCGAACCTCACGGTGCTTTCTTATTTTTGTGGCTTATCGTTTTTATGGTTTCTGCCGTCGGCGGCGCACCGCTGACGGAGGCAGGAGAAACGTCTGCGATGAGCAATACACGGAGCGTGCCAGCTTGCCGATTACCTTTTAAATCAAGCCGTTGCGTGAAGATGACTGTTTTTCGCCATCGCTGAACGAGATCGCCTGCGTCTAATATCGCGACAGGTGTTGCAGTCTGAGACAAGCATAGATGGCCTGACCGGAACAGTTCATCGGTCGACGATTGACGCCAATCCCCTGCAAGCGCGAAATGGGTGTTCACCGATTGCCACCAGGGGATAAAAAAATGGCAAGCATCACTGTCCTGGCGGGGGACTTTCTGCAGGGTGATGGAGAGTACAGAGACGGCGTTTTCACCCTCAGAACGTCGCTTCACCCATGGCCTGGCATTACCCTCCCGCTCTCATCATTCAAGTGCGTGGAAGTGGCCAACGAGGATTCGATCAACAACATCAAGGATGCCATCGGCTTTGGCGTGGCCGGGGCCATGCTGTTGGGGCCCATCGGCGCAATCGCCGGGTTCATGCTGGCCGGCAAGGAAACCGAAGTGACCTTTCTGGCGACGCTCAAGGACGACAGAAAGCTGTTGGCCGCCGTGGATGGCAACACATTCGAAGAAATTTCCCGGAAGTTTGCAGCCTGAATAATCGGCGCGGGCCGCACCGCGTTCCCACGGTGCGGCGTGACGCCGGTTCAGATGTCAAAGGTGGGGGGAACGCTTTTGTGTACGTCGATCTCGTGCTGCATGTCCGCCACCAGCGACGCGATCGCATGGGGACTGTCCAGTGTCCACAGGGGAACGTGGGTGGCCACTATATCCACTTTGCCGGTCATGCAGTCGCAGACCCGAATCGTCAGGGACTGGTCCGCCGCCATGGTGCAGGTGCACACGGACGGCAGAAAACTGTGTTCAATGATGTTTTGAATTTCCAGGGTTGAAAGGAACATCGTTACCTCCCTCACGCCAGATGTATTGCCGGATGAACGGTCCGTCATTTCACCCACCGATCCTGAAAATTTTAGTCCTCAATAATGGGTACCTCAAGGTCGCAACCCGGTTGCTCGTCGTCTCATAGCTGTCGCAATTTGCAACAATCTCACAGCGTCCGCGATTCCCTTGAGTGCCCCAAACCCCCGCCGACCAAGGGCGGTTCTGCCTTTGCGGGCACTTGGCACAGCCATTGCGAAAGCCCTGTTCTCACGAACAACAAGAGGTTTCGTCATGCCCCTCCCTTATTTGCTTCCCGCCACCTCGGCGTTCATCCAGCGCGCCCCGCGCATGCTCATCGGCGGCGACTGGGTCGAGGCCGCCGACGGCCAGACCATGCCCCTGCACAATCCGGCCACCGGCGAAGTGCTGTGCGTCGTGCCACGGGCCACGCCTGAGGATGTCGACCGCGCCGTGCTCGCCGCCCGTCAGGCCTTCGATGATTCGGCCTGGACCCGCACCCGACCTCGGGAGCGGCAGAACCTGTTGTGGAAACTCGCCGACCTGATGGAGCGCGACGCCGAACTGTTCGCGCAACTGGAATGCCTGAACAACGGCAAAAGCGCAGCGGTGGCCCAGGTGATGGACGTGCAACTGTCCATCGACTTCCTGCGCTACATGGCTGGCTGGGCGACCAAGATCGAAGGCTCCAGTGTTGAAGTGTCGTTGCCGTTGATGCCCAACGATCAATTCCACAGTTTCATCCGCCGCGAAGCGGTGGGCGTGGTCGGCGCCATCGTCGCCTGGAACTTCCCGCTGCTGCTGGCCTGCTGGAAACTCGGCCCGGCCTTGGCCACCGGTTGCACCGTGGTGCTCAAACCCGCCGACGAAACCCCGCTGACCGCGCTGAAACTCGCCGAACTGGTGCTGGAAGCCGGTTACCCCGAAGGTGTGTTCAACGTGGTCACGGGCACCGGCATCACTGCAGGTTCCGCCCTGACCCACAACCCGCTGGTGGACAAGCTGACCTTCACCGGCTCCACCGCCGTGGGCAAGCAGATCGGCAAGATCGCCATGGACTCCATGACCCGAGTGACCCTGGAGCTGGGCGGCAAATCGCCGACCATCGTCATGGCCGACGCCGACATGAAGACCGCCGCAGCCGGCGCCGCCAGCGCGATTTTCTTCAATCAGGGACAGGTGTGCTGCGCAGGCTCCAGGCTGTATGTGCAGCGTAAGCATTTCGACAATGTGGTGGCGGACATCGCCGACATCGCCAACGCCATGAAGCTCGGTAACGGCATGGACCCGAGTGTCGACATGGGCCCGCTGATCTCCGCGCGTCAGCAGGAACGGGTTTACGATTACATCGAAAAGGGACGGGAAAGTGGCGCGACGATCGCCTGTGGTGGCGAACAGTTTGGGCCGGGGTTCTTCGTTAAACCGACGGTGATTGTGGATGTCAATCAGAAGCACTCACTGGTGCAGGAAGAGATCTTCGGGCCGGTGCTGGTGGCGATTCCGTTTGATGATGAGGCCGATGCGCTGCGCATGGCCAATGACAGTCCGTATGGGCTTGGGGCAAGTATCTGGTCGAACGATCTGGCGGCGGTGCACCGGATGATTCCACGGATCAAGTCTGGGTCGGTGTGGGTCAATTGCCACAGCGCGCTGGACCCGGCGTTGCCGTTTGGTGGGTACAAGATGTCCGGGGTTGGACGTGAGATGGGGTATGCGGCGATTGAACATTACACCGAGTTGAAGTCGGTGTTGATCAAGCTGTGAATCAGCTTTTGTAGGAGCTGGCGAAACCTGCGATCTTTTGATTTTGGGGTGGGTTCAAAATCCACCCCTCACCCCAGCCCTCTCCCCATAGGGGAGAGGGGGAAAGGGAGCAGATCTTCATGGTTTTCGAACCTGAGTACGACTCAATTTCCTCGGTCGCAATATCTCCTGAGTACAACTCGGTCAGTCCCCTCTACCCTCTGGGGAGAGGGTTAGGGTGAGGGGTCGATATCCCTGACTCAACAACCAACTCCGAACCACCCTTCCCTGCTCCACCGTCAACCCCGCCAAAACCTGATCCGCAGATTCTGTGCCCAACCGCCGCACCAACGGCGCCAACTCAACCCCTTGCACATGCCAGATCCCCAGCGGCTGATCCGCCGTGATCACCACCTCAGCCTCATCCACAAAACCCTCTTTCAACACCGGCGCTCGCTCGATTCTCAACGAGGAAAAGTCCGCCTCGGCATGCGCCACTTCAGCATCTGGCCACTGCCGCCGCGCAAGCCAGAATGGCTGCTGCAACCAACGCTGCTCATCGGCATAAAAATCCCGCCCGATCCGCGCAAAACGCAAAAACAACTGCTCCACCCGTTGCTGATGAAAGCGCTGAGCCAGCGCCGCTCGCTCGGGTTTACGCAATAACGTGTTGATCACCGTCGGCGCCTGTAACGCCGAGGACAATGACTGAAAAATCCCGTTGCCCGACAGCGGATCCACCGCCATCGCCGCATCGCCGACCCGAATCCAGTTATCGCCACACACCTGCGGGCACAAAATCGCGGTGCTGCTGCGCGCATGCAGCTGTAGATCGATCTCAGGCTCGACACCGAAAAACGCTCGCGCCAACGCCGAGCCTTGGCGCCGTTGACGACAGTAATCGAGCAACATCGCCTTGCCCGGCAATTCAGCACTGGCCACGTCCACCGTCCATTGCCAGTAACACTGACCGTCGGCTCGCCGGGCCATCCAGGCCCAGCCGTCCTCGAGGCTTTCCACCGCGCTGGCGGTGCTGCCCGGCGTGCCTTGCCAGCGATTGAGCAGGCTGACCGTCTCCGGCCCGCGCAGGCCTTTGCCGAGCGCCGGTGCCTGACGCCCCCGCGCCTCAACCAGAAAATCCGCCAGCAGCGCCTCGCGCCCTTCGACCTCGATCCGATGCCCCGAAACCGATGACTGCACCGTCAGCACACGGCCTTCGATCAGCTCAACGCCAGCCAAGCGCAGATCCTCGCGCAGGCCTCGATCAAAGCTCGGGCGATCCAGTAAAAATTCGATGTTCTGAGCATGCTGCTGACCGTTCCACGACACCTGCCGCTGGGACGGCAGCGCTGCATCTGCCAGCGCTTGATGAAGCCCCGCGCCACGCAAGGCCTCCAGCACCCGAATGGAAACGCCTTCCAGCGCCGCAAACCGCCGCCATTCGCTGACCAGCGTCACCGGGTAACCGAGCCTGCGAAGCCCCAACGCGACCGCCGCACCGGCCGGCCCGGCGCCCAGAATCACAATCGCCTTCATGGTCCGAAGCGCCGTTCAGGGCCGCGATAGCGGGCATTCTCCCGCAGCCACTCAATGACGTGTTCGTTGCTCGCCTCGGGATGCGCAACCAAAAACCCCGCAATGTGCCCACTCAACGCCGCACAACCAAGACTGGCGCCGGACTGCCCCGGATAGGTGCCATGCACACACGCGGCGAAATCTGCCTGGGCACTGTTGAGCCACGACCATTCCTGTTCGGCGCAACGCGCATCGCCGGTAACTCGCAGCACCTGTGGATAATTCGCCGGGAACACGCCCTCGCCTTGCGCCGGACTGGACGCACACAGCAAAATACCTCGCGCTACCGCCGCGGCACAGGCTTCACGCAACAGGCTGCGATCCTGACGCAGACCGAGGCTCAAATTGATCAGCCGGACGTCCTGCGCCACCAGCCAGTCAATTGCCGTGGCGATCTGCAGCGCGCTGGTGACCCCACGCTGGTCGAACACCTGAGCCACGCAAAATACCGCCGAAGGCGCCCGCCGACCGATGGCCTCGACCACAGAGCTGCCGTGGCCCAGCGGATCGTCGCGCAAGTCGCTTTCGGCCAATCCGTCCACCAGCAACGAGAAGCGCCGCCCGGCGACCACTTGCACCCGCTGTGCCGCCGAGTGACCGCTGTCCACCACGCCAATCCGCAACTCAGGCTTCATGCAGCACCGTTTTTGAAGTGAGTACGCCGTCGAGTAATTCAAAGCGCAAATCGGCATCGGCCAACGTGGAAGGACGATGGCTGATGAGGATCCGCGTGCGTCCGGCAAACAGTCGGTCGATGGCCTCGATGACTTCACGTTCGGTGGCTTCATCCACCGCCGAGGTCGCTTCGTCCAGCACCAGAATCAATGGATCCTGCAACAGCGCCCGGGCGATGGCGATGCGCTGTTTCTGCCCGCCGGACAACTGCTGACCGCGTTCGCCCAACGGGCTGTCGAGGCCTTCGGGCAAAGACTCGATCAGGCTGTCGAGTTGCGCCAGCCGCGCCACTTCGGCAATCGCTTCACGGCTGGCGTCCGGCACCGCGTAGGCCAGGTTGTCGGCGAGGCTGCCGCGAAACAGCACGATGTCCTGACTGACCACGGCAATCCGCCGACGCAACTGGAACAGGTCCAGTTCGCGCAGATCGACCTCTCCCAGCAACACCCGGCCGGACTGCGGATCGTGGTGCCGTTGCAGCAGGTCGATCAGGGTCGATTTACCGACCCCGGAGCCGCCGCTCAGGGCGACTTTCAAACCGTAGGGAATTCGCGCTTCGATGCCGCGCAGGGTTGTCGGGCGGCCGGGATGGCTGAAGTGCACGTTGTCGAAACGCAATTCGCCAGAGGTCGGCATCGGCTGCGGTGTGGCCGGCGTGAGAACGGTCGGCTCCTCGAAGCGCAACTCCATCACGCGCCCGAGGCTGACGGTCATTCGCTGAATCGCGACATAGAGACCCAGCAGGCTCTGCACCGGTCCGACGGCCATACCCAGATAGGTGGAAAACGCGATCAGCGCGCCCAGTTGCCAGGTCCCCTGCACCACCCAATATCCGCCGATCAGGAACGCGCAGGCACGGGACAGAGACGTCAGTGTGCCCGGCACCGCCTGAGTGAAAAACTCGGTGACTTGCAGGCGCAGCAACTGGCTCATGTAGCCTTGGCCCAATTTCTCCAGGCGCCGCGATTCACGCTGTTGCTGGCCGGCAGACTGGATGAATTTCATCACTGGCAAGGTCTCGACCATGAACGAGGACATGTCCGCCGAGCGCTCGCGCAATTGCCGTACATCGCGCTCGACCTTGCGCCGCATCCAGCGCAACCAGAGCACATCGAGGGGAATCAGCACCAGCGCCAGCAACGAGAGTTTCCACGACAGGGTCAGCAGCATCGCCACGGCGCAGACCAGACCGATCACGCTCGATACCGCCGAGAACAAGGAGTCCACGGCAAAGCGCTGGATCTCCGCGACGTCGCCATCGAGGCGCGACATCAGGTCACCGATGCGGCGCTGTCCGTAGAAACTCGGCGAGAGCGTTTGCAGATGTCGATAGAGGTCGTCGCGCAGGGCAAACAGAATCCGCCCGGACAGTCGCGTGTGCAGATAACGGTTGATCCCCGACAGCCCCGTTCCGAGCAGCCCGGCCACGATCATCAACCCGGCAATCAGCACCAGCATGGGAAAGTTGCGTGCGAGCAAACCATCGTCGATCAGCAGCTTGGTCAGCCATGGCTGGACCAACACCAGCAACGAGGCGCAGACCGATAACCCGAGCAGCCCGGCAATCGCCAGTCGATGGGGCCGCACAAAACTGTAGAGCCAGCGCAATGCCGCTTGCAGGGCTTCGGGGTTCTGGCTGTCAATCAGCCGAACGATCAAGCGCTGCATCACGAGCGCAACTGTTTGAGCTTGCGATACAAGGTCGCGCGGCTGATGCCCAAGGCGTCGGCGGCGGCCGAGACATTACCCTGATGGCTGTCCAGGGACTGGCGAATCAACTCCAGTTCGTTTTCGCGAATGCTGCCGGCCTGAGGGCGTTCGCTGGCGGTCAACTCGTCGAGCATGCTGTCGGGCAAGTGGTCGAGGGTGAGTACGGTGTCCCCCGGCTCGCGCATGGCCAGCGCCGTTCGTAAAACCATTTCCAGTTGGCGGATGTTGCCCGGCCAGTGATAGCCGCCGAGCAAGCGGTTCAAATCGTCATGCAGGACCATCGCCGGTGCATCCAGTTTGGCCAGCAGACGAGCGACCAAACCGCTGAAATCCTCACGCTCGCGCAGAGCCGGGAGCATCACGCTGATGCCGTTGACGCGGTAGAACAGGTCCTCGCGGAAGTGTTTTTCTTCGACCAGTCGCTTGAGGTCGCGGTGCGTGGCGCAGATCAATGCGACGTCGATGTCTTGCTCTTCGCCGGCGCCCAACGGTGCCACTTTACGGTCCTGCAACACCCGCAACAGACGGGCCTGCAAGGCCAGCGGCATGTCGCCGATTTCATCGAGAAACAAGGTGCCGCCATGGGCCTGTTGCAGACGACCGATCATGCCCCCGCGACGGGAGCCGGTGAACGCGCCTTCGCGGTAGCCGAACAATTCCGACTCGATCAAGCCTTCGGGGATCGCCGCGCAGTTCACGGCGACGAAGGGTTTGTCGCAGCGGGTTCCGGCCATGTGCAGGGCGCGGGCGATGACTTCCTTACCGGTGCCGGTTTCACCCAGCAGCAACACCGGCAGCTCATTGGCCAGGCCTTGACGCGCCATGCGCAAGGCTCGTGCATAACGGACATTGCTGCCAGCCAGGGACTCCAGATCCGGTTGTGGCTTGGCCGTTTTGGCAACGCTGCGCGGTGACGTGCTGACGTTGATCGAACGCTGCGGCGCACGCAGGGTTTTGTAGAAGAACTCGCCTTTGGCGGTTTGCAAACTGCCGACACCGCCCTGATGCAGGCGCGACAGAAGTTGCAGGCCGTCGACGCCCAGAAACTCTTCACAGCGTCGGCCGACCAGCGCCGAGCGCTCGGCATGCAGCAACTGACAGGCCTGGGCACTGACCGCGAGAATCTGCCCGCCAAGGCTCACCGCCAACAGACCTTGCCAAGGGGATTCGAGGTATTGCCGACGGCTGTGGAAAGCCAGGACGATCTCGTCCGGATAACTGGCGTTGAACACCCGACTTTCGATCTGGCTGACTGCCATGGCCAGCAACGCGGTGCTGTCATGCACGCGGCCCAGCGGACCTTCGCGGGTCAGGTCGAGTACGCCGAGGATATCGCCTTGGGGGCAATAGATCGGCACCGAAGTGCAGGAGAAATCGGTCAGACGATCGAGGTAATGTTCACCGCAATCGATCATGGTTGGCCGGGCTTCCACCAATGCGGTGCCCAACGCGTTGGTGCCGCGAGCGGCTTCGCTCCAGCAAGCGCCGAGGGTGATGTCTTGCAGGCCGCTGCCCTTGAGGCGATCGGCACGGCCTTCGACAGCGAGGATGGTGGCGTCGGAATTGGCGAGGATGATCAGCCCTTCCTTGCCCTGACGTTCGGCCAGGTAATCGATGGCCGGCAATGCCGCGTCGATCAGCAGCCGATTGCTCGCCAACAGCACGTCGAGGCTCGCGCTCGACTCCAGCGCCAGCTCGTGCTTGGCATTGAAATGCACGCCATGGCTCAGGCTACGTCGCCACGACGCATCGATTTCCGCCCGCAACACGCCATCCGGGACTTCGCCCTCGAGATGGAGTTTTTCCCGGGCCAGCCGGGCTTCGTGGTGCAGTTTGGGAGGAGTTGTTTTTATTAGCGTCATCAAGCGCTCCGTATCGGTCCGCCCTGCGCCTTTTTAAGTTCAGCGCCCTGCCGCAATCTTTACGTTAACGTCAGGGCGATGGCAAGTGCCTTACGGCGCTTGTGTTTCATCAAGTGCACCGCGTTATCGTTCTTCGTCGGAACGCCGCCCGGAGCCGGCTCGCTCCCACAGGTCATGCGCAAAACCTTGTGGGAGCGAGCCTGCTCGCGAAAGCGATCTACCAGACACCAAAAATCTCAGAGCTGCCACACCTCGGAACTCACAAAAAACGCCCGCGCATTATCCTCCAGACTCTCCAAGTGATACCCGCCCTCCTGCACGATCAAACACGGCAACCCAAGGCTGCGAATCCGCTCCCCAAGCCGCGCAAACCCTTCACGGGTCACCGCCACCTTGCTCTGCGGATCCAGCTCGAAAATATCGAAGCCCAACGACAGCACCAGCACCTCAGCGCCGAAGTCTTTCACCGCCGCCAACGCCACGTCCAATTGACCCAGGAAGTCCGCCTCACTGGCGCCATGCGCCATCGGCAAGTTGAGGTTGAAGCCCTCGCCCTTCCCGACTCCCCGCTCATCAGCGAACCCGGCAACCCCTGGATAGAAGTTGGTCGGATCGCCATGCACCGAGACGTAGAGCACGTCATCGCGGTCGTAGAAGATCTCCTGAATTCCCTGACCGTGGTGCATGTCGGTGTCGAGCACCGCGACTCGCGCAAACCCGCCTCGCAGAACCTGCGCCGCCACCGCTGCGTTGTCCACATAACAGAAACCGCCCGCCGCTTCGGCCCGGGCATGATGCCCCGGTGGACGACACACGGCGTAAGCGGCCGGCTCGCCATCCAGCAGCGCCTGAGCCCCGGCGATCGCGCTTTGCGCCGACCAATAGGCCGAACGCCAGGTCTGCTCTCCCACCGGGCAACTGCCATCCGCCAGATAGCGGGCGGCCTGGGCGAGAATTCCGCGCAGGGCATTGGGCTCGCGCACGAAGATGTTCGACATCACCTCGTCGCCCCAATCCTCGGGAATCTCTTTCCAGTGCTGATGCGCTTCCTGCAAAAACGTCAGGTACGGCGCGCCATGGACCGCCAGCAGCGGATCGAGCCCGGCATCGGCCGGTTGCTCGACTGTAAAGCCCAGCGAGTGCGACGCCTGGACCAACCGCTGGGCCCGCTCCGGCACTTCCTGTGGCGTGCGCATCTGCCCACGGGAGTAGTAGCTGCGTGGATGGTGAAGCAATTGTTCGGGATGGAAAAAACTGCGCATGGGGTTAATACCTGTCAGTTGTGGCGAGGGGATTTATCCCCGTTGGGCTGCGCAGCAGCCCCAAAACCTGGCGACTGCTTCGCAGCCGAACGGGGATAAATCCCCTCGCCACAGGTTTTGTGTTCGTAGCCCTGTTCTTAAAGGATGACGCCCGCGCGGGACAGCACGGCGTTGAGCAAGACATCGGTGCCCTGACGCACGTCTTCGGGCAGCACGTCCTCGGCTTCGTTATGGCTCAAGCCGCCGACGCAAGGAATGAACACCATGGCCGTAGGGCAGAACCGCGCCAGATGAATCGCATCATGCCCGGCGCCGCTGACAATCGATTGCTGAGCGTAGCCCAGCGCATCCACCGCCTGCTGCACGGCCGCCACGCAATCGGCATCGAACGGTGTTGCCGGACTGATCCAGTGGGGCGTAATCGTCAGGTTCAAGCCACGGCTATCGGCAATCGACTGGAGTCGCTCGCGGACTTGCTGCTCCATCGCCTCGATGGCTTCGTCGCGGTGGTGACGCAGGTCGACGGTGAAATTCACCAAGCCCGGAATGGTATTGCGCGAGGACTTGTTGATGCTCAACTCGCCGACGGTGGTCAGCCCTTCGGGAGTGAAATCACTGGCCAGGCCTTCGATTGCCTGGATCATTTGTGCCACGCCGTACAAGGCGTCCTTGCGCAACGGCATCGGCGTGGTGCCGGCGTGGGCGGCCATGCCTTCGACCCGCACGTCGAGCCAGCGAATTGCCTGGCCGCCGCTGACCACGCCGATGCTTTTGGCGTTGTCTTCGAGGATCGGACCTTGTTCGATGTGCGCTTCAAAGTACGCATCCACCGCGCCGCCAAACAGGCGCTCGCCGGCGTAACCGGTGCGTTGCAACGCCTCGGCAACGCTGATGCCGTCGATGTCACGCACCGCCAGCGCTGCGTCCACTGGCATGATCCCGGTGAACACCGCCGAGCCGAACATCGCCGGGGTGAAGCGTGCACCTTCTTCGTTGGTCCAGACCGCCACTTCCAGCGGCTTGCGGGTCTGGATGCCGAGGTCATTCAGGCAACGCACCACTTCCAGGCCGGCGAGTACGCCATAGACGCCATCGAAACGCCCGCCTTCAGGCTGAGTGTCGAGGTGACTGCCCATCATCACTGGCGCCGCATCGGGGTCGGTGCCGGCGCGGCGGGCGAACAGGTTGCCGATGGCGTCCACGCTCAGGGTCATGCCGGCTTCGCGGCACCAGTGGGAAAACAATTCGCGGCCGGCCTTGTCTTCATCGCTCAGGGCCAGGCGGCAGCTACCGCCACGTGCGGTGGCGCCGATTTCCGCCATGTCCATCAGACTCGCCCAGAGGCGTTCACCCTTAATTTTCAACATGAGTTACTCCTGGAATTACGTTAATTAAGCGTTGGCCATTTCGAGGCGTTCAGCGCTGGCATGGCGACGGGCAAGGGACAGGACACAGATCAGCGAAGTCGCGGCAATCAGGCTGTAGAACACCGCCATCGGCCACCATTGGCCGGCGAACTTGTGCGCCAGCAAGGTGCCGACCAGCGGCGTCAGGCCACCGGCCACGGCACCGCAAATCTGATAGGCCAACGAGATCGCGGTGTAACGCACACGAGTCTCGAACATGCCGCTGACGTAACCGGCGATCACCGCGTAGAACGACGCCATGCACACCACCGCCAGGGCGATGCCGAGGATGATCAGCGGCGCCTGGGCCGAGCTGACCAGCACGAACATCGGGTACGGCGAGGCCATGGCCAGCAACGACACCAGACACAGGAATCGCGTTGCGCCCATTTTCTCGGCGACCCACGCCGCCAGCGGTTGAATGCAGAACTGAATGATCGCCACCACAAACAGGCACTCAAGGATCAGCGAGCGCGGCAGTTCGAGTTGCTGGGTGGTGTAGGCGATCATGAAGGTGTTGGTGAAATACACCCCGGCGATCCCGAGGGTGTTAGCGCCGATGCACAGCAGCAGCGGGCGCCACGCGGTGCGCAGGACTTCCATGACCGGCGCCTGCTCCTTGCGTGTGCTTTTGCGTGCCAGTTCGCGGCTGGCGAGGAACTCCGGCGACTCATTCACGCCCAGGCGAATCGCCAGGCCCACCAGCAGTAGCAACGAACTGGCGAGGAACGGCAGACGCCAGCCCCAACTCATCAGGTCTTCTTCCGGCAGACGGGTGACTGCGCTGAAAGCCAGCAACGACAGGATCAAACCCGCCGGGCTGCCGAGTTGCGCAAAGGAGGCGAAGAAATTGCGTCGACCTTTCGGCGCATGCTCGCCGGCCATCAACACCGCCCCGCCCCATTCGCCACCGACGGCGATGCCCTGGACGATGCGCAGCAGAATCAGCAGCACCGGCGCCGCTGCGCCGATTTGTGCGTAGGTCGGCAGCAAGCCGATGCAGACCGTGACCACGCCCATCATCAGCAAGGTGATGATCAGCGACTTCTTGCGGCCGATGCGGTCGCCGATATGGCCGAAGATAATCCCGCCCAACGGCCGCGCAAAGAAGCCCACGGCGAAGGTGCCGAAGGCGGCCATGGTGCTGAACAGTTTGTCGTCCGAGGGGAAGAACAGCGCACCGAACACCAGCGCAGCAGCGGTCGCGTAGATGTAAAAGTCGTACCACTCGATCATGGTGCCGATAAAGGCTGCGGCTGCCGCACGGCGCGGCTGAGGAGAAGCTTGGGGCTTCATGGGTCGGTCTCCTTTGGTTATTTTTTTGGCAGGAGTGAAGCTGCAAAATCAAGGCACTCTGACGGCGCCTGTCTGGAGATGATTTATCGTCTCGGGGCTATGATTAGTCAATTTTCTATTTATTATGCGGACTATTACGACAGCTTATAATTGAGAGCCGCCATGGCCGAACGCGATGTACAACGCTTGCTCAATGACCGCCTGGACTGGAACCTGCTGCGCACTTTTCGGGTGATCGGTCAGGAGCTGAGCATCAGCCGTGCCGCCGCCCGCCTGCACCTGACACAACCGGCGGTGAGCCAGGCGCTGAAGCGTCTGGAGGAGCAACTGGGCCGACAACTGATCGCCCGTCGCGGGCCACGGTTTGCCCTGACCGAAGTCGGCGAGCAGATCTTCGAACTGGCCGGGGAAATCTACGGGCAGATGTCCCAGGTCAGCAGCGTGCTGGAGCAACCGGCCGACGAAGTGATCGGCAAGGTTCGCTTGTTGATCATCAGCCGGATCTTTTCGGAGCGCTTCGATGACTTCCTTGCGGTCTTTCATCGGCAGCATCCGCGGGTGGATCTGGAAGTCGACGTGATGCGCAGCTCCGACATCGTCAGCGCCCTCCAGGAAAAAACCGCGACCCTCGGCCTGAGCCTCAATCGCCGCCCGCAACCGCGCCTGGAACAACGGCTGTTCCTGCGTCAACGCTATGCGTTTTTCTGCGGCAAGCACCATGCACTGTTCGGCCAACAGAACGTTGCCGAAGGGGATTTGCAGCGGGAGAACTTCGTCAGTTTCACCAGCGACCAGATCGGCGGCATGCTCTCGCCGCTGACGATTTTTCGTGATCAGCAAGGCTTCAGCGGACGGATTGTCGCCTCGTCACCGAGCCTGGAAGAAGTCCGGCGACTGGTGATCGCCGGGTACGGGATCGGCTGTTTGCCCGAGCACGTGGTGGCGGCGGACGTCGACGCCGGATTGCTCTGGCGCCTGCCGCCCCACGAAGGCATTGCCGATGTGGACATTCATTTGCTGTGGAACCGCGAGCAGCGCATGAGCCGGGCCGAGACGATCTTTCTCGAGAGCCTGCAACGGTGCTTGCTGGACTGAGTTGCCCGATCAGAACAACGGCAGACTGTAGCTGACCACCAGGCGGTTCTGGTCCGCATCGCGCGACGCTTCACTGCGCGACATGCCGTTGCGCCAACCCAGTGCGACGTTTTTCAACGGCCCGCTCTGGATCACGTAGTCGACACTCAGGTCCCGCTCCCATTCCTCTTGCTCAGGTCCGGCCACCGTTTTAATTCCGCTGCCTGAAAGGTACATCGCCGAAGCCTTGAGCCCCGGCACCCCAAGGGCGGCGAAATCGTAGCTGTACTGGGCGAAACCGGTACGTTCACCGGCACGGGTGAAGTTCTGGATGTAACGGTCGGTCAACAAGTAGACGCTTGCTCCTCCAGCGCCTTTGTCCGGCAAACCACCCTGGTTGAGCTGCACGAATCCGCTGTCACTGGACACCTGCTGATAACCGGCCATCAGCGCGTGAGCACCGATGCTCCAGGTGAACGCCAGGCTCCAGGTGTTGTTGTCGATCTTGCCGTCGCCGTTCTGCGTAAAGCCACTGGTGCGGTAGCCGCTGGCCCGCCCGGCGGCCGAGTCATTGGCACCGTCGGCGGAGGTCTTGAAGTAGCGCAGATCGGTTTTCAGCGCGCCGAAATCCCCCAGTGTCAGGTTGTGAACCAGACCGGCGAAATGCTGTTGGTAATAGTCTTCGAGGTTGGCGTAGTAGTACTGCGCCAGAAGCGCGTCGGTGACCTTGTAATCGGCACCGGCAAAATTGAACGCATTGCTTTCCCGGGTGCCGCCGGCCACGACCAGACCGGTGCTGTCGCTGGAACCGCGGCCCGTGGCGTGTTCGAGATGACCACCGGTCAGCGTTAGATGCTCGACGTCATTGGAGACGATCTGCCCACCCTCGAATGTCTGCGGCAACAGCCGGCCGTCGTTGGCCTGCAGAATCGGCAATTTCGGCGTCAGAGTGCCGTAACGCATTTCAGTCTGGGCAAAGCGCATCTTCGCCGTCGCACCGAAACGCGACCATTGCGCGGCAGCGCCGTTGCCATCGTTGGGGATCATCGAACTGCCGACATGACGACCGTCACCGCTGTCCAGGCGAATACCCAGCAGGCCTAACGCATCGACACCAAAGCCGACGGTGCCTTCGGTGAATCCGGACTGATAGTTGAGCATGAAACCCTGCGCCCATTCTTCGGTTCTGGAAGGGTTCGCGACGCCATCGCGATTATCGTTATTGAAGTAAAAGTTACGCATCCCGAGGGTCGCTTTACTGTCTTTAATAAAGTCCGCCATGCTCAACGGACTGAATAGCGCACTGCCGATCGCAATAAGTGCCAACGGTTGTTTGTTCATTTATTTTGAAGTTCCTGAGCAGCCAGCTTTTGGGCTGGCTGCCGGTCATTAAGAGAGTTTGATACTCAAGACACTGGACACCGGTTCGCCCGCCATTAACCGGGTCAGCAATTGCGGTTCTGCCCGGTCCGATGCCAGCGCACGCTCGATGACGTTTTGCGCGGTGGCCGGATCGAGAAACAGCACGCCGTTGTCGTCCGCCAGCACGAAATCCCCGGGATGCACCGTGACGCCAGCACAGTGAATCGGCTGATTGATCTGGCTGTCGCCACGGCCATGCAACTTGGTGGTCAGCAGGCTGGTGCCGCGGGCGAAGACCGGTAGGCCGGTCTCGCGCAGTTCGAGCAAGTCGGTCACCGCACCGTCCACCACAATGCCCACCGCACCGGCGCAGCGCGCCGCGCAACTGGTGACGGCGCCCACCGGGGCGTGTTGCCAGTCACCGTCGGTGTCGATCACCAGCACATCGCCGGGCTGGATGAGCGCCAGGGCCTGGTTGACCGCGATGGCATCGGCGCCCACCAGTTTCAGGGTAAGTGCCCGGCCGACCAGTTTCACATTGGGCACCATGGCCCGCAGTTGCGAGTCGGCAAAACCCTCCTCGAGAAAATGCCCGAGGGTCGGAAGGCTCACCGCGTTGAGCTGCTCGATCAGCTGCGATTCATCCATGCTGCGGCTCCTTGGCGATCAACTCGGCAACACAATCGATTTCCAGCGACACGCCCCACAGCGCCACGCAAACCGTGGTCCGGGCCGGCGGCGCATGGCCGAGGAACTCGCGATACACCGCGTTGAACGGCTCCAGCTGCGCGGGATCGGTGAGGTACGCGTTGACCTTGATCACGTGGCTGAAGTCGGACCCGGCTTCAATCAGGATTGCCTCCAGATTGCGCAAGGTTTGCCGCACTTGTTCGGGGAAACTGGCCGGCTGGTCATCAAGATCGCTCTGGGCCGGAATCTGTCCGGCGGTGAACACCAGATGACCGCTGACCACCGCCTGGGAGTAAGGGCCGACCGGGCCGATGAAGCCCGGGGCTGACTGAATTCTGCGCATGTTGTTGAACTCCATTAATCAGGCGGCAGCCGATTTGACAGGCTTGCCGAGGGCTGGCTCGTTGGCCGGCACTGCCGCTGGGACTTCACTGATGTCTCGCTTGAAGGTCTCGGTCAGCAACAACAACGACACCAACGAAATCAACGCGGCACCGATCATGTACCAGGCTACCGAAGAGCCTTTGCCGGTCGCCGCCAGTAGTGCGGTGGTGACGATGGGCGTCGCTGCACTGCCGAGCAGACCGGACAACATGTAGCTGATCGATAACCCGGAATAACGCACACGTGTGCCGAACAGTTCGGCGAGGAAGGTCGCGATCGGCCCGTAATTGGCGGCGAACGCGGTCATCAATAGCAGGTAAGCGAAGATCACCAACGACAGCTCTTTGGTGTCCATCAACCAGAACATCGGGAACGCCACCAACGCTTCGGCCACGATGCCGGCAACGATGATCGGCTTGCGTCCGTAGCGATCCGACAGCGCGCCGAACACCGGCAACATGACGATGCACCAGGCGCAGGACAGCAACACCACGCCGAGCATCACGCTGCGGCTGAACCCGAGATTCTGCGTGCCGTACGTCAGGCCGAAGGCAACGATGATGTTGAACGACGCCCCGGTCGACATGGTGGCGATCCCGCCCAGCACCACTTGTTTCCAGTACTTTCGAAACACTTCCGCCAGCGGCATTTTCACCTGCACCTCGGCTTCCTTGACCTTATTGAAGGCCGGGGTTTCAGCGATGTTCAAGCGGATGTACAAGCCCACGGCGATCAGCAGCACGCTGGCCAGGAACGGGATACGCCAACCCCAGGCCAACAGGTCTTCAGGGGACAGCCACGCGGCAATCAGCAGGAAGGCCAGGTTGGCAATCATGGTCCCGGCCGGGACGCCGATCTGTACCCACGAGCCGTACAAGCCGCGTTTGTTGGCGGGAGCGTGTTCCACCGCCATCAGCACTGCACCGCCCCACTCGCCACCCAACGCCAGGCCTTGAATCACCCTCAGTAGCAACAACAGGATCGGCGCCCAGATACCAATGGCCGCGTAATTGGGTAATAACCCGATGGCGAACGTAGCGGCACCCATGGTCAACAGTGAAACCAACAACATCGACTTGCGTCCCAGGCGGTCACCGAAATGACCAAACAGTGCCGCGCCGACAATTCGGGCCAGGTAGGCCGAAGCAAACGTACCGAACGCCAGTAATGTACCGATCAACGGATCGAAGTCCGGGAAGAACACTTTGTTGAACACCAGCGCCGAAGCCGTGGCGAACACAAACAGGTCGTACCATTCCACCGTGGTGCCAATCACACTGGCCACCGCTACTTTCTTCATGCTGATTGCAACTTCCGGAGGTGCGCCGGACTTTTCTACAGGCGATAGATCGCTCATTACTGTCTCCAGGAGTTCATCAAGAACTCGTATTTAATTGTTTTAACTGGCAGTAAAACTTTCGAGGTGAGGGACTGTTGTTATATAGCGCCCAACTCAATGGGCGAATTCGCAAGGCGCTTTCTTATTAATAACCGAGTGTTCTGTCCGCACAATTCAATAACGGTTCACCGGCATTTAAACGGCGAAAGTTCTCTGCTACTTGTTCGGCGATACAGTCGTGGGAGGCCGCGGACGCCATGTGCGGAGTGATGGTGACGCCGGGCATTGTCCAGAGACGGTGATCGACCGGCAGCGGTTCTTGTTCGAAAACATCCAGCAACGCGCCGCGCAGTTTTCCTCGGGCCAGGGCTTGTTCGAGGTCGTCGATATTCAGATGACCGCCGCGACCACAATTGACCAGCGCGGCGCCATTGGCGAGCCGCTCGAACGTTGCGCTGCCGAGGATGCCGCGGGTTTCGCTGGTCAGCGGCAACAGGTTGATCAGCAACTCCAATCCATCGAGAAACGGGTTCAGTTTTTCCGCACCGGCGAACGTCTGTACGCCCGGCAAATCCTTGCTGCGGCGCGCCCAGCCACGAACGTCGTAACCGGCGGCGGCCAGGTCCTGGGCAATGGCGCTGCCTAACGACCCAAGCCCCATCACCCCGACCTTGAACTGCCCCGCCGCCCGTTGCAGCGGCCGCTCCCAGCGCTGGTCCTGTTGCTGCAACAGCACCTGATCGAAGCCGCGGTGATAGTGAATCGCCGCCCAGCGCACGTACTCGGTCATGCCTTGGCGGTGGCCGGGATCGACCACTCGGCAGATCGGCAGATCCGGGCACGACGGGTCGTGATCGAGGTGATCGATGCCGGCGGCCACCGAGTGAATGACTTGCAGGTTCGGCAATGCTGCCAAACTACCGGGCAAGGGAAACCAGCACGCGGCAATCTGCGCATTCCTGGCCAACGGATCATCCGCCAGCACGGTAGTGAGTTGCGGCGCACTGCGGGCAAACGCGGCCTGCAATTGCTTGAGCAGCAGGGTGTCGCGGGACAGTAGAACCACGGTGTTCATGACAGATAGGACTCGCGCTGGGATTCGATCAGGGTCAGGGCGGCCTCCCAGGCCAGGTCGATGATGTTGTCCTGTTCATCACGGTCAAACTGTTCGGCGGTGTGTGCACAGACTTCCGGGGACGGGTAATGCAACGCCGAACCACCGGACAACGCCGCAACTTGCGCCTGACAGGCACGCTCCAGAAAGTGTATTTCCTGGAACGCTTGGGCCACGCCGGAACCACCGACCAACAATCCATGATTGCGCAGAATCATCGCCCGGTGCGGGCCCAGGTCGGCAATCAAACGCTCGCGCTCATCCAGCGACAGCGCGATGCCTTCATAGGTGTGATACGCCAATTTGCCGTAGAACTTCAGCGCGTGCTGACTGATCGGCAGCAAGCCGTGCTTCTGTGCGGCGACCGCCATGCCTGCGGCCGTGTGGGTGTGAATCACACAGTTGAGATCCGGGCGGGCCATGTGGATCGCCGAGTGAATGACGAAGCCGGCGGCGTTGACCCGATGACCTTCATATTCCGGGTCAACGACTCGCCCGTCCTGATCGATACGCACCAGGTCCGAAGCACGCATGCGGTCAAAAATCACTCCATAGCGGTTGATCAGGAAATGGTGCTCCGGCCCTGGAATACGCAGGGTGATGTGGGTGTCGATCAGGTCGGTCATGCGAAAGTGCGCGACCAGGCGATACAGCGCGGCCAGCTCGCAACGGGCTTGCCATTCAACCGGCCCGATGTGTTCAGGTTTACTCACGAATACACCTCTTTAGCAGCGTGGGTGACGACCGGGTTGGCGCGCAGACGGGCCAGGCCGCAAACACCGATCAAGGACAGGGCCGAGAGCAAAGTGAAGAACACCGCCAACGGCAACCATTGTCCGGAAAACTTGCTCGCCAGCAGCGTGCCGATCAGCGGCGTGGTGCCGCCGGCCAGCGCGCAGCTGAGTTGGTAGGCGATAGAAATGCCCGAGTAGCGCAGGTGCACCGGGAACGCCTGGGTCATGTAACCGGCGATCACCGCGTACAGCGCCGAGAGAATCACCACCGCCAGAGCAATGCCGACAGTCATCAGCAGAATGTTCTGTGTGCCCACCAGCATGAACATCGGATACGGCGTGACCATGCACAGCAGCGCGACCAGTTTGAGGAAGCGGCCTTCGCCGATGCGCTCGGCCAGCAACGCGGAGAGCGGTTGCGAGAGCAGCTGAATGACGGTCACCAGGAACAGGCAATCGAGGATCGTCGAGCGCGCGATGCCCTGATACTGGGTGACGTAGGTGATCATGAACGTATTGGTAAAGAAGAACCCGGCCGAACCGATGGTCACGGCGGCGGCGGCAAACAGGATCTGCCGCCAGCAGGTGCGGATCACGTCCTTCACCGGGTACTTGGAAGTCTCGTTGTTGTCCCGGGCCTTGGCGAACTCCGGCGACTCGTGGACACCGGAACGGATCATCAGACCGACCATCATCAACAAACCGCTGGCGAGAAACGGCAGACGCCAGCCCCAGGCGAGGAAGTCCTCGGGCTCAAGGGAAGTCACCAGACGAAAGGCGATCAACGCCAGCAGTAAACCGGCCGGGCTGCCGAGTTGAGCGAACGATGCATAGAAAGTCTTGCGCTTGGCCGGTGCGTGCTCGCTGGCCATCAACACCGCCCCGCCCCACTCGCCACCGACTGAAATGCCCTGGATCAAACGCAGCACAATCAGACCGACCGGTGCCCAGATGCCGACGCTGGCGTAGCTGGGCAACAGACCGATGCCGGCGGTCGCCAAACCCATCAGGGCCATGGTCACCAGCAGCATTTTCTTGCGACCGAGGCGATCACCCAGATGACCGAAAACCATGCCGGCCATTGGGCGAGCGATGAAGCCGACGGCGAAACTGCCGAACGCTGCCAGGGTGCTCATCACCGGATCGTGGCTGGGAAAGAACACTTGCCCGAGCACCAGCGCCGCCGCCGTGGCATAGATGTAGAAGTCGTAGAATTCAATGGTCGTGCCAATGAAGGCTGCCGCCGCCGCTCGACGCGGTTGAGGGGTAGTGTGCATGCAAGGACCCTGTGTATTTATAGTTTTGGGCAGGTGCTGAAGGCTGTTTACGGGTTGCACTCTGTGGCGCTTGTTAGCTTTATCGCTTCCGTGCCAGGATTAGTCAATTTTCATATTCTTATCTTTACTATTAGCCTTGCTACTACATGGAGTTTTTATGCCCTCCACCTCTAACCCTTGGGTCGGTCGCCGCTTTCTGAATGACCGCCTCGACTGGAACCTGTTACGCACCTATTTGGTGATCGGCCAGGAAGGCAGCATGAGCCGGGCCGCCGCGCGATTGCACATCACGCAGTCAGCCGTCAGCCAGGCGCTGAAACGGCTGGAAGAACAATTGGAATGTGTGTTGATTGCCCGCAGTGGGCGACGGTTTGATCTGACAGAAACCGGGGAGGAAGTCCTGCGTATTGCGGCGGACATTTACGGCGATATTTCACGACTGGGCACGGTGGTGGAGAGTCGTAACGACGACGTGGTCGGCAAAATTCGCATCCTTACCGTCAGCGGCGTGCAGGCACGACATTACGACGAGTTCCTCGCCGATTTCCACGAAACCCATCCGAAAATCGAGTTTGAAGTCGAGGTGATGGGCAGTTCGAACATCATCAGTTCACTGCTGCAAAAGACGGCGACCATTGGCGTCGGCCTGTGCCGTTTACCGCAGCCGCGGCTGGAGCAGCGAGTGCTGTTTCGTGAGACTTATGCGTACTTTTGTGGGCAGCGTCATAGGTTGTTTGGGCAAGAGAATCTGACCTT
The DNA here is from genome assembly GCF_054897985.1 of Pseudomonas sp. LB3P25. Classification (NCBI taxonomy): domain Bacteria; kingdom Pseudomonadati; phylum Pseudomonadota; class Gammaproteobacteria; order Pseudomonadales; family Pseudomonadaceae; genus Pseudomonas; species Pseudomonas sp. LB3P25. The sequence continues at coordinate 2,138,208 of NZ_CM142711.1, read as the reverse complement.
GGAACAGCTCGCGGCGGAGAACTTTGTCAGCTTCACCAGCGACCAATTGGGGGGCAATCTTTCGCCCCTGACCTTGTTCCGCGACCAACAAGGCTTTACTGGCAAGATCGTTGCCTCATCGACGAGCTTCGAAGAAATTTATCGCTTGATTTGCGCAGGCTTCGGCATTGGCTGTCTGCCGACGCACCTGGTGCGAAGGGATGTCGAGCAAGGTTTACTCTGGCGTTTGCCGCCGGAAGATGGGGTGGTGGATTTCGATATCCAGCTGCTGTGGAATCGCGAGCAGAAGATGAGTCAGGCCGAAATCGTGTTCCTCGAAAGCTTCCAGCACATGCTCAGTATTCGTGAGCCTGTGCTGTGAAGCCTTGATCGCTAGACGTGAGGATCGCCCGGTGCTTTGCTAGGCGTGGCGTATTGCGGCTTCAAGTGCCCCTCTTGATCGAGTAGCCAGGCATCCATGATCTGCCGCACCACGGGACCTGCGACGCGACCACCGGCCTCTCCGTTTTCGATCATCACCGAGATGACAATCTTCGGATGTTCGGCAGGGGCGAAACCGACGAACAAGGCGTTGTCGCGGTTACGTTCCAGGGTTTTCGCCCGGTTGTAACGCTCGCCTTGCTTGATCGCCACCACTTGCGCCGTACCACTCTTGCCGGCGATACGGTACTGAGCGCCCTGCGCCGCCGCTCGGGCAATCCCGCGAGCATCGTGCATCACCATTTGCATGCCGTGGTTGACCTGCTCCCAGTCACGCGGGTCTTTCAACAAGATGTTTGGCATTGGATGCTCGTCCACTGGTGCAACACCGTCCACGGTTTTGGCCAGGCGCGGGCGATTCCAGACACCTTTGTTGGCGATCAGCGCAGTGGCTTGGGCGAGCTGCAGCGGCGTGACCTGCATGTAGCCCTGGCCGATGCCGAGGATCACGGTCTCACCCGGGAACCATGCCTGACGGCGCGTGGCACGCTTCCAGGCTTGTGATGGCATCAGGCCGGCAGACTCTTCGAACATGTCCAGCGAGACTTTCTCGCCGAGACCGAACATGGCCATGTAGTCATGCAGGCGATCGATACCCAGCTTGTGGGCCAAGTCGTAGAAATAGGTGTCGTTGGAGCGCATGATCGCCGCGTCCATGTCCACCCAGCCATCGCCGCTGTGGTTCCAGTTGCGGTATTTGTGATCGAAGTCCGGGAGTTGGTAATAACCGGGGTCGAAGACGCGGGTCTGCGGGGTAACGACGCCGGCGTCCAGGCCGGCAATGGCCACTTCCGGCTTGATGGTCGAACCCGGTGCGTAGAGGCCGCGCAGTACGCGGTTGAACAGCGGTCGGTCGATGGAGTCGTGGAGCGCTGCGTATTCCTTGAAGCTGATTCCGGTGACGAACAGGTTCGGGTCGAAACTCGGTTTGCTGACCATCGCGAGTACTTCGCCGGTCGACGGATCGAGAGCGACCACCGAACCGCGACGATCGCCCAAGGCTTCCTCGGCGGCTTCCTGAAGTTTGACGTCGAGGCTCAGTACGATGTTTTGGCCTGGGATCGGATCGGTGTGCTTGAGCACTCGCAGGACCCGGCCTTGAGCGTTGGTTTCGACTTCTTCGTAACCCACTTGGCCGTGCAACTGCGACTCGTAGAATTTTTCGATGCCGGTCTTGCCGATGGATTGAGTTCCACGGTATTCCACCGTGTCCAGGGCTTTGGACTCTTTCTCGTTGATGCGGCCGACGTAGCCGATCGAATGCGCAAAGTGCGCGCCCATCGGGTAGTGGCGAACGAATTGTGGCTCTACGTCGATCCCCGGCAGACGGAACTCGTTGACCGCCAACACGGCGATTTGTTCTTCGCTGAGTTCGTAGAACAAGGTGACCGGCACGAACGGATGGCGCGTCTGCTTCATCGCCTTGTCGAACAACGCGCGGTCTTCGGTCGGCAAGTGCAGGAGGTTGACCACCTCATCCAGTTCCTCTTTGACATCAGAGGCGCGTTCGCGGGTGATGGTCAGGTTGAAGCTGGGCCGGTTATCCGCCAGAACCACGCCGTTGCGGTCATAAATCAAGCCGCGGGTGGGAGTGATCGGCAGGACATGGACGCGGTTGTTTTCGGAGATCGTCGAGTGATAGTCAAATTCGACCACCTGCAGGACGTACATGCGCACGACCAGCGCGCAGGTAATGGCGACAACGAACAGGGCGCATGCCATCAGTCTTTTGTTGACCAGGCGCGTCTCTTTTTCGTGGTCCTTGATCGGTATCGGTTGGGGCATTTCTGCAGCAGCTCTTTGACTGTAAAGGGGGTGCCGATCCGTAGGCTTGAAATCAGTCCGTTAAAAAACGAGCTGCACCATACCAAAAACCGTGCGGTCACTTTAGTGCGATTTCCTCTAACGGTTGTCCTTGAAGGCCAAAACGACGGTCGGTTTTGTTATGACTCGTGCGTTTTTCTCAAGATTGATATTCCCATTCATGCATTTTTCTTGAAGGAGGGCCTGTAGATACTGGGTGTATGTCATTCCGTTTTGTTTTTTTGGAGTCTTTCATGCATCCACGATTTCAACGATTACTTGGCTCCAATGGGTTTTCCATTGGGCTGGAACTGCCGCTGGATAACGATTGGTCCAGCCATGGGCAGCGGCTGCGGATTGCCGAGGAGCGGCCGTTTGGTGTTCCGGACCTGAAGCAGCACGCCGCAATGGCGCGCCTCGCAGACAAGGCTGGTTTCCGCGCCCTGTGGGTGCGCGATGTGCCGGTTTATGATCCCAATTTTGGTGATGCGGCACAGGTGTTCGAAACCTTTTCCTACCTTGGCTACCTGGCCGGGATCACTGACAACATCATGCTGGGTACCGCGGCGGTTGTATTACCGCTACGTCAACCGTGGTTAACGCTCAAGGCCGCCAACAGCGTCGATGAGTTGAGTGATGGACGATTGCTGCTAGGCGTCGCCAGCGGCGACCGACCTATGGAATATCCGTTGTTTGGTGTGGATTACGACCAGCGGGGAGAGATCTTTCGCGACACGGTTGAGTTGTTACGCAGCCAAGGTGAAGGTCGCCTGCCGGAAGGTGCTCGCCTGTTACCGGAGCGAGATCAGCCGGTGCCATTGCTGGTTGCAGGTCTTGGTCAGCAATCCCCAGCGTGGATTGGCCAACACATGGACGGTTGGCTCGCCTACCCTGGCACTCCGGATGAGCATCGGCGCCGAGTGGGGCTGTGGCGGGAGGTCGGTGGTGATAAACCCTACATCAGCTTCGTGCACCTGGATCTGGCGGCCAATCCTCATGTACCGATGCGACGCGTACGTTTTGGCGGCAGCTGCGGGAGGCTGGCATTGATCGATGAGCTTCAGGCTTTGCATGAAGCAGGCGTGCAGCACGTTGGCTTGCATCTGCGTCGTAGCGAACGACCGGTTGCCGAGGTGATTGAAGAAATCGCTGAATACGTTCTGCCGAAGTTTCACTAACGATGCTGCTGGAACCTGGGATAGCCGATGGACTATCCCTTTTTCGCCACGGCACTTTCCTGCGGGCAAAACAAAACCCCTACCTGCATACGCAGATAGGGGTTTCGGAATTTAATCTTGACGATGACCTACTCTCACATGGGGAAACCCCACACTACCATCGGCGATGCATCGTTTCACTGCTGAGTTCGGGATGGGATCAGGTGGTTCCAATGCTCTATGGTCGTCAAGAAATTCGGTAGCCAGGTCGTGGGCCTTTGCAGGTTCACGCTCCAGCGAATGGGTATGCGATAGGTTGGTGTTTTGTGAGTATCTCGAACTTTCGGTTCGTGTCGTCTTCACACACCGCAATCTGCTGCTCTTTATTAAGGAGCCGACGCAAATTGCTTGGGTGTTATATGGTCAAGCCTCACGGGCAATTAGTATTGGTTAGCTCAACGCCTCACAGCGCTTACACACCCAACCTATCAACGTCGTAGTCTTCGACGGCCCTTCAGGGGACTCAAGGTCCCAGTGAGATCTCATCTTGAGGCTAGTTTCCCGCTTAGATGCTTTCAGCGGTTATCTATTCCGAACATAGCTACCCGGCAATGCCACTGGCGTGACAACCGGAACACCAGAGGTTCGTCCACTCCGGTCCTCTCGTACTAGGAGCAGCCCCTCTCAAATCTCAAACGTCCACGGCAGATAGGGACCGAACTGTCTCACGACGTTCTAAACCCAGCTCGCGTACCACTTTAAATGGCGAACAGCCATACCCTTGGGACCGGCTTCAGCCCCAGGATGTGATGAGCCGACATCGAGGTGCCAAACACCGCCGTCGATATGAACTCTTGGGCGGTATCAGCCTGTTATCCCCGGAGTACCTTTTATCCGTTGAGCGATGGCCCTTCCATACAGAACCACCGGATCACTAAGACCTACTTTCGTACCTGCTCGACGTGTCTGTCTCGCAGTCAAGCGCGCTTTTGCCTTTATACTCTACGACCGATTTCCGACCGGTCTGAGCGCACCTTCGTACTCCTCCGTTACTCTTTAGGAGGAGACCGCCCCAGTCAAACTACCCACCATACACTGTCCTCGATCCGGATAACGGACCTGAGTTAGAACCTCAAAGTTGCCAGGGTGGTATTTCAAGGTTGGCTCCACGCGAACTGGCGTCCACGCTTCAAAGCCTCCCACCTATCCTACACAAGCAAATTCAAAGTCCAGTGCAAAGCTATAGTAAAGGTTCACGGGGTCTTTCCGTCTAGCCGCGGATACACTGCATCTTCACAGCGATTTCAATTTCACTGAGTCTCGGGTGGAGACAGCGCCGCCATCGTTACGCCATTCGTGCAGGTCGGAACTTACCCGACAAGGAATTTCGCTACCTTAGGACCGTTATAGTTACGGCCGCCGTTTACCGGGGCTTCGATCAAGAGCTTCGCGTTAGCTAACCCCATCAATTAACCTTCCGGCACCGGGCAGGCGTCACACCCTATACGTCCACTTTCGTGTTTGCAGAGTGCTGTGTTTTTAATAAACAGTCGCAGCGGCCTGGTATCTTCGACCGGCATGGGCTTACGCAGTAAATGCTTCACCCTCACCGGCGCACCTTCTCCCGAAGTTACGGTGCCATTTTGCCTAGTTCCTTCACCCGAGTTCTCTCAAGCGCCTTGGTATTCTCTACCCAACCACCTGTGTCGGTTTGGGGTACGGTTCCTGGTTACCTGAAGCTTAGAAGCTTTTCTTGGAAGCATGGCATCAACCACTTCGTCACCCAGAGGGTAACTCGTCATCAGCTCTCGGCCTTAGAATCCCGGATTTACCTAAGATTCCAGCCTACCACCTTAAACTTGGACAACCAACGCCAAGCTGGCCTAGCCTTCTCCGTCCCTCCATCGCAATAACCAGAAGTACAGGAATATTAACCTGTTTTCCATCGACTACGCTTTTCAGCCTCGCCTTAGGGACCGACTAACCCTGCGTCGATTAACGTTGCGCAGGAAACCTTGGTCTTTCGGCGTGGGTGTTTTTCACACCCATTGTCGTTACTCATGTCAGCATTCGCACTTCTGATACCTCCAGCAAGCTTCTCAACTCACCTTCACAGGCTTACAGAACGCTCCTCTACCGCATCACCTAAGTGATACCCGTAGCTTCGGTGTATGGTTTGAGCCCCGTTACATCTTCCGCGCAGGCCGACTCGACTAGTGAGCTATTACGCTTTCTTTAAAGGGTGGCTGCTTCTAAGCCAACCTCCTAGCTGTCTAAGCCTTCCCACATCGTTTCCCACTTAACCATAACTTTGGGACCTTAGCTGACGGTCTGGGTTGTTTCCCTTTTCACGACGGACGTTAGCACCCGCCGTGTGTCTCCCATGCTCGGCACTTGTAGGTATTCGGAGTTTGCATCGGTTTGGTAAGTCGGGATGACCCCCTAGCCGAAACAGTGCTCTACCCCCTACAGTGATACATGAGGCGCTACCTAAATAGCTTTCGAGGAGAACCAGCTATCTCCGAGCTTGATTAGCCTTTCACTCCGATCCACAGGTCATCCGCTAACTTTTCAACGGTAGTCGGTTCGGTCCTCCAGTTAGTGTTACCCAACCTTCAACCTGCCCATGGATAGATCGCCCGGTTTCGGGTCTATTCCCAGCGACTAGACGCCCTATTAAGACTCGCTTTCGCTACGCCTCCCCTATTCGGTTAAGCTCGCCACTGAAAATAAGTCGCTGACCCATTATACAAAAGGTACGCAGTCACCCAACAAAGTGGGCTCCCACTGCTTGTACGCATACGGTTTCAGGATCTATTTCACTCCCCTCTCCGGGGTTCTTTTCGCCTTTCCCTCACGGTACTAGTTCACTATCGGTCAGTCAGTAGTATTTAGCCTTGGAGGATGGTCCCCCCATATTCAGACAAAGTTTCTCGTGCTCCGTCCTACTCGATTTCATGACTAAGAGATTTTCGCGTACAGGGCTATCACCCACTATGGCCGCACTTTCCAGAGCGTTCCGCTAATCTCAAAGCCACTTAAGGGCTAGTCCCCGTTCGCTCGCCACTACTAAGGGAATCTCGGTTGATTTCTTTTCCTCAGGGTACTTAGATGTTTCAGTTCCCCTGGTTCGCCTCTTAAGCCTATGTATTCAGCTTAAGATAACCATCTTATGATGGCTGGGTTCCCCCATTCAGACATCTCCGGATCAAAGTCTGTTTGCCGACTCCCCGAAGCTTTTCGCAGGCTACCACGTCTTTCATCGCCTCTGACTGCCAAGGCATCCACCGTATGCGCTTCTTCACTTGACCATATAACCCCAAGCAATCTGGTTATACTGTGAAGACGACATTCGCCGAAAATTCGCAATTTAACTCACAAATTTTACCTTAGCCTGATCCCACACCAGTGAAAGTGTGGTCCAGTCTATCTTTCTATCACATACCCAAATTTTTAAAGAACGATCTAGCCAAAGACTAGAAATCAACATTCACCATCTCAACGATGGAATGCTCATTTCTAAGCTTTCAACAACAGAAGCAGTAGTGGTGGAGCCAAACGGGATCGAACCGTTGACCTCCTGCGTGCAAGGCAGGCGCTCTCCCAGCTGAGCTATGGCCCCGTATTGCTACAGGTTCCCACACAAAATTGGTGGGTCTGGGCAGATTCGAACTGCCGACCTCACCCTTATCAGGGGTGCGCTCTAACCAACTGAGCTACAGACCCAATTTCGAGCTTTAAGGCCGACCTCACCCTGCTCTTTACCACAAAGCATGGGGTGCGCTCCAACCAACTAAGCTACAACCTGTTAGGGCTGCTTCTTATCGTCTTCTTCAATGAATCAAGCAATTCGTGTGGGAACTTATGGAGCAGCTGATGTCGTCGATTAAGGAGGTGATCCAGCCGCAGGTTCCCCTACGGCTACCTTGTTACGACTTCACCCCAGTCATGAATCACACCGTGGTAACCGTCCTCCCGAAGGTTAGACTAGCTACTTCTGGTGCAACCCACTCCCATGGTGTGACGGGCGGTGTGTACAAGGCCCGGGAACGTATTCACCGCGACATTCTGATTCGCGATTACTAGCGATTCCGACTTCACGCAGTCGAGTTGCAGACTGCGATCCGGACTACGATCGGTTTTCTGGGATTAGCTCCACCTCGCGGCTTGGCAACCCTCTGTACCGACCATTGTAGCACGTGTGTAGCCCAGGCCGTAAGGGCCATGATGACTTGACGTCATCCCCACCTTCCTCCGGTTTGTCACCGGCAGTCTCCTTAGAGTGCCCACCATAACGTGCTGGTAACTAAGGACAAGGGTTGCGCTCGTTACGGGACTTAACCCAACATCTCACGACACGAGCTGACGACAGCCATGCAGCACCTGTCTCAATGTTCCCGAAGGCACCCATCCATCTCTGGAAAGTTCATTGGATGTCAAGGCCTGGTAAGGTTCTTCGCGTTGCTTCGAATTAAACCACATGCTCCACCGCTTGTGCGGGCCCCCGTCAATTCATTTGAGTTTTAACCTTGCGGCCGTACTCCCCAGGCGGTCAACTTAATGCGTTAGCTGCGCCACTAAGAGCTCAAGGCTCCCAACGGCTAGTTGACATCGTTTACGGCGTGGACTACCAGGGTATCTAATCCTGTTTGCTCCCCACGCTTTCGCACCTCAGTGTCAGTATCAGTCCAGGTGGTCGCCTTCGCCACTGGTGTTCCTTCCTATATCTACGCATTTCACCGCTACACAGGAAATTCCACCACCCTCTACCATACTCTAGCTCGACAGTTTTGAATGCAGTTCCCAGGTTGAGCCCGGGGATTTCACATCCAACTTAACGAACCACCTACGCGCGCTTTACGCCCAGTAATTCCGATTAACGCTTGCACCCTCTGTATTACCGCGGCTGCTGGCACAGAGTTAGCCGGTGCTTATTCTGTCGGTAACGTCAAGACACCAACGTATTAGGTTAATGCCCTTCCTCCCAACTTAAAGTGCTTTACAATCCGAAGACCTTCTTCACACACGCGGCATGGCTGGATCAGGCTTTCGCCCATTGTCCAATATTCCCCACTGCTGCCTCCCGTAGGAGTCTGGACCGTGTCTCAGTTCCAGTGTGACTGATCATCCTCTCAGACCAGTTACGGATCGTCGCCTTGGTGAGCCATTACCTCACCAACTAGCTAATCCGACCTAGGCTCATCTGATAGCGCAAGGCCCGAAGGTCCCCTGCTTTCTCCCGTAGGACGTATGCGGTATTAGCGTCCGTTTCCGAGCGTTATCCCCCACTACCAGGCAGATTCCTAGGCATTACTCACCCGTCCGCCGCTCGCCACCAGGTACAAGTACCCGTGCTGCCGCTCGACTTGCATGTGTTAGGCCTGCCGCCAGCGTTCAATCTGAGCCATGATCAAACTCTTCAGTTCAAACATCTTTGGGTTTTTAAGAAACCCTAAACTTGGCTCAGCAATCGTTGGTTACATCTTTGATTTCTCGCGGAGTAACTTGTGATGCTGATAATCTTGTTGACTATCAGTCTGACTCCACAAGCACCCACACGAATTGCTTGATTCAGTTGTTAAAGAGCGGTTGGTTAAGATCTTTCGTCTCAACCGAGGCGCGCATTCTACAGCAGCCTCTGTTGCTGTCAAGCGGTTATTTTTCGAAGTTTTCAAAGTTTCCTTTGCAACTTCAACCACTTGCGCTTTCGATCTCTCGTTAGCGGGAGGCGAATTCTACAGCGTTACTCGCTGCTGTCAACACCTCTTTTTCACCGCTTTCGACCGAGAAGATCGAACCGTTAAAAGAGCCAAACAACCCCGCTCTTTCAACTCCTTCCAGGCTTCGATGAACTGAAGCAACTGGCCGCCGAAAACTGCATAACTCTTTGTTTATCAAGGAGTTTTCCGTTTCGACTGCGCCGGAAGTGGGGCGAATTATAGACTTCCAGAATCTGCCGTCAACCCTTAATTACGCTTTTCTATAAGGATGCTCAAAATCGCTGCTTATATATAGACGCGCCCGCCATGAATGCGCAGTATATTGCCCAGCAACACTCTCGTTTCCTACTTCGGACGATGCCACGCAATGAATGACCAACCTCGCAGCCTTGCCTCGATCCTGTTTTCGGTTGGCCTGCTATTGATAGCCATGGCATCAATCCAGTCGGGAGCCTCCCTCGCTAAAAGCATGTTCCCCATTATCGGCGCGCAAGGGACCACCACCCTGCGGCTGATCTTCGCCAGCGTGATCATGATGCTGATACTGCGCCCCTGGCGAGCGAAGCTCACCGCAAAATCCCTGCGCACCGTCATCGTCTACGGAATGGCGTTGGGCGGCATGAACTTCCTCTTCTATATGTCCTTGCAAACCGTCCCCCTCGGTATCGCGGTTGCGCTGGAATTCACGGGCCCACTGGCGGTAGCCATCTACGCCTCACGTCGTGCGATAGACTTTTTGTGGATCGCCCTGGCAGCCGTCGGTTTGCTGCTGTTGATACCTACGGGAGAAACGACCGCGGGAATCGATCTGGTAGGCGCCGGTTATGCATTGGGCGCGGGTGTCTGCTGGGCGCTGTACATTCTATTCGGCCAAAAGGCTGGCGCCGACAATGGTGTGCAGACCGCAGCACTGGGGGTAATGATTGCGGCGCTATTTGTAGCGCCTATCGGTATTGTCCATGCTGGCGCCGCGCTTCTTACTCCGTCACTGATCCCCGTGGCCATCGGTGTCGCCATTCTGTCCACCGCCCTGCCCTACACGCTGGAAATGGTGGCCCTTACCCGAATCCCTACCCGGACCTTCGGCACGTTGATGAGCATTGAACCTGCGATCGGCGCACTGTCAGGCCTATTGTTCCTCCACGAGTACCTCTCACTGTCACAGTGGATGGCCATCATGTGCATCATTCTGGCTTCCGTAGGCGCGACCATGACGATGGGGAGTGCGGCCAAGCCTGCAGTCGCGGCAGATTGAGACAGGATTTGAAGAGGGTCTGGTATTTGCCGCGCAATTAGGCCATGTTTAGGCCCGTAACCCAGTGTCAGACATGGATTTTTCAGATAGGGATATCAGAACGCTTCAAGCGAAAGCGAATGCAGCCAGACCCGGGCGCAAAGATCCGGGGACGCTATAAGGACAGTAATGAAACGAATTTTGATACTGATCGCCGTTCTTGCGGTTGCGGGCTGCGCGGCGACATCGAAAACCCAGATTAAACACGGCAAGAAAGGGCTGCATATCAACTGTTCCGGGCTGTCGTCATCCTGGGACAAGTGCTACACCAGCGCTGCCAACTCGTGCGCTCCCAAAGGTTACAAGGTCATCGCCAAGTCGGGGGACGCCGTGGAAGAACCAGGTGATTACCCGTTCGGCCTCAACCCTGCCGGCTATACCAGCCGCAGCATGATCGTCATCTGCAAATAGGTTGATGCTGCCTTGTCAGGTTCGTGGACCTGCGATCTGGCGGCCAATTTCATCATAACTGGACTTCAGCACCGTGCGCTGGATGTCTGGCGTGGCCAGCATTCGTGCCACAACCAACGCACCGATACATTGCGACAGAATTGCCCAGGCCAGGCTGTCGCTTTCCAGAACCTGCGCCCAACTCTTCTGAAGCCGACAAATCCAGTTCTCCGCCTGCTGACGAATCATCACGTCTGAACGTGCAATCTCAGCCCCCAATGCCGGCAAAGCACAACCGGATTCCGGGTGCTCGACATGGGCCATGCTCAGGTAGTGTTTCAGGCAGCGCTCGAGCCTGTCACGATTCTGGTCCGCCCCTAAACGCTCCAGACTTTGACACAGCTCACGCTCGACGATTGAAGCGAACAGTTCATCCTTCGACGAAAAGTGACTGTAGAAAGCCCCGCCACTCAAACCGATCGCCTTCATCAAACCGTCGACACCCACCGTTGAAAAACCAGACTTCTTGGCCGACACCGCACTGCTTTCAAGTAGTTTTTCTTTGGTTTCCAGTTTGTGATTGGCCGAGTAACGCATTGCCTTGCCCTCAGGATTGATCGCCTTGACGCTTGCCGAATCGTAGCATAACGTTCGTTTAGTTAACGATCGTTTAGCAAAGGGATCTACCCATGAATAACAAAAAGGTCGTACTGGTTGTAGGTGCAGGGGATGCTACCGGCGGCGCCATTGCAAAACGCTTTGCGCAGGAAGGATTTGTGGCTTGTGTCACCCGCCGCAGCGCGGACAAACTCCAGCCGTTGGTGGACGCCATCAAGGCCGACGGCGGTGAAGCCCATGGGTTTGCCTGCGATGCGCGCAAGGAAGAGGACGTGATTGCGTTAGTCGAGCAGATCGAAAGCCAGATTGGCCCAATCGAAGCGTTCGTTTTCAACATCGGCGCCAATGTGCCTTGCAGCATTCTTGAAGAAACCGCGCGCAAATATTTCAAGATCTGGGAAATGGCCTGCTTCTCAGGTTTTCTCAACGCTCGTGAAGTGGCCAAGCGCATGGCCAAGCGTCAACGGGGTACGATCTTGTTCACCGGCGCTACCGCCGGCATGCGTGGTGCGGCAGGGTTTGCCGCATTCGCCGGCGCCAAACACGGGATTCGTGCCCTGGCGCAAAGCATGGCTCGTGAACTGGGGCCGATGAACATTCACGTCGCCCATGTTGTAGTCGACGGTGCCATCGATACCGATTTTATTCGCGAGAGTTTCCCCGAAAAGTACGCGACCAAAGACCAGGACGGCATTCTCAATCCGGAGCACATCGCCGAGAACTATTGGTACCTGCACAGCCAGCCCCGTGACGCATGGACCTTCGAGCTGGACCTGCGCCCCTGGAGCGAACGCTGGTAACCCCCCTAAAAATAATAAGCAGAGTGCACTGACCATGAGCAAAACCGTGGAGTTCTATTTCGACCTTGGCAGCCCCGCCACCTACCTGGCCTATACCCAACTGCCGAAGATCTGCGAGCAGACCGACAGCCAGTTGATCTACATACCCATCTTGCTGGGTGGCGTCTTCAAAGCCACAGGTAACGCCTCCCCCGCGACCATCCCCGCCAAGGGCCGCTACATGTTTCAAGACCTGGACCGCTATGCCAAGCGCTATGGCGTGCCACTGAAATTCAATCCCCACTTTCCTATCAATACCCTGATGCTGATGCGCGCTGTCACCGGCATGCAGTTGCGCCATCCCGAACGCTTTCAGGCATTCATCGATCGCCTGTTTCACGCCCTCTGGGTTGAAGGCCGCAACCTCGATGACCTGGCGACCGTCGCGTCAGTACTGACACAGAACGGTTTCGATCCAAATGAGGTGCTGGCCCTGACCGCCGACGAGGAAGTCAAAGCCGCTCTCAAGGACAACACAGAGAAAGCAGTGCACCGGGGCGTATTCGGTGCCCCGAGCATGTTTGTCGATAATCAGCTGTTCTTCGGCCAGGATCGCCTGGACTTCGTCCTTGAAGCCCTGAGCTAAATCTCGATGACCAGCCGTCCCTGCGCAGCTCCCGAAACGAGCAATTCATGGGCGGCCTCGGCGGTTTGCAGCGTGAACTGCCGAGGGTCGAGCAACGGTTTCAACTGACCCGCCTCGATCAACTTCCCCGCCTCCCGAAGTATCTCCCCATGGTGCTCACGCCCTTTGCCAGTCAGCAACGGCAACAAGGTAAACACTCCAGAATAAGTCGCCCCACGAAACGAGAGCGGTGCAAGACTGTGCTGCCCCCATCCAAGACAACTCACCACATGTCCCTCGTAGACCCGAGCAGCCTTGAATGAAGCGTCCAGCGTCTCACCCCCCACCGTGTCGTAGACAATATCGAAGCCCTCCCCCGCCGTGTGCTCAGCCACATACTCCTCAACCGAAGATTTTCGGTAATCAATAAACGTCGCACCGAACCCTTCAATGTTCGCCTGCTGCCCGGCCGACCCGGTAGCAAATACGTCAGCACCGAAAGCCCGGGCAATTTGCACAGCCACATGCCCGACACCACCCGCACCACCGTGAATCAGCACTTTCTGACCCGCCCGCACCCGCGCACGATCCACCAGTCCTTCCCACGCTGTGATCAGTACCAACGGCAACCCTGCCGCCTCGCGCATGCTCAAATTGCCTGGCTTGCGCGCCAGCAGCCGTGCATCGACGGCGGCGTATTCAGCCAGCGAACCCTGTGCACCGCCAATGCCGGTGGCCATCGCATAGACCTCATCACCGGGCAGCCATCCACTGACACCCTCCCCCAATGCCGCCACTGTTCCCGCAAGATCAATACCCAATACCGCCGGCAACGGCTGGCGCGCATGAGCAGCCTGACCCGACCGAATTTTTCCATCCAGAGGGTTTACCCCGCTGGCGTTAATCCTGACCAACACCTGACCGGCTCCTGGCACGGGCCGTTGAATGGAAGCCAAGCGTAAAGGCCCGTTGGCCGAATCAACAATCAGAGCGCGCATTTCGAGTGAGTCAGTCATTTCGCAATTTCCCGTCAGAGGTGGCTGTGGGATAAATCTTCCTCTCACTCACTCATGTCGATAAGACGCTATATAGCTATAGTGATCATGCCCATTTGGCATCAATGAGAAATCCCGTGGACAAACTCAATGCAATGGCGATTTTCGTCCGCGTTGTCGAGCGTGGCAGCTTTTCTGCCGTCGCCCGGGAATTGCAGACCAGTCAGCCGACCATCAGCAAAGTGCTGCGAGCACTGGAAGCTGAACTGGGTGGAAAACTGATTTCCCGCAGCACCCGACAACTGTCCCTGACCGACGAAGGTCAGCGGTACTACAGCGAATGTCGACAAATTCTGGCGGCCGTAGACGCCGCAGAACACAGTTTTCACTCCGGCCGCGAAGCCGTTGCCGGAAACCTGAAAATCGGATCGTCCGTGAGTTTCGGGCGCTTGCAGATTGCCCCGCGACTTCCGGCATTCCTCAAAAAGCATCCCCAGGTACAAGTTGATCTGCAACTGAGCGATCAAAATCAGGACCTGGTCAGTGAAGGACTGGACGTCACGTTCAGGATCGGCGAGTTGAACGACAGCGGATTGATTGCCCGCCGCGTCGGCACCACCCACCGGGTGACCGTCGCAGCGCCCGACTATCTTGAGCAACACGGCAATCCGCAAACACCGCAAGAACTGAGCGAGCACAACTGCCTGCAGTTCAACCTGCTGAACAGTCAGAACCTATGGGTTTACGAAAGAGACACACAACGTCACGAAGTGCGAATCAAGGGCAACGCCCAAAGCAACAACTCCGAGGCCATCCGCGAGATGGTATTGGGGGGATTGGGGATTGCGCTGTCGCCAGTTTGGCTATTCAGCGAGGACTTGAAGGCAGGACGGGTGACAGCGATTTTGCTGGAATACAGCGCGCAGTCGCTGCCGATTCATGCCGTGTCCCCGGCGAATCGTCGCCAATCCGCCAGGGTCAAAGCCTTTGTCGACTACATGAGCCAGGCGCTCGAAGAAGCGCCTGAACTCCAACCGATCAAATAGCCGCAGTCCGGGTGTTCAACCACTCAAGGGCTGCACCGTCGAGCAACGGGCTCAAGCGCTGGCGCACCTCGGCGTGGTAGGCGTTGAACCACTGTTTTTCGTCATCAGTCAGCAGCGACGGCTCCAGGCAGCGAGTGTCGATCGGGCACAAGGTCAAGGTTTCGAATTTCAGGAACTCACCGAATTCGCTTTTGCCCGCCTCGCGGTTCAACACCAGGTTCTCGATCCGCACACCCCAGCGGCCCGGACGGTAAGTGCCCGGTTCGATGGAAGTGATCATGCCCGGCTGCATGGCGGTTTGCGGTGCCGCCGCGGCCTGATAGGCAATGACCTGCGGGCCTTCGTGCACGTTCAGGAAGTAACCGACGCCGTGTCCGGTGCCGTGACCGTAATCAACGTTTTCAGCCCAAATCGGCGCGCGAGCAATCGAATCGAGCAACGGCGAGAGAATGCCACGAGGGAATTGCGCACGGGACAGCGCTATTACGCCTTTGAGCACCCGCGTGCAATCGCGCTTCTGCTCATCGGTCGGCGTACCGACCGGTACCATCCGCGTGATGTCAGTGGTGCCGCCCAGGTACTGGCCGCCGGAGTCGATCAGCAACAAACCGTCACCTTCGATCACCGCGTGTTCTTCTTCGGTGGCGTGGTAGTGCGGCATCGCGCCATTGGCGTTGAACGCGGCAATGGTGTTGAAGCTCAGCGATACATAACCCGGACGTCGGGTACGCGCGGCCGTCAGGTGTTCGTCGATGGTCAGCTCGGTGATGCGCTCACGACCCAACGCAGTGTCCAGCCAGGTGAAGAATTCGCACAGCGCCGCGCCGTCCTGCTCCATGGCCTGACGAATATGCTCGGCATCGGCCAGGCTTTTCTGCGACTTGGCCAACGTGGTCGGGTTCAGGCCTTCGACCAGCTTCACACCGCTATCCAGGTTATCCAGCAAGCCGGCGGTGACGCGCGCCGGATCGACTTGCAGGCTCGCCCCGCTCGGTACGGCGCGCAAGGCGGCGGCCACTTCGCTGTAATCGCGCAGGGTCACGCCGTCCTTTTCGAGGATCGCGCGCAGCTCGGCGTCGACCTTGCTCAGCGCCACGAACAGGGTCGCCTGTTGCTGGCTGATCAACGCAAAGGAAACAAACACCGGGTTGAACGACACGTCACCGCCGCGCAAGTTGAACAACCAGGCGATGTCGTCGAGAGTGGCGATAAAATGCCAGTCGGCACCGCGATCTTTCAAAACCTCACGCAGCTTGGCCAGTTTCTCGCCGCGGCTGACCGTCGCCTGAGGCGGCAGGTGTTGATAGATCGGTTCATTCGGCAGCGTCGGACGGTCGCTCCAGACTTCGCTCAACACATCGATGTCAGTGCGCAGACGTGCTCCGCGTTCTTCGAGCTTGCCACCCAAAGTACGCGCCGAAGCCACGGCCATCACTGCACCATCTACCGCGACGACGCCGCCTTCAGGGGTTTGCTCGGCCAGCCAGTCCAGCGGACCGGGTTGACCCGGTTGCAGCTTGACCAGTTCGATGCCGCTGCCCTTAAGTTCCTTGGTCGCCTGTTCCCAGTAACGGCTGTCGGCCCAGACGCCGGCAAAGTCCGGCGTAACGATCAGTGTGCCGACCGAGCCATGGAAGCCCGACAACCACTGCCGCCCTTGCCAATAGCCCGGCAGGTATTCCGACAGGTGCGGGTCGGCCGACGGCACCAGCAGAGCATGAATGCCCTCCCGGCTCATCAGTTCGCGGGTTTGCGCCAGGCGTTGGGGCACCGATTCATTAATCGAAGGCTGCGTACTCATCGTGTCTCCTGCTAATCACTTCATCATTATTGTTGAGTGCCGATCAACGCCGGCACTTTCAGACCTTATTGCCAAAATGCCGGAGCACTGGCGCAGGCCGCTTTAATCAGGTGTACCGCTTGGTCGATGTCCTGCTCGGTGGTGAACCTGCCGAGACTCAAGCGAATGGTGCGACTCGCCGAGCGGGCGTCATGCCCCAGGGCCAGCAGCACATGGGAGGGCGCATTGCTGGCAGAGTTGCAGGCCGAGGTCGCGGAAAACGCAATCGAATGGCTCAACGCCGCGGAATTGAACTCGCCGTCGTTGAAGGTCAGGCTCAAGGTATGGGGAATGCGTTGGGTCGGGCTGCCATTGAGGCGAACCCCGGGAATGCTCAGCAATTGCTCAAGCAAGCGTTCACGCAGACGCACGATCGTGGCTTTTTCTTCATCGAACGAAGAGGCCGCCAACGCGAAGGCCACACCCATGGCAGCGATCTGGTGAGTCGCCAGGGTGCCGGAACGCAAACCGCCCTCGTGACCACCACCGTGGATCTGCGCCTGCAAACGCTGTTGCGCGCGCGGCCCGACGTACAGCGCGCCGATGCCTTTTGGGCCGTAAATCTTGTGGGCGGAAAACGACATCAGATCCACCGGCCACTCGGCCAGATCGATCACCACTTTGCCCGCGCCTTGAGCCGCGTCGACATGGAACAACGCATCGCGATCACGCACCACCTGGCCAATGGCTGGAATATCGTTGACGGTGCCCAGTTCGTTGTTGACCAGCATCAGCGACACCAGAAAGGTGTCTTCGCGCATCGCTTCGCTGACCGCTTGCAGGGTAATCAAACCCTCGGCATCAGGCACCAGATAAGTCACCGCAACACCGGCGTCCTGCAACTGCTTCGCCGTGTCGAGAATCGCTTTGTGTTCGATCTGGCTGGTGATGATGTGGCCGCCAGAAACGCCGCGGGCCTGGGCCACGCCCTTGAGGGCAAGGTTGTTCGATTCGGTGGCGCCGGAGGTCCAGACGATCTGTTGCGCCTGGGCGCCGACCAGTTCGGCGACTTGCCGCCGCGCCTGCTCGACCGATTGCCGGGCCTGTTGACCGAACGCATGGGAGCTGGAGGCCGGATTGCCGAAATTGCCGGAAAAACCCAGACACTCGACCATGACCTTGATGACCCGCTCATCCACCGGCGTGGTGGCGGCGTAGTCGAAATACAACGGACGTTTATTCATAGAAGACTCGCAGAGCGTGTTCCGGGATCAGGAGGCTCGTCACTGAAACGTCAAAGCGCAGCCTCGTGAGCTGCGCCGATCGTTCAGAGCGTTAGAAATACCTGATCGGAGGCCGTTAAAGAAGAACAACTTCATTTAAAAGTGCGTAGGAACGCTCCTGAAGTCGAGCTTAACAGGCATCGGGCAACCGGTTGAAGCAATGCGTCAGCTAAAGCTTTCGAGCAGCAACGGATACAGCGAAGCCACCAGCAGCAAGGCCATGCCCCAGTTGAACAGCCGCAACCAGCGGCGATCCTTCAGCACGTTGCGTAACAACGTGCCACAGCCCGCCCAGACACTGACGCTCGGCAGGTTGATCAAGGCGAACACTGCCGCAATCACAATCACGTTGGTGAAGTAGCCCTGCATCGGCGTGTAGGTGCTGATGGCACCGATGGCCATGATCCAGGCTTTGGGATTGACCCACTGAAACGCAGCGGCACCCAAATAGCTGATCGGCTGACTCTCGCCCTTTTCACTCTCGGAAACCGGTCCTGAATGGGCGATTTTCCACGCCAGATACAACAAATACGCGGCGCCGACGTAACGCAGCACGCTGTAGAGCAAAGGATAGGTTTGAAACACTGCGCCCAAGCCGAAACCTACCGCCACCACGAGCACGAAGAAGCCGCAGGTGATGCCAAGCATGTGGGGAATGGTGCGGTTAAAGCCGAAGTTCACGCCCGATGCCAGCAACATCGTGTTGTTGGGGCCGGGAGTAATCGAGGTGACAAGCGCAAACAGGGCGAAGCCCAGCAGCAAGTCGAGCGAGAGCGTCATGGGTGGCAGTCCATTAGGGTCAGTCAGGTGTTGACCCTATCGCAGGCCTTTAGGGAAACCCACGGACAGTTGCGTGAAACTTCGAGCGGTACAGTTTCCGGTCAGCTAGGACGACCGTGAAGCTGTACAGCACGTTCGGCGTTCATCTCGCCTTGTTTGTCGAAACTGAACGACTTTTGCGGTTGGCCGAGCAATTCGGCTTTCTTCGCGTGGTACTCCTCGAAAGACAGACCGCGACGATTCAACGCCTCAAGTGCCAATTCCCTGGTTTCTTCCGCGGTGTACGGCCGTAATTCCGGGGAAACATGGCTGGCACATCCGGCGAGAACGGAGACCGCAAGCAGCAAGAAAGTAGCGATTAGAGGTTTCATGGTGAGCGTCCTGGCAACTGGGTTCGAGACAATGAACGCAGGCTACGCCGGGCATCCGACCAGTAGAAATCAACGCTCTCGATAGTGGCTATCGAATTTTCCTAACGCCACTCAGGCAGACCGTCTTATATCTCCAAACGATCTATAAATATTAATTTACGGTCTTTTACGGAATAACACCGAGCCTTTATAACAACTGCATCGCTTCGCGCACTGTTGCCCAAGCAACTGTTTGCCAGGCAACAGTCATTCAACAAACAGCGCTGCCATTCGAACAGCGTCTACCGGCCAACACGCTGAAAGCCCCGTAAATCTGGGCTCCGAGGGATTGGTACAGCTCTTGCTCACTGTCAGTGACTACTCACTGCTCCCTGAGCAACTGTTTAAAAAGGAACTGATCATGTCGCGTCCATTGAAAGTCGTTGCCCTCTCCGGCGGTACCTGGCGTCCGTCCCGCACGTTGGTGCTGACCCAGGCGCTGTTGGCGCAACTGGCCGAGCAATTGCCGATTGAAAGCAAGCTGATCGAACTGGGTGACATCGCCCGACCGTTGGGCGCCGCACTGTCCCGTCAGGAATTGAGCGCCGAGATCGTAGCCGAGTTGCAAGCGATCGAGAACGCCGACCTGCTGATCGTCGCCGCGCCGGTTTATCGCGGTTCCTACCCTGGACTGCTCAAGCATCTGTTCGACTTGATCGACCTCAATGCATTGATCGACACGCCGGTATTGCTGGCCGCCACCGGTGGCAGCGAACGCCATGCGCTGGTCCTCGATCATCAGTTGCGGCCGCTGTTCAGTTTCTTCCAGGCCCTGACGTTGCCCATTGGCGTCTATGCCACCGAAGCCGATTTCTCGAATTATCAAATAACCAGTGAGCCCTTGAAGGCCCGCATTCGTCTTGCTGCAGAACGCGCCGCGCCGTTGTTTGGCGTGCACCCCAAAAATCTGCTGAAAATCGCTTAAGGATTTCTTCATGGATGTTTTCTGGTTTCTGCCGACTCACGGCGATGGCCATTACCTGGGCACCACTCAGGGCGCACGCCCGGTGACACTCAACTACCTGAAACAAGTGGCCCAGGCAGCCGACAGCCTCGGCTACCACGGCGTACTGATTCCTACCGGGCGCTCCTGCGAGGATTCGTGGGTGATTGCTTCGGCGCTGGTGCCGCTGACCGAACGCCTGCGTTATCTGGTAGCGATCCGGCCAGGAGTCATCTCGCCGACAGTCTCGGCGCGCATGGCCGCGACACTGGATCGACTGTCCAATGGCCGCTTGCTGATCAACGTGGTCACGGGCGGTGACCCGGATGAAAACCGTGGCGACGGCATCTTCCTCGATCACAGCGAACGCTACGAAGTGACCGACGAATTCCTGAAAATCTGGCGCCGGGTGCTGCAAGGCGAATCGGTGGATTTCGAAGGCAAGCACCTGCAAGTGCAGAACGCCAAGGCGCTGTATCCGCCGGTGCAGAAACCCTATCCACCGCTGTACTTCGGTGGCTCTTCCGAGGCCGCCCATGAACTGGCCGCCGAGCAGGTTGATGTCTACCTGACGTGGGGCGAACCACCGGCCGCCGTGGCGGAAAAACTGGCCGATGTGCGTGAGCGCGCAGCGCGAAACGGTCGCACGGTGAAGTTCGGGATTCGCTTGCACGTGATCGTTCGCGAGACCGCCGAAGAGGCCTGGAAAGCCGCGGATAAACTCATCGAGCACATCAGCGACGAGACCATCGCGGCCGCGCAGAAGTCGTTCTCGCGTTTCGATTCAGAAGGTCAGCGGCGCATGGCGGCGTTGCATGACGGGCGCCGCGACAACCTGGAAATATCCCCCAACCTGTGGGCCGGTGTCGGCCTGGTACGCGGCGGTGCCGGGACGGCGTTGGTGGGCGATCCGCAGCAAGTGGCGGCGCGAATCAAGGAGTACGCGGATATGGGAATCGAGAGCTTCATCTTCTCCGGCTATCCGCACCTCGAAGAGGCTTATCGCTTTGCCGAGCTGGTGTTCCCGCTGTTGCCTGAGCCGTACGCCAGCCTTGCCGGACGCGGGGTTACCAACCTTACCGGGCCGTTTGGCGAAATGATTGCCAATGATGTGCTGCCGGCTAAAGCCACGGCCTGAAGAACCTCTCTGAAGGACAGGAATCTTGTGGCGAGGGAGCTTGCTCCCGCTCGGCTGCGAAGCAGTCGTAGACCGGTTGATGCGGATTTCATACATACCGCGCCGGACTGTTCAGGGACTGCTTCGCAGTCCGGCGGGAGCAAGCTCCCTCGCCACAAAGGCTCGCTCCCACAGGGGATTGCGTCGATTTTTATGAGGAACCCCGCGTGACTGCCAAGCCGCAAAGCGCCCTGATATCCCCCTTGCACACCGCTCGCCGATTGGCGGCCGAGTTTGCCCTGACCGCTGTCGAGCGCGATGAACGTGGCGGTACGCCCAAAGCTGAACGTGACGCGTTGCGCCACAGCGGTCTGCTCGCCTTAAGCATTCCCGTCCAGTACGGCGGCCTCGGCGCCAGCTGGAGTGAAACCCTGACCATCGTGCGCGAGTTCGCCAAAGTCGACAGCTCGATAGCCCATGTTTTCGGCTTCCATCACCTGATGCTCGCCACCGTGCGCCTGTTCGCCCGGCCCGAGCAGTGGCAGCCATGGTTCGAACAGACCGCGCGCAAGAACTGGTTCTGGGGCAACGCCCTCAACCCGCTGGACACCCGCACCGTGGTGAAAAACCTCGGTGGCTGGCGTGAGTTTTCCGGCAAGAAAAGCTTCTGCTCCGGCGCCAGCGATTCGCAAATGCTGATCGCCTCCGCCGTCGACGAAAGCGCTGGCGGCAAGCTGTTGATCGCCGCGATTCCCAGCGGTCGCAGCGGCATCACCTTGCACAACGACTGGAACAACATGGGCCAGCGCCAGACCGACAGCGGCAGTGCGACGTTCGAACGGGTGCGGGTCGAAGAGTCGGAACTGCTGCTCGATCCGGGTCCGCTGAGTACGCCATTCGCCTGCCTTCGGCCGTTGATTGCCCAACTGACGTTCACGCACATGTTCCTCGGCATCGCCGAAGGTGCCTTCGAAGAAGCGCGGCAATACACCCTCACCGAAACCCGTCCGTGGCACAAATCCAGCGCTCAGGATGTGCGTCAGGATCCTTATGTACTCGGCCACTATGGCGAGTTTTGGGTCGCCCTCGAAAGTGTTCGACTGCTGGTGGAGCGCGCTGCCGGGCTGCTCGACAAGGCCTGGGCCAAAGGCCCGAACCTCAGCGCCGAAGAACGTGGACACCTGGCTAACGCCATCGCCACGGCCAAGGTCGCCGCCACTCGCAATGGTCTGGAACTCTGTAGCCGGTTGTTCGAAGTGACCGGCGCCCGTTCAACTCATGCCTCACTGCGACTGGACCGCCACTGGCGCAACCTGCGCACGCAAACCCTGCACGACCCGGTGGATTACAAACTCCATGAACTGGGTGACTGGGCACTGAACCAGTCCCTGCCGATCCCGACTTTCTATTCATAGCCTTCTATTCATGGAGCCTGCCCATGCAACTGCTGACCTTACCGCCCTCGCCCGCTCTGGCCACCTCGATCCGCGCCACGGCGCAGGTGTTCGAAGACCCGAAATCCCAGGCCTTGCTCGCCCACATTCAACAAGTCGCACCGAGTGAAGCCAGCGTGCTGATCATCGGCGAAACCGGCACCGGCAAGGAACTGGTGGCGCGGCATATCCACAACCTCAGCGCCCGGCGTAACCGGCCATTCGTGGCGGTGAACTGCGGCGCGTTCTCCGAATCCCTGGTGGAGGCCGAGTTGTTCGGCCATGAAAAAGGTGCCTTCACCGGGGCGCTGAGCGCCAAGGCCGGATGGTTCGAGGAGGCCGACGGCGGCACGTTGTTCCTCGATGAAATCGGCGATTTGCCGATGGCGATTCAGGTCAAGTTGTTGCGGGTGTTGCAGGAGCGTGAAGTGGTGCGACTGGGTTCGCGCAAGAGCATCCCCATCAACGTGCGCGTGCTGGCCGCGACCAACGTGCAACTGGAGAAAGCCATCAACGCCGGGCATTTCCGCGAGGACTTGTACTACCGCCTCGACGTGGTCAGCCTGGAATTGAGCCCGCTGCGCGACCGCCCCGGCGACATCCTGCCGCTGACCCGACACTTCGTCGAAGCCTACAGCCAGCGCCTCGGTTACGGCACCATCACCATCAGCAAAGAGGCCGAACTGAAACTGCGCAGCTACAGTTGGCCGGGCAACATCCGCGAACTGGAAAACGTCATTCACCACACCCTATTGATCTGCCGTAACGGCGTGATCGAACGCGACGACCTGCGGCTGTCGAACATGCGCATCGAGCGCCAGGACGATTACCACAGCAACGTCAACGATTCACCGGAAGCCCTGCTCGAACGGGCCTTTCAAAAACTCTTCGAAGAACAGGCCGGGGCGCTGCACGAGAAAGTCGAAGACGCGTTGCTGCGAGCCGCCTATCGTTTCAGCCATTACAACCAGGTGCACACCGCTGCGCTGCTGGGGCTGAGCCGCAACGTAACCCGCACGCGACTGATCAAGATCGGCGAACTGGCGGTAAACAAGCGCCGCCCCACGGAAAACCTTCAAGGCGAGCGTGTCATGCAGCTGTCGATCTAACCCACCAGATTGCAGTGCAGCGCGTTGTCGTGGCTGCGTTCCAGGCTGTGCAGCACCTGGAACGAGCCGAAGGTCACGGTTTTCGCTTGATGAGCACGGATCAGCTGCCAGAAATCCTGCTCGCCGCTTTCAAAGCTTTGAAACGCGGCTTCTCCCGCCTCGCGAGTTTGCCATTGCAGGTAATTGAGCACCCGCCGGCCATCGTCGCTGGCCTGGATGCTGGCACTCAGAAAACCGCTGTAGCCCTGGGCTAGACGTTCGGTCTGCTTCGACAGCGCCGACACCAGTGCGGGCTGTTGATGAGGTTCGATCTCGAATTCAATCAATTGGGTGAAGCTGCGATTTTTCTCTAGTGCTTGCATGAATAGTCCCCACTCACCTGTAAGCCGGATCTTGCGATCCGAAGGCTTGCAGGGTAAAACCTCGAGTTAACTTGAGGTCAAGGGGCATTTTTTAAATGATCACCTCGGAAAATCTGCACAAGGAACTCACCGTCGGCCAATTGGCTGCGCGCAGCGGCGTCGCGGTCACCGCACTGCACTTTTACGAATCCAAGGGTTTGATCAAAAGTAATCGCAACCAGGGCAACCAGAGGCGTTATCCACGGGAAGTGTTGCGGCGGGTGGCGTTGATCAAAGTGGCTCAGCGATTGGGTATTCCGTTGGCGGAGATTGGCGAGGCGCTCAAGTCCCTGCCGGATAACCACGCCCCGACGGCGGCGGACTGGAAGGTGTTGTCGGCGCAGTGGAGTCGGGATCTGGATGAGCGGATCAATCAGCTGACCTTGCTGCGGGATCGGCTCAATGGCTGCATTGGGTGTGGGTGCCTGTCGATGGAGGCATGTCCGTTGCGCAATTTTGGCGATGTGTTGGGGGAACAGGGGCCGGGGGCGCAGCTTCTTGAAACGAAGGCTGATCCGAAATAGCGTTGCGGCCTTCGCGAGCAGGCTCGCTCCCACATTTGATCTGTGGCGTTCACAAATCCAGTGTGGGAGCGAGCCTGCTCGCGAAAGCGGCCTGTCAGTCGATGAGGTTTTAGAACCCCGGCGCAATCTGTCCTTTGTAGCGGGTCAAAATGAACTGCCGAACCTCATCGGAATTCAACGCTTTGGCCAATTTCTGCAAGCCTGGATCATTGATGTTGTCCGGCCGCGCGACCAGAAACTCGATGTACAGACTCTTGCCCTTCTCGACGATCAACGCGCTGTTGGTATCAATCCCCGCTTCCAGGGCGTAGTTGGCGAAGACAAACGCCAGGTCCACCTGGCTCACCGAACGTGCCAGTAGCGCACCTTCCAGTTCACGAATTTTCAGGTGTTTGGGGTTTTCGATGATGTCGCGCTGAGTGGCCTGGGTGTTGCTCGGGTCCTTGAGTTTGATCAGGCCGGCTTCGTCTAGCAGAACCAGTGCACGGCCAGTGTTCACCGGGTCATTGGGGATCGATACAGTGGCGCCATCCTTCAGTTCGGCGATGTTTTTGATCTTGGTCGAGTAAGCGCCAAACGGTTCAATGTGCACACCGACCACCGGCACCAGATCGGTATGGCGGGTTTTGTTGAAGTCATCGAGGAACGGTCGGTACTGGTAATAGTTGGCGTCGAGGTTCTTCAAGGCCAATTGCTGGTTGGGCTGGATAAAGTCAGTAAAGACTTTGATGTCCAGGTCCACGCCTTCCTTGGCCAGGGCCGGTTTGACGAATTCGAGGATTTCCGCGTGCGGCACCGGGGTGGCGCCGACGATGAGTTTCTCGTTGGCGTGAACGTTGAACGACAGGACGGCAGCCAGAATGGCCAGGGTCTTTTTCATGCTGTGCTCCTAGGCAGATTGAGTGGCCGTCGTAGGGTGGACGTTGGGCCGATTTTTAATGATTGAATCGAACTGTTTATCGTCGGCTGTAGCGCGCCACCAGTCGGTCGCCGGTCATTTGCAGGGCCTGGACCAGGATCAGCAAAAGCACCACGGTGACCACCATCACATCGGTCTGAAAACGCTGATAGCCGTAGCGGATCGCCAGGTCGCCAAGACCACCGCCACCAATCACGCCGGCCATTGCCGTGTAATCCACCAGCACAATCGCGGTCACCGTAACCGCCGCCAGCAACCCTCCCCGCGCTTCGGGCAACAAGGTATGGCGGATGATTTGCCAGGTGTTGCCGCCCATGGCCTGGGTCGCCTCCACGACCCCGCGATCGACTTCACGCAACACGGTTTCCACCAGCCGCGCGAAGAACGGCGTGCAACCGACCACCAGCGGCGGGATCGTCCCCGGCACGCCGAGCGAAGTGCCCACCAACAGCGTGGTCAGGGGAATCAGCACGATCAGCAAAATGATGAACGGCAGCGAGCGCAGCGTGTTCACGATCACCGACAGCACCCGATAAACCCCGACCGCTTCATGCAATTGGCGCTTACCGGTGAGGAACAGCACCACGCCCAGCGGCAGCCCCAGCACCACGGTAAAACCGAGGGCGGCACCGAGCATGCTCAGGGTGTCGAGGCAGGCCTGGGCAATGTCGGCCCAATAAATATTTTTCAGCAGCTCGGCCATGATCAGGACCAGTCGTGACGCGGTGGCTTGACGCCATTGAGCAGCCCGTTGCCGACCACCTGGTACTTCCAGCGCACCGGGTCGTGCAGGGTATGGACACGGGCGTTGCGCCAGTGACGGTCGAAGTTGTGCTTCTTCAGGGTCGAGCGGGTGCCGCCGAGCTCGAAGAGCTTGTTGCTGGCCTCGATGGCGATTTCGGTGGTCAGTACTTTGGCTTTGGCGACGGCCAATGAGGCTTGCGCGACGTTGTCTTCGTCTGGCGCCGAACGTGCGGCATCGAGCGCCCAACCGGCTCGTTCCAGTAAGGCTTCGGCCGCTTCCAGACGAATCTCCAGGCCACCGACCTGAATGATGGTCAGCGGATCTTCACTGGCCTTTTCCACACCCGCGTCGATCCACGGCCGGGCGAATTGCTGAACGAATGTGATGGTGTCTCGCAGGGCCGCACGGGCGATGCCGGCGTCAATGGCCGCGGTGGTCAACTGCGCGAACGGGCCCGCCAGGGTGGGTGTTTCATAAGAGCGATACGTCGGGAACAGATTGAACGCCGAGACGTGCAGGTCCTCAGCCAGCACCGTGCCGCTGGAGGTGGTGCGCTGACCGATGCTGTCCCAATCGTCGACGATCACCAGCCCTTGGGTGCCGCGCTCGACAAAGGCCAACTGGCCCTTCTGCTCTTCGTCCAGCGCCAGCACCGCCAGCCAGTGGGCGTAGAGCGAACCGGTGCAATAACCTTTGCGACCGTTGATCACATGGCCGTCGCCGTAACGGCGGAGGGTCGCCTGAATATCCTGCACATGCTTGCCGCCGGTTTCCGACAAGGCATTGGCAAATCGGTGACCTTGCAGCGCCAGCCCGAAGAAGTGCGCTTGCTGCTCAGGCGTGCCTTGCAGGCGAATGTCTTCGAGCAGGCAATAGTGGTTTTGCGGGATTTGCCCCAGGGACGGATCGGCCGCCGAGATGATCGCGATGACCTGCGCCAACACCGCGTAGGACACCTGCGCGCCGCCAAATGCTTTCGGCACGCTAATGCCCCACAAACCGCTGTTGGAATACAGGTCGACGATCTCGGCGGGCACCTGGCGGGTGCGATCGCGCTCGGCGTCTTGTTCCTGCAACACCGCGGCAATGCGTTCGGCGACGCGCAAGGCTTCGGCTTCGTTGGCGATCCGATGGGCGGCCGGTGGATTGATCGGATAAACGGCAGATTCAGGCGTACAAGGCTCTCGGTACCAGTGTTTACCAGAGGGCATTGCAGCTTCTGTGCCTGACCGTCCGAACCAATTTTTTCGGGGCGTTCAGGGCCGTTCAAAGGTGTTTTCGATGAGAAAACCCGGGCAATCTGCTGCTTCGCTGTTGATGGCTGAACAGTGGCGTTGTTATGCCTTACACCCTGTAGGAGCTGCCGAAGGCTCGGGCCGCGTTCGGACGATCTTTTGATCTTGATTTTTCGTCGGCCGCACCGCAGCCAAGGTCAAAAGATCGCAGCCTTCGGCAGCTCCTACTACTCTTCATAGGTTGTAAATCGGCGAAGGACCACCTTCATCCCAAAACAAAAAACAGGGAGAACCACCATGAGCGTCAAACCCATTCCAGAGGGTTATCACAGCATCACGCCTTATCTGGGCATTCAAAAAGCAGCCGAAGCCATCGAGTTCTACAAGAAAGCCTTTGGCGCCACCGAAGTCATGCGTCTGTCCATGCCCGATGGCGGCATCGGCCACGCCGAACTGCGCATCGGCGATTGCCCGATCATGCTTGGCACACCTTGCGATCAGGGCCCGCTGAGCAATCCGGGCAAGGCGCCGTCTGTGGGCCTGCATCTGTATGTGAACGATGTGGACAAGTCTTACAAACAGGCGATTGCCGCCGGTGGCACGGTGGTGTCCGAGGTCAAGGATCAGTTTTATGGCGACCGCTCGGGGACCTTGAAGGATCCCTATGGGCATCTGTGGTTTCTGGCCACGCGCAAGGAAGACCTGACTCAGGAGCAGATTGAGCAGCGGGCGAAGGAGATGTTTCAAAAGGGTTGAGTTTTGCGGTGAATGTTAAGGCCTCATCGCGAGCAAGCTCGCTCCCACAGTGGACGGTATTCACACATCCATTGTGGGAGCGAGCCTGCTCGCGAAGGCGGCATCCCAAACAACAACCCCCCCTCGAACACACTTCATGAACAAGCGCACCACGCTTTGCGCCTTGCCATAAGCGCGCAACGATTTCAGGATGCAGGCAACTACTACAAGGAGTCATCCATGTTCGCCGGATTCCTGAAAGACCAGCGCCACGTCAACGGTGTGGACATTGCCTACCGCATCGGCGGCAGCGGGCCGGGCCTGCTGTTATTGCACGGTCACCCGCAGACCCACGTCATCTGGCACAAAATCGCCGAACAACTGGCCGAGCACTTCACCGTCATCGCCGCCGACCTGCGCGGTTACGGCGACAGCAGCAAACCGCCGGCCAACGATCACCACACCCATTACTCCAAACGCGAAATGGCCAAGGACGGCGTGGAGCTGATGAAGTCCCTGGGCTTCGAACAGTTCTCGGTGCTGGCCCACGACCGTGGCGCCCGCGTTGCCCATCGCCTGGCCCTCGACCATCCCGCTGCCGTGCAACGCATGGTGCTTCTCGACATCGCGCCCACCCTGTCGATGTACGCGCAAACCAACGAAGCCTTTGCCCGCGCCTACTGGCACTGGTTTTTCCTGATCCGCCCGGCACCGTTGCCGGAAACATTGATTGAAGCGGATCCAGAATCTTATCTTCGCAGCGTGATGGGCAGTCGCAGCGCCGGGCTCAAACCGTTCACGCCGGAAGCATTCGCTGAGTACCTGCGCTGCCTGAAACTGTCGGGCACCGCGCGCGGTATCTGCGAGGATTATCGCGCCAGCGCCAGCACGGATCTGGAGCATGACCGCGCCGATATCGCAGTCGGCCGTCATCTGAATCTGCCGTTGCTGGTGCTATGGGGCGCAGAAGGCACGGTCGGGCGTTGTTTCGAGCCGCTCAAGGAATGGCAACACGTCGCCACCGACGTCCGTGGCAAGGCGCTGCCCGCCGGCCATTACATCGCCGAAGAAGCCCCCGAACTGCTGCTCGCCGAAGTGCTGGGTTTCCTGCTCTGATCGCTGCGCCCCACAGCTATGCTGGCGGTTCATACCGCCAGGTTTCGTGTTGGATCAGCGCAAGTACACAACGCTCATGACTCTGTAGGAGCAAAGCTTGCTCGCGATAGCGGTAGCCCAGTCAACATCAATGTTGAATGACAGAGAGCAATTACGAGCAAGCTTTGCTCCTACAGAAACCAGCCAAGCGATATCGCGAAACATTTTCTTTCACATCCCCCTTCGGGATTTTCGATGCTCATCCGTCTTATTTAGATGCAGTCGCCCGCGCAGGCAAAAGCCACGGCCCTCTCATCGAAACAAGACCTTTAATCATGTCGAAGAAATCCCGTTCAAAACTCTGGTTTCTGGTCCATAGCTGGCTGGCATTGCCGATCTGGTTTTTCGTACTGATCGTCTGCGTGACCGGCACCCTGGCAGTGGTCAGCCAGGAAATCGTCTGGCTGGCCAACCCGCAAATGCGCGCCACCCCGCTTCGATCACCACCGGATGGTTGTGCCCAAGGGCCAACGTCCCGGCGCCGGCCAGGCAGTCGATGAAACGGCGGCCTTCAACGTCTTCGACATAAATGCCCTTGGCACGTTTGAGGGCCAGGGGAATGCGTCGCGGATAGCTGCGGGCATTCGATTCCTGCTGGTTTTGACGGGCCAGCAGCGGCGATTCGTTGAACTGATAAAGCGTCTCGGCCGGCACCGGAGTGATCCGGGCCGACTGATCTTCCATAAGGCTGGTAGCGACTGACATCTCTCGACCCCTCAATAAGGTTTTCCTGTTCTGGAAACGCATCAGGGCGCCGAGGATTTAGACCCTCGATCAGCTTTCTATGAAGATGATGTCAGCGTTTTGTGCATGGGAATGGCGTGGAGCCCGGCTACGGCGAAGGTTTTGGCGCAAGGCTGGTAACCCAAATGACGATAAAAGGCTTCGCTGGTGCGGGTGCTGTTCAGTCGTGCCTGGCGCAAACCCTGATCAGTCAACCAGCCTTCGAGGTCGTGCACCAGCGCTTGCCCGGCCCCGCGACGAAACCATTCCGGTTGCACGTAACAAAACGCGACCTTGCCGCTGATCGCAGCCATCGCTACGCCGACCGGTTTGTCCTGCAACAGGGCGATGTTCAGGTACAACCGCGGGTCGGTCAGCCAAGGCTGGACGTGTTCGATGGTTTTGTTGTGGGTCCAGGTGGCGACGGTTAGCGGATCGTTGCGATGGTCGAGCGCGCAACCCACGCGAATGGAGCGCTCGACGATCCGGCTGATGATGCCGGCGTCGGCGGGGGTTGCCTTGCAAATGTGTAGGGGTGCATCCATGGCGCTGTTACCTCAATCCATTGAGAAAAAGCTGCCGGGGACGATAGCCCCGTTCGAGCCGCGCGGCTAATGGAGAGAAGTTACTTTTGATGTGTTGTTTGTTAGATGGGTTGCAACGGCATGGTCAGCTCAACCCGCAACCCATCCGGCCGAC
The DNA here is from genome assembly GCF_054897985.1 of Pseudomonas sp. LB3P25. Lineage (NCBI taxonomy): Bacteria > Pseudomonadati > Pseudomonadota > Gammaproteobacteria > Pseudomonadales > Pseudomonadaceae > Pseudomonas > Pseudomonas sp. LB3P25. The sequence goes on along the minus strand of NZ_CM142711.1, from coordinate 2,107,310 downwards.
TGTCGAAATGCAATGTACAGCCGCAACGCTGGACAATCGCTTGAACTATCGCCAGACCGAGGCCGCAGCCGGTGCTCTGGCCGTTGCGCCAGAAGCGTTGGGTCAGGTGTTGCAGATCGTCTTCCGCAATCCCCGGGCCGTGGTCGCGGACCAAAAAGTGCACACGACTGCCAGTAGTTTCCAGGCTCAGCTCCACCGCCCCTTCGCCAGGGGTATGACGCAGGGCGTTGTCCAACAGGTTGCGCAACGCCGCGATCGACAAAACTGCCGGCATTTGCACCGGTGCATCGGAGAATTTGCTCGGCATCTGCAGCTTGATTCGCTGGCGATCACCACTGGCGGCGTCCTGAATCGCCAGTTTCGCCACCTGCTCGGCGCTGCATTGCACGCCGTCATCGAACGACAGACTGCCCTCGACCCGCGCCAGCAGCAACAACTGCTCAAGGGTCCGGTGCAGGCGATCGGCGCCCTCTTCGGCCCGGGCCAGGGACTGATCCCGGGCCACGCCTTCGGTCATGCGCGCCACTTGCAGATGGGTCTTGATCGCCGTCAGCGGGCTGCGCAATTCGTGGGCGGCGTCACCGGTCAGGCGGCGTTCCCGTTCGATGGTCTTGCCGATCCGTTGGAACAGCTGATTCTGGGTGTCCAGCAACGGTTGCAGTTCACTGGGCAGCGGTTGGATCTGCAAAGGTTCCAGGGAGTCGGCGCTGCGGCGCATCAAGGCATCGCGCATGCGGTTGAGTGGCGCCAGCCCCTGGCCGATCCCCAGCCAGAGCAGGCACAGGCAACCGAGCAAGGCGACGCCCACCGGCACCGAAGCCGCCAGCAGGATCGACATGTTCAGCGCCTCACGCTCGATCTGCCGGTCGGCGGTGGTGATGCGCACGTCGCCGCGGGCCAGAGTGAAACTGCGCCACGGTGCACCGTCGATCATCTGGTCGTGGAAGCCCATTTTCTCGGCTTCCAGGGTTTGTTGCGGATCGGTGTGACTGCGGGCGAGGATTTCGCCGCGCAATGAACTGACCTGGCAGGCCATGCCGCCGGGGAGGTTCAGTTGTTCAGCGCTGAAATGGGTGCCCTCGCCCTTGCTCGGCAACGCCGGCAATTGCTCCATCAGGCCGGCCACCATGCGTGCCGAGGCCACCAGCCGCTGGTCGAGGGAAAACATCATCTGGTTGCGCAGGTCGCTGAGCATCCAGGCCGCCGCCAGGGCCCAGATCAGGGCAAAAGCGGCGCCGAGTGTCAGGCTCAGGCGCAAACGCAGGCTCATCACTTTTTCAATTCCTCTGCGCCATCGGCCGGCCCCAGGCGATAGCCCAGGCCGCGCACCGTCTCGACAATGCCATTGCCGAGTTTGCGCCGCAGGTGATGGATATGCACGTTGAGGGCGTTGCTTTCCAGTTCGTCATTGAAGCCATAGACGCTGTCTTTGAGTTGCTCGGTGGACAGCACCCGGCCCCGGTTATGCAGCAAAGCCTGCAACAGCGACTGCTCACGACGGGACAGGTCCACCGGCTGGCCGCCGAGCATGGTTTCGCGACTGCTCGGGTCGTAGGTCAGACGGCCGTGCTCGATCAGGTTGACGCTGCGCCCCGCCACCCGTCGTAGCAGGGTGTGCAGACGCGCGGCGAGTTCGCGCAGGTCGAAAGGCTTGAGCAGGTAATCGTCAGCGCCGGCTTGTAAACCGTCGACGCGGTCGGTGACCGAGTCCCGGGCCGTAAGAATCAGCACTGGAATCTCCAGACCATGATGGCGCAACTGCTGTAACAGCTTCAGGCCGTCTTCATCAGGCAAGCCCAGGTCGAGCACCATCACGTCGAACTCGGCGACCTTGAGCATCGCCCGGGCAGCGGACGCCGTGGCCACGTGCTCGACCGTCAAGCCCTGGGCGGTGAGGCCGGCAACGATGCCGCTGGCAATCAGCTCATCGTCTTCGCAAACCAGTACGTGCATGGGCGCTCCATGAGCAAAAACGCGAGTGAAGCAGGTCAGGATTAAGCCGCAATTATGGCAAGGCCCACCGCCGACGAGAAGCAGGGTCTTCCATTCAGGCATCGCACCAGCGTATCAGAGGGGTATTTGATAATCGCCTCGTCATTTGAGCGCTTTGCTTAGTTGGCATCAAACAACCCGGTTTCAAACCGAAACAAACACCCCATAAAAAACATACAAAAGTGCATTACATCGCGATAATCTAAACCCGGCACCCACCCAAACCAACCCTCAATCAAAAAAAAACACTATTTCATCATTGAAAAGAAACTTAACCTGACTGAAAGGAATCAGATCATGCCAACACTTAAGAACTTTGTTGCCGTCGACTGGCGCGCAGGAAAAGATAAAATTTACTTCTTCTTCAAAGATACCAATCAATATTCACGTTTTGATCTCGCTGAAAACAAGGTCGAAGAGGGATATCCCGCCGATATCACATCCAGTAACTGGGGAAGCTTTCACGCTCACGTCAAAAACCTGCGTTTCGGATTCACGTCCAGCGCGCTGGGGGGTTCCGGGGGCGGCGGGGATGACATTTTGTGGCTATTTTATTATGACAGCAGCACGCCAATGGTCTGTAAGTACGACCAGGATCTTGACAAAGTGACCGGAAACTATCGCCTTGAAAACTCCCTATGGCATCAACTACTTCCTTACTTTGATCGCATCGTTGCCGGTACGTGGTGGGAAGTTTTTGCACCCAAGTACTTATTCCGGTTCCTGACAAATGACGGGCACTACATCATCATCAATCAAACAACAAAAAAAGTAACACGAGCACCGATAACACCTGACTCTTGGCCAGGATTAGCACCGTATAAAAACCGAATCATAACAGCCGTGCAAAACGACGCCCCCCTTATCGACTCTTACTACTATATCTTTCTGACCAACAACGAATACATCAGGTACAACATAAAGGACAATCGAGCAGAAACCGGCCCGAAAAAAATCGATGATGTCTCCTGGCCTGGGCTATTGAGAGACTGAGGATTCACCGAGGTTCGGCACAGCGCACGCGCTGTTACTTGCCCCATGGACACGGTTAATCATCGGTTAATCGCCGCCTCCCATTGTGCACCTCACTTGCACAGGGATAAGGCTTACCCATGCGTCGACTGTTTCTATTTTTGGTTCTCTTGATCTCGGGTGTGGCCCAGGCAGGGACCAATCCGTTCGAGACCAAACCTGAATTTTTGCCCGTGGAAAAGGCATTCGTTTTCACTTCCGAACGCCTTGAATCGGGCGAAACACAGCTCTACTGGCAGATCACCGACGGGTATTACCTTTATCAGAAACGCCTGAAGTTCGATGGTTTGCCCGCTGAGCACCATCCCGTATTACCTGAAGGCGAAGCGCACAGCGATGAGTTTTTTGGCGAACAGCAGGTCTATCGCCAAGGCCTGGAACTGAAGATTCCGGCAGGTGCCACGGGTCAAATCAAAGTGGGCTTCCAGGGCTGTGCCGATGCCGGTTTGTGTTATCCACCGCAAACTCAGGTCGTGGATCTGGGTGGTAAATCGACTATCTCTGCGACAGACGAAGCGCCGGATCAAGCCTTGGCCAGCGACCTGCAACAACGGGCGCTGGGCTGGAGCTTGCTGGTGTTCTTCGGTCTTGGGCTGTTGCTGGCCTTCACGCCTTGCTCGTTGCCGATGCTGCCGATTCTGGCCGGTTTGATCGTCGGCAGTGGCGCCACGCCCAAGCGCGGTTTCGCCTTGGCCACCAGCTACGTCGTGAGCATGGCGCTGGTGTATGCGGCGATGGGCGTTCTGGCCGCGCTGCTCGGAGCGAACCTGCAGGCGTTGTTGCAGAACCCTTGGTTGCTGGGCAGTTTCGCGGCTGTGTTTGTATTGCTGGCATTGCCGATGTTCGGCTTCTTCGAGTTGCAACTGCCGGTGGCTGTGCGTGATCGATTGGAAAATGTCTCGCGCAATCAGCGCGGCGGCAGCCTGTTCGGTGCTGGTGTGTTGGGGGCCTTGTCCGGTTTGCTGGTGGGTCCGTGCATGACCGCCCCGCTGGCGGGCGCCTTGCTCTACATCGCTCAAAGCGGCAATGCGCTGCATGGCGGGCTGATTCTGTTCGCCATGGGCATCGGCATCGGTGTGCCGCTGTTGTTGCTGGTGACCGTCGGCAATCGCTTCCTGCCCAAACCCGGCGCCTGGATGAACCTGCTCAAGGGTGTGTTTGGCTTCCTGTTCCTCGCCACCGCGTTATTGATGCTGCGTCCGGTGCTGGATGAATCCCTGTGGATTGGTTTGTGCGGTGCGTTGCTGCTGATTGCCGCGTACAGCGCCTGGAAACAGTCGGAAGGTTTCGGTCGCGTAGCCCATGTGTTCGGCGCCAGCTCACTATTGCTCGGTGTGTGGGGCAGCCTGCTGATGATCGGTGCCGCCGGCGGCGGTGACGACTTGTTGAAGCCATTGCAGGTCTACAGCGCTTCAAATTCCAGCAACGCCGCAAACCCGGTCGGCCACGACGCATTCACCACGATCAAGGACCCGGCAGCTCTGCAACGGGAACTCGACGCGGCACAGGCTCAAGGCCAATGGGTGCTGCTGGACTACTACGCCGACTGGTGCGTGTCGTGCAAGGTCATGGAAAAACAGGTGTTCGGCAAACCTCACGTGCTGGAAGCCTTGAGCGATGTGCGCTTGCTACGGCTGGACGTCACCGCCGACAATGCCGCCAGCCGCGAACTGCTCGGCCGTTATAAAGTGCCGGGGCCACCGAGCCTGCTGTGGATCGGCGCCGACGGCATCGAGCGTCGCAACCAGCGCATCACCGGTGAGGTTGATGCCGGCACCTTCCTGCAACGCTGGACCACCACCCGAGACGCCCGTTAATGCTGACCTTTACCCTCGGCACTTTTGCCATCGCGCTTAATCACCTGCTGCTGATCAGTGCCCTGGCGCTGGCGACCTTCGTCGGCTGGCGGGCGGCCAAGCGCGGCGGCGAGAATCCGGAGTCGGTGCTGTTCAGCCTGTTCCTGCTGGGCATGCTGGCCGCCCGGGTCGGTTTCGTGGCCGTTTACTGGGCCCATTATCGCGATGACCCCTGGCAGATCATCGACCTGCGCGACGGCGGTTTCCTCGCCTGGCCGGGTGTGATCGTGCTGCTGCTGGCCGCGTTGTATCGAGGCTGGCGTCGCCCGGGCTTGCGCCGGCCGCTGGGCTTTGGCGTGGCCAGCGGTTTGGCGTTCTGGTTGCTGGCGACCTTCTCCCTGACGATTTACGAACAAGGCACACGCCTGCCGGAAATTACCCTGCGCAATGCCGCCGGTGAAACCGTGCAATTGGCCGACTACAAGGGCGGCCCGTTGGTAATCAATCTCTGGGCCACCTGGTGTCCGCCGTGCCGTCGGGAAATGCCGGTACTGGAAAACGCCCAGCAACACCGCCCGGACCTGACGTTCCTGTTCGTCAACCAGGCTGAAAGCATGCAAAGCGTCAGTACTTTTCTGGAAACCCAGGGCCTGAGCCTGTCCAACGTGCTGTTCGACGGCGGTGGCCGATTGGGTCAGGCTGTCGGCTCCATGGCGTTGCCGACTACGCTGTTCTATAGCCCCGACGGTCGCCTGCTGGGCAGCCATCTGGGTGAGCTGTCGGAAGCCAGCCTGGCCCGCGCCCTGGAAAACTTCGACACCCCGAATCCTGCCGCACCGGCCACCTCTTCAAGGAAACTGCCATGCCCCGCCTCCGCCACCTGCTGACGTTGACCCTGGGTGCCGCCCTACTGCATTTACCGTCAGTGCAGGCCGCCGAAGAATTGCCCGAAGCGATCAAGAAAATCGAAGCCAAGGGCGCGAAAATCGTCGGCGAATTCGACGCACCCGACGGCTTGCGTGGTTACGCGGCGCAGTACCAGAACCGGGGCATGGCGTTGTACCTGACCCCGGATGGCAAGCACGTGCTGCTCGGCAATTTGTATGACGCCGACGGCAACGACCTGAGCAGCGCGCCGCTGCAGAAGCTGGTTTATGCACCGATGGCCAAGGAAATCTGGGGCAAGATGGAAGCCAGCAACTGGATCGGTGACGGGAAGAAAGATGCGCCGCGTGTCGTCTACCTGTTCAGCGATCCGAATTGCCCTTACTGCAACATGTTCTGGGAACAGGCGCGGCCATGGGTCAAGGCGGGCAAGGTGCAGTTGCGGCACATCATGGTCGGCATCATTCGCGAAGACAGCCCGGGCAAATCAGCTGCGCTGCTGGCCGCCAAGGATCCGCAGAAAGCCCTGGAAGACCATGAGAAGTCAGGCAAGGACAGCTCACTAAAAGCCCTGAAAAACGTGCCACCGGCGATTCAGGCGAAACTGGCGGCGAACATGCAGTTGATGGAAGACCTGGAGCTGCAGGCCACCCCGGCGATTTTCTACATGGACGACAAGGGCGAGCTGCAACAACAGCAAGGCGCACCGTCGCCGGACAAGTTGGTGCAAATTCTCGGGCCGAAGTGAATTCACCGGCCCCTTCGCGAGCAGAACCGCTCCCACATTGGAATGCATTCCCCTGTGGGAGCGAGCCTGCTCGCGAAGGCGTCAGCAGAACCGATTAAGTTCTCTCAGCCAAAAACTTCAGCAAAGCCGCTGTCACGAACTGCGGATTCTCTAGGTTAGAGATATGTCCCGCCTCCGGCACCAGTACATACGGGCAACCAATCAACTCGGCCATCTCCCTCGTCTCCGATGGCGGCCGCGGTTTGTCCTGATCGCCACACATCAGCAGCGTGGTCTCAGGATTCAACTCGCCCAGACGCGGCAACAGATCATCCCGCCCAAACGTAATCCGCCCCATTGGCACGATGCTCTCGCGCAGACGCTCCGGCGGCAGCGCGGCCAATTTGGCGCGGAAATCCTGATACAGCGCCGACTGCGGGTCGATGCCCGGACGGAAGAAGATCGGCACGACGATATCGAGCAGCTGCGGTGCGATCACGCCGGTGTCTTCGATCTGTTTGAACAGCGAGAAATAGTACTGGCGAGTCGGTTCCGGCTCGACGCCGACGTAGGTGTCCATCAGCACCAGACCGTTGATGCGCTGCGGCGCCGACAGCGCCAGACGCACGCCCCACATACCGCCGACCGAGAGACCGACCAGCGTGACACGGTCGATGTCCAGGTGATCAAGCAGCGCCAGTGCCTGGCGCGCAATGTCATCCAGCGACTGTGTGCACTCGGGCATACGCCCGGATTCACCATGGCCCCACAGATCCAAAGCGATCACTCGGTAGTGCTGCGAAAGCGCGGCGATCTGCGGCGCCCACATGGTCTGGTCCCACAGGTAGCTGCCAGCCAGTAGAACGGCAGGGCCATTGCCTTGATCAAGGTAGTGAAGGGGTTGTCCATCAACCGTAACGAAGGGCATTGACTGTCTCCTCTCGCAAAAAATGGAGCAGGCAGACTGTGCCGGAGTCGCTCCACAGTCAACCTTGTAGTTGTCTGCACTGGCCTCATCGCGAGCAAGCTCGCTCCCACAGGTGATCGCATATCCCTGTGGGAGCGAGCTTGCTCGCGATGAGGCCTTTAGCGACGCTAGTGCTGGGGAGTTCGAACGCGTCGGTCATGAGGTTTCCTGCCTGAATTCGGCTTGCAAGTGGAATCGGTTTTCTGACGACACGCCCCGTCGAGGGCGTGCAGGACGCGGTCTTCGCCGACCGCGCAAGGCTTGGGAATGCTGTTTTGGCCGCAGCGGCTACCCGAAACCATTCACCAATGAGAACGGTTGACGTCTTGAAATAATTAGTCCGCAGGCTTGAACCCCAACAGGGGCCGGGTGCGTCAGCGTGTCGCGGTTCTCACTCCGCACCCTTCAGGAGCATTAATCCTCTTTCTCAATTGACAATCATTATCATTCAACATAATTTGTCGCTCGATATGTAGGACCGTTCAGCCCCCGCGAGCCGTCCCACGAACCTATTGGCAGCAAGGTGATTTCCATGACGGAACAAGTGTCCACAAGCAGGTGCGATTCACCGCTACTTCAGGCATTCGTCGACAATCGACTGATTCTGGTCAAGATTGCAACCCGCATTACCGGCTGTCGGTCGCGTGCCGAAGACGTGGTGCAGGATGCGTTCTTCCGGCTGCAATCGGCGCCGCAGATCACGTCCTCATTCAAGGCTCAGCTCAGCTACCTGTTCCAGATCGTGCGCAACCTGGCGATCGATCACTATCGTAAACAGGCGCTGGAGCAGAAGTATTCGGGCCCTGAAGAGGAAGGCCTGAACGTGGTGATACAAGGCGCTTCGCCGGAAACCTCGCACATCAACTTCTCGACGCTGGAACACATCGCCGACGCGCTGACCGAGCTGCCCAGCCGCACCCGCTACGCCTTCGAGATGTATCGCCTGCACGGCGTGCCGCAAAAGGACATCGCCAAGGAGCTTGGCGTCTCGCCGACCCTGGTGAACTTCATGATTCGCGATGCGCTGGTGCACTGCCGCAAGGTGTCGGGCAGTCGTGTGGATACTTTTGTCCGCCGCTAAGATCTGAAATCTCATTGCCCCATTCGCGAGCAGGCTCGCTCCCACATTTGATCTCTATTGTTCACAAATTGTGTGTTCACAGGAGATCTATGTGGGAGCGAGCCTGATCGCGATGGGGCACTCAAGACCGAAACAGACCTTGCGCCGTATGCATCAAGCCAATACACACCGATCAAAAAACCGCTCACGCCCCAACACCATCAACGCCGCACGCTTGTGCGGGAAGTCGAACGCTTTCTCGCAGTGGAAACCCTGGTTCTGCATATGCCCGATCATCTTCGCGTTGTCGGCGCGAGGCTCGGCAACCACTCGCTGAGTACGGGGATCGTCGAGAAACAGGTAATGCGTCAACGCTGATAACCAGCTCGCCACCTTGTGCGGGCCACGGTGATTTTCTTCACCCACCAGCATGTGAATACCGCGGTCGTAATCGCCGGCGTCATAGAACGGCGCGATGCGATCTTCCTTGGCCCAATAGGCTTCAAAGTAGGCGAACGGCTGATCATCGAAACAACCGATCAGCGTCAGGGCGTGGGGGTCAGCCTCAAGTTTGCTCAGGTACTCGCGATGCTTCTCGAGGCTGCCCTCCTCCTGCCAGAATGTCCACCGTACGCAGGGAAATCCAGGCACCGAGGCGCGCATCAAAACGCCGATAGACTTCACCACGCGGTTTCACCGGGCGCAGCGGATGACGCTTGCCGCCACTGATGACCATTTGCTGCGGATAACTCGATGTCAGTGACGCGCCCAGCCAAGGCTGAGGCAACTGCCAGAACAACGTGCGCTCGCAGCGATACTGGCCGACGACTTCGGTAGGGATCAGCAACCCGCTGAGCAATGCTTCGGTGGGGGCTTCATCGAGTTGCCAGGTCAGACGCTGGCAAGACGGGTCACGGGCAAACAGCCAATAACAGGCCGCCCAGATTGCCTGAGCGACAGGATGGGCCAAAGCGTTCCTCTGCCTGCACATGCCATTCGGGCTCGCGAGTCAGGCGCAGCTGGATCAGCGGCTGCCCTTCAAGGCTGAGGCACAGGCGGCTTTCGGTTTCATCCGCTACAAGACGGCTTCCTGTCGGCAAGGCCAGGGCAGTCAGGTGATTCAGATTGGACATGGGTCGGGCTCACGTTGATCGTCGACAGTTCAACGAGGTGACGTGAGCCAGTGCGGGAAATTTAAGAGAAGTCGGTCAATACGCGACCTGTGGTGCGATCTCAGCTACCCGGGACCGGCACCACGGCGATCTTGTAGGGATCGAAAATCTTCAGCATCTCGCCATTGTCCCGCAACCCTTGCAGGAACTTGCCGAACGCCTCACCACTGATGGGTGCGGCCGGACTGAGGATGGCGTAGTGGTGATAAACCTGATCGATACGCTGGGACACCAGCAATTGATCAGCGACTTCCTTGTTGCGCAGCAGGTAATCACTCAAGTAAGAGCGCGTCACCAGGGCAACATCGGCACGCCCGCGCAGCACCATCAGCAGGTTACTGTCATGGGAATACGTCAGCGTGGCGTTGTAGTTCTGCGCTAGGAATTTTGGATCGGCATTGAAGTTGGCGAATTCGTAGTGATAGCCGCTGAACAGCGCCAGGCGTTTGCCGGCGAGGTCGGCAAAATAATTCTGCTGACGAACCGGCTGGCCATCGGGTTGGCGTTGCGCGACAAAAATCTCGGCGTCTTCCAGTCCCATGTCGACAGTGGTGTGCGGGATGTCCTTCCAGCCCCAGTCCGGGTTCTCGAAAATCGCCATGTCCACCCGGCCTTGCTTGAAGTCACCAAAACGCCGGGGAATGGAAGTGGGCACCAACACAAACTGATAGTCGCTCTGCAAGACATTGAGCGCCTCGACCAGTTGCGGCAGCAAACCGGTGTCAGCACCGGATTCCGGGCGCACGGTATAAGGAGGAAAATGTGCGGCACCGACCCGCACCAGCTGTGCGGCCTGGGACGGAACCACGCATAACGTCGCAAGCGTCGCCAGCAAAAGCCGCGAAGCCGTCCGAATTGGCGAAGACATCAAAACAACCCACTCCCCAAAAAAATACACTTCAATGCATTCAAGCTAGGCGGTTTCGGCCACTTAGCCAGTTTCCTTCTGACTTGGAAAGCTATTGTTTCTCTTCCAGCACCAGAATCAACGCCTCATCGGCCAATTGATCGAGGCTCATGCTGCCGCTGGCGCGATACCAGGTGGTGGTCCAGGACAACGCACCGGTCAGAAAACGGCGAGTGATGAACACATCCCCGCGAATAAAACCGGCGTCCTTGGCCTCGCTCAGCACCTGAAGCCAAAGCTCTTCATAAATATCGCGCAGCGCCAGCACCTGCGCCTGCCCGTCTTCGGACAGCGAGCGCCATTCATACACCAACACCGCCATGGCCTCGCCGCTGCCGCCCATGATCGACTGCAACTCACAACGAATCAGCGCCAGTACCCGCTCGCGCACACTGCCGGCTTCTGCCAGGGCTGCACGCATCAACGCGGTGTTGTAGCGAATGGTTTCCTCCATCACCGCCCGCAGGATCTCGTCCTTGCTTTTGAAGTGATGAAAAATACTGCCGGACTGAATCCCCACGGCACCGGCCAGATCGCGCACGGTGGTGCGTTCATAACCTTTGTTGCGGAACAGGTGAGCCGCCACTTGCAGCAGTTTGCCGCGGGCGCTGTCCGGGTCGGTCAATTGGCCGCTGTCGACCAATTCGCGCATCACCCTCAGGGCTTTTTGCTCGTCCACCCGTTCTCTCCTACAGTCGATCAATCAAATACGCCGCTTGCCGCTAAAACTGCGGGGTTGCGCGGGCAATTTAAGCTGGCCGGAGCGACCAAGCAAGCGCTCGGGCAGAAGATAGTTAAGCCGTTTACAAACCAAGCGCTTGCTTGGTAGTCTCGATGTACTTCTGTCGGGGGTGGTTATGGAGTTGACTGTGCCAAAAACAATCCGCATCGGTTGCGCCAGCGCCTTCTGGGGCGACACCTCGACCGCCGCCGCGCAACTGGTGGAAGGTGGGCGTCTGGACTATCTGGTCTTCGATTATCTGGCCGAGATTACGATGTCGATCATGGCCGGTGCGCGGATGAAAGATCCCCAGGCCGGTTACGCCAGCGACTTCATCGAAGTCCTCAGCCCGTTGCTGGGCCAACTCGCCGAACAGAAAATCCGCATCATCAGCAATGCCGGCGGGGTCAACCCGCAAGCCTGCGCCGCCGCCCTGCAAGCGGCCTGCGACAAGGCCGGGGTGGCGCTGAAGATTGCCGTGCTGCTGGGCGATGACTTGCAGCCGCAGTTCAAACGGCTGAGCTGCAGCGGTATCCATGAAATGTTCAGCGGCGCGCCCTTGCCGCCGATGTGTGTCTCGACCAACGCCTACCTCGGTGCACCGGGCATCGTCGAAGCCCTGCGTCTGGGCGCCGACATCGTCATCACCGGGCGCGTAGTCGACAGCGCCGTGGTCAGCGCCGCGCTGGTGCATGAGTTCGGCTGGTCGTGGCACGACTACGACAAACTCGCCCAAGCCGCATTGGCCGGCCACATCATCGAATGCGGCGCCCAGTGCACCGGCGGCAACTTCACCGATTGGCGCGAGGTGCCCGACTACGAACACATCGGCTTCCCCATCGTCGAAGTCATCGCCGACAGCCAGTTCATCGTCAGCAAGCCCGAAGGCTCCGGCGGGCTGGTCACCCCACTGACGGTCGGCGAGCAGATGCTGTATGAAATCGGCAACCCGCAGGCGTATCTGCTGCCGGACGTGGTCTGCGATTTCACTGAAGTCAAACTCGTGCAACAAGGCAAAAACGCGGTTCAGGTGCACGGCGCAAAAGGCTTGCCGCCGACCGATCAGTACAAGGTCAGCGCGACGTACCCGGACGGTTTCCGCTGCACCGCCAGTTGCCTGATCGCCGGGATCGATGCGGTCGACAAGGCGCGTCGAGTCAGCGAAGCGATCATCAACAAGACCTCGGAAATCTTCAGCCAGCGCGGCTGGGGGCCCTACAGCGAAGTGAACATCGAACTGCTCGGCAGCGAGGCCACTTACGGCCCCCACGGTCAGCGTCAGGACAGCCGCGAAGTGGTGATCAAACTCGCAGTGCGCCATCCGGGTAAACAGGCGTTGATTGTGTTCTCCCATGAGATCGCCCAGGCCGCCACCGGCATGGCGCCGGGACTGACCGGAATTGTCGGTGGACGGCCGACGGTGTATCCGCTGATCCGGCTGTTCTCGTTCCTTATCGACAAAACCGCCTGCACGCTGGAAATTGATCTAAAGGGCCGGCGCCACCCCTGCGCCCTGCCCGCCGTTGATGTGCTCGACACCGCCGACTTGCCCGTGGCGTGCGCCCTACCGAAACCCACAGACCGGGCCGATGCCAGCGTGGCCCTGGTCAAACTCGCAGTGGCGCGTTCCGGTGACAAGGGTAACCACAGCAACATCGGCGTCATGGCCCGCGAGCCGGAGTACCTGCCGTGGATTGCCGAAGCCTTGACGCCAGAAGTGATCGTCGACTGGATGAGTCATGTCCTCGATCCGATCCACGGACGTGTCGAACGCTGGTACCTGCCGGGCACCCACAGCCTTAATTTTCTGCTGGAGAACGCCCTGGGAGGTGGTGGTGTGGCCAGCCTGCGGATCGATCCGCAAGGCAAAGCCTTCGCCCAGCAACTGCTGGAAATTCAGATACCGGTGCCTCAGCGCATCGCCGACCGGGTCAACTAGAGGACTGTTGCCATGGCTTACGATTCGATTTTCAAAGCCGATTTGTTTGCAGGCCAAAATATCATCATCACCGGTGGCGGCAGCGGCATCGGCCGTTGCACCGCTCACGAACTGGCGGCCCTCGGCGCCCATGTGCTGCTGCTCGGGCGCAAGGCCGACAAGCTGAAAAACGTCGTGGCCGAGATTACCGAAGATGGCGGCAAGGCTGACTGGATGGTCTGCGATATTCGTGAGGAAGAAGCCGTCAAGCATGTGGTCAGCGAATTAATCCGCAAGCACGGACTGATTCACGGTCTGGTCAATAATGCCGGCGGGCAGTACCCGTCGCCGCTGGCGTCGATCAATCAAAAAGGTTTCGAAACGGTGTTGCACACCAACCTGATGGGCGGCTTCCTGATGGCCCGGGAAGTGTTCAACCAGTCCATGAGCACGCACGGCGGCGCCATCGTCAACATGCTCGCCGACATGTGGGGCGGCATGCCCGGCATGGGCCACTCGGGCGCGGCGCGCTCAGGCATGGACAACCTCACCAAGACCGCCGCGTTCGAATGGGGTTATGCCGGGGTGCGGGTCAATGCCGTGGCGCCGGGCTGGATCGCGTCCAGTGGCATGGACACCTACGAAGGCGCGTACAAAGCGGTGATCCCGACGTTGCGCGAGCACGTTCCACTGAAACGCATCGGCACCGAATCGGAAGTCAGCGCGGCGATCGTTTTCCTGCTCAGCCCGGCAGCGGCGTTTGTCAGCGGCAGCACCTTGCGCATCGACGGCGCCGCCAGCCTGGGCGGGCGCGCCTGGCCGATACACAAGGCGCAGATCAGCGAGTCGTATAACGGTTTCCATCGAGCCTACTTGCCGGACGTCCTCAAGGATAAGGAATAAGTCATGCCGGTGATTCAGTCGCAAGTGGACCCGTTCAGCGAACAGTTCGCCCGCAATCACGCGGCGATGCTGGTCGGCATCGAGCACGTCCGCCAGCTCGAACAGCACCTGCTGAATAAAGCGGCCGAAGCCAAGCCCAGGTTCGACAAGCGCGGCCAATTGTTACCCCGGGAACGCCTCAACCTGCTGCTGGACCCCGGCGCCCCGTTCCTCGAACTGGCGAGCCTGGCGGGCTACAAGCTGCACGACGACAAGGACGGCAGCTCGGCAGGCGGCGGGTTGATCGCGGGAATCGGTTACGTGTCCGGCGTGCGGGTACTGGTGGTGGCGAACAACAGTGCGATCAAAGGCGGGACCATTTCCCCCAGCGGTTTGAAAAAATCCCTGCGCCTGCAACAGATCGCCATGGAGAACAAACTGCCGGTCATTATCCTGGCCGAAAGCGGTGGCGCCAACCTCAATTACGCGGCGGAGATTTTCGTCGAAGGCGCCCGCAGCTTTGCCAATCAGGCGCGGATGTCGGCCATGGGCCTGCCGCAAATCACGGTGGTCCATGGCTCGGCCACAGCGGGTGGCGCCTATCAGCCAGGGTTGTCGGATTACGTGGTGGTGGTGCGTGGCAAGGCCAAGCTGTTTCTGGCCGGCCCGCCGCTGCTCAAGGCTGCCACCGGCGAAGTCGCCACCGATGAAGCACTGGGCGGCGCCGAGATGCATGCGCAAATCGCCGGCACCGCGGAGTACCTGGCCGAGAACGACGCCGATGGCGTGCGGCAGGTACGCGAGATTGTCAGCCTGTTGCCGTGGAATGATCAGCTGTCATGGGTACCCGAACGTCGGTGGGAAGAACCGCTCTACCCCATCGATGAACTGCTCGGGCTGATTCCTGATGATCCAAAAAAGCCCTATGACGTACGCGAAATCATCGCGCGGATTGCCGACGGCTCGAACTTTCTCGAATTCAAGGGTGAGTTCGATCAGCAAACCGTCTGCGGCCATTTGCAGATTCAAGGCCGCGCCTGCGGGTTCATTGGCAACAATGGGCCGATCACGCCCAAGGGTGCGAGCAAGGCTGCGCAGTTCATTCAGCTCTGTGACCAGAGCAAGACGCCGCTGCTGTTTTTTCACAACACCACCGGATTCATGGTCGGCACTGAGTCGGAGCAGCAAGGCGTGATCAAACACGGCGCGAAAATGATTCAAGCAGTGGCCAACGCCCGGGTGCCTAAACTGACCATCGTCGTCGGTGGCTCCTATGGCGCCGGCAACTACGCAATGTGCGGCCGCGGCCTCGACCCGCGCTTCATTTTCGCCTGGCCCAACAGCCGCACGGCGGTGATGGGCGGCGCCCAGGCCGGCAAAGTGCTGCGGATCGTCACCGAGGCCAAGCAGGCCAAGGACGGCCTGGTGCCCGACCCGAAAATGCTCGACATGCTGGAACAGGTCACCGCGCAGAAACTCGACAGCCAATCCACCGCGCTCTATGGCAGCGCCAGTTTGTGGGACGACGGGTTGATCGATCCGCGGGATACCCGGACCTTGCTCGGGTACTTGCTGGATATCTGTCATGAAGCCGAAGTGCGGCCGCTGCAAACCAACAGTTTTGGTGTAGCTCGCTTCTAAGAGCGCGATCAGGAGAACAATAAAAATGATCTTCACCCAGGAACACGAAGCACTGCGCCGGACCGTCCGCCAATTTGTCGATCACGAGATCAATCCTCACGTCGAGGCATGGGAAAAGGCCGGGCGCTTTCCGATCCACGAGATCTTCCGCAAGGCCGGCGACCTCGGCCTGCTGGGGATTTCCAAACCGGAAAAGTTTGGCGGCATGGGGCTGGACTACAGCTATTCGATCGTCGCGGCTGAAGAGTTCGGCACGATCCACTGCGGCGGCATTCCGATGTCCATCGGCGTGCAGACTGACATGTGCACCCCGGCGTTGGCGCGTTTCGGCTCCGATGAGTTGCGTGAAGAATTCCTGCGGCCGGCGATCTCTGGCGAGCAGGTCGGTTGCATCGGTGTTTCCGAAGTCGGCGCCGGTTCCGACGTGGCCGGTTTGAAAACCACCGCCCGCAAGGACGGTGACGACTACGTGATCAACGGTAGCAAGATGTGGATCACCAACTCGCCGAGCGCCGATTTCATCTGCCTGCTGGCCAACACCTCGGACGACAAACCGCACATCAACAAGTCGCTGATCATGGTGCCGATGAACACGCCGGGCATCAGCCTCAGCTCACACCTGGACAAGCTCGGCATGCGCAGCTCGGAAACCGCTCAGGTGTTTTTCGACAACGTCCGCGTGCCGCAACGCAATCGCATCGGCCATGAAGGCGCGGGGTTCATGATGCAGATGCTGCAGTTCCAGGAGGAACGGCTGTTCGGCGCGGCGAATATGATCAAGGGCCTGGAGTACTGCATCGACAGCACCATCGAGTACTGCAAGGAGCGCAAAACCTTCGGCAATGCGCTGATCGACAATCAGGTCATCCACTTCCGCCTGGCCGAACTGCAAACCGAAATCGAATGCCTGCGGGCATTGGTCTATCAGGCCACCGAGCAGTACATCAAAGGCCAGGACGTCACCCGTCTGGCGTCGATGGCCAAACTCAAGGCCGGGCGTTTGGGTCGGGAAGTCAGCGACAGCTGCCTGCAATATTGGGGCGGCATGGGCTTCATGTGGGACAACCCGGTGGCCCGCGCGTACCGCGACGTGCGGCTGGTGTCGATCGGCGGCGGTGCCGACGAAATCATGCTGGGGATCATCTGCAAACTCATGGGCATCCTGCCGGGGAAAAAGAAATGAGCACCTTGCCCGTTTGCCAGACCTTGCTGCTTGAACCGCATAACGGCGTCCTGCACATCACCCTCAACCGCCCGGAAAGCCGCAACGCCATGAGCTTGCAGATGGTCGATGAACTGCGCGCGGTGGTGGCAGCCGTGGGTGACGACCGAGCCATTCGCGCGCTGGTGATCGGTGGTGCGGGCGGGCATTTTTGCGCCGGTGGCGACATCAAGGACATGGCTAATGCCCGCGCTCAAGGTCCGAGCGCGTATCGC
Organism: Pseudomonas sp. LB3P25; assembly: GCF_054897985.1. NCBI lineage: Bacteria > Pseudomonadati > Pseudomonadota > Gammaproteobacteria > Pseudomonadales > Pseudomonadaceae > Pseudomonas > Pseudomonas sp. LB3P25. The sequence goes on along the minus strand of NZ_CM142711.1, from coordinate 2,090,173 downwards.
GACTTGAATCGGGCGTTCGGTGCACTGCTGCAAGCGGTGCAACACGCGCCGCAAGTGGTGATCACGGTGCTGCAAGGCGCGGTGCTCGGCGGTGGATTGGGTCTGGCCTGCGTCAGCGACGTCGCCTTGGCCGATCACCAGGCGCAATTCGGTCTGCCGGAAACCAGCCTCGGTCTGCTGCCAGCGCAAATCGCGCCGTTCGTGGTGCAGCGCATCGGCCTGACTCAGACTCGCCGACTGGCGCTGACCGCGGCACGTTTCGATGGCACACAGGCGCGGCGCATGGGGTTGGTGCACTTTGTCGAGCATGACGCGCAAGCGTTGGCCGAGCGTCTCGATGAAATTCTGGCCCATGTGTTGTGCTGCGCGCCGGAAGCGAATGCGACGACCAAAAAGCTGTTGCTGGCAAGTGCCGGGCAGCCATCGAATGCGTTGCTGGATGAAGCGGCCGAGTGGTTCAGCGAGGCGGTGACCGGGGCTGAAGGAGTTGAGGGGACCATGGCCTTCATGCAAAAGCGTAAACCGGGGTGGGCGCCTTAAAAGCATCGCGAGCAGGCTCGCTCCCACAGGGTTTTGTGAACGACACAGATCCAATGTGGGAGCGAGCCTGCTCGCGAAGAGGCCATCACATCCACCGCAAAACTTGAGAGAAGACCCAATGCCCGGATTCAGAAAAATCCTGATCGCCAACCGCGGTGAAATCGCCTGCCGCATCCAGCGCACCGCCCAGGCCCTGGGCTATCGCACGGTCGCGGTGTTCAGCGATGCCGACGCCGATGTGCTGCATGTGCAGATGGCCGACGAAGCCGTGAACATCGGCCCGGCCCCGGTGCAGCAGTCGTATCTGAATATCCCGGCCATTCTCGACGCCGCCCGGCGCACGGGCGCTGACGCGATCCATCCGGGCTACGGCTTCCTCTCGGAAAACGCCGGGTTCGCCCTCGCCTGCCAGGATGCCGGCATCACCTTCATCGGCCCCAGTCCCGACGCCATCGAACTGATGGGCAGCAAACGCCTGTCGAAACTCGCCATGCTCGATGCCGGTGTGCCGTGCATCAAAGGTTATCAGGGCGAAGAACAGGACGACGCGACCCTGAGCCGCGAAGCCGCACGCATCGGCTATCCGTTGATGATCAAGGCCAGTGCCGGCGGTGGCGGGCGTGGCATGCGCCTGGTGCACGAGGCCAATGATTTGCTCGAGCAACTGCGCACCGCCCGCTCCGAAGCGCTGCATGGGTTTGGCAGCGACGAACTGATTCTCGAGCAAGCGCTGATCGACCCGCGCCACGTCGAGGTTCAACTGTTCGGCGACCGGCACGGCAACCTGATCTACCTTGGCGAGCGCGACTGTTCGATCCAGCGTCGCCATCAAAAAGTCATCGAAGAAGCACCCTGCCCGGTGATGAACGCCGAGTTGCGTCGGGCCATGGGTGAAGCAGCGCTCAAGGCGGGTCGCGCCGTGAATTACGTCGGCGCTGGCACCGTCGAGTTCCTGCTGGATGCGCGCGGGCAGTTTTACTTTCTGGAGATGAACACCCGACTCCAGGTGGAGCACCCGGTGACCGAATTGATCACTGGCCTCGATCTGGTGGCCTGGCAGTTGCACGTCGCCGAAGGGCTACCTCTGCCGTTGCGCCAGGAGCAGGTCCAGCTCAGTGGCCATGCCATGGAAGTCCGTTTGTACGCCGAAGATCCGGCACACGGTTTTCTCCCACAAACCGGTCGCATCACCGCATGGGAGCCTGCGTTGCAGGGCGGCGTGCGGATCGATCATGGCCTGACCGAAGGCCAGAATGTCAGCCCGTTTTATGACCCGATGCTGGGCAAGATCATCGCTCACGGCGCCACCCGCGAAGAAGCCCGGCGCCGGTTGCTGCGGGCGGTGCAGGACAGCGTGCTGCTCGGCGTGCAGAGCAATCAGCGCTTGCTCGCCAGCCTGCTCGAACACCCGCAATTTATGAGTGGCGAGTTCAGCACCGGGTTCATCCAGACTCACTTCGCCGAGCATCCCTGCCTGCATGCGCATGTGCCAAGTGCCGAAGAACTGGCCATCGCAGCTGCCCTGTTCTATCAGGCCTCGGCGCAGGTTCATCACGCGCCACTGGCCGGTTGGCGCAATAACGCCAGCGTGCCGTTGCACTATCGAATCGGCCTTGAGGATCAGGATTGGTCAGTGGAATTGAACGCTGTGCCGGATGAACCGTATCGGATTCAAGTCGCCACAACGCTCTTTGAATTGAAGGTCATCCAGTGCGACGGACGCTGGGCCAGCCTGGAAATCAACGGTATCCGGCGACGCCATGCTTACCGTCTCGAGGCGGGACAACTCTGGCTGTTCACCCGTCCCGGTAGCCTGCGGCTGGTGGACCGGACGCAGGCCTTGGTCAGTAGTCAGGTCAGCGTCAGCACCGGCACCCTTAAGGCGCCGATGGACGGGGCGATCGTCGACGTGTTGGTGACTGAGGGCAGCCCGGTTAGTAAAGGCCAGTTGTTGGTGGTGCTGGAGGCCATGAAAATGGAGCATCCGCTCAAATCGGGTATCGACGGCGTACTCAAACGCTTGCAGGTCAGGGTCGGCGATCAGGTAAAAAATCGTCAGATTTTGTTGGAGGTCGAATAAGCCGCTAGGCGGATCCGCCGGGTTTGGCTACGCTCAAGCCCTATCAGGACGCGGATACCAGGAACCCTGCGATGCCTCACTGGCTGGTCATTGATCTCGAAGCCACCACCGATGAGGGTGGTTGGCCAGTAACGGAAATGGAAATCATCGAAATCGGCGCCACCCTGGTGGACCGCAAAGGGCGCGAACTGGATTATTTCCAGTGTTTCGTCCGGCCGCTGCGTCGGCCCTTGCTGATGCCGTTTTGCCGGGAACTGACCCACATCACCCAGGCCAATATCGATGCTGCGCAGCCTCTGAGCGAGGTCTGGGCGTCGTTCGAGCACTGGCTCGGCCAGCATCACTCACGCCTCGAAGGCTGGGCCAGTTGGGGCGATTACGATCGCAAACAATTGGTTCAGGAGTGGGAGCGCCTGCAACTCGACAGCGCCCTGAGCCGGGTGCCGCACATGAACCTCAAACAGCGCTTTGCCAAGGCTCGCCGGCTGGAACGCCCGCTGGGGCTCAACGGCGCGCTGCAACTGGCGGGCATGCAGTTCAGCGGCCAACAACATCGGGCGCTGGAAGATGCGCGCAATACCGCACGATTATTGCCGTTGGTTCTTCCACTTTAGAGAGGTGACGCCGGCATGGGCCTTGTGCATACTGGCCGGCCCTTTTTAGCCCTTTTCGAGGAATCGCCCATGTTTAAAGTCAACGAGTACTTCGACGGCACCGTCAAGTCGATCGCCTTTGGCACTGCTGAAGGTCCTGCGACCATCGGCGTCATGGCACCGGGCGAATACGAATTCGGCACCAGCCAGCGTGAAATCATGCACGTGGTGTCCGGCGCCCTGACCGTCAAACTGCCAGACAGCAGCGACTGGGAAACCTTCGCCGCCGGCAGCCAGTTCAACGTGCCCGCCAACAGCAAGTTCCAGCTGAAAGTGGCCGTCGACACCGCTTACCTGTGCGAATACCGCGGCTAACCCCCCGGGTTTTCACAGCGACAAAAAAATGCTCGTGTCCATGGACACGGGCACTTTTTGTTCAAGGGCAGTCATTCAGATTGTCTTATTCCAGAACCGTCACCGGCATACCGACTTCCAGTTGGCCATTGCTGTCATTGACCAGGTTCTGTCCGAACATCGCACCATCGGCCTCGGCACGGTATTTCTGCAACGTGGCCAGAGGCTCACGATCTTCGCTGCGCTCACCGGTTTGCGGGTCGATGGTGGTCAGAATGCAGCGTGAACACGACTTGACCACGCGGAACTCGACATCGCCGATGCGGATGCGCTTCCAGCCATCCTCGGCATACGCTTCGCTGCCCTCGATCACCAGATTCGGCCGAAAGCGCAGCATTTCCAGCGGGCGGCCGACTTTTTGCGACAAATCCTCCAACGAGGCCTGTCCGATCAGCAACAGCGGAAAGCCATCGGCGAAGGCCACCTGATCGTCGTCCTTACCGTAGCCGGCCTGTGTGGTCCGTGCACGATCAAGAGGGACTTGCACCAGGCGAGTCGGTTTGCCAATGAATTCGCTGACCCAGGCACCCGCCTCGTCACCGGCATCCGGCACACGCAACGTATCGCGCCAGATGGTCACGCCACGCAGTTGCGCGTCGCTGGCGGGCAAGGCGATATCGATCGGTGAGCGGCCCGGCGCACTGAGGGTCAAGCCCCCGTCGGCATTCCACAACGCCGACAGCTGACTCATCTGCGCCACCGCACGCTGGGTCAGGAAGCGTCCGCTGGCCTCGTCCACCAGCATCCAGCGTCGATCACCGTCCAGGCCCAGCTTGTCGAGGCTGACCTGCTGCAGGGCCTGGCCCTTGCCGGATTTCAACGGATAACGATAAAGCGCGCTCAGACGCAACATGGCCAGCTCCCTGGTGGGCAAAAACGCCACCCTATACGAGCTTGATCGCCGAATCAAAGGCCAAAAACTGTGGGAGCGTGTTGTGGTCAGGCAGGCACTTCATCGAGCATCAAGCGCTGGCGCACCACATCGACGAGTTTGTCCGGCTGGAACTTGGAGAGGAAGTTGTCGCAGCCGACCTTCTTCACCATCGAGTCGTTGAAGCTGCCGGACAACGAGGTATGCAGAACCACATAAAGGCCACGCAGACGCGGGTCGTTGCGGATTTCCGTGGTCAGGCGATAGCCGTCCATTTCCGGCATTTCCGCATCGGTGAAGACCATCAGCAGCTTGTCGGTCATGTTCACACCGGTATCGGCCCAGGCCTTGAGCATGTTCAGTGCCTTCAAGCCATCACTGGCGATGTGCATCTTCACGCCTAACTGACCCAGGGTGTCGCGCAATTGCGACAGGGCCACGTTCGAGTCGTCCACCAGCAGCACTTCACGGCCACGGGCACGTTCCAGAACCGGATCGTCGAGTTTGTCGCGCGACACCTTGGCGTTGTACGGGACGATTTCCGCCAGGACTTTCTCGACATCGATGATTTCCACCAACTGATCGTCGACCTTGCTGATAGCAGTCAAGTAATGCTGACGACCGGCGCTGGCCGGGGGCGGCAAAATGGCTTCCCAGTTCATGTTGACGATACGGTCCACACCACCGACCAGGAACGCCTGCACCGAACGGTTGTACTCGGTAACGATGATCGTACTGGTAGGGCCTGGCACCAGCGGACGCATACCGATGGCCTGGGACAGGTCGATCACTGGCAGGGTCTGGCCACGCAGATTAACCACGCCGCAGACAAACGGATGACGCTGAGGCATCAGGGTCAGCTTCGGCAGTTGCAGCACTTCCTGCACTTTGAAGACGTTGATCGCGAACAATTGCCGTCCGGCCAGCCGGAACATAAGAATTTCCAGGCGATTCTCACCCACCAGTTGCGTGCGTTGGTCTACCGTGTCGAGAATGCCGGCCATCAATGACTCCTGGGCTTGTTCTGATGAATTCACTAAAGGGGGTTATCGGCTGTTTTTGCCGGACCTTGACCCCCCTGTAAAATGCCACGACCAAACATTGATGTCACATTAGCATCATGCTTTACTGGCCAGGTGATTTCATCTGCATCATTGCCTGCCGCGAGACCTCGTTTCGTTCGGTTGGTTCCACCGTGTAAGGGATTCCCCTAGTAGCAATCAGGCCCAACCTGATATTCGCAATATCCAATAGCCATTAATGTGACGCCATTCTCATTGCATGAACGGAGTCAGGCTTTTGTGTGCGATCGCAGGTAAGTGGCCACCCACCCTATCGAGTTCCCCAGCCTGCAGCCAGACAGGCCGGCGCGCGATCTCACGACGGCATGGCAATGCGGGGACTCTGATCGCCCCCGTCGACACACACGACATTCCCGCATTTGACATGACGTTGTGGAGATAAGCATGCCGAACGATCGTATAGAGTGGGCTCACCGGCTCCCTGAGTTTCTCGTCGAAGCTGAGACACTCCTGGTCAAAACCGAGGAATGCCTGAGTCATTTGCAACTGATCAGCAATGACAAGGACGCTATCGACTGCATGCTTAGCACCCTGCTCAAACTGGCCAACAAAGCTGATGCGCTCGCTCTGGCAGCCGTTTCGGAGTTTTCGTTGCACATTCATGGTTTGCTGAGCCACGCCCAGAACCATATGGATTTACACGACCAGGCCTTGGGTGCGCTAAAAAACTGCCTGACGTTGATCGCCTGGCAACTCGAGCTTATCGATCAGAAGACCGGCCAACTCAGCCTTGATGACAGTGAACAGACCTCCCTGATCGAAGCCTTCGCCTTTCAGGTCGGACACAGTCAGTTTCAGCCCCCCGCTAATTCCAAACCGTTCACACTCGTTTCCTATTCGGGGCGACAAGCCTGAATTTATCGGAGCACTGTGCCGGCTCCGAATTTTATTGCCATGACTGCCTCTCTAACTTTAACGGGCTCATGTCGCATTTGAATATTCCATACCCGCTAACGACAACTCGAAACAAATAAACCCTTCCTGCCACCCAACTTTTCCCATTATGGAACTGCTGTCCATAAACGCTTATTTCCTGACTCTGCAGACATATATACCAAACGCGACCAACGGTATCTTAAGTGGTATTATGCCGCCCATTAGTTGACGTCAATTAATGGCAGAGTGACTCCAGACAGGGCCCCGTCATCCACGATGACCGGTCTTCCCGCAGCGAACATCCATTGGCTCCATCCGCTATGTACGCCAGCCTCAAGTCAATCACCCTAAGGCCACCCTCCCCAAAAAACGCGCGCCGGGTCACGCTTATGTTGTGTACCTGCTCGGCGCTTGGCAGCCTGCTGATTTATAGCCTGTCCACTCGCCTGCCGCTAAGTCTGCTGGTACTCAATATCGCGGCATTGACCTGCGTCTGGGTGCAGTATTGTCTTTCGCGCAAGTCGATAAAGTTTCAACCCCAAGAGTTGGCTGACCGACTCTTGGAGGTTCAGGAAAACGAACGTCACCGGCTCAGCCGGGAATTGCATGACGACATCGGCCAATTGCTGACCGCGGCAAAACTTCAAAGCGACTGGCTCAAACGCCGAATGCCCGAAGAACTTCAGGGCCAGTGTTCAGTGCTCTGCGACACGCTGGAAGAAACCCTGACCAAAGTTCGAGACGTATCGGCCATTCTCAATCCGAGGCAGCTGACCAGTCTCGGGCTGGAAGCCAGTCTGCGGGCGCATTTACTCAAGACGCTGGCCAACACGCCGGTGCACTGGAGCCTGGAATGCCATCAGCGCTTGGCCGGTATACCGGAAGAAATGACGGTGGCGGCCTTTAGAATCACCCAGGAAGCGGTGACCAATATACTGCGCCATGCCGAAGCGAAAAATCTGTTGGTCCGTCTGCAACGTCTGCCTCAGGGCCTGACGCTGTTGATCAGCGACGATGGCCTGGGTTTCGCGCCAGCGACCGATCCAGGTCGTGAAGGGCAACGCGGCATGGCAGGGATGTCGGAGCGGATCAATCAGCTAGGCGGCACACTGAGCGTTTCCAGCGAGCCGGGCAAAGGCACTCAAATCGAAGCACTCTTTCCCTGGGCGCCTCGTGCGCTCGAACGAGCCAGTACGAATAAGGTTATGCGTTGACTTGTAACTTACTTCTGGTGGATGACCACTCGCTTATCAGGGCAGGCGTGCGCGCTCTGGTGCTGGATATTCCCGGCTACGCGGTAATCGGTGAGGCCAATGACGGCTCGCAGTTGCTGGAGATGGTCGAGCAGCTGTCCCCGGATATCGTCCTGCTAGATATTTCCATGAAGGAAACCAGTGGCCTTGACGCCTTGCAGCGACTCAAGCGAGTACGCCCGCAGAGCAAGGTGCTGATCCTGTCGATGCACACCGATCCTGCACTCATCATGCAGGCACTGGAATCCGGTGCACATGGCTACCTGCTCAAGGACACCACGGCTACCGAGCTCGAACATGCCTTGGATGCCTTGCGTAACAACGAACGCTACCTGAGCCCGGCCATCGCCCACACCGTCATCAACCAGGCGCTGACCCGAACTCAGAAAAACCAGCCGGAACCTGCCGACTCGCACAACCTGACGGCGCGTCAGCTGGAAATCCTTCGGCTGATCGTTCGCGGAAAATCTACCCGGGAAATCGCCAATGGCCTGGGCCTCAGCATCAAGACCGTTGAAACCCACCGCTCGCAGATCATGAAGCGCTTGCAGATCTACGATGTGGCGGGTCTGGTGCTGTTCGCCGTTCGCGAGCAAATCATCAGCCTGGATGATTGATCGATTGCGATGACCCCAGCAGCGGCGAGTTTTCAGGCAAATGTACGCGCAGTGCCGCTGGACGTGCCGAGAATCGCAAGTTGTCGCCTTCCAGCGGTTCGCCGTCGAGGTTGATGTAGAGGCCTTCCGAGACCTTGATTTCGACCCACGGCAACCGGACTCGCACAAACATGTTGTCGATGCCGAAGCCATCGGCCAGCAGGGTTTTCAAGGTGCCGACGACTTCCTGCGGCGCAGGCAGAATACTGATGTCCAGCAGACCGTCGTCAGCCAGCGCTTCTGGACACAACACATGCCCACCACCGGCCTGCCGGCCATTGCCAATACCCAATGCCAACAGCTCGCCACTCCATTGAAAATCAGGCCCCTGCAATTCGCCATAGGCCGCGTGCAATTCACTGAAGCGCGATAAACCGGTGAACAGATAAGCCGCCCCCCCGAGGATTTTTTTCAAATCCTCCGAGGTGTTTGCAGTGACCTGACTGCCAAAACCGCCCGTGGCCATATTCAGGAACACCTGCCCACCGACCTCCCCCAGATCAATGGCTCTCGGCGCAATGTCGAGAAGTTCCAGCGCCTGCGCGGGTTCCAGAGGCACGCCGGCGGCACGCGCAAAATCATTGGCAGTCCCCAAGGGCATCAGTACCAGGCTGGCCTGCGTCGAATGCGCCGCCATGGCTTCGGCAATATCCCGCAAGGTGCCATCACCGCCGCCGGCGATGACTTGCATGTAGCCTGCCGCCAGAGCTTCATCCACCAACCGCTGTGCGTCGCCGGCCTCCCAGGTCACTCGAACGGCCAGCTCCCACCCCTGTTTGCGTTTGTCCGCGACGGCAGAACGAACCGCCTCGTTGAGCGCTTGCTTGCCATGCAGAATCAACACCGCCTTGCGTTCGCTCATTAGTTGTCACTCCCATGATTGAATTCCGTATAGGAGATGTTGACCTCGTCGCACCGCATAAAAGTCGCAAGAGTTTGAATTATTTGAAGTCGAGTCCTATGGCGTCCTACAAGCCGGGATTTTTTCTTACAAGACGTGAGGAATCGGCTCAATTGACCGACCCATGCGATTGGTACACCTTGGCGCCTGCGGTTATCAAACATCAGCAGGAACTACACAGGGACGTGCCATGCAAAGCCAAGAGATCAGGTCACCGGTCATTCCGGTCGTACCGTTCGCAGAAAAACGCGCCAATCATCAAGCTGAATTCAAAAACAGCACAAAGCCCATTGGAGAAGCTGATATGGAGTCTCGCGTCGTTGAATTGGAGACACACCTCAAATACATCCGGCGAGACCTGGATGAAGTCCGTAGTGACGTCAAATCCATAAAACACCGGCTTGCCTATTCGGCTATCGGAACAGCCGTGGTCATCGGGCTCCTGGCCTGGATCGCCAATAGCCGTTTCGACCAGGTCGTGACACTCCTGACTCACTAAGGGCTAGCCATGAACGCAAAACCCGGTTCGATCAACCGGGTTTGCGCGGCAAGCCTGCGGCAGGAATCAGCTCAGGACTTCGCTCAGCGGGATGAAGTTCACGCAGTCACCTTCGATCAGCGTGCGATCCTCCAGCACCTCAACCAGACCATCAGCCCAGGCGGCGCTACGCAGTACACCCGAACTCTGATTCTTGTAGATGATTGCCCGGCCGTTCTCCAGACGTCCACGCAAGTACTCGCGCCGATTGCCTGCTTTTGGCCATGCAAACCCTGCCGGCACCTGAAACTTCACGGGATCAACCTCTTTTACACCCTGTCGACGCAAGAGATAGGGCCTTGCCAACAAAGCAAAGGTCACCAAAGTTGACGCGGGATTACCGGGTAAACCAATCACAGGTACGCCGCGAAAATGCCCGAATGTCAGCGGCTTCCCGGGTTTGATAGCGAGTTTCCACAACGTCAACTCGCCCTCTTCACGCAAGGCAATACCCAGAAAGTCAGCTTCTCCCACCGACACACCACCGGTGGAAAGGATCAGATCGACATCCTTCAATTCACCAAGGCGAGTGCGAGTGGTCGCTAAATCATCCGGAAGAATTCCGGCATCGATCACCTCACAGCCCAGGCGCTGCAACCAACTGCACAGCAACACTCGATTGCTGTTGTAGATCTGTCCCGGCCCCAGAGCCTGACCCGGTTCAATCAGTTCATCACCGGTGGACAGAACAGCAACGCGAACCTTGCGAATCACGTCCAACTCTGCGCATCCCAACGATGCAGCCAGCCCCTGTTCGATCGGCTCGAGGCGCGTACCGGCTGGCAGTATCAATTCACCAACAGTGGCTTCCTGGCCTTGAGGACGAATGTTTTGTCCCAGGGTCATGGTTTCGGTGAAACGTACCCGCTCATCCGCCTGAACCTCGGTATTTTCCTGCATCTCGACGCAATCAGCACCGGCGGGCACTGGCGCACCGGTGAAGATTCGTGCACAGGTGCCAGGCTTCAAAGGCTCTGGAGCCTGACCGGCAAAAATCTTCTGGCTGACCACCAGAGGTTCTCCAGTCCAGTCGGCCATGCGCAAGGCATAACCGTCCATGGCACTATTGGGCCAAGGTGGCAGATCAAGCGTCGAGATCAGGTTATCGGCCAACACCCGGCCCTGAACCTGCGCCAACGGCAAACGTTCACGCTCAAGAATCGGTGAGGCTTCGGCCATTTCCAGCAAGCGCGCCAGTGCCACCTCGACAGCCATCAGACTGCCAGTCTTGCCTGGCTTACCCGCGGGATTCACAGGGTGCCGCCTGTTTGAGATGAGCCACGAAATTGCACGGACGGTGACGCGAATCCAGCTGCTCGGCAAGAATGCCATCCCAACCGGTGCGCACGGCATTGGTCGAACCCGGCAAGCAGCAGACCAGCGTGCTATTGGACAGGCCGGCAAGGGCACGGGACTGAACAGTAGAGGTGCCAATATCCGCCACCGATATCTGCCTGAACAGCTCACCAAAACCGTCGACCTGTTTGTCCAGCAGGCAACTCACCGCTTCCGGAGTGCTGTCGCGTCCAGTGAAACCGGTACCGCCAGTGATCAGCACCACCTGCACGACATCGTCGGCAATCCAGTTGGCGACTTGCGCGCGAATTTTGTAGAGATCATCTTTAAGCAGAACCCGGGCCGCAAGGTTATGACCGGCAGCACTCAACCGGTCGACGAAGACCTGGCCTGAGGTATCGGTTTCCAGGGTACGGGTATCACTGACCGTCAGCACCGCGATGTTGAGCGGTGCGAAAGGTACATCAGCCTTGGCTTTCATAGGCTCATCCAGTTGTAGGAGAAACAGCCCGGTGTTATATCACAGCGCCTCATTTTTTCGCCGCCCCCATGGAGACCTGCCATGACCTCGAATACACATTTGCCGCCCTGTTCCATTCTGCTCCTGGCAGGTGGTCGTGGCCAACGCATGGGCGGTCAGGACAAAGGGCTGCTGGAATGGCAAGGTGAGCCACTGATTGCCCACTTGCACCGCAAGACCCGTTCATTGAGCGATGACCTGATCATCTCCTGCAACAGAAACCTGGAAAAGTACGCGCCCTACGCCGACCAGTTGGTTCATGACGATGAAGGCGACTTTCCTGGCCCCCTGGCCGGTATTCGCGCAGGCCTGAAGGCCGCCCGCCATGCGCATCTGCTGGTGCTGCCGTGTGACGTACCGCGCATCGATGCTGCGCTGCTCAATAGCATGCGCGACTCCGCCAACCAGCACCCGGACCAACCGTTGATGCTGCGCCATGGCGAACACTGGGAACCTCTGCTGTGCATCATCCCCGTGGCACTCTCGGCTGATTTTGAAAGTGCCTGGAACGACGGCGAACGCAGTCCGGGGCGCCTTATGCGTAAACTGGGCGCTACCGCCCTGCAATGCCCCGACAATGACCCACGCCTGGCCAACCTCAACACACCAGAACTGTTAAGTGCCAACTACACTGTGTCAGACTGACAGGAGAAGGAACTTGCGCGCGCTGTACACGTCTGAAGCTCAGTAACCAAAAGAATTCATATTCGGAGACACACTCATGACTCAACGGACCCTCGCCACTTTCATGCTCGCACTGGGCCTTGCTACCCTCGCCGGTTGCGCATCGCCTACAGTGATCACCTTGAATGACGGTCGAGAAATCCAGGCTGTCGACGCGCCAAAGTTCGATAAAGATTCGGGTTTCTACGAATTCGAACAACTGGATGGCAAGCAGACCCGCATCAACAAGGATCAGGTTCGTACCGTTAAAGAGCTGTAATTTTTGCGGTGACAACCGGATATGGAAAAGCCCGCTTTATGCGGGCTTTTTCGTGGCTGAAGTTCAGCAGATTCGCTGAACCTCATGATCACCACTGCAGGGTAATGGTACTTTCGAATACTCTTTCCTGGCCGGTGACCGGATCTACAAACCGTAGCCACTGCGCGAGCAGTTTCAAAGGATTGGCATAGTCATCCTCAACATCCTTGAGTACGTGCGGATAAAACGGGTCGTTGCAGATGCTGGCGCCCAACGCTGTCATGTGCACCCGTAGCTGATGCTTCTTGCCAGTCACCGGGTAAAGCGCATAACGCCAGAGGTCACCGTTCTTCTCCCTGACTTCGACAGCCGTCTCGGTATTGCTGACGCCCGGACCTTCCTGCATGCGGAAGAAAGGCTCGCCATCGATGAGCCGGCTCTTATGGACCAATGGAAAAGAGCGTTCAGGCAACGCTCGCGCGATTGCCTCGTAGCGCTTTTCGATCTGCCGTGTAGGAAACAACGACTGATAGGCAGAACGGCTCTGAGGGTTGGCGGAAAACAGCACCAGCCCCGCCGTATGCCGGTCAATGCGATGCAAAGGCACCAGATGCGGGTTATCGAGTCGACGGATCAGCCGTCGCAACAGGGTCTGCTCCACGTACTCACCCGCCGGAGTCACTGGCAGAAAATGCGGCTTGTCCGCCACGACCAGATGCTCATCCGCGTACAGAATCGACTCGACCACCGGGATCGGTTTTTCGTCCGGCACCTCACGGAAATAATGAATCCGCAAGCCTTCCTTGTAAGGCAGATCAAGGGCGATCGGCATGCCGTGACCGTCGAGGACACGACCGCGAGCGATTCTGTCCAGCCATTGTTCACGGCCGATGGCGCTGAAGTGTTCGCACAGACAATCGAGTACGGTCCGCCACGGGCCAGGCGGCAAGTAGAGCGTGCTCGCCTGGTTGTGTGCAGCAGAAAATGATGAAGTGGACATACGAAAGCTCTAACCCTCAATACAGGGCGGCATTATCCAACAGCGGGCGGAACGAACCTAGAAGAGAATCCTCAAGCCGGAATCTGCGTGCGCGCTGCCGCTTCGGTGAACTCCTTGAGCCAGCGCAGCACATCGACCGCCTCCCAGCGACCAGGGTCATAAAGCGCATACAACAAGCCCTGATAACCCACGACATCCAGCTGCCGGTGATAGCCCGCGCGCTGGAACAAGGCTTCTATTTCGGCGAAACAGGTATTGAAATGCAGTTTATTGAAGGGGGTTTTTCCTTCTGTCACCAGGCCATCCAGACGCAATTCGAGGACAGCCTCGCGCACCACGTCCGCCGACATCCGGTTCACGCTGTTCTTCAATTGTTCGACATTGACCACAATTCATCCCTCTCACGCCCGGACCGCCTGCCCAAACCCGAAAACCAGGGGTGCAAGGCAGGCATCACGAATAACTGTATGCGCATACAGTATCCGAACCGCACCGGTAAAGCCAAGGGGATCCATCGCAAAGTTCGACAGGCGGGAACACCGCCACCGCAAAAAACCGCTTAACGCAGGAGTGCCACCACCTGTTCGGTACTGAATGGCCAGGCCAACTCAGCGCCGGTGTCGACCCGTCGTAACACCGGAATACGCAGACTGTAAGCTTCGAACCATGTTTCGTCGTCAGCGATATCCACCAGCTCCACCAGCAGACCCTCGCGCTCGACAAATTCCATCAGCATGGCTTCGGCGACTTCACAAAGATGGCAACCAACGGTGCCGAACAGCTGACATTCAGGAAGCATGAGCGCTCAACCGAAAAAAATTAAGTCACTATTCTAGGCCTGCCCTGAAATGCCGTCGAGCCATTGAATACTCAACCCTTGGGCCATAACGGCAACGGATCGCGGCAATACGCTGACGCACATCAGTCGCCTTCAATACCCATTGCGCGATGCTCACGGATTATTTGCCTCTACGCTTGAATTGCCAGCGTCCATCACCGGAGTTTTTGTGTTCGCCAACCTGTTGATCATTCTCGCCTCCTCCCTGGTGGTAATTGCACTGTTCCAGCGCCTGCGATTGCCGCCAGTACTGGGCTACCTGTGCGTGGGGCTGATGATCGGGCCGACCGCATTCAACTGGGTTAACGAAAACGAAGAGCTTCCGGACCTCGCCGAGTTGGGCGTGGTGTTTCTGCTGTTCTCCCTCGGGCTGGAATTTTCCCTGTCGAAAATGCTCGCGTTACGCCGAGTGGTGTTTGGGCTTGGCAGTCTGCAGGTGCTGTGTTCCGGGATGCTGCTAGGCGGATTGCTGATGCTGCTCGGCATGCCGATCACGCCTGCGTTGTTACTCGGCGCCGGCCTGTCGCTGTCTTCCACGGCCATTGTCAGTAAAGAGTTGAGCAGTCTCGGCGAGATTTTCAGCAGTCACGGCCAGAATGCCATTGCCGTGTTGCTGTTCCAGGACGTCGTCGCGGTATTGCTGCTGACCCTGGTGCCCGTGTTCGCTGGCAGCAGCGATCAGGCCTGGTATTGGGCGCTGCCACTGACGCTGGGTAAAACCGTCGTGCTGTTTATCGGCCTGTTGCTGGCCAGTCGCTGGTTGCTGCCGCGGCTGTTCCATGAAGTGGCGGCTGCCCGTTCCCCGAAACTGTTCGTGCTACTGGCGCTGGTGATTGTTCTGCTGACGGCGTGGCTGACTCACCTGCTCGGTCTCTCCCCAGCCCTGGGTGCGTTTCTCGCCGGCATGCTGCTGGGGGAAAGCCACTACCGGCATCAGATCGAGGCCGACATCCGTCCGTTCCGCGACATCCTGCTCGGGCTGTTCTTCGTCAGTATCGGCATGCTGATCGACTTGCAGTTGTTCGCCAGCCACGGCCTGCTGATCCTCGGCCTGACTCTGGGGTTGTTGCTGCTCAAGGGCAGCGTCGTTGCGCTGCTGGTCAAATGGCGTGGCAGCGATGGCGAAACCGCCTGGCGTAGCGGCCTGGCATTGGCCCAGGGCGGCGAGTTCTGCTTTGCGCTGATGGCACAGATGCAGCAGAACAAACTGATGCCCGCGGATTTTGGCGGTCTGCTGCTGGCGGCGACCTTCTGTTCGATGCTGGTCACGCCGTTGCTGCTGCGCGCCGCGCCCCACGTCGCCACACGCCTGCACCGCAAGCCCAATGAAGAAGCGAAACTCGAGGAAATCAGCGCGCTCAATGCCGGATTACACAACCATGTCGTGATCTGTGGCTACGGTCGCGTCGGCCAGTCCATCGGACGCGCACTACGCAATGCGCAGCAACCCTATATCGCTCTGGATACTGATCCGGTGCGTGTCCAGGAAGCCGCCGTTGGTGAAACCTGTGTGCATTATGGCGACTCACGCCGCGGTGAACTGCTGGTCGCGATAGGGCTGGAGCGCGCCAGGCTGCTGG
The DNA here is from genome assembly GCF_054897985.1 of Pseudomonas sp. LB3P25. Taxonomy (NCBI): domain Bacteria; kingdom Pseudomonadati; phylum Pseudomonadota; class Gammaproteobacteria; order Pseudomonadales; family Pseudomonadaceae; genus Pseudomonas; species Pseudomonas sp. LB3P25. The sequence continues at coordinate 2,074,213 of NZ_CM142711.1, read as the reverse complement.
TGATCGCCGTGGATCAGACCGACATTGCGTTACTGATCCTCAAGGAAGCGCGGCGACTCAACACGACCGTACCGATTCTGGTGCGCACGCGCGACGACAGCCAACTGGTCGAGTTGAAGGCAGCCGGCGCCAGCGAAGTCGTGCCCGAACTGCTGGAGTCGAGCCTGATGCTCGCCTCCCACGCGCTGATCATGCTGGGATTACCCGCGCATCAGGTACAGGAGCGGGCCGACCAGATTCGGCACGACCGCTATCGACTTCTGCACGGTTTCTATCCAGGCGCTGACGACGAAGAGACCTAGTCCTGACTGACAGCGCCGATCTTGTGCACCGACAAGTCCGCGCCGTAATACTCTTCTTCCTGACTCAGGCGCAGGCCATGGAACGCCTTGATCGCACCATACACGGCAAAGCCACCGGCCAGCGCCACGACCACCCCCAGCGCGGTGCCGATCAACTGGCTGATCAGACTCACGCCGCCCAGCCCACCCAACGCGCTCTGGCCGAAGATGCCGCAGGCGATCCCGCCCCAGACGCCACACAAACCATGCAACGGCCAAACGCCCAACACATCGTCGATGCGCCATTTGACTTGAGCCGCGGTGAAGCACCAGACAAACAGTGCGCCGGCGATAACGCCCGTGATCAGCGCGCCCACCGGGTGCATCAGATCAGAACCGGCACAGATCGCTACCAGTCCGGCCAGCGGGCCGTTATGCAGAAAGCCCGGGTCATTGCGCCCGACGATCAGCGCCGCCACGGTACCGCCGACCATGGCCATCAACGAATTCACCGCCACCAGTCCGCTGACACCTTGCAGGGTTTGCGCACTCATCACGTTGAAACCGAACCAGCCCACGATCAGGATCCACGACCCCAGCGCCAAAAAGGGAATGCTCGAGGGCGCGAACGCCACCAGTCGCCCTTCGCGATAACGACCATTACGCGGCCCGAGCAACAACACCGCCGCCAGGGCCAGCCAACCACCCATGGCGTGAACCACCACCGAGCCGGCGAAATCATGGAAGCTGGCACCAAAGTGCTCCAGCAACCAGGCTTGCAGGCCAAAGTTACCGTTCCAGATCATCCCCTCGAAGAACGGATAGATGAACGCCACGATCAGTGCTGTTGCACACAACTGCGGGACGAACCGGGCGCGCTCGGCGATGCCTCCGGAAATGATCGCGGGTATCGCCGCAGCAAACGTCAGCAGGAAGAAAAACTTCACCAGCCCATAGCCATGATCCGCATTGATCACAGCTGCCGGTTGCATGAAGGTCACCCCATAGGAAATCCAATAGCCTATAAAGAAGTAGGCCAGGGTCGAAATGGCGAAGTCGCTGAGTATCTTCGACAAGGCATTGACCTGGTTCTTTTGTCGAACCGTGCCGACTTCAAGAAAGGCGAAACCGGCGTGCATCGCCAGCACCATGACCGCGCCGATCAGAATGAACAACGTATTGGAGCTATGGACCAGACTGTCCACAGCGCTTTGCAGATTTTCCATGGGGTTGGCAGACCTGAAGGCTAAAAAAGCACCAAAGCAGTTCGCGCAGACAATTCATGCACCAAGTTGCACCTTGCCGGGATCAGCACATTGATCCCGATGAGCCGCTTTGGTGCACAAGGTTGGAACCTTTGCGCGAGTTTTCATTATTTGAGATAAGGTTTTGCTCGAATCCTGCCCAGCAACAGCGCAACGGCGCAGGCAGACGCACCACGACGTAGCAAAAGTTGTACCAGTCATTTGTACTGAACCTTCGCGCAAGGCTCATACTCGAACGTTTCAGAAGCCACTTACGGAGATCCACCCATGGCCAGCATCAAGGCAAAGACTGCTCAAGAAATCCTGATGAACGATTTTCAGACTCTGGTCAACGATACCGAACGCTTGCTGGAACACACCGCAACGTTGGCCGGCGATCAGGCTGATGAGTTGCGCGAGCAAATCCACGACAGTCTGCTGCGTGCGCGCGAAACCTTGAAATTGACCGAAGACTCCCTGCGTTTACGCGGCAAGGCCGCCGTTACCGCCACCGAAGACTATGTTCAGGCTAACCCATGGCAATCGGTCGGGATCGCGGCCGGCGTGGGTTTCCTGATTGGCTTGCTGGCCACTCGGCGCTGATATGGCGATCGGCGAATCCGGCTCGTCCGCGACGGGCCCAAGCTCCTCAACGCGGCGCCTGGGTGCCGCTTTTCTTGGACTGCTGCACAGCCATGTCGAACTGTTCGGCATCGAATTGCAGGAACAAAAAGCCCGCACGGTAAGCCTGTTGCTATTCGCAGGCCTGGCGCTGGTTTTTGCCTTGCTGTTGCTGGTGGGGTTGTCGACGCTGGTGTTGATCCTGTTTTGGGACACCTATCGCCTGGCGGCCATCATCGGGCTCTGTGTTTTCTACACACTCGCGGCCATTTTCTGTGCGATGCGCTTGAGAGCGGCGATTTACGATGAGTCCTCGCCCTTCCACGGCACCCTGGAAGAGTTGGCCAACGATCGGGAGCGCCTGCTGCCATGAGCCTGCCTGAACTGCCTCACAACAGCTCGCGCACAGAAATGCGCAAAGCGCTGATCCGCCTGCGCATGGAAATGCATCGCCAGGAAATCCGCCACGAATCCGCGCAACTGCTGCAACCCTTGCAGCGCGTGCGCGGGATGACGCAAAACCTGCACGATGGTTTCGGCATCAAGCACGCTCCACTCTGGGGCGTGGCAGCCGTCACCTTGCTGGGTTTTCTGACGGGTAAGGGCGCCAAGAGCGGTGGCGTCAGCAGTCTCACTCGACTGGTTCGTCTGGGCGCCACGCTGGGGCCATTGATCAAGCTGGTCATGCAAGGCTCTTCGCGTAACCACTAAGGCCGCTATCTGGCTGCATTCTTGCAACATCGGGATTGAACCTCTTTATCGAGGGGTTCGATCCTGCGTGCCTACCCGGTGAGCAGGTTTATCCAAAAACAAGACCTGACCAAGGAGGCCTCGTGATCGACGGGCAACCGCTCGCCTGTTTTCAACCCTTCATCGATACCGCCACCGGCCGTATCGCTGGCGTCGAGGCACTGGGAAGATTGCGCCAGGCCGACGGTCAACTGACCTCGGTGGGGCCGCTGTTCGCCGACCCGCGAACGCCCGCCATCGCGCTGCGTCGTCTGGATCGCCAGATCCGCGATAACGCGCTGAGCCGTCTGCATGAAGCGCCCTCGGACTGGTTTCTGAGCCTGAACATATCACCACGCTGGATCAACCGCTTGCGGCAGGACCAGGCTTTACCGAGCCTCAAGCAATTGAGCAGGCACAACGTCGACCCACAACGCATTGTCTTTGAGATCACCGAACTGGGGGGCGATATTCAGCGCCTGGCCGACGTCGTGGCGCGCTACCGACAGGCCGGCGCGAGGATCGCCATTGATGATTTCGGTGCCGGTTACTCTCAGCTTGATCGCGTACTCGCGCTGCAACCGGACATTCTCAAGCTCGACATGCGCCTGTTCCAGGCCGCTGCGTTGGGTGGACCGAGCAGCGACGTGGTCAAGGCTCTGGCGCAAATGGCGGAGAAAACCGGTTGCTGGATCATCGCCGAAGGGGTGGAAACCGAAGCTCAACTGAGTTTTGCCCTGGAGTGCGGTTCGCGCTACGTTCAGGGTTTTCTGTTCGCCCGCGCGCAAGCCGATTTCTATGCCTCGGACGCCTTTGTCGAGCGCTTCGCGCAACTGCGTCAGCGCTATGTTCAGCAAAAGCTGAATGAGCGCGGTCGCCTGACGATCATGCGCCAACAACTCAGCGAACTGATGACCATCCTGCAAGCATGGGCTCAGGCCCGCGCACCGCTCAGCGCCTTGCCACAACTGGATGCATTTCCCTGGCTGCTGCGCTTCTATCAATGCGACCGCCACGGTACGCAGCTAACGCCCAACCTTGAATGGCGCAACAACGGTTGGGAGGCCGACAATCGCTACCTGGGCCACAACTGGTCGTGGCGCCCCTACTTCTATCACCTGCTGGCAGAGGGTTGGGATGAGCGCAGGCTGACGCTCTCCAACACTTACCGCGATGCCACGAGCAACCAGTACTGCCTCACCGCCGGGCAATTTTTCGACCACGGCGAGCGACTGCTGCTCATCGATATTGACGCCGTCGGGCTGTAGGAGCCGGGCTTGCTCGCGATGACGGCAGTTCACTCGATATTGCAGCGCCTGATACACCGCCATCGCCGGCAAGCCGTGCTCCTACAGGTGTGTGCGTGTTTTTCCCTTGCAGGTCCTGACGCGAACCCGGAAGCTAGTGCCCTGTCTCACAAATACGTTCCTCTTTTGACGAGTGGCTGTGGTCGTCAGGCAAGGCGCCGCGACGAGTCATAGCCCGCTATGGCGAGGAGCGGCAACGCAGCATGACGGCGACAGACACCGTCAAAAAGGAACAGTATTTGCGAGACAGGACACTCATCAGTCACTCGACGGAGAGAACCAGCCTTGGATTGGCAAACCCTGCTTACCCGCGAACGCCTCGGAAAGCCTCTGCACAGCCCGGAAGAACTCGGCCGCAGCCCTTTCCACAAAGACCACGACCGCATCATTTTCTCGGGAGCGTTCCGCCGTCTCGGGCGTAAGACCCAAGTCCATCCGGTCACCAGCAACGATCATATCCACACGCGCCTGACCCACTCGCTGGAAGTCAGCTGCGTCGGCCGTTCGCTGGGCATGCGCGTCGGCGAAACCATCCGCAGCGCCCTGCCCGACTGGTGCGAGCCCAGCGACCTGGGGATGGTGGTGCAATCGGCTTGCTTGGCCCATGACATCGGCAATCCGCCCTTCGGCCACTCCGGCGAAGACGCGATTCGCCACTGGTTCCAGCAAGCCGCCGGTCGTGGCTGGCTGGATGCGATGAGCGAAGTCGAACGCAATGACTTCCTCAATTTCGAAGGCAATGCCCAAGGCTTCCGGGTACTTACCCAGCTGGAATATCACCAGTTCGACGGCGGCACCCGGCTGACCTACGCCACACTGGGTACTTATCTGAAGTATCCATGGACGGCAAAACACGCGGATTCACTGGGCTACAAGAAACACAAGTTTGGCTGCTATCAGAGCGAATTGCCGCTATTGGAACAAATCGCCCATAAACTTGGCCTGCCGCAACTCGAGGAACAGCGCTGGGCGCGCCATCCGCTCGTGTATCTGATGGAGGCTGCCGATGACATCTGTTACGCGCTGATCGATCTGGAAGACGGTCTGGAGATGGAGTTGCTGGAGTACGCCGAAGTCGAGTCTCTGTTGCTGGATCTTGTGGGTGACGATCTGCCGGAAACCTATCGCCAGCTTGGTCCACAGGATTCGCGCCGGCGCAAACTGGCGATCCTGCGAGGCAAAGCCATTGAACACCTGACCAACGCCGCAGCCCGGGCCTTTGTCGAGCAACAGGATGCGTTGCTGGACGGTACGCTGCCCGGTGATCTGGTGGAACACATGCACGGCCCTGCCAAGCGTTGCGTACTGAATGCCAAGGACATGGCGCGAAAAAAAATCTTTCAGGACAAGCGCAAGACCCTGCATGAAATCGGCGCTTACACCACGCTGGAAATCCTGCTCAACGCCTTCTGCGGCGCGGCACTGGAACAGCACAACGGTCGAACGCCGTCCTTCAAGAGTTGCCGAGTCCTCGACCTGTTGGGCAACAATGCGCCCGATCCTCACGGCTCATTGCACGCCTCGTTTCTACGGATGATTGACTTCATCGCCGGCATGACCGACAGCTATGCAAGTGAAATGGCGCTGGAGATGACCGGTTGTTCGAGCCACTGAAGAGACCCGGGTGATCAGCCATTACGCCGCCTGCAATGGTTGATTGACCTCTCAAAACCCAAGTGCGCTCAACGTTCGCCGAATCCCCCTACAACATGTGCCGAGCTAACTGATCGATTATTCGGTAACCTCGCGAAATAATCTCGCTTCCTTCAGTTCGACAGAAGAAGCGTGAATAATCCTATGTTCAAAGACGATCTGCGCATCTTGCTGGTGGAAGATCATCCCTTCCAACTCCGGGCGACTCAATACCTGCTTGAGAGTTACGGTTTCACCCAACTGACCACCACCGACAGTGCCGATGGCGCCTTGCAACAGATGCTCAAGGCTGTGCAACCGTTTGATATCCTTTTGTGCGATCAATGTCTGCCCGACCTCTGCGGGCTTGATCTCGTCGAATTCGCCAGCCATCGGGGGATGATTAGACAGGCAATACTGTTAAGTAGCCTGACATCCGCCGAACTGGACGAACTTGAAAAAAAGGCCAACGAACACGGACTGCCATTATTGGGTTACTTGATCAAACCGCTGAAACAATCCGAATTTAGAAACTTGTTGACCTTGGCCTCACTGTAAATAAACGTATACCGAACACACTAAAAACTCAACACAAACACAATTCAAAACTTACAAACCAATATTTCCAGCAATCTGACTAACCCTCAACAACCTTCACCCTTCCTCATAAAAAACCTAGTTGATACGTAGTCCTATTCTTCTTCACCTGTAGGAACATTCCTATATTGCCACTACAGGTCCGTCAGTTCATGCGTCGCCTCAACTATCTGAGCTAAGGTGCGCGCTTTATTTGAGCGCGTATGGGATTTGATTATGAACTCCGTTTTTATTGTCGACGATCACCCGGTCATCCGCCTTGCCGTCAGAATGTTGCTTGAACATGAAGGTTACAAAGTCGTCGGCGAAACTGATAATGGGGTCGACGCCATGCAGATGGTTCGCGAATGCATGCCTGACTTGGTCATTCTCGACATCAGCATTCCCAAACTGGATGGGCTGGAAGTTCTCGCCCGATTCAACGCAATGAGTACCCGCCTGAAAACATTGGTGTTAACAGCACAGTGCCCGACACTTTTCGGTATTCGCTGCATGCAATCCGGCGCATCGGGATATGTGTGTAAACAGGAAGATCTGAGTGAACTGGTAAGCGCTATAAAGGCCGTATTGTCAGGTTACAACTATTTCCCAAGTCAAGCCTTGAATCCTGTTCGCTGTGATGATGCGCGCTTCGCCGACCTGGAGCTGTTCAAGTCAGTCAATGACCGGGAACTGATGGTATTGCAACTTTTTGCCCAAGGCCGCACCAACAAGGAAATTGCCAAAGGTATGTTTCTGAGCAACAAGACTGTCAGCACTTATAAAAAACGCCTCATGCAGAAACTCAAAGCCAAATCCCTGGTTGAACTCATCGATATGGCAAAACGTAACGCGTTAGTGTGAGAAACAGGATGCCCAGTCGTATAAAGGATTATCTGACACTCATGGCCGCAGGTTTATGCCTGACCGCCTCAGTGGCCGCTGCGCAGACCGTCAGCGAGAACTACACCCTGATGAGTCGCTCAATGGCCGGACACCAGGAAGTCCAACTGGATAACGCACAACGACAATGGATTGAGAATAAACGGGAACTGATCCTGGGCACGTCAGCCCCGGACTACCCCCCTTTCGACCTGACCGTCAGTGGTCACGACTACGAAGGCTTTACCGCCGATTACGCGGGCATCCTCGGCAAAACAACCGGTTTGCCAATCAAGGTTCTGAGATTTTCGTCCCGGGAGGCCGCTATAGAGGCACTCGAAAACGGCGAGATCGATTTGCTGGGGACCGCCAATGGATTCGAAGCTCACAACGCTGACATCGTACTTTCCACCCCCTACGCCGTGGACCAGCCGGTTCTGGTGACACGTGAAGGTGAAACCAGAACCTTGACCGATGGCCTGGCCGGTCTGCGGCTGAGCATGGTGTATCACTACTTGCCGCTGGCGGAGGTCAAGGCAATGTATCCGAGGGCGATCATCACGTCCTTTCCGTCCTACCAGAATGCGATCAATGCCGTTGCCTTCGACCAGGCTGACGTTTTTCTGGGTGACACCATTTCCACCCATTACATGATCAACAAGGGGTATCTGAACAACATTCGCATGGCCAACTTCGGCAAACACGAAGCCCACGGTTTCAGCTTTGCCGTGCACAAGGACAACCCGCAACTGCTCGGGATCATCAACGCAATACTCATGGCCATCCCCACCAGCGAACGAGACAACATCGCAAAACGCTGGAGTGCCGGCAGTGACATGCTTCTCACCGATCAAAAACTGCAGCTCACCCACAATGAGGAGCGCTGGCTGGTGCACAATCCGGTAGTGCGTGTGGTGGTCAATGAGGCTTTTGCGCCGCTGACGTTTTTCGACAGTGATGGCAACTTTCGTGGGGTTACCGCGGACTTGCTCGAGCTGATCAGATTGCGCACCGGTTTGCGCTTCGACGTCCATCGCAGCCGCAGTGATGACGAGATGGTCGAGCAGATCAGAGACAACAAGGCCGACTTGATCGCCGCCCTGCTCCCCAGCGCCCAACGTGAAACGACGTTGAACTTCACCCGCCCCTACCTGCAAAACTCCTTTGTCCTGCTGACTCGCAAAGCCGTCGACAGCCCGACAAGCCTTGCGCAGTTGCAGGACAAACGCCTGGCAATCGCCCAAGGCAATCCCCTGGTGGATTATCTGCGCAGCGAGTTCCCACGGATCAAGCTGATTGAAACCCCAGACACGTTCAGCGCCGTGGAGTTGCTGGCCGAAGGCAAGGCAGAAGGTGCAGTGAACTCACTGGTGATTGCCAACTACTTCATCTCATCGCGACTCTTCGAGCAAACACTTCAAATCAGTACCACCATTGGTACCCGCCAGGCCGCGTTCTCCCTGGCCACAGGCCGAGATGCCAAAGAACTGAACGCCATCCTCAACAAGGCGCTGCTGAGCATTGCACCGGAAGAACTGGGCATCATCAACAGCCGCTGGCGCGGCTATTCGGCGTCCTCGCAAAGTACCTGGCGCAACTATCACCGACTGTTCTACCAAATCGTTATCGGGGCCGGGGTGCTGCTGCTGATTTCCGTTGCCTGGAACGCTTACATGCGTCGCCAGATAAAGCAGCGTCAGGCAGCCGAGCGCGCATTAAACGATCAATTCGAATTCATGCGATCACTGGTCAATGGGACGCCTCATCCCATCTACGTCCGCGATCGTCAGGGACTGCTGCAAAGCTGCAACGACAGTTACCTGGAAGCCTTCTGCGCGAGACGTGAAGACGTCATCGGCAAAAGCGTCATGCAAGGCAGCATGAGCAATGCGTTCGAAGCACGGGAGTATCAGGCCGATTACCAGCGCGTCGTGGCCGAGGGCATACCGCTGATTCTCGATCGCGCGCTGCACATCGGCGGCCGCAGACTGACGATTTACCACTGGATTCTTCCCTACCGTGATTCGAGCGGTGAAGTGCAAGGCATCATCGGCGGCTGGATCGACATCAGCGAACGGCGGCAACTGTTCGATGATCTGCGCGATGCCAAAGAGTGCGCCGATGAAGCCAACCGAGCCAAAACCATTTTTCTGGCGACCATGAGCCATGAGATCCGCACCCCGATGAATGCGGTCATCGGCATGCTCGAGCTAACGCTGAAGCGTATCGATCATGAGCACCCGGATCGCCCGGCCATCGATGTGGCGTACAACTCGGCGAAGGACCTGCTGGAGCTGATCGGGGACATTCTCGACATTGCCCGGATTGAATCCGGGCGCTTGAGCCTGAGCCCTGAACGGGTCAATCCAAATGAAATCGTGGCCTCGGTGGTGCGGGTCTTCGATGGACTGGCGCGCCAGAAAAATCTCCGGCTGCGGCTGGAATTCCGCCCTGCCAATAGGGAGTTTGATGTCCTGTTGGACCCGATGCGCTTCAAACAGGTGTTGTCCAACCTGGTCAGCAACGCCATCAAGTTCACAGAGCAAGGCCAAGTCAGGATCATCGTCGACTTGCACCCGACCGCCGAGCCTGAGCGGGTCCGGATGCTGTTGCAGGTTCACGACAGCGGCATAGGGATCAGTGAACAGGAACAGCGGCGGCTGTTCGAACCTTTCGCTCAGGCCGATAACTCCGGGCAGTCAGCCAGAGGCGGTGCGGGGCTTGGGCTGGTGATCAGCCGCAGCCTGTGCGAAATGATGGACGGAAGCCTGCAATTGAGCAGCCAGCCGGGTGTCGGCACTCAAGTCGAGGTGTCGTTGCACCTGGCAACACTGCCACTCGAACAGATGCCGGAGACTGCTGAAGCGCAAATCCACACCACGACGGCCCCCTTGAATGTTCTGGTGGTCGACGATCACCCCGCCAATCGCTTGCTCATGCGCCAGCAACTGGAGTTTCTGGGCCACCGATTCAGCGTCGCGCCGGATGGCCAGGCGGGATTTCAGGCATGGGAAGTCGAGCCGTTCGATCTGGTGATTGTCGATTGCAACATGCCGATCATGAACGGATACGAACTGGCCCGCGCCATTCGCCGACATGAACAACAAACGCACCGCCCGCCCTGTACCCTGCTGGGTTTTACCGCCAACGCACAACCGGAAGAAGTACAACGCTGCAAACACGCCGGGATGGACGACTGCCTGTTCAAGCCCCTTACCCTGACAGCCTTGAGTCAGTGGGTTGAAGGTATCAAGCCAACCGTCCGCAATCCGGCGTTCAGCCTGCAAGGACTGCGTCTTTTGACCGGTGGCGATCCGGTATTGGACCAGCGGTTGTTGACCGAACTGTTGAACAGCAACCGCCTGGACCGACAGGAATTGCTGGCGCTGTCCCCACCCAAAGAGCCTCGGTCATTTCTCGACGTTGCCCACAAAATCAAGGGCGCCGCCCGAATCGTCCAGGCTTCCCGGGTGATCGACAGCTGCGAGGCGCTGGAAAAGGCCTGCCATGAGGCATTTCATCACGACGAAGTGGCCGATTGCAGCAAGGCTATAGAGCGCGCCATGCTCGAATTGGAGCAAGCATTGCAGCAACAGATCAGCCAAAACGACAACAGCAGAATGACAGAGCCTTAACTATGCTTGGACGCTGAGCAGTGTGTTAACCATCATGGAGAAACCTGTAATGCCCAGCCCACTGCGCCCGGATCAACGACGGTTTCCCCTGCACGTCCATATCAGCGTGATGTTCACTCTCCTGCTGTTGCTGACTGGCGTGGTGCTGGGCATTTTCAACTACCGGCAAACCACACAAATCATTCTTTCCAGCAGTGAAAAGCTCTTCAACCGCATCGAGCAGGACGTCCGTCTCGACCTGCACGCCACCTATGAGCCGATTCGCCATCTGCTGACCCTGCTGGCGGAATACCCGGCGACCCAGGCACCAGATCTTGCGCAACGCCTGGCGCTGCTCAAACCCTTCAGCCAGTCGCTCAAGGACAACCCCGACCTGGCCTCGCTGTATCTGGGCTACGGCAACGGTGATTTCTTCATGGTTCGACCCTTGCGAACCCCCGACCTGAAAACGCTCCTCAAGGCACCGGACACTGCGGCTTATCAGGTGTGGAGCATTGAGCGAACAGGCAACAGCGGTCAGGTCCGCTCCCAATCATTGTTTTTCGATCAAGATCTGGCCCTCATCAGTCGCCGGGACAACCCCGACGAAACCTACGATCTGCGAACCCGCGCCTGGTATGCCAACGCCCGTAACGACAGGGATCAGATCACCACCGAACCCTACCTCTTTTTCTCCACCCGCAATGTCGGCACTACCCTGGCCCGGCGCAGTGGCGAACAGGCCATCATGGGGGCCGATCTGACCTTGGCGGAACTCTCCGCAACCCTGGCCAAACATGTCGTGACCCCCAATACCGAAATCGTGCTGTTCGATGCCGAAGGGAATGCCATCGCGTATCCCGACAGCAGCAAACTGATCATCGACGATCAGACTGCCCGCCTGATCAAAGCCGCCGACCTGAGCCCCAGCCTCGGCGCATTGCTCAACAGTCCCCCCGAAGGTAACCGCCTGGATGTCGCCGGTCGTCAATGGATCGTTGCCCGCAGCAGCATGCAGGAAGGCGGCCCCCAGGGATTGCAACTGGCGCTGCTGGTGCCGGAAGATGAATTGCTCGTCGATGCCTACCGCATGCGCTGGCAAGGTGCGTTGATTACCCTGGCCACGCTGTTGCTGTGCCTGCCGCTGGGTTGGCTAACCTCGCGGATTCTGGTTAAACCCCTGCGCGCGCTGGTGCGGGAGGCCAATGCGGTTCGCAGTTTCGACTTCAACTTTCCGGCCTCACGTCGCTCCCCGGTGCTCGAAGTCGACCAACTGAGCGTGTCGATGACGCGCATGAAAGACACTCTGGCGAGTTTTTTCCAGATCACCGACAGCCTGAGCGCCGAGACCCGCTTCGCACCCTTGCTCGAACGGGTGTTGTTTGAAACCGTCAAAATCGGCCAGGCCCAGGCCGGTCTGATCTACCTGCGCGAACGTGATGGCGATCGCATGGAGCCCCATGGTCTGGTGATCAACGGCACCTCACAGGCCCTGCCGTCATTTGATCTTCAAGGACACGAACTTCAGGCTCCGCAAAGCCCTGCATGGCTACAGCAGCTGTCGAATGCCGACAACATCGTCACCACGCTGGGTTTCGAACAGGCCGGGGATTTGCAGAAAGTGTTGCTTGCATTGGAGTGCCCCCGCGTTCACCTGATCGGTATTCGGCTGCACAATCGTCATAACGAAACCGTGGGCCTGCTGATTCTTCTGTTGGCCGATACCGGCAACCAGAGCGATCTGGAAAAACTTCGTCCCGACCGCATCGCGTTCCTCCAGGCCGTGTCCGGCGCGGCTGCCGTGAGTATTGAAAGTCAGCGTCTGCAAGCCAAACAAAAACAACTGCTGGATTCCTTCATTCAACTTCTGGCGGGTGCGATAGACGCCAAAAGCCCCTACACCGGCGGTCACTGCCAGCGAGTGCCGGCGCTGACCCTGATGCTCGCTCAAGCTGCCGCTGCCAGCCAGGACCCGGCCTTCAGTGGCTATCAACCCACCGAAGATGAATGGGAAGCGCTGCACATCGCCGCCTGGCTGCACGACTGCGGCAAGGTCACCACCCCGGAATACGTGGTCGATAAAGCCACGAAGCTGGAAACGCTTAACGACCGTATTCACGAAATCCGCACCCGCTTCGAAGTACTCAAACGCGATGCCTGGATCAGCTATTGGCAAGCCATGGCCCTGGGCGGTAACGAGCAGCACCTGGCCGAACTGCGCAACGCCACGCTGGCGGGGCTGGACGATGATTTCGGGTTTATTGCCCGATGCAACCTGGGTGGCGAGGCGATGGCCGAGTCCGACCTGCAACGCCTGCGCAGCATCGCCCAACGTACCTGGACCCGAACCCTGGATGACCGGCTGGGTGTTTCCTGGGAAGAGAACCGGCGTCAGGCGCGGACCCCGGCACCGACACTGCCGGTCAGCGAACCATTGCTGGCGGACAAACCCGAGCACCTGTTCAAACGGCCCGAAGCCGAACTGATTCCGGAGGACAATCCCTGGGGGTTCAAACTCGATGTGCCGCCCTACAAGTACAACCGGGGCGAGCTCTACAACCTGAGCATTGCCCGAGGCACCCTGACCCGCGAGGAGCGTTACATCATCAATCACCACATGGTGCAGACGATTCTGATGCTCAGCCACCTGCCCTTCCCCGGCCACCTCACCAACGTCGCGGAGATCGCCGGCGGCCACCATGAGAAAATGGACGGCACCGGGTATCCCAAACAGTTGAAGCGCGAAGAAATGAGCCTGCCGGCGCGGATGATGGCGATTGCCGATATTTTCGAAGCGCTGACCGCCGCCGATCGCCCCTACAAGAAAGCCAAGTCGTTGAGCGAAGCGCTGGGCATCATGGCCACCATGTGCCGGGATGCCCACATCGATCCTGAGTTGTTCGGGCTGTTCATCAACGCGCAAATCTACTTGCAGTACGCCGATCGATTCCTCGACCCCCAACAGATCGATGCGGTGGATCCGACAAGCCTGCTGGTCAAGGCAGGCTTGAGGGGATGATCAGCAGTCGGTCAGGCGCAGGAAAATCGCCGCCAATTGCTCGATACCGGCCTGATCTTCAGCGGTAAAACGCGCCAGTTTCGGGCTGTCGAGGTCCAGCACGCCAATCAATCGACCGTCCTTGACGAGTGGCACCACCAGTTCGCTGTTCGACGCGCTATCGCAAGCGATGTGTCCCGGGAACGCGTGCACGTCCTCGACCAACTGGGTCTGCAAGGTCGCCGCCGCAGCCCCGCACACGCCCCGACCGAATGGAATCCGCACGCAGGCGATTTGTCCTTGAAAAGGACCGAGTACCAGTTCTTCATTGCGATTGAGGTAAAACCCGGCCCAGTTCAGGTCATCGAGCTGGTTGTACAGGAACGCCGAGAACTGCGCGGCGTTAGCGATGAAATCCCGCTCGTCCGCCAGCAATGACTCCAATTGCGCCCACAGCATGCCGTAGCCTTCGAGGCCCTGGCCGCTCTTCTGTAAATCGATCATGCCTTGTGCTCCAACAGCTTCAGCCCGACCCAATAGCGGGCAAATTGATACGCGCAACGTCCGTTGCGATTCCCCCGGCCCGTGGCCCAGCGAACCGCGAGGATGTCCAGGTCTTCGTCTCGCTGCCACTTAAGGCCCGCCTTGTCGGCCAGTTGACCGATCCAGTGTTCGACGACGTTGAGGAAGTGTTCCTGGGTAAACGGGTAGAACGACAGCCACAATCCGAAACGGTCAGACAGCGCAATCTTGTCTTCCACCGCCTCGCTGGGATGGAGTTCGCCGTCGACCCTTTTCCAGTTTTCGTTATCGCTTTCCTTTTCCGGCACCAGGTGGCGACGGTTGGAAGTGGCGTACAGCAAAACGTTATCCGGCGCCTGTTCGAGAGAACCGTCGAGCACGCTCTTGAGCACGCGATAGTCGCCTTCGCCCGACTCGAACGACAGGTCATCGCAGAACAGCACGAAACGCTGGGGCAGCTTGGCGATCTGTTCGACCACTCGCGGCAAGTCCGCCAGGTGATCGCGTTCGATCTCGATCAGGCGCAAACCTGCTTTGGCGTGTTCGGCCAGCAAGGCGCGAATCAGCGACGATTTACCAGTGCCGCGCGAGCCCCAGAGCAACGCGTGGTTGGCCGGCATGCCATCGAGAAACTGCTGAGTATTTCGCCCCAGTTGCTCCAGTTGCCGGTCGACACCGATCAGATCGGACAAACGCATGTCGAGGCTGACTTCCAGCGGCAACAGAAACCCGCTGCGCCCCTCGCGTTGCCAGCGCGCGGCAAGGCAATGATTCCAGTCGATCGCTTGCCGAGGGGCGGGCAGCAGCGGTTCGATACGGGCCAAAACGGCATCGGCGCGTTCAAGAAAAGCATTTAATCGGGAATCCACGTCTTCTCCTCGGGCACGTTCACAGTAATGATGGCGATACAGCGACGAAACACAGCGTTCGGTGTCCGGTTCATCCCTTTGCACAAGGGCTCGTGAGAACATCGGTATCCATGCATGATCGACTATGCTTGAGCAGCGAAGGGAAACGGAAGTGGTTCGACACCCCATGGATATCAAGTTCACCAACCGGCTGTCCTACAAGCAAGCCAGGCTTACCGTGCTGGTCGGTTTCATTCTGGGCACGCTGCTCAGTCTGCTGCAAATAGGCATCGATTATGCCAGTGAAGACGCCTCCATCAATCGCGAAATCCTGTCTTTGCTGGAAATCAGCCATAACCCCGCGTCCCGTATCGCCTACAACATCGACGCCGAACTCGCTCAGGAACTGACCCTGGGCCTGTTGCGCTCGCCGGCGATCATCGGCGCGCAATTGACCGACAACAACAATAACGTGCTGGCCAACGTCAAACGCCCAGGCGTGCAAAGCAGTTATCGGGTAATCAGCGACTTCCTGTTCGGCGCCGACCGGCAGTTCGAAGACCGTCTCTACCTGGATCACTTGCCGGCCGAATCCCTCGGCACCCTGCACCTGGACGTCGACACCTATTCATTCGGCAGCCGGTTCCTGCGCCGGGCCGAGGTGACGCTGCTCAACGGCTTCGCCCGCAGCCTGCTGCTGACCGGCATCCTGCTGGCGCTGTTCTATGTGATGCTGACCAAGCCATTGGTGCGGGTCATCCGTGAGCTCAGCGGTCGCGACCCGCGCAGCACGGAGTCGACGTCGCTGGAATGTCCCACGGGCCATGAAAACGATGAAATCGGTGTACTGGTCGAGGTTGCCAATCAACAATTCGAAAACATCGCTACCGAAATCCAGCAGCGACGCAACGCCGAAAACCGCCTGACCGACTACCTCGGGCAACTGGAAAACATCGTCTCGGCCCGCACTGCGGAACTCAAGGCGATCAATTCCCGGCTCAGCCAATCCAATCAGGAGCTGGAAGTCGCCCGCAGTACCGCCCTGGACATGGCCGAAGCACGCTCGGTGTTCCTGGCCAACATGAGCCACGAGATCCGCACCCCGCTCAATGGCCTGCTGGGGATGATCGCGCTGTCCCTGGACGGCCCGCTCAATGCCGAGCAACAGCAACAGCTGTCCATCGCCCATGACTCGGGCAAAGTACTGGTGGAATTGCTCAACGATATTCTCGATCTGTCGAAGTTCGATGCCGGCCAACTTGAGCTCGAACATATTCCGTTCGACCTAGGCTCGTTGATCGAGGACACCGCCAACCTGCTATCGCAAAACGCCGCGCCGAGTGTCGAGCTGAGCTGCCTGATCGACCCGCACTTTCCGGCCCTGGTGCTCGGGGATCCGACCCGGGTCCGACAGATCGTCAGCAACCTCTTGTCCAACGCCCTCAAGTTCACCCGTTTCGGTCGGGTCGATGTGCGCCTGTCGACATTCGAGGACGGCGTCAGAATCGAAGTCTGCGACACTGGCATTGGTATTGCCCAGGACGCCCAGGTCAAGATCTTCCAGCCCTTCACGCAGGCGGGTGCCGGCATTACCCGGCAATTCGGCGGGACCGGGTTGGGCCTGGCATTGACCTACAACCTCTGCGAAGCCATGCAAGGGCGCCTCACCATCAGCTCGGAAGTTGGCTTCGGCAGCCAGTTCTGTGCGGATCTGCCGTTGCCCAGCCACACCCGCGCCCTTGCCCCGGCCTCTTTACAGGGTAAGGTCATCGCAATCACCGCCGCCAGCAGCGGTCTGGCAGAACTGCTGAACAGTGTGTTGCCCGGCTGGGGGCTCGACTATGAGCAGCGTTCCCTCGATGACTCGTTGCTGGGCCTGAACCCGGATGTACTGATTACCGATTGCCCCGAATGCCTGTTTGGCCTGCGCCCTTCGTGTACAGCCCCCATTCTGCTGGTCACCGCTTACGGCAGTTTCATGCCCAGCGAAGAAGCCATCGCCCTGGCCCCTTTGCAACAACAGGCGCGACCTCTGGCGCGCAACGCGCTGTACCAGACACTGCGGAGAGTCTTGCAACCGGAACTCAACACGATCAACGGTGCCCGGCTCGACATCCTCTCCCCACAACGACGCGCACGCGTGCTGCTGGTGGAAGACAATCCGGTCAACCAATTGGTGGCCAGGGGAATGCTTGGAAAACTTGGCTGCGAAGTCATTGTCGCCGGTCACGGCGGCGAGGCTCTGGATCATCTTGAACAGAGCGAATTCGATCTGGTGCTGATGGACTGCAACATGCCGGTGATGGACGGTTACGAGGCCAGTCGACAAATCCGTCGCAGCGGACGCTGGCCACAACTGCCCATCGTCGCCCTGACCGCCAACGCCATGTCCGAAGAGCGCGAGCGCTGTCGTGCGGCAGGCATGAGCGATTACCTGGCAAAACCCTTCCGCCGGGAAGAATTGGCTGCCCTGCTGGACTTGTGGATTCCGACTACGACAGTGCTTTGATTTGCCCCAGCAGGTGATCGAGGCCATCGCGCAGATCGTTCAGGCGATTCAGATCAACGCCGCTATCGCATAACAGACGGGCCTTGAGCGGCCCGACCTGATCGCGCAAGGCCTTGCCAGTGGGCGACAGGCTCAAGTGCACTTCACGTTCATCCCGCGCCGAGCGCTGACGCTGAACCAGTTGCAGTTGCTCAAGACGCTTGAGCAACGGTGTCAGCGTGCCGGAATCCAGCGCCAGGCGTTCGCCCAACGCTTTGACCGTCGGTTGCTCGGGGGCTGCCTCCTGCCATTCCCACAACACCAGCATCGCCAGGTATTGCGGGTAGGTCAGGCCGAGCTGATCGAGCATCGGCTTGTAGGCGCGGATCACCGCCCGGGAAGCGGCGTACAGCTTGAAGCACAGTTGACTGTCAAGCTTCAGGGAATCGACTGACAAGGTGTTCATTTGAGCAGGGCTTCGATCTCGCGGGTCAGGTCCTGCGGTTTGGTCGCGGGAGCGAAGCGCTTGACCAACTGGCCATCCTTGCCGATCAGAAACTTGGTGAAGTTCCACTTGATGCCCTGGGAACCCAGCACACCCGGCGCGCGTTTTTTCAGTTGAACGAACAGCGGATGGGCACCGGCGCCATTGACTTCAATCTTTTTGAACAGCGGAAAACTGACGCCGAAGTTCAACTCGCAGAACTCGGAAATCGCCCCTTCGTTGCCCGGCTCTTGCTTGCCGAACTGATTGCACGGAAAGCCCAGCACCACCAGACCTTGATCCTTGTAGGTCTGCCACAACTCTTCAAGGCCTTTGTACTGCGGGGTGAAGCCGCATTTGCTCGCGGTATTGACCACCAACACGGCCTTGCCGGCGAAATCAGCCAGGGTCTTTTGCTCACCCTTGATGGTGGTGCAAGGGATGCTCAACAGGTTGTCGCTCATGGTTCTGACTCTAAATGAAGGAAGACAGGCCAAACATAGCGAGCAATTGAATTGTGTGCAATTTAATAAATCAATCTGACGGATTGGGGCACGATAATCCCTGTAGGAGTACGGCTTGCCGGCGATGACGTCCTTGAGATCGCCATCGCGAGCAAGCTCGGCTCCTACAGGGCACGGCTTGCCGGCGATGGCGTCCTTGAAATCGCCATCGTCGGATCGCCGCCCGGAGCAAGCTCGGCTCCTACGGGGCTCGCATTACGAGCGCGGTACCAGGTCCAGGCACACCGAGTTGATGCAGTAACGCAGGCCGGTCGGCGGCGGACCGTCCGGGAACACGTGGCCCAGGTGCGCATCGCATTTGGCACAGACCACTTCGGTGCGGATCATGCCGTGGCTGACGTCACGGATCTCGACCATGGCGCTGTCACCGATCGGTGCGTAGAAGCTCGGCCAGCCGCATCCGGAGTCGAATTTGGTTTTGGAGTCGAACAGTGGCTCGTTGCAGCAGATGCAGTGGTAAATGCCGTCGACCTTGCTGTCGTTGTATTTGCCGGAGAACGGCCGTTCGGTGCCCTTGAGGCGGCAAACGTTGTACTGCTCCGGATCGAGCATCGCCCGCCATTCTTCCAGGGTTTTTTCCAACTTTTCCATCATCACACCTCAGCAGCTGAAAAAGCCCGATCTGTACCTTTTCCACGGATCGGGCGGCACGTATGATTGCGCCTCGTCAAACGCCAGTCTGGCAGCCAGACCACGCGCATTCAAACGGATTTATGGGTGCTGCCTCTCAAGGCGTCAGGCCTGTGTGAATACGCAGGATTCCCAGTACGGTCGTTCATACGCCGCCTGGATCGTTCATTTTCGGGAACACATCGCCATGCAGGTCAGCAAATCGAACAAGCTCGCCAACGTCTGCTACGACATTCGCGGCCCAGTGCTCAAGCACGCCAAACGCCTGGAAGAGGAAGGCCATCGCATCCTCAAGCTGAACATCGGCAACCCGGCGCCTTTTGGTTTCGAAGCGCCGGATGAAATCCTCCAGGACGTCATCCGCAACCTGCCGACCGCCCAGGGCTACAGCGACTCCAAGGGCCTGTTCAGCGCCCGCAAGGCCGTCATGCAGTACTACCAGCAAAAGCAGGTAGAAGGCGTCGGCATTGAAGACATCTATTTGGGTAACGGCGTTTCCGAGCTGATCGTGATGTCGATGCAGGCCCTGCTCAACAACGGCGACGAAGTGCTGGTACCGGCTCCAGACTATCCGCTGTGGACCGCTGCGGTGAGCCTGTCGGGCGGCAACCCGGTGCATTACCTGTGCGACGAGCAGGCCAACTGGTGGCCGGATCTGGCCGACATCAAGGCCAAGATCACCCCGAACACCAAAGCACTGGTGATCATCAACCCGAACAACCCGACGGGCGCGGTGTATTCGAAAGAAGTCCTGCTGGGCATGCTGGAACTGGCCCGTCAGCACAACCTCGTGGTTTTTTCCGACGAGATCTACGACAAGATTCTGTACGACGATGCCGTGCACATCTGCACGGCGTCCCTGGCGCCAGACCTGCTGTGCCTGACGTTCAACGGTCTGTCCAAGTCTTATCGCGTCGCCGGTTTCCGTTCCGGCTGGATCGCCATTTCCGGCCCGAAACACCACGCCCAAAGCTACATCGAAGGCATCGACATGCTGGCGAACATGCGCCTGTGTGCCAACGTGCCCAGCCAGCATGCGATCCAGACGGCGCTCGGTGGCTATCAGAGCATCAACGATCTGGTGCTGCCGCAGGGTCGCCTGCTGGAACAGCGCAACCGTACCTGGGAACTGCTTAACGACATTCCCGGCGTGAGCTGCGTCAAGCCAATGGGCGCGCTGTATGCGTTCCCACGGATAGACCCGAAAGTCTGCCCGATCCATAACGACGAGAAATTCGTGCTCGACCTGCTACTGTCGGAGAAGCTGCTGGTGGTTCAAGGCACCGCCTTCAACTGGCCATGGCCGGATCACTTCCGTGTGGTGACCCTGCCGCGCGTGGACGACCTGGACATGGCCATCGGACGTATTGGCAACTTCCTCAAGTCCTATCGCCAGTAACCTGCCGGTCACCGTGCGACGCTTGCGCAAGTCGCACGGTGATTGATTCAGCAACATATCTTTGCGCCCTGCCGAACATCGCTTCTTCAATCGCTGACTGATGACTCGTTGAGTGCTCGCGTCTAACAACGGCGGGGCTTACGACGTTAATTGGCTGACAAACGCTTCCCGCATCGACGTCGGAAATGCCCTTCAAGCAGCTAGACTGTTGCCGTAGGACACAGTTTGAAATAGTCACCCGGTTGAATAGCCCGGGTCAGCACCTTATATACCCCGCAGTACGCTACATCTTTAGCATGAGGAGATTTCTACAACCATGATGCGCATCCTGCTGTTTTTGGCCACTAACCTGGCGGTCGTGCTGATTGCCAGCATCACCCTGAGCCTTTTCGGCTTCAACGGGTTCATGGCGGCCAACGGGGTTGATCTCAACCTCAATCAGCTGCTGATTTTCTGTGCGGTCTTTGGTTTCGCCGGCTCGCTGTTCTCGCTGTTCATCTCCAAGTGGATGGCGAAGATGAGCACCAGCACCCAAATCATCAGCCAGCCGCGCACACGTCACGAGCAATGGCTGCTGCAAACCGTCGAGCAATTGTCCCGGGAAGCCGGGATCAAGATGCCCGAAGTCGGTATTTTCCCGGCCTACGAGGCGAATGCCTTTGCCACCGGCTGGAACAAGAACGACGCGTTGGTCGCGGTCAGCCAAGGGCTGCTTGAGCGTTTCTCGCCAGATGAAGTGAAAGCCGTTCTGGCCCACGAAATCGGCCACGTGGCCAATGGCGACATGGTCACCCTGGCATTGGTCCAGGGCGTGGTGAACACCTTCGTGATGTTCTTTGCACGGATCATCGGCAACTTTGTCGACAAGGTGATCTTCAAGAACGAAGAAGGCCAGGGCATCGCCTACTACGTGGCGACCATTTTCGCCGAACTGGTCCTGGGCATTCTGGCCAGCGCCATCGTCATGTGGTTCTCGCGTAAACGCGAATTCCGTGCCGACGAAGCCGGTGCACGTCTGGCCGGCACCGCCGCAATGATCGGCGCCCTGCAACGCCTGCGTGCGGAACAGGGTCTGCCGGTGCACATGCCGGACACCCTGACGGCTTTCGGCATCAACGGTGGCATCAAACAGGGGTTCGCCCGCATGTTCATGAGCCACCCGCCACTGGAAGAGCGCATTGACGCGTTGCGTCGTCGGGGCTGAGAGGTTCCGCACTAACAGAAAAGGCCCGCAGTGATGCGGGCCTTTTTTTGTCTGCTTGATTGTTGCGGGTGTTCTTCAGGGCCCTTTCGCGAGCAGGCTCGCTCCCACAGGGGAATGCATTTCAATGTGGGAGCGAGCCTGCTCGCGAAGAGGCCAGCACAAACAACATCAATTACTGAGTAGCAACCCGATAAATCCGCTCTTCAAGCCGCGTAACACCGCTTTCCAGGAACTTCCAGCTCTCGCCCAGAACGTCCTGGTCCTCCAGAATCTTCAACTCCCAGGTCGCCCCGAACAACCGTTGCACTTCGTCATCCAGCACTGCAAAGGGCGGTCCGTCCATTTGCGACTGATCGTAATCCAGGGTAATCAACAGCCCCAGCGAATCCTTCGGCACAATCCGCTTCAGATGCTCGGCGTACTCCTCACGCATTGTCGGCGGCAAGGCGATCAACGCAGCGCGGTCGTACAGCGCACTGCAATCGGCGACATCGCCGGCCGTCAACGCGAAGAAATCACCACACCAGATCTCGATCGAGCCCGCCCGATAGACAGTGAAGGGGCCTTGGTCGCTGACGTCCGGATCAAATTGATGCTCGTGGAAAAAGTCTTCCACCGCTTTTTCCGACAACTCGACGCCCAATACCTCGTGACCGCATTTCGCCAGCCACAGCAGATCCAGGCTTTTCCCACATAACGGCACCAGTACGCGCGCGCCCTCTTCCAGGCCCAGCTGCGGCCAGTACCGTTGCAGATATGGATTTACTTCCGGCAGGTGAAAGCCGATCTGATTCGACGTCCACCGCTTGTGCCAAAACTCCGGCTGCATAATTAATCCCGAAAATTCGATCAAAAGACCCTAAAACTTATATTAGATTTAGATCAATGATCTGACTGAAGATGATGCCATCTTACCCCTCAGGAGCTCATTCATGTTCCCCAGCCTGTACATATCCCATGGCTCGCCCATGTTGGCACTGGAACCGGGCGCCAGCGGGCCTGCACTCGCTCGCCTGGCCGCAGAATTGCCGAAACCCAAAGCCATCGTAATTGTTTCTGCGCATTGGGAAAGCAATGAGTTGCGGGTCAGCGGCAATCCCCAGCCTGAAACCTGGCATGACTTCGGCGGCTTTCCGCAAGCGTTGTTCGACGTGCAATACCCGGCACCCGGCGATCCACAATTGGCCGCTGAGGTAGTCGAACTGCTGAAGGCCAACGGACTTCCTGCCGCCATCGACGCTAAGCGGCCGTTCGACCACGGGGTTTGGGTGCCGCTGTCATTGATGTATCCACAAGCCGATATCCCTGTGGTGCAAGTTTCGCTGCCCACCCGCGGCGGCCCGGCCCTGCAAACCCGAGTCGGTAATGCCCTGGCCAGTCTGCGCGAACACGGCGTGCTGCTGATCGGTTCCGGCAGCATCACCCATAACCTGCGCGAACTGGACTGGCACGCAGGCACCGAAAGCGTCGAACCCTGGGCCCAGGCATTTCGTGACTGGATGATCGAAAAACTCGCTGCCAACGACGAAACCGCGTTGCACGACTACCGCCAGCAAGCACCGAATGCCGTGCGCAACCATCCGAGTGATGAACATTTGTTGCCTTTGTATTTTGCCCGCGGTGCCGGAGGAAACTTCAGCGTGACGCACAAGGGATTCACCATGGGAGCCTTGGGCATGGACATTTATCGCTTCGGATAAGCTCAACCTGTGGCGGCCAGGCTCAGACCACATCAACCCCGACATGAATCGCATCGTGCCGCCAAAACTCCAGATCACAATCGATCAACCGCTCATGCTGATCGTAATTGACCCGAACGATGCGCAACCCCGGACTCCCCACCGACACCCGTAAAGCCGCCGCCGCATCCACCGACAACGCCGTCGGCACAATCTCGAAACGCACCCGCCCATAGTGCAAGTCGTAATGTCGCGCATACAGCTCGGTAATCGACTGATTTAAATCGAAATCCAGAATCCCCGGAAAAAACTGCGGATTCAAATAGTGCTCCACATACAACACCAGCCGCTCATCAATCCGTCGAGCCCGGCAAATCTGAATCACGCTCGACAACGCCGGCAACTGCAACCAGGCACAGACCGCCGCCGACGCCGGTTGCAACCGCGCTGAAATCACCTCGGTGGACGGCACACGCCCCTGTGCACTGACCATCGCGTGAAAGTGACTGCGCTGCATCAGGTTGTATGCCAGGCGCGGTGGCGACACGAACCAGCCACGGCGCTCCTCCCGATAAATCTGCCCCTGGGCCTCCAACTGCAACAACGCTTCACGCACGGTGATCCGCGTGGTACCGAACAACTCACTGAGCTTGCGCTCGGCCGGCAGCTTGCTCCCGGGCGCCAACAGGCCATGGTCGAGCTGTTCTTGCAGAACCTGCCCGATGGCTGTCACCGCTTTGGTTGTCTCGATGCGCATCAACGTTACCTATCTGGACTAGACCAGCACTGTTTCGGGGCGGAACCGCGATTCAAATCGATTCCATTAACTCCCTGCAAGCCTAGGCACTGGTTATGACTGGCAGATGACAAAGTTGCCGAACGGTTGAGCCAGACGCCTGCAAAATCACGGCCAAGTCCTTTCATATCAGCCCTTTAGCCATGGTCTACGCTTAGCTGGACGCCTGAGCCTCACAGCGCAAAAAACATAGGCCGACCGATCGTCGACATCAAAATGTCATCAGGGGCGCCTAAATTGGCTCAGGTATTGCTGACCTAGACCAACACAACCGCAATCGCAGCGTTGAAAACGCCCAAAGGAGCTTCGGATGAAAAAGCTTTTCCTGGCATCACTGTTAGGCTCGACCATTGCCATGTGCACTGCCGCCATGGCCGCTGACACCGACTTGAAAACGCTGGAAGCCGCTGCGAAAGCGGAAGGTGAGGTCAACAGTGTCGGCATGCCCGACAACTGGGCCAACTGGAAAGGCACCTGGGATGACCTGGCCAAGAACTACGGCTTGAAGCACATCGACACCGACATGAGCTCGGCCCAGGAAATCGCCAAGTTCAAAGCTGAAAAAGACAACGCCAGCGCCGACATCGGCGACGTCGGTGCAGCCTTTGGCCCGATTGCAATCAAGCAAGAGGTTTCGCAGCCTTACAAGCCGAGCACCTGGGATCAGGTTCCAGACTGGGCAAAAGACAAAGATGGCCATTGGGCTCTGGCCTACACCGGTTCCATTGCGTTCATCATCAACAACAAACTGCTGCACGGCTCTGACGCCCCCAAAAGCTGGGCTGATCTTGAGAAAGGCAAGTACAAGGTCACCATCGGTGACGTGAGCACTTCCGCCCAGGCTATCAACGGCGTGCTGGCAGCGGCGCTCTCCAAGGGCGGCGACGAAAAAAACATTGAACCAGGCCTGCTGTTCTTCGCCGAACTCGCCAAACAAAAACGTCTATCGATGACGGACCCAACGATTGCCAGCATGGAAAAGGGTGAAGTCGAAGTCGGCGTGGTCTGGGACTTCAACGGCCTGAGCTACAAGGCCAAGATGGTGAATCCGGATGACTACACCGTCGTGATTCCATCCGATGGCTCGGTGATCTCCGGTTACACCACCATCATCAACAAATACGCCAAGCACCCGAACGCCGCCAAACTGGCGCGCGAGTACATCTTCAGCGATGCAGGCCAGACCAATCTGGCGCGCGGCAACGCTCGTCCTATCCGTGCCGATCACCTGACCCTGCCGGCTGATGTACAGGCCAACCTGTTGCCTAATGAGCAGTACAAGCACGTAACGCCGATCAAGGACGCCGACGCCTGGGAGAAGACTTCGAAGTCCGTTCCTCAGAAGTGGCAGGAAGTAGTCATCATCGAGATGCAGTGACGCTGCAACCCTTGTAGGAGCAAGGCTTGCCCGCGATGGCTTCACCTCGGTCACCAGACAGACCGAGTTGCCCGCATCGCGAGCAAGCTTTGCTCCTACAGGTATTTCGAATTTCTGTTTTGCGGAGTTCCAGCCCCTATGAAGCACAACGTCATCCTTGTCGTGCTCGACGGCCTCAATTACGAGGTCGCCCGACACGCCATGGGGCACCTGCAGGCTTACGTTGGCGCAGGACGCGCGGCGCTCTACAAACTGGAGTGCGAACTGCCGGCCCTGTCCCGACCGCTTTACGAATGCATCCTGACCGGCGTCCCGCCGATCGACAGTGGCATCGTCCATAACAATGTCTCGCGCCTGTCCAACCAGCGCAGCATCTATCACTACGCCACCGACGCAGGCCTGAAAACCGCCGCCGCGGCCTATCACTGGGTCAGCGAGCTGTATAACAACTCGCCCTTCGTTGCCGCACGGGATCGTCACACCGACAACCCCGACCTGCCGATCCAGCACGGTCATTTCTACTGGAACGATCACTACCCCGACTCGCACCTGTTCGCCGACGCCGAAAGTCTGCGCCTGCGTCATGCGCCGAATTTTTTACTGGTCCACCCCATGAACATCGACGACGCCGGGCACAAGCACGGCCTCGACACCCCGCAATACCGCAACAGCGCCCGTTCGGCCGACATTATTCTGGCCGACTATCTGCAAACCTGGCTCGACGCCGGCTATCAGGTGCTGGTGACCGCCGACCACGGCATGAACAACGACCGCTCCCACAACGGCCTGCTGCCGGAAGAACGCGAAGTGCCGCTGTTCGTCCTCGGCGATGCCTTCAGCTTCAACACCAGCGCCGCACCGAAACAGACTGAAATCTGCGGCACCGTCTGCGAGATGCTGGGTGTGGTCCACGACAAACCAGTCTGCCGGGAGCTCCTCAAGTGAATGCCATGACTCGCGGAAAATGGCTGGCGGCGCTGTGCCTGGTGCCCTTCACGCTGTTCTTTATCGTATTCGAGATCGCCCCGTTGAGCTGGGTGATGATCAACAGCCTGCAATCGGAAGAGTTCGGCTGGGGCATCGCCAACTTCACCAAAATATTCAACTCGAAGTTCTATCTGCAGGCGATCCAGCTCAGTCTCGAGATCAGCTTCTGGTCCAGCGTGTTCGGGATCATCATCGCGGTGCTCGGCGCCTATTCCCTGCGCCGGGTCGACTCGAAACTGCGCAACTTCGTCAACGCCTTCGCCAACATGACCAGCAACTTTTCCGGCGTGCCTTTGGCCTTCGCGTTCATCATTCTGCTGGGTTTCAACGGCAGCTTCACCCTCATGCTCAAGCAGGCCGGGATCATTCAGGACTTCAACCTGTATTCGAAAACCGGGCTGATCATTCTCTACACCTACTTCCAGATTCCATTGGGCGTGTTGCTCCTCTACCCGGCCTTCGACGCCCTGCGTGAAGACTGGCGTGAGTCCGCCGAATTGCTCGGCGCCAACGGCTGGCAGTTCTGGCGCCACATCGGTTTACCGGTGCTGACGCCTGCGCTGCTTGGCACCTTCGTGATCCTGCTGGCCAACGCCCTCGGCGCGTACGCCACGGTGTACGCCCTGACTACCGGCAACTTCAACGTGCTGCCAATCCGCATCGCGGCGATGGTTTCCGGCGACATCTCCCTGGACCCGAACATGGCCAGCGCCCTGGCCGTGGTGCTGGTGGCGTTGATGACCCTGGTGACCATCGTGCATCAGCTGCTGTTGAAGAGGAGCTACCATGTCTCGCGCTGAATTGGGCCCCGTCGGTGTCTATCACCGGGTCGTGGTGTACCTGCTTTTTGCCATTCTGCTATTACCGCTGATTGGAACGCTGATTTACTCGATCTCCACCAGTTGGTCGGCAACTATTTTGCCCAGTGGCTTCACTATCAAATGGTATGCGCAGCTGTGGAGTGATCCGCGATTTCTGCATGCGTTCGGTCAATCGCTTCTGGTCTGCGTCGGCGCGCTGATTTTGTCGGTAGTTTTGGTTCTGCCGTTGCTGTTTGTGGTGCATTACCACTTCCCGAAACTCGATGTACTGATGAACATTCTGATCCTGTTGCCCTTCGCGGTGCCGCCGGTGGTGTCGTCGGTGGGCCTGTTGCAGCTCTACGGTTCGGGGCCGTTCGCGATGGTCGGGACGCCGTGGATTCTGATCGGTTGCTACTTCACCGTGGCGCTGCCGTTCATGTACCGGGCAATCACCAACAACCTGCAAGCGATCAACCTGCGCGACCTGATGGACGCCTCGCAACTGCTCGGCGCCAGCACCTGGCAAGCGGCGTTACTGGTGGTGCTGCCAAACCTGCGCAAAGGTTTGATGGTGGCGTTGCTGCTGTCGTTCTCGTTCCTGTTCGGTGAGTTCGTGTTCGCCAACATTCTCGTGGGAACCCGCTACGAAACCCTTCAGGTCTACCTCAACAACATGCGCAACAGCAGCGGCCACTTCACCAGTGCGCTGGTGATTTCCTACTTCTTCTTTGTGCTGGTTCTGACCTGGGCTGCCAATATTTTGAACAAGGACAAAAGCGAATGAGCTATGTCAGCGTCCAACATCTTCAAAAAAATTACGCGGGCACGACCGTGTTCAGCGACATTAACTGTGAAATCCAGAAGGGTGAATTCGTCACCCTCCTCGGCCCGTCTGGTTGCGGCAAGTCGACGCTGCTGCGCTGCATCGCCGGCCTGACCTCAGTGGATGGCGGCAAGATCCTGCTCGATGGCGCCGACCTCGTTCCGTTGAGCCCGCAGAAACGCGGGATCGGCATGGTGTTCCAAAGCTACGCGCTGTTTCCGAACATGACCGTTGAGCAGAATGTCGCCTTTGGTTTGCGCATGCAGAAGGTCAACGCAGACGACAGCCATAAGCGTGTTGCCGAAGTACTGAAACTGGTGGAACTCAACGACTTCGCCGCGCGTTATCCGCATCAACTGTCCGGCGGCCAATGCCAGCGAGTCGCCCTCGCCCGCTCGTTGGTGACCCGGCCACGTCTGTTGTTGCTGGATGAACCGCTGTCGGCCCTCGATGCGCGGATTCGCAAGCACTTGCGCGAACAGATCCGTCAGATCCAGCGCGAACTCGGCTTGACCACGATCTTCGTCACTCACGATCAGGAAGAAGCCCTGACCATGTCCGACCGGATTTTCTTGATGAATCAGGGAAAGATCGTACAAAGCGGCGACGCCCAGACCCTTTACACCGCGCCCATCGATTTCTTTGCCGCAGGTTTCATCGGCAACTACAACCTGCTGGACGCGGACAGCGCCACAAAACTGCTGCAGCGACCGATTACCCACCGCATTGCGATTCGCCCGGAAGCCATCGAGCTGAGCCTCAACGGCGAACTCGACGCGCAAATCCGCAGCCACAGCCTGTTGGGCAACGTGATTCGCTACCGGGTCGAAGCCCGGGGCGTGGAACTGGTGGTGGATGTGCTGAACCGCTCGGCGGCCGATCTGCATCCCGATGGTCAGCGTCTCGCGCTTTCCATCGATCCAACGGCACTGTGTGAGGTAGCCTGATGACTTTGCTGATGTTGAAGAGAGAATCGCACTGATGGCCCTCGCAATTTTTGATCTGGATGAAACCCTGATCCACGGCGACTGCGCCACCCTTTGGAGCGAGCAAATGGGCCGCCTGGGTTGGGTCGATCCCGAGTCGTTCATGCGTCAGAACAACGAACTGATGGACGCCTACAGCCACGGCAAGCTTCGAATGGAGGAGTACATGACCTTCAGTCTGGAGCCGATGATCGGGCGCACACCGGAAGAGGTCGACCACCTGGTAGGCCCTTGGGTGGAAGATTTCATCGAACCGATTATCTTCAGCGACGCCACCAAAGCCATCGCCGCCCACCGCAAGGCCGGCGACCGGATCCTGGTGATCTCGGCGTCGGGCACGCACCTGGTCAGGCCGATTGCCGACCGTTTGGGCATCGACGAGATTCTCGGCATCGAACTGGAAGTGGCGCACGGGGTTTATAGCGGCCACACCGTCGGCACACTGACCTACCGCGAAGGCAAGATCACACGTTTGCTGGAATGGCTGGATGCGGAAGAGGAAAACCTGGAAGGGGCGAGTTTCTACTCCGACTCACGCAATGACTTGCCGTTGCTGCTGAAGGTGGATTTCCCGCATGTGGTTAATCCGGATCCGGTGTTGCTTGAGCACGCTGAAAAGGCCGGCTGGCCAATCCATCTCTGGAAATAACCGAGAACCAATGTGGGAGCGAGCCTGCTCGCGATTCAGGCGACGCGGTTTACCTGGGAAACCGCGTCATCGTTCATCGCGAGCAGGCTCGCTCCCACAGGTTTCAGGTCAGGCTCTCGTCAATCACCAACACCAATTTCCCCGCCACCTTATTAGTCGCCAACTCCGCAAACGCCGCTTCGGCGTCCTTGATCGGGAAGGTCTTGGCCAATTGCGGGCTTAAACGCCCTTCAGCAAACAGCGGCCAGACATGTTGGCTGAGATCGCTGAACAGATCCGCCTTGAACTGTTCATCGCGACTGCGCAAGGTTGAACCCAGCAGTTGCACGCGTTTGGCCAGTACCTGCGCCAGATCCAGCTGCGCCTCACGACCGCCCATCAGGCCGATCAGCACCCAACGACCATCGCGCGCCATCAGTCTCAGATTCAGCGCAGCGTAGTTGCCGCCAACCGGGTCGAGAATCACATCGAACGGCCCCAGGTCGCTCAAGCTGTCCAGATCCCCGTTGCGCACGACCCCACCTTGTGCCCCCAGCGCTTCGCAGTAAGCCAAACGCTCGGCGGAACCGACGCTGACCCAGCACGGGTTACCAAACGCCTTGCACAGCTGAATGGCAGCTGAACCGATTCCACTTGCGCCGGCGTGCAGGAGAACTTTCTCACCCGGTTTGAGCGCAGCCAATTGAAACAAATTCAGCCAAACGGTCGCATACACTTCTGGCAGCGCTGCCGCCTCAGCCAGGGACAAACCTTCGGGAACCGGCAACACATGCCGTCCGTCGACAACTACCTCCTCGGCCATCCCGCCCCCGGCCAGCAAGGCGCAGACCCGATCCCCGACCTGCCAGGACGAGCCCGGCCCCACCTCGCTGATCACCCCCGAACACTCAAGACCCAGTACCTGACTGGCTCCCGGCGGTGGCGGATAAAGACCCGCCTTCTGTAACAAATCGGCGCGATTGAGACCCGCAGCCGCCACTCGAATCCGAACTTGTCCTACATCGCATGTAGGACTGGGCTCTTCAACCCACTCCACTCGACCTTCAACGCCTTGCAATGCTTTCACAGTGCCTCCATAGTGAGTCTGGACTGAGCCCGTAGCTGTAGCGCCGGGCTTTCTTGCATTATGCGACCGGCCCTAGGGTCCGTACGAAAACTAGCAGGCAGTTTTCGTACAGAGACTAGTGGTACCGGCGACTTCAAAGACGGCCTAATATGCGTGATCAATTGTCCCCGCGTCGAATCAGCATGAAGCATTTTTTACCCAGCACCGCCCTAGCCCTATTCATTGGTATCGGCCTGTTGCCGATGTCGACCAATTCGTTTGCAGCCAATAGCTGGGACAAGCTTCAGCCTGATCGTGACGAAGTGATCGCCAGCCTGAACGTCGTCGAGTTGCTAAAGCGCCACCACTACAGCAAGCCGCCGCTCGATGACGCGCGCTCCGCGATCATTTATGACAGCTACCTCAAACTGTTGGACCCGTCGCGCAGCTACTTCATGGCCAGCGACATTGCCGAATTCGACAAGTGGAAAACCCAGTTTGACGACTTCCTCAAAAGCGGCGACCTGAATGCCGGGTTCACCATCTACAAGCGCTATTTGGATCGCGTCAAAGCGCGTCTGGACTTCGCCCTTGCCGAGCTGAACAAAGGCGTCGACAAGATCGACTTCACCACCAAGGAAACCCTGCTGATCGATCGCAAGGACGCCCCTTGGCTCAAGTCCACCGCAGAACTCGACGACCTGTGGCGCAAACGCGTCAAGGACGAAGTCCTGCGGATGAAGATCGCCGGCAAAGAGCCCAAGCAGATTCAGGAAACCCTGACCAAGCGCTACAAGAATCAATTGACGCGCCTGGACCAGACCCGTCCGGAAGATATCTTCCAGGCGTACATCAATACCTTCGCCATGTCCTACGACCCGCACACCAACTATCTGTCACCGGATAACGCGGAGAACTTCGACATCAACATGAGCCTGTCCCTCGAGGGCATTGGCGCCGTGTTGCAGAGCGATAACGACCAGGTGAAAGTCGTGCGTCTGGTGCCTGCCGGCCCGGCCGACAAGACCAAACAAGTCGCACCGGCCGACAAGATCATCGGCGTTGCCCAAGGCAACAAAGAAATGGTCGACGTGGTCGGCTGGCGCCTGGACGAAGTGGTCAAGCTGATCCGTGGGCCGAAAGGCACCGTGGTGCGCCTGGAAGTGATCCCGGCCAGCAATGCGCCGAACGACCAGACCACCAAAATCGTCCCGATCACCCGCGAAGCGGTGAAGCTTGAAGACCAGGCGGTGAAGAAGTCGGTCCTCAACCTTAAACAGGACGGCAAGGACTACAAGCTCGGCGTCATCGAGATCCCGGCCTTCTACCTGGACTTCAAGGCTTTCCGTGCTGGCGATCCGGACTACAAGAGCACCACTCGCGACGTCAAGAAACTGCTGACCGAGTTGCAGAAAGACAAGGTCGACGGCGTGGTCATCGACTTGCGCAACAACGGCGGCGGTTCCTTGCAGGAAGCCACCGAGCTGACCAGCCTGTTCATCGACAAAGGTCCGACCGTACTGGTGCGCAACGCCGATGGCCGGGTCGATGTACTGGAAGATGAAAACCCGGGTGCCTTCTACAAAGGGCCGATGGCGTTGCTGGTCAACCGCTTGTCTGCCTCGGCTTCGGAGATTTTTGCCGGAGCCATGCAGGACTATCACCGCGCGTTGATCATCGGCGGCCAGACCTTCGGTAAAGGCACCGTGCAGACCATTCAGCCGCTGAACCATGGCGAACTGAAACTGACCCTGGCCAAGTTCTACCGGGTTTCCGGCCAGAGCACCCAGCATCAGGGCGTACTGCCGGACATTGATTACCCGTCGATCATCGACACCAAGGAAATCGGCGAAAGCGCACTGCCTGAAGCCATGCCGTGGGACACCATCCGCGCGGCCATCAAGCCTGCGGTCGATCCGTTCAAGCCGTACATTTCGCAGCTCAAATCCGAGCATGACGTACGCTCGGCCAAAGACGCGGAGTTCGTGTTCATCCGCGACAAACTGGCCCTGGCGCAGAAACTGATGGCGGAAAAAACCGTCAGCCTCAATGAAGCTGATCGTCGTGCACAACACGCCGATATCGAAGCCAAGCAACTTGCCATGGAAAACATCCGTCGCAAGGCCAAGGGTGAGGAGCCGCTCAAAGAGCTGAAGAAAGAAGACGAAGACGCGATTGCGGCCGAGCCAGACAAGACCAAACCAGAAGACGATGCCTACCTGAGCGAGACCGGGCGGATTCTGTTGGACTACCTGAAACTCAATACCGCGGTAGCCAAGCACTAAGTTGTTACGAGAAAGATGATGGCAATTTAATGCTGACTCTCTCCGGAGCGTCATCATACAGTCATCATTCTGTCGTGAAATAAAGGACTGGGAGCCCCTCTTTATCCAAGAGAGTGTTCCCAGTCCTTTTTTTATCGCCAGAGAAAGCCATGACCACGACAGAACAGCTGAGTGCCTTGAGTTCCATACTGGCTCAAAGCGGTTTGCACAGTCTGTTCCAGCCGATCATTTCCCTCTCTGAGCGACGTATTGTCGGCTACGAAGCCCTCACCCGCGGCCCCTCCAACAGTCCACTGCATTCCCCCCTCGCACTGTTCGCCGTGGCTCGTCAGGCCGGCCGCCTGAGCGAACTGGAAATCGCTTGCCGTCAAAGCGCCTGCCGACGTTTTAATGAGCAGCAACTGCCCGGCAAACTGTTCCTCAATGTTTCCCCTGAATCCCTGCTCGAAGCCGCTCACCAACCCGGTCGCACCCTGCAACTGCTACAGGATTTCGGCATACCGCCGAGTCAGGTGGTGATCGAACTGACTGAACAGACCCCGACCGACGATTTCGAGCTGCTGCAAACCGCGTTGCATCACTATCGAGCGATGGGGTTTTCCATTGCTCTGGATGATCTGGGCGCAGGCTATTCGAGTTTGCGGCTGTGGTCCGAATTGCGTCCGGACTACGTGAAGATTGATCGACACTTCATCGACGGCATTCACCAGGATGCCCTCAAGCGCGAATTCGTCGGCTCGATCCTGCAAATTGCCAAGGCCTCACGGGCACAAGTGATCGCGGAAGGTATCGAGTTACCGGAAGAACTCGCGGTGTTGACCGAGATGGGCGTCGATCTGATCCAAGGCTACCTGCTCTGCCGGCCTCAAGAGCAACCGCCCCGGGATGCCCGAGCGATGATGCCCAAACACGACAGCTCTGCCGTGGCGCTGAACGATGAAGGCAGTGACCTCAGCGCCCTGCTCAACGACCAACCGGCAGTGGGTCGCGATACGCCGACCGCCACGGTGCTGGAAGCTTTCCGCCGCCAGGCCAATCTGAACTCCCTGGCGGTGCTCGACGAGCAAGGCCAGCCCTGCGGCATCGTCCACCGGCATTCGCTCTCCGACGCCTTGCTCAAGCCTTTTGCCACCGACCTGTTCGCCCGCAAGCCGATCAGCCGCTTGATGAACGACGACTTCCTTGCCGTTGAGATGAGCCAGTCGTTGCAACAAGTGAGTCGCCTGATCACCAGCCGCGCGCGGCAGCGCATCGAAGAAGACTTCATCATCACCCTCAACGGCGGTTACCTGGGACTGGGCCGAGTGATCGACGTACTCAAACTGATTACCGAACTGAAGATCCAGCAAGCCCGTTACGCCAACCCACTGACCCTGCTGCCAGGCAACGTGCCGATCCAGCAATGCCTGACGCGGTTGCTGCAACAGCAACGGGAGTCGGTGATTTGCTATGTGGACATCGACAGCTTCAAACCCTTCAACGACATCTACGGCTACGGCCGTGGGGACGAAGTCCTGCTGTGCCTGGCGCAATGCCTGAATGATCGCGTCGACCCTTCCCGCGACTTTGTCGGCCATATCGGCGGCGATGACTTTCTGCTGGTGCTCGGCCCGGAAGACTGGCGCAAACGCTTGAACCAGCTGCTGGTCGACTTCCAGAGCCAGTGCAGACGCTTTTATCGCAGCGAACATCTGGAAGCCGGCTGCTTCATTGCCCCCAACCGTCAGGGTGTGCGCCAGGAGTTTGCGTTGCTGTCATTGTCGATCGGCGCGGTGCATTTACATCCACAGGCCTGTGGACAACTCGATGCGAGCCAGTTGGCGGAGATGGCATCGCAGGCCAAGCACCACGCGAAGAATGTGCCGGGGTATAGCGTGCATGTGATTGATAGCCTGGCGGTGCCGGGGCAGCACGAGGAGTTGTTCATAGGGCATCGTTGATAGAACTGACGCTATCGCGAGCAGGCTCGCTCCCACAGGGGGTTATGTTGAGTCACGCCAAATGTGTGCCAGCAACAGATCCAGTGTGGGAGCGAGCCTGCTCGCGATGACGCCGGTTCTGCCAACTCAAATTGAGGGCGGCGCCTCGGAACCACGGGTCGCCAATTCTTTCAGTTTGGTCTCTGCCAACGGATGCCCCGCCTTCGCAGCGATCCCCCAAAACCGCGCCGCCTCAACCGGATCCGGCGCCTTGCTCGGCGTTCCGGCGAGACTGATCACGCCAACTTGATACGCCGCTTTGCCATCCCCCGCCAACGCCGCCAGGCGCAGCAATCGCACACCTTCCTCGCGAGCCCCAAGGCCGACGCCGCGAAAGGTCAGGATGTGGCCATAGAAGCTCTGGGCGCCAACATCACCCAGGTTCGCCATGCGCGCAAACTGGCCTTCGAGCCAGCTCCAGCCACGCGGTTGGCGCACAAACCATGACCAGTGAAACAAACGGCGAGCCAGCCAGTAACTGGCCCGCGCCTTGAGTTTTAAAAACACTCAGGCCTCCGCCGATTCCGGGTACTCGTATTCGAACACACGCACCACTTCCGAGGCATGCCAGGACGCTGCGGCCACCCCATCGGACGGCCCGGAGAAACGCCCCAGACGTTCGACACACTCAAAGAACCCGGTGCGCGGCAGGCGACTGGCGCCCTGGCTGATCACCAGCGAGCTGCGCAGCGGCTGCTCGGCCTTGGCGTCCAGCGCGGCCAGATGCTCCAGGGCCGCCGTCAGGGTTTGCATGGCCGGCGTCGGCAATTGCAAACGCTCCAGCAGCGCTCGATAGGTCAAAAGATGTCGCTGACGGCGCGCCTGATCCAGTTCACCCAGCAACCCGTCCCAATGTTGACGACTGATGCGTACGCTCACGATTCATCCCTCCATCCTGGCACCGTCAATTCCCAGGCCAGGCTGCGGCGAATCGCAGCGTCGGGTTGACGCTCGCCACTTTCGATCAAGGCCAGATAAGACGGGCTGATGCCTACCGTGCGGGCTAACGCCTCGATGGCGATGCCCTTCCCTTCGCGCAAACTGCGTAGTTGATCCAGACCCGGAAGAATCTGGTCTGGTGTTGCCGCGTGACGCTCTGGGGCGACCCGCGGCGGTTGTTCATTGATGCCTGCTGCTTTTAGTAGAGCCTGATACTGAGCCCATGGCAGAACCGCATACTCGGGCTCTCCTTCGCGTGTAATTATCTGAATATCCATGACTACCCCGTAGGACAACAACACTTAGCGAGTCGGCACTTTTCCCTAGAAGTGTAATCCTAACAGCGGCCAAGGTCGCGGGGGGCATCAATCTGTGGATGAGACTGAATCAGTTCAGTTTTTTTTGGGGCCCTGAAGCTGAAGTTGTTCCGGGGTATCGGGTAGGCGCTCGACCACGGCGAGCTTCTCCGGCAGCTGACGCTTGCGCCAGGCGCGGAAGGCGTTGAGTTCGTCGTCGAGGACTTTCATCAGCCAGGCCAGCACCGCGATGTCATCGAGCATGCCGAACACAGGGATGAAATCCGGAATGGCATCCACCGGACTGAGGAAGTACATCAGGCCTGCCACGACCGATACCAGGGCTTTGGGGCTGATGGCCCGATACTCACCGCGCCAATAAGCCAGGCAGAGTGCCTGCAACAGGCGTAGATCATCCTTGAGCTTGCCTAGCCGGTTACCCTGGCTGGCACCTTTGCTGGCCACCGCGAAGAGTAAGGTCGGCAAACGTCCACGCGCGAGCAGGCGTCCCGCCAGAGGCAGGAAACGAGCGAAACTCCAGGGTGTTTTCATCATTTCCTCCCACTGAAATGTTATCCACACAAATTGTGGATAACCTTGTGAACAGAGCTGCTTTTCACGGCTGAAAGCCCCGTTTCATAAGGGCTTAACTCAGATCGGGCGTTTTTTACTCACATAAAAAAACCCAAGATTTCATTGACTTGGCGCTCTGGCGCGGTTAGCGCGGGCGCCCTCACTGGCTATGACTCCAGCCTACAGCATCCGTTCGCTTTGTTTACCTTCGCTGAACGCCAGATGCAACAACGCCCCGCATAAGCGGGGCGTTGTTTTTAGAGCAGACGCTGATTACTTGGTAGCGGCGTCTTGTTTTGCTGGATCCTTGATTGCCAGCAGTTCCAGGTCGAATACCAGCACCGAGTTGGCTGGAATCGCCGGGCTTGGGCTTTGGGCGCCGTAAGCCAGTTCGCTAGGAATGTACAGTTTGTACTTCTCGCCAACGTGCATCAGTTGCAGGCCTTCGACCCAACCCGGAATCACACCGCTAACCGGCAGATCGATCGGGCTGCCACGCTCGACGGAACTGTCGAAAACGGTACCGTTGGTCAGGGTCCCGGTGTAGTGAACGGTCACTACATCAGTCGGCTTAGGCTGTGCGCCATCGGCTTTTTTGACCACTTCATACTGCAGGCCCGAAGCGGTGGTGGTTACACCGGCTTTCTTGGCGTTGTCTTCGAGGAATTTTTTGCCGGCAGCTGCCGACTCTTCGCTCATTTTGGCCATACGCTCTTCAGCACGCTTTTGCAGTGCTGCGAAGGCTTCGACCAGTTCGTCATCCTTCAGTTTCTGTTCTTTCTTGCCGACGGCATCTTCGATGCCTTGAGCTACGGCTTTGGAGTCCAGATCATCCATGCCTTCCTGAGCCAGGCTCTTGCCCATGTTCAGGCCAATCCCGTAGGAAGCTTTTTGCGCCGGGGTTTTCAGCTCTACGCTGGTCTGCGAATCACAACCCGCAAGTACCAGGCTAACCAGGGCCACCGCCGCCGCCAACCGATGCTGTTTCATGCTATTTCCTTGTTCATGCGCCTAAAGGGCAATCGAGTAAAGCCGCGAGCTTATCAGGCGGCCACGACCAATGGCTACCGGCATGAGAGCAGGAAACTTCTGATAAGTTCAGGTGTTTTAACGCATTTCGGGAATGGACTGATGAAGCTTCTGTCATCTTGCGCTCACAGAGATCGATGCCGGATCCCCCCGCATCTGGCGTAATGGCCACTTGCCGCACCTCAGGTGCTGAGGCATAAGGGAGCTTCAAATCGACAAGGATGTTTATGTTGCGCCTCTTCTTTCGCTTGCTGGTTCTGTTCGCAGTCCTGCTGGGGCTGGGCCTCGCCGTGGTTCTGTACTACGTCGCCAACCCGAAACTGCCGGCCTGGTCACCCGTGCAGCAGGTGCATTACCTGGAGCAATGGAGCGCCAGCGACCGCGAGATTTACTATTTCACGCCCCAGGGAACTCAGGTCAAAGGCTTGCGCTATGACTGGTTCAAGGCCCTCGAATTGCCGTTCTCGCAACAGCGATTCGCCGCCCCCGAATACCTCGCCCGCTTCGGTTTTCTGATCGACCCCAGCCAGCGACCCACGCCGAACAACCCCGGCAATCTGCCCGTGGGTTTTGCCCGTCATCAGAACCCTGGAAGCCAGGACGAGTTTCTGGACATCACCTGCGCCGCCTGCCACACCGGCGAACTGCGCTTTAACGGCCAGGCCGTGCGCATCGATGGCGGTTCGGCACAACACGTTCTGCCATCCAGCGTTCCTACGTTGCGCGGTGGCAGTTTCGGGCAAGCGCTGGTAGCGAGTCTGACGTCGACTTACTACAACCCGTGGAAATTCGAACGTTTCGCACGCAACGTATTGGGCCAGGACTACGATGTCCGGCATCAACAGCTGCGCAAAGACGTCAAAGTCTCTCTCGACACCTTCTTGAAGGTGGCCTGGAACGACACCCATCGCGGGCTCTACCCGACCGAAGAAGGCCCCGGCCGCACCGACGCTTTCGGGCGCATTGCCAACGCCAGTTTCGGCGATGCGATTTCCCCCGCCAACTACCGCGTCGCCAACGCTCCGGTCGACTATCCGCAACTGTGGGACATGTGGACCTTCGACTGGGTGCAGTGGAACGGTTCGGCGCAGCAACCGATGGCCCGCAACATCGGCGAGGCCTTGGGAGTGGGCGCCACGCTGAATTTCTTCGACGCTAACGGCCAACCGCTCAAAGGTGACGCCCGCTATCCGTCCAGTGTCCGCTTGCGCGATCTGCACCTGATCGAACAAACCCTGCAACGGCTCAAACCACCGGCCTGGCCGGAAGAACTGCTGGGCGCCATCGACAAAACCCAGGCCGCAAAAGGTCGCGAATTATTCACCGAGAACTGCGCCGGCTGCCATGTACCTCGATCGGTCCAAAGCGACGCGCGCTGGGTGCAACATTTGAAAATGCTGCCCGTGGAGTTCATCGGCACAGACCCGGGCGCGGCCAATAACATCGCCGACCATCGCTTCGACCTCACAGCCTTGCAATGGGACCCGTCAGAGCTGGCGCAACTGGATGTGCAATTGCAGCCGACGCCCACTGAATCGCTGGATCTGAGCAAGCTCTCATCGGCTAAAGGGTTGGCCTACGTCACCGCTTTCGTCGGAAACCGGGCCTACCGTGAAGCAAACATTCCTACGGCCGAACGACCGAACATGGATGGCTTCGGCCTGCCGATTGGCGTGCGCGAATTGCGCGCCTACAAGGCGCGACCATTGGCGGGAGTCTGGGCGACCGCACCGTTTCTGCATAACGGTTCGGTGCCGAGCATTTATCAACTGCTCTCGCCCCAGGATGAACGCGCAACCACCTTCTACAAGGGCACTTTCGAGTACGACCCCAGGCACCTGGGTTATCGCACCGAGGCCTTCACCAACGGCTTCATGTTCGACACACGCATCACCGGCAATCACAACAGCGGCCACGAATTCCGGGCCGGCAAGCGTGGCAACGGCGTCATCGGTCGCCTGCTGCAACCGGAAGAGCGCTGGGCGCTGCTGGAGTATCTGAAAGTGTTGGGCGGCCCGTTGGAGGCACAATTGCCATGAGCAGACTCTGGATGCGTTTTGGCGCCTTTCTCGGCAAAACCCTGCTGTGGTCGCTGGGCCTTGGATTGCTCGGCTGGGCGCTGGCCACGGCGTGGTTCGCCTGGCAGCACAGCGGCCCGGTTTCTGCTGAAGAACTGATTCCGGATGGCGAATCAGCGATGACCCAAGACATCATCCAGACGGCCGTGCGCATCGTCGATCAGCACCGTGAAAGCACCCGCTACCTGCGCGACGCCCATGCCAAGGCCCATGGTTGCGTAAAGGCCGAGGTTCAGGTGCTGCCGGATCTGGCGGGTGAACTGCGTCAGGGCGTGTTCAGCGAACCCGGCAAAACCTGGCAAGCGACGATGCGGCTGTCTAACGGCAATGCCTACCCGCAGTTCGACAGCATCCGCGATGCACGGGGCATGGCGATCAAGTTGCTCGACGTGCCCGGCAAACAACTGCTGAACGATCAACAGAGTCATGTCGAACAGGACTTCGTGATGTTCAGCCATCCGAACTTTTTCGTCAGTGATGTCGCCGAGTACCGTCAGAATGTAGCCGCACAGGCAGACGGCAAGAAGCTGATGGCGTTCTTTCCGGGTTGGGACCCGCGGACCTGGCAGGTTCGCCATCTGTTTATCGCCTTGGCGACGCTCTCCTCTGCCCCGGAAAGTCCGACGCAGACGACGTACTTTTCGGTTTCGCCCTACAAGTTTGGTGACGCCAACGCGAAGTTTCGGGTGGCGCCGGATCCCGACAGCTGCCCGGCCTACACGTTGCCAGCGCAGAATCAGAAGCTGCCGAATTTTTTACGCAATGCGCTGAACCAGCAATTGTCGACGGATCGAATGCCCGCGTGCTTCGTCTTGCAGATCCAGCGCCAGGATCCGGGCAAGTACATGCCGATCGAGGACACGAGTATCGAGTGGAAGGAAAAGGATGTGCCGTTCGAAACCGTGGCCCGGATCAAACTGCCCGCCCAGGACTTCGATACGCCGGCGCTGAACCTGCAATGCGACAACCAGTCGTTTAATCCGTGGTTCGGGCTTGAAGCCCATCGGCCGATTGGCGGCATCAACCGCCTGCGCAAAGCCGTATATGAAGCGGTCAGCGACTACCGCCACAGCCGCAACGCAGAACAATGAGAAGCAGGCAGAAATAAAAAACGACTCGACGATCGACGCAGGCCAACGCACTACCGCATGCGTGTAGCAGCTGGCGAAGCCTGCGTTCGGCTGCGCAGCAGCCGCAAGACCACACAACGCGGTGCGTCAGATCCATCTGGGACTCAGTGTTTACGACTGCTGCGTCCGAACGCGGCCCGAACCGAACGCAGGCTTCGCCAGCTGCTACAGATCGTGTGATGGCGTAACTCGCTTTTCATGGATTGTCGGCAAAAAGCCAAACCCCAGACAGCAAAAAGCCCGCATTAAGCGGGCCTTCTGTGGTGACCTGGCGTTCAGCGTTCCAGGTGACCGAATATGGCGCAGCGGACGGGACTCGAACCCGCGACCCCCGGCGTGACAGGCCGGTATTCTAACCGACTGAACTACCGCTGCGCGTAGCGTTGAAAGTAAGTGGTGGGTGATGACGGGATCGAACCGCCGACATTCTGCTTGTAAGGCAGACGCTCTCCCAGCTGAGCTAATCACCCTTTACCTTCGTTGCGGGGCGCATTGTGCCACAGATTTTCATAAAGTGTTGATTTAATTGAATAATTTTTCAAAAAAATCTGAAAACCTATAAGACGACGCGACCTGCAGGAACAACGTACAAACTTTGGACAGAAAAAAACCCGCGTTAAGCGGGCTTTTCCGTTGTGACCTGGCGTTCAGCATTCCAGGTGACCGAATATGGCGCAGCGGACGGGACTCGAACCCGCGACCCCCGGCGTGACAGGCCGGTATTCTAACCGACTGAACTACCGCTGCGCGTAACACTGGAAGCGAATGGTGGGTGATGACGGGATCGAACCGCCGACATTCTGCTTGTAAGGCAGACGCTCTCCCAGCTGAGCTAATCACCCTTCACTTTCGGTGTGGCGCGCATTCTACGGAGCGACCACATCTCTGGCAAGCACTTTTTTAAATAATTTTTTCAGGCCTTCCAAAGGCTTAGAGAAGGGTTGGCCTATGGCGCCGCGAAGAGAATAATGCCCCCCTTTGTATAAAGGAGAGACTCGCCCCATGTGGTTCAAAAACCTGCTTATCTATCGCCTGACCCAAGATCTGCCTTTTGATGCCGAGGCGTTGGAAACTGCACTGGCCACCAAACTGGCGCGTCCATGTGCAAGCCAGGAGTTGACCACCTACGGTTTCGTCGCGCCATTCGGCAAGGGCGAAGAGGCTCCGCTGGTACACATCAGCGGCGACTTCCTGCTGATCGCCGCGCGTAAAGAAGAACGCATTCTGCCGGGCAGCGTCGTGCGTGACGCCGTGAAGGAAAAGGTCGAAGAGATCGAAGCCGAACAAATGCGCAAGGTCTACAAAAAGGAACGCGATCAGATCAAGGATGAAATCATCCAGGCTTTCCTGCCGCGCGCCTTTATTCGTCGTTCGTCGACTTTTGCTGCCATCGCGCCG
The DNA here is from genome assembly GCF_054897985.1 of Pseudomonas sp. LB3P25. Lineage (NCBI taxonomy): Bacteria > Pseudomonadati > Pseudomonadota > Gammaproteobacteria > Pseudomonadales > Pseudomonadaceae > Pseudomonas > Pseudomonas sp. LB3P25. The sequence continues at coordinate 2,031,377 of NZ_CM142711.1, read as the reverse complement.
AAGCAAGGCCTGATCCTGGTCAACTCGGCCAGCCCGAAACGTGCCGAAGACCTGTTGTCCACCCTGCGTGAAGTCATCGGCTCGCTGCCGGTACGTCCGCTGACCGTGAAGATGTCCCCTACCGCGACCATGACTGAATGGGTCACCACCCAGAAAGCCGCGGACGATTTCTTCGTGCTGGACGAATGCGAACTGCGCGACACCCACGAAGACGGCGGCATCGTGCGTTGCAAGCGCCAGGACCTGACCAGCGAAGAAATCCAGCTGCACCTGAGCACCGGTAAAGTGGTCACTCAGCTGTCACTGGCCTGGCAAGACAAGCTGTCTTTCGTGCTTGACGACAAGATGGTGGTCAAGCGTCTGAAGTTCGAAGACCTGCTGCAAGACCAGGCGGAACAGGACGGTGGTGAGGAAGCACTCGGCCAACTGGACGCCAGCTTCACCCTGATGATGCTGACCTTCGGCGACTATCTGCCGGCGCTGGTTGAAGCGTTGGGCGGCGAAGAGACTCCGCAGGGGATCTAAAGGCTGGTGATTGCTAATGTGGGAGCGAGCCATGTGGCGAGGGGATTTATCCCCGTTGGGCTGCGGAGCGGCCCCGGCATTTCGAAGTTAAAGCGCGTTTACGACTGCTTCGCAGCCGAACGGGGATAAATCCCCTCGCCACATGGCTCGCTCCCACAATGGTTTTATGGTGTTACTCAAGAATAAGGATCAGGCCATGCGTGCACTGGCTGCATTGAGTCGATTTGTCGGCAACACCTTCGCTTACTGGGTACTGATTTTCGCCGTCATGGCGTTCCTGCAACCGACCTGGTTCATCGGCCTGAAAGGCGCGATCGTGCCGCTGCTGGGGCTGGTGATGTTCGGCATGGGCCTGACCCTCAAACTCGAAGACTTCGCCGAAGTCGCTCGCCATCCATGGCGTGTGGCCTTGGGCGTGGTTGCGCATTTCGTGATCATGCCCGGTGTGGCGTGGTTGCTCTGCCAGGCGTTCCACTTGCCGCCGGAGATCGCGGTCGGCGTCATCCTGGTCGGCTGCTGCCCTAGCGGCACCTCGTCGAACGTGATGACCTGGCTAGCCCGCGGCGATCTGGCGCTGTCGGTGGCCATCGCCGCTGTCACCACCCTCCTCGCCCCGCTTTTGACCCCGGCTCTGATCTGGCTGCTGGCCTCAGCCTGGTTGCCGGTGTCATTCATGGAGCTGTTCTGGTCGATCCTGCAAGTGGTGCTGTTGCCGATCGTGCTTGGCGTGGTTGCCCAGCGCCTGCTGGGTGATCGGGTTCGCCACGCAGTGGACGTGCTGCCGCTGATCTCGGTGGTGAGCATCGTCATTATCGTCACAGCCGTGGTGGCCGCCAGCCAGGCGAAGATTGCCGAGTCCGGCCTGCTGATCATGGCCGTGGTGATGCTGCACAACAGCTTCGGCTATCTGCTGGGTTACTTCACCGGGAGGCTGTTCAAGTTGCCACTGGCCCAGCGTAAATCCCTGGCGCTGGAAGTCGGCATGCAGAACTCCGGGCTGGGTGCGGCTCTGGCCAGTGCGCACTTCTCGCCGCTGGCGGCGGTGCCGAGTGCGTTGTTCAGCGTCTGGCACAACATCTCCGGGGCGCTGCTCTCGACGTATTTCCGCCGGATGAGTGAGAAAGCAGATCGGGAAACAGCGGCTCAGCAGGCTATCGACTGATCCGAAAACTTGATCCTCGGGTTAATGATGGGCACTCTATTGCGCAACGCGAGGACGACCTCGCGGCTCGATCGAGTCATTAATCTGGGGACGACCCCGTCAATCGATGGAGGTCTCTCATGTCCTGGATCATTCTGTTTTTCGCCGGCCTGTTCGAAGTTGGCTGGGCCGTCGGCCTGAAATACACCGATGGCTTCAGCCGCCCTCTCCCCACCGCATTGACCGTTGCCGCCATGGCCATCAGCCTTGGCTTGCTGGGCCTTGCCATGAAGGAATTGCCGTTGGGCACGGCCTACGCGATCTGGACGGGCGTCGGTGCAGTCGGGACGGTGATCGCCGGGATCATTCTGTTCGGTGAATCCATGGCGCTGTTCAGGCTGGCCAGTGTGGCGTTGATCATTTCCGGGCTGGTCGGGCTGAAGATCAGCGCCTGACTGTTTGCTGCCATGACGACAAAGCCCGCCCCCTATCGATACAGACAGGGGGAGCGGGCTTTTTCAATGGTGTGGATAACCGATCAGCTTTCCGCCAGCGCCATGCGTTCACGCATCACCGGAGCCTTTTCCGCACGCTCAAGCTGCATGCAGCGCTCCAGGAACAGGAACATGTAGTCGTAGCTCTTGCAGACTGCGTGACGCAATTCCACTTGCAGGGATTTGCTTGGGTTCATGCCCGCCAGCGTGCAAATGATTTCCAGCGCTTCCCACGGATGGGCATCATCGTACTGGGCATGCATCTTCAACCACTTCATGGCCCGCTTGCGATCTTCCTCCGGGAACGATGCCGCGTAAACGCCACTGGAACAAACCAGCGCCGACCACTCCCCGGTCGCACCTTCAATGGCGTAGTTGGTGGCGGCAATGGCAACGATCAGCGAATCCGCTGAACTGGTGTGCCAGCACCAGTGGCTCAACGCGTGAAGTTCAGGCGTAACTTGTTGCGCTTGCAGATCTTCCAGGCTGACACCATGAGCCCGGCTCCAGTGCACCCAGTAATCGGCATGGTTCAATTCGACGCGAATGTTACGCATCAACCACCGACGCGCCATGTCTTCACCTGGATGGCGGGCAAAGCGAGTCTTGGTCAGGTTCTGTGCCATATATAACGCGAACTGTTCGACCACCGGCCAGCCACCAATAAGGTACTGGCGCATGGTCTTTGCGCTGAGTTTGTTGTCACGCAGACGCTGATACAGTTCGTGTTCGACAACCCGGCGTTTGCTCTCGCTGCAATCCTGGATCAGGCGCTGAGCCCAGGCGGGGTAACTTGCAGCTTCCATGAGTGGTCCGGTTCGGTTGAATGTGTCGATCACTGTCGAGCTCCTTTTGATTGTGATTATAAGGATCAGCAAGAGATTTCAACGGAACGTGCCAGGCGCCTTGAATAACAAAGGCTGAGGCCTGGCTGGACGACTTTGTAAACTGTCGCAGGTAAACAAATGCGGGCGTTCAATCACATACCCTTGAGCGTAATCGACCCCGATCTCCAGCAATGCCTGCTCGATCTGGGGTGTTTCAACAAACTCGGCAATCGTACGCTTACCCATTACATGACCGATGTGATTGATCACTTCGACCATGGCGCGGTTAATCGGGTCGTCCAGCATATCCTTTACGAAACTCCCGTCGATCTTCAGGAAGTCTACAGGTAAATGTTTCAAGTAGGCGAATGAGGACATACCGGCGCAGAAGTCATCCAGTGAAAAGTGGCAACCTAAACCTTTGAGTTCATTAATAAATCTAATTGCACTTCCAAGATTGGAAATAGCACTGGTTTCAGTGATTTCAAAACAAATCATTTCAGGCGGTATGGAGTAAGTAACAAACTGTTCACGCAGGAAGTGCAGAAACGCGTCATCTCCGATAGTTGTGCCTGACAGATTAATCGCACACATGGCCAACGGCCCTTTGCGCTTTTCGGCTATACATTGGGCAATGACTTTGAAAACGTTCTGCACAACCCAGCGGTCAAGGGATGTCATCAGACCATAACGTTCGGCAGCCGGAATAAAACTGTCGGGCAGAATCATGCGTCCGGCTTCGTCATGCAGGCGCAACAGAATTTCGATATGCCCACCGCCCTTCTCGATATGACCAAGGGGCACGATTTCCTGGGCGTACAGACAGAAGCGGTTTTCTTCCAGCGCCATGTGCAAGCGCTGCACCCAAGCCATCTCGCCGAAGCGCAGGGACAGTTCCGAATCGTCGGCGTGATAGACCTGAACCCGATTGCGGCCTTTCTCCTTTGCCATGTAGCAAGCCATGTCGGCAGCGCGCAGCGAGGCTTCGAGAGTGGTCGGATTCTGAGCGACGTGAACCAGTCCGATGCTCACAGTGGTCACGAACGGTCGGCCTTTCCAGACGAAATGCAGGTTCTGCACGGTCTGACGCAGGCCTTCGGCGATTTTCTCGGCGGCTTCCGGGGCGCAGTTCTCCAGCAGAATGCCAAATTCGTCGCCGCCCAACCGGGCCAGGGTATCGCCTTCGCGCAAACCGGATTGCAACAAGGCGCAGATATGCCGCAGTAACTCGTCACCCGCCGCATGGCCGCAGGTATCGTTGACCAGTTTGAACTGATCCAGATCGAGAAACATCAGCGCATGGCGCCCCGACTGCCGCGCCAGGATGTGCAGCGCCTGTTCCAGGCGATACTCGAACTCGCGGCGGTTGGCGAGCCCGGTCAAGGCGTCATGGGTCGCCTGCCAGGACAGATTGGCAATGTATTGCCGCTCCTGGGTCATGTCGTGCAATACCAGCACGGTACCGCTGACCTTGCCGGCGTTGCTGATCGGCGCACCGACCAGAGTGACCGAAACCGTGCTGCCATCCAGGCGCTGGATCAATTTTGAGTGTTCGCTGCCACTGCTGAGCTGTCCGCTCAAAATGTGCTCGATCAGCGTGAAGCCATCGGCCTGAGCGTTCTCGTCCAGCAGATTGAACAGCGCCGCCAGCGGCAAACCCGTCGCCTGTTCGGCCTTCCAGTGGGTCAGCGCCTCGGCGGCCGGGTTCATGTAGGCGATCGCGCCTTCGACATTCGTGGTGATCACGCCATCGCCAATCGATTGCAGGGTGATCTGCGCCCGATCCTTCTCCAACTGCAGGGCCTCGGCGAAGGCATGGCGCTGCTTGAGCAGTTTGTGAGTCCGCATCAGTGCCAATGCAATCAACCCCAGCGCGGTGGCCAGGTTCGTCACCAGCAGCAGCCGCAGGATCACCCGCGAACCTTCGCCCAAGGCATCGCTGAAGGCTTTCGCCGCCGGTGTCACACCCTCATTGATGGCGAATATCTGGTCCTTCCAGTGCTTGATGTCGGCATCGGCGGCTTGATTGACGGTGATGCGCTGATGCATGTCCTTCGCAACATCATCGAGTCGTACCAGGTACGCGTCGCCCACCGTCCAAAGGTCGATGGCTTTTTCGAGGTAACTGAAGTGCCGGAAATTGAGGTAGAGCCAGATCAGACTGGAAACATCATCCGGGTGGTTGCCACCCTTGAGGATCGCCAGTCGCGCCGCCTCGATATTCGGTGGCTGATGGTCCAGCGCCACACGCAATTCGTGACCGCCCTGAGGTACGGCAATGGCGTTCTGGTATTTGAGGAAAATCGTCTCGTCGCGACTATCGGCGTAGAGATTGAGGTAATAGATGGCGTCTTTTTGTCCTTTGGACCATAGGCTTTCACCGGCAACATAGCCGCGAACCGCCGACAGAACATACAGGCTGACACCGCCCAACATGGCTTGAAATAACACAACGGCGATAAATGGCCAGACGATGCCCAACAACCGTGGCGTTCCGAGAGTCCGCGCTTGATTCATGAGGTCCCTTGTTTTAGCACTGCCAGATCATCATCCAACGTGATCGCTACAGCTAGACTAGGGTGCGTTCTTGATCCCGGCAAGCGAGAAGCCCCTCCCTCTGTGGGGAAGTGCCTATAAGTCACTAAGAGTTATCAAGCCATTCGCGCCGAGTTTGAAGCGCATTGGCTCACTTCAAAACGGGCATCGTCGGAAAAAGAGGCTGTGCGCATTGGCTAGTGCTGCTGCAAATGCCCATAAAGCTTGGCGTACAAACCACCATCAGCAATCAACTGCTGATGGTCGCCATCCTCGGCAATTTGCCCGCCATCGAACACCAGCACCCGATCAGCCTGCTTCACCGCGGACAATCGGTGCGCAATGATCAACGTGGTGCGGTTGCTCAAGAACCGCGCCAACGCCTGGTGCAGGTTGTATTCGGTGGCGGCATCCAGCGCTGAGGTGGCTTCGTCGAGGATCACCACCTTGGGCTCGGCCAGCACCATCCGCGCAATCGCCAGGCGTTGACGCTGCCCGCCGGATAACCGCACGCCGGAGCGTCCGACGATGCTGTCCAGGCCATTGGGCAACTCACGAACCGTGTGGTGCAACTGAGCAATCTCCAAAGCCTGCCAGCAGGCTTCGTCGCTGCGTTCGCGGCCCATGGTCAGGTTGGCGCGAATGGTGTCGTTGAACAGCGCCGGATGTTGCAGGACCACGGCGACATTTTCCCGCACGGTTTCCAGGCCGATCTCTTGTTGGGTCGAGCCGCCGAAGCGAATCGTTCCGGCGAGCGGCGTGTACAGGCCCAGCAGCAACTGCACCAGCGTGCTTTTGCCTCCGCCGCTGGCGCCAACAATCGCCACTTTTTCACCGGGGGCGATCGACAGGTTCATCTGGTTCAACACCAGCTCGTCGCCGTAACCGAAACTCAATCCCTGGACTTCGATGCCAACGGTTTCGCGACCGTTGAACGGGTCGACACCACCCGGGTATTCAGGCTCATCGGCCCGGGCCAGCAATTCGTTGATCCGCGACAGTGCGCCACCGGCAGCGTAATAGGCGTACTGCAGATTCAGCAGCTGTTCCACCGGACCGATCATGAACCACAGGTAGCTGAACACCGCCAGCATCTGGCCGATGGACAGGTCGGAAAACAGCACGGTGAGCATCGCTGCGGCGCGGAAAATATCGATGCCGAACTGGAACAACAAGCCGCTGGCACGGTTCGAGGCATCGGTTTTCCACTGCGAGTTCACCGCGTAATCGCGTACTTCCCGGGCGCGTTGCCCGAGGCGCCCGAGGAAAAAACCCTGACGGTTGCCGGCGCGCACTTCCTGAATGGAATCGAGGGTTTCGGTCAGCGCCTGGGTAAAGCGCGAGGTGCTGTCGTTCTCGAGTTTCTTCAGGTGCTTGACCCGCTTGCCCAGCAGTACCGTGGCGTAGATCACCAGCGGGTTGAACAGCATGATCAGCAGCGCCAGCTTCCAGTGCATCCAGATCAGAATGCTCGCGGTGCCTACCAGGGTCAGCATGGCGACGAGGAAACGACTGAGGGTTTCGCCGACGAATTTGTCCACAGTGTCCAGGTCGGTGACCAGATGCGTGGTCACCGTGCCGCTGCCCAGACTTTCGTATTCGCCCAGGGAAATGCGCTTGAGCCGTTCGATCAGCCGTGTGCGAATGCGATACACGATGTCTTTGGCCAGTGCCGCAAACAACTTTGCCTGAACCACGTTGAAGAACAAGGCGCCACAGCGTAGCAACAAGGTCACCAGCAGCATCAGGCCGATGTAGCCCGCCGCTTTTTGCCAGTCGTCGGGCAGCGCGTGGTTCATGACTTTCAGCGCGGCGTCGCCGTGGCCCAACAGCACTTCGTCGACCAGCAATGGCAAGAGCAAAGGGATCGGCACGCTACACAGGGTTGCCAGCACCGCCACGCCGTTGGCGATCCACAGGGATTTTTTGTGATGCAGCGCCAGGCGACGGATTTCCGCCCAGCTCAGACGGTCGACACGTGAAGGAGCTGGCGCGTCGTCGGGCAGATCATGCACAGGCAGCGCGCTCCAGCCAGCGGCCGAGCAACGGAGACAATACGCTGAGCGGCTGATAGCCATTGGTCAACAGCGCCAATTGACCATTACGTTCAGCCAGTAAGGTAGGGAAACCGGCAATGCCCAAGTCCTGGACCCAGGTGAAATCGGCCGCCGTCGCGGCGTGCTGATCGGCACGGTCGAACGCGGCGGCGAACTCGATACGCGGCAGACCAGCCTGCTCCGCCAGCTCCACCAGCACACTGGCGTGTGTGACGTCGCGACCTTCGGCGTAAAACGCGTGCTGAATCAGCCCGAGCAGTTTCCACGCGCAATCCGGCGCCAGGCTGCGCGCGGTCACCAGCGCCCGGCAGGCAGGTTCGGTGTCGTAGACAAACCCGTCGGGCAAGGCACCTTCCAGCTTGAACGGTTGGCCAGTCGCCTCGTTCACCGCCTGCCAATGCTCAAGGATGTAGCGCCGGGTGGTCGGCTCCAGCGCGGAGCCGCTGCCGGTGCGCAAACCGCCCACCACCAGGTGCACGTCCACACCCGCGGCTTGCGCCTGCTCGACCAGCGCGTTGGCCACCGGCGCAAAGCCCCAGCACCAGGAACACATCGGGTCCATCACATAGAGCAGGCGTTGCGCAGACATGGTTCAAGCCTCGGAAGGAGTTTGCTTGTAGTTGTAGCCGATCGGGTGAGGCAGGTTGCGAGCCTTGGCCAGTTCGATCTGCTTTTGCCGGTCGATGGCACTGCGACGGGTCTTCTCGCTCAGTTTATCCCAGCAATGCGGGCAACTGATGCCGGCCACGTAGTGCTCGGATGCGCGGTCTTCGACGCTGATCGGTGTCCGACAGGCATGACATTGATCGTAGTCGCCTTCGCTGAGATCGTGACGAACGGTCACGCGGTTATCGAACACGAAGCAGTCGCCCTGCCATTTGGTTTCTTCCTGCGGCACCTCTTCGAGGTACTTCAGAATCCCGCCCTTGAGGTGATAGACCTCGTCGAAACCCTGGCTGAGCATGTAACTCGACGCCTTTTCACAACGAATGCCGCCGGTGCAGAACATCGCGACTTTCTTGTGCACGGCCGGGTCGAAATGGGCTTTGATGTAGTCGGGAAACTCGCGAAAACTGGTGGTCTTCGGGTCGATGGCGCCTTCGAAGGTGCCGATCGAGACTTCGTAATCATTACGGGTGTCGATCAGCAGCACTTCCGGGTCGCTGATCAACGCGTTCCAGTTCTCTGGATCGACGTAGGTGCCGACCTTTTTGTTCGGGTCCACGCCTTCGACGCCGAGGGTGACGATTTCTTTCTTGAGTTTGACTTTGGTGCGATAGAACGGCTGGTCGTCGCAGTACGACTCTTTGTGGTCGATGTCGTCCATGCGCGGGTCGTTCTTGAGCCAGGCCATCAGCCCGTCAATGCCTTCGCGGCTGCCGGACACGGTGCCGTTGATGCCTTCTTCGGCGATCAGCAGCGTGCCTTTGATGCCGTTGTCGACCATCGCTTGCAGCAATGGCTCGCGCAGGGCGACGTAATCTTCCAGAGTGACGAACTTATACAGTGCCGCCACGACAATCTGTTGTGTCATGGGTGATTCTCCAGGTGGCTACCCTCGTAAGGGGTGAACCGGATGCGAAAAAAAACGCGCCGGGTGAGCGGCGCGTTGCGGATTCTAGCAAAAACGGTGTGGTTTTAGGACTGCGATCTACAGGCTTGGCACAAACCATTGTGGTGAGGGGATTTATCCCCGTTGGGCTGCGAAGCGGCCCTGAAAATATCAGCCTCACCGAGGTGTGTCAGGCAAACCGAGCTGCCCGGTTTTACGACTGCTTCGCAGCCGAACGGGGATAAATCCCCTCGCCACAAAAGCCCTCATCACAACAGCCCTTCAGCCCGTCACATTAATGTTTGCTGCCGCCAGCACAGGTCGGCGAGGCCGGAGCCGCGTCGATCTGTGCCCATTCCTCTGGCGTGTAGGTATGCAGCGCCAACGCATGGAACTCGCCCATCAGCTCGCCAAGCGTGCCATAGACTTTTTGGTGACGCTTGACGCGGTTGAGCCCTTCGAACTGCTGGCTGACCACCACGGCCTTGAAGTGGGTCTGCAACCCACGGCTGTGCATGTGGCTTTCATCCAGCACTTGCAGATGCTGCGGCTGCAACAGGCCCAGCGTCGATTCGATGCGTTGTTGCATGGTCATACCGAACTCCGGCTTAAGGCTTTTTCTTGGCAGGGGCAGGAGCGGCGGCGCCTTTAGGCTCCAGCTCGGCCGTCATGTCTGCCAGCAATTTGTTGACCACAGGCACGGCGCTTTCCAGCTTGGCTTGAGTCATCTGGGCCGATTGCTGAGTCAGCTGCGGCATTTTTTCCAGGACTTTTTTGCCCAGTGGCGACTGGTAGAACGCGACCAGGTCTTTCAGCTCGGATTCGCTGAAGTTGGTGGTGTAGAGCTTGACCATGTCCGGCTTCAGCTTGTTCCAGCCAATGGCTGCGTCCAGAGCGGCGTTGGCCTTGGCCTGGTAGGTTTCCAGCAAGGCTTTTTTCGATTCAGGTGCTTTGGTCTGTTCAAAGCGCTGAGCGAACATTTGCTGCACTTGCATGTACACCGGAGTGCCCAATTTGTCAGCGTGCGCCAGGGTCAGGAAAGCTTCGGCACTGGCGTTGTGGCTGGCGGTATCGGCAAAAACAGGGCCGCTGGCGCAAACCAGTGCAACCGCGGTACAGATGGCACGAAGACGAGTCATCGAGTTTCCTTTTCTAGCAGGCGAGGTAAAACCCCAAGGGCGTCCATTCTGCGCCTAAAAAAGTGTGTCGCTCAACCCCAAGCCTTGTCGGGCCTGATTTAGAGGGGTTGAACGGTCAAATTCCAGACTGATGGAACCACGGCCGGCGATCACGGCCTAAACTGCGCTATCAGACCTACAGGAGTGTGCATGATGAGCCGTATCGAAACCGACAGCCTTGGCCAGGTGGAAGTCCCCGATGAAGCCTACTGGGGCGCTCAGACGCAACGCTCGCTGATTAACTTCGCGATCGGCAACGAACGCATGCCGCTGGCGGTGCTGCACGCCCTGGCGCTGATCAAGAAAGCCGCGGCGCGGGTCAATGACCGCAACGGTGACCTGCCCGCCGACATCGCCCGGCTAATTGAACAGGCCGCCGACGAAGTGCTCGACGGCAGCCATGACGACCAGTTCCCGCTGGTGGTCTGGCAGACCGGCAGCGGCACCCAGAGCAACATGAACGTCAACGAAGTGATCGCCGGTCGGGCCAATGAACTGGCCGGTAATGCTCGCGGAGGCAAGTCGCCGGTTCACCCGAACGATCACGTCAACCGCTCCCAGAGCTCCAACGACTGTTTCCCGACCGCCATGCACATCGCGGCAGCCCAGGCAGTGCAACAGCAATTGCTGCCGGCGATCAGCGAACTGTCGGGCGGATTGGCCGAGCTGTCCGCCCGGCATATGAAACTGGTCAAGACCGGCCGGACCCACATGATGGACGCGACGCCGATTACTTTCGGTCAGGAACTGTCGGCGTTCATCGCGCAACTGGATTACGCCGAGCGGGCGATCCGCAGCTCGCTGCCGGCCGTCTGTGAACTGGCCCAGGGCGGCACCGCGGTCGGCACCGGGCTGAATTCGCCCCACGGTTTTGGCGAAGCCATCGCTGCCGAACTGGCCGCCCTCTCCGGCCTGCCGTTCGTCACCGCACCCAACAAATTCGCCGCCCTGGCGGGCCATGAACCGCTGACGACACTGTCCGGCGCGCTGAAAACCCTCGCCGTGACCCTGATGAAAATCGCCAACGACCTGCGTCTGCTGGGTTCCGGGCCGCGAGCAGGCTTCGCCGAAGTGAAACTGCCGGCCAACGAACCGGGCAGCTCGATCATGCCCGGCAAGGTCAACCCGACTCAGTGCGAAGCCCTGTCGATGCTGGCGTGTCAGGTATTGGGCAATGACGTCGCCATTGGCTTTGCCGCGAGTCAGGGGCACCTGCAACTGAACGTGTTCAAACCGGTGATCATCCACAACCTGCTGCAATCGATTCGCCTGCTCGGCGATGGCTGCAGCAACTTCCAGCAGCATTGCATCGCCGGTCTGGAACCGGATGCAGAGAAAATGGCTGAACATCTGGAGCGTGGGCTGATGCTGGTGACGGCGCTGAATCCGCACATTGGTTATGACAAATCGGCGGAGATCGCCAAAAAGGCTTACGCAGAAGGGCTGACCTTGCGTGAGGCGGCGTTGCAACTTGGGTATCTGACGGACGAAGAGTTTGATGCCTGGGTGAGGCCGGAGAATATGCTGGAGGCAGGTGCCAAGGGTTAAGCTTTGTAGCGACCATCAGATCGACTTCGCGAGCAGGCTCGCTCCCACATTGGATCGCATCCTCCTGTGGGAGCGAGCCTGCTCGCGAAGAACGATGACGCGGATTACCCTGCTGCAATCCTAACGCGACGGGCTCTGAGCCCGGCAATCAGCGAAGGCCCCAACGCCACCAGCGCCGACCCCAGCACCACCAGCACCGCCCCGCCATACCCCAGACCATTGATCGTCTCGGCATGCACATACTCCGGCCACATCCATGCGGCCACGGCCACCGCAGCGAACGTCACCAACGGTGTGATCGCCAGCGTCGCACTGACCCGCGATGCCTCCCAATGCGCCAGGGCTTCGGCAAACGCGCCATAGGCGATCAGGGTGTTCATGCAGCACGCCAGCAGTAGCCAGCCTTGCAGCGGACTCAGTTGCAGCGCTTCCAGCGGATGCACCCACGGCGTCAACAACAGCGCGCAGAACAGATAGATCACCATCATGACCTGAAACGAATTCCACACCGTGAGCAGTTGCTTCTGGCCCAAGGCGTAGAACGTCCAGACCGTGGACGCCAACAGCACCAACAGCACGCCGGCGGTGTAATCGGTCAGCGAGGTCAGTAACTCGGCCAGCCGTTGATTGAAGAACAGGGCAAAGCCGATCAACAGCACCAGCAGGCCAATCCCTTGCCCCACGCTGAACCGTTCCTTGAACACAAACAGGCTGGCGATCAGCAACATGATCGGGCCCATCTGCACCACCAGTTGCGCGGTGCCGGGGCTGAGCAGGTTCAGGCCCATCAGGTACAACACGTAGTTGCCCACCAGGCCGAGTACTGCCATCAGCACCAACCAGCCTCCGCGCGGCCCCAGCACCTTGCGGCTCGGCAGGCGTTTGGTCGCCGCCAGAAAAATGAACAGGCACCCGCCGGATACGATCAGGCGAAACCAGGTCACCGTCACCGGGTCCATCACCAGCAGTACTTGCTTGAGCTTGATCGGCAGGATTCCCCACAGCAGCGCGGTCACCAAGGCCAGGAACAGACCGTAAACCCAGCGACCCGATGAAATGTGCATTGCGAACCCCGAAGCCAAGTGGCGAGAAAGGTCATTCTAGGCTTAGCGCCGTCCGGCACACAGGGACAGTTGGGCGCTGGCCGCGAATGAAACTGTGCAGGTCGCACCATTAAATTGGCGCTATGCCGTCGATCGGCTGGCCAGGCATTGCAAGTGGTTCATGCATAAGCTCATGGGATTCGCCATCAGGAACATTCCTCAGGAGATCGCCATGTACGGCAAGCGCGCCCAGGACAATGCCCCCGCCACGCACTTTCGCTGTGATCGGGTGTGTCGTGTGAATGGGGAGTTGTATTTCAGCACCCGGGAAAACACCCTCGAGGGGCCGTTTGAAAACCCGGAGAAATTGGCGCGGGAGGTACAGGCGTATATCGAGCGGATGCTGCTTTTGCGTATGAGCCTGTAGACCGCGGCGCCTCCATTCGCGAGCAGGCTCGCTCCCACAGGGATCTCGTGTGTGCCATAGATCGAGTGTGGGAGCGAGCCTGCTCGCGAAGGCGGTTAATCAGGCAATACAAATCTTCCGGATTTAACGCACAGCTTCGAACAACCCGGTCGCCCCCATCCCGCCACCCACACACATGGTGACGATGCCGTAACGCACGTTGCGGCGCTGCAATTCACGCACGAGATGCCCGACCTGACGCGAGCCGGTCATGCCGAACGGATGGCCGATCGAAATCGAACCTCCGTTGACGTTGTACTTGTCGTTATCGATCTCCAACCGATTGCGGCTGTACAGGCATTGCGAGGCGAACGCTTCGTTGAGTTCCCACAGATCAATGTCGGCAATCTGCAAACCCTTGGCCTTGAGCAACTTCGGCACCGAGAACACTGGGCCGATGCCCATTTCATCCGGCTCGCAACCGGCCACGGTGAAACCACGGAAGAACGCCTTGGGCTTCAACCCCAGTGCCAGTGCTTTTTCCAGGCTCATCACCAGCGTCATCGACGCGCCATCGGACAACTGCGAAGAATTGCCCGCCGTCACCGAACCGTCTTCGACAAACACCGGTTTCAATCCCGCCAAGCTTTCCAGGGTGGTGCCCGGGCGATTGCAGTCATCGTGATCGACGATGCCTTCAAGGATCTGCACCTGACCGGTGGCCTTGTCTTCAACGCGATACTTCACCGCCATCGGCACGATTTCGTCGTCAAACAATCCAGCGGCCTGAGCCTGAGCGGTACGTTGCTGACTTTGCAGCGCGTACAGATCCTGTTCTTCGCGGCTGACGTTGTAACGACGAGCGACGATTTCGGCGGTCTGGCCCATCGGGAAGTAAATGCCCGGGACCTGCTCTTTGAGCAGCGGATTGATCAGGTTGTCGGTGTTGATGCTTTTCATGGTCAGGCTGATGGACTCGACGCCACCGGCGACAATGATGTCGCTGCAACCCGAAGCAATCTGGTTAGCGGCGATGGCGATCGCCTGCAAGCCCGACGAGCAAAAACGGTTGAGGGTCATGCCGGCAGTGCCGGTGCCCAGGCGCGACAGCACCGCGATGTTGCGACCGATGTTGAAGCCCTGGCCACCTTCGTTAGAACCGGCACCGACGATGCAATCCTCGACGCTGGCCGGGGCGATGCCCGAGCGCGCCAGCAGTGCATTGACGCAATGGGCCGCCATGTCGTCCGGACGGGTCTGGTTGAATTTGCCGCGAAAGGATTTGGCCAGGCCGGTCCGCACGCTGTCGACGATCACCACTTCACGCATGGCATACCTCATTGTTGTTGTCGGTTGAGAGTGGACCGAGCATAAGTCCACCGCATTACCGACCGCGACAATCATTCACCCCGCGTATGCGCAACCATCGCTCACTTCTTGTGCTGTTTCGCTTTCCTGTCGTGTTTGTCGGACTTTTCAAACGCCTCTTCCAGCGCCAGATTGATGGTGCGCAGGACTTTGACCCGTGCCCAGCGCTTGTCATTGGCTTCCACTAGCGTCCAGGGCGATATCTCGGTGCTGGTGCGATCAACCATGTCACCGACCGCCGCGCGGTAGTCGTCCCATTTTTCACGATTGCGCCAGTCATCTTCGGTGATCTTGAAACGCTTGAAGGGAATTTCTTCCCGCGCCTGGAAACGTTCCAGTTGCGTCTGCTTGTCGATGGCCAGCCAGAACTTGACCACAATCACCCCGGCGTCGGCGATCTGCTCTTCAAAATCATTGATTTCACTGTAGGCCCGCAACCAGTCCGCCGGCGGGCAGAAGCCTTCGACGCGTTCCACCAGCACCCGCCCGTACCACGAGCGATCAAACACCGTGAACTTGCCCTTGGCCGGGATGTGCCGCCAGAAACGCCACAGATAAGGCTGCGCCCGTTCCTCTTCGGTGGGCGCGGCAATCGGCACGATGCTGTACTGACGCGGATCGAGGGCCGCCGCAACCCGGCGGATCGCCCCGCCCTTGCCTGCCGCATCATTGCCCTCGAACACCGCCACCAAAGCGTGCCGGCGCATGCGTTTGTCGCGCATCAGGCCGGAGAATCGCGCCTGCTCGGTAATCAATTGTTCTTCGTAATCGTCCTTGTCCAGACTCTGAGTCAAATCCAGACTGTCGAGCAGGTTCAACTGATCGACATGAATGGGCAACGGCGCGGCATTGACCTTGTCGGGATGGACCTCGGGACGCTTCAGGGCATTTTGCAGGCCTTCGAGCAGGATCTTGCCCACCGTCAGACTGCGGTAATGGGCGTCCACCCCTTCGATCACATGCCAAGGCGCGTAGTCGCGGCTGGTACGGCGCAACACGCGTTCGCCGTACTTCACGAATTTGTCGTAGGTTTGCGATTGTTGCCAGTCCAGTGGACTGATGCGCCAGCTGTGCAGCGGGTCATCCGCCAGTGCCTTGAGCCGCGCCTTCATTTGCTTCTTGGAGAGGTGGAACCAGAACTTGAAGATCAGTGCACCTTCGTCGCAGAGCATTTTTTCAAAGCGCTCGGACTGATTGATCGCCTGATCCAGCACCGGGTCTTTGAACAAGCCATGAACCCGGCCTTGCAGCATCTGGCTGTACCAGTTGCCGAAGAAAATCCCCATGCGGCCCTTGGCCGGGAGCATCCGCCAGTAGCGCCAGGCTGGTGGCCGCGCCAGCTCTTCGTCGGTCTGCTGATCGAACGTGCGGACCTCGATCAGGCGTGGGTCCATCCATTCGTTAAGCAACTTGACCGTCTCGCCCTTGCCGGCCCCTTCGATGCCATTGATCAGAACGATGACCGGAAAGCGGCGTTGCTGGTGAAGTTCGAACTGCGCTTCGAGCAAGGCTTCACGCAGGGCCGGCTCTTCTGCGTCGTAGGTTTCTTTGTCGATGGAGTGACCGATTTCGGCGGATTCGAACATGGATGGCTCCCTTTCCAGATTGAGCAAGACTAACGGATTGACCTCGCCAGCGTGGGAGAAATCCCTTGCCTCTCAGCAACGACTGGCTCCTTGTAGCAGCTGGCGCAGCCTGCGTTCGATCGCGCAGCGGTCGCAAAATCAGCCGATGTATTTTTTCAGGTAAACCGTGAACTCAGGATTTACGACCGCTGCGCGATCGAACGCAGGCTGCGCCAGCTGCTACAGATTTTCAGCGAATCTGCGAGCGCACGCGTTGCCATGGATCAAGCACCGCCCCGGCGATCGGCTAGAATGGCCGCCTTGCCGTTGCCGAGCCTGCCATGAAACCTGTATTGCCCCACGCCCAGCTCGACTGGGACGACCAAGGGCTCCCGCGTTCGCGGGTGTTCGATGATGTGTATTTTTCCGATCTGTCGGGGCTGGACGAAACCCGCTACGTGTTCCTAGAACAGAACGCTTTGCGTGAACGCTTTGCCGCATTGCCGGCCGGCGGTCGGCTGGTGATTGGCGAGACCGGTTTCGGCACCGGGTTGAATTTCCTTTGCGCCTGGCAACTGTTCGAACAGCACGCGGTGGCCGGTGCGCGCCTGCATTTTGTCAGTGTCGAAAAGTACCCGCTGAGCCTGCCCGATCTGCAACGTGCGTTGGCCCTGTGGCCGGAGCTCAAACCGTTTGCCGATCAACTGCTGACGCAATACATCGCAATCCACCCAGGCTTCCAGCGTCTGGTGCTGGATAACGGCCGCGTGACCCTGACCCTGCTGATCGGCGATGCGCTGGAACAATTGCCACAACTGGACGCGCAGATCGATGCCTGGTTTCTCGACGGTTTTGCCCCGGCGAAAAACCCCGACATGTGGACCGCCGAACTGTTCGCCGAACTGGCGCGTCTGGCGGCCCCTGGCTCAACCATCAGCACTTTCACCAGCACCGGTTGGGTGCGCCGTCTGCTGAATGCGGCGGGATTCAAGATGAAGCGCACGCCAGGCATCGGCCATAAATGGGAGATCCTGCGGGGCGTGTTCCTCGGCTGGCCTGAGGAAGTCCCGATGCCCGCCCTGGCTAAACCATGGTTTGCGCGTCCGACGCCACTGAACGGCGAGCGTCGTGCCATGGTGATCGGTGCCGGCCTGGCCGGTTGCGCCAGCGCCGCCAGCCTGGCGGCGCGGGGTTGGCACGTCAGCCTTCTGGAGCGTCACGATGCGCTGGCGCAGGAAGCCTCGGGCAATCCTCAGGGTGTGCTGTACCTCAAGCTTTCGGCCCATGGCACCGCGTTGTCGCAGCTGATTGTCAGTGGTTTCGGTCACACCCGGCGTTTGCTGGAACATTTGCAACGGGGCATCGACTGGGACGATTGCGGGGTCTTGCAACTGGCCTTCAACGTCAAGGAAGCCGAGCGTCAGGCGCAATTGGCCGCCGCTTTTTCGCCAGACCTGGTGCACTTGCTCGATCAACCGCAAGCCCAGATTCAGGCCGGGATCACCCTGGAGCACGGCGGATTATTCTTCCCGGAAGGTGGCTGGGTTCATCCGCCGGCGTTGTGCCATTGGCAGGCGTCTTCGGCGAACATCCAGTGGCTGCCCCATCGCGATGTACTGGAACTGCGCAAGGTTGATGATCAGTGGCAGGCTTGGGACGGTGATGATTTGCTGGCCAGTGCCCCCGTGGTGATCCTGGCCGGCGCCGCCGAGATCAAGCGTTTTCCACACAGCGCCGAGCTGCCCCTCAAACGCATTCGTGGCCAGATCACCCGACTGGCGCAAACCCCTGAAAGCCAGAGCCTGGCCACCGTCGTCTGCGCCGAAGGCTATGTGGCACCGGCCCGACTGGGCGAACACACCCTCGGCGCCAGCTTCGACTTCAAGAGCGATGACCTGACCCCAACCCTCGCCGAACACCTCGGCAACCTGGCCTTGCTCGAGGAAATCTCCCCCGACCTGGCCACTCGACTGCATGCCCAGGAACTGGACCCGCAACAGCTTGAAGGACGCGCCGCGTTCCGCTGCACCAGTCCGGACTACCTGCCGATCGTTGGCCCGTTGGCCGAGCAAGCAGCGTTCGCCGAGGCCTACGCCGTACTGAGCAAGGACGCCCGGCAAGTACCGGACATTCCCTGCCCCTGGCTTGAGGGTTTTTACGTCAACAGCGGCCACGGTTCTCGCGGCTTGATCACCGCACCACTGTCGGGTGAATTACTCGCGGCATGGATCGAAAACGAACCTCTGCCCCTGCCCAGAACGGTCGCCGAGGCCTGCCATCCCAATCGTTTCGCCGTGCGCCAGTTGATCCGCGGAAAAGTCTGACGCCGCGCCTTATAACTTATCGGTCTAAAACTCCGGGGATTCAGCCGGGTCAGTTTCTGAGTACCCGCCGTTTTTGGCGCGGTATCGATTGACCCTCCCCAACGGAAAAACCGGTAAGGAATTTATGTGCGGATTAGCTGGCGAGTTACGTTTTGATCATCAACCTGCAGACCTTGCAGCCATTGAGCGAATCACCCATCACCTGGCCCCTCGCGGCCCTGACGCATGGGGCTTTCATGCCCAAGGGCCCATTGCCCTGGGCCATCGTCGCCTGAAAATCATGGACCTGTCGGACGGCTCGGCGCAGCCGATGGTCGACAACCAATTGGGCTTGTCCCTGGCCTTCAACGGCGCGATCTACAACTTCCCGGAACTGCGCACCGAGCTTGAAAGCCTTGGTTACGCCTTCTATTCCGGTGGTGACACCGAAGTGCTGCTCAAGGGCTATCACGCCTGGGGCGAAGCCTTGCTGCCCAAGCTCAACGGCATGTTTGCCTTCGCCATTTGGGAACGCGACGCTAAACGCCTGTTCATCGCCCGCGACCGTCTCGGCGTGAAGCCGCTGTACCTGTCGCGCACCGGCCAGCGCCTGCGCTTTGCCTCGGCATTGCCGGCGCTGCTCAAGGGCGGCGACATCAACCCGATCCTCGATCCGGTGGCGCTGAATCATTATCTGAATTTCCACGCCGTGGTCCCGGCGCCGCGCACCTTGCTGGCCGGCATCGAAAAACTGCCACCGGCGACCTGGATGCGCATCGAAGCGGACGGCACCTGCGAGCAGAAAACCTGGTGGACCCTGCCCTACGGCCCACACGCCGACGAGATGAATCTGACACTCGAAGACTGGCGCGACCGTGTACTCGACAGCACCCGTGACGCGGTGGCGATCCGTCAACGTGCGGCGGTCGACGTGGGTGTTCTGCTTTCGGGCGGTGTCGATTCGAGCCTGCTGGTCGGTCTGTTGCGTGAAGTCGGTGTTGAAAACCTGTCGACCTTCTCTATCGGTTTCCAGGATGCCGGCGGCGAGCGTGGCGACGAGTTCCAGTATTCGGACCTGATCGCCAAGCACTACGGCACCCAGCATCACCAATTGCGCATCGACGAAAAAGAGATCATCGAGCAACTGCCCGCGGCGTTCCGCGCCATGAGCGAACCGATGGTCAGCCATGACTGCATCGCCTTCTATCTGCTGTCCCGCGAAGTGGCCAAGCATTGCAAAGTGGTGCAGAGCGGCCAGGGTGCCGACGAACTGTTCGCCGGTTATCACTGGTATCCACAAGTCGACGGTGCCGAAGATCCGTACACCGCCTATCGCGATGCGTTTTTCGACCGCAGCTACGACGACTACGCCGCTACCGTGAAGCCAAAATGGCTGACGGCTAATGATGCGGCCGGTGACTTCGTCAAAGAACATTTCGCACAGCCCGGCGCCGATGCAGCGGTGGACAAAGCCTTGCGTCTGGACAGCACGATCATGCTGGTGGACGACCCGGTCAAACGCGTCGACAACATGACCATGGCCTGGGGCCTGGAAGCGCGCACACCGTTTCTCGACTACCGCTTGGTGGAATTGTCGGCCCGCGTGCCGGGCAAATTCAAATTGCCGGACGGTGGCAAGCAGGTCTTGAAAGAAGCGGCGCGGCTGGTGATTCCGAGTGAAGTGATCGATCGCAAAAAAGGTTACTTCCCGGTCCCCGGCCTGAAGCATTTGCAGGGCGACACGCTGAACTGGGTGCGCGAGCTGCTGCTTGATCCGAGTCAGGATCGCGGTCTGTTCAAGACAGAAATGCTCGACCGCCTGCTGACCGATCCGCAAGGCCAGTTGACCCCGTTGCGCGGCTCCAAACTGTGGCAATTGGCGGCGCTGAACTTGTGGCTCAGTGAACAAGGAATCTGATCGATGAAACCCCACGCCACGGCCTACAGCCAACGCTTGTTGCGCGGTCAGGCGCCCTCGTACGAACGCTTGCAGGCACGCCTGGCCGAAGATGGTAGCGAATTGGGCGTCGCACCGATTGCCGTGCATTGCGGTTGGGGCCGGTTGCTGATCGGCCACACCTTTCCGGATGCGGCGAGCCTGGCCCAAGAGCTGCTCAACGAGCACACCGGTGAACGTGACATCGCCCTGTACGTGGCTGCGCCTCAGCAAGTGCTGGGGCTGGAGCCGGCACAACTGTTTCTCGACCCGTCCGATACCCTGCGCCTGTGGTTCAGTGATTACCGCCAGTCGACTCGGGTGTTTCGCGGCTTTCGCATCCGCAGGGCCCAGGGCGACACGGACTGGTTGGCGATCAATCAGCTGTATCAGTTGCGCGGCATGTTGCCGATCGACGCCAACTTGCTGACCCCGCGCCATCAGGGTGGCCCGGTGTATTGGCTGGCCGAAGATGAGGACAGCGGCGCGATCATCGGTAGCGTCATGGGCCTCAATCATCACAAAGCGTTCAACGATCCGGAAAATGGCAGCAGCCTGTGGTGCCTGGCCGTCGATCCGCAATGTTCGCGACCGGGCGTCGGTGAAGTGTTGGTGCGGCATTTGATCGAGCACTTCATGAGCCGAGGGCTGAGTTACCTGGACCTGTCGGTGCTGCACGACAACCGGCAGGCGAAAAGTCTTTACGCCAAGCTGGGGTTTCGCAACCTGTCGACCTTCGCGATCAAGCGCAAAAACTGCATCAATCAGCCGTTGTTTCTCGGCCCGGGTCCCGAAGCCGAGTTCAATCCTTATGCACGGATCATCGTCGAGGAAGCTCACCGCCGTGGCATCGAAGTACACGTCGATGACGCCGATGCCGGCCTGTTCACCTTGATCCATGGCGGTCGCCGCGTACGTTGCCGTGAATCCCTCAGCGATCTGACAAGCGCCATCAGCATGACGTTGTGCCAGGACAAAAGCCTGACGCACAAAGTGCTCAAGGCCGCCGGCCTGAACCTGCCGTCGCAGCAACTGGCCGGCAACGCCGATGACAACCTGGCGTTTCTCGATGAGCACGAACGGGTGGTGGTCAAACCGCTGGATGGCGAACAGGGTCAAGGCGTCGCGGTGGATTTACGGACCATCGAAGAGGTCCAGCAAGCCATCGAATCCGCCCGCCAGTTCGACAGTCGCGTGCTGCTGGAGAGCTTCCACGAAGGCCTCGACTTGCGGATTCTGGTGATCGGTTTTGAGGTGGTCGCCGCGGCCATTCGCCGACCGGCAGAAGTGGTGGGCGATGGTCAGCATTCCATCGGTGCGCTCATCGAAGCCCAGAGCCGGCGTCGTCAGGCGGCCACCAGCGGTGAAAGTAAAATCCCGCTGGATCATGAGACCGAGCGCACGTTGAACGCTGCCGGTTACGACTACAGCAGCATTCTGCCGGCGGGCGAGCATCTGTTCGTACGGCGTACGGCGAATCTTCATACCGGCGGCATTCTTGAGGATGTGACGGCGATCCTGCATCCGACGTTGGTGGATGCAGCAGTGCGCGCGGCACGGGCGCTGGACATTCCGATGGTCGGGCTCGACCTGATGGTGCCTGCGGCGGATCGACCGGAGTATGTGTTTATCGAAGCCAATGAGCGTGCCGGGTTGGCTAACCATGAACCGCAGCCAACGGCCGAGCGGTTTGTGGATTTGTTGTTTCCGCATAGTCAGCCGGCGGTGTCTTAATGATGTCGTGCCTGGACTGGCCTCTTCGCGAGCAGGCTCGCTCCCACATTTGACCGCACTCCACTGTGGGAGCGAGCCTGCTCGCGAAGGCGTCAGCCCAGGCAGCAAATTTTTTCCCCTCATCGGAACCATCGATGTCGTCAACTCATCAGGAGTTTCCATGACCAGCAAAATTCCCGAACCGGATCTGAACTACCTGCAAAAAGTCCTGCTGGAAATGCTCGCCATTCCCAGCCCGACCGGGTTCACCGACACCATCGTGCGTTACGTCGCCGAGCGGCTTGAAGAGCTGGGCATTCCCTTTGAGATGACCCGCCGCGGCACTATCCGCGCCACCCTCAAGGGCAAGAAAAACAGCCCCGACCGAGCGGTCTCCGCCCACCTCGACACCATCGGCGCGGCAGTTCGCGCGATCAAGGACAACGGCCGTCTGACCCTGGCCCCCGTCGGTTGCTGGTCCAGCCGCTTTGCCGAGGGCAGCCGGGTCAGCCTGTTTACCGACAACGGCGTGATCCGTGGCAGCGTGTTGCCGCTGATGGCTTCCGGGCATGCGTTCAATACCGCCGTGGATGAAATGCCGATCAGTTGGGATCACATCGAACTGCGCCTGGACGCCTATTGCGCCACGCGTGCCGATTGCGACTCTCTGGGGATCAGCGTCGGTGATTTTGTCGCCTTCGACCCTTTGCCGGAGTTCACCGAAAGCGGCCACATCAGCGCCCGTCATCTCGACGACAAGGCCGGCGTTGCCGCATTGC
Source organism: Pseudomonas sp. LB3P25 (assembly GCF_054897985.1). Classification (NCBI taxonomy): domain Bacteria; kingdom Pseudomonadati; phylum Pseudomonadota; class Gammaproteobacteria; order Pseudomonadales; family Pseudomonadaceae; genus Pseudomonas; species Pseudomonas sp. LB3P25. Next base: position 2,008,407 of record NZ_CM142711.1, on the reverse strand, counting down.
TGGCGGCACTGAAAGCGATCGTCGACAGCGGCGAAGAGCTGATGATCGACTGTCATCCGCTGTTCACCATCACCGAGGAAACCGGCAGCGGCGCCGCGGCGGCGTTACCGTGGGACGTCAGCGAGTTCGTCGGCATCGACATTGCCCCGGTCGCGCCGGGCCAGCATTCCAGCGAACATGCAGTGAGCGTGGCGATGCAGGATTCCGGCGGGCCTTATGACTATCACCTGTCGCGGCATCTGCTGCGCTTGGCCAGTGACAACGAATTGCCGGTGCGCCGCGACCTGTTCCGCTACTACTTCAGCGATGCCCATTCGGCGGTCACTGCCGGGCATGACATTCGCACCGCCCTGCTCGCCTTCGGCTGCGACGCCACTCACGGCTACGAACGCACCCACATCGATAGCCTCGCCGCCCTCAGTCGATTGCTCGGCGCCTACATTCTGAGTCCGCCGGTGTTTGCCAGCGATGCTCAACCGGCCAAGGGTTCACTGGACCGGTTCAGTCATCAGATCGAACATGAGACGCAGATGGAAAGCGATACGCGGGTGCCGTCGGTGGATAGTCTGGTGGGGCAGCGCTCCGAAAGCTGAGTCTTGCTTGAGATAGGCTGTGATTGAAAGATTGCCATCGCGAGCAGGCTTGCTCCCACAGGAGTACGCGGTCACCTGTGGGAGCGAGCCTGCTCGCGAATACGCCAGATCAGACAACACAGAACCCCAGGCTAGCCGCCGTTGGTCATTCGCCGTAGCATCGCGCCATTGTTTAGCCGAGGTGCCTATGCTGATTCCCCACGACCAACTTGAAGTCGACACCCTCACCCGCCTGATCGAGGATTTCGTGACCCGTGACGGTACGGACAACGGCGATGACACGCCGCTGGAAACCCGTGTTCTGCGTGTTCGCCAGGCATTGACCAAGGGCCAGGCGCTGATTGTCTTCGATCCGGACAGCGAGCAATGCCAGTTGATGCTCAAGCACGATGTGCCCAAGCACCTGTTCGACTGAGGCCTTCAGCGTCCTTTGTTTTTCGCCAGTTTGACCTGGATGCGGTCGTAGACCTCGGCCCGGTGCACGTTGACGTTTTGCGGCGCTTCGACACCGAAGCGCACACTGCCTCCGTTGACAGCAAGAATGCGCACGGAAATGTTGTCACCGATGGAAATCAACTCGCCCACAACGCGACTGAGTACAAGCATGGCATTCGTCCTTCAGGGTTATCGGACCCTGAAGATGCCCTGCGCTCAGAGGGTCTTCAATGCGATTACGGCAAATCAGTCCCGCCCTACAGCGCCGTCCGAACACCTCCTATAGAAACGTCCGACAAACCCATCGAATGAAGGACCGATCCTTCAGGAAGCGGAGAATCGCGGGCCGAAAAGGATGACGCTCGCCCCGATCACACACAGCGCCACACCGAGCCAGTCCGAGCCCAGCGGACGAATCCGCTCGACCACCGCCAGCCAGCCGATCGACGCGATGATGTAGATGCCACCGTAAGCGGCATAGGCGCGACCGGCGTAGGTCGCTTCGATGCGGGTCAGCAGCAGCGCAAACAAGGTCAGACTGAGCAGAGCCGGCACGACCCACCAAGCGCTTTTACCCTGGCGTAGCCACATCCAGAAGGCGAAACAGCCGGCAATTTCGAACAGCGCGGCGAGAAAAAACCACAGGTAATTGAGCATGCAAACGTCTCGCGAGGATGGCCGATGCCGGCCACCCTAACGACGGTGTTGTGTAGGGGGCAAGCTCAACCTGCGGTTTGTTTGGCCTTGGCGCGCATTTTGTCGGCCATGACTGTCATTTCGTCGTAGAGCAATTGCGGGTTCTTCTGCTTGAGCGCCCAGGCCATGCGGCCCTGTTCGTGGGGCAGAATCATGAATTCGCCGGCGGCGACGTGCTGATAGATGTAGTCGGCAATGTCGGCCGCGGTGATCGGCGAGCTTTCCAGCAACTTGCCGACCTGGGCTTTCATGGCCGGCGTCGGGCCACGGAAGGAGTCCAGCAGGTTGGTCTGGAAGAACGACGGGCACACCACATGCACACCGATTTCCTCCTGCGCCAGCTCGATCAACAGGCTTTCGGACAACGCCACCACGCCAGCCTTGGCGACGTTGTAGTTGCTCATGGCCGGGCCTTGCATCAGGGCTGCCATCGACGCGATGTTGATGATCTTGCCTTTGCTTTTTTCCAGCAGCGGCAGGAAGGCCTTGCAGCCCTTGACCACGCCCATCAGGTTGATCGCGATCTGCCAGTCCCAGTCTTCCAGGGACAGTTCACAGAAGAACCCGCCCGAGGCAACGCCGGCGTTGTTGACGATGACATCGATACCGCCGAATTTCTCTTCGCAGGCTTGGGCGAAGGCGGTCAGCTGGCTGTAATCGCGCACGTCGCAACGCTGGATAAAACCGTCGCCGCCGGCTTCGCGAACCAGTTTCAGGGTTTCTTGCAGACCGGGTTCGCTGACATCCGACAAGGCCAGCTGCCAGCCTTCACGCGCCCAGCGCAGCGCGATTTCGCGACCTAAGCCTGAGCCCGCGCCAGTGATCATCATGCGATTTTGCATAGCAAGCAGCCTTGTTGTTCCGGGGAAGATGCGTCGAGTGTAGCGAAGGACAATGCCCGACCCACGCTCCATCAGATTGCTGAATGGCCCGAGCAAACCGCGGGAGCGTCTGAACCAACTAGAGTAATAAAAAACGGAATAAGCCTTTCTTCGAAAAACATTAAAAAAACTTGGAATTTTCTTTCATGCGCGACAGTCGGATTTTGTAAGCAGCCTGGTTTTTAGCATCCCGGCTGACACTTAAACGCCAGGTAATCCAGAACACTTCCAACAAGGAAATAGACATGGGCACAATTCTTATCGTAATCCTGATCCTCTTGCTGATTGGTGGTTTACCAGTGTTCCCGCACTCCAGAAGTTGGGGTTATGGCCCGTCGGGTATCATCGGCGTGGTGTTGGTGGTGCTGTTGATCCTGCTGTTACTCGGCAAGATATAAAGATTTAACAGGCAAAAAAAAGAGGCCCTTTTCAAGGGCCTCTTTTTTATTGCGTCAATACTTAGTCCGGCTTGCCGTCAACCACCCCGGCAGTGTTGTCGATCAGGCTCTTGGTCGCCGTTTGCAGGAACGCTTCGAGCTTGAGCTTCAGCTCAGCGGTACGCGGTGCATCCGGAACGATCTCGGCGTGAGGTGTCGCGCCCAGTTCGTACTGGTACATCTTCGGCGCCATTTCCTTTTCCTTCGGCAGCACCAGAATCTGATCAGCCGTGATGATGGCGGTGGTCTGCTCGCTACCCGACGGTTTGATCACGCCAAAGCCGGTGTCGCCTTCAGGCAGGTTGAGCAGGTCACGCCCCCAGCACTGATGACGTACTTCACCACCGATACGGCCCATGATGGTCGGCACGATGTCGATCTGCGTGCCCACGGTATGGTCAAGCCGGCCGAACTTTTCCTGGATGCCTGGCGCGATCATCAGCATCGGCACGTTGAAGCGGCCCAGGTCCATTTCGGTGATCTGGCGCTCGTTGCCAAAACCGTGGTCCCCGACGATGACAAACAGGGTTTCCTTGAAGTACGGCTCCTTGCGGGCCTTTTCAAAGAACTGGCCCAGCGCCCAGTCCGCGTAACGCATGGCGGTCAAATGCTCGTTCAGGCTACCGCGATCGGTCACGCGCTCGACCGGCAATGGGGTCGGCAAGGCGTATGGCGTGTGGTTGGACAGGGTTTGCAGCAACGCATAGAACGGCTTGCCGTTTTCCCGCGCCTTGAGTTCGACCAGACCACGGTCGAACATGTCCTGGTCGGACACGCCCCAGGTCGGATCAGAGAACACCGGGTTCACGAAGTCGTTACGACCAATGAAGTTGGTCATGCCCTGGTTGCTGAAGAAACCCGACTGGTTATCCCAAGCGAAGTCGCCGTTGTAGACGTACACGTCTCCATAGTTACGGGCACTGAGCAATTGCGGCAGGCCGGACAACTTGTGGCTGCCTTCCGGCGTCTGCATCAGGTATTCGAAACCCGGCAGGTTCGGGAAGCAGGCCATGGTGGCGAACATACCCTGGTGGGTATGGGTCCCGTTGGAGAAGAAGCGGTCGAACAGCAGGCCTTCTTTCGACAGTTTGTCGAGGTACGGCGTGATGTTGCCCGGTGCACCCAAGGCGCCCACCGAGTGACCGGCCATGCTTTCCATCAGGATCACGACAACGTTCTTGATCGGCAGGGTTTTGTCGGCCGGCGGCGTGTAATCGCGACGCACGGCGGCGGTTTCGGCATCCACCAGTTTGTCGTCTGGCATCACCAGCATGTCACGCACGATTTTCTGCGCTTCAGGCTGTGGCAGGGTGGCCTTCCAGATGTTGTCGCGATCTTCGGACATCCGGCTCTTGGCGGCTGCGACCAGCGACAAGGTGCCATTGAGGCCCAACTGGTTGGCGAAGTTCGAGTCGGTGGTGTAGACGTCACCCCAACGCAGTGGCGGGCCCTGACGCAGGGTGCCACGAGCGGCCACCACGCAGACCAGCAGGCAGACGACGAACACCGTGATGCGCGCATACCATGGGGCGATCTGGCGCGTGCCGATGCTGCCGCCGCTGAAGGGGCCACGAGGACGGGTGGCGCGGTCGGCGCCCTTGAACGCCAGGGTCAGGATCAACGTGCCCACGGCCCAGGCCAACAGGTAGCGAACCACCGGGAAACCGTACCAGAGCATGCTCATCACGGTTTTCGGGTCTTCCTTTACATATTGGAAGACCAGGCCGTTGAGGCGCTGGTGGAACTCGCGGTAGAAATCCATCTCCATCAGGCCGAGGAACAGGGCGATGCTCGAGGCAATGGTCAGCCAGAAACGGAAGAACCCGCGTGCGGCCATCGCCCGGGCGCTGAACAGCGCCAGCAGCAACGGAATGCTGAGGTAGACCACCAGACGCAGATCGAAACGCAGACCGTTGGCGAACGCTTCGAGAAAGGTCGAGGCCGGGGTGTCGAGGATCATCTCGCGGTTGTATACCAGCAGCGCAACGCGCAGCAGGCTGAACATGACCATCATGACCAGGGCACACAGCAGCGTGTAGGCCAGATGCGATTTGACGGTCGGTTGCAGCAGGCGACTAGAAGCTCGCTGCTGACTCAGGGCGTCCGGGTTTGCCATGTCGTTTTAGGACCCATTGGAAGTTGAAGTTTCAAAAATACAGCGGCGCCTTGCCCTCTGTTGGCCAGTACTCGGCCCCGGGGTTTGCGCGGTGCGCAAATGTTGCACGATCAACCGCGGCATTGCCATTGATTACTGTCCGGCATGTCTGGCGCGGGCGAATTGTCTTGGAGGCTTTGTGAAAATTTCGTGCAACGCATATTCGGAAACAAAATAAAGCCCCTGCCCCCGATGCCAGTCGTTCGGGGGCATATCCGTTTCTGCGGTAACGGCGACTGGCGGTTTCGCTTTTACAGCGAGTCACTTGGAAAAGCCCCAAGTAACCAAGGGCTCTTGCCCCGCCATTCGGTGCCTCGCCTAGGCTCGGCATGCCGTAACGAAGGCATTGCTCCGGGGGCCCGCCGCCATCGGCCATCCATGGCCGGGGGCGGCTACCGCGGCATCCTTGCCGCGGTGCCCCCTGCGCAACACCTGCGTTCGGCCTCTGGGAAAGGGGCAGTAGATCAAAATCAAAATCAAAAGCCACAGCCACAGCCACAGCCACAGCAAGATCAAAAGATCGCAGCCTCGTTTCACTCGACAGCTGCTACAGGCGGGAGGAGGTGTACGCACGCTCCTCACCACTCAACAGGCCGAGCGTTAGCTCGCCTGCAGCTTTTGATCTTGATGCACCGCCCCCTCACGCCCTGAGCCTGTCCGTCAACCTGTGACTACCTCCATCGGCGCCCTACCAAATAGAAAACGCCCCAAACAAGTCAGGGCGTTTTATCAAAATGGGCGATTACTTCTCAGCGCGTTCTTTCAGGGCTTTCAAGGTATTGAACGGCGCATCGACCACAAACTTGTTGGCTACCATGGACGGTATGCTACCGCCCGGCTCGGTGTGCACCTGATAGGTCACTTCGATCTGATCGCCCTTGGGCACGAACTTCCAGAAACCGTCGACCTTGGTCACCCGCACAAAGCCTTTTTCCTCAGGAATGTACTTCGGCACACCTTCAAGTTTGCGGGTCAGGCTGCCATCAGCCCCCTCGATGGTGGTCACATGCAGCACCGAGTCACGCTCGGTGACCGGCCAAGGGGTATTGAACTGGGTGTAGGTCCAGCTCTGATCACCTTCGTGTTTGAGCAACTTCTGGGTCTTGCATTCGTGAATCCAGGTGCAGGCCCCTGGCACGTCTTCCTGCAATGCGCGCAGTTTGGCTATGGTGGTCTTCATCAGCGTGACGCCACGGTAGGCCTTGTAATCGGAGCCGGCCACCTCGCTCAAGGATATCTTGATGCCGTCCTGTTCCTTGGCGACTTTCCAGTCTTCGGCCTGAGCAGCCGTGGTGGCGAGCACCACCGTCAAACCACACAGCACAGCCATACGTTGCAGCGAACCCATAGTCTTATTCCTTATTGTTGAAGTTCCGTTCGTTGAACACATCACGCCGCCGTCATTTGCTCCCACCAACCCAGCAATTTGATCGCTTCGTCGCTGCTGCTTCCGCAGACTTCGACGTCGGCTTCGAATGCCGAGCAAACGGCTGGTCGTTCGGGATTGCCGAAAATACTGCACAGATTATCGACAGAGAGTTGTACGCAACGTTCTCCGGCGGGTTTGCCATTGGGCATGCCGGGAATCGGTGAACTGATGGAAGGGGCAATGCAACAGGCGCCACAGCCTTCACGGCATTTCATGACGACGAGCTCCTCGCGACGGGCGATGGGTAAAAGGACGTGGCACAGAGTAACCGCTAAAACGCTTGTTTAAAATTGCCTGGCCCCCGGTTTTTTCGCTCAAACGAGCGTGACTGACCAGTCTCCGACAAAGCGTCTGGCCAGCGGGTCACGGATGAGAAGGAATTACCGCTTGAACTCGAATTCCAGTGCCGCGCCTTCGACTTCACGGCGCTCTTCGTTGCGCAGTTGCAACTTCATTTCGTTGCTGATCAGCCTTCCGTTGAGCTGAAAGGGAGAGCTGCCGGCCTTTTCACCAAACATTTGCGGCAACACCGCATCGTGTCTGGGCAACGGTACCGTACCGATCGGTTTCAGCTCCTCGGCCATGTCTTGGGGCAGGCTCAAATCCAGGTCGGCCGAAGGAAGCTTGGTTTTCACGATCTCACTGGCGGATTTGGACTTGGAGGCAATCGGCGGTCGCTTTTTCACCGGGGCCGCTTTCTTTTTGACCGGCGCGGCTTTTTTAGCGGGAGCCGGCTTTTTCGACGTGGCGCTGGCTGTCGGTTTTTCCTGAACGGAAGCCGCCATGACGCTTTCCGCCTGGAAGGTCATCAGCAGGCAGATCGACAGCCAGACGGCGGGGAAAATCGATTTCATGGATCCAACAGCGCAAACGGCAGGAGGCCATATGCTCGCCTGTTGCACGCAACAAGACAAGCACGGACAGGAACAACCTGCCCGTCCCGTCAAAAGCCGCCGGCCATCTCCTGACAGAGCTGGGTGGCCAACATGCCCAGGGTCATCAATGCACGTTCGGCTTCACGGTTCCAGGGTATGCCACAGTTCAATCGAATGCAGTGATTGAATTGCTCGGTGTTACTGAAAATCAGCCCCGGCGCGATACTGATGCCCTGCTGCAACGCCCGAACGTGCAGCTCCTGCGTGTTGACCCGCCCCGGCAGGCTGACCCACAGAATGAAGCCGCCGGTCGGCCGGGTCATCTGCGTGCCTTCCGGGAAGTATTGCTGCACCGCCAGCTGGAAAGCGCTGAGGTTCTTGCGGTACTCCTGACGGATGTAGCGCAAATGCCGGTCGTAACCACCGTTCTCCAGATAGGCCGCGATGCCCATTTGCGTAACGCTGCAGGCCGAATGGGTACTGAAGGTCTGCAAACGCTGGATTTCCTGCTGGTACTTGCCGGCAATCATCCAGCCAATCCGCACGCCCGGCGACAGGGTTTTGGAGAAGCTTGAGCAATAGATCACCCGATCCAGCCGATCGTAGGCTTTAAGGGATTTGGTGCGCCCCTGCTCGAACATCAGTTCGCCGTAGATATCGTCTTCGACAATCTGGATATCGAAATCCGAGGCCAGGCGCAGCAGTTGCTTCTGCCGCTCTTCGGGCATGGTGCCACCCAATGGATTGCTCAGACGAGTGGTCAGCACCAGCGCCTTGATCGACCACTGGTTGGCCGCCAGTTGCAGGGCTTCGAGGCTCATACCGGTGGCCGGATCGCTCGGAATCTCGATGACCTTGAGGCCCAGCAGGTCAGCCAGTTGCAGCAAACCGTAGTAGGTCGGCGACTCGGCGGCGATCAGGTCGCCCGGACGGGTCAGCACGCGCAGCGACATCTGCAACGCATCGACGCAGCCGTGGGTGATCACCACTTCCGACGGATCGACCACCACGCCGGCGTCACGCATGCGGATCGCCACTTGTCGACGCAACGGTTCGAAACCCGGACTGAACATGTAGCTGAAAGCCCGCGGGCTATGGAAACGGGTGACTTTGGCCAGTTGCTGATGCAGCGCCCGCACCGGCAGATAATCAACGCTTGGTACGGCCGCGCCCAAGGGAAACACACCCTCGCGGCGGGATTCGACCAGCACTTGCTGGATGATGCTACTGCGAGTGACCAGACCGGGACGCTCGACCCGGGCGATGTCCGGTGTCGGCGCGGTCAGGGCCGGGGTCTGGTGCACGTAGTAACCCGATTGCGGCCGGGCGCGGATCAGCCCCTGATCCTCGAGGTTGGCGTAAGCCTGCAACACCGTCGCATGGCTGACGTTGAGCTGCGAGCTCATCTTGCGCACCGAAGGCACGCGCTCCCCCGGTTGATAAACGCCACGGCGGATGTCTTCGGCCAGTTGTTGAGCAATACGTTGGTAGAGCAAGAGATTGGTCATGACGCAGCACTCGATTTCACGGGCATTTTATTCTTGTGTGGAACAATACCGGAACAGTTTAGAAGTGTACGGGGACAGTTGCCACAATAGTCGACCGTACAGTGCAGTGTCAGCAAAAACTGTACTGTTTTGTGGGGCAATTGGCAGGCGTAAAAAAACCCGGCGCTGACGGGCAGGCCGGGTTTGTAGCAGCTGTCGAGTGAAACGAGGCTGCGATATTACAGTTCCACTTGAGTTCCGAGCGAAAGAAGATCGCAGCCTCGTTTCACTCGACAGCTGCTACAGGATCTCTAGCGTCAGCAGTTTCCGTAAACCTGCTTCATCCAGTAACGCCCCCCCTTAGCGGGCAGCGCCGAGCTGGCCTTTTTCGTCAGAGAACACAATTTCCACCCGACGGTTCTGCGCACGACCCCGTTCGGAGGCGTTCGCGTCGACCGGATATTCATCACCGTAGCCTTCGACCTGGATGCGTTTGTCGTCGATGCCCAAATCCATCAGCACGTCTGCCACCGATTGCGCACGGTCACGGGACAACTTGAGGTTTTCCTGCTTGCCGCCGGTACTGTCGGCGTAACCTTCGATGCGCACCACGCGCTTGGGGTTGAGCTGCAGGAACTGCACGATCTTCAACACCACGCGGTTCGCCGAGTTTTTCAACTCTGCTTCGCCCGTGTCGAACAGCACGTCGCCCAAGGTCATCACCAGGCCGCGGTCGGTCTGGGTGGTCGCCAGCGCGACAATCTGTTCTTCGAGCCACTTGCCCTGCTGCTGCACGCTGAGCAGTTTGGATTCGCGCAGGGCCAGTTGCAGGCGCTGACGCTCCAGTTCGAGCTTCGCTGCACGTTCTTCGTTGAGCACCTGATTGGTGTGTTCGCGTGCGATTTCGCTATAGCGCTCACTCAGGTAAGCGTAATGCAGCACGTCCGTTCCACTGCCCCAGTAGCTGGACAGACGATCAGCACGGGCCAGCGATTCACCGGCGCGTATCACGTCCTTGGGCGCGATACGCAGCACGTTGGAGTCTTCCTTGACCTTCTGAAAGTCAGTACTGGCTTGCTGCAACGCGGCCTCGCTGTGCTGACCGGCACAACCATAGAGGCTGGCGCAGCCTGCCAGGATAAAACCGCCGAGAGCTTTGGTCTTGAGGCTCATTGGGCATCTCCCAGTTGCTTGCGCAGGCGAGTGATGCGGGTATTGAGCACGTTCAACTGCTCCTCGCTCTTGAGGGTCAGAACCCGGGCTTCGGCCAGACGCGCGTCCAGCTCGGCCTGCTCGGCCCGCATGCGCGCGTTCTTGAAAGATTGGTCGTTCATGCTGCCCTTGGCGCGGTTGAACTTGTCTTCGGCCAGTTTCATTTCCGGCACGTCGTCGGCGGTGGCGCCCACGGCCTTGGCCTGCTCGAGTGCCTGTTCGGTCAGGCGCATTTGTTCATTCGGCGCCGGATCGGCTGCACAACCCGCCAGAGCCAGAACGGCCAGGGCAGCGAAAAGAGGTCGAATACTCACTAAAAATCCCTACTGTTTTGGGGTACTGACAGGTTGTTGCTGCGGTTGTGAGAGCTGCGCCTTCCAGCGCTCGATATTGCGTTGCAGCACGGCTTCCGTCAGTCCGGACGCGGGCAATTCTGTCATCTTTTTGGCCAGCTGTCCGCGCAACCACGGATCGTTGCAGGCGGAGTTGTGGGAAACCGCGAGGAACAGACCGGGCTTGTCGATCGGTTGTGGACGGGCGATCAGGTCGTTGGCCAGGTTAAGTGTCTGCGCAGCCGCCATGCCCGAGTAGCGTCCGGCAAGAACAAATTCCACCTCGCCCAGCAGCAATTTCTGAAAGGCCTGGGTCAGGTTAGGCGTACGTGCGAGGGTCAATTGCTGCTCGGCGAACGTGCCAAATGCCGGGGTCATACGAGACTTTTCCGACAATGCGCCGGGATGACCGTGAAGGTCCTGCGCTTCGTTGTAGACCAGCGTCGAGTCTTTGCGGGTCCAGACCAGGTAATCGTTTTCCAGTAACGGCGGATGAATGTAATCCAGAGTATCCAGTTCACTGACCGTCAATGACGCATCCGCCAGCATGTCCATTCGCCCACTGCGCACTTCCTCCAGAGCCTGGGAACGTTTGCCGGCGTAAAGCAATTGGACCTTGATCCCCAACTCCCCCGCCACTTGCTGCAACAGGTCAGCACTGGCGCCGATCAGGTGCTTGGGGTTTTGTGGGTCTTGCCACAGGTACGGCGGCGCGTCCGGGCTGCCGGTCACCACCAGGCGTTCGCACTTGCCTGCAGCGACGGACAGCGCCGGCAACACCGTCAGACTCAGCAGCAATGACCAGCCGTAAACGCGGCGCAGATCCATGGCAATACTCTCCACTCAAACCCCGTTATATCGCCTGTAGGAGCTGTCGAGTGAAACGAGGCTGCGATCTTTTCAGGTCCACTTGAATCCCAAGCGAAAGATCAAAAGATCGCAGCCTCGTTTCACTCGACAGCTCCTACATAGCTCCTAAAGAACAAAAAAAAGCCCGACCAAAAGGTCGGGCTCTTTATAAGTCAGGGCGCTGGATTAGACCAGCTTCTCGAACTCAGGGATGGCTTCAAACAGGTCCGCGACCAGGCCGTAATCGGCCACCTGGAAGATCGGCGCTTCTTCGTCCTTGTTGATCGCAACGATCACTTTGGAGTCTTTCATGCCGGCCAGGTGCTGGATCGCGCCGGAGATACCTACCGCGATGTACAGCTGTGGAGCAACGATCTTGCCGGTCTGACCGACTTGCATGTCGTTGGGTACAAAACCTGCGTCGACCGCAGCGCGGGAAGCACCGACGGCAGCGCCCAGCTTGTCGGCCAGGGCGTACAGGTGTTTGAAGTTGTCGCCGTTCTGCATGCCACGGCCGCCGGAAACGACGATCTTGGCAGCGGTCAGTTCCGGACGATCGGACTTGGCCAGTTCTTCGCCGACGAAGCTGGAAATACCAGCATCGTGAGCCGCAGCGACCGCTTCAACGGCAGCCGAACCACCTTCAGCAGCCACCGGGTCGAAACCGGTAGCACGCACGGTGATGACTTTGACCGCAGCGTTCGATTGAACGGTAGCGATGGCGTTACCGGCGTAGATCGGACGCTTGAAAGTGTCAGCGCTTTCGACCGAGATGATCTCGGAGATCTGGTCAACGTCCAGCTGAGCGGCAACGCGCGGCAGGATGTTTTTGCCGTTGGAAGTCGCGGCAGCCAGGATATGGCTGTAGCCAGCGCCCAGCTCGGCCACCAGCGGTGCTACGTTTTCCGGCAGTTGGTGAGCGTAAGCGGCGTTGTCGGCCACCAGCACTTTAGCCACGCCAGCGATTTTCGCAGCGGCTTCAGCCACGGCGCCAACGCCCTGGCCTGCAACCAGAACGTGGATATCACCACCGATTTTGGCGGCAGCCGCCACGGTGTTCAGCGTGGCCGGGGCCACGACCTTGTTGTCGTGTTCAGCGATTACCAAGATAGTCATGATTAGATTACCTTCGCTTCGTTTTTCAGTTTCTCGACCAGTTCAGCCACCGACTTGACCTTGATACCCGCACTGCGTGCAGCTGGCGCTTCGACTTTCACGGTCTTGTTAGTGGAGGCGGTGGAAACGCCCAAAGCGTCCGGAGTCAGCACTTCGAGAGGCTTCTTCTTGGCTTTCATGATGTTTGGCAGGGACGCGTAGCGCGGCTCGTTCAAACGCAAGTCGGTGGTGACGATGGCCGGCAGTTTCAGGGAAACCGTCTGCGCGCCGCCGTCGACTTCGCGAGTCACGGCAACGGTGTCGCCGCTGATTTCGACTTTGGACGCGAACGTGCCCTGACCGTAGCCGCTCAATGCAGCGAGCATCTGGCCAGTCTGGTTGTTGTCGCTGTCGATGGCTTGTTTACCAAGGATCACCAGCTGAGGCTGTTCCTTGTCGACAACCGCTTTCAACAGTTTGGCAACGGCCAGGGAGGTCAGATCTTCGGCGGATTCGACGAGGATGGCGCGGTCGGCACCCAGAGCCAGCGCGGTGCGCAGTTGCTCTTGAGCGGTGGACGGGCCGATGGAGACGACGACGATTTCAGTCGCAACACCTTTCTCTTTCAGGCGTACGGCTTCTTCCACTGCGATTTCGCAGAACGGGTTCATCGACATCTTGACGTTGGCGAGGTCGACGCCGGAATTGTCCGCCTTGACGCGAACCTTGACGTTGTAATCCACAACGCGTTTGACAGCTACAAGAACCTTCATGGATTCCTCGTTACTCTCCGGTGAAAAGAAAGTCGCCTAGGCGAACCTGGCGGTTTGATGCTCATCGGCGCAAGGGCACCTCTAAAAACGCTGGCCGGTGTAAAGGTGAACCCTGCTCACGAGGTAAATGACCGTTCGTCAGTGGTGACTGATGAGTCATTCATTACCGCGGCGTGTAAACTGCGCGCCAGAACCTGCGCTGCGCATCACCTTGTACTGCCATCGCCCTGTCTTTAGAGGTGCTCTTGATACCAACAGTCAGCCTACGGCGAGCGCAAAACCGACCGTATCTTGACCGGAACGCCTATTCCGGTCAATACGGCAAAATGGCCAGTCATAAGCCGCGTGACTTTGATTTCTCTGGCTTTGAGCCGATTCAAACAAACGTTTGTATTGGACGCTAGGAGTGGTGTAGATATAATGCGCCACCTTAGAGAGAAAGGTGGCTCATCGATTGTCCTCTTCCTGCATTGCGCAGGGATTCATGGATGCGACACCAAACCTCCAATTAGAAAAAAACTGTTGAGCCTTGAGTAGGAGATAACCTGTGGAACGCGAATACATGGAATTCGACGTGGTCATCGTCGGTGCCGGCCCCGCTGGTCTTTCCGCCGCCTGCCGATTGAAGCAGAAGGCCGCCGAAGCCGGTAAGGAAATCAGCGTCTGCGTGGTCGAAAAAGGCTCCGAAGTCGGTGCTCACATCCTGTCCGGTGCCGTGTTCGAACCACGCGCCCTGAACGAATTGTTCCCTGACTGGAAAGAACTCGGCGCCCCGCTGAATACGCCAGTCACCCGCGATGACATCTTCGTTCTCAAGAACGCTGACAGCGCGCAAAAAATTCCTGACCTCTTTGTGCCCAAGACCATGCACAACGAAGGCAACTACATCATCTCCCTGGGCAATCTGTGCCGCTGGCTGGCTCAGCAGGCCGAGAACCTGGGCGTGGAAATCTACCCCGGCTTCGCCGCCCAGGAAGCGCTGTTCGACGAGAACGGCGTGGTTCGCGGGATCATCACTGGCGATCTGGGCGTTGACCGCGAAGGTCAGCCGAAAGAAGGCCTGTACACCCCGGGCATGGAACTGCGTGGCAAGTACACGCTGTTCGCCGAAGGTTGCCGCGGCCATATCGGCAAGCAGTTGATCAAGCGCTTCAACCTCGACAGCGATGCCGACGCCCAGCACTACGGCATCGGCCTGAAAGAAATCTGGGAAATCGACCCGGCCAAGCATCAGCCAGGCCTGGTGGTCCACACCGCCGGCTGGCCGCTGGACATCATGGGCACCGAGAACACCGGCGGCTCGTTCCTCTATCACCTGGAAAACAACCAGGTCGTAGTCGGTCTGATCGTCGACCTGTCTTACAGCAACACTTACCTGTCGCCGTTCGACGAGTTCCAGCGCCTCAAGCATCACCCGGTGCTCAAGCAGTATCTGGAAGGCGGAAAACGCATCAGCTACGGCGCGCGCGCCATCAGCAAAGGCGGCTTGAACTCGCTGCCGAAAATGGTCTTCAAGGGCGGCGCGCTGATCGGTTGCGACCTCGGCACCTTGAACTTCGCCAAGATCAAAGGCAGCCACACCGCCATGAAGTCCGGCATGCTCGCCGCTGAATCCGTGGCTGAGGCGCTGTTCGCTGAAAAAGACGGCACCGAAGAGCTGACCACTTACGTCGACGCCTTCAAAAAGAGCTGGCTCTACGACGAACTGTTCGCCAGCCGCAACTTCGGCCCGGCGATCCACAAGTTCGGCGCCATCGCTGGCGGTGGTTTCAACTGGATCGACCAGAACATCTTCGGCGGAAAACTGCCGTTCACCTTGCACGACAACAAGCCGGATTACGCTTGCCTGAAACTCGCGGCCGACTGCAAGAAGATCGACTACCCGAAACCGGACGGCAAGATCAGCTTCGACAAACTCAGCTCGGTGTTCATCTCGGGTACCAACCATGAAGAAGAGCAGCCGTGCCACCTGAAGCTGGCCGATCCGAGCATCCCGATCGCCAAGAACCTGCCCCTGTACGATGAGCCTGCCCAGCGTTACTGCCCGGCCGGTGTGTACGAAGTGGTGACCATGGAAGACGGTGAGAAGCGCTTCCAGATCAACGCCCAGAACTGCGTTCACTGCAAGACCTGCGACATCAAGGACCCTGCACAGAACATCACCTGGGTGGCGCCGGAAGGCTCTGGCGGCCCGACTTACCCGAACATGTAAGTCGAATGCCTGAACATCAAGGCTCCCGAACGGGGGCCTTTTTG
Source organism: Pseudomonas sp. LB3P25 (assembly GCF_054897985.1). Classification (NCBI taxonomy): domain Bacteria; kingdom Pseudomonadati; phylum Pseudomonadota; class Gammaproteobacteria; order Pseudomonadales; family Pseudomonadaceae; genus Pseudomonas; species Pseudomonas sp. LB3P25. Next base: position 1,992,902 of record NZ_CM142711.1, on the reverse strand, counting down.
TTGCCCGCGATTTATGAAACATCAAATACCAATGTGGGAGCGAGCCTGCTCGCGAATGCGGTGTATCAATCAATATCAATGCTGAATGATCGACCGCATTCGCGAGCAGGCTCGCTCCCACAGGGGATTTGCGGTGTGTCAGGCAGCGCGCTCATCACCGGGATTACGCTCGAAGTAGCGCTTGTACTCGCGACTGAACTGCGACGTACTTTGATACCCCACCCGATGCGCCACCTGCGCCACGCCCAAACCTTCGGCCACCAGCAACGTCTGCGCCTTGAGCAAGCGCAAACGCTTCAAATACTGCACCGGCGACAACAAGGTGCTGCGTTTGAAATGCTCATGAAAGGTCGACGCACTCATGTTTGCGCAACTGGCCAAGGTCTCGACGTTCAAGGGTTCGGTGTAATGCGCATGCAGATGGCTGAGCGACGCCGCGATCCGGGCGAACTGCCCCTGTTGCTCGACCAGCGCCCGCAGCACATCGGCTTGCGGCCCGCGCAAGGCGACGAACAACAACTCGCGCAATCGCGCCTGCCCCATAACCTGGCATTCCAGCGGATCGTGCAGGCAACGTAACAGCCGTTCAACACAACCACGCATCGCATCGTCGAGCACCGCCGAGGTCATGGACTCTGGCGTTTGCGCCGCAATACTACGCCCCGGCGCCAGCCCCATGGCCAAGACCAACTCACCGAGCAACACCCGGTCAATGGCGATGGAAACGCCCAGCATCGGGCCATCGGGTGCTGAAAACGTCTCGCATTCGAACGGCACCGGCAATGCCTGAATCAAATAATGCCCGGCGCCGTATTCCAGCGTACGCGGCCCCAGATACGCCAACTTGCTGCCCTGGGCGATGATGACCAGGCTGGGCTCATAAATCTGCGGACCACGCGCCACATCACAACTGGCCCGCAAAACCTGCACGCCCGGCAACGCCGTAGCGGCGAAACCATCGCGAGTAGTCAAAGGCTGGATCAGCGAAACCAGCGTGGCATTGGCATCGAGATGACGGGTTAACAACATGGGAGCTCTTCACAAAAAAAGTCGCGGAAACAGGGATGAAAGCATCATCGCAGGTCTGATGGCCAATGCGACCCATTGAAGGCGGATGCCGGAGGATTAGGCATGACACCCGGAGGAATCGCCATGGCCGGTGGCCAGTGCGGCGCCCAGAATGCGCCACCTCACCTGTCACTGTTTTTGCGAGGTTCATCATGTACACCGCCATCGGATACGCCGCCCAGTCGGCCACCACTCCCCTCGCCCCCGTGAAATTCGAACGTCGCAGCCCACGGCCCGACGACGTTGCGATTGATATTCTCTACTGCGGCGTCTGCCATTCCGACATCCATCAGGCACGCAACGAGTGGGGCATTGCCGTTTACCCACTGATGCCCGGCCACGAGATCGTAGGTAAAGTTACCGCGATTGGTGCGAACGTCACCCAACATAAAGTCGGCGATCTGGTCGGTGTCGGCTGCATGGTCGATTCGTGCCGCAGCTGCGAAGCCTGCCAGTCCAACCTTGAGCAATACTGCCTCGAAGGTCCGACCATGACCTACGCCACCCCGGACCGGGTCGATGGCAGCAACACCATGGGCGGCTACTCCGACAGCATCGTGGTCAGCGAACACTTCGTGGTGCGCATCCCGGAAAAACTCGACCCGGCCAGCGCCGCGCCGATTCTCTGCGCCGGCATCACCACCTACTCGCCGCTCAAGCACTACGGCGTGAAGGCGGGCGACAAGGTCGGGATTCTCGGCATGGGCGGCCTCGGCCACATGGGCATCAAGTTCGCCAAGGCGATGGGCGCTGAAGTGACGCTGTTCACCCGCTCGGCGAGCAAGGCTGAAGAAGGTCGTCGCCAAGGTGCGGACCACGTGATCGTGTCCACCGATACCGAACAGATGAAGGCTGCTGCGGGCCATTTCGACTTCCTGCTGGACACCATTCCGGTGCAGCACGACCTCAATCCCTACCTCGACACCCTGCGTTTCGACGGCGTGCACATTCTGGTGGGCCTGATCGAACCGGTCGATCCACCGGTCCACGCCGCCAAACTGGTATTGGGCCGTCGCGTGCTGGCCGGCTCGCTGATCGGCGGCATCGCCGAAACCCAGGAAGTGCTGGATTTCTGCGCCGAGCACAACATCACTTGCGACATCGAAATGCTCGACATCCGCCAGATCAACGAGGCTTATGCCCGCATGATCGCCGGTGACGTGAAGTACCGCTTCGTCATCGACATGGCGACGCTGAAGGTCTGATCAGACCTTAGCGGCTTATACCTTCAAACCAAGCTCCGCCGACAGCCGGGCTGTGACCCCTTTGATCAGGGGAATCAGCTCGGCCATTTTTTCCAGCGGCATGTACGGCACGGTGCTGGCGATACTGATGCCGGCGACGATGCGCTTGCTGGCATCGCGGATCGGCGCCGCTACACAGCGGATCGACGGTTCGTTGTCTTCCAGATCGAACGCATAACCGCCCGCGACATACTCGATCATGCGCTGTTGAAACTGCTCCCAGGACTGCTCCGGGTGCTGCGGCCAGAACTGATTTTTCCCACCTGCCGGCAAGCTGACTTCATACAGCCTTTGCCATTCTTCCTGCGTGTCATCGAGCATCAGCGCCTTGCCGATCCCGGTGCGCGCCAACGGCATGCGATGGCCGACCCGCGAACGCATTTCCGGGCCATTGCGCCCAGGATTCTTGTGCAGGTACAGCACCTCGTCGCCCTCGCGAATCGCCAGATGAATGGTGTCGCCAGTCAACGCCGACAACTCATCCAGATACGGTCCGGCAAGGGTTACCAACGGCAATTCTTCACGTGCCTGAAAACCCAACTCGATCAGCTTCGGCCCCAACAGATAACCGACTTGCGGCACCACGCGCAGATAACGCTCGTCCACCAGGCAACTGGCCAGACGATGGGTGGTGCTGCGCGTGGTGCCGATCAGGCGGGCGATTTCCTTGAGATCGCGGGCGCCACTGGCCACGGCCTGAACCACACCCAGACCACGAAGCAGTGTCTGGGTGCCGGTCGGTGCGGCGTCCTTGGCGATTTTTGGGGCGTCTTCCTGCATATCCAGCCTTTACCGTTGAGCGAGTGAACGGGCGGCATTATGGTCGCCCGAATGCCGCAACTACAACTTGATACGCTCGACTTTGCCGACCAGCAAGATGTAGGAAAGCGCGCCAATCAACGCCAGAACCGAGATGTAAGTGATCGCGGGAGCGAACGAATCACCGGTGGCGAGGAAACCGATGACGATCGGCGTGGTAATCGCCGACAGGTTGCCGATGAAGTTGAACACCCCACCGGTCAACCCGAGCAACCGCGCCGGGGCCAGCGTTGAAACCAGCGACCAGGTAATCGAAGCCAGCCCATTGCCGAAGAACGCCAACGCGAGGAAGGCAATCACCAGCGGTGTCGACTCGACGAAGTTGGCGCCGATGATCGAAGTGGAAATCAGCAGGCCGCCAATGATCGGCAACTTGCGGGCGAACCCCACGGTGTAGCCACGACGGATCAGCCAGTCGGAAAAGAACCCCGAACAGAGCACACCGACGAAAGCGGCGAGAAACGGCAGCGACGCCAACAGGCCGGACTTGATGAAGTCCATACCGCGATATTTCACCAGGTAGGTCGGGAACCACGTCAGAAAAAACCACAACGTCGAGTTGAGGCAAAACTGGCCGAGGTAGATGCCCCACAATTTGCGTTTGGTCAGAACGATGCCGAGGTCGGTCCAGCTGAATTTGGCTTTGACTTTGGCTTGTTCAGCCTGGATATCCACCAGCCCGCCGCCTTCGCGGATCAGGTCGATTTCGGCGTCATTGGCGCCTTTGAAATCCCGTGGCTCGCGGTACACCGCGTACCAGATCACCGCCCAGAGAATGCCCACCGCACCGGTGCTGACAAACACCATGTGCCAGCCATATTGGTGCTGCAGCCAGGCCAATACCGGCGTCAGAAACGCTAGACCGACAAACTGCCCGGACGTGTAAAAACCGATGGCTGTGGCGCGCTCGCGCTCGGGAAACCAGGTGGTGACCACTCGGCTGTTGATCGGGTACGCCGGGGCTTCCAGTGCACCGACCGCCATACGCAACACGAACAGTGCGATGAAGCTGGCGGCGAAGCCGAGCATCACCGTGGCGATCGACCACAGCAGCAATGCGACGCTATAAAGAATCCGCGGCGGGACGCGATCCACCAGCCAGCCGCCGGGGATTTGCATGGCGGCGTAGGTCCAGCCGAATGCCGAGAAAATCAGCCCGACGTGGATCGGGTCGATGCCCAGTTCGCTGGTCAGCGCCGGGGCGGCGATGGACAGGTTGCTGCGGTCCAGGTAGTTGATCACCACGGTGATGAACAGCAGGACCATGATGAAAAAACGCTTGCGACTGGGCGTCACCAACGACGCCTGCCCGGTGAGGGTTTGCGGTTGCATGGGGAGTGCCTCTTCTTATGTTTATTGAGGTCGATGTGAAACGCAGATCTCGCTAACCATGGAGATCAAACTGTGGGAGTGAGCCTGCTCGCGATTGCGGTATTTCAGTCGACTGCGATATTGGCTGATAGATTGCTATCGCGAGCAGGCTCGCTCCCACAGGGGATTGGGGTGGATTAGAGATCAATCACCACTCGGCAAAACTGCCATCGGCATGGCGCCAGATCGGGTTGCGCCAGTGGTGGCCGACGGCCGCGCGTTCGATGACGTATTCCTCGTTGATCTCGATCCCCAGGCCCGGGCCGTTGGGTATTTTCACGAAGCCTTTGTCGTAGTCGAACACCCGCGGATCCTTGACGTAATCCAGCAGGTCATTGCTCTCGTTGTAGTGAATGCCCAGGCTCTGTTCCTGGATGAACGCGTTGTAGCAAACCGCATCCAGCTGCAAACACGCCGCCAGGGCAATCGGGCCGAGCGGGCAATGCAGCGCCAGCGCCACGTCATAGGCTTCAGCCATGTTGGCAATCTTGCGGGTCTCGGTAATACCGCCGGCGTGAGACGCGTCCGGCTGGATGATGTCGACGTAACCTTCGCTGAGCACACGCTTGAAATCCCAGCGCGAGAACAGCCGCTCACCGAGGGCAATCGGCGTGCTGGTCAGCGGCGCCAATTCTTTCAGCGCTTCGTAGTTTTCGCTGAGTACCGGCTCTTCGATGAACATCAATTTGTACGGGTCGAGCTCCTTCATCAGGACCTTGGCCATGGGCTTGTGCACCCGGCCATGGAAGTCGACACCGATGCCGACGTTCGGGCCCACCGCATCGCGCACGGCGGCGACGTTGGCCAGGGCCAGGTCGACTTTTTCGAAGGAATCGAGGAATTGCAGCTCTTCAGTGCCGTTCATTTTCACCGCAGTGAAACCACGCTCGACGGCTTCCTTCGCAGCGCGAGCGGTGTCCGCCGGCCTGTCGCCGCCGATCCACGAATAGACGCGAATCTTGTCCCGCACCTGACCGCCCAGCAGGTCGCTGACCGACACACCCAGGGCCTTGCCCTTGATGTCCCACAACGCCTGGTCGATACCGGCCAGCGCACTCATGTGGATTGCGCCGCCCCGGTAGAAGCCGCCGCGGTAAAGCACGGTCCAGATGTCTTCAATGTTGCGTGGGTCTTTGCCGATCAGGTAGTCGGACAATTCTTCAACGGCGGCGGCGACAGTGTGAGCGCGGCCTTCAACCACGGGTTCGCCCCAGCCGGTCACGCCCTCGTCGGTTTCAACCTTGAGGAAGCACCAGCGCGGTGGAACGATGAAGGTGGTCAGTTTGGTGATTTTCATCTTCTTGTCTCTCTTATAGATGCAGCGCGCTCGGCGCCAAAAAGTCTTAACGCAGAGCGTTCCACGCAGCGACATACGCCTTGGCGTTTACAGCCACTTCCTCAGGTGTCATGCCCGGCTTGAACAACCCGGAACCGAGGCCGAAGCCTTTGACGCCAGCGTCGATAAACACCTGCATGTTGTCCGGCGTGATCCCGCCGACCGGCGCCAGAATCGTTCCCGCAGGCAGCACCGCGAGCCAGGCTTTGACGACTGCCGGGCCCATCTGCTCAGCCGGGAACATCTTCAGTACGTCCGCCCCTTCGGCCAATGCGGCGAAGGCTTCAGTCGGCGTCGCCACACCCGGTGACAGGAACAACCCCGCCGCTTTCGCAGCGCGCAACACCTTGGCATCGCTGTGCGGCATGACGATCACTTGACCGCCCGCCGCTTTCACCTGCTCGACCTGCTCCGGCGTCAACACCGTGCCGGCACCGATCAGGCAATCGGCGGGCAACGTACTGCGCAGGATGCGGATGCTTTCGTACGGCTCGAGGGAATTGAGCGGCACCTCGATGACGCGAAATCCCGCGGCGTAAAGGACTTCGCCGATGGCTGCCGCTTCTTGCGGGCGCAGGCCACGCAAAATCGCGATCAGACCGTTTTGCGCCAATGCTTGCTTGAGCATGTCAGACCTCCAGTCAAGTTAAACGGGATGGGTTGGGTGTGATCAGTCCGGCGGCAACCGCCAGCTGCCACAAGCCGCGTTCGGTGGCTTGTTCGGCCAGGGTCACCCGGGCAAAACCACAGGCGTCGAGCGCCCGGCTGTAGCGGGCACAGAGTTGGGCATTACCAATGAGGATGATCGAAGGCAGATGAACACTGTTGCGTCGGCGTCGCTGGACGCTGGCCAGCGCTGACAGCTCATGGCCGATCAACAAGCCGGACAAGTAATCCGGTTGGGCGGTGGCGCTGAGTTCGCCAGTCAACCCGAGGCTGCGGGCACTGAACAATGTCGACAACGGCCCGATCTCGCCATCCGCCGACAGGGCCACCTGCACACCACGATCAAAGGCTTGGCCATCAAAGGACGCGCCCTTTTGCTGGGTGCGCCCCAAAATGCTGTGTTCGCTGAGCACGGCGAAGACTTCGCCGGTCATGAAGGTATCGAAATGCACGATGCAGCCGTCGGCCACTTCCACCCATTTCGAATGACTGCCCGGCAGGCCGATCAGCAGATCGTTGCCCGCCCCGCCCGGCAGATTGTGCAGAACGCCAAGCACCTGGGTTTCTTCACCACGCATCACGTTCGGCAGGCGCGAACGCTGAATCACGCCCGGCACGATGTGCACGTCGACACCGCGAACACTACGAATGGTTTGCAGGGAAGTTCCTAGATTGGCGACGTTCGCCGGCGTATCGCGGTAAGCCGCTTCACGCCAGCCTTGTGCGCTGCCGACCATGCCACAGGCAATCACCGGCAAATCGGGCTGCGCGTCGAGCCAGTCACCGCAGGCCTCGTCAAAGGCCAGTTCAAAACCGTCGGTACAGGCCTGACCCGCAATCATTCGCGGCGTCCTGGGCAACTGCATGATCCCCGACGACAGCGAACGCTGTTCGAGCACCTGGCCACCCGCGGCGAGTTTGTAAGCACGTAATGAGGTTGTCCCCCAATCGAGCGCGATCAATTGCGCCAGCATCGCTTCACCTGTTTTGTTTATTGGCAGTGAGTGAGCTGGACTATAAACCCGGATGCATCAAAATCTCAATATATAAATATCACTCCCATATTATGGGATTTGCAAGTATGACAAGATTTTCTACGACGCCGCTTTAAAATGCCGGGCCATTGCAGCGGTACATCACTTTCAAGGAAGAAAAATGAAGATTGTTTCAAAGGCTCTGCTGCTATGCGGCGTACTCTGGTCCGTGGCCGCATTCAGCGCATCGAAGGAATTGCAGGTCGGCGATATCTGGGCTTACAAAAATCGACCGGGCGAGGACGCATCAACGCTGACGATCCTGAGAATCGAAAACTATCCGAAGTTGGGTAAGGTCGTTCACATCAGAGTCGATGGCTTTCGACTGATGTAACCGCTCCACAAACTACACCTTCAAATGAACCGATAGCCCGTCGATGCTGTGCTCCCAATTTTTCTGGTGCCAGCCCATGATGCGTCCCGACCCCAAGGTCAAAGCCGTTTACCTCTACCCCAAACCAGTCGATTTCCGGAAATCCATCAATGGCCTGGCGGCTTTGGTCGAGTTGGATATCAAGGTCGCGGTGTTCGACCCGGTGTTGTTTGTCTTCCTCAATCGCACGCGCAACCAAGTGAAAATTCTGTATTGGCACCGCAACGGCTTCTGTTTGTGGCTCAAGCGCCTGGAGGCTGAGCGCTTCAAGACCAAGCCGGATGCGGATGACGAAGCCATCGAGCTCACGGTGCGGGAGTTGAACCTCCTACTGGAGGGAATCGACCTCTGGGGCAATCAACCTCACAAGGTGCTGACGCCACGCTTCGTCACCTGAGCCGGTATAATCCACGGCATGATTTCCGTGCCCGAAACCCTTCCTGACGACCCTATTTTGCTGAAACAGCTTTTGCTGTCGCTGCATAAGCAGATGTTTTCGAAGGACAAGGAAATGTCTGCCAAGGATGAGCAGATCGAGCGTCTATGGGCGCATCGTTCGAGGGTTCTGACGACGATCAGACGCTTGATGCCAAAAAGAGGCGGAGAGTTGATTCTGGCAAGCGATGAGCAGACATTTTTTTGCGATTTACTCTGATACGCTGCTGAAACCCTCGTTTACAGGAGTTGTTCGCATGATTGGCAAGTTAATTTCGACGGGTTTCAGTTTGGCCACCTTGCCCGCCCGCCTGACTTTTCGCAGCGTCCGCGCCTTGGCCATGACGCCTGCCGAAGCCAGCCGCCTGCTGGCGGACATGCGTCAGGCATCGGATCAGGCGGTGCAGGAACTCCAGGGGCTGTTGGCCAACGTCGATGCGGACATGACCCACAAAACGGCGCACCTCAGTGCTGCCGACAAGCGCCTGGCAGCCGAACTGGCCCTGCACGCCGCCGAACAACACCTGAACATGGCCGCGATCAACATTCTGCGGGCCGTCTGGCTGACGCTTCACTCGACGCCGAACTTGCCGCCAAGCGAGCTTGATAAGCGGCTTGAACAGACACGTAACGACTAACAGACCGTCCGGCGGATCGGTCGATCCGAGCGAGAAATGGGAGCTCAGCATCCTTGAATCGGCGCTTCATGTGCAGGTGGGGTTTATTGAGCGCTTACCGACTGATCAACCCAGTGACAGGTAACGAGTTCAATGAAATGCCCCACCTGCCCTTCCAGGCAAAAGCCATAGAACGCAGCATCACCCACCGAGTGGGAAATACCTCTGAAATCCCGGATTTCAGTCAGGGATATGAGGCGTGGAGTGCGGCCTTCGATGAAGGGAAGGCTGGGGCATTCAAGATCACCGTGCGGCAAACACTCGATGGTTTGGTCGGTGGTAACTGGGACGTCAGTGATTGAACGAGCACGTTTTATGCGTGTCTTCGAGTCAGAGATGCTCGCTTTTACTGTTTAGCAACCGCCTTCAAAAGCTCCTTGGTTGGTATGCGCATGATCGTTGAGAAGTACGTTTTGTACGTAGTGGTGTGAACTCTAAACACACATGAGATAAAATCACGTTTCCTCAAAAGCGGAGCCAAGGTTTCACCCTCCAGATAGTTCTCCCCTCCTTTCCCGCTTGCCGACTCACTAAAAATGACATTTGCCCGATATCGCAAAGGTAAGTCGCCTGGCACAGATTCTACCAAACCAAAACCAGATCTTTTTATATGATGCGACTCAGCAAAATCCAAATCGTCTTCTAATGCACAGACAAGGCCCTCGCCAATTTTAGACTTAAACAACTGGAGCACATCCACATCTGAAGTAAAATAAATCTGGTAAAGGCCAGTACTACGAAGTTCCGCGACACTGGAATACTCAAGTGTTGCTACAGGCTTCCCATGATTCAAAGAACAGGATGCACTCATCAATATTAAAAAAAACAGAAAAACCTTGTGCATCCAGATTCACTCCCTGAAATAACTCAAAATCGACTCATTAAATATTTGTCGAGCTGTCTTACCGCCCGGTAACGGCTGCACGAACATCCTGTTTGCGTCGGCGTGGTTGATGTCCACCCGCCCCATTACGTTAGGCCCTTGTGTCACTTCCCACTGCTCACCGAAATCTGCGACCAGATCCGATACGTTCCAGTCGACCGCAGCAGCCCGAATATTCACCCAGTAATCGGCTTTGGGTTTTGGCTCCCGCCTATAAATACTTGAAATTCCGTAGACGATTTTCCCTTCGCCGACTGGGTCCAGTGTCATTAACATCCTTACTTTGAACCCTCTGTCTGCCAGCACACTAGAGAGATGGGCACCATTCCAACCACCCAGACTATGACCAACAATATAGATAGCGGTAGAGCAATTAGGTATCCGGCTCAACACATTCTTTTTTCAAGATCATCATCACTTATAAATGCATTATAACTGAGCGCCCAGGATGGGCAGCGCTTTAAAATCTCAAACTGCTTTGCGTCGTCTACCGTGATCCGGCGAACATAATCAATATTATTATTTGGGCCCGTACCATAATAACTTTCCTGATCACCCGCACCGCCAATAAAAAATATAACCAAGTCCCGCAAAGCTACGGGAACCTGCTTAACAGACTGATCGGTCTTGCACGTTAATGTGTGAGTTTTCACTTCCCTTTTTTTTGGTAATTCTTCTTTCGCCGCCAGTCCTTCAGCCGACATCCCTATCACTCCACGAACAATTTAATGGTTTCAGCCAAATGAGAACTGACGGTATGGGTGAAGCCGACCGCATCAGTAATGCCATGTTCCTCGCTGCCGTCACCACGCTGAATGGTGTAGGGGTGATAAGGAATCGGCTTGCCGGTCGCCTCATTAACTACCTGCAATCTGTCTGTGAAATGCACTGGCATCGGTAGCAAACCGCTGAACGCCGCGCCTCCCCCGCTCTGACCGATGATCACAGTCCCGGAACCGCCAACCACAACGTTGCCGTGACCTCCAGTGCTGTCGAGGGTTGCGGCATTGAGGCCGTTGATGAACACCGTGCCTGATACTGCACCAGTAATAGGGCTACCGCAGGCGGATTTATCCGTCATGCGGGCAGCGGCAAGACCATCGAAGAAAACGTCTGGTCATCCAGAGACTATCGGATTGGTGCCATGTCCCGGCAACGGACACGAGGTTGAGTCGGTTACACGAGCAGCCGGTTTTCCACTCAAGTCAAAGCTCCTTGCTGTTGAGTTTTAAGGTGGTGGTAAAGATCAACGCGCCATTGGCTTTCGACACATTCGAACTGTTAGCCGAATTCGTCGCGAAATTCAGGGGATGAATGAGTGCACAAGACACTGCAGGTATCATCCGTGAGTATGCAGAAGTGCGAACAGAATGCAGGACCAGAGAGGAGCCGACAACTGATTCAGAGTCAGAGTCAGAGTGGGTACAACGATCACCGCCCCTCGGCAAACTCCCGCAACACCGCCCCATCCATCCGATACCGCACCCACTCTTCCTGCGGCTGCGCCCCCAAGGATTTGTAGAACTCGATTGCCGGTTTGTTCCAGTCCAGCACGCTCCACTCAAATCGACCGCAATCATTGGCGCAGGCGATTTTCGCCAGATGGCGCAGCAAGGTTTTACCGGCGCCGCCGCCACGCTGTCCGGGGGTGATGTAGAGGTCTTCAAGGTAGAGGCAGTTGCTGCCGAGCCACGTGGAATAACTGAAGAAGAACACCGCGAAGCCGATCGGCGAGCCGTCGCGCAGGCAGATCAGGCCGTGGGCAGTGGCGCCTTCGCTGAACAGGCTGCGCTCGATGTCGGCGACGCTGGCAATGACTTCGTGGCGGGCACGTTCGTAGTCGGCCAGTTCGGTGATGAACCCGAGGATTTGCGGTGCATCGCTCGGGGTCGCCGGGCGGATCTCGATCGTCATGGACGTGCCTTCGTCAAAAGTTGAAAACGCCATACTAAGTCGGCAAGCGGCGCTCGTCACATATGAAATCAAAACGTCATCCGTGGCGTCTGCTGAAGGCCTTACTCCGGCCAACACTAACCCTGAAATCGAGAACCTCAGACCTAACATCAACGCCTTGCGTGATAGATAGAAGAAGCTCTCTTCTATCGGGTCAAGGAACCGCGTCATGCCTAGCGCAACACCCCAAGTCTCAAGCAGGTTGTTCGGCCTGTTTTGCCTGGCCAGCTACTTGCTGTCGCTGTCCTATGGCTCGACCTTTTTGCTGTCGTTGTTGATCGGTTCCCGCGGCGGCAACGAGCACGATGCCGGCAGTGTGATTTCGGCGGCGATGCTCAGTACGTTTGCAGCGGTAATCGTCTCCGGGCACTTGTCCGATTTGCTCGGCGCGGCGCGCTCGATTGCGCTGTTCGGCGTCTTGCTGGTGGCCGCCAGCCTGGGCTTCGCCCTGGCGCCAGGCTTCGGCAATCTGCTGTTGTTTTTCGGACTCTTGCTGGGGCTGGGTTGGGGCGTGTTCTACACCCTCGGCCCGATCATTGTGGCGAGTCTGGTAACGCCTGCCCAACGGGCAAAATACTTTGCGCTGTTGTCGGGCAGCATGATGACCGGGATCGGCAGCGGTCCCTTGTTAGGTCGCGCTGCCAGCGCCCTCGGGTATCCGATCACCGCGGCGTTTTACCTCGCGGCGCTGGCCAGCCTGATCGGTGTGCTGCTGTTCTGGCGATTGGATTCGCAACTGAAAAAAGCGCCGGCCCACTCGGCAGCGGTGTCGCGAATTTCCTGGCGTGCAGCGGCGCAAGTGCTGTCGTCCAGAGCGGTATTCCCGATCATCATGGTCGGCCTCGGCGGTTGCGTTTTCGGCGGTCTGTCGAGTTTTCAAACAAGTTACGCGGCGGCGCGTTCACTCGATTATTCACTGTTCTTCCTCGGCTTCATGAGCGCAGCGATCAGCAGCCGAATGCTGATCGCCGGTTTCGTGGTCAAGCGCGACCCCTTCTGGGCGTCCTGCCTGTTGTCGGGCTTGATGATGGGCTCGATCCTGATGTTCGGGTTTGTCGTCGACGACGGGTTCAGCTACGTGCTGGCGGCGGCGGTGCTCGGGGTCGGTTACGGGTTGACCTATTCAGTGATCAACGGCCTGGCGGCCAACGAGGCACCGAACGGCACCACCGCGCAATCCTTGCTGCTGTTCAGCCTGTCCTACTTTATCGGCGTGTTTGGCTTTCCGTTGCTGGCCGGGAAAATCATCGTCGAACAGGGAATGGCGACACTGTTGCTCACGGTGTTGGCGGTTGCTGTATTGAATTGGCTGATCAGCGTCGGCCGGCTGGTCTGGCGTCGAACCGTTACCAGCAAAACGTTGCAGCAAGCCTAGACCGTTCGTCGTTCATCAGGCACCAATCCAAATCGGGGGCGGACCAACGTCAAGTAAGGACTCGAATTAAACGGACCTATCCACATCCATGAAGAGGTAACCATGAACGCCGATAAAAACCTTGAGAACGAAGTCCTGACCCGTCTGCTGCATGCCCATCCAAGCGGCTTGGGCAAAGAGGTCCTGGACAATTACCGGGGGGAGAGAGTCGTGGCCAGCACCCTCGCCACGCTGCAGGATCGTGGATTGATCCAGCATGGTCATGTGATCTGCAACGAGGCCGGTGAGCACTCGTTGAACTTGCCGATCAAACTCAGTGCCGCAGGGGTTGAGGCGGCGCGCAAGCTGGACGTCTAACCGCGTAGGAGCTACCGCAGGCTGCGAACTTTTGCCTTTGGCTCCTCGAAGATCAAAAGATCGCAGGCTGCACCAGCTCCTACGGATACACACCTGAAGCAAGGAGAAATCCCATGCCTCGTGGAAGCAAAGACAAATACACCGCCGAACAGAAACGCAAGGCCGAGCACATCGAAGAGAGCTACGAACACAAGGGCGTCTCGAAAGAAGAAGCAGAAGCCCGAGCCTGGGCGACGGTGAACAAGCAGTCGGGCGGCGGTGAACGCAAAGGGGGTTCGGGACGCAAGAAACCGGCGAGTGCCAAGTCATCGGATCGCCAGGAATCAGCTCGACGTGCGGTGGCCAGCCGTAAAGGTCATTCGCGAAACAGCAAGGCTTCTCGCGAAACCCAGACCGTCGACAGCCTGATGAAAGAGGCTCGGGCGAAGAAGATTCCGGGGCGGTCGGGTATGCGCAAGCAAGAGTTGATCGAGGCGTTGCGCAAGGCTGGGTAAATCCAGGATCTGTAGTGAATTTTATGACCCCTTCGCGAGCAGGCTCGCTCCCACAGGGGATTTGTGTCGTTCACAGATTCATTGTGGGAGCGAGCCTGCTCGCGAAGGCGGCCGATCAGGCACCGAACGTCTGGCTGACTAACGCGTCAACCTCAGCAGTCCCCGGCGAAGTCGCCGGCCCCCAACGAGTGACCGCCAACGCCGCCGCCGCATTGGCCCGCCGAGCCGCCTCAGCCGCCGACAATCCTTGCGCCAACCCGGCCACAAACACCCCGGCATGCGCATCCCCCGCGCCATTGCTGTCCACCGCCTCAACCTTGAAACCCGGCACATGCTGGCGGTTTCCACGCTGGCTGATCCAGCACCCTTGAGGGCCGTCACGAACCACCATCAACACGTCGGCCGGCAGATGATCGGCCAACCGGTTCAACGCCTCGGCAATGTCCGACGCACCGGTAAACTTCAACGCCTCGACGCTATTGCTGGTCCACAGATCAATGCGCGCCAGCAAGGCTTGCATCAACGGTTCATTCGGCGAATCCACCAGCGGACCCGGATCGAACACCACGTTGATCCCTCTCGGTAAATCCAGCACCCAATCCACCAATGCCTGGGCTTTGCCGCCATGCAGCAGGCTGTAGCCGCTGACGTAGACATAGTCACCCGCCTCGGCCGGCACGCTGGCCAGATCCTCGGCAGTCAGCTCACCTTCGGCACCGATATAGGAAATGAAACTGCGCTCGGCCGATGTTTCGGTCAACGCGACGCACAATCCCGTGTCCCGTTCGGCGCGGTGAGTGATGCCGATCCGAATGCCTTCAGCCTTCATCGCCTCGCGCGCCAGATCGCCGAAACGCCCGGTGCCGTGGCGGCCGAGGTAAACCACCGGCAAACCATTGCGCTGGGCGGCAGCCATCACATTGAAGCCGCCGCCGGCCTCGAAACCGGCGGATTGCGCCAGCACGTCGCCGCCCGAATGCGGCAGTTTATCCACGGCCATGACCAGGTCGATCATGACCTGGCCGGTGTGCAGCAATCTAGGCATGAGCATTCTCGGTCAACGCAGCGCGACGATCCTTCGCCCCACCGAGTACAAAATACATCCCGCCCGCCACCAGGAACGTCACGATCCAGCCGAGGCCGTTATGGCCCAGCCAGGAGTCGGACAGGAAACCGCGGAACCAGACGGTTTGTTCGGTCGTACCGATGGTGGTGAAGCTGAAGCCCAATACGATCGCCACCGCCCACGCACCGAAGGCGCGCCACTCGATACCGCCGCTGTACCAGTAAGCGCTGCTCGGGCTGACGTCCAGCAGGTCTTTGGGGCTGTAGTAATGACGGTGAATCAAGTCGACGACGAAGATCCCGACCCACGCGGTGATCGGTACGGCCAGCAGCGAAATGAAGGTAATGAACGGACCATAGAAACTGTCGGCGATCAGCATGAAATAGATCGAACCGGCGAAGATCGCGACGATGTCGACGACCACCGCGTAGACGCGTTTGACCTTCAGGCCGAGGGTCAGCGTGGTCAAACCGGCGGAGTACACCGACAGGTTGTTCGACAGCAGCAGCCCACCGAACGCGGTGATCAGGTACGGCACGGCCATCCAGGTCGGCAGCATGTCGCGGATGGCAATGATCGGGTCAGTGGCCGAGGCCAGATCGTTGTTGCCCACCGACAGCAGACCGCCGAGGGTGATCAGCAGCACCAGCGGAATCCCCGCACCGAACGCCGCCGACGCCACCAGGCGCACGGCTTTGACGCTGCGATGCTGATAGCGCGACATGTCGGCACCCGCGTTGGCCCAACCGATCCCAGTGCCAGCGGCCATGGTGCCAACGCCGATGATCATCGCGCTCAACGGCGCGGGCGTTGCGTTGAACACCGCACTCCAGTCGATAGTGGCGCAGAGGAAGCCGCCCACCAGCAGGTTCAGCGCACCGAACACGTAAGTCGCCCACTTCTGAATCACCAGCAACGTGGCGTGACCGAGGCCAGAGACCGACAACGTCAGCAACACGAAAATCGCAATGAAGATCAGGGTCAATACCGGTGCGCTTTTGGCTTCTACCGGCGAGCCGAACAGAATCGAGCACAGAGACAGCAGCACGAACGCTGCCGTGGTGGTGTTGACGGTTTCCCAGCCCAGACGCGACATCAGCGAGACCAGGGTCGGACCGATGTTACCGCGTACACCGAAGATCGCTCGCGACAACGTCAGGCTCGGTGCGCGACCACGGCGACCGGCAATGGAGATGATCCCGACCACCGCGAAGGAACCGGCGGCGCCGAGGATCGCGACGATGATCGCCTGCCAGATCGCCAAGCCGCGAAAGGCTACAAGTGTCGCACCCAGCGGCAGGCCGAGGATGGAGATGTTGGCAGCAAACCAGACCCAGAACAGTTGCAGCGGATGACCGTTGCACTCCGCTTCCGGCACGGGCTCGATGCCACGGGTTTCCAGTTGCCCGGCGCTTTGCCCGGCGTTCGATGAACTCATGTGAAATGCTCCTGTTGCCATTGTTTTGGTTGTGGGCAGTTTCGGAAGTCGACATAACATCCCGGCAGTCCTGGCCGTATTCGTGCTTTCCATTGCGGGTGAAAAATTCAAGTAGGCGGCGCGCCCTTCGCGAGCAGGCTCGCTCCCACAGGGTTTGCGTCCTGCACAAATCCAATGTGGGAGCGAGCCTGCTCGCGAAAGCGTCAGTCCAGTCAACGCAAAGCTAAAAGCCCTCGCACCAACGGTTCCAACTCCAGATCGTTAACGGTTTTGACCTTGTCGATCATCGCCGCCGGCCAACACTCAAGGCCCAGGCAGGCCCCGAGCATGGCGCCGAGTATCGCCGCGATGGTGTCAGTGTCGCCGCCAAGGCTGGCGGCCATGCACAGCGCTTCGAAAGCGTTCATTTCACCAATGGCCACTTGCTGGGCCAGGGCAAACGAGACCACCACCGATTCCTGCGAAGCCACCGACGTGCCGATCACGTCGTACATCAAATCCGCCAGCAACGCCTTGTCGCTGTCGACACTGATGGTCCGCGCCCAGCTGATGCGCGAGGCGATGCGCCCGCCAGCCACCCAGTAACCGTGGCCTTCAGCTTGCTGAGCGATTTGCTGGCCGAGGTTCAACGCCTCGCCCAGGTCCATGCCGTTGATACCGGCCGAAACCACAGCCGCCACCGCCGCCGCGCTGGAAATGCCCAGCGTGGTGTTGTGGGTGACCTGGCACGCCTGCACGACAGCGTTGATGAAACGCTCAGGGTTGGCGACATCCGCCGCGATCCCGACCGGCGTGATGCGCATTGCCGCGCCATTGGTGGTGCCGTAGCGCCCCGCTTCTTCGGGCGAGTGGCCGGCGAGGATCATTTCGATGGCACGTTTGGTCGAAGGGCCAAGCAGGTCTTGCGAGCCCTTGGCCTGCATCGCGGCTTCCCATTCGATCAGCCGTTGGGCCAGCACCGACGGTTCGATCCGGCCCTCGCCTTCAACCAGCAATTGGCCGACCAGAATCGCCTGCTCGGTGTCATCGGTAATCGAGCCTTTGAGCATGTTGGCGGCGATCGGTTGATCCGGGCCTGCGTCTTCCAGATCAGTGATCTCGCCGAAGCGCACCTTGATCTCGGCACGGCTCAGGGATTGGGTCGGCATGCCCAGCGCGTCGCCCAAAGCCAGTCCGTAGAACGCGCCGAGAGCACGGTTGAGCGCGGTCATTTTGACTCTCCAAACTGGAGGTGCAGGCGAAAATGCACCGGGTCGAGCAAGCTTTCGACCTGCTCCATGAAGCGGTTTTTCCGGTCGTAGGTGGTGCGCAGGGCCTTGAGGAACACCGTGCCTTGCGGACGGCCGAGCAGTTCGGCGTCTTCGGCGTTCAAGGGTTCGGCGCCGATCCATTGATCACCGCGCTCGCCGATATAGCCATAGGCGGCCAGGGTGATGGTCAGGGAATTGTCGATAAGGCCGACCCGCGGCAGGCTTTCCAGACCTCCGGTGGCGGGCATCAATGAGCGTTCAAGGGAGACCAGCTTGCCTTCGTTGGAACGACGGCGACGGTCGAGGGTGATGAATTGGTCGGTGCCGAAACGCGGCAACAGGTCAGGACGGGTGATCGCCTCCAGCCGCAGCACTTCGGTATTGATCAGCGCCCCGCTGTCGGCCAGGGCCTGTGCCCAGCCGCTGCGCTGATCGAGCACCACACCATCGAAGGTGACGATGGAGCCCACCCCGCTTTGCGTCGCGATGTAGTTGCGCCGTTTCAATTCAGCCAGGGCTTCGCGCAGCGTGCCGCGGCTGACGTTGAATTCTTGAGCCAATTGATGCTCGCCCGGCAACAGAAAGCCGTCCTCCATGAGGCCGCTTTCGATGCGCCGGATGAGTTCGTCGACCACCCGTTGTTTCTTGTCAAATCGTACCTGTCTAATCATGTACAAAGTGATAACCGAAACGGGGTTGGGCGGGCAAGGGATATTTTGAGGAGGTGACGGGAGATGAGATGTTCGCAGGTGTGTGGTGTCAGGTGAATCCACCCCTCACCCCAACCCTCTCCCCAAGGGGTAGAGGGGGCTGACCGAGGGGTTTGGAGGATTTACTGCGACCTGAAAGTCCAAGTCGAACTCAGGTTTTGGAAGCGACGTCGATCTGCTCCCTTTCCCCCTCTCCCCTCTGGGGCGGTCCGACGTTTCGGGAGGGCTGGGGTGAGGGGTAGATCTTGATCTCAGCGTTGTTTGAGGCGGTCAATCACGACCGCCAAAAGCAAAATCGAACCACGAATCACGTACTGGTAAAACGTATCGATGTTCTTCAAATTCATCGCATTCTCGATAATCGCCAGAATCAACACCCCGGCAATCACATGCCGAATCATCCCGATCCCGCCGCTCAACGACACCCCGCCGAGCACGCAAGCCGAGATCACTGTCAGCTCGAAACCCTGGCCGATCATCGGCTGCCCCGAGGTCATCCGCGAAGCCAGAATCACCCCGGCCAACGCCCCGATCACGCCGTGCACGGCAAAGATAATGATTTTGGTCCGGTCAACGTTCACCCCGGCCAGCAGCGCTGCTTCCTGGTTACCGCCAATGGCCATGGTGTTGCGCCCGTAGGTGGTGTAATTCAGCAACCAGCCGAAAAACAGGAAGCAGACGATGGTGATCAGAATCGGCACCGGCACACCCAACAACTGGCCGTTACCAAAGACGAAGAACTGCTCTTGCGACACGCCCACCGCTTTGCCGTTGGCGAAGATGTAAGCCAGGCCGCGAACGATCTGCATGGTCGCCAGCGTGGTGATCAACGCATTGACCCGCAGCTTGGCGATCACGATGCCGTTGATCAACCCGACAATCAGCCCCATGAACAGCGCAGCAACCACACCGAGAAACACGCTGTCGGTGTCGCGCATCACCACCGCTGCGACCACGCCGGCACAGGCAATCACCGAACCCACCGACAAATCGAAGTGCCCGGACGCCAGGCAATACAACATGGTGCAGGCCGCAATCCCCGTCGTCGAAATCGCGAGGCCCAGGCCGCGCATGTTCAGCGGCGAGAGGAAGTTATCGATCAGCAAGGTGCAGAGCACGAAGATCCCGACGGCCGCCAGCAGCATCACCCAGTCATCGAGAAAGCGCCGCAGGTCCAGAGGTTTGCGCTGGGTGGGCAAAGCGTTGTTTTGGATTGTCATAGTCACCTCTCAGTTCGCCACGCCGTCAGCGCGTTGGCGCGGCAAAGCCAGTTGCAGCAGGTTGGATTCATTGGCCTCTGCGCGAGACAACTCGCCGCGCATCGCGCCTTCGCAGAGCACCAGGATGCGGTCGGAAATACCCATCACTTCCATCAGATCGCTGGAGACCACGATCACCGCGATGCCGCTGGCCGCCAGGTTGTGAATGATCTGGTAGATCTCGGCTTTGGCGCCGATGTCGATGCCGCGAGTCGGTTCGTCGAGCAGCAGGACTTTCATCGGCATCGACAGCCAGCGGCCGAGAATGGCCTTCTGCTGATTGCCGCCGGACAGGTACATGATTTTCTGCGCCGCGTTGGGCGTCTTCACTTTCAGCGCTTTGATCTGCTTGTCGGCGTTGCCCTTCTCCCACAGGCCACGCAACAGGCAGCCGAAGGTGGAATGAGCGCCGCGGGCGCTGATGTTGATGTTCTCGGCGACGCTGGCGAGGGGCAGGATGCCCTCTTTCTTGCGGTCCTCGGGGCACAGCAGAATCCCGGCGGCAATCGCATCGCGGGGTGAACGCAACTTCAGTTCATGACCGCGCAATTCCAGGCGCCCGGCGGTGTTGCGCTCAAGGCCGCTGAGCATGCGGAACAGCTCGGTACGACCGGCGCCGACCAGGCCGAACAGCCCGAGAATCTCACCTTTGTGCACCTCGAAACTCACCGGCTCACGCAAACCCGGTCCCAGCAAACCGTCGACCTTGAGCGCCACGGCGCCACGCTGACGATGGCGGTAATCGTAGATGTCCTGAATGTCGCGACCGACCATGCAGGTCACCAACTGATCATGAGTCAGCTCGCTCATGTCCTCGAACGTGCGCACAAAGCGACCGTCCTTGAACACCGTCACCGCGTTGCAGATGCGGAACACTTCTTCCATGCGATGGGAGACGTAAAGCACCACTTTGCCTTCGTCGCGCAGGCGACCGATGATCGCCATCAAACGATCAATCTCCCGCGCCGACAGACTGCTGGTCGGTTCGTCAAACGCGATCACATGCGCACCACGGGACAAGGCCTTGGCGATTTCCACCAGTTGCCGCTGACCCAGGGACAGGCGCCCTACTTTCTCCTGCGGATCGATTTCATCGGCCAGGCCTTTGAGGCAGGCCAATGCCTGTTGCCGCAACGCACCGCGATTGATCAGGCCGAAACTGGCCGGCAGATGACCGAGGAACAAGTTCTCTGCCACGGTCATTTCCGGGACCAGGTGCAGCTCTTGGTGGATCACTGCGACACCACTGCCGATGCTGTCGGCGGTGGACTTGAAGACCCTTGTCTGCTCGCCGATCTGCAGGTCGCCGCTACTCGGGGTGTAAGCACCGCCGAGGATTTTCAGCAGGGTCGATTTGCCGGCGCCGTTCTCGCCCATCAAGGCGTGAACCTGCCCCGGGTGGGCGACGAAGCTGATGCCATCCAGTGCCTTCACCCCGGGAAAGGTCTTGCCGATCCCGTTGAAGCGCAAGCTGCCACTGCCACTAAAAGAACAGCCGCCGTGTTGTTGTATTGTTGTTTGCGCCATAACCACCTCATCACACAGATCAGGCAGCCCCGTTGCCAGGGCCACCGATGGAATCAACCGCCCCTCAGTTCCAGAGGCCGATCTTTTCCAGTTCCTGCTTGAAGTTCTCGCGAGTGATCAGTGTCACGTCATCCATCGCGGTGTATTTCGGTGGTTCTTTGCCGGTGGTGACCCAATCGAACATCATGCTGGCGGTGTTGTAGCCCTCGATGTGCGGGCTCGGCAGCATCGAGCCGAAGAAGCCGCTGTTGGCCTTCTTCAATTCGCCGATGGCGTCGGTGCCGTTGATGCCGATGCCGATCACGTTGGCCGCGGCAAAACCGGCGCTTTCGGTGGCGCGCACGCCGCCCAGCACGGTGTTGTCGTTCATGCCGCCGATGATCAGGTTTTTCGCCGCGCTCGGCAGTTTCACCAGCGCCGAGTTGGTGGCGTCCATGCTGCCCGGGACGTCGAGGGTTTTCAGCGCCGAGAACAGAATGTGGTCTTTCGGCAGACCGGCTTCTTCCAGTGCTTTAGCCGAACCGTCGGTGCGTTTCTTGCCGGTGTCGAGTTCGTTGTAGGTGTTGATCACCGCGTAGGTGTCTTTCCAGTCCCAGCCGCGTTTCTTCGCTTCGGCGGCCATGGCGTTGCCTTGTTTCTGGCCGACTTCGAACGCTGCCATGCCCAGGTAAGGAACGTGTTCCATGAACTGGCCGCCGGCATCAACGAAGCGGTCATCGACTGCGATGACTTTCAAACCGTTGAGCTTGGCTTTGGCCATGATCGCAGGTCCCAGGGATACGTCTGGCGGGCAGATCACGAAGCCCTTGGCACCGTTGGCGGCGAGGCTGTCGATGGCCGAGAGGGTTTTCTCGCCGTCGGGCACGGCGATCTTGATGACGGTGAAGCCCTTCTCTTTCCCGGCCTTTTCGGCGAATGCCCATTCGGTCTGGAACCAGGGCTCTTCCGCCTGCTTGACCAGAAAGCCGATTTTCACTTCCTCGGCCGCCAACAACGAACTGCTCAGGCTGACCGCGGTGACCGCCAAAGCGGCACAGCACAGGGAACGGATCCCACGACGACGATTCATAAGCTGACTCCTTGTTATTTTTTTTGAGCGTTATTTGAAAGCCAATCAAACTGTGCAGCTAATAGTCATATCGTATGATGATTGGATTTCAGGCATGGTTCCGCGCCTGAAACCCGATTGACTCAGTCGTGGTACATGACCGAACGACCGCCATCAATGGTGATACACGAAGCATTGATAAACGGCGCTTCATCGCTGGCCAGGAAAACGGCCGTCATGGCCACTTCAATCGGCTGGCCGATGCGACGCGGTGGATGCAGATCGAAAGCGCGCTGACGCTCGGCATGCGGGTCGGCAAAACCGTTCCAGTAATCAACGTTCAGTTGGGTTTCGATGTAACCCGGCGCAATGGCGTTGACGCGAATGCCTTTCGGCGCGTACTCGATGCCTAGGGCGCGGGTCAGGCCGAGCAAACCGTGTTTGGCCACCGGGTACGGGAAGCAGCCGGGAATGATGTGAGTGGAATGGGTCGAGGCGATGTTGATGATGCTGCCGATGCCCTGCTCGATCATCTGCGGCAATACCGCCTTGCAGCCGTACCAGGCGCCGTCGAGGTCAATGGCGAAGCAGCGGCGCCAGTCTTCCTCGGTCATTTCCAGCGGATCGCGGAACACATTGACCCCGGCGCAATTGACCAGCACGTCGATCCGTCCGTGAAGCTCGATCGCCAGTTTGGCCATGGCGTGCAGGTCCTGCTGACGCGATACGTCGGCCTTGATCGCCTGAACATCAAAGCCTTTGTCCCTCCAGTGAGCCGCGACTTTTTCGACTTTCTCACCCTGGATATCGCTGATGATCAGCTTGGCCTGCTGGGAAGCGAACGTCGCGACAATCGCCTCGCCGATACCCTGAGCGGCGCCGGTCAGCAGCACGACCTTGTTTTTCAGTCGCTCACCCTTCGGCGGTTCGGGCACCGGTGGCAAGGAAAGAGGTTCAGCCATGGATCAAGACTCCTTTTCGAAGGCACGACAAAAACCGGGCATCTATCGATGTCCGGTCAAAAGTCTTTTTGGAAAATCGCTGCATCACTTCACCTGTTTTGTTTTTTTAAGTGTGAGTGCGTGTAACTGATGGTCGACTATAAACCCGCCCGCCAAACAATCTCAATATATAATTTTGCATCCCATATTTTGGGATTTATCCCACGAACCGTGTACAAGTTTTTCCGGGCACATCGACTCGAATCGACAGCAACGCGCCGTCCAACGGATGGTTGAGCGGGCTCGCAGCGCTGGTGATGTAAAGGGTTTTCAGGTCTTCACCCCCGAACACGCAACTGGTGGGACGGCTGATTGGCAGCTCGATCACCCGATCAACCTGCCCGGCCGGGGTCAGTCTGAGCAGGCAGCTGCCGTCCCAACGCGCGTTCCAGATATAACCCTCGGCATCCATCGCCGAGCCATCCGGCCCGCCGCGCTCATGCGGCCCGAACCAGACGTGAGCCGGGTCGAGGTTGCCATCGGTGCGGATGAAGTACTGGTAGAGCGTGCTGTCGAGGCTGTCGGCGAAATACACGGTGGTTGCGTCTTCGCTCCACAGCAACGTATTAGGAATGCCCAACCCGCGAAGCAACGGCGTGACCCGAGCATCGCGATCGATGCGAAACAGGCCACCGGAACGCCGCACGATGGGCACGTCTTCGCCCTGCTCGCCGATGTTGTTCTGCATGGTGCCGAGCCAGAGTCGGCCCTGAGCATCGCAGCGGGCTTCATTGGCGCGATTGCCGGGTTGCGGATCGGCGACGCAGAGCAAGCTCAGTCGCGGCTCAAGGCCAGGGGAATCCAGATCGAGTCGATACACGCCGCTGTTCAATGTCACCAGCGCATCGCCGCTTTCGCAGGGGATGAAGGCAGACACGTGCTCGGGCATCTGCCAGATCTGCACGTTGGCGCCAATCAGCCGCAGCGCCTGTTGACCGGCGATATCAACCCAGTACAGCGCCTGGGTCGGCGCGTCCCAGAATGGGCCTTCACCCAGTCGTGCCCGGTGTTCGGTAACCGCAGTCCACTCCATGAAACCTCCTTCCTTATTGCTTTTATGTGGGAGCGAGCCTGCTCGCGAAAGCGGTGTGTCAGGTGACTTCATCGTTGAATGCTGAACAGCTTTCGCGAGCAGGCTCGCTCCCACAGGGCTATTTATTGTCAGCTGGCTTTTTTGTCGGCCATGACTTGCGGGTAGAAGCGCTTGATAGCCAGGTCGGCGTTATCGATCAGGGTCATGCACGCCCAGACTCCCCGCGCGGCATCCCGGGCGGCGATGGCCTCGGCCATGTCTTTGTGAATCGGTAGCGTGCGGCGCAGTTCGTCCGGGTCGGCGGCAGACACTTCGAAGGACACCGCCAGCAGCGCGCCGAGGGCCGGGACCATTTGTTCGATGAATTGATTGTGGCTGGCAGCGAGAATGCACTCATGGAAGAACTGGTCGGCGCGGTTGTAATCAATGCCGCTGTCCACTGCCCGCTCCAACGCGTTGTAAGCCTGAAGGATGGCGTGAACTTGCTCGACGGTAGCGCGCTCGCAAGCCCAGCGCACGGCCATTGGTTCGATGGTGCGGCGCAGGTCGAGCAAGTCGTCGACGAAGTTTTCCGGCAGGCCGCTGCGCGACAGCCAGCCTACGACTTGCGGATCGAAGAGGTTCCAGCGGCGCACCGGCAACACCCGCGTGCCGACCTTCGGCCCGACTTCGAGCATGCCTTTGGCGACCAGGGTTTTGATGGCTTCACGGATAACGGTGCGACTGACACCGAGTTGCTCGCCCAGGTCGGCTTCAACCTTGAGCGTCTCACCCGGTTTGACCTGCCCCGTGGCGATCCAGCAACCCAGCCAATCGACCGTCGACGCATGAAAACTGCTGGACATGGACACCTCGATTCAGGGACGGCACAAAGCCGTTCGCGATAGGTGTCCACGCTAATCATCATACGATTGAGTGTCAATTTGATTTTTTCAGTCTGGAGGCGTTCAGGTGAGCGATTTGAACGAACCCACTTTGTGACCTACGGTTAGCCGCGACAGATCAAGCAGTCAATAGCATCTGTTTCACTCAAGTCCGCTATCGACAGGTATAAGCATGAACATGGATGCGTCTACGCAATACCCGATTGTTTTGGTCCACGGCCTTTTTGGCTTCGATAAAATTGCCGGTTATCCCTACTTCTTCGAGATCAAGGAAGCCCTGGAACATGCAGGCGCCAAGGTGTTTGCCGTTAACATTCCAGCCGTTAACGGAAACGAGGAGCGCGGTAAAAAACTGCTCGAACACGTCAACCGTATTTTGCAGGAAACGGGAGCCGCCAAGGTCAATCTGATCGGCCACAGCCAAGGTCCATTGGCTGCACGCTACGTAGCGGCGCTGCACCCGGAAAAGGTCGCATCTGTCACTTCTGTCAGCTGCCCCAATCATGGCTCCGAGATTGCCGACCAATTGCATAAGGCGCTGACGCCTGGTGAGTTGCCCGAAGCGCTCGTACTCGCCCTGTTCAAAGCAGTCGGCAAATTCATTTCGTTGATCAGCGACCATCCGCAAAACCCTCAGGACCCTCAAGCAGCCTTCGAATCGTTGACCAGCGCAGGTTTGGCAGCCTTCAATAAGAAGTACCCGCAAGGGCTACCGGAACACTGGGGTGGGGAAGGCAACGAAGTTGAAAACGGCGTGTACTACTACTCCTGGAGCGGGATCCTGCAAAACTTTCAAAGTCTGCAACCTCTCGATCCGTCCCACTTGAACTGTATCGTGCTGTCGAAGTTATTTTATAAAGAGAAACTCGCCAACGATGGACTAGTCGGACGGTACAGCTCGCACCTGGGCAAAGTCATTCGCTCGGATTACCCGATGGACCATTTCGACGCAGTCAATCAAATGGCCGGGATCACGAGTTGGAACGTAAGCCCGGTCCACCTCTATCTTGAACATGCTGCTCGGCTTAAGGACAAAGGTTTGTAGGATCGAGTAGGAGGCGGGGTTGCCCCCGCCGTCCTCTCACACCACCGTACGTACGGTTCCGTATACGGCGGTTCCTGCCTACTGATAAACAGCGTCAGCGAGCTTGGTTCCGTTGATGTGTCGCCTGCGGTATCTAAGCGCCCAGACCGGCCCTCGGAGCTTCCGGCTCCTACCTCCTGATGGTCTCGACCCCCGCTACGCGGAGTTTCTGCTTTACGCTCCAACAGAGATCACACCCGACTATCCACTCATGGCAGGTTCAGCCCTTCATTGCTCCGGTTTCGAGCAGCTACTACGGCCTCTGCTGACTTCTGTCGCCCATCCCGTCACCTCACGGCGCCGGTAGCACATGGCAGGCTAAACAGATCTCCCAGGGTAATTCGCGCGACCTTCCTGCTTATGCCTGTCGGATCTACGTCACAGCGTTCCGTGCAAGTATCGGGCTTTGAAGATATTGGCCTTCTTACCCCGCTGCGCCGCCTAATCCGCTTCCTGTTCGTCAGGCCAGCATTTTGCCTCGGGCTTCCTTCAGATTCGCGGTCACCCGCGACACCCTTGCCTTCAGCTAACACTTCCCCTTGCCGGGTGTGTAGAGGACTTTCACCTCCAAGTCACCAGCGTGGCCACCACAGCCAAACTGGTTGCGCTTACGCGCAACGCGCCATGCCTGGCGCACCAAAAAAAAATGGCCCGCTTGAATAGCGGGCCATTTTCCAGAACACAGCAACTCGGCGAGTTACGGCTCAAGCCCGATGGGAAAGAACTCGCCACCGCTCCACACGCCTAACCAGCGCTGCCCGTCGATCTCGCGGGTGACGGCCAGCTCCACCAGTTGGTAGAACACGTTGCGGTGGATCAGGGCTTCAAGGTTGGTGCGCACATGCACGTACGGCGCCGGTTCCTGCGTGACCGGGTCGATCACCACGCGCATGGGGTGTTCGGTGCCGGCCTCGGCGGTCTCGTCAACATTGGTGGTGAAGCGCAAGACTTGGGTTTCACCCTCGCCTTCGACCTCCACGGCAATCGCCACGAAGGGGGCATCGTCGACCTTGATGCCAACCTTCTCGACCGGGGTGATGAGGAAGTAATCGTCACCATCGCGACGAATGATGGTGGAGAACAGCTTGACCATCGGCTTGCGCCCGATCGGCGTGCCCAGGTAGTACCAGGTACCGTCACGGGCGATACGCATGTCGATGTCGCCGCAGAAGTCGGGGTTCCACAGGTGGACCGGCGGCAAGCCTTTGGTTTTGGGGATTTGCCCCAACAGATCGTTGGCTTTTTGCGGGCCACTCATGGCGTTCTCCTTTTGAATTACTGGTCGCTGAGCCCCAGCAGGCTGCGCGCGTATTGTTCCAGCGGCGGGCCCATCAGGTCTTCTGGCTTTTTGTCGTGGAACGTCAGTAAACCGCCACGACTCTTGATACGTGCAGTATCAATCAAATACTGGGTGCTGGTCTCGATCAACATGATCTGAATCACGCCGCTATCGATACCGAGGCGATCCAGGGCTTCCTGATCGAGCCATTCGTCCGAGTTGCCGATACGGTCGTCGGACCTGGCGAACCGTGTATAGAGCAGGTAATGGGCACCGGCGGCACGGGCTTCGCCCATGGCTTGATCAAGACCTTCCGGCGCACGGGCGCGACGGACCATAGGGAAGTATTCGATAAAGCCATCGAAGGCGACTTCGGCGATCACGTTAGGTCGTGGGTAGACAGCACTGTCTGGCGGCACAAAGGCGCCCTGGGCGATATAAACGAATGAGTCCGGTTGAATGCGCAGGTTATTCACACGACGGCTGTCGCTATGGTCGAGCAACCCTGCGTCGCTCATGTGGTAGCGAGTCCCTTCAGCCAGATCGCTGACATTCATGCAGCCACCAAGCGCCAAAACGGCCAGCAGCAAAACCAGGCTACGCATCCTACCCTCCAGAGGCCGGTGACGGAAAACCGGCGAATGGCCATTGGATGCAGCTTCCGCGCCAGCTCAAGAAACATCAGCGTCTTAAGATCGCTTTCGCGAGCAGGCTCACTCCCACAGGTGAAATGCATTCTCCTGTGGGAGCGAGCCTGCTCGCGAAGAGGTCCGATCAGCCGCCAATAATCTTCATGATGGTCGCACCACCGGAGAACGCCACTTCCTGCTTGTCCCCCAAGGCTTTCACCAAGAGTCGCTGCAAGGCGGGCAAAGCTTGATGGCGGGGCTTGTCCAGCAGGTCGCCGACATAGTGGCGGTTGCTCGACGACAAGCAGCCATGCAGCCAGCCCGTGGAGGACAGACGCAGTCGCGAACAGGTGCGGCAGAAAGGAACGCTTTCGTTGGCGATAATGCCGAAGTAGCCCTGCCCCGGAATCTCGTAACGCACGGCGGTGGCGTCTACCGGCGCATCGGCCTGAAGGTACTCGTAGCGCTCGCCGATCAGGCTGAGCAACTGCTGAAGGCTGACAAACTGTTGCAGGAAAGCATTGGAGTCGCTGGCCAGGTGGCCCATGCGCATCAACTCGATGAAGCGAAGCTCATAGCCGCGCTCCAGACAGTAATCGAGTAGCGGCATCACTTGATCGAGGTTCTGCCCACGCAGCGGCACCATATTGACCTTGATCTTCAAGCCGGCGGCGCTGGCCTGATCCATACCGCCAAGCACAGTCGCCAGATCGCCGCCACGGGCAATGCTGCGAAAAGCGCTGGCATCCAGGGTATCGAGGGAAACGTTAATGCGACGAATGCCGGCGTCCACCAGCAGTGGCAGCTTCTTCGCCAGCAGCTGACCATTGGTGGTCAGGCTGATGTCCGCCAGGCCCATCTTCCCGACGGCAGTCATGAAGGTTTCGAGTTTGGGGCTGACCAGCGGTTCGCCGCCGGTGATGCGCAAACGCTCAATGCCCGCCGCTTCAATCAGATAGGCCACGCCACGCGCCATGGCCTCTGCCGACAATTCATCCTGCGCAGCCACCAACCGCTTGCCATTGGGCACACAGTAGGTACAAGCGTAATTGCAGGCTGAAGTCAGACTGATTCGCAAATTGCGAAAACGCCTGCCTTGACGGTCAACGATCATGAATCACTCCGGCGGAAGGATATTCGGACCGCTAAAACTTGACTCACAAATCAAGTTTTAGCAAGTCCCATGCCTGAGTATATTCCTGCGGTACTGCGCCACGTAGCGAAATAATGGCGCAATAAGGCAACTGAATGGTTCAACTGCCCGGGGTGTCGGTATCGCGCTTGCGCTTGTTGCCCATGCGCACGCCAATGTCCATCAGGAATTGGAAGAAACCTTCCTGATCTTCCAGCACATTGCTCCAGAACGGCGAGTGATACAGCGCCACGGCGCCGTGCACCAGCGCCCAGGATGCGCAGTAATGGAAGTAAGGCGGTACGTCTTCAAGTTTGCCTTCGCTGATCCGGCCTTTGATGAGCAGGGTCAGGCGTTCGAAGTTCGAGGCGCGAATCTTGTGCAGCTCCTCGACCATCTCCGGCACCTGATTGCCCTTGACCACCTTTTCTTCCAGGCGATCGAACAACCGATAGCGTTGAGGATCGCGCATGCGGAATTCGAAGTAGGCCCGGGACAGGGCCTCCTTGTCCTTGTCGACATCGGACGAATGCAACAGCTCGTTCAAATCGCGCTCGTAATCGAGCATCAGGCGCAGATAAATCTCGGCCTTGGATTTGAAGTGCTTGTAGATCGTGCCTTTGCCGATACCGACGGCATCAGCAATCATCTCGACGGTGACACTGTCTTCACCTTGATCGAGGAACAGCTTGAGCGCGGTATCGAGAATTTCTTGCTCGCGGCGACGAAACTCACGGACCTTACGAGGTTCTTTATGCATAAGAAAAGGTCTGTAGGGGTCAAAATTCGAAGCCGCGTATTATGCCTAACTTGCGCAAAAATGCACGGATCATCCGACCATATATGTGTTTCTTGATGAATTCCGGCAGCCTTGCAGAGTGATGAGAACTCAACCGAAGCGCCCGTATTCCAAATTTGTTTAAAAACCGCGACCGGTAAACTGGACTCGGCGCAATACTGATCAATACTTCAACTGTCGGCGGGACATCTCCCCCAAGTGTTGCGCCGATATAGGTACCAACGGACCGTGTACCTTTGTTTTACTCCTAATGGTCTTAACCCGGATTCACCCCCCAGAACCCGGGTTTTTTTTGCCTGCGATTTAACCTTTCACGTGCGCCAGCGGAAACAGTCGCTTGAAGTTTTCCGTCGTTTGCTCGGCAAACCGCTCGTAGGGCTCACCTCGCAACATTGCCAGAAATTCCGCTACGTCGCGCACGTACTGCGGCAGGTTCGGCTTGCCGCGATGAGGGATCGGCGCCAGATAAGGGGAGTCGGTTTCCACCAACAATCGGTCAGCCGGCACTTTACTGGCTACGTCACGTAGAGCATCGGCATTGCGGAAAGTGACAATCCCGGACAAGGAAATGTAATACCCCATGTCCAGCGCCGCTTTGGCCATGTCCCAGTCTTCAGTGAAACAATGCAGAACGCCCGCCTGGGGAAGCGCAGCTTCGCGCAACAGGCTCAACGTATCGGCGCGGGCACCCCGGGTGTGAATGATCACCGGTTTGCCCGTCTGCTGCGCCGCTTGCAGATGCAGGCGAAACGACTCCTGCTGCAACTCCGCCGCTTCCGGCTCGTAGTGGTAATCCAGACCGGTTTCACCGATCGCCACCACACGCGGGTGGTTGAGCTCGCGCAACAGCCAATCCAGCGCCGGCGCGGCACCCGGCTGCACGTCCAGCGGATGTACGCCAACCGAGCAGTCGACGTCGTCGTAACGTTCGGCCAGGGCTTTGACGTCGGCGGCATTCTCAACGCTGACGCCGATACACAGAAAGTGCCCTACCCCGCGCTGACGGGCCGCATCGAGTGCGGCATCCAGCGAGCCGTTGTGGGCGGCGAGGTCAAGACGATCAAGGTGGCAATGGGAATCTACGAGCATAAAAGGGCTGCAACTTACATCGTATGAGTGGGACGGTCGGACTTCAGGGCTCCGGCCAGATGGGTTTCGATTCGACTGCGCGCAGTATTGTCGCCGTCGTTGAATTGCACGCCGACCCCGGCGGCCCGGTTGCCCTGCGCACCTTTGGGGGTGATCCAGGTGACCTTGCCGGCGACCGGAATCTTCTCCGGCTCGTCCATCAGGTTCAACAGCATGAATACCTCATCGCCCAACTTGTAGCTCTTGTTGGTCGGGATAAACAGGCCACCGTTCTTGATGAATGGCATGTAGGCTGCGTACAGCACGGACTTGTCCTTGATCGTCAGGGACAAAATGCCGTTGCGCGGCCCCGGATTGACGGCTTCATTCATGCTGACCTCCGTTGCTGATGCTCAGAGTCTAGGCCCAGACGGTCACTTCTGGGTAGGCAAACCCACCCATTGCACCAGCAGCGCCTCCAGCAACAGCACCCGGTTGAGGTTGGCTTTGCTCATCACTTTCTGGCGCTGGGCGAGGATCCAGTCCTGGATATTCAGGACTTTGTCCTGGCCGGCTTTCTGCGCGAGATACTGAATCACCTTGCGCATGTCCGTCAGTCCCAGCCCTTCTTCATCCTGAGTCAGTTGATAGCGCAGGATCAGGCTCGACCAATCGCAGAACCAGTCGAACAGCAGCAACAGCGGAATCGCATTCCAGCCTTCGGCCAATTGAGTTGGCGACTGTTGCTGCTTGAGCAATTTCTTCACGCCGTCGACTACCAGCGCTCGCTGCTCTCGCACACCCTGAGCCTGCAAGTTGACGGCGGCCAGCGGAGAACCGGCGGCCAGGGTCAGCAACTCGATGCGCTCTTCTTCCGCGCAGTCCGGTAATGCCTTCGCCAGCCACGCCAGACTCATGGCTTCGCTCGGCAATGGACAGGCCTGCTGCACGCAGCGGCTCTTGATGGTCGGTAACAGACGGCTGGTCTGGTGACTGACCAACAGCAAAACGGTATCGCCGGAAGGTTCTTCCAGGCTTTTGAGCAAGGCGTTGGCGGCGTTGATGTTCATCGACTCGGCCGGCTCGATCAGCACCACTTTGCGGCCACCCATCTGCGCGGTCTGAACCACGAAACTGACCAGATCACGAACCTGATCGACCTTGATCGCCTTATCCGCTTCTTCCGGTTCCAGAATATAGTTGTCGGGGTGACTGCCGGCCTTGAGCAACAGACAGGATTTGCATTCGCCGCAAGCATCCTGGGCGGATGGACGCTGGCACAGCAAACTGGCCATCAAGCGCTCGGCCAGCGCACGCTTGCCGATCCCGGCCGGGCCATGGAGCAGATAGGCGTGCGCATGCTGCTTACGACCGGCCAACTGCTGCCAGAGACTGTCCTGCCACGGATAGGCTTCAGCCACGGGTCAACTCCAGCAGACGCGGCAGCAAGGCATCCAGTGACTGCTGAACCTGCGCCAGCGGCTGGGCCGCATCGACCAGGACATAACGTGCAGGATCCGCTTCAGCGCGTTTGAGGAAAGCACTACGCACCGCATCAAAAAAGGTTCGGCCTTCGAGTTCGAAGCGATCCAGACGACCGCGAGCGCTGGCGCGGGCCAGGCCCACTTCCACCGGCAGATCGAAAATCAACGTCAGGTCCGGGCGCAGATCGCCCTGGACGAAGGTTTCCAAGGTCGCGATGCGCTCCAGTGACAGGCCGCGACCGCCACCCTGATAGGCGTAGGTCGAATCGGTAAAGCGATCACACAGGACCACCGCACCGCGGGCCAGTGCCGGGCGAATCACCTCGGCCAGATGCTGGGCTCGCGCGGCGAACACCAACAGCAACTCGGTGTCGGGGTTCATGACTTCGTCAACCGGCGCCAGCAGCACTTCGCGGATCCGCTCGGCCAACGGCGTGCCGCCTGGTTCGCGAGTCAGCACGACCTCGATACCCGCGGCGCGCAGGCGCTCGGCCAGGTATTCGCGATTGGTGCTCTTGCCGGCCCCTTCCGGGCCTTCCAGGGTAATAAACAAGCCAGTCACAGGCAGTCCTTAGTCAGAGTCATTGCGGGCTTTGCGGCGCGGCTGCATCCGGTTCGGGCGCGGGTGCAGCTGCGGGTTCTTGAGCGGGCTCTGGAGCAGGCGTCTGCGGGGTCGCTTGAGGCTGCACTGGCGACGATTCCTGCACCGGCTCCTGCGGCGGCACTTGCGGTGGCACTTGCGGCAAAGCCTCGGGGGCTGTGTCGGGCGAAGCAGCCGGAATCGGTGCCTGCTCATCCGTCGCCTCTGGCGCCGTGGTCGGCGCCGGGCTGGAGCGGTAGTCGGCACGGCGCTTGAGCTGGAACTCGCGCACAGCGTTATTGTGCGCGTCCAGATCATCGGAGAACACGTGACTGCCATCACCACGAGCAACGAAATAGAGGCTATTGCCAGCCACCGGATTCAACGCTGCATGAATCGCTTCGCGGCCGACCATGGCGATCGGGGTCGGCGGCAGTCCCGAAATCATGTAGGTGTTGTACGGCGACGCTTCCTTGAGATGGGCGCGAGTCAATTTGCCGTTGTAACGATCACCGAGGCCGTAGATCACGGTCGGATCAGTCTGCAACAACATGCCCATTTCCATGCGCCGCACAAACACGCCAGCGATTTGCCCGCGCTCCTGCGGCACGCCGGTTTCCTTCTCCACCAGCGAGGCCATGATCAGCGCCTGATAGGGTTCGGTGTACGGCACGTCAGCGGCGCGCTGGCTCCACTCCTTGGCAAGGACTTCGTCGAGACGGTCGTAGGCTTTTTTCAGCAGCTCAACATCGGTCATGCCGCGCACGAAGCGATAGGTGTCAGGAAAGAATCGCCCTTCCGGAAAAATCCCGGTGTGGCCAAGTTTGTCCATCACCTCGCTATCGCTCAAACCGTCGAGGGTCTTTTCGAGTTTTTCATCCTTGGCCAGAGCAGCGCGGACCTGATGGAAATTCCAGCCTTCGACCAAGGTCAGGCTGTACTGAACCATTTCCCCGCGTTTCCACAGGTCAATCAGTCCTTCGACGGTCATGCCGGGCTGCATGCGGTACTCGCCCTTGTGCAACGGTTGTTTGGCGAGATTGAAGCGCCAATACACCCGCAGCCAGAAAGCGTCCTTGATGACGCCATCGGCTTCGAGTCGGTAGAAGGTGCGGGTCGGTGTCGTGCCTTTGGGCACTTCCAGCAGTTCTTCCTGAGTGATGTTCAGCGGCTGTTCCAGCGCCGAATGAATTTTCCAGGCGGAAGCGCCCAGACACAGCCCCGCCAGAACCAATCCGGTTTCCAGCAGCAGCAAGAATTTACGTCTCACGTATCAAGCATCCAGTAGCGCGCGGGCAATGGTTTGGAGTTTACGGGTGAGCGGACCAACCGGCCAGCTCAGTGCGGCATAGGCGCGCACCGGCCAAACGCCATACACGCTGTTGCAGACAAAGACTTCATCAGCCCATTGCATCTGATCGAGGGTGATGTCGGTGATTTGCGTGGGGATCCCCAACGACTCGGCTTGAAACAATAATTCGGCACGCATCACGCCGGCAACGCCACAGCGCTTCAAATCAGCCGTGATCAACACGCCATTGCGGATCAGGAACAGATTGCTGAACACGCCTTCAATGACGCGCCCGGCCTGATCGAGCATCAAGCCTTCGGCATGATCGGTGTCTTGCCATTCGGAGCGGGCGATGACCTGCTCAAGACGGTTCAGGTGTTTGAGTCCGGCGAGCAGAGGCTGTTTGGAAAGCCGCGTCGCACAGGGGAACAGGCGAACGCCCTGTTCCGCATGGGCAGCAGGATAAACCGCAGAGGGGTTACCCAGCATGATGCGGCGCGCCTGAGCCGAAGGATCGGGCGCATAACCGCGCGCGCTTTCGCCACGCGTGACGATGAGTTTGAGCACGCCTTCGCCCAACGCTTGGGCATAGGTCAGTAACTCGGTGCACACAGCCGCATGGTCGAGGTTAATTGCCAACCGCTGGCACCCTTTGACCAAACGCACCAGATGCCGATCCAGCAGCACTGGAGTGCCATTGCGCACGGCAATGGTCTCGAACAGACCATCACCGTAAGCCAGGCCGCGATCCTTCAGCGACAAAGCGTCAGCCGGCTGACCGTCGACCCAGCTGTCCATCAGTCAGCGAACCGGCGGAACACCAGCGAGCCGTTGGTACCGCCAAACCCGAAGGAGTTGGACAGCACCACATCGATATCCATATTGCGCGCGGTATGCGGTACGAAATCGAGGTCGCAACCTTCGTCCGGCTCATCAAGGTTGATGGTTGGCGGTGCTACCTGACTGTTGATCGCCAGCACACTGAAGATCGCCTCGACCGCGCCCGCCGCACCCAACAGGTGACCGGTCATGGACTTGGTCGAACTGACCGCCAGCTTGTAAGCGTGATCACCGAACACCGATTTGATCGCACAGGCTTCGGCAAGGTCGCCGGCCGACGTCGAGGTGCCGTGAGCATTGACGTACTGAACCTGATCGCCATTGATCCTGGCATCGCGCAGCGCATTGGTGATGCAACGTGCAGCACCTGCACCATCCGCCGGTGGCGAAGTCATGTGGTAGGCATCGCCACTGGTGCCGAAGCCGATCAGCTCGGCATAGATCGTCGCACCACGGGCCTTGGCGTGTTCCAGTTCTTCCAGAACCAGAGCGCCAGCACCGTCGGACAGCACGAAGCCGTCACGACCCTTGTCCCATGGACGGCTGGCGCGTGTCGGTTCGTCGTTGCGGGTCGACAGTGCGCGGGAGGCACCAAAGCCGCCCATGCCCAGACCGCAAGCTGCCATTTCAGCGCCGCCGGCAATCATCACGTCGGCTTCGTCGTACATGATGTTGCGTGCCGCCATGCCGATGCAGTGCGTACCGGTGGTACACGCGGTGGCGATGGCGTAGTTAGGTCCCTGTGCACCCAGATGGATGGACAGAAAACCGGAAATCATATTGATGATCGAGCCAGGCACGAAAAATGGAGAAATCCGTCGTGGGCCGGAATCATGCAGCGTGCGGCTGGTTTCTTCGATATTGGTCAGTCCGCCAATACCCGACCCCATGGCCACGCCGATGCGCTCACGGTTGGCGTCGGTGACTTCCAGACCGGCATTACGAACTGCCTGAAAACCTGCGGCCAGACCGTATTGAATGAACAGGTCGAGCTTGCGAGCTTCCTTGACCGACAGGTATTCCTCGACATTGAAGCCCTTTACCGAGCCGCCAAAACGGGTGGAATAGGCAGAAAGGTCGGTGTGTTCGATCAGACCAATGCCACTGCGGCCAGCCAGAATGCCCTGCCAACTGCTCGGCACATCCGTGCCCAGTGGCGACAACATACCCATACCGGTGACTACGACGCGTCTACGCGACACAGCACTCTCCTTTTTCAAATGACGACTTTGCATCAGGCCTAAAGAAAAAACCGCACGCCGTGATGGCAGTGCGGTTTTTCCATGACAGCATGCAACGATTACAAGCTATTAAGCCTGGTGGTTAGTAACGTAATCGATTGCGGCTTGTACAGTAGTGATCTTCTCAGCTTCTTCGTCTGGGATTTCGGTCTCGAATTCCTCTTCCAGAGCCATCACCAGCTCAACGGTGTCAAGGGAGTCGGCACCCAGGTCTTCAACGAAGGAAGCAGTGTTGACCACTTCTTCTTCTTTAACGCCCAGTTGCTCAGCAACGATTTTCTTGACGCGCTCTTCGATGGTGCTCATACCTTGTTTTCACTCCTAATGGACAAATTCAGGCAGCTGGCCAGTGGGTAAGTGTATAGAAAGACTTTTCAGTTTTTCAACTGAAAGCTTCACTCCTCAAACCCGACGACCCTCTGCCTATAAATAGATTGCAGCTTTATAACGGATTTTAGACAGCTCGTATGACATTTTTTTGAAGCGATCCGTCACATTTAACTCATGTACATCCCGCCGTTCACCGGGATTGTAGCCCCAGTAACGTAAGCCGCACCGTCGGATGCAAGAAAAGCGACCACAGACGCGATCTCTTGAGCTTGCCCCAGACGGCCCAGCGGAATCTGCGTCTGCAAGGCTTCACGCTGTGCCTCGGGCAGTTCGCGGGTCATATCGGTGTCGATGAACCCAGGGGCCACCGAGTTTACCGTAATCGAACGCGAACCGACTTCACGCGCCAGTGAACGGCTGAAACCTTCCAGACCGGCCTTGGCGGCTGCGTAGTTTACTTGGCCTGAGTTGCCCATGGCACCCACAACCGAGCCAATACTGATAATTCGTCCCCAACGGGCTTTGGTCATACCGCGCAAAACGCCCTTGGACAGGCGGAACAGACTGTTCAAATTGGTATCAACGACGTCATGCCATTCGTCATTTTTCATGCGCATCATCAGATTATCGCGGGTGATACCGGCATTGTTGACCAGGATCGCCGGCGCACCGAACTGCTCCTGGATGCTCGCCAGCACTGCCGCAACGGATTCGTCGCTGGTGACATTGAGTTCCAGGCCAGTGCCTTGAATACCGTTTTCCTTCAGGGTTGCCGCAATGCGCTCGGCACCCGAAGCAGACGTCGCGGTGCCGATAACGATGGCGCCCTGACGACCCAGTTCCAGGGCGATAGCCTGGCCGATACCGCGGCTTGCGCCAGTGACCAGTGCAACTTTACCTTGCAGACTCATGCAGGCTTCTCCTGATTCAGGCCAGCGCTGCGCGGGCGGCAGCGAAGGCGTCGGGGGTATTGAGGTTGGATGTCGACACGCCTTCGGCGCAACGCTTGTTCAGGCCAGCCAGCACTTTACCTGGGCCGCATTCGACCAACTGGGTAGCACCTTTGGCGGCCAGCGCCTGAACCGATTCGACCCAGCGTACAGGCTTGTAAAGCTGCTCAAGCAGATCGCGCTTGAGGATTTCCAGATCGGCCGGCACATTGGCGCTGACGTTCTGAACCACCGGGATCTGCGGGACCTGCCAGTCGATCGCTGCGATCGACTCGGCGAAACGCTCGGCCGCCGGACGCATCAGCTCGCAATGGGACGGCACGCTGACCGGCAACGGCATGGCGCGCTTGGCACCACGGGCCTTGCAGCCTTCGATGGCACGCTCGACCGCTGCCTTGGCACCGGCGATGACCACTTGGCCAGGGGAGTTGAAGTTGACCGCACTGACCACTTCGCCTTGCGCCGCTTCGGCACAGGCAGCCAGCACATCAGCATCGTCCAGACCGAGAATGGCAGCCATGCCACCTTGCCCGGCAGGAACGGCTTCCTGCATCAGCTGACCACGGCGCTCAACCAGCTTCACCGCGTCGCCCAGGCTCAGACTGCCCGCGGCGACCAGAGCGCTGTATTCGCCCAGGCTATGACCGGCAACATAAGCCGGACGCGCGCCGCCTTCAGCCAGCCACAGACGCCACAAGGCAATCGAGGCGGTCAGAATGGCCGGCTGGGTTTTATCGGTTTGATTGAGTTGTTCTTCCGGCCCTTGCTGGGTCAGTGCCCACAGGTCGTAACCCAGAGCATCGGAAGCTTCTTTGAATGTTTCGAGGACAACCGGATGTTGCGCGCCCAACTCGGCCAGCATGCCGAGGGACTGCGAACCCTGTCCCGGAAAGACGAATGCGAGGGAAGCAGACATGTAACAAGCCCCTAATGATCTTGTCGTCGGAGAATTGACGTCCCGCTTGGGGGACGCAAGAAACTGACAGTTGGATGGCAAATTGAACTGAGCGGTCACATTTAAGCATTGTCCGACGAAAACGCCTAAAGCAACAAATCCTCCAGGCGACCGTGAATGCGTTCCGGCAGGTTTTCCTGGATCTCGATCAAGGCACGCTGAATCGCACTCTGGAAGCCCTGAACCCCCGCCGAACCATGGCTTTTCACCACAATCCCCTGCAAACCAAGGAAACTTGCGCCGTTATGCCGCGCAGGCGCCAGATCAGCTTGCAAACGCTTCATCAGCGGCAGCGCCAGAGCGCCGACCACTTTAGACGCGAGGTTTTTCTTGAACAAGGCTTCGATGCGCCCGGCAATCATCGTCGCCAGGCCTTCGCTGGACTTGAGCAGGATATTGCCGACAAAACCGTCACATACCACCACATCCGCCTCGCCACGGTACACACCGTCACCTTCGACAAAACCGATGTAATTGATGCCGCGAGCACTCTGCAACAAGGTGGCCGCCAG
Source organism: Pseudomonas sp. LB3P25 (assembly GCF_054897985.1). Classification (NCBI taxonomy): domain Bacteria; kingdom Pseudomonadati; phylum Pseudomonadota; class Gammaproteobacteria; order Pseudomonadales; family Pseudomonadaceae; genus Pseudomonas; species Pseudomonas sp. LB3P25. Next base: position 1,953,427 of record NZ_CM142711.1, on the reverse strand, counting down.
CTTGACCTGCTGATTGCCCTTGATGTCTTCAGTACCGATGTTCAGCAGCGCCACTCGCGGACGAACGATGCCCAGGGTTTCCGCCGCCACCGACCCCATCACGGCGAACTGCAACAGGTGCTCGGCACTGCAATCGACATTGGCGCCCAGGTCGAGCAACTGACAGTAGCCTTTCTGCGTCGGAATCGCCGCCACCATCGCCGGACGATCAATGCCCGGCAAGGTCTTGAGCACGAAGCGCGACAACGCCATCAGCGCACCGGTATTGCCGGCACTGACACAGGCCTGGACCTTGCCATCGCGCAGCAACTCCAGCGCCACGCGCATCGACGAGTCGGGCTTGCCGCGCAAGGCCTGAGCAGGTTTTTCGTCCATGGTGATGACTTCGGACGCCGGCGCAATCGACAGACGCGAGCGATCCACAGCCGACTGGCCAGAGAGCAATTCTTCAAGAAGGGAGGGTTGACCGACGAGGGTCAGGTGTAGCGAGGGCGTAGCAGACAGACAAGCAAGGCTGGCCTGAACAATGCTGCGGGGACCGAAGTCCCCGCCCATTGCGTCAATCGCGATGACTTGAGCAGACAAGTGATTACTCGTCAGCGCCCTTGTCGATCACTTTACGGCCACGGTATACGCCTTCTGGCGATACGTGGTGACGCAGGTGAATTTCACCGGTGGTTTTTTCTACAGACAGAGTGCTTGCCGTCAGGGCGTCGTGCGAACGACGCATGTCACGGGCAGAGCGGGATTTTTTGTTCTGCTGAACAGCCATAATTGATTAACTCCTAAACGTTTGGGTCACGCTTTAACTGCGCCAATACACTGAACGGGTTGGACCGCGTTACCTCGTCCTCGCTCGGTTCGGGCTCATCGAGACCCGCCGGCTGCTGGCATTCTTCCGGATGATGAGCAGGCACAATGGGCAAGGCGAGCAGAAGCTCCTCCTCGATCAGTGACTGCAGATCCAAAGGATCTTCGCCCAGTTCCAGCACGTCATAACCTTTCGGCAACGACTGGGTATTCGCACCCTCCTTCACCACAGCATAACTGCATTCGCTATGGATCGGCAGGGTGACCAGCTCAAGACAACGCTGGCAAACCATTTTGACTTCGGTGTCGATAAAGCTGTGGATTACCACAGACTTACGTTCATCTCGTTCAAAAACGAATTTAGCCTGCACCGTACCGACAGTATCGGAAAGCGGGTCGCAGAGTCTCTCCAAATCGGCCAGCAGCAGTTCACCTTGAAGGGTGGTGCCACGATCAGCCAATTTGCGCGGGTCAACGTGAGGTGGAATCGGGTCATTCAACATAGGCGCAGCATTATAGGGATGCCCCCGGCCATGTCAAAGGAAATTCAGCCCTGTCCGTCACTTGCAAGCCTCCGCTAGAATTCGCGCCTGTCTTCTGGAGATGCGCATGCTGCCTTTATTACTCGCTTCAAGCTCGGTTTATCGCCGGGAATTGCTGGCCCGCTTGCAGCTGCCGTTTACCTGCAGCTCGCCGGATATCGACGAAAGCGATCGTCCGGGCGAGTCCGCCATCGAACTGGTCAAGCGCCTCGCCGAGGAAAAAGCACGTGCGCTGGCCGGCAGTCATCCCACTCATCTGATCATCGGCTCGGATCAGGTCGCGGTGCTTGGCGAACGGATTATCGGCAAACCGCACACCTTCGAAAAGGCCCGCGAACAATTGCTGGCTTCGAGCGGTGCCAGCGTGACCTTCCTGACGGGCCTGGCACTGCTCAACAGCCAGACCGGCGACTGCCAGGTCGACTGCGTGCCCTTCACCGTGCACATGCGCACGCTGGACCCGGCACGCATCGAACGCTACCTTCGCGCCGAACAGCCCTACGACTGCGCTGGCAGCTTCAAGGCTGAAGGTTTGGGGGTGAGCTTGTTTCAAAGCACCGAAGGCCCTGACGCCACCAGCCTGATCGGCCTGCCGCTGATCCGCCTGATCGACATGCTGCTCGCAGAAGGCGTGCAGATACCTTAAAGGTCAAAAGATCGCAGCCTCGTTTCACTCGACAGCTCCTACAAGGGATACGCATTTCAATGTAGGAGCTGTCGAGTGAAACGAGGCTGCGATCTTTTGACTTTAAAAAAAACCGGCAAAAAGCCGGTTTTTTTATGCAGCAAGAAGATCAGCGCAACGAAGACCCCTGAAAACCCATCCACATCGCCAGATGCTCAGCCACGCTGGCACCGAGTTTTTTCGAGAAGCGATCGAACGGCGATTCCTGAACAGTGAAATCCACCAGCTCTTTCTCGCCGATCACGTCACGCGCCACCGAACTGGCATTGCCCAGACCATCGATCAGACCCAGCGGCAACGCCTGCTCACCGTTCCAGACCAGCCCGGAGAACAACTCCGGATGTTCCTTGTCCTTGAGGCGGTCGCCACGACCCTGCTTGACGCTGTTGATGAACTGCTGATGAGTGGTATCAAGCACGCCCTGCCAGAACTGAGTCTCTTCAGGCTTTTGAGGCTGGAACGGGTCGAGGAACGATTTATGCTCGCCGGAGGTGTAGGTGCGACGCTCGACACCCAGCTTCTCCATCGTCCCGACAAAGCCATAACCGGCCGCCGTCACACCAATGGAACCCACCAGGCTCGCCTTGTCGGCGTAGATCTGATCCGCCGCACTGGCGATGTAGTAAGCACCGGAAGCACCCAAATCCGAGATCACCGCGTAAAGCTTGGTATCCGGATGCAGGCCGCGCAAACGGCGGATCTCGTCATAGACGTAACCGGACTGTACCGGACTACCACCCGGACTATTGATTCGCAGGATGACACCTTTGACCTTCTCGTCCTCGAATGCTGCACGCAGACTGCCGACGATGTTGTCAGCGCTGGCAGGCTCCTTGTCGGCGATCATGCCGGTCACGTCGATCAACGCGGTGTAGTTGGCACTGCGGGTGGCGGCTTTTTCCATGTCCATCAGCGGCGTGAACAAGATCAACGCGCCAAACAGGTACACGAAGGTCAGCAACTTGAAGAAAATCCCCCAGCGACGGGACCGGCGCTGCTCCTGCACGCTGGCCAGCAGGGTCTTTTCCAGCAGCTTCCAGCTCTTCTCGTCACCGCTCTCTGCGCTCGCCTTGGCGGGCGCTTTCCATTCGTCGCTCATGACATCTACCCCAGCAAAAACCTATTTAGCCCGCTGACTCAGCCAGGCATGCAGTTCTGAAAAACGATCAATGGCCAGTGCCGGCTCGAACAACTTCAACGCCTCGATCGATTGCGCGCCATAGCTGACGGCCACCGAATCCATGCCGGCGTTGCGCGCCATCTGCAAGTCAAAGGACGAATCGCCCACCATCAGCGCTTGCTCCGGGCGAACCTCGCAGTGAGCGAGGATCTGCTCTAGCATCAGCGGATGGGGCTTGCTGGCGGTTTCATCGGCCGCGCGGGTGATATCGAAATACTCTTCCCAGCCGTGAGACTTCAGCACCCGATCCAGACCGCGACGGGCCTTGCCGGTCGCGACCGCCAAGTGATAACCCTCGGCACGAAACGCTTCCATCGACTCGACCACACCCTCGAACAACGGCGAAGGAACAGCCTCCGAGGCAATGTAGTGATCAGCATAGTGCTGACGGAAGGCTACCAATTCGTCGTCGCCGATTTCCGGATATAACGTGCGAATCGCTTCCGGCAAGCCCAGACCAATAATGCCCTTGACGGCAAAATCATCGCGCAACTGAAAACCGGAGCGCTCGGACGCGACATGCATCGACTCGACAATCCGACCAATGGAGTCAGCAAGAGTGCCGTCCCAATCGAAGATCAGCAGCTTGTAATCAGATGGGTGCACTCAGGCGCTCCACGGTTTTGGCCCACATCTCGTCGACCGGCGCCTGCAACTTCAGCTCACCGCCATCAGGCAGTGGCACGGTCAGCATGTAGGCGTGCAGGAACAGGCGTTTGCCGCCCAGGTCACGAATTTCCTTACTGAAATCTTCATCGCCGTACTTGGTATCGCCAGCGATGCAATGCCCGGCGTGCAAGGTGTGGACGCGGATCTGGTGAGTCCGGCCGGTAATCGGTTTGGCTTCGATCAGGGTGGCAAAGTCGCCAAAACGACGCAGGACCTTGAACACGGTCACGGACTCCTTGCCCTCCTCCTCGTCGACCTCGACCATACGCTCGCCGGAGCGCAGATTGCTCTTGCCGAGCGACGCTCGGACTTGCTTGATCGAGGCCGCCCAGTTGCCGCGAACCAGCGCCATGTAGCGCTTATCGACGCCATCGCCGCGCAATGCCGTGTGCAAATGACGCAGCATGCTGCGCTTCTTGGCGATCATCAGCAGGCCGGAGGTGTCACGGTCGAGACGGTGAACCAGTTCGAGCTCCTTGCAATCGGGACGCAGCTGACGAAAGGCTTCGATCACCCCGTAAGTCAAGCCGCTGCCACCGTGAACCGCGATGCCGCAAGGCTTGTTGATCACGATCAACGCCTTGTCCTCGAACACAATCGAGGCTTCGAGGCGCTGCAGCAGGCCTTGTGCCAGCGGCACCGGCTCGTCGCGCTCAGGCACGCGAACCGGCGGCACGCGCACGATATCGCCCGCCTGCAGCTTGTATTCGGGCTTGATCCGACCTTTGTTCACTCGCACTTCGCCCTTGCGCAAAATGCGGTAAATCAAGGTCTTGGGCACGCCTTTGAGCCGAGCGAGAAGGAAGTTATCAATACGTTGGCCGGCATATTCCGGCGAGACCTCCAGCAGTTGTACGGCTGGGGTCGAAGGGGCAGTAGTCGTCATGGCGCGGATGATAACAATTTTTTATGGAATTGAAGCACTTAATCATTGCTGCTATAGTCGCGAACGCCGCCAAAAGTGGCCTGGACAGCGGACTAACGGTCAAAAACCGGCCCTGACCAACGCAATTCACGAGGACGAGAGGCCGTCCTACGGGGCTTTCGCTACGAAACGGTAGAGTTTGCAGTTGTAACGAGCGCAGGTGACATGAGGCCTGAAGCATGCCGCAAAGCAGAGTTTTCACTCGCCTTGCGAGCAAATATTCACGGCCAGTTCACAAAGTGCAGTCAGCTACGAACAACCCCGAGCGAACGCTTCGGAAACACCGCCTAAATTAGCCATGATGCGTGACCTCCCCTTTCGGAGCTCACGGTAAATGCCAACCCGCTGCGGATTCTGCGCGCGGCAGCACCCGAATTATCAGGGATACGTGTAGGGTGGAGATGCACAACCGCTGGACTGTGTAGCAATAGGCTTTATCAAGACGCTTCATCTCGTCCACAGCCGCTGGTTGATTCCTCCTCCTGACTGAGTGCTTAAGTAGCCACAGCAAGCAGGACGCGTACGTCGCGACGCCGGCCCAATTGGTCGGGGTTCGCTAGACACTGGAGTGTCCAACCACTCCTGACGCACCTGACACCGACCATGAGAAGTCGTGTGTGCCGAACGCCGTTTCCGGCAGCCCGGAAACCGACGGTACTACATGAAAAGAATGCTGATTAACGCAACCCAACCCGAAGAGTTGCGTGTTGCACTGGTAGATGGCCAGCGCCTCTACGACCTGGACATCGAATCCGGTGCACGCGAGCAGAAAAAGGCCAACATCTATAAAGGCCGGATTACTCGCATCGAACCAAGCCTTGAGGCTGCCTTTGTCGATTTCGGCTCTGAGCGCCACGGCTTCCTGCCCCTCAAAGAAATCTCCCGCGAATACTTCAAGAAAGCCCCTGAAGGCCGCGTCAACATCAAGGACGTCCTGAGCGAAGGCCAGGAAGTCATCGTTCAGGTCGAAAAAGAAGAACGTGGCAACAAGGGCGCCGCCCTGACCACTTTCATCAGCCTGGCCGGTCGTTACCTGGTGCTGATGCCGAACAACCCGCGTGCCGGCGGTATCTCCCGTCGCATCGAAGGTGAAGAGCGCAACGAACTGCGTGAAGCCCTGAACGGCCTGGTTGCACCCGCCGACATGGGTCTGATCGTTCGCACTGCCGGCCTGGGCCGCAGCAGCGAAGAAATGCAGTGGGACCTCGACTACCTGCTGCAACTCTGGACCGCCATCAAAGAAGCCTCGCTGGATCGCTCCGCGCCGTTCCTGATCTATCAGGAAAGCAACGTGATCATCCGCGCCATCCGCGATTACCTGCGCCAGGACATCGGCGAAGTGCTGATCGACAGCGTTGAAGCCCAGGACGAAGCCCTGACCTTCATTCGCCAGGTAATGCCGCAGTACGCCAGCAAGATCAAGCTGTACGAAGACAGCGTTCCGCTGTTCAACCGTTTCCAGATCGAAAGCCAGATCGAGACCGCTTTCCAGCGCGTCGTTGAACTGCCTTCCGGCGGCTCCATCGTTATCGATCCGACCGAAGCCCTGGTGTCCATCGACATCAACTCGGCGCGCGCCACCAAAGGCAGCGACATCGAAGAAACCGCTCTGCAGACCAACCTTGAAGCCGCCGAAGAAATCGCCCGTCAGTTGCGCTTGCGCGACATCGGCGGCCTGATCGTCATCGACTTCATCGACATGACCCCAGCCAAGAACCAGCGCGCCGTGGAAGAAAAAGTCCGCGAATGCCTGGAAGCCGACCGCGCTCGCGTGCAAGTCGGTCGCATCTCGCGCTTCGGCCTGCTGGAAATGTCCCGTCAGCGCCTGCGTCCATCCCTGGGTGAAAGCAGCGGCATCGTTTGCCCGCGTTGCAACGGCACCGGCATCATCCGTGACGTTGAATCGCTGTCGCTGGCGATCCTGCGCCTGATCGAAGAAGAAGCCCTGAAAGACCGCACCGCCGAAGTTCGCGCCCAAGTGCCGATCCCGGTCGCCGCGTTCCTGCTCAACGAAAAACGCAACTCGATCACCAAGATCGAACTGCGCACCCGTGCCCGCATCGTCATTCTGCCGAACGATCACCTCGAAACGCCGCACTTCGAAGTTCAGCGTCTGCGCGATGACAGCCCGGAAGCCAGCATCAATCAGTCCAGCTACGAAATCGCTGCTGCCGCTGCCGAAGTCGAAGAAGTCCAGCCAGCCGCTGCGACCCGCACCCTGGTTCGCCAGGAAGCCGCGGTCAAGACGGCTCCGGCCCGCGCCAATGCTCCGGTTCCGACCGAAGTCGTCGCCGCTCCAGTGGTTGCACCGGCCGCCGCGCCTGAGCCAAGCCTGTTCAAAGGCCTGGTGAAGTCGCTGGTCAGCCTGTTTGCGACCAAGGAAGAACCTGCTGCTCCGGTTGTGGTTGAAAAACCAGCAACCACCGAGCGTCCGGCCCGCAACGAAGAACGTCGCAACGGTCGTCAGCAGAGCCGCAACCGTAACGGTCGCCGCGATGAAGAACGCAAGCCTCGTGAGGAACGTGCACCGCGTGAAGAGCGCGCACCACGTGAGCCACGTGAAGCCCGCGAAGAAGCTCCAGCAGTAGCAGTAGAACGCGCTCCACGTGAAGAGCGCGCACCACGCGCTCCTCGTGAGGAACGTGCACCGCGCGCTCCTCGCGAAGATCGCAAACCACGTGGCGATCGTGAAGAGCGTCCGGTTCGTGAACTGCGTGAGCCTCTGGATGCCGCTCCGGCCGCCGCTGCTACCGCTGAAGAGCGTCCAGCTCGCCAGCCACGTGAAGAGCGTGCTCCACGCCCACCGCGTGAAGAACGCCAGCCACGTGCCGAGCAAGCCGCTGCCGCAGTAGCTGAAGAAGAGCTGGTTACCAACGAAGAGCAACTGCAGGAAGACGGTCAGGAAGGCGCCGAAGGCGATCGTCCACGCCGCCGTTCCCGTGGCCAGCGTCGTCGCAGCAACCGTCGTGAGCGTCAGCGCGATGCCAACGGTAATGTGATCGAAGGTTCGGAAGAATCCGAGTCCGCCGAAGGTAACGAAGCTGCCGAAACCAACGAAGCGCCAAGCGCTGCCGATCTGGCCGCCGGCCTGGCTGTTACCGCAGCCGTTGCCAGCACCGTGATCAGCGCTCCAGCCGAAGCACAGGCTAACGAGCAAGCCGAACGCGCTACTGCCGCCACCCTGGAAACTGCTCCAGTGGAAGCGCCAGTGGTTGAAGCAACGACTCCGGTCGAAGCCACCCCCGCTCCGGAAATCGAAGTGGCCCCGGTTCGTGAAGCACAGCCTGTATTTGAAGCTGCCGCTGAGCCAGTGGTTGCCGCAGAACCGGCTGCCGAAACAGTAACCGAAACAGTAACCGAAGCTGTCCGTGAAGTTCGCGAAGAGCAAACCGCGTTCAACTGGGTTGCCGAGCCAGCCGCCGCCGAAGCGCCAGAAGCCGAGGCCATGGTGTCCGAGCCAGTGGTTGCTGCTGCCGAGCCTGAGCCTGCTCCTGTGGTTGAAACGCCGGTTGTTGCCGAAGTGGCTGCACCGGAAGTCGAAATTGCTCCGGTCAGCTCCCTGACGCCAAGCGGCCGTGCGCCGAACGACCCACGTGAAGTGCGTCGCCGCAAGCGTGAAGCCGAGCGTCTGCAGAAGGAAGCCGAACTGGCTGCCGCTGCAGCTCCGGTTGAAGCGGTTGTGGCTGCAGAGCCTGCACCGGTTGTTGCTGAAGTAGTCGAGGCCGTTCCTGCTCCAGCGGAACCGGCTGAGCCAGCTGTATCGGTGATCGAAGAAGCACCGCGCTCCGTTCAGGAAGCGGTAGAGCAACACGAACAAGCCCAGGAAAAAGAACACGAACCTAAACCCTTCGTCTGATTCCATCGGCCACTAAAAAGCCCCGCCTGGTGATCCAGGCGGGGCTTTTTTTCGCCTGTAAAACCCGATACCCCGCCAAGGTGAAGCACGATTTGATCCGGAGTTCTTGCGCTGCTCACTGAACACTCGCTTAAATATTTGTAAGCAAGTATTACGAACAGGCCGTGTAACGGGCAGAATAGAGCGGTCGCAAGGCTCATAGCAGGCCCTGCCACGGTCCGAAAGCCTTCGGCCGTCAAGGAGCAAAGAGTGCATGACTATGGAAATTGCTGAACTGGACGCTTTCAAAGCGATTGTGGACTATGGCAGCGTCACGCAAGCAGCAATCAGGTTGAACCGCGCTCAATCCAGTATTTCCTTCCGTATCAAGACACTCGAATCACGGCTGGATACCAAATTGTTCGAACGCTCTGGCCGCGGTATCACGATGACGCCTCAAGGCAAGGAGTTCTATGCCTACGCCTCACAAATCCTCGATCTGGTGGCTCGCGCCCAAGCCTGTCTGAATCAGGCAAAAACCGAATCGCGGGTTCGCTTGGGGGTTATTGAAAACCTCACCATTACTCGCCAGAACCTGTTGCAAAGCATCGTTGCCAATCCCGACGGCCTGGAGGTCGATGTCAGCATTGGCAACACACAGTCACTGCTCAAGGATCTTGAGGCCGGCAAACTCGACGCGGTGATTGTCGGGGCCGGCTTTGCACCTTCGCATTATCGCCGGGTGACGTTGTTCAACGATCCGTTGGCCCTGATCTACAGCGCGACACAGCCTGCCATCCAGGACTTGAAAGCGTTCAGCGGTCAGGTATTTCTGGTCAATAGCCGGCGCAGCGCTTCGCAACGCAATCTCGACGAACTGTTTCTGATGGGCAACATTACCCCGGAAAAGATCATCGAGTGCGGCTCTTATCCGCTGTTGTTTTCAAATGTAATCAATGGCGTGGGCGTCGCTCTGGTGCCTTTGTCACTGGTTGATTCGTGCTGTCGCAGTGAACAGGTGCAGACTTATTTCCTGAGCGGTTCATATGCCTCGCTAACGACTGAATTCGTATTTTTCGACCACCCCGGCAAACCGGCACCCAGGGCGCTGGCGCAATGGGTGCTGGACTTCGAAAAACCGGCCCGGCTGGCGATGACGGCAGCTGCGGGGTAACGGGCCGGGCAACTCGTCAACAGTTACACGATTGACGCACCACTTCATCCTCGAAGAGGTTGGACAATTGCAGCCCATCCTCCAGGCTGCTTGCCTGAATGACATCACCGTGTTGCAGCTCGAAGGCATCCTTGTCGGTACTTAATGAAGCACCGAGCAAAACGTAGTGGATCGTACCGGCCTCGCAGAGCTCTTCATGCTGAAACAACAGGGCTTCGAGTTCATTTTTGGCAAACATCAGTTGGTCCAACCCCAATAGCGACTGCTTGTCCCACACGGTTTTTCCGCTGCGGACTATCGAACTCCTCACCACCGAGTGGCGTGGTGGTTCGGCGATCACCAGTTCGTGGCACAACGCGGTATTGCGCAACTTGGAAAGACCGGCCAGCCCGGGCTGAGTGTGACGCAGCACCGGGTCAGAGAAATCTACCGCCAAGGTGTAGCCGATGTAGCGCGGGTTTCGGCAGTCGTCGATGAGGTACACACACGCATACTCGATCTCGATCCCTGCCCCGCTGGCATGACACGGCGACTTGATCGCCCGGGAAGCCGCCACCAGCCCCTTGCCATTGCCTTTGTAGTACCAGTCGGGAGAGGACCGTTCGGGCATGGCCAGACCATTGACTGAACGGTGGGTGTAACCGAAACCGCTCACCATGCATGCGGCATCATGAGCAGGCCGCAGCGGCACGTTAAAAGTCATTGAAGGCAGTGACTCAAGCGGCACCGCAGCAAGGGACAAGCCGCTTTTGAAGTGCTCCCAGGATTGCTTGCTGCGCATGAACCGCACGGCCAACGCCTGAGAGTTCTCGACACCCTCGACTTGCCAGACTGCGGCCGATGCCTCCTTGCCTTGTACAAGGCCCACCCACCGAACACCGTGTCGGTCGACCGAATCGATGATTCTGTCCATTACGCGGCCTCCGTGCGCAGTGCCACCGGTGCCCGCCGTTTGATCGAACAAAGGATCACCCCAAATACAATCAGCACCAGACTGACCAAGTGATAGGCGTGCAGTTGTACGTCCAGGAACACAATACTGAACAGCCCTCCAGACAGTGGCACCAGATGAGTGAAGATCTCGCCACGGGTGGCGCCGATTTCACCGATCCCTTTGCTCCAGAACAAGTACGACAGCCAGGACGGGAAGATCACCAGATACGCAAGGCCAAGCCAGGGTGCTGCGCCCTGTCCCAAACTAAAGGTCGATTCAGGATGCAAGACCCAAACCCCGAGGCTGAACGGAATCAGGCACAGCGCCCCCACCACCGCGCAATACGTCACGAATGCGTTGCCGGCGATGGTTTTGGGCTTTGTCCGCAAAAAGGAACAATAGACAGCCCAACTGGCGGCCGAGGCCATGGTCCAGAAATCACCTTTGTTGAAGCCCTCCAGAAAGCTCAAATCGGAAAGATGCCCCATGGTCACCAGCCAGAACACACCGACCGTACTGATGACCACCCCAAGCATGTTCGACCTGGAGATGAAGTCACCAAAAACGAAACGATTGAGAGCCAGTACCAGACATGGGGTGGCCGACAGATAAATCGCCGCGTTCAAAGAGCTGGTGTATTGCAAGCCGATATATAACGTCAACGGAAATATAACTTGGCCGCAGACCGCTAACATCACAAGAGTCAGCCATGACTTACGCGCGGCCGGCAAACTGGCGACCACGGCTTTATAGTTAATCAACAGCAGTAACGCACTGGTGATCAACCATCGAAGTTGCGACAGCAACACCGGATCGACATCCACGACCATCAACTTTCCGACAACATAGTTCCCGCCCCAGAACACGGCAGCGAGTGAGAGTAATAAGTACGGCATTGACGCCTCCGTTAGAGTTTCTTCATTAACATGAAAGAGACGCCGTCGAACTCGACTTCCCCTTGCAGATGGAACAAGTCTTGAAAGACAGACAATTGCGCCTGCAATACATCAGTGATGGGCACCAACATCAGTGCCTGCGACGCCAGTACCCGGGCCAGCTCATTGACATAGACTCGGCAAGGCTCAGCGTCGACAGGCGAACTGTTAGCGACAATCAATGAGTAACCCAAGCGGCGGCGATAGTGAAAGTCGCCGGCAGAGGCAAAGGGCAATCTCGAAAAATCCAGGTCGGCGCGTAATCTGAGCTGCTTGTGGCCGTAGTCCTGCGCCCACTGCAAGTGGTGGGCAAACGACTGCCGGGAACTGGAGATGACATCGAGACTGTGTCGGGCGAACGCTTGAAGCTGGGCGTTATTGGCCGGCGAGATCAGCAACACCGATTTCTTGCCCGGTGTGTCGAGATACTCCGCCAGGGGGGCGGGTAACGGCGGCGTATCGCGCTTCTCAGTGTCGCGATAGATCATCAACCAGTCCGAATTGATCGCGGCCCAATCGCTGACTTGCAGCGTCTGCTGGATCGACGGTTGATAGGTTTCCATGAGGTGAGCCTTGAACGGCAGGTATTGCAGGACTTTCCCCTGATCGCCAACGATAGAGTAGTCACCGACCCAGGTATTGAGAAAGGAACGGATCCCGACGATGCTGGCCTTGCCCAGGTAATCCGCGTTCCAGCCCACGATCGCTTCGCGCCCGACCCACGCGTAATCACACAGTCGCACCGGCGGCAGTCGCGTCATCGCGACGGTTCTCGAGCCGATGGAGAGCCGGCCATAAGGATCATGGTCCTGGCGCAGCAACTGACTCCCCGGCGACAGCCAGACACCGTCGCCAATATCCACATCGCCGCCGGCGTTGACCGCAGCGTTACGACCAAAACGCACATACTGACCAATTTTGATCGACGGCAACTCATCCGCGCAGTGCTCGAGTTGATGGTCGGCATGGGGATGGCTGAAGTACGCACCGTTTTCAAAGTGAGTAGGCGAAATCAAGTGCTCCCCGATCTGCTCATTGACGAGCAGTGGGGAACCAGTGGTATTGACCGAGAAGTGCTCCGCAGGCAAACCGAAGTCATCACCCAGTTCTTTTAGACGTTCGCCAAAAGTGACCCCGAACTTGATTTCGTCACGATGACAACTGATCGTTTGCGAAGCTTTTCTAAGTTGTCGAAGCGTTTTGACATAACGAGGAACAGGTTGAAAAACATCTGCAGAACTTAACGCCCGCTCCAACGCCCCCAACTCCTGTATGTCACTGTCCAGTTCTAAAGGACTGACAGTGACCGACGCATCCAGATAGTGCTTTATCATGTAGGCTCTTTTTTTCTAATGAGTACTGACCGGATATTCACCCCAACTGTGAACTCCGCACGCCACATGATCGTATGTCGGATAAAACCCGCTGAATAACGAGTTTTATATCTGGCACCCATCGATAAATACGAATGAGCGAAAGAAAAGGCTGACTATTCGAGGAATGCGCAATGGCAATCCCGCTGACAACCCTTATTGATAAACCAGCGAAGCAGGCACATCCACATCCCACAACACCCCAGGATCGTCCACCGCCACCTCGACCACCCTCGCCTGCGCAAACAACGCCTTGGCACCTCGATCACCGGACAACGCCATCAACGCCGGAGCAAAGCTGCGCCCAAACCCCACCGGATGCCCATACTCGCCTTGATGCACCGGAACACTGACGGCGTCCTCAGCAATCCCCGCCAACACCCGTTCGATACTCGACGGCAAGATAAACGGCATATCCCCCAGCACAATCAGCCAGCCACTGAGCTGCGGACACGCCGCCACCCCGGCGGCGATGCTGTCTCCCATCCCCGTCGACTCGATCAGCACAATCTCGCAGCCATAGGCCTTGGCCATGCGGATCACTTGCGGTCGATCCACAGTGGTCACCAAGACGCGCTTCTCAAGGGAGACCGGCAAATTCACCAGCACTTGCTCGATCATCGAATGAACAGCACCCTCGCGCCCCGTACAATCCGCCACCAACTTGTCCTTGTCGGCACCAGCCTCCTGCCGAAACCGACTGCCCTGCCCCGCCGCCAACACGATGACGCCGATAGGTTCACTCATACGACCTCCTGCAACGGCTTCTTCTGCTTGAGCTCGACGCCGTTTTTAATCGCCACGATTTCGGCCAGCAGCGACAAAGCGATTTCCGCCGGTGTGTGGCTGCCGATGTGCAAACCGATCGGGCCATGCAGCCGCTCGATGGCCTGCTGTGACAAGCCTAGCTGAGCCAGGTTCTCCCGGCGCTTCAAGCTGTTGATCCGCGAGCCCAGCGCACCGACATAAAACGCCCTGGAATCCAGCGCCGTGAGCAGCGCCATGTCATCGAGTCGAGGATCGTGGGTCAGCGCGACGATGGCCGTACGCTCGTCGGTCTGGATGCTGAGCACCGCTTCATCGGGCATGCCCGAAACAAATCGCCCGTGCTGCTCTTCCCAACCATAAACGAACTCGGTGCGTGGGTCGCAGATCAGCACTTCGAAATCCAGCAGCCGCGCCATCTCGGCCACATAACGGGACAACTGCCCCGCACCGATCAGCAACAGCCGCCAACGCGGACCGTAAATGGCCCGCAACGTCTTGCCATCGAACGTCAGCACATCGGTCTTGTCAGCCGGTTGCAGCATGACTTCACCCGTCTCGACACAGAGCGAGCGAGCAACGATTTCATGCGCCTCGCAGCGCGCCAGCAACTCGGCGACCCAAGCCGGGTCGCCGACCCGCTCCTCGGTCAGGCGCAAGGTGCCACCGCACGGCAAACCGAAGCGAGCCGCCTCTTCACGGGTGACGCCGTAAGTGATCAATTGCACCGGCGGCCCATCGGCTGGAATACGACCGTCGTGCAGCCGGGCAATCAAATCGTCTTCAACACAACCACCGGACACCGAGCCAATCACCACGCCGTCTTCACGCAACGCCAGCATGGCGCCAGGTGCCCGAGGGGCGGTGCCCCAGGTCTGGACCACGCTGTACAACACCACCCGCTGACCGGCGCGGCGCCATTCCAGCACGCTGCGCAGAACGTTCAGATCGACGCTGTCCATCAGGCCTGCGCCTTCTGCCAACCTTGCAGCTGATAGCGAACCGGCAGGTTGCGGATGCGCTTGCCGGTGGCGGCAAAGATTGCGTTGCACAGCGCTGGCGCAATCGGTGGCACGCCCGGTTCACCGACACCGCCCAATGGCACATCGCCTGGCGGCGTGACCAGATGAACCGCGACTTCCTTCGGCGCCAGGGACATGCGCGCCACCTCGTACATGTGGAAGTTGTCCTGCTGGACCTTGCCGTCCTTGAAGCTGATTTCCCCCAGTACCGCGTTGCCCAGGCCCATGACACAGGCGCCTTCGAACTGCGCACGAATCCGCTCGGGGTTGATCTGCGGACCGCAATCCACCGCGATGTCGGCCTTGTGCACGATCAGCGTGCCGTCGTCTTTGACTTCGACCTCAATCACTGCCGCCACATAGGTCACGAAGCTGTAATGCACCGCCAGGCCCAGGCCTCGGCCCTTGGGCAACTCACGGCCCCAACCGGCGGCTTTGGCAGCGGTTTCCAGCACCGTACGCATCCGCGCCGTGTCGATCGGATAACGCTCGGGGGACTCGCCGTAGTTCCACTCTTCACTCAAGGTGCGTGGATCGATCTGCCGGTCCGGGCCGAGCAATTTGATCTGGTACTTGAGCGGATCCTCGCCAGCCTTATGGGCCAGCTCATCGACAAAGCTCTGAATCGCAAAACCGTGGGGAATGTTCGACACCGAGCGATACCAGCCGACTCGAGTGTGAATCGCCGCTTCCGGGTTTTCCAGACGCACATTGGGAATCGCGTACGCCATGTTGGTAAAGCCCATGCCCAGCTCGAAGGCCGCCTCGTGGTTCATGCCCGGCGCGAACAGCGCAGTGATGCTCGGCGCCACGGTGCGGTGCAACCAGCCGGACGGCAGGCCGTCCTTGTTCAGGCTGGCTTTCAGGTACTCGGCCGACACCGTGTGGAAATACGAGCAGTGGATGTCGTCTTCACGCGTCCATTGCACCCGCACTGCCTTGCCGGGGAATTCCTTGGCAAGGATGGCCGCTTCGATGATGAAGTCCGGTTTGGATTTACGACCGAAACCGCCGCCCAGCAAAGTAACGTTAAAGGTGACGTTATCGAACGGGATACCGAGGCGCTCGCCAATTCGCTCGCGGGTGACTTGTGGTGCCTGGCTTGGGGCCCAGGCTTCGCACACACCGTCCTTGAAGCGGGCGATGGCGACCATCGGCTCCATGGGCGCTTGCGTGAGGTGCGGTAGGTAATAGGATGCTTCGAGCGTGCTGTTGGCACTGCCCATGGCCTCGTCGATGTTGCCGGTATTGCGCACCACTTTGCCGGGTTTGAGGGACGCGGCTTCCAGTTCCTTGCGGTAGGCGATCGAGTCATAACTGGCGTTAGGACCATCATCCCACTCGATGTTCAACGCCTCGCGGCCCTTGATCGCCGCCCAGGTATTACTGGCCACCACGGCCACGCCGCCCAACGGCTGAAACTCCGACGGCAGCGGATGACCTTCGATCTGCACGACCTTGATCACGCCTGGGACTTTCATCGCGGCGCTGGAGTCGACGGATTTAACCTTGCCACCGTACACCGCAGGGCGCGCAATGGTGGCGTAGAGCATGCCGTCGAAATGCACGTCTGCACCGTAAATGGCGCGGCCATTGACGATGTCGGCACCGTCGATCGCCTTGGTGCCTTCCTTGCCGATGTAGCGGAACTCCGACGACTGCTTGAGCCGCAGGCTGTCACGCGCTGGCACTGCCAACGCACCGGCCGCGGCGGCTAAGGCGCCGTAACCCAATTCACGACCGGACGGTTTATGGATGACTTTATGCAACTGTGCATGGCATTCGCTGACCGGCACTTTCCACTGTTCGGCAGCGGCTTGTTCAAGCATGGTCCGCGCGGCAGCACCGCAGCGGCGCATCGGCTCGTACCAGTGGCGCATGCTGCGCGAACCATCGGTGTCCTGGTTGCCGAAACGCACTTCGTCGCCCGGCGCCTGTTGTACTTTCATCATCGCCCAGTCGGCTTCCAGTTCATCGGCCACCACCATCGTCAGACTGGTACGCACACCCTGGCCCATTTCCGAACGGTTGCAGACCACCGTCACTATGCCGTCAGCGGCGATGCTGACGTACACCTTGGGATCGTCGATCCAGCCGTTGGGCATGCCGTCGGCGCCGAATTTTTTCTCTTTCTCTGCAGCAAAAGCGTCTTGCCAGCCCCAGCTCGCAACCAGAACCAACGCACTGGTGGCACCGACCCCCTTGAGGAAGCCACGGCGGCTGAGGTTGCTCAGCGCAAAGTCATTCGGTAACTGGCTCATGCCTTGGCCTCCTTCAGGTGAGTGGATGCCTGGCGGATGGCAGTCTTGATGCGGTTGTAAGTGCCGCAGCGGCAAATGTTGCCGACCATCGCCTCTTCGATCTGTTCGTCGCTGGGGTTGGGGTTGGTCTTGAGCAGCGCTGTCGCCGACATGATCTGCCCGCCTTGGCAGAAACCGCACTGGGCCACAGCGGTGTCGAGCCAGGCTTGCTGGACGACTTGCCCGACCGGGTCGGCGTGCAGGTTATCGATGGTGGTCACGTTCTGGCCGACCACCGAACCGATCGGCGTGATGCAACTGCGCGCCGGGGCGCCTTCGATATGGATGGTGCAGGCGCCGCACAGACCCATGCCGCAGCCGAATTTGGTGCCGTTGTAGCCGGCCACGTCGCGAATTGCCCAGAGCAGCGGCATGTCCTCGGTGACATCGAGTTGATGGTCTTGACCATTGAGCTTCAGGGTAATCATGGGCACGCCCGCATAGTTATTGGTTATGGGGTCGAGCAATCTGCCGCCTGGGGTTGGCGGTTGGCATCACGCAGATCGGCTCAGGCTAATGAGGCTCTCTTATGCGGACGGTAGCATCTGCATCGGGCCTTTGATGGAGCAAACGTTTGCATCGTTAGGTGGCTAAGTTAACCCAGCATTAACAAAAAAGCCCTGCACAGTTAAACGTGTGCAGGGCTTTGAAATCAGTCTTGAAAGCTTAGCCTCAATACCGATTGGGCTCCATTTCCAGGTCGACATGAAAACGTTCTGAAATGTCTTTCTGGATGCGTTGCGCCAGGCTCAGCAATTGCAGACCGGTCGCGTTGCCGTAGTTGACCAGCACCAACGCCTGCAATTTATGCACGCCGGCGTCGGCATCACGGAAACCTTTCCAGCCGGCCCGCTCGATCAGCCAGCCCGCCGCCAGTTTCATCTGCCCGTCGGGTTGTGCGTAGGCCACCAGATCCGGGTATTCACCTTTGAGTTGCGTGACGAGCGTCGCTGGCACCAAAGGATTCTTGAAGAAGCTGCCGGCATTGCCGAGCACTGCCGGGTCCGGAAGCTTTTCGTTGCGGATGCTGCAAATCGCCTGGCTGACATCGGTGGCGGTCGGGTGATCGATGCCTTGCTCGGTCAGGCGCTGACGCACCGGGCCGTACTCCAGATGCAGGTGCGCGGCGCGGTCCAGGATGAAACGAACCCGCAGGATCAACCAACGCCCCGGCTCCTGTTTAAACAGGCTGTCGCGGTAGGCGAAGTTGCATTCCTCCAGCGTAAAGTCCCGCAAGTCGCCAGTCTGGCGATCGAGGGCGGTCAGGCCGGCGAAAACGTCTTTGATCTCCACACCATAGGCACCGATGTTCTGCATCGGTGCCGCGCCGACGGTTCCGGGAATCAGGCTGAGGTTTTCCAGGCCCGACAATCCCTGCGCCAGGGTGTGCTGCACGAACGGATGCCAAGGCTCGCCGGCCTCGGCTTCGATCACGACCTTGCTGCCATCATCACTGAGGATGCGAATCCCGCGCGTGGCCATGCGCAGCACCAGGGACTGGATATCGGCCGTCAGCAGCAAATTGCTGCCACCGCCAATCACCAGCAGCGGCACGTCATGCTCCACCGCATAGGCCAGGGCTTCACGCACGTCGGCATCGCTATGGGCCTCGGCAAATAGCCGGGCCTGAACGTCGACACCAAAGCTGTTGTACGGTTTGAGCGAAACCCGGGGTTGAACCTGCAAACTCATAACCGTCCCTTCAATTCGATCACCAGCAAATCACTGGCACGCTCGATCAGGTCCAGCACCTGCTCAAAGCCTTGGTCGCCGTCGTAATACGGATCCGGCACTTCATCGATTTCCGACGGGTAGCGACGTAAAAACAGATCCAGTTCGGCTTTGCCCTTGGCCGGTTGCAAGGCCTTGAGGTTGCGCAGGTTGCTGTGGTCCATCGCCAGAATCAGGTCGTAGGTGGCGAAATCAGCCCGGCTCACTTGCTGGGCGCGCTGAGCGGACAGGTCATAACCGCGCAGTTTCGCCGCCGCCTGGCTGCGCTTGTCCGGCGCCTTGCCGACGTGCCAGTCACCGGTGCCGGCGGAGGCGACTTCGATTTGATCGGCCAGCCCCGCTTCACGCAGTTTTTGTCGCAACACGCCTTCAGCCGTGGGCGAACGGCAGATATTGCCCAGGCAGACAAACAAAACCCGCATCAGGCCTCCAGCAGGCGACGAACGCGCTCAAGGTCTTCAACCGTGTCGACGCCGGTGGGCGGTGCGATCAAGGCGTCGGCGACGTGAATCCGCACGCCGTGCCACAGGGCACGCAGCTGTTCCAGGGATTCGGTGTTTTCCAGCCAGCACGGGCCCCAGCTGACGAAGTCATGCAGGAAACCGGCGCGGTAGGCATAAATGCCGATATGCCGACGATACGGCACGCCTTCCGGCAATTGCTCGCGGCTTTTGGCGAACGCGTCGCGGGCCCACGGCAACGTGGCACGACTGAAGGTCAGCGCCAGGCCATTAAGGTCGCTGACAACCTTGACCACGTTGGGGTTGAACAGGGTTCCCACGTCTTCGATCGGCTCAGCCAGCGTGGCCATGCGCGCTTCGGTGTGGGCGGCCAGGTTGGCAGCCACCTGATCGATCACACTCGGCGGGATCAGCGGTTCGTCACCCTGAACGTTCACCACAATGGCATCGGGCGCCAGGCCCAGTTTCGTGGCGACTTCGGCCAGACGATCGGTACCGGAATTGTGATCTTCGCGGGTCAGCACCACCTCGGCACCAAACCCTTTGCAGGCCTCAACGATGCGCGCATCGTCAGTGGCGACCACCACGCGCTGAGCGCTGCTTTTGCTCGCCTGCTCCCAGACGTGCTGGATCATCGGCTTGCCGGCGATCAGCAGCAGCGGCTTGCCCGGCAAGCGGGTGGAGGCGTAACGCGATGGAATGACAACGGTAAAGGCTGTGGTCATTTATCCAGACGCTCGTCGGTGGTCAGGGTGCGGGCTTCGGTTTCCAGCATCACCGGGATGCCGTCGCGAATCGGGTAAGCGAGACCCGCGCCCTTGCTGATCAGCTCGGTTTTGTCGGCACTGAGCTTGAGCGGGCCTTTGCAGACCGGGCAAGCGAGGATATCGAGCAATTTGGTGTCCATGAGCATTCCCTGGATAAAAACGGATTTAAGGCAAAAGACGAGCCGGCAACAGGCGCATCAGCTGCGTATCGAACCAGGCCACGAAGGCCGGCGATGGCGCAGCATCGACCGCCAGGTACCACCAATCGGCAGCGGCGAAGGCACGGCACTTCACCGCGTCCTTTTCGGTCATCACCAACGGCAATGACGGCGTGAAATTCAAGGCCTGCACGCTGTATTCGGCGTGGTCGGCAAACGCATGCGGAACTGGCTGCCAGTGTAGCGTTTCGAGGGTTGTGAAGAAACGCTGCGGATTGCCGATCCCGGCCACCGCGTGCAGCGCCTGGCCAGCGGGAAAGTGGTCGAGGGGACGCCGCTCGCCGCTGTGCAGATTGACCAGTTCGGTGGGTTGAAGCTGGAAGGCAAAACCGCCATCGCGATCAGCATCGGCACCGTTGTACAGCACCGCGTCGACGCTTTGCAGACGCTCAACCGGTTCGCGCAACGGCCCGGCGGGCAGGCAACGCTGGTTGCCCAAGCCGCGGGCGGCGTCGATCAACACCAGTTCAAGGTCCCGGGCCAGTCGGTAATGCTGCATGCCGTCGTCGGACAGGATCAGGTCCAGCGGTTCACTCGCCAGCAGCGCTTTGACGGCTCGGCTGCGGTCGGGATCGATCATCAACGCAATGCCGGTGCGCTGGACGATCAACAGCGGTTCGTCGCCTGCGATCTCGGCGCTTTGATCCGCCTCAACCCGCCACGGCAGTTGTGGCGGTTTGGCGCCGTAACCCCGGCTGACCACGCCGACCCGCAAACCGCTGCGCTGGCAGTGCTGGATCATCCAGAGAATCAGCGGCGTCTTGCCGGTGCCGCCGACGGTGATGTTACCGACCACGATCAGCGGCACCGGCGGTTGATAGATCTCGCCCTCACCCGCCAGAAAACGCTTGCGCTTGTTCATGACCACGCGCCGATACAGCCACTCCAGCGGCTGTAACAACTTCAGGGCCGGATGACCTTGGTACCACGCGGCGAGCAAGCGATCGGACATGGCCATCAGGGCGCGGGCGGCGCCGCCTCGACAGTGGTCATGCGCAGGTGACTGAAACCGAGTTTACCGGCGGCGTCCATGGCGGTAATGACGGACTGATGCTGAGTCTTGCCATCAGCGCTGATGGACAGCGGCAGGTTGGTGTCGCCACTGGATTCTTTCTGCAGCGCGTCCATCAGCGTGGCCAGATCGTTTTTCGACAACAATTGGTTGTTCACCGAAAATACGCCCTCGGCGCTGATGGCAACGTCCAGATGCTTGACCTGCTGGTCTTCGGCAGGCGAACCGCTGACCGCTTCCGGCAGATCAACGCGCAACTGGGTTTCACGGGTAAACGTGGTGGTGACCACGAAAAACAGCAGCAGGATAAACACCACGTCGATCAGCGACGCGAGGTTGATGTCCACATTCTCCCGTTGCTTGCGGCGGAATTTCACGCTTTGCCCCCATTCAGGTCAACATCACGATCGCCCTGTACCACTTCGACCAGTTTGATCGCTTCTTGCTCCATGCCCACCACCAGTTCATCGATCCGGCGTTGCAGGAAACGGTGGAAGAACACCGATGGGATACCGACCATCAAGCCTGCGGCTGTGGTTATCAGCGCCTTGGAGATACCACCGGCCAACACGGCGGCGTTGGTGGTCATGCCCGAGCCCATGAATGCGCTGAAGATATCGATCATGCCCAACACCGTCCCCAACAGACCCAGCAACGGGGCCATGGCGGCGATGGTGCCCAGCGCATTGATGTAGCGTTCGAGCTCGTGAATCACTCGCGCGGCGGCTTCTTCAATGCACTCTTTCATGATCTCGCGACCATGCCTGGAGTTGGCCAGGCCGGCAGCCAGGATCTCGCCCAACGGAGAGTTGGCACGCAGTTCCTTGAGCTTGTCTTTATTGAGTTGTTTGTCCTTGATCCAGACCCAGACCTGCCCGAGCAAATGCTCCGGGGTCACACGGCTGGCTCGCAGGGTCCAGAGACGTTCGGCGACGATCGCCATGGCTGCGATGGAACTCAGAATGATCGGTATCATCATCCATCCGCCGGATTTGACCAATTCCCACACAGTGATAGTCCCCTCGAAAAAGTGCGCCACTCTAACATAGGGGGTCCATGCACCGAAGACCGTGATGTCGCATCCGGTCGGGCTTTAATCACTCCGAGTCATTGCGCAGAGCGCCAGAAACGCCGTTCTTGACGCATCGTCCATGGCGGCTTGAAGTGTCCCAGTTGCAGACGGATGGCACCCTGTTCGGCGCTGTCATGGATCGATATGCCGCGCTTTTGATAGCGCGCCATGATCGTAGGATGGGGATGACCGAATGAATTGCCCTGGCCGCGGGAGATCAGCACTGCTTTGGGTTGCAGCCCGGTAAGCAGCGCCATCGATGATGAACTGCGACTGCCGTGGTGCGGCGCCTGCAACCAATCGGTGGTGACGGCCAACGGACTGTCGAGCAGCGCCCGCTCGGCTGCGGCGTCTATATCACCGGTCAGTAACATACGCTCACCGTTGGCTTCGATCTGCAGGACGCAGGATTTTTGATTGCTGTCGCGGGCGGAAGACCATTGCCAGAGCTGGAACCTCACATCATCCCAGACCCATTGCTTGCCGCTCTCGCAGCCTTCTGCCTGCAACTCGGCCGGCAGCGCCAGGGGATCGCCACTGACCACCCGTTTCACCGGCAGGCCATTGGCAACGGCCCGGGCGCCGCCCGCATGATCGGCGTCGGCATGGCTGATCAGCATCAAATCGAGCCCCTCCACACCCAGTTTGCGTAATGACGGCAGCACCACCCGCTCGCCCAGGTCGAAATCGCCGAAACGTGGCCCGGTGTCATACAACAGCGTGTGATGGCGGGTGCGCACCAGGATGGCCAAACCCTGGCCGACATCCAGCTGCCAGATTTCGGCCATGCCTTCAGGCAAGACGTGCCGGGGTGGAAAAACCAGCAACAACAGCATCGGCCAACCCAACGAGCGAAATGGCACACCTCGAGGCATTAATAGTAGAAAGGCACCGAGTGTGCCGAGTGCCCATATCCACAACGGGATCGCCACCGGCACCCACGCGGGCAAATGCCCGGCCATCAGCGTCAGGCACTTGAACAAAAGATCGATCAAACCTCCTGCCAACCACAGCAGCCCTTCGCCCACGTAAGGAAGAGGTAAAAACAACGTACCCAGCAATGCCGGAGGTAGCACGACCAGACTGATCCACGGCACCGCCAGCAAATTGGCCACCGGCCCGCTGAGACTGATCGGCAACCCGAGCACCAGCAGCAACGGGCACAGACCGATCGCGATCAGCCATTGGGCGCGGGTCCAGGTTTGCCACCAACGCCATGGGCCCAGCCGACCACCGAAGGTGAAGATCAACACCGCCACCGCTGCGAATGACAACCAGAAACCCGGTTGCAGACTCGCCAGCGGGTCGAGCAGCAAAACGCCGTCGAGCGCCAGCAACAGCGGCCACCAGGCGCCGAGGTGACGAAATCGCAGGCGCCACAACAGCACCAGGCCGATCATCACGCAGGCCCGCCGCACCGGCACCTCGAAACCGGCCAGCAGCCCGTAACCAAGCGCCGCCGCGAACGCCAGTCCACAGGCCCACGGCAGCCAAGGCAAGCGTTTCGGCCACAGGCCATAACGGGCCAGTCCGGCGATCAGCAGATACACCAGCCCTGCCAACAAACCGACGTGCTGTCCGGAAATCACCAACAGATGGACGGTGCCAGTGTCTTGCAGCACTTGCCAATCTTCGCGACTCAGCCCGCCGCCATCCCCCAGCACCAACGCCGTCAGCGCACCCGTTCGCCCCTGGGCATCCACGGCCTGCAAACGCTGGCGAATGCCGTCGCGCCAGGCCCACCGGGCCTCCATCAGCCGCTCGCCAGCCTTGACCGTCCCCGTAGCGCCGATGCGTTGCGCCAGCAGCCAGGCGTCGTAATCGAAGGCATGGGGATTGAGCAGCCCCGCAGGACGCTTCAACTTGACCGCCAGTCGCCATTGTTCGCCGCTGTTGACCGGCGGCCCGTCATACCAGGCCAGGCGCAGCAGTTGCGGCACCTTGCCGTGTCGCGACCGGGCGTCCGCCAACTCAAAGCGCACGGCTGCCTCATTGTTCTGGGGCAATCCCGTCACCCGACCTTCAACCCAACGGGTTTCGCCATCGAGGCTCATCGGCAACCGATCATCCAGCGCCCACTGTGCATTCGCGCATGCCCAACTGAAGCCGAACAGCAAAAATGCCAGTGGATAGCTGCGAAACGGCAGCAACATCAAACCGATCACCGGCAGCAACATCCATAACCAGACCGGCGGTAATACCGGTAAAAAACGCAGGATCAACAGACCCAACGCCAGCGCCATCATCCCTGTGCGCATACGCCCGTCCTTGAGAGTCCCCTCCTAGGCATAGCCGGCTAACCGCACGGGCATCGTTATTAATTGTCACAAAGTCTGAATGGGCGGTGCATAGAATCCAGACATACTTGCCGCCTTAACCGACCGAGAAGCCTTATGCCCCGGCGCTTATTCAAACGTTATATGCCAGACCCGACCAGCATCAGGGAACACAAGTCCTTACGCTTTCTCGGCACCCTGCTGCATGACCCGAACCTCTGGCACCTCAACCGCCATTCCGTCGCACGGGCCATGGCTGTTGGTCTGTTCGCGGCGTTCCTGCCGATTCCGTTGCAGATGCTGGTCGCCGCCATTCTCGCCATCATGGTGCGCGGCAACCTGCCGATTGCGGTCAGCCTGGTCTGGCTGACCAACCCGATCACCATGCCGGCGGTGTTCTTTTGCACTTACCAGACCGGTGCCTGGCTGATGGACGTTCCTACCCGCCATTTGCCGGACGAGCTGACCTGGGAATGGATCAGCGGTGAACTCTCTTCCCTCTGGCAGCCGTTTTTGCTCGGTTCAGTGGTGACGGGGCTGGTGCTGGGTGCGCTCGCCTATTGCCTGACCATGATGTACTGGCGCTGGTGGGTTGGGCGGCAGTGGAAGCGGCGCAAGAAAAACCGGATGCAGTAAACGCAAAACGGCCTCCATTTTTTGGAGGCCGTTTTTTTGTGGTGCCTGGGCTGTCGCCTTCGCGAGCAGGCTCCGGGCGGCGTTCCGACGAAGAAGGCGACGCGGTCGTCCTTTTAGGTACGCATCCCGCGACCGCTGACCAGCAGCCGTGTGCAACCGATGTACAACACCACGGTCGCCACCAGCATGAAGGTGATCGCCACGCTGATCTTGATGTCCGAAACGCCAAGAATACCGTAACGGAACGCGTTGACCATGTGCAGCACCGGGTTGGCCAGGGACACGGTCTGCCAGAACGGCGGCAGCAAGGAAATCGAGTAGAACACCCCGCCCAGGTAGGTCAGCGGTGTCAGCACAAACGTCGGGATGATCGAGATGTCATCGAAGTTGCGCGCAAACACGGCGTTGATGAAGCCCAGCAGCGAGAAGATCGTCGCCGTCAGCACCACCACCAGAATGGTCACGCCCAGGTGATGCACCTGCAAATGGGTGAAGAACAGCGACAGCAGGGTCACGATGATCCCGACCATCAAGCCGCGCAGCACGCCGCCCAGGGTGTAGCCGATCAGAATCGTATGCGGCGATACCGGCGACACCATCAATTCTTCGATGGAACGCTGGAACTTGCTGCCGAAGAAACTCGAAACCACGTTGCCGTAGGAGTTGGTGATCACCGACATCATGATCAGCCCCGGCACGATGTACTCCATGTAGGTGAAACCACCCATGTCACCGATCTGCCGGCCGATCAGATTGCCGAAGATCACGAAGTACAGAACCATGGTGATTGCCGGCGGCAGCAGCGTCTGTGGCCAGATCCGGGTAAAGCGTTTGACCTCTCGGTAAACGATGGTATTGAGGGCAACGAGGTTGGGTTGCAGCTCGGAACTCATACCGCCACCTTCGACAGATTTTTCTCCACCAGGGACACGAACAACTCCTCGAGGCGATTGGTTTTGTTACGCAGGCTCAGCACTTCGATGTTCTGCTGCGCCAATTGGGTGAACAGCGCGGTGATGCCCATGGCCTTGTCGACCTGAACTTCAAGGGTGTGGCTGTCGAGCAGCTTGGTCGGGTAGCCGAGCAACTGCGGCGCGGTGTGCACTGTGTTTTTGAGGTCGAGCAGGAACGTTTCCACATGCAGTTGGCTGAGCAACTGTTTCATGCTGGTGTTCTCGACGATGGTGCCGTGATCGATGATGCCGATGTTGCGGCACAACTGCTCAGCCTCTTCCAGGTAGTGGGTGGTGAGGATGATGGTGATGCCTTTCTTGTTCAGCTCGGTGAGGAAGGTCCACATCGAGCGACGCAGTTCGATGTCCACACCCGCTGTCGGTTCGTCGAGGATCAGCAGGCGCGGTTCGTGAACCAGCGCACGGGCGATCATCAGGCGACGCTTCATGCCACCGGACAGTGAACGCGACGGGACATCGCGCTTGTCCCACAGACCCAGTTGGGTCAGGTATTGCTCGGCGCGTTCCTTGGCGATTTTCGGCGGGATGCCGTAGTAACCGGCCTGTGTCACGACGATATCGAAGGTTTTTTCGAACTGGTTGAAGTTGAATTCCTGAGGCACTACGCCGATGGAGCGCTTGAGCTGCGCAGGATTCTTGTCCAGGTCGTGACCGAAAATATTCACCGTCCCGCTGGTCTTGTTCACCAGGGTCGAGAGAATGCCGATGGTGGTGGATTTGCCGGCGCCGTTAGGGCCGAGCAAGGCGAAAAAGTCACCTTCGGCGACGTCCAGATCGATACCACTCAAGGCCTGGAAACCGTTGCCGTAGGTTTTGGTTAGCTGCCGGATGGACAGAGCGGAACTCATATCGGATTTACGCACCAAGAAGGGAGGAAAGGGACAAATAAGGGCGGGCGGCGACTAATACAACCGCGGCGCAGGAGCGCAATGGTGCTTGTCGCCGCCACACAAGTACAGTCAAGTGTGTCGATAGTGAGTATTAAGTCAACGCGGTCATAACGGCTTTCTGATACGCCGGACGCTGTTTCAGGCGTGCGTACCAAGCTTGCAGATGAGGCTGTGGTGCGCGCTCGATCGGCATCTCGAACCAGGCATAAATGAAACTGCCCAGAGGAATGTCGCCCATGCCGATCTCATCGCCGGACAGGTACGGTTGGGTCGCCAGCACCTGATCGGCCATGGACAACAGGCCATCGCACTCCTTGATCGCGGCGTTGATGGCCGGCCAGTCCTGTTGACTTTCCGGTGTGCGTAGCACGCCCCAGAACACCGTTCGGAAAGGGCCGGCAAAACTTGAAGTGGTCCAGTCCATCCACTTGTCGGCAGAGGCCCTGGCCTGCAGATCTTCTGGATACCAGGCGGTGCCGTTGGCGTGGCGAGCCATCAGGTAACGCACGATGGCGTTGGATTCCCACAGCACGAAACCATCGTCTTCAATCACCGGCACGCGACCATTGGGGTTCATCGCGCGGTACTGCGGCGTATCGACAACACCAAAGGCGCCGCCGGCGTCGATGGCTTCATAGGCCAGGCCCAGCTCCTCGGCGGCCCACAAAGGTT
This sequence comes from Pseudomonas sp. LB3P25, assembly GCF_054897985.1. NCBI lineage: Bacteria > Pseudomonadati > Pseudomonadota > Gammaproteobacteria > Pseudomonadales > Pseudomonadaceae > Pseudomonas > Pseudomonas sp. LB3P25. Next base: position 1,925,569 of record NZ_CM142711.1, on the reverse strand, counting down.
TTCTGACATTCGACGAGTTTTTCCGACCCCAGATCTTCAGCATGACCGCCTCTTTATGGATGAATGCGCAGGCAGCATACGCCGGATCAGGCGCGACTCAAATCGCTCTGCATGTCACCCAGCTGCACGGGCGTTTTGTCGCTGAATAGATGCGGATAGCACTTCTCCAGGTGCTCGAAAAAGAACGCTTCAGGCACGTCGGTGAACTGGCCGTGGTCGATCAGGTACTCCATCAACTGCTCGCCGTCGCGATTGAACGGATGGAAAACGCTGTCGTTGATGCCGTCGAATTCCAGTGGTGCGACATTGAACAGTTCGCACAAGCCTTGGTTGAACGCTGGCGTGGCTTTGACCCAGCGATCGTTTAGATACAGCTCCGTATAGCCGTGCATGGCGAACACATCGCTTTTGAGCAACTCGAGCAACCGCGGCGTCGACAAATGATTGCGCACGTCCGCCAGACCGATCCGGGCGGGAATTCCGCAATGCCGGGCTGCACCTGCCAGCAGTGTGGCTTTGGGTACGCAGTAACTCTCCCCCGCGGCCAACGCATAACTGCCGCGCAAGGTGCCCGGGTCGCGACTGAAGGTGTAAGGGTTGTAACGCACGGCTTCGCGCACGGCGTAATAGAGATTGATCGCCTGCTCTAGAGGATCGCGACGGCTGCCGCGATGTTTTTCGGCGAACTCCACCACCGACGGGTGGTCACTATCGATGAAGCGGCCGGGACTCAGATACTCGTGCATGAGAACAATCTCCTGGGGAAGCCACGAGTCTAGCGACACGTTCAGCACAGAGATAACGACGTTTCGGCCAAACATGGACGCTTTGCCGCCCGCCCAACGAACGATTTCCGCGGCCTGTTGCCCACCGGGCCTACAAAACTCATCCATGGTTTCCCACGAATTCAATCACATCGCTCTGACCCCCCTCTTTTGCGGATGCCGTCTAAGCTCTGAAAGTTGGTTTTGCCCTGGTTTCACGGAGGATTAAATATGCTGCTGTTGTGGATACTGGTTCTGGTTGTCGGGATTGCGTATTTAGCCCACCGTCGTATCGCCCCGCTGCCCGCGCTGTGCGTCGTTGCCGTTTACGTGGTGGCGATGGGCGCTTTCAGCCGCGCGCCAGGCTGGTTGCTGCTGGTTCTCTGGGTGTTGATCGCGGCGGTCGCAGCGCCCTTGTTGTTGCCCGACCTGCGCCGCAAATGTTTCAGCGCGCCGCTGTTCGGCTGGTTCCAGAAAACCCTGCCGCCGATGTCGCAAACCGAGCGCGATGCGATCGATGCCGGCACGGTGTGGTGGGATGGCGAACTGTTCAGCGGTCGCCCGGACTGGAACAAACTGCTGTCCTATCCAAAAGCGCAGCTGAATGAAGAGGAACAGGCCTTCATCGACGGCCCGACCGAAGAACTCTGCGCCATGGTCAGCGACTGGCAGATCGGTCAAACCATGGACCTGCCTCCCGAAGCCTGGGCCCACATCAAGGAAAACGGCTTCTTCGCCCTGATCATTCCCAAGGAGTTCGGCGGCAAGGGTTTCTCCGCCTATGCCCACTCCCAGGTGGCGATGAAACTGGCGACCCGCAGCGGCGACCTTGCCTCTACCGTGATGGTCCCCAACTCCCTCGGCCCGGCCGAACTGCTGCTGCATTACGGCACCGACGAGCAACGCAACCATTACCTGCCACGACTGGCGCGCGGTGACGACATCCCGTGCTTCGCACTGACCGGACCACTGGCGGGTTCCGACGCCGGTGCCATGCCCGACACCGGGGTGATCTGCAAAGGTGAATGGGAAGGCAAGGAAACCTTGGGCCTGCGTCTGAACTGGGAAAAGCGTTACATCACGCTGGGCCCAGTCGCCACCCTGCTCGGCCTCGCGTTCAAGGCCTACGACCCGGATCACCTGCTGGGTGAGGAGGAAGACCTGGGAATCAGTCTGGCGTTGATTCCGACCGATACCGCCGGTGTGGAAATCGGGCGCCGCCACTTGCCGTTGGGCGCGTCATTCATGAACGGCCCGAACTCCGGCAAAGATGTATTCGTACCGCTGGACTTCCTCATCGGCGGCCAGGAAATGCTCGGCAAAGGCTGGATGATGCTGATGAACTGCCTGTCGGTCGGGCGTTCGATTTCGTTGCCAGCAGTCGGCACCGGCGCCGCCAAGTTCACCAGTCTGGTGACCGGCCAGTACGCTCAGGTCCGTGAACAATTCAACGTTCCACTGTCGGCCTTCGAAGGGATTCAGGAAGCGATGGCCCGTATCGGCGGCAACGCCTGGATGATGGACGCCGCGCGGATGCTCACTGCCAATGCGGTGGATTTGGGCGAGAAGCCGTCGGTGCTGTCGGCGATTCTCAAGTACCACCTCACCGAACGCGGCCGCGAGTGCATCAGCCACGCCATGGATGTTCATGGCGGCAAGGCAATCATCATGGGGCCGAACAATTACCTCGGTCGCAGCTGGAATGGCGTGCCGATCTTCATCACCGTGGAAGGCGCAAACATTCTCTCGCGCAACCTGATGATCTTCGGTCAGGGTGCGATTCGCTGCCATCCCTTCGTGCTTAAAGAAATGGCCCTCGCCGGTCGTGAAGACAAGGACCAGGCCCTCACCGAATTTGATGGGCTGCTGCTCAAGCACATCGGTTTCGCCGTGAGTAACGCCGCCAGCACGCTGGTGCTGAACCTTGGTTTCGGTCACTTCGAACACGCACCAGGCGACAAGCTCAGCCAGGGTTACTTCCGCGCCCTCAATCGCCAGGCGGCTGCGTTCGCCATGCTCGCCGACCTGAGCATGATGCTGCTGGGCGGCGAATTGAAACGACGCGAACGTCTGTCGGCGCGTCTTGGGGATGTGCTCAGCAACCTGTACCTCGCCTCCGCCGCGCTCAAGCGTTACCACGACCTCGATTCACCGGAGCACATGGCTCCGCTGTTTACCTGGGCCATGGAAGAAAGCCTGGGTCAGTCGGAACGAGCGCTGGATGAACTGCTGACCAACTTCCCGAACAAGGTGTTGGGGTGCCTGTTGCGGGTGATCGTGTTCCCGTTCGGTCGTCGTCACAAAGGGCCGTCGGACAAACTCGGCGCCGAAGTGGCGGCGGTGATCGGCCGCGCCAAGGGCGATCCGACCCTGGAAGAGTTGCTCGGCGGTTGCTACCGGCCGCAATCCACTGATGACCCGGTCGGCGCCCTGCAACATGCGTGTAACCTGCTGAGTGCCGCGCAACCGCTGCGGAAAAAGCTTCATGTCGCGCTCAAAAGCGGTCAGGTCAAACCGGTCGCCGGGGAACACACCATCGATGCAGCGCTTGAGGCTGGCGTGTTGCAGCCCGTGGAAGCGCAGACCCTGCGTGAGGCCGAAGCGGCGCGGCGCAAGGTGATTGATGTCGATGATTTCGACAAAGACGAACTCGCGCTGGCCGACGGAAAGGTCCGCTGATCCTGTAAAAATGGGCGCAGGAGCTTTATACTCCCGCGCCCGTTTTGCTCTTGAGGACTTATCTTGTGTCCAATGTCGTTGCCGATCATCTTGTCTTGCTCGACCACCTGCGCAGCATCCTGGTCGCCGTAGGTGAGGCCGAACAGGTTCCCGAAGAAAGCCATGCCTTGTTCCTGGAGCGCTTCGACGAACTGCGTGCGTTGCTGCCGGTCGACCCGATCGAAAGCCAATACCTGGGCCAGGACATTCTGTGCCAGGTGATCACCCGCTACCCGCAAATCGCCCACCTGGTCCCGCGCGACCTGCTGTGGTACTTCGCCGGTGACTGCCTGCATTACATGCCCGACGATGAAATCGACTTGTACCAGGCGCTGGAAGAACGTCGTTTCGAAGCTGAACAAAACGACGAACCGTTCGACTGGAACCAGGAAAAACAGCTGCTGGCGATGTCGAAAGACGACAGCAAGCACTGATCCTCGGTCAGAAATGCAAAAGGCCCGCATGGTTGAACATGCGGGCCTTTTTTTGCCGGGTGATGGGGGGGGTTGGGCGGACGCCTTCGCGAGCAAGCCCGTCAGAGCAACCCATCACTCTCGGGCAACTCATACTCCGCCGCGACCTTGCCCAACGCACTTGGCCTGCCTGGCTTGCTCAGGGTCGGTTCCTTTTCCAGGCACTCCACCAGATAGTCAATAAACACCCGTAATTTCGGCGGCAGATAACGCGTCGGCGAATGCAGCAACCAGGCACCGCCGTGGTATGACGCCAGAAAGGTCCAGTCCGGCAGCACCTGCACGATCAGCCCCTGCTCCAGCGCATAACGCGCGGTGAAGTACGGCAGGCTGCCAATCCCGATGTGCTGCAACACCGCCCCCAAACGCACGCCGGTGTGATTCGCCGCGTACCGTCCGCGCACACCAACGGTCACAGCCTTGGTGCCCTTCTTGAATTTCCAGCGTGCATCGCTCGGGGTTTCGCCCAGGTAGATGCAGCTGTGGTTGAGCAAGTCGTGAGGATGTGTTGGCGTGCCGTGTTCGGCCAGGTATTGCGGTGTTGCACAGAGTAAATGGTCGATGGTCAGCAGTTGCCGCCCGACCAGTCCAGCGGGCGGCCGATCAGTAATACGAATGGCCAGATCTACATTGTCGTCGATCAAATCAACCTGGCGGTCTTCGAGCAACAACTCCACATCCACTTTGGGATAACGGCGCAAAAATTCCGGCATATGCGGATGAATCACGAACCGCCCCACGGCCTTCGGCACACTGACGCGCACCAGTCCCTCCGCTTCATGGGTGAACTGACCGCTGATTTCCATCACCGACTTGGCCGCGCTGACCATCTCCTGGCAACGCTTGAACACCTCTTCGCCACCGTCGCTCAAGCGCAACTTGCGCGTGGTTCGCTGCAGCAAACGGGTGGCGAGCGCCTTCTCCAGGCGCGAAATGCTACGGCTGACCGCCGACGGTGAAGAACCCAACTGGCGAGCAGCCTCGGAGAAGCTGCCGGTCTCAACAACCTTGACGAAAATTGCCATTTCACCGAGCAACGGCAGTGGAAGATTTATGCTCACAGCGCAACAGTCCTTTGATGTTTGAACGGATTATCACGCAATTCCACGCTTCATATAATAAAAAATAGAATTGTTAATAAGGGCATGGAATATGACGCTTCGCCTCTTTTTCCATAGTGATGACCTCAAGGCCAATGTGGAAGTCCTGGATTGCACGCCCCACGAGAACGAATTTGCCGTGGTGCTGCGCGCCACATTGTTTCACCCCCAGGGCGGTGGACAGCCTTTTGACACCGGCTGGATCGGCGAAAGCCGGGTCCTGCGGGTAGTTCAGGATCCGGACCGGATCATTCATTTCGTCGACCATCCGGTAAAACCGGGCATGACCCAGATTCGGATTGACGAGCAACGCCGCCAATTCAATTCACGCATGCATTCCGCCGGCCACCTGATCGGCCACTTTGTCCAGGCATTAGGGTGGATGCCAATCAAGGCTCATCACTGGCCGGGCGAAGGCCGTGTGCAGTTCAAACCGGCAGACTCGGCAAAAGATGTTGATGCCGAGATAATTCAGCACGGCATCGAGCAGTGGATCGCCCATGATCTGCCGCGCCTGACGTCCATGCGTGAAGGCGCCCGGGAAATCGGTTTCGGTGAACTGCCCGCCTACGGCTGCGGCGGCACCCATGTACGCAGCCTGAAGGATTTGGGCACGGTCACGATCGCTTCCCTTTCACTGAAGAAGGGAACGCTGTCAGTCCACTACAGCGTGGATTGAGCATTTGGGCGATGCCGTTCCTGTCATCGCCTGACGCCGGGGGAACCTGCGGTCGCGGGTTCTGTTGACTATCTGATAGATGGACCTAAGACATGATGCTTGACGTCGAGCGTCTCGATGAGACGTGCATAAAAAAACTGGCCAACGAAGAAGTCCTCGCCATCCGCGTCAAAGGCTTGTTGCCCAAGCCGCTGGCGATTCAGATTGGCGACAAGATCCTCGCCCCTGGCTTCGAAGGCTATATCAATGCGCCGAGCATCGGCCGCATCGGCATGGCGTTTTATGAAGCGGAAAACCAGCCGCTGCTGATCGAAGATTATTTCGAACGCGCCACCCGCAACATTGCGGAATTGCGCAATCGGTGTGCGCCCTATTCGTCCCCCGTCGACACCCTGCGCTGCATGCTCGATGAATCCTGGCCGGCGGGCGCGCATCTGGAGAATCTCTACGGTCGCAAGATGTATGTCGGGCTGTCCCGGGTGGTGAAACCCGGGATCTGTTTTCTGGCCCACCACGACATTTTCGCCAAGGACGCCCCGGACAGTTACCAGGCCAGAAGCCTGGAAGCGCAGTTCGCCTGCAATGTTTACCTGAACATGCCCACCGAGGGTGGCGCACTGCAGATGTGGGACCACGACATCTCCCCGGACCAGTTCGACGAAATGCGTGGCGACAGTTACGGCATCGATCCGGTGCTGCTCGGCACTCCGGCCCTGGAGATTCTTCCCGAGCCGGGTGATTTCATCATGTTCAATTCGCGCTGCATGCACTCGGTGACACCGGGTGTGGCCGATCCGCGCTTGAGCCTTTCGTTCTTTGTCGGCTATCGCGGCAATGCTTCACCCCTTACTTTCTGGAGTTGAGATGCTTTCGAATTACCTGGGCGAGTTTCTGGCGCTGGCAACTATCCACTTTCTGGCTGTGGTCGCACCCGGTCCGGACTTCGCAGTGACCATCCGCCAGAGCGTGCGCTTCGGTCGACTGGTCGGGATTTGCACGGCGCTGGGCATCGGCGCGGGCATTTCGGTGCATGTGCTTTACACCCTGCTCGGGGTCGGCGCCCTGATGCACACCACGCCCTGGCTATTGACGGTGGCCAAGGTTGTGGGCGGTGCCTACATTCTGTACCTCGGCGTCAGCCTGTTGCGCAGTAAACCCAAAACCGTGCTGGAGGGTGACAAGGGCGCAGACGAGCCGGTTATCGAGCAAACGTTGCTGAAGGCCTTTACCACGGGTTTCCTGACCAATGCCACCAACCCCAAGGCCACGCTGTTTTTCCTGGCAATCTTCACCACCATCATCAGCGCTACGACACCGCTCAAGATTCAGGCGCTTTACGGTGTCTGGATGTGTTTTGTGAACGCACTGTGGTTTGTCATCGTCGCGCTGTTCTTTTCCAGCGCCAGGGTGCGTTTGCTGTTTATGCGCATGGGGCACTGGTTCGAACGCACGATGGGGGTGATTCTGATCCTGTTCGCCGGCCGGTTGATTCTCTCGATGTAAAACCGCCTGAAACGCAAAAGGCCCGCTCAGTCAGACTGGCGGGCCTTTTTCGTTTCTGCGCCGCTTTTGCATTTCTGTGCGACAGATCCCACTTCAGGGACTCCCCTATCGCTCCTTCGTGGTGATAGTTTGGAAAAGTTTCTGTCTCATCGATCAGAAATTTCTCACAAACTGCCTGCAAAGGAATGCCCCCAGCAATGAATTACTCACTCAAGCACCTGGCCGCGTCAACCCTGATACTGGCCAGCCTTTCGTCGTTCACCCTGACAGCGCACGCTAACATGACCCCGCAACAGAGCGTGGCCATCCTCAAGACCTTCAACGACGCATCAGTAACGGATTTCAGGCAGTTCCTGGGAGGCCTGGCCAAAAGCGACCTTGGCAAAACCGACGACCTCGGCCCGGCCATCAGTGCCTTTCTCGACAACAAGACCCTTTCCCCTGAACAGCAGAACGAGATCCATCGCCTGCTGGGCCTCTATGCGCGGGTAAAATACGGCAATGCTGCCACCGAGACCCTGCGCGAGTTGGTGACAATCCCGACCTTCCGCGTGGACGGTGTTGCCCAGCACGACAATCCCGAATTCATCAAGATCGCCGACAAGATCAAGGACCTGGCAGAGGCCTTCAACCTGAACTTTCGCAACATCGACAACCGCGTCTATGAAATATCCCTGGAAGGCAGCGGCGATGAAGTCATAGGCATTCACGCGCATGCCGATGTGGTGCCCGTGACGCCGGAGAACTGGGTCCTGAAAGACGGCACCCGACTCGATCCGTTCAAAGTCACCCTGATAGGCGACCGCCTGTATGGCCGGGGTACCGAGGATGACAAGAACGGCATCGTGGTCGCGCTCTATGCCATGAAGATCATCAAGGAAGAGAAGCTGCCGCTGGCCCGGAATTTCAAGCTGCTGGTCGACACCACCGAAGAAACCACCGGCGACGCCATCCCCTATTACTTCGAACGCAACCCGACACCCAACTACAACCTGGCGCTGGATGGCAGCTACCCGGTGGTGATTGCCGAGAAAGGCTACGGCACCGTCATGGCGAACTTTGCCAAGCGCAAGGCAGAGGGCAAGGGCGCTGAAATCGTCTCGATGACGGGCGGCATGGCCACCAACCAGATTCCGTCGACATCGGTCGCGACACTTTTGAGTAACAAGCCCGCCAAATTGGCCGCCAGCCTGCAGAAGGCCGGTGCCGATTATGCCAAGCACAACGGCGGCAATTTCGAAGTGAGCGCCAAGGTCGTCGGCAAGGACGTCAAGCTGACAGTCACCGGCGTTTCAGCCCACTCCTCCGAGCCCGAGTCAGGCGTCAATCCGGTGTCCAGAATGCTGGACTTCATCAACAGCCTCGACGGAAAAGTCGCGCTCAAGCACAACCACATTACCGATGCCGCCCGCTACGCCGCCGATAACTGGGGACTGGACTACCTGGGTGGCAAATTGGTGGTCGGCTTTTCCGATGCCTTCATGGGACCGTTGACCACTTCCCTGACCTATGTCGGGATGGATGAGAAAGCCTTCAAGCTCGCAGTAAACCTACGCGTGCCGAAGGGCAAATCCCCCGAAATGCTCAAAGCCGAAATCGCCGAAAAGCTTGGCGCCTGGAGCAAGAAGACCCACGTTGCGGTGGCCTTCGACTACTCGATCGCCGAGCCGATGTACCGCAACCCCGAGGGTGAATGGGTCAAGGCCCTGCTGGCTGTGACCAGCGAAAACCTTGGCATGGAACACACGTTCGGTACTTCCGCCGGCGCCACCTCAGTCCATGAACTGCCCAATGGCGTGCAATTTGGCTTGGCCAGACCTGAGGTCAAGTACACCGGCCACACTGACAACGAGTTCAAGACCGTTGACCAGTTCCTGTTGGATCTGCAGATCGTGACCGAGATGATGGGACGCATCGGGCAGTTGCCGAAGCTCTGATCGCTTGCCGGACCCGCCATGCTGGCGGGTCCAAACAAAAAAGGCCCCAGAGAACGACACAATCTGTAGCAGCTGGCGAAGCCTGCGTCCGGCTGCGCAGCAGTCGTGAAATCAGACGGTGCGGTGTTTCAGGAAATCCGTGCGTACAGGATTTACGACTGCTACGCAGCCGGACGCAGGCTACGCCAGCTGCTATGTATGGACTCGCCCCCACGTTCAACCCGCTTTTAAACACTGCTACCCGGTTGCATCTATGTATGAGGCCTGTTCGAGGAAGCCTTCAACGGCTTCTGGCCAACATTGGGTAAGCTCGCGGTATGCCGATTACAGTAAGGCCTCAAGGGCCAGTAGCAGCTTAGGCATCAATCCGCGACGGTCTGACCTGGGGTCAATGTTCTTAGCATGGGTTGGAGCGGCTTAACGCCCCGGTGGCAGAACTCTGTTATCAGTGACTCATCGCAGCCTCCTGGCCAGTGCCCGGCTGGCGACGATAAGTCTGGTCGTTTTGCAATAGCACCCAGAGGATGCGCAGGTTGCGGTTGGCCAAGCGCACCGCCGCCTCCTTGCGACCCAGGCGGGATATCCAACGCTGGAGACGTTGGTCGTCCGGCTGCTGTGAATCGGGTCGTAGCTGTCTTAAAACGGCATGGGCACCCTGGATCGTCAGACTGCGCAAGTAAGCATCGCCATGCTTGCTCATCTTGCCCAACCGGACCTTCTCGCCGCTGCTGTGCTGGCTGGGCACCAACCCGAAGTAGGCGGCGAACAAGCGGGCGTTGGCGAAGCGTTCAGGCTCGGTCTGCTTGGCCAACAACGCCGTGGCGATGATCGGACCAACGCCGCGCACCGTCATCAGCCGCTTCGCCGTCTCGTCCGCCTTCGCGGCTGTTTCCAGCCGACCAGTCAGCACGTTGACGCGTTCGCCCAGTTGACTCCATTCGCCCAGCAGTTCGGCGATCAGTTCGCGCAGCAAATCGGGCAACGGTTGGGTGGTATCTTCCAGTACCCGAGGCACGAGTTGGCTGATAGCTATTTCGCCCTGCGCCATGGCCACACCGTGTTCCAGCAGTAAACCGCGCATCTGATTGCCGACCGCAGTACGTCGCCGTACATATCCCTGCCGGGCCCTGTGCAGAGCCTGCATCGCCAGCGCCGCCGCACTCTTGAGCGGTACAGATGAGATCTTGCAATCGCGGCCTGCGCGCAAGATAGCCAATGCATCGTTGCGATCATTTTTCGGGCCGCTGCGATGATTGGCAACCAACTGGGCCGGCAGGATGCGCACTGGATTACCCTGCGTTTGCAGCAACCGCGCCCACGCCTGAGCGCCTGGCCCGGTTTCCACCAACACCGTCACGCTCACTGGTAGCTTATGAAGAAATACCTGAAAGGCCTCGCGTGACTTGATTCGATCCTCGAATATCACCTGACCGAGGGCATCCTCCCCGGCCACTTGAAAGACCCTTTTGGCAAGATCCACCGCAACTGTGGTGCATGCCGCCGCATCGGCTGACAAAGACTGGTTGATCGTCGTATGCTTTTTCATGGCCTCGCCCTCGCTGTCGTTGGCTTCTATAAGAATGCCACCGTGGCGCACAGACGCCTCGGCTTGGGCGAGTCCATTCAATTACAAAGTGCGTTGTCGCCTAACTGACCAACCTAAGGTTCTTTTTTGTTGTGCCATAAAAAATGCACAAACAAAAACGCCGCTCATTGCTGAGCGGCGTTTTCGTTAAATATGGAGCGGGAAACGAGACTCGAACTCGCGACCCCGACCTTGGCAAGGTCGTGCTCTACCAACTGAGCTATTCCCGCAAATGGCGTCCCCTAGGGGACTCGAACCCCTGTTACCGCCGTGAAAGGGCGGTGTCCTAGGCCACTAGACGAAGGGGACACGCTAACTGAAACACATGGTGTGTATTTCAGTGCCCAAATCCGCATCCGAAGATGCTGGTTCTGGTTTCACTCAGCGCTGCCCGAAAGCAACACTGTTTAAAATTGGAGCGGGAAACGAGACTCGAACTCGCGACCCCGACCTTGGCAAGGTCGTGCTCTACCAACTGAGCTATTCCCGCAAATGGCGTCCCCTAGGGGACTCGAACCCCTGTTACCGCCGTGAAAGGGCGGTGTCCTAGGCCACTAGACGAAGGGGACACACGTACAACATTCACTCCCTACCGCGTTTCGCTGTGTGCTTTACGCTGTAAGTGGCGCGCATTCTATGGATGGATTGAGGGGTCGTCAACCCCCAGATATAAATTTATTTAAATCAATGACTTCGCCCTGCTTTGAGACACTAATCCGGCATTTCCGTCGCCCGGCGTTTGACGCCTATATTCTGACACCCGCCAAGACGTTATAGTCCACCCACGCCAAAGATGATGGCAATGTGCGCCCCGCACGCTATTACTTATATAAGCAGGAACGCGGCCGATACAGGCAGTGCAGTAGCCGATTCAACTCGCTGAGCGGCGCTATGCGTCCCAATGCCAAGCTACTACACTCGCACGCGAACCCCATAAAGAGGTCTTACCGGTGACACCACTCATGATCACCCTGCTAGTCGTAGCCGGGATCGCACTGTTGATCGCCATTGGCTACATGAACCATGTGGTGGAAAACAATAAGCTGGAAAAGGCCCGCGCCAAGGTTGAGCTCAACGATCGTCTGCGTCGTTGCGGCGAAATCACCGAGACCTTCCCTGGCCAGTTGATGACACCGGCGCTCAAGCTGCTATTGACCCGTCTGGAATTGAACGTCTGCCAACGCCTGCTTAACCTGGAAAAAACCAGCTCCAACCTCAAGGCACGGATTGGCGAACTGAGCGCCTTGGTCGGCCAGGGCGAATCGATCCCGGTCAACAACCCGCCAGCACCGATCCAGACCGAAGCCAAAGCCAAAGACGTACGCTTCCTGCTCGAAGCCCTGCACGGCCAAATCACCCGCGCCGCACAGGACGGCTTCCTGCCGACCAACGAAGCCAAACGCTGGATCCGCGAAGTTCGCCACATCCTGGTCCTGCTGCACATCGAATTCTTCAACAACCTCGGCCAGCACGCCCTGCAACAGAACCAGCCCGGCCAGGCCCGCCTGGCGTTCGAACGCGGCGTGCAATACCTGCGCAAACAACAGGAACCCCAGGTCTACGCCGAACAGCTGGAATACCTGGAAAAACTCCTGGCTCGCGCCAACGCACAAGTCATGGACAACATCGCCCCGGTAGAAGGCGAAGTGAACCAACTGACCGAAGGCCTCAAAGACGTCGAGGCTGATGCGGACTGGAAGAAAAAAGTGATCTACGACTGACAGAGAAAGTAGAAAAGCCACCTAAGCAGGTGGCTTTTTTTTGTGTTGAGTTTGGCGTGTACACCCAGGAAAGATAGGTCGGCTATCAGGCCGCCATCGCGGGCAAGCCCGGCTCCTACAATGGAGCGGCGTACACGCTTCGCCCCTCACCACTCAACAGGCCGAGCGTTAGCTCGCCTGCAGCTTGTGATCTTGATCCACCCGCCCCTTCGGGAGGCTGAGTGGAGGTGTTCATCTGGGGGGAAGGCGCGCAGCGCCGTTCGACGCAGTCGAACACATCGAGAGGAGGTCGAAGCGAAGCCGACCGGAGGCGATGCCCCCAGATGAATGCCGGAGCGAAGGAACGCCGAGCCTAGGCGAGGGGCCGGACGCTTGGGGCGAAGCCTTTTGGTTCCTTTTTGGCGTTTGAAAAAGAGACTCGCCGTAAGGGCGAAACCATAGGCAGCCGTTACCGCAGCAATGGATATGTACACCTGAAAGAGACTGGTCGGCTGTCAGGCTGCCATCGCGGCGATGCGGCGACCCGACAAGCCCGGCTCCCACAGTTGATCGGTGTACGCCTCAAAGCCGAAAGTGCCCCACCATCCCCTTCAACTCAACCCCCAACTGCGCCAACTCAATACTGGAAGCCGCATTCCCCTGCATCGCCAACGAAGACTGATCCGCACTGGCCCGAATACTCGTGACACTGCGATTAATCTCCTCAGCCACTGAACTCTGCTCCTCGGCAGCCGCTGCGATCTGCTGGTTCATCTGCTGAATCAATGACACTGCCGCTGCGATACTCCCCAGCGCACTCTCCGTCTGCAACGCATCACTCACCGCCAGCTTCACCAGCTCGCCACTGTTCTGAATCTGCTGAACAGAAGACTGAGCCGCCGAGCGCAAGGCGCTCACCAGTCGTTCAATCTCCTCGGTCGATTGCTGAGTGCGCTTGGCCAGTGCCCGCACCTCATCGGCCACCACCGCAAAGCCCCTGCCCTGCTCGCCGGCTCGAGCCGCTTCGATAGCGGCGTTGAGGGCCAACAGATTGGTCTGTTCGGCCACACTCTTGATGACGCTCAGCACCGTACCGATATTCTGGATTTCCGCACTCAAACTTTCGATACTCGAACTGGCCGAGGTGGCTGAATCCGCCAACTGCTCGATCCGCGCCATGCTCTGGCGCACCACCTGCTGGCCACTTTCAACCTTGCCGTCCGCCGTCTGCGCCGCCTGAGCAGCTTCCTCCGCGTTACGCGCAACGTCGTGCACGGTGGCGGTCATCTGATTCATCGCGGTAGCGACCTGTTCGGTTTCTTCCTTTTGGCTGCTGACTTCAAGATTGGTCTGCTCGGTCACCGCCGACAGCGACTGCGCTGAACTGGCCAACTGCTCGATACCCGCCTGCAAACCGCTGACAATACTGCTAAGCCCCGCGCCCATCTGCTGCATGGCCTGCATCAGCTGCCCGATCTCATCACGACGGGTCACTTCAACCGTCGCACTCAAATCGCCCGAGGCAATCTGTTGAGCAACACGGATCACACTGCGCAGCGGTGCCACGATCAACCGGGTAATCACCCAGGCCGCAATCAACCCAACCATCAACGCCAGCGCCGAGGAACCAATGATCAGCAGCGAGTTCTTTTTCAGCTCTGCCTGCATCGACTGGTCTTCGGCGACATAGGCCTGATCCACCCGCTCCACCACCTGAGCGGCACGTTGATGCAGCTGCTCATAGACCGTTTTTTCCTGCGCCAGCAGGCCGGTGTACTCGGCCAGTTTTTCGCTGAATCCGCTAATGTGCCCGACCACTTCGTTGAGGACCGTCTGGTAACCCTCATCCTTTACAGTGGTTTTCAGCTGCTCGGCCTGGGTCAGTGCCTGGTCGGCCTGCTCAATCTTGCCCTGCCCTGCGCTGTCGTCGCCCTTGCGGCTCAGGTCCAGGCGCACACGCGCTTCGTTCATGGCTTGCAACATCAGCCGCGACACCTGGCTGACCTGACTGGCTTGCTCGATGAACTGACCCCCGTCCTTGCCTTCGGATTCCTTCAAGGCATAAGCGCCGTCATCGGCCAGCCCGGCCTGCAACACGTCAAGATTATTGGCCACACTGGACACCGACCAACTGGCCATCTCCAGCGCCAGGTCCTTGGCCTGGCTGAGCGAAACGAACTCATCAAAGGCCTTGCGGTAAGCGCCCAAGGACTGCTCGACGTCATTCATCACCGGCACGTTGGCCGCAGACGCCGCTTTCAGCTGGGTTGCCAGGGCGATCAGGCCGTCAACGCCCTCGTGCAGCGCATCAGCGGTTTTCGGGTTGCCGTGCAAGGCGTATTCCTGTTCGAGCAGTCTCACCTTGAGCAAACCGCTGTTGAGCGACGACATCTGCTTGAGCCCGTCGAAGCGCTGGCTGATGGTTTGCAGGGACCATACGCCGATGGCTGCCACCAAGGCGGTCAATAGCAGCACCAGTACAAACCCGACACCCATTTTTTTCGCCATCCCGAGGTTGGCAAAACGTCCTTGCACGGCCGAAATCATTGCACTTAGTCCCCTGACATAGTCTGTTGACGCAGATTCGCAACGGGCCTGTATCAACACAAGTCTCTGGCGTCGGAATAATGGCAAAAAGCTACGCTCACGTCGTTTTCAGAACGCTTGAGGTCGATCCAGAGCGGTGGCCTGAAAAAACGCCCGGGCTCGCGGATCACAGGCATAGGCCACATTGATACGCTGCCAGTCATTGGCCTCTGCGGTGGGACTGAATGCCGTCGCAGAAGACAACAGGACACCAAAGCGCTGTGCCTGAGCCCGCACCTGAGCGTAGTCGGACATCCGCGATCGCGCCCAGATGAACAGGCCTCCAACCGGCTTGCCGAACACTTCCCACTCGGCGTCTTCAAGCACTTGCAACGCCGCCTCCCTGTCATTGCTCAAACGCTGGCGCTGGCGCTGTACCAATTTGCGATAGGCACCGCTGGCCAACAGACTGGCCAGCACCGACTCGCAAAACCGTGAAGCGCCCATGCTGCTGATCATCTTGACCTCCGCCAGCCGCGAAATAACCCCGGTGCCGGCCACTACAAAACCGACCCGCAACGAACTGCTGAGGGTTTTGGAGTAGCTGCCGACGTAGATGACGTTGTCATCGATACCCAACGCAGCGAGGCGCGTACCGGGGCCGCTGTGCAAATCCGCATAGACGTCGTCTTCGATTACCAGAAGGCCATAAGTTTTGGCCAGTTGCAGAACCCGCTGCGCCACCGCTGGCGCCAGGCTGCTGCCAGTGGGATTGTGATAGAAGCTATTGATGAAGATCCCGCAGGGCCTGTACTTAACCAGCAACGCCTCAAGCGCTTCAACGTCCGGCCCGCGCGGGGTTCGCGGCACCTCGATCATGCTGACACCGTGCAGCCTGAGCAAATCGAACAGCAAGGAATAACCGGGATTCTCCACTACCACGCAATCACCCGGTTTGAACAAGGTCCGCACGATCAGGTCCAGCCCCTGACTGGCCCCCGCCGTTGTCAGAATCCGGCTTTCCTCCACCACGATATCGAGCTGTTTCAGGCGTTTGTGGATTTGCTGGCGCAAGGCTGGCAGGCCCAGCGGCGTGCTGTAATTGAACAGGCCGGCCATGTCGGTGCGGCTGACCTGATGGATCGCGTAGCTCAGGTCGTCAGTTTCGCGCCAGCTCTCGGGCAGTCCGCCACACCCCAGTTTGAGTTCGCCCGAGGTGCCGCCCTGCTTCACTTCCGCCCCCTCGAACCTGGGGCAATCCTGTTGCCCCTGAGCGGTCAGCGCTGGAATGGCGACAATGAAACCGGCGCCATGACGCGACGCCAGCAGTCCTTGAGCCACCAGACGCTCACAGGCCTCAACGACGCTGGACTGACTGAGCAAATTGATCCGGGCGATTTGCCGCACGGAAGGCAAACGCGTCCCCGGCGGCACCTCGCCACGACGGAGCCAGCAGGCTAGCGCGTCGACGATTTGCTGTACGACCGGCACCAATGCCTGTCGATCGATTCTCAACTCCATGAGCAAGCAAACTCCTGTCCGTTTTGCGGGAAACAGTTAATCACAGGAGCGGTCGATCAGCTGTGCGACAACGCCGCTAAAACCGTCGGTTCTAACCATTTGAAACACATTGTCCGGCCCCTATAAGGAACCGAAAAAAAACCCGCACAAATGCGGGTTTTTTCCTACGTTGCAGTGCCTGGTTTCAGAACGCCGTGACGCCACCGTCCACCGCCAGTGAATGCCCCGTGGTGAACGCTGCGCCATCGCTGCACAGGTACAGCACCGCACTGGCAATTTCCTCGACCTTGCCGATGCGCCCGACCGGGTGCATGGCATTGGCGAACTCGCCTTTCTTCGGGTCGGCTTCATAGGCACGACGGAACATGTCGGTGTCGATCACTGCCGGACACACCGCGTTCACCCGAATCTTTTTCTTGGCGTATTCGATGGCCGCCGATTTGGTCAGGCCGATCACCGCGTGTTTCGACGCTGCATAAATACTCATCTTCGGCGCGGCTCCGAGGCCGGCGACTGAAGCGGTGTTGACGATCGCGCCGCCACCTTGGGCCAACAGCAACGGCAACTGGTACTTCATGCACAACCAGACGCCTTTAACGTTGACGCCCATGATCGCGTCGAATTCGTCAACCGTGCCTTCGGCCAGCTTGCCTTTCTCGATCTCGATGCCAGCGTTGTTGAAGGCATAGTCGAGACGGCCGTAAGTATTGACCACCTCGTCCATCAGATTTTTTACATCGCTTTCCAGCGTGACGTTGCAGCGCACGAAGGTAGCTTCACCGCCAGCGGCACGAATCAGCGCCACAGTGCCCTCACCACCCGCCACGTCCAGGTCGGCCACCACCACTTTCAAGCCTTCAGCGGCGAACGCCTGGGCGGTCGCGCGGCCAATACCATTGGCGGCGCCCGTCACCACGGCGACCTGGCCAGAAAACGTCATGCTCATTGTTATGTCCTCGAAGAGAAGATGCGGGGATCGCGTGTTCTCAATCTAGCCACAAGGGCCTGCGGCACGGCAGCACTATCAGAAGGCCGGTTGGGCGCCCATGAGTGGCAGTGATAAAACCGCCGGCTCGACTATCACTGCACTGGATCGATATGCATTCGCCGCATCAGCCAAACTTGCGGCATCGACCATGAAGGTCTATCAACAAGTCTTCATTCATCTTGAGTGCCTGTCATGACTACCCAGACCAATCGCCAGTTCCTGCTCGCCAAACGTCCGGTGGGTGCGGCGACCCGTGAGACCTTCACCTATCAAGAAGTACCGCTCGGCGAGCCGGATGCGGGTCAGATCCTGGTCAAAAACGAATACCTGTCCCTGGACCCGGCCATGCGTGGCTGGATGAACGAGGGCAAGTCCTACATCCCACCAGTCGGTATCGGTGAAGTGATGCGCGCATTAGGTGTAGGCAAAGTCGTTGCCTCGAATAATCCGGGCTTCGCGGTCGGGGATTACGTCAACGGAGCTCTGGGGGTGCAGGATTACTTCCTCGGCGAGCCACGAGGCTTCTACAAAGTCGACCCGAAACTGGCGCCTCTGCCGCGCTATCTGTCGGCGCTGGGGATGACCGGGATGACCGCTTATTTCGCCCTGCTCGATGTCGGCGCGCCAAAGGCGGGTGACACCGTGGTGTTGTCAGGCGCTGCGGGTGCGGTGGGCAGCATTGCCGGGCAGATCGCCAAGATCAAAGGTTGCCGCGTCATCGGCATTGCCGGGGGCGCGGACAAGTGCCAGTTCCTGATCGACGAACTGGGTTTTGACGGTGCCATCGATTACAAAAACGAAGACGTCCACGCCGGCCTCAAGCGCGAATGTCCGAAAGGTGTCGATGTGTATTTCGATAACGTCGGCGGCGATATCCTCGACGCGGTGCTGAGCCGTCTGAACATGAAGGCGCGGGTGGTGATCTGTGGCGCCATCAGCCAGTACAACAACAAGGAAGCGGTCAAAGGCCCGGCCAACTACCTGTCGCTGCTCGTCAACCGCGCGCGGATGGAAGGCTTTGTGGTGATGGACTACGCCGCGCAGTTCGCCGCCGCCGGGCAGGAAATGGCCGGCTGGATGGCCAAGGGGCAGCTCAAGAGCAAGGAAGACATCGTAGAAGGACTGGAGACCTTCCCGGAGACGCTGATGAAATTGTTCAGCGGCGAGAATTTCGGGAAGTTGGTGTTGAAGGTTTAACCCGATATTTCAATGCACCACAAACCAATGTGGGAGCGAGCCTGCTCGCGAAAGCGGTGTATCAGTCGATAATGATGTCGACTGACACTCCCTCTTCGCGAGCAGGCTCGCTCCCACATGTGGATCTTCAGTTATTGATCAGGCGATTTCGGCCACAACCTCGGCCAACGCCTTGGCCGGATCCGCGGCCTGGCTGATCGGACGGCCGATCACCAGATAATCGGAACCGGCATCCAGCGCCTGACGCGGCGTCAGAATGCGGCGCTGATCGTCCTGGGCGCTGCCCGCCGGACGAATCCCCGGGGTCACCAGTTGCAACGACGGGTGCGCCGATTTCAGAGCCTGGGCTTCCAGGGCCGAACAGACCAGACCGTCCATCCCGGCTTTTTCCGCCAACGCGGCCAGGCGCAACACTTGCTCCTGCGGCTCGATATCCAGACCGATACCCGCCAGGTCTTCACGCTCCATGCTGGTCAGCACGGTCACGCCGATCAGCAGTGGTTTCGGACCGGTGCGCTGGTCGAGCACTTCGCGGCACGCGGCCATCATGCGCAAACCACCGGAGCAGTGCACATTGACCATCCACACGCCCATCTCCGCAGCCGCCTTGACGGCCATGGCGGTAGTGTTCGGGATGTCGTGGAACTTGAGGTCCAGGAACACTTCGAAACCCTTGTCACGCAGGGTGCCAACGATTTCCGAAGCGCAGCTGGTGAACAGTTCTTTACCGACTTTGACCCGGCACAGCTTCGGGTCCAACTGATCGGCCAGCTTCAGTGCGGCGTCACGGGTGGGGAAATCCAGGGCGACGATGATAGGAGTCTGGCAGGCGGACATGAGTGGGCTCTCAGGCAGGTCGAAATCGGCGCGCATTGTAGCGGAACCAGCGCCTCTGCGGGACCCGATGATCGGTAATTCGTCGAGGCGGCTCAAGCAAGACTAGCCCTTGTGCCCATTGTGTCGAGTCAGATACACACATGACACGCCTGCAACACCCTTCAACGTTACCTTCGGCAGCCGCAACACGTCCTACAGCACTTCCCGCCTCCGGGCCGGACGCCTATGCTGAAACCACAACCTCGCAGCCCATCTTTGTGGTTGGCAGCCTACCTGGCAGATGAACGCACGCATGCACAACCTCCACGCACCTGTGAACGACGATCAAAAAGCGCCCGGCGATGATAAACGCTGGAGCATTCGCGCCCTGATCGTCGACGATGACGTCCCGATCCGCGAACTGATGATCGACTATCTGGCCCGGTTCAACATTCACGCCAGCGGCGTCACCGATGGCGCCGCGATGCGTCTGGCGTTGCAAGCGGAGCATTTCGACGTGGTGGTGCTCGACCTGATGCTGCCCGGCGAAGACGGTTTGTCGCTGTGCCGCTGGCTACGTGCCGAATCGGACATCCCGATTTTGATGCTCACCGCCCGCTGCGAGCCGACCGACCGGATTATCGGCCTGGAACTGGGCGCCGACGACTACATGGCCAAGCCGTTCGAGCCGCGAGAATTGGTGGCACGCATCCAGACTATCCTGCGCCGGGTGCGCGACGATCGCACTGAACAACGGGCGAACATCCGTTTCGACAACTGGCGTCTGAACAGCGTGCTGCGCCAATTGATCGCCGCGGATGGCCTGGTGGTGCCGCTGTCCAACGCCGAGTTCCGTTTGCTCTGGGTGTTCATCGAACGTCCGCGTCGGGTCCTCAGCCGCGAACAACTGCTGGACGCCGCTCGCGGTCGCTCGATCGAAGCCTTTGATCGCAGCATCGACTTGCTGGTCTCGCGCCTGCGCCAGAAACTCGGTGATGACCCGAAAGCGCCGCAGCTGATCAAAACCGTTCGCGGTGAGGGTTATCTGTTCGACGCTAGAGACATCGGCTGATGCGTGTGCGCTTCGATACGCTCTTCGGCCGCCTGTTTGGCATGCTGCTGGTGGCGATCATCCTGGCGCATCTGTTGGCGTTTTTCTGGTTTCACTATTACGGCCCGCCGCCGCCCCCTCCGCCGCCGGGGTTTTCCGAAAACTTCGACGGACAGCGCCCGCCGAGGGACCCGCGCTTCGAAAATCGGCCACCGCGGTCGTGGTTCGGCGGCCCTTTGGTGCCGCTGACCTTTCAACTGGTCTCGCTGGTCATCGCCGCCTGGTACGGCGCCAAACTGTTGAGCCGGCCGATCCAGCGTCTGAGCGATGCGGCCGAACGACTGAGCGAAAACCTTGATAGCCCGCCTCTGGATGAGTCCGGCCCACGGGAAGCACGGCAAGCGGCGCACACCTTCAACAAAATGCAGCAACGCATTCGAGAACAAGTGCAGCAACGCTCGCGGATGCTCGGCGCCGTCTCCCACGACCTGCGTACGCCGCTGTCGCGGCTCAAGCTGCGGCTGGAGCAGATCGACGACAACAAACTGCAAGGCCAGATGCGTCAGGATCTGGACGACATGATCAGCATGCTCGACGCCACCCTCACTTATCTGCACGAACAGCGGACCAGCGAAGTTATGCAATGGATGGATGTGCAGGCGCTGGTCGAATCCCTGAGTGAAAATGCCCAGGACCAGGGTGCCGATGTGCTCACCAGCGGCCACTGCGCACCGTTGCAAGTGCAGCCGATGGCCTTGCGTTCGTGCATCAACAACCTGCTGGACAATGCCCTGCGTTATGCCGGGCAGGCAATGATTACGCTCGAAGACACGCGCGAAACCCTGGTGATCCGGGTCATCGACCATGGGCCGGGTATTGCGGCGGATAAACGTGAAGCCGTGTTCGAGCCGTTTTTTCGTCTGGAAGGTTCGCGCAACCGCAACTCCGGTGGCGTCGGGCTGGGCATGACCATCGCCCGCGAAGCGGCCGAACGCCTGGGTGGGCAGTTGAGCCTGGAAGAAACGCCCGGTGGTGGTTTGACCGCCGTTATCCGGTTACCTCGATCCGTGTAGCAGCTGGCGAAGCCTGCGTTCGGTTCGGGCCGCGTTCGGACGAAGCAGTCGCTAGACCAACCACCGCGGTGTTTCAGGACGATTGATGTAGCAGGATTTACGACTGCTTCGCAGCCGAACGCAGGCTTCGCCAGCTGCTACACGGGCCCGTCGAGCTCTGTGTACCGCTCGGTACAAACCTCACATACCCACGACAACTTGCCCCTTGAGGCTGCATAAGCCGGTGCACCCACCGGTCATCCATTCCAAGGAGTGAGCGCAATGATCGGTAGCGTCAGCAGTTATACGAGCTATACCAGCACCAACAGCACCACAACCAACACCGCCCGCAGTCAGCAATTTCAGAAAGATCTGCTCGCCAAACTGGACAGCAACAGTGATGGCGCAGTCGATCAGGACGAACTCAAGAGCGCCCTGTCGCAGAAAACCGACGACGGCCTGCTGGTGAGCCTGAGCAAGAATTTCGCCGACCTGGACAGCGACGACAGCGGCAGCCTGAGCAGTGAAGAAATGGCCGCGATGGCACCCCCGCCGCCACCGCCACGGGACCAGGCACCGAACACCGAACTGGCTGACGCGCTGATCAGCGCCCTGGACGCCGACGGTGACGGCGCCATCAGCAGCGATGAACTGAGCAACGGCCTGACCAGCGCCGGCAGCAGTGCCGACAGCACAGAAATCTTCTCGGCCCTGGACAAGAACGAAGACGGCTCCGTCAGCCAGGACGAACTCGCCGCCAGCCTCGCCCCGCCTCCGCCGCCACCTCAACAAGTGTCCAGCGAAGAACTGTTCAGCCAGCTCGATGCGGACAGCGACGGCAGTGTCAGCGCCACCGAACTGACCAGCGCGTTGCAGACCAGCAGCACCTCATCGACCAGCACCGATACCAGCGCCGCGTTGCTCAAAGCGCTGGATAGCGACAGCAGTGGCGGCGTCAGCAGCGACGAGTTGAAAGCGGCGTTGCAAGCCGGCCGCGAGCGAAACACCGACAGTTCCACCGCTCAGTCGAACGTGACCGAAGCCCTGAACAAAATGATCGCCAACCTGAGCAAGCAGTACTCGCTCGACAACGTGGCGACCGTGGGCAAATACCTGAACGAGGCCACCTAAGGCAAAAGCTTCGCGAGCAGGCTCGCGAAGGGGCCCTAAGCTTCAACCAAAAACCTCAGGGCCGGCGATCCTCAACCCGAGCCTGACTCTTGCTCCAGTCGTTCAGCAGGCTGTAGGCCACCGCCAACAATGTCGGGCCGATGAACAAGCCAATAAACCCAAAGGCAATCAACCCGCCAAACACCCCGAGCAGGACAATCACCAACGGCAAATTCCCGCCCCGGCTGATCAGGTACGGTTTGAGCACGTTGTCGACGCCACTGATGATGAACGTCCCCCAAATTCCGAGAAACACCGCCATCCCGTACTCACCCTTCCAGGCCAGCCACGCCGTGGCCGGAATCCATACCAGCGGCGGACCCATCGGAATCAGGCTCAACAAAAACGTGACGATCCCCAGCACCAGCGCCCCAGGAACCCCGGCAATCAAAAACCCGATCAACGCCAGAACCGCTTGGGCCGCTGCCGTCCCGATCACACCGTTCACCACCCGCTGCACCGTGCCCGCCACCAATTCAATGTAATACCCGGCACGGTCACCAATCAGCCGTTCCAGCAACCCTCGAACAAACGCCGCCAGACGCGGCCCGTCACGGTAGAAAAAGAACACGAAGACGATACTCAACGTCAGCTCAAGAATCCCGCCGCCAATCTGCGCACTGCGCGCCAGCAGCCAATTGCCGACCTGGCCCAGGTAAGGTTTGACTGCCAGCATCATCGCCGCGCCCTGCTGATCGATGCTGTTCCAGACCCCCACCAGCCGCTCGCCCACCAAGGGAATACTGCCCAGCCAGGTCGGCGCTTCCGGCAGCCCATCGACCTGCACATCCTTGATGAACGCTGTGGCATCGCGCACATGGTCCGCGAGGTTGAACCCCAGCCAGACCAACGGCAACGCCACCAGCAACATCCAGCCCAGCGTCAGCACTGCGGCCGCCAGAGATTCGCGACCCTTGAGCAAACGCGTCAGCAAACGCATCAGCGGCCAACTGGCAAACGCCAGCACCGCGCCCCAGAACAGCGCCGACCAGAACGGCGCCATCACCCAGAAGCTCGCGCCAAACAGCACCAGGAGCAGGATCTGCACCAACAGCCGGTCGTTATTGATCATCTAAATCTCGAAAAAAGTCAGTTCGCAAAAGAGTAGGCGAACGCAGCGTGCACGTTCGCCTGATAAAGCTTATCGCAACAGCTCGATGTGCAAGCCCGCGCCCTCGACGCTGCCGGCTTCCATCCTGGCGGTACGCACACCCTGCCCGATCAGTGCCTGACGCCAGGCTTCGGCCTTCGGCCCCGAAACACTGACCCGCAACGTGGTGTCCAGATTCAGCCCACGAGAGATCAGGCGCAGCCAGGTATCGTCAGGATCGTCGGTCAGTTTGGGAAAATCGAGCTCACCGGTGCTTTTGAGCTCCCGAAGCAAGGTTGCAGAAGTCGGCAGCAAATCGCCCAACGGCGCAGCGGCGTCGAACTGTTCGACGTGCAGATAAGCTTTGCGATTGCCGCGCGTGATGCTGTAAAGCGCCACCAGCGTGTTGTCTTGCGGGGCCGCCAGACGCAACAGCAAGAACGCTTGCTGATCATCAGCGCCATAGAGCTTGGCATTGCCAAAGACATCATTGGCCCACAGGCTGCTTTCGCCGCAATCACGGGCCTGGCACCAGAACAGCAACTCGGCGCCCTGCTTCTGCAAGACTTCACGAGCGGCGGTGAAGGCCTCGGTGGAGGAATGCTCCGGTGGCAACTCGTAGGTCACCGAAGTGGTTTTCCCCCGGGCACCGACCTGGCCGTCAAAGCGCAACTGGCCGCTGATTTTGCGGATCGAACCCAGTGGATAGATCCGCTCAAGTTCGGCGACCGGACGATAGTCGACGATCTGCGCATCGGCCATACGCGGCACGATCGGCAGGTCCTGACTGCCCGGGACATCGGCGGCAAATAACAGCGGACAGAAACAACACAGTGCCAGCAGACTGAGTGAACGCATGGATAGACTCATCGGATCAGCATGGCCTGGGCGCCCTTGATGATACTGGCGTCATCGATGCGCTCAGGCACCAGCAAACCGCGCTGTACCGCCGGGCGCGCCTCCATGGTCGCCATCCAGCGTTGCAACGCCGGCAAGCCTTCGACCTCGACGCCGGACCAGTCGTGGCCACGAACCCACGGAAAAGTAGCGATATCGGCAATGCTGTACTCACCGGCCAGAAACTCCACGGCTTGCAGGCGCGTGTCGAGCACTTCATAGAGGCGGCGGGTTTCATGTTGATAGCGGTCGATGGCGCCCTGGAGTTTCTCCGGGAAATAACGGAAAAACACGTTGGCCTGGCCTTGCATCGGGCCGATCCCACCCATCTGGAACATCAGCCATTGCAGGACCACTGAACGCCCCTTAGGGTCTTTTGGCAGCAGTTTGCCGCTCAGTTCAGCCAGGTAAATCAGGATCGCGCCGGATTCAAACACGGCGAAATCGCCGTTGGCGCGGTCGACAATCGCCGGAATCCGGCCATTGGGATTGATCTTGAGGAAGCCCTTGGACTTCTGTTCCTTTTTGTCGAAACTCAAGGCGTGCACCGTGTAGGGCAGGCCGAGTTCCTCGAGCACGATAGAGACCTTGTGGCCATTCGGGGTCGCAGCGGTGTAGAGATCTATCATGGTTGTCTCCCATTTCAACCCGCCCAGCCTCGACAGTTGCCCGGCGCAAGTCAAGGAACGGCGAAGAACCGATTGAAACAGTCTGCGACAAGGTCGGCGCCGGGTTCGTCATTCAGGTGCAAATGATGACCGCCAGGCAGCTGTTCACGGCTAAAGGGTAGACGCTCCAGCAACTCGGGATGTTTGGCGAGCATGCCGTCGGCTGCAACCACCAACAACGCAGGACAACTGACCCGCTGGACGAAGGCCATCGCCTGCTCGGTTGTAAGACGTAGCGGCGACGGCAGCGTGAGGCGGTTGTCGGTGCGCCAGGTGTAACCGCCCGGCACTGGCATGAGTCCGCGCTGGGCTAACAGCTCGGCGGCTTCGCGACTGACCGCCACCAAACCTTTCATGCGTGCCTCGATGGCGCGGTCCAGGGTGCTGTAGACCGGTTTGCGTTTTTCCCGCAAATCCAGCTGCGCTTGCAGTGCCATGCCCATGCGTTCGGCGGCATTTTCGCCTTTGTCTGTAGGAGGAATGATGCCGTCGATCAAGGCCAGATGCGTGACGCGTTCCGGCATCGACCCGGCAATGATCAACGAAGCGATCGCCCCCATCGAGTGCCCCATCAGTGCAAAACGCTTCAAGCCCAGCTGTTCGGCAACTTGCAGCACGTCGTGGGCGTAGTCCCACATCGCGTAACCGGCACCGGTCGGCCGATGCCCGGAATGACCGTGACCGGCCATGTCCAGCGCAATGATGCGCAGGCCTTTGAGCTTCGGCGCCAGCCGGGCGAAGCTGTTGGCGTTGTCCAGCCAGCCATGCAAGGCGATCACTGGCATGCCGTCTTCGGGGCCGAACAAGTGCGCTGCCAGCTCGATGTGCGGCAGGCTGAGGCGAACTTCTTCAACGACGTTGTTCATGCGCAATCCTGTTGGCGGCGACCTTCCCAACGGCTGAACAGGTTCTTCAGCAGCGCGGCCGTGTCGTGGGGACGTTCGAGGGGAAACATGTGGCCGCCAGGCATGGTCAGGGACTCGCCCAGCGGCAAGCGCCCCACGAGGCTTGCGTGATGACGCATCACCACGCGGCTCTTGTGCCCGCGTACCACCGCCAGCGGCACTTGCAGCTGCCGTGCGCGGCCAGGACTGGTGTGCGGCACGCCGCGATAGATACTGATTTCCGTGGCCGGGTCGAAGCGCAAACGCAGCGTGTCGCCCACCTTGTGCAAGCCGTGTTGCAGGTAAGCGTCGAAGCATTCCGGGTCGAAACTGCGAAACAAGGTTTTACCGGCGAAATACATTCGGGCCGCTTCCAGATCGGCAAACTCTTCCCGTCGTCCCAACGTACGGCCGGCCGGGGTCAGGCGATCGATGAAACCAAAGCGTTTGGCGGCACGGATTACCCATTGATCAGCGCGGGTCAGCACCGGCGAATCAAGCATCACCACGCCGCGATAGAGCTCGGGGCACCGCAACGCCGCGTGCAGGTGCAGCACGCCACCGAAGGAATGGCCGACGCCCCACACCGGTTCAGATTGCTGCTTGAGGTGATGAATCAACTCGTCGACCAGGTTGTACCAGTTGTCGTCCGCCGGAAAACGCGGGTCGTGGGCGTGCTGCTGCAGATGCGTCACCTGATACTCGGGCGCCAGCGCCGCGAACAACTTGCCGTAGGTGCCCGAGGGGAAACCGTTGGCGTGGGCGAAAAATATCTGTTGCGACATACCGGTGATCCATCAACGAAAACAAGGGTTGATTGTCCGTAAGACGACGTCCTTCAGCAATGACCGTAAGTGCCAGGAATGATGACAGTCCGGTCAACAGGATTTCTGATGAAGATCTATGTAGCAGCTGGCGAAGCCTGCGTTCGACTGCGCAGCAGTCGTAAATCCTGCAACCGTAGTCTTTCTGAACCACCGCGGTGATGGCTTTACGACTGCTTCGCAGCCGAACGCAGGCTTCGCCAGCTGCTACAAGGAATCGCGTTTCAGCGGGCGGGTGGATTCTCACCCAACGGCACCACCGCCATGGTCAACCGCGACACACAACTCGCCTTCCCCTCATCGCTGGTCAAACGGATATCCCAGACATGCGTCGTGCGGCCAATGTGAATCGGCTTGGCCACCGCCGTGACCCGCCCACTGCGCAAGCCGCGCAAATGGTTGGCGTTGATTTCCAGGCCCACGCAATAAAACTTGCTGGCGTCGATGCACAGGTAACTGGCCATCGAGCCGACCGTTTCGGCCAGCACCACCGAGGCGCCGCCGTGCAGCAAGCCGTAAGGCTGGTGAGTGCGGTGGTCGATGACCATGCTCGCGGTCAGGGACTCTTCGTCGAAGGCTTCGAAGCGAATATCCAGCACTTCGCCGATGGTGTTTTTCTGGATTGCGTTCAGCTGCTCGACGTTGGGAGTGGTACGCCACAGACTCATCGTTGCTTTCCTTGGTTGGTTTTATTCGTGACTCAATCCTGCCACAGCACCGCTTCGCTGCGCTCGCTCCATTCCTCAAACCGAGCGCCATAAGCCGCTTCGATCACGTTGCGCTTGATCTTCAGGGTCGGCGTCAGGAAGCCGTTTTCCACCGCCCAACTGTCCTTGACCACCACCAAGCGACGCAAGCGTTCGTGTTTGTCGAGGACGCCATTGACCTCATCCAGGAGTTTTTCCAGGCTTGAATGCAGACCCGCCCTCGCCGTTCCGCTGGCGTCCTGCTGACCGACCGCCGAGAGCACGCACAACCCCAATGGCGCACTCAGACCATCGCCGACGACGCAGACTTGCTCGATGCGCGAGTGCTCCGCCAGACGATTTTCGATCGGTGCCGGGGCGACGTATTTGCCTTTGCTGGTCTTGAATATTTCTTTCAGGCGCCCGGTCAGACGCAGGTTGCCTTCGGTGTCTTCCTCGCCCTTGTCGCCAGTGCGCAGGAAGCCGTCCTCGGTGATGGTTTCGGCGGTTTTCTCAGGCTCCTTGAAATACCCGAGCATGGTCGCGCCGCTGCGCACCATGACCTCGCCCGACTCAGCAATCCGCACCTCGACCTCAGGGCAGGGCTTGCCGATCCAGCCGGGTTTGTTCTGGCCCGGCAGACAAACGTGCGAATAGCCGCAGCTTTCGGTCATGCCGTAGACCTCCAGCACATCCAGCCCCAGTTTGCGGTACCACAGCAGCAAGGTCTGCGGCACTGGCGCGGCGCCGGACAAAGCGATGCGCAAGGCATCCAGCCCGAGCCCGGCCAGGACTTTGTGGCCGACCCGTTTGCCGATGATCGGCAGACTGAGCAGGAAGTCGAGGCGCTTTGCCGGGATCTTGCTGTACACACCCATCTGGAATTTGGTCCAGATCCTCGGCACGCCGAACAGCGCGGTCGGGCGTGCACGGCGCAAATCGGCCAGGAAGGTGTCGAGGCTCTCGGCAAAAAACACCGTTTGCCCGGTGTAGATCGACGCCAGCTCGACGAACATCCGCTCGGCGACATGGCACAGCGGCAGGTAGGACAGCAGCCGATCCGACTCATTCAAGCCAAACAACTGCGTGCCGCGAGTGGTGGCAAACCCCAGATTGGCGAAGCTGTGCATCACGCCTTTGGGCATGCCGGTGGTGCCGGAGGTGTAAATGATGGTCGCCAACTGGTCGGCGGACGGCTTGGGATCGTCCTGGATCGGTGAGCTCTTTTGCAGCTCGGCCCAGCTGAAATCGAACGTGCCGGGCGGATGCAACGGCAGGCTGATCGTCGGCAGATCAGGGCTGACCCCGCGAGACATGCCAGGCCAGTCATCGAGTTTGCCAATGAACGCCAGCGCCGCTTCGGAGTGCTCAAGTACCTGGGCCACGGTCTCGGCGGTGAGGTTCGGGTAGAGCGGCACCGACACATGGCCGGCCATCCAGATCGCCAGGTCGGCGATGATCCAGTGCGCGCAGTTTTTCGAGATCAGGGCGATGTGGCTGCCTTGGGGCAGTTCGCGCGCGCGCAACCAATGCGCAGCGCAGCGGGCCTGATGGCCGACGTCGGCCCAGGTCAGGGTCTCGACTTGTCCGCCGCCCGTGGGCTGGACCAAAAAGCGCTGGCGCGGATGGCGGGCCTCACGCTCGTAGAAGACGTCCAGCGGCAAACGAAAAGCAGCAGACATGCGACTCGCTCCTTTGTTTTTGGTCTGGAGCAAGCGTAGTCAACCAAGCAGTTGCTCGGTTAATTATTTGTCGGCAAAAACAAGATCAAAAGATCGCAGCCTGCGGCAGCTCCTACAGGGGAATGCGAAACCCATGTAGGAGCCGCCGCAGGCTGCGATCTTTTGCTTTTAGGGGTGCTTGATGCCAACGAGCTTCATTGCTCCGGCCAGCGGCAAGTCGCCTTCAAGCTCGGCAAGGCCGGCGGTTTTCACCGCTTCCGGGTCCTGCACGTGACCGTGCTGAAGGTAACCCAGCAGGTTGCCAACCAGCGGGTTATGACTGACCAGCAGCGCGTGA
Source organism: Pseudomonas sp. LB3P25 (assembly GCF_054897985.1). Lineage (NCBI taxonomy): Bacteria > Pseudomonadati > Pseudomonadota > Gammaproteobacteria > Pseudomonadales > Pseudomonadaceae > Pseudomonas > Pseudomonas sp. LB3P25. The sequence continues at coordinate 1,895,721 of NZ_CM142711.1, read as the reverse complement.
TCCACAGACACCAACTGCTCCGCCACCGCTTGCGGATTATTGTCCGGCGTCAGCCACTCGACGGTGCGAATCTCCGGTGCGAAACCCAGCTCCTTACGCACCAGCAGTGCGGTCTCCTGCGCTCGCAGGTAAGGACTGGCATAAATGGCAGTAAGGGGTTTGCCCTTCAATTTGGCCGCGATGCGCTTCACCTCTTTACGCCCCTTGTCGGTCAGTGCCCGCTCGGAGTCCGGGCGAGTACCGTGTGGCTCGGCTTCACCATGACGCAATACCCAGAGTTTCATAGTTTCGGTTCCTCATCTCGTGCCGGATGCGGGGCCGGCGCCACAACATGCGGCGCTTCACCTTCCGGTGTACGCGGCGTCGGCCAGTCGGCGAACGGCCAGGGTTTCTGGTCGCTGTGGAAACTGCCGAAACGACCGATCTGCGCCAGGAACTGGCTCAGGCTGTCGCCGAAGTTCATCAGGCTGGCGCTCGGGGCGCCATAGATCAAACGATAGATCAACTGCACCAGCACCACAGCGCCGAGGATGAATTGCGCCACTTGCCAGACCAGCACGTAGACGATCATCCACAACACGCGCAGCAGGATGGATTCGTACTTGTCCTCTGTTTTCGGATCGTTCATGTCTCGCTCTCCCTGATGCTCAGTTGAAACCACTGGTGGAAATAAAATCGACGTCGGTTTTCGGTTCGGCACGCATCAACAATTCAATCACCTGATTAAGCGTGCGCCCTTCGAACAGGATCGCGTGCAGCCCGGCGACCAGCGGCATGTACACGCCCACCTCCTGGGCCTTGGCCTTGAGCACCTTGAGGGTGTTCACCCCTTCGGCGACTTCGCCCAGACGGGTGACCGCATCTTCCAGACTCAAGCCCTGGCCGAGGGCGAATCCGACCTGGTAGTTACGGCTTTTCGGCGACGAGCAGGTGACAATCAAATCGCCGACGCCCGCCAAACCGAGGAAGGTCATCGGGTTGGCGCCCTGATTCACCGCAAAGCGGGTCATTTCCGCCAGCGCCCGGGTGATCAGCATGCTCTTGGTGTTTTCACCCATGCCCAGCGCCACCGCCATGCCGGCGATGATCGCGTAAACGTTTTTCAGCGCGCCGCCCAACTCCACGCCGAAGCGGTCGGCGCTGGCGTATACGCGAAAGGTCCGGCCGTGCAACGCCTCCTGGACCCGCTGACAAAGTTCTTCATCTTCGCTGGCGACCACCGTGGCGGTCAGCGCGTGTTCGGCGATTTCACGGGCCAGGTTCGGTCCGGACAGCACACCGATGCGCGCTTGCGGGGCGATCTCTTCGAGGATTTCGCTCATGAGTTTGAAGGTGTGGGCTTCGATGCCTTTGGTCAGGCTCACCAACAATTTGCCGCTCAAACGTTCGGCGTGAGGCATCAATACCGAGCGCAGCGCGCTGGACGGCAGTGCGACGAAGCATAGGTCGCAGGCTTGCAGAGTGGCCAGCAGGTCGGTGACCGCTTCCACGGATGGCAGAATCTTGATGCCTTTGAGGTAACGCGGGTTCTCGCGATTGACCCGAATGGCCTCGGCCTGCTCGGGGTCACGCATCCATAGCCGGACCTGATGCCCGTTCTCGGCCAGCAGATTAGCCACGGCGGTACCAAAACTTCCGCCTCCCAGGACCGCAATTGGGCGCTGTTCAGTCATATGCAATCCGTTAATCCATACCAGTGGCGATGTCGGCATTATACGGAGCGGCCCCGTGGCGGCCAGCCCCCGCATCAATTACCGACACTTGTAGGAAGAAGACCAAGAAAACCGAGGAAAATGCCCACAACGTGACTGGAAAAGTCATTGCTCTCGGTTAACATGCGCGCCAATTGTTCGCTATCAAGGATGTGTTGTGTCGTTTGGCTCTCCCTCACCTCGCTCGCCGCTGGTACTGGCGCTGATCTTCAGCTCGCCATTGCTTGCAGACGACTTGTTCCTCGACAGCGAGCCGCTGCCGCCAGTATTGACCGCGACGCGGCTCAAGCAGTCGCCGGCCGCGGTACCGGGGAGCATGACGGTGATCGACAGCGAACTGATCAACGCCAGTGGCGCTCGGGACATCAGTGAGTTGCTGCGACTGGTGCCGGGAATGATGGTCGGCAACATCAATGGCAACCAGGCGGCGGTGAACTATCACGGCACCAATGCGACCGAAGCGCGACGCCTGCAAGTCTTGATCGACGGCCGTTCGGTATACCGCGCAGGCCTGTCCACAGTGGACTGGAGTGACATTCCGGTGGCCATGGAGGACATCGAGCGCATCGAAGTTTTTCGCGGCCCGAACACCGTCAGCTATGGTGCCAATGCGCTGATGGCGGTGGTCAACATCATCACGCGCAACCCGGCCGACAGCCATGGCACGCGGATGAAAGTCACCCGTGGGCAGCGCGGCATCGACGACTTTTACGCCAGTCAGGAGGGCGTGGGCTGGGACGACGGCGACCTGCGCCTGTCACTGTCCGGCCAGCAAGACGACGGCTTCGACTCGGACCGCAACGGCGCCGACTACCGCGACAGCCGCCGTTTGAATCGCTTCAACCTCGCCGTCAGCCAGACGCTCACTGAAAACCAGAGTATCGACTGGCAATTGAATGCCAAGGACGGGACCAACCAGCGTCCGTATACCTACCGCCCGGTCTTCTCGGGGATTACCGCTGCAGGGAACAATTCCGACGTTATCGCCAAGGACTACGCTGGCTCGCTGCGTTGGAACCTCGACATCAATCCCGATCACAGCCTTTACATCCAGGGCTCGGCGCAACATTGGGATCGTCAGCAGACCTGGCGTGCCTGCGATGCCGAGGTTTCGTTCAGCCCGCAGTTGACCGAACTCTGGCAGCTCAACCCGAATTACACCGAGCGCCTGGCGCGCAACATGGAGCGCTACACCGGCCCCGGCGCACCCGCAGGTGACCCGGCCCAGCGCGCACTTGCCAATCAAGTGCTCGACCAATGGCGAAACGGCGCCCGGCAAACCCTCTGTGGCGATATTGACCAGAGCACCCGGGAATCGCGCTACGACCTTGAATTGCAGGACACCCTCAGCCTGTCCGATAGTCTGCGGCTGGTCAGCGGCATGAATTATCGTTACGACCGGGCAGATTCCGAGACCTACTTCAATGGCACCCTCGACGACACCACCTGGCGGGCGTTCGGCCAACTCGAGTGGCGCGCCACCGAGCATTGGTTGCTGCAGGGTGGTGCGATGTTCGAAGACACGCAATTGATCGGCAGTTCGCTCACCCCGCGGGTGGCGGTCAACTACCTGATCAACCCGCGCCATGGCCTGCGGGCGGTGTACTCGGAAGCCATCCGCTCGCCGGACATGTTTGAGAACAACGTCAACTGGAGCTATCAGGTAAAGAACCTGCGGCCCAGCGCTTACGGCCAGACCAGCGCCCGTTATTTCGTCAAGACCCGTGGCCCCGGCGACCTCGAACAGGAACACATGCGCTCCCGGGAGCTGGGCTACAACGGCTACTTTGCGCAGTGGGGACTGGCGGTCGATGTGAAGCTGTTCTACGACGAAATCACCGGGATGATCAGCGAACCGCTGCGCAACAACCAGTACATCGCCAGCAACTCAAACAGCTCGCGCTTCTCCGGGACAGAAACCCAGCTCGACTGGCGAATCAGCAGCGCCGATCGCCTGCGCCTGACCTATGCCTACGTCGATGCCGAGGCGAGCAACCCGCAGGATGCGCAACAGACGGCTCGAAACAGTGGTTCCGCCGGTTGGCTGCGCAACTGGGGCCATGGCTGGAACAGCGCGCTCTTCTACTATGGTGACGATGCCCTGAACGGCTACCGCTTCGAACGGGTCGACACGCGCATCGCCAAACGCATCGGTCTGGGCAAGGCCAGCCTGGAACTGGCCGGCGTGCTCCAGCAACGCCTCGACAACCAGCCCACGACCTTCGTCGACAACAACTACGACGAGCGCCGGGTGCTTTACTTCAGCGCAGAGCTGGCGTTCTAAGATGCTAAGCCCGTCACGCAAGACGCCAATCCTTGGCCGCCTGCTGGCCGGGTTGTGCCTGGTGTTTGCCGGGCTGCTGAGCAGTCTGGAGGCCAGCGCCGCGGACATTTTGCTGACCGGCGCCGAGGACAGCCCGGGCATGCAATCCTTCACCCAGGCCCTGAGCGCGTTGCGGCCTGCCGATAACGTGCGCTTCCAGCCTCTGGCCAGTCTGCCGGCGCCAGGCAAACTGCCCGCCGGCACCCGTTTGATTCTGCTCGACCTGCCGAGCCTCGACTGGCGCCTGCAAGACGCCCAGGGCCCGGCGACGCTGGTGCTGCGCATCAGCCGCCTGCAAGCTCGTCAGCATCTGGGCGACACCCTGCCCCCACGCCTCAGCCTGCTCTGGAGCGATCCGCCTCTGGACCGACAATTGCGCCTGACCCGATTGCTGCTGCCTCAGGCCAAACGGGTCGGCGTGCTCTTCGACAGCCACAGCGAATTCCTCTTGAAAGAACTGCATCAGGCCGCCCACTCCCTGGGCCTTGAGGTGGTCACCGAGCGCTGGGATAACACCAACGACAGCCGGCCGCTGCAAACCCTGCTGAAAAACAGCGACGTGTTGCTGGGCCTTGACGACCCCGATCTGTACAACCCGAAAACCGCGAAAAACCTGTTGCTCAGCAGCTATACACGGCAACTGGCGCTGATCGGCCCAAACGCCGGGTTCGTCAGGGCCGGGAGCCTGGCCAGCACCTACAGCGATCAGAGCGATTGGCTGGCGATACTCGACGAGCTACTCGACCGGCCACCGGCCACGTGGCCACGCACGCACTACCCGCAACACTTCAAAGTCTTAAGCAACCCGCAAGTGGCTCGTTCATTAGGGATTGAACAGATGGATGAAGCGTCTGTCGCAACACAGTTGGCCGAAGGAGAAAACCGCCCATGACCTTCCGTCGCCGTTGGGACATCAACACCCGCACGCAAATCATCAGCCTCGGCCCTGCCCTGTTGCTGACGTTGCTGTTGATCAGCTTCTTCACCTTCGTGCGGATCCAGGACCTGCGTCAGGAGCTCAACCACACCGGGCAGCTGATCGCCAACCAACTGGCGCCGGCCACCGAATACGGGGTGATTTCGGGCAACAACGAAGTACTCGACAGTTTGCTCAAGGCCACCCTGGCCACGCCCAATGTGCGCTTTCTGGAAGTCCAGGACAGTGCCAACCGGATCCTGGTGTACGTCGAGCAACCGTCGGAAACCCATAACCGCTCACATCAGGTCGAAGTGTTCCAGGCCCCGGTGCGGCTGCAACGAATCCAGCTGCACAATGATTTTCTGCAGGGCAGCCGCGTCGCCAACACGTCGTCCACCGAGGATTATCTGGGTCGGGTGATCGTCGGGCTGTCCAATGACGCCTTCAGCCAGCGTCAACAGGAAATTCTGCTCAAGGCCGGGATCCTGGCGCTGTTCGCCCTGCTGTTTACTTTTCTGGTCGCCCGGCGCCTCGCCGGCAGCCTGTCGCAACCGATCCGCGATATCGGTAACGCGGTCAAGGCGATTCAGGGCGGCGACTACAAAACGCCGCTGCCGATCGTCGACGACACCGAACTGGGCGCGTTGTCGCAACACATTAACAACCTCGCCAACGGGCTCGAACAAGCCAGTCGCGAACAGCATCAAGCGATGGCGCAGTTGATTCAGACTCGCGAGGAAGCGGAAAAGGCCAACAACGCCAAATCCGATTTCCTTGCGATGATGAGCCACGAACTGCGCACGCCGATGAATGGTGTGCTGGGCATGCTGCAACTGCTGGAAACCACCGAGATGACCGAGGAGCAGGTCGAATACGCGGCGCTCGCCTCGGAGTCCACCGAACACCTGCTCAAAGTCATCAACGACATTCTCGATTTCTCGCGCATCGAGCGTTCGGAACTGGAGCTGGAGCACATTCCGTTCAACCTTGCGGACCTGATCGGCAGTTGCGCCCAGTCGTTCTCGCACAGCGCCGTGCAACGCGGGCTCGACCTGGCGCTGTCGATTCCGGACGACATGCGCGCGTTGCAGGTTCAGGGTGACCCGACGCGGATCCGGCAGATCCTGGTCAACCTGATCGGCAATGCGCTGAAATTCACCGAACAGGGCCGCGTCAGCATCGAACCACAATGGCAATCGCTGGATCACGAACTGCTGTGGTTCACCTGCACCGTGCGCGACAGCGGGATTGGTATCTCGGCTGAAAGCCTGGAATTGATGTTCAACGCCTTCCAGCAGGCCGACAGTTCTATCTCGAGGCGTTACGGTGGCACCGGGCTGGGCCTGCCGATTGCTCGCACGCTGGCTGAACGCATGGGCGGCACGTTGCGCGCCCAGAGCGAGGAAGGTCGCGGCTCGGTGTTCACCCTGGAAATCCCGCTGGCGCTCTATAAACAGACGCTGCCAGTGCGGGTGCCGCGCGCACCGACCGGCACCGGTGATGGCGAAGGGCGCAACGTGCTGCTGGTGGAAGACAATCCAGTCAATCAAACGGTCATCGAAGCAATGTTGCGCAGTCTGGGCTTTACTGTCAGCGTCGCCACCGATGGTGCCCAGGCAGTGCGCAGTGCCGAGAGTCTGATTTTTGAAGCCATTCTGATGGACTGCCGGCTACCGATCATCGACGGCTACGAAGCTACCCGACAGATCCGCCAATTACCCGGCTGCACAGACTTGCCGATCATCGCGCTGACCGCCAACGCCTTGCAGGGTGACCGCGAGGCCTGTTTATCGGCGGGAATGAACGATTACCTGGCCAAGCCCTTCAAACGCACAGATTTGCAGCAAATTCTGCAGCGCTGGGTGCAGTAGTGCAGGCCTTTCGGCTATCTGCGACTGGCGTGAAAGGCGAAAGTGCGGCAGTCTTAGGCACCCGAACAGGCCCGAAAAGGGGCTTGAATAATAATTTCAGTGCACAAGTGTACATTCATGTCCTTGGTGCTGTGACTTTCACCACAACGCAATAGTCTATGAGTAGGCTGCTGACTCGAGGCATGAACGCTTCGATCGGCCGGGAAGATTTGCCCCACCTGCCGCATGGGACTATTGAGGAGCTCGCATGACCAAACAAAACGCCTTTACTCGGGAAGACCTGCTGCGCTGCAGTCGCGGTGAGCTGTTCGGCCAAGGTAACGCGCAACTGCCCGCCCCCAACATGCTGATGGTGGATCGCATCACCCATATCAGCGAAGAGGGTGGCAAGTACGGCAAAGGTGAATTGGTCGCCGAGCTGGATATCACTCCGGACCTGTGGTTCTTCGCCTGCCACTTCGAAGGTGATCCGGTGATGCCGGGCTGCCTGGGCCTCGACGCCATGTGGCAACTGGTCGGCTTCTTCCTCGGCTGGCAAGGTCTGCCGGGCCGTGGGCGTGCGCTGGGTTCGGGCGAAGTGAAATTCTTCGGCCAGGTTCTGCCGACCGCCAAGAAAGTGACCTATAACATTCAGATCAAGCGCGTGCTGAAGGGCAAGCTGAACCTGGCCATCGCCGATGGTTCGGTCAGTGTCGACGGCCGCGAAATCTACACCGCCGAAGGCCTTCGGGTCGGCGTGTTCACCTCCACTGAAAACTTCTAAGGGTTATCCGCATGCGCCGCGTCGTTATCACTGGTCTGGGCATCGTTTCGTGCCTGGGCAATGACAAAGAGACCGTCTCCGCTAACCTGCGTGCAAGCCGCCCTGGCATCCGGTTCAACCCGGAATATGCCGAAATGGGTCTGCGTAGCCAGGTTTCCGGCTCCATTGACCTTCCCCTCGAAGAGCTGATCGATCGCAAGATCTTTCGCTTCGTCGGCCACGCGGCGGCTTACGCCTACCTGGCCATGAAAGACGCCATCGCCGACTCCGGTCTGACCGATGAGCAAGTCTCCAACCCGCGTACCGGCCTGATCGCCGGCTCCGGTGGCGCCTCCACGCTGAACCAGATGGAAGCGCTGGACATCCTGCGCGAGAAAGGCGTCAAGCGCGTCGGCCCATACCGCGTTACGCGGACCATGAGCAGCACCGTTTCCGCTTGCCTGGCCACGCCGTTCAAGATCAAGGGCCTGAACTACTCCATCGCTTCTGCCTGTGCCACCAGTGCTCACTGCATCGGTACCGCCATGGAACAGATCCAGATGGGCAAGCAGGACATCGTGTTCGCCGGCGGCGGTGAAGAAGAACACTGGAGCCAATCGTTCCTGTTCGACGCCATGGGCGCACTGTCCAGCCAGTACAACGAAACCCCGGAAAAAGCTTCCCGTGCCTACGACGCCAAGCGTGACGGTTTCGTCATCGCCGGCGGTGGCGGCATGGTCGTGGTCGAAGAGCTGGAACACGCTCTGGCCCGCGGCGCGAAGATCTACGCGGAAATCGTTGGCTACGGCGCGACCTCCGACGGCTACGACATGGTTGCCCCAAGCGGCGAAGGCGCCATCCGCTGCATGCAGATGGCCATGTCCACCGTTGACGCTCCGATCGACTACCTGAACACCCACGGCACCTCGACTCCGGTCGGCGACGTCATGGAAATGAAAGGTGTGCGTGAAGTGTTCGGCGACAAGGCTCCGGCCATCAGCTCCACCAAGAGCCTGTCGGGTCACTCCCTGGGCGCCGCCGGCGTTCACGAAGCGATCTACTGCATGCTGATGATGGAAGGCAACTTCATGGCGGGTTCCGCCAACATCGACGAACTGGACCCGGAAGTGGCAGACATGCCGATCCTGACCAAGACGCGCGAAGACGCCACCATCAACACCGTGATGAGCAACAGCTTCGGCTTCGGTGGCACCAACGCGACCTTGGTACTGAAGCGCTGGCAGGGTAAGTAATACCCCGCCACTACGCTGCACATAAAAACGCCCCGGCTGGTTCGGGGCGTTTTTATGTGCCATGGAAAAATGAATTCACCACAGCTCCCTGTAGCAGCTGGCGAAGCCTGCGTTCGGCTGCGAAGCAGTCGTAAATCCTGCGTATGCGATTTACCTGACACACCGAGGTGCTGATTTCACGACGACTGCGTCGCCGAACGCAGGCTTCGCCAGCTGCTACAAGTCCTGCGTCGCCTGCAGGTTTTTCTTCGCGAACATGAAGCTTTTGTCATACAACTCAATGCCCTGCGACCGAATGTCGCGCGTTTAGTGGGCTGCAGGACTTTTACCAAATTCGAAATAGTCCGTTACCAAACTCAGTCGTTTACTTAGCAGGCTAACCAAACATATAACGGAGTCCTGCACACGCCTTGCTGCAGATAACAGAGATTGGAGCTAGCAGATGACTGTAAAAGTAACTGAACGCGACGATTCACATATGTCCCATGAAGGCGTAGCCGCCGGTATCCGGATCTGGGACGTGCACCAACAAGACATGCTGGTGGGGATGTTCCACTCCGAAACCGACGCCCACAGCTACAAGGCCGAACTGGAAAAACTGGAGCAGCAACGAGAACTACGTTCCGCCTAGGCGCGGAGCCTAGGCGCTCCGCATAAGCAATGACAGCATTGAAAACGACAAACCCCGCCATGAGCGGGGTTTGTCGTTGTTGCAGTCTTTAAAGACTTACCACATCAGATCGTCAGGGATCTGATAGGCCGCGTACGGATCGTCCTCGGCAGCAACTTCTTCAGTCTTGACGTTCAGCTGCACGATCCGTTGCGGATCGCGCTCCTGGATCTTCAGGGCCGCCTCACGGGGGATCACTTCGTAACCGCCAGCATGGTGCACGATCGCCAGGAAGCCATTGCTCAGCTGGTTGCGCATCAGCGTGTTGACGGAGATGCGCTTGACCTTCTTGTCGTCAACGAAGTTGTAGTAGTCCTCGGTCGTCAGCTTCGGCAGACGCGAGACTTCGATCAATTGCTTGACCTGGGCGGCGCGGGCCTTCGCCTCGGCCTTCTCCTGTTGCTGACGGTTCAGCTCCTGATCGCGCTTGACCTTCTCGGCCATGGCTTCCTGAGCCGCTCGCTGCTGCGAGTCATCGAGTTCGATCTGACCTTTGTGGGCCAGACGCTGCTGTTTCTGCTTCTCTTTGCCGACCTGTTTGGCCTGCTTCTGGTTGACCAGCCCTGCTTTGAGCAACTGGTCGCGAAGGGAAATGCTCATGGTGCTTATTACTCACTTAGGCAACTGCTCAACCGCAGCTGGGCAAATTCTTTTCCTGACGTTTGGCTTCGCCCCACAAGGCGTCCAACTCTTCGAGGGTGCAATCTTCTATGGGACGGTGGGTATCGCGCAATGCCTGTTCGATAAAACGGAAGCGTCTTTCGAACTTGCTGTTGGCGCTACGCAGTGCAGTTTCCGGATCGACCTTGAGATGACGCGCCAGATTGACCACGGAAAACAACAGATCACCGACTTCATCGGCAATCGCTGCCGAGTCATTGTCGGCCATGGCTTCGAGCACTTCATCAAGCTCTTCGCGGACTTTATCCAGCACTGGCAAGGCGTCCGGCCAGTCGAAACCGACCTGCCCCGCGCGCTTCTGCAACTTCGCCGAACGGGACAATGCCGGCAGTGCTGCGGGCACGTCGTCGAGCAAGGATAACTGTTCGGGCGCCGAAGATTTCTCCGCCCGTTCTTCAGCCTTGATCTCTTCCCAGCGCTGTTTGACCTGTTCTTCACTCAGTCGCGGGATATCCAGCGGCGCGTACAGATCACCGGTGGGGAACACGTGAGGATGTCGGCGAATCAACTTGCGGGTGATGCTGTCGACCACACCCTCGAATTCGAAGCGCCCTTCTTCCCGGGCCAACTGGCTGTAATAAACCACCTGGAACAGCAAATCCCCCAACTCACCCTGCAAGTGATCGAAGTCACCGCGCTCGATGGCGTCGGCGACTTCGTAGGCTTCCTCAAGGGTGTGCGGGACGATGGTTTCGTAGGTTTGCTTGATGTCCCACGGGCAGCCGTACTGCGGGTCGCGCAGACGGTTCATCAGGTGCAGCAAGTCTTCAAGTTTGTACATCAATCACTCTCACTGCAAAACCCTGTGGGAGCGAGCCTGCTCGCGAAGAGGGAGTGCCAGTCGACATCATTGTTGTCTGACACACCGCTTTCGCGAGCAGGCTCGCTCCCACATTGGATCGGGGGATCATCATCAAGGCGTGCGGTTACGACGGGTTTCGATGATGTTCGGCAACTGGGAAATCCGACCCAGCAACCGCCCCAGTGCATCAAGCCCCGGAATCTCGATGGTCAGGGACATCAACGCGGTGTTGTCCTCTTTGTTCGAGCGGGTGTTGACCGCCAGCACGTTGATCCGCTCGTTGAGCAGCACTTGCGAAACGTCACGCAGCAGACCGGACCGGTCGTAGGCGCGGATGATGATGTCCACCGGATAGGTGAGCACCGGCACCGGGCCCCAGCTGACCTGGATGATCCGCTCGGGCTCGCGCCCGCCCAGTTGCAGCACCGAGGCGCAGTCCTGACGGTGAATGCTCACGCCACGGCCCTGGGTGATGTAACCGACGATCGCATCCCCCGGCAGCGGCTGGCAGCAGCCGGCCATCTGGGTCATCAGGTTGCCGACGCCCTGGATCTGGATGTCGCCGCGCTTGCCCGGCTTGTAACCGGTGGCTTTGCGTGGAATCAATTCCAGCTGTTCGTTGCCGCGTTCCGGCTCGACCAGTTGCTGCGCCAGGTTCACCAGTTGTGCCAGGCGCAAATCGCCTGCGCCCAACGCGGCGAACATGTCTTCGGCCATTTTCATGTTGGCCTTTTCGGCCAACTTGTCGAAATCTACCGCTGGCAGACCGAGGCGGTTGAGTTCGCGTTCCAGCAAGGTTTTACCGGCGGCGACGTTCTGATCGCGCGCCTGCAATTTGAACCAGTGAACGATCTTCGCCCGTGCCCGCGAGGTGGTGATGTAACCCAGGTTCGGGTTCAGCCAGTCGCGACTCGGGGTGCCGTGCTTGCTGGTGATGATCTCGACCTGTTCACCGGTTTGCAGGCTGTAGTTGAGCGGAACGATGCGCCCGTTGATCTTCGCGCCACGGCAGTTGTGACCGATTTCGGTGTGCACGCGGTAGGCGAAGTCCAGCGGCGTCGCGCCCTTCGGCAAGTCGATGGCGTGACCGTCCGGGGTGAAGATGTAGACCCGGTCCGGCTCGATATCGACCCGCAGCTGTTCAGCCAGACCACCAATATCACCCAGCTCTTCGTGCCACTCGAGGACCTGACGCAGCCAGGAGATTTTCTCTTCGTAGTGGTTGGAGCCGGATTTGACGTCAGTGCCCTTGTAGCGCCAGTGCGCGCAAACGCCCAGTTCGGCTTCTTCGTGCATGGCGTGGGTGCGGATTTGCACTTCCAGCACCTTGCCCTCGGGGCCGATCACCGCCGTGTGCAGCGAGCGGTAGCCGTTCTCTTTCGGGTTGGCGATGTAGTCGTCGAATTCTTTCGGGATGTGCCGCCACAGAGTGTGGACGATACCGAGCGCGGTGTAGCAGTCGCGCATTTCCGGCACCAGCACGCGAACCGCGCGCACGTCGTAGATCTGGCTGAACTCCAGACCCTTGCGCTGCATTTTGCGCCAGATCGAATAGATGTGTTTGGCCCGGCCGCTGATGTCGGCATCGACGCCGGTGGCCTGCAATTCGTTTTTCAGCTGAGTCATCACGTCGCTGATGAAGCGCTCGCGATCCAGACGCCGCTCATGAAGCAACTTGGCGATCTGCTTGTACTGATCGGGCTCAAGGTAACGGAAGGACAAGTCCTCCAGTTCCCACTTGATGTGACCGATACCGAGACGGTGAGCCAAAGGCGCATAGATGTCGAAGACTTCACGAGCAACGCGGTTGCGTTTTTCGTCATCGGCGGTTTTCACCGCACGAATCGCGCAGGTGCGTTCGGCCAGTTTGATCAGCGCAACGCGAACGTCGTCGACCATGGCGACCAGCATCTTGCGCAGGTTCTCGACCTGGCCCTGCGTGCCCAGCACCAGGGATTGACGGGGGCTGAGGCTGGCGCTGATCGCTGCCATGCGCAACACGCCGTCGATGAGTTTGGCGACCACCGGACCGAAGCGCTGGCTGACCGCCGGCAATTCAATCTGGCCTTCGCGCACGCCGCGATACAGGATCGCGGCAACCAACGAATCCTGATCGAGTTTGAGGTCGGCGAGAATCTCGGCGATCTCAAGGCCCGTGCGGAAACTGGAAGTCCCTTCGGACCACAGATTCTTCGCCGCATTGGCTTGCTGTTCGGCCTGTCGAGCGAACTCGCAGGCTTCCTTCAAGGCTTCGCGATCCAGTGCCGGATCGACACTGACCGCGTGATCGAGCCAAGCCTCGAGATTGATACTGCCGTCGGTGTTGATCGGCTGGTGTGCTCTCACCTGTACCATCTTGCTTACCTTCCCTACGACGCAGATTCAATGCGTCAAATCGCTGACCTTCGTTGCCCGTGTGCCCACGTCAGGGCTGGTGCGCGGCTGCACGGGCGGGCCAGTCGGACCAGACGAGCCGTCCTAGCTCGCTTCAAATAACGCCATGGCCTCGACATGTGCCGTCTGAGGAAACATATCGAGAATCCCGGCACGTTTTAACCGGTAGCCCTGCTTGATCAATTCGACCGTGTCGCGCGCCAGCGTTGCCGGATTGCACGACACATACACCAACCGTTTGGCGCCCAGGGACGCCAGCGTGCGCACGGCCTCGAAAGCACCGTCACGCGGTGGGTCCAAGAGTACCGCACAAAAGCCTTCGCTGGCCCATTCGGCATCGGTCAAAGGCTGGGATAAATCGGCCTGAAAAAACTTCGCATTATGAAGATTGTTGCTAGCGGCGTTTGCGGCTGCCCGCTCGACCATTGCCTGCACACCTTCCACTGCCACCACTTCACGAACAACCTTGGCCAGCGGCAAGGCAAAGTTACCCAAACCACAGAACAGATCGAGAACGCGTTCATCCGCCGCAGGCTTCAGCCAGTCCAGTGCCTGGGCGACCATCGCTTCGTTGACCCCGGCGTTGACCTGGATGAAATCTCCCGGCCGGTACGCCAGGTTCAAGTCCCACTGTTCAAGTCGATAACCCAACGACTGGTCAGCCTCGACCGGTTGCGGTTCACCGTCACCGTGTAGCCACAATTGGGCTTCATGGAAGGCGCAGAAATCCTTGAGGATCGTCATGTCGGCGTCGGACAGCGGCGCCATGTGCCGCAGCAATACGGCCAATTTCGATCCAGCAAATAATTCCACATGCCCCAGCGCCTGAGGTTTGCTCAAGCGCCGAAGCATTTCCGGCAAGCGGGTCATGATCGGTTGCAAGGGTTGTACCAGCACCATGCATTCGTTGATCGCAACGATGTCCTGACTGCCAGCGGCGCGGAAACCGACTTCGAGTTTTTTCGCCTTCATGTCCCAGCGCACCGCCACTCGGGCGCGACGGCGGTAACCGAACTCCGGACCGCTCAACGGCGCTGCCCATTCGTCGGGTTCGACACCGGCGATCTTGGACAGTTGCTCGGCGAGCATGCGCTGTTTCAGGGCGAGTTGTTCGTTGTGCGGCAGATGTTGCACGCTGCAACCGCCACAGCGACCGGCATGCGGACACGGTGCCGGGCGGCGCAGTTCGCTGGCCTGGAACACCCGTTCGGTGCGCGCCTCGACCACTTTGCCGTGGGCGCCCAATACGCGCGCCTCGACTTCTTCACCGGCCAATGCGCCGAGGACGAACCAGGTGCGACCTTCAAAAAACGCGATACCGCGACCGTCATTAGCCAGGCGCTCAATACTCAAGCGCTGCTTTTTGCCGGTCGGAATTTGCGGGGCCTTGCTGCCGCCGGTGGGCTGGAAGCGCAGGCCTCTCTCTTGCTTGGCCATCATTTAGGCGCGTCGAAAATGCCGGTCGACAAGTAACGGTCGCCACGGTCGCAGATGATCGCGACGATCACCGCGTTTTCAACTTCTTTGGACAGACGCAGCATGGCTGCTACGGCACCGCCCGAGGACACGCCGCAGAAGATGCCTTCTTCGCGGGCCAGACGACGGGTCACGTCTTCGGCTTCGCTTTGCGCCATGTCGACGATCCGGTCCACGCGCTCGGCCTGGTAGATCTTCGGCAGGTATTCCTGCGGCCAGCGACGGATGCCCGGAATCGCCGAGCCTTCCATCGGTTGCAGGCCGATGATCTGCACGCTCTCGTTCTGCTCTTTCAAGTAGCGCGAGACGCCCATGATGGTACCCGTGGTGCCCATCGAACTGACGAAATGGGTGATGGTGCCTTCGGTCTGACGCCAGATTTCCGGGCCGGTGGTGGTGTAGTGCGCTTCGGGGTTGTCGCCGTTGGCGAACTGATCCAGCACCTTGCCGCGGCCTTCGGCTTCCATTCGCTGGGCGAGGTCGCGGGCGCCTTCCATGCCCTCTTCCTGGGTGACCAGAATCAGCTCGGCGCCATACGCCGTCATGGCGGCTTTACGTTCGGCGCTGGAGTTGTCCGGCATGATCAGGATCATCTTGTAACCCTTGATCGCGGCGGCCATCGCCAGGGCGATCCCGGTGTTACCCGAGGTCGCTTCGATCAGCGTATCGCCGACGTGGATCTGCCCGCGCAACTCGGCGCGAGTGATCATCGACAGCGCCGGACGGTCCTTGACCGAACCCGCCGGGTTATTCCCTTCGAGCTTGAGCAAAAGGGTATTGCTGGTGGCGCCAGGCAGGCGCTGCAAACGGACCAGCGGAGTGTTGCCGACGCAATCGGCGATGGTTGGGTACTGCAAGGTCATGGCGTAATTCGCAATCCAGACTGCGGGGGCGACTATCATACCGGCAAACCATCGCAGGCCATATCACGCAAAGTACGGTGCTTATGGTTTATGGGAATAAGGGGCTGGATCAGTACTCTTCGCCTTGCGCGATATTCAATGCATAGAACTCATGCAACTTGGCCTGCAACAACTGTTTGTCCGGTAGCTGCACCTGGTATTCAGCGATCAGCGCTGGCGACAAGCTGCGGTTAAGGGCGTACTCGACCACCTCGTCATCCTTGCTGGCGCAGAGCAATACACCAATGGCCGGATTTTCGTGAGATTTGCGCTCCTTGCGATCCAGCGCTTCCAGATAGAAGTTCAGTTTGCCCAAATACTCCGGTTCGAAGCGGCCGACCTTAAGCTCAATGGCCACCAGACAGTTGAGCCCACGGTGGAAGAACAGCAGATCCAGGGCGAAATCACGCCCGCCGACTTGCAGCGGGTGTTCAGAGCCAACAAAACAAAAGTCGCGCCCCAGCTCGATCAGAAATTCCTTGAGACGAGCCAGCAAACCTTTATGCAGATCGGTTTCGGCATGGCCGCCGGGCAGGTCGAGAAACTCGAGCATGTAGGTGTCGCGGAATATATCCAGCGCAGCCGGGTGAGTTTGTTTCAGGACTGCTGAGACTTTTGCTGGCTGGGTAATGCTGCGCTCGAACAGCGCAGCTTTGAGCTGGCGCTCCAACTCACGCGTCGACCACTTTTCCTGGACGGCCAGACGCAAATAGAACTCACGCTCTTGCGGGTGCTTACTCTGAGTCAGGATAAGCAGATTGTGGGTCCAGGGTAATTGTGTCAGCAGTGCTGACACTTTTTCATTGTCCCGATAAGCCTCGTAAAACTGGCGCATACGGAACAGATTGCGCCGGGTAAACCCGCGCAACCCTGGTTGAGTTTGAGACAGATGTTCAGCCAATTGACTGACCACAGAATCGCCCCACTCTGCCTGCTCCAGCTTGCGACTGATGTAAGCACCAACTTGCCAATACAGCTCGATCAACTGGGTATTCACCGCCTGAATGGCCTGCTGCTTGGCACTTTGAATCAGCGCAAGCACTTCATTGAAACGGTCGTCGGTTATGCTGCCGGGGACGCTGGATGCATTCATGCCGAACTCCTGGAGGACGAGGAAAAACGCGAGTCTATTCCGTCAAATCAGGCTTAAGGTGTCGGCGATACCCTTTAGGAAAGGTCGTACAAAATAACGGGAACGCTCCGGTAAAATCAGAACGGTGGTGTAGGGGAAGGCCTCTTCGCGAGCAGGTTCACTCCCACAGGCTTAGGGGTTGATCACACCATTTGTGGCCGACACACATCCACTGTGGGAGCGAGCCTGCTCGCGATAGCGTCATCACTCACACCATCAATATCAGCCACCAACCGCATATTCAGCCGCAACCCGGTCTCAGTGTTCTCGGCCCAAAGACTCCCGCCCTGACGCTGCACCGCATTCCTCGCAATGCTCAACCCCAAGCCAAATCCACCATCCCCAGGTCGCGAACCGTCAAGTCGGATGAATGGCGAAAAGATCCGTTCCAGATCTTCATCGGCCACCCCGCCGCCCTCATCCTCCAGCCACACATGCCAAAAGTCGCCATCGCGCTGCCCACCAAGACGCACAACGCCGCCCTTCGGTGAATGACGAATGGCATTGCGCAGGATGTTTTCCAGTGCCTGAGCCAACGTATTGAGATGGCCGCGCACCCAGCAGGACGAATCCACCGCACACTGCAACTGGCTCGCCGGCCAGCCACTTTCATAGCAGGCATTTTCCGTGAGCATGTCCCACAACGCCTGAATCTGGATCGATTCGTCGGGCAGCGGCGCGCGTTCGGTGTCGAGCCAGGCCAATTGGAGGGTGTCTTCTACCAGGCGCTGCATGCCATCGACCTCTCGGCCAATGCGCTCGCGCAATTGCGTCAACCCCTGCTCGCTTTCGCTGGCCACCCGCAGACGACTCAGTGGCGTGCGCAATTCGTGGGACAGGTCGCGCAACAGTTGTTGTTGCAGGGCCACCGTGCTTTGCAGGCGCTCGGACATGTGATCGAAGGCCCCGCCCAGTTCACCCAGCTCATCCGGGCGATTGGTAATGCGGCTCGACAACCGCACATTCAACGGGTCGGCACGCCAGGCATTGGCTTGTTCGCGCAGACTGTTCAAAGGCACAACCAGCAACCGATACAGACCGACGCACAACAGTAAGGTGAACAGTCCGGGAATCACCCCGTTGGTGATCACCCGCCAGAACACCCGGTATTGCCCGGGCACGAAACGCCGGGGCAGTTCGATCACCAGACTGCCGGCGGACGGATCGTTGGGAAAAGGCACTCTCAACCACGGCAAACCTTTGGTATGGCGACTCGTCGGCCAATCCAGACCGCGCAAAAAGGTCAGGCGCTGGATTTCTTTTTCAGTCAGCGGGTAACTGCTCAATGACTGCAAATCGCCGCCAATCACACCGACCCATGTCGACTCGCGATGGCCGACACTCTGCAACCAGACATCGACGCCTGCACTCTGACGCTGATTCCACGCCTGCTCGGCCTCGGCGGCGTAGCGCGTCAGCGTGCCCCGTGCCTCGCCGGACAGGAACAGGTTTTTCTGTTCCATGTAGCGCCCCCAGGACCAGCTGAGCCAGATCATCAGCAGACAGAACGCCACCAACAAGCACGCCAGTTTCCAGAACAGTGAATGCCTGCCCGGCAGGTCAGACCACTTCATCGACAGCACTCAATACGTAACCCTTGCCCCACACCGTGCGCACTTCCCGCTCGGTGTAACCGATGGCCTTGAGCTTGCGACGGATCTGGCTGATGTGCATGTCGAGGCTGCGGTCATGGGGTGCGTAACCGCGCTGCAGTACATGCTGATAAAGGAAGGCTTTGCTCAGGACTTCATCACCGCTGCGGTTCAGCGTTTCCAGCAACCGGTACTCGCTGCGGGTCAGGCCGGCAGCGTGTTCGCCATAAAAGACATCACAGCGCTCATCGTCGAAACGCAGGCTGTCCGCCGAAGAGGCAATCGGTGCTGGCGCTGGCCGGCGGTCGAGCGCGACGCGCCGCAGGATCGCTTCGATGCGCACCCGCAACTCGACCATGCTGAAGGGTTTGGGCAGGTAATCGTCGGCGCCCAGCCGAAAACCACTGATGCGATCCGCCTCGGCACCGAGCGCCGACATCAGCACCACCGGGGTGGAATGGCTCTGGCGCAACTGCGTCAGTACATTCAGCCCGTCCAGTCCCGGCAGCAGAATATCCATCAGCACCACATCGAAGGCTTGCTGGCGGGCGATGGTCAAACCTTCCAGACCGTTCTGGCACCACGTCACCTGAAAACCGCAACGTCCCAGGTGCTCATGAACATAAGCACCGAGCACGAGGTCGTCTTCTATAGACAGGATACGGGGATGGTCAGCAGTGATGGGAGTCATGACTATCTGCAAATAATTCTCAGTTGGCGATTATTCAAGATTGCCTCGCTGCGGGCAACACAAGGTTTGCCCGTGAGGTAAATGTGGCGATCCGGCCGACGAATGCCGACATCAATTTTACGAAGATTGCCCGCCTGCAAATCGCTACACTGCGCAAGTGGCGCGTGCTGGACGTACGTGCAGGTCATTAAATCGCTGGATGCAGGAGAGATGCGTGCTCAAGAAACTGGGAATTAAAGGCCGCGTGCTATTGCTGACCTTATTGCCGACCAGCCTGATGGCCTTGGTTCTGGGCGGCTATTTCACCTGGATGCAGCAATCCGACCTGCAAACCCAGCTCATGCAGCGTGGCGAGATGATCGCCGAACAACTGGCGCCCCTGGTGGCCCCGGCCATGGGCCACAAGAACACCGACCTGCTGGAACGCATTGCCACCCAATCCCTGGAACAACCGGACGTTCGCGCCGTTTCGTTCCTCGCACCCGACCGCTCCCTGTTGGCCCATGCCGGCCCGACCATGCTCAATCAGGCGCCGATCGGCAACAGTTCGCAGATGCTGCGCCGCAGCGGCAATGACGCGACGCGTTACTTGCTGCCGGTGTTCGGCAAGCACCGCAATCTGGCCGGTGACTTGATTCCCGAAGAAGCCGACCGCCTGCTGGGCTGGGTCGAACTCGAACTGTCCCACAACGGCATGCTGCTGCGCGGTTACCGCAGCCTGTTCGCCAGCCTGCTGCTGATCGGCGCAGGCCTTGCCGGCGCAGCGCTGCTGGCGTTACGCATGGGCCGGACCATCAATCGGCCGCTGAGCCAGATCAAGCAAGCGGTGGCGCAACTCAAGGACGGTCATCTGGAAACCCGTCTGCCGCCCCTCGGTAGCCAGGAGCTGGACACACTGGCGTCCGGCATCAACCGCATGGCCGGCACCCTGCAGAACGCGCAGGAAGAATTGCAACACAGCATCGACCAGGCCACCGAAGATGTGCGTCAGAACCTGGAAACCATCGAGATCCAGAACATCGAACTGGACCTGGCGCGCAAGGAAGCCCTTGAAGCCAGCCGGATCAAATCCGAGTTCCTGGCCAACATGAGCCATGAAATCCGCACGCCGCTCAACGGCATTCTCGGCTTCACGCATCTGCTGCAAAAAAGCGAGCTCACCCCACGCCAGCTCGACTATCTGGACACCATCGAAAAATCCGCCGACAGCCTGTTGGGGATCATCAACGAGATTCTCGACTTCTCGAAAATCGAGGCCGGCAAACTGGTGCTCGACAATATTCCGTTCAACTTGCGCGACCTGCTCCAGGACACGCTGACCATCCTCGCCCCGGCCGCCCACGCCAAGCAACTGGAGCTGGTGAGCCTGGTTTATCGCGATACGCCGCTGTCGCTGGTGGGTGATCCGCTGCGGCTCAAGCAGATCCTCACCAACCTGGTCAGCAATGCGATCAAGTTCACCCGCGAAGGCACCATCGTCGCCCGGGCCATGCTTGAAGAAGAGCACGAAGAGAGCGTGCAACTGCGCATCAGCATTCAGGACACCGGCATCGGGCTGTCGAACCAGGACGTGCGCGCCTTGTTCCAGGCCTTCAGCCAGGCCGACAATTCGCTGTCCCGACAACCTGGCGGCACGGGTCTGGGATTGGTCATTTCCAAGCGGTTGATCGAACAGATGGGCGGTGAGATTGGCGTCGACAGTACGCCCGGTGAAGGCTCGGAATTCTGGATCAGCCTGAGCCTGCCCAAAACCCGCGACGACGCCGAAGACCTGCCCGGTCCGCCGTTGCTCGGGCGTCGGGTGGCAGTGCTGGAAAACCACGAACTGGCCCGTCAGGCCTTGCAGCATCAACTGGAAGACTGCGGCCTCGAAGTCACCCCGTTCAATACGTTGGAAAGCCTGACTAATGGCGTGACCGGCGCGCATCAGACCGATCAGGCGATCGACCTGGCGGTACTCGGCATCACCAGCAACGACATGCCACCAGAGCGCCTCAACCAGCACATCTGGGACCTCGAACACCTGGGCTGCAAGGTGCTGGTGTTGTGCCCGACCACCGAACAGACGCTGTTCCACCTCTCGGTGCCTAATCCGCACAGCCAGCTCCAGGCCAAACCGGCCTGCACCCGCAAGCTGCGGCGGGCCTTGTCCGACCTGGTCAACCCGCGTCAGCACCGCAGCGAGCCCGGCGAACCGGTGTCCAGCCGTGCGGCAAAGGTGCTTTGCGTCGACGACAACCCGGCCAACTTGCTGCTGGTGCAAACCCTGCTCGAAGACATGGGCGCCAAAGTCCTCGCGGTGGAAAGCGGTTACGCGGCGGTCAAGGCCGTGCAGACCGAAACCTTCGATCTGGTGCTGATGGACGTTCAGATGCCCGGCATGGACGGGCGGCAAAGCACCGAAGCGATTCGCCAGTGGGAAAGTGAACGGCATTGCACGCCGCTGCCGATCGTTGCCCTCACCGCTCACGCCATGGCCAACGAAAAGCGTGCGCTGCTGCAAAGCGGCATGGACGATTACCTGACCAAACCGATCAGCGAACGGCAACTGGCCCAAGTGGTGCTGAAGTGGACCGGCCTGGCGCTGCGCAATCATGGGCCGGAGCGCTCCAGCGACAGTCACGGTGGTGGTCATGAATTGCAGGTGCTCGATCACGAAGAAGGTTTGCGCCTGGCCGCCGGTAAGGCTGATCTGGCGGCGGACATGCTGGCGATGCTGCTGGCGTCGCTGGAAGCCGACCGCGAGGCGATTCGCTTCGCCCGGGAAACCAACGACCAGAACGCCCTGATCGAACGCGTCCATCGCCTGCACGGCGCGACACGCTATTGCGGCGTCCCGCAACTGCGCGCCGCCTGCCAGCGCAGCGAAACCCTGCTCAAGCAACAGGACCCCAAAGCCCCCAGCGCGCTGGAAGACCTCGACCGGGC
Source organism: Pseudomonas sp. LB3P25 (assembly GCF_054897985.1). Classification (NCBI taxonomy): domain Bacteria; kingdom Pseudomonadati; phylum Pseudomonadota; class Gammaproteobacteria; order Pseudomonadales; family Pseudomonadaceae; genus Pseudomonas; species Pseudomonas sp. LB3P25. Next base: position 1,873,633 of record NZ_CM142711.1, on the reverse strand, counting down.
CATCAATCGCCTGGCCGCCCATGCCCGTATCAATGCCTGATGAATACCTGTAGCAGCTGGCGAAGCCTGCGTTCGGCGCGGGCCGCGTTCGGACGTAGCCGTCGTAAAATCAGGCGCTGCGGTCTTTCAAGTAAAACGCGGAGGCAGGATTCACGACGGCTTCGCCGCCGAACGCAGGCTTCGCCAGCTGCTACAAAAGCGTGAATAGCGTGAATAGCGTGAATAGCGTGAAATTTTCCAGGAGGACGCCATGCGCACGATTCTTTTCAGCAGCCAGACCTACGATCGCGACAGTTTTCTCAGTGCCGAGCTACCGGCCGGCATTGAACTGCATTTTCAATCGGCGCGACTGAGCCTCGATACGGTGGCGCTGGCGGAGCATCACGAGGTGGTCTGTGCCTTCATCAATGACGACCTCAGTGCGCCGGTGCTCGAACGCCTGGCCGCGGGCGGCACACGCCTGATCGCCCTGCGCTCGGCCGGTTACAACCATGTCGACCTGGCGGAGGCAAAGCGTCTGGGGCTGGCGATTGTGCGCGTCCCGGCCTACTCGCCCCACGCGGTGGCGGAACATGCAGTGGCGCTGATCCTGGCGCTCAACCGACACCTGCACCGGGCCTACAACCGCACGCGCGAAGGGGATTTCAGCCTGCACGGGCTGACCGGCTTCGACCTGGTGGGCAAGACCGTCGGCGTGGTCGGCACCGGACAGATCGGCGCGACCTTCGCGAACATCATGAACGGCTTTGGCTGCCAACTGCTGGCGTACGACCCCTTCCCCAACCCGCAAGTCGAAGCCCTCGGCGCCCGTTACCTGAGCCTGCCGGAACTGCTGGCCGAGTCGCAGATCATCAGCCTGCACTGCCCGCTCAACGAACAAAGCAAACACTTGATCAATCGCGAGTCATTGGCGCACATGCAGCCCGGTACGATGCTGATCAACACCGGACGTGGTGGTCTGGTGGACACGCCGGCGCTGATCGACGCGTTAAAGGACGGTCAACTGGGTTATCTGGGGCTGGACGTGTACGAAGAAGAGGCACAGTTGTTCTTCGAGGACCGTTCCGACCTGCCGCTGCAGGACGATGTGCTGGCGCGGCTGCTGACCTTTCCGAACGTGATCGTCACCGCTCACCAGGCCTTCCTGACCCGCGAAGCCCTGGGCGCGATTGCCGCGACCACCCTGCAGAACATCGCCGCCTGGGCGGCAGGCGCGCCTGCGAATCGGGTGACCGGTGACTGAACCAGATCGAAGGTCATAAGCCCGCGCCATGCTGCGCTAATGTCCGTGCTAGCATGCCGCGCATATTTGGAGGACCCATGGTCGAACACGATTTCCGCTACAGCCTGATGAACCCGCAACACACCCTCACCGAATGCCGCGCCCTTGTGCCGGGGCGTTATCAAGTCACCGGCAACGGCGGCTCGATTCGTAACAACGACGTGCTGGTCGTGACCCTCAAAGGCGCCAAGGACTTGTCCATGCGCCTGACCGTCGAAACGGTTCGCCACCTGATCAACCCGCCAGGCCAATGGGTCGCGGTGGCCAGTGGTCCGGTGTTCGGCGAACTGGCGATCCACACCTGGAAAGTCAACTGCGACAGCTGCGCCAAAGAGCTGAACTTCGAGTTCGCGGTCGACGCCAAGCTGGGCAACAAGGCTGAAAAGCCTGCTGCCACTGCTCGGATCGCCGAGCTGGGCTGGACCACCGTTGGCGAGAAGCACCTGTGCCCGAAATGCCAGGAGCCCGCGTGATGAAACGCCTCGCTCTGACCGCTATGGTTGGCGCCAGCCTGCTGGGCTGCGCCGCCGAGCCGGTGCAATTGCAACAGAACCGCAGCTACATTCTGGAGTGGATTGGCGAACTTCCGTTGATGGACTACAGCCACCTGACCATCACCCTGGGTGAAGACGGTCGGGCCTACGGCAACGGCGGCTGCAACCACTGGTTCGCGCCGTACACCCTGGAAGGCGACAAGCTGAGCTTCGGCAAGGTCGGCAGCACCCGCAAACTGTGTGCGCCGGCGTTGATGGAGCAGGAAAAGCGTTTCCTCCAGGCGTTGGAAAACGTCCAGCGCTGGGACGTCTCGCCGATGGACCAGATGCGTTTCTGGCCGGCCGAAGGCAAGCCACTGCGTTGGTGGCTTGAAGAGGGTTGATCAGTTAGATCGCCAGCCCTCACCCTCACCCTAACCCTCTCCCAGAGGTAGAGGGGACTGATCGGGGATATCTCGAGAAATTATGCGACGTGAGATATCGAGTCGAACTCAGGTTTTGAAAAGCCCCCGATCTGCCCCCTTTCCCCCTCTCCCCACTGGGGAGAGGGCTGGGGTGAGGGGTGGTTCTTAAAGACAAACACAGCATTCAGATCCCCCTCCCCACCTTCAATTCTTCGCCTGCAATGCCTCCAACTTGGCCATCACCCCCGCAGCCGTCTGCTCTCCCATCAACTGTTCCCGTACCTTGCCTTTGTTATCGATGATGTAAGTCACCGGCAACGCCTCACTGCGCGGCAACTCAAAAAAATCGGCCGGATCAGAAGCCAGCACGGTGAACTTGATGCCCAGTTTTTCACTGGCGCTTTTCAGCTCTTCACCTTGCACATTGTCGAAATTGACCCCGAACACACCAATCTTCTTGTCCTTGAGCTGATCGGCCAGGATGTTCAATTCCGGGATCTCGGTTCGGCACGGCCCGCACCATTCAGCCCAGTAATTGAGCACCAGCCATTGTTTGTCCAGACGTTCGGCGGCGACTTTCTGGCCGCTCTGGTCGATGCCATAGTCGTTACCACAGCCCCCCAGCAATAACGTACCGATGATCGCCAATGCCGCTGCCAGTCGCCTAGTCATGTCGTGATCCTTGTTCAAAATTGAATGCGCCTGCAACCCATCGCCTCCCAAGGTTCTGGATTACGCGCTGCACAGTTAGAATAGCCGTCACCTTACGCAAGATGCGAACCGCACATGACCGATCTGACGCTTTATCACAACCCGCGCTGCTCGAAATCCCGCGGTGCGCTCGAACTGCTCGAAGCCCGAGGCCTGACCCCGACCGTGGTCCGCTACCTGGACACCCCTCTGGACGCCGCGCAAATCCAGAGCTTGCTGACCAAGCTCGGCATCAGCGCCCGGCAACTGCTGCGCACCGGTGAGGACGAGTACAAAACCCTCAACCTGGCCGACAGCAGCCTGAGCGAGGGGCAATTGATCGCCGCCATCGCCGCCAATCCGAAACTCATGGAGCGACCGATCCTCGAAATCGGCGACAGAGCCATCATCGGTCGGCCGCCGGAGAATGTGCTGGAGCTGCTGCCGTGAGTGCGCCGTACATTCTGGTTCTGTATTACAGCCGCAGCGGCTCGACCAATGAAATGGCCCGGCAGATCGCCCGTGGCGTCGAGCAGGCCGGCCTTGAAGCCCGGTTGCGCACGGTGCCGGCGATATCCAGCGAATGCGAAGCCGTGTCGCCGGACATCCCCGACGAAGGCGCGCTGTACGCCAGCCTCGACGATTTGAAGAACTGCGCGGGCCTGGCCATGGGCAGCCCGACCCGGTTCGGCAACATGGCGGCGCCGCTCAAGTACTTCCTCGACGGCACCAGCAACCTGTGGCTGACCGGCGCTCTGGTGGGCAAACCGGCTGGCGTTTTCACCTCCACCGCGAGCCTGCACGGCGGCCAGGAAACCACGCTGCTGTCGATGATGTTGCCCTTGCTGCACCACGGCATGCTGATCACCGGTCTGCCGTACAGCGAATCGGCCCTGCTGGAAACCCGTGGCGGCGGCACACCGTACGGCGCCAGCCATCACGCCGGGGCCGATGGCAAAAGCGGCTTGAATGAACATGAAGTCGCGCTGTGTCGGGCCTTGGGCCTGCGCTTGGCGAAGACTGCACAAAAACTGGAGAGCTAACGTGGCCAAAAAGCCGAAAGTTCTGCCCTCCATCGAATGGCTCGAACCCCGGGTCCGAGCGATGCGCGTCATCAGCCTACTGTGTTACTTCGGTTTGGTGGGCTTGCTGTGCGCTTACTACCTGGTGGTCGCCGACCTGCACGGCGCCCGGCCGTGGGTGATTCTGCTGATCGAACTGGTGCCGCTGCTGTTGCTGGCGCCGGGGATGATTATCGGCAGCGCTCGCGGGCATTCATGGATGTGTTTTGTGGTGAACCTGTATTTCATCAAGGGCGCACTGGCGGCGTATGACCCGAACCGGCAGCTGTTTGGTTTGCTGGAAATGGGCGCGAGCCTGGCGGTGTTCTGCTCGGCGCTGCTGTATGTGCGGTGGCGGTTTCAGCTCAATCGCAAGTTGGCTGGCGAGGGCGAGATCTCCGCCGCCTGATCTGACGCCTTCGCGAGCAGGCTCGCTCCCACAGGGGATTTGTGAACGACACAGATCCAATGTGGGAGCGAGCCTGCTCGCGAATGGGGCGACTCGGTGTTAATGGTTGACGGTGTAGGCCAGCATCATCGAAATCTGACTCATCGGCCGCCCGCCACTCTCTTCATGCCACTGGTTGAACACGCCCTGCACCGTCGCCAGATCCCGCAGACTGGTCGGCACCTTGTCGACGATCTTCTGCGCATTCAACGCCGCGACCACGTCGTAGCTCGGCACAAACGTGTCCTTGCCGACCATTCGCAAGAATCGCGGCGCCGACAACCCGCCCAATTGATGACCGCGCTTTTTCAGGTAGGTCCACAACCCAACGATATCCGTGACCGGCCAATCGGCGATCAACGCGCCGAAGCTGCCCTTTTCATGCGCCACGTCGAGCACAAACTGCGCATTACGCGGCACGCTCTTGAGTTTGCCCAGGTGGCGAATGATTCGCGCGTCCTGCATCAAACGCTCAAGGTGTTCGGCGCTCATCAATACGACCTTTTCCGGGTCGAACTTGAAGAACACTTCTTCGAACGCCGGCCATTTGGCGTCCACCAAACTGTGCTTGAGCCCGGCGCGGAATACGCGCAAGGCCATGGTCGAGAGGTAGCGGTCGTCGCTGATTTTGCGCAATTGCGCCGGGGTTTTCGGAACGGGCAGATGGGCTTCCAGTTCAGCTGCCGAACCGAAGCGGTTCAGACAGTATTCGTGCAGCCACTTGTAATCGCGCATGCCCTCTCCTGATGAGCAAGTGAATAGACCCATGTGGGAGCCAGCAGGCTGGCTCCCACAGTGATTGTGTTTAGAGGTTTACAACGTTGACGAAGCGCGAAGCTGCGGTTTCGTCGATGCGCAGGTTGGTGAAGTCGAACAGGTTGCGGTCCGCCAGTTGCGACGGGATCACGTTCTGCAAGCTGCGGAAAATGCTTTCGGTGCGGCCTGGCGTCTTGCGCTCCCACTCTTGCAGCATGTCCTTGACCACCTGACGTTGCAGGTTTTCCTGGGAACCACAGAGGTTGCACGGGATGATCGGGAATTGCTTGAAGTCCGAGTAGGCCTGGATGTCTTTTTCGTTGCAATAGGCCAGCGGGCGGATCACCACGTTGCGGCCGTCATCGGCGCGCAGCTTCGGCGGCATGGCTTTGAGCGAACCGTTGAAGAACATGTTCAGGAAAAAGGTTTCGACGATGTCGTCGCGGTGATGACCGAGGGCCATCTTGGTCGCGCCGATTTCGTCGGCGAAGGTGTAGAGCGTGCCGCGACGCAGGCGCGAGCAGAGTGAACAGGTGGTTTTGCCTTCCGGGATCAGCTCCTTGACCACCGAATAGGTGTCTTTCTCGACGATGTGGTACTCGATACCCAGCGCTTTGAGGTAGGCCGGCAGCACATGCTCAGGAAAACCCGGCTGCTTCTGGTCCATGTTCACGGCCACGATCTCGAACTTGATCGGAGCGACCTTCTGCAAGTGCATCAGCACGTCGAGCAGGGTGTAGCTGTCCTTGCCACCGGACAGGCAGACCATGACCTTGTCGCCGTCTTCAATCATGTTGAAGTCGGCAACAGCCTCACCGGCCTGGCGGCGAAGGCGCTTTTGCAGTTTGTTCTGGTTGACCGTAAGAGTGCCCATGACGCGAAATCCGTGAGGTGTGACGAAAGGCTGGCATTTTACGCAAAAACCCTCCGTGGGCGAAGTGCCCACCATCCCCTGTGGGAGCGAGCCTGCTCGCGAATAAGGTGTGTCAGTCGACACAACATTGCCTGACACACTGCAATCGCGAGCAGGCTCGCTCCCACAATGAGTGTGTTGACAGTCCCATAGGCGATTAACAGCATTTTTTACAGCGCAATTTGCTCTAACGCCTCCACACCTGCGCCGTTAAGACCTTTCTATACTGCGACATAAGGTCGCATCGCATATCCAGACCTTTCCTTACTCGGCCACTTTGGCCCGTAGGCGCTCCACTGGGGGGCGACGGTAAAAACAGAGGAGTGACTGGCATGATCCATCACGTAGTGGGGCTCTTCACCCACCCTGACCAAGAATGGAAAGAGATCCGTGGCGACCAGGAGGAAAGCATCAGCCACATGTATCTCACTCATACCCTGATTCTGGCGGCGATCCCCGCGGTGTCGGCGTTTATCGGCACCACACAGGTCGGCTGGGTCATTGGCAGTCGCGCACCGGTGATGCTGACGGTGGAAAGCGCGATATGGATGACGGTCATGTCGTACCTGGCGATGCTCGGCGGTGTGGCAGTAATGGGCGCGTTCATCCACTGGATGGCTCGTACCTATGACGCCAACCCGAGTCTGGCACGCTGCGTTGCATTTGCGACCTACACCGCGACACCGCTGTTCATCGGTGGTCTGGCGGCGCTGTACCCACACATGTGGCTTGGGATGATCGTCGGCACCGCGGCCATCTGCTACACGGTGTACCTGCTGTATGTGGGGCTACCCACTTTCATGAACATTCCATCAGACGAGGGATTTCTGTTTTCGAGTTCGGTGCTTGCTGTAGGCCTGGTGGTGCTGGTGGCCATCATGGCGTTCACTGTAATTGTCTGGGGACTCGGCGTGGGGCCGGTCTACACCAATTAGCAACACATCACCCAAAAACAAGATCTGCCAACACAGGCCGCCGCAAGGCGGCCTTCTAATGCTCAAGGATAGAAAACGGTGACGACCATTCGGCGCCTCGGCGATTCGCAACTCCCGAGGGTTGCGGCATACTCGACGTCTCTGGAGATCCATCAAGCATGCCCGAGCAACTCAATACCCGCGTCGAAGACTGTTACCAACTCGCCGAATCCTTTTTCAAACGACCTTTCAAACGCCCCGTGGTGAGCCTCAAGCTGCGCGGGCAAAAAGCCGGTGTCGCGCATTTGCACGAGAACCTGCTGCGCTTCAATCCGCAGCTGTACCGGGAAAACACCGAAGACTTCCTCAAGCAAACCGTGGCCCACGAGGTGGCGCACCTGATCGCCCATCAACTGTTCGGCGACCGCATCCAGCCGCATGGTGAAGAGTGGCAACTGATCATGCGCGGCGTGTACGAGCTGCCACCCAATCGCTGCCACACCTATGACGTCAAACGCCGCAGCGTGACCCGCTACATCTACAAATGCCCGTGTGCGGACAGTGACTTTCCGTTTTCGGCCCAGCGCCATGGTTTGGTGCGCCAGGGGCGGCGGTATTTGTGCCGGCGGTGTCGGAGCACGTTGGTGTTCAGTGGGGAAATGCGGGTCGAGTAGTTAGATTTTCTGTGTTTGTGCTGGCCTCTTCGCGAGCAGGCTCGCTCCCACAGGGGATCTTCGGCGTGCCATATATCCAGTGTGGGAGCGAGCCGGCTCCGGGCGGCGTTCCGACGAAGGCGTCCTGACAGGCGCTAAACAACCACCTTGGCACGCCGCAACGCTTCGATACGCTCAGCACTAAACCCCAACTCCCCCAACACCTGATCCGTATGCTGCCCTATGGCCGCGCCGATATGCCGCGGTTCGGGCAACCCTTGCGAAAACTTCAATGGACAAGCCATCTGCGCCTGAGTCGTCCCGTCACCACGCGGCACTTCGGTCACCAGCGCCCGCGCCTTCAACTGCGGATGCCGCACCGCTTCGCTCAGGCTCAACACCGGCTCGACACACGCATCCAACGTGGCAAACAGCGCGCACAACTCGGCGAAATCGTGCGTCTCGAATTCAATCCTCAGCGCGTTCTTCAGTGCCTTTTGCAAGGCCGGTTCAGGCGATAACCCCAAGGTTTCCAGCTCCTCCAGCCCCAGCGCCGCACACAGTTGCTTCATGAACGCGGGTTCCAGACTGCCCACCGAGAACCAGCGTCCGTCGCGGGAACGGTAATAGTCATAGAAACTGCCACCGTTGAGCATCTGATCCTCCCTTCCCGGCTCCACGCCACAGGCCAGATACCCGGCGCCGGCCATGGCGTTCAGGCTGAACACGCAGTCGGTCATGCTCACATCCAGATGCTGGCCCTGCCCGGTTTGCTGCCGGGCGATGACCGCCGCCAGCAGCCCGATCACCCCGTGCAACGAGCCACCGGCGATATCCGCCACTTGCATGCCCAACGGCAGCGGTCCGCTGTCGGCGCGGCCGGTGTAGCTCGCCAGCCCCGCCAGCGCCAGGTAGTTGATGTCATGGCCGGCGCGGTCCTTGTAGGGGCCGGTCTGGCCGTAACCGGTGATCGACACGTAAATCAGCTTCGGATTGATCGCCTTCAACGCGTCATAACCCAGCCCCAAGCGTTCCATCACGCCGGGACGGAACTGCTCCAGCACGATGTCGTAGTCCGTAAGCAACTGCTTGATCACCTCCAGCGCCTCAGGCTGCTTGAGGTCCAGCGCCAGGCTGCGCTTGTTGCGATTGAGGTAGGCATGGCTGGCGGAGACGCCCTGATCGTGCGGCGGCAATACCTTCAGCAGGTCCATGCGCGTTGGCGATTCGATGCGCAGCACCTCGGCGCCCATGTCTGCCAGTAACAACGAGGCGAACGGCCCCGGCAGCAGTGTCGAGAAATCCAGAACCTTGAGTGATGCCAGTGGACCAAGCATGGGCGTTCTCCGTAAAACGATGCCTTCAGACTAGGCAGCCGATGGCCTTGCAGCAATCACCTTATGCGTCAGATGCGCTGACCGTTGCGCTCAAATCGCAGGCATGAAAAAACCCGCCGAAGCGGGTTTTTTCAGTGCAGCCGTCTTATTTGACGTTGGTTGGGGTTGCCCCTTCGACGTGGCCCAGAACATCGTCTTTAGGCTCGTCGGCAATACCGCGACCGCCAGAAGCCAGCTCGGCGTGCATCACGTCGGTATCCAGTTCCTTGACCCACTTGGCCACAACCAGGGTGGCAACAGCGTTACCGACCAGGTTGGTCAGGGCGCGGGCTTCGGACATGAAGCGGTCGATACCGAGGATTAGCGCCAGGCCGGCAACCGGCAAGTGGCCAACGGCGGACAAGGTGGCAGCCAACACGATGAAGCCGCTACCGGTCACACCCGCAGCGCCTTTGGAGGACAGCAGCAACACCACCAGCAGGGTGATCTGGTGAGTGATGTCCATGTGGGTGTCGGTTGCCTGAGCAATGAACACTGCCGCCATGGTCAGGTAGATCGCAGTACCGTCGAGGTTGAACGAGTAACCGGTCGGGATCACCAGACCCACCACGGATTTCTGCGCGCCCAGGCGTTCCATCTTGATCAGCATGCGTGGCAGTACCGATTCCGAAGAAGAAGTACCCAGCACGATCAGCAGTTCTTCACGGATGTAGCGAATCACTTTCAGCACGCTGAAGCCGTGAGCGCGAGCGATACCGCCCAGCACGACCAGTACGAACACGAGGCAAGTGATGTAGAAGCAGGCCATCAGCTGACCCAGTTGCACCAGCGAACCCACACCGTAGGCACCGATGGTGAAGGCCATGGCGCCCAGGGCACCGAGTGGCGCGAGCTTCATGATCATGTTGATGATGTTGAACATCACGTGGGCGAAGCGATCGATGAAGTCCAGGATCGGCTTGCCGTAGGCACCCAGGCGATGCAGGGCGAAACCGAAGATCACCGAGAACATCAGCACTTGCAGGATATCGCCGGTGGCGAACGCGCCGAAGATGGTGTTCGGGATCACGTTCAGCAGGAAGCCAACGACGCTTTGATCAGCACCGGCCGCTACATATTGAGCGACTTTGGAGGCATCCAGCGTGGCCACGTCGATGTGCATGCCGGCGCCCGGCTGCACGACGTTGACCACCACCAGACCCACCAGCAACGCAATGGTCGACACGATTTCGAAGTACAGCAGCGCGTAACCGCCGGTCTTGCCGACCGACTTCATGCTCTGCATGCCCGCGATACCGCTGACAACAGTGCAGAAGATGATCGGGGCGATGATCATTTTGATCAGTTTGATGAACCCGTCACCCAGGGGCTTGAGGGCTACACCGGTCTGTGGGTAGAAGTGACCGACCAGGATGCCGATGGCGATGGCAACGATCACCTGGAAATACAGGGATTTGTACAGTGGCTGACGAGTCGTCATTGCAAAGTTCCTCAAGAGTGCCCGGTGACAACATCCATCTGTTGCCCTGAACACTTCAATTGCGAACCCTCCTGCACTGGAGGGATTTGTTTTGTCGAGCTGCGCAACGGCAAGCATCTGCTGGTTGTATCGCAAGGCCCGTGCCACCTTCGTCAAATCGCCAGCAAGCCTTTTGACATCAAGGGTTGCAGGTTTTTCTTTGTCACCAAACAGTTACGGCAAAGTGGCGGATTTCCGCCCATCAACCAGACCTCGTCCTACAATTTGGCGGATATCCGCCTTGTTCATCATCAGGCACCACGGCTACCATCCGCCGTTCAATGGACGGACCTGCCTCCTATGCGCGAACGCACCATCGCCAGTCATTTCGCCCGTGCCGCCCTCGGTGGCGCACGCCGGCTGGGTTATGACTATTCAAACCTGTTGCAACAACTGGGCATCAGCCCCGAGTTGCTTGAAGAGCCACGAGCGAGAATCGCGCCTGAACAGTTCACCCGATTGATCCAGGGACTGTGGCTAGCACTGGACGACGAATACCTGGGCTTCGGGCCGATCCCGAGCAAAACTGGCAGTTTCGCGATGATGTGCCATGCCGTAATCCACTGCCGCAACCTCGATAAAGCACTGCATCGCGGCTTATTGTTTTATAGCCTATTCCCCGACAGTCCGCGTCTGACCCTGACCCGCGAAGACGAAATGATCCGCCTGAGCCTCGATGATTCGCAGTTCCGCGACCCGGACCACTTCCTCACCGAGAGCCAGCTGATGGTGTGGCATCGACTCGGCAGCTGGCTGATCGGCCAGCGCATTCGGCTGGAACAGGCGACGTTCAGCTACCCGAAACCCGAGCACGGCGCCGAGTACGATTTGCTGTTTTCCTGCCCAATGGAGTTTTCCACCGCCCAGAGCAGCCTGCTGTTCCACAGTCGCTACTTGAACATGCCGCTGTTGCAGGACGAACGGACACTCAAACATTTCCTCGAACACTCCCCCGCCGACCTGTTGTCGCGCCCGGATGATGGCGACAGTTTGAGCAGCCAGTTGCGACGGCTGCTCAGCCGCGACAGTGCACGCTGGCCGGACCTGGAAACGGTGGCCGCGCACTTGCACATCAGTCCGCAGACCTTGCGGCGGCATTTGCGTGAAGAAGGGTCGAGTTTTCAGGAGTTGAAGGATCAGCTGCGGCGGGACATTGCGATTTATCACCTGGGGCGTGCGGATCTGTCGTTGCAACAGATTGCCGAGCAGCTGGGGTTTTCCGAGCCTTCGGCGTTTCATCGGGCGTTCAAGAAGTGGACCGGATTGACGCCGGGGGCCTACCGCGCCCAGGAGAACTGAAGTCCCACCGATCATTCCCACGCTCCGCGTGGGAATGCCTCAAGGGACGCTCCGCGTTCCAGCTCTCGAAAGGGACGCGCAGCGTCCCGGGCTGCATTCCCACGCAGAGCGTGGGAACGATCATCCGCGCTAGCCTTACGGATCAATGTTATCCAGCGCCCGATTTACCGCCAGTTCGCCCAGCATGATGATTTGCGCAATACCCAACAGCGAATTGCGACTCGACCCCTCCATATGATCCGCCAGGTCCATGGCCAGGACATTGGCCGAGGCCAGCGACTCGCAAGCGTGAGCCAGCAGGGTTTCGGTATCGAGCTCCGGGTTGACGATGAACATCGTGCCGGGTGCGCGCGGGGCGGCTTTGATGAGGGCTGCCGGGTTGAGGTAGTAATCGAGGGCGCGGTCGGCGGCTTCGTTGAGTTTTTTGGAATCGGGGGTTTCGTAGGGGGAACCGTCGTCGGTATCCGGCGGATTTGGGGTGATCTTGAACATTTGAAGCTCCTAGAGTGATGGAGCCGCTACGCATCGCTGCTAAACGAATTAGGGGTGGCGGCTGTACGCGGGTTAGCAGACCAGGACTCTAGAACCCGGCGCACCGAAGTGCCCCACGTAAAGCCGCCATAAAATCAACGACTGACGCTGTACGTCTAGAGGTGACCCGGGCTGCTAAACCCGACCGCTGATTGGTCAGCGACAGGGAAACGATAGAGCCCGGCCCTTAGGCGCACAAGCCGGCGGATTCTGGCGTAGTCGTAGGCAGCGGCGCAAGGATGTGTAGCCTTGGAGAGTATCCGGAGATGTCGGTTAAACATCTCTGTTTAATGATCATTCCCACGCTCTGCGTGGGAATGCAGCCCGGGACGCTCCGCGTCCCTGCCGAAGCGGACGCAGAGCGTCCATTGAGGCATTCCCACGCAGAGCGTGGGAACGATCAGTCAAAGCCGGATAAATAAATGCGTCCCCCTTTTCCGTCCCATTCATTGGGGCTGTGTCCTTGGTTCGTCGGTGTGTGTTCGCAACTATCACCGTAGACCAAGACCAGCCCTTCTTCATTTTTTGCTTTTAGCTCAAGTGGTTAGCTGCTAAGTAAGTGCCATTCAAATGCATCCCCTTTTCCCCGATCCATCAGAAAAACCAACAGGTCAATTAATCCAAAAAGAGAAACTGATTGTGCCGTTCGAAGGGAGCGACGAATCAGTTAATATCACTTCCGCACCAATATTTTTAGAAATTGCGTATTGCCGCGTTGCGTGCTCCCTTGAGACTATACCTAGATCTATTTTGAATATTGAAGCGCGTCTAGACGCAATTTGAACACGGCGATCAGACAAACTATATGGAATCATTGACCCACCTACTTGCCTTACATGTGCCTGTGCAGCTGCTAAAGTTAATCCTGAAGGGGTCTGCACGACGTGGGTGACGTTAGCAGTTTCGACATCAAAGGATTTTTGCTGACGAGCAAAATCGCGAACCCATATTGTGGTTCTGCCGTTTCCTTCACTACGAACCACCCCTTTACTATCGACTGACGCTACTGTTGGGTCGAGTGACTCATAGGTATATGGAAGTACTCCCCCAGACGCCGCCCGATTTGCAGCTGTGCCGACGGCATCATCACCCGAGTAATAATGGGCATACCTAAAAGTGAAATTTTCTCCTTTCAAGCTGAGGAGCGAAGTATCCACAATAAGCTCCGGAAGACCTGGCGCCGCCTTGACCGTATAACGCCGCTCCGGGAACGTCACAGCCGAACCCAAGTCAGCAACTCGGGAAAAGTTGACCCTGAATGTCATCGTGACCTTCGTCCCATCCTTGAGCGCTTTCAACCAGTCAACCAATGCCGGCCTAGTCAGACCCTGCGTCTCGTTGTGCAATACGCCCTTGAGGTCTTCGAAGAAGATCGGCGCCCCACTGTTGTTAAACCCGTCATACCGCAACCAGACAAACTGTTCCGACTTTTGAAATAGCCACGGCGCAATTCTCAACGTATCGGTCGCCACCAGTTGGGTGACATCCAGTTCCTGCCCTGTCTGACCGGCAACAACCGGCGTTGGAAACCGCGCATCCCCCTCCGCAATCCGATTCACGTTCAACACCAGCGGCCCTGACCGAGCAATCTCCTTGCCATCACGAATCAGCGCCCAGCGAAACGTCAGTTGTTTCCCGTGGTGCTCCGCAAGAAATGCCTGGGTAAGGACGGTGTTCGTCCGCTTGTTCGCATTGAACTCCACCGCCGGAAATGGCGTGGCGCCCGGTTCGGGGTTGATTTCGATCAGGCGAGCCATGTCCCCGGCAAGTGCGGCCAGGAACTCGATGCGCACAGTGACGCCGTTCGAATAGAGCCACAGGTCGATGGGACTGACAGCCGGTGCAACCAGTGTCGCCGGGTTTAATTTGATAACGCCTACGCCAATCACCTGCGCCGTGGCAGGCGCCGAGGTAGCGATGACCGCACCGCCTCGGGCCAACTGATACACCACCTTCACGGTGCTATTGGCGATGACCTTGCTGTTGGGGACACTCCACAAAAACTGACTCGGCACTTGCGTTATTGGCGATGTTTCTTCGTGAGTCGCAACGACACCGCCATTCAACTCGGCTGTGAAAACCAGCTTGATGGAGTCACCCACTTTCCAGATCGTTTCGACGAGATGAATCAACGCCGACAGCGGATTACCATCCAACTTGGCGAGGTCCACAGTGTTGGGATCGTCATTGTTCTCGGTCGGAATTTCTCGAAGGATTGCCGCCAGAAGATTAGTACGGCCAAGGTGAACATCTATCTGCTTGGTTGGCGACCGGTTGAAGTTGCCCAACTGGTCAAAAACGACGAAATCAAGCAACAGGTTCGGGTTGTCACCCACCGTCTGGAACGTGTCGGTGAACAGCGTTTTGATCACCGGCACCGAAGCGTCGGTGATCTCCCAATCAACCGACTCATCGCCTAACTGAAAGCGAATGCGGTCATAGGCTCGCCGATTGGAATAGGTGAACCCGAACTCCACACCTTGCGCTGCGCGTGCGGCGCTGACCCCATCCTTGATGACATCAGGCGGAATCACCAGATCCAGCCCCTGCGGCGCAGGCTCACCGGGAGACCGCAGGTAATACAGCACATTCAAATCCCGGGAGTCTTCGTTGTTTCCACCGGGACGGATGACCTTGTAGTGCAATCGGTTGACGCTGTTGCGCAACCGGCCGTGTGGCACGTACAGGCGGATACGTAGTTGTTCCTCTCCCGGAGCGACGGTTTTGCCCGTAACGGGAGTGGGATCGTCGTTGACGTACAAGTCAACGCGATCATCAACGGCCATTGTCCAGAAACGAAGCTGAAGTTCGGTCCATGGATCCACCAGGCATTCCAGGCCCTGTGGCTGTCCATCGTAAAGGGATCTCGGAATCCCGCCATGCGCGAGATCGGCGGGTTTCAAAGGGGATATCCAGCCCTGGATGATCACTGGATAAAGCTCAAACAACTGATCCAACTCTGATGACTGGATGTCCATCATCTTCTCCCGCAAGTGTGAAAAGCCCCGAGCCCCTCTCGGATGCAAAAACCATCACACTCCTAAACTGGAAGACTGGCTACTGTCAGATCTGACAGGTACGAACCCGTTTCCGACAGACGGTTGTCGCTGTTACAGCAACGAAAAATGAATCCGAAACGCCGCCCCGCCCATCGGCGAGTCCCCCAGCATCAGCTTCGCGTTGTAGCTCTCTGGATAAATAAATGCGTCCCCTTTTCCTGTTGCGCGCAAGAGAACTGATTTTTGGGTTGAATTGACTGGCCCCTTCGCGAGCAGGCTCGCTCCCACATTTGGTCTCGGGTATCCACAAATAGTGTGGTCACCGAAGATCCCTTGTGGGAGCGAGCCTGCTCGCGAAGAACGATGACGCGGACTACCTGACTGAACGACTACGGCGGATCAAGCCTATCCAGCATCCGATTCACCGCCAGTTCCCCCAGCATCACAACCTGCTGAATCCCCAGCAACGTGTTGCGATGCGACCCCTCCATCAAGCCCGCGAAATTACTCAGCATCACACTCGCCGACGCCATGGATTCACAGGCGTTGACCAGCAATGTTTCGTCGTCGGTGTCGGGAGCGACGAAGTAGATCGTGCTGGGTTTACGTGGAGTGTCTTTGGGAATGACCGGTTTGAGGTAGTAATCGAGGGCGCGGTCGGCGGCTTCGTTGAGTTTTTTGGAATCGGGGGTTTCGTAGGGGGAAACGTCGTCGGTTTCTGGCGGGTTGGGTGTGATCTTGAACTCCGTGGTTGGTTGAGCCACCACGACCTATCGCTAAACAAGTAAAGGTGGCGGCTGTACGCAGGTTAGCGATCCGGGTCACAGAAACCCCGGGTAGACTCGAAGGTCTCCCACGCACAGCCACCATTACGCGAATTGCAGGCACTAAAAACTGCAATCAAAACTTGGGTGCTTTTGCGTCTGTGTATGGGATCGGATCGCTAAACCCGATCGCTGATTCGTCAGCGACCCGCAAACGATAGAGCCCACGCCCCAGGCGCACAAGCCGGCGGATTCTGGCGCAGTCGTAGGCAGCGGCGCAAGGATGTGTAGCCTGAGTGAGTGTCTGGAGATGTCTTTTAAACACCGCTGTTTATTGCAGAGAATCTGTGGGATTTGCGTTGTAGGGGCTGGCCTCATCGCGAGCAGGCTCGCTCCCACAGGGGATCTGCGGAGTATCCACTTTTCGCGAACGCCGCAGATCCAATTGTGGGAGCGAGCCTGCTCGCGAAGAGGCCCGAAAGAGCACCATCACCTCTGCGGTCAAACCACCGGAAAATGAATCCGGAACGCCGCCCCGCCCATCGGCGAATCCCCCAGCGTCAGCTTGGCGCTGTAGCTCTCGATAATGTCCTTCACCACCGCGAGACCAATCCCCTGCCCCGGATGCTGCCGATCCAGCCGCTCCCCCCGTTCAAGAATCCGCGCACGCTGATCCGGCGGCACACCCGGCCCATCATCCTCAACACACACCTCAATCCCGCTCAGGCTTTCGCGCACGCTGATGCGCACTTCGCCGAGGCACAGGCGATAGGCGTTTTCCAGCAGGTTGCCCATCATTTCCAGCAACGCACCCTGTTCGATCGGCAGGTAACACGGGTCCGGCAGATCGAATGCGACGCGCACGCGCTTGTCGCGGTAGACCTTGTCCAGTGTGTCGCACAGGCTTTGCAGCACCGGGCGCAGGCGTACCTGATGGCGCACCAGACCGCTTTTGCGCAGGCTGGCGCGTTGCAGTTGATAGCTGATCTGCTGGCTCATGCGTTCGATCTGGGTTTGCAGCACCCAGGCCTGATCACGATCGGCCGGGCGCTGGGCCATGTCTTCGCTGACGCCTTGCAGCACGGTCAGCGGGGTTTTCAGGCTGTGGGCCAGGTCGTCGAGGGAATCGCGATAGCGGCTGCGTTGTTCGCGCTCGCTGTGCAGCAAGCGGTTGAGGGAGCCGGTCAGGCGCAGCAGTTCGCGCGGGTGTTGTTCGCTGAGGCTTTCGCGGGTGCCGCTTTCGATTTCGTCCAGTTCCTGACTGAGCCGGCGCAACGCCTGCAAGCCCCAGGTCAAACCAATCCACAGCAACGCCAACAGCACCAGCAACGCGGCGCCGAAACCGAGGTAGAGGTTTTCGCGCAGGCCTTCGAGGGTGACTTCGTATTCGCGCACCGGTTGCAGCGCGACGATGCTGAACGCCGCGCTTTTGCCGCCGAGCAGTTTGACTTCGACGTCATAGACGAAGAATTCCTGACCGTCGGCCTCCCGAATTCGGGCGAATTCGTTGCCGCGTCCGTCGTAACGCGGTTTGTAGTTGATCTTCTCTTCGCGGGTGGCCTTCGAGCGCCACACCAAGTGAGCTTCGCGGTCATAGATGTAACCGAGCAAGCGGCTGTCGGTCAGGTTGAAGCGCTCATCGGGCAACTGCGCCGGCATTTGCAGGGTGTTGTTTTCCACCCGCGCGGCGGAGATCAGCGTGGTGACGTCCGACGCCAGGCGTTGCTCGATCGAGTCCTGCAACGCCAGGCTGAACGCCCCCTGCATCGCCGGCAGCAACGCCAGCATGAACAACACCGCCAGGATCGTGGCGGCGAGCATCAAACGAACACGAAGGGAACGAATCAAGTGCAGCGCTCATTGAACAGGTAGCCGAGGCCACGCACGGTATCGATCGGCTTGAAGCCGGCCGGCCCTTCAAGTTTGCGGCGCAGACGACCGACCAGCACTTCGATCACGTTCGGATCGCGCTCGTCGTCGTCCGGGTAGAGCTGTTCCATCAAGCGGTCCTTGGCCACCACTTGCTGGTGATGACGCATCAGGTACTCGAGGATCCGGTACTCGTACGCGGTCAGCGCCAGCGGTTGATCATCGAGGGACGCCTGTTTGCGATTGAGGTCCAGCAACAAAGGACCGGCGACGATGGTCGACTGGGTGAAACCGCTGGAGCGGCGCAGCAAGGCATTCAGGCGCGCGTCGAGTTCTTCGAACTGGAACGGCTTGACCACGTAATCGTCAGCGCCGGCGGCGAGGCCTTCGACCTTGTCCTGCCAGTTGCCGCGTGCGGTGAGGATCAGGATCGGAAAGGTCTTGCCGCGCGAGCGCAGCTGGCGAATCAGGTCGAGCCCGCCCATGCCCGGCAGGCCGAGGTCGATCACCGCCAGGTCATGGTTGAACTGCTCGGTCTGGTACAACGCCTCTTCGGCATTGGCCACGGATTCGACCACGTGACCGCTGTCCGTCAGGCGGGTTTGCAGGTGATGGCGCAACAGCGCTTCATCTTCGACGACCAGCAGTTTCATAACGCTCTCCCAGGCAAATCGTTATCTCCAGCAGCACAGTATTCAGTCAGATCGCGGAACCTGTGGGAGTGAGCCTGCTCGCGATAGCGGTGCGTCAGTCGACATCAATGTCGAATGTGCTGGCCCCATCGCGAGCAGGCTCGCTCCCACAGGGATTGCGCAGCGCTTATCAGAAAGCGTAGTTCGCCGACAGGTAAGTCTGGGCGCTGCTGGTCAGGTCCAGCGAACCCTGTTTGCTGCCACCGCGCTCGCTCATCTCGGTGCTCGCGTTGCTGCGCAGATAACGGTAACCCAGTTCCACCGAGGTGTTTTGCGAAACCTGTTGCAGGACACCCGCCTGGCCGCCGATGGCGTAACCGATGTCGCTGTCGCGGCTGAAGCCTGGGGAATCCTGAGTCATTTTGGTCAAACCGGCCGTGGCGCCGCCGAACAGTTTGGTGCTGCCGCCCACCGGGTAGAACAGATCGTAGCTGCCCAGAAGGTTTTCCTGACGCAGTTTAATGCCATTGTGTGAGCCCGACACGTTGTCGTAGGTGGCGTAGTAGCGACCCTGGCTGTTTTGCTGACCCAGACGCACACCCCAGGTGTTGTCCTTGCCGATCACGCCGTCGGCGTTCGGATTATTGAGGTTGTCGTTCAGGGCGCGGGACTTTTTGACCTTGTCGCTGGTCTGTCCAAAAGTAAGGCTGGCGAAATTGTCGTCGGAAGCGAAAGCTGCGGTACTCGCACTCAGGACGGTGAAAGCCAGAAGCAGTTTTTTGAAACCAGTCATTAGGGAGTTTCCTCACGCGCTATTTGCTTTTCGGGTACGGGGCAAGATTACTGACCCCGCCCTGAACTCCCCCTGAACGCTCTCTGAACCTAAGCTGAACCAGATCGACCCAGCTGTTTTTGACGACTTTTCTGTCAGGAGATCCGACCATGCGCATGTTTCTCGCTTTCGTCTTGCTGGCCTTGAGCGGGCTGACTCAGGCAGCCATCAAGACCCAGGAAATCCCCTATCAAAGTGCTGACGGCACCAAAATGATCGGCTATTTCGCCTATGACGACGCCATCAAAGGCGCACGCCCTGGCGTTGTGGTGGTGCACGAATGGTGGGGGCTCAACGACTACACCAAGCGCCGCGCCCGTGACCTCGCCGGCCTGGGTTACAGCGCGCTCGCCATCGATATGTATGGCGACGGCAAGAACACCGAGCATCCCAAGGACGCCATGGCGTTTATGCAAGCCGCGCTGAAAGACAGTTCGGCGTCGAGTGCGCGCTTTCAGGCCGGGCTCGATCTATTGAAGAAACAGCCGCAAACCGACCCGAACAAAATCGCCGCTATCGGTTACTGCTTCGGCGGCGGCGTAGTGCTGAATGCGGCACGTCGGGGCGTGCCGCTGGCGGGCGTGGTGAGTTTCCACGGGGCGCTGGCGACTAACACGCCTGCGACGCCTGACAGTGTGAAAGCGAAAATTCTTGTTGAGCATGGGGCGATGGACAGCATGGTCACGCCGGATAACGTTGCAGCGTTCAAGGCTGAAATGGACAAGGCCGGGGCTGACTATAAGTTCGTCAGCCTGGAGGGCGCCAAGCATGGGTTCAGCAACCCTGATGCGGATCGGTTGAGCCATGGGGATCATGGCGGGCCGGATATTGGGTACAACAAGGCAGCGGATGAAAAATCCTGGGCGGACATGCAGGCGTTCTTCAAGAAAATCTTCGGTTGATCAGGTAGCCCCTGTGGCAAGGGGCTTTCGTGGCGAGGGGATTTATCCCCGTTGGGCTGCGAAGCGGCCCCAAAACCTGCAACCGCATTTCAGCAGGGAAACTGCGGTTGTCGGGTTTAGGACTGCTTCGCAGCCCAACGGGGATAAATCCCCTCGCCACAAAAGCCGTTGCTACTACCCAGCCCGAAAGCAACCCGGCAAAATGCCCGACATGAATCCCGCCCCCGCCCTCCCCGTCTGCTGCACCCCACTCGATGCCCATTGGCCGCTGCCGTTTGCGCTGCCCGATACGGTGCTGTTGAGCACTCACTTCGATACCTCGCAACTGGCCAGCGATGATTTCCAGCGCAGCGCCATCGAGCCGCCGCCCACCATCCAGCGTTCGGTCGCCAAGCGTCAGGCTGAGTTCCTCGCCGGGCGGGTTTGCGCTCGGGCTGCGTTGCAACAGTTGGAAGGGCTGAACTTCATCCCGGCCATCGGCGAGGACCGGGCACCGGTGTGGCCGACGCACATCACGGGCTCGATCACCCACAGCACTGGCCGGGCCTCGGCGATTGTCGCGAAGAAAACCCACTGGCGCGGCTTGGGGATGGACCTGGAAAACCTGCTCAACCCTGAACGGGCCGAGCGACTGGCCGGGGAAATCCTCACCCCGCCCGAGTTGCAACGCATGACCGCTGGCCGTCGCGATCAGCTGGCGATGCTGGTGACCCTGACGTTTTCGGTGAAGGAAAGCCTGTTCAAGGCGCTGTATCCGATTGTTCAGCAGCGCTTCTATTTCGAGCACGCCGAAGTGCTGGAGTGGAGCGAGAGCGGTGAGGTGCGGCTGCGATTGCTGACTGACCTGTCCAGTGAGTGGCGCAACGGCACTGAGCTGGAGGCGCAGTTTGGGGTTGTGGATGGGCAGTTGTTGAGTCTGGTCAGCATCAAGGCCTGAAGGTTCCCCCTGTAGCAGCTGGCGAAGCCTGCGTTCGGCTGCGAAGCAGTCGCTAAACCATGCACCGCAGTGTTTCTGGCAAACCGCGTGCGCAGAATTTACGACTGCTTCGCAGCCGAACGCAGCCTTCGGCAGCTGCTACAAGTCCTGCGCCAATCTCACCGCTTCTCCTGATTCCTCGGCCAGCTCAGACTGAAACACGCCCCGCCCAGGCTTTTGCTCTTGCTGATCAACGCCCGGCCATCATGCCAATGGATGATTCGCCGCACGATGGACAACCCCAATCCATGCCCGCCCGAGGCGCGGGTGCGACTGTCATCGAGGCGCAGGAACGGCGTGAAGATCTTCTCCCAGGCCATTTCCGGCACGCCCGGTCCGTCATCCTCGACATCCACCCGACAGCGCTGCTGCCCCACCTGATAGCTGACGGTCACCCGTGATTGAGCGTGGCGCATGGCATTGCTCACCAGGTTCTGCAACGCCCGGTGCAGGTAGCGCGGCTCGGCCTCGACCCAAGCGGCGTCGTTGTCAGCGGCGGACAAACACAAACCGCGCTGCACCGTGACCTCGGCGCGTAACGGCGCCAGTTCTTCGATCACCTGATTGACCAACGCATCCAGATCGATCCGCTGAAAATTCAGCGCCGGTGAACCCTGCTCCAGCCGTGCGTAGGTGAGCATCTCGTCCACCAGGCGATCGAGATCCTCGATGTCGTGGTCCATGCCTTCACAGTATTTTTCCAACGCCTGCGGCGTGGTGGCCGAGCCGATCATCTCCAGACCAAAACGCAGTCGCGCCACCGGCGTGCGCAGTTCGTGAGACACGGCGCGCACCAGTTCACGCTGGATCGCCAGCAACTGCTGCAAGTGCTCGGCCATGCCGTTGAACGCCGAGGCCAGCCGACCCACCGAGTCCGCGCCGCGTGCCGGCACGCGGGTTTCCAGGCTGCCCTTGGCGATGCGCGTGGCGGCCGCTTCCAGGCCACGCAAACGGCGCTCAAGTTGCCGCACCAACAGATAGACGATCAAACCGATCAGGCTCAAACCCAGGGCGGCGATCAGCACCAGCCACTCCGGCGGATAAGGATTCATCTGATACAACGGGCCGATTTCCAGCACCCACGGCGTACCGACCATGCCGGCAAACACCCGGATCGAATCGCCGCCCTTGCCCAGCGCCATCACCGTGTCGCCCTCGGACACCCGGCGACTCTGATCCTCGTCCATGTCCGCCTGTTCGATCGTCACCAGCCGCAAGTCGAAACCAAACCCTTTTTCGCGCTTCAGCTGCGCCAGGCGTTCGGGTTGCTCGGCCACGGGGTAGCGCACCAGTTCATCGGCCAGCAGGTAAATAGTTGCCCGGGCCAGTTGTTCGCTGATTTGCTGAACTTCGCCGGTCAGCACCAGCTGTTCCTTGTCGCTGACCAGTCGATACACCTTCGCCGCATGCGGACCGGTCTGTTCCACCAGCGCCTGACCCCGCAGCACGCGGGTGCGCTGGGTGAGGTCGAGGTCGGTCTGGGCGAAGGTTTTCAGCGCCAACGGAATGCCCAGTAAACGCTCCCACACCAGCAAGGCCCGGTGGCGCTCGGTTTCGTTCATCGGGTTCAGGTTGTCGGCCATCAGCGAGAAGGTGCCGTGGGCGAGGCGTTCGCGGTACTGCTCGCCGCGCACCTGGTTGAGCAGGTGCAAGGCCAGTACGCCGAGCACGGCGACCAGGATCAGCGCCGCGCACATGCCGCCATAAATGCGCAGGAAGATCGAATTCACAGCGTGCAGGCTTCCGGAACGAACAGATAACCTTTACTGCGAATGGTTTTGATCAGCCGCGGATGCTCCGGGTCATCGCCGATTTTCGGGCGAATGCGCGAGATGCGCACGTCGATGGAACGGTCCTGGCCGTCATAGCCAATGCCGCGCAGCGCGGTAAAAATCTCTTCCCGGGACAGGATGCGTCCAGCGTTGGCGACCAACAGCCAGAGCAAGTCGAACTCGGCACTGGTCAACTCGATACCGTTGTCGTTCAGCCAGGCTTCGCGCAATGCGTTGTCCACTACCAGCGGCCCGAACTGCAGGCGCCGTTGTTTTTCCGGCGCCACTTCAGGGGCTTCACTGCGTCGCAACAAGGCCTGGATGCGCGCCAGCAGCAGACGCGGGCGAACCGGTTTGCACACGTAATCGTCGGCGCCCAGGTCCAGGCCAAGAATCTGATCGGTATCGTCGGTGCGGGCGGTAAGCATCAGGATCGGGCCGTCATACTTGTCGCGGACCTTGCGGCAGATGCTCAGGCCATCTTCGCCCGGCAGCATCAGGTCGAGGATCACCAGGTCCGGTTTCTCCTTGATGATCCGTGCCGCGGCCAAGGCGCCATTGCCCTCAATCGATACGCGCAGGCCATTGGCTTCCAGGTAGTCGCGGGTCAGTTCGGCCAAACGCTGGTCGTCCTCGACAATCAATACCTGCCAGGCTTCTTGCTCCACGGTGACCTCTGCTTGCCAACAACACTAATAAGGAAGGATCCGCCCGTCTTTTTGTAATGATTAGGGAGGATAAGAATGCGTACGCACTGGCCGATTGTATAAACGCCGCCCGCCGAGAACACAAGCCGGTAAATGCGTTCGGACAACCCGGATTTTTGTGATAGGGTTCGCGCCCTTAAAAATCCGAATGACTGTTTTCAATCGCTGAAAATCAGTGAAAAACGGTCCGCTCCAGCTACGTCGCGGCCTACACGCCTGTTCCACCTTTCACACACAATTTACGCACAGGTTTATCCACAGGTAGTACGTTGCAACCCCCCCCAAAACGCATTATCTTGTACCCCGGCGCCAAAAAAACCCTACATGTAGGGTTTTACACCAAAAACCAAACACAAACCGGATACCGATTTCAAGCGCTTTTATTGCCTCTTTCCGGTTGAACCAAACGTATTTTCGAAAGACCAAACCGCGCGTGCGGATGGCTACTGTTTTTGAGCCGGAAACGGCGTTAACGGTACGGGTGTTGCAGTCAATTGCTGTCACCCAAAAGGATCCCGGTTTCAGGTTCAAGGCCTGGGACCAAAGACTTCGGCATGGAAGCGGCGCCCCAATTGCCCCTTCCTGATCTGTCCCGAAGTTGGTATGCCCGGCCCCTCGCCGGTTGTAGTGCTTCAGGACGGAACGGTGGGCACCCAGATGGTGCCCAAACAAACATAGAGAATGTGGAGACAACCCCCCATGCAAACCGACACAACTCGCGAGAACCCGCAGGGCACCTTGCCGCAGGCCGCAGATTCGACTTCGGATCTGTCCGCCACCGCGCCTGGCCAGCTGCGCGTGATCAAGCGTAACGGCACTGTCGTTCCTTACACCGATGACAAGATTACCGTCGCCATCACCAAAGCGTTTCTCGCAGTTGAGGGCGGCACCGCTGCCGCTTCGTCGCGAATCCATGACACCGTTGCCCGTCTGACCGAACAAGTCACCGCGACCTTCAAGCGTCGCATGCCTTCGGGCGGCACCATCCACATCGAAGAAATCCAGGACCAGGTCGAACTGGCCCTGATGCGTGCCGGCGAGCAGAAAGTGGCGCGCGACTACGTGATCTACCGTGACGGTCGTTCGAAAGAACGCGCCGCCCACGCACCGGCCGAAGAAGCCGTCAACGCTCACCCGTCGATCCGCATCACCCGCGCCGATGGCACCTTTGCGCCTCTGGACATGGGCCGCCTGAACACCATCGTCACCGAAGCGTGCGAAGGCCTTGCAGAAGTCGACGGCGACCTGATCCAGCGCGAAACCCTGAAAAACCTGTACGACGGCGTGGCCCTGACCGACGTCAACACCGCGTTGGTGATGACCGCCCGTACCCTGGTTGAGCGTGAGCCGAACTACTCGTTCGTGACCGCTCGCCTGCTGATGGACACTCTGCGTGCCGAAGGCCTGAGCTTCCTGGAAGTCGCCGAAAGCGCGACCCACCACGAAATGGTCGACCTGTACGCCAAGGCCTTGCCTGCGTACATCGCCAAAGGTATCGAATTCGAATTGCTGAACCCGGTCCTGGCCACCTTCGACCTGGAAAAACTCGGCAAGGCGATCAACCACGAGCGCGATCAGCAGTTCACGTACCTGGGCCTGCAAACCCTGTACGACCGTTACTTCATCCACAAGGACGGTATCCGCTTCGAACTGCCGCAAATCTTCTTCATGCGCGTGGCCATGGGCCTGGCAATCGAAGAGAAGAACAAAGAAGACCGTGCGATCGAGTTCTACAACCTGTTGTCGTCCTTCGACTACATGTCCTCGACCCCGACCCTGTTCAACGCCGGCACCCTGCGTCCACAGCTGTCGAGCTGCTACCTGACCACCGTGCCGGATGACCTGTCGGGCATCTATCATGCGATCCACGACAACGCCATGTTGTCGAAATTTGCGGGCGGCCTGGGCAACGACTGGACCCCGGTTCGTGCACTGGGTTCGTACATCAAGGGCACTAACGGCAAATCCCAGGGCGTTGTTCCGTTCCTGAAAGTGGTGAACGACACCGCCGTCGCCGTTAACCAGGGTGGCAAGCGCAAAGGCGCTGTCTGTGCCTACCTTGAAACCTGGCACATGGACATCGAAGAGTTCATCGAACTCCGCAAGAACACCGGTGATGATCGTCGTCGTACCCACGACATGAACACGGCCAACTGGATCCCTGACCTGTTCATGAAGCGCGTCTTCGATGACGGCAAGTGGACCCTGTTCTCGCCGTCCGAAGTTCCAGACCTGCACGACCTGACCGGCAAAGCCTTCGAAGAGCGTTACGAGTACTACGAAGCCCTGACCGAATATCCAGGCAAGGTCAAACTGTTCAAGACCATCCAGGCCAAAGACTTGTGGCGCAAAATGCTGTCCATGCTGTTTGAAACCGGCCACCCATGGCTGACCTTCAAAGACCCGTGCAACCTGCGCAGCCCGCAGCAGCACGTCGGCGTGGTTCACAGCTCGAACCTGTGCACCGAGATCACCTTGAACACCAACAAGGACGAAATCGCTGTTTGCAACCTGGGCTCGATCAACCTGCCGAACCACATCACCAACGGCAAGCTCGATACCGCCAAGCTGGAACGCACCGTGAACACCGCTGTTCGCATGCTCGATAACGTTATCGACATCAACTACTACTCGGTGCCGCAAGCGAAGAACTCCAACTTCAGGCACCGTCCGGTCGGTCTGGGCATCATGGGCTTCCAGGACGCTTTGTACCTGCAGCACATTCCTTACGGTTCCGACGCTGCCGTCGAGTTCGCCGACAAGTCGATGGAAGCGGTCAGCTACTACGCGATCCAGGCTTCCTGCGACCTGGCCGACGAGCGCGGCGCCTACGAGACGTTCCAGGGTTCGCTGTGGTCCAAAGGCATCCTGCCGCTGGATTCGCAACAGATCCTGATCGAGCAACGTGGCCAGCAGTACATCGACGTTGACCTGAACGAATCCCTGGACTGGGCACCGGTTCGTGCCCGTGTGCAGAAAGGCATTCGTAACTCCAACATCATGGCCATCGCACCGACCGCGACCATCGCCAACATCACTGGCGTATCGCAGTCGATCGAACCGACCTACCAGAACCTCTACGTGAAATCGAACCTGTCGGGCGAATTCACCGTGATCAACCCGTACCTGGTTCGCGACCTGAAGGCTCGCGGTCTGTGGGACTCGGTCATGATCAACGACCTGAAGTACTACGACGGTTCGGTGCAACAGATCGAGCGCATCCCGCAAGAACTCAAAGAGCTCTACGCGACGGCCTTCGAAGTGGACACCAAGTGGATCGTTGACGCGGCAAGCCGTCGTCAGAAGTGGATCGACCAGGCTCAATCGCTGAACCTGTACATCGCTGGCGCATCGGGCAAGAAACTGGACGTGACCTACCGCATGGCCTGGTACCGTGGTCTGAAAACCACTTACTACCTCCGTGCCCTGGCCGCGACCAGCACCGAGAAGTCGACCATCAACACCGGTAAGCTGAACGCTGTTTCCAGCGGCGGCAACCACGGTGAAGATTCGGTCCTGGCAGCGCCCGCTGGTCCTGCTCCAGTGCCGAAGGCTTGCGCCATCGACGAGCCGGATTGCGAAGCTTGCCAATAAGCTGAGCCGGTAGACGCCGCAAGGCGCTTACTCGACAACCCCCGATCGGTCCTCTGGATTGATCGGGGGTTTTCTTTTGCCTGGAGGAATGTGGCGGCCGGTCCGACGCCTTCGCGAGCAGGCTCGCTCCCACAGGTGACCGAGTTAGCCAGAGAAACGAGATCCATTGTGGGAGCGAGCCTGCTCGCGAAGGGCCCTGCACGACAATGCGAAATTCAGGTTACCGACAAAATCCCGGCCATAAAAAAGCCCCTCTTCCGAGGGGCTCTTTGTGCAGCACTTTCAGCTAACCCGCATCAGGTCATCTGAATGATGGTTTGCATGATGGTGCTTTGGGTGGAGATGGTCTTGGCGTTCGCCTGGTAGTTGCTCTGAGCCTTGATCAGGTCGACCAGTTCATTGGTCAGGTTGACGTTGGACTCTTCCAGGGAGTTGGAGGCGATCGAACCCAGCGTGCCGGTTTCCGGCGCATCGTAGCCCGGGATACCCGACGCATAGGTTTCTTTCCAGCTGGTGCCACCGACTGGCTGCAGACCTTGCTCGTTGGTGAAGCTGGCGAGGGAGATCTGGCCGATAGGCTTGGTCTGGTTGTTGCTGAAGTTAGCCAGCAACACGCCGCTACCGTCGATGGTCAGGTTGGTGATCTGGCCAGTGGCGTAACCGTTCTGGGAAGGAATCGAACGCGCGGTATCGGCGTTGAACTGGGTGGTGTTGGCCATGGAGATGGTCACGCCCGCCGCGCTCGCGGCGGCGCCGTTGGCCGTCCAGACGCCAGCGGTCACAGTGCCTGGAGTCCAGTTCATGATCTTCAGATCGCTGCTGATGGTCGGAACGGGCGGAGTGCTGACCTGGAGCAACTTGCCCGACGTGTCGAACGTCATGGTCGAAGGGACCGGAGCGGTAGCGGCAACAGCAGGATCGCTGCCATCGGGGTTGCGACCATCAATCAGCGTGTAGGTATCCCACGTGTTGGCCCCAGTCTTGACCATGTATTGATCCATGGTGTGCTGGTTACCCTGAGTGTCGAAAATCGGGGTGCTGAACTGCTTGGTGAAGGTGGCCGACTTGGTCGGATCGAACTTGTTGGTCAGAACCGCCTGGTCGATCACGTCAGCCGAAGAGTTCAGGTTGATGGTCGACGACACGGTGGTGGTGGTTTTCGGCGCCAGGTTGGAGGTGTCAATGCGCAGGTCGGTCAACACACCGTTCTGAATCTTGCCATTGGCATCCACACCGTAGCCCTGCAGACGCGAAGTGCCGTCGGTGTTGGTGACGTAACCGTCCTTGTCGACCTTGAACGTACCGGCACGGGTGTAGGACAGCGAGCCGCTGTTGCTCAGTACGAAGAAGCCGGAACCGTTGATGCCCATGTCCAGCACGTTACCGGTGTTGTTGATGTCGCCCTGGGTGAACTGTTGGGAAACGTTGGCCAGACGCACACCGTTACCGGTGGTCTTGCCGCCTGAACCCAGCTTGGTCGCCGAGTACACGTCTTCGAATTCTGCACGGGACGATTTGAAACCGGTGGTCGCGACGTTGGCGATGTTGTTGCCGGTTACGTCCAGTTGTTTGTTGGCTGCATAGAGACCGCTAAGGCCGATATTGAAAGACATATTCCACTCCTTTGTGCCGTGCTAATCGGCTCTATATACCAATGGTTTGTACTTTGGACAGGGCGATGCTGCCCAACCCGGCCAGGTTCAACATCAACTCACCGCCGGTCTGGCTGATGGTCACGCTGTTGACGGTTGCCGGCAGGTACGTCACCAGCGAGGTCGCCTTGCCGTCGTAGGTCGCAGTAGCGCCGAAGGTATATGTACCCGCCGTGGCCACTTCGCCTGCATCGTTTTTGCCATCCCAGATGAAACTGGAAGTACCGGCTGCCTGGCTGCCCAGGTCGATGGTGCGGACAACCTTGCCATCGGCATTGGTGATCTTGACCGTGACCGGGTCCGCCGACGCCGGTACGGCGATGGTGCCGTTGAAACTCTTGGAGGTATCGACCACCGCCGAGCCGCCCGGTGCAATGACCGAACGCCCGACCAGCGACGACGCCTGCAATGCCTGGGACGAGTTGTAATTGCTCGCCAGGCCACTGACGGTGTCGTTGAGCGTGGTGATGCCTTCCAGGCTGCTGAACTGCGCCAACTGGGCGACGAACGCACCGTTGTCTTGCGGCTCCAGCGGGTTCTGGTTTTTCAGTTGCGTCACCAGCAACTGCAGGAACGCGTCCTTGCCCAGGGCTTTGCTGCCCGTGGCGCTGTTGGTGGCCGACGCCAGGCCATCAGTCGTGGTGGTGGTCTTGATCGAGGAGTTGGCCAGGATGTCGTTGAGGCTCAAACCACTGGTGGTATCGGTAACACTCATCTGAGTCGCCCCTTATCACTGACCGAGGGTCAGGACCTTCTGCATCATGGTTTTGGCGGTGTTCATCATTTCGGCGTTGGTCTGGAACGAACGGCTCGCGGAAATCATGTCAGCCATTTCTTCCACCACGTTGACGTTCGGGTAGTAGACGTAGCCCTTGGCGTCGGCCGCCGGATGGTTCGGCTCGTAGCGCGCTTCAAGGTTGCTCTGGTCTTCGACCACGCCCAGCACTTGCACGCCTTGACCGGCCGCGTCCTGGTTCTGGAACAGCGAATCGCTGCCGCCGCTCTGGCCGCCCTGGAACATGGTGGCGAATACCGGGTGCCGTGCACGGTAGGTCTGGTCGATGCTCGACGAGACGGTTTCGGCGTTGGCGATGTTACTGGCGACGGTGTTCAAGCGAGTGGTCTGGGCACTCATGCCGCTACCGGCAATGTTGAAAACACTGGATAGAGACATGGCTTACTCTCCGCGCAGGGCTGACATCAGCCCTTTGAATTTGCTGTTGAGCAGGGTGAAGCTGGCCTGGAAGCCGATCGCGTTTTCCGCGTAGTTCGACTGTTCAAGCTGGGCGTCCACGGTGTTCTGGTCGATCGACGGTTGCATCGGCGTGCGATACAGCAGCGACTCGTCGCCATTGCCCAGGCCTTCGGCTTCGATATGACGGCTGTTGGTCATGTTCAAGGCGAAAGTGCCGCTCTTGGTCTTCTCGTTCTGCTCGGCGAGTACTTTCGAGAAGTCCAGATCCCGAGCCTTGTAGTTCGGGGTGTCGGCGTTGGCGATGTTGTTGGCCAGGACTTCGGCACGCTGAGCGCGGAAGCCCAGGGCTTGTTCGTGGATACCGAGCGCTTTATCGAAGCTGATGCTCATGTCGGAAACCTTCGGGTGACCTGATTTTTCGTAACAGGGACATAGCAAGCGTCGTGCCAATTCAAAAAAGGCCATAAACCGGGGCTTTGCGGGCAGTGGCAATGTGGCAATGCCAGAAAAGCGGCAACTGATTTCCGCCGCCTGCCGCTTTTCTGCCGCTTTCTCACGGGGAACACTTATCCGTTGTGGGAGCGAGCCTGCTCGCGAAAGCGTCATGTCAATCGACATCTGCATTGCCTGACCCACCGCTTTCGCGAGCAGGCTCGCTCCCACAGGGTCAGTGGTGTTTTCAGAAAAAGCGGCAGGCATAAAAAACGGGAGCCCTTGAGGACTCCCGTTTTTTATGCCTGGCGCTTTTTACATCACTTCGCCTGGTAAATGATCCCCGGGCTGCACTGGACCATCTGGTAATGATCCGGCAAACCGTTCAGCGCCTCGGAAGCACCGAGGAACAGATAACCGCCTGGCTTCAACGTGCTGTGAATGCGCAACAGGATGTCCTTCTTCACCTCGGCGGAGAAGTAGATCAGCACGTTGCGGCAGAACACGATGTCGAACTTGCCGAGGCTCGCGTAGCTGTCCAGCAGGTTGAACGAGCGAAACTCCACCCGGCTCTTGATCGGCGCCTTGATTGCCCAGCGCCCCGGCCCTTTCGGGTCGAAATAACGTTGAAGGCGCTCGGGCGACAGACCACGGCCGATGGCCAGGCTGTCGTACTCGCCGGTCTTGCAGTTGGTCAGCATGGTGCCGGACAGGTCGGTGGCAACGATCTGCACGCCCATCTTCAACTGACCCATGTTCACGCGCTCGAACTCATCGATCGACATCGACAGCGAATACGGTTCCTGACCCGACGAACACGCCGCCGACCAGATCCGCAGGCGCTGGCCAGGGGCGGCCTTGATCGCTGCGGGCAGCACCTTGTTCTTCAAGACTTCAAACGGATAGGTGTCACGAAACCACAGGGTTTCGTTGGTGGTCATGGCATCCACCACCATCTCGCGCAAACCACTGCGCGGCTGGGTCTGGATGCGCTGGACCAGCTCACCCAGGGACTTGATGCCTTGCTGTTCCATCAGTTTGTTGAGACGGCTCGAGACCAGGTACTGCTTGTTTTCACCGAGCAAAATGCCACAGGCTTTTTCCAGGAAGACCCGGAACTGTTCGAAATCCAAATTACCCGTAGACAAAGATGCCGCCTCTTAAATCGTGTTAACCGTTAGGGGCATTAGGCCCCTAGCTGATGTCTGCTGCTTTGATCCGGTCGACTACCCGGGATGCCAGGTCATCAGGACGGAATTTGGCAAGGAAGTCATCGGCACCGACCTTCTTGACCATCGCCTGATTGAATACACCCGACAACGAAGTATGCAGGATGATGTGAAGCTTTTGCATGCGAGGGTCGTTACGGATCTCGGCCGTCAGGGTGTACCCGTCCATCTCCGGCATCTCGATGTCGGAAATCATCATCAGGAACTCTTCTTCCGGCTTCTTGCCCTCGTCGACCAGTTTGCGCAGGTAATCCAGCGCTTGCCGACCGTCGTTCAACGCCACCACCTCGACACCGACTGTCTGCAGACAACGGGTTACCTGCTTGCGCGCCACCGACGAGTCATCGACCGTCAGTACTCGCAAAGAGAGCGCCTTGTGCTGGGTTTCGACATCCACCACACCGACGGAAATCGCTTCCGGTGTTGGCGCCACTTCTGCCAGCACTTTCTCGACATCGATGATTTCGACTAACTGATTGTCGATCCGAGTCACAGCCGTCAGGTAATGATCGCGTCCCGTGCCCTTGGGTGGCGGATGAATCTCCTCCCAATTCATGTTGACGATGCGTTCCACCGACCGCACCAGGAAACCCTGGGTCTTGGTGTTGTACTCCGTGATGATCACGAAGGGATTGCTTTGATCTTTCAGCGCACCGGAACCGGTCGCCATGGCCAGATCAAGAATCGGAATGGTCGCCCCCCGAATGTTTGCCACACCGCACACGACAGGACTGGATTTTGGCATCAGCGTCAGTTTGGGGCATTGCAGCACCTCCCGAACCTTGAACACGTTGATCCCATACAGCTGCTGGCCGTCGAGACGGAACAACAACAGCTCAAGGCGATTCTGCCCTACCAGTTGCGTGCGCTGGTTTACCGCATCCATTACACCAGCCATGCACAGACTCCTACACCAACGCTTAAGTGTGTTGCGACGCACATTCATCACTAAACGGCACGGCGCTTGCTTTTTAACTCTTATGAACACAGAACCGACATTTTTCCGACGCCTGACATCAAACGCCCGCAGATTGCTTTGCGCGGTGTCGGCCGTCTGCCTGTTCAACGCTGGCTGCCCTGCCCTTGCTGACGCGGTTACCTTGCCTGACATGCTTATCGGCGTCACTCAGGGCTTTCTTGAATTCACCGTAGAAGACTATTTGGCAACCAGTCAAACGCAAGGCCGCTACGAGATCGAGGTCAAGCAACTCGATCCGCGGCTGCGCATGCCCATGTGTGACAAGGAATTGACAGCCACGCTTGAGAGTCCGGCAAGGCCGCTGGGGCGGGTTACCGTCAAGGTTGCTTGTGAAGGCACGTCCCCCTGGACCGTCTTCGTACCCGCGCAAGTGCGCCTGTTTCGCGACATTGTGACCACCACCCGTGCGCTGCGGCGCACCGGCATCGTCGAGCCCCAGGATGTGACCCTGCGCGAGCGCGACATCAGCTTGATCAATCAGGGTTACCTGACTTCCGTCGACCAGGCGATCGGGCAGAAACTTACCCGACCAATGGTCGCCGACCAGGTCATGACCCTGGTGCACATGGAACAGGCAGAAGTCATCAGCAAGGGCGACCAGGTGGTAATTACCGCCCGCAGTGGAACACTCAGCGTGCGCATGCCGGGTGAAGCGCTGTCCAACGGCGGCCTGCGCGAACAGATTCGGGTGAAAAACCTCAACTCCCAGCGGGTCATCAAGGCGCAAGTCACCGCGCCCGGCCAGGTGGAAGTGGCCATGTAGCGACCTCTGTTGGTGAAGAGATGGCGCGCCACTCGACTGTTGCCTAAACTGTGCCCACGCAGGGCAAGCACTGGCGCGCGCAAGCTCATTGATAAATGGGTCTAAAGTTTTTCCGGGTATGGCCGAAAACATGGCAAGCGTCCAAATACCCAGAGGTTTTTTGTCATGGTCATCGATTTCAGCCGTTTAAACAGTTCCTCGTCACTTACCGGCAGTACACGTACCAGCGCCGCGAAGGAAACCGCCGAAACCGGCAAATCCGCGCCGCTGAATACCCCGGCCGAACAGGCCAGTACCGTCAAAAGCGGGGAATCGGTACATCTCAGCAATGAGGCTCAACAGTTGCAGAAGGTCACTGACAAGCTGCGCGATCAGCCTGCCGTCGACAACGCCCGCGTGGCCGAGTTGAAAGCAGCGATTGCCGATGGCAGCTACAAAGTCGACAGCAACCGTGTAGCCAGCAAACTGCTCAACTTCGAAGCCCAGCGCTAGGCCAAGGCCTGCGCCAGGCTTTTGGACGCTTAAAACCCAAGGCCAGCCATGCACGACACTAATTTACTGCAACTGATCACCGACGACTTCGCTCCAGCACAGCACTTGCTGGAGTTACTGCAAACCGAGTCCCTCGCCTTGCACGGTCGCGACATGCCACTGCTCGAAGAGATTCTGGCGCAGAAACAGGCATTGATCATTTTGCTCGATCAGCATGGCCGCAAGCGCAGTGAAATCCTCGCCAGCCTCAACCTGCCGACCAACCGCAACGGCCTGGAGCAACTTGCCAGCCATTCGAGCATTGGCGATCAGCTGTTGGAGCAGAGCGATGTATTGACCGATCTTCTGGCTCAGTGCCAGGCGGCCAACGTCAAGAATGGCCAGTCAATCCTGGTGCAACAGGCCGCGACGGCCAATCAGCTGAAAATCCTCAACGGCGGCGAGCCGCCAGCGCTCTACGATGCGCGCGGATCAACCTCCATGCTTGCGAAGCCACGCCCGCTCAGTCAGGCCTGAGTCTGCTGAAAAGCGCGCACTATCAAGACGCGCAACATACTGTCAAAATGCTGGCCAGCCGTAGTCATACCTTGTCTGGAGATTGATGAACCGTGTTCAATGCCATAAGCGCGGAAGATGCTCCGCAGCCACCCAAGGTGCTCACCACACCCCTGGAGATCTCCGGCAACCTGCGCCAGCTGCAAGACAGCCATGATCCGCTGATCATCACGTTCCATGAGCGCAGCCAGCGCTTCCAGAGTTATCTGGTGGACATTGACCGTGACAGCAACATGATTGCCCTGGACGAAATGATTCCCCGCGACGGTGAACGCTTCCTGCTGGCCGGCGAACCGTTCAAGGTCGAAGGCTTTCACGACGGCGTGCGTATTGCCTGGGAAAGCAACGGCCCGTTGACCATCGACGAATCCGGTGGCGGTCGCTGCTACCGTGGCGCCCTGCCCGCCCAGGTGGTTTACCATCAGCGTCGTAATGCATTTCGTGCTGCACTGAAGCTGGCACAACTGGTCAACGTCGATCTGGGTGGTGAAAAACTCAAGTCGCCGATCAGCGGCAAGCTGCTGGACATCTCCGCCACCGGCTGCAAGTTGCGCTTCGAAGGCGACATCACGGGCAGCCTGCAGCTGGGCCAGGTCTATGACCGCTTCATCGCCGCCCTGCCCTTTGGCAACATGACGGCACCGGTCGAGCTGCGTTACCTGCACTTCGAAGAAAGGATCTCCACCACCTTCGCCGGCGTACGCTTTCACAACATGAGCGGGCTGGTGCAGCGCCAGGTAGAACGGTTCGTCTATCAGCTTCAGCGCGAAGCGCGGCGCTTCGACAAAGACGACATGTAATACAACGCTTCAACAGAAAACGGGCAGTCCCTTGCGGTGACTGCCCGTTTTTTTTATGCATGGAATTTAAGGCCTGGCCTCGGTAAAACTTTGCTCGCGAGGTGCATCAGGGTCTTCGGGCGGCGGATCGGTTTCGGGCTCTGGTTCAGATTCCGGTTCAGGGCTGATCGGGCTCTGCATCTGGTCTTGCACCACCTGCTCATCGACACGCGGGTCAAGGCAAGCCACCAACGGCGAACTCGACATACTGTCCGGCATGGCGACGTGATGCAGCGGCGCATCGTCGACCTGATGCAGATTGGTCACCGCTTTCGGGCGGATCCGCCACACCAGCACCAACGCGAAGAAGCTGAAGAAGGCATAGAGCATGTGGCTGCCGAACAGCTTCATCAGTACCCCGGCCACCAGTGGCCCGATACTGGCGCCGACGCCATAGGTCACCAACAGCATCGCCGTCAGGGACACCCGACGATCACCCTCGACGTGGTCGTTGGAGAATGCCACCGCCAGCGGATACAGGCAGAACATCACCAGCGAACAGCAGAACCCGGTGATAAACAAAATCTCCAGCGGTACCTGTTGCATGATTGCCAGCGGCAACGCGGCAAGCGCCAGGACCACTGCAAAACAGCGGATCAACAGCGCCCGGTCATAACGGTCGGACAGCCAGCCCAACGGCCATTGCACCAGCAAGCCCGCAAAAATGCAGCTACCCATGAACAGACCGACCTGCTCCGTGGATAACCCCTGCTGTGAGGCATACAGCGGTGCCAGACCGTAGAACGAACCAATGATCAGCCCCGCCCCCAGCACCGTGCTCAACGACTGCGGCACGCGCTTGATGAAGAACCGTGGCTCCATCGGTGCCGGGTGCAACGGCGCCGGGTGAATCCGCCGGGTCAGGGCCACCGGCACCAGGCACAGGGCAAAGCACAAGGCGACCAGCATCAGCAGCTCAAGGCCAAGGCCCGGGTGCATGACCAGAATCAACTGCCCCAGCACCAGCCCCAGGTACGAAGCGATCATGTAGCCGCTGAATACCGTCCCCCGCTGCGAGGCTTCGGCCTGCTCATTGAGCCAGCTTTCGATGACCATGTATTGGCACATCATGCCGAGGCCGACGATCACCCGCAGGAAGATCCAGGCAGGCAACCAGTCCACCAGGCCATGGCCCAGCACCGCCGCACCGACAATCCCGGCACAGGCTGAATAGGCGCGAATATGCCCGACCCGGGCAATCAGCCGGTGGCCGATTTTGCCACCCAGCACCAGGCCGCAATAGTTGGCTGCCATCAACGCACCGACCCACAGGCTGTCGACGTGGTCGGCGGCCAGGCGCAAGGCCAGGTAAGTACTCAACAGTCCAGAGCCGATCAACATCATCAGCGAGGCAAAATAAAGCGCTCGAAAGGGTTTCCAGATTTGGCGCATCGGCGTTCCGAGCGGCTCCTTGCGGTGAGAAACGGGCTATCCGAAAAGATAGCCCGAAGACGACGGATCGTCAGGCCTGAGCTGCCAGGACACGGCGCTCCCAGGGAGTAATTTCATCAAAGAAGCTGGTCAACTCCATGGTCTTCGAGGCGATGTAGCCTTCGATGAACTCCTTGCCAAACAGTTCCTTCGCCAATTGGCTACGTTTCAGACGCTCAAGAGCCGCATGCAAGGTACACGGCAACGAAAGATTGTCCGGCACTTCGAATTCACCCTGGATCGGCTCACTCGGCTCCAGTTTGTGTTCAATGCCATACAACCCTGCGGCAAGGCTGGCCGCGATCGCAAGATACGGATTTGCATCAGCCCCCGGCAAACGGTTCTCGACCCGACGAGCGGCGGGCGAACTGGCCGGAATGCGCAATCCGGCCGCCCGGTTGTCGTGGGACCAGCAAGCATTATTCGGTGATGCGAAGGGATGGCACAAGCGCTGATACGAGTTCACGTTCGGTGCGAACAACGCGGTGAAATCCGCCATGCCGGCCTGCTGGCCCGCGATGAAATGACGGAAGGTCGCGGTCGGCTCACCGGCCTTGTCGCTAAACACATTACGCCCGCTGCCGATCTCGATGATGCTCTGGTGAATATGCATCGAACTGCCCGGCGTGTGCGCCAGCGGCTTGGCCATGCAAACCACGGTCAGGCCATGCTTGAGCGCGACTTCTTTAAGCAAATGTTTGAACAGCAGTGTCTGGTCGGCCAGTAGCAGTGGGTCGCCGTGCAGCAAGTTGATCTCGAACTGGCTGATGCCCATCTCGTGCAAGAAGGTATCGCGCGGCAAGCCCAGGGCCGCCATGCAGGCGTAGACTTCACCGAAGAACGGGCGCAAACCATTATTGGAACTGACACTGAACGCCGAAAGACCGTCCTCGCGACGACCGTCCAGGCCCAGCGGCGGCTGGAACGGTTGAGTCGGGTCGGTATTGGGTGCGAAGACAAAAAATTCCAGCTCGGTCGCCACCACCGGCGCCAAGCCGAGGGCCGCGTAACGCGCGATCACGGCTTTGAGTTGGCCGCGAGTCGACAGAGACGAGCTTTCGCCGGTCAGCTCGTGCGCATCGCAAATGGCCAAGGCTCGCGGCTGCTGGCTCCACGGCAAGCGATGAATCTGCGCCGGGTCGGGGACCAACGCCAGGTCGCCGTCATCGCTGCCGTAAAAACGCGCTGGCGGGTATCCGCCCATGATGCATTGCAGCAGCACCCCCCGCGCCATCTGCAAACGCCGCCCTTCGAGAAAGCCTTCGGCGGTCATTACCTTGCCGCGCGGTACGCCATTCAAGTCCGGCGTGACACATTCAATCTCATCAATGCCCGTCAATCGCTCCGCGAGTGAACAATGGCCATCGGTTGTCATGACGCAATCCTTTTTGTTATGCAAGCCGCGAACGGCGACCCGTACAAAATAGGCTCCGCCTGTTCGGAATATCAAGCACCGCACAAAAAGAAAATCATTGGCTGGAAACCTCTGATTTTCGGCCACCACAAATCCGGTAGGAGCTGGCGCAGCCTGCGATCTTTTGTCGTTGCTGTTTAAAAGATCGCAGGCTTCGCCAGCTCCTACGGGGGATGTACCTGTCAGGGGAGGTAAAGGCCGAACACACCGCCGCCCAGCGGGCCGCCATTGCTGATGTCGGTGCGTCCGCCCACGCCATTGCGTTGATGAAGTGCGGCAATCCGCCCGGCAAAGTACAGGCCCAGGCCGGTGCTTCCGCTGCTGTGGTTGATGCCCTGCACGTAATCGGCCTGACGCTCGATCATCTCGGATGGATAACCCTCGCCATCGTCGTTGACGGTCAGCACCAGTTGCCCGGCTTCATCGCTGACGCTGATCAACACCGCATGGCGGGCGTAACGAATGGCGTTGTTGATGCTGTTGGCCAGCACAGAAGCTATCAGCTCCCGGTCGAAGAAACCCAGAGGGCTTAGCGGGTCCACTTCATAGGTCGCCATGATGCCGCGGCTGGCAAACACGTCCTGGTGGCAGGCTAATTGCGCTTCGAGGAAGTCATCCAGTTCATGGTAGGCCGGTTGCAACGGCATCTGGTTGACGCCGAGTTTGTACAGCCCCAGCAACTGCACCAGCATGCCATTGAGATGCGCGAACTCGAATTCGATCACGCCCTGCTCCGGGGTGTGCTGCTGCGGATCCGGCAAGCGCGCCAACCATTGGCTGTGCGCCTGCATCAGCATCGCCAGGGAGTTCTTCATGTCGTGCACGGTGGAGGCAATCACCGTGGAAAAATCGAGTGCCTGTTCGCTGTCGTTCATTCGCCAAACGCCTTGCTTCGCAGCTTCTGATAACGGGAATAACGCGCATCGGTATCGGGCATCAGGCCGACCATTTTCAGGCAGGTCCGACATTCCTCAAGCTCCGCCGAAGGGGCGCTGGTGTCGGTGCCGTGCAGCAGCGACTGCGCCATGTTCAGCGCGATACTGATGTTCTTCGGCTGCAACGCCAGGGCTTTGCGGAACACATCCCGCGCCTCCACCAGGTTGCCGGTCTTGTACACCCGCACGCCCTGACGGTTGAGGTCGGCAGCGGCGTTGCCGGAGTTGAGGATGGTCGGATCGTCGGTCAGCTTGGCGATGCCCTTCATCACCGTCGGGTCGTCGCCGTAGATTTCTGCGCAGTTTTTCAACATCGACGCACCGGCGCTGGCCTGCCCGAGCATCTGCAGTTGCTTGGCCACCAGCAGCGCCGCTTCGGCGCTCATGAACTGTTCCATGCCATCGAGGCGCATCATCGCCTGCTCGGTGAGCTTCTCGGCGGTTTCGGCATCGTTGAGTAGCAGGCTGGTGGCTTTCATCAGTCGCGCACGAATCTGCA
The DNA here is from genome assembly GCF_054897985.1 of Pseudomonas sp. LB3P25. Classification (NCBI taxonomy): domain Bacteria; kingdom Pseudomonadati; phylum Pseudomonadota; class Gammaproteobacteria; order Pseudomonadales; family Pseudomonadaceae; genus Pseudomonas; species Pseudomonas sp. LB3P25. Next base: position 1,833,870 of record NZ_CM142711.1, on the reverse strand, counting down.
GACCTGGATCGGAAGGGTTTTCCTTGGCCACCGCACTCAGCGTCGTGTTGATTTCCAGTCGAGTCCGGGTATCCAGGCCTTTTTCGCTGCCTTTACTGATCAAGGCGTGGGCCAGGCCAAGGTTGCTCTCCGCATCCTTGAAACGTGACTGCGCGCCCTGCGCCACGGCCTGACGATAGGCTTTGGAGGCGGTGTCGAAATCTTCGTTGGCCATCGCCAACTTGCCCAGCTGCGCTTGCCGGCGCACCGCCAGCGGCGACAAGCGGATCGCCTCTTCCAGCACACTCTGGGCCGCCTTGGTGTCGCCTTCGGCGACCAGCACATCGGCCATGCCGTCGTAGAGCGCCGGCATCATTGGGAACACTTTCAGGGCTTTTTCGTAGACGCCTTTGGCCTGACCGACCTGGCCACGTTTGAACAGCAATTTGCCCAGACCGGCAAACGCCCACGGCAAAGGCCGATCAGCAATGATGCTGTCGTAGAGACGCTCCAGCGCCTCGTTCTGATTCAGGTCGCGCAAGGCATCGGCACGGTAGCGCAGGCACAACGGCGAGTAGCGGATGTCTTGCTTGCACAGGGCGATGCAGGCATTGAGCACTTCAACCGGTTTGCCCCGGTCAAGGGCCTGCAGAATCGGCTTGAGCAAGGTCTTGCGTTGCTCCAGCCGCTCCAGCCGTTGAGCCAGGCCGGAACGGTTGAACGGTTTGGTCAGGTACGCATCGGGTTCGTGTTCCAACGCACTGAGCACCATCGCCTGGCTGGTCTCGGCGGTGACCATGACAAACACGGCCTCATGGCTGATCAGCTTCTCGATCATCAGGTCTTCAAGCACCTGCTGACCGTTCTTCTTGCCGTCGCCCAGGTGAAAGTCCTGCAGGATGAAATCGTAGGCCTTCTGCGAACACATACGTAGCGCCTGTTCACCGGTGTCGGCGGTGTCGACATCCTTGACGCCCAGCTCGCGCAGCATGGACCTGACGGAACTGCGGAAATCCGAGAAATCATCGACGATCAAAAAACGCTTTTGGTGATACGACAGCATCGAAGATTTCCAGGAAATTTAAGAAGAAGACTATGACTGTTCGGGTTATCGGCCAGTAGTGGCGTTCCCTTGAGAAGTCATGCCGTTAAGTACGCGCTAAATAAGGGTGGGTTATCAAAAAACAGGATTATCCTCGCGCATAAAAAAGCCCCGCCGAAAAATCGCCCGGCGGGGCTTTTTTTGCCTCTTGGTGCTACCTGCTGACGAGGAGAATTGCCCTGTCAGAAGTTGACCGAAGAGGCCTGGATTAATGGTGTCCCAGGGCAGGTTCGAACTGCCAACCTTCCCCTTAGGAGTGTTAAGGTTGTCAGTTTAACGAACCTTAAGATAACCTTACACACCTATACAAAACGGGCCTCTCCCCCTAAGCTAACCTTTACGAAACGCTACCAAAATAAACCACATTTGATAGCCCGCGCTAGCCCAGTGCTAGCCCGCCTTGAAGGTCAGACAATGGAACGGATTAAGCTTACGAAAAGAGAGGTGTTGTCACTGGCACTTCCAGACGCAGGGAAGCGCAAAACTGTCTATGACACGGAAATTCCAAAGCTTGCCCTACGGGTAACAGCGGCAGGTGCCAAGACATTTTATGTAGTTAAGCGCTCCGGCAGCACGATGGCTTGGATAAAGCTGGGCCAGTTTCCCGATATCACCGTCGAGCAAGCACGCAACGAGGCTACCAAAGTGCTCGGGGAGTTCGCGACTGGCTCCAATCCGGCAGAGGTACGCCGAGCGGTAAAGAGGGAGATGACGTTTAGTGAGGCGTTCGGTGACTACCTAGTGAACAAAAAAAAGCGCGATGGCACGCCGCTGACCCCGAAGACCAAGACCAACTACTCGGACGTAGTGCGGATATACCTAGGTTCAATCGCGGTGAAAAAGCTAAGTCAAATCACCCGAGACGAGATTAAAGCTATCCACGCTAAAGCATCTCGTACAAGCAACGCTCAGGCTGACCGAGCTGTCCGCATCGTTTCAGCCGTCTTCAACTTTGCAATTGACCTTGGGTTTTTCGCCGACAGAAATCCTGCGCAGCAAATTCAAAAAAACGCGAGCATAGAACGAGATCGATTTGTAGGTGCCGGAGAACTGCCGCACCTGTTCGATGCAATTGATAAATCCATTAACGCCGACTTTTTTTTCGTGTCGCTACTCACAGGCGCAAGGCGCTCAAACGTACAGGCGATGGCTTGGCACGACGTAGATCTTGTGGGTGGAGTTTGGCGAATAGGCAAGACTAAAAACGGCACCCCCCAAAATGTCACCCTTTCTCCTGAAGCCGTGACAATTTTGGAGATCCGAAAACAGCGCGCCAATGGAGCGTCCTTCGCTTTCCCAAGCAGCAAAAGCAAAACCGGGCATCTTGTTGAGCCTAAAACGGCATGGGCAACTATCTTACGCCGGGCCACAACCAGTCGTTTGGTACAATTGCTTTATGAGATGAACCATCTTAATGAAGAAGAAAGCCGTGAGGCCTTAAAACTTATATCGGATGCGCCAAGCAAAGCCGAAAAACACTATAAGTCGTTGGCCATTAAGCTAAACATCGCAGAAGCCGCGTATGACATGACCGATCTTCAAATTCATGATCTTCGCCGCACACTCGGCAGCTGGCAGGCAAAAACTGGTTCGTCCCTGCCGATAATTGGAAAAAGCTTAAATCATAAATCAACACAGGCAACGCGAATCTACGCCCGCCTTGATCTCGACCCTGTACGGAACTCGGTAAATACCGCCACAAAAGCAATGTTCATAGCTGCAGAAGCCAGACAAAATCGAGAATAGAGACAGAGCAAGGAAAGTATAAAAAACTATCCAGCACACCCCCCTCTGAACAAGCAAAAAAAATCTGATTCTAACCACATACTCAGACAAAGCCGAAAAAAACAAAATGCAAAACAACGTTTATGAAAACGCAACCCCTGATGAAACTCTACGAAAAAAACTCATACACCTCTTCAACTCTTGGACTACTGCCCCGGACAAACAGGAAGAACTTGCAGACCAGATCTTAGGGAAAATTGTTTTAAGAGACAACTTAGACAGATTATTTACCGAAGACCTAAGCCCAGCGGAACATCTCGGCAAGTTAAATGATTATATAAGCGCAATTAAAAACCTTCGAAAAACATGGCTAGCACTACCTAAATCATCCAGAGATCTGCTACCTCAGTTCATTTCGGATGTGGAAGGCTGCCTACTTCCATCCGAAGTTACGCGCAATCTTTCGTCAATTTTCTATAGTGAAAAATCAGAACTACCAGAATGGCGCAAAACGGGCATGAATAATTTAGAGCACTGGAGCTGCGACCTTGAACTTATCGACCTAATGAGAGGAACTGCGGAGTTCTATAAAGAGAATCATATGCGAACAAGTGGAACAAGGCATAGTTTTCATATAGGCCTTATCGGAGAAATTGCTACGACCTGTAGGGCACATAACGTTTCAGTATCACATTCAAGCCGAAGCCATTTTGTGCAGATTATAAATCTTGTCCTGCCTAATCTAAGTGATCCACGTGCATCAATTACGAAAGCGACTGGAAAATAACCCCGCCAAAAATTCACTCCTATTACCCCCTACCCTCCCCACCGAATGGGTGGATGAAACCTTCTGAGCTTTACGCAGTTTCATCCATCCACGCCATCAAGCCCACCGTGCAAAGCTTCTCCCGGTCGAAATTGAGCCGTTTGAGAAACAGAATGACCGATGCCAAGAAAATCGAATCGTTAAAAATTGAGATAGCTAGCGCCCTAGGCCTTTCCACTAAAAACATCCCAATACAAATCTGTGAGACTGATGCAGCTGAAGTATTGGGTGTAAAACCATCGACACTTTCAGTATGGAGGTCTACGGGCAGACATAATTTACCCTATATGAAAGTTGGAAGGCTTGTCAGATACCGCCTAAGTGACTTAGCAAAGTTTCTGGCTGATTCGACCACAACAAAAACTACGTAACGATTGCCTAATAGTATGAATTATTCAGAACAGGAAAACCTAAGTCCAGTCGTAGCCCCTGATAACAAATTCAAAATACATGAGGATGGAGAACCAGTACATGCATTGACCTGGACGCTCAAATCATTACCTCCAGCCTATAGCCTATCAATAAACCAAGTGATCTCTCTGGCGTCACAACTTGCGCTTCAAAAAGGCAATGAAGACATGACCGCATGCCAGTTTTTCAATGGGATATTTTACTTTAACACCGGAATCTATGGAATTATTGTTGAATCAGATAAACAAATCGGCATAAATTCAAGGCTTTCTTGCACCAAGTTTTGGCGAACCGCACTAGAGAAGAAAGTTAATCTCGCACGCTTGAACTACGAGGCCAAACACAAGCTAGTGGGTGGCCGTGACAGCAACAACGATATTTACAGTTCAGATGCAACAGTCAATCGAATGAGAGAAAAAACAAACAAGACGAATGAAGCTCTTGCAAAACTCACAATGGAAAACACATTAACTGGAAAACAGTTTTCAATGCTTGAAATTGCAAAAGCTTCGCACTCAAATAGATTTAATGAGCTTTACGCTTTCACAAAAAATTTTGAGGTGTTAGCAAAAGAAAATGGCATGGAGTGGCTGTTCCTTACATTTACTGCCCCGCCAGAATTCCACCCAAACCCTTCAGGAGCCAAGAGTGAATGTTCTTACAACCCAGATCTAGGCGTAAAGAGAAGCCACGATCATATAAATTACGCTTGGAAGAAAATCAGGGCCGTGCTTAGCAAGAGAGGAATTAAAGCCAGTCCAAATACATACTTCGGCGCTAGAACGGTGGAGACCCACAAAGATGGCTGCATACACTGGCACCTCATTATTTTTATTCAACACTCGCTAATTGACGAATTCACCAATTCGTGCAAGGAATACTTTCCACTACACAACCAGATAAAAACAGTACTTGGGGACGACAAAAAAGGGAGGGCATCTTCCTATGTATTCAAATACATAATGAAAGAATTTGACATCTCAAATCTAGATGAAAATATTACATCCAGACTTTCAAAAGATGACTTATCCAAAGACACCATCCGCGAAGATAGTGACTTAGCATCAATTAAAAATAGCGAACGAGTCAAAGCGGCGTTGCAGGCCATGAACATAAGACAGTATCAAACCGTGGGACTACTAAGAGTAACGACACTACTGAGGAAAATCAACAAACTAAACCTGGAAGACATCAAAGAAAACGATGAAAGCGTTCTAGGCTTCATTAGGAATCATGTATGGCGAAACCCTTTGGGGCTTAAAAACCTACTGCAAAGGCCATCTATTTTCAAAAAATCTGACTGTGAAAGCCCACCTGTAAAGTTAATCAGAGAATCCACTTTTTCTCGTTACAGCGAAGAGAGGACGAGAATTATTGGAATCGATATTGATGGAACACAATTCATCACCAAAGGTAAATACAAATTGACAGGCAACCCTGCGAGATAGGAAGAAACGCAAAAAAACTGCGCAGTTACAGTTACACATAATGCTCCTAGTAAAAGCTGATCGCACATTACAGCGCCCATGCCTTGACACTACCCACTCACATCGCGGTTAACAAAAAGAAACTAACATGACTAAATCTGCACACACCGTAGAAAAAATTAAGTGTCTGATAGGCAAAGGAGGGAGTGGCTCAAACTGGTTTGCACACGCATATGTCTCATGGTATCGAAGCTCCAGTGAGGATCGACTTGTAAGTCTGGCGGGGGTAGAACGCCTAGATCATACCAACATGCTTCTATTCTGGGAGATGATCAACTTGCGACGGGGAGGTGACTGGGATGAAGCGGCACTGTACGAGCTAGAGCTGTACGCAATCGAAGAATGGCACATGAACAAAAAACCTACCAGCTAACTCATACCAGCTAAAACAAATAGACAGGATCGTGTAGCGAGTTAGAACGTCCGCAACACTTGCTAGTTACTTAGTGAAAAATCATAAACAAGCTGTACGTCCGCCCGGGAAAACTCCCAGCAACTAGAAAATACGAAACAACAGTGACCATAGGAGTCAAATGAATGAAAACTTTTCCAAAAGACGAACAGGCAAAATATATTTGCCGCGAATGGGCGGCTGACTTTATGAAGAAGGGGATGCTCTTAAATTCCTTACTCTGGCAAGCTGTTGCTAATGCCTTTGATACTGGAGAAGCAGTCGATGAAGACAGCACTGCCCTGGCCGAGATTCACCAGTCAGTTCGGTCAAAAATTGAGACCGCTGAAATGGCGAAATTTCTTCCTAAAGCGGTACGGAAGGCGGTTATAGAAATCGCTGAGGAGGCGAAATATCTTCAGACCGTTTTGCCTTGAATAAACGCCTAACTCAATGAATAAGCACTGTCATAGTTGAGGCCTCTGAATGGGGCCTTCTCCCTTACAACCGAGAAACTCTCCAACATCTCCAAACGCCTCTCTAGGGCATCTCTCTCCCCTTCAAGGGCCAGAACCTTATCTTCCACAGCCCGAACCTCTTTTTCACGAACTGCAAGGCTCCTAGCACGCTGCTCCAGTTCGGCTTCTTTAGTGGAATGTTCGATTTTCCTATGAGCGACGGCCTGCTGGTTCAAACTTAATTTGGCCGCCAGCTTTTCTAGGCTCTGTGACCTGGACAAGTTAGCTTTTCTTCGACGTGGCTCATATGCCGCCTGTATGGCACTGTTTTTGGCCGTCTGCTCGGCGTACTTCCATGCATCAGTCTTTATTCCCATCGCTGCCGCTGCATAGTCCTTCCGGCAGAGCTGTGGCGCTTTGCCAGCCGCAGTCAACGTCGTGTAGAAGGCCGCTACCTCCTCATGCTTAGCCTTGGAGCCCCTAATACCACGCTCCAGGCCATGTGCCGCACCGCAGGCAGCATGAAAACTGTCTTGCATCTCGCGCAGCTTGGTGGGGCCTCCCAAGAAGTCACGACACGATAACCGCCCATCTTTGGTACGGGGCACAACATAAGCCACCAGATGCGGGGTTAACTCATCCAGGTGAATGGTCGAGCTAATAACGTTTTCTTGGCCGTGGCGCATCCTCAACCACGCTAGCGCATCGGCGAAATACCCCCCGCCCAGTTCGTCAAGGCGCCCTCCGTGACGCTCGAAAGCTTCGGGTGACGCAGTAACCAAATATTCGATACAGAGCACTGCATCACTTCTCCGCTTATCGGGCAGCCGCCCCTTGATGGCCTCTAGTACTTCGTAGACACCCCTAACGCCAACCGTTCTGTTATGGCTCCGATGGACAGGGTCGGCATTCGGTGTGGGCTGCTCTCGAAACGTGTGGCGTGCAGAGCGCGCCACGGCCCCAAAGCTCTTGAGCTTTTTCGTGCGCAGAATGGCGTAAGTCATAAAGACGGCCTGTCATAGCTAATTACTTGGGAATGGCGCTTCCAAGTGGGAATGTAGGGCTCGGCTATTGGTGATGGCTCAATATTGAGTGCTGTAGAAGAGATTGAGACGCTGCCATCGCTGGCTCCTGGTAAAATCATACTTAGGATGACATCTAGAACGAGTGCAAGGGCAAGCATGATGGCGTTCAATAACGATACCTCCACCTTCAAAACCTCGCGACACTCAGTTTCATCAGTTTCAATGTAACGGCGTGCGCACCCCGTGTTCTGAAGTTTGAGTAACGAGTCGAAAACAGCAGGAACATCTGTTCGCCGAATTTCATAGAACGCAATCAGCGCTCGATCATTTGAAAAGTCAGACAGGGTTCGTGTCAGAACCTCATCTAGCTGCTTACCTGGAAACATCGCTCCTGCTTTGGCCCAAGTCGCCCGCATTTCCTCTGACAACACTAACGTTTTTGTTTCAGTCATGACGGTTTCTCCATCGCTCTTGTTGTTTATCAACAGTATGCGAATGGAGCAAAGGGTGGCGCCACCCCTAACCTCGACACGAGGTGTAACCCACTACACTTTCGTCCCGAAAGGTGGGCCAGCGTGCCGCTGGACTGCCCGGCGCTTTGCGCCTCAAAAATCGCGCCCTCTTTGGGCGCCCCCAGCCCAGGGATCGCCCTGGACGCTCGCCGGCTGGGGATAAGAGCTTCCCCCATCCAACGCGGTCAGATTGCGATTTTGGAAGGCGTCAAGGATTCGCTGCGCCACGATCCTCGCCCGTTCCCGCCCGCTTCGCTGTGCGAGCTGCGGCCTCCGGTCGCGCCCTTGACCCCACTGCAAATGAGCCACCTGATAGATTTCGATCAAAGACAGCTTCACATAAGCGTTTTGTATGTATCTTAAGGCCTATTTAGAAACCCTTGCAGCGCGCGACATACCTCCCCGACTTCCTCAGGATATTTATCATTCAAATAAATATACAGATCCTGATGCGATATTCTAAACTGCCTCTTTATGGCCTTCACAAACTTCTTGTCAAGTTTATCGCCTCGCAAATCCATATCCAATGGAGAGGGCAAAGTAAAACTGCCACTTCTATAATCCTCCAATATCTTTTTTTCGATACTTTGAAATGGAATGCAGTACGTATTTGGTTTGCTACCGCTACGCGTGCCCTTGTAATCGCCATCAAGAATAGCCATCACATGTTCCTCTGGGCCGAAGAAACCATCATTAATATTTTTCTGTCGCAACTGAGCAACATTGTCACCACCACCAACGGGAACAATCTGGAAAGAGTAGAAATTAGGGATATTATGAGTAGTCATAAGAAACTTAAAAAACCCTTCCAGCACTGGATCCTCGGTCAAAATATAACGATCCCACCCCGAAAACCCGAAAAGAACCGACTTTACATAATTATATGACACCGGCTGTGTCGTTATCTGATTATTATCACAGCTCATATAGAATAGCTCACCATCATTCATGGTTCGCATTATCGCCATGGAGTGAGTAGTGAATACAATACTTATACTCTCCACCACGCAAAACTTTCTAAGCCATCCAATCAGCCGGCTTTGAGCGGCAGCATCTAACGAAATATCAATTTCATCAATTACGATAAGCTTAGATTCGCCCTTTATCTTTCTATAAAGCGATATTAAGAAAAACTCCCCAGAGCTCAGATGGTCTTCCCTAACATATCTATCATCCCTCAAAGGCATTATGTAATAATTATTTTTGCCTATTCTAATTTCTTTCAAATCGGAAAATTTATTATCCCCATACACATCAGCCAACAACAATATTAGCTCTTCGGGCACGGAATAATCGCCAAGCATAACTGCGGTTCGAATATCGCCATCGGCAGAGCTTATACTTTGAAACGCATTAAATCGCTGCCCCCAAGGCATGGGTAATTCGACTTCAATTTGCTTCTTCAAGTCTTGAGGGAAGACATTCTTACTATTCAGATCCTCGAGCTCATGATCATACGCAAAATGATAGGTCGCACCATTGCAAATATAACTTATTTCACTACCAGGCTTTATCGCCCCAGGCTGAGCCATTTTTGAAAACGTATCGGCAATTTTAAGGTTTCTAATAGACTTTATTAGTGTGGTTTTGCCTACCCCATTTTTACCGACTATACAGGTCAACCCATTCATATTGAGACCTAAATCAATACGAAGGTCGTTGATATGTTGAACATTTCTAACTTCGATATAGAGATGCATTACGAAGGCACCGAAATATGTATTATTTTATCTACTGCTGCGGCACCATACTTTTTCCGTAACTTATCTAAGAAGCTAGGATCCACGGTATTGATATAATTAAGTTGACCCGAGAATTTTTTTAGCGCCTTTTCTAGATCCGCCTCCTTTAAAAAAGATGCAAACATCTTTTTATCTTTTAGCAAAAAATGCATTGCTGTTTCCGAGTTCTTTTTCAGCCTACCATCAACTGAAACTTTCCCATTTGGCAGAATTGCAACACCTAGAATTCTGACTTTTTCACCGGGACGGATAAATTTGGTCTTCTGAGGGTTTAATTTTATCCCCCCGCCGAACTCGGCATCCAAAAGATCAGTAATTTTGGAGATCAGCAAATGCATTTGCTCCTCACTCTTACCAGAAACGATTAGATCATCGGCATATCTGGTATAAATAAGGGAGCTCTCATCACACCAAGCAAGAAATTTTCTATCAAACCCATAAAGACAAGCATTACTTATTGCCGGAGAAGTTGGATAGCCTGGTGGTAGCACCCCATCAACTGTTACCAGATCCAATATTCTATCTATCCAACCCTCAATATCAGCTATAGGGCACCGCTCAATGGCAGCTAGAATAGTATTACTGATCATCTTCCGATTAATACTACCGAAAAAATTCTCTATATCAGACTGAAAAAAGTATTTGTTATCAGAATGTTTTTCTACCGCATCAACAACATTAACTCCCTTCCTGTAGGAGAACACCACATCTGCTTTGACAGGAAGGCGATCAAACAACACCCTACTTAAGAACCCCAAGTAAAGCTTGAGTGACTTGTCTGGAATATATATAGACCGCCCATCAAATTCTTTTTTTGAATAAGCCGTACTTACATCAATCCCTGAAAAATCTGAAAAATCTTGCTTTCCTCGAAACGTTGCAAAAAACAACTCTTCTAACGGTCTTCTATTCATGGCTTAATTCGCCCAATTTTCCGAATCTAAATCAGTAACTATTTATTTTCGAGTTTAGTTTTAGCCAATCAAACAGATATGTTAGACGATTCCAGACAGAATTTCGAGGTCTTCTAACTTTCAGAAGACCACGAGAGAAACAAAATCGGCTGAGGAATACAATACAGAAGAATCAGCATACTGAAAGCGAGCTAACCAAGAGAAACGACGACGTAGGCAGCACAGATAACGCTTAGAGATAGCCGTGTTCACGAAAAGGCGAAAAAAGAGAAGAAAGGTAGGGCTGAGGCCTAGGTGATGCAAGCTGGAGCAGGGAGGGACGGAGCGAAGGAGGAGCTGGAGGAGACTCCTTACTATCTGTGTAGGTTATGCTGGTGTGACCCAGTATAACCCACACAAACGTAAGACGGAGACTAGACACCTGTAGAGGCCAGCATTCCAAACAGACCGGAGATACTCCTAGTCACTGACATGCATCGGATCATAAGTGATGCTTTGCCTATAAGCAAGTCAGCGGGATGGAGAATGGAGAATGGAATTTGCAGCATGAAATGCATGGGCAACGCACATCGTCCTCGAATTCGTTCACCGAACATACGTATGGGTGCTGCCAGGCGTTTTGACCGCACTGTCAACCTGGGTAGCCCCACAGGCCAAGCTGGGTGCTAGCCCAATGATAGCCAGATGAGCTATCGACAAAGCTTCGTGGCTGGGAGATCTGAAAAATATGGTGTCCCAGGGCAGGTTCGAACTGCCAACCTTCCCCTTAGGAGGGGGATGCTCTATCCAATTGAGCTACTGAGACACAGATCGACCACGAAGAAACGCGGTGCGAGGGACGGCGTGCATGTTAACGGGCAGGCCTGCTTTTGTCATGTCGTCCGTTGGGCTTTTTAAGTGTAGGCAGACGCCTCGCAGGAGCGTGGCTTTGTTTACCGTGCAAATTGCATCACCGCAAAAAAGCCATCATTGCAAAATGCAATGCAGGCACTTCGGCCAAATATCTTAATTCATTGTTTTTAAAGGATTTAATTACCGTTAGACTCTTGGCATGCGGGCTGCTTTAGCTGTTCTCGAAGAACAACGGAGGCCAGCCTCATGAACAGCGCCCTTTTACTCTCGAACGCGATCGCTCTGGCGATTCTGTTGGGCTTTCATTTTGTCCCCGAGAGCGGTGCTGAGCCGATTGCTCAACGCATGCCTCATTACCTTCAGGTGCAAAGAGCGCCTCAACTGGCGGTAATGAGCGATGAGCGCAGCTTTGTCAGCCAAGAGGTGAGCCAGGAGGGCATTCTGCTGCCGGCTCAGTCTTCAGAACGTTTGGTATTTTGAATCACCCCATCAGGAGCACCACATGTCCAAATCAGCCGCAGGGTTTTTCATCCTCGCCTTACTGAGCGGCATTCTTCATCTGTCAGTGGTCCAGGATACGGTCGTCACCCTGCCTTTGATCGCCAGCGGCGTATTCGGTGCGCTGTTTGTGCTGGCACTGATTGCCGGGCGCAAGATCAAGTTCGATCCGATTCTGCGTTAACCCTCAACAGGTCCAGCAGATTGGCAACTGTGGTGGACAATTCGCCTGAATTGTCGAGTCGATAGATCTGTTTGCCACCAATTGGACCCTCTGCCGTGAATAACCCATTGCGGTGCAGCCTTGCTTCAATCTCCGCAAAACTTTCGCGACCACGGCGCAGCAGACGCTCTCGCAGGACTTCATCCTTGACCGTCAACAGAACCGGCAATAGCGTTGGATACCGATGCTGCGCCTCAACCAGATGGCCGCGAGAGCCGTTGACCAAGACATGCCGACCGTCATTGAGCCATTGATCTATTTCGATCGGAATACCGTAATCCAGGCCATTGGCGCTCCAGCACAGCGCGAAATCACCCTCGACCCTCTGCTGCTCGAACTCTTCCCGGGAAACGCCAATCGCATCCTCACCCACTGATTCGGCCGACCGCGTGATGACCCGACGCACCACTTCACAATTGAGCGTCTGCAACGGCTCTCGGGCGGCTTCGATGAGGCTGTCCTTGCCGGACCCAGAAGGCCCCATCAAGTAAATCAGCCTGCCATCCATCTTGAAATTGCCTCCCACTGCACGTCTTCCCCTAGTAAATCGGCCAATTGCCACTATCCTGTACCAGTAAGGAACACTGATCGAATCTGCACAGCATGCGCCTTCAGGCGTCCTAGGACATCACCTGTCGGGCAAGAGGGTGCGGTCAGTAATACGGACCAGAGCAAACTTTTCAAACCAGTCCGCATTTCTGATAATTGGTGCTGGCATAACGCCTTTATCCAGTTCAATATTTGTCACAGAATTGACGCCAATGAACTGGCTGCTTTGATGCATGATGCGAGCCTCTATCAATTCAGGTTGAACATTTGGCCAGAGCGCTTGTCCTATCTGACATCCTGCGGCCAATCCCGAGAACCGCTCCCCTGAACTAACCGGTTAAATATATGCGCCCATTGAAACAGGCAATTTATTCCAGCCGTACGGCTGACAAGTTCGTCGTACGTCTGCCAGACGGAATGCGTGAACGCATTGCCGAGGTGGCTCGCAATCATCATCGCAGCATGAACTCCGAAATCATCGCGCGCCTTGAGCAGAGCCTTATTCAGGAAGGCGCTTTGGGCGAAGAGTTGAGCATGCGCCTGGACAGCCCGGAGCTGTCATTGCACGAACGTGAACTGCTGCAACGCTTCCGCCAACTCTCCCACCGTCAGCAGAACGCTCTTGTTTCGCTGATTGCGCATGATGCCGAAATGGCCGCAGACGCTTCCTGATTTCATCCGAAAGTTCAAGCCAGCTTAATCGCTGGCTTTTTTTTGCCTGAAATTCGGGCATAAAAAACCCGCCGATTGATTGGCGGGTTTTTAAAGTAAGGAACTCAGAGCAGGAAGATCGTCGCCAGCCCGAGAAAGATAAAGAACCCGCCGCTGTCCGTCATGGCGGTGATCATTACACTGGCGCCCATCGCAGGATCGCGCCCCAGCCGCGCCAGGGTCATGGGAATCAATACGCCCGCCAATGCCGCCAGTAACAAGTTGAGCGTCATGGCAGCGGTCATCACCACCCCCAGAGACCAACTGCCATACAGCAGATAGGCGACAACACCGATAACGCCCCCCCAGACCAGGCCATTGATCAGACCTACCGCCAACTCCTTGCGCATCAGGCGCGAAGTATTGCCGGTGCTGACCTGATCCAGCGCCATGGCCCGAACGATCATGGTGATCGTCTGGTTACCCGAGTTACCACCGATACCCGCCACGATCGGCATCAGTGCCGCCAACGCCACCAATTTCTCGATGGAGCCTTCAAAAAGACCGATCACCCGGGATGCGATAAACGCGGTGATCAGGTTAATTGCCAGCCAGGCCCAACGGTTACGCAGGGATTTCCAGACTGACGCAAAAATATCCTCCTCTTCACGCAGACCCGCCATGTTGAGAACTTCGTTTTCGCTCTCTTCACGGATCAGGTCGACCATTTCATCGATGGTCAGACGGCCGATCAGCTTGCCGTTCTTGTCGACCACAGGCGCCGAGATCAAGTCGTAACGTTCAAAGGCCTGAGCAGCGTCATAGGCGTCTTCGTCCGGGTGAAAACTCACCGGGTCGCTGGCCATGACTTCAGAAACCTGTTTTTCCGGGTCGTTGACCAGCAAACGCTTGATCGGCAACACGCCCTTGAGGACACCGTCGTAATCGACCACGAACAATTTGTCCGTGTGGCTCGGCAGCTCCTTGAGGCGGCGCAGGTAACGCAAAACCACTTCGAGACTGACGTCCTCACGGATCGTCACCATCTCGAAGTCCATCAGCGCACCGACCTGCTCCTCGTCGTAGGACAACGCAGAGCGAACGCGCTCACGCTGTTGACCATCGAGGGTTTCCATCAGCTCGTGGACGACGTCTCGCGGCAGCTCGGAGGCCAGGTCAGCAAGTTCGTCGGCATCCATGTCCTTGGCGGCAGCCAGGAGCTCGTGATCGTCCATGTCGGCGATCAGCGTTTCACGAACCGAGTCGGATACTTCGAGCAGAATGTCGCCGTCGCGATCGGCCTTGACCAATTGCCAGAGCGTCAGACGATCGTCCAGCGGCAAGGCTTCGAGGATGTAGGCGACGTCGGCGGAGTGCAAATCATCGAGCTTGCGTTGCAACTCGACGAGGTTTTGCCGGTGAACCAGGTTCTCGACCCGGTCATGATGCGGACCTTCCTGGCGATGAGTCAGGTCTTCGACCACCCGCTGACGCTGCAGCAGCTCAACAACTTGAGCGAGGCGGTCCTGCAAGCTTTCCTGCGTTTTCTTTACTTCAACTTCAGACATAGGCGAACTCCACTCCCAGCAGCGGGGCACGCCGGAAGGATCAATCAGTCAATTCATGATTGGAAAAACGGGGTACTGAGTAACTACTGGGTAAGTCCATGGAGGTATTCCACAAGCCCCGGCGGGGCTGACGGGCGCAATGATACACCGCCCGACGGTTTTAAACGTTAAAAAATCGTGGCTGAAACAAGCGCTTGCAAGACAAACCTGAGCGCTGCCTGATCCATCAAACTGCGACGACTCATCCTGAAAAGAAAACACACCACAGCCGAAAAATGTAACGACTACCCTTGAGATGGACCGTCATGGAGGACGTTTGATGCCATCGAATGCATTTTGTTTTTTGTTGATTACCCTGCTCTGCCCGTCGCCCTGGACGCTTGCCACGACCGTTCACCGCTGCGAGGCGGCCAACGGGCGCATTACCTTCACGACGTTGAGCTGTACGGCCGGAGACAGCCTTTCGCTTCAGGATGTACACACCTTCACACCAGGCAGCGCGACCGCTCTCATGCCGGAAGCCGAGAATCGCGAAACATCAGGTATGAAAATCAAAAGGAGAGATCCGACTGTCGTCGGCAAGACCGAGGACAAATGTGGAAACCTCATCAGCGCCAGAGAGCGCCGCGAAGCCATCATCAATCAGCGGATTGTCGCTGGCATGAGTCAGCAGGATGTCGAGAGCGCCCTTGGCAAGCCAGACAAGATCAGTATTCGCAATTCAGCCACGAGCTACCGTTACGACACCCAGCGAGGTCGTAGTGCACACGTCGAGTTCGATGAGAGAGGATGCACCAAAGGAAAAGCCAAATCCCAGACGGCAAAAAGCCCGCGTTAAACGCGGGCTTTTTGGTTTTTGGTGCACTCGACAGGATTCGAACCTGTGACCGCTCGGTTCGTAGCCGAGTACTCTATCCAGCTGAGCTACGAGTGCATTTGTGTTTTTATACCAGATCACAACTGGTTGGAGCCAAGTCATTCACATTACTGCAAACAACCTTTAAATGGTGCACTCGACAGGATTCGAACCTGTGACCGCTCGGTTCGTAGCCGAGTACTCTATCCAGCTGAGCTACGAGTGCATTTGTTGCCGCGCATTATAGGCCGTTTAATCTCTATGTAAAGCACTTTTTCTAGTAATTTCAAACACTTACCGAAGAAGCCAGATTACAACGTACTACGCAAATAATGGCGGAGAACGGGGGATTCGAACCCCCGACACCCTTTTGAGGTGTACTCCCTTAGCAGGGGAGCGCCTTCGGCCACTCGGCCAGCTCTCCGCAACACGGGGCGTATATTAACCAGCTTCTTCCCCGTTTGCAAACATAAAAAACGATAAAAATTAATGGCTTGGTTCTTCGTCCTTCTCTTTCTTTATACGCAGGTAAATTTCCTCACGGTGCACAGCAACCTCTTTCGGGGCGTTGACACCGATGCGCACTTGATTTCCTTTGACGCCGAGCACGGTCACGGTGATTTCGCCATCACCAATAATCAGGCTTTCTGCGCACCGACGAGTCAGAATCAGCATACCTTTCTCCTCACGCATTTCATTTCAGGGACAACAGTCTGCAAAAAAAAGGCACTCGACCTACAACCGGAACGATCGCAGCCCTACATGCCTGAGTATTGACTAGCGCGAGCAAAAGAACAGCCTCGAGTCGCACCATTCAAAAAAACAAAGGGCGCGGTCAGACCGCGCCCTTCGGCAAACGCATCACTCGCCCTGACGGGCCGGCGCGTCCAGTTCGAAAGCTGTGTGCAGAGCGCGCACAGCCAGTTCCAGGTACTTCTCTTCGATCACTACGGAGACTTTGATTTCCGAAGTCGAGATCATCTGGATGTTGATGCTTTCCTTGGCTAGGGATTCGAACATGCGGCTGGCCACGCCTGCGTGGGAGCGCATGCCGACACCGACGATCGACACCTTGGCAATCTTGATATCACCAACGACTTCACGGGCACCGATCTCGCGAGCGGTGTTTTCCAGCACGGTTTGCGCTGCCTGGAAGTCATTGCGATGCACGGTGAAGGTGAAGTCGGTGGTGTTATCGTGCGCGACGTTCTGCACGATCATGTCGACTTCGATGTTCGCGGCGCTGATCGGGCCGAGAATCTTGAATGCAACGCCCGGGGTGTCTGGCACGCCACGGATGGTCAGCTTGGCTTCATCGCGGTTGAAAGCGATGCCGGAAATGATCGGCTGTTCCATGGTTTCCTCTTCATCAATAGTAATGAGGGTGCCCGGACCCTCCTTGAAGCTGTGCAGTACGCGCAGCGGAACGTTGTACTTGCCGGCGAATTCCACCGCACGGATCTGCAACACCTTGGAACCGAGGCTGGCCATTTCCAGCATCTCTTCGAAGGTAATCTTGTCCAGGCGCTGAGCCACGGACACCACACGCGGGTCGGTGGTATAGACGCCGTCGACATCGGTGTAGATCTGGCATTCATCAGCCTTTAGGGCTGCTGCCAGCGCCACGCCGGTGGTGTCGGAACCGCCACGACCGAGGGTGGTGATGTTGCCGTGCTCGTCGACGCCCTGGAAACCGGCGACAACCACCACGCGACCGGCCTTCAGGTCACCGCGAATCTTCTGGTCGTCAATCTGCAAGATACGCGCTTTATTGTGCGCACTGTCCGTCAGAATCCGCACCTGGTTGCCGGTGTAGGACACCGCTGGCACGCCGCGCTTGATCAGCGCCATGGCCAACAGTGCAATCGTCACCTGTTCACCGGTGGAGACGATCACGTCCAGCTCACGAGGAACCGGTTGGCCGTCGCCACTGATTTGCTTGGCCAGATCGATCAGACGGTTGGTTTCGCCGCTCATTGCAGACAGCACAACCACTAGGTCATCGCCGGCATCGCGGAATTTCTTAACCTTGTCGGCGACCTGCTCGATTCTCTCGACAGTGCCGACCGAGGTGCCTCCAAATTTCTGTACGATCAAAGCCATTTCAAAGCCGCCTCTGCCCATGAAGGGCGCCCAAATAATCACTCAAACAGCGTTCCGGCCCGCCACTAGACTGCGGGCCGGACACACTGCCTTATAAACCCTGCTCTACAAATGGAACAGTCAGGGCCAATGCCGCATCCAGTGCGCCAGCGTCAGTACCACCGCCTTGCGCCATGTCTGGACGACCACCGCCCTTCCCGCCCACTGCCGCAGCGGCTTGCTTCATCAAATCACCGGCTTTGAGTTGGCCAGTCAGGTCTTTGGTTACGCCTGCAACCAGAACGACCTTTTCCTCATGGACACTGCCGAGCAGGATCACTGCGCGGCCGAGTTTGTTTTTCAGTTGATCGACCAGCGCCAGCAGCGCCTTGCCGTCCTGACCGTCCAGACGCACGGCCAGCACTTTCACGCCTTTGACATCCAGGGCAGAAGCCGACAGATCGTCGCCCGCCGCGCTGGCAGCCTTGGCCTGCAACTGCTCGAGTTGCTTCTCCAGCAGACGGTTGCGCTCCAGCACAGCCGACAGCTTGTCGATCAGGTTGTCGCGGCTACCCTTGACCAGGTTGGCCGCTTCCTTGAGTTGTTCTTCAGCAGCGTTCAAGTATGCCAGCGCCGCGGCGCCGGTAACCGCTTCGATACGACGCACGCCGGAGGCCACACCGCCTTCGCTGATAATCTTCAGCAGGCCGATGTCGCCCGTACGGTTGGCGTGGATACCGCCGCACAGCTCGACGGAGAAATCACCGCCCATGCTCAGTACGCGCACATTGTCGCCGTACTTCTCGCCGAACAGCGCCATCGCGCCCTTCTGCTTGGCGGTTTCGATGTCGGTTTCTTCGGTTTCAACTTCGGAGTTCTTGCGAATCTCGGCGTTGACGATGTCTTCCAGCGCCTTCAGCTGCTCAGGCTTGATGGCTTCAAAGTGGCTGAAGTCGAAGCGCAGGCGCTGACTGTCGACCAACGAGCCTTTCTGCTGAACGTGATCGCCCAGCACCTGACGCAACGCGGCGTGCAGCAAGTGAGTCGCCGAGTGGTTCAGCGACGTCGCGTGACGCACCTCCGCTTCAACGTGAGTCTCGACCGGCGCGCCAATGATCAGGCTACCCGAATCCAGTACACCGTGATGCAGGAAAGCGCCGCCCGTCTTGGTCGTGTCGCGCACATCAAAACGAGAGCTACCCGCTTGCAGATAGCCGCAATCGCCAATCTGGCCGCCGGATTCAGCATAGAACGGCGTCTGGTCCAGCACGACCACACCCTCGTCGCCTTCACTTAATACGTCGACCGCCTGGCCATCTTTATAGAGGCCAACGACTTTCGCCGAACCGCAGGTGGCGTTGTAACCGGTGAATTCGGTGGCCACATCAACCTTGACCAGGCTGTTGTAGTCCATGCCGAAGGAGCTGGCGGAACGGGCACGGACGCGCTGGGCTTCCATTTCGCGCTCAAAGCCTGCTTCGTCGATAGTCAGGCTGCGTTCGCGAGCGATGTCGCCGGTCAGGTCCATCGGGAAACCGTAGGTGTCGTACAACTTGAACACGACGTCGCCCGGCACCACGTCGCCTTTGAGCTCGGCCAGATCCTGCTCGAGGATTTTCAGGCCCTGCTCCAGGGTCTTGGCGAACTGCTCTTCTTCAGCTTTCAGTACGCGCTCGATGTGCGCTTGCTGGGATTTCAGCTCAGGGAAGGCTTCGCCCATCTCGGCAACCAGTGCCGCAACGATCTGGTAGAAAAAACTGCCCTTGGCGCCCAGCTTGTTGCCGTGACGGCAAGCGCGACGAATGATCCGGCGCAGCACGTAGCCGCGACCTTCGTTGGACGGCAGCACGCCGTCGGCAATCAGGAAGCCGCAGGAACGGATGTGGTCGGCGACGACTTTCAGGGAAGCCTGATTGTCGTTGGTGCAGCCGATGGCCTTGGCCGATGCGCTCAGCAGGCTCTGGAACAGGTCGATTTCATAGTTCGAGTGAACGTGTTGCAGCACGGCACTGATCCGCTCCAGGCCCATGCCAGTATCGACCGACGGCGCTGGCAGCGGGTGCAACACGCCATCGGCGGTGCGGTTGAACTGCATGAACACGTTGTTCCAGATTTCAATGTAACGGTCGCCGTCTTCTTCCGGCGAGCCCGGTGGGCCACCCCAGATGTCAGCGCCGTGATCATAGAAAATCTCGGTGCAAGGACCGCACGGGCCGGTATCGCCCATGGTCCAGAAATTATCGGACGCGTACGGCGCGCCTTTGTTGTCGCCGATACGAACCATGCGCTCGGCCGGAACGCCGATTTCCTTGGTCCAGATGTCGTAGGCCTCGTCATCGCTGGCGTAGACGGTGACCCAGAGCTTTTCTTTCGGCAGGTTCAGCCACTTGTCGGACGTCAGGAAGTTCCAGGCGTAGGTGATTGCGTCGCGCTTGAAGTAATCACCGAAGCTGAAGTTACCCAGCATTTCGAAGAACGTGTGGTGACGGGCGGTATAACCGACGTTTTCCAGGTCGTTGTGCTTGCCGCCGGCGCGCACGCATTTCTGGCTGCTGACCGCGCGGGTGTACGCGCGCTTTTCCTGGCCCAGGAAGCAGTCCTTGAACTGGTTCATCCCCGCGTTAGTGAACAGCAGGGTTGGGTCGTTGCCCGGAATCAAAGAGCTGGAGGCTACACGGGTGTGGCCTTGCTCTTCGAAGAAGCGAAGGAAGGCTTCACGGATTTCTGCGCTTTTCATTAGGTTCTTCCACGGAGGCTGCGGCCAAAGGCCTGTTCGAAACGTCAACAGACGAAGCGACGGCAAAGGGCCGCATTATATCGGCCCTGCGCGCGGGGTACAGCGTGTTTATACGATAGAAACGGTCAATTGGACCGCTAACGCTATCAGTTACGAGAAAACTCGACGAATGTCGCGACGACCTGCTCGATTTGAGCACGGCTGACGTCCATGTGCGTGACCATGCGCAGGCGGCCCGCAGCGCTGAGTTTGATCCCGCGCTCGGCGGCAAACGCCTTGATGGCCTCAGCCTTGTCGCCCATCTGCACGTAAACCATGTTGGTCTGCACCGGCTCGACCTCATAACCCGCCGCTCGCAAGCCTTCGGCCAGCCACTGCGCATTGGCGTGGTCGTCAGCCAGACGCTGAACATTGTTATCCAGCGCATACAAACCCGCCGCCGCCAGAATCCCGGCCTGGCGCATGCCGCCGCCGACCATCTTGCGCAGACGCCGCGCCTTACCGATCAACTCGATCGAGCCGCACAGCACCGAACCGATCGGCGCGCCCAAGCCCTTGGACAGGCAGACCGAGACAGAATCGAAGTGCTGAGTAATTTCCCGGGCATCGACACCCAATTTGACCGCAGCGTTGTACAGCCGAGCGCCGTCCAGGTGCAGCTGCAGCCCCTGTTCACGGGTGAAGCTTCGAGCCCGCGCCAGATACTCCAGCGGCAAAACCTTGCCCTGCATGGTGTTTTCCAGCGCCAGCAAGCGGGTGCGGGCAAAGTGGAAGTCATCCGGTTTGATCGCGGCCGCGACGTGCGCCAAGTCCAGCGAGCCGTCGGCCTGTACTTCCAGGGGCTGCGGCTGGATCGAACCCAGCACCGCTGCACCGCCCCCTTCGTACTTATAAGTGTGAGCCTGCTGGCCGACGATGTATTCGTCACCACGCTCGCAATGGGCCATCAAGCCCAGCAGATTGCTCATAGTGCCCGTCGGGACAAACAGCGCCGCGGCAAAACCCAGCCGTTTTGCCAGCTCGGCTTCCAGACGATTGACCGTCGGATCTTCGCCGTAAACGTCATCGCCGGTGGCTGCTGTGGCCATCGCGTCGAGCATCCCTGCGGTCGGTTGAGTGACGGTGTCGCTGCGAAGATCAATAACGCTCATGAATCTGGCCTCGGTAAGCAGGGAAAATCCCTTTCAGTCAGGAATTACTGCGGTCATGCCGACGAATAATCAACCCTTGGGTAGGAAAAGGCTTCTTGAACCGACGAAAAAGTCGATAGCAATCATCAGATAGCAGCAATGCACAGGTGAGAAATATGTGTTAAAAACGCTTCGCCGCCAAACAATCTGGCGGCAAAACGTTCTCAGGGCGGGGTGCAACTCCCCACCGGCGGTAATTGCGCGCAATGCGCATAGCCCGCGAGCGCTTGGCGACAGGCACGGCAATGGCTGTGATGTTGGCAAGGTCAGCAGACCCGGTGTGATCCCGGGGCCGACGGTCATAGTCCGGATGAAGAGAGAACGGGATTGGCGCCAAAGGGCCGTCCGCAGGCATTCGTGCGAGCGTGCGTACCCTTAAATCCCATTCGATTCATATGCCCTGTTTTTTACATAAACAGGAGTCAGAACATGCAACCCACCGCAATCGATAGCAAAAGCAAAAACCATCAGGGCGAGCGCATTGCGTTCATCCAGGCCTGCTGGCACAAGGAAATCGTCGATCAGAGCCGTAAGGGCTTTGTGGCCGAAATGATTGCTCAGGGTTATCAGGAATCGGAGATCGATTTCTTCGAAGTCGGCGGCGCCTTTGAAATTCCGCTGCACGCCAAGCTGCTGGCCAAGTCCGGTCGTTATGCCGGCATCGTCGCGGCGGGCCTGGTGGTCGACGGCGGAATCTACCGCCACGAATTTGTCGCCCAGTCGGTGATCAGCGGCTTGATGCAGGTTCAGCTGGAAACCGAAGTGCCGGTGTTCTCCGTGGTTTTGACCCCGCACCACTTCCATTCGGGTGAAGAACATCAGAAGTTCTTCTTCGAGCACTTTGTGCATAAAGGCCAGGAAGCGGCAAAGACGTGCGCGGATACGCTGCACAAGACTCGCGCATTGCGTCGCAGCGAACAGCGCGCATTGGCCGTCTAAACACCAATAAAACCTGTGGGAGCGAGCCTGCTCGCGATGGCGGACTGTCAGTCGACGACCATGTTGACTGATACACCGCTATCGCGAGCAGGCTCGCTCCCACATGGGTTTTATGTCTGGCTTCAGATCCGGGTCAGGCCAGATTTTCGTCGGTAGTCGGCACAATCAGGATGCCGGCGCGCAGGCCGTTCTTGACCTTGGGGTTCGGGAAGATGATCCGGGCACCCTCCTCCTCAATGATCCACCGGGTCTGGGCGATGTCTTCGGCCAGCAGGTAACCCACTTCCAACTCCGAAAAGTTCTCGATGTCTGCTGGCAGGTTCAGGCGGAAGCTATCGCTGTGCTTGATGATTTCTCGCGCCACGCTAAACAGCTGCAAACCGTCCAGCGCCTCTTCGGTCTGGGTCGGCTCGTTGCCTTCGATAATCTGTTTGAGGCGGGTTTCCAGCAGATCGACGTTGACGCCGTCGTTCTGCCCGAATGGCCGTGCCTTGCCCAACTCAAGCGTGAAAGACTCGGCACCGAGCTTGTCGTAGGTGTAGGAGCTGAAGACGATGGACGGCTTGTTTTGCAGCAGCACGGCTTCCATACCGGCCGCGCGCAGGCGCGCCAGTTCCAGGCGTGAATGCTGACGACCTTCCTTCCAGGGATACAGTGCGAACTGCTCGATTTTCGAACCGCGAATGGCGGTGTGCAGGTCGTAGTGCAGACGGTTGCGATCGGGCAAGCTGAAGAAACTCGCTGCCAGCCGCTCCAGTTCACACGCGCGCAGGGCTTCGGAGCCACTGCTTTGTTCGTGACGGCCGTTGAACAGCCGGTTGACATCCTGCTCGATGAAACGCTCGCCTTTGCGAATCGCTTCCGGGTTGCCGAACAGGAACAGAATACGTGTGCGCGGTTTCAAGTCGCCGCGGGCGATGTCATGCAACAGGCGATCGAGCAACTCGATCGGCGCTGTTTCATTGCCGTGGATGCCGGCCGATAGCAGCAGGTCCAGGCCATTGTCGCGAGCTTCAGGTGGCCGGACTTCCAGCGCACCTTCGCTCAACCAGCGCATGCGCACGCCTTCGACAGTCAGTTGAGTCTTCTCCGCCGGTTCGCGGCCGGCGAGGGTCAGTTCAAGCAGTTTGCCGAGGGCGAGCATAGAGCGGTTTCCTTAATGGTCGTGCGCGCAATCCGGGCCGTGCACGTGGTCTTCGTCACCGACTTCAGCCGGCTCCATTTCCAGTTGCAGACTTACCAGATTAGTCGCCAATGGGCGCAGCAGCAGGTTTGCGAATTCAGCGTCACCTTCTTCGACGTCCACGCCGATCAGCAGTTGGCCGCGGCCGTCCTGCTGAATCCACAGCTCTTTGCCTTGCCACATGACCGCGACGCGGGTGCAGGACGTTTCCAGTTGCGTGCCGTCGGTGTCTTCAAGGATCAGCTGCAGGGT
This sequence comes from Pseudomonas sp. LB3P25, assembly GCF_054897985.1. Taxonomy (NCBI): domain Bacteria; kingdom Pseudomonadati; phylum Pseudomonadota; class Gammaproteobacteria; order Pseudomonadales; family Pseudomonadaceae; genus Pseudomonas; species Pseudomonas sp. LB3P25. The sequence continues at coordinate 1,809,718 of NZ_CM142711.1, read as the reverse complement.
ATCGCTCATGTTTTTTACGCTCTCGACGTTCAATTGATCTGGAATGGATAAACCGCGCCCAGTTTAAGGATTTGTGTCAGTTCATCCAGTGCCGTCCGGCACTCAAGCAGCAATTGCGGGTCCGCGAGATCGTTTTCGGTCATGCGGTCGCGGTAGTGCTTGTCGACCCATTCGGTCAGCGTGCCGTACAACGGTGCCGTCATGATAACCCCTGGGTTGACGGCCGCCAGTTCGGTTTCGTTGAGCGCGACGCGCAGTCGCAGGCAAGCCGGGCCGCCGCCGTTCTGCATGCTCTGCTTCAAGTCGAACACTTTCACTTCGCGGATCAGGCCACCGGAGCTGGTCAAGCCTTGCAGGTACTGCCAGACACGCTCATTGCCACGGCATTCTTCCGGCACGATCAACAGCATCGAGCCGTCAGGACGCGACAGCAGTTGGCTATTGAACAGGTAGGAACGAACGGCGTCTTCCACGGTGACCGCGGAACGCGGTACGCAGATTGACTGAAATTTCCCACCGACTTTGGCGAGTTTGCTCTGCAATTCAGCGAGCATCTGCTCGGTGTCGAGGAACGCGTCCTCGTGATAGAACAGCACCTCGCCATTACCCACCGCGATCACATCGTTGTGGAACACACCCTGATCGATCACCGAAGGGTTCTGCTGAGCGTAGACCACGCCGTCATCGCTCAAGCCGTGCAAGCGGGCAACCGCTTGGGAGGCTTCGAGGGTCTGGCGGGCCGGGTATTTCTGCGGTGCCGGGTAACGGGTGTCGAACGCGCTGCGACCGAACACGAAGAACTCGACGCCCGCTTCGCCGTATTCACGGCAGAAACGGGTGTGGTTGGCTGCGCCTTCGTCCCCGAACTGCGCTACGGCCGGCAAGGCGGCGTGGTGAGCGAAGTGCTTCTGATCAGCGAACATCGCCCCCAACACGCGACTGGTGGTCGGGTGTTCGATGCTGCGGTGATATTTGCAGTTCAGGTTGGCCGCGGTGAAATGCACACGACCATCCGCAGTGTCGGCACTCGGGCTGACGGTGGCGGCATTAGCCACCCACATGCTCGACGCCGAGCAGCTGGCCACCAGCAACGGCATCGCATCTTTAGCCGCCTGCTCGATCACCTGAGCGTCGGTGCCGCTGAAACCCAAACGACGCAGGGCTGCCACGTCCGGGCGTTCCTGTGGTGCCAGCACGCCCTGTTGAAAGCCCATTTCCATCAGCGATTTCATTTTCGCCAGGCCTTGCAGCGCGGCTTCCTTCGGGTTCGAAGACTGCTGGCTGTTGCTCTGGGACGCGACGTTGCCGTAGGACAAACCGCCGTAGTTATGGGTCGGCCCCACTAGACCGTCAAAATTGACTTCATAGGATTTCATCAGCGAGGCTCCACGAGAATCTGTTGTTATAGGCATCAGTAACTAACTGTTCAGTGCGACCGAGTCGCGGCCATCGCGAGCAGGCTCGCTCCCACAGAAATTATGCAAAACCTGTGGGAGCGAGCCTGCTCGCGAATGGGCGTTACGCCATTCGCACGCCGGGCGTCAGCGAGGCAGGCATCACCAGGCTCGGCGTTTCCAGCGAAGCAACCGGGTACGCGCAGTAATCTGCCGCGTAGTAGGCGCTGGCGCGGTGGTTGCCCGAGGCGCCGACACCGCCGAATGGCGCGCTGCTTGCAGCACCGGTCAGCTGCTTGTTCCAGTTGACGATGCCCGCACGGCTTTCCAGCCAGAATTGCTGATAACGTGCTTCGGAATCCGACAGCAGACCGGCCGCCAGGCCATAGTCGGTGTCGTTGGCTTCAGCGATCGCCGCCTCAAAATCAGCGTAGCGGATCACTTGCAGCAGCGGGCCGAACAGCTCTTCGTCAGGGCGATCAGCCACTGCCGTTACATCCAGAATGCCTGGGGTCAGCAAGGCGGCTTGAGCTTGAGGTTGAGTCATTTCCAGCAATGCTACTGCGCCGTTACCCAGCAGATGTTCCTGTGCTTCCATCAGTGCTTTCGCAGCGCCGAGGGAAATCACCGACCCCATGAACGGTGCCGGTTGCTGATCAAACGCGCCGACTTCAATCGTACGGCTGACCGCCACCAGACGCGCCAGCAGTGTGTCGCCCCAAGCGCCCTGCGGCACCAGCAAGCGGCGGGCACAGGTGCAACGCTGACCGGCAGAAATGAACGCCGACTGGATGATGGTGTAAACGGCAGCGTCGAGGTCCGCGACCTGATCAACGACCAGCGGGTTGTTGCCGCCCATTTCCAGTGCGAGGATCTTGTCCGGACGACCGGCAAACTGTTGATGCAGGTGATTGCCGGTGCGACTGGAGCCGGTGAAGAACAAACCGTCGATGCCCGGGTTCGCCGCCAGGGCGATACCGGTCTCGCGAGCGCCTTGCAGCAGGTTCAACACGCCTGCCGGCAGACCGGCTTCAATCCAGCACTTGACCGTCAGCTCGGCGACTTTCGGCGTCAGTTCGCTGGGTTTGAACAGCACACTGTTACCGGCCAGCAGCGCCGGCACGATGTGGCCGTTCGGCAAATGGCCAGGGAAGTTGTAAGGCCCGAACACCGCGACCACACCGTGTGGCTTGTGGCGTAGCACGGCGGTGGCGTCGCCCAGTGGGCCGCTCTTCTCGCCGGTACGTTCGCGGTAGCTCTGCACCGAGATCGCTATCTTGTTGACCATGCTGGTGACTTCGGTCGCCGCTTCCCACAAGGGTTTGCCAGTCTCCTCACCGATGGTGCGAGCCAGTTCGTCAGCGTTGTTCTTCAGCGCGGCGGCAAAGGCTTCCAGCACTGTGATGCGTTCTTCCAGAGTACGTCGGGCCCAGCCCGGGAATGCCTGGCGTGCTGCTTGCACGGCCGATTCAACCTGAGCGGTGGTAGCGCCCTCGCCCGTCCACAATACTTGCTGAGTGACCGGGTTCAGCGATTGAAAGGCTTCACCCTGACCGGCCAGCCATTCACCTGCGATGTAAAGCGAATTCATTATTTCGACTCCCTGGCAGCGGACAACGGAACGGCGCGCACTTGATCGCCGGCGTTGAGTTGAAGACGTTTGGCGGTCAGCGGATCGACCACCAGCGTGCCGGCGGCGAAACGTGCAGGAGCAGCAGTGATCCGGCAGTCTTCGCGCTTGCGGTTATGAATCAGGAACGGTGTGGCGTCGTCACCCGGCGTGCCGATGGCCAGCACCAGCGCCTGGCTGTCGCGCACTGCGCGGATCTTGCCAGTTTCGCACTCCACCGCAGGACCGGCGTCGAAGATGTCGACGTAGCCTTGATAGCTGAAGCCTTCGCTCTTGAGCATGGCCAAGGCCGGCTCGGTGTCTGGATGAACCTGGCCGATCACGTTGCGCGCATCCGGCGACAGGAAGCAGGTGTACAACGGGAATTTCGGCATCAGTTCGGCGATGAACGCCTTGTTGCCCACACCGGTCAGGTAATCGGCCTGGCTGAATTCCATCTTGAAGAAATGTCGGCCCAGGCTTTCCCAGAACGGCGAACGCCCGGCTTCGTCGGACATGCCGCGCATCTCGGCGATGATCTTGTTGCCGAACAGCTGCGGGAACTCGGCGATGAACAGCATCCGCGCCTTGGCCAGCATGCGACCGTTGAGGCCACTGCGGTAGTCGGCGTGCAGGAACAGCGAGCACAGCTCGGAATTGCCGGTCAGGTCGTTGGCCAGGAACAGCGTCGGGATTTCGCGGTAGATGTTCAGCTCTTGCGAAGCGCTGACCGTCAGGCCAACCCGGAAGTTGTACCAAGGCTCACGCAGACCGACGGCGCCGGCGATGGCAGAAATACCCACCACGCGGCCGTCATCGTCTTCGAGCACGAACAGGTAGTCCGCATCGCCCCGCCCGGCTTCGCCGCGGAAGGTCTTCTCGGCCCAGCCGACCCGATGGGCCAAACGCTCTTCGTTGGCCGGCAAGGTGGTCAGGCCGGTGCCGGTGCTGCGGGCCAGGTCGATCAGAGCGGGTAAATCGCTGCTGCGTACGGGACGAACGATCATGCTATCTCCTCAAACGGGCCGCTTGCGCCACCCGTGAAACTCGCTGCTTTTCAGGCATTCTTTCCAAGCATTCTTTCCAGGCTTAGCAGCAGGCGCTAAACCGCCACCAGGCGCACGCTGGCACCTTCACCAACACCCAGCGCTTCGGCCGCTTCAAGATCCAGGGTCACGGGTTTGCCCGGCGCATAATCGAGCTCAAGCAACACGGCGCGGTAATCCTGCAACTGGGCGTTGGCCACCAGGTACTGACGACCGGCGCCTTTGACCGGCTCGCCGATTTTCACCGGGACTACTCGGCTCTGGGCGATCGAACGGATCCCCGAGACACGGGCGTGCAGGGTCGGGCCGCCATCGAAAATGTCGATGTAGTGATCGGTCTCGAAGCCTTCGCGCATCAGGATGTCGAAGGTGATCTGCGCCCGTGGGTGCACCTGGCCCATCGCCTCTTGAGCGGAGTCCGGCAGCAGCGGCACATAGATCGGGTAATGCGGCATCAGCTCGGCCAGGAACGTCCGGCTCTTCAGACCGCACAGACGCTCGGCAGCGGCGTAGTTGAGGTCGAAGAAATTACGACCGATGGCATCCCAGAACGGCGAATCACCATTTTCATCGCTATAACCGACGATCTCGGTCACCACCGAATCGGCAAAACGCTCCGGATGGCTGGCCACGAACAGCAAGCGGCCACGGGAGTTGAGTTCCGACCAGGCCGAACCCACCAGCTCCGGCAGCACGTAGAAACTGGTCAGCAAGCTGTTGCCGGTCAGGTCGTGGCACTGGGAGAGCACGTGGATCTTGTTATGAATCTTCAGCTCGCGGGAGGCGTGCACAAAGGTTTCATTACGGAAGCTGTAGAACGGCTCGGAATAACCGGCCGACGCAACGATGGCCGAGCACCCCACCAGTTTGCCGGTGGCGGTGTCTTCGAGGACGAAGAAATAGCTCTCTTCACCGTTGAAGCTGACTTCGGCGGCGAACGAGGCTTCGCTTGCTGCGATCTTGTCGCTCAAGCGTTCAACGTCATCCGGCAAGGAAGTGACACCAATCGGGCTGTCCGCAGCCAGACGCTGTACCTCGCCCAGATCAGCCATTTGCGCGGGGCGCATCACCAGCATGGTGTCACTCCTTAATCTCAGAACTTACAGAAGAAAAAATCCCGGGCCATCCCTGAAACAACTCAGAGTCAACTGTGGGAGCTAGCCTGCTAGCGATATCGTCCTGTCAGGCAACAATGATGTTGGCTATCAGGCCCTCATCGCTAGCAGGCTAGCTCCCACACTTTTGATCCAGCCCGAAACAAAAATTTGGATCGACACCTGAAATATCAGGCGCCGAAGGGTCTATCAGGCTTGCGTCAACTTCGCCACGGCGCGTTCGAAGCGATCCAGGCCCTGATCGATATCCGCGTCTTCAACCACCAGGCTTGGCGCGAAACGAACCACGTCGGGGCCGGCTTGCAGAATCATCAGGCCTTCTTTTTCAGCGGCGTTGAAGATGTCCTTGGCCTTGCCTTTCCAGGCATCGTTCAGCACGCAACCGATCAACAGGCCCATACCACGGACCTGGGTGAACAGGCCGTACTTCTTGCCGATCTGTTCCAGGCGGGCCTTGAACTTGTCGTGCTTGGCGTTGACGCCGGCCAGTACTTCAGGGGTATTGACGACGTCGATCACGGCTTCAGCGACAGCGCACGCCAGCGGGTTGCCGCCATACGTGGTGCCGTGAGTGCCGACGACCAAGTGTTTGGCCAGGTCTTCGGTGGTCAGCATCGCGGCGATCGGGAAACCACCGCCCAGGCTCTTGGCGCTGGTCAGGATGTCCGGGATCACGCCGTAATGCTGGTAGGCGAACAGCTTGCCGCTGCGGCCCATACCGGTTTGCACTTCGTCGAAAATCAGCAGCGCGTTGTGCGCGGTGCACAGTTCACGGGCGCCTTGCAGGTATTCGAGTTCGGCCGGGATCACGCCGCTCTCGCCCTGGATCGGTTCCAGAACCACAGCGCAAGTCTTGTCGGAAATGGCGGCTTTCAGCGCGGCCAGATCGTTGTACGGCACGTGGGTAATACCGGTGATCTTCGGACCGAAGCCATCGGAATACTTCGACTGACCACCGACGTTCACGGTAAACAGAGTACGACCGTGGAAGCTGTTCAGCGCGGCAATGATTTCGTACTTCTCGCTGCCGAAACGATCGAAACCGACACGACGGGCCAGCTTGAAGGCGGCCTCGTTGGCTTCGGCGCCGGAGTTGCAGAAGAACGCGCGCTCGGCAAACGTAGCGTCGATCAGCTTATGGGCCAGGCGCAGGGCCGGCTCATTGGTGAAGACGTTGGACACGTGCCACAGCTTGTTCGCCTGCTCGGTCAAGGCACTGACCAGCGCCGGGTGCGCATGGCCCAATACGTTAACGGCGATCCCGCCGGCGAAGTCGATCAGCTCGCGGCCAGACTGGTCCCAAACGCGGGAACCGGCGCCACGCACAGGGATGAAAGCGGCAGGCGCGTAGTTGGGAACCATTACCTGGTCGAAATCGGCGCGTTGTACCGCAGCGTGCTCAACGGACATCGGAGTCTCCTGATGAGGAACACTCGCCTGAAACTGGCGAGCGATGGGGGGATTGTAAGGACAGTTTTCAGCCCGGCCTTGCCGCCAAGCGACAACTTCTTATAGCGCAAACCCCGGTTTCAGCCGGGTTTACGGCAATGCGACATATAGCGTCGCAAAGGCGCAGTTTAAACTGCCGGCACAGGTTATAGGCAGGGTTGTCGAATGGTGCGGTAAATATGTACCGCACGGAGCAGGTCATCGTCTGTTTTGCTGGCGCCTCATCCAAACGCTAAAGGACTGGCGCATGAATCAACACGAATACGAGCCTGCCGCTCATCCAGACACTCACTACCAACACCTTTGCAGCATCCTCGCCTCCTGGGTATTACAAGCGTCGTCCGATACACGCAGCGCCCTGAAGAATGCTCGCTTGCAAGCGCCGCACGGGCTTGTCACAGCAACCCGCCTGCAAGACCAGATGCTGAAAAACTCAAGCCAGGAATACTGGACTCATCGAAATCGCCTGGAATCGATGCTGGCAAATCTGCAAAACGCCCGGGACTTTGCCGAACCACTTCTGAGCGCCGCCTTGAAAAAGCGGTTCGGCCTGGAGCTGGACGTCAAGACCACCTTCTTGCGCCTCTATATTCCTCAGACTATCCCCTGGCTTTCGATCAAGTCCGGTGCCGCTCGAACCTGGACGGTGTCGTTGCTCGATGCGGCCCTGCACAACTTTCACGAATCGGAGACACAAGCGCACGCCTATGAGTCCGCCTCGACCTTTATCACCGAGCCTTCGCCCACGGGGCAGTTCGATACGCTGCCGAAGGTAAAGCAAAAAATCACTGTCCCAGGGTTCGCCCGACTGTGTCGGGAACTGGACATTGGTGGCCAATACAGCGCTTACCTCAAAGACAATCTGGGGCTGACCAACCCCGTGGCGGGAGCAGTTTTGAAGTCAAAGGTCAAAAACGCGCATAAAGCCGCCCTCATGTCTGCCCTGCAACTGGGTCACGTCCGAGGCGATCTACAGGGCGACGCCCATCACTCGATCCGAGGCCTCCTGGAAAAACGCCCGGGCACAAAGCTGGACGGCGAACTGCTGCACTGCCACGACCTGACAATGATGTCTTCTGCACTGACAGGCATTGTCATTTTCGCCCCCAACCTTGAGCGCACGCGCAAGGCAACACGGATCATTGCTTACATTCCTGATGACCCGGAGCATCCACTCAAGCAATACCCCGACACTCTGGCGTTCATGACCGAGCTGACCCGCAAGCTGCGCTCGCCCGCTTATCAGAAGTTCTTCAGTCGATTCGTCGATCATCAAGAAAGAGGCTATTTTTTTGCCGATCTCAATCGCCGCTTGAGTACCGTGACCTGGCATCAGCACCGAACGGGCGACCCGCTGCCCAGCTGGCGCGAAACACCGATCGACAAGCCCAACCTGCAATTCTCGCTGACACGGATCAAAACGGATCTGTGGAGCCACCAGTATCAGCGACAACTGAACAAGATCCTCAATGACGCGAACACTGTAGCGGTCTCCACGGCACGGGCCGACCGGAACGCACGATGGGCACTCTGGGACGCCTTCAGCAAAGTGGCCTCGAGCATCCTTGAAGCTGCGGCGTTTGTAGCCCTGCCATTCGTGCCCTTCCTGGGTGAACTGACGCTGGCCTACATGGCCTACCAGCTACTCGACGAAACCTTCGAAGGCATCGTGGACTGGGCCGAAGATCTGAAAACAGAAGCATTCGGGCACCTCATGGGCGTTGTCGAATCGGTTGTTCAACTAGGGACATTGGCGGTGGGTGGCACCATCGTTGTCGGGGAGCTCAAGCCTCTGCTGTCCAGCGACACACTGGCGTTTTTCGAAAAGCTCACCCCTGTCACAGTGGCAAATGGCAACACCCGTTACTGGAAACCGGACCTGACTCCCTACGAACACTCCGCAGAGTTACCGGCAGCGGCCAAACCCGATCACCTCGGCCTGTATCAGCACCAGGGCAAAACCCTGTTACCGATTGAAGACAATCTCTATGCCGTGGAACGGAATAACGAAACGGGTCAATACCAGATTCAGCATCCCGATCGAGTTGATGCTTATCGGCCCTCTCTGCTGCACAACGATCACGGCGCCTGGCAGACCGCTCTTGAACAACCGATGACCTGGGACCGGGAAACCGTCATGCGCCGAATCGGCCATAGCGTCGAATCACTCTCCAGCGCCGAACGCGAGCAGGTCCTGCAAATCAGCGGCTACCACGACAACGTGTTGCGCGAAATGCACGTCGACAACCTGCCCCCACCGTCATTGCTGACGGACACGATCAAGCGCTTCAAAATCGATCGGGACATCCAGACCTTTATCGAGCAGATCGGCAGCGACAACCCTGATCAATATCTGCAGGCCGATCCGGCCATGCAACTTGAACTGCTGACCCGATACGGCTCATGGCCCATCGAGACTCCCGTCCCCGAGCTGAAAACCCAAACGCAAACACTCAGAAAACAGACAGCGGATACCGCTGTGAACTATCGCAAATCGCTGTTCGAATCCTGTTACCGCGAACTTGAAAAAACCAACGATCCGTCAGTGCAAAGGCTGATCGACGAGGTGCAGGGATTACCGACCGATGTCGCACAAGAACTGACAAGCAATACAACAGGCACCGAACTTCGGCAATTGCATGGCGGCCGTGTGCCCCAGCGTCTCAAGGACGTGGCCCTCAAAGCCATGGAAGCTGTGCGCGCCTCCCGAGCGCATGAAGGACTTTATCGACCATCACTGGAAACCACGGACACCCATCAACTGGTCTTGCACAGCCTCGACGCCCTGCCGGGATGGCCCGCCAATCTACGCATCGAGGTGAGGGATTATTCCCAAGAAGGCTCTGTGCGCGACAGCATCGGCCCGATCGACGCGTCGATTCGCAGAACCCTGGTTCGCGCTGAAGACTTCTCTTACCAGGTCTACGACGACAGCGGGCCACTGCCCCCCACCGGCGACTTTTATGACGCCGTTCTGCAAGCTTTGCCGCAAACTAACCGCGATGCATTGGGCATTTCTGTCGAAAAGGGGCAGGTATTTAAACAACGCATCGCAGAACACGCACTGGACCAACCGAAGTTACGCTCAGTGTTCGCAAAAAATCCCCATCGAAAACCGTTCTACGATCCGACGACCATGCGCTTGCCCGGCGGCTCAGAGGGTTACAAGCGCAGACACTCCCCGACGCCGACCCTCAACGACCGGGTTCGCGAGGTTTACCCCAGCCTTTCCGAGGAGGAACTCCAGTCTGTTGTTCTCCAGTTACAAACGCATCCCGATGGCGCTCGCATGGAGCTCTCACGTCTGTCCAGCGAGCTCTCGCGACTGCATCAGGAACTGAACACCTGGATAAACGACTCGCCCACTGTTCACCCGCAAACCAGAGCCCCCCTGAACGAATTGGAACGACAGGCCGCTCGACACAATCGCAGGCTGCTGGCCCAGGAAATCCAGCGCAGCTGGCGCCGACAATCAGAGCGGGACTTCGATGCCCCGGACGACACGCCGCGTTATGCACTCAGATTTGCCGAGCCGATCCTTGGCGATCTACCGACGCTGACGGTCGATTTCCCCCATGTGTCATTGCTGTCCCTGGAAGGCAGTCATGCTGTGCAGGGTGTTCCTGAATTTCTGCAGCGCTTCAATGGCCTGCGCCGCCTCGATTTAAAACGCTTTTCCCTGACCACTCTCCCCGAGACCATTCCTCGAATGGCGAACCTCGATGCGCTGGTGTTGAGCGATTGTGGTATCAGGTTAGATGCAGTCAGCTGGTCGAAACTGTCTTCACTCAACAAACTGGTCATGCTGGATCTGTACAAGAATCCGCTCACGCTAAAGCCCAGCATCGAGTCGATGCCTGAACTCGTACACCTGGACCTGAGCCATACCGGCCTGACCGAAATCCCCCCCAGCGTAATGACCCACTCCAAGCTTGATACCGCCAAACTGCTGGGCAACAAAATCAGTGAATTGCCTCCGGAGGTATTCGACAGTCCGGTGTACGACAAGCGCGGCATGCACCTGACGCACAATCCCCTCTCCGACAGGGCACGACAACTGATCAAGCACCATCACTTCGACACCTCCTATGATTTGGGTGTTTATGCTCCCGAGACGGACATCAATCGAGTCATGGCGCTGTACCCGAATCTGGAAGTCGAGCAGGCGAGCGAATTTGTGTACGAATTGCCTGGCACTTTGGAGGATGGGCGAGCGGAGCTGACGCGCCTCGAAGCAGAACTGAACCAGCTCAGAGATGATTTGACTGCCTGGACAACCGACCTGCCGGCCTTACATCCCCTGAGCGGTGAACCCTTTGATGCGCAACAACAACTTCTCGAGCACGCCAGTCGCGACGAGTTCAAGCAAATGTTGCAGAGGTGCTGGCAGCACGAAACTGAACTGGACGACTTCAATGAGGCACTTCAACCCACTCATGAACTCGTCATCAGGACCATCATCAACGGAGAACTGCCAACACTCCGTGCAGACTTCAGTCACGTGACTTCGCTGGAGGTACACGGTGCCGAAGGTGTTACGCGGACAGGAGGTTTTCTGGAGGCCTTTCCAAAGCTGAAAAACCTTGTTCTTCGCGACTGCAACCTGGATGGCATTCCCGAGGCTGTGTTCAAGATGGGTGAGCTGAGGTCCTTGTCGCTCCCTCGTTGCCGGATAAGCCTGTCACTTGAGTCAGCAACAGCCTTGGCGGGAATGGATAACCTCGACTACCTCGATCTGGGGGTCAATCCTTTGGGGCAAACGCTTGATTTGCGCCAGATGCCGAAGCTGGCGACGGTCCTGCTCAACGACACCGGCATCACCGAAGTACCACCCGGCATGTTTCAACTGACCGAACTGGATTGGGCCGACCTGAGCGCCAATGCGATCAGCGAAATCCCCATCGACGTGCAAGAGCTGCCTGTGGAGGTCGCCGAAAGCATCAGTTTCAGGGGTAATCCGCTTTCCGAGGAGAGCCTGCTACGACTGATCGCCTACTTCGAGCGCACGGGTGTGGATTTCGGCGTGGAGGAGGTTATCAATCGCGGCGAAATGGAAGTGTCGTCCTCTGACGGATCCGAGATCGACGAGTAAGCAGGAGGCCACTTGTCACCCGCGCTCGGATGGCACCGACGACAACTCAAACGGGCTGCTGCTGCGCCGCTGGTTGCGATCTTCCCGCGGCGTGGCACCGAAAAAGTTGCGGTAAGCGCTAGAGAAGTGCGGCCCCGAGGAGAAGCCACACGACAGGCCGATCTGGATGATCGACTTGCTGGTTTGCATCAACATCTGCCGGGCCTTGTTCAGGCGCAGTTCCAGGTAGTACTGGCTCGGCACGCGGTTGAGGTATTGCTTGAAGATCCGCTCCAGCTGCCGACGGGACACGCACACATGCTGGGCGATTTCGTCAGTGGTCAGCGGCTCTTCGATGTTGGCCTCCATCAGCAACACGGCTTGCGTGAGCTTTGGATGACTGGAACCGAGACGGTTTTGCAGCGGAATGCGTTGGCGCTCGCCGCCTTCGCGGATGCGCTCCACCACCAATTCTTCCGACACCGCACCGGCCAGTTCTGCGCCGTGATCACGAGCCAGCACGGCCAGCAGCAAATCGAGTACCGACATGCCGCCGCACGCGGTCAGACGATCGCGATCCCAGTCGAACAGATGACTGGTGGCGATGACTTTCGGGAAACGTTCGGTGAAGTCGTCCTGCCAGCGCCAATGCACGGCAGCGCGATAACCGTCGAGTAAACCCAATTGCGCCAACGGGTAAACACCGGCCGACAAACCGCCGATAACGCAGCCTGCACGCACCAGTTGTTTCAGCGCGCTGCTGAGCGCGGGCGCGAGGGTGGTCGGCGGCTCATCGGCGAGCAGGAACAGTTTCTGAAAGTTTTCGAGCTTGCCGGCCCACGGTTCACCCGGCAATTGCCAGGCGCCTTCGGTCGGCGGTTCGGCCTGCAAAAACGACAGTTCGTAAACAACGTCCGGATGCACACGCTGGGCAACACGCAAGGCCTCCTCAGCCAGCGCAAGCGTCAGTGCTTTAGTGCTGGGCCAAATCAGGAAACCAATTCGATGGGCAGTCATGGCGGGCAATCCGAAACGAAAACAGTGATGAAGGCATGGGCCAATGCTAGCCCGGAAATGAACGCATATCTGAAAACCAACAGAGATCAAATGTGGGAGCTGGCTTGCCGCCCCCCTGTAGGAGCTGTCGAGTGAAACGAGGCTGCGATCTTTTGATTTGCAAAATCAAGATCAAAAGATCGCAGCCTTCGGCAGCTCCTACCAAGGGGCCGACAAGCCAGCTCCCACAGGGGATCGGAGCCAGCCTCTAAATTGCGAAGCATGCACTATCCCGGTGCACAACGGCAGCCCTGATTACTTCAGGCTGCCCGAGAGGAATTGTTGCAGACGTTCGGACTGTGGATTGACCAGCACCTCACGCGGGTTGCCGCTTTCTTCGACGACACCTTTGTGCAGGAACACCAGCTGGTTCGACACTTCACGGGCGAAGCCCATTTCGTGCGTCACCACCACCATGGTCCGGCCTTCCAGCGCCAGGGCCTGCATGACTTTCAGCACGTCGCCAACCAGTTCCGGGTCGAGCGCCGATGTCGGTTCGTCGAACAGCATTACCTCAGGTTCCATCGCCAACGCACGGGCAATCGCTACGCGCTGCTGCTCACCGCCGGACATGTGACCCGGGTAAGCATCTTTACGATGGGCCACACCGACCTTGTTCAGGTAGTGCTCGGCTTTTTCACGGGCTTCAGCCTTGGACATGCCGAGCACATGGACCGGCGCTTCCATGATGTTTTCCAGCGCGGTCATGTGCGACCACAGGTTGAAATGCTGGAACACCATCGACAGGCGCGAACGCATGCGTTGCAGCTGTTTCGGGTCGGCCGCCTTCAGCGCGCCGTCCTTGTTGGCGACCAGTTTCAGCTCTTCGTTGTTGAGCAGAATCTTGCCCGCGTGCGGCTGCTCCAGCAGGTTGATGCAGCGCAGGAAAGTACTTTTGCCGGAGCCACTGGAGCCGATGATGCTGATCACATCACCAGCCGCCGCTTTCAGGGACACGCCCTTGAGCACTTCGTGACTGCCATAGCGTTTATGCAGGTCTTGGACTTCAAGTTTGTACATGCGGTCGGTTCTCACAAAAACAGTCAGTCAGTCGTTGAGCAAGCGCCCGTGACGCAGCGCTTCGCGCCCCGCCACCTTGGCCAGCCAGAAACCGGGTTGGGCATAACGCAGCCGTTCAATGGCAAACAGCACCCCGGACGTACCAGCACACACCGTGCTGACCCGATCCGATAACGGATCGATCACTTCGAAAATCTCATCGCCGGCTTCAATCCATTCACCGGGTTTACGCAAGAAACTGATCACGCCAGGGTGTGGCGCGAACAGCAATTCAGTGCCTTCGAACGGCATGCCTTCGCAAGCGTCTTGCGCAGGTTTTGGCCATTCGCCGCTGATCAAACCTTGCTCGGCGAGGAACGCCAGAATGCCTTCGGCGTAAGCGCAGGCTTCAGCGCGACCGGTATCGGCCTGACCACCTAATTCAATGGTAGTCGCCAGGCAGGCCAGGGGAATCTGCGCATCAGGAAACAGACGCGACAGACGCAACCATGGCAGCGAGCACGCTTCGTCGAAGGAGCTGCCACCGGAATCTTCCGCCAGCAGACCCACCTTCACGTTCAGGTGCGCGGCCAACGAACGCCATTGCGGCCAGTGTTGCGGCAAGGCGTACATGTGCAGCGCCGCTTCGGCATCGCAATGCAGATCCAGCACCACGTCGGCGGTGCAGGCATGACTGAGCAAGATGCGCTGCATGCCTTGCAACTGACTGGCGGCGGGCGGCAATGCGGCGAGCACATCGCTCATGGTCTGACGGATCAGCTGAATATTGGCGTGCGGATCATCACCCAGGTGCCCTTCCAGCTCAGCGGCCACTGGCGCGCTCAGCTCGACGAAATCCCGGTTGAAGTTCTTGCCGCTGCCCGCCTCAAAACGCCCTTGATGATTGCCTTGAAGCAGTTGACCGAGGCCCAGTGGATTGGCCACCGGCACCAGTTCGATCACACCGTTGAGCAAGCCTTGGGCTTCGAGTTCGGTCAGGCGCTTTTTCAGCTCCCAGGCCGTGCGCATCCCCGGCAGTTCATCGGCGTGCAGGCTGGCCTGGATGTAGGCCTTGCGCCCGCCACTGCGCTCCCTATTACCGAAACAGAACACCGAAATCTGGCGTTCGCAGCCCAAGTGGCTCCACGGCAATGAATGATCGATGCGTTCCATATCAGTGCTTCCGCGGGGCCAGATAGCCCAGCCAGCGGCGCTCGGCCTGTTTGAACATCCGCACCAGAATGAAGGTCAGGCACAGGTAGAACACGCCGGCGGTGATGTAGGCTTCGAACGGCAGGTAGAACTGTGCGTTGACCGTGCGCGCGGCACCGGTGATGTCGATCAGGGTCACGATGGACGCCAGACTGGTGGTCTGCAGCATCATGATCACTTCGTTGCTGTACTGCGGCAGCGCCCGGCGCAGGGCCGACGGCAGCAGGATGCGCTTGTACAATTTGTAGCGCGACATGCCCATCGCCTTGGCGGCTTCGATCTCACCATTGGGCGTGGCCCGCAGGCTGCCGGCGATGATTTCAGCGGTGTAGGCGCTGGTGTTGATCGCGAAGGCCAGGCACGCACAGAACGTGGCACTGGACAGCCACGGCCAGAGGAAGCTCTCACGCACGGCTTCGAACTGCGCCAGACCGTAGTAGATCAAGAACAGCTGCACCAGCATCGGCGTGCCGCGGATCACGTAGGTGTAGAGCCAGGCGCTCATGTTGACGGCCGCGTTTTTCGAGACGCGCATCAAGCCCAGCGGCAACGCGCACAGCAGGCCGAAGAACAGCGACAGCGCGAGCAATTTCAGGGTGGTCACCAGGCCGCCGAAGTACAGCGGCAAGGCCTCCCAAATGACGTTGTAGTCGAAGATCATAGATCAGCCGCCCTTACGCCTACCGAGTAGCGCTTCTCAAGGTGACGCAATGCCAACAACGAGACGCTGGTGATCACCAGGTACATCGCCGCCACTGCGAGGAAGAAGGTGAAAGGCTCGCGGGTAGCATCTGCCGCCTGCTTGGCCTTGAACATCATGTCTTGCAGACCCACCACCGAAATCAGCGCGGTGGCCTTGGTCAATACCAGCCAGTTGTTGGTGAAACCCGGAATCGCCAGGCGAATCATCTGCGGCACCAACACCCGGAAGAACACCTGAAAACTGCTCATGCCGTACGCCATGCCAGCTTCTGCCTGACCCTTCGGGATTGCCATGAAGGCGCCACGGAAGGTTTCCGACAGGTACGCACCGAAGATGAAGCCCAGGGTGCCGATACCGGCGGCCAATGGATTCAGGTCGATGTAATCGTCAAAACCGAGCATCGGCGCGACGCGGTTGAGCAGGTCCTGACCACCGTAGAAAATCAGCAGGATCAGCACCAGGTCGGGAATCCCGCGGATCACCGTGGAATACAGGTCGCCCAGCCAGGCCAGCCAGCGAATCGGGGAAAGACGCAGCGCAACGCCGATCAGACCCAGAACAATGGCCAAGACCATGGACGACAAGGCGAGCTGAAGCGTCAGCCATGCGCCATCGAGGATGACAGCCCCGTAGCCTTTCAACATGATTCAGGTCCTCGAAAAGGGGGATGAAAAAATGGCGCAAACCTCAGAGATCCTGTTGCTTGCGCCATTTCGGACTTGTCGCCGGGGCGTGTTACTTGCCGTAGATATCGAAGGCGAAGTATTTGTCCTGGATTTGCTTGTACTTGCCGTTCTCACGAATGGCAGCGATCGCGGTGTTGATCTTGTCTTTCAGCGCGTCACCTTTGCGAACTGCGATACCCACGCCGTCGCCGAAGTATTTGACGTCGGTGAAGGCCGGGCCGACGAAGGCAAACCCTTTGCCGGCGTCGGTTTTCAGGAAACCGTCATCCAGCAGCGTAGCGTCTGCCACGGTACCGTCGAGGCGGCCGGCGGCGACGTCGAGGTAAATTTCGTTCTGCGAACCGTAAGGCTTGATCTCGGCACCCAGTGGAGCCAGGACTTCGCGAGCGAAACGCTCGTGGATCGAACCGCGTTGCACGCCGATGTTTTTGCCCTTGAGCTCAGCCAGGCTGTCGCTGACTGGAGTGCCGGCCTTCATGACCAGGCGAGCCGGGGTGTTGTAGTACTTGTTGGTGAAGTCCACGGACTTCTTGCGGTCTTCAGTGATCGACATGGACGACAGGATCGCGTCGATCTTGCGCACTTTGAGTGCAGGGATCAGACCGTCGAACTCTTGCTCGACCCATACGCACTTGACCTTCATCTCTTCGCACAGAGCGTTGCCGATGTCGTAGTCGAAACCCACGATGCTGCCGTCCGGCGCTTTGGAAGCGAACGGAGGGTAAGCCGCTTCGATACCAATTTTCAGAGGCTTTTCATCGGCGAAAGTCGGCAGGGACAGCACGGACAGTGCCAGGGCGCCAAGCAGCACGAGTTTCTTCATCTTGGGACTCCATCGGTAAAGGGCTAAAACGGCAGAGTGAGCGACAGCCCAATATGCGAATGAGTGGAACCGCAAAGCGGTGCTGCGTCGTAGGAATCGCGCGTTTTTTTCAACGCGAGCAACAACGAGCGAGTGATCGGCATTCTAACGACAGGCCCGAAGCCGATATTTCTTCAATGCGACAACTAATTACAGAAGCACCGAGAAAGCCGCTGGGGCGCGTTGACAGCCTTGCAAATTCATGCAAGAGCAAAAGACAGTGAACCGATCTATATTGCAAATTGCGGGCCCATTATTGGCAAACCCTTCTAATCCGGCAAGCGCAGCGTTGTGTCTTATTTTTTGCAGGGACTGAGGTGGCCTGATGATGGGGCTTTGCGTTTCCCAATGCCCCGTATCGGAGCGAGCGGTTACACATTCAGTTACTTGAACGAAGGCGGGTAACAGTGGGAAAGCACCTACAACTGAAGCCGATAATTATTGGCCGTCGTTTATGTGTTGCCTGTCAGATCGCCTTCGTCGGAACGCCGCCCGGAGCCGGCTCGCTCCCACAGGGAAACGCATTCCAAATGTGGGAGCGAGCCTGCTCGCGAAGAGGCCCGGACTGCCGACACAAAAACATCAGGCAGTAAAAAGCCCCGCTCGGCGCAATGCCGGGCGGGGCTTCGATGACTCAGGAACAGCGGGTTAAGCGACGTTCATGATCTTGTGTTCATCAATCAAATGCTGCACCACACCCGGATCCGCCAAGGTAGAGATATCCCCCAACCCATCGTATTCGGCCGTAGCAATCTTGCGCAGGATGCGGCGCATGATTTTGCCCGAACGGGTTTTCGGCAGGCCCGGCGCCCACTGGATGACATCCGGCGAGGCAATCGGACCGATCTCTTTACGGACCCAGTTTTTCAGCTCAAGTCGCAGCTGCTCGCTCGGCTCTTCACCACCGATCAACGTGACATAGACATAGATGCCCTGCCCTTTGATGTCGTGCGGCACACCGACCACGGCCGCTTCGGCGACTTTCGGGTGAGCGACCATCGCGCTTTCAATCTCGGCGGTCCCCATGCGGTGGCCGGACACGTTGAGCACGTCATCCACGCGACCGGTAATCCAGTAGTAACCGTCTTCGTCACGACGCGCACCGTCACCGGTGAAGTACATGCCGCGGAACGTCTTGAAGTAGGTATCAACGAAGCGGTCATGGTCGCCATACAGCGTGCGCGCCTGGCCTGGCCACGAATCGAGAATCACCAGGTTGCCCTCGGCAACGCCTTCGATGATGTTGCCCAGGTTGTCCACCAGTGCCGGCACCACACCGAAGAACGGACGTGCCGCCGAACCCGGCTTGAGGCCATGAGCGCCCGGCAGCGGGCTCATCATGTTGCCGCCGGTTTCGGTCTGCCACCAGGTGTCGACGATCGGGCAACGGGACTGTCCGACGTTCTTGTAGTACCAATCCCACGCTTCCGGGTTGATCGGCTCACCGACCGAACCCAACAGACGCAGGCTGCTGCCATCGGCACCTTCAACGGCAGCTTTGCCGGACGCCATCATCGCGCGGATGGCGGTCGGCGCGGTGTAGAGAATATTGACCTTATGCTTGTCGACGATTTTCGCCACCCGGGTGATGTCCGGGTAGTTCGGCACGCCTTCGAACAGCAAGGTGGTCGCGCCATTGGCCAGGGGGCCATAGACAATATAGGTGTGGCCAGTGACCCAACCGACGTCGGCGGTGCACCAGTAAACTTCGCCCAGACGGTAGTCGAACACGCGCTCGTGGGTCATCGCCGCGTACAACAGATAACCGGCGGTGGTGTGCTGCACGCCCTTCGGCTTACCGGTCGAGCCGGAGGTATAAAGGATGAACAGCGCTTCCTCAGCGCCCATCTCTTTCGGCGCGCAGACACTGCCTGCCACCTTCATCAGGTCTTCGTACCAGATGTCGCGATGCTGGTTCCACTTGATGTTGCCACCGGTGCGTTTGCACACGATGACTTTCTGAATGCTGCTGGTTTCCGGGTTGGTCAGCGCGTCGTCGACGTTGGTCTTGAGCGGGATCTTCTTGCCGGCACGAATACCTTCGTCGGCCGTGATCACCACTTTGGATTTGCAGTCGATGATCCGGCCAGCCAGGGCTTCCGGCGAGAAACCACCGAACACCACCGAGTGAATCGCGCCGATCCTGGTGCACGCCAGCATGGCGACCACGGCTTCGGGGATCATCGGCATATAGATAGTCACCACGTCGCCGCGGTGCACATCCTGGCCGCGCAGGGCGTTGGCGAACTTGCAGACTTGTTCGTGCAGCTCGCGGTAGGTGATGTTGCGGCTTTCGGCAGGGTCATCCCCTTCCCAAATGATCGCGATTTGATCGCCGCGCTCGGCCAGATGACGGTCGAGGCAGTTGTAGGAAACGTTCAGGGTGCCGTCGGCGAACCATTTGATGTCGACATGGTGATCGTCGAAAGAAGTCTGTTTCACCGTGGTGAAAGGCTTGATCCAGTCGAGGCGCTTGGCTTGCTCGCGCCAGAAGCCGTCCGGGTTAACGACGGACTGCTGGTACATGGCCTTGTAGGTCGCCTCATCAGTCAGCGTGTTGGCCGCAACCTCGGGACGAACGGGATACAGAGAAGCCGCACTCATCTTTGTTACCTCGGTGGAATAGTTGTTTTTGTATGACCCAGTTGTAGCCGGGCCGGGCCTATAGAACCATTCGACGATGGTAGTAACAAGCCCCTACAAAATGTGGCTATACCTCGCCAACGCGCTCAAGAGCGGTGATTTCAGGGGCTTTGGGCATTTATGACATTGGCTTCATCAGCAAGCCAAAGGTCGCTTTTCGGGGATTGTTACAGGATCTGCCAATAGTGTTTATCAAAAGCACGCCTATATGAATGTAAACCCCACGCCTAAAATCAGCCTCGCCAACCAGGCAACGTGATTAACCAAGTTGCAGCCCCCACGAAGGCAGTTAATCCAAAACCAGTACTTAAGTTATACACGCAACCCCAAAAAGGTTGCGTGACCCCACTCGACCTCTAAAAGGTAAATCTGAAATGAAAGCTTTATTAGTTCTGGCCCTCAGCAGCCTGTGCGCAACCGCCATGGCAGACGAGGTCCCGACTGATGTCGCACAGCAGCAACCCGCCATTGAGGAATACACTTACTCCACTCACCTGGACATCGCCAAAGTTATCTCCATGAGCGAAATCCCGAACGTCTGCGAAGTTGTTCCGGCAAAAATGGAATACGACGACTCCAAAGGCCAACGCCACATTCTTCGTTACAGCGTCATGGGTAACGGCTGCTCTAACGGCTAATCACCCACTCTCACTCTCCCAAGGTTCGACCCACCCGCCCGCTATTGAAGGCAGATGAAGCGCCGAACCTTATATATCGATTTATACGATTATTTTAAGCGTTTATTTGCGCTTTTTAATCAAATTATCTGGCGTAGTATGAATTCCATACCAAGGCACAAAACGCCAATGAACCTGGAGCCACTACCATGAAAACCAAACTGATCCTCGCCCTGACCCTCTCCGTCCTGGCCGCTAACACCTTCGCCGCTGACGGCTACGACCGCACTGGCTCGGCTGCTTACAGCACGCAAGCGGCTGTCGCTTCTGACGGTTACGACCATACCGGCTCGGCGTCTTTCGCCTCCGATGGCTCCGATCACACGGGTGCTGCCAAACTTGCTTCTGATGGTTTTGATCGCACTGGCGCTGCCAAAGTCGCTGCCGACGGCTTCGATCACACCGGTGCAGCCAAGGTAGCTGCGGATGGTGCAGACCACGTTGGTGCGGCGCGTCTCAGCTGATCATTGAGTGCGACTTCACAGCCCGACTTCGGTCGGGCTTAGTTGTGTCTGGGGGCATCGAAACGTGACTCAAAACACAACATGTAGTGAAAAACGCTGTTTTTTGGCTGTTTTTTGAACAAAAAAATGGCTAGCCAAAATTTATGAAAAAAAATCTTCACTCGCGACATCCAGCCAAAGCCCTGTAAACCCTCGCTCCGACCGAAAAACCCTCCGTCTCGACCGCTCCATGCGCCGATTCGCCCCACCACGGCCGCAAAAATTTCCTTATAATGCCGGCTTAAACGGGCCTGCAATATTCCCTTACAGGGATAACAGCCAGTCTGAAGCCCACGCCGAAGTCTTCACCTATTTCGGCGCCCGTCAGAGGCTCTCGGAACCCCGTACAAAATTATGTTTATTTGCCTGCGTGTACCGCTGCAAAAAACGCTATCCAACGCGGCCAGTACGGCCGTGTGAAAAACCAACCTATCAGTTTTCACACGGGCATCTGGCCCTCACGCAGGAGACGACACGTCATGCTGAGCTGGGACGAATTCGACAAAGAAGACAGCGGCGAAACCGTGGTAAAAGGCGCCAACGCCGGCCACGCAACTGAAGCCAACATGGACCGCCTCGACACCGCTGGTGGCGTCGCGGCTCAAGAAGCCCGCGCTGTGACCGCGTCCGACTCCGCCGCAATCGCCCGTGCCAAAGCTGCCCTGGACAACCTCGACATCGCCGAAGGCCTCGCCGAACTCGAAGGCGCCTCCGCCCGTGTGGCCGTCGACGAAAAGCGCATGATCAACTGCCGCGCCGACCTCAACCAACTCGTACCGTTCAAGTACGACTGGGCCTGGCAGAAGTACCTGGACGGTTGCGCAAACCACTGGATGCCGCAAGAAGTCAACATGACCGCCGACATCGCCCTCTGGAAAGACCCGGAAGGCCTGACCGACGACGAGCGCCGCATCGTCATGCGCAACCTCGGCTTCTTCTCCACCGCTGACTCCCTGGTTGCCAACAACCTGGTGCTGGCCGTGTACCGCCTGATCACCAACCCGGAATGCCGCCAGTACATCCTGCGCCAGGCGTTCGAAGAGGCGATCCACACCCACGCCTACCAGTACTGCATCGAATCGTTGGCCATGGATGAAGGCGAGATCTTCAACATGTACCACGAGATCCCATCGGTCGCGAAAAAAGCCACCTGGGGCCTCAAATACACCCGTTCGATCTCCGATCCGAAGTTCGAAACCGGCACCGTCGAAACCGACAAAGAACTGCTGCGCAACCTGATCGCCTACTACTGCGTTCTGGAAGGCATCTTCTTCTACTGCGGCTTCACCCAGATCCTCTCCATGGGCCGTCGCAACAAAATGACCGGCGTCGCCGAGCAGTTCCAATACATCCTGCGCGACGAATCCATGCACCTGAACTTCGGCATCGACGTGATCAACCAGATCAAAATCGAAAACCCACACTTGTGGGATGCTGAGATGAAGGAAGAAGCGAGCCAGATGATTCTGCAGGGGACTCAGCTGGAGATTGAATACGCGCGTGACACCATGCCTCGTGGGGTGTTGGGGATGAATGCGGCGATGATGGAGGACTATCTGAAGTTCATCGCTAACCGTCGTTTGTCGCAGATTGGGTTGAAAGAAGAGTATCCAGGGACGACTAACCCGTTCCCTTGGATGAGCGAGATCATGGACTTGAAGAAAGAGAAGAACTTCTTTGAGACTCGGGTTATTGAGTATCAGACTGGTGGGGCGTTGAGCTGGGATTGATTCCCGAGCTCGCGGCGATTTTACGATTGCACTCTGAATCGACAAAACGAAAAAGCAAAGCCCCGATCTGATCGTAATGCTGTTCACTTAAGCGGAGCAGCCTTACGGTCCACTGGAAACCGGGTCTTTGAGATCTTCACCGTCCTTGGCCTCGAAGGCCTGGGGCGGTGGTCCAGAAACAATCCTCCGATACCTGCCCTCAACTCTGCCAATCGTCTCCCGGTCGCTGAAACCGGGTTAGCCGCTGCCATGACGATCAGTTGGACTGCGATGTACTGGCAGGCCGGTTTGAAACGGATGTCCGATGGCGCTCGACCAAACGCCACCGCCGCCTGACTGGCTTCCCGACGAATTACGTTGTAAGCCAGCAAGAGTCCCCATACCTCCTGATAGACCAGATCGACTTTTTTGCTGCGCAAGGTCACTGCGTTCTGTTGCATCGAGCTCTTGATGTCCCTGAAGCCCAATTCAATTTCCCAGCGCTCCTGATAAAGCCTGGCAACCGCCTTGGTGTTGTAGGTATCGGCCGGCAACGACGTCATGACGGTTTTTAGCTTGCCTTGAATTTCATAGCTGACTTCGCGGGCTTCCCAGTGCGTTGGAAGAGTCGGAATGCGCTTTCTAGCCTGCGGCGAGACTTTCATGCGCACCAAACGGTCGTGCTGGCCGTAACGGGCCACTTCCTCACAGACCATGCCTTTTTTGGCCGGGATCAACCAATGACGGTTGATCCCGGCTTTGCTCAGGCTCGACAGCATTTCAGCCCCCCAGAACCCTTTATCGAACAGCGTCACCGAGTGGTTGGGGATCTGTTGCAGGAACTCATCGGCCAAGCGCATTTCACTGCGCCGGTAGGGACTCAATTGCGCATCCAGAATCAAGTGCGAGCGTACATTCATCAACGCCACAAGACGCATCATGGGAAACGGTGTCTGGCGGTCGGTCGAAGTATTTCCCGAGCCGAAGTGATCCCGAAGCTCGGGCGTATCCGCAGTGCGCAAGAGCGCACCGTCTACCGCGAACACCTGCAGATCGTGCCAGGCGTCACCGCTATAGCGCTCTGCACCCCATTGGGTACCCGTCTTGCGGAACAACCACTCAACAGGATCGGCGCCGAGCCGCTTTCGAGCTTCGGTTACACCGCTACGGGCCAACAGGTGGTCGGAGGCCAGGCCTTGGGCGCAAATGTTCAAGCGTCTGGCCACCTCGTGAACGGGTTCGTCACGAAACAGCGCCATGCCGAGCACCAGCCAAAGCACCTGGTCAGCAGGCAAGCGACGTCGGCGAATGGTGGCCTGACTGGAAAGATCCAGCGCAGAGGCTACCCACTCAATGGGGATGTTTTGGGTAAAGGTGCTCAGGTCGCAGAAGTTGAAAAGGTCGCCGAGGTCGAGCAGGTCCTGTTGAACAGACATAAAAAATCCGATGCCAGAGGTCTGGCATCGGATTTTCGGATAAGCCCAGCTAGGACTCAAATGCTTAAGTGAACAGCATTACGATCTGATCGGGGCTTTTTTATTGGGGAATGAGAACCCTTTTTTCATCCCTACGCTATGACGCTAAAACTCCTACAGCACTTACAGCTGCTTCCGCGTTGATCCATATTCAAAGCACCTCTAAGCTCCATTGCAGGTGCCTAAGAAACACCCAACGTAGAAAGCTTGGTCAATCACACAGATGCGCAATTCACCCTATGGTGGTTTGTCGTTCGAAGGTGACGGCTTTGCTCGTTGGGATTTCTTAATTCCACTCTACGTTGGGTCTAGCCCTGCCCCCTTAATACGTAGAGGTCACGGATTATGTCTACTCAACTCGCATCCAGAAGTTTACCCACACCAATGAACGACGAGTGGGAGCCTCTCGCATCCACCCTATTCACTCGCCACGACATTCATCTCCACGCCCTACTCTTCGAAAACCAAGCCTGGTTTTGCGCGCGCGATATAGGGCGGCTGATGGGCAAGTATTTGGATGAGCGAATGTCCCGAAAACTCGATACAGATCAGCGACGGATGTTGTTGGTGCACGCTCACGGAGCAGCAGAGGAACGACTGATGCTCAGCGAATCGGGCGTGTATGCATTATTGGTTTATCACTATTGCCCGGAATATCGCTCACTACGCGAATGGCTGACGCATCAGGTTGTAGCTGCACTGCGTGACGCAAGACCAGCGCGGACTGTTGAGCGTCCGACCTTGAGCGTTTTGGATTGGCCACAGATGCAACTGAGTTTGCTGCATTGGCAGAATGAACCATGGATTCGGATGCGGGACATGCCTTGCATCCTGCCGACCCAACAGCAAACATCCTGGTGGAGGAAAGCTTCACGGCTATTTCTATTTTAGAAAGCCGTTAAATGGGTGCAGCTTTCTGCACCCGTTTGATTGGGAACGTGGAGCGTCACGCCGATTGCTGTTGCTGAGAGTGAAGCGGGAACCCTTCAGGAGCCCCTAACAATACGCCACGTTCCATATCAAACGGCAGTACCCAAAGTGTGAGCTGCGGAGCGAACTCGAATACCTGCAGCGGCGCATCAAATGCAGATCGTCTGGGGTAAATCAGCACCAACTCCCCCTCGCCCGCTAGGTATTTGTGGCCATAAGCGAACAACTGATAAAAATCGGACTGCTTCAAACCGTAGCTTTTATCCTCAGCGGATGAACTCAACCGCTTCCATTTTGTGTCTAGCACCCAGCTTTTTTGTTGATAGTGAACCATCAGATCCGGCCGTAGCTGGAAGAAGTTTTTGCCCTTGTGCTGACACAAATATTCACTGCGGGTTTGAGTTTGAAGGCGAGCGTCTTGCAGCAAATCCTTGTCAAGACCCGCAGCTACATAGCGCTCAAACAGCCTCTCCATAGGAAACAACAAGCTCATGCCATGCCACTCCCCGGCGACCGCCAAAGGCATCTGTTGCTTGATAATCAGCTCGCACCAGGGCTTCACTGGCACATAGTGCGCCATCAGTCGCTCGCTACTCCATTGTTTGAAATCCTGCTGCACATTGCGGCTTGTAGGAACCTCTAACAACACACTTCTTAACTCGTGAGCCAGACGCCAATTACCAGCATCTTTTGTTGCTTTGCAGACCTGATCTAGCGCGAATTTGAGTAAGCGGTTTTCTGGTCGATCGGGTAAATAGATATCGTGTCGTATCTGGAAATGGTGCTGGCGCCCAGGGGGTTGGCGCATTTGCTTAACCACATCCAATTGACCACGCAGGAACCGTTGTTCCTCCTCTACGCGCTGGTAGTCAAAGCGTAAACCTCGTTTGATCAAGTGATCCAGAGCCAGTAGGAATCGGCCCATGATCCATTCGCTCAACGGTGCATCGAAATTTTGTAGATCAGCCGCTCCAACTTCACGAGTGGGCAAATTTAGAGAGGCTTGGATCATGCACCTCAATAAAGCTCTACTCTGCTTGATGCAGTCTTCACGCTCAAAATGTTTGGGGAGAATTTCAAGACGAGTGCCGCAGGGTGTTTCCAACACCCCGACGTAGTTATCGAGTTTTAGTAAACGACGACTCTCAAGCTGAATCAGCGCAGCACCAGTGTTGCTGAATGAAGCATTTAATTTGCACAACCAATCAAAGGCTGAAGCTGATACCTGAACAAGATCCAACGTCGGCTCAGTGACTTTATCTGTCGTCAGCCTCGCGTACTCGCGAACCGTGATGACGGGTTTCACACCGTCGCGCCTTTCAATGCGCTGATAACCGCCGTACCAAGATGGCGAGTATTAAACTCACGACCACTTGCATGATGTGTTGTCAGGCCATGTGCTGCGGCAAGCTCTCGCAAAATAGGTTTAGAAGGGCTGATGATCTTCCCAGACCTTAAAACCTCAATTGATCCGCTTTCAAGCTGACGAACCTGAATGCCGTCTTTTTCAGCTTCGATAGCCTCCTGGACCTTTGGAGGTACTGCTTGGTGATCAATGACACCCCAAAAAGACTCAATCCGAGCAAAGGCATCTTCGTTGATAAGCCATTGGTTATTTTGGTTAGTCAGCACCACTTGATCGCCAAACAAAGATCCTGAGCTGAATAGCGGCTGCTCGATAAAGCGGTTTTCAGGGACCTTGCGATGATCGTTAAGGACCCACTGAATCCGTAGCCAATCTTCGAAAAAATACTCTTGCAGTAATGGGAGCACTTGCTCGCGAAAGATTTGCCCCAATCGTTCAAGCGTACAATCCTCCACTAGCGGCATAAAGTACGCGTGCCCTAAACAATGATCTCGATCTAGCAGCATCTCGATTCGCTGATTCATCACTATCAGTAGTTGGCCAACATTGAGCTCCCCCACGGTGACGTCTTTCAGCAGCTCAGGCTTAGGCGGCATTTCCCGGAAGGTGAAACGACGACGCAGCGCGATATCTAGACCGGCCAATGAACGATCAGCGGTGTTCATGGTGCCAATGAGGTAGACATTACTCGGAACGCTGAAATGATCCTTCGAATACGGCAGCGTCACCTTTAGTGCCTCATCCGCTCCTGCACGCTTGGATGGCTCGATGAGCGTAATCAGCTCACCGAAGATCCGAGAGATATTGCCGCGATTTATTTCATCGATGATGAGTACGCGTGCGCTGCTGGATTGAGTTGTCTCCTTGACCTCTGCGCCTTCGGATGAGGTATCCAAAATGCGCTGGACCAATAGCGGCAAAATATTGTTGTAGCCATTGATGAGATACGGTTCCAGCTTAGTTTCTGACACTTTGTCAAAAACTAGCTTGTTGCGAATATCTGCGACGGTTAACCGCCCTGCGCGCACATACTCAGCGAGCGTGCTAAGAATACTCATCCCAATCGGTAGCTCTTTACCATTGGGTTTAACCAAGCTTAGCAACTCAACGGATGCACTCGTGACTATGTATCCCGAGCCAAATGACTCCCCCTTTTGAAATAGAACACCAGGGCTCTTTACCTTGGCTAAGGCAGGGTTACACAATCTTTTGAACACGCCATCGACGACGGCATAGTGCAGTTGCCCGTCCTCTCCGCTTTCCGCACGCAGACCTTCGACAAAGTCCTCGTAGCTGAAGCTTTGATGAAACGTGACGAACTCTACGTACCCATCTGCCGCGAGTTCATCAAAGCGCCTCTTCAACGCTGCCCGACCGTCTTTGTTGGCCTGAAGAAAGTCAGGAGCAAGAATTTCCAGCGCAGCCTCGATGGTCGCGTACGTCTTACCGGTACCCGGAGGGCCAAACAAGATTTGATTAAGTGCAGGCGAAGTCATCGAATCGCTATCCTTGCTACGTGAGCAAAATGGGTATCGCGGGGCGATTGCTCTATTACAGTCGACACAGGCTGTAAGCTCCAAAACTCGACGTAGGAAACAGCGCACAGCCACAGGAAATTAATCCTACAACGGTAACCACATTGCTATCTCTGGTAAAGCCACACAGAGAAGTCGAGCGAGGCAGCGAAAAAGCTGTGCAGGACGAGAGCTTAGCGACTATATAAACGATCCCACAAAGAGCCCAAGCCCCATGAAATTCGACCTCGCCTACTGCCTCAGCCTCGACGACAAGCTGTCGATCTATGACGTGCGCGATTTGAATTTCGACGAGACGATGGAGTTCGATTCAGCCAAAGAACATTTCCAGTGCCCCAACGATGCCTGTCGTTTAGCCTTCGAGACGGCGAATGTGTTGACGACGTTCAACGCCAAGAACGTGAATTACGTGCGCACCCCGCACTTCAAGAACACGCCCAGCACCCGCCATGTTGCGGATTGTCCTTATGTCAGCCTCAAGGCGTCGGCGTCAGGTGTGGACGCGGACGGTGCGGAAACGGATGACAGTCGCGAGGAGCATTTCCCGTCGGAGTTGTTGCTGACGCGACGCGAGTATGTGCGTAAGCCGTCGAACCCGGCGGTGGCGGCTGACGTGATGCGGGACGATCCGAAACCGCCTTCTGCGGCCAGTAATGTCGAGCACCCGAGTCGTGAGTCAGCACCAGACAAAACCAGTGTCTTCGCCCATCCGGTGGAGTGTTTTGTGTCGAACTTCGAGGACAAGGAATTGCTCAAGCGCATGCCGCTGAAGATTGGTGAACACACGGCGCCTTATGGGTCGTTCTTCAAGAAGATCGAGTATCTGCAGGACAACAAGGGGCTGATTTACTGGGGCAAGATCAAGGAGATCAAGGATTACACGCAGAGCTTTCGTATCGATTTCGAACAAAAGGTCTGGTTCAAGCAACCGGACGAGGCGAAGAAGAAGCCTTATTCAGTCAACGTTTACCTGAGCAAGAAGCTGATCGACAACTACCGCAAGCGCAAAGCGTTTCTGGAAGAGATCAAGCACGCCAGTGAGAGCGGGAAGGAGTTGTATTGCTTCTTTTATGGTGTGACGCCGGATTTGAAGCAGGTGCCGAGCAAGAAAAACCCCGAGCAGACGTTCGGGGTGTTCAGTGCGAATATTGAGAACCTAGATCACTTCATTGTTCGTGAAGCGCCGGGGTTTGCGGATAAGTAATCCAATCTCAGGGCAGTTGCAGTGCTACACCGCCGGGGTGTTGTTTGACGAGGCTGTAGGGCAGAACGCTCCAGCCTATGTTTCGGCACACGGCAGCCACGTGAGGGAAGGAAGGCTCTAACCGGATGCCGTGTTCAGTGCGAATATTGAGAACCTAGATCACTTCATTGTTCGTGAAGCGCCGGGGTTTGCGGATAAGTAATCCAATCTCAGGGCAGTTGCAGTGCTACACCGCCGGGGTGTTGTTTGACGAGGCTGTAGGGCAGAACGCTCCAGCCTATGTTTCGGCACACGGCAGCCACGTGAGGGAAGGAAGGCTCTAACCGGATGCCGTGTTCAGTGCGAATATTGAGAACCTAGATCACTTCATTGTTCGTGAAGCGCCGGGGTTTGCGGATAAGTAATCCAATCTCAGGGCAGTTGCAGTGCTACACCGCCGGGGTGTTGTTTGACGAGGCTGTAGGGCAGAACGCTCCAGCCTATGTTTCGGCACACGGCAGCCACGTGAGGGAAGGAAGGCTCTAACCGGATGCCGTTTTCGGTGAAGTACCAGTCCGGAAATTGCCAAGGGTAATCTTCGTTGTAGCCGCAGTCGTTCTCCCCCTCTGGCGTTGTCGTCATTTCCTTGGGATAGAGCTTAAGCAGTTGCGCCACCAGCCAAGGCGCCAACTCCTTGGAGCGGTAGTCGAAATAGGCATCGGAAGACTCGGATGAAGGCTCATCGTAGTCGTAGGATTGCTCGAAATGCAGGGGCTTGCCCTGCCCCACCCACAGCACGTCATCAAGCGTCAGGGCGTTTCCGGTGCGGGTATCAAGATTGAGCGCTTCGTTGTACTGATTCGGGTAAGCACCACCGCAGTAGTACTCGAATGAGAGCGTCGTGCTCATCACGGAGGGCGTCATCCACGACGGCTGCATCGTCTGATTGTAGTAACTCGCTTGGCCATCGACGTAGCACCCAAAGTGCCCCATCACGCCCTGCCACAACCGCGCTATCAACTGCTGATTGATGCGCTGACGCGCCTCAGCGGTGTAACCCGACACCACTTCAAACCCTTCTGTTTTAGTCTGTGGCTCGCTCCACCATTGCAGCGTGTAACCCATGAACGTTTCGGTCCGCCCTTGTTTGAGTTTCAGACCTTGCAGACGCAGGTATTCGTACGGAGCCTTGTCATGGAGTCTGACGAGATAGGGCAATGCATCGGCGGGATACGGCGGGAGTTTGGCTGGCTGCAGCTCGACCTTGAGGCTTTTGCCTTGTGAGCTGATCCATTCGCCAGACCAACCGTCCAGCTTGGGCTGCAAGCGAAATTGCGGGAGAAGCTTGCGCTTTTCGACCGGCGGGTTGCCCTCGTCGAGTATCAGCGTTTCGCCTTCTTTATTGCCGGTGAGCACCAGATCGCCGCGGTACTTTTGGTAGAAGTAGCGGCCGTCGCTGCCATTGGCGCTCACCTCTAGCACAATCGGCGTTTTGCCCACGGTTCCGGTGTAGACCCGAGTACCGTTGTCAGCCCACAGCGCGGTAGAAAATGTTGTGCACACCAGCACGACCATGCCGGTCAGACGAAACAGTCCTTTGAACATCACATCATCCTTGAATGAAACGAGCGCCTGCTCGCGGTAAAGAACCGCGGATTATGGCGAAGCATCGTCCGAGAATCGATGAAAAGCTACGTCGCCAGCACTCAACTCAGGCACAGGCTGATCATCACCAGTACCAGCAAACCGATATACACCCGCGCATGGGTTCTATCCGGTATCCGCCCAATCCACGGCGCAGCCAACCTTATCCCCAGCAGCGACCCGACCGTCAAAACCGCAAACGCCAGCAGATCCACATAACCGACAAACCACGGTCCAAGATCAAACTCGGTGAAACCAGCCATGGCCATGTAAGTCATCGTCCCAGCCAACGCCACGGGCAAACTCAGCGGATTGGCCATCGACGTCGCCTGGGACATGCTCAACCCACAACGCCGCAATAACGGCACGGTCATGACGCTGCCGCCTACGCCGAGAAACGTGGCGATGGTGCCGATTCCTACACCGCCGCCAGACACTTCTGTCCTTCCCAATCGCCGTGGGATGGCGGTGTCGGATGCTGTAAGAAAGCCGCGTCGCAACAGGCAATCCGCGATGGTCACCCCTAGGTATGCGATGAAGGCGTAGCGAATCACCTCGCCACTTGCCCGCATCGCGGCCACCGCGCCGATGATCGCGCCCAAACCGATGAACCCGCCCAACGGCCACAGGTAATGACGAATGAGATTACCAGCGCGTCGGTGTTTTCCCGTGGCGATCGTTGCGTTGACGATCATCACGCAGGTCGAGGTTGCCACAGCAATGTGCATTGCCGATTGGCCGACGGGGTCCTCTGTGCCGTGGTTGGTCATGAGCATGCGGTAGAGCAATGGTACGACGACGAAGCCGCCGCCAAAGCCGAACAGCACCGCGGTGATGCCGGTCATGCAGCCGAAGAGTGCGAGCAGGAGATAGAACATGGGGGTCGTCCGTTGTTGGGAGCGGTCGACGATAGAACGATGCGTCTTGGCCTGCTTTAGCAAGTCAGCCAATAATGTTTGCGTTTACGCCAACCGCTGGGACTACTCGATGCGCAATGTTTCGATTGATTTGCTGGACCACACGCCACGGCCGGTGGTGGCCATCGGTACGGATTATTCCCACGGCCATTTATTGCCTCGTCATACCCATCGGCGGGCGCAATTGTTGTACGGCGCCACCGGGGTGATGCAGGTCAGCACGCACGACGGCAGTTGGGTGGTGCCGCCACAGCGGGCGGTGTGGATTCCGGCGGGAGTGGCGCACGAGGTGCTGATGCTGGGGGTGAGTACTCGCAGTTTGTATATCGAGCCGGGGGCGGTGGATCTGGGGGATCGCTGCCAGGTGATCAGCGTTTCGCCGTTGATGCGGCATTTGCTGATGGAGGCGGTGGAGATCCCGCTGGAGTATGCCGAGACCGGGCGCGATGCAGCGCTGATTGACTTGCTGTTGCACGAACTGGCGCGCAGTGCTCGCCTGCCGTTGCACATCCCGCTACCTGCGGATGCTCGGCTGCTCCCGTTGTGCCAGCGCTTTGTTCAGCGGCCCGACGCCCATCAGTCGCCACAGCAATGGGCCGATCAATTGCACATCAGCCTGCGCACGTTCAATCGCCTGTTCCGCCAACAAACCGGCCTGAGTTTTAGCCAATGGCGGCAGCGGGCCTGTGTGGTGCTGGCACTGGCGCGCTTGGCGGTGGGTGAACCGGTGACGCGGATTGCCCTGGATTTTGGCTATGACAGCCCCGCTGCATTCTCGACGATGTTCCGCCGCGTACTGGGGCAGGCACCGTCCGTCTGGCTGGAGGGGGCGAAGTAGTTAGCCCAAAAAGAGAGGCCACTGCCGCTAGTGCCAGTCAGTTAAGCCGTAATGCGATCTGTAGGAGCTGGCGAAGCCTGCGTTCGGCTGTGAAGCAGTCGTAAAACCAGAGATTGCGGTACGTCAGGCAGACCGCGTCAGCCGGATTCACGACTGCTTCGCAGCCGAACGCAGGCTTCGCCAGCTGCTACAAAGAGTGCGTCGCGGCTGAAATTGCTCAACTGACTGGCATTAGCCACTGCCGCTAATGCCTCGGCCTTATAGCAGTTCAAAACTCTGCTCCTTCACATCCTGAGAATCCAGACCGATCTGCACCTGAAACTCGCCCGGCTCGGCGGCGTATTCCAACTGAGCGTTGAAGAACTTCAAGTCGTTCTCATCAATGCTGAAGTGGACCGCTTTCTCTTCTCCGGCCTTGAGCATGATTTTTTGAAAGTTCTTCAGTTCTTTGACCGGACGGCTGAGGGAGCCAACGACATCGTGGATATACAGCTGAACCACCGTTTCGCCGTCGCGCTGGCCGATATTCTTCACTATGACGCTGGCGACGAGCTTGTCGGTCTTGTTCAGTGTGGTCGAAGACAGGGCCATGTCGGTCAGGCTGAAATCGGTATAGCTCAGCCCATAGCCGAAGGGATAAAGCGGACCATAGGATTGATCGAAATATTGAGACGTGTAGTTGCGAGGCCCACCCGGCAGGTAGGGGCGGCCGGTGTTCAGGTGGCTGTAGTAATTCGGGATTTGCCCCACGGAGCGTGGAAAGGTGATGGGTAATTTGCCGGACGGGTTGTAGTCACCGAACAAGACATCGGCAACGGCGTTGCCTCCCTCGGAACCGCTGTACCAGGTTTCCAGAATCGCATCGGCCTGCTTCTGCTCGTTGCCGATGGAAAGCGGCCGGCCGTTCATCAATACCAGTACCAGCGGCTTGCCGGTGGCTTTCAGGGCGGTGATCAATTCACTCTGGCGCCCCGGCAGATCGAGGCTGGTTCGACTGGCCGCTTCATGAGACATACTGCGGGGCTCGCCCACCACTGCAATCACAACATCGGCTTGCTGTGCAGCCTTGACCGCTTCGTCAATCATTTCCGCTGCCGGACGAGCGTCGTTCTCGATTTCGGATGCTCCCAGGTATTTAAGAACCTCCAGATCCTCCGTGAGGTTGACGCCTCGGGCATAGATCAGCGAGCCCTTCTGCATAGCGCTTTTCAGCCCGTCGTAGATCGTCACCGATTGCGAGGGCACGCCGCTTGCGGACCAACTGCCCATGATGTCGACCGCGCTTTTTGCCAACGGGCCGATGAGCGCAATCGCTGCCTCTTTTTTAAGCGGCAAGAGCCCGTTTTCATTCTTCAGCAGCACCAATGTCTTGCGCGCCACCTCCCGGGCCGGCGCTCTGTGCAAACGGTTTTCGGCATTGTTGTCAGCGGGGTCTTCACTGGCCACGCCGATGCGCCGGTAAGGGTCTTCGAACAGCCCCATGTCGTACTTGGCCCCCAAGACTTCCCGCACCGCGTTATCAATATTGCTCTGGGAAATAGCGCCAGACTCAAGCAGCCCCGATAGCTCCGGACCATAGGAGAAGTCGTTCATGCTCATATCAACGCCAGCCCTGATCGCGAGCCTGGCAGCATCGCGAGGATTCTTCGCAACACCATGCTGAACCAGATCGTTTATCCCGTTATGGTCGCTGATGACCAGTCCCTTGAAGCCCCATGCCTTGCGAAGCAGGTCTTGCATCAACCATGCATTGGAAGCGGCTGGCACGCCATTTATCGAGTTAAGCGCCACCATCATCGCCCCCGCGCCACCCTCAATCGCCGAACGATAAGGTGGCAGGTAGTCCTGATACATCCTGGCCAGGCCCATGTCGACGCTGTTGTAGTCGCGTCCACCCTCAACAGCCCCATACAACGCAAAGTGTTTGGCGCTGGCCATGATGCTGTCGGGTGCATTCGGGCTTGCGCCCTGGTAGGCCTGAACCATCGTTTTGGCAATGCGCGAAACCAGATAGGTGTCTTCACCAAAGCCTTCGGAGGTGCGCCCCCAACGCGGATCACGGGCGATATCTATCATCGGTGCAAAGGTCAAATCGATACCGTCCGCACTGGCTTCTTTCGCCGCCGTTCGACCGCTCAACTCGATAGCGTCCATATCCCAGCTGGAGGCCAACGCCAGGCCAATGGGAAAAATGGTTCGATGGCCGTGTATCACGTCCCAGCCGAAAAACATCGGTATTTTCAGGCGGCTTTGTTGAGCCGCGTCCTGCATGGGTCGGTTTACGTAGCGGGACACAGAGCCGTACGTACCACCGATTCGCCCGGCGGTGATCTCTTGGCGTATCTTTTCGGGCGTCATGTTCTCATCAATAGCGATCAATCGTAGTTGGCCGATTTTTTCCTCCAGGGTCATCTGATTGATCAGGTTGGTGACAAAGGCCTCTTTGTTTAACGATGCCATATCGGCCAGGACCGGCAGACTTGTAAAACCGATCAGGGCACACAGCAGACGTAATCTGTTCATGATTCGCTTCCCTGACAAACGCTGTGGCGCACTGCCTTTGAAACGCCACCTTTCCTTGTATTGAAAATCAGAAAGCTGACGTTCAATCATTGCTGCTGACGGGTGTTGAAAACCCATTGAGCTTTCAGGAGCCGCCTAAAAATAGCGTAGTCGGTCCAACGCTCCTGCCTGAGAGGAAAAATAGAACCGATCAAAAAATGAGGTTGATCCGGACGCAAAACAACTGTACAAAAACACAGTATATTTTGAACCAGCACTCTCGAGCCCGGAGAACACCATGGCCTCTCTTGCGATGAAAATCACCCTGGAACGTATCGCCCTTTTCCAATTCACCCCCGCGCATAGCGCCCAGGCCCGAGCAATGCTGGGGTGGAGTGTGGAGGAACTGTCTCGGGAATCCGGGGTTTCGGTGGACGCTATTCAGCGATTTGAGGATGAGCTCGATGTGCTGGATGTTACGCGGCTGGCGTTGGCTTATCGGTTTGAATCGGAGGGGTTGGTGTTCTTCCCGGGGTTTGCGCCGGGTCGAGGGATGAATGTGAAAGGGTCTACGCCTGATCCGGTAGGGCGTGGGGATTATGCGATGGTTGAGTGAGGTGTCAGCGAATGAGTGAAATCGATGGAAGCGACAGCTGTGTTTATGAGGCACTGGACTATCCCGACGCGGGTGAGATGCGGGTCAAATCTGAGTACGTTATGAAGATTGGCATACTCCTCAAAACCGGTCGGCTGAGTAAGACTGAGGCGGCGCAAAAGCTCGGATTGTCGCAGGAGGAGCTGAATGAAATGCTCCGCGGAAAATTTCGCGATTTGACTGTGGCAAAGATCTCGGAATATCTAAACCTGCTACTGGACGAACGCAGCTAGTTTGGTTGTGAAACTCGGGCCGCTCCATGGGGCGGCCCGGCGGCACATCATCAAGCGTTCTGAGGTTCCACCTGATCACCAACGTTTTCCATCTCCGACCACCAGGCTCCACCCCGCTGCGGATACATCACATTAAACGCCTGCCCCATCTGCGGCGTGGTGATCGAGACATTCCGCTCCCAGGCCAACGCCAGAATGCGGTCGAAAGGTTCGTACCAGGCGTGCATCGACAAATCGAACGTGCCGTTGTGAATCGGCAATAACCAGCGACCTTTGAGGTCGATGTGCGCCTGTAGGGTTTGCTCCGGCTGCATGTGAACATGCGGCCACTCGACGTTGTAGGCACCGGTTTCCATGAGCGTCAGGTCGAACGGGCCGTACTGTTCGCCGATGCGTTTGAAGCCGTCGAAATAACCGCTGTCGCCGCTGAAGAAGATCCGCGTGTCGCCGTCGATCATCACCCACGAGGCCCAGAGCGTGCTGTTGCCATCGAACAGACCTCGGCCGGAAAAGTGCTGCGATGGCGTGGCGATGAATTGGATACCGTCGACCTCAGTGCCCTGCCACCAGTCCAGTTGACGGACCTTGCTGGCGTCGATGCCCCACTTGATCAGGGTGTCGCCCACACCCAGTGGGGTAAGGAAGTACTTGGCCTTGTCCGCCAGTTTGAGCACGGCTTGATAATCAAGGTGGTCGTAGTGATCGTGGGACAGGATCACCGCTTCAATCGGCGGCAGCTCTTCGAGGCTGATCGGCGGCTGGTGGAAGCGCTTGGGGCCGGCCCATTGCACGGGTGAGGCGCGTTCGGCGAAGACTGGGTCGGTGATCCAGAATTTGTCCCGCAGTTTCAGCAGTACCGTGGAATGACCGAGTCGGTAAACGCTGTGGTTAGGTGCGGCGATCAACGCGGCCTGAGTCAGGGTTTGCACCGGGACAGGCGTCGTCGGGCGGGTGTTACGCGGTTTGTGGAAAATCATGTTCCACATGATGCGCACCATTTTGCGAAAGCCTTCGCGTTGCACAGGCGCATGGTTTCGGAAGTGCCCTTCTGCCTGACGGGATGCTTCAGGCGTGGAGGCGTTATCCGCAGGGGAAGTTGAAGTGGCCATGACTGAATGACTCCAGGAAAACCACCTGATTCGCAGTTTTCCGCTTGGGACGATAAATGGCCAAGGCACGCACGCATCAGCCGGAGATTCTATTGTTCGCTGCACAGGATTAACAAAACATTACACTGCACAGTGTAGTTTCTAGGTTGCATCAAAGCCGATCACAAGTAAACTGCCAAGTGTAATTCTCAGTTCTTCCTGCCGAAGCGTACTTATGACAGCTCCACAGCGTCTCACCGACCGAAAACGCGAAGCCATCATTCAGGCGGCGATTGCCGAATTCCGTGCCAACGGTTTCGACATCACCAGCATGGACAAGATCGCTGCCACCGCCGGCGTGTCGAAGCGCACGGTGTACAACCATTTCCCCAGCAAGGAAGAGTTGTTCGCCGAAATCCTCAATCAATTATGGGCGCGGGTGACGGCAGAACAAGAAACGCCCTACCACCCCGACCTGCCGCTGCGCGACCAGATGCGCCGGATGCTGATGGCGAAATTGCAGATGCTGGGCGATGATAATTTTCTCGACCTGGCGCGGGTGGCCATCGCCGCAACCATTCATTCCCCCGAGCGCGCCCAGAATATGGTCACCCGAATGGGTGAGCGCGAAGAAGGCCTGACCGTGTGGATCCGCGCCGCTCAGGCCGACGGCCGTTTGAGACCGGTCGCCGCCGAATTCGCCGCACAACAGATTCAGGGAATGCTCAAATCCTTTGCGTTCTGGCCACAGATTTCCATGGGCCTGCCTGGCCTGTCAGCCGAGATGCAGACCACCGTGGTGGAGTCGGCACTGGACATGTTTCTGGCCTGCTATCAGCTCTAAATCGAGTTGCAATAAATGACAATGTCCGCCGCCTTAGCGGTGATCGGTGGCGCTGAAAAAAACACCGTAATGTGTTTCAGAATGAAACTGGCGCTGGGGCTATAGTGAGCCTCAGTCCCAGCGCCATGCAGAGAGCACAATGACCACCACGACTTCCGACACCCAACCCACCCTCCCCGTCGACCATCTGCGCTTTCATCGCCCCCATGCACACCTGGCACCTACCTTCGGCAACGACAAGTTTGCCCTGCGTGCCGAGGCCTTCGCGCGGTTCTTCGGCACGCCGACCTTTCTCGGCGCGCAGACGCTGATCGTGGTGATATGGGTTTGCCTCAATCTGTTCGGCGTAGCCCACTTCGATCTCTACCCGTTCATCCTGCTCAACCTGGCGTTCAGCCTGCAATCGGCGTATGCCGCGCCGTTGATTCTGCTGGCCCAGACCCGTCAGGCGGCACGGGACAAAGCCCAGTCCGAAGCCGACGCCCTACACCGCGAATCCCTCGCTGTCGCTAACAGCGAACGCCAGGTACAAGCGGCGCAGAACACCGCGCAACTGCTGGAACTGCTCGAGCAAAACACTCGGCTCACCGAAATGACCAAGGCCCTCACCGAACGCATTGAAAGCCTGACCTCGGAAATGCATCAGCACTTCGTGCGCAAGGATCAGCCGAAGGTCTGACGCCCATCAAGGCCATTTCAACGCCCGCCCCAACTCATCGAACAACGTCACCACCGAGCGCAAGGCACGGCAGTCCGGGCGGGTCAGCAACCAGAGCGCTGTGTCGTAACCGTGTAACGGCTCGCTCAACGGTTGCAGCCCTTCACCGATGAGGAAGTCCGGCAATGCCGCGACACCGAGCCCGGCCCGCACCAGTTCAGTCACCGACAACATGCTGTTGCAGCGATAACCCGGTGTGACGCCGGGCAACTGCTGACGGCGCCACACGACGGTGGGGTGATCGGGGAGGAAGTCGTCTGGGGCGATCCAGGTCAGCGAAGCTAAGTCTTCGGAATCGACCGATTTCAGATACGCCTCACTGGCACAGACTCGATACGACACCTCAGCCAATCGCCGGCCCACCAAGTGCTCGGGCGGTGTGCGGGTCAGACGCAAGGCAATATCCGCATCCCGGCGGCTGAGGTTGGCGAAGTCATTGGAGGTACTCAACTCGATGGTCAGCGCCGGGTAGGACGGCATGAACCGCGCCAGCGCCGGCAACAGCAAACCCTGCAAGACCGAATCGGTGCAGGTCAGGCGCACCGTGCCGCTGATAACTTCACCGCCCTGCTCCACACCAATTCGCGCTGCCTCCAGCGCCTGTTCGGCCCGCTCAGCCTGCTCGGCCAGGGTCTGCGCCAAGGTGGTGGGCAAATAGCCGGCGCGGCTTTTTTCGAACAGCTGCTGACCCAGCGCGGCTTCCAGTCGACGCACAGCGCGAAATACTGTCGAGACGTCGACCTTCAACAGCGCCGATGCCCGGGCCAGAGAGCCGCCGCGCACCAGCGCGAGGATCAGGGACAGGTCGGGGAAATCCAGTCGATAGTGCATCGGTGCATTGATCAATTGGGATAACGCCAATATTGAGTGCGTGAACGCCAATCTATAGTGGGTGCCAGGAATCAACAAGCGTGGAGCACACTCATGGAAACCCGCCCAATCCGCATCGCCCTGATCGGCGATTACGACCCGCACGTCACCGCTCACCAAGCCATCCCCATTGCCCTCGGCATGGCCGCCGAGTATGCGGGCACAGACGTGCAGTTCCAGTGGCTGGCCACCGACCGCATCAGCGCCGATGCGCCATTGGCTGACTTCGACGGTTTCTGGTGCGTACCTGCCAGCCCTTACCGCGATATGGACGGGGCGTTGCGGGCGATTCGTTTTGCCCGTGAACAGCAGCGACCCTTCCTGGGTACCTGTGGCGGGTTTCAACACGCCGTACTTGAATACGCCCGAAATGTTCTGGGCTGGGACGATGCCGAACACGGTGAGACATCGCCGGATGCGGCGCGAGCGCTGCTCACGCCACTGACTTGCTCGCTGGTGGAGGCCGTTGACAGCATCCATCTGGTTGAAGGCTCGTTGATCGCCGAGGCGTACGAAAGCGCCGAGATTGTCGAAGGATATCGCTGCCGATACGGCGTTAATCCAGCGTTCGAACGTGAGTTGTTGACCCAACAGCTGTGCGCCGTTGGACACGATGCTTCGGGCGACTTGCGGGCAGTGGAATTGCGTGGGCATCCGTTCTTCGTCGCGACGCTGTTCCAACCTGAACGCGCAGCGCTCAAGGGCAATCTGCCGCCGCTGGTCCGTGCGTTGATCGCAGCCTGCAAGAGGCAGAAGCCATGATCGCCAAGACTCCGCCGCCGCCTTACTACGCGGTGATTTTTACCTCCCTGCGCACCAACGGTGATCACGGTTACGAGCAGGCCGCCACGCGCATGGTCGAGCTGGCCCGTGAGCAACCCGGTTTCCTGGGTGTGGAATCGGCTCGGGGTGAAGACGGGCTCGGGATTACGGTGTCCTACTGGGCCAGCGAAGCGGCGATCCTGGCGTGGAAACATCATCCCGAGCACAGTGAAATTCGCATACGCCCGCTCGACCTGGTATTCGTCTTGCCATACGCGGGTGTGCAAGGTTGAGCGGGCGTATGCGTTCAAGCAGTGAGTGGTTGTGGTGTTCTTAGGGCCGCCTTCGTCGGAACGCCGCCCGGAGCCGGCTCGCTCCCACATTGGTTTTGTGATCGACACATAACTAATGTGGGAGCGAGCCTGCTCGCGAAAGGGCCAGCGCATTCACTGCAAAAATATCAGCTCTGCACCAGACTGCGCACCGCCGAAATCTGCGGCACGTCCCGCCGATTCATGTACACCTGCAACGGCTCGGTGATGTTGATCCGGTCATCGATGTTCTGATCCAGCAACAACTGAATCAACTCACGCTTGAGCGTCATGGTCTGCCCGGAATCTGGGGCCCAGACGAATTCACTGGTGGGAAAAATGCCGTCGTCAGCCACGTCCATGCCGAAGGCGTCTTCGCTGAAACGAACAATGTAATGGCCGGTCTTGCGATTGAGGCCGACGAAGC
The DNA here is from genome assembly GCF_054897985.1 of Pseudomonas sp. LB3P25. Classification (NCBI taxonomy): domain Bacteria; kingdom Pseudomonadati; phylum Pseudomonadota; class Gammaproteobacteria; order Pseudomonadales; family Pseudomonadaceae; genus Pseudomonas; species Pseudomonas sp. LB3P25. The sequence goes on along the minus strand of NZ_CM142711.1, from coordinate 1,768,686 downwards.
CTTTGAGTTGGTCGGCGGCCTGGCAGATGAGCTCGGAAGTGATGCGCATGATAAACCTCACAAAAGGTCGTAAAGGACCGGTGATCGATGGTTTACACGCAGGGCAAGCGAATGGGCGTTCCCTCTGTCGGGGTAACTGCCGGGGCCAAGAGTACTGCAAAGAAGCGCACAAAAGCGCTGAAAAAATCTGCTTTAAACACGTTTATGTCGGTCTGGCGATAGCGCAAGCGGCGCTCAGTTGTTAAAAGATACGTCTTTGAAAATCTGCGAAAGGACCTCGACCATGCCTGTTCACTTCCCCAAAAGCGCCCTGCTGTTGAGTCTGATGCTGGGCCTCGGCCAGGCACAGGCCGCCAGCGAGCCAAGCTCCACCGCACTGGCCACCCGCATGGGCATCCCGCATCCGGCCGTGATCGCCCACCGTGGGGCGTCCTTCGATGCACCGGAATCCACCGCCGCCGCCTACAAACTGGCCCGCGATCTGGGTGCCGATTACCTGGAAATGGACCTGCAACGCAGCAAGGATGGCGTACTCTTCGCCCTGCACGACAACAACCTGCAACGCACCACCGATGTCGCCAGCAAATTCCCTGAACGCAAGGACCGCCCGGCCAACGAGTTCACCCTCGCCGAGCTGAAAACCCTGGATGCTGGCAGCTGGTTCAACACCGCCTACCCGGATCGCGCGCGTCCTTCGTACGCCGTTCTGAAAATCCTGACCCTCGATGAAATCATCGATATCGCCCAAGGCAACCCGCTGCACAAGCCTGGCCTGTACATCGAAACCAAAGAGCCGAAGCAGTTTCCCGGGATTGAGCGCGACCTCAAGGAAAAACTCCAGGATCGCGGCTGGTTGAGCCCGGCGGGTTCGAAACTGGCCAAGAGCGATCTGGCGGTTGGCCAAGGCAAAGGTAAAGTCGTGCTGCAAACCTTCGAGAAGAGCAGCCTCGAACTGCTCGAGAAGGAAATGCCGAAAGTGCCGAAAATCCTCCTGCTGTGGGTCGGCGAAGGCAGCATCGAGCCGAAATCCAAAGTGACGTTTGCCGAGTCAGGTGACAAAGACAAAGCCACTTATTACGCCAAACAACAACCGAAAGACAAAGCCGAATTCCAGCAATGGGTCGAGTACGCCAAAGCCCAAGGCGCGATCGGCACCGGCCCTTCTGCCGCGCTGACCCAGGGTGGCGATCAGAGCTACTCGGACCTGGTGCAACCGTGGATGAACCAGTTCACCCACGATCAGGGCTTGCTGGTGCACGTCTACACCATCGACGATGCCGTGGATTACCAGAAAGTCATGGACGCCGGCGTCGACGGCATCTTCACCAACCGCGCCAGCGAACTGCTCAAGTTCTACAAACGCCCGGCAGCGGCCAGTGTTGCGCAATTGCTGCAGAACAACGGTTACTGATCCGCGTTTGGCGATACCCCGCGAAGCTTTACTAACGACGCGGTTGGAGAATTAAGGGTGGATTAAGTTGCGCCGGATAGCCTGATCCCACTTAAACAGCTCATCCATGGAAAGAACCTCATGAAAACCCCGACTGCCCTGTTCGCCGCTGTTGCCCTGGCCCTCACCGCTGGCTTGGCCCAGGCCGATGTTCGTCCTGACCTGATCCCGGGTCTGCTCAAGGCGGGCACCATCATGGACCTGGAAAAACTCAACCAGGCAGCCCTCGCCCAGCACCCAGGCACCACCGCAGTAAACATCACCGATACCGAACTGAAACAGACCGCCACTGGCGCTTATGTCTACCAAGTGGAGATCCGTGACGCCAAAAACGTTGAGTGGGATGTAGATCTGGATGCCAAAACCGGCAAAGTACTTAGCAACAAACAAGACACGTAATCGCCTCACAATAAGCCGCACGATTTTCGGATCGTGCGGCTTTTTTGCACGTCAAATTAAGACAATGAAGTCGCGCCAACGCGGCGCCAGCCCGTTAGAATCCCAACACACTGTTCATGCAAGGATGGATTGAAATGGGTCAAGCAGCGGATGCAGACATCGCCCGGATGCTCGCGCTGCAGATCGAGGCCGAAGAAAACGCGCAAAGGACCGAAGCAGCGCTGAGGCAGGAACGCGAAGCCGCCGAACTGCGCGAACAGTTTATCGCCGTACTCGGGCATGACCTGCGCAACCCCTTGTTCGCCATCAGCGCCGGCGCCGAAATGCTCCTGCGCAAACTACCCGATCCGGCGAATCAGCAACGGGCCCGGCACATCCTCACCAACGCCCGTCGTGCGACCAAACTGGTCGATGACGTTCTGGATTTCGCTCGCGGCTCTTTGGGCCGTGGCATCCCGGTGAACATCGGGCCGTGCCCGGATCTAGAGGATGCCTTGCGGCATGTAATTTCTGAAGTTCGGAGCGTCCATCCCGACCGCTCCATTCAGTCATCCATCGGTGACCTGGGCAGCGTTCATTGCGATCGCGAGCGGGTCGCGCAGTTACTCTCCAATCTGGTGGCGAACGCAGTTGCTCACGGAGATCCCGATAGCTCGATCGATATCAGCGCGCAGATCAATGAAGGACAGTTCGTGCTGAGCGTTAAAAATCAGGGGCAGATTGCCGAGGATGCACTGCCGCACCTGTTCCAGCCCTACTCGCGACCGGCCAGCGGAACACCGCGGACCGGACTCGGGTTGGGGTTATACATTGCCAGTCAGATTGCGCAGTCCCAAGGGGGGAAACTGGAGCCGCTATCGACCGAGCAACAGGGCACGACGTTTACGTTCAGCTTGCCAGTGTGATCTGCCAGGCTCGAATCACTTGACCATAATGATCAACGGCTTGGAGCGCCAGATTCGGTCGTCTCTGACAACTTCATAAAAGGTAGTCACCAAACCCGGTGTGATGAAGGTTTCCTTCACATAGAAATGCACAGGGTTTACTTCTTCAATCTCGGTGATCTCATGCGTAAAAACTGTTTCAGTGCCTGCTTTGGTGATCCATACCACCTCAAGACGATCCCCTTTGCTCAAACCCTGTTTGTCAGGGACAGACGCCCGCAGACCGGGAGCCGAGGGTAAAGACACCTCACCCTCATACTCCTGACCTTCGACCGGCGTCATGCTCGGGATCGTCAGTTTTTCCAACACTTCAAGCGTAGACATGGGAACACTCCTTATCGGGATAATCGCGCCATTGCGCTGACCCGATCATCAAGCCGTCAGGAATGCGTCCCGTCTACTGTCAGAACTAACAGGTACCTTCTGAATCAAGGGGTTCGAAGCGTCGAATCCGACCAGCGGTCATGCCTGCTGAACGGGATATCAGGCCGAAGTGCTGACCAGCGATCCCGACGTACTGGAACCGGAATCCTGCAACGCCTGCAACAACGCCGCCGTCGCCGTCTGCAACGAGCCCGAAGTCGTCGCAATCTGCGACTGCGCCGCCGCGACGTCCGCCGCTTTTGCTTCGGCGCTTTCCTGCCTGGCCTGGGCCGCTTGTAGTTGCTGCTGTTGTTCCTGCAATTGCTTTTGCAGCTCGGCGATCTGCTTGCGCAGTTCTTTCACCGTATCGGACTCTTCGCTGCTGCTGGAACTGCTGCCGCTCGCCGCGGGGGCGCCACCGGCGGATACCTTGGAGGTGTCGCTGGACGCCTCAGCGGTTGCTGTGACTGACGTGTCTTCGGTGCCGTCGCTGACGGCAGTCTTGTTCGAAGCCGTCGAGGCCGTCGGGGTGATCGAAATGGAAGTGATGCTGACCATGGCGGTTTTCCATTGGGGTTATGGGATTACCGTGGTCATCGACATCGACACTGCGGACTTGAGATCGACTGTGTACCGATTCGGTAAGCAAACCGGTACACAGCCCTTCCCGTTACGCGCTTAAACGCGCGGTCACTTCATTCAACTGCCCCGACAACCCGTGCAGGTTGTGGCTGGCCGCTTCGGTGCGCTGCACGTTGTCCAGATTGGTGCTGGCGATGCTGGTGATTTCGGTGAGGTTGCGCGAGATGTCTTCGGCCACCGACGTCTGCTCTTCCGCGGCAGTGGCGATCTGGCGGTTCATGTCGCGGATGGCTTCCACGGCCAGGGTGATGCGCTCCAACATGGCGCCGGCCTGAGTCACTTGCTCGACACTTTCCTCACTGCGCGACTGACCGCTTTCAATTGCCTGAGCGGCGTCCACCGCACCGGTTTGCACCGTTTGAATGATCTGGTTGATCTCGATGATCGACGCCGCCGTGCGCTGGGCCAGGCTGCGGACTTCATCGGCCACCACCGCAAAACCGCGCCCGGCTTCGCCAGCACGGGCCGCTTCGATGGCTGCGTTGAGCGCCAGCAGATTGGTCGGCTCGGCGATGCCGCGAATCACTTCCAGTACCTTCCCGATGCGCCCGCTGTCGGTTTCCAGACGACGGATGACCGTGGCGGTATTGGCGATTTCGCCGCGCATTTGGGTGATGGTGTGAATGGTGCCCTGCATGACCTTTTCGCCCTGCTGGGCGGACTGGTCGGCATCGTCGGCGGCACGTGCCGCATCGGCAGCGTGGCGTGCGACTTCTTGCGCGGTAGCGGACATTTCGTTCATTGCCGTGGCCACCTGATCAGTACGGTTGAACTGCTCGTTAGTGCCGCTGGCCATCAGGGTGGCGATGGAATTCAGTTCACCGCTGGCGCTGTCCAGATCCTTGGCGCTGCACTGTAAACGGCTGAAGGTTTCGGCGAGAAAATCGCGCAGGGTGTTGGCGGCCATTGCCAGTTTGCCCAGCTCGTCCTGTCGGGTGCTGGTCACGCGTTCGGCGAAACGACCCTGGCTGAGTTGCGCCACGTACTCGATCAGTTTGCGAATCGGTTCCACCAGGTTGCGGTTGACCAGCCACAGGCTCAACAACCCGATCAACAGACCCGAGGCGAGCATCACAATGATCCCCAGCAACACAGTGCGATCGGCGTCGGCGCTGATCAGCTTCGATTGCTCGGCACCCTGCTTGCGCAATTCGCTGACCAACTCGCTCATCTGATCGCTGGTCGCGCGGTCCACACCTTTGACCGCCGTGTCGCCAGCCGTTGGGTCGGCACCTGCCGCCACGTAGGCATCACGGCCCTTCTGATAGGCCGCACCCAACAGGCGATGTTCGTCCCGCAGGCGTTCGATGCGAGTCTGGAGTGACGACTCGATACCCTTCTGCCCGGCCAGTTCGCCGAGGATGCCCTGCACGTCGCGCTGACGGTCTTCGAATTGCTTCCAGTATTTGTCCAGGTCCACAGGCTGCTTGCCGCGTAGCAGGACGTTTTTCCATTCCTGAACCTGCACCTTGAATTGCAGGTTGGCTTCATCGATCAATTGCGAGGTGTGCAGCGGGCCTTCGATCAGATTCGCGTAGTTCTGAACACCGCTGGACAGAAAATGAAAACAGGCCAGGGCGATCAGCAACATGGCCAACAGGCTGCCGCTCAGCAGGGCGAGAATTTGCGCTCTCAAGGACTTTTGCAAAAACATCGGAAGGTACTCATGACAGGAATGAGGCACGCCGGGGTGAGGCGTGAAAGAAGTCCGGACATCCCTGTCTGCGACCTTGGCCAGTGGCCAAAGCCGTGCAAGTTAACGTCAGCAGGATCGGCGTGCCAGAGCGGTTCTTTAATCAATTCCGACCGTCGGTAGTGCCACTATTTCGCCCCCACTGCGCTGTCACAAAACTGTTAAAACTCCTTGCGATGATGCGGCTCAAGTGAACCTGTTAAACCCGCCGTAACGCGATCCGCCCCTGTGGGATCGAGCCTGTGTGGCGAGGGGATTTATCCCCGTTGGGCTGCGAAGCGGCCCCGAAATCGAAAACCGCGGTGGGCCAAGTACACCGCACACGATGGTTTACGACTGCTTCGCAGCCGAACGGGGATAAATCCCCTCGCCACACAGGCTCGCTCCCACAGGGGCGCAGGCGAACGAAGGCTTCGCCAGCTGCTACACAACGCGACCGACAGCGCCTCCTTCAGTGAGACCTCATGAACCACAGCATCGACCAAAGCCATCGCGACACGGACCTGTTCGGTCTGCTGTACGGTTTCAGTTTTCGCCCCGGCGAGCGCGGCCGGGAGCTCGACTCGGCCAAGGCCTTGCAGTGCCTGCAACAACCCGGCGACACCGACGAATTTCTCTGGCTGCACCTGAACCTGGCTCATGCGGCGTGCGAGCGCTGGATGAAAAGCCATCTGGAATTGCCCGACGAGTTTTTCGAAGCGCTGCATGAGGGCTCCCGTTCGACGCGCATCGAGCATGTGGATTCGGCGTTGCTGGCGGTGGTCAACGACGTGGTGTTCAACCTCAGCAGCATGGTTTCGTCCGATGTTTCGACCCTGTGGGTTTGCGCCCGCAGTCGGCTGATCATCAGCGCGCGGCTGCAACCGCTGCACTCGGTGGACAAGCTGCGTTCGTCGGTGAAGGCCGGTGAATGCTTTCGCTCGCCGCTGGAATTGCTGGTGCATCTGCTGCGCGATCAGGGTGAAGTGCTGACCCAGATCGTGCGCAAGACCAGCCTCAGTGTCGATCAGATCGAAGATGAGTTGCTGTCCTCGCGGCTGTCGACCAACCGGGCCGAACTGGGCGCCAATCGTCGGGTGCTGGTGCGCCTGCAACGCTTGTTGGCGCTGGAACCGGGCTCGTTGCTGCGCCTGCTCAATCGCCCGCCGCAGTGGTTGCAGAAGGAGGATGTGAAGGAATTGCGCAAGTCCACCGAGGAGTTCGCGCTGATCATCAACGACCTCACGGCGCTGGGCGAACGGATCAAGCTGTTGCAGGAAGAAATCGCCGCCAACCTCAACGAACAGAGTAACCGCACACTGTTCACCCTGACCGTGGTGACGGTGCTGGCGTTGCCGATCAACATCATCGCCGGGTTCTTTGGCATGAACGTCGGTGGGGTGCCGCTTTCCGGCGACCCGGAAGGGTTCTGGATTCTGGTGGCATTGGTCGCGACGTTTACCGTGATCGCCGGGCGTTGGGCGTTTCGTAAACGCCAGGATTATTAAGCACGGTCGTTGGCCGTCACTGTGGCGAGGGAGCTTGCTCCCGCTGGGCTGCGAAGCGGCCCCAAATCTGCAGCCTGGTTTCTTCAGATAGACCGCATCCACCGATTTGCGACTGCTGCGCAGCCGAGCGGGAGCAAGCTCCCTCGCCACAGGTATGCGGTGGACTCGGATCAACGGATCTGCAAAAACCCAAAACACTGACCCAGGGCAGTCTCTCTGTAACATTCAGCAACGATCATGGGCGACACTCCTTCTCTCCTCAGGATTGTCCGTCATGGCTACTCCTTCCTTCACCGCCGCCCAGGCGCCCGCCAGTAGCGCCAAACCGCAACTCGATAAAAAGCCCGGCTTGCTGACCATCGTGATTTTCTTCGCAGTGCTGGGCTGCGGGCTGCTGTTCACCGCCTACAGCCTGATGCACGACATGAACGAACTCGGCACCGTGGTGACCACCTGGACGCCGTTTCTGCTGTTGGGCGTGGCGCTGCTGATTGCCCTCGGCTTTGAGTTCGTCAACGGTTTTCACGACACCGCCAACGCCGTGGCCACGGTGATTTACACCAACTCCTTGCCGCCGAATTTCGCAGTGGCCTGGTCGGGGTTCTTCAACTTCCTCGGGGTGCTGCTGTCCAGCGGCGCGGTGGCGTTCGGCATCATCGCCCTGCTGCCGGTGGAGCTGATTCTGCAAGTCGGTTCCTCCGCCGGTTTCGCGATGATCTTCGCCCTGTTGATCGCCGCGATCCTGTGGAACCTCGGCACCTGGTGGCTGGGTTTGCCGGCGTCTTCGTCGCACACCCTGATCGGCTCGATCATCGGCGTCGGCGTGGCCAATGCTCTGATGCACGGCCGCGACGGCACCAGCGGCGTGGACTGGGCGCAGGCAACCAAAGTCGGTTATGCGCTGTTGCTGTCGCCGCTGATCGGCTTCGCGTTTGCTGCGCTGTTGCTGCTGGCCTTGCGTGCTTTCGTGAAGAATCGTGCGCTGTATAAAGCACCGAAGGGTGACACTCCGCCACCGTGGTGGATTCGCGGCATGTTGATTCTGACCTGCACGGGCGTGTCTTTCGCCCACGGTTCCAACGACGGTCAGAAAGGCATGGGCCTGATCATGCTGATTCTGGTCGGCACGCTGCCGATGGCTTACGCGCTGAATCGCACCATGCCGGCGGACCAGGCGCTGCAGTTTGCTGCCGTGGCCGAAGTCACCCAGCAAGCGCTGGTCAAAAGTGCTCCGCTGCCAGCGCCGGCCGACCCGCGTCCGGTGCTGTCCGATTACGTGCGCAGCAAGGAAGTCACGCCGCAACTGATCCCCGCCCTCGCCGCGTTGACCGGCAATATCGGGAATGAAGTGAAGGGTTACGGCTCGCTCTCGAAAGTCCCGGCCGAGGCCATGGGTAACGTGCGTAACGACATGTACCTGACCAGCGAAACCATTCGCCTGATGGACAAAAACAAAGTCGGCAACTTCGACGCCGACACCACCGGCAAACTGCAACTGTTCAAGCAGCAGATCGACAACGCCACGCGGTTCATTCCGCTATGGGTGAAAATCGCGGTGGCCATCGCCCTGGGACTGGGCACCATGGTCGGCTGGAAACGCATCGTGGTGACGGTCGGCGAGAAGATCGGCAAGACCCACCTGACTTACGCGCAAGGCGCCTCGGCGGAAACCGTCGCGATGCTGACCATTGGCGCCGCCGACATGTTCGGTCTGCCGGTCTCAACCACACACGTGCTGTCTTCGGGCGTGGCCGGGACCATGGTCGCCAACGGCGGCGGCTTGCAGATGAAGACCATCCGCAACCTGCTGATGGCCTGGGTGCTGACCTTGCCAGCGGCGATTCTGTTGTCGGGCAGTTTATATTGGTTGTTCACCAAGCTGTTCTGATCAGCCTAAACACCAATCCCTGTAGCAGCTGGCGCAGCCTGCGTTCAGCTGCGCCCTGTGGGAGCGAGCCTGCTCGCGAAAGCGGTATGTCAGCTGCATTTATGTCGACTGACACTGCCTCTTCGCGAGCAGGCTCGCTCCCACAAGGTGCGCAGCCGAACGCAGGCTACGCCAGCTCCTACAGGGATTTTTTTTGCCCGGAAAACGCATTTCGTCGCAAATTCAGGGGATTGCGTTTTTATTGATGCACCAACCGCCGGATTGCACTTCAGTTTGCTAACGTGTGGCCGACTCTTAAGAGACTCGATGCATTCAGGAGTGGAATCGTGAATCTGTATATCAATCAGCTTCAGCACAAAGCTGACTTCAAAGAAGCCATCTACGCCGGCGACATCTTCCTGAACACTCAGCTGCGCGCCGCCAAAGAGCTGTGTGCATTCGCCCAGGAAAGCATCACCGCCGCCTTCGATGGCGAGACCAACCACCAGGCCCTGCACACGCTGATGCCGGTGGAAGAATTCGTGGTACTGGTGACGCGCCTCAAGGGCCAGTTCACCAACAGCCAGCGCGCCAAGGACCTGATCCTGTCGTTTATCGACGAGATCGGTGTCGACCCGCGCGAGTACATTTTCGACGTGCCGCGCATTCGCGTGGTGCCGAACTATGACTACCTGCACGCCGGTGTCAGCTACGCCTACAAACCTCATCGCGACACCTGGTACGGCGGCGTCGATTGCCAGATCAACACCTGGATGCCGGTGCACACCATTCGCCCCGACCAGACCATGATGATCAACGCCGGCTACTTCGACGTGCCGGTGAAGAACACCTCCAGCGAATGGAGCCTCAACGACTGGATCAACAACCAGCGGCATAAAGCCAAGGACAACCTCAAAGAGGAAGTCCGCATGCACCCGGTGCCGCTGGAGGCGATCAACACCGCGTCTGAAGTGCGCATCGCCGGCAATACCGGCGAGATGCTGATCTTCTCCGGCTCGCACTTGCACGGCACGGTCGCCAACCACACCGATCAAACCCGCTTCAGCGTGGACTTCCGCCTGATGCACCTCGACGACCTCAAGCACAAGCGTGGCGCGATCAACGTCGACAGCGCCTGCCCTGACGTCGGCTCCGGTTTCAAAGACTATTTTCACGCCCACGACTTTTCGAATTTCCAAGGAATCCAGCAATGACCAAGCGTCGCATCACGCCCGCCGAGGCCCAGTACAACGAAACCCGTGCCAACGTTCTGAAACGGGTCGATGCCGAGTACGTGGCCGACGCGCCGTTCGTCTTCGCCAACCGCATCGGCGTGACCGCTGCACTGTCGCGCATGGAGCTGTTCAAGAAAGTCGCCGAAGTACCAGGCGCGATCATCGAGTGCGGCGTGTACAAGGGCAACTCGCTGATGCTCTACATGCACCTGTCGATGATTCTCGAGCCGTACGCGATCAACCGTTCGATCATTGGCTTCGACACCTTCGAAGGTTTCCAGAGCATCGACAAAAATGAAGACCCGGCCGATGTCAACGAGACCATGTTCTCCGACACCGACCAGTCGCTGATCCAGGACATGATCGACGCCAACGACCTGTTGCGCCCGGTCAACCGCATCCCGCGTTGCGAGCTGGTGAAGGGTGACATCGTCAAGACCGTGCCTGAGTGGGTCAAAACCCGTCCGGACCTGGTCGTGGCCATGCTGATCCTCGACACCGACCTGTATGAATCGACCAAAGTCGCGCTGGAAACCTTCCTGCCGTACATGCCAAAAGGCGCGGTCGTGGTACTCGACGAAGTCGCTTACCGCAACTTCCCGGGCGAAACCAAAGCCCTGCGCGAAGTACTCGACCTGAACAAGATCGAGCTTAAGCGTTTGCCGTTTGACAGCTGCGTAGGCTATTTCCACGTCTGACACAAAACCCCTGTGGGAGCGAGCCTGCTCGCGATAGCGGTCTGACAGTCAATGATGATGTTGAGTGTGGAGGCCTCATCGCGAGCAGGCTCGCTCCCACAGAGGAAGTGTGTTGTTTTTCATGTTGTGGATTGGATGAGGTTTGCCAGCCAGTCCATGAACGCTCTCACCCGCAACGGCAAATGCCGTTGCCGGGCGTAGAGAAGAGAGACCTCCATCGACGGCGCACTGAGCTGCGGTAATACCGCCACCAGCTCGCCACTGAGCAGGTGGGGCTGCATGCCCATCAACGGCGCCTGGATCAAACCAAAACCGCCCAGACACGCCGACTCGTAACAATCGGTGCTGTTGACCGTGACGCTGCCCGCCATCGGTACTCGATGCAACGTGCCCTCTTGCTCGTACAAAAAACCCTCCGACCGTGAACCCAGTACGCCGACGTAATGGACCAGCCGATGCTGCGCCAGATCTTCAAGCCGTTCAGGCACGCCGTAACGCTGCAGATAGGCGGGGCTGGCACAGTTGACCATCGCAAAATCGCACACGTGGCGAGCAACCACCGATTGATCCGGCTGCGCGCCGACTCGCACCACGCAATCAAACCCTTCGCTGAGCAAATCGACCCGGCGGTCGGTGCTGCTGATTTCCAGCTCGAGATGGGGGTGCTGAGCCATGAACTCGGGCAGACGTGGCATCACCACCCGACGGGCCAGAATGTTCGGCATGTCGATGCGAATCCGCCCAACGAGTGACGCCTCGTCCTGGCGAAACAGCCCTTCGATTTCGTCCATGTGCGACAGCAAATCCTTGCTGCGCTCGTACAACACCAGGCCGTCCTGAGTCGCCTGAACCTTGCGCGTGGTGCGTTGCAGTAACCGCGTGCCGACCAGCATTTCGAGGGCCTGGACGTGCTCGGACACGGTGGACCTGGGCAAAGCCAGGCTTTCACCCGCGAGGGTAAAACTCGACATCTCGGTGACGCGAACGAAGGTGCGCAGCAGTTCCAGCTTGTTCATGGGTCGACCTTTATTGTTCGGATTAACCGACCAGTGATTCCGATTCAAGCCTGTTTATCACTTCAGGACGGATAAATAAACTTCCTCCACGTCATCACCCACTGCTCCTTGAGGAAGTCCCATGAACCATAAAATCGCACTGATCACTGGCGTCAGCCGCGGCCTTGGCAAAAACGCAGCCCTGCAGTTGGCAGCCCAAGGCATCGACGTCATTGGCACTTACAACAGCAAGGCCGATGAAGCGCAGGCACTGGTCGCGCAAATCGAAAACCTCGGCGGTCGCGCTGCCATGCTGCAACTCGACGTTGGTCAGAGTGAACGCTTCGCCGACTTCGCCACCCAGGTCGCCGACGTCTTGCGCAGCCGTTTCGATTGCGAGCACTTCGACTTTTTGATCAACAACGCCGGCATCGGCCTGAATGCAAACTTCGTAGACACCACCGTCGCCCAGTTCGATTTACTGATGAACATCCATCTGAAGGGGCCGTTCTTTCTCACCCAGAACCTGCTGCCGCTGATGGCTGACGGTGGCCGCATCCTCAACGTTTCCAGCGGTCTGACCCGCTTCAGCTTGCCGGGCTACGGTGCTTACGCGGCGATGAAAGGTGCGATGGAAGTGCTGACGCGCTATCAAGCCAAGGAACTCGGTGCGCGCGGTATTTGCGTGAACACCCTGGCGCCTGGCGCGATCGAAACCGATTTCGGCGGCGGCACAGTGCGTGATAACAGCGACGTGAACAGCTATGTCGCCGGTAATACCGCGTTGGGTCGCGTCGGTCAGCCGGATGACATTGGTGCTGCGATTGCATTGCTTTTGGCACCGGGCAGTCAGTGGATCAACGGCCAACGCGTAGAGGCGTCGGGCGGGATGTTTTTGTAAACGCCATCAAGATCAAAAGATCGCAGCCTCGTTTCACTCGACAGCTCCTACATTGGAATGCGATCCCTGTAGGAGCTGTCGAGTGAAACGAGGCTGCGATCTTTGGCTTTTATCCCGAGACAGCCTGGCGCATTACCACCCGCTCGCGCACCACGTCATACACCCAGTGGTAAACGTAGGTGTACGGCAGGAAAAACAGCAACACACCGATGTCCAGCAGGAAGGCTTGCCACAGGCCGATGTTCAGCCACCAGGCAATCAGTGGCACACCGACCGCAACCAGACCGCCTTCGAACAACAGCGCATGCACAACGCGTACCCACGCGTTGTGCACGATGTCGTAGTGTTTGAGCACGCGGTCGAACAGGCCGTTGAAGACCACGTTCCAGGCCAGAGCAAGGGCGGCGATAACAAGGGTGACAACGCCCATCTCGAGCATCGGTTTGTCCATGATCCACGCCAGCAGCGGCGTACAGATCAGGATGGCCAGCAATTCGAAACCGATGGCCTGAAAAATACGTTCAGTGATGGATTTGTTGGCGCTCATTGCCAGACTCCTCTGAGTGACTGTGGTTGCCATGATCCTTCTTCACACCGATACTTCATAACCAATAACCATCGATCAAGGCGATAGTTCATGGCCTCTCAAGAAGTGTTGCAGGCCTTCGTTCAGGCAGCGACTCAAGGCTCGTTTTCCGCCGCGGCGCGCAAACTGAGCCGCAGTCAGTCGACCATCAGCGCCGCCGTGGCCAGTCTTGAAATCGACTTGAACCTGACACTCTTCGACCGCAGCAGCCGCAAGCCGAGCCTGACCCCGGCCGGGCATGTGATGCTGCAGCGGGCCGAAGAAATTCTGGCCGCCACCAGCCGACTGGAAATGACCGCCAGCCAATTGTCCCAAGGGGTTGAGCCAAAACTGACCGTGGCGATTTCCGACACCTATCAATCCGACCGTTTCGAAGCGGCGCTCAGTGCTTTCGAGCAGCGCTATCCAGACCTGGAACTTGAATGCCTGATCGCCGAATGCGATGACTTGGTGGCGCTGGTTCAACGCGGTCGAGCGCATGTGGCCTTCGCCGAAAAACAAGACAGTTACCCGCCGGACCTGGTCAGTTCGACCGTGGAAGAACGGACCGAGATTGCCCTGTTCGTGTCCCGCGAGCATGCGTTGGCGGCGCTGAGCCACATCGATCAGGACGTGTTGCAACAACACCGGGAGCTGCGTCTGGCGACGATCGTCAATCCGTATGAAAGCCGTGCAAAGGGGCGCGTCTGGTCGGCGCCGAGTTATCTGATGCTGCTGGAAATGGCCCAGGGCGGATTCGGCTGGGCGCCGTTGCCCCGGTGGCTGGTGGAGCGGTTTGGGCCAGGGACGTTGCAGGAACTGGACGTGCGCGGCTGGCCGAAACCGGTGTTCGTCGATGCACTGTGGTCGCGGCTGCATCCGCCGGGGCCGGCGGGGAGTTGGTTGTTAGGCAAGATGTTGGAATAGCGGTGCCACCATTCGCGAGCAGGCTCGCTCCCACAGTGGATCGTGGTGGTCACAAAATTTGTGTACACCACCAATCCCTGTGGGAGCGAGCCTGCTCGCGAATAGGCCCGAGAAATCACATCACTTTTAACGCCTTGATCCGAGCCTCGATAAACCGCCGCTCCGGCACTTGCTGCGTCAACTCCAACGCCCGCTCATACGCCCCCCGCGCCTCCTCAATCCGTCCCAACTGCCGACAAAACTCCGCCCGCGCCGAGTGTGCCAAGTGGTAATCCAGCAATTCCCCCCGCGCCAGAATCCCTTCAACCAACACCAGCCCCGCCAACGGCCCATCCCGTTTGGAGATCGCCGCCGCACGGTTCAATTCGATCACCGGCGAAGGCACCAACGCCAACAGCACGTCATACAGACCCACAATCTCCAGCCAGTCCGTTTCCGCCGCCGTGGGCGCTTCGGCATGCACCGCCGCAATCGCCGCTTGCAGGCAATACGGCCCGAAGTGCCGGGTTGTCAGTGCGCGCTCCACCAGTGCGCAACCTTCAGCAATCATCTCGGCGTCCCACAATGAACGATCCTGCTCATCCAGCACGATCAACTCCCCGCTCGCTGACGTCCGGGCCGGGCGTCGGGACTCATGCAGCAGCATCAGCGCCAGCAGCCCCATCACCTCGGGTTCGGGCAGCAGTTCCATCAACAAACGACCGAGCCGAATCGCTTCGCGGGTCAGATCCTCACGGGTCAGTTCCGCCCCCATGGACGCGGAATAGCCCTCGTTGAACACCAGGTAAATCACCCGCAGCACGCTGTCCAGGCGCTCGGGCAATTCCGCCAACGTCGGCACTTGATAAGGGATTTTCGCGTCGCGGATTTTGGCCTTGGCACGCACGATGCGCTGGGCGATGGTCGCTGGCGCCGACAGAAAGGCCCGGGCGATTTCTTCCGTGGTCAGGTCGCAGACTTCCCGCAGCGTCAACGGTACTTGGGCGTTCGCCGCAAGTGCCGGGTGGCAACAGGTGAAGATCAGGCGCAGGCGATCGTCTTCCACGTCTTCGTCACTCCAGTCGGCCTGCTCCAGCGCCTCCAGTTGAGCGATCAACATCGGTTGCGACGCGATGAAGCGTGCGCGCCGACGCAACACATCGATGGCCTTGAAGCGCCCGGTGGACACGAGCCAGGTACGCGGATTGTCCGGCACGCCGTCACGCTGCCAGCGCTCGACCGCGACGAAAAACGCCTCGTGCAAGGCTTCTTCGGCGAGGTCGAAATCGCCGAGCAAACGGATCAGGGTCGCCAGGATCCGCCGTGAGTCTTCGCGGTAAACCTGTTCGACCCGCGCCCGTACCGACTCGCCGGACATCAGTCCGGCATGCCTTCGGTCACCAACGTCACCAGTCGATCGAGGCTTTGTCCCCAACCGTCATGAAACCCCATGGCCTCGTGGGCCTGGCGATCCTCGAAGCTCCAGTGCATGGCGCGGGCGGTGTAGAGGGTTTTGCCGCCGCGATCTTCGAGCGTCACTTCGGCCGACATGAACGGCTTGCCCGAAGGAATCCAGCCGGGGATGAAAGCGTCCGTGAAGACCAGCCGTTCAGGGGCAACGATGTCCAGAAACACCCCCATGGTCGGGTACTCGGTGCCGTCCGGTGCGCGCATCAGGGTGCGAAACTGGCCGCCGACCCACAGGTCCATTTCGCACTCCGGCGTGGTCATGCCATGAGGACCCCACCACTGGACGAGCAAGGCCGGCTCGGTCCAGGCGCGGAAGATTTTTTGGCGTGGCGCGTCGATCAGACGGCTGATCGATAACTCGAACTCGGCAGGCTGTTTTTTATAGGGTTGCGGGCTCATGCAGGACTCCTGTTTTGTGAGGGTTATTCAGGGATTCAACTGGCGAACGGGACGCACCTCGACACAACCGACCCGGGCCGCCGGAATGTTGCCGGCGACCTGGAGGGCTTCATTGAGGTCTTTGGCATCGATCAGGTAGAAGCCGGCCAACTGCTCCTTGGTTTCGGCAAACGGGCCGTCGGTGATCGACATTTTCCCGTTGCGCATGCGTACGGTGGTGGCGGTTTGCACCGACTCCAGCGCCTCGGCGGCGACCATCCGGCCGCTGCCCTGGATCGACTCGGCATAGGCCATGCATTCAGCGTCATTCGGGCTTTCGGGCAGCGAGTGCAACTCGCGCTCGTTGCTGTAGACCAGGCATAAATACTTCATGGGGCTCTCCTGAATCGAACTGATGAACTATGGCTGCAGATTGGCGCTTTCGCGACATTCCCGACGAATCAGCACGACGCTCAGGGTTCCAGGTTGAACAGCACCGTGCCGCTCATCATGTCGAACGGGGCCGACCAGTGTTCATGGACAATGCGCCATTGCCCATCGTCGCGCCGATAGCAGGCGGTCACGCGCATCCAGCAGGCCTGGGTTTCGCCCTTCTCGTTAGTGCCGCCGCAATGGGCCAGCCAATGGGCGAAGGCGATGTGCTCGTCTGCCACGATGTTCATATGGTCGAAATCAAACTTGTGCGCGCCCTGGCACATTTCCATGCATTCCTGCCAATGCGCGCGGTAGGCCGCCTTGCCCCGAAATTGCAGGGCTTTGACCGCGTCGTAGGAGACGATGTCCTCGGCATACAGGGGCATGAGTTTCTCGACATCCTTGGCGATGACCGCCTGACGATAGGTGTCGATCAGGGTCTGGATTTCGTGGGTAGCGTTCATGGTGGTTCTCCGTGTTTTTTGTGGTGAAGACACCCTTAGTCGTCTGGCGAAAAGCCAAATCGACAGCCGAAATAAAAATAATCCAGGAACACAAACTCGTTAGAATTCGAAACACATTTATGGTGGAAAAAGGACACTCCAGTGACAGCCCGACTCGTGCCTTACGACAGCCTGAACGCGCTCCAGCGTCAGCAAGTCGAGGCCATTGAAGTTCACAAAGAACAAATCAAGTTCTCCGGCGACATCCACGGTGCGTTGCACACCTTGCTGTCCAAACCCGGCCCCGGCGTCAAAGGATTTGCGCTACTGGTCGAGGATGTTCCCGTGGCCTTTCTGCTGCTCAAGCGCCCGCCCGTGTTGCCGGCCTGGGCCGATGAACACAGCGCCACCCTGCATGCGCTGCAAGTCGATCATCGGGCTCAGGGCAAAGGCTATGGCAAGGCCTGTCTGCAAGCCCTGCCGGACGTCGCGCGTCAGGCGTTTCCGGAAATAAAGGGGCTGGAGTTGTCAGTGGATGCGGATAACGAATCGGCCATCGCGCTTTACGCAAAATTCGGCTGGGTCGACAGCGGCGAAGCCTACAGGGGCCGGATCGGTTACGAACGACGCATGGGTCTGATTTTTTGAGGTGGTGATGCTCAACAGCCTCGAAGAGCGGCAGTTCGATGCCCAAGACAGCCTCTACTGACACAACGCCTGAACCAATGTGGGAGCGAGCCTGCTCGCGAAAGCGGTGCGGCAGACGACATCATTCGTGACTGACACACCGCTTTCGCGAGCAGGCTCGCTCCCACATTGGATCTTCGGTGTTCGGTAGATTTGTTACAACTCCAACACCATCTCATGCCACGCCATCCCGCCATGGTCAGACGCTGAAGGCTTGATGTAGGCAAACCCAAAGCCGGCATACAGCGGAATGTGTCGCTCCTTGCACATCAGATGGATGCTGGCCTTGCCCAACGCGCGCATCCGCTCGATGAATTCGCCCATCAACTGTTTCGCCAGGCCCAGCCCCTGATAATCCGGGTGCACCACCACCGACATGATGACCACGTGCGGGCCGGCCGGGTCGTGGCCGATCAGTTCCTTGAACGCCTCGTCCGACATTTCCACCTGAAACGCCGCACCGGAATTGATGAAACCGGCTACAACGCCGTCGACTTCAGCCACGATGAAACCTTCGGGCCAAGTGGCAATGCGCGTGGCGATTTTCTCGCGGGTCGCGGCTTCGTCGCCTTCGTAGGCAACGGTTTCGATAGCGTAGCAGCGGTCCAGATCAGCAGGTGTGACGTGGCGGATGACGGTGTTCATGGCAGCTCGAAATCAGCGAGGGGAAGGCTGGGGATCATAAATTAATAAGGTGTTCATATCGATCACCACAGTCGCCGTAAAGCCTGCGTATAGGCGCTGTCATTGCTCGTCGGTCCGGATTATTGATGTGTCCTGTCTCTGGCCATCAATAGGGGGAACTCACCATGAGCAGCGTTCAGATCGGACTTCTTATGCTGTTGGGCATCAGCACGTTTGGCTTCATCACGTTGACGATTGACCTGTTGCGGGCGCGACGGATGAAGCAAGGCAAGTAACGAGATGGAGGCGGACGACGGGTCCGCCTCCCGCTGGAATCAAGGCTTGAGCGGCAGCCAGATTTCCAGCACGCCGGTGTTGAGCTTCGGGTTGAAGTCTTCGCTGTAGCGTTCGAATTCCGGCGCGTCCGCCGCCTGATAACCGGACTGCGGCAGCCAGGTTTTCCAGATGTATTGGAAGGTCTGGGGCAACTGATCGAGAGAGCCTTTGTGCTCGAACACCGCGTAGTGCTGAGGCTGGACCTCGACCCAACGGTATTTCTCGGGCAGGTCGTCGAGCTTGCTGATTTCAACGCCGGCAATGTATTCGAAGCCGCCCTTGCCATCCGGATTGCAGCAGATGCCGTAGGTCACTTCGTTTTTTTGACCGGGAATTTTGCCAATCTCGGGAATGAATTTCTCCCAGAGTTCGGGGATTTTCTTGGAGGTTTCCTGGGTAAATCGTCCGCCAAGCCCTGCAATGAGCAGGAAGTGCCCGTGCTCGAAGCGTGGCTTGGCCGTTTCGACGCCTGTTTGCTCATCCATGACTCAACTCCTGGAACAAAAAAGTGGGTTCGGCTGGGAGTATAGAACCCAAACCCGATTCGCCCAGTTACAGTGCGTGCAACTGCTCGACGGCACCTGCGCCGA
Organism: Pseudomonas sp. LB3P25; assembly: GCF_054897985.1. NCBI lineage: Bacteria > Pseudomonadati > Pseudomonadota > Gammaproteobacteria > Pseudomonadales > Pseudomonadaceae > Pseudomonas > Pseudomonas sp. LB3P25. The sequence continues at coordinate 1,749,578 of NZ_CM142711.1, read as the reverse complement.
CGAACTCGTTATAACCCGATAGGATCACGTAGACCGCGAAATAGCAGAAGATCGCCGCCGATGCCATGTAGGAGTAACGCAGCAGTTTGTCACCCAGCAACTTGCCGCCGTGACTCGCGGCGAAGCACAACGCGACGCACCAGAACACCCCGGCGCACAGAAATCCGCCAAGAAACAACGCCGAACTGAGGGCGCCACCGCCGCCGGAACGAGCGATCAATGTGCCGCCCACTGCAGCGAACCAGAGAATGGCGCTGGGTGACGACATGGCGAGGAAGATCCCGCGGAAAAACTCCCGTCGATGGGAGTTCTGACCCACGTCTTCGGCCTGCGCCAGTACCGCCTCATGGTGAATCGCCGAATAGATCATCTTCGCCGCGAAGTACAACAACAGCGCCGAACCGCCGATCCACAGCACCCAGCGCACGCTTTCGTATTGCAGCAAAACGGTCATCCCGGCCAAGGCCAGCACGGCGTAGACCAAGTCGCCGACACACGTCCCCAACCCCAGCGCAAAGCCTTGAAAATAGCCACGGTGCATCGCCAACGTGATCATCGCGATGTTGGCCACGCCGATGTCCAGGCACAGCGAAAGGCTCAGCAAGAAGCCACTGGTAAATTCCATCAACCGATTTCCTTCGGACAAATTTGTTTACATAGTCGCTGGACAGTTTGCCACATCAACCCTTACATTCCGCCACAGGTCACCGCAGTGACCAGCGTCGCTCGGACGGTTCCGGGCGCTCACGTTATCCGAGGCAACAATGGCTAACCCAGGTTCGCCGCGCCGCTTTGCGCGCATAGATCGACTCCCCCCTTACGTATTCAACATCACTGCCGAGCTGAAGATGGCCGCCCGTCGTCGTGGCGAAGACATTATCGACTTCAGCATGGGCAACCCCGACGGCCCGACTCCGCCGCACATTGTCGAAAAGCTCGTCACCGTCGCCCAGCGCGAAGACACTCACGGCTACTCGACATCCAAGGGCATTCCGCGTCTGCGCCGGGCGATTTCCAATTGGTACAAGGATCGCTACGAAGTCGATATCGACCCCGAAAACGAAGCCATTGTCACCATCGGCTCCAAGGAAGGCCTGGCGCATTTGATGCTGGCCACCCTCGACCAGGGCGACACCGTTCTGGTGCCCAACCCGAGCTACCCGATTCACATCTACGGCGCGGTGATTGCCGGCGCTCAGGTGCGTTCGGTGCCGTTGATTCCGGGCGTGGACTTCTTCGCCGAACTGGAAAGCGCCATTCGTGGCTCGATTCCGAAACCGAAAATGATGATCCTCGGCTTCCCGTCCAACCCCACTGCCCAGTGCGTGGAACTGGATTTCTTCGAGCGGGTGATCGCCCTCGCCAAACAGTACGACGTTTTGGTGGTGCACGATCTGGCTTACGCCGACATCGTCTACGACGGCTGGAAAGCTCCGTCGATCATGCAGGTGCCGGGCGCCAAGGACATCGCGGTGGAGTTTTTCACCCTGTCCAAGAGCTACAACATGGCGGGCTGGCGCATCGGTTTCATGGTCGGCAATGCCGAACTGGTCAACGCCCTGGCGCGGATCAAGAGCTACCACGACTACGGCACGTTTACCCCGCTGCAAGTCGCGGCCATTGCGGCGCTGGAAGGCGATCAGCAGTGCGTCAAAGACATCGCCGAGCAGTATCGCCAGCGCCGTAACGTGCTGGTTAAAGGCCTGCATGAGCTGGGCTGGATGGTCGAAAACCCAAAAGCGTCGATGTATGTGTGGGCGAAGATTCCCGAGGCTTACGCGCATTTGGGCTCGCTGGAGTTCGCCAAAAAACTGCTGGCCGAGGCCAAGGTTTGCGTCTCGCCGGGCGTGGGGTTTGGTGAGTATGGGGATGATCACGTGCGCTTCGCGCTGATCGAAAACCAGGACCGAATTCGTCAGGCCATACGCGGAATTCGCGGGATGTTCCGGGCGGATGGGCTAATCAGCAAATCTTGACGCCCTGCACATAACACTGTGGGAGCGAGCCTGCTCGCGAAGGGGGCGTGTCAGTCAACGTTGATGTTGATTGACACACCGCATTCGCGAGCAGGCTCGCTCCCACATTTGGTTTTGCGGTGTACTTAGACGAACAGCGACAACAGCAGGATGAAGCCCAGGCCCACCACGGACAGGATGGTTTCCATCGCGGTCCAGGTCTTGAAGGTTTCCGCCACGGTCATGTTGAAGTACTGCTTCACCAGCCAGAATCCCGCATCGTTGACGTGAGACAGGATCAACGAACCGGCACCGGTCGCCAGTACCAGCAGCTCACGGTTCACACCCGGAATCATCCCCACCACCGGCACCACAATGCCGGCGCCGGTAATGGTCGCCACGGTTGCCGAACCGGTGGCAATACGGATCACCGCCGCCACCAGCCAGGCCAGCAGGATCGGCGAGATTTGTGCGTTCACCGCCATGTGGCCGATCACGTCACCCACGCCGCTGGTTACCAGCATCTGCTTGAAGCCACCACCGGCACCGATGATCAGAATGATCGCGGCGGTCGGCGCAAGGCTCGCGTCGAGCAACTTGAGAATTTTGCTGGAGCCCATGCCCTGACGATGGCCGAAGGTGTACAGCGACAGCAGCAACGCCAGCAGCAGCGCCGAGATCGGGTGACCGATCAGGTCCATGAAGGTGCGGAAGAAATTGCCGTCCGGCAGGACCACGTCAGCAAAGGTCTTGAGCAACATCAGGAACACCGGCAGCAACACGGTGATCAGGGTGATGCTGAAGCTCGGCAGCTCAGCTGCCTCTGGCTCGCGAGCCAGTTGATCGACCAGTTCCTGGTTAGGATGACCCGGAATGTACTTGGCAATGAACGTACCGTAGATCGGGCCGGCGATGATAGCCGTCGGCAGCGCAACGATCAGGCCGTAGAGAATGGTTTTACCGATGTCGGCACCGAACACGCCGATGGCCAGCAACGGACCCGGGTGCGGTGGCACCAGACCGTGCACGGCGGACAGGCCGGCCAGCAGCGGGATACCGATCTTGATGATCGACACGCCGGTACGCCGGGCGACGATGAACACCAGCGGAATCAGCAGCACGAAGCCGATTTCGAAGAACAGCGGAATGCCAACCAGGAACGCGGCGAACATCATCGCCCACTGCACCTTGTCCTTGCCGAAGGCTCGGATCAGGGTTTGGGCGATCTGATCCGCCCCGCCCGACTCGGCCATCATTTTGCCGAGCATGGTGCCCAGCGCAAGGATGATCCCGACGAAACCGAGTACCCCACCGAAGCCGTCCTGGAACGCCTTGATGATGGTGCCGATCGGCATGCCGGAGGTCAGCCCGAGAAAGGCAGCGGCGATGATCAGGGCAATGAACGGGTGAAGCTTGAACTTGGTAATCAGGACGATAAGCCCGATCACCGTGACCACTGCGTCTAGCAGCAGGAACGTCTCGTGGGACATGCCAAACATTAGGGGTGTCTCCTGGTTGTTGTTGTTATTAAAGCGGGTAATTCGCAAGCCATCAGGACAGCGCTATCTCTTCGGGCAAAACTCATACGGCGTGTTTCAGGCCATGAGCCTGCCACCAGTCATGAGCTTGCTTCGCCAATTGGTCGACGCTGTGGTTGGACGCGTCCAGAGCCAGGGTCAGGGGCTCGCCAACGGGGGATTCGAGGGTGGCGAACTGGCTGTCGATCAAGGTCGATGGCATGAAGTGGCCCGGCCGATGGGAGACACGATCAGCGGCGACTTCAGGGGTCAGTTCAAGGAACACAAAGCCCAGGCCAGGCAAGGCGCTGCGCAGACGTTCACGGTAAATGTGTTTGAGGGCTGAGCAGGTCAGCACCGGGCGTTCGCCCTTGGCGTCAACGCGGCGCAATTCATCGCACAGGCTGTCGAGCCAGCCGGCACGGTCGTCGTCGTTCAGGGGGATACCCGCGCTCATCTTTTCGATATTGGCGGCAGGGTGGAAAGTGTCGCCTTCAATGGCGGTCGCGCCGCTGAGTTGGCACAAGGCCTCGCTGACGCAAGTCTTGCCGCAACCGGCAACGCCCATGATGACCAGGGCGGTGATGGGATGATTCATGTAACACCTCAGCACGCAGACAGCGCTACCTTTGCCAGTTATGACACTAGAACAAAAGCAGAAGTTGCCGACGCCTTTTTGTCATTTTTGTGGGTTGCAGCATGTTCGTTCTCGACGCCAAAAAACGGGGATCAGGCAAACCCCGCTCACGCATTTGCAGCTGCGTCGAGACAGCGCTACCTTAGTGCCTCGAATTTTGTTTGGCAAGCCGTCCGATGATCTCCCCTAAAAACGATAAAAATACGCGCACCACTGGCCGCCCCACTTTGAACGAAGTCGCACGCTTGGCCGGTGTCAGCCCGATCACCGCCTCTCGCGCCCTGCGCGGGGTCAGCACGGTGGCCACCGAACTGGTGGAAAAAGTCCAGAAAGCCGCCCTCGACCTCAACTACGTGGTCAACCCTGCCGCCCGCGCGTTAGCCTCGGCCCAGAGCCATTCGGTGGTGGTATTGGTGCCATCGCTGTCCAACTTATTGTTCATCGACACACTGGAAGCCATTCATCAGGTTTTGCGCCCCAAAGGCTTTGAGGTGCTGATCGGGAACTTCCACTACTCACGTGATGAAGAAGAAAACCTGCTGCGCAATTACATGGCGTATCAGCCTCGCGGTTTGCTGCTGACCGGTTTCGACCGCACCGAAAGTTCGCGCCGGATGATCGAGGCGAGCAACATTCCGTGTGTGTACATGATGGAACTGGACAGCGCCGCCGGGCTCAATTGCGTGGGTTTTTCGCAACTTGCTGCCGGCGAGACAGCGGCCGAACATTTGCTGTCACGCGGTCGTAAACGCCTGGCCTACATCGGCGCGCAACTGGATCAACGCACGTTGCTGCGCGGCGAAGGCTTCCGTAAAGCCCTGCAAAAGGCCGGTTTGTATGACCCTGACCTGGAAGTGCTGACCCCGCGCGCCTCCTCCGTCGGCCTCGGCGGCGAACTGTTCCTGCAACTGATCGCCACTTATCCCGATGTCGACGCGATCTTCTTCGGTAACGACGACCTGGCCCAGGGCGCACTGCTCGAAGCCATGCGCTGCGGGATCAAGATCCCCGAACAAGTGGCGATCCTCGGCTTCAACGACCTGCCGGCCTCGGCGCACATGGTGCCGCGCCTGAGCAGCATCAGCACCCCGCGAGAAGCCATCGGCCGGCGCGCAGCGGAGCAGATGTTGACGTTGATGGCTGGCAACACGGTTGCCAAACCGGTGCAGGACATGGGGTTTGAGTTGAAGGTGCGCGAGAGTACCTGACGTGGCGAGCGGGATCGCGAAACACGCTCTATGTAGCCGCTGGCGAAGCCTGCGTTCGGCTGCGAAGCAGTCGTAAAACCTGAGAGTGCGGTCTTCCTGAAGCACCGTGCCGGTTGAATTGACGTCTGCTGCGCAGCCGAACGCAGGCTTCGCCAGCTGCTATGTATGGACTCGCCCCCACGTTCAACCCGCTTTTAAACACTGCTACCCGGTTGCATCTATGTATGAGGCCTGTTCGAGGAAGCCTTCAACGGCTTCTGGCCAACATTGGGTAAGCTCGCGGTATGCCGATTACAGTAAGGCCTCAAGGGCCAGTAGCAGCTTAGGCATCAATCCGCGACGGTCTGACCTGGGGTCAATGTTCTTAGCATGGGTTGGAGCGGCTTAACGCCCCGGTGGCAGAACTCTGTTATCAGTGACTCATCGCAGCCTCCTGGCCAGTGCCCGGCTGGCGACGATAAGTCTGGTCGTTTTGCAATAGCACCCAGAGGATGCGCAGGTTGCGGTTGGCCAAGCGCACCGCCGCCTCCTTGCGACCCAGGCGGGATATCCAACGCTGGAGACGTTGGTCGTCCGGCTGCTGTGAATCGGGTCGTAGCTGTCTTAAAACGGCATGGGCACCCTGGATCGTCAGACTGCGCAAGTAAGCATCGCCATGCTTGCTCATCTTGCCCAACCGGACCTTCTCGCCGCTGCTGTGCTGGCTGGGCACCAACCCGAAGTAGGCGGCGAACAAGCGGGCGTTGGCGAAGCGTTCAGGCTCGGTCTGCTTGGCCAACAACGCCGTGGCGATGATCGGACCAACGCCGCGCACCGTCATCAGCCGCTTCGCCGTCTCGTCCGCCTTCGCGGCTGTTTCCAGCCGACCAGTCAGCACGTTGACGCGTTCGCCCAGTTGACTCCATTCGCCCAGCAGTTCGGCGATCAGTTCGCGCAGCAAATCGGGCAACGGTTGGGTGGTATCTTCCAGTACCCGAGGCACGAGTTGGCTGATAGCTATTTCGCCCTGCGCCATGGCCACACCGTGTTCCAGCAGTAAACCGCGCATCTGATTGCCGACCGCAGTACGTCGCCGTACATATCCCTGCCGGGCCCTGTGCAGAGCCTGCATCGCCAGCGCCGCCGCACTCTTGAGCGGTACAGATGAGATCTTGCAATCGCGGCCTGCGCGCAAGATAGCCAATGCATCGTTGCGATCATTTTTCGGGCCGCTGCGATGATTGGCAACCAACTGGGCCGGCAGGATGCGCACTGGATTACCCTGCGTTTGCAGCAACCGCGCCCACGCCTGAGCGCCTGGCCCGGTTTCCACCAACACCGTCACGCTCACTGGTAGCTTATGAAGAAATACCTGAAAGGCCTCGCGTGACTTGATTCGATCCTCGAATATCACCTGACCGAGGGCATCCTCCCCGGCCACTTGAAAGACCCTTTTGGCAAGATCCACCGCAACTGTGGTGCATGCCGCCGCATCGGCTGACAAAGACTGGTTGATCGTCGTATGCTTTTTCATGGCCTCGCCCTCGCTGTCGTTGGCTTCTATAAGAATGCCACCGTGGCGCACAGACGCCTCGGCTTGGGCGAGTCCATTCAATTACAGATCGCGCTACGGCTTGCCCCCTCGCCACAGGTGCTTGATGTCGCCCGTTGGCAGGCACACTATTAATTCCCGAAGCCTCGAACTGCTAACGGAGTAGCTCCATGGAACATGCACTGAAGATTCTGGGTAAAGCCTCGTCAATCAACGTCAGAAAGGTCCTGTGGACCTGTGAGGAACTGGGTGTTGCCTACGAACGTGAAGACTGGGGCGGCGGTTTTGCATCGACCCACACACCGGAGTTTCTCAGGCTCAACCCCAACGCCCTGGTGCCCGTGATCATCGATGAGGCCGGCGTGCTGTGGGAGTCCAACACCATCTGCCGCTATCTAGCCGGCAAACACCAAAACACCGATCTGCTGCCGCACGATCCGGCGGCGCGCGCTCGGGTAGAGCAGTGGATGGATTGGCAAGCGACCGAACTCAATGCCTCCTGGAGCTATGCGTTCACGGCGTTGGTACGCAAAGATCCGGAGTTCCAGGACCCGCATCACATTGCCGCCGGCGTACGCGGCTGGAATCAGAAAATGGGCATCCTCGAGCATCAACTCGCGGCCACCAAAGCATATGTCGCCGGGCCACACTTCACACTGGCGGACATCGTCATCGGGTTGTCGGTCAACCGCTGGCTGATGACACCGATGGAGCGCCCCGACTACCCGGCCATCGACGAGTATTTCCAACGGTTGGCACAACGCCCGGGATTCCTGAAACACGGCTGCAACGGCCTGCCTTGAGCGGCTCCTTCGCTACAAATCGTTAAAATGTAAACATTCATTGCAATAACTGAGTGAATCTCGACGCAAAGTCGCCGAGATTCACAATCATTTATTTCCGATAGCAGGCTAAGCTTCTCCAACGATAAGCATTGGATCAGCCCATGACTGCCCACTCCCCCGCCTTTACTCAACCTGACGGAATCGACCCCGTTCGGGCCGCGCAGATTTCCGCCCGCATCGACCGACTCCCCGCCGTCTCCACGATTTGGCGGTTGGTGGCGCTGCTCTCGATCGGTGGTTTTTTTGAGCTCTATGACCTGTTCCAGACGGCCTACATCAGCCCCGGCCTGATTCGCGACGGCATCTTCGCCACCGGCAGCCAAGGCGTGTTCGGCTTCTCCGATCAGGCCGCCTTCGCCTCGGCGACTTTCCTCGGGTTGTTCCTTGGCGCGAGTCTGTTGAGCCCGTTGGCCGACCGCTTCGGCCGACGCGCGATCTTCACATTTGCGTTGATCTGGTACACCGTCGCAACAGTGGCGATGGGCGTTCAGAGTTCAGCAATCGGCATCATCTGCATGCGCTTCTTGGTGGGTATCGGGCTGGGCATCGAATTGGTGACCATCGACGCCTACCTCTCGGAACTGGTGCCCAAGCGCATGCGCAGTTCGGCATTTGCCTTCGCGTTTTTCGTGCAGTTTCTGTCGGTGCCGGCAGTGGCGCTGATGTCGTGGTGGCTGGTACCGCAAGCGCCGTTCGGTGTGTCCGGTTGGCGTTGGGTAGTGTTGGCGAGCGCGGTGTTTGCGCTGTTCATCTGGTGGCTGCGTTCGCGGTTGCCGGAGTCGCCACGCTGGTTGGCCCAGCATGGACGATTCGACGAAGCCAGCAAGATTCTTGATAGCATCGAAGCCCGCTGCGTGAAAGATCAGGGCAAGCCGCTGGATGAGCCGGAGCTGGCGGCGGTGGATGTCCAGGGCACAGGCCGTTTCGCTGATATCTGGCAGCCGCCGTATCGCCGTCGGGCGTTGATGCTGATTGTCTTCCATGTGTTCCAGGCCATCGGTTTTTTCGGCTTCGGCAACTGGTTGCCGGCGCTGCTCTCCGGCCAGGGCGTGAGCGTGACGCACAGCCTGATGTACGCCTTCATCATCACCCTCGCCTACCCGCTCGGGCCGTTGCTGTTTGTGAAGTTCGCCAACCGCTTCGAGAACAAGTGGCAGATTGTCGGCTCGGCCTTGGGTGCCATGACCTTCGGCACGTTGTTCGCTTGGCAAACCAGCGCCTTCGGCCTGATTTTCTGCGGGGTGATGATCACCTTCTGTAACGCCTGGCTGAGCTTTAGTTATCACTCATACCAAAGCGAATTGTTCCCGACCAACATCCGTGCCCGGGCGGTGGGGTTTTGTTATTCGTTCAGTCGATTGTCGACGGTGTTCAGCAGTTTGCTGATCGGGATTTTCCTCGAACACTTCGGCACGCCGGGTGTGCTGGCGTTCATTGTCAGCAGCATGTTGATCGTGATGCTGACCATCGGCTGGTTCGGCCCGCGAACCCGCAACCTGGCACTGGAAAACATCGCCCATCGCTGATCCAACGAGCGGTCGACCTCTGCCGCCTGGCGGCAAAGGTTTGACCGCAACCCCTCGGTTACCCGCTGAGCTTAAAAAACATAACAAATTGATTTTATTAGTATTTTTTACTAGGCACATTATTTGCTGAAAGCACTGCACCGCAAATACCTACAAGGTCTACCCCTCATGTTGGTCAGTGCAAAACAAAACCTGGTGCCGCCCCTCCCCAAGCGGCCCGGCGACGAACCGATCACGGACGCCGCCGGACTTCAAGCCGCCATGACGCAAGCCCTGCAAAACAATGTGCAAGCGCAAACCGCGCAGGCCAGCGCACAGGTCCAGGACTCCGCCACCCAAATCGCCACGCAGCAGGTCAGCGAAGCGACCAGGATCAGCGACAACATCGATGAGGCGTTCGCCAAAACCCGTGTGGGACTGCAAGCCTCGTCCGCCCAACTACCGGCCGATGTTGAAACAGCCACGGACGCCTTCAAGGCGTACATGAGCAAAACGCCGGAGCAGCGGTTGCGCGACAGCATTCTGCAAGAGATGGGGCTGACGGAAGATGACGTAAAAGCCATGCCGCCGGAAAAACAACTGGCGATCGGTAAAGAGATTGCCGAGCGCATGCAAGACAAGATCAAACTGGCGCAGGCCGAGAAAGAAAACAGCAGCAGCGAAAAAGGCAGCCGCCAGGTGGTCGACAAGTTTCTCGCTTCGCTTTAACGGCGCTGAAGCAACGCGTCCTATGTAGCAGCTGGCGCAGCCTGCGTTCGGCTGCGAAGCAGTCGTAAAATCAGAACCCGCGGTTCGTCAGGTAGACCGCATGAGCCGGATTTACGATTGCTGCGTCCGATCGCGGCCCGAGCCGAACGCAGGCTGCGCCAGCTGCTATGTATGGACTCGCCCCCACGTTCAACCCGCTTTTAAACACTGCTACCCGGTTGCATCTATGTATGAGGCCTGTTCGAGGAAGCCTTCAACGGCTTCTGGCCAACATTGGGTAAGCTCGCGGTATGCCGATTACAGTAAGGCCTCAAGGGCCAGTAGCAGCTTAGGCATCAATCCGCGACGGTCTGACCTGGGGTCAATGTTCTTAGCATGGGTTGGAGCGGCTTAACGCCCCGGTGGCAGAACTCTGTTATCAGTGACTCATCGCAGCCTCCTGGCCAGTGCCCGGCTGGCGACGATAAGTCTGGTCGTTTTGCAATAGCACCCAGAGGATGCGCAGGTTGCGGTTGGCCAAGCGCACCGCCGCCTCCTTGCGACCCAGGCGGGATATCCAACGCTGGAGACGTTGGTCGTCCGGCTGCTGTGAATCGGGTCGTAGCTGTCTTAAAACGGCATGGGCACCCTGGATCGTCAGACTGCGCAAGTAAGCATCGCCATGCTTGCTCATCTTGCCCAACCGGACCTTCTCGCCGCTGCTGTGCTGGCTGGGCACCAACCCGAAGTAGGCGGCGAACAAGCGGGCGTTGGCGAAGCGTTCAGGCTCGGTCTGCTTGGCCAACAACGCCGTGGCGATGATCGGACCAACGCCGCGCACCGTCATCAGCCGCTTCGCCGTCTCGTCCGCCTTCGCGGCTGTTTCCAGCCGACCAGTCAGCACGTTGACGCGTTCGCCCAGTTGACTCCATTCGCCCAGCAGTTCGGCGATCAGTTCGCGCAGCAAATCGGGCAACGGTTGGGTGGTATCTTCCAGTACCCGAGGCACGAGCTGGCTGATAGCTATTTCGCCCTGCGCCATGGCCACACCGTGTTCCAGCAGTAAACCGCGCATCTGATTGCCGACCGCAGTACGTCGCCGTACATATCCCTGCCGGGCCCTGTGCAGAGCCTGCATCGCCAGCGCCGCCGCACTCTTGAGCGGTACAGATGAGATCTTGCAATCGCGGCCTGCGCGCAAGATAGCCAATGCATCGTTGCGATCATTTTTCGGGCCGCTGCGATGATTGGCAACCAACTGGGCCGGCAGGATGCGCACTGGATTACCCTGCGTTTGCAGCAACCGCGCCCACGCCTGAGCGCCTGGCCCGGTTTCCACCAACACCGTCACGCTCACTGGTAGCTTATGAAGAAATACCTGAAAGGCCTCGCGTGACTTGATTCGATCCTCGAATATCACCTGACCGAGGGCATCCTCCCCGGCCACTTGAAAGACCCTTTTGGCAAGATCCACCGCAACTGTGGTGCATGCCGCCGCATCGGCTGACAAAGACTGGTTGATCGTCGTATGCTTTTTCATGGCCTCGCCCTCGCTGTCGTTGGCTTCTATAAGAATGCCACCGTGGCGCACAGACGCCTCGGCTTGGGCGAGTCCATTCAATTACATCGATTGTGTGAGGGCTGATTCAACTGCACTCGACACCGCTTGGCCAGTATTGAGGACAAGCTTCGGTATGAGTCATTTCTGAACGAGCATGCCCATCAACGCCTGCACCGCAGCCGAAGGTTGCTTATTCGCAGCGGCCACCAAAGCAAATTCGCGATCGATGCGCGGTTTGACCGGCACCACGCGCAGCCCCTGAAGTTGGCTCGGCAGCGTCATCTCCGGCACCAGCGTCACGCCGATGTTTTCCCGCACCAGGGTGAACGCACTGCTCCACTCGCGGACCTCGACCCGAACGTCGCGCAGTTGCAGCCCGGCATCGGCTGCCAGACTGCGAGCGTTGGTCGAACAACCGCCCGTGGCCAGTACAAAAGGTTGCTCCGCCAACTCCGCCAGGGAGACGCCTTCTTCATTGGAACGGCGAGCCAAAGGATGGCCGCCGGGCACCACCGCCATCCAGGCATCAGTTCCTAACCGACCGGCATTGCGCTCAGGCGCCGGGTTCAACACCACGCCGACATCCACCAGTCCGGCGCCGAGCAGTGTTTCTACTTCATCGTCGCTGACCTCCAGCGCGACCACCTGAATGCCGGGATAAAGCCGATTGAACTGACGCAGCAGCGGCGGCAGGAAAGTCGCCAGCACCATGGGGAAACTGGCCAGGCGAATCGTCCCGCGCTGAATGTCTTTGGTGGCATCGACGCTGCTGCGGATGTTTTCCAGGGCACCGAGCATGGTTCTCGCGTGTTCGATGACAGACAGCCCGATCGCCGTCGGCAAGGTCTGGCGATTCTCCCGACTGAACAGCTGAACGCCCAGGGTTTCTTCAATCAACGCCAAGGCCTGGCTGGCACCGGACTGGGTCATGCCGACCCGCTCGGCAGCCCGGGTGATGTTGCCCGTGTCAGCCACGGCCACCACCATTCGCCAATGCATCAGATTCATCATGGCAGTAGCTTTCCTTATGGCCGCTTTCTGAAAGATTAATTTTACCGAGGGTGCCGCGCACTATGACACTGGCGCAAATCCCCAGCCAGAGCCCTGCCAATGAAGTTGTATTACGCCCCACACGCCTGCTCGCTCGCGCCGCATATCGTGCTGCGCGAACTGGATTTGCCATTCGAATTGATCCGCGTCGACAACACCACCAAGCGAACCGCCAGCGGCGACAACTTCCTCGCCATCAACCCCAAGGGTTACGTCGCGGCCTTACAACTGGACAATGGCCAAATGCTGACCGAAGGCCCGGCGATCCTGCAATACTTGGCAGACCTGCGACCCGAGGCGAACCTGGCTGCCGCGAACGGGACGTTCGAGCGAGTGCGGTTGCAGGAGTGGCTGAATTTCGTCTCGACCGAGATTCATGGCGGGCTGGGTTGGCTGTTCAGTGCGCAGTTCCCGGATGAGGTGAAAGCGCTCATCAAAGCGAAACTGTTCAAGCGGTTTGTTGTGTTGAGCCAGACGCTGGAGCGCCAGGAATATTTGATGGTTGACGGATTCAGCATTGCCGATGCGTATTTGTTTACGGTGTTGCGCTGGGCGCCACTGTTTGCAATTGATCTGGATCAGTGGCCGGCGTTAGTGCGGTTTCAGTCCAGAATTGACCAGAGGCCAGCCGTTAAGGCGGCGTTGGCTGCGGAGTGGGTGTAGGACTTAAGACCATTCGCGAGCAGGCTCGCTCCCACAAGGGGATCTCTTCCCGAAATCACCTGTGGGAGCGAGCCGGCTCCGGGCGGCGTTCCGACGAATGCGGTAGCTCATGCACCGCAAAAACATCAGGAAAAAACTACAAACTCGCACTCACCTTGGTAGCCACGTCACCCGGCACCCAGCCCTTCCACACTTGCGGCTGATCACGCAAAAACGCTTCGGCCACCTGGCGCGGTTGCAGGCGTTTTTCGCTCATCTGGCCGAGCGTCTGGTTCAGCAGATCGATTGGCAGGTCGACTTTTTCGAAGAACGCCACCAGGTCCGGGTACTGCGCCTTGAACGGCGCGGACACGCCGATTGCCAGGCTCGCCGGCATCGAACGCGTGCCTTTTGGATTCGGGTTATTGGCGTCGGCCAGGGTCTTCCAGGCCTCGGCGTCGAAGGCCGGCTCGTCGAGTTTCACCAGTTTGAAACGCCCCAACAGCGGCGTCGGCGACCAGTAGTAGAACAGCACCGGTTTGCCACGACGGATCGACGAAGCCACCTCGGCATCCAGTGCGGCGCCAGAACCCGTGCGGAAGTTGACGAAGCTGCCGGTCAGGTCATAGGCCTTGAGTTTCTGACTGTTAACAATCTCCGAAGTCCAGCCGGTCGGACTGTTGAGGAAGCGTCCACGGCTCGGGTCTTCCGGGTCGCGGAACACGTCCTTGTAGCGCGCCAGGTCGGCGACGGATTTCAGCTCCGGGGCCAGGGGTTTGATGCCGCGTTCGGGGTCGCCCTTGATCACGTATTCCGGCACCCACCAGCCTTCGGTGGCGCCTTTGACCGTGTCGCCCAGCCCAAACACTTTGCCTTCCGAGGCGGCTTTGACCCACGCCGGACTGCGCCCGGCCCACTCTTCACCGATCACTTGAATATCGTTCTTGGCCAACGCCGCTTCGAGGGTGACGGTGCTGCCCGGCAAGGTATCGGTCGGGTAGCCGTAACCTTTCTCGACAATCAATCGCAGGATTTCGGTGATGAGGCTGCCGCTTTCCCAAGTGATGTCGCCGAAGTGGATCGGCGCGGTTTTTTCCGCTGCGGGGACGTGGGTAGCCACAAGGCTCAGGGCCAGCAGCGAACTGCCGAGCAGGGTTTTGATCGATCTCATGCGGACCTCTGGGTCAGGGCATTCAAGGGTTGGTTGGCGCTGTGCCGGGCGCACAGGGCGTGGGTACGAGTCATGTAAACGCTGACCGAGCGTTGGGAAATGCCCAGTTCGGCGGCGATTTGCGGGTAGGTCAGACCCTCGATTCGCGACAACAGGAACGTTGCCCGAACCTTGCCCGGCAAGCGCTCAAGCGTGCGCTCGAGGCCATGCAAGGCCTGGGTCAGTTGCACCCGTTCTTCGGGCGAGATCGCTTGCTGCTGATCGATGTGTTGCAGTTGATCGAGGTGTTGGCGTTCCAGGTCACGGCGGCGCCAGAGCTGATAGATCAACCGCTGGGCAATGGTAGTGAGCAAGGCGCGAGGCTCGCGGATCGGGGTCAGCCCCGGCGATTCGAGCAGCTGTAAAAAGGTTTCGGCAGCGATGTCTTCGACGCTGGAACTGGCGCCCAGGTGCCGGCGCAACCGTGCGCACAGCCAGGGGTAATGCGCGCGGAACAATCCGCCCACGTCGTTGCGATGGGAAAGGTCGGTGCCGGACATAGAGGCTCCAAGGGTTAGGGGTCGCTGAATGTCCGGTGATCCGGTGACGCGATCCTAGCAAGGAGCCTTATTCATTAATAATATTTAAAAAGCATTTTTATATTCTATTTTAGAATTAAACATCAAAAGATCGCAGCCTCGTTTCACTCGACAGCTGCTACAGGAAATCGGTGTACATCTGTAGCAGCTGTCGAGCGAAGCGAGGCTGCGATCTTTTTCTTCTGCCTACCGCAATCGCCCAAACCCCAACGTCTCAGCCTCTTGCTGATAGTCGAGCACAATCTGATAGTCGCTTTCGCTGGCCGGCAGAATCTCTTGCAGCCCGAGTATTTCGCTGACTTCGGGCAATTCCTGCAACGTCGTGTTCATCACTTGCCGCAGCTCCTCAACCTGTTCATCGGTGACCGTCGCGGCGGTGATGTACGGCAAGGTCGGACTGAACGCACTTCGCGCGATGACCCGCAGGCCGGCCACTTCTTCTTCGGCGTGCCGCGCCAGATAGGCAAAGGTGACGCTGTCGATGGCCGCCAGGTCGGCTGTCTCTTCACGCAACCAGCGCAGGCTTTCGCGGTGACTACCGCTGATACCGACACTGGCGAAGAACTGCCCGTCTCGATGCAATGGAGCGAGCCGGTGACGCAGCAGGTTCATGCCGCTGTTGGAGTCTTCGCCATTGATCACCCCGCGACTGTCGCGAAAGGCCGGCAGGCTGCGCCGTGGATCATCGGCGCGACTCAGCAGCAGGCTGCAATGGTTGCCGCCGTTGGCGTCCGGCAGTTCATAGCGAGGACGACCGATGACCCGGACCCGCCCGCGCAACGCGGTCATCAGCGGGTAGCCGCAGGTTTGGGTCAGCAGCAAGTGCGGGGACAGCCAGAGGTCCATCAGCGAAAGGCCCTCGGCGTTGCGGCGGGTGGCACCCAGTCGCTCGAGAATTCGCGTCAGCCAGCGCTCGTTGGCCGCGCGGATCGGCTCGGGGGCGACGTACATCAGTAGTTCGGCGATGTGTTCAGTCATCGAAACCTTCCAGGCGACAAAATTTCACTGTGGGAGCGAGCCTGCTCGCGAATGAGGTCATTACATTCAACATTGAGGTTGCCAGTAACACCGCTATCGCGAGCAGGCTCGCTCCCACAGGGGTCAGGTGTCGATCATAAAAATCAGTGAAACGGATGGCGCGGGCTGTCGATGGCCTTCACCCCGTGCCGGCGCCACAACTGCCCATAACCCTGCACCAGAAACCCGCCGCTGCGCGCCAGCCATTGCTCGCGACGCGCGTGGTAGGCGCGGGGCAAGTCGTACCAGGGCAGCCCTGGCAAGTCGTGATGCACCAAATGCAGATTGAGGTTGAGGAACAGCCATCGCCACGGCCAGGCGGCTTCATTGATGACCGTCCTTTGCTCGGGCTCGGCATGGGGACGGTGTTCATAGTAAGAGCGAATCATTGCAATCGATAGCGCCGGTACACTGATC
Source organism: Pseudomonas sp. LB3P25 (assembly GCF_054897985.1). Taxonomy (NCBI): domain Bacteria; kingdom Pseudomonadati; phylum Pseudomonadota; class Gammaproteobacteria; order Pseudomonadales; family Pseudomonadaceae; genus Pseudomonas; species Pseudomonas sp. LB3P25. Next base: position 1,733,236 of record NZ_CM142711.1, on the reverse strand, counting down.
AGCAACAGGTAATGCCAGACCGGAAGCACGCTGTGGCGGTCGATAAACAGCAACATCAGCAGGGTCAGCGCGCCGTGACTCCACCACATCAACCAGGCCTGCCGCTCACCTGCTTTTAGACGCTGCCACTCTTCCCGGGCCAGCGCCAGCAAGGCCAGCGGTGCACCGAGGGCGAAGCGTCCGAGCACGGTTTTGTTCAGCCAGTGCAGGCCTTGTTCGAACAGTGAACTGTCCTGCCACTGCTCGGCGCTCAGGTAACGGCTTTCCGGATCGCGACCCGGGAGGGTCAGGTCTTCGTCGCGGTGATGCAGCAAATGGCTGTCGCGGTACAGGGTGTAGGGATACCACACGGCGAATGGCGCGTAGCCGAGGATCTTGTTCAGCAATGTCCAGCGGGTGGGATGACCGTGAAGCAATTCGTGCTGCACCGACAACCAGAGCACCACCAACGGAATCAACAGCACAGTGCTCCACCACAGGCCCAACCAACCACTGGCGAGCACGATGCTGAACCAGCCGACGTACACGCCGATCAGCAGCAACCAGGTCGGCCACTCGGTACGAGCGGTCAGGCGTTGGCGCAGGGTTTCGATTTCTTCACGGTGGGCGGTATCGAAGTAATGGGGCATGGCGTTGCTCAGATCGGGGACCAGTCCCCTTCTGTGCAATGGCGCAGGGAAATCTTGCAGATTATTTTAAGGATCGTTCCCACGCGGGAGCATGGGAACGATCAGCGGGAGCCCGAGGCCGGGCTCCCTTGTCGCGGGATCAATGACCGAACACATCCACCTTCTTGGCCTTCTTGTCCGCACGCTTTTCATCGGCGGTTTTCGCCGGTTTCTTCTTTGCCGCTTTTTTTGAATCCATGCCTTTGGCCATGATACGTACTCCACTCATACGGGATGTGAGATCAGGTATACACCTATCCCCGCGCGCGCGTTCTTTTATAATCGCCCGCTTTGCGCACCGACAGTTGAAGACCATGCCCAACACCCAATACACCTTGCTCGCCGAGCCTTTATGGCCTTTGATGAACAAGTTTTATCGCGCTCACCAATCGTCGATGAAAGCGGTCCGCGACGCTCAACTCTGGGTGGCCAGGCGCGAGGAGATCATTGGCGCACTGTGTTTGCGACCGGTGGCGGACGGGCATTGGCTGACGGGTTTGTTTGTCGATCCGGCCTGCCGCGAACAGGGCATTGCTGCGGCGCTGATCGCCGAGGCGGTGCGCGGTCTCGACCAACCGGTCTGGCTGTTCTGCCACCCCGACTTGCGGGGCTTTTATGAACGCCGAGGGTTTTCCTTCGATCCGCAAATGCCTTACGCCATGACCGAACGCTTGAGCCGCTACGCGCGCAGCAAACCGATGATCGCCATGGGCCTGGAACCGTTGGTGAGTTCGACTTGTGGGAGCGAGCCTGCTCGCTCCCACAGGGGTTTGTGGTGTTTTCGGATCAGTCGTCTGCAGTAGGGTCGAGATCCGGAAACATCACTTCGGTAAACCCGAACTTGCTGAAGTCACTGATGCGCGACGGGTATAACCGGCCGATCAGGTGATCGCATTCATGCTGCACCACGCGCGCATGGAATCCCGAGGCGATGCGCACAATCGGCTGCCCTTTGGGGTCGAAACCTTCGTACCGAATCTGTTGATAGCGATCCACTGCGCCGCGCAGGCCGGGCACCGACAGGCAGCCTTCGAAACCCTCTTCCAGCGTCGGGCTCAACGGCGTAATCAGCGGGTTGATCAGAATCGTCTGCGGCACGGCTTCGGCGTCCGGGTAACGTTCGCTGTGCTCGAAACCGAAGATCACCAGTTGCAGGTCGACGCCGATCTGCGGCGCAGCCAGGCCAACGCCACCGACGCTTTCCATGGTCTGGAACATGTCGTCGATCAATTGCCACAGCTCGGGGCTGTCGAACATTTCGGCGGGTACCGGCGGGGCAATGCGCAGCAGGCGCTCATCGCCCATTTTCAGAATTTCACGGATCATTTGATGACTTCGTCAGTGGTCGGCTTGATCGAGTGATCCCGACCCAGTCCCGACACGTGGTGTTTGGGTTCGTGGCTGTGCTCGCCAGGGACCTTTTCGCCAGGGTCCTTGCCTTCGGTGGACATGTGTTCGATCACCGCATTCATCTCGGCGCCGAGCAACAGCACTGCGGCGGAAATGTAGAAGTACAGCAACAGCACGATGATCGCGCCGATACTGCCATACATCGCGTTGTAGTTGGCGAACGTCTTGACGTACAGACCGAAGCCCAGCGACGCGATGATCCACACCACCACCGCCAGCACTGAACCCGGGGTGATGAAGCGAAACTCTTGTTTGACGTCGGGCATGACGTAGTAAATCAGCGCCACCGCCATCATCAACAGAATCACGACCACCGGCCAACGCACGATAGTCCAAAGGGTCACGATGAATTCTTCAAGGCCGACTTGCGAGGCGATCCATTCCATCACCTGCGGCCCGAGCACCATCAGCGCGGCGGCCGCCAGCAGCATGCCGGCAATGCCGATGGTGTAGAAAATCGACAGTGGGAAACGCTTCCACGCCGGACGGCCTTCGACCACGTCGTAGGCGGCGTTCATCGCGCTCATCATCAGTCGCACACCGGCGGACGCGGTCCACAGGGCAATCACGATACCCACCGACAGCAAGCCACCCTTGGATTGCTGGAGCTGGTCGATGACCGGGTTCACCTGTTCCAGCGCCTGGGGCGGCAGGACCAGTTCCGATTGCAGGCGCAGCCAGGAGAAGAAGTCCGGCAAGTGCAGGAAACCGATCAGGGCGATCAGGAACAGAATGAAGGGGAACAGCGAGAACAGCATCTGATAGGCCAGCGCCGAGGCATAGGTCGACATCTCGTCGTCGACGAACTCGGTGACCGTGCGCACCATCACACGGTGTATGGGCAGACCTTTCATGTGTGGGAAAAACATTAGCGTCTCCTTTCGCCGCAAATTTGGTCGAAGTCGTGGCGACTCAGGGGCCGTTTTCTACATCAAAGTAGCCTACTTGGCGAGTTTGAAACAATTTCCTTGTGCAAGTTCAGGCTGACACAAAAACGGCCATCCGCGGATGGCCGTTTTTGTTGCTCATCAAAGGCCTGATCACGCCTTGTCGATGCCTTTCTTGATTGCGTCCTTGGCTTTGCCGACCGCTTGCTGGGCTTCGCCTTTCCTTTCCTGCAAGACGCCTTCGGTGCGCATTTTGTCGTTACCGGTGGCCTTGCCGACGCCTTGTTTGACGTTGCCGACTGCTTCGTTGGCCAAGCCTTTTGCTTTATCGCCAGTGCTGCTCATGGTGTTTTCTCCTGTGAACATTCAACGGGAAAGTCATTACGTAACGATTGACCGGCAGCCGTTGAGCGGAGTTTCATTTATTTTCACGGCCAGATTTCATCGTTAAGCACAGGTTGGGCTTTATGTTTGCAGGCTTTCCCCCGAGAATGCGTAACGTATTCAGGCCATGGCGCTGAAGATCCAATCCCGTAGGAATGTTATGAAACTCGATAAAAAGCAGGCCATTGCCCGCAGAAACCAGGAACTTGGCGGTGCTGTGCTTGGCGTCAACAACTGCCATTTCACCGAATTGAACCGCAACCGCAACATCTGGTGGTTTGATATTCCGGTCGCGCGCCTGGCCGTTGGTCAGTACGAATGGATTCACCTGTTGATGCACACCCCGGATACCGACGAACTGCTGCACCTGAAAGTGCCGACGGTATTCCTTCGGGAGAAGCTCGAAGGCCTGGTGGTGCGCAACGAAGGTAAACGCAAGGCGGCCTTGAGCCTGGAACTGAGCGCCGACAAGGACTCATACCTCCAGGACATGCGCCCGGCGGGTACCAACGTCAATTTCGCGCAGTTCCGCCTGTAACACCCCCTCAAGCAATATAGAGAAACCTGTGGCGAGGGGATTTATCCCCGTCGGGTCGCGCAGCGGCCCCAAAGACCTGCAACCACATTTCAGCAGGAACACCGCGTTCGCCGGGTTTACGACTGCTGCGCAGTCGGACGGGGATAAATCCCCTCGCCACAGATAAATCCCCTCGCCACAGAAGCCCACTCATATCAGTGCCCACAAAAAGCCCCGCATCTGCGGGGCTTTTGTTTGTTACGCGCTGACCTTCTTGACGCCGAGCTTCTTCAGCTCTTCGTCGCGCAACTCGCGACGCAGGATCTTGCCGACGTTGGTGGTCGGCAGCGCGTTGCGGAACTCCACGGCTTTCGGCACTTTGTAACCGGTGACGTTGGCGCGCATGTGCTCCATCACCTGTTCCTTGGTCAGCGTCACGCCCGGTTTGGCGACGATGAAGATCTTGATCGCCTCGCCCGACTTCTCGTCCGGCACACCAATGGCTGCGCATTGCAGCACGCCCGGCAGGGTCGCGAGCACGTCTTCCAGTTCGTTCGGGTACACGTTGAAACCGGAGACCAGGATCATGTCTTTCTTGCGATCGACAATGCGCATGTAACCGTCAGGCTGGATCAGCGCGATGTCACCGGTCTTCAACCAGCCTTCGCTGTCGAGGATTTCATCGGTGGCTTCCTGACGCTGCCAGTAGCCCTTCATCACTTGCGGACCTTTCACACACAGCTCACCGATTTCGCCCATTGGCTGTTCAACGCCGGCATCGTCAATGACTTTGCACAGGGTCGACGGAACCGGAATACCGATGGTGCCGATCTGGATGTTCTGGATGGGATTGACGGTGGCCACCGGGCTGGTTTCGGTCATGCCGTAACCTTCGCAGATGGCGCAACCGGTGACCGCTTTCCAGCGCTCGGCCGCGGCCAGTTGCAGGGCCATGCCACCGGACAGGGTGACTTTCAGCGCCGAGAAGTCCAGCTTGCGGAAACCTTCGTTGTTGCACAGGGCGACGAACAGCGTGTTGAGCCCGACGAAACCGCTGAACTTCCACTTCGACAGCTCTTTGACCATCGCAGTCAAATCGCGCGGGTTACTGATCAGGATGTTGTGGTTGCCGATCAGCATCATCGACATGCAATGAAAGGTGAAGGCATAGATGTGGTACAGCGGCAGCGGCGTGATCAGGACCTCGCAACCTTCATTGAGGTTGGAACCCATCAGCGCCTTGCACTGCAGCATGTTCGCCACCAGGTTGCGGTGGGTCAGCATCGCGCCCTTGGCCACGCCGGTGGTGCCGCCGGTGTATTGCAGCACGGCAACGTCGCTGCTGGCCGGGTTGGCTTCAGCCACTGGCTGGCCATGGCCCTTGCTCAGTACGTCGTTGAACTTGATGGCCTTGGGCAAGTGATAGGCCGGGACCATCTTCTTCACATACTTGATGACGCTGTTGACCAACAGGCGCTTGAGCGGCGGCAGCAGGTCAGCCACTTCGGTGACGATCACGTGCTTGACGCCGGTTTTCGGCACGACGGTCTGGGCCAGGTGCGCCATGTTGGCCAGGCAGACCAGGGCTTTGGCACCGGAGTCGTTGAATTGGTGTTCCATTTCCCGCGCGGTGTACAGCGGGTTGGTGTTGACCACGATCAGCCCGGCACGGATGGCACCGAAGACGGCGACCGGGTACTGCAACACGTTGGGCAGCTGCACGGCGATTCGATCGCCCGGCTGCAAGTCGGTATGCTGTTGCAGGTAAGCGGCAAAGGCACCGGACAATTCGTACAGTTCACCGTAGGTGATTGTCTTGCCCAGGTTGCTGAATGCCGGTTTGTCGGCAAAGCGTTGGCAGGACTGCTTCAACACCGCCTGAATATTCGGATACTCGTCCGGATTGATGTCGGCAGCAATCCCGGCAGGGTACTTATCCTTCCAAAAGTCTTCGATCATGGAAGCCCACTCCTCAGCAACGCGAATTCATCACCGCATTCGATGCGATTATTATTGGTGTGTGTTTGTTGGTGAGTCTGGCTTTTTATATAGGCCGAGAAGTCACAAAGCGCGCCGAGAGTAGCAGCTTTGCCAAGGGCCGACTAGAGCCAAAAGCGGCCTCCACGGTCACTTTAATGACTCAAGAATATCAAGCAGTCATTTTAGAGCAAAGATTCTATATAGCCTTGAAAGCCCCATAAATACGGGGCTTATAAGCAAAAGATCGCAGCCTTCGGCAGCGCCTACAAAGGAATGCGATCCCCAGCAGGAGCTGCCGAAGGCTGCGATCTTTTGGCAGCACCTCGGTCTACGACCGGTTACGCAATATCACGCAACTCCCGCCGCAATATCTTGCCCACCGGCGTCATCGGCAACGACTCACGCAACACAATGTGCTTGGGCACTTTGTACGCCGTGAAGTTTTCCTTGCAGTAAGCCTTCAGCTCTTCAAGGCTGACCCCCGATTCGCGGGCCACTACAAACAGCTTCACCGCCTCCCCCGAACGTTCGTCCGGCACGCCGATCACCGCGCAGTTGGCGACTTTCGGGTGAGCCATGACCACGTCTTCGATTTCGTTCGGGTACACGTTGAAACCCGAGACGATGATCATGTCTTTCTTGCGATCGACGATGCGCACAAAACCGTCCGGGTCGATCACCGCGATGTCGCCAGACTTGAACCAGCCTTCGGCATCCAGCACTTCGGCGGTGGCTTCGGGTTTCTGCCAGTAGCCCTTCATGATCTGCGGGCCTTTGATGCACAGTTCGCCGCGCTCGCCCAGTGGCTGCTCGATGCCTTCATCGTTGATGACCTTCAGCGTGGTGCCCGGCACCGGCAGGCCGACCGTGCCGATCCGCGATTTGTCGCCGTACGGGTTGGTGCAGGCCACCGGCGAGGTTTCGGTCAGGCCATAACCTTCGGTGATGCGGCAACCGGTGAGCTGTTCCCAGCGCTCGGCGGTGGCCTTGACCAGCGCGGTGCCGCCGGAGTTGGTGAGTTTGAGGCTGGAGAAATCCAGAGTCTTAAAGTCCGGGTGATCCATCAGCGCGACGAACAGCGTGTTGAGCCCCAGCAACGCCGAGAACCGCCAGTTCTTCAGCTCCTTGATGAAGCCTTTGATGTCCCGTGGATTGGTAATCAGCACGTTATGGTTGCCGGTCACCATCATGCACATGCAATTCGCCGTGAAGGCATAGATGTGGTACAGCGGCAGCGGCGCGATCATCACCTCCTGCCCTTCGCGCAGCAACGGCTGGCCGTCTTTGCCGAATTGTCCCAGACACGCTCGCGCCTGTTGCATGTTCGCCACCAGGTTGCCGTGGGTCAGCATCGCGCCCTTGGCCAAGCCAGTGGTGCCGCCGGTGTATTGCAGCACGGCGATGTCGTCGAGGCCGGCGTTCAGCGGTTTGATGCCCAGCCCCCGGCCCAGACGTAGCGCGCTCTTGAAGGATATGGCCTGCGGCAGGGAATACGCCGGGACCATCTTCTTGACCTTGCTCACCAGGGTATTGACCAGCCAGCCCTTGGCGGCGGGCATCAGGTCCCCCATCTTCGCTTCGATCAGGTACTGGATGTCGGTGTCGGGCAGCACTTCCTGGACTTTCTGCCCAAACATGTTCAGGTAAACCAGCGCCCGGGCACCGGAGTCCTTGAACTGATGACGCATCTCCCGCGCGGTGTACAGCGGGTTGGTGTTGACCACGATCAGCCCGGCGCGCAAGGCACCGAACACGGCAATCGGGTAATGCAGGACGTTGGGCATCTGCACCGCAATGCGATCCCCGGGCACAAGGTCGGTGTGGGTTTGCAGGTAACCGGCGAACGCTGCGCTGTAGCGTTCCAGTTCGGCGTAGGTCAGGGTGACGCCCATGTTGCTGAATGCCGGGCGGTCAGCAAATTTCTTGCAGGAACGCTCGAACACCTCGATCACCGACTTGTAGGCCCCTTGATCGATGTCCAGGGGCACGCCGGCCGGGCGTTTGTCATTCCAGAAATCAGGTTGCATTGTTCTTGTCCTCTTTACCTGAACCTATCCGGGGCCGCTTTTCTGTCCTTCCTGTAAAACAAAAGCGAAAAACAAAAAGCGAAAAGCGGAGCTTCACGGACACTAGCAGCTATGGCGAATCAGGCAAATATGCGCACGGTCGACATTGATCGTGTGAATCTTGCTGCCACGGCGTGGCCTGATCAGACGCCAGCGACGGGATGCGCTATACAATGTTTCGACCCCGAGCAAAGGAACCGCCATGATCCACGACACTTTCTGGCTGACCGCGAGTGACCGCAGTCGCCTCTTCGTCAACCAGTGGCTGCCCGCCGCGCCTTTAAAAGCGGTGATCCTGTTGGCCCACGGCATGGCGGAACACAGTGGCCGCTACGCGCGTCTCGCGGAAAAACTCTGTGATCAGGCCTACGGTGTGTACGCGCTGGACCTGCGTGGACATGGCAAAACTGCCGAAAACGGCACACTCGGCCATTTCGCCGACGATGACGGTTGGTGCAAGGTGGTCGGCGACCTGGCGAGCCTCAACCAGCACATCGGCCAACAGCATTCCGGCATACCCATCGTGCTGCTAGGTCATAGCATGGGCAGCTATATCGCCCAGGCCTATCTGCTGCACCACAGCGCCAGCCTGCATGGGGCCGTTCTCAGCGGGTCGAACTTCCAACCGGTGGCGCTCTATCGCGCGGCGCGGCAGATTGCGCGGTTAGAACGCTTGCGCCAGGGCCCGAAGGGTCGCAGCGCGCTGATCGAATGGCTGTCGTTCGGTTCGTTCAACAAGAAATTCAAACCGGTACGCACCCAGTTCGACTGGCTCAGCCGCGACCCGGCGGAGGTCGACCTGTACGCCAACGACCCGCTCTGCGGCTTTCGCTGCACCAATCAACTGTGGATCGATTTACTCGGTGGGTTGCAGCAAATCAGCAAAGCGTCCAATCTCGCTCAGATTGATCCGGGCCTGCCGTTGCTGGTCATTGGCGGTGAATGTGATCCGGTGAGCGAAGGCAAACGTCTGAAAGATCTGGCCCAAGCGCTGCGCGCGGCCGGCAGCCAGAGCCTGCAACTGACTATTTACCCGCAGGCACGGCATGAACTGTTCAACGAGAGCAACCGCGATGAAGTGATCAATGACGTGTTGAGCTGGATCGCCCAGGCGCTGAGCCACCGTCGGCCACCCAGATCGGAATAGTTTTTTTGAATTTATTTATTCGTGACAGGAATTGAAACAGATGACCCAGGTTACCAACACCCCTTACGAAGCCCTTGAAGTCGGCCAGACCGCCAGCTACAGCAAGACGGTCGAAGAGCGCGACATTCAGTTGTTCGCCGCGATGTCCGGCGATCACAACCCGGTGCACCTGGACGCTGAATTCGCCGCTGGCACCATGTTCAAGGAGCGCATCGCTCACGGCATGTTCAGCGGTGCGCTGATCAGCGCTGCCGTTGCCTGCGAGTTGCCTGGGCCGGGGACTATTTATATCGGTCAGCAGATGAGCTTTCAGAAACCGGTGAAGATTGGCGACACCTTGACCGTGCGTCTGGAGATTCTCGAAAAGCTGCCGAAGTTTCGTGTGCGGATTGCCACTCGCGTGTTTAACCAGCGTGATGAGTTGGTGGTGGATGGCGAGGCGGAGATTCTGGCGCCGCGTAAGCAGCAGACGGTGACGTTGCCTAAGCTGCCGGCAATCAGCATCGGCTGATTCGGGGAGGGGTGTCAGCTGAATCCACCCCTCACCCTAACCCTCCCGAAACGTCGGACCGCCCCAAGGGGTAGAGGGGACCTACCGAGGTGTACTTTCGGGTTACATCGACCTGAGAGTTCGAGTCGAACTCAGGCTCTGAAAAGCCCCCGATCGGCCCCCTTTCCCCCTCTCCCCACTGGGGAGAGGGCTGGGGTGAGGGGTGGTTCTTAAATCAGGCATCGATCTAAAACTCACCGCGACCGCTCACCCTCCCCAACCTGCACACTTGCCGTCATCCCCGAACTCAAACTCATCCCCTCCGGCAACTGATCAATCTTGATCCGTACCGGAATCCGCTGCGCCAACCTCACCCAGTTAAACGTCGGCTCCACCTCCGCCAGCAACTGCCCATCCGGCGTGGTATTGCGATCGGTAATCCCACGGCTGATGCTTTCCACATGCCCCTGCAATGCCTCCCCCGCGCTCATCAACCAGACCTTCACCGGATCGCCGACGCGAATCCGCGGCAGCTTGGTTTCTTCGAAATACGCCTGCACATAAAAAGTCGAATCGTCGATCAACGCCATTACCGATTGCCCGGCATTCACGTAGTTGCCTTCGGCCAGACGCAGGTTAGTGATGTGGCCGCTGCGGGGCGCATGGACCTGACTACGGGCGAGGTTGAGTTCGGCGACCTTCGCTTCCGCCTGAGCTTCGCGCAGTTCGCCACGGGCGATGCCGGCGTTGATTTGCGCGTTCTCACGCAGTTCGGCGCTGATTGCCTGTGGACCAAGGGCAGCGCGGCGGCTGGCTTCGCGGTCACGCAAATTGAGCTGTTGTTGACGGGTTTGCACCACCGCTTGCGCCTTTTCCAGCGCGGCTTCGAAACGATCGCGGTCGATGCTCAGCAATAAGTCGCCGGCCTTTACCTGCTGGTTATCAAAAGCCTTGAGTTCACGCACCCAACCCGAGACGTCCGGCGCAATCACCACCACGTCAGCGCGGATCCGCGCGTCCCGAGTCCAGGGCGTGAGCATGTAGTACTGCCACAAATGGAAGCCGGCAAAAATCGCCACCGCTACCAGAATCAGGGTGACCGCGACACGTACGGGTGTACGCATTTTCAACTCCTTATAAAGGTCCGAGGACGACGGTGATCAAGGTCAATACACAGACGTACAAGGCGCAATCAAACAATGCTTCGTGCCAGATCCAGCGGCCCAACGGTGTCAGGCGCAAGAGCATGCGCAAGGCCCCGGTCACGAGCAGCGCCAGCAACACATAAATCAGAAACGGACTGAGCAGCACGCCACCCACCGACCACTCACGCAAGCCCATGGCTTTGCTCCTGTTGACGGCACCAGGCGCGCCAGCTGCTTTGCAATTGCAGCACCGCGCCTTGGGCCAGTTTCACCGCATCGCTGGGGGGCAACGCATACAAGGTCTTCAAGAACTCTTCGCTCGGCTGCGCCAACGCCTCGGCGCGACTGCCGGTCGGGCCTTGCTCGAGGATTTTTTCCAGCTGCTCGAGATAAAGCCGCTGAGGCGCACTGACCGGTGCCTGCGCCACCGCCAGACTCAAACGCAAATGCAGCAGTTCGTCGCCGATGTCCAGGCCGAGCAAGCCATCGTCCCAGCGACTGCGCGCCGGTTCCGGCAACTCGGGATAGTGCCGCGCCAATTGCAGCAAGCGGTCGGCCATGCGTCCGCCAAACCAGCTTTCGGCACCGCGCAGATTGCGCCGGGTCAGGCGCACCAGATCGTCGAGGGTTGCCGTCAGCAAACGTCGGCCATGCCACGTCGGGTCGCGCAGGATCAACAAATGGAACGCCAGCACCGCGGCACCGACCCCTACCAACATGGCCTGAGCGCTGTTGAAAAAGGTGGCGACGTCGAACTTCATCGTGTTGAGCGGCGATACCAACACAATGAAGTGCAGGCAAAATGAGGTGGCCGTGGCGCCGATCTGCGGTTTGGCCATGCCCAATGCACCGAGAAACAACGGCACGCCCATGCCCATGCAAAGCAACGCAAAACCACTCCATTGCGGCAGCAGAATCTGTCCGACGAAAAACGCCGCGGGAATCGCCAACAGGATCCCGCGCAGAAAACTCATGCCGATTTGCGCACCGTTCTCGCGGCTGGCGAACAGACTGCAAACCACACACGTCAACACCAACGCACCCGAAGCGGCAGGCCAGGCCGTCGCCAGCCAAAAGCACGAGACCACCAGAAAGGCCAGCGCGCTTCGGGTACCGAAAATCAGCGCCAATGACAGGTCGCGGTGCGGGGTCAGGGTTCTCGGTGGATCGACCGTTTCCTTGCCCTCCTCAACGGCTCTCAACGCCGCCGTCGCCGCCATGGCCGTATCGATCAGCAAGGTGAAACGGACCAGGCAATAACTTTGTGCAGAACTGATGTCCGGACCGTGGGAGGCGTCGAGCAACCGAGGCCGCAAGGCCTGGAGGGTGGCGGTATCGGAGCCGGCGAGCGCCTCTTGGACTTCGGTCATCCAGGGCAACAGTTGCTCGGCTTCCTGGGGTTCCAATTGCTTCCACTGACGGCGCACCGAACGGGCGATGCGCAGCAACATCAACAGCTTTTGGCTCAAGCCGCTGATCGCCCGCGCCCGTTGCCGACCCAGGCCACCTTCAAACCAGGCATGCTCGCGCTGGGCATCGACGGCGACGATTCTCCCGAGGATTTCCAGCAAGCCTTTACGCGCCTGACCATCCCCGGCCAGGGTCGCATGCGCGGCGTTCATCCCGCTTTGCCAGGCTGCCCGCGCCTGATCCGCCAATTGCCGTTCGACCCGCATCGGCCAGAGCAGCGCACTGGCGGCGGTGGCGCAAAGAATGCCCAGGCAGATTTCGGTGCAGCGAGCCACGGCTTGATCGAACACCGTCAGCGGATGAGTAATGGCCGGCAGCGCGATGATCGCCACCGTGTAACCGGCCAACACGAATGAATAGGACCAGGCGCTGCGCAGCAATGTCGAACTCGCCGTACACAGACCCAGCCATAACGCCAAGGCCAACAAAAACAGCCAAGGCGTCTGGGCAAACAACCCCATGAACACCACTGACATGATCGTCCCGACCAGAGTACCCAGCAACCGCGCCAGGCCCTTCTGCACCACCATCCCGGACAAGGGCTGGGCGACGATGAACGCCGTCATCAACGCCCAGGCCGGCTGCTCCAGGCCCCAGCGCAATGCCAGCCACAGCGCCAGGCCGCCGCCGATCAACGTTTTGATCGCGAACTGTAAGGCGCGGCGGTCAGGCGCAAACAAAGCCTGCAAGGTGATGGGCACGTAAAGAACTCTTGGAAAAGGCGATTTAACGATAGTCGGGTTCGATTCAGTCACTTGAAAAACAAATTATTAGCTAGCTAACTATAAGCCGTCCAGTGCTAATTCCCAGACACAAAAAAACGCCAGACTGGCTGGCGTTTTTGACAGACAACGAACGCTTACGAGCGTGCGCGAGCCTGGTTACGCAGGGCTTTTACCTGATCGTGATTGCGTTGCACGCCGTGGTACTGACGCTCAACCAGGTCACGAATGCCCACCAGGTTGTATTTGTTGATTTTTTCGATGGCTTCTTTGTAAGCCTTCAGTGCATGGTCTTCACCCCGTTCGGCTTCGTTCAGCACGGCCTCTTCATCCTTGCCGGTGAACATCGCTTTCACGTCGACCCAACGACGGTGCAAGTCACCGCTGACGCTGGTGGAGGTTTCTGGATCGCCGCCCTGCGCACGCACCTGCGCTTGCAGTTCGGAAGCCGCAGTGGCGCAGTCGGCGGAACGCTGCATGAACAGCGATTTCAGTTCTGGATGTTTGATGTCTTCAGCGCAAGTCTTGAACCCTTCCTGACCGTCTTTACTGGTTTCAATCAGGTCGTTGAGTACAGAGATGGCTTCTTTATTCATGTCGGTCATTTTCAATTCCTCACGGGTTGATGAAAGATGCAATAGCTACTGCACCCTGCATGCCAGCTTTGAATTGACAACTTATCCTTTATATTTCAATCACTTATCGTTTAACGAGAAATCTGTATCCGCTTTTTTTGCATGATCTGTCATTTGGCCTGCATGCAGAATGCCTGTATTTTCCAGACTGTTTGAATCAAGACGACTGATTGATGAACCCTGAAAAGCTCGAACTGTTGATTACCCGTGAAATGCCCTTCGGCAAATACAAGGGCCGGATCATTGCCGACCTCCCCGGCCAATACCTGAACTGGTTCGCTCGGGAAGGTTTCCCCCATGGCGAACTCGGCGGCTTGCTGGCCTTGATGCAGGAAATCGATCACAACGGCCTGTCGGAGCTGCTCGAACCGCTACGCGCCAAACATGGCAAACCTGCCCCCCGCCATTGATCCTGACCGAGTAGCCCATGCCCGATAACACCCGCCGCGCCCGTGATGAAGCCTTCTGGCGAACCTTTGCCGACCGATACGCGGTTGAACCCGGCCCGGTCAACCTCGAAAACGGGTACTTCGGGCGCATGTCGCGCACGGTGGTCGAGGAGTATCAGCGCAACATCGAACTCATCAACCGCAGCAACTCGGTGCATGTGCGCCAACGCTTCGAACAGGGCGAAAGCCTGGAGATTCGCAAACAGCTCGCCGAGCTGATGGGCGTACCCGCCGACACCGTCGCCCTCACCCGCAACGCATCGGACGGTTTGCAATCGATGATCCGCAACTACAACCGTCTGACGCCGGGCGATCAGGTGCTGATCTGCGATCTGGAATACGACACAGTCAAAGGGGCCATGCGCTGGCTGGCACGTCATCGCGGGGTCGAGGTGATCGAGATCGAACACCCGCATCCCGCCAGTTTCGACAGTTTGCTGGCCACTTACCGCGAAGCCTTCGTGCGTTATCCGCGACTCAAACTGATGGCCCTGACCCACGTCACCCATCGCACCGGTCTGGTGATGCCGGTGCAGGCCATTGCCGCATCCGCCAGGGAACATGGCATCGAAGTGATCCTCGACGGCGCCCATGCGCTCGGCCAGCTCGAGTTCAATCTCGATGCACTGGGCATCGCCTTTGCTGGCTACAACCTGCACAAATGGATCGGTGCGCCGCTGACCCTGGGTTTCATTTACATCGCCCCCGAACGCCTGGTCGACATCGACCCGGACATGGGCGAGATGCATTTCCCGGTTACCGACATTCGCGCCCGCATGCCGTACAGCACGCCCAACATCCCGGCGCTGCTGACCCTGCCACTGGTGTTCGAGGAACATCGGGCCATGGGCGGTTCCGCCGCCAAGGGCGCTCGGCTCAATTACCTGCGCAACCGCTGGGTGAGCGCGGTACGCGAGTTGCCGGGGATCGACGTCATGACCCCGGACGACCCGCGACTGTATTGCGGCATCACCTCGATGCGCTTTACCCGGCATGTCGATCAACAGGCGATGGTCGAGCGGCTGCTCAAGGACTACAACCTGTTTACCGTGGCGCGCAGTGGTGCCGCGAGTGGTCCGTGCATTCGCATAACGCCGGGGCTCACTTCCACGGCTGCAGACATGGATTTGCTGGCCCGGGCGCTGACCGAACTGCGCTGACGTCATACGGTGTACTTGTCGAAATCCTCGGGTTTGATCTGCGTCGACACCGCGAATGTGTCGATACCGATGGTCATGTGCCCGAAGTAGCCGTCTTCATTCGAGTCTCGACCCAGGGTGTGAATGTTCAAGGTCGAGGCTTCGCCGCCCATGTTTTCATAGAAAAAGTCTTGATCGTTGGTCAGCGGCGAAACGGCTCGACCGCGGTACTCCCTGGCGTTGAGCACCGAGCGCGAGGCCACCTCGGGAAAATAGAGCTGACCGACCCAGGCGACATGCCGCTCTTCCAGATAATTGTTGCCTTCCATAATGCGTACCACGACGTGAATGTGCAGGGCACGGCCGGCGTAGAACCCCGGATAGATCGTGGTAAACCGCACGATGCCGTTCTTGTCCGTGAACTGCCCGCCACGCAGGTAGGTGTCGTCGTCGGTACGCGGGATCGAGCCTATGTCGCCAACGTCGACTGCCTTGTCCGGATTGACCTTGCTCCAGCCCGAATACGCCCCGCGTGCGTTGCAATGCCAGATATCCACCAGGGCGTCTGTCACCGGCTGCCCCGTCATGGCATCGACAATCGCCAGCCTCAGCACCAAGGGGATGCCATCCATCCCTTCGCTGATGTTTCGTCTGATCAATTTCGGATTTCGGAAATAAGGACCGGCGATCTGTTCGGGTGAAAGCAGGTAAACCGTTGGTGAGGATGAAACCGGGTTGTTGTCGTCCATGACGTTCTCTCTTCCATAAGATGAACGCAGGTTAACGCTGGCCGAGCAGCGAGACGCGGTAACTATGTATCGCATGATGTCGATCCGCAGCTGCCGAGCTTGCGAGGTTGCGTTCGGCTGCGTAGTAGTCGTAAAACCAGAGATTGCGGTACGTCAGGCAGACCGCGTAAGCCGGATTCACGACTGCTTCGCAGCCGAACGCAGCCTCGCAAGCTCGGCAGCTGCTACAAAGAGCGAGTCGACAGCCAAAAGGGTTTTCATCGGGCAAAAAAAAACGGTGCACCGACCAAGCGCACCGTAAAGCCGTAGAACACACAACGAAGTGTTTGGTAAAGCCGATCAGTCCAGCAGCGCCAGTGCCTCGGCGGTGCATTCCTGAATGCGGGCCCAGTCGCCGTTCTTGATCCACTCCGGATCAAGCATCCAGCTACCGCCCACGCACATCACGTTTTTCAACGCCATGTAGCTCTTGATGTTGGCCGGGCTGACGCCGCCAGTCGGGCAGAATTTCACTTCGCCGAACGGGCCGCCCAGGGCCTTGATGGCCGCGACACCGCCGCTGACTTCCGCCGGGAACAGCTTGAAGCGGCGATAACCCAGGCTATAGCCTTCCATGATGCCGGAGGCGTTGCTGATGCCTGGCAACAGCGGAATCGGGCTGTTGACGCTGGCTTCAAGCAGGTCACGGGTGATGCCCGGCGTGACGATGAACTGTGAACCGGCCGCTTCGGCAGCCGCCAGCATGTTGCGATCCAGCACAGTGCCGGCACCGGTCACCAGTTCCGGGCGTTGCTCGCGCAGAATCTGGATAGCCTTGAGGCCGAACTGTGAACGCAGGGTCACTTCCAGGGCTGTCAGGCCACCGGCCGCGAGGGCGTCGGCCAGCGGCAGAATGTCCTGTTCGCGAGCGATGGTGATCACCGGCAGGATCCGCGCCTTGGCGCAGAGGCTGTCGATCAGGGCAACTTTGTCCGCCATGGAAACGGTCGGGGATGGGGTTGTCATAGCGGCTGTTCCTTGGCTCATGGGCACCAGTAAATCTCTAACGTAGGTTGCAGAAACGCGCGAATCGGCATGGCGGCGACATCGTCACCGGCCAATGCGGCACTCAAGGTGGTCAGCTTGGACTGACCGGAAATCGATAGAACGGTGGTCTTGGCCGAGGCCAGAAGCGCGCGGCTCATGGTCAGGCGCTGGTGTGGCACGGTCGGCGCCAGCATCGGCCAGCAGCGACGGCTGCCGTCGACTTTCAAGGCATCGACCAGGTTCGGGCTGTTGGGGAACAGCGAGGCGGTGTGACCGTCGTCGCCCATGCCGAGTATCAGCACGTCGATCGGCGGCAATTCCGCGAGCAAGCGATCGGCCTGCTCGGCCGCCAGCTCAAGGTTCGCGGTGGCGCTGTACAGACTCAGGAACTGAGCCTTGGCCGCCGGACCTTGCAACAGGTAACGCTTGAGCAGACCGGCATTGCTGTCGGTGTGTTCAACCGGTACCCAGCGCTCGTCGGCCAGGGTGACGACAACCTTGGACCAGTCCAGCGTCTGCTTGGCCAGGTGCTGGAAAAACGCCACCGGGCTGCGTCCACCGGAAACCACCAAGGTCGCGGTGCCGCGCGCGTCGATCGCGTCACTCAGTTGCTTGGCCACATTCAGCGCCAGGCCTTCGGCCAGCAGCACCGGGCTTTTGAACTCATGGGCGCTGACGCCCTGAGGCAGTTTCAATTCAGATATCGCCATACCACGACCTCCCATCCCGCGTGATCAGAGCAATGGAGCTCATCGGTCCCCAGGACCCGGCCGCGTACGGCTTGGGCGCATCACCGGATTTTTTCCACCCGGCGATCAACTGGTCACACCACTTCCACGCGGCTTCGATTTCATCTTTACGGACAAACAGATTCTGATTGCCGCGCATTACTTCCAGCAATAACCGCTCGTAGGCATCGGGAATCCGTGCGCTGCGATAAGTGTCGGAAAAATTCAGCTGCAACGGACCGCTGCGCAGCTGCATGCCCTTGTCCAGGCCTTGTTCTTTGGTCATCACGCGCAAGGAAATGCCTTCGTCCGGTTGCAGGCGGATAATCAGCTTGTTGCTGATCTGCAGGCGTTGCTCGGGAGCGAAGATGTAGTGGGACGGTTCCTTGAAGTGGATGACGATCTGCGACAGCTTTTGCGGCATGCGCTTGCCGGTACGCAGGTAAAACGGCACACCGGCCCAACGCCAGTTGCGGATATCGGCACGCAGCGCAACGAAGGTTTCGGTGTCGCTCTGGGTGTTGGAATTCGGCTCTTCCAGGTAACCGGGGACCGATTTTCCTTCGCTGTAACCCGCGATGTACTGACCGCGCACCACCTGAGTGGTCAGGCCTTCCGGGCTGATCGGCGCCAGCGCCTTGAGCACTTTGACTTTCTCGTCACGGATGCTGTCGGCGGACAGGTCGGCCGGCGGGTCCATGGCGATCAGGCAGAGCAGTTGCAGGAGGTGATTCTGGATCATGTCCCGCAGCTGGCCGGCCTTGTCGAAGTAACCCCAGCGACCTTCGATCCCGACCTTCTCGGCCACGGTGATTTCCACGTGGGAGATATAATTCTGGTTCCACTGGGTTTCGAACAGGCTGTTGGCGAAACGCAGGGCGATCAGGTTCTGGACGGTTTCTTTGCCCAGGTAGTGGTCGATGCGGTAGGTGCGGTTCTCCGGGAAGAACTGCGCCACGGCGTCGTTCACTTTGCGCGAGGATTCCAGGTCCGAACCGATGGGTTTTTCCAGCACCACGCGAGTGTTTTCGGTCAAACCGACTTTCGCCAGGTTCTCGCAGATCGCGCCGTAAACGGCGGCCGGTGTCGCGAAGTAGGCAATCACCCGCTGGGCGCTGCCGGCCATTTCGGCCAGGGCGACGTAATCGTCAGCCTTGAGGAAGTCGACGTGCAGGTAACTCAGGCGGGCCAGAAAGCGTTCGACCACGGCTTCGTCCAGCTCTTTGGCGACGACGTAGCGGCGCAGCTCGGAGGCGATGAACGCCAAATGCTGCTGCTCGCTGCCAGGCTCACGGGCCAGCGCGATAATTCGCGTGTCCTCGTGCAAGAGGCCTGCGCCATCGAGCTGATAAAGGGCAGGAAATAGCTTGCGCAGGGCCAGATCGCCAAGGGCGCCAAACAAGGCAAAGGTGCACGGTTCAACCGTAATCGAAGGCATGATGTTTGTTCTTTTATCAAGTTAAGCTACAAATACCTTTTTTCAAGGCATCACTCAAGGGAAAATGTAGTAATAACCACAACATTTTCGCGAAATACAGATTCCGAGTGGTGGACGGTCGGAGCCATCAGTAGGATAGGCCACCGCTTGGGGCCACATCAAAGGCCCAATTTGCATAGCAACACGCTTGTTTGCATCGCAGAGCACTCTTGTAGGCGAACCAAGGAAACCATATGGACCGCGTGCGAAATTTACTGGAACAGATCCAGAATCGCCTTGAAGACCTGAACAAGGCAGAACGCAAAGTCGCCGAAGTGATCCTGCTCAACCCACAGCAGGCCACCCGGTTCAGCATCGCCGCCCTCGCCCAGGCCTCAAAGGTCAGCGAGCCGACGGTCAACCGTTTCTGCCGTTCGTTTGGCGTCAGCGGCTACCCGGAACTCAAGCTTCAATTGGCCCAGAGCCTGGCCAGTGGCGCGGCGTATGTCAGCCGTGCGGTCGAGGCCGACGACAATCCGGAAGCGTATACCAAAAAGATTTTCGGCAGCGCCATCGCCTCTTTGGACAGTGCGTTGCAGGCGCTTGACCCGAACCTGATCAGCCGTGCCGTCGACCTGTTGATCCAGGCCCGGCAGATCCACTTCTTCGGCCTCGGCGCCTCGGCCCCGGTGGCACTGGATGCGCAGCACAAGTTCTTCCGCTTCAACCTGGCAGTCACCGCACATGCCGACGTGCTGATGCAGCGCATGATTGCGTCGGTGGCGCACACCGGCGAGTTGTTCGTGATCATTTCCTACACCGGCCGCACCCGCGAACTGGTGGAAGTGGCGCGTATTGCCCGGGAAAATGGCGCTTCGGTACTGGGCCTGACGGCCGAGGGCTCGCCACTGGCCAAGGCCAGCACCTTGAGCCTGAACATTCCGCTGCCGGAAGACACCGACATCTATATGCCGATGACGTCGCGGATCATTCAGCTGACCGTGCTGGACGTGCTCGCCACCGGCATGACCTTGCGCCGAGGCGTGGATTTCCAGCCGCATTTGCGCAAGATCAAGGAAAGCTTGAATGCGAGTCGGTATCCGATTGGGGATGAATTTAACTAGTACCTTTAGAACCACCCCTCACCCCAGCCCTCTCCCCAGAGGGGAGAGGGGGAAAGGGAGCAGATCTTCATGCTCTTCAAAACCTGAGTTCAACTCAGAGTTTCAGGTCGACGTAGATTGAACAATCAACGCGGTCAGTCCCCTCTCCCTCCGGGAGAGGGCTAGGGTGAGGGAGCAATCTCCCTGACACACCTAGGCCCCAACCCTTGCCTGCAAACTCAAATGCGCCCTCTCCCCCGGCGCCAGGCTCAGGCTATCGGTCCCGCCACTCGCGGCTTCAACACACACAAACTCCGAAATCTCATTCCAGCTCACCCCCAGCAACGGCCGCGTGCCCGGATGCCAAACCACCGTGTCCGCATCGTCACCGGTATCGATGCACAATTCACGCTGCCAGGCGTGGTCCTTGATCTGTAATTCGCCGTCATGCTGGAACACCCGCTGACAGCCACCCTCCACCCGCAACTCGCCTTCCTGATGACAAATCTGACGGTTCAACTGATCGTAACCCTGCGCCCCGTCGAGGCCAGACAGCGCTACCTCACCGACGTCACCAATACGCCAATACGCATGCAACGCCTGACTCAATTGGCACGGCAGGCTGTCCTGATGCTCGGTACTCAGGCGTAAATCCATGCGCTCGCCCAAGTGCGCGTGCAGGTCCACTTGCCAGTCGCACAACTGAAGTTGCCAGTGCAAACGCACGCCATCGTCATCAGTGCTGCTGTCCAGAAGCTTCCAGTCGATCAGCCGTGCCCAACCATGGGACGGCCAGGCGTTTTCGCTCGGATGACGGCCATACCACGGCCAGCACACCGGAACGCCACCACGTATCGCACCGACCTGCGGCCACTTCGCAGCGCACCAGAGCCAGGGTTTCTGACCCTTTGGCTGGAAGTGCAGCAACTGCGCACCCTGCCGACTGAACACCGCCTGACACAGCGGATGGTCGATCACCAGCACGTCGCGCTTCTGATAGCGCTCCCACGCAAACACCGGACGTTCGCGTAAGGATTTGAAGAAGCGTTGTAGCGGATGCTCATGCATGTGCCACGGCCCTGAAAATCAACTGTCACCCGGGGTGCGCCGCCCCCCAAAAAAAAGCGGACAGCCAAGGCTGTCCGCAAAAATGCGCACATAGAGAGGAGCTTATCGCAACAGCGTTAGAACACCGACTGAATTTTCAGGCCAGCCACCAGAGCGTTGTCGACTTCATCCACACCGCCCGGGTGAGTGATGTATTGCAGGTTAGGACGCACGGTCAGCCAGTTGGTAACGTGGAAGCCGTAGTTGATCTCGTAGTTGTACTCGGTGGTACGCAGCGGCGAGAACAGTGGATCCTCGTACTCGGTAACACCATTGGAGGCGTTGACCAACTCGGCGTTTTTCTTCACGTCATCGTTGACATGGATACGGGCAAAACCGATACCCATGTCATCCTTTGGACGTGCATCGAACGGGCCCTTGTACACAAACATCAGCGACTGGTAGTTGTCGACGAAGTTGGTGTCCTTGTCGTGGAAAGTGGCGTTGGCTGCAACGTTCAGACCGCGGCTCTTGTCACCGTTATGGTCGGTCAGCTGTTGCTGCGCCACGAACCAGTAACCGTGTTTGCTATCGTGGCTGCGATAGGCGTTACCGCTGGTGGCTGCATCATTGCCGTCGGCATCCTTACGGACGTCATCGGCATTGGCCGTGCTTTTGTAGTAACCGACACGGTATTCGCCCGGCAGGTTGCCAGGGTTAGGCAACCAGACCAGTTCGACCGGCAGGACGGTGCCGTTGGTGCCACTGCCGCTGAGCTTGAAGCCGTTACCGTGCTCCAGTTGCGACGTGTTCTGGTTGTACGCGCCGATCTGCGCATAGAACTCAGGCGAGATGTTGTACTTCACGCGGACCGCAGCCTGCATGACCGGCCAGTTGTACCAGATGTTGGTGGCCCAGTTACCCGCTTGGGAACCGCAGAATGCCAGGTTCTGGAACTCGCAAGGGAAGGTGTTGAAGTCCTCGCCTTCGCCGAAGTAACCGGCTTTGACGTCCAGTTTACCGTCGAGGAACTGGTGCTTGATCCACAATTGGGTCAGACGGACCATATGGCCACGGCCGTAGACTTCCTGTGACGAACTCAAGGTGCCGGCACGCGGGTCGCCGACACGGTCATTGGAGATGTTCTGACCGTTACGGTTGGTGAACTGGATCTTGGCCTGGGTGTTATCCCAGCCCCACAGCTTTTGCAGGTCCAGCGCCACGCCCAGGCCAAACTGGTCGGCGTAACGCGCGGTCTTGTCATCATTAAACCCGCCGTGGAGGTTGCCGCCCACTTCACCGACGTAGTCCATCTTGATGTCGATACCCTGCTCGATCAGCTTGGTCCGCTCGCCACCCCAATCACCGGTCATCCACTCGGAATCGGCGCTGAACGCGTCAGCCGCGTGCACACTACCGGCCAGCATCATTGCCGCAATTGCCGACAACTGGCAGATAAGCTGAGCGTTGTTGTTCTTCTTCATCCCTACATCCTCGTTTTATTGTTATTAACTGTTTTTATCTAACGCGGTGACATCCCCTGTGGGAGCGAGCTTAGTGGCGAGGGGATTTATCCCCGTTGGACTGCGCAGCAGTCCCCTTTTTTAGGGCCGCTTCGCGACCCAACGGGGATAAATCCCCTCGCCACAAAGCTCGCTCCCACATTTTTGATCTTCAGCGACCTTTGAATTGAGCCACATTGGCGCTGTGCGTCTCGGCTTTTGGTTGACCGGCCACCCCCAGGCGCTCACCGGTCTTGGCATCGAACAGCAGCACTTTCGATGGGTCGAATTGCAGGGTCAGGGTCTCGCCCACCGCGGGCGCGACATCCGGCGCCAGACGGCAGCAGACTTTGGTTTCGTTGAGATTGACGAACACCAGGGTGTCGGGACCGGTCGGCTCGGTGACCTGGACTTCGGCACGAATGATCGGCAAACCATTCGGCTCGCTGCCCGCCAAAACAATCTGCTCAGGACGCATGCCGAGGATCACTTCGCGGTCTTCAAGACCGGCGTCCTGCATGCCCAACGGCAATTCACAGCGCGCCTGACCGCTGTCGAGCAGCGCCACCAGGCGACCGTCCTTGCGCTGCAACCGCAGCGGGATGAAGTTCATCGGCGGCGAACCGATGAAGCTCGCCACGAACAGGTTGGCCGGGTTGTTGTAGATCTCTTTCGGCGTGCCGAATTGCTGAATGATCCCGTCCTTCATCACCGCCACTTTGTCGCCCAGGGTCATGGCTTCAATCTGGTCGTGGGTCACGTAGACCGTGGTGGTTTTCAGGCGCTGGTGCATCAGTTTCATTTCGGTGCGCATCTCGACGCGCAGCTTGGCGTCGAGGTTGGACAGCGGTTCGTCGAACAGGTAAATCTTCGGCCGCCGCGCCAAGGCACGGCCCATTGCCACACGCTGTTGCTGACCACCGGAGAGCTGACCGGGTTTGCGGCTGAGCAAGTGTTCGATCTGCAGCAGCTTGGCCACGCGAGCGACTTCTTCCTCGATTTCGGCCGCCGGCATTTTGCGAATCTTCAGGCCGAAGGCGATGTTGTCGCGCACGCTCATGGTCGGGTACAGCGCGTAGGACTGGAACACCATGGCGATGTCGCGATCTTTGGGGCTCATGCCGCTGATGTCGGCGTCGTCCACCAGGATTGCGCCGCCGCTGATGTTTTCCAGACCGGCGATGCAGTTCATCAGCGTGGATTTACCGCAGCCCGAGGGGCCGACCAGGATCAGGAACTCACCGTCATCGATCTTCAGTTCGATGTTTTTCAGGGTGTCCGGCAAACCGCTGCCGTAGGTCTTGTTGACGTTGCGTAATTCGAGAGTTGCCATGGTTCTACCCCTTGACCGCGCCGGACGTCAGCCCACGCAGGAAATACTTGCCAGCGAATATGTAGACCAGCAGTGTCGGCAGCCCGGCGATCATCGCGGCGGCCATATCAACGTTGTATTCCTTGGCCCCGGTGCTGGTGTTGACCAGGTTGTTCAGGGCCACGGTAATTGGCTGGGCATCGCCACTGGCGAAGACCACGCCGAACAGGAAGTCATTCCAGATTTGGGTGAACTGCCAGATCAGGCAGACCATCACGATCGGGATCGACATCGGCAGCAGGATCTTCCAGAAAATCGTGAAGAAGCCTGCGCCATCAAGCCGTGCAGCCTTGACCAGCGCATCCGGAATGCTCACGTAGTAGTTGCGGAAGAACAGTGTAGTGAACGCCAGGCCGTAGACGATGTGCACCAGCACCAAACCGGTGGTGGTGTTGGCCAGGCCGAGTTTGCCGACGGTAAACGAGGCTGGCAGCAGCACGGTCTGGAACGGCAGGAAGCAGCCAAACAGCAGCAGACCGAAGAACAGTTGCGAACCCCGGAAGCGCCACATCGACAGCACGTAACCGTTCATGGCACCGATGAAGGTAGAGATCAGAACCGCCGGCACGGTAATTTTCACCGAGTTCCAGAAGTAGCCACCCACAACGTCCCAGGCTTTGATCCAGCCGATGCCGTCAATCACTTGCGGCCAGCTCAGCAGGTTGCCGGTGCGGATGTCTTCCGGGGATTTGAAACTGGTCAACAGCATCACCACCAGCGGGATCAAATAGATCGCGGCGGCCAGCAACAAGGTTGCGTAGATCGCGATGCGACTGAAGCTGACCGCCGGTTTTCCGAGTTGATTACTCATGGCGTTTGCCTCGCAATTCGGAGTATAGGTACGGCACCAGAATCGCCAGGATCGCGCCGAGCATCATCATGGCGCTCGCCGAACCAATGCCCATCTGGCCACGGCTGAAGGTGAAGGAATACATGAACATCGCGGGCAGGTCGGACGAGTAGCCAGGGCCGCCAGCCGTCATTGCCGCCACCAGGTCGAAGCTCTTGATCGCGATGTGCGCGAGAATCATGAAGGCGCTGAAGAACACCGGGCGCAGGCTCGGCAACACGATCTTCAGGTAGATGGTCGGCAGGCTCGCACCGTCGACTTGCGCGGCACGGATGATCGATTGATCGACACCACGCAGACCGGCCAGGAACATCGCCATCACAAACCCGGAGGCTTGCCACACGGCGGCGATCACCAGGCAATACACCACGCGATCCTGATCCACCAGCCAGTCGAGACGGAAGCCTTCCCAGCCCCAGTCACGCAGCATTTTGTCCAGGCCCAGGCCTGGGTTGAGCAGCCATTTCCACGCCGTACCGGTCACGATCATCGAGAGCGCCATCGGGTACAGGTAAACGGTGCGGATGAAGCCTTCCTTGCGAATGCGCTGATCCAGCAGCACCGCCAGGAACACCCCCAGCACCAGGCTGATGCCGATGAACATGCCGCCGAAGACCGCGAGGTTTTTGCTCGCGACCCACCAGCGATCGTTGTCCATCAGACGGATGTATTGCTGCAGGCCGACCCACTTGTAGCTCGGCATGAAGCTGGAATTGGTGAAGGACAGAACGAATGTCCAGATGATGTAACCGTAAAAACCAACCAGGACGATCAGCATGCTTGGCGCCAAAACCAGTTTGGGGAGCCAGCGCTGCAGTGCGTCGAACGGTGAGGCTTTGCTGAAAACCGCCACAGAGCTCATCGGGATAATCCAGGTGAAGAGGAATTGATATCGGCACGGATCCCTTGTGGGAGCGAGCCTGCTCGCGAAGGCGATTTCTCAGCCGACATCATTTCTGAATGTCAGACCGCTTTCGCGAGCAGGCTCGCTCCCACAGGGATTACCGAGTGCCGGAGATTACTGGGCGGCTTTGACGGCCGATGCCAGTTGGGCGCTGGCCTTGGCCGGGTCAGCATCCTTGTCGTTCATGAAGTTGGTCACCACGTCGAAGATCGCACCCTGCACGGCCAGGGAAGTGGCCATGTTGTGCGCCATGCTCGGTTGCAGGCCACCCGTCTTCTCGTCAGCCAGGAAGTCCTTGGCCGCCGCTTGAGCGCAGGAATCGAAGCCCAGACCGCTCATGTCGTTAAGCATGTCGGTACGCACAGGGATCGAGCCTTTGTTGATGCTGAAGACTTTCTGGAAGTCTTTACCCAGAGCGACCTTGGCCAGGTCTTGCTGAGCGGCGATGTCGCCTTTGCGATCCGCTTTGAGCTTGAACACGGCCAGGGAATCGATGTTGTAGGTGAAGGCTTTTTCGGTGCCCGGGAATGGCACGCACTGGTAGTCCTTGCCCGCTACTTTCTTGGCAGCGGTCCATTCGCTCTTGGCCCAGTCGCCCATCATCTGCATACCGGCCTTGCCGTTGATGACGTCGGCAGCCGCGATGTTCCAGTCACGACCGGCGCGGTTCGGGTCCATGTAGCCCGTGAGTTTTTTAAGCTCGGTGAACGACTTGGCCATCTCAGGCCCGGAAAGGGTTTTCTGATCCAGGTCTACCAGCGCTTTCTTGTAACCGTCGGCGCCCATGACCGAGAGCACCACGTCTTCAAACACGGTGCTGTCCTGCCAAGGCTGTCCACCGTGGGCAAGCGCGATGAAGCCTGCGGCTTTGAGCTTGTCGCCGGCGGCATAGAATTCTTCGAGGGTAGTAGGGGCTTTTTCGATCCCGGCTTTCTTGAAGACTTCCGGGTTGATCCACAGCCAGTTGACGCGGTGAATGTTCACCGGCACGGCGACGTAGTCACCTTCGTACTTGACGGTGTCGGAGACTTTCTTCGACAGCAGGCCATCCCAGCCTTCGGACTTGGAAACCTCTTTCAGGGTATCGGTGCTGAGCAGGCCAGTGCTGCCCCACTCCTGGATGTCCGGACCTTTGATCTGTGCAACGCCCGGCGGGTTACCGGCGACGGCGCGGCTTTTAAGTACGGTCATGGCAGTGGAACCGCCGCCACCGGCGACTGCGCCGTCCTTCCAGGTGAAGCCGTCTTTTTCGACTTGGGCCTTCAGAACATCGACCGCTGCCTTTTCACCACCAGAGGTCCACCAGTGAACGACTTCCACCGAACCTTTGGAATCGGCGGCAAGCGTACTCAGCGGGAATGCAGACAGAGGAAGCAGTGAGGCGAGAGAAATGACAGTAGCGAGGCGAGAAATCGCATTCATCTAGTAGTACCTTTCTTGTTGTTATGCATGCAAGTCTGGTGCTTGCGCTGCATAGGATTTTAAACAGGAGTTGTCCCTTCGCAGGTAACGAAGGGACGCTCGAATGTCACCGCATGGTTACACAGGAGCGCTCTGGGATAACTGTGCCAAGGCAGTCGCCATACTCGGCGCCAGAGGCAGACGCGGGATCAATACGGCTTGCCAGGCGTGGTAAAGGTCGGGTTTACCGGCCCAGATATCGGCGCTCGGGCGGTTCTGCGGATCGAGTTCGTGGTGCCAGCTGCCGCTTTCGCGGTCGATGAAATGGCTGTCGCAGAATTCCCAAAAAAGTCGGTACCAACTTTCGTATTGCGCATCGCCTGTGCGTTTAAGCAGCGCACTGGCGGCGGCGCTGGCCTCGCAATGGGTCCAGTGCAGGCGATGGCGAACCACGGCGCGATTGTCCCAGTCTAGGGTGTAGACAATCCCCGGCGCCCCGTCGATGTCCCAGCCGTGATGGCAATTGTAGTCGAAGAGTTTTTGCGCGTCGGTGGCGAGCCAGCCCGGCGTGAGCATCCCGGCTTTAACCCGCGCCGCTTCGAGATGTAGCATCAGCCGGGCCCATTCGAAACCGTGACCCGGCGTGGTGCCGTAGGGGCGAAAACCATCGGCCGGGTTGTCGTGGTTGTATTCGCGCAAGGGTTGCCAGTCGCGGTCGAAATGCTCGACCACCAGGTAATCGTTGGCAGCGGCGTGATTGTGGATGACGCGCTCGACGATGCGCTGGGCGCGGAACAGCCAGCGGTTGTCGTCGGTGACATCGGCCAATGCAAGAAAGGCTTCGGTGGCGTGCATGTTGCTGTTGGCGCCGCGATAGCGTTCCTCTTCACTCCAGTCGCGGTTGAAGGATTCGCGCATCGCGCCCTCCTCCTCGCACCAGAAATGCGCGTCGATGATGTGGATGGCATCGTCGAGCAAGGCCTGCGCGCCGGGACGCTGAGCGACGACCGCAGAACTGGCGGCCAGCGCGACAAAGGCGTGCAGATAAGCCGCCTTGCCGGTGTTGCCATCGCGGTGTTCGGGGGCCGCGAACCAGCCACCGTGTTCGGCGTCACGCAATGGGCCGCTGAGTGCCTTGACACCGTGATCCACCAGCTCGGCGAAACCCGGCAGCCCCTGGATGTGCGCCATGGCGAAGCTATGGGTCATGCGCGCGGTGTTCATGGTTTCGGCTTGGGCGTTGGCCGGGAGGTGACCCTTTTCATCAAGATTGCCGAAACCTTCGGCGAGCTTCGAAGCCTTGGCAAACGCCAGCAGGCGCAGGCCTTCGGCGGCGAGCCAGTGCTGATGAGCGGGTGCGTTCAGCCAACTGCTGAAGGCGGGTTGGAAGGTGTCCATGGGGTGCCTTTTTTGTTGTTATGACTGGGGGGAGTCTAAACAACGGGCGGTGGCGGGCTTGTAACGAAGGGGGCAGGTTTTGTCACAGGGCTGTGACATTGGACTGGAGGAAAAAGTGTTGAATGGTCTGACGCCTTCGCGAGCAGGCTCGCTCCCACATTGGATTTGTGTACGACGCAGCCCCCTGTGGGAGCGAGCCTGCTCGCGAAGAACGATAACGCGGTATTCCTAGTCAACACTGCGGGGCAATTGCAACGTCACCCTCAACCCACCCTCACGCAAATTCTGCAGGCTGACCTCACCCCCATGGCTATGTGCAATATTTCGCGCAATCCCCAACCCTAACCCATACCCCTGCTGCTGCCCGGCCAGGCGGAAGTGCGGTTCGAACACCTGCTCCATCCGCTGTTCCGGCACGCCTGGCCCTTCATCGTCCACATGCAGGATGAACGCACTCTGGTCGTCATCAATGTGCAAATGCGCTTTCTGCCCATACTTCAAGGCATTGTCGATCAGGTTACCGATGCAACGCTTGAGCGCTAGCGGCTTCCCCGGATACGCCGCCAGCGCACGCCCTTGCTGGGTGACGCGACCATTGCCGTTGGGCGCCAGATACGGTTCCACCAGACAATCAAGCACGTGGTTGAGGTCCACCGGTTCGATGTTTTCGTGGATGTCGGTGTCTTTCACGCATTGCAGCGCACCTTTGACCAGCAGCTCCAGCTCATCCAGATCACGGCCGAACTTGGCTTGCAGCGTTTCGTCTTCGAGCAACTCAACCCGCAACCGCAAGCGGGTAATCGGCGTGCGCAGGTCATGAGAAATCGCACTAAACAACTGGCTGCGCTCGGTCAGGTAACGGCTGATGCGTTCGCGCATCGCATTGAAGGCGCGGCCGACCTCGACCACTTCACTGCCGCCCCCCTCCGCCACGGGCTCGACTTCCGCGCCGAGGGACATGTCGCGTGCTGCCCGCGCCAAACGCTTGAGCGGCCGGCTCTGCCAGTGCACCAGCAGACCAATGAACAACAGCAAAAAGCCGCTGGTGAGCACGATGAACCAGACTTGCTGCGCCGGCAGTCCTTGCTCTTCAAGACTGGTGTAGGGCTCGGGCAACAGTGAGGCGATGTACAGCCACTCGCCCGGCGCCATCTGGATTTGCGTGACCAATACCGGCGGGTTCACCGGTTCCAGGGTCAGCGCGTAATGCGCCCAGGAGCGCGGCAATTCATCGAGTTTCAGGCCGCCGTTGAAGATCCGCAGGTCTTCGGGGCTGACGAATGTCACCGAGATATCAATGTCCTGGCCCAACGACTGGCGCAGCACTTCGTCCACCGCTTTGAGCACGGCCTCTTTGCGCGGGGTGA
Organism: Pseudomonas sp. LB3P25; assembly: GCF_054897985.1. Classification (NCBI taxonomy): domain Bacteria; kingdom Pseudomonadati; phylum Pseudomonadota; class Gammaproteobacteria; order Pseudomonadales; family Pseudomonadaceae; genus Pseudomonas; species Pseudomonas sp. LB3P25. Next base: position 1,703,263 of record NZ_CM142711.1, on the reverse strand, counting down.
TCGGCAGCACTTCCATGCCCAAGGGCTTGTCGTTGAGCGTCACCACAAAACGGGTGCCACCCATGCTGCGCAACTGGTCGAGTACCAATGGCCGAAACGCTACCGGCAGAGAGCGGAAGTAACTGACGCTGGCCGTCATCGAATGAGCGAGGCTACGGGCGCTGGTGACCAGGCCTTCCAGTTGGGTTGCGCGCAGTTGCGAGACCCAGATCACGCTCGACAGCGTCTGGGCGAACAACACTGCCAACAGCGTCAGGAGCAACATCCGCCCGAGCAGCGAACGCGGCACGGGAATCCGTGCGGCGAGCTTGCGGAAAAACTCAGTGGCCATTGCTGGCAACCACATTGGCGGCCAGTTGGTAGCCGCTGCCGCGCACGGTACGGATCAGCCGCGGCGGTTTTTCGGTGTCGCGCAGGCGCTGGCGCAAACGGCTGACAGCCATGTCAACGATGCGATCCAGCGGCATCAAATCGCGGCCACGGGTGGCGTTGCCGATGGTGTCGCGGTCGAGAATTTCCTGAGGGTGATCGAGGAACAGTTTCAGCAGCGCGAAGTCAGCGCCGGAGAGAATCACTTCTTCGCCGTCGGTGTGGAACAGCCGATGGCTGACCATGTCCAGCCGCCAGTCATCGAAGGCCAGCACTTCACTGCCGGAACGCTCCTGCCCGAACTGCGCGCGACGCAACAAGGCTTTGATGCGCGCCTGCAATTCACGCGGGCTGAAGGGTTTGCCGAGGTAGTCGTCGGCGCCCAACTCCAGGCCGATGACACGGTCGGCCTCGTCGGAGCTGGCAGTGAGCATGATGATCGGCACCTGCGCCTGACGCGGGTGCTGACGGATCCAGCGACACAGACTGAAACCGTCTTCGTCCGGCAGCATGACGTCGAGGATCACCAGATCGCTCGGTGCGTCGTTCATCGCCTGACGAAAGCCTGCACCGTCGGGCGTGGTGCGAACCTGGAAACCGGCGCGGGTCAGGTAGGTGTCCAGCAACTCGCGTATCTCTTGATCGTCATCGACCAACAAAATCGACTTGTTGACTGAGCTCACAGGGGCGGCATCCTTGTTGTTTGAATTGGGCGGATTATGCCTGATCGTGCGTAAATCATTGGTGTCTGTGCGGGCCCATTCGCGAGCAGGCTCGCTCCCACAAGTTTTAAGCGATCCTGTGGGAGCGAGCCTGCTCGCGAATGAGGCGACTCGGTCTTAAGCCTGGTCGAGCGCCACACCCGCACCGACAAGGCCGGAATACGGCGCCGTCACCAGCCACACCGGGATGCCTTTGAAGTAATCGCTCATGCAGCCTTTGTCGGCAAAGCACCGGGAAAAGCCGCTTTCGATGAAGAAATCGGCGAACCGCGGAATCACTCCGCCCACGATGTACACGCCACCACGCCCGCCCGTGGTCAGCACGTTGTTGCCGGCCACACGACCCAGCCAGCAGCAGAACTGCTCAAGCACTTCCAGGGCAATCGGATCGCCCGCCAGACCGGCCGCAGTAATCGACTCGGGGGAATCCAGTACGGGTTCATGACCGTCCACCGCACAAATCGCCCGATAAACCCGAGGCAAGCCGCTGCCGCTCAACGCCGTTTCAGCGCTGACATGCCCGATCTCATTGAAGATGTGCTGCCACAACTGAGTTTCCCGTGGGCTGCTCAGCGGCAAATCGACGTGACCGCCCTCCCCCGGCAACGCGGCGAAACGACCTTCACCGAGATCCAGCAACGTGCCAACGCCCAGGCCAGTCCCCGGACCGATCACCACCGCCGGCCGCAACGGTTCCGGCGTGCCTTCGCAGACCACCCGAAACTCGTCCGGCTGCAAACGGGTCATGCCCAGCGCCATGGCCGAGAAGTCGTTGACCAGCAACAGTTGATCCACCTGCAAGGTCTGGCAGAAACCCTTGCGGCTCAGCCGCCAGTGATTGTTGGTGAACTTGAATTCATCGCCGCTCACGGGACCGGCCACCGACAGGCACACCGAACCGATCGAACCTGGCGCCAGGCCAAGCCCGCTCAGGTAGAGGGCAATCGCCTCTTCCGGGCTGGCGTGGTCGGCCGTTGCCAGCACCTGGATCGATTCCAGCTGCTGGTTTTTCCACAACGCGAAACGTGCGTTGGTCCCACCGATATCACCGACCAAAGCCAGTTTCAATTAAGCGTCTCCAGGGCAGAAGTAAAGGCGCTGGCGCCCTGCTCCGCCGAGCTGAAGGCCATGCGCATAAAACCAAACAGTTCGCGACCGCTGCCGATGTTATTGCCCAACAGGCCTTTGGCAGGTTCGCGCGCTGCGAATTCGTCGGCGTCCACCTTAAGCTCCAGGGTGCCTTTGACGCCATCGACGCGGATGATATCGCCCTCTTGGACGCGCGCCAAAGCGCCGCCCACATACGCTTCAGGACTGACGTGAATCGCCGCCGGGATTTTCCCCGACGCACCGGACATGCGCCCGTCGGTGACCAGCGCGACTTTGAACCCGCGATCCTGCAGCACGCCGAGGAACGGCGTCATCTTGTGCAGCTCCGGCATGCCGTTGGAACGCGGGCCCTGGAAGCGCATCACCGCGACGAAATCCTTTTCCAGCAAACCGGCCTTGAATGCATCGGCCAGATCCTGCTGATCCTGGAACACCATGGCCGGTGCTTCGACGACCTGGTTTTCCAACGCGACGGCGGAAACCTTCATCACACCACGCCCGAGATTGCCTTCCATAACCCGCAAGCCGCCCTCTGGCGAGAACGCACGAGCGACCGGACGCAGGATGGTTTCGTCGAGGCTTTCGATCGGGCCTTCGCGCCAGACCAGTTCGCCGTTTTCGAGGAACGGTTCCATGGTGTAGCGGCTCAAGCCGTGGCCCAGCACCGTGTTGACGTTTTCGTGCAGCAGCCCGGCTTCCAGCAGTTCGCGGATCAGGAACGACATGCCGCCCGCGGCCTGGAAGTGGTTGATGTCGGCTTTGCCGTTCGGGTAGACGTGGCTGAGGGTCGGCACCACCTCAGAGAGGTCGGCCATGTCCTGCCAGGTCAATTGAATGCCCGCCGCCATGGCGATCGCCGGCATGTGCAGCGTGTGGTTGGTCGAGCCGCCGGTGGCGTGCAACGCGACAATCGAGTTGACCAGCGAACGTTCGTCGACGATTTCGCCGATCGGCATGAAGTCGCCGCTCTGTTTGGTCAGACGTGTGACTTGATGCGCCGCTTCGCGGGTCAGGGCATCACGCAACGGGGTGTTCGGGTTGACGAAAGAGGCGCCCGGCAAGTGCAGGCCCATGACTTCCATCAACAACTGGTTGGTGTTGGCGGTGCCGTAAAAGGTGCAGGTACCGGGGCTGTGGTAGGACTTCATCTCCGATTCCAGCAGCTCTTCACGGCTGGCCTTGCCTTCCGCGTAGCGTTGGCGCACGTCGGCTTTCTGCTTGTTGGAAATGCCCGAGACCATCGGTCCGCCCGGGACGAAGATCGTCGGCAGATGACCGAAACGCAGCGCGCCCATCATCAGGCCCGGGACGATCTTGTCGCAGATGCCGAGCATCAGCGCGCCGTCGAACATGTTGTGGGACAGCGCCACGGCGGTGGACAGCGCAATCACTTCGCGGCTCGGCAGGCTCAGCTCCATGCCCGGCTCGCCCTGGGTCACGCCATCGCACATGGCCGGGGTGCCACCGGCGAACTGGCCGACGGAGCCGATTTCACGCAGGGCTTTTTTGATCTGTTCAGGAAAGACTTCGTACGGCTGATGCGCCGAGAGCATGTCGTTATAGGACGAAACAATCGCAATGTTCGCGGAGTTCATCATCCGCAGACTGTTCTTGTCGTCGGTGCCGCAACCGGCCACGCCGTGGGCGAAGTTGGCGCATTGCAGCTTGCCGCGCATGGGACCGTCGCTGGCAGCACCACGAATCAGTGCAAGGTAAGCCTCACGCGTGGCGCGGCTGCGGGCGATAAGCCGTTCGGTGACCTCAAGGACGCGGGGATGCATGTTTAGAACTCCAGGCTAACGGATGTGGCGACCTGATTGTCTATGCTGAACAAGAGCCGTTGTCGATGGGATGACAGACGGTTTTCTTGATCGGTCGGACCAGTTGATTCAGGTCACTCGTTGTAGATTGAACAAAATATTGCCATTAAAAAGGCTTGTTTTCTATTTTTATGCGAATAATCTTGTAATTCCAACAACAAAACGACGGCGGCCCTGTTAAATGACTCTTCGAATCGCAATCAATGGTTTTGGCCGAATTGGCCGTAACGTCCTGCGCGCACTGTATACCCAAGGTTATCGCCAGGATCTGCAGATCGTTGCCATCAATGACCTGGGCGACAGCGCGATGAACGCTCATCTGCTCAAGTACGACACTGTTCACGGCACGTTCGACGCCGATGTGCAGCACGATCTGGAAAGCCTGACTGTCAACGGCGACCGTATTTCTGTCAGCGCCATTCGCAACCCGGCCGAACTGCCTTGGGCTGCCGAGAAGATCGACGTCGTATTCGAATGCACCGGTTTGTTCACCGACCGCGACAAAGCCGCCGCGCATATTACGGCCGGCGCACGCAAAGTGATCATCTCGGCCCCGGCCAAAGGCGCCGACGCCACTGTGGTGTATGGCGTTAACCACGACATTCTGCGCCAATCGCACCAGATTATTTCCAACGCGTCGTGCACCACCAACTGCCTGGCCCCGGTGGCCCAGGTGTTGCACCGCGAGCTGGGTATCGAAAGCGGTCTGATGACCACTATTCACGCCTACACCAACGATCAGCACCTGACCGATGTCTATCATGTCGACCCGTATCGTGCGCGTTCGGCCACCCAGAACATGATCCCGAGCAAAACCGGCGCGGCTGAAGCGGTCGGTCTGGTGCTGCCGGAACTGGCGGGCAAACTGACCGGCATGTCAGTGCGCGTGCCGGTGATCAACGTGTCGCTGGTGGACCTGACCGTGCAACTCAAACGCGAAGCGTCGGCCGATGAGGTGAACGCGCTGCTGAAGGAAGCCAGCCAGCACTCGAAGATTCTCGGTTACAACACCCTGCCGCTGGTCTCCAGCGACTTCAACCACAACCCGCTGTCGTCGATCTTTGACGCCAACCACACCAAGTCCAGCGGCAAGCTGCTCAAGGTGCTGGCCTGGTACGACAACGAATGGGGTTTCTCCAACCGCATGCTCGATAACTGCCTGGCGCTCTGCAACGCCGAATAAGCCACGCCTCACTCTGTGTTGACGCGACTTCATTACGTGTCGACGCACGGACATGTAGGAGCTGCCGAAGGCGGCGATCTTTTGATCTTGATCTTCATTGGCCTCATGGCAGCCAAGATCAAAAGATCGCCGCCTTCGGCAGCTCCTATCCGGTGTTTGCAAAGCCGAATAAAGCGTCACGCCATGTCGGTGTATGACGCCGGGAGCAGCAACCGATGATCGGTATCAGCTTTACGCAAAAGACCCTGGCAGCGCGCAAGCGTATTGCCTTGGTCGCCCATGACCACTGCAAGGTGTTTTTGCTGGACTGGGCCGAGCGGCAGAAAGACAGGCTGGCACAGCATGAACTGGTCGCCACCGGCACCACCGGGTTGTTGTTGCAACAACGCCTGGATTTGCCAGTGGAGAGCATGATCAGCGGTCCGTTGGGTGGCGACCAGCAACTCGGTGCGCGAATCGCCGAGCAGCGGGTCGACATGTTGGTGTTCTTCTGGGACCCGTTCGAACCACAGCCGCACGACCCGGACATCAAGGCGTTATTGCGCGTCGCGGCGGTTTGGAACATCCCGGTGGCCTGCAACGAATGCAGCGCCGACTACCTGCTCAGCAGCCCGATGATGGAGCAGGCGCACGAACATCGGATCCCCGATTACGCGACCTATCTGTTGGGCCGCGCCTAAAGCTTCAGCCTGTTGCTGGAACAGGCTTATGCCAGCCCCCCCCGAAGCTTGCCTGACTAAATGCGCCCTCCTGTGGGCGCTTGCTCCTGCAGGAGGACTTGCCGGTCGAGTCTCCTGCCTCACCCTGCCACGCGGCCGGGATCGTTGCCGACAATTTCCCGAATTTCTGTCCTTTTCAGGGCATTTTCCTGCGCAAACGTTCACCTCCTACCATTCGTCGGCTTCGCGTTCATGCAACCTGCGCCCACGCCGATGTGCATTAAATGGCGCTGAATGGACTTGGCGAACCGGGTCGATCCCGACTCACAGCCAACACCTCATCCATTCGCGAGTTCGTCCTATGTTCGACTCTCTCTCCATCCGCCTGAAAATCGTCCTGCTGTCCGGTCTGTGCCTGCTGGGCGTGGTCGTCTTGATCGTCGGCATGAACATCTACCAGACCGATCAGAACGATGAACTGGTCAGTGCCTCCAGCAGCAAGATGCTCACCGCCAGCGTGCAGAACCTGCTCCAGGCCAAAGCCGCCGAGCAAGCGGTGCGGGTGCAGAAGACCTTCGGCGAAAGTCTGCTGGTGGTGACCGCCCTGGCCGATCAGATCAAGGACATGCGCAACATGGCGAGCAAGCGCTCCCTTGAAGCCGGTGCCCTGCGTGAAGAGTTGAACCAGAGCCTGAAAACCGCCTTCGAGCGCAACAGCAAAGTACTCGGTGTCTGGCTGGCATTCGAACCCAATGGCCTGGACGGCAAGGACAGCGAATTCGCCAACGATGCGGCTCGCCAGTCCAACGAAGCCGGTCGTTTCGCCAGCTACTGGAGCCGTGCCGGCGGTATCGGGATCAACACGATCATGGTCGAAGACGACATGACCAAAACCACCTTGAGCCTCAGCGGCACACCCTATAACAGCTGGTACACCTGCCCTCGCGACAGCAAACGTACCTGCCTGCTGGACCCGTATGCCGACACCGTCGCTGGCAAGGAAATGCTGATGACCACCATTTCCGTACCGCTGCTGGTGGATGGCAAATCCATCGGTGTGGTCGGTGTGGACATTGCCCTCGACGCGCTGCAAGCGGCGGCTGTCGACTCCCAACGTGACCTGTTCAACAGCGCCGGGCACATGTTGATTGTCTCCGGCAGCGGCGTACTCGCCGGTTACAGCGTGGACGCGAGCAAGGTCGGCAAAAGCATCGGCGACACCCTGGGCGCGGACGGCAAGGACGTCCTGCAACTGCTCAGCGCTGGCACGCCGAAGATTCTCGAACAGGGCGACCTGATCCGCGCGGTGTACCCGGTCAGTCCGATTGCCGAGTCCAAAGCCTGGGGCGTGGTGATCGACCTGCCGAAACACGTGTTGCTGGCCGACTCGGTGAAGTTGCAAGCCGTACTCGATGACGCCCAGCAAAGCGGCACCCTCAAAGCCGTTTTGGTGGCGGTGATTGCCGGCCTGGTCGGACTGTTGCTGATCTGGCTCACGGCCTCCGGTGTGACCCGGCCGATCAACAGCGTGGCCGAGAAGCTCAAGGCGATTGCCAGCGGCGACGGCGACCTGACTCAACGTCTGCACTACAGCAAGAAAGACGAACTGGGCGAACTGGTGAGCTGGTTCAACCGCTTCCTCGACAAGCTGCAACCCACCATCGCGCAGATCAAACAAAGCATCACCGATGCGCGCGGCACCGCCGATCAGTCTTCGGAAATCGCCCGCCAGACCAGCGAAGGCATGCAGGTGCAGTTCCGCGAAATCGACCAGGTCGCCACCGCGTCCAACGAAATGAGCGCCACCGCCCACGACGTCGCCAACAGTGCCTCTAGCGCGGCGAATGCGGCCAAGGGCGCCGACCAGTCGGCCCGCGACGGCATGCAGATCATTGAACGCAGCACCCGCGACATCAATCAACTGGCCGACGAAGTCAGCAAGGCGGTGACGGAAGTCGAAGCATTGGCGGTCAACAGCGAGCAGATCGGTTCGGTGCTGGAAGTGATCCGCAGCATCGCCGAACAAACCAACCTGCTGGCGCTCAACGCGGCGATTGAAGCGGCGCGTGCCGGCGAGAGCGGGCGCGGATTTGCGGTGGTCGCCGATGAAGTGCGCAACCTGGCCAAACGCACCCAGGATTCGGTGGAAGAAATCCGCATTGTCATCGAACGCATCCAGACCGGCACTCGCGGCGTGGTTGCTACCATGCATTCGAGCCAGACCCAGGCCCACAGCAACGCCGGGCAGATCCAGCAAGCCGTCCAGGCCTTGAGCAAAATCAGCGACGCGGTGACGGTCATCAGCGACATGAACCTGCAAATCGCCAGCGCCGCCGAACAGCAAAGCGCCGTGGCCGAAGAGGTCAACCGCAACGTCTCGGCGATCCGCACAGTCACCGAAACCCTGACCGGCCAGGCCACTGAATCGGCGCAGATCAGCAGCCATCTCAATTCGTTGACCTCCCACCAGATGAAATTGATGGATCAGTTTCGGGTGTAACCCTCAAAAGATCGTCCGAACGCGGCCCGAACCTTCGGCAGCTCCTACACCGATCCCTGTAGGACCTGCCGAAGGCTGCGATCTTTTGATCTTTTGATCTATGCTGCCCTCTCTCCCGGAGGGCCTTCGATGACTGATTTACTCACGTCCATTCAAGCCGCACTCGGCTTGCCTCACACGCCGATTCCATTCACGTCGAGCGGCGCCCTGCCCTCGGCGTTTGCCGTCACCGACCTGGCGTGCGCCAGCATTGCCGCTGCCGGCCAGGCTGTCAGCGAATGGCTGCAGCAACAAACCGGTCGCTTACCCAGCCTTGAGGTCGACCGCCGCCTGGCCTCTTTCTGGTTTGCCACTTCGATCCGCCCGGTCGGCTGGAGCGTCCCGCCGTTATGGGACCCGGTCGCCGGTGACTACGCCACAAAGGATGGCTGGATCCGTCTGCACACCAACGCGCCCCACCACCGCGCCGCTGCCGAAACCGTTCTGGGCACCTGTGCCGACCGTGCAGCAATGGCGAGCAAGGTTGCTCAATGGGCCAAAAGCGATCTGGAGCTGGCCGTGGTCGAGGCCGGTGGCTGCGCCGCCGAGATGCGTAGCTGGGCGCAATGGCAGGCGCATCCCCAAGGTCAGGCCGTGAACGCCGAACCGCTGATTCAGTTTGCTGACAACAGCCGCCAGAACGCGAAACCATGGCAAGGCTCGGTGGCGCAACCGCTGGCCGGGATCAAGGTGCTGGATTTGACCCGAGTACTCGCCGGCCCGATCGCCAGCCGATTCCTGGCAGGCCTCGGCGCCGACGTTTTGCGAATCGACCCACCGACCTGGAACGAACCGGGCGTGGTGCCGGAAGTCACCCTGGGCAAACGCTGCGCACGCCTGGACCTGCACGACAAGACTGATCGCGCAGTGTTCGAAAGCCTGCTCAAGGACGCCGACATTCTGCTCCACGGCTACCGCGCCGATGCACTGGAACGCCTGGGTTACGGCGTCGCCGAACGCCAGAAACTGGCGCCCGGCCTGATCGACGTCAGCCTCAATGCTTACGGTTGGAGCGGCCCGTGGCAGAACCGCCGCGGCTTCGACAGCCTGGTGCAAATGAGCAGCGGGATCGCCGATGCCGGCATGCAGTGGAAACGCGCAGACAAGCCGACGCCATTGCCCTTGCAAGCGCTCGATCACGCCACCGGGTATTTGATGGCGGCCAGTGCAATTAGATTGTTGGGGCGAGGGGGATCGGCGCGGTTGTCGTTGGCGCGTACGGCGAAGTTGTTGATTGAAAACGGTCCGGGGACAGATGAGCCGTTGCGGGCGGAGGATGACAACGATCAAGGGCTGTTGGTTGAGCAGACGCCCTGGGGACCGGCGCATCGGTTGCAGGTGCCACTGAAGATGACGGGGACGCCGCTGCAATGGACGCGTCCGGCTTCTGAGTTGGGCGCGCATCGTGCGCAGTGGGCTTGAGAGGGTGTTCGACTTGAGATCCACCCCCTCACCCCAGCCCTCCCGAAACGTCGGACCGCCCCATAGGGGAGAGGGGGAAAGGGGGCCGATCTTCATGCTTTTCAAACCTGAGTTCGGCTCGGTAATTCAGGTCGCAGAATTTCTACGAATCACCTCGGTCAGTCCCCTCTACCCCCTGGGGAGAGGGTTAGGGTGAGGGGGTGGATCTCAAGCCGAACACCTCAATCACCCCGACTCAAAGAAGCCCAAAGCACCTGCGCCGCATAGCCTCGATAAGGTCTCCAGGCTTCAGCTCGCTGCAACACCTGCCGAGCCGTCACCGCCTCACCTTCTAGCGCCGCCAGCGCATTGATCAACCCCACATCCCCGCTCGGAAACGCATCCAGATCGCGCAACTGCCGCAAGGCAATGTATTGCGCCGTCCAGTCACCAATCCCGTGCAACGCCAGTAGCCGCGCAACGCCGCCCTCACGATCCGGCTCAAACAGTAAAGGATCATCGAGCAATACCTGAGCCACACCCGACAGGGTCCGACCACGGCTTTTCGGCATCCCCAACGTTGCCAGATCCACTGACGCCAAAACGGCGGCCGAAGGAAACACATGGGTCACGCCGGGCAGCGATGAAGCCAGCGGCTCGCCATACCGCGCCACCAGTTTCCCCGCCAATTTAATCGCCGCGCCCACGCTAATCTGCTGCCCCAACACCGCACGAATCGCCAACTCCAGGCCATCCCACGCCCCCGGCACCCGCAACCCCGGACGTTCGGCAATCAACCGCGCCATCAAGGGATCAACCGCCAGCTGCCGATGAATCGTTGCCAGGTCCGCATCCAGATCAAACATCCGCCGCAGCCGAACGATGATCTCTGGCACCGCCGTTGAATCAGGAAAATCCAGCGTCACTTCAAGTGCATCCGTCGCTGCGGGCTTGATCGAAAGCGCGCCATGAACACCGTTCAACCCGATGCTGCGCGAGTAAATGCCCTCAACCACCGCTTCCATTCCAGCTATCGCCCGCGCCGACAAGAACCCCAGCATCGCCGACCAGTCATAGGGCGCGGGGTATTCCAGCAGCACCTTCATAACGCCTCCAATTGCCGATGAGCCCACGCTGGCCAGGATGAACCAAGTTCGCCCGACAGACTGGAAAAGTCGCGGTGATCGGTCCACTCTCGGACACGGCGACACCCGGATAAGCTATCAATAAAAGAAACTCCGAGGGCAGGCCTGAGGTCTGCCCTGATTCAATGCCTTTTTGAAGGAGAGACGCTAAATGGCTATGTTCGAGCCCGGTCACCTGCATATCGAGCGCCATGCGCTGAACAAGGATGATTACAGTTACAGCCTGAGCATCGACTATGAAGTCAGTCAGGACCCCAAAGAAGGCGAAGGTATGCTCTTCAAGATGCATGGCACAGTTGGGGACAAGGAGTTGAAGGAAGAATTCTTCCTGGCCAAAGATCAGGCATTCGACTTCGCCCGGCATGCCACGCGCATCGCACAGAAGTACGGGATGCCCAAAGAGGCCAGTATCGGCTCGGTACACAAGGAGTATGACGCCATGTTTGAAGATGTGCGGGCGCAGCTCCACGTCAAATCCGGCGACCCGGTCAAACCCGAGCATCTGGATCGAATCTGAAGGCCACCCCCTCACCCTAACCCTCTCCCCGAGGGGCGAGGGGCGAGGGGACTGACCGAGTTGCTCTTTCGAATTGCATCGACCTGAGATATCGAGTCGAACTCAGATTTTGAAAGCGACAGATATCTGCCCCCTTTCCCCCTCTCCCCACTGGGGAGAGGGCTGGGGTGAGGGGTGGCTTTTGAATCCACCATAAATCTCAAGATTTCACCCCAGCCCTCCTCCAAGGCATACTTGCCACCCTCTCCGCACTCCAGACCCCAAAAACGCCCCATGCGTATCCACGTCAGCTTCATCGACCGCGTCGGCATTACCCAGGAAGTCCTGGCCCTGCTCGGTGGGCGCAATCTCAATCTGGATGCGGTGGAAATGGTCCCGCCCAACGTCTACATCGACGCCCCGACCCTGAGCCCGGAAGTCCTCGAAGAGCTGCGCGATGCGTTGTTCAGCGTGCGCGGCGTGCAAGCGGTGACGGTGGTCGACATTCTTCCCGGCCAGCGTCGGCACCTGCAGCTTGATGCGTTGCTCGCGGCCATGACCGACCCGGTCCTGGCGCTGGACAGTGCCGGCAAGGTGCTGTTGGCCAACCCGGCACTGATTGCCTTGTACGGTCGCGAGCCTGACGGCGAAAGCATCGCCGACCTGTTCGCCGACCCGGCATTGCTCGAAGCCTTGCTGGAAAACGGCTTCCGCCTGCCGCTGCGGGAAGTCACCGTTAACGGCCAGACGTTGCTGCTGGACGCCACACCGATTACCGACGCCGGCGCCCTGCTGACCCTGTATCAACCGAACCGTATCGGCGAACGCCTCTCGGCGCTGCACCACGACCATGCCGAAGGTTTCGATGCGCTGCTCGGGGAGTCTCCGGCGATTCGGACGCTCAAGGCCCGCGCCCAGCGCGTTGCGGCCCTCGATGCGCCGTTGCTGATCCAGGGCGAAACCGGCACCGGCAAAGAACTGGTGGCGCGTGCCTGCCACGCCATCAGCGCTCGGCACAGTTCGCCATTTTTGGCGCTGAACTGCGCGGCATTGCCGGAGAACCTCGCCGAAAGCGAACTGTTCGGCTACGCCCCCGGCGCCTTTACCGGCGCGCAACGGGGCGGCAAACCGGGGCTGATGGAACTGGCCAACCAGGGCACGGTGTTTCTCGATGAGATCGGCGAGATGTCGCCGTATTTGCAGGCGAAATTGCTGCGCTTCTTGAACGATGGCAGCTTCCGCCGGGTGGGTGGGGATCGTGAGGTGAAGGTCAATGTGCGGATCCTCAGCGCCACGCACCGCGACCTGGAAAAAATGGTCAGCGAAGGTTCGTTCCGCGAAGACCTCTTCTATCGCCTCAACGTGCTGAACGTCGAAGTCCCGCCCCTGCGCGAACGCGGCCAGGACATCCTGCTGCTGGCCCGCTACTTCATGCAGCAGGCCTGCGCGCAGATCCAGCGCCCGGTCTGTCGCCTGGCGCCGGGCACTTATCCGGCGCTGCTGGGCAATCGCTGGCCGGGCAATGTGCGGCAATTGCAGAACGTGATCTTCCGCGCCGCTGCAATTTGCGAAAGCAGTCTGGTGGACATCGGCGACCTCGACATCGCCGGCACCTCCGTGGCGCGCCAGAGCGATAGCGAGGTCGACAGCCTCGAACAGGCCATGGAAGAGTTCGAGAAAACCCTGCTGGAAAAGCTCTACGTCAGCTACCCCTCGACCCGCCAACTGGCCAGCCGCCTGCAAACCTCCCACACCGCGATTGCCCATCGGTTGCGTAAGTACGGGATTCCCAACAAGCCGTAAGGCTGGAAATACGATCTCGTTACCGACACAAAACCACTTGTGGGAGCGAGCCTGCTCGCGATAGCGGTGTGTCAGTCGATATTGATGTCGACGGACACACCGCTATCGCGAGCAGGCTCGCTCCCACAAGTTTTGCGTCTGAAAACGACCTCCATCTGTACTGAAAGCGCTACAGTGGAACGATATCGCTACACCCTCTCCTGATCACCGCTGTGCAAGGCTTTGATCCACCTCAGCTTTTTTCTTCAGCCCCTGATGTAGCGATTTCGCTACAGCCAGGTCATTTCAGCCTTCTGTAAAACCAACTAACTCATTGATTTCTAAGTGATAAAAAACATTGGCCGCAATTTTGCTAAGTAACCACTCATAAATCAGGGCATTGCCCCAGCATTCAATCGCGTCCACCAGACAAGTCTGGCCCCCTTAGGAGTTTCCATGAGCGAGTTGCGTTTTACTGAAGATCACGAATGGCTGCGCACCGAAGCTGACGGCACCGTCACAGTCGGCATCACCGCTTTTGCGCAGAACGCACTGGGCGACGTGGTTTTCGTACAACTGCCTGAGCTGCAGTCCTACGACAAAGGCGCTGAAGCCGCCACCGTGGAATCGGTAAAAGCCGCCAGCGGCGTGTACATGCCACTCGACGGCGAAGTGCTGGAAGTGAACCCGGCGCTGGACAGCAGCCCTGAACTGGTCAACGAAGATCCGCTGGGCGAAGGCTGGTTCTTCCGCTTCCAGCCAACCGATACCTCGGCTGTCGGCCAACTGCTGGATCAAGACGCTTACGACCGTCTGATCAAAGCCAACGCTGAAGCCTGAGGAGCGCTGACATGACTCAAATTAATCTCGGCACCGCCAACGAATTCATCGCGCGCCACATCGGCCCGCGTGCCGGCGATGAGCAAGCCATGCTCAACAGCCTGGGCTTTGATTCCCTGGAAGCCCTGAGCGCCAGCGTCATTCCCGACAGCATCAAGGGCACCAGCGTTCTCGGCCTGGAAGACGGCCTGAGTGAAGCGGATGCCCTGGCGCTGATCAAATCCATCGCCGGCAAAAACCAGCTGTTCAAGACCTACATCGGTCAGGGCTACTACGGCACTCACACGCCATCGCCAATCCTGCGCAACCTGCTGGAAAACCCGGCCTGGTACACCGCTTACACCCCGTACCAACCAGAAATTTCCCAAGGTCGTCTCGAAGCGCTGCTGAACTTCCAGACCCTGATCAGCGACCTGACCGGCCTGCCGATCGCCAACGCCTCGCTGCTCGACGAAGCCACCGCTGCTGCCGAAGCCATGACCTTCTGCAAACGCCTGAGCAAGAACAAAGGCAGCCACGCCTTCTTCGCCTCGGCTCATTGCCACCCACAGACCCTCGACGTGCTGCGCACCCGTGCCGAGCCGTTGGGCATCGACGTGGTAGTCGGCGACGAACGCGAATTGACTGACGTGACGCCGTTCTTCGGCGCGCTGCTGCAATACCCGGCCAGCAATGGTGACGTGTTCGACTACCGCGAACTGACCGAGCGCTTCCACGCGGCGAATGCGCTGGTCGCGGTCGCCGCTGACCTGCTGGCCCTGACCGTGCTGACTCCGCCGGGCGAGTTCGGCGCCGACGTGGCCATCGGCAGCGCTCAACGCTTTGGCGTACCGCTGGGCTTCGGCGGTCCGCACGCGGCCTACTTCTCCACCCGTGATGCGTTCAAGCGCGACATGCCGGGTCGTCTGGTCGGCGTTTCCGTGGACCGTTTCGGCAAGCCGGCCCTGCGCCTGGCCATGCAGACCCGCGAGCAACATATCCGCCGCGAGAAAGCCACCAGCAACATCTGCACCGCCCAAGTGCTGCTGGCCAACATCGCCAGCATGTACGCCGTGTACCACGGCCCGAAAGGCCTGACGCAGATCGCCAACCGCGTGCATCACCTGACCGCGATCCTCGCCAAAGGCTTGAGCGCATTGGGCCTGAGCGTCGAGCAAGAAAACTTCTTCGACACCCTGACGATCAAGACCGGCGCTAACACCGCCAAGCTGCACGACAAGGCTCACGCCCAGCAGATCAACCTGCGCGTCGTGGATGCCGAACGCCTGGGTCTGTCCCTCGACGAAACCACCTCGCAAGCTGACGTGGAAACCCTGTGGGCGCTGCTGGCCGACGGCAAAACCCTGCCGGACTTCGCCGCCCTCGCCGCTTCGGTTCAAGCGACCATTCCAGCGGCACTGGTGCGCCAGTCACCGATCCTCAGCCACCCGGTGTTCAACCGTTATCACTCGGAAACCGAGTTGATGCGCTACCTGCGCAAGCTCGCCGACAAGGACCTGGCGCTGGACCGCACCATGATCCCGCTGGGCTCCTGCACCATGAAACTCAACGCCGCCAGCGAAATGATCCCGGTGACCTGGGCCGAATTCGGTGCTCTGCACCCGTTCGCCCCGGCCGAGCAAAGCGCCGGTTATCAGCAACTGACCGACGAGCTGGAAGCGATGCTCTGCGCCGCAACCGGGTACGACGCGATCTCGCTGCAACCGAACGCCGGTTCGCAAGGTGAATACGCCGGCCTGCTCGCGATTCGCGCCTATCACCAGAGCCGTGGCGAAGACCGTCGCGACATCTGCCTGATCCCGTCCTCGGCCCACGGCACCAACCCGGCCACCGCCAACATGGCCGGCATGCGCGTGGTCGTGACCGCCTGCGATGCCCGCGGCAACGTCGACATCGAAGACCTGCGCGCCAAGGCCATCGAGCACCGCGAACACCTCGCCGCGCTGATGATCACCTATCCGTCGACCCACGGCGTGTTCGAAGAAGGCATCCGCGAAATCTGCGGGATCATTCATGACAACGGCGGCCAGGTGTACATCGACGGCGCCAACATGAACGCCATGGTCGGTCTCTGTGCGCCGGGCAAGTTCGGCGGCGACGTGTCGCACCTGAACCTGCACAAAACCTTCTGCATTCCACACGGCGGTGGCGGCCCGGGCGTCGGCCCGATTGGCGTCAAGTCGCACCTGACCCCATTCCTGCCAGGCCACGCGCAGATGGAGCGCAAGGAAGGCGCGGTCTGCGCCGCACCGTTCGGCAGCGCGAGCATTTTGCCGATCACCTGGATGTACATTCGGATGATGGGTGGCGCCGGTCTGAAGCGTGCGTCGCAATTGGCGATCCTCAATGCCAACTACATTTCCCGTCGCCTCGAAGAGCACTACCCGGTGCTGTACACCGGCAGCAACGGCCTGGTGGCGCACGAATGCATCCTCGATTTGCGTCCGCTGAAAGACAGCAGCGGCATCAGCGTCGATGACGTCGCCAAGCGCCTGATCGACTTCGGCTTCCACGCCCCGACCATGTCGTTCCCGGTCGCCGGCACCTTGATGATCGAGCCGACCGAAAGCGAATCCAAGGAAGAACTGGACCGCTTCTGCGACGCCATGATCCGCATCCGCGAAGAAATCCGCGCGGTGGAAAACGGCACGCTGGACAAGGACGACAACCCGCTGAAAAACGCGCCGCACACCGCAGCGGAAATCGTCGGCGAGTGGACGCACCCGTACAGCCGTGAGCAAGCGGTGTATCCGGTTGCGTCGCTGATCGAAGGCAAGTACTGGCCACCGGTCGGTCGGGTCGACAACGTGTTTGGCGACCGCAACCTGATCTGCGCTTGCCCGTCGATCGAAAGCTACGCTTAAAACAGTGTGGGGCGGTTAATCCGCCCCACTCAAGAACACCGCATATTCCATTGTGGGAGCGAGCCTGCTCGCGAAAGCAGTGTGTCAGGCAACATTGATGGCGACTGATCCACCGCTTTCGCGAGCAGGCTCGCTCCCACAGGGGATCTGCGCCCAGCACCAGATTCCGCCATTCCTATAACAAGAAACCGGAGAACAACCATGTCTTTAAGCGTGTTCGACCTGTTCAAGATTGGCATCGGCCCCTCCAGCTCCCACACCGTCGGCCCGATGCGTGCTGCGGCACGTTTCGCCGAAGGTTTGCGCCGTGAAGGGCTGCTGACTGCAACCACCTGCGTCAAAGTCGAGCTCTACGGATCACTCGGCGCCACTGGTAAAGGCCACGGCAGCGACAAGGCTGTGTTGCTGGGCCTGGAAGGCGAACACCCGGATACCGTGAACACCGAAACCGTCGCCGCCCGTCTGCAAGAGATTCGTGGCAGCGGTCGATTGAACCTGCTCGGCGAACACAGCATTGCGTTCAACGAGAAAGAACATTTGGCGATGATCCGCAAACCCTTGGCCTATCACCCCAACGGCATGATCTTTCGCGCCTTCGACGCTGCCGGCCTGCAAATCCGCAGCCGCGAGTACTATTCGGTCGGCGGTGGTTTTGTGGTCGATGAAGACGCCGCCGGCGCCGACCGCATCGTCGAAGACGCCACACCACTGACCTTCCCGTTCAAAAGCGCCAAGGACTTGCTCGGTCACTGTGCCACCTACGGCTTGTCCATCAGCCAGGTGATGCTGACCAACGAAAGTGCCTGGCGCCCGGAAGCGGAAACCCGTGCCGGTCTGCTGAAAATCTGGCAAGTGATGCAGGACTGCGTCGCTGCCGGTTGCCGCAATGAAGGCATCCTGCCCGGCGGTTTGAAGGTCAAGCGCCGTGCGGCCGCGCTGCATCGGCAACTGTGCAAGAACCCGGAATCGTCCCTGCGAGATCCGCTGTCGGTGCTGGACTGGGTCAACCTCTACGCACTGGCGGTCAACGAAGAAAACGCCAACGGCGGGCGCGTGGTGACTGCGCCTACGAACGGCGCGGCAGGGATCGTTCCCGCTGTTTTGCATTACTACATGCGCTTCATCCCAGGGGCCAACGAAGACGGCGTCGTGCGTTTTCTGCTGACCGCGGCCGCGATCGGCATTCTCTATAAAGAAAACGCCTCGATCTCCGGCGCTGAAGTCGGCTGTCAGGGTGAGGTCGGCGTGGCGTGCTCCATGGCGGCCGGTGCCCTGTGCGAAGTCCTCGGCGGCACCGTGCAGCAAGTGGAAAACGCCGCGGAAATCGGCATGGAACACAACCTCGGTCTGACCTGCGACCCGATTGGCGGGCTAGTGCAAGTGCCTTGTATCGAGCGCAACGCCATGGGCTCGGTCAAGGCCATCAATGCGGTGCGCATGGCCCTGCGCGGCGACGGTCAACACTTCGTCTCCCTCGACAAGGTCATCCGCACCATGCGCCAGACCGGTGCCGACATGAAAAGCAAATACAAGGAAACCGCCCGTGGCGGTTTGGCGGTCAACATTATCGAGTGCTGATGCTCACGCGCATTTGCACACTTTTTCAGGAGCTGAATATGTCCACCGAACAACTGTCGAAAACCCCGCTGCACGCACTGCATATCGAACTCGGCGCCCGCATGGTGCCGTTTGCCGGCTACGACATGCCGGTGCAATACCCGCTCGGCGTGATGAAAGAACACCAGCACACCCGTGATCAGGCCGGGCTGTTCGATGTCTCGCACATGGGCCAGATCCGCCTGACCGGCGCCAATGCCGCCAAGGCGCTGGAAACCCTGGTGCCGGTGGACATCATCGACCTGCCGGTGGGCATGCAGCGCTACGCGATGTTCACCAATGAGACCGGCGGCATCCTCGACGACCTGATGGTTGCCAACCTGGGTAACGACGAACTGTTCCTGGTGGTCAACGCCGCCTGCAAGGACCAAGACCTGGCGCATCTGCGCAAGCACATCGGCGACCAGTGCACGATCGAGCCGCTGTTTGAAGAACGCGCGCTGCTGGCGCTGCAAGGTCCGGCCGCCGTCACCGTGCTCGCGCGCCTGGCGCCTGAAGTCGCGAAGATGACCTTCATGCAGTTCGCCCGCGTGAAACTGTTGGGCGTGGACTGCTTTGTCAGCCGTTCGGGCTATACCGGTGAAGACGGTTACGAAATCTCCGTGCCGGCCGCCAACGCCGAAGCCCTGGCTCGCGCCCTGCTGGCCGAACCTGAAGTGGCGGCCATCGGTCTTGGCGCTCGCGACTCACTGCGCCTGGAAGCCGGTCTGTGCCTCTACGGCCACGACATGAACACCGAGACCACCCCGATCGAAGCAAGCCTGCTGTGGGCCATCTCCAAGCCTCGTCGCGCTGATGGCGCACGTGCCGGCGGCTTCCCTGGCGCTGAAACCGTGTTCGGACAGCAACAAGCCGGTGTCAGCCGCAAGCGCGTTGGTCTGTTGCCTCAGGAACGCACGCCGGTGCGCGAAGGTGCCGAGATCGTCAATGAAGCAGGTGACATCATTGGTGCGGTTTGCAGTGGCGGCTTCGGTCCGACTTTGGGCGGCCCTTTGGCGATGGGTTACGTCGACAGCGCTTACATCGCTCTCGATACGCCGGTATGGGCGATTGTTCGTGGGAAAAAGGTGCCTTTGCTTGTAAGCAAAATGCCATTTGTTCCACAACGCTACTACCGCGGTTGATTGACTGTTTCTATAAGTAACGCGGTTGCGTTAACAGCGCACTAATGTGTAACGCAACCGCCATAAAACAGTGCGTCACTTTCCCTGCAAGCTTCGTTTATGAACGTTGCTTATAACGATCGAAAACAATTGAACACGACGATCGCATAAGCCGGCACTAGTTACGAAAGAAACGCCCCGACGCGAGTAAATCCGGGCCCTCCACAGGGCTTGTTTTTTCTCCCGTAGTTGGCGTAGAGTTTGTTCACTGTGTTTGCATGGGTCGCTTGGAATCGTGACCTGGGCAGTAGCCTACAAGTTAGCTACATCCCGTTCGACGTCTTCTTACTCTCCTGCAACCAGCCCCAGTACTCTTTCACAAGAAGGAGGCTGTCACTAATTTTTGCGTCAAAGGAAATAAGAAATGTCCCAACGTCAGAGCGGTACCGTCAAGTGGTTTAACGACGAGAAAGGTTTTGGTTTTATCACTCCAGAAAGCGGTCCGGATCTGTTCGTGCATTTCCGCGCTATTCAGGGCAACGGCTTCAAGAGCCTGAAAGAAGGCCAGAAAGTGACGTTCGTTGCTGTGCAAGGCCAGAAAGGCATGCAGGCTGACGAAGTACAAGCAGAAGCCTGATCTTCTGTTACGAAAAAGCCCCTGATGCTGACATCAGGGGCTTTTTTGTGCGCGTAAATCCGTAAAATGGCTTCTTTTTTCCGTCAAGAGGCTGCCATGTCGAAACACCTGCTCAAACCCCAGGGCGACTTTCCCGCCGTGAGCCTGGGTCGTCGCCTGGCAGCGATGTTCTATGACTTCTTGCTGTGCACCGCCCTCCTGATCGTCACCAGCGGCATTTATAAGATGATCCAGATGGCGGTCATCGGCGAAGAAAAAATGCGCAGCCTGACCGAGGCCGGCGCACTGGATGGCGATCCATTGCTGTCGACGGTGCTGGTTTTCGTGCTGTTCGGTTTCTTCGCCAAATTCTGGACCTGGTCCGGCCAGACCCTGGGCATGCAGGTCTGGTGCATACGCGTGCAAAACGCCGACGGTTCATCCATCAGTCTGTGGCAGGCGTTGCTGCGCTTTGTGGTGTCGATCGCGTCCTGGCTGTGTGTCGGACTGGGTTTCTTCTGGTCCCTGTTCGACAAACAGAAACGCAGCTGGCATGACATCTACTCCAATACCCAGCTCGTGCGGATACCAAAGAAAACCAAATAGTTGCGGAGAGCAAAAATCACTGTGGGAGCGAGCCTGCTCGCGAAGGCGGTGTACCAGCAACATTAATGTCGACAGGCACTCCCTCTTCGCGAGCAGGCTCGCTCCCACAGTTTTTGAGACTTGGCTGACAGCTAAGCGTTGCCGGCCAATTTCATCCGCGCTGCCTGCGTGAAGTCGAGCATGCGCTTGAGCGGGCGAATCGCCTGAGGAATCAGCGCGGGATCGACAAAGATCTCGTTAGTCCCCTCCTTCAAGCTCTTCAGCGTGCGCTCAAGGGTATTCATCGCCATCCATGGGCAATGTGCGCAACTACGGCATGTTGCGCCGTTACCGGCCGTTGGCGCTTCGATGAAGACCTTGTCCGGGCACAGCTGCTGCATCTTGTAGAAGATGCCGCGATCGGTGGCGACGATAAAGGTCTTGTTTGGCAGGCTCTGCGCTGCCGCAATCAACTGACTGGTGGAGCCGACGGCATCTGCCAACTCGATCACCGACGTCGGCGACTCCGGATGCACCAGAATCGCCGCGTCCGGGTACAGCACCTTCATGTCTTCAAGTTGTTTGGACTTGAACTCTTCGTGAACGATACAGGCACCGTCCCACAGCAGCATGTCCGCCCCGGTCTGGCGCTGGATGTAGGTGCCCAGGTGTTTGTCCGGGCCCCAAATGATGGTTTCGCCGTTATCCATCAGGCTTTCGACGATCTCCAGCGCGCAGCTTGAAGTCACCACCCAATCTGCCCGGGCTTTGACCGCCGCCGACGTGTTGGCATACACCACCACGGTGCGCTCCGGGTGCTGATCACAGAACGCCGAGAACTCGTCCACCGGGCAACCCAGGTCCAGCGAGCAGGTCGCTTCCAGGGTCGGCATCAGGATGCGCTTTTCAGGGTTGAGGATTTTGGCGGTCTCGCCCATGAACTTCACACCGGCGACCACAACGGTCTTGGCCGGGTGAGCGCTACCGAAGCGGGCCATCTCCAGCGAGTCGGAGACGCAACCACCGGTTTCTTCGGCCAGGGCCTGAATCACCGGATCGCAATAGAAGTGAGCAACCAGCACCGCGTCCTGAGCCTTGAGCTCGGCAGCGATGGCGGCACGGTAATAGGCCTCTTCCTCGACAGTCAGCGGCTTGGGCTGCTTGGCGTCGAGGTGGGCTTGAACCAGAAGGCGTTCGGAAATCTGCGTCATGTTCGCAAGACCTGCAGGCGCTTTCGCGCGAAAGTCGAGTATACACCCGGCTCCGGACCCTTCAGGGTACCGCCGGGAGAGTGAGTATTCATCAGGCACGGATAGCGTTGAAGTGGCGCAAGGCTACAGAATATCCCGTGGATGCAAAAGATGATTCTGACCTGCGTCACGGGTTGCAGCCCGGAACTGGGCGAGCCCAAATCGCAGGCAAAAAAAAATCCGGAAATCCTCACTTGCGTGGGCCTTCCAGACTTTTAAAACTGCTACAAAAATGGTGGGTCGTGTGGGATTCGAACCTACGACCAATTGGTTAAAAGCCAACTGCTCTACCAACTGAGCTAACGACCCGCTGTGTGGTGGCGCGTATAATACTGATTTTTAAGGACTATTCAACACCTAATTTGAAATAAATCAAAAATACGGTGTTGGGTCGCTGATTCCGGCTGCCGCAAAGCCTTCTGCACGCAGGCGGCAGCTGTCGCATTTGCCGCATGCACGACCATTATCGTCGGCCTGATAGCAGGAAACAGTCAGCCCGTAATCAACACCCAGCTTCACGCCTGCCTGGACAATTTGCGCTTTGCTCAGGTTCTGCAGTGGCGCCTGAATACGGAAGCCATTGCCTTCTACACCGGCCTTCGTTGCCAGATTGGCCATGCGCTCGAAAGCTTCGACGAACTCGGGACGGCAATCCGGGTAACCGGAGTAGTCCACCGC
This sequence comes from Pseudomonas sp. LB3P25, assembly GCF_054897985.1. Lineage (NCBI taxonomy): Bacteria > Pseudomonadati > Pseudomonadota > Gammaproteobacteria > Pseudomonadales > Pseudomonadaceae > Pseudomonas > Pseudomonas sp. LB3P25. Next base: position 1,680,484 of record NZ_CM142711.1, on the reverse strand, counting down.
GTTCACGCCGATAAAGATGTCACGCGCACCGAGCACTTCAGCCCAACCCAGCGCCAAAGACAGGAACACCGTGTTGCGCGCTGGCACGTAAGTTACCGGGATGCCTTCACTCGGCGACTCCGGCACGTCGATGCTGCTGTCGGTCAGCGCCGAACCGCCGATGCCGTTCAGGTCAAGACCGATCACCTTGTGCTCGACCACACCGAGATCCCGCGCAACGCGCTCGGCGGCATGCAGTTCGGCACGATGGCGCTGGCCGTAATCGAAGCTCATGGTGTAGCAGCTGTAACCTTCAGCACGAGCCATCGCCACGACGGTCGCCGAGTCCAGGCCGCCGGACAGCAGGATGACCGCACGTTTTTCGACAGTGTTCAGTTGTTCAGTCATTTCAGCGCCCCGGCTCGTCATTCCAAAGATATTTATGCAATTGCAATTGCAGACGCACTGGCAGGTTGTCCGCCACCACCCAGTCAGCCAGGTCCCGAGCGTTCAGGTCATGGTGACTGGGCGAAAACAGAACTTCGCCGGCACGCTGATCCAGACCGTACTGAATCAGCTTGGACACGGCCCAGTCGTAGTCTTCCCGCGAGCAGATGACAAACTTCACCTGATCGTTGCGCGTGAGCAGTTCGATGTTCTCGTAGCGGTTGCGGTGGACTTCTTTCGAACCCGGGGTTTTCAGGTCGACGACACGACTGACCCGTGGATCGACCGCCGAGATATCCAAGGCACCGCTGGTTTCCAGCGACACTTCGTAACCAGCGTCACACAACTGCTTGAGCAATGGGACTGCGTTGGGTTGTGCCAGCGGCTCGCCGCCGGTGACACAGACGTAACGCGGACGAAAACCGGCCACTTGCTCCAGGATGTCGTCGAGCGTGCGAAGGGTGCCGCCCGTGAACGCGTAGGCGCTGTCGCAGTATTGGCAACGCAATGGGCAACCGGTCAGGCGCACAAAAACAGTGGGCAGCCCGGCAGTCCGCGTTTCACCCTGCAACGAGTAGAAAACTTCGGTGATTCTCAATGTGTCTTGCATAGTCGCCACGGGCATAACAGCTAAACAGGCTGTCCGCCTCCGTCAGGCACTTCAAGGAACCCCGCCACCGCGCAGATCCCAAAAAGCGTGTTTCATAAAAAGGGCGTGAATTCTAACGAAAAAACCCGCGACAAGCGCGGGTTTCTTCGAAACAGGTCAAGCAGCCTTACATTTTCTGCAGATCACGCTGAGCCAGCTGAGCAGCGGAAGTGCCCGGGTATTGCGACACAACCTGTTGCAGAATGCCTTTGACCTTGTCGGTGTGACCGAGGCGGCGTTCTACATCAGCCAGCTTGTACAGCGAATCAGGCACTTTAGGGTGCTTTGGGTACAGCTGCGAAACCTTGGCAAATGCCTGACCTGCCCCTTGCAGATCGCCTTTGGCCAGGTTCACTTCGCCCAACCAGTACTGAGCATTGCCCGCGTACTGGCTGTTCGGGTACTTGCGCAGGAATGCGGTAAAAGCCTGGCTGGCCTTGTCGAAATCCTTGGCTTTGATCAGGTCGAAGGCTGCATCGTAATACAGTTTTTCCTTCGCCGGATCAGCCGGTTCGCTGCCCGCGGCAGGTGCTTGAGCGGCTGCCGCTCCGGCACCTGCGCCTGCTGCTGCACCGGGGGCATTCAAATTGCCACCGGTGGAAGAATTATCAGGAGTCGCGGCTGGTGCAACGCCGGTTCCCATGCGCCGATCAAGATCCTGATATCGCTCCAGGTTCTCTTGCTTCATGCGCGCTACATCATTTTGCAGAACTTCGATGATGCCTTGTTGGCGCGAGATCTGCTCCTGCATCGATTGCAGTTGGTTGAACAGCTCGCCCTGTGCCGAGACAGGGGCCGAAACCCCTCCCCCGGCATAGGCGCCGTTCGTACCGTAACCCGCAGGCGGATAACTACTCCTGCTATTGTTATAGCCGGAGTTGTCCTCGACCACAGGAACCGCAGCCCACACCGCAAGCGGTGCGAGGCTGAGAGCCAAAACAGTTACAGCACGACGGCACGTTCGCATGACGAATTACTTACGCAGTTCGACGCGACGGTTTTGAGCCCAGGACTGCTCGTCGTTGCCGGTAGCAACTGGACGCTCTTCGCCGTAGGAAACCAGTTCCAGCTGAGCTGGGGAAACACCTTGCAGTACCAGGTAACGCTGAACGGCTTTCGCACGACGCTCGCCCAGTGCCATGTTGTACTCACGAGTACCACGTTCGTCGGTGTTGCCTTCCAGAACAACGCGAGCGCCGTTTGCTTTCAGGTCTTTGGCGTGAACGTCCAGAGCGCGCATGGCTTCTGGCTTCAAGTCCGAGCTGTCGTATTCGAAGTAGAAAGTGGTGATTGCGCGCAGAGCAGCTTCTTCGCTCAGGGAGCCGTCAACTGCACCAGTGTTTGCGCCGTAACCAGCGTTTGGATCTACAGCGCCTTCACCGGCATTGTCGCCGCCTTTGGACGAGCAACCTACAGCTACAGCCATGGCCAGAGCCAGCGCAGCAAATTTACCAAACTTCAGCATTTCCATCGTGAAACTCCTAATGAACCCCAGTGTGTTAAGTAAAGCGTGTAGCGCCGCGTCAGTTCAGGTAAGGGGACCAGGAAGGTTCTCTGACTTCGCCTTGTGCGGTAGGAAGCGGGAGCCTTACGCGTCCATTAATGGACACGAGCATCAAGACTCCCCGGCCCTGCTGGCGGGTGGCGTAGATTACCATGGTGCCGTTGGGCGCAACAGTAGGCGACTCGTCCAGAGTGCTATCAGTGAGGATTTTTACGCTTCCGCGCTGCAAATCCTGGGCCGCCACCTTGAAATTAGTGAAACCATCCTGGCGGTGGATCATCACCAGGGTCTTTTCGTCAGCCGAAAGCTTAGGGTTGGCGTTGTAGTTACCGATAAAGGTCACACGCTCCGCACCGCCACCACCGACGCTGGTTTTGTAGATCTGTGGCTTGCCGCCTCGGTCCGAGGTGAAGTAGATGGTCGAACCATCTTTACCCCAGAACGGTTCGGTGTTGATGCCAGGACCGTTGGTGACGCGAGTGATCTGACGCGAACCCAGGCTCATCACATAGATGTCAGGGTTACCGTCTTTCGACAACACGAACGCCAGACGCTGACCATCCGGCGACCATGCTGGCGCGCCATTCAGGCCTTCGAAGTTGGTGATCTGCTCACGGCGACCGGTGTCGATGTTCTGCATGAAAATACGCGGACGCTTCTGCTCGAACGAGACATAAGCGATGCGCTTGCCATCCGGTGCGAAACGCGGCGACAGGATCGGCTCGCGCGATTGCAGCAGGGTCACAGCGCGGGCACCGTCATAGTCCGAACGTTGCAGCGTGTAGCGCGTGTTCTTCTCGGAGAAACGCTCGGCCGTCACGTACAGCAGACGTGTCGAGAACGCACCTTTGATACCGGTGAGTTTTTCGAACGACTGGTCCGCGATGTAGTGCGACATGTCGCGCAGTTGATCGACGCTGCCTGACACGCTGCCGGTCAACACTTGCTGCTCGGTGGCGACGTTGAACAGTGCGTATTGAACCTGCAGGCGACCGCCCGCTGGAGCAATGCTGCCGACCATGACGTACTGGGCGCCCAGCGCCTTGAAGTCACGGAAGATGATTTCGCTGGCCTGGCTTGGCTGGCTGATCATGTTCTGTTTTGGAATCGGCGAGTAGTAACCCGAGTTGCGCAGGTCGTTACCGATGATTTCGGCCATGTCGTCCGGCAGCACGCTGCCGCCCTGGTTGCCGAACGGAACGACTGCGATCGGGGTGGCCCGATCACTGCCGCTGGTGACCAGAATGTTTTTTTCATCGGCTGCCGCTATCCCTGCCAGGCAGCAGATAACGACAAGCATTCCTCGAAGAAGGTTTCTCACAAGGCTAGATCCTCAGGTGTGAATGTCATCTTGAATGAACGATACGGAGCGAAATCGCTCGGCTTCATTCCCTGCATTTCTGTCAAACGTCCAATATTCTTCACCGCCGCTACAGCCGAAGCGTCAAACGGACCATCGCCACTGGACTTGGCCACGCTGACCGAAGTCACCGTACCGTCCGGCAACATGCCGATTTGCAACACGACTGTCATGCCTTTGCGGGCCGAAGGTGGACGAGCCCAGCCTTCTGCTGCACGAGCACGGATCAGATCATCGAAACTACCGGCGACTTCGTCACCCTGCTCATCCGCCAAGGCCTGCTGACGCTGCGGCGTGTCGGAAAGCAAATCTGCCAGGGCCTGAGCCTTTTTGTCTTCGGCGGATTTACGTGACGCTTCCTGCGATTTTTTCTTCGCAGCATCGGCGGCAGCTTTCTTCTTCGCGTCTTCGGCGACTTTCTTTTTCGCCTCTTCAGCTTCAGATTTCTTCTTGGCGTCTTCCGCGGCTTTCTTCTTCGCGTCTTCGACGATCTTTTTCTTCGCTTCTTCAGCGGCCGCTTTCTTGGCCTCTTCTTCAGCTGCTTTCTTGGCTTCTTCTTCAGACTTCTTCTTGGCTATATCAGCCAATTGTTTCTCTTCGGCCTTTTTGGCTTCGGCGGTCTTCTTCGCTTCATCGGCTTTCTTGGCTTCATCAGCCTTTTTTGCCTCTTCCGCTTTCTTCGTCTCGTCGGCCTTCTTGGATTCCTCGGCTTTTTGAGCCGCATCTTCCTTCTTTTGTTCCGCGGCTTTGATCGCTTCCTGCTCGATCTTCTTCTGTTCCATCTGTTCGACTTCGGTCTGGCGCGCGGCGGATTTCTTCGCCTCACCCGCAATCTTCTGATTGGTCTGGGTGGTCGCCTGACTTTTCGATTTCAGTTGGTACAAGGTCGCCTGGACAATTGGCTTGGCCGGCGGCAGTTCGGGCGTGAAGGCGAAACTGACAAACAGCATGCCGAAAACCAGCACGTGCAAGACAAGCGCCCAGACACTAGGCCAGAAGTAGCTTTCCGAGGCGGACGGCTCTCGCATTTGCTGCATCAGGGTGCCTCGGTAATCAAGCCAACATTACCGACCCCGGCTTTCTGCAACCCGCCCATGGCGCCCATCACGGAACCGTAATCAACGGTCTTGTCACCGCGGATGAACACCTGGGTGCGCTTGCCGCCTTCTGTACCGGCGCGAATGATCTTGGTCACAGCGTCGGTCATCTGCGGCAAGGTCATGGCCTTGTCCTGCTGTTTTTCGGTGTCGACTTCGCTGCCAAGGTTCCAGTAGTAGGTCTTGTCAGCCTTGATCGAAATGGTCAGGACCTGGGTGTTGTTGTCCTGCGGCAAGGCTTCGCTGGAAACCTTGGGCAGATCAACTTTCACGCCCTGATTGAGCATCGGAGCGGTCACCATGAAGATGACCAGCAGTACCAGCATCACGTCGATGTAAGGCACCACGTTCATCTCGGCAACCGGCTTGCGCTTTTTGCGAGCTCGAGCGATTAAAGCCATTGGAAATTACCTGCTTATTCTTCGCTGGTGTGCACTTTGCGGTGCAGGATCGCCTGGAATTCGTCGGCGAAGGTGTAGTAACGGCTCAGCAGGGTTTCGCTGCGAGCAGCAAAACGGTTGTAAGCGATAACGGCCGGGATGGCGGCGAACAGACCGATCGCGGTTGCAATCAGTGCCTCGGCGATACCTGGAGCCACAGTGGCCAGGGTCGCTTGCTGGGCAGCTGCCAGACCACGGAAGGAGTTCATGATCCCCCAGACGGTACCGAACAGACCAATGTAGGGGCTGACGGAACCTACGGTCGCGAGGAACGGCAGGCTCTGCTCGAGCTTTTCTTCTTCACGGGAAATGGCGACGCGCATGGCACGGGCCACGCCTTCCATGACCGCTTCCGGGTCAACACCTGGCTGCTGGCGCAGACGGGAAAACTCCTTGAAACCGGCACGGAAGATCTGCTCTACGCCCGAATCCGGATCAGGGTTGCTGCCGGCCTGACGGTAGAGTTTGGACAGGTCGATACCCGACCAGAAGCGCTCTTCAAAGCTCTCCAGGGCACGTCGACCAGCGCGCAGCAGGTTGCTGCGCTGAAAGATCATGATCCATGAGGTCACCGATGCGGCTACCAGGATCAGCATTACCAGTTGCACCACGATACTGGCATTGCTGACCAGGCTCCACATGGAGGAATGGTCGACGACGTTAGCTTCCACGCTTTATCTCCTGCTTTGAGTGTGTACCCGCGCCGCTCACGTCGGCAAAGGCCGCACGTAGAGCTTCGGGAATGGCCCGGGGTTTCAAACTGTTAGTGCGCACACAGGCCACCAAAAACTGCCCTTCGCAGAGCAGCACATTATCCGTAGCCCGCCTGACCTGCTGTTTGAAGCGCAGGCTGACACGGTTCAATTCGATTACTTCAGCGCTTACCAGCAGTTCGTCGTCCAGTCGCGCCGGCGCGTGGTAACGCGCTTCGCTGGAATGCACGACGAACAACAGGTCCTCACCTGCAAGCTGGGATTGGGCAAAGCCCAGCTCCCGGAGCCGCTCGGTTCGGGCCCGTTCCATAAACTTGAGGTAATTAACGTAATACACGATGCCGCCCGCATCGGTGTCCTCGTAATAAACGCGACAACGAAGTGCGAAAGGCTCAAGCCCGTTTTGCGCGCGCATACTCTAGTGCTTACTCCTCAGGTTGCCAATCCGGCCAGGCAACTGTTTTTCATTGATTCACGGCTTTCTGGCGAAAGTACGGTCCTGAGACCGCACAATCCCCGAATAAATCAGCGCGCAAAGGTTATTAATCGTCCACGGCATCGAGGAACTCGTCTACCACGGGCATCTCGCCCATACGTGACGGAATGTTTAAGCCGAAGTGCAGGTACGCATGCCGGGTTACCACCCGCCCCCGCGGCGTACGCATGATGTAGCCCTGCTGGATCAGGTACGGCTCCAGCACGTCTTCAATGGTGTGGCGCTCTTCACTGATGGCTGCGGCGAGGCTATCGACCCCGACCGGCCCACCATCGAACTTCTCGATCATGGTCAACAACAGACGTCGATCCTGGTGATCGAAGCCACGTTCGTCGACATCCAGCAGGTTCAAGGCCAGGTCGGCAATCGGTTTGGTGATGTGACCCTTGGCGCGAACTTCGGCGAAATCCCGAACCCGGCGCAACAAACGGTTGGCGATCCGCGGCGTCCCACGGGCACGACGGGCGATTTCGAAAGCGCCTTCCGGGTCCAGGGGCAAGCCGAGGATGTTAGCCGAACGACTGACAATCGTTGCCAGGTCAGCGGTGTTGTAAAACTCCAGGCGCTGGACGATCCCGAAACGGTCGCGCAGTGGATTGGTCAGCATCCCCGCCCGCGTCGTCGCACCGACCAGGGTGAACGGCGGCAGATCAAGCTTGATCGAGCGCGCGGCCGGCCCTTCGCCGATCATGATGTCGAGCTGGAAATCTTCCATGGCCGGGTACAGCACTTCTTCGACGATTGGCGAGAGCCGATGGATTTCGTCGATGAACAGCACGTCGTGCGGCTCAAGATTGGTCAGCAGCGCAGCCAGATCACCCGGGCGTTCAAGCACAGGGCCCGAGGTGCTCTTGATCGAGACCCCCATTTCCTGGGCGATGATGTTGGCCAAGGTAGTTTTACCCAGCCCCGGCGGACCGAAAATCAGCGTGTGGTCCAGGGATTCATTGCGCCCACGGGCAGCCTGGATGAACAACTCCATTTGCTCGCGAACAGTCGGCTGGCCAATGTACTCAGCCAGACTGACGGGACGAATCGCCCGATCCTGGACTTCTTCGCGGTCACGAGGGCCAGGTGTGGCGGTAATCAGACGATCAGCTTCAATCACTTAGATCATTCCCTTCAGGGCACGACGAATCATGTCTTCACTGCTCAAACCTTTCTCCTTGATCGCGGAAATCGCCTTGCTGGCTTCCTGCGGCTTGTAGCCCAGGGAGATCAGCGCGCTGACCGCGTCATTTTCGGCGGTGGCGACCGGAGCTGGCGCATCTGGCCCACCCGGCTGGTTTGGCACCAACGCGAACATCGCCGGCACGGTTTCCCAGGCCTTGAAGCGATCCTTGAGTTCCACCAGCAAACGCTCGGCAGTCTTCTTGCCCACGCCCGGCACCTTGGTCAGCGCCGAGGTGTCCTGGGACTGCACGCAGCGGACCAGTTCGTCGACTTCCAGGCTCGACATCAGGGCCAGGGCCAATTTCGGCCCTACACCATTGAGACGGATCAACTCGCGAAAAAAGTCTCGCTCGCGCTTGCCGAAGAAGCCATAGAGTAACTGCGCGTCTTCGCGTACGACCAAATGGGTGTGCAAGGTCAGCGGTTCACCGACCGACGGCAAGCGATAAAGCGTGGTCATGGGCACTTCCAGCTCATACCCCAGACCGTTCACATCCAGAATCAGGTGCGGCGGCTGTTTCTCAGCCAGTGTGCCGCGCAAGCGTCCAATCACGTTTCAGATCCTTGAGCGTTGGCCAGCTCAGCAGCTGGCGACTGACAGAGCAAGGGTTTTGCGCCGACGACACAGGCGCAAAACCCTCGCTCCATAAAAAATGATTGCTGATGCTATCAGAGACGCAGGCGCCCGCCACGACTGCGTGCCGTGCCCAGGCCATGAGGCAACAGGCTGGAACGGGTGTGAGCATGGCAAATGGCGATGGCCAGGGCGTCCGAGGCATCGATTTGCGGCTTGCTGGTCAGTTTCAGCATGTGCATGACCATCATTTGCACCTGTTCTTTATTCGCCGCGCCGGTCCCAGTCACCGCCTGCTTGACCTGGGTCGCGGTGTATTCAGCGATTTCCAGGCTTTCTTCAGCACCGGCGACGATGGCTGCACCGCGGGCCTGGCCAAGTTTCAATGCAGAGTCGGCGTTGCGCGCCATGAAGACCTTTTCGATCCCCATGGTCACCGGGCCGTAGGTCTGGATGACTTCGCGCACGCCGCGATAGACGATTTGCAGGCGTTCATGCAGCTCGCCGGAACCTGTGCGAATGCAGCCCGACGCCACGTACACGCAACCACGCCCGGTATCACGCACCACGCCATAACCGGTAATGCGCGAACCGGGGTCGATACCTAGAATTAAAGTCATAACGCCTGCGGGTTTGGTAAGAGCACGATATTCAATACAGCGAATAACAAATGTGGGAGCGAACTGTGGCGAGGGGATTCATCCCCGTTGGGTCGCGAAGCGGCCCTGAACCTGTGAATACGAAGATTTCAGAAAAACCGTATTCACTGGGTCTGCGACTGCTTCGCAGCCGAACGGGGATGAATCCCCTCGCCACTGCTCGCTCCCACATTGAATCTTAGTCGCCCTTAACCGAGCTGCGCGGCTACCGACTCAGGAATGTCCGCGTTGGAATAGACGTTCTGCACGTCATCCAGGTCTTCAAGCATGTCGATCAATTTGAGAACCTTCTCGGCGCCTTCCAGGTCCAGTTCGGCACTGGTGGTGGGCAGCATCACGATTTCCGCGTCATCACCTTTGAAACCAGCCGCTTCCAGGGCATTACGCACTGAGTAGAAACCGGCGAACGAGGTGAACACGTCGATGGAACCGTCTTCGTGGGTCACCACGTCATCGGCATCGGCTTCCATCGCCGCTTCCATCAGCGCGTCTTCATCGACGCCCGGAGCGAAGGAAATCTGCCCCTTGCGCTCGAACAGATAGGCCACCGAACCGTCCGTACCAAGGTTGCCGCCGCACTTGCTGAACGCATGGCGAACAGCGGCTGCGGTGCGATTGCGGTTGTCGGTCATGCACTCGACCATCACCGCCACGCCGCCCGGGCCGTAACCTTCGTAGCTCAGTTCGACCATGTCGTCGGTGTCGGCAGCACCGGCGCCGCGGGCGACCGCGCGATCGATGATGTCGCGACTCATGTTCGCGCCGAGGGCCTTGTCCAGCGCCAGACGCAAACGCGGGTTGGAACCCGGATCAGCGCCGCCCTGACGGGCAGCAACGGTCAGTTCACGAATCCACTTGGTGAAAATCTTGCCCTTCTTGGCATCCTGACGTTCTTTGCGGTGCTTGATGTTCGCCCACTTGGAATGACCCGCCATATCTCGCTCCGAATTCTCTTTGAAACATTGCCCGCCGCGCCATGACGCGCCAGCCGGCAAATAAAAATCTCGACCATTCTATAAAGGAAAGGGCGCATCCGAAGATGCGCCCTTCTGGTCAGCCTTACTCAGCTTTAGGCGTTTCGCGCAGACGAATGTGCAGTTCGCGCAATGCCTTGGCATCTACCACACCCGGGGCCTGAGTCATGACGCAAGCGGCGCTCTGGGTTTTCGGGAAGGCGATCACTTCACGGATCGACTGGGCGCCGGTCATCAGCATCACCAGACGGTCCAGACCGAAGGCCAGGCCACCGTGCGGCGGTGCGCCGTATTTCAGGGCGTCGAGCAGGAAGCCGAACTTCTCTTCCTGTTCCGCTTCACTGATACCCAGCAGACGGAATACCGACTGTTGCATTTCCTTGCGGTGGATACGGATCGAACCGCCACCCAGCTCGGTGCCGTTCAGTACCATGTCGTAGGCACGAGAGAGAGCGGTCGCCGGGTTGGCTTCCAGTTCTTCCGGGGTGCACTTCGGCGCGGTGAACGGGTGGTGCAACGCAGTGAAGCTGCCGTCGTCGTTCTCTTCGAACATCGGGAAGTCGACAACCCACATCGGTGCCCACTCGCAGGTCAGCAGGTTCAGATCGTTACCGACCTTGATCCGCAGCGCGCCCAAGGCTTCGCTGACGATCTTGGCTTTATCGGCACCGAAGAACACGATGTCACCGTCAACCGCGCCAACGCGATCAAGGATCACATTGAGGTTGGCTTCAGGGATGTTCTTGACGATCGGCGATTGCAGACCTTCAACGCCTTTGGCGCGCTCGTTGACCTTGATGTACGCCAGGCCCTTGGCACCGTAGATGCCGACGAACTTGGTGTAGTCGTCGATCTGCTTGCGCGGCATGCTCGCCGCGCCTGGAACACGCAGAGCGGCAACGCGGCATTTCGGGTCGTTGGCAGGGCCGCTGAACACCTTGAAGTCGACTTCTTTCAGTTGGTCGGCAACGTCCACCAGTTCCAGCGGGTTACGCAGGTCCGGCTTGTCGGAACCGTAACGGCGCATGGCTTCTTCGAAGGTCATGTGCGGGAATTCACCGAATTCCAGGTCCAGCACTTCCTTGAACAGGTTGCGGATCATGCCTTCGGTGATGCCGATGATGTCTTTTTCATCGAGGAAGCTGGTTTCGATGTCGATCTGAGTGAATTCAGGCTGACGGTCGGCACGCAGGTCTTCGTCGCGGAAGCACTTGGCGATCTGGTAGTAGCGATCGAAGCCGGCAACCATCAACAGTTGTTTGAACAGTTGCGGCGATTGCGGCAAGGCGAAGAAGCTACCTGCGTGAGTACGGCTCGGCACCAGGTAATCGCGAGCACCTTCCGGGGTAGCGCGGGTCAGGATCGGCGTCTCGACATCGAGGAAGCCGTTCTCGTCCAGGTAACGGCGGATGCTGGTGGTCATGCGCGAACGCAGACGCAGCTTCTCGAGCATTTCCGGACGACGCAGGTCGATGAAGCGATAACGCAGGCGGGTTTCTTCGCCGACGTCGGAGAACTCGTTGAGCGGGAACGGCGGGGTTTCCGCTTCGTTCAGTACTTCAAGCTCGTAGCCCAGCACTTCGATCATGCCCGACGCCATGTTGGCGTTGGTAGCACCGGCCGGACGCAGGCGAACCTTGCCGGTGATCTTGACCACGTATTCGCTGCGCACGCGATCGGCGGCGGCGAAGGATTCAGCGCGGTCCGGGTCGAACACCACCTGGGCCAGACCATCACGATCACGGATATCGAGGAAAATCACCCCACCGTGGTCACGGCGACGGTGAACCCATCCGCAAAGGGTAATTTCCTGGCCTTCCAGGCTTTCGTTCAGTTGGCCGCAATAATGGCTGCGCATCATGGTAGTGGTTTCACTTCTCGTAATTCGAAATTCGGTTGGAGGCCTTGCTCATATCCTGCCCTTGTGAAAGGCGCCAGATGATGCAAGAGCTCGCGCGTAGTCGTTCAACTCAGGTTCAAGACCCTAGTCAGCTTTGTCGCCGCCGACCAGATTCTTCTTGGAACCGGTCTTGAAATCGGTTTCGTACCAGCCGGTGCCGCTAAGGCGGAAGCCCGGCATGGATAGCATCTTCTTAAGCTCTGGCGCCTGGCAGGCAGGGCAGTCGACCAGCGGTGCTGCGCTGATCTTTTGAATGGCTTCCAACTGATGACCACAGGAAGCACATTGATAGTCGTACATCGGCATGGGGGTTGTCTCGGCGATCAGATTGCTACCGCACACGCAGGGTTTTGCGGCAAAGAGCGGGATTATATCCATTAAATGCAGCCTGTGCAGCCGTAAGACTGCACAGACCGACACTCTACCCATTCCACCCCTGTGGCTAAGGCATGGCGACGCAGCCGCCTTCCTTCAGGCTGTGCACGACGCACACAACCCGCACCAGCCCGGTAAAGTTCTTGACCCCGCCGTGACGCAAATGCACCTCGCGGTCCACATGGGACAGCAGCGCGCTGACCGTACAGCAGTTGACCTTGGCCATGTCGCCCAAAATATCCCAGTAGACCTGTTCAAGCCGCAAACAGGTTGCAAAGCCATTCAACCGCACTGACCGGGATAAAGGCTGGGCCAGGCCCATATCAAATTCGCTGACAAATGGGTCGATCCTTACATCCTTAAGTGGACCGCCCCTCCCCTCGCTTCGCCTGTCTTCATATACCATATCGTTGACACTCCTTTGCCATCCTTGCTTTTTATAAGAGCAACAAGCTGTTTCTCTATAAAAGCGCAGGCGCAAAGTTATATCCAGATGACTTTATGACCATCAACGTAGGATAAGCCAACAACTGAAGGGCGATCATGGAGACCGTCCTACTCCAGATAATTTCCTACACGCCTGGGCGCGATATCGTTCAACAGAAAGACACTAAACGTTACGAGAAGACAGGGCGCGAACAACGCCTCAGGGGCGTCATCCGCGCACCAACAGGGTTACTGGTCCAGCAGGGAGCGCAGCATCCACGCGGTTTTCTCGTGGACTTGCATACGCTGGGTCAGGAGGTCAGCCGTTGGCTCGTCACTGACTTTGTCGAGCAGTGGAAAGATCCCGCGCGCAGTACGCGTGACCGCCTCCTGGCCTTCGACAAGTTGCTTGATCATATTTTCGGCACTGGGTACACCCGCTTCTTCCTTGATAGAAGAAAGGCGCGCATAAACAGAATAGGCACCCGGGGCAGGAAATCCGAGAGCGCGAATTCGCTCGGCAATCGAATCGACGGCCAGGGCCAACTCGTTATATTGCTCCTCGAACATCAAGTGCAGGGTCCGAAACATCGGACCGGTGACGTTCCAATGGAAGTTATGGGTTTTCAAATAAAGTACATAAGTGTCCGACAGCAGGCGCGAAAGTCCGTCGACGATGGACTTGCGATCCTCTTCACTGATTCCGATATCGATTGCCATGCGTTTCCCCTAAAGGTGATGAAATTCATCCAACAGGTGCAGGACCACTCTAGCAAGCCTGCCGGCGCCCCGCAGCCCCGGATTCTCCGGTTACCTGCGACAAATCGACCATCAGGGCACCGCTGGACTGGCTGATTTGAGTAGCCGCAGGCTTTGCTGTTAAATAGGCAGTGTGTCGCTACCACCTATTTTCCGGGGGCTGCGCATAGGCTGATACCGGGTACGTGTCCAACGCCTCTTATTGTTCTGAAGCGAACCGTGCTCACTCAGCTCTTCCTTGTGATCCGTCTTAACGTGAGTTATCAAAATGTTGAAAATTGTCCACCTGCTAATGGGCGCAGCAGCCTTGCTGCTGTCCTTCATCCCTAGCCTGCGATCCGAAGCCGTACCTTACCTGCAACAACCCGATGCGCTGTACCTGGCCTTTTTCGGCCTGCTCAACCTCACCCTCGCTCCTGTTATCCCCTACTGGAACAAAGGCCCGCGTCATCAACTGCAAAACCTGGTCAGCGCCCTGCTGGTTCTGACCGTCGTCCTGCAAACCCTGACGCTGATCGCGCCGATGCCTGTCATTGCCGGTCAACCTGCTGTTCTGTTCAGCCTGGTCGCTGCCCTGATTGCCGTTCTTCTGCACCTGGCCATCAGCTTCTACAAATCGTCACCGGCCGCCGCCTCGCCAAGCTACGACATGAGCAACCGTGATACTGGCACCGTCAAGTGGTTCAACACCTCCAAAGGCTTCGGCTTTATTTCCCGTGATTCCGGCGACGATATTTTCGTGCACTTCCGGGCCATTCGTGGCGAAGGTCATCGCGTCCTGGTCGAAGGCCAGCGCGTGGAGTTCTCCGTCATGAATCGTGACAAAGGCCTGCAAGCCGAAGATGTGATCGCCGCACTGCCGCGCCGCTGATTCAAGGCTAAAAAAAACCGCGAACAACTTGGTTGTTCGCGGTTTTTTATTGCCGTTTTTTTGTAATACAGCTTAGTAATGCGGCGGTGGCGCTTCTTCTTCAAACGTCTCGAACTGGCCGGCCATTTCTTCTTGCCGCTTGAGCAATGCCGCCATTTGCAACTGCAGACGCTCAACTGCACGCTGCTGCGTCGCCAGCACATCACTCAATGCCTGGATGGTGTCATCCTGAAATGCCAACTGACTTTCCAGATCGGTAACGCGATTTTCCAGGCTCATGATTCAACCCTCCAGAAACGTGAAATCTTCGGTCAATACCAGACGCAGCCGTTCGCGAATCAGCGCGATCTGCTCTGAGGCATAAGGCTTGGCTGGGTGTTTACCCCAGACCGGCGCCGGCCAGGCGGCGTCCTCACGCTTGCGCACAATCACATGCATGTGCAACTGACTGACGACGTTACCCAGGGCCGCGACATTCAACTTGTCTGCGTCGAACAAATCCTTGAGCATTTGCGCCAGGGCAGTCGTTTCCTGCCACAGCTGCTGTTGATCTGCGACACCCAACTGAAATATCTCACTGATATCCTCGCGACGTGGCACCAGAATGAACCAGGGGTAGTTCGAATCATTGGACAGCAGCAACCGACAGAGTGGGAAATCCCCGATCGGTAACGTGTCTTGTTGAAGTCGTGGATCTAAAGCGAACACTGCGCGCACTCCCGCCGGGTCATCATTTTTCAGCTTAGCGCCCATCCCGAGAGACGGCGCACCAAGCGACAGGACGGCAGCATACCTGCGAACGCCGCTGGCTTCACGACGAACCAACGTCGACGCCGTCCAAAGACCTACAAACGGCCGACACGCGCCCCGACATGAGTCATTTTCGATCAGGGCGCACCATTACAGAACCAATGGCCGCGCCAAAAGCGCCGAACTGACTGAAAAACAACGATGCGTTCGCATTTGGCAAACGGCCGCGCTGTATGAATTCAGTACAGCGATTAAAATTTTTTGCACCAAAACCGCACAGTGCGTCTACGCTGAGTCGGTCAGGCATCCGCCATCTACTCACTGGTGGGGTGAACCGGTAACGTTTTGGGTTGTCATGCAGTCGGCCATAAGGGTGCAACACGATGCAAACCATGGCGTCAAGCCCAAACAAAACGTGCTTGAACACCCCGGTTTTATGAGGTTTTTACAGCGACAGGCAGGCATTCAGAAAAAAAACCAGCAGGATTCTGATTTGTGCACGCTTGTTGCATTCACACCCACATCGCCTCTAAAGCGTCCGCTGGAAGTGGAAGCTTTAAGGCAAATAAAAACAGTGGCAGGGTTGCCCGATGGAGATTCAAGCGTTTCACCAGGGACTCTTTTTACCGATGCTCAGGCCCTGGAAAACAACGCTAAAGTTGCCAGCCCGCTTGCATTGAGGCTGTAAATTTGCGACATCTACCAAGCCGTTTGCGACGGGGTCGTAAAGAAGCTGAAAGGTTAGATGCGCAAGTATCGCCAACATGGTCGGCGTGATATAAGTTTGCGCCGACACAAAAAGAAAGAGCCGCCCAGATAATAAATCAGGTGGGACGGCAGTACTCTTCTAAAACCAAAGGAGCAAATCACGATGCGCGTGATGAAGTGGAGCATGATCGCACTGGCAGTTGCAGCAGCAGCCAGTACTCAGTTGGCAGTAGCCGCACCTTTCGTAAGCGACCAGGCAGAAGCCAAAGGTTTTGTTGAAGACAGCAAGCTCGATTTGCTAGTTCGCAACTACTACTACAACCGTAACAAGAAAGACGGCGCAACCGACGACAAAGACTGGACCCAGGGCATCCAGGGCATGTTCAGCTCTGGCTACACCCAAGGTCTGATCGGTGTTGGCGTTGAAGCTTGGGGTCAACTGGCCATTAAGCTGGACGGTTCGGACAAATATGGTGGCACCGGCAACATGCCCGTGGGCTCTGATGGCGAGGTCGAAAACAACCAGGGCAAAGCCGGCGCTGCTGCCAAGTTCCGCATCTCCAAGACTGAGCTGAAAATCGGCGACATGCAGCCAAGCACTGCCCCAGTGTTCGCTGTTGGCGGCTCCCGCATCCTTCACCAAACTGCCACCGGCATCCAACTGCAGAGCAGCGAAGTCAAAGACCTTGACCTCGAAGGCGGCCACTTCACTTCGGCGACCAGCCAGGACAGCAACGCCCGTGACGGTAGCCTGTGGGCTAACTACGCTGCCGTGGAAGCCAACTCCATCGACTACTTCGGTGGCAAGTACGGCATTACCCCAGACCTGAGCGTGTCGCTCTACGGTGCCAAGCTCGAAGACATCTGGAACCAGTACTACGCTAACGCGAACTACACGCTGGCACTGGGTGGCGACAACTCGATCAACTTCGACGGTAACATCTACAACACCAAGGACACCGGTGACGCAAAAGCAGGCGAAATCAGCAACACCGCCTACTCGCTGGCCGCTGCTTACTCGTTTCTGAAAGCGCACACCGTCACCCTGGGCTTCCAGAAAGTGAATGGCGATACTCCGTTCGACTATATCGGCGTGGGTAAAAACAACCGCGGTGGCGACTCGATCTTCCTCGCCAACTCCATCCAGTACTCTGACTTCAACGCCCCTGGCGAGAAATCGGTACAAGTCCGTTATGACCTGAAAATGGCCGAATACGGCGTACCTGGTCTGAGCTTCATGACCCGTTACGTGAAAGGTTGGGACATCGACGGTACCAACACACCGGCGGGCAGTGCCTACACCGGCTTCTACGGTGCAGATGGCAAACACCACGAAACTAACGTCGAAGCCAAGTACGTCGTTCAAACCGGCCCGGCCAAGGATCTGTCCTTCCGTGTTCGTCAAGCATGGCATCGCGCCAACCATGACGACGCGTTTGAAGGTAACATCGACGAGTTCCGTCTGATCATCGACTACCCGCTGTCGGTTCTGTAATTGCCGAAAGTTAGTTCGCGGTAATCAAAAAAAGGCCCACCTTCGGATGGGCCTTTTTCGTTGCTTACTGCACCGCAGATTCCTGAACCACACGAATAACACGTTGCGGAAACGGGATATCGATACCGGCTGTCTTCAAGCGATCACGGGATTGCTCGTTGAACATGAACAGCACGTCCCAGTAATCCGCCGTCTTCACCCACACTCGCAGGGAAACAGTAATCGAACTGTCACCCAGAGTAGAAATCACTGCCTGAGGTGCCGGGTCAGCCAAAACACGCTCATCTTTGGCCAGGTCCAGCAAAACATGACGGGCCTTCTGCAGGTCCGCTTCGTAATCAACGCCCACATCAAACACAACTTTGCGCGTCGGTTGACGGTTAGTGTTGGTGATGATGCCGTTCGACAGGTTGCCGTTAGGCACGATGATGGTTTTGTTATCGCCGGTACGCAGTACGGTGTGGAAGATCTGGATGCTGTCGACCGTGCCGGCAACACCTTGGGCTTCGATCCAGTCACCAATGCGGAACGGGCGGAACAACAGAATCAGCACGCCGCCGGCGAAGTTCGCCAGGCTGCCCTGCAAGGCCAGACCGATGGCCAGACCGGCCGCACCGATGGCCGCGACGAACGAAGTGGTTTCCACCCCGATCATTGATGCCACGCTGACGATCAGCAGAACCTTGAGAATAATGTTCGCCAGGCTACTGATGAACCCTTGCAGCGCCAGGTCGGCGTTACGCAGCGCCAGCAACCCGCCAAGCTTTTGCGTTACTTTGTTGATCAGCCACCAACCGACGGCCAGAGTGATGACTGCCAGCAGCACGCGGCTGCCGTATTCCATGATCATCGGAATCCAGGCTTGAGACGCCTTGACCAGGTTGTCCACTTCAGCATTCAAATCCATCTACATTCTCCTGGGTTAAGCACAATCCGGGTGGGAGCGAGACCGGCTTGCCGGCGAAGAGGGCATATCAGTCGAAATCACCATTGAATGACACACCGCTTTCGCGAGCAGGCTCTCCCACAGGGTTCCCGCCTGAAAAGTCAGTCGCGGAAGTTGTTGAACTGCAGCGGCAAATCGAAAGTCTTGGCGCGCAGGGCCGCAATGGCTTCCTGCAAGTCGTCACGCTTCTTGCCGGTAATGCGCACCTGCTCACCCTGAATGGCAGCCTGAACCTTGAGCTTGGCGTCTTTGACATGAGCGACGATTTTCTTCGCCATCTCTTTGTCGATGCCTTCCTTGAGGACCGCTTCCTGCTTCATCAGTTTGCCCGACGCATAGGCATCCTTGACTTCAAGGCACTGCACGTCGATTTTGCGCTTGACCAGGGCCAGCTTGAGGATCTCAATCATCGCTTCGAGCTGGAAATCGGCTTCAGCAGTCAGGTTGACGGTCAGGTCCTTTTCCTTGAACTCGAAGCTGCCTTTGCCTTTCAGGTCATAACGACGATCGAGTTCCTTGACGGCGTTCTCGACCGCGTTGGTGACTTCGTGTTTGTCCAGTTCGGATACCACGTCGAACGACGGCATGTAATCTCTCCAATAAAAGGGCATGCTCGATCACGATGGAGCACGCCTGGCTTGCGGTTAAAATCCGCGCTGATTATAACGGGTCTTTCCCATCATTCACTGCGTGCCTCCCATGCGCGCGATAAACAGAGCAAAAAGCTGATGTCCACCACTTGGCATGTTCTGGGCGCCGGCAGCCTTGGCACCTTATGGGCCACTCGACTGGCGCGGGCCGGCGTGCCGGTCAAACTGATCCTGCGGGACGCTGCACGCTTACAGGCGTATGAGTCGGCGGGTGGGCTGACGCTGGTCGAACACGGTGTAGCGCAGCGCTATCCAGTGCCCGCCGAGACACCCGACAACAGTGAACCGATCAACCGCCTGTTGGTAGCCTGCAAAGCCTACGATGCCGAGAAAGCCGTGGCCCAACTGGCACCGCGCCTGGCCCCCGACGCCGAGCTGATCCTGTTGCAGAACGGTCTTGGCAGCCAGGACGCCGTCGCCACGCAAGTGCCGCAGGCACGCTGCATTAGCGCGTCGAGCACCGAAGGCGCCTTTCGCGATGGTGACTGGCGCGTGGTGTTCGCCGGCCACGGTTACACCTGGCTGGGGGACGCCGGGCATCCCGTGGCGCCGATATGGCTGGATGACCTGGACGTCGCCGGTATTCCCCACGAGTGGAGCACCGACATTTTGACCAGGCTGTGGCGAAAACTGGCGCTCAACTGCGCGATCAATCCGCTGACCGTGCTACACGACTGCCGTAATGGCGGCTTACAGGAACACCGCTGCGAAGTCGCCACCCTCTGCGTCGAATTGACCGAGTTGCTTGAGCGCTGCGGTCAGCCAGCAGCGGCCGAGAACCTTCAACAGGAAGTCGAACGGGTGATTCACGCGACCGCCGCCAACTACTCTTCGATGTACCAGGACGTCGCGAACCAGCGCCGGACCGAGATCAGCTATCTATTGGGTCATGCCTGCAAAGTCGCTGCGAGGCATCAGTTGAACCTGCCACACCTCAATCAACTTGAGCAAAGGTTGATTACCCATCTGCACAGCCTTGGATTGCCCAGCGACTGAGCAGCGGCTACGCTGGCCACTTGTTCCTATTCAGCGATGAACCAGATGCCATTGCGCCAGCGCCTTGAAAACCTTCCGGTCGGCCAGAAATTGCTGGCCGCCCTGCTGGTGCTGTTGACCACCGTCCTGCTGGTCGCCAACCTGACCTTTATCAGCGCCGCGTACTACATCTCCCAGGAAAGCATGGCACCTCAAGCCTTGCAGACCATCGGCCGCCTGGTGTCCAACCCCAGCCTGGTGTCTGAAGCCTTGCAGTCACCGCAAAGCGCCGAACGCCTGCTCAATGAACTCAACAGCTATTCACCGCTGCGCGCGGCGGCCCTTTATGACGGCAAGGGCGAGCGTCTGGCGCAGTTGCAGCATGGCGACAAGCTGAGTCTGCCGGAGCGCTACCGGCACATCGAATCCTGGCAAGCCACCGAGTTTCGCAGCAATCAAATCATCACCCTGCCCCGCCCCGGCACCGCGCCCGGCCACCTGTTACTGGTCGCCAGCAGCGAACTGCCGATGGCGTTCTATACCGGCACCCTCACCGCCAGTCTCGGGATTCTGATCTTCAGTGTGCTGTTGTGGCTGGTGATTGCCCGGCAGATCAAACGCTTGATTACCCGGCCGATCCATCAGCTCGAAGAGCTGTCCCGGCAAGTGACCCGGGAAGAGAACTACGCCCTGCGCGCCTCCCGCGGCAACCATGACGAAATCGGCAGCCTCGCCGAAGCCTTCAACACCATGCTCTCGCGGATCGAGGCCCGTGAGCAGCAACTCAAGCGGGCCCGGGACGATTCCCAGGCCGCTTATGACCAGGCCCAGGGCCTGGCCGAAGAGACCCGCCATACCAATCGCAAACTGGAACTCGAAGTTCAGGTGCGCAGCAAGATCGAGAAGAAGCTCACCGGATTCCAGAACTACCTCAACAGCATCATCGACTCCATGCCCTCGGCGCTGATCGCCCTTGATGAACAGCTCTACGTGACGCAGTGGAATCAGGAGGCCAGCGCCCTGTCTGGCACGCGCCTCGACGAAGCCTTGAACCAACCGATCTTCCTTGCCTTCGAACCGCTCAAGCCCTTTTTGCCACAGCTCAAGCAAACCGTCGAGCAGCACACGGTGGCCAAGATCGAGCGTGTCACCTGGTTCAAGGACGAAGAACCCAAGCACTACGCGCTGACGTTCTACCCGCTGATGGGCGGTGCCGGGCGTGGTGTGGTGATCCGGATCGACGACATCACTCAGCGCCTGTCGCTGGAGGAAATGATGGTGCAGTCGGAAAAAATGCTCTCGGTCGGTGGCCTCGCCGCGGGTATGGCCCACGAGATCAACAACCCATTGGGAGCGATCCTGCACAACGTGCAAAACATCCGCCGACGCCTGTCACCCGATCTCCCGAAGAACCTCGAACAGGCCGAACAGGTCGGCATCGCGCTTTCGACGGTCAACCAATACCTGCAAGTGCGGGAAGTGCCGCAACTGCTCGATGGCATTCAACAGGCGGGGGCCCGGGCAGCGAAGATCGTTACTCACATGCTCAGTTTCAGCCGTCGCAGTACCCGGCAAATGGCCCCGTGCGACCTGCCGGCGCTGATCGATCAGGCGGTGGAAATTGCCGGCAATGACTTCGACCTGGCGATCGGTTTCGACTTCAAGGGCCAGGCAATCATTCGTCAGTTCGATCCGCAACTCGGTCCGGTGCCCGGCACGGCGAACGAACTGGAGCAAGTGCTGCTCAATCTGCTGAAAAACGCTGCGCAGGCTATTCACCAGCGCGAAGACGACCGCGAGCCGGGACGGATCATTCTGCGCACCAAGCTGAATCCGCCGTGGGCGGAAATCCAGGTTGAAGACAACGGCATCGGCATGAGCGAGAGCGTGCGCAAACGTACTTTCGAGCCGTTCTTCACCACCAAGGAAATCGGTCAGGGCACCGGCCTTGGCCTGTCGGTCTCGTATTTCATCATTACCAACAACCACAAGGGTCAGATGGAAGTTCAATCGACCCTGGGCCAAGGCACATGTTTCACCTTGCGCCTGCCCTTGGCGGGCACCCCGCTCGTCTCTCAAGAACTCAATCAGCTATCGAGGTAACCATGGGCTTTCGCTTGTCGAAGATTTACACCCGCACCGGCGACAAAGGCGAAACCGGGCTGGGCGACGGTCGTCGCGTGCCCAAGGATCATCCGCGGATCGAAGCCATTGGCGAAGTCGATACGCTGAACAGCCAGGTGGGTGTGCTATTGGCCGGGTTGGCGGCGGAAAGTGGCACCTACCCAGGATTGAACGAGGTGATCGAGGTTTTGGCGCCCTGCCAGCATCGGTTGTTTGATCTGGGCGGCGAGTTGGCGATGCCGGTGTATCAGGCGCTGAACACGGCAGAAGTCGAACGGCTGGAAGCCGCGATTGATGTGTGGAATGAAGAGCTGGGGCCGCTGGAGAATTTCATTCTGCCGGGTGGTTCGGCGTTGATTGCTCAGGCTCATGTGTGCAGAAGTCTGGCGCGCAGTGCCGAGCGGCGGTGTCAGCATTTGAATGCTGTCGAACCATTGGCCGGGGTTGGGTTGGCGTATATCAATCGGTTGTCGGATTTGTTGTTTGTGGTGGCGCGGTTGATTGCCAAGCGGCAAGGGATTGCCGAGATTTTGTGGCAGCCGGCTGCCAAACCCGGAGTTTAGTCGGCGCCTGTCAGGCCGCCTTCGCCAGCAGGCTCGCTCCCACATTGGATCTGTATACGCCACAATCCCCTGTGGGAGCGAGCCTGCTCGCGAAGAGGCCAGTCGCTACACCAAAGCCTCAGGCCAAAACACCCGAATCCCCGCCACACCCTGCGCACCCGCTTCCCACGCTTTCTGAAGCTCCGCCGGGCCAACACCACCGAGCAAGAACACCGGTTTGCTGAAACCTTCGATCAACGCTGAAGCCTGCTCCCAACCCAGCGGTTGAGCCCCCGGATGAGTCAGGGTCGGTTGCACCGGTGACAGGGTCACAAAATCCACACCCATCTGCTCGGCCAGTGCCAGCTCTTCAGCGTTATGGCAGGACGCCGCCAGCCAGCGCGACGCCGGTAACGGGCGGCCAGCCGCTGCGTACTTGCGCAGTTGCGCGGAGGTGATGTGCCAACCGGCGGACGGGAAATCGCCCAGCCACTCGAACGGCCCCTTGATCATCAACTGCGCCTTGCCGGCACACAACCCCGCCGCGTCCACCGCCAGATCGCGGTACTTCGGATCGTAGCCGTTGGGTGCCCGCAACTGGATCAGCTTGATACCGCCGGCAATGGCTTTTTGAATACCACGCAGTAAGGCCGGGGTTTCCAGGTCTTCCGGAGTAATCAAATACTGCGCGGGTAACCGTGCAGCCGCGACAATCGGCTGGTTGGCCGCCGGGAACTCGTAGTTCAGCAGATCGCGGGGCGCGACCCATTCCAACGGCTGACCTTCGGCGCCGTGCGGTTCGCCGGTAAAGGCCGACACTTCCCAAACGTCCAGCAACACTTGCTTGTCCGGGTAATCGTGCCGGACCTTGATCAGCGGGCGAGCCGCGTTGACCACGATGCCTAACTCTTCATGGAGTTCGCGGGCCAGGGCGATTTCGACGGATTCTTCGGCCTCGACCTTGCCACCGGGGAATTCCCACAGGCCGCCCTGATGCTGGGTGTCGGCACGGCGGGCAATGAGGATCTTGCCACTGCCATCGCGGATGACAGCGGCGGCTACGTGTACTCGCTTCACTGCCCGATCTCCTCCAAACCCGCCTTCTGCCACGCCTTAAAGGCTGGCCATTGGTAGAGGGTTTCGACGTAGGCCGCGTCCACTGCGGGCAGCCTCACCTGATAGGTGCGCAGGCGCACGGCGATTGGTGCGAAGAAGGCATCGGCCAGGGTCGCGCCGCCAAACAGGAACGGACCGGTTTCGGTGGCGGCGGCGCGGCACTCGGCCCACAACGCCAACATCCGCTCAATGTCGACCTGGACGTCAGCCGGTGCCGGCGACAGCGCAGCGTCGTGGCTCAGGTCGAATGGCATGTTGCCGCGCATGGCGAAGAAACCACTGTGCATCTGCGCGCAGGCCGAACGGGCCTGGGCGCGGGCGGCGGTGTCTTGGGGCCAGAGGCCGGCATCGGGGAACTGCTCTGCCAGATACTCGGCAATCGCCAGGGAGTCGGCGATGGTGCCGTGTTCGGTTTTCAACAGTGGGACTTTCGCGGTCGGCGAGTGCTTGAGCAGACGCTCACGCGTATCCGGCTGGTTCAGCTTGATCAGTTCTTCGGTGTAAGGAACGCCGGCCAGGTCGAGGGCCAACGCGCCGCGCAGGGACCAGGAGGAAATCAGTTTGTCGCCGATGATCAGGTGAAGGCTCATGTTCGGGACCTTTTGATGAGGGGTACAGGCCAGAATCTCTAGCGTCTGGTAATCCGTCTTCTCGAGCAGGCTCGCTCCCACAGGGTATTGAGGTGTACACAAATCCAATGTGGGAGCGAGCCTGCTCGCGAATGGAGCGACTCGGTCTTACGTACGGTATTCGGCGTTGATCTTCACGTATTCGTGGGACAGGTCAGTGGTCCAGATGGTTTCGCTGCACTCACCTCGACCCAGTTCGATACGGATAGTGATTTCTTCCTGCTGCATCACGGCCGCGCCCTGGGCTTCGGTGTAGGTCGATGCGCGAGCGCCACGGCTGGCGATACAGACATCACCGAGGAACACGTCTATCTTGCTCACGTCCAGGTTCGGTACGCCGGCACGGCCGACGGCGGCCAGAATGCGGCCCCAGTTCGGGTCGGAGGCGAACAGTGCAGTCTTGATCAGCGGCGAGTGAGCCACGGTGTAACCGACGTCCAGGCATTCCTGGTGATTGCCGCCGCCGTTGACTTCAACGGTCACAAACTTGGTCGCGCCTTCGCCGTCACGAACGATGGCCTGGGCCACGTCCATGCACACTTCGAACACCGCCTGTTTCAGCTTGGCGAACAAATCCCCGCTGGCCTCAGTGATTTCCGGCAGTGCTGCCTGACCGGTGGCGATCAGCATGCAGCAGTCGTTGGTCGAGGTGTCGCCGTCGATCGTGATGCGGTTGAACGACTTGTTGGCACCATCCAGCAGCAGGTTTTGCAGCACGTCACGGGAGACTTTGGCGTCGGTGGCGATGTAGCCGAGCATGGTCGCCATGTTCGGGCGGATCATGCCTGCGCCTTTGCTGATACCGGTGACGGTGATGGTCACGCCGTCATGCTGGAACTGGCGACTGGCACCTTTTGGCAGGGTGTCCGTGGTCATGATGCCAGTGGCGGCAGCTTCCCAGTTATTGACGGAAAGGTCGTCGAGAGCCGCTTGCAGGGCCCCTTCGATTTTCTCGACCGGCAACGGCTCGCCGATCACACCGGTGGAGTACGGCAGCACCAGGCTGGCGTCGACGCCGGTCAGCTCAGCCAGTTTGGCGCAGGTGCGCTCGGCGGCGGCAAGGCCTGGTTCGCCAGTGCCGGCGTTGGCATTGCCGGTATTGGTCAACAGGTAACGCACCGGACCTTGCACGCGCTGCTTGGCCAGGATCACGGGAGCCGCGCAAAAGGCGTTCAGGGTGAACACGCCAGCGACCGTGGAACCTTCGGCACAGCGCATGACCACAATATCCTTGCGCCCCGGGCGCTTGATGCCAGCCGAGGCGATACCGAGTTCAAAACCGGCAACCGGGTGCAACGTTGGCAAAGGACCAAGACCAACAGCCATGAATGCGCTCCTTAATAAATGATGTCAGCACCGCTTTCAGGAAGAACGGTGGTTTAAATGGCAAAACGCCGCGACGGCATAAGCCGGTCGCGGCGCGGGTATTTCAGCGTATGAAACGGGTGTTACTGGATCTGCCCGTGGCAATGCTTGAACTTCTTGCCCGAACCGCAGTAGCAAAGTTCGTTGCGGCCCAGCTTCTGTTCGTTGCGTACCGGAGCGATGGCAAGGGCGACATCGACCTCTTCACCCAGCAGTTCCGGTTGCTCAAGCCCCGGTGCTTCGTCGTGCTGGAACTGCATGCGCGCAGCCAGTGCTTCGGCTTCCTGGCGCAGGCGTTGCTCTTCTTCGATCGGATCTTCGCGGCGAACCTGAACGTGGGACAGCACACGGATCGAGTCGCGCTTGATCGAATCCAGCAGCTCGGAGAACAGCGTAAAGGACTCGCGCTTGTACTCTTGCTTCGGGTTCTTCTGTGCATAACCACGCAAGTGGATGCCGTGACGCAGGTGATCCATGGTCGACAGGTGGTCTTTCCACAGGTCGTCGAGCACACGCAGAACGATTTGCTTCTCGAAGGTGCGCAGCGCTTCGGCGCTCGCCTGCTCTTCTTTCTCGTTGTACGCGGCCAGCAGCTCGGCCATGAGCTTCTCGCGCAGGGTTTCTTCGTACAGGTGATCGTCTTCGTCGAGCCATTTCTGGATCGGCAGAGCCACACCGAAGTCGCTCTGCAACGCCGCTTCCAGACCGGCCACGTCCCACTGCTCAGGCAGCGATTGCGGTGGAATGTGTGCGCTGACGGTCGCGTTGAGTACGTCCTGACGGAAGTCGGCGATGGTTTCACCGATGTTGTCGGCGGCCAACAAACTGTTACGCATGTGATAGATCACTTTACGTTGTTCGTTGTTGACGTCGTCAAACTCGAGCAGTTGCTTACGAATGTCGAAGTTGCGGCCTTCAACCTTGCGCTGAGCCTTCTCGATGGCGTTGGTCACCATGCGGTGCTCGATCGCCTCACCAGGCTGCATGCCCAGAGCCTTCATGAAGTTCTTCACCCGATCAGAGGCGAAGATGCGCATCAGGCTGTCTTCCAGCGACAGGTAGAAACGGCTGGAACCGGCGTCCCCCTGACGACCGGCACGACCACGCAGCTGGTTATCGATACGGCGCGATTCGTGACGCTCGGAAGCAATCACCTGCAAACCGCCCGATTCGAGCACTTGCTGGTGACGTTTCTGCCAGTCGGCCTTGATCTGGGCAATCTGCTCAGAGGTCGGGTCTTCCAGGGTGGCCACTTCCACTTCCCAGTTACCGCCCAACAGGATGTCGGTACCACGACCGGCCATGTTGGTGGCGATGGTCAGTGCGCCTGGGCGACCGGCCTGGGCAATGATCTCGGCTTCTTTTTCGTGGAACTTGGCGTTCAGAACCTTGTGTTCGATGCCTTCCTTCTCGAGCAGATGGGACATGTGCTCGGAAGTTTCGATGGTTGCAGTACCCACCAGCACCGGACGGCCCTGGGTCATGCATTCCTTGATGTCGTTGATGATCGCCGCGTATTTCTCTTCGGCAGTCAGGAACACCAGGTCGTTGTAGTCTTTACGCGCCAGCGGTTTGTTCGGTGGAATGACCATCACCGCCAGACCGTAGATCTGGTGGAATTCGAACGCTTCGGTGTCGGCCGTACCGGTCATGCCGGACAGCTTGTTGTACAGACGGAAGTAGTTCTGGAACGTGGTCGAGGCCAGGGTCTGGCTTTCGGCCTGAATGTTCAGGTTTTCCTTGGCTTCGATAGCCTGGTGCAGGCCTTCGGACAGACGGCGACCCGGCATGGTACGACCGGTGTGTTCGTCGACCAGAACGACCTGGCCATCCTGCACGATGTATTCGATGTTGCGATTGAACAGTTTATGAGCGCGCAGACCGGCATAAACGTGGGTCAGCAGACCGAGGTTGTGCGCCGAATACAGGCTCTCGCCTTCAGCCAGCAGGCCAACGCGGGTCAGCATGTCTTCGATGAACTGGTGACCGGCCTCGTTGAGTTCAACCTGACGGGTCTTCTCGTCGACGGTGTAGTGGCCGGCCTTGGTGACTTCGCCTTCAACTTCTTCGATGTGCAACTCAAGCTGCGGGATCAGTTTGTTGATCTCGATGTACAGCTTGGAGCTGTCCTCGGCCTGACCGGAAATGATCAGCGGGGTACGGGCTTCGTCGATGAGGATGGAGTCGACTTCGTCGATCACGGCAAAATTGAGTTCGCGCTGGAATTTTTCTTCCATGCTGAACGCCATGTTGTCGCGCAGGTAGTCGAAACCGTATTCGTTGTTGGTACCGTAGGTGATGTCGGCAGCATAGGCCGCACGCTTCTCTTCCGGCGGCTGGAACGGCGTCACCACGCCGACCGTCATCCCGAGGAATTCGTAGAGTGGACGCATCCAGTTGGCGTCACGACGGGCCAGGTAGTCGTTCACCGTCACAACGTGCACGCCTTTGCCGGACAGCGCGTTGAGGTAAACGCCCAGTGTTGCCACCAGGGTCTTGCCTTCACCGGTACGCATTTCCGCGATCATGCCTTCATGCAAGGTCATGCCGCCGATCAGCTGGACATCGAAGTGGCGCATACCCATGACGCGCTTACCGGCTTCGCGGGCGACCGCAAAGGCTTCTGGCAGGAGCTTGTCGAGGGTTTCCCCTTTGGCGATGCGGGCCTTGAACTCATCTGTCTTGGCACGCAATTGATCGTCCGAAAGGGCCACCATTTGCTCTTCGAAGGCATTGACGAGTTGCACCGTCTTGAGCATGCGTTTGACTTCACGCTCGTTCTTGCTTCCAAAAAGTTTCTTTAACAAAGGCGCAAACATATCGGCAGGATCTTCCACACTAAAGGGATGGAGGGCGGCCCCGTGAGTCGCCCGAGCAGCCCTCATGGCCGCATGCGAACGAGCATTCTACCCGGAAACGATGGTGAGGAAAGTGGCGTTATTCCACGATGCTGGCACAGCGTTGTAACGGGGCTCACTTAAAATAAGGGCTTTTGGCTCAACTTCAAGCCATTCACGGCAGAAGTTACTTGTTGATTTAATGGGTAAAGCGCTCGCAAAGCAATGGCTCGGGTGCATCCGGTACTTTCTGCTACCATGGCGGCTCTGTTACTTCAGGTGTCTGATCATGGCATTTCGCCCTCTTACGGCCAGAGCACCCGCCGTTCTGCTTCGCGAAGCCAAACCGCTGAAAGCCATCTTCGGCCACGCTCAACGCCTGGGTCATTTACAACGTCTGCTGGAAAGCCAATTGCAGCCCGCCGCCCGCGAGCATTGCCATGTGGCGTCGTGGCGCGAAGGCAGTTTGTTGCTGATAGTGACCGACGGTCATTGGGCAACCCGCCTGCGTTATCAGCAAAAGCGTCTGCAACGGCAATTACAGATGTTCGACGAATTCGCCAGCCTGACGCGGATTCTGTTCAAGGTTCAGCCGCCCACCGTTCAGCAAGGGGCGGCTGGCCATACCATCAGTTTGTCGACCGATGCAGGCGCGACCATTCAGGCCACTGCCGACGGGATCAGCGATCCGAATCTGCGGGCGGCGCTGGAACGCCTTGCGGCGCACGCAAAACCCAAAGACTGACGCCTAACCCACGTGGGAGCGAGCCTGCTCGCGAAGGCGGTGGTCCAGTCAACATTTGAGCTGAATGGTAAACCGCTTTCGCGAGCAGGCTCGCTCCCACATTGATTGTGTCCAGTCAGGTATTCAGCGGCGTTTGCTGCCGCCGAGTAACGAGCCCATCAAGCCGCGCACCAACTGTCGGCCCAATTGATTGGCCGCCTGTCGCATCGCTGATTTCAGTGCCTGCCCCGCCGCGGTGCCGAGGAATTCCCCGGCCTTGTCGGTGAAGCTTGGCTCTTCGGCTGCCGGTTTGCCCGGAGCAGCGTCAGGTTCTGGCGCCAGACCTTTGCGACCCATCAATATTTCATATGCCGATTCACGATCGACCGGTTTGTCATACCGCCCCTTGAACGGCGACCCCGCGATCAGCACCGTCCGTTCAGTCTCGCTCAACGGCCCGATCCGCGATTGCGGCGGCGCCACCAACACCCGCTGGACGATCTCCGGCGTGCCCTTGTCTTGCAACGTACCGACCAGCGCCTCGCCAATTCCAAGCTCAGTCAGCACCGACAAGGCATCGAACGCCGGGTTCGGCCGGAAGCCCTCGGCCACGGCTCGCAGGGATTTCTGCTCCTTGGCGGTGAACGCGCGCAAGCCATGCTGAATGCGCAGACCGAGCTGAGCCAGCACGTCATCCGGCAAGTCGCCCGGCGATTGGGTGACGAAATACACGCCAACGCCTTTCGAGCGTATCAGCCGCACCACCTGCTCAAGACGATCCTGCAAAGCCTTTGGCGTACCGGCGAACAATAAATGTGCTTCGTCGAAAAACAGCGCCAGCAGTGGTTTGTCCGCATCGCCGCGCTCCGGCAATTGCTCGAACAGTTCGGCCAGCAGCCACAACAGGAACGTCGCGTAGACCTTCGGCGCTTCGTGCACCAGACGGCTGGCATCGAGCAAGTGAATGCGCCCGCGACCCTCGGCGGTCGGATGCAGGATGTCTTCGAGTTGCAGCGCCGGTTCACCGAACAGTGCTTCGGCGCCTTGCTGCTCCAGGGTCGCCAGACGCCGCAACAGCGCCTGACTGGAACCGGTGGTCATCAGCGCGGCGTCGTCACCGAGCAATTCGGGGTTGTCACGCAGGTGATTGAGCAGTGCCTTCAGGTCCTTGAGGTCCAGCAGCAACAGCCCTTCACGATCTGCCACCTTGAACGCGGCATACAGCGCCGACTGTTGACTGTCGGTCAACTCCAGCAGGCTGCCCAGCAACAACGGCCCCATTTCGCTCAAGGTTGTGCGCAATGGATGACCGGACTGACCGTGAATGTCCCACAGGGTCACCGGATACGCTTGAGGCGTGTGGTTCAGCCAGGGCATCCCGGCGATCCGCTCGGCGATTTTGCCTTGAGGGTTGCCGGCGGCGCCCAGACCACATAGGTCACCCTTGATATCGGCGGCGAACACCGCCACGCCGGCATCGCTGAATGCTTCGGCCATCCGTTGCAAGGTGACGGTTTTGCCCGTCCCGGTAGCGCCCGCGACCAAACCATGACGGTTCGCCAGACGCATGGCCTGGGCAATGGGCTGCCCGGCGAGGTCGGCACCGATAACGAGTTGTAATGAGTCAGGCATTTTGTCACCCATGGTTAATCTTTGATCCTGCACGGCCGATAGAAATAAGCGAGAGACCCACCTGAAAGCAAGGTCAGACATTCCCCCCATGGAGAGCAGGAATTACCGACTCGCTCCATTGCGCACTCATTTTGCGCGCATTAACAGCAACACGCCCCGAACAATAAGACCTTAGCGGACACCCCGAGCCATGAACAAAAATCTGCGCTTCAGCCATAAAATCCTGCTTGCCGCCGCCCTCATCGTCATTGCCGCCTTCGCCACGTTCACGCTGTACAACGACTATTTGCAACGCAATGCGATACGCCGCGATCTGGACAACTACTTGCAAGAGATGGGCAGCGTCACCGCGAAAAACATTCAAACCTGGCTGGCCGGCCGCAGCCTGCTGATCGAAAACCTGTCGCAAACCGTTGCGTTGAACGCAGATATAGCCAATGTCTCCAACCTGCTGGAACAGAAGGCCGTGTCGTCGACCTTTATGGGCGCCTACCTGGGCAATAAAGATGGCACCTTCATCATCCGCCCGGACAGCAAGATGCCCGACGGTTATGACCCTCGTGCCCGTCCCTGGTACAAGAGCGCGCAAAGCACCAGCGGTTCTGCCCTGACCGAGCCCTACATCGACCTGGCTTCTGGCCAGTTGGTGATTTCCATCGTTAATAGCGTCCTCAAGGACGGTCAAAACATCGGCGTGGTGGGTGGTGACTTGAGCTTGCAGGTGATCACCGACAGCCTCAACGCACTGGACTTCGACGGCATGGGCTATGCGTTTCTGGTCGGCGCCGACGGCAAAATCCTGGTCCACCCGGACAAAGCGCTGGTGATGAAGTCCCTGAGCGAGGCGTACCCGAAAAACACCCCGCGCATCAGCAGCGACTTCAGTGAAGTAGACGTCGACGGCAAGACCCGCATCGTGACCTTTACACCGATCAAAGGGCTGTCCTCAGTCAACTGGTACATCGGGCTGTCGGTGGACAAGGACAAAGCCTTCTCCAAACTCAGCGAATTCCGCGCCTCGGCGCTCATTGCGACGGTCATTGCCGTGGCCATCATCATCGCCCTGCTGGGCATGCTGATCCGCATCCTGATCCAGCCGCTGCACGTCATGACCCGCGCCATGGCGGACATCGCCGACGGCGAAGGCGACCTGACCAAACGCCTGACCATCCAGAACAACGACGAATTCGGCGTCCTCGGTACCGCGTTCAACCGCTTCGTGGAGCGCATTCACGGTTCGATCCGCGAAGTGTCGTCGGCCACCGGGCAAGTCAACGAAGTGGCTCTGCGTGTCGTGGCCGCCTCGAACTCGTCGATGTTCAACTCCGACCAACAGGCTTCGCGCACCAGCAGCGTGGCCGCGGCGATCAACCAGCTCGGCGCCGCCGCTCAGGAAATCGCCCGTAACGCAGCGCAAGCATCGAGTCAGGCCAGCGATGCCCGCAGCCTGGCCGAAGACGGCCAGCAAGTGGTGGATCGCAGCATTGTCGCGATGAGTCAGCTGTCGAGCATGCTCAGCGCCTCGAGCACCAACATCGAATCGCTGAACAGCAAAACCGTGAACATCGGGCAGATTCTCGAAGTGATCACCAGCATCTCCCAGCAAACCAACTTGCTGGCGCTCAACGCGGCCATCGAAGCGGCACGTGCCGGTGAAGCCGGTCGGGGTTTTGCCGTGGTGGCCGATGAAGTGCGCAACCTGGCGCACCGCACTCAGGAATCGGCGCAACAAGTGCAGACCATGATCGAGGAGCTGCAAATCGGCGCCCGTGAATCCGTCAGCACCATGAGCGACAGCCAGCGCCACAGTCAGGACAGCGTCGAAATCGCCAACCTGGCCGGCGAGCGTTTGAACAGCGTGACGTTGCGTATTGGCGAGATCGACGGGATGAACCAATCGGTGGCGACGGCTACCGAGGAGCAGACGGCGGTGGTGGAGTCGATCAACGTCGACATTACCGAGATCAACACGCTGAATCAGGAAGGGGTGGAAAACCTGCAGTCGACGTTGCGTGCGTGCTCGGATCTTGAGCAGCAGGCTGCGCGGTTGAAGCAGTTGGTGGGCAGTTTCCGTATTTAAACATCAAGATCCACCCCTCACCCCAACCCTCTCCCCAGAGGGGAGAGGGGGAAAGGGAGCCGATCGCATGCTTTTCAAAACCTGAGTTCGACTCGGACTTTCAGGTCGATGTAGCTCCAAGAACACCTCGGTCAGTCCCCCTCTCCCCAGAGGGGAGAGGGGGAAAGGGAGCCGATCGCATGCTTCTCAAAACC
Organism: Pseudomonas sp. LB3P25; assembly: GCF_054897985.1. Classification (NCBI taxonomy): domain Bacteria; kingdom Pseudomonadati; phylum Pseudomonadota; class Gammaproteobacteria; order Pseudomonadales; family Pseudomonadaceae; genus Pseudomonas; species Pseudomonas sp. LB3P25. Next base: position 1,647,321 of record NZ_CM142711.1, on the reverse strand, counting down.
TGAGTTCGACTCGGACTTTCAGGTCGATGTAGCTCCAAGAACACCTCGGTCAGTCCCCTCTCCCCATAGGGGAGATGGGGAAAGGGAGCCGATCGCATGCTTCTCAAAACCTGAGTTCGACTCGGACTTTCAGGTCGATGAGCTCCAAGAACACCTCGGTCAGTCCCCTCTCCCCATAGGGGAGATGGGGAAAGGAAGCCGATCGCATGCTTTTCAAAACCTGAGTTCGACTCGGACTTTCAGGTCGATGTAGCTCCAAGAACACCTCGGTCAGTCCCCTCTCCCCATAGGGGAGATGGGGAAAGGAAGCCGATCGCATGCTTTTCAAAACCTGAGTTCGACTCGGACTTTCAGGTCGATGTAGCTCCAAGAACACCTCGGTCAGTCCCCTCTCCCCATAGGGGAGATGGGGAAAGGAAGCCGATCGCATGCTTTTCAAAACCTGAGTTCGACTCGGACTTTCAGGTCGATGTAGCTCCAAGAACACCTCGGTCAGTCCCCTCGCCCCTTGGGGAGAGGGTTAGGGTGAGGGGGGGGCGATCAACGCCCCGCCACAAAACCCCAACCGAACATCTATCCTTCATAAAGGTCAACCAAGGGAGCCCAACGGACCGGAGGGATGTTCATCGTGCATATCGCTGACATAACCATGTTCTACGCCCCTGCCAGCGGTGGCGTGCGCACTTATCTGGATGCTAAACACCGTCGCCTGAGCATCAAGCCGGGCATTCGCCACAGTCTGTTGATCCCTGGGGCCTACTTAAGTGAACAGGATGGCGTTTACACGGTTCCGGCCCCCGCCCTGCCCTTCGGCAAGGGTTATCGTTTTCCCCTCCGTCTCGCGCCATGGCGCAATGTTCTGCAGGATTTACAGCCCGACCTGATCGAGGTCGGCGACCCCTACCTCACCGCATGGGCGGCCCTCGACGCCCGGCGGCAACTCGATGTCCCGGTGATCGGCTTTTATCATTCGGACCTGCCGCTGCTGGTCAGCAATCGCATGGGCAACTGGGTCACCACCAACGTCGAAGCCTATGTCAGCAAGCTCTATGGCAACTTCGATCGGGTTCTGGCGCCCAGCCAGGTCATGGCCGACAAACTGATCGGGCTGGGGGTGAAGAACGTTTTCGTTCAACCGCTGGGCGTCGACTTGCAAACCTTCAATCCCACTGCACGAGACACGGGCCTGCGGGCCGAATTGGGCATTGATGAAAACACTCATTTGCTGATCTTCGCCGGGCGCGGCTCCAAGGAAAAAAACCTGCCGGTGCTGCTCGACTGCATGAAACACCTGGGCCGACGCTATCACCTGCTGCTGGTAGGTGCGTCGATGCCGACCGTGGTGCCCGACAACGTCACCGTGGTCGATGAGTTCTGTCCGGCGACACACGTGGCGCGGTTGATGGCCAGCGCCGATGCGTTGCTGCACGCCGGCGATCAGGAAACCTTTGGCCTGGTGATTCTTGAAGCCATGGCCAGTGGCATTCCGGTGGTCGCCGTGGCGGCCGGGGCCTTTCAGGAAATCATCACTGATCAATGCGGCCTGCTCTGCTCGCCGAATAATCCATTGGCGATGGCCAACGCGGTACGCGAGCTGTTCAATTCGGGCAGCGTCGTATTGGGCAAACAGGCCCGCAGCCATGTCGAGCAGCATTACTCCTGGGATACGGTGGTCAACAGCCTGCTGGGGCACTATCACGCCGTGCTCGGCAGCCACTGGCCGCTGATTGCCAATGGTTGAGCCCATGAACCCGCCCAGCCTGTTACTCGTGTTGCACGACGTCGCACCGCAAACCTGGGCCGACTATCAACCCTTTGTCGACGCCGTTGACGCCCTGGGCGAGGTGCCGATGACCTGGCTGGTGGTGCCGAACTTCCACAAGCACAACGATCTGGAGGAGCATCCGGGATTTCGACGTTTGCTCAACAGTCGTATCGCCCGAGGTGACGAACTGGCATTGCACGGTTACTTTCATTGCGATGAAGCGTCCACTCCCAACACGCCACGAGACTGGTTCATGCGCCGGATTTACACCCACGAAGGCGAGTTTTACAGCCTGTCTCAAAAAGCCGCCCTCGCCCGTCTGCGCGCCGGCATCGAAGTGTTCCACCGTTATCACTGGCCGCTGGAGGGCTTCGTCGCCCCGGCCTGGTTGATGAGCGAAGGGACGCGCCAGGCCTTGCGCCAGTTACCCCTGCGTTACACCAGCGATCCACAGCATCTGTATCGTCTGCCGGACTTCACCGCCGTTGATGCGCCAGGCCTGGTCTGGAGTGCGCGCAGTGCCTGGCGCCGGGGGTTGTCGAAGCTCGTCAGCGATCAACGCGAACAACGCTGGCGGCAAGCACCGGTGATTCGTCTGGGCCTGCACCCGGTCGATATGCGCCATGAATTCTCGCGCACTTACTGGCTGCAAACCCTCAAGCGCTTGCTCGACGAGGGTCGTGTGCCGACGACCAAGGCACGCTGGTTGGCGCTGCAAAGCGACCGTCTGGGTCACGCCGCATGAGTCGCGGGATTCTGCTGCTCGTCGCGCTGCTCGCTGCGGTGTTGATTCCGTCGCTGCTGGGCGGTAACGAAACCTGGTATCGACTGCAAAGCTTTCCGCTGACATGGTTACTGATCATGTTCGGCATGATCCTGCTGTGCTGGGTGCTGAACACGATGCGCTTGCGCCTGTTGCTCGGGGATCAGCGCGACAAGGTGGGCCCGCTAAAAAGTCTCGGGGTGGTGATGGCCGCCGAGTTCGCTTACTGCGCCACACCGGGTGGCAGTGGCGGACCGCTGACAATCATGGCACTGCTGGCCCGCCATGGCGTGCGTCCGGCCAGGGGCAGCGCCGTGTTTGCCATGGATCAGCTGAGCGATTTGCTGTTTTTTCTCTGCGCGCTGAGCGGGATCCTGATTTATGCGTTGTTCCAGCACCTCAGCCAACGCATGGAATGGCTGCTGACCGTCAGCGCCATTTCGATGTTCGGCGGGTTGTTCAGTTGCGTGGTGGTCGCCCGCTACCATCGAATACTGATTCGTCTGAGTGGTCGATTGCTCGCTCGCCTGAATGTCAAAGCCACCACGCGCCTGCGCTGGGCGCGAAAACTCCTGCACTTTCTGGCGGCGTTCACGGACACATTGAAGCTGCCCTTTCAGACGCTCATCACGGTGTTTGCCTTGACCTGCCTGCATTGGATCTTGCGCTATAGCGTGCTGTATCTGGCGTTGCGTGGGCTCGGGGCGGATTTGCAGTGGGCCTGGAGCTTTCTGATCCAGATGCTTTCACTGAGCGCGGGGCAGTTCAGCCTGTTGCCGGGCGGTGCCGGGGCGGCCGAGTTGACCTCGGCGGCGTTGCTGGCACCGATGGTGGGAAAGTCCACCGCGGCGGCGGCGATTCTGATCTGGCGGGCAGTGACCTATTACTTCTATTTGCTGGTGGGTGGCCCGGTGTTTTTGCTGATGCTCGGGCGGCCGCTGCTCAAAAAACTGATGAAGTTCAAGCAGGCCTGAAAAGATCGCAGCTCGCGGCAGCCCCTACATGGAGATTTGCAGCGCCGATTCGGGCCTCATCGCGAGCAGGCTCGCTCCCACAGGGGATCTTCGGTGTGGCATAGGACCAATGTGGGAGCGAGCCTGCTCGCGATGACGATGGATCATTCACCGAAAATCTCCATGTAGGCGCTGCCGAAGGTTCGGGCCGCGTTCGGACGATCTTTTAGGCTTCCCCGATTTCTTCGTCGGAGTCTTGCTGCAACTGTTCCCATAGCTCGGCAGCACCGGGAAACTCCGTGCCATCTTCGGGGCTCATGTCATCCGGGTCATAGCGACTCAAACAGCCCTCTCCCAACGTGGCAGGAGCCTTGGATGTCGCTTTGTCGAGTGGATCGGCCATGGTCATGTCCTCAGTGCAGAAACGGCGAAGGGCCTGAAGCGATTGAACGCCCAGGCCCTTCGAATTTCAACCGTGTTGTATGGCTGTCAGAACACGACGGTTTTGTTGCCGTGCACCAGCACCCGATCTTCCAGGTGATAACGCAGACCACGGGCCAGCACCATCTTCTCGACGTCCCGACCGAAACGCACCATGTCGTCGATGCTGTCACTGTGGCTGACGCGAACGACGTCCTGTTCGATGATCGGACCGGCATCCAGCTCTTCGGTCACGTAGTGGCAAGTAGCGCCAATCAACTTCACGCCACGCATCGAGGCCTGGTGATACGGCTTGGCACCGACGAACGACGGCAGGAAGCTGTGGTGAATGTTGATGACCTTGTGAGCATATTCGCGGCACAACTCGGGCGGCAGGATTTGCATGTAGCGGGCCAGTACGACCACTTCGGCATCGTGCTGTTTGACCAGGCGCGAGACTTCAGCGAATGCCGGCTCTTTATCCTGCGGATTGACCGGTACGTGGTAATACGGAATCCCGTGCCACTCGACCATGCTGCGCAAGTCGTCATGGTTGGAGATCACACAGGAAATTTCGCAATCGAGCTCATCACTGTGCCAGCGATGCAACAAGTCGGCGAGGCAGTGAGACTCGCGACTGGCCATCAGTACCACGCGCTTTTTCTGCTCGGTATCGGTGATGCGCCAGTTCATCGAGAACTCTTCGGCAATCGGTGCAAACGCTTCGCGAAAGGCATCGATACCGAAGGGCAGCGAATCGGCACGAATTTCGTGACGCATGAAGAACCAGCCACTGAGATTGTCCGAGTGATGGCTCGCTTCAGTGATCCAGCCGTTATGTGACGCCAGAAAGTTACTGACTTTAGCAACGATGCCGACGCGGTCCGGGCAAGCAATCACCAGCCGAAAAGTGCGCATGAGGGTCAAACTCCAGAACTTCGCAAAGGCGGCCATTCTAGCGATTGCGCAGCAAAACTGCAGTATTGATGACGTTTTGCCTGGCATGAAGGTGGGCAAGTGAGGTTCTGGCAGCCTCCGCTACCCGCGCGATGGTGTTCCTGTTGCCAACCTTCAAGTGCCCAACTGTGAATATCCGTGATGACTGCATCACACTCTTTAACTACACCTGCAATTTATACCCTCTTCACCGTAACTAATTTAAATAAAACTCCGGTTAAATGTTTACTTGGTGAAACACCCTGACTATTATTGCCGCACTGTCACCTGCCATCCAGCGCCCCAACATAAGGTAGTCCTCATGTCCTTGATCAACGAATATCGCGCCACCGAAGAAGCTATCAAAGAGCTGCAAGCCCGTTTGAAGAACCTGTCCCAAGACGACAAACTGCAAACCGAGCTGGAATTCGAAGGCAAACTGCGCACTCTGATGGGCGAGTACTCCAAGTCCCTGCGTGACATCATTGCGCTATTGGATCCAGAGTCCAAAACCAAAGCACCACGCGGCGGCGCAGTAAAAACTACTGGCACCAAGCGTGCTCGCAAAGTTAAACAATACAAAAACCCGCACAACGGCGAAGTCATCGAAACCAAAGGTGGCAACCACAAAACGCTGAAAGAGTGGAAAGCCAAGTGGGGCGGTGACGTGGTTGAAGGCTGGGCTACCCTGCTGGGCTAAGCCGCAGAGCTTGTCGCAGACTCATCCGCGACAAAAAAGAACGCCAGCATCTGCTGGCGTTTTTTTATGCCCGGCATTCAGCACCGAATATTTTCGATTTCAAAGATTCAAACGTTTGCGTAATCCTTCGACATAATTTTGCCATTCATTCAGCACCTCTCGCTGAAACGATGTAGCCGTAATACTCCATTGGGCGGCGGCTTCTACAAAAGTTTCCAGCGTATTTGGCGCTCCCCAGTCGGGTGCTGACAAACGTTGCTGACAGAATATTCTCCAGCGCTCTTGCTCTTCGAAACTCAACGTATCGGGGAAGTTGCGTGCGCGATATCGGAACAATAGTTCAGGCAATCGTTCATCATCGAAAGGCCATTGTTGTTGCGCTAATTGATCCGGGTCGGCAGACCTGACTTGCTCACATAGGCGCCGATCCCGATCACCGATAAAACCATCGTATAACTGCTGCTCAGGGTCTTGGCTCGGGGTGAAATCTTCGCTGGCATAAATCGCCTGAACTTTATCTCGCCAAACTTTTTGTGCGTCACTTAGCCGCAGCGCATGCTCTTGGTAGAGCGACATATCCAGCCCCAAACGTTGCTGATCTTCAGAACGAAGTACCGACAACGGCGCCACCACCGGGCATTTGTTGATGTGGATAAGTTTGAGCGGCACCGGCAACTCGCCCTCGGCCAAGTCATCGCGGCGGGTATACAGCCGTTGGCGCAAGGCATCGGCATCAAGATCGAGCAAACCCTGAGGGTCCAGGTGCAGGTCACAGACAATCAACGCGTTTTTGTTGCGCGGGTGCCAGGCCAAGGGCAGCACCACACCGACATAATTGCGCACCGCTGAAAAGCGCCCGGAGATGTGCACCATCGGCTGCAACAGCCGAATCTGATCCATCACCTTTTGTTTACCGCGCAACTGAAACAACCAGTCATACAACTTCGGCTGCTTTTCCCGGATCAGGCGTGCCAGGGCGATGGTGGCCCGAACGTCCGATAGCGCTTCATGAGCATTTCCGTGATCAATGCCATTGGCGGCGGTCAGGCGTTCGAGTTTGAGCGTTACCCGCCCCTCGTCGTCCGTCGGCCAAACGATGCCGTCAGGGCGCAAGGCATAGGCTGCACGCACCACATCGATCAGGTCCCAGCGGCTATTACCGCCCTGCCACTCGCGCGCATAAGGGTCGAAAAAGTTTCGGTAAAGACTGTAACGGGTCATCTCGTCGTCGAAGCGCAACGTGTTGTACCCCGCCCCGCACGTGCCGGGCGCAGCGAGTTGGGCATGCACCCGGGTCATGAAATCGGCTTCGCTCAGGCCTTGCTCGGCCAGTCGGCCGGGGGTAATACCCGTGATCGCGCAGGCTGCCGGATGGGGCAGGATGTCTTCACTGGGCTGGCAGTAAAGGTTGACCGGCTCGTCTATTTCATTGAGATCGAAGTCAGTGCGAATCCCCGCCATTTGTAGCGGACGGTCGCAACGGGGGTTGATGCCAGTGGTTTCATAGTCGTACCAGAAGATAGAGGTCACGGGCTATTCCTGAACTGAAGATCGGCGAAGTCTAGGCGTTCACATCCCGCCCCGGCCAGTAATCTCGTCATTCAATCACCTCTGGCCACTTACCGTGCAATACATAGTTATGTCGTTTTCCCCCGAGAGGCTGCTAGCATCGGACGCACATCGAATCCCGAACAGGCCACATCAAGGTTGCCCATGCTCGAGACCACAGCACTGCCAAGGAAAGCGACGCTGCCCCCGCCTCTGGACACGCGGTATCAAGTCGAAACGCCGGAAGGCATCGACTTGCCGCTGCGCCCGGCCGGGCTGATGGTTCGTACGCTGGCGTTCTCCATCGACCTCGGGCTGCGCGGTTTGATCGTCGGCCTGTTGTTCATTGTCCTGGCGTTCCTCGGAAAACTCGGTGCAGGGCTCGGCTCGATTCTGCTGTTCGTGGTGAGCTGGTGGTACATGGTCCTGTTCGAAGTACTCAACCAGGGTCGTTCGCCAGGCAAGCAATGGATGGGCCTGCGGGTGGTGCAGGACGATGGCACGCCGATCGGCTGGTCTGCTTCGCTGTTGCGCAACCTGCTGCGATTTGTCGACATGCTGCCGTTCGGCTATTTCCTCGGGGCCATCAGTTGCCTGCAACACCCCACCTTCAAGCGTCTCGGCGATCTGGCCGCCGGCACGCTGGTGATCTACCGCGAACAACCGTTGACCCGACCGCAACTGCCCGACGTCCAGCCTCGGCGCCCGGCCTTTGCGCTGACACTGACCGAACAACGCGCCATTCTCGGGTTTGCCGAGCGCCAGGGTGAACTCTCTGAAGCACGGGTCAAAGAACTGGCGGCCATACTCGCCCAACCATTGCAGGTGCCTGCGCCACGGGCAGTGGACGAACTCAATGGCATCGCCCGCGGCTTGTTGGGTCCCGCATGAAGCAAAGCCTTTTCGAAACTCGCCACAAGGCCGAATGGGAGCAGTTTGCCCTCGTGCTTGAACAGCTGGAGCAAGGCAAGGAAACACAGCGAGTCGCCCGCTTTCCAAGCGATTATCGTCGTCTCTGCCAGCATCTGGCGCTGGCCCAGGAACGTGGTTACAGCAGCTTTCTGATCGATTCATTACAGCAACAAGTGCTGCGCGGGCATCAACAGCTTTATCGGCATCGCAGTCGACTAGCTACCAACGTACTGGGTTTCATCCTTGCCGACTTCCCGCGACTGGTGCGCGAACAGTGGCGCTTCGTGCTCGCCGCCGGCCTGATGTTTTTTGGCAGCCTGATCGGCATCGCGCTGCTGGTGTATCTGTTCCCCGAGCTGGTCTACAACCTGATCCCGGCCGAGCAGGTCAGCGAGATGCAAGGCATGTACGACCCCGACGCCGGTCACCTGGGGCGATCGGCGGAACGGGCGGCCAGCGAAGACTGGGTAATGTTCGGTTACTACATCATGCACAACATCGGCATTGCCTTTCAGACCTTCGCCAGCGGTGTGCTGTTTGGCCTGGGCAGCGCGTTTTTCCTGTTCTTCAACGGTTTGATGATTGGTGCGGTAGCCGGGCACCTGACACACATCGGCTACGGGCAAACCTTCTGGTCATTCGTGGTTGGCCACGGTGCCTTCGAACTGAGTGCCATCGCCCTCGCGGGTGCCGCTGGCCTGCAACTGGGATGGGCCTTGATCGCACCGGGACGCCTGCCCCGTTCCGAAGCGTTGCGATTGGCGGCGCGCAAGAGCGTGCTGCTGATTTGTGGCGTCATGCTATTTCTGCTGATTGCGGCGTTTATCGAAGCTTACTGGTCGTCGATGACCGGGGTCGCGCCAATGACCAAATACCTGGTCGGTGCAGCGCTCTGGTTGTTGGTGGCGACGTATCTGTTGTTTGCTGGACGGACCCGTCATGCGCCTGAGTGACGCCACGGTTGTCATCCGCCCGCGCACGACCTGGGAAGCCATGGACCTGGGCGTCCTGCTGAGCCAGCGACACCGACGCCTGCTGATGACCAGTTGGGCCATCGTGACCTTGCCGATTTTCGCGCTGCTCAGCTGGGTGCTGTGGGATTCACCGTCCCTCGCCGTGTTCATCTTCTGGTGGCTGAAACCGGCGTTCGACCGCCTGCCACTGTACATCCTGTCCAAAGCCATGTTCGGCGAAACGCCCACCCTGAAACAGGCGTTGCGCCAATTTCCGCGACTGCTCAAACCGCAACTACTGGTGAGTCTGACCTGGCAACGCCTGAGCCTGAGTCGCAGTTTCCTGATGCCGGTGATGCAGCTCGAAGGGCTGAGTGGCCAAGCACGACAACAGCGCTTGCAGGTGCTGATGCAGCGCAACGCCGGTGCCGCGAAGTGGCTGACCATCATCGGCGTACACCTGGAAAGCGCGTTGTGGATCGGCCTTATGGTGCTGTTCTATATGTTCTTGCCACAACAGGTCGAACTCGACTGGAGCTGGCAGACCCTGATCACCGCCGCCACACAAGACTGGCGATGGCTGGAACACCTGACCAATGCCTTTTACGCACTGGTGCTCATCGTCTGGGAACCGGTGTATGTAGCCTGCGGTTTCAGCCTTTATCTGAATCGGCGCACGGTGCTGGAGGCCTGGGATATCGAATTGGTGTTCCGCCGCATGCGCCAACGCTTGAGCAGCGCCGCCGTCACCCTGCTGCTGGCGGCGTTCCTGCTGATGCCGACGGCGCAAACCGTCTGGGCCGCCGAGCCGGTCATTTCACCCGACAGCCCGCGCCTGCTGGACCAACCCCTGACCAGTCAGGCGTCCCGGGACAGCATCAAGGCGATCCTCGATCAGCCTCCATTCAAGAACAAGGAATCGGTCACACGCTATCGGTTTGGCGAGGACAAACCCGCCGCCGATACGGCGGACGATGGCCAAACACCCGAATGGCTGGAGGCGCTGCTCAAGCTTCTGGACAACCAACGTTTCGGCTCGGTGGCCACGCTGATTGAGGTCGTGCTGTGGGGTGCGGTAATCGGTGCCATCGGTTTATTGATCTGGCGTTACCGTGACTGGTTACAGGCCTTCGTCAGCCGTCGACCGACCTTGAACAGCAAAGTCGCGCGGCCATTACCGCAACAGGCTTTCGGCCTGGACCTCAGCCGCGAAACCCTGCCCGCCGACATCGCCGCCAGCGCCGAGAACCTCTGGCAGACCCATCCTCGCGAGGCCCTCGGGTTGCTCTATCGCGGCCTGCTCAGTCATTTGCTGCACGACTTCAACATGGCGTTGAAACCCGCCGACACCGAAGGCCAGGTGCTGGAGCGCATTGAACAATTGCAACAACCTGCCTTGCTGGCCTTCAGTAAAAACCTGACCGGGCATTGGCAGAACATGGCGTACGGGCATCGCCTGCCGCCCGCGCATTTGCAACAGGAACTCTGTGATGGCTGGCGAGCCCTGTTCGGCTCGGGAGCGGCGCATTGAACCGACAACGATGGCTCGCGGTCGGCGTGTTCATTGCTGTGCTATTGAGCGCGCTGAGTGTTTATCTGTACGTCAAGGCGACGCCCTATCAGACAGACATCGATCACGGTCCCTCACCCGAAGCCCAGACCAACCCCTATCTCGCCGCCGAGCATTTCCTGCGCAAGCAGGGCCTGGCCGTCAGCCACGCCAACAGCCTCGACATTCTGCCCACCCTGGAGCCGCATCAGCACAGTCTGTTGTTGCTCGGGGACCGCTACAACATGACTCCGCGCCAGATCGATCAGGTGTTGAACTGGACCCGGGCCGGCGGGCGTCTTTTGTTTGTTGCCCAGTCGCTGTGGGATGAAAAAACCGGCCAAAGCAATGACCTGTTGCTCGACCGGGTGCAGCTGCACCAGTCGCTGAGCAAAGACCTCAAGGACCCACCGTCCGCTATCGACAATGATCCTTACCCCAAACTGACCAAACTCTATCTGGAAGACGAAGACGCGCCGGCCTATGCCGGTTTCGATACCGCGTTCCATCTCGAAGACCCGAAAAACCTCGCCCAGGCCTGGGCCAACAGTGGCAAGGCCACGCACATGATGCAGCTCAATCACGGGCTCGGATCGATCACCGTGGTCACCGACGCCGACCTGTGGAAAACCCCGGCCATCGATCAGTACGACAACGCCTGGTTGCTCTGGTACCTGACCGCGGACACGAACGTGACCCTGCTGTTCAACACCGATCACGACGGTCTGCTGACCTTGCTCCTGCGCTATTTCCCTCAGGCGCTGGTCGCCCTGATCGCCCTGATCGGCCTTGGATTCTGGCACGTCGGCGTGCGCCAGGGTCCGCTGCTGGAACCGGCTCCGAGAGCCCGCCGTCAGCTTCAGGAACACCTGCGCGCCAGCGCCGATTTCATGTTGCGCCGCAAGGGGCAGCCCCCCCTGCTACAAGCCTTGCAACAAGACATCCTGCGTCGCGTGCGGCGCCGTCATCAAGGTTTTGACCAACTCGGCGTTGCCGAACAATGGCTGGTACTCGCACGCCTGACCGGCCAACCCACACGCGCTATCAGCCAGGCCATGAGCCCGCGACCGAAGCAGCGGCTGTCCAGCGCTGAATTCAGCCGTCAGGTCGCCCACCTGCAAACCTTGAGGAACGCCTTATGAGTCAACAGATCGAGCCCGGCGTACAGAGCCACGCCGTGCAGCAACGCCAGCGCGCCAGTCAGTTGGCCCAAGCAGTAAGAACTGAACTGCAAAAAGCCGTCATCGGCCAGAACACCGTGATCGACGACGTTCTCACCGCGCTGATTGCCGGTGGCCACGTACTGCTCGAAGGCGTGCCGGGGCTGGGCAAGACGCTGTTGGTACGCGCCCTCGCCCGCTGCTTTGGCGGTGAGTTCGCCCGCATCCAGTTCACCCCGGACCTGATGCCCAGCGACGTCACCGGGCACGCGGTGTACGACTTGCAAACCGAGCAATTCAAACTGCGCAAAGGTCCGTTGTTCACCAACCTTTTACTCGCCGACGAAATCAACCGCGCCCCGGCGAAAACCCAGGCCGCGCTGCTCGAAGCCATGCAGGAACGGCAAGTCACCCTCGAAGGCCGCGCCCTGCCCATCGTGCAACCGTTCATGGTGCTTGCCACACAAAACCCCATCGAACAGGAAGGCACTTACCCACTGCCGGAAGCCGAGCTCGACCGCTTCATGCTCAAGGTGCGCATGGATTACCCCGACGCTGATCAGGAGTTGAACATGGTTCGCCAGGTCAGTCGCTCGACCCGGGCGGACATGCTCGACGTGCAACCGCTGCGCACGGTGTTGCAAGCCAAGGACGTGCTGGCTTTGCAGCGCATTGCCAGCGACCTGCCGCTGGATGATCAGGTGCTCGATTACGCCGTGCGCCTGGCCCGCACCACCCGCAACTGGCCGGGCCTGATCCTCGGTGCCGGGCCTCGGGCTTCCATTGCGCTGGTGCGCTGCGCACGGGCGCGAGCGTTGTTGCGCGGTGGCGAGTTTGTGATTCCGGATGACATCAAAGGCTGCGCATTGGCGGTGCTACGCCATCGCGTACGCATTGCACCGGAACTGGACATCGAAGGGCTGGACGTCGATCAAGTGCTCAAGCAACTGCTCGATCAAGTGCCGGCGCCAAGAGTGTGAACATCGCCATGTCGAACACAAAACCTGTGGCGAGGGAGCTTGCTCCCGCTCGGCTGCGAAGCAGTCGTAAACCCGGCGCGATTTTGGGGCTGCTGCGCAACCCAGCGGGAGCAAGCTCCCTCGCCACAGAAAGCTCTTTTGCCACAATAGGTGTGCATTGATGAAACCCTCACGCCTGCTGCTGATCTGGCTCGCAATCCTGCTAGCCATCGGCATCGTGCTGGGCGCGTTACGGGCATTGGAGTTCGCGGTTCCATCGAGCCTGTTGTCGATCAACTGGGGATTGCTGCTGGCGCTGTTCACCTTGGCGATACTCGACGGCGTCCGTCTCAAACGACTGCCCTCACCCCGCCTCCAGCGACAAATGCCCGGTAGCCTTGCACTCGGTCGATGGGGTGAAGTGCGACTGGAAATCGAGCATGACTTTGATCAACCACTGGCCGTACAGATTTTCGACCACGTACCGGAAGGCCTGAGCTTCGAAAACCTGCCCCTGTCGGTCGAACTGCAACCCGGTCAGCACAGCCAGATCGGCTATCGCCTGCGCCCGCTCAAGCGTGGTCATTTCAGCTTCGAACACTACGAAATCAACCTGCCGAGTCCAATGGCCCTGTGGTCCGACAAACGCCTGCTCAACGTGGTCGACAACACTCGCGTCTACCCGGACTTCGCCCGTCTCTACGGCGGCCAACTATTGGCGGTGGACAACTGGCTCAGCCAACTTGGCGTGCGCCAACGACAACGCCGCGGCCAGGGCCTGGAGTTTCATCAGCTGCGTGAATTTCGTGAAGGCGACAGCCTGCGCCAGATCGACTGGAAAGCCACCGCCCGCCAACGCACCCCCATTGCCCGTGAGTATCAGGACGAGCGCGATCAGCAGATCATCTTCATGCTCGATTGCGGCCGCCGCATGCGCAGCCAGGATGGCGAACTCGCGCATTTCGATCACGCACTGAATGCCTGCCTGTTGCTCAGCTACGTCGCCCTGCGCCAAGGCGATGCGGTAGGCCTGAGCACCTTCGCCTGCGACCGGCCGCATTACCTCGCCCCGATCAAAGGCACTGAACAACTCAAGGTCCTGCTCAATACCGTTTACGACCTCAACAACACCCAACGCCCCGCCGATTACCAGGCCGCCGCCACCGAGTTACTGGCCCGGCAAAAACGCCGGGCGCTGGTGGTGCTGGTCACCAACCTGCGGGATGAAGACGATGAAGAACTACTCACCGCCGTCAAACGCCTGAGCAAACAGCATCGAGTGCTGGTGGCCAGCCTGCGCGAAGACGTGCTCGACACGCTGCGGCACACCCCGGTGCACACCTTGTCGGAGGCGCTGGTTTATTGCGGGACGGTGGATTACTTGAATGACCGCGCTGAACTCCATGAGCGGTTGAGTGCTCATGGAGTGCAGGTGGTGGAGGCTCGGCCCGGGGAACTCGGGGCCGAGTTGGTGACGCGGTATTTGAGCTGGAAAAGGGCCGGGGGAATTTAGTTATTCGGTCTGCCTTAACCAGCTCTTTTCCGATGCTCCCGTCATAGCGACGCGATGACTTTCAGGACAAGGGATGTTTTTGCAGTGCTGCTCTGGTTTTTGAGCACGCCCTCAAATTTCATGTCGCCGGGACCGGTGCCACGGTATTCAAAATTGGTCCAGCCCTCGTCATTACTGTACGTCGACGGCAAGGGCTGACCATTAATGGTCCAGTCGACCCTGCGCCCTGACTGCGGAGTCGGAATCGGCACCCCCACAACCCGCACCGAAATCACCGAAGACCGCCCCATCTGGATAATGGCGGGCAAGGCATATATACCCGCTAACACCGACTCCTTTGGAGCGTTGACCTTAATCGTCTGTGTTTTCGAGCCTGGCAAGCCGGAATCCAGAGAGGCCACCAACTCATATTCACCGACACCGGATGTCACAAAGTTAACCGAGGCGACACCCGCTGTATTGGTAACTGAATCAGGTAATGGATTCCCCGCAAAACTCCATTTGATTTTGACGCCTTCCATAGGCTTGCCTGTGGAAGCCCCCATCACCGTGACCCGAGCGTTTACTTCATACCCGGTATAGGTAACGGGTCTGTTACAGGTCAGAGAAGATATGACTGGCTCGCCGGGCGATAGCTCAAACACCAATCGAGCCGCCTCTCTCCCTATAACTCCTCCCCCCACCGAGGCAATTAGCGCCCGTTCACCGACACCATCGGGCAGTTTGAAGCGGATCGAAGCCTTGCCATCAACATCAGTCACCGTTGGCTCCAGCGACACCCCCTTGAATCGCCAGTCGACCGCCACGCCTTCCAGCGCCTTGCCGGTATGGCCGGACACCACAATCGCATAGGCACTGACTTCCTCGCCCGGATAACCGATCAGATCAGGGCCACCTATCTCAAGAATCTGTCGTGGTGCATTCACGGTATAGGAAAGGGAAAGCGAGTCTGAAGCCTGGTCATCACCGGCTGTAGCGGTCAGTTGCCCCAATCCGGCAATAGTCGGCGTAAAGCGAACCGTTGCCACACCGTAGAAATTGGTTTGCATAGACACCGGCTCCAGATCTGACCCACTCCAGACAATCGGCACGCCCACTACTGGCTTACCCGAAAAAACGGACACTACCGTTACTCTGGCTTCGAACACAGAGCCCCAATCAATGACCTGCAATCGACTGGTGATGGCAGACAATTTTATGGCCCTGGATCCCGCCCCTAATGACACCGCATTGGGGGGAGATAGCGCCAGCAGCCGCGAGGCCGCCAATCGAAACGAGCAACCGCCATCCCCCACACCACCGGATTTAAAGGTGATGGGCAAGCCATTGGCAAAGGAACGGTATGCGCCCAGTGCAACCGGCTCAAACGCCAGCGTCAATGCCTCAGGGCCGGTGCCCGTCAGACCCAACGCCACGCTTCGACCATGTAGATAGGTGCCCTCATTGGCCGACAACGTCAGATTGAACTCACGGTTGCGACGAGGGAAGAAGGTTGACGTCCCCCAATCGCCGTTCGTGTCCTCCGTTTTAACCTTGAGATCGAGCCAGGGATCCGTAGCCAGTACATTCACGTCGAATGATTGATCAGCAACGCTGGCGTCATAGGGATTGATCCTCTGCGCCACCACAGAGATGAGCCCTGCGGATCCTGGTTCATAATCTAACCCGGCCCAGCCGCCGGCATCGGTCACGGATGACGGCAGCGGCCCCGCCGCTTCGCTCCACGACACCGCCATGCCAGCGGCTGGCAAATCGCTGAACCAGGACAGGTACTGAACTTCCAACCGGGCGCGCTCGCCTTTGCTCAACACGGGATCCACTGCGGCCGGGCGCACGGCACCGATCTTGAGCTTGTTATGGTCAACCTTGAGCTCAATACGCTGGTCCGTCTGCACGATGTCCGTACCATGGAGGTACAAACCATACACTGCCGGCTCCTGCACACCACGACAATCCAGTTCCCACTGAACGCCCCCTGCGGTGATGACCTGAGATTCGCCGTTTCCTGGACTGATGACGAGACCCGGAGGATGCGGATCGTCGAGTGCCCACTCCAGCTCCAGTCCCTGTAGAGGACTGAACGCATGGGGAAGAACGCTTAGAACATGAACCGATCCCAAACACGGATACAGCGTTTTTTCGCCAAACGCCGAAGGCATTTGATCGAACACCAGCGTGGCCTCGTCTTCAACATTCAAACCGATCAAACGGCCAGAAAGCTCCCGTGCTTCCTGCAGATAACTGCTGCCGATCTCCAGTTCAAATAAACCGCTGCGGTCACGACCAGATATTACCTTCCATTCCAGGCCGGCTTTCGTCAGTGTGTGGGTACCGCCCAAAGGAGGGTCAAAAACCAGCCCCAACTCCGGGTCGACACCGCCCTGCCATTTCAGGGTAATCGAATGGCCTATAAACGGACTGTCCTGCGTCTTCGGATCGATGCGCAACGTATGGGTCGCGCCACGCCGGCAAATAATGCCCCATTTACCTCGATCAATGATTTTCGTATCCAGAGAGAAATCGATTTCATTCTTCCATCCACTGTTCTCCCGCGCGACGATCGCGAAGCGGTGCTCCAGTGGAGCAGCCCCTATGCGTGACTGGACTTTCGCCACGATTTCGTAGGATCCGGCTTCGGTCGGTTTATCGATCACGCTGGCCCAGCCGCCGATACCGGTCTGCGTGGTGACCGTGCCACGGGGGGTCACCCAGTCGACCGAGACATCGAGTGCTGGCTGATCATTTGGCGTCAGCAATTGCAACATACAATGCACGCTGTCCCCCTCATCGACCATCGGCGACTTGTTGGCCTCTCGCCAATCGCCGATTTTGTAGTTGTTGCGCGCCAACGACATGGCGTTATCGCGGGAGCCGCGAAGCAGCCGTGGATTGGAGAGAAACAACCCGAATCGCGCATCCAGCCTATCGCCGCAGTCGAGCGTCCACTCCAGCTCGTTGCTCTCGGCATTTATCAAGCAGCCAAAATCGGGCATCGAAGTGATGTCCAGATCTTCGGGCAAGTACCCGCCCTCGCCCCAACGCACGGCGATTTGATCCCCCAGTAACGGGCTGCCCTCAGGCAGGATGACGCTGAACGAGTAGCTGCTCCCGCGATCGGGATAGCCGGTTTTTTCGCCCCAGACAGCGGCTTCGCCACCCTCAAACCGGACCTGCACCGTCTTCAATGGATCGTCCTTCAGCACACGGATCTCAAGCGACTCCCGCTCTGTAAGGGCTTCGTAGTAAGGACTCGGCACCGATACTTCAATTGTCTGCAGCCCGTCACTGTCGGGTGTGTAGTCGAAACCCGCTTTCCCTTCGCCATCGGAGGGGCCGCTATGCAGAACGTCCACACCCAGGCGCCAGGTAACCTCCACACCCGAAACCGGCTTGCCGGTGTAGTGCGATAACACCTGGACCTCTAGCGGCACCGTCTGCCCCAGAACCGGCCAAAAGGCGGCACCTTTGAGCACGTTCAGCTTCAACCGATGGTGCCCCAGCGAAACGCTCAGTAGGTATGGGGCAGCTGTGTACTTGCTGTAAATCGACAACGTGAACAGAAAGGGCGCGTCGCCCTGCAGCACCGGACAATCGGCAAACCACGGTAAGTTGAACGGCTGATTTTCTCCCAGCGCCGGTAGCGTGTTGATCGCTTGTTGCGGGTTATCGTTGCTCCACAATGCTGCTGGCAGGCCTGCCCATGGACTGCCCTGGAGTGGCTCGAAATGCAGTGCATGCCGAGCATCCCCCATAGCCCCTATGCACAGATAAAGCGTCTGCTCTGGTGAGAATCGCTGCCCATCGTTGACCACCTGCGCCAATTGCAACGGTGTAAGCTCAAGATGCAGCTCGATGCGGGTCAAAATCACCTTCGAAACACGATCATTTGGCTCATTTTTCGGGCTGATCAGCGTGATGCGCAGCTGATCCCCTGCTTGCAGGTCGAGGTCCAGATACTGTTCAAGTTCAATCAGGTCAAGTAGCAACGGCGCTGACGAGTCTTGAGGCTCACGACGAGGCGGCAGTTCAATCTCGATCTCCTGCTCGCTGCCCTCCTTGGCAACCAGCACCTTGCCAGGTAACAGGTGGAGGGTTTCGTATAGAAAGGTCAGGTGGTAACGCGCGTCAGGGTCATCATCGCCTGGCACCTCAATCACCTGACACACCGACGCCTGGTTTTTAAGACTCACGTACCTGAGTCTTTCCTCTCCCCAGTCATCTTCTCCAATGTCGACGCCATCAGGGTTAGTGACGTCTTCCCAGTCGTCGTAGCCTTGCTTGAAATCGCCATTGGCTACCAGGTTGGTGTTGGTACCAGGAGCGGGATTATTCATGGCGGTTTACCCTTGAAGGAGTAGCAGGTTTCGGATCGGCCAGTTTCACCAAATCACGAACCTTTGCCGCAAACGCAGCATCAGCAGCAACCTTGGCCGTATAACGGATCCTGATCACAATGTCGGTCAGCGAAGACAGCATGGCCGCCTGTGGTGGCCGTTCGCGCCAGGGGAATGTCAATTGCCAACGGGATACAGCCCCGGTGTTCTCAAAGGGGTTGAGCAAGCCTTCATCGGGTTTCAGGGTCGTCATCCCGGTATCATCCAGCCCGATAGACAAGGCCACTTGCTGGCCGCTGCCGAGGTTGATCAATACATCCGTGGGAGCCGTCGAATCCCCCGGCGCATGCAGGTACTCCAACGACGGGATCGAGGGTTGGGTAGCGGTAAAACTGCCTACCTGCAACAGGGTCGCCCGGACATCCTCGAAGGGCCCCTTGAGTATCGGCAGCGTGACTTCCACGGCACTGATCTGGCGACAGTAATGATCCGGGTAGTCACGGTCGAACAGCAGTTGGCGGAGATTGAAGCTCAAGGTTCCACTTTTATTCCGCAGCTCGTCGAGCGCGTCTTCCCAACAGTCGAAATCTTCTTGCGAATCCGAGGTATCTTCAAACAGTTGACGCAGCGAAACGGTTTTGACCAGCTCAAGGCGCCGTTCGTAGCGTTGCAGGTAATTGGCCTCCATTCGCTGCAGATCCAGGCGTAAAGAGTCCCCTGCCGTCAGCCCGTGGCGACTGTCGAGCCAGATATCCGGGCGAATCGTCCCGGTACCGAATTCACAGGTTTCTGCCTGCAAGGCGGTCTGGGCACTCAGGCATAAACCGACAACGGCATCGTAGGCCTGATAGTGCAAGGTCTTGAGCTGACCAAGTTGCCACCGATACAGCTCCAGATTGCTGGCCCGGTTTTTCAGGAACTCGAACATGCTCACTGCTTGGGCATTGGCCCTGAGGGTTTGTGCAAGGCTAGCTTCGGCTGCGGCGATCGACCGTTCCTGAGACTCGATTTGTGCATCGATCGAATTGATTTCCGCCGCCGCCTGATCACGAGCCAGCCTCCATTCCTGCCGTCGCCGACGATAGTTTTCGGACGTCTGGGTTTTATCAGCGTTCTTGAGGAGGATCTCCGAGGCGATCTGAATGCCAAAGCCAATGGCTCTGGGGATATTGCCCAGCTGATACCCACCGTTCGCCAACCCGAAGATTGTCGGTGCTACATCAATGGCTGCGCCTGCCGTTTGAAACCCCGTACTGGTGGCTGCCAGGGTTTTGGCCGCATCGATGCTGGCCATGACCTGATATTCGGCATCAGAAATGTGCTCGCTTTCCAGCGTCTCGTAGTGCAAACGGCGCTCCTCGGTCATCGTCTTGCTGCGTTGCAATGCGGTCAGGCTGGCACGCAGCTGCGCGATGGTTTCGTCCTGCACCTTTTGTGCAAAGCCACCCAGTTCCACCAGATGCCGTTGCTGAACTTCTTCTTGCTCGGCACGATCCTGTTGTTCAAGCAATCGCACCACCTGGTTGCCGAACTCCTGCAGCAACTGCACCGCACGCATCGCCGAGTCAAACAGCACCCGCCAGCGAAACGCCGCCACCCGCAACTGCCCGCCCATCAGCAGCGCGGAGCCCGTGCCGCCTGCTGCAAGACTGCTCAGCAGGGCGCTTGGATCCAGCGGTGGACTGAAAAATGGTATCGATAACGGCTTACCATCCAGCGTGAGGTTGTGGCGCAAGTTAAAGATGCGTCTGGCCGGCAATCCATAAATGTCCAGCAAGCGAGGGCTGACCGGCAATTTGAACGATTTCGTGCCGATCACACCCGGGTTTTCGAAATGATCAGCCCTGACCGGTAACTGGCCTGCGTCCAGTACCAGCCCTTTTTCAAACATCTGCAAATCAGGCTTCTCGGCAATCTCTTTCACGAGGTCGCCCAGAATGGCCGGCTCCCATTTGCTCAGGCTTCGGGTATCCGGCGTTGGTCCCATCAAGGTTTGGGCGCGCACATATTGCAGCTTGGCAGCCGCGAGGCTGTCACGGGTCAGTTGGCGGTAGTGCCAGTCGCCCCAGGCAATGATGTTGGTGACATACTCGAGAAAAATCACGATCTTGTAGTACCAGGGCGACGAATACGCAATCGCGTCCGGGTCGGTGGGCGCATTCGCCTCGCAACCGATATTGCCCTGGTCGACGTTGAGCGGACGGCAGCGCCAATACTCGGGTTTGGGGTTGACCTCGACTGCTGCATCGGCCGGGGCCTGCGGGTCAAACAGGTAATGCAGCCACTGCTGGGCCTCAAGAAAGCGGTTTTCATCGCGCAACCGGGACGCCACCAGATGAGGCAGATGGAAGAACAGCTCCCAGAAAAACAGACCGTTGCAACCGTCGAAGGGGCCATTGGGCTCGGTTCCGACCGGCAGGTCTGGCTCATTGGGAAACTGGGTCGTCCAGTCGAGTACTTCGTCCATCGACAGGTTGGCGCGAAATACCAGCTCGGCACCGATCAGTGTGTTCAACCGTACGTACTTGAGCTTCAACTGTGGCTCAGGCTGATTGAAGTTCAGAAACTGCGCCCCTTGGGCATTGGTTTTATGCAACAAAGGAAGCGGTCGTGCGACGGGTGCAGTCACGATTTTGATTGTGTAGGTGTTGGTTCCAACCCCCGCGCCACCCAAGGTGCAGGTGACCGTGGTATTGGCCATTGATGCCCGCTCAATGAGTATCCAGGGTGTGGACCAGCCCCCATTATCAGAATAATCGCCGGTAATCGGAGCGGGGTCCGTTCCGGAGGAAAACTTCACTTCCAGCTTAATCGATTGCTTGGTTCCGGCCCCTAAAGGGTCAACCCGAGTGCAATGCCCCTGAACACGCAAGTACTCCATGTTGTTCCAACGCACAACACTAGTCTTGAGTATGTAGTGGTCCGTTAATGTGCCTGCCGCCGTAACGCTTCTGGTCATGGACGGAAATTCACCGGGCGCTATCGCCTGCTGAACCGTGAGCCGATCACTGAATGCCTCCAGTGCCAGGTAATCCATTACAGGTCCTTCGTCCGGCATCTTACGAAACAGCGAGTCGCGGGTTTCGTAGATTTCCACGGGCGTGGCGTGCGCTGCCGTATTGTCACCATTGGTCACATGCACGGCCAAGCGTCCATTGGGATCCGCGACATCAAATACATCGCGTAGCGCAACCGCGACCATCCTCAGATCTTTCGATACATCGGTAGCGTACTGCGACAGGTGCAATCTGACGGGGGGTGACCATTGCCCGTTCAAAGCGATGAACGCCACGCTCAGTTCCAACTCATGCGGCTTTTGCAGATCGCCTTCAGTGGAGAGCAATGCCTTGTGCCATTGCGCCCACACAAGGCACAACCGCCCGCCCCAGAACACCAGTCGACTGTCCAGTACCTGGCCTTCGGCGGCGATATCGGCCGGTTGCCACTCCCCCCAGGCCGCCGGGTTCACCGCAACGGACGTAACGTCGAGTTCGATGGCTGCCTTGCGCCAGAAATAACGGTGCGGCTCGATGCGTTCACGACCGAGAAAGTAGTAATCCACATCACGCGGATCAGCCCCGTCCACGTAACCGCTGAGCACTTCCAGATTGCAGGTCTCTTCGAACACCCTCAGGTATTCCTGCACTCCGCGCTGCACGGAGTCGGTGGTCAAACGTGTTTGATTCAGATTGCTTTCAAGTGCCTTGAACAGGCTGGTCTTGCGGATACGCGCATACGGCGTGATGTAGTCTTCCGGCGTGCATTTGAGCAATTGGCTGGCGGCCCAGACAGGGTAATTACTGGCGATGTCCCAGTCCTGCAAATCCTTTTGGGGGAACTCCCGTCCGGTGTAACCGGGCTCCAGTTTCTGATAGACCGCATGAATGTACTGCTGGAAACAGCTCACCGCCTCGGCGATCCAGGAGGTCATGACCTGATCGCTGTCGGCAGGATCCGTGCGCAGCCACTCGAACAAATCGTCGAGCGAGTGAATACGTGACTGCTCCTCCTCATTTTCGTCGACATCCTTCATGCCGATGCAAAAATCAATCAAGGCGTTGCGTCGTAACGCGGCCAACTCACCCATCTGTTGCTTGACCATTTCCGTCTCCTGTCAGTTTGAAAGAGCCGTGGTCCAGACAACAGGAGGACGCCGCGCCCTTCAGCGAATCATTGAACTTATTCGGGCCTGGGTATGAACTTGATATCTCTGAAGAGACTTGTTTTTCCATTGGCCAGAATTTTGGCCGTGACCTTAACGGTCTGAGGTTCTGCGTTGGTGAAAGTGACTTCTGCAACGCCTGCCCTATTAGTCGTTGTCTGGATCGGAGGCTGAAACAGCGGCTCAAGAATCCACTCCACCGTCTGATCAGCGCCGAGGTTGTGATAGTTGTCCAGTAACGTGACCGACAACGTAACCAGTGTCTCGACAACAGGCTCCACCGGCACCTCCGACTTGTCATACAGATCCAGCGTCGCCTGGTCGAAGCCGATGTCCACCGATGGCCCCACCTGTTTCTCGCCCAGATCCTGTTCATAGAACGCCATGGCCGTCCCCATGACCGCACCGGCGTACAACCTCACCGTCGCTGTTCCATCGTCATTAGTGGTGGTCATCGGGGCTGAGAGGCGCCCCAGCGTCGACTGCCAGTGCACATTGACCCTCTTCTGCGGGGTGCCGGCGCGGTTTTTGACCATCACGGTGTACGTCGCAAACTGGTCTGGTTTATTCGCGATCAAGCGTGCGGGGCTAACCGTAACGTCCATGAGCACGTCCTGTTCCACCGATCCGATATCGTCGGCAATGGCAGGATTACCCGGCTCGGTCAGGCTGGCGGTGACTCGTTCGGCCACAGCGTCGTAATGCTCATAGCTGCCCTCCTGAATCAGCGTGCCCATCGCCAGAATTGCTTCGGCGTCCAGGCCGCTGCGCTTGGCGAATGCCCGAACACGCAGCAGCAAATCCAACTGCGCCACGGTTCGAATCAAACCTTCGTCCGGACTCACACGGAAGGCGCAAACCAGGACTTCCCGAGTGCTCCAGGCAAACAGTTCGGCCAGCAACTTCGCCGCCGCGTTTTGAACCAGTGTCTTGCCATCGCCGACGAGATTGTCTGGCAGCGCATTCACCCGCTGTAAATAATCAAGTAACTGTTCTTCCGGTTTACCGGTCAACGCCTGCGCCCGCTTGTACACGGTCAGGTGGTACAGCGTCGCGAGTGAGAATTCCTGAGCCTGCTGCTGGCCGAGCCTATGTTTGCGCCGCTCCTCCAGGTAATACCTCAAAAAGGCCGGGCTGAGTTCCAGCGTCCGGGCAACCGAACTGCGTCGCAAAAACTCGGCCAGCAGGGCCAGCAAAGCGTCATCCGGAATGTCGGAGTCCTGACGCCGAGCCCCTGTTACTTCATCAACCACACTGCGTGACATGACCTGTGTCAGCACCTGGTGCACACTTCCACCAGACCAGTTCAACACCAGAAGCACCCGTTCCGAAACCAGGCGGGCATACCCGCCCAGACCTTCCTGAACGACGCCGTGCTGACCACTGCGGCAACGCAGAACAACGCCGATAATTTTCTCGACAATCAACAACCGTTCGCGCTCGTCGAGATCCGGGATCGCGGCCGTAACTGCCCTGTCGATCATGTCCCTGGCATAAGTCTCGTAGGGCAGAGCCATCGACTCGGCGAAATGCAGCACCAACCCCTTTTCATCCACCAGCGCCTTGAGTACATCCAGCCATTGCCGGTTGCCCGGCAGCAGCGGCACACCGCTCACGTTCAAGAGTTCCTCGGTCAACAGCGCGGGCGGAATCTGACTCATCAACTGTGCAAACAGGGTGAACTCGGCGTCCGACGGTCGTGCCGGCACGATGATCGGCTGCACGTGTTGCGCCACCCAATGCACCGCCAGGTCGGCTTCGCGGCACCAGCGCACACCGTCCACCAAAGCATGAATGACACTAAGCACATCGGGTTGCTTCGATCCGTCCTGATCGGCGCTGATCCGTGGTACACCCGCCAGCGCATTCAGCCAGCTATCACGCAAGCCCAACGTTTTGAGCAGGACAATGGCCTCGATCGGCGTGATCCCGATCAAGCGCGGCAATTTCACCATCCGATAGAAACTGGACAGGATCGGCACGTTGCGGCGCAATGCGGTCACCCCGTGCACATTGGCAATCAGTTGCGCCAGGTAGAGATAAGTTTCCAGGTCGATGCCCAGACCACTGCGTATCTGGTTGATCGTGAGCATGTGGGCTTCAGTCAGCGGGATGATCGGGAACTCACCATCATCGACTTTCAAAGGCCGCGGGAACAGCGTGCGCTCATTGAAAATACGATCGAACTGCGCGGCCTGGGTGCCTCGTCCGAAGATGGAAATGTGGCGGACAAAGGCCGAAAAATCCTCGGCGGTGCATTCGTAGCGTTCCCTTAATTCCTGGAACAGACCCAGGGCACGAATCGTATTGTTCGTTATCCAGCAGGGGGGCGTCTCGGGTGCCTTGTCTTCGGCGTCGATGGCCGCGCTGAGCAGCGCGTCGACTTCATGACTGTGCAACGCCAGCCATTTGTCCAGGCGTAACTTGCGGTTCATCCGGTCAATTCGGGCGCGGCTACTGTCGTCAAACATGTTCAGGGCGCGGTTTTCATAAAACCGAATGGAAATGGCCGGGAAGGAGCCTCCATTGATAAATACCGAGCCTGAGTGCGCACCGGAAATCGGCTCGGCAAACTTCGGAACAACATTACCGGACAAGGTCGTGACGAAATCCTTGATCGATAAAAGCGCCTCGATCCCCGGCTGATCCAGCTTCGTTCTATCGTTGAAGATCCCCACCTGAAAAAGGTTTTGCGGCTCGACCTTCACCAAACCAAAGTTGTGCTTGAAATAGGGTTCATTGATTTCATCGGGAGGGAAATGCGGCGCTTCTGTCAGCAGTGTTCTCTGCTCGACACTCAGCCTCACCGCCAGGCATAACGCCGCATCCGATTCATCACTCCAGGGCACCCCATGAAGGAAATAGGGAAAGTGCGGATCGCATAGCCGTCTCACGCTGCCGACCGACTCCGCGCTCTGCCGAGCCACGTAGTCGAGTGTCACCCAAGGCCGGTGAAAAGGCAGGCCGTTCGGATAGCGGCGTAGACTCAAGGCTTTATCGATACTCTGGATCTGGCCAATGCTCTGCTCGATAAAGGTTTCCATTACTTGCGTGACGACCTCGACCGACGACACGCTGCCGTTGACCGTGGAAACGTCGACACGCAGTTGATCGAGGTCTGTGCGGCGTCCCTTCAGTGGTAATGCGGTGTCATCGACAAGACCGAGCCGGTATTGTGACCAATGCCCCAGGAAGACCGCGTAAGCCGCAGGCGAATGAATGGCTTCAATAGCCTGCGGCGGGCACAGGTTATCGAACTTGGGGTCGAACAAGCAGGTGTAGGTCGGCCCACTGACCAGGCCAGACCATCCTGATCGGTTGTTGCATTCCCCTGTGACACCCGTTCGTTCATGGTCGATGAAACGGCGCAATACCAGGGTCGCCAGTGGGTTGACTCGCTCCAGCAAGGCTTGCGCTTTGTGACGACTGACACCGTACTCGCTCACCAGGCCATCAACGCCCTTCTGCGCCAGCACGCACACCGACCCCTCCTCTTCGAAAAACTGATTGAGCGCAGACAAAGACGCACGCTCGGACGTATCGAAAACGGATTCGTAGAACTGTTTGGCAAGGCGACTCGGCGTGTCCATCGTCCTGATGCTCCGGGGTTGAATAAACGATCACGGGTTAACATCTGCTGGGAAAGAATGTGATACCCAAGGGTCAGCGTCTACTGTCATAAATGACAGTATACGCTACCGTTTATCGGGATATCACGAAGCCGAATCGGCGCCGCGTTCCTTAGCGGGCAACCCTTCGAATCGAGGACTGTCGGCCGTAGCAGATGTCTGCCCCTCCCCGCCCGCTTGGTGTATCGCACGAACCCAATGCTCGTCCGGCAGCAAATCCCGCGTCGGTGTCACTTCCCAGCTCTCGCCGACAGCGCTGTTGCTGGCCAGCATTTTTTCTGGATCGAACCAGGCATACAGGAAGACTGCGCCTCCCACCCCGGCCGTGCCGGCAAACGTCGGTTTGCTCTCAACCCATCGGCAGGGCAGCGGTGCCGTAAACTGCGGTGGATGGGTACGCAGTTCAACCGCACGAGACGCTGTCCATCCGGAAAGGTAGTCCCCGAAGCGCTGTTGAGCCACGAACTCAGGATGGCCGGCCGGCCGCTCAAGCGAGAGCCACAACGACCAAGTGCAGTTCTGCAATACCTTGGTGGAGCCGAGTTCCACATCAAGGGCGTCCGCGAAGGCTACGCCAACCGTATCGCCCGGAAAGCCAAAACCGGAAATCGCCAGGCGTGACTCGACGGCTTCACCGTTAGCCGGCGTTTCGATTAGCGGTTTGGCGGGCACAACCCTGATAACAAGGTCCTCGCTGAACACAGACTCCTTTCCCTTGAAGCACTGTTTGAACTTCAAGGTTTGGGTTCCCAACGGCAAGGTAGCGTCGAAACGCCAGGTACCGTCGTACTTCACCCGAATACGCGCCCATGGCTCAGTCCCGCCCTCCAGCCACACATGCACTTGCGCCACGTCCGAACCTGACGCACGACTGGCGTGGCCTTCGATTCTGAACGTACGCGCGACCTTGTCCTGCGCTTGCGGCGTGTCGACGACGGGCGGCAGCAGCATTACCTCGAACTGGATACGCTCGCTCCGCTCAGAGGGCAGTCCATTGATCGTCTGCACCGCATAAATGTCATAGCGTCGAAACTCGAGCTCATTGAGTTGCACCGACCAGTTGTCCCCCGACACGGGTGCATCACCCAGCGGCGACTCGGTGACATACTCGAAAATCGTCATCACCGCATCGGCCACTCCGCCGCTGCCTTCAATCTCTGGATTCTGGCCTACCGGCACCGCTATCGGCTTGATAACCGGCTTTGGAACTTTAACGGTAAAGCTCCTGGTCGCCTCATTGGACGTCTGCCCGCCGAAGGTTTGAGTTGCCGTGACGATGTATGATCCTGGCTGGAAAGGTTGCGGGCGCTTGAAGCTCCATTCATTGCCGATGTTGAGCACGAGATGTTTTGTCGGGTTGTCGCTGAAGAAGAGCGTGACCACCGCACCTTTCCAGCAGGTGCCAGCGATCTCCGGGGAGCGGTCGTTTTCGGTGATGGTGTCGATCGAGGGCAATGGGGCCCGAATGACCACGGATATTTCAGATGTCCAGTCAGATTCAAGTTTCGGCTTATCAGTCGCCTGGAACAGTTGCCGCGCCACAACTCGATGGGTACCAGGCGCCCACGGCTCGGCCGCCGCACTGGACCATCGCCCGGCCTCCACGGTGGCAATCGGTACGACAGGGGCGGGAGTATTGGAAAGGCGCACCTCGACTTGGGCCGCAGGTTGACCGACCCAGCTATTACCCACACCGGAGAACACAGGCTTCTGGTCGACACCTACGTTATGCGTGAGCGTGGGCGGCGGGACTTTTACTGTGAAAGTGACCGTTTGAAGGGTCCACTCGGAAAAGATCGGCTGGTCACCAATCCCCTTGACCCATTGACGAGCGCGAATGCTGTAAGTATCCGGTAACCAATTAGGGAACGGCTTGGTCCATGGCGTTTCAGTCACCTTGAACGTGTGCAGAACCTTGGGATCGTCGACATAGTGAATATCAAGATCAGCGCCGACATGGCCGGTGCCTTTGATGGTGACGGTGCCGTTGGCGTCCACAATGGGTTGCTGTAACACGACTCTGGGTGGGCGAACGTTGAACGTCTTGGGGGCGCTGGGGGCAGAAGGGAGCCCTTGAAAAATTTGCCGCGCAACAATCGAAAACGGACCTGGAGACATCTCTTCATCGAAAGTCGTAATGCTCCACTCCCCGTTTGTCCCTACAGTTCCCTGCCCGATCTTGGTCAAGTGCTCAAAGTCTTTGAGTACCTCGACAATGGCTCTGGAAACACCGCCATCACCCGATATCGGCCCCCTCACATCGGTAACGTCCCCATCGCCCGGGATGAGAATGTTTGGCACACCCAACTTGCTAAAGGTACGTTCGTCGGAGGTAGGACCACCGAGGTGTCCAACCTCAATCCCGAATCGGGCAGGGAAATTTGTTATGTCGACTCCGAAACTCCAGGTTCCATCGGATGGAACATTCTCGGAGTTACCAATGTACCCCCCGTCCTTGTGCACAAGAACGCTATACCCCGGCGTCGCACCTTTTCCGCTAATGGTGAGCCACTGTATGTTTCCAACGACGTCGCCCTCTGGAACGGTAATGCGAGGACCAGTAGAAACCGAATTGACCGTAATGTTGATCGTCTTGGACATGTTGGACTCGAATCCGGCACAAATGGCATACGAGCCATTAGGCAGGTAAACGGGCACCATCCACAAACCGGCTGGCGTAATCGAACCTCCTAGTAATTCCCGGCCGCTTGGTAACACCTTATAGACATCGACCCAGATAGAGCCATCCCGCCCCTTGACCGGAAAATAGTTGTAACGCACGACTTGCCCCTCGGTCGGTTCCGTTATGACCACTTGAGGGTTAGGAAACAGCGACTCGTCTTTTTCATCAGTCATGATCTTCAGCTCCTAAGGGCATTCGCGGTTAGGCGAGTTCTACCCCTCCAGACCTTTTGTCCACACCTGTAAAAACTGACAGTCCCGACGAGTGGTATAGGCTGCTTCCTGCCCTTTCGGGCTGTTCATTCAGATGCGGATCGAGTGACTACAACGCCTTGCGCAACGGACTACACATCCGCCAGAATCCGCCGGCTTGTGCGCCTTGGCCCTGCCCCGTAACTTGATCCGCGTCGCTGCCAATCAGCGGCCGGGTTTAGTCGCCCGGTAGGTATATGTAGGTGCATAAGCATCATCAAGTCGGGTATTCCCTATCCCCGCACTCGATGGTGGCTGTGCGCAGGGCGCCCTCGGGCGCGCCGGTAATTCGTATGCCTCCCGGTCGACTAACCTGCGTACAGCCGCCACCCATCTCGTTTAGTCGCGAATCGGTGGTAGCCCTAATAGAGGCAACGATCATGTTCAAAGCAACACCCAATCCCCCCGAAACCGACCCGGTTTCCCCCTACGCCACCCTCAATTCAAAAAAGCTCCACGCCGCCGCCGACAAGGCGCTCGACCATTACCTCAAACCCGACATCAACCACCTCCGTTCATCCAAGGGCCGCGCCATGGAAATGTTCACCGTCGTCCCCGATGCAAACGCCGAAGCCCTGACCATCCAGACCTACGAAACCTTTTCGTCGGTCAGCATTCTGCTGCTCGACCTGGCCGAAAGCCTGGACGACAAGCCGCGGCATCTGGCGATGGCGATTTATCAGTTGAGTGAGTTGGGGTTGTTGCTGGTGGAAAGGTCGCTGGAGAACGAGATGGCGATCAAAACGACATAGCAATAGATATGTAGCAGCTGGCGCAGCCTGCGTTCGGCTGCGTAGCAGTCGTAAAATCAGAGCTCGCGGTGAATCAGGTAGACCGTGCATCTCGGGTTTACGACTGCTGCGCAGCCGAACGCAGGCTGCGCCAGCTGCTACAGGTTGCGGACTTTCAGGCAGAGGCCGGCAACGGCTGAAAACTAAAGTACTGCTTCAAGGCGCTGACCAACTGCCCATACTCTGGCGGTGCCCGTTGCAGGCTGAACCCGGCGTCATAGTGGTGAGGTGTGGTGTCTTCATGGCACCACAGGCAACACGCCTGAAGATCAATGACCTGCTGAATGCCGTCGCTGGCGGGGATTTTCAGGCGCAAATCGAAATCGGCGCCGATCATCATCGGCAACTGGCTGATCAGCATCAGCCCGTCTTCGGACACGTTGCCCAGAAAGCCGATGGGTTTGTCGGTGACGCT
Organism: Pseudomonas sp. LB3P25; assembly: GCF_054897985.1. NCBI lineage: Bacteria > Pseudomonadati > Pseudomonadota > Gammaproteobacteria > Pseudomonadales > Pseudomonadaceae > Pseudomonas > Pseudomonas sp. LB3P25. The sequence goes on along the minus strand of NZ_CM142711.1, from coordinate 1,616,925 downwards.
GTTGAACACTCTTAGAAAATACGGCAGTTGATGCCGCTCGATCCGGCGGTCAGTGAACATGCGCAAATGGCCCAGCAAGGCTCTTAAGCAGAGCCGCACTAATGCTTCGGAACGGGCCTGCTTCTTTTTATACAGAGGCCTAGGCGCGCTCTCCCCGATCCCGGTGCGACAGTCCACAACGCCGCTGTCGCTTACTCCTGCCGATCACAGGTGTTACCTCGATTAGAAGCAAGGCTCTAAACCGATCTATTCGACTATAGCTCACCACCGCCGGTGAGCCAGCCTTTGAAGGTCCACTGCCATCAGAACTGCGTCGGGCGCACGACCGCAGCGGCACTGCGCAGCGGATAGTGGCCCAGCGACTGCAAGGTTTCCAGGCGGGCGCGGGCGCGGAAGGCGTATTCACTTTGCGGGTACGAGGCGATGATGAACTGGTAGGTTTGCGCCGCATCGACAAACAGTTTCTGGCGCTCCAGACACAGCCCGCGCAACATCGACACTTCCGGCCACACATAAGGCCGCGCGCGGCTGGCGCGCTCGACTTTGGACAGTTCGAGCGTCACCTGCTCGCAGTTGCCGCGGTCGTAGGCGCTGTAGGCGTTATTCAAATGATGGTTCATCGACCAACGGGTGCAGCCCGTGACGCTGAGGACACTGATGGCAAGGGCGGCAATGGGCACGAATCGCATGGGGGTTCTCCTGTCTTGAGCTCTGTATCGGCCCGTGAGCAGAAATCTTCAGGAATGTTCGGTTAAAGATATAAACGAATAAGTAGTGCATATGAACAATGACTACAACTTCGGACCATAGTAGCCTCACTCAGCGCTTGAACTCAGGAGTCTATGCATGTCCGTCCGTCGCACCAAAATCGTCGCTACCCTTGGCCCGGCCAGTAACTCGCCGGAAGTTCTCGAACAGCTGATTCTGGCTGGCCTGGACGTCGCCCGCCTGAACTTCTCCCACGGCACCCCCGACGAGCACAAGGCTCGCGCGAAGCTGGTGCGTGACCTCGCTGCCAAGCACGGCCGCTTCGTCGCCCTGCTGGGTGACCTGCAAGGCCCGAAAATCCGTATCGCCAAATTCGCCAACAAGAAGATCGAGCTGAAGATCGGTGATCAATTCACCTTCTCCACCAGCCATCCTCTGACCGAAGGCACCCAGACCGTCGTCGGTATCGACTACCCGGACCTGGTCAAGGACTGCGGCGTGGGCGACGAGCTGCTGCTCGACGACGGTCGCGTGGTGATGCGCGTTGATACCGCCAATGCCACCGAGCTGAACTGCACCGTACTGATCGGCGGTCCGCTGTCCGACCATAAAGGCATCAACCGTCGCGGTGGCGGCCTGACCGCACCGGCCCTGACTGAAAAAGACAAGGCCGACATCAAGCTCGCTGCCGAGATGCAGGTCGACTACCTCGCCGTGTCTTTCCCGCGTGACGCCGCCGACATGGAATACGCCCGTCAACTGCGCGACGAAGCCGGCGGTACTGCCTGGCTGGTGGCGAAGATCGAACGCGCCGAAGCCGTGGCCGACGACGAAACCCTCGACGCCCTGATCAATGCATCCGACGCCGTCATGGTGGCTCGTGGTGACCTGGGTGTGGAAATCGGCGACGCCGAGCTGGTGGGCATTCAGAAGAAAATCATTCTGCACGCACGCCGCCACAACAAAGCTGTGATCGTAGCGACCCAGATGATGGAGTCGATGATCCAGAACCCGATGCCGACCCGTGCCGAAGTGTCCGACGTCGCCAACGCCGTGCTCGACTACACCGACGCCGTGATGCTCTCGGCTGAAAGTGCTGCCGGTTTGTATCCGCTGGAAGCGGTGCAAGCCATGGCGCGCATCTGCATCGGCGCTGAAAAGCACCCGACCAGCAAGACCTCCAGCCACCGCATCGGCAAGGTCTTCGAAAGCTGCGACCAGAGCATCGCCCTGGCGGCGATGTACACCGCCAACCACTTCCCGGGTGTGAAGGCGATCATCGCCCTGACCGAAAGTGGCTACACGCCGTTGATCATGTCGCGCATCCGTTCTTCGGTGCCGATCTACGCGTTCTCCCCGCACCGCGAAACCCAGGCCCGCGCGGCCATGTTCCGTGGCGTGTACACCGTACCGTTCGACCCGGCATCGCTGCCGCCTGAGCAAGTCAGCCAGGCCGCGATCGACGAGTTGCTCAAGCGCGGTGTCGTGGAGAAAGGCGACTGGGTCATCCTGACCAAGGGCGACAGCTACCACACCATCGGCGGCACCAACGGGATGAAAATCCTGCACGTTGGCGACCCGATGGTCTGAGTCGACCGCTGAAAAACAAAAGCCCCGCCATGTGAATGGCGGGGCTTTTTGCGTTATTGCGGGCAAGAGAGGGAGAAAACGGGGGGCATTTTTTACAGCATTAATTATACGCCCCCCAACGGACTAGCGATTTAGATAGCCGGAGACTGGTTCAGCGCTAAGCAGTCAAATCTCAGTTAGTCGTCGGAGGATTGATAAGTGGCTCGAACGCAAAGACCGCCTTGCGAAGTCAACCTTCCGAACCCACATATTGACGCACAGGGGAGTCTATACCTTTGACATCAAACTCTCCTTTCACAGTGAAACCAACGCCGAGCAAATCAAATGTCCCAACAAGGTGGTCCGAACCAGAAAACGTGATGGACACCGCACCAGTAAGGCCATACACCTGAGGAAAGCTGGCTTCTGAAAAACGCATGAGACCTGTCCCATACAAGACGCTTCGCTTACCAGGAACAAGCCCTAATGGAAGCCAAATAGTTAATAAATCCTGGTCACCATTTCCATAATCAGCAAGTCCCGCAACAAATTGTTTGTCGACCCCGACTACTCGAGTGACCTCTTTTGTATCGAATAATGGTCGGACTGGGAGCGAAATTTGGCCCTTCATATTCCCCACGCTCAAAGTGCTGAAATCTTTGATATTTATAAACATAGCAATTCCTTGAATAAATAGTGGCAGCACCCTGAACAGGTCGCCTCAAAAAGATTTAAATCCCAACCAGAGCAAACATCTACTGTCATATCTGACAGTCAACAATAACTATTAGCTATAAAAAACAATTTATTAATTCAAATACCAGCATGACAAAGTGTAAGTTTCTACTTAATGATCATGTACACTGCCGACCACTCCGAAGCTTTAAGGCCTGCCGCCTGAGCAAGTCAGATGAAAAACAACAGTCCCGCCATGTGAATGGCAGGGCCTTGGCGTCATTGAGGGCAGAATAGGGAAAAAACGGTCAAAACTCAGTTAGCCGTCCGTGGATTGCTAAGTGGCTCGAACGTAAAGGCCACCTTGCGATGTCAACCATCCGACCTCTCATAATTACGCCCAATGTCTAAACCTGTGGTATCAAACTCCCCGTTCACGGTGAAATTAACGCCCTTCAAATTAAATGTCCCAACAAGGCGATCTGAATCAGAAAGCGTGATGGACACCTCACCACTAAAGTTATAAAACTCTGGATACTCGGCTTCTTTTAAACGTATGAGACCTGTCCCCGGCAAGACGCTTTGCTTACCCTGAACAAGTCCTGATGGAAACCAAATAGTTAATAAATCCTGGTTCCCATTTCCATAATCGGCAAGTCCCGCAACGAATTGTTTGTCGAGATCATGCCATACTGCTCGACTGACATCTTCTGTATAGAATGATGGTCGGAACGGGAGCGAAATTTGGCACTTCATGTTCCCCACGCTCAAAGCGCTAGATTTTTTGATGTTAATTAACATAACGAATCCTTGATTAAATAGTGGCAGCACCCTGAACAGGTCGCTTCAAAAAGATTTAAATCCCAACCAGAGCAAACATCTACTGTCATATCTGACAGTCAACAAGAACCATTAGTTATAAAAAACAATTCATCAATTCAAATATCAGCGCAACAAAATATAGGTTTCAAGCGCGGCGTCGTGGAGAAAGGCGACTGGGTCATCCTGACCAAGGGCGACAGCTACCACACCATCGGCGGCACCAACGGGATGAAAATCCTGCACGTTGGCGACCCGATGGTCTGAGTGATCGAGCGCTGAAAACCAAAAGCCCCGCCATGTGAATGGCGGGGCTTTTTGATTTCTGATTCAGAAGATGTGTTGTTTGGGCTGACCTCTTCGCGAGCAGGCTCGCTCCCACATTGGATCTGTGGCATTCACAAAATCCCTGTGGGAGCGAGCCTGCTCGCGAAGAGGCCCGCCCAGTCACCGCAAACTCAATGCCGTTTGATAAACCCGGTCAACGCCGCAATCGCTTCCGGCGAGCGCAGCCGTTGGGTGAACTGTGCGCTCTCTTCTTCTATTGCCTTGCGCAGCAACTCCCGATCCGGCGCTTTCATCAATTGCTTGCTGATACGCACCGCCTCCGGTGGCAGCGCCTCGAAACGCAACGCCATCTCCCGCGCCTTGGCCAACGCCGCCTCGCCACTGCCCAAGGCTTCGGTCGCAATGCCCCACTCGGCAGCTTGTTCACCGCTGAAACCTTCGCCCAGCAGCAACAATTCGGCGGCTTTGGCCTGCCCGAGCAGTCGCGGCAGGAGCAGGCTGGCACCGAACTCCGGGCAGAGCCCGAGATTAACGAACGGCATGCGCAACCGCGCGTCACGGCTGACGTAAACCAGATCGCAATGCAGCAGCATCGTCGTGCCAATGCCCACCGCGGCACCGGCTACGGCGGCAATCACCGGTTTACGGCATTCGAGCAGGGTGACCATGAACTGAAACACCGGGCTGTCGAGGTTGCTCGGCGGTTGCTCGAGGAAATCAGCGATATCGTTACCGGCGGTGAAACATTCAGCAGACCCAGTAATCAGCACGGCGTTGATTTCAGGGTCGGCATCAGCCTGTTTCAGCGCTTCGGCCAAGTGGCTGTACATCGCGCGGGTCAGGGCGTTTTTCTTGTCGGGGCGGTTGAGGCGCAGGGTCAGCAGACCGCGCTCACGTTCAAATTGGATGGCATCGCTCATGGTCGGTCTCGCGTCTGAAAGTCAGCGCTCAACCACGGAGAACAAAGACATCCGCCAGCAGTTGATTGCGCGGCAATCCCGCCAGGTACAAGCGCCGGGCAAAGGCGTCGACGCTGTCGGGGGCCCCGCAGAGTAAGGCCAGGGTTTGCCGGGAAACAAGCCGCAGTTGCACCAAAGCCTCTGGCAACTCGGCCGGGCTCCAGAACTCGACACTCAGGTTCGCACGGCCATCAGCCATGGCTTGCAGAGGTTTGGCCAGGTAATGCTCCTCGGCATCATGGGCCAGGTGAATGACGCGAATGGCGCCTTGGTGATCCTGGCGCAACGCCTCACGCAAGACACCGAACAACGGCCCCAAACCCGTGCCGGCGGCCATCAGCCAAAGCGGTCGGGTGTTCCAGTCCGGGTCGTAATGCAGTGCCCCACCGCGCAACTCGCCGAGGCGGATCGAATCGCCGATTTTGAATTGACGGGCCGCATCGCTGAATTCCCCCGGCTGACGACAATCGAGATGGAACTCCAGAAAGCGGTCTTCTTCCGGCAGGCTGGCCAGCGAATACGGGCGCGCCACGTTGCCCGCCCACAACACCAGATGCTGCCCGGCGCTGTAGCGCAACGGACGCTCGGGGATCAGGCGCAAACGCAACACGCTGGCGCTCAGCCAATCGACAGCCGCTACCTCGGCCGGGCGGCCGTCCTGCTGAGGATCGAAGGTGTGCACCTGCAAGTCCTCGACCACCTGACACTGGCACGCCAGGCGCCAGCCTTGCTGTCGTTGTTCTGCACTCAGGGCGTCGGGGCGGCTGTCACTCGGCAGCCCTTGTACACATTGCACCAGACACGCATGGCAACTGCCGGCGCGACAGCTGTAGGGCACCGATACGCCGTTCTGATTCAACGCATCGAGCAGGTTGCTGCCCGCCGGCACCGACCATTGGCGTTCGCCGACGCGTAACTCAGGCATCGACGTTCTCCCACGCCGCCGCGCAACGATTGCGGCCGTCACGCTTGGCGCGATAGAGCGCCTGATCGGCGCGCTGCAAGGCTTCGTCGAGATCGTCGCCCAGCTCAAGCAATGTCATGCCCGCCGACAAACTCAGATGGCTGACGTTGAGGCCGATCAATTCGACATCTGTGAACGCGATGCGCAACCGTTCGCAACACGAGGTCAGGCGTTCGGCGTTGCAGTCGGGCAGCAACACCACGAATTCTTCGCCGCCGTAACGGGCCAGAACATCGCCATCGCGCAAGCAGGCCGTGGCCACCCCGGCAAAGGCTTGCAGCACCTGATCACCGGCGGCATGGCCGTGCACATCGTTGATCCGTTTGAAATGGTCGAGGTCGATCAGCGCCAGGCCATGCACGACACCGGCGTCCATGGCCTTCAGCTCACGGGAGGCCAGACGCAGGAAATGCCGGCGATTGAACATCCCGGTCAGTTCGTCGGTGGCCACCAGGTCTTCGAGCTGGCGCATCATCCCGCGCAGGGTGTCCTGATGCGCCTGCAAGGCGAATCGGCGCTGGCGCATGCGTTGACGGGAGGTCTGGACGTAACGGGCATAAAGCTCCAGCCAGACCAACACGATGAGTAGCACGCACACCTGCAACGCGGCCAGCGCCGGGTCGGGTAACTGGAAGTGGTAGCCCTCCCACAGCGTGATCGCGCTGAAACTGACGAACACCAACAGCGTGCACCGCAGAAAGGCAATGCGCGAAAGATGAAACAACCCGAACAGCAGAATCAGCACGTAAAACACCAGAAACGCGCCGCGTGCTTCATCCAGATTGGCGATCAGCCAGGTTTGCCAACCCAACCCCAGCAACACTTGCGCTTCGGTCAGGCTGGGGTCGGAAAAACGCAGGTTGCAGCCGCTGTAAAACACCGCGAACAACGCCGCCTGGCTGATGACCACCAGCGCACTACCGATGGCCACGCTGGCCAGGGATTCATCGTAATGCCCCGTGAAAAACGCCAGCCACAACAGCAGCAAGGCCAGGGCGTAGGTGCCGGCTGCGAGGGCAAAACGTTTGAGTAACAGGCGCTGGATGGCGTTATGCGTCAATCGTTGACTCACCGTGCGAAAGAAGGCTGCTTGAGTGTCCTACTCTACAGACCGAATGCCACTTTAGTAGCGTGCCTGATAAATGACCATTCAATTTTAAGAGCGGAAAACTGGCGTCAAAGGCATGACCTCCCGATCCCTGCTTATCGCCAAGTGCATTACCTGTGGCGAGGGGATTTATCCCCGTTCGACTGCGAAGCAGTCGTCAAGCCGACGCATGCGGTGTACCTGGTCCACCGAGGTGCAGCTTTCGGGGCGGCTTCGCCACCCAACGGGGATAAATCCCCTCGCCACAAGTTGACTACCGGCGGGTGTACCCGGAACCGAGGCGCGTTATACTGCCGCGCCTTTTTAGCGTCGCGCCAGCAGCCCCGGCGTGCCTTGAAAGGTGCTTGCAACCGACCGATGTACCCAAGCTGCAAGCACCTTATTGAATGTTCCCGTCTTTTAGAGGAGCGCGACTCATGACCGTGATCAAGCAAGACGACCTGATTCAGAGCGTTGCCGACGCCCTGCAGTTCATTTCCTATTACCACCCCGTTGACTTCATCCAGGCGATGCACGAAGCCTACCTGCGCGAAGAATCGCCAGCGGCCCGTGACTCCATGGCGCAAATCCTGATCAACTCGCGGATGTGCGCCACCGGCCACCGCCCGATCTGCCAGGACACCGGCATCGTTACCGTCTTCGTTCGCGTGGGCATGGACGTACGTTGGGATGGCGCCACCATGGGCCTGGACGACATGATCAACGAAGGCGTGCGCCGGGCTTACAACCTGCCGGAAAACGTCCTGCGTGCCTCGATCCTCGCCGACCCGGCGGGCGCTCGTAAAAACACCAAGGACAACACCCCGGCCGTTATCCACTACTCCATCGTTCCGGGTAACACCGTGGAAGTGGACGTGGCAGCCAAGGGCGGCGGTTCCGAGAACAAGTCGAAAATGGCCATGCTCAACCCGTCCGACTCGATCGTCGACTGGGTGCTGAAAACCGTTCCGGAAATGGGCGCTGGCTGGTGCCCACCGGGCATGCTCGGCATCGGCATCGGCGGCACCGCCGAGAAAGCCGCCGTCATGGCCAAGGAAGTGTTGATGGAATCCATCGACATTCACGAGCTGAAAGCACGCGGCCCGCAGAATCGTATCGAAGAGATGCGTCTGGAGCTGTTCGAGAAGGTCAACCAACTGGGCATCGGCGCTCAGGGCCTGGGTGGCCTGACCACCGTACTCGACGTGAAGATCATGGATTACCCGACCCACGCCGCTTCGTTGCCGGTGTGCATGATCCCGAACTGCGCCGCCACTCGTCACGCGCACTTCGTGCTCGACGGTTCCGGTCCGGCCTCGCTGGAAGCGCCACCGCTGGACGCCTACCCGGAAATCGTCTGGGAAGCCGGCCCGTCGGCCCGTCGCGTCAACCTCGACACCCTGACCCCGGAAGACGTGCAGAGCTGGAAGCCGGGCGAAACCGTCCTGCTCAACGGCAAAATGCTCACCGGTCGCGACGCCGCGCACAAGCGCATGGTCGAGATGCTGAACAAGGGTGAAACCCTGCCAGTGGACCTGAAAGGTCGCTTCATCTACTACGTCGGCCCGGTTGATCCGGTGCGCGAAGAAGTGGTGGGCCCTGCCGGTCCGACTACCGCGACGCGAATGGACAAGTTCACCCGTCAGATCCTCGAGCAAACCGGCCTGTTGGGCATGATCGGCAAATCCGAGCGCGGCCCAACCGCGATCGAAGCGATCAAAGACCACAAAGCCGTTTACCTGATGGCGGTCGGCGGCGCGGCTTACCTGGTGGCACAAGCCATCAAGAAATCCCGCGTGGTGGCTTTCGCCGAACTGGGCATGGAAGCGATCTACGAGTTCGACGTGAAAGACATGCCAGTGACCGTTGCGGTCGACAGCAAGGGCGAGTCGGTTCACATCACCGGTCCTGCCATCTGGCAGAAAAAGATCAGTGAAAGCCTGGCGGTCGAAGTGCAGTAAGCGCTTCAACCTGCCACCACGGCCGGGTCATCTTCTCAGATGCCCGGCCGTTTTTTTTGGTTTCACTTTTACTATTCGCTATATAACGCAGTCTTTTCCACGTTATTCGGTCTAAAAAACCGGCCTTACCTGTCATATCTGACAGGTCACGCCGCCTGCTGGTCTTGTTAGCTTTGCTTCATCACGCGATACCGTTGCCACGCGCGGGCGCCAAGCCAAAACAGGATCAGCCCCATGGAAGAACAAGCCTCCCTGAGCATCACTGAACCCTCCATCGCCAAGAGTGCTTCCATTGCCACCATTGGCAAAAGCTGGGGATCGGTCGGCGTGACGGGCAGTGTCTCGTTCGAGTTGCCGCTGCCCCTTTCAGCAGGGCGCGGTTTCGATCCCGCCATGGCGCTGAGCTATGACAGCCAGGGCGGTAACGGTCCGTTCGGCATTGGCTGGCGTTTGGGCACCAGTGCCATCACCCGCCGGACCAGCAAGGGGGTGCCCGATTACCTCGACGTCGACATCATGGTCGGCCCCGGTGGCGAGGAGTTGATGCCCGAGCTGGATGACGAGGGCAAGCCAAAGACCAGAACCGTGGCCAAATACCACGAGCTCGATATTGGCGAGCACCGCGTGGTGCGCTACTGGCCGCGGATCGAGAGTTCGTTCGACCTGATCGAGCTCTGGCAACCGGAGGAAAAGCCGCCCTTCTGGCTGGTGCACGGGGCCGATGGCAGTCTTCATGTCTACGGCAAGACTGACGCTTCGCGCCGTGCCGAGCCTGTCGACCCGGCCAACGCCAACGCGCCGCAACGTATCGGTGTGTGGTTGCTGCTCGAAAGCATGAACCCCCATGGCGAACACATCTGTTTCGACTACAAACCCGAAGATCAGGCTCACACCCCGGATGACTCGCACGACTATCGTGCCCAGCGCTACCTGCACCGGGTGTGTTACGGCAATGCCGAGGCCAGCAAAGACTTGTATGCCTGGACGGAGGAAAATTTGGCGAACCTGGCCTGGCATTTCCACCTGCTGTTCGACTACGGCGAACGGACTGCTGATCTGGAAGAGAAACCGCTCTACGGCCCGCCGTTCGATGCGCCCGGCGAGGGTTATGGTGAGTGGCAATTGCGCGACGATCCCTTCCATAGCTACACCTATGGTTTCGAACTGGGCACCCGACGCCTGTGCCATCAGGTCTTGATGTTTCACCATTTCCCCGCAAAACCGGAACAAAAACCGGCGCTGATTCGGCGATTGCTGCTGAAATACCAGACGACTGCGCAGGCGTACACCCAACTGGATGCGGCGCACTATCAAGCGTACGACGCCAGTGACGCGGTGGAAGACATGCCACCGGTGGAGTTCGACTATTCAGGCTTCGAACTCAATAAGCTGTCGAAAGAGTTTTTCCCCTTCGAAAACATGCCCGGCATCGAGGACGGCGCGCACCACCAATGCGTTGATCTGTTTGGTGAAGGCGTGCCCGGATTTATCTGTCGTTACGACCAGAGCTGGTACTACCGCGAACCCTTGCGCGCGCCGACGGGGGCCGACGACATCCACTATGGCCCATGGACAGAACTGACCCGCATCCCTGTGGCCGATCGCAATCAACCGACCTATCAGGCGTTGACCGATCTGACCGGCGACGGCCGGCTCGACTGGATCCTCGCCTCACCCGGCATGAGCGGTTTCCACACCCTGAATTCCGATCGCAGCTGGTCAGAGTTCATTCCCTTTACAGCGTTCCCGGTGGAGTTCTTCCACACGCTTTCACAGTCTGGCGACTTGATGGGCGACGGGCTCAGTTCGATGGCGCTGATCGGCCCGCGCAGCGTGCGCCTGTACGCCAACCGGCGTGAGGGTGGTTTCGCCCAAGGCCAGGACGTCGAGCACAAACCGGACACCGACTGCCTGCCGCTGTTCAGCAACTCACGCAGCGAACTGGTGATGCTGGGCAACTTGCTGGGCAGTGATATGACTGAGCTGTGCCGCATCCGGCACGATGAAATCAAATGCTGGCCGAACCTGGGCCACGGTCGGTTCGGCAAGGGTTTTGTCATGAGTGCCCTGCCCTTCGACTACGCGACATTCGACGCGGCGCGCGTGCGAATTGCCGACCTCGACGGCTCCGGCGCACCGGCACTGATTTATCTGAAGTCCGACTGTTTCGAGATCTATTTGAATCACGGCGGCAATGGTCTGGAGCTGATCCCCGTCACGGTCCCTTGGCCCGACGGCATCCGTTACGACAACCTGTGCCAGGTCACCCTCGCCGACCTGCAAGGCCTGGGTTGCGCAAGCCTGATCCTGACGGTGCCGCACATGGCGCCACGGCACTGGCGCTACGATTTCGTCAGCGCCAAGCCTTACATGCTGGTTGCCAGTAATAACAACATGGGTTGCAGTACCCAAGTGGTGTATCGCAGTTCGGCGCAGGAATGGCTGAATGAAAAGCATCGGATACTCAAGCTCAAACGCTTGCCGATTTCCTACTTGCCGTTCCCGGTGCCCGTGGTCAAGCGACAAAGCCAGCTCGATGAAATCACCGGCAATTGCCTGAACCAGTTTTTCCAGTATGAGCAGGGTTATTACGATGGCCTGAACCGGGAGTTTCGCGGCTTTGGACTGCTGCGTCAGACCGATAGCGAAACCGGCGCACGTGAAGAGGACATTGGTTTTACCGCCCCGGCGCTGGTTTGCACCTGGTTTCATACCGGACGGCTGATCGACCTGCCACGCGATGGCTATTTCAACCGTGACTCCGAAGCTTGTGATTTGAAACCCACGCTGTTCTGCCAGTATCACCGCAACGACGCTTTCGATGACCCGATCCCGCCGCCCGATGAAGCCACCGCCCACGAAATCGCCCGCGCCCTCGCAGGTTCGGTACGGCGCGTGGAGACCTACGCCGCCGGCGATGACCTGGCCACAGCGGTGCCTTTCGCGGTGGAGGAAAGCCGTTACAAGGTCCGCGAACTGCGCAAAAAGGGAGACCATGACGCTTACCCGATCATGCTGCCCTTGCAACTGGAGAAGATCAGCTACCAGTACGAGCGCTTCATGAACGACCCTCTGTGCCGACATGAAATCACCTTGGGCCATGACGAGTTCGGTCTGCCTGTGCATGCCATCACGGTCAGCTATGCACGGCGCAGAAACCCGGATGATGACGAACCGCCGTTCGATGACGCTGATGAAAACCAATGGTGGACGGATGCCCATGACCCGGCCCAACAGTCCTACTACCTGAACGAAACCCGCGCCGAGTTCATTCACTTGAAGGAGGATCTGCAAGGCTGGCGACTGGGCCTGCCTTATCTGCAACGTGGTAATGCGTTGGTACTGCCCAAGAAGCCAGCATCCGGGGGGCTCGCCCCCGCAGACATTTCCTATGAAGGGTTTATCGATCTGTACGCCTCGCCCGAATGGGTCGCTCAGAGGCTACTGACCACGCAGTCGGTCCATCGCTACCTCAAGACTGACGATCGAACAACAGTGCTTCCCGATAAAGAAGCCGACTTCGAGGCACTGCGGGCACCGCTGGAAATCGCACAACTGGACAAGACCGCGCTGGATGTCTACGGCGCCTTGCCGTCACCCTTCGACATCAGAAAGGAACTGGCCAACATCGGGTACCACCCCATGAAGCTCTTTCTGGAGGAGGACCCTGTTGAAGACGCCAAACAAAATCTGTGGTCGTCTGACTACAATTTTGCCGAGTATGCAGACCTCAACAATTTTTACAGGGTGCAGCAGTTTCGCGAAACCCAAAGCCACGGCGACACCAAAGCCGAATATGACGCCTACAGTTTGGCGATCATTCGCGTCGAACTACCGGACGGTTGCAGTACCCGTGTTGAGTACGATTACCACGCCGTACAACCCTGGCGCATCATCGATGCCAATGACAATATCGAGGAGGCCCTTTACGAACCGTCCGGCCAACCGCTCGCCATCAGCTTCTATGGCACCGAAGGCGGCGAGAAGGTCGGTTTTCGCCCCCTCTGCGAACACGAACTTCCCGAGAACCATCGTCCGGACCCGGCGATCGAAAACCCGGAACTCGCCCTGCAACAAGCCGCCAGCGTGTTGCGCAAGGACCTGTTCAGCTGGATGGGCGAACTCCCCGATTCCGTAAGGCAAACGCCTGACTGGCTAACTACCTGGATCGCACAAGGTGACGTGCTACCCAGTCTGCACATTCGCGCCAGCGCCCGCCGTCGCCTGTCTCGGCTCAAGTCCCTGACCGAGCCTGAACAAGCGCTGCTCAACCTGATCAACTTGGCTCCCCGCGAACCGGTGCACAGTGTTGTCCTCACCGCCGACCGCTATCACGACGATGAGCTGCAGAAAATTCAGATCGTCAAAGCCTTTGTGGATGGTTTCGGTCGGCCACTGCAGATCAAACAACGGGTCGAGCCCGGTCTGGCGTTTGTGGTGGAAAACGGTGAGCTGGTGATTGAAAACGGCGAGCCGAAGGTCGCGCATGCCGATTCACGCTGGCGCGTCAGCGAACGTGTGGAATACAACAACAAAGGATTGCCCGTTCGGGTGTTTCGTCCGTACTTCGCCAATGGACACTGCTATATCAATGACCATTCCTTTCGTAAGTTCGGCCATCACGATCAGAACTTTTACGACGTGCTGGGTCGCCTGATCAAGATCATCAACGCCAAAGGGGATGTCGCACTCGAGATCATCCACCCTTGGTATAAAACCAGCCTGGACTTTAATGACACCTATGTTGCGCCGCCTAAAGGTGAGATGAAGGCGGGCAAACAATGACTACCACGGTTCATTGGCGCACCCCGAACCTGACGGTCATTGATAGTCGGGGCTTACCGGTTCGCCAGATCGCGTACTTGCGCAAGGTCGTCAGTGGGCCGCTGGACACTCTGATCACCCGACAGCGGCATGACGCCGCCGGGCGGCTGCTCGAACATTCGGACCCGCGACTGTTCGGGCTCGCCCCCAACCTGACTACGGTCTACCGACTTTCCGGTGAGCCACTAAAGATCGACAGCGTCGATGCCGGCTGGCGTCTGAGCCTGCCAGGGCTCGCCGGTGAAGAACTGCAGCGCTGGGATCAACGCGGCAGTCATTGGCGCACCACCTACGACCCTCAATTGCGCCCGATTGCCATTGAGGAAAACGGCCAGCCAAACGTCGAAACCTTTACCTATGCCGATGTATCCGCCGACCCCGCCCACAACCTGCGCGGCCAACTGACCGAACAACTCGACCGCTCCGGCACCTTGAGTTTCCACAGCTACAGCCTGCTGGGGCAACCACTGCGCGAAACCCGAACCCTTGAGGAGAAGCCCTACCGCAGCAGCCGAATTTACAGCCCGCTGGGCGCGGTGTTGAGCCAGACCGATGCCGGTGATCACCAGCAACAGTCGCGTTACGACATTGCCGGCCAGCTCAAGCAGGTTGAGCTGCGGATCAAAGGCAGCCTGAACTGGCAGTCGGTTTTGCAAGACGCGCAGTACAACGCCGCTGGCCAGATCATCGAACAAAGCGCCGGCAATGACGTACTCAGCACCTGGACCTACGATCCCGCCGATGGGCGCCTGTCCACGCAACGCGCGCAAAAAACAGCCGAGCCGGCGCTGCAAAACTTCGAGTATTTCTACGACCGCGTCGGCAACATCACCCGCCTCGAAGATCACACCTTCCAGCCGCTTTATTTCGCCAACCAGTTCGTCGACGGCCACCGCGACTTCACCTACGACTCGCTGTACCGGCTGACCCGCGCCACCGGTTACGACGATGCGCCGCCGTCGGATATTCCGGGCCGGCCCCAGCCCGGCGATCCCAAAAATCGACTCAACTACACGCAGCACTATGAGTACGATCCCGGCGGCAACCTGATCGAACTGCGTCACGTGCGGGCGGGCGCCTCACACACCCGCGAGATGTGCATCGACCCCACCAGCAATCGCGGCGTGCGCCGGACACCCGATGACGAACCCGACTTCAACACGCTGTTTGACCGCCACGGCAACCTCCAGAACTTGCAACCGGGCAAAGCCTTGCAGTGGAACAGCCTGGACCAACTGGAATCGGTGACGCTGGTCCAACGCGCCAACGCCCCCGATGACCAGGAGTTCTACCGCTACAGCCAGGGCGTGCGCGTGTACAAACGCCATGAAACCCGCACGCTCTCGCTTACTCATTTCCAGGAAGTCATCTACCTGCCGGGCCTGGAAATCCGCACCCGCGACAACGGCGAAGAACTGCACGTGATCACCCTGCCCGGCGGACACGGCAGCGTGCGTTGCCTGCACTGGGCCAGCGGCAAACCCGCAAAGATCGCCGCCGATCAATTGCGCTACAGCCTCGATGACCACTTGGGTTCGTGCGCGATTGAACTCGATCAAGATGCGCACGTGATCAGCCAGGAAGGTTATTACCCGTTCGGCGCCACGGCCTGGTTCGCGCGAGGCAGTCAGTTGGACGTCGACTACAAAACCGTCCGTTACTCGGGCAAGGAAATGGATGACAGTGGGTTGTATTACTACGGCGCGCGTTATTACGCACCGTGGTTGCAACGCTGGGTCAGTGCCGACCCGGCGGGGGATGTGGATGGGCTGAATCTGTATGTGATGGTGGGGAATAATCCACTGACGTACTTCGATCATGAGGGTGGAATCAGGTTGCCATTCGCGATCCTTGAGCAAATCAAGGCTGCATCTGCCAAAGGTGACCGAAGCAAGAAACTTGATTTGAAAATTTTCAGACACCTGCAACTGCTGGATGAGGTCTCCTTAGGCGTACGTGACACCGCCAAGCAAATCATCAATCACCGATCAGCCGAAGAACACGGTCTGTCCAGTGCCAAGCGAACGGGGTACTTTCTGTCCGAAAAAGGCATCTCAGTCGCCGCTGGCGCAGGCGTTGGAGCACTGCTTGGGACTCCACTAGGCCCCCCGGGCATGATCGGAGGAGCATTAATTGGGGCTGCGTCCAGCAAACTCATCAGCATGGGGACGGAATACGTCGGAAAAAAAACCGGGCTTAACACTTCGGTGAGCCTGGAGCAGGGTCGGCTGAACCCGGACAAGCTCATTGCCAAAGTCACCTCCGAAACCTCGGATCATTTCATCACCGATCTACTATCAAAATACCTGCCAACCACAAAAAGCGGGCGAGAAAAACTAGGAAAAGAAGTAGCAACATTGGCATTGAAAAAAGTCCCTTATGCCGGGACTGGTTTGAGCACCGTCTTCAAAGTCGCAGACATCCTTCACGAAGTTAACGCCGCAGGAACCGATCTCACCGAGGACGAGGTCACCCAGCTGGATGGCGACATCACCAACATGATCGGTACCTTGCAACGGGGAAAAAACCGACTGTTAGCCATGATTAAAGAATTCAACAGGGGCGAAGTGCTCGGCTACTCACCACAACGAATCGCAGAGAAAACCGACAAGAGGATCAAAATGTTGAATGATCTACGGGCCGTACTTCATTCAAACTCCAAGAAGATCACAGCGGTGTAACTCAACCATGCGCAAGCCCTAAAACAAGTTCAGGGCCACATGCTATCGTGCCCGCCCGAATACCTATATTTGCCAAAAGCATGTTTGTAACCTCTCGCGCCTTGAGACTGACGCTCTACACCTTGCTGATCATCGCGGGCGCCATCTTTGCCGCCGGCTTGGCCATGCGTCACGCCGAACGCCAGGCGCTGGTCGAAGACGCCGCCCGCGCCAATCAGCAATTGGCGTTGTACGCCAATTCCCTGCACACCCTGATCGATCGCTACCGCGCCCTGCCCGCCGTGCTGGCGCTGGACCCGGAGTTGCGCGCAGCCCTCAAGGGCTCGGTATCCGCTGAACAGCAGGACGCACTGAACCGCAAACTGGAAAAGATCAATGGCGCGGCGCAATCCTCGACCCTCGAACTGCTGGATCACACCGGTCTGGCCGTAGCCGCCAGCAATTGGCGTTTGCCCAGCAGTTACGTCGGCCACAACTATGGCTTTCGCCCCTACTTCAGCCAGACCCGTACCCAGGGCACCGGGCGTTTTTACGCGGTGGGTGTGACCAGTGGCATTCCCGGTTACTTCCTGTCCAGCGCGGTCACCGATGACGACGGTCAGTTCCTCGGCGCCATGGTGGTGAAACTCGAGTTTCCGGAACTGGAGCGCGAGTGGCGTCAGGGCAGCGACACGCTGCTGGTCAGTGATGCACGCGGGATTATCTTCATCGCCAATCAGCCGGGCTGGCGTTATCGCCTGTTGAAACCGTTGAACGACAGCGATCACGCCGAGCTCAAGACCACCCGCCAATACGACAAACAACCGCTGACACCGCTGGATTATCAATCGCTGCAGCGCTTTGACGACAACAGCGATCTGACGCGCGTCGTAGGCCCCGACGGCACGGCGAATTACCTGTGGGAATCGCTGCCGCTGAGCACGGAAGGCTGGACGCTGCACCTGCTGCGCCGCCCGCAAGTCGCGTTCGAAGACAGCCGCAACGCCGCGCTCGCCGCTGCCGGGTTGTGGCTGGCGCTGGTGTTTCTGTTGCTGTTCCTCAATCAGCGCTGGCGTCTGGCCAAACTGCGCCAGCGCAGCCGCGAAGAGCTCGAACAACTGGTGGAAGAGCGCACCCGCGACCTGCGCACCGCTCAGGACGGTCTGGTGCAATCGGCCAAACTCGCCGCGCTCGGCCAGATGTCCGCCGCACTGGCCCATGAAATCAACCAGCCCCTGACCGCCCAGCGCATGCAACTGGCGACCTTGCGCCTGCTGCTCGATCACGGTCGGGTCGACGATGCCTACAAGGCGCTCAAACCGGTGGATGACATGCTCACGCGCATGGCTGCCCTGACCGGTCACCTGAAAACCTTCGCCCGCAAAAGCCCCAGCGGCCTACGCGAACGGCTGGATTTGGCGTCGGTGGTGGACCAATCGTTGCAGCTGCTCGACACAAGGTTGCGCGATGAACAGGTCAGTACGGTGCTGCACCTGACACGTCCGGCCTGGGTGCGTGGCGATGCGATTCGCCTGGAACAGGTGCTGATCAACTTGCTGCGCAATGCCTTGGACGCCATGCAGGACAAACCCTGCAAACGCCTGGAAATCCGTCTCGAAGCCGACGAACAACTCTGGCGCCTGACGGTCGCCGACAACGGTGGCGGCATTGCCGAAGAGCACTTGGCCAACGTGTTCGATCCGTTCTTCACCACCAAACCGGTGGGTGATGGCCTGGGCCTCGGGCTGGCCGTATCCTTTGCCATCGTTCACGAATCGGGCGGACGCCTGAGCGCCGACAATCATGCAAACGGCGCGGTGTTCACCGTGACCCTGCCCATCGACCTGGAGGCGCCTGGCTCATGCTGAATTCAGTGATGGTGGTCGACGACGAAAGCAGTATTCGCAGTGCCGTCGAACAATGGCTGAGCCTGTCGGGGTTCGAGGTGCAGTTGTTCAGCCGCGCCGATGAGTGCCTGGCGCAGTTGCCGAAGCATTTCCCCGGGGTGATCCTCAGCGACGTGCGCATGCCTGGCATGACCGGCCTGGAACTGCTGGCGGAGGTTCAACGGCGCGATGCCGACTTGCCGGTGATTCTGCTGACTGGCCACGGCGATGTGCCGATGGCGGTCGAAGCGATGCGCGATGGCGCCTACGACTTCCTTGAAAAACCCTTCAGCCCCGAAACCCTGCTCGGCAGTCTGCGCCGCGCGCTGGACAAGCGGCGGTTGGTGCTGGAAAACCGCGCCCTGCACGAGCAGGCGGACAACCGCGCCAAACTCGATACGACGCTGCTGGGCGTGTCCCGTGGTTTGCAGACGCTGCGTCGGCAAGTGCTGGACCTGGCAACGCTGCCGGTCAATGTGTTGATTCGCGGTGAAACCGGCAGCGGCAAAGAGTTGGTTGCCCGTTGCCTGCACGACTTTGGTCCGCGTGCCGACAAACCGTTTGTGGCGTTGAACTGTGCGGCGATTCCCGAGCAGTTGTTCGAGGCCGAATTGTTCGGTCACGAGAGCGGCGCGTTCACCGGCGCTTCAGGCAAACGCATCGGCAAGCTCGAATATGCCGATGGAGGCACCTTGTTTCTCGATGAAATCGAAAGCATGCCATTGGCCCAACAAGTGAAATTGCTGCGGGTGTTGCAGGAGCAGAAGCTGGAGCGGTTGGGTTCCAATCAAAGCATTCGCGTTGATTTGCGGATCATCGCCGCGACAAAACCCGACTTGCTGGATGAAGCCCGGGCTGGACGTTTTCGCGAGGATCTGGCCTATCGATTGAACGTGGCCGAGTTGCGGCTGCCGCCGTTGCGCGAGCGGCGTGAAGACATTCCGTTGTTGTTCGAGTCGTTTGCGCAGAATGCTGCCGAGCGTCTGGGGCGCACTTTTCCACCCCTGAGCGGCCCGCAGTTGAGCCACCTGCTGAGCCACGACTGGCCGGGCAACGTGCGCGAATTGGCAAACGTTGCTGAGCGGCAAGTGTTGGGGCTGGGCGAGCCGGAACCGGTGGGGATTGATCCTGGGCAGTCGCTGGCGGCGCAGCAGGAAGCGTTTGAAGCGCATTGTTTGCGCGCGGCGTTGACCCGGCATAAGGGCGATGTGAAAGCGGTGCTTGAAGAGCTGCAGCTGCCGCGCCGGACGTTCAATGAAAAGATGCAGCGGCATAGCCTGACCCGCGAGATGTTCCTGCAAGACAGTTGAGTTTTGTAGTGCCTGGAGTGGCCCCTTCGCGAGCAGGCTCGCTCCCACAATGGACCGGCGTACACCCATCTACTGTGGGAGCGAGCCTGCTCGCGAAGGGGCCGGCACAGACAACACATCTCATGACCAATAAGCGATTTTCCGCTCACACCCCCTCAAAAATAAGCGGATTTCCGCTCACTCAAGTTTCAAACCCCCTCTAAACCGGCCCTCCTCTCTTTGGCACAGCTCCTGCTATAGCCCAAGCAGGCTGCGTTTCAACGCGCTCCACAAAAACAATTAAATGAAGGATCCGTCATGGATAACTCACAAACCCTGCCTCTTGGGTCGGCAGCTTCGCCTGCCAAAGAAAGAACCACTGCCAGTCGCATCAAATCGATCTTCAGCGGCTCAGTCGGCAACATGGTCGAGTGGTACGACTGGTACGTCTACGCCGCCTTCTCCCTGTACTTCGCCAAAGCCTTTTTCCCCAAAGGCGACACCACCGCACAACTGCTGAACACCGCTGCGATCTTCGCCGTGGGCTTCCTGATGCGCCCGATCGGTGGCTGGCTGATGGGCCTCTACGCTGACAAGGCCGGTCGCAAACGTGCGTTGATGGCCTCGGTCTACCTGATGTGCTTCGGCTCGCTGCTGATCGCCCTGAGCCCGGGTTATGAAACCATCGGCATCGGCGCGCCGATCCTGCTGGTGTTCGCGCGCCTGCTGCAAGGTTTGTCGGTCGGGGGTGAGTACGGCACCTCGGCGACTTACCTCAGCGAGATGGCGACCAAGGAACGTCGCGGTTTCTACTCCAGCTTCCAGTACGTGACCCTGATCTCCGGTCAGCTCATCGCGTTGGCCGTGCTGATCGTGCTGCAACAGACCCTGACCACTGAAGAGCTGTACGCCTGGGGCTGGCGCATCCCGTTCGCCATCGGTGCGTTGTGTGCGGTGGTCGCGCTCTACCTGCGTCGTGGCATGGAAGAAACCGAGTCGTTCACCAAGAAAGAGAAGGCTAAGGAAAGCGCGATGCGCACCTTGATGCGCCATCCGAAGGAACTGATGACCGTGGTCGGCCTGACCATGGGGGGCACCCTGGCGTTCTACACCTACA
This sequence comes from Pseudomonas sp. LB3P25, assembly GCF_054897985.1. Taxonomy (NCBI): domain Bacteria; kingdom Pseudomonadati; phylum Pseudomonadota; class Gammaproteobacteria; order Pseudomonadales; family Pseudomonadaceae; genus Pseudomonas; species Pseudomonas sp. LB3P25. The sequence goes on along the minus strand of NZ_CM142711.1, from coordinate 1,596,119 downwards.
CCACGTACATGCAGAAATACCTGGTGAACACCGTCGGTATGAGCATCTCCGACTCCACCACCATTTCCGCCGCCACGCTGTTCCTGTTCATGTGCTTGCAACCGCTTGTTGGCGGGCTCTCGGATAAAGTCGGTCGCCGGCCAATCCTGATTGCCTTCGGTATTCTCGGGACGCTGTTCACCGTACCGATCCTGACCACCCTGCACACCGTGCAAACCTGGTGGGGCGCGTTCTTCCTGATCATGGCGGCGCTGATCATCGTCAGCGGCTACACCTCGATTAACGCGGTGGTAAAAGCCGAACTGTTCCCGACCGAAATCCGCGCACTGGGCGTCGGCCTGCCGTACGCGCTGACCGTGTCGATCTTCGGCGGCACCGCTGAATACATCGCACTGTGGTTCAAGAGCATCGGCATGGAAACCGGTTACTACTGGTATGTCACCGCGTGTATTGCCGTGTCGTTGCTGGTCTACGTGACCATGAAAGACACCCGCAAGCATTCGCGGATCGAGACGGACTGACAGTTACATTGATGGTGGCTGTGATGGCCCCATCGCGAGCAGGCTCACTCCCACATTTGACCGCATTCTCATGAAAGAACTCGGTCAGTGTGGGAGCGAGCCTGCTCGCGATGGCCGCACCTCGGTATCAAGTCAACTCGGAAACCGCCGGTTTCGTGAACTTGTTTTGCACGTAAGAAGCCCCCGCAATCAACACCACCAAAATCCCCGCCAACACCAACGACGAACCAATGGTGCCGAAATCCAGCCCACCCTTTTCATGGGGCTTGGTCAGGAAGTCGCCCAGCGTCGCGCCGAACGGCCGCGTCAGCACAAACGCCACCCAGAACAGCAGCACCGACGAAATCTTCGTGAAGTATTTGAGCAACACCACCACCGCAATGGTCGAACCGATCAGCAGTGCGCCACCCGCAAAACCGAGGCCCGAGTCATCGGCCAGGTAGTCGCCAAGCGCAGTGCCCAGGGTGTTGGAAAACAGTATCGCCATCCAATAGAACATCTCGCCGCGAAAGGTCTGGACCTTGGTGACGTTCAGCGAATCGCCGCTCAAGCGCCAGGCAGCAAAAATCCCTATCAAAATCGCAATCAGGATCATCGAGCCCGTGGCATAGCCCAACCCAAGGGTGCGGTCCATGAAATCAGACATGGTGGTGCCGGCCGTGCTGGTCGACAAAATCACGATCCAGTACAGCACCGGCTTGTAGGTTTTGGAGATCAACTGCGTGATCAGCGTCAGTACGAACACGCTGATCAAAATCAGCGAGCTGATGGCGTAACCGACGTTGAGGGTCATCGACAGCAAATCCCCCGCGGTTTCCCCCAGGGTTGTCGCGCAGATTTTCATCACCCAGAACGCCAGGGTGATTTGAGGAAGTTTGTTCATCGAGGGTAAATCTCCAGTGTTCATGGCGGCCGTTTGAAGACTTTTGGCCGTTGCGCAGACTGAAGAGGGGGCGGTGAAAAATAGGTAAGTGCTGTATGAAAAAACTGTCACATCGGCAAAAGTCCGAATTAATCAGCGGTTAATGCGCTCCACAGATTCGCTTCGGCTGGGCGTAGTTGTTTCTGGAGGACCACAAATTCCAGAGTCGACTGATAACCCTGTGGGAGCGAGCCTGCTCGCGATTGCGGACTGACATTCAACATTGATGTCGACTGATACTCCGCCATCGTCGGAACGCAGCCCGGAGCAGGCTCGCTCCCACATTGGAATCTCACTGCTGGAAATTATCGGCTCGTCCTTGCACCATGGCCGTCTCCCAAGAGCTCCTGGAATCCACCTCATGCCCGACGACATCCACTTCTACGAACCCGCCAACGGCCACGGCCTGCCGCATGATCCGTTCAACGCCATCGTCGGCCCGCGCCCCATTGGCTGGATTTCTTCTCAGGATGCGAATGGTCGCCTGAACCTGGCGCCTTACAGTTTCTTCAACGCCTTCAACTACATTCCGCCGATCATTGGTTTTTCCAGTGTCGGGCGCAAAGACAGCCTGAATAACATCGAGCAAACCGGCGAATTCGCCTGGAACCTGGCGACCCGTCCGTTGGCCGAGCAGATGAACCAGTGTTCTGCCATGGTCCCACCCGACACCAACGAATTCGAACTGTCCGGGCTGACGCCGGTCGCGTCGAAAATCATTCAGGTGCCGCGCGTTGCCGAAAGCCCGGTGTCCTTCGAGTGCAAGGTCACGCAGATCATTCAGTTGCAGCGGGCCGATGGGAACGTGGTGCCGAGCTGGCTGATTCTCGGCGAAGTGGTCGCCGTGCATATCGCCAAGTGGCTATTGAAGGATGGGGTGTACGACACCGCCGCGGCAGAACCGATTCTGCGCGGCGGCGGGCCAGCGGATTATTTCCAGCTGGGGCCTGAGGCGTTGTTCAAGATGTATCGCCCGAGGGCGGTCAAGTAATTACCAGATCAGGTCGCCGTCTTCGCTGACGTCCCTGAGACGGGTCAGTTCTTTGGCTGCGGCCTCATCGGCCTCATGGGCAGTTTTGAAGGTCTGTTCTTCGAGCAGCTTATGAAAGCGCGGTGCACCCGAACCACCGATGGCTTTGGTGGCGATTGCGGCGTGATAACCGCCTTCACGGGGTACTACGGCAGATACGGCTTCGAAGGTTTCAAAGGCTTTGCGTGCCATGTCGCGGATCCTGGCTGATTGAGAGTTGAGCCATTAAACCCTCAACCCGCCATTTTGTGTACCCACGACTGAGACTGCCCCAGCGCCTGGGCGGCCGATACGTCCTTGAAGGTATGAAAATCCAGGCTGTTGACCACCAGGTCTTGCACCAACTCGGCAAAAATCTGCATGGCCGGGGTGCTGAAGTAAGCGGTCATGGCCTGCTGGTTCATCCAGAAACCGGACACCAGCCACAACTCGGGATCGCACTGCGAATGTTGCAGGGCGAAGCTCAAGCAACCCGGTGCGCTGCGAGACGGTTCGATCAACGCGCTGAGGCGCGCGCCGAGTTCCGCTGAACGCCCGGCGCGGGCGCGGACAAAGGCCATATGACTGACGGGGATCTGCGTAGACATGGTTAACCCTCCCAGGTACTCGAGTGGCAGCCGTGGGACGGGCTGCGACAGGATCCAAGGTTAAGCGCCCGGGTGCTGCGCCGTTAGTCGATTCCTGCCGGCTTGTTGCACAATCCTGCGAAGCTGTACCCCGCACCTGTAAAAACGTGTAAATCCTGTCACAGGACTGAAACACGGCTTTCAAGCAAGTTTTCCTTGGGTTGCCCTGTCATAGAGGCGCCGTCAATTCACTCCGTGCAGAATCAGGCAAGGTTGAGGCAGGATGTGTCTACCGCTTCGTCTTGCACAAACTTATGCTCGCCGAATGACCAACGCTTCAACGAGGATGCCCGACATGTCGTCGCTCGATCATTTTCAACCCCCGCTGGACGCCGACATGGAGAAACAGCGCGCGGAACTGGCCGCTATCATCCGCCGTAACACGGCGGAAGATGGCACTTATGCCACGGCCGTCGGTTCGCTGTTTATGGCACGGCACAGTAAGTCCCATGACTTTGCCCCGGGGTTGGCGCAACCGGCGTTGTGCATCATGGCGCAGGGTCGCAAAGAGGTCAGGCTGGCCGACGAATACTTCAATTACGATCCGCTGAATTACCTGGTGGTGTCGGTCTCTATGCCGCTGAGCGGGCGGGTGGTGAATGTCACGTCTGAAGAGCCGATCCTCTCGGTACGGCTGGACATCGATCCGGCGGAAATCACCGCGTTGATTGCCGACGCCGGCCCCTTGAGTGTACCGACCCGCCCTACCGGCCGCGGCCTGTATGTCGAACGGATCGACACGGCCATGCTCGACGCCGTGCTGCGTCTGGCGCGATTGCTGGACGCCCCGAAAGACATCGCCATGCTCGCACCGCTGATTCGTCGGGAAATTCTTTATCGGCTGTTGCGCAGCCAGCAGGGCCATCGGCTGTATGAAATTGCGATCGCCAACAGCCAAAGCCATCGCATCAGTCAGGCGATCAAATGGCTCAACGGCAACTATGAACAGCCGCTGCGCATCGATGATCTGGCGAAGGAAGTGAACCTGAGCGTGTCGACGTTGCATCACCGGTTCAAGGCGATGACGGCGATGAGTCCGTTGCAGTATCAGAAGCAACTGCGCCTGCAAGAAGCGCGGCGGTTGATGCTGGCGGAAGGGTTGGAGGCTTCAGCGGCGGGGTATCGGGTCGGGTATGAAAGCCCTTCGCAATTCAGCCGGGAGTACAGCCGGTTGTTCGGGGCGCCGCCGTTGCGGGATTTGGCGCGGTTGCGGTTGTCGGTTTGAGGTGTTGAGGTGGTTTCAAGAGCCACCCCTCACCCCAGCCCTCTCCCCACGGGGGAGAGGGGGAAAGGGAGCCGATCTTCATGCTTTTCAAAGCTTGAGTTCGGCTCGATATTTCAAGTCGATGTCACTCGAAAGAACACCTCAGTCGGCCCCCTCTACCCCTTGGGGAGAGGGCTGGGGTGAGGGGTGGATCTGACGGCAGGAACTCAGGCGCTAAGTACGCGGCAAGCCTCAGCCGGCAACGTCACCGACACCGGATTGCCAATGCTCAACCCAAACCCCTGACACGGCGTACTCAACGCCGTAAACGACACCCCGGAACACTCCACGGTCGTCTCAATCGTCGCGCCAATATCACGCACAAACGTCACCTTACCGAGCAACCGGTTACCCGCCGTCGCCTGTGGATGCGACAGTTGCAGGTCCTCAGGGCGAATCAGCATCTTCACTTTCTCACCCACCACGATGCTGCTGCAGATCGGTACTTCCAGCGCATCACCACCCGGCAACCCAATCTTGCCGTTGCCCAGCGCAGTGGCCGGAAAAATGTTGCCCGAGCCGATAAAGTCCGCGACAAACTCATTGGCCGGGTGACGATAGATTTCAATCGGCGTGCCCACTTGCTGCACGCGATGTTCACCCAATACCACGACGATATCCGCCATGGTCATGGCTTCACGCTGGTCGTGGGTCACCAGGATGGTGGTGATGTTCAAGCGTTGTTGCAGCTGACGGATTTCCACCTGCATCGACTCACGCAGTTTGGCGTCCAGCGCCGAAAGCGGTTCGTCGAGCAGCAGGATTTTCGGGTGATTGGCAATCGCCCGGGCAATCGCCACGCGCTGACGTTGACCGCCAGACAGCTTCGCCACTGGACGATCAATCATCTCCCGCAGCTGAATCAGTTCCAGCAACTCCACCACCCGCGCCTGCTGATCGGCCTTGCTGACGCCACGCAGTTTCAGCGGATAGGCGATGTTCTCCCCCACCGTCATGTGCGGAAACAGCGCCAGCGATTGAAACACCATGCCGAAATTACGTTGATGCGCAGGCGTGTGGCCGATGTCTTCACCGTCCAGACGAATCTCGCCGCCGCTCAGGGTTTCGAGCCCTGCAATCATTCGCAGCAACGTGGTTTTGCCGCAGCCCGACGGGCCGAGAAAACACACCAGTTTGCCCTCAGGCAAATGCAGGTTTACATCCTTTACCGCGCAGGCCGAGCCGTAATGTTTCTCGACGTTTTCCAGAATCAGACCAGTCATGTTGCACCTCAAGAATCAGAACGAAACGCCACCTTCACCGACTAGCTTCTCCAACGCCCAAATCAGGACGAAGTCGATCAGCACGATCAGCACGGCAAACGAAAATACGGTTGGGTCGAGCGAAGACACGGTGCGGCTGTACATCCAGATCGGCACGGTCATGACGTCGATGGTGTAGAGGAAATAGGTCACGGTGAATTCGTTGAACGAGACGATGAACGCCAGCAGCATCCCCGCCAGAATCCCCGACTTCATCAGCGGCACCACCACATCGATAATCGCCCGGGTCGGTGAAGCGCCAAGCATCTGTGCGGCTTCTTCGACTTCGCTGCCGATGGAGAGCATCGCGGCGGTGCAGTTTTTCACCACGAACGGCAACGCCAGGATCACGTGGGCAATCACCAGCCGCGAGGTGGTCATCTGGAACGGCAGGCTGTCGAACACCAGCAGCAACGCCAGGCCCAACACCACCATCGGAAACACCAGCGGCAGCGACATCAATTGCAGCGCCACGGCTTTGCCGCGGAACTCGCAACGGGTCAGGGCATAAGCGGCCGGCACCGCAATGATCGTTGCAAACACCATGGTCAGGCACGCCACCATCAGGCTGGTGGTCATGGCCTTGCCGAGGCTCAGCACATCGCTGGAATCCGGCGACACGAAGGTGTGCCAGGCAGCCTTGTACCACTGCAGGCTGTAGCTGCTCGGCGGGAAGTCGAGGTTCGACGCACCGCTGAACGACATCACGATCATGGTCAGGATCGGCAACACCGCCAGCAGCAGGATGAAGCCCGACAGGATGCCGGCAAACTTGCCGGTCTCGCCGGGCAGCAGCCCATAACGTTTCTTGATCAGGGTGCTCATTGGGAAGCCTCCAGCATGCGCCGACGACGGCCAGTGATGTATTCGGACAAGGTCATGATCGCGAGCGTGGTGACAATCAACACCACACCGGCAGCGGAGGCGGCGGGCCAGTTCATCAGCGGGGCGATCTGGTCATGCACCATCACCGCCAGCATCGGCACGCGACGGCCACCGAGCAGCAAAGGCACCACGAAGCTGCTGGCGTTGTAGGCGAACACCAACGTCGCGCCCGTGATGATCCCCGGCATGCTCATCGGCAGCACCACCTGGCGGAACACCTGCAAACGGCTGGCGCCCAGGGTTGCAGCGGCTTCTTCATAAGTACGGGCGACGCCGCGCATGGCGCTGGCAATCGGCAGCACTGCCAACGGGAACGCGGTTTGCACCAGGCCCATCAGTACGCCGTTCTGGTTGTAGAGCAACATGATCGGGCGCTTGATCAGGCCCAGGCCCATCAGCGCCTGATTGAGCATCCCGCCCGGGCCGAGAATCACCAGCCAGCCGTAGCTTTGCAGCAACAGGTTGACCAGCAACGGCAACAGCACCGCGGCGAGGAAGATCCGTCGCACGAAGGGAGAGGTCAGCCGCGACATGGTGTAGGCCACCGGGATCGCCAACACGACCGCGATCACCGCGCTGATCAGCGCCAGACGCAGGGTCAGCAGCAAGGATTTGAGGTAATACGGTTCCAGCAATTGGGCGTAACTGGCCAGGCTGAACCCGGTCCATTCCGCGCCCTTGGTACCCACGCTCATGCGCAGAACCAGGAGGCTGGCGGCGATCAGTACGCCCAGAAACAGCATCGACGGCGAGAGAAAAAACCAGGCACGCGTCGTCGGCGAAACACCCCGGTTGGCACGCACGGGAGCCGCGCTTACCGGATGAGTCAAAGGTTGGTGTTCCATAGCAAGGGTCTCGTCAATGGAAAGCAGCTGACAAACACAAGACTTAAAACCACATTGGCCCCTTGTGGGAGCGAGCCTGCTCGCGAAAGCGATCCATCAGTCGACATCAATAGTGAATGTCAGTCCGCATTCGCGAGCAGGCTCGCTCCCACAGGGGATCTTCAGTGGTTGAAGATCCTGTGTTCGCCACTCGATCAGGAAGAAAAGATTTCCGTGTAACGACGAATCCATTGGTCATGCACGGTGGCCAGGAAGGCGTTGTCGTGCATGATCGCCTTCTCGGCAATCTGCTCCGGCGTGAGGATGTACGGGCTCTTGCGCGCTTCGGCGGAGATGATCGCCTTGGCGTTGACCGGGCCGTTGTAGATGTCTTCAGCCATCTTGCCCTGCACCAGTGGGTCCAGAGAGTGGTTGATGAAGGCGTAGGCCAGGTCGGTATCGCCCGGACGATTCTTCGGCATCACCGACAGCATCAGGTCGGTGTAGAAGCCTTCCTTCATGCCGAAAGTGGCGCCCAGACCGTAGGCCGGATCGCGAATCTGTTTCGGGAAAAACGCCGGCGCGTACAAGCCGCCCAAGTCCAGGGAACCGGTGCGGAACAGTTCGGCGATCTGGTTCGGGTTTTCACCCAGGGTCACCACACGATCCTTGAGCTCGGCGAGTTTCTTGAAGCCAGGCTCGATGTTGTGTTCGTCACCACCGGCCAGTTTGGCGGCGATGATGATCAGGTCCATCGCTTCGGTCCAGTTCGGCGGCGGCAGGAAGATGTTCGGCGCCAACTCGGGATCCCACAGGGAGGCGTAACTGTCCGGCGCCTCTTTGATCGTGCGGGTGCTGTAAACCAGGCTGTTGCACCAGAGCAGGTAACCGATGCCGTGGCCATTGGCGCCGGTGCGGTATTTCTCCGGTACGTCGACCAGGTTGGGGATGCGGTTGAGGTCGGGTTTTTCCAGCAGGTTGGCGGCGGCCAGACCTTCGGCGCCGACGCCTGCCAGGGTGATGATGTCGTACTGCGGACGATCACCGCCGGCCTTGAGTTTGGCGACCATTTCCGAGGTACTGCCGGTGCGGTCAGCGATGACCTTGCAGCCGTATTTGTCTTCGAAGGTTGCCGCGATGTTGCGCAGTGCGGCGAGACCGGTGTCATCCGACCAGGTCAGCAAACGCAGGGTCTTGCCCTGGAAGCGTGTGTCACTGGCGTTGGCCCGGATGAAGGGCATGCTAATGGCCGCCGCAGCTACCGACGCCACGCCCACGGTTTTAATGAATTGACGTCTGTTTAAATCATGCTCGCCCATGAAGGACTCCCTTTGTTTTTGTAAGTATGAGGTGGGTCGCAACCGTTGCATCCGCGCGCCCAGATCAGCACCAACCCCCCGGTTTCAAAGGGCTTGAGTTGAGCCGACAGGTTCATCCTGAGGTCGTGCAAAACACCTGACTATCGATAAAAACTCATTGAAGCCATGACGCCAGCTCATGCCTCATCACGAGGCATGCGCTGACCCTTTTCGAGCCGTCAGACCGCTCGAATCACGTGTTTGATTTCCTGAAAAGCCTGCAAACCCCACGGCCCCAATTCGCGGCCGATGCTGCTCTGTTTGTAGCCACCCCAGGCGGTCTGCGGGAAGATCACCTGCGGCGCGTTGATCCACACAAGCCCCGCCTGCAAGGCGTTAGCGACCCGATCTGCCGCTTCGGCGTCGCGGGTGACCACGCTGGCCACCAGGCCGAACTGGCTGTCGTTGGCCAGGGCAATCGCCTCGGCTTCGGAGGCAAAACTGCGCACGCAGATCACCGGCCCGAAAATCTCTTCACACCACAGCGCACTGCCTGGGGGCACGTCGGTGAAAATCGTCGGCTGCAAAAAATAGCCGCGCGGCAGGTCTGCCGGACGATTACCGCCGCACATCAGCTTGGCGCCAGCACTCAAACCGCGATCGATATGGCCAAGCACGCGCTGGTATTGCGCCTGATTGACCAGTGCGCCCATTTCCACGTTCGGGTCGAACGGGTCGGCCACGCGAATGGCTTCAGCGCGGGCCTTCAAACGGCTGAGGAACTCTTCGGCCAGTTCATCGGCGACCAGCACGCGGCTGGTGGCGGAACACATCTGCCCGGCGTTGAAAAAACCACCGCCACAGGCCACTTCCACGGCCAGTTCGATGTCTGCATCTTTGAGCACCAGCAGCGAGGATTTGCCGCCCAGTTCCAGGCTCACGCCTTTGACGGTTTCTGCTGCGCGTTGCATGACCTGCACACCGACCGCGTTGCTGCCGGTGAAGGAAATCTTGGCGATGCGCGGGTCAGCCGACAACGGCGCGCCGACCGCCAAGCCCGTGCCGCAGACCAGGTTGAACACGCCTTTGGGCAGACCGGCCTCGGCGATGATCGCCGCCAGTTCCAGTTCCGGCAGCGGTGTCACTTCGGACGGCTTGAGCACCACGCAGCAACCGGCGGCCAGGGCCGGGGCGAGTTTCCAGGCGGTGGTGACCATCGGGAAATTCCACGGCACGATCAGGCCGACAACACCGCACGGTTCGCGGCGCACACGAGCGCTGAAGTCATCGCTCGGCAGCTCCACGTTGCTGTCTTGCTTGGCATCGAGCCCTTCGGCCAGACCTGCGTAATACTCGAAGGTGGCGATCACGTCGTCGACGTCGATGGCGGCTTCAAACAGCGGCTTGCCGTTGTTGTTCGACTGCAAATGCATCAGCTGTTCGCGACCGGCCTGCACACCCGCAGCAATTTTGCGCAGGATCGCGCCGCGCTCGGCGCCGGTGGTTTTCGACCAATCCTTGAAGGCGTTGGACGCGGCAGTGACGGCTTGATCGACAGCACGTTCATCGCCGCCGTTCACGGTGGTCAACAAGGCTTCGGTCGCCGGGTTGATCACGCGCAAATGTTCGTTGCCGGCCGACCATTGACCGTCGATGAACAGACCGTCGAGTGCCGTTGGGAAAGTCATGCGGAAAGTCATTTCGACACCGCCTTCATCCACGAAGTCTGATCGATTTCAATCAGGGTCGGGCCCTGACGATCGGTGGCGGCACGCAAGGCAGTACGCAGTTGCTCGACACCGTCGACGGCTTCGGCGGCACAGCCCAGCGCCTTGGCCACGCCGATGAAGTCCGGGGTGTAGATGTCCACACCGACCGGCTCGATGGCGCGGTTGACCATGTATTTCTTGATCTCTTCGTAGCCCTGGTTATTCCACAGCAGGACGATCACCGGGGTGTGCGCTTCAACCGCGCTGGCCAGCTCCGGCAGGGTAAATTGCAGGCCGCCGTCGCCGATCAGGCACACCACGGGAGGCCGGACACCCCCTTCGACGCTACCGCCGAGCCAAGCGCCGATCGCCGCCGGCAAGGCGTAACCGAGGGTGCCGTAACCGGTGGACGAGTTGAACCAGCGACGCGGGCGTTCCGGGTTGAACGTCAGGTTGCCGGTGTACACCGGTTGGGTCGAATCGCCGACGAAAACTGCGTTTGGCAGTTCGTGCAAGACGGTTTCCAGGAAGCGGGTCTGGGCCAGGGTCGGAGCGTCCCAAGTAGCGGCCAGTTCGTCGCGCAAGCGTGCGGCACGGACCTGGCCCCAATCGTTACGGCGCTCGGCCAGCGAGTGGTGAGACAGTTCGCTCAGCAAGGCTTGGGCGGCGTTGCGCGAGTCGGCCACCAACGCGACTTTCGGCGGGTAGTTGCGCACGGTCTGGTCGGGGTCGATGTCCACACGCAGCAGCACGCCAGGAATCTCGAAACCGCCGGCGAAGGTGACGTCGTAATCGGTTTCGGCCAGTTCGGTGCCGATCGCCAATACCACGTCAGCCTCGGCCACCAAAGCGCGAGTCGCGATCAGGCTCTGGGTCGAGCCGATCAGCAACGGATGGTTGGATTCAAGCATGCCTTTGGCATTGATGGTCAGGGCCACCGGGGCGTCCAGCAGTTCGGCCAGTTCAGTCAACTCGGCGGCGGCATCGATGGCACCGCCACCGGCGAGAATCAGTGGGCGCTTGGCACCGGCCAGCAGCGCGGTCATGCGGCTGATTGCGCTCGGCGAGGCGCCGGCGCGGTCGATGTTCACCGGTACGCTGGCGAGCAGGTCATCGGCTTCTTCGACCAATACGTCCAACGGAATTTCGATATGAACCGGGCGCGGACGTCCGGCCTGGAACAGAGCAAAGGCACGCGCCAGGACGCCCGGCAATTCCGCCGCCGACATCAAGGTGTGGGAGAACGCTGCAACGCCACCGACCAATGCGCTCTGGTTTGGCAGCTCGTGCAGCTTGCCGCGACCGCCGCCCAATTGGCTGCGCGATTGCACGCTGGAAATCACCAGCATCGGGATCGAGTCGGCGTAGGCCTGGCCCATGGCCGTGGTGATGTTGGTCATGCCAGGGCCGGTGATGATGAAGCACACACCCGGTTTGCCGCTGGTGCGAGCGTAACCGTCGGCCATGAAACCGGCGCCCTGTTCGTGACGCGGAGTGACGTGGTTGATGCTCGAACGGGCCAGCCCGCGATACAGCTCCACGGTGTGAACCCCGGGAATGCCGAACACCTGCTCAACCCCGTAATCTTCGAGTAACTTGACCAATACTTCGCCGCACGTCGCCATGTCTTTGCCCTTTTTGTTCGTTTGAGACGCCGGACCTGCGCAGTGTTTATGATGAGTGGGCAGGTCCAGGGATGGCCTCATTGGAACGGGCGACACGTAGCCGCAACAATGGATAAAAAGTCATACTAGCCATGTCCTCACGTCATACCTTGGATCCCAATGAAACGATTGCCTCCCCTGCCGGCGCTGCACACTTTTCTGATTACCGCGCAGTGCTGCAACTTCACTCGTGCTGCTGAACAGCTTTACATCACCCAAGGTGCGGTGAGTCGGCAGATCGCCGGGCTGGAAGAACATCTGGGTTATGAACTGTTCATTCGCCAGGCCCGAGGCCTTGACTTGACCGCCGAAGGACGGGAATGGCTGCCACGGGTCCAGCAGATTTTCGGCTTGATCGACGAAGCCGTGGAGCAGATCGGCGAGAAGCGCGAAACCCTGCAACTCAAGGCTCCGACGTGTGTCATGCGCTGGCTGTTGCCGCGGCTGTTGCAGTGGCAACGGGAGCGACCGGATGTGCCGGTGGAATTGACCACCACGGTCAAACACGGCGTGGATTTTCATCGCGAACAGTTCGATGCAGCGGTGATGTACGGCGCACCGCCGGACAGTTCATTGGTGTCTCAACATCTGTTTGATGAACAGCTGACGCCGGTCTGTTCCAAGCCGTTGCTCGAAGGTCCGGTGCCGCTGCTGACGCCGGAGGATCTGGAGCAGCACATGCTGCTGCACCCGACCCGGGATGAACGGGACTGGAAGGCCTGGCTGGCCACTGCGGATGTTCGCTTGAGCAATGTCGGCAAAGGCCAGCATTTCGAAACGCTGGACCTGGCGATGTCGATGGCGTCCCAGGGGACAGGCGTGGCGATCGGGGATTGGTCGTTGATTGGCGATGATTTAAGTGCCGGGCGGCTGGTCATGCCGTTTGAATTGAAGGTGAAGACCGGATTGGCGTATTACCTGGTTTTCCCGGAGAAACCCGGACCTTCGCCGAAATTGCGCGAGTTGATGGGGTGGTTGGTGGAGCAGGCTCAGGCGCGGTGAGTCGAAACCCTGTAGCAGCTGGCGAAGCCTGCGTTCGGCTGCGCAGCAGTCGTAAACCGGTATCCACAGTTTTTCTGACACACCGCGGTGGATGGTTTTACGACTGCTGCGCAGCCGAACGCAGGCTTCGCCAGCTGCTACAGATTTGTGGTGTTACAAGGATCAATACCCGACTGCAAACCGCTGCCGAGGATGCTTCGGCGCTTCCACTTCATCGATCATCGCAATCGCATAATCAGCAAAAGTAATCCAGCTCCGCCCTTCGCTACTCACCGGCAAATCATCCTTGCCGATCCGAAACGTGCCGGTGCGCTCACCTTCGACAAACTCTGCCGACGGCGACACAAAGGTCCAGTCCAGCTCTTTTTCCTGCCGCAGGTTTTCCAGAAACAGCGCACCGGCACTGGCCTCAGCCTTGTACGCCTGCGGAAAACCCTCGCTGTCGATGACGCGGGTTCCGTCCGGCAGCAACAGCGAACCGGCACCGCCCACCACCAGCAGACGTTTCACCCCGGCCTTCTTCACCGGCCCGATCACAGCGCTGGCAGGAAGCGTCGCGAAGTGCGCAGCGCTGATCACCACGTCATGGCCCGCGACTGCCGCTTGCAAGGCTTCAGCGTCGAGGGCATCCACATTTCTGCTGACCACACCGGCCCGCTGGCCGATCTTCGAAGTGTCGCGGGCGATAGCCGTAACGCTGTGGCCACGACGCAGGGCTTCTTCCAGCAGTTGGCTGCCGGCACGACCGGTGGCACCGATGATTGCGATTTTGCTCATGACGTTCTCCAGTTGGATTTTGGTGAGTCAGTACAAATCTGGATGATGAAAGGACTTTGTGGTGAAGGGATTTATCTGTGGCGAGGGGATTTATCCCCGTTGGACTGCGCAGCAGTCCCAAGCGTTGACGACTGCTTCGCAGCCGAACGGGGATAAATCCCCTCGCCACAGAACTCATTCACCCCACTTCATCTCGCCCTTGGCGACTTTGGCGCTCAGTTCAAGCGAGCTTTCTTCACCCAGCTTCGGGTAGCGTTTTTTCATCGCAGCGATCAGCGCGGCAGCGTCCTTTGCCTTGGCGGTTTCTTCGTCGAACGCCTTGATGTAATCGGCGGTGAACTGCACGGCGGCCAGGGAGCGGGCGCTTTCACCGAGGTAATGACCCGGCACGATGGTTTTCGGTTTCAGGGTTTCGATGGCATGCAGCGTAGTCAACCAATCGGCGTGGGACTGCGGCGTCTGGGTGTCAGCCATCCACACATGGATGTTTTCTGCGACGACGACGCCACCGACCACGGCCTTGATCGACGGAATCCAGACAAAGGTGCGATCCGGCTGCTTGCCGTCCAACCCCACCACCTGCAACTTCTGCCCTTCGAGCATCAGGCTGTCGCCTTTGAGTACCTGCGGCACGATAGTTTTGGCCGGTACGTCAGCGCCCATTTTCGGCCCCCAGAACGCCAGTTTGCCGTCGACGGTTTTCTGGATGTGATCCACGGTCGGCTGCGAGGCGAGCACTTTGGCGTTGGGGAATGCGGCGGTCAGGGTATCGAGGCCGAAGTAGTAATCCGGGTCACCGTGGCTGATGTAGATCGTGGTCAGTTGCTTGCCGCTGGCACGGATCTTCTCGACCACTTGCTCGGCCTGGGATTTGCCAAATTGCGCATCCACCAAAATCGCGTCTTTCTCGCCGCTGACCAACACCGAGGTCACCGGGAAAATCGCCTTATCGCCCGGGTTGTAGACGTCCAGGGTCAGGCTCGATGCAGCCGCATGAGCCGCGAAGCCAAGAGCGGCGCTGGTCAGTAAAACGCGTTTGAGAGTGGTGAAACCGATCATCTGTTGCTCCGTTGTCCGAATGCCGTGCTTGGCGATGGTTCTGTAGGAGCTGTCGAGTGAAACGAGGCTGCGATCTTTTGATCTTGCCTTTACCAGATCGCAGCCTCGTTTCACTCGTCAGCTCCTACAGGGGACAGAGCTTAGTTGCATGACTCAGTACAAAAAATGCGATGCTGGAACATAGTTTGTTTCTGAAAGCGGGCAAATCATGGATCGTCTACAAGCAATGCGGGTGTTCGTCACAGTGGTTGACCTCGGCAGCCAGTCGGCCGCCGCCGATCACCTGGACCTGTCACGGCCCGTGGTTTCGCGCTATCTGGCGGAGCTGGAGGATTGGGTCGGCGCACGTTTGATGCACCGCACCACGCGCAAGTTGAGCCTGACCGCTGCCGGCAGTGAAATCCTGCCCCGTTGTCGGCAGATGCTCGACCTGTCCACGGACATGCAAGCCGCCGTCAGCGAACCGGACGAGGCACCGCGCGGCGTGTTGCGCATCAGCGTCAGCACTTCGTTTGGTCAGGCACAATTGGCGGATGCCATGGCCGCTTACGTCAAACGTTACCCTGGCGTCAGCATCGACATGCAGATGCTCGACCGCACGGTGAATCTGGTGGATGAGCGCATCGATCTGGCGATTCGCACCAGCAACGATCTGGACCCGAACCTGATCGCGCGGCGGTTGACCGTCTGCCGCTCGGTGATCTGCGCCTCCCCCGCTTATCTGCTCGAACACCCGACGCCGCTGCGGGTCGAGGATCTGAGCCAGCACAATTGCCTGACCCACTCCTACTTCGGCAAAAGCCTCTGGCATTTCGAGGAGGACGGTGAGCAGGTGTCAGTGCCGGTGCAGGGCAACATCAGCGCCAATGAAGCCAGCACGCTGTTGCGCGCGGCGATGGCCGGCGCCGGGGTGGCGATGCTCCCCAGTTATCAGGCGGGTGTGCATATCCACAGCGGCGAACTGATCCGCCTGCTGCCCCACGCTGAACCCCGGCAGATGAACGTTTACGCGGTGTATGCCTCACGCAAACACATGCCGGCGGCGTTGCGCAGCATGCTGGATTTTCTGGTGTTGAGGTTTCCCGAAGAACCGGTGTGGGATATCGGCCTGTAAACGAATCCCCTTGTGGGAGCGAGCCTGCTCGCGAATGCGGCGGGTCAGTCAACATCATTGTTGAATGATTAACCGCATTCGCGAGCAGGCTCGCTCCCACAGGGATGCATTAGTGTTCTGAATACCGGGTTACATGCAAACGCCGCTTTGGTGGCAACTCACTGGCCCTGACCTATGCTGAAAGTAATACCGAAAGGTATTCGTTCAGAGGTCAACGCCATGAACATCAAAACAAGAAGATACCTCGCGATTTTCATCACCTGCGCAGCCACGCTCGCGCTGTATGGCACCGCGGCCTGGCGCGTTGAGCAGTTGCGACAAATGCCCCGTGAATACGCGAGCTGTAACTTCGAGCGCTGCATTCCCCACAACGCGACCCTCAACGCCCTCAAGTAACGAAGGGGATCAGGCCTCGTTGTCCTGATCGGCCTTCAAGCGGTCGCGAAATGCCTTGGGCGAGATCCCCACTCGACGTCGGAACAGGCGCGTGAAGTTGGTCGGATCAGAGAATCCCAACACGTCGGACATTTCATAAATGGTCATGCTGGTGTAGGTCAGCAAACGCTTGGCCTCCAGCAACTGACGCTCGTGCATGATCTGCAACGCCGGTTGTCCCGCCAGCTCACGGCAAGTGCCGTTGAGGTGTGACACGGAAATCCCCAGCCGATGAGCCAGGTCCTCGACTTTGACGTGTTGGCGATAGGTCTCTTCCACAAGCTGGATAAAACCGTTGAGGTATTCCCGGGCACGCTGCGGACGCTGGCTGGCGTTGCGGCGGGAAATCACCTGGCGACTGACCCACACCATGATCACGCTGACCAGCGAATGCATGAGCATTTCGCGAGCCGGTTGGTGACCGGTGTATTCGTCTTGCAGCGCTGAAAACAGGCTGTTGAGATATTCGCCTTCCTTGCCCGCCGGATAACTTTCGGCCTGGGCCAGGGCGTTCACCGAGTTGCCCAGTTGCGCCTGAAGATGGGCAACCAGCGGCGCGGCAAGGGTCACGACAAACCCTTCGACGTCCTCGGAAAACCGATAGCCATGTACCGATAACGGCGGCAACACCAGGATCGCCGGCTCGGTCAGTTGTGTACGTTTGCCTTCGATTTCAAGCTCTGCCTGACCTTTGAATACGAAGAGCAACTGGCACAAATCGGCGTGACGGTGGGGTTTGATTTCCCATTGATGTTCGCGGCTGCGTTTGGAAATGGTTTCACAGTGCAGCAAGTCCGGGGTCGGCCAATCCAGGCTTTCACCGTAGAGCTTGAACACTGGAATCGAAGGTAGGTCAGGCTTGTTCATCACTTCAATCCAGGCCTCGGGGGTAGGCGGGCGATAATCGCACCGATTGGCAGAATGTACAGGTATCGGCTCAGTTTTCCCCTTCAATTGACAGACTCGCGAGAGAAAAATGCAAGCACTCGATCCATAAAAATTACTCACCGGCCTTGGTCGCGTGAAGCTTGCGAGTCATAAAAACAATGAAAACGCTGAAAACCCAAATCGCCATCATCGGCGCCGGTCCGTCCGGTTTATTGCTCGGCCAATTGCTGCACAACGCCGGCATCGACACCCTCATTCTCGAACGCCAGACCCCGGACTATGTGCTCGGACGAATCCGTGCCGGCGTCCTCGAACAAGGCATGGTAGAGCTGTTGCGCCAGGCCGAGGTGAGTCAGCGCATGGACACCGAAGGGCTGGTCCACACAGGCTTCGAACTGGCCCTCGACGGACGCCGGGTACACATCGACTTGCAAGCCCTGACCGGTGGTAAAGCAGTGATGATCTACGGTCAGACCGAGGTCACCCGCGACCTGATGGCCGCTCGTCGGGAGGCCGGTGCGCAGACGATTTACGAAGCCGGCAACGTCGTTCCTCACGGGATGAAAACCGATGAGACGTTCGTGACTTTTGAGAAGGACGGCGAGCTGTATCGACTCGATTGCGACTACATCGCCGGGTGTGACGGTTTCCATGGCGTGTCCCGGCAGTCGATTCCCGCGCAGTGCCTGAAAGTGTTTGAGCGGGTCTATCCGTTTGGCTGGCTCGGCATTCTCGCTGACACGCCGCCTGTTCACGAAGAGCTGGTTTACGCCCGGCATGAGCGCGGTTTTGCCCTGTGCAGCATGCGTTCGGCCACCCGCACTCGCTATTACCTCCAGGTGCCTGCCGACGATAAAGTCGAGAACTGGTCTGATCAGCGCTTCTGGGATGAACTCAAATCCCGTCTGCCTGGCGAGTTGGCAGCGTCGTTGGTCACTGGGCCTTCCATCGAAAAAAGCATCGCGCCGTTACGCAGTTTTGTCGTCGAACCGATGCAGTACGGGCGGATGTTTTTGGTCGGTGACGCCGCGCACATCGTCCCGCCCACCGGCGCCAAGGGCCTGAACCTGGCGGCCAGCGACGTCAGTACGCTGTTCACTATTCTGCTGAAGGTTTACCGAGAAGGCCGTGTGGATTTGCTGGAGAAATACTCTGAGGTGTGTTTGCGCCGGGTGTGGAAAGCCGAACGGTTTTCCTGGTGGATGACCTCGATGCTGCACCGTTTCGAGGATAACGATGCCTTCAGTCAGCGCATCGCCGAGTCGGAACTGGCGTATTTCGTCGACTCCGAGGCCGGTCGAAAAACCATTGCAGAAAATTACGTCGGTCTTCCATACGAGGCTATCGAATAGCCTGCTACCGACTTACACTGGCGAGCATCCACGCTCGCCTTGCTCCTTGCGGGTCAATCACTGTCCGCAGGTTCTAACCCGTGACCAATCTCAACCAGCCTGAAACGCCCAAACCGGCCATTCGCAGCGTGTTGATCGCCCTGATGCTGTCGATCTTTCTTGGCGCGCTGGACCAGACCATCGTCGCCGTCTCGATGCCGGCCATTTCCGCACAATTCAAGGACGTCAGCCTGCTGGCCTGGGTGATTTCCGGCTACATGGTGGCGATGACGGTGGCCGTGCCGATCTACGGCAAACTGGGCGATCTCTACGGTCGCCGCACGTTAATGCTGTTTGGCATGGGGTTGTTCACGGTCGCTTCGTTTTTCTGCGGCATGGCCCAGAGCATGGAGCAGCTGGTGCTGGCGCGGATTCTTCAAGGCATCGGCGCTGGTGGGATGATTTCGGTCAGCCAGGCGATCATCGGCGACATCGTGCCGCCCCGGGAACGCGGCCGCTATCAAGGCTATTTCAGCAGCATGTACGCCGTGGCCAGTGTGGCCGGCCCAGTACTTGGCGGTTACATGACCGAGTACCTGTCATGGCGCTGGGTATTTCTGATCAACCTGCCGTTGGGCCTCGGTGCCTGGCTGGTGGCCAATCGAACGCTGGTGGGTTTGCCAGTGCCACAACGCAAACCGATCATCGATTACCTCGGTACGTTGCTGATGATCATCGGCTTGACCGCCTTGTTGCTGGGCATCACCCAGGTCGGCCAGGGCCATTCGTGGCGCAGCGCCGAAGTGCTGGGCCTGCTCGCTTGTGCGGTGTTGGTACTGGCGCTGTTCGTCTGGCATGAACGCCGGGCGCTGGAGCCGCTGCTGCCGATGCATTTGTTCGCCAACCGCAATGCGATCCTGTGCTGGTGCACGATCTTCTTCACCAGTTTCCAGGCGATCTCGCTGATTGTGTTGATGCCGCTGCGCTTCCAGAGCGTTACCGGCGCCGGGGCCGACAGCGCCGCGCTGCATCTGTTGCCGCTGGCGATGGGCTTGCCGATCGGTGCGTATTTCGCCGGCCGCCGGACCTCAGTGACCGGGCGCTACAAACCCATGATCCTGACCGGCGCCGTACTCATGCCGATGTCGATTCTTGGTATGGCGTTCAGTCCTCCCCAGGCCTTTGTACTCAGTAGTCTGTTTATGTTGCTCAGCGGGATCGCTAGCGGCATGCAGTTCCCGACTTCCTTGGTCGGAACGCAGAACTCGGTGGCCCAACGGGACATCGGTGTCGCCACCAGCACCACCAACCTGTTCCGCTCACTGGGCGGCGCGGTGGGTGTGGCCTTGATGTCGGCACTGCTGTTGGCGCTGTTGCAGGACTCAAGTTTTGCCCACCTGGCCGGCTCGTCGATGATTGCCGAGGGCAGTTCGGGGAACGTCTTGCTCGATGGTTTGAACGCTGCGCCGGGGGATGCGCAGAATGCCTTGCGTGCCGAACTGCTGCTGACCTTCCGGCATTTGCTGATGGTCAGTGCGGCGGTGTCGCTGCTGGGGTTGGCGGCGGCGATTGCCATGCCGAATATGGTGTTGCGGGGGCGTGAGGACAAGGTTCGGTAGATAGACCGAAGCGCCTGCATTCGCGAGCAGGCTCGCTCCCACAGTAGATCTCCGGTGATCACAGCATTTGTGTACGACGCAGATCCAATGTGGGAGCGAGCCTGCTCGCGAATGCGGTGTGTCAGGCACCGCCATTCAAGGGCTGTAATACCCGACAGCCACCAGAAAATGCCCGACCTTTTTCAGGTAGGCATGCTTGTCCTCGACCTTGCCGGTCACCGGGTTTTTCCAGCGGTATGCGTATTCGCCGTAGTCCTGCTTGGCCATCAGCGCCAGAACCGGCTCCCCAACCGGCTTGCCTTCCGGGTCCTTGATCTTGCTGAAATCGGTATTGATCAACCGCAGGTTGGTGCCGTGGGCGACATAACGCTGGTTATTCAGGTCGACGACGAAGACGTACAGGTCATCCTGCAAGTAACCGCCCTTGAGGGAGTTGATGGCCGTGAGCGTGCCCTTCTCGTCCTTGGCCAGATCGGTCGCCGCTTTGTTCAGCAAGGCCATCGCCTGTTCCGCTGACGCCCGCGGTAAGTAATAACCCACCGCCAGGATCCGCTGACCGATGCGCTGGTAGAACACATGCTTGCGTTCGACCTTGCCGTCGGACCAGTTCTGCCAGCGATATTCGGCCTGCTGAATGCCATTGCCCTCCGGCACGTTCAAGGCGTCTTTGAAGGCTTTCTGCAAATCCGGCCCGAGCACATCGGACACATCACGGCCAATCAACGCCGAAGATGGCCCGCCGCTGGCGAGCATCACGCCCTTGGTGTCGACCACGAACACGTAACGATCCTTGTCGACAAACTCGCCCTGACGGCTGAATGCAGCGAAGGCTTTGTCGCCATTGTCGTGGTAGTACGCCAGGGCTTTTTCCAGCAAGGCTTTGGCAGCCTGGCTGTCGTCCTTTTCCGTGCCGGCAGCTTGAACCTGCCCCAGGCACATCAAAAGCATCACGCCCAGCAAGGCCAACCTATGCAAAAACCCCATTGCGCATCCCTCGTTCTTGTTGATGTTTCAAGAGCGTAGACGGCGTGGGGTTATGTACGAATATTCAGCAAAGCACAGAGCGTGTAGCCGCTGTCGAAGACTGCATTCGGCTCTGTAGCAGCTGTCGAGCCCCAGCGAGGCTGCGTTCGGCTGCGAAGCAGTCGTCAATCAACCAACGCGGTGCTTCAGGTAAACCGAGTTAATTGAATTGACGACTGCTGAGCAGCCGAACGCAGCCTCGTTGGCTCGACAGCTGCTACACAGGCCGGTTGAAGGCTCACTGCCTTGCGCGGAGCTGCTGCTGCAAATTCTGGATCTGCGCCTGAAGGGTGTTGATGTTGCGGGTGACCTGACCACGGAAGGCGTCGAATTCGGCGGTATTGGTCCCGCCTGGCGTCGCGGCCGGGCGATTGTCCTGTTGGCTTTTGAGGATAATGACTTCCTGCTCCAGACGCTCGATGGCGGCGCTCGGGTTGCCTTGTTTCTTCAGTGCAACGATGTCGGAGCCAAGGCTTTTAAGTTGCGCGTCGAATTTGTCTGTGTCCGCCGGGGAGCTTTTCAGCACGGCTACATCGCTGTTCAAGACTTTGACCTGAGCCTGCAATTGAATGGTGGCGGTCTGTTGCTCGGTGCTTTGCGCGGTCATCTGCGCCAAGCGCTTATCCAGCTCGGTGGTCTGCGCGCTCATCAGTGCCAAGCGCTTGTCCAGATCAGTGGTCTGGCCGACAACGCCTTGCTGTTGTTTGCTTTGATCCTGGAGTTTGCTTTCCAGCTGTTTGATTTGCAGCTTCAAGGCTTCGCTGTCGCTGCTGACGTTGGTCTGACTGGCGACAACCTTGCCGGAAATGTCCTGCAAGCGCCCCGCCGCATCCTCACTGATACGCGCGAAACTTTCCTGGGTCGCCACCAATTGCTGTTCCATCAGCGAGAGCTGCTGGAAGCTCCACCAGGCAAGGCCTGCAAACGCAAAGAACAAGGCGCCAACCAGCGCCCACAGCGGGCCGGTGCTCGGGCTTTTGACTTTAACGACTGGCGCAGTCCGCGAATGCACGGAGTTACGAGCGGTGGTCGGAAAATCATCGTCGTCGAGGCTGTCGGCACGCAGGCTCGGTACATCGTCGAAGTCGTCGTTGGCATCGTTACGCATGGACATTGAGTCAACCTTTGTGGAACGCGGTGATGGCTTGATGCGGCGCAGTATAACCCCCACTACCGCATCGATTGACCCTCAACCCCGAACTCGGTTCAGAGTTGCGGCGCTAACCCGCGCGTCAGCGGATGTCCTGGGCCTTCCACCAACCGCAGAATTCATCGAGGGCGGTCCAGAGACTGACTTTGGGATCGTAGTCCAGATAATGCCGGGCGCGGCTGATGTCCAAGGTGAAATTTTTGTTCATCACCTGCATGCCCAGACGCGACAGGGTCGGTTCGGGACGACCCGGCCACAGCTTGCACACGCCCTCGTTGAGCGCCGCCACGGTGTAGGCCAAACCGTAGGAACGGTAGCGGGTGACCTGTGGGACATCCATCTTGCGCATCACGTAATTGACCACGTCCCACAACGGAACCGGCGTGCCGTTGCTGATGTTGTAGGCCTTGCCCAAGGCCGAACCGCTGGCCAGCAAACTGCTGAGCAACGCTTCATTGAGGTTTTGCACGCTAGTGAAATCAACCTTGTTGAGGCCATTGCCGATGATGGCGAGCCGTCCCTTGCGCTGCATTTTCAGCAATCTCGGGAAAATGCTCATGTCGCCAGCCCCCGTCACGAAACGCGGGCGCAGGGCCAGGGTTTCGAGGCCGAACTCCTGAGCGCCGAAAACTTTTTGTTCGGCCAGGTATTTGGTCGCGGCGTAGGGATGTTTGAAGCGCTTGGGCACCTGTTCTTCGGTCAGCCCCAGGTGATCGCGACCATCGAAGTAGATCGACGGCGACGACAAGTGCACCAGTCGTCGAACCCGCTGTTTCAGGCAGGCCTCGACTACGTTCTCGGTGACCTGGACATTGCCTTGATGGAAGTCCTGATAACGCCCCCACAAGCGGACCGCGCCAGCGCAATGCACCACGGCTTCGACGTCTGAGCACAGGTCGCGTGCCAGTTCCGGGTCGCTCAAGTCTCCCTGGATGAACTCGGCGCCACGGCGCACCAGATGCTCCACACTTTCGGCCCGGCGACCGTTGACCCGCACGTCCAGGCCCTGCTCCAGGGCAAAACGCGAAAAGCGTCCGCCAATGAAGCCGCTTGCGCCGGTAACCAGAATCTTCATGAATTGCTCCGAATATTTCGTTTTGCGTATTGCGTGAGGTCTTGACGCTGCCCGTCAGTCCAACGGCACCAGCCATTGCTTCGACGAGCGCACCAATTGATCGGTGAGTAAACCCAGCAACTGACCGCCATTGCGCCAATGATGCCAGTACAGCGGCACATCGATCGGCTTATCGGGCAAAAGCTCCACCAATACACCGCGCTCCAGTTGCTCGCGCACCTGCAGTTCAGGCACCAGGCCCCAACCGAGTCCCGCTTCGGTGAGGCGGATGAAGCCTTCGGACGAGGGGCATAGATGGTGTTCGAATCCGCCATCGACGCCGAGGGACGCGAGGTAGCGATGCTGTAGGAAATCGTCCGGGCCAAAGACCAGCGCGGGGGTTTTCGACAACAGATCGGCGCGCACACCTTCAGGAAAATGCCGGGCGATAAATGCTGGACTGGCCAGCGCTCGATAACGCATGGCGCCCAATAACACGCTGCGCGCACCAGCCACCGGACGCTCACTGGCGCAGATGCACGCGGCCACTTCGCCAGCGCGCATGCGTTTGAGGCCCACCGTCTGGTCTTCGACGACCAGATCCAGCAGCAGGTGTTGCTCGGCGCAGAAATCACTGACGGCTGCGGCCCACCACGTGGCAAGACTGTCGGCGTTCAAGGCGATGCGCAGGCGTTCCGGCAGACCTTCTTCGTCCAGCGCCGGGACCAGCGTCTGTAGATCCCGCTCAAGCAAACGCACCTGCTGGACATGGTTGAGCAGCCGCCGACCAATTTCAGTCGGGGCTGGCGGCGTGATCCGCACCAACACCGGCTGGCCGACCCGCGCCTCCAGCAGTTTGATGCGCTGAGAGATTGCCGATTGTGACAAGCCCAGCACCTGCGCGGCGCGTTCAAACCCGGCCTGCTCGACCACCGCGGCCAAGGCAGAAAGCAATTTATAGTCGAACATCAGTTTTCCTAATGAGCGATCAGCATGATTGGTTTTTCTTATACAGCCTGACACCGGAGAATGGCCAGCACGAACTCTTGAACAAGGATCACCGACATGGCTGGCGAAACGTCATTGGCAACCCTGCTGCGTAGCATGAGCCCGCAACTCAATGTCGGCGAATACGTGTTCTGCACCCTGCGCGACGGCCAGTTGCCGGCAGCCCTTGAGATTGTCGGTAGCTTTCGCGAGCAGGAAGGTCTGACGGTGATTCTGGAACGTTCCCACGCCGAGAAGGCCGGCTTCAGTTTCGATTACGTCGCGGCCTGGATCACCTTGAACGTGCACTCGGCCCTCGAAGCCGTCGGCCTGACCGCCGCGTTCGCCACGGCATTAGGCCAGGCCGGCATCAGCTGCAACGTGATCGCCGGCTATTACCACGACCATTTATTCGTCGGCCAGGCCGATGCCGAACGCGCCCTGCACGTGCTGTGGGATCTGGCGGCCAACGCGGAGTAAACATCTTATGTGGCAAAGCTATGTGAACGGCCTGTTGGTGGCCGCGGGGCTGATCATGGCGATCGGTACTCAAAATGCGTTCGTGTTGGCTCAGAGCCTTCGGCGTGAACATCACCTGCCCGTGGCGGCACTCTGTGTGGCCTGCGATGCCTTGCTGGTGGCCGCCGGGGTATTCGGCCTGGCGACGGTGCTCGCGCAGAACCCGACATTGCTGGCAATCGCCCGTTGGGGTGGCGCGGCGTTTCTGATGTGGTATGGCAGCCTGGCGTTGCGTCGGGCCTGCTCGAAACAGAGCCTGCAACAGGGCGAAAACCAGACGGTGCGCTCGCTGCGGGCGGTGATGCTCAGTGCTTTGGCCGTAACGCTGCTTAACCCGCACGTTTATCTGGATACCGTGTTGCTGATCGGCTCCCTCGGCGCACAACAAACCGAGCCCGGTGCTTATGTGGTGGGCGCGGCCAGTGCGTCGTTGCTGTGGTTTTTCACCCTGGCGCTCGGCGCGGCGTGGTTGGCGCCATGGCTGGCTCGGCCGAGTACCTGGAGAATTCTCGACCTGCTCGTCGCCGTGATGATGTTCACCGTGGCAATTCAATTAATTGCCGCTGGCTGATTATTCCAAAAGGCTCTGGAACCTCTATCCCACACAGTTGTTGCGTGGTTATGCCGCACCCCCGGTGCTATGATCCGATCCCTGCGCCGCAAAGAGTACAAACTCCCCGGCGCTTGTCTGGCCGCCCGTGATCGGCCTTGCGCTCACCGCAACTGACCTGATTAGGAGAATCATCATGGCTTTCGAATTGCCGCCGCTGCCTTACGCACACGATGCCCTGCAGCCGCACATTTCCAAGGAAACTCTGGAATACCACCACGACAAGCACCACAACACCTACGTCGTGAACCTGAACAACCTGGTGCCTGGCACCGAGTTCGAAGGCAAGACCCTGGAACAAATCGTCAAGACTTCCTCGGGCGGTATCTTCAACAACGCCGCTCAGGTCTGGAACCACACGTTCTACTGGAACTGCCTGGCGCCAAACGCCGGCGGTCAACCAACCGGCGCACTGGCTGACGCGATCAACGCAGCCTTCGGTTCGTTCGACAAGTTCAAGGAAGAATTCAGCAAGACTTCCATCGGCACCTTCGGTTCCGGTTGGGGCTGGCTGGTGAAAAAAGCTGACGGTTCCCTGGCCCTGGCCAGCACCATCGGCGCCGGCAACCCGCTGACCAACGGCGACACCCCGCTGCTGACCTGCGACGTCTGGGAACACGCTTACTACATCGACTACCGCAACCTTCGTCCAAAATACGTCGAAGCGTTCTGGAACCTGGTCAACTGGAAATTCGTGGCTGAGCAGTTCGAAGGCAAAACCTTCACCGCTTAAGATCGACGCCAGTCAAAAAACCCGGCTTTTGCCGGGTTTTTTTATGGGCGCTGGAAATGTGTTGCCTGTCAGGCCGTCTTCGCGAGCAGGCTCGCTCCCACTGGGCTCAGTGGTGTACTTGTGGGAGCGAGCTTGCTCGCAAAGAACGATGACGCGGTAGAACTGACTGAACGCCTATTCCTGCAGGTCGACGATATCCAACGCCCGATTAACGGCTAAGTCCGCCAACATGACGATCTGCGCGATGGCCAACGCCGTACTGCGCTGGGAGCCGGTCAGGTAGGTGGCGAAATCACTGGCCAATACGTTGGCTGAAGCCAATGACTCACAGGCGTGGGCCAGGAGGGATTCGGTATCCATGTCCCGGACGATCATGAACATAGTGTTGGGACTGTAGGATTTGGTGGTATTGAAGGGGGGATCGGGGATTAACTTATCCACTTACATTTCCTTTTGAGTTCGGTGCCATCGATTCCCGATCTCACTCGAAAAAGAGGTGGCAGCTATGTGCAGGGTGAGATCACCGGCAAAAGGAACCCGGCCGGACCGAAGTCCGCCCGCACACAGCCGCCATAAAACAATTGCTGACAGCCTGGAGCTGGCGGCAATTATGGAGGGCCTAGCGCTGGTTTCCAATTGCTTAGTCGGGGATCTCACTCCCGATCGCTGATTTTCAGCGACAGCCAAAATGTTATTGACCCCGCTTCCGACAGGCAACCTGAAAACTTTGTGGGAAAGGTCTGGTTTTTTTACCGCTGTTTAAACGGACGCATCCGTTGCCTGTGCGGCCGCCATCGCGAGCAAGCTCGCTCCCACAGGGATTGGATGTTTGGCAGGAAGAGATTGGTCGGCTGTCAGGCCGCCTTCGCGAGCAAGCCCGCTCCCACAGGGGGATCGGTGTTCGCCTTTCGCTCCTCACCACTCAACAGGCCGAGCGTTAGCTCGCCTGCAGCTTGTGATCTTGATCCACCCGCCCCTTCGGGAGGCTGAGTGGAGGTGTTCATCTGGGGGGCAGGCGCGCAGCGCCGTTCGACGAAGTCGAACACATCGAGAGGAGGTCGAAGCGAAGCCGACCGGAGGCGATGCCCCCAGATGAATGCCGGAGCGAAGGAACGCCGAGCCTAGGCGAGGGGCCGGACGCTGGGGCGAAGCCTTTTGGTTCCTTTTTGGCGTTTGAAAAAGGGACTCGCTGTAAGAGCGAAACCGCCAGCTGCCGTTACCGCAGGAATGGATATGTACACCTGAAGGAAAATGGTCGGCTGTCAGGCCGCCATCGCGAGCAAGCTCAGCTCCTACAATTGCTCGGGGTACATCCGTAAAAACCAGACCAAATTCCTACAGCGAAACCAGCCTACAGCCCCTTGCCCCAACGCCACAGCCGTCTAACATCAACCAAACGGAAAATATGTCCAAATCCCCCTCAAGTTGAAGGACCCAACAACCGACACAGTACGAATAGGACAAATACTCCAAACGACAGCATTTCGGCCAAGCTACAGGCAAAACCCCATGTGATTGATTGTCCCTTTGACTGCCATCACCGGATTGCCAATACTCATGGCAACTTGACGCTACCCGCACGGAACAAGGAATGACTCTTTGAAGCTGGAACTCAAGAACAGCTTGTCGGTGAAGTTGCTTCGGGTCGTGCTCCTGTCGGCATTGATCGTCGGCGTGGTCTTGAGCTGCGCGCAGATCGTTTTCGATGCCTATAAAACACGCCAGGCCGTGGCCAGCGATGCCCAACGCATCCTCGACATGTTCCGCGACCCCTCGACCCAGGCCGTCTACAGCCTGGACCGGGAAATGGGCATGCAGGTGATCGAAGGCCTGTTTCAGGACGACGCTGTGCGCAAGGCCTCCATTGGCCATCCCAACGAAGCCATGCTCGCGCAAAAGTCTCGGGAGCTGCAGCATTCCGACAGTCGCTGGCTGACCGACCTGATCCTTGGCAAGGAACGCACCTTCACCACCCAACTGGTGGGTCGCGGCCCTTACAGCGAGTATTACGGCGACTTGAGCATCACCCTCGACACCGCCACCTACGGCCAGGGTTTCATCGTCAGTTCGGTGATCATCTTCATCTCCGGCGTGTTGCGTGCCATGGCCATGGGGCTGGTGCTGTACCTGGTCTATCACTGGCTACTGACCAAACCGCTGTCGCGGATCATCGAGCACCTCACGGAAATCAATCCGGATCGCCCCAGCGAACACAAAATCCCGCTGCTCAAGGGGCATGAAAAGAACGAACTGGGGATCTGGATCAACACCGCCAACCAGTTGCTCGAGTCCATCGAGCGCAATACCCATTTGCGCCACGAAGCGGAAAACAGCCTGCTACGCATGGCCCAGTACGACTTCCTCACCGGCCTGCCGAACCGCCAGCAATTGCAGCAGCAACTGGACAAAATCCTGGTAGACGCCGGCAAGTTGCAACGTCGGGTCGCGGTATTGGTGGTCGGCCTCGACGACTTCAAGGGCATCAACGAACAATTCAGCTACCAGACCGGCGACCAACTGCTGCTGGCTTTGGCCGATCGCCTGCGTGCTCACAGCGGACGCCTCGGCGCCCTCGCCCGCCTCGGCGGCGACCAGTTCGCCCTGGTTCAGGCCGACATCGAACAACCCTACGAAGCGGCCGAACTGGCCCAAAGCATTCTCGATGACCTGGAAGCGGCATTTGCCCTCGATCATCAAGAGATTCGCCTGCGCGCCACCATCGGCATCACCCTGTTCCCCGAGGACGGTGACAGCACCGAGAAACTGCTGCAAAAAGCCGAGCAGACCATGACCCTGGCCAAGACTCGTTCGCGCAACCGTTATCAGTTCTATATCGCCAGCGTCGACACCGAGATGCGCCGCCGTCGCGAGCTGGAAAAAGACCTGCGCGACGCCTTGGCTCGTGACCAGTTCTACCTCGTCTACCAGCCGCAGATCAGTTATCGCGATCACCGGGTGGTGGGTGTCGAGGCGCTGATTCGCTGGCAGCATCCCGAGCACGGGCTGGTCCCGCCGGACTTGTTCATCCCCCTGGCCGAGCAGAACGGCACCATCATCGCCATCGGTG
Organism: Pseudomonas sp. LB3P25; assembly: GCF_054897985.1. Classification (NCBI taxonomy): domain Bacteria; kingdom Pseudomonadati; phylum Pseudomonadota; class Gammaproteobacteria; order Pseudomonadales; family Pseudomonadaceae; genus Pseudomonas; species Pseudomonas sp. LB3P25. Next base: position 1,566,746 of record NZ_CM142711.1, on the reverse strand, counting down.
AATGGGTGCTGGATCAGGCGTGCAAGCAATTGCGCGACTGGCATGACCAGGGTTTCGTCGACCTGCGCATGGCGGTGAATCTGTCCACGGTGCAACTGCACCACGCCGAGTTGCCACGGGTGGTCAACAACCTCCTGCAGATGTATCGCCTGCCACCGCGCAGTCTGGAGCTGGAAGTCACCGAAACCGGCCTGATGGAAGACATCAGCACGGCCGCCCAGCACCTGCTGAGCCTGCGTCGCTCCGGCGCGCTGATCGCGATCGACGACTTCGGCACCGGTTACTCGTCATTGAGCTATCTGAAAAGCCTGCCGCTGGACAAGATCAAGATCGACAAGAGCTTCGTTCAGGACCTGCTCGATGACGACGACGATGCGACCATCGTTCGAGCCATCATCCAGCTGGGCAAGAGCCTGGGCATGCAGGTGATTGCCGAAGGGGTGGAAACCGCCGAGCAAGAGGCCTACATCATCTCCGAGGGCTGTCACGAAGGTCAGGGCTATCTCTACAGCAAGCCGCTGCCGGCGCGGGAATTGAGCGCGTATCTGAAACAGGCCCAGCGCAGTAACGCGGCTATTTTGTAGAAGATCAAGAGATCGCAGCCTCGTTTCACTCTGTAGCAGCTGTCGAGTGAAACGAGGCTGCGATCTTTTGATCCACGACACAACTCCCGCCTGAATAAGAAATATTTCCAGGTACAGCCCTTTACAGATAATGCGAAAGATTTGCATTATGTCGCAGTTTTGCGCGCTTGCTGCGCCATTCCACCCCTTCTCGAAGCAGGATGTTCGCCATGATTCGTATGCCTCTGGCTACCGCCAGTCTGTTGGCCATCGCTATTTCCCTCGCCGGTTGTGGCGAAGGCAAAGACAAAGCTGTCGCTGCGCAAGCACCGACTCCGGCCGCCAGCACCACGGCCCCGGCTGCTGCACCTGCCGCTGCCAGTAAAGTCGATGAAGCCGCGGCCAAAGCCGTTGTCGCGCATTACGCCGACATCGTCTTCGCCGTTTACAGCGATGCCGAATCCACCGCGAAGACCCTGCAAACCGCCGTCGACGCCTTCCTCGCCAAGCCGAACGCCGACACCCTGAAAGCCGCCAAGACTGCCTGGATCGCTGCCCGCGTTCCTTACCTGCAGAGCGAAGTGTTCCGCTTCGGCAACACCATCATCGACGACTGGGAAGGTCAGGTGAACTCCTGGCCACTGGACGAAGGCCTGATCGACTACGTCGACAAATCCTACGAGCACGCACTGGGTAACCCGGGCGCCACGGCCAACATCATCGCCAACACCCAGGTTCAGGTCGGCGAAGACAAGGTCGACGTGAAAGACATCACCCCGGCAAAACTTGCCAGCCTGAACGAGCTGGGTGGTTCCGAGGCCAACGTCGCCACCGGCTACCACGCTATCGAATTCCTGCTCTGGGGCCAGGACTTGAACGGCACCGGCCCTGGCGCCGGCAACCGTCCAGCTTCCGACTACCTGGAAGGCAAAGGCGCAACCGGCGGTCATAACGATCGTCGTCGCGCTTATCTGAAGTCCGTGACCCAACTGCTGGTCAGCGACCTGGAAGAAATGGTCGGTAACTGGAAGCCGAACGTGGCCGACAACTACCGCGCCACCCTGGAAGCCGAGCCAGCTGAATCCGGCCTGCGCAAAATGCTGTTCGGTATGGGCAGCCTGTCCCTGGGCGAACTGGCGGGCGAGCGCATGAAGGTTTCCCTGGAAGCCAACTCCCCGGAAGACGAACAGGATTGCTTCAGCGACAACACCCACAACTCGCACTTCTACGATGCCAAAGGCATTCGTAACGTGTACCTGGGCGAATACACCCGCGTCGACGGCACCAAAATGACCGGCGCCAGCCTGTCGTCCCTGGTGGCCAAGGCTGACCCGGCTGCCGACACCGCGCTCAAAGCCGACCTCGCCGCCACCGAAGCCAAAATCCAGATCATGGTCGATCACGCCAACAAGGGTGAGCACTACGACCAACTGATCGCCGCCGGCAACACCGCTGGTAACCAGATCGTCCGCGACGCTATCGCCTCCCTGGTCAAGCAGACCGGTTCGATCGAAGCGGCCGCTGGCAAACTGGGCATCAGCGACCTGAACCCGGACAACGCTGATCACGAGTTCTGATCAACGCTGGCTGAATAAAAAGGCGACCTTCGGGTCGCCGATCGTTCCCACGCTCTGCGTGGGAATGCCTCAACGGACGCTCCGCGTTCGGCTCTGGATGTGACGCGGAGCGTCACGGGCTGCATTCCCACGCAGAGCGTGGGAACGATCAGTTGCCTCAGATCAACCAAACGATAATTCCTCTTATTCAATCTCCCCTGCCCTGTTAGACTTTGCGCCCCTTGTTTTGCTCGTCTTGCAGGATGTCTGATGCCCTCGCTGCCTCTTCGCTTGTCCGCACTGTTTCTGGCCCTGGGCCTGAGTGCCTGCGATGACGCCCCGCGTTTTACCAAAGCCGAACCCGGTGAAGCCCGGTCCGGTGGTAGCGCAACCGTGCGCAAGACCGATCAAAATTCATTTTCCCTGCCGTCCGCCAACCTGCCGCCGTCACGGCGCGTGGACTTCAGTGTCGGCAATAGCTTCTTCCGCAACCCCTGGGTGATCGCCCCTTCGACCACCACCGCCCGGGATGGCCTTGGCCCATTGTTCAACACCAATGCCTGTCAGGGCTGCCACATCAAGGACGGCCGCGGTCATCCGCCCACGCCTGATGCGCAGAACGCCGTGTCGATGCTGGTACGCCTGTCGATTCCCGATGCGCCGGCGTATGCCAACGTCATCGAGCAGCTCGGTGTCGTCCCGGAGCCGGTCTATGGCGGCCAGTTTCAGGACATGTCCGTGCCGGGTGTCGTGCCGGAAGGCAAAGTGCGCGTCGATTACACGCCCGTTCCGATTCGTTTCAAGGACGGCACTGAAATCGAACTACGCAAGCCAAGTCTGAACATTACCCAATTGGGCTACGGCCCGATGCACCCTGATACCCGTTTCTCGGCGCGTGTCGCTCCGCCGATGATTGGTCTGGGCCTGCTCGAAGCGATTCCCGACGAGGCGATCCTGGCTAACGCTGAGGCTCAGGCGAAGGACAAAAACGGCATCGCCGGACGTCCGAACAGGGTCTGGGATGACGCGCAGCAAAAAACCGTCCTAGGGCGACTTGGCTGGAAGGCCGGGCAACCGAACCTCAATCAACAAAATGTTCATGCGTTTTCCGGTGACATGGGCCTCACCACAAGCCTAAGACCCGTTGATGACTGCACCGACGCGCAAACCGCTTGCAAGCAAGCGCCCAACGGTAATGGCCCGAATGGCGAGCCGGAAGTCAGCGATAACATCCTGCGCCTGGTGCTGTTCTACAGCCGTAACCTCGCCGTACCAGCCCGCCGCGACGTCAGCGCACCTGAAGTGCTGGCCGGCAAGACTCTGTTTTTCCAGGCCGGATGCCAGTCCTGCCACACCCCGAAATACACCACCGCCGCCAACGCCGCAGAACCTGAACTGGCCAATCAAGTGATTCGCCCTTACAGCGATCTGCTGCTGCATGACATGGGCGACGGACTGGCCGACAACCGTAGCGAATTCCAGGCCAGCGGCCGCGACTGGCGCACTCCGCCGTTGTGGGGCATCGGCCTGACGCAAGCCGTCAGTGGCCACACCCAGTTTTTGCACGATGGCCGCGCCCGCAATCTGCTCGAAGCCGTGCTCTGGCATGGCGGCGAAGCCACAGCGGCGCAGCAACAGGTTTTGTCTTTCAATGCCGAGCAGCGCGCTGCGTTGCTGGCGTTTTTGAATTCTCTCTAAACACTTTTCGATAAGAACCGGGAGCCCGACATGTTCCGTCCCAAATTGTTGTTCACCAGCCTTGCCGCGCTAGCGTTGGGTGCCTGTTCGCCTCAGGATCCGCAGGCCGTCACCTCCGCGGCGATCGCCAAGTCAGTGATCCTGCCGACCTACACGCGCTGGGTTGAAGCCGACCGCCAATTGGCCGTCAGCGCCCTCGCCTACTGCGAAGGCAAGGAAAACCTCGACACCGCCCGCGCCGACTTCCTGCATGCGCAGAAAGCCTGGGCCGAGCTGCAACCGCTGCTGATCGGGCCGCTGGCCGAAGGCAATCGCGCCTGGCAGGTGCAGTTCTGGCCGGACAAGAAAAACCTCGTCGGCCGTCAGGTCGAACAACTGGTCACCGCACAGCCGCAGATCGATGCCGCTGCCTTGGCCAAGTCCAGCGTTGTGGTTCAAGGCCTTTCCGCCTACGAATACATCCTGTTCGACAGCAAGCCAGACGTGGCCAACGACGCGCAGAAAGCCAAATACTGCCCGCTGCTGAAAGCGATTGGCGAGCGTCAGAAACAGCTGGCCGAAGAGATCCTGAAAACCTGGAACAACACCGACGGCATGCTCGCGCAATTGAGCAAATTCCCGAACCAGCGCTACGCCGATTCCCACGAAGCCATCGCCGACCTGCTACGCGTGCAAGTCACCGCACTCGACAGCCTGAAGAAAAAACTCGGCACGCCGATGGGCCGTCAAACGAAGGGTGTGCCGCAACCGTTCCAGGCCGATGCGTGGCGCAGCCAGTCGTCCCTGACTGGCCTGGAAGCCAGCCTCGCCGCCGCCAAAACGGTATGGGAAGGCGTCGACAACAAAGGCCTGCGCGGCCTGTTGCCGAGCGAGCAGAAACCCTTGGCCGACAAGATCGACGCCGCTTACGCTGCGTCCCTGAAACTGTTCGCCAGCAACCAGCGTTCGCTGACTGAAATGCTCAATGACGACGCCGGTCGCCAGCAACTCAACGACCTCTACGACAGCCTCAACGTCGTCCACCGCCTGCACGAAGGCGAACTGGCCAAGGCGCTGGGCATCCAACTGGGCTTCAACGCCAACGACGGTGACTGATGAGGGCAAGTTCCATGCTGCGACGCCAGGCTCTGACGTTAGGTAGTTTGCTGCTGGGTGCGGTGACACTGGGCGGCTGGACGCTGTTCAAGCAAAAGGACAAAAGCCCGCTGCTGCTCTCGGCGCGGGACGACACCGACGGCAAACACTACGCCGTCGGTTTCCGGCTGGACGGCACCCGGGTGTTTGCCACCCAGGTCGGCCAGCGTTGCCACGACATCATCAACCACCCGACGCTGCCGATTGCGCTGTTCGTCGCCCGTCGTCCTGGCACCGAGAGTTACCTGATCGACCTGCGCGACGGCACGCTGCTGCAAACCGTGGTCTCACAGCCGAACCGGCACTTCTACGGTCACGCGGTGATTCACAAGAGCGGCGACTGGCTGTACGCCACCGAGAACGATACCTCCGATCCGGGTCGCGGCTTGCTCGGTGTGTATAAATTTGAAGGTGAGCGGCTGGTGCACAGCGGCGAGATTGCGACTCACGGTATTGGTCCGCATCAGGTGTCGTGGATGCCCGACGGTGAAACCCTGGTGGTCGCCAACGGCGGCATTCGCACCGAGGCCGAAAGCCGCGTCGAGATGAACCTCAACGCCATGGAACCGAGCCTGGTCCTGATGCAACGCGACGGCACCCTGCTGAGCAAGGAAACCCTCGCCCAGCCGATGAACAGCGTCCGTCATTTGGGGATTGCCAACGACGGCACCATCGTCGCCGGCCAGCAGTTCATGGGGCCGTCTCATGAGTCATCGGAGCTGCTGGCGATCAAGCGTCCCGGCCAGCCGTTCGTGGCCTTCCCGGTGCCTGAGCATCAGTTGCAGGCCATGGGGCATTACACCGCCAGCGTCGCGGTGCACAGCGAGCTTCGCCTGGTCGCGTTGACCGCGCCACGGGGCAACCGCTTTTTCATCTGGGACCTGGACAGCGGTGAAGTACGCCTGGACGCACCGCTTCCCGATTGCGCCGGGGTCGGCGCGGTAGCCGATGGCTTTGTCGTGACCTCGGGGCAAGGACGCTGCCGGTTCTACGATTGCCGCCAGACAAGCCTTGTTGCAAAACCGCTGGAGCTGCCGGCAGGGCTCTGGGACAACCATCTTCACCTCATCTAAATACGGTCCTTTGTAGCAGCTGGCGCAGCCTGCGTTCGGCTGTGGAGCAGTCGTGAAATCAGGCGCCGCGATGTTTCATGCAAACCGAGGTGTCTGGATTTGCGACTGCTCCGCAGCCGAACGCAGGCTGCGCCAGCTGCTATGTATGGACTCGCCCCCACGTTCAACCCGCTTTTAAACACTGCTACCCGGTTGCATCTATGTATGAGGCCTGTTCGAGGAAGCCTTCAACGGCTTCTGGCCAACATTGGGTAAGCTCGCGGTATGCCGATTACAGTAAGGCCTCAAGGGCCAGTAGCAGCTTAGGCATCAATCCGCGACGGTCTGACCTGGGGTCAATGTTCTTAGCATGGGTTGGAGCGGCTTAACGCCCCGGTGGCAGAACTCTGTTATCAGTGACTCATCGCAGCCTCCTGGCCAGTGCCCGGCTGGCGACGATAAGTCTGGTCGTTTTGCAATAGCACCCAGAGGATGCGCAGGTTGCGGTTGGCCAAGCGCACCGCCGCCTCCTTGCGACCCAGGCGGGATATCCAACGCTGGAGACGTTGGTCGTCCGGCTGCTGTGAATCGGGTCGTAGCTGTCTTAAAACGGCATGGGCACCCTGGATCGTCAGACTGCGCAAGTAAGCATCGCCATGCTTGCTCATCTTGCCCAACCGGACCTTCTCGCCGCTGCTGTGCTGGCTGGGCACCAACCCGAAGTAGGCGGCGAACAAGCGGGCGTTGGCGAAGCGTTCAGGCTCGGTCTGCTTGGCCAACAACGCCGTGGCGATGATCGGACCAACGCCGCGCACCGTCATCAGCCGCTTCGCCGTCTCGTCCGCCTTCGCGGCTGTTTCCAGCCGACCAGTCAGCACGTTGACGCGTTCGCCCAGTTGACTCCATTCGCCCAGCAGTTCGGCGATCAGTTCGCGCAGCAAATCGGGCAACGGTTGGGTGGTATCTTCCAGTACCCGAGGCACGAGCTGGCTGATAGCTATTTCGCCCTGCGCCATGGCCACACCGTGTTCCAGCAGTAAACCGCGCATCTGATTGCCGACCGCAGTACGTCGCCGTACATATCCCTGCCGGGCCCTGTGCAGAGCCTGCATCGCCAGCGCCGCCGCACTCTTGAGCGGTACAGATGAGATCTTGCAATCGCGGCCTGCGCGCAAGATAGCCAATGCATCGTTGCGATCATTTTTCGGGCCGCTGCGATGATTGGCAACCAACTGGGCCGGCAGGATGCGCACTGGATTACCCTGCGTTTGCAGCAACCGCGCCCACGCCTGAGCGCCTGGCCCGGTTTCCACCAACACCGTCACGCTCACTGGTAGCTTATGAAGAAATACCTGAAAGGCCTCGCGTGACTTGATTCGATCCTCGAATATCACCTGACCGAGGGCATCCTCCCCGGCCACTTGAAAGACCCTTTTGGCAAGATCCACCGCAACTGTGGTGCATGCCGCCGCATCGGCTGACAAAGACTGGTTGATCGTCGTATGCTTTTTCATGGCCTCGCCCTCGCTGTCGTTGGCTTCTATAAGAATGCCACCGTGGCGCACAGACGCCTCGGCTTGGGCGAGTCCATTCAATTACAGGTCGGGGTGACGCCGACCTGTAAGTTCTGCCAGTTGGAAACCCCTTCCCACTCGCGGTAATGTGCCCCACTGTCTCACCTGATTTTCTCCAAGGAAGTGGAAATATGCTGCGTCGCCGCATGCTGATCATGTTGGGTGTTGTTCTGCTGATCGTGCTGATCCTGGCCGGTTACAAAGCCTTCTCCATCTACACGATGATTCAGGGCTTTGCTGTGCCGAAACCGGCGATCAGTGTCGCCGTGGCCACGGCCACCGAGCGGCCGTGGCAAGCGCGCCTGCCGGCGGTCGGCACCCTCACGGCGCTGCAAGGTGTCGACCTGAGCCTGGAAGCTTCGGGCACGGTGAGGGATTTGCAGTTTGAATCCGGTCAAAAGGTCAAGGTCGGCCAACCGCTGCTGCAACTTGACAGCGTGGTGGAAACCGCCCTGCTTGAAACCGCTCAGGCTGACCTGGGGCTGGCGCAGCTCGATTACGGTCGCGGCAGCCAACTGGTGGGCAGCCAGGCCATTTCCAAAGGCGAATTCGACCGCCTCTCTGCGGTGTTGCAAAAGAGCCGGGCCACGGTCAATCAGCTCAAGGCGGCGCTGGCCAAAAAACGCTTGCTCGCACCGTTCAGCGGGACCATCGGCATTCGTCAAGTGGACATCGGTGACTATCTCGCCAGCGGCACCATGATTGCCACCCTGCAAGACCTCAGCAGCCTCTATGTAGACTTCTTCGTGCCCGAGCAGTCGGTACCGAAGATCGCCCTCGGCCAATCGGTGCAGATCATTGTCGCGGCCTACCCGTCACAAACCTTCCCCGGCACCGTCAGTGCGATCAATCCGAAAGTCGAAAACAGCACGCGCAACGTCCAGGTCCGCGCGACACTGGCCAACCCCGACGGCAAACTGCTGCCGGGGATGTTCGCCAGCCTGCAAGTGTTATTGCCCGACCCGCAGCCGCGCATCGTCGTGCCGGAAAGCGCGATCACTTACACGCTGTACGGCAACTCGCTCTATGTCGTTGCACAGAAAAAAGCCGAAGACGGCAGCCTTGAAAAAGACGACAAGGGCCAACCGATCCTGATCGCCGAACGACGTTTCATCGAAACCGGCGAGCGCCGCGATGGGCAGGTGATGATCACCAAAGGCGTACAGAACGGTGAAAAAGTGGTCACGGCCGGCCAGATCAAACTGGACAACGGCGCACACATTGCGATCAGCGACGACAAGACCTTAGCCGAGAAGAACAGCCCGCCACGCGCGGACTGATCAAGGAATCCCCATGGCTTTTACCGACCCGTTTATCCGCCGCCCGGTGCTCGCCACCGTGGTCAGCCTGTTGATTGTGCTGCTGGGCTTCCAGGCCTGGAGCAAGTTGCCATTGCGCCAATACCCGCAAATGGAAAACGCCCTGATCACGGTGACCACCGCTTATCCCGGGGCCAACGCCGAAACCATCCAGGGCTACATCACCCAACCGATGCAGCAAAGTCTGGCCAGTGCCGAGGGTATCGACTACATGACCTCGGTCAGTCGCCAGAACTTCTCGGTGATCTCGATCTACGCGCGCATCGGCTCCAACAGCGACCGCTTGTTCACCGAACTGCTGGCCAAAGCCAACGAGGTGAAGAACCAGCTGCCCCAGGACGCCGAAGACCCGGTACTGAGCAAGGAAGCCGCCGACGCCTCGGCACTGATGTACATCAGCTTCTTCAGTAAGGAGCTGAGCAACCCGCAGATTACCGACTACCTGTCACGGGTCATCCAGCCGAAGCTGGCGACCCTGCCGGGCATGGCCGAAGCCGAGATTCTCGGCAATCAGGTGTTTGCCATGCGTCTGTGGCTAGACCCGGTCAAGCTGGCCGGTTTCGGCCTGAGTGCCAGCGACGTGACCGATGCCGTGCGCAAGTACAACTTCCTTTCCGCCGCCGGCGAAGTGAAAGGCGAGTACGTCGTCACCAGCATCAACGCCAATACCGAGCTCAAGTCCGCCGAAGCCTTTGCCGCGATTCCGCTCAAGGTCGAGGGTGACAGTCGTGTGCTGCTCAGCGATGTGGCGCGGGTTGAAATGGGTGCGGAAAACTATGACTCAATCAGTTCTTTCGGCGGCACCCCTTCGGTGTACATCGGCATCAAGGCCACGCCCGGTGCCAACCCGCTGGACGTGATCAAGGAAGTGCGCAAGATCATGCCGGACCTGGAAGCCCAGCTGCCGCCGAACCTTAAAGGTGAAATCGCCTACGACGCCACGCTGTTTATCCAGGCCTCGATCAACGAGGTGATCAAAACATTGTTCGAGGCGGTGCTGATCGTCATCGTGGTGGTGTTCCTGTTTCTCGGCGCGCTGCGGTCGGTGGTGATCCCGGTAGTCACCATTCCGCTGTCGATGATCGGCGTGATGTTCTTCATGCAGATGATGGGCTACTCGATCAATCTGCTGACGTTGCTGGCGATGGTATTGGCCATCGGCCTGGTGGTGGACGACGCTATCGTCGTGGTGGAAAACATCCACCGGCACATCGAAGAAGGCAAAACGCCGCTGGATGCGGCCATCGAAGGCGCCCGGGAAATCGCCATGCCGGTGGTCTCGATGACCATCACCCTGGCGGCGGTCTATGCGCCAATCGGCTTCCTGACAGGACTCACGGGGGCGCTGTTCAAGGAGTTCGCCCTGACCCTGGCCGGGGCGGTGGTGATCTCCGGCATTGTCGCCCTGACCCTGTCGCCGATGATGTGCGCCTTCTTGCTGCGTCACGACGAAAATCCCAGCGGTCTGGCCCATCGCCTGGATCTGATTTTCGAAGGCCTCAAGCGCCGCTACCGGAGCATGCTTCATGGCACCCTCAACACCCGGCCGGTGGTGCTGGTGTTCGCAGTGATCGTGTTGTGCCTGATTCCGGTGTTGCTCATGTTCACCAAGTCGGAACTGGCGCCGGACGAGGACCAAGGCATCATTTTCATGATGGCCAAGGCCCCGCAACCGGCCAACCTCGACTATCTGAGCGCGTACACCGACGAGTTCGTCACGATCTTCAAGACGTTTCCCGAGTACTACTCGTCGTTCCAGATCAATGGCTTCAACGGCGTGCAATCGGGAATCGGCGGCTTCCTGCTCAAACCGTGGAACGAACGCAGCCGCACTCAGATGAAAATCCTGCCCGAGGTCCAGCGCAAACTGGAGAGCATTTCCGGGCTGCAGATCTTCGGCTTCAACCTGCCTTCCCTGCCCGGCACCGGTGAGGGGCTGCCGTTTCAGTTCGTCATCAACTCCGCCAACGATTACGAGTCGCTGCTGCAAGTGACCGACCGGGTGAAAAAGAGAGCAATGGAGTCCGGCAAGTTCGCCTTCGTCGACCTCGACCTGGCGTTCGACAAGCCCGAAGTGGTGGTGGATATCGATCGCGCCAAGGCCGCACAGATGGGTGTTTCCATGCAGGACCTGGGCGGGACGCTCGCGACGTTGCTGGGTGAGGCGGAGATCAACCGTTTCACCATTGAAGGTCGCAGCTACAAAGTCATCGCTCAGGTCGAACGACCTTTCCGGGACAACCCCGACTGGCTGAACAATTACTACGTCAAGAACACCCAAGGCCAACTGCTGGCCCTGTCGACCCTGATCACTGTGAGCGACCGGGCGCGCCCACGGCAGTTGAACCAGTTCCAGCAACTCAACTCGGCCATCCTGTCCGGGGTTCCGCTAGTCAGCATGGGTGAAGCCATCGACGCCGTGCGCCAGATCGCTCGGGAAGAGGCGCCGGTGGGTTATGCCTTCGATTATGCCGGCGCATCACGGCAATACGTCCAGGAAGGCAGTGCGCTGTGGGTCACCTTCGCCCTGGCGCTGGCGATCATTTTCCTGGTACTGGCCGCTCAGTTCGAAAGCTTCCGCGATCCGCTGGTGATTCTGGTGACCGTGCCGCTATCGATCTGTGGCGCGTTGATCCCGCTGTTCCTGGGCTGGTCGAGCATGAACATCTACACCCAGGTCGGCCTGGTGACGTTGATCGGGCTGATCAGCAAGCACGGAATCCTGATCGTCGAATTTGCCAACCAGTTACGCAAGGACAAAGGCCTGACGCCGCGCGAGGCCGTGGAGGAAGCGGCGGCCATTCGTCTGCGTCCGGTGTTGATGACCACGGCTGCGATGGTGTTCGGTATGGTGCCGTTGATCATCGCCACGGGGGCGGGCGCCGTCAGCCGGTTCGACATCGGCACGGTGATCGCCACGGGGATGTCGATCGGGACGTTGTTTACGTTGTTTGTGCTGCCGTGTGTTTACACGCTTTTGGCAAAACCCGATAAACCCTAGGGAACGCAGCACAACCCTGTGGGAGCGAGCCTGTGTGGCGAGGGGATTTATCGAAACGTCGCACCGCCCCGTTCGGCTGCGAAGCAGTCGTAAAACCATTAAGTGCGGTGTACCTAATACACCGCGGTTTTCGATTTTGGGGCCGCTTCGCAGCCCAACGGGGATAAATCCCCTCGCCACACAGGCTCGCTCCCACATTGGTTCGGCATCACGACCTGAACTCAGGGATCGAGTAGGAGGCGGGGTTGCCCCCGCCGTCCTCTCACACCACCGTACGTACGGTTCCGTATACGGCGGTTCCTGCCTACTGATAAACAGCGTCAGCGAGCTTGGTTCCGTTGATGTGTCGCCTGCGGTATCTAAGCGCCCAGACCGGCCCTCGGAGCTTCCGGCTCCTACCTCCTGATGGTCTCGACCCCCGCTACGCGGAGTTTCTGCTTTACGCTCCAACAGAGATCACACCCGACTATCCACTCATGGCAGGTTCAGCCCTTCATTGCTCCGGTTTCGAGCAGCTACTACGGCCTCTGCTGACTTCTGTCGCCCATCCCGTCACCTCACGGCGCCGGTAGCACATGGCAGGCTAAACAGATCTCCCAGGGTAATTCGCGCGACCTTCCTGCTTATGCCTGTCGGATCTACGTCACAGCGTTCCGTGCAAGTATCGGGCTTTGAAGATATTGGCCTTCTTACCCCGCTGCGCCGCCTAATCCGCTTCCTGTTCGTCAGGCCAGCATTTTACCTCGGGCTTCCTTCAGATTCGCGGTCACCCGCGACACCCTTGCCTTCAGCTAACACTTCCCCTTGCCGGGTGTGTAGAGGACTTTCACCTCCAAGTCACCAGCGTGGCCACCACAGCCAAACTGGTTGCGCTTACGCGCAACGCGCCATGCCTGGCGCACCAATAAAAAAGGCCTCGCATTTGCGAGGCCTTTTATTTGGGCTTCAATGTGTTCAACTTTGCGGCCTCAATCCTTGAGAAAGTCCGAACATGAACAGCAAAAAATCATGATCGGGGCGGGATGCCACGGATGCCTTGGCAACTCGTGGCAACGGACAGTGTGCGTCGCCGTTCACTGAACTGAGGACTTGCGTGCGGGGCTGCTCCCAAGCCGCCACCGCCAGTGAAGCAACTGCCAAGGCTCCTATTAAAAATATACCTCGTGCAATTTCGAGTTTCATTGCTATAAACCCTTGATAGCGCTGCCAAACGCCGTCTTATAAAAGTAGACGAGTTTTTGCCAGTCCGTCGTGCTGAACGACGAATGGCGACGCAGTTGCTTCATGTCATGAATAGCCGCTTGCCGGGCGGTCAAACGCTGCCGGCATTTCTCCAGATCGATCAAGGCCACTTCAACTTTTGCAGCCTCGCCTTCGCCGGTGATGCGCACGAATACGTGCTTGACGTAGAGGCAGCTGTGCTGCCAGCGGGCCTTGTGCATCCGGGCCAGGTTCTCGGCCAGATCCTTCAACACTCGTTCATGCACGGCCTCACCGTGACGCTCGCGACCGCCGCCAGCGTACCAGTGTTCAATTTCCTCGAAGCCGTCCAGCGACTTGGTAATCAGCAATGCGCGCCATTTATGCACCGGATCGCGCTGTGCACCGCAGAAAACGATTTCCGGAACGCGAACGTCGAGCAGGTTCAGGCCGATGAGCGCATCGCGCTCGCGCAACACCGTCGGCCGACCGAACGGGTGCAGCAAGCTGCGATGGATATGCCCGGTCTGACGTTTAACGTACAGCAGCTGTCCATTGCTGCTCACGACGCGCTGCACGCCGCTTTCTCCGCCGCGACGGACGTTGGGTTCTTCTACCCATTCACCGCGCTGATTCCAAAAATAATCGAAGCGGTCCTGAGGAGCGACTTCCGTTTCTGCTGCACATTGCACTGCCATTCTGTTACCTCTTGCGTAATACGTAGACCCGCCACATGGCATAGAGCGGTAAAAAGTCCAGTTGTTCCTGAATATGAAAACCCGCCTGCTCGAATTCCTTTTCAACCGTAGCAGCCGGTAACACAAATCGATTTTGGTAACCTTCCTGCTCACGGGTTTTCTCGGCGCGCTTGCGTTTCCACGCTTTGAAATTGCCGTCCACCCATAAAGAAAGGATCACGCTGTCGCGAGTGACTCGCTCGAACTCGCGCAAGATAGCCAGTCGATGCTCGGCTTCACCGATGTGATGGAGCAAACGCATGCAGAAAATGCTGTCGACGGCGTTATCAGGCAAGGCAATGTCGAATGCAGAAGTGTGCAAGGGTTGTACCCGTTTCACCACATCGGCAGGTTGCGCCTGCATGGCAATCTTCAGCATGGATTCGGAATTGTCGGCCCCGATGATGGCGCGATTGGTTTTTTCCGCCAGCAATGGCCAAAAGCGCCCCGCACCGCAGGGCAAATCGAGGATCAGCCCCGGCTCACCGGCCAGTGCCAACGCCTTGCGCGCCAGTTGCTCGTCACGCCAGTGGGACAGGCGACGGCCAAGGCCATCCTTGTGTTTGCGCAGGTATCGTTGAGCGTGTTGATCGTCGTATTTTTCGGAAAAATCCAGTTTGATCGGGCCGTCCATCATCAAGGTTTCCTGAGCTGCTGATGGCTCCCACGATAGGTAGCGCCGTGTCAGCGTCAGGTCATGCCTTTGTGAAAAAAATGTCATGCAAAACCCCGAATGATTTCGAGGATTTACAGGACGAAAACGATTGCACTGGGTTAATGCGTTTCAATAAGGCGATCAGTTATTCGTTGACAACTCCACCTGAAAACGACAGCCGTTGGGTTCCATGTTCGTCAGGCTGACGCTCCAACCCTGGTTTTCACAGATCCGTTGCACCAGCGACAGCCCCAGCCCCAGGCCTTCGCCGCGTTTCTCGCTGCCCCGCACGAAGGGCTCGAACATCGCCTCGCGTTTTTCCTCGGGAATGCCCACGCCACTGTCTTCGACGATGAAACCGGTGGCCGTCAGCGTCAGGCGAATAAACCCGTGCTCGGTGTAATGCAGCGCATTACGCAGCAGGTTGCCCATGACCGCGTGCAGAAGGGTTGCGTTGTAGCAGGTGTTTGCCGGATTGTCCGGTTCAAAGATCAGCGTCAATCCCTTGGACTCGATCGGCTCGCGCCACAGATTGAGCAGTCCATCGGCGACCTGGTTCAGGGTTTGCTGGGGCGACATGCTGGCGTCTTCACGTTGTTTGCGGGCCAACATCAGAAAGGTTTGCACCAGCTCGCGCATCTCTTCACAGGCGCGGGCGATTCGCTCGACCTGAGCACGTCCACGCTGATCGATGCCGGGATTTTCCAGCAGCAGCTCGCAGGAACTGGCCAGCACCATCAATGGCGTGCGCAGCTCGTGGCTGACGTCACTGGTGAATAACCGTTCGCGGGTCAACGCCTGGCGCAAGCGCCCGAGTGTTGCGTCGAAGGCCACGGCCAACTCGCCCACCTCATCAGCGGCGTAATCCGGCGCCAGGGGTGGCGCCATACCTAATAATTGGTCACGGTGACGGACCTGGCGGGCCAGTCGCACCACGGGCGCCATCACTTTGCGCGCCAGTATCCAGCCGAGAAACACCGCCAATGCCAGACTCAGAACGAAGCCCACCAGCACCACGGCAAACAGCACCCGTTCACGCTCTTCGAAATCGCTCTGATCCTGTAACAGCACATAACGCCGGCCGTCGACGACTTCGACCATCGCGTGATACGACAGCTGCTCACGAAACACTTCGTGAAAACCCGGCTCCAGATGGCGTAAATCCTTGGGCAACTTAAAATCGCCCGGCCCGCCACTGAAATAGAACAGCTGGTCCGGCTCAGGGCGATGGCTCCAGTCCGTGACACTGTCCATGAGCAACAGCCGTTGTAAATCGCCCCCCAGACCTGCCGAAATCAGTTTTTCTTCCACCAGGTGCACAGTCGCCACAATGCCCATGGCAAAGGTCCCCGCGACCAGTGCGCTCATCAGCGCAAAGGCGATGATGATCCGTTGAGCAAGGCTCTGCTTAAACTCCATCACGGCCCTCGGCCAAGCGATAACCCACACCGTGCACGGTTTGCAGCAACGGTTTGGCGAACGGCTTGTCGATCACTTGGCGCAATTGATGGACGTGGCTGCGCAGGCTGTCGCTGTCCGGGCAGTCGTCACCCCACAGCGCCTCTTCGAGAATTTCCCGGCGCAGTACATGAGGACTTTTTTGCATCAACACGGCCAGCAACTTCAGGCCCACCGGGTTGAGTTTGAGCAGACGACCTTCGCGGGTGACTTCCAGGGTATCGAGGTCGTAGTTCAGATCGCCGACCTGCAAAGTACGGCGACCGCCACCCTGGGTGCGACGCATGACCGCCTCGATGCGCGCCGCCAATTCAGACAGGGCAAAGGGTTTGATCAGGTAATCATCGGCGCCGGATTTGAAACCTTGCAGCCGGTCGTCCAATTGATCGCGGGCAGTGAGCATGATCACCGGCGTGTCGCGGCGCGCGTCTTCGCGCAGGCGTTTGCACAGGGTGTAACCGTCGATGCCGGGCAACATGATGTCGAGCACGATCAAGTCGTAATGCTCGGTGGCCGCCAGGTGCAAGCCTGACAAACCGTCCTGCGCGCAATCCACGGTGTAACCCTTGAGCCCCAGGTAATCGGCCAGATTGGCCAGGATATCGCGGTTGTCTTCAACCAATAGAATTCGCATGGGTATCTCCTGCGTACACAGTAACGGCCGTCTTGGCCCGCGCAGCTTAAGGCCAAGTGTGGCTCAGGGCTAGGGTTACGGTGCCTGGAATCAATCCGCTCAACCAAATGATAGAGTTAACACGTTTTTCACTATCGATTCACAAGCCGACTACAGTGGAGGCGCGAGAATCCCACGTAATTGTTGTTAAGGAATGTACACACAATGGACCTCCTCAAGACCGCGCCAATGCGCTTTCTCCTGCTCGTAACCGGCACATGGCTGGTCATTTTCTTGCTGACCCGCACGGTGTTGCTGCTCACCCATCTGGATGAAGCCGGTAGCGGATTTCTGTCGGTGTTTGGCATCGGCCTGCTGTACGACCTGGGCTTCATTGCCTACGCAGCGCTGCCGATGGGCCTCTACTTGCTGCTCTGCCCACCGGCCCTGTGGCGTCGCCGCGGCCATCGCTGGTTCCTTCAGGGACTGCTGACCGTCAGCCTGTTCGCCATGTTGTTCACCGCAGTAGCCGAGTGGCTGTTTTGGGATGAATTCGGTGTGCGCTTCAACTTCATCGCCGTCGATTACCTGGTGTATTCCGACGAGGTGCTGAATAACCTGTTGGAGTCTTATCCAATCGGTACGCTGCTGAGCATCCTTGCCGTGTTGGCCATCGCCCTGAGCTTTGCCTTGCGCAAACCTTTCAATGCCGCGCTGGACGCACCGTTGCCGCCACTGCGCGGGCGCCTGCTGAATGCGCTGGGCCTGTTGATCGTCGCGGGCCTGAGCTTGCAACTGCTCAGTCAGGATTCACCGCGCGCCCAAGGCGGTAACGCCTATCAGAACGAACTGGCGAGCAATGGGCCCTATCAGTTCTTCGCTGCATTCCGTAACAACGAGCTGGATTACCCGCAGTTCTACAGCAGCCTGCCGCCGGCAATCGTTGCTCAGCAGATTCGTGCCGAACTGAGCGAACCCAACGCGCGTTTCATCGGCGAGGATCCGCAGGACATTCGCCGGATGATCGACAACCCGGGCACTGCGCGCAAACCCAACATTGTGCTGGTGACGATTGAAAGCTTCAGCGCCAAGTACATGGGCAGTAACGGCGACGACCGCAACCTGACACCCAACCTTGATGCCTTGCGCAAGCAGAGCCTGTACTTCAACAACTTCTATGCCACCGGCACCCGCACCGATCGCGGCCTTGAGGCCATTACCCTGGCTATCCCGCCAACCCCGGGGCGTTCGATCGTCAAGCGTGTGGGGCGTGAAAGCGGTTTCGCCAGCCTCGGCCAGCAACTCACCGCCGTGGGTTACGACAGCGTGTTCGTCTATGGCGGACGCGGTTACTTCGACAATATGAACGCGTTCTTCAGTGGCAACGGTTACCGTGTGGTGGACCAGAGCAGCGTCGATGAATCAGAGATCCACTTCAAAAATGCCTGGGGCATGGCTGACGAAGATCTCTACAAGCAGACCCTCAAACTGGCCGACGCTGACTACGCGAAACAGCAGCCGTTTCTGCTGCAACTGATGACCACCTCCAACCATCGTCCTTATACCTACCCGGACAACCGGATCGACATCAAATCCGGCAACGGTCGCGACGGTGCGGTGAAGTACACCGACTATGCCATTGGTCAGTTCCTCGATCAGGCGCGCCAAAAGCCGTGGTTTGACAATACAATCTTCGTCTTCGTCGCCGACCACACGGCCGGCAGCGCCGGCATGGAAGACTTGCCGATCAGCAACTATCAGATTCCGCTGTTCATCTATGCACCAAAGCTGATCGATGCACGGGAAACCGCGCAGTTGGCCAGCCAGATCGACCTGGCGCCGACCTTGCTGGGTTTGCTGAACCTGGATTATCAATCGACCTTCTTCGGCCGCAACTTGCTGCAGGACAATCCACTGCCGCCCCGCGTGGTCGTTGGTAATTACCAGCATTTGGGCTTGTTCGACGGCAAGAATTTGGCGATCCTGAGCCCTCGCCAAGGGCTGCGGCGCCATGATGAAGCACTGACCGAGAGCCGCGAATCCCAGGCCACCGCCAGCGACCCATTGATTGCCCGTGCTATCACCTATTACCAAACCGCCAGTTATGGCTTCAAGCAACAGCTGCTTGGCTGGAGGGCGCCCAAGGAGGGCACCGACCAAGTCAGCGCACATTAATCGAATCGCCCCGGGCTGATGCCCCGGGGCTTTTTCCTTTGTTCAGGATCCACCATGTCATCAATTGCTGTCCGCCCCGCCTCCCGCCCGCTCAATTTCTGGGTGTGTCTGGGCGTTCCCGCCATCGCGGCGATCATTCTGGTGCTGCTCGAACTGACGTCCCTGGACATGGACCTTGCCAAGCTGTTTTATGACCCGGTCGCGGGGGATTTCATCGGGCGGCACAGTTACTTCCTGGAAGAGATCCTGCATGACCGCGCCAAGCAAGTGGTCATCGCCTTCTCGGTGTTGGCCATCTTCGGCTTCATCGCCTCCTTTTTCATGGACAGGCTCAAACCGATCAAACGGGAACTGGGCTGCCTGGTGCTGTCTCTGGCTCTGGCAACCTCCTTTGTCACGCCAGTCAAAGCGGTGACGGCCGTTCAATGCCCGTGGAGCCTTGAGCAATTCGGCGGTCACGAAACCTACAGCGAACTGCTCAGCCCTCGCCCGCACACCGATAAACCCGGCCGTTGCTGGCCCGGCGGTCATGCGGCGACCGGTTTCACACTGTTTGCGCTGTTCTTTGTCCTGCGTGACCGTCGTCCGCGTCTGGCGCGCCGGGCGTTTGTGTTCGCTTTCGCGTTGGGCACGGTGTTTTCCATCAGCCGGATGATGCAGGGCGCGCACTTCTTTTCGCACAATGTGTGGACGGCGATTTTCTGCTGGCTGATTTGTCTGGGGTCGTATTACTACATCCTTTATCGCCCCGCTTCCAAGGCTGAGCGAGAGATCAAGGCGGATCCGGTCAGCGCCTGAAACATAGATCAAAAAATGTGGGAGCGAGCCTGCTCGCGAAGGGGCCAAAACATTCAACATTTCTGTCGACTATTACACCGCTTTCGCGAGCAGGCTCGCTCCCACAATAATCCGATGTGACCCTCACAATTCAGACAATCGGCATAGGGGACGGCCTTCATAGGCCGTTCCCCTGCCACACCACCCGGCATGCGGGTCCGCACCGGGCGGTTCGAGAGATTGAGGTCAGGAGAGACGCGGTAAACCCGTTCTGTCGAACCACGCTATATCGAGCACTCGGTTGAGTTCAAGAGCGCTATTGCGCCACCAGCAGCGAGAGCTTCCCGCCACTTTGCGAGCAGTAGCCTCACTTGCACCCAACCTGCGCAGCTCTCGATAGATCGTTGAACTACGCCGCCATTGCTTGAGCTGGATTGCTCGTAGTCGGTGTCGTATCCATTCATCTAACTCTCGCCAGATTCTGGGAGTTTGCGACAAGCCGAAATATCCCTTCCAGCCAAGCATGTAGGGCCTTAATCGGTCGACAACTTGTTGCAAGCTGCGGCCACCTGAGCGCCGGGTAAACCAGCGGATGCACTGTTTGAAGCGCTGACGCGCTTTGACCGCTACTGTCCTTTTGACGCCTTGTGGAGAAGCCCAGAACGCGTACCCCAGAAACTTGCGACCAAATACACTCGCCACCGCACTCTTGCTCTCGTTGACGCTCAAGTGCAGCTTTTCATACAGACGCTTGAGCAAGGCCATCACTCGCTGCCCGGCCTTCTTGCTGCGAACATACACATTCGCATCGTCGGCATAGCGCACGAAGCAATGACCTCGACGTTCAAGTTCCCGATCCACTTCGTCCAGCAGCACGTTCGCCAGCAACGGCGACAGCGGGCCGCCTTGCGGCGCCCCGCAGCGGCTTTTCTCGACTACGCCATTGATCTGCGTTCCCGCATCCAGATACGCCCGAATCAGCCGGATAACCGCCCGATCCGCAATCCGCTTGCGTAAACGATCAATCAAAATATCGTGATCGACCCGGTCGAAGAACTTCTCCAGATCAACATCCACCACCACTCTTCGCCCTGAAGACACATGGCGCTGAGCCGCCAAAACAGCATCCTGCGCGCAACGTCCCGGGCGAAAGCCGTAGCTGTGTTCACTGAAAGTCGGATCGAGTTCTGGTTGCAAGACTTGCAGCAACGCTTGTTGGATCAAGCGATCGGTGACCGTTGGAATTCCCAACTCGCGCTGACCGCCGTCAGGTTTGGGGATGACCACACGTCGTACCGGGCTGGGCCGGTAGACGCCTGAAAGAAGCTGTTCGCGAATCGCCGCCCACTGGCTCAGTAGATGTTCGGCGGTCTGTTCAATATCCAGACCATCGACGCCCGCTGCTCCCTTGTTGGCCTTGACCCGCTTCCATGCCCGCTTCAGGTTTTCTCTCGCAAAGGCCCGATCCAGCAGCCCTTGCCCTGCGTTGTCGGATTCATCTTGCGGGCGATTGACCTCGTCGCTGATGGGGCTTCTCACGGTTTCACCGCTCGCGTCCTCACATCCGCCCCGCGTTTGGCAGGCATCTGACTTCCGGTCGTTCGCATCAACATGGCCTATAACGCTTTCTCTCGTTCGGCCCTTCGTCAAAAAAAAAAAAAAGACTACTACGGCCTCTGCTGACTTCTCGCTCCGGCTTGCACCGTCGCCCTTTCAGGCACAAGGCGAGATCTCCCCAGGTAAGAACGCAATCCTTCACCACACAACCGCCGGATTTACGCAACCTGATCCTTGACCACAAGAGCTTCGCGGTTTTATGCCCGCTCGCCCTGATCGGCTTCGCCTTCTATCCGGTTCTTGTACATCGGCTCATGGCTTCGATCCACGCTTCCTCCCCACACTCGGTCGCCCTCATGCAGTTGCGCTTCACTTCGTTCGCTGTGGTCAGCTTACGGCGGGACTTTCACCCACAAGATTGCGCCCATGCTGGGCGCACATAAAAAACCCCGCCTGCTGATCGCAGGCGGGGCTTTTTTATAGGTACGGGGTAAGGCTGGCTTACATCATGCCGCCCATACCGCCCATACCGCCCATGTCTGGCATGCCGCCGCCAGCTGGACCGTCTTCCTTGATCTCGGCGATCATGGCTTCGGTGGTGATCATCAGGCTGGCAATCGACGAAGCCGCTTGCAGAGCCGAACGAGTCACTTTGGCCGGGTCCAGGATACCCATTTCGATCATGTCGCCGTATTCGCCGGTAGCAGCGTTGTAACCGTAGTTACCCGAACCCTGCTTGACCTTGTCGACCACTACGCTTGGCTCGTCGCCGGAGTTGGCAACGATCTGACGCAGTGGCGCTTCAACAGCGCGACGCAGCAACTGGATGCCAACGTTCTGGTCATCGTTGTCGCCTTTCAGCTCGGAGATAGCCTGCAGAGCGCGAACCAGTGCCACGCCGCCGCCAGGTACCACGCCTTCTTCAACGGCTGCACGGGTAGCGTGCAGGGCGTCTTCAACGCGGGCTTTCTTCTCTTTCATTTCAACTTCGGAACCAGCGCCAACCTTGATCACTGCAACGCCGCCGGACAGTTTGGCCAGACGCTCTTGCAGTTTTTCACGGTCGTAGTCGGACGAAGTGTCAGCCACTTGCTGACGGATCTGCAGAACGCGAGCCTGGATGTCAGCCTCAACGCCGGCACCGTCGATCACGGTGGTGTTTTCTTTGGACAGGATCACGCGCTTGGCATTACCCAGGTGTTCCAGGGTAGTGCTTTCCAGGCTCAGACCGATCTCTTCGGAGATAACGGTACCGCCAGTCAGAACAGCGATGTCCTGCAGCATGGCCTTGCGACGGTCGCCGAAGCCTGGAGCCTTGACGGCTGCGACTTTAACGATGCCACGCATGTTGTTCACAACCAGAGTCGCCAGGGCTTCGCCTTCAACGTCTTCGGCCACGATCAGCAGTGGACGGCCGGCTTTGGCAACGGCTTCCAGTACTGGCAGCATTTCGCGGATGTTCGAGATTTTTTTGTCGACCAGCAGGATCAGCGGACCGTCCAGCTCGGCAGTCATGGTCTCTGGCTTGTTGACGAAGTACGGGGACAGGTAGCCACGGTCGAACTGCATGCCTTCAACAACCGACAGTTCGTTTTCCAGGCCCGAGCCTTCTTCAACGGTGATCACGCCTTCTTTACCGACTTTTTCCATGGCTTCGGCAATGATGTCGCCGATGGAGCTGTCGGAGTTGGCCGAGATGGTGCCGACCTGAGCGATGGCCTTGGTGTCAGCGCAAGGCTTGGACAGGGCTTTCAGCTCTTTGACGATAGCGATGGTCGCTTTGTCGATGCCGCGCTTCAGGTCCATCGGGTTCATGCCGGCCGCGACGGCTTTGAGGCCTTCGTTGACGATCGATTGAGCCAGAACGGTAGCGGTGGTGGTGCCGTCGCCTGCGTCATCGTTGGCACGGGAGGCAACGTCTTTGACCAGCTGCGCGCCCATGTTTTCGAAGCGATCTTTCAGCTCGATTTCTTTGGCAACGGACACGCCGTCCTTGGTGATGGTCGGAGCGCCGAAGCTTTTCTCGATGATCACGTTACGGCCTTTAGGGCCCAGGGTCGCTTTTACTGCGTCAGCCAGGACGTTGACACCGGCGAGCATTTTCTTGCGGGCGGAATCGCCGAATTTAACTTCTTTAGCAGCCATGATCGATATTCCTTAAATACTTTGTAGTAGCGGGAAAATGAGCGGGGAATCAGCCTTCGATAACAGCGAGGATTTCGCTCTCGCCGATTACCAGCAGGTCTTCGCCGTCAACTTTCACGGTGTTGCTGCCGGAGTAAGGGCCGAATACAACCTTGTCACCCACTTTCACGGCCAGCGCGCGCACTTCACCGTTTTCCAGTGCTTTGCCCGGGCCTACAGCGAGGACTTCGCCCTGGTTTGGCTTTTCAGCAGCCGAACCTGGCAGGACGATACCGCCAGCGGTTTTCTTTTCTTCTTCGCTGCGACGGACGACGACGCGGTCATGCAGAGGACGAAGCTTCATTGTCGATCTCTCCTAATTGTGGTTTTCATCGGCCGGTGTATTCCCGGCGGGTTTAACAAATCCGGCGGTGCCGGGTGCGACTCGACAAGCGAGACGCGGAAGTCTGTCTGGCATGATTGCCAGAAACCTTGCGGTGACCGTTACATAAGGGCGCATAAGCTTATTACAAGGGTGGGGATCGAAATTTTTTACGTCCATGCCCCGAAAACGAACACGGCACCCGAAGGTACCGTGCAGGTGAAACGATTTACTTGGAATCGCGGTGCTCGAACTCGCCTTCGATCACGTTGGGCTCACGGCCCAGCGGCTCGCGGGTCGCAGGGCCGCCGCCACGTGGCTGAAGGTCATCGGCGAACGCACGCTGACGGATCGCCTGCTCTTCGGCACGCTGGCGCATTTTATTGGCCAACAGTCGACGAGAGATCGGCAGCAACATGATCAGACCCAGCACGTCAGTGACGAAGCCCGGCAGGATCAACAGACCACCCGCCAGTGCCAGCATCAAACCTTCGAGCATGGTCTGAGCCGGCAGCTCGCCGCGGTTCAGGCTTTCACGAGCACGCAATGCAGTTGCCAGACCAGCGATACGCAGCACGAACACGCCGAGCATCGAGCCGAGAATGACCAGCAGCAGGGCCGGGAAAAACCCGATCGCCCCGCTCACCTTGACGAATACGAACAGCTCCAACACCGGAAACAGTACAAAGAGCAATAAAAAAGGGCGCATCAAATGGTTCCTCAACGCAAGAATGCCTTGCCAGTCTTCCCTAGATGACGTCGCCGATTCGTGAATTCAAGCGTCGGCCACTTCATTTTTCGGCCAATGTTCGGCGTGAGCCAGGAAAACCAAGGCTTCGCGCACTTGTGTCGGCGTATTACACGGCGCTTGAAACGGCAGCCAGTAGAGCCCCTGACCGATGCGCAGGTGCATGCCTTCGGTGTCGATACCCACCAGTTGCGCCGGCTCGGTTTTCGGCAGGCCTGCCAGCTCGACGTAGTGGGCGATGGCTTTGGCGTGATCGGCATTCATGTGCTCGACCATACTCACCTCGGCCTTACCGGCGAATGGGTTGGCCAGGGTCAATTGATCGACCCAGTGAATCGCGCCGAAGCCGCCGATGTAACGGTGACGTACCGGTTTGAGCACCCAGAAATCGAAATCATGGGCCTTGTGGTAGCTCTGCGAATCCGGGAAATAGCGGTAGTAACGCTCAGCCGCCGCTTCGATGGCGGCCTCGTCCTCGAGCTTTTCTGCTTCGGCGAGGTAGGTCAGGCGACCAACGGCTTGTACATCTTCGGCCCCGCGCTCGCCCACAAACAGTGAGCATTTTGGATCTTTCTGCAGGTTGTGGGTGTGCTGGGCGATACGGCTGATAAGGATCAGCGGCCAGCCCTGTTCGTCCAGACAGTACGGAACCACGGAGCCAAACGGGAAACCGGGCATCGCCTTGGAGTGCGTCGAGAGCACTCCACGGTATTCCTTGAGAAGCAATTCTCGGGCATTCTTGGCCGCTTCAACGCTCAATTTATGACTCCTTATATAGAATCCGTCAAAAAAACGGACAGGCGCCTGGGGATAAGTTCCAGTACGCCATCGGGGCAGTTCTCATGTGCAGCCAGGCCGCATCAGGTGCAGATCGAGAGGCTACTCTCTAAAAGGAAACCACTCCTCTCCTGCTATGGGGCATGCGAATGCAACTCACTGACAAAGTAATCATTATCACCGGCGGTTGCCAGGGTTTAGGCCGCTCCATGGCCGAGTATTTCGCCGGTAAAGGCGCGAAGCTGGCGCTGGTGGACCTGAACCAGGAAAAGCTCGACGACGCTGTCGCCGCTTGCAAGGCTAAAGGTGTCGAGGCTCGCGCTTATCTGTGCAATGTCGCCAATGAAGAGCAAGTGACCCACATGGTCGCCCAGGTGGCCGAAGATTTCGGCGCGATCCATGGCCTGATCAACAACGCCGGGATCCTGCGCGATGGCCTGCTCATCAAGGTCAAGGACGGCGAGATGACCAAGATGAGCCTGGCTCAGTGGCAGTCGGTCATCGACGTCAATCTGACCGGCGTATTCCTGTGCACCCGTGAAGTCGCGGCCAAAATGATCGAGCTGAACAACAGCGGCGCGATCATTAATATCTCGTCGATCTCCCGCGCTGGCAACGTCGGCCAGACCAACTACTCCGCCGCCAAGGCGGGTGTCGCTGCAGTCACCGTGACCTGGGCCAAGGAGCTGGCACGCTACGGTATTCGTGTGGCGGCCATTGCACCGGGTTTTATCGAAACCGAAATGACGCTGAGCATGAAGCCTGAGGCGCTGCAGCAGATAACGTCCGCGATTCCCCTCAAGCGCATGGGCAAGCCTGAAGAGATCGCCCATTCAGCGGCCTACATTTTCGAAAACGACTACTACACCGGTCGGATTCTGGATTTGGATGGCGGGTT
Organism: Pseudomonas sp. LB3P25; assembly: GCF_054897985.1. Lineage (NCBI taxonomy): Bacteria > Pseudomonadati > Pseudomonadota > Gammaproteobacteria > Pseudomonadales > Pseudomonadaceae > Pseudomonas > Pseudomonas sp. LB3P25. Next base: position 1,540,748 of record NZ_CM142711.1, on the reverse strand, counting down.
GCGGATTTAGGGCCTACACAAAACAAATGTGGGAGCGGCTGTGGCGAGGGGATTTATCCCCGTTGGGTGGCGCAGCCGCCCCCAAAAAACTGGGCCTGCTTCGCAGTCCAACGGGGATAAATCCCCTCGCCACAGCTCGCTCCCACAATGGATTGCGTTTCTTCAGCGATTTAATCGTCGCTGATCGTGATGTTCGGCATGGCCGGTGTCGCCGCTTCCTGCAACACGATTCGCGCGCCGACATGGCGAGCCAGTTCCTGGTAAACCATCGCAATCGGGCTGTCAGGCTCGGCGATCACCGTTGGCTTGCCGCCATCGGCCTGCTCGCGGATGGCCATCGCCAGCGGCAACGAAGCCAGCAGCTCGACGCCGTACTGGCTGGCCAGCTTCACACCACCACCCTCACCGAACAGATGCTCGGCATGTCCGCAGTTGGAGCAGATGTGCACGGCCATGTTTTCCACCACGCCCAGCACCGGGATGTTGACCTTGCGGAACATCTCCACGCCCTTGCGCGCGTCCAGCAATGCCAGATCTTGCGGCGTGGTGACGATCACCGCACCGGCCACCGGGACTTTCTGCGCCAGGGTCAGCTGGATGTCGCCGGTGCCTGGTGGCATGTCGATAACCAGGTAATCCAGGTCGCCCCAGGCGGTTTGAGTGACGAGTTGCAACAAGGCACCGGAAACCATCGGCCCGCGCCAGACCATCGGCGTGTTGTCGTCGGTCAGGAACGCCATGGACATGACTTCGACGCCGTGGGACTCGATCGGAATAAACCACTTCTGATCCTTGACCTTGGGTCGGGTGCCTTCGGGGATGCCGAACATGATGCCCTGGCTCGGTCCGTAAATATCCGCGTCGAGAATCCCGACCTTGGCGCCTTCGCGGGCCAGGGCCAGGGCCAGGTTGGCGGCGGTGGTCGATTTGCCCACACCGCCCTTGCCGGACGCCACGGCCACCACGTTCTTGACGTTGGCCAGCCCCGGGATCTGCGCTTGAGCCTTGTGCGCGGCAATGACACTGGTGATTTCGACGCGGGCGATGGTCACGCCGTCCAGCCCTTCAATGGCCATTTGCAGCATCTGCGCCCAGCCACTCTTGAACAGGCCGGCGGCGTAACCCAGCTCCAGCTGGACGCTGACGCGATCACCCTGAATGTCGATGCCGCGTACGCACCCGGCGCTGACCGGGTCCTGGTTCAGATAAGGGTCGGTGTATTGGCGAAGGACGGCTTCCACCGCTGCGCGATTGACGGCGCTCATGGGCAACTCCGATAGCAAGACTGGAAAATCAGGCGGGTATCGTACCTGTTCTATAGTCCGGACGGCATGCTTTCAGAATGTGACAAACACCCCATGGTTAAATGCGATCTGTAGCAGCTGGCGAAGCCTGCGTTCGGCGGCGCAGCCGTCGTAAAACCAGACACCGCGGTGTTTCAGGTAGTCCGAGTTGCCCGGATTCACGACGGCTGCGCCGCCGAACGCAGGCTTCGCCAGCTGCTACATGGACCGCGGATACGGGTCGCGGGGGTGAAAAATATGCGCCGGCGCTTTATAGTGGCCGACCTCCGTTTCATCAAGTAGCCGAGCCCCATGTCCGAGCCACGCAAGATCCTCGTCACCAGCGCCCTGCCCTATGCCAATGGTTCGATCCATCTTGGCCACATGCTGGAATACATCCAGACCGATATGTGGGTGCGCTTCCAGAAGCACCGCGGCAATCAATGCATTTATGTCTGCGCCGACGACGCCCACGGTTCGGCCATCATGCTGCGCGCGGAAAAGGAAGGCATCACCCCGGAACAACTGATCGCCAACGTCCAGGCTGAACACAGCGCCGACTTTGCCGAGTTCCTAGTGGACTTCGACAACTTCCACTCCACTCACGCCGAAGAAAACCGTGAGCTGTCGAGCCAGATCTACCTGAAGCTGCGCGACGCCGGGCACATCGCCACGCGCTCGATCACTCAGTACTTCGACCCGGAAAAGAAAATGTTCCTGGCCGACCGCTTCATCAAGGGCACCTGCCCGAAATGCGGCACCGAAGACCAGTACGGCGATAACTGCGAAAAATGCGGTGCGACCTACGCGCCGACCGACCTGAAGGATCCGAAGTCGGCGATCTCTGGCGCCACTCCGGTGCTCAAGGACTCCCAGCACTTCTTCTTCAAGCTGCCGGACTTCCAGGAAATGCTGCAAGCCTGGACCCGCAGCGGCACCCTGCAAGAAGCCGTGGCGAACAAAATCGCCGAATGGCTGGATGCCGGCCTGCAACAGTGGGACATCTCCCGCGATGCGCCGTACTTCGGTTTCGAAATCCCTGACGAGCCAGGCAAATACTTCTACGTCTGGCTGGACGCGCCGATCGGCTACATGGCCAGCTTCAAGAACCTCTGCGACCGCACGCCTACACTTGATTTCGACGCGTTCTGGGGCAAGGATTCCACCGCCGAGCTGTACCATTTCATCGGCAAGGACATCGTCAACTTCCACGCCCTGTTCTGGCCAGCCATGCTCGAAGGCGCCGGTTTCCGTAAACCGACCGGCATCAACGTACACGGCTACCTGACCGTCAACGGTCAGAAAATGTCCAAATCCCGCGGCACCTTCATCAAGGCCCGGACCTATCTGGACCACCTGTCGCCGGAATACCTGCGCTACTACTACGCGGCGAAGCTGAGCCGTGGCGTCGACGACCTGGACCTGAACCTCGAAGACTTCGTGCAGAAGGTCAACTCCGACCTGGTCGGCAAAGTCGTCAACATCGCCAGCCGTTGCGCCGGTTTCATCCACAAAGGCAACGCCGGTGTGCTGGTGGCAGGTAATGCCGCGCCGGAACTGACCGAAGCGTTCCTCGCAGCAGCGCCAAGCATTGCCGAGGCCTACGAGGCTCGCGACTTCGCCCGCGCCATGCGCGAGATCATGGGCCTGGCCGACCGCGCCAACGCCTGGATCGCCGACAAGGCGCCGTGGTCGCTGAACAAACAGGAAGGCAAGCAAGACGAAGTCCAGGCCATCTGCGCCTTGGGCGTCAACCTGTTCCGCCAGCTGGTGATCTTCCTCAAGCCGGTGCTGCCGCTGCTGGCCGCCGATGCCGAGGCGTTCCTGAACGTCGCGCCGCTGACCTGGAACGACCACGCCACCTTGCTCAGCAACCATCAGCTGAACGAGTTCAAACCGTTGATGACCCGTATCGACCCGGTAAAAGTGCAAGCCATGAGCGACGCCTCGAAAGAAGACCTGACCGCCAGCCAGACCGACACCGGCGATGCTGCGCCAGCCGGTAATGGCGAACTGGCCAAGGATCCGCTGTCACCGGAAATCGAGTTCGATGCCTTTGCCGCCGTCGACCTGCGCGTGGCGTTGATCCTCAAGGCCGAACACGTGGAAGGTGCCGACAAACTGCTGCGCCTGACCCTGGACATCGGTGACGAGCAACGCAACGTGTTCGCCGGGATCAAGAGCGCTTATCCGGATCCGTCCAAGCTCAATGGTCGTCTGACCATGATGATCGCCAACCTCAAGCCACGGAAAATGAAGTTCGGCATCTCCGAAGGCATGGTGATGGCGGCCGGCCCTGGCGGCGAAGAAATCTACCTGCTCAGCCCTGACAGCGGCGCCAAGCCAGGTCAGCGCATCAAGTAAGGTTGTGCAGTAAACCAATCCCACAGTCGTGCCTGGCGCGGCTGTGGGATTTTCATGTCTGGCCCACCCTCCGTCCTTGCCGGATAATGCCTAAGCTTTTTAGACCGCTCCGTTAAAAAGCCCCGTTCTTGCCGGCACGATCATGACCGAAATTGTTCTTACGCTTATCAGCGCTGCCCTGATCAACAACCTCGTGTTGCACTGGCCGCTGGGCGTCGATCCGCTGCTGGGCAACGAGCATCGACAGGTCCACGCGTTGGGCCTTGCGACGGCTTGCTTGATGTTGATCGTCGGCACGCTGGGCTACTCGGCCTACCGTTGGTTGCTGGTCCCGCTAGAGCTGACGTCGCTGCGCCTTTTCGTCTTCCTGCCATTAAGCGTTCTGCTGATTGGCCCGCTGCTGAAAGTGCTTTCCCGGTTACTTCCAAAGCTTGCGTTCGATGGCCTCTGGCCCCTGCTGCTGGGCAACGCCGGCGTACTCGGGCTGACGCTGCTCAACGCTCAGGACGACAAAGGCTTCTTCCACGCCATAGCCCTGAGCCTGGGTGCCGGGCTGGGTTTCTGGTGGGTACTGAGCCTGTTCAGCGACTTGCGCCAACGCACCATCGAAAATGATATCCCCCTGCCCTTTCGCGGCCTGCCGATCGACCTGATCGGCGCCGGACTGATTGCAGTGGCCTTTCTCGGATTCAGCGGACTGATCAAAACATGAGTCTGATTCAACGCATCGACGCCCTCTTGCCGCAGACCCAATGCGGCAAGTGCGGCCACCCCGGATGCAAACCGTACGCCGAAGGCATTGCCAGCGGCGAACCGATCAACAAATGTCCGCCGGGCGGCAGCGAGACCATCGCGGCCCTGGCCGAGCTGTTGAAAGTGCCGGTACTGGAACTGGACGTCAGTCGCGGCTCGGCCCCGGCGCAGATCGCCTACATTCGTGAAGCGGAGTGTATTGGCTGCACCAAGTGCATCCAGGCCTGCCCGGTGGATGCCATTGTCGGCGCGGCGAAATTGATGCACACGGTAATCATCGATGAATGCACCGGTTGCGACCTGTGCGTAGCGCCCTGCCCGGTGGATTGCATCGAGATGCGGCCGTTGGCGCTGGCCACGGTGCTGCCGATTGTCGGCGGCCTGGCGTTCAGCCTTGAGGAACAACGCGCCCGGACGGTCAAGCGCAATCACGCACGGCGCCGATTTGAACAGCGCAATGCTCGCCTGCATCGCGAAGAAGAACAGAAAATCGCCGAACGTCAGGCCCGCGCCCAGCGCGCCATCCAGCACAGCGAGGTGGCGACGCTCGATCCGGTTCAGGCCGCTCTTGAGCGAGTCCGTGCACAGAAGGCAGCCAATGCGGATTTGGCGCTGAAAAAGGCCAAGATCGATCTGGCGATGAGTCGGGCGCAACTGAACAAGTCTCTCAAGGCGTTCGGGCATCCGCCGACTTTCGAACAGCAGTCGCAACTGATCGTCCTGCAGCAGCAGTTCGAGGCGGCCGAACAGGCTTTGGCGAAACTGGAAAGCACTGCACCGCCTGCCCCGGCGCCCGTTGCTCCGGCGAAAAATGCGCAGCTGAATCGGGCAAAGATCCAGTTGGCCATGCGCCGCGCCGAACTCAAGAAAGCTCAAGCCAACGAAGCAACGGTTGAGCAGATCCAGGCCCTGGAACTCGCGGTGAATGAAGCCGAGCGTCAGGTGGATGCCTATGCAGCCCCTTGAACCGGTCGACGAGCGCCTTCAGCAGGCCATGAAGCTGGTATTGCTGGCCACTGTGCCGGGGACGCTGGCGTTGTTCTGGCTGTATGGCTGGGGGGTGTTGATCAACCTGATTTTGACGTGCGTTACCGCACTGGCCGTTGAAGCGACCGTGCTGCAGCTGCGCAAGCGAGCGCTCAAGCCGACCTTGAGCGACGGCAGCGCACTGGTCAGTGCGACGCTGTTGGCTCTGGCGTTGCCGCCTTATTGCCCGTGGTGGCTGACAGTCTGTGCCGCGGCGTTCGCGATGGTGTTCGGCAAACACCTGTATGGCGGCGTTGGCAAGAACCCGTTCAACCCGGCAATGCTCGGTTTCGCCTTGGTGATGGTGACCTTTCCCCAGCAGATGACCCACTGGCCGTTGTCCCATGGACTGGACCTGCTCGGCGGCTTGCAGCAGGTGTTTGGGTTCAGCCTCAGCCAGACGCCAGATGCGTGGGTTCAGGCCACAGCGCTGGACAGCCTGCGGATCAACAAAAGCCTGACCATGGACGAACTGTTTGCCGCTAACCCGGCGTTCGGTCATTTCGGCGGCCGAGGCATGGAATGGGTCAACCTGGCCTTTCTGGCGGGCGGCGCGTTTCTGCTGCAACGACGGGTGTTCAGCTGGCATGCGCCGGTCGGCATGCTCGCCAGCCTGTTCATCATCAGCCTGCTGTGCTGGAACGGCTCGGGCTCCGACTCCCATGGCTCGCCGCTGTTTCATCTGCTCACTGGCGCGAGCATGCTGGGTGCATTCTTCATCGTCACGGAACCGGTGTCCGGCGCAAAAAGCCCCGGCGCGCGACTGCTGTTCGGCGCGGGCGTCGGGTTGCTGACGTATCTGATTCGTACCTGGGGTGGTTATCCGGACGGCGTAGCCTTTGCCGTGCTGTTGATGAACCTCTGTGTGCCGGCGCTGGAGCGGTTTGCCACCTCCAGACTGGAACGGGGTGCGCCATGAGTCGAGTGTCGAGCGTTGTGATCCTGGTCTTGCTGGCAGGCTTGGGGATTGGCGTGACTTACCTCGTGCAGCACACCAGCGCGCCGCGCATTGCGGCCGAACAGCGCCTGATCGACAGTCGTAACCTGCTGGACCTGCTCCCCGCTGAAAGCTACGACAATCAGCCGTTGGAACAGCCGCTCGCCCTCGAAAACTCTGGATTGGCCACCAGTACGCTGCTGGGTGGCTACCTGGCGACCAAGACTGGCCAACCCAGCGCCGTGTTGCTGCGCAGCCAGACCCTGGGCTACGAGGGCTCCATTGAGTTGCTGATCGCCATCGGCGCAAACGGCAAGGTGTTGGGCGTCAAAACGCTCAAGCAATCGGAAACTCCAGGGCTGGGCGGCCGACTCGCCGACTGGCCCAATACCTGGCTTCAGGCTTTTTCCGGAAAGTCCCGAACCGAACCTGTCGACAATGGCTGGGCGTTGAAAAAGGATCAGGGGCAATTCGATCAAATAGCGGGGGCGACCATTACGTCGAGGGCAGTCATCAACGCTATCCATGACGCGTTGCGCTACTTCGACGAACATCAGCAGCAGTTGATCGGGAGCACCGCTCATGAATAAGTCATCGACGCTGCAGAACTCGCTGATGCTTGCACTGCTGATCGGTGCCACGGATTCGTTGGTGTCCGCTCTGGGCTTGTGGCTGATGTTCATCGTGGTGATCAGTGCTTTTGGAGTGAGCATGGGCGCCTTGCGATCCCTACTTGTCCCGGCGACACGCTTGCTTGCCAGCGTCCTGCTGGCGGCCACACTGACCAGCTGCGCGGAACTCGCCACGCAAGTCTGGTCGCTGCAATGGCACCACCATGTGGGGCTCTATGCAGGATTGATTGCGTTGCAATGCGTTGTGCTGGAACACACCGGTTTTTTCCAGAACGCCTGGCGTGATCGCCTGCGCGCGTGTGGCCTGTTCGGCGCGTTGATGGCGGGCCTTGGCTTGCTGCGCGAACTCATCGGCAACGGGACCCTCGGTAGCCATCTGCCATGGCTGGCTGGCACTGCGCAAGCGGACTGGCAAGGCTGGGTACTGACCGCCGACGGTGGGTTGCGCCTGGCCACCCTGACCCCTGGCGGATTCATTCTCCTGGGACTGCTGATCGCCGCACGGCAGGCCTGGACCCGCTCGCCCCCTTCTCACTGACTGCCTTCGAGGAAACGCACTGCCCATGAATGCCGCAAAACGTCTGGAAATTTTTCGCCGATTTCACGAAGACAACCCGGAACCGAAGACCGAACTGGCCTACTCCTCGCCGTTCGAATTACTGATCTCCGTGATTCTCTCCGCGCAGTCGACCGATGTCGGCGTCAACAAGGCCACCGCCAAGCTCTACCCGGTGGCCAATACACCGGCGGCAATTTATGCCTTGGGTGTCGAGGGACTGTCGGAATACATCAAGACCATCGGCCTGTTTAACAGCAAAGCGAAAAACGTGATCGAGACCTGTCGCTTGCTGATGGAGCGTCATGGAGGCGAAGTGCCGCAAACCCGTGAAGAGCTGGAAGCGTTACCCGGCGTCGGCCGCAAGACCGCCAACGTGGTGCTCAACACCGCATTCCGTCAGCTGACCATGGCCGTGGACACGCATATTTTCCGGGTCAGCAATCGTACCGGCATCGCTCCAGGCAAAAATGTGGTCGAGGTTGAGCAAAAACTCATGAAGTTCGTGCCGAAGGAGTATCTGCTCGACTCCCATCACTGGCTGATCCTCCACGGACGCTACGTTTGCCTGGCCCGCAAGCCTCGTTGCGGCAGTTGCCGGATCGAAGACTTGTGCGAATACAAGCAAAAGACATCGGACGATTGAGGCTCTATTAGGATTTTCGATTTATCGATTGAAAAAATCTTTTTTACCCGCCGGGAGATTATCGATATAAGGAGCGCCAAAGGCAGCCTTAGCCTGGAGTAACACTATGAGCACTGGCAAAGAGCAATTGGACGTAGAAGACGACTTCACCCCTGTTGAGGCTGATGATGCTGAACCGGTGGTTGAAGTGGCGAAGACCAACCTGAGCAAACGCCGTACCATCGACAATCTGCTGGAGGAGCGCCGACTGCAAAAGCAATTGGCCGATTACGATTTTGACCTATGACACCTAAAAGCCTCCCGAAACGGAGGCTTTTTACTAAGTGCCGACCTCTGATACCCCTCGTTCATCGCGCCTCGTCAAACGCTGAGTCAGTCACACCAGACCATTGCGTTGAGCCAATTCGATCAGGTCGACCAGGGAACGAGCATTGAGTTTCAATAACAGACGCGTCTTGTAAGTACTGACAGTCTTATTGCTGAGGAACATTCCATCGGCAATCTCCTTGTTGGTCTTGCCTCGGGCCAATTGCTGCAAGACCATCATTTCCCGTCCTGACAGTCGATCCACCATATCGGCTTCACTGGCGTTCCCCAAACTGGAGCGTACGGTATGCAAGGCTTGATTCGGAAAGTAACTGTAGCCCGACAATACTGCCTTTATTGCACTGAGCAACTCAGTGAGGTCCTGTTGCTTGCAGACATACCCGGCGGCACCCGATTGCATGCAACGCATGGAGAAATGCCCAGGGGCCTGGGAAGTTAATATCAGCACTTTCATGGGCATTGCTGTCGATGTCAGACGCGCAATGACTTCCAGCCCATCAAGTTTCGGTATTCCAATATCCAGGATGACAATATCCGGCATATGCTCACGGGCGAGTTGCAACGCATCCACGCCATTGTCTGTCTCTGCAATGACTTCGTAGCCATGACGCTCCATTAGCATTCGTACCGCAAGACGAATGACGGGGTGATCATCCACGATCAGCACTTTATTCATGGGCAAGTCCAATTTTCGCTGTTCGAATTTTTAGAGCCCGCACAATAGCCTAGTCATTTCACCCATGGCATGCCGCCCCCCTCAGCCGCCTGCACCGAGAGACATTCCCTACAGACATTAGAGATTGGTCTTACAAAATATCCCCAAATACCGGGGAGCTAAAAACTTTATCAACCTGCGGGCATTTAGATTCTCTGCAGTTTTTTTGTTTCTATTTACAACCAGAAAATCAAATAACAGGGTCCGTCGCAAGCGATCCAACGAACACTGATGATTGAGCTACCCTTAAAAGTAACTGATATTTTCACCTGAAATCTCATACCACAAACACTGCACATCAAGGAATAATAAAAAATCACACCAGGCAACACTTCAAAAACGAATCCGATCCACCATCACCTAAAACATCAAGAACAGATATACCCGCCCCTACTCAATACCGTTACTATCACCCTATTAAACCCAACCTTTGAAAGAGTACCGCACACACAAAAACACCAAATACTTAGTTATTAAAATCAAAACCAAAAATATCAATCAACCGAGAAAAGACAATACTTCCATGAGCAGAAAACATGAACAAATTAAAGAAAAAAATCATCAACCCAATGACAGTTATTGCAATATTCGCCGCTATTTCTGAAACCTCGGCCGCCGTCTCACTGCCCTTTCTCGACAACAAGGAGCGGGAGCTCTATGTCTGGTTCTTGATCAGCTTTCCCTTCTATTTGCTTTTTCTTTTCTTCGCCACACTCAACTTCAACTACCGATCGCTGTACGCACCCTCCGATTTCGGGAAGGGAAAGCATTTTATAAAAGTAATGGACAACGCTGATCGCGGTCAGCGGCCTGATAACCTGAAGGACCCTCCCGCCTGGATCGGTATTCAGTCGAGCCTCTCGGCTCTACAGCACGTGTGCCTGCCTGAGCCGCTAAACAACCTCCACATCGTCGATGCGCGATGGTTGAACAAAAAAATGGAATTCGGCGCCTGGATTGAAAAAAACCGGCACCCACAGGGAAGCCCTGCGCAAGTGATCGTATTTCTCACCTGTACCGATTCGGAGGCATTACTGAAGGAAAGTGCCACCAAGCATTCAAAACAGGCAAAGAATCGCAACGAACCAACGCTCTGCATTGCTTACAATTTGAATTCACGTGGGCTGACGATTCTTGATCCCTCTTTTTACCTGACACGCAGCAGGTAGCGCTTGAAGAGCATTCAGAGAGAGGAAACGGAAGGAAGGGTTTACAGAAACAAAAAGAACGCTGATAACACGATGTCCGGCAGGAAAGATCCCCTATTCAGATGTGTGGCCTTGTCACCGACAAGGCCACAACTCTATTACCGTCGTTCAACTACGGTATTCAAAGTCTCAGAAAAGCTTCCGGCCTTTGTTTGCCGCAATACGCATGCGCAAGGCGTTGAGTTTGATGAAACCCGCCGCGTCGGCCTGGTTGTAGGCGCCGCCATCTTCTTCGAAGGTCGCGATGTTGGCATCGAACAACGATTCGTCGGACTTGCGACCCGTGACGATCACGTTGCCCTTGTACAGTTTCAGGCGCACAACACCGTTCACGTGGGCCTGAGACGCATCAATCATCTGTTGCAGCATCAGACGCTCAGGGCTCCACCAGTAACCGGTGTAGATCAGGCTGGCGTATTTAGGCATCAGCTCGTCTTTGAGGTGAGCCACTTCGCGGTCCAGGGTGATCGATTCGATCGCACGGTGAGCGCGCAGCATGATGGTGCCACCAGGGGTTTCGTAGCAGCCACGGGACTTCATGCCCACGTAACGGTTCTCGACGATGTCGAGACGGCCGATACCGTGTTCGCCACCGATACGGTTCAGGGTCGCCAGCACGGTGGCCGGGGACATTTCGACGCCGTCCAGTGCGACGATGTCGCCGTTGCGGTAGGTCAGCTCGAGATACTGCGCTTTGTCAGGAGCCTTCTCCGGGGAGACAGTCCAACGCCACATGTCTTCTTCGTGCTCAGTCCAGGTGTCTTCCAGCACGCCGCCTTCATAGGAGATGTGCAGCAGGTTGGCATCCATCGAGTACGGGGATTTCTTCTTGCCGTGACGCTCGATCGGGATGTTGTGCTTGTCAGCATAATCCATCAGCTTTTCACGGGAGAGCAGGTCCCATTCGCGCCACGGAGCGATCACTTTCACACCTGGCTTCAAGGCGTAGGCGCCCAGCTCGAAACGAACCTGGTCGTTGCCCTTGCCGGTGGCGCCGTGGGAAATGGCATCAGCACCGGTTTCGTTGGCGATTTCGATCAAGCGCTTGGCGATCAACGGACGAGCGATGGAAGTACCCAGCAGGTACTCGCCTTCGTAAACGGTGTTGGCGCGGAACATCGGGAAAACGAAATCGCGCACGAATTCTTCGCGCAAGTCATCGATGTAGATCTCTTTCACGCCCATGGCCTGTGCCTTGGCGCGTGCAGGTTCGACCTCTTCGCCCTGACCCAGGTCAGCAGTGAAGGTCACGACTTCACAGTTATAAGTATCCTGCAGCCACTTGAGGATCACCGAAGTGTCCAGGCCGCCGGAATACGCCAGAACGACCTTGTTTACGTCCGCCATGCCATCACTCCACGGGGTTCTACGGAAAGCCGTCAAGTCTACCGGTCATGCAGGATAATTTACAGAGGCGCGACAGCTTATGACGACGAAGCGACAGATTATGTCGAGTGAGCGACGATTACAGCGGGTTCAGGAGGTCGATGCGGCGCTCGCCGATGCAGTGGCCTGAGGCGCCGGCTTTTCGGTGGGCGCAACGCGCGCGAGGTGCACATTGACCCGACGGTTCTTCGCCCGGTTGGCGGAATTGGTATTGGGCGCCAACGGATAACGCTCGCCGTGAAAGCGCACGGTGATCTGCGATTCCTGAACGCCATTGGCCTTGAAGAATTCCATGACGGCCAGGGCCCGACGCCTCGACAGGTCACGATTGGTCAGGCGGTTGCCACTGTTGTCGGAATGGCCATCGAGTTCGATGTGGTTGACCGTCGGATCGGCCCGCATGAAATCCAGCATCACTTGCAATTGAGCCTTGGCCTGCGCGTCGAGATCGATGCCTTCGCCGGGGAAACCAATCTCGGACTGTTTGACCTGCTCGAAATTCTTCGGCAGCAGTTTTGCCACACAGCCCTGATAATCGTTAAACGCCTTGCTGAACCTGACCGGCAACAGACGCACTTCCGACACCCGGCCATCGCCCGAGTAATGTCGAACGACCGGACTGCGGCCATCCATCAAGCCACTGATCAAGCGGCCGGCCTGAACTTGCGAACTGTTGAACAGCACATCGCCCCTGCCTATTTGCACAGAACCGAGGTTGATGTCGCCACGCCCCGGCTGCCAAGGGGCCGCCGCCGCCAGCAAGGTCGCCGAACCGCCGCCGATCATCGCGTTGTAGGCCTTCAGACGAAACGTCGCTTGCTCGCCAGCGCGACGCACGAACTCGCCCGAACCAAAATCGGTGATCGGTTGACTCAGGCGGCACTCGAACTTGTCTCCTTCGACCGTCCACTCAATGTTCTCCAGACGGGTCTGGAAAGTGAGCGCCATCGCAGGAAGGCTGGCAAACACGCTGAGCAAGGCTAAATAACGCTGGCGCACGGGAGGCTCCACTGGCTTCTACAACAAAAAGACCGACACACAGATGTTTACGGCATACCTGTTGGATATCGGAAGCTTCCTGCAAAACTTGATAGCGAGTGCCTGGAAGAGTCTTTTCCGGTAGCATTCCCCTCAGTTTGACCCGCCTGGAATCCCCTCATGTCCGACCGCCTGACCCTGCTGCGTCCCGACGACTGGCACATTCATCTTCGCGATGGTGCCGTGTTGACCAATACCGTTGCGGATGTCGCGCGCACCTTTGGTCGCGCCATCATCATGCCCAACCTGGTACCTCCGGTGCGTAACACCGCGGAAGCCGACGGCTATCGCCAGCGGATTCTCGCTGCACGCCCGGCCGGCAGTCGCTTCGAACCGTTGATGGTGCTGTACCTCACCGACCGTACCCAACCCGAAGAAATTCGCGAGGCCAAGGCCAGCGGTTTCATTCACGCCGCCAAGCTGTACCCGGCTGGCGCGACCACCAACTCGGACTCCGGTGTCACCAGCATCGACAAGATTTTCCCTGCACTCGAGGCCATGGCCGAAGTCGGGATGCCCTTGCTGGTTCACGGTGAAGTCACCCGTGGCGATGTCGACGTTTTCGATCGCGAAAAATTCTTCATCGATGAGCACATGCGTCGTGTGGTCGAGCGTTTCCCGAACCTCAAAGTGGTGTTCGAACACATCACCACCGCAGACGCCGTGCAGTTCGTCAACGAGGCTTCGGCCAACGTTGGCGCGACCATCACCGCGCATCACCTGCTGTACAACCGCAACCACATGCTGGTGGGCGGGATTCGGCCGCACTTCTATTGCCTGCCGATCCTCAAGCGCAACACCCATCAGGAAGCCCTGCTCGACGCCGCCACCAGCGGCAGCGACAAGTTCTTCCTCGGCACCGATTCGGCGCCCCATGCCCAGCACGCCAAAGAAGCCGCTTGCGGCTGTGCCGGTTGCTACACCGCTTATGCAGCGATCGAGATGTATGCCGAAGCCTTCGAACAGCGCAACGCGCTGGACAAGCTCGAAGCCTTTGCCAGCCTGAACGGCCCGCGTTTCTACGGCCTGCCGGTGAACATCGATCGCATCACCCTGGTCCGCGAAGAGTGGACCGCCCCAACCAGCCTGCCATTTGGCGAGCTGACCGTAATCCCGCTGCGCGCCGGTGAAAAACTGCGCTGGCGCCTGCTGGAGGAACACGCGTGAGTGAAGACCATTTCGACGACGAACAGGACGGTCAAGGCGGCGGAGGTGGTTCACGCCACCCGATGGCTGAGCGCTTCCGTGGATACCTGCCAGTCGTTGTCGACGTTGAAACCGGTGGTTTCAACTCTGCCACTGACGCCTTGCTGGAAATTGCCGCAACCACCATCGGCATGGACGAAAAAGGGTTTGTGTACCCCGACCACACCTACTTCTTTCGCGTAGAGCCTTTTGAAGGCGCGAACATCGAAGCGGCCGCTCTGGAATTTACCGGGATCAAACTCGATCACCCGCTGCGCATGGCAGTGAGTGAAGAAGCAGCGCTGACCGACATCTTCCGTGGCATCCGCAAGGCCCTGAAAGCCAACGGTTGCAAACGGGCGATTCTGGTCGGGCACAACAGCAGCTTCGATCTGGGCTTCCTCAACGCCGCCGTCGCGCGCCTGGACATGAAGCGCAACCCGTTTCATCCGTTCTCGAGCTTCGATACGGCAACCCTGGCCGGTCTGGCTTACGGCCAAACCGTACTGGCCAAGGCCTGTCAAGCCGCCGATATCGACTTCGACGGTCGTGAGGCCCACTCGGCTCGCTACGACACCGAGAAGACGGCCGAGCTGTTCTGCGGCATCGTCAATCGCTGGAAACAAATGGGCGGTTGGGAAGACTACAACGACTGATCCGTCGTCAGGTTTATCCCGCCCATAAAAAAACCGGCCTCACGGCCGGTTTTTTTATGCCTCAAACGTGCCTTACAGCGCAGCAGCGTTCTCGGTCAGGTAAGCCGCGACGCCTTCGGTCGAAGCGGTCATGCCTTTGTCGCCTTTTTTCCAGTTGGCAGGGCAAACTTCGCCGTGCTCTTCGTGGAATTGCAGAGCGTCGACCAGACGGATCAGCTCTTCAATGTTACGGCCCAGCGGCAGGTCGTTGATGATCTGCGAACGGACAACGCCTTTGTCGTCGATCAGGAACGCGCCACGGAAAGCCACGCCGCCTTCGGACTCAACGTCGTAGGCCTTGGCAATTTCGTGCTTCAGGTCGGCAGCCATGGTGTAGCGAACTTCGCCGATACCACCATTGTTGACCGGGGTGTTGCGCCAGGCGTTGTGGGTGAAGTGCGAGTCGATCGAAACGGCGATCACTTCAACGTTGCGTGCCTTGAAGTCAGACATGCGGTTGTCCAGAGCGATCAGCTCGGACGGGCAAACGAAGGTGAAGTCCAGTGGGTAGAAGAACACCAGGCCGTATTTGCCTTTGATGGCCGACGACAGGGTGAAGCTGTCTACGATTTCGCCATTGCCGAGTACGGCCGGTACGGTGAAGTCAGGGGCTTGTTTGCCTACGAGTACGCTCATTGGATATCTCCTGGTGTAATAACGTGAAGAACTGGGCTCGCATCAGCCTGCCACCTTCAAGCGACAGCCCTGTGACACGATCCCCTTCGCAAGGACCGACCATCATACACGGCGTTTTTGAGCTGTCCTCAACGGTTTTTCGCCGGCTCGTTAAAATTGCCGTCGCCGCGGTTACTGGCAGATTGCCCTGAGGAAAACCGTTCGTCAGTCGCGCCCGCTTATAACGCGAAGCTTTCAGAAAGCACTTTGACAATCATTCTCGTTAACATTAAGATCCATCGCAATTGAGTCACAACCAGCGACGGTTTTCACTTATGTATGTCTGCCTCTGCACTGGCGTCACCGACGGTCAAATCCGCGAAGCAATCTATGAAGGTTGCTGCAGCTATAAGGAAGTCCGTCAGGCCACCGGCGTTGCCAGCCAATGCGGTAAATGCGCCTGCCTTGCCAAGGAGGTCGTTCGCGAAACCCTGACCAAACTGCAATCGGCCCAGGCTGCAATTCCCTATCCTGTAGAATTTACTGCCGCGTAACTACCGTATTTAAAAGAACCGGACCTGATGTCCGGTTTTTTTATACCTGAAAATCAATCGCTTACGCTCTAGACGCGGAACACAAACATTCTTATTCCGATTAATTTTCATTTAAGTTTCAATAACTTAGGTTTGACACTCTTAATTACGCGGCTCAAACTCTGCCTCATAGACAGCTAATAAAGGGCAGGACCCCATCATGAAAGGCGACGTTACAGTCATCCAGCATCTCAACAAGATCCTTGCCAATGAACTGGTCGCGATCAATCAATACTTCCTGCATGCACGCATGTACGAAGATTGGGGCCTGAACAAGCTAGGAAAACACGAGTACCACGAATCCATCGACGAGATGAAGCACGCAGACAAGCTGATCAAGCGCATCCTGTTCCTTGAAGGCCTGCCGAACGTCCAGGACCTGGGCAAACTGCAGATCGGCGAGCACACCCAGGAAATGCTTGAGTGCGACCTGCGTATCGAACGCACCGGTCACGCGGATCTCAAAGTGGCTATCGCTCATTGCGAAACCGTTGGCGACTTCGGTAGCCGTGAACTGCTTGAAGATATTCTTGAGTCCGAAGAAGAACATATCGACTGGCTGGAAACCCAACTGGGCCTGATCGATAAAGTCGGTCTTGAGAACTACCTGCAATCGCAGATGGGCGAAGAGTAAGTTAGCGCCCGCTAAACTCGAGACAATAAAAAGCCCCGCCCTCTTTTAAAGAGGCGGGGCTTTTTTAATGCCCTGTAGGAGCATGGCTTGCCAGCGATGAACGATGACGCGGTGTTCTTGTTAAACCGCGGCGCCTGCATCGCGAGCAAGCTTTGCTCCTACAGGAAGCGGATCAGGCTTCGGTCTTGGCAGCAGCGGCTTTTTCAACGGCTGCTTTGATCGTGGCCTGCAACGAACCATCAGCAGACATTTCAGTCATGATGTCGCTACCGCCGACCAGCTCACCGCCAACCCACAGTTGCGGGAAGGTTGGCCAGTTGGCGTATTTTGGCAGGTTGGCGCGGATTTCCGGGTTCTGCAGGATGTCCACGTAAGCAAATTTTTCACCACACGCCATCACGGCCTGCGCGGCTTTCGCGGAGAAGCCACACTGCGGGGCATTCGGCGAACCTTTCATGTAAAGCAGAATGGTGTTGTTAGCAATCTGCTCTTTAATCGTTTCGATGATATCCATGGAGCACCTCGGCTGAACTTTCCGACTCAGGGGTCGGCACGGTGGCGCATTGTAACGGAAACCCGAGCCCCCTGCTCGGTCTCTCCGACAGACTTGATCAAGCCGCCGCCACGGTCACTGGCACGCCGTTCAACGCCGCATTGCCCGACAACTCATCGAGCTGACACTCGTCGGTCAAGTCATTGGCGCTGGAGCCCGGCTGACCACTGGCAATGGTCATCTGCACGCCCGGCCGCGCATGCCCCCAACCGTGAGGAAGGCTGACTACACCTTTCATCATATCCAGACTTGCGAGCACTTCAACTTCGATCTCACCGACCCGCGAACTGACCCGCACTCGCTGCCCGTCTTTGAGCCCACGACTGGCCAGGTCATCCGGGTGCATCAGCAATTGATGGCGCGGTTTGCCCTTCACCAGACGATGATAGTTGTGCATCCACGAGTTGTTGCTGCGCACATGACGGCGGCCGATCATCAACAACTCATCGGCAGCCGGCGCTTGCAATGCCGCAAAGCGCACGAGATCAGCAAGGATCGCGGCAGGCGCCGCCTGGACTCGCTGATTAGCCGTTTTCAGACGTGGAGCCAGATTGGATTTCAATGCCCCAAGATCAACACCATGAGGGTGATCAAACAACGTCGCCAGCGATAGCTTGTGCTCCGAAGCGTCGCCATACAGCCCCATTCGCAAGCCATGATCAATCATCTGCGCCGGAGCAACGGTTGGTTTCAATGCTTTGCCAGTCTTCGCAGCAAAGGCCTTGGCCAGCCCCACGAAAATCTCCCAGTCATGCAACGCACCTTCAGGCTTGGCCAGGATCGCGCGATTGAACCGGCTGACGTTACGCACCGCAAACATATTGAAAGTCGTGTCGTAATGATCGTTTTCCAGGGCCGAGGTGGACGGCAGAATCAGGTCGGCATACCGCGTGGTTTCATTGATATACAGGTCGATGCTAACCATGAACTCCAAACCGTCCAGTGCCTGTTCCAGTTGCCGGCCATTGGGCGTCGACAGTACCGGATTACCCGCCACGGTAATCAGCGCGCGGACCTGCCCTTCCCCTTCAGTGAGCATCTCTTCGGCCAGCGCCGACACCGGCAATTCCCCACCGTATTCAGGACGCCCAGACACCCGACTCTGCCACAGATTGAAATGCCCGCCCGAGGTCGACGCCACCAAATCCACTGCCGGTTCGGTGCACAACGCCCCTCCTACGCGATCGAGATTACCGGTGACCAGGTTGATCAGCTGCACAACCCAATGGCACAAGGTGCCGAACGCCTGGGTCGAGACACCCATGCGGCCGTAACACACTGCCGTCGGCGCCGCCGCAAAGTCCCGCGCCAGTTGGCGGATCTGTTCGGCGGGCACTGCGCACAGCGGGCTCATGGCCTCGGCAGTGAAACTGGCGACCGCCTCCCGCACCTCATCCAGACCGTCCACCGGCAAATGACTGTCGCGGGTCAGGCCTTCAGCGAACAAGGTGTTGAGCAGTCCGAACAACAACGCCGCATCGCCACCGGGGCGCACGAACAGATGCTGGTCGGCAATCGCCGCCGTTTCGCTGCGGCGCGGATCGACCACCACCACTTTGCCGCCGCGAGCCTGAATGGCCTTCAAACGCTTCTCCACATCCGGCACAGTCATGATGCTGCCGTTGGAGGCCAGCGGATTGCCGCCAAGGATCAGCATGAAATCGGTGTGATCGATGTCCGGGATCGGTAACAGCAAACCGTGGCCGTACATCAAATGGCTGGTCAGGTGATGGGGCAACTGGTCAACCGACGTCGCAGAAAACCGGTTGCGGGTTTTCAACAGGCCGAGAAAGTAATTGCTGTGGGTCATCAGCCCATAGTTGTGCACGCTGGGGTTGCCTTGATAGACCGCCACCGCATTCTGTCCGTGACGCTCCTGAATCGCCGCCAGCCGTTCAGCTACAAGGCTGAAGGCGTCTTCCCACTCGATGGGTTGCCATTCGCTACCGACCCGCAGCAGCGGCTGACGCAGACGATCCGGATCATTTTGAATATCTTGTAAGGCGACGGCCTTGGGGCAGATGTGCCCGCGGCTGAATGTATCCTGAGCGTCACCCTTGATCGAAGTGATCTGCACCGCGCCTTCGACCTCGGTAGTTTCGATGGTCAGGCCGCAGATGGCTTCACACAAGTGGCACGCACGGTGATGGAGAGTCTTGGTCATGGCCAGTCTCTGTCTTGTTCTGAGCGGGCAATATCGACCGCGGGAACAAAACTATGGCGCCTGGCCCACTGCTGCGCCAGCGACGTTCGTCTTGTGAATCGGCGACCATCAGGCCAGCCGATGGCGGCTGGGCATCAGTTCGGCGGCGGCGCCTGCAATTGGATTTCCTGAATGGTTTCGATCTGTTCATGAGCGATATGGACACCCGTGAGTTCGCCGATCAGTCGCCAGTGCTCGTCGAGCCCGGCGCTGATGGTTGCCATGCGGTCAATCATCCGCCGCCCGGCGGCCTTGGTCACTTCGTCTTCACTGCGCATCAACTCGAAGGACATCGAGGTCATGGAAGCGGTGAGATGGGTCAGTGAGCGAGCCGTAAGGCCGAGTAACTCCATTAACTGTTGTTCTTTCGATTCCATTCCGAAGGCTTCCTGCGTCGTTCGTGGATTAGTTATAACCCGCCACCTTGCATTAGCAAATGTTTCAGACCAGACACATTCACCAATCTTGAGCACAAATGCTTCGAATGACAGGTCAGAAACCGACCGTTGCTAGGCCGTCCCCGCCCCGTTTGATTGCAAAGCCCCGCGACCCCAGTGTACAAATGACGGGCTGCTGTCAGGAAACAGGCTTCAAAAGCGCTACTGCGGTCACCCCGTAGCCCCTCTGAAATCCCCTAAAAACCGTAGCCCTATTGGTAAGACGCGACATTTAATTATAAGATCGCGCCTTCCCCTATTTCGTCGCCCCGTGCGGCTTACGCCGCAGGTCTCGCCCGTTTTTCAGTTAAACAAGGCTTTGAGTATCTGCGGTCTGTTGCAAAAAGGTAGTCAATGATGAGCGCAAGGCACTTTCTCTCCCTGATGGATTGCACGCCCGAAGAGCTGGTCAGCGTGATCCGCCGAGGCGTTGAGCTCAAAGACCTGCGTAACCGCGGCGTACTGTTCGAGCCTCTGAAAAACCGCGTGCTCGGGATGATTTTCGAGAAATCGTCGACCCGCACCCGTATTTCGTTCGAAGCCGGCATGATCCAGCTCGGTGGCCAGGCGATCTTTCTGTCGCCGCGCGACACCCAACTGGGCCGTGGCGAGCCGATCGGCGATGCCGCCATTGTCATGTCGAGCATGCTCGATGCGGTGATGATCCGCACGTTTTCCCACAGCACACTGACTGAATTCGCCGCCAATTCGCGCGTCCCGCTGATCAACGGCCTGTCCGATGACCTGCACCCGTGCCAGTTGCTGGCCGACATGCAGACGTTCCTCGAACACCGCGGCTCGATCCAGGGCAAAACCGTGGCCTGGATCGGCGACGGCAACAACATGTGCAACAGCTATATAGAAGCGGCGATCCAGTTCGACTTCCAGTTGCGCATCGCTTGTCCGGAAGGCTTTGAACCCAACCCTGAATTCGTGGCCAAGGCTGGCGATCGGGTCACCATCGTCCGCGATCCGAAGGATGCCGTACGCGGCGCCCACCTGGTCAGTACCGACGTCTGGACCTCTATGGGCCAGGAAGAGGAAACCGCCAAACGCCTGAAGCTGTTCGCGCCGTTTCAGGTCAACCGCGCCCTGCTCGACCTGGCCGCTCCGGACGTGCTGTTCATGCACTGCCTGCCGGCCCACCGTGGCGAGGAAATCAGCGTCGACCTGCTCGATGACAAGCGCTCCGTCGCGTGGGATCAAGCCGAAAACCGTCTTCACGCACAAAAAGCCCTGCTCGAGTTTCTCGTCGAACCGGCGTACCACCACGCATGAGCCATCCATTACTGCTGAACCTGCGCAACCTCGCCTGCGGTTACCAAGACCAGCGCGTCGTGCAGAACCTCAACCTGCATTTGAATGCCGGCGACATCGGTTGCCTGCTGGGCTCTTCGGGCTGTGGCAAAACCACCACCCTGCGGGCCATTGCCGGTTTCGAACCGGTGCACGAAGGTGAAATCCAGTTGGCGGGCGAAACCATCTCCCGCGCCGGTTTCACCCTTGCCCCGGAGAAACGCCGGATCGGCATGGTGTTCCAGGATTACGCGCTGTTTCCGCACTTGAGCGTGGCCGAGAACATCGCCTTCGGGATTCGCAAGCACCCGCAAAAGGATCGCGTCACCGAAGAGTTGCTGGAACTGGTCAACCTGAAAAACCTCGGCAAGCGCTTCCCGCATGAGCTGTCCGGTGGTCAACAGCAGCGTGTCGCACTGGCCCGCGCCCTGGCGCCGGAACCGCAACTGCTGCTGCTCGACGAACCCTTCTCCAACCTTGATGGCGAACTGCGACGCAAGCTCAGCCATGAGGTGCGCGATATCCTCAAGGCCCGTGGCACCAGCGCGATTCTGGTGACCCACGACCAGGAAGAAGCCTTCGCGGTGAGCGATCATGTAGGGGTTTTCAAGGAAGGTCGTCTGGAACAGTGGGACACGCCCTACAACCTGTATCACGAACCGCTGACGCCGTTTGTGGCCAGTTTCATCGGCCAGGGTTATTTCATTCGCGGTCAGCTGAGCAGCCCCGAGTCGGTGCAGACCGAACTGGGTGAGTTACGCGGTAATCGTGCCTACACCTGGCCGGTTGGCGGTGCGGTGGATGTGTTGCTGCGTCCGGACGATATCGTTTATGCACCGGACAGCACGTTGAAGGCGCGGATTGTCGGCAAGTCTTTCCAGGGTGCGTCCACGCTGTATCGCTTGCAGTTGCCGACCGGCGCGCAGCTGGAGTCGATTTTCCCGAGCCATGCCGATCATCTGGTGGGTTCAGAGGTCGGCATTCGTGTCGCGGCTGAACACCTGGTGCTGTTTCAGGCGTCGGGCAGTACGGCGGCGCAGATTCCGGTCGTCGAGTCCGGTGTCCGCCGCCACAGCACTGCTAGCTGATACACACGGACAAATGTGGGAGCGAGCCTGCTCGCGAAGGCGGTGTATCAGTCGACACCCTCGTCAACTGACACGCAGCCTTCGCGAGCAGGCTCGCTCCCACAATAGATTTCGGTTAACCCAGCATCAACGTTCCGCTGGCAACGAGCGTCGCATTCCCGCCGATTTTCACCCGATCCCCTTCCAGCCGACAGAACAACTCCCCGCCTCGAGCCGAGCGCTGACAAGCCGCCAGGCTCGACTTGCCCAAACGTTCCGACCAGTACGGGATCAGGCTGCAATGGGTCGAACCCGTCACCGGGTCTTCGTTGATGCCGATCGCCGGCGCGAAGTAGCGGGACACAAAATCATGCTGGCTGCCCCTGGCCGTGACAATTGCCCCGGGCCACGGCAGTTTCGCCAGCGCCGCCATGTCCGGCTGACATTCGAGCACCGCCTGCTCGGATTCCAGCACTACGAACAATTCGTTCGACCCCAGCACATCAACCGCTTCCACGCCTAGCGCGCGCTCGACATCCAGGGTCACGCCCACTTCCGATGGCATGATCGCCGGGAAATCCAGCCACAAGCGCTCACCCTCACGGCTCACACTCAGCAGGCCAGACTTGCAGACGAAGTCCAGGCGTTCGGCTGGTTCTTTATAGATTTCAAACAGAACGTAAGCGCTGGCCAAGGTCGCATGACCGCACAACGGCACTTCGGTGGTCGGGGTAAACCAGCGGATGTGCCAACCCTGCCCTTCGCGCACCACGAAGGCTGTTTCGGCGAGGTTGTGCTCGGCGGCGATCTTCTGCATCAACTCATCGGCAAGCCAGGCATCGAGGCGATAGACCATCGCCGGGTTGCCACTGAACGGTCGATCACTGAACGCATCGACCTGGTGAAATTCAAGCTGCATAACCATCTCCCTATGTCAGGTCAGCGAGCATGCCGCTGCCGACAACGCGGCGCCAGTGACAGAGCCCGTAAATTTGCACCATACAGCGCCGGGCTGATAGTGCGCGTCAGGCACGGCCGATATCAGCGAACTTCGCCTGGGTATGTTCGGCCAGCACCGCGGGGGCCAATTCGACTTCCAGCCCTCGTCGCCCTGCGCTGACAAAAATGCTGGCGAAGGGCTGCGCCGAATTATCGATAAACGTGCGCAAACGCTTTTTCTGTCCCAGCGGACTGATCCCGCCCAACAGGTAACCGGTGGATCGTTGCGCAGCGGCAGGATCGGCCATTTCGACTTTTTTCACGCCCGCAGCGTGAGCCAGGCCCTTCAAGTCCAGACTTCCGACGACCGGCACCACGGCTACCAGCAATTCACCTTTCTCGCTGGCCGCCAGCAAAGTCTTGAACACCTGCGCCGGGTCCAACCCCAACTTTTCCGCGGCCTCCAGCCCGTAGGAAGCTGCCTTCGGATCATGTTCGTAACTGTGCACGCGATGTTCGGCACGAACTTTTTTCAACAAATCCAATGCGGGGGTCATGGCAGCTCCAGACTGGGCGGCAGTAGAAAAATACTGCGCTGGATTCTAGGTCATTGATCGGCAAATGGCTCTATTGCGGCGATATTTCAATGGCTTGGCAGCGCCTTTTGCCGTTCGTCCATGTTCGATCTGCTACGTGAACGATGTGGTCATTCATGTGACTAATAGTTCGATTGTGACTGACGGTTCACTTTCGACCTTTGACAGCAGCGTTTCTTGTCTATATTTTTTCGAATCTGAATACTGTACGAATGTTCCTATCGCAGCACCCAGCAGCAGGCCGAGAACAGGATGGGGATCCTGTCTCGGTGAAAATCGCGCTTTGACCCTCATGAAAAAGCGCCAGACAACAACAAAAACGAGGTTTTCAATGACAACTGCTTTACAACAACCGTCGCTCTCGAGCCAATGCATGGCCGAATTTTTGGGTACTGCACTGCTGATCTTTTTTGGTACGGGGTGTGTTGCCGCGCTCAAGGTCGCGGGTGCAAGCTTCGGCCTTTGGGAAATCAGCATCATCTGGGGTATCGGCGTAAGCATGGCGATCTACCTGACCGCCGGCGTTTCAGGGGCTCATCTCAATCCCGCTGTCAGCATTGCCCTGAGCATTTTCGCTGACTTCGAAAAGCGCAAACTGCCGTTCTATATTCTCGCCCAGATCGCTGGCGCCTTCTGTGGAGCGTTGTTGGTTTACACGCTGTACAGCAATCTATTCTTCGATTACGAACAAACTCACCATATGGTTCGTGGCACTCAGGCCAGCCTCGAATTGGCGTCGGTGTTCTCCACCTTCCCCAATCCGGTGTTGACCACGGCACAAGCCTTCCTGGTTGAAGTGATCATCACTGCCATCCTGATGGGCGTGATCATGTCCCTGACCGACGACAACAATGGACTGCCAAAGGGCCCGCTCGCTCCGCTGCTGATCGGCCTGCTGATTGCCGTGATCGGCAGTTCGATGGGGCCGCTGACCGGTTTTGCGATGAACCCGGCGCGCGACTTCGGTCCTAAGCTGATGACTTTCTTCGCTGGTTGGGGTGAAATTTCCTTCACCGGCGGGCGCGATATCCCGTACTTCCTGATTCCGATTTTTGCACCGATTGTCGGTGCCTGCCTCGGTGCTGCAGCTTATCGCGGGCTGATTGCCCGTCATCTGCCCAGCGCCCTACCTGCTACAAAGGACACAGCACCGGCCATTGACGGCAAACCAAGAACTTCTTGATACCGTTGGCGTGTGATCCTGCCCATAAGATCGCGCGCCGGACCTCACTCCCTTTTTTTCGTCCAAGGCAATCGACATGACCGACACTCAGAATAAGAACTACATCATTGCCCTCGATCAGGGTACGACCAGCTCCCGCGCGATCATTTTCGACCGCGACGCGAACGTGGTCTGCACCGCCCAGCGCGAATTCGCACAGCATTACCCGCAAGCCGGTTGGGTTGAACATGACCCGATGGAAATCTTCGCCACTCAAAGCGCCGTGATGGTCGAGGCCCTGGCTCAAGCCGGCCTGCATCACGACCAGGTCGCCGCCATCGGCATCACCAACCAGCGCGAAACCACCGTGGTCTGGGACAAGTCCACCGGCCGCCCGATCTACAACGCGATCGTCTGGCAGTGCCGCCGCAGCACCGAGATCTGCCAGCAGCTCAAGCGCGATGGCCACGAGCAATACATCAGCGACACCACGGGCCTGGTTACCGACCCGTACTTCTCCGGCACCAAGCTCAAGTGGATCCTCGACAACGTCGAAGGCAGCCGTGAGCGCGCGCGCAACGGCGAACTGTTGTTCGGCACCATCGACAGCTGGCTGATCTGGAAATTTACCGGCGGCAAGGTGCACGTCACCGACTACACCAACGCCTCGCGCACCATGCTCTTCAATATCCACACACTGGAGTGGGACGCGAAGATGCTGGAGGTGCTGGATATTCCGCGCGAGATGCTGCCGCAAGTGAAGTCGTCGTCGGAAATCTACGGCCACACCAAAAGCGGCATCGCCATCGGCGGTATCGCCGGTGACCAGCAAGCGGCCCTGTTCGGCCAGATGTGCGTCGAGCCAGGTCAGGCGAAAAATACCTACGGCACTGGCTGCTTCCTGCTGATGAACACCGGCGACAAAGCCGTGAAGTCCAAGCACGGCATGTTGACCACCATCGCTTGCGGCCCGCGCGGCGAAGTGGCTTACGCGCTGGAAGGTGCAGTGTTCAACGGAGGTTCTACGGTTCAGTGGCTGCGCGACGAACTGAAGATCATCAACGACGCCCACGATACTGAATACTTCGCCAACAAGGTCAAGGACAGCAACGGCGTGTACCTGGTGCCAGCCTTTACCGGTCTGGGCGCTCCGTACTGGGACCCGTATGCCCGTGGTGCATTGTTTGGTCTGACTCGCGGCGTACGTGTGGATCACATTATTCGTGCAGCCCTGGAGTCGATTGCCTACCAGACCCGCGACGTTCTGGACGCCATGCAACAGGATTCCGGTGAACGCCTCAAGTCCTTGCGCGTGGACGGCGGCGCAGTCGCGAACAACTTCCTGATGCAGTTCCAGGCCGACATCCTTGGCACTCAGGTGGAGCGTCCGCAAATGCGCGAAACCACCGCACTGGGTGCCGCTTACCTGGCCGGTCTGGCCTGCGGTTTCTGGGGCAGCCTGGACGAGTTGCGCGGCAAGGCTGTGATCGAGCGCGAATTCGAACCGACCCTGGACGAAACCGCGAAGGAAAAACTCTACGCCGGCTGGAAAAAAGCCGTCAGCCGCACCCGCGATTGGGAACCACACGAAGGCGCTGAATAAGCCAACAGCAGGGTTGTAACTGGTAGGGAGCAGATTCCTGCGGCATCATGGGCAAATTTTGCACGGCAGCCCAAAGGAAGCCCCATGAATCTGCCTCCCCGTCAGCAGCAAATCCTCGAACTGGTCCGCGAACGCGGCTATGTCAGCATCGAGGAAATGGCTACGCTGTTCGTCGTTACACCGCAAACCATCCGCCGCGATATCAATCAGCTCGCGGAAGCTAATTTGTTGCGTCGCTACCACGGTGGCGCCGCTTACGATTCCAGCGTCGAAAACACCGCCTACGCCATGCGCGCCGACCAGATGCGCGATGAAAAGCAGCGTATCGGTGAAGCCATTGCGGCTCAAATCCCCGATCACGCCTCGTTGTTCATCAATATCGGTACCACCACCGAATCCATCGCCCGGGCGTTGCTCAATCACAATCACCTGAAGATCATCACCAACAACCTGCATGTGGCTTCAATGCTCAGCGCCAAGGACGACTTCGACGTTCTGCTGACCGGCGGCAATGTGCGGCGCGACGGTGGCGTGGTTGGTCAGGCCAGTGTCGACTTCATTAACCAGTTCAAGGTTGATTTCGCCCTGGTCGGCATCAGCGGTATCGATGAAGACGGCAGCCTGCTGGACTTCGACTACCAGGAAGTTCGGGTATCCCAGGCGATCATCGCCAATGCCCGGCAGGTGATTCTGGCGGCAGACTCCAGCAAATTCGGGCGCAACGCCATGATTCGCCTGGGGCCTATCAGTCTGATCGACTGCCTGGTGACCGATCAGCAGCCTGTGCCGGCGCTGGCGCAGTTGTTGAGCCAGCACAAGATTCGGCTCGAAGTCGTTTAATCCCCTCTCCATCTTTGGGCGCCTGTACCGGCGCCTTCGCGAGCAGGCTGGCTCCCACAGGTTCCGCGTAACCCTTGTGGGAGCGAGCCTGCTCGCGAATGCGGTCGCCCATGCGGCACACCTTCCGCGGCTTACCGCACCTCTAAATGTTCGAAAATTTTCCTTTAACGGCCCTTCGATCAGTATTTTCAATCGAAGTTAACTGGCTGTGGGCGACTTTATGGGCTACCATTTTCGCAAATGAACATTAATGTTCGAATTCCAATACCGCAAATCATAAAAGCCCGAGGCTAGCCGATGCCCACTTCTACCTTGCCTACGCCCCCTCTCGCTGAGATCTACGATATCGCCGTCATCGGTGGCGGGATCAATGGCGTGGGGATCGCAGCGGATGCCGCCGGTCGCGGTCTTTCGGTGTTTCTTTGCGAAAAAGACGACCTGGCCAGCCACACCTCGTCAGCCAGCAGCAAGCTGATCCACGGCGGCCTGCGCTACCTCGAACATTACGAATTCCGCCTGGTGCGCGAAGCCCTCGCCGAGCGCGAAGTGCTGCTGGCCAAGGCGCCGCACATCGTCAAGCAGATGCGTTTCGTGCTACCACACCGCCCGCACCTGCGTCCGGCCTGGATGATCCGCGCCGGTCTGTTCCTTTATGACAACCTCGGTAAACGGGAAAAACTCGAAGGCTCGAAAAGCCTGAAGTTCGGCCCGGACAGTCCTCTGAAAAGCGAAATCACCAAAGGCTTCGAATACTCCGATTGCTGGGTCGACGATGCGCGTCTGGTGGTTCTGAACGCCATGGCCGCCCGCGAAAAAGGCGCCCACGTTCACACCCAGACCCGCTGCGTCAGCGCCCGTCGCACCAAGGGAATGTGGCACCTGCATCTGGAACGCGCCGATGGCAGCCTGTTTTCGATCCGCGCCAAGGCACTGGTAAACGCCGCTGGCCCATGGGTCGCCAAGTTCATTCGTGACGACCTGAAGATGGAATCGCCGTACGGCATCCGACTGATCCAGGGCAGCCACCTGATCGTTCCGAAACTGTACGAAGGCGAACACGCGCACATTCTGCAAAACGAAGATCAGCGCATCGTGTTCACCATTCCGTACCTGAACCACTTCACCCTGATCGGCACCACCGACCGCGAGTACACCGGCGATCCGGCTGCAGTTACGATCACCGAAGGCGAAACCGATTACCTGCTGAAAGTGGTCAACGCCCACTTCAAGAAACAGATCAGCCGCGACGACATCCTGCACAGCTATTCCGGCGTGCGTCCGCTGTGTAACGACGAATCCGACAACCCGTCAGCCGTCACCCGCGACTACACCCTGGCGCTGTCGGGCACCGGCGAAGAAGCACCGCTGTTGTCGGTGTTCGGGGGCAAGCTGACCACCTACCGCAAACTGGCCGAGTCGGCGCTGGCGCAACTGGCTCCGTACTTCAAAGACATCAAGCCAAGCTGGACCGCCAGCGCCACCCTGCCGGGCGGTGAAGACATGACCACCCCACAGGCACTGAGTTCGTTAATCCGCGACAAGTTCGACTGGGTCCCGACCGAAATCTCCCGCCGCTGGGCCACCACCTACGGCAGCCGTACCTGGCGCATGCTCGAAGGCGTGCAGAGTCTCAGTGATATGGGCGAACACATCGGTGGCGGTCTCTATACCCGCGAAATCGATTACCTGTGCAGCGAAGAGTGGGCGACCACGGCGCACGACATTCTATGGCGCCGCAGCAAGCTGGGACTGTTCACTACCCCGGCCGAACAGCAGAAGCTGGCGGATTACCTGAGCAAGGTCGAGCAGAACCGCAAGATCGAAGCGGCCTGATCGGCAATCCGGTTAAAGCAAAGCCCCTGAATCGAAAGGTTCAGGGGCTTTTTGCATTCTTCCAGCCAAGTACATCTCCATGTGGGAGCGAGCCTGCTCGCGATGGGGACATCAAATTCAACATTGATGGTGCCTGACTCACCGCTATCGCGAGCAGGCTCGTTCCCACAGGGGATGTGCAAGCAGTGCATTCGGTTTTCCGAACGCGACCTAGCGGTCGATTCGGTTAACCGGATTCTTCAATATCAAAAACCTCGCCACAAATATTTAATCCCCTTATAAATCAATAAGTTAATCTATTCGACCTGGCCTGGCACGAGTCATGCTCTACACTCTTGGACGAATGTCCGCTGAGCCAACCCTTCAGGAGCCGGCAAGCATTCAAAGCACAAAAAGGGCCGATGAACTGGCTCCATATAAAAACAATGTCGAGGAAAATTTGATGCGCATCGTTCCCCATCTCCTGGGCGCAGCCATTGCTGCCGCTCTGATCAGCACTCCAGTTTTCGCCGCCGAACTCACCGGCACCCTGAAGAAGATCAAAGAGTCCGGCGTTATCACCCTCGGGCATCGTGACGCTTCCATTCCGTTTTCCTACATCGCGGACGCTTCCGGTAAACCGGTGGGTTACTCCCACGATATCCAGCTGAAAATCGTTGAAGCCATCAAGAAAGACCTCGACCTGCCGAACCTTCAGGTCAAATACAACCTGGTCACCTCGCAAACCCGTATCCCGCTGGTGCAGAACGGCACCGTGGACGTCGAGTGCGGCTCCACCACCAACAACGTCGAGCGTCAGCAGCAAGTTGCCTTCTCCGTCGGCATCTTCGAAATCGGCACCCGCCTGCTGTCCAAGAAAGGCTCCGCCTACAAGGATTTCGACGACCTCAAAGGCAAGAACGTCGTGACCACCGCCGGCACCACGTCCGAGCGCATCCTCAAGTCGATGAACGCCGACAAGCAAATGGGCATGAACGTCATCTCCGCCAAAGACCACGGCGAGTCCTTCCAGATGCTGGAATCGGGCCGTGCCGTTGCGTTCATGATGGACGACGCCTTGCTGGCCGGTGAAGCCGCCAAAGCCAAGAAGGCGGATGACTGGGCCGTGACCGGCACTCCACAGTCCTACGAAATCTACGGCTGCATGGTCCGCAAGGGCGACGAGCCGTTCAAGAAGGTTGTCGACGACGCGATCGTCGCGACTTACAAGTCGGGCGAGATCAACAAGATCTACGAAAAATGGTTCATGCAGCCAATCCCGCCAAAAGGCCTGAACCTGAACTTCCCGATGAGCGACGAGCTCAAGGCCCTGATCGCCAATCCGACTGATAAAGCGGCTGACGATAAGAAATCCTGATTTCTGACTAACCTTATCCCCTGAGAGGGCCACTGCCCTTTAAGGGGATAGTCACTCCCTGCTGGCATTTTTGGAAACACTCGAACCGGTGGCTGTCGAGCCGCTCGTGTGTGCCTGATCATAGTGGCCTGTACGGTCAGTTCGTTAGCTCAAATTCGGTGCCGGAAGTTCATATCCAAGGCGCTGTGACGAGTCATAGCCCGCTATGGCGAGGAACAGCAACGCAGGAGATGGACTTCCGGGGCCGAAGTTGAGCTGACAGAACTGACCACACAGGCCACTGGGTCGGGCGGGAACGGAGCTTCCCCAGGCGGGCACTTGTACATCGATCGATCTGAGGGGAGACCCTAATGAATTACAACTGGGACTGGGGCGTGTTCTTCAAGTCCACCGGCGTGGGCAGCGAGACGTATCTCGACTGGTACGTCGCCGGTTTGGGCTGGACCATCGCCATCGCCGTCGTGGCCTGGATCATTGCCCTGCTGCTGGGCTCGATTCTGGGTGTCATGCGCACCGTGCCGAACCGCATCGTATCGGGCATTGCGACCTGCTACGTCGAACTCTTCCGTAACGTGCCGCTGCTGGTTCAGCTGTTCATCTGGTACTTCCTGGTGCCCGATCTGCTGCCTCCGGACCTGCAAGAGTGGTACAAGCAGGATCTCAATCCGACCACCTCGGCGTACCTGAGCGTTGTCGTGTGCCTGGGCCTGTTCACCGCTGCTCGAGTTTGCGAACAAGTGCGTACTGGCATCCAGGCGTTGCCTCGCGGCCAGGAAGCCGCCGCTCGCGCCATGGGCTTCAAGCTGCCGCAGATCTACTGGAACGTGCTGCTGCCTCAAGCCTATCGGATCATCATTCCGCCGCTCACCTCGGAATTCCTGAACGTGTTCAAGAACTCTTCCGTCGCGTCGCTGATCGGTCTGATGGAGTTGCTCGCGCAGACCAAACAGACCGCCGAGTTCTCCGCCAACCTGTTCGAAGCCTTCACCCTGGCAACGCTGATCTACTTCACCCTGAACATGGGCCTGATGCTGCTGATGCGCATGGTCGAGAAGAAAGTGGCCGTACCGGGCCTGATCTCCGTAGGGGGTAAATGATGGAATTCGACTTCTCGGGCATCATCCCGTCCCTGCCAGGCCTGTGGAACGGCATGGTCATGACCCTGAAACTGATGGCGCTGGGCGTGTCCGGCGGGATCATCCTCGGCACGATCCTGGCGCTGATGCGCCTGTCCCACAGCAAACTGCTGTCGAACATTGCCGGCGCCTACGTTAACTACTTCCGTTCGATTCCGCTGCTGCTGGTCATCACCTGGTTCTACCTGGCGGTGCCGTTCGTACTGCGCTGGATCACCGGCGAAGACACCCCGATCGGCGCGTTTGCCTCGTGCATCGTGGCGTTCATGATGTTCGAAGCGGCGTACTTCTGCGAAATCGTCCGGGCCGGCGTCCAGTCGATTTCCAAGGGTCAGATGGGTGCTTCCCAAGCCTTGGGCATGACGTATGGTCAGATGATGCGATTGATCATCCTGCCGCAAGCGTTCCGCAAGATGACCCCGCTGCTGCTGCAACAGAGCATCATCCTGTTTCAGGACACCTCGCTGGTCTACGCGGTCGGTCTGGTGGACTTCCTCAATGCCTCCCGTGCCAGTGGCGACATCATCGGTCGCTCCAACGAGTTCCTGATCTTTGCAGGTCTCACGTACTTCACAATCAGCTTTGCCGCCTCGCTGCTGGTCAAGCGTCTGCAAAAAAGGTTTGCCGTATGATCTCTATCAAGAATGTCAACAAGTGGTATGGCGACTTCCAGGTACTGACTGACTGCAGCACCGAGGTCAAAAAAGGCGAAGTGATTGTGGTGTGCGGGCCGTCCGGCTCCGGCAAATCCACCCTGATCAAATGCGTCAATGCCCTGGAACCGTTCCAGAAGGGCGACGTGGTGGTCGATGGCACCTCCATCGCCGACCCGAAGACCAACCTGCCGAAACTGCGTTCGCGCG
The DNA here is from genome assembly GCF_054897985.1 of Pseudomonas sp. LB3P25. Taxonomy (NCBI): domain Bacteria; kingdom Pseudomonadati; phylum Pseudomonadota; class Gammaproteobacteria; order Pseudomonadales; family Pseudomonadaceae; genus Pseudomonas; species Pseudomonas sp. LB3P25. The sequence continues at coordinate 1,508,270 of NZ_CM142711.1, read as the reverse complement.
TTGGCATGGTGTTCCAGCATTTCGAACTGTTCCCGCACCTGACCATCACCGAAAACCTGACCATCGCGCAGATCAAGGTGTTGGGCCGCAGCAAGGAAGAAGCCACCAAGAAAGGCCTGCAACTGCTTGAGCGCGTCGGGCTGTCTGCCCATGCGCATAAGCATCCGGGCCAGCTCTCCGGTGGTCAGCAACAGCGTGTGGCGATTGCCCGCGCGCTGGCAATGGACCCGATCGTCATGCTGTTCGACGAACCGACCTCGGCGCTGGACCCTGAAATGGTCAACGAAGTACTCGACGTGATGGTGCAACTGGCCCACGAAGGCATGACCATGATGTGCGTGACCCACGAAATGGGCTTCGCCCGTAAAGTGGCGGACCGGGTGATCTTCATGGACCAGGGCAAGATCATCGAAGACTGCCAGAAAGAGGATTTCTTCGGCGACATCAATGCCCGCGCCGAGCGTACGCAGCATTTCCTCGCCAAGATTCTGCAGCACTAAGAAGGAAGACACCGCTCCCCACCTGTGGGAGCGGGCTTTTGTGGCGAGGGGATTTAGCGAAACGTCGCACCGCCCCGTTGGGCTGCGAAGCGGCCCCCAGCATTTCAAAGTCAATCCGCATGCAATGGATTGACGACTGCTTCGCAGCCGAACGGGGATAAATCCCCTCACCACAAAGGCCCGCTCCCACACTGGATCGGTGGTGGTCTGGAGATTTGTGTTGTGGTTGACCCAAGGCATCTGTGATGAAATGCGACCCCACTCTCTATCGCGCCGCGCCGCCATCACTCGCCGTGAAACCCCGTCTGATTCGCCATCTGTTCCTGCCGCCGCTGGTCATCGCCCTGATGATCGGATTGGGCTACCTCGGCTTCTGGGTCAGTGAACACTACGGGATTCGCAGCCTCAGCGAGAACGGCCAGCGTCAGCTGGAACTGCACGCCCGTGCTGTCGAGAGCGAAATCAGCAAGTACACCTACCTGCCCAGTCTGCTGGAACTCGAATCCAGTGTGTCGAAACTGTTGGCCGACCCGTCACCGGAACACCGGCAGACGGTCAATGAATACCTCGAAGGCCTGAACCGGCGCAGCCGCAGTCGGGCTATCTATGTGATGGACACCACCGGCCGCGTCATGGCCACTAGTAACTGGCGCGACGTCGACAGTTACCTGGGCGAAGACCTGTCCTTTCGCGCCTATTTCCAGAATGCCGTGCGCGGTCAGCCGGGGCGTTTCTACGGCATCGGCAGCACCAACGGCGAACCCGGTTATTACCTGGCTCATGGCCTGGAAGAACACGGCAAGATCATTGGCGTCGCAGTGGTCAAGGTCCGCCTCGAAGCCATGGAAGAACGCTGGCAACGCGCGCGGCTGGAAGCCTTTGTCAGCGACGAGAACGGCATCATCATTCTTTCCAGCGATCCGGCACGGCGCCTGAAATCGGTTGTGCCGCTGAGCGACGAGACCAAGGAAAAACTGGCCCGCAGCCTTCAGTACTACTGGTTCCCTCTGAACGAACTGCAACCGCTGGCCCGGGAACAACTGGCCGAAGGCGAGGAAAAACTGACGTTCCCCGCCAACAGCGAAGTGGAATCCGATGAAGAAGACATCAGCTACCTGTCGCAAACCCGTCCGCTGAGCGACACACCATGGAATTTCACCCTGCTGACACCGTTGCAGGATTTGCGGCGCGAAGCGATCAATCAGGGGATTCTGGTGGCGGTGGCGTTTGCTCTGGTGGCGTTTCTGCTGATCGCCTGGAACGAGCGGCGCAAGGTCATTGCCACGCGCCTGGCCGCCCGGGAAGCCTTGCAGGAAGCCAACAATCAACTGGAGCGTCGGATTACCGAACGCACCACTGATCTGCGCGCCAGCAATGAACGGCTCAAGGGCCAGATCCGCGAACGGCGTCTGGCCGAAGAGACGCTACGCCGCGCCCAGGATGAACTGGTGCAGGCCGGTAAACTCGCGGCCATCGGCCAGATGTCCACCAGCATCGCCCACGAATTGAACCAGCCACTGGCGGCGCTGCGAACCTTGTCCGGCAACACCGTGCGTTTTCTGGAGCGTGGTCAGCTGGACGTTGCCAGCACCAACCTCAAGACCATCAACGAACTGATCGACCGCATGGGCCGGATCACCGCCAGCCTGCGTTCGTTCGCTCGCCGCGGTGACGACAAAGGTCAGGCCAGCCTCGGCAAAGCGGTGGATGCAGCCTTGCAATTGCTCGGTGGTCGCGTGGAAAGCGCTCATTTGCAACTGCACCGAGACTTCGCCGATGTTCAGGTGCAGATCGACCAGACCCGCCTGGAGCAGATTCTGGTCAACCTGATCGGCAACGCCCTCGACGCCATGCAGGCACAGCCGCTGCCGGAATTGTGGCTCGAAGGCGAGGCGTTCGATGGCAAATATCGCCTTCGAGTACGCGACAACGGCCACGGCATCGACGCCGAAACGCGCAAACATCTATTCGAACCATTCTTCACCACCAAACCCGGCGAACAGGGACTGGGCCTCGGCCTGACCCTGTCAGCGAGCCTGGCCGCTGCCACCGGTGGTCATCTGGGTGTCGAGCACCCGGCCAGCGGTGGTACCACCTTCGTCCTCAGTTTACCGTTGGTAAGCCCCACTCACGCCGAGCCAATATGAACAACGACCTTAGTGTGCTGATCGTCGAAGACGACCCCCATGTGCTGCTCGGCTGCCAACAGGCGCTGACCCTGGAAGACATTCCCTGCGTGGGTGTCGGCAGCGCCGAAGAAGCGCTGGAGCGGGTCGGCGACAACTTTGCCGGGATCGTTATCAGCGACATCCGCCTGCCGGGCATTGATGGCCTGGAACTGCTGACCCGACTCAAGGCCCGCGACCGCAGCCTGCCGGTGGTGCTGATTACCGGTCACGGCGACATCTCCATGGCCGTCGGCGCGATGCAGAAAGGCGCCTATGACTTCATGGAGAAACCTTTCTCCCCCGAACGTCTGGTCGATGTGGCGCGCCGTGCGCTGGAGCAACGCAGCCTCGCGCGGGAAGTCTCTTCGTTGCGTCGGCAACTGGCGGAACGGGATTCCCTCGAAGGCCGGATCATCGGCCGCTCGCCAGCCATGCAGAACCTGCGAGAATTGATCGCCAACGTCGCCGATACGTCAGCCAACGTGCTGATCGAAGGCGAGACCGGCACCGGTAAAGAGTTGGTTGCGCGTTGCCTGCATGACTTCAGTCGACGGCACACCAAGCAGTTCGTCGCGCTGAACTGCGGTGGCCTGCCGGAAAACCTGTTCGAAAGCGAAATCTTCGGCCATGAAGCCAACGCCTTCACCGGCGCCGGCAAGCGGCGGATCGGCAAGATCGAACACGCCGACGGTGGCACGCTGTTCCTTGACGAAGTGGAAAGCATGCCGCTGCCACTGCAAATCAAACTGCTGCGGGTATTGCAGGAACGCACCCTGGAACGCCTCGGCTCGAACCAGAGTGTGGCGGTGGATTGCCGGGTGATCGCGGCGACCAAGTCCGATCTGGATGAGTCGAGCAAGGCTGGTGAGTTTCGCAGCGACCTGTATTACCGCTTGAACGTGGTGACCCTCGAATTGCCACCGCTGCGCGAACGACGCGAAGACATCCTGCAATTGTTCGAACACTTTCTGCAGCAGTCGTCCCTGCGCTTCGACCGCGCGGTGCCGGACCTGGATAACCAGACACTGTCGAATCTCATGAGCCACGACTGGCCGGGCAACGTGCGCGAACTGCGCAACGTCGCCGAGCGCTTTGCCCTCGGCCTGCCGGCCTTCAAGAAGTCCGGCGCCAGCGGTAGCAATCAAGGCCTGGCCTTCGCCGAAGCGGTAGAAGCTTTCGAACGCAACCTGCTGAGCGACGCTTTGCAGCGCAGCGGCGGCAACCTGACCCAGGCCAGCCTGGAACTGGGCATGGCCAAAACCACGCTGTTCGACAAAGTGAAGAAGTACGGGCTGAGCCACTGATGGACCTGATCCTCAAAGCAACCCTGGGCGCGGCGGTGGTGGTGATTCTGGCTGCGTTGGCCCGGACCAAAAACTATTACATCGCAGGATTGGTGCCGCTGTTTCCGACCTTTGCGCTGATTGCCCATTACATCGTCGGCAAGGGGCGTTCGCTTGAGGACTTGAAGACCACCATCGTGTTTGGGATGTGGTCGATCATTCCTTACTTCATCTACCTGGCGACCTTGTATGTGATGGTGGACCGGATGCGGCTCGAGGCTTCGCTCGCTGTGGCGGCGGTGGCTTGGTTGATGACGGCGACTGTGTTGGTCGGCGTGTGGGTTCGCCTTCACGGCTGACGCGACAACACACCTGTAGGAGCGAGCCTGCTCGCGAAATCGTCTTCAGATTCAACATTGATGTTGCCTGATGCACCGCTTTCGCGAGCAGGCTCGCTCCCACAGGATCACCTTACTGTCCGTAAACCTTTTGCAACTGGGCTTGCGTCAACGCATCTTCAAACGGCACCGGCACTGACTTCACCGCGCCGTAGAGGTTGCGATAACGCGAGTAACTGCCGTTGTTGACCAGTTGGTAACCGCGCTCGACCACACGCAGGCCATCCAGTACGTACCGCAAGGTTTCCTGAGCCGCCGCCGGTTGCGCCGGTTGCATCAGGTCGGTGGCCAGCACGCGCATGGACTCGTCGATGCACTCGTCCAGCACGGCCGTGACCTTTGCCAGATCGAGGCTGCCGTCGTCGATGCACTGGTTGCCGCATCGTCGTATCGGCTGGCTGACCACCTCGATCCGCATGCGGTATAGCGCCGCTCCTGCGATGTCTTGAACCTGCACCTGATTGATCAGCACAAAGCTGCCGCGATCAGGGCCGAGCATCAGTTTGGGCTCGATCAACAAACGCGCGGTGACCTGCCCTTCACCCTGCTTGAGCCCGGCCACTTGCGAAGCCTGTTGATAGCGCTGTTGCAGGCGCTCCTGCAACGGGACGCCGGCGAGCAAGTCGGCCACGGGTCGCGACTCGTTGAGCGCGGTTTTTTCCGCATCCCGTTGCAAGCTACCGCTGCCCATCTGGGTGTTGATCAGGCTGGCCACCAGTATGCCGGCCAGACCGGCAGTGTTGCCCGAGCTCGCCACCAGGTTATGGCTCGACGACGCAGCCTTCAGGGCCGCCTGGGAGTCAATCACAGTGCTGGCACCGACAAAGGTTGGCGGCAGTTGCACGTCGACCTTGAGCCCATGGGCCTGGATGTAAGGCAACGCACTCTGGTCCTTGAAACCGGCCTCGGGAGCCGGCTTCTGCGCGCAACCGGCCAGCACCAGCAGGGCCAGCGCACTGGCCGCTATGATTGGACGCTTCATTGCGCGAACGGGGTGATCATCTGCTGGCGGCTATTGTCCATGGCCTGGTAGAACGCGTTTGAAAGGTTGGTGTAGGTCGGTTCATCCCACTCGCCCTGGGCCGCTTGCACCGCGGTAAAAGGCTGGAACCACAGCAGTTTGCTGTCCGCCAGATCGACCACCATGCCCTGCCCGCTCACCTGTGCCATCGGTACGCTGGTCGGCACGATGCTGTAGTAGCTGCGAACGGCACCGGTGGCATAGACATTCACCAGTAACAGACGATCGACGCCGTAGGCGGCCTTTATCGGGGCCATGTCCCTGGTCATGTAGCCTTCGCGGAATTTGGTTTCCTTGTAGACCTTCAGATCGACCGGCTCGTTGATACGCTTGGCCTTGTAGCCCTTGGCCTGCAGCTTGGCGACGATGGCATCCGGCAAGGTGTTGAGGTCGCGCACTTGCCATTTTTCGACGTTGTCACTGAGTTTGCTGTTAACGCCTTTGTTGATGGCGTAATCGAGAATTCCCTGGTTCCCGGTCAGCGCCAGCACTGGCTCCGGCACAACGGTAATGGCCACACCGATCGTCGGCTCTTTGGTATCCCAGAATTGATGGTCCAGTGGTACGGGAGGCTGTACGTTGGCGCAGCCAGTGAGGGTCAGACAGGCCAGCAACGTCAGAGCTGCCCAGGTGCGTAGAGCGTGAAGAGTCATGGATCAAGTCCCTATGATTAATAACGGTGCTGCCTATGTCGGCAGTACCGGTCAAAACCATAGTGGCACATTGATATATTTTTTATCAACTGACAGATATCAGCTGACCGTCCCGCCCTTCGACTCGCTCATGATTTGCCGAATCGCCCCGACAAAAGTGTCCACCGGCTGCCCGCCACTGACGGCGTATTGTCCGTTGAACACCACGGTCGGCACCGAACTGACGCCTCGCGACAGCCACAACTGCTCTTCCTCACGAACCTCTTTGGCGAACTCGTCCGACGCCAGAATCGCCTCGGCCCGCGGCCGATCCAGCCCCACGCCTTCGGCGATCTGCACCAGCTGAGCAGGGTCGGACGGATTGCCGCCTTCGGTGAAGTACGCCTTGAACAGCGCCTCTTTCAGATTGAACTGCAACCCCTCGAGTCCCGCCCAGAACAGCAAGCGATGGGCATCGAAGGTGTTGTAGATGCGGCTGTTGCCGTCCGTGCGAAACGCAAACCCGACCTCGGCGCCGCGCGCGCGGATCATCTCGCGGTTCTTCTGGGATTGCTCGGGGGTTGAACCGTATTTTTCGGTGATGTGTTCGGTGATGTTCTGTCCTTCCGGGCCCATCTTCGGGTTCAGCTCGAACGGCTGGAAACGGATCTCGGCCTGCACCTCGTCGCCCAGCAAATCCAGGGCTCGGGTCAGGCCGTAAAGGCCGACAACGCACCAGGGGCAGGACACGTCGCTGACGAAATCGATTTTCAGGGGGGTACTCATCACACACCTCGCAGGCTGGAACGCGCCGGAAAGTTCGAACGATACACCCGACGCGGCCGAGGTGGCAGCCGTTGCTGTATTCCCCCTGTGGGAGCGAGCCTGCTCGCGAAGGCGTCGTGTCAGTTGATATCTGTATTGGCTGATACACCGCCTTCGCGAGCAGGCTCGCTCCCACAGGGGATTTTGGGGGATCAGGGGAGTTTGTTTAGTTCTGTTTAGCGTTACTTCCTGAAAGCTACAGCGTCTTGCGCCGCCGCCTACAACCACGTCAGAATCCGCCGGCTTGTGCGCCTGGGGGCCCGTCGGTAACTTGGTTCCGTCACTGATTTCCAGTGATCGGGTTTAGTAGCCCGGCTTTTTCCATCCGGACGTATAAGTGTCATCCAGTCAGGCATTCGCCTGCACTTGATGGTGGCTGTGCGCATGGCGCCCTCGGGCGCGCCGGTTTTGGATGGGTGGCCGGTCTACTAACTTGCGCACAGCTGCCACCCTCTTCCGTTTAGTAGCGAGACAGGTTGCGGCTCTACTATCAGGAGTACCCTCCAATGTTCAAGATCACACCCAATCCCCCGGAAACCGACGACGTTTCCCCCTACGAAACCCCAGACTCCAAAAAACTCAACAACGCCGCCGACCGCGCCCTCGATTACTACCTCAAACCGGTGATTCCCAAAGACACCCCACGCAAACCCAGCACTATTTTCCTGATCGCCCCCGATATCGATGACGAAACCCTGCTGGCAAACGCCTGTGAGTCGCTGGCGTCGGCAAGCGTAATGCTGAGTGATTTCGCGGGGTTGATGGACGGTCCGCAGCGCAACACCCTGCTCGGCATTCAGCAGTCCGTCATGCTCGGTGAACTGGCGGTGAACCGGATGCTGGATAACCTCGACCCACGGGGTTCAGCGACCTAACTGGCTGATGAGGTTCTACCAACACCGAAGTTCAACTGTGGGAGCGAGCCGGCTCCGGGCGGCGTTCCGACGAAGGCGTCGTGTCAGTCACCATCTGCTTGACTGATACACCGCTTTCGCGAGCAGGCTCGCTCCCACATTTGGGATTGGGGGTTATAGGAGATTTGGGGTTGCCACCGGATCAATCTGCGCCCAATGCGAGGTGTCTTCGCGATGGGCCTGTAAGTACGGCAACACCGCCGCCAGCAGCGGTGCCTTGAACGCCTCCTGGAATCGATGCGCCAACCCCGGAATCAGCCTCAACTGACTGCCGCGAATATGCGCCGCCAGGTGCACACCGTGCATGACCGGCAGCAACGGATCAGCAGTGCCGTGAACCACCAGCGTCGGAACGCGCAGTTGATTAAGCAGCGCCACACGACTGCGCTCGGCGAGGATCGCCATGATCTGGCGCTTCACGCCCTCAGGGTTGAACGCCCGGTCATAAGACAGCGCCGCCTGATGCAGCAACGCTTGCCGGTCATCGCTCACCGTCGGGCTGCCCAGTGCCGCCAGCAAATCGGCCTGTTGCTCCAGCGCTGCTTCGCGGTTCGGCGCACCACGACGCGACAACAGTTGTACCAACGCCGCACTCGGCGCCGGCAAGCCATCGGCCCCGGAACTGGTCATGATCAGGGTCAGGCTCTCGACCCGTTGCGGCGCCATCGCCGCCATGTGCTGGGCGATCATCCCACCCATGCTCGCGCCCAACACGTGGAATTGCTCGACGTGCAACGCATCCATCAATCCAAAAGCATCGTCAGCCATGTCGGTCAGGGTGTATGGCGCCGACACCGGCAAACCGAGTTTGTAACGCAGCACTTCGAAGGTCAGGTTGGCGTCGACAGGCACTTGCCGCCAGGTCGAGAGCCCGACATCGCGATTGTCATAACGAATGACCCGAAAACCTTGCTGACACAGCGCGACCACCACCTCGTCCGGCCAATGTATCAACTGCCCGCCCAGGCCCATCACCAGCAACAACGCAGGGTCGGACGCACGGCCGACGCTCTGGTACGCCAGGCTCACCTGCGCCAGATCGGCATGTTCGGTTGGAACGTTGACATCGCAACGGGACGCCGCGAAAGACGGAAGGCCAAACAACAGCACGGCCAGAAAAATGAATGCACGCATGAAAAAACACCGAAACGCAGAACCCCAGTAGAGCGCGAGTCTGATGAAGTTTGTTCAAGCGCGCTGCCACAGTTACGTGACAGTTTGATGAAGATCGCCGAGCGGTCATTTTCAGGACCGCGTTATCGTTCTTCGCGAGCAGGCTCGCTCCCACAGGATTGATGTCGTACACAACATCTCTGATCGACATAAATCCAATGTGGGAGCGAGCCTGCTCGCGAAGGCGCCAGAATGAGCGCCGCAGGACTTTAAGCTAACTGACTCCGCAACTGCCGCGCCGCCGCCACCATGTTCACCAACGCCGCCTCAGTCTCCGGCCACGCCCGGGTCTTCAACCCACAATCCGGGTTCACCCACAGCCGCTCAGCCGGAATGCGCTTCACGGCTTTGCTCATCAACTTGACCATCTCGGCCGTGTCCGGCACCCGTGGCGAGTGGATGTCGTAGACGCCCGGACCGATGTCATTCGGGTAGTCGAACGCTTCGAAAGCCTCCAACAACTCCATGTCCGAACGCGAGGTTTCGATGGTGATCACGTCGGCGTCCATCGCCGCGATGGACTGAATCACGTCGTTGAATTCGCTGTAGCACATGTGGGTGTGGATCTGGGTTTCGTCACGCACACCGGAGGCGCTCAAACGGAAAGCTTCCACCGCCCAATCGAGGTATTCCTGCCATTGCGCCCGGCGCAGCGGCAAACCTTCACGGAACGCGGCTTCGTCGATCTGCACGATCTTGATGCCGGCGTTTTCCAGGTCCACCACTTCGTCACGCAAAGCCAGCGCCAGCTGCTGTGCCTGGATTTTGCGCGAGACATCTTCACGCGGGAACGACCACATCAGCATGGTCACGGGACCGGTGAGCATACCTTTCATGACCTTGTCGGTCAGGTTCTGTGCATAAGTAATCCAGTCGACGGTCATGGCGTTCGGACGGCTCAGGTCGCCGTAGATGATCGCCGGTTTCACGCAACGTGAACCGTAGCTCTGCACCCAGCCGAAACGGGTGAACAGGTAGCCGTCCAGTTGCTCGGCGAAGTACTCGACCATGTCGTTGCGTTCGGCTTCACCGTGTACCAGCACGTCCAGCCCCAGGCGTTCCTGAACTTGCACGGCGTGGCGGATTTCGCTGTGCATGGCGTCGGTGTAATCGTTGGCCGACAGCTTGCCTTGCTTGAACGCTTGGCGAGCCAGGCGAATTGAACCGGTTTGCGGGAACGAACCGATGGTGGTGGTCGGGAACGCCGGCAGTTTCAACCGTGCACGCTGCTGCTCGATGCGTTTGGCAAACGGCGAGTGGCGTTGGCTGTCCGCGGCGCCGATGGCGTTGATGCGTGCCTGCACCTCGGCTTTGTGGATACGCGGCGACTGGGCGCGGCTGGCCTGGGTCGCCCGGCTTTCGGCCAGGGCGGCTTGCACTTTGGGCGATTGCGGGTCGTTCAGGGCATCGCGCAGCACGGCGATTTCACCGCACTTTTGTACGGCGAAGGCCAGCCAGCTTTTCAATTCCGGGTCGAGTTTGTCTTCGCGATCCAGATCCACCGGGCTGTGCAGCAACGAGCAGGAACTGCTGACCCACAGGTTGTCACCAAAGCGTTCCTGGGCCGGTTGCAGTTGAGCGAGCACTTGCTCCAGTTCGCAGCGCCAGACGTTGCGGCCGTTGACCAGGCCCACCGAGAGAATCTTGTAGGTCGGCAGACGATCCAGCACCTGGCCGAGTTGATCCGGGGCGCGCACCGCATCGATGTGCAAGCCTTGCACCGGCAGGCTGACCGCCAGGCCGAGGTTGTCTTCCAGACCACTGAAGTAGGTCGCCACGAGTTTTTTCAGCGGCGAGTATTGAAGGATGTGATAGGCGCGTTCGAAAGCGTTTTTCCAGGCCTGTGGCAGGTCGAGAGTCAGGATCGGCTCGTCGATCTGCACCCATTCCACGCCTTGAGCGGCGAGGCGACCGAGGATTTCGCCGTAGATCGGCAGCAGGCGTTCCAGCAGGTCGAGCTTGTCGAAGTCGTTGCCTTTGGCCTTGCCCAGCCACAGGTAAGTCAGCGGACCGATGATCACCGGTTTGACGTTGTGGCCCAGCGCCTTGGCCTCGTCGACTTCGTCGAACAACTGTTCCCAGCTCAGTTTGAACTGCTGGTCAGCGGTGAATTCCGGGACCAGGTAGTGGTAGTTGGTGTCGAACCACTTGGTCAGTTCCTGGGCGTATTGTGCTTTGCTGTGTTCGCCGCCGCAGCAGGCAGCCGTGGCGCCACGGGCCATGGCGAACAGGGTGTCGAGGGTCGGCAGGCCGCGCGAGTCCTTGGCGCTGTCGAAACGCTCGGGGATCACACCGAAGGTCAGGGAATGGGTCAGGACCTGGTCATACCAGGCGAAGTCGCCCACGGGCAGCAGGTCGATGCCGGCGTCTTTCTGCAATTGCCAATGGGTGGCGCGCAATTGGCGGCCGACGCTTTTCAGCGCGTCCTGATCCAGATCGCCCTTCCAGTAGGATTCGAGGGCTTTTTTCAGTTCACGGTCAGCGCCGATGCGCGGAAAACCAAGTGTGTGTGCCAGAGCCATGGTGAGTTTCTCCCTATAAAGAGGCTGTAAAACATGGCGCTATTGTCGACAGCCAACCCAACATGAGACAAACTCAACCTTTTCGTGTTGATCACAAGTTTTCCTCATGGAGCCCCCAGTGCTTGAAATCCGTCACCTGAAGACCCTGCACGCCTTGCGCGAAGCCGATAGCCTGGTCGATGCCGCCGACCGCTTGCACCTGACGCAGTCGGCCCTGTCCCACCAGTTCAAGGAACTGGAGGAGCGCATGGGCATGCCGCTGTTCGTGCGCAAGACCAAACCGGTGCGCTTCACCAGTGCCGGTTTGCGTCTGTTGCAACTGGCCGACGCCACCCTGCCATTGCTGCGCGGCGCCGAGCGCGATATCGCGCGGCTGGCCGGTGGCACGGCCGGGCGTTTGCACATGGCGATCGAGTGTCACAGTTGCTTCCAGTGGCTGATGCCGACCATCGACCAGTTCCGCGATGCCTGGCCGGAAGTCGAACTGGACCTGGCCTCAGGGTTCTCATTCGCCCCGCTGCCGGCGCTGGCCCGTGGCGATCTGGATTTGGTAGTGACCTCCGATCCGCTGGAACTGGCCGGGATCACTTACGTGCCGTTGTTCACCTACGAAGCGATGCTCGCGGTGGCCAACCAGCACCGTTTGGCGAGCAAGGCTTACATCGTCCCGGAGGATTTGCTCACGGAAACGCTGATCACCTACCCGGTGGAGCGTGATCGGCTGGACATCTTCACCCGTTTCCTGGAACCAGCCGATGTCGAACCGGCTCAGGTCCGAACGTCGGAACTGACGGTGATGATGATGCAATTGGTGGCCAGCGGTCGCGGCGTGTGCGGCATGCCCCATTGGGCGCTGCATGAATACAGCTCACGGGGTTATGTGAAGGCCAAGCGGCTGGGCGAGAAAGGTTTGTTTGCGACGCTGTATGCGGGGATTCGTGCCGACATGCTGGATGCGCCGTACATGCGCGACTTTTTGCTGACGGCCAAGGACACGTCGTTTTCGACACTCGACGGCGTCAGCGCGGTGCGCTGATCAACCACCCAGATAATGCGATCCCTGTGGCGAGGGAGCTTGCTCCCGCCGGCCGATCCGCGCCCGGGCGCAGCAGTCGTAAATCCCGCGAATACGGTGTACCTGAGGGAATCAGGTGGCAGGTTTTGGGGCCGCTTCGCAGCCCAGCGGGAGCAAGCTCCCTCGCCACAATAGCCCGCCGGGCAAAGACTATGCGGTGAGCTCTCGCCACATGTGGATCTTGTCGAAGTAGTCCTCGCCTACCCGCACCGCCAGCGGTTCGAGACCGAACTGGATGAAGCCACAACGCTGGTACAGCTTGAGCGCGGCGTCATTGCCGGCGGTGACGGTCAGCTGGATCAGCCTCAGACCTTTATGGTTCTGCGCTTCAGTCAGGGCGGCCTGCACCAAGTGATAACCGAGCCCGCGTTGCCGGACCTTGCCCGACACGTACATGCCAAACAATGTCGCCTTGTGCCGGGCCTTTTCCCTAGGTTCGAAGGCCAGGCCGACGATGCCCGCCAACTCACCGCCTTCGAACGCGCCGAACACCACGTCCAGCTTGCTGGTCAGGCGTGATTCCCACCAACTCAGCGGCATCACGGCGCGTTCGCGCACGCTGGAGGTAAACGCCTGGGGATGCAGGTCATAGGCTTCGAGCATCAGCGCCCGATAATCCAGGGCATGACTGGCATCAAGCCGTTCAATCCACATGGTCAAGCCATCCGTCGTTGTTCAAGCATCAGTCTCACTGCCAGTGCCGACAGTACGAACCCCATGAAATAGCGCTGCACCGCCAGCCAGGTCGGATTGTTGACGAACCAGGAGGCGATGCCCGCGGCGAACAGCGCGATCAGCAGATTGACGCTGAAACTGACGCTGATCTGAGTCAAACCCAGCGTGATGCTTTGAGTGAACACCGAGCCATGCTCAGGGGTGATGAATTGCGGAAACACCGACAAATAAAACACGGCGATCTTCGGGTTCAGTGCGCTGGTGAGAAAACCCATGGTGATCAGTTTGCGCGACGAGTCCGGCGGCAATTGCTGCGCCTCGAAGGGGGAACGCGCACCCGGTTTGACTGCCTGAAAGGCTAGCCACAACAGGTACAGCGCACCGGCCCACTTCAGCACTTCGTAGGCCATCGGCACCGCCAGAAACACGGCGGTCAAACCGGCAGCGGCCGCGAACAGGTGCACGAAAAACCCCGCGACCACACCGAGCAACGAGGTCACGCCAGCCTTACGCCCTTGGCAGATCGAACGGGAGATCAGGTAGATCATGTTCGGCCCCGGCGTCAGCACCATCAGCAATGCGGCAGCGGCGAAAATCAGCAAATCTTGAATCGGGATCATGGGCAGTCCTTTGTCCGGGAATAATCAGGCAGTTTCGGTGAGCGAGGCTCGATAAAACGGCAGGATCAGGTCCCGTGTCAATGGCGCCAGCGTGACATTGCCGTCGGTGGCCGGGTCGATCCAGCGCACCTCTTCAATCTCCGCCGCAGGCGATACGTCTGAACCGATAGTCAGCTGAAAGAGTTCGGCCTGGACGACAAAACCCGGCTCGTTGGCGGCCGGTGCCGAGAATTGCCCGAGATAAGTGGCGTGTACCGGATCGATGACCAGGCCCAATTCTTCCTCCAGTTCACGGGCCAGCGCATGGACCGGTTGCTCATGGGCTTCGATCTTGCCCCCCGGCTGCATGAACGCCTCGGTGCCGCGCTTGCGGACCAGCAAAGTTCGGCCATCGGGACCGATCAACAGGGCGGCGGCGATGCGGATGAGGCGGGGCGAAGCAGCGGATGAAAGGGTCATGGATCAGGATTGGCCTTGGGGAAAAAGCGCAAGGATCACATGAGTCTCGGTGCGTCGTCACGCCGAAAAAAGCATCTACCAAGCCCTCTGTGGGAGCGAGCCTGCTCGCGATGAACGATGATGCGGTGTACCTGAAAAACCGCATTGTCTTCATCGCGAGCAGGCTCGCTCCCACATTGGACTAGTACAGCGCCTAGACCTCACTGGCCTCGAGAATCGCAACTTCTTCCGGCACCTTCACAAAAATGCTGTATTTCGCGCCTTCCATGGCTTCGAAGGCGATCAACTTCTCCACCAGCGGCCCATTCAACACCTTGCCGGCATTGAGCAGCAGCATGCCGTTGTCGGCATTGAGGTTGCGCGCCAGGATCATGCCCGCCGCCACTTCCCGCGTGGTCAGCACCTTGATCGACGGATCGACCAGCGAGATGTCGCTCAAGTACGCGGCACACACCTGTATGAAATCCTCCACCATCTCGGGATCGTAGATTCGCCCGGCATAGCTGCGGATGTAGACCAGCGCTTCATCGCTGTTCATCTGCCGCTCAAGGATCAGCCCGCGCTGCAACTCGATGAAATCCACCGCCAGTTTCAGCAGCCGCGAACCGAACGGAATCGCCTCGCCCTTGAGCCGGTCGGGGAAGCCGCTGCCGTCCCAGCGCTCCTGATGGTGAAGAATCAGACGAGCGGCATCCTTCATCGGCTCGAGCGTCATCAACAGCGATTCGCTCTGCTTTGGATAACCGCGATAGCGCTCCCGATCGCTGTGATGCAGCAGGTCCGCGGGCGCGGTCATCATGCTGTCGGTCCAGCTCAGCTTGCCGATGTTGTAGAGCGCCGCGGCCATAGTCAGGTCGCGATTGGTGCCCTCGTCCAGGCCATGAAGTTTGCAGTAGACCCGCACCAGTTCGATGATCTGGCGGTTGGTCTGTTTGGCCGGCGGCAGGCGCAGGTTGGCCAGCAGCGAGAACACCTCGGTGCCGGTGACATAGCTGTGCTTGAGCTCTTCGTAGGCCAGGTCGAGCATGTCGGCGGTCTGCTGGAGTTCTGCGGTGCGGGCGGCGACGTGCTTTTCCAGGGTGGCGTTGAGCGACTTCAATTGGTGGTTCTGCAGCCGGGTCAACTGCTCCAGGCGCTGGCGTTCGCGCTCGGAATGTTGATGATCCAAGGCCTGACGCAAGGTCAGGAGCATTTCCTCGTCATTCCAGGGTTTGCTGATGTAGCGGTGAATCTTCCCTTCGTTGATGGCTTTGATAATCGTCGGCATGTCCGCGTAGCCGGTGAGCAGAATCCGGGTGGTCGTCGGATAAAGCTGATGGATGCGGGCCAGCAGCGTGGCGCCGTCCATGTTGGGCATGCGTGCGTCGGTCATCACCAGGTCGATGGACTGTTGCGCCATGACCTCCAGCGCCTGGGCACCGCTGGTGGCCAGCAGCACCTCGTAGGGCTGGCCGCGTAACAGGCGACGCAGGCTGTTGAGGATTGACTCTTCGTCATCGACCAGCAGCACCTTGGGTTTATCGTTCAAAGTCGTGGGGAGTTGCTCTTCCATGGCGTCACCTCAATTGAAACGGTTACATCGTTATGACAGGACCCGGCAAACATCCCCTATTGCCGGAGCCTGACCTACAGGCTAGATGATTTTTAGCCCGCCAACGGAAATGATTCAGCTGATTGAGTTGCGCGAAGTACTGGACAGACGTCTATGCTCAGCTGACTCGGATCCATAATCTGTACGTTCGGCCAGGTGATCAGGGAAAGGAAGCCCCCATATGAGTACACCGCATCAAACTGCTGCCGGTACTGGCGTATGTCGATAAATACGCTGCTGGCACGGACCAACCGGCGGATTCTTATCGTCGACGACACCGCCTCGATTCATGCGGACTTCGCCAAGATCCTCAGTCCGCCATCGATCGATGACGACAGCCTGATCAGCGCCGAAAATGCCCTGTTCGGCACCCCTGCGGCGCTGTCGCTGCAAAGCTTCGTGCTCGACTCGGCGTTTCAGGGCCTCGAAGCCCTGGACAAGGTCGAGACGGCGCTGGCCAACGACATGCCCTACGCGATGGCCTTCATCGACATGCGCATGCCGCCGGGCTGGGACGGGCTGGAAACCATCGAACGGCTGTGGCAGGTCGATCCCAAGCTGCAAGTGGCGCTCTGCACCGCTTATTCCGACTATTCCTGGGAAGACATCGACGAACGCCTGGAACTGGGCGATCGCCTGCTGATTCTGAAAAAACCCTTCGATGCCATCGAAATCCGCCAGATGGCCAGCGCACTGACGGCCAAGTGGCAAATGACCGAAGACGCGGCGCTGAAAATGTCGCTGCTGGAACAAGCGGTCGAGGAGCGCACCCGCGAGCTGTCCGATGCCAACATCATTGTGCAGAACAGCCCGACCATTCTGTATCGGCTGCGGGGCGAGCCGTGGTTTCCGCTGATGTACATCTCGCACAACATCACCAAGTACGGTCACATCGCAGCGAACCTCGTGGCCTCGGCCAACTGGGCCCAGGAACTGATCCACCCCGATGATCAAACCAAGGTCGACACCGCCATGGCCCGGGTGCTGGACCGCCATGCGGCGGGCGCTTCCATCGAATTTCGGATGCGCACCGGCGACGGTGCCTGGCGCTGGGTGGAAAACCGCTACATCCCGGTGCGCGACGATGAGGGCCGTTTGCTGGAAGTCGAAGGCATCATCATCGACATCACTGAACGCAAACTGGCCGAAGAGAAAATCGCCCTGCTGGCCCGCACCGACGGGCTGACCGGGCTGGCCAACCGTGCGACGCTGATCGAGCGATTGCACCAGGCATTCGCCGCTGCTCGTCGGGGGGCAGCACCGTTCGCCATGTTTTACCTGGACCTGGATCACTTCAAACGCATCAACGATACCCTCGGCCATCCGGTAGGCGACCTGTTGCTGCAAGAGGTTTCCCGCCGGATCAAGGCCTGTGTGCGCGAAAACGATGTGGTCGCCCGCCTCGGCGGTGACGAGTTCGCGATCTTGCAGCTGGACGTCGGCGACCCGACCCAATCCGCGGCCTTGGCCGCCAAGATCCGCGACACGCTGGTGCTGCCCTACTCCCTGGCCGGCAATGATGTGCGGGTCTCGGTGAGTATCGGCATCAGCAGCTGCACCCCGGAAAGCACCAGCGCCGACGGTCTGCTGACCCAAGCCGACATGGCGCTGTATCGCTCCAAGGAAAAGGGCCGCAACCAGTACCACTTCCACTCCGAGGAGATCAATCAGGAGGTGGTCGAACGCATGACCATCGCCAGCGACTTGAGAGCGGCCATCGAACACGAAGAACTCGAACTGCATTACTGGCCGGAAGTGGACCTGAGCAGCGGCAAAATCCTCGGCATGGAAGCTCAGGTCAGCTGGAACCACCCTGAGCGCGGTTTACTGGAAGCCTCGGCGTTCCTGCCCGCCGCGGAAAAGACCGGAACCATCGTCGCGCTCGGTCACTGGGTGCTGGATCGCGCCTGCCAGCAAATGCGCCAATGGCGCAACGAAGGCATGGCGCCGCCGGTGATTGCGATCAAGCTGTCCCTGGCCCAACTCAAGAGTGGTCCCGAACTGATCTATGACGTGCTGCGCACCACCGCGCGCTGGGAACTCTGCCCCTGGGACCTACGCTTCGACGTCACTGAAGCGACGCTGGCCCAGACCAAATGGACCCACAACGATGTGCTGCCGCGCCTGCGTGAGCTGGGGGTGAAGATCGCCATCGACGACTTCGGCACCGAATACTCCTCGTTCGACTACCTCAAGACCTACCAGGTCAATCACCTGAAACTCGCTCAGGCCTTCATCGACACCGCCGCCCGCGATCCGGCCAGCGCGAACACCCTGCGCGCCATCATCAACTTCGCCCGTGAAGTCGGGATCGGCATCATTGCCGAGGGCGTCGAAACCCAGGAGCAGCGCAGCTCGCTGATGGCCACCGGTTCACCGATGAACGCCCAGGGTTACTTCTTCAGCAAAGCGGTCAGCAGCCAGCAGGCCGCCGAGCTGCTGAAGGCCGGCAGCATCGTGCCCCCGAACCACGACATGGGGCCGATTCTGGACAACCCGCCACACTCCACGGAGGACAAAGGATGAAAACGCCTTTCGTGCGAACCAACCGGCGCATCCTGATCATCGACGACACGCCCTCGATTCATGAGGATTTTCGCAAGATTCTTGGCCCTGAGATCGAAGGTGAAGAGCCCGGAGGTGAACAGACCCTGGCCGGTGCTGAAGAAGCCCTGTTCGGCACCGTGCAGCTTGATCGGCTGACGTTCCAGCTCGACTCGGCCTACCAGGGCCGGGAAGCCCTCGAACTGGTCACGCGCGCACTGGCCGAAGGTCGCCCCTATGCCATGGCGTTCACCGACATGCGCATGCCACCGGGCTGGGACGGCCTGGAAACCATCGAACAACTGTGGAAGGCCGATCCTCACCTGCAAATCGCGTTGTGCACGGCCTTTTCCGATTACACCTGGGAAGACATGGCCGAACGGCTGGAGTTCGGCGACCAGTTGCTGGTGCTGAAAAAACCCTTCGACAGCCTGGAAATCCGCCAGATGGCCAGTGCCCTGACCTGGAAATGGCAGATGGCACAGGACGCGGCAATGAAGGTCCTGAGCCTGGAGAAAACCATCGAGGCGCGGGTCCACGAATTGCTCAAGGTGTCGCACCTGTTGCAATACGACGTACTGACCGAGCTGCCCAACAGCACGTTGCTCGGTGACCGGTTGAACCAGTCCCTGGCTCTGTCCCGGCGCCATGACAAGCAACTGGCCGTGATGTTTCTGGGCCTCGATCGCTTCAAGCGCATCAACAACGCCCTGGGCCATCCGGCCGGGGACGAAATGCTCAAGCAAGTCGGCCGCAATCTGGTGGCGACGGTGCGCGAGTCCGATTCGGTGTTCCGCTACGGTTCCGACGAATTCGTGGTGATCCTCGCCGATGTCCGCCACCCCCAGCAAACCAAGGGCATCGCTGAAAAACTCTTGAACGCCATTCGCGCGCCCCAACACATTGCCGGCCACGACCTGAGCGTGACGGCCAGCCTGGGCATCAGCATTTACCCGGACGACGGCTTCGATGCCATCGCGCTGATCAAGAAAGCCGAAACCGCGATGCGCAACGTCAAGGAAAGCGGCCCGAACGATTTCAGTTTTTTCATCGACGAGATGAACCAGCGCGCCCGGGATCAGCAAAGCATCGAGAGCGGCATTCGCCTGGCGCTGGAGCGCAACGAATTTGTCCTGCATTACCAGCCCAAACTGGACCTGGGCAGTGGCCAGGTGGTCGGGGCCGAGGCGTTGATTCGCTGGCAAAAACCGGGGCACGGCCTGGTCTACCCCTCGGACTTCATCAGTGTGGCCGAAGACAGCGGTTTGATCGTGCCGTTGAGCAAATGGGTGCTGGCCGAGGCGTGCCGACAAGCCTGCGCCTGGCAGGCTGCGGGGCTGCCGAAGATCTGTATGTCGGTGAATATGTCGGCCATCGATTTCCGTCAGCGGGACTTTGTCGACGGTATCGAACAGACCCTCAAACAAACAGGTCTGGAACCGGCCTTGCTGGAGCTGGAAATCACCGAAGGCGTGTTGATGCAGAACGTCGAAACCACGGTGACCGCCCTGACCCGGCTCAAAGCCATGGGCGTGCGACTGGCCATCGATGACTTCGGAACCGGTTATTCCAGCCTGAGCTACTTGCGGCGTTTTCCCATCGACGTGCTGAAAATCGACCAGTCGTTCATTCGCGGTTTAAGCAGCGACAGCAACGACGCCGCGCTGGTCAGCGCCATCATCAGCCTGGGCCGGAGCCTCAAGCTGACCATCATTGCCGAAGGGGTGGAAACCCTCGAACAACTGGATTTCCTCAAGGCCCATCAATGCGAGGAAGGCCAGGGTTTCTATTTCAGCAAAGCCGTGGAGCCGGACGCCTTCGTCCGGTATCTGGGGTCGGTGAAGCCCTCTTCATCCGCAGCCACGTGAACGATGCGCAACGACACACAGGCCCTACGCCAAGGAATTATCAGATGTCGCCTTCCTTTCCCCGTCTGCTATTGGCGCCGTTGTTCGGACTCTGCCTGAGCGCCGGTGCCGCGCCGCTGAATGAACCGCTCAAACCACTGCCGGCAGTGCCCCGGCAGAATCCGCTGCAGGTCGAACTCGGGCGCCAGTTGTTCAATGAACCGCGCTTGTCGGTCGACAGCTCACTGTCCTGCGCCAGTTGCCATCGACTGGAAAACGGCGGCGCCGACAACAAGGCGTTTTCCATCGGTTTCGCCGGCCTTCCGTTGACGATCAATACGCCCAGCGTGTTCAACGCCAGCCTGAACTTCCGGCAATTCTGGAACGGCCGCGCCGACACCCTGGAAGCCCAGATCCACGGTGTGGTGCAAAGCCCCAGTGAAATGGGCAGTAACTGGGAGCATGTGGTGCAGATGCTGACCGCCGATCCGGCTTATCAGACCTCGTTCGCCAACGCCTACCCGGACGGCGTGACCATGAACAATGTGCAGAATGCCCTGGCCACCTATGAACGCACGCTGATCAGCGCCAACTCGCGTTTCGACCAATACCTGCAAGGCGATACCGACATTCTCACCCTCGATGAGAAATACGGCTACCAACGCTTCAAGGACTACGGCTGCATCGCCTGCCATCAGGGCGTCAACATCGGCGGCAACATGTTCCAGAAGTTCGGGGTCATGGGCGACTACTTCAAAACTCGGGGCAACCCCACCGAAGCCGACCTGGGCCGCTATCTGGTCACCAAAGACGAAGAGGACCGCAACGTGTTCAAGGTCCCGAGCCTGCGCAACGTCGCCGTGACCGCGCCGTACTTTCACGACGGCTCGGCCAAAACCCTCGAAGAAGCGGTGGATGTGATGTTCAAGTTCCAGCTCGGTCGTATTCCCTCTGCCGACGACAAGACGCTGATCATCAAATTCCTCAAGACCCTGACCGGTGAATGGGGGGGCAAGCCCTTATGAAAATGTCTAACCGCCGCAACCTGGCGTTGCTCGGCGTAGTGGCTCTGATGCTGGCTTCAGTGCTGCTGTTCCTGTACCTCAAATCCAGCTCGAACCAGACGACGACCTACACCGAATCCCGGGACTTGATCGGCCGGATCAAGCAACTGAATGCACAATGGGAAACCGAGATCCTCAAGGCCAGGATCGCCATCAGTCATAACTATGATCCGTTGGTCTCACCACTGACCGAGATAACGAACCTGTGGGAGCGGTTCGACACCATGGAGTCGAACCATGGCCGCAACGACTCGCCCATCTGGCGCGCCAGCCATGAGGCGTACCTGACCGCCATTCTGGAAAAGACCCGCTTGGTGGAGCAGTTCAAGTCTCACAACGCCGTGCTGCGCAACTCACTGGCGTTCCTGCCCACCGCCGAGGACGACATTCAGGAACAGCTGTCCCGGTTGGTGGATGAGGACCAACTGCAACTTCAGAACATTGCCACCGACACGTATGACTTACTGCTCAGCAGCCTGGAGTTCGCCCAGGTCACTTCCGAAGACAGGGCCGCCGACATCCTGCTCGGGCTGAACAAACTGGGGGTGAACAAACAGCGTCTACCTGAACAGTTCCACAGTCCGATCGATATTCTGAGCAACCACATTTCACTGATCCTGCGTGAGCAGCCGGTGGTCAATCGGTTACTGGAAAACATCGAAGACGTTCCCGTGGCCGAACGCCTGGACGACATTACCAACCTGCTGAACACCGATCAGCAGCGGACCGATGCGGTCGACCAGCGCTATCACTTCTACATGCTGTTGTTTTCGGTGCTGCTGGTGTTGTTGCTGGTGTACCTGGCGATTCACCTGATGCGCAGTTTCACCGTGATCAATCGCGTCAACAAAGCCCTGAAAACCGCCAATGAGGACCTCGAACTGCGCGTTGAAGAGCGCACCCGCGAACTCAAGGATACCCAGAGCGAACTGCTCGACACAGCGCGCCAGGCCGGCATGGCCGAGATCGCCACCAATGTGCTGCACAACGTCGGCAACGTGCTCAACAGCGTGAACATTTCGGCCGACCTGGTGACCCGCAAACTGCGCGGCAGCAAGGCGCTGGGCCTGGGCAAGGCCATGCAGCTGATCAACGACCATCAAGGTGACCTCGGCACCTTTCTGACCGAGGACGCGAAAGGCAAATTGCTACCGGGTTACCTGAATCAACTGGTGGACGCGATAGCCCTGGAACAACAAGGCATGACCGAAGAACTGGCCCAGCTGACCAAAAGCGTGGACCACATCAAGGACATCGTCGCCACCCAGCAGTCCTACGCGGGCGCCAACAGCCTGATGGAACCGCTGCACATCAGCGAATTGCTGGAAGACGCTCTGCGCATGAACTCCGGCGCCCTGACCCGACACCACGTCACGGTGGTCAAGGAGTACAGCGATGTACCGCAGGTCATGGGCGACAAGCACCGGTTGTTGCTGATTCTGATCAACTTGATCAGCAACGCCAAATACGCCATGTCCGACCTCAGCAACCGCCAGCGGCAAATGACCCTGGGGGTGAAAGTCGTCGAAGACAAGATCCTGCAAGTCAGCGTCAAGGACGACGGCGAAGGCATCGCCGAGGAAAACATGACGCGCATCTTTGCCCACGGGTTTACCACCCGCAAGGAAGGCCATGGCTTCGGCCTGCACAGCTGCGCGCTGGCCGCCATCGAAATGAACGGCCACCTCACCGCCCATAGCGACGGACCGGGCAAAGGCGCGCTGTTCACGTTGCAGATCCCGCTGAAAACCGTAAGGGAGGAAGCATGAGCGAGCTTTCGAACCGACGCATTCTGCTGATCGATGACACCCCGTCCATTCACGTGGACTTCCGCAAGATTCTCATGCCCATGCCGGAACAGACCGTCGAACTGGACGAGATGGAGGCCGCGCTGTTTGGCAGCGAAGTGAAATCAACCGGTGCGCTGTTCGAGCTGGACTCGGCCTATGGCGGCCAGGAAGGCCTGGGCAAACTGAACGAAGCCTTGCAGGAAAACCGCCCCTACGCCCTGGCCTTCGTCGACATGCGCATGCCCGAGGGCTGGGACGGTGCGCAGACCATCGAACATTTGTGGCAGGCCGACCCGCACCTGCAAGTGGTGGTGTGCACCGCCTATTCCGACTATTCCTGGGATGAACTGCTCGATCGATTGCAGGCCCATGATCGACTGCTGATTCTGAAAAAGCCGTTCGACAACATTGAAGTCCAGCAGATGGCCAACACCCTGTTGACCAAATGGGACATGACCGAACGGGCCAGCGTGCAGATGGACCATTTGGGGCAGATGGTCGAACACCGAACCCGGCAGCTCACAGACGCCAGCGTTGAGTTGCAGCGGGAAATCGACGAGCGCAAACAACTTGAAAGTCAGTTGGTGCAATCGGAGAAACTCGCCTCATTGGGGCAACTCGCGGCCGGCGTCGCCCATGAAATCAACAACCCCATCGGCTTCATTTCCTCCAACCTCGGCACCCTGGATGGCTACTTCAAACAACTGCAGGAAATGCTCGACGCCTATCGCGATGCGGAAGAGGCGATCGGCTCCAGCGAGCTCATCGAGCGTTTGCACCAACTGCGCGAACGGGTCGAGCTGGAGTTCCTGCGCGAGGACATTCCACTGCTGATCAGGGAATCCAAGGACGGCATCAACCGGGTCGGGCAGATCGTCAAGGACCTGAAGGACTTCTCCCGGGTGGACTCCAATCAGGAATGGCAGTGGGCCAATCTGCAACAGGGCATCGAATCGACCTTGAACATTGTCGCCAACGAACTCAAGTACAAGGCCGATGTGCTCAAGGAATATCAGGACCTGCCCGACATCGAATGCCTGCCGTCGCAAATCAATCAGGTGATCATGAACCTGATCGTCAATGCCTCTCAGGCCATCGGCCCGGAGCGTGGCACCATCACCTTGCGCACCGGGCTTGAAGCCGAAACGGTGTGGATCGAGGTCGCAGACACCGGCGCCGGCATTGCGCCGGACTGCCTGCAAAAAATCTTCGACCCGTTCTTCACCACCAAACCGGTGGGCCAAGGGACAGGGCTAGGGTTGTCCCTGTCCTATGGCATCGTGAAAAAACACCGGGGGGATATTACGGTGCGCAGTGAAGTTGGCGTGGGGACCACCTTCAGGGTTGAGCTACCGGTGCACCAAACAAAATCAGCCGCTTGAACACAATTCAAAATGTGGGAGCGAGCCTGTGTGGCGAGGGGATTTATCCCCGTTCGACTGCGAAGCAGTCGTAAACGCGGTTTAACTTTGAAATGCCGGGGCTGCTCCGCAGCCCAACGGGGATAAATCCCCTCGCCACATGGCTCGCTCCCACAGTTTTCTCACCCGTCAGGCAATTATGTGGCCTCCTGGAAATCCATCTCCGGTGGCTGGCGACGGAAGCCGCCGGTCAACACCGCCAGGTACACCACGCCAATCGCCAGCCAGCTCAAGCCCAGATAGATCGCCAGGTGATCGAGGCTGACCATCAGCCACAAATCCGCCGCCAGACCGATAAACGGGAACAGCAGGAACAACACGAATTCACGCAGCCCTTTGTTCTCACCGCCGATCCAGTAGTGAAAGATCACCGACAGGTTCACCAGGCTGAACGCCAGGAACGCGCCGAAGTTGATGAACGAGGTTGAGGTGGTGACGTCCAGTTTCAGCGCCAGCAAAGCGACCACGGCGCACAGCAGGATGCTGTTGACCGGCGTGCCAAAGCGTTCATGCAAGGTGCCGAAGAACGATTTTGGCAGCACGCCATCGCGGCCCATGGCGAATAACAGCCGCGAGCCGCTGGCCTGAGCCGACAGACCCGACGCGAACTGGCCGACGATCAGACCGATCAGGAAGATCGACACGAACAGGTCGCCACCAATGTTGCGGGCAATTTCATAGGCCGCCGAGTCGACGCTGTCGAACTGAAACGACGGATGCGCGATCTGCACGAAGTACGACACACTGACGAAGATCAACCCGCCGATCAGGGTAATCAGCATGATCGCTCGCGGGATGGTGCGGCGCGGGTCGCGGGTTTCTTCGGTCAGGGTGCTGACCGCGTCGAACCCCAGAAACGAGTAACAGGCGATGGCTGCACCGCTCATGATCAGCGGCATCTGCATGTCACCGTTGAAGAATGGTTTGACCGACCACAACGGCGTGCTCGCATCGCCACCGACGTAATGGACGCACAGCGCAACGAAGGCGATCAGCACCAGGAACTGCACCAGCATCAGTAACGCGTTGATGCCGTTGGCCAGTTTCAGACCGACGATGTTGATCGCACTGGTGATGCCGATGAACGCCAGCACCCAGATCCACTGCGGCACGGCCGGGAACGCTGAGTTGAGGTAGGCCGCGCCGATCAGCCAGATCGCCATCGGCAGGAACAGGTAGTCGAGCAGCACGGCCCAACCGGCGATGAAACCGAGTTTCGGGCTGATCGCCTTGCGTACATAGCTATAGGCCGAGCCAGCGACGGGGAACGCCGAGGCCATTCGGCCGTAACTCATGGCGGTGAAAAACATCGCCACCAGCGCCGCCAGGTACGCGGCCGGGACCATGCCGGCGGTGGATTGAGCGAGGATGCCAAAGGTGCCGAGCACGATGATCGGCGTCATGTAGGCAATGCCGAACAGCACCACCGAACCCAATGACAGGGTGCGTTGCAAACGAGCCATGAGCGACTACTCCGAATTTATTAGATTTATGGCAGAGCCGAGTTCGGCAAAAATTTACGTCTACTTCAAAAGCCACCCCTCACCCCAACCCTCTCCCCAGGGGGAGAGGGGGAAAGGGGGCAGATCTCCATGTGCTTCAAATCCTGTGTTCGACTCGGTTATTCAGGTCGATGTAGAGCTTTGCATCACCTCGGTCAGTCCCCTCTCCCTCCGGGAGAGGGTTAGGGTGAGGGGCGGCTCCAACTGACACCCCACGCAACGTCTAACGCCCCGGAATAATCAATTCCCGAAGCCCATTGGCATGCTCAACAATCTCCCCCGGCAACCGCAGCCGCTGATCATCCAGATACCGATAATCCTGCCGCGCCGCCGTCAGCTGATTCAGGTCCAGTTCCACCGCAAACTGCCCGTCCTCACGCCCGGCCTCGAACAACAGCGTGCCCAGCGGATCCACCAGCGCACTGCCGCCCGCAAACACCAACCCGCCATCGCCCTCTTCTACCCGGTTGACCATCAGCGCAAACGCCTGGTTTTCCTGAGCGCGGGCCATGATCGCGGTGCGGTGAGTCGGGCCGTAAGGGTCCATGTTGCCGTTGGTGACAATCAGCAGTTCGGCACCCAATTGCGCCAGGGCACGGGCGGTTTCCGGGAATTCGATGTCGTAGCAAATCAGCAGACCAACCCGCACACCGTTCCACTCGCACGTGGCGTAACGGTCGCCGGCCTCGAACACACCGCGATCCGACGCCCAGAGGTGCGTCTTGCGGTATTTCAGCGCGATACCTTCAGGGGTGATCAGCAGCGTGGTGTTGTAGAAGCGGCCGTTGTCGTTCTCGGCCATACCGATCACCACGGCGATATTGTGTTCACGGGCCGCAGCCAGCACCGCGCTGACGGTCGGACCGTCCAGCGGTTCGGCGGTTTCGGCCAATGCCTCAAGCGACGGGAAGCCCATCAGGTGGGTTTCGGGAAACACAATCAGCTGCGTATCGGCAGCACAGGCAGCCATCGCCTTCAGAGCGCGTTCGAGGTTGTAAGCCGTGTCGTTGTCACGGCCCGCCAACTGGGCGAGTTCGACTTTCATGGGTATTCCTTGTTCTTAACCAGGCTGGCAGAAAGATTGCCCGGTCGGTGTCTGTGCGCCAGTATGCGCAGCAAGCCACCGGCCGGGAAATCACGCCGCTGGGGTAACCCGATAGGGGTAGAGGCATGACACTTTCGTTAGACGACATCGCGTGGCACCGCTCGGTCGGGCAACTGATCGACGCCCTGGACAAGCCCAATTTCTGGACGCAGCTGGTACGGTTGCTGGATCAGTACGTGACCTTCGACAGCTGGGTGGCGTTGCTTTTCAGCGCCGATCAGCACCCGCAAGTGTTCGCCGAATGCCCGGGCGCCGACGGCAGTCCCGATCAGTTGTTCCAGGACTATCTGCGCGGTTTGTACCTGCTCGATCCGTTCTACATCGCCTGTCGCGAGCAGTCGCGCACCGGGCTCTATCGCCTGTCGGAAGTGGCGCCGGAGCATTTCGAGCTGACCGAGTATTACCAGCGCTACTTTCGTCTGAATGTGGTGGCCGATGAAATCCAGTTCAATTGTCAGCTCGAAGGCGACCGTACGCTGTGCCTGTCACTGGGCAGCAAGCAACGTTTCAGCGGCCAGCAGATCGCCTTGCTGTCGCTGATCCAGCCCTGGGTGCTCGGCCTGTTGCGCCAGCGCCTGCCCTACGAAATCAACGAGGTCGTGGCCCTCGCGCCGGCACTGCCGCAAACCGACTGGCGCGTGCAGCTGGAAGCGTCGGTGCAACAACTCAAAGGCGCACAATTGACCGCTCGGGAGCTGGATGTCGGGCGCTTGATGCTCAGCGGCTGCTCCAGTAAAGAAATCGCCCGTAAGCTGGAAATCTCTGTCGAAACCGTGAAAGTCCATAAGAAACACATGTACAGCAAACTGGGGATCAAATCCCAGTCCGAGCTGTTTTCAATTTTTCTCCAGGCCCAAAATGCCTGACACACCGCTGAGGTGCTTGTATGTGGGAGCGAGCCTGCTCGCGAAAGCGATCTATCATTCAGCATCGAAGTCGACTGAACCACCGCCTTCGCGAGCAGGCTCGCTCCCACAGTGTTTTTTGTCCAGACGCTCCACCGTGTTGAATACAACCAAGTCCGAACCCAAGGAAACCGTATGAGCCTGTCACTCCTGAGCCGCTACGCCTTCTTTGCCGTCTGTGTGATGTTTACCCTCGCCAGTCTGCCCTTCCTGGAGCACGACTGGCTCTGGCCGATCACCGCCGTCACCGGCATTCTCAGCCTCGTAGGCCTGTTCGATCTGCTGCAAAACCCTCACGCGGTGCGCCGTAATTACCCGATCCTCGGCAACATCCGCTATCTGGTAGAGGGTATTCGCCCGGAAATCCGCCAGTACCTGCTCGAATCCGACAGCGACGCCCTGCCCTTCTCCCGGGCCCAGCGTTCGCTGGTCTATTCACGGGCCAAGAACGAAAGCGCCGACAAACCCTTCGGTACGTTGATCGATGTGTATCAGTCGGGCTTCGAATTCATCGGCCACTCCATGCGCCCGGCGCCGTTGAGCGACCCGAGCAGTTTCCGGGTAACGGTCGGCGGCCCGCAGTGCACGCAGCCGTACTCGGCGTCGGTGTTCAACATCTCGGCCATGAGCTTCGGCTCCCTCAGCGCCAACGCCATTCGCGCGTTGAACCAGGGCGCGAAGCTCGGCAACTTCGCCCACGACACCGGCGAAGGCAGCATCAGCGCCTATCACCGGGAAAACGGCGGCGACCTGACCTGGGAACTCGGCAGCGGCTACTTCGGCTGCCGCACCGCTGACGGGCGCTTCGACCCTGAACGCTTCGCGGCACAAGCGCAGACGCCGCAAGTGCGGATGATCGAAATCAAGATGAGCCAAGGCGCCAAACCCGGCCACGGTGGGATTCTGCCCAAGCACAAAGTCACCCAGGAAATCGCCGAAACCCGTGGCATCCTGATGGGCGAAGATTGCATTTCGCCGTCGCGGCACAGCGCGTTTTCCACGCCGATCGAACTGATGCACTTCATCGCGCAGTTGCGCGAACTGTCCGGCGGCAAACCGGTGGGCTTCAAGTTCTGCCTGGGCCACCCGTGGGAATTCATGGGCATCGCCAAGGCCATGCTGGAAACCGGCATCCTCCCGGACTTCATCGTGGTTGATGGCAAGGAAGGCGGTACCGGCGCCGCGCCCGTGGAGTTCACCGACCATATCGGCGTGCCGATGCGCGAAGGCTTGCTGTTCGTGCACAACACGCTCGTCGGCCTGAACCTGCGGGACAAAATCAAACTCGGCGCCAGCGGCAAGATCGTCAGCGCCTTCGACATTGCCAGCGTCCTGGCCATCGGCGCCGACTGGGCCAACTCGGCACGCGGCTTCATGTTCGCCATCGGCTGCATCCAGTCGCAAAGCTGCCACACCAACAAATGCCCGACCGGTGTCGCCACCCAGGACACCTTGCGCCAACGCGCACTGGTGGTTCCGGACAAGGCCCAACGCGTCTTCAACTTCCACCGCAACACCCTCAAGGCCCTGGCCGAAATGCTTGCCGCTGCCGGGTTGGAACATCCTTCGCAATTGTCGGCCAAGCATTTGGTACGGCGCATGTCGGCGACCGAAATCAAATTGTTCTCGCAGTTGCATGTGTTTTTAAAACCGGGGGAGTTGCTGACCGGTGACGTGAATGGCGAGTTTTACTCGCGGATGTGGCAAATGGCGCGGGCGGACAGTTTTGAGCCGAACGAGGTCGTAGCGGCCTGAACCCGACGGCCCCTGTCATCGCGCTTCACCAGTGAAGCGCCTTAATCGGGGTCGGCTCTTTCATGACAATAAAACCGTAATCGCCCAGCAGATAAATCCGGTAGTACGGGTTCTCCACCACCGGTGGATAACCCTGATAACCCACCCTGGTCGCGTTACGTCGCTCCTGCTCCGCCACCACGTTGGTGATGCCCACTTTCGGCAGGTTCTCGGCCAGCATGAAAAAATCGATGTTCAGCAGATAGTGCAGCACCGGCATCTGCTTGAACGAGCCCGCCGCCCCCAGCAGCCAGTGATCGGAATAGGTCACTGACATGTAAATGCGCTTGGCCTCCAACAACTGTCGATTCGACGCGATGTCGTGCTCAAGACTCAATAGCGCGCTGGACGCGAAGGTTTTCTGCACGGTCAGCACCCGCCCATAGGCGTACGACAGCGACAGCATCGCCAACAATGGAACCATCAACAACAGCGGCAGCCGCTCGTGGATTCGTGCCAGCGCCAGATGGCTCAAATAGAACAACAGCACCAACAGGACCGCGAAGCCCATCAGTGTCCTGGCCCCTTCATTGAAGTCCCGGAAAAACAGCGCCATACCCGACACCAGTAAGGTTACTACCGGTAATGCCAACAGACAGATCAGGCCGATCAGCATTTTGTTCGCTGTGCTGTCCTGACGCGCCACGACGTTAAGCCCCAGGCGAACCGCGCCGGCAATGGCACACAGCAACAGTGCGGCGAACACCCAGGCAAATCCGCCGTGAAACAGCAGCACGACTTTTTCCAGCACTCTGACGATGTTGACGTGCAATTGCAGCAACGGCTCCGCGGTCCAGTTCAGCAGCAGAGTGCGATTCTGTTGCGTGAACGGATAAGCACTGACGGCGTAAATCAGGCAGCCCAGAAAAGCCTGAACGATTTTCCAGCCGATCAACTCGCACCACTTCGGCCAGGCCAGTTTCTCATTGGCGCTCCTGAGTAGCTCCAGGCAACACAACCCGAGAAACACATTGAAGGTCACTTGATACAGCCCTATCGCCAAGGCAACCAGGAAGGAAGGCACCAGCCACTGCAGAATGCGCGAAGGGTGATGAAACGTGATGGCGTAGATGACCGCCACCAGGCTCAACGCCATGGCAGGGCCGTCGTATTGATAGGACAGGTTTTGCAGAAAGAAGGGGTTGTACCAGAGCGGCAACAGCACCAGGCAGCAAGCAATCGTCGGTTGCGGGTAGTAATGAAACGTCAGGCTGGTCAACGCCGCGGCCATGGCCAGCGTGGCGATCAACAGCGGCAACGGAAAGATGTTCGGCGCGGCATTGCTGAAGGTCAGCAGGTTGTAGAACAGCTCGGTGAACAGCCGCCCCTGCCCCGCCCACGCCGTACCCGCCGACAGGGATCGCCAGTTGTCATCGATATACGGATAGTCCGCGAGGATCAGCGGCACCACATACACAATGGTCGCCAACAGAAAAAACAGCCAGACCTGCCGGCGCCCGAGTTCCTTGCTGAAAAAGTCGCTGAACCTGCCCATGCTAAAACCCGAGCCGGTCTTTGCCGCCGACGACGTCTTTGACGATATAGCGCGGCCGATGTTTGGCTTCGATGTAGATGCGGCCGATGTACTCACCGAGGATGCCGATGCCGATCAGCTGTACGCCGCCGAGAAACAGAATCGCGGTCATCAACGATGGGTAACCGGGGACGCTGTTACCGAAGAAAATCTTGTCCAGCACCATGTACACAGCGTAGAGCACCGCGAAGATCGAAATACCGCCACCGACGTAAGTCCACAAGCGCAACGGCACCGTACTGAACGAGGTCACGCCTTCCAGCGCCAGGTTCCAGAGCTTCCAGCCATTGAACTTGCTGGTGCCCGCCACTCGCTCGGCTCGCTCGTATTCCACCACCACGGTGGTGAACCCGGCCCACGACAGCACACCCTTCATGAACAACTGGTGCTCGGGAAGTGCGCGAATCACGTTGACCACCTTGCGGTCCATCAGCCGGAAATCGCCGACGTTTTCTTCGATGCGGGTGTACGCGATACGGTTCAGCACACGGTAGAACAGCGACGCGCTGTGGCGTTTCAGGTAACTATCGGCGGCGCGATCCCGGCGTTTGGCGAGCACCACATCCGCGCCTTTTTGCCATTCGCCAATCAACCGCGGGATGACGCTGATCGGGTCCTGCAAATCGACATCCATGGGAATCACCGCATCGCCGGTGGCATATTCCAGGCCGGCGAACAACGCCGGTTCCTTGCCGAAGTTACGCGAGAAGTTGATCAGCAATACCTGTTCATCAGCCTGCGCCAGGGCCTTGACCTCCTCAGCCGTCCGGTCGGAACTGCCATCGTTGATGAACACGATTTCGACCTCTGCCTGGTCAAGCCTCAACTCACGACGCACTGCCTGATAAAACAGGCTGATCGCCTGTTCTTCATTGAATACCGGAACGATCAACGAGACTTTCATGCGTTACGCTCTCGAAAGACCACGTACTTTGAAAACAGAAAGCCAAGCACCAGGCTCAATGCCGAAAAAATAGCTACCGTCAGCAGACCGTGAAGTCTCCACACGTCTCCCGCATGGCCGACGCCCAGACTCAGCGCCCCCATGGTTCCCAAGAATAGAAGATAGCCGCCGACCGACGCCTTGGTATCGAAGGTATACAGCGCGTTCATGTAGAAGGAAAACGAGGCGGCAAAGCAGAAGGCAGCCAGGTTGCTGACAGCCTGACTGAAGCCGGCCCCCACGCTCAACAGGAAAAAGATTTGCCAGTGGATCAGCGTGTTGGCGACCCCGACCACCGTGTAGCTGGAAAATCCTTTCCATAAAACTTTCATGGTGACCCTCCTGTTTCACGTCATAAAACTTTGAACCTGACTGCTGTCAGAAATCACAGGTTAGCGTGTCTTTCAGACCAGCGGTTCTTTGTGACCAGCGGTAGGGCCACCGCCCTGCCTGGAGACATCCCGTAATATCCCGGTTTTGCAATTACCTGCGAATCACACCACCCTGTGCGCCGCCGATGTGTGGCGCGCAACCTTTGGCGCCGTTGGCTACTCCTTACCTCAACACCCGTTCACGAGCCCGCCGTCATGACGTTTGAGCGCGATCACCGAATCGACTTTTTTCGCGGCCTGGCACTGATCTTCATCTTCTGGGATCACGTGCCGCAAAACCCCCTCGCCCAATTCACGGTGCG
Organism: Pseudomonas sp. LB3P25; assembly: GCF_054897985.1. Lineage (NCBI taxonomy): Bacteria > Pseudomonadati > Pseudomonadota > Gammaproteobacteria > Pseudomonadales > Pseudomonadaceae > Pseudomonas > Pseudomonas sp. LB3P25. Next base: position 1,475,271 of record NZ_CM142711.1, on the reverse strand, counting down.
CAATGTCGGCTTCAGCGATGCGGCGGAGATTTTTGTGTTTCTGGCCGGTTATGCGGCGGTGCTGGCCTACGGCAAAATCCTTGCGCGCGATGGTTACCTGATCGCCTGCGTGAAGATTCTGCGGCGCGCCTGGGTGCTCTACGTGGCCCATATTTTCCTGCTGGCCATGCTGATGGGCATCGTGTTCTTCGCCAACAGTCATGTGGAAACCCGCGATCTGGTGGAGGAAATGGGCCTGCATCACTTCATCACCACCCCCCAGCAAGCGTTGACGGATGAGTTGCTGCTGCGCTTCAAGCCGAACCTGATGGACCCGCTGCCGCTGTACATCGTGCTGCTGGCGGGCTTGCCACTGGTCCTGCCGTTGCTGGTGCGCAAGCCGTGGGCGGTCGTAGCGGTGTCATTGGCGGTGTACTTGCTGGCACCGCGGTTTGGCTGGAACCTTGCGGCAATCAAGGACGGTGTGTGGTACTTCAACCCCGTCACCTGGCAACTGCTGTTTGTCCTCGGTGGCTTTGCGGCGATTCACGGGCAGCGGCCACGGTTGCCCGACACTCGCCCCCTGTTGCGCCAGCCCTTGTTTGTCAGCGCGGCGGTGTACGTGGTGGTGACCGGCGTGATTACAGTCTCCTGGCGCTGGCCCGAAATACACGATGCCGTGATGCCAGCCAGCCTGAGCAACTTGTTGTACCCGATCAGCAAGACCGATCTGTCGCCGGTCCGTCTGCTGCACTTCCTGGCGCTGGCTTATGTCACCGCCAGGCTCTTGCCCGGCAACGGCTGGACGCAAAACTGGCTGGCGCAGCAATGCTGCCGCATGGGGCGCTACTCACTGGAAGTTTTCTGCCTCGGCGTGCTGTTGGCGCCCTTGGCGGACATGCTCAACGCCCTGACCGACGATGCGTTTGCCATGCAGGTTTTTACAGCGTTGGTGGGTGCCGGGGTGATGGCGTTGCTGGGGGCGTGGCTGGATTTCAACAAGCGGTTGAATCGCCCGGTCCAGGTCGCAGCCGCTTGATATCGGCATAGTTACCATGTGGCGAGGGGATTTATCCCCGTTGGGTGGCGCAGCCGCCCCAAAACCAGCAGGCGCGATGTGTCAGGTATACCGAGTGCTATGGTTTTACGACTGCTGCGCAGCCGAACGGGGATAAATCCCCTCGCCACAAAAGCTCGCTCGACACATGATTGCCAGCCAATCGGCATAGGGGACGGCCTTCATAGGCCGTTCCCCTGCCACACCACCCGGCATGCGGGTCCGCACCGGGCGGTTCGAGAGATTGAGGTCAGGAGAGACGCGGTAAACCCGTTCTGTCGAACCACGCTATATCGAGCACTCGGTTGAGTTCAAGAGCGCTATTGCGCCACCAGCAGCGAGAGCTTCCCGCCACTTTGCGAGCAGTAGCCTCACTTGCACCCAACCTGCGCAGCTCTCGATAGATCGTTGAACTACGCCGCCATTGCTTGAGCTGGATTGCTCGTAGTCGGTGTCGTATCCATTCATCTAACTCTCGCCAGATTCTGGGAGTTTGCGACAAGCCGAAATATCCCTTCCAGCCAAGCATGTAGGGCCTTAATCGGTCGACAACTTGTTGCAAGCTGCGGCCACCTGAGCGCCGGGTAAACCAGCGGATGCACTGTTTGAAGCGCTGACGCGCTTTGACCGCTACTGTCCTTTTGACGCCTTGTGGAGAAGCCCAGAACGCGTACCCCAGAAACTTGCGACCAAATACACTCGCCACCGCACTCTTGCTCTCGTTGACGCTCAAGTGCAGCTTTTCATACAGACGCTTGAGCAAGGCCATCACTCGCTGCCCGGCCTTCTTGCTGCGAACATACACATTCGCATCGTCGGCATAGCGCACGAAGCAATGACCTCGACGTTCAAGTTCCCGATCCACTTCGTCCAGCAGCACGTTCGCCAGCAACGGCGACAGCGGGCCGCCTTGCGGCGCCCCGCAGCGGCTTTTCTCGACTACGCCATTGATCTGCGTTCCCGCATCCAGATACGCCCGAATCAGCCGGATAACCGCCCGATCCGCAATCCGCTTGCGTAAACGATCAATCAAAATATCGTGATCGACCCGGTCGAAGAACTTCTCCAGATCAACATCCACCACCACTCTTCGCCCTGAAGACACATGGCGCTGAGCCGCCAAAACAGCATCCTGCGCGCAACGTCCCGGGCGAAAGCCGTAGCTGTGTTCACTGAAAGTCGGATCGAGTTCTGGTTGCAAGACTTGCAGCAACGCTTGTTGGATCAAGCGATCGGTGACCGTTGGAATTCCCAACTCGCGCTGACCGCCGTCAGGTTTGGGGATGACCACACGTCGTACCGGGCTGGGCCGGTAGACGCCTGAAAGAAGCTGTTCGCGAATCGCCGCCCACTGGCTCAGTAGATGTTCGGCGGTCTGTTCAATATCCAGACCATCGACGCCCGCTGCTCCCTTGTTGGCCTTGACCCGCTTCCATGCCCGCTTCAGGTTTTCTCTCGCAAAGGCCCGATCCAGCAGCCCTTGCCCTGCGTTGTCGGATTCATCTTGCGGGCGATTGACCTCGTCGCTGATGGGGCTTCTCACGGTTTCACCGCTCGCGTCCTCACATCCGCCCCGCGTTTGGCAGGCATCTGACTTCCGGTCGTTCGCATCAACATGGCCTATAACGCTTTCTCTCGTTCGGCCCTTCGTCAAAAAAAAAAAAAAGACTACTACGGCCTCTGCTGACTTCTCGCTCCGGCTTGCACCGTCGCCCTTTCAGGCACAAGGCGAGATCTCCCCAGGTAAGAACGCAATCCTTCACCACACAACCGCCGGATTTACGCAACCTGATCCTTGACCACAAGAGCTTCGCGGTTTTATGCCCGCTCGCCCTGATCGGCTTCGCCTTCTATCCGGTTCTTGTACATCGGCTCATGGCTTCGATCCACGCTTCCTCCCCACACTCGGTCGCCCTCATGCAGTTGCGCTTCACTTCGTTCGCTGTGGTCAGCTTACGGCGGGACTTTCACCCACAAGATTGCGCCCATGCTGGGCGCACATAAAAAGCCCCGGCCAATGGACCGTAATGCTGTTCACTTAAGCGGAGCAGCCTTACGGTCCACTGGAAACCGGGTCTTTGAGATCTTCACCGTCCTTGGCCTCGAAGGCCTGGGGCGGTGGTCCAGAAACAATCCTCCGATACCTGCCCTCAACTCTGCCAATCGTCTCCCGGTCGCTGAAACCGGGTTAGCCGCTGCCATGACGATCAGTTGGACTGCGATGTACTGGCAGGCCGGTTTGAAACGGATGTCCGATGGCGCTCGACCAAACGCCACCGCCGCCTGACTGGCTTCCCGACGAATTACGTTGTAAGCCAGCAAGAGTCCCCATACCTCCTGATAGACCAGATCGACTTTTTTGCTGCGCAAGGTCACTGCGTTCTGTTGCATCGAGCTCTTGATGTCCCTGAAGCCCAATTCAATTTCCCAGCGCTCCTGATAAAGCCTGGCAACCGCCTTGGTGTTGTAGGTATCGGCCGGCAACGACGTCATGACGGTTTTTAGCTTGCCTTGAATTTCATAGCTGACTTCGCGGGCTTCCCAGTGCGTTGGAAGAGTCGGAATGCGCTTTCTAGCCTGCGGCGAGACTTTCATGCGCACCAAACGGTCGTGCTGGCCGTAACGGGCCACTTCCTCACAGACCATGCCTTTTTTGGCCGGGATCAACCAATGACGGTTGATCCCGGCTTTGCTCAGGCTCGACAGCATTTCAGCCCCCCAGAACCCTTTATCGAACAGCGTCACCGAGTGGTTGGGGATCTGTTGCAGGAACTCATCGGCCAAGCGCATTTCACTGCGCCGGTAGGGACTCAATTGCGCATCCAGAATCAAGTGCGAGCGTACATTCATCAACGCCACAAGACGCATCATGGGAAACGGTGTCTGGCGGTCGGTCGAAGTATTTCCCGAGCCGAAGTGATCCCGAAGCTCGGGCGTATCCGCAGTGCGCAAGAGCGCACCGTCTACCGCGAACACCTGCAGATCGTGCCAGGCGTCACCGCTATAGCGCTCTGCACCCCATTGGGTACCCGTCTTGCGGAACAACCACTCAACAGGATCGGCGCCGAGCCGCTTTCGAGCTTCGGTTACACCGCTACGGGCCAACAGGTGGTCGGAGGCCAGGCCTTGGGCGCAAATGTTCAAGCGTCTGGCCACCTCGTGAACGGGTTCGTCACGAAACAGCGCCATGCCGAGCACCAGCCAAAGCACCTGGTCAGCAGGCAAGCGACGTCGGCGAATGGTGGCCTGACTGGAAAGATCCAGCGCAGAGGCTACCCACTCAATGGGGATGTTTTGGGTAAAGGTGCTCAGGTCGCAGAAGTTGAAAAGGTCGCCGAGGTCGAGCAGGTCCTGTTGAACAGACATAAAAAATCCGATGCCAGAGGTCTGGCATCGGATTTTCGGATAAGCCCAGCTAGGACTCAAATGCTTAAGTGAACAGCATTACGGCCAATGGACCGGGGCTTTTTCATTTCAGGTGTTACGCCTTACGAAGCCGAACGCACCGCACCCTGCGACACATTGGTCGGTTGCAGCTTGAACACGTAGAACAACACCGTCAGCAGGACCAGGAACGCCGGGCCTACATACAGTGCCACGCGGGTGTCCGGGAAGTACGCCATCAGGCCGACCACCAGCACCAAAAACGCCAGTGCCAGATACGAGCTGACCGGGTACAGCCACATCTTGTATTTCAGGCCGGCGCGTTCGCTGGCGCTCAGGCCTTTGCGGAACTTGAGCTGGGCCAGCAGGATCATCACCCAGGTCCAGATCGCGCCGAAGGTGGCAATTGCCGTCACCCAGACGAACACTTTTTCAGGCACCAGGTAGTTGAGCAGCACGCCCAGCAACAAGGCACCGATCGACAGCAGCAAGGCGCGACGCGGCACGCCATTGTTCGAGGTCTTGGCGAAGCCGGCCGGAGCCTGACCGTTCTGCGCCAGGCTGTAGAGCATGCGACCGGTGCTGAAGATGCCGCCGTTGCAGGACGACAGCGCAGCGGTGATCACCACGAAGTTGATGATGCCGGCGGCGGTCTTGATGCCCAGACGCTCGAAGGTCATCACGAACGGGCTGCCCTGAGTGCCGATTTCGTTCCATGGGTAGATCGACAGGATCACGAACAGCGCGCCGACGTAGAACAGCAGAATCCGCCAGAACACCGAGCCGATCGCATTGGGAATGGTCTTCTGCGGGTTCTTCGCTTCACCGGCGGTCAGGCCGATCATCTCGACACCGAGGTAAGCGAACATCACCATTTGCAGCGACATCAGCACGCCTTGCACGCCGTTGGGCATGAAGCCCCCGTGAGCCCAGAGATTGGAAACCCCCAGCGCCACGCCGTCGTTGCCGAAGCCGAACGCGATCACGCCGATGCCGCCGACCACCATCGCGATGATGGTGACGATCTTGATCAGGGCGAACCAGAATTCGAACTCACCGAAGGCTTTCACCGCGATCAGGTTGATGGTGCCCATGCTGATCAACGCAGACAGCGCCCAGATCCAGCGCGGCACATCGGGGAACCAGACGCCCATGTACACCGCCACCGCGGTGATTTCCGCAACGCAGGTCACCAGCCACAGGAACCAGTAGTTCCAGCCGGTCAGGAAGCCCGCCAATGGGCCGAGGTAGTCTTGAGCATAACGGCTGAAGGAGCCTGCAACCGGGTTGTGCACCGCCATCTCACCGAGGGCGCGCATGATCACCAGGATCGCCAGACCGCCAATGATGTAGGACAGCATGATGGCCGGGCCAGCCATCTCGATGGCCTTGGCCGAACCGAGGAACAGGCCGACGCCGATACAGGCGCCGAGCGCCATCAAGCGAATATGCCGTTCGCCGAGTTCGCGTTTGAGCGGGCCGCCTTGAGCGGTCTCGCCATTGGGCAGGTGATTGCCTGGCATAGGGGTACAACCTCGTCTTGTTATTGGATATGACCACCGAGTGTTGAAGCGCTGACCAGTAAGCCAATGCTTCAGAGAAACCGAGTCTGCTTCGTGGGCAAACCCGTCTTGTAGGACAAAACCTGCAAGATCAGCGGGGCGTGCAGTATAAAAAGCTTCCTACAGGGCTTTTCACTCTATAAACCACAACATTCAGCGAGAACTCTCGGGAAAAGTCCGGTTTACGGAGGGGCATTACCTGGCTTTTGTAGGATTATTCACCAATTAAACGGCGCGGAGTATTGCACAGCAATGGTGCGTCGTCATGGTCCTGCCTAGGCCTTATTCCCCCCAGATGGCTCTAACTCAAGCATTCCAGACCTAAGTGCCTCTCTGTGGTGAGAAGAGCTGTTGTGGCGAGGGGATTTATCGGAACGCCGCATCGCCCCGTTCGGTTGCGCAGCAGCCGTAAAACCTGTGGATGCGATGTGACTGAAAGGACACAGGGGAGCGCTTCGCACTCCAACGGGGATAAATCCCCTCGCCACAAAAGCCCTCTCTCCACAAAGGCTCTGCCCACTTCGATGAGTCCTGCAAAGGAATCAGAAATTTCACTCAAAAGTCTTAGCTTCGATAAAGACCACTGCGTACTAGCCTGAAAGCGTCACTTGACGATCACGTAAGGAAGCAATGGATTGCCTACTCAACCTAACTCTCATCGCCTGCGCTTCGGCCGACATTCCGAAACCGGTCGCGCTTATCTCATCACCGCGGTTATCCGCAATCGCCACCCCCTATTTTCTGATTGGCGCTTGGGCCGCCTGCTTGTCGCAGAAATGCGACGGACTCACGACTCCGGGCTGGTGAATTCAATCGCTTGGGTGGTTATGCCTGATCACTTTCATTGGCTGATGCAATTGCAAGACGACAATTTAGGGAATGTCATTGGTGCTACCAAAGCCCGATGCGCCCAGGCAGTGAACAAAACGACCGGCCGAAGTGGCTCTTTGTGGCAAACCGGCTATCACGATCGAACCATTCGTGATGGCGAAGAGCTTCTACCGTTCGCTCGTTACATTGTTACCAACCCCTTGAGAGCAGGGCTCGTAGACAAAATCGGCGATTACCCCCTCTGGGATGTCTGCTGGTTGTAACGTCACTCCCCTTCTGTGGCTACCGAACTCCCTGTGGTGAGGGGATTTATGTGGTGAAGGGAATTTATGTGGTGAAGGGAATTATGTGGCGAGGGGATTTATCCCCGTTCGGTTGCGCAGCAGCCGTAAAACCTGTGGATGCGATGTGACTGAAAGGACACAGGGGAGCGCTTCGCACTCCAACGGGGATAAATCCCCTCGCCACATAAATCCCCTCACCAATCCCCTCGCCACAAAAGCTCCTTTCCACAGGTGCTTGACGATGAGAATTCAAGATTTGTGTATCCACAATTTTTTCACCAACGCCAACCACCGACTAAGCTTCAGACAAGTCCTCTCAATCTGCGTGAATGGATCAGTCGACTATGGGCGCTTTATGGCAAACCGATTCGAGTGAAGATGTGGTTCCGACTGAACGTGTGGATGAAGCGCCTTTACCTGAAAAACCTCGTCGTTCCCGGCACGGCTGGGGGGCTTTCTGGTTGTTGTTGCTGATAATTCTGATTGTCGTGGGGCTGGCCGCGGCCAAGGAAATGCGCACGTCGAAGTTTCAATCCCGGGAAATCAGCCAATTCGCCGAAACCCTGAGCTACGAGCTGAAACCCGGTCCCAGCGATGCCATTCGTTATCCGGGCGCAGGCCCTTTCGACCTGCGTCTGGGCTACAGCTCTCTGGATGAATTCCTGCCGCGTCTGATCAAACGCGACTACGTTGTGGCGTCACAGACCCGGTTTTCCCAAAAGCTGATGGACTACACCGACAAGGGCTTTTTCGTGCCCTATGCAGAGAAAATACAGGCTGGACTGTCGATCACTGATTGCCGTGCGGCACCGCTCTACCAGTACAAATACCCACAACAACTGTATTCAAGCTTTGCGGCGATCCCTCCCGTGGTGGTCAACAGTTTGCTGTTCATCGAAAACCGCTTCTTGCTCGACCCCCGTCAGCCCCGGGCCAACCCCGCGGTGGATTGGCCGCGGTTCGGCATGGCGGCGTGGTCCCAGGTCGCCAAACTGATGCACCTGCCGGGCCAGTCGGCGGGCGGCAGTACCCTGGCAACGCAACTTGAGAAGTACCGGCATTCGCCCGATGGCCTGACCGTGTCCGGCGCGGAAAAAATCCGCCAGATGATTTCCGCCAGCGTGCGCGCCTATCAGGCCGGGCCGGAGACCCTCGAAGCCCGGCAGAACGTGATTCGCGACTACCTCAACAGCGTGCCCCTGTCGGCAGTACCGGGCCACGGTGAAGTGCATGGCATGGCCGAAGGTTTGCGCGTCTGGTACGGCGCCGACTTCAACGCGGCCAACGAACAGCTGGCCAGCAACGCGACAGATCCGAAAAGCATGTCGGAAAAAGGTTTGGCCCTGCGTGAGATGCTGTCTTTGATGATTGCCCAGCGCCGCCCTTCTCACTACTTGACCAAGGGTCATGAGGAACTGGCCGACCTCACCGACAGCCACATTCGCCTGCTGGCACTCAATAGCGTGATCGATGCGCCACTCGCGGCCGCGGCATTGGCCAGCACAGTGACCTATCGCGACTGGCAAACACAGCCAACTATTCAGCCGATCGAAACCAACAAGGGCATCAGCGTGGCACGCAGCCGTCTGGGCGGGTTGCTCAACCGTCCGTTGTACGACCTCGACCGCCTTGATCTCTCCGCCACCAGCACCCTGCAAGGCGAGCTGCAAACCAAGGCCACCGAGTACCTCAAGCATCTGGCCGACCCTGTGTTTGCGGCGCAGATCGGCTTGATGGGCGAACGCCTGCTGACCCCCACCAGTACCACTCAAGTGCGCTACAGCTTCACGCTGTTCGAACTGACCCCGGACGGCTCGCGGGTGCGGGTGCAGACCGATAGCACCGACCAACCGTTCGATATCAATGAAGGCAGCAAGCTGGAACTGGGCTCCACCGCCAAGATGCGCGTGCTGACCACCTATTTGCAGATCATGGCCGAGCTGCACGATAAATACGCAACGATGACCGTCCCGGAACTGAAGAAAGTCGACGTCCCGGACCAGGACCGTCTGAGCCGCTGGGCCGTCGATTACCTGATCCAGAATAAAGACCGCAACCTGCCGGCCATGCTGGGCGCCGCGCTGGACCGCAAATACTCCGCCAGCCCCGGTGAAGCCTTTTTCACTGGTGGCGGGCTGCACGTGTTCCATAACTTTCGCAACGAAGACAACGGCCGCATGCCGACCCTGCGCGATGCGATACGTGAGTCGATCAACCTGCCTTTCATTCGGCTAATGCGTGACCTGGTGCGTTACACCACGTATTCCGGCCCCAATAGCAGCGCCGAATTGCTCAAGGACGACCGCGACCCTCGGCGTCAGGAATACCTGGCCTCGTTTGCCGACCGCGAAGGCACGTCGTTCCTGCTGAAGTTCTGGAAGAAGTACAAGAACAAAGACACCCAGGCGCGACTCGAGACCTTCCTCGACAGCATGCGCCCGACACCGATTCGCATGGCTGCGGTGCATCGTTATCTGTTGCCACAGGCCAGTCAGGAAAGCTTCAATACCTTCGTGCGCTCGCACCTCAAAGGCGCCAAGCTCACCGAGAAACTGACCGACGAACGCCTCCAACGGCTCTACGAAAACTACGGCCCTGGCGCCTACGACTTGCCGGACCAGGGTTTCATCGCCAAGGTCCACCCGCTCGATTTGTGGTTGATGGGTTACCTGCTGAACAACCCCGACGCCAAGTTCAGCCAGATCGTCAAAGCCAGCCAGTTCGAACGCCAGGAAGTCTACAGCTGGCTGTTCAAAAGCCGTCACAAGGGCGCCCGCGACAGCCGCATTCGCACCATGCTGGAGATCGAAGCGTTCCTCGACATTCACCAGCGCTGGCAGAAAGTCGGTTATCCGTTCGACCACCTCGTTCCGTCGCTGGCCACCGCCATCGGCAGTTCCGGCGACCGCCCAGCGGCATTGGCGGAGCTGATCGGCACCATCCTCAACGACGGTGTGCGGATGCCGACTCTACGCATCGACAGCCTGCACTTCGCGGCGAACACGCCCTATGAAACCAAGCTGATCAATGACCCGGATGTCGGTAAACGGGTGATGCCTTCCGAGGTCGCCACGGCCATGCGCGAAGCCTTGTCGCAGGTGGTCGATGCCGGCACGGCCAAACGTGTTTCCGGCAGTTTCATCACGCCGGATGGCAAACCGTTGGCCATGGGCGGTAAAACCGGGACCGGCGACAACCGTATTGAAGCGATTGGTTCGGGTGGACGGATTCTGAGTTCGAAATCGATCAACCGGACGGCGACCTTCGTGTTCTACATAGGCGATACCCATTTCGGCACCCTGACCGCGTTCGTGCCCGGGCGCACGGCCGAGGCCTTCAAGTTCACTTCGGCCTTGCCAGTGCAAGTGCTCAAGGGCATGGCGCCGATTCTCACGCCGTATCTGCAACCGGGAAGTAACACGCAGTGTCTGCCTGTCGAAGTAGCGCGGCGCTGATGAGCCCGCGCCATCAAGGGAGGTGGTAAATAATTATTTTCGGCATTGATAATTCCAATGCTTTGCAAGTACGCCCCCTTACTTAACAGCAGTAATTCAGACTTTTACTTTGGGCGATGGAGGATAGGCTGGTGACTTCCTTCCATGTTCAAGGTTTATTAAAACAATGCCTGATTTACAAGGACGTACACCCGACAATAAAGGCCGCCATTACGACTTTATAAAAAGTCGGATTCCTCACACGTTCAAAAATGCTTCAGTGAAGAGAATCCAGGAACTCAACACCGCGCGGACAGGCCCGGCGCAATGGATCACCACGGCCTCAAACTTCAGTCACAACTTATTACAAGACGCCAACCTGAAACTTTGGGCATCACAAAACAAAGTTGATTTAGTGCTTGATGAGTTACAAGACATTTATACATTCGCCGAACCCTTGTTGAGCGCCGCACTGAAAGAACAATACGGCGTCGACGACGATGTAAAAACCACTTACTTACATCTTTACCTTCCCAAAGAACGGCCTTGGTATGCCATCAATATTTCCAAGGGCTTCGTGACCCGTACGGTTTCACTGCTTGATGCGGCGCTGCATAACTTCGCCCGATCCGAAGCCTGCGAAGCGGACTCCGACTTCATCAGCCAGCCCGACGAGCGAGGGCTGTTCGATATCAAGCCGATCAAACGAAAAATGTCCATCGCCCAGTTCCAGACCCTGTGTCGCGAACTGGACATTGGCGCGCGTTATACCCAACACCTTGAAAGCTTTTTGCTGCCCGACAATCCGGTTGCGAAGACTTGGCTGCAATACAACGTGGTTGAAAGTCAGAAGGCCGCGTTCAAAGCAGCAACACATTTGGCGGTCATAACCGGCGACATCGCGCGGGACACCCGCGACCTGGTGCTGGCCATGCTGGATGGCCAGCGCAACCTCAGGTTCAAAGGCAAGATTGTGCAGTTCGGCGAGATGTCCCTCCTGGACACGCCGTTGACCGGCATCGTGCTGATTTCGCCTAATCTCGATCGAACCAACAATGCTGCCCAAGTGATCGCCTACGTTCCCCAGGACCCCGAGCACCCGCTGAAAGAATACCCCTCAGTCGAAGCCTTCATGAATGAGCTGACTCGCCAACTGCGCGACAACGACTTCATCGAATCGTCACAAATGACCTATCGCCAATACTTCAGCCAGTTCGTCGCCCAACCACAGCGCGGCCACTTTTTCGCCGAACTCCAGCAACGCCTGTTCGAGGTCACGCAGCATGAAAAAGAAGCGTTGGACCAACGCCCGGTGTGGCGGGAGGAGCCCGTGGTCAATCCCAAGGTGCGATTTAACTTTGTACTGATCACGGGCGATGTCTGGACCCATCTCTACCAGCAAAAGCTCAACAAGATACTCAATGACGCCAGACACATTGCTGTATCTACCGCCGATACGGACAGCAACGCCCGTTGGGCCTGGTGGGACAACTTCAAAAAAATCGTCTCGGACATCTTCAACGTGGCCCTGATGATCGTCACCCCGTTCGTACCCGGTCTGGGCGAATTGATGATGGTGTACACCGCGTATCAGATCACCAGCGACGTCATCACCTCTATCGTCGACCTTGCCGAGGGGCAGTGGATCGAAGCCGCCGAGCATGTCATGGGGGTGGTGACCGACATCATCCAGTTGGCGGCCTTCGCCGCGGGCGCAGAGATTGGCAAACTCGCTCGTTTGAAACTCTCCCCCTTGATCGAAGGCATGAAACCGGTGCAACTGCCCAATGGCCAACAGCGCCTGTGGCACCCCGACCTCAAACCCTACGAACAGCCGAACCTCAAGTTGCCAGCCACTTCCCTTCCCGATGAACAAGGCCTGCACACCCACGAAGGCCAGAACATCCTGGCGCTGGAGAACAAACACTACGCCGTGCAACAGGACCCGCTCACGGGCAACTACCGCGTCAAGCATCCACGCCGCGCCGATGCCTATCGACCCGAGTTGAAACACAATGGCAGGGGCGCCTGGACCCACGAAGCCGAGAACCCGCGCGAGTGGGAAGGCTCGACCTTGATGCGTCGTCTGGGTCATAGCGTGGCGGACTTGAGCGACACCGAACTCGAACAGATCCGTACGATCAGTGGCACCGAGGACAACGCCCTGCGCAAGATGCACATGGACAATGCGCCGCCACCGCCGTTGCTGGACGATAGCCTCAAACGTTTCAAAATTCAGAAGGAGGTCGCACAGGCCGGCGAGCAGATCCGCACCGGGCAGCCGCTTGCCCCGTCCTCCTATTGGTTCGAAAACCTCCCGACCTCGCTCGAGGGCTGGCCTGCCGACAAGGCGCTGAAGGTGTATGCGGATTCCAGTCAGACCGGAAGCTTTCGCCAGTATGGAAACCCCGACGCGACCACCGGTCAGACACTCTCCACCGATCTCTCCCACGTTATGAGCGGCAGGTTTCCAGAGAGCATCCTTGCGTTTCTTGACGAGGAAGAACTCAGGGCCCTGTTCGGTCGGCGAGTACCCAAAGGTGAGCAGCGGCAAGCACTGCGCAATCTGTTGGCTGATGAAGCAGACGCCCTGAAAGTGGATATTTTCAATCAGCAGTACCAGTCCAGCGAAAGGTCAGATGACCCGCAGCTTCGACAGCTGGTACAGAGCGCTCCCACGCTCCCACGCAGTGCAGCGGAAAAACTGTTAGGCCATGCCAGCCGCGCTGACCTGGAGCGCATGACCCAGGAACAACGCGTGCCATTGGACTTGAAAAGTCAGGCCCGGGAGGCGGCATTCGAGGCTCGCGCCAGCCATGCCTATGAGGGGTTGTATGAAGATGCCTTCCTGACTCCCGAAACCGAAAATCTGGTGCTGAACGCCCTTAGAATCCACGCCGATACGTTCAACGATTTACGCATCGAAGTGCGTGACGGCACCTTTGACGGGCCGTTGCGTTGCAGCGTCGGCAGTGACAAGGCAACGACCGTTCGGCTGCTGATCAGAGATGAACATGCAAAATACGAGGTACGCGACGGCACTGACCATACCTTGCATGAAGGAGGCGACTTCTACGACTCGGTCCTCTACGCCTTGCCAGCGGAAAAACGAAGAAAACTGGGCTACCGGACAGGCCAGGGTCGGCAGTTTAAACAATGGGTGATGGCAAAAACCGAGGCACCCGCCGAGCGTCGGACAGCGTTGCTTGAACCACCGATTCGCCCGGTTGCAGACCCACAAACAGTCGCCCTTCTTCGGGGCCCCGTGATCTCAAAATCGGCAACGACCCTGGAAGAACGCGTGCAGGATCTGTATCCCCATTTGTCCGAACGGGAGGTCAATACGTTTGTTCGATCCCTTGGTGAGTCGCACGACGAGGCGATTAAGACGATCCGTCGACTTGACCGCGATTTGTACAACCTGAAGGAGACACTCAATAAATGGCGGGTTCAAAAAAACGACGGCTGGGGTCCTGGCACCTATTCTTTCAGGGATGAAGGCGGGCAGCACATCGCCGACCGCCTGATCGAATGTTTCGAACGAAAATCGACCATCTTCGGCGAACGCAGCACCTCCGTTGAAACGGGTTATGCACTGGACTTGTCGACGGAGTTCAGTCGTTACGATCTGGAGCGCTGGTGGAAAAAGCTGCCCGACATCAAGTACTACCTGGATCAGGTCAGTACCCTGAACCTCGACCGAGGGACCTTTTCAACAGCCCCCGGCGGTCTGTTGAAGAACTTTCCTCATCTACGACAATTGAGTGCACGAGGCTGCCGGCTGGCCCAGCTACCGGAAGACATCGGCAAGATGCATTTTCTTCGAACGCTGCGTCTGATGAACAATCAGATCAGGTTGACACCTTCCGCTGTCGAGCAACTGAGGCATCTGACCCGTATGGAAACGCTGCGCCTTGATGACAACCCGCAATTGGGAATGCTGCCGGACGTGGGGCGCATGCCTAAGCTGAGCATTCTGAGTCTGGGCAACACCGGCGCCACCACCTGGCCCGAGGGGCTCTTCAAAAAACATCGGCCCCGGGGCTTTTACCTGGACTTGCTGGACAACCCGCTTAGTGAAATTCCTGCCGTCACACCGGGCTCCGATGAGGCACGTCTGGTGGCTCGCACGCGCCTGACGCCAGCGCAGCTTTCGGACGCTAACCGTATCGCCTTCGAAGGCTACAGAAGGTCGGTGGGCCTGAGTCCCAGTCAGCCTGTCTCCGACGCCGCTCTGAACACCATCGCGCAATGGCCAATGACCAGCGACTCCCAATGGTGGAGTAACGCCGCGACAGGGCTCGGCACTTTCAGGCATGAAGCGTGGATCGATTTGATGGCCGAACCCGATTCCACTGCGTTCTTCAGCGTGATCGAAAGCCTGACTCACTCTGCCGATTTCCGGGCCGGCGGTACAGTGCGCGAACTGCTCAGCAGTCGGGTATGGCGAATGATCGAGGCCATGGACCTGGACAGCGACTTGCGCAAGGAGTTGTTCGACATCGCCACGGCACCCACCACCTGTGAAGACGCCGGTACACAAGCGTTCAACAACATGGGAATCAAGGTACTCACCAGCGAGGCGTATGCGCTGTCAACGTCACCCGAAATCATTGAGAAAAAGCTGGTGACCCTGGCAAAAGGCGCCGCCCGCCTGAAGCGAGTGGACGATATCGCCAGTGCCGATATTGCTGCCCGCTCCGGCAACCCCGATGAGGTTGAGGTGCATCTGGCGTATGAAACCGGCCTTGCTCAGCGCCTCGATTTGCCGTGGCAGTCACAAAGGATGCTGTATCGACCCACGGCCGGAGTGAGCGACGACATGCTCGAGCAGGCCTTTGACACCGTGCTGTCAATGGAGGAAGGCGACGGGCTGATCAACGCTATGATCGAGCAACCCTTCTGGGAGAAATACCTGCGTGACACTTACCCGTCCGAGTTTCGACGCAATGCCCGACAGTATGAGTTCAAGACCGGCGTGCTCGATGAACTCCGGGACGCTCAACGAGCATGGGCCGACTCAAAGGGATTGCAGTTGGCCCAGCGACGGGCGCTCAAACAACGATTACAAGACCTCGGCAGGCAACTGGGCGTTGCGGAAAGTATCGCGCTCGCCGATGAACGAATGACTGAGGAGCGCTATAACGCTTTGCTCAACGACATCGGCTACGAGGAAAAACAATTGAGCAGAATGTTGTCCCGGGCAGCTCTGCAAAGAGCCGGGCAGTAAATTGAGCAGATGAGCGTCCCCTGAAGGTGATCATCAAACACCTTCAGGGACCTTTTTTCAGCCCACTTCCGAATCCCAGATCACTGTCACGCTGCCTGAGTACTGCCTTTGTTGTCCGGGACGAATCATCTCTGCAACTTCAGTTGCGAGAATCTCGAAGTGCAGCGTTCCGGGTTTGCGATCCACATAAAACCCCGGCTGGAACAGCTCCGTCCCGCTGCCATCAAGCCGTAACTGCCGGCGATTGACCGGTTGCCCGCCAGCGTCCGTCAAACCATGGGGCAGGCTCACGCTGACGTTCAGCGGCACAAAGTGACCAGACAGGGGGTCACCCAGCGAGCAGGTATTGCCTTGGACGTATTGGCATTCCAGCTGCATTTTAAAACGCGAACTGGCGGAAATATTGAAGGTCTGGTCGCGGAACAGGCGCGTTGGTTTGCGCCCGTGGGTCAGCCAGGATTGCCAGCCGCCTTGCGGGACCAGCTCAACGCGATTGCCTCCCGGGGGTATGTCGACTTTGAGGGTGTGCTGAACATCCAGCGTGAAATTCAGTGTCAGGGCCGAACTACTGGGCTGCATGATATCGCCCATGTCGAAGTCCGCTCCTGGCCCAAGGCTGTAGGTCAGATTTCCAAAGTATTTTCCGGCGGACATGCCCAACGGGTTAGGCGTCACCAGCTCATAGGCAAAATCCAGATACTGATAGCGCAGCCACGGCACATCGAACTTGGCCTGCTTTTCACACGAACCTTCTGTCGGGGTCTTCCAGAAAAAAGCATAGGCACGCGCTCCGTAAAACCCAAAACCGCTGTAAAGACAGGGAGCAGGTGCGTTCACCCAGCGGCTGCCCCACAGCTGTTGGTGGGCGACCCCATGATTTTCGGCACCGCCCACCAGTTCGATTACGTCGTCAGTCTCGTAGTTAGATCCTAAACCTGCGATACGCACCTTCACTGTCTCAGGCTCACCGGTGGTTTCATGAAAGACTGTCAACTCCCGCCACATTGCCGGGACCTTTATCATTGCACCCTTGCGTGGATCCCCGTGGTTGGCGGTGATCGGCCCATTGGAATCGAACTGGATCGGCACCCGCAGACTGAACATTTCATTGTCATTGCACATCTGAGGGTAGTACTCGCAATAACCACTGAGCGGCGTGTCATTGATGAATTTATTGCGTTGCGGGTTCGCCGAGTCCGGTTTGAACGAGGCTTGAATCGATACTTCCTCAGCCCAGGCCGATGACAGCCATACCGACAACAGAACAATCACACCTGCTCGTTGGAACGTCTGAAAATGGTTCATCCCTTAGCCTTTTAAAATCGGTAACTTGGCCACATGGCCCCACATCGTGACGCGCCCCAGCTTGCGCGAAGCCACTAAACTTCCGAATCCCAGATCACTGTCGCGCTGCCCGAATACTGCCGCTGTTGTCCGGGTCGAATCATCTCCGCCACTTCATTTGCGGGTATTTCGAAATGCAGCGTTCCCGGTTTTCGGTCCACATAAAACCCCGGCAGGAACAACTGCGTGCCGCTGCCGTCAAGCCGTAACGGGCGGCGATTGACCGCTTGCCCACCCGCGTCTGTCAAACCATGGGGCAGGCTCACGCTGACGTTCAGCGGCACAAAGTGACCGGACAGAGGGTCACTCAGCGAGCAGGTATTGCCTTGGACGTATTGGCATTCCAGCTGCATTTTGAAGCGTGAGCTGGCGGAAATATTGAAGGTCTGGTCGCGGAACAGGCGTGTCGGTTTTCGGCCTTGAGTCAGCCAGGATTGCCAACCACCCTGGGGCACCAATTCAACGCGATTGCCACCTGGCGGCACATCGACCTTGAGGGTGTGCTGGACGTCCAGTTCGAAGTTCAAGGTCAGGATCGAACTACTGGGCTGCATGATGTCGCCCATGTCGAAGTCCATCCCGGGGCCGAGCGTGTAGGTCAGATTTCCAACGTACTTTCCCGAGGACATACCTAATGGGTTGGGGGTTACCAATTCATAGGCAAAATCAACGTACTGATAGTGCAGCCAAGGCACATCGAACTTGGCCTGTTTCTCACACGCCCCTTCAATCGGGGTCTTCCAGAAAAAAGCGTAGTAATACGAGCCGAATAAACCCACGCCGCTGTAAAGACAGGGAGAGGGGGCGTACACCCAACTGCTGCCCCACAATTGATTGTGGGCGACGCGATAGTCGGTTCCTCCGCCCACCAGACTGATGACGTCTTCGGTCACGAATTGGGAGCCGATACCGGCGATGCGAACCTTTACGGTTTCCGGTTCGCCGGTTGTTTCATGGAGAACCGTCAATTCCCGCCACTGGGCGGGTACTTTTATCATCGCGCCCTTGCGTGGATCCTCATGATTGGCAGCGATCGGCCCACTGGAGTCGAACTGGATCGGCACCCGCAGACTGAACATTTCGTTGTCCAGGCAGTCCTGGGGACGCGCCGCACAATAACCACTGGGCGGCGTGTCGTTCTTGAATTTATTGCGTTGCGGGTTCGCCGAATCCGGTTTGAACGAGGCTTGAATCGATACCTCCTCAGCACAGGCCGATGACAGCCACACCGAGAACAAAACAATCACACCTGCACATCGTTGGAATGGCTGAAAACGGTTCATCACTTTAGCCTCATAAAATCGGTATCAAGCACCCGGCATCACCGCGTTGAAGATCATGTTGACGCTGCCAAAGTAATTGCCGGGCTTGTACACCCCATCGACAGGTGGCATCGGGACGATTTCCAGCAAGACGCGTTTGCCTACAGCTGCGTCAGTCAGGGAAACCACTTCGCTGTTCTCCTGCTCGCTCAACAATTTGCCGTTGAACATCACCCGCAAACCAATGTCATGGGCCTCAGTACCGTTGGACAGATACGGTCGACCTTCAAGCCGGGCTTCGATCGAACCGGCCTCGTTCTTGACGTCGAAATACTTGCGCAAGCCGCCCAACGTCGACGCTGTCAGATTCCACGGCAGTTGCTGCTCGCGATGAATCCAGCCGGGGTCTGCGGGAATCACATAAAACGCCAAGGTCGGAATCGTCACGAACACATCGAAACGGTGTTCCTCCCGGGCAGCAAAAACCGGCGTGGAGGTCCACACGGCAATGGCCGAGACAAACACGAAGGTCAGTTTTTTGAACATAGTCATCACCCGGGGTTAACCCTTCACGTCCAGTTTTTTGCTTTTTTCACCTTCAACCAGGGTGAAACGGTATTCGCGACCGGCCTGTTTCTCGAACTGAAAGGTACGGCCCGCGAGGATGTGATGTTTGGTCGTGGGCTGGCAGTCCTGTTCGTTTTTAACCGAGCAGTCCTTGAACTCATCGATCACCACGACAGTGTTGCCATTGTTGCGAATTCGATAAGTGCCCCCGGTGTTTTCGATCGCGCTGTCGAAACGTGCGTCTTTGGGTCGCACGAAAAACACCGCGCCGTAACCGGCCAGTACGTTGACCCCGGCGGAGAGGGTTTTCTTGTAGTCCTCACGCTCTTCGCTGGAGACGGCGAACTCGTCTTCTTTCTCGGGCACCACCGGGACGAAACGCACGCGAAAATAGCGCTCTTTGTCGCGCTCGCCCATGAACAGCAATCGCGTGCCCTGCATGCCATTGGCCGGCACGATCAGCCGCGCCGGGCTGGCCATCAAGCCGTCACGGGCGCTGCCATCGCCCTGGGTCTTGAGGGGTACTTCCTGTGATTTGCCGTCGGCGTCATAGAGGATCTCGAGAATGTTGACCTTCACAAACGCGGTGCTGTCGCCGCCATTGAAAACCCGTTTCAGGTAGGTACTTTTGTCCCCGTCCAGATAGTCGTACACAGTGCCGATATTGATGCTCGGTGTGGCGTGAGCAGTCTGGGTGAACAAACAAAAACCAAATAATGCCAACAGACGTTTCATCGTCCCTTACCTCGTTGATTAATCACGTTCTGCGGCTATCAACCCGCCGTCCGATTGATGAAAGCTGCATCCGCCAACGTGTCCGGCGTGCAGCGCAAATCGCCGATCATCAGCACGTTGTTTTCAGTGCGCCCACTGCTCGGGTCGAGGCGGAACTGACACAGCAACTGATTACCGTGACGCACTTCCAGGGTCGGTGAACCGGCGTTCATTTCCATGGAGAAGAAGCCGTCCACTTCACTCACTCCACGACTGGCGTGGTTGATGATGTGGTGGCCCTTGAGCGGGTTGCCTTGGGGGTCAATCAGGCGACCGAGGACGGTGAGGGTTCTCATGACCTTGATTTGGCGATACTCCACGCCGCCCTTGTTCAGGTGATAGCTGGAACGTGCCGGTTGAATGGTCGCGGCGGGCACATCGTTGCCCTCGAAGTCGAAACTGACGGAGCTGCTTTTATAGGCGGTGATCGGCACGAAGTTGCGCCCCGGTTTGAGGACCGCACTGCCGCCGCTCAAATCGTCGGCACGCAGGGCGATGTCCTCGACGTCCGATTCCACGTCGATGATCATGCCGGCACCGTTGCGGTGGTACTGGCTGGTCATAACCATTTTCTGCCCGCCGACGGCCACGGTGCTGTCCAGGTTCAGGCCACCGGTGAAGTCGTTGTTGAAGGACGAACGCTGGATAAAACCGTCGCCATTGGCCAGGTCCGATTGCATCGTCGCCATCGCGTTCAACCCGACACCGTAGGTGTCGGTGATCGCGGTCGCAGAAACGCTTTGCAGCAGGTGATCCTGCAGGTCTTTGCGGTAGGTAATCGACGCGTTGTTATCCCGACCGCCGTCGCGCGCAGTGCGGGTACCAATACTGCCGGAGATCTGCTCACCGGGACCACCCAAGGCAACGTTGATGCTCAGGTCGATGCCACGATTGCGGTCGTCCCCTGAACTGAAACTGCCCGGCCGGTCGAACAGTGACAGCCGCCAGTTGGCATCGCTGCCAAACAGTTGGGTGCGCTGCGTCCACCCGAGGTCCACGCCCGTGCCTTCGGTGTTGCCTTCACTGTGGGATACCCGGGCATTGATCGAGCTTTTGCTGGTGAGCCGGTGATTCAATGACAACGAAGAGTTGCTGGTCTGGCCGACAAAAACGTTGCGCTGCCGTACCCGCGTGCCGTCCGGCAGCGTGTCGTAGAGCCGGGTCGTGTCGAGCCAGCTGCGGTTATGGCTGGCGACGATGCTGCCACTGCCGTAGGAATACAGCCCCTGCACATCCATGCCAGTGCCGTAGTTTTCGGTTTGGTAAACGTTGGCATAGAGGCTGGCGTTGTTGACGATTGCCCAGTCAATGGACGTGCCGTATTGCAGGCTGTCGCGCACTTGCCGGCCACTCAGGCCAAGGATCACTCGCGGGTGCAGCAGGAAGTTGAACGCCGCGCCAGCGGTCATGTCGCCATCGGCCTGCTCTTCCCAATTGCTGAGCAATTTGGATTCACGGCCGGCGAACAGGTTGTAACGCCAGCGCTCGTCATGGTTGCGCCAGTTGTTCGGCTTGTAGACCAGCTCCAGGGTGCTGGACGTGATCTGACCGTCCTCGATCAGGCGTACTTCCACTTCATAGATACCGCCCGGCAGCGGACGTGTATCGAGGGTTTGCAGCCCGGCGGGGACGGCCTGGGTGTTGATCAGCAGACCGTCGCGATAGATTTCCACCGAACCCAACCGATTGGCCGTGACATAGATCGGATACACCGCCGGCTTGGGATTATTGATGGCCAGGCTGTCGGAGCTGCCATACATGACGCCCAGCGCGGTGTCGGGGCTGGTGCCAAAGGTGCGCGGCTGGCGGGTGAGCCCTTCGGAGGTGGGGGTGAAATAGCCCAGCCGCAGAAAATTGCCTTCCAGTTCGCGCTGGGTATAAAGCTCATTCACGGCGTGATAGAGCTTGTTATCCATGCCGCCCAGTCGGGACAGCTGCATATTGACCGCTTGGGTCCAGTTACCCAGGCTGCTGCTGGCTTCCAGACCATATCGCCCGCCGAGGTCCTGGTTCTGACCGCCATTGAGGTTCAGCTGGTTGCGCACGATCAATCCAGTGCTGCCGCCTTCGGGCAATGAGTAGTAACGCTGCACTTGATCGTCACGCTCGGCGTTTTCCGTGAGGATCGACACCAGCGAGTTTTCCAGGCTGTAGTGCACCGCCAGCAGTTGTTCAGGGCATTTGGCCTGGCAGCCGCCGAGGGCCACGCCTTGTTTCAGATAGCTCGACCAGATGTCGCGTTCGCTGGGCTTGAACGTGCTGTCGCTGACATCGGTGAAGTCAACGAGGGTGATGCGATCATCGCGGGTAAGTACGACCATCGCCTCACCGAGAAACTGTTGGTCAAGTTCCGCGCGTACTGCCAGCGGCACATCAAAGAAGTGCTCTTCGAACTCGGTCGGCAAGCCCTTGGCCTGCGCCAGCAGACTTCGAGGTGTAGTGCCGTTTTCCGTAGGTGCGGCCAAGGCGGTTGCACAGAAAAGAAGGGCAAGCGCCGTCGCGATGGGCGTCATCGGGAACATGAACGAAATACTCTGAAGATAAATACGTTGAAACCCGATCGACAGGCAGAAGTTGCCCATCGACCGGTAAGCGTCATCAAATAAGGGCAGGCCTTAATTCATAACCGTATTACTCGGGGATGCGAGGGATGGCATCGAAAATCACTACCGGAGTGGCGGTGTACAGACCATTCTGACCATCGGCCGGTTTGGCCGCAGCGATGACCAGGTCAGCCTGCATGCCGCCGTTGGACTCGGAATCCCCTACCACTTCTTGCGAAGCACCTGTCAGGGTTTTGCCATTGAAGGAGTAAGTCAGCGCAATGGTGTTGATACCGTTGGACAGCGGTTGCGGGCCGCCTTCGACGTAGGCACCTACTGAACCGTTGGTGTGTTGCACGTCATAAGTCGCACGCACCGGCGTCAACGTGCCAGCACCCAGGACGTAGGCCATTCTTTCATCTTTACCAAAGTCCGGGTTCCGCGGTTGAGCGTGGAACACCTTGCTAGGAATGGTGGCGCTGATGTTGATGGACGTGCGCGCTTCTTCCGCAGCGAACGCCACCGAAGCGCTCAGTGCCAGGAGGGTCATCGGAACGGCGATTGCAAACTTCTTGAACATGTTGAGTACCTGTCTTTTAAAAGGATTGGGCCGAGAAAAGTCTGAAAAAGCCAACACCCTGTACGAGATCATGGCGATTTGACTTAACTTTCGACACCGGAGAATGATCGGCCAATCGCTTGAGAAAGTAAGTACGTAAGTTCCGAAGAACATGTAGTAACAACGACGCATGAAGATGACGAAAAAAGTTAAAAAAACAATAATTCAACTGTTTGGCCGTCAGATAAATACTACACACAGATTTAATATAAAAAGCACACAGATGAACTAAGCAATATAACTTCCGTAAGACCAATACTACTCACCCCCCCCTAAAAGACCAGCGATAAAAATTAGAACTTGATCGTTATTTCTATGGCGCTGACGCAGGTGCAGGCAAGACCGCTGCCCTCCCGACCGTTCGTCCTGCCCTCTTGCCTTTTCGTAAAGATATATCTTAAGTTGTATCTAAACACAACGAGAGAAGAGGCAAAATGAGAGACCATCATTCTCACCGAGAACACAGCGACGGCCGCGACGGCTTCGAGAAACGCCCCGGCCCCGGCCGCGAACGTGGTGGACGCGGACCACGAGTCTTCGCCCCCGGAGATCTGAAACTGCTGTTGTTGGCGCTGATCGCCGAACAGCCTTGCCACGGCTATGACCTCATCCGCCAGATCGAAAGCATGTTCGACGGCGCCTACAGCCCCAGCCCCGGCGTGATCTACCCGACCCTGACCTTCCTTGAAGAAAGCGAGATGATCCTGGGCGACGCCGAGGGCGGAAAAAAACGCTACGCCATCACCGACGCCGGACGACTGTCGTTAAGCGATCAGGCAATCGCACTGGACGGCGTGCGGATGCGCATTGAAGTCAGCAAACGCTCATTGCGTGGTCAAGACCGCCCGGCCGAGATCCACGAAGCGGTGCACAACTTGCGTCATGCCTTGCAGATGCATCACGGCCGCTGGAGCCCGGACGAAATCCTGCGGGTGCGCGACCTGCTTAACAACACCGCCAAAGCCATCGTCGATGGCCCTGTCGTTCAACCCGTTCAGGAGCAAGCCGAATGACTGAAGTGATCGTGCAAACCATTCACCGTGTCAGCCACGAGATCAAACGCCGTCGTCTGGAAGTGTTGCGGGTGGTCGACCTCACGCCACGCATGCGCCGCATCACGTTGGGTGGACCGGAGTTGGCGGGCTTTGTCAGTCTCGGTACGGACGACCACATCAAACTGCTGTTCCCACAAAACGCGGCGGAACAAGCCGCCCTGGAAACCCTGGTGCTCGGTGCTGGTAAAGACAACGGGCCGATGCCGGCGATGCGCGACTACACGCCGCGCCGCTATGACCTCGACACGCTGGAACTGGACATCGACTTCGTGCTGCACGGCGACGGCCCTGCCGCGACCTGGGCCGAGCAGGCCAAACCCGGCCAGTTTCTGCACATCGGCGGGCCACGGGGCTCAATGGTCGTGCCGGACGTCTTCGACAGTTACCTGCTGATCGGCGACGAAACCGCCCTGCCCGCGATCGCTCGGCGGCTGGAAGGCCTGGCGGCCAATCGCCGGGCATTGGTGATCGTGGAAGTGGAGAACGGCGCGGAACAGCAACGCCTGGAAAGCGCCGCGCAGGTGAATGTGATCTGGGTATTGCGCGAGGGCGGCAAGGACAACTTGCTGACGACTGTGAAACAGCTGCAAGTTCCCAGCGGTAATTTGTACGCGTGGGTGGCGACCGAGAGCAAAGTGTCGCGGCAGATACGCCGGGTGCTGCTCGATGAACATGGTTTGAACGAGCAGTTCGTCAAAGCCGTGGGTTACTGGCGGGCGGATGACAGCGACGAGGAATGACCACGACTTTTGTGCCTGCCAGGTTTCCTGTGGCGAGGGGGCTCTTGTGGCGAGGGGGCTCTTGTGGCGAGGGGACTTGTCCCCGTTGGAGTGCGAAGCGCTCCCAAAATCTTCGACAGCTGCCGAAATTTTGGGCCTGCTTCGCAGCCCAACGGGGACAAGTCCCCTCGCCACAAGTGTTCACTTTCGACCCGCGAGCCACCGATCCAGCCCGATAAACACAAGCGCAATCAGTACAAACCCCACCAATAACCCCCCGGCATTCACAAACACCTGTGGATAACCCAGCTTCTCGACATCAATGAAAGGATAGGGATAAACCGCCAGCAGATGCCCGCGCCACAACGCATACGCGAAGTACACCACTGGATAGATCACCCACGCAGCGATATGCCGCAGTCGTAACGTGCCTTTCGGCACACAGCACCACCAATAAGCCAGAAACAGCAGTGGCATGACGTCATGCATCAGCTCATCGGCCAGCCATTGCCAGCCTTGCGGATGCCATAAATGGCGCAACAACACGTTGTACCCCAGGCCGACCACGGCGATGCTCACGGCAATGCCGCTGCTCACCCACGGCTGCAAAAACCAGCGTCGCGCCGCCGACTCGCGGGACGTCAGCTCACACGTCAGCACGGTCGCCACCAGCGTATTACTCAGCACGGTGAAATAGCTGAAGAAGCTGACCAGCCCACCGAGCAGGCTGGCCGCCAGCGTCCAGCGTGAGTAGAAAATCAGGTACAGCTGAATGCTCAGTCCCGTCCAGCCAAGCACCGCAGCCACGGCGACAAAACGACGCCTCGCGGCAGAACCTGGCGTCGGTGGGTTGGCCATATTCAGACCGGGCGCTTGGTGCGCATCAACTTCACGTACAGGCGCTCGACCTTCTCCCGTGCCCACGGGGTTTTGCGCAGGAATGTCAGGCTCGACTTGATGCTCGGGTCACTCTTGAAGCAGCGGATATCGATGCGCTCGGCCAGCCCCGACCATTCGTAATGTTCAACCAGCGCGTTGAGGATTTGCTCCAGCGTCACGCCGTGCAGCGGGTTGTTGTTCTGTTCGGTCATGCCGGGCCTTCGAGCGGTGAAAGAATGGGAAGCCGCGCACCTTAGCCGAGGGCTTCGTTGGGGGGAAGCGATCTGTGTGCTGTCAGTTAAATGTAGGTGAAACGCAAAAGATCGCAGCCTCGTTTCACTCGACAGCTCCTACATTGGAATGCGTTCACCTGTAGGAGCTGTCGAGTGAAACGAGGCTGCGATCTTTTCCCACGGACTATTACCAAATCCGAAAGGATGCATGTCAGCAAAAGACCTTTCTCTATTTGTAACAGGACCTTATCCTTACGCCCGCCATGCTGAAACGCTTCCGCTGCCCGTTTCATACCTTTTGTTTTCAGTTCATCTCCCAGAAAAAGACCAGAATTACTTCCCCTATGCCTTATTTTCAACCTCCGCGAGACAGCGCTGTCTGCAACGCTATTGCTCGTCGAAAAGCCCTGAACCTGTTCGGCGGATTCTCCGCGTTGGGCCTCGCCACTTGCACCCAGGCCGCTCCGGCGTTCGATAGCGACTCGCCGTGGATGCTCGGCGACTGGAACGGCACGCGCACCGAACTTTCGGAAAAAGGCTACGACTTCAAAGTCGATTACACCGGCGAAATGGGCAGCAATCTGCACGGTGGCTACGACCATGACCGCACCGCTCGCTACAGCGACCAGTTTGGCCTCGGCACGCACCTGGACTTGCAGAAGATTCTGGGCTGGGACGACGCCGAATTTCAGCTGACCCTCACCGAGCGCAACGGCAACAACATCAGCAACGACCGGATCAACGACCCACGGGTCGGCGGTTTCACCTCGGCTCAGGAAGTCTGGGGGCGCGGGCAGACCTGGCGCCTGACGCAGATGTGGTATCAGCAGAAATTCTTCGATCAGAAGCTCGACATCAAAGTCGGTCGTTTTGGCGAAGGCGAAGACTTCAACAGCTTCCCCTGCGACTTCCAGAACCTGGCGTTCTGCGGTTCTCAGGTCGGCAACTGGGTCGGTGGCATCTGGTACAACTGGCCGGTCAGCCAGTGGGCGATGCGGGTCAAATATCACCTGACACCGGAGCTGTACGCGCAGGTCGGAGCGTATGAGCAGAACCCGTCGAACCTCGATCGCGACAACGGTTTCAAGCTCAGCGGTAGCGGCACCCAGGGCGCGATCCTGCCGGTGGAATTGGTGTGGTCGCCGAAGCTCAACGGCCTGCCGGGTGAATACCGCGCCGGCTATTACTACAGCAGTGCCAACGCCACCGACGCTTACAAGGACAGCAACGGTCAGCCGGCCGCCCTGAGTGGCGAGGCTTACCGCAGCGCGTCGAGCAAACACGGCGTGTGGCTCGGTGTGCAGCAGCAGATCACAAGCCGCGCCAGCGACAACTCCCGCGGCCTGAGCGTGTTCGCCAACGGTACGATGCATGACAAGAAGACCAACGCCATCGACAACTATGTCCAGGCTGGCGTCGTCTACAAAGGCTTGTTCGATGCACGCACCAAGGACGACATCGGTTTCGCCCTGGCTCGCGTCCACGTCAACCCGGCCTACCGCAAGAACGCCGAGGCGACCAATCAGGCCCGCGCGGTCTTCGACTACGACGACCCGTCCTTCCTGCCCCCGCAGGACACCGAATACAGCGCCGAACTCTATTACGGCGTGCACGTCACGAACTGGCTGACCGTGCGCCCGAACCTGCAATACATCCGCCACCCCGGTGGCGTGGACCAGGTCGATGACGCGCTGATTGGCGGGATCAAAGTGCAATCGTCCTTCTGAAACTTACGCAAAACCTGTGGGAGCGAGCCTGCTCGCGAAGAGGCCATCACAGCCAACATCAATGTTGCCTGACGCTTTCGCGAGCAGGCTCGCTCCCACAATGGATTGCATCAACCGAACACTTTCAACTGAACCATGCCCACGCCAGATCATCATCTACAGTGAACTTGCGCGGGACTACTTAAAACGTTACGGAGAACCACACTATGAGCACTGATGGTGCTTTGAGTCGAAGCCGTCTGCTGCCGAGCCTGCTCGGCATCCTGCTTCTGCTAATGGGCCTGGCCATGCTGGCCGGGGGGATCAAGCTGAGCATGCTCGGCGGCTCGCTGTATTACCTGCTGGCCGGTATCGGCCTGGCGCTGACCGGCGTGCTGCTGATTGCCGACCGTTATGCGGCGCTGAGCCTGTACGCGGTGGTGCTGTTTGCCAGTACAGTCTGGGCACTGTGGGAAGTCGGTCTGGACTGGTGGCAACTGGTGCCACGTCTGGCACTGCTTTTTACCCTCGGTATCGTCATGCTGCTGCCGTGGTTTCGTCGCCCGTTGCGTAGCGGTGAGTTCAACCCGGTCGGCACTGGTGTGCTGAGCGCTGCCGTGGTCATCGCTGGTATCGCCGCGCTGGCCAGCCTGTTCACCAACCCCGGTGAAATCAAAGGCCAACTGGACCGCGACAGCGTGCCGGGCATGACCAACACTGCCCCAGCCATGCCGGACGGTGACTGGAACTCCTACGGCCGCAGCGCCCATGGCGATCGTTACTCGCCACTGGCGCAGATCACCCCGCAAAACGCAAACAAACTGGTGCCGGCCTGGACCTATCGCACTGGCGACCTGCCAGGGCCGAACGACCCGGGTGAAACCACCGCCGAAAACACACCGCTGAAAGTCAACGGCATGCTCTACGTCTGCACGCCGCACAGCCAGGTGATCGCGCTGGACCCGGACACTGGCAAGGAACTCTGGCGTTTCGATCCGAAGCTCTCCACGCAAAACGCGGCGAACTTCAAGGGTTGGGCGCACATGACCTGCCGTGGCGTGTCGTATCACGATGACGCCGCTTACGCGTCCGAGCAAAGCCCGACGGGCACCGCCAGCGCGCCTGTCACCAGCGCTTGCCCACGCCGAATCCTCCTGCCGACGGCCGACACCCGTCTGATCGCCCTGAATGCCGACACCGGCAAAATGTGCGAAGACTTCGGTAACGGTGGCCAGATCGATCTGACCGCCAACATCGGCGGCTTCAACGCCGGCGGTTACTACTCCACCTCGCCTCCTGCGGTCACTAAAGACCTGGTCGTGATTGGCGGCCACGTCACCGACAACGTTTCCACCGACGAGCCAAGCGGCGTGATCCGCGCGTTCGACGTGCACACCGGCAAACTGGTGTGGAACTGGGACAGCGGCAACCCGGACGACACCACACCGCTTGCCGAAGGCAAGGTCTACACCCGCAACTCGCCGAACATGTGGTCCATGTTCGCGGTCGACGAAAAACTCGGCATGCTTTACCTGCCGATGGGCAACCAGACCCCGGACCAGTTCGGTGGTGCACGCACCCCTGAATCGGAATTGCACGCCGCCGGCCTGACCGCCCTCGACATCGCCACCGGTAAAGTGCGCTGGCACTTCCAGTTCACCCACCATGACCTGTGGGACATGGACGTCGGCGGCCAGCCAACCCTGATGGACCTGAAAACCGCAGACGGCGTGAAGCCAGCGGTACTCGCGTCCACCAAACAAGGCAGCATCTACGTGCTGGACCGCAGCACTGGCCAGGCGATCGTGCCGATCAACGAAGTGCCGGTGCCACAAGGCGCTGTCGAAGGTGATCACACTTCGCCAACCCAGCCGAAATCCGACCTGAACCTGATGCCGCCGCCGCTGAAAGAACGCGACATGTGGGGCGTCACCCCGTTCGACCAACTGATCTGCCGGATCGACTTCAAATCCATGCGCTACGACGGCCCGTTCACGCCGCCATCGCTGCAAGGTTCGATCGTTTATCCAGGCAACTTCGGCGTGTTCGACTGGGGCGGCATCTCGGTTGACCCGGTGCGTCAGATTGCTTTCATGAACCCGGACTACATGGCGTTCAAGTCGAAAATGATCCCGGCCGCCGAAATCGCCGCCCAAGGCCCGCGTAAAAGCGAAACCGAAGGCGTGCAGCCGAACAAAGGCGCGCCATACGGCGTCATCCTCGAACCCTTGCTCTCGCCACTGGGCCTGCCGTGCCAGGCACCGGCCTGGGGTTACGTGACAGCGGTCGACCTGACCACCAGCAAAATCATCTGGAAACACAAAAACGGCACCGTGCGCGACAGCTCGCCGGTTCCGATCCCGTTGAGCATGGGTGTTCCAAGCCTGGGCGGCACATTCACCACCGCCGGTGGCGTCGCCTTCCTGAGTGGCACCCTTGACCAGTACCTGCGCGCCTATGACGTGAAAAACGGCAAGCAACTGTGGGAAGGCCGCCTGCCAGCAGGCGCGCAAACCACGCCGATGACCTACACCGGTAAAGACGGCAAGCAATACGTGCTGGTCGTTGCGGGCGGTCATGGTTCGCTGGGCACCAAGCAAGGTGACTACGTGATTGCGTACAAACTGTCCGAGTAAGTTTTAGCGGCGGTTAAAGGAAAGGCGACTCCTGTGAGGGGGTCGCCTTTTTTTGGGGTGATGATTTTTGAATGCAATGCCCGACACACCACTGATCCCCTGTAGGAGCTGAGCTTGCTCGCGATAGCGGTGTGTCAGTCACCATCAATGTTGAATGTTAAACAGCATTCGTCGGAACGCCGCCCGGAGCCGGCTCGCTCCCACATTGGTTCGCGTCAGGTCTGAATTTTTTTGCCAACGTCCTACAGCCGTCGCTGTTCTGGAGGAGGATTCCGACAGGTTCTATAGGTTGTCGCGTCAGAAGGTCGGGAGATAGGCTTTGCCCGTCGCTGCAAATTCAGCGACCGGGTTTGGTCGCCCAGGTTTAGAATGGCGCACTTTTCGTGCTTGCTTCATGGCGAGCTGTGCGTGGGAGGGCTTCGGCCCTGCCGGGTTCCATTCCCTGGTCGACCAACCTGCGTACGGTTTGCCACCCAACTGCTTGGTCGCAGTCGTGGCGAACTCCCTTTCTTCGAATGGAGCTTCACCATGATCAAAGAAACCCCGAATCCTCCGGAAACCGACGACGTTTCCCCCTACGAATCCCTCGATTCCAAAAAACTCAACGACGCCGCCGAACGTGCGTTGAATCACTACCTCAATCCCTGCGCCCTCAAATCCCCCGCTACCCGCAAGCCGAGCACGATGTATATGGTGGCGCCGGATATCGCGGATGAAGACCTGCTGGCCCATACCTGTGAATCGTTGGCCCAGGCCAGTGTGATGGCCAGTGATTTTGCGGGGTTTCTGGAAGGCCCGCATCGGAACACGGTGATGGCGATCCAGCAGATCGTCATGCTGGCCGAACTGGCGGTGAACCGGATGCTGGATAACATCAACACACCAAAACCTGCGCCACACCGCTAATCCCCTGTAGGAGCTGAGCTTGCTCGCGATAGCGGTGTGTCTGTCGACATCAATGTTGAATGAACAATCGCCATCGCGAGCAGGCTCACTCCCACAGTAGATCGTGTACATCAGCAAAATACTGGTCGGCTTTCAGGCCGCCATCGCAGGCAAGCCAGCTCCCACAGGGGTTTGGTGTACATCTGCAAGAGATTGGTCGGCTGTCAGGCCGCCATCGCGGGCAAGTCGGGTCGCCGCATCGCTCGCTCCTACAATGAATCGGCGTACACCTTCCGCTTCTCACCACTCATCAGGCCGAGCGTTAGCTCGCCTGCAGCTTGTGATCTTGATCCACCCGCCCCTTCGGGAGGCTGAGTGGAGGCGTTCATCTGGGGGGTAGGCGCGCAGCGCCGTGCGGCGAAGCCGCACACATCGAGAGGAGGTTGAAGCGAAGCCAACCGGAGGCGATGCCCCCAGATGAATGCCGGAACGAAGGAACGCCGAGCCTAAGCGAGGGGCCGGACGCTCGGGGCGAGCGTTTTTTTTGCTTACTTTTTTTGAGGCGTTTGTCAAAAAAAGTGAGTCGCCGTAAGGGCGAAACCCTAAGTGGCCGTTACCGCAGAAACGGATATGTACCCAGTCAACCACCAACATGGTCGGCCCAAAGGCCGCCAAGTCAAAAGCACCTGTCCAAACCCTGAACACTCACCCAGAAATATCCCGAGCCATTGAAACCACCCCCCACCTGCCCCATCTAAGACCCATACCCCATTGCGCAGGTGCCCCATGAGCGACCAGCAAGAATTCCCCGAAGACCCGAGCGAATACGCCGACCCAGAGAACGCCGAACACCACTCCACCGGCAAAGGCCTCGCCCTGCCCGGCCAGAACCTGCCGGACAAGGTCTACATCATCCCGATCCACAACCGCCCGTTCTTCCCGGCCCAAGTGCTGCCGGTCATCGTCAATGAAGAACCCTGGGCTGAAACCCTCGACCTGGTGAGCAAATCCGATCACCACTCCCTGGCCCTGTTCTACATGGACACGCCCCAGGAAGACCCGCGTCATTTCGACACCTCGGCCCTGCCGCTCTACGGCACCCTGGTCAAAGTGCATCACGCCAGTCGCGAAAACGGCAAACTGCAATTCGTCGCCCAAGGCCTGACTCGCGTGCGCATCCGCACCTGGCTCAAACACCATCGCCCGCCGTACCTCGTGGAAGTCGAATACCCGCACCAGCCCACCGAGCCGACCGACGAGGTCAAGGCCTACGGCATGGCGCTGATCAACGCGATCAAGGAACTGCTGCCGCTCAACCCGCTGTACAGCGAAGAGCTGAAGAACTACCTCAACCGCTTCAGCCCCAACGATCCGTCGCCGCTGACCGACTTCGCCGCCGCACTGACCTCGGCCACCGGCAGCGAGCTGCAAGAAGTGCTCGACTGCGTACCGATGCTCAAACGCATGGAAAAAGTCCTGCCGATGCTGCGCAAGGAAGTCGAAGTCGCGCGTCTTCAAAAAGAGATTTCCGCCGAAGTTAACCGCAAGATCGGCGAGCATCAGCGCGAGTTCTTCCTCAAGGAACAACTCAAGGTCATCCAGCAAGAGCTGGGCTTGACCAAGGACGACCGCAGCGCTGACATCGAACAGTTCGAACAACGCCTGGAAGGCAAGGTTCTGCCCGCTCAGGCGCAAAAACGCGTCGAAGAGGAAATGAACAAGCTGTCGATCCTCGAGACTGGTTCGCCAGAGTACGCGGTCACCCGCAACTACCTCGACTGGGCGACCTCGGTGCCGTGGGGCGTGTACGGCGAGGACAAACTCGACCTCAAGCACGCGCGCAAGGTGTTGGACAAACACCATGCCGGCCTCGACGACATCAAGGACCGCATCCTCGAGTTCCTCGCGGTCGGTGCCTACAAAGGCGAAATCAGCGGCTCCATTGTGCTGCTAGTCGGCCCGCCGGGCGTAGGTAAAACCAGCGTCGGCAAATCCATCGCCGAATCCCTCGGCCGGCCGTTCTACCGCTTCAGCCTCGGTGGCATGCGCGACGAAGCCGAGATCAAGGGCCACCGCCGCACCTACATCGGCGCGCAGCCGGGCAAACTCGTGCATGCGTTGAAAGACGTCGAAGTGATGAACCCGGTGATCATGCTCGACGAGATCGACAAGATGGGTCAGAGCTACCAGGGCGACCCGGCCTCGGCACTGCTGGAAACCCTCGACCCGGAACAGAACGTCGAATTCCTCGACCACTACCTGGACTTGCGTCTGGACCTGTCGAAAGTGCTGTTCATCTGCACCGCCAACACCCTGGATTCGATCCCCGGCCCGTTGCTGGACCGGATGGAAATTATTCGCCTGTCGGGTTACATCACCGAAGAAAAAATCGCCATCGCCAAACGTCACCTGTGGCCGAAGCAGCTGGAAAAGGCCGGCGTGTCCAAAGGCAGCCTGAGTATCAGCGACAGCGCCCTCAAAGCGTTGATCGACGGATACGCCCGTGAAGCCGGCGTGCGGCAATTGGAAAAACAACTGGGCAAACTGGTGCGCAAAGCCGTTGTGAAGCTGATCGATGAGCCGAAAGCGGTGATCAAGCTCGGCCCGAAAGACCTCGAATCCTCACTCGGCCATCCAGTCTTCCGCAACGAGCAAGTGCTGTCCGGTACCGGCGTCATCACCGGGCTGGCCTGGACCAGCATGGGCGGCGCGACTTTGCCGATCGAAGCCACGCGCATTCACACCCTGAATCGTGGCTTCAAACTCACCGGGCAATTGGGCGATGTGATGAAAGAGTCGGCGGAAATTGCCTACAGCTACGTCAGCTCCAACCTGAAGTCGTTCGGTGGTGATCCGAAGTTCTTCGACGAAGCTTTCGTACACTTGCACGTACCGGAAGGCGCCACCCCGAAAGACGGCCCGAGCGCCGGCGTGACCATGGCCAGCGCCCTGCTCTCGCTTGCGCGCAACCAGCCGCCGAAAAAAGGCGTGGCCATGACCGGCGAACTGACGTTGACCGGGCATGTACTGCCGATTGGCGGCGTGCGCGAGAAAGTGATTGCGGCACGGCGGCAGAAGATTTTCGAGTTGATCCTGCCGGAGCCTAACCGCGGTAGCTTTGAAGAACTGCCGGATTATCTGAAGGAAGGGATTACCGTGCACTTTGCCAAGCGCTTTGCGGATGTGGCGAAGATATTGTTTTAACGAAACAAAGGAACTGCCGGGCAATTCGCTTGGCAGACTCCGCTTATATAGAATTAAAAATACAAAAACCAATCGCCAATCAGCATAACAACCTGTCAACTCTGACAGGTTTTATTTTAAACTCCTTCAATTATTATTCGCTCTGAGCATCAACTAATTCTAGCGATGCAAAGACTAAATCTAAAAGGACTTAAAATGACTGTTATTACGAGCGTGACAGGCGACATTACTGCGAAAATCAGTCTCGAAGCTGATTTTTATAAGCCAGGCTTTCTCCAGATCTTTAAAGATCTCCACGGCTACTATCATTTTTCAGGAACTGAAAACCACGAAGAGCCTGATAACTCTCGAATTATTTATTTCGTCATGAAACCGGATGTAGCCAACGGAAATCATGTCTACCCCGCCGGTATTCACGAAGTGCTATTCTTCGACTATAAGGACGATACGCGCATTGACGCGACTATTACTAAAGGCGAGTGCACGGTTAACTTTGACCACCAGAAACAGCACTTCGCAATGTCGTTCCACGCCATCCTAAAAAACAAAGTCGATGATCGCGAAATCGATATCTTGGGGAGTTTCGACCTCACTCAAAGTAGTACAAGAAAAGCACAGTAACGTCTCTTCGCTTCATTCATCACGGGGCAAGTTGGCTAGCTGTAGCCAACTTGCGCCTTCAAAACGCTCCTCCATGGACAGCACTGTCACACTTTGTCTCATCTTCAGTTATGCTCGCCGTTCGTCGTGAACGCCGGAGCCACTGACCCTATGTCCCCCACTCGCCTGTTTGTCCCCCTCGCCCTCTCCCTGCTGGCCGCGTGCGCCACGCAACCGAAACAGAACGTGACCGTGGAAAAACAAAGCAAATGCCCGGTAAAACTGCACAGCGGGCAAAACCTGATCCTGACCCTGCCAAGCAACCCGACCACGGGTTACCGCTGGGCCATCCAGGATTCCGCCGGTGGCGTATTGCGCGCGCTCAGCCCCGAGGTTTACAGCAACCCGGAAGATGCGGGGATCGTCGGCAGCGCCGGCATCTCCACCTGGCGCTTCCAGTCCTTCGCCACGGGCACGGGCCGTTTGCGCCTGACCTACTCACAACCTTGGGCACCGGAAGTACCGGCGGTGGAAACCTTCGACTGCGCCATCTCGGTTAACTGATCGTGGGCTGGCTGATTCTGGCGCTGATGGGCGCGGTGACGTTCCTCTACGGCGTCAGCGTGCATGCGGCGTTGCTGTGTCTGCTGGTCAAACCGCTGCCGGTATTGGCCTTGCTCGGCTGGTTGCATGACGCACCGCCCAGCGAATATCGGCGCTGGATCAGCCTTGGATTGATTTTCTCCCTGCTCGGCGATGTGCTGCTGGCGTGGCCGGGGGATTTGTTTGTGTTCGGTCTCGGGGCATTTTTGGTTGCCCACTTGGCGTATCTGAAGGCCTATTTGAGCGATTGCCGGCGGGTGGCGCTGTTACCGCTGATCATCGCTTTGGGTGTCGGCGCGGTATTGCTGGGGATCTTGATTTCCAATGGTTTGGGTCCCTTGTTGATCCCGGTCATCGTCTATGGTCTGGCCATCAGCGCCATGCTTTGGCGGGCGCTGGCCCGGCTCGGTACCGAAGTGCCCAAACGCTCGGCGCTACTGGCAGCGGCTGGTGCGGTGGCGTTTGTGTTTTCGGACAGTGTGATTGGCATTAACCGTTTCGTATCACCATTCGCCGCCGCGCCATACATCATCATCCTCAGCTACTGGTTGGGACAATGGGGTATCGCAGCCTCGGCATTTAATAAAGACAAATAGCAACTTAGCCAGATTTCATAACCATAAAATCGACAAACTATCTCGAAACGTTATAAAAACCTGTCAGATCTGACAGTAGCTCAGATTTTCTAACCTACTTACTCTTCCAGTGGCGTTATCCAACCACGAACGTAAACCAAGGAAGAAAATCATGAGTCTTTTTAAAAGCAAAAATTCGAAGCTTTCTTTAGACCCTTTTGTCAGCGTCAACTGCGATATTAAAGCCACGGTTTCAGGCCGCGTAGAGTTTCATACTCAAAACATCCAGTTCGACGAAGACATTAACAGCAATTTGATTGTTTTTATCGGTCGAGGCTATGAAAACGGCTTTAACGATTCCAAAAAAGGGATGATGTTTATTTTTTCCAGTGACATTCAGTCCGGCACCTATTCACCCACAGACTCAAACTTTCCATTTGACACATTACATTATTATGAATCTGGAGCTAACGACGACTTTACGACTTTTTACACCTACAAACCCGAACGCGGCACTATTAACGTCGAAGTAGTCGAGAACAACTCCGAGGCATTCCGCTACATCATCAACTTTGACTTCAAAGGCAAAGACAACAGGACCGAAGAGCTGCACATCGTTGGCAAAGCCGTATTCAACGTTTTCATGCGTCCCAAATGATCTTGCTCTAAACAATGAATGACCAAGTCTTGCTTCCCGACCTGGTCATTCATTTGTCTTTTCCAAATGCTCTCTGCAGTCAAGGCCCCATCTGCCCCCCTTCGTAAATTCCCCACTGTTTATCAGACAACCCAAGCATCCCCCCGTCAATTTGGCTAAAATGCCCGCCTTTTCCCCCCCTACACCGCTGGAACCGCCGTGAGCAAAGAACCCGATCGCCTTTTCGCCCAGCCTTTGGCCCAGGTGCCCGACTTCGCCTTTAACGAGGACGTGGTGCGGGTGTTCCCGGACATGATCAAGCGCTCGGTGCCGGGTTATCCGACCATCGTTGAAAACCTTGGCATGCTCGCCGCGCAGTTCGCCCAGCCAAACAGCGTGCTTTACGACCTGGGCTCGTCTCTCGGCGCGGTGACTCAGGCCCTGCGCCGTCACGTACGCACCGACGGCTGCCGCGTCATCGCTGTGGATAACTCTGCGGCGATGGTTGAACGCTGCCGCGAGTACCTCAACGGTCAGGACTCGATGTTCCAGGAGTTGCTGCCGGTGGAAGTGATCGAAGGTGACATCCTCGCCCTCGAATTTCAGCCAGCCTCGGTGGTCGCCCTGAACTTCACCCTGCAATTCATCGCCCCGGAGCAACGCACCGCGTTGCTCTCGCGTATCCGCCAGTCGCTGTTGCCCGGTGGCGCGCTGATTCTGTCGGAGAAGTTGCGCTTCAATGATCCGGACGAACACGCGCTGCTCACCGATCTGCATGTCGCGTTCAAACGCGCCAACGGCTACAGCGAACTCGAGATTGCCCAGAAGCGCAGCGCCATTGAAAACGTCATGAAGCCCGACAGCCTCGAAGAACACCGCGAGCGCCTGTTGGCCGCCGGGTTCTCGAAAGTCGTGCCGTGGTTCCAGTGTCTTAACTTTGCCTCGTTGATTGCCTTGCCATGATTGATCTGTCCCCCCTTGCCCGCCGTTTGGCCGGCACACCGCTGGCCGACTGGGCTAACACCCTGCAAGCACAACTCGACAAGAAAATGGAAAAGGGTCATGGCGACCTGGAGCGTTGGCAAAGTGCGCTGGACGCCTTGCCGAAGATTCAGCCGAGCGAAGTTGATTTGCTGAATAGTCTGACGCTGGACACCGATTGCGACGACGAAACCCGCGCTCAGATGCGCACCGCACTGATGGGCTTGTCGCCGTGGCGCAAAGGGCCGTTCGATCTGTTTGGCGTGCATGTCGACACTGAATGGCGTTCGGACTGGAAGTGGTCGCGGGTTGCACCGCATCTGGATCTGAAGGGTAAACGCATCCTCGATGTCGGCTGCGGCAATGGCTATTACATGTGGCGCATGCTCGGTGCCGGGGCCGACAGTGTGATTGGTGTTGACCCGAACTGGCTGTTCTTCTGTCAGTTCCAGGCGGTGCAGCGTTACCTGTCCGAGCCCAATGCCTGGCACCTGCCGTTCCCGTTCGAAGACCTGCCGCCGAACATGGAAGGCTTCGATACGGCGTTTTCCATGGGGGTGTTTTATCACCGTCGTTCACCGATCGAGCATTTGCTGGCGCTGAAGGATTGCCTGGTCAAGGGCGGCGAATTGGTGCTGGAGACACTGGTGATCGAGGGCGATCAGCAGCAGGTATTAGTGCCGGAAGACCGTTACGCGCAGATGCGTAACGTATGGTTCCTGCCGTCAGTGCCCGCGCTGATGCTTTGGTTGCGGCGCGCCGGGTTCAACGATGTGCGGTGCGTGGATGTCAGCGTGACCAGCGTCGAGGAACAGCGTGGCACTGAGTGGATGAAGTATCAGTCGTTGAGTGATTTCCTTGATCCGGAAGATCACAGCAAAACAGTTGAAGGGCTACCAGCGCCGATGCGTGCCGTCATCGTGGCCCGCAAATAACCCCCGATCTCCTTACCAATGGGCATTACCTGTGGGAGCGAGCCTGCTCGCGAATGCGGTGGGTCAGTCAACATCTCTGTTGAATGTTAAACCGCATTCGCGAGCAGGCTCGCTCCCACAGGGGTCGGTGTTTAGTCTGTGGGTTTGGCTCTTCGGGCCTTGAAGAATTCGCTGAGAACAGCCCCACACTCTTCCGCCAACACCCCGCCTTCATACAACACCCGGTGGTTGAGAAACCCTTGGGTAAAAAACTGCCCCTGACTCTGCACAATCCCGGCCTTCGGCTCCAGCGCGCCGTACACCACTCGCGCAATCCGCGAATGCACAATCAGCCCGGCGCACATGCTGCACGGCTCAAGCGTCACATAGAGCGTGCTGCCCGGTAGCCGATAGTTGCTAGCCGCCAATGCCGCCGCGCGGATTGCAACCATCTCGGCGTGAGCACTCGGGTCATTGCCGCTGATCGGACAATTGAAACCCCGGCCGATGATTTCACCGTCCTGCACCAGCACCGCGCCCACCGGCACTTCGCCCAGGGCCGCGCCTTGGGCGGCCAGGACCAGGGCTTCGCGCATGAAGTCGCGATCACGGCTGCGGTCGATGATTGCTGCAGGACGTATCTGACGCATCACGCCACCTCAATGGCGGCCATCAGGCCGGTTTCCATGTGATCGATCACATGGCAGTGGAACATCCATACCCCTGGGTTATCCGCCACCAGCGCGACTTGCGCGCGCTCGTTTTTACCCAGCAAGTAAGTGTCAGTGAAGTACGGGATGACCTTGTGCCGGTTCGAGGCGATGACTTTGAAGCTCATGCCGTGCAAATGAATCGGGTGTTGATACTGAGTCATGTTCTTCAATTCGAAAATGTAGCTCTTGCCCTTCTCGAGTTTGGCAATCGGGCGGTCGGCGCAGGTTTTGTCGGTGATGTCCCAGGCCTTGCCATTGATCTGCCACAGGCTCGGCGGCTTGCCATTGTCGACGTTCACCGACACCGAGCCTACCCATTCGAAATTGAAGTTGAGTTTCTCGGCATTGGCCAGGTCCGGCTCGGCCACCGGGTTGGCGGGCAGTGCGGGTGGCCACTCGGTCGGTGCATCGGCGTTCGCCACCGAACGGAACGTGCCAAGGCGAACCGGGCCGTTGCGCAGGGACAGTTCCTCACCGGCCGGCGGGGCCTTGATCGCCAGACAAATGCGCATGCCCGGGCCGAGCCAGTATTCCTTGCCGAGTGGCCGCGGCTCGATGGGGTTGCCATCCAGCGCGTAAATCTGCGCTTCAACGCCAGGAATGTTGAGTCGGTAGGTCAGGGTGTTATCGAGGTTGAGCAGGCGCACCCGGGTGATCTGCCCGGCGGGCAACTCGATCACCGCTTCCGAGACACCGTTAATGGTCGACAGACGCCCCGCCGTGCCACCACGGGCCGCTTCGCGAGGAATGCTGAACGCGACAAAAGCGCCCTCGTCATCGACGTGCCAGCTCTTGAGGCTCAAGGTCTTCTCGTACTTGAAGCCGGTAGGTTCGCGCTCTTCAATGATCAGTGGGCCAACCAGCCCGCGCCCGAGTTCTTCGCTGCTGTTCACATGCGGGTGATACCAGTAGCTGCCGGCGTCGGGCACGCGGAATTTGTAATCGAAGTATTCGCCCGGCAGCACTGGAAGCTGCGAGACGTAGGGCACGCCGTCCATTTCCAGCGGCAGGCGAATGCCGTGCCAGTGAATGGTGGTCGCCACCGGCAGGTGGTTGATGAAACGTACCCGCAGCCATTCGCCCTGACGCACCCGCAACTCGGTGCCCGGCGCCGACGGGCCGAACGCCCAGGCTTCGGTCTTGTGCCCGGCCACCAGCTCGACGTCCAGTGGTGCGGCGATCAGCTCGTAGTCGTGGCCCGCGTCGGCGTCGGCCATCTTGCCCAACCAGTACCGCGACGCGCCCCCCGCTCCGACACCAACGACAACAAGACCGGCCAGGCCACCGAGGATTTGGCGACGGGTAAAGGACATGAACTCAACTACCTCACGTATCAGCGACAGGCGCGAGGCCTGTAAAAGGCGAATACGATACACCTGCGGTTGAGAAACAGTAAGGGTGGGGTGGCGGATGGCCGCAGAGGCCACCCCTCACCCTAACCCTCTCCCCAGGGGGTAGAGGGGACTGACCGAGTTGTTCTTGGAGCTACATCGACCTGAAAAATCGAGTCGAACTCAAGTTTGAAAAGCTTGAAGTTCTGCTCCCTTTCCCCCTCTCCCCAGTGGGGAGAGGGCTGGGGTGAGGGGTGGCTCTTGAATCTGATCAACTAGCGTCCGGCGACCACCGACCCCATCAACAAATGCACCACGCCTTCGTCCAGCGTCATGACTCCCGGCACCCCCGCTACATTTAAAGCCTGCCGATCCATCCGCGCCACATCCCGCAACTCCACCCGAACCCGGGTCAGCGCAACAGGCTGCTGCGACTTGAGGTTATCCACACCGCCCAACGCCGCCACTACATTCGCGGGCAGACCAGAAACAGGCTGAGCAACCACCTTCGGCTCATCCGCTATCAGATCCGGGGTCAATGCTTTCCAGAACGCCCGCTGCATTTTCTCGAACATGCTCAGTTCTCCAGTACCAGTGAAGTATCGACCGTCGCCTCGTGATACAGCCGCAACGCCTCACGCACTTGCTCGGCGCTTTCCAGACCCAGCACTTGCTGGGCGATGGCCTGGCAGTCCACCAGATCCACTTCGCGAACCGCCGCTTTGATCGCCGGAATCAGCGGCACACTCACCGACAGTTCATCCACCCCAAGTCCCAGCAACAACGGCACCGCCAGCGTCTCGGACGCCATGGCGCCACATACACCGACCCATTTGCCATGGGCGTGGGCGGCCTTCACGGTGCTGGCAATCAAACGCAGCACCGACGGATGAAAGCTGTCGGCCTGGCTGGCCAGGCGCGGGTGATCGCGATCCATGGCCAGGGTGTATTGGGTCAGGTCGTTAGTGCCGATCGAGAAGAAATCCACCTCCGGCGCAAACAGGTCAGCCATCAGTGCCGCTGCCGGTACTTCGATCATGATCCCCAGTTTCGGCAATGCTGTGAGGCCCAATGCCAGCGCCTCTTCCTCAAGTAGCTGCCGGGCCAGTCGCAACTCCGACAGCTGCGTGACCATGGGCAGCATGATATG
Source organism: Pseudomonas sp. LB3P25 (assembly GCF_054897985.1). Taxonomy (NCBI): domain Bacteria; kingdom Pseudomonadati; phylum Pseudomonadota; class Gammaproteobacteria; order Pseudomonadales; family Pseudomonadaceae; genus Pseudomonas; species Pseudomonas sp. LB3P25. The sequence continues at coordinate 1,433,580 of NZ_CM142711.1, read as the reverse complement.
CAGACGGGCCAGCCCGGCGCTGCTCAGGATCGCCTTGAACTGATCGCGCAACAGCTGCGGGCGCTCCAGACACAAACGAATCCCGCGCATGCCGAGGAAAGGGTTGGTTTCGCTGTCCATCGGCACGTAGGCCAGGGGTTTGTCACCGCCGACATCCAGTGTGCGCACCACCAGATTGCGCGCCGGCCCCAGGGCGCGGGCGATGGCGCTGTAGGTGGATGCCTGTTCGTCATGGCTCGGTGCATGATTGCGATCCAGATAAAGGAACTCCGAACGCAGCAAACCGACGCCCTCGCCTCCCAGTGCCATGGCCTGCTGAGCTTCAGCCAGCGAAGCGATGTTGGCCGTCACTTCAAAATGATGACCATCGCGGGTACAAGCCGCCAGCGCTGCGTGCGCCAACTCATGTTGATGACGCTTCTGTTGGCGCTGACGATTGGCTTGCAGCTGCTCGATGGCTGCCAGATCCGGGTCCAGATGCAGCTCGCCCTTGTCGGCGTCGAGCAATACTTGAGTGCCGTTGGCCAGCGCCAGCACCTGAACGGGCAACCCGCAGATCGCCGGTAAACCGGACGCACGCGCGAGGATCGCGACGTGGCTGGTAGCGCCGCCACCGACCGTGGCGAAAGCCAGTACCTTGCGGGTATCGAGCCCGGCGGTCTGTGACGGCGTCAGTTGTTCGGCGATCAGGATCGCCCCTTCAGGCAGCTCCATCACCTGATCCTGTACGCCGAGGATCAGCTTGAGCACCCGCTGACCGACATCGGCCAGGTCCGCCGCCCGCTCCGCGAGCAAGGCATTGCCCAGGCTTTTGAACAAGGTCGCCGCCGACTCGGTGGCCGCACGCCAGGCGAACCCGGCACTTTTGCCTTCGTTGATCAGCACGTGAGCCACCTCCAACAACCCCGGGTCTTCGAGCAGTTCCTGGTGAGCCTTGAAAATGTCTGCCTGCGCGCTGCCAATGGCGTTGTCACGCAACTGTTGCAGGGCCACCAGCGCCTCGGCCAAGCCGCGGGACAGATGATCGCGTTCAATCTGCGGTGTAGCACCGAATTCATTCACTTCCAGGTTTTGTTCGGCTATCTGCACCACTTGGCCAAACGCCGATCCGGCCGATGCGCAAACCCCACGCAACACCGTCAGCGATGAGGTCTCAATCGCCTTCGCCTCAACCTGCGCCGAGGTCGCCACCGCTTCATCGCATCCGGTCACCAGCAGCTCGGCCAGCGTTTTGATCGCCGCTTCAGCATCCGGGCCAGCCGCGCTGACTTGCACAACGTCACCGTGAGCCGTTTGCAACGCCATGATTGCCACCAGGGATTTAGCGTTCGCACTCTTCTGCTGTTTATGCAGATAAATGCTCGCCGAAAAACCTTTCGCCGCCTGGGCGAACACTGCTGCCGGACGAGCGTGCAAGCCGTTCGAATTGGCGAGTGTCACCGGTTTGGAAAACAGTGCTTCGCCCTCTTCCGGCACCGGCTCACCCGTTGTCCGCTCGATGGGATTCAAGCTCAGAAGCGGCTGGCCACTGTCTACCAAACCCGTTCCCGGCGTCAGCCAAGTGAACGGCTCACCGCTGACCACTAGCATCAACGTCAGCAGGCTGCGGGCATTCAATGCAACAAAATCGGCATCGAACTCAATCAGCGCCTGCCCAACGTCGACCTGCTGGCCCTCCTCCACCAACCGCGTGAAACCCTTCCCCGCCAGGTTCACCGTGTCGAGCCCGATGTGCATCAACACCTGCACGCCATTCTCGCCGGTGATGCTGACCGCATGCCCGCTGGCCTGCACATTGCTGACAACCCCTGCCAGGGGCGCGCACAAGGTCGTTGAAGTCGGATCGATGCACAGGCCATCGCCGATCACTCGGCTGGAAAACACCGGATCGGGCACGAGGTCCAGTGGCATCAATACGCCGGACAGGGGCGCGTGCAGTTGCAATTGTTGGGGTATGGCCATGACGTCACCTGCTGTTTTGTTCTTTGAAGTGCTGATGGAACGCGAGGCTCCGACAGCATCGCTTATTTCCACCAATACTCGACCTGCAATCCGACATTCGAACCGTGTCGCGCCGTGCCGAAGGCGCCGGTGTCGGACAATGCCGACCCCTTCGCCAGTTCATTGGCCGCCCGTTTGGCCGCCTCGTTCCAGCTCGCATAGGTGTAATACAAACGCACCTCGGGGCGCGCCCAGAACTCCGGACCTTTGGGCGACCAGGTCGGGGCGAAGGTGAACTTGCTCAGTTTTCGCGTACCGCCCGTGGCTTCGACCTGATCGTGACCCAGTTCGGTCACCAGTTTGAACTGCTCGGTGAGCGCGTAGGCTGGGCGAACGCCCAGGGAAATCCAGTTCTGGTCCGATCCGTCCGGGCGAATGTCCTTTTGGTAAACCGCCTCGATCTGTCCGCCAAAGCGTGGCGTCACTTGCCAGTCGAAGAACTCCACCACACGGTAGCTTTTGTTGCTGTCGCCCAGTTTCACGTTACCGGTATAGCCCAACCCGGTGCCGGGGCCTTCGCCGTACTGGAAGGCCAGTTTGTTCTTGCCACCCAGAAAGCCTTTCTGCACGTGTTGGGTGGTGATCGCCCAACCGCGGTGAGCCTCGCGGCTATCGGGTTTGTCGATGTAACTCAGGCCAAACTCCAGTTCACCGCCGGGGTTGGTGTTGAAACCGGCGACGTTGAAGTCGTGACGATTGATGTAGTCCTTCTGGTACAGGTTGTCCTTGCGCGAGAAGGCGTAGCTGTATTTCAGATCGCCGATCAGCACGTCCTCGATACCGCCGCCGGTGGCGCTCTGGTTCCAATAGTAGAAGTCGGAAATGTGAATATCGTTCCGTTTGTAGTAACGCCGGCCGGCCCACAACGAACCGCCATTCAAGCTGGGCATGTTCGACCATTGCGCGTACAGCTGCGGCATACGCACTGAGCCGTTGTCACCGTTGAAGGTCAGGTCCTTGTCGTACTGGTTGTACAACGAAGCCATGCCGTCGACGCTCAGCACCGAACCGTCATCCAGGGTGTAAAGATCCTGGCGCAATTCCAGTTCGGCGTACTGCTCACATTCGTTGCCCAACCGATATTTGGTCTGCGCGCCCGGAAGCTGGAAACACTGCTGTTTACCGCTGTTGACCGAGGTGCCGACGCCGCTACGCAAGTACCCCCCGAACTCCAGGGCTTGTGCCGACAGTGGCAACGCCAGGCATAGGCTCGCGGCTGCAAGACCGCGATTTATTGTTGTTTTCAAGAGCTACCCCATTATTTTTATTGTGTGCAGCGGCAAAATCGGCGCGCAAAACTCCCCCGCGCAGCGTTCTGCGTGTTGTTTTAAAACAGTGTTTTTTAGTGGTTGGTCAGGTGCAGAACGAACGACTCAAAGGGCCGTAAAAACACCTGCCGATTGCGCGGCGGGCAGTCCGGGTAGTTGCTGATCACCAACCGCTGCGTCATCGCTTCGTTGATCACTTCATCCGTCAATACGACTTCACAGGTTGTGCCGTAGAAGTTGTTCAGCACCAGCAAACGCTCGCCCTTGCCTTCACGCACATACGCCCAGATTTGCGTGTGCTCGGGCAACAGTTGCCGGTAAACGCCGTCGGACATCAACGCTTCACTGCGGCGCAGGGCGATCAGTTGGCGGTAGTGATGCAGCACCGAATCCGGGTCATCGAGTTGGGCGGCGACGTTGATCTGCGCAGCGTTGGCCGGCACCCCGATCCACGGCTCGACAGCGCTGAAACCCGCGTTGGGCTCGGCGTTCCAGTGCATCGGCGTACGGCCGTTGTCCCGGGACTTCTGCATGATCGCCGCCATGTTGTCGGTGTCGCTCGCACCGGCCTCGCGTTTGAGTCGGAAGATGTTCAGCGTCTCGACATCGCGGTACTGATCGATGTGATCGAAGCCCGGATTGGTCATGCCCAGTTCCTCGCCCTGGTACACGAACGGCGTCCCCTGAAGGAAATGCAACGCGGTGCCGAGCATCTTCGCCGAGAGCACCCGATATTCGCTGTCGTTGCCAAAACGCGAGACCACCCGTGGTTGGTCGTGGTTACACCAAAACAGCGCGTTCCAGCCACCACCGGCCTGCATACCGGTTTGCCAATCGGAGAGGATGCGCTTGAGTTCGAGGAAGTCGAAGTCGGCGCGGACCCACTTCTGCAGGTTCGGGTAATCGACCTTCAGGTGATGAAAGTTGAAGGTCATCGACAGCTCTTTCGACGCTGGCCGCGAATAGCGAATGCAGTGTTCCAGGCTGGTGGAGGACATCTCGCCGACGTTGATCAGGTCATGACCTTCGAAGACTTCACGGTGCATTTGCTGCAAGTACTCGTGGACGTTCGGGCCATCGGTGTAGAAACGTCGACCGTCGGTGTTGTCCTCGGGGAAGTCCGCCGGTTTGGAGATCAGGTTGATCACGTCCAGACGGAACCCGCCTACGCCCTTGTCGCGCCAGAAACGCATCATCTTGAAGACTTCGGCACGCACCTTTGGGTTATCCCAGTTCAGGTCGGCCTGAGTGTGATCGAACAGGTGCAGGTAATACTGACCGGTCTGGGCTTCGTACTCCCACGCCGAGCCACCGAACTTGGATTCCCAGTTATTCGGCTGGTCGCGCCAGATGTAGAAATCCCGGTACGGGTTGTCGAGGCTGCTGCGGGCCTGCTGGAACCAGGTGTGCTCAATGGAGGTGTGGTTGACCACGATATCGAGCATCAACTTGATCCCGCGCTTGCCGGCCTCGGCGATCAGCAACTCGCAATCGGCCATGGTCCCGTAACTCGGGTCGATGGCGTAGTAGTCACTGATGTCGTAGCCATTGTCGCGCTGGGGCGAGCGCAGGAACGGCGTGATCCACAGGCAATCGACACCCAGCCAGTGCAGGTAATCGAGTTTGGCCACAACGCCAAGCAAATCACCTGTGGGGTTGCCGGCGTGGCTGTGAAAACTCTTCGGGTAGATCTGGTAGATCACCGAACGTTGCCAGTCTTGCATGGCGCTATTCCTTCAGTAAGTTTTGTACAGGCCTTGAGGGCCCTTTCGCGAGCAGGCTCGCTCCCACAATGGAATGCGATCAACTGTGGGAGCGAGCCTGCTCGCGAATGCGATCTGTCAGGCGACCCGATACCCGGGCCGAACAATCTTCATGCTCAACCCACAGGTCAGAACAAACGGCACGACCATGGCAATCACCATCCCGATGACGAACATCGGAATGAACTGCGGAATGATCGAGATAAAACCGGGCAAGCCGCCGACGCCAATCGCCGAAGCCTGGACCTTGTTCAGCGACAGGAAGATGCAACCTAGGGCCGAGCCGATCAGGGCCGCATAGAACGGAAATTTGTAGCGCAGGTTGACCCCGAACATGGCCGGTTCGGTGATGCCGAAGTAAGCGGAAATCGCCGAGGTCGAGGCCATGCTTTTATCCCGCACGTTACGGGTCATGTAGAACACCGCCAGTGCCGCGCTGCCCTGGGCCAGGTTGGACATGACGATCATCGGCCAGATGAAGGTGCCGCCCTGGGTGGAGATCAGCTGCAAGTCGACAGCGAGAAACATGTGGTGCATGCCGGTGATCACCAGCGGCGCGTAGAGCAAACCGAAAATCGCCCCGCCGACCATCGGCGCCAGGTCGAACAGCATGACCACGCCTTCGGTGATGAGAATCCCCAAATGACGGGTCACCGGACCGATGACTGCCAGCGCCAGCACGCCGGTAACAACGATCGTGGTGATCGGCACCACCAGCAATTGCACCGCGTTAGGTACCCGCGCCCGCAGCCATTTCTCGATGACACTCATCACGTAGGCCGCCAGCAGGATCGGCAGGATCTGTCCTTGGTAACCCACCTTCTCGATCTGGAACAAACCGAGGATGTCGAAATACGGCAGGCTCTGGCCGTCCAGCCCGGCCACCGCTTTGCCGTAGTTCCAGGCGTTGAGCAGATCAGGGTGAACCAGCATCAGGCCGAGCACGATGCCGAGGATTTCGCTGCCACCAAACCGCTTGGCCGCCGACCAGCCCACCAGTGCCGGCAGGAACACAAACGAAGTATTGGCCATGAGGTTGATCAGGCTCCAGAGCCCGTCAAGCTTCGGATAGGCGTCCAGCAGGGTCTTGCCCTCGATGAACATCCCCTTGGCGCCGATCAGGTTGTTGATGCCCATCAGCAGGCCGGCAATGATCAGCGCCGGGAGAATTGGCATGAAGACGTCGGAAAACACCCGCACCAGACGCTGCATGGCGTTGATCTTGTCGGCGCTCTTTTGTTTAACGTCGGCGATGGTTGAAGCCGCGAGACCGGTTTGACGGCGCAATTCTGCGTAGACCTTTTCGACTTCACCAGGGCCGATAACCACCTGGAACAGGCCGCCGGTGAAGAACGAGCCTTTGACCAGATCGATCTGATTCAGCGTGGCGCTGTCGACCAGGCTCGGGTCCTTGAGGGCCAGGCGCAGCCGTGTGACACAGTGCGCGGCCTGCTCGAGGTTGTCGCTGCCCCCGAGGCTTTGCAGCAGCTCGCTGGCGATATTCGGATAGTCGTGGCTCATGCTTATTCTTCCGCTGTAGTTTTTTGTTTTTGGCAGCACGCCGAAGCGAAAAGTACTCGTCTGTACGAGTTAAAGCAACAACTCGTACAGACGAGTTTGATTTTGTTTATCCTGAACCCGACAGGCGGCGATTTTTCCTACCTTCGCGAACGATGAAACCTAAAGCCGCATGGACAAACCCCTACCCTGCCCTTAAGGTTCGAAACCTTGAGCACAGTGCGGTACAGAGCCATCCCCATGAGTAAATACAACCAGATCTACAGCGATCTGCTTGCCAGCATCACGACCGAACGTCTGGAACGCGGCGCCCGATTGCCTTCTGAAACTGAACTGATGGACAGCTACCAGGCCAGCCGCGGCACCGTGCGCAAGGCCATCGAGCAATTGCAGGAGCGCGGTTTCGCTCAGAAGGTCCACGGCAAAGGCACGTTCGTGCTGTCGACCAACCCGATCGAATTCCAACTCGGCGGCATCGTCAGCTTTCAGGAAACGTATCCACGCCTGGGTAACGACGTCAGCACCGAGGTGGTCGAGTTCACTCAAATCCCCCTCGAAGGTCCACTGATCGAACACATCAAGGCTGAAGAAGGCAGCCTGATCACGCGGATCAAGCGAGTACGGCGGATCGACGGCAAACGCGTGATCCTCGACATCAACCATTTCGTCAGCGACGTGATCCCCGGCTTGTCCCGGGACATTGCCGAGCACTCAATCTACGCCTTCATCGAGCAGACGCTGCAACTGCAAATTGCCTATGCCCAGCGCACCATTGAGGCGGTGCCCCGGAGCAAGGACGACCAGCAACACCTGGACCTCGACGGCCAGAGCCATGTGATCGTGGTCAGCAACCAGACGTTTCTGCAGGACGGTCGGCAGTTCGAGTACACCGAATCACGGCATACCCTGGACAAGTTTTACTTTTCGGATGTGGCGCGGCGCTGAAACGCAAAAGGCCCCATGAACTCGCGTTCACGGGGCCTTTTTGGTGTTACGGACGATCAGCTAAACCGGGATCACTCCCACTCAATCGTCGCTGGCGGCTTGCTCGACACGTCGTAAGTGACGCGGGAGATGCCTTCGATTTCGTTGATGATCCGGCCGCTGACGGTTTCCAGCAGTTCGTAAGGCAGGTGCGCCCAACGCGCGGTCATGAAGTCGATGGTTTCAACGGCACGCAGGGCAACAACCCAAGCGTAACGACGGCCATCGCCTACAACGCCAACCGATTTCACCGGCTGGAACACCACGAATGCCTGGCTGACCTTGTGGTACCAGTCAGCTTTACGCAGTTCTTCAATGAAGATGTGGTCGGCGCGACGCAGCAGGTCGGCGTATTCCTTCTTCACTTCACCGAGAATCCGCACGCCCAGGCCCGGGCCCGGGAACGGGTGACGGTAGACCATGTCGTACGGCAGGCCGAGTTCCAGGCCCAGACGACGGACTTCGTCCTTGAACAGCTCGCGCAGGGGTTCAACCAGCTTGAGGTTCATTTCTTCCGGCAGGCCACCCACGTTGTGGTGCGACTTGATCACGTGAGCCTTGCCGCTTTTGGCGCCAGCCGACTCGATCACGTCCGGGTAGATGGTGCCCTGGGCGAGGTACTTGATGTTGTCCAGTTTGTTGGACTGGGCATCGAATACGTCGATGAAGGTACGGCCGATGATCTTGCGCTTCTTCTCTGGGTCGCTTTCGCCAGCCAGGTTGTTCAGGAACTGATCTTCAGCGTTGGCGCGGATCACCTTGACGCCCATGTTCTCGGCGAACATGGCCATCACTTGCTCGCCTTCGTGCAGACGCAGCAGGCCGTTGTCGACGAAGACACAGGTCAGTTGGTCGCCGATGGCTTTGTGCAGCAGCGCGGCAACCACCGAGGAGTCAACGCCGCCGGACAGGCCGAGCAGTACGTTGTCGGTGCCGACCTGGGCGCGAATGGTGGCAATGGCGTCTTCAGCAATCTTCGAAGGCGTCCACAAGGCTTCACAGCCGCAGATGTCGAGGATGAAGCGCGACAGGATGCGACCGCCCTGCTTGGTGTGGGTCACTTCCGGGTGGAACTGCACGCCGTAGTAGCCGCGAGCGTCGTCGAACATGCCGGCAATCGGGCAGCTTGGGGTACTGGCCAGGATGTGGAATTCCTGCGGCATCTTGGTGACCTTGTCACCGTGACTCATCCACACGTCGAGGCCGAACAGGCCGTCGGCGTCGATGTGGTCTTCGATGCCGTCGAGCAGACGGCTCTTGCCGACCACGTCAACGCGGGCATAACCGAACTCACGCAGCTCGGAACCTTCGACCTTGCCACCTAGCTGTTCAGCCATGGTCTGCATGCCGTAGCAGATACCGAAAACCGGTACGCCCAGGTCAAACACCGCTTGCGGGCAGCGAGGGCTGTTGGCTTCGTGCACGGACTCGGGGCCGCCGGCGAGAATGACGCCTTTTGGAGCGAATTCGCGAATCGCGTCTTCATCCATATCGAACGGATGCAGTTCGCAGTACACGCCGATTTCACGCACGCGGCGGGCAATCAGCTGGGTGTACTGGGAACCGAAGTCGAGGATCAGGATGCGGTGAGCGTGAATGTCGAGGGCCATGAAGTCAGTCTCGTCTATGTAATTCAGAAACAACTCGGGGCTGAATAAAACAGCCCCGGTTACTTAACTAATTGCTGGAAGCCTCAACCTACGCGGTAGTTTGGCGCTTCTTTGGTGATTTGCACGTCGTGAACGTGGGATTCGGCCATGCCAGCGCCGGTGATCCGCACGAACTCAGGCTTGGTGCGCATTTCTTCGATGTCGGCACTGCCGGTGTAGCCCATAGAGGAACGCAGGCCGCCCATCAGTTGGTGGATGATGGCGCTCAGGGTGCCCTTGTAAGGAACACGCCCTTCGATACCTTCCGGAACCAGTTTCTCGGCGCCTGCCGAGGAGTCCTGGAAGTAACGGTCGGAGGAACCTTGAGCCTGGGACATGGCGCCCAGCGAACCCATGCCACGGTAAGCCTTGTACGAACGACCCTGGAACAGTTCGATCTCGCCTGGTGCTTCTTCAGTACCGGCGAACATCGAGCCCATCATCACGCAGGAAGCACCGGCAACGATGGCCTTGGACAGGTCACCGGAGAAACGGATGCCGCCGTCGGCGATCAACGGAACGCCAGTGCCTTCAAGGGCAGCGGCGACGTTGGCGATGGCACTGATTTGCGGGACGCCGACACCGGCGACGATACGGGTGGTGCAAATCGAGCCTGGGCCGATACCGACCTTGACCGCATCGGCGCCCGCTTCGGCCAGAGCCTTGGCGGCAGCGCCGGTGGCGATGTTGCCGCCGATGACCTGCACTTCAGGGAAATTCTGTTTGACCCAGCGAACGCGGTCGATCACACCTTTGGAGTGACCGTGTGCAGTGTCGACCACCACCACGTCAACGCCGGCATTGACCAGGGCAGCTACGCGATCACCGGTGTCTTTACCGGTACCGACTGCAGCGCCAACGCGCAGACGACCTTGGTCGTCCTTGCTGGCCAGCGGGTAAGCCTTGGCTTTTTCGATGTCGTTGACGGTCATCATGCCTTTGAGGGCGAATTTGTCGTCGACGATCAGCACGCGTTCGATGCGGTTTTTGTGCAACAACTCGCGGACGTCGTTCTTGTCGGCGCCTTCCTTGACCGTGACCAGGCGCTCTTTAGGCGTCATCACTTCACGGACGGTGGCGTCCAGACGGTTTTCGAAACGTACGTCGCGGGAGGTGACGATGCCGACCAGGTCGCCATCGTGCAAAACCGGAACGCCGGAGATGTTGTGCATGCGGGTCAGTTCGAACAGTTCACGAACCGTGGCGTCAGCCTCGATAGTGATCGGGTCCTTGACCACGCCGGCCTCATAACGCTTGACCTTGCGCACTTCGGCAGCTTGCTGCTCGATGGTCATGTTCTTGTGGATGATGCCAATGCCACCTTCCTGAGCCATGGCAATTGCCAGACGGGCTTCAGTAACGGTGTCCATGGCGGCAGAAACCAGAGGAATATTCAGCTCGATGCCACGGGTTAGGCGGGTCTTGAGACTGACTTCGTTAGGAAGCACCTCGGAATAACCAGGCACTAGGAGAATGTCGTCGAATGTCAGAGCTTCTTGGCTGATACGCAGCATCGCGGGGGCTCCCGAGCGGGAAAATGGAAGCGCGCCATTATAGTCAGACACCCCCTCGGGTTCAATGTAAAACTCTGTCTATTATTAGCATTACTGATATACGGGGGTTATTGCTGCGTAGGAGCTGCCGAAGGCTGCGATCTTTTGATCTTGATTTTCGGCGCGGCTAAAAATTTCAAGATCAAAATATTGCAGCCTTCGGCAGCGCCTACACGGGTATCGCATTCACAGTTCGACTTTGACCCAACTGACAGGCTGATCGAGCCAATCGGCAAATTCGTCGATAAAACTCTGCTTGAACCCGGCCTCGGCCCAGTTGTTGAAGATAAAACCCAGGTTGGAAAAGCCGCATTCCTGCAGGAAAAGAAAGCCGTTGATGTCATCTTCATGCCCGCATTCCGGACACGTGAAGTTATCGGTGCGCCCCGGCATCCAGTCTTCCAGGCTTTCGAACAGCGCTTCGCCGACTTCCTTGCGGCACTCGGCGCAGCCCGCCTCTTCAAGGAAACCCTTGGCCGGCGTATAGATGCAACGTTTGGTGATGATTTCCAGGCCATTGATCGGTTCGCCGAACGGCAGGGCTTCCGGGTGCAACACCACGGCGCGGGCACCGTCGGCGATGGCATGAGCCATGCGGTTGCCAGTGCGGCCACAGGTGGTCAGTTCTTCCTTGACGATGTTCTTGCGTACCAGCCAACGCACGACCGCCCGGGCCCGGGGTTCGTGCACCGGCAGTGTTGAGATTTTCGGGACGATGATACTTTGCGAGTTCATGATGCAAGCCTACTGCGTCAAATGGATTTTCTGCGGTGTGCCGATTTACGCCTTCGCGAGCAGGCTCGCTCCCACATGATCACCATACGACGCAGATCCAATGTGGGAGCGAGCCTGCTCGCGAAGGCTATAGAGCGGCCGGCAGCTTAATCCCTGACGAAATACGGTCAAGCACTCAAATATCGTCCGATCAAGGCAATCCCGCTGGCCAGCACCAACCAGGTCACCAGCCGCACAAACGCCTCGCGGGACAATCTCATGGTCAACCGCCGGCCGATCCACAGCCCCAATGCCATGGCCGGCAATAAACACAGCGCCAATACCAACAAGGGTAGCTCGGCATACACACCTGCGACGGCAAACAGGCTCAAACGCACCACGGTGCTGCAACTGATCAAAGCACTTTGGGTCGCCCGGGCCGCCTCTTTGGGCAGGCGACTGTTCAAGTAGATCGCATATAAAAAGCCGCCGCTGCCAAACAACGCCCCAAACATCCCACCCACCGTGCCCATCGGCACGGCCCAACCGGCGGACAATTGCCTCGGACGGGTTTTGACCCACAGGCTGTAAATCGCATAGGCGCTGATAAACAGCCCCATCAACAGCAACAACACATCGGATTTCAGATTCAGTAAAAAAATCACCCCCACCGTGCAGCCCACCGCCATGCACGGCAGCAGCCGCAGCAACTCGGGCTTCGCCACATCACGTCGCGAAGGCAGCAGATTGCCGAACGCCGCGACGAAATCCAGCAGCACCAACAACGGCACGATTTTCGACAGCGGCATGAACAGAATCAGAATCGGCCCTGCCACCAACGCGGTGCCGAAACCGGCGATGCCGAACACGATGTAGGCCAGGGCAATGCCCAGGCCGATCACCAGCCAATCCGTAGCGCCGAATGGCCATTGGCTCAACAATTCACTCAACATTTCGTCCAATCCATGTAGGAGCTGCCGAAGGCTGCGATCTTTTGATCTTGATTTTCGGTGGAGCCGGAACCCAGAAGATCAAAAGATCGCAGCCTTCGGCAGCTCCTACAAGGGATCGTGCATTCATCTGGAGATTGCCTTTATCATGCGCCCCATGATTAAAGATCCCTTTGCAAGACTCGGCCTGGACCGTGAAGTCCTGACTGTCAGCCAGCTCAACGGCCGCGCGCGGGTGTTGCTCGAAGACGTGTTCAGCAACATCTGGGTCGAAGGCGAAATTTCCAACCTCGCCCGTCCGGCGTCCGGTCACGTGTATTTCACGCTCAAGGACAGCGGCGCCCAGGTGCGTTGCGCACTGTTCCGGCAGAACGCGGCGCGGGTGCGTCAGGCGTTGAAGGATGGTCTGGCGGTCAAGGTCCGCGGCAAGGTTTCGCTGTTCGAGGGCCGCGGTGACTATCAGCTGATCCTCGATACCGTGGAGCCGGCCGGTGATGGTGCGCTGCGTCTGGCCTTCGATGCGCTGAAGGAAAAACTCAGTGCCGAAGGCCTGTTCAGTGCCGAGCGCAAAGTGCCGCTGCCAGCGCATCCGCAACGCATCGGCATCGTCAGCTCGCCCACCGGCGCGGTGATCCGCGACATCATCAGCGTATTCCGCCGCCGTGCGCCGCAGATCCAACTGACGTTGATCCCCACCGCCGTGCAAGGCCGCGAAGCCACTGCGCAGATTGTCCGCGCATTGAAACTGGCGGACGCCCGCGGTTTCGATGCGCTGATTCTGGCCCGTGGCGGCGGTTCGCTGGAGGACCTCTGGTGCTTCAACGAAGAAGCCGTGGCCCGCGCCGTGGATGCTTGCGTGACGCCTATTGTCAGCGCCGTCGGCCATGAAACCGACGTCTCGATCAGCGACTTCGTGGCTGACGTCCGCGCCCCGACGCCTTCCGCCGCCGCCGAACTGCTCGCACCGGATTCCAGCGATCTGGTCCGTCGGGTCGAAAGCCTGCATCGACGGCTGGTGATGCGCATCCGCGACCGTTTGATGCGTGATCGACTGCGCCTGGAAGGCATGTCTCGTCGCCTTCGTCATCCCGGCGAACGTCTGCGCCAGCAAGCGCAGCGCCTGGATGACCTGGACATGCGCATGCGCCGCGCGTTCGAACGCAGCCTCAATACCCGTCGCGAACGGTTGATCCGTCTGGAAACCCGCCTCGCCGGGCAACATCCCGGCCGGCAACTGGCGATGCTCCGTCAGCGCCTCGACAGCCTTGCCGAACGCCTGCCCCGTGCCATGCGCGAAGGGCTCAAATCCCGTCGCCTGCAACTGCAAAGCCAGATGCAGACGCTGCATGTGGTCAGCCCTTTGGCGACCCTAGGCCGTGGCTACAGCATTCTGCTGGACGAACGCGGCAACGCAATCCGCAACGCCGCGCAAACCCACAATGGTCAGCGCCTGAAAGCCAGACTTGGCGAAGGCGAGCTGCAAGTGCGGGTCGAAGACAATCACCTGACGCCCGTCACCCTTTCTTTACTGGATTGATCCATGCCGCGTTTTTTAGCTCCGCTGCTGTTGCTGTGCCTGACCTTCAACGCCCACGCCGACAGTTACATCACCCGCCTGTTGAACAAACCGGTGCCGGGCGGCGTGGCCGTGGTGGATCTGGGCGCCTCGGCACAGGCGCCGAAGGCCAGTTATCAAGGCAAACCCGTACTGGTAATCAAGGAGCAGAACAATTGGCTAGCGATTGTCGGCGTGCCGCTGACGGTTAAACCGGGCACTCAGCAACTGAGCAGCGGTGATCGTAATCTGAGTTTCGCCGTGGGTTTCAAGAAATACCCGGAACAGCACATCACCTTGAAGAACACACGCCAGGTCAATCCGAATCCGGACGACCTAAAACGTATCGAGGGTGAGTTGGCCGAACAGATCCAGGCTTACCGCAGCTTCAGCCCGAACACCCCGAGTAATCTGCTGCTGGACAAACCGGTCAACGGCCCGCTGTCGAGCAAGTTCGGCGTGCGCCGCTTCTTCAATGGTGAAGAGCGTAATCCTCACGCCGGCCTGGACTTCGCCGTGCCGGCCGGTACGCCGATCAAGACCCCGGCTGCCGGCAAGGTGATCCTGATCGGCAACTACTTTTTCAACGGCAACACGGTGTTTGTCGATCACGGGCAGGGCTTTATCAGCATGTTCTGCCACATGTCGAAGATCGACGTGAAGGTGGGCCAGCAATTGACCCGTGGTGGAGTGGTCGGGAAAGTCGGTTCCACCGGGCGCGCGACCGGGCCGCATATGCACTGGAATGTCAGCCTGAATGATGCGCGGGTGGATCCGGCGATTTTTATTGGGGCGTTTCAGCCTTAAATTGCCGTTGAGGCTACCGACCTCTTCGCGAGCAGGCTCGCTCCCACATTGGGTTTGTGTACGCCACAGATCGACTGTGGGAGCGAGCCTGCTCGCAATGACGGCATAACACCCGCCACCTATTCAGCCTCCAAGTCCTCAATCCCATGGACTTCCCGGTCTGCCAGGCAGTGTTTGATCCAGGTTTGAGTTTCCTCCGAGAAGCCGGTCAACTCTTCAGGTGTGATCAACTCACGGGCACATAGCCCCAGCAAGTGAGAGCGGGCCTCATGCCGTGAAAACCTGAAAACTCCAAACGCCCAATAAATCTCTTTTTGCCCGGCTTTCAGCAGTTCTTCACTGGCTTCAATCCGCTCATAAGGCACCAGGCTTTTATCCAGCACCGTTCGCTCGACCTCTTCCATGATCCGAATGCATAGCCGCTCATGGGCCAACGGACGCAACGCGCTATAAAGCTTCCAATCTGACTCGTTCATCACCGACTCCTGCCTGCCAGTAGTCCTGTTGAGTCTTTAAGAATAGCCGCCCTGACCGAGCCGCAGCCGCCAACTTTCAATTGCGCATCGCTCAAACCTCGCGCAAACATAAAAACAATCACCACCCTTCACCGCAATAAAATCTCGATAAATACAACTTTTCGAGGATTCCTCTCAATTTTTTTCGACCGCTTGCCATCCTTCACCCTCGCGGTTAGGGTTGAAGGCATGAAAACCTCTCACACCCTCATTCAGCTTCGCCAGCACCGCAGCCTGTGCCTTGTCAGTGCACGACTGCCAGGCTGAATCGCGGTGCCTCGTCCTACGCTTTATCCCCAGAACATTTGATCCACCGGCAGGCCGCCTTTTTTCGGCCCACACAATAAGGATTTCCCGATGAGCATGCTCAAAGACCCGTCTTCGAAATACCGCGCGTTCCCGACCATCGACATCCCGGACCGCACCTGGCCGTCGAAGACCATTACCGCCGCGCCGATCTGGTGCAGCTCGGACCTTCGCGACGGGAACCAGTCGCTGATCGAGCCAATGGACGCGGTCAAGAAGCTGCGTTTCTGGAAAACCCTGGTGTCGGTCGGCGTTAAAGAAATCGAAGCGTCGTTCCCGGCGGCTTCGCAAACTGACTTCGATTTCGTGCGCACCCTGATCGAAGGCAATCACATCCCGGACGACACCACCATTCAGGTGCTGACCCAGGGCCGTGAAGACTTGATCGAGCGCACCTTCGAGTCCCTGCGCGGGGCGAAGAAAGCCATTGTTCACCTGTACAACGCCACCTCCCCTTCCTTCCGCCGCATAGTCTTCAACCAGGACAAGGAAGGGGTCAAGGCCATCGCCGTGAACGCGGCCAAGCTGTTCGTCAAATATGCCGCCCAGCAGCCAAACACCGAGTGGACCTTCGAATACTCGCCAGAAACCTTCAGCGCCACTGAGCTCGAGTTCGCCAAAGAAGTCTGCGACGCGGTGATCGACGTCTGGAACCCGACACCTGAGCACAAGGTGATTCTCAACCTGCCAGCCACCGTCGAATGCGCGACCCCGAACATCTATGCCGACCAGATCGAATGGTTCGGCCGTCACATCAACCGTCGTGACAGCGTGATCATCAGCCTGCACACCCACAATGATCGTGGCACTGGCGTTGCGGCTACCGAACTGGGCCTGATGGCTGGCGCTGACCGCGTTGAAGGCTGCCTGTTCGGCAACGGCGAGCGCACCGGCAACGTCGACCTCGTGACCGTGGCACTGAATCTCTACACCCAGGGCATTCACCCTGAGCTGGACTTCTCCGACATCGACGGCGTGCGCAAAGTCGTCGAAGAATGCAACCAGATCCAGGTGCACCCACGTCATCCATACGTCGGCGACCTGGTTCACACCGCCTTCTCCGGCTCCCACCAGGACGCGATCCGCAAGGGCTTCGCCCAGCAGAAACCGGACGCCCTGTGGGAAGTGCCGTACTTGCCGATCGATCCGGCCGATATCGGCCGCAGCTACGAGGCAGTGATCCGCGTCAACAGCCAGTCGGGCAAGGGCGGTATCGCTTACCTGCTGGAACAGGAATACGGCATCAGCTTGCCGCGTCGCATGCAGATCGAGTTCAGCCAGGTCGTGCAGCGTGAAACCGATCGCCTGGGCCTGGAGATGACGGCTCAGCAGATCCACGCGCTGCTCCACAGCGAGTACTTGCAGGCCAACACCCCGTACGCGCTGGTCAGCCATCGCCTGCAGGAAGAAAACGGTCACAGCGCCGTCGAAGTGGAAGTCTCTGGTAAAGGTCAGGGTGAAACCAACCTGCACTGGCGTGGCAAGGGCAACGGTGCCCTGGAAGCGCTGGTGGCCGGTCTGCCGATTCCGGTTGAAATCATGGACTACAACGAACACGCCATCGGTTCGGGCACCAATGCCAAGGCTGCGGCCTACATTGAACTGCGCGTGAACGGTGAACGTGCCGTGCATGGCGTCGGTATCGATGAAAACATCACCACCGCCAGCTTCAAGGCCCTTTTCAGCGCGCTGAACCGCTCCCTGAGCCAGCCGGAAGCGAAAGCGGCATAAGCCTTCGCTGAAATACAAAAGGCCCCGAGGTGAAAACCTCGGGGCCTTTTTGTTTGCCTGTACTTTTTGTGTCGCCTGTCATGGCCTCATCGCGAGCAGGCTCGCTCCCACATTGGATTTTGGATGAACACAAAATTGGGGGTTCACACGATCTACTGTGGGAGCGAGCCTGCTCGCGATGACGGCAGGCCAGGCAACGACAATTTCAGGTGAACTCGAAGGTATCAGCATCCAGATTCGCCGGAAACCGCGTGCGATAAGCCTGAAGATCTGCAGCGTTCAGAACGACCTGAAACACGCCATCCGCTTCGCCCGCACTGAGTAGCGTCTCCCCCTGGAAGTCCAGCACCTGGCTGTCGCCGGTATACGCAAAACCTTTTCCATCAGTACCAATGCGATTCACCGCCGCCACATAGCAAAGGTTTTCGATCGCCCGCGCCGGCAGCAAGCGGTTCCAGTGCTGACGCCGTGCACCCGGCCAGTTGGCGGTGTACAGCAGCAAATCGGTGTCCTGAGCATCGCGGCTCCAGACCGGAAAGCGCAGGTCGTAGCAAATCAGCGGCCGCACGCGCCAGCCCTTCAGCTCGAACTGCACCTGACGCTCACCCGGCGTGTAGTGATTGTGCTCACCGGCCATGCGGAACAGATGGCGCTTGTCGTAGTGCCACACCTCCCCGTCCGGCCGCGCCCACAACAGGCGATTGCGGTGGCTGCCGTCAGCCGCCTGGACGATCACGCTGCCGGTGATCACCGCATCGAGTTTCGCTGCCTGAACCCGCAGCCATTTGCTGGTCGGACCATTTTCCGACTCGGCGAGGGTCTCGGACTCCATCGAGAAACCGGTGGTGAACATCTCCGGCAGAATGATCAGGTCCGCCCCGCGAGCCTGTTCCAGCAACGGCTCGAAATGCTCCAGATTGGCCTGACGATCGTGCCAGGCCAGGGTGGTCTGGATCAGCGCGATGTTCAGATTGGGTAGCGCACTCAGATCACGCATAGTTTTGCCGCTGCTTCACGCAGGGTCTCCTCGCGTTTGGCGAAGCACAGGCGCACCAGGCGCTGGCCTTCGGGCGGGGTCTGGTAGAACACCGAGATCGGGATGCTCGCCACGCCATGTTCGCGAGTCATCCACAACGCCATCTCGACATCATTGAGGTCCGGGCGGATCTGCGAGTAATCGACCAATTGGAAATACGTGCCGGCCACTCGGGTGAAACTGAAGCGCGATGGCGTCAGCAGATCGCAGAACAGATCGCGCTTGGCCTGATAGAAAGCCGGCAGTTCTTCGACGTGTTCCGGGTGCTCGGCCATGAAGTCGGCCAGGGCGTATTGCAGCGGCGTCACGCCGCAGAAACTGACGTATTGGTGAACCTTGCGCAGCTCGGCGGTGAGGGCCGGCGGTGCGACCACGTAGCCGGTTTTCCAGCCAGTGACGTGATAGGTCTTGCCGAAGGAGCTGACCACGAATGCACGCTGGTACAGCTCTTCATGGGCCAACACGCTGACATGGGGCACACCATCGAACACCAGGTGTTCGTACACCTCATCGCTGATGACATAGATGTCGCGGTCGCGGATCAACGCCGCCAGCTGATCCAGCTCGGCACGACTGATCAGCGCGCCGCTAGGGTTGTGCGGGCTGTTAAGGATGATCATCCGCGTGCGCGGCGTAATGGCTTCACCCAGCTTCAGAAAGTCGATGGCAAAGTCATTCAGGCCCAACTGCACATGGACGCAGCGACCACCGGCCAGCTCAACCGAAGGTTCATAACTGTCGTAGGCCGGATCGAAGACGATCACTTCGTCACCGCTGTGGATAACTGCCTGAATGGCGCAAAAGATCGCTTGAGTCGCACCGGGTGTGACTGTCACTTCATGGTCGGCATCCACATTGACGCCGTAGCTGCGGGCGATCTTCGCCGCAATCTGCTGACGCAATGCCGCAAGGCCGGTCATCGGCGAATACTGGTTGTGGCCATTGGCGATATGCCGACCGACCGCATCGCACAGCGCCTGCGGGGCATCGAAATCGGGAAAACCCTGGGACAGGTTCAGCGCCCCGGTTTGCGCCGCGAGCTGAGACATCTGAGTGAAGATAGTGATGCCGACATTCGGCAGCTTACTGGTGATCATCGGTGATTCCCTGCTCTACACCCGGCTCTACGGCGGCGCGGGAGAGCCCGAGGATAGCCCAAACGACGCCCATAAAAAAAGGGCGCCTGCTGGCACCCTTCTTCTAAACATCACCGCATTACGCTGTGGTGAGGGGATTTATCCCCGTTGGGTGGCGTAGCCGCCCCAAAACCATCCACTGCGGTCTGTCAGATAAACCGCGGTGCAGGGTTTACGACTACTTCGTAGCCGAACGGGGATAAATCCCCTCACCACAACAGCTCCACACACAAAATGGTGTGGGGTTGTGAATCAGCGCTTGTCGCGGCGCTTCTTGTCGGCTTTCTTGTGGTGAGTCATCAAACGACGCTTCTTGTTGACCTGACGGTCGGTGAGCGTGTTCTTGTTGCCTTCGTACGGGTTCTCGCCGCCCTTGAACTCGATGCGGATCGGCGTACCGACCAGCTTCAAGACACGACGGTAAGTGTTTTCCAGGTAACGAACGTAAGACTTCGGCACCTTCTCGATCTGGTTACCGTGAATCACGATGATCGGCGGGTTAGCACCACCCAAGTGGGCATAACGCAGCTTGATCCGACGGTTGTTGACCATCGGTGGCGCGTGCTCACCAACCGCATCTTCCAGAATCGTGGTCAGGCGGTTGGTTGGCCAGCGGGTGACCGCAGACTTGAACGAGTTCTGTACGGAGGCGTAGAGGTTGCCCACGCCCGTGCCGTGCAGGGCCGAGATGAAGTGAATGTCGGCGTAGTCAACGAAGAACAGTCGACGTTGCAGCTCGACCTTCACGAAGTCGCGCTCGCTCGGCGTCATGCCATCCCACTTGTTGATCGCGATCACCAGCGCACGACCCGACTCAATGGCGAAGCCCAGCAGGTTGAGATCGTGATCGACCACGCCTTCGCGGGCGTCCATCACAAAGATCACCACGTTGGCGTCTTTGATCGCCTGCAGGGTCTTGACCACGGAGAATTTTTCGACTTCTTCATGGATCTTGCCGCGCTTGCGCACACCGGCGGTGTCGATCAGCGTGTACTTCTCGTCGTTACGCTCGAACGGGATGTAGATACTGTCGCGGGTGGTGCCGGGCTCGTCATAGACGATTACCCGGTCTTCACCGAGCATGCGATTGACCAGGGTCGACTTGCCGACGTTCGGGCGGCCGATGATCGCGATCTTGATCCCGTCTTTTTCGCTAGGGCCAGGAATGCGCTTGGCTTCCTCGCCTTCGGCAACGATCTCTTCTTCGCCATCTTCCGGCTCTTCGTCGTCTTTCGGGAAGTCGCTCAGGGCGATTTCCAGCATCTGGGTGATGCCACGACCATGAGCACCGGCGATCGGGATCGCGTGGCCCATGCCCAACGGGGCGAATTCAGCGCGGGCCATTTCAGGGTCGATGTTGTCGACCTTGTTGGCAACCACGTAAGAACGCTTGTTACGTTTGCGCAAATGCTCGGCGATCATCTGGTCGGCGGCGGTGAAACCGGCCTTGGCATCTACCAGGAACAGAACGACATCCGCTTCTTCAATGGCCAGCAGCGACTGCTCGGCCATTTTTTCGTCCATACCGTGCTCGTCACCGGAGATACCGCCGGTGTCGACCAGAATGTAGGAACGCCCTTGCCACTTGGCCTCACCGTATTGGCGATCACGGGTCAGACCGGACAAGTCGCCGACGATGGCGTCGCGAGTCCTGGTCAGGCGGTTGAACAAGGTGGACTTGCCGACGTTCGGTCGGCCCACCAGGGCGATTACGGGAACCATGCGGCTCTCCACTTCGTTATTTCAGAAAATACAAAAGCCGCTGCGAGGCAGCGGCTGGTGCTCGGGGCAGCGCTTGAGGGCGCTGCGAACCCCGTGGGACGGGGCTGCCTGGGGTTTAACCCCAAGCATAGTCAAACCTTTACTTAATGGTCAGGGCTTCCAGTTTGCCGCTGTTGCCATACAGATAAATCGTGTCACCCACCACCAGCGGACGGGCACGCAGGCCGTCGCTGTCGATGCGCTCGCGGCCGACGAAACGACCGTCCACCTGGCTCAGCAGATGCAGGTAACCTTCCATATCACCGACTGCAACATAGCTGGAGAACACTTCCGGAGCCGACAGTTGACGACGGGCCAGCGAATCGTTGCTCCACAAAGCTGTGGTGGAACGTTCGTCGACGCCTTCAACGGTGCCCGAAGACAGGCTCACGTAAACGTTGCCAAAACCCTGGGCGACACCGGCATAGCTGGAAGCATCACGCTGCCAGAGCTGACGACCGCTTTCCAGATCCAGTGCCGCAACGCGACCCTGATAGCTGGCGACATACAGCGTACCGCCGGAAAGCAGCAGGCCACCGTCGATATCGACAACGCGCTCCAGTTCCGAACGGCCTTGTGGAATCGCTACACGTTGTTCCCACACCGGCACGCCGTTGGAAATATCGAGAGCGACCACTTTACCGGTCGACAGGCCAGCCACCGCGAGGCGATTGGTGACGATCGGCGCACTGGTGCCGCGCAGGGTCAATACCGCCGGAGTGCTGTCATACAACCAGCGCTGCGTGCCGGTAGCTGCATCCAGACCGATCAGACGGTCATCCTGAGTCTGAACGACAACGACATCACCGTTGTTGGCAGGCGGTGCGAGGACTTCACTGGACACGCGAGCGCGCCATTTCTCTTCACCGTTGATGGCGTCCAGGGCAACGATTTCACCCTTGATTGTACCGAACGTGACCAGACCGTAACCCACGCCAACGGCGCCGGAAACAGGCAGTTCAAGGTCCTTCTTCCATTTGACGTCGCCATTGCTGCGATCCATCGCCATCACCACACCGGTGACGTCGGCGGCATAGATGGTATCGCCATCGATCGCCGGAACCAGCATGTTGTACGTTTCGCCCTGACCGTCACCGATCGAACGACTCCACTGCTTTTGCAGAACCACTTCTTCTTTGAAGTCGGTCAACTCGGCCGGTGGCAGTTCTTTTTTGCTGTTGCTGCTGCAACCCGCGGCCAGTATGGCCAGAGCCAGCAATGCTGCATGTTTCCAACGAATCACGTCACGCATCCCCTTTGGCCAGGTCGTCCAGCTTGATTTGTAGGCCACCGACCGCCGCTTCATCCGACAGTGCTGCCTTGGCTTTTTGATACGCCGCGTTCGCTTCGTCGGTACGACCCAACTGCACCAGCAGGTCGCCTTTGAGTTCTTCGCGAGTAGCCAGGAATGCTTTATCGGCATCGCCTTCGAGCAATTTCAGGGCTTCATCAGCCTTGTTCTGCGCGGCCAGCACCTGCGCCAGGCGCTGACGAGCAATTTCGCCCAGCGCCGGGTTGGCCGGTTTGGCGACGATGGCTTTCAGCTCGCTGGCTGCGTCATCCAGCTTGCCGCTGTCGACCGCGACTTTCGCCACGAACAGGCTGCCGTATTGCGCGTACGCGCTACCGCCGAACTCGCTGTTGAGCTTGCCGGCCAGGTCCGCAACACGGGCGGCATCAGGCTTGCCGTCTGGCGTCAGCGTGGTTTCCAGCAGTTGCTGATAGAGCATCGAGGCGCCTTGCGACTGATTGCTCTGATACTTGTGAAGGGCCTGCCAGCCGAACACGATGACCAGCGCCAACAGGCCGCCAGTGACCAGGGGCTTGCCGTTGCGTGTCCACCAGTCCTTCAAATCCGCCAGATGTTCGTCTTCGGTACTCGACACCCCAATACTCCTTAATCGCTAAATCAGCTGTTTGACAGCTTCAACCCTGCACGACGCAGGTGGCCAGGTGTGCAGCAAGCGCATCCCAGGCAATGCTTTGTTGTTCGCCCTGGCCACGCAGGGGTTTGAAACCTACCACTTGCTGGGCCATTTCGTCGTCACCGAGGATCAGCGCGTACAACGCACCGCTCTTGTCGGCTTTCTTGAACTGGCTTTTGAAGCTGCCGGCGCCGGCATTCACTTGCAGGCGCAGGTTGGGCAATTGATCACGAACACGTTCACTCAGGGCCAGACCGGCCAGCTCGGCGGCTTCACCGAAGGCACAGAGGTAGACGTCGACCTGACGGGAGATTTCTTCCGGGATCTGCTCCAGGGTTTCAAGCAACAACACCAGGCGCTCAATGCCCATGGCGAAACCTACGCCCGGGGTCGGCTTGCCGCCCATCTGCTCGACCAGACCGTCGTAGCGACCGCCGGCACACACAGTGCCCTGGGCGCCCAACTGATCGGTGACCCATTCGAAAACGGTCTTGCTGTAGTAATCCAGCCCGCGTACCAGCTTCGGGTTGATCACGTAAGGAATGCCGGCGGCGTCCAGGCGAGCCTTGAGGCCCTCGAAGTGCACGCGGGATTCTTCATCCAGGTAGTCGGCCATTTTCGGCGCGTCGACCAGGACCGCTTGAGTATCGGCGTTCTTGGTATCCAGAACCCGCAAAGGGTTGGTCTTCAGACGGCGCTGGCTGTCTTCATCCAGCTTGTCCAGGCGGGCCGAAAGGAACTCGACCAGCGCTTCGCGATAGCGACCGCGGGACTCGGCAGTGCCCAGGCTGTTGAGCTCGAGCTTGACCGCATCACGGATGCCCAGTTCGCCCCACAGGCGCCAGGTCAGCACGATCAGCTCGGCATCAATGTCCGGACCGTCGAGGTTGAACACTTCGCAACCGATCTGGTGGAACTGGCGATAACGGCCTTTCTGCGGACGCTCGTGGCGGAACATCGGGCCGATGTACCAGAGTTTCTGCACCTGGCCACCGCCGGTGATGCCGTGCTCAAGCACCGCACGTACGCAGGCCGCCGTGCCTTCAGGGCGCAGGGTCAGCGAGTCGCCGTTGCGGTCGTCGAAGGTGTACATCTCTTTTTCGACGATGTCGGTCACTTCACCGATCGAGCGCTTGAACAGCTCGGTGAACTCGACGATCGGCATGCGGATCTGCTTGTAACCGTAGTTATCCAGCAGACGCGAGACGGTGCCCTCGAAATGACGCCACAGGGGAGTCTGCTCGGGCAGGATGTCGTTCATGCCACGTATGGCTTGCAGAGACTTGCTCACTATAAATCCTTAAATTCGTTCGGCTCTTTAGTCAGGCTCAGCCACGCGCGATAACGGCAGCGTCGGCTTCGACCTTTTCGGCCGCTTTCTGGCGGATCAAGCGTTCAAGCTCATCCACCAGATTGTCATTCGTCAGTTTCTGCGACGGCTTGCCGTCGATATAAATCAGGTTTGGCGTGCCGCCGGTCAAGCCGATATGTGCTTCCTTGGCTTCGCCCGGCCCGTTGACCACGCAACCGATGACCGCGACATCCAGCGGCACCAGCAGGTCTTCGAGGCGCCCTTCCAGCTCGTTCATGGTTTTGACCACATCGAAGTTCTGCCGCGAGCAGCTCGGGCAGGCAATGAAGTTGATGCCACGGGAACGCAGGTGCAGGGATTTGAGAATGTCGTAGCCGACTTTCACTTCCTCGACCGGGTCGGCCGCCAACGAGATGCGAATAGTATCGCCAATCCCTTCGGCGAGCAGCATACCGAGGCCCACGGCGGATTTCACCGTGCCTGAACGCAAACCACCGGCTTCGGTGATGCCCAGGTGCAGCGGCTGGACGATTTCCTTGGCCAGCAAGCGGTAGGCGGCGACGGCCATGAACACGTCGGAGGCTTTCACACTGACCTTGAAGTCCTGGAAGTTCAGACGCTCAAGGTGCTCGACGTGACGCAGGGCCGACTCGACCAGCGCGGCCGGGGTTGGCTCGCCGTATTTCTTTTGCAGGTCTTTTTCCAGGGAACCGGCGTTGACGCCGATGCGGATCGGGATCCCGCGATCACGGGCGGCATCGACTACCGCACGCACGCGGTCTTCGCGACCGATGTTGCCCGGGTTGATTCGCAGACAGTCAACGCCCAATTCGGCTACGCGCAGAGCGATCTTGTAGTCGAAGTGGATGTCGGCAACCAACGGTACTTTGACCAGTTGCTTGATCTTGCCGAAGGCTTCGGCGGCATCCATGTCGGGCACGGAAATTCGCACGATATCGACGCCAGCCGCTTCCAGACGATTGATCTGGGCCACGGTGGCTGCTACGTCATTGGTGTCGCTGTTGGTCATGCTCTGCACAGCGATAGGCGCATCGCCGCCAACGGGCACGTTACCGACCCAGATCTTGCGGGATTCGCGACGTTTGATTGGAGATTCGCCGTGCATGACTTATTGACCCAACTTCAGGCGAGCAGTCTCGCCACTGGTGAACGGAGCGACATCAACCACCTGCCCGTTGTAGCTGACCTGCGCGCCACGGGCGAAGCCCAGACGCACGGAAAACGGTGGCTTGCCGCTGACAGAAACGTTTTCGCCTTTGCGCTTGAGACCGCTCAACAGCACCTTGCCGGTGCCATCGGTCACTTGCGTCCAGCAGTCGGCAGTGAATTGCAGTTGAACATGGCCTTGGCCGGCAACCGGAGCCGCCGCTGCTGGAGCGGGAATGGTCGGTGTAACCGAAGCAGTTGCAGACTGTGTCGGTACAGCTGCAACAGCTGGGACTGGCGTTGCCGGAGTTGCGACAACCGGTGCGGTGCTGTGCGCCGGTGCAGCCGGTGTTGGCGCGGGTGCAGTCGGTGCGGTTATCGGCACAGTTGCTTCAGCTTCGGTCGACGCATCAGTCGACGTCTCGGCTTGCGGCAATGCAAGAGCGGTTGTGCCTTCAGCCTGACCTTCCGCGACAGCCTGGTCTTCCGGCTCGTCCAGCGGATGGATCTGGGTGGTGCCGTCGGCGCCTTCGACTTCAACGTGTTCCGGGCTCAGGCTAATCAGGTCTTTGGTGCGCAGTGAGGTTTGGTCCTGCCACCAGATAAAACCACCACCAATCACTGCGATCAGCAACAGCAGGCTGACAATTCGCAAAATGGTGTGGGAAACCCGAACCGGCTCTTCGATACGTCCCAGGCTATGAACGTTGCTGCCCTGGGAGTCGGTGCCGGTGGATTGGTCGAACTGCTGGACCAGTACGGTTTGATCCATGCCCAGCAATTTCGCGTAGGCGCGAATATAACCGCGAGCAAAGGTATGCCCAGGCAGCTTGTCGAAAGCGCCGGCTTCCAGATTGCTCAGGGAATTGACGGTGAGGTTGAGCTTGAGGGCCACTTCGGCCAGCGACCAGCCATTGCTTTCGCGGGCCTGGCGCAAGGTCTCACCGGGATTAACGCGATTCGCTGCTACAACTTCGGGATGCGCCGCTTTCATCATTGCTCCGACAGGTATTGCTGATATTCCGGCGTACCGGGATAGAGTCGTTTTAGTTGCAGGCCAAAACTGGCGGCCTTGTCGCGATCATCAAACACTTTTGCCAGCCGAACGCCGAGCAATAGACTACGTGCATTTTGCTCGCTGAGCAGGCTAAAACGATCGTAATAGTCACGCGCGGGCACATAATGCCTGTCTTCGAAGGACAACTCAGCCATTTCCAGCAATGCACGTGGCTGTTGGCGATTCAAACGCAGGGATTTTTCCAGCTGCTGCTGCGCCAGATCGCGCTGCCCCAGCTTCGAAGCGGTCATGCCGAGGTTCTCGAACACCCGCGATCGCTCGGGATACAAGGTATCGGCGGCGGCCTGTTCAAAGCGCTCGTAGGCCTCTTTGTAACGTTTTTCTTCGAAAAGAAAACTGCCGTAATTGTTCAGGATTCGCGCATCGTTGGGGCGGGAAGACAACGCCTTGCGAAAATGCTGATCCGCCAGCTCCGGCTCCATCTCGGCCTGGAATACCAGACCCAGCGCAGCGTTGGCATCCGGATCCGAGTCATCCAGATCCAGCGCTTTCTTCAACGGCACTTTCGCCCGTTCGGTCATGCCCTGTTGCAAGTACCCCAAGCCCAGCTGCACATAGGCAACGCGCGCCTCATCGCGGCCCTTGCTGGTCTTCATCGGGTTGAAATCGCCCGACAGGACACAACCAGCACACAGGCTGGCCAATAGCAAAAGCAGCGCGAAGCGCAGGGACATAGAGATCCTCTCTTAATTATTGTTCGCAGCGTTCTGTGCGATATCGTTTTCGGCGCTTAACTCGCGCACGGCGATATAACGTTCGCTGCGACGGGTGCGATCCAGCACCTGCCCTACCAATTGGCCACACGCGGCATCGATGTCTTCACCGCGGGTGGTGCGTACGGTGACATTGAAGCCGGCATGGTGAAGCTGATCCTGGAAACGACGAATCGCGTTGTTGCTCGGACGCTCGTAACCGGAATGCGGGAACGGGTTGAACGGAATCAGGTTGATCTTGCACGGGATGTTCTTGAGCAACTCGATCATTTCGACCGCGTGTTCGACCTTGTCGTTAATGTCCTTGAGCAAGGTGTACTCAATGGTCAGCACGCGCTTCTCGCCCAGGGACGACATGTAGCGCTGGCACGACTCGAGCAGCATCTTAAGCGGATACTTCTTGTTGATCGGCACCAATTGGTTACGCAATGCGTCGTTCGGTGCATGCAGGGACAACGCCAGGGAGACGTCGATGTGCTTGGACAGCTCATCAATCATCGGCACCACACCCGATGTAGACAGGGTAACGCGGCGCTTGGAGATCCCGTAGCCCAGGTCATCCATCATCAGATGCATGGCGGCCACGACGTTGTCGAAGTTCAGCAGCGGCTCACCCATGCCCATCATCACCACGTTGGTGATGGCACGGTCGGCGGTCGCCGGGATGCTGCCGAACGATTTATTGGCAATCCACACCTGGCCGATGACTTCGGCGGCAGTGAGGTTGCTGTTGAAACCTTGCTTGCCGGTGGAGCAGAAACTGCAATCCAGGGCACAGCCTGCCTGGGACGAAACGCACAAAGTGCCGCGTTTGCCCTGGGGAATGTACACGGTCTCGACGCAGCTGCCGGACGCCACGCGCACCACCCATTTACGGGTGCCGTCGGTGGAAATGTCCTCGCTGACCACTTCGGGGCCGCGGACTTCAGCAATAGCCTTGAGCTTGTCGCGCAAGGCCTTGCTGACGTTCGTCATGGCGTCGAAATCATCAACGCCAAGGTGGTGAATCCATTTCATTACCTGACCGGCACGGAAACGCTTCTCCCCGATTGAGTCGAAGAATTTTTCCATTTCCAGCTGAGTCAGACCCAGCAGGTTGGTTTTTACAGTCGATGTAGTCATGGATTCACCTTCACTCTTAAGCCAATGCTTAGCGAGTGGTTACTTCAGTAGCTGCGAAGAAGTACGAGATTTCGCGAGCAGCAGCGGCTTCGGAGTCCGAACCGTGTACAGCGTTGGCGTCGATGGAGTCAGCGAAGTCAGCGCGGATGGTACCGGCAGCAGCTTCTTTAGGGTTGGTAGCGCCCATCAGCTCACGGTTCAGAGCGATAGCGTTTTCGCCTTCCAGAACCTGAACGACAACCGGACCGGAGATCATGAAAGCAACCAGGTCGCCGAAGAAACCACGAGCGCTGTGCTCAGCGTAGAAGCCTTCAGCTTCGGCTTTGGACAGTTGCTTCAGTTTCGAAGCTACAACGCGCAGGCCAGCTTTTTCGAAACGAGTGGTGATCTCGCCGATAACGTTTTTTGCAACAGCGTCAGGCTTGATGATGGAGAAAGTACGTTGAACAGCCATGGTGTAACTCCAGAAACGGTAATTTGCGAAAAATTAAACCCGCGAATTATACGCGGGTTCTTTGGTATTGCCTAACTGCGTACGGCGCAGACTCAGTCTGCTTCTTCGATCCAGGCGGCCTGAATGGCTTCAAGCACCTTCTCGCCACCGCGGGTCGGATCATCACTGAACTCCGGCAATGCCAGCACCCATTGGTGCAGATCGACGAAGTTCACATAATGCGGATCCACATCCGGCTTGGATTCAGCCAGCTGGATCGCGATTTCCAGCACATCAACCCATTTCAGACTCATTTCAGTTCCTTGAATCAGTGCGGCGCTTCAGCCGCATGGTTGACCGAGTATTTCGGAATTTCGACAGTCAGGTCTTCATTCCCGACGATCGCCTGACAGCCTAGACGCGATTGCGCCTCCAGACCCCAGGCACGATCAAGAAAGTCTTCTTCCAGCTCATCCGCCTCTTCCAGCGAGTCAAAGCCTTCACGAATGATGCAGTGACAGGTGGTGCAGGCGCAAACGCCACCACAGGCGCTTTCCATCTCGATATGGTGTTCGTGGGCCAGCTCGAGAATGGATGTACCCGGCTCAGCCTCCACAACCATGCCTTCCGGGCAAAACTTCTCGTGTGGCAGAAAAATGACCTGCGGCATCGTTATTCCTCAATCTCATTCAGGTTGCGCCCCGCCAGTGCGGCTTTGACCGTCGAGTCCAGGCGGCGGGCAGCAAAGGCGTCGGTCACTTGCGACAGACGTTTGGTCTGCTGCTCGATGGCGTAACCATCGGTGCCTTTCATCAATTCGGTCAGTTCCTGCATCTGCAATTCGATGACCATGCGCTCTTCGGCGTCGAGCAAGCGCTCGCCATCGACATCGAGGGCGCCCTGCACCGCTTCGATCAGGCGCTGGGCATCGACCTGCTGCTCGCGCAATACACGAGCAACCTTGTCGTCGTTGGCGTGCTGGAACGAGTCCTTGAGCATTTTGGCGATTTCACCGTCTGTCAGACCGTAGGACGGTTTGACCTGGATGCTGGCCTCAACGCCCGAACCCAGCTCGCGGGCAGAAACACTGAGCAGACCGTCGGCATCGACCTGGAAGGTCACGCGAATCTTCGCCGCGCCGGCCACCATCGCCGGAATGCCGCGCAATTCGAAGCGCGCCAGGGAGCGGCAGTCGCTGATCAGCTCGCGCTCGCCCTGCAATACGTGGATCGCCATGGCCGACTGGCCATCTTTGTAAGTCGTGAAGTCCTGAGCGCGGGCGACAGGGATAGTGGTGTTGCGTGGAATCACCTTCTCCATCAGGCCGCCCATGGTTTCCAGGCCCAAGGACAACGGAATCACGTCAAGCAACAGCAGTTCGCTGCCGTCACGCTTGTTGCCAGCCAACGTATCGGCCTGGATCGCAGCACCAATGGCCACCACTTGATCCGGATCGATTTCGGTCAGCGGCTCGCGACCGAAGGCTTCTGCGACCGCTTCGCGAACGCGAGGCACGCGGGTTGAACCGCCTACCATGACCACCGCGTGCACTTCGTCCAGCTCGATGCCGGAATCACGCACAGCACGGCGACAGGCTTTAAGGCTGCGAGCAACCATCGGCTCGATCAGCGCATTGAAGGCTTCACGGCTCAGCTCGGCTTTCCAGTCGCCATAGGCAACTTCAACGGCCGCGACATTGGTCAGAGCTTCTTTGGCCGCACAAGCGGTTTGCAGCAGATTGCGTTGCACACCCGGATCGAGGTCGGCGGACAGACCGGCGCTCTCGATGATCCAGCCAGCGATTGCGTGGTCGAAGTCATCGCCGCCCAGCGCGCTGTCGCCGCCGGTAGCCAAAACCTCAAACACACCGCCGGTCAGGCGCAGAATCGAAATATCGAAGGTGCCGCCACCCAGGTCATAAATAGCGACCAGGCCTTCAGCGTGCTGATCCAGACCGTAAGCCACCGCGGCGGCGGTCGGCTCATTGAGCAGACGCAGCACATTCAGACCGGCCAGTTTGGCCGCATCCTTGGTGGCTTGACGCTGAGCATCGTCGAAATAGGCCGGAACAGTAATCACCGCACCCACCAACTCACCACCCAGAGTCGCTTCGGCGCGCTGACGCAGCACCTTGAGAATATCGGCAGAGACTTCGACCGGGCTTTTCGGGCCCTGAATGGTGTCGATGAACGGCATGTGCGACTCGCCGTCGACGAAGCGGTACGGCAGTTGGTCGCCCAATTGCTTGACGTCGGACAGACCACGACCCATCAAGCGCTTGACCGATAGCACGGTGTTCAAAGGATCAGAGGCGGCAGCCAGCTTGGCCGACTCGCCTACTTCGACGCGATCAGCGTGGTAGCGCACCGCAGACGGCAGGATGACCCGCCCTTCTGCGTCAGCCAGAGGTTCGGAAAGACCACTGCGCAATGCAGCGACCAGCGAATTTGTAGTGCCCAAGTCGATCCCCACAGCCAGACGACGCTGGTGCGGTTGAGGACTTTGGCCGGGTTCGGCGATCTGCAGTAGGGCCATCGTTATCAGGACTTATCTGTATATCAGGCGTGCGACCGGAGCGGCACTGGGTTAATCGTCGAGGCGCTCTTCTAACTGGCGCACTTCGTAGGTGAGCTTGTCGAGGAACTGCATGCGCCGCATCAGGCGTTCGGCCTGCTCACGTTGCACTGCATCATCCCAACAGGCTGCGAAGCTTTCGTTCAGTTCATCCTGCGCAGTCTTCAGGCGACGCTTGAACACTGCAACACCCGCCAGGTCGGCGCTGTCTTGCAGGTCTTCGAGCTCTTCACGCAGCTCCATCTGCTGCAGAAGAAACTCCGGATCATGCACCGTGACCTCCAGCGGCAGCTCGCGACCGCCCATGGCGAGCAAGTAACGCGCGCGCTTTGGAGGACTTTTGAGCGTCTGGTAGGCCTCGTTGAGGCTCGCGGATTGCTCTAGCGCCAGCCGCTGCTCACGCTCGGAAGCGTCAGCAAAGCGGTCCGGATGAACACCGCGCGCCAACTCACGGTAGCGCGTGGCCAACTGATCGAGATCCAGACGGAAGCTCGGTTTCAGCTCAAATAAAGCGAAATGACAAGGAGTACCCACGCGCAGCCTCAGATGTTGAAGCTTTCGCCGCAGCCACATTCACCGCGCACGTTAGGGTTGTTGAACTTGAAGCCTTCGTTCAACCCTTCCTTGACGAAATCGAGTTCGGTGCCGTCTAGGTAGGCCAGGCTTTTCGGGTCGATGATCACTTTCTCGCCGTGACTTTCGAACACCTGATCCTCTGCAACCACCTCGTCGACAAACTCCAGCACGTAGGCAAGGCCGGAACAGCCCGTGGTGCGAACACCCAGACGAATCCCTTCACCTTTGCCGCGCCCGTTGAGGGAGCGTCGCACGTGTTGAGCAGCCGCTTCTGTCATGCTGATAGCCATCGGTGACTCCTTACTCGTCGCCAAATCTTGAAAGTCAGATCAAGCCTTTCTTCTGCTTGTAGTCGCGAACGGCCGCTTTGATAGCGTCTTCAGCAAGTACGGAGCAGTGAATTTTTACTGGCGGCAGAGCCAGTTCTTCAGCCAGCTGAGTGTTTTTGATGGTCTCTGCTTCATCCAGAGTCTTGCCTTTCATCCACTCGGTCGCCAGGGAGCTGGAGGCGATAGCCGAACCGCAACCGTAAGTCTTGAACTTGGCGTCTTCGATGATGCCTTGCTCGTTGACCTTGATTTGCAGACGCATTACGTCGCCGCAAGCCGGAGCGCCGACCATGCCAGTGCCGACATCAGGGTCTTCCGCGTCCATCTTGCCGACGTTGCGCGGGTTCTCGTAGTGGTCGATGACCTTTTCGCTGTAAGCCATGATTCTTAATCCTCACTCATCAGAGAGTCGCTCTTAAGCCCTGAAAACCTGCGTCTTACAGGGCCGGTTTGCGGCGACTTGAAATCAGTGTGCCGCCCACTCGATTTTCGAAATGTCGACACCGTCTTTGTACATGTCCCACAGCGGCGACAGAGTGCGCAGCTTGGTAACGGCCTCGCAAACTTTCTGCGCGGCGTAGTCGATTTCTTCTTCGGTGGTGAAACGGCCGAAGGTGAAGCGAATCGAGCTATGGGCCAGTTCGTCGTTGCGGCCCAGGGCGCGCAGTACATACGAAGGCTCAAGTGATGCCGAGGTGCAGGCCGAACCGGACGAAACCGCCAGATCCTTGAGCGCCATGATCAGCGACTCGCCTTCAACATAGTTGAAGCTCAGGTTCAGATTGTGCGGTACGCGGGCGGTCATGCTGCCGTTGATGTACAGCTCTTCCAGGCCTTCGACCTGTTTGAAGAAGCGGTCGCTCAGGGCTTTGATGCGCACGTTCTCGGCAGCCATGTCTTCCTTGGCTACGCGGAAGGCTTCACCCATGCCGACGATCTGGTGGGTCGCCAGAGTGCCGGAACGCATACCGCGTTCGTGACCGCCGCCGTGCATGGTCGCTTCGATGCGAACACGCGGCTTGCGGCTCACGTACAGTGCGCCGATGCCTTTAGGGCCGTAGGTTTTGTGGGCAGAGAACGACATCATGTCGACTTTCAGCTTCGACAGGTCGATATCGACCTTGCCGGTGGACTGAGCAGCGTCGACGTGGAACAGAATGCCCTTGGAACGGGTCAGTTCGCCGATGGCTGCGATGTCGTTGATGGTGCCGATTTCGTTGTTCACGTGCATGACCGAAACCAGGATGGTGTCGTCGCGCAGGGCAGCTTCGATCATCTCTGGGGTGACCAGACCATCAGTGCGAGGCTCGATGTAGGTGACTTCGAAGCCTTCACGCTCCAGTTGGCGCATGGTGTCCAGGACAGCCTTGTGCTCAATCTTGGTGGTGATCAGGTGTTTGCCTTTGGTGGCATAGAAATGCGCCGCACCCTTGATTGCCAGGTTGTCGGACTCGGTGGCACCGGAGGTCCAGACGATTTCACGCGGGTCGGCGTTGACCAGGTCAGCGACCTGACGACGAGCGTTTTCGACGGACTCTTCAGCTTTCCAGCCGAACACGTGGGAACGGGACGCCGGGTTACCGAAGTTTCCGTCAACCAGCAGGCATTCACTCATCTTTTGCGCTACACGCGGATCAACCGGGGTGGTCGCAGAGTAATCAAGGTAAATCGGCAATTTCATGGACTATCTCCTAAATCAGGCTGGCTGGCGTGCCGCTAGCTCTTTGGCTGTCATTCGACGGCGGACGCTTCAATCTTGTCCAGGTGTGGCGCTTTGCTGTTGCAACGGCGCTGATCCTGACGCTGGGCTACTTCTTGTACCTCACGGCGAGTGACAAGGTCAGCCAAGCTGATACCGCTGAGAAATTCGTGAATCTGCAGGCTCAGATCGCACCACAAGTGGTGGGTCAGACAGGTGTCGCCTTGATGGCAATCACCTTGGCCCTGGCATTTGGTGGCATCGACCGATTCGTTCACCGCATCGATCACCTGGGCGACCTGGATGCCCTGCATGTCGCGGGACAATTGGTAGCCACCGCCCGGACCACGGACGCTGGACACCAGATTGCTGCGGCGCAATTTGGCGAAGAGCTGTTCGAGGTAGGACAGGGAGATGCCTTGGCGCTCGGAGATATCGGCCAGGGACACCGGCCCGTGCTGCGCGTGCAACGCCAGGTCAAGCATGGCGGTTACGGCGTATCGGCCTTTTGTAGTCAGTCGCATGGACAATTACCACGGAGTTCGGAATGGGGCGAGTATGCAATTCCCGAGTATTTAAGTCAACTATAAGACCTAGTACTTTAGTCAGGATTACCCGCAAAAGAGCGCGCGCATCATAGCAAAGGCTGGCCGGTTACAGCCAGTAATTGCGCGTTATCGTTCTTCGCGAGCAGGCTCGCTCCCACACTTGAAACGCATTCCCCTGTGGGAGCGAGCCTGCTCGCGAAGGAAGTCGACTCGGTTTAACTGGCCTGACTCTGATCCTTGTCCTTCACGCAGGCGAAGTCTTCTTCGCGCAGCTCAGGCAAGTCTTTCGCACAGTAGTTACTGCCCAGATCCTTCAACGCACCGCACATACCTTCCAGACGGCCGTCGACCGCCTGCAGGTGATCGAGCAGCTGACCAATGGCGCGCGCCACCGGATCAGGCATGTCTTCGCCGACACCGTAGGCATCAAAGCCGATTTTCTCGGCCATAGCCTTGCGCTTGGCATCTTGCTCATCGTCGGATTTGACGATGATCCGCCCCGGAATCCCGACCACCGTGGCACCGGCCGGAACAGCCTTGGTCACCACAGCATTGGAACCAACCTTGGCCCCTGCACCAACGGTAAACGGCCCCAGCACCTTGGCCCCCGCCCCGACCACTACGCCATCTTCAAGAGTCGGGTGACGCTTGCCCTTGTTCCAGCTGGTGCCGCCCAGGGTCACACCCTGATAAAGGGTGACGTCGTTGCCGATCTCGGCGGTTTCACCGATGACGATGCCCATGCCATGGTCGATAAAGAAGCGACGACCGACCTTGGCACCCGGATGAATCTCGATCCCGGTCAACCAGCGACCAAAGTTCGACACCAGTCGCGCCAGCCACTTCCAGCCCATGCCCCACAGGGCCGACGACAAGCGGTGGATCCAGATGGCGTGCATGCCCGGGTAGCACGTCAGAACTTCAAAGGCGTTGCGCGCTGCCGGATCACGATGGAAAACACTCTGGATATCTTCACGCAAACGCTCGAACATTTTTAATCCTTCCGCTTAAGAAGCTCGCCACGGGCCGCCTTCTGGGTTTCCGTGAGGATGCCACGCAATATATTCATTTCCGCCCGGCTGACCGAGCTGCGTCCGTATAACCGGCGCAGGCGCGCCATCAAGTGCCGTGGCTTTTCCGGATCGAGGAATTCAATGGCCACCAGGGTTTGTTCCAGGTGCTCATAGAATCGTTCCAGCTCATCCATGGTCGCCAGCTCACCACTTTTGGTGGACGCCACTTCATCCTTCTCGACCTTGCTCGGCTGACCTTGGGCCGCGAGCCAGGACATACGCACTTCATAACTCAACACCTGCACCGCTGCCCCAAGGTTCAGCGAACTGAATTCAGGGTCTGATGGGATGTGCACGTGATAATGACATCGCTGCAGCTCTTCATTGGTCAGGCCGGAATCTTCACGACCAAACACCAAGGCGATCTCGGCGCCCTGCCCGGCTTCCTCGACCACTCTCACACCGCATTCGCGGGGATCGAGCAACGGCCAGGGAATGCGACGGTCACGGGCACTGGTGCCGAGCACTAGATTGCAGCCGACCAAGGCATCTTCCAAGGTGGCGACGACTTGCGCGTTTTCAAGGATGTCACCGGCACCGGAAGCACGAGCATCAGCCTCGTGGTGCGGGAACAACCGCGGTTCGACCAGCACCAGCCGCGACAGGCCCATGTTCTTCATGGCACGCGCAGCCCCGCCGATATTCCCGGGATGGCTGGTATTGACCAGGACGACACGAATGTTTTGCAGCAAGGGAGGCGCTCTCGAACACTTTAATGGGGAGCAGAATCTTACAGCTCAACCTACCGTTAAGCTATGAAAGCGAACACTGACCTTCACCTGTAGAAACTTTCTGATAGAATGCCCGGCTTTCTTTAACAACCTTAGGTGACACATCCATGCAGCCCATGCTGAATATCGCGCTGCGCGCCGCCCGCAGCGCCAGTGAATTGATCTTCCGCTCCATCGAGCGCCTGGATACCATCAAGGTCGACGAAAAAGACGCCAAGGATTACGTATCCGAGGTGGATCGCGCCGCCGAACAGAAAATCATTGATGCGCTGCGCAAGGCCTACCCGAATCACTCGATCATGGGTGAAGAAACCGGCATGCACGCCGGTAGCGGTATCGAAGGCGAAGAATACCTGTGGATCATCGACCCACTGGACGGCACCACCAACTTCCTGCGCGGCATTCCTCACTTCGCTGTCAGCATCGCCTGCAAATACCGCGGTCGCCTGGAACACGCTGTTGTTCTGGACCCGGTTCGCCAGGAAGAATTCACTGCCAGCCGTGGTCGCGGCGCACAACTGAACGGTCGTCGTCTGCGCGTCAGCGGCCGCACCAGCCTGGACGGCGCCCTGCTGGGTACCGGCTTCCCGTTCCGCGATGACCAGATGGACAACCTCGACAACTACCTGGGCATGTTCCGCGCCCTGGTTGGCCAGACCGCCGGCATCCGCCGCGCCGGCTCGGCGAGCCTGGACCTGGCTTACGTAGCGGCCGGCCGTTTCGACGCGTTCTGGGAGTCAGGCCTGTCCGAGTGGGACATGGCTGCAGGCGCCCTGCTGATCCAGGAAGCAGGCGGCCTGGTGAGCGACTTCACCGGCGGTCACGACTTCCTTGAGAAAGGCCACGTCGTTGCCGGTAACACCAAATGCTTCAAAGCAGTACTGACGGCCATCCAGCCGCACCTGCCGGCTTCGCTGAAACGCTAAGCTCGCAGCGACAAAAAAAGCACCCTTCGGGGTGCTTTTTTTATGCCTGGAATTTGAGTCCAACAACACCACCGATCAACTGTGGGAGCGAGCCTGCTCGCGAAAGCGGTGTATCAGCCACCACCATTGCTGGATGTGACGACGCTTGCGCGAGCAGGCTCGCTCCCACAGGGAATTGAGGGTGGCGCATAGAGCCCGCGCACAAAAAAAGCACCCCACCGGGTGCTTCTTTTTGAATCTGAATTTCAGCTATTTACTGAGCCGGTGCGTTCTGCCCCAGGATCAGCTTGCCTTCCTTGTCGACCGGGATCTGGTTGCCCGGATCGCGACCCATCCGCACTTTGCCTTCTTTGCCGTCCAGCGAATAGCGGACGTCGTAACCTACGACCTTGTCACT
Organism: Pseudomonas sp. LB3P25; assembly: GCF_054897985.1. Classification (NCBI taxonomy): domain Bacteria; kingdom Pseudomonadati; phylum Pseudomonadota; class Gammaproteobacteria; order Pseudomonadales; family Pseudomonadaceae; genus Pseudomonas; species Pseudomonas sp. LB3P25. The sequence goes on along the minus strand of NZ_CM142711.1, from coordinate 1,395,730 downwards.
GATGTCATTCACAGTATTGCAGCGCGTTTGAGTCGTGGTGTAGGTATCACGCTCCTGCATGCCTTCCTGAACCTTGTTGCCAGCGTAACCACCACCGACAGCGCCTGCGACCGTAGCAATTTTCTTGCCGGTGCCGCCGCCGATCTGATTACCCAGCAGACCACCCGCCAACGCACCGACCACAGTACCGGCGATCTGGTGCTGATCTTTCACCGGCGCTTGCCGGGTTACTGCAACGTCCTTGCATACTTCACGTGGCGTCTTGATTTGTGTCTTGACCGGTTCAACGGCCAGAACTTGCGCATACTCAGGGCCGCTTTTTTTAACCAGGCTGTAGGTGGCAACAGCACCCCCGGCCGTCACACCAACAGCACCCAATACTGCACCAACCAGCATCGACTTGTTCACATGAACCTCCTGACCATCACATGCGGGACATGCCCGCGCCTCTCCCAGCCTTGGAGCATAAAAAAAGGCGCGAGTTCAACACTCGCGCCTTTTCGGCCGACAGCTGGAAAAACGATAACCGTTATGGGCGGTCGTCGACTTCCTTATCGGTAGCCACTGCAGGAATCAAATCCTCAGTGCTCAGGTTCAGCCAGATCAGCACGACGTTGGCGATGTAGATCGACGAGTACGTACCCGCCAACACGCCGATAAACAGCGCGATGGAGAAGCCGAACAGGTTGTCGCCACCGAAGAACAGCAGGGCCGCGATCGCCAGCAAAGTGGAGATCGACGTTGCCATGGTCCGCAGCAGGGTTTGCGTGGTCGAGATGTTGATGTTCTCGATCAAGGACGCCTTGCGCAGCACACGGAAGTTCTCACGAACCCGGTCGAATACCACGATGGTGTCGTTGAGCGAGTAACCAATGATTGCCAGTACCGCCGCCAGCACCGTCAGGTCGAAGGTGACCTGGAAGAACGACAGGATACCGACGGTCACGATCACGTCGTGAATCAACGAAACGATGGCACCGATCGCGAACTTCCACTGAAAGCGGAAAGCCAGGTAGATCAGGATGCCGCCCAACGCCATCAGCATGCCGAGGCCGCCTTGGTCGCGCAGCTCTTCACCGACCTGAGGGCCGACGAATTCGACGCGCTTGACCACCGCCGGGTTGTCGCCACCGACCTTCTGCAAGGCCTCGGCCACCTGGTGACCCAGCTGCGGGTCTTCACCTGGCATACGCACCAGCAAATCGGTAGTCGCACCGAAGCTCTGTACGATCGCCTCGTGATAACCCGCTGTAGTCAGCTGCTCACGCACTTTGGTGACGTCGGCCGGACGCTCGTAGGTCAGCTCGATGAGCGTACCGCCGGTGAAGTCCAGCCCCCAGTTCATGCCCTTGGTGGCAACACTGAACAACGCCAGTGCGGTAAGGAACAATGTGACGCCGAACGCGAAGTTGCGAACGCCCATGAAGTTGATTGTACGTAACATGGCAGCCCCTTAAATCCACAACTTCTTGAAGTCACGACCGCCGAAGATCAGGTTGACCATCGCGCGGGTCACCATGATGGCCGTGAACATCGAGGTAAAGATCCCGAGGGACATGGTCACGGCGAAACCTTTGACCGGGCCCGTGCCCATCGCAAAGAGAATCCCGCCGACCAACAAGGTTGTCAGGTTGGCGTCGAGAATCGCGGTAAATGCCCGGCCGAAGCCTTCGTTGATTGCCCGCTGCACGGTCATGCCCGCCGCAATCTCTTCACGAATCCGCGAGAAGATCAGAACGTTGGCGTCGACCGCCATACCCATGGTCAATACGATACCGGCGATACCCGGCAGGGTCAGCGTTGCACCCAGCAGCGACATCAAGGCCAGCAGCAGCACCATGTTCACCGCCAGCGCGACGGTGGCGATGATGCCGAAAAAGCGGTAGATGGCCATGATGAACAGCGAGACAAACAGCATGCCCCACAGCGATGCATCGATACCTTTGGTGATGTTGTCGGCACCCAGGCTTGGGCCAATGGTGCGCTCTTCAGCGAAGTACATCGGTGCAGCCAGACCACCGGCACGCAGCAGCAGTGCCAGTTCGGACGACTCGCCCTGGCCGTTCAGGCCAGTGATGCGGAACTGAGCACCCAACGGCGACTGAATGGTCGCCAGACTGATGATCTTCTTCTCTTCCTTGAACGTCTGAACCGGCACGTCTTTCTCGACGCCGTTAACCACTTGCTTGACGTAAGTGGTCACCGGACGTTGTTCGATAAAGATCACTGCCATGCTGCGACCGACGTTGCTGCGAGTCGCACGACTCATCAGCTCGCCACCGTGGCCATCCAGACGGATGTTCACTTCTGGCGTGCCGTGCTCGCCGAAGCCAGCCTTGGCGTCAGTGACCTGGTCACCGGTGATGATCAGGCCACGCTCGATCTGCGCCGGCGGACGTTTGCCCTCACGGAATTCGAAGGTTTCGGAAGTCGCTTTCGAAGCGCCAGGCTCAGCAGCCAGACGGAACTCAAGGTTGGCCGTCTTGCCGAGGATACGCTTGGCTTCTGCAGTGTCCTGCACGCCCGGCAGCTCAACCACGATGCGGTTGGCGCCCTGACGCTGAACGATTGGTTCGGCAACACCCAGCTCGTTGACGCGGTTACGTACCGTGGTCAAGTTCTGCTTGATGGAGTATTCACGGATTTCCGCCAGCTTGGCCGGGGTCATCGCCAGACGCAGTACCGGTTGGCCATTGAGGTCGGCCGGAACAATGTCGAAATCGTTGAAGCTCTTGCGGATCAGCGTACGGGCTTGTTCGCGGGTTGCTTCATCAGTGAAGCCCAGCTGAATGGCACCGTTGAGTTGCGGCAGGCTGCGGTAGCGCAGACGCTCTTTGCGCAACAAGCTCTTAACGTCGCCTTCGTAGACTTTCAGGCGCGCATCGAGCGCTTTGTCCATGTCCACTTCCAGCAGGAAGTGCACACCACCGGACAAGTCCAGACCCAGCTTCATCGGGTGCGCGGCCAGGCTGCGCAACCATTGCGGGGTGGTTTGTGCCAGGTTCAGTGCAACGACGTAGTCATCACCCAATGCCTTGCGCACGACGTCTTTGGCAGGCAGCTGATCTTCAGCCTTGGTCAGACGAATCAAACCGCCCTTGCCGTTTGCTGCCAGGGTGGCAGCCTTGACGTTGATCCCGGATTCCTTGAGCGCTGTGCCCACACGATCCAGATCAGCCTGAGTCACTTGCAGCGCAGTGCTTGCACCGCTGACCTGAATGGCCGGGTCATCAGGATATAGATTGGGAGCGGAATAAATCAGACCGACCGCCAGCACCGCCAGGATCAGAATGTATTTCCACAGAGGGTATTTGTTCAGCATCACGCCGCCCGCTTATGACGCGGGGCGCCTTGCGCGCCCCGTCGATTGAGTAGAAGTTGAAACTTAGATCGCTTTCAGCGTGCCTTTTGGCAGCGTGGCGGCGATGGCGCCTTTCTGGAACTTCATTTCGATGGTGTCGGAAACTTCCAGAACAACGAAGTCGTCTGCCACTTTAGTGATCTTGCCGGCGATACCACCGGTGGTCACAACTTCGTCGCCTTTTTGCAGGCTGCTCAGCAGATTCTTCTGCTCTTTGGCGCGCTTGGCCTGTGGACGCCAGATCATCAGGTAGAAGATGACCAGGAAACCGACCAGGAAAATCCACTCAAAGCCGCCGCCCATTGGGCCTGCCGCAGGTGCAGCAGCGTCAGCCATGGCATTAGAGATAAAAAAGCTCATTTAGCACTCCAGTTGCAAATGTTGAATCTTGGGGTCAGAAAACTCAGTCCAAAGGCGGAACAGGTAACCCGCGTTTGGCGTAGAAGGCATCGACAAAGGCGGCCAATGTACCCTGTTGAATAGCCTCGCGCAAACCAGCCATAAGCACCTGGTAATGGCGCAAATTGTGGATGGTATTCAACATGCTACCCAGCATTTCGCCGCACTTGTCCAGATGGTGCAGATAAGCACGGGAGAAGTTCTGGCAGGTGTAGCAATCGCAGGTCGGATCCAGCGGCGAATCATCATGGCGATGGAACGCGTTACGGATCTTCAGCACGCCTGTATCAATAAACAGATGCCCATTGCGGGCATTACGGGTTGGCATCACGCAATCGAACATGTCCACACCGCGGCGCACACCCTCAACCAGATCTTCCGGTTTGCCAACGCCCATAAGGTAACGAGGTTTGTCAGCCGGCATCTGACCTGGCAGGTAATCCAGGACCTTGATCATCTCGTGTTTCGGCTCGCCCACCGACAGACCGCCGATGGCCAGGCCATCGAAGCCGATTTGATCAAGACCTTCCAGGGAACGCATGCGCAAATCTTGGTGCATGCCGCCCTGAACGATGCCGAACAGCGCCGCCGTGTTGTCGCCATGGGCTTCTTTCGAACGCTTGGCCCAGCGCAACGACAACTCCATGGACACCCGCGCGACGTCTTCGTCGGCCGGGTAAGGCGTGCATTCGTCAAAGATCATCACGATGTCCGAGCCCAGATCACGCTGAACCTGCATCGACTCTTCCGGGCCCATGAACACTTTGGCGCCGTCGACAGGAGAAGCGAAGGTTACGCCCTCCTCCTTGATCTTGCGCATGGCGCCCAGGCTGAACACCTGGAAACCGCCGGAGTCCGTCAGAATCGGGCCTTTCCACTGCATGAAATCGTGCAAGTCGCCGTGCTTCTTGATCACTTCGGTGCCAGGACGCAGCCACAAGTGGAAGGTGTTGCCCAGAATGATTTCCGCGCCAGTGGCGGTGATATCCCGCGGCAACATGCCCTTGACCGTGCCATACGTGCCCACCGGCATGAACGCCGGGGTCTCGACGGTACCGCGCGGGAAGGTCAAACGACCGCGACGAGCCTTGCCGTCAGTAGCAAGTAACTCAAACGACATACGACTTTGGCGACTCATTCTGTTTCCTCAGGGCCACGTGGTGCTGGATTTCGGGTGATAAACATCGCATCACCGTAGCTGAAAAAGCGGTAACCATGCTCGACGGCGGCTTTATAAGCGGCCATGGCTTCGGGATAACCGGCGAACGCCGAAACCAGCATCAACAGCGTGGATTCGGGCAAATGGAAGTTGGTGACCAGGGCATCGACCACATGAAACGGGCGGCCCGGGTAGATAAAGATATCGGTGTCGCCGCTGAACGGCTTGAGCACGCCATCGCGTGCGGCGCTTTCCAGGGAACGCACGCTGGTGGTCCCCACGGCCACCACGCGACCACCGCGAGCGCGGCAGGCTTCGACTGCATCGACCACGTCCTGACCGACTTCCAGCCACTCACTGTGCATGTGGTGGTCTTCGATCTTCTCGACGCGCACCGGCTGGAACGTGCCAGCGCCCACGTGCAAGGTCACGAACGCCGTCTCGACGCCCTTGGCGGCAATCGCCTCCATCAGCGGCTGATCGAAATGCAGCCCCGCCGTCGGCGCCGCTACCGCGCCCAAACGCTCGGCGTACACCGTCTGATAACGCTCGCGGTCCGAGCCTTCATCCGGGCGGTCTATATAAGGAGGCAACGGCATGTGCCCGACACGATCGAGCAGCGGCAACACCTCTTCGGCAAACCCCAATTCGAACAACGTATCGTGACGCGCCAGCATTTCAGCCTCGCCACCGCCGTCGATCAGGATCTTCGAACCCGGCTTCGGCGACTTGCTGGACCGCACATGGGCCAGCACGCGATGACTGTCGAGCACCCGCTCCACCAGGATTTCCAGCTTGCCGCCGGAAGCCTTCTGGCCAAACAGCCGCGCCGGAATCACCCGGGTATTGTTGAACACCATCAAATCGCCCGGGCGCAAATGCTCGAGCAAATCAGTGAATTGACGGTGTGCCAGGGCGCCACTGACCCCATCCAGGGTCAACAGGCGACTGTTGCGACGCTCAGCCAAAGGGTGGCGAGCGATCAGCGAATCAGGGAGTTCGAAAGTAAAGTCAGCAACGCGCATGATGGGGTTCGTCTAGCAGGGGCCGGAAGTCTAGCCGAAATAGTGAAAATTCTCTATGTACCTGATTGACCGACGGTAATCTCATCTCTATACTTCGCCGCCATTGAGCCCTGATGGCGGAATTGGTAGACGCGGCGGATTCAAAATCCGTTTTCGAAAGGAGTGGGAGTTCGAGTCTCCCTCGGGGCACCATTTGCAGTACATAGACGACTACCAGCGTCTACGCAACACCCCTAGAGCCCGCTAACTGCGGGCTTTTTGGTCTCTGGGGTTCTACCCCCATCTCTTGCAAGCCAGCGTCTTTTTGGTACATTTTTGAGTACAAATCCAGTTCGAGAACGGGAGATGTACACAGATGCCACTGACCGTCTTGCAGATCAAAGCTTCCAAGCCTGCCGAAAAGGCATTCACCCTGAGTGATAGTTCGGGGCTTGCCCTGCTGGTGAAACCGAACGGCAGCAAGTATTGGCACTTCCGTTATCGCTTCCAGGGCCGCGCTGCCCGCATGTCTCTGGGTGTCTACCCGCATGTTTCCTTACAGGAGGCTCGTGAACTGGCGACAGAGTGTCGCAGCCTGCTCAAACAAGGGACCAACCCCGGAACAAAACGCCGCGATGACAAGCTGCAGCAGCAAGAAGCGGGACTCAACACCTTCAGACGCGCGGCGGAATACTGGTATCAGTTCAAGTCCGACTCCGGACGCAGCCCCGCGACGCTGAAAAAAATCCGCGACTACCTCGATAAAGATTTGCTGCCCTCTCTGGGTGAGAAGCAGTTAAGTGCGATCACCCGAGGTGACTGCGCCAATCTACAGGCCAGCATCGAAAAACGGGGCGCCTTTAACGTTGCAGACAAAACCCGAACCTGGCTCAAACAGATTTTTAGTCAAGCAATCGCACGCGGCCTGTGCGAACACAATCCAGCCTCCGAACTCCATGCCATTGCGATAGCTCCGCCTCCCACTCAGCACTACCCACATCTGCACGAAAACGAACTGCCTGAATTTCTCCGGGCCTTGAGCAAGACCACCAGCCGCTTGCCGGCGAGAATAGCTTCATGGATGACGATTTTAACCGCCAGCCGCCCCGGCATGGTTCGCTATGCAAAATGGGAAGAAATCGATTTCGAGGAAGGGATATGGACCATCCCAGCCGCCCGCATGAAGATGCGCAGAGATTACGTCAGCCCACTACCTCATCAGCTGGTCGCTATGCTGATCAAGCTCAACCAGAGCACTGGACGCAGCCGATATCTATTCCCGGGCAATGGCGAAAAGCAGCCAGTTATCAGTGAAAACACGATCAATCTGGTGTTTGCCAAGATCGGCTACAAAGGACGACTCGTCAGCCATGGCACTCGCCACACGGCAAGCACGCTACTGCGCGAACATGGCTGGCTGAAGGACCATGTCGAAAGCCAGTTGGCTCACGTCGAGGGCGGTATCTCCGGCGAGTACAACCAAGCCCTATACCTGCCGCAACGTCGGATCATGATGCAGTGGTATGCAGACTATCTCGATGCCCTCAAAGAAGGCATTACAGCCAACCTTCGCGATCAATTTGATACTCGCGTTAATCAGTTCCTCGCACGCCCTTCTGCACAGCCTCTAACAGCATCCCATGCACACAAAGATGATCCCCCCCAAAAGTTGTCTATCGAGACAGACTCAACGGCGACTCAGTGATCACTTGATGCCTCACGAATTCGACCCGCTCGACGACAACATCATCGCCTTGCAAAACTACCGTGGCGCATTCCAACACTGGTAAGCCTGTGAGATCTCCACAGCCCAGCCTTCCACGCGGGTCCATCCAAACAGGGCTGCAAAGCCGCCCTGCTTGGATGGACCTCACTTAAAAAAATCTAAAGCCCATGCAACTGTCTGTGGAGAACCACGGATTTCCACCGGTGGATAATTTCATTAGCAGCCGCAGAATTCTCGAAAAATCGAGCCTTGACCCTAATTATCCACAGGCGTAGAAAAGATCGGGCAAAGCGCTGTCGTTGACAGCAACCCAGGTAGCCAGAACCTTTAAGGCTACGCCACACCGTGGTGGTTCTCCCAAAGTGCGATTAGCGTCCGGCGGCTCGCACGGTCACAGCGATGTGATGGATGCCTACTTTTACCAGTGTGCCCACTGCGGCAACTCATCCCCTTTCATAGCTGCCCTGCAGCAACCTATCCGCTTGGCCATTTCCTTGCGCCAACCTGCGCCCGTCTCTTTCTCCCGGAAAGAGACGGGCGCTCCTACCGCTGCTGCAGCCCAACTCGTACAAGGCTTTGCGGCATTCCCCCTCGTGACAATCGGCGTGACAAACACCGAAGTCACCAGCAACAGCGATGCAGATGATGGTGCTGCAGCCCACGGAATGGACTGCACCTGACTGACAGTCAGGCATGCCCCGGTCATCGCATTACTGCCTTCACCCGACTCAGGATCTCGCGGCATTGGTCTCGTCAGCCAGTGCAGCCTCCACCCGCCCACTTCTTCGGAAGTGCTCAGGAGGCCAGATCATGAGATGCCCACGCTCCCGGTCGTAAGGCGCCGCCAGTCCCGCGTTAGCGGACAACCCTCACAGGTCGCAGGGGCCTTGATCCCTGATAACACTCAACATCCATGGCGGGATGACGTGGGGAAGGTTTTAAAAGTTTTGGCGTCGAGAGGAGTTTGATTATGGCATTGGTCGGTAGACGGGACGGGCGGAATTTTGGCTATGGACGGCAACTGAGTTATGCCGGGCCACAAGCATTGAAAGCTCTGTTTGGCAGTGGGCATTACGGGACCGTCAAAGCACACAGTGATCGGTGGCAGTCGTTTGTACGCTGGTGTCGGTCAGAGGATGGGCCGGGGTTTAACGATGCGCGAAAAATTGATCGGCAGACCTTGCTGGACTATGCCGGACATCTGCGTCAGCAAGTTGAACAAGGCGCTATCCGCATCGCCACCGCGCAAAACCGGTTGTCAAGCGTGAACCGGACCATGGCTGCGCTTCGTGGTGATCAGTATGTGAAGATCGTGAGTCCGAGCAAGGCGCTGGGAATGCGGCGCACCAGTGTTCGTCTCTCGGTGCCGCAAGGCCAAGACCGCGAACACGTGAAGCGGATCGTCGACGTGCTCTACGAACACCAAATGCCGCGCGCCGCGGCCATCGCTCAGTTGGCGCGAGCCACCGGCATGCGCCTGCGCGAGGCCATTTTGGCCGACCTACCGCGCTTAAAACGTGAGGCCGAACAATACGGCAAGATCAACATCCAGGATGGCACCAAAGGGGGCCGTTCAGGTGCCTCGGCACCTCGCTGGATCAGGGTGGATGATCATATTCGCGAAGCGCTGAGATTCGCCGAACAGGTCTCACCCGACGGCAGCCATAACCTGCTTGCGCCGAACGAAAGCTACCTCGATTTCCAACGGGAAATCGTCCGCCCCACACGGGACCTCCTCCATAAGCACAACCTCAAAGGCTTTCATGAATTACGGGCGGCCTTTGCATGCGAACGCTATGAGCAAATCACACAGCATCCCGCGCCTATCAACGATGGCCATTGCTACCAACTCGACCGACGCCTCGATCAGGAGGCCCGAGTGCAAATCAGCTATGAACTCGGACACGGCCGTATCGACGTGGTGTCGGCTTACATTGGTGGTCGAGCATGAACACGGCATTCGATATGGAGCTGTTCCTGTCAGGCGTCCTGACCGGGTCGCATACCACACGCCAACGCCACCTTCATCAGGCAAAGACTATCCAAGCAGCAGTCGTTGAGCGCTGGCAACGCGACAATCCATGGACTTGGCAAAGAAAACACCTTGTGTGGTTTTTGAATCGCCACCTAAACCAGCACACTGAATCGACGCGCTATTACTATTTGCTAACCATGCAATTACTCACTCATCGCCTAGGAAAATCCTGGCAGTTCAACCCCTAAGCGAAGGTCAGAAAACGGCCAAAAACGGACTGTCTGCCCTATAATTAAGTCGTCCTCTTTTTTTTGCTACTCGTCACTTGAGGCTAGGAGCTCTTCCGCTTGGTCGAGGAACGCGGTGAACTCGCCCGGCTTGCCGGTGCCCTCCGACCGCCATTCGCCCATCGGCCTAACCATCGCAAGCTCGCGGGCACCGCGCGACAGCTCCTCCAGCTCGCGGTTGGTCATGCCGCGCTCGCTCAGGTAGTACTGGCACCATCGTGTAAAGGTCAGGATCCACATCGAGACTACCAGGGCATCGTTCCACCGTGTCCAGTCGGAGGTGCTGGCGAGGGGCTGTTGCACGATCCGCTGCTGCCGCTTCAGGATCACCTGCATCGATTTCAGGCTGGCTTGCTGTCGCTCGGGGCTGCTGTAGGCGAAGAGAAACGCGGCGATGTTGGTCGTCTGGCCCTGGCGCGCTCGCTCAAACAGCCGCGACTGGTGTTTCAGTTCTGGCCCCAGCAAAGCAACCAGCTCATGAACCCAGATATCGCAAGCATCATTGGTATTGGCTCGGTCATTCCGCAACAAGGGAAAGACCACATCTTGGAACAGCCACGGCTCGGCCCAAGCCAGTTGCCGCATATGCCCGCGCATCGAATCGACCAAGTGCCTCAGCTCTTCCGCGGGAATCGTCGTAGGCAGCGCCTCATGCAGCGCCGCTACGAGGCCTTTGTAGATTTCGAATTTTGTCGGATTGCCTGCCGCGTGATGAACCATCCAGCCCAAGGCACGCACTCGCTCCGGATAGGTAAAGGTGGCAACCACCTGCAGCACTGTGGCAAGCCCTCCAGGTTGTTCCAGCTGCATCTCAATCACATTCAGCCCCATCCATTGCAGAAGACCGTTGCTGCTGCGAACGAGGCGACCCCGTTGCACCTCGCTGAGGTCGAACTGCATCGACAGCGCAATCTCGCTGACGATCTGGCTCAACAGGGACAGCCGCATCACGTCCGGCTCTTGAGGTTCCATTGGCACGCTGACCATCTGAGCTTCGGCAATCGCTAGCAGAACGTCTGAGGCATGCCACCACAGAAATTTGATGGCGAAGTACTCCGGCCACGTTAGGGCTGCGTACTTTGTCGCATGGAATAAGTGATGCGGGCGATAAGAGCTGTGTAGCAGGGCCTCGAGCGGCTCCCGAAAGAACCGGGCGTCCATCACGGCTAATTCCTTGCCCACGTCGTCATGCGCGCGGTTGAACGATGCTTCGAGGAAGCTCGCCAGGAATTCCAGAAAGCCACGCTCGGATTCGAGCTCGCGAAGGCCATGGTCCTCAGTGCGGGAATGCGCGAGCACTTCGCCGAGCACCTCCCAGGTCGCCGTGTAGTCCGCGAAGTCGCCTGCCTGCTGGTCCAGGCAATTGCGCAAGCCTTCCGTCTCGGGCAACTCGAGTGAGTCATCATTGAGCTGGCCCAGCGCCGCCATCCGCGCCTTCAAAGGGCCGCCGCTCAAGCCTTGGAGCGACGGCTCGACGGTCCATACGCTCAGCACGTCACCGGCCTGTGCCCTCTCAAGGAAGCGTAGTGGTTCATAGCGTCGCGGTGCCGTCGGTGACGCCGTGGAGTCGAAGAGAAGCCGCATAGAGGGATTCTCGGTCTCGCCTATGGACTGCGCGGCCTCCGCCTCCTGTACCAGCCCAGACTTGTATTGCTCAACCTTCAGCAGGACATCCGCAGGGATCGGGGTGACCAGCAACGGTTGGTATTGGGCGGCTGCCTGAAGCGAGTTGGACAGGTTGAAGCCCGCGACCGGTAACTTGTCCGGTGCCATGATCAAGATGTAGCGATCATGCAGTCGGCCTTCCTTCAGGCCGTAGATGCGCAGCTTGATACGCTCCAGTAGGTGGCGGCTCTGCTCGCAGTTCGCTAGCAGGTTGTTAATCCCTTCCTGGGCAGTCTTGTCGGATTTGCGACGCAGGGGTTTACCTTCCTTGACGGGCTTTGGCAGGGACCTGAAGACGATGTAATCGGCAGTCGAGGCCGCACAAAGCAATACCAGACCCAAGCCAGCGGCATCGAAATAGGGATCGAAAATGATCACCTGGTGCTGCTGGTACTTGGCCAACAGCGCCCTGAACCACTCCACAAATTGCAGGCGCCCCTCGCCATCGCCCTGGCCCCAGCGCAGGAAGAACCGTCCCTCCGACTGTGGAGGATGGAGCCGCGCAAAAAGGGAGACGAGATCGTGGTTGGCCGGGACCCAAGGGTCCGCTTCGCGCCCGCCAATGCGGTTGGTGAACCCCTGATTGCCGCGAGTGATCGTCAGGGCTGCCTTTACCCGCGCCGACACGGACGGTCGAGTAGTTCTTTCCAGCCAGTCGAACTTGACCGGGCCGGCCCCCCGGCCCGTCACATGACCCTGAAGATGGATTTCCCGAAAGTACCCGATTCGCCACCGACAACATAGTGTGCTCTCGCGGGAATGGTCGCCATGGAAGCCAAAGATTTCCAGTTCGGTACTGTCGATCCTGGCGTGCAACTGGTCGTTCAGCTCGAACCTGCATTCGAACACGTCTTCCGCATCGCGTTCTGCTGAGGCGATGCCCGAGTAGACGATTTGGCCGTCGTTTGCGATGTTCAGGCGGAACTGGAAGCCGCTGAAGTACGGTACCTGCATCGGATTAAATCGGGCGATCAGGTTTCGTGGAACGTCGGTCCAGCTTACGCTCAGCAAGCCCCGCTCCAAGTCGTCCAGCGCAGGAAAGACCAGCAGCTCAAGGTCGCCGAAGCGGGCGGCATCGGCTCCACCGAAGTCCAGGCCTGTATCCGCGTCGAGGTGCTTGATCACCGATGCTGTCAAGGCGACGTCGTAGTCCTGACCCAGGCGGAACAGCGCCCCCTTTTCGGTCTGGGTAATCGAAGCGCTGAAAGCCCCTGCACCGCCATGCGGGCTGGAGGGCGAGTGTTGGTCATGCGCGTCGCGGTTGAGCAGGTAGCAGACGGGACGGTAAACCAGGTCACCGACGGCGAGGGACGTCGTTCCGAACTTCGTTTTCAGCCGGTCCGAAAGCCCGAGGTTCAGATCTTGGCTGACTTCCACGACGGTCCGGCCGGCGCTCAATTGCCGCAGGAGGTCCGCGCAGTGAACGCTTTCGACGTACAGGTTGAGCCGGATGACCTGCGCCTGGACTTGCCTGAAGGTATGGAAGTTATCGTCGTCACTGGAGGACCAACTGTCGTTGGAATGGCTGTAGGGAAGCAGGCGGCCGTAGACGACGCGATTTTCAATCAATTGCTCGGATTTAATCTGCAAGATCCACAGCTGCAACGCGCAGTGGCGAGCATCCTTCGAGAACAGGCGCGCCAACCGACCGTCGTTGAGCAGAGCATCTAGCGTAGGAGCCATAGATTCTTTATGAGTACCTTTCCGTATTTTCATGTTGGCACCGACGGAGTGAACCACCTTTTTGGGAATATGCCGGCATCGGCGGGCGCCGAGCCATCCGGCTCCAAACACGCATGCGTGGAGGGTCGCTGAACGATTTAGCCAATCTGTTGCATCGGCCAATTGAATCCACAGTTGAATTGCAGCCCTTCTGCGACAGGCAGTAATCGGCCATTTCCGGTCGCTCATGACTGATCACAGTCGACCCGTTGCAGGCAGGCGGCCAGCTTAGAATGAATCTGCTCCCTTCCTCGCGGGTGGGGATTATCCATGCTGAGTCGAAGCAGATCCGGCTCATCACCCACCGTGAGAACCAAATCTTTTCTTGTGAGTAAAGTCGAGGTACCGAGCAGCAAGCCGCCTGTACAGTGACAGCACAGAACAAGGCAATTACAATTTGATTAACATCCAGCGACTTGAGCGATTGAATACCCCATGGAAAGTAAGACTGCGCGCCTCACTGTGCTCATTGATCCCGTCAAGAAAAAAGCTTTCGAGGAACTCTGTGCAGCACAAGACCTGACGTCTTCGCAGGTTGTCCGCCAACTGATTCGTGACTACCTGGACACTCACGGCGCCAGCTATTCGACCAAGAGCAAGCATGCCGCCAGTACCAAGTCATAACCCAACACTGGCAGTTAGTCTCTAGAGGGTCGACGTACCCTCTACGTGACTGACAGCTTTAGCCAGCGCGGTGTTGAAGACTGCGTGGTAATGCTCCGGGCCAATTTCTTGCAGGATACCCACCCTATCGAGCTTGTTGAGCACCTTCGTGTTCGCTTCGCAGAGTTTCACCACGATATTCCGCTTGTGCAGCTGCTGAATGACCTCCTCCAACGCTTGCAAGCCCGTGATATCCATAAACGGTACGCGCTTCAGACGGATAATCAACAGACGTGGGTCGGTATGGGTCTGTGCTAACACACGCTCGAAGGTCTCAGCCGCACCAAAGAACAGTGGCCCTTCAATCGTATAAATCAGTATCCCTGGCGGCAAGTGAGCATGGCCATTGGCCCTCAACTCTTCTTCAAGTTCGTGCTCGACTATCTGCTGCACCTCCACAGATGAGGCCATGCGGCGCATGAAGTGCAGCATCGCGAGAATGACGCCGATATTCACGGCGATCACCAAGTCACTGAACACTGTGAGGCTGAAGGTGATGAGCAGGATAGACACGTCTGCGCGTGGGGCTCGCTGGACCATGCGCTTGAAGTGTTTCAACTCGCTCATGTTGTACGCGACCACGAAAAGAATGGCGGCCAGGGCGCACAGTGGGATGTTTGAGGCTAGAGGTGCCAGAAACATAATAATAAGCACCAAGGTGACCGCGTGCGTAATGCCGGCCAGCGGGCTTGTGCCGCCGTTACGGATATTGGTTGCAGTACGGGCAATGGCTCCGGTAGCTGCGAAGCCGCCAAACAATGGCGTGACCAGATTAGCCACCCCCTGACCGATCAGTTCCTGATTGGAATCATGCTTAGTGCCCGCCATGCCATCGGCCACCATTGCGGACAGCAGCGATTCGATAGCTCCAAGCATGGCGATAGTGAAAGCCGGACCAATCAAATCGATGACGCGCGACAGCGTGATTTCAGGCAGGCTAAACGCTGGAAGACCTTGAGGTATGCCACCAAATGCGCTGCCAATCGTGGCTACCCCCTCGAAATGAAAGGTTGACTGTATCGCCGTAGCTACCGCCATCGCGACTAACGGCCCTGGTACCCGTTTGAGTCCGGGAATTTTGGAAGCGGTGATTACCAAGAAAAGACTAAGTACGGCCAGCAGGGTGGTGGCCATATGAAGATCCGGGAGCGCCTGTAGCAAATGCCAGAGCTTTTCGTGGAAGTGCTCTCCACTGATCGTCGGTAAACCGAAAAAGTCTCTCCATTGTCCGACCCAGATGATCACGCCGATACCAGCGGTGAATCCGACGATCACCGGATCGGGGATAAACTTAATAATTGCACCGAGCCGGGCCATCCCCAGTAATAACAACATGGCACCCGCCATCATCGTGGCGATTTGCAGACCGTCAACACCATGCTTGGCCGTGACTCCCGCCAGAATCACGATGAACGCACCTGTCGGTCCGGCAATCTGCAAGCGGCTTCCCCCAAAGAGCGAAACCAGCAGGCCGCCGATGATCGCGGTGTAGATGCCTTGCTCAGGCTTGACGCCAGATGCAATGGCAAAAGCCATTGCCAGGGGGAGCGCCACGACTCCGACTATCACACCAGACACCATATTGCGGAGCCAGTGTTCTCGACCCAACAGGCCCGCCTTCCATGCCTCCCCTATCGCAATCATGGCTAGCTCCTCAGTGGGTGTATGTGCATAATATTAACATGCAGTGATAATTGAAAAGCCTTTGATCCACTGCGTCGTGCGGCTGGAGATGTTTATAGTGAAGACTCGCATGGGGCTGAACGGGCGCACTGCAAATAGAAAATTCGAGAGCGCGTGTAGCGTGGTGACTGACATGAATCGTAAAGCTGTAAAAAGCAAACATGCCGAAGGCGTGACCTTTGACACCCATGTGATCGCAAACCCGACCAACCCCAAGGAGTGGATTGTGTTCTTCAAGAAGGACGCCGGGAGAAGTTACTTCTTGGTTGATGACAACGAGGAGGTCGAATCTTTCGGGCATCTGGATGACTTGATCGCCGAACTTCGAGACTTGGGACTCAAGACCGCTGAAATCCATTTTTAACCCTTGGATCACACCCTGGAGACATGATCATGTCAGTGAAGGTCGAGTATCTATCCAGTCAAAGCGAAGCTCTTTGGTCTGTATGTTTTGGCATCCGACGAGTGCAGTTTCGGCATGAAAAAAGTGCTCAGGATTATGCTGCCAAGCTCAAGGAGAGAATCGAGGCTCCGCATGTTTACCCTCGACGTGGTCAGCCAGCGAAAATTCATAGTTTATAGGTACAGGCGAGGTCGAACCTCACCCAGCATGTCTATCTGCTTGTTCTACAAAGGATCCGGTTGAACTCGGGACCTTCGGTAAAAAGGCCGAGCAGCCCAATCGCCAATCTTGATATCTGTAACAGATTGGCGTGTTACTACAAGGGAGTGACTGTTTTTGGCCGGTTGATGCCTTATATGACAGGCAGCTTCACGCCCTGAGGAAGTCAGTCAACCTAAATCGCGCTCCTACGTAAATTTCAGGTCTGCTGACTATCCAAGCACCGACAGATTTTACGTAGCAACGCAGACTTCAAAACGGTGCATGCGTTTTCACACAGCCTGGGTCGACTGCGGCCCTTCGTGACTGGCAGCAATCGGCTGTGGATGCACCTTCCTCCCGGCGTCCTGCCGACCATGCGCAACTCCCTACCTAGGTCAGTAATCCCCCTGCTACGCTGAAAATTTCACGGAGGATTGCACAATGCCAAACTCAGACTTACTCCCTTCCCTGCTATTCAAGATCAACGAAAACCAGCTCGCCCTGGAGGCCGCCATCATGGAGCTTTCGAACTGGGTAGAGATGCGCGGATCCGCGGACGTCGCCGACAATGTTCGGGGCGCCCTGGACACGATCGATCGGAACGAGGAGTTCATCAAGATAACGCTTGCTGTGCTCATGACGCCCGAGTGATCGCAAAACTCGCCATGTGTCGGTTTCGGCCCTTTTTGGCAGACTAGGGAGTCTATCCGTAACCAGTTTTTTGTAGATCTTATCTACGGCTCGTCGGAAACTGGATGGAGAAATCCGATCAAGCTTCCATCCACACCAGTCCTTATTGGAGGCAGGCAGGGTGTACACTTCACGGTACAACGTGGAAGTGTACACATGCATAAAACTATGTTAATTATACAGTTATGCTATTATTCGAGTCTCCCTCGGGCACCAAAATTAAGAAAGGTCTTGCTTTGCAAGGCCTTTTTTTTCGTCTGTAGAAAAGCCAACCCCGCCGCTGTAGGAACTGCTGAAGGCTGCGAGCTTTTGATCTTGCTTTTCAATGCCACAACCCAAAACCGCTCGGCTAACGAATCAAGGATTCACACAATGGAATTGCCACTGGAAACCGTTGCCCTTTTCGCCCTCAAGCTGGCTTATGAGACGGAGGATCACAGTCCGATTTTGCGGGATGATCCGATCATGAGTGACTATGAGAGGGAGGTGTTTGGGTTGCTGGTGCGCAGAGGGGATGTTGAGGGGATTCAGTTTAGAGTGGCGCACTGCGTGGGTTTGGCTCTGGAGGCTATAGGTGGTGTTGATACGCCGCTTGGGCGCGAGCTGCATCGATTGTCAGCTGATTTCAGCAATGCACGGACGATGGGGCAGCTTGAAGCGCCGCTCATTGCGCTTAAGGACTATCTGAAAGACATTCAGTGAATGATGCAGCGTGCACACCGGGTGTTTCCGTCTTGTCTTGAACAAGAGGCAAAGGCTCTCGACCAGGTTATGGGCCAGCTCCGCCAGGCGCGCGTGGCAATGCATCGATTCATAGAGGTAAGAATCGGTGAGGAGGAATTGATCATTCCCTACCGGATTTATCACCTGGATTATGAGTGAGCCTTTGACCACTTGACTGAAACCCAGAGCATTTTGTACTCGTGTCTTCTGACACGGCACCACGATGGTCATGTGCGCCAACGTCAACTGGAACAGATTCTCTCAGTTCAGGAACCCTGGATTATCCCGTTCGTGTTCCAGCTGACGGGCGAGT
This sequence comes from Pseudomonas sp. LB3P25, assembly GCF_054897985.1. NCBI lineage: Bacteria > Pseudomonadati > Pseudomonadota > Gammaproteobacteria > Pseudomonadales > Pseudomonadaceae > Pseudomonas > Pseudomonas sp. LB3P25. Next base: position 1,377,756 of record NZ_CM142711.1, on the reverse strand, counting down.
ACGTCATCCAGATTCTTGAAACCGTTGAAGCACACCTGCCCAAGTTCGATCCGGCGGTTTACGGTCGTTTCATTCGAGACAATCAGGCGTACTTTCAAACGTCGCAAGCACGCATGATCGGTTACGGGGATTGCTACTACCGATGCCTGTACAAACACCCATCCGACTATGTCGGGTTTCGCGTGTTTGCCAAGCTTCGCGAGTTTTCCGAAAGCGACTAGATCTCGACTTAGTGATAGTTCCACTGTTTTAATGTCGACGCCTAGTTCTGAAATGTGATCTACCCCATTGTTCTCAACCGCTCCCCTTGAGCCCCACTCATATCGAACCACTTATTCTAGACCAACGCAAAAATTAAACAGCTAACAATTTTTAACCTTTATTACACACCACTAAGATATGAGGACCTAAATAGAAAGGACACCATTAAAACAGTAAACCCAATAGCTGCTAGCGGGCCTTTGGGCGACCCTAAAACAAAAGATGTAAATATTCTCAGCGAACCACCAAAGCCTACCGGCACAAGAAGATCTACGATTATTTTGAAAAGCGTAATAAAGCCAACTGCAAACAATAGCGTCACAGCTATTACCAAAAGAGAATTTAAGACCTGATACTCTTGTAGCAATGGGGTTTTTGTAAGCACGGCAATCAAGTAGCAAGCAACCAACGAAAAGATCGCAACAAAAATCTTTACCATATTGTTTTTAACATATTGCCATGAGGTTATCAGATCTTCATCAACTCTCCCTTGAACGCCTGAAAAATAACTCGCAACGTATTCGTTCATTTTTGCGCGCCATGAGTCAGGCATGAAATAATCAAGCCCCATGAGTAACGCCGCAAAAAACTGAAGCTTTAAGATTATAAATTGCTGATCTGTAGTCATTCGATTGTCCTTATGTATAACGATTAAGCTTATAGCCAACAAAAAGCGAAGCTTTCAACTACCCAGTGACGGTATTGAGCGCTAGGGGAACACGGGGTAAACCAAAATTATGGGCATGAAAAAACAGAAGTCAGATCCGTTCCTTCACCGCGGAACAATAATTGGAATAACCATCGGAGTAGGCGGTGCCGGTGGCATCATCATCCCTTCGCTTTTCACCACATTTACTCCTCTGTCCTTGATGGTCTCGAACACCCGCTCCGTTGAAGCAGTGTCGTGATAGCCGCCGTCATCAATCATCACGCTTAACGCACTCTGACGTCGTTGCTCAATCAACTGCACTTGATTGGTTCGGAAGTACGAATCCAGGGCGACCTTGCTAAGTGTCGACAAATCGATCCGAACGATTTCCTTGTACTTTAACGCGCTGGCATCCCAACCCTGCACATAGAGTTCGTCACGGGTCAGAGCGAACGTGCAGAAGTGGTAGGTACCTGTGGTGGAGCCGGGGGTGGAGATCAGCAGCGAGCACCGTCCGTGCTGAAGGATAGGCTCGATGATATCCGGAAAGTCTTTGGCAACTTGAGCCGGAAACTGCCCTCGATCGTAGTAGATGGTGGCCTTGTCGAGCGGGGTGGTATTGCAGCCGGATATTAGGGCGGTCGCACCGATCAACAGGCTGGCACAGAGGTTACGCATTGATGACTCCAGAGTGACCTGAATCGAATCGGTAAATGAGTGCGGAGACTTACTTGTCATAGATCATCCTTGAAATGTGGCTGACGTGGATCGGAGTAGAGGTGAACGACGTGGAGCAGCGCCGGGTTCGTCACGCCTTACTTAACGGGAATGAAAGCGGAGGCCTGTGGCGCGTTGAAACAACATTAGGGGGACCACGGAGGGCGCCACCATCTCGCCATCATAGCGCTCACCGTCCGTATCAGTAAAAAAATCTGACCACAACAGAGGGGAACACTCATAAATGGGGGCTGAGAAAGCATGGACCGCCCCCGGTTTTTTCTTGAGTTGAGAAGAACCGCTCCAAAAAAACCTTCGGCGAGCAATCCGTTATGCCTAAACCCTTGAGCGAAAGTGCATAACGACATTCAGTGACGACGCCTCGTGCTGGGCTCTTCTAGACTTAATGGATAGTCGTAGGCAGAACCGAACACGTCGCTTTGGTGCTGATGAATCAAAGGCAGCGTGGCAAGCTGCCTTAATGCCCTTTTAGAGGTGCGGCAAAGACCGCGCCGGGCACAACAAGATGCCCGCTCAGGGTGCCCTGGCCAACGGCCTGACAATGCCACGATACCGTGACGTGGTGTGAATGCCGCAGCCGACACTTTCGGACGACCGACAACCGCCTGGTTTGTCCGTGACCGTGAGGAATGCTGAATGCCTGATGAGATGTTGCAATTGCCTATGGTCAACAGCGTGCTGGAGCGCCACAAGGGCTCTGCGGGCGCACTGTTGCCGATTCTTCATGAGATTCAGGAGGGCATCGGTTACATCCCCGATGCCGCCATCCCCGAGATTGCCCACGCGCTAAACCTGAGTCAGGCCGAGGTTCGCGGGGTGATCAGCTTTTACCATGACTTCCGCACCGCGCCTCCGGCCCGGCATATCCTGCGTCTGTGCCGGGCCGAGTCCTGCCAGAGTCGCGGCGCCGAGCAGCTCGCTGCGCAGTTGCGTGAACGCCTGCAACTGGACGACCACGGCAGCAGCGCTGACGGCAATATCAGTCTGCGCCCGGTGTATTGCCTCGGTGCCTGCGCTTGCTCGCCCGCCCTTGAGCTGGATGGTCAGGTGCATGCGCGACTCAGCGCCGAGCGTCTGGATGCCCTGCTTGATGCTTGCCAGGAGGACGCATGATGCCGCGCCTCTATTTGCCCTGTGATTCTCTTGCCCGCGCCGTAGGTGCCGATGATGTGGCTGTGGCCCTTTCCACTCAGGCCCGGGAACGCAATCTGCCGCTGGACCTGCAACGCACCAGCTCGCGCGGCCTGTACTGGCTGGAACCGCTGCTGGAAGTGGACAGCCCGCAAGGCCGTATCGGCTTCGGCCCGCTGACCGCTGCCGACGTGCCGTCCGTGCTCGATGCGTTGCAAGGCGAGCCGTCCGCTCATCCTCTGGCCTTGGGTCTGGTGGAGGAGTTGCCGTATCTGAAGACTCAGCAACGCCTGCTGTTCGCCCGCGCCGGCATTACCCGGCCGCTGTCGCTGGAGGATTACCGGGCCCACGGCGGCTTCGAGGGCTTGACCCAGGCCATCGCCCTGGGTGGCGAGCAGACCGCGACCGCTGTGTTCGATTCGGGCCTGCGTGGCCGTGGCGGCGCAGCCTTCCCGGCCGGGATCAAATGGCGCACGGTGCGCGCCACCCAGGCTGCGCAAAAATACATTGTGTGCAACGCCGACGAAGGCGACTCCGGCACCTTTGCCGACCGTATGTTGATGGAAGGCGACCCCTTCCTGCTGATCGAAGGCATGGCCATTGCCGGCATCACCGTCGGCGCCAGCTACGGCTACATCTATGTGCGCTCGGAATATCCACAAGCCGTGGCCACACTGCGCGAGGCGCTGGACATCGCCCGCTCCGCCGGTTACCTCGGCGCCAATGTCGGCGGCAGCGGTCAAGCCTTCGATATGGAAGTGCGCGTCGGTGCCGGTGCTTACATCTGCGGTGAGGAAACCGCGCTGCTGGACTCTCTCGAAGGCAAGCGCGGGATCGTCCGCGCCAAGCCGCCGATCCCCGCCTTGCAGGGGCTATTCGGCCTGCCGACCCTGGTGCACAACGTGCTGACCCTGGCCTCGGTGCCGCTGATCCTGGCCAAGGGCGCGCAGTTCTATCGCGATTACGGCATGGGCCGCTCCCTGGGCACCATGCCCTTCCAGCTGGCGGGCAATATTCGTCACGGCGGCCTGGTGGAACGGGCGTTTGGCCTGACCCTGCGCGAACTGGTAGAAGACTACGGCGGCGGCACCGCCAGTGGCCGGCCGCTGAAGGCCGCGCAGGTAGGCGGCCCGCTCGGCACGTGGGTGCCGCCGTCGCAATTCGACACGCCGCTGGATTACGAAGCGTTTGCTGCCATGGGCGCGATGCTCGGTCACGGTGGTGTGGTGGTGGCGGATGACACGCTGGACATGGCCCAAATGGCGCGTTTTGCCATGCAGTTTTGCGCCGAGGAATCCTGCGGCAAATGCACGCCGTGCCGCATCGGCTCGACCCGGGGCGTGGAGGTGATCGACCGCCTGCTCGCCGCGCCTGACCAGAGCGGTCGCGAAGAGCAGGTGATCATCCTCAAGGACCTGTGCGACACGATGCAATACGGTTCGCTGTGTGCGTTGGGCGGCATGGCCCCATTTCCGGTGGCCAGCGCCCTCAAGTACTTCCCCGCCGACTTCGGTCTGCAATCTTCGGAGGCCGACCAATGATCACCCTCTTCGACCCGAAAACCGATATCGACCTGGGCACACCCGCCCGCGACAGCGACGTGCAAGTCACCTTGAACATCGACGGCCGTAGCATCAGCGTGCCCGAAGGCACCTCGGTAATGCGCGCCGCCGCACTGCTGGGCACCACCATTCCTAAACTGTGTGCCACCGACAGCCTGGAAGCCTTCGGCTCCTGCCGCATGTGCCTGGTGGAGATCGACGGCATGCGCGGCTACCCGGCGTCCTGCACCACGCCGGTCACTGAAGGCATGAGCGTGCACACCCAGACGCCGAAGCTCGCGACCTTGCGTCGCAACGTCATGGAGCTGTACATCTCCGATCACCCGCTGGACTGTCTGACCTGCTCGGCCAATGGCAACTGCGAACTGCAAACCGTCGCTGGCCAGGTCGGCCTGCGGGAGGTGCGTTACGGCTATGAAGGCGACAACCATCTGGCCGATGTGAAGGACACCTCCAACCCTTACTTCGACTACGACCCGAGCAAGTGCATCGTCTGCAACCGCTGCGTGCGCGCCTGCGAAGAAACCCAGGGCACCTTTGCCCTGACCATTACCGGGCGCGGTTTCGAATCCCGGGTCGCGGCCGCCGGGGGCGAGAACTTCCTCGACTCGGAATGCGTGTCCTGCGGCGCCTGTGTCCAGGCTTGCCCGACCGCGACCTTGATGGAAAAAAGCGTGGTCGAACTGGGTCAGCCCGAACGCAGCGTGATCACCACCTGTGCCTATTGCGGCGTGGGCTGCTCGTTCCGCGCCGAGATGAAAGGCGACCAACTGGTGCGCATGGTTCCAGACAAGAACGGCCAGGCCAACCACGGCCACTCTTGCGTCAAAGGGCGCTTTGCCTGGGGCTACGCCACCCACCCGGATCGCATCACCAAACCGATGATCCGCCAGCACATCAACGACCCTTGGCAAGAAGTCAGTTGGGATGAAGCGGTGACCTACGCCGCCAGCGAATTCCGCCGTCTTCAGCAAAAATACGGCCACGACTCCATTGGTGGCATCACCTCCAGCCGTTGCACCAACGAAGAAACCTACCTGGTGCAAAAACTGGTGCGTGCCGCCTTCGGCAACAACAACGTCGACACCTGTGCGCGGGTCTGCCACTCGCCGACCGGCTATGGCCTGAAACAAACCCTTGGCGAGTCCGCCGGCACCCAGAGTTTCGACTCGGTGATGCAGGCCGACGTGATCCTGGTGATGGGCGCCAACCCCAGTGACGCCCACCCGGTATTCGCCTCCCAGCTCAAACGCCGCCTGCGTGAAGGCGCGCGACTGATCGTCATCGACCCACGACGCATTGATCTGGTGGACTCGGTGCATGCCCGCGCCGAAGTGCACCTGGCCCTGCGCCCGGGCACCAACGTCGCCATGCTCAACGCGCTGGCCCACGTCATTGTCACCGAAGGCTTGCTCAACCAGGCCTTTATCGACGCCCGTTGCGAGGACATTGATTTCGCCCACTGGCGCGAGTTCGTCAGCCGCGCGGAAAACTCGCCGGAAGTCCTTGGCGCCATCTGTGGCGTAGACCCTGCCGACATCCGCGCCGCCGCCCGTCTGTATGCCACCGGTGGCAACGCGGCGATCTACTACGGGCTGGGCGTCACCGAACACAGCCAGGGCAGCACCGCGGTCATGGGCATCGCAAACCTGGCCATGGCCACTGGCAACATCGGCCGCGAAGGCGTGGGCGTGAACCCGCTGCGTGGGCAGAACAACGTTCAGGGCTCTTGCGACATGGGCTCCTTTCCCCACGAGCTGCCCGGCTACCGCCACATTTCCAACGAGGTCGTTCGGGCGCAGTTCGAACAGGCGTGGAACGTCACCCTGCAACCCGATCCGGGCCTGCGCATTCCCAACATGTTCGAGGCCGCCCTCAGCGGCAGTTTCAAAGGCCTGTATTGCCAGGGCGAGGACATCGCCCAGAGCGACCCCAATACCCAGCACGTCACCGCAGCCCTGTCGGCCATGGAATGCATAGTGGTGCAGGATATTTTCCTCAACGAAACCGCCAAGTTCGCCCACGTGTTCCTGCCGGGCAGCTCGTTCCTGGAAAAAGACGGCACGTTCACCAACGCCGAACGACGCATCTCCCGGGTGCGCAAAGTCATGGAGCCCCTGGGCGGCAAGGCCGACTGGGAAGGCACCGTGGCCCTGGCCAACGCCTTGGGTTACCCCATGAACTACCAGCACCCGTCAGAAATCATGGATGAAATCGCCAGCCTGACGCCGACTTTCACCAACGTCAGCTACACCGAACTGGATCGCCACGGCAGCCTGCAATGGCCATGCAACGCCGCGGCGCCGGACGGCACGCCGACCATGCACATCGAGGAATTCGTGCGCGGCAAGGGGCGCTTCATGCTCACCGGCTACGTGCCCACCGAGGAAAAGGTCAACAATCGCTACCCTCTTCTGCTGACCACCGGGCGCATCCTCAGCCAGTACAACGTCGGCGCGCAGACCCGGCGTACCGAAAACGTCGCTTGGCACGATGAAGACCGCCTGGAAATCCACCCGACCGACGCCGAGAGTCGTGGCATCAACGAAGGTGACTGGGTTGGCATCGGCAGCCGCGCCGGACAGACCGTACTGCGTGCGCGAGTCACCGAACGGGTCGCCCCGGGCGTGGTGTACACCACGTTCCACTTCCCTGAATCGGGGGCCAACGTCATCACCACAGACAACTCCGACTGGGCCACCAACTGTCCGGAGTACAAGGTCACCGCCGTGGAAGTCAGCCGCGTCTACCACCCTTCCGAGTGGCAAAAACGCTACCAGGAATTCAGTGATAACCAACAACGCCTGCTCGACGAACGCCGCCAGGCACGTACCGCCGGAACAAAAGCGGAGGTACGCCGATGAGCACTGAAAATCTGATCAAAATGGTCAATCAGATCGCCCAGTACTTCGCCAGCGAACCGGACCAGCAACAGGCTGTGCTCGGCGTGCGTAATCACCTGCAGATGTACTGGACGCCCGGCATGCGCAAGGAGTTGCTGGCCTGGCAGACAGAGCATCAGGGGGCAGACTTGCACCCACTGGCGCAGGCGGCGGTCAGTGGAGCGGGCTGGGAGGCCTAGGTTCAGATGATCCGCTAAGCCGTCACGCAATTTTTTGTAGCAGCTGGCGCAGCCTGCGTTCGGCTGCGTAGCAGTCGTAAAATCAGGGGATGCAGTGTTTCAGGAAGACCGCAAGCTCAGGTTTTACGACTGCTACGTCCGATCGCGGCCCGAACCGAACGCAGGCTCCGCCAGCTGCTACAAGATTGCGTCATTGCAGAAATTGCTTAACTGTCTGGGCGTTGGATGCACCGGCAACACCACCAACGCCTCCAATCCGCCCGTCGACCGATTACGCAGTGTCAGCTCGCCTCCGTGTTCCAGCACAATCGCCCGCGCCGCCGATAACCCCAAACCAACGCCGCCCGTGCTTTTGTTCCGCGAGCCCTCCATCCGAAAGAACGGCACAAACACCTGCTCAAGACTGGATTCAGGAATGCCCGGTCCACGATCCAGTATTTTGATCCGCACCTGGCCAGCGCTCGGGATCAGTTCAATCCCCGGCTCACTGCCGTACTTGATAGCGTTGTCGAGCAAGTTGGTAATCACCCGTTTAAGCCCCAACGGACGCCCGAAATACACCCACCGCAGCGGCCCGCTGAACGTAATGTCGATTCCCTGATCGCGGTAATCATCCAGCAGCGTTTGCAGCAGTTCCGCCAGATCAAACTGGGTCGCCGGTTCAAGCCGCGCATCATCACGAAAGAACTCCAGCGCCGAGTTGATCATTGCCTGCATTTCATCCACGTCACGAAACAACCGCTGCTGTTGCTCGCTGTCTTCGATGAATTCGCCTCGCAAGCGCATCCGCGTCAGAGGCGCGCGCAGGTCGTGGGAGATGGCGGCGAGCATTTGCGTGCGATCGCGGATGAAGTGTTGCAACTGCGCCTGCATGGCATTGAACGCAAGAATGGCCTGGCGAATTTCGTGGGGGCCGAGCGGTTCGATCGGCGGTGCGCGGAAGTCCACGCCGAAGCGACGGGCGCCTTCGGCGAAATGCTGCAAAGGTGTGGCGAGGCGCCGGGTGGCGATAAGCGCGACCAGGGCGGTGGAGATCAGCACCAGCAGGATCACGATCAGGTAGCGTGGCGCTTCATCGAGCCCCCAACTGCGCGAGGGTGCGGAGAACATCAGCCATGATGAGTCGGACAGCTCAATTAGCAGCGCGTAATGCGCGTCCGCCGTGTGCTCCGTCCAATCGGCCGGTTCATAGGCTTCGATGCGTCGGTCAGGGGCTCTGAGCATCGGCTGCAGGATGGACGAGCCGATGTCAGACTTCGGATCGTCCACGGTCGGCAGATTGAGATCGTGCCGATCAGGGTGCCAAGTGATAGTGAAGCCGCTCTCGTTGGCGGCTTGCGCCAATGAGTGGCGCAGGGGCGCAGGGGCGGCCTCGATGACGCGGCTGATGGCCGCGGCTTTTTCCAGCAGGCCGGTTTCGGTCAGCGGCGGACGCGCCCAGACGCCGGCCAGTTGGATAAACAGCCCGTTGAGCGCCAGTGAAATGAGCATGGCCAGGATGATCGTCAACGCGATCCAGCGCGCGACCGTATCTTGCGGCCAGTCTCGGGCGCGAATCCGCTTCAGCCAGCTCATCGCCGTGTCACGCTGGGGGTAAACAGGTAACCGCCATTGCGCACGGTGCGAATCATCGCCGGCCGTTTGGTGTCGGACTCGAGTTTGCGCCGCAGGCGGCTGACTTGAACGTCGATGCTGCGATCAAAGGCGTCATGGCAATGCCCGCGCGCCAGGTCCAGCAATTGCTCGCGGGTGAGGATGCGCTGCGGGTGTTCGACAAAGACCAGCAGCAAGTCAAACTCACCGGCCGACAGCGGGATCATCACGTTGTCCGGCGAGCGTAGTTCGCGGCGAGTCACGTCCAGGTGCCAGTCGGCGAAGTCGATCAGTGGACGAGGCCGTTCCTGCAATACCGGACGGCGCTCGTCCACGCGGCGCAGCACGGCGCGCACTCTGGCCAGCAGTTCACGGGCGTCGAAGGGTTTGGTCAGGTAGTCATCGGCACCCAGTTCCAGGCCGACCACCCGATCACTGAGCTCACCCATGGCCGTGAGCATGATCACCGGTATTGCGTAGCGAATCCGCAGTTGCTGACACAAGATCAGCCCGCTGTCCCCGGGCAACATCACGTCAAGAATGATCAGGTCTGGCGGCTGGCGCTCGATGGCCACCCACAGCGACGGGCCGTCGGTGGCGACCTCGACGCTGTAGCCGTGCCGCACGAAGAATTTTTTCAGTAGATCAAGGACCTCAAGGTCGTCGTCCACAATTAAAAGGCTGTTCACCGAAGGTCACTTAAGGGGGCGAATGGAACCGCCATCTAAAACCATTCACGGCAGCGCGTCATATATTTCAATCCTGCAATAAAACGTCATCGCCGCAATAAACCAGACATCTTTGCGCAAGGCTTGAAGCTCAACATCTCGGCGAATTCCTCCCGAGAATCGTGTCCATGTTGCCTTTCAACTGTGCTCCCTGGCTGGCCCGCAACACCTCGATTGCCGTGCTGGCAGCCGGTTTGGCGGGTTGCAGTAGCCAGCCGCCGTCCACCACCGATGTGAGTTGCGCCGACATTACCTATTCGGTGTACGACCCGGCGGAACCGCTCAATCGCGGCATCTTCGCCTTTAACCGGGTGGTCGATGACTACGCCTTGGCGCCGGTCGCTCGCGGCTATCGCTACTCGCCGGACTTTTTCCAGACCGGTGTGCATAACTTTGTGGCGAACTTCGGCGAGCCCAAGGTTTTCATCAATGACCTACTCCAAGGCAACCCGATGCGCTCGGCTAATACACTGGGGCGTTTCGTACTGAACACCACGGTGGGCGTGGTGGGCTTGATCGATGTCTCCGGCATGGCCGGCATCCCGCGTCACGACGCGGACTTCGGCCAGACGTTTGGCGTGTGGGGCATCGGCAACGGTCCGATCGTCGAACTGCCTTTGTTCGGCACCTCCAACAGCCGCGACGCCGCCGGCCGCGTACTCGGTTTTGTGGTCGATCCGTTCGGCAGCAACAGCGACACCGTGGACACGCTGTCCACGATCAACACGGTCGGCGGCGTCGTCGATGGTCGAGCAGAAGCGTTACCGCTGACCGACAGCCTGCAAAAACTGCCTGACTACTACAGCGCGTTACGCAACGTGGTCGCCGAGCATCGTGCCGCTTACGTGGCCGATGGCAAACAAGGCTCGGCGCAGACAACCAAACATCAATGCACAGGAGCGCCGGCCGATGGTTTCTGAAGGCAATAGCCTGACTCTGCAGCAACGGGTAAACCAGCACGACCCGGCCACTCTGCACTGTCGGGAAATTACCCTGCGCCTGTCAGCGGACTGTCGCCATCTGGTGCTCAGCCGCTACACCGAACACTATGGCCCGGCGCTGGTGCGATGGATCGAGCGTAGCCACACGGTGTCCGTGACAGAGCTGTTTCGCTGGCTCGTGGCCAATGGCGAGACGGATATAAAGAGGACGGGCAGCCAGCCGTTGCCTTGACGGTCGGATTCGAGCCAGTTGCGTTTCATTGGCATCAGCTGCGTTATCATCCCGCGCTTCTCTGTTCCAAAAAAACGGATGTCCATGTCTTTGCCGCTGCCTGACGATCACCATTCCCTGCCACCTGTCCTGGTCGGGCCGCTGTTGCGGCGTCTGGAGCCCACGCGGCTGGTGATGTGGCTGGTGGGGTCGCGGGCCTTATCGCTGACGTTGCATCTGCAAAATCGCGACGCTATCCACCTCGATGCGAGTCGGTGCACGGTCATTGCGGTGGGCACCCAGGCCTTTGTTCATTTGATCGATGTGTCGCTGGACGCCGCACTGCCCTGCGACACGTTAATCGAATACGACCTGCTGATTGACGACGCAGGCATCGCCGATTGGGCCCCGCACTTGCTGTACGGCGAGGCACGTTGCCCAAACTTCGTTCTGCGATCGCGGGTCGATCATCTGCTGCACGGTTCTTGCCGCAAACCTCACCATCCGGCCCCGGACGGTTTGCTGTGCGTCGATCGTTTGCTGGAGGCCGAGCCGGACGCACACAAACGTCCGGCGCTGTTGATGATGAGCGGCGATCAGGTGTACGCCGACGATGTCGCAGGCCCGATGCTGCGAGCCATCCATGCCTTGATCAAGCGGCTTGGGCTGTTCGAAGAGCACCTCGAAGGCGCGGTGGTCAGCGACAGCGCCAACCTCTACGAGCACCCCGTCAGCTACTACCATCGTGCGGATTTGTTACCGGCGCTGGAGAGCAACGAAACCCTGCGCGAGCGATTTTTCGGCGGGGTGCGTAAGCCGATTTTCACCAGCAGCAGTGCCGACAACCATCTGGTGACGTTCGCCGAAGTCATGGCCATGTACCTGCTGGTCTGGTCGCCGACACCCTGGACATTGATCGCCCCGCAACCACCGGCACTGACACCTGAAAGACGCGAGCGTTATGCCCTTGAGCAGACGCGCATCGATGGCTTCAAGGCCGGCCTTGGAGGCGTCGCCCGAGTTCTCGCGCACCTGCCGTGCCTGATGATTTTCGACGACCACGATATTACCGATGACTGGAATCTTTCCGCGCAATGGGAGGAAACGGCCTACGGCCATCCGTTCTCCAGGCGCATCATCGGCAACGCACTGATTGCTTACATGCTGTGCCAGGGCTGGGGCAACAACCCGGATGCGTTCGGCACTGTGCTGGAGAAGGCCGGTGAATTGAGCGCGACCGGGCATGATCGCTACCTCGACAGTGACCTCCAGGACGGCTTGATCGATGAGTTGCTGAAGTTTCAGAACTGGCATTACGTGCTGCCCACCCGCCCGGCCATCGTCGTGCTCGACACCCGCACCCGGCGCTGGCGCAGCGAGATGAACCTCAAACAACCATCGGGTTTGCTGGACTGGGAAGCCCTCAGCGAACTGCAACAGGAACTGCTCGATCACCCCTCGGCAATCATCGTTTCGCCGGCACCTATCTTCGGCGTCAAACTGATCGAAACCGTGCAGCGCGTCTTCAGCTGGTGCGGTTATCCCCTGCTGGTGGACGCCGAAAACTGGATGGCCCATCGCGGCGCGGCCCAGGTGATCCTGAACATTTTCCGACACTCGCGCACACCGGGTAACTACGTGGTTCTGTCGGGCGATGTGCATTATTCCTTCGTCTACGAAGTACTGATCCGACACCGCAAGGCGGGCCCGCGCATCTGGCAGATCACCAGCAGCGGCATCAAAAACGAATTCCCGCCCGCACTGCTCGAGTGGTTCGACCGCCTCAACCGCTGGCTCTACTCGCCCCGCTCACCGCTGAACTGGCTGACCAAACGCCGACGCATGCGCATTGTTCCGCATGTCCCGGAACATGCTGAAGCGGGTGAACGGCTGTGGAATTCGGCGGGGATCGGTCAGGTGTTCTTTAATGAAAAAGGACAGCCGCAAGAGATCTATCAGCACAACTCAAACGGTTCGCCGAAGACGCGGATGGTTGCGCCTGAGAATGACGACTGAAGGCATTTGCTCACACTGATCGGTGTCGCTCATGAACCTCACCCGAACCCTGATCATCGGTAACTCCGGTTCCGGCAAAAGCTGGCTGGCCAAACGGCTGGCCGAGCACCTGCACATACCATGGGTCGATCTCGATTCGATTCACTGGTTGTCCGACGAACACAGCATCCCCCGCCCCCGTGCCGAGGCGTTGGGCATGGCACGGGTGCTGGCCAGTGAAGAACGCTGGGTGATCGAAGGCGTTTACGGCGGGATCGTCAACGAACTCTTGCCCCGGGCAACAGCGCTGATCTGGCTGTGTGTTGAAGATGAGGAATGTGTTGCCAATATTCGTCAGCGAGAGGCGCAGCGGGACGAGCATGACGAGTTGTTGATTGCATTGCTGGACTGGGCCGGCAGCTATCGTACGCGCGAAGAGTCCAGTGGATTTGCCGCGCATCAGCGTCTGTTCGAAGGGTTTAGCGGTTCGAAACTGCAACTGATGAACCGGGCGCAAATAACCGATTTCACCAACTCCCCACCCCACACCCGGAGCATTTAAGAGCACTATGGCGCCAGGCCGATACCGGACGCCCCGCCAGTGATCAGAGCTACTTTGTTGTGCAGTTTCATGGTTGTTCTCCAAGGGATCGTCGATTGAGTGAGGATGTTGAGTAAATCGGATTCGATCGTTCCCATGCTCGCGCGGGAACGATCAATTGTGTATCAGGCCGCGCTCACCGCCCGGCAAACCCCTCTCACAATCATCTCAACTTCCCGCTCATCAATCGTCAGCGGCGGCAGCAAGCGAATGGTCTTGCCCCGTGTCACGTTGATCAGCAAGCCGTGATCCCGTGCGGCGATCAGGGTCAGGTCGCGAATCGGCTGTTTGAGTTCGATGCCAATCATTAATCCCTGTCCACGGATCGCCAATACGTTCGGGTCGTCCGCCAATTCGATGCGCAACCTCGCCAGCAAACGCTCGCCCTGAAGTTTGGCGTTGTCCAGCAGCCCTTGTTCTTCGATGATCTCCAGCACCGTGCAACCCACGCGGCAGGCCAGTGGATTGCCGCCGAAGGTACTGCCGTGACTGCCGGGGGTGAAGAGGTCGGCGGCTTTGCCCCGGGCCAGGCAGGCGCCGATGGGAATGCCGTTACCCAGGCCTTTGGCCAAGGTCATGACGTCTGGAACGATGCCTTCGTGCTGAAAGGCAAACCACTGGCCGGTGCGGCCGATGCCAGTCTGGATTTCGTCGAGCATCAGCAGCCACGCGTGCCGATTGCAGCGTTCGCGAATGGCTTTCAAGTAACCGGGCGGGGCCATTTGGACACCGCTTTCACCCTGAATCGGCTCCATCAGGATTGCCACGATGCGCGGGCCGTGGGCTTGCTGCACCTTGTCGAGCGCCTTGAGGTCGCCGAATGGCACTTTGACGAAATCCCCCGGCAACTCGTTGAAACCCAGGCGCACGGCCGGGCCATCACTGGCGGACAAAGTGCCCAGGGTCCGGCCATGAAAGGCGTTTTCCATGACCACCACCAGCGGTTGTTCGATGCCTTTGTGCCAACCGTACAACCGTGCAAGTTTCAGCGCGGTCTCGTTGGCTTCGGCACCGGAGTTGTTGAAGAAGGCTCGCTCCATGCCTGCCAATTGCGTCAGTTTCTGCGCCAGCCGCTGTTGCCAATCGATGCTGTAGAGGTTGGAAGTGTGCAACAGCAACCCGGCCTGTTCGCTGATGGCCGAGACGATTTTCGGGTGGGAGTGACCGACGTTGGTCACCGCCACGCCTGCCACCGCGTCCAGGTATTCACGACCGGCCTGATCCCACAGGCGTGTGCCCAGGCCCTTGCTGAAACTCAAGGCCAAAGGTTGGTAAGTGGTCATCAGGCAGGCGGCGGTCATGACATCAAGCTCCATCAATTGTCGGTGTTTTTGCAGTATGGTTAGCCACCTGAGCTAGATAAACGCTGCAACACTTCAATCATTTTAAAGCTGGGCTTGATAATGGATTTGTTCCAGGCAATGACCGTTTACGTCAGGGTGGTGGAAACCGGCAGCATGACCGCCGCCGCTTTGCAGTGCGAAATGTCCACGACCATGGTCGGCAATCACCTACGGGCGCTGGAACTACGTCTGGGCGTGCGCTTGCTCAACCGTACGACGCGACGCCAACGGTTAACGGAATTCGGCACTGCTTATTACCAGCGTTGCCTCGAAGTGCTAGGGCTGGTGGCCGATTCCGAACGGTTGGCCGAGCAGGCCCTCGACGAGCCGAGCGGCACCTTGCGCATCACCGCACCGCTGACGTTCGGCAGCGAAAAACTGGCACCCGCCCTGAGTGAATTCGCCCTGCTGTGTCCACGCGTCAAATTGGATGTGGTCCTCACCAATCGCCGCCCGGACCTGCTCGAAAACGGTTTCGACGTGGCGTTTCGCCTGGGCAACACCGAGGAGACCAACTTGATCGCCCGTCCACTCCTCGACTACACCCTGACCATGTGTGCATCACCGGAGTACCTGGCGCGCAAAGGCACACCGCAGAAACCTGATGAGCTGCAACACCACGACTGTCTGTCCTTTGCCTATCCAGCCGGGGATGACTGGCGGTCGGTGGAAAAACATTGGCGCCTGACCGGTCCCGAAGGCGAAGTGGCGGTAGCGGTCAATGGACCGATGTTGATCAACAGTTCGGCAGGACTGCATCAAGCGGCGCGAACCGGTATGGGCATCGTGGTGTTGCCTGATGCGTTGATGGAGCAAGATCTCAAGAACGGAAAACTGGTGGCATTGATGCAGAATTACCTGCCGCCGAGCCGACCGATGAACCTGATGTATGCCCAGGATCGCTACCGTTTGCCAAAACTGCGTAATTTCGTCGACTTTGCCTTGCAGAGATGGGGCAAGCACTAGCCGGCCGAACACGCCATGCACTAATCTCCTCGACTGGCGGGTCACTTTGAAATCAGGGCGGCAGGGAGAGCGGTGATGGGTGAAGCGTCGAATATCGAGCCGTTGAAGTTCAATCTGTCGGATTTGAACGAAGACATGCTGCACACCATTCTGGAACTGGTCAGCGACGGCATCTGGGACTGGAACGCCAACACCGGGTTCGTCTATCGCAACCCCGGGTGGTACGAGATGCTCGGCTACCCACCTCATTCCCTGGATAACAACGTGTTGACCTGGGAAAACGTGATCCATCCCGAAGATTACCCGCAGGTCATGGCACTCTTCGACGACTACCTGAATCAACGAGCCCCCGGCTATCAGGCCGAGTATCGCTGCCGCATGCGGGATGGCAGCTATACCTGGATCGAAGACCGTGGCTACGTACTGGCACGCAATGCCGACGGTTCAGTGGCGCGGATGGTCGGCGCACACCGCAGCATCGAAGACAAAAAGCGCCTGTTCGAAGCGCTTGAACGACGCAACCAATCCCTTGAAGCGATCGTTGAAGAACGCACCCGAGAGTTGTCTCGCGTCAATCAGCAACTGCAAATCCAACTCGAAGAAAACCGAAAACTGGCGGAAACCGACACACTGACCTCAATCGCCAATCGCTATCTTCTGGAAAAAGCCCTGCCCCAGGAATGCGACCGCGCCCAACGCTTTCGACAACCGCTGTCGCTGATCGCCATGGACATCGACGACTTCAAGAATATCAATGATCACTATGGCCACGCGTTGGGTGATGCGGCATTGGTGCAGGTGATCGATAGCGTGAAGCACTGCGTACGCGAGGGCGATCTGCTCGCGCGTTGGGGCGGCGACGAGTTCATCATGATCCTTCCCAATACACCACTCGCCGACGCCCGGACCCTCGCCGAGAAAATCCGCCACGGGCTTGCAGCCTTGCTGCCGATCGGGGACTTTCAAGTGACCATGAGTTTTGGCGTGGTTCAGCGCTTTGAAGAAGAACAACAGACCGGGTTGCTGGCCAGGGCCGATCAAGCACTGTATCGGTCGAAGATCGCGGGCAAGAATGTGATTTCTGGATGAACAATGTCATGCGTGTCCGCGATGTACTGCCCTCGGAAGTAGAGTCCGTGCGCCTTTTTCTGGACCAGAACGAATGGGCTCACCGCACAGGTTCCGCTGAACATTTTGCGCAGTTGATCGCTAACTCCCAACGCACAGCCCTTGCTATGAAGGACTCCCAAATTATCGGTTTTGCCCGAGGCATCACTGACGGCCTATCAAACGGTTATCTGTCGATGGTCGTTGTCTGTGGACAACATCGTCGTGAAGGTGTCGGGCGCGCTCTGGTTGAGCATGTCATGGGCGAGAACCCCGACATGACCTGGGTTCTGCGAGCAGGCCGGGAAGGCGCTTCGGATTTCTTTTCAAGCCTGGGTTTTGAAACGTCGACCATTGCGATGGAGCGCCCGCGTCGTAAATAGCCAGCCCGCCATTCACATCCCCGCCTTCACCAATACCGGTTTCTCCTGATACCGATCCGGATACAGCTGCTTCAACTGCGCGACCTTCGGTAGATCGTTGATCACGATGTAGGGATAGGTCGGGTGCTCGGTCAGAAAGTCCTGATGTTCCTCCTCCGCCGGGTAGAAACCGTTGTAGGTTTCCAGCTTGGTGACAATGGGTTTGTTGAACGAATGGGCGGCATCGAGCTGGGCGATGTAGGCCTGAGCGACACGTTGCTGCTCACTGTTTTCCGGGAAAAGCGCCGAGCGATACTGAGTGCCGCTGTCAGGTCCCTGACGGTTGAGTTCGGTAGGGTTGTGAGCCACCGAGAAGTAGATTTGCAGCAAGGTGCCGTAGCTGACCTGACGGGGGTCGAAGGTGACTTCGACGGATTCCGCATGACCGGTATCGCCATTGCTGACCCGCTCGTACTGAGCAGTGTTGGCTGCACCGCCAGCGTAACCCGAGACCGCTTTCTTCACTCCTTTGACATGCTGGAACACGCCTTGGACGCCCCAGAAGCAACCGCCGGCAAAGACCGCGGTTTCGCTGTGGGCCTGGGTGGTTTCGTCGAGGGTGGGTGGCGCAATGATGACCGCGTCTTGCGACGCACCGAAAGAGAACGCCAGGCATTGGCCGATGACGCCGGCAGCGGCCAGGCCCAACAGGGTGCGGCGCCAGGTGAATAGGATTTTCATGAGGCTGATTCCTGCATAAATGGAATGACGATCAACCGAACGTAAACGCATATGCCGACACTCCGGGATCGAGAAACTCGATGCTGAAGGTCCGATCCGTCACGCCACCGGTTTGGCGCACCAATTGGTACAAGCGTTGTTCAGTCACGCTGCCGCTGCCGTCGGGCGCCACGTCGGTACCGTGGGCATCGCCGGGTGCTTTTCCGTCAATCAACACTTTGAAACGCACCGGTTTACCGTCAGTGCCAGGCCCCAGCACCAGATGCAGATCGCGGGCATGGAAGCGGTAGACGATGCGACTGGCCGGCGCGCTTGAAGTCGCTCGCTCTGAGCCGACATTCCATTGACCGTCCAGGCTCCAGTCGTTGAGTGCTAATTGCGATGGAACGCTATAGGCCGACACCTTGTTCGGCACCAGGCTGGTTTCAGGCACGAAATGCTCGGCACGCTGGTAGCCGACATAGGTTTCCGGCGATTGCACTTCGTTCATGTCCGGGGCCAGTTGAACTCCCTCGGCGCTGGCATTGATCAAACCGTCCGCGACTTTCGCGGCGCCTGCTTCGCGCAGCAGTTGCTGGATCACCCGTTCCGATTCGGCGTACTCGCCCTCACCAAAGTGGTGATAACGAATGCGACCTTGAGCGTCGGCAAAATAGTGGGCCGGCCAGTATTCGTTGTTGAAAGCTCGCCAGACCTTGAAGTCATTATCGATGGCCACCGGGTAGTTGATGCCCAGGTCCTTCATCGCTTTGGTGACATTGCCTACGTCTCGTTCGAAAGCAAACTCGGGCGCATGCACGCCAATCACCACCAATCCCTGATCGCGGTACTTCTCGGTCCAAGCCTTCACATAAGGCAGAGTGCGCAGGCAGTTGATGCAGGAGTAAGTCCAGAAATCCACCAGCACGACTTTGCCTTTCAAGGCCTGCGCTGTGAGGGGTGGCGAGTTGAGCCATTGCACCGCGCCATCCAGCGGTGGAAGGTTGCCTTCAATCGGCAATGCGCCCGGCGCTTTGTCAGCCGCCTTCATTGCACTTCCCGAGGCCGGGACCTGCGCCATCATCGCCCCGCTAGAGGTCGGTGATTTGCCGGCCAGCCGTCCCACCAACGCCTGTTCGATACCGCCGGTGGACGCCGTCGAAACCCGCGCCAGAATCCCGGTGTCGAGCCCCAGGGCAATCGCTGCGACACCCGCTAGCATCGCGGCGCCCAGACCTCGACGCAGCCACTCGCCAGCGCCGATGGAACGCTTCATTGCCGCGAAGACTTTACCGCCCAGCAGCAGCGCCACGGCGAGGGAAGTTGCGGCACCCGCGGCGTAGGCCAGCAACAACAAGGTGGTTGCAATGCTTGCCCCTTGCAGCGCGGCCCCTGTCAGCAACAGACCCAGAATCGGCCCGGCGCAGGGAGCCCAGAGCAGGCCCGTGGCAACGCCGATCAGGAACGAAGCGCCGGGACGCGGTCGGGCATCGGCGCCCGCAGCTTCCGACAACCGACTACCCGCCGCCACCAGTGGCCGGGTCAGACGCTCGGCCAATCGAGGCAGCAACAGCGTCAGCCCGAACAGTGCAACGAACAGCAACGCGAGCCAGCGACCGTACTGATTGACTTGCACCACCCAACCGCCGCCCACCGCCGCCAACGAAGCGACGAGCGCAAAGGTCAGCGCCATTCCTGCCAATAACGGCAACCCACTCTTCATAAACGGCTGCCCGGTGCGAGCGAAGACAAAGGGCAGTACCGGCAGGATGCACGGGCTGACAATCGTCAGCACACCACCGAGATAAGCGAGGACCAGAAGCCACATAACGTCGACCTGCATAAATTGAGTGAAAGGGAGTACCTGCGGATCAAGTCGCCTGCGGCACAAAAGTCATCGCCAGGCCGTTCATGCAGTAACGCAAGCCGGTGGGTTTGGGCCCATCGTCGAAGACGTGGCCCAAATGACCGCCACAACGCCGACAGTGGACTTCTTCGCGCAGCACCCCGAAGGAGCGGTCCTGACGAGTGGCCACAGCCTTGTCCAACGGTGCCCAGAAGCTCGGCCAACCGGTGCGGCTGTCGAACTTGGTCGCGGAAGAAAACAGCGGCAGGTCGCAACCGGCACAGGCAAACGTACCTTCACGGTGCTCGTTGTTCAGCGGGCTGCTATAGGCCCGTTCGGTGCCCTCTTCGCGCAGGATTTCGTACTGCTCGGCGCTGAGCATGGCGCGCCATTCGCTGTCGCTGTGAGTCACCTCGAATACCTCCGCCGCGCTGGCATTACTGACCAGTGCAGAACTCGCGGCAAATTTTGGCAATACACCGATGACCAGGGCTGCAGCGCCTAGCCCGCCGCTTGCTACGAGAAACTGTCGCCGTGAAAACATGGTCGTCTCCGAAAAATCCAGGTGCCTGTCATGGAACACAGCCTAGGCTTGGGTTGATCGCCAAATCCTCACGAGAAGTTAAACAATTCGTGATAACTCAGGCCCCGGAAAACCCGCACAATGCGCTCATTGCGCCGAAGGATTGAGCTTGATGGAACAGACCAAACGCGTCCTCGTGGTCGAGGACGACCTGCATATCGCCGACCTTATCTGCCTGCATCTACGCGATGAGCAGTTCGAGGTGGTGCACTGCGCCGATGGCGATGAAGGCATGCGACTGCTGCAGCAAGGAAGCTGGGACGCACTGATCCTCGACCTGATGCTGCCCGGCGTCGACGGCCTGGAAATCTGCCGCCGGGCCCGCGCCATGGCCCGCTACACACCGATCATCATTACCAGCGCGCGCTCCAGCGAAGTGCACCGGATTCTCGGGCTCGAACTCGGCGCCGACGATTACCTGGCCAAACCCTTTTCCATGCTCGAACTGGTGGCCCGGGTCAAAGCGCTGTTGCGACGGGTCGACGCCATGGCCCGCAATCTGAAAATGGACGCCGGCAGCCTGATCACCGACGGCCTCTCCATCGACCCGATCACACGCGATGTGTCCCTTGACGGTCGCCGCCTCGACCTCACGCCACGGGAGTTCGACCTGTTGTATTTCTTCGCCCGTCAGCCCGGCAAAGTGTTCTCGCGCATGGACCTGCTCAATGCCGTCTGGGGTTACAGCCATGAAGGCTACGAGCACACCGTCAACACACACATCAACCGCCTGCGGGCAAAAATCGAGGCCGATCCGGCACAACCGGTGCGCATCCTCACGGTGTGGGGACGCGGCTACAAATTCGCGGC
Organism: Pseudomonas sp. LB3P25; assembly: GCF_054897985.1. Lineage (NCBI taxonomy): Bacteria > Pseudomonadati > Pseudomonadota > Gammaproteobacteria > Pseudomonadales > Pseudomonadaceae > Pseudomonas > Pseudomonas sp. LB3P25. The sequence continues at coordinate 1,356,527 of NZ_CM142711.1, read as the reverse complement.
CAAGGAGGAGCAGCCGTGAGACTGACCCTGACTCAACGCCTGTCTCTGGTGTTCGCCGTGTTGCTGCTGGTGTGCTGCGGCACGTCGGCATGGATGCAGGTGCGGTCCAACCAGATGCATGAGCTGGAAGTGGTGCAAGGGTTGTCGCGGGATCTGGCCCGGCACATCGCCCATGACACCGTGCTGATGGACACCAAAGGCCTGATGCCCGACGCCGTGCGCGACCTGTTCAGCCAACTGATGCTGGTCAATCCCAGTGTCGAGGTCTATCTGCTCGACACCGAGGGCAAGATTGTCGGCAGTGCCGCGCCCGAAGGTCGGATACACCGGGAGCGGGTCGATCTGGCGCCGATCCAGCGCCTGCTCAAGGGCGATGCCCTGCCGATTCTCGGCGACGATCCGCGCAGCGTCGATGGACGCAAAGTGTTCAGCGCCGCGCCATTGCAGGTCAACGGCAAACCGGCGGGCTATCTCTATGTGGTGCTGCTCAGCGAAGAGCACGACCGCTTCGCTGAACGCGGCGCCACCAGCGCTGCCCTGAATACCGCGCTGTTGTCCATCGGGCTGGTGGCGTTGCTGTGCCTGATTGCCGGTCTCACGGCATTCGCCCTCATCACACGACCTTTGCGCCGTTTGACCGAAACCGTCAGCCAGTTCGACATTGATGGCGCTCCGGTAACGCCGCCGGCATCCGTCCCGGTGGAACAAGCCGCCAGCCACGATGAAATTGCCATACTCGACGCCGCCTTCCGGCAGATGCAGGCACGCCTCGGCGAGCAATGGCGTTCATTGACCCGCCAGGATCAGGAACGCCGCGAACTGGTGGCCAACATCTCCCATGACCTGCGCACACCTCTGGCCTCGCTGCACGGTTACCTGGAAACCTTGTCGCTCAAGGACGCCACGTTGTCACCCGCCGACCGCCGCCGCTACTTGGGCATTGCCCTGGATCAAAGCCGCAAGGTGGGTGGGCTGGCGCAATCGCTGCTGGAACTGGTGCGCCTGGAACATGGTTTCGTGCAACCGGTGCTGGAACGCTTCTCGCTGACCGATCTGGTGCAGGACATTTTCCAGAAATTCGAACTGACGGCCGAGGCGCGCCAGGTCGAACTGAAGGCCGCCTTCGCACCCAATGTTTCGGCGGCCTGCGCCGACCTGGGGTTGATCGAGCGGGTGTTGACCAACCTGGTCGACAACGCCCTGCGCCATACCCCTCAAGGTGGAGAAATCGAACTTGGGCTACGCCCTCAAGGACCTTTTATCGAAGTCACCGTCAGCGACACCGGCACCGGCATCGCTGCCGAACTGCGCGAAGGTCTGTTCCTGCGCCCGTTCAACATTGGCGGCGCACGGCGTGATGGTGGACTGGGGTTGCGGATCGTGCACCGGATCCTGCAATTGCACGGCCGTGAAATCCAGCTGATTGACGTTCCCGGACGCGGCGCGACCTTCCGCTTTTCGTTGCCGGTGGATCAGCAAACGGCCGAGCAATTGGCGGTTCGGTCGATGAATCTGAATACGCTGGGGAAATAGTCGACTGCCTGGGCTACGGCAACGGCTAATATCCTGGCACCCATTTCGGCAAGGACGCTGCACGATGCTCAACACCCTGCAAAACACCCCATTGTGGGTTTACGCGATATTTCTGCTGCTGTGCTACTACGGCGTCAAAGCCCTGTCCCCGACCCGTGAAAGCAAAACTTCATTGCTCGTCACAGCGCCGATCTTGCTGGGCTGGTCCCTGTATTCGCTGAATCTGACGCTGAATCCGCAGCTATCGGTTAGCTGCTGGTTGGCTGCCGTCATTCTGGGCAGCCTCGCGGCGCTGCTGATTTTCCCACGCAAGGGCATTGAGCTGGATGATCCGAAAACCGGTCTGATCGTGCCGGGCACAGCAAAAACCCTCATGCTCTACCTGCTATTTTTTGCGGTGAACTATTACTTCGGCTACCAGGATGATGTTCACCCGGCGCTGGCCGCCACCCTTGAGATGTTGCTGCTCAAGGCGTCGGCTTCGGGTTTTGTCTGTGGACTGATCAGCGGCCGGGCGTTGAAGTTTTATCGGCGGCTGCTGACACTTCAGGCAAAACATCCCCAGATAGCCGCCGGTTAAAAGCCGCTGTGCCAAAAATGATGACCAGCCGCCTGTTCATCCGTGACAACGTCGCCTCGGTCCAATAGATTAGGCGGCCTGAAAAGGCCCCGTGCTTTCTCGCCTAAATCCAAGTTAAAAGAAGTAGTGAAATTTCAATGTCCGATTCCAATACCGCTGAATCCGTAGTCACCTTGTCGTCCAAAGCGGAATACGAAAACTCCATCAATCTTTCACAGCACGTGCCCCAGGCCAAGACCATCAGCGAGATGGTCCTGGACGCTTTCCAGTCCACCCGGGAAAGCGACCAGATCCGCGAGCTGCGCGCCGCGATTCGCCAGGCTCACGACAGCTTCGACGACGATAAAGCCTACGAATTGATGGGCGAACTCAAGCAACTCAAGGACGCCGAGGCTGCCGACATTGCAGCCCTGGAAGACTTGAGCAGCAAATTCCCGATCAGCCGGATTCTCTCCAGCTTCAAGGACGATCCGGCATTTCAGGAATTGGTCTATGGCCTCGCACTGAAGGTACTGAACCAGACCCACCAGGCCATCAGCAACCCAAGCAGTGGCAAAAGCAAAACAGCTCGCGCCAAGAAAGATGTCGAAGTGTTCACCATCAGCAAAGACGGCATCAGCGTGACGTTGCCGCTGCGCACCCCGCGTTCGCGTCTGAATGTTGACCGTGAAGCGCTGGAGTTCCTGGGCTTCACCTTCGTCGGCGAAGGCGAAGAAGCGGAGCTCGAAAGCGAGACCTTCCTGGACAATGACGGGGCCGAACAAGCGGTTAACCGCAAGAACATCATCACCGCGCTTCAGCAGCAAACCGCGTTCGATGGCTACAGCATCGCCGCGCAGTAACACGTTCCATTAGCGGCGCTTCGGGCGCCACTGACCTAAGAGCCCCGCCCTAGAGCGGGGCTTTTTATTGCCCGTGATTTCTCAAAACCGCGATTACTCTTCACGTATCAGCGGCAGAAAAAAACTCTTTCCCTTAACCCTTCAGCACCACGGGTCAGCCTGCAGGGAGCGTCATCTCACTTTCCAGCCCAAGACTTCAGTGGTGCGATTGCTGAGGTCATCATGAACACGACGCCCCTTTACCGTCAGTTAGCCAACCACTACCTCGACGCGATCCGCAGCGGCACCCTGAAAACCGGTGAACGGTTTCCCTCCATTCGGCTAATGATGGAAAAACACGCCGTCAGCCTGTCGACCGCGGTGCAGGTTTGCCGGGAACTCGAGGGCTGTGGGGTGCTGGAAGCCCGTCCGCGCTCCGGCAACTACATTCGCCAGCCCGATACGTTGCCCAAACCCGTCCCGATCGCGTCTCCCCCGCCTCTGGACACCGGTGTCTACGTCGGCATTCACGAGCAGGTGTCATCGGTCCTCAAGGCCAGTCAGCGCGCGACGATCAAGGTCAATTTCGCCAGTGCCTTCTGCGCGCCGGAACTCTATCCGTTGAAGATCCTGCAAGACCATATGATCAAGGCGCTGCGTCACGATCCGCACCTGCTCGGCGCGGCGGGCTCCACCTGCGGCAACAGCACATTGCGAAACATCCTTGCCCGGCGGGCGCTGACCGCAAAGGCCAACCTGCCAGCGGAGAAGATTGTAATTACCAATGGCGCGACCGAAGCGATCAACCTGGCCTTGCGCGCGGTCACCCAACCCGGCGACACCGTGGCTGTGGAGTCGCCGACCTTTTACGGTTTGCTGCAAATTCTCGAAAGCCTGAATCTGCGGGTGCTGGAGGTCCCGGCGACTTCGCACGCGGGAATCAATCTGTTCGCCCTCGAACAACTCCTACAAGGCCCCGAGCGGATTCGGGCGCTGATCGTCATCCCCAACCTGCAAAATCCGCTGGGCAGCATCATGCCCGACGCCAACAAGGCGCGGCTGGTACAGCTGTGCGCCGAGCACGACACGGTGCTGATTGAAGACGACACCTATGGCGATCTGGTGGATACCGAGCAGCCGCTGTCCACACTCAAGCACTGGGACCGCACCGATAACGTGATCTATTGCGCATCCCTGAACAAAACCCTGGCACCGGGCATACGCCTGGGCTGGATCAGCGCGGGAAAATGGCACGACCGCGTGGAAATGCTCAAACACACTCAGTCCCGGGGATGTGAGGCGTTGTCGCAACTGGCGGTCAGTGCGTTCATGAAGACACCGTCCTACGAACGTTACCTGCGCCGCTTGAGGAAAACCCTGACTCACCAACGCCAGCAAATGAGCGCGGCGATCATTCGCTACTTTCCCGCCGGCACCTGCGTGACCAACCCCCAAGGCGGTACGTTGCTGTGGGTGGAACTGCCGCGTCACCATTCATCCATGGCGTTTTTCCACGAGGCATTGAAGGCCGGCATCCAGATTTCGCCTGGGGATATCTTTTCAAACGGCCAGCGTTTCAATCACTTTGTGCGCATTGGTTGCGGCGCGCCGTATTCACCCCGCATAGATGAAGCGCTGGCGACCCTCGGCCAACTTCTCAAAAACCAAGGCTCTCCCCCCCTGTAGCAGCTGCCGAGCCTGCGAGGCTGCGTTCGGCTGCGGAGCAGTCGTCAATCCTGCCACTTCGGTCTACCTGAAACACCGCGATGGATGGTTTACGACTGCTCCGCAGCCCGAACGCAGCCTCGCAGGCTCGGCAGCTGCTACAGGGTTCATGTTGGGTTCAGAGAGGGTTTTGGTGCAGGCAAATGATGTGCGGATCGTCATTCCAATGCGGGAAGCGCTCAGCAATCAGCGGGTCATGACCGGGAATGACATGGTCTTCGCCGTCAGCCAGGCTGTCGATGAGACTGAACGCCTCAAGCGTCTGCGCCAGATCATCAAGAATCGGAAACGGACTGCGCTGACGGATGTTGGCCCACAAGTGCGCGGCATCCGAGGCCAGAACAATCCACCCTCGCTCGGTGTTCACCCGCACCACTTGGCTCCCCGGTGTATGCCCGCCCACCGGGTGCAACGTCACACCGGGTATCACCTCGACGGTGCCGGTGTGCAAACGCATCCGCCCCTCGAAAAGCGGTGGAAGCGCCGACATCACGTCATCGACCTCGTAGGTTTTGTTCACCGTGTGATGGGCCATTTTCGGCCCGGTGCAGAAGCGCAGTTCCGCTTCTTGCAGATGCACCGTGGCCTTCGGGAAAAGCCCCAGGTTGCCGGCGTGATCCCAGTGCAAATGGGTGAGGATCAGGTTGTCGACCTGTGCCGGATCAATATCCAGTTGGCGCAGGGATTCTTCCGGCAGGCGATACATCTGACGGTTGCGCCGGTCTGCTGTGGCCGGTTGGAAACAGGTATCGACCACGATCACCTGCTGCTCGTTACGAATGACCCAGAAGTAATAATCCAACGGCATCGACGCATTCGGATCACCACAGCAAGCGTCGTAGAGAAAGTTCTCCCGGGCGGTGCGCTGGGCATTGGCGCCGACACGGATCGCGAACACTTCGTACACAGGAACGGACATATTCACCTCCTGGTTCAGGCCGCTGCGGTGGTTTTGAGGGTCGGACGGAAGTCGAAATCGATCTCGGCGCTAATTCCCAGATCCTGGGCCAGACGATGCAAGCCACTGTAGTCCCGCATGATCGTGGCGTTCTTGTTGCTCTCCCGGGTGTCGGCGATGATCAGCGCGGCGTCCTCGACCCCGAGTTGCGTCAGAATCGCCTCCCACATCGAGTAGTCCTGGGCGACAAAGGCACTCAGCGCTACCGACAACGTGCGGGCGAAAAATGCCCGTTGGGGTGGCTGCATGTTCGCGTACATGACCTTCGCTACTTCGGCGAGAATTTTGCTATGGGCATATTCGTCGCGGTTATGCAGTTCGGCCACGCGGCGGTTTTGCGGTTGAATGCTCTGATCGTCGGCCAGCAAATCCAGATAGGCGTTGACGCTGATCTCGGCCACCACGGCAAAGGTGATCGCTGCCAGGTCGCGCTGCCACTGCTCCGGCAGTTCCTCGCGCAGGGCGATCAGGCGTAAGTAGGTGACCGACGGAGGCAAATCCAGGTCCTGATCGAGTGCGCGCTCCTCCTTGGTTCGCTCAATGGCCCGCAGGTGCATAAGCGTGTGGTAGTGCTCGTCGATCAGGGTCTGCTGCATGGCCTCGCGAAAATGCCAGTCGTCCTTGCCCAGGTATTGATTGGCGATGACACTCAACGCCGGGTTCACCACGTGTTCTTCGGCGGTCACCGTGCGCAGGTTGTAGCCGATCCAGCCCCAGGTCACCACGGCGCTTTTGAGTTCATCGCTCAGGGCCTGGAATTTCGGATGATGGAAAAACGGCACCATGCACTCCGGGTAATCCGGGCGCGCCGGGTCGAACACTTCGCTGGCCTCGGCCTTGTCCGGTGCACACACCGTGGCTCTTTTGGTCCACGCCTGATTCAGTCGCACGACCAGTTGATGATCGACCTTGGCGATCTCGATTGCTGTTTGCATGACGCGATACCTGTAGGACGCGTACCCGATGACGGGTACGCCAATAGAATTAAGGGCGACGGATGAATCAGGCCAGCCAGTAGCGGGTCAGGTTTCGCGCCGGGTCAGTGTATCGACTGCGGGCGTGGATCATTCGCCAGTTGTTCCAAATCAGCATGCATCCGTCGGGAATCAGCACGGGTGTGTTGTGCTGCACGAAATACGCTTCGCCCAGGACTGCAAACCTGGCCAGGGGCGACGAGCTATTGGCGACTTGGGAGTGAAGCAGATCTTCCTTGGAAGGATTCACATCGCCGTAGTGAAACTGGTTGTAGCTGAAGCGGAAAATGTCCCCTTCTTCCGTAGGCGTCAGGATGTATTCCTTGACCCGGCGCTGAGCCGCTTCGCCAGGCTTGGCGGTAGCGACGAACTCCACAGGCGTGTCGTCGATCCATTCACGCAGCTCGGGATCGGTGCGTTCGAGGAACGCCAGCAATTCATAACCATCCACCAACCCCGTATGCCCACCACCGCAGGTTGCCTGTTGATGACAATGCAGCGCCAGGTAGCGCGGCGGCGGTCCGTAAACCGGCGCCTCGGTGTGCGGGCCGATACCGTTCATGCTCTGGGAATACGGCAAGTCTTCATATCCCGGCTTGCGGGTGATGGCGAACGCGGTCTGCCCGTTGAATTGTGGAATGACCGGGCCGAACTCATGCAGCGTGCCGAGCACATCGTCGGCGAACTCGTCCGGCGTCAGCACCGTCCAGCCTCGCGCCGACAACTCTTCGTGACGATGGCCCAGTGAAACGTAAGGTTTAGACGCGACAATCCCTTGATCTGACATGGTGAGATTCCTGGCGGTTTATCAGGCGTTGACGATTGAGGTGTAGGCGGCAATGAATTCGCGGCAGGCGTTGTCCGGTCGATAGTGCTGTTCATCGATGCGCTGCACGGGTGTGATTTCGGCAGCGGTACCGGTGAGAAAACACTCGTCGAAGTCACCCAGCTCCGTAGGAACGATGGTTCGCTCGACCACCTGGTAATCCAGCGCCTTGGCCAGTTCAATGACGGTCTGACGGGTAATGCCATTGAGGAAACAATCCGGCACCGGGGTGTGCAACGTCCGACCTTTGACGAAGAACACGTTGGCACTGGTGGCTTCGGCAACATTGCCGCGCCAGTCGAGCATCAAGGCGTCGTGATAACCGCTGTTTTCAGCATCGTGCTTGCTCAGCGTGGCGATCTGATAATGGCCGGATGCCTTGGCTTCAAACGGGCTACAGCTCGGTGGCGGACGACGCCACTCGGCGGTCTTCAAACGAATGCCGGCCATGTGCCCGGCCGGGTCGAAATAGCTCGGCCATTGCCAACAGGCAATCGCCACATGGACGCTATTGAAGCGGGCCGAGGTGGAAATCATTTCACTGCCACGCCAGGCCACCGGCCGCAGATAACCGTCGACCACCTTGTTGCGTTGCAGCAGTTCATGGCTGGCCGCTTCCAGTTCGTCAAGCTCATAGGGAATGACGAAATCCATCAACGTCGCCGAGCGATACAACCGCTCGCTGTGTTCGCGCAGTTTGAAGATCTTGCCGTTGTAGACACGTTCCCCTTCATACACCGTGCTCGCGTAATGCAGGCCGTGGGTCAGCACATGCAGCCGCGCCTGGGACCACTCGACGAACTCGCCGTCGAGCCAGATAAATCCTTCTCGCTGATCAAACGGGATACCGCTCATATCCATATCTCCCCACTATTTATGAAAGGTCCTACGCGGTCTCAAGCAGGACCGGTATCAATTCGGGCGCCGCCACAGGCTCGGTCTGAAAGAAGAACGAGCGCTCGCCAAATGCCGGCCGCAGCTCATCGAACCAGGTCGCTTGCGAATCGAATCGCGCATAGAACGTGCGCAACACCCATTGCGGATTGCGCGCCTGGAGGAACTGCAGCACGAAGACTTTTTCCCCGGCCACGGTTTCGATGCCGTTGATCAACACCTTGCCGTAGAAGGTGCTCATGGACGGACCGCGAACCGTGCGCGCCAACCCGGACACCGTGCGGTACGCCGCCTGAAAGATCTCGAACGCCCGGGCCAGCGGCATCGCGAAGTAATGGCTGGGGCCGGTATCACGCTCGACAAACATGTAATAAGGCACCGCGCCGAGCCGCACGCCTTCGGTCCAGAGCGCGGCCCAATCAGCGGGGTTCTCGTTGATGTGCCGAATCACCGGCGCCTGCATGCGCAACGTCGCGCCGCTGGAGCGAATGCGTTCGATGGCTTGGCGGGCGATGTCCTGGCGGATCTCTACCGGGTGGTTGTAGTGACCCATGATCGAGAGATTTTTCCCCGCCGCGACGATCCGCTTAAACAGCTCCAGCAGCTCGGGCGCGTCCTTGTCGCTGACAAATCGTTGCGGCCAATACGCCACGGACTTGGTGCCGATGCGGATACTTTTCAGGTGAGGCAATGCCAGCAACGGCTCGATGTACCCGGCCAACGAGCGGGTGTTCATGATCATTGGATCGCCCCCGGTGATCAGCACGTCGGTGACTTCGGTGTGCACCCGCAGGTAACTCACCAACTCCTGGGATTCGCGCGCATTGAACTTGAGTTCTTCTTCGCCGATGAACTGCGCCCAGCGGAAACAGAACGTGCAGTAGGCGTGACAGGTCTGACCGGCACCGGGGAAAAACAGCACGGTTTCGCGGTACTTGTGCTGTATGCCCGGCAGGACTTTTCCGTCGAGGGTCACGCCGTTGTGCGTAAGTTGCCCGGCCGGATGCGGGTTCATCCGCAGCCAGATCGCCTCGATCCGCCGCTTGATGGCGTCGGTGTCATCCCGTTCGATCAGTTGCTTGAGCGACGCGTACTCGTCCGGCAGCAGCATGTCCTTGTGGGGAAAGGTCATGCGGAAAATCGGATCGTCCGGGATGTTGTTCCAGTCGATCAACGTGCCCAGTACGTATTCATTGGTGCGAAATGGCATGACCCGGGCCACGATGGTCATGGCTTCCTGCAACGCTGGCGTCAGTTTCCGCCAGTACGGCGTGTCTCGAATGGTGCGTGAGTTATAGGGCTTGTATCGTTCCTGCTCCGACATTCCCTGCATGGCAGCGCTCCTGATGATTGGCTGGCGGTTCTTACTGGATGGCTGGCGCTACGCGCTCTATGTCCATCCATGCCCGAACACTGTCGCGATCCCACTGGCGGCGGACATACGCGGCGAGTCGGGCGGGAACCTGATCACCATTGGCGACCAGTCGGTTGAGCATGATTGCCAGGTCGGTGTCGGCAATGCTCCAGTCACCGAACAGATGATCAGCGCCCCCCTCCAGCAATCGATCGGCGACAAAGAACAACCTGTCGACGGCGGCCAGGGCATCGTCGGACAACGGAGTATCTTTTTTGCCGAAATAAATAAGGTCCGCCGGGCGTTCTTTACGAATGACCAATAAATCGCTGCGCAACCAGGCCTGGAGTTGACGGGCGCGTGCTCGCTGCTTGATGTCCAGCGGCAATAGTCTGTTATGCCCCGGCGCTACTTCTTCCAGGTATTCGGCAATGGCCGAAGATTCCGACAACGCAAATTCTTCATGCACTAGCGTTGGAATTTTGCATGTAAGCGACAAACCATGATAAGGCTGCAAATAGTTCTCGCGAGCTTTCAAATCCACAGTCACCACACCAAAAGAAAGTTGCTTTTCTTTTAGCGCCACGAATGCCGACATTGCAAAGGCACTGACAAAATCCGCGCCAACATACAGTTTAAGTTTCGTACTTTCCATAGAACACTCCCTTTGCATTAACCCCATAAATCCTTTGCATTGGAAGCGATCGTAGTTAGTTGATTAAGCGCTGAACAGATACAGAAATTATCTGATTTTATCGATACAGAAAGTTGAAAAACGCAATTCGTCAGGCGGATTTTGGAGGGGGTCAGAAAAAAAGGGAGTCAGCGAACGCTGACTCCCTGAAGTAAAACGCAAGGGCGATTACGGCTGGAGGGTGATCAGCCCGTGGCTGTCGGCAAAATTGGAGAGCAGCGCCATTTGCGGCATGTTGCTCATGTTCAGCATGGCCAGCGGCTCGGTGGTGCTAGTGTTGACGAAGCCGTGTCTTGTCCAGGCCGGCACCAGCAAGACATCGCCGGTGTTGACGTTCACCTCATCGGCGTTGCCCAGGGTTAACGCGCCGCTGCCGGACTGAATGATGAACAGGTGCCACCAGGAATGGGAGTGCCCGTTAAGCACCACGCCGGGTTTCAACCACTGCATGGCAACCGCCATGCCGGGCGTCACTTCACACCCTTCGATGCTCTTGTCGTGGGCCAATGCGACGATATCGACGTCACTGGCCTCCAGCGTCTGACGCAAATCCGTTAGCTGCGCACCTTTCCAAACTCGCGGACTTACCGGTTGATGACGCAAACTCTGACGAAAGTCCTTGTATGAAAAAAACGCACCCTGAACATTATTCATCCGCGAGTTCCAACTTATTCTTCCGACTTGAGTGACCGAACCTTAGATGAACAATTCAGCACTGTAAAGCCGAACAACTAATACTTATAAAAGTGAGGGCCGCAGCGCGACAATCATATCCACTTCTATCGCAGCGTTTTTCGGCAACTGATAAACACCCACGGTCGTTCGAGTATGTTTACCGGCGTCCCCCAACACATGACTGAATACATCCGATGCGCCGTTGGCCACTTCGCTGAGGTCAACAAAATCTGCCGTGGATTTCACATAGACCGTTATCCGTATCAGCGACTTTATTTTATCCAGCGAACCAATGGCATCGACGATCAGCGCCAGCCCGCGCATCGCGCTGATACTGGCTGCCGTTTGAGCATCCGCCATGTTCAATTCCAGGCCGACTCTTCCGGGGTACTGAATTTTGCCGTTCATGCGCGGCACCAGACCACTGACGTACAGTTCGTCGTGATGCCGAATCAGCGGGGCATAATGCCCGCCGGCGGTGTTCTCGCCGTAGATGTCATAGCCGAGCTCTTTTGCCAGGTCGATGAAACGCTCATCACAGCTTTTTTGCTCAATCATTTACCAAACCCTCTGAATCAATAATGCAAAAAACGCAGGTCCCACCGGCTCAGCCAAAAGCCCTCGTCGCCGGTGCCAGGCAGGTGACCTCGACGCGTGACTCGATCGCTTCTGCCAGCCGCAACAGGTTGTCGCTGAGTTGCCCGTAGTCCTTGCTGAACAACACGATGTGGCCGATGAATGAGGTGTTGTCTTTCACCAATGCCGTGACCGAATCACCGACGCGCTTGGCATACAGCGCTTCCACCAGTTCGATGTTCAGTTTCCGGGCCAGCGACTCGATGTCTGGCGTGGCGCGCAAAAGACCGTCGGCCGGTGCTCTGAGCAGTCGGATGCCGCAATAACCCCGGGCGACGGGATCCTGGTGTTCGGTCTTGCGTTCCACCGCCCATCTGACCCAGCGTTCCCACGGATCGAAATCCACGAACGCCAGACGGGCCAGGTCCCAGATGTGCATGCCGCCGGGGCGCATGTTGGTTTCCACCGCCGACGTCAGGCCGTCGCTGCGCAGGAACACTTCGTTGTGATAAGCGCCATTATCCAGCGAAACCAACCCGGACATGTGCCGACCCGCAGCCGCCAATCGAACCTGCACGTCGGCCGCCAACGGCGCGGGCACCACCTGCTGAATTTCCGCGCGATAGGCACCTTCAGTGGTGGTTTTCTCGGTGACCCAAGTGCTGCCAGCCACGTAATCCCAGCTGTATTCCCGGGCGTTCTGGATCAGCTCTTCGAGGACGATGCCGCCTTCGCGATACGGCTTGAGTGCGTGCCAGGCCTCGTCGCATTCGGACGGATGATGGATGACCCGACAACCTCTGCTCGCGCCTTCGCAGGCCGGTTTGATGAATGCTTTGCCGCCCAGTTCGACGACCTTCTGACGCAATTCGGGCAGGCTCTCGATGCGTGCGGAAAACACCGGGCGGTAATCCTGCGGTGACGTGTCGGCAGCCGCTTCCAGCTTGCGAAAAATCTGTTTATCCAGCCCCGCCCGCGCCTCACCCGGAGTGATGCCGGGCAGGCCGAAATGGGTGGCCAGCGCGGCGCCGAGCAGCACACCACGATCAGAAAAAGGCAGAACCCCGATCAGCTTCCATCGATCGGCATTCAGGCAGCCCACCACCAGTTCGAGGGAGGCCGCCACCTCTTCCGCCGCCAGTGAAGTGCTGCAGACGTGATCGGCCACTTGCTCGTCATCGGGCTGAATCTCATCGACCAGCAGGATGAGCCGGGCGTTATAGAGCGTCTTGCAGAGCAAGCGCAGTTTCTGGATGTCGTGAACCCGATTGCCGTTGTACCCGACCACGACTACGCATGATGTCGTATTCATGAAGCCTCCGACCTGTGAAGTGAATAGCGCAACCGCGATGAGTCAGTCGTGCAACGACGCATTGGATTTACGGTTGAGGTAGTACCAGGCCAGGATCCCGCCCGCGCCAATAGCAGCCAGCACCAGCGCGTTGTACGGCGCCGGTACGACCCGCATGATCAGCACCGTCAGCCCGGCGCCAACGCCGAGGGACACTTCCTTGACGAACATGTTGTTTTGTTTGACGGAGAAGTAATCGAGGTAACTGAACGCACATTCGGCGAGGGACAGCAGCGCCACCCAGATCAGCGCGCCGGCGAGGGTTTCGACGTGGAAAGCGGCAGGAGACGAAAGCACCGCAAAGCCGCCAACAATGATCCCGATCACGGCCACCACCTTAAAGCGCCCGGTGCGCTCGATCAGTTTCATCACCGGCACCTGAGCGAACACCACCACCGCGCTGTTGAGGATCAGCATCAGGCCATACCAGGCCGGTAATTCACCGGTTTCAAGCAGGATGGCTTGTGGCAGGATCGAGAACACGCCAAACAGTTTGATCCCCATGATGATGCCGGCGATCACCCACGGCAGTTTGTTGCGCCAGCCGCTGCCATCCTGGCTCGCCGGGCGGGCAACCACTGCATCAGTGGTGAAGGTGGCGCCCATGGCGATGGGCAGGCACAGCAGGACGAAACTCGCCGCGCCGAGGAAGAACATCGTTGGGGTCAGCAGCGGCGACAGCAGGATCAGGCCCGCCAGCAGGCTACCCATGTTCATCGCCACCCGGTTGTACGCCGCGCCCTCTTTGGTCTGGGCTGCTTCGCTCTTGATCAGGTACCCGGCAATCGCGATTCCGTAGGCAAACAATGCCGCAGCAAACATCACCATGCCCTGGTTGCTGGTGACCGCGAGCAATACCAGCCCGAGGGCTGCACACAGCAGCGTGACGCTCAGGGAGCGGCGGCCCAGCACCAGCAAAGTCAGCGGCAAAAGCAACAACAAGGCACGATAACCGAGGGCGAGAATACTGTTGGTAGCGGTGTCGAGCCAGACGTTGGCCTTGCCCAGCACGGCGAACAGCGACACGGCGGTGATGATCCGGATTGTGAACAGGCGGATGTTGATCACCGGTTTGGCGATGGCGACCGTTGTTTGAACACTCATGCAACACCTCTGAACCGAGCGATTGCGGGGGCCACAGGACGCCGACAATCAGAAAAGTCTTTAAGGCGATGGTAGAGAGAGACACGTGTTCTGATCAGAGCAAGTTCGTATAGAATCAAACGAACTTTACTGCCGGAGAGACCAGTAAAATGCAGGTTCAACGTGCAGTGATTGCCGCTATCGAATTCCAGCCCGGCGTGCCGCTGGTCCAGCAGATCGTCGATCAGCTGTCGCTGGCGATCGCCCAGGGCGGGTTGCCTCACGGGGCCAAGCTGCCGCCGATTCGCGAACTCTCCGACTTGATGAACGTGGGCAAATCCACGGTAGTCGATGCGCTGGACCGCTTGCGGGCCAAGGGCCTGGTGGTTTCACGCCAGGGTTCCGGGCATTACGTGCACCGCACCAGCACCACGCTGCACACCGGCACCGGCCCGGATCTGCAACCTCAAGACACCCTCAGCGTGGTCCGCCGCGCATTGCTGCTGGACAACGGCGCCCTGCGCCCCGGCTGCGGATTCCTGCCGACCTCGTGGCTGCCTGCCGACGAATTGCTCAAAGCCGTGCGCGGCACCTTGCGCGCCACCAGCCTGCGCATGGGCGAATATGGCGTTGCCGGCGGTTACCTGCCGCTGCGCCAGGCGTTGCGGGTCAAGCTGTCGACCTTCGGCATCGAAGTCCCGGTGGATCAGATCATCACCACCGCCAACACCATGCAGGCCATCGACCTGCTGATGCGCCTGCTGATCAAACCCGGCGACACGGTGCTGCTCGACGACCCTTGCTACTTCAACATGCACACCAACCTCGCGCTGCATGGCGCCAAGGTCATCACCATCGCCCGGGATTGCGACGGCATGGACCTTGAAGCCTTCGAACAATTGGTGATCGCCCACAAACCGGTGCTCTACATGACCAATAGCACCCTGCATAACCCCACCGGGCACTCGTTCACCCCGGCGCAGGTGTACCGCTTGCTGGAACTGAGCCATCGCCACAACTTCCACATTCTGGAAGACGATTTGTACGCCGACATTCAGCAACGCCGCACGCCAAGACTGGCCGCGAGCGGGCTGGACAATGTCAGCTATATCTCCGGCTTCTCCAAAACCCTAACCGCCAACAGCCGCGTCAGCTATGCCGTGCTATCGCCACAACTGGCGGCGCGCCTGGTCGCGCTGAAAATGGCCTGCGGCGGCGTGACCTCGGAACTGGCCGAACATATCACCTGCACCATGCTCAGTGACGGCAGCTACGCCAAACACGCGCGGCGTACGGTGGATAGGCTGTACGAGTCCAACAGCAGGGTGGCGGGTTGGCTGGAAGAGGCCGGGTGCTCGGCGTCGTCGCTGCCGGGGGAAGGCTTGTTCATCTGGACGCGATTGCCCGAAGGACTGCATGCCGAAACGCTGGCAAGGAAAGGCCTGGAAAACGACCTCGTGCTGGCGCCCGGCACCCTGCTCAGCAAAGCGCCGGACGCTAGCCACTTCCTGCGTTTCAACGTGGCGCACAGCGATAACACCCAGGTGCGGGAACGGTTTTTCCGGTTGCTTGACAGCTGAGCACCTCCTCAAACAGGCCTGCACCCTATCCCCTGTAGCAGCTGCCGAAGGCTGCGTTCGGCTGCGCAGCAGTCGCCAATCCGGGCGATACGGTTTAACTGAAAGACCGCAGTGTCTGGTTTTACGACTGCTGCGCAGCCGAACGCAGCCTTCGGCAGCTGCTACAGGGGTGTGATTTCCTGTTACACCGCGGTGCGGTCTTCGCGAGCAAGCCCGCTCCCACATTAGCTGCCGATTTAGTGTGGGAGCGAGCCTGCTCGCGAATGGGACGACCCGGTTCCCCAGAATCACCCAATAAAAAACCCCGCGCTTCTCTCGAAGGCGGGGCTTTTTGTGCAGCCTCTGAATCTTAAGGCGCGTAAGTCAGCAACAGCTCACTCGGCACCTTGAAATCCAGGGACATCATCACGCTCAACGCGGTAATGGTGAAGATCGAGAACACGAACAGCTTGCGTGCCCAGACCGTGTCATCCACTGCCTTGTAACCGGTCCAGGCCATGTACAACCAGTACATGCCCATAGCCGCGGCGACGGCGAGGTAGCTCATGCCGGCGTAGCCGCTGAAGGTCAGCATCAAGGTCGCTACGAGGAACGCCAAGATGTAGATCAGGATGTGCTTCTTGGCCACTTCGATCCCACGCTTCACGGGCAACACCGGAATCGATGCGGCCAGGTAATCGTTGAAGCGGAAGATCGCGATGGCGTAGGAATGCGGCATCTGCCACAGGCTGAACATCACCAGCAATGTCAGTGCGGCCATGTCGAAGCTGTTCGTCACCGCCACGTAGCCAATCACCGGCGGCATGGCGCCCGACAGACTGCCCACCAGCGTACCGTGAACCGACTTGCGTTTGAGGTACAGGCTGTAGAAGCCGACGTAGATGACAAAGCCGATCACCGCGAACAACGCGGCCAACGGGTTGGCCACTTTGTACAACAGTGCAACGCCGAAAACACCCAGGACGGTCGCAAAAGCCAGGGCCAGTTTCAGGGAGATCAAGCCCTGGACCAGCGCCCGGTTCTTGGTGCGTTCCATCTTCAGGTCGATGTCGCGGTCGATGCAGTTGTTGAACACGCAACCGGAAGCCACCACCAGCGACGTGCCGATCATGGCGGCCAGGAAAATGGCCAGATCGACATGCCCTTTCGAGGCCAGGAAAAATCCGCCCGCCACAGAAAGCACGTTACCGAAAATGATCCCCGGTTTGGTGATTTGGATAAAGTGCTTAAAGGACATCCGGACTTTCCTCAGTGCGCCATCATGTTGGTGTGGATGCTGAACATGATCCACAGCGACAGGCCTACCAACAGGACAATGACCAGTGCAGCGAAGACAAACGCGATCACGTTGTTACGCTGGGCAGCGGAGCGGTCCAGGTGGAGGAAGTACACCAGGTGCACGAGCACCTGGATCACTGCGAAGGCCAGTACGATCCACAGGGTCAACGCTTTCGGCAGCGACGGGTACATCACCAGGCCGAAAGGAATGACCGTCAGGATCACCGACAGAATGAAACCGATAGCGTAAGACTTGACGCTGCCGTGGCTGGCGTCGTGGCTGTCGTGGGAATGAGCGTTAGCCATTTACATAGTCCCCATCAGATAAACAACGGTGAATACGCAGATCCACACAACGTCCAGGAAGTGCCAGAACAGGCTCAGACAGCTCAGACGGGTCTTGTTGGTCGCCGTCAGGCCGTTTTTCTGCACCTGGTACATCATGATCGCCATCCAGATCAGACCGCTGGTCACGTGCAGACCGTGGGTGCCGACCAGGGTGAAGAACCCGGACAGGAAGCCGCTGCGGCTAGGACCGAAGCCTTCGGAGATCAGCTTGTGGAACTCGTTGATCTCCATGCCGATGAAGCCGGCACCAAACAGGAAGGTCATGGCCAGCCAGCCCAGCACCTGAGTCTTCTTGCCCTTGAACAACGCCAGCATGGCGAAGCCGTAGGTGATCGAACTGAACAGCAGCAGAGCGGTTTCGCCCAGTACGTATGGCAGCTCGAAGATGTCGTGGCCCGACGGGCCACCCGCTACGTTGTTAACCAGTACCGCGTACGCCGCGAAGATCGACGCAAACAGAATGCAGTCGGTCATCAGGTAGAGCCAGAAACCGAATACGGTCATCTCGCCCGAGTCGTGGTGATGGTCATCGTGCCCATGTCCATCGACATGGGTGTGTCCAGCATTGGTCACTAAGTTCGACATGGTTTAAGCCTGTTCCAACGAGGTTTCAACACGGGTGGCGGTGGCTGGAACTTTCCCGGCCGCTACCAGACGCTTGTGCTGCTCGGCTTCGATGCGCTCGATTGTCTCGACCGGCACCATGTAGCCTTGGTCATCACGTGCAGCGTGGATCACGAAGTAGCCCACGGTGCCGACCAGGCCAACGATGGCCAGCCACCAGATGTGCCAGATCATCGCGAAACCGAACACGGTCAACAGGGCGCCCATGACCACACCGGTCGCGGTGTTGTTTGGCATGTGGATCGGCTCGTAACGGGCCGGAGCCTGGTACGCGGTACCGTTTTCCTTGGCTTCGGTGAACGGGTCGATGGTTTGCGCTTTTGGCAGCACGGCAAAGTTGTAGAACGGTGGTGGCGACGAGGTCGACCATTCCAGGGTGTGCGCATTCCACGGGTCGCCGTGTTCGCACATGTTTTCCGGCTTGTTGCGATCACGCACGCTGACATACAGCTGGATCAGCTGGCAGGCGATACCGACCGCGATCATCACCGCACCGAACATGGCGACGTACAGGTACGGCACCCACTCAGGGTTGGTGGTGGCGTTCAGACGACGGGTCATGCCCATGAAGCCCAGTACATAGAGCGGCATGAACGCGACGAAGAAGCCGGTGATCCAGAACCAGAACGCTGCCTTGCCCCAACCTTCGTGCAGCTTGAAGCCGAACGCTTTAGGGAAGTAGAAGCCGAAGCCTGCGATGTAGCCGAATACCGCGCCGCCGATGATCACGTTGTGGAAGTGAGCAATCACGAACAGGCTGTTGTGCAGGACGAAGTCAGCACCCGGGATGGCCAGCAGCACGCCGGTCATACCACCGATGGCGAAGGTCACCATGAAGCCCAGGGTCCAGAGAACCTGGCTGGTGAAACGCAGACGGCCCTGGTAAATGGTGAACAGCCAGTTGAACAGCTTCACCCCCGTCGGGATCGAAATCAGCATCGTCGCCAGACCGAAGAAGGCGTTGACGCTGGCACCCGAACCCATGGTGAAGAAGTGGTGCAGCCAGACCATGAAGCCCAGGATCGAGATCGCGCCGCTGGCGTAGACCATCGAGTGGTGGCCGAACAGACGCTTGCCGGTGAAGGTCGAGATGACTTCGGAGAAGATCCCGAACGCCGGCAGAATCAGGATGTAAACCTCGGGGTGACCCCAGGCCCAGAACAGGTTGACGTACATCATCGGATTGCCACCAAGTTCATTGGTGAAAATGTGGAAATCCATGTAACGGTCAAGCGTCAGCAACGCCAGGGTAGCGGTCAGGATCGGGAAGGAAGCGACGATCAGAACGTTGGCCCAGGTGCAGGTCCAGGTGAAGATCGGCATGTCCATCAGCTTCATGCCCGGGGTACGCATTTTCAGCACGGTGGCCAGGAAGTTGACCCCGGTCAGCGTCGTACCTAACCCGGATAGCTGTAGCGCCCAGATGTAGTAGTCCATCCCCACGCCAGGGCTGTATTGCAGACCCGACAGCGGTGGATAGGCAACCCAGCCGGTCTTGGCGAATTCGCCAACGCCCAGGGACAGGTTGATCAGCACCACGCCCGACACCAGCAGCCAGAAGCTCAGGGAGTTCAGGAACGGGAAGGCAACGTCACGCGCGCCGATCTGCAGCGGCACTGCAAGGTTCATCAGGCCGGTGAAGAATGGCATCGCCATGAATATGATCATGATCACACCGTGAGCGGTGAAGATCTGGTCATAGTGTTCAGGCGGCAGGTAGCCAGGCGAACCCTCGGTGGCCATGGCCAACTGGGTACGCATCATGATGGCGTCGGCAAAACCGCGCAGCAGCATGACCATGGCAACGATGATGTACATCACGCCAATTTTCTTGTGGTCGACCGAGGTCAGCCACTCGGACCACAGGTAGGTCCACTTCTTGAAATAGGTGATTGCAGCGAACAGCGCCAGACCACCGAGCGCGATCATGGCGATGGTTATCATCACGATCGGTTCGTGGAACGGGACCGCTTCCCAACTTAATTTACCAAACATCGTTTACTCCTCTGCCCCGGCAGCTGAATGCGAACTCATGTCCATCCCTTCCATGGCGGCCATTTCGTGCTCTTTCTTCTCGTGGTGCATCGGCTTGCCCGGATTCATGCCTTCGTACTTGTCGAGGATGGTCTGGAACAGGTTCGGCGTGAACGAGGAGTAGAGCTCTACTGGATTGTTCTGGCTTGGCTTGGAAAGGGCTTCGTATTCAGCTTTTTCAAGCTGTTTAGGTGCCTTTTTGACTTCGCTTACCCAGGCGTCGAAATCTTCCTGAGAGGTGGCGATAGCTTTGAACTTCATACCGGTGAAACCAGCGCCGCTGTAGTTGGCGGAGATACCGTCCATTTCAGCGTTCTGGTTGGCGATCAGGTGCAGCTTGGTCTGCATGCCGGCCATCGCGTAGATCTGGCCGCCCAGGGCCGGGATGAAG
This sequence comes from Pseudomonas sp. LB3P25, assembly GCF_054897985.1. Taxonomy (NCBI): domain Bacteria; kingdom Pseudomonadati; phylum Pseudomonadota; class Gammaproteobacteria; order Pseudomonadales; family Pseudomonadaceae; genus Pseudomonas; species Pseudomonas sp. LB3P25. The sequence goes on along the minus strand of NZ_CM142711.1, from coordinate 1,336,228 downwards.
AACGAGTTCATCACGGAGTCCGAAGTCACCTTGAAGTTGATCGGCGTGTGCGCCGGGAACACGATCTTGTTGACGGTGGCGATGCCTTGCTCCGGATAGATGAACATCCACTTCCAGTCCAGCGCGACTACTTCAATGGTGATCGGCTTGACGTCGGATTCCAGCGGACGATACGGGTCCAGGGCGTGGGTCGACTTGTAGGTGACATAACCCAGGGCAATGATGATGAGCACCGGTACAGCCCACACCGCGATTTCGATCTTGGTGGAGTGCGACCACTTCGGCGTGTAGACGGCGTTGGTGTTGGAAGCGCGGTATTTCCAGGCGAACAGGAAGGTCATGACGATGACCGGAACCACGACCAACAGCATCAGCAGCGTTGCGGTGATGATCAGGTTTCGCTCGTCCAGGCCGACCTGGCCCTTGGGATCGAGCAAGGTCATGTTGCAGCCTGACAGCAACAACGTGCCGATCAGCGGCAATAAGCCTAGTAGTCTGGGGTACCTGTTTTTACTCATCTCACGACCTCTAAAGCAGCTTGCGCAATGCAGTTGGGTTTTGATCGCCAACACTTCACCCTGCCAAGGGTTGGCATTTTTCTTGGATTGAATAAGTGGCTGCCCGTCGCGCGTCAGACGCTGTTCGACAAATCCTGGGCCAGCGTTGAGTTCTTATTCGAATTCGTGGTCAAAGGCCTTGTTACAGACCAATTCCATTTGGTGCGGATAATGGGAAGGCACCGACACCTGGGAGTCGCATGAAGCCAACCGGCCTCTCGACGCCCTATTCCTGCTCAGGGATGAGCAGTGCCGGGAATTCAGTGCGGGCGATTGTAGATATGTAACGTTTTATAAACCATGTCTCATCCCGAAATAATTTTTATCCATTCCAGCAACAATCATTAACGGTATTTGCAAAAGTGCGCCATGGTATCGAAATTCATTCTCAACAAAAACACCAAAAATTGTAGGTCTACCTCAGGTAGTTCAGACAGTATCGAAGGCTCTGCGCCCTCCTTCGACCCTGCCCAAGCCCCCATGTGACAAGGGCTCAGGCAATTCACCAAGGCCTGTTAAAACTGCCTGTTACGGTTTTTTTGGACTGAAGCTGCCAGGCGCTGAAAAAGACCAATTTTGTTGCGTGACACGGTACCAATTCGGCGCCTTGAAATGCCTTGCGGCACCCCTGCTGTGACAACATGTCGCACACGTGCCGCACCCAGACTTGTCGCGCATCAAGGTCATTTTACCTGCGCCCTGAAATGCAAAACGCCCCGGCCCTCTCAACGAGGGCCGGGGCGTTTTTGGGTGTGACGCAATGATGCGACGGATGACTTCAGCGCAGCGCTTTGCGGTTACGCGACGTGAGCAGCGGCACCAGCACCACGACCAGCACAAAGGCCAGCAGGGCCCATTGAGCAAGCGACAGACCGAGGATCGGCGGGTACGGCGTGGAGCAGAAGCCGTCGACCTGGAAGCCCAGCGGGAAGATCTTCGCCAGTGGCAAACCGTCGACAATCGGTTGCAGCACATCGATGCCGCAGCTGACCGCCGGGTAGAACTGGGTATAGACGTGATGCCCGGCCACCCCGACGCCTGCAAGGGCGCAGATCACCACCAGGGTTTCAAACAACGTGATGCTGCGGCGGGTGCGCATGGCCGCGCCGATGAACGCGAAGAGCGCGATCAGCAGCAACGCATAACGTTGCAGGATGCACAGCGGGCATGGCGCCTCGCCCAGAACAATTTGCATGTACAGCGCGCCACCGATCAGCGCCAGGCAGATGATGCCCAGCAACACCAGATAGCGCCGTTCACGGCCCAACCGCATCGTTTCCTCGCTCATTGCGTTTCCCTTCTAAATATCGATTGCCCAGAAGTCTACACGCTGGCCCTGACCTTTGAGAGTCCGGCGCGCACAGCGGGGTATCGGGGAATAAACGACAAGCCGGTTAAGAAGGGATTAACTTCTAGCGTTTTTCAGGAATCGGAACCGCGCAGAGGCTTTCACGAGAAAGCCCCTGCAAGCGATTGATCAGTCGCCGTAGATATCAGACTTGAAGTACTTCTCTGAAATCTTCTGGTATTCGCCACTGGAGCGAATGCCGTCGATGGCAGTGTTCAGCTCGGAGACCAACTCCGTGTTGCCCTTGCGCACCGCAATCCCGGCGCCCTCGCCCACGTATTTCGGATCTTTGAGCTCCGGCCCGACAAAGGCATAACCCTTGCCACGAGGCATCGTCAGGAAGTCATTCAGCGGAATGGTGTCGGCAAAAATGGCATCGAGACGACCGGCCGCCAGATCCATGTAGATCTCTTCGTTGTTGCCGTAACGCTTGACGTTGATACCCTTCGGTTCAAAAACCTCGGTGGCGAAACGGTCGGTGGTGGTTGCGCGCTGCACGCCGACGGTCTTGCCCTTGAGGCTGGCGTACTGGTCATCCACGACCGCGCCATCCTTCATCACCAGACGCGATGAGGTGAAGTAGTACTTGTGGGTGAAATCCACCGACTTCTTGCGGTCTTCGTTGATGGTCATGGACGACAGCGCCATGTCGATTTTCTTCACTTTAAGGGAAGGAATCAGACCGTCGAACTCACCTTCGACCCATACGCACTTGACCTTCATCTGCGCGCAGAGGGCATTGCCGATGTCGTAGTCGAACCCGACAATCTCACCTTTATCGGTTTTGGACGCGAACGGTGGATAAGCCGCTTCGATGCCGATGCGCAGGGTTTTATCGGCGGCGAACAGGCTGCTGCACGCCAACAGGCTCAGAGCCAGACCGGTGATGAGGGGGAATTTCTTCATGTTCGTTCTCTCGCGGGTTGTTGTTGGTTTGGCAAGACAGAAGAAAGAGCAGAAACAGGGAAGCACTTTTTTGTACTTATAAATCCATACTGGACTTTTATGTATTGGTCGTCAATCGGGGCGGGCAGGGTTTCGGCGGCCGATGGTCGGGAGGGAATCAGAGGGGGAAGCGGGTGTTGCAGATGGCCTCTTCGCGAGCAGGCTCGCTCCCACAGGGAATCTATGTCGTACACAGCATTTGTGTACATGGAGATCAAATGTGGGAGCGAGCCTGCTCGCGAAGGCGCCAGAACAGCCAACAATGGAATTACAGGCTACCTACTGCTTCCAGCGATCCGCTGCCGCATGATCACTGTCACGCCCTTCAACCCAACGCGCCCCATCACGGGTGTTTTCTTTCTTCCAGAACGGTGCGCGGGTTTTCAGGTAGTCCATGACAAAGGCGCAGGCATCGAACGCGGCCTGGCGATGGGCGCTGGCAGCGCCGACGAAGACAATCGGCTCACCCGGTTCCAGGGCCCCAATGCGATGCAGCACTTCAAGTTTGAGCAGCGGCCAGCGCTGCTCGGCCTCTGTGGCGATCTTGGCGAGGGCTTTTTCGGTCATGCCCGGGTAGTGTTCAAGGAACATCCCGGCGACGTCGAGTCCGTCATTGAAGTCGCGAACATAGCCGACAAAACTCACCACCGCACCGACGCCCACATTGGCGGCGTGCATGGCGTTGACTTCAGCACCCGGATCGAACGCCGTGGATTGCACGCGAATCGCCATGGCTCAGCCTCCGGTCACGGTCGGGAAAAAGGCCACTTCATCGCCATCGCTCACCGGCTCATCGAGCTGGCACAGGTCTTCATTGCGGGCGCACATCAGGTTCTGTTCGCTCAGCACATCGGCACCGTCACGCTGGGCCAGCAGCGCGCGCACATCGTCGACGGTGGCGAAATCACCTTCAACCTTCACCGAGTCCACGCCTATCGCTTCACGGTAACGGGCAAAAAACTTCACGGTGAGGTTCATGGCTGGTCCGCCTGGAAATGGCCGCTCTTGCCGCCGAGCTTCTCCAGCAGCCGCACGCTTTCAATAGTCATGCCGCGATCCACGGCTTTGCACATGTCGTAGATAGTCAGCGCCGCAACGCTGGCGGCGGTCAGGGCTTCCATCTCTACGCCGGTCTGCCCGGACAACTTGCAGCGCGCCACGATGCGCACGGTGTCGTCGCCTTCGGCACTGAGTTCGACCTTGACGCCGGTGAGCAGCAGCGGATGGCAGAGAGGGATCAGATCGCTGGTTTTCTTCGCAGCCTGAATGCCGGCGATACGCGCCACGGCGAACACATCACCCTTGGGGTGACCGCCACTGACGATCATCTGCAGGGTTTCGGGCAGCATGCGCACCAGCGCTTGGGCCGTTGCTTCACGGAACGTCACGGCTTTTTCAGTGACGTCGACCATATTGGCGCGACCTTGGGAATCGAGATGGGTCAGCACAGAGATACTCCTGATCAGGAGCCCCGATTGTAAACCTGTGGGTCAAAATTCCGCACGTTTGATTATGCGTTCACCACAAACCAATGTGGGAGCGAGCCTGCTCGCGAAAGCGGTGCATCAGTCATCATTGATATTGGCTGACACAACGCCTTCGCGAGCAGGCTCGCTCCCACAGGGGCCAGGTGCTGGGCACAAAAAAACCGGGCGGCGTTGGGTCGCCCGGTTTCGGTGGAGGTTACAAATGCGATTCGGCGTATTCGGCCAGAATCGAACGTGGCACCCCTTGCAGGGTGATGTGCACACCGTTGGGGAAATCCTTGAAGCGCTCTGTCAGGTACGTCAGCCCGGAACTGGTCGCGGACAGGTAAGGGGTGTCGATCTGTGCCAGGTTGCCCAGGCACACCACTTTCGAACCGGCGCCAGCACGGGTGATGATGGTTTTCATCTGGTGCGGCGTGAGGTTCTGGCATTCATCGATCAGGATCAGACTCTGCTGGAAGCTGCGGCCCCTGATGTAGTTGAGGGATTTGAACTGCAACGGCACTTTGCTGAGGATGTAATCGACGCTGCCATGGGTGTTTTCGTCATCCATGTGCAAGGCTTCGAGGTTGTCGGTGATGGCGCCCAGCCAAGGCTCCATTTTTTCCGCTTCGGTGCCGGGAAGGAAACCGATCTCCTGGTCCAGGCCCTGCACGCTACGGGTCGCGATGATCCGGCGATAGCGTTTGCTGACCATGGTCTGCTCGATCGCCGCCGCCAGTGCCAGGATGGTTTTACCGGAACCTGCTGCTCCGGTCAGGTTGACCAGGTGGATATCCGGATCGAGCAAGGCGTACAGCGCCAGGCTTTGATAGATGTCCCGTGGTTTCAGGCCCCAGGCCTCCTGGTGCAACAGGGGCTCCTGATGCAGGTCGAGAATCAGCAGCTTGTCTTCCTCGATCTCCTTGATCCAGCCGACAAAGCCCTGTTCGTCGATGATGAACTCGTTGATGTGCACCGCCGGTAGGTTGTCGATCAGTTGCACCTGATGCCAGGTGCGGCCATGGTCCTGACGGGTGTCGACATTCCTCACACGGTCCCAGAAGGAGCCGGTCATGTTGTGATAACCGTTGGGCAGCAGCGACACGTCGTCAACCAGTTGGTCGGTGCTGTAGTCCTCGGCCGCGATCCCACAAGCCCGGGCCTTGAGGCGCATGTTGATGTCTTTGGTGACCAGCACCACGGGCAGCTCTGGTTCGCGCGCGTGCAGGTCGATCAACTGGTTGATGATGATGTTGTCGTTCAGGTGCTCGGGCAGAATGATGTTCGGTTCTGCACGCTTGCTCATCAGAATTGACAGCAAACCCTTGGGCCCACTCTTGCCGCGCTGGATCGGTACGCCGAGCTCGACGTCTTCAGGACTGGCATCGCCCAGGGTCTTGTCGATCAGGCGAATCGCCTGACGGCATTCCGCAGCCACGCTGTGATGCCCGCTCTTGAGCTTGTCGAGCTCTTCAAGCACGGTCATCGGGATCGCGACGTGGTGTTCTTCGAAGTTAAGCAGGGCGTTTGGATCGTGAATCAATACGTTGGTATCGAGTACATAAAGGATTGGCTGGTTGGAGGAAGAACTACGTCCGTGATCATCCATACTCGGTCACCTTTGTGGGAGCCAGTCGACGCAATACCGTGACAGTGCTGCGCCTCGAAGTGGCCACCGAATTCACCCCGCACTACCTACAAAAAGCGAAATGCAAGTGAACTGCACACAATGGGGGTCTTGGAAGACGCCACCTGTCTGCAGGTTTCGGCGGTCTGTCTTCGTAATACTCCAAAACCTGTGACAGAAAAAAGTACTTTGACGTTTTTTTGAAGTTTATTTTTCAGAGTGACCAATAGCACTAGGCGGATTGCCATCACCCCGTTAAAGTCGGAAGTCCGCCTGCACCGAATCCTCGCCTAAAATCACCCCTCGCCCAATGTTTACGGCCTTTCGCCGTTTTCAGCGAAACGCGTCCTGACAGTCCTCCCAACCGATTCCGCTTTGCGCCGTTTGCGTGATGAGCCAGGGCATCGCCGTTTTCAGCGCATCCTGCTTCACGTTGAAGGTGATCACCCCGTGTCGCCACAACAGCATCAGGCTCAACACCCGTTGCGCGCTCTGATTGGCTTTTAGCTTGCCCGCACCGTCCTGGGCATCGATATCCCACAGCGCCACTTGCAAACCCTGGGAATTGAAGAAACCTTCGGCGTCAGAACGACGCTGACCCTCTGGCGGCCGAAACAACGGCACGTAGTTCTCGGGCAGTTTGTTTTTGACCAGTTCGGCGCTGTGTCGCACCGAATCCTGCCAGTCCTGCCAGTGGCTGTGGGAGCGAAATTCCCAACCTTGCACGCCAATGCACTGCTTTGAGTACGTCGCTTGCAGGCTGGCCACCGAGCGATCGGCCAGACGGGCCTGAATGTCCTTGCCGAGGACGAAGAATGTGCCGCTCATGTTCGACTTGCGCAGGTATTCCGTGGCCCACGCGGTGTTATCCGGCGCGGCATTGGCGGCGCTGTCGAAGGTCAGCAGAAACAGCCGGTCATGCATCTCATCGCCGTTGCGCTCATAGTCGCCAAAACGATCAACTTCACTGCTGGTTTGCGGAAACAGCGCCGCCTTGCGCAATTGCTCGTCCAGGTACTGGGCGTGGAACAGCCGGCTCGGCTCCGCCCACTTTATGTAGTAGCTCTCATCGCTGACCTGAAACTTGGCGGCTTGCTGGCGCAGGGTGTCCATGTCCTCCACCAGAAAACAGAAGGAGGCATCCTGATCGCAGCTCTGCTGGGCGAAGTTGTAGTTGGCCAGCAGACGCTGCCACATGCGCTGACGCAGGTTGTTGATCGATTCCAGATTGACCGTGCGCAACCCCAGGCGCTGGGCCAGGCTCACTTCGTCCAGGGATTCGCTGGCCAACAGGACGCGAGCGAACATGAGGATCTCGGCCCGTGACGCCACATCAAACAGGGTCGGGCTGTTGAGCTGTTCGGGCCAGGTGCTGCGATCAAGCGTCGCCACATCGCCCGGCGCCGCCATGGCGCCGAAACTCAAGAGCCAGGCCGTGATTAGAAAAACGATACGCAATGGGATGTCTCCATAACAAAACCCGCGCGGCACTATATCGCGGGAAGATCAAAAGATCGCAGCCTCGCTTCGCTCGACAGCTCCTACAGATGTACGCGCACTGTAGGAGCTGTCGAGCGAAGCGAGGCTGCGATCTTGTTCCATGACGCCACCGATCACCTATGACGCTCATAGCTGGAGTCAACACAGACAACCCCCTAGAATCGCCCCCACGATTAAAGGAGACGACTTCATGCTGATGGTGATTTCCCCCGCCAAGACCCTCGATTACGAAACACCGCCGGCGACCCAGCGCTTCACCCAGCCACAATACCTCGACCATTCCCAGGAGCTGATCCTGCAATTACGCGAGCTGAGCCCCGCGCAGATCAGCGAGTTGATGCACGTATCCGACAAGATCGGCGGGCTCAACGCCGCACGTTTCGGCAGCTGGACGCCCGCGTTCACCCTGAAAAACGCCAAGCAAGCACTGCTGGCATTCAAGGGCGACGTCTACACCGGGTTGAATGCTCAAACCTTCAGCGAAGCCGATTTCGATTACGCCCAACAGCACTTGTGCATGTTGTCCGGCCTGTACGGCCTGCTGCGCCCGCTGGACCTGATGCAGCCGTATCGACTGGAGATGGGCACCAAACTGGCGAATGCCCGTGGCAAGGACTTGTATGCCTTCTGGGGCACACGGATCAGCGAATGGCTGAACGAAGCCCTGGCCGATCAAGGCGATGACGTGCTGCTGAACCTGGCCTCCAATGAGTACTTCTCGGCGGTCAAACGCAACGCCTTGAACGCGCGCATCATCAATACCGAGTTCAAGGACCTGAAGAACGGCCAGTACAAGATCATCAGCTTCTACGCGAAAAAGGCCCGCGGCATGATGAGTCGCTTCGTCATTGAAGAACGCATCAACGACCCGGCAGCCCTCAAGCAGTTCGACGTACAAGGCTATCGCTACAGCGCCGAGCAGTCTAAACCGGACAATCTGGTGTTCCTGCGCGATCACGCCCCCGAGTAAACACCCGGGTTGGCGCACGCCTCATTAAGGGGGCATGCGCCACGTCCAATCGTCCAACAATTCCCCGCCTCATTCGCCATTTTACTGGCGTCAAAAATCAATCACTCGACTTTCTAACTTTAGTTTCACTCGACTTTGCTGATTTTTTTCAGTAGTGGCACTGAATTTTTTTATCGGTAGTGGCATATAACTATCTAATCCGATAATAACCCTATGTATCAAGGGCGAAACAGGCGTTGCTATCAATATGAAAGCAGTGCCATCTTTTCCAATATTTCAAGAAATTTCAGAATTCGCGATGGGCGGACAGGAACTATGTCCAAATGCGTCGCTCATACCACCGGTAACCATTCTCTTTGAGCTTGTACGAGATAACTTACGCAGAGAAGAGATTCACGTAGCAAAGTTGTCATATTAACTTCTGCTGACTGATCCCTGATTTGGGCAACACATGAAGGACAGGAGATAAGCATCATAAATATCACCTACAAGGCCAAGGCTGCGCCCCTATAAACGTGCTCACCTGAGCACCCAACCGCTTGATTTACGGGCTTCTGGCCTGGCATTGAGCGCGCAAGACCTTTGCACGAATGTCTTCTGATTAGAAGATCAGCTGCATAACAGGGCACCCATAACAATAAAAGCCTAGTTGCGCACATTTTGAGTGCACTTATTTAGACACTCGGAACTTACATGCCTGCACGCGGCATTGTGGCGCCTTTAAGGCGCACTTCCGAGTGCATTACGACCGCTGAACACCATTAACTCCGGCCATGTAATGGCTTGATAAACACAGAGGTAATTGCGATGCGCATCAGCATATTTGGTTTGGGTTACGTCGGCGCAGTATGTGCCGGTTGCCTGTCTGCACGGGGCCATGACGTCGTTGGCGTCGATGTTGCCAAAGACAAAATCGATATGATCAACGCCGGTAAATCGCCGATCGTTGAACCGGGTCTGGGCGAGCTTCTGCAGAAGGGTATCGAGACGGGCAAATTGCGCGGCACGACCAACTTCGCCGAGGCGATTCGCGACACCGACCTGTCGATGATCTGCGTCGGCACGCCGAGCAAGAAGAACGGCGACCTGGAACTGAACTACATCGAAGCCGTGTGCCGCGAGATCGGTTTTGTCCTGCGTGACAAGACCACCCGTCACACCATCGTGGTTCGCAGCACCGTACTGCCAGGCACTGTGGCAAACGTAGTGATCCCGATCCTCGAAGACTGCTCCGGCAAGAAAGCCGGCGTCGACTTCGGCGTTGCAGTGAACCCTGAGTTCCTGCGTGAAAGCACCGCGATCGCCGACTACGACCTGCCGCCAATGACCGTTATCGGCGAGTTCGACAAGGCTTCCGGCGACGTTCTGCAATCGCTGTACGAAGAACTCGACGCTCCGATCATCCGCAAGGACATCGCAGTGGCCGAGATGATCAAGTACACCTGCAACGTGTGGCACGCCACCAAGGTGACCTTCGCCAACGAGATCGGCAACATCGCCAAGGCTGTCGGCGTCGATGGTCGCGAAGTGATGGAAGTGGTCTGCCAGGACAAGACGCTGAACCTGTCCCAGTACTACATGCGCCCTGGTTTCGCGTTCGGCGGTTCCTGCCTGCCGAAAGACGTTCGCGCCCTGACCTACCGCGCCGGTTCGCTGGACGTGGAAGCACCGCTGCTGAACTCGCTGATGCGCAGTAACGAGTCCCAGGTGCAGAACGCTTTCGACATCGTCACCAGCCACGGCAAACGCAAAGTCGCCCTGCTGGGTCTGAGCTTCAAGGCCGGTACTGACGACCTGCGCGAAAGCCCGCTGGTTGATCTGGCGGAAATGCTGATCGGCAAGGGTTACGAGCTGAGCATCTACGACACCAACGTTGAATACGCCCGTGTCCACGGTGCGAACAAGGATTACATCGAGTCGAAGATCCCTCACGTCTCGTCCTTGCTCAACGCTGATTTCGACGACGTGATCAACAACTCCGACGTGATCATCCTTGGTAACCGTGACGAGAAATTCCGCGCCCTGGCGCAGAACGCTCCACACGGCAAGCAAGTGATCGACCTGGTCGGTTTCATGTCCCAAGCCACCAGCGTGAGTGGCCGGACTGAAGGTATCTGCTGGTAATGCGGTCGTAGGAGCTGTCGAGTGAAACGAGGCTGCGATCTTTCCAGGTCCACTTGAGTTTCAAGCGAAAGATCAAAAGATCGCAGGCTTCGCCAGCTCCTACAGGATTTCTGGCGTCATCCAGAACGGATGTCGCCAGTTTTCGTAAGCCTGCCTTAACCCCATCGGGCCACCCCACAGGCTCGCCCGAGATAGAGACGGATGCAGATTATGCACAGGCTAAAGCACGGCCTACTTCAGGTCGCCGGTTGGCTGTTTTACCTAAGTTTATTGATGGGCATCGCCATGGCGTTGCCTGCGTCCACGTTCGACTCCGAGTCGAAGGACTTCATCTTCCTGATCGGTATCGTCGGTATCTGGCGCTACTCGATGGGTGCTACGCACTTTCTGCGCGGCATGCTGTTTCTGTACGTGGTCTACCCGCACCTGCGGCGCAAAGTGCGCAAGCTGGGTAAAGCGGCAGACCCGTCCCATGTGTTTCTGATGGTCACCAGTTTTCGTATCGACGCACTGACCACCGCCCAGGTCTACGCCTCGGTGATTCGCGAAGCGATCGACTGCGGCCTGCCGACCACCATGGTCTGCTCCATCGTGGAAATGTCCGATGAGAAGCTGGTGAAAAGCCTTTGGACCAAAATGAATCCGCCGGCTCGGGTCAAGCTCGACTTCGTGCGCATTCCCGGCACCGGCAAGCGCGATGGCCTGGCCTACGGTTTCCGCGCCATCTCCCGCCACCTGCCGGACGACCGCGCAGTGGTTGCAGTGATCGATGGCGACACCGTGCTCGCCGAAGGCGTCGTGCTCAAGACCGTCCCGTGGTTCCAGCTGTTCGGCAATGTCGGCGGCCTGACCACCAACGAGTTCTGCGAAGTGCGCGGCGGCTACATCATGAGCGAGTGGCACAAACTGCGCTTCGCCCAGCGCCACATCAACATGTGCTCGATGGCCCTGTCCAAGCGCGTGCTGACCATGACCGGGCGGATGTCGGTATTCCGCGCCACTGTGGTGACCAACCCGGACTTCATCGCCGACGTGGAAAGCGACTCGCTGCAACACTGGCGCCTGGGTCGCTTCAAGTTCCTCACCGGTGATGACAAGTCGAGCTGGTTCAGCTTGATGCGCCTGGGCTACGACACGTTTTATGTGCCAGACGCCGCCATTCACACCGTGGAACACCCGCCGGAAAAAAGCTTCATCAAGGCCAGTCGCAAATTGATGTTCCGCTGGTACGGCAACAACCTGCGGCAGAACTCCCGCGCCTTGGGCCTGGGGATGAAACGTCTCGGCCTGTTCACTTCGGTGGTGCTGTTCGACCAGCGTGTGTCGATGTGGACGTCGCTGCTGGGCCTGACCGTCGCGCTCATCGCCACCTTCAAATACGGCGCCGCGTTCATCCTGGTTTACCTGCTGTGGATTGGCATTACCCGCCTGATCCTGACCATCCTGCTGTCTTTGTCCGGTCACACGATCGGCCCGGCCTACCCGGCGATTCTCTATTACAACCAGATCGTCGGCGCGCTGGTGAAGATCTACGTGTTCTTCCGCCTCGACCGACAGTCCTGGAGTCGCCAGCCCACTTCCCTGACCCGTGATCTCGCCAGCTTTCAAGGTTGGTTCAACACTTGGTCGTCTCGGACCATGACCTTCTCCGCCGGCAGCATTTTTGTTGCTGTGCTGCTGATGATGGTCTGACCGAACTCGCCTGAATTAACTAGGAAATCGTCCATATGAATACCGCCGTCAACGCCAACGTAGTGCATGAATCAGAAGCCCAGCGCCAGCACGCCCGGGTAAAAATCCCGGCCAAGCTGCGTTTCTACGGTCCTGACCGGACCCCGGTAGAAGCTCGGGTCATCGACCTCTCCGCTGGCGGCCTGGCTTTCAACGCCGGTCAGCTGCCACTGAAGGTCGGCGACGTGTACAAGGCTCGCCTGCAGTTCGTCATCGATAACCTCGGCCTGGCCATGGACGTCGAGTTACTGGTCCGCTCCCACGACCGCGAAACCGGTCGTACCGGTTGCCAGTTCCAGAACCTCGAATCTCAGGACATTTCCACCCTGCGCCACCTGATCACTTCTCACCTGGCCGGCGACATCGTCACCATGGGTGAAGTGCTGGCCACCCTGCAACGCGACAACTTCACCAAGGCGCGCAAGGTCAAGGATGGCGGCCACGGCATGACCCCGTTCGGTCGTCTGCGTGCAGTGACCTTCAGCCTCGCGATTTTCCTCGTCGGCCTGACGGCATTCGGTTTCATCTTCAAGTCGGTGTACGGCATGTACTTCGTCAGCCACGCCCAGGCCGGTCTGGTCAGCGTAGCGGGCATGAACATCACCATGCCGCGCGATGGCACGGTGCAGAGCCTGATCAAAACCGACGGCGTTGCGGCCAAAGGCGCCCCGCTGGCGACGTTCAGCACCAGCATGCTCGATGTACTCAAGGGCCATCTGGACGAAGACCAACTGCAACCGGCCAAGGTTGAAGAACTGTTCGGCAAGCAAATGACCGGCACCCTGACGTCGCCGTGCGATTGCACCGTGGCGCAGCAAATGGTCGCCAACGGTCAGTACGCCAGCAAGGGCGACGTGATCTTCCAACTGGTGCCGCGTAACAGCGAAGCCAACGTTGAAGCGCGCTTCTCCTATCGCCAGTTCGGCGACGTGCTGCCAGGCAGCTCGGTCAGCTTCCAGATCGCCGGCGAAGACAAAACCCGCTCCGGCACGATCGTCAGCAGCACCAGCCTGAAAAGCACCGACCTGTCGTCCGACATCCGCGTGCAGATCAAGCCTGACGAGCCGCTGGACAGCAAATTCGCCGGTCGCCCGGTTGAAGTCAACGCCACTCGTGGTCCGAACCTGAACTGGCTGATCGACAAAGCCATGGCCGCCGGTCGTTAACAACAGAGGACATGCCCGTGACTAGCCCACTCAGAATCCTGCCAGTCCCGCTGACTCTGGCCATGGCAATCGCCCTGGCCGGATGCGCCGGCCTGCCCGACCAGCGTCTGGCCAACGAAGCCCTCAAGCGCGGCGATACCACGCTGGCGGCGCAGAATTACCAGCAACTGGCAGACCTGGGCTACAGCGAAGCACAGGTTGGCCTCGCCGATATCCAGGTCGACAGCCGTGACCCGGCGCAGATCAAGAAAGCTGAGGCGACTTATCGCGCCGCGGCCGGCGTCTCGCCGCGAGCTCAGGCTCGCCTGGGTCGTCTGCTGGTGGCCAAACCCGGCTCCACCGAAGCCGAACAGCACGAAGCCGAAGGCCTGTTGAAAAAAGCCTCGGCCAATGGTGAAGGCAACACCCTGATTCCGCTGGCGATGCTGTACCTGCAATACCCGCACAGTTTCCCGAACGTCAACGCGCAGCAGCAGATCAGCCAATGGCGTGCCGAAGGCAAACCGGAAGCGGGCCTGGCCCAAGTGCTGCTCTATCGCACCCAGGGCACTTACGACCAGCACCTGGACGAAGTGGAAACGATCTGCAAAGCCGCGTTGAACACCACCGACATCTGCTACGTTGAACTGGCCACGGTCTATCAGAAAAAAGCCCAGCCAGAACAAACAGCCGAGCTAATCAAGCAGATGCAGGCCGCTCATGCTCGCGGCGCGGTGTCCGCTCAGCGAATCGACAGCGTGGCCCGTGTACTGGGCGATGCTACCCTCGGCAAGACCGACGAGAAAACCGCTCAGTCGCTGCTCGAAGGCATCGCTCCTGCCTACCCTGCTTCCTGGGTCAGCCTGGCGCAATTGCTCTACGACTTCCCCGAACTGGGTGACGTCGACACGATGATGAAGTACCTGGACAACGGTCGCGCGGCTGACCAGCCACGTGCCGAACTGTTGCTGGGCAAACTCTACTACGAAGGCAAATGGGTGCCGGCCGACGCCAAAGTCGCCGAAGAGCACTTCAAGAAAGCTGTCGACAAGGAAGTGGCCGCCGATTACTACCTCGGCCAGATCTACCGTCGCGGTTACCTGGGCAAGGTCTATCCGCAAAAAGCGCTGGATCACCTGCTCAAAGCTGCGCGTAACGGCCAGAACAGTGCCGACTTCGCCATCGCCCAACTGTTTTCCCAAGGCAAGGGCACCCGGCCCGACCCGCTTAACGCTTATGTCTTCAGCCAATTGGCCAAGGCTCAGAACACCCCGCAAGCCACGGAGCTTGCACAAACACTCGAAGCCCAACTGCCGCCTGCCCAGCTCGTCGAGGCCCAACGCCTGTTGAAACAAGAACAGGCCGTTCGTGGTGCCTTGAGCCAGAACACGCTGGAACTGCATGCCCTGGAAGAAGAAGACGGCGAGGAATCCCTATGAAGTTGAATCCATTTGTTAAGGCCGGTATTGGCCTGTCATTCGCCCTCTTGTGGTCGTGCCCGACTCTGGCAGCCCTGACTGAAAGCAAGAACTACGGCCTTGACGTCAAAGTCACCGCCCAGTCCGAAGACGACGCCGACCTCGGCACTGCCAAGGGCGGTGACGTCAATGGCGTCGGCCTTGACTTGCGTCCGTGGGTCTATGGCGAGAGCGGCGCGTGGAGCGCCTATGCCATGGGTCAGGCCGTGACGTCCACCGACATCATCGAGACCGACACCCTGCAACAGTCCGACAGTGACGGCACCCAGCCCACCGACAACGGTGATCGCAAGACCAAGAAAAACTACTTGGCGATGCGCGAGTTCTGGGTCGGTTACAGCGGCCTGACGCCCTACCCCGGCGAGATGCTCAAACTCGGTCGCCAGCGCCTGCGCAATGACGACGGCCAATGGCGCGACACCAACATCGAAGCCCTGAACTGGACCTTCGACACCACCCTGTTGCGCGCCAACGCCGGTGTTGCCGAACGCTTCAGCGAGTACCGCACCGACCTCACCGAACTCGCGCCCAAGGACAAGGATCGCCTGCACGCTTACGCCGACGCGGCGTACCAGTGGAACCCGGGCAACTGGGTCGGCATTCGCGGTCATCACACCCACGATGACGGCAAGCTCGATACCGCGCAGCCAGGTGTTCCCGCCGATTCTCTGGACAAGAAAGAGAATGGCGACATCAGCTGGATCGGCCTTACCGCCGACAGCGATGCCTACAACTGGCGCAACACCAACACCGTCAATTACTGGGGCAGCGTGACCGGCATGAGCGGTGACCGTGACAAGGTCAACCCGCTCAACGCCGACGGCACCGCTCCGGCACAAGCCAAAACCAATGGCAATGTTGATGGCTGGGCCACCGATTTGGGTGTGCGTCTGCGCCTCGATCCGCAATGGCAAGTCGGTGCAGCCTATGCCCGCGCCAGCGCTGATTACGAACAGAACGGCCTGGAAAGTAACCGCTCGAACTACACCGGTACTCAATCGCGGGTTCACCGTTTCGGCGAAGCCTTCCGTGGCGAAATGAACAACATGCAGAGCGCGACCTTGTTCGGTTCGTGGATGCTCAACGACGAATACGACGCCAGTGTGATCTACCACAAATTCTGGCGCGTCGACGGCAACAAGCCTGTCGGCAGCAACGGCATCAACGCCGTCGAGAACAACACCGACGACGCGACCGGCGCGATTCTTTCCAGCACGTCTCTGCCGCTGGAAGATGGCAACAAAGACCTCGGTCAGGAAATGGACGTGGTCGTCACCAAGTACTTCAAGCAAGGCCTGCTGCCCGCAGCCTTGAGCCAATCGATCGATGAGCCTTCGGCCCTGGTGCGTTTGCGTGGCGGTGTGTTCAAGCCCGGCGATGCGTATGGCAAAGGCGTCGACTCATACATGCACCGCGCGTTTGTCGACGTGATCTGGCGCTTCTGATGCGAACCGCTAAGGGAGTTCCTGACATGTACAGTCCGAAGAGAGGCTCGATAACCTTGCTGGCCGGCGCGATGTTGCTGGCCAGTACGGCAGTCTTCGCCACTGTGGAGCCGGCCTCGCCCGTTCAAAAAGGCCAGCCGGCGACCATTGCCAAGGGATTGCAACAGGCCAAGACCTACACCGTCAGCAGCGCACCGACCGCGCCGCTGGAGTTGGCCAAGCCGAAACTGCCGGACACCTCCGGCTACACCGCCGAAGCCATCGCCGCGAAAGTCGTGCGCACCAAGGCCGGCAAAATCAGCGTGCGCCGGATGATGCAGGAAAACGCCCTGAAGGACTTCATCGGCGGCGATAACAAGATGGCTGAATGGGTGGTGCGTCAGCACGGTATCCCACAGGCGATTTTCATCGACGACGGCTACATGAACCTCAAGGATCTGGCCAAGAAGCTGCCCAAGCAGTACTTCAGCGAAACCTCGCCGGGTGTATTCCTGGCGAAGTTGCCGATCGTGGTGGGTGAGAAAGGCATCCTGGAAATCGACAAGCAGACCCAGGAACTGCGCCTGTCCCAAGAGGCCGGTTCGTTCCTGGTCAACGACGGTCAGCTATTCGTGCGCGATACCAAAATCACTGGCTGGAGCGAGAAGGCAAACGGCCCGGCGACGTTCAAGTCGCCGAAGGAATTCCGTCCGTTCCTGCTGTCCTGGGGCGGCACCCAGACCTACATCGCCAACAGCAAGATCGCCAGTTTCGGCTACGCCAACAGTAAGTCCTACGGCGTGAGTATTTCCCAGTACACGCCGAACATGGCCAAGGTGCTCAAGCGCCCTGAACCGACCGGCTGGATCGTCGGTTCCGAGTTCTCGGACATGTGGTATGGCTTCTACTGCTACGAAACCCAGGGCTTCGTGGTCAAGGGCAACACCTACAAAGACAATATCGTCTACGGCATTGACCCGCATGACCGTTCCCACGGTCTGATCATTGCCGACAACACAGTGTTTGGGACCAAGAAGAAACACGGGATCATTATTTCCCGTGAAGTGAACGACAGCTTCATCTTCAACAACCGCAGCTACGACAACAAGTTGTCGGGCCTGGTAATCGACCGTAACAGCGTCAACAACCTGATCGCCTACAACGAGATCTACAAGAACCACACCGACGGCATCACCCTCTACGAGAGTGCCGACAACCTGCTGTGGGGCAACAAGGTGATCAGCAACCGTCGCCACGGCATCCGTATTCGTAACAGCGTGAACATCCGTCTTTACGAAAACCTGTCCATGGCCAACGGCCTGACCGGCGTCTACGGGCACATCAAGGACCTGAGCGACACCGACCGGGACATCAAGCTCGACCCGTTCGACGCCCAGGTGTCCCTGATCGTGGTCGGCGGCGAACTGGCCGGCAACGGCAGCGGCCCGCTGTCCATCGACTCGCCGTTGAGCGTGGAGTTGTATCGCGTGTCGATGCTCGCGCCGACCAAATCCAGCGGCATCAGCTTCTCGGGGATTCTCGGCGAGCGCCAGGACGAAATTCTCGACCTGCTGGTGCGCCAGCAGAAAGCCGTGCTGATCGACCCTGTCGAACGCCAGACCAAAATGCGGGACTGAGGATAATTTTATGCACCCACACTTGATCAAATTACTCAGCCTGTCGGCCCTGACCGCCGGCATTCTCGTGGCCAGCGCCGGCGCTCGTGCCGATGAAGCCAAAGCACCCAGCTTCGACGCCGAACCGTGCTGCAACCTGTGCCCGGAAGCCCACGACGCGAAGAACTACACCACGCGTTACCAGCAGAACTTCACCACGCTGGTGCAGGCTCAGGGCGACTGGTTGTTCCGTACGCAAGAAGACTTGCGCACCGAGTTCGACACCACACCCGGCGGCTACAAACGCATGAAAGAACTGCACGATGCGTTCAAGAGCAAAGGTGTGGAACTGGTCATCGTCTACCAGCCGACCCGTGGTCTTGTGAACCGCAACAAGCTCAACCCGGAAGACAAGGCCAAGTACGATTTCGACAAGGCCTTGAAGAACTACAAGACCATGCTCGGGCGTTTCGCCGCCATGGGCTACACCGTGCCGGACCTGTCGCCGCTGACCAACGAGTCGCTGCCTGACACCCTGCCGGCCCACGATTTCTACTTCCAGGGCGACCAACACTGGACGCCTTATGGCGCCCAGCGCACGGCGAAAATCGTCGGTGAGCAAATCAAGAAAATGCCGGCCTTTGCCGACGTGCCCAAGCGCGAATTCGTGAGCCATAAGTCGGGTCGTATGGGCAAGACCGGAACGTTACACAACATGGCTGGTCAACTCTGTGGCACTAGCTACGCGATCCAGTACATGGATCAGTTCACCACCGAGCCGAAAGGTGAAGCAGCTGATGGCGATCTGTTCAGTGATTCCGGCAATCCGGAAGTCACCCTGGTCGGTACCAGCCACAGTGGCAAGAACTACAACTTCGCCGGTTTCCTCGAAGAGGCCATCGGCGCCGACATCCTCAACGTGGCGTTCCCCGGCGGTGGCCTGGAAGGTTCGATGCTGCAGTACCTGGGCAGCGAAGAGTTCCAGACCAAGCCACCGAAGATTCTGATCTGGGAATTCTCGCCGCTCTATCGCCTCGACCAGGAAACCATCTACCGCCAGATGATGGCGCTGCTGGACAACGGTTGCGAAGGAAAGGATGCACAGATGACCGGCAGCACCACGTTGAAACCGGGCAAGAACGAATTGATGGTCAACAGCAAGAACCTGAACCTGCAAAACAGCAGCCACCAGGTTGATATCCGCTTCGCCGATCCGTCGGTGAAAACTCTGCAAGCCACCCTCTGGTACATGAACGGTCGCCACGAGGACATCAAGATCGATAAGCCGGAAACTTCCGACACCGACGGGCGTTTCGCCTTTGAGTTGCGCACGGACGAAGACTGGGCCTCGCAGAATCTGCTGGCCGTCGAAATCCAGGGCCCTGCTGAAGCAGGTGCCGCGCCACAGAAAGTCGAAGCGAAAATCTGCAAACGCAACGTGTTCCCTGGCGCTGGGCAGCGTACCGCTCAGACCGGGCAATGAGGCAACTATGCAAACCCGAACTTTGAAAAAGTTACTCGCGCCCTCCCTGCTGACTCTGGCGATGTTCGCCGGAGCCACCCAGGCCGCCGCGCCCCTGCGTCCACCCCAGGGTTACTTCGCGCCGATTGAAAAAGTCAAAACCGGCGACAAGAGCGAAGGCTGTGATGCGATGCCGACGCCGTACACCGGCTCACTGCAATTTCGCAGCAAGTACGAAGGTTCCGACAAGGCCCGTTCGACCCTGAACGAGGCATCGGAAAAAGCCTTCCGCGACAGCACCGCCGACATCACCAAACTGGAACGCGGCACCAGCAAGCGCGTGATGCAGTTCATGCGTGACGGTCGTCCGGAACAACTCGAGTGCACGCTGAACTGGTTGACCGCCTGGGCCAAGGCCGATGCGTTAATGTCCAAGGACTTCAACCATACCGGCAAGTCGATGCGCAAATGGGCCTTGGGCAGCATGGCGTCTTCGTACATTCGCCTGAAGTTTTCCGACTCCCACCCGTTGGCGAATCATCCGCAAGAATCGCAGTTGATTGAAGCCTGGTTCAACAAAATGGCCGATCAGGTGGTCAGCGACTGGGACAACTTGCCGCTGGAACAAACCAACAACCATTCGTACTGGGCCGCCTGGTCGGTGATGGCAACGTCCATCGCCACCAACCGCCGCGACCTGTTCGACTGGTCGGTGAAGGAGTTCAAGGTCGGCGCCAATCAAATCGACGCGCAGGGTTTCCTGCCCAACGAACTCAAGCGCCAGCAACGCGCCCTCGCCTATCACAACTACGCCCTGCCGCCACTGGCAATGATCGCCAGTTTCGCTCAGGTCAACGGTGTGGACTTGCGTCAGGAAAACAACGGCGCATTGAAACGCCTGGGTGATCGAGTGCTCGCGGGTGTCAAAGACCCGGATGAATTCGAGAAGAAGAACGGTAAGGATCAGGACATGACCGACCTGAAAGTCGACTCGAAATTCGCCTGGCTCGAACCGTTCTGCTCGCTCTACACCTGCTCGCCGGATGTGCTTGAGAAAAAGCACGAGATGCAGCCGTTCAAAACCTTCCGCCTCGGTGGTGACCTGACCAAGGTCTACGACCCGGCGAATGAGAAAGGCAAAAAAGGCTCCTAGAGCCAAACGCAAAACCCCTTGTGGGAGCGAGCCTGCTTGCGAATGCGGTCCGACATTCACCAATGATGTCGACTGATACACCGCTTTCGCGAGCAGGCCCGCTCCCACAGGGTCAGTGCAAGACATGAATTTTGTGTGATGTATCCCCCGGATTTCGGTGGGGGGTTAGGGGGGGCCGTTGGCCCTTGACTGTTGGTTAAACATGGAGAGACCGGGATGGTATTTTCATCCAACGTGTTCCTGTTTTTGTTCTTGCCGATCTTTCTCGGCATGTACTACTTAAGCGGAATACGCTATCGCAACCTGCTGCTGCTGATCGCCAGCTACGTGTTCTATGCCTGGTGGCGCGTGGACTTCCTTGCGCTGTTCGCAGCCGTCACGCTGTGGAACTACTGGATCGGCCTCAAAGTCGGTGCCGCAGGCGTTCGGACCAAACCGGCACAACGCTGGTTGCTCCTGGGCGTGGCCGTCGATCTGTGCATTCTCGGCTACTTCAAGTACGCCAACTTCGGCGTCGACAGCATCAACGCGATGATGACCTCCGTCGGTCTGTCGCCGTTCATCCTGACCCACGTACTGTTGCCGATCGGGATCTCGTTCTACATCTTCGAGTCCATCAGCTACATCATCGACGTCTACCGTGGTGACACGCCGGCGACCCGTAACCTGATCGACTTTGCCGCTTTCGTGGCGATCTTCCCGCACCTGATCGCCGGTCCCGTGTTGCGTTTCCGCGACCTCGCCGACCAGTTCAACAACCGCACTCACACCCTCGACAAGTTCTCCGAAGGTGCGACGCGATTCATGCAGGGCTTCATCAAAAAGGTCTTCATCGCCGACACCCTGGCGGTGGTAGCCGACCATTGCTTCGCCTTGCAGAACCCGACCACGGGCGATGCCTGGCTCGGCGCGCTGGCCTACACCGCGCAGTTGTATTTCGACTTCTCCGGCTACAGCGACATGGCCATCGGCCTGGGCTTGATGATGGGTTTCCGCTTCATGGAAAACTTCAAACAGCCGTACATCAGCCAGTCGATCACCGAGTTCTGGCGTCGCTGGCACATCAGCCTGTCCACCTGGTTGCGTGACTACCTGTACATCACGCTGGGCGGTAACCGTAAAGGTACGCTGATGACCTATCGCAACCTGTTCCTGACCATGCTGCTCGGTGGTCTGTGGCACGGCGCGAACATCACGTACATCGTTTGGGGTGCGTGGCACGGCATGTGGTTGGCGATCGAGAAGGCCCTGGGCCTGAACACCTCGCCACGCAGCATCAACCCGATCCGCTGGGCGCTGACCTTCCTGCTCGTGGTTATGGGCTGGGTGATCTTCCGCTCGGAAAACCTGCACGTCGCCGGTCGTATGTACGGCGCGATGTTCAGCTTCGGCGAATGGTCACTGTCGGAACTCAACCAGGCCAGCCTCACCGGCCTGCAAGTGGCGACTCTGGTGGTGGCTTACATCACCCTGGCGTTCTTCGGCATTCGTGACTTCTACACCAATCTGCCGCCTGAGAAGACCAAGCCTGTTGTGAACGTCGAGGCCGATGGCCCGGCCACCGCCACACCTGGAATGATCAAAGCCGTACCGGGCGACAACCCGGGCAGCATCCACGAGCCTGGCTACACCGTCGGCGTTGAAGCGACCGTGCAACCGGCCTACTGGACCGCTGACTGGTCTCGTTACGTGATGCGCACGCTGGTACTGGTGTTGTTCATCGCCTCGATTTTCAAACTCTCGGCGCAAAGCTTCTCGCCGTTCCTTTACTTCCAGTTCTGAGGGATCTGACTATGACCCGCTCATTACGCATCCTCTACATCGGCCTGTTCCTGCTGACCCTGCTGGTGTTGGGCCTGTGGTCCACGCGCAGTTTCTTCGGCTTTAACACCAGCGCCGAAACGACGGTGCTCAACGGCCGCTGGACCAAAGCCGTGGAAACACATTACGACGACGAGTTTCCGATCAAGCGTCTGGGCACCAACCTTTGGGCCGCGCTGGATTTCAAACTGTTCAACGAAGGTCGTCCGGGCGTCGTGCTCGGCCGCGATCAGTGGTTGTACAGCGACGAGGAATTCAACCCGATCGTCAACGAAGAGCTGAACCTGCAAGGCAACTACGCGCTGGTTGAAGGCGTGCGCCAGGAACTGAAAGCGAAAGGCGTGAAACTGGTCATGGCGATCGTGCCGGCCAAGACTCGCCTGTACCCGGAACACCTGGGTGAAGTGAAGCCTTCGAGCATCCATGCCAACCTCTATGAGGACTTCCACGCTCATGTGGCGGCCAACAAGGTCCTCGCGCCCGACCTGTTCGGCCCGATGCTAAAAGCCAAGTTGGACGGTCAGCAAGTATTCCTGCGCACCGACACCCACTGGACCCCGGAAGGCGCACAAGTCGCCGCCGAGACCCTGGCGAAATCCATTACCGACAAATACCCGCTGAGCGGCGAGCCGCAACACTTCGTCACTGAACCTGCGGAGAAGGTGACTCACAAGGGCGACCTGCGGTTGTTCCTGCCGCTGGACCCGCTGTTCGAAAACCTGATGCCCAAGACTGAGCCGTTGCAGAAACGCAACACCGTTGCGGCCCAGGACCAGCCTGCCGGTGATGACGCCCTGTTCGCCAACACTGAAGTGCCGGTGGCCCTGATCGGCACCAGCTACAGCGCCAACCCCAACTGGAACTTCGTCGGTGCGCTGAAACAAGCGCTGAACAGCGACGTGGTCAATTACGCCGAAGACGGCCACGGCCCGATTCTGCCGATGCTCAGCTATCTGAAAAGCGATGCTTTCAAGAACAGCCCGCCACAAGTGCTGATCTGGGAGTTTCCTGAACGTTATCTGCCTGTGAACAACGAAATCGGTGACGCCGACCCGCAGTGGGTCGCAGAGCTCAAAGAAGCCGGCGTTCGCCAACAAAACGTAGCCGCAAACACTAAATCCGAGACGCCCGACCGGGCGCAAAACTGAAAGAGAGAGGTACTTCCATGACTTTCACTACTACTCCTCGCCGTCTCGCCGCTCGCTCCTTAAAAGCAGTTGCTTTGGCCGCGACCTTCAGCGTCCTTTCCATGAACGCCTTCGCCGGTGGTGACTCCGCGCTCTACGGCCCGACCGCACCGAAAGGCTCCAGCTTCGTGCGTGTCTACAACGCCGGTAACGCTGAAGTCAGCGCCACCGTCGGCACCACCAACCTGGCCGAAGTCGCGCCGCTGTCCAGCAGTGACTTCAGCTTTATGCCGGGCGGCGATTACAGCGCCAAAGTCGGCAGCCAGACCCTGCCGGTGAAACTGGCCGGTGATCACTATTACACCCTGGTCAGCAACGCCAGCGGCGCACCGCAACTGATCGAAGAGCCACCGTTCAAGAACAAGCAGAAATCCCTGGTTCGCGTGCAGAACCTCAGCGACAAGGCGCTGACCCTGAAAACCGCTGACGGCAAGACCGAAGTGGTCCCGACCGTGGCTGCCAAGAGCCGTGGCGAGCGTGAAATCAACCCGGTCAAAGTCAGCCTCGCTCTATACGATGGCGACAAGAAAGTCGGCGACGTGAAACCGGTTGCCCTGGAACGCGGTGAAGCCGCCGTGCTGTACGTCACCGGCACCGGCAGCAGCCTGGCGCCAGTCTGGGTAAAACGCCCGGTTTCGACGCGCTAACACATTTGCCTGACTGACACGGTTCCCTTGTGGGAGCGAGCCTGCTCGCGAAAGCGGTCTGACATTCAACATCGATGTCGACCAATAAGCCGCCTTCGCGAGCAGGCTCGCTCCCACACCGACCCGCAGCACCAGTCGGGCCACGGAATAAGAACAAGAGTGAAACGACAGAACGCAGTAGCTCTGACCCATACGATTTTCAAGGAGTAACAACATGATTCCGGTGATCTTGTCAGGTGGTAGTGGCTCACGTCTTTGGCCGCTTTCGCGTAAGCAATTCCCTAAGCAATTCCTCGCCCTGACCGGCGAACAAACTCTGTTCCAGCAAACCCTGGAACGCCTGGTGTTCGAAGGCATGGACACCCCGATCGTGGTCTGCAACAAGGAACACCGTTTCATCGTCAACGAGCAACTGGACGCCCGTAAACTGGATGTACAGCGCATCCTGATGGAACCGTTCGGCCGCAACACCTCGCCGGCGGTGGCCTTGACCGCAATGATGCTGGTCAACGAAGGTCGCGACGAGTTGATGCTGGTGCTGCCGGCCGACCACGTGCTGAAAGATCAGAAAGCCCTGCAACGCGCCCTGGCCCTGGCCACGGTCGCTGCAGAAAACGGCGAAATGGTGCTGTTCGGCGTACCAGCCACCAAACCGGAAACCGGCTATGGCTACATCAAGTCGACCAATGATTCGCTGCTGCCGGAAGGCGTCAGCCGCGTCTCGCACTTCGTCGAAAAACCGGACCTGAAACGCGCCACCGAGTTCGTCGAGTCCGGCGGTTACTTCTGGAACAGCGGCATGTTCCTGTTCCGCGCCAGCCGCTTCCTCGAAGAGCTGAAAAAGCACGATCCGGACATCTACGACACCTGCCTGCTGACCCTGGAACGCAGCGAGCAGGATGCCGACACGGTCGACATCGACTCCGCTACCTTCGCTTGCTGCCCGGACAATTCCATCGACTACTCGGTGATGGAAAAAACCCAACGCGCTTGCGTTGTACCACTCACTGCAGGCTGGAGCGATGTCGGCTGCTGGTCGTCGCTGTGGGAAGTGAATGAAAAAGACGCCAACGGCAACGTCACCAAAGGCGACGTGGTCATCCAGGACAGCAAAAACTGCATGATCCATGGCAACGGCAAACTGGTGTCAGTGATTGGCCTGGAAAACATCGTGGTCGTCGAAACCAAGGACGCCATGATGATCGCCCACAAGGACAAGGTCCAAGGCGTGAAACAGATGGTCAACACGCTCAACGAACAAGGCCGCAGCGAAACCCAGACCCACTGCGAAGTCTATCGTCCGTGGGGCTCCTACGACTCGGTGGACATGGGCGGCCGCTTCCAGGTCAAGCGCATCTCGGTCAAACCGGGCGCGTGCCTGTCGCTGCAGATGCACCACCACCGCGCCGAACACTGGATCGTGGTCAGCGGCACCGCTGAAGTGACCTGCGACGAAAACGTGTTCCTGCTCACTGAGAACCAGTCGACCTACATCCCGATCGCCTCAGTCCACCGCTTGCGCAATCCGGGCAAGATCTCGCTGGAAATCATCGAAGTGCAGTCGGGCAGCTACCTGGGCGAAGACGATATCGAGCGGTTTGAAGATATCTACGGTCGCTCTACCCCGATCGAACGCGGCGTATCGGTGAAAACCATCGCGCAGTGATTGATCTGTAACACAAGAAGCCCCCGTCCAACCCGCTGCGTTTCCCTATCCGCAGCGGGTTGGGGGGGCTTTTTTCTTGCATCAGCCTTTTGACATTTGTCGAACCGGGGCTGACCTGGATGTTCCATTCAGTGATTGTCGTCTTCCGGCATAAGGCTTGGGCGCGACAAGCTCAATGAAATCCTGGTTTCGGTTCAACGTCTGAACCACTGCCTGCGTCTGCATCGAGAGCTCAGCGATACGCTCGAAGGTTTCCGGATCCGCGCTACCGGAAACGGCGAATTCAGTTTTGATTGCCTGCATCCTGAACTCCATCATATCGATCACTGCTGGCGTCTCGTCGTAAGCCTCGCTAAGTGATGTCGCGCTCAGTCCTTGCGATGCCTGGTAAAACTCCCGACCTGTCTTGATCAGACCCGGCGCTTCCGATCCCAGCTTACTGGCCACCTTACCGACAACTTTATCCACAACCGCAGTGGTGACTTTTCCCCCCAATTGCTTTCGCCCTTCACGTGTCCGCGGGTCAACCGCCGACAGTTCAAGTTTTGCCGTTGCAAGACTGAGTTTCTTTTTGGGTTCAACGCTCTCAATGAATGCTTTAGGGTTCATTTCGTTACCCTTGAAGTTGATCGGACGGTCCAGTCGATAGGTGTCCACCACCTTGGAAATCAAAGCATCTGCTGCCTTGGAGCCGACTTTCGCCCCGACCTTGGCCCCCAGCGTTGCCCCCCCCCCGGACCTATCAACCCACCCAAGGCACCGCCTGCCGCAGTACCTGCCGACGTACCGGCAGCACTGACGGCACTGCTGGCAAGTTGGGTAATTACTCGTCTACCCAACGCTTTGAACCGATGCTTCGGGTAGGCGTGATTGAGCATTGAATTCTTAACGTCAGAAGCAGCTTGACCTACCGATGTCACCAAGGCACGTTGCTTGTCCACGCCTTGGCTCAACTCTGAAGCTTCGGTCTTTGCACCGCCGTCGCTATCGACATAATTCATGGGCGAGTTACCGACCATCTGATACAGGTTCGGACCATCGACGAACCCCTTGGGATCAGGATTGAGCCAGCGCTGCAACCACGGCACGTAATAACGCAGGCCGTAGTAATAAAGCCCGGTGGCATCCCGTTCTTTGCCCGAGTAGCGAATGACTTTATAACTGACCTCTATCACATCATCCCCGGCAAACCAGGCCGTTGCGCCAAACGGGTAATAGATTTCCCGACTGATGATTCGCGCGTCATCCGCAAGCTCCAAGGTGCAAGAACTCAAGTGATCGACGAGGCTGTAACGGTACTGATCGTTGCTCATGCCGTGCGGTGAATCGCTCTCCCTGTGCAGCACGCGCACGCTGTTGAGACCCGCCTGGGCGGTGATCACCTGCAACTTCTTTGCAGTCCCGTCATCGGTGCGCAGTTCAAGTCCCGGCAAGTAACGCACTTCAGCCACCACGGTTCGGGCATTGGTCTGTAACGAGCGGATTTTGCGCACGCGCTGGCCACCGCCATCGTAGACATAGGACTCCCGATCATTGAGCCCAGAGGCGCGCTCTACCGGACTGACCGATTGCAACTGGTTACGCAGGTCCCACGTCAAAAACCGCCCCTGGTCCAGCTCCAGTAAATTGCCCCGAGTGTCGAACGCAGCGGCGATTGCTTCCTCGGTGGGCGGCACGCCATTGCGCCAGGGCAGATAGCGATTGCTATCACGCGCGGCCTTCAATTTATGTCCAGGCCCCTGCGCGCCGACGTGTGTCAGCTCTCGCAAATTGCCACCCTCGTCGTAACTGTAGATCTGGTGGTAATTGCTGACCGCCGCAGGATCGGTCCGCCCCACGGATTCCGGCCCCTGGTTAGGGCCACCCGCCTCCCAGCCAAAGGCCTCGATCAATTGGTAAAGGCTGTCGTAGATAAAGCGACTGACCGGGTCGATACGCTGGTTGGCGAAGTAATGCACCGGCAGTGCCTTGTCCTCAATGCGCAGGACATTGCCCGTCCGGTCATAGTCGTAGATCAGATGCTGCAACCACCGGGCACTCGCGTCCTGTGCCCGACGCTCCATCAATAAGCCGTCTTCAGCGCGGTAAAGGAGGGTTGTTTGTACGTCGTTGCCGGCGGTTTCGTGCGTCACTTGCCCCTCAGCGTTGTACTCGATATCGCTGACCAGCGTTTTCCAGGTGGTCAGTCCCTGAAGTTGCAGACGCGTCTCACGCAAGCGTCCGTCAAGGGTTAGGCTGAAGGCCTGGCAGTTGCCCTAGGCATCGGTCTGTTCCAGCACATCATTCAGTGGACCGAAATTCCACGTCGAAGCGGCCCCCTCCCCAGGCTCAAGCAGCCGCTGGCGATCGGCTTCCAACTGCGGCCAGTCCGGTGCAACAGGGTCCAGGGTGAAGTGACGGACTTGCTTCACGCATTGGCCAGTTATTGAAAATGACTCGAACAGCACTGTCCCTGCCAGGTCGTCATGACGGATCAACTGCCCGCATTGATTCTGGTCGCCATGATCAGGACCGCCATAGGCCATGCGTTCCTCAGTCACGCCCTTCTCGAACACTGCCACAGGACGAAGCAAGTCGTCGTATTCGACCTCGCGTAGCGTGCCTCGGCTGTCCCATCCCAGCAAAATCTCATTGCCCAGACCTGGCAGGTTGAGCTGCCAACCGGCATCAACGCTGTCAGTGAACAGCACACTACCCGACAGCGAAAACACCGTCGTGAGGTTGGCGCGCCTCAGCGGATCTTCTTTTGGCAGCGCCCAAAGCCGAGGATCCCACTGTTCAACCGCACGTCCTGCGGCATCGTAAAAAGTGCGGTTGATGCGTGCCTGAGTGGGGTCGGTTTCGACAGCGCGCCAATAATCAACCGAACGGATCGGCAGACCACGCGGGTCGATAACAGACAGTCGGGGTGTTTTGTGGTGCATTCCCATCGTCAAGGCCTGCATGCGGGTGGCGTCCTTGTTTACCAGCGGTCATCTAACCGCGCTGGGACAGGCCAGGCTACTGTCAGAAATTACAGTGCCGACCAACGGCAACAGACCTTGATCGGTGAATGTCCATTCCTTCGGCCCTTCGGTAGGATGGTGGTCATGAGTTCAAGGAGCGTTCAAACATGTTCATCGGCGTCCTGCTGGTCATCACCTGGCTGATTTTGTTGCTGCGCTATCCGGCCAAGGCATTGCAGGTTTCGGTGGCGGCGGCCATCGGGCTGGGCCTGGTGGCAACCTGGGTGATCTGGATGGATAACCGCGAGGTCAAGCAACTGGCGCGCCTGGAGTTGCGCATCACCTACGCGCCCGAACACTGCCCGGCTGACCGGCCGTTGCAACTGAAAATGAACAACGGCAACGACGTGCCGCTGACCGAGTTGCGCTGGCGCGTCGCCGCGTATGCGCCGGGTGATACGGTCAATCTGGCCGACAATCAATACGCTGCCCCGCGCTATCGCGGGCCCGGTGAATTGCAGGCCGGCGCGAACTGGGAAGACTGCTTGCCCCTGCCGCCGCTGCGTCCTGGCTATCGCCCGCAAACGCTGGAGTTTCGCGCCGAGCATTTGCAAGGTAGTTTCTCCGACTAATTCCCTTCTTCTTTTTGCACAAGGACCGCGCCATGCCTGTTGCGTTAATTACCGGTTGCTCCAGCGGCATAGGCCGCGCCCTCGCTGATGTTTTCAAAAATGCCGGATACGACGTCTGGGCCAGCGCCCGCAAGGCTGAAGACGTGGCGGCTCTGGCCGCTGCCGGTTTCACCGCCGTGCAACTGGACGTCAACGACGGCGCGGCACTCGAACACTTGAGCGAGCGCATCAACCAGCAACATGGCGGCCTCGACGTGCTGATCAACAATGCCGGTTACGGCGCCATGGGGCCGTTGCTCGACGGCGGCGTGCCGGCCATGCAGCGGCAATTCGAAACCAATGTGTTCGCCATCGTCGGCGTCACCCGCGCCCTGTTCCCGGTGCTGCGTCGCGCCAAGGGTCTGGTGGTGAACATCGGCAGCGTGTCCGGGGTTTTGGTCACGCCGTTCGCCGGCGCCTACTGCGCCTCGAAAGCGGCGGTGCATGCCTTGACCGATGCGTTGCGTATGGAACTGGCACCATTTGGCGTGCGGGTCATGGAAGTCCAGCCGGGCGCCATCGCCTCCAGTTTTGCCAAGAATGCCGGCCATGAGGCCGAGCAGTTGATCACCGAACAATCGCCCTGGTTTCCGCTGCGTGAAGGCATTCGCGCACGGGCCAAGGCCTCTCAGGACAACCCGACGCCGGCCAAGGAGTTTGCCGCCGGGTTGCTCAAGGCCGTGCAGCAGAGCAAACCTCCGCGTCTGATTCGTTTGGGCAATGGCAGCCGGGCGTTGCCGTTACTGGCGGGGTTGTTGCCTAAAGGGCTGCTGGAGGCGGGGTTGATGAAGCGGTTCGGGCTGAAGGGGCAACTCTAAGACCGAGTCGACGCCTTCGCGAGCAGGCTCGCTCCCACAGGGGGAATGCATTGCAAATGTGGGAGCAAGCCTGCTCGCGATGACGCCCGAACAAGCACTGAAAACCTTGAACCTTTACCGAAATCCATAAGTGATCACATCTCCCATGACCGACTACACCGAATACTTCGACGAAGTGATCCAGGCCCACGTCGCTATTGAGCAATGGTTGGCCGAGGAACAAGACGCATCCGCGCTTGAACAATTACTGACCCGATTTTCACCGCAGTTTTCCATGCTCTCGCCGTTGGGCCGGGTGCTGGATTTCGACGCCTTGAGTGAGTTGTTTCTGATGGCGGCCGGGAAGAAGCTCGGGTTCAGGATTGAGCTAAGCGAGTTGCGCGGCATTGCTTTGTACGACGGTGGAGCGACTGTGAGTTATCGCGAGCAACAGACGGATGCAACCGGTCTGCATTCTGACCGACGTTCGACCGTGGTGTTTGAGAAGCGGGCCGATGGCAAGCTCATTTGGCGGCATTTGCATGAGACGTTTTGCAAGGGATGAACCTGAGTCGCGCCCATCGCGAGCAGGCTCGCTCCCACAGGGGATTTGCGTCGTTCACCGAATCAGCGTTCGAACTCGGTCAATGTGGGAGCGAGCCTGCTCGCGATGGGCGCGACTCGGTCTTACGGTCAGTTAACCACAACGGTGCAAGTAATCCCCGCCGCCAACAGCACCCCCTCCGGCACTTCATCAATGTGAATCCGCACCGGTACCCGCTGCGCCAAGCGCACCCAGTTAAAGGTCGGGTTCACATCGGCAATCAGCTCGCGACTTTCCGGGTTATCACGGTCGTAGATGCCGCGAGAAATGCTTTCCACATGCCCCTTCAACACTTCCCCACTCATCAGCTGCATGTCGGCTTTATCGCCGACCCGCACGTGGGGCAATTTGGTTTCCTCGAAGAAGCCGTAGACCCAGAACGAGTTCATGTCGACCACGGCCATTTTCGCTTCACCGATGCGTGCGTAATCGCCGCGATGCACATTGAGGTTGGTCACGTAACCGTCCACTGCTGCGCGGACCTCGGTGCGTTTGAGGTTCAGTTCGGCGGCTTCCAGTTGCGCTTGTGCGTGCTGGTAATCGGCCAGTGCGGAGTCGGCGATGTTGCTGGCGTCGTCGCGGTTTTCCCTGGAGATCACCAGGTTGTCCATGTCAGCGCGGCGGTGGGCGTTGACCTTGCGCATCTCCCACGTCGACTTGCGCGAGGCCACCAGCGCCTGCGCCTGTTTGACCGCGATGCGGTAGTGCTCGGGGTCGATCTGCATCAGCAGGTCACCCTTCTTCACCCGTTGGTTGTCACGCACTGGCACGTCCACCACTTCCCCGGTGACGTCGGCGGCGACGTTGATGATGTCGGCGCGCACCCGGCCGTCGCGGGTCCATGGCGTGTCCATGTAATGCACCCACAGGGTCCGGCCGATCCACATTGCAAGGGCCAGCACCAGCAGGGTAGCGAGCAGGCTGAAAAGCTTTTTCATCAGGGCCTTCTTCAGAGATAGAGAGTCAGTGATAGAGAGTCAACGGTAAACAGTCAGCGCCAGGGCGCCGAACAGACAGGTAAACAGACTCAGGCGCAGCAGCGCCGGGTGCCAGAAGAAGCGGTACAGATCGAACCCGGACAGGAACCGATCGAGCGCCCAGGCCAGCGCCGCCGCGATAAAAAACATCAGGGTCATGGTCGGCATGTACACGCCGTGGAAAGCGATTTCACGAGGCATGTTCAAGTCCTTGCGGCTTGGTGTTGGTGTAAGCAGCGAGCGGTGATTGCGGGTCGAGCAGCGAGGTGCGGATGAAGTGCAAATAGCTCTTCACCCGACGCAAGGCCGAGGTGTCGAAGTGCGGCGCGAAAGGTTCGTCGGTGGCTTGCACGCGGCTGATCGCATGGTCGACCGCGATCAGGCTGCGCTCCAGATTGCTCTGGCTCGGTTGCAGAAACAGCCGCACCAACGAGCGGCCCATCACGCGGATTGCCTGGCGCCACGGTTGGGATTCGGCATAGGCCGGGTGCACCGGCAGGATCGCCTGTTCCTTGCGCAACTCAATGATCGCGTGGCCGACTTCCAGCACCACAAACATCCAGCGCAGCAAGTCCCGTTGTACCTGCGGCTGCCCTGCCGCGAGACCGTAGGCCTGATGCAACAGGTCGCGGGTGCTGCTTTCGAAACTCGACGCCAGGCCCTTGAGTTTGCCGCTGATGGCGTACACCACTTGCCCGCGCAAATCCTGTTCCAGCCGACGCCACAACCAGCGGCTGTTGGGCGGCAGAATGATCGCCCCGGCCGCCGCGCACACCAGCATGCCGAGCACCATGGCGATGTAGTCGTTGATGAAGGCGTAAGGGTTGTAAACGGTGAGGTTGTCCGGCACCGAACCGGTGCTGAAGAAGATCAGCAGGCCGAGCCCTACGCCCGCATATTGCGGCCGTGAAGTCAGGAACGAACCCAGCACGATCACCGGTGCGAGCATCACGCAGAGCAACGGAAAACCGTCGATCCAAGGGAAGATGAAAAACATCTCGACGAAGCCGATCAGGGCCCCGAGGAACGTCCCGCAAGCCATCTGAAACGCCATGCGCTTCGGGTTCGGTGTCGCCGCCGAAAGGCCCACGGTCGCGGCGGCAATCAGGGTCATGGTCGCACCGCTCGGCCACGCCGTGGCGACCCAATAGCTGCCGAGTACAACCAGAATGAACGCCGCGCGAATCCCCGAGGCGGCCGACGCCATCCAGTTGGTTTGCGGAGTGAACGGCTCATCCCATTGCTCGCGCGCGTGACTGTGATCGGCCAGCGACGCGTGGGTCTGTGCATAACTGTGCAAGTCGTCGACGAAGCGATAGAGCAGTTCATACGCGGTATGAAAATCCAGCTGCTCGGCGTCGCTCGGCTCGCTCTCTTGAAAGATTGCCCGCAAGCTGCGAACGCGCGCCGGCAGGTTTTCCTTATAGGTCGTCAATGCAATCGTCAGGCGCGCAGCATCGGGGCTCGTCAGGGCGCGGCCGCTGAAACCGTCGAGCACTTCCGCCAGGTCTTGTAACCCTGGTTTGATCGCCGCGACCACGTGATCGGTGCCGCTGCCGCGCAAGCGCTCAAGCAACTGGTGCAAGGCGTTGAAGCGCGTGGTGATGCCCATGAATTCGCTGTTCAAGCGGCTGAGCCGACCGTTGCGCCGACGCATGTGCGGGTCTTCGAACACGGTGACGCTACGCAGTCCTTCCAGCCCCACAGCCTCAGCGATGAAGCGCACGTTGCTCGCCTCGAAAGCCTCCCGTTTGCTGCGACCGCGCAGGCCATCGGTGACGAACAACGCGAAGACGCCGAAGCGTTGATACAAGGCGTTGCGCATGGCGGCGCTGGCGGTTTGCGGCAGGATCGAGGCGCTGACCAGCGTCGAGCAAATAATCCCCAGCGAAATTTCCAGCACCCGCCAAACCGCCGCCATAAACGCGCCGTCCGGGTGCGCCAAGGCAGGCAAACCGACCATCGCGGCAGTGTAACCGGCGAGCACGAAACCGTAAGCGCGGAAGTTACGATAGCGCGCCGCGCCCGCCGAACAGATGCCCACCCAAATCGCCAATGAGCCGAGGAACAGCTCGGTGTTCTGCGCAAACAAGGCAATCAGCGCAACCATCACCGCCGAGCCGGCCAAGGTGCCGAGGAAGCGATAGAAACTCTTGGCGAATACGTGGCCGCTTTGCGGTTGCATGACGATGAACACAGTGATCATCGCCGTGCGCGGTTGCGGCAACTCCAGACGCATGGCCAGCCACAACGTCAGAAACGCCGCGAACAAGACCTTGAAAATGTAGACCCAGGTCACGCCATCGCTGCGCGCCCAGTCAAAGAAACCCCGGCGCCATTCAAGGGAATACAGCCAGCGCAAAGGTGCGGGCAAGGGGGTCATGAAATTCTGCTCAATGCAATTCAGTCAGGTGAGGAACCTGTGGGAGCGAGCCTGCTCGCGAATGCGGTGTGTCAGTCACTGCTGATGTCGCCTGACACACCGCTTTCGCGAGCAGGCTCGCTCCCACAGGTTGCATGTTCAATTCGAGAGGCTCTTGAGAAGGGCCGGGGTTTTCGGTGCCTGGGTCTGACTGTCTTTTGGCACATCGTTGCCCGCGCCGAGTCCACCGCCGAGCGCCGTCACCAGTTCGGCGTGAGCACTCAGTCGCGCCGCCTGCACCTGTTGCTGAACTTGTTGCTGTTTGAACAACAAGGTCTGGGCGTTGAGCACGTTGAGGTAATCGGTGAGGCCGCGCTGGTAGGCGATCATCGCGATGTCGTAAGTCTTCTGCGCAGTCGCCACCGACTCGGCGGCAAAACCCTGCTGCTTGTCCATGGACTCGCGGCGGATCAGCTGGTCGGAGATGTTTTTCAACGCGTTGACCAGCGTCTGGTTGTACTTGGCCACGGCGATGTCGTAACCGGCCGAGGCTTCGCCCAGCTCCGAGCGCAAACGGCCGCCTTCGAAGATCGGCAACGAGATGGCCGGGCCGACGCCGTAGTTGAGCTTCTTGCCGGTCAAAAACTCCAGCGCCCCGCCGCCGGTGGCCATGTAGCCGAGGCTGCCGACCAGATCGACGTTGGGGTAGAACCCGGCGTGCGCAACATCTATACCGCGCGCCTGGGCCGCCACTTGCCAGCGACTGGCGACCACGTCCGGACGCTGGCCGAGCAATTGCGCAGGCAAGGACGAAGGCAACTTCAGCACTGCGCCCAACGACAGCGTCGGCCGTTGCAACTGCGCTCCCTCCCCCGGACCTTTGCCCGCAAGGGCCGCGAGCTGGTTGCGGCTGAGGGCGATTTCTTCGTCCAGCGCATCGATCTGGCGGTGGGTTTCCGGCAGCGGCGTTTCGGCCTGACTGACTTCGAAATGGGTGCCGATGCCGCCGTTCAGGCGCTTCTGCGCGAGGTCGAGAATTTGCTGTTGCTGCTTCAGGGTCGCGGCGACGATGTCCCGTTGCGCGTAATGCAACGACAACTCGATGTAGGCGCGCACGATGTTGTTCTGCAATTCGAGCTGGGCCAGCCGCGCTTCGGCAGCGGTCATGTGAGCCATGTCCACAGCGCGCTCGGTGGCGTTGCTTTCACGGCCCCAAAGGTCGAGGGCGTAGCTGAAGCCCAATGCCGCGTTGTTGTCCCACGTGGTGGTGTTGGCCAATTCGCCCGGCCCGTAGAACTGATCGGTGGGCCAGTTGTGGCGTTTGAGGGTGGATTCGCCATTGATCTGCAGCGACTCGGCGGACTCGGCGATCCCGGCCATGGATTTGGCCTGACGCACTCGCGCCGCCGCCATGGCCATGGTCGGGCTGCCTTGCAGGGCGAGGTCGATCCAGCGGTTCAGT
Organism: Pseudomonas sp. LB3P25; assembly: GCF_054897985.1. Taxonomy (NCBI): domain Bacteria; kingdom Pseudomonadati; phylum Pseudomonadota; class Gammaproteobacteria; order Pseudomonadales; family Pseudomonadaceae; genus Pseudomonas; species Pseudomonas sp. LB3P25. Next base: position 1,300,540 of record NZ_CM142711.1, on the reverse strand, counting down.
TGCGGGTCGCCATAGGCCTGCCACCATTGCGCGGTGGGCCAGTGAGCGTCCTGTGCGGCGTTCTGGATGGCTTCGTCGGTGGCCAATGAATCGGCCTCCAACGCCTTGCCCTGTGGGGCAATACCTCCGGTACCGATGCAGCCGCTGATTGCCAGGGTTAAAGCCAAAACACTGAGCGTCTTGAGCGCTCTGTTGATGCGACGCGGCACTGCTGCAAATTCCTGAGGTGGGGGGAGGTATAAGATTTTGTGGGAACGGCACCGCAACCCTGTGGGAGCGAGCCTGCTCGCGAAGGCGGTGTGTCATTTGGCTCAGATGTTGACTGACCTACCGCCTTCGCGAGCAGGCTCGCTCCCACAGGGTTTGATGTTCCAGCGGTGGCGCAATTCTAGGGGTCGGCTTTGTTGGCGATAAGCTGGGAATCCTGTGAATCTTTGTTACCGTTAACGCGATAATCCGTTGGTCCATCTTTAGTCGCCTGTAAAAAATCAGCAACTTCGTGTCACAATTTGCCATTCGCTTAGAGAGCACCCCATGGACACTTTGCAAAACATGCGCGCCTTCAGTTACGTGGCCGAGGCCGGCAGCTTCACCGCCGCCGCCGTGCAACTCGACACCACCACGGCCAACGTCTCGCGCGCGGTCTCCAACCTGGAAGCCCACCTGCAAACCCGCCTGCTCAACCGCACCACCCGACGCATCGCCCTGACCGAAGCCGGCAAGCGCTATCTGTTGCGCTGCGAGCAGATCCTGGCCTACGTCGAAGAAGCCGAAGCCGAAGCCAGCGACGCCCACGCCCGCCCGGCCGGGCAGCTCAAGGTGCACACCATGACCGGCATCGGTCAGCACTTCGTGATCGACGCCATCGCCCGCTACCGCAAGACCCACCCCGACGTCACCTTCGACCTGACCATGGCCAACCGTGTGCCGGACTTGCTGGACGAGGGCTACGACGTGTCCATCGTGCTCGCCAGCGAACTGCCGGACTCGGGTTTTGTTTCCCAGCGTTTGGGCATCACCTACAGCATCGTTTGCGCCTCACCGGCCTATGTGAAAGCCAACGGTTGCGCGCAGAAGCCCAGCGACTTGCTGAACCACGCCTGCCTGCGTTTGGTGAGCCCGGTGATTCCGCTGGAGAAGTGGACCTTCGACGGGCCTGAAGGCCAGGAAATGGTCACCATTAATAGCTCACCGTTTTTGGTGAACTCCGCTGATGCGATGAAGACCGCGATCATCAGCGGCATGGGGATTGGCGTGTTGCCGGTGTATGCGGCGATTGAAGGCTTGCGTAACGGGAGTCTGGTGCGGGTGATGCCCAAGTACCGCTCGCAGGAATTGAACCTGTATGCGATCTACCCGTCGCGGCAGTATCTGGACGCTAAGATCAAGACGTGGGTCGAGTACTTGCGTGGCTCGTTGCCGGAGATCTTGGCGGCGCATCAGGCGGAATTGGTGGCGTATGAATTGAGCGGGAGCATGGGTGGGGTTCGGGTGGCGAACTGATTTCACGGTCCTACAGATGCGGTGATTTTGGGGAATGTTTCCGACGGGTTCTGTCGGTTGTTGGGTCGGAAGGGAAATGGGTAGGCTTTTGGGGTCGCTGGCATTTCAGCGATCAGGCCTGGAAACCTGATAAACACGTCAACAGCTCATGGCATACTGCGGCGCTTTTTTCTGCTCGCAATGTTCTGTTATGGCAGCTGTGCGCGGGAGACCTTCGGGTCTGCCGGGTTTTGGCGGGTTTATCCGGTTTTCCAGCCTGCGCACGGCTGCCACCCTTTCGTCTGGAAGCGAAAATGGCGGCTCCAATAAACACGCCAATGAGTAACGTCCGCATGATTAAAGAAACACCGAACCCTCCGGAAACCGACGACGTTTCCCCCTACGAATCCCTCGATTCCAAAAAACTCAACGACGCCGCCGAACGCGCGCTGAATCACTACCTCAATCCTGCTGCCCTCAAATCACCGACCACCCGCAAACCCAGCACGATGTTTATGCTCGCTCCGGACCTCAAAGACGAAGACCTGCTGGCCCATACCTGTGAATCGTTGGCCCAGGCCAGTGTGATGGCCAGTGATTTTGCGGGGTATCTGGAAGGCCCGCATCGGAACACGGCGATGGCGATCCAGCAGATCGTCATGCTGGCCGAGCTGGCGGTGAACCGGATGCTGGATAACATCAACACACCAAAACCTGCGCCACACCGCTAATCCCCTGTAGGAGCTGAGCTTGCTCGCGATAGCGGTGTGTCTGTCGACATCAATGTTGAATGAACCATCGCCATCGCGAGCAGGCTCACTCCCACAGTAGATCGTGTACATCAGCAAAATACTGGTCGGCTTTCAGGCTGCCATCGCAGGCAAGCCAGCTCCCACAGTTGGATTGGGTACATCAGCAAAATACTGGTCGGCTGTCAGGCCGCCTTCGCGGGCAAGTCGGGTCGCCGCATCGCTTGCTCCTACAAAAGCAAAAGCAAAAACAGACCTGCATACACCCGCCCCTCACCACTCAACAGGCCGAGCGTTAGCTCGCCTGCAGCCCTTGATCTTGATCCACCCGCCCCTTCGGGAGGCTGAGTGGAGGCGTTCATCTGGGGGGTAGGCGCGAAGCGCCGTGCGGCGAAGCCGCACACATCGAGAGGAGGTCGAAGCGAAGCCGACCCGAGGCGATGCCCCCAGATGAATGCCGGAACGAAGGAACGCCGAGCCTAGGCGAGGGGCCGGACGCTCGGGGCGAAGACTTTTGGTTACTTTTTGTCGTTTGAAAAAGTGACTCGCTGTAAGAGCGAAACCATTAGCGGCCGTTACCGCAGGAATGGATATGTACACCTGAATGAGACTGGTCGGCTGTCAGGCCGCCATCGCAGCGATGCGGCGACCCGACAAGCCAGCTCCCACAGTTCTGGACGGTGTACTTCGGGCCAGTCCGAGTACTCGCACAACGCTGGAAAAGAATGTTAGCGTGCTTGGCATTCACCAAGCCCCGACGAGCCCTCCTCCCATGAAAAAGACCGTCCTCGCCTTCAGCCGCGTCACTCCCGAAATGGTCGAACGCCTGAAGCAAGACTTCGACGTCATCGTGCCAAACCCGAAAAACGGCGACATCAACGCCCAATTCAACGAAGCCCTGCCCCACGCCCACGGCCTCATCGGCGTCGGTCGCAAACTCGGTCGCGCACAACTGGAAAACGCCGCCAAACTGGAAGTCGTCTCCAGCGTCTCGGTCGGCTACGACAACTACGACGTCGCCTACTTCAACGAGCGCGGCATCATGCTCACCAACACCCCCGACGTCCTAACCGAAAGCACCGCCGACCTGGCCTTCGCCCTGCTCATGAGCAGCGCCCGCCGCGTCGCCGAACTGGACGCCTGGACCAAGGCTGGCCAATGGCAAGCCACCGTCGGCGCGCCATTGTTCGGCTGCGATGTACACGGCAAAACCCTGGGCATCGTCGGCATGGGCAACATCGGTGCGGCCATCGCCCGACGTGGCCGACTGGGCTTCAACATGCCGATCCTCTACAGCGGAAACAGCCGCAAGACCGAGCTGGAGCAAGAACTCGGCGCCCAATTCCGCACACTGGATCAACTGCTGGCCGAAGCCGATTTCGTCTGCCTGGTAGTGCCGCTCAGCGAAAAAACCAGACACCTGATCAGCCATCGCGAACTGGCACTGATGAAACCAAGCGCCATTTTGGTAAACATCTCCCGCGGCCCGGTGGTGGACGAACCTGCCCTGATCGAAGCACTGCAAAACAACCGGATTCGCGGCGCCGGGCTGGACGTTTACGAGAAAGAACCGCTGGCCGAGTCCCCCCTGTTCCAACTGAAAAACGCGGTGACATTGCCGCACATCGGCTCGGCGACTCATGAAACTCGCGAAGCCATGGCCAACCGTGCCTTGGCCAATCTGCGCAGCGCTTTGCTGGGTGAGCGACCGCAAGACCTGGTGAACCCACAAGTTTGGAAGCGCTAACTAAAAAGGGCAGACGCTTTAAACGTCTGCCCGTTCCATACACAACTTGCAATTCAGTCTACCGACGAAAACAAGATAGGCACTATAGACTCTCCACCATTGACCCGACACTCGGATTATTAGTTATGGAGAGCGCTAACCTTGAACAACATTACAACCGACAAGATCATCCGATACAGCAAAGTAATACTGATGGCTTATATAAGTTTCTTTGGCCTGCTGGTGATGTACAGCAACTTCACCGACTACGCATCCAACTATGAATATGTCGGTCACGTCCTGAGCATGGACACCACCCGAGAAAACCTGAACCTGAGCTACAGGGCAATTACCTCGCCCATGCTCCACCACCGAATCTATTGGATCATTATTACCCTCGAAGTCACTTATACCGCTTTCTGCTTACTAGGTGCCTATCATCTTTATCGAAACATAAACGCCGCTTCCGAAAACTTTCATGAGGCGAAGAAGTTTGCAATTATCGGATTATTGATCGCCCTGTTTGTTTATTACATCTGCCTGCAAGTGGTCGGTGTCGAATGGTTCAATATGGATGAATCACAAACCTGGAACGCGAAGGACTGGGCTCGGCATATCGTCGATTTCATATTGCCTTTGCTGATATTTATAGCCATTAGAATTGAGCGCTGAGTGGCCTCAACGCTCAATCATCATGCCTCTCAGGCCAGCTTGCCGTTCCCTTGCACCATCGACGCCTTGGGCTTACGAAACACCAGCACATTGCCCAACATCACCAGTACCAAGCCCACCAAGGCCGGCGCGGTCCATTGATAGCCTTCGACAAACGCCGACACGTTCAGCGCCACGACCGGGAACAGTACAGTGCAATAGGCTGCACGCTCCGGCCCCATCCGCCCGACCAACGTCAGGTAGGCAGTGAAACCGATCACCGAACCCGGAATCACCAGGTACAGCAACGAGCCGATGTAGCGCGCGTTCCATTCCATGTCGAACGGAATGCCTTTGACCAGGCACCACACCGACAACATCGCCGCGCCATAAGCCATGCCCCAGGCGTTGGTGGTCAGCGGTTTCAGCCCCGCCTTCTGCTGCAAACTCGACAGCATGTTACCGGCCGAGAAGCACAGGGTACCGAGCAACGCCAGGCCCAACCCGAGCAAGGTTTGCGGGCTGGCGGTGTGGCCCGCCAGTTCAGGCCAGAACAACAGGCCAAGCCCAAGCAACCCCAGCGCACCGCCCATGAGCACATTACGAGCGACTCTCTGCCCGAAGAACACGCGTGCATTGAGTGCGTTCCACAACGTGGCCGTGGAAAACACCACCGCGACCAGACCGCTGGGGATCCACTGGCTGGCGGTCAGGAAGCACATGAAGTTGATGCAGAACAGGCACAAGCCCTGCGCCAGGCAGATTAGATGCCCGCGACGGTTCATCACTTGCAGGCGGCGACTTAGCAGCAGCATCACGAACAGCACCAACGCCGCGAGGCCGAAGCGATAGACGATCGACACCGGAATCGCCACCACGCCCAATTGCCATTTCAAGGCAATCCAGGTGGTGCCCCAGATCAGCACGGTCAGCAAGTACAACGAAAGGTTCATGGCAAAGGCTCCTGAATAGGCCTTCAGTGTCCTGCGCCAAGGCCTTTCGCACTTGCATAAACTTGCGCTTTTGTCGGGCCACAGGCTGGCAGCCGAACGGCTACGGAGTAGGATGCAAGGCGTCGGAGAGAAGCCATCATGCCTGCACTGGAAACCCTGCAAGTCTTTCAAGCCCTCAACCGCTCGCCCAATGCTCGCCTGGAGCACAGCGCCGAGCTCGGTGACGGCATGGCTGCAGCCTTGTGGAGCAACCATCACGACGCCCAGGATTACGAAGCGCCGAGCCACCACACCCTGTCCTGCTACATCGCCGGCGGCACCGGGACCTTTCGCCGTGACCAGCCCGGCACCAAGGGCGGCCCCGACAAGCTGTGCATCCTGCCGGCCGAGCATCAATCGGGCTGGGTGATCAACGGCGACATACGCCTGGCCCACGTGTATTTCAGCCCCGAACAATTCGCCCTCGGCTGCGTTACGTTGCTGGACCGCGAACCTCGCGAGCTACAGTTGCGCGAAGCCACCTTTCTGGACGATCCGGCACAAGCCCGGCGCTTTCGGCAAATGCTCACACTCAACTGGGACGAACCCGGCGAACGCGTACTCACCAGCAGCCTGGCCCATGAAATGCTCAGCCACGTACTGCTCGGCCAGGTTGGAATGCGTGAGGGCTTGCGGCTTAAAGGTGGATTGGCTGCGCATCAGCGACGGCAGTTGGTGGAGTTCATCGACAACCAATTGGCCGAGGCCATCAGCCTGGGGCAGTTGGCTGCGTTGTGTGCGTTATCCGAATACCACTTTGCGCGGATGTTTCGCGAGAGCTTCGGCTTGCCACCGCACCAGTATGTGTTGGCGCGGCGATTGAGCCGGGCGCGGGAGTTGTTGCGCTCGACGTCGCAGCCGTTGGGGGAGATCGCGTTGGCGTGCGGGTTTGCCAGTGCCAGTCATTTCACCAATCGGTTTCGTCAGGCGTTGGGTGGGACGCCTGGGGAGTATCGGCAGGCGTTTTTGCGGTAGGTTTTTCGTGTGGTGGGGTGTCATTGAAATCCACCCCTCACCCTAACCCTCTCCCCAAGGGGTAGAGGGGACTGACCGAGGTGTTCTTAGAGCTATATCGACCTGAAATATCGAGTCGAACTCAGGATTAGAAAGGCTTGGAGATCTGCCCCCTTTCCCCCTCTCCCCCGTGGGGAGAGGGTTGGGGTGAGGGGTCGATCTTGAACCCAACCTAAAACTCCAACGTGCTGGACAAGGAGATCTGCCGCGAATCCCCCATCGACACAAAGAACCGGCTCGCCGCCGAGGTGTAGTAGGTGCGGTCAAACAGGTTCTTCACGTTGAGCTGAAACTTCACCTTCTGCCCTTCAACCTTGGTGTCGTAGGTGGCGAACGCATCCGCCACGGTGTAGCTCGGCAGGTCGAAATCGTTCACAGCGTTACCCGCTCGCTCACCGACATACCGCGCCCCCGCGCCGACCCGCAGTTGATCGCCACCGACAATGGTGCCGAAGTCATAGACCGCCGCTAACGAACCGGTGTTCTTGGCGACGTTTTGCAGTTTTTTGCCTTTGTAGATCGGGTCTTCAGTGACTTCGGCGTCGGTGTAGGCATAGCTGCCGATCATGCTCCAGCGATCACTCAGCTGACCGCTCAGGTCCACTTCCAGACCACGGGAACGAACTTCACCAGCGGCGCTGTAGATCGTCACCGGACCTTCGGAATTGGCCACCAGCACGTTACGTTTTTTGATGTCGAACAGCGCGACATTACCGGTGACGCGGCCCGGCATGTCGAGCTTGGCGCCGATTTCCCAGGACTTGGCTTCTTCCGGCGCGATGCTGCCGTCCAGCACGGTGCTGCTGCCGCTCAATGGCGCAATGGTCGAGTTGGGTTTGAACGACTCGGTGTAGCTGCCGTAGAACGACAGTTCATCGGTGTAGCGGTACACCAGGCCGGCGCGAGGCACCCATTTCTGGCCGTTGCTATCGGTGTTGGCTTGGAACGGTACGCCTTTGCCGGCGTACTGGTCGTATTCCTGGAAGCGCCCGCCGGCCACCAGAATCCATTGATCGGTCAGGTGAATCGAGTCCTGCAAAAACACCGAATCGTTGCGCAGTTCATCGGTCTGCGCGCTGTCGGCCGGGCTGACCGTGGTGCCGGCGACTTCGCGGCCGTAGACCGGGTTGATGTAACTGAAGGTGCTCAGGCTTTTCTGGCGGATCAGGTCTTCGCGGTAGATCTTGCGGTATTCGTCATCGACGCCGAACACCAGGTCATGCTTCATCCCCGCGAGCTGGACATTGCCTTCAAGGCTGGCGGTGGTGAAGCGGTCGGTGCTGATCGCGTTCTGAGTGCCGTCCATGCTGCGCGTCAGGGTGCCTTTGTTGGTATCGATGGCGGTGATGCGCACCTGGCTGGCGTCGTAGGTTTCGCGATTCCAGCTGTAGCCGAAGTGGGCTTTCCAGTTGTCGTTAAGCTCGTGGTCTGCCTCAAAGTGATAGAGGTCCGAGCGGCCTTCCATGTTGTTGAACGGCTCGTCGAGGCGACGCTCGCGGGAGATGTCCAGCGGATGATTGTCACGCGGGTCGATGATCGTGCCACGGTCGAACGGGGTCAGGAACTCACGGTGTTCGTAGGCGAACAGCAGCTTGGTGCTTTCGCCGAACCAGGCCAGCGATGGCGCCACCAGCGTCTCGCGGTGAGTGCCGAAATTGCGCCAGTAATCTTCGTCTTCGTGGTCCAGAACCATGCGATAGGCCAACCCGGATTCGCCGAGCGCACCCGTGCTGTCGAGGCCGCCGCCACTGCCGTTTTTGTCGTCGCCGTAGGTCGAGCCGCGCAGGGTCAATGCGTTGTATTGCTCAAGTTCAGGCTTTTTGCTGACCATGTTCACCACACCGCCCGGGTCCTGGATGCCGTAGAGCAAGGATGCCGGGCCTTTGAGCACTTCGACCCGATCCACGGTGGCGTTGAGACCACGGCCCTGCACGATCGGCATGCCGTCGCGCATGATCGAGCCATTGCGGTTGTCGCCGAAGCCACGAGTCATCACCGAGTCCTGAGTGCTCGCCAGTGTGTTGCCTTGAGTAATGCCGCTGACGTTGGCCAGCGCGTCATCCAGATTGCGCGGTGCTTGATCACGAATGACCTGAGCCGGAACCACGTTGACGGTCTGGGGGATTTCCTGAAGCAAGGCCGATGAGCGCATCACCGAACTGGTGGGCGGGGGCTGATAGCTCATGGACTCATCAGCCACCGAGGTGATGGTGGTCGCGCCCAGGTTCAAGGCGCCATCGGTAGGCAACGGCTCCAGCACCAAGGTGTGGCCGTCGGTGCGACGGAAGGTGAACCCCGAACCGCTGAGCAAAAGCTGCATCGCCTGCTCGGCACTCATCTGCCCGCTGAGCGCTGGAGCATTGAGGCCGTACGGTGCTTCATCGGTGTAGATCACGCTGGTGCCGGTGATCCGGCTAAAGTCGCTCAAGGCCTGGGGCAGCGGTTTGGCGGCCATTGCGAAGCTGAACGGCGCACTCTGTCGGGCACTGCCGGCCTCAGCCGCCGCCGCCACACTCAACGGCAGCAACGCCAACGCCGTAAAGCTCAACGCACAAGTGCCCAACCACTGTTTGACCGAACCCGATTTTGCCCTGGACTTCATTGCTCATGACCTGTGTAGAACCACTACGGATGCGAATGACTCGCAGTTTCAGTCACTACACGGATGGGGTTAGGGTTTACCTCACCAAAATTTTGAAAATATTTTTATTCGGGCCATGCGGTGTTTGATCTGACGCCTTCGCGAGCAGGCTCGCTCCCACAGGGGAATGCATTTCAAATGTGGGAGCGAGCCTGCTCGCGAAGAGGCCAGCAGCCTCACCGCAAAATAATCAGATGCCCCATCACCTTGGTCTGCTCAAACCCCAAAACGCCCTGCAACGAACTCAACACCGCCTGCGGATTCTTGCTCGGAAAGCTGCCACTGACCCGCCGCGCCGCCAGTTCATCGTTGAGCAGCACAATCCGTCCCGGGTAATACCGCCCCAGGTCTTGCACCACCTCGGCAAGCGTCACCTTGTAGTAATTGAGCCAACCCTGACGCCACGCCAATTGCGCTTCGCTGTCGACGCTGTGGAGTTTTTCCGCCAAGCCATCGCCATACGCCACTTGCTGGCCAGCCGTCAGGATTTGCTGCGCGGCGTTTTTTTCTGCCGTCACACCGACCCACCCGGACAACACAGTGACTTGAGCACCGTACGGTTGCAGACGCACTTCGAACTGCGTGCCAAGCACCCGCGCCTGACCCTTTTCAGCGTCCACCACGAACGGCTCGCCGGTGTGGGTCACGTTGAAAAATCCGGCACCACGACGCACCTGGACATGCCGCTCGCCACGACTGAAATCCACCGCAATCGCACTGTCGGCATCCAGCGTGACTTGCGACTGATCCGCCAACGTGACGGTGCGAATCTCCCCCGGCGCCGACACATAGTCCGCGCCCAGATCATCGACCCAGCGCGACGGTTGCCAGCCCGCACCGAAGCCGATCATCAGCACCAGGCACGCCGCCATCGCCAACGCCCCGGACCAACGCCGAACGCTGGTACGGCGCGAGCGATTCATGGCGTTGAGGTAACCCTGCAAGGCAAACGCCTCTTCATCGGCCAACGTTCGGGCTGGTGTTTCGGTCAACTCCCACACCACTTGCGCCTGGGCGTAAGCCTCGGCATGGGCGGGGTCGGCCTGTAACCAATGGCTGAAGGTGGCCTGATCGCCGCTGCTGGGCTGGTCATGCAACAGACTCAGCCAGGCGAAGGCCGCCTGCTGCTGAGCGGGCGTCGGGGTGACGCGTCCGGTGTTGTTCACGGTGCTTTCCCTGGCGTGCGCGGGTCGGTTTCCCGCAGGCTGGCCTTGCAGGCCTCGAGGGCGCGCATCATATGTTTTTCCACGGCGCTTTGGGACAAACCCATGGCCTTCGCGATCTCCGCGTATTTGCTGCCATGGATACGGTTGAGCAAAAAAATCTGCCGCGTGCGCTCAGGCAGCGCGCGCAACGCCGCTTCGACGTGACGCAAATCGTTGCCTGCCTCCAACGCCGCTTGCGGTTCGCTGCCGTGGCTGTCGGGTTGGTCCGGCATCCAGCCCTCGTTGACCCGCACCCGCGTGCCTTCGCTGCGCAAATGGTCGATGGCGATGTTGCCGGCGCAGCGCAACAGGTAAGTGCTGAGCTCTTCGACCTGCACCAGCGGCCGACGCCAGAAGCGCAGGAACAAGTCCTGCACCAGGTCCGCGGCCGTCGCCCGACACCCCACACGACGACTCACCAGCGCTTCCATTTGCGAACGCTGGGAAAGGAACACCTGCAGGAAATGCGCACGCGCACCGCGATGTTCGTCGTCATGGGATTCCGGTGGGCGGGTGATCATCAGGTCAGCCCTTTGCAAACACGGCGACGGGGCTGGCGAGCAAGCTCAACCCGGCCAACGCCAAGGCCAGACGCGGGCGATACGGCATCAACAGCACCAGCACCAGAGCGCTGAGCATCAACACCGCAAACCACTCCACCAATCCAAGCCCCCACACCGTCGACGACACCGCCGCCCACAACGACAACGCCAGCAACAGCCAGCCACAGAGTTTCATCCCTTGGCGGCGACGGGCCGAGGGCTTACGCCCCAGCAGTTCGGCGTGATGCCGATCCATGGATAAACAGAGCGCGGTGAAACCGCCGTAGCACAGCAACAAGGCCAAGAACATTCAGTACGCCTCTTGCTCAAGCATTATCGATTTCGCCCGTGGTCGGGTGACGATTCCAGCCTGCCCCGCGCGCTGCATTTTCCACCCAGCCCACGCGAAAAACAGACCACTGCCCAGGCACGTCAGATCGAAACCGGCCATGGCCCAATCGCCCTGCATCAGTGTGACGCCCAAGTGATAAGGCGTGGTCAGTGCGTTCAGCAGCGGCACCGCACAGAACAGCAACGCCGCCAGCGCCAACTGTTCGACCCACGCTGCGCGACCACGGCGGACCATGGCATGCAACACACTCAAGCCCCAGACGATGAAGAAGCTGTTCACTTCCCAATCCGCCCGCCCGGCCATCCCGACCGGCAACAATCGATTGGCCCAGAAGAATGCCGCCACCGCGACCATCAACCCCGACATGCTGGCGATGTTCAGCACTTCCACCAGTCTCAACTCAAACGGCATCACACCGCTCTTCGTATGTTTGAGCTGACGCTTGCCGAGCCAGACCACTAGCCCGGTACCGATCATCGCGGTGCCCGCCAAACCACACATGAAGTACAGCCAGCGCAACACCGGACCGGCGAAATGGCCCATGTGCAAACCATAGAAACTGCCGGCAATCGCCATCGGCAGCGCTTGCTTCGGCGTCGTGCTGAGTAGCTGCCCGGTCACGCCGTTGAATGTCACCGCGCTGCCAAAGTCATGGACCACTCGGTCGGCACCGTCACGCGCAAGAATGACCGAGGCATTCGCATCGCCCGGACTGTTGACCGTCAGCCACCCGGTTCGCCCGCCCGACCACTGCTCGCTGGCCCGTTCCAGCAGTGGTGCCAACGGTGCCAACTGGCCCGGTTTGCCTGCCATTTCGGGCGTATTGGACGCCGGAAACACCTCATCGTAAAACGCCTCGACATCACCTTTGTACGAGGCAAGGATGCTCGCCGGCATCACCATCGCCATGAAAATCACCAGGCTGCTGTAAGTGATCATCAGATGAAACGGCAACACCAGAACGCCCACCGCGTTATGCCCGTCGAGCCAGGAGCGCTGGCCCTTGCGCGGGCGGAAGGTGAAGAAGTCCTTGAAGATTTTCTTGTGGGTGATGATCCCGCTGATCAGCGCGACGAACATCACCATCGCTGCGAGGGTCGACAGCCAGCGACCCCACGGATAGGGCATCTGCAACTGAAAGTGGAAGCGGTAAAAGAACTCGCCACCGCGAGTGTCCCGGCCCTGCACTTCTGCGCCGGTTTGCGGATCGAGGCGTTTTTCGGTGAATTGACCGCGCGTGCCGGGCTTGGCCGGTGCTTGCTGCCACCTCACCGACAGCCCGGGTTCGCGAGCATCCGGCAAATCGATGAGCCATCGCGAGGCGCCGGCGGCGTGCTGCTCAAGATAGTGCTGGGCCAGGGTCAAACTGGCTTCGGAGGACAGCGAACGGGCGGGAATTTCCGGCTGCATCCAGTGGCTGATCTCATCCTTGAAATAGGCGAGCGTGCCGGTCAGGAAAATCGCGAACAGCAGCCAGCCGAAGATCAACCCGGCCCAGGTGTGCAGCCAGGCCATGGCCTGTCGAAAGCCCTCCTTCATGCGTGGCCCATCCAGTACGCCAGCCCCGACACAGCGGCCAAAACCACGCTCGGTACGATCAATCCGAACCAGGCTTGCCACGCACTGCGGCAGGCAAAACACCAGAGTACGGCGACCAGATAGACCAGAAACGAGGTCATCATCCCGGTGACCACCGCTTCGTCACGAGCCATGGGCAGCCACATCGTCAGGCTGACACTGGCCAATGCCGCGACGAGGTACCCCCCCAGCACAGCGGCCAGCACTCGGGAAGTGACGGCCAGGCGATAGGAAACGGGGAGCGCGGTGATTTTGCCTTTCATGTTTCGACCTTGAAACGGGTGAGGCCTCGTGAATGTCACGGGGCCAACAAGGCCGCAATATTAATGATAAATATTCTCATACGCAAAAGAGATCCGACGGGATCGTTGTTACGGCAGTCCAAATGACGATCAGCACAAACCAAAACGGGCCTGCATAAGCAGGCCCGTTTTCAGTGGTGGGAAGGTAAAAGGTGAATCAGGCTTCAGCCGTTTTGCGCAGCCTGTTCGTTCTCGAGAAACTCTTCTTCCAAGAGCACATCAGCATGAGCGCCCCTCTCGAACGGCACCACAGCGGCACGTGGTTTGCCCCGCAGTTTGCCGAACAGATGTTCCAGCGCATGTTCGAGTTTTTCGGCCGCCCCGTCGATCGCCAGTTCCAGGGAGTCGGCTTTATGGGTTACAGAAATCGGTTGGTGGCCTTTTGGCCGCGCTTCCAGCTGACAGCGCATGTCATGGGGACCGGGCTTGTCGCCGTTCTCGTCCCGCAGATGAACCTCGACGCGTGTCAGGTCCTCTTCATAACGTTCGAGCGTGCTCTCAATGGTAGTACGTACCCACTCCTCCAGTCGGATGCTGCCTTGAATATGGTTATCGCTGTTGACTTGGATTTGCATAGTTCATCCCTTATTTCAGCTAGCTCGCGAGAGGCCCTTCGGCTGGCCCTTGGGCTTCATCACCGTGACCTCTTGGTTACACAATCGGTCTGCTCGCAGAACAATTCAACCCCTAAAAAAAGATAAATTTTCATACGCAAAAAAAGCCGGACAAGGAGCAAAAGCGCTGTTAAGGTCGGGAGTTGGGTCGCCTCGCTCTTTTGTCACAATTGCTCACATCTGCCGCTCCGCCAGCGGGTGCAGGCTTCGAAAGATCCCCGCTTCCTCCACCAGCCAGTCATGCACCGCGCGCACGCCCGGATGGCTCAGCGCCCCAGGCGCATAGAGCAGCACGTAACGCTTGTGATTGGGCACCGCCAGGCCAAACGGCACGATCAACGTCCCCCGCTCCAGCTCATCGTTCAGCAACGTTCGCCGTGCAATCGCCACGCCCATCCCGGCGATCGCCGCTTCGATGGTCAGGTGATTGCGATTGAAGGTGTGCCCGCGCCGCACGTCCGCACCCTCAAAGCCGATGGCGTTGAGGTAGAACTCCCATTCCGCGTACTCATAACTGCCGCGCCAGGCGGTAATGTCGTGCAGCAACGGGAAATGCATCAAGTCTGCCGGGCCATGCAGCGGCGGGCGGCCGCGCAACAGGCTTGGGGCGCAGACCGGAAATATCTGTTCGTCGAGCAAGGTTGTGGATAACAAACCGGGATAGCTGCCGTCATTCAGGTCGATGGCCAGGTCGAAGTCGCCCTCGTGCAGCGGCACGCTGCTGTCCTCGGCCACCAGCCGTAACTGAATGTCCGGGAATCGCTGCTGCAAACGTGGCAGACGCGGCGTCAGCCACTTGCTCAGGAACGATGGAATCGAGCGCAGCCGCAAAATCCCGCTGATCATTCCCGCGTCCAGTCGTCGCAATTCGGCATCGATGCTGCCGTAGGCCTCGTTGACGGTGATGGCCAGTCGCTGGCCTTCGGCGCTCAACTCCACGCCCCGAGCACGACGGTGAAAAAGTCGAAACCCCAGCCGCTCTTCCAGTTGTCGAATTTGCTGACTGACCGCACCCGGCGTGATGTGCAGTTCTTCAGCGTAGCGGGTGAACGACAAGTGCCGTGCGGCACAGGAAAACACGTGCAGCCAGACGTAAGTCTGGGCGTGCAATTGGCGACTCATTGTTTAGTCCCGCTAAAGGCTGTCTTAGGAAGTTTCGTTGGTCGCGTAGGACCGAGGTAGGCAGTATCGCCGACATTGCGCTTGTCCTACAAAAATGGCAGCGATTTCTCTTCCATTGCTTGTATAGGCTTTAGCATGGCTATCAGTGTTTTCGATCTCTTCAAAGTCAGCATCGGTCCGTCCAGTTCCCATACCGTCGGCCCGATGCGCGCCGCCGCGACCTTCGCCCAGGCACTGATTGACCAGGATTTGCTCGACGCCGTACGTCGGGTAGAAATCCGCCTTTATGGTTCCCTTTCCGCCACCGGCGTCGGCCACGCCACCGATCGCGCCTGCGTCATGGGCCTGATGGGCGAATGGCCGGACAGCATCGATCCCACGTCCATTGACAGCCGAATCCAGACCCTGCGAGAAACCGGCGAACTGTCTCTGGCAGGCAAAACCACCATCGCCTTCAACTGGCAACGCGATCTCTTGCTACTCGACGAGAGCCTGCCCTACCACCCCAACGCCATGTCCCTGACAGCCTTTGGCGAAACCGGTGAGTTGTCGGAGCAAACGTACTACTCGATTGGCGGTGGTTTCATCATCGAAGCGGCCGAAGCCGAGTCCGGCATCGCGCCCACCAGCGACGTGGTGCTGCCGTACGATTTTTCCAGCGCCGCCGAATTGCTCAAGCTCTGCAACCAGCACGGCCTGCGGGTTTCCGAGTTGATGATGGCCAATGAACTGGCCTGGCGCAGCGAAGCCGAAATCCGTCAGGGCCTGCTGCACATTTGGTCGGTGATGCGCGAATGCGTCGAGCAAGGGTTGCGCCACGAAGGCATCCTGCCCGGCGGTCTGAATGTTCCGCGCCGCGCGGCGAAATTGCACCGCAGCCTGCTGGAAATCGGCAAGCCGAATGTCATCACCTCCACCCTGTCGGCCATGGAATGGGTCAACCTGTTTGCCCTCGCCGTGAACGAAGAAAACGCAGCGGGCGGTCGCATGGTCACGGCGCCGACCAACGGCGCGGCGGGGATCATTCCGGCGGTGCTGCACTACTACATGAAATTCAACCCGGACGCGTCGGACGATGACGTTGTCGCGTTCTTCTTGGGCGCGGCGGCTGTAGGCATTCTCTGCAAGAAAAACGCGTCTATCTCTGGCGCCGAAGTTGGCTGCCAGGGCGAAGTCGGCTCCGCCTGTGCCATGGCCGCCGCCGGTCTGGCGGACGTGCTCGGCGCCACGCCTGAGCAATTGGAAAACGCCGCCGAAATCGGTCTGGAACACAACCTCGGCCTGACCTGCGACCCGGTCGGCGGGCTGGTGCAAGTGCCGTGCATCGAGCGCAACGCCATCGCTGCCGTAAAGGCGATCAACGCCACGCAAATGGCCCTGCGCGGCGACGGTAAACACTTCATTTCCCTGGACCGGGTAATCCGCACCATGCGCGATACCGGCGCCGACATGCATGACAAATACAAAGAGACTTCACGGGGCGGCCTGGCGGTGAGCTGGGTGGAGTGCTGAGGAGCATTCCGAAGCAGGTAGTTTGAAAACGTAGCGAGCGAAGGCATGGCCATGCCGCTGTTCTTTAAAACGCTGTGGCTGGCGATCCCGGTGATGGTGTTCTCGTTCAACCATTCGCCGATCATTTCCGCCTTCTCCGTCGATCAGAAACAGCGCTATGGCGAGCAGGCCGAACGCAAAAGCAGCGGCATCCTCGCCATCGCCCACGCGATGATGGTGGTGACGGTGATGTTCTTCTGCTTCAGCTGCGTGTTGGCCCTGTCCCCAGCTGATTTGGCGGCGGCGAAGGCGCAGAACATCTCGATCCTGTCGTACCTGGCCAACCATTTCCAGACGCCAGTCATCGCTTACGCCGCGCCGCTGATTGCGCTGGTGGCGATCACCAAGTCCTTCCTCGGGCATTACATCGGCGCCAGTGAAGGCTTTCAGGGCCTGATCGTGAAAAGCCTGCGCGGCCGTGGCCGGGTGATGTCGACGAGCTGGCTGAACCGCATCACTGCGCTGTTCATGATCCTCAGCTGCTGGGCCGTGGCGACGTTCAACCCAAGCATCCTCGGCATGATCGAAACCCTCGGTGGGCCAATCATCGCGTGCCTGCTGTTCCTGATGCCGATGTACGCCATCCGCCGCGTGCCGGCTTTGCGCCAGTATTCGGGTCAGGCCTCGAACGTGTTCGTGGTGTTGATCGGTTTGATTGCACTGTCTGCGATCATCTACTCATTCATGCCCTGAAACGGGCAGGCAAAAAGAAGGCGGGCCACGATGCCCGCCTCTTTTTTGCCGTGTCTATTGTTCGACAATTTTTCCGGCATGCCCCTTGCTACGACACCGTAGGAGCTGCCGCAGGCTGCGATCTTTTGATCTTCAGCGCCTTCACCGAACATCAAGATCAAAAGATCGTCCGAACGCGGCCCGAACCTTCGGCAGCTCCTACGTTGCACGGGTGAAAGTACATGAACATGGAATGCCGGTGGTCTGGTGTTGCGAACTAATCCCGATCACGGTGGGTCAACAACTGCACGTTCAATCAGGCGGTAACGCATCATGGACAACCCTTTTCAGCTCATTACCGATGCCTTTGCACCGGATTATCAGATCAACCTGAGCATTCAGGGGCTGGACGGCAGCATCATGCTGACCCTGTCCGACAGCGGTCGTGTGGTCGCCAAACGGATGATCAGCGCCGAACAACGCAATGACCCCCAGCGCCTCAAACGCCTGGTGCAAAGCATTCAATTCGGCATCGCTATCGAACAGGGCCACAGCGCCGTGGCCATCCTCGAAGCCATGACCGACGGCGACAATCGCAACCTGCCGCCGCCACGCGTCAAGGGCCACAGCCGGCCAGCCATGAGGCTTTAAAGCTCGCCCTTCTCCACTTCGGGATGCTCACCGGAACCCGCACCGATCTTGCGTTGCGGGTGTTCGATCTTCACCGAAGGGAATTGCGACGAGGCGTAACGCACCACCAGAATCGAGAACGCCAGCAGCAGAATCCCGCCGCACAGGTAGATGATGCCGATATCCGGCGGGTTGTGGTGCGAAACGTTGGAGATCAGCAGTCGCGTCAGCGCAGTGATCGCCACGTAGATCAGGAAGCGCACCGGCATGTGGTTGGTCTTGAAGTAAATCCCGACCATCGCCCCCAGTTCCAGGTAGATGAACAGCAGCAAGATGTCATCGATCTTGATGTGCCCCGCCTCGATCATCTGCAAAAACTCCATCACCGCCGCCCACGCGGTGACTGCACCGATGGCGAACAACGCCAGATAGTGGAAGGTCTCGACGAACAGGTTGCCCAGAGACTCGGCCAGTTGGTGCACGTTCTGCCGCAGGTTCTCGGCCCAGTTTATTTTCACGATGATTCTTCCTTAGCTCGGTTCGAGCGGATGATGCGGGTTGGACGTGACGGTTGTTCTGCATGCAGAAAAAAGGCCAGGGGCTGTTGGGTGAGATGGCGATAGGCTGCCATTGGACACTTTTGTGGAGAGTTCGAGGGCCTCATCGCGAGCAAGCTCGGCTCCCACAGGTCTTGCGCAGACCACCTGAATTCGGTCTACATTAAAAAGCCACTACCCAAAGCGCAGGGATTCGCTTATCCTTTTCGCTGTATATAAATACAGTAGTCGAATAAGACAACTTAATGTGAAGGCATGTGAGGTGGTGAATGGCCGTCGAAGTGGTATACCGCAGCAGCCGAGATCTGGAGCGCTTGTTCATGGATAAAGCCGAAGCTGACCGTCATGACAAAATGCTCGAACTGGCCGAGTTGCTGGCTGAAGTGTTGCAAAAAGCCGTTCCGTCCCTGACCGAACAGCAAGTGGAAGAAGCCGGGATCTACATGGCGAAGAACCGCGATGTGTTCGCCAAGGCGTTCAAGAGTCAGCCGGATGCTTTGTCCGAACTGCTGAATGCGCCGGCTGAAGTGGTTGAAAAATCTGCACCTGTTGAAGCGCCTGCACCTGCTGAAGTCGCGAGTGCTGAGCCGACCAAGCCCGCTAAAGCGCCCAAGGCTGCCAAGTAAGCAACGCCCGAATTGAATAGGCCCTGAGTCAAAAGACTCAGGGCCTTTTTCATGCCTGCGAAAAACCTAAGCGTCGGGTTGTTCCAGCGCCTCGACCAGGGCCTTGAAAAAACGCGCCGCCTCGCCGCCCGTCACCACGCGATGATCGAAGGTCAGAGACAGCGGCAGGACCGGGTGCACCACTACTGCGCCATCGACCGCCACCGGTTCGTCGCGGATCGCGCCAGCGGCGAGGATTGCCACTTGCGGCGGCACCACCACCGGGTTGGCGTAGCGACCGAACAAGGTGCCGAAATTCGACAACGTCAGGGTCGCCCCCATCATTTCCTTGGGCGGAATCGATCGCGCCTGCACGTCGGCCCTTAATCGCATGACGCCTTCCTTCAAATCAGCCGGGGTGCGATGACCGACATCGCGCAGCACCGGCACAAACAATCCGTCCGGGGTGTCCACGGCGATGCCCAAATCGAGCCGTTCGTGTTGTTTGAGCGACAGGGTTTTGCCGTCGAAGGCGCTGTTGAGCATGGGCTCCACGGCGCACGCTGCCGCCATCGCTTTGGCGAGACGAATCAGCGGTTCGCGTGCCTGCCCCCAGCGATGCAGGTCGGCGTCACCGAAAATCGTCACCGGCACCACTTCCGCATGGGACCGCGCCATGTTCAGCGCCATGCTGCGCCGCACACCGCGCAACCGTTCGCCGCCGAAGCGCTCGCGTTCAGTTTGAGCCGCGCTTTCCACATCCGTGCGGGTGATCAGCCCCTCGTGGCCGGAGCCCGTCAACCCGCTCAACTCCACGCCGAGTTGCCGAGCCAGTTGTCGCACGGCCGGGGTGGCGCGAGTCGCCAAGTGTTCTCGGGTCGAGGGGGCCGCCCCGATGAAAAACGAGTCCTCCTGACTGCTGCCGCCACCTTCGAGTCGCCCCACTACGGTGCCCGCATCGGCTTCGCCTTCGTAACCGAGCAAGGGTTCACCGACGTGAATAATGTCGCCCTCGCCGCCGTAGAGTTTTGCCACCACGCCGTCATAGGGTGCAGGGATATCCACCAGCGCCTTGGCGGTTTCTACCGACACCAGCAGCTGATCGGCCTTGACGGTATCGCCGACTGCGACGTGCCAACGGACGATTTCCGCCTCCTGCAAACCTTCGCCCAGATCCGGCAGTTTGAAATATTTCATCGCGGCTCCTTGGATTGGGCTCAAGCGTCTTTTTAGAGGTGCAGCAGTGCCGTGTCACAGGCGTGAAGAATGTCTTCGACGTTGGGCATGTACAGCGATTCCAGTCGATACAGCGGCGGCGGAATGTCCGGCGCAGTAACCCGCTGGATCGGCGCCTGCAATTCCAGCAACACCCGTTCGTAGAGACTCGCGGCGATTTCCGCGCCGACACCACAGGAGCGAGGCGCCTCGTGGACGATCACGCAACGACCGGTCTTGCGCACCGAGGCTTCCAGCGTGTCGAGGTCCAGCGGCTTGATACTCGCGACATCGATCACTTCTGCCGAGACGCCCCGCTCGGCCAATGCGGTGGCGGCTTGCAGGGTTTCCATCACACTGGCGCCCCAGCTGATCAGCGTGATGTCGCTGCCTTCGCGCAGGGTGAAACAGCTGTCCAGTGGCAGGCGTTTACCGTCATCCACCAGCGTTTGCGGATTCATGCGATAGAGCCGGGTCGGTTCGAGAAACACCACCGGATCAGGGTCATCGATGGCCGCCAGCAACAAGCCATAGGCCCGGGCCGGCGAAGACGGAATCACCACCCGCAGCCCTGGAATGTGCGCGAACAATGCTTCAGTGCTTTCACTGTGATGTTCCGGCGCGCGAATCCCTGCGCCCATCGGTGTGCGCATGACCATCGGGCACGTGATCCGCCCGCGTGTGCGATTGCGCATGCGGCTGGCGTGGGACACCAGGTGTTCCATGGCCGCGTAGATGAAACCCATGAACTGGATTTCCACCACCGGTTTCAGGCCCTGAGCGGCCATCCCCACCACCAGTCCGCCGAGCATGGTTTCGGCCAACGGCGAGTCAATCACTCGCTTGAAGCCAAAGCTGTCGCGCAGCCCTTGGGTGGCGCGAAACACGCCGCCGTTCACCCCGACGTCTTCACCGAGGACGATGACGTTCTCGTCTTCGCTCATCGCCCGATGCAGCGCGAGATTCACCGCGTCCAGCAACGTGACTTTGCCGTTACTCATGGCTCGAATCTCCCGCGCGGCGTGCCGCCCGTTCGAGCAACTCTTCACGCTGCCCGGCGAGGGACGCCGGCCATTGGGCATAGACGTAATCCATGACCGATTCGGGCGCCTGAGTCCCCGCTGCCTCGAAGTTATCCACAGCACGCTGCACCAGGCCCTGGCATTCGCTGATCAGCGCCTGTTCGCGGCCTTCGTCCCATACGCCTTGGCCGACCATGAAGCGTTGCAGGCGTTTGACCGGTTCTTCCAGCCAGGCCTGCTTGACCTCGTCCGCCGGCCGGTAGCGTGTGGCATCGTCGGCGGTGGTGTGGTCGCCGAGGCGATAGCTCAGGCATTCCAGCAACACCGGACCTTTACCGTGGCGCGCCCGCTCAAGGGCCGCCTGTACTCGGTCGTAAACCGCGAGCATGTCATTGCCGTCGACCTGCTCACCGTGGAACCCGGCACCGATCGCTTTCTGTGCCAGCGTCGGGGCGCCGCACTGAATTCGCCGTGGCACCGAGATCGCCCATTGGTTGTTATTGACCACGAACACCACCGGCAACTGCCAGGCACCAGCAACGTTGAGGGCTTCGAGGAAATCGCCTTTGCTGGTGGCGCCGTCACCGCAGGTGGTGACGGCGACCCGGTGCTCGCCGCGGATTTTAAAGGCGCTGGCGACGCCGCAGGCATGCAGGGCCTGGGTGGCAATCGGCACACAGATCGGAAAGTCCTGGGCCGCCGCCGGTTCGGCAAAGTCGCTGCCGCGCTCGTCGCCACCCCAGTACAGGAGGATTTCCTCCATGCGCACCCCGCGCATCAACTGCACGGCGGTGTCTCGGTAATACGGAATCAGCACGTCTTCGGCGTGCATCACGCTGCCGACGGCGACGCCAATGGCTTCCTGGCCCAACGTCGGCG
Source organism: Pseudomonas sp. LB3P25 (assembly GCF_054897985.1). NCBI lineage: Bacteria > Pseudomonadati > Pseudomonadota > Gammaproteobacteria > Pseudomonadales > Pseudomonadaceae > Pseudomonas > Pseudomonas sp. LB3P25. The sequence goes on along the minus strand of NZ_CM142711.1, from coordinate 1,278,439 downwards.
CATAAGTGCCGATGCGCCCGGTGCGTTGCAAGGCGACGGCTTTCTGATCGAAAAGGCGGGTCAGGACCATCTGCCGATAAAGGCGCGTCAGCAGATTAAAATCGTCGGCCCAAGTGGGAAGATCGCCGAGCAATTGGCCTTCAGGGGATAAAAAACGGGTGTAAGGCAGCTCAACCTTGTGAAGCATCACAGGGGCTCCTGGCACGCCGCGTCAGCGTGCGTCAGTCAAGCCTGACGCTTGTGGCGCCAGGCTTTGGGAGCAAGTCTGCCGGATAGGCCCTCACTCCTTCATCGGTTGCAACCTCATCGGTACAGCACTTTTTCCGCCAGTTCGTCTGCCACCCGTGCAGGTGAGCGTTTTTCCGCCTGAGCATGGGCGAAGACTTCGGTCAGTCGGGAGCTGATTTTCGACAGGTGTGCGGTGATGGTCGATAGCTCTTCGCCGCGGTGTTTGAGCGAAACGTAGATCAGCCCGCCGGAATTGATCACGTAATCCGGCGCATACAGAATGCCCCGCCGCTCCAGTTGATCAGCAACTTCCAGATGGGTCAGCTGGTTGTTCGCCGAGCCGGCCACCGCTGCGCAGCGCAGTTGCGTCACGCTGTGGCTGTTGAGCACGCCACCGAGGCCGCATGGCGCGAGAATGTCGCAAGGGGTGCTGAGCAGCGCGTCGTTGGCGATCGGGTGAGCGCCGAGTTGCTCCATCGCCAATTGCACTTTGCCGTGATCGATGTCACTGACCAGCAGTTCGGCACCGGCGGCATGCAGTTGTTCGGCGAGGGCAAAGCCGACGTTGCCGAGCCCTTGAATCGCCACTCGCAGGCCTTCGAGGTTATCGCTGCCCAGCCGGGCCATGGCGGTGGCACGGATGCCGGTGAACACGCCCATCGCCGCGTGCGGCGCTGGGTCGCCTGCCGAGGTGGTGCTGGTGACGTGTTGGGTCTGTTGGGCGATGCAATCCATGTCCGCCACGGAGGTGCCACTGTCGATGGCGGTGATGTAGCGGCCGTCGAGTTGATTGATGCAGCGCCCGAAGGCTTCGAATAGCGCGGCGCGGTTTTCCACATGAACCGGGCGAACAATCACCGCAACGCCGCCACCCTGAGCCAGGCCGGCCAGCGCCGCCTTGTAACTCATGCCTTGGGCGAGGCGCACCGCATCCTCGATGGCGGACTCATCGCTGGGATAGGCAAGGTAACGACACCCGCCGAGGGCAGGCCCCAGACGGCTGTTATGGATGGCAATCACCGCCTTCAACCCGGTGACCGGGTCGACGCTCAGATGCAGCGATTCAAGGCGAGTGCTTTGCATGAGAGCGAACATCGTAGGGCTCCCGAAAGACCTCTTGTAGTCGCCAGTATAGGCTTGCGCTCAAAAATTGCAGAAGCGCACGGGAATAAGCGCCGCCGCCATGCAGACTTTCGGACATAACCTGCAACCGCCTATGTGCGGCACTGGACGAATGACGGAGACGGGGCTAAAACGAGGCATTACCCGGAGATTTTGATGACGCCCCGCCAACGTTTCTTCGACTGCCTGCAACGTTCACCGCCCGCGCTGTTCGAGGCGGCGCTGTGGATTGCCGCCGAACACGACAGTGAGGTCAATCCCGAGGCGGTGCTGAACGATTTCAAGGTCCTGCAACAACGGGTCAGTTATGGTTTGCCAATGTTACCGGTCAGCGAGTTGGCCCAGCCGTTGTTACGGCGTATGAATGATCTGGGATTCGCTCAGGACGACTCCACGCCATTGCGTCCGCACGTCGCGCTGGTCAATAAAGTGCTGGAACGCAGACGTGGGCAGCCGCTGAGTCTGGGGTTGATTGCTCTGGAACTGGCCAAAGGTCTGGAGATCCCCTTGGTCGGGGTCAACTTCCCCGGGCATTTCCTGCTACGAGTACCGGGCGCCGACCACCTGCTCGACCCATGCGGCGGACGTCGCTTGTACCCCAACGATTGCCGGGAACTGCTGCAACGCCAGTACGGCCCGAACATGAAGCTCAGCGCCGAGCATTTGCTCACCGCCGAGCCGGTGCAAATGCTGCAGCGGCTGTCGCGCAACCTGCGTCAGTTACACCTTTCTCAAGATGACTACATCGGCGCCCTGATCGACGCCGAACGTGTGCTGGAACTGGGCAACGCCAGCGCCTCCGACTACCTGGCCCGGGCCAGCCTCTATCAACGGCTGGATTGCCCGAACGCCGAGCGCTTTGACCTGGAGCATGCCCTGCTGCTTAGCGACGACCCGATCCAGCGGATTCGCCTGACTGAGCGATTAGGGCACCTACCGCCAAACTCCATCGTCCACTGATCCCTTGTGGCAGCGAGCCTGCTCGCGAATGCGGTGTGTCAGCTGCATTAATGTCGACTGACACGCTCTCTTCGCGAGCAGGCTCGCTCCCACATTGGGCTGGTGTGAAGCGTCAAGGAGTGTCTGGCTGGTTCGCCGGATGCGCCTTGATGAATGCCGGATGTGTGGCCGCCAACGCCGCCACTCGACGAATTCGCGGATAGGCCTCAAGTGAAATGCTGAAGCGCTCGGCCGCATACAGCTGCGGGATCAGATAGGTATCCGCCAGCCCAGGCATCGGACCAAAGCAATAACCCTCATCGCCGATCAACTGCTCCACCGTCGCCAACCCTTGGCTGATCCAGTGCCCGATCCATTCCACCACCTGCGATTCATCGTGCCCCAACTGCCGCAGCTTGTTGAGTACGCTGACGTTGTGCAGCGGATGCACGTCGCAGCCGATCACTGCCGCCGCACCACGCTCATGGGCGCGGGCAGCGAGGTCTTTGGAGAGCAGCGGCACCTGTGGATAACGTTCCTCCAGGTACTCGATGATCGCCGGCGACTGGATCAGCAGTTCGCCTACGTCAGTGCGCAAGGCCGGCACTCGGCCTTGCGGGTTAACGGCGAGATACGGCGGCTGTCGATGTTCGCCACCTGGCGGCGCGATCAGGTTGATCGGCAGCGCCTGGTAATCCAGCCCCTTGAGCGCCAATGCAATGCGCACCCGATAGGACGAAGTCGAACGATAGTAGGTATAGAGTTCCATGACCCGATCCTCTTAGCGCGCCGGCAGCACTTTGCCGCGGCATTCGCCGAAACCGATGGAGGCAAAACCCTCGCGGCTGCAACGGGCGCGCAGGATGATTTCGTCGCCGTCCTCAAGGAACTTACGCACCTCGCCGGACGCCAGTTCGATCGGCTTTTTACCGCCCTCGGTGATTTCCAGCAGGCTACCGAACTGACCATTTTCCGGGCCGGACAAGGTACCCGAACCGAACAGGTCACCGGCCTGCAATTGGCAACCGTTAACGCTGTGGTGCGCGACCATTTGCGCCACGGTCCAGTACATGTGTTGGGTGTTGCTGAGGGTCAGGCGATGGGCCGGCAGTTTTTGCTCGCGCAGGCCTTCGGTGAGCAGCAGCACTTCCAGCTCGATGTCGAAGGCGCCAGCGGCTTGATCGCGTTTGTCGAACAGGTACGGCAGCGGCTGCGGATCACCTTCCGGACGTGCCGGTTGAGCACGACGGAACGGCTCCAGCGCTTCGGCAGTCACCACCCACGGCGAGATGCTGGTGATAAAGCTTTTCGACAGGAACGGCCCCAGCGGCTGGTATTCCCAGGCCTGGATGTCCCGCGCCGACCAGTCGTTGAGCAGGCAGAAACCGGCGATGTGATCGGCGGCGTCACCGATGGCGATCGAGTCGCCCATCTCGTTGCCCTGACCGATCCAGATGCCCAGTTCCAGCTCATAGTCCAAACGTGCGCACGGGCCAAAAGTTGGCTCGGTCTGGCCGGCTGGCAGCGTCTGGCCTTTCGGACGGCGAACGTCGGTGCCGGACGGACGAATGGTCGAAGCGCGGCCGTGATAACCGATCGGCACGTACTTGTAGTTCGGCAGCAACGGGTTGTCGGGACGGAACAGTTTGCCGACGTTCTGCGCGTGCTCGATGCCGACGTAGAAATCGGTGTAGTCGTTGATTTTCGCTGGCAGGTGCATCTCGCAATTCGCCGCCAGTGGCAGCAGTTTTGCGCCTTGGGCTTCGATCTTGCCGTGCAGGGTGCTGCCTTCTTTGAACAGTTCCAGCAGGCGTTCGCGCAGGGCAACGCGAGCGTCACGACCCAGTTCGAAGAACGCATTCAACTGGCCGCCACGGGTGGCTTCGACTGCAGTTTTTGCGACGCCATCGAACAGACCGGCATCCAGTGCAGCTTCCAGATCAAAGATATGTTCGCCAATGGCCACGCCACTGCGCGGTGCCGAACCCTTCACGCTGAACACGCCCAATGGCAGGTTTTGCAGCGGGAAATCAGCGTGATCGTTGGCGGAGGCAACCCAGCTACGAGTGATGGAAGTCTGAGTCATGGGTTATCTCCGGGTCGGGTCGAAAGTGGCGGGCAGCGTGGCCCAGCAGGCATCGTAGTTGTTTTGCAGTTGCGGGCAATCGAGGGCGAATCGGCTCGGGCGCAGCACCTGGCTGGTCTCGAACATGAAGGCCATGGTGTTGTCGATTTTCGCCGGGGCCAGTTCGGCGTTGATCGCCTTGGTGCAGGTTTCGCCGTCAGGGCCGTGGGCGCTCATGCAACTGTGCAAGGACGCACCGCCGGGCACGAAGCCTTCGGCCTTGGCGTCGTACTCGCCCTTGATCAGGCCCATGAATTCGTTCATCAGGTTGCGATGGAACCACGGTGGACGGAAAGTTTTCTCGGCCACCATCCAGCGCGGCGGGAAGATTACGAAGTCCAGATTGGCCAGACCGTGGACGCTGGTCGGCGACGTCAGGACGGTGAAGATCGACGGATCCGGGTGATCGAAGCTGACCGTGCCGATGGTGTTGAAACGACGCAGGTCATACTTGTACGGCACGTTATTGCCGTGCCAGGCGACCACGTTCAGCGGCGAATGATCGAGTTCGCAGCCCCACAACTGGCCGAGGAATTTCTGCACCAGCGTGGTTGGTTGCTTGAGGTTTTCGTAATGGGCGACCGGGGTCAGAAAGTCCCGGGCATTGGCCAGGCCATTGCTGCCGATGGGCCCCAAGTCCGGCAGGCGCAGCGGCGCGCCATGGTTCTCGGCGATGTAGCCGCGAGCTTGCGGGTCGAGCAGTTCGACGCGAAATTTCAGACCGCGTGGCAGCACGGCGATTTCCTGTGGCTCCAGTTCCAGCACGCCCAATTCGGTCGCAATGCGCAAGCGTCCCAGTTCCGGCACCAGCAACAGTTCACCATCGGCGTTGAAAAACACGCGCTCCATGGAGCGGTTGGCGCGGTAGCTATAGATGCTGATCCCGGCCGGTTTTTCCGCGCCCGAGTTGGCGGCCATGCTCACCAGCCCGTCGATGAAATCGGTGGGTTCGCTCGGAATATTCAGCGGGTTCCAGCGCAGGCGGTTGGGGGTCACTTCACCCAACGGGCCGCCGGCCAGTTGCCGATCCAGTTTGACGAACGCCGGGTGATTGGCCGACGGCTGAATGCGGTACATCCAGGTCCGCCGCGCTTCGCTGCGAGGCATGGTGAATGCCGTGCCGGAGAACAGTTCGGTGTAGAGACCGTAAGGCGCTTTTTGCGGGGAGTTCTGGCCGACGGGCAGTGCGCCGGGCAACGCTTCGCTGCTGAATTCGTTGCCGAAGCCGGACTGATAAGCCAGCTCGGGCGCCGTTGAATCGAGGTTCATGGAGCCTCCTGAACAGGGAGTAGGCAATGGCCGCTCCGTTGAAGAGGTCTCGGCACGCCTGGGTTATTTTTATCGTAATTCGATTACGCTTAACGTAATTTGATTGGTATTGACCGTCAAGCTATAAAGACGCCCATTCGTCCCGGGATCAGACCGCCTCCATGGAAACGCCGCGCAGCAACGATAAACAGAAAGTCCGCTCGGCCGAGGTCGGCACCGACATCCTCAAGGCCTTGGCCGAGTTGTCGCCATCCACCTCGTTGTCACGCTTGGCCGAACACGTGCAGATGCCGGCAAGCAAGGTTCACCGCTATTTGCAGGCGTTGATCGCCAGTGGTTTTGCTGAACAGAATGCTGCCACCAACCATTACGGCCTGGGCCGCGAAGCCTTGCGCGTCGGTCTCGCCGCACTCAACAGTATGGACGTGCTGAAAGTCGGCGCCCTGCCCCTGGCCGAATTGCGCGATGAGTTGAACGAGACCTGCTTTCTGGCGGTGTGGGGCAACCAGGGCGCAACCGTGGTGCATATCGAACCGGCTGTGCGCGCGGTGACGGTGGTGACGCAATTGGGCTCGGTGTTGCCGTTGCTCAGTTCGTCCACGGGGCTGGTGTTCGGCGCCTATCTGCCGAAGCGTGAAACCGTGGACTTGCGTGAGCAGGAACTGCAGAGCGGTTCGACCCATGCGCTGGCGGATGATCAGGCCTATAAGGCATTGTGCGAACAGATCCGCGAACGCGGTCTGCATCATGTGCATGGCTTGCTGATGCCGGGGGTCGATGCGTTGTCGGCGCCGGTATTCAATGCTGTCGGAAATGTTGCAGCGGTGATGACCATTGTCGGCCCGGCGTCGTTGTTTCACGCCGACGAAAACGGCCCGGCGGCGCAGCGATTGCTGGCGGCGACGCGGGCCGTGAGTTGGCGGATGGGGTATGAGCCAAGCCGAGAAGTAATGCAGCTCAATGATTAGTGAGTGTTCGAATCAACGCACGATCGTTTGGCTGGCCTCTGCTTCAGCATCGTTCAGCACGTCCTGAACGATTTCCAAAAGTATTTGGTATGGGACCTTTTGTCCGGTTGCCGCAGAAATCAGGTCTGCAAGTTCCTTTGCATCCTTGGCAAAGCTGATCAGCGTTTTTTGCGTGGTAGTAATCGCTTGCTTGCCCAGTTCTTTGTATTTGCCATAACCCAATGTGGCCAGGTCAATCAGTGCATCCGTGAAATGGCCGAAGGCTCTTTTATTATCTCCCTCAAGATACGCCTGACCACCGTCCAGAATATTTTTGGTGATTTGTATGGCACTGACCACCAGACCCAGAGGTGGAATAACCAGGCTGATAACTTGTGCCGCAAGAATCACGGCGTTGTACGTCAATCCTGTAATGATTTCAGCCAGGCTGGTGGTCTGCGCATCGACATCCTTGATGACCCCACGTGAGTGTCGATGAACTCAGAAGTTTTGGCTGCCCACGCGCCTATTTTCGCGCCCATCTCCGCCAATGTATTAAATGTGTACCAGACGTCTCCACTGGGCGCGTCGGGTGCATACAGAATATTAGGCCCGTTGGGGTTAGCTCTCTCGCTGATTACAAAGAGATCCTTCATCGGAGCGCCGGAACCCGGAAGAACAACGCCACGAACAAAAAGACTCGGATCTCCCTGAAGATAGCGCGTTACCCATTCCTGATGCCGACGGTGGAAATTAATTTCAACACTGGCGCAAAAAAGCGTGAACTCAATTTTCCTGGCCAAATGTTCCTGCATGGCCTCGTTCGCTTCAGCAGGCATTCCCCGCACTATCATCAGGGCATAGTCGGAACGTATATCCGCCGAATGCAGCCAGTCCGCAAGCCTGTTAGGAGACAGTCCGGGTAAGGCTTCACCTTCAAAACTTATTTTCTGAGAACTATTATCCTGCAAGCCTAAGATGGCAAATTCAGTAAGTGTCCTTCGATCTTGCTGGACGATTTCCCGGCCGCCTACCGTCATGGCATGAGAAGTTTTAACAAAAATCAGGTCAGGGTCCTGGACTTCGCCCATCGCGCTGTCAAGCCACGAGCGTACACGATGATTTGCATAAGCCTTCAGCGAAGCGCGAGGCCCGAGAACTTCATTCAGGTTGATTTCACTTTTAAGTAGTTCCGCCTCAAGTTCAAGAAACCGTCGAACGTACTTCTCTTGATAACTTTCCTTCCAAAAATCCAATCGAGCATCTCGCTGACTTTTCGCACTATTTATATCATTCATTTAAACCATCCTTGTTGATAACGACTTTGGCAACACACCAACTATTCGACCAACAAAAACTAACGTTGCCGCAAAAAAACAAACACCTAAAACCTCTTTCTTTTTATGTAGCTCACCACCCAACTCAACTCAAAAAAAGCTCAGCAACTTCCAATAGCAATAAAAAATACAAAGCACCGTAACAACCGGCAGATCCTTCCTCAGTCCAGCAACCCTAGTCTCTTAGCCTTTGCAACAGCCTGAGTTCTGCGTTCAACACCTAACTTTCCATGGATTCGCCGCGCATGAGTTTTTACCGTATGTAACGAGATAAACAGCTGTCCTGCAATCTGCTGATTGGAATTACCCAGCGCAATTAACTTGAGCACTTCAACTTCACGTTGACTGAGCGGACTTACATCACTCACAACTGCTATGTTTTCAAGACACGTTTCGCCAGTGCCCAGCGTTGATAGAAGGTTGGGCTGACGCAATTGCAACTCTCGAAGCGCCTGCCGTACGCCACAGCGATCGACCAGGCTCAAGCCCTTGCGCAAAGATTCTCTGGCCGTAGTGTAATCGCCGTTCTGCCACGCTACTTCAGCCCCGGCGAACAGCAGTTCGACCTCCAGCGCCAGCATGGCCGACCGTTGCGACTGTTCGAGCAGAGGTGCGAGTTGGCTCATCGGGTCTTTGGCCCGGTGCAGATAAACCTGCGCCAACACCAGCAAGTATTCATTCCGCGCAATCAACATCATCGTCGCCGGTGGTGCCTGCCGCGCCAGCGGACCACGGTAATGGCGCAGCACCCGGCTGAGTGCTTCATGGGCCAGTTCAGGGCGGCCCTGCTGTAGCCAGATTTGACTGCTGATTTGCAACAACACACCGCGGTAAACGGTGTCGGGAATCTTCCGCTGCTGCATCAAGCGTTCGGCGTCGCGCAGATGGACAAACGCTTGGGCATAGTCGCGCTGATTGGCCACCACCTGCGCCAAACCGAGGAAACCATAAAGCACACGTTTGTCGTGGCTGCGCAGGCAAATCTCCAGCCCAGCCTGAAAGAATTCCTCGGCGCGCTCATCGTGTCCCTGGCACAAGGCAAGCCGACCACGACGCAGCGCGATTCTCCCCAGCAATGGCACAGGTCGCTCAGCACGCTGACTGAGCAAATCAGAAATATTCGCAAGCAGGCTTTCGGCACGTTGAGGAGCACCACGTTGCTCCAACAATTGCGCGTGATCGAGTTCCAACAGCCCTTCGAACACCAGCGAGCCTTGTGCTCGCGCCAGGCACAATGCATCTCGGTTTATTGCCTGCGCCACATCGAGCTCGCCCCTGAGCAAGGCTTGTTGCGTTAAACCCGACAGGCACATCAAGCGCACGGGCCAGAGGTCTGGACCGAGCACGGTCAGCGCATCAAGAAAATGCGCGCGCGAATCCTCCATGCGCCCCTGCAAATGCAGTAGCCAGCCTTGCTGGGCCTGCCAGCGCGCAATCAATTGCCGCTGAAGGAACGCCGACGGCTGAGGGGTGAATCGAGACAGATGTTCGATGCAATCGGCCGCTTGCTCGAATCGACCGGCAAACAGCAAGGCTGCGGTGATCAGTCCGACCAATTGCGACGACCCGAGCATCAGCTCCTCGCCTTGTTGTTCATGCAAGCGCAGCAACAGGACAACCATTTGCTCCTCGAACAGGCGCTCGAAACTGAAATGCTGCAACAGGCTGACTGCGACCTCGAACTCTTCAGCCAACAAGGCCTGCTCAAACGCGGCTTTCCAGTCCAGCTCGGCCGCGAACCACTGGCAGGCACGACGATGCCAGGAACGTCCCGCCGGCCATTGCTCATCGCGCATCAACTGAGTGAGCGGGGGGAAAATCTGCAGCCAGTCTGCCGAGTCCTTCCAAGGCTCGATAAAGCAACCCAACTCCTGCAATGTCCTCAAACATTGCGCACCTTCGCCCGCGCCAAACAGGTGATCGCAAAGCCTTGCATTGAATCGCGGCAAATGCGCCAGTACCCGCCAGGCTTCCGTCAGCTCCGGCGTCAGCGTGGTGAACAGTTCGTGTTCCAGGTAATCGAGCAAGGTGTTCGTTCGGCCATGTAGCGTATTGGTGTGTGACCAGTCGCATTTTTGCAGCAGTGCAATCCGTACGCCGGCGCACCAGCCGCCACTGCGCTGGATGATATTACCGGCGACAGTATTGGCGTCGGCCGGTGCCAAATGACGCAACAGCTGGGCGATCTCACTTTGATTGAACGCCAGCATGGAGTGCTCGCACTCATAGATCTCATCATCGAGCAGTAACCGCGGCCAGTTACATTGCGGTCGACGGCGGGTGCCCAACCACCAGGTCAGCATCGGGCTGCTGACCGCCAGCATGCGATCCAGCAGCAGGTCCAACTCGGGGTTCGGGACACGGCAGTAGTCATCGAGAAACAGCCAGGTTGGCGTCTGCAATCGCGACAGATACCCCAGCAACTCGGACTCGCCCGATGAAGCCAGTCCAAGTGTCTCTGCCAGACGATGACGAAAATCCGCAGCGCTCAACACCACGCCAGCCAATGGCAACCAGAACGCGCGGCATTGCGGCGGTGCCTGCAACAGGCATTCGGCGAGCAGCGCTGTCTTGCCACTGCCGGCCGGCGCGCAGAGTAATTTCACCCGTGCCGTGGAAGACAGTAACGGCTCGGTCAAGCGAGCCCGTGACTGGTGATGAGTGGACAGACGGGGCAGGAATCCAGAACGGTCCAGACACGGGATCATGGCGGTCATTGCGGCGTGCCTTTTTATAATTGTCCGGCAACCCTAGCCCTCTCTAACCCGCTTGTTGAGAAGTATTCAGCACGCTGATTGGCCGCCATAAAAAAAGCGACCAACCGGTCGCCTTTTGTACTGTCGATGTATCAAAACCCTTACCGAACACCCTCGGCACGCAACGCTGATGGCGTGTAGTCGGCGGCCTTGGCTTCGAAGCCGAATTCAAAACTGTGCTTCTCTTCGTTCTTCATTCCCAAGGCAATGTATCGGCCGGCAATGATGTCGTAGAGCGCTTCGAGGGTGTAGGCCTGGGTCTGGTGATCGTAGTAGTACTGAGCGTGACCCTCGGCCACCCGCCATAGCTGACCGCGACCGTCGTAATGGTCTGCCAGCGCCACTTGCCAGCTGTCTTCGTCGAGGTACATGTGGCGTTTGGCGTAGATGTGCCGCTCGCTCGGCTTGACCGTACCGATCACTTCCCAGACCCGGTGCAATTCATAGCGGGTCAGGTCCTGGTTGATGTGCCCGGCCTTGACAATGTCGTCGTACTTGAGACTCGGCGAGTCGAGTTTGTAGCTGTTGTAAGGGATGTACATTTCCTTCTTGCCGACCAGTTTCCAGTCGTAGCGATCCGGTGCACCGGAGAACATGTCGAAGTTGTCGGACGTGCGCAGGCCGTCAGCGGCAGTACCCGGCCCGTCATAAGCCACTTGCGGTGCGCGACGCACACGGCGTTGGCCGGCGTTGTAGATCCACGCCAGACGAGGCTCTTTCACTTGATCGAGGGTTTCGTGCACCAGCAGCACGTTACCCGCCAGACGCGCAGGTGCCGTCACCGATTGCTTGAAGAAAGTCAGCACGTTGGCGGCTTTTTCCGGGTCCAGTTCCTTCATCAGTTGCGGTACGGCGATCTCTTCCTCGAAGCGGATCGGCGTGTAGCTGCCGTTCGTTTGCGGGGTCACCTGAGTGATGATGCGTCGCAGGTTACCGCCGTGATAGCGGGTGATGTGGTTCCACAGCACCTCGACGCCGGTCTTCGGAATCGGGAAGGCGTAGTAGCGGTTGCCGGTGAAATTGGCCAGGCCGTTACCCTCGTTGATACTGTTCACGTTCAGCGCGCTACGCTTGGCCGACTCGTAAATTTCCGGTGGTACGGCCACGGTGCGGTGGGTCGGGTAGACCGGGATCTTGTAGGTTTCCGGGTAGCGCTTGAACATCGCCACCTGACCTTCCGACAACTTGTCTTTGTACTTGTCGACCGTCGCGGCGGTGATGATAAACAGTGGTTTCTCGCTGGCGAACGGGTCAGCCAGGAAACCCTTGCTGTCCACCGCGCCGGCGTTTTTCGGGATGCCGCCAGTCCAGGCCGGGATCGAGCCATCGGCGTTGCCGGCCTTCTCGGCGCCCAGCGGCGTGAGGCTGGTGCCCAGTTTGTTGGCTTCTTCCGGCGACACCGCCGCCATCACGTTGGCAGCCAGCAGGCTCAAGGCCAGGGCGCCGCATTGCAGAATCATCTTGCGCATTAAAGTCATCCTTCTCAGCCAGATCAGAAGTTCACGCCGAAGCTCAGCGCCAGGAAGTCGCGGTCTTCCAGGGTGTTGAAGTCACCGCCGAAGAAATCGGTATAACTGAGGCTCGCGGTATAGGTGTTGCGGTAGTCGGCATCGACGCCGACGCTGACGGCCTTGGCGTCTTCGTTGAACAGCCCGTTGGGGCCGTAGCCGGCGACGTCATGGGACCAGGACAGGTTGGGCTTGAGGTTGATCCCGCCGATCACGTTGGCGTAATCGAGGATCGCCCGGGCGCGGTAGCCCCAGGAGGTCGAGGTGACGAAGCCGTCGGTATCGCCGCCAAAACCGTACTGGCCATAGACCGAGTCACGGCCGTAACGCAGTTTGGTGCGCGACTCCAGACCACCGACGTGCACCACCGCCGCTTCGCCTACCAGGGTCAGCCGTTGGGCGCCCAGTACTTGGTCGAAGAAGTGCGTCAGGGTGCTCTGGACCTGCGTCACTTCTTTGCGGCGGTAGCCTTTGTTGTCGGCACCTGGTGTGGTCGCGATAGGCGATGCCGCGCCACCTGCGATCGGGTTGAGCAAGGCCAGGGTCAGGTCGTTGGTGTTGACTTGCACCGGAGCGTTGGGGCGATAGCTGATCTCGCCGGTCCACGCAGTGCCGGTGGGCAGGGTGGTGGAGAAACTAGCGCCATACAGACGAATGTCTTCCGGGTATTCGAGGTAATACTGGCCGCGACCGAGCATCACGCTCTGAGCCAGTGCCGACCCGGTACCGGGCGCGATTCTGTTGGCGGCACCGACGATGGCCGGGATCCGTGCCAGCGTTGTCAGGCCGGCCGTGGTGGTGCCGACCGTCGGGGTACGGCTGTGATAGTTCATGAAGTACAGACCGTACTCGGTGTCGTCGCCGAGCCAGCGCAGCGCCGTGCCCCACTGCCCGGAGTCTCGGGCATCGCGGTCACCACCGCGCGGGACGATCACCCCTTCCCTGCTGACTTCGAAGCCTTGGCCAAACGCTGCAGCGATCGGTTGCAACGGTGCGATCGCCGGGCTGGCAACGGTGTAGTTCTTGTTGCAACCATCCGCCACCACGTCGTTGCCGAAGAAGGTGCCGCAGTTGTCGACGACAGTCTGATCCCACTCCAGTTGATAGAAACCTTCCACCGAGAGCTGATCGGTCAGACCCTGGGAGGCGAACAGCATGTTCACCGGAATCAGGCCTTCCTTGATTTCGGCGCCAGGACGGCGGAACGCTGAAACGTCGATCGGGTTGATGCTGTTGATCGAGTTGCCGATGAAGGTACTTTCACCCCAACTGACCACCTGCTTGCCGGCGCGCACAGTGCCCGGCAGATCAGCGATGGAATAGTTGTGATAGACGAAGGCGTCGAGAAGCTGCGCCCCGGAGGACTTGGCGCCCTCTTTGCGACCGCTGTCACTGATCTGCTTGAACTCGCGGTCTTCGTCCTTGAGTTCGAAGTCGTACCAGTACTTGCCACGCACGAACACCCCGGTGTCGCCGTACTTCAATTCAAGGTCATGAATACCTTTGAAGATCTTGGAGAAGGTTTCGCCCTTCTTGAAGTTCAGCCGCCCGTCATCCCCGGTCGAAGACTGGCCGGTCCCGCCATTGACGATGCCCACCAGGGATTTGTCGGCATCGCGCATGCCCCAGCTCGCGCCGACGGACAGCGAAGAGTCAAAGGTCCCCTCGATTTCCCCGATGTTGAATGAAACAGCCTGCGCCTGGGCGCAGCAACCCAAGGCAACCGCAGCGGCCAGCGCTTGCGGCGTGAAGATGGCGCGCATTGTTGTTTTTGTCATGCGTCTTCCCCGGTGAGTGACAGAAGGCCCCACCCTACTGCCGCACGTTGGGAGCGATAAGCGCACCAAGGAGGTATTCGCGATGTACCTCCAAAGGATGAATGCCCGCATGGGACGGGGATTTGCGCGGGTTATGGATGGGCTGGATGGGGGGTTATCAGCCAGACGCATCGGGCGCACAAACACGCACCCGCAGCGTCCGTCGAGGACTGAGCTCGGGCTCTGTAGCAGCTGTCGAGCTTGCGAGGCTGCGTTCGGCTGCGCAGCAGTCGTAAATCCTGCATGCACGGTCATCCTGAAAATACCGAGGTGGCTGATTTCACGACTGCTGCGCAGCCGAACGCAGCCTCGCAAGCTCGACAGCTGCTACATGGAAGGTGATCACGTACGGGAACGGGACTGTTGCTCAGACTGCAACAGTGCATGTCTGGATTCGCTGTTTTTCCTTTGCCGGCAAGCGCTTATGCTTATCGGGCTTTCAAGGCAAACAGCCTGGAAGACAAAGCAATGGCGTGTGACCCGCCCGCTCCATTGGCAAACGATTTCAGATGAATTGAAGATTTCGACTCATCGCCCCGTGTTCACTGACGTTGATTTATAGCTCCTGATCAATCGTCTTACTTTGGCCGCTGCGTTTGCAGCGGCCTTTTTTATGCCTGTTGAAAAAAAAGAACGCCCCCCTCCGAGAAACTTCCGGAAACGACATGGGAAATTTCTTCTTGAACAGAAGTATTTACTCTCGATCGTTTTAGCCAGCCGAATGAACTCAAACCCATACGCATTTACTTACAGCCTTACCAGAATCATGAACCAAAGTTTTGCTGCAACTTGAAACATATCGACCACTCGTTGGCAAAAAGCGAGTCGATGCCAATCGAATAATGTCCCACCACTCCACCATTCAACAAGCACATTCAAAAGGATATGAGTATGCAAAAGCCTCCAACATGGGAGTTGACCGAAGCTGTTCACATAACAGCAATTGCACCATTACACATTCCGGTCGCATCTGGAACTTCATCGACCCTTCCCCATAGTGGCATGTTTGGCCCCCACAACTTTGGCCCCCACCATATTGTTATTGCCAACTCACATACGATAGACGCAACCAAAAAATCACTTGAGCAGGAATATCAAACGCGCACAAGCCAACTTCCACAAACCATCGAACAAGAACTGGCAGCCACAAGACTGGAAGGTCCGACTCATCCGCTCCCTCCCGCAGACGCGATCATTCGTGAACTAGGCGTTCGTAACATTCTTTTGAGCCGAAAGACCGCTGACTTCCATCAGAAAACGGATCTCGCCAATCAGTTTTATGGCGGCGACCCGCTGAACCGAAGCTTGATTGAGTTCTATCAAACAGCATCGGCCATGGGACAAAGGGTCATGCCTGGTGGTATTGCGATGCAAGCATGGACAGCCTCATACCGTGCGGCTCACGAAGCAAGGCTGCTGGCGCAATCAATTCAAATGCTCAACCAGCAACAAGTCGAAGTTCACAAGTGGCTGGCCGCCGTGCAGGCCAACGACCGAGAGCGAATCGCTGCTGAGCAGCACGCACAGCGTGCAGCAGCCGAACGGGCACGATTGGCGGCGGAACAAGAAGCATGACGTGTTGCCGCTGAAAAGGCGCGCATACAGGCGGAAGCTGACTTTTTTGTTGAGGCTCAAGCTAAAGCTAAAGCACAGCTTCAGGCGAATCTGGTTCAGTTTGAGGCTCAAAAAAGGGCACGAATTGCAGCATTGAATACAGCTCTGGCCGAGGCTGAAGCCAAGGCAGAAGCAGCCGCGCAGCATTTCGCAGCCGAACAGGCTCGTCTCCAAGCTCACATGGAACAGCAAATCGAGCAGATACAAAAGCAACTACAAATAGAAAGACAGAGTCTGGAGATTCGCAGGAAAGTCATTGATACAGCTACCGCCGTGGCTCAACGCCAAGCTCAACTGGCGAATCTGAAGATACAGCAGCAAAGGGAAAAGCAGGCACAAGAGCGCCAGCGGCAACAGACTCATCTGGCGGAAGAGGCTGAGACCCAACGACAACTCGAGCAAGCACGCCTCATGGCGCAATGGCGCGAGGAAACAGAGGCTCGGTGGCAAAGCCCCTCGTTTGCCAATGTCGGTTCGATGGCGGCGTTCGGCCCGGCGTTTACCGGCACAACCGGGACCTTCGGCGTTAGTCCCGCGACCTCCTTGGCGCTCAGGACCGCGTTACGTGCAGCGGTATCCGTGGCTATCGCAGCGCTCGCGTCAGTAGCAGCGCCGGTACTGGTCGGGTTCGCCGCTCTATTGGCTCCCTCCAGGCTGGGTAACGGTGATCTTTTCTCTGTAAGTGTTCCGCTGTCAGAACTCGCTCCTGATTCAACTGCCGACCTGTATGAACTGGCAGCCGCTGGAGGGGAAATCGACCTGCCAGTGAGACTCGGTTCGAGGACGATAGGCAACAGGGTAGAGATCGTCGTTGTTACCACTGACGGAGTGACAGTACCCGCCAGTGTGCCGGTAAGGCTTGCTCACTTTGACGCGCGCAAGAATGTCTACGTATCCAGCAGCACCGTCTCCAACGGTCCCGTCATCACCTGGACGCCGCTGACAGAACCGCAGGATCCTTCAACGGAATTTCCGCTGATCGACACTGACCTGCCGATATATGAAGGCGCTACCGTCACCCCCGACACGGGGCGAATCGATCCGTTTCCAGAGTTGGATCTCTACGGATTTGGTGGCTTCATCACCGTCTTCCCGATCGAGTCCGGGATCCCTCCCACGTTCACGATGTTCAGGGATCGGCGGCAGGATCCCGGTATTGCCAGTGGCGCCGGACAACCAGTTTCCGGAAACTGGTTGGGTGCAGCCTCGACGGGAGAAGGAGCGCCAATTCCGATGCAGATTGCGGATAAATTTCGAGGGCGGGAGTTTTCGAGTTTTAAAGCGTTTCGTAAGGCATTTTGGAAAGCAGTGGCTAGCGATGAGTACTTATTTGAACAGTTTGACCGTATAGACAAAGCTAGTATAAAACATGGGTTATCGCCAAAACCTCATCAAACCGAACATGTAGGTCAACGGCGAAAATACGAAATCCACCATGTAATACCAATCGACAATGGAGGAGCAGTTTACGACATAGACAATCTGCGCATATTAACTCCAAAGCAGCACATCCAAACTCACTCCAAAAAAAGCTAAGGAGATTAAATATGATTTTAAAAAATAAATTTGAAGACTACACAGAGCACGAGTACCTAATCCTTGTAGGTTTGTTATTTGAAGGAGACTACTCATCAGAGGATGAGCACGACAACATCTTTGAAAACATAATTAGCACTTCTGAACACCCCAACGCATCAGACGTATTGTGCCACCCAGAAGAGGGTGTGGAAGACAGTCCAAACGGCGTAGTAAACATCTTCAAACAATGGCGAGCAGCGAACGGCAAACCAGGCTTCAAACCTGAAGAACAGTAATCCAAACAAAGAAGCAAGCATTCGTGCTTGCTTCTTGTACTGCACATTCACCGCCAGTCTTTATGCAAACTCGCGAGACTTCCTAGCACCTACACATTTCTCGGAAAGCGACTACACAGTTCTGTAATCACGCGAAGTGCCCCAACGATTAAGGTTAATGACAAGTCAGCCATTCATTTTGTAATCGCGCTGACTTCAACCTAATTCATTGCGAGCAGTCTCTTCATGAAACCCATTGACTTCAACAAGTACCGCGCCACTAAAAGTTTTAACACCCGCGTACGCTTTTTGATTTTCCACTACACAGCCGGCAACTTCTCCAGTTCGGTCAATGCACTGACCGGCCCGAATGTCAGCGCCCACTATCTGGTTCCCGACATCACCGATCCGAGCTACTTGAAAGCAGGTTATACCGGGCAGGAAGTCTTCAACCTCGTCGACGAAACCAAGCGCGCGTGGCATGCGGGCGTCAGTACTTGGGGCAATCGAAGCAATCTGAACGACACGTCTATCGGCGTTGAAATCGTCAACCTTGCAACGTTTAGCCAAGGGGTTTTCGATTTTCCGCCGTATCAGCCAGAACAAATTGTCGCCATTGAAGCGCTGGCGTTGAACATCCTTGAACGCTACCCGGATATCAGCCCGACCCTTGTTCTGGGGCACTCGGATATTGCAGTCGGCCGCAAGAGTGACCCGGGGCCGAAATTCCCCTGGCATGCCCTTTACTTGAAAGGCGTCGGTGCCTGGTTCGACGATGCCACCCGAGACACCTATCTGCAGCAATATTGCGAGACCGGCATGCCAGCCCGAACCGAATTGCTCAACCTGTTCAAGACTTACGGGTACGACGTTTCCGGTGCATCAACCGAACAAGGTTTCACACAACTGGTTAGGGCCTTTCAGCTGCACTTTCGCCCGGAGACTTACGACGGGATCATGGATGCGCAAACGGCCGCGAATCTGGCGGCATTGGTTCACAAGTATTTTTCTTGATCACCGCTGCAAACCAGATGTCGGGGCCGAATATTAAGAACCAGCAAGGTCAAGAACAGTGACCTTGCTGGTTTCCATTAACGCGAATACTTCTGCAAATTCCCCATCATTTCCTTCAGCGCTTCAAGGTTGTCCTGCGGATGCACCGCGCCTTCAAAATCGCAGATCTGCTGCCAATGCGCTGCCACCTCTTCGGGTGAGAAACCGACCCGGGGATCAAACCCGGCGCCGAGGCTTCGTTCCCAGCGCACCTTGCCCATCCAGCCACCACCGACTTCAAACAACCCGGAGGTTTCCTGGCAATTCTCGCTGGCGAGGTACACCACCAGCGGGCTGACCAGTTCCGGTTTGAGTTGTTCAAAGACTTGCGGCGGGATCAGGCCTTCGGTCATGCGGGTGCCGCCGGTGGGGGCGATAGCGTTGACCAGGATGTTGTTCTTGCGGCCTTCAATAGCCAATGTGCGGGTCAGGCCGTAGAGGCCGAGTTTGGCCATGCCGTAGTTGGACTGACCGAAGTTGCCGTAGATGCCCGAGGTCGAAGCGGTGAAGATGATGCGGCCGTAGTTTTGCTCGCGCAGGTGCGGCCAGGCAGCACGGGTGACTTTGTAGGCGCCTTCGACGTGGACGCGGTAAACCAGGTCCCAATCGCCGTCTTCCATTTTGTGGAAGGTCTTGTCCCGCAGGATCCCGGCGTTGTTGACCACTACATCGACACGGCCGAAGGTGTCCAGGGCGTTCTGAACGATTTTGTCGCCGTCGGTGACGGAGTCATGGTTGGCCTCGGCGATGCCGCCGGCCTCGCGAATTTCGGCCACTACCCGGTCTGCCGCCGAAGCGTTTGCGCCTTCGCCCTGAGCCGAGCCGCCTAGATCGTTGACCAGCACTTTGGCGCCCTGTTTAGCGAACAGCAGCGCATGGGCCCGGCCCAGGCCGCCGCCTGCACCTGTGATGATCACGACTTTATCTTCGAAGCGCACAGACTCATTCATTGGGGGGACTCCAGCAGGCCAGGGGACAATGAGTCCGAGTGTCAGGCACGGCGATGCGGGTCACAACGAACAGGGGTGAGGCTGAATGGTGCGCGATAAGGCAGGGGGATAATCAGGAGCAGGCGACCTTGCGCGGCGGTGAAATCAGCTGATCGCGAAACTCCAGATAGTGCTTGAGCACCTGCCCCGGCGCCTCGGTTTGAGGGTAGTGGCCAATACCGGGCAACAAGACCGTGTCCGGGTTCGGGATCAGTTCCCGATAACGCTCGACCATGTGCACGCCGGAGATTGGGTCGACCTCACCATCGATCACCCGCAACGGCACTTCACCACGCTGCATCGCCGCGACCCAACGCTCGCGCTGGGCACGCCGCTCAGGGATGTAGGCGATCAATTTGTGCATGATCCGTGGCCCGTGATTGCTCTCGATCAGGCTCCAGAAATCATCCATCTCGCTCTCGGTGGGGCGGCTCTGGGGGCCGAAGATCTGCCGGAAACTCTTCACCAGACCGTCACGGGAAAAGGCTCGCCCGATCATCCAGCCCAAGGGGCTGAGCAGGAGTTTTTGCATCAACACCGGGCGATGGGTTTCGGGAAACAGCCCGCCATTGAGGAACACGCAACTGGCGATATGGATGCGCGCTTCGTAATGCCGGGCCAACAGTTCCTGGGCCACGCTGTCGCCATAATCGTGGGCCAACAGGTGCACCGGCTGCTCGACCTTTACATGTGCCAGCAAGGCCTGTTGCAGATCGGCCTGCTCCAGCAGGCTGTATTCGTGGCCCACCGGTTTGGCGGAGTCGCCAAAGCCGAGCATGTCGCAGGCAATCACCCGATAGCGCTGAGTCAGCGGCTGCCACAGGAAGTGCCAGTCCCAACTGGCGGTCGGGAAGCCATGAATGAGCAACAGCGGCTCACCCTGCCCCGCCGTCCAGTAACGGATGGTCTGGCCACGGAATACGAACGTCTGGCCGCGTTTGCGCCAGACACACAGGGGGATCTCGGCGAGGGCCATTAAAGTTTATAACCCGGGTCTTGTTTATCGAGTTTGCGCAGCAGCGCTGGCCAGGCCAGTGCGCCGCCCATCCCTTGAGCACTTTTGGTGACGCCGGCGATCATCGCCTTGGCGCCTGCCAGAATCTGCGGCTCGATGGCGATCAATTCGGCGCCACCGTTCTGCGCCAGCACCTGGATATCGCAGGCGCGCTGGAAGGTAAACATCATCAGGAACGTGTCGGCGATGGTAGCGCCGCAGGTCAACAGACCGTGGTTGTGCAGCATCAGGAAATTGTTTTCACCGAGGTCGGCTTGCAGTCGCGCCTTCTCTTCATGGTTAAGCGCAACACCTTCGTAAGCGTGATAAGCCAGGCTGGACAGAACAAACAACGATTGTTGGCTGATCGGCAAAATGCCTTGTTTCTGCGCCGACACCGCGACACCCGCCGCCGTATGGGTGTGCAGCACGCAGACGACATCGTGACGAACCTCGTGCACCGCGCTATGGATGGTGTAACCGGCCGGGTTGATCTCGTAAGGGCTGTCCATCAGCTTGTTGCCGGCCTGATCGACCTTGACCAGGCTGGACGCGGTAATCTCGTGGAACATCAGCCCGAACGGGTTGATCAGAAAGTCTTCGGTACCGGGGACCTTGGCCGAGATGTGGGTAAAAATCAGGTCATCCCAGCCATGCAGGGCGACCAGACGATAGCAAGCGGCAAGATCGACGCGGGTCTGCCACTCGGCGGCGCTGACCTGGTCTTTGACACTGTGTGGCGATTGGACGGGGGTTACGCTCACGGCAAGAAACTCCTGTTCTTATTATTTTGCTCACGTGAATCAGTCTAGTCAGCCCCCGGGGATCCTGTAGTTGCATTGGCAGCCAGCTTGATGGCCTAGCGAGTCAGTACGCCGATGATCCTGGATCCATGTCAAAGTACTGCCGCCAACAACGGTGCGGCGAACAGATTCAGCAGCCCCGTCAGAACCATGACTAACCCCGCCACCGAGCCCTCTTCACCCCCCACTTCATGCGCCCGACTGACCCCGGCACCGTGTGCGCCGACGCCAAACAACGCCCCTCGAGCCAAGGCGCTGCGCAGGGGCAACCACTTGAGCAGAATGCCACCGAGCATCGCCCCGAACACCCCGGTGAACATCACAAACACCGCCGTCAGCTCCGGCACGCCGCCCAGGTCATGGGCCAGCGGCATGGCAAACGGCGTGGTGATCGAGCGCGGCACCAGCGACATCGTCACCGAACTGTCCAGCGCCAGCGCCTTGGCCAACCCGAACGAACTGCCGATGGACGCCGCGCTGCCCGCCAGCATCCCAAGCAACAACGCCGACCAATGCCGCATCAGCATCTGCCGCTGCTGCCAGATCGGTACAGCAAAAGCGACGGTAACCGGCCCCAGCACCAGCATCAGCCAATGGGTGTTACTCGAATATTCGGCATACGCGGTGTGCAGCGGCACGGCGAGCGCGAGCAGCAAGGCCGGAACCAGAATCAGTGGCGACAGTACATAGCGACCAGTGCGACGGTAGATCCAGCGGCTGAATAAATAAGCCAGCAGCGTGAAGGCCAGCCAGAACATCGGCATCAGTTCAAGCTTCACAAGACCTCCTCAACCGCACCACCAGTTCCACGGTGAATGCGGTCACCAGCATCACCATCAACGTGCTGACGCCGATCACCAACAAAATTCGCCAACCGTCGCTACGCAGCAGACCGCCGTAATCGAGCAGGCTCATCAGCGCCGGAATGAAGAACAACAGCATCTCGGCCATCAACAGGCCGGCGCCCATTTGCAGCGCCGCCGGTTTGACCACACCCAAAGCGAACGCCAGCAGCAACAGCACCATGCCGATGACACCGCCGGGAATTGGCCAGGCAAACCACACGGCCATCTGGCAGCCGAGCAGATAGATGGCCAGCAGCACGGCCAATTCGGCCGCCAGTCGAGCCAAGCTTTTTAAGGTTGATGCGTTCATGTCTTCGGTCCTCACAGGTGCTCATTTTAAGGAGCGGGCTGCTATACCCGAAGCGAATTGTTAGACTCGAAGCCATTCCAAAATGGAATCATGCAAATGGAATTCAAACAGCTACGCAGCTTCGTCGAGGTCATGCATCAGGGTGGTTTTACTCAAGCCGCCAAGACTCTGCACATCAGTCAATCGGCGGTGAGCAAACAGGTCGCTCAGCTGGAACAGAGCCTTGGCACTGCGCTGCTCGAACGGCAGGGTTCGCAGCTGCGCCTGACCGCCGCCGGCAGCGTGGTCCTTCTACGGGCCGAAGGCATGTTGCGGCTGCGCAACGAAATGCTCAGTGAACTGGATGACTTGAGCCAGCTGGCCCGCGGGGAATTGCGTCTGGGTTTACCGCTACTGGGCAGCGATGCGCTGTTCGCCGGACTGTTCGCCGAGTACCGGCGACGCTACCCCAACATCAGCATTCAATTGCTGGAGGGTGGCAGCCTGAACATCGAACAGGCCGTTTTGAGTGGAGAGTTGGAACTGGGTGGCAGCCTGTTGACGAAAGACCCGCAATTCGCCTTCCAGCCATTCTGCGACGAACCGCTGGACGCCCTGCTGCCCGCCGATCATCCGCTGGCGTCGAAGACTGTGATTGGGCTGGAGGAATTGGCCGACACGCCCTTCCTGCTGTATCAGCGCAGCTTCGTGCTCAACGACCGTTTGCTGCAAGCCTGCCAGCAGCTGGGGTTTACACCAAAGGAAGGCGGTCGCAGCGGCCAGGCAGATTTTCTTGCAGCGCTGGTGGCGGCCGGTCAAGGCGTGGTGTTGTTGCCGCGCGTGGTGGCTCGCGGGCTGGTGCGGCCAGGCGTGGTGCGCCTGACCTTGAACGCGCCGAGTTATTTGCGTTGGGATATCGCCTTCATCTGGCGTCAGGGCGCGTACTTGTCAAAAGCCGCGCAAGCCTGGCTCGCCCTGCTGCGCGAGCGGCCGGTCAGCCCCGCAGAGCGCTGACCAACTCCGCCAGCCAAGGCTCGGCGTCGGTTTCCGGCGTCACGCTTTCACTGGCGTCCAGGCGCAGCATGGGCAGGACTTCGCGTAGGCCCAGTTCGCCGAACAATTCACGCATTTGCTCGCCGCCACCGCAGAACGTATCGCCGTAGCTCGCATCGCCCAGGCCAATTACGGCGCCCGGCAATCCACGCCAGGCAGCAGGCAACTGGTCGCGAATGGCGAAATACAACGGTTGCAGGTTGTCCGGCAACTCGCCCATGCCGGTGGTCGAGGTCACCGCCAGGAAAGCGTCGGGACCAAAGGCCTGAACATCGGCGAGGCTTGCACGCGGGTTGTGCCAGGTGTCGAAACCCGCAGCTTTTAAAATATTTGCGGCGTGGCGGGCGACTTCTTCAGCCGTGCCGTACACCGAGCCGGAAAGGATGGCGACTTTCATCAATCTGATCCTGAAGCTGAGTAAAAAGACGGGGGATATTAACAGCCATGGCAAAAAGGCTGCGATTGACTCTCAATTAACGCTGGTGGTCAGTAGACAGTGCTCAGTGTTCTTTTAGAATGCATCCCACAATCAAATTGGAAAGGACTCTCCGATGATTAACGCCCAACTGCTGCAAATGGTGATCAACGCTTCCAACGACGGCATCGTGATTGCCGAAAAGGAAGGCGATCAGGACAACATCCTGATTTACGTCAACCCGGCATTCGAACGCCTGACGGGTTACACCAGCGAAGAAATCCTCTACCAGGATTGCCGTTTTCTTCAGTCCGGGGACCGCGACCAGGAAGCTCTCCCGTTGATTCGCGAGGCGTTGAGCAGTGGCGGTTCCTGCCGGGAAATCCTCAGGAATTACCGCAAGGACGGCACGCCTTTCTGGAACGAACTGTCCCTTTCGACGGTGAAAAACCCGGACGACGGGCAGACCTATTTCGTCGGAGTGCAGAAAGACGTCACCGTTCAGGTCAAGGCGCTGCAGCGAGTCGCGCAGCTGGAAGCGCAATTGGCCGAGGTCCAGGCCGAGCTTGCCACACTAAAAGCGACGAGCGGCGAAAACAAAACGAAGAATTGATTGTCATTAACTACAATCACCGATGACTGTGTAACTTTTTCTGTCGAGCCGATCATGCAACGCGACGCACTCCTGACCCAGGATGAGCTGGATTTTATCCAGACAATGCAACACAACCCGCAACTCAATGTGCGGGATGCGACGTCGAGCCTGCTCGTCAACGGTGGTTCACAAATCCGTGATTTGCTCACGCGCCTCGCCGCTCATGAGCAAGTCACCATCCAGGCCAATTTCGAAAATCAGCAAATGACCTTCCCGCTGCACCTGGTGGAAGACGAGTTTCATGCGCTGCATTTACGCCTCGGCGTGCCCAGCATCTATGAAGACGGACCGATGGTCCGGCCATGGCGCCTGGTACTCGAAGAACCGGTAGCGCTGGAGAATGCCAGTGGCCAACCCGGTACGATGTGGGTGCACGAAGTGTCGTTCAAAGGGGTTTTGCTGGAAGCTCGCAACAAAACCAAACCGCCCAAACATTTCGCCTTGTGGTTCAGCCCGTCTGGCTATGAGCGCATCGCGTTGCGCGGCACCTTCGAGAAAGAAACTGAGAACGGCTTCTATGCCTATCAGTTGAATCAGGGTGACAAGGACGAAACCGAGCGTCTGCGCCAATACATCCTTCAGCAGCATCGGCTGACGCATCCGGCCATGCACCTCTGATTCAAGTATCCAGGTTGCCCGTCAGGAACTGTTTCAGACGCTGACGCATCACCATTCCCTCGTTACCCAGACATCCAATCGACGATCCAGCCAGGCTCTCCTGCACCAGATCGGACGCATCCCCCGCCAGCATCAACTGACAATCCAGGCTCAAGGCCAGGCGCTTCAATCGCCGTGGCAACTCGGGCGCAGGCGCGTGATTGGAAATCAGCACCAGCGCCTGGGGCTTGATCCGTTCGCAGACCAGGGCCAATTCGTCGAATGGCTGACCGATAGCCAACACTTGAATAGCCGAATCGACACTGCTCAGAAACAGCGCAGTGACCAGCACTTCGAGTTCACGACACTGATCGTTCAGGGCGCAGACAATCACCCGTCGCGGCTGCAGGACACGCACCAGCAGCAGGCGTTGCAACACTCGAGAACGCAGAAAACCATCCAGGAAAAGCCATTCACTGGCCTGACCGAACGCTTCATGGCGCTGCAGTAATTGCTTCCAGAGTGGAAGCAGAATGTCCTGAAACACGACAGTCAGGGGATAACTGGAAAAGATCTGTCCATAGACTTGCTCCAGTTGAACCTCGTCAAACGCACTCACCACCGCCTGAACTTGCTGCTGCCATTGCGTGTAGTCAGCTTGTACGAGCTCATTCGGGATGATGTGCGACAGCGCCTGAAGCGGTGCAATCCTGGCCAGTATCTTGCCGACTTTACTGACAGCAACGCCGCGTTCGATCCAGCCCAGGATGCTGCGGACACGATCGATATCGGTCATCGAATAGAGTCGGTGTCCACTTTCGGTGCGCGTGGGCTGTATTAACCCATAGCGGCGTTCCCATGCACGCAGCGTGACCGGGTTGACCCCTGTCAGGCGCGCCACTTCGCGAATCGGAAACAGTTCTTCCTGCTCGAGAGGAAGACCAGGCTGCAATCCAGGGACAACGTCAGTCAGGACAGGCATTTTCTAATTTTACGTCCATGTATAAATTGGATCCCATTCTACCTCCCCTGCCCCCATACCCTTCAAGACATTGATGGCGATGAATATCACTGACGTACCCGGCAGAATCAGGAATAATCCTTGCTTGTTCCAAGACGCAGCCCACCACCCCGGCGCTGCGCCTGGCGAAACTCCCTACCCGGAGTAACGCGATTGTCATACGGAGATACACAATGTCTACCTCACCCGTCACGCTGATGGTTGCGCGCCGCGTCGCCGATGGGCGCTATCAGGACCTGATCGCCTGGTTGCGTGAAGGCGAACAACTGGCCACAGATTTTCCCGGCTATCTCGGCTCTGGCGTGCTCGCTCCGCCGCCCGACGATGACGAATTCCAGATTATCTTCCGCTTCGCCGATGAGCAGACGCTGCACGCCTGGGAGCATTCCGCCTCGCGCACTGCCTGGCTTGGCCGCGGCAGCGACTTGTTTGCCCATCCAACGGAACATCGGGTCAGCGGCATCGAAGGCTGGTTCGGCGCCACCGGCCAGCGCCCACCACGCTGGAAACAGGCCGTGGCGATCTGGTTGGCGTTCTTTCCGGTGTCCCTGCTGTTCAACGTTGTCCTCGGGCCGTTGCTGAGCGACTTGGGCCTGCTGAGCCGGGTGTTCATCAGCACCTTGTGCCTGACCCCGCTGATGGTCTACTTCTTCATACCGCTGTCGACCCGCCTGCTGGCCGGTTGGCTGAACAGTACACCGGCACGCCCATTGCCCGCCGCGCCCTCCACACAAAACCACTGATAACCCTTGTGGGAGCGAGCCTGCTCGCGAAGACGCCGGAACATTCGATACTTTTGTTGAATGACACACCGCCTTCGCGAGCAGGCTCGCTCCCTCAGAGGATGCCTCACCAATAGGTAGACCGCCTCCGTCGCTGGTATAGTTTTGCTCTTACCGCGACGTGAGCCGTTCATGACCTCTTTCGTAGCCCCAATCCTCATCACCGGTGCCGGCCAACGTGTCGGCCTGCACTGCGCGCAGCGTTTGCTCGAGGATGGCCAGCCGGTGATCTTCAGCTACCGCAGTGAACGCCCCGGCGTACAGACATTACGCGACCTTGGCGCGACCGCGGTGTTTGCAGACTTCTCCAGCGAAGCGGGAATTCTTGCGTTCATCAGTGAACTGAAAACCCACACCGACGCCCTGCGCGCGATTGTCCATAACGCTTCCGAATGGCTGGCCGAAACCCCGGGCACCGACGCCGAAGCCTTCACCCGCATGTTCAGCGTGCACATGCTGGCGCCCTACCTGATCAATCTGCATTGTGCCGACTTGCTGCAACGCTCAAGCCCCGCCGACATCGTGCACATCAGCGACGACGTGACCCGCAAGGGCAGCAGCAAGCACATTGGCTACTGCGCCAGTAAAGCCGGGCTCGACAGCCTCACCCTGTCCTTCGCCGCGAAATACGCGCCGACAATCAAGGTCAACGGTATCGCGCCAGCCCTGCTAATGTTCAACCCCGACGACGACGCGGCGTACCGCGCCAAGGCACTGGCCAAGTCCGCGCTGGGTATCGAACCCGGCAGCGAAGTGATCTACCAGAGCTTGCGCTATTTGCTCGACAACCCTTATGTCACCGGCACGACCCTGACCGTCAACGGCGGACGGCACATCAAATAAGCGGCCCCCGCGAGGATGTTCCATGACGTTATCCCTGCCCCAGAACGCCCTGTCCCAGAGCTATCGCGAGATCCTCATCGGCCTCGGTGAAAACCCCGACCGCGAGGGCCTGCAAGACACCCCGGCTCGCGCGGCAAAAGCCATGCAGTACCTCTGCCATGGTTACGAGCAAAGCGTCGAAGAGATCGTCAACGGCGCGCTGTTCGCTTCCGACAACGATGAAATGATCATCGTCGACAACATCGAGCTGTACTCGCTCTGCGAACATCACATATTGCCCTTCATCGGCAAGGCGCATGTGGCTTATATTCCAACGGGAAAGGTGCTGGGCCTGTCGAAGATTGCGCGACTGGTGGACATGTTCGCCCGTCGCCTGCAAATCCAGGAAAACCTCACTCGGCAAATCGCCGACGCGGTGCAGCAGGTGACCGGTGCGGCGGGCGTCGCGGTGGTCATCGAAGCCAAGCACATGTGCATGATGATGCGCGGCGTCGAGAAACAGAATTCGACCATGAACACCTCGGTGATGCTCGGCGCCTTCCGCGAGTCGAGCAACACCCGCCAGGAGTTCCTGCAATTGATTGGACGGAGCAAGTAGCAATGCCACAACTTCAACCAGGAACGGCACGCATCCGGGTCAAGGACCTGTGCCTGCGGACCTTCATCGGGATCAACGAGGATGAAATCCTCAACAAGCAGGATGTGCTGATCAACCTGACCATCCTGTATGCCGCTCAGGAAGCGGTGCGTGATAACGACATCGATCACGCGCTGAACTACCGCACCATCACCAAGGCGATCATCGCCCACGTGGAGGGCAATCGCTTCGCCCTGCTCGAGCGCCTGACTCAGGAAATTCTCGATCTGGTCATGGTCAACGAGTCGGTGTTGTACGCCGAGGTCGAAGTCGACAAGCCCCACGCCCTGCGATTCGCCGAGTCGGTGTCTATTACGCTTGCAGCGAGCCGCTGACCACGTCTGGCACATTGCTCGTCAGACTTTTATCATCCGCGCACGATTTGATTGCACAGAGCCCGCCATGACCGATCAACAACGCCTGGAACTCGAAGCCGCCGCCTTTCGCCGGCTGGTCGCCCATCTGGACAGCCGCAAGGATGTGCAGAATATCGACCTGATGAACCTCTCCGGTTTCTGCCGCAATTGCTTGTCCAAGTGGTACAAGGCCGCTGCCGACGAACGCCAGATCGAGGTCAGCCTCGATGACGCCCGCGAAGTGGTTTACGGCATGCCGTACGCCGAGTGGAAAGCCCAATACCAGCAAGAAGCCAACGCCGAACAACAAGCGGCGTTCGCCAAAGGAAAACCCAATGAGTGATTTGAACACCCTGCGCGCCAGCCTTAAAAGCGGCGAACACGTTTTCGCCGACACCCTGGCATTCATCGCCGCGGGTTACGATTACCAGCCTCAGGCTTTCAACAATGGCGGCGTGGAAAACGCAGCCGGGCAGAACGAAGGTTCGTGCAAGACGTTGGGTCTGGCGCTGCTGGAAGGCTTGAGCGATGAAGAAGCGCTGTTGGCGTTTGGCGAGCATTACCGTTCAGTGGTGGCGACGCCTGAAGGCAGCGATCACGGGAATATCCGCGCGTTGATTGCTCACGGATTGGCCGGTGTGAAGTTCACTCAACAGCCGTTGACTCGCCGCTGATCAAAGCCCGCAAACACATCACGAGTGACACTGAACCTGTGGCGAGGGAGCTTGCTCCCGCTGGGCTGCGCAGCT
This sequence comes from Pseudomonas sp. LB3P25, assembly GCF_054897985.1. NCBI lineage: Bacteria > Pseudomonadati > Pseudomonadota > Gammaproteobacteria > Pseudomonadales > Pseudomonadaceae > Pseudomonas > Pseudomonas sp. LB3P25. The sequence continues at coordinate 1,248,903 of NZ_CM142711.1, read as the reverse complement.
GCCCCCTTCTTTTTAAGGCAAGCAGGGTCGCTCCGCGCCCCAACGGGAGCAAGCTCCCTCGCCACAGGTTACGCTTCGCCAGCCCATCTCTTAATCAGGGCACATCCCGACTTTTAAGATTGACCCGGCAACTTTATTTCGTTTGCCGGGCACCGCTGCTCACGGCTTAGATAAAAAGAAGCATCCCTTCTTCAGAGTCGGTCATCCATGAGCAGCGAAACCATCAGCCAGTCGATCAACATCGTTCATCCCGTCACGCTCAGCCACGGCAAAAATGCCGAGGTCTGGGACACCGATGGCAAGCGCTACATCGACTTCGTCGGCGGCATCGGTGTATTGAACCTCGGCCATTGCCATCCGCGCATCGTCGAGGCCATTCGCGAACAAGCCACCCGGCTGACCCACTATGCGTTCAACGCCGCTCCGCATACGCCCTACATCGAACTGATGGATCGTCTCACCGCGTTTATTCCGGTGGACTACCCGGTCAGCGGCATGCTCACCAACAGCGGCGCGGAAGCGGCGGAAAACGCCCTGAAGATCGTGCGTGGCGCCACCGGTCGCACGGCCGTCATCGCCTTCGACGGCGCCTTCCATGGTCGCACTCTCGCCACGCTCAACCTCAACGGCAAAGTCGCGCCTTACAAACAGAAAGTCGGCGTGCTGCCGGGTCCGGTTTTTCACCTGCCCTTCCCTAGCAAGGACAACGGCGTGACCTGCGCGGAGGCCCTGAAAGCCATGGACCGCCTGTTCAGCGTCGAGATCGACGTCGATGACGTCGCCTGTTTTATCGTCGAACCGGTGCAGGGCGAATCGGGCTTCCTGACGCTGGACGTGGAATTTGCCCAAGCGCTCCGCCGCTTCTGTGATGAAAAAAACATCCTGCTGATCGCTGATGAAATCCAGTCCGGCTTCGGTCGCACCGGCCAGCGTTTTGCGTTTTCGCGACTGGGCATTGAGCCGGACCTGATCCTGCTGGCCAAAAGCATCGCCGGCGGTGTGCCGCTGGGTGCGGTGGTCGGGCGCAAGTCGCTGCTCGACACCTTGCCCAAGGGCGGACTGGGCGGCACCTATTCAGGCAACCCGATTGCCTGCGCCGCAGCACTGGCAACCCTGGAAGAGATGACCGATGCGAACCTGCATGCCTGGGGCTCGCAACAGGAAGAAGCCATCGTCAGCCGCTACGAAGCCTGGCGCGCCAACAAGCTTTCCCCGTTTCTGGGCCGTTTGACCGGCGTTGGCGCGATGCGCGGTATCGAACTGATCAATCCCGACGGCACACCCGCCTCAGCGCAGTTGACCCAATTGCTGGCCCTGGCCCGCGACGCGGGTTTGCTGCTGATGCCCAGCGGCAAATCACGGCACATCATTCGGCTTCTGGCGCCGTTGACCACTGAGGCCGCTGTGCTGGAGGAAGGGCTGGATATCCTCGAGGCCTGCCTGGCGAACCTTTCCTGAAAAGCAAACTACGATCAGGGACTGACATAGCGAATTATGTTCGCTTGTAGTCCCCAATTTTGCGTCGCAATACTGGCCGAATACCCCTTTTACCAAGCGAGATCACTACCACCTACAAGCCTGAGGCCGTCATGTATCACGACAATATAATTTATAAAAAAAAGTCCAATGATCCTCAATTCCTGCTTGGCGTAGGCGTGGTGCTGTTTCTCGGCTCCTACCTGATGAACCTGGGCAACAGCGCCCTCAGTCATTTCCTCCATCCGCTGTTGGGCAATACCCCGGATAGTCTGACCGCTCGCAACATCGCCATCGGCCTGGCGATTGCCGCACTGGGCACGCTGAACTTTCACGTCCTCGGACGCTTGAAATTCAAAGTGCAGACCACCGTGGTCTGGATCGAACTGCTGATCCTGTTCCTGGCGTTCTTCGACACCTTCGACCTCTCTTACAGCTTCATCCTCGACAAGATCGGCTTCCTGATCATCCAGGGCGCTGCAACCACGCTGTACATTTCCGCCATCGCGATTGTGATTGCCTTCGTGCTGGCATTGATCGGGGCCGTGGCCAAGCTGTCGAACAACGGCCTGGCCAACGCCATTGCCTCGTTCTACACCTCGTTCTTTCGCGGTGTTCCGCTGCTGATCCAGATCTACCTGATTTACCTGGGCCTGCCGCAACTGGGTTACGTGGTGGACGCAGTACCAGCCGGCATCCTCGCGTTGTCGCTGTGCTACGGCGCCTACATGACCGAGATTTTTCGTGCGGGCATCCAGAGCATTCCGGTGGGTCAGTGGGAAGCCTCACGAGCCCTGGGCATTAGCCCGTTCAAGACCCTGAGCCGGGTGATCATGCCGCAAGCCTTGCGGGTGATCATCCCGCCCACCGGTAACCAGTTCATCGCCATGCTCAAGGACAGTTCGCTGGTGTCGGTGATCGGCGTCTGGGAATTGATGTACCTGGCCAAGACCCAGGGCCGCGCGGACTTCCGCCACCTGGAAATGCTGATCACCGCCGCGATGATTTACTGGGCCCTGTCGTTCATCCTCGAACGGGTGCAGGCGCGAATCGAAAAACGGGTCAACCGATCCATCGCAAGGGGCTGATGCGTGATGACTACGGCAGAACGAATCGACCTGGCACCTGTTGCGCAGGCCAGCCCCTCGATGATTTCCATCATCGGTTTGAACAAGTGGTACGGCGACTTTCACGCATTGCGCGATGTCGACCTGAACGTCGCCACGGGTGAAATCCTGGTGGTGTGCGGACCATCGGGCTCGGGCAAGTCGACGATGATTCGCTGCATCAATCACCTGGAAAACTTCCAGAAAGGTCACATCCAGGTCAACGGCATCACCCTCACCAGCGAGGCCGAGAGTGTTAGCGCCGTGCGCCGGGAAATCGGCATGGTGTTCCAGAGCTTCAACCTGTTCCCGCATTTGAGCGTGCTGGACAACCTGACCCTGGCCCCGCAACTGGTGCAAGGCGTGTCGAGCGCCGAGGCGAAAAAACGCGCTCAGGTGTACCTGGAACGGGTGCGAATTGCCGAGCATGCGCACAAGTACCCTTCGCAATTGTCCGGCGGCCAGCAGCAGCGCGTGGCGATTGCCCGGGCGCTGTGCATGAACCCCAAAGTGATGCTGTTCGACGAACCAACCTCGGCCCTCGATCCGGAAATGGTCCACGAAGTGCTGGACGTGATGGGTGAGTTGGCCACCGACGGCATGACCATGATTTGCGTAACCCACGAAATGGGTTTTGCCAGCAAGGTCGCCGACCGCGTGTTGTTCATGGACCAGGGCCAGGTCATCGAACAAGCCACCCCTGCCGAGTTTTTCAACAACCCGCAAACCGAACGCGCACAGAAATTCCTGTCACAGATCATTGGTCACTGAGTACCGCTTTGCCCCTTCATAACAATAACGATAAGTGGAGATGGACATGGTCAGCAAAAAACACGTAATCGCAGCCGCAATGTCGCTGGTGTTCGTCGGCGCCGCCAACGCCGGAGCCGTACTGGACAAAATCCAGAGCAGTAAAACAATGACCGTCGCCACGTCGGCGACCTGGCCACCCCAAGGGTTTATCAACGACAAGAATGAAATCGACGGGTTTGATATCGACGTTTCCAAGGAGATCGCCAAGCGCCTCGGCGTCGAGGTCAAGTTCATCACCCCTGATTGGGACGTGATCACCGCCGGCAAGTGGAACGGGCGCTGGGACATGTCCGTGGGCTCGATGACCGCCACCAAAAGTCGCGCGCGCATTCTCGATTTCCCCGCGACCTATTACTACGTGCCCTATGTGTTTGCGGTTCACAACAAATCCACACTCACCGACCACAAAGCCCTCAATGGCAAAACTATCGGTGTCGAAGGCGGCACCACGTCCGAGGACTACCTGAACCAGGCGCTGGCCATCGAAGCAACCGACCTGCCGCCGGTCACCTACGACGTACAGACCAAAAAGATGAAAACCTATGCCGGCTCCCTTGGACCGCTGGATGACTTGCGACTGGGCGACGGCGTTCGTCTCGACGGCATCCTCACTCAGCGCAGCACGCTGGAAGCGGCCATCAAGAAAAACTACCCGCTGCGGGCCATCGACAACGGCGTGGTGTTCTACGAACCCCTGGCCATTGCCACCGACAAGGGTGACGCGGAGTTGAAGGCCAAGCTCGGTGAGATCATCGGAGCGATGCACAAGGACGGCACGTTGACCAAGCTGTCGACCAAGTGGTACGGCGTGGATTACTCAACGGTCAAGTAACACCGCCCACCTGTGGGAGCGAGCCTGCTCGCGAAGGACGTCAACGATGACGCGGTCTGTCTGAATGCACGCGTCGTCCTTACGTTTTTTCGCGAGCAGGCTCGCTCCCACAAAAGCCAGAGGTTCACTTCACTGACCGGAAATTTCTCAAGGATTGACCATGTCCTTCCCCACCACCTGGTATTCCCAAACCTCGCTGCCCCGCGCGGCCAGACCCGAACTGCGCACTGACGAAACCTGTGACGTCTGCATCATCGGCGCCGGGATCGCTGGCCTTACCGCCGCCCTGGAACTGACCCGACGGGGCAAACGCGTGATCATCCTCGAAGCCCGGCAAGTCGCCTGGGGCGCGTCCGGTCGAAATGGCGGCGTGGTCTCGCCGGGCTGGGCTCAGGGTTCGGGAGCGATCCGCAAGAAACTTGGACTGGAACAGGCCAAGGCGCTATTTCAAATGTCGGTCGAGGGCGTGGAGATTGTCCGCCGCAACATGGCTGAATTGGCGCTGCCCGGTTGCGATCCATCCGCCGGCACTATTCAGGTCAAGCGTTACGACGACAGCGCTGGCGTGAAAAACCACATCGACACGATGCGCCGCGACTTCGGCTATGAACTCAACTTCCTCGACACCGCCCAAGTCCGCGAACGGGCTCACACCCTGCGCTATTTCCAGGGCATCGAGGATCCGAAGGCGTTGCACTTTCACCCGTTGAATTATTGCCTGGGGCTGGCCCTCGCCATCGAAGCCGCGGGAGGCCGGATTTTCGAACAATCAAAAATGCGGGCCTGGCGTCACGAAGGCGCGGACAAAATCGTCCAGACCGCCAACGGCACTGTGTGCTGCCAGGACCTGGTGTTCTGCGCCGGCGGTTACGGCGGCCCGGAGCTGCAAAAACTCAGCCGCGCCTACCTGCCCATTGCCACCTACGTGGTGCTGACCGAACACCTGGGCGAGGCGATCAAAAACGTCCTCGACTCCGGCGCCGCGTTCTCCGACGACCGCCGCGCCTCGGACTACTACCGCGTGGTCGAAGGCGATCGCCTGCTCTGGGGCGGACGCATCACCACCCGCAACGAACAGAACGAAAAGGCCCTCGCTGCCATGCTCAAGGCCGACATGGTCTCGGTCTATCCACAACTGGCCTCGGTAAACATCGAACTCGCCTGGTCCGGCCTGATGGGGTACTCCACCAACAAAATGCCCAACCTGGGATTGCTGGAACCGGGCGTTTGGGCCTGCACCTCGTTTGGCGGCCATGGCATGAATACTGGCTCGATTGGCGGCAGGGTCATCGCCGAAGCGGTGTGCGGGGAAAGTGCGCGTTATCAGGTGTTCAAACCGTACTTGCTGGACTGGAACGGCGGGCCGTTCGGACGGGTTGCGGCCAATGCGCTCTATCAATCATTGAAACTCATGGATTTCGTTCAGGAGCGGCTCAAGGGCTAAGCTGCAACGCCCCCCCTGTAGCAGCTGGCGAAGCCTGCGTTCGGCTGCGCAGCAGTCGCAATTCGGGCCTGCATAGTCTTCCTGATACACCGCGAGTTCTGATTTTACGACTGCTGCGCAGCCGAACGCAGGCTTCGCCAGCTGCTACAGGGTTCCTCTGCGGACACAAAAAAACCGGCCGAGGCCGGTTTTTTTGTTTCTACAGAATCAGAACGAAGCGTTCTGCAGGTCGTCGAGGTAGCGCTCGGCGTCCAGTGCCGCCATGCAGCCGGCGCCGGCCGAGGTGATGGCCTGACGGTAAACGTGGTCAGCCACGTCACCGGCAGCAAAGATGCCTTCGAGGCTGGTGGCAGTGGCGTTGCCTTCACGACCGCCCTGCACTACCAGGTAGCCGTCTTTCAACGTCAGCTGACCTTCGAACAACGAAGTGTTCGGGGTGTGGCCGATGGCGATGAACACGCCGTCGACTGTCAGCTCGTCGAAGCTGCCGTCATTGTTCTTCAGGCGAGCACCGGTCACGCCCATGTTGTCGCCCAGGACTTCATCCAGAGTCGCGTTCAGCTTCAGCTCGATTTTGCCTTCGGCAACCCGGGCATTCAGCTTGTCGATCAGGATCTTCTCGGCGCGGAAGGTTTCGCGACGGTGGATCAGGGTGACCTTGCTGGCGATGTTGGCCAGGTACAACGCCTCTTCAACGGCGGTGTTGCCGCCACCGACCACGGCCACTGGCTTGTTGCGGTAGAAGAAACCGTCGCAGGTCGCGCAGGCCGAAACGCCTTTGCCCATGAACGCTTCTTCCGACGGCAGGCCCAGGTAACGAGCGCTGGCGCCGGTGGCGATGATCAAGGCGTCGCAGGTGTAGGTCGCGCTGTCGCCGATCAGGGTGTAAGGCTTGGAAGCGAAGTCCACGGCATTGATGTGATCGAAAACGATCTCGGTTTCAAAGCGCTCGGCGTGCTCTTTCATGCGTTCCATCAGCGCCGGGCCGGTCAGGCCGTGGACGTCGCCAGGCCAGTTGTCGACTTCGGTGGTGGTGGTCAGTTGACCGCCGGCTTGCATGCCGGTGATCAGCAATGGCTTGAGGTTGGCACGGGCGGCATAGACCGCGGCGCTGTAACCGGCAGGGCCGGAACCGAGAATAATCACTCGCGAATGACGGACTTCAGACATGACCTGCTCCTGTTGACCGGGCCGAAACTTCTGGCGCGGAACGCCGGGTTGCCGGCGGGAATAAAAAAGGACCGTTGAAAGCACTTGGGGAAGGCTTGAGCCTCGACAGTCCTGTAAAAAGATTGGGTGCAGCGTATCGAGGGGGCGAAGATTAAGGAAATACGGTTTAACAATCCAGCTCATAGGCGGTCTCTATCCCATCACGATGGATACATAGGCGCCTTTGTTACAGTTAATGTCGATGCTGCTACCGCGCTTTCGCCCGTCAGACAAAGCCGGTAAGGTCGGCGCGTTTCCCTCTGCCCGGAGCACGTTATGCCCGCACCCGTCCTGTCTGGACCGCAATACCTGCGCGAAGGCCTCAAGCTGGTCCTGAGCCCCAGCCTGCGTTTATTCGTGTTGTTGCCGCTGGCAATCAACCTGGTGCTGTTCGTCGGATTGATTTATCTGGCCGGCCATCAATTCAGTCTGTGGGTCGATACGCTGATGCCGACCCTGCCCGACTGGCTGAGTTTTCTCAGCTACATCCTCTGGCCGATTTTTGTGGTGCTGGTGGTGTTGATGGTGTTTTTCACCTTCACCATGCTGGCCAACGTCATCGCCGCGCCATTCAACGGGTTCCTCGCGGAAAAAGTCGAAGTCGTGGTGCGCGGTACTGACGACTTCCCGACCTTCAGCTGGGGCGAACTGATCGCCATGATTCCCCGCACCCTGGCCCGGGAGATGCGCAAACTCGGCTACTTCCTGCCGCGCGCCATCGGGTTGTTCATCCTCTCGTTCATTCCAGTGGTGAACATCATCGCTGCGCCATTGTGGCTGCTGTTCGGGGTGTGGATGATGGCGATCCAGTACATCGACTACCCGGCGGATAACCACAAGCTGGGCTGGAACGAGATGCTCGCGTGGCTGCGCCAGAAGCGCTGGCAGAGCATGAGTTTCGGCGGGAGTGTTTATCTGGTGCTGCTGATTCCGGTGGTCAACATCCTGATGATGCCGGCGGCTGTGGCGGGGGCGACGTTGTTCTGGGTGCGTGAACGCGGCGCGGAAAACCTGGTGGTCCAGCGCTGATTCGGTCACAAATTCATCATCCCACCGTCACACTGACGACATGGCCTCAGCCGACACTGAGGCCATGACGACAGCTCTGCATATCACTCTGATCACCGAAACCTTCCCTCCCGAAATCAACGGAGTGGCCAATACCCTCGGCCGCTTGTGCGACGGCTTGCGCGCGCGCGGGCATCAGGTGGAATTGGTGCGACCGCGTCAGGGTTGCGATCAGCAGTTGAGCAGCAACGATGCGTTGTTGCTGTGCCGGGGCTGGCCGCTGCCGGGTTATCCCGGTTTGCAATGGGGTCAGTCGTCGATGCACAAGCTGCTGCGGCGCTGGAAACGTCATCGGCCGGACGTGCTGTACATCGCCACGGAAGGACCGCTGGGGTTGTCCGCATTGCGCGCGGCACGGCGCTTGGGGATTTCGGTGGTCAGCGGCTTCCACACCAATTTCCAGCAGTACTCCAGTCAGTATGGGCTTGGACTGCTGACGCGATTGCTGACCCACTACCTGCGCTGGTTTCACAATCGCTCGACCTTGACCCTGGTGCCGAGCGTGAGTCAAAGAATGGAATTGGAACGCCGGCATTTTGAGCGCCTGGCGTTGCTATCGCGTGGGGTCGACAGCCAATTGTTTCACCCGACCAAACGGATTAACGCCCTGCGTGAGAGCTGGGGATTGGGTAACGACGACATCGCTGTCATCCACGTAGGACGTCTGGCACCGGAGAAAAATCTTGGCCTGCTCAAGCGCTGCTTCGACGCACTGAAAGCCACTTATCCACAGCGCAAAATACAGTTGATTGTGATCGGCGACGGCCCGCAACGAGCGGCGCTGGAGCAGGAACTGCCCGAGGCGGTTTTCTGCGGCTCACAACGCGGCGAAGCGTTGGCCAGTCACTACGCATCCGGTGATGTATTTCTGTTTCCGAGCATGACCGAAACCTTCGGCAATGTCGTGCTTGAGGCGCTGGCCTCTGGATTGGGTGTGGTGGCGTACGATCAGGCTGCAGCGGCTCAGCACATCCGCCATGGCTACAACGGCGTACTGGCGATGCCGGGGGACGAAGAAGCGTTCTGCGATGCCGCGTGCTGGCTGCTGGAGGAGCGCGAAACCTTGCGCTGCGTGCGGCTTAATGCGCGCCAACATGCGAGTCGGCAGGGTTGGCCGGCGATTATCGAGCAGTTTGAGGGGCAGTTGCGCGGGGCTTGTGTGGGGGAGCAGTTGGTTCCGAATGCACCGACCTTGCCCTGAATCTTGGGTGACATTTAATCAGTCTTCGCGAGCAGGCTCGCTCCCACACTGGATTTGTGCATGACGCACAACCACTGTGGGAGCGAGCCTGCTCGCGAAGGCGTCAGTCAAGGCGCCGCTTAAACCAGGGTCATCAACGCTTCACGGCTGAACGGCAGGATGTCTTCTTCACGGCCGTCACGCACTTTCTGCGCCCAGTCCGGGTCCACCAGCAGCGCACGACCCACCGCCACCAGGTCGAACTCATCATTGTTCAAACGCTCCAGCAGTTTTTCCAGACTGGCCGGCTGCGCGATCTTGTCGGTGTTGACCATGAACTGCAGGAACTCGCCGTCCAGGCCGACGCTGCCCACGGTGATGGTCGGCTTGCCAGTGAGTTTGCGGGTCCAGCCGGCCAGGTTCAGCTCGGAACCGTCGAACTCCGGCTCCCAGAAACGGCGCGTCGAGCAGTGGAAAATATCCACGCCGGCGTCGGACAACGGCTTGAGGAATTCGCCCAACGCCTCCGGTGTTTGCACCAGACGCGCGGTGTAATCCTGCTGCTTCCATTGGGAGAAACGGAAAATAATCGGGAAGCCTTCACCGACCGCTGCACGCACCGCCTGAATCAGTTCAATGGCGAAACGCGAACGGTTGGCCAAGCTACCGCCGTATTCGTCGGTGCGCTGGTTGCTGCCTTCCCAGAAGAACTGGTCCACGAGGTAGCCGTGGGCACCGTGAATTTCCACGCCGTCCATGCCAATGCTTTGGGCATCTTTGGCGGCCTGGGCGAACGCGGCGATCACGTCCTGGATATCTTGCTGGGTCATGCCGTGAACCACGACCTGACCGTCCTTTAATTTCTCCGACGGGCCGTAACCCGGCACGCTGGCATCCGGCTCGGTGCCGATGCGGCGCACGCTGCCGACATGCCACAGCTGCGGAACGATCTTGCCGCCTTCAGCGTGAACCGCGTCGACCACTTTTTTCCAGCCGGCCAGCGCTGCTTCGCCGTAGAAATGCGGCACGTTCGGGTAGCCGTTGGAAGCCTTGTGGCCGACGGTGGTGCCTTCAGTGATGATCAGGCCAACACCCGCAGCGGCGCGGCGACGGTAGTACTCGATCACTTTGGAATTGGGAATGCCACCCGGCGAAAACGAGCGGGTCATCGGCGCCATGACGACGCGAGTCGGCAATTCGAGGGTGCCGAGGTGGAACGGTTTGAACAGGGCTTTGACGGGCATGGGACGCTCCACGGAAATAGACTTTATGACGGCGATAATATTGGCAGTGGAGAGCCTTGAACAGCACTATTGATTTAGGTGATTAAGGATCAAAAGACAGAAAGCAAAAGATCGTCCGAAGGTTCGGGCCACGTTCGGACGATCTTTTGATCTTTTAGCTCAGCGCTTTTTCAATCGCATGAACGACAGACGGATCATCCGGCGCCGTACGCGGCGAGAACCGCGCCAGCACGCGACCATCCTTGCCCAGCAGGAATTTTTCGAAGTTCCAGGTAATGTCCCCGGGAAATTCAGCACCCTCGCCCGCCAGCAGACGGTACAGCTGATGACGATCGTGACCGTTGACTTCCAGCTTGCTGGACAACGGAAAGGTCACGCCATAGTTGAGGCTGCAGAAATCCTGGATCTCTTTCTCGGTGCCCGGCTCCTGCCCGGCAAACTGGTTGCACGGCAGGCCCAGCACACTGAAGCCTTTGGCCTTGTATTGCTGGTAGAGGTTTTCCAGCGCCGCGTATTGTGGGGTCAAGCCACATTTGGAGGCGACGTTGACCACCAGCACGACGTGCCCCTTGAAGGGCGCCAGAGGTAGCTCCTGACCATCCAGGCCTGTCAATTTAAGGTCGTGAAAAGCACTCATGACGAACTCCAAATTCCCGTGTTCTTCTCGAAACAGCCACTTGGCGGTGTCACCAGGGACAGCCGCGGACTAAAAAGGCGCCCCTCGGGCGCCTCTCCAGTTCTCTGAGCTTAGCGCAGAAAATCAGTGGTGATGGCCACCTTCGCCATGGACGTGACCATGAGCGATTTCTTCCTGACTGGCATCACGGATGTCGATGATCTTGACCTGGAAATTCAGACGCTGACCGGCCAACGGGTGGTTGCCGTCGACGGTGACATCGTCGCCGTCCAGATCGCGAATGGTGACGATCTGCATCTGGCCGTCCGGAGCGGATGCGTGGAACTGCATGCCCACTTCCAGCTCATCGACGCCTTCGAACATGCTGCGGCTCAGGGTGCTGACCAGTTCGGCAGCGTATTCGCCGTAGGCATCTTCAGGTTCTACGGCGACAGTCAGTTCGTCACCGACGGCTTTGCCTTCCAGAGCCTTTTCCAGGCCCGGAATGATGTTACCTGCGCCTTGCAGGTAGACCAGCGGCGCGCCGCCGGCGGAGCTGTCGATGACCTCACCAGCGTCGTTGGTCAGGGTATAGTCGATGGAGACAGCCTTATTGGCGGCGATCAGCATGGGGCGAGACCTTTTGCATAAGAATGAAGAATGGCCAAGTTTAGCGAAGCAATCGCCCGAAAGCGAACACAACCCGGACAGACGGGTGGCGGCGAAAGGCTCGACGGTCACAGGCTTCCATCAGGATGAGGACGGGCACTGGGTGGCCGAGCTTTCCTGCGGCCACACCCAGCACCTGCGCCACCAGCCACCGTGGCAATCGCGCGCCTGGGTTCTGGACCCCGCGCAACGTATTGAAAAAATAGGCCAGCCCTTTGATTGTGGTTGGTGCGCACAAGGCTCGGTTAGCGATAACCTTGGCGACTGAATTTCGGTAAACGGCCAGACATAGGTCGTCACCATTGCCATGCACCTCCAGAGAATTCGCATGCAAACTTTTTTTATCGCGCCCACCGATTTTGGTGTGGGTCTGACCTCCATCAGCCTCGGGCTGGTACGTACCCTTGAGCGGGCCGGCCTCAAAGTCGGCTTTTTCAAACCGATTGCCCAGCCGCACCCGGGTGACACCGGGCCTGAACGGTCCACTGAACTGGTGGCGCGCACTCACGGTTTGAAACCGCCTCAGCCGCTCGGTCTGGCGCACGTCGAGCGCATGCTCGGCGACGGACAGCTGGATGAGTTGCTCGAAGAAATCATCACGCTCTATCAGCAGGCGGCTGTCGGCAAAGATGTGCTGATCGTCGAAGGCATGGTCCCGACCCGCAGCGCCAGTTACGCCGCGCGGGTCAATCTGCATTTGGCCAAGAGCCTCGACGCCGAAGTGATCCTGGTCTCGGCACCGGAAAACGAAGTGCTGACCGAACTGTCCGGCCGAGTGGAATTGCAGGCGCAATTGTTCGGCGGCCCGAAAGACCCGAAAGTCCTCGGTGTGATCCTCAATAAGGTCAAAACCGAGGAGAGCATGGAGGCCTTCGCCTCACGCCTGAAGGAACACTCGCCATTGCTGCGCAGTGGCGATTTCCGTCTGCTGGGTTGCATCCCGTTCCAGCCGGAATTGAACGCCCCGCGCACCCGCGACGTCGCCGACCTGATGGGCGCGCAGATCCTCAACGCTGGCGATTACGAAACCCGGCGCATGACCAAAATCATCATCTGCGCCCGCACCATGCGCAACACCGTGGAGCTGCTCAAGCCCGGCGTGTTGGTGGTAACCCCCGGCGATCGCGACGACATCATCCTCGCCGTTAGCCTCGCGGCCATGAATGGCGTGCCTCTGGCCGGCCTGTTGCTGACCAGCGACACCTTGCCCGACCCGCGCATCATGGACCTGTGCCGTGGCGCCTTGCAGGCGGGCCTGCCGGTGTTGTCGGTGAGCACCGGTTCCTACGACACCGCCAACCAGTTGAACGGTTTGAACAAGGAAATCCCGATCGACGACCGCGAGCGCGCGGAGATCATCACCGACTTCGTCGCCAGCCACCTGGACGCCAACTGGCTGCACCAACGCTGCGGCACGCCACGGGAAATGCGCCTGTCGCCTGCCGTGTTCCGTTATCAATTGATCCAGCGCGCCCAAGCCGCCAACAAGCGCATCGTTTTGCCTGAGGGCAGCGAGCCTCTGACGGTGCAAGCCGCGGCGATCTGTCAGGCGCGCGGCATTGCCCGTTGCGTGTTGCTGGCGAAACCGGCGGACGTCGAAGCCGTCGCTCGCGCCCAAGGCATCGAACTGCCGCCGGGGCTGGAAATCCTCGACCCGGACCTGATTCGCGAGCGCTACGTCGAGCCGATGGTCGCCCTGCGCAAAACCAAAAGCCTCAACGCGCCGATGGCCGAGCAGCAACTGGAAGACACCGTGGTGATCGGCACCATGATGCTGGCGCTGGATGAAGTCGACGGCCTCGTGTCCGGTGTCATTCACTCCACCGCCAACACCATCCGCCCGGCCCTGCAACTGATCAAGACCGCGCCGGGCTGCACGCTGGTGTCGTCGGTGTTCTTCATGCTCTTCCCCGAGGAAGTGCTGGTCTACGGCGATTGCGTGATGAACCCACACCCGAGCGCCAGCGAACTGGCCGAGATCGCGCTACAAAGTGCCGACTCGGCAGCCGCATTCGGCATCACCCCGCGTGTGGCGATGATCAGCTACTCCAGCGGTGAATCGGCCAGCGGTGAAGAAGTCGAGAAGGTTCGCGAAGCAACATTGCTCGCCCACGAGCAACAAAACTCGCTGTTGATCGACGGCCCGTTGCAATACGACGCCGCCGCCAACGAAACCGTGGCCAAGCAGCTGGCACCGAACAGCCAGGTCGCCGGTCGCGCCACGGTGTTCGTCTTCCCGGACCTGAACACCGGCAACACCACCCACAAAGCGGTGCAGCGCAGCGCCGACTGCGTCAGCCTCGGGCCGATGCTGCAAGGCCTGCGCAAACCGGTGAACGACCTGCCGCGCGGCGCGCAAGTCGACGACATCGTCTACACCATCGCGTTGACCGCGATTCAAGCTGCCAACCGACCTTTGGATCTTTAAATGCTGGATTCTCTACCTGCACCCCTGCGAGGCGTGATTGCCTCGCTGCTGTTGGCGCTGAACACGATTGCCTGCTGCACACCGCTGTTCATCGTGGCGATCTTCAAACTGCTGCTGCCCTTCCCCGCCGCCCAGCGTTTTACCGATTGGCTGATGAGCCACATCCACGAAGCCTGGATCAGCAACAACAAGGCCTGGATGGACTTGCTGGGGCACACGCGCTGGACGCTCAGCGGCCTGGAAGGTCTGGACTATCAGCACTCGTACCTGATCACCAGCAACCACCAGAGCTGGGTCGACATCATGGTGTTGCAGTACGTGCTGAACCGGAAGATTCGCCCGCTGAAGTTCTTCCTCAAACAGGAACTGATCTGGGTGCCGGTGATTGGTCTGGCGTGGTGGGCGCTCGGCTTTCCGTTCATGAAGCGCTACTCCAAGGCCTACCTGGAAAAGCACCCGGAGAAGAAAGGCAAAGACCTGGAAACCACCCGCAAGACTTGCGACAAGTTCCGTAATAACCCGGTGGGGATTTTCAACTTCGTCGAAGGCACGCGCTTCACCAAGGGCAAGCATGCGCAGCAGAAATCTCCGTTCCGCCACCTGCTCAAACCGAAGGCGGGCGGCATTGCGTTTGTGCTGGATGCGATGGGTGAGCAGCTGGAATCCATCGTCAATGTGACGATTCACTACCCAGGCGGGCGTCCAGGGTATTGGGATTTGCTCTGCGGGAATGTGAAGGATGTTGTGGTGCATTTCCAGGAATTGAAGATTCCGCCGCAGTTTATTGGCAAGAATTACGACCAGGATGGCGAGTATCGACTGCAGTTTCAGGGCTGGATCAACCAGCTGTGGGACGACAAGGATGCGTTGCTTGCGCAGATGCATCGCGAGTATCCAGCGAAATAGTCCGGCGCCTGTTCCGGCCTCTTCGCGAGAAGGCTCGCTCCCACAGTTGATCTTCGGTAAACACTGATCTTGTGGGAGCGAGCCTGCTCGCGAAGGCGATTTCAGGGACACAAAAAAACCCGCCGATGATCACTCATCGGCGGGTTTTTTATTACTGCTAACGCTTAGATCGCGCCGCGCTTACGCAGCAGATCCAGCACTTGCTTGACGCTTTCTTCCAGCGACAGCGACTGGGTGTCGACCACAAGGTCGGCATCCAGCGGCACGTCGTACGGGAAGGAATCGCCCGGGATGTTATCCCCGGCCGCCGCGTACAGGCCTTGTGGGTCACGCTCGGCACAGACCGTCGGAGAGGCCTGGACGTAGACCGTCAGCAGACGCTCCTTCCCGATCAGTTCCCTGGCCTGCTCACGACCTTCGGCACTCGGCGCAACGAAGGCTGCCAGGGTCAGCAGACCGGCTTCGTTGAACTGACGCGCAACGTGCGCCGCACGACGCCAGTTCTCGGTACGCCCGGCGCGATCCTGTGGCAGACCTTTGTTCAGGTCGTGACGCAGGTTCTGGCCATCGAGTACAAACACCGCGCGGCCCATGTCGAACAGCTTGCGTTCAACGGCGTAGGCCAGGGTGCTTTTGCCGGCGCCCGACAAACCGCTGAACAACACGGTGGCCGGTTGCTGGCCGAAGCGCTGGGCGCGTTCTTCGGTGGCGACGTGCGCCAGTTTGCCGTGATGCGTGCTGGTGCCATGACTCAACGGCTGAGCGATGATCATGCCGGCCGCGACGGTGCCATTGGTCAAACGATCGATGACGATGAACGAACCAGTGGTGCGGTTGCTCGCGTAACCGTCCAGCGCGATGGCCGCGTCGAGGCTGATCTTGACCCGACCGATTTCGTTCAAGTGCAGCGCACTGGCCGGACCTTCTTCCAGGGTGTTCACGTCAACGCGGTTGACGATGCTGGTGATCGAACCCGGCACGTAACTCGTGGCGCGCTTGATGTCGTATTTCTTGCCCGGCAGCATTGGTTCTTCGGCCATCCACACCAGCATGGCGTCGAAGGCGTCAGTCACTTGCGGCAGGTTGTCGGCGTGCACCAGCAAGTCGCCGCGGGAGATGTCGATCTCGTCTTCCATGGTCAGCGTTACCGCTTGACCAGGACCGGCATGCTCCAGCTCACCTTCGAAGGTGACGATGGATTTCACGCGGCTGCTCTTGCCCGACGGCAGCACAACGACTTCGTCGCCCTTGTGCACGACGCCGCTGGCCAAGGTACCTGCGAAACCACGGAAATTCAGGTTCGGACGGTTGACGTACTGCACCGGGAAACGCAAATCGGTGTAATTGCGGTCGTTGGCGATCTCGACGGTCTCGAGAATTTCCATCAGCGACTGGCCGGTGTACCACGGCGAGCGCTCGGACTTGTTCACCACGTTGTCGCCCTTCAGCGCCGACATCGGCACGAAGGCCATGGTGGTCGGCTTGAACGCGATGCCTTCGGCGAACTTCAGGTAATCGGCCTTGATCGACTCGAAGACTGTTTCGTCGAAACCGTTGAGGTCCATCTTGTTGATGGCGACAACGATGTGCTTGATGCCGAGCAACGAGGCAATGAAGCTGTGGCGACGGGTCTGGGTCTGCACGCCGTAACGGGCGTCGACCAGGATGATCGCCAGGTCACAGGTGGATGCACCGGTGGCCATGTTGCGGGTGTACTGCTCATGGCCAGGGGTGTCGGCGATGATGAATTTGCGTTTGGCGGTGGAGAAATAACGGTAAGCGACATCGATGGTGATGCCCTGCTCCCGCTCGGCCTGCAGGCCGTCGACCAGCAATGCCAGGTCGATGTCATCACCGGTGGTGCCGACTTTTTTCGAGTCGCGGGTAATGGCTTCCAGGTGATCTTCGTAGATCATTTTGGAGTCGTGCAGCAGGCGCCCGATCAGGGTGCTCTTGCCGTCGTCGACGTTGCCACAGGTCAGAAAGCGCAGCATTTCCTTGCGTTCGTGCTGGCCCAGGTAGGCGAGGATGTCCTCGCTGATCAAATCAGATGCGTGCGACATGACAACCCCTTAGAAATAACCCTGACGTTTCTTTTCTTCCATCGAGCCTGCGCCATCGTGATCGATGACCCGGCCCTGGCGTTCGGAAGTTCGCGTCAGGAGCATTTCCTGAATGATGTCGGTCAGGCTGGTGGCCTCGGACTCGACCGCACCGGTCAGCGGGTAGTCGCCGAGCGTACGGAAGCGGACCTTCTTCTTGACGATACGCGCCTTGTCTTCATCGCTCAGGTGATTGAGCAGACGTTCGTCGTCGATCATGATCCAGGTGCCATTCATCTCGATAACGTCGCGCTCGGCGGCGAAATACAGCGGCACAATCGGGATGCCTTCGAGGTAGATGTACTGCCAGATGTCCAGTTCGGTCCAGTTCGACAACGGGAACACACGGATCGATTCGCCCTTGTTGACCTTGCCGTTGTAGACATTCCACAACTCGGGACGCTGGTTTTTCGGGTCCCAGCGGTGCTTGGTGTCGCGGAAGGAATACACGCGCTCTTTGGCACGAGACTTCTCTTCGTCGCGACGGGCACCACCGAAAGCGGCATCGAAACCGTACTTGTCGAGGGCCTGCTTGAGGCCTTCGGTTTTCATGATATCGGTGTGCTTGGCGCTACCGTGGGTCAGCGGGTTGATGCCCTGCGCAACACCCTCGGGATTCACGTGCACGATCAGGTCCAGGCCGAGTTCTTCGACCATGCGGTCGCGGAACGCGTACATTTCCTTGAACTTCCACCGGGTGTCGACGTGCATCACCGGGAACGGCAGTTTGCCCGGGAAGAATGCCTTGCGCGCAAGGTGCAGCATCACGGCGGAGTCTTTACCGACGGAGTACAGCATCACCGGGTTATCGAACTCGGCGGCGACCTCGCGGATGATGTGGATGCTTTCGGCCTCCAGCTGTTTCAGATGCGTCAGTTTGTCGACCATGGCTACTCACGAAAACGATCTTATGGACGGCCAGCGGGCCGTGTTCGAGCGGGGAATCCTAGCACAGCGACCTCTTCTAATCAGGTCGTCGACTAGATCGAAAGGGTATATGAATATACCTGCCTGTTCGGGTGTACTGGGCCCTGTGGGAGTGAGCCTGCTCGCGATAGCGGTGTGTCAGTCACATCAATGTCGAATGTGACGCAGCCATCGCGAGCAGGCTCGCTCCCACAGTGGATAGGGGGGTGATTCAGATGGGATTCGGGCAATCGATGAAGATGTGCTCAAGGGCGAAACGGCGCGCCAGATAATCGCCCAGGGCCTGAACGCCGTAGCGCTCGGTGGCATGGTGGCCGGCGGCGATGAAGCTGATGTCGTTTTCCCGGGCGCTGTGGAAGGTCTGCTCGGACGCCTCACCGCTGAGGTACAAGTCGACGCCAGCCAGCACGGCCTGATCGATGTACCCCTGACCGCCACCGGTGCACCAGCCAACGCGCCGGATCATCTCGCTGCCTTCAATCAGTAACGGCTCGCGCCCCATGACTTCTTGTACGCGACGGGCAAAATCGCGGGGTGTCACCGGTTCGCTCAATGAACCGACCAGGCCGACAACTTTGAGGTTGTCCGGGTCCAGCGGGCCTTCGACGGTGATGTCCAGCTGACGTGCCAGCTGCACGTTATTGCCGACTTCCGGGTGCAGATCCAGCGGCAGATGGTAGGACAGCAGGCTGATATCGTGCTTGAGCAGGGTTTTCAACCGACGCTGCTTCATGCCAGTGATGCACGGATTCTCGCCCTTCCAGAAATAGCCGTGATGCACCAGCACCAGATCGGCGCTGGCTTCCACTGCGGCGTCGAGCAACGCCTGGCTGGCGGTGACGCCACTGACGATGCGCATCACCTGCGGCCGGCCTTCGACTTGCAACCCGTTGGGGCAGTAATCGGCAATCTTTGCGCTGCTAAGGTAACGGTCGGCTTCTTCGACCAGGGTGCTCAGGGCGACGGCCATAAAAGACTCCTAAATATCCCGTTCAGAGGCACGCTTCGCCTCGTATAATGCGCGACATTATGGGCGGTCTCATACCGCCTGCAACCTCTCAGGACGTGCTTAATGCTCAAAGCGCTGCGTTTTTCCGGCTGGCCGCTGTTGGCCGGCGTGCTTATCGCTCTGTTGATAATCCAGCGTTACCCGCAGTGGGTCGGGCTCCCGAGCCTCGACGTCAACATGCAGCAAGCCCCGCAAACCACCACCATGCAACAAGGCCCCGTGTCCTATGCCGACGCGGTCACCACGGCCGCGCCGTCGGTGGTCAACCTGTACACCACCAAAGTCATCAACAAACCGAACCATCCGCTGTTCGAGGACCCGCAGTTCCGCCGCTTCTTCGGCGACAACTCGCCCAAGCAGAAGCGCATGGAATCGAGCCTCGGTTCAGGCGTGATTATGAGCCCGGAAGGTTACCTGCTGACCAACAACCACGTGACCAGCGGCGCCGACCAGATCGTGGTGGCGCTCAAGGACGGTCGTGAAACCCTGGCCCGGGTGATAGGCAGCGACCCGGAAACCGACCTTGCGGTCCTGAAGATCGACTTGAAGAATCTTCCATCGATTACCGTCGGGCGCTCCGACAACATCCGCATCGGCGACGTGGCCCTGGCCATCGGCAACCCGTTCGGCGTCGGCCAGACCGTGACCATGGGCATCATCAGCGCCACCGGGCGCAATCAGCTGGGCTTGAACAACTACGAAGACTTCATTCAGACCGACGCTGCGATCAACCCCGGCAACTCCGGCGGTGCGCTGGTGGATGCCAACGGCAACCTGACCGGCATCAACACGGCGATATTCTCCAAATCCGGCGGTTCGCAGGGCATCGGTTTCGCGATCCCGGTGAAGCTGGCCATGGAAGTGATGAAGTCGATTATCGAACACGGCCAGGTGATTCGCGGCTGGCTCGGCATCGAAGTGCAGCCATTGTCCCAGGAACTGGCGGAGTCATTTGGTCTGTCGGGACGGCCGGGCATTGTGGTCGCGGGGATTTTCCGTGACGGTCCGGCGCAGAAGGCTGGCCTGCAATTGGGTGACGTGATCCTCAGCATCGACGGCGAGCCGGCTGGCGATGGTCGCCGTTCGATGAACCAGGTTGCGCGGATCAAGCCCACCGACAAGGTCACGATCCAGGTGATGCGCAACGGCAAAGAGCTCAAGCTCACCGCAGAGATCGGTTTGCGTCCGCCACCTGCGCCGGTTAAAGAGAAAGAAGAAGAGTAAGAAGTCAGCACAAAACCCTAGTGGGAGCGAGCCTGCTCGCGAAGAGGCCATAACATTCAATATCTATGTTGAATGTCAGACCGCCTTCGCGAGCAGGCTCGCTCCCACAGGGTCAGTGTTGATTTACAGGTCGCCGAGGCCGTCGATCAACGCCTGATTCTGCTCCGGTGTGCCGATGGAGATCCGCAGGAACTGGGCAATCCGTTCCTGCTTGAAGTGCCGAACAATCACGCCTTGCTCGCGCAATTTCGCCGCGAGACCAGCCGCATCGTGCTGCGGATGACGGGCGAAAATGAAGTTCGCCGCCGACGGCAGCACTTCAAAGCCCTTCGCTTCCAGTTGGGCAACCACCCACTCACGATGCTCGATGACCAAGCGGCACGTCTTGTCGAAGTACCCGCGATCCTCGAACGCCGCCGCAGCACCGACATTCGCCAGACGATCCAGCGGATAGGAGTTGAAGCTGTTCTTGATTCTCTCCAGCGCCTCGATCAAGTCCGGATGCCCCACCGCCAACCCCACCCGCAAGCCGGCCAGCGAGCGGGATTTGGACAAGGTCTGGGTCACCAGCAGGTTCGGATAACGGTCTACCAACGTGATCGCGGTTTCGCCGCCAAAGTCGATGTAGGCCTCATCCACCACGACCACCGAATCCGGGCTGGCCTTGAGGATCCGCTCCACAGCGTCCAGTGCCAACAGGCAACCGGTCGGCGCGTTCGGGTTGGGGAAGATGATCCCGCCGTTCGGCTTGGCGTAGTCTGCCGGGTTGATCTGGAATTGTTCGTCCAGCGGCACCGCGTCGTACGTGATGCCATACAACCCGCAGTAGACCGGATAGAAGCTGTAGCTGATGTCCGGGAACAGCACTGCTTTGTCGTGTTGCAGCAAACCGTGAAAGATGTGCGCCAGGACTTCATCGGAACCGTTGCCAAGGAACACCTGATTGGCCTGCACGCCGTAATAAGTAGCCACGGCGTTTTTCAGCAGATCGCTGTTCGGGTCCGGGTACAGACGCAGGTTGTCGTTCAGTTCGGTCTGCATCGCCGCCAAGGCTTTTGGCGATGGTCCGTACGGGTTTTCGTTGGTGTTGAGCTTCACCAGTTTCGCCAGTTTCGGCTGCTCGCCCGGCACGTAAGGCACCAGATTCTTGACGAACGGGCTCCAGAATTTACTCATGCTCAGTTTCCCTTTTGCTCATCAACGATGCGGTATTCGGCGCTCCGCGCGTGGGCAGTCAGCGACTCGCCACGGGCCAGCACGGAGGCGGTTTTGCCCAGTTCCGACGCACCCTGCTCGGAGCAGAAGATGATCGACGAACGTTTCTGGAAGTCGTACACACCCAGCGGCGAGGAGAAGCGCGCGGTGCCGGAGGTCGGCAACACGTGGTTCGGACCTGCGCAGTAATCGCCCAGCGCTTCGGACGTGTGACGGCCCATGAAGATCGCGCCGGCGTGGCGAATCTTCGGCAGCCAGGCCTGAGGGTCAGCAACGGACAACTCAAGGTGTTCCGGCGCGATGCGATTGGCCACTTCGATGGCTTGGTCCATGTCGCGGACTTTGATCAGCGCACCACGGCCTTTGATCGAGGTTTCGATGATCTCGGCACGCTCCATGGTCGGCAGCAATTTGGCGATGCTGGCGGCGACCTTGTCGAGGAACTCGGCGTCCGGGCTGACCAGAATCGCCTGGGCGTCTTCGTCGTGCTCGGCCTGGGAGAACAGGTCCATGGCGATCCAGTCCGGATCAGTCTGGCCGTCGCAGACCACGAGGATTTCGGATGGGCCGGCGATCATGTCGATGCCGACCTGACCAAACACGTGGCGCTTGGCGGTGGCGACGTAGATGTTGCCCGGACCGACCACCTTGTCGACCTTCGGCACGCTTTCAGTGCCATAGGCCAGCGCGGCGACCGCTTGAGCGCCGCCGATGGTGAACACGCGGTCGACGCCGGCGATGCAAGCTGCGGCCAGCACCAGCTCGTTGATTTCACCACGAGGTGTCGGCACCACCATAACCACTTCGGTCACGCCGGCCACCTTGGCTGGAATCGCGTTCATCAGTACCGAGGAAGGATAAGACGCCTTGCCGCCCGGTACATACAGGCCGGCGCGATCCAGCGGCGTGACCTTCTGGCCCAGCACGGTGCCGTCAGCTTCGGTGTAGCTCCAGGAGTCCTGTTTCTGTTTCTCGTGGTAGCTGCGTACTCGGGACGCGGCTTTTTCCAGCGCTTCACGCTGAGGCACGGTGATTCGGGTCAGGGCCAGTTCCAGGCGTTCACGGGGCAGGATCAGGTCCGCCATGGATGCGACTTGCAGGCCGTCGAACTTCTGGGTGAATTCCACCAGTGCCGCATCGCCACGCTCACGCACGGCCTTGATGATGTCCAGCACCCGCTGATTGACCGAGTCGTCAGACACACTTTCCCAGCTCAGCAGATGATCCAGATGATGTGCGAAATCCGGGTCAGCAGCGTTGAGTCGGCGAATTGCAGTCGGTGCGGTCATAGCGAGAGCCTCATAGGAATGGCAAAAAACTCAGGTGCCGTAAGCTAGCAGCCGATCCGCTTGGGCACCTGAGAATTCTGGCTATGAGGCGGATAGACGGGCGCGACTTAACGTCGCGCAGGTGAATCAGCCGCGGTGTCGAGACTCCACTGCCTTGCGCAGGGTGTCGATCAACGCCTGGATACGGGCGTGCTGCATTTTCATCGAAGCTTTGTTCACGATCAGCCGGGAGCTGATGTCGGCAATGAAATCCTGGGGTTCCAGACCATTGGCGCGCAGGGTATTGCCGGTATCGACCACGTCGATGATCTTGTCTGCCAGACCGATCAGCGGCGCCAGTTCCATCGAGCCATAGAGCTTGATGATGTCGACCTGACGGCCCTGTTCGGCGTAGTAGCGCTTGGCAACGTTGACGAATTTGGTCGCCACACGCAGGCGGCCCTTGGGCTCGACATCGCCGACACGGCCGGCGGTCATCAGCTTGCAGAGGGCAATTCGCAGGTCCAATGGCTCGTACAAACCCTGGCCGCCGTATTCCATCAGCACATCTTTACCGGCGACGCCCAGGTCAGCGGCACCATGTTCGACGTAAGTCGGCACATCGGTGGCGCGCACGATCAACAGGCGCACATCGGCCTGAGTCGTGGGGATGATCAGCTTGCGGCTCTTGTCCGGATTCTCGGTCGGCACGATGCCCGCTTCAGCCAGAAGCGGCAGGGTGTCGTCAAGGATGCGGCCCTTGGACAGTGCGATGGTCAACATGGGAAACGTCAGTCCTTATCAAGGTACTCATGCCCGGTCGCAAATGGCGCCGGACACACATCGAGCCGGAAACCGGCTCGACTTCAACAAATCAACGAGCGCGTCCCTGCGCCCATGCAGCAGAAACTAGCCCGGTACGCGGCGGATCTTGGCGCCGAGCATCTGCAGTTTCTCTTCGATGCACTCGTAACCACGGTCGATGTGGTAGATGCGGTCGATCAGGGTGTCACCTTCAGCGATCAGCGCCGAGATCACCAGGCTGGCCGAAGCACGCAGGTCTGTGGCCATGACTGGCGCGCCTTTCAGCTTCTCGGTACCGGTGACGATGGCGGTGTTGCCTTCGACCTGGATCTTCGCGCCCATGCGGTGCAGTTCGTAAACGTGCATGAAGCGGTTTTCGAAGATCGTCTCGATCACGGCACCGGTGCCTTCGGCAATGGCGTTGAGCGAGATGAACTGCGCTTGCATGTCGGTCGGGAACGCCGGGTACGGAGCGGTGCGCACGTTAACGGCTTTTGGCCGCTTGCCGTGCATGTTCAGCTCGATCCAGTCTTCGCCCGAAGTGATTTCGGCGCCGGCTTCACGGAGTTTTTCCAGAACGGCTTCGAGGATCGTCGGGTCGGTGTCCTTGACCTTCACACGGCCGCCGGTCACGGCAGCTGCAACCAGGTAGGTCCCGGTTTCGATACGGTCAGGCATCACTTTGTAAGTGGTCGGGTGCAGACGCTCGACGCCATCGATGGTGATGGTGTCGGTGCCGGCGCCAGTGATCTTGGCGCCCATGGCGATCAGGAAGTTCGCCAGGTCGATGACTTCAGGTTCGCGAGCGGCGTTTGCCAGAACGCTGCGGCCCTTGGCCAGAGCGGCCGCCATCATGATGTTTTCGGTACCGGTCACGCTGACGGTGTCGAAGAAGAAGTGCGCACCGCGCAGGCCGCCTTCAGGCGCCTTGGCCTTGATGTAGCCGCCTTCGACGTCGATGACCGCGCCCATGGCTTCGAGGCCACGGATGTGCAGGTCAACCGGACGCGAACCGATGGCGCAACCGCCAGGCAGTGCGACTTCGGCTTCACCGAAACGGGCAACCATCGGGCCCAGCACCAGAATCGACGCACGCATGGTTTTAACCAGTTCGTACGGCGCGATCAGGGTCTTGATGGTACGCGGGTCGATTTCGACGCTGAGTTTCTCGTCGATCACCGGCTCAATGCCCATGCGACCGAACAGTTCGATCATGGTGGTGATGTCGTGCAGGTGCGGCAGGTTGGCAACAGTCACCGGGCCATCGCACAGCAAGGTTGCAGCCAGGATCGGCAGGGCAGAGTTCTTTGCCCCGGAAATGCGGATCTCGCCATCAAGACGAGCGCCACCGGTAATAATCAATTTATCCATAAGAATCTCGACGCCCTTGGGTTCAGGTGCGCTCGGCCCAGGCCGCGCTGCTGAAAAATTTCATAGTGACCGCATGGATGCTGCCATCGGTGATCCATGGGTTCAAATGGGCATAGATCTGCTGCTGACGCTTCACCGGGCTCAACGCCGCCAGTTCATCGCTAATCACGTTCAGCTGAAAGTTGCAGCCTTCGCCTTCAACTTCTACCTGCACTTGTGACAGAGAATCAGACAGCTTTCCTTCAAGGAAGCTCTTTACTTCGTTGGCCTGCATGCTCAACCTCAATCGGCGCCCTGTGCGCGCGGGTCGGACATCATACAAAAAAGCCCCGCGCCTGCGAACCCCGCGAAGCAGGACTCTGACGGGGGGCTTCTTTATAGATGCGGTTAGGGATGCGCCAACAGCTCGGTCATTTCGCTGACCTGAGCGATTTCGCGCATGTCTTCTGGCATCCCGCGGATGCTCAGCGCCTTGCCGGCCGCCTCCGCATCACGCATGAAGCACAGCAGCAGCGACAAGCCGACACTGCTGGATTTCAACACTGCCGAGCAATCGACCACCAGTGCAGCGGCCTTGCTGGACTTGATCAGCGCCTGCCCCTGCTTGCGCAAGCCGGGGCCGGTGCGGTAATCCAGCATGCCGCTAAGCGTCAGCTCGCCGGATTCGCTTATGCGAATGGCCGACACACTCATTGAGTTTGCGTCTCAGTGGTTTGCTTCTGGCTGGCTTCCTTGGCTTTGGCGACTTCCCCGGCCCAACCATTGATGGTCTTGTCCAGGTCGTTACCATTGCGCTGCATCGCATCAGCGAATTGATCACGAAACAGCTTGCCGATGTTAATGCCGTTGATGATCACGTTGCGCAGTTTCCACTCGCCATTGATCTTTTCGAGTGTGTAAGACACTGGATAGATCGCGCCGTTACTGCCCTTGACCGTCATGGCAACGCTTGTACGGTCTCCCGACTCATCCTTGGCAGGGTCAACGACGATCCCTTGGTTGTTGTACTCGAGCAACGCATTGCCATAAAACTGGAACAGGCCTTTTTTGAAGTTTTCTTCAAACGTCTTCATTTGCGCAGGCGTGGCTTTGCGCGAATACTTGACCGTCATGATGCTCTTGGAAATGCCTTCGGCATCCACAACAGGTCCGACGATGCTGTCCAGCGCGGCATAAAAGTCTTTCGGATCCTGCTTGTACTTCTCTTTATTGGCCGACAGATCGGCAAGTAACCGATTGGTGGTGTCCTGCACGATATCGTGCGCCGAGGGCGCTGCCACGGCGTTAGCCATCAACGGCAGGGCCGCGAGTAATACCAACAGGCCACGTCGCAAGGTAGAGATCATACAAAAGCTCCTCATTTGGCGTCTTTACTAACGGTATTGAGCAGAAATTTACCGATCAGGTCTTCAAGTACCAGCGACGACTGCGTGTCGTGGATGGTTGAGCCATCCTTGAGCAAGCCTTCTTCGCCGCCCACGCTGAGACCGATGTACTTCTCGCCCAACAGCCCAGCGGTCAGGATAGATGCAGTGGAGTCAGTCGGCAGGTTATCTACGCGTTTTTCCAGCTGCATGGTCACTCGACCGGTGAAACTGTCGCGGTCCAGATCGATCGCCGTAACCTTGCCGATGGTCACACCGGCCATGGTCACTTTAGCTCTGACAGTCAAACCGGCGATATTGTCGAAATACGCATAAAGTTTATAAGTGTCGGTGGTTGCGCTCGGGGACAGGCCACTCACCCGCAACGCCAGCAACAGCAAAGCCAGGATGCCAGCCAGCAAGAAAAGGCCGACACCGATTTCCAGGGTGCGGTTTTGCATCAGAAATCTCCAAACATCAAGGCGGTCAGAATAAAGTCCAGGCCGAGTACAGCCAAAGAGGCATACACCACGGTCTTGGTCGTGGCACGACTGATCCCCTCGGAAGTGGGCTCGCAGTCATAGCCTTGGAATACGGCGATCCAGGTGACGACAAAGGCAAAAACGATGCTTTTGATGATGCCATTGAGCACATCGTCAGCAAAGGTCACGCTGTTCTGCATGTTGGACCAGTAGGAACCTTCATAGACACCCAGCCAGTCGACAGCCACCCACGAACCACCCCAGATACCCACCACGCTGAAGATCATCGCCAGCACGGGAAGGGAAATGAAGCCGGCCCACAGGCGCGGGGCAATGATGTACTTGAGCGGGTCGACGCCAATCATTTCCAGACTGGACAACTGCTCGGTGGACTTCATGTTGCCGATTTCGGCAGTCAATGCCGAACCGGCGCGCCCGGCGAACAACAATGCCGTGACCACGGGGCCCAGTTCACGCAACAGCGTCAGCGCAACCATCTGGCCGACCGCCTGCTCAGAACCATAGCTGGATAGAATGTTGAAGCCTTGCAGCGCCAGCACCATGCCAATGAATACCCCGGAGACCACGATGATCACCAGGGACATCACGCCCACCGAGTGCAGTTGCTTGATCAGCAGGCCAAAACCGCCGCCAATGCCGCCGCGGCCAAGCAAGGCATGAAACAGGAATATCGCCGAACGGCCGAACACCCCCAGCACATCAATGCCAGAGTGGCCGAACCGGCGAACCCGCTCTATGAGTGAAATCTTGCGCATCAACGCTTCCCCAGAAGATCTGCGCGGTAATCCGTCGCTGGAAAATGATAGGCGACCGGACCGTCCGGCTCGCCTGTCATGAATTGACGGATGCGTGGCTCCTGCGAGTTCATCAGCTCCTCGGGAGTGCCCTGCCCCAACACCTGGCCTTCGCCGACGACATAGATGTAATCGGCGATGCTCGCGGTCTCGGCCAGGTCGTGGGAGACCACGATACTGGTGATGCCCAGCGCATCGTTGAGCAGGCGGATCAGGCGCACCAATACGCCCATGGCGATGGGGTCCTGGCCGACAAAGGGCTCGTCATACATGAGAATCTGCGGATCGAGGGCGATTGCCCGGGCCAGCGCGACACGACGTTTCATGCCTCCGGACAACTCGTCAGGCATCAGATCGATGGCGCCACGCAAGCCCACGGCCTGCAATTTGAGCAGGACAATGTCCCGGATCATTTCTTCCGGCAGTTCGGTATGAACGCGTAGCGGAAAGGCGACGTTCTCGAACACATCGAGATCGGTAAACAGAGCACCACTCTGAAACAGTACGCCCATGTGCTTGCGCGCATCGAACAGATCACTGCGCGATAGCTTCGGCAGGTTCTGCCCGTTGACCCAGACTTCGCCTTTGGTGGGCCGCAACTGTGCGCCCATCAGCCGCAACAGCGTGGTCTTGCCACACCCGGAAGGCCCCATGATGCCGGTGACCTTGCCGCGCGGAATACGTATATCGACATTATTGAAAATGCTGCGCGCACCGCGCTTGAAGGTCAGTCCCTTCAGCTCGACCGCGTAGGCTTTATCGGCACTCATCTAAACTCCTTGCGATGCAGCCTCTCACTCGGACGCCTGACTTTCTCGCGAAAGCACATACCTCCTGGGCAGGCCGAACTGGCGGCGAACTATATCACTGCAAAGGCCAAGCGCCCAAGGCCCAAGCCGGGCCATGTTCAGCACCATGACGGGGCAAAAGCTTCTATTCAGGGGTATTCGGTAACCGGGAATGACAAAGCGCGACGAACTTGCGTGAGGGTTTCGATCATTACCGTTATAATCGCCGCCTTTTCATCAGGCTATACGATTTCTGACATGAGCCAATCCAGCGACCTGATTCAATCTGCCCAACGCACCATCCGCCTCGAACTGGAAGCCGTACAAGGTTTGCTGCCCCGTATCGACGCAGATTTCGTACGCGCTTGCGAGATGATTCTGGCCAGCAAAGGCCGCGTGGTCGTGGTCGGCATGGGCAAATCCGGGCACATCGGCAACAAGATCGCCGCCACCCTGGCCAGCACCGGCACCACGGCCTTTTTCGTGCACCCGGCCGAAGCCAGCCACGGCGACATGGGCATGATCACCCGCGACGACATCATCCTGGCGCTGTCGAACTCCGGCTCCACCAATGAAATCGTCACCCTGCTGCCGCTGATCAAGCGCTTAGGCATTCAATTGATCAGCATGACCGGCAACCCTGATTCACCCCTGGCGAAGGCTGCCGAGGTCAACCTCAACGTGCATGTCGAGCACGAAGCCTGCCCGCTTAACCTGGCACCGACCTCATCGACCACTGCCGCGCTGGTCATGGGCGACGCCCTGGCCGTTGCGCTGTTGGAAGCCCGCGGCTTTACCGCTGAAGACTTTGCGTTTTCCCACCCCGGCGGCGCGCTTGGCCGGCGTCTGTTATTGAAAGTGGAAACCGTGATGCATGCAGGACAGGAGCTGCCGCAGGTTCAACGCGGCACTCTGCTCAAAGACGCTCTGATGGAAATGACCCGCAAGGGTCTGGGCATGACGGCGATCGTGGAAGCCGATGGCAAACTCGCCGGGATCTTCACTGACGGTGATTTGCGACGCACCCTGGATCGCACCATCGACATCCATCACACGACCATCGACGAGGTCATGACCGTCCACGGCAAAACCGCCCGCCCCGAGATGCTCGCGGCCGAGGCACTGAAAATCATGGAAGACCATCGAATCAACGCGCTGGTGGTGGTGGACAAGGACGACCGGCCGATCGGCGCCTTCAACCTGTCCGATCTGCTGCGTGCAGGAGTAATGTGATGAGCAACGATCTGCTGCAACGTGGCAAAAACATCAAGCTGGCGGTTTTCGACGTCGACGGCGTCCTGACTGACGGACGCCTGTATTTCCTCGAAGACGGTAGCGAATTCAAGACGTTCAACACCCTCGACGGCCAAGGCATCAAGATGTTGATGGCAGCCGGTGTGCAGACCGCTATCATCAGCGGCCGCAAGACCCCGGTGGTCGAGCGACGAGCGAAGAACCTCGGCATTCCACACCTCTACCAAGGGCGCGAAGACAAACTGGTGGTGCTCGACGAGCTTCTTGCCCAACTCAACCTAAGCTATGAACAGGTCGCCTATCTCGGCGACGACCTGCCGGACCTGCCGGTGATTCGTCGCGTCGGCCTGGGCATGGCGGTGGCTAACGCTGCCAGTTTCGTGCGTGAACACGCCCACGGCATCACCCAGGCCCGTGGTGGCGAGGGTGCCGCTCGCGAATTCTGCGAATTGATCCTGCGCGCCCAGGGCCGCCTCGATGCGGCCAACGCCGCGTACCTGTGAGCCAACTATGCTGAGCAAAAAGTTTCGCAAATTCCTGGTGTTCGGTTGCATCGCAGCTATATTCGCGGCGGTCGGCTACTGGAATATCAGCCCGGAGCGCTTCCTCGACCGGCCGGTGGCAAAGGTCGATGAAA
This sequence comes from Pseudomonas sp. LB3P25, assembly GCF_054897985.1. NCBI lineage: Bacteria > Pseudomonadati > Pseudomonadota > Gammaproteobacteria > Pseudomonadales > Pseudomonadaceae > Pseudomonas > Pseudomonas sp. LB3P25. Next base: position 1,218,652 of record NZ_CM142711.1, on the reverse strand, counting down.
CCATGATCGACTATTACGCGGTCAACGCCCACAGCGTGCAGTACCTGCCCGACGGCAAACTGCAATACGAAATGACGTCCGACAAGGTTGAACACCTGAAAGCGACCGAAGTGACGTTGCTGACCAATCCCGACCTGAACATGTTTCGCGGCACCGAGTTTCCCTGGCACGTCCAGAGCGAGCACGGTGAAGTGAATCCCGATGGCACTCAGGTCGAACTGATTGACTCGGTGCGCATCACGCGCTTCGACGAGAAAAACCGCAAGACCCTGATTACCACCACCCGCATGACAGTGTTCCCGCAGCAGCAATATGCGCAGACCGAGCAACCCGTTAGAATCGACGGCGCTGGTGGTGTGTCGACTGGCAAGGGAATGAAAGCGTATTTGAAAGAAAGCAGGATACACCTGCTATCGAACGTAAGAGGACAGTATGAGGCTCGTTAAAACCCTCCCTATTTTGCTCGGTCTGAGCGCAGCACTGGGAAGCGTGAGCGCCTGGGCTCTGCCGACCGATCAAGCGCAGCCTATCCGCATCCAGGCCGACGACGCCCAGCTGGACGACAAGAATGGTATTGCCACCTATAAAGGTGACGTGATCATCACTCAGGGCTCGATGAAGGTCACCGGCAATACCGTGACCATCACCCGCACCCCGACGGGTGACATCGATGTGGTGACCTCCGTGGGCAACCTCGCCTATTTCGAGCAACTGCAAACCCAGGGCGACACCAAGCCTGTTCAGGGCTGGGGAGTGACTATTCAGTACCACGCCTCGCAAAACCGCGTTGTGCTGATCGATAAGGCGAAAGTCATCGACAAGGACAACAACGTCACCCAAGGCGAGAAAATCGTCTACGACACGGTCAAAAAGCTGGCGAGCGCCGGTCGCGCCACAGGTAACAAAGTCACCGAGTCGCGTCCACGCATCGACATGGTGATCCAGCCGAAGAAGAAAACCGACGAGCAAAAGGCCCAGTAATGGCAACTCTGAAAGCTCAGCATCTGGCCAAGAGCTACAAGAGCCGCCAGGTCGTGCGTGACGTCAGCTTGTCGATCGACAGCGGTCAGATTGTCGGCCTGCTGGGTCCCAACGGCGCCGGCAAAACCACCTGTTTCTACATGATTGTCGGCCTGGTACAGGCCGATCAGGGCCGCGTACTGATTGACGATCTGGATGTCAGCCACCAGCCTATGCACGGTCGTGCGAAGGCCGGTATCGGCTATCTTCCGCAAGAAGCATCGATCTTCCGCAAACTCTCGGTAGCCGACAACATCATGGCGATCCTCGAGACCCGCAAGGAGCTCGACAAGACCGGTCGTCGCAAGGAGCTGGAAAACCTGCTGCAGGAATTCCACATCAGCCACATCCGCGACAATCTCGGCATGAGCCTGTCCGGCGGTGAACGCCGCCGCGTGGAAATTGCCAGGGCACTGGCCACCAACCCGAAATTCATCTTGCTCGACGAACCGTTCGCCGGCGTGGACCCGATTTCGGTGGGAGACATCAAGCAGATCATCTATCACCTCAAGGCCAAGGGCATTGGCGTGCTGATCACTGACCACAACGTCCGTGAAACCCTGGATATCTGCGAAACCGCCTACATCGTCAACGATGGCCAGCTGATCGCCGAAGGTGACTCTGCCACCATCCTGGCCAACAACCTGGTCAAGGAAGTGTATCTGGGCCATGAGTTCCGCCTGTAAGCACTGAGGTGTCTGGCTGGTTGCTCGGGCGCTTGTCTCGATAAAAAATCAATATTTTTTTATTGTTACAGCGCTCTAGGCAAACGCTGCAGTTTCGGGCATATAATTTGCTTATGTTTGGCGCTCCGGCGCCCTGTAGTGGATGGCGCATGTGCGCCGGCGAATAAGGTGTTAAGCCCCTGCCATGAAACCATCGCTAGTCTTGAGAATGGGCCAGCAGCTGACGATGACACCGCAGCTGCAACAGGCCATCCGCCTGCTCCAATTGTCGACCCTGGACCTGCAACAGGAAATCCAGGAGGCCCTGGAATCCAATCCGATGCTCGAACGCCAGGAAGAAGGCGACGACTTCGATAACGCCGATCCCTTGGCCGACAAAGCCGAACAGCAACCCAACGCCGACATTCAGGAACCCTCCTACCAGGAAACCGCCCCGACGGTTGATAACCTCGAGGAAGGCGACTGGAACGAGCGTATCCCCAACGAACTGCCCGTCGATACCGCGTGGGAAGACGTCTACCAGACCAGCGCCAGCAGCCTGCCGAGCAACGATGACGACGAGTGGGATTTCACCACCCGCACATCGGCCGGTGAAAGCCTGCAAAGCCACCTGCTGTGGCAACTGAATCTGGCACCGATGTCCGACACTGATCGCCTGATCGCCGTGACCCTGATCGACTGCATCAACAATCAGGGCTACCTGGACGAAACCCTCGAGGAGATTCTCGAAGCCTTCGACCCGGAACTGGACATCGAGCTGGACGAAATCGAAGCCGTCCTGCACCGCATCCAGCAATTCGAACCCGCGGGTATCGGCGCCCGCAACCTGGGCGAATGCCTGCTGCTGCAATTGCGTCAGTTGTCCGCCAAGACGCCTTGGCTGATCGAAGCCAAACGCCTGGTCACCGATTACATCGACCTGCTCGGCAGCCGCGATTACAGCCAGCTGATGCGTCGCATGAAGCTCAAGGAAGATGAACTGCGCCAAGTGATTGAACTGGTCCAGAGCCTCAACCCGCGCCCAGGCTCGCAGATCGAATCCAGCGAAGCCGAATACGTCGTTCCCGACGTGATCGTACGCAAGGACAACGAGCGCTGGCTGGTGGAGCTGAACCAGGAATCGGTGCCACGACTGCGGGTCAACGCTCAATACGCCGGCTTCGTGCGCCGCGCCGACACCAGCGCCGACAACACCTTCATGCGCAATCAGTTGCAAGAGGCCCGCTGGTTCATCAAGAGCCTGCAAAGCCGCAACGAAACCCTGATGAAAGTAGCCACTCAGATCGTCGAGCATCAGCGCGGCTTTCTTGAGTACGGCGACGAGGCAATGAAGCCGCTGGTCCTGCATGACATCGCCGAAGCGGTGGGCATGCACGAGTCGACGATTTCACGGGTGACCACGCAGAAATTCATGCATACCCCTCGGGGCATATATGAACTGAAATACTTTTTCTCCAGCCACGTCAGCACGTCCGAGGGCGGTGAATGCTCGTCCACGGCGATCCGCGCGATCATCAAAAAACTGGTTGCCGCGGAAAATCAGAAAAAGCCGTTGAGTGACAGCAAGATCGCTGGTTTACTGGAGGCACAAGGCATTCAGGTGGCTCGCCGCACCGTCGCCAAGTACCGCGAATCCCTCGGGATCGCGCCTTCGAGCGAACGCAAGCGGTTGATGTAGAGCCACGCCACAGCGTTCCAGTGGCAGGCATTTCTGCCTGCCGCTTTATGCACTGGCAACGAAGGAGAAGCTGTATGCAAGTCAACATCAGTGGACACCAACTGGAAGTGACCGAACCTCTTCGCACCTACATCGGCGAAAAACTCCAACGATTAGAGAGGCATTTCGACAAGATAACCAACGTGCAGGTCACGATGACGGTCGAAAAGCTCAAGCAGAAAATCGAAGCCACGCTGCATATTCCCGGGAATGAAGTGGTCGCCAACGCGGAACATACCGATATGTACGCGGCGATCGACGCACTCACCGACAAGCTCGATAAACAACTCAAAAAGCATAAGGAAAAGACCCAAAGCCTCCTCCAGGGCGCGACCGGTCGTTAACACTCCCAACCCATGATCCGACTTGAAAGCATCCTGACCCCCGGCCGTTCCCTCGTGAACGTGCCGGGCGGCAGTAAAAAGAAAGCCCTCGAGCAAATTGCCAACCTGATCGCCCGGGAAGTGCCGGATCTGGAGATGCAAGATGTCTTCGAGGCTCTGATTGCCCGTGAAAAACTCGGTTCCACCGGTTTTGGCAACGGCATCGCCATCCCACACTGCCGCCTGAAGGGTTGCGACGCGCCCATTAGTGCCTTGATGCACTTGGACGCCCCTATCGATTTCGACGCCATCGACGGCGCTCCGGTTGACCTGTTGTTCGTTCTACTGGTCCCACAAGCGGCCACCGATGCGCACCTGGAGCTACTGCGCCAGATCGCCAGCATGCTCGATCGCAAGGAAGTGCGTGAAAAACTGCGCAGCGCCCCGAGTAATGAAGCCTTGTATCAGGTTGTCCTGAACGAGCAAAACGGTCATTAATCATGCGCTTGATCATCGTCAGCGGCCGCTCCGGCTCAGGTAAAAGTACCGCACTCGATGTTCTCGAGGACAACGGCTACTACTGCATCGACAACCTGCCCGCCGGTTTGTTGCCGGAACTGGCCGAACGCGCGTTGATTCACACCGAGCTTGCACAACCGCTGGTTGCCGTATCCATCGATGCGCGTAACCTGCCGAGTCACTTGTCGCGGTTTCCCGAACTGCTCGAAGAAGTGCGCAGCCGGCATATCCAGTGTGATGTGCTTTATCTGGACGCCGACGAAGAAACCTTGCTCAAACGTTTCTCGGAAACCCGCCGTCGTCATCCGCTGAGCAATGCCAATCGCTCACTGGCCGAGGCCATCAACGATGAAACCAACCTGCTCGGGCCGATTGCCGACCTCGCCGATCTCAAAGTAAATACCACCAACCTGAACCTGTATCAGCTGCGCGATACCATCAAGCTGCGCCTGCTGAACCAGCCGGAGCCCGGTACGGCGTTCCTGGTGGAGTCTTTCGGCTTCAAGCGTGGCATGCCAGTGGACGCTGATCTGGTGTTCGACGTGCGTTGCCTGCCAAATCCCTATTGGAAGCCGGAGTTGCGCGATCAATCCGGGCTCGACCAACCGGTTGCCGAGTACCTGGCGGCACAGCCGGACGTCGAAGAGATGTTCCAGGACATATCCACCTACTTGTTCAAGTGGCTACCGCGCTTCGCCGCCAGCAACCGTGCTTATGTCACCATTGCCATTGGCTGCACCGGCGGACATCACCGCTCCGTCTACCTGACCGAACGTCTGGGCCAGGCCCTGCAAAAATCCCTGAAGAACGTCCAGGTTCGCCACCGCGACCTCAGCTAAAGGATTCACACCGCGATGCCTGCTCTGGAAATTGAAATCATCAACAAGCTGGGCCTGCATGCCCGCGCTTCTGCAAAATTCGTTGGCGTCGCCGGTGAGTTCAAGGATTGCACGATCAGAGTAGGACGCACGCCGGAATCCACGGTCGACGGAAAAAGTATCATGGCAATGATGATGCTCGCTGCGGGTAAGGGCACCAAAATCCACCTGAGCACCGAAGGTGAAAAAGCTGATGAGGCGCTGCAGGCATTGGTGGATTTGATCAATGACTACTTCGGCGAAGGCGAGTAACACCTCGCCCTGTAGCAGCTGCCGAAGGCTGCGTTCGGTTCGGGCCGCGTTCGGACGAAGCAGTCGTAAAATTGGGCTCTGCGGTATGTCAGGCAGACCGCGTGAGCAGGGTTTACGACTGCTGCGTCCGAACGCGGCCCGAACCGAACGCAGGCTTCGCCAGCTGCTACATAGTCAGTGTCAAGCCAATGCTGTATCCATCACCATCATCAAGCAAAACCTGATCAGCAGCCCAAGACCGGCTCGCCCCCTGATGCTGCACCGATCAGGAACGCCTTGACCCAGGGATGCCATCGCTGGCGAGCCGTGATCCTTACAGGGACGGCGCAAGGCGCATAAAAAAGGCCCACCACCCAATGGGTGGTGCGCCTTTTTTTGTGCAACTGACGGGGTTTAGCTACCCGCTACCGTCATGCGCTCGATCAGCACCGAACCTGTACGAATGTTGCTGCGCAATTCCAGATCATTACCGACCGCAACGATCTGTTTGAACATGTCACGCATGTTGCCAGCGATGGTCACTTCCTGGACCGCAAACTGGATTTCGCCGTTCTCGACCCAGTAACCCGCCGCGCCACGCGAGTAATCGCCAGTGACCATGTTCAGGCCCTGGCCCATCAATTCAGTCACCAGCAGGCCGCGGCCCATGCGGCGCAGCAAGGCTGCCTGGTCTTCGTCACCATGGGTGACGAACAGATTATGCACGCCACCCGCGTTGGCGGTACTCGGCATCCCGAGCTTACGACCGGAGTACGTGCCAAGAATGTACGACACCAACTCGCCCTTTTCGACGAACGGTTTGGCGTACGTCGCCAGACCGTCGCCGTCGAACGCCGAACTGCCCAGCGCGCGCATCAGGTGCGGACGTTCATCGATGGTCAACCATTCCGGGAACAACTTCTGTCCCAGGGTGCCTTCGAGGAACGACGATTTGCGATACAGACTGCCGCCGGAAATCGCCGAGAGGAAACTGCCGAACAAACCACCGGCCAGTTCCGCGGAAAACAGCACCGGCACTTCGCAGGTCGGCACCGGGCGTGCGCCCAGACGACTCGCCGCCCGTTGCGCGGCACGCTGGCCGATGCTCTCCGGAGAGGCCAGCAAATTGCCCTGACGGTTCACGTCATACCAGTAATCGCGCTGCATCTGGCCATCGGCTTCGGCGATCATCACGCAGCTGAGGCTGTGACGAGTCGACGCGTAGCCACCGATAAAACCGTGGCTGTTGCCATAAACGCGGCAGCCCTGATGGGTGCTGAGGGTGGTGCCATCGGCGTTCTTGATCCGGCTGTCGGTGGCAAATGCCGCCGCTTCACAGGCCAGGGCCTGCTCGATGGCTTGCTCCGGGGTGATGTCCCATTGATGGAACAGGTCGAAATCCTGCAAATCCTTGGCCATCAGCGCGGCGTCCGCCAGGCCCGAAGCTTCGTCTTCCGAGGTGTGCTTGGCGATGGCCAGTGCGGCGGCGACGGTTTCGCGAATCGCCTCAGGACCACTGGCCGACGTGCTGGCCGAGCCCTTGCGCTGGCCGACGTACAAGGTGATGCCAAAGCCCTGATCGCGATTGAACTCAACGGTTTCGACTTCCCGCTGACGCACCGTGGTCGACAAGCCCTGCTCCAGCGACACTGCCACTTCACAGGCACTGGCGCCCTGGCGCTTGGCTTCAGCGATGATCTGCTCGACTTGTTCTTGCAGTGCCGGCAACGCTTGTGGGCCGACGCTTTCAACTGCACTCATGCTGTTCTCCACTCAAATTCTGCTTTCGGCTAGGGCCTTCGAGCGACCGGGCCGGACAAGCGGCCCCCGACTGGTTATCATGGCGGCGTTTCTTTGCGGACGGCCACCATGGTTGATTCTTACGACGACTCCCTCGATACGGGAGAAAAAAGCAAATCCCAGGTTAAACGCGAGCTTCATGCTCTGGTTGACCTTGGCGAGCGCCTTACAACGCTCAAGCCTGACTTGCTGGCAAAACTGCCGTTGACCGACGCTTTGCGCCGGGCTCTGGGCGATGCCTCCAAGCACACCGCGAATATCGCGCGTAAACGGCACCTTATGTTCATCGGCAAACTGATGCGCGATCAGGACACTGACGCCATTCTGACGTTGCTCGATCAACTTGATGCCTCCACTCGGCAGTACAACGAACGTTTCCATGGCCTGGAACGCTGGCGCGATCGCTTGATCGCGGGCGACGATGCGGTCCTGGAGAAGTTCGTGATCGACTACCCGGAAGCTGATCGTCAGCAATTGCGCTCCCTGATCCGTCAGGCCCAGCACGAACTGGCGACCAATAAGCCACCGGCATCGAGCCGTAAAATCTTCAAGTACATCCGTGAGCTGGACGAGACTCAACGCGGTCTGCGTTAAATCTCTTCTCGGGTGGGTCGCCACGCGGCCCACCCGAAGCTTCACTTTTTCAAGAGCCCTTAAGATCCTGTGCCACCCACAGTGATCGCATCGATTTTCAGCGTTGGCTGGCCGACACCCACCGGCACCGACTGCCCATCCTTGCCACACGTCCCCACGCCGCTGTCCAGCGCCAGATCGTTACCGACCATCGACACCTTGCTCATGGCTTCCGGCCCGTTGCCGATCAACGTCGCGCCTTTGACCGGGGCAGTGATTTTGCCGTCTTCGATCAGGTACGCCTCGCTGGTGGAGAACACGAACTTGCCGCTGGTGATGTCCACCTGACCGCCACCGAGATTGGCGCAGTAGATGCCCCGCTTCACCGAGGCGATGATTTCTGCAGGGTCGCTTTCGCCAGCCAGCATGTAGGTGTTGGTCATGCGCGGCATCGGCAGGTGTGCGTAGGATTCGCGACGACCGTTACCGGTACGGGCCACGCCCATCAGGCGCGCGTTGAGCTTGTCCTGCATGTAGCCTTTGAGTACGCCGTTTTCGATCAGCGTGGTGCACTCGGTCGGGGTGCCTTCATCATCGACGCTCAGGGAACCGCGACGACCGGCCAGCGTACCGTCATCAACGATGGTGCAAAGCTTGGACGCCACCATTTCGCCCATGCGCCCACTGTAGGCGGAACTGCCCTTGCGGTTGAAGTCGCCTTCCAGACCGTGGCCGACTGCTTCGTGCAGCAACACGCCGGACCAGCCCGAACCCAGCACCACCGGCAACGTACCGGCCGGCGCAGGGATGGCTTCGAGGTTGACCAGCGCCTGACGCAACGCTTCACGGGCATAGCCCATGGCGCGGTCATCACTGAGGAAATAACGGTAATCGGTACGACCGCCACCGCCATGACCGCCGCGCTCACGGCGACCGTTCTGCTCGACGATCACGCTGACGTTAAAGCGCACCAACGGCCGTACATCGGCGGCCAGGCCTCCGTCGGTGGAAGCCACGAGGATTCGCTCCCAGACGCCGGCCATGCTCACGGTGACTTGCTGGATACGCGGGTCGAGGGCGCGAGTCGCGACGTCGATACGTTTGAGCAGCTCAACCTTCTCGGCACGGGTCATCACTTCTAACGGGTTGTCCGGCCCGTACAGTTGGGCGACATCCTGAGTCGTGAAGGCTTGAACCGTGCCATTCTGCCCCGCGCGGGAGATCGAACGCGCCGCACGGGCCGCGGCGCCAAGGGCTTCGAGAGTAATGGCGTTGCTGTAGGCGAAACCGGTTTTCTCCCCCGATTGCGCTCGCACGCCGACACCTTGGTCGAGGTTGAAGCTGCCTTCCTTGACGATCCCGTCTTCCAGCGCCCAGGACTCGGAAATCTGTCCCTGAAAATACAGGTCGGCGGCATCGATGCCCGGGCCGGCCAAATCGCCGAGCACACCTTGCAGGCTCTCGATTGTTACGCCGCCAGGCGCCAGGAGGTGTTCACTGACTGAGGACAACAACTCGCTCATATGCTTTACGCCTTAAATTCATCGTTCTGAGGCAGGTCGCTGGGCGCCCTGCGAGAAAAAGCGCCGGTGACTGGACACCGGCATCCGCGCCCTGATGGACGCCTGTTCGCTGCTATCGCGTTCGGCCAGCAACACGGCCTCGCCTTGATCCTGTTGCGCCAGCACACGTCCCCACGGGTCGATAATCGCGGCATGGCCAAAGGTTTCTCGCGGCCCCGGATGCGTCCCACCCTGGGCGGCCGCGAGCACATAACATTGAGTTTCGATGGCCCGCGCGCGAATCAACACATCCCAATGCGCCGCGCCGGTCACCGCGGTAAAGGCCGACGGCGCAGTAATCAACTCCGCACCGGCAGCGCGTAATTCGCTGTACAGCTCCGGGAAGCGCAGGTCGTAACACACGGTCAGCCCGACTCGACCGACGGGCGTGTCCGCCACGACTACCCCACTGCCATAAGCATAGTCATCGGATTCGCGATAACGCCCGCGATTGTCCGCCACATCGACGTCGAAGAGGTGCAACTTGTCATACCGTGCAACGGTTTCGCCGTGGTCATCCACCAGCAGCGAGCAGGCGTGCACTTTGGCCGTCGGTTGATCCACCGGCGGCAACGGCAACGTGCCGGCCACTATCCATAACTTGAGGTCGCGCGCGGTCTGTTTCAACCATGGCAGGATCGGGCCTTCGCCCAACGCCTCGGCGCGGCCGATGTCGGCAATGTCGCGACGGCCCATGGCGGCGAAGTTTTCCGGAAGCACAGCCAGCTGCGCGCCACCGGCTGCCGCTTGCTCAAGCAGTCGACGGGCCTGGGCCAGATTGACCAGTACATCGCTCTGGCTGACCATTTGAATCACCGCAAAAGACATGGCCTTTTCCTTACTTGAAATCTGTACACCGTCCTGTAGCAGCTGCCGAAGGCTGCGTCCGGCTGCGCAGCAGTCGTAAATCCAGAATGCACGGTTTATCTGAAAGTCCGCGGTATCTGATTTTACGACTGCTGCGCAGCCGGACGCAGGCTGCTACAGGGGAGCTGCGCCGCTACGTATGGCCATGCTACTCCATCGGCCAAAGGCGTGGCTTTTCAAAAAGGCTTGTCGAAGGTGATTTTCGGCTCTTTCCACGGCCCCTTGACGGTGTATTTGACGCTGGCGAAACGCGCCACACGGTCACCGATCAACTTGTCGATCAGGAACAGCGCACCGCCGATAGCCGGTGCACCGACGATCAGCGCAGCAATCGGCAGGTTGTTGGTCACAGGCAAAGTCACCAGTAACTTGGCATCGACCTGATCGCCCACCAGGTCCAGCGTACCGTTGAGTTCGATGTTGCTCGACGGACCGGTCAGCAGGATCGGCTCACGCGTCACGTATACGCCGTTGGTCGCGACCAGCAGGCCTTTGACCCGGTCGTAACTCAAGCCTTTGCCGAACAGATCGGAGAAGTCCAGACGCAGACGGCGACCGATGGAGTTGAAGTTCAGCAAGCCAAACACTCGCAACGCCTGGGCGCTGCCTTCAACTTCAACAAACTGGCCTTTATTCAGCGAAGCATCGAGGGTTCCGGAGAAGCGCTTGGTGGCCAGCCAGGCCGGCGAGCCGGGCCAGCGACCATCGACATCCATATGAAAATCTTCACTGGTGACACTCGGCGCAAAGCCCCAGCCCTTCAGTACATCGGCGAGATTCTTGCCGCTGACCCGGCCCTTGTACCAACTGCTGCTGGAACCGGGCGTGCCTTCCCAACCGCCGCTGCCCTGCAAGAGGATGCCTTTGAGGCCCAGATCCAGCGTGGTAAACGCAATGCCCTTGGCGGTCGGACGGACTTTCAGGTACCAGGCCCCAACGAGGTCCTGCCCCTGGAACAGCTGATTGATGGTGATATCCAGTGCCGGGATCTTCGTCGGGTCTACCTTGACCAGCGGATCCGGTGAATTCTCGTCGGCCAGCACCGTCGGGTCTGGCGCTGGCAAACGCACGTATTGCAGATTGATCGCAATCGGCGCGGCTTTCGCATCGGGGATGCTGGCGCTGCCTTTGACCTGCTGACTGTCGAGTTGCAAGGCCCACGCGGCAGGTTTGCGGTTCAACTGTACGGAAGCCTGATCGAGCGTAGTCCCGACACCGCTGAGCTTGCCAATCTTGAAATCCGCACTGCTGAGCAACTGTTTGGCGTTGCCGCCCGGATCCTGGCCGGCGTACTTGTCTACCAGGTCCTTCCAGGGGCCGACATCCAGTTCCGACAGCACACCGCGCACCCGCAGGCCTTTGGCGGCGGGTAGTACGGCATTGCCGCCCCCCAGGAACAACTCACCGCGACCGTCGGCAAAATTGCCGGTCGGCGCCGCAAACATGAAGTTTGCCAGCTCACCATAGTTGACCCAGTAACGCCGCTCCGGTCCTTGTAGGGTCATGCGGAACGTGGTGTCGCGGCCGACATCAGCAGCCATGCCGAACGGCGCCGGCAAATCGATCGCCACGCCTTTGAGACTGGAATTGACCATCAGTTGGCTGTCAGGGCCATCGAGGTTCAGTTGCAGCTGATAAGGGATCACACCGGACACTGGCAACGGCTGAGTAACACTCAGCCAGTCAGTCAGTTTCTTGACCTCGACCTGGCCGGAGGCGGTGACGCGAGTCTTGAGGTTGCCGGGGCCGCCATCGGCGAAAATCTGTGCAGTGACAGGTTTATCAAAGGCGCGCGCGGTGATGTTTTGCCCGCTCAACCCCTTGGTGCTGTCGAAACGGAAATCGCCCTTGAGCTGAGTCAGCTCCAGGGGTGGTTCAGCCAGTTTCAGACGGGCCTTGGCGGTCTTGAAGTCGACGAGAATTTTTGGCTGCTCGCCTTTGACCAATGGAATGTCCAGTTTCAGTTTGCCCTGCAGATCGCCCTCGCCTTCCCAACCAGCAAAGGTGGCTGCGGTGCCGATCGGCGCTTCCTGGAGAATTTTCAGACCATCGCCCAGCCCGCCGGCGAATCCACCGTCGAGGAACAGGTGGACGTTTTGTCCGGAAGGCACACGGGGAATATTGACGTAAATGTCGCTGACCTGGGTATTGAGCAACTGACCCGTGCTGGCCAAAATCCGTACACCGCTGTCTTCAACAAACACGTCACCCGTGACCTTGCTGACATGTGGCCAGCCTGGCTGGAAGGCCAGTTCGGCATCGTGAACCTTGAAGAACAGGCTGATGCTGCGGGCAGTCTCGGCGGCCCCGTGGTTCAGCGAGCCTTGGTACTGGAAGAAACCTTGATCCACCGCACCCTTCAGAATCGCCGTGCGCAGCCATTCGTCCAGCCCCGGGCTGAGCATTGCCGGCAAGTACTTGGCGGTGTAGCGCCCATCGCCGTCCACCAGACCGACCCGCAGGTCCATGTAGTCTTCCTGGGTGTGGTCGAAATGCAGGCGGATCAGAAAGTCGCCGGCAATCTTGCCTTCTTCGCCCAGCACCTTCAGGTACGGCGCGATCAAGGTGAAGGCATCTTTGTCGAGTTTCCAGGTCAGGCGGGCATTGGCCTGAATGTACTGCCATGGCTTGGCGAAGATCGGGTCCAGGTGCAGGGAAAAATCCTTGCTGTCCATGCGCAACTCGCCACCGCCCAGATCACCGCTGATGCTGCCACTGACATTTCGCGCCGCCGGAGCGCCGTGATAGGCATCGAAGCCGACCCGATCCAGGTTAGCGGCAAAGCTGAACTTGCTGTCGTCGGTGGCAGTGGGCCGTAAGTCGATCAGCACGTTGCGCAGGCCGCCGGTCACTTTGAGTCGCTCGACGGCGGTGGCCATGCCTTCGGGCAGCGGCCCCAAGGCATTCAGTATCGGGGTGATCGGGGTGAGGTCGAGGCGGTCAGCTTGCAGATGCCAAAGCTCTTCAGTCTTGTCGGTCGCCGCGTTTTGTTTGAGTTGCATATGCGATTCCCAGCGGGTCTCGCCGAGGTTCATGGCCAGGGAGTCCAGGGTCACCAGAAGGCCTTCGGCACTGCGCTGAAAATAGCCGTTCAGCGCCAGATTATTGATCTGGATTGGCTTGCGTTCGGCGTAGGCACCCTTGAGTTGCGGCGCGTTCAGGCGAATCGCGGCGCTTTGCAGGGCGCCCTCGTTCCAGTTTAACCAGAGCTCGCCACCCGCCTTGATCTCGGAGAAATTCCATTGCTGGGTCAGACGCTCAGGCAACCATTTTGACCAGTCGCTTTGCGGCAGGCTCAGGTAAGCCTGCGCCTCGCCATCCTTCCACTCGCTGGCACGTAGACGGGTGCGCAGACTCATGGCCACCGGTTGGCCATCGGGCAGGGTCAGGCGAACGTCGAGTCGCTGACGCGACACGCCGGTTTTCAGATTCAGACCGACGTAAGTCAAGGTCAGAGGCTGCTCTTGCAGTGGTTGCAAAGTGACCTGGCTATCGAGCACCGACAGCTGCTGAACCCTCTGCATGCGAGTGAGCAATTGCTCAGGATCCAGCGGCTGATCCTGCTGCACCGGCAAACCTTCCAGCGCCCAATGACCGTCCTCGTCTTCCTTGAGGCTGATCTTCAGGCCGCTGAGTTCCAGGTGAGCGATGCGCACTTCACGAGCCAGCAGACTGGCCCACAGATCCGGCACCGCGCGCACCTGATCCAGACGCAGGACATTGGCGCCCTCGCCGACCATCACATCGTGAGCCAGCATGATCGGCGCAAAGCCGCTCCAGTTGCCTTCCAGTTCGCCGATAGTCAGCGGCATGCCCAAGGCAGCGCTGGCTTTGGCTTCGACTTCGGCACGGTACTCGGCCACCAGCGGTGTCAGTTCTCGGCCGAGGCTGACGTACAACGCCATCAACACCAATACCAACGCACACAGCCCCAGCCCCCATCGGGTCAGTGCGGCCAAAATGCGTGTCAGACGTTCCATGTCAGTTGGCTCCCATGGCAAAAATACTGCAAAAAGCTGAGGCCAGCCGTTCTAGCAGGGTTGAAATACAGCGATTCAGAGCAGCACCACGTCGTATTGTTCCTGGGAATACATGGTTTCCACCTGGAACCGGATAGTGCGTCCGATAAAACCTTCGAGCTCGGCGACATTGCCCGATTCTTCATCGAGCAAACGGTCGACCACTTTCTGGTTTGCCAATACACGATAGCCTTCCGCCTGATAGGCGCGAGCCTCTCGGAGGATTTCGCGGAAAATCTCGTAGCAAACGGTTTCCGGCGTCTTGAGCTTGCCGCGGCCCTGACAGCTGCTGCACGGCTCGCACAGCACTTGTTCAAGACTTTCGCGGGTACGCTTGCGGGTCATCTGCACCAGGCCCAACTCGGTGATGCCGATGATGTTGGTCTTGGCGTGATCGCGCTCCAGTTGCTTCTCGAGGGTGCGCAGCACCTGACGCTGGTGCTCTTCATCTTCCATGTCGATGAAGTCGATGATGATGATCCCGCCCAGGTTGCGCAGGCGCAGCTGGCGAGCAATGGCGGTCGCGGCTTCGAGGTTGGTCTTGAAGATGGTTTCTTCGAGGTTGCGATGACCGACGAACGCCCCGGTGTTGACGTCGATGGTGCTCATGGCTTCAGCCGGATCGACCACCAGATAACCGCCGGACTTCAGCGGAACTTTGCGCTCCAGGGCTTTCTGGATTTCGTCTTCGACGCCGTACAGGTCAAAGATCGGCCGTTCACCCGGGTAATGCTCAAGACGGTCGGCGATTTCCGGCATCAGTTCGGCGACGAACTGCGTGGTTTTCTGGAAGGTTTCCCGGGAGTCGATCCGGATCTTCTCGATCTTCGGGCTCACCAGGTCACGCAAGGTGCGCAGCGCCAGGCCGAGGTCTTCGTAGATCACACTCGGCGCGCTGATGGTTTTGATCTGTTCGTTGATTTGATCCCAGAGCCGGCGCAGGTAGCGGATGTCCATGAGGATTTCATCGGCCCCGGCACCTTCGGCGGCGGTGCGCAGGATGAAGCCACCGGCCTCTTGGATGCCTTCTTTGGCCACGCAATCGGTGACCACTTGTTTGAGACGTTCGCGCTCGGCTTCGTCTTCGATCTTCAACGAAATGCCAACGTGCGCGGTGCGCGGCATGTACACCAGATAACGCGATGGAATCGACAACTGAGTCGTCAGGCGTGCGCCTTTAGAGCCGATCGGGTCCTTGGTGACCTGGACCACCAGGCTCTGGCCTTCATGGACCAGGGCGCTGATGCTCTCGACCGCCGGGCCTTCGCGCAGGGAAATTTCCGAGGCGTGAATGAACGCCGCACGGTCCAGACCGATGTCGACGAACGCCGCCTGCATGCCTGGCAAAACCCGTACGACCTTGCCTTTATAGATGTTGCCGACGATCCCGCGCTTTTGCGTGCGCTCGACGTGGACCTCTTGCAGAACACCGTTTTCAACCACCGCCACGCGCGATTCCATCGGCGTGATGTTGATCAGGATCTCTTCACTCATGGCAGGGTCTCGTTCAGGCATGTTCACGATAATGGCCGCATCTTGTCAGTACGACGCTCAACGCGCGTTAAGGGTTTGCCAACAGGGTATGCCGAAATGGCCAAGCAGCTCAGCGGTTTCGCACAGCGGCAACCCGACCACCGCCGAGTAACTGCCATTGAGGCCGGCGACAAACACCGCGCCGAGTCCTTGAATACCGTAGCCGCCGGCCTTGTCCTGCGGCTCGCCGCTGGCCCAGTAGGCCACCGCTTCATCACGGCTGATGTTGCGAAAACGCACCAGACTGCGCACGACCCGAGACTCGCAACGCTCACCCTCGAGCACCGCAATCGCCGTCAGGACTTCATGTTCACGCCCGGACAACATCATAAGCATGGCGCACGCCTCGGCTTCATCAACCGGCTTGCCGAGAATTTTTCCGTCCAGCACCACCGCGGTGTCAGCGCCCAGCACGCAAAAATCTGCATCAGACACGACAGTCCCGCGCCCGGCCTCGGCCTTGCTGCGCGCCAGGCGCTCGACATAGGCCGACGGGGATTCATCACTTAAAGGGGTTTCATCGATGTCCGCACTGATGGCGCAGAACGGCACGCCGATCTGCGTGAGCAGTTCACGCCGACGCGGCGAGCCTGAGGCGAGGTACAGTAATTTCATCAAGACATCTCCCTGTCGAGGTGTGGGCAAATGCCTGACCGAATTAATTGATTTTGTAGCGTCGACGCAAACCGCGCAAACCGTAGCTGATCCACGGCCAGAGCAATGCGCTGACCAGTGCCGGCAAGACCAGCGCCAGCGTCGGCTGACGATTGCCGGTCAGGGCGCTGAGCCATAGTTGAACAAGCTGCGCGAGGCCGAAGATCACCAGGATTACCAGGCTCTGTTGCCACATCGGGAACATGCGCAGGCGTTGTTGCAGTGCCAGCACCAGGTACGTGATCAGCGTCAGGATCAACGCGTTTTGACCCAGCAACGTGCCATAGAGCACATCTTCGGCCAGGCCCAGGCACCACGCGGTGACCATCCCGACTGTCTGCGGCATGGCCAATGCCCAGAACGCGAGCAGCAGGGCCAGCCACAGCGGACGGAGGATTTCCATGAATTGCGGCAGCGGCGAAACGCTGAGCAGCATGCCTATGGCGAATGTCAGCCAGACTATCCAGCCGTTTCGGGAGGCAGTAGCACCCACCATTATTCTCGTCCCCCAGTGGTAGCCGGCACAGAGACAGGCGGTTTGGCAGCCGGCTTCACGGCAGCGGGTGGCGTGGCCGGAGGTTTAGCGGCCGCAGGTTGCGTCGCGGGCGGCTTACTGACGGCAGGTTTCGCAGCAGCAGGATGAGTCGCCGCAGGTTTGGGCGGAATTGCGGCAGCAGGGGCAGTTGCCGGCGCAACCGGAGTGGCGGGCGCAGCAACTGCAGCCGGGACGATGGCAGGTTTCGGCACGGTCGCTGGAATGATCGGCCCACCACCGTGCTGGTCCAAAGCCTCTTGAGCCTGGGCGGCTTCGTTGGCGCGTTCTTCGGCTGTGCGGCCGTCGGTGAACACCAGCAGCAGGTAACGGCTGCGGTTCAAGGCGGCGGTCGGCACGGCACGCACAATAGCGAACGGCTGACCGGAATCGTGAATCACTTCCTTGACCGTCGCCACCGGGTAACCCGCCGGGAACCGCTGACCCAGACCGGAGCTGACCAGCAGATCGCCTTCTTTAATGTCGGCGGTATCGGCCACGTGACGCAGCTCCAGGCGTTCCGGGTTGCCGGTGCCGCTGGCAATCGCCCGCAGACCGTTGCGGTTCACCTGCACCGGAATGCTGTGAGTGGTGTCAGTCAGCAACAGCACACGAGAGGTGTACGGCATCAACTCGACCACCTGGCCCATCAAGCCACGGGCATCGAGCACCGGCTGACCGAGGACCACACCGTCGCGCTCACCTTTATTGATGATGATGCGGTGGGTGAAGGGATTGGGGTCCATGCCGATCAGTTCGGCCACTTCGACCTTCTCGTTGACCAGCGCGGAGGAGTTGAGCAGCTCGCGCAGCCGAACGTTCTGCTCGGTGAGGGCGGCAAGCTTTTGCATGCGGCCCTGCAACAGCAGGTTTTCGGTTTTGAGTTTTTCGTTTTCGGCCACGAGCTCGGTACGGCTGCCAAACTGGCTGGCCACACCCTGCCATAGCCGCTGTGGCAGGTCGGTGATCCAGTAAGACTGCATCAGTACCAGCGACATTTGGCTACGCACTGGCTTGAGCAGTGTGAAGCGGGCATCGACCACCATCAGCGCGACCGATAGCACGACCAGCACCAACAAGCGCACGCCCAGTGAAGGCCCTTTGGTGAAAAGCGGTTTAATAAGCCGCTCCTCCCAGGCAAATGTTCTCTTTATTCATACGGCATCAAACCGGCCTGGATGCAGACTGACAGAAGATAAACGCCAACAGGCAGCACTGCAAAGTGCTGCCTGCGCGCCAACAGCATAGATGCCTCGGGCGAGATCACTCGCTCGACAGCAGGTCCATGGTGTGTTTATCCATCATTTCCAATGCACGGCCACCGCCGCGAGCAACGCAGGTCAGCGGGTCTTCGGCGACGATGACCGGCAGACCGGTTTCCTGGGCCAGCAACTTGTCGAGGTCACGCAGCAAGGCGCCACCACCGGTCAGTACCAGACCACGCTCGGCGATATCGGAAGCCAGTTCCGGAGGCGATTGCTCCAGCGCACTTTTCACAGCCTGAACGATGGTGGCCAGGGACTCTTGCAGAGCTTCCAGCACTTCATTGGAGTTCAGGGTGAATGCGCGTGGAACGCCTTCGGCCAGGTTACGGCCACGAACGTCGACTTCGCGAACTTCGCCGCCCGGGTAGGCCGTACCGATTTCCTGTTTGATGCGCTCGGCAGTGGATTCGCCGATCAGGCTGCCGTAGTTGCGACGCACATAAGTGATGATCGCTTCGTCGAAGCGGTCGCCGCCAACCCGTACGGATTCGGCGTAAACCACACCGTTCAGGGAGATCAGCGCGATTTCAGTGGTACCACCACCGATATCGACAACCATCGAGCCGCGAGCTTCTTCAACCGGCAGGCCGGCACCGATCGCAGCAGCCATTGGCTCTTCGATCAGGAACACTTCACGGGCACCGGCACCGAGGGCCGATTCACGGATGGCACGACGCTCAACCTGGGTGGATTTGCACGGAACGCAGATCAGCACACGAGGGCTAGGCTGCAGGAAGCTGTTTTCGTGAACCTTGTTGATAAAGTATTGCAGCATCTTTTCGCAGACGCTGAAGTCGGCAATCACGCCGTCCTTCATCGGACGAATGGCAGCAATGTTGCCCGGCGTACGGCCGAGCATGCGCTTGGCCTCGGTGCCGACAGCAACGACACTTTTCTGGTTACCGTGTGTCCGAATAGCCACAACCGAGGGCTCATTCAGGACGATACCGCGCTCGCGCACGTAAATAAGGGTGTTGGCAGTGCCCAGGTCAATGGAAAGATCGCTGGAAAACATGCCACGCAGTTTCTTGAACATGGGAAAGGGACCCTAGGCAACGCGTGGGTAAAAAAGTGCGGCAAACTCTAACAACGACAGGGATTTTGGGCAAGGCGCCAATATGTTAAATTGGCCGCTTTTCTGTGCACCAACCCCCACAATCGCGGCCTTATGACCGTAGAAATGCGGTAGTGTTCCGACAATCTAACACACGGACGCCGTCCGTTCTGTTTTCCACTGGAGATTCCCATGGCGCTTGAACGCTCCGACGTGGAAAAAATCGCTCATCTGGCCTGTCTGGGCCTTAATGATGCCGATCTTCCACACATCACTTCGGCCCTGAACAGCATTCTGGGGCTGGTCGACGAAATGCAGGCGGTCAATACCGACGGTATCGAGCCGCTCGCCCACCCACTGGAAGCCAGCCAGCGCCTGCGTGCAGACGTCGTGACCGAGACCAATCATCGCGAGGCCTATCAGTCCATCGCACCAGCGGTCGAAAACGGCCTGTACCTGGTTCCGAAAGTCATCGACTAAAGGGAAAGAGCCTGCAATGCATCAATTGACTCTGGCCGAGATCGCCCGCGGACTCGCCGATAAAAAGTTTTCTTCCGAAGAGCTGACCAAAACCTTGCTGGCGCGTATCGCCCAGCTCGATCCGCAGCTCAACAGTTTCATCAGCCTCACCGAAGACCTGGCGCTCCAGCAGGCGAAAGCCGCTGACGCACGCCGCGCCAACGGTGAGAGCGGCGCCCTGCTCGGCGCGCCGATCGCCCACAAAGACCTGTTCTGCACCCAGGGCATCCGCACCAGCTGCGGCTCGAAGATGCTCGACAACTTTAAAGCACCGTACGACGCCACTGTCGTTGCCAAGCTGGCCGCTGCCGGGGCCGTGACCCTGGGCAAGACCAACATGGACGAATTCGCCATGGGTTCGGCCAACGAGTCGAGCTACTACGGCCCGGTGAAAAACCCGTGGAACCTGGAACACGTTCCGGGTGGTTCGTCCGGCGGTTCGGCGGCTGCGGTTGCCGCACGCCTGCTGCCTGCGGCCACGGGCACCGACACGGGCGGTTCGATCCGTCAGCCCGCCGCCCTGACCAACCTCACCGGTCTGAAACCGACGTACGGTCGCGTTTCGCGCTGGGGCATGATCGCTTACGCCTCGAGTCTCGATCAGGGCGGCCCGTTGGCTCGCACGGCCGAAGACTGCGCCATCCTGCTGCAAGGCATGGCCGGTTTCGATCCGCAAGACTCCACCAGCATCGACGAACCCGTGCCTGATTACAGCGCCAGCCTCAACGGTTCGCTGCAAGGCCTGCGCATTGGCGTGCCAAAGGAATACTTCAGCGCCGGTCTCGACCCGCGCATCGCCGAGCTGATCCACAACAGCGTCAAGGAGCTGGAAAAGCTCGGTGCCGTGGTCAAGGAAATCAGCCTGCCGAACATGCAGCACGCGATCCCTGCGTACTACGTGATCGCCCCGGCCGAAGCCTCTTCCAACCTGTCACGTTTCGACGGTGTACGTTTCGGCTATCGCTGCGAAGACCCGAAAAACCTGATCGACCTGTACAAGCGTTCCCGTGGCGAAGGTTTCGGCCCGGAAGTGCAGCGCCGGATCATGGTCGGTGCCTACGCGCTGTCGGCCGGTTACTACGACGCCTACTACCTGAAGGCGCAGAAAATCCGTCGTCTGATCAAGAACGACTTCATGGCTGCCTTTAATGAGGTCGACATCATCCTCGGCCCAACCACGCCGAACCCGGCCTGGAAGCTCGGCGCCAAGAACAGCGACCCGGTCGCTGCGTACCTGGAAGACGTCTACACCATCACCGCCAACCTCGCCGGTCTGCCAGGCTTGTCCATGCCTGCAGGTTTTGTCGATGGCCTGCCGGTCGGCGTGCAGTTGCTCGCACCGTATTTCCAGGAAGGTCGCCTGTTGAACGTTGCCCATCAATATCAGCAGAACACTGACTGGCACACCCGCACCCCAACCGGCTTCTGAGGAGAAACACATGCAATGGGAAGTCGTGATCGGGCTGGAGATTCATACCCAGCTCACCACCCGGTCGAAAATCTTTTCCGGTAGTTCCACCACCTTCGGTTCCGAGCCGAACACCCAGGCCAGCCTGGTAGACCTCGGCATGCCCGGCGTATTGCCGGTGCTGAACCAGGAAGCGGTGCGCATGGCGGTGATGTTCGGTCTGGCCATTGATGCCGAGATCGGTCAGCACAACGTGTTCGCCCGTAAAAACTATTTCTACCCGGACCTGCCCAAGGGCTACCAGATCAGCCAGATGGAATTGCCGATCGTCGGCAAGGGCCACTTGGACATCGCCATGGAAGACGGCACGATCAAACGTGTCGGTGTGACCCGTGCGCACCTGGAAGAAGACGCCGGCAAAAGCCTGCACGAAGAGTTTACCGGTGCCACCGGCATCGACCTGAACCGTGCCGGTACGCCGCTGCTGGAAATCGTTTCCGAGCCGGACATGCGCAGCGCCAAGGAAGCCGTGGCCTACGTCAAAACCATCCACGCGCTGGTGCGCTACCTCGGCATCTGCGACGGCAACATGGCCGAAGGCTCGCTGCGTTGCGACTGCAACGTGTCGATCCGTCCGAAAGGCCAGGTTGAATTCGGTACTCGCTGCGAGATCAAGAACGTCAACTCGTTCCGTTTTATCGAGAAGGCGATCAACACCGAAGTGCAGCGTCAGATCGAACTGATCGAAGACGGCGGCAAGGTGATCCAGCAGACCCGTCTGTACGATCCGAACAAGGACGAAACCCGTCCGATGCGCAGCAAAGAGGAAGCCAACGACTACCGTTACTTCCCCGATCCGGACCTGCTGCCGGTGGTCATCGAAGACTCGTTCCTCGACGACGTGCGCGCCACCCTGCCGGAATTGCCACCGCAGAAACGCGAGCGCTTCCAGGCGCAGTTCGGTCTGTCGGTCTACGACGCCAGCATCCTGGCCACCAGCCGCGAGCAAGCCGATTACTTCGAGAAAGTCGTGAGCATCGGCGGCGACGCCAAGCTGGCGGCCAACTGGGTGATGGTTGAACTGGGCAGCCTGTTGAACAAACAGGGCCTGGACATCGACCAGTCGCCGGTCTCGGCCGAGCAACTGGGCGGCATGCTGCTGCGCATCACCGACAACACTATCTCCGGCAAAATCGCCAAAGTGGTGTTTGAAGCCATGGCCAACGGCGAAGGCAGCGCGGACGAGATCATCGACAAGCGCGGCCTCAAGCAAGTGACCGACACCGGCGCGATCTCGGCGGTGCTGGACGAGATGCTCGCGGCCAATGCCGAACAGGTCGAACAATACCGCGCGGCAGACGAAGCCAAACGCGGCAAGATGTTCGGCTTCTTCGTCGGCCAGGCCATGAAAGCCTCCAAAGGCAAGGCCAACCCGCAACAGGTTAACGAACTGCTGAAAAGCAAGCTCGAAGGCTGATGAGAATGGAGCCAGCTCTAAAGCCTGGCTCATTCCCCTGTGGCGAGGGAGCTTGCTCCCGCTCGGCCGCGAAGCGGTCGCAAAGTCGGCTGATGCATTCTTCCAGAAAGAATGCGGGTGCCGATTTGGGTCTGCTTCGCAGACCAGCGGGAGCAAGCTCCCTCGCCACATTTATTTCGGGAAACTTTTTAATGAAGCGTCTGCTCAGTACCTGCGCCCTGCTCTCTCTGCTGGCCGGTTGCGCCAGCACCGATGTCATCGATCCACACGGCTATGACAAGACCGGCGTTGCCTCGTATTACGGCGCCAAACACCAAGGTAAACGCACCGCCAGTGGCGAGCGTTTCAACAAGAATTCCCTGACCGCCGCCCATCGCCAGTTGCCCTTTGGCACGCGGGTGAAGGTCACCAATCTGAATAACGACAAATCCTGTGTGGTCCGTATCAACGATCGCGGGCCACATACCCGTGAGCGTCTGATCGATATTTCACATGAAGCGGCCGAACAACTGGGGATGCTCAGAAGCGGCACCGCACGGGTTCGCGTGCAAGCCCTCGACGACTGACAGACGGAGCGCCGACCATTTTCGGACTTGCCGATATACCCCTGATCAGCGTGATTGAATTGCTCTGCGGCTTGCTGCTGCTGATCGCCGGCGCCGAGTTGATGGTGCGCGCCGCCGTGCGCCTCGCCGCGCGCCTGCATGTACGACCGCTGATTATCGGCCTGACCATCGTCGCCCTCGGCAGCAGCGCACCGCAGATGGCAGTCAGCCTGCAAGCGACCCTGGCGCAGAACGCCGACATCGCCGTCGGCAGCGTGATCGGCAGCAGCATCTTCAACATCCTTGTCACTCTCGGGCTCTCGGCGCTGATCATCCCGCTGCGGGTTTCACGGCAACTGGTGCGCCTGGATATTCCGCTGATGATCGGCGCCAGCCTGCTGGTGTTCGTATTGGCGTGGAACGAAGAACTGACCCGCGCGGACGGCGTGCTGCTGCTGGCGGCACTGGCGTTGTATCTGGGCCTGTTGCTGCGCCAGTCGCGGCACTCGGCCCGCCCGCAATCGACAACCCACGAAGCCCCGCAAGCACCATGGCTCAGCAGCCTACTGATGATCGTCGTGGGTTTGGCGATGCTGGTATACGCCGGGCACTTGCTGTTGGGCGCGGCGGTTTCGGTCGCGACCGATCTGGGATTGTCGGAGCGGATCATCGGCCTGACCATCGTCGCTGTCAGCACGTCCCTGCCCGAACTGGCCACCTCCTTGATCGCCGCCTTGCGTGGTCAGCGCGACATCGCCGTGGGCAACGTGATCGGCAGCAACCTGTTCAACCTCTTGGGTGTACTGGGCTTCACCGCGTTGATCGCGCCGTCGCCGCTTTCGGTATCGCCCAACGCCCTGGATTTCGACTTGCCGGTGATGCTCGGCGTCGCGGTGTTGTGCCTGCCGGTGTTCTATTCCGGTTACCGGGTGACCCGCGCCGAAGGTCTGATGTTTTTGGGTTTGTATCTGGCTTACGGTCTGCATGTGGTGTCGTTCACCACCGGCATGCCGCTGGCCGGCAAGCTTGAACACCTGATGCTGTTTTTTGCCCTGCCGGCGCTGGTGGCGTTTTTGCTGTTCACGTCGCTGCGCGCCTGGCGTCGCCAACACCACAAGAGTGAATTGCCATGACCGATGATAAAAAGCCTGGCGTTGAAGTACGCCGCCAAGTGATGGGCGACGCCTTCGTCGACCGCGCGCTGGGCAATGCCACCGAGTTCACGCAACCGCTGCAGGATTTCGTCAACGAGCACGCCTGGGGCAGTGTCTGGAACCGCGAAGGCCTGCCATTGAAAACGCGCAGCCTGATCACCCTCGCCGCGCTGACCGCGTTGAAGTGCCCGCAGGAATTGAAAGGTCACGTGCGCGGCGCGCTGAACAATGGCTGCACCGTGGAAGAGATTCGTGAAGCGCTGCTGCATTGCGCGGTGTACGCCGGTGTCCCGGCGGCAATCGATGCGTTTCGGGCGGCGCAGGAAGTGATCGACAACTATCAGAAGCCGGAGTAACAAGCTGACATTTGTATTGGCAGTGAGATTGCTTTCGCGAGCAGGCTCGCTCCCACAGGGATCATATGAACACTGAAGATCCACTGTGGGAGCGAGCCTGCTCGCGAAGAGGCCTTTAAAACCACCGCTAAACCTTGAAGCTAGATCCACCCGCCCCACTGCAACAAGAAGATCCCGATGTTGGTGGTGACCGCGGCCATCAACGTGGTGATCACGATGATCGCCGCCGCCAGTTCATGATTGCCATTGGCCTGACGGGCCATGACAAAACTGGCCGCGGCGGTCGGGCTGCCGAAGTACAGAAACAGAATCCCCAACTCCGCACCACGAAAGCCCCAGAGCCATGCACCCAGCGTCGCCAGCACTGGCAGGCCGATCATCTTCACCAGGCTTGAGCTCAGCGCCATGTTGCCGCTTTTGCGCAGTGCCGCCAGCGACAGCGTGCCGCCAATGCAGATCAGCGCTAACGGCAAGGTGGTTTGCGCCAGGTATTGGCCGGACGTCTCCAGCCATCCCGGCAAGCCGATCTTGAAGTAGGCAAACGGCGCCGCCACAAACACGCTGATGATCAGCGGATTGACCATCACGCTTTTGCAGATGCTCCACGGGTCGGACTTGATCACCGGGCTGTACACCGCCAGCACGATAGTCGAAAGCGTGTTGTAGAACAGGATCACCAACGCCGCGAGAATCGCCCCGAGGGAAATCCCGTAGGCGCCGTACATGCTTGCCGCCAGCGCCAGCCCGATCACCCCGTTGTTGCCGCGAAAGGCGCCTTGGGTATAAATCCCCCGGTCTTCCCGCGGGCACTTCCAGATCGCCCAGCCCCAGGCGATGGCGAAACTCGCCAGGGTGGCGAGCGAGAAATAGATCAGCAGCGCCGGTTGCAACGCGGCGTGCAGGTCGGCATGCAGGATGCCCAGGAACAGCAACGCCGGCATGGTGACGTTGAACACCAGGGCCGACGCAGTGTGGATGAAATTGTCGTTGATCCAGTCGATGCGTTTGAGCAGCACACCCAGAAACAGCATGGCAAACACCGGCGCGGTGATGTTCAGGGTTTCGAGGAAGATAGCCAGCATGCCGGGGATAACCTTGGGTGAGCGTCGTTAGGGGGCTAATGATAAGCCACCCATGGCGCTAAAGCCGCATTGATGTGGGCGTCTGGGAGAAACACCCCTCACCCTAACCCTCTCCCCAAGGGGTAGAGGGGACTGACTGAGGTGATTGTTCAAGTTACATCGACCTGAAAGTCCGAGCCGAACTCAGGACTTGAAAAGCATGTAGATTTGCTCCCTTTCCCCCTCTCCCCTGTGGGGAGAGGGTTGGGGTGAGGGGTGGATTTTGCAGTCACCGCCTCATCACCTTCAACCTAACCCAGCCCTCAAGTGATCGGCGCCGGGTTAAACAACGTGATGTCGTTATGCAGCTTGTGCTTCTCGGCCCACGTCTGCTTCTTGCCGCTGGCCACATCCAGGTAGTAGTGAAACAACTCCCAGCCAAGATCTTCAATCGACGCCCGCCCGGTCGCAATCCGCCCGGCATCGATGTCGATCAAGTCCGGCCAACGCTGCGCCAGCTCGGTCCGGGTCGACACCTTCACCACTGGCGCCATCGCCAGCCCATACGGTGTACCACGCCCGGTGGTGAACACATGCAGGTTCATCCCGGCTGCCAATTGCAACGTCCCGCAGACAAAATCACTGGCCGGGGTCGCACAGAAGATCAGACCTTTGCGCTTGAACCGTTCGCCAGGGCCCAGCACCCCGTTGATCGCGCTGCTGCCGGATTTGACGATCGAGCCCAACGACTTCTCGACAATGTTCGACAACCCGCCCTTCTTGTTGCCCGGGGTGGTGTTGGCGCTGCGATCCGCTTCGCCCTTGGCCAGGTAACGGTCGTACCAGTCCATCTCACGTACCAGTTCCTGAGCAACTTCTTCTGTTTCCGCACGTGAAGTCAGCAAGTAAATCGCATCGCGCACTTCGGTGACTTCAGAAAACATCACCGTCGCGCCGGCTCGCAACAATAGGTCCGAGGCATAGCCCAACGCCGGGTTGGCGGTGATCCCGGAAAACGCATCGCTGCCGCCGCACTGCATGCCGAGAATCAACTCGGACGCCGGCACGGTTTCCCGACGACGTTGATCGAGCTTCTTCAAACGGGTTTCGGCCAACGTCATGATCTGCTCGATCATCTCGGTGAAACCGTGACTGGAATCCTGCAAGCGGTACAACCACGGCTCGCTCAAATCCACCGAGCTGTCGTTCTCGTGCATCACCTGCCCGGCCTGCAATTTCTCGCAGCCCAGGCTGATCACCAAGGCTTCACCACCCAGGTTCGGGTTGCGCGCCAGGTTGCGCACGGTGCGGATCGGGATGTACGCGTCAGTCGCGGTAATCGCCACGCCACAGCCGTAGCTGTGGGTCAGCGCCACCACGTCATCGACGTTTGGGTACTTGGGCAGCAACTCGTCCTTGATGCGTTTGACCGCATGATCCAGCACGCCGGTGACGCACTGAACAGTCGTGGTAATCCCCAGAATGTTGCGCGTGCCGACGGTGCCGTCGGCGTTGCGATAACCCTCGAACGTGAAGCCTTCCAGCGGTGCCTGCGCCGCCGGCACTTCGGTGGACAGCGGCAAGCTGTCCAGCGGTGGCGCGGTGGGCATGCGCAGTTGATCTTCCTTGACCCAGCTACCGCGCGGAATCGGCTGCAACGCGTAGCCAATGGTCTGGCCGTAACGAATCACCCGGCCGCCCTCGGGAATGTCTTCCAGGGTGACCTTGTGGCTCTGTGGCACGAAGTCCACGGTGACCAGGCCGTCCGGAAACTCGGTGCCGGCCGGCACGCCTTGGTCATTGACCACAATCACTACGTTGTCCCGCTCGTGCAAGCGGATGTAGCGCGGCGAGTCGGAATGTTCAATCAACTGCATGACGCCGCTCCTCAGGAATGCGCTTGAGACAATTTGTTATTGGTTTCAGGACCGCTGACTGGCGGCTCCTTAAGTACCACACGTTTGATCGGACCCACGATCACCAGGTAACTGAACACTGCGACCAGGGCGTTGCAGCCGACAAACACCAGCGCCCATTTGAACGACCCGGTAGAGCTGATGATGTAGCCGATGACAATCGGGGTGGTGATCGAAGCAATGTTGCCGAACATGTTGAACAGGCCGCCACTCAAACCGGCGATCTGTTTCGGCGAGGTGTCGGACACCACCGCCCAGCCCAACGCGCCCACGCCTTTGCCGAAGAATGCCAGGGCCATGAAGCCGACGACCATCCATTCAACGTCCACATAGTTGCAGGCCACGATGCTGCTGGAGACCAGCAAGCCAGCAATGATCGGCGCCTTGCGGGCGAAGGTCAGGGAATGACCTTTGCGCAGCAGGTAATCGGAAATCACCCCGCCAAGCACACCACCGATAAAGCCGCAGATCGCCGGCAACGAGGCAATGAAACCCGCTTTGAGGATGGTCATGCCGCGTTCTTGCACCAGGTACACCGGGAACCAGGTCAGGAAGAAGTAGGTGATGCCGTTGATGCAGTATTGGCCCAGATACACGCCGAGCATCATGCGGTTGGTCAGCAACTGGCGGATGTAGTCCCACTTCGGACCGTCGACTTTTTTGCCTTTGCCTTTGTCCTGGTCCATGTCGACCATGCCGCCGTTATCGGCGATGTGCTTGAACTCGGCGTCATTGATCATCGGGTGCTGACGCGGGCTGTGGATAACCTTCAGCCAGATCCCCGAGAAGATGATGCCGATCACGCCCATGACGATAAACACGTGCTGCCAGCCGAAGCTGTAAACGATCCAACCCATCAGCGGCGCAAACAGCACCGTGGCGAAGTATTGCGCCGAGTTGAAAATCGCAGACGCCGTCCCGCGTTCAGCGGTCGGAAACCAGGCCGCCACGATGCGCGCGTTACCGGGGAAAGATGGCGCTTCGGCCAGGCCCACCAGGAAACGCAGCATGAACAGCGCAACCACCGCCGTGGACATGCCGAACTCACCGACATAACCCTGCAACACGGTGAACAGCGACCAGGTGAAGATGCTCAGTGCGTACACTTTTTTCGAGCCGAAACGGTCCAGCAGCCAGCCACCGGGAATTTGCCCGGCCACGTAGGCCCAACCGAATGCAGAGAAGATGTAACCGAGGGTGACCGCGTCGATGCCGAGGTCTTTTTGCAGGCTGGAGCCCGCGATGGCGATGGTAGCCCGGTCGGCGTAGTTGATCGTGGTCACCAGAAAAAGCATGAGCAAAATCAAATAGCGGACGTGGGTCGGCTTGGTCGCTTGCATGTAGATGTACTCCCACTGATTATTTTTATGCGCGGGTGGAACTGTTTATCCCTGTAGCAGCTGTCGAGTGAAACGAGGCTGCGATCTTTGCTTTTCAGGATCAAAAGATCGCAGCCTCGTTTCACTCGACAGCTGCTACAGGGGTTGCGGTATCGATGCCGATACCGCGATGTTTCCTGTCAGGAGCCGATGTAGCTGGTCTTCACCACGGTGTAAAACTCTTGCGCGTAGCGACCTTGCTCGCGAGATCCATAGGATGAACCTTTACGCCCACCGAATGGAACGTGGTAATCCACGCCCGCCGTCGGCAGGTTGACCATCACCATCCCTGCCTGGGAGTGGCGCTTGAAGTGGTTGGCGTACTTCAGCGACGTGGTGGCGATGCCCGCCGACAGACCGAATTCGGTGTCGTTGGCCATGGCCAGCGCAGCCTCGTAATCCGCTACGCGAACCACGTTGGCCACCGGGCCGAAGATCTCTTCACGGCTGATACGCATCGCGGCTTCGCTGTCGGCAAACAGGGTTGGCGCGAGGTAGTAGCCTTCGGTATCGCAGGTCACCAAACCGCCGCCGCTGACCAGACGTGCACCTTCGGACTGGCCAATATCGATGTACTTCATGTCCTGTTCAAGCTGCGCTTGCGAGACGACCGGACCGATGTCGGTGCCGGTTTTCAGCGCGTGACCGACCTTGATCGACTTCATGCGCTCAGCCACGGCTTCAACGAACTTGTCGTGAATCCCGGCGGTGACGATGAAGCGGCTCGAGGCGGTGCAACGCTGGCCGGTGGAGTAGAACGCGCTCTGTACCGACAGCTCGACCGCTTGCTTGAGGTCGGCGTCGTCGAGAATGATCTGCGGGTTCTTGCCACCCATTTCCAGCTGAACCTTGGCCTGGCGCGACACGCAGCTGACCGCAATCTGACGACCCACACCCACGGAACCGGTGAAGCTGATGCCGTCGACTTTCGGGCTCTGCACCAGGGCATCGCCAACCACGCGACCGCTGCCCATCACCAGGTTGAACACGCCAGCGGGGAAGCCTGCGCGGGAGATGATTTCGGCCAGCGCCCAGGCGCAACCCGGCACCAGATCGGCCGGTTTCAGAACGACGCAGTTACCGTAGGCCAGGGCCGGGGCGATTTTCCACGCCGGGATCGCGATCGGGAAGTTCCATGGCGTGATCAGACCGACCACGCCCAGCGCTTCGCGAGTCACTTCAACGTTCACACCCGGACGCACCGACGGCAAGTAGTCGCCGGACAGACGCAGGCATTCACCGGCGAAGAACTTGAAGATATTGCCAGCGCGCGTCACTTCGCCGATGGCTTCGGGCAGGGTCTTGCCCTCTTCCCGGGCCAGCAAGGTGCCGAGTTCTTCGCGGCGGGCGAGGATTTCGCTGCCGACTTTATCCAGCGAATCGTGACGCGCCTGAATGCCCGAAGTGGACCAGGCCGGGAACGCGGCGCGAGCGGCGTCGATGGCGGCGTGAACCTGCGCCAGATCAGCCTTGGCGTACTCGCCGATGGTATCGGTCAGTTCGGACGGGTTGATGTTGGCGCAGTAATCACTGCCCGCCACCCATTCACCGTTGATGTAGTTATCAAAACGCTTCGTATTAGCCACAGCAAATCTCCTCACGCAAAAGGCCGCTGATCACTCAACGGCCTTGTTAATCGGGTGTGTTACTGAGCACCTTGCTTGTCGATCAGCGCGGCGAGCATTTCGTACTCTTCGCCCGTCAGATCGGTCAGCGGCGCACGCACAGGACCTGCGTCATAGCCGACAATTTTTGCCCCGGCCTTGACGATGCTCACCGCGTAACCCGCTTTGCGGTTACGGATGTCCAGGTATGGCAGGAAGAAGTCGTCGATGATCTTGCCGACGGTGGCGTGATCTTCGCGGGCAATGGCGTGGTAGAAATCCATCGCGGTTTTCGGGATGAAGTTGAACACCGCCGAGGAGTAAACCGGCACGCCCAGTGCCTTGTAGGCGGCAGCGTAGACTTCGGCGGTCGGCAAACCGCCCAGGTAGCTGAAGCGATCACCGAGGCGGCGACGGATCGACACCATCAACTCGATATCGCCCAGGCCATCCTTGTAGCCGATCAGGTTCGGGCAGCGCTCGGCCAGACGTTCCAGCAGCGGCGCGGTCAGGCGGCAGACGTTGCGGTTGTAAACCACCACGCCGATTTTCACCGATTTGCACACAGCTTCAACGTGGGCGGCAACGCCGTCCTGGCTGGCTTCGGTCAGGTAGTGCGGCAGCAGCAACAAGCCTTTGGCGCCCAGACGCTCGGCTTCCTGTGCGTATTCGATGGCTTGACGCGTCGAACCGCCAACGCCGGCCAGAATCGGCACGCTGGTTTCGCAGGTGTCGACGGCAGTCTTGATGATTTCCGAATATTCGCTGGCCGCCAGAGAGAAGAACTCACCGGTGCCGCCCGCGGCGAACAATGCCGAGGCGCCGTATGGGGCCAGCCATTCGAGACGCTTGATGTAGCTCGCGCGATGGAAGTCGCCCTGAGCATTGAAATCGGTAACCGGGAAAGACAGCAGACCGGAAGAGAGGATGGACTTCAGTTCTTGTGGATTCATTATTCGAACACCCTGGTAGCAACATATGTGTGTGTGTGAGAAAACCGTTCAGCCTGCGCCGAAGTTGTAGGTCATCGTACAACTTAAATAATAACCGTCAACTGCATTTCATCGCCAACCGCAGAATTTGAGTCGGAAAGGTATTTTCTTGACGTAGGAAATTTCTCATCTATGATCCATATAACTGTATATACATACAGTTATTTTGATCGTACCGACGACATATCAAGGAGATAGAAATGTCAGGTCTACACGCACAACCGAAGGAAAAACCGAAACAGGTCATCGCCGAACTGGATGATCTTTTTACCGAGCATGGCATCCCTCTCATCGGGGATAACCCACATGTGGTCTTGCAGATTGCTGATCATTACAGCCCTACAACTCCCCTTCCCGCACCTCTGCCCACAACCTCCGGTAAAGCCCTGAAAGGCAAGCCACAGCTGAGGTTCGAGGGTGGCGAACACACGGCCATCGGCGACAGCACACTGCTGCGTTTCGTCAAGGACGCACCGCCTATCCCGGCTTCGCAGGTGGAGCTGCATTTACCCAATGGGCTGGCGCTGACTTATGGCCAGGTCGTTGCGCTGGGGGGTGATTTTTATGGAATTCCCGATCAACCGATCAGCGAAGGCGCAACGGCCGCCGACCGAATCCAGCGTTTTACCAACGCCTTCAACTCCCTGGCCGTGCTACCTGCTGCTAATGCCGAGGCCAAGCTGATCCTCGGCGTGATGCAAAAGGAAATCGCCGCGATCAAGCAGGCGATCAAGGACGGTAAACAACCTCACGAGGCTTATGACGCCCTCGGTGATACGTTGTCGGAAGAGTGGAACAAGATCACCGGCGGCGGCAGTGTGGTCTCGGCGCTGTTTCCATTGGGCCGCTACCTGAAACTGGCAGCCAACAATGCCGATCACTTCGCCGAATGGGCACTGCTGGCTTACATCGCCGGTCACACCGCGGCGGTGCAACAAGCGGTGCTGGCCCACACCAGCGGCGATGAAAAGCAGTTGGAGCTGGCCTATGCGATGAACGCTTTTGCCGATCACTACCTGACCGACCTGTTTTCCGCCGGCCACCTGCGAGTGCCGCGCAAACAATTGGCAGCGGTGGTCACGCCCAGCGATCTGGGTTCGTTGATCACCCGCTTCATGCACGACGAAGACAGCAAGTTCGGCCTCAATGTGCGCAATGGCAACAGCGACCAATGGCGCGCGTATGGGGACAAGCGCTACTTCGACGCCCTCTCCAGCGCCAATCGCGCCCAGGTGAATCAAGCGGTTCAGGTGTCTGCGGATGAGGTGTTCGCGGCTTATCTCAGTGGAATCGCTCCGTCGGCCGGCCAATTCGGCGCCTTGAAAAAGATGCCTGATCTGCAAGCGGTACTGAACCTGGCGACCAACTTCTCGCCGCTGTTCAGGGTCGAGGGCAACAAGGTGCTGCGGCGCAAGGACGTCAACAACCTGAACGACACCACCACTGTGGACGACTGGTGGGGCTGGAGCACTTATTTGCTGCTCAAGGATTACAAACCCACTGGCAACGTTGCCTGATAAGGAGATCGATGATGACTATCAAATTGAAACTGGAACTGGCTTCGGGGCAATCGCTGAAGGGTGCGCCGTTGGAGTTGTTGGCTGATGGTGTGCCGATTGCTCGGGGGGTTGTGGATAAGCATGGAAGTGCAACGTTCGATGTTAAATCTGCGGCGGTTCAGTTGGCCGTGAGGGTGGATCGTTCGATTCTGAAGACTGGCTGAAGCTAATGGCTCCTTCGCGAGCAGGCTCGCTCCCACAAGGGATCTTCTGTGAACACATTATTTGTGGGCGCCAATGACCCAAGGTGGGGGCGAGCCTGCTCGCGATGGCATTTCCCATGACGCAGCAATCGGTGCTGAGATCACCGGTTCGATCAACAATCAGGCATGCGCCCATGAAAACAATTTCCCACAACGACCAAACATTCGGCCTTGGAGGTAACCCCCGATTTCGATCTCTCCGTACAAGTCGGAAATCTCGTTGAGTTTGAGACGATTCCCGACGTGAACTGGGTGATCACTCAGAAAAAATACAAAGTGTTAATGGACAACACAATCGAGTACGTCGACTACGACACAGACTTCGCTCAATAACGGCCTACCCCCGCTGCGCCTCTGCCTCTTCATGCGCATGGCGCAGCCGTTCCCGGCTATTTGTCAGGTGTAACCGCATCGCTGCCCGCGCCGCATCGGAATCCTGACGAGCAATCGCGTCGTAAATCTCTTCGTGCTCACGGCTCAGGCGATTCATGTAGTGCTGCTGATCGTCATGGGCCAGACGCGCCGAGTTCAGCCGCGTACGCGGAATGATGCTGGTGCCCAGGTGGGTCATGATGTCGGTGAAATAGCGGTTGCCCGTCGCCAGGGCGATTTGCAGGTGGAACTGGAAGTCGGACGCCACGGCATCGCTGGCATGCGAGACACTTTCATTCAACGCGTCCAGTGCCGCGCGCATCAACGCCAGTTGCTCGGGGCTGCGGCGCTGCGCGGCAAGGCCGGCGGACTCCACTTCGAGGCTGATGCGCAGTTCCAGAATCGCCAGCACGTCACGCAACGTGACCACGGTCGCCGGGTCGATACGGAAGCCGCTCGGGCTTGGGGTGTCGAGCACGAAGGTGCCGATGCCGTGACGGGTTTCCACTTGCCCGGCGGCCTGCAAACGGGAAATCGCTTCGCGCACCACGGTGCGACTGACCCCATGGGCGTCCATGATCGCCGACTCGGTGGGCAACTTGTCGCCACGCTTGAGGTGACCGTCGCGGATCTGCTCGGACAGCACCGTCACCAGTTCCTGAGCGAGGCTGCGGCGCTTGCGAGGGAGGCGTGGTGCGTCGATCGGGTTTTCCATGGTGAACGTCTTTCTCGAAAGTTGCGGCTGAAACCGCATCATAGCTCAACGCGGTTGTACGATCACCGTCGGGGTGAACACCATTCCCCTTGTGGGAGCGAGCCTGCTCGCGAAAGCGGAATGTCAGACACCTCAAGGCTGGATGTCAGACCGCTTTCGCGAGCAGGCTCGCTCCCACAGGAGGGTTTGTGGTGGTCAGGCGGTCACGGTTTGGTCCACCAGATGGCCATTCTCGATACGAACATGCCGTGGATGGAAGCGCTTCAGGCTGCTGCGATGCCCGACGCTGACAATGCTCAACCCCGGAATCTCATCGATCAAGGCCTGATACAGCGACGCTTCGTCCTCCTCGTCCATCGCCGAGGTCGCTTCGTCCATGTACAGCCATTGCGGTGCGTACAGCAGCGCGCGGGCGAAGGCCAGACGTTGCTGCTCACCCGGCGAGAGCATGCGCTGCCAGTGATTGGCTTCGTCCAGACGGGCAACGAGGTGCGGCAAACGGCAGGCTTCCAGCACATGAACGTAGCGTTCATGCGGATACGTATCGCCAGACTGTGGATAACTCAACACTTCACGCAACGTGCCAATTGGCAGATAGGGTTTTTGCGGCAGGAACAAATAACGCGCCGCAGGAAGACGAATACTGCCGTGCCCAGCAGGCCACAGATGCCCCATCGCCCGCAGCAAGGTTGACTTGCCGCTGCCAGAACGACCGCTGAGCATGACGCGCTCGCCCTCCTCCACAGTCATGTCGGCGCTGGTCAGCAGGTGACGACCGTCAGCGAGGTCGAGGCCAAGGTTGTGCACTTTCAGCGCCGAACCGTGATTCTGCACATCGATCGCCGGTGCGCGCTCTTCGTTGTCGGTCATGGCCTGACGGAAACTCAGCAGACGATCACAGGTGGCGCGCCACGCGGCGAGGTCCTGGTACGCGCTGATGAACCAGCTGAAGTTCTCCTGGACGTTGCCAAACGCCGAGTTGATTTGCATCAGCTCACCGAGCTCGATCTTGCCGGCGAAGTAGCGCGGCGCGGCGACCATGAACGGGAAGATGATTGCGATCTGGCCATACCCGGAAGTGAAAAACGTCAGGCGCTTGGACACCCGCATGATGTCCCAGAAATTGTGCCAGACCAGCCCGAAGCGGCTGCTCAAGCGACGGTTTTCGTTGGGTTCGCCGTTGTACAACGCGATGCTTTCGGCATTCTCGCGAACCCGGACCATGGAAAAACGCAGGTCGGCTTCGAAGCGTTGTTGATTGTTGTTGAGGCCGATCAAACGACGGCCGATCAAATGCGTCAGCCAACTGCCGACCGCGGCGTACACCAGCGCGCACCAGAACATATAGCCGGGAATGGTGAAGCCGAGCACTTCGATGCTGCCCGACACGCCCCACAAAATGATCGAAAACGACACCAGGCTGACCACGTTGCGGATCAGGCCCAAGCCCAGGCTCAGGGTATTGGACGTGAAGCTGTTAAGGTCTTCGGAAATCCGCTGGTCCGGGTTATCGGTGTAACCGCCCTGCTCCAGCTGGTAGTAATTCTTGTTGCCCAGCCAGCGGGCGAAGTGCTTCTCGGTGAGCCAGGCCCGCCAGCGGATCGTCAGCATCTGCGTCAGGTAGAGCCGATACACCGCGCCAAGAATCGCCACCGCCGCGATGCCGCAGAAATACAGGATCAACTGCCAGAAGGCCGCTTCGTCCTTTTTCTGCAGGGCGTTGTAGAAGTCCTTGTACCAACTGTTGATCCACACCGAAATCGCCACGCTGAACAGCGACAGCGCGATCACGGCGATCAGCAACGTCCAGGCCTTGCCCTTCTCTTCGCTGCGCCAGTAAGGCGTGGTCATCGCCCAGACTTTGCGAAAAAACTGCCCGCGCACAGCATCGTTGACCGCGGAATATTCAGCGTTCTGATTCATGGATAAGGCTCGATAAAGAAAAGAACACACACGAGCCGATCATAAATGAACGGCTCGGCTTGTAACGAGGTGTGACAACAATTGTTCAGCACCGGTTCAGCGACGGACCGGGCGCTTCTGCAGTTTGCGCTGCAGCGTGCGGCGGTGCATGCCCAGGGCGCGGGCCGTGGCGGAGATGTTGCCTTCGTGTTCGGTCAGCACGCGCTGGATGTGTTCCCACTGCAGGCGATCCACCGACATCGGGTTCTCCGGCACCAGCGTGTCGAGGTCGGCGTGCTCGGAGAGCAGCGCGGCCAGCACGTCATCGGCGTCCGCCGGTTTGCACAGGTAATTGCACGCGCCGCGCTTGATCGCCTCGACGGCGGTGGCAATGCTCGAGTAACCGGTGAGGATCACCACGCGCATTTCCGGGTCCAGCTCAAGCAGCTTGGGCAACAGCACCAGGCCGGAATCGCCGTCCATTTTCAGGTCCAGCGCGGCGTAGTCCGGCAGGTCGGCCTGAGCGATGGTCAGGCCTTCTTCGGCGGAACCGGCGGTGCTGACGCGAAAACCGCGGCGGGCCATCGCACGGGCCATCACCCGGGTAAACGTTGCGTCGTCGTCTACCAGCAGCAAATGCGGCAGTTCTTCACCTTCGCCTTCGACTTGGATCTCGTCACTCATGTTCGTCTCCTCGGGCGACACGGGGCAGGCGCAGCTCGGTGAGCGTGCCGCCTTCCTCATGACTGTAGAGTTTCACTGAGCCGCCGGCGCGTGTCACGCTGGCCTTGCTCAAAAACAGGCCCAGGCCGAAACCTTTGCCCTTGGTGGTAAAAAACGGTTTGCCGATCTGCTCGGCAATGGCCAGCGGCACGCCGGCGCCATGGTCGCGAATGCTGATGGTCAGGTCTTCGGCATTCCAGTCCAGCGTCACTTGCAGCCCTTCGGGGCAAGCGTCGGCGGCGTTGTTGAGCAAATTCAGCAGCGCCTGGGTCAGGTCCGGCGGCGGCGCCATGCGCGGCACGGCGCCTTGGCCCAAGCGCTGGAAGCGATAACTGGCTTCCGGGCGCATCAGGTGCCAGCGATTCAGCGCTTCGTCGAGCCAATCGGTGACGTCCTGCATCTCCACCGCCAAGCGGCGATTGGCCTCGGCGGCGCGCACCAGTTGCTGCAAGGTTTCTTTGCAGAGTTTGACCTGATCCTGCAGCACGCTCAGGTCATCCTGCAACATCGGGTCGTGATGGTCCTGACGCATTTCCTTGAGCAACACACTCATGGTCGCCAGCGGCGTGCCCAGTTCATGGGCAGCGCCGGCGGCCTGGGTGGCGACAGCCAGCAGTTGCTGATCGCGCAGGCCCTCTTCGCGACGGATGGCACGCAGTTCTTCCTGGCGGCGCAGCTCTTCGGCCATGCGTGCGGCGAAGAAGGTGATGACCGCCGCGGCCAGGGCGAAACTCAGCCACATCCCGTAAACCTGCAGGTTTTCCCGAGCGATCGGGAAGGTTTGCAGCGGATAGAAGCGCGCCAGCAGCAGGGTATACATCGTCAACGCGATGCCGGACAGAATCACCGAATAACGCCACGGCAACGTCACGGCGGCGATGGTCAGCGGCACCAGGTAATAAGAGACGAAGGGGTTGGTCGACCCGCCGGAGAAATACAGCAAGGCACTGTGGATAAACAGGTCACAGGCCAGTTGCACGGCGTATTCGAGCTCGGTAACCGGCCATGAGGTGCGCAGGCGAATGGCCGTGAACGCGCACAACAACATCGAGCAACCGAGGGTCGCGGCCAGTTGGAACCAAGGCAGCGGCAGCAAGTCGAGCCAGTAGGCCAGGCCCACGGAACCGGCCTGAGCGGCCAGCACCAATGTGCGGATGAACGTCAGCCGCCAGAGATTCTGGCGAGTTGCGGAAGTGATTTGAACGGCGGCGAGCATGAGCTCTCCTGATGAGCGCTCCAGGCGGATCGCACGGAGTATAACCAAGCACGGGGGCTGGCAGGCAAAAGTGCGGCAAACGGCCACACTTGTGAGTGGCATGAAGGTCTTTGTGGCGAGGGGATTTATTCCCGTTGGGTGGCGAAGCCGCCCCAAATCAGCAAACAAATTTGTCAGATTATTGCAGAGAGCGGTTTACGACTGCTTCGCAGCCGAACGGGGATAAATCCCCTCGCCACAGGGCCACCTGCAATCGATCTGTATAGAAGTTGTAACTGTGCGAACCGGATCATAAAAGCTAGAGTCTGATGGTTTCACGCAGGCTCGGACCATTACCCCTGCGCACCGTCCAAGGAGTTTTCATGCACACATTGCGCCGCAGCGCCGCCCTTCTCGCCCTCAGCGCTGGCACCCTCGCCAGCCTCCCGGCCCTGGCCGCCGACGAACTTCATTACAACCAGATCGCCCTGCGCGCCGAAGTCAGTCAGGAAGTGGCCCGCGACCTGATGATCGTGACCCTCTACACCGAAGAACAAAACACCGACCCGGCCAAACTCGCCGCCGACGTCAGCACCACCATGAACAAAGCCCTGGCCCAGGCCAAACAGGTCAAGGAAGTCACCCTGCGCCAGGGCAGCCGCAACAGCTACCCGATCTACGACACCAAGGGCCAGAAAATCACCGGCTGGCGCGAACGCGCCGAACTGCGCCTGGAAAGCTCGGATTTCGCCGCCCTGTCGAAACTGACCGGCGAACTGCTCACCGACCTGAAAATGGGCGGTATGGACTTCGCCATCGCCACACCAACCCGCAAGGCCAGCGAAGATGCGTTGCTTAAAGAAGCCGTGACAGCCTTCAAAGCCCGCGCTCAATTGGCGACCGACGCGTTGGGCGGCAAGGGTTACAAAATCGTTAACCTGAACTTGAACAGCAACGGTTATCCACAACCGTACATGCGTGGGCCGATGATGATGAAAGCGGCGAGCATGGATGGTGCGCCGGTGACGCCTGAGGTTGAGGCGGGCACCAGCCAGGTCAGCATGACGGCGGATGGGGCGATTGAAGTGTTGATGCCTTGATTGGGTAAGAGTTGAACGAAAACCGGCGATCAGTGAGTGATCGCCGGTTTTTTTGTGCCCTGCAGAAATGGAGTT
The DNA here is from genome assembly GCF_054897985.1 of Pseudomonas sp. LB3P25. Classification (NCBI taxonomy): domain Bacteria; kingdom Pseudomonadati; phylum Pseudomonadota; class Gammaproteobacteria; order Pseudomonadales; family Pseudomonadaceae; genus Pseudomonas; species Pseudomonas sp. LB3P25. Next base: position 1,179,164 of record NZ_CM142711.1, on the reverse strand, counting down.
TTTCCGTCAGGTCTTGTGGTGATTGAACGGCCGCCATCGCGAGCAGGCTCGCTCCCACAGTGGGTCCGGGTGAACACACAATTTATGTACCCACCCGATCTTCTGTGGGAGCGAGCCTGCTCGCGAAGAACGATAACGCGGTCTACGCCGGATCGACGTTGTCCAACGCCCGATTCACTGCCAGCTCCGCCAGCATGATGATCTGCTGGATCGCCAACACCGTATTACGCTGCGGGCCGATCAGGTTTGTGGCGAAATCACTGGCCATGACACTCGCAGAAGCCAACGATTCGCAGGCTTGGGCCAGCAGACTTTCGGTATCCATGTTCGGGGCGATCATGTACATCGTGCTGGGACGACGGGGCTTGGGGGCGTATTGGTCGGGTGGATCGAGGTAGTAATCGAGGGCGCGTTTTATGGCTTCGCGGTCTCTGAGGAGCGCTTCGGCCTGCGTGTCTTCGGCGCTGGGAGTGGTAGTGTCGATTGGTGGGTCTGGGACAAGTTTGTTCATTAGAATTCTCTGTTCTCTATTTGGAGCCATCACTTGCCGTTTCTCACACGGAAAATGGTGGCAGCTATGTGCAGGGTGAGAAAACCGGGAACAGAGAACCGGCCGGACCGAAGTCCGCCCGCACACAGCCGCCATATAGCATTGCAGGCAGCGAATAGCTGGCGGCAATTATGGTGATACTGGCGCTAGATTCATACATATCTGTTACCGGGTTCTCACACCCGATCGCTGAGTTTTTCAGCGACAGCCAGAGGTTAGAGACACTGCTTCCTACCCGGCAACCTGAAAAATACGTGGGAAAGCTCTGTGTTTCTTACACATCGTTCAACACAAAAAATGGAATGCAGAGCGTCCCGGGCTGCATTCCTTTGCTGCGCGTGGGAACGATCAATTGGGTGCAGCAGAAAGAGATTGGTCGGCTGTCAGGCCGCCATCGCGAGCAAGCTCGGCTCCTACAAAAGCAGAGCGGCGCACACCCGCTGCCCTTCACCACTCAACAGTCCGAGCGTTAGCTCGCCTGCAGCTCCTGATCTTGATCCACCCGCCCCTTCGGGAGGCTGAGTGGAGGTGTTCATCTGGGGGTGGGCGCGTAGCGCCGTGCAGCGAAGCCGCACACATCGAGAGGAGGTTGAAGCGAAGCCAACCGGAGGCGATGCCCCCAGATGAATACAGGAACGAAGGAACGCCGAGCCTAGGCGAGGGGCCGGACGCTTGGGGCGAGCGTTTTTTTGCTTACTTTTTTTAGGCGCTTGTAAAAAAAGTGAGTCGCCGTAAGGGCCATCCCTTTCAAGGTCTTTGATAAAATCCCCCAAAAATACCGGTCAGGACGACGAGACGATGTGGGCAGAGGTTTTAGCGCGGTTCGAGAAAAAAGCACCGGCCAGTGTCATGGCCAAATTGGTGTTGGAGCAGGCCATTGCGCCTGAGTGGGTCGATCAGGTGTTTGAAGAGCATCGTCAACGGCAGTACCCGCGTGAGCTTTTGTTTTCGACTATCGTTGAGCTGATGTCCTTGGTTTCACTGGGTTTGCGGCCTTCGCTGCATGCCGCAGCGCGGCAGATGAATGATCTTCCCGTCAGCTTGGCGGCGCTCTATGACAAGGTCAGTCGCACAGAGCCTGCGCTGCTGCGTGCCTTGGTAATCGGCAGCGCACAGCGCCTGGCTCCGACGATTGAAGAGCTGGGTTGTTCTGCCATTTTGCCTGGCTGGCAACTGCGAGTCGTTGACGGTAACCACCTGCCTTCCAGCGAAAAACGTTTGGGCGCTTTGCGCCGTGAACGAGGCGCCGCTCGGCCTGGTTTTTCGGTCGTGGTTTACGACCCTGATCTCGACCAGGTCGTCGACCTTCAGCCCTGCGAAGATGCTTACGCCAGCGAGCGCGTCAGCGTGCTGCCGTTGCTGGAAAAAGCCAGTGCTGGCCAACTGTGGATGGCTGATCGACTGTATTGCACGCTCCCGGTCATGGAGGCCTGCGAAGATGCCGGGGCTTCATTCATTATTCGTGAGCCAAGTAAGCATCCGCGCCTGTTTCAGGAAAGCGACTGGCAGGAGTCTGTCGCGGTCGCGACGGGAAACGTGCGCGAGCAAACCATCGAAGTGAAAAGCGGACGCCAGTGGCGGCGTGTCGAACTTCGCCTGCAAAAACCCACCGAATCAGGCGACGCCACGCTGTTGTTCTGGAGCAACTTGCCCGACACCATCAGCGCTGAACAAATCGCCGACTTGTACCGTCGTCGCTGGAGTATCGAAGGGATGTTCCAGCGCCTGGAATCGGTGCTGGAAAGTGAAATCGAAACCTTGGGCAACCCTAAGGCAGCCCTGCTGGGGTTTGCGTCGGCTGTGTTGGCTTACAACATTTTGTCGGTGCTTAAGCGCAGCGTTGAACAGGCTCATCGCCAGACCCAACCTGAAGATTGGGAAGCATCGATTTTCCACCTGACGATACAGGTACGCAGTGGTTATGAGGGCATGCAGATTGCCTTGCCGCCAGAGCACTTATCCATCCCAATCCGCGCAGGAGGGCTGGCTCAGCACTTACTGGCGCTGGCCAGAAAAGTCCCGCCAAAAACCGTCGCTAAAAGCAAACGAGGTCCGAAGGTGCCTAAATCCAAGGAGTGGCTTGAAGGCAAGGCAGTGCATGCCCACGTGTCGACGGATAGGGTGCTCAAGGCCGCCAAAGTCAAAAGACCTTGAAAGGGATGGCCGTAAGGGCGAAACCGCCAGCCGCCGTTACCGCAGGAATGGATATGTACACCTGAAAGAGAATGGTCGGCTACTAGGCCGCCTTCGCGAGCAGGCTCGCTCCCACAGTTGAACTGTGTACATCAGTAAAAAGCTGGTCGGCTATCAGGCCGCCAAGCTCAAAAAGCAGCCTGAATATGCCGAGATAGAAGGGTCCCCCTCCAAAAACGATATTTCCGCGACACCCGCCAACACCGCTACTCTCAGGAAAACACCACCGCCCAAACCCTCGGGGACTCCATGGAAAGAACCACCGTCAAACCACTCCTGCTCGCTCTCGCCCTTGCAACAACCGCCCCATTGGCCCAAGCCGCCACCACCCTGGTCTACTGTTCCGAAGCCAGCCCCGCCGGCTTCGACCCCAGCCAATACACCAGCGGCACCGACTTCGACGCCTCCGCCGAAACCGTCTTCAACCGCCTCACCCAATTCAAACGCGGCGGCACCGAGATCGAGCCCGGATTAGCGACCAGTTGGGATGTGAGCAAGGACGGCCTCACCTACACCTTCCACCTGCGCGACGGCGTGAAATTCCACACCACCGACTACTTCACCCCGACCCGTGACTTCAACGCCGACGACGTGCTGTTCACCTTCCAACGTTTGCTCGACCCGGACAATGCGTTCCGCAAGGCCTACCCCGCCGAGTCGCCGTACTTCACCGACATGGACCTGAACAAAACGATCAAAAGCATCGACAAAATCGACGAGCACACCGTGCGTTTCAGCCTGAACAACATCGACGCCGCCTTCATCCAAAACCTGGCCATGAGCTTCGCCTCGGTGCAATCCGCCGAGTACGGCGCGCAGTTACTAAAAGAAGGCAAAGCCGCGGATATCAACCAGAAACCCGTCGGCACCGGCCCGTTCGTGTTCAAGCGCTATCAAAAGGACTCGCAGATCCGCTACGCCGCCAACAAGGCTTACTGGAAACCCGAGGACGTGAAACTCGACAACCTGATCTTCTCGATCACCCCGGACGCCGCCGTTCGCTTGCAGAAACTCAAGGCCGGCGAATGCCAGGTCAGCGGCTACCCGCGCCCGGCAGACATCGAAGTGATGGAGAAAGACCCGAATCTCACCGTGCTCAAGCAAGCCGGTTTTAACCTCGGTTTCCTGGCCTACAACGTGACGCATCCACCGCTGGACCAGCTCAAGGTTCGCCAGGCCCTGGACATGGCCATCGACAAACCCGCGATCATCAAAGCCGTCTATCAAAGTGCCGGCCAACTGGCACAGAACGCCCTGCCTCCCGCCCAATGGTCGTATGACCCGAGCATCAAGGACGCCCCCCACGACCCGACGAAAGCGAAAGCGCTACTGAAAGAAGCAGGGGTTGCACCCGGTACCACTATTAATTTGTGGGCCATGACCGTGCAACGCGCATCGAACCCCAACGCCCGGATGTCGGCACAGATGATCCAGCAGGACTGGGAGAAAATCGGGATCAAGGCCAACATCGTCAGCTATGAATGGGGCGAGTACATCAAGCGCGCCAAAAATGGCGAACACGACGCGATGATTTACGGCTGGACCGGCGACAACGGTGACCCGGACAACTGGCTCGGCGTGCTTTACAGCTGCGCCGCGGTGAAAGGTAGCAACTACGCCAAGTGGTGCGACCCGGCGTACGACAAATTGATTCAGCAAGCCAAAGTGTCCACAGACAAACTGCAACGGGTCAATTTGTACCAACAGGCACAACACATCCTTAAGCAACAAGTCCCTATCACACCGATTGCCAACTCGACGGTGTTCCAACCACTGCGCAAGGAAGTCACCGACTTCAAGATCAGCCCGTTCGGCCTCACACCCTTCTATGGTGTGGGTATAAATAAGTAACACCACGCTCTAACCGGGTGCGCCAGGCGCCCCGGCTGCCCTCTGTCGGTGCGCGGTTTGCACTGAAAAAAACCTGCGCAAACGGTCAAATGCGCCTGAATTTATACATATGCGACATTAAGGTACGTTCGTGCCACTGTTTAACGCCTGTGGTCGCTCAGGATCTTGCATTGGGTATGGCCCCTGCATAAGTATCCGCAGGCACGACTCACGAGGTCGTCCTCTAATTCCAAAAATGACAACAAATCATGAGGCCACCATGCTTAAACACGCGGTCATTCCGTTTTTAGTCGGCGCAAGTTTGTTAGCTAGCGCACCTTTCGCCCAAGCGGCGACTAACCTGGTGTTTTGCTCCGAAGGGAGCCCGGCCGGTTTTGATCCTGGTCAGTACACCACCGGAACCGACTTCGACGCCTCTGCAGAAACCATGTTCAACCGTTTGACTCAGTTCGAACGTGGCGGCACCGCTGTCATTCCTGGTCTGGCGACCAAGTGGGACATTTCCCCGGACGGCCTGACTTACACCTTCCACCTGCGTGAAGGCGTCAAGTTCCACACCACCCCGTACTTCAAGCCGACTCGTGAGTTCAACGCCGACGACGTGCTGTTCACCTTTAATCGCATGATTAACAAGGATGATCCGTTCCGTAAGGCGTACCCAACCGAGTTCCCGTACTTTACCGACATGGGGATGGACACCAACATCACCAAGATCGATAAAGTCGACGACAAAACGGTCAAGTTCACCCTGAAAGAAGTCGACGCCGCGTTCATTCAGAACATGGCCATGAGTTTCGCTTCCGTCCAGTCTGCCGAGTACGCTGCCCAGCTGCTCAAGGAAGGCAAAGCCGCCGACATCAACCAGAAGCCGGTCGGCACTGGTCCGTTCGTGTTCAAGAGCTACCAGAAAGACTCCAACATCCGCTACACCGGGAACAAGGACTATTGGAAGCCTGACGACGTCAAGATCGACAACCTGATCTTCGCCATCACCACCGACCCGTCGGTGCGTATTCAGAAGCTGAAAAAGAACGAGTGCCAAATCACTCTGTTCCCACGTCCGGCCGACCTGAAGGCTCTTCAGGAAGACAAGACTTTGAAGGTGCCTAACCAGGCCGGTTTCAACCTGGGTTACATCGCCTACAACGTGATGGACAAGATCAAGGGCAGCGACCAGCCGAACCCGATGGCCCAACTGAAAGTGCGTCAGGCACTGGACATGGCCGTCAACAAGCAGCAGATCATCGACTCCGTTTACCAGGGTGCTGGTCAGCTGGCCGTCAACGCCATGCCGCCAACCCAGTGGTCTTACGACACCACCATCAAGGATGCGCCGTACAACCCTGAGAAAGCCAAAGAGCTGCTCAAGGAAGCCGGCGTCAAGGAAGGCACCGAGATCAACCTCTGGGCGATGCCGGTGCAGCGTCCTTACAACCCGAACGCCAAGCTGATGGCTGAAATGCTGCAGTCCGACTGGGCCAAGATCGGTATCAAAGCCAAGATCGTGACCTACGAGTGGGGCGAGTACATCAAGCGCTCCAAAGGCGGTGAAAACGGCGCGATGCTGATTGGCTGGAGCGGCGACAACGGTGACCCGGACAACTGGCTGAACGTGCTGTTCGGCTGCGACTCTCTGCAAGGCAACAACTTCTCCAAGTGGTGCGACAAGAAGTTTGACGGCATCGTGAAAGAAGCCAAGCGCACGACCGATCAGTCCAAGCGCACCGAACTGTACAAACAGGCGCAACACGTCCTCAAAGATGCCGTTCCAATGACACCTATCGCTCACTCGACGGTGTTCCAACCCATGCGCGACAACGTGCAGGACTTCAAGATCAGCCCGTTTGGCTTGAACTCCTTCTACGGCGTCAGCGTCAGCAAATAAGGTTTTGCAACGGCGACGTTTTTGACGTCGCCGTTGCTTTATCTGCCGAGAAAGTAGGAAACCACCTACATCCAATTCCGCTGAGCATTACAGCAGCGGCGTCGGACGCGTTGCCATTTCCTACGAGTCTTTAGGACTCTACGCATTTACTGCCAGACCCGCGGCTCCTACCGTCGGGATCTGACCAGTTTATGCGTGGGCTCTCGGTTATTGCTGCACGTCATGGCTTGAGATCAGTGATGCCTCCACGTCCCCGGACGGGATGGCGGCTCATTGAAAAACACATAAGAGAAAGAGAAAAGGGAGCGTCATGCGCCATACCTTGGTTTTATCCGCATTGCTGGGCACTGGCCTGTTGGCCGCCGCTTCCATCAGCCAGGCCGCCAACAACAGCCTGGTGTTCTGCTCAGAAGGCAGCCCCGCTGGCTTCGACACCGCGCAGTACACGACCGCGACCGACAATGACGCCGCCGAGCCGTTGTACAACCGACTGGCAGAGTTCGAAAAAGGCGCCACCAACGTCGTACCAGGCTTGGCCACTCGCTGGGATATTTCCGAGGACGGCCTCAAGTACACATTCCACCTACGCGAAGGGGTGAAATTTCACACAACCAAATACTTCACGCCGACCCGTGATTTCAACGCCGATGACGTGCTGTTCACGTTCAATCGCATGCTCGATCCGCAGCAACCTTTCCGTAAGGCTTATCCGACCGAGTTCCCGTACTTCAACGGGATGAGCCTGAACAAGAACATCGCCAAGGTCGAGAAGACCGGACCGCTGACCGTGGTCATGACGCTCAACAGCGTGGACGCCGCGTTCATCCAGAACATCGCCATGAGCTTCGCTGCCATCCTGTCCGCCGAATACGCCGACAAACTGCTGGCCGAAGGCAAGCCGAGCGACATCAACCAGAAGCCGATCGGCACCGGGCCGTTCGTGTTCAAGAGCTACCAGAAAGATTCCAACATCCGTTACACCGGCAACAAGCAATACTGGGACCCGAGCCGGGTCAAGCTTGAGAACCTGATTTTCGCCATCAACACCGATGCCTCGGTGCGGGTGCAGAAGCTCAAGGCCAACGAGTGCCAGATCACCCTGCACCCGCGTCCAGCCGACGTGACCGCGCTGAAGAACGACCCGACACTCAAGCTCATCGAGAAGCCCGGTTTCAACCTCGGTTACATCGCCTACAACGTGCGCCACAAACCTTTCGACCAGCTCGAAGTGCGTCAGGCGCTGGACATGGCGGTGAACAAGCAAGGCATTCTCAATGCCGTTTACCAAGGCGCCGGCCAGCTGGCGGTCAACGCCATGCCGCCGACCCAATGGTCCTACGACGAGACCATTAAAGACGCCGCCTACAACCCGGAAAAAGCCAAGGAATTACTCAAGGCTGCCGGGGTGAAAGAAGGCACTGAAATTACCCTCTGGGCCATGCCGGTCCAGCGCCCGTACAACCCGAACGCCAAATTGATGGCCGAGATGCTCCAGGCTGACTGGGCAAAAATCGGCCTCAAAGTGAAGATCGTCAGCTACGAATGGGGCGAGTACATCAAGCGCACCAAGAATGGCGAGCACGACGTCAGCCTGATTGGATGGACCGGTGACAACGGGGACCCGGACAACTGGCTCGGCACGCTTTACAGCTGCGACGCCATTGGCGGCAACAACTACTCCATGTGGTGTGATCCGGCGTACGACAAGCTGATCAAGCAGGCCAAGGTCGTCACTGACCGCGACCAGCGCACCGTGCTTTACAAACAGGCGCAGCAGTACCTCAAGCAGCAGGTGCCGATTACGCCAGTCGCCCATTCGACGGTTAACCAGCCGTTGAGCGCCAAAATCGAAGGATTCAAGGTGAGTCCTTTCGGTCGTAACGTGTTCTCGGGTGTCAGCATAGAAAAATAACCGATTAGCCAGAAACGCTGGGGGCGGATTCCGCCCTCACGCAAGCGTATTGCCGTAATTCGCCAATCAGGCCTACAGCAAACGTTTGCGATGCCTTGTATGAGTTCTAAACCAAATAGCCGGATCACCAAAAAAGACCGGCATTAAAAAAAGAAAGAAAGGAGCTTCACCCCATGAAACTGAGCAGCACCGCGTTATTGGCCTTGGCCATCAGCAGCGTAACCGCCTCGGCGTACGCAGAAACCCAAAGCCAGGAATTCACCCCGGTTACGGTCAACACCAAAAGCGCTCAAGCCGATGCAACAGGCTTTATCGAAGGCAGTACGGTCACCGGCAGCACGCGTAACTGGTACGCCAACGAACAACTGAAGCGTGGTGGCAAGTTCACTTACCGTAAAGACGGTGTAGCGACCCCGACTGATCGTCGTATCAACTGGCTCCAGGGCACCATCGTCAAGTACAACTCGGGCTTCACCGAAGGCACCGTGGGTTTCAGCACAGAAGTAGCGGCCTACAACGCCATTGCTCTGGAACGTGACCGCGAGAACCTGGCGTCCAACAACGGCGGCGCACCGGGCACTCGTCCTGGCGCGGGCAACAACCGTACCCTGACCAAAGAAGGCGGCGACGCTCAAGGTCAGTGGAGCAAAATCGGCCTGGCCAACGTCAAGGCCCGTGTCTCCAACACTACCCTGACCGCTGGCCGCATGAACTTCAGCAGCCCGCAAGTCGATGTGATCGGCAACCGTCCACTGCCTTCGAGCTTCGAAGGTGTCGCGATCCACAGCGAAGAGCTGAACAACCTGTCCTTCGATGCAGGGACCTTTGACCGCGTTTCGCCGCGTACCGAAGAAAGCCTGAGCAAGTTCCGCTCCGAATACGGCAACTCGGATGCTGAAACCGATCACGTCAACACAGCCGGTATCACCTACACACCATTCGCCAGCCTGACCACCAGTCTGTGGGGCACCCAGGCTGAAGACCTGTGGAACCAGTACTACTTCGGCGCGAGCCACGTGTTGGGTGACAGCCAGGTCGTGAGCCTGACCACCGGCCTGAACTACTACAAAACCGTTGAATCGGGTTCGGCCAAACTGGGCGAGATTGACAACGATACCTACTCCCTGTCGTTCGGCCTGACTCACCAGGCGCATAGCCTGACCTTCTCGTACCAGGAAGTGAACGGTAACGAATACTTCGACTACCTGCACGAAACCAACGGCATCTACCTGGCCAACTCCCTGCTGTCGGACTTCAACGGCCCGAACGAGAAATCCTTCCAGATTGCCTACGGTCTGAACATGGCCGAATACGGCGTGCCTGGCCTGAAATTCAACATCTACCAGGCTCGCGGCTGGGGCATCGACGGCACTCACTACACCGGCAACGAAGGCGTAGCAGGCAAGGGTTACGACGGTATCCAGATTCAAGATGGCGAAACCCACTATGAATACGGTATCGGTGCTTCGTACGCCGTGCAGAGCGGTCCACTCAAGGCCACCGCTATTCGCGCGACCTACACCGCTCACCGCGCCAGCGAAAACCAGGCGGATGGCAGCATCAACGAGTTCCGTCTCGTGACCACCATCCCGTTCAACATTCTGTAATGAACCTGCCAAACGGCTGATTCAGTGACGAATCGGCCGTTCGGCTTTTGTCCTTTTAATCGATTGCAGAGGGTTCTTTGATGAAAATGCTTCCCCTACGTGCGGCCATCGCGGCCGCGCTGCTGAGTGTCGCTGTTGGCGTCTCGGCCAAACCCCTGGTGGTTTGCACCGAAGCCAGTCCGGAAGGCTTCGATATGGTCCAGTACACGACTGCAGTCACAGCCGATGCGGTGGCCGAAACCATCTTCAATCGTCTGGCGGACTTCAAGCCTGGCACCACTGAAGTGATTCCGGCACTGGCCGACTCCTGGGACATCAGCGAGGACGGTCTGACCTACACGTTCCACCTGCGCAAAGGCGTCAAGTTCCACACCACCGAATACTTCAAGCCGACCCGCGACATGAACGCCGACGACGTGGTCTGGAGCTTCCAGCGTCAGCTGGACCCGAATCACCCGTGGCACAAACTGTCGAGCGTGGGCTTCCCGTACTTTGAAAGCATGGGCTTCAAGGAACTGCTTAAAAGTGTCGAGAAGATCGACGACAACACCGTCACCTTCACCCTGACCCGCCGCGAAGCGCCGTTCCTGGCCGACATCGCCATGGCCTTCTCCTCGATTTACTCCGCCGAGTATGCCGACCAGCTGCTCAAGGCCGACAAGACCGGCGACCTGAACAACAAACCGGTCGGTACCGGCCCGTTCATCTTCCAGCGTTATGCCAAGGACGCTCAGGTCCGCTTCAAGGCCAACCCGGACTACTTCCGTGGCAAGCCACCGGCTGATTCGCTGATCCTGGCCATCGCCACCGACAACAACGTGCGCCTGCAAAAACTGAAAGCCAACGAGTGCCAGATTGCGCTGTATCCCAAGCCAGATGACATTCCGAGCATCAAGAAAGACGCAAAGCTGAGTGTCGATGAACTGAACGCGATGACCGTCTCCTACATCGCCATGAATACCTCGCACAAGTACATGAGCGATGTGCGCGTACGTAAAGCCATCGACATCGCCTTCGACAAGGCCGCGTACGTCAACGCGCTGTTTGGCAAAGGCAATGCGACGGTCGCGGTCAATCCGTACCCGGACACTCTGCTGGGCTACAACCACGACCTGAAGAATCCGCCACGTGATCTGGACAAGGCTCGCGCCTTGCTCAAGGAAGCCGGCGTACCGGAAGGCACCACGTTCACCCTGTTCACCCGTAACGGCGGCGGTCCAACCAACCCGAACCCGATGCTCGGCGCGCAGATGATGCAGGCTGACCTGGCCAAGGTCGGGATCAAGGTCGATATTCGTGTCATGGAATGGGGCGAAATGCTCAAGCGCGCCAAAAACGGCGAGCACGACATGGTGTCTGCCGGATGGGCGGGCGATAACGGCGACCCGGATAACTTCCTGACGCCTATGCTCAGTTGCGAGGCGGCCAAAAACGGCGAAAACTACGCCCGTTGGTGCAATGAAAAGTTCCAGACGCTGATCGATGAAGCCCGAGCTAAAGTAAACCCGGCGGAACGCGCAGCGCTCTATGAGCAAGCCCAGGAGGTTTTCAATCAGGACCAGCCATGGATCAGCATGGCGCACACCCGTATGTTCACCGCAATGCGCAACAACGTAGAGGGCTATCACATTAGCCCGCTCACCACTAATAACTTCGCCACCACCCAGGTGAAGTAGATAAGAAACTACCGGCATTCCTGACCCAGGAATGCCGGGCACGCCTAACCGGCTGATGAGGTACACCACAAGATGTTTAGTTTTATTGCCCGCCGATTGGGGTTATTGATCCCCACATTCTTCGGCATCACCTTGCTGACTTTCGCGTTGATTCGCATGATTCCAGGCGACCCCGTGGAAGTGATGATGGGCGAACGTCGCGTCGACCCCGAAATGCATGCTCAGGCAATGGAACGCCTAGGTCTGAACAAACCCCTGTATGCCCAATACCTGGATTACATCGGCAAGTTGGCCCACGGCGACCTTGGCCAATCCCTGCGTACCCGTGAAAGCGTCTGGACCGAATTCACTTCTCTATTCCCCGCGACCCTGGAACTGTCCACGGCCGCCCTGTTGTTCGCCGGCATCCTGGGCCTTCTGGCCGGGGTGATCGCGGCACTCAAGCGAGGATCCCTGTTCGACCATGGGGTGATGGGCATCTCCCTGGCGGGATATTCGATGCCGATCTTCTGGTGGGGCCTGATCCTGATCATGTTCTTCTCGGTGAGCCTGGGCTGGACCCCGGTGTCCGGGCGGATCGACCTGCTCTATGACATCGAGCCGCGGACCGGCTTCATGCTCATCGATACGTTGCTGGCCGATGACGTCGGTGCGTTCTTCGATGCGCTGCATCACCTGATCCTGCCGGCCATTGTGCTCGGCACCATCCCGCTGGCGGTGATCGCGCGGATGACCCGCTCTTCAATGCTCGAAGTGCTGCGTGAAGACTACATCCGTACCGCCCGCGCCAAAGGCCTGTCGCCGTCGCGCGTGGTGTTCGTTCACGGTCTGCGCAACGCGCTGATTCCGGTGCTGACCGTGGTCGGCCTGCAAGTCGGCACATTGCTGGCCGGGGCGGTCCTGACCGAAACCATCTTCTCCTGGCCCGGCATCGGCAAATGGCTGATCGAAGCCATTGGCGCACGGGATTATCCCGTGGTGCAGAACGGCATCCTGTTAATCGCCTGCCTGGTGATTCTGGTCAACTTCGTGGTGGACATCCTCTACGGCTTTGCCAACCCACGCATTCGCCATCAGCGCTGAGATCATCATGACAATGACCACTTCAATTCCAGCGGTAGCAGTCGATCAAAGCCTGCTGTATCCGTCTCCCTACAAAGAATTCTGGCAAGCGTTCTCCAAGAACAAAGGCGCCGTCGCCGGCCTGCTGTTCATGCTGCTAGTGATTTTCTGCGCCCTGTTCGCCCCTTGGGTCGCGCCGCATAACCCGAGCGAGCAATTCCGCGACTTCCTGCTGACCCCGCCGTCCTGGCTGGAAGGTGGACAAATCCAGTTCCTGCTCGGTACCGATGAACTGGGTCGCGACCTGCTGTCGCGGCTGATCCACGGTTCGCGCCTGTCCCTGCTGATCGGCTTGTCGTCGGTAGTGATGTCGCTGATTCCGGGCATCCTTTTGGGTCTGTTCGCCGGGTTCTTCCCGCGCTTGCTCGGCCCGACCATCATGCGTCTGATGGACATCATGCTGGCCCTGCCGTCCCTGCTGCTGGCGGTGGCGATTGTCGCCATCCTCGGCCCTGGCCTGATCAACACCATTATTGCCATCGCCGTGGTTTCGTTGCCGTCCTATGTTCGTCTGACCCGCGCCGCGGTGATGGGCGAATTGAACCGCGACTACGTGACCGCCGCGCGCCTGGCCGGTGCCGGTCTGCCACGCCTGATGTTCGTCACTGTGCTGCCGAACTGCATGGCGCCACTGATCGTTCAGGCCACCCTGAGTTTCTCCTCGGCGATCCTCGATGCCGCGGCACTGGGCTTCCTCGGCCTTGGCGTACAACCGCCAACCCCTGAGTGGGGCACCATGCTGGCTTCGGCTCGCGACTACATCGAACGCGCCTGGTGGGTCGTCAGTCTGCCTGGTTTGACCATTTTGCTCAGCGTGCTGGCAATCAACTTGATGGGCGACGGCCTGCGCGATGCGCTGGACCCGAAACTCAAGAACGCCGCCTGAGGAGATTCAAATGTCACTGTTAGAAATCAAGAATCTCAACGTTCGCTTCGGCGACAAGAACGCCGTTCCGGTGGTCGACGGTCTCGACATTACCGTGGACAAGGGCGAAGTTCTGGCCATCGTTGGCGAATCGGGTTCCGGCAAGTCCGTGACCATGATGGCGCTGATGGGCCTGATCGAGCATCCGGGGATCGTCACCGCCGACGCCCTGAATTTCGACGGCAAGAACATGCTCAAGCTGAGCAACCGTCAGCGTCGGCAGATTGTCGGCAAAGACCTCGCCATGGTCTTCCAGGACCCGATGACCGCGCTGAACCCGAGCTACACCGTCGGTTTCCAGATCGAAGAAGTGCTGCGCCTGCACCTGAAAATGTCCGGCAAGCAAGCCCGCGCACGCGCCATCGAACTGCTGGAAAAAGTTGAAATCCCGGGCGCCGCCAGCCGTATGGACGCCTACCCGCATCAACTGTCCGGTGGTATGAGCCAGCGTGTTGCGATCGCCATGGCGATTGCCGGCGAACCGAAACTGCTGATCGCCGACGAACCGACCACCGCACTGGACGTAACCATTCAGGCCCAGATCATGGACCTGCTGTTGGCCCTGCAGAAAGAGCAGAACATGGGCCTGGTGCTGATCACTCACGACCTCGCGGTCGTGGCCGAAACCGCGCAGCGCGTGTGCGTGATGTACGCCGGCCAAGCGGTTGAAGTGGGTCAGGTGCCTCAGCTGTTCGACATTCCGGCGCACCCGTACAGCGAAGCGCTGCTCAAGGCCATTCCGGAACACAGCCTGGGCGCCACGCGCCTGGCCACGCTGCCGGGCATCGTTCCAGGTCGTTATGACCGTCCGAAGGGTTGCCTGCTGTCGCCGCGTTGCCCGTACGTGCAGGATACCTGCCGTCAACAACGTCCAACCCTTGACCCAAAAAGCAACAGCCTCGCCCGCTGCTTCTACCCGCTGAATCAGGAGGTGGCGTAATGGCCGTCGTACTTACCGCCCGCGACCTGACCCGTCACTACGAAGTGTCCCGCGGCCTGTTCAAGGGCCATGCGACCGTACGCGCCTTGAACGGTGTGTCGTTCGAACTGGAAGCCGGCAAGACCCTCGCTGTCGTCGGCGAATCGGGCTGCGGCAAATCCACCCTGGCCCGTGCCCTGACCCTGATCGAAGAGCCATCCTCCGGTTCTTTGAAAATCGCCGGACAGGAAGTCGCCGGCGCCGACAAGGCCCAGCGTAAGCAACTGCGCAAAGACGTGCAGATGGTGTTCCAGAGCCCGTACGCATCGTTGAACCCACGGCAAAAAGTCGGTGATCAACTGGCTGAGCCGCTGCTGATCAACACCAACCTGAGCGCCGCCGAACGTCGCGAGAAAGTGCAGGCGATGATGAAGCAGGTGGGCTTGCGTCCTGAGCACTACCAGCGTTATCCGCACATGTTCTCCGGCGGTCAGCGCCAGCGGATCGCCCTGGCCCGCGCGATGATGTTGCAGCCTAAAGTGCTGGTCGCGGACGAACCGACCTCGGCGCTGGACGTGTCGATTCAGGCGCAGGTGCTGAACCTGTTCATGGACTTGCAGCAAGAGTTCAACACCGCTTACGTGTTCATCTCCCACAACCTGGCGGTGGTGCAACACGTTGCCGATGACGTGATGGTGATGTACCTCGGTCGCCCGGTGGAAATGGGTCCGAAGAACGACATCTACGAGCGTCCTCTGCACCCGTACACCCAGGCGTTGCTGTCGGCCACCCCGACCATTCACCCGGACCCGAACAAGCCGAAAATCAAGATCGTCGGCGAATTGCCTAATCCGTTGAACCCTCC
Organism: Pseudomonas sp. LB3P25; assembly: GCF_054897985.1. Taxonomy (NCBI): domain Bacteria; kingdom Pseudomonadati; phylum Pseudomonadota; class Gammaproteobacteria; order Pseudomonadales; family Pseudomonadaceae; genus Pseudomonas; species Pseudomonas sp. LB3P25. Next base: position 1,163,659 of record NZ_CM142711.1, on the reverse strand, counting down.
GTCCGGCTGCGCGTTCCACAAGCGTTGCCCGTATGCCACTGAGCGTTGCAGCACTGAAGAGCCGGCCCTGCGTCTGCTCGACAGCCGTCAGGTGGCTTGCCACTACGCCGAGCAGTTTCTCGACGGCGCGGCATAAAAATGTGGGAGTGAGCCGGCTCCGGGCGGCGTTCCGACGAAAGCGGCCTGTCAGTCGACATAGATATTGACTGAAATAACGCATTCGTCGGAACGCCGCCCGGAGCAGGCTCGCTCCCACAGGGATACAGAACCTGGTTACCAACCCCTTCTTTCTGGATTGCGCATCAGTCCGGTAGAAGGGGTTTTCTTTTGGCTGCGATTTACACTCTATGTCTGGCCGTCGTCCTCATCGTCGTCACTGTCCGGCTCATCAGTGGTCGAATCGTCATCACCTTTGCTTCCACCCTGATCCTGGTCGCCCGGCTCAGATTCGGATTTGGCGATCATCAGGGCAGTGTGCGTCACTTGCCCGCTCGAGGCCTGCTCACCGTGGTCCGGGCACTCCGCCCACGCCGCCGACATGCCAACGGACAGCATCACCAAAACCTTAAGCAACAGCACAATGCGTTGAAAAATGCTCATAGCCGAATCCATCCTGCATAAGTGAAGCGTGGGTGTCTGTGTGACACTGAATGAAATTTAGTTCCGATCAGTACGGTTCTCCAGATAGGACGCTAACGAATGGACGGAATGCCGTTGGTGGGGAGATTGGTTTTGAATAAGGGTTATATCCAAACCTACTAACAATGATGCCTCCTGTGGGAGCGAGTCTGCTCGCGATAGCGGACAGCCAGTCGACACATGTCTGAATGCCAGACCGCTATCGCGAGCAGGCTCGCTCCCACAGTGGAATAGTGGTCAATCGGCATAGGGGACGGCCTTCATAGGCCGTTCCCCTGCCACACCACCCGGCATGCGGGTCCGCACCGGGCGGTTCGAGAGATTGAGGTCAGGAGAGACGCGGTAAACCCGTTCTGTCGAACCACGCTATATCGAGCACTCGGTTGAGTTCAAGAGCGCTATTGCGCCACCAGCAGCGAGAGCTTCCCGCCACTTTGCGAGCAGTAGCCTCACTTGCACCCAACCTGCGCAGCTCTCGATAGATCGTTGAACTACGCCGCCATTGCTTGAGCTGGATTGCTCGTAGTCGGTGTCGTATCCATTCATCTAACTCTCGCCAGATTCTGGGAGTTTGCGACAAGCCGAAATATCCCTTCCAGCCAAGCATGTAGGGCCTTAATCGGTCGACAACTTGTTGCAAGCTGCGGCCACCTGAGCGCCGGGTAAACCAGCGGATGCACTGTTTGAAGCGCTGACGCGCTTTGACCGCTACTGTCCTTTTGACGCCTTGTGGAGAAGCCCAGAACGCGTACCCCAGAAACTTGCGACCAAATACACTCGCCACCGCACTCTTGCTCTCGTTGACGCTCAAGTGCAGCTTTTCATACAGACGCTTGAGCAAGGCCATCACTCGCTGCCCGGCCTTCTTGCTGCGAACATACACATTCGCATCGTCGGCATAGCGCACGAAGCAATGACCTCGACGTTCAAGTTCCCGATCCACTTCGTCCAGCAGCACGTTCGCCAGCAACGGCGACAGCGGGCCGCCTTGCGGCGCCCCGCAGCGGCTTTTCTCGACTACGCCATTGATCTGCGTTCCCGCATCCAGATACGCCCGAATCAGCCGGATAACCGCCCGATCCGCAATCCGCTTGCGTAAACGATCAATCAAAATATCGTGATCGACCCGGTCGAAGAACTTCTCCAGATCAACATCCACCACCACTCTTCGCCCTGAAGACACATGGCGCTGAGCCGCCAAAACAGCATCCTGCGCGCAACGTCCCGGGCGAAAGCCGTAGCTGTGTTCACTGAAAGTCGGATCGAGTTCTGGTTGCAAGACTTGCAGCAACGCTTGTTGGATCAAGCGATCGGTGACCGTTGGAATTCCCAACTCGCGCTGACCGCCGTCAGGTTTGGGGATGACCACACGTCGTACCGGGCTGGGCCGGTAGACGCCTGAAAGAAGCTGTTCGCGAATCGCCGCCCACTGGCTCAGTAGATGTTCGGCGGTCTGTTCAATATCCAGACCATCGACGCCCGCTGCTCCCTTGTTGGCCTTGACCCGCTTCCATGCCCGCTTCAGGTTTTCTCTCGCAAAGGCCCGATCCAGCAGCCCTTGCCCTGCGTTGTCGGATTCATCTTGCGGGCGATTGACCTCGTCGCTGATGGGGCTTCTCACGGTTTCACCGCTCGCGTCCTCACATCCGCCCCGCGTTTGGCAGGCATCTGACTTCCGGTCGTTCGCATCAACATGGCCTATAACGCTTTCTCTCGTTCGGCCCTTCGTCAAAAAAAAAAAAAAGACTACTACGGCCTCTGCTGACTTCTCGCTCCGGCTTGCACCGTCGCCCTTTCAGGCACAAGGCGAGATCTCCCCAGGTAAGAACGCAATCCTTCACCACACAACCGCCGGATTTACGCAACCTGATCCTTGACCACAAGAGCTTCGCGGTTTTATGCCCGCTCGCCCTGATCGGCTTCGCCTTCTATCCGGTTCTTGTACATCGGCTCATGGCTTCGATCCACGCTTCCTCCCCACACTCGGTCGCCCTCATGCAGTTGCGCTTCACTTCGTTCGCTGTGGTCAGCTTACGGCGGGACTTTCACCCACAAGATTGCGCCCATGCTGGGCGCACATAAAAAAAAAAAAAAACCCCGCCTGCTGATCGCAGGCGGGGCTTTCGGTGTTTCAGCTCAGCGCTTAATGATGCTCACGCGTCGCACGGAATTTCACATCCGGCCAACGCTCTTCCATCAGCGCCAGGTTCACCCGCGTCGGGGCCAGGTAGGTCAGGTGACCGCCGCCGTCGATCGCGAGGTTTTCCACAGCCTTGATCTGGAATTCTTCGAGCTTCTTCTTATCGCTGCAATCGATCCAGCGCGCGGAATAAACGGTAATCGGCTCGTAGGAGCACTCGACCTTGTATTCCTCTTTCAAACGGCTGGCGACCACATCGAACTGCAGCACACCGACGGCGCCGAGAATGATGTCGTTGCTGCGCGTCGGGAAGAACACTTGGGTCGCGCCCTCTTCCGCCAGTTGCTGCAGACCCTGACGCAGTTGCTTGGATTTCAGCGGATCACGCAAACGCACGCGACGGAACAGTTCCGGGGCGAAGTGCGGGATACCGGTGAAGCCCAGGACTTCGCCTTCGGTGAAGGTGTCGCCGATCTGGATGGTGCCGTGGTTGTGCAAACCGATGATGTCGCCGGCAAACGCTTCTTCCAGTTGCTCACGCTCGGAGGAGAAGAAGGTCAGCGCATCGCCGATCCGCACGTCTTTGCCGGTGCGCACGTGGCGCATCTTCATGCCTTTTTCGTACTTGCCGGAGCAGATACGCATGAAGGCGATACGGTCGCGGTGTTTCGGGTCCATGTTCGCTTGAATCTTGAACACGAAGCCGGCGAATTTCTCTTCAACCGGCTCCACGGTGCGCTCGTTGGCGACACGGGCCAGCGGTTTCGGCGCCCAGTTGACCACGGCGTCGAGCACGTGATCGACACCAAAGTTGCCCAGTGCAGTCCCGAAGAACACCGGGGTCAGTTGGCCGTCGAGGAATTCCTGTTGATTGAATTCATGACAGGCGCCCTGCACCAGCTCCAGCTGGTCGACGAAGCGATCGTACTCGTCGCCCAAGTGCGCGCGGGCTTCATCGGAGTCGAGCTTCTCGATGATTTTCACATCGGTGCGCTCGTGGCCGTGGCCAGCGGTGTAAACGATGATGTAGTCGTCGGCGAGGTGATAAACGCCCTTGAAATCGCGGTAGCAACCGATCGGCCAGGTGATCGGCGCCGCCTTGATCTTCAGGACCGCTTCAATTTCGTCGAGCAGTTCGATCGGGTCGCGGATGTCACGGTCGAGCTTGTTGATGAAGCTGACGATCGGCGTGTCACGCAGACGGCAGACGTCCATCAGCGCGATGGTCCGTGGCTCTACACCCTTACCGCCGTCGAGAACCATCAATGCCGAGTCCACCGCCGTCAAGGTGCGGTACGTATCTTCGGAGAAGTCTTCGTGGCCCGGGGTGTCGAGCAGGTTGATCATGTGCTCGCGATACGGGAACTGCATGACCGACGTGGTAATGGAAATACCCCGTTGTTTTTCCATTTCCATCCAGTCGGAGGTGGCATGGCGGTCGGATTTGCGAGATTTCACCGTGCCAGCAATCGCAATCGCCTTGCCCATCAGCAAGAGCTTCTCGGTGATGGTGGTTTTACCGGCATCGGGGTGGGAAATAATGGCGAAAGTGCGGCGTTTCGCGACTTCGGCGGCCTGTTTGGTCATGGGAAATCGCCTGGCAGGTGATTCAAAAAAGGGCGGCGAGTATAGCGCAAACCAGCATCTACAGACCACCGTTCGCCCTGTAGCAGCTGCCGGAGTGGCGAGGGGATTTATCCCCGTTCGGCGGCGAAGCCGTCGTAATCCATTGGACGGGGTGTGGCTGGAAAAAAGGGGCCGCTTCGCAGCCCAACGAGGATAAATCCCCTCGCCACTCCGACAGCTGCTACGGGAGGCAAGATGAGATGCGTGGTAGCTAATTGCTGCTAAATATGGAACCTTTTAAAAGGTGGAGGCGTCCACTCCCCTGTTACGGCACTCGTATCAGGGGCTGAAAAATCAGCAAGTTGGCCTGACGAGGCTGCGCTTATGGCTCGATCTCATGCGGTTTCACCAGCATGGGGAGCTGCTTCTCGCGAACGTTGATAATCCCGGCAGCCAGGAATGGCATGCCCCACGGGACTGCGTTCGCCGACAAAGAAAAAGGAGTCCGCCTGTGGCTATTCGCTATGGCAAGGGGCTGATAGGAGGTGCGGTTGTCGTCGCCCTTCTGGCCCTGCTGGTCCACTGGATTGGCATCAACACGATCGAACATTACCGCGACGATTTGTTGTTTTACCTGCAAGCCCATTTGATTCTCGTCCTTGTTTCCATGCTCGCCGCCCTCGTTGTCGGCATACCCGCCGGCATCTTCCTCAGCCGCCCGACCATGGTGGGCCGCGCTGAACGCTTCATGCAGATCTTCAACATCGGCAACACCGTGCCGCCTCTTGCCGTACTGGCCATCGCCCTGGGGATCCTCGGCATCGGCAGCGGCCCTGCGATTTTCGCCCTGTTCCTCGCCTCGCTGTTGCCGATTGTGCGCAACACCTATGAAGGCCTGAAAAACGTCCAAGGTTCACTCAAGGAAGCGGCCGTTGGCATCGGCATGACACCGACTCAGGTGCTATGGCGGGTCGAACTGCCGAATGCCGTGCCGATCATCATCGGTGGTGTGCGCGTGGCGCTGGCGATCAACGTCGGTACCGCACCGCTGGCGTTCCTGATTGGCGCCAACAGTCTGGGTAGCCTGATTTTCCCCGGCATCGCCCTGAACAATCAGCCGCAACTGTTGCTCGGCGCGGCCTGCACCGCCCTGCTGGCCTTGCTGCTCGACGGACTGGTGACACTTGCCAGCCGCCTCTGGCTCGAACGCGGCCTACGCCCGTCTTAAGCCTCGGCAAAGGAATACTTATGAAGAAATTAAGCTTTTTAATAGGCTGCGTTCTGCTGTTCGCAGGAATCGCCCAAGCCGCTGAAAAACCCGTGATCCGCATCGGCGCCCGGGTGTTCACCGAACAAACCCTGCTGGCGGAAATCACCTCCCAATACCTGCGCACCAAGGGGTACGACACCCAGGTGACCGGCGGTCTGGGCAGCAACCTGGCTCGCAGTGCCCACGAAAGTGGTCAGCTGGATTTGATGTGGGAATACACCGGCGTCTCGCTGGTGGCTTACAACCACGTCACCGACAAGCTCGACAGCGCTCAGTCCTACGCCCGGGTGAAAGAACTCGACGCGAAAAAAGGCCTGGTCTGGCTCACCCCGTCGAAGTTCAGCAACACCTACGCCCTGGCCCTGCCGGAAAACACCGCGAAGGCTTACCCACAGATCAACACCATGAGCGAGCTGAACACGGTGCTGCAGGCTGAGGCGAAGACCAATCACCTCGTCGCCCTGGACACCGAGTTCGCCAACCGTTCCGACGGTCTCGATGGCATGGTGGACCTCTACGGCATGAACCTGACCCGCAACAACATTCGCCAGATGGATGCCGGGCTGGTCTACACCGCGCTGCGCAATGGCCAAGTGTTTGCCGGTCTGGTCTACACCACCGACGGTCGTTTGAACGCCTTCAAGCTCAAGTTGCTGGAAGACGACAAGCATTACTTCCCGGACTACACGGCCGCGCCAGTGGTGCGTCAGGTTTACCTCGACGCCCACCCGAAACTCGCCGAAGAGCTCAAGCCGCTGGCCGAACTGTTCGACGACGTCACCATGCGCCAGCTCAATGCGCGGGTCGATGTCGACCACGAAAGCCCTTCATCCGTTGCCGCCGATTTCCTGCGCCAGCACCCCATCAAATAAGGAGGAAAAGACATGGAATTTCTGAACGCCTTTTCCCATCTCGACTGGCCGCTGGTCCTGCAACTGACCGGGCAGCACATCACCCTCGTCGGCATCGCCGTGACCCTGGCGATTCTGGTCGGCGTGCCGCTGGGCATCCTGATGACACGCTTCCCGACCCTCGCCGGCCCGTTGCAAGCCAGCGCCACGGTGCTGCTGACCGTGCCGTCGATTGCGCTGTTCGGCCTGCTGCTGCCGTTCTACTCCAAATTCGGCCAGGGCCTGGGTCCGATGCCGGCGATCACTGCGGTGTTTTTGTACTCTCTGCTGCCGATCATGCGTAACACCTACCTCGCCCTGACCGGCGTCGACCCCGGCATTCGCGAAGCCGCCCGCGGCATCGGCATGACCTTCGGCCAGCGCCTGCGCATGGTCGAGCTGCCGATCGCGGTGCCAGTGATCCTCGCCGGAGTGCGCACCGCCGTGGTCATGAACATTGGTGTCATGACCATCGCCGCCACCATCGGCGCCGGTGGCCTCGGTGTACTCATTCTTGCTTCCATCAGCCGCAGCGACATGTCGATGCTGATCGTCGGCGCCGTGCTGGTCAGTCTCCTGGCCATCTTCGCCGACCTGCTTCTGCAATGGCTGCAACGCACGCTGACTCCAAAAGGACTCCTGAAATGATCGAACTTCAAAACCTCAGCAAGACCTTCCAAAGCAACGGCAAAGATGTGAAAGCCGTGGACTCGGTAAGCCTGACCGTCAATGAAGGCGAGATCTGTGTGTTCCTCGGGCCATCGGGCTGCGGCAAAAGCACCACGCTGAAAATGATCAACCGCCTGATCAAGCCGACCTCCGGCAAGATCCTGATCAACGGCGAAGACACCACCGAACTCGACGCCGTGACCCTGCGCCGCAACATCGGTTATGTGATCCAGCAGATCGGTCTGTTCCCGAACATGACCATCGAGGAAAACATCACCATCGTTCCGCGTCTGCTGGGCTGGGACAAACAGAAATGCCACGACCGCGCCCGCGAGTTGATGAGCATGATCAAGCTTGAGCCCAAGCAGTACCTGAATCGCTACCCGCGTGAATTGTCCGGTGGCCAGCAGCAACGGATCGGCGTGATTCGCGCGCTGGCGGCGGATGCGCCGCTGTTGTTGATGGACGAACCGTTCGGCGCGGTCGACCCGATCAACCGCGAGATGATCCAGAACGAGTTCTTCGAAATGCAGCGCGCGCTGAACAAGACCGTGATCATGGTCAGCCACGACATCGACGAAGCCATCAAGCTGGGCGACAAGATCGCAATCTTCCGCGCCGGCAAACTGCTGCAGATCGATCACCCGGACACCCTGCTCGCGCACCCGGCGGATGACTTTGTCAGCAACTTCGTCGGCCAGGACAGCACCCTCAAGCGTCTGTTGCTGGTGAAAGCCGAAGACGCGGCGGACAACGCGCCGTCACTCAGCCCGGAAACGCCAGTGGCTGAAGCCCTGGAGTTGATGGACGAACTGGACCGTCGCTACGTGGTGGTCACTTGCGCCGACAACAAGGCGCTGGGTTATGTACGACGTCGCGACCTGCACCGTCAGACCGGGACTTGCGCGCAATACCTGCGCGAGTTCAACGCCACCGCCGTGTATGACGAACATTTGCGCATCCTGCTGTCGCGCATGTACGAGTTCAACCGCTCGTGGTTGCCGGTGATGGATGCCGAGCGAGTGTTCCTGGGGGAAGTGACCCAGGAATCGATTGCCGAATACTTGAGCTCCGGTAAGTCCCGTGGCGGCAAGACCAGCATTGTTTCGCCTGCAGAAGCTGCGTTGGCCTGACCGACGCCTTCGCGAGCAGGCTCGCTCCCACATTGGATCTGTGGTGTACATGCAATATGTGCATCAACACAGATCCCCTGTGGGAGCGAGCCTGCTCGCGATTGGGGGCACCACAATTCCCGCCTGAATCCCCTCAAATATCCCTCCTACGGGAACATCACACTGTCATGCAGGTCGGTTACATCAGTAGCTGTCCGGGACCGCACGACGGATGCGTGCAAAAACGCGACATTTTTTGTTGATCTCAAGCTCCTCACGCCCTAAAGTTCGCGCCGAACGTCCATGCTGGAAACGATCCATCCGGCTCAAGTACTGACGACGAGACAGCAAGGCCAAGGGAAAGCACCGCCTCCCATGGCCTTTTTGCTTTCGGCGACATGCCTTGGGAAGTAGGCGAACCAAAGTGGGGATACGGAGGACGTTCATTTGCACCCATTGATTAATCTAGTTTGCCAGTAGGAGTTCCCAGCATGTCGATCAACGTCGAAGACTATTTCGCGCGCGATACCTTCAACAAAATGAAGGCCTTCGCCGACAAACAAGAAACCCCGTTCGTGGTGATCGACACCGCGATGATCAGCCAGGCCTATGACGACCTGCGCGCCGGTTTCGAATTCGCCAAGGTCTACTACGCGGTCAAGGCCAACCCGGCCGTCGAAATCATCGACCTGCTCAAAGAGAAAGGCTCGAACTTCGACATCGCTTCGATCTACGAGCTCGACAAAGTGATGAACCAGGGCGTCGGCCCGGATCGCATCAGCTACGGCAACACCATCAAGAAATCCAAAGACATTCGCTACTTCTACGAGAAGGGCGTGCGTCTGTATGCCACCGACTCCGAAGCCGACCTGCGCAACATCGCCAAGGCTGCACCGGGTTCGAAAGTCTACGTGCGCATCCTCACCGAAGGCTCGACCACCGCTGATTGGCCTTTGTCGCGCAAATTCGGTTGCCAGACCGACATGGCCATGGACCTGCTGATCCTCGCTCGTGACCTGGGCCTGGTGCCGTACGGCATCTCGTTCCACGTCGGCTCGCAACAACGCGACATCAGCGTCTGGGACGCGGCGATCGCCAAGGTCAAAGTGATCTTCGAACGCCTGAAGGAAGAAGACGGCATTCACCTGAAGCTGATCAACATGGGCGGCGGCTTCCCGGCCAACTACATCACCCGCACCAACAGCCTGGAAACCTACGCTGAAGAAATCATCCGTTTCCTCAAGGAAGATTTCGGCGACGATCTGCCGGAAATCATCCTGGAGCCGGGCCGTTCGTTGATCGCCAACGCCGGCATCCTGGTCAGCGAAGTGGTGTTGGTGGCGCGTAAATCCCGTACCGCTGTAGAGCGATGGGTGTACACGGATGTGGGCAAATTCTCCGGCCTGATCGAAACCATGGACGAAGCCATCAAGTTCCCGATCTGGACCGAGAAGAAAGGCGAGATGGAAGAAGTGGTCATTGCCGGCCCGACCTGCGACAGCGCCGACATCATGTACGAAAACTACAAGTACGGGTTGCCGCTGAACCTGGCGATTGGTGATCGTTTGTACTGGCTGTCGACCGGTGCTTACACCACCAGCTACAGCGCCGTTGAGTTCAATGGCTTCCCGCCGCTGAAGTCGTTTTACGTATAAGAGCGACGCCAGGCTGCACGTAAGAAGCCCATGATTTGCATCATGGGCTTTTTTTAGGCCTTGAGTTTTTGAGCCATCAGAAGCAGGTCATCGGACATGACTTTGACATCCTTGAGTGGGGTTTCGGTAAAGGTCAGCAAGAGGTTGGAACGAGACCAACTAGACGACGGTTGATTGCTTTGCAACTGACGGCGCGCGTGCGCTAGAAGTTGTTGCATGCCATAGCAATAGTCATTGAGGCCATCGACAGCATTGGCGGCCCTGGCTCGCATGCCTCTCAACTGCGCCAAATGCTCTCTGGCAAACGCCAGGCGCTCACTCTCCGAGTAAGCTTTATTCGGCTGATATTGCAGATTGGGCAACCCGATTTTTCCGAGCGTGTAGTAAGCCTCAATCTTGGAAATGGGACCATCACAACTGCACAGCGCAATGCTCAGTGATTCGATAAACCGGACAAAGATGCCGTGCAAGCTAACACCGATAGGCGCTAAAGCTCGCCCGAACGCATTGATCGGGGATTCACATCGAAGCAGACGAGCGTCGAGTTCACGCATTAGATCGATGACATTCGCTGGGGGCGCCTTTGCCCATTCCGGAAAGTTCGCCAGATCGAAACGCAGAGGGTCGATGGTATCGATTTTTCGTCGTCGCCCCTCGCTCCCCTGGGTGAAAGTGCGAAACTCGTCGATGAAATATTGTGTGGACTTCAATGCGGTGGCAGACGATCTTCCCAGTAACGGAATAGCTTCCTGTAGTGCCAGCCAAGCCAATCTGTTATCCCTCGCCGCCCGTGCAAGCAACTCGGCATTTGGCGGTGTCACCAACTGATGTCCCTTGCGGGCAAACGACTCGGAAAAAAGTCGAATTTCCTCCAGTGCAGAGGGGAGACTGTTTAAAAAATCAATATAGTCTTTGAGAGAACTGAAGTGCTCCTCTGACAACAAATAACCCTTCATAGAGACGACTCTTTATTAAATAAAATGGGCAGCGCCGACAGATTTTCAATCTGTCGGCGCAGGGGGCACCCTTAACATTGGACGCCCCCACTTATCCTAATCAGGCAGGCGAGGAAACCTGAGCCAGAACATTGATAAATGTGTTAATTTCATTCAAAGCCGACTCTTCCGAAGTGCCATCAAGCGAAGACAAAAATAGTCCGTACGCCTCGTCCATCTTCTTAAACTCTGGCACGATTCGTTTACGCTGCGCTTCAAGAGCATAGACCTTACCAATAAACTGAAGCTTATCCGTAGCCACTGCGATGATCGCTTCTTGAGTTTTGATTTCAGCCTGTACAGCTACTACTTTAGCGCGCAGTTTTTTACTTTCATCCAGCATCATCAAAAACGAAACATTTTTGGCAATATTTGTAATGGTGACCTTCATCTGATCGATTGCCAGCATCACCAATTCGATTTGCGGCATGCTCATGTTCAGTGTTTTGAGTTTGTCGAGCGTCAAATTAATGTCTTTCCCGATATTTTCGATGCCTGCGCTGTTAATAACAGCAACAGCGTCATCAATGACTGCCTGAGCGACGCGGTGCTTGGCGAGGGTGGCGTTAAATGCTGCTTGCAGGTCACTGGCATTATCAATATCAAGCTGTAATCCGCTAGCGTAATAACTCATATCGATGGTATCGAAACGTCGGGCAAGAGGATTGTAATGGGTCTGTAAAATTTTTCGATCAATCAAGAACTCTTGGAAAATACTTTTTACAACTTCCATACGCGCAGTATGTATATCTTCGATATCGCGCTCATCGGCCCCTTCACTGATGGCGCCAGCGAGTTCGCCATCCAAATCCTCAAGTTGTTTTTTCTTCAGCTCAAGTTGAATTTTTCCTCCATAGGCTAACCCCTCCAACTTCATCACCGCCGTGGTTACTTGAACCGTCAATTCAGTAAAACGGTGCCTCACCAAAGGCAGATAATTATGCTTTTGAGACAACACTGCCATTGTAGGAAAATTTTGATCCATTAGTTTCTTTACGTCATATAAAGTCACCATGTCGAGCACAGGGTAGGTATCACGTGCAACTAAGCTGATCACCTGAGACCTCGCCATACGGGGCTGACGTTGTTTGTCCTGATACTCTTTATCCGCCTCGGCAAAAACGTTAGCCACGGTATCGGCATACTTTTTAACTTCTGCCCACGACGTGACCACAGCCTTGAAATTTCTCCGGAAGGCAGCCAGTCTCACTCCGTCAGTGATATTTGAAATCGCTTGACGAGAAGCGGTGGCATATTTGTCGACAGAAGTCCAAAGATGCTGGAGATTCCTCACTGCATAAGCAGCATCTATCGCGGCAAAATTGCAATTTTGCAAGTCTTTCTCTGCTCGCTTCAAAGCAGCCAGCGTCTGGTTTTTATTGGCAAGAGTTTCAATATCCAACTCTTGCGCACGGTTTAACTTCCGCCTTTCAGCGCGAATATTCTCGGCCTCTACTCCTATATAGATTGCCATGGCGAGACCAAAAACATTGAAGTTCGCAAGAGAACCCAGGGATTTCTCTACCAGCGCCTTGTACTCTCCGTCCAACCTCGTAATATCAAGGGCTCGCTCGTCAATTTTATTTTTAATTTGATCAATTTCAACACCGTATGTGTTGTTTTTTATAAACCCCAGTCGCAGATTTAGCGAATAGATGACCTTCGTTTGAAGCTCCTCACTAAAATTATCCAGATCCAATTGTATCGTACGGGCTTCTTCCCAACGCTCTTGAATCGCATTTCTGATTTCATTAAAGATATCTTTCAGATCGGGCAAGGTACCGCGACTCAGCCCCGGAAATGCACCCTGCCATTCGATCTTAAGTTTGTTTAAATCCTCATACGTTTCAACGCCATGCTCCTTCATCAGTTTTACAGAAGCATCGTCGTTATAGATCTCGTCAAAGCTCTCCCACCACCCCTTCATTTGATCACTGAACAGCTTAAATGTCGAACTGGTCGAAGTAATACGCTGACGCAAATCGCCCCACTTATAACAATGCGTACGGATTGTCTGGAACGTGTTAACAAAATCAGAGACAGACAAACCTTTACCGCCATTTTCGCCGACACCATACCTCAGATAATCTGAAACGTCTTTCCAGGTAACGGGAAATGATAGACCAATGGCAACATATTCTTTAATCCAGATGATCTGCTCTTTTGTCAGGACCAAGCCCGGATCAGGTCTCGCACTCTCGCGAAGACCGGCCGAAGCCTCAAACAATGTTCTCGGAACTTGCGCTGCTAACGTGGAAACTTTTTCGTAATCCGCCCCGACGAACACGTCATCCCACAACTTATTATTTTCCATCATTTCATTCCTTTGATTTTTTAACGTTAAGGCTTACTTCGACGGCAAGCCAATATCAATACGTAATTGACGAATGCCAAGTCACGAAAAAATACTAGGCCCATCTGGGGATGGCCGTCAAAACATAACTAAAAAACAAATATTAAAAAACGATACCAACAAGGACTTACAAACAAACAACTTCTTCAGCGCCCATAAAAAAGCCTCATAGGCATAAACCATATAAGGCTTTAATCATCTCTTAATCCAACTAAAAGCAACCTGGCAAGAATTATTTACTTCCCTCTATCCCCAACGCTTGCGCTCGCTGAAGATAGACATCCGCTAGTGCCTCCAATCCAACCTGGCGCAGGGTGTTGGCAGCGGTGCGTAGAAAGTTCGGATTTCCACCCGTCAGTGCTTTATGCAACCAAGTACGCGCCTCGTCTATCTGGCCTTGTTCGGCCAAGTAGGTGCCGTAACTGAATTGCCCACGAAAGTCACCGCCTTCAGCGGAACGTCGATACCAATTGAGCGCAGCAATAAGGTCGGCCTCGCAACAGCGTCCCTCTTCAAGATAACGCCCCAGCAGGTTCATCGACTTTGCATGGCCCTGTTCAGCGGCACGGCGATAAAGATCCAGTGCTTGTGCCTGATCCTCGATGACGCCGCGTCCGGTGGCCAGCAGATTTGCGTAGTTGTACATCGCCCAATCCAGTCCGGCTTCGGCGGCCTGGCGATAATGACCCGCAGCAACCGAAGCATCGGCAACGCAACCCCAGCCATGCTCATGACAACGACCGAGCATGTTGCGCGCCATCAAATGCCCGCCCTGAGCCGCAATCCCGAACCAGCGCAGTGCCAGCGCCTGATCCATCGCAATGCCCTGCCCGTCCAGCAGGATCTGCCCGAGTAAAGCCTGAGCATCTAGCACACCTTCACGAGCGGCGATCAAAATCGCCTGGGCGGCACGTGCAGGGCTTTCGTCGAGCATGGATTTGAGGCGCTCGCCATCGAGGACTTCCTCGCGACGCAGTTGATAACTCATGACTTACACCTCGACCCAGCGACGCAACAGGTTGTGATAAGTGCCGGTGAGGCGAATCAGCGAAGGGTGGTCGGGCATGTCCTGGGTCAGTTGCTGGATCGCCCCGTCCATCTCGAACAGCAAGGCACGCTGGCTGTCTTCGCGGACCAGGCTTTGGGTCCAGAAGAACGAGGCGTAGCGAGTGCCGCGCGTCACGGCGTTGACCTTGTGCAGGCTGGTGCCGGGGTACAGAACCATGTCGCCGGCCGGCAACTTCACCCGTTGGGTGCCAAAGGTGTCCTGGATTTCCAGTTCGCCGCCGTCGTAATCCTCAGGTTCACTGAAGAACAGCGTTGCCGAGAGATCGGTGCGCACTCGCTCGATGCTGCCTTTGGGCTGGCGCACGGCGTTGTCGATGTGAAAGTCGAAACTGCCGCCGGCCGTGTAACAGTTCAGTAACGGAGGAAAGACCTTGTGCGGCAACGCGGCCGACATGAACAGCGGATTTTTCCACAGCCGCTCCAGCATCGCCGCGCCGACTTCCTTGGCCAGCGGATGACCTTCCGGTAGCTGCAGATTGTGCTTGGCTTTGGCCGACTGGTAGCCGGCGGTGATCTTGCCATCCGCCCAATCTGCCCGCTCCAGAGCTTCACGGATGCGCTGCACTTCTTCTTTCGCGAACACGCCGGGAATGTGCAGCAGCATGGGATGACACCTGAAGACAAAGAGGCGGCAATGGTATTGATTCTTATTGCTCGTGTAAAATCCTGTGACGAACGAGACAGCAAAAACCGTAAGGGTAAATTGTAAAGAACGTAAATTTAATGCGAATAGTAAAGTTTCGCAATTGATACAAATACCTGTTTACCCTATATTCCGCGGCCTCAAATGCTTGGGGAGGGGAATTCAAATGTCACGTCAACAACCACAAGTACCGGTCAGTTCACCGCGTTTACTCGCGTCTGCAATTGGCGTGGCGATCACTGCCAGCTCTGCGGGCCACATGGCTTTCGCGGCTGAAAAGACCGACGAAAAAGCACCGAGCAATGTGATTTCCCTGGGCGCTACCGATATCACCGGCGAAGCTCAGGACGAGACCTCCTACAAGACCGATACCTCGGCCAACAAGAAGTACACCGCGCCGCTGCGCGAAACACCGAAAAGCGTCACCGTGATTCCGCAACAAGTGATTCGCGACACTGGAGCCACCAGTCTGGTCGACGCGCTACGTACCACACCGGGCATCACGTTCGGTGCCGGTGAAGGCGGCAACCCGGCCGGCGATCGTCCGATCATTCGCGGCTTCAACGCAGAAAGCGACGTGTTCATCGACGGCATGCGCGACCCGGCTTCCCAGAGCCGCGAGATCTTCAACGTAGAATCGATCGAAGTCAGCAAGGGCCCGGGGTCAGCCTTCACCGGCGCGGGTTCCACCGGTGGCAGCCTGAACCTGGTGAGCAAGACCGCCAAGCTGGGCAATGCCTACAACGGCGGTTTCACCTGGGGCTCGGACCAGACCAAACGCACCACCCTCGATCTGAATCAGCAGATGACTGACACCTCGGCCTTCCGTCTGAACCTGATGAAGCACGAAGCCAACGTCGCCGGCCGTGATGCCGTGGACGTCAGCCGCTGGGGCGTGGCACCTTCCTTCGCGTTTGGCCTGGGTACCGACACCCGCCTGACCGTCGGCTACTACCACGTCGAAACCGACGACATGCCCGACTACGGCCTCCCGTTGACCTTGAGCCCCAACCGCAGCAAGTACAACGTAGATAAACCTGCGCATGTCGATCGTGACAACTTCTACGGCCTCACTGGTCGCGACTTCCGCGAGACCAGCAACGACAGCGGCACCATCAAGATCGAACACGATCTGAATGATGACCTGACCGTCTCGAACAGCTTCCGCATGTCCCGTTCGACGCTCGACTACGTCGTCACCAACCCGGACGACAGCAAGGGCAACGTGGCTCTTGGCAGCGTGTACCGTGGCGCGAAAAGCCGTAACTCGACGTCCAGCGGCTGGATCAACCAGACCGACCTGAGCGCCAGGTTCAACACCGGCGCCATCGAGCACAGCCTGGTCACCGGCCTTGAGTTTTCCTATCAAGACACCCACAACCGCCCGTACATTCTGACCTCGACCGCCAGCGGCACCCGGTGCAACCGCGCCCTGTTCAATTCCGGCGACTGCACCAGTCTGCAAAACCCGACGCCTGGGGATAACTGGAACGGCTCGATCACCGACAGCGCCGCGTTCACCGACACCGACACCAAAACCGCTGCGGCCTACGTGTTCGACACGCTGAAGTTCAACGAGCAATGGTCCTTGAACCTGGGCCTGCGTTACGACAACTACCAGGTCAAATCCAGCGGCCACGCCAACGCTAGCAGCACAGCGCCAGCGAACGACTTCTCCCGTGAGAACACCAGCGACCTGGTCAACTACCAGATCGGCGTGGTCTACAACCCGTTGCCTAACGGCAGTCTCTACGCGGCCTACTCCACCTCCAGCAACCCGTCCGGTGAAACCAGCGGCAACGGCGGCCTGGACCTGGCCGCGAACAACACCGATCTGGACCCGGAAAAGAACCGCAACTACGAGATCGGTACCAAGTGGGACTTCTTCGGTGACGACCTGTCGCTGACCGCCGCACTGTTCCGCACCGAGAAAACCAACGCGCGGATCAACGATCCGGACGGCGGCACCACTCAAGTGCTGGATGGCGAACAGCAGGTCAATGGCCTGGAACTGAGCTACGCCGGCAAGCTGACCCGTAACTGGAGGGTCTTCGGCGGCTACACCTACATGGAAAGCGAAGTGGTCAAAACCACCCTCGCCGCCGATGAAGGCAACCACATGCCAAGCACCCCACGGAACAACTTCACGTTCTGGTCGACCTACGACCTGGTGCCGGACAAGTTGACCGTCGGCGCCGGTGCCACGTTCGTCGACTCGCAGTTCGGCAACATCGCCAACTCGGTGGAGATCCCGTCCTACTGGCGCTACGACGCAATGGCCAGCTATCGCCTGACCAAGAACGTCGACCTGCAACTCAACGTGCAGAACCTGACCGACAAGCGTTACTTCGACCAGGTGTTCCAGACGCACTACGCCCACGTGGCGGCGGGTCGTACCGCCCTGCTGAGCGCCAACTTCCACTTCTGATCCTGTGGGAGCGAGCCGGCTCCGGGCGGCGTTCCGACGAATACGGTGTCCCTGTCGCACTTTATCTGTTGCGGCTGACATAGCCTTCGCGAGCAGGCTCGCTCCCACACTAGAGTGGTGGGCGCCCTGGCCCCGTTCATTCAATTGAACGGGGCTTTTGTGCGTAAAAAAGAATGTTTCTCGACAACCCACGGCATAATGCGCGCCGTGATGATTATTTCCGAACGAACAAGGCGAGCGACGTGTTGAAGAAAACCCTGTTCCAGTTGCACTGGTTTTTCGGCATCAGCGCCGGACTGGTCCTGGCCCTGATGGGCATCACCGGGGCGACGGTGTCGTTCCAGGATGAAATCCTGCGCGCGCTGAACCCTTCTGTGCTGCAGGTCGAGAAGCAGGTCGCTGGCGTCCTGCCGCCCGCCGAACTGGTGGAAAAAATCGAAGGTGCATCCGGCAAAAAAGTCGCGATGCTCTGGGTCGAGACCGACAGCGGCAACGCCGCGCGGGTGTCCTTTACCCCACCACCGGGTGAGCGCCGCGGGCAGATGCGCTACTTCGACCCGTACACCGCCGAGTTCATGGGCGACGCCACTGGCCAGGACTTCTTCGGCCTGATGCTGCAACTGCACCGCTTCCTCGCCATGGGCGATAGCGGTCGGCAGATCACCGGCGCGTGCACGCTGATTCTGGTGTTCTTCTGCCTGTCCGGTCTTTACCTGCGCTGGCCGCGTCAGTGGAACAGCTGGCGCGCCTGGCTGACCCTCGACTGGAAGAAAAAGGGCCGCAGCTTCAACTGGGATTTGCACTCGGTGGCCGGCACCTGGTGCCTGGTGTTTTACCTCCTGGCAGCGCTCACCGGATTGTCCTGGTCCTATGAGTGGTACAACAAGGGCCTGACCCGATTGCTTTCCGACTCACCGCAGAACGAGCGCGTTCGCGGCGGGCGCGGCCCTGCGCCAAGCGGTCCGGCACCGACTGCTAATTACGCAGCGATGTGGAGCAGCATCTACAGCGCCGCCGGTCCGGCACTCAGCGCCTACAACATTCGTATGCCGCCAGTGGCCGGACAACCGGCCACCGTGTTCTACCTGCTGAACACCTCGCCCCACGACCGCGCGCTGAACCAGATCACCCTCGATCCGGCGACCGGCACCGTCAAACGGCATGACCGCTACAGCGACAAGAGCCTCAAGGCGCAACTGCTGACCAGCATTTACGCGCTGCACGTCGGCAGCTACTTCGGCATCGTCGGGCGGATTATTCTGACGCTCAGCGCGCTGACCATGCCGCTGTTCTTTGTCACGGGCTGGTTGCTGTACCTCGATCGTCGACGCAAGAAAAAGCAGATCAAAGACGCGCGCAAAGATTTCGCGCAAACAGGCAGCAATACGCCAGCCTGGTTGATCGGCTTCGCCAGCCAAAGCGGGTTTGCCGAGCAACTGGCGTGGCAGACCGCCGGGCAATTGCAAGCTGCCGGCGTGCCGGTGAAGGTTCAGCCGCTGGCGGACGTCAGCGAACAGGACTTGCGTGAATCCAGCAATGCGTTGTTCGTGGTCAGCACCTTTGGCGACGGCGAAGCACCGGACAGTGCCCGCAGCTTCGAACGCAAAGTGCTGGGTCGGGCGTCGAGCCTGGAAAGCCTGAACTACGCCGTGCTCGGCCTCGGTGATCGGCAGTATCAACATTTCTGCGGTTTCGCTCGACGCTTGCACACCTGGCTGGGCGAACACGGCGGCAAGACCCTGTTCGCCCCGGTGGAGGTCGACAGCGGCGACCCTTACGCCTTGCGTCACTGGCAGCAGCAACTGGGGCTGCTGACCGGACAGGCGCCCGTGGACACCTGGCAAGCGCCAAGCTATGACAATTGGAACCTGACCCGTCGTGAGTTGCTCAACCCTGACAGCAGCGGTTCGGGTGTTTATTTGCTGGGCCTCACAGCCCCGACCACCAGCAGCTGGCTGGCCGGCGATCTGGTGGAAGTGTTGCCGCGCAATTGTCCGGGGGCGATCGAACATTTCCTCGATGGCCTGGGCATTGACGGTCGGGCCACGGTTGCGCTCGCTGGCCTGTCGCAACCCCTGGAGCAAGCCCTCGCCACTCGACAACTGCCGGAAAACCGAACTCACCTGGTCGGCCTGCATGCCCAGGCGCTGGTGGATGCGCTGGTGCCCTTGGCCATGCGCGAATACTCCATCGCCTCGATCGCCGCCGATGGCATCCTCGAACTGATCGTGCGTCAGGAACTGCATCCTGATGGCAGCCTGGGCGTCGGCTCCGGCTGGCTGACCGAACACGCCCCGGTGGGCGGCACCATCAGCCTGCGCGTACGACGCAACAGCGGTTTCCACCTGCCGGTCGAGCCAGTGCCGATGATCCTGCTGGGCAACGGCACCGGCCTTGCCGGGCTGCGCAGTTTGCTCAAGGCGCGGATCGCCGATGGGCAGCAGCGCCATTGGCTACTGTTTGGCGAGCGCAATCGGGAACATGACTACCTGTGCCGCGCTGAGCTTGAAGAGTGGCTGATTTCGGGGGACATCGAGCGTCTGGATCTGGCGTTCTCGCGGGATCAGGCTGAGAAGATTTATGTGCAGGATCGACTGCGCGAGTCGGCTGGGGAGTTGAAGAAGTGGCTGGCCGAGGGTGCGGTCATTTACATTTGCGGTAGCTTGCAAGGGATGGCTTCAGGGGTGGATCACGCGCTCAACGAAATACTCGGAATTGCAGAGGTCGATCGCCTGATCGAGCAGGGCCGCTACCGGCGTGACGTCTACTGAAAGAGCCCCTCACCCTAGCCCTCCCGAAACGTCGGACCGCCCGTAGGGAGAGGGGACTGACCGAGGTGTCTCACGTTATACATCGACCTGAAAAATCGAGTCGAACTCAGGTTCTGAAAGGCCTCCGGTCTGCTCCCTTTCCCCCTCTCCCCCGTGGGGAGAGGGCTGGGGTGAGGGGTCGATTTCAAATCATCCGCAAAATCCAGACTACAGTTAAACCTCCATCCCCCCTTCACACGGACGTGAAGCATGCCCACCCGCCCCACCCTCAACCAACGCCAATTCGCCCGCCATCTGCGCACCCACCAAACCGACTGCGAACTCCTGCTCTGGCAAAAACTTCGTTCTCGGCAAATCGCCAATCTGAAATTCCGTCGGCAGTTTCCATGCCCGCCGTACATCCTGGATTTTTATTGCGTGGAACTGAAGTTGGCCATCGAACTGGATGGTGGTCAGCATTACGAGACGACGGCAAAAATACATGACCAGCGTCGAACGCTTTACCTTCAGCAGCAAGGTATTGAGGTTGTGCGGTTTAGCAATCTGGAGGTTATTGAGCGGATGAGTGAAGTGCTTGAGCAGATCCTGAGGTTTGCTGCGAATCGAACATCGCCCCCTCACCCTAACCCTCTCCCGGAGGGAGAGGGGACTGACCGAGTTGTTCTTAGAGTTACATCGACCTGAAACATCGAGTCGAACTCCGGTTTCGAAAGCAACAGGGATCGGCTCCCTTTCCCCCTCTCCCCCGTGGGGAGAGGGCTGGGGTGAGGGGTGGATCTATCAGACTGGCTGCAACTTCTGCTCAAACACCCCAACCCCATCCAAATCCCGCAACACCACACTCATCTCCCCCGTCTGCCCATCAATATTCACCTCACCAAAAAACTGAAACCCGGCAAACGGTGAGGTGTTCTGTGCCGGCGGTGCCTTCTCGAACACCACCTCTGGACCAAAGGTCTTATCCAGCGAATCAGGCCCGAAACTCCCCGCATTCAAAGGCCCGGCGACAAACTCCCAGAACGGTTCGAAATCCTGAAACGCCGCACGGTCCGGATGGTAATGATGCGCTGCGCAGTAATGCACATCCGCCGTCAGCCAGACAAAATTGCGCACCTGCTGCTCCCGCAGAAAACCCAACAATTCGGCGATTTCCAATTCACGCCCCTGGGCCGGCCCCGGATCGCCATTGGCCACGGCTTCCCAGCGCGCCACACCAGGGCTGACTTCACCATCCGGTACGCCGAGGCCAATCGGCATATCAGCAGCGATGACTCTCCACTGAGCATTGGAAGCCTTCAACTCACGTTTGAGCCAGTCCAGTTGTTCACGGCCAAGGAAGGGTTTAGCGGCACCCAGGTTGTCGTCATTGGCCCCGCGATAGCTGCGCATGTCGAGCACGAACACATCGAGCAACGGACCGTAACCGAGTTTGCGATAAATCCGCCCGCCACCATCGGCGCTCTGCAACCGCATCGGTGCGTATTCGAGCCAGGCCTGACGCGCGCGACCGACCAGGCTGTGGATATCTTTGCTCTTGTAGCGATCATCCAACTGCTTGCCCGGCGACCAGTTGTTGACCACTTCATGGTCGTCCCATTGCCAGATCTGCGGAACCTCGGCGTTGAAGCGGCGGATGTTTTCGTCCATCAGGTTGTAGCGGTAATTACCGCGATAGTCGTCGAGGGTTTCGGCCACTTTGCTCTTGGCTTCAGTGGTGATGTTGCGCCACACGCGGCCGCTCTCTGTGGTGAGCTGCGCGGGTACGGGGCCGTCAGCGTAGATGGTGTCGCCGCTGTTGATAAAAAAATCTGGCAGGCGCAAACGCATGGCATCGTAGATGCGCATGCCGCCGATGTCCGGGTTGATGCCGAAGCCCTGGCCGGCGGTGTCGCCGCTCCAGACGAAACGGATGTCACGACGGGTTTGCGGCACGCTGCGCAGATGGCCAAACCAGGGTTCGCTGGCGACGCCGCTCTGGGCGTCTTCGAAGTGCACGCGATAGAAAATCGCCTGGTCGGCGGGCAGGCCAGTGAGTTCGACCCGGGCCGTGAAATCGGTATTGGACACGGCCAATGGCGAGACAAAACGACGAGGGTTGCTGAACAGGCTGCGGGTGTCCCACTCCACCACCATTCGCGCCGGACGATCACAACGACTCCAGATCATCGCCCGATCGCCCAGCACGTCGCCGGACTGCACGCCATCGGTGAGTTGCGGACGATCCTTGACCGAGGCAATCACCGCCGGCGCCAGGCCTGGCAACAACAGCCCGGCACCGACGGCTTGTATGACACGACGGCGACCGAGGTCGAATTCGCTCATGGTGTTCTCCCTGAAAAGGAAAACTTAAGCACGGACGTGTGAAATGGCTGTGACACGTCCCCCCTGTAGGAGCCGAGCTTGCTCGCGATGGCGGTATATCAGCCACCATTTTCGGTGAATGTTAAACCGCTATCGCGAGCAAGCTCGGCTCCTACAGAGGGTGGGTGTCAGGCGCTGACGGGCTCTATTGCCAGTTCAACGACTTCCGGCCGCTTGAGCACCGCATACGCCACCGCCGTCAGCAGACTCCCGGCCACAATCGCCAGCAAATAAAGCAGCGCATGGTTGATCGCATTCGGGATCGCCAGAACGAACAATCCGCCGTGCGGCGCCATCAGTTTGCAGCCGAAATACATCGACAACGCACCGGTCAGCGCACCACCGGCAATGCTCGCCGGGATCACCCGCAACGGGTCCTTGGCGGCAAACGGAATCGCACCTTCCGAGATGAAGCACAACCCCAGAACCAACGCCGCTTTACCGGCCTCGCGTTCGGTCTGAGCAAACTTGTGCCGCGCGATAAACGTAGCAATGCCCAAGCCAATCGGCGGCACCATGCCGGCCGCCATGGTCGCGGCCATCGGTGCATAACTTTGCGACGCCAGCAGCCCCACCGAGAATGCATACGCGGCTTTGTTGATCGGCCCGCCAAGGTCGACGCACATCATCCCGCCGAGCAACACACCGAGCAGAATCGCGTTGGTGGTGCCCATACTGTCGAGAAAGTGCGTGAGCCCTGCGAGCATCCCGGCCACCGGTTTGCCCACCACGTAGATCATCACCAGACCGGTGAACAGACTCGCCAGCAGCGGGATGATCAGAATCGGCTTCAGCGCCTCAAGACTTTGCGGCAAACGTGCATAACGATTGATCGCCTGCGCCGCGTAACCGGCAATGAAACCGGCAATGATCCCGCCGATAAAACCGGCACCCAAGGTGCTTGCCAGCAGACCACCAATCATCCCCGGCGCCAGGCCCGGACGGTCGGCGATCGAGTAGGCGATGTAACCCGCCAGCAGTGGCACCATCAGCTTGAACGCGGTCTCGCCGCCGATCTGCATCAATGCTGCCGCGAGCGTGCCCGGCTCCTTGAACGCGGTGATGCCGAACACGAACGACAAGGCGATCATCAGACCACCCGCCACCACCATCGGCAGCATGAATGACACACCCGTCAGCAGGTGTTTGTAGACGCCACTTTTCTCTTGCTTGGCCGGGCCTTTGGCGCCGGTCGATGCGGTTTCCTGAGTGCCTTCGACCAACGCTTTGTTCAGCGTCGCTTCAGCTTGCTTGAGCGCAATGCCAGTGCCGCAACGGTAAATCTTCTTACCGGCAAAACGCTCGGTGGCGACTTCGATATCGCAGGCCAGCAGCACTACGTCCGCATCGGCAATCGCCGCTGCACTCAGCGGATTGCGCGCACCGACCGAGCCCTGGGTTTCCACTTGCAGGTCGTAGCCCAAACGCTTGGCCGCTTGCTGCAAAGCTTCAGCGGCCATGAAGGTGTGAGCGACGCCGGTCGGGCACGCGGTAATCGCGACCAAACGCGGGGCGTTTTTAACGACGGCAGCAGGTTCGGCCGCGACTTCGGGGGCAACGTAAACCTGAGCCTCTTCAGCACCGCGACGCAGCACCGCTTCAACATCTTGCAGGGCTTGCGCCGGGGTACTCTGGAACACCCGCTTGCCGATGAATCGCGACATATCCACTGGCGCGCTGGTCACCAGCAACACCCACTCGGCCGCCTCGATCGTGGCCGCCGACAATTGGCGTTCAGGGTGCGCGGCATCGTTGACTTCGACACTGCTGCTCCAGCCCTGACGCTGGGCAGCCGCATCAAGCAAACGGGCGCACAGCACACTGGTGACCATGCCGTTCGGGCAGGCCGTAACAATGGCTAACTTCATGACAAACCCTCTTATTGTTCTGTCAGGCTGCGCATGCGCACGCCCTGTTCGAGCCGCGCCAACTGCGTGGCGTCGCCTATACCGAAATCGATCTGGGTGACCGCCATCGCGGCAATCGCCGTGGCAGTGCGCAAGGTCTGTTCAGGCGTGTCGGCGCTGAGCAAACCGTGGAGCATGCCGGCCAGCAACGAATCGCCTGCGCCCACCGTGCTGACGACACTGACCTTGGGCGGCGTGGCATGCATCGCCGAGCCGACACTGAACCAGTTCACGCCATCGGCGCCGTCGGAGATCACCACGTGCTCGATGCCTTGAGCGTGCAAGCGGCTCGCGGCTTGCGCTTGCGCAGCCACCGAAACCACCTCGCAGCCCAGCGCGTCGGCCAGCTCTTCGGTATTGGGTTTGATCAGCCACGGGCCAGCCTTGAGCGCCGCCCGCAAGGCTTCACCACTGGTGTCCAGCGCCACGTTCAAACCGAGATTTTTCAAACGCACAATCAACGCCTGCAACCACTGAGGACTGATGCCTTGGGGCAGGCTGCCGGCAACGACGACCGCGTCATGATCGGGTGCAATCTGATCAAGTCGATCAAGCAACGCCTGCTGCGCGGCTTCACTTACCAAAGGTCCGGGACCGTTGATGTCGGTGATGCGCCCAGCGCTTTCCGCCAGTTTGATATTGCTGCGCGTCTCACCGGGAACACGGATGAACGCGTCGACAAAACCGCGTTTGGCGAACAGGGTTTCGAACGCCTGGAGGTTGTCCTCCCCGAGGAAACCGCTGACCGTGAGCTGATGCCCGAGGTCCGCCAGCACTTGTGCCACGTTCACGCCTTTACCGGCGGCATGCGTGTGCATCTCGTCGCTACGGTTGACTTGGCCGGGTGCAAGGACCGGCAACTGGACGGTGAGGTCCAGCGCGGGGTTGAGGGTCAGGGTCAGGATCTTGGCCATTACAGGGCCTCCACTAGTGCGCGCACTTCATTGGCGCTGCCCACGGCCAGGGCCTGCTGGGCAAGGATTTGAGTCTGGGCCAGGCTGAGTTCGCGAACTCGCGCCTTAACCTCGGCAATGCTGCGACCCGACACACTGAGCTCGTCCACACCCAGACCGACCAGCACCGGCACCGCCAGCGGATCGGCCGCCAACTCGCCGCACACGCCGACCCACTTGCCGTGGGCATGCGCCGCGCGCACGGTGATGTCGATCAGTTGCAGCACCGCCGGGTGCAAGCCGTCAGCCTGGGCCGACAAGGTCGGATGACCACGGTCGATCGCCAGGGTGTATTGGGTCAAGTCATTGGTGCCGACACTGAAAAAGTCGACCTCTTTGGCCAGCACCGGCGCCAGCAATGCAGCTGACGGCACTTCAATCATGATCCCCAATTGCAGGTCTGCAACCGGAATTTCCAGACGCAGGCGTTCGGTCATGTCCCGCGCCTGGCGCCACTCATCAACGCTGCCGACCATGGGAAACATAATCCGCAGCGGACGGTTGTCCGCCGCACGCAGCAACGCGCGCAATTGCGCTTCCATGATGTGCGGACGTTGCAGGGTCAGGCGAATACCACGCACGCCGAGGAACGGGTTTTCTTCTTTGGCAATCGGCCAATAGGGCAGCGGTTTGTCGCCGCCGACATCGAGAGTACGTACCACCAGCGGCCGACCGGCCAGGCCATCGAGTACACGACGGTATTCAATCTCTTGGGTCGCTTCGTCCGGCGCTTGCGAGTGGGCCATGAAAATCAGTTCGGTGCGCAGCAGGCCAATGCCTTCGGCGCCCTGCTCCACCGCGCTGGTCACGCCGGCGCTTTCGCCGATGTTGGCGAACACTTCGACCGCATGGCCGTCAGTGGTCAGTGCCGGTTGATGGCGTTGTTCGGCGGCCGCTTTCAGACGCTGATCGCGGGTGTCGCGCTCTTCGGTGGCGCGCTGCAAGGTCGCCGCGTCGGCGTCCACGTGCAGGCGGCCGCGCTGACCATCAATCAGCAACGGCGTGCCCGGCGCCAGCAGCAACACGGCCGGACCGGCACCGACCAACGCTGGAATACCGAGGGCTCGGGCGACAATGGCGCTGTGAGCGGTAGCACCGCCACGGGCGGTGAGGATGCCGGCAACGCGGGCCGGATCAAGGCGGGCGACATCGGACGGACCGACTTCATCCATCACCAGAATGTACGGTTGCTCAGGCTCGCTCGGGGTTTCGACGCCACTCAACTGTGCCAGTACCCGACGACCGATATCACGCAAGTCGGCAGCGCGCTCGGCGAGCAAGGCGTCCTGCAGCGATTCCTGTTGTTTGGCCGCCGCTTCAATCACCGCCATCCACGCCGCTTCGGCGCTTTCGCCCTGCTTGAGACGGGTGTCGACTTCATCGGTCAATTCCGGGTCGTCGAGCATTTCCTGGTGGGTGATGAAAATCTCGCGAATGGCCTTGGACTTGCTGCGTTCAATCAGGCCTTCGATGTCGCGACGCACGTCCGCCAACGCCTGCTTGAGACGCTCGCGCTCAATGGCGGCGGACTCACCGCGCAGTGGGTATTCAATGGTTTGCAGCACTTGAATGTGCGCCGGGCCGATGGCGATGCCCGGTGCGGCGGCAATGGCCTGAACCAGACTGCCGGACGCTGGTGCGAGGACCACTTCGGCCACATCGGCGATCACTTCGCGCTGCTGGCTCACGGCGGGCAGCGGTTCGACTTCTTCACCGAGGCCTTCTTCGATGGCCGCCAGCAAGGCTGGCAAGGCATCGGCGGCGATGCTCGGTTCGGCGACAAATTCCAGCACCTGACCGCGACGGGCACCGAGGCTGAGCAGTTTGCTCAAGCTCTTCACTGACACGGCGCTGTCCTGGCCATCAACAATGCGTACGCGGATTTCGCCTTCAAAACTTTTCGCCAGTTGCGCGAGGATCTTCGCCGGACGCGCGTGCAAGCCGTGGGCGTTGGCCAGGGCGATGCGAGCGCTGGGCCAATCGGCCGGCAGCTCGCCGCCAAGGACTTCGAGGACTTTACGGCTGCTGGTGGCGCGGCCCAATTCGTGGCCGCGACCTTCGATCAGCAACGCACAAAGGCGTTCGAGCAAGGCCTGATGGGCTTCACCGAGGCTGGCCAGGCAGAACAGACCGCTGAGCGGCTGACCGAGGTAACGCATGGGTTTGTCCGGCGTGACGAACGCCAGGCCCGGACGCTTGACCGTTTGCTCGCTGTGCAACCACCACAGGCCATCGCCCAGCGGCAGCGCGTCGACTTGCTGCAACACGGCCGAGAAACCGTTGCTCACACAGTCGGCCTGACGCAGCAAACGCGCACCGCGCCAGACCAGCTCTTCGAAGTCATCGGCGGACACACCGAGGCCGATCATCTGTGCATCCAGCGCCAGTTCTTGCGGCGCGCCTTGCAACAGTTTCAGCAAAGCTTCGGCGGAACTGGCGCGGCGCAGGGCCTGGCCCAGGTCGGTTTCGCCGAGGGCGCGGGTCAGCAGTTGCAACAGACGCAGGTGTTCGTCGGATTTGGCCGCAATACCAATCGCCAGGTAGACGATCTGACCGTCGCCCCAGTCCACGCCTTCAGGGAACTGCATCAGCCGCACGCCGGTGGAAAACACCTGATCGCGGGTTTCCGGCGTACCGTGAGGGATGGCAATACCTTGACCGAGAAAGGTCGAGCCCTGGGCTTCGCGCGCCTGCAATCCGGCGAGATAACCCTCGGCCACCAGGCCATCGGCGACCAGATGCTGGGCCAGCAGGTGCAACGCTGCGGACTTATCCACAGCCGACTGCCCCATGGATATCTGCTCTATGGTGAGCTCGAGCATGCTTTCTCCTTTTTGGCGCCTTGTGACGCCAGGTATTGTTTTGAATGATTCAGCTTAGGCCCTTAATCACAACTTTTGGCGGTTTCGCGGCAGAACCGGCAAAGGAGCCTATAACGTAGAAAATACGCTTGCTGAAACGTTTAATCTAGAATGATTGGCACGTTACTCGATAATGTCTCATCCTTGAAGCCCAATTGTCGGATGCGTCGCGACGATGGTCGTCTGCCTTAATCGGGTAGGATTGGCGAAAATGTCGAGGCAAGCTCGAAAAAACAAGGAAAACCCGGGTTGAAACTCAGTGATATCGCCCAGTTGGCCGGTGTGTCCGTTACCACCGCCAGCTATGTCATCAATGGCAAGGCAGAACAACAACGTATCAGCAGTGCCACCGTCGAGCGCGTGCGCGCGGTCGTCGAACAACATGGCTTTACACCCAATCCCCAGGCTGCCGGGCTGCGCAGTCGGCACACCCGAACCCTGGGTTTCATTCTGCCGGACCTGGAAAACCCCAGTTACGCGCGAATCGCCAAACTGCTGGAACAAGGCGCCCGCGCTCGCGGCTATCAGCTGCTGATCGCCAGTTCTGACGATGCGCCGGACAGCGAACGGCAATTGCTGAAACTGTTCCGGGCCCGGCGCTGCGACGCGTTGATCGTTGCCAGTTGCCTGCCGGCCGGCGATGACAGCTATCGCCAATTGCAGGCCAAGGGCATTCCGATCATCGCGATCGACCGGGTCATGGAGCCTGAGCATTTCTGCTCGGTGATCAGCGATGACCGCGGGGCCAGCCTGCAACTGACCGGCAGTCTACTGGACCCGCTGCCCAAGCAGATCGCACTGATCGGCGCACGCCCCGAACTGAGCATCAGCCAGGAGCGGGCCGCAGGATTCAAAGAGGCTCTGGCCGGATTCAAAGGCGAGGTGCTGATCGAACACGGCGAGTCGTTCAGCCGTGAGTGCGGCAAACAGTTGATGGAAGAACTGCTACAGCGTCTGGGCCATTTGCCGGATGCGCTGGTGACCACGTCCTACGTGCTGCTTCAGGGCGTATTCGATGCCTTGCACGACTTCCCGCTCAAAACCCGCCCGCTGCGACTTGGCACCTTCGGCGACACGCAGCTGCTGGATTTTCTGCCGCTGCCGGTCAACGCCATGGCCCAGCAGCATCAGCTCATCGCCGACAAGGCCCTGGAACTGGCGCTGGCCGCCATCGAGCAATCGGATTACCGACCCGGCGTGCAAGCCATCGCGCGGACCTTCAAGCAGCGTATTCGCCAGGACTGAACCGTGGAGCTGATCGACAGCCACACTCATCTGGACTTTCCGGACTTCGACGATGATCGTCAGGCGCTGCTGGCCGAGAGCCGCGCCCTCGGAGTGCGGCGGATGGTGGTGCTGGGGGTTTACAAGGCCAACTGGCAACGGGTCTGGGATCTGGTGCAAAGCGATCCCGACCTGCATGCGGCGTTCGGCTTGCATCCGGTCTATCTGGATGATCATCGTCCCGAAGACCTGACGGAACTCGGTGACTGGCTGACTCGATTAACCGGCCATCGACAGCTGTGCGCCGTGGGCGAGATCGGTCTGGATTACTTTATCGAAACCCTGGACCGTGAACGTCAACAGGCACTGTTCGATGCGCAACTGCAACTGGCGGCTGACTTCAATCTTCCCGCGCTGATTCATGTGCGACGCAGCCACGCGGCAGTGATTGCCACGCTTAAACGGTTTCGCTTGAAGCACGCGGGAATCATTCATGCCTTCGCCGGCAGCAAAGAAGAAGCCCGCGAATACATCAAGCTCGGTTTCAAACTGGGCCTGGGCGGTGCCGCGACTTGGCCTCAAGCCCTGCGCATGCATCGTGTGCTGGCCGAATTGCCGCTTGAATCGGTGGTACTGGAAACCGATTCGCCGGACATGGCGCCCGCCATGTTCCCCGGCCAACGCAACAGCCCGGCGCACCTGCCGGCAATCTGCTCGGCATTGGCCGGGATCATGGCGATCAGCCCTGAGCAATTGGCCACCGCCAGCACGGCCAATGCCTGTGAGCTGTTCAACTGGTAATCAGTCGGCGTGGGCCTTGGCGGCTTCCAGCGTCAGCGTCATGTGTTGCCGGTGCCGGGCAAACCGCATGACGGCGAAATAGACGAGAATCGCCAACAGCGAAAAATTCAGCTGCTCCACGACGCTGAATATCCCGATCCACTCCAACACCAACGCCACCAGCAACGCGGTGCAAACCATGACCAACGTGCTCGCCCGCAGCAATGCCAGGGAGTCGAGGGATTTGAAGCGCTTGATCTGTTTCGGATCGTTCAGTTGCAACGCTTTCTGGCAGTGGGAACACGTGAACGCTTCGTTAATTGCAATGGCGTTGAGTTGCCAGGGTTTGAGCAGAAGTGTGCTCCCGCAATGAGCGCAATGACCCTGGATTCCAATCGTTGCAGCAGACATAACCAAGCCTCCTCAGGGCAGGTCCAAGTGATTGATATTCCTTCATTAAAGACGAAAAACCAGACGACGGAGGAAAAAAGGAAACTGCCGACCTGAGAAGGGAATAAATACTACAGACGGAGCATAAAAACCTGTGGGAGCGAGCCTGCTCGCGAATCGGTATATCACTCAACATTGATGTCGACTGACAGACCGCTTTCGCGAGCAGGCTCGCTCCCACAGGTGTGCCGGGGTGGTTTCAGACCCGGAAGGCGCTGATCAGCTGTTTGAGTTCCACCACCTGGGCCGACAACGCACGACTGGCGTCCTCGGTCTGGTGCGCACCGTCGGCGGTGCGTTCGCCGGCGCGGTTGATCTCTACGATGTTTTGATCGATGTCATGGGCCACGGCGGTCTGCTGCTCTACCGCGGCGGCGATTTGCTGGTTCTGATCGACGATCATGCCGACGGCACCGAGGATGTTTTCCAGCGCTTGCTGAACTTTTTCCGACTGCCCTACCGTGCCGTTGGCCATCTGATGACTGGTGCCCATCGCCTTCACCGCAGCGCCGACACCGCTGTGCAGCTTGGCGATCATCTGCTCGATTTCCTCGGTCGATTGCTGAGTGCGCTTGGCCAGTGTCCGGACCTCATCGGCCACCACCGCAAAACCACGCCCCTGTTCACCAGCCCGGGCGGCTTCGATGGCGGCGTTGAGGGCCAGAAGGTTGGTCTGTTCGGCGATGCTCTTGATCACCTCCAGCACGCGGCTGATGGACTGGCTGTCGCTGGCCAGTTGATTGATCACCAGCACCGACTGATCGATCTCTGTGGCAAGGGCTGCGATACTGCCCTGCTGAGACGCCACCAGCCCGCGCCCGCTGATGGTCTCATCGTTGACGCTATGGGCGCTGGCGACCGCCGCAGCGGCACTACGTGCCACCTCAAGGGACGTGGCCGACATCTGGTTCATGGCCGTGGCGACCTGCTCGATCTGAGTGCGCTGCCCCGCCACCGCCTGGTTGCTCTGGGCGGAGACGTTCTCCACCTGCCCGGCCTGGCGCTCGACCTCACCGACGGTCTGGCCAACCCGCTCGATCAGGTCATGGATTTTCTTCACGGTGCCGTTGAACACCTCGCCCAACTCGCCCAGTTCATCGCGGCTGTTGGCGCTGAAGGTCACCGTCATGTCGCCGGCCGCGACTTTGTCCATCACCGCGCCAAGACGCTTGAGGGTGGTGCGGGTCGAGGCGTAGAAGCCGCCGTAGAGGTAAAAAATCAACACAAACACCACCGACAGCGCCACGGCCTGCAAGACCATGTGGGTGCGGTTCTGTTCCAGTCGCTGTTGTAACTGGGCGCCAAGAAACTTCAGGGTGGCTTCATTGAGTTGGTACGTCTGGTCCATCAGGCCCGTGACTTGATCGTAAAAGCCCTGCCAAGGCGCATCGAGCGTGTCGGCCATCACCACCTGCTCTTCGAACAGTTCACTGGCCTTTTTCAACGACGCCTTGCTGCTATCGGCCTGAGCGGCCAGGGTTTCCCGTGCCGCTTTGCTGGAACCCAGCGCGTCCTGCAACTTCAGGGCATATTCGGCCTGCAGTTTTTCGATCTGCGCCAGCAACTCATCAAAACGGGTACTCGATGCCGAGTTGAGAAAGCCCTGCCCCAGCGAAAAAGAGCCCATCGCCCGGCCCTCACCCAGAAGCTGGGTCACCGGCGGGGTGACATTGGTGATGAGTTCGCTCAGTTGGCGCATGTCGCTCTGAGTGTCGCGGCTCAGGCCGGCCTGACTGGCGATGATCTGACTGAAAATTTGCGCGTTGCCGAGCAATTTGCCGATCATCCCGCTTTTGCTTTGCAGGGAGTTTTCCGCTTGCTGGGCCTTGAACGCGGCGATCATTTCATCGCGTTTGCCATCGAAAACCATGATTTGCTCGGGGTCAGTGGTCATCGCCGTCAGCCCTTGCAAATGGCTCAGCACACTTTGCCCCAGGGTACTGATCTGCGACTCGACATTGCCGGCCTTGCCGGACTGACCGAGGGTGACGTTGATCTGCACCAGGTTGTTCAGGGTTTCCAGATCGCGCCGTAACGTCAGACTGCTGCCCAGCAGGTCGAGGCTTTGCAGTTCGACCCGGGTACCCTGGAATTCTCGATAAGAATCGCGCACCAGATAAAAGTTGGTCACCAGCATCGGCACAAGGAACAGCACGCTGATCAGGCTGAACTTCATGCCAAAGCTCAGGCGGTTCATCAGCGCGACGGCGGGATAGAGCAAGCTCTTCACTGGAAGTCTCCCTTTGATTTCTTATTTTTATTGGCAGGCGCGGGCCGACAGCAGATAGCCACTATTCGACGCTGTCTCTGTATAGCTCAAATCGGCGGGAGGTTTTGTAACTTAAGGTTAACGACACAGCGTACGCGGTCCTGTAGCAGCTGCCGAAGGCTGCGTTCGGCTGCGAAGCAGTCGTAAATCCTGATCGCGCGGTGAGCCTGACAAACCGCGGTGACTGAGTTGGCGACTGCTGCGCAGCCGGACGCAGCCTTCGGCAGCTGCTACAAGGGGTCAGTGTGCTTAGGGAAGGACAGTCCACAACGCAAAACCGGCGTACCAGAGCACCGCCGCGCGCAGCAACAGTTCCCAGATCCGGTCGAGGCTGTTGATGCCGTCAGGCCCGACCACCGGGGCCGGGATTTCACCGGCCACCAGCCCGACCTTCTCGATCAATTGGGCGGCGCTGATGTTCCAGTTCAGCAGCTCGTGCAGCATCACTCGGCTGACCGCGACAAAGTTGCCGACCAACGCAAAACTCGCCGCCAACAAACGCACCGGCACCCAGTCGAACGCATGACGCAGTTGTGCGGCGCGTTCGACCACGGCCGGGTTCTGCCCGTGCTCTTCGGCCAGGGCCAGCAGTCGATAGCTCAAGGCCGCGACCGGACCCAGCAGGAAGTACCAGAAAATCACCGCGAAAAAGCTCTGATAAGCCTCCCACAGCAGATGCCCTTCGACCCGTTCCAGCAGTTGTTCGCCGCTATCGGCGCAGATACCCACATCGCGGTCCGCTACATGAGCGGCAGCTTGCAGGTCTTCCCGGCGCCAGGCATCGCGAAACGGCCCGAGACCCGCCAGCAGATCACCGCGGCCCAAACTGTAAATCACCACCAGCAGGTGCACCGGCAACGCCAGCAGACCGTAAGCCACCGGATCCAGCACCAGCAGCAGCAATCCCAACAGTGCTACTGGCAACAACACCAGTATCACCAAAATCAACCACGGACTTTTCGCCAGACGCGGACTGACCTCAAGCTTGTTCAGCTCGCGAACCCATCCACCATCGCGCTGAACCCGATGACGCAGGGCCGAAAACTTCTCGATCCAGACCGCCAACAGCAACACCAGAAAACTCATTGTTGTTCCTCTTTTG
Organism: Pseudomonas sp. LB3P25; assembly: GCF_054897985.1. Lineage (NCBI taxonomy): Bacteria > Pseudomonadati > Pseudomonadota > Gammaproteobacteria > Pseudomonadales > Pseudomonadaceae > Pseudomonas > Pseudomonas sp. LB3P25. The sequence continues at coordinate 1,129,553 of NZ_CM142711.1, read as the reverse complement.
CCAGGGCGGCGCGATAGCGTGCCCAGTCGAACGCTGGCCCCGGATCGGTTTTACGCCCGGGTGCGATGTCGCTATGCCCGCAAATGCGCTGTGCGGTAATGGCCGTGAAGGCGCTTTGCAGCTGCCGGGTCAGGGTCGTCAACGCTTGATACTGAGCGTCGGTGAACGGTAGATCATCCGTGCCCTCAAGTTCGATGCCCACGGAAAAATCGTTACAGGTTTCCCGCCCTTCGAAACTCGAGACGCCGGCATGCCAGGCACGCTCAAGACAAGAGACAAACTGAGTGACAGTGCCGTCACGTTCGATCAGAAAGTGCGCAGATACACGCAGGTCGGCGATCCCTTCAAAGTAGGGATGCTCCGTGACATCCAGGCGATTCTGGAAAAATTCCTGCACCTTGCCGGTGGCGAATTGCGCTGGCGGCAAACTGATGTTGTGGATCACCAGCAGGGAAATTTCGCCCGTGGGGCGCGCATTGAAGTTGGGCGAAGGGCATAAACGCACGCCCTGACACCAACCGCTCGCGGGGTCCAACTGCATACAGGTTCCTTCAACGACGACTGTGTTGGCGCCCAGTATGCCGCGATAGACCCTCGGGACGCGATCACTTGCCGTGATTGAGGCGCCGCAGGTTGCCGATCACCGACTCCAGCGCCCGGTCGAACAGCAAAGTGTCGTCCAGCGCGCGCACCGCGCCACGGTGGAATTCCAGAGCCAGACCGGTGCGGCTGCGCTCCAGCACTTTCATCCCGGTGCGGTTGACGAAAATGTACTTGCCGGTAGCTTCAATGATCGCCACCAGCTTGCAGCGAAGGGTGTTGTCCTCGTCTTCCTGAAACTCGACCCAGCACCCCAACCGCAGTTGATCGACCTGAAGCAGTCCGGCATCGTCCTCCGGCAAGCGCAATGACGCCGTATCGACCGGCCCTTCGTCGGCGGTTCGCAGGACGATTTCCTGCACAACTTCGACCATTACCGGTGTATCGACGGGCTGTCCAAGCTTTTGCCCTGGACGTTCGAACAGTTGAACGTGCAAGGCTTCCAGCTCACTGAAAAACTCGCTGGTGGCGAACGGATCGAATGCCGAACTGCTCAGCCCGTCGCGCAACGACTTGAGTAACCCAGGCACCAGTGCCAACAAGCGCAGGCTCGCATCGGGTTCATCATGACGCTGCACGCTCCAGATCAATTGCTCCATGGACTGCACATCGGCGTGCCACTCGTCCGACTGATCGCCGTACTTGAGACACGTCAGCAGCAACACTTTGCTCCAGGCTTCCTGGACAAACACCACCACCCGTTGCGGCAATACTTTGCCCAACAAGGCCTGATTCAGCACCTGTTCGACGCGCTGGCGGGCCAGCTCAGTCCTGGCGCGGCCTTCTTCGGCGTCACGGGTACGTTGCTCCAACAGCTCACTGCGACGGCGCTCGTCGCTGGTGAAGGCGAGAAAATCCGCCAGCAATTCGGAAAAGACCGCCGGATCATCGACAAAATCGCTCAACAACCGTTGCACCACTTGCTTGATGCGCAGATACAGGCTGTCGCGTTCATGGTCATCGAACTCACCCCAGCCCATGGCTGCGGTGGCGATTTCATTGAGCAGGCGCCGGGCCGGGTGACTGCTGCGGCTGAAGAAGCTCTTGTCGAGCACCGCCACTTTCAGCATCGGGATCTGCAAACGGCCGATCAATGCCTTGAGCGAGTCCGGCAGGTTGCGGTCATCGAGGATGCATTCGAAGAGCATGGCGATCAGGTTGATCACGTCTTCGTCAGCCACCCCGACCACGCGTGACTTGCCACTTTTGACGCTGACCCGGGTCAGCAGTTGTTCGAGCTGGTTTCGCAGATCGAAGTCGTCCTGGGCTGCCGACGCCGGCACGTATTGCTGCAAGTGCGAGAGCAGCCGCATTAAGTCACGGGTGGAAATCGGCTGTGTCTGAGCACTGGCTTCAAGGGTCGGCGCGACACTGCCACGCACGTGAAACAGCAATTGCTGCAACGCCGCGAAAACTTCCGGCACGCTGTCGTCGATTGGCGGACCGCTTGCGCGGGTGTTGGCCGGCGCGGGGTCAGTAGCGACGCCGGCAGCCGCACGATCCGTGGCCCGACGCGCAGGGGCGGGCTTAAGGTCGGGCAGAACACCGGTGGCGACCAGCAACTGATTGGCTTCGGCGTAGAGCTGATTGGCATCCCTGAGCACATAGCGTTCGAACAGTTTGAGGATGATCAGCTTGACCTTGATCTCCACGCCCAGGTTGCGCCCGGCCTGCATAAAGTACTCGCAGAGCATCGCCGGCCCCATGGGATTGTGCTGATCGAGCAGTTCCCTGCCCAGCAGTGCGCGGAGTCGGGCCGTCAGTTGGTCCAGGGCGAAGCCGTCGCGGTTCAGCACTTTGCTGACCATCGCTTCCACTGCCACGTTGCGCTCCCTGTCGTCATCGGGCAGCGCCACCGAGGCGTCGAAGGCCAACGCCTGGGGCAAGGCAGAGTGAGTGATGTCGTACTGGGTGAGGCTGACAAACGCCTCGAAGAATTGTTCGAGAAAGCCGCGTTCGATGTTTTTGCGCTTGAGGCGCAAGTCGCGCATGGCTTCGAAGAAGAGGTTCTGTTCGACGTCATTGCGGGCCCGATCGGCCATTTCGAACAGCGTGTCGTCGGCGTTATCGAACAGTTCCTGCAAACCATGCCTGAGCTGTTGAGCGGCCTTGTCGCGAACCTGAAGCAGAATCACAGGCAGGCGGGCGAGCGGCGAGTGAGTCGCCTGGTCCGTAGCAACCTTGTGCAAAGGCACTACATTCCCGTCGTTGTGCATTCAGGCCTCCTGAAACGGTGAGTCTTCGAAGTCGTCAATCCAAATCCACGTCAAAGCCATGACGTCAAAAGCAAGGCGGATTATCTTGCAAAAGATGTCCCCTGTACCAGCAGACTCTGCGTTTCCCATTGAAATAGACGCTTACAGCAGACGCTGACTGAGTGCCGATTGCTCAGGCGAATCGACCAAATGCAGGTTTCAGAGCGATGCGAACGCCGCTGATGCCTTGGGTTGCCCAGCGCCATGGCCCTATAATCGGGCCACTTTGTTTGTGGAGTCCGTTATGCCGAATCTACGTCTCGCCGATTTGACCGCCGAAATCGAAGCCAACGTGCGCCGTGCGTTGCTCGAAGACATCGGCAGCGGCGACATCACCGCACAGTTGATCCCGGCCGAACGCCTGGCCAAAGCCACCATCATTACCCGCGACGCTGCCGTCATCTGCGGCACAGCCTGGGTTGATGCCGTGTTTCGGCAGCTGGACCCACGTGTTGCGGTGCACTGGCAGGTGCGCGATGGCGAGCGGGTGAAACCCAATCAGGCGCTGTTCCACCTTGAAGGTCCGGCGCGCTCGCTACTGACGGGCGAACGCAGTGCACTGAACTTCCTGCAGTTGCTTTCTGGCGTAGCCACGCGCGCGCAGTACCTGGCGGATTACGTTGCCGAGACTCAGGTGAAGTTGCTCGACACCCGTAAAACCTTGCCGGGGCTGCGTCTGGCGCAGAAGTACGCCGTGACCTGCGGCGGATGCCACAACCACCGCATCGGCCTGTACGACGCCTTCCTGATCAAGGAAAACCATATTGCCGCCTGCGGTGGCATCCCGGAGGCGATCAAAGCCGCGCACAAGATTGCCCCAGGCAAACCGGTGGAGATCGAAGTGGAAAGCCTGGAGGAGCTGAAGGAAGCCCTGGCGGCCGGTGCCGACATCATCATGCTTGATGAGTTGAGTCTGGATGACATGCGCGAAGCCGTGCGTCTGAACGCAGGCAAGGCGAAACTGGAGGCCAGCGGCGGTATCAACGAAAGCACGCTGCTACCGATCGCCGAAACCGGAGTGGATTACATCTCGATTGGTACGATGACCAAGGATGTGAAGGCTGTCGATCTGTCGATGCGTTTAAGCCTCTGATCGAGAAAACGCCCGTGCCAAATGTGGGAGCGAGCCTGCTCGCGAATGGGGTGAGTCAGGCGCCAATTACGTCGACTGACACGCCCTCTTCGCGAGCAGGCACGCTCCCACAGGTCAGACCACCAGATTATTCATCTCGCAGTACTCTTCCCACTCGACTCCCAACACCTCGGCAGCCTCCTTGTGCAGAACAAGGCGCGCAGCCTCGAACTCTTCAGGGGTTGAGGTGTACTTGAGCGTCAGTTCCCACGGCTGCAAGCCCTGGGCTTCTGCCTCATCCTCGAACGCCCACTGGATCTGGTCTTTCTGATCGTCGGCGGGCAAGTCCTTGATCTCTTCGGCTAGCTGGGGCGACTCCAGCAAGTACTTCTTCAGCGCTTCTTCGTGTCTGGCTTCTTGGGTCAACTCTTTAACGGTCATGTCGTTCTCTCTGATCTGGGGAATGGAAGATGGATCTGGATCATCAAGGATCTCTCTGACGCAAAAAAACCGTTTGAAGCCCGGCTTGTCTGGCCTTCAGAACCATTCGGGGATCATTTGAAAACTGCAATGTGGAGCTCATGCAAGGTCCGAATATAGGACCTTTGGCTGACGATTTATATGGCTCTTTACATCAAATCTACAAAAAACCGGAGGCCCTGTCATTTTGTGCAAGCTTCAGGAACAAGTTTCAAAAAGCCAAGTCATAGCGATGTGCCACATAAGCACTCCACAAGGAATTCAGGTGATGCGCAATTTTCCCAAGCACTCGTCCGCACTGTCTGTCATTGGCATGGCCGCCCTGTTACTCGGCAACCTGGCACTGCCCAATACGGCTCATGCCGGGGTTGAAGTGAGTTTCGATCCACCCTCATATGAAGACAAAGTCGTCGTTCTCCACAACTCGTTCGGCAAAGACACACTGGTTAAAACCAGCGTGACCGGCAGCAATCTGGAAAACATGCAGAAGACCGGGAAAGAAAACACGGCAGAACTGGAAACCTTGAAGAAAACTGTCAATGAGCAAGCGCGCCTCATCGAAGAGCTAAAACGTAATAACGGTTCCAGCAGCAGCTCGAATGACCGGGAAATGTCTGACCTCAAGCGTACCGTCAGCGAACAGGAGCGCGACCTGAACAGCCTCGCCAAGCAGGTTGAAGGCCTCAAGCGCAACAACGGATCCAGCTCCAGTTCCAGCGCCAGTGAGTTGTCGAGTCTCAAGCGGGAAGTCAGCGATCAGGACCGGGAACTGGATAACCTCAAACGCACCGTTGAGGAGCTGAGCAGAAAGGTGAAGTAACCCAAAGAATGGTGCCCGAGACAGGAATCGAACCTGCGACCTTCGCGTTACGAGTGCGCTGCTCTACCGGCTGAGCTACACGGGCGTGTGCCTAAACCTAGCACCGGGTTTGGGGTCCGGCAACTTCACCCAACGTTTCAGTTTTTTGCAGGCAAAAAAATGCCCCGCCGTTTTCACGGCGGGGCATTTTTTATAACGTTGAAGCGGTCAGGCGCAGGGAGTAATTAAACGCCCGAAGCCTTGGCTGCTGCTACGTCTTTGATGGACAGCTTGATACGGCCGCGGTTGTCCACGTCCAGTACCAGTACTTCCACTTCCTGGCCTTCTTTCAGGATATCGGTCACTTTCTCAACGCGAGCGTCGCTCAGCATCGAGATGTGAACCAGACCGTCCTTGCCAGGCAGGATGTTGACGAATGCGCCGAAGTCGACGATGCGCTCAACCTTACCGACGTAGATCTTGCCGATTTCAGCTTCTGCGGTGATGCCCAGAACGCGCTGACGTGCAGCTTCAGCCGCTTCCTTGGTTTCGCCGAAGATCTTGATCGAGCCGTCGTCTTCGATGTCGATCGAAGCTTTGGTCTCTTCACAGATCGCACGAATGGTCGCGCCGCCTTTACCGATGACATCACGGATTTTGTCGGTGTCGATTTTCATCGCGATCATGGTCGGAGCGTTTTCCGACAGTTCGGTACGCGACTGGCCAATGATCTGGTTCATCTGACCGAGGATATTCAGGCGCGCTTCCAGGGCTTGGCCCAGAGCGATTTCCATGATTTCTTCGGTGATGCCTTTGATCTTGATGTCCATCTGCAGCGCGGTCACACCTTTGGCGGTACCGGCTACTTTGAAGTCCATGTCGCCCAGGTGGTCTTCGTCACCCAGGATGTCGGTCAGGACGGCGAACTTCTCGCCTTCTTTAACCAGACCCATGGCGATACCGGCAACCGGTGCTTTCATCGGAACGCCGGCGTCCATCAGAGCCAGGGAAGCGCCGCAGACCGAAGCCATGGAGCTCGAACCGTTGGACTCGGTGATTTCCGACACAACACGGATGGTGTACGGGAACACGTCGGCAGCTGGCAGCATGGCCTGAACCGAACGACGAGCCAGACGGCCGTGACCGATTTCGCGACGACCAGCGCCACCCATGCGACCACACTCACCGACCGAGAACGGAGGGAAGTTGTAGTGCAGCATGAACGGGTCTTTTTTCTCGCCTTCCAGGGTGTCCAGCAGCTGTGCGTCACGGGCAGTACCCAGCGTTGCAACTACCAGCGCCTGAGTTTCGCCACGGGTGAACAGAGCCGAACCGTGGGTCTTTGGCAGAACACCGACTTCGATGTTCAAAGGACGAACGGTCTTGGTGTCGCGGCCGTCGATACGTGGCTTGCCGTTAACGATGTTTTCGCGAACGGTGCGGTATTCGATTTCGCCGAAAGCAGCTTTGACTTCGCTGGACGAAGGCTGACCTTCTTCACCGGACAGCTTGGCAACCACCTGGTCTTTCAGTTCGCCCAGACGAGCGTAACGGTCGGCCTTGATGGTGATGGTGTAAGCCTGGGAGATCGCGTCGCCGAACTCGGCACGGATAGCGCCCAGCAGAGCAGTGGCTTCAGGCTGTGGAGCCCAGGTCCAGGTCGGCTTGGCAGCTTCAGCGGCCAGTTCTTTAACGGCGTTGATCACCACCTGGAACTCGTCGTGAGCAAACAGTACCGCACCCAGCATCTGGTCTTCGGTCAGCTCTTTGGCTTCCGATTCAACCATCAACACGGCTTCCGAAGTACCGGCAACAACCATGTCCAGGCTCGATGCTTTCAGTTGTTCGTAAGTCGGGTTCAGCAGGTAGCCGGTGCTTTCGTGGAACGCAACGCGGGCAGCGCCGATCGGGCCATCGAAAGGAATACCGGAGATGGCCAGGGCAGCCGAGGTACCGATCATCGCAGCGATGTCCGGATCGGTCTTCTTGCTGGTGGAAACGACGGTGCAGACAACCTGCACTTCGTTCATGAAGCCTTCTGGGAACAGCGGACGGATCGGGCGGTCGATCAGTCGGGAAGTCAGGGTTTCTTTCTCGGAAGGACGGCCTTCACGCTTGAAGAAACCGCCAGGGATCTTACCGGCAGCGTAAGTTTTTTCCTGGTAGTGAACAGACAGAGGGAAGAAGCCCTTGCCTGGATCGGCTTGCTTGGCGCCGACCACAGTCACCAATACGCTGACGTCGTCGTCAACGGTGACCAATACTGCGCCGGAGGCCTGACGGGCGATACGGCCAGTCTCGAGGGTAACGGTCGACTGACCGAACTGGAATTTTTTGATTACCGGGTTCACGGTGTCCTACCTTCTTTTGTGGCTCTTGGGGAACTTGTCTTCTTGCGAAATTCTTGGGCAATGTCGGGAATCGGCCCAACGCCTGTCCAGGGCAAAACGTATATCCAGATAAAACTTGAGGCTGGGAGCCTGCCATGCGCCAGCGGGAAACCCACTGACGTACGACAGACAACCAACCTCTAGCGCAATCGCTTATTAGCGACGCAGACCCAGGCGAGCGATCAGAGCGCTGTAACGGCTCACGTCCTTGCCTTTCAGGTAGTCCAGCAGCTTACGACGCTGGTTTACCATGCGGATCAGACCACGACGGGAGTGGTGATCTTTACCGTTGGCCTTGAAGTGACCTTGCAGTTTGTTGATGTTGTGGGTCAGCAGTGCAACTTGCACTTCTGGCGAACCAGTGTCACCAACAGCTTGCTGGTAGTCAGCTACGATTTGAGCTTTTTCTTGAACGTCGAGAGCCATGAGGCAATCCTTTTATCAGGAAACTGTTTCAAAGAAACAGCTTCAACAGGCCAGGGACAAATCCCTGTATCTAAAAATGAGTAGTGACCGTGCCTGTTAACAGCCACCCTCGTCCGGTCATTCTGACCGAATCAGTCGACGCGGCGCGATGCGCCCGTCTTCGCTCACTTCACCGATACCGATGAAGCGACCGTTGTGATCCTGTACCCGTACCATGCCGAACTTCGGTGCATCCGGGGCTCGTACCGGTTGGCCGTTAAGCCAGTAGAACGAGCTGTGTTCCGAGAATTGCAACAGTGGCCAATCCAGCAAGCCGCTGTCCGATGGCATCAGGAAGCGGTCGACCGCTTCGTTGCCGCCTTCAGCATGTACCGCTTCCAACTCTTCCAGGGTGACCGTCTGGGCCAGCGTGAAAGGCCCGGCCTGGGTACGTCGCAGTTCAGCAACGTAAGCGCCACAACCGAGTTGCTCACCGATATCTTCCACCAGGGTGCGAATATAGGTGCCTTTGCTGCAATCCACCGCAAGCCGCGCAGTATCACCTTCAAAGGCCAGCAATTCCAAGCGCGCAATAGTAACAGAACGCGGTTCGCGCTCCACTACTTCGCCTGCACGGGCCAGTTTGTACAGCGGCTGGCCATCACGCTTGAGCGCCGAGTACATCGGCGGTATCTGACTGATTTGCCCACGAAAATTCGGCAACACAGCTTCTACATCGGCGCGACCAACGGTCACCGGGCGCTCCTGCAAAACTTCACCTTCGGCATCGGCCGTGGTGGTGGTCTTGCCCAGTTGCGCCAGGGTTTCATAAGCCTTGTCGGAATCGAGCAGGTATTGCGAAAACTTGGTGGCCTCACCGAAGCACAACGGCAACACGCCGGTGGCCAGCGGATCGAGACTGCCGGTGTGCCCGGCTTTCTCGGCGTTCAGCAGCCAGCGGACCTTCTGCAACGCGGCGTTGGAGGTGAACCCCAGCGGCTTGTCGAGCAGGATGATGCCGCTGACGTTACGACGGATACGTTTGACCTGAGCCACCGATTACTCCTTGGTGTCTTCGACTTCTGCCGCAACCGGGTGCTGATTGTCTTCAGCCACCGCACGCTCGATCAGGGCCGACAGGTGCGCGCCACGCACGACGCTTTCGTCGTAGTGGAAGTGCAACTGTGGAACGCTGCGCAACTTCATTTCGCGAGCCAACTGCATGCGCAGGAAGCCGGCGGCGGAGTTGAGCACCTTGATGCTTTGCGCGATGTCTTCGGCGTTGTCCTGACCCATTACAGTGATGAAGATCTTGGCGTGACCGACGTCACGGCTGACTTCAACAGCGGTAATAGTGACCAGGCCGACGCGCGGGTCTTTGACTTCACGACGGATCAGCTGTGCCAGCTCACGCTGCATCTGATCGCCGATACGTTGGGTACGGCTGTATTCTTTTGCCATGTCTTGTTACCTGTTACTGCCCCACGGTGAAACCCGAAGGGTCTGAAAGCGGCAAACGCCCGGCCTGACAAAAGCCAGACCGGGCGTTGCGTTTAGAGTCCTGACGCTGTGCCGCGCATCTGCATGCGGCGACTCATCGTGGCCCTTGAAGTGCGCGAGTTAGAGGCTGCGAGCAACCTGAACCTTCTCGAAGACTTCGATCTTGTCACCGACTTTAACGTCGTTGTAGCTCTTCACGCCGATACCGCATTCCATGCCGGCACGTACTTCGGAAGCGTCATCCTTGAAGCGGCGCAGGGATTCCAGCTCGCCTTCGAAGATAACGATGTCTTCACGCAGTACACGGATTGGACGGTTACGGTGAACAACACCTTCGATAACCATGCAACCGGCGATCGCGCCAAACTTCGGCGAACGGAACACGTCACGTACTTCAGCGGTACCCAGGATGTTCTCGCGAACATCGCTGCCCAGCATACCGGTGAGGGCTTTCTTGACGTCTTCGATGATGTCGTAGATCACGTTGTAGTAACGCATATCCAGACCTTCCTGCTCGACGATCTTGCGAGCGCCAGCATCGGCACGCACGTTGAAGCCAAACAGTACAGCATTGGAGGCCAGTGCCAGGTTAGCGTCGGACTCGGTGATACCACCGACACCGCCACCGACAACACGCACTTGCACTTCGTCGTTACCCAGGCCGTTCAAGGCACCGTTCAACGCTTCCAGCGAACCACGGACGTCGGATTTGAGGACGATGTTGAGCGTCTTCTTCTCTTCCTGACCCATGTTCTCGAAGATGTTTTCAAGCTTGCCGGCGTGAGCACGGGCCAGTTTGACTTCGCGGAACTTGCCTTGACGGAACAGAGCCACTTCACGGGCTTTCTTCTCGTCAGCAACTACGCTCATCTCGTCGCCAGCGTCCGGCGTACCGTCCAGGCCGAGAATCTCGACAGGGATGGATGGACCCGCTTCCTTGATTGGCTTGCCGTTCTCGTCGAGCATGGCGCGAACGCGGCCATAGTTCGAACCGACCAGCACCATGTCGCCTTGGCGCAGGGTACCGTCTTGAACCAGAACGGTAGCAACCGGGCCACGACCTTTGTCGAGACGCGATTCAACCACGACGCCACGGCCAGGAGCCGAAGGCGTTGCTTTCAGTTCCAGAACTTCAGCTTGCAGCAGAACGGCTTCGAGCAACTCGTCCACGCCAGTACCGACTTTCGCCGAAACCGATACGAACGGGGTGTCGCCGCCCCACTCTTCCGAAGTCACGCCGTGAACCGACAGTTCGCTACGGATGCGATCGAGATCAGCGCCCGGCTTGTCGATTTTGTTCACAGCAACCACCAGTGGAACACCGGCAGCCTTGGCGTGCTGGACCGCTTCAATGGTCTGCGGCATTACGCCGTCGTCCGCTGCAACGACCAGGATCACGATGTCAGTTGCCTTGGCACCACGAGCACGCATTGCGGTAAACGCAGCGTGACCCGGGGTATCGAGGAACGTGACCATGCCGCGATCAGTTTCAACGTGGTACGCACCGATGTGCTGGGTGATACCGCCGGCTTCGCCAGCAGCTACCTTGGCACGACGGATATAGTCGAGCAGCGATGTCTTACCGTGGTCAACGTGGCCCATTACGGTCACAACTGGTGCACGGGAGAACGCTTCACCTTCAAACTTCAAGGACTCGGCCAGGGAATCTTCCAGGGCAGTGTCGCTGACCAGGGTCACTTTGTGGCCCAGCTCTTCGGCAACCAGTTGGGCAGTTTCCTGATCCAGTACCTGGTTGATGGTCGCTGGGGTACCCAGTTTGAACATGAACTTGATGATTTCAGCAGCCTTGACCGACATCTGCTGGGCGAGATCGCCAACAGTGATGGTCTCGCCGATCTTCACTTCGCGCACTACAGGGCCGGTTGGGCTCTGGAAACCGTGAGCGTTGCGTTTCTTCAGCTTGGCCTTGCCGCGACCACCACGACGGAAGCCATCGCTTTCTTCGTCAGTGGTACGTGGAGCAACGCGTGGAGCAGGCGCTTTTTCCTTGACCGAAGCACGATGCGGAGCGTTTTTGCGCTCGCCATCGCCACTGCCACGACGACTGTTATCGTCGGCACGTGGTTTGTCCGGACGGCGCTGTTCGTTCTGCTTGTTGCGAACGTCGGCAGACGGTGCTGGTGCAGCAGCCACTACCGGTGCGCTTTCGCGTACTGGCTCGGCAACTGCAGCAGGTGCTGCAACGGCGTCGTTAGTCGCGGATTGCGCAGCAGCAGGCTGGCGACGCGCTTCTTCTTCGGCGCGACGCTTGGCTTCTTCTTCAGCCTTCTGACGTGCAGCATTTTCTACTGCGCGACGTTCTTCCAGTTCGCGTTTGCGCTCGGCTTCGATTTCTTCCGGGCTGCGCTGTACGAAAACTTTCTTTTTACGTACCTCAACGCTGATGCTTTTGCTGCCAGCAACACGCAGGGTGCTGGTGGTTTTGCGCTGCAATGTAATCTTGCGCGGTTCTTCCACTTTCGCCTTATGGCTGCTCTTCAAGTGAGTCAGCAAAGACTGCTTCTCACTATCGCTCACACCTTCTTCGGCGGCGGTGTGCGGCAGACCTGCCTCACGCATCTGCTGCAACAGGCGCTCTACCGGTGTTTTGACCTCATCGGCCAGTTGTTTCACCGTGACTTGCGTCATGCACTTCTCTCCTCAGGCCGCGCCTAATTACTCGAACCAGTGGGCTCGGGCGGCCATGATCAACTTGCCGGCACGATCATCGTCAATGCCGTCGATGTCGAGCAGATCGTCAATAGACTGCTCGGCCAGGTCTTCGCGGGTAATTACGCCGCGCACCGCCAGTTCCATCGCCAAATCCTTGTCCATACCCTCAAGCGAGAGCAGGTCTTCGGCCGGATGGGCGTCTGCCAGCTTTTCCTCAGTAGCGATGGCTTTGGTCAACAAACGATCCTTGGCGCGAGCGCGAAGCTCGTTGACGGTTTCTTCGTCAAAGCCGTCGATGTTGAGCATTTCTTCCAACGGTACGTAGGCAATCTCTTCCAGGCTGGTGAAGCCTTCATCTACCAGCACCTGTGCCAGGTCTTCGTCGACTTCCAGCTCGTCGATAAAGTTGCGCAGGATGTCGCCGGTTTCTGCTTGCTGCTTAGCCTGGATGTCCGATTCGGTCATCACGTTCAGGGTCCAGCCAGTCAACTGGCTAGCCAGACGCACGTTCTGACCACCGCGACCGATGGCCTGAGCCAGATTGTCTGCGCCAACGGCGATGTCCATTGCATGGGCATCTTCGTCAACGATAATTGCCGCCACTTCAGCCGGCGACATTGCATTGATCACGAACTGAGCCGGATTGTCGTCCCACAGGACGATGTCCACACGCTCACCGCCCAACTCGCCCGACACTGCCTGGACGCGCGAACCGCGCATACCAATGCAAGCACCTTGCGGGTCGATGCGTTTGTCCTTGGAGCGGACCGCGATCTTGGCGCGCGAACCCGGATCACGGGAAGCAGCCATTACTTCGATCAGGCCTTCAGCGATTTCCGGCACTTCGATGCGGAACAACTCGATCAGCATTTCCGGCGCGGTACGCGACAGGATCAGCTGCGGGCCGCGGTTCTCGGTGCGGATCTCTTTGAGCAGCGCACGCAGACGCACGCCAACCCGGAAGGTTTCGCGAGAAATGATGTCTTCGCGAGCCAGCAACGCCTCAGCGTTGTTGCCCAGGTCGACGATCACGTTGTCGCGGGTCACTTTCTTCACGGTGCCGGAGATGATTTCTCCCAGGCGCTCGCGATAGGCATCAACGACTTGAGCGCGCTCGGCTTCGCGAACTTTCTGCACGATGACTTGCTTGGCAGTCTGTGCAGCGATGCGGCCGAACTCAATGGATTCGATCTTTTCTTCGACTACATCGCCGACCTGAGCACCAGGATGCGTTTCTGCAACCTTGCTCGGCCAGGTTTCGATGGCCGGATCGTCCAAGTCTGCTTCTTCGACGACCGTCCAGCGACGGAATGTTTCGTAAGCACCGGTGTGGCGATTGATTTCCACACGCAGATCGACTTCGTCCTCGAAACGTTTTTTGGTAGCAGTGGCCAGAGCCAGCTCCAGCGCTTCAAAAATTACGTTTGCCGGTACGCCCTTTTCATTGGATACCGACTCAACAACCAGCAGTACTTCTTTGCTCATCGTACGCCTCGCCTTTCGCAAGCCATTGGATCCGCGGGATCCGCGTCTCAGTCAAAACTGGGAATAATGTTGGCCTTGTCGATCATATCGATCGGCAACAGGAACTCATGGTCTTCTACCTGCACCACGACGTCCTGCTCTTCTACACCGCGCAGAAGGCCCTGAAAGTTGCGTCGGCCTTCAAAAGGCGAGCGCAGCTTGATCTTCACTTGTTCACCGGCAAATTTTGCAAACTGCTCAATAGTGAACAGCGGGCGTTCCATGCCAGGCGAGGAAACTTCAAGGGTGTATTCAACGGCGATCGGATCTTCAACATCCAGGACACCGCTGATCTGACGGCTGACAATGGCACAATCGTCCACCAGCACGCCGCCCTCTTTATCGATATAAACGCGCAACATTGAGTGGCGACCTTGAGCCGAAAACTCAATACCCCAGCATTCATAGCCTAGGGCCACGACCACCGGGGCCAGCAAGGCCTGCAACTCTTCTAGCTTGCTCGACACCTGAACCCCCTCGTGCATGTATGTGCATGCTGTGCAAAATAAAAAAATGGGCGAAACGCCCATCCTTGAAACGCCGTCGAACAGCGGCGTTGAAAGTGTCCAGCTAACAAAAAGCCCCTTAAAAGGGGCTCCTTAAACTGGTTGCGGGGGCCGGATTTGAACCGACGACCTTCGGGTTATGAGCCCGACGAGCTACCAGACTGCTCCACCCCGCGACAAAGCTGGGGCGGAAGTATACGACCGATCCCTGAAAGGGTCAATGTAACCTTCCACCTACAAGAAAGCCCGCAACAGCGGGCTCTCCTGATAATTGGTACCGAGAAGGGGACTCGAACCCCTACACCCTATGGGCACAACCACCTCAAGGTTGCGTGTCTACCAATTCCACCACCTCGGCAATACTACGTTTGAAACCCTTCTTACTTTTGCTCTTGAGCTGGAGGCACGTCAGTCGCTGGAGTAGCCGACTTTTGCTCTTGAAGCACCGGGACATCATCAGAAGCCGGTTGTTGCTTTGGAACTTCCAACACTGCCGGGTTTGGCAAACCTACTTGAGTCAGCTGATGAGCCTTCTCTTTAGCAAAGTAACCTAACCCTAAGCTGGTTATGAAGAAACCGGCGGCAAGTATAGCAGTAAACTTACTAAGAAAGGTAGAGGAACCTTGGCTTCCGAACACAGTATTTGAAGCACCTGCTCCGAAAGACGCGCCAGCATCCGCACCTTTACCCTGCTGCAGCAATACCAGAGCAACTACGCCCAATGCACCCAGCAGATGAAAAACGACTACGACTGTTTCCAGCATTTTTTCAGTTTCCCGCGGCGCGACAAATCGCACCGAACTCATCTGCATTCAGGGAAGCTCCACCAATGAGCCCCCCATCGATATCCGGCATGCCGAACAGTTCGACCGCATTGGCCGCCTTCACGCTGCCGCCGTATAGAAGCCGCACACCTTGTGCGACCTCAGAATTCTCTGCCGCCAACTGAGCGCGAATGGCTGCATGCACATCCTGCGCCTGTTGCGGCGAAGCAGTCAGCCCGGTACCAATGGCCCAGACCGGCTCGTAAGCGATTACTGCCTTTGCAAAGGCACCAACACCCAGCTCCTCTATGATACTGCCTAGCTGACGCCCGACAACCTCAAGAGTTTTTCCAGCCTCGCGCTCTTCGAGGGTTTCCCCTACGCACAACACCGGAATCAAGCCACTTGCCTGTGCCGCTGCGAACTTGCGAATCAGCATTCCGTCCTGCTCGCCCATTATCTGGCGGCGCTCGGAGTGCCCGACAAGTACAAAAGAACAGCCTGCATCCACCAACTGACTCGGCGCAACTTCACCGGTCAACGCACCTTGCGTGGATTCCACCGCAGAGTTCTGCGCGCCGACCGAAATCGACTTTTCCTTCAAGCCATCAATCACTTGATTGATATGCAAGCAAGGCGGGAATACCGCTACATCAACATCGCTCGGCAAGGCCAGATGACGAAGGCCATTGATCAGCTCAGCGACGCTGGCGCGGGTACCGTGCATCTTCCAGTTACCAGCTACCATAGGGCGACGCATGCTGTACCTCGTCGGTCAAAGTGGGCGCAGATGTTACCCAACACAATCATGGCTGGCAAGCCGAAATCAGGCAGAAACTTCAGTAACCAGTTTTGCCAGCTCTTCGGCGTAACCGCGAACCTGTGTTTCATCCTCGCCTTCGACCATGACCCGCACCAGCGGCTCCGTCCCGGACTTGCGCAACAGCACGCGCCCACGACCAGCCATAGCCTTGGTAACGCGCTCGCTGGCCTCTTTGACCGAGGGATGATCAAGGGGGCTCGCACCACCGCCGAAACGCACGTTGATCAGCACTTGAGGGCATTTGCGCAACGCCTGGCGCGATTGTGCCAGCCCCTCGGAACGGGTTTTTAGCGCCATCAATACCTGCAATGCGGCAATGATCGCGTCACCGGTGGTGGTGTGACTGAAGCAGACAATGTGTCCCGAGTTTTCACCGCCCACCAACCAATCACGCTCGAGCAACTCGGAGATGACGTAACGGTCACCAACATTGGCCCGCACAAAAGGGATTGCCAGATCCGCCAGGGCCAACTCCAGCCCCAGGTTACTCATCAGCGTACCGACCACACCACCCTGCAACTTGCCCTGCCCATGCAGGTCGCGAGCAATGATGAACAGCAACTCATCACCGTCGACGACAGTACCGGTATGATCAACCATCTGAACCCGATCACCATCACCGTCAAAGGCGATACCCAAATCAGCATGCTCGGCCAATACAGCAGCTTGCAGCGGCTCCATATGGGTCGAACCGCAATTGTCATTGATGTTCAAGCCGTTAGGATGAGCAGAAAGTACAACGACATCGGCCCCCAGCTCACGGAATACACTAGGCGCCACCTTGTAGGTCGCACCGTGAGCGCAGTCGATCACGATCTTCAGGCCAGCGAAGCTGGTACCGGTCGGGACGCTGCTTTTGCAGAATTCGATATAGCGGCCTGAAGCATCGTTGATGCGCGATACTTTGCCGATCTTGCTCGACTCAACCACGGTCATCGGGGTATCGAGCAATTCTTCGATCATATGCTCGACTTCATCCGGAAGCTTGGTGCCCTTCCCGGAGAAAAACTTGATGCCGTTGTCATCGTGAGGGTTGTGCGAGGCACTGATCACGATGCCCGCCTGGGCTTGGAAGGTACGCGTCAGGTAGGCGATGGCCGGTGTCGGCATCGGGCCCAGGAGCATGACATCGGCACCTGCCGACGTAAGTCCGGCCTCGAGCGCAGATTCGAACATATAACCGGAGATCCGAGTGTCCTTGCCCACCAACACCTTGCAGGCGCCCATTTTGCGGAACGCCATACCAGCAGCCCAGCCGAGCTTGAGCATGAAGTCAGGAGTAATCGGATATTCGCCGACCCGACCACGAATGCCGTCGGTACCAAAGTATTTCTTAGTCATAAGTACTCCATCATTCTTATTCGGCTGATTCCACTGCAGCGATCATCCGCACCACATCGACGGTTTCGGCCACATCATGGACGCGCAATATACGCGCCCCCTTGACCGAAGCCAGCGCTGCAAGCGCCAGACCGCCATGCAGGCGCTCGCCAACTGGACGATTCAATGCCTGACCTATCATGCTCTTTCGCGAGACCCCGACCAACAGGGGCCGCCCCAAGGCATGCAGGGCCTCCATATGCTTGAACAAGCTTAGATTGTGCTGCAAGGTTTTTGCGAAGCCAAAGCCCGGATCAAGGATGATCCGGTCCGCCGTAATTCCTACCGACGCACACTGAGCCATGCGCTCGGCGAGAAACTCGCCCACCTCTTTCGTGACGTCCTGATACTGCGGATTGTCCTGCATGTCGCCCGGCTCACCGAGCATATGCATCAGACAGACTGGCAGGCCAGTGGCCGCAGCCGCATCCAGAGCGCCATCGCGCCGCAGAGAGCGCACGTCATTGATCAACCCCGCGCCAAGTCGTGCGGCTTCGCGCATAACAGCTGGGGTGGAAGTGTCGACCGAGATAATTATATCCAGCTCACGGTGTATTCGCTCGACGACTGGAGCTACGCGCTCAAGCTCTTCCAGCGGTGAAACCACCCTGGCACCCGGCCGGGTCGATTCGCCACCGACATCAATCAACGTAGCGCCGGCCGCCACCATAGCCTCAGCGTGGCGCAAGGCCGCATCGAGCTGGCTATATTGGCCGCCATCAGAAAAGGAATCGGGAGTGACATTGAGAATACCCATGACGTGCGTCAGGGCTAAATCAAGAACCCGATTGCCGCAAGGCAACCGGGTCGAGGACTGAGCAGAAGTCATTTCAAACCTTAAACGTCAGCAGCCGGACCGCCGATCGGTGTTTCCGGACGCGGATCCTGTGCCACCGGAGGAGTTCCGGAGGTACCGGTGCCGCCTGACCAGTCGCGAGGCTCACGAGGTGTACGACCCGCCATGATGTCGTCGATCTGATCAGCGTCGATCGTTTCATACTTCATCAAGGCATCAGCCATGGCGTCGAGCTTGTCACGGTTATCGGTGAGGATCTGCTTGGCCGTGCCGTAGCACTGATCAATGATGCTGCGCACTTCGGAGTCGATCAACTTGGCTGTCTCACCGGAGAAGCTTGCACCCTGACCGCCACCGCCGCGACCGAGGAACACTTCGCCCTCTTCTTCTGCGTACATCAACGGACCGAGTTTTTCCGACAAGCCCCACTTGGTCACCATGTTCCGTGCAATCTGGCTGGCACGCATGATGTCGTTTGACGCACCGGTGGTGACGCCGTCGAAGCCCAAGGTCATTTCTTCAGCAATACGGCCGCCGTACAACGAGCAGATCTGGCTGATCAACGCGCGCTTGGACAGGCTATAACGATCTTCTTCCGGCAGGAACATGGTCACACCCAGCGCACGACCGCGCGGGATGATTGACACCTTGTAGACCGGGTCATGCTCAGGCACGACGCGCCCAACAATAGCGTGACCTGCTTCGTGGTAAGCGGTGTTCTGCTTCTCTTTCTCGGACATGACCATGGATTTGCGCTCGGCGCCCATCATGATCTTGTCTTTGGCCAATTCGAACTCTTTCATTTCGACGATGCGCTTGCCGGCACGGGCCGCGAACAACGAGGCCTCGTTCACCAGGTTAGCCAGGTCGGCACCGGAGAATCCAGGAGTACCACGAGCGATCACGGCCGGAGCGACGTCGTCGCCCATTGGCACTTTTCGCATGTGAACCTTGAGAATCTGCTCGCGACCACGGATATCCGGCAGACCGACGACAACCTGACGGTCGAAGCGGCCCGGACGCAGCAACGCAGGGTCCAGTACGTCCGGACGGTTGGTTGCAGCGATAACGATAATGCCGTCGTTCATTTCGAAGCCGTCCATCTCTACCAGCAACTGGTTGAGAGTCTGCTCGCGCTCATCGTGACCACCACCCATCCCGGCGCCACGATGACGACCGACGGCGTCGATTTCATCGATGAAGATGATGCATGGCGCGTGTTTCTTGGCCTGCTCGAACATGTCACGAACACGGCTGGCACCGACACCGACGAACATTTCGACAAAATCGGAACCGGAAATGGTGAAGAACGGTACTTTTGCTTCGCCGGCAATCGCTTTGGCCAGCAATGTTTTACCGGTACCTGGAGGCCCCACCATCAGCACGCCGCGTGGAATGCGGCCACCCAGACGCTGGAACTTGCCCGGATCACGCAGGAACTCGACCAACTCGCCGACTTCTTCCTTGGCTTCGTCGCAACCGGCAACGTCACCCAAGGTGGTTTTCACCTGATCCTCGGAGAGCAGGCGCGCCTTGCTCTTGCCGAAGCTCATCGGCCCACCCTTGCCACCTGCACCGCCCTGCATCTGCCGCATGAAGAACATGAACACGGCGATGATCACCAGGATCGGGAAGCTTGCGACCAGGAGCTGAGTCCAGATGCTTTGCTGTTCAGGCTGCTTGCCTTCGACTACGACATGATTGTCCACGAGGTCGCCGATCAGACCGTTGTCCTGGATTGCCGGACGAATGGTCTTGAAGCTGTCGCCGTCGTTGCGTTTGCCGGTAATCACGTAGCCGTCAACCGCTACGCGCTCGACCTTTCCATCCTTGACCTGCTGGATGAAGTCGGAATAGTTGAGGGTCTGCGGCTCGTTAGGGCTGGAGAAGTTGTTCATCACTGTCACCAGGACAGCCGCGATGATCAACCACAGGATCAGATTCTTTGCCATATCGTTCAATTAACTACCCTCTGAAGCAAGCTCCGCTAATGGCGCGCGCTTCGCATGATATTCACCGGCCTAACTTACTACATTACCTACGGCTCTGGCAGGCGCCGTCTGTAACCCTTTGTGAAACACTTTCTACACAATATTCGCTAATGCTCACGGGGCGAAATACGAAAAACCTATCGCCCCGGTCGAAAAACCTCTTATTCCTCACTGCGCCCGCGGAAACCACGACCCAGCAAGTACTGCTCACGGGAGCGATCGCGCGACGATTTCGGCTTGCGCGTCGTGACCTTCTCGAACTGCTTGCGCACGCTCTTGTGATATTCGTCGAAACCTTCACCCTGGAAGATCTTGATTAAAAAATCACCACCTGGCTTCAGCACCCGAGTGGCGAGGTCCAGTGCCAACTCGCACAGGAACATCGATCTCGGCATATCAACAGATGCCAGTCCACTCATATTGGGGGCCATATCGGAAATCACAAGGTCCACTTCTTTATTTCCGACCGCTTCGAGAATCTGCGCCAGCACGGCGTCCTCGGTAAAGTCGCCCTGAATGAAGGTCACATCAGGGATGCTGTCCATTTCAAGGATGTCGGAAGCGATCAGCGTACCTTGCCCGCCAATCAGACGACTGGTCACCTGGGACCAGCCACCTGGGGCGGCGCCCAAGTCGATCACGCTCATGCCTGGACGGATCAAACGGTCTCTTTCCTGAATCTCCAGCAGCTTGTAACTGGCACGGGAACGATACCCGTCTTTTTGCGCCATTTTCACGAATGGATCGTTGAAATGCTCTTGCAGCCATTTAAGACTTGTCTTGGAACGGGCCACGGGCCACCTCGAAAATAAAACGGGTCGTGATTAACTGGGCGGTCCCGGACTCGCTCGGGTAAACTGGCCGCCGCTTTTTACAAGATCAGACGCAGGGGTCAGATTATGCCGCTCACTCAAGAGCAGAAGAAACAGTACAAATCCATTGGCCACCATCTGAAACCAGTTTTGACTGTGGCTGACAACGGTTTGACTGAAGGTGTGTTAGCCGAACTTGAACGCGCTTTGGCGGATCACGAGCTGATTAAAATCAAGCTCAACATCCTCGATCGCGAGTCGCGCCTGGCGAACATTGCAGAACTGTGCAAGGTCGGCAAAGCGGACCTGGTTCAGGTCATCGGCAAGATGGCACTGATTTACCGCAAGAACTTCAGCGTCAACAAGCAGCTGTCGAACGTCCATCGCTTCAAGTGATGGCAAGGGTCAAGGGTGTGCTTCGCGCACCCTGCCACTCCACCCAGGCACCGGTTGCAACACCAGTACCAGCCCGGAAAAACCCAGAACAAGATAGCTGAACACCTGCCAACGCACTGCATCCGGCCAACCGAAGCGCACAGCGAAAAACATCGCACACGCATACAGCGCCATCATCAGCAGTTGCCCACGAATATCGCGCCATAGACTGGCAAGGCCCTCGGCCTGAACCAGCACCAAAGCCTGAAAAATCACACACGCCGTGGCAAATCCCACCATCAGCGCATTCAGCATGCCTGCAATTTCGTCGATCAGCAGCGGTGCCAGGCCAATCTGGCCCAGCACCGGCAGCAGACCGATGTGTAACAACCACAGGCCGCCAACCCACAACATCTGAGCCAGTTGCCAAAGCATGGCGCCCGCACGGAGCGGGCGCCTTCTTTCAGATGTGGCGGACTTCGACAATCTCATACTCGATAACGCCGCCAGGCGTTTTCACGGCAACCACATCACCCTCTTCCTTGGCAATCAAGGCGCGGGCCAATGGCGAACCTACCGAAATCTTGCCGAGCTTGAAGTCAGCTTCATCCTCACCAACGATGTGGTAGGTGACGCTTTCATCCGTCTCGACGTTGGCGATTTCAACGGTGGTGCCGAAGATCACTTTGCCGGTGTGAGGAATGGTCGTGACATCAATGATCACCGCGTTCTGCATGCGGCCTTCGATGTCGCGGATCCGTGCCTCGACCATACCTTGCTGCTCGCGAGCAGCGTGGTATTCGGCGTTTTCTTTCAAGTCACCCAACTCGCGGGCCGTACCGATGTCCTGGCTGAGCTTCGGACGGACGACCTTGGTCAGATGAGCGTGTTCTTCTTCCAGGGCTTTTGCGCCCTTGACGGTCATTGGGTATTTGATCATGCCTTCAATCCTGCGTGTAGATCCTGCAAGCGGCGCACGGTCTTCTCGGGACCGAACTTCAGCGCTTCGCAGATAGCTTCGCCAGCAGCAATGGTAGTGGTGCAGTAGATCTTGTGCTGCAAGGCATTACGACGAATGGAGTACGAATCAGCGATCGATTGACGACCTTCGGTGGTGTTGATGATCAGGGTGACTTCGTCATTCTTGATCATGTCGACCACGTGCGGACGACCTTCGGTCACCTTGTTCACACGACGCACTTTCAGGCCTGCGGCTTCGATCAGTTTGGCAGTACCGGCAGTGGCGACCACTTCGAAGCCCAAGTTGATCAGATCACGGGCCACGCCGGCAACCAGTGGTTTGTCGTCGTCACGCACGCTGATGAACGCGGTACCGCCGGTCGGCAGCACTTCGCTGGCGCCCATTTGGGCTTTGGCAAACGCTTCACCGAAGGTGTCGCCCACGCCCATCACTTCACCAGTGGACTTCATCTCAGGGCCCAGGATCGGGTCCACACCAGGGAATTTGGCGAATGGGAACACCGCCTCTTTCACACTGTAGAAGTTCGGAATGATTTCTTTGGTGAAGCCGATTTCCTTCAGGGTTTTACCGGCCATCACGCGAGCCGCGATCATTGCCAGGGAAACACCGATGCACTTCGACACGAACGGTACGGTACGGGAAGCGCGCGGGTTGACTTCAATGACGTAGATGTCTTCGCCTTGCAGCGCCAGCTGAACGTTCATCAGGCCGACAACGCCCAGTTCCAGGGCCATTTTCTTGACCTGTTCGCGCATCTCGTCCTGGATGTGAGCAGGCAGCGAGTACGGCGGCAGGGAGCACGCGGAGTCACCGGAGTGAACGCCGGCCTGCTCGATGTGCTGCATGATCGCGCCGATCACCACGTCGGTGCCGTCGCAGACCGCATCCACGTCCATTTCGATCGCGCAGTTGAGGAAGTGATCGAGCAGCACCGGGCTGTCGTTGGACACTTTCACCGCATCACGCAGGTAGCGCTTGAGCTCTTCTTCTTCGTAAACGATTTCCATCGCGCGGCCGCCCAGTACGTAGGACGGACGAACCACCAGCGGGTAACCGATCTTGCTGGCCGCACGAATCGCTTCGTCTTCGCTGCGCACGGTGGCGTTTGGCGGCTGACGCAGGTTCAGGCGCTCGACCATTTGCTGGAAGCGCTCACGGTCTTCGGCACGGTCGATGGCGTCAGGGCTGGTGCCGATAATTGGCACGCCAGCTTCTTCCAGGGCGCGAGCCAGTTTCAGCGGGGTTTGGCCGCCGTACTGGACGATCACGCCTTTTGGTTTCTCGACGCGGACGATTTCCAGTACGTCTTCCAGGGTGACTGGCTCGAAGTACAGGCGATCGGAGGTGTCGTAGTCGGTGGATACGGTTTCCGGGTTGCAGTTGACCATGATGGTCTCGTAACCATCTTCGCGCAGGGCCAGTGCCGCGTGTACGCAGCAGTAGTCGAACTCGATGCCCTGACCGATACGGTTAGGACCGCCGCCGAGGATCATGATCTTGTCGCGGCCCGACGGCGCAGCTTCACACTCTTCCTCATACGTCGAGTAGAGGTAAGCGGTATCGGTGGCGAACTCGGCCGCGCAGGTGTCAACGCGCTTGTAGACCGGGAAAATCTCAAGCTTGTGACGGTGGCGACGCAGAGCCTTCTCGGTCACGCCCAGCAGCTTGGCCAGACGCATGTCGGAGAAGCCTTTGCGCTTGAGGCGGAACATCACGTCGCGGTCGATGCTGGCCAGACCCAGGGTCTTGACCCTCTCTTCTTCCTTGATCAGATCTTCGATCTGCACCAGGAACCACGGGTCGATCATGTTCATGCCGAAGATGTCTTCGACCGACAGGCCGGCACGGAAGGCGTCAGCCACGTACCAGATACGCTCTGCACCCGGCACGGTCAGTTCGCGCTTGAGGATGCTCATGCTTTCCGGATTGCTCAGGTCGAGCTTCTCGTCCAGGCCGCAAACGCCCACTTCCAGACCGCGCAGGGCTTTCTGCAGGGATTCCTGGAAAGTCCGGCCGATTGCCATGACTTCACCGACCGACTTCATTTGAGTGGTCAGGCGCGCGTCGGCTTTCGGGAATTTCTCGAAGGCGAAGCGTGGCAGCTTGGTCACGACGTAGTCGATGGACGGCTCGAAGGATGCAGGAGTAGCGCCGCCGGTGATTTCGTTCTGCAGCTCGTCCAGGGTGTAGCCGATTGCCAGCTTGGCAGCGATACGCGCAATCGGGAAACCAGTGGCTTTCGAGGCCAGTGCCGAAGAGCGGGATACACGCGGGTTCATCTCGATCACGACCATACGGCCAGTGTCCGGGCAGATGCCAAACTGAACGTTGGAGCCGCCGGTTTCCACGCCGATCTCACGCAGCACCGCCAACGAGGCGTTACGCATGATCTGGTATTCCTTGTCCGTCAGGGTTTGTGCCGGAGCAACAGTGATCGAGTCACCGGTGTGCACGCCCATCGGGTCAAAGTTTTCGATGGAGCAGACGATGATGCAGTTGTCCTTCTTATCGCGGACAACCTCCATCTCGTATTCTTTCCAGCCGATCAGGGATTCGTCGATCAGCAGTTCTTTGGTCGGCGACAGGTCTAGGCCGCGAGCGCAGATTTCTTCGAACTCTTCACGGTTGTAAGCGATACCGCCACCGGTGCCGCCCATGGTGAAGGACGGACGAATGATGCACGGGAAGCCGAGCTTTTCGAGGACCGCGTTGGCCTCTTCCATGCTGTGGGCGATACCCGAACGCGGGCAGTCCAGGCCGATGGATTTCATCGCCTTGTCGAAGCGCGAACGGTCTTCAGCCTTGTCGATGGTGTCAGCGTTGGCGCCGATCATCTCTACGCCGAACTTCTCCAGAACGCCTTCGCGCTCCAGATCCAGTGCGCAGTTCAGAGCGGTCTGGCCACCCATGGTCGGCAGCAGCGCGTCCGGACGCTCTTTCTCGATGATCTTGGCAACGGTCTGCCACTTGATCGGTTCGATGTAGGTGGCGTCGGCCATGTCCGGGTCGGTCATGATGGTCGCTGGGTTGGAGTTCACCAGGATGACGCGGTAACCCTCCTCGCGCAGGGCTTTACAGGCCTGGGCGCCGGAGTAGTCGAATTCGCAAGCCTGGCCGATCACGATCGGGCCAGCGCCGAGAATCAGGATGCTTTTAATGTCTGTACGTTTTGGCATGGGTTTGTCACTCAAATCCGCAGGTCAGTCGGCAAGCCGTCTTGTTCAATCTTTGAAGACCTGAGGGGGCCACCGTGTGTCGGGACCGCCCTCAAGCTTTGCTACATCAAGGCGAGCGATTAGCGTCGCTTGGCCATTTCGTTGATGAAGCGATCAAACAGTGGTGCTACGTCGTTCGGGCCAGGGCTGGCTTCAGGGTGACCCTGGAAGCTGAAGGCGCTCTTGTCGGTACGCTCGATACCTTGCAGGGTGCCGTCGAACAGCGATTTGTGGATCGCCCGGACGTTGGCTGGCAGGGTCGTTTCGTCTACCGCAAAACCGTGGTTCTGGCTGGTGATCATCACCACACCGGTATCCAGATCCTGGACCGGGTGGTTGGCACCATGGTGGCCGTGACCCATTTTCAGGGTCTTGGCACCGGAAGCCAGAGCCAGCAGCTGGTGACCAAGGCAGATGCCGAAGACCGGAATTTCGGTTTCCAGCACATCTTTGATCGCCTGGATCGCGTAGTCGCAAGGCTCCGGGTCACCAGGGCCGTTGGACAGGAACACGCCGTCCGGCTTCAATGCCAGCGCTTCAGCAGCGGGTGTCTGTGCCGGCACCACGGTCACGCGGCAACCGCGCTCGACCAGCATGCGCAGGATGTTCAGCTTGACGCCGTAGTCGTAGGCAACCACGTGGTACGGCAGCTCAGAGGCTGAGAGGGTCGCGTGGCTGTCGGTTTTCAAATCCCAGACAGTCGAGCGCCACTCGTATTTCTCTTTGGTGCTGACGACTTTCGCCAGGTCCATGCCTTTGAGGCCAGGGAAACCCTGGGCGGCGGCGATGGCAGCTTCTTCGGAAATGTTGTCACCGGCCATGATGCAGCCGTTCTGCGCGCCTTTTTCACGCAGGATGCGTGTCAGGCGGCGAGTGTCGATACCGGCGATTGCCACAACATTGTTGGCTTTCAGGTAGTCGGACAGAGACATCGTGTTACGCCAGTTGCTCGCAACCAGTGGCAGGTCGCGGATAACCAGACCCGCAGACCAGACGCGGTCGGACTCGGCGTCTTCCGGCGTGGTGCCGGTGTTGCCGATGTGCGGGTAAGTCAGGGTAACAATCTGTTGGGCGTAGGAAGGATCGGTAAGGATTTCCTGATAGCCGGTCATTGCGGTGTTGAACACCACCTCACCAACGGTTTGACCGTCGGCTCCAATGGCTTCGCCGCGAAAAATGCTGCCATCAGCAAGGGCGAGTATGGCTGGCTTAGTCAAGAAGACCTCCCGTAAATAAAGCCTGAAAGGGCGATCGCAGGTTGTAAAAAAGCGGAGTGACGTATGGACACGTCACCCCGCTTCTTCACCGAATAATTCTGCGCGCTTTTAGTGGACACACTAAAGCTGTAGCTTACAGAAAAAGGCATTTTTGGTCTACCGCCAATGAGCCTTAAAGGCCGGGGAATGCGACAGGACGTCGCTTGGCGTAATAAAACCGGGCCCAAACACTGTGTTGGAACCCGATTTCGGAGGCATCTTAACGCAAGTCGAGCACGTCTTGCATGTCGTAAAGACCCGGCTCACGGCTATCCAGCCACAACGCAGCACGCACCGCGCCCTTCGCGAAGGTCATGCGACTGGACGCCTTGTGAGTGATCTCCAGTCGCTCACCCTCACAGGCGAACAGCACCGTATGATCGCCAACCACATCACCGCCGCGAACAGTGGCAAAGCCGATCGTTTCACGCTCGCGAGCGCCGGTATGGCCTTCCCGACCATAGACCGCCACCTTCTGCAGATCACGATCCAGGGCGCTTGCGATGACTTCACCCATGCGCAGAGCCGTACCTGAAGGCGCATCGATCTTGTGCCGATGATGAGCCTCGATGATTTCGATATCCGCCTCATCACCCAGCACACGAGCAGCCATGTCGAGCAGCTTCAGCGACAGGTTTACACCGACACTGAAATTGGCCGCGAACACAATCGGAATATCCTTGCCGGCCTCAGCCA
Organism: Pseudomonas sp. LB3P25; assembly: GCF_054897985.1. Taxonomy (NCBI): domain Bacteria; kingdom Pseudomonadati; phylum Pseudomonadota; class Gammaproteobacteria; order Pseudomonadales; family Pseudomonadaceae; genus Pseudomonas; species Pseudomonas sp. LB3P25. The sequence goes on along the minus strand of NZ_CM142711.1, from coordinate 1,102,259 downwards.
GCAACTGCTTCTGCGCGGCGTCCAGCCCCGTCGTGCCGATCACCATGGCCTTGCCCGCCTTACGGCAGAACGCCAGGTTTTTCAGCATGACTTCCGGGAGCGTAAAGTCGATCAACACGTCGAACTCATCAGCCACCGCGTCCAGATTGCCGGACAGCGGCACACCGATACGCCCCAGCGAGGCCAGCTCACCGGCATCCACGCCAATCAGCGTGCTGCCGGGGCGTACGATGGCTGCCGTCAACCCGGTCAGCGGCGCCCGCTGCTGCACTGCTTCGACCAGGATCTTGCCCATGCGCCCGGCAGCGCCCATCACAGCTATACGTCGCATGCGGACTCCTTACAAATCGCCAAAGAAGCGCTTCACGCCTTCGAACCAACCGGTGGTTTTCGGCGAATGGCTGTTGTCATCCGCCAAGGAGCTGCGGAACTCTTCCAGCAATTCGCGCTGACGACGACCCAGATTGACCGGGGTTTCAACCGCCACACGGCACATCAAGTCACCGGCACCGCCGCCGCGCACTGGCGCAACGCCCTTGCCGCGAACACGGAACTGCTTGCCGGTCTGAGTCCCTTCAGGGATTTTCAGTTTGACTCGACCATCGAGGGTCGGAATCTCCAGCTCGCCACCCAGCGCAGCATCGACAAAACTGATCGGCACTTCGCAGAACAGGTGCTTGCCATCGCGCTGGAAGATCGCGTGCTCACGCACATTGATCACCACGTACAGGTCGCCAGTCGGGCCACCCTGAGCACCCGCCTCGCCTTCGCCGGACAGACGAATGCGGTCACCGGTATCGACACCGGCCGGCACTTTCACCGAGAGGGTTTTGTACTCTTCGACACGGCCTTGGCCGTCGCAGGAGTTGCACGGATCAGAAATGATCTTGCCTTGGCCATGGCAGCGCGGGCAGGTTTGCTGCACCGAGAAGAAGCCTTGCTGCATGCGCACCTGGCCGATACCGCCGCACGTCGGACAGGTAACCGGCGAGGAGCCTTTCTTGGCACCCGAACCGTCGCACGGCTTGCAGTTGACCAATGTCGGAACGCGGATATTCACGGTCGTACCGCGCACCGCTTCTTCCAGATTCAGTTCCAGGGTGTAACGCAAGTCGCTGCCGCGCTGAGCGCCGCCACGGGAACCGCCGCGACCGCCGCCGAAGAAGTCACTGAAGACATCACCAAAGATATCGGAGAAGTTCTGACCGCCAAACCCCGCACCGCCGCCGCCCATGCTCGGGTCGACACCGGCATGACCGTACTGGTCGTACGCCGCGCGTTTGCTGGAATCGGACAGTACTTCGTAGGCCTCGTTGGCCTCTTTGAACATATCTTCCGACGCTTTGTCATCGGGATTACGGTCCGGGTGGTGCTTCATCGCCAGGCGACGGTAGGCCTTTTTCAGGTCTGCTTCGCTTGAGCCACGCTCAACACCCAATACTTCGTAATAGTCACGCTTTGCCATAAGTCTTTGCACTCTTAAGGACGTTCAGCAAACCTCTCCTGAGCCTCGCCAAACTCGTTGAGCCCCAATACAGGCCCGGACCCAACTCACGTCAATTCAACGATCCTGGTCTTTGATTCAATGCGGTACTTTCGGCTCGAAAAGCAGGAGCATTTCCGGCCATACCGCCAACACACGAGCCTTGTCGCATGCTGTAAAAATTCGCTAACTCCAGACACGCCAACGCGGGAGCAAGCTCCCGCGCGGCGACATCCTACCAGTCACCGCCTGAAGGCAGTCAACCGGGCGACCAACAACTTACTTGTGGTCTTTGACTTCTTCGAACTCGGCATCGACAACGTCGTCTGCTTTTTCAGCTTTTTCGTCGTGCGGCGCCGCGCCTTCAGCAGGCTGAGCCTGTTCGGCGTACATCTTCTGCGCCACGGGAGCGGAGACTTTCGACAGCTCTTCAACCTTGGCTTCGATTGCAGCTTTGTCGTCGCCTTTAATAGCGGCTTCCAGAGCAACAACAGCAGCTTCAATTGCAGTCTTCTCTTCAGCGCTCACTTTGTCGCCAGCGTCAGCGACCATTTTGCGCGTCGAGTGAACCAGCGCATCGCCCTGGTTGCGAGCGGTTGCCAGCTCTTCGAACTGGCGATCTGCGTCGACGTTGGCTTCAGCATCGCGAATCATCTGCTGAATCTCTTCCTCGGACAGACCCGAGTTAGCCTTGATCACGATCGACTGAGTCTTGCCGGTAGCCTTGTCTTTGGCGCCTACGTGCAGAATGCCGTTGGCGTCGATGTCGAAGGTCACTTCAATTTGTGGTACGCCACGTGGTGCTGGTGGAATCTCGGCCAGGTCGAACTTGCCCAAAGACTTGTTCTGAGCAGCTTGCTTACGCTCACCTTGCAGCACGTGAATGGTCACAGCGCCCTGGTTGTCGTCAGCAGTCGAGAACACTTGCGATTTCTTGGTAGGAATCGTGGTGTTTTTCTCGATCAGCGCAGTCATCACGCCACCCATGGTTTCGATACCCAGGGTCAGCGGGCTGACGTCGAGCAGCAGAACGTCTTTCACATCACCGGCCAATACTGCGCCCTGGATAGCAGCACCCATGGCAACGGCTTCGTCCGGGTTCACGTCTTTACGTGCTTCTTTACCGAAGAATTCGGTCACCAGCTTCTGAACCAGTGGCATACGGGTCTGGCCGCCGACCAGGATCACGTCATTGATGGCGCCAATGTCGATGCCGGAGTCTTTCAGAGCGATGCGGCAAGGTTCGATGGTGCGTTGAACCAGGTCTTCTACCAGCGCTTCGAGCTTGGCGCGGGAGATTTTCACGTTCAAGTGCTTAGGACCGGTGGCGTCTGCAGTGATGTACGGCAGGTTCACGTCGGTCGACATGCTCGAGGACAGTTCGATCTTGGCTTTTTCAGCGGCTTCTTTCAGGCGCTGCATGGCCAGCGGGTCACCCTTGAGGTTCATGCCGCTTTCTTTCTTGAATTCGTCAACGAGGTAGTCGATCAGACGAATGTCAAAGTCTTCACCGCCCAGGAACGTGTCGCCGTTGGTGGCCAACACTTCGAACTGGTGCTCACCATCGACTTCAGCGATTTCGATCACGGAAACGTCGAAAGTACCGCCACCCAAGTCGTAAACGATCACGGTGTGGTCGCCCTTGGCCTTGTCCATACCGTAGGCCAGAGCGGCTGCGGTTGGTTCGTTGATGATACGTTTTACGTCCAGGCCCGCGATGCGACCGGCGTCTTTGGTGGCTTGACGCTGGCTGTCGTTGAAGTAGGCCGGAACGGTGATCACCGCTTCGGTCACTGGCTCGCCGAGGTAGTCTTCGGCGGTCTTCTTCATTTTCTTCAGAATTTCAGCCGAGATTTGTGGCGGCGACATTTTCTGGCCGTTCACTTCAACCCACGCATCACCGTTGTCAGCCTTGGCGATTTTGTACGGGACCATCTTGATGTCTTTCTGTACGACTTCTTCTTCGAACTTACGACCGATCAGACGCTTCACCGCATACAGGGTGTTGTGCGGATTGGTCACAGCCTGACGCTTGGCCGACTGGCCTACGAGAATTTCGCCATCGTTGGCATAAGCGATGATCGACGGCGTGGTACGCGCGCCTTCAGCGTTTTCAATAACTTTGGCCTTGCCGTTTTCAAGCACGGAGACGCAGGAGTTGGTAGTCCCCAGGTCGATACCGATAATTTTGCCCATGTTCACTCTCCCGAAACTTTGGATTTGGTTGCCGCAGCAGTGGTGGCTAACTGCGGTAGCACTTAAACGCTTGACTTCTAAATGGGGGCCTTGCGGCTAATTTCAAGCCTGCTCGTCAATCGAAGGCGAAACCGGTGCCGGGGCCTTGCTGACCACGACCATGGCCGGGCGCAGCAGGCGACCGTTGAGCTGATAGCCCTTCTGGAACACCTTGAGCACGCTGTTCGGCTCGACGTCGGCGCTTTCCTGCATGGCCATTGCCTGATGCTGAACGGCGTTGAACGGTTCGCCATGCGGATCGATCGCTTCCAGCTGATAACGCTTCAGGGTGTCCTGGAACATTTTCAGGGTCAGCTCGATGCCTTCGCGCATTGGACGGATGCTTTCGTCATCCGGGCTGGACAACTCCAGACCGCGCTCCAGGCTGTCGATGATCGGCAACAAGTCACCGGCGAATTTCTCCAGTGCAAACTTGTGAGCCTTTTCTACATCCTGCTCGGCGCGACGGCGGACGTTCTGCAGATCAGCCGCTACACGCAAAGCCTGATCATGAGCGCCAGCCAATTGCTCTTCGAGCACTTGAACACGAGCCGCCAGTTCATCACCCGAATCCTGGGCAGCCTGATCGGCGTCTAGATTTTGCGTATCCACTGTCTGTTCGTCAGCCATAGATTTCTCCTTTCAATATCGTCCGCGAGCTCAACTCGCGCTTCTGCCCAGCTATATGGGGCCGCAAAATTCAGCTTCAAGGGGCGCTTATTGATTAACCCTACAAAAAACAGCTGCATTGTCATTCCCGGGCGCACTAAGGATTTCGTCGGATCAAGCAAATCGAGCTAAGGGAGGGCATTGTCAGCCAGAAACAAAACACTGTATAAATAACCAGACCTAAAGCCTGGGAGCGGCCTTTATGCTGGTGCACCTGTCCGTACATAACTACGCCATCGTTGAACATCTCGATCTTGAACTCGATCGCGGGATGAGCGTGATCACAGGGGAGACCGGCGCCGGCAAGTCGATCATGCTCGACGCCCTCGGCCTGACCCTGGGCGATCGCGCCGACAGCGGCGTGGTGCGTCCCGGCGCAGACAAGGCCGATATCCTGGCAACCTTCGATCTGGTCGATATTCCGGAAGCCAGCGCCTGGCTGACCGAGCGCGACCTGGAGAGTGACGGCCCGTGCATCCTGCGCCGGGTGATCACCGCCGAAGGACGCTCGCGTGGCTATATCAACGGCACGCCTTGCCCCCTCGGCGACCTCAAAGCCCTGGGCGAGCTGCTGATCGATATCCACAGTCAGCATGAACACCAATCCCTGCTCAAGACCGACACGCACCGCCGTCTGCTCGACGAGTACGCCGGCGCAACGGACCTTGCCCGTCAGGTACATCTGGCCGCCCAGCGCTGGCGCCAGACCCGCCAGGAGCTGGAACGCCTTTCCAACTCCGGCGACGAGCAGCGCGCCCGCCATCAATTGCTCAGCTATCAACTCGAAGAGCTGGAAAACCTCGGCCTCGGCGAAAACGAGCTAGAGCAGCTGGAGCAGGAACACAAGAACCTGACCAACGCCGAAACCCTGCTGGGCATTTGCCGGCAGGTGGTCGAGCAATGCAGCGAAAGTGATTCCGGGAATGTGCTGAACGCCCTCACCGCCAGCCTCAACCGCCTTTCGAGCGTCAACAACTCGATTGGGGCCCTGGGTGAAGCCAGCAGCCTGCTGACCAGCGCGCAGATACAGGTCGAAGAAGCCGTGGGAGAACTGAACCGCTTCCTTGATAACTTCGATGCCGATCCAGCGCGCCTTCAGTACCTGGAGGAACGCCTTGACGCGATCTATACCATGGCGCGCAAACACCGCATCCAGCCGACCGAAGTGGCCGAGATGCAGCAGCGCTTGCTGGATGAAATTGAAACCCTGAACGCCAACGACGAATCCATCGAGCGACTGAGCGATGAACTGGCGTCCTATGCCCGCCATTATCAGGAGAAGGCTCGTGAGCTGAGCGACTTGCGCCATCAGGCGTCGAGCAGCCTGGCTAGCGCCGTGGAGCAGGAAATCCAGCGACTGGGCATGCCCGGTGGGCGCTTCACCATCGAGCTGCGCCCCAACAGTAGTGATGAACTGCTGCCCAACGGCCTTGAGCAGGTAGAGCTGCTGGTGAGTGCTAACCCCGGCCAGCCATTAAAAGCCCTGGCCAAAGTAGCCTCCGGCGGCGAGCTGTCACGGATCAGCCTGGCGATTCAGGTGATCACCGCGCAGACCTCCCGCGTACCGACGCTGGTGTTCGACGAAGTGGACGTGGGCATCGGCGGCCCGACCGCCGAGATTGTAGGTCAGTTGCTGCGTCGACTTGGGGAGCGCGGACAGGTATTGACGGTAACTCACTTGCCGCAAGTAGCAGCGCAGGGTCATCAACATCTATTCGTACACAAAGTGCGCGGCGAGGATGCCACTCACACGGCCGTCTCCAAGCTGAGCAAGAATGATCGTGTCGAAGAAGTGGCGCGGATGCTGGGCGGTATCGACCTCACCAAGGAATCCCTGGCTCACGCCAGGAAAATGGTCGTCACTGCGAAAATTTAAGACTGGCAGAAAGCACGAAGGCGACCCTGGGGTCGCCTTCGCTCGTTTCGCGAACCTTAGGTTCGCGCGACATGCTTACTTTTTCTTGCGCACGTACAGTACAAGGTTGTGATCAACCATCTCGAAGCCATACTTGTCGACGATTGCCTTCTGTAGACGCTCGATTTCTTCGTCGAAGAATTCGATCACCTCACTGGTCTCGACGTTGACCATATGGTCGTGATGCTTGCCGTCGTCCAGTTCGAAGACCGCATGGCCTCCGTCGAAGTTGTGCCGCACCACAAGGCCAGCTGCCTCGAACTGAGTCAGAACACGGTAAACCGTGGCCAGACCGACGTCCTCACCAGCCTCCATCAGCGCCTTGTAGACATCCTCGGCACTCATGTGGCGTTGCTCGGCGGAATCGAGCATTTGCAGAATCTTGACCCGTGGAAGGGTCACTTTGAGGCCGGCTTTGCGTAGTTCGCTATTTTCAACCATGGTCAGCTTTCTCGCGATGCTGCTTCGCAGCTTCTCTTAATGCGGGTATGATCGGCGTTTACGTTGTCCCAGCCAAGATAGTGGAAGTCGCCCACCGATGCAAAACACCAAGCTCTTGCTAACCAGTTTCACCTTTGTGGGACTGCTCGCACTCGCCGGTTGTTCATTCCCCGGGGTTTACAAAATCGACATCCAGCAGGGCAATGTCGTCACGCAGGACATGATAGACCAGTTACGCCCGGGAATGACCCGCAAGCAAGTACGGTTTATCATGGGCAACCCCCTGTTGACCGACACGTTCCATGCCGATCGCTGGGATTACTTGTACAGCCTGCAACCCGGTGGCGGTGAACGCCAACAGGAACGCATTAGCGTTATCTTCAACCCAAATGACCAGCTTGTCAGCCTCTCTGGTGATTTCATGCCAGGCGTGAGCCGCGACGAAGCCATTCTCGGCAAGGACAACGGCACTACAGTTGCTGCGCCAGCAGAAAACGCCGAGAAGCCAAAACCGGAGAAACCGGTCAAGCCAGGTTCGTTGCTGGATCAGATCCAGAAGGACGTCGACGGTGTAGAAACCGTTCCGGTCCCGACTCCAGAACCTCTGGAAACCTCGCCGCAATAATTTGCGACGCAATAAAAAACCCGGCATGTCCGGGTTTTTTATTGTCCAGCATTTGAGCGAATCACTGATTCCGGGCTTTGGCCTCAGCAGCCTTGGCGGCGCGCAACCGGCGAACCTCTTTCGGATCAGCCAGCAATGGCCGGTATATCTCGATGCGATCTCCAGCCTGGACAAGATGATTGTCCGGATCAGCGATCACTTTGCCGAAGATCCCCACCGGGCAACCGGCCAGATCCAGCTCCGCAAACGCCTCGCCGATGCCTGACTTCAGCAAGGCCGCCCGTACAGTTGTTCCTGCCGGCACCGACACCGCCACAAGCACCTGACGATCAATGGCGGCATAGACCACTTCAACGTTGATCACAGCCTTAACCATGCATCTGTTTGGCGCGCTGGCAGAAAGCATCCATCAGCGTATTGGCCGCCTGATTGAACAACGGCCCCAAGGTAGCGCGAACAATCGGCCCGGCGTAATCGAACGACAGGTCCAGACTGATCTTGCAGGCCTTCTCCCCCAACGGCTTGAACACCCACACGCCATGCAACTGGTTGAACGGACCTTCCTCAAGGTTCATCTCAATCGAATGTCCGGGCACCAAGGTATTTCGAGTCACGAAATGCTGACTGAGCCCCCCCTTGGCCACACCTACGCTGGCGCGCATATGCTCAGGAGAGCTTTCCAGCACTTCGGCCGACGAGCACCACGGCAGGAATTCCGGATAACGCGCCACGTCGTTGACCAGGTCATACAGCGCTTGTGCCGGGTATGGCAGCAGAGCCGAACGTTGAATGTGTGTCGTCATGTCAGCGTCACTTCCACAGCTGGGCGGCAAACACTACGAGAATGCCGATGGGCGCCACATAGCGCATCAAGAACAGGGACAGGGCGAACAATACCGGACTGCGGATCGACAACTCGTCGCGTACCGCTTCACGGCCCATCACCCAGCCTGCAAAAACCACGAAACACAAACCACCGAGTGGCAACATGATCCGCGAGGTGAAGAAATCAATCACACCAAAGAAATCCAGACCGCTCGCCGCACCCCATTGATAGAGGTGGAACAAACCGCCTTCGTTCACGAAAAATTTGGCTTCCTTCCAGATATTGAAGGAGAACACCGTGCCCAGACCGACGAACCAGCAGGTGAATGCCAGCCAGAAGGTGACCCACGCGCGGCTGACTTTCGTGCGTTCAACCAGGTAAGCCACCATCGGTTCGAGCAGAGAAATTGCCGAACTCCAGGCTGCAATCGCCACCAGCACGAAGAACACTACGCCCATCAACTGGCCGAACGCTACGTTACCAAAGGCAAAGGGCAAGCTGACAAACATCAGGCCGGGGCCTTCGCTCGGGTTCAGGCCCGCGGCAAACACAATCGGAAACAATGCCAGACCAGCGACCAGGGAAACGAAGGTATCGAGCAATGCCACGCCGACGATGGTGCCGGAAATCGATGAGTTCTTCGGCATGTAGGCGCCGTAGATCATGATCGAACCGACACCCACGCTCAGGGAAAAAAACGCGTGTCCCATGGCGGGCAGCAAGCCGTCGAGTACCTTTTCCGGGTGGAAGTCGAACATAAAATGCACGCCTTCCATGAAATGGCCGGTGGTCATGCTGTAGCCCAGCAGAACAATCACCATCACGAACAGCAGCGGCATCATGATCCGCAGGCTGCGCTCCAGGCCGGCGACCACGCCCTTGGCGATGACCACGGCCGACAGCAGCATGAAAATCGTGTGCCAAAGTGTCAGGCGCCACGGGTCAGAGATAACGTTGCCAAAGTACGCGCCGACCTGATCAGCCGTCACACCCTGGAAGTCACCGCGGCCCATGTCGATGATGTAATCCAGCGACCAGCCGCCCACGACACTGTAGAAAGACAGGATCAACAACGCCGTGATCATCCCGGCAAATGCGCCCCAGGACCATTTCGCCGAATGCCCGGCTTCCAGCGCCAAGACCCTCAAGGCGTTGGCCGGACTCTGCCGCGCGCGGCGGCCGATCAGGGTTTCTGCCAGCATGACCGGCACACCGATCAGCGCGATACAAGCCAGGAACATCAGCACAAAGGCGCCGCCGCCGTAGACGCCAACCATGTACGGGAATTTCCAGATACTACCCAGGCCCACGGCCGAACCGGTCGCGGCGAGTATGAAGACCCAGCGACTAGCCCAACTGCCGTGGACAGAAACCTTGTCTGTCGACATCGTTATCACGCCCAAGCGTTCAAAAAAGAGGCCGCATTGTCCGGGATTCAATCAACCTGCTCAAGCACGTAGCGATACCGTAGCCGACTCGCGTGCAACTCCCTATAATGCCGCCCCTATGGCTAAACAGAAGAAACACCCAACAGGGACCATCGCGCAAAACAAAAAGGCGCGACACGATTACTTCATCGAGCATAAGTTCGAGGCTGGTCTGGTCCTGGCCGGCTGGGAAGTAAAAAGTCTGCGGGCAAGCAAGCTACAACTGGTCGACAGTTACGTGCTGCTCAAGGATGGCGAAGCCTGGCTGCTCGGCAGCCACATTACGCCGCTGATGACCGCCAGCACCCACGTCATCGCTGATCCGACCCGCACCCGAAAATTGCTGCTCAACCGGCGCGAGCTGGAAAAGCTGGCCGCTGCCGTGCAGCAAAAAGGTTACGCCTGCGTGTGCCTGTCCTGGTACTGGAGCAAGCACATGGTCAAGTGCGAGATCGCTCTGGGCAAGGGCAAGAAGGAATACGACAAACGCGATACCGAACGCGAACGCGACGCCGGTCGCGAGTTGCAGCGCGCGGTGCGCAACAAGGGCAAGGAAGATTAATCTTTCGGCCTGATTGTGGCGAGGGAGCTCGCTCCCGCTGGGGTGCGAAGCAGCCCTCGCTTGAAGACTGCCGGCGACTGCTGCGCAGTCGAGCGGGAGCAAGCTCCCTCGCCACAGTCATCCCTACATCCCCTTGCGCCGCTCCGCCCGGGCCATGCGCTGCACTTCCTGACGCACTTCTTCCAGCACTTCCTGCACATACAAAATGTGTCGACTGGAGACTTCTCGCGCCTGCTCTGCCCTTCCTTCGATAATCGCCAGGTACAACTCACGATGCTGGGTGATCAGCATGTCGCGGGTCTCGGTACGCTGTTTATACATCCCGCCGATATTGGTCACCACGTTGCGTTTGAGCAGGTCGAACAACCCGCGAATGGTGTGCAGCAACACCGCGTTGTGACTGGCCTCAGCAATTGCCAGATGGAAATTCGCATCCGCTGCGCCCTCTTCCGCACGGCTCACTTCGTCATGACGCGTATAGCAGTCCTGCAATTCGTTGAAGGCCGCGGTCAGCCGCTCGCGGTCAACGTCCGTAGCACGCATGGCGGCGTAATAGGCGCAGGAGGCTTCCAGGGTGTGACGAAATTCCAGCAGATCGCGCTGCGCTTCAGGGTTGCTTTCCAGCAGATGCAGCAGCGGATCGCTGAAGGTTGACCCCAGCGACTCCACCACATAATTACCGCCACCCTGGCGACTGACCAGCAAGCCCTTGGCCGCCAGTTTCTGAATCGCTTCGCGCAACGAAGGGCGTGACACGCCGAACTGCTCGGCCAACGCGCGTTCGGCCGGCAAGCGCTCACCCGCCTTCAGCGTGCCCTCGAGAATCATCCCCTCGAGCTGCTCGACAATGTCGTCAGACAAACGGCGCTGACGAATCTGATCAAACCCCATAACTCATTTCTCCACGATCCCGACGGCTCGCCGGGCTCTCTATTCTGGCCTATCAGCGCTGTATCAGCACCTGCCAGACGACATGTCGTCGAGCGGACCAGAGGACCTCTGCACCGCCTATTCGACAAAAGTTTCAGGACGGCAAATTGACACGCCGCTTACAAGGCTTTTACTCTAGCCAACAGCGATTGTAAATTGGTATTACCAATTATCCAAGAACGCTGACCAGTGCCTGACCAACAACAATTAGGGGCCACCCCATATGCAAACCTGGCAACAGCTCTATTCCCCGCTCGGCAGTCTCGGCGTGTCCGCGCTCGCGGCCGTTATCCCCATCGTGTTTTTCTTCCTGGCATTAGCCGTGTTCCGACTCAAAGGACACGTGGCCGGCAGCATCACGCTGGCCTTGTCCATTGCCGTGGCGATCTTCGCCTTCCAGATGCCGGTCGACATGGCCTTCGCGGCCGCCGGCTATGGCTTCGCCTATGGTCTGTGGCCGATTGCCTGGATCATCGTGGCGGCGGTGTTCCTCTACAAACTGACGGTCAAGAGTGGTCAGTTCGAAGTGATCCGCAGCTCGGTGCTGTCGATCACCGACGACCAACGCCTGCAAGTGTTGCTGATCGGTTTCTGCTTCGGTGCCTTCCTGGAAGGTGCAGCCGGTTTCGGTGCGCCGGTAGCGATTACTGCCGCCCTGCTGGTAGGGCTGGGCTTTAACCCGCTGTACGCCGCGGGCCTGTGCCTGATCGCCAACACCGCGCCGGTTGCGTTCGGCGCCCTGGGCATTCCGATCATCGTCGCCGGGCAAGTGACCGGTATCGACGCGTTCAAGATCGGCGCCATGACCGGTCGCCAACTGCCGCTGCTGTCGCTGTTCGTGCCGTTCTGGCTGGTGTTCATGATGGATGGCCTGCGCGGTGTTCGGGAAACCTGGCCGGCGGCACTGGTGGCAGGTTTGAGCTTTGCCATCACCCAGTACTTCACTTCGAACTTCATCGGCCCGGAATTGCCGGACATCACCTCGGCCCTGGTCAGCCTGATTTCCCTGACGCTGTTCCTGAAAGTCTGGCAGCCAAAGCGCGCCGCAGGCCAACACATCGTCGGTGCCGTCTCGGCTTCCGTGGTGAGCGCCAGCGTCGGTGGTTTCGGCCAAAAACGCACAACCGTGGCTTCGCCCTACAGCCTGCTGGCAATTCTCAAAGCCTGGTCACCGTTCCTGATCCTCACCGTGTTGGTCACTATCTGGACCCTGAAACCGTTCAAGGCGATGTTTGCCGCTGGCGGCTCGATGTACAGCTGGGTGTTCAACTTCGCGATCCCGCACCTGGACCAAATGGTGATCAAGGTCGCACCGATCGTGGCCGCCCCGACCGCCATCCCGGCGGTGTTCAAACTCGACCCGATTTCCGCGACCGGCACGGCGATTTTCTTCTCCGCGCTGATCTCGATGCTGGTCCTGAAGATCAATGTAAAAATTGGTCTGACCACTTTTAAAGAGACCTTCTACGAGCTGCGCTGGCCGATTCTGTCCATCGGTATGGTGCTCGCCTTTGCCTTCGTCACTAACTACTCGGGCATGTCATCGACCATGGCTCTGGTTCTGGCAGGCACCGGTGCAGCATTTCCGTTCTTCTCGCCGTTTCTCGGCTGGCTGGGCGTATTCCTGACCGGTTCTGATACCTCGTCCAACGCACTGTTCAGTTCGCTGCAAGCGACCACTGCGCACCAGATCGGTGTGAACGATGTGTTGCTGGTTGCGGCGAACACCAGCGGCGGCGTGACCGGCAAGATGATCTCGCCACAATCGATCGCCGTCGCCTGCGCCGCGACCGGGCTGGTGGGTAAGGAATCGGATCTGTTCCGCTTCACCCTCAAGCACAGCCTGTTCTTTGCAACGATCGTCGGCTTGATCACCCTGGCTCAGGCCTACTGGTTCACCGGCATGCTGGTGCACTAAGTACTACACGATAAAAAGCAAAAACCGATGCCGGACCACGATTCCGGCGTCAGCTATTCACAACCCGGTCTGTAAGGCTGCTGAAAGTTTGCCTCTCTATATTCAGCAGCCTCAACAGACGGATAACCGGCCGAGAGACACGCCTGATGAGCGAGCTTTTTTACAACGCTGTGCCGAACGCGACCCGCGTCGCCCCGCCACTGCCCGAGCCTCGGCAATACCCCAGCAAAAAACCGTCACGGGTCTACCTGTTCGGGACCTGCGTGGTGGATTTGTTCTACCCCGAAGCCGGGATGGACGCGATTCACTTGCTGGAGCGCGAAGGTATTCGTGTCGAGTACCCGCAAGGGCAAAGCTGCTGCGGGCAACCGGCTTACACCTCGGGCTACACCGAACAGGCCAGGACCGTGGCGCGCTCGCAACTGGCGCTGTTTGCCGGGGACTATCCGGTGGTGGTGCCGTCGGGATCGTGTGCCGGGATGTTGCGCGAACACTACGCCGACTTGTTCAAGGACGAGCCGGAAACCTTGAAACAGGTTCAGGCCCTCGCGGCCCGGACTTATGAGTTGGCCGAGTTCCTGCTATTTGTCTGCAAGGTGCAGCTCAAGGACAGCGGCGAACCGGTGAAAGTGGCGCTGCACACATCGTGCTCGGCACGCCGTGAGATGAACACCCACCTTCACGGCCGCGAGTTGTTGGCTCAACTGGGCAACGTGGAGCGAGTCGACCACAGCCATGAAAGTGAATGCTGTGGCTTCGGTGGGACTTTCAGCGTCCGTATGCCAGACATTTCCGGCGCGATGGTGGCTGACAAGACCCGATCGTTGAAGGAATCCGGCGCGCACCAGGTACTCAGTGCCGACTGCGGTTGCCTGATGAACATCAACGGCTCGCTGGAGAAACAGAAGGAAGCGTTGCGCGGCCAACACCTGGCCAGTTTCCTTTGGCAGCGAACCGGAGGTGTTCTTTGAACGCTTCCGCGATTATTCCTACGGTTGCCGTAGAAGAGGATTTTCGCACTCGGGCTCACAAGGCGTTGGGTGACCAGCAACTGCGAAATAACTTTCGCACTGCGATGGATTCGTTGATGACAAAACGGGCAGCGTCCTTCAGCGATGCCTTTGAGCGAGAACATTTGCGAGCGCTGGGCAATGCTGTCCGCGCCCGTGCTTTATCCAAGTTGCCCGACCTGCTCGAGCAGCTTGAACAGAACCTGACCCGCAACGGTGTGACAGTGCACTGGGCGGAAACGGTGGACGAGGCCAATGGCATCGTCCTCTCGATCATCCGCGCTCACGAGGGGCGGCAAGTGATCAAGGGCAAATCGATGGTCAGCGAAGAGATGGAAATGAATCACTTCCTCGCTGAACAGGGCATTGAATGCCTGGAATCGGACATGGGCGAGTACATCGTCCAGCTCGACCACGAGAAGCCTTCACACATTATTATGCCGGCGATCCACAAGAATGCCGGTCAGGTCGCGTCCTTGTTCCACGACAAACTTGGCGTGGAATACACCAAGGACGTTGACCAACTCATTCAAATCGGTCGCAAGGTCTTGCGGCAGAAATTCTTCGAAGCAGACATCGGCGTCTCCGGCGTCAACTTCGCCGTGGCCGAAACCGGCACCTTGCTGCTGGTGGAAAACGAAGGCAACGGACGCATGACCACCACGGTGCCACCGGTGCATATCGCCGTCACCGGCATCGAAAAAGTCGTGGAAAACCTGCGCGATGTGGTGCCGCTGTTGTCATTGCTGACCCGTTCAGCCCTCGGCCAGCCGATCACCACCTACGTCAACATGATCTCCGGCCCGCGCAAGGAACATGAACTTGATGGCCCGCAGGAAGTGCACCTCGTATTGCTCGACAACGGTCGCAGCCAGGCCTTTGCCGACAGTGAATTGCGCCAGGCCCTGAATTGCATCCGCTGCGGCGCCTGTATGAATCATTGCCCGGTCTACACTCGAATCGGCGGCCACGCCTATGGGGAGGTTTACCCTGGGCCTATCGGAAAAATCATCACCCCGCACATGGTCGGCCTGGCGAAAGTCCCGGACCACCCGAGCGCCTCGTCGCTGTGTGGCGCCTGCGGTGAAGTCTGTCCGGTAAAAATTCCGATTCCGGCACTGCTGCGTCGCCTGCGAGAAGAGAACGTCAAAGCACCAGACAGCCCTCATCAAGTGATGCGCGGCCAAGGCAGCAAGTACTCGTGCAAAGAACGGTTTATCTGGAATGCCTGGGCGAAGCTCAACAGCTCACCCACGCTTTATCGACTGTTCGGCTTCTTCGCCACTCGCTTGCGCACGCTGGCACCGAGCAATGTCGGCCCCTGGACGCAAAACCACAGCGCACCGAAACCCGCTGCCCGCTCACTGCATGACATGGCCCGCGAGCATTTGGCCAAACAGGGAGATCGTCGATGAGCGCCAAGCAAAATATCCTCGCCAAATTGCGCAAAAGTCTGACGGGCACCACGCCGGTGCCTGACGAGTTCGACGTCGAACTGGTGACAGCGCCCTACACATACACCGCCGAGCAACGCATCCCGCAACTGCGCAAACTCATGGAAGCGGTGCACACCGAAATCCATCTGACGTCCGGCGAAGAGTGGCCTTCGTTACTTACTCAGTTGTTGCGGGACCGTCAGTTGCCGAGTCTGTTGATCGCACCGACTACACCTTACGGGCAATGTGTCACTCAGCACTGGGCGAAAAATCCTGGCCTGCCGACGCTCCAGGCTTACGACCGTCCGGTTGAAGAGTGGAAGACCGAATTGTTCAACGACACGCCGGCCAGCCTGACCGGCACACTCGGCGCAATCGCCGCCACAGGTAGCCTGATTCTCTGGCCGACGCGGGAAGAACCGCGACTGATGAGCCTGGTGCCGCCGGTGCATTTCGCCCTGCTCAAGGCCAGTAAAATCAGCGACAACTTCTATCAAGTGCAGCAGGAATTCGAATGGGCCCAAGGCATGCCGACCAACGCGTTGCTGGTGTCCGGCCCGTCGAAAACCGCCGACATCGAGCAGGTCCTGGCCTACGGCGCTCACGGTCCGAAAGACCTGGTGGTCTTGATCCTGGAGGACCAATGAATCTACCCGCGGCTTTCCTGCGAGATGCGCAGCAACTGATTCCTCAAGAGCGCCGTTTCGACGACCCGCTGTCGACGTTGGCCTTCGGCACCGACGCCAGTTTCTACCGGCTGATTCCGAAACTGGTGATTCGCGTCGAGTCTGAAGATGAAGTCGTCACGCTGCTGAAACTGGCGCAACGGGATCTAGTCCCGGTGACCTTCCGCGCCGCCGGCACCAGCCTGTCCGGCCAGGCCATCAGCGATTCGGTGCTGATCGTGCTGGGGGATAACTGGAACGGTCGCGAGATTCGCGGGCAAGGTACGCAAATCCGCCTGCAACCGGGCGTGATCGGCGCGCAGGCCAACGCGTGGCTGGCGCCGTTCGGACGCAAGATCGGCCCGGACCCGGCGTCGATCAATGCCTGCAAGATCGGCGGCATCGTCGCCAACAATGCCAGCGGCATGTGCTGCGGCACGGCGCAAAACACCTATCACACGTTGGCTGGCATTCGTCTGGTGCTGGCCGACGGCAGCCGTCTCGATACCGAAGATGCGGCGAGTGTTGCGGCGTTTCGTGAGAGCCACACTTCGCTGCTTGAACGCCTGGCAACTTTGGGCCACGAAACCCGCGCCAATGCCGAACTGGCAGCGAGAATTCGCCACAAATACCGTCTGAAAAATACCACTGGGCTGTCACTCAATGCGCTGGTGGATTTCGACGAGCCTGTGGATATCTTGAGCCACTTGTTGGTGGGCTCAGAAGGCACGCTTGGCTTCATTAGCGCGGTGACTTACGACACGGTGATCGACCATCCGAACAAGGCCTCGGCGCTGATCGTGTTCCCGGATGTGGAAACCTGCTGCAACGCCGTGACCGCGCTGAAAAGCCAACCGGTGTCGGCCGTGGAGCTGCTGGACCGGCGCAGTCTGCGTTCGGTGCAGGACAAACCCGGCATGCCCGCTTTCGTACAACAGCTGTCGAACAATGCCTGCGCGCTGCTGATCGAATCCCGAGCCGCGTCGTCCACATTGCTACAGGAACAACTGGCGCACATCATGGCGTCGTTGACCTCGTTCCCCGTGGAAAAACAAGTCGACTTCACCGAAGACCCGGTGGAAAACGCTCGGCTCTGGGCGATCCGCAAAGACACCTTCCCCGCCGTCGGCGCGGTGCGCAAAACCGGCACCACGGTAATCATCGAAGACGTGACCTTCCCGGTTGAACAACTGGCCATCGGCGTAAACCGCCTGATCGAGCTGTTCGACAAACATCACTACGACGAAGCGATCCTTTTCGGACACGCGCTGGAAGGCAATCTGCACTTCGTCTTCACCCAAGGCTTCAATAACCCGGAAGAAGTTGCACGCTATCAGGCGTTCATGGACGACGTGGCGCAACTGGTCGCGGTGGAGTTCGGCGGTTCGCTGAAGGCTGAACACGGCACCGGTCGCAACATGGCACCCTTTGTCGAACTGGAATGGGGCAGCGATGCCTACCAGTTGATGTGGCAGCTTAAACGTCTGCTCGACCCTAATGGCATTCTCAACCCGGACGTGGTGCTCAGCGAGGATCCGCAGATCCACCTCAAGCACCTGAAGCCGTTGCCGGCCGCCGACGAGATTGTGGACAAGTGCATCGAGTGCGGTTTCTGTGAACCGGTTTGCCCGTCGAAAGGCCTTACCCTGAGCCCGCGCCAGCGCATCGTGATCTGGCGTGATATTCAGGCCAAGAAACGCGCTGGCGTGGACACCACCGAACTCGAAGCCGCTTACGAATACCAAGGCATCGACACCTGCGCCGCCACCGGCCTCTGCGCGCAACGTTGCCCTGTAGGAATCAACACCGGCGAGCTGGTGAAAAAGCTCCGTAGCCGTAAGGCCACTCATACGAAAACCGCCCATTGGCTGGAAGGTAATTTCGCCACCGCCCTGCAAGGCGCGCGTTTCACCCTGCACGTGGCCAACGGTGCACGGATGCTGTTGGGGGCGCCACGATTGGCAAAGCTTTCGGCAACGTTGACGCGCTTATCCAAAGGTCAGGTCCCGCAATGGACCAATGCCATGCCGCAACCGGAAAAAGCCATTCGTTTCAGCCCGACCGTGTCGGACGAACGCCCTCGAGTAGTGTATCTGGCGGCCTGTGTGTCGCGGGCAATGGGCCCGGCGGCGGGTGATAAAGAGCAAATGTCGCTGTACGACAAAACCCGTGGGCTGCTCGAAAAGGCCGGTTACCAAGTGGTCTTCCCGGACAACCTGGACAACCTCTGCTGTGGTCAGCCGTTCGCCTCCAAGGGCTACGCCGAACAGGCCGAGCACAAACGCCAGGAACTGATCGGCGCCTTGCTGCACGCCAGTCGCGGCGGGCTCGACCCGATCTATTGCGACACCAGCCCCTGCACCTTGCGTCTGGCCCAGGACCTTGGCGATGTTCGCCTGGACCTGTACGACCCGGTGCGTTTCATTCGTACGCATCTGATGGATCGTCTGGATTTCACGCCGCAAGAAGCGCCAATCGCAGTGCACGTCACCTGTAGCACCCAGCACCTTGGGGAAAGCCAGGCGTTGATCGATCTGGCGCGCAAATGCAGCAAAAACGTGGTGATTCCCGAGGGCATTCACTGTTGCGGATTTGCCGGGGACAAGGGTTTCACTACGCCGGAATTGAACGCCCATTCGTTAAGAACGCTCAAGGACGCAGTTCAGCAATGCAGCGAGGGGATTTCGACCAGTCGCACGTGTGAGATAGGGCTGACGCAACACGGCGGAATTGACTACCACGGGCTAGTCTATCTGGTGGACCGCGTTACCAAGGCCAGGGTGACCAGATAGCAAGACCTCAAGGAAGGCGCATTCCGGCGCCTTTTTTAATGCTTCTTGCCGGAATCGACAGCACTGCAGTAGAAAATAGAACCCTGACGTGTCGCCGCAGTCCACTGATCAAGTCCCGCAAACGTGGGACCTTCCCAACACTCGGCAGCCCGTCCTGATGGTCAGCGATGCCTGGCCCTTCAGTTCAAGGAGATACACATGAAACGTTCTGTACTGTTTGGTCTGTTCGTTACTGCTTCCATGATGGCTTCTACTTCGTTTGCCGCCGATGACATTTGCGCGGTCAACCTGCAAGCCATCGCCAACGCCAAGGCACAGATTCCTCCGGAGATGACTGAGCAGGTCGAGGCCTCCGTCAAGCAAGCCAAAGCCGACCAGGCAAAAGGCACCAAGGAAGGTACTGATGATTGCATCGCCGAGACCAACCAAACCATCCAGGACCTCAAGAACGCGAGCAAAGGCGGGAAGTAACTCAGCACAATGCCAACCTTCGGGTTGGCCTTGTTGGCGTGCACCGCGCAGGCTTGTTGCTCATCAAAATTCACAGAGCAACAGACTCGGGGCCGTTTAGGATTCGACGCCGGTTTAAGCGGCTAAAACTTACACAACTCGTCCAAAGCACCCTGCCCGTCGGGTCGCTGAGGGTTAACTTAATAGACACGTCTACGCATGCAGTACCGACAGCGGAGTACTGGCAGCCGGGAATTCAAATCCCCCCGGCTCCACCCAATACGAAGCAAACCAAAACCCGCCAAGTGCGGGTTTTGTTGCATCTGGGGTTTGGTAATGTGTGAACCGCCCGCGTCGCTGTGAAAAAACTCGACACCATGCCCAAATCCGCGGAAGGCGCGAAGCCCGTAGGAGCGAGCGGTGCGGCGATCCGACTTGCCCGCGAAGAGGGCACCCGCGAAAAAAGGCAATTGTGCCCCTTTTTACTGCCATTGCTCCTATCAGTTTTTTCATAGCCTTTCTGAAAAAACCGAATTTCTGCGCAGCGTCGTAGTCTTTTAAGTAGGCCCCATCAAACGTGGCTTATTTTCCGACCTCGGCCGAGCCGCCCGCTCATACGGCAGCACCGAGACCATCAGTACAAGGAGATATCCATGAAACGTACCGCACTCGCTGGTTTGTTCATGTCTGCTGCAATGTTGGCCTCTCCCGTATTTGCAGCCGACAACGACCTTTGTACGAGCAAGCTGCAAGAGCTCAAAGCCAAAGTAACAGCACTGCCGGCGAGCTCCGACAACACCACAATGGAGATCAAAAGACTGCTGGCCAGCGCCGAAGCTTCAAAAGCCTCCGGGGACGACAAGAAATGCGCCACCGAGGCCATCCAGGCATTGGCGCTGACAAAGTGAGCAACGAACCCAATCCATAATCACTCGCGGCCAACCTTCCGGTTGGCCTTCTGACGTGTGTTGGCGTACACTGCGCAGGCTTGTTGCTCACTTTGATTCACAGAGCAATGGGCTCGGGGCCGTTTAGGATTCGACGCCGGTTGCGAAACTTTAGGTGCATGCCGAGTTGGTAACAGAACTCGTAAATCCACTGTTGCAACTTTCTATAGTTGCCAATGACGAAACCTACGGGGAATACGCTCTCGCTGCGTAAGCAGCCTTAGCCCTTCCCTCCTGGTACCTTCGGGTCCAGCAATCATCAGGGGATGTCTGTAAACCCAAAGTGATTGTCATATAGAACAGAATCGCCGTGCAGTACGTTGTGGACGAAGCGGCTAAAACTTACACAACTCGCCCAAAGCACCCTGCCCGTCGGGTCGCTGAGGGTTAACTCAATAGACACGGCTACGCATGTAGTACCGACAGCGGAGTACTGGCGGACGGGGGTTCAAATCCCCCCGGCTCCACCAAATACGAAGCAAAACAAAACCCGCCAAGTGCGGGTTTTGTTGCATCTGGGGTTTGGCAATCCATCCCCCACCGCGGGCCTCTGTGGGAGCGGGCCTGCCCGCGAAGAGGCCAGCCCTACCAATACAAAAATTCCCCGCGGCCACAGAAGCCACCGTCGCCGCGCCCCTCCCCGGAGAAGCTGTAATCAACGTATGGGTCGGCGATTCAACGCAACGGGACCCCCTCACTTAAATCGCCTTTCGACTGCTTGGCAGCGTACGGACACCGTCCTAGGAAATTTCCCGCGAAACGTATCGCCTTCCATGAACTAGCGAACACAGCCCTTCGCAGATAGCCTTCACATGTCGCTGCAAATCAGTGATCGGCTTTGACAGGCCGAAAAGTGTAACCTTTCACTCCTCCTGATCAGTCAGCATGCTCACATGCATGCTGTATCGTTTATGGCGGCTGTGCGCGGGGCATCTTCGGATGCACCGGGTTCTCACACTCTCGGTCTGTCAACCCGCGTACAGCTGCCACCCAATCCTGTTTGACAGCAGGGGAGTGACCGCTTCTATAAACAGTGTGAGGAGTTTCACCATGAAAAGATCACCCCCAATCCCCCGGAAACCGACACCCCTTCGGAAACCGAAACCCTTGATCTAACCCAACTCTCCAAAGCCACCCAACGCGCCGTCAGCGCCCGCCTGCGCAACCCGAAACAGCCCGACCCCGTCAGCCACATCTTCACCATCCTCCCCGACGTCGACACGCCCACCCTGCTTGCTCACGCCAGCGAAACCCTGGCCTCCCTCAACGTCATGACCACCGACCTGGCCGACCAGCTCGAAGGTTCGCATCGCAATGTGGCGTTGGCGATTCAGCAGTTGGCCGTGCTGGCCGAGATGTTAGCCAACCGGGCACTGGACAACCTCGACTCGCCCGAATCGGCGGTCAAGCCCGTCTGCCACTGAGTGGTCGCACTCGTTGATCAAATGGAGGTTTTGTCATGGATCGATACATGCCGGTTACCGGCATCGACTGCACCGTGCCGTCGCTGCTGATCGACACCGAAGCGCCGTTGGACGTGCTGCATGAAACGGCGGCCTACCGGATTCGCACTGCAACTCAATTGCTGGAGAGTTTCACGGTGAATGAAGGCGTTCACAGTGAACTGGCGCGGGTGCTGGTGACCTTGCTGCGCGATGGCTGTGATTTGATGGATGTGGTGGGGCGGCGATTGCAGATGCAAGTTTCGGCGGCTTAACGAAACGAGCATCGGAAGTCATTGCGACTCCTCCTCAATAAAAAGGCACCTGACGAGACTATCGCAGGTGCCTTTTTTCGTTACCGCGGTCAAAGCCCAAACACTTCGGATGAAGATCCGAAGCCCTTCTACACTCATCTCTCACACGTCGAAAACACTCACCAAACGAGCCCACATGACCACCCTCAACGACCGCTTGAAGCAAGGCAAGGATGCTCGCAAGAACTGCTCCCGCAGTTCGCAGGCGTCCATGGGGAAAATAAATCGCGACCCGCTGCCGCTGATCAAAACGTCCAGTGAAGGTCGGATCACGTCGCTGGTCGAGTTGCGCTACGGCCGCATGCTGGTCTCGCCGTTCACCTTCTATCGCGGCAACGCCCTGCTGCAAGCCCACGACCTGGCCGGAACAGCCAACATGGGCCTGGTATCACCCATCTGCGGCGACAGTCACCTGATGAACTTCGGCGGTTTTGCAACGCCGGAACGCAATCTGCTGTTCAGCGTCAATGATTTCGACGAAGCACATCCCGGGCCTTGGGAATGGGACTTGAAACGGCTGGTGGCGAGTTTCGTGGTGGCCGCCCGCGATCTGCGCCATGGCGACACGGTCCAGGAAACGGTCTGCCGCCAGGTGGTCGGCGCCTACCAACAGACCATGCTCGAGTGCGCCGAACAAAGCGCCATGGAAACCTGGTACGAGTCCATCAGTTACCGCGATCTGCGGCAGCAGGCAAGTAAAGCGACACTGGAACATGTAGAGCGCGCCATCGAAAAAGCCGAGCGTCGCACCCACGCTGAACTGCTGCCGAAAATCAGTGAACGTGACGCACATGGCCGACTGATCATTCGCGATGACCTGCCGGAAATTTTCCATTTACACAACACCACCACGCTGCTGGATGCCGACGACGACTGGCTGCGCCTGTCGGACTGGCGGCCGCTTTACGACGCGTTCATGCGTGACTATCCCGACACTCTGCAAGCCGACCGTCGCGAGCTGTTGTCGCGTTTTCATGCCCACGACATGGCATTCAAAGTGGTGGGTGTGGGTAGCGTCGGGACTCGTTGCCTGGTCGCTCTGCTGACCGATGATCAGGAGTTCCCGCTGTTCCTGCAGTTCAAGGAAGCACGTCGTTCGGTCCTTGCCGATTATGTGAAGACTAAATCGCGGGTTCGGCACAACGGTCAGCGCGTGGTCAATGGCCAACGGTTGATGCAATCGGCCAGTGACCTGTTCCTCGGCTGGACCACCGGCCCCAGCGGGCGACACTTCTATGTGCGCCAGTTGCGCGACATGAAAGTCTCGGCTGAACTCGAGACGTTCGACGCGGACACCTTCGCTGCCTACGGACGCATTTGTGGCCGCGCCTTGGCCCGCGCCCATGCCAAATCGTCCGGGAACGCCGCACACATTAGTGGCTACATCGGCAAGAGCGATGCGCTGGCCGACGCGCTGTTCAAGTATGCGCAAAGCTACACCGAGCAGAATGAGCGCGACTTCGAACGATTCCAGCAGGCCTGCCGCAAGGGCCGTTTGCGGGCGCGCTCGGAAGCGGACTTTGCGGCGGATCATTTGCCTTAAGCGTGTTTCACGGGTGTGAAGCAGCGGGCACTCATCGACATGAATTTTTCTTCACCCCACGACCTCTCACCAACGGGTACATTGCGCTCGCTCATTCAAGAAACTACGGTTTGCCCGCCCTCCCGCGGGCTTTTTTTTGCCTGCTGTTTTGTATTCGGTGGGCTCAAAACGGTATCTACGGGCGCTTCAAACGATACAAAAGCGGATTCCATATTCGCCAAAAAAGCCGATATTTCCTTGTTTGTGCGGCGAACCGGGGGACTTTAAGCCATGCACTCGAAAAAGCAGGTTTTCGGGCCCTGCCGCAATCTCCTGACGCAATTCACTCCCAATATCCTCATAGGGTGTACCATCAAACACTGTCCATCGGATATCAGTTAGCCATGTCCACGCTAAGCGAAGAGAGCCGCCAGATCGTAGCTTCTCTGGCGCACCGCGTTGGCCCCAACGCTGACATTGCAACAGTCGCGCAAGCGATCGCATCAATATTGCAGGATATGGACGCAGCCCTCACGCCCATCATTGGCCATCAAGGGGTTGCCGCGCTTTATCGCCGCAGCCTCCATCTGTGCGCCTCTACTCATCCGCGTCTGGCCGGCACCTGTGACAGAGCGCCCCCCGGCATGGATCTGACTGCCCTCAAGTCCGTACTCGTTGAGCAAAGCGAAGCCGATGCGCTGTTTTTCGGTGAAGTGTTGCTGACCACGTTTTACGAACTGCTGACCACGCTGATCGGGCCCTCGCTCACCGCACGTTTGCTTCGTGGCGTGTGGGAACCTTCTTTGAGCGACACCCTTTCGCAGGAAAATTCGCCATGAGCACCAAAGTGACTATCAACCGTCTGGCCACCGGCGTGCCAGGACTGGACGAGGTGCTGGGCGGAGGATTGCCGGAATTTTCGTTCAACCTGATCGCCGGCCCGCCTGGCTGCGGCAAAACCACCCTGGCGCATCAGATGATGTTCGCCCTGGCGACGCCCGAGCGCCCGGCGCTGTTTTTTACAGTGCTCGGTGAGCCGCCGCTGAAGATGCTGCGTTATCAGCAGCAATTCGACTTTTTCGACAGCGAAGCGATCAACCACTCGATCCGCTACATCAACCTGGCTGACGATACCCTGGCCGGGAATCTGGACGAAGTGCTGCGGCGCATCGTCAGCGAGGTGGAGGCTCATTCGCCGGCGCTGGTGTTTGTCGACTCGTTCCGTTCGGTGGTGCTGGCGAGCCAGACCCAGGACAACCCCAACAACAACCTGCCGCAGTTCGTTCAGCAACTGGGCATGTTGATGACCACCTGGCAGGCGACGACCTTCCTGATTGGCGAATATTTCACCGAAACCGACACCAACCCGATTTTCACCGTGGCCGATGGCCTGATCTGGCTGCGCCAGAGCGTTCAGCGCAATTCCATGGTGCGCAAGATGGAAATCATGAAGATGCGCGGCCAGCCGACGATGCCAGGGCTGCACACCTTCCGCATCGCGACGTCGGGGATCAAGGTCTTTGCGCCGGCGGCACTCAACTCGGTTGAAGCACCGCTGGAGTTCCCGATCAAGCGCCTGAAAATGGGCGTGCCACAGCTCGACGAGATGCTTGGCGGCGGCCTGCCCCGTGGTTATTCCTTGCTGGTGGCCGGGCCATCGGGCTCGGGCAAAAGCATTCTGGCGTCCACCTTCCTGGCCGAAGGCGCGAGAAATGGTGAAACCGGCGTGATCGCGGTGTTTGAACAACGGCCTAATCACTCCCAGAACGCCACCCTTGCGGGCCTGATCCAGAGCGGACAGGTCGGGCTGGTGGACAGCCGCGCCCCGGACCTGTCCATCGATGAGATCGTGCAGTTGCTGCTCAGCGAGATCAGCCGGTTGAAAGCCACCCGCGTGGTGATCGATTCGTTGTCGGGCTTCGAACTGGCGCTGGCGCCGACCTTCCGCGAAGACTTTCGCGAGTCGCTGTCGCGCATGGTCACTGCTTTGACGAGCGTCGGGGTCAGCGTGTTGATGACCTCGGAGCTGGAAGACCGCTACACCGACCTGCGTTTCAGCCCTTACGGCACAGCATTTCTCACCGACGCAATCATCGTTCAGCGCTACATTGAAGTGCAGAGCCGCTTGCTGCGCATCATGGCCGTGGTCAAGGTGCGGGCCAGCGCCCATTCCGATGAGTTGCGCCAGTACCACATCGACAATAACGGCCTGCACATCGGCGAGATGTTGCCGGATCAGGAAGGGTTACTCGGTGGCCGGCCTACCCGGCAGCGTTTGGGCGAAGACGACGGATGAGCAAAAACCATGAGTGAGGCCAATGGCAAGAACGAGCAAGCGATGGCCACTGCCGCTCGCGAACTGTTTCTGCTCGGCCAGAAAACTGTTGAAGCGCGGGCGGTGCTCGCGGCGTTGAAAAAAGAGCTGAGCGACGCCAACACCCGGCTGGTCGATAGCCAGCAGGTCGAGCAACTGGTCGAGGCCAATCAGCAATTGGTGCTGGCGATTTTGCTGGCGCAGTCCGATGCAGAAAAACCAAAACGCACGCAGGAAGAACAACGGCTGTTCCTGGAGATGCGTGAAGCCAACGCGCAATTGGTGATCGCGGCCCTCAGCGCGCAAGACCTGCAAGCCTCGGCCGAACACACCCTGGAACAACAACGCAACATCCTCACCCTGGTGGCCCACGAACTGCGCAACCCGCTGACGCCCATTAGCATGATCGCCGGGCGTCTGGTGCGCGTGCCCAGTGAGGAACTGCCGCGCATGCAGGCGCTGATCGAAGGCCAGGTGCAGCACATGTCGCGACTGGTGGACGATTTGCTCGACGTCTCCCGCGCCAGCACCGGCAAGTTGCGCCTCGATTGCCGAATCGTGGACATGGTGCAGATCATCCATCAGGCCATCGACGTGTGCAGCCCGGTGATGACGGATCACCATTTGCACTTCACCACTGAACTGCCCGAGTGCGCGTTGGCGGTGAATGGTGATCCGGTGCGCCTTACGCAGATTCTCGGCAACCTGCTGGGCAACGCGGCCAAATACACACCGCCGGGTGGCAATGTCACGCTGTCGGTGACCGCTGAAGCCGACGTGCTGGAGATGAGCATTTGCGATGACGGCATCGGCATTTCCGCCCAGGCCCTGCCGTTTATCTTCGAGCCGTTTGTGCAAGACGTTCACGCCGTCGGCTTCAACGGTGCAGGCCTTGGCATTGGCCTGACGGTGGTGCGCGAGCTGGTCGAAGCCCATGGCGGCACGGTGATTGGCATGAGCGACGGCAAGGGCAGCACCTTTATCGTGACATTGCCGCTGGCGGTTTGAGTTTTTCCGCTGGCCACGCAATGCTTGCGCGACGATCCCCGCGAACCGGAGCGCCCTATGCCGCTGTTGTCCCTGCCTTGTAAACGCTTGACGCTGGCAGTGCTCGCCCCTGAACAGGCGGCGCTGGAAAGCGACTTCTACCGGCGCAACCTGAGGCATCTCGCCCGCTGGTCGCCGATTCGCCCCGCCGATTACCACAGCCCTGAAAACATCCGCCCGCGCCTTGAGGTGCAAGCCAGCGCTTTCCAGGCCGGCCTTGCGGTGCATTTCGCGCTGCTGGATCCGGACAACGGCCAGATGATCGGCGCCTGTAACTTCAGCGGCATCACTCGCGGGGCGTTTCAGGCCTGCTATCTCGGTTACCACATCGACGAAACGCATCAGGGCCAGGGATTGATGCAGGAAGCACTGGAAGCGGGAATCGGCTACATGTTCGATGAGCAGAAACTGCACCGGATCATGGCCAATTACATCCCTGGCAATGACCGCAGTGCGCGGCTGCTGGAGCGCCTGGGATTTGAACGTGAGGGCTACGCCAAGGCCTACCTGAGTATCGCCGGGCGCTGGCAGGATCATGTGCTGACAGCGTTGATCAACCCGGCGCCGAGTGCCGGGTTCCGCTAAGCGCTCATCGTGTTATTGCACGACCACCTTTTGCGCAACATCGGGCAGCAGACAGCCTTTGGCCATCCACTGACAATCCCGGTCCCAACGATAACCGGTTTCCAGGTTGCCTCGATCGTCATAGTAGGTCAGCCGCAATTGGCTGGGATTCAAATCAAGTTTGGCAAAACCGGCGTGTGCGGTGGCAAACGAGGTGTCCTGCGCTCCGGCGCCAACGGCGTAGAGTTTCTGGCCCCCAGCCCCGGAAACCACCCAGGCTGGCTCGGCGGCGCGTAGCAGCAGTTGCTGGTTGTGGTCGTGCCCGGCCAGGAACATGTCGACCTTGTTGCGTTCCAGTGCGGGCAACAACAGGTTGACCAGTTCACCGTCCTCACCATGCTGGCCATGATTGCGGACCGGGTGATGGGCCGCCGCGATGCGCCATACAGGTGCCGGTCCCGGTTGCTGGAAGGCTTGGTCAAGCAAGTCGATCTGACGCGGAAAGGATTCCCGTGGCGCCGAGGTGTCGAGGAACACCATTCGCACCAACGGGCGACCATCGACGCTGCCGAAATCCTTGACGTAGAAATTGCTCGGCATCTGCCAGCGACCCGAGCCCTTGTGCTGCCGGCCATATTCGAGCTCGACCTTTTGCGACGCGGGGTAATCGTGATTGCCCAGCACGGCGTAGAACGGCACATGACTCAGCCACTGGCCCCAATAGACGCGCTCGAATTTCATTTGCCAGCCAAGGTCGTGGGTACTGGTCAGCGGTTTGCCATAGAAGTTGTCGCCCAACAACACGACCATGTCCAGCCGCCCGTCTCTGGCCGCGACTCGCTCCATGGCCTGCCCCACTCGCCACTGTTGCAGATCACCACTGCCCTGGTCGCCCAAGGCAATCATCGATACGGCGGAAGGATCCAGACCACTCAACGGAACAAACGGCGCCGGCGGTGTAAACATCCAGTACCCGACCATCGCTGCGCCAATCAGTAGGATGACCGCGACGATGCTTAACCTGCGAATAGCTTTTCCGGGCACAAAACGTTTTGCAGCCGGCGATGGAATGGGGGGGCGTTTCAATCAAGGGCTCACTTGGCATGGCCAGCCAGGCATTAAGGGAAAGCAAGGGTTGCTATTAATAGATCACACCAGTTGTTCACACTTTGTTAAGAATTCGCCCCGTATTCCTTTTTTTAGCCCGTTGTTTTTCTGTAGGAGCGAGCCTGCTCGCGAAGGCAATCTCCCGACTCCCCCCACAAGACGGACAACAAAAAACCCGCCCCCCTCTTCAGGGTTGGCGGGTTTTGTCGTTCAAGTCTTTTGAATCAGCTAGCCGTCTGCGGCTGTGCAACGCTTTCAGGCCGCTCATGCGCTTGCAGCACCGGTTGCTCCAGCCTCGCTCGCCCATAGAACGCCAGCGCTGTCAGCAAACACGCCAGCCATACGAAGATCCCGGCCCAGAAGGTGTGGGACATATAGTGCCAGCCTTGCAGAACCCGTGTCGTGCCGTAGACGAAACCGAGCAGCAGCGAGCCGTACATCACCGCTTTGGAATAGCGCCAGCGGTAACGACGCGCCACGAAGTACAACGCCAGCATGGTGAAGCCGCCCGAGGCATGTCCGCCCGGCCAGCAGCGACCTTCCCCAGCGACTTTCAGCAGATCAAAATTCTCATACCACTCCTTGTGCTCGATTTTCCCCGCGTACTGGGTCGTTTCGACCGGGCAGTACACGCTGGTGTGGCCCTTGAGGTAGTGGATGACACCGGTGCAGACGGAGAACGCGACCACCACGTAGAGGAAGTCCCGACGGCGCTTGCTGGCGAACCGAAGCACTGGCGCGACTTTGATTTTTTCCAGGAATGCGATGATTTTCGAATGCTTTTCGGCCTTCAGACGCGGCCAGAGAAACGACAGCAAGGCGCCGACGATCGCTAACTCTCCGGTCCAGTTCGGGATGATCCGCGCCCATTTATGGGTGATCTTTTCGAACAGATGGACATGATCCAGCGGGAACGTCTGCGTGACCGGGTCATAAAAAAGATCATTGAAAGCAATGTCGATTTTGGTCAGGTCGAACAGCAGGAAAACCACGACCGCACAGGCCAGCGGAATGCCGAAGTTCACCCAGTAAAAGCGGTAGCGGGAAGAAGTCAACATCGTGTGTCCTGATCCAGAAAGTGAATTCATTCGGCGGTCACCGAGTGCCAGTCCGAGGCTTCGATGACACCGAGCATCCTTGGTGCCTGAGGTGTTTCGGCCGAGATAAACAAAGAAGCGCCGTAGCCGAGGGTTGAGGTCGGCAATTTGAGGTCTTTCTCAAGTTGTGACATGCATTCGCTGTGGGTCACCAGAATCAGGTTTCGCCCGGCCACCTTGTGCGCCAGAGCGTCGCGCAGCATGGTGCCCTTGCAATTGATCAACCATTCTTCACCGACACCGACCTTGTTGAACATGTAGCCAGCGGTCTGCGCTGTACGGAGCATGGGGCTGTTGTAGATGTCGGTCTTGTTCAGCCCCAGTTGTTCGAACTGCGCACCGACACCCACCGCGACGCTGCGAGAGCGTTCGGTAATGCCATCGTTACCGTTCAGACAGGCGGCGCTGGAGTGATCGCAGCGTTCAACGTGACGCACCAGCACGATCACGTTGCCCTTGGCCCAATCGACCTTCAACGCCCGGGCGCCGGCCACATTACCGTGGGCCAGGTCCGGTACAGCGGCAGGATGCAACAGCCAGACCGTCAGCGCAATCACCAACAGTGCCGAGGTGAGCACGACAGCCGCATTGCGATAGCGGGCAAAACGGCTCAGATCAATCGAGCGTTTTACCCCGAACAGACTCAGTCTCAATACCACATCAAACCGCCTCGCCGGCACGCATTACGTTCATTCGATGCCGCGAGGGTAAAGAGGCTGGCGTCGGCAGCCGGTGAAACTCATGTGAAAAAAAGCTTAAGACCTGCACAAAAGCCTTGTTACATATCGGCCCCACAAAAACCATTCAGCTCTCGCAATGGCTGCCGATACAGTCCTGTTACACACCTTGCTGGCTATCAAAAACAACAATCTTCCAGCCAACCGACGATCAAGAAGCACAACGTTCCTGGAGGACTTTTGATGAATAGCTGGTTCGGCAATATCAGCGTGAATATGAAGCTGGGCTTGGGATTTGGCCTGGTCCTGGCCCTGACCTGCGTCCTCGCCCTGACCGGCTGGACGAGCCTGGGCGGGTTGATTGACCGCAGCAACTGGATGAGCGACATCACCCAGCTCAATGCCGGCCTGACCAAGCTGCGCGTGGTTCGCCTGCAATACATGCTGACCAACGGCGACGAAACCGCCGCACAGAACGTCCAGACCACCCTCGACGCGTTTTCCGCTCAGCAACAAGCACTGCTGGTGAAATTCAAGAGCCCGGAAAACCTCAAGCTGCTCAAAGAGCAAGGCGCCGTCATCGACGCCTACAAGACGTCCCTGAACAAAATGCGCAGCGCCTACCGCACCGGTAATAGCGCGCGCGACGCCATGGGCGTCAATGCCGACACCGCCAACACGCTGATCAACGCCATCAACACCCGCGTGCAGCAAATGCCTCTGAGCGACCAGCGCTTCGAACAATTCCAGGCCATCACGGCGGCCAAGGAAGCCTTCTTGCTGGCCCGCTACGAAGTGCGCGGCTACACCGCGACCACCAACGCCGAGACCGAGCAAAAAGCCGTCAGCCAGCTGGACGTGGCGATCGCCAGCCTCAACCCCCTCAATGTGCATTTCGCCGACACTCAGCAAGACGCTCTGCGTCAGCTGGAAACCGCACTGACCCACTACCGCAGCGCCTTGCAGGCTTATAAAGCAGCCAACACCGATGCGGTGCAGGCGCGCAAGGAAATGACCGACCAGGGCGCCGCCATCGTGACCCTGAGCGACCAGCTGTATCAGATCCAGCTCGACCGTCGTGACGCCGAAAGCGCCCAGGCTCGCACGCTACAGCTGATCAGCACGCTGCTTGCGTTGCTGGTGGGCATCATTGCTGCCGTGATCATCACCCGTCAGATTACCGGCCCGCTGCGCGACACCTTGGCCGTGGTTGAACGCATCGCCAGCGGCGACCTGTCCCAGGACGTCAAAGTGACTCGCCGCGACGAACTCGGCGTGTTGCAACAAGGCATCGCTCGCATGGGCGTGACCTTGCGCGACTTGATCAGCGGCATCCGCGACGGCGTCACCCAGATCGCCAGCGCTGCCGAAGAGCTGTCGGCTGTGACCGAGCAAACCAGCGCCGGGGTGAACAGCCAAAAGATCGAAACCGATCAGGTGGCCACCGCCATGCACGAGATGACCGCCACCGTGCAGGAAGTCGCGCGCAACGCCGAAGAAGCCTCCCAGGCGGCGGCCGCTGCTGACGGCGAAGCCCGCGAAGGCGACAAGGTTGTCAACGAAGCCATCGCCCAGATCGAACGCCTGGCCACCGAAGTGGCGCGCTCCACCGAAGCCATGAGCGTGCTGCAACAGGAAAGCGACAAGATCGGCAGCGTCATGGACGTGATCAAGGCCGTGGCCGAACAGACCAACTTGCTGGCGCTCAACGCCGCCATCGAAGCGGCCCGTGCCGGTGAAGCCGGTCGAGGTTTTGCCGTGGTGGCCGACGAAGTCCGTGGCCTGGCTCAACGCACGCAAAAGTCCACCGAAGAAATCGAAGGCCTGGTGGCCGGTCTGCAAAATGGCACGCAACAGGTGTCGGCGGTGATGAACAACAGCCGCGCCCTGACCGACAGCAGCGTCGCCCTGACGCGCAAGGCTGGCGTGTCACTGGAAAACATTACCCGCACGGTGTCCAACATCCAGTCGATGAACCAGCAGATCGCCGCCGCTGCCGAGCAGCAAAGCGCCGTGGCTGAAGAGATCAGCCGCAGCATCATCAACGTGCGCGACGTGTCCGAACAGACCGCCGCCGCCAGCGACGAAACCGCCGCCTCCAGTGTTGAACTGGCGCGGTTGGGCAATCAGTTGCAGATGATGGTCAGCCACTTCCGGGTGTAAGGCCTGCGCTGCAGCTCCCCGCCAGTCCGATACTGGCGGGTGTTTCGCATTCCTACAGCCGCCCGCCTCCCTTCCCCTTCAGATCGACGAAACTTCCAGCTCTCACCGCATGGAGAAACTGACATCGCGCCGCCGCGTCATTGAGTAACGTCCAGAGTCCCAACTAAAGAGACTCATCGGCATGGACGACAACCCCCTACTCCAGTCACTGATCAAGGCCTTTGAACCCGATCCAGAAAAAAACACCCTTCAAATCCTTTTCAAAGAAAAGCTGGGCTTCACCTCGGTGTTCGCCATCACCGCGCTCACCGAATCCAGCTTCAAGAGCCGCATCGACACCGCGATCAACGGCGATCCAACGCTCAAGCAGTACGCTTCCCCCATCGACACAAAATCGCTTTACGCCAACGCCCACTGTTACGCCGCCCAGATCAGCCACCTCTATCGAGAGCACCGGACGTCGGAAGGAACGGCACAGCAACACTGGTATCCCCCGGGCATTCGTGCGGTCGAGAAACAGGGCCCCACCTACACCCATCTTTTCAAAGAGAATTGGGACGATGCCTGCAAGAACGACTCGATCGCGGCCATCGACTCACCGGTCGCCTACCTTAGAGCGCTGTACCGGTTTGCCCTGCAACTGGAGTCCTGCCCCTCAACCTCAGCTGATGAAAAAAACAACCGAATCCCGTTGGAAAAACGACGCCCGGATCTGGCCGACCTGTCGATTGATCAGCAAACCACCTTCACTGCGCAACCGATGCTCGGAATCGTCAATTCGACGCTGGATAAAAATATTCAGAAGGCGCTGGCGACCACCGGCGACAAAGGCAAATCGACCTACGACGTTTTAGCGCAGCGGTATTATCCCTTTGCCCTGCCCTATGAGTTTTTCCACCATCAGTGCCTGCTGGGGTTGAGCGCGAACACACCGACACTCGGGGAGCTGAATTACCGCATCAGCCAATCCCTTCCTCTCTCGCCGTTGGACAATCCTCGGTACGGCGAGGGGCTGCAAACATCCACTGATCAAGCTCAGCGGCTGATGTCAGGGTTGGGTCCGAAACAGCAGGCACTGCTGACAGAACTGCCATGGGCTGAGTGGGTCCTGACAGATGCAACGTACAACAGGCTCACGCCCGAGGAACAACGCAAGCAAAAGGACAGCTACTGGGAAAAGATCTACGGCAGCGCGTCCATTTCCGATCTGAGAAAAATAAATACCTTCCTGGAACGAACCGAACTCAAAGCCGAGCAAATGGAAGCATTGCTGGCGCAGGGCAAATACGCGCCACGCCAATCTTCTCACTACACATTGTCGGCGCCTTTTTCCCAGCCCTATGGAGCCCGTTACGTCAACGGTCCGCTCGCTGTCACTGACAAAAGCATAGCGCTGGACAGAGACACAAAGCCCGGGGAAATCGCGAATGCGACCGAGGACCAACTCGAACGCCTGCATCGAATGATCCGCCTCCAGCGCTGGCTGGACATCCCCTTCTGCGAGCTGGACAGCCTGATATGCAGCGCACTTGAATCGCGGCCAAGCAACACACAGATGCGACTCGACAGCTATGTCATCCAGGCCCTCGGGGTTTATCGTTATCTGAGTCGCAAGCATTCAGTCACGGCTGAAGAGTTCGCCGCGCTGCTGCACCATGTATCGCCTTGCGCGACGGGTGATAACACCGCGTTACTCGATAAGGTTTTCAATCAGGCCCGAGTGTTCGACACGCCACTGAAGCTCGATGGCCGCACATTCCTGGCGAATGGTTCGGACCGTGGCTCTCACACCATTCTCCAGCACTTGAGCGTCAGCCTTGGTTTGCCTCTGACAGAGGATTCACTATTGCGGGTCGTCAAAAACACGCAACGATACTTGGGTTCGCTCAAGTGTGACTTGCGCACGCTGTCGTCCATTTATCGCCAGGCGCGAATGGCGCGAATGTTCGGTCTTTCGATCGCTGAAAGTTCGACGCTGGTCAATTTGCTGGGTGGGGAAAGTATTTCCAGGTGCCTGGCAACCGGTGATGCCGGCAGACGAACCCTTCGAATAAGAGGCCAAAAAAGAGCGCAATATTTCGAACTGGTCGCGAATTTTCAGCTCCCGGATCAGTATGGGCCGGGCGAGGCCACCTTGCTTGCCGGGTCAACCCTGCGCACCAACACGCAATGGTTTGCCGACGCCACAACAGACAAAAAACTTGATCTCAGATTTACCAGCGGGTCAGACGAAAAGGAGGTGCCGTGGATCTACATCAATCAGATTCAAACCACGGACCAGAAACAGGTCACGTCACTGGAGGGGCAAAAACTTGAATGGAGTGGCAGTGCTTTCGATGAACTCAGCCACCGACAACGTCCAACCCTGCTATTGCAATCATTTCGTCCCGAGGGGGGAATGTATCCGTTTGGCACCTCGACGGGGGGCATCGATGAAGTCGTCCTGATTAATGAAGCGCCCCAAGGTGATTCTGTCTTCAACCTCCTTGATGTGATGATGCAATTGGACTGGGCATCCCGCTGGATTAAAGAATGCGCCTACGACATCCCCATGCTGCAACGTGTTCTTGAACTACAAAGCAGTGATGACTATCTCTTGGGGGATTTGCAGCACCACCTCACCAAACTTGGCGCCGAAACACGCAAGTGCGCGGTAACGGAACAAGAATTGGCGACATTGGCACTGCCGGAAAAAATTGATTGGCGGGCGAAGCTGGCAATTACCCTGCTGGATGAAAAAGGCCTGGTCAAAGATTTCGCCCCCACGATCGAAGACGATGTTCCGCGAAAGCTGACAGAAGCACTGGAGAAAGTGTTTGCTGAGCTGAGTCTGGACGCGGATCCCGATAAAGACCTCAGGCTCAAGAGCGACGCCAGGCAAAAACTTAAAAACCTGATCCTGCTGGCCCATGATCGACAGCAGCATCTGATCGAAACGTTTTTGCAGGAAACGTTCCTGCTGCCCATGAACTGTGCAAAAGATGTAGTGATATGGGCAGAAACCTCAGTCCACCAGACGCTCACCTCGGCCCTGGACTCAAAAGACTCGCACGAACTTGCGCGCAAAATGCATCCGCTGTTGCGCCATGCCGAGGCCGCTGTCCGGTTGCAGTTGAGCAACAAGGCCTTGCGTGCGCTCCTGAGCACCGCCCGTTGGCTGGACACACCGGATGGACAGCTGAGGCTGTCGTTCAAAACCTTGTATCTGCTCGACCGCTTCAACCATTTCATGAGCACTTACCAGCAGCCGGAAAAAAGCCTTTTGAGCTACCTGGAGTTCGCCAACTCCGCCGGTCGTGAGACAAGCGCTGTCAACGAACGTCTGGCCCAACTAATGAGTTGGACCACGGCTGAAATCACCGCACTCACCTCGAAGCTGCAGTTCAACCAGGCCAGATCAATGAAGGACATTGATTGGGTTATGCGCTGTCACAACACCTGTAAAACCACCGGGCTTAGCGCGACCGCACTGCTCTGGGCCGCGGCTCTCGACAGCAACAGCTCGGCCGGTCAATGGAAAACAGTGGGTGAAGCCATCATGGCGGCCAGTCACTAATCTCGTTACATGCTCAAGGAATGAACATGTCTACAGCTATTGAAAAACAACTGAGTGAAAGCCTGCGTGATGCGCAACTCGGGCTCTATCTGTCAGCGATCGCGCCGCAAGACGAAACACTGAACGCCTTGAAGATCGCAGAGCATCTCAAAACGGCCGACGACCTTTACCACTATTGGTTGCTTGATGTGCTGGTCAGCCAAGACGTGCCGACCAGTCTGGTCGCCTGCGCCATTGCGAGCCTTCAGCAATACATCAACAACATTCTGGCCAACATGGAACCGGGGTATCACGCCGCGCAGATTCCAACCGATCAAGTCGAAACCTGGCGCACCGTCATGCATCACTACCAGGCCTGGACAGCTAATCAGCGCCTGTACTATTTCCCGGCGGCGTACCTTGATCCGACGCTTCGCAAGACCAGAACCGAAAGCTTCGCGCAACTGGAAAATGACCTCAACCGTAATCAGCTCACTGCCGAGTCCGTGCAAACGGCCGTGCTGGCCTATCTGTCCAGACTGGAGGAAGTGGCCAATCTTGAAATCGTCAATGGCTACATCGATGGAACCGATTTCGCCAACAGCACCTATTACTTCATTGCCAAATCCCGTGCTGCCAATACGTGGTATTGGCGTTCGCTGGACATGGCGTGTCGCCCCGTCGTACCCGGCTCCCGGTCTGCCAAATATGATGCACCTGAACCACAAGCATGGTCCGACTGGCACCGCATCAATCTGCCTGTTTCCGAAAGCACCCTCGAACACACTATTCGCCCGGTCATGTTCAACAATCGCTTATATGTGATCTGGGCTGAATGCATCTTTCATGATCAAACGACCCATGAAGATAACAAGGACAAAACCAATCCATTGTTTCGTCTGAACATGTGTTTCAAGAAATATGACGGGAGCTGGAGTACGCCGCAGACCTGCGTGCAAGGTTACTGTTTGGCCGAAACAATTAACGGCATGACCTTAACGGAATTGAAGGGAATCACTCGCACCATTGCTACCTGTGATCAATCGACTTCTTCACTCTGCGTCGTTTTGCATATCGGTGAATTTGAGCGTGAAGATTTTAGTATTCCATTTGTCGATTTCTGCATGTCGCTCGCTATCGACAAGGATGCCTTGATCACTTCAAAAGTAACGCCTCGCACGAAACTGAATGCCGAGAAAGACGAGACGGTTATTGCGCTTCTGGAGCGCTGGCCATCCTCCAGGCCGGAAATGCTCCAGTCCATTTTCCAACCAGCCTCGTCGCAAACTCCTCGTATCAAATCCCTGACGGACACCACGTTAGGTACGACAGACTTCATCGACTTTAATGAGTCTGGAATAAAAAATAGCGAGGCTCAAAAAAACCAGCCGCGCCACCCCATCCGGATGAACATCACCTTCGCCAGGCACCTGATCGAGCGCGCAGAAGAAAGTATGGACTCGTTGCTGAGCTGGTCCTCTCAGCATCTGCAAGAGCCGCCCTTCGAGAGTGGTAAACCGTCTGAGCAACTGGATTTCTACGGCGCCTACGGTCGCTACTTCGTCGAACTGTTTCTCTACCTTCCCTGGCTGGTGGCACACCGTTTCAACCAGGAGCGCCAATACGCCGAAGCCGAGCGCTGGTTGCACTGCCTGTTCAATCCCGCCCGAAAAGCAGTCAGTGACAGTAACCCTGACTATTGGAACGCGGTGCCACTGATCACCCGCATTCCCAAGCCCGGCCAATCCAGCTACGCCCTCCAGGGGCCACAGGATCCGCACCAGATTGCACTGAGTCACCCCGTGCATTTTCGCAAAGCCTTGTACGTGCTTTACATCGACATTCTGCTCAATCGCGGCGACGCCGCGTATCGCGAATTGACCCCTGACAGCCTGACCGACGCGAAGCTCTGGTATCTGCGCGCACAGAACCTGTTGGGCCCACGACCGGATGTCAGGCAAACCGATCTATGGGCAGCAATCACGTTGAAAAAATTCAGTGAGGAGCCCAACAAAAAACTCCGTGAGTTTGAAAAAAAACTGGGTGAAGACGGCAAACACCAACCGACAACCGTCGCACCAGGACTGGCCCCTGAACTGTGTATTCGCCCTTATGTCCATTCACATTCTGCGCATGCGATTGACGCGCCGCATTCGCGTTTGCCCTTCAACCCCGTCCTGTTCCCACGCTGGGAGACACTCGAAAGTCGCCTGCACAACCTCAGGCATCATCTCGATATTGTGGGTCGCCCCCTGAGGCTTGAGCTCTTTACGACTCCAGCCGTTTCAGGCAATCAGCTCGGCGCCAATCCCTCTCGCGCTGCGGAGCCCGGCATGGCCCAGCGTTTGGGCACAGAGATCCCGCCTTACCGTTTCAGTGCCCTGCATGCCCATGCCATGAGTGCGGTAGACACGGTGATTCAGTTCGGTGCAACGCTGATGTCGTTCATCGAACGTAGCGAGCAGGCCAGTTATCAAGAGCTTCAGCAGCAGCACATCTGGGATATCGCGAGCATTGCGGTAGACCTGCAGACCCAGGCCCTGAAGATCGACCAGAAAACCCGGGAAGCATTACTGGCCAGTAAAGCCATCGTTGAATGCCGTCGGGATTACTACAGTCAACTGGTTAATGAGATCGTCAATCAGGAAGAAGTGACGGCCTGCGCTTTCCATCTAGAGGGGCGGATCGCTGAAGCAGGCGCCCATGCGGCTCATGCAGGCGGCCAGGGTCTGAAGGTGGTTCCCAACATATTTGGCCTGGCAGACGGCGGGGCTCGCCTGGAGGGTGGCCCGCTTGCCATGATGGCCATGGCCCAAGGCGTAGCAACCGCGGCCTATGGCGCAGGCGAAGCCCTTGAGCGTGCCGCGCAATATCGACGCCGCCATCAAGATTGGACGCTCGCCCGCGACCAGGCAAAACTCGAAATCGCCCAGATCGATGCGCAACTAGCCCTGGAGACCGAACGAGAGACCGCTTCACAACTGCTGTTACAA
The DNA here is from genome assembly GCF_054897985.1 of Pseudomonas sp. LB3P25. Classification (NCBI taxonomy): domain Bacteria; kingdom Pseudomonadati; phylum Pseudomonadota; class Gammaproteobacteria; order Pseudomonadales; family Pseudomonadaceae; genus Pseudomonas; species Pseudomonas sp. LB3P25. Next base: position 1,063,153 of record NZ_CM142711.1, on the reverse strand, counting down.
CAGACTCAAACGTCTCTGGATCAAGCCCGGACCTCCTACGATTTTCTCAGCCAGCGCTTCACCAACTCACAGCTCTACCAGTGGTTCACCCATCAACTCTCCAGCTTCTACTACCAGGCGTATGACTCAACGTTCTCTCTGTGCCAGTTCACCGAACGGAGTTGGCGTTATGAGACCGCCGACCACACCACTCAGCCGTTCTTCCAGCACCAGACCTGGAACAGCACCTACCGTGGGCTCGGCCCCGGTGAGCGCATGAAGTTGGGCTTGATGAAGATGAAAAACGCCTATCTGCTGGGCAACGAGCGCGAGCTGGAAATCCGCAAGACCGTGTCGTTACGCCGGCTCCACGCAAAGGAAGAGATCAAGGAAAACGTCACGGACACGCCTTCGCCATCGATAAACAAACCCTGGGACGATACGCCCGCAGCGGACAAAACGCCGATTAAAGGGATCAAGTCCCTACTGGTCGACACGGGCTCGTGCGAGTTTGAATTGACGCAGAGCCTGTTTGAAAACGATTACCCGGGGCACCGTCTGCGCCGGATCAGGCGCATCAGTATTTCGTTGCCGTCCATCCTCGGCCCTTATGAAGATATCTGTGCCACGCTGACCCAGACGAGCAGCGAAGTCGTCATGCCCGGCACCGACAAGACGGTCATGAAAAGTCTACGGGCCAATCAGCAAATCGCCCTGTCGACGGGTATCGACGACAACGGTCTGTTCACGCTGAACTTTCAGGACGACCGCTACCTGCCTTTTGAATACACCGGCGCCATATCGAAATGGCAGTTGTCGTTCCCCAATCCTGCCGCACAGAAAAGCATGCTCGAATCACTGACCGACATCATCGTGCACGTGCAGTACACCGCCAGGGCCAATGGAGGTGTGCAATGAACGAACAAGCCGATATACACGTCACCCCTGCGACCCTGCCCAAGGGCGGCGGTGCGATTCAAGGCATTGGTCACGGCTTGGGCGCCGTCGGCTCCAGCGGTACGGCCACCTGCGAGATCCCGCTGCCGGTGTCACCTGGGCGCGGATATGCTCCGGCCCTGGCATTGCGCTACAGCAGTGCTCAAGGCAACGGTATGTTCGGTCTCGGCTGGACACTGTCGTTGACGACTGTCGCACGACGTACCCACCTGGGCGTCCCGGCCTACACCGACGATGATCTGTTCGTCGGCCCCAGTGGCGCAGTGTGGCTGCCTGAACGGGACAAAACGACGGGGGCAATCCAATCCACTCATAAAACGTGCGGTGTCGGCGAACAACAGGTGCAGCATGATGTGGTGCGCTACCGCCCCCGGATCGAAGCCGATTTCGACTTGATCGAACACTGGTCCAGCGCCACCGACAAACCCGGCTTCTGGCTGATACATACTGCCGACGGCAGCCAGCACGTGTACGGAAAGACACCGTCGGCACGTCGCGCAGATCCCGACGCACCGGTGCGGGTCGCCGAATGGTTGCTCGAAGAAAGCATGAATGCTCATGGCGAACATATTGTTTATGAGTACGCCACGGACAAGGAGCCCAACACGGGCCCTGCCGATTACCGTGCCCAGCGTTATCCGAGCCGCGTGCGCTATGGCAATTTCAAAGCCGATTCACAGTTGTACCTGTGCAAAATCGATGGCCTCAAGGATCAACAGTGGCATTTCGAACTGCGTTTCGACTACGACGAGGTCAACGCAACACCCGATAAGACGCCCGACTACAGAACGACTCCCGCATGGTCTGTACGCGGTGATCCATTCTCGGAATTCGCTTACGGTTTTGAATTAGGGACTCGGTACTTGTGCCGGCAAGTCCTGATGTTTCATTACTTCCCCAATGAAACGTCCATGGGCAAAGAGCCGGTGTTGGTTCGTCGCGTCTTGCTTCAGTACCATGCCAGCGCTCAATCCTACAGCTGCCTGAGTGCTGCGTTGCCCCAATCCTGTGGCAAAGAAACAGGCAGCTACCAACCGCCGCTTGAGTTCGCGTACACCCATTTCACTCTGAAACCTGACGCTGACGGTTACAAAGCCTTCGATGCGTTGTCCAGTCTCAACCACAGTCAGCGTTTTCAATTTGTAGATTTGCTGGGAGAGGGGCTGCCTGGAGTACTTCACCAAACGGACAAAAGTTGGCGCTACAGCCAACCGTTACGAGATGAGAAGGGAACGGACCACGTCACCTACGCACAATGGCATGAGCTGCCAGAAATACCATTGGCCGATAGCAATAAACCCCTTCGACAGTTTCTGGGTGACATCAGCGGTGACGGTCGTCCGGACTGGATCGTGATGCGACCCGGGCTCAGTGGTTTTTTCACCCTGAGTCCCAATGGCAAATGGTCGAACTTCACTTCATTTGCCGCCGTTCCAGCAGAGTTCTTCAACCCTCAAGGACAGTTGGCTAATTTGATGGGAGCCGGGCTCAGCGACCTGATAATGCTGGGCCCGCGCAGTGTTCGACTGTATGCCCACCAGAAAACCGCCCGGTTCGCGCCCTCAATCGAAGTGTCACGGTTGGATGATGAGGATGACTTGCCAGTGCCTGGCAACACTCGCGGTGAACTGGTCGCTTTCAGCGATTTTCTGGGCAGCGGCCAACAACACCTGATCCGTATCCGCCACAACGAAGTGAAATGCTGGCCCAACCTGGGTCGCGGACGCTTCGCAAAGGGCCGGGTTATCGCCACCCTTGATTTCACCTACGAGGCATTTGACGCATCACGCATTCTATTGGCCGATCTGGACGGCTCGGGTGCTACCGACCTGATCTATTTGCAAGCGGAGGGTGCGCGCATTTTTATGAACAGGGGAGGCAATAGTCTGCATCGGGGGGTCGTTTTGCCATGGCCCGAAGGCCTGCGTTATGACCGATTCTGCCAGGTCAGCGCTACCGATCTGCAGGGGCTTGGCTGCTCCAGCCTGGTTTTCAGCCTGCCGGGGGAGGTAGAACGGCATTGGCGATATGACTTTGTTGAAAAGAAGCCCTACCTGCTCAATACGACCAATAACAATATGGGTGCCAGTGGCAGCATTCGTTATCGCAGCTCTGCACAAGAGTGGCTGGACGAAAAAGAACATTTACTCCAGAACAACCAACCAGCGATCTCACGCCTTCCCTTTGCAGTGCATCTTGTCAAAAAACAGACTCAATTCGATGAAGTCACGGACACTCAATTAACCCAACGATTCAAGTATCGACGGGGCGTCTACGATAGCGGCGAGCGAATGTTTCAGGGGTTCGGTCTGCTCCAGCAAACCGATAGCCCGTCCGTCACGGGTGTCACGAAACTGACCAAGACCTGGTTCCACACCGGTGAAGAAATAGACCTGGTCAATCAGGATTACAACCACAGCGATGCATCTGCCGTTCCGCTCAGCCCCACCGTGCTGCAAATGAGCGAAAACCATGAGCTTGAGTCGTCCCTTGACGGCCTTGTCCACAACACCCCTGCCCGGCGCCGTGAGTTCGCCAGAGCGTTGAACGGACGCCCGTTGCGGGTAGAGATTTACGGTCAGGACATGGACCCGAAGGCAAACCATCCCTATTCGGTAGAACAATACCGTTATCTGATACGCGAGCTTCGGAGTCTGGATAAACACAGCCCCTATTCCATCGTGCATCCCTTGAGGGCGGAGTCCATAAGTTATCAATACGAACGCATCCCCGATGATCCTCGCTGCACTCATTCGATCAATCTGGAATGGGACGCCTACGGCCACCTCACCCACAGCCTGGAGATCAGTTACGCACGACGTAAAAGGAAACAGGACCCCTCACCGTTTACAGACATCTGGCAGAAAAAATGGTGGGGAGATGACCATGATGTAGCCCAACAGTTTTACTACGTGAACGAAACAAAGGCTCAATTCATCCACGTTGTCACACCTCAGGCCTGGCGCCTGGGTCTGCGTTATCTACAGCGAACCAATGCATTGAAACTGCCCAAGGCGCCTGTGGCTGGGGGGTTGGAACCCAAAGCCATCAATTATGAAAACCTGCTTCAGCTAATCACCTCAGCGTCATGGAACACCAGGAAAGTCATGACTGGCCTGTCGCTCATGCGTTACAGAAAACCAGACACAGGAGACACCTATACCGATGGAAGCGCCAGTGTCGAAGCGTTGGTGGATCACCTGGAAATAGCCGAGCTCAATGACGTGGCATTGAAGGTCTATGACAGGCTCAAAGCTCCATCGGACTCAGCAACTTTTGATATGACCAGGCAACTCGAGGACGGTGGCTACAAAAAAATGCCCATCGCCTTACCGCCTGACGCCGAGTGGGATAAAAAAAGCAAACTTTGGTCGGTACGACGCCATTTTGCTACTTACGAAAAAGCGGATGGTTTCTTTAAAGTGCAGACGTTCAAAGAAAGCCAGTCGCTGGGTCCAACAGCGATTACCTACGACCCTTATTACTGCCTGACCACCCGCGTCAAACTGCCAGACGATTGCGCCACCACAGCATCAAATATTGACTACCGAACACTCCAGCCCACCCAGATCACCGACCCCAATGGCATTGTCCGGGAAGCGTTGTACGATCCATTCGGACGCGTTCAAGCCGTCAGCCATTACAAAAGCATCGACGGTGAATATATCGGCTTCAAGCCATTGTCCACGTACATCCGTCGTTACGAGGGCCGGCCTGATCTCGCCATCGAAAACCCGGACCAGGCGCTCCAGAATGTCGCCAGCGTCTGGTTCTACAATTCGCTGAGCTGGATGGGGCAAGTTGAAGCCAAAAACAAACCAGAACAAGACGTGTGCAAACAAGCGGTGACACGTGGCGATCTATTGCCCGGTGGGCATGTTTGTGCCAGTACTCGTACTCGCCTGTCCGGCCTCAAAACCAAGAAGACAGCTGACGAGCAAGAACTTCAGAAGCTCATCGCTAGCGCGCAGCGCGAACCGGTTTACCACGCAATGATGCAGGCGGACAGATACCCCACCGATGCCGAAAAGCAGACCCGTATCGCTGTCGTCTACCAGGATGGTTTTGGTCGACAGCTACAAATCAAACAAAAAGCCGAGTCAGGTGCAGCCACAATCATCAATGAAGAAAGCACTCAGAAGCAGGTGAAAGACACCGCGCAAAAAAGTGAAGTCAATCACCGCTGGCGCGTCAGTGAACGCATCGAATACGACTCCAAGGGTTTGGTGACTCGTACCTACCGCCCCTGTTTCAGTGACCGTCATCGGTACATCGACAATGAGTCCTTACACCAGTCGAAACTTTTCGATCAACATTTCCACGACCCGCTGGGCCGGCTCATTCGTATCATCAATGCTAACGGCGACGAACGTCGGCACACCTACCACCCCTGGTACTCCATTACTGAAGACGAGAACGACACACAGCCTGACCCTTCAACTACACAGGGAGGCGACGTATGAGCATCAATATTCATAGCAATACCCCGACACTGAACGTCGTCGATGGTCGTGGCCTTCGGGTTCGCGAAGTCACCTACTTGTGCAATGACGCCATCCCTCAGCCTCAGGTGCGTATTACTCGTTACCCGCACCACATCAATGGCCAAATTACCAAGCAACACAGCGGTGACAGCGTGAAAACAGCGGAATCAACGCAGGTCAGCAGCCTGTCGGGTGCGTTGCTGTTAACAAAAAGCATTGACGCAGGTTGGCGCCTGACGCTGTTCGGCGAGGCAGGACAAGCATTGGAAAACTGGGACTCTCGGGGCAGTCATCGTAAAACGCACTATGACAATCAGTTACGCCCCACGGTCATTTACGAAAAAGGCAAAGAAAAAACCAGCCAAGCCACCGAACGTTTTACTTATGCAGACAGCTCAACCGACTCTGCGAAAAAAAATCTGTGTGGCCGATTGATTCGTCATGACGATACGGCTGGTAAACGGCTCCTTGGCGAGTATGACCTGACGGGGAATCTGCTGCGCGAAACACGACTTTTGCTGAAAGACCCACAAACAACGGGCTGGCCCGAAGAACCCGCCAAACGGGATGATCTGCTCGAAAGCGGATCCGGCTACACCACCACCTGGCAGTACGCACCGGTTGGCGAAGTCCTTAAACAGGCGGATGCCAAAGGTCATACGCAACGCTTCTGGTTCGATGTTGCCGGGCAGCTCAATAAAGTCACTCTGCAACTCAACGGTGCCACTGAACAACGTCTGATATTCGATCAGGCCGGCTATAACGCACAAGGGCAGATCGAATCCCGGACGTTGGGCGGAAAGATCACCAGTACGGCGCTTTACAGGCCTCAAAGTGGGCGCATGACTCAGTGGAAAACCGCGCGTTCCGGGGGGCGTGTTCTGCAAAATCTGCACTATGCCTACGACGCTGTCGGCAATGTATTGAATGTCGAAGACCGCAGCAAACCGGAACAGCACAACGCTAACCAACGCGTAACGCCCGTCAGCATTTACAAGTACGACAGCCTTTATCAACTCATCCAGGCTTCGGGCCGCGAAGACGATGGGGCAAGCATTCATACTGCACTTCCCGACTGGTCGCCGAGCCCGGGCGATCGCAGCCGACTGTTCAATTTCACTCAGCGTTACACCTATGACGACCGTGGAAACCTGATCAGGCTGCAACATCAGCGTGAGGGGAACAATTACACGCGTGAGATGCGTATCGAAGTGAACAGCAATCGTGGACTGCCATGGAAAACGAGTGATCCTGAACCCGATTTTGCAAACAGCTTCGATGCCAACGGAAATCTGCAATCACTACAGACAGGCCAACCTCTGGAGTGGGACACGCGTAACCGATTGCACCGCGTGACGTTACTGGAACGAACAGAGCAAGAAGCAGATACGCAAACGTACCTCTACGATGGCAACGGTCAGCGCGTTCGCAAGCGACAAACCAAAAAGGCACACACCATCACCAAATGCTGTGACGTCATCTACCTACCAGGCTTGGAACTCCGTGTAAGCGACAGGGAAAATCTCGAGGTTATCAGCGTCCAGGCAGGCAATTGCAACGTACGTTGTCTGCATTGGAGCCGGGGAACGCCTTCAGCCATCACGAATGACGCTATACGTTACAGCTTTGACGACCACCTTGGGTCCAACTCGATGGAACTGGATGCTGAAGGAAATTTGATCAGCGAGGAAGGCTACTACCCGTTTGGCGGCACTGCGTGGCGAGCCGCCCGTAACGCGCTGGAAGCGAATTACAGAACCATTCGCTACTCGGGCAAAGAGCGTGATGCCAGTGGGCTGTATTACTACGGCCAACGGTATTACGCGCCATGGTTGCAACGATGGATCAATCCGGACCCGGCGGGTACGGCTGACGGGTTGAATCTGTATTGCATGGTGGGGAACAACCCGGTGAGATTTGTCGATACACAAGGGCTCGTGCGCGCTGAGTTGGCACATGTGCCAGTGGTTCAGAGCTACTACGACCAGTTTTCGGTGAAAACCGTTTCGATGACCGATGCCCCAAGACAATTTGCAAACGCAAAAGCAGCGATATTGACCGCGCGGCAAGCGCTATCTCCCCCTCAGACGCATCCTGTGACACGCAGAGAAATCGCCGGAATCGAAGCCGCCAATCCAACGTTCAAAACGTATTCAAGAAATAAACTGAATGAGTACACCGCACATGCAGCGGTCACTACGGCAACCGGTAGCTTTTCGTCCTGGGAGCATTTCAACTTCCCTGAACATCTGGGGGACACGCCCTATCCCGGGATCGTCATTTATCGCAATCCGCTCCCCCCATCAACCGGGCCAGCGGATTTGGGTATCTTTGAAGTCACCCGGCCAGAGACTTACATGGCCCAGGTTGAACAAGATTATGCCAATCAGGGTGACGTAAGCCTTCACTCGACTCTGGCTCGGGATATTCGCGACCATTTGGGAAACTCCGGACACTTGTTCCCCATCAGGTCGGGTACTCCCGGACGTCATGCAGAAGTCCGGAGCAGGAACGCATTGCTCAATCGTCCATCGAGCGCCAGCGTCCTGCCTGAAAACATATTTGTGATGACGCAACGTCTGAAGGGCGTTGCCGATTCTCAGCAAGCAACCGATTTCCCCACGTGCATGAACTGTAATGTCTTGATCCCCAGGGACATCAACATCCCCACTGGGCGACTCGCTCCCATCGACTATCCGGCGCACTTACAATCAATGCAGTCGTCCAGGGCCCTTTACATGCGGAGCCCCAACTCGTAGCAGGTATGCGCTTCACACACAGATCGCATTGGTAAATACCAATCGATTCCCGAACGGATCACTGATGGTCATGTCCTGGCTCCCCCAGGGCATGGCCTGAATCTGCGGGTGAGCAAAGGGATATTCCTTGGCCAGCAATTGCTGCTGGAACACCTCAAGCTCATCGGTCTCGATTCGTAGCGCCGAGCCCGGTGTGCTGTCACCGTGATGCTCGGAGAGGTGCAGCACACATTCGCCGCGAGAGACTTGCAGGTACAGCGGAAAACCGGGTTCGAAGCGATGCTGCCAGTCGATCTTGAATCCCAGGAAGTCGACGTAGAACTCCACTGCCTTGATTTCATCGAAAATCCGCAGGATCGGGGTGGTTTTACCGAAGCTCATGGAGTTGCTCCCAGACTGATAAGACACCCCATTGTAGTTGGGATGGATGTCAGCACTTCGGCTCGGTGACGGCTTTCTTTAATTGCAATGTGCCACTACTCGGAGCAGATCAAAAGATCGCAGCCTGCGGCAGCTCCTACATTGAAATACGTTCCCTGTAGGAGCTGCCGCAGGCTGCGATCTTTTAGCGTCAATGCGATCAATGAAAGCCTTTACTCAAATTTCCTTCCCGCGCCAGAAACCGCCCTTCCCTTCTGCCGTTCGCCTGGCCATCGCTGTAACTCAACACACCGTTGACCCACACCCCGTCAATCCCTTCCGCCGCCCGTTGCGGATCATTGAAGTCCGCGACATCGCGAATCGTTTCAGGATCGAACAACACCAGATCCGCCCAATGCCCTTCACGGATTTCGCCACGCGCCTTCAAACCAAATCGTGCTGCAGAGAGCCCTGTCATCTTGTGCACGGCGGTGTGCAGCGGAAACAGTCCGACGTCGCGACTGAAATGTCCGAGCACGCGTGGGAATGCGCCCCACAAGCGTGGATGCGGAAACGGGTCTTCCGGCAATCCGTCAGAGCCCACCATCGACAGCGGATGCGCGAGGATTCTTCGTACATCCGCCTCATCCATCCCGTAGTACACCGCGCCGGCCGGTTGCAATCGGCGAGCGGCATCAAGTAGCGGCACGCCCCACTCGGCGGCGATGTCCATCAGGTCACGGCCACCCACTTCTGGGTGCGGCGTTGACCAAGTGATGGTAATGCGATGAGCGTCGGTGACTTGCTTGAGGTCCAGCGTCGAAGAACTCGCCGCATAGGGATAACAATCACAGCCCACAGGATGGGTTTTCGCCGCGTTTTCGAGCGATGCCAATAGTTGCGGACTCCGCCCCCAGTTACCGGCGCCCGCACATTTCAGGTGGGAAATAATTACCGGGGATTTCGCATGACGGCCGATCTGGAATGCCTCGTCCATCGCCTCCAGCACCGGTTCGAATTCGCTGCGTAAATGCGTGGTGTAAACCGCGCCGAACGCGCTCAGCTCTTCGGTCAATTGCATCACTTCATCGGTGGAAGCCGAGAACGCGTTGGCGTAGGCAAGCCCCGTGGATAAGCCCAAGGCACCGGCCTCAAGGCTCTCGCGCAATTGCTCGCGCATCGCGGATATTTCATCCGCAGTGGCAGTGCGGAACAAATCGTCGAGGTGATTGCTGCGCAACGCCGTGTGGCCGACCAGTGCGGCCACGTTCAGCGTGGTGTTTGCCGCTTCGACGGCTGCGCGGTAGTCGCTGAACCTCGGATAAACGAACGCAGCTGCGGTGCCGAGCAGGTTCATCGGGTCGGGAGGATCGCCGCGTAAACTCACCGGCGAAGCGCTGATCCCGCAGTTGCCGACAATCACTGTGGTCACGCCCTGGCTGAGCTTGGGCAGCATCTGTGGCTGGCGGATCACCACGGTGTCGTCGTGGGTGTGCACGTCGATGAAGCCTGGCGCCAACACGCGGCCGGCGGCGTCAATTTCTTCGGTGGCGCAGGCATCGTGCAAGTCTCCGATACGCTCGATGCGGCCGTTCAGAATCGCCACGTCGGCGGGATAACCGGGGGCGTTGCTGCCATCGATAATCAGGGCGTTGCGGATCAGCGTGTCGTACATCATGTCAGTCTCCCAGCGGCAAGTGATCGTCGCCGCCGCGGTAATCGTCGAGGGCGAGTTTAATCCGCCGCAGACGCTCTTGATTGTCTTCAGGATTGGCCAGCGCCAGCTCGGTGGCAAGTACGTCGATGGCCAGCAACATGCCGTAGCGCGCCGCCGTGGGTTTGTAGATGAATGAGGTTTCGACGCCTTGCAGCGGCAGCAGCACATCAGCCAATTGCGCCAGCGGCGAGTCGGCCCGGGTGATGGCGAGAATTCGTGCGCCGTAGCTGCGCGCCAGCTCGACGGCCTCGAGCAGTTCGGGCGTGATGCCGGTCAGCGAACAGGCAATGACTGCGCGTTCGGCATCGAGGCTGGCGGCGGTGACACGCATCATCACCGGGTCGTGGCACACCGCAATCGGGTAGCCGAACCGCACCAGCCGCACTTGCAACTCATCGCTGCATAAGGTCGAGCAGCCGCCCATGCCGAAGGCGTGAATCATCCTCGCCTTGCCCAGCAGTTTTACCGCGTCGGCGAAACGCGACTCGTCGAACGCCGACAGATGCTGGCGCAAGGTCGATTCAATATCGCCAACGATCTGCCCATAAAACGCCGACTGCTCGGGCGCACTCGCAGGGTCGAGAAAACGGCTGCCGACACCGCTGGCCTGGGCCAGTTGCAGGCGCAGATCACGCAAGTCGCGGCAGCCGACCGTACGCGCAAAACGCGAGAGCGTGGCGGTGCTGACTTCCGCTCTCAGCGCCAGCTCATCGAGACTGGCGGCGGAGGCAAATCCTACGTCGTCGAGCATCAGCCGAGCGATGCGTCCTTCACCCGCGCTGAAGGAATCCTGACGGGCGCGGATCTGGTAGAGGATGTCCATGGCGGGCGGCTCCGGCTATAGCAGGTAAGAAAGGCCAACGGTCAGACCGAAGGCGACGACCGAGATAATGGTCTCAAGCACTGTCCAGGTCTTGAAGGTCTGGGCGACGGTCATGTTGAAGTATTCCTTGATCAACCAGAAACCACCGTCGTTGACGTGGGAAAAGATAACCGACCCCGCGCCTGTCGCCAGCACCAACAGTTCTGGATGCGGATAACCCAGACCAATGGCCACCGGCGCGACGATCCCCGACGCGGTGGTCATGGCCACGGTGGCAGAACCGGTGGCGATGCGCATCAGCGCAGCGAACAGCCAACCCATCAACAGCGGCGACAGGTGGAATACTTGAGCCAGGCTGACGATCTGGTCGGTGACGCCAGCGTCCACCAGAATCCGGTTCAAACCACCGCCAGCCCCCACCAGCAAGGTGATGCTGGCGGTCGGCGCCAGGCATTCATTGGTGAATTTGAGGATCGATTCACGGTTGAAGCCTTGGGCCAGGCCAAGCGTCCAGAAGCTCAGCAAGGTCGCCAGCAGCAAGGCGATCACCGAATTGCCGATGAACAACAGAAACTGATTGAAGCCGCTGCCCGGCGTGGAAATCAGATTGGCCCAACCACCGACCAGCATCAGCACCACCGGCAGCAGAATAGTCGCCATGGTGATGCCGAAACCCGGCAGGCTGTCGCGCGGTTCGCGCTCGAGGAACTGACGCTCCAGCGGGTTATCTTCTGGCAGTTGGATGCGCGGCACGATGAACTTGGCGTACAGGGGACCGGCGATGATCGCGGTCGGAATCCCGATCAGGATCGCGTAGAGCAACGTCTGCCCCACCGAGGCCTGATAAGCCTGCACCGCCAGCATCGCCGCCGGGTGCGGCGGCACCAGCGCATGAACCACCGAAAGCCCGGCGACCATCGGCAAACCGACCATCAAAATCGACACGCCCACGCGCCGCGCTACGGTGAAAGCAATCGGCACCAGCAGTACAAAACCGACCTCGAAGAACAGCGGCAGTCCTACAAGGAAAGCGATGCAGACCATCGCCCAGTGCGCATTTTTCTCACCGAAGCGGTCGATCAATGTGCGCGCCATCTGCTCGGCGCCGCCGGACTCGGCCATCATCTTGCCGAGCATCGTGCCCAGCGCGACCACCAGCGCGATATGGCCCAGCGTCTTGCCGACGCCCGCCTCGTACGCCCCCACCACGCCCGACGGCGGCATCCCCGCCAGCAACGCCAGACCGATGGACACCAAGGTGATGACAATGAACGGATTGAGCCGGTAACGCGCGATCAGAACGATCAGCGCGATGATGGCGATGGCGGCGTAAACCAGCAGCCAATAGCCGAAGGACGGTGTCATGCGGTACTCCTCGAAAGGGTCACGTCGAATGGGTTGTGAAACTCATAAATCATTTCGAGGTGTGATTTTCAAACGAGGTGAAAATAATTTTCGTGGAGGGATAAGGGATGTCGCACAGAGGTATGAGAGGTCGCCGGTTATGAAAATCGGCCAGTGAAACTTTCATAGCCGTTACGTTGATCGTTCCCACACTCTGGTCTGCACCCCAAGAGCGGACGCGGAGCGTCCGGTGAGGCATTCCCACGCGGAGTGGGAACGATCACGCATCAACTTCAGTCGTGATTCACGTGGGCGCGTTTGAGCAGTTTCTTGCAGCGTTCGGACAAGTGCAGCACGCGCAGGTGTTTGCCGGCCTTGGCGTAGCGCTCGCGCAGGGTCTTGAGTGCGGCGATGGCCGAGTAGTCGACGAAGCTCAAGTGGCGACAGTCGATCGTCACCACGGAGGGGTCATTGGCGGGATCGAATTGGTTGAGAAAAGGCGCAGTCGAGGCGAAGAACAGCGTGCCATGCAGAAGGTAAAGCTTACTGCCATCGGCTTCGAGGTGACTGTCGGCATAAAGCTCGCGAGCCTGCTGCCAGGCAAAGTTGAGCGCCGCAATGATGATCCCGCAGAGCACTGCAGTGGCCAGATCGGTGAACACCGTAATGACCGTTACCGCGATGATCACCAACACGTCGTTCAGCGGCACCTTGTTCACCACCCGCAGCGAGGCCCAGGCGAAGGTCTGCTGTGACACCACGAACATCACCCCGACCAATGCAGCCAGCGGGATGCGCTCGATCAGCGGCGAGAGGAAGAGGATGAACAGCAAGATCATCACCCCGGCCACCACACCGGACAGCCGACCGCGACCGCCGGAACTGAGGTTGATCACGGTCTGGCCGATCATGGCGCAGCCGCCCATGCCGCCGAATACACCGGAGACCATGTTGGCCGCGCCCAGCGCCACGCACTCGCGATCCGGGTAGCCACGGCTCTCGGTGATCTCGTCGGTGAGGTTCAGGGTTAGCAGGGTTTCCAGCAGACCGACCAACGCCATCAATATCGCGTAGGGAGCGATGATGCGCAGGGTTTCCAGGCTCCTGGGGATGTCTGGCAGCGCAAACGTCGGCAAGCCGCCGGCGATGTGCGCCATGTCGCCCAAGGTGCGGGTCGGCAGACCGAGCAGGTAAACCGCCAGACCAACGCCCAGAATCGCCACCAGCGCTGGCGGCACGGCACGCGTCAGGCGCGGCAGCAGGTAGACGATGGCCATCGTCACGGCAACCAGCCCTGTCATCAGGTACAGCGGCGTGCCGCTGAGCCAGGCGTCACCGCTCTTGAAGTGTTCCAGCTGCGCCAGGGCAATGATGATCGCCAGGCCGTTGACGAAGCCGAGCATCACCGGGTGCGGCACCATGCGCACCAACTTGCCCAGCTTCAACAGCCCGAATGCCAGCATGATCAGCCCACCCAGCAGCACCGTGGCCAGCAAGTACTGCACGCCGTGCTGCACCACCAGCGCGACGATCACCACGGCCATCGACCCCGCGGCGCCGGACACCATGCCCGGCCGCCCACCGAAGAGCGCGGTCAACGTGCAAATGATGAACGCGCCGTAAAGCCCCATCAATGGATTGAGGTGAGCAACCAGCGCGAAGGCGATGCATTCGGGTAGCAGGGCGAAAGACGTGGTGAGTCCGGCCAGGGTATCGGCGCGCAGACGTGTTGGTTTCATGGCTTACCCAAAGATATAGGCCGCAGGAAGTGACCGGAAAAGAGGGTGCGGATGTTACGGAATTGAGGACGGGCCGGCCAGTTGTGGGGACTCCACAAATGCATTCGCGAGCAGGCTCGCTCCCACATTGGTCCTGCGTCGAACCCAATATTGTGGGTCGACCCAAGTCCAGTGTGGGAGCGAGCCGGCTCCGGGCGGCGTTCCGACGAAAAACGATGACGCGGTCTAAGGCGAACTCAAACCATTTCGTCACGAATCCATTCAATCACCGATGTCCGCTTCGGCGACCAACCCAGCAACTCCCGCGCATGTTTACCGCGAACCCGGCTGTTGGAGCCCAGGCCATAGTTGGCCATTTCATAACCCCACTCGGCTTCCGCATCTTTCAGCGGCCAGTCTTGAGGCTCACCCAGATTCAACGCTTGGGCGATCGCAGTGGTCATGTCGATGAACGACGCTTCACCGCTTTCGACGAAGTAGAAGGTGCCCGGTACGTTTTTGGTCAGCGCCAGCAGGTACAGGGAAACCACGTCTTCGATGTGCACGTTGGACCAGATGTTCTGGCCGGTGCCGACATGCCGGACCACACCACTTTTACGCGCCTGTTTCAGCAAACGCGGTAGCTGCACACTGTCACGATTCACGCCCAGGCTGTGGCCGTAGATCAAGGTGTTGCAGATGACTGCCGAGTTCACCCCATCCTTCGCCGCGGCAAGGATCAGGTTGTCGATGGCCACGCGCGCAGCCTTGTCGACGGTCGGTGCCGGCAGGTTGTCTTCGTAATAGATAACGTCGCTGGATTTGCCGCCCGACGCATCACCAACAATGCTCGAACCGCTGGTGTGCAAGAACACTTTGTTGGACCCGCGGAGCGCATCGAGCAACGCTTCCACCGCAGCGCGATGGTCGCTGCTGGCGGCGTTGATCACGGCATCGGCCGCGCGGGCCTGTTCGGTCAGTACTGCGCTGTCGTCAAGCGTGCCGATAACCGGGGTGATGCCCAGAGCGCTCAATTCATTGGCTTGTTCGGTGCTGCGAACCAGGCCAGTCACCTTGTGGCCAGCCCGGACCAGACCCGTGGCGATGGAGCCGCCGATAAAACCTGCAGCGCCGGTAACGAATACGTTCATGGAGAAACTCCCTGCGTTAATAAGTGATGCAGCCAGTATCGAGGACCGATGCCTGAGGAAACAGACAGCGTTGCCCAATTCACTCTTGCGCAGGGATCACGAATCAGCCCTTGAAATCCGCATTCGCGTAAACCGCCAACTTGCCCTGGATGAAGTCCAGGAAGCACTGAATCCGCAGGGCAAGTTGCGAGTTGCGGTAGTACACCGCATTGATCGGCTGGCGATAACCGCTGTTGAAATCCGCCAGCAGCACCTGCAAACGTCCGGCGCGAATGTCGTCGATGGTCATGAAATGCGACAGACAGGCAATGCCCTGACCTTCCAGCGCCAAGTGTCTGATCGTCTCGCCGCTGGAGGCGCTGATTGAAGCCTGAATCGGCCAGCGATCACCGTGAACGTAGCGCAGCGGCCATTGGTTGAGACCTTCGTTGTGAGTAAAGCCCAGCAGCGTGTGCCCGGACAAATCCGCCACTTCAGCCGGTACACCGTGTTTTTCAAGATAGGCCGGGCTGGCGACGATGTGCAGTGGGCTGCATCCCAGAGATCGAGCGTGCAACGTCGAGTCGGCGAGCGTGCCGATACGAATGGCGATGTCGGTGCTTTGTTCCAGCAAATCGATGATCAGATCGTTGCTGTTGAGTTCCAGCTGGATGTCCGGATAGAGCCGGCGGAACTCGTCGATGTACGGCACGATGGCGTGCAGCATGAACGGCGACGCGGCATTGATCCGCAGACGCCCGGACGGTGTTTGCTGGCGTGAGGTCAGGCGTTCTTCGAGCTCGTCCATCTGATCGAGAATCAGCTTGGCGTGTTCGAAGAAGTACTTGCCCTCCTCGGTCAAGTCCATGCGCCGCGTGGTGCGGTTGATCAGCGTGGTATCGAGTTTCGCCTCCAGCCGCGACAACGTGCGGCTGACCGCTGAAGGCGTTTGCCCGACCTGTTCGGCCGCAGCGGAAATCGATCCGCATTCAATCACGCAGACGAAAATCTGCAACTCATCGGATCTGGCTTTCACGTGTATTCCTTATCGATAGTCCGGCGTAGTTCTACTGTGGCGAGGGGATTTATCCCCGTTCGGCGGCACAGCCGTCGTAAAATCAGCCACCGCGGATAGCCTGAACCACCGCGCTTGCTGGTTTTGGGTCCGCTTCGCGCACCAACGGGGTGGTGCGGCATTCCGATAAATCCCCTCGCCACAAATCAGCGTCCGCATAAGATATCGATAGTAGCCGAGGCTCAAGCCTTAAGGCCGAACACCTCGGTCAAATGCTGCTCATAGCGCGCGACATCGGCTTCGACATTGGGGCGCTTCATCACGTCAACGCACAGGAACGTCGGCAGGCCGGTCATGCCGAGGAAGGTGTTGGCCTTGTGGAACGGGAAGTACACCGCGTCAACGCCCTTGGCTTCGAAGAAATCGCTCGGGTCGTCGAAGGCTTGCTGCGGCGCGTTCCAGGTCAGGGACAACATGTATTGCTTGCCCTGCAACAGACCACCGCTGCCGTACGTTTGCGACGAGTCGGAGCGCGTGCGGCCGTCACTGGCGTAAAGGCTGCCATGGCCTTCGGTGAAGACTTCGTCGATGTACTTTTTCACGGTCCAGGGCGCGCCCATCCACCAGCCGGGCATCTGATAAATGATCACGTCGGCCCAGAGGAATTTGGCGACTTCTTCGGCGACATCGTAACCCTCGTCAATGAAGGTGGCTTTCACGTCGACACCGCCGCGATCCAGCACGCTCAGCGCCGCTTCGTGAAGAGTGGCGTTGTAGCGGCCATCGGAGTGGGCAAATTTTTTGCCGCCATTGAGCAACAGGACTTTTTTCATGGGAAGTCTCGGAAGGTGGGAATTCGATGGCGGCAGAGTAGCGATCTGCCTCGCGCGGAATAAGCGTTGAATTCACAACATTCATTTGACCAATACGCACGAATCGACAGCCGATTGTTGCCATAAACTTGCGCCGATTCTGAACTTGAGGAGATTTCTGATGAGTGAAATGCAAGGCTTCATCCTGCACGCCAAGACCCGCCCGGAAAAATCCGACGCCTTCGAAGCGTTTTTCAGCGGCTATGTGCAAGCAAGTCGCGCCGAGCCCGGTTGCATCGAGTACCACATGCTGCGCGACAAACAGGACCCGACGCTGTTTATCTTCTACGAGATCTGGCAGTCCCAGGCCCACCTGGACGTGCACTCGAACCTGCCGCACATGCAGCAGTTCCTAGAGCAGCGCGATGAGTACCTGGAACGGGATTTCGATATCCGCGCCATCGACATGCTCAGCCCGTCGTCCGCTACCCGCTGATCAGCAAGTGGCCGCCGAGCACACCGAGGCCGATGAAGAACACGCGCTTGAACAACACGGCGCTGATCCGCTGGCGTAGCCATTGCCCCAGCAACATGCCGAGCACCGCCGGGATCAGCGCCAGCAACGACGCACTTAACTCGCCACCACCAAGCGCACCACGCCACAAAAGTCCGGCGGCCAAAGCGAGGGTCGAGACGGTGAACGACAATCCCAGCGCCTGCACCAGTTCATCCTTGCTCAAGCCCAATGCTTGCAGATAAGGCACGGCCGGAATCACGAAGACGCCGGTGGCCGAGGTGATGACGCCAGTCAACAGGCCGCAAAAAGGACCGAGCCAACGCTCGGTGTGACGGCCGACACGCAAGGTCGGCAGAAACAATCCGCTCAACGCATAGAGCAACAGCGCAGCGCCCAACCCTCGCACGACCCAATGACCACCGGCCATGCCGATCCATAACGTGCCGGCCCCCGTGCCGATGAAGATCGCCAGCAACATCGGCCACAACCGTTTGATCAACCCCCGCAGATGCCCGCCGAATGCCAGTTGCCAGACATTGGTGAGCGTCGCGGGGATGATCAGCAGTGCGGCAGCCTGCGACGGCGCCATAGCCAGACCGAGCAAACCCATCGCGATGGTCGGCAGACCCAGGCCGATCACACCCTTGATCATGCCGGCCAGCAGAAAGGTTGCGATGACCATCAATGAAAGGGCCAGACCGAGGTTTTGATAGAACGCGGCGAGAGTATTCATGGCGCTATCGTGGGCCTGGATTGGCTGCTTGAAAATCTGCCATATACTGAGGCAGCCTCTTATTTGACAAGAGGCTTAAGGTTTCGTCGTTTTTACTGACGCCTTCGCGAGCAGGCTCGCTCCCACAGGTGACCGCGTCGTCCGGGCTGACTCGGTCTACTGTGGGAGCGGGCCTGCTCGCGAAAGCGCCCTTTCAGACAATAAATATTCTGGGCTTGTTGCGATGCACTTCGACCTGACCGACCTGCGCCTCTACCTGAACATCCTCGACAGCGGCAACATCACCGCCGGCGCCGCTCGCAGCCATTTGTCCCTGGCGGCAGCGAGCGCGCGAATCCGCGCCATGGAAGCCTCACTTGGCATCGAATTCCTGGACCGCGGTCGTCGCGGCGTCACACCGACACCGGCCGGCAAAGCCTTGGCGAAACACGCCCGGGCCTTGCTGCAACAAGCCGAATGCATGCAACAGGATCTGGCCGAATACGCCAAGGGCGTCAAAGGTCAAGTACGGTTGCTTTGCAACACCACAGCCATCACTGAATACCTGCCGGAGTTGCTTGCCGACTTTCTGCGCGAGCATCCGAACCTCGACATCGACCTTCAAGAATTGCCCAGCGCCCGCATCACCCATGCGTTGCGTCAGGGGGCGGCAGACCTCGGGATCGTGTCCGACGCGGTCGACACTGATGACTTGCACACCCGGCCGTTTCGCGATGACCCGCTGGTGCTGATCCTGCCCCCGGAACATCCCCTGACCGAACACCCGTCACTGACCTTCGCCGACACCTTGAGCCACGACTACGTGGCCCTGGACGCCAGCAGTGCATTGGCGATCCACCTTGAGGAACAGGCCCTGCACATTGGCCAGCGCATGCCGATCCGTATTCGTGCCGACGGCTTCGACGGGGTCATTCGCATGGTCGCTCGCGGCGCAGGACTGGCCATTGTGCCGCTGGTCGCCATCGAGCGCTGGCTACCGGCGCAAGCTGTCACGACCCGCGCTCTTCCCGAAGACTGGGCCAACCGCACCCTGAAAATCTGCGCCCGTGACGTCGACAGTCTGCCCGGTTACGCCAGGGCCTTGCTCGAGGCGCTGACGCCGGGAACGCCTTGACTCTACCGTTAGGGGCAGACTCTATGCTGCGGGCTTCATTTCAGGAGTACATGCGATGAGCAAACGAATGCTCGTGATTCTGGGTCACCCCTCCACCGACAGTTTCTGCGGGGCGCTGAGCGAAACTTACGTCCAGGCCGCCAAGGATGCCGGTCATGACGTGCGCCTGCTGCGTCTGGATGCGCTGGACTTCGATCCGGTCCTGCACGAGGGTTATCACACGATCCAGCCGCTGGAGCCGGACCTGTTGCAAGCCCAGGCCGATATCACCTGGGCCGAACACCTGACGTTCGTTTATCCGATCTGGTGGGGCGGCATACCGGCGCTGATGAAGGGCTTTCTCGACCGTATTTTCCTGCCCGGTTTTGCCTTCAAATACCGCGAGGGCAAGGCCTTCCCCGACAAATTGCTCAAGGGACGGACCGCACATCTGCTGGTGACCATGGACACGCCGCCCTGGTATTACAAATGGGTCTATCGCATGCCCGGCCTGCACCAGATGCGCAAGACAACCCTGGAGTTCTGCGGCATCAAGCCGTTGAAGACCCTGACGTTCGGGCCGATCCTGGGTTCCAAGTCGACCCAGCGTGACGCGTGGCTGGAACAGGCCCGGGTCACCGCCGGCAGCTGATGCTCCCCCTCGCTGTTTGCTGACGACGCGCCCTCGCCGTCAGCCCCTCCCGCCCCCTTCAAGCGGTCGTTCGTCGCGTGCGCGCGTCATTTACACTCCGCTGCAACCTTTGAATGTTATTCCCTATATTATTCCCCCGATCAGGCATGAAGTCTGGTCGCGCTATACCCTGTTTGATCATCGAGACGGATCTTTATGTATATCGGTAAAGCTGCCCAGCTGTCGGGCACCACAGTCAAAAGCATTCGCCATTACGAAGAAATCGGCCTGTTGCCCGAGCCCAAGCGTGAAGGCAAATACCGCATCTACAGCCAGCAGAGTGTCGAGGTGTTGACGTTCATCAAGTGCGCCCAGCAACTGGGTTTCAAGCTCAAAGAGCTGCAGGTGATGTTGAACAACTACCACGGTGATGAATTCCCGTGGGACATGGCGCAAAAAGCGATTGCCGAAAAAAAGGCCGAGCTGGTCTCCCAGATCGGCGCTCTACAGCAATTGCACAATGGCCTCGAAGCGTTTGAAAGCAGCCTCAACGATGCCCGACAGGAATGTCAGTTCGAGCGTATCGCCCGCTATGGCGAAAAAAACCCGAACCATACGCTGAACTGAAATCCCTGCTGCGCTGGATGACCAGGCTCGCAGGTCACCTGGGCGCCTGCGGTCCCGGTCGTCCGGTCAGCTCAAGGCAGGATCCCCCACGGCTCGGTCCTGTTCAGGCACCGGAACAATTGCCGCGAAGAACCACGGCGACACCAGCGTCACCAGCAGAATGGTCATGACACCGCTGGAGAACAGCGCCATCGCCACCAGCGCGCCCAGATCGACAATCGGCTTGAAGTCGGAAAACAGCAGCGCCATGAAGCCCACGGAGAAAATCACCACGTTGACCACGGTCGAACGGCCGACGCTGTGCATCGCCTGCAAAATAGCCGCATCGACATGAATCCCTTGCTCCACCAACAGCTTGATCCGTGACAGCAGGTGCACCGCGTAATCGACCACACCAACCACCAGGAAGGTCACCAGCGTCGTGCCGATGTTCAGTTCGATGCCGAACAGGAACATGAAGCCGTAGACCGTCACCGAGGTGGTCAACAGGGTCAGCATGCCGAGGATCCCCAGGCGTACCGACTTGAGCCAATACATCATCATCAGCGTGACCACCAGCAACGCCAGGGAAAAACTCAGGACCTGGCCCTGGGTGATTTCCTGCAACACGCCGGTCCAGATCACTGGCGTGCCGGCGTGTGTCACTTCGAGGTTGGCCGGTTTGTTCACCAGCAACCAGGCATCGAGCCGATCCAGCATGCCCTGGTAGTCGCTGGCCACCGACGACGTCATGGTGTACAGCGTCAGCGCCTTGGAATAGTCGGCGTTGAGCACATTGTTGAGGTCCGAACCACCGCCGTTCTCGAACAGCATCACGTGCTGCTCGATCAGCGAATTGCCCGGCACCTCGAACTGCTCGGTCTGCCCCTCGTCATTGACTGATGTGACCCGCTCCGTCGCTTGGGGCACGCGCAAGTAGTCGGGATTCATGTCATTGAGCACCAGGTTCATGCGCTTGACATACGTGGCCAGGGAATAGCCATAACTGACATCCGGTTGCTGCTTGATGAAGTGGTCGAGCTTGTCGATGAACTGCACCACCTCCGTGGTCAGCACCCCACGCGGCTCTTTGCTGTCGATGGCGATCCAGCCCGGCGCCGTGCCCGCGACATTGGCGTGGTTGATGAACTGGTCCGAAACGCGGATATGACTCTCGGGCTTGAAGTAGGCGATGCCCGAGTCTTCGATATCGACACGGAAGGTAAACACCGTCATCAGCGCCAGCAACGGCAGCGTCACCATCAGGATCGGTTTGCGCCACTGAATCAGTCGCGCACAGAACGCCACCAGATAGCGCGAGATGATCGATTCCTTATGCACGGCAGCCAGGGTTTTCGGGGTTTGATCCTTGCCCCAGATCGAGATCCAGGCCGGAATCAGCAACAGCGAAATGATCAGCGCCGCCGTCAGGCCAATGGACATGAACACGCCGAAATTGCGGATGCTGACAATGTTGTTGGTGGTGGAAATCATAAAGGTGGCGATGGTGGTCACCGTCGTCAACACCACCGGCACCACCATCAGCCGTTGCGTTTCACGATTGGCTTCACGGTTACTTTTACCGGCGTTTTTCTGCTCGTAATACTCGGCCATCACATGGATCGCATCCGAGCAGCAAATGGTGAACAGAAACACTGGCAGCACGCTGGTCAGCAAGTCAAACGGCACCCGCAACAAGGCCATCAGGCCCAGTGTCCAGATGGTGCAGAACAGAATGTTGAACAGCGGCAACAACACGCCCAGCGGTTTGCGGAAGAAGAAAATCAACAGCAGGGTGATCAGCAAAAAGACAATCGGAAACAGCACCGCCAGGTCATGGTCGATGATCTCCTGCTGGGCCGCGATGAAGATCGGCATCCCGGCAATGAAGATCTCATCCTTGAACTCGGGGTGCGCCGCCTGATAGTCCGCGACGATCCCACGCACAATCTGGTAGGCGCGCAGTTGCGCCTGGGCATCGTCTTGCTTGGTGCCCAGCTCGGCCACCAGCATCGCGACTTTCTTGTCCTTGGAGACCACCCCGTCGACCATCAGCTCGTTGCCCATGATCTGCGACTCGACCAGCGCCGGGTCCATGTCGTAGGCGTTGAGGGTCTTGTGGATCAGCAACTCGCCATCGTCGGTCAGCACGATGTTTTCCAGGTCGCCCATGGACGCCATTTCGCGGATCGGGTTGATTCGCTCGGCGAGAAA
The DNA here is from genome assembly GCF_054897985.1 of Pseudomonas sp. LB3P25. Lineage (NCBI taxonomy): Bacteria > Pseudomonadati > Pseudomonadota > Gammaproteobacteria > Pseudomonadales > Pseudomonadaceae > Pseudomonas > Pseudomonas sp. LB3P25. Next base: position 1,040,261 of record NZ_CM142711.1, on the reverse strand, counting down.
GGTCAGGAACAGCTGATCATGGGCATCCCAATTCTGGCTCTGGGCGTAATCACGCAGGGCCTTGGCCTGGGCGTAGTCGTTCTGCGAAAACCCGTTCTCCAGAATGTCGCGCGTCAACAACTGCGCCCGACTGTCGTCCGGGTGCCTGGCGACGATTTGCGTCAACTGCTCCTTGTCGGCGTCGTTGGCCAGGATCATTTTGCGCACCGATTGCGACATCGAAAACAGTGCGTTGAGGGTCTGCTTGTTGAACACCGTCTGCGGGTTGTTGATTGCCACCATCACCGAGTCGAATGTGCCGGTGAATTCGCTTTGCAGATCAATGATCGTCTTGCGCGCCGGATGGGTTTCCTTGAGCAGGTAAGGGTTGGTGTCGGAGATCAGCGCGCCCAGCGTATAGGTAAAATACGCCGTGATTGCCACCAGCAGAAAAACGATCGCCCGCGCATAGCGCTCGACGAAGTTCAGGTATCTTTCCATGATCATGCGTTCCAGGGTCGTCAGGGTCGGCGCTTAGCGGGCAGACACGGCAAAGTCCGGCACGTCGCCGGTTTTCAGTCCGCGCTTGATGGCGGTCTGGGTGAACAAACGGTCTTCCAGTTGCACGTTGTATTGCAGGTGGTTGAAGCGCATCTCTGAACGCGTGCCGTCGATGAAGTGTTCGGTTTCGCTCAGCACGACGCTGTCGATCGAGTCGATGGTGTCGACCTTTTGCGTGCGCATCTGCTTGACCAACACGCCTTTGACGTCGAAGAAATCCTGACGCATGACCAGAAAATTCTGCTTGTCGATCCACACTTTCAGTTTGTTGTAGCCAGTCTTGGCCAGCACCTCGGGAGACGCCGGCTCACGCTCGATCACGTAGCAATCGCGGCCCTTGACCTGCTCTTCGCCGACCAGTGTCTGGGAGTAATCCTTGACCCGGATCTTGTCCAGGTCGGCGTAGGAGTACTCGCTGCCCATGAACGAGCCGCGCTTGTCGGTGGTGGAGATCCGCCGCGTCTGGCGGCTGACCGGCAAGTACATCCACTGGCTGTCTTCCAGCCCCAGGGTTTCGTGGGGGTTTTCGATATGAAAGGCCACGTCGCGCACGTCCGTGGGGGCGGAAAAATACATGCTGAATTTGTCGCTGTCCGGGTAATCCTTTTGCAGGTAAGTGAACTCGCGAACCCGGGTATTGCCCTTCTTGTCGTGAAGGATCAGCGACACTTGGGACATGAAGCTTTTACCGTCGTTTCGATCGCGCACCTGGCGGATGATTTCATCGGCATTCTTGCCTTCGGCGGCGGTGGCGCAAGCGCCGCTCAGGATCAATGCGGCGGCGGTCAGACTTTTGAACAGAGGCAACATGGGAACTTCCCTTTTCGTCAGATGAATATGGTCGAGCCAAAGCGCCAGGGGCACGCAGGCGTCATGGGGTTAAAACAGGTAACCGGCGGACAGCCGCACTTGATCGCGTTTGTCATACTCGCCGAAGGGCTTGTCGGGCTTGCCGAAGAACACATCCACTTCCAGCCCGAGCTTGATCCAGTCCACCGGTTTGTAGGTGAAGATGCCTTGCAACAGCGCATCGTCGTTAAACGGCGGCGAAGCGGCGACCACCAGCCGGCTCTTGAGTCGGTCCTGCCAATGGGTGCCTTCGGCCGACAGGGTGAACAGGTGCTCTCGCTTGTCCTGCAGCATGCCGTCCTGCCAGTCGAGCAGTTGCTGCTCCTGCCATTGCAGGGAAATCAGCCAGTCGCGCAGCAAGTAATCGACGCCCAGCAACGACTTGACCATCGGGGTGCTGTCGGTGCCGTAGGCACGGGTCGGATTGGTCACCCGCCAGTTGTCGAACCAGGCAATTTCGCTGCGCACCACGATGCTGTGACCGGCGTCGATCGCCAGCCCCGCACCGCCCATGGTGTAACGGGGAAACTGGCGTTCCAGCCGCGTGCGGCCGTCATCGGCCAGGCCTTCGACGGCGTACACCGGGTCCTGTTGGCGGGCGTTCAGAGCGACAAAACTGGTGTCCACCGAACCGATCCGGCCGTTGGCGCTCAAGCCATACGAAAAACCCTTGTCACCGTCGTAGCCGGGCTTGGAATCCAACAGGAAATACTGTGGATCCGGCGCTGCAAACAACGGCGCGTCGAACTCGCTGCCCGCCACCGGCGGCTGGTTTTTGACAAAATCGGTGACCCACAGCGCCTCCAGTTCCCACTCGCCCACCGGTTGCGCAAACCGCACCATGGGCACCGCGATGCGGCTGTCTTCCAATAGCGGAGTCAGGCCATCGCGATAGTCCACCGGGTTGACCTGATCGAGCACCCGCAACTCATCGGCACGGCCCCAGACCACTTGCTGCCAGCCGATGGTCACTTCGCCGTCGCCCACCGACTGGCCCCAGTACAAATGCCGCCAGTCGGCGTCGAAGCGGTATTTGTCCCGCGCCCGTTCGCTGTACGGATTGTTGCCGTCGTAGCGGGCGTCGTAACGCACCCGGCCCTTGGCCTTGTAGTAACCACCGTCCCAGTTGTCTTCCAGGTTGGCTTTGAAATACATGGCCTTCTGGGTGACCTGGTCGTCACCGTGCAAGCGCAACGCGGTGGCCACGCCGACTTCGGCGTCGGCGTAATCTGGTTTGAAGTCGTCCACCGTCAATTCAGCCAGCGCCGGCGGCGCGACCATGCAGGCCAATACCGCCCACGCGGTGCGGCTGATGTGTGATTCCTGCATGGCTACATTCCCAACCCGACACCGCCGTCGATCACCAGGCTCTGGGCGGTCACCCCGCCCGCTTCGGGGCTGGCCAGGTAACGCACCATCGCCGCAACTTCTTCGCTTTGAATGAAGCGACGCATCGGCAGTTTCTTCTTGGCGTTGCGCAGGATCTGTTCCTGGGTCAGCCCGGCAATGGCCGCTTGTGCCGCCAATTCACCTTGCAGCATGGGCGTATCGATCCACGCGGGAAGAATCGCATTCACCGTAATCAGCCGTGGTGCCAGGTCCATCGCCAGGGCCTTGGTCATGCCGATGATGCCGTGCTTGGAAGCGCAGTACGCGGTGTTGCGGACCTTGCCGGCACGGCCGAGGATCGACGACATGTTGATGATCCGCCCGCGATCCGGCATCAATGGCAGGCACAACGAAGTGACGTAGAACGTACCGTTGAGGTTGACCGAAATCACCTTGTGCCAGTTGTGCAAATCTTCCGGTTCATTCTCGTTGCAGATGCCGGCGCTGTTGACCAGCACATCGACGTAATCCACTTGTTTGGCGAGCATTTTGAAGAACGCTTCCATGCCCGCCAGGTCGGCAATGTTCGCGGAATGGGTTTCGACCCGGGCCTTGATCTGCCCGTGTTGCTCGTCGACCCAGCGTTGCAGTTCCGGCAAATCCAGGTCCAGCAGGATTAAGCGGTGCCCGGCGTCGGCGGCAAAATTCTCCGCCACCGCCCGGCCGATGCCCTTGGCGGCACCGGTAATCAGAATGGTCCGGCTCATGGCATTTTCAACCCGCCGTTGACCGGCAGGACCTCACCCGTCAGGTACAAGCCGCGATCGGCGATGTACAGCACCGCCTCGGCAATTTCTTGTGGTTCGGCATAACGCTTGATCAGCAACCGCGACTGGATTTCCTGCTCCTGACTGCCAATCAGCGCCGTGCTCATTTCGGTGTTGACGATGCCCGGGGCCACCGCATTCACCCGAATGTTGCGCGGCGCCAGTTCCACCGCCAGGGCGCGGGTCAGCGCTTCGACTCCGCCCTTGGCCGCGGCATAGTTGCTTTGCCCCTTGCCGGGTTTCTGCGCGGCCACTGAACTGATGTTGACGATGCACCCGCTGCGCTGACGCATCATGCCCGGCACCACCTGCTGACAGCAGAGCAAGGTGCCGATCAGGTTGGTCTGGATCACCTCGAGGATGTCGCGGCTCGGCATCGTCGCCAGCAACCCGTCACGGGTGATGCCGGCGTTGTTGACCAGCAGATCGACGCGCTGGAAATGCTGGTCGACGCGTTCGAAAAAGCCTTTGATGCTGTCGCCGCTGCTGACATCGCACTGCAGCGCCAGACACTCGAGGCCAAGCACCTGGACCTCGTCACGCAAGGACATGGCGGCCACTTCGTCGCGCACATAACTGAATGCGATCTGATAACCCGCGCCGGCCAGGGCCAGGACGATTGCCCGGCCGATACCACGACTGCCACCGGTCACCACTGCTACTTTATTCGGCATGACCGTTCCTTAGAGTGAGTTGTCAGTCTTGAACTGCGCGAGGCTGAAGCCGTGGGTCGCGGCCAGGGCACGAATCTGCTGCACTTGCTCGCGGCTGATATCGCCGTAGGAGTAGTGCTGTTTCATCCCGGACAAACCCATCAACACCGACTCCGCCATGCAGGCATACAGCTGACCTTCCTTGAGGTAGGCGCGCACGTTGCGGATCAGGCCATCGCCCAACGGTGTCTGGACAATCCCGCCATGCATGTACAGCACGTCGGGACGTTGGCTGGATAGGTTCTGATCGACGTTCAGCGGCACCGCGATGTCGCAGATCACACTGTTTTCGGCGAAGTGGTCGGCACCGAGAAACGGTTGAGGGGCGTTCGCGGCACAGAGCACGATGCGCGCCTGTTTCAGCACCTCAAGGTCATTGCTGACCGTGATGAACGCATTCGAACCCAGGTGCTCTTCGACCAGGCGCTGCACCCGCTGACCGAGGTCGGTACCGGCACCGTGGGCCTGCAACAACGCGTCGATGCCGTCGAGTTTCTGCAAGCGGCTGGCGAGGCGGTCATGTTCGGCGACACCCTTGAGAATCGCGCGGGCGGCCTCGGCGTAAATCAGCTGGGCGGTCTTCTCCAGGCGCCGCACTGAGCCGTCGCGACCGCTACCGATGAGGATCAGGTGTTCGACACTGGTGGACAGCAACGAGGCGTACGTCGAGGCAATGTTGCCGGCCGCGCCGACCACCGCCGCCGTCTGTTCGCTCAGTTCCAGGCCTTGCTGCTTGCAGCCTTGCTCGATCGCTTCCAGCCCCATGCCGATGGTCAGCGCGTTGCCGGAAGTCAGCGCCATGTCGGGGATTTTCAGCGCCTGACAGTTGTTGGTGACGATCGAGGTGTACATGCCCAGACCGGCCACACTGTAGCCATCGGCCCGGGCATCACGGATGCGATTACCGACTTCGTCCCGGATAGTGTCCAGGTCACCACTGGCGATGTACGCGGCCATGGCATCGGAGTCCATGCACAACGGGTACAGGGTGAATTCCACGGCGGTGCCGAGTTTCGAACGGATCAGCACCGGGCCGATTGGTGCGGCACGCCGCTCCGGAGCCATGCGCTTGATGAACTCGCGTTTCTGTTCGGCGCTGAGGGTGGACAGCGACGGGTCGACATCACTGAGCATGTCCGAATCGATCAGGTGATTGATGAACGCCACGCGCGCCACCACGCGAACGCTCTCGTCAGACTTTGGGAGGTTTTCAGGCTCCTTGAAGCTCACTTCGCGAGCCGGTACTTCGCGGATGCTGTCGGCGCACACTCCGGCCGCCAGCGGGAAGGCATCGCGGCGACGCAGCATGTCACAGACCTTTTGCAACGCGCCGATCAAGCCGTCGATTTCCTCGAAGGTGATGCACACCGGTGGCTCCAGGCGAATCACGTTGGCGTTACTGCCCGACGGCGCGACCCGCAGCGATTCGAATTGCAGCAAGTAGCCGGCGATGATGTAACCCAGCGCATCGTTGTACTGCGCCGACGCCTGGACCAGCGAACTGGTGCCGGTCAGGTCGTGCAATTCGAACCCCAGCAACAAGCCACGGCCACGCACATCGGCAATCACGTCCGGGTACGCGGTTTTAAGTTCGAGCAATGACGACTTGAGGTATTCACCTTTCCTGTTCACGTCCTTGAGCATGGCGCTGTCATTCGCAAACAAGCGGCGCAAGGCCGACAGGGCGATATGGCACGAGGCATCGTCCTCGGCGAAGGTCGAGCTGTGGATGTAGCTGAAATCGGTTTCGTAGTGGCTGGCGCGGATAACCGTAGCGGCAATTTTCATCAGGCCACCGCCCAACGCCTTGGACAGGCAGTAGTAATCGCCCTGCAAGTTGAAATGGCTGGCGCCAAGCAAAGTGCCGGTGCGGCCGAAACCCGATTGCACTTCGTCGATGATCAGCGGGCATTGCTGCTCATTGCACAGGCGACGCAGGCCCAGGTAGAACTCGCTGGCAAACTCGTTGATGCCGCCCTCGCCCTGGATCGGCTCCAGCAACACCGCCGTGATCGCACTGAAGGCTTCACGGCGCACCTGCAAGGTCTCGCCGCTCCACTCCAGGCTCAGCCAATGCCGTGTGTGACGGGCCGGTAAATCCTGGAGTTGTTGGGGTTGTTGCGGGTCGATGAACTCGACGTTGAGGCCAAAACGGGCGAACGGCTGGCGGTACTGCTTGCCGTAAGTCAGCTGGACGGTGTTCACCAGTTTGCCGTGGAAGCTGCCGCGCAGGGCCACGAATACCGGTTCGACATGCAACTGCGCGAGGTTGTGTTGACGCACCGCTTCCACCACCTGGCGCACGGTCACGTATGACAGATTGTCTGGCAGCAACCCGGCGGGCAGGTCGAGGTCGTCGACGTCCAGTTCAACGTAGGCCTTGTCACTGGCGGTCAAATTGGCCAGGGCGAAATCCCGTTCGTCGAACTGTTTTTGCAAGGTTTTCTGGCGGCGGTATTCGGCATGCTTGACGGCGATTTCCACCGACTCGGCGCCACTGTTGGAGAAGGTCGAAATGTAGCGCTCGCTGTTGTTCAACTCCCGGTTGAACGCCTCGCTGAGTTCGCGCCCCAACAGGCCGGCCGCGCCACGCACGGACATCTGCGCATTGAACGGCACATCAGCGCGCAACAGGCCGCAGAGTTGATCGACGAACTGCGGGTCATTGTGGCCAAACAACGCAGCGCCGTAACCGCCGAGAAAGTCGGTGACGGTCACATCGCAGCCCTGTTTGTCGCGGTAAAACAGCTTGCTGCCCAACGCCCGGTGGAACTGGCATTCCAGGCCCAGGGCCTGCATCAATTCAACGAATTTCGGTCGTACGTAATCGCGGTAATCCATGACAGCCATATCCCTTAAGTAGAAAAATAGAAGCGATTCAATGCACTCAAAACGGCTAGTCGGCCGCCTGATGATCGAGCTGGTAACAGGCGCTGAAACCGTTGTCGTCGCGGTTGATGATCAGGCAGTCGCGCAGCACCGCGTCCCGCCCCTCACCGAGCACAAACGGCAGGTGCGGATCCACCGATTGCTGCAACCCGATGATCGGCGGCACATGCTGGGCATGCAGTGCGTTGCGGGCCAGGATCAGGTCGACCAGGCTCGGCGCACCGCTGAGAATGCCGGTCACCGGCACGCTACTGGTGATGTGCGCGGCACCGGCGCGGGCCAGCGTTCGGGCCAGGTCGGCGTCCTTGTGCGGATTGCCGCTAGCGCTGCTGACCAGCAGATCGACCTGTTTGTCCGGCAGGTTCAACGCCCCCAGACGCGGGTGGGCGGAGAGTCCCGACAGGCAGGTCTGCGGCCCATCCGGTAGATCGTCGGCCCGGCGCAATATCAACGCCGCCGCTCCTTCACCGGCAATCCCGCCCGTGCCTTGACGATCGAATGCGCGCAAGGATTGGGAACCGTCGGTGCTGATCACGCCGGCCTCGGCCAGCGCGGCCAGTGCCAACGGATCGAGCTCACTGCCGGCGCCGACCACAATCGCCGCATCGATACGACCGCTTTGCAACGCCGCACACGCCTCACGCAATGCCGCCAGATTGCCGGCCACGCCTTGCATGTAGGCGTTGCATTCGCACTCCAGTTTCAGCGCCAGGCTGACGATCCCGAGCAAGCCGTTGCTCAGGCTTTTGAGTACCAGGAACGGATCGAGCGCGCGCTCCTGCAACACCCGTCGAGCCAGGCGCCGCATGTCGGCGCCGGACTCATCGCGGCACTCATGGAGTAACTCGCCATAGGCCGCCAACGACGGATGGGTGTAACCGCCCTGACAGCAATAGAGGCCATAACGCAGCCCGTCGTTGCCCGGTTCAAGCCCCGCTTCAGCCAAGGCCTGGCGCACCGCGCTGACACCCCAGATCACGGCCGGCGGGCAGTAGCGCTGGAGGTTCTGGGCCACGTCCTGGCGACTGGTTTGATGGTCTTCATCACTGACATGCCCGAAGGCTGCCACGCGCTCACTGTGAAACAAGTTCGACTGCAGCAAAGCGATGCCGCTGCGGCCTTCACTGGCCGCCGACCAGAAGCGTTGCACGCCCCAGCCGCTGGGTAATACGCAACCGCCGCCGGCGATCGCAACACGCACAGTAGCGCCAGTCATTGTGAGTGCTCCCGATATTTGCCAAGGGCCAGCGAGGTGTTGAGGCCACCAAAACCAAAGGAATTGCTCAAGGCAAAATCCACTCGGCGGCTGACCGCTTGCCCGGCGCAATAGTCCAGGTCGCACTGCTCATCGACGTCATGCAGGTTCACCGTCGGCGTGACCAGATCGTTCAGGCACGCCAGGGCCGTGATCATGCATTCGGGCGCGCCGGCGGCGGCAATCAAGTGCCCGAACTGCGACTTGTTGGCGCTGACAGCCAGGGACCGGTAGTGCTTGTGCTCGGCGAACACACTTTTGATCGCCAGGGTTTCCGCGACGTCATTGAGCGGCGTCGAAGTGCCGTGGGCGTTGATCAGATCGATCTGTTGCGCACGCAGGCCAGCGTCGTCCAGCGCGGCTTGCATCGCCAGCGCCGCGCCCCGGCCTTCGGGTTGCGGGGCGGTGACCCTGTAGGCGTCCAGGCTGCTACCGAAGCCGAGGACTTCGGCATAGGGCGTCGCACCTCGCGCCAGCGCATGTTCAAGGCTTTCCAGCACCACGAAACCACCGCCCTCGCCGGCAATCAGGCCACTGCGATCACGGTCGAACGGCCGGCACAGATCGACGCCCCAGCGCTGTTCGCTCGACGCTGCGCCGAGCAGGTACAGCGCGGCCATGGTGTCGATGTTCAGCACCGAGTCGGCGCCACCGGCAATCGCCACGTTCACTTCACCGCGACGAATCATCTGGAAGGCATTGCCGATGGCCTGGGAGGCGCCGGCGCATGCGCTACTGATATTGATCACGGGCCCTTCGCAGCCCAAGCCGTCGGCAATGACCCGCGCCAGTCGATCATTACTCTGACGCAGCGAGCCCTCGGCATTCACTTGCTCGGCACGGGGCATCAGGTGTTGCCAGCCCGGGGCGTGGCCATCCGGTACCTGGGTCAGCAGCATATCGGCCAGCATGTGTTGGGGCGCACCTGAAGCACAAAGTACGGCGGCTTCACGCAGTTGCTCTGGTGCAAGTCTGCTGTCGTTCACTGCCTGGGTGGCCGCCACCCAGCCAAAACGGCTGCGTTTTTCCAGGGCAACGGTCCAGGCCGGGTGCTCCTGCAGGGCCTCGGGCAACAGGCTCATATCCACGGCCGCGGCGTAGCGCACCGGGAATGTGCCGTCCTCCACCCCGTCGGGTTGCCATGGACGCACGCAATGTTCGGCGCCGAGCATCTTTTCCCAGAGGGTCTGCCATTCGAAACCGAACCCGGTCACGGCGCCCATGCCGGTAATCACAATCCGTGTCGCACTCATGTGTGCTTCTCCATGGTTTCACTGGCCAGCAGCAAGGCGCCCCAATGACCGGCGCGGCTATGGCTGACCAACAGCATGTAGCCCGGTGTCGCCGAGGCGTTGTGGGTATGGTGCAAGGCCAGCGCGATTTCGGTCAGCAAGGCGCTGGCGCCAAGATCGCCGGTCATGGCACGAGTGCTGCGAACGTCCCGTGGGCAGTCGGCGAACAGGCTCATCAATTGCGCATCCTCGGGATTGGCGACGATCTGCTCGACGTCACCGAGACACAGTTTTTCCAGGCTCAGTGCCTGGTCGATCACCCGCCGGGCAACCGCTGCGCCACGTCGCGGGTCAGCGCTGTAACCCCGGCCAAATCCGGCGATACGCAAGGCGTTCAGGGTGTCGGGCGAAGGTGCCGAGCCGAGCAGCAGCGCGGCGGCGCCCTCGCCATAAATCGCCTCGTCTGCCTGCTGGGGTTCACGCAGATACAGGGCCGGCGTCAGGTTCGGACTGCTGCTGACCACCAGCGCGGCGTCGGCACGTTGCTCGACAATCTGCTGACAGGCTTCGATCAGGGCATCGAGCCCAGCGTTGTCCTGGGAACAGAACCCGCCCATCGGCCCATGACATTGCAACGCTTCGGCCACGTAAGCCATCACGCTGCTGTTGAGCAGCGTCAGGGCGTGCAGCGGCGGCGTGTTGGCCAACAATTGCGCCAGAGGCTTTTGCGGTTGCTCGCCGATCGCTTGCACCGCGTCCCAGCAAGGGCTCGGCGCGTCGACTTCTGGAATGGCCGCCGTCAGGGCAACCCGTGCCGGCGGCAGATTCAGGGCCGTCAGCGCAGGCGCCAGGCGCGCCGCGCAATGCAACAGGCGCAAGCCTTGTGGTTCGACGCTGCGCTGGATCTTGCGGTCGAACAGATCGCTGGCCAGGCGCGGTGTCGGCAGCGGGTAAGCCCGTCGCGTCGCGTCGAATGCCAGCGGTTGCGGCGAAGGTGGCGTCCCGAGCAGGTCGGCGCATTCGCTGCCGGCGGCGTTCAATACGGCCGCCGAATGGATGTAAACGGCAATGCTCATGTCATGCCCTCCCCAGAACCAGCGAGCTGTTGACGCCGCCAAAACCGAATGAGTTGGACATCACCACGTTGATCGACTGGCGCATTGGCTCGCTGAGAAATGTCAGCGAGGGGTATTCGGCGCGGTCATGATCGTAGTTCAGGGTTGGCAACAGCACGCCGTCCCGCAGGCTGATCAGCGACAGCACCGCTTCAATCGCGCCACTGCCCGCCAGGGAATGACCGATGGCCGATTTGTTGGCGGTGAACGTCACGTGCTCCCGGCACTCGCCGAACACCCGCTGCAAAGCCAGGGCCTCACAGCTGTCGTTGGCTTGGGTTGACGTGCCGTGGGTGTTGACGTGTTGCACCGCGCTGCTGAGCAGCCCGGCGTCTTCGATTGCGGCTTCCATGCATTCCTCATATTTGCGGCCGTCCCGGCTGCTGGAAGTCATTTTTTGCGCCTCGCACACATTCGCGTAACCCAGCACTCGCCCCAACGGCGTGGCTTTGCGACGTTGGGCATGCTCGGCGGATTCGAGAATGACCATGGCCGCGCCCTCGCTAATCACGAAGCCGCAACGGTCCGGCATGAACGGTCGGCTCTGCTCGCCGGCAGGCAGGTCGGCCTGGCACAGCGCGCCGAGACTGTTGAACATGTAATACGGCAACTCGTTGGCCATCAGTTCGACGGCACCGCAAATGGCCAGGTCGATTTCGCCACGCTCGATCGCCCGGTAGGCGCTGCCAATCGCCATGGTGCCGGCAGCGCAGGCATCAGAGTGGGTCGAAATGTGATCGCGGATACCGAGCGTCTCGGCCAGGTGCAGGGTCTGCTGATCGACCCTGCGCCCGAAGACCGCGCTCGATGGCGCCGGGTTATTCAGCAGTTGATCCAGGTCGACACGCCCGTCTTCATCCATGTAGCGACTGGCCCGAAGCAGGTCGTGACTGTCCGCGCAGTACTTGTTGGCCCCCAGGAACAATCCACTGCGGGTGCGAGCAAAGGCTGTCGGGGTCAGGCCGGCGTGCAGCAAGGCTCGTCGGGCGACAAACTCGGCCAGCACGCTTTGCCGCGGATGCAGCGCAGCATTGCCGCCGAAACCGGCGGCGATCTGCTGCCACTGGCTGTCATCGATGAATCCGGCAGCGCTGTTGTTGAAGCCCAACGCCTTGAACCGTGGATGTTCGCGAACACAGGACTGCTTCTGGCAGATCCGCTCGAACAACGTGGCGGCATCCAGTGCCATGGGCGCCACCAGACCGAATCCGGTCACATAGACTTCTCGTGTCCGCATGAGAACTCCTACACCGTCTCTTGGGCGTGAGTGGCCACAAATTGCTCCACCAGTCGACGTGAAACCTCGTCGCCGTCGACCGGCACCAGCCGCGCACTACAAGCGCCACAGACCACTTGCCGGCGTTCGTTCAGCACAGCTTGATGAGCCCCGCAATCGGGGCAGCTTCGCGGCAGGTAGTTGAAGAGGTTGCGGCACTGTTGCGCCCAGTTGCGCACGGTGGTGGCGGCAAAGACCTGCGTCGGTTGCATTCCGGTCTGGAGTTGACCCAGGGAGTAGGCACTCAGGCTCTGTTCGAGCAAGGCTTTGCCGTTTTCGGTGATGCGCCCGTTTGCCAGGAACTCTCTGGCGTCGCCACAGACAGCGATGGCGTGATCGAGCACGCTGGTTTTGGGCAAGGTGCAGCCATACTGACGGCCCAGTTGAAAACTCAGGTCAACGATATCCAGCGAATCGGCGCTGAGGTCCTCGACGATACTGCTGCTCTCATCGATATCATCGACGCTCATCACCAACAGTTGCGCGAGGATCTCGCGGGTGCTGGCAATGACGTTTTCCAATTCCAATGGATTGTTCATCTCTATCTCCCTATATCGTGATTGCTTCATCAATTCCGCATGTGAGAAGTAACTATTCCCACGGCAACTTCTCACGCGGCGGAAATCTAAACTCTGCCCTTAAGGGGAGAGTCAACGAACTATTCAAAGTTTTTTAACAACTTGAGACAGGCGCAAAAATTGGCCTGCGCACCACACCCGGTTGGTGCGAAGTCGCGTGCCAGTCGACTTATTTACTTAACAAAGGCTGCGTATGGTGGGGGTGTGCGTCGTATCGCTGGCTAAATAGAGAGGGGACCGAAAGTATTAACTTCTGGCTGATGGCACGGACGTACAAATAATAAAAACCGGATAAGAAAGTAGTTATAACTTCATAACATTGTTCTATATCAGCGCAGTCACTAAACAATGCTCGTGCGGGATTACAAGCCGATCCGGCAAAGCGGCACAGCGCTTCTGGGTAACTGAGTGTCGAGCACAGACAACTGACCGGGTGCGGGGCGCTATAGGGTGCGACTTCAGTTCTCTAGTCCACTGCCCCGGAGTCCACATGACCGCACCGATTACCGTTCTTCGCGATACCCACCCACTGCCGGTGCTCGACGCCTGCAAATGGGAAAAACTCGAAGGCGACCCGCACACCGTCAACCTCAACGCCTACACCAGCGAAGACGGCAGCAAAATCATGGGCACCTGGATCTGCACACCGGGCAAATGGTATGTGGAATACGTGAAGTGGGAATACTGCGATTTCCGCGAGGGCTACTGCATCATCACCCCAGAAGGAAAGGAGCCGATCCATCTGCGCGCCGGTGATATTTTCGTCATTGAGCCGGGCATGAAAGGCACGTGGGAAGTGGTTGAAACCGTGCGCAAGTATTTCGTGTTTGCCTGATGCAAAAAACCGGGAGATCACCCGACGTGATTTCCCGGTAAATATCTTTGGATAAATGCAGACCTGTGGCGAGGGGGCTTGCCCCCGTTCGGCGGCGAAGCCGTCGTAAAACCTGTCTACACGGTGTGGCTGAGGGAATGCAGGGGGAGCGCTACGCACTCCAACGGGGGCAAGCCCCCTCGCCACAATCCCGGAAAACCCCTTATTGGGGTTTGCGATAGCTGTTGATGATCGCCGAGAAGTCCTTGCCACCTTCCCCACGCTGACTCATCGCCTGATACAACTGCTGAGCCACCGCGCCGAGCACCACCGGTTGGTGCGCTTGACGCGCTGCTTCCGTGGCCAGTCCCAGATCCTTGAGCATCAGTTCGGCACCGAAACCGCCGGTATAACCGCGCGAGGCCGGCGCCGTTTCGACGATACCTGGCCACGGGTTGTACATCTCGGAACTCCAGCAACGGCCGGTGGAACTGTTGATGATTCCCGCCAACACCGTCGTGTCGATCCCGAGCGCATCACCCAGCGCCATGGCTTCACTGACACCGACCATGGAGATCGCCAGCAGCAGGTTGTTGCAGATCTTGGCGATTTGCCCGGTGCCGACTTCGCCGCAATGGACGATGTTGCGGCCCATCTGCGCCAATACCGGCTGAAGGGTGGCGAACAGCTCAGGGGTAGCGCCGACCATGAACGTCAGGGTCCCGGCCGCTGCACCACCCGTCCCGCCAGAGACTGGCGCATCCGCCATGGCCACGCCTTGCTTGGCCGCTGCCGCAGCAACATCACGTGCGGTCTGCGGATCGATAGTGCTGCAATCGACTGCCGGCACGCCCTTGGCGATACCCGCCAGCACGCCGTCCTCACCCAGCCACACGCTGCGCACATGCACAGCGGCTGGCAGCATGGTGATCACCAGTTCTGCGCCTTGAGCGGCTTCACGTGCCGAAGCGCTGATGCTGCCGCCCAATTGCTCCAGCTCTGCCAGAACGGTTTTGTTCAGGTCGACCAGCCGTAGCGAATGGCCGGCCTTGATCAGGTTGCGCGCCATCGGCGCGCCCATGTTGCCGAGACCGATAAAAGCGATTTTCATATCCGGCTCCTTAACGCAAGTTGATGGTGGTGTTCACACCGTCGTTGACGCTGTTGTCATCGAACCAGCGACTGGTGACAGTCTTGGTCTGAGTGTAGAACTGCACCACTTGCTTGCCATACGGACCGAGGTCGCCAAGTTTGGAACCGCGCGAACCGGTGAAGCTGAAGAACGGAACCGGCACTGGAATCGGGATGTTGATGCCGACCTGACCGACGTCGATTTCGGTCTGGAATTTACGCGCCGCCGCACCGCTCTGGGTGAACAGGCCAGTGCCGTTGCCGAACGGGTTGGCGTTGACCAGTGCGATGGCCTCATCGAGGGTATCGACTTCCAGCACGACCAGTACCGGACCGAAGATTTCCTGGGTGTAGATCTGCATCTCGGGGGTTACGCCAGAGAACAGGGTCGGGCCGACAAAGTTGCCCTTCTCGAAGCCTGGAACCGTGATATCGCGGCCGTCCAGTTCCAGCTTGGCGCCTTCCTTGATGCCGCTCTCGATCAGATCCAGAATCCGCGCCTTGGCACGCTTGGAAATCACTGGACCAACATCTGTGCCCGGCTCGCTGCCGGCATTCACTTTGAGTTTCTGCGCCAGCGCCTTCAGGTCTGGCAGCCATTGCTTGGCCGCGCCCACCAGCACCACGACGGATGTGGCCATGCAGCGTTGCCCGGCCGCACCGAAACCGGCACCGACCAGCGCATTGAGCGCTTGTTCGCGGTTCGCGTCCGGTAGCACAACGGCGTGGTTCTTCGCGCCCATCATCGATTGCACGCGCTTGCCGTGTTTACCCGCCAGGTCGTAGACGTGAGTGCCGACTGCGGTCGAACCGACGAAGGAAACAGCCTTGATGTCCTTGTGGGTGCAGAGCGCATCCACCACGTCTTTACCGCCATGAACGACGTTGAGCACGCCCGCCGGAACACCGGCCTCGATCGCCAGTTCCACCAGCAGCATGGTCGACATCGGGTCCTGTTCGGACGGCTTGAGTACGAAGGTGTTGCCGCAGGCGATGGCCATCGGGAACATCCACAGCGGAATCATGGCCGGGAAGTTGAACGGGGTAATGCCGGCGCACACGCCGATTGGCTGACGCAGGGTGTAGGTATCGACGCCGCCAGCAACGTTCTCGGCGAACTCGCCCATTTGCAGGCTGCCGATGGAGCAAGCGTGCTCGACCACTTCCAGGCCGCGGAAGATATCGCCTTCAGCGTCGGCGATGGTTTTGCCTTGCTCATTGCTGAGCACCACGGCAATGCGCTTGGAGTGTTCGCGAATCAACGCCTGGAGCTTGAGCATGATGCGCATCCGCGCGCCGATCGGCGTCAGCTTCCAGGTCTGGAAGGCGCGATGGGCGGCGCTGATCGCGGCGTCCACTTCCTGCGCGGTTGCGAACGGAACCTTGGCCAGCACTTGCTGGGTGGCCGGGTTGACGATGTCGTGCCACTCAGTGGACTGGGACTCGACCCACTCGCCGTCGATCAACAACTTGACCTTCTGCACGGTGGTTTCGTTTGGCGTGAGCGATGCGTTCATGTTGGGTCTCCGGGACGTTGTTCTTATTTAGAGAGCTATCTGTGGAGCCAAGGCGAGAAAGTCGCCTTGAGATGAGGCGTGTGTCGCGAATTGGTTGTCGGACTGTTTTTGGAGTATAGATGTGCAAACTTCTAATAAGAACGCACATAAAAGCCGGTCCATCATGCAAAAAAACATCACGTCCTTAGGCTCGCTGAACTGGGATGACCTCAAGTTTTTCCTTGAAGTCGCCCGCACCCGCAAGGCCAGCACCGCGGCGAAGCGTCTGGCGGTGGACTACACCACCGTGTCGCGGCGCATCAGCTCGCTGGAAGCGGCGTTGGGCACTTTGCTGTTCGAAAAATCCCGGACCAGCGGTTTTGTCCTGACCGCCGAGGGCCAGCGGTTGCTGGGTTACGCCGAGTCGATTGAAAGCACGCTGCACATGGCCTGCGAGCAAGTTTCGGGCTCTGGCGTTGCGTTGTCCGGCCATGTGCGCATGGGCTGCACCGAAGGCTTCGGCAGCTTTTTCATCACCCCGCAGCTGAGCCATTTCGTCGACGCCTACCCGGCGATCTCGGTGGACATCCTGCCGCTGCCGCACTTCATCAGCCTGTCCAAGCGCGAGGCGGACATCGTCATCGCGCTGGAGCGCCCGGAGCATGGTCCGTACGTCTGTTGCAAACTCTGCGACTACCGATTGCAGCTGTACGCGACGCAGGATTATCTGGACAAGCACCCACCGATCCGCCGCCCGGCTGACTTGGGTAAGCATTCATTCATTAGTTACGTCGACGACCTGGCGTTCAGCTCGGAGCTGTTGTACCTGGCGAATGTACTGCCCGGCGCCAGTGCCAACCTGCGCAGCACCAGTGTGATTGCGCAATTCGTGGCCGCACAGCAAGGGCGGTCACTGGCGATTCTGCCGTGCTTCCTGGCGGCCCAGGATCCGCGGTTACTGCCGGTGTTGCCGCAGGAGATCAACATCACTCGACAGTTCTGGATGTACTGCCGCGAGGACCTGCGCAAGCTCAAGCGGATCACGTTGTTGTGGGACTACATCCGTGCGGTCACTGAGCAGAATCAAGGTCTGTTGATGGGTGAAAGTCGGGAGATGCTGTTCGCCGATTAGTCGGCGCTCACCACAATCGACACCCGGCGGTTTTCGGTACGACCGGTCGGCGTGTCGTTGGAGGCGACCGGCTCTCTGCTGCCGAGACCGCGCAATTGGATGTTTTGTTCTTTCATGCCAACGGTGGTCAGCACCTTGCCGACGCTTTTTGCGCGGCGCAGAGAGAGCAGTTCGTTGTAAGACTCTTTGCCCGAGGTATCGGTGTGACCATCGATCCGCACTCGCTCGATTCCGACACCCAGCAACGCCTTGCCGATACGCTCGACGATCTCGGTACTTTGCGAATTCAGGCTTTCGACGTCACTGCCAAACAGCACTTTGCCGGACAGGCCAAAGGCCCAACCCTCATCGGTCAATTCGAAACCTTGCTGCTTAAGCACTGTGATTTGTGCCGGAGTCAGGCCTTTTTGCGGCGCCGTCTGGCAACCGGTCAATGCCAGCAAGGCCATTAATAAGGTGAACGTGAAAAATCGCAGGGAACGCCGGGTCAGTGAGAACACAAAAATTAGCTCCTGATTTAAACATCGGCGACAGGGTGCTCCGACCCTGCCGTGTGCTGTGCGCCTCGGGAAAGGCGCTTGGCTTGATACATGGCCCCATCGGCGGCGTTAAGCAAAGCACCCGGTGTGGCCCCATGATCGGGGTACACAGCGATGCCGATACTGAGTGAAGTCAACACTTGGGTATTGCCTGGCAACGGGATCGGTACTTCCATGCTGGCGATGATTTTGTCGGCGATCCACTCGGCGTCCTCGATCTTATGCAGCGGCGTCAGCAGAACGGCAAATTCGTCCCCCCCCAAACGCGCCACAAGATCATCTTCACGCAACTGCGCACGAACCCGATTGGCCACGGCCATCAACACCGCATCGCCAGCGGCATGGCCGAAGTTATCGTTGATCTCCTTGAACCGGTCGCTGTCGAGAAACAGCACCGCCACTTGCTCGTCGAGCTTGTTGGCGTTGCGCAGCGCTCGAATCAGCCGGCCTTCGAAAAACCCCCGATTTGGCAACCCGGTGAGGCTGTCATGGCTGGCTTGGTGTGCGAGGGTTTCGTTTTCGCTTTGCAGGTGGGTCTGCCAGGATTCAAGTTCATCGAGCAAGGCATTGAAGTCATTACCCAGGTTGTCGAGTTCGGCGATGGCGGCGGGTGGCACACGCTGATCGAAGGCTCGCTCACTGCGTGCGGCGTGAGCCACGAACGCCAGGCTGCGCAACGGGCCGGTGATTGCGCGAAGTTGTCGGCGAGCCAGATAGAGCGCCACCCAGGCACTGACGGCGGTACACAAGACGATGCCGACCAGACCGCTGAGTAGAAAACGCAACAGGCTGCCCCCGTGACCAGTGAGCTGGATGCTGCCGACTTCCTGACCTTGATGGACGATTGGCATGCTGATCGGCTTTTCCAGAAAGGCCTTGGCAATTTGCATTTCGAGATCCGAGAACAAGCCGGTTTCGGGCCGCTCCCAGCGAGCCAGCAACGTGCCTTGTTCGTCCAGCACTTGGGCATCGGCCACTTCTTCGGTAGCAGCAATCAACGCCAACGCTTCGGTAGCGGCAGACTTGTCGTTGAACACCACCGCCGCCTCGACGGTGTAATTGATCGAGCGCGCAATCAGGTGCAGGTTGTGGTCGGCATAAACCCGCAACGCAAGAACGCCGAGCAGAGTGAGCGAAACACTGGCCATGGCCACGGCGACGAGCGCGACGATCAAATGTCCGCGCCCGATGACCGAGCGCAAGGTTGGGCGACTACCCGATTTGAATAGACTCATGGCGCCGCCGGCTTGCGGCGGGACAGTTGCAGCACACTGGGGTGAATACGCACACCGCTGCGAGCGACGGAATCGAGGTTGACCTCAAAGGACACTTGCTCATCGCCGACCCGCAGGCAGAACAGACTGCCGACGGTGCATGGGTCGTCGCCTTCACTGATGCTCAGCACCGGACGCCCTGCCAGTGAGGCGAATAGCTGGCTGCGTTCATCACTGGTCAGTTTGCCGATGTACACCGCATCGCACTCACCGGCAACCGATGGGTTGTCGGCCAAAAGACGTCGCACCGTGACGGGTCGACCGGTGGCTTGGGTTGTGCCTTTGACCAGATCGTCGGTGTATTCGGTGGGGCCCACAATGCACAAGCGCAGTTGTGCTGGCTCAACAGGCCAACGGGCATAACTGAGTATTCCGAGTACAACCTGCGTGACGGATTTTGCGCGCTGGTCGGCCATGCTCACAGGCGTTTCCGACTGAGCGAAAACGACGCTGGTGAACAAACAGAGAAGGCCGGCGAGCAGCACTTGTTTGCCACCAATAACGCGCTGTGTCGTCCAGACAGCGACCTTCATGCAGGGATTCTCTTCGATCGTTGCGAAATGATGCCGCAACGATAGCACAGCGTTCAAACGCCAGCGAGGCCGCGTCCTACGGCACTTCGGACAGCTTCCGTCGTCTGGCGCCGTCCCTTTCAATCACTTGATTCAACACCCTCATCCAATTCCAGCATCAACCCGCTCAAGCGTTTGACCTTGCGTCGCACTGCCTCTTCGAATACGCCGGAACGAGGCTCGATCAGGGTGAACCAGTTTTTGGCCCGGGTAATTCCGGTATAGATCAATTCCTTGGTGAGTACAGGGTTCAGGGCATCCGGCAAAATCAACGCCGTATGAGCAAATTCCGAGCCTTGGGATTTGTGCACCGTCATGGCGTACACGGTTTCAACATCATTGAGCCGGCTCGGCAGAACAAAACGTACGCCGCCCTGACCATCATTTCTCGGGAACGCCACACGCAGCACCTGCTTCCCAACCTCCGGCCCCTCACGTTCCGGTAGCTTGAGCGCAATGCCGATGTCGCCGTTCATCAAACCCAGACCATAGTCGTTGCGGGTCATCAGCACCGGCCGACCTTCGTACCACTGCTGGTCGCTGTCGATCAGCCGAGCCTTGAGCAGCGCGGTGGTCACACGTTGATTCAAACCTTCCACGCCCCACGGCCCTTTGCGTACGGCGCACAACAATTGGAAGGCGTCGAAGGCTTGCAGTACCTGGCGAGCCCAATCAGTCCAGCAGGGATCATCAAGCGTGATGCCGAGCGGTGGTCGCAGGCTGCGCAAGAGCCTTAGGTAATGCCGATAGCCCTGCGGTCCATCGCCATGCCCCTCAAGCAGCAAGCGTTCCAGCGCCCGGTCCTGCTCCCCCTTGAGGGACAGGGAAAACACGTCGTCATGGCTTCGCGCTGCCAACAACTGACGAGCTTTCTCGGGTTGCTGCTGGTTGACCCAACGAGCCAGTTGACCGATGCCGCTGCCCTCGCCGAAACGGCGTGAATGACGCAGCATCACAACTTGCTGGGCCAGGGGATGAGTCCCTTGGGTGTCTTCCTGCAAACCGCTGGCATCCAGGCTTTCACCACTGACCGCTTGCAGCCACAGGCGAGTCTGTGGGCTGTACCAACCGGCCTCGGCGTCGCGGCACAGGTCGCCCAGAACGGCGCCGGCCTCCACCGATGCCAGTTGATCCTTGTCACCGAGCAGCACCAGTCGGGCATGGACCGGCAACGCATCGAGCAAGTTGGCCATCATTTCCAGATCGATCATCGAGGCTTCGTCCACCACCAACACATCCAGCGGCAAGCGATTACCGGCGTGGTGGCGGAAGTGTCGAGTACCGGGACGACTGCCAAGCAGGCGGTGCACGGTGGTGACGTCCGACGGGATCTTCATTCGTACGGCTTCATCGACTTCCAGGGTTCTGACCTGCTGACTGATGGACTCCGTCAGTCGGGCTGCAGCCTTGCCGGTGGGTGCCGCGAGACGAATGCGCAACGGCTTGCCCGCCTCCACTGCCGGCGCCTGGAGCAACGCCAGCAGACGCACGACCGTCGTCGTCTTGCCGGTCCCCGGGCCACCGGTAACGATGCTGAATGCGCTGCGGGTTGCGAGGGCACAGGCGAGTTTCTGCCAGTCAATCACTTCGCCGGGCTGGGCTTGGCCGAACAAACGGGTGAGGCGCTGGGACAAATCATCCGGCGTGGTTTCGTGTTCCACCAGGCGTTGGCGCAGCGAGTTGTCGATACGCCGTTCGTAAGCCCAGTAGCGACGCAAGTACAGGCGTTTTCCCGATAACACCAATGGCCGATGCTGCGCCGCCTCGCGGCCGTCGACTGCCAAAGCGACCAGACTGCTGGAGGCCAGGACCTTGCACCAATGGGCACCGTCCAGCGCCTCAA
The DNA here is from genome assembly GCF_054897985.1 of Pseudomonas sp. LB3P25. Taxonomy (NCBI): domain Bacteria; kingdom Pseudomonadati; phylum Pseudomonadota; class Gammaproteobacteria; order Pseudomonadales; family Pseudomonadaceae; genus Pseudomonas; species Pseudomonas sp. LB3P25. The sequence goes on along the minus strand of NZ_CM142711.1, from coordinate 1,018,857 downwards.
GCAATTGCGACGGCAACAACATCGCGCCACTTTGCAGATCGCCTTCCGGTGGCAGCGACAGGGCGAAGTCCGGTTCCTTGAGCGTCTCGAACAGATCCAGGCACACATGACCGTGACCCAACTGATGGCTGGCCAACGCGGCGGCCAGCAGTACCAGCGGATCATCGCCGGGAGCGAGCTCATGAAGAAAGGCGACGAAGGCTTTGTCCAGCGCTCGCAGCCAGCCGCGCTCAACCCAGCGCGTCAGCAACAGCAGCAAGTCATCGGCGCGACTCAACGGCGCCAGATCCGACAGGCTTTCGGCTGTCAACGAAGTGGGCAGCAAATCAGCGAAGGTGCGACTCATAACAAAACTCCCTGTTCCCAGGCGGGTTCAGCCTTGGGTTCTGGCTTACCCTGGAACAGCCGGTCCAAACGCTCGATCAACTCCCTTGGAGGTCGGGCGAAATACACGCCTTGGCTGGACGCGCGCGTACCCCGCAGGAACAGGTACAGCGCACCACCGACATGCCGGTCGTAATCGTAATCGGCAAGTCGCGCCTTGAGCTGGCGATGCAGGGCCAACAGGTACAGCACGTATTGCAGGTCGTAACGGTTGTCGAGAATCGACTGTTCCATGGCCTGCTCGGTATAGGCCGCGTCATCGACACCCAGCCAGTTGGATTTGTAGTCGGCGACGTAATAGCGGCCGTCGTGCTCGAACGTCAGGTCGATGAAGCCTTTGAACATGCCGTTGAGCAACACCGGCTCGGCAGCCACCCGGGCCACGCCGTTGTGGGTGTATTGGCGCACCAGTTCATCGAGCTTGAGCACATCGACCTTATGACTGGCGAACCAGAATTCCATCTCGACCCGGTATTGGGTGAGCCGCTCGAATACCACGGGGGCCTGCCCGCCGCCGATATGCAGCGGGGACGTAAGCAGGTGCAGCAGCCAGTCGCTCAGGGCGGTTATCCAGCCCTCCCAGCCACGGCGATTGCAACGACGGGCAATGGCGTCCTCCACAGTTTGCGGGGTGGTGGCAAAACCTTCGTCACCGGCCCATTCAAGCAAACCATGGAGAAAGGTGCCGGGGTTCGGGCCACGAGGGAATCGATGGATATCAGCGCCGCCGGCCACCACTTCTCGTGGCGCTTGCGGATCGAGGCGTTCGTCGTCGAAGAGCTTTTGCGCTTGCGGGCTCTCCGGCGCGTCATCAGTGCCCACGCTCATACTGTCGCCAATTCGCAGGGCACTGTAGGAAGCAATCCACCAGTTTTCGCTGGCCTTGCGTTTGGGGATCAGCGGAGCAAGCAACGTCGCATCGTTGTGTGGCGGATGGTAGTGCTCGGCAGTCGCTTCAGGCATTTCACCGTAGTTCAGCGCAGAACAGTCCTGCAGCAGGTCTTCCAGCCAACGCTTCAAGCCTGCCGACTCGGCCAATGGCGCACCGCCTCCCAGCAGATAACCCAATGCTGAAAGATGCAACACCGAGCTGTTGTTATTGCCGCGCTTGAGATCAGTCACTCCGAGCCAGCAGGCGTGTTGCGCCCGGGTCAGGGCCACGTAAAGCAAGCGCAGATCCTCGGCAAGACGCTCTTCATCCGCCTGAACAATCAACTCGGCCGTCGGCTTCAAGGTCACTTGGGCCTTGCCGCTTTCGTCGTGGTAATGCAGCGGCAGACGGCTGCCATCCACCGGCTTCGCCGAGCAAATGAACGGCAGGAACACCAAGGGATACTCAAGCCCCTTGGACTTGTGAATGGTCACGACTTTGACCAGCTGTTCGTCGCTCTCCAGCCGCAGGATCTGCTCTTCACCGGCCTGACCGGACAACGCCAGGTGCTCGGACAAATGACGGATCAGCGCTTGCTCACCATCGAGTTCCGCGGCCGCCTGTTGCAGCAATTCGGACAGGTGCAGCAAATTGGTCAGCACCCGCTCGCCGTCACTGCGCATGATCAATGTCTGAGGCAGCTGGAAGTCATGCAGCAATCGCCGCAGCATTGGCAACACGCCCTGCTTGCGCCAAAGCTCGCGATAATGACGGAACTGCATGACCCGAGCTTCCCAGGCCAGTTCGTCCTGATTGAGCCGTTCCAGTTCAGCCAGCGACAGGTTCAGCGTGATGCAGGCCAACGCGGCTCGCAGCGGGCGCTCGACATCCGGCTCGGCGCAGGCTTTGAGCCAGGTCAGTAGATCGTGGGCTTCCTGGGCGGCGAACACCGAGTCCTTGTCCGACAGATAGACGCTGCGAACGCCACGGGCGGAGAGTTCGCCACGCACAGCCTGGGCTTCTTTACCGTCGCGTACCAGGATCGCGATATCCGCTGGCAGCAGCCCTCTGAAGTCCTTGCCGTCCTGTATGAAACCCGCCCTACCTTCTTGACCGCCATTGAGCAACGCGGTGATTTCACTGGCGCAGGCGGCAGCGAGTTGTTGTCGGTACACCGCGCCGGACAGCGGCTGATCGGCGGATAGGTGCCAGATGTTCAGGGCGGGTACGACCTCGCCAGCAATGTGCAGAACTTCTTTGCGCCCTTGGGATTCGACGGGCAGGAACGGTACCGGATTCTCGCCATTCTTCTCCCGAAACAGGAAGGCGCCCCGCCCGGATTCGCGAGACTCGGCACGCTCGAATACATGGTTCACGGCACTGACCATGCCATGGCTGGAACGGAAATTGGTGCCCAGGGTATGCAGGCGGCCAGCGGTGGCCTGGCGGGCGCGCAAGTAGGTATAGATGTCGGCACCGCGGAACGCGTAGATCGCTTGCTTGGGATCGCCGATCAGGAACAGACCGCATTCGGGATTGTTATCTTCGATGCGATAGATGCTCTCGAAGATCCGGTACTGCACCGGGTCGGTGTCCTGGAATTCATCGATCAACGCCACCGGAAACTGCTCACGAATCAGGGTCGCCAGCCGCTCACCGCCATCGGACTGCAACGCTGCATCGAGGCGCAACAGCATGTCATCGAAGCCCATCTCCGCACGGCGACGCTTTTCTTCCTCGAACCGTGTACCGACCCACTGGGCGGCGTGTTGCAGCACGGCGGCATCAGGTGTCGGCAATCCATCGAGACTGGCCTTGAGGCCGGGCATGGCGTCCAGCCCGGGATGACTGGGTGGTTCGCCCTTCCAGGCTTCAGCCATACCATCGGGCGTCAGGCGCGTGAATCCGGTGCCGATATCCAGTTGCTCAAGCGATTCGTCTTCAGCCCAGGCCCTGATCTTTTCGAACCAAGGTTCGAAATAGCGCGCCTGCATCTTGCGACCGTCGACGCTCTTGCTCGCAACACCCTGGTGACAGATGGCAAGCAATTCGTCCGCCCACTGGCGCCAGGGCATCTTGAGTTCGAGCAACGCTGCTCGTCGCTCTTGCAGACACCGCGTGATCAGCTCGGCAGGCTCTTTACCTTCAACACTGTCTCGCTCACTGGCGAACAAACCACGCACTCGCGGCAGTAAAGCCGCTGGACCGCCCCAATTCCCACGCACCCAGTTCAGCGCATCGCCTTGCATCGGGTAGCAAAACAGGCGCCAGTAATCGCGTAGGACTTCGCCCAGCAAATCGCTGTGATCGGTTTCCAGAGTCTGTGTAAACAGGCTACCACTGTCGAACGCGTGCTCGCGCAACATGCGCTGGCACCAACTGTGGATAGTCGAAACTGCCGCCTCGTCCATCCACTGCGCGGCGATGTCCAGGCGGTTCGCGCACCCGGACCACTGCTCGGGAAGGTACTCCTCACGAAGCTCCGCGATAAGGCTATCGGGCGCCGATGTTTCATCACGGAAAAACCGCGCAGCTTCAGCAAGACGCGTGCGGATACGTTCGCGCAATTCTTTGGTCGCAGCATCGGTGAACGTCACTACGAGGATTTGCGGCGGCAACAGTTCACGTCCGAAGCCGCTCGACTCTGCGCCGTGGCCAAGGACCAGGCGCAGATAAAGCGCGGAAATGGTGAAGGTCTTGCCAGTCCCGGCGCTCGCTTCGATCAGTTGGCTGCCGCGTAGGGGGAATGCCAAGGCCAGAGGTTTCGTGGTCATCAGCGCGCCTCCTCGCTGTTCAATGAACGCCAAGGCGCTTCAAACAGAGGCCTATACAATGCGTTGCACCAATCCGGGAACGTTTCGTCTGCGATAAGCGTGTCGAAGTCGGCGAACTGCCGTGCGAGTGCCGGGCTTTCGCGACGCTCGCCGTCGGTGGTCAGTCCATCGCCCTCATAAGCCTTGCGGGCTGCGGCCTGGGCTTTGACCGGATCAGTTTGACCAAGCCATGCAAAGCCTGTCTTTACCGCAATCGGCAGTGGTTGGCGCATGCCCGTTTGCCAAGCCATTAACAGGTCACCCAGAATCCGCAACGCCGCATCCTCCGCCATCGGACCGAGTAGCAGACTGTCGTCACTGGCCACCAACGCGGTGGTCATCGCCATACCACTGGCGCAGGCAACCAGATGATTGACCCATGGCCGCGTCAGCCGATGCCATTTGCGCGACTTGATTGAGCCGATGCTGTTGGGGATTGTAGTGACTGATAGCAAACCACCGTCCGCACGTTGATGCAGACCGCTAAGCCAACCTTCCAGACAAAGACCCTGCAACTCCAGATTCACCGGCAGAGCGTGGGTGAGCGGCGTTGGCCATAACGCCAAAAGCTGTTGGTAACGCTGCAACAGATCTGGCAACGGTTCGATCAACTCTCGCTGAAGGCATTCGCCGAATCCGGCCATGGGCAGAAGCCCACTGTTTTGCAGACGTTTAGCCTGTGCTTCCAGTATCTGGTCGGTGCTATCCAGATGTCCCAGCGCCGCTTCGAGCAAGCTGTCACTGAGGCTGTAACGTTGCAATGCGTCGAGTACAAATGGCTCTTCGTCAGCCAAGGGCACTTCAGCCGCTTCGAAGTACACCTTCAGTCGTTGACTGAAGAAATGTCGCACAGGATTACGCAGGAAGTCCTGCAGTTGACCGAGACTCAGCGGCTCCTCCTGAATGTAGGGATCAAGGACCTCGATATCAGTCGACGGCTCACTGGTTTGATGCAGCACCTGCCATTCATTCGCGTAGCTGAACAGGGCATCGCCTTCATGAAAGTAGCGGGCACTGAAAGGTTGCAGTGGATGTTCCTGAGTGATGGCTTCAAGCAGATCTTCGTCGACATCATGCAGTCGCCAACCGCTGGCCAGATGATCTCGCAATTGACCAATCAGTACCGACGCAGGGCGTTCACTGTTATCGCGAATGCTGCGACCGACCCAGCTGATATAGAGTTGGTCACGTGCCGACAACAGAGCCTCCAACAGTAGATAGCGGTCATCTTCACGTCGGGAGCGATCGCCAGGGCGGTAATCACTGCCCATGAGGTCGAAGTCCAGTGGCGGCTGTGCACGCGGGTAGTCCCCGTCATTCATGCCCAGCAGGCAGACCAGTTTGAATGGGATCGCTCGCATGGGCATCAAGGTGCAGAAGTTAACCGCACCGGCCAGAAAACGCTGGGACAGACGGCCTTGGTCGAGGCCGGCGAGCCATGCTTCACGGACCACGGTCAACGGCAGTTCATCATGCAAGCCAACTGACTCGCACGTCTCAAGCCAGGTTTCACGCAACTCTTCGAGTTGGGCCAACACGTAGTCGTCATGCTCGTTACTGGCCTGGAAGAACAACTGAACCAGTGCGTGCAATCGAAAGCCCCATTGTTTGGGAGCTGCCGGTTGAGAGAGTTCCTGGTGGGCAATCTCCAATGCATCCAGCAGCGCGACCAAAGGCCCAATGAGCGCGGCATCCAGACCACCGATCTCGTCGTAGGGTTCGATACCCTCGCAGGCACTGGCACAGCCCACGGCATAACCGAGCAGCATTCGTCGCAGGCCGAAACGCCAACTGTTTTGTTCCAGCTCCTGCGGCAGACCGAGACTCGCGCGCTGCTCAGCATTCATGCCCCAGCGGATGCCTGCTCCTTCGATCCAACGGTGCAGGGTCGGTAGATCACGCTCCTCTACACCGAAGCGAGCGCGTAGTGCAGGAACGTCCAGCAGATCGAGGATCTCGCTCACGGGGAAACGGCTGTCGGGCAGTTTGAGCAGATGCTCGATAGCAATCAGTAGCGGATCACGGCCACGCTGGCCTTGATCGGCGAGCGTGAAGGGAATGAAACGCGGATCGTGGCGTTCAAGCTGCGCAAATACCGCGCGAATATGCGGTGCGTAGCTGTCGATGTCCGGGACCATCACGATCACATCGCGAGGCCTTAAGTCTGGATCAGCACTGAAGCGTGCAAGCAACTGGTCGTGGAGAATCTCCACTTCGCGCTGGGCACTATGGGCGATGTGAAAACGGATCGATTCGTCGTTCGCCGGATCGACATCCGGCCAGCGCTCGCGAGTCTCGTTCAAGGGACGCAACTCAAGAATGTCGTCCTGCAATTGATTGAGCATGTTCTGCGGCTGGCTATCGCTGAACAGGTCGATACGGCCATCGCGGAATGCCGAGCGATAGCTGTTGGGATCGTCGTAGCTGTCGAGCAGATTGATATAGTCCCGCCCCTGCTTGCCCCACGCCGCCAGTAGTGGATGGGCATGCTGGTGAAGGGTTTGCGCGTCGAGCACAACCGGCATTCCGCTCTTGCGAGCCTGACGTTTGTACTGATGCCGCAACAGGTCTTTATCGGCGACGATGTCCGCCCAATGGTGACGACACGGGTTGTGCACACAGAGCAGAACCTGGCTGAACCGGGCCAGCCCCGCCAGTGCTTCCAGAGCTTGAGCGGGCAGTGAAGAAATCCCGAAAACGATTACCCGTGAAGGCAATCCACTGGGAGCTACGTCGAGGCTGTTGATGCGCTCGATAAACCGTTGATGGACGCCGGCTCGGCTTTGCGCCATGCCTTGTTCACCCACATCCAGCAACAGCGCACGCCACAACTCTGCCTGCCAGCAGTTAGCCGGGGTCAAAGGTTTGGTTTCGCCTCTGCCATTTCGTAATTGATGGCGACCTTCTGCCCAGTCTTCGAGCCAATCGGCTCGATACACCTGGTATTGGTCAAACAAATCCGCCAACCGCTCGGCCAACTGATAGCGTTTGCGTAAATCGGTGTCATGGGTCAGGAAGCGCTGCAGCGGTTCGAAGTGCGGTTGATTGATCAACTGAGGAAGCAGGCGCATCAGACGCCAGGTCAAAGGGGCTTTATCAAGCAGGGATTTGACCGGGATTTCGTCACGTCCAAGTACCATGCGATAGAGCTGCCACATGAAGCTACCCGGTAACTGCACGTCGATGGCTGCTGCAATTCCGCAGCCGCCCAAGTCATCGTCTTCAGGGTCTTCTGCCAGTGCCAGCTTCAGCCATTGGGCGATACCGTTGCTCTGTACCAGGGCAATTTCATTTTCCAAGGGAGCCAGCGGGTAACGCCGCATCCAGCCGACCACCAGGCTGCGCAACTCGTCCAGGCGATTGCCGTGAACCACCATAAAACCAGCACTGAGGGACGTCGCGTCCGGCATAAAGGCTTCCTTGGGAAAATACAAAAGCTAGGGCCGAACCTTAGCATTGTCGGGAGACTGTGACAGCCGGGAGCCGTCCGGTATTGCTGTACGAACTTTCCTGCGGACAAAACAAAACCCCTACCTGCATACGCAGATAGGGGTTTCGGAATTTAATCTTGACGATGACCTACTCTCACATGGGGAAACCCCACACTACCATCGGCGATGCATCGTTTCACTGCTGAGTTCGGGATGGGATCAGGTGGTTCCAATGCTCTATGGTCGTCAAGAAATTCGGTAGCCAGGTCGTGGGCCTTTGCAGGTTCACGCTCCAGCGAATGGGTAGGTGATAGATTTGTGTGTTGCGTTGCGAATTTTCGACTCGTGTCGTCTTCACACACCGCAATCTGGTGCCTCTTCAGGTCAGCAAATTGCTTGGGTGTTATATGGTCAAGCCTCACGGGCAATTAGTATTGGTTAGCTCAACGCCTCACAGCGCTTACACACCCAACCTATCAACGTCGTAGTCTTCGACGGCCCTTCAGGGGACTCAAGGTCCCAGTGAGATCTCATCTTGAGGCTAGTTTCCCGCTTAGATGCTTTCAGCGGTTATCTATTCCGAACATAGCTACCCGGCAATGCCACTGGCGTGACAACCGGAACACCAGAGGTTCGTCCACTCCGGTCCTCTCGTACTAGGAGCAGCCCCTCTCAAATCTCAAACGTCCACGGCAGATAGGGACCGAACTGTCTCACGACGTTCTAAACCCAGCTCGCGTACCACTTTAAATGGCGAACAGCCATACCCTTGGGACCGGCTTCAGCCCCAGGATGTGATGAGCCGACATCGAGGTGCCAAACACCGCCGTCGATATGAACTCTTGGGCGGTATCAGCCTGTTATCCCCGGAGTACCTTTTATCCGTTGAGCGATGGCCCTTCCATACAGAACCACCGGATCACTAAGACCTACTTTCGTACCTGCTCGACGTGTCTGTCTCGCAGTCAAGCGCGCTTTTGCCTTTATACTCTACGACCGATTTCCGACCGGTCTGAGCGCACCTTCGTACTCCTCCGTTACTCTTTAGGAGGAGACCGCCCCAGTCAAACTACCCACCATACACTGTCCTCGATCCGGATAACGGACCTGAGTTAGAACCTCAAAGTTGCCAGGGTGGTATTTCAAGGTTGGCTCCACGCGAACTGGCGTCCACGCTTCAAAGCCTCCCACCTATCCTACACAAGCAAATTCAAAGTCCAGTGCAAAGCTATAGTAAAGGTTCACGGGGTCTTTCCGTCTAGCCGCGGATACACTGCATCTTCACAGCGATTTCAATTTCACTGAGTCTCGGGTGGAGACAGCGCCGCCATCGTTACGCCATTCGTGCAGGTCGGAACTTACCCGACAAGGAATTTCGCTACCTTAGGACCGTTATAGTTACGGCCGCCGTTTACCGGGGCTTCGATCAAGAGCTTCGCGTTAGCTAACCCCATCAATTAACCTTCCGGCACCGGGCAGGCGTCACACCCTATACGTCCACTTTCGTGTTTGCAGAGTGCTGTGTTTTTAATAAACAGTCGCAGCGGCCTGGTATCTTCGACCGGCATGGGCTTACGCAGTAAATGCTTCACCCTCACCGGCGCACCTTCTCCCGAAGTTACGGTGCCATTTTGCCTAGTTCCTTCACCCGAGTTCTCTCAAGCGCCTTGGTATTCTCTACCCAACCACCTGTGTCGGTTTGGGGTACGGTTCCTGGTTACCTGAAGCTTAGAAGCTTTTCTTGGAAGCATGGCATCAACCACTTCGTCACCCAGAGGGTAACTCGTCATCAGCTCTCGGCCTTAGAATCCCGGATTTACCTAAGATTCCAGCCTACCACCTTAAACTTGGACAACCAACGCCAAGCTGGCCTAGCCTTCTCCGTCCCTCCATCGCAATAACCAGAAGTACAGGAATATTAACCTGTTTTCCATCGACTACGCTTTTCAGCCTCGCCTTAGGGACCGACTAACCCTGCGTCGATTAACGTTGCGCAGGAAACCTTGGTCTTTCGGCGTGGGTGTTTTTCACACCCATTGTCGTTACTCATGTCAGCATTCGCACTTCTGATACCTCCAGCAAGCTTCTCAACTCACCTTCACAGGCTTACAGAACGCTCCTCTACCGCATCACCTAAGTGATACCCGTAGCTTCGGTGTATGGTTTGAGCCCCGTTACATCTTCCGCGCAGGCCGACTCGACTAGTGAGCTATTACGCTTTCTTTAAAGGGTGGCTGCTTCTAAGCCAACCTCCTAGCTGTCTAAGCCTTCCCACATCGTTTCCCACTTAACCATAACTTTGGGACCTTAGCTGACGGTCTGGGTTGTTTCCCTTTTCACGACGGACGTTAGCACCCGCCGTGTGTCTCCCATGCTCGGCACTTGTAGGTATTCGGAGTTTGCATCGGTTTGGTAAGTCGGGATGACCCCCTAGCCGAAACAGTGCTCTACCCCCTACAGTGATACATGAGGCGCTACCTAAATAGCTTTCGAGGAGAACCAGCTATCTCCGAGCTTGATTAGCCTTTCACTCCGATCCACAGGTCATCCGCTAACTTTTCAACGGTAGTCGGTTCGGTCCTCCAGTTAGTGTTACCCAACCTTCAACCTGCCCATGGATAGATCGCCCGGTTTCGGGTCTATTCCCAGCGACTAGACGCCCTATTAAGACTCGCTTTCGCTACGCCTCCCCTATTCGGTTAAGCTCGCCACTGAAAATAAGTCGCTGACCCATTATACAAAAGGTACGCAGTCACCCAACAAAGTGGGCTCCCACTGCTTGTACGCATACGGTTTCAGGATCTATTTCACTCCCCTCTCCGGGGTTCTTTTCGCCTTTCCCTCACGGTACTAGTTCACTATCGGTCAGTCAGTAGTATTTAGCCTTGGAGGATGGTCCCCCCATATTCAGACAAAGTTTCTCGTGCTCCGTCCTACTCGATTTCATGACTAAGAGATTTTCGCGTACAGGGCTATCACCCACTATGGCCGCACTTTCCAGAGCGTTCCGCTAATCTCAAAGCCACTTAAGGGCTAGTCCCCGTTCGCTCGCCACTACTAAGGGAATCTCGGTTGATTTCTTTTCCTCAGGGTACTTAGATGTTTCAGTTCCCCTGGTTCGCCTCTTAAGCCTATGTATTCAGCTTAAGATAACCATCTTATGATGGCTGGGTTCCCCCATTCAGACATCTCCGGATCAAAGTCTGTTTGCCGACTCCCCGAAGCTTTTCGCAGGCTACCACGTCTTTCATCGCCTCTGACTGCCAAGGCATCCACCGTATGCGCTTCTTCACTTGACCATATAACCCCAAGCAATCTGGTTATACTGTGAAGACGACATTCGCCGAAAATTCGCAATTTAACTCACAAATTTTACCTTAGCCTGATCCCACACCAGTGAAAGTGTGGTCCAGTCTATCTTTCTATCACATACCCAAATTTTTAAAGAACGATCTAGCCAAAGACTAGAAATCAACATTCACCATCTCAACGATGGAATGCTCATTTCTAAGCTTTCAACAAACAGAAGCAGTAGTGGTGGAGCCAAACGGGATCGAACCGTTGACCTCCTGCGTGCAAGGCAGGCGCTCTCCCAGCTGAGCTATGGCCCCGTATTACTACAGGTTCCCACACAAAATTGGTGGGTCTGGGCAGATTCGAACTGCCGACCTCACCCTTATCAGGGGTGCGCTCTAACCAACTGAGCTACAGACCCAATTTCGGGCTGCTTCTTATCGTCTTCTTCAATGAATCAAGCAATTCGTGTGGGAACTTATGGAGCAGCTGATGTCGTCGATTAAGGAGGTGATCCAGCCGCAGGTTCCCCTACGGCTACCTTGTTACGACTTCACCCCAGTCATGAATCACACCGTGGTAACCGTCCTCCCGAAGGTTAGACTAGCTACTTCTGGTGCAACCCACTCCCATGGTGTGACGGGCGGTGTGTACAAGGCCCGGGAACGTATTCACCGCGACATTCTGATTCGCGATTACTAGCGATTCCGACTTCACGCAGTCGAGTTGCAGACTGCGATCCGGACTACGATCGGTTTTCTGGGATTAGCTCCACCTCGCGGCTTGGCAACCCTCTGTACCGACCATTGTAGCACGTGTGTAGCCCAGGCCGTAAGGGCCATGATGACTTGACGTCATCCCCACCTTCCTCCGGTTTGTCACCGGCAGTCTCCTTAGAGTGCCCACCATAACGTGCTGGTAACTAAGGACAAGGGTTGCGCTCGTTACGGGACTTAACCCAACATCTCACGACACGAGCTGACGACAGCCATGCAGCACCTGTCTCAATGTTCCCGAAGGCACCCATCCATCTCTGGAAAGTTCATTGGATGTCAAGGCCTGGTAAGGTTCTTCGCGTTGCTTCGAATTAAACCACATGCTCCACCGCTTGTGCGGGCCCCCGTCAATTCATTTGAGTTTTAACCTTGCGGCCGTACTCCCCAGGCGGTCAACTTAATGCGTTAGCTGCGCCACTAAGAGCTCAAGGCTCCCAACGGCTAGTTGACATCGTTTACGGCGTGGACTACCAGGGTATCTAATCCTGTTTGCTCCCCACGCTTTCGCACCTCAGTGTCAGTATCAGTCCAGGTGGTCGCCTTCGCCACTGGTGTTCCTTCCTATATCTACGCATTTCACCGCTACACAGGAAATTCCACCACCCTCTACCATACTCTAGCTCGACAGTTTTGAATGCAGTTCCCAGGTTGAGCCCGGGGATTTCACATCCAACTTAACGAACCACCTACGCGCGCTTTACGCCCAGTAATTCCGATTAACGCTTGCACCCTCTGTATTACCGCGGCTGCTGGCACAGAGTTAGCCGGTGCTTATTCTGTCGGTAACGTCAAGACACCAACGTATTAGGTTAATGCCCTTCCTCCCAACTTAAAGTGCTTTACAATCCGAAGACCTTCTTCACACACGCGGCATGGCTGGATCAGGCTTTCGCCCATTGTCCAATATTCCCCACTGCTGCCTCCCGTAGGAGTCTGGACCGTGTCTCAGTTCCAGTGTGACTGATCATCCTCTCAGACCAGTTACGGATCGTCGCCTTGGTGAGCCATTACCTCACCAACTAGCTAATCCGACCTAGGCTCATCTGATAGCGCAAGGCCCGAAGGTCCCCTGCTTTCTCCCGTAGGACGTATGCGGTATTAGCGTCCGTTTCCGAGCGTTATCCCCCACTACCAGGCAGATTCCTAGGCATTACTCACCCGTCCGCCGCTCGCCACCAGGTACAAGTACCCGTGCTGCCGCTCGACTTGCATGTGTTAGGCCTGCCGCCAGCGTTCAATCTGAGCCATGATCAAACTCTTCAGTTCAAACATCTTTGGGTTTTTAAGAAACCCTAAACTTGGCTCAGCAATCGTTGGTTACATCTTTGATTTCTCGCGGAGTAACTTGTGATGCTGATAATCTTGTTGACTATCAGTCTGACTCCACAAGCACCCACACGAATTGCTTGATTCAGTTGTTAAAGAGCGGTTGGTTAAGATCTTTCGTCTCAACCGAGGCGCGCATTCTACAGCAGCCTCTGTTGCTGTCAAGCGGTTATTTTTCGAAGTTTTCAAAGTTTCCTTTGCAACTTCAACCACTTGCGCTTTCGATCTCTCGTTAGCGGGAGGCGAATTCTACAGCGTTACTCGCTGCTGTCAACACCTCTTTTTCACCGCTTTCGACCGAGAAGATCGAACCGTTAAAAGAGCCAAACAACCCCGCTCTTTCAACTCCTTCCAGGCTTCGATGAACTGAAGCAACTGGCTGCCGAAAACTGCATAACTCTTTGTTTACCAAGGAGTTTTCCGTTTCGACTGCGCCGGAAGTGGGGCGAATTATAGACTTCCAGAATCTGCCGTCAACACCTATTTTCACAATTCTGTCATATAGGTAAAAAAAGCCCTGAAACGCAAAGGCCGGCCCCAAGGGGCCGGCCTTCTTCCCTTCTACTTACAAGCTAGGGAATGCGAACTGCGAAGCTTCATGGCTCGCCCGTTGTGGCCAGCGCTGGGTAATGGCCTTGCGACGTGTGTAGAAACGCACGCCATCCGGACCATACGCATGCAGGTCGCCGAACAGCGAGCGCTTCCAGCCACCAAAGCTGTGATAAGCCACCGGTACCGGCAATGGCACGTTGACGCCAACCATACCGACTTCGATCTCGTCGCAGAACAACCGCGCCGCTTCCCCATCACGGGTAAAGATGCAGGTGCCGTTGCCATACTCGTGATCGTTGATCAGCTGCATCGCCTCTTCCAGGCTATTCACCCGCACAATGCACAGCACCGGCCCGAAGATCTCTTCTTTATAGATGCGCATCTCTGGCGTGACGTTATCGAACAGGCAGCCACCCAGGAAGAACCCTTCCTCATGCCCGGCCACGCTCAAACCACGACCATCCACCACCAAGGTCGCACCAGAAGAAACACCGTCTTCTATATAGCCACTGACTTTGTCACGAGCCTGACCCGAAACCAGCGGCCCCATGTCCAGACCGCACGAAGTTCCGGCACCAATTTTCAGCGCCTTGATTTGCGGTACCAACTTGGCCACCAACGCATCCGCCACCTGGTCACCGACACACACAGCCACCGAGATCGCCATGCAACGCTCGCCGCAAGAACCGTACGCCGCGCCCATCAGTGCGCTGACCGCGTTATCCAGATCCGCATCCGGCATCAGCACCGCATGGTTCTTCGCCCCGCCCAGTGCCTGAACGCGTTTACCGCGCTTGGTGCCTTCGGCGTAGATGTATTCGGCAATCGGCGTCGAACCAACGAAGCTCAACGCTTTGACTTCCGGCGCTTCGATCAGCGCGTCCACCGCAGCCTTGTCGCCGTGCACCACACTCAGCACACCTTTAGGCAGACCGGCTTCCAGCAACAATTGAGCGATCAATAGCGTGGAGCTTGGATCACGCTCGGACGGTTTGAGGATAAAGCAGTTGCCGCAGACGATCGCCAGCGGATACATCCACAGCGGCACCATGGCCGGGAAGTTGAACGGAGTAATACCGGCCACCACGCCCAACGGCTGGAAGTCCGACCAGGCATCAATGTTCGGGCCGACGTTACGGCTGTATTCGCCCTTGAGGATTTCCGGTGCCGCGCAAGCGAACTCGACGTTCTCGATACCGCGCTTCAATTCACCCGCCGCATCTTCCAGCGTCTTGCCGTGTTCTTCGCTGATCAGCTGCGCGATACGTGCTTCGTTCTGCTCCAGCAGTTGCTTGAAGCGGAACATCACCTGTGCACGCTTGGCTGGCGGAGTGTTACGCCAGGCCGGGAATGCAGCCTTGGCCGAGTCGATGGCTTTTTGAATGGTTTCGCGGCTGGCCAATGGCAGCTTGTGGATCGCCTGGCCAGTGGACGGGTTGAACACGTCAGCTGTGCGACCGTCTTCGGTCACCAGTTCGCCATTGATCAAATGCGGGATAAGGCTCATGCGGGGCTCCTGAAATTTTGTCCACCGACGCCCGTCGAGGGCGCCGGCTAAAATATGAATGGCTTTTCGTAGGAGCCGAGCTTGCTCGCGATGCCTTCCTCAAGGACGCCATCGCAGGCAAGCTGTGCTCCTACAGGGATCAGTCGATCTTGTTCAGCACTTCGCCGACCGCGTCGAATAGACGATCAAGGTCTTGCGGCTTGCTGTTGAAGGTTGGGCCGAACTGCAGGGTGTCGCCGCCGAAACGCACATAGAACCCGGCTTTCCACAACGCCATGCCGGCTTCGAACGGACGCACAATGGCGTCGCCGTCACGCGGTGCGATCTGGATTGCACCGGCCAAACCGTAGTTACGAATGTCGATAATGTTCTTCGAGCCCTTCAGACCGTGCAGCGCATTTTCGAAATGCGGTGCGACTTCAGCCACGCTCTGCACCAGGTTTTCCTTTTGCAGCAGATCGAGTGCTGCCAGGCCAGCGGCGCACGCCACCGGGTGCGCGGAATAGGTGTAGCCGTGCGGGAATTCCACCGCGTACTCAGGCGTCGCCTGATTCATGAAGGTCTGGTAGATCTCTGAGCTGGCAATCACCGCGCCCATCGGAATCGCACCGTTAGTGACTTGCTTGGCGATGCACATCAGGTCCGGGGTCACGCCGAAGCTGTCGGCGCCGAACATCGAACCGGTACGGCCGAAACCGGTGATCACTTCGTCGAACACCAGCAGGATGTTGTGCTGATCGCAGATCTCGCGCAGACGCTTGAGGTAACCCTGTGGCGGAACCAGTACACCAGCGGAACCGGCCATTGGCTCGACGAATACCGCGGCGATGTTCGAAGCGTCATGCAGTTCGATCAGCTTAAGCAGTTCATCCGCCAGGGCGATACCGCCCTCTGTCGGCATGCCACGGGAGTAGGCATTGCTCGCCAGCAAGGTGTGAGGCAGGTGATCGACGTCCATCATCGCCTGACCGAACATTTTGCGGTTGCCGTTCACGCCACCGAGGCTGGTACCGGCAATGTTCACGCCGTGATAACCACGTGCACGGCCGATCATCTTGGTCTTGGTGGCCTGGCCTTTCAGACGCCAGTAAGCACGAACCATCTTCACCGCCGTGTCAGCGCACTCGGAGCCCGAGTCAGTGAAGAACACATGATTCAGATTGCCCGGGGTCAGGTCGGTGATTTTCTCAGCCAGCTGGAACGACAGCGGATGGCCGTACTGGAAACCTGGCGAGTAATCGAGGGTGCCCAATTGCTTGGCGACCGCGTCCTGAATTTCCTTGCGGGTATGCCCGGCGCCGCAGGTCCACAAACCAGAGAGCGAGTCGTAAACCTTGCGGCCCTTGTCATCTATCAGCCAACTGCCTTCAGCCGCCACGATCAGTCGCGGATCGCGCTGGAAATTACGGTTGGCGGTGTAGGGCATCCAGTGAGCATCGAGCTTGAGCTGGCTGGCCAGGGACGTCGGGTTGTTTTCAGGCACGTTCATGGGAAAAACCTCGCAGGGCAATAAGCGGCATAGAGATCAAAAGCGTTCTTGCAGCTAAATTGCCACGGGGATAAAGTCGGTGAAATCCAACTCTTCTAACGTTCAGTCAGGTCACCACTAAACTATGAGCAGCCGTCGCCCCGATCCGCTGGCGCAAGTCAGTGACTTTGATATACGCCTGCTTCGGATTTTTCGCAGTGTGGTGGAGTGCGGCGGCTTCTCGGCAGCGGAATCGGTCCTGGGAATCGGTCGCTCGGCCATCAGCCAGCAAATGAGCGATCTGGAACAGCGCCTCGGTTTGCGCTTGTGCCAACGCGGTCGCGCCGGGTTTTCCCTGACCGAAGAAGGTCGCGAGGTTTACCAATCGGCCTTGCAGCTATTAAGTGCGCTGGAAAGCTTCCGCACCGAGGTCAACGGTCTGCACCAACACTTGCGCGGCGAATTGACCATCGGCCTGACCGACAACCTGGTCACCCTCCCCCACATGCGCATCACCCACGCCTTGGCGCAATTGAAGGAGCGCGGGCCGGACGTGCAGATTCAGATCCGCATGATCGCGCCCAATGAAGTCGAACAAGGCGTGCTCGACGGTCGATTGCATGTCGGCGTGGTACCGCAAGCCAGCGCGCTATCAGGGCTGGAATATCAGCCGCTCTACAGCGAACGCTCGCTGCTCTACTGCGCGGTCGGTCATCCGTTGTTTTATGTCGACGACAAACAACTGGATGACGAGCGCCTCAATAGCCAGGACGCCATCGCGCCGACCTTCCGTTTGCCTGCAGAAATCCAGGCCCATTACCAGGCGCTCAATTGCACCGCCAGTGCCTCGGACCGTGAAGGCATGGCGTTCCTGATCCTCACCGGGCGCTACATCGGCTACCTGCCGGACCACTACGCCAGCCTCTGGGTGCAGCAAGGCCGATTGCGTGCGCTGAAACCAAAAGCGCGGTTCTATGACCTGAGCCTCGCATCCGTCACCCGTAAGGGCCGTCGCCCGCATCTGGTGCTGGAAAGCTTCCTCGAAAGCTTGGCCGCTACGCGTTGAAACTTGTGGGAGCGAGCCTGCTCGCGAAGAGGGAGTGTCAGTCGATACTTCTACAGCTGACACGCCGCCTTCGCGAGCAGGCTCGCTCCCACAGTTTTATCGTTCCAGGACTTGTCTGATGCCTGTGGGTGCGCTATCAACGCATTGGTTGCACCCACCCACCTGTTCGGAAGTGCCTATGACCTTTGAAGTCCCCGCTCACGGCGGCAAACCTGCCAGCCGCATTCGTCAGAAGAACGAAGAGACCATCATCAAAGCCGCCGAAGACGAGTTCGCCCGTCACGGGTTCAAAGGCACCAGTATGAACACCATCGCCCTGAATGCCGGGTTGCCCAAGGCGAACCTGCATTACTACTTCACCAACAAACTCGGTTTGTACGTGGCGGTGTTGAGCAACATCATCGAGTTGTGGGACAGCACCTTCAACACCCTGACAGCCGAGGATGATCCAGCCGAAGCGCTGACGCGTTATATCCGCGCCAAGATGGAATTCTCCCGTCGTCAGCCGCAAGCCTCGCGAATCTTCGCGATGGAAGTCATCAGCGGCGGCGAATGCCTGACCGAATATTTCAATCAAGACTATCGCGCCTGGTTCCAGGGCCGTGCCGCCGTGTTCCAGGCGTGGATCGACGCCGGAAAAATGGACCCGGTCGACCCGGTGAACCTGATCTTCCTTTTGTGGGGCAGCACTCAGCATTACGCGGACTTTGCCACGCAGATTTGCCGTGTCAGCGGGCGCACCAAGCTCACCAAGCAGGACATGGAAGACGCCGGCGACAACCTGATCCGCATCATTCTCAAGGGCTGCGGCCTGACGCCAACGATCTAAGACACTTATGCCTTTTACCCTCAGCGGCTTTTGCGAATACCGCGAAGAGATTCGCAAAAGCCGCTTCATCACCTTCGCCGCGCCGATCAGCAGCCCTGCTGAAGCCCAGGCGTTCATCGAACAACACAGCGATTTGAATGCCTCGCACAATTGCTGGGCCTGGAAGCTTGGCGACCAATACCGCAGCACTGACGATGGCGAGCCCGGCGGCACCGCTGGCCGGCCGATTCTGGCGGCAATCGACGCGCAGGATTGCGATCAGGTCGCGGTGCTGGTGATTCGTTGGTATGGCGGCATTCAACTCGGCACCGGTGGCCTCGCCCGGGCGTATGGCGGCGGCGCCAATAAGTGCCTGCAAGCGGCGGCAAAGGTTGAGTTGATCAGTCGGGTGCCAGTGAGTTGTGCCTGTGCTTTTGCAGAGTTGCCGCTGGTGAAGCTTCGGGTGGCGGAACTGGGTGGATTGGTGGTGGAAGAAACCTTCGCGGCCAATGGCGTAGAACTGAAATTGGCGATCGGCGAAAGCCAGATCGATACCCTGCAAACGCAGCTGGCGGATTTGAGTCGCGGGCGCATTTTGTTGCAGCACTAATCGCACCAACAACGTTCACAGCCCTTTCGTCGAACTGGTGCATTTGCCCACATCTACTGTGCACCCGGCTGTGGATAACCTGAGCACATCCGGCTGTAGCCCTTCTGTCATGCGGCTTTGCGGGCTTTGCTCACTTTTCGCCCAATCTGCCATCAAAAAAGCTAAATCCACGTAAAAACAATCAGTTAGCGTGGTTTATCACCTTTAGAAGAAAGCCACGCAGTGCTTATGCCCGAGCTTCGGGCTTGCGCACAAATACTGTGGAGCAATCTGTGGATAACCCGTTCATGGCTGTCGCCGCCCCATGTCCGGTATGGCTTGCGGTCGGTTGCTTGTTTTTTGACCAAACACCCTGAGCAAAACCAGAGCCTGATGAACGGCTTTGCCCTCAAGTGGTGCCGGGTTCGGGATCGACATAGGGCAAGGCACCGCCTTCAAAGCCTTAACCTGTAACGCTTTTGAGTTTTCTTGACTCAATGGCCAGGAAATTGCTTTGTCCACAGGCATCCCTTCAATCGACCCGAGCCTGTCATGCCCAACCCCGTGCCGATCCCCGATCAAACACCTCGTCTGCAACTGCGCAGAATCAGCAAGCGCTACCCCGGTTGCCTGGCCAACGACGCCATCGATCTGAGCATTGCACCCGGCGAAATCCACGCCCTGCTCGGCGAAAACGGCGCGGGCAAAAGTACGCTGATGAAGATCATCTACGGCGTCACCCACGCAGACTCGGGAGAGATGATCTGGCAAGGGCAACCCGTGACAATGCGCAACCCGGCTCAGGCTCGTAGCCTGGGAATCGGCATGGTGTTCCAGCATTTCTCGCTGTTCGAGACGCTGAGCGTAGCGCAGAACATTGCCCTGGCCATGGGCGCGGCGGCTGGCACACCGAAACAGCTTGAGCCGAAAATTCGTGAAGTCTCCCGGCGCTACGGCATGGCGCTGGAACCGGAGCGACTTGTCCACAGCCTGTCGATCGGCGAACGCCAGCGGGTGGAAATCATTCGCTGCCTGATGCAGGACATCCGTCTGCTGATTCTCGATGAGCCGACCTCGGTGCTGACTCCGCAAGAGGCCGACGAATTGTTCGTCACCCTGCGTCGACTGGCCGCCGAGGGCTGCAGCATTCTGTTTATCAGCCACAAACTCGGTGAAGTTCGCGCGTTGTGCCATAGCGCAACGGTGTTGCGCGGCGGTCGGGTGGCCGGGCATTGCGTGCCGGCCGAGTGTTCAGATCGGCAACTGGCGCAGTTGATGGTGGGTGAAGCAGCCGAGTTGATTACCGATTATCCAAAGGTGATCGGAAGTGATGTCTTCTTGAGTGTGAGCGGATTGTCCTGGCGCAACCCGGATCCCTTCGGCTGTTCGCTGAAGGACATCGCGCTTGAAGTACGCAGCGGCGAAATCGTTGGCATCGCCGGGGTCGCGGGCAATGGTCAGGATGAGTTGCTGGCCCTGCTCAGTGGCGAAGAACTGCTAAGCCGCAACGACGGCGCAACGATCAGTTTCGGCGGGCAACCGGTGGCGCACTTGCGGCCGGATGCACGGCGCAAACTGGGCCTGGCCTTCGTCCCCGCTGAACGTCTGGGCCATGGCGCGGTGCCGGACCTGAGCCTGGCGGAAAACGCCCTGCTCACTGCCTTTCAACAAGGGCTGGTCAGCAACGGCCTGATCCAGCGCGGCAAGGTCGAAGCGCTGGCCGAAGCAATCATCCGCCGCTTCGGGGTCAAGACGCCCGACACCCAGACACCGGCCCGCAGCCTGTCCGGCGGCAACTTGCAGAAATTCATCCTCGGCCGCGAAACCCTGCAGCAACCGAAACTGCTGGTGGCCGCGCACCCGACCTGGGGCGTGGACGTCGGCGCCGCCGCGACCATCCACCGGGCGCTGATTGCCTTACGCGACGCCGGCGCGGCGATCCTGGTGATCTCCGAAGACCTCGACGAACTGTTCCAGATCAGCGACCGCCTCGGCGCTTTGTGCAGCGGTCGATTGTCGGCGCTCAAGGCCACGATCGACACGCGCCTGATCGATGTCGGCGGCTGGATGGCCGGCCAGTTCGACGCCCCTCAATCACTCGCACCCGCAACGGTTTAACGGAGTTCACATGCTGCTTTCTCTCGAACCCCGTGGCCAGCAATCGCGCCTGATGCTGTGGTGCTCGCCGTTGCTGGCGGCCGTGCTGACACTGGGCTGTGGCTCGCTGCTGTTTATCGCGCTGGGGCATGACCCGTTACTGACCTTGCACACGTTGCTCATCGCACCAGTCAGCGACCTGTATGGCGTCTCTGAACTGCTGGTCAAAGCGCTGCCGATTTTGCTCTGCGCATTGGGGCTGGCGGTGGCGTATCAAGCGCGGATCTGGAACATCGGTGCCGAAGGTCAGTTGCTGCTCGGCGCGTTGGCCGGCAGTGCGCTGGCCGTGAATATCATCGGCCTGCAAAGTCGCTGGGCGCTGGTGTTGATCCTGCTCGCCGGCACCTTGGCCGGCGCGGCATGGGCCGGGCTGACGGCGTGGTTGCGCACGCGTTTCAACGCCAACGAAATCCTCACCAGCATCATGCTCAATTACATCGCCCTGAACCTGTTGCTGTTCTGTGTGCATGGGCCGCTGAAGGATCCGGCCGGGTTCAACTTTCCGGAGTCAGCGATGTTCGGCGATGCCAGCCGTTTGCCGCTGTTGATGGAGGACGGTCGGGTTCACGCAGGCGTGTATTTCGCCTTGCTCGCGTTGGTGGCGGTGTGGGTGTTGCTGCAGAAAAGCTTTATCGGGTTCCAGATCAAAGTGCTCGGGCTGGACAAGCGTGCGGCGGGTTTCGTCGGCTTTCGCGAGAAGCGGCTGATCTGGCTGGCGCTGTTGATCAGCGGTGGATTGGCGGGGCTGGCCGGGGTGTGTGAAGTCACCGGGCCGATCGGCCAATTGGTGCCGCAAGTCTCTCCCGGTTATGGCTATGCCGCGATCACCGTGGCGTTTCTCGGGCGACTCAATCCCATCGGTATTCTGTTTTCCAGTCTGCTGATGGCGCTGTTGTACATCGGCGGCGAGAGCGCGCAGATGAGCATGAATCTGCCGCAGGCCATCACGCAATTGTTCCAGGGAATGATGCTGTTTTTTCTGCTGGCCAGTGACGTGCTGATTCTCTACCGACCGCGCTTGAACCTGCGCTGGGCCCGTCGTGCACAGACCACCGCCGTACACGCAGGAGCGCTGTGATGGATATCGATCTGCTGAGCAATATTTTCTACGCCATGGTCCGCTGCGGCACGCCGTTGTTGTTGGTGGCACTCGGTGAATTGATCTGTGAGAAGAGCGGCGTCCTCAATCTCGGTCAGGAAGGAATGATGCTGTTTGGTGCGGTGATTGGTTTTATCGTCGCCCTGAACAGCGGCAACCTGTGGCTCGGTGTATTGCTGGCGATGCTGGCCGGGATACTGCTGTCGTCGTTGTTTGCGTTGGTGGCGCTGGTGTTCAACGCCAATCAGGTGGCCACCGGGTTGGCGCTGACGATCTTCGGCGTGGGCCTGTCGACCTTTGTCGGCGCGGCGTGGGTCGGTAAACCGCTGGCGGGTTTCGAGCCGGTGGCGATTCCTTATTTGAGTGAAATCCCGCTGATCGGGCGGATGCTGTTTGCGCAGGATCTGCTGGTGTATCTGTCGTTCGCGCTGTTTGCGCTGGTGGTCTGGGTGATTGTGAAAAGTCGCGTGGGACTGATCATTCAGGCGGTCGGGGAAAACCCGGATGCGGCCAGTGCCATGGGCTTGCCGGTGTTGGGCGTGCGCACGTTGGCGGTGCTGTTTGGTGGAGCGATGGCGGGATTGGCCGGGGCTTATTTGTCGCTGGCCTACACGCCGATGTGGGCGGAGAACATGAGCGCCGGGCGTGGCTGGATTGCCTTGGCGCTGGTGGTGTTTGCCAGTTGGCGGGTGTGGCGGTTGCTGCTGGGGGCGTATCTGTTCGGACTCGCCAGCATCCTGCACCTGGTGGCGCAGGGGTTGGGGCTGGCGATTCCGTCGAGTCTGCTGGCGATGCTGCCGTATGTCGCGACCATTGTGGTGTTGGTGCTGTTGTCCCGGGATGCGCTGCGTACGCGGTTGTATGCGCCGATGTCGTTGGGGCAGCCGTGGCAGGCAGGGCATTAGTGTTTGTCTGCACCGGCCTCTTCGCGAGCAGGCTCGCCCCCACAGTAGTCCGGGTTTAACTCAGGATTGCGGGTCGACACGGATCCCCTGTGGGAGCGAGCCTGCTCGCGAAAGCGTCCGAACAGGCAACACCTGAACAACGCCCCAAGCCAATTCAAAGAACAAGAAAATCACCAACAAAGAGCTGGCGCCATGGAGCAAGGCATAGAGCTGCCAAGCGGAGAACAGAAATCTGCCAACGGCGTCATACCGCCCAAACACCTGCTGCGGATCACGGATCCGCAGCACCGCCCACACGCAGACAATCGACCCCAACAGATTGGCCATCAGCAGGTGCATCGGCTCAAACGGCGGCAACTCGCCAGGCAAGTTGAACGCCTGACTTACACTCAACAAAACGCCATGCAACGCTGCAAAACTCCACGGCGTGGCAAACGCTGCCGTCACGATCAAGTCATACCAGGCGCTACCCTTCACCAACCGGCGATATTGCGTTGAAGTCCACATCCGTCTTGCTCCATCAATTCAGGGAGCAACAAGGCTAAAGCCTGGAGTATGCTCCAGCGTCAAGCCCTCTCGAGATGTCATGATGCGCATCGGTGAATTAGCCCAGGCCAGCGCCGTCAGCCGCGACACGCTGCGCTTCTACGAGCAGCGCGGGTTGATTGCGGCGCAACGCAGCGCCAACGGTTATCGCGACTATCCGGCGGACATGGTGCAGCTGGTGCTGTACATCAAGACCGCCCAGCGGTTGGGATTTACGCTCGGCGAGATCGGCAACAGCGTCGCCGCATTGTGGCAGTCGCCCGACCCGGACAGCGCCGTCACACAATTGCTGCAAGACAAACTCAAACTGATCGAAACCCGAATCGACGAACTCGGCGCCCTGCGTCAGGAGTTGCAGCAACGGCTCGGTCAACGTTGTCCATTAAATCCGTGATCCTCATTTATCAAGGAAGCCATTTATGTCTACGGCAAAAACCGCACTCATCATCGGCGCCTCCCGGGGCCTGGGCCTCGGTCTGGTAAAAACCCTGCTGACCGACGGCTGGCAGGTCACCGCCACCGTGCGCAACCCGCAGAACGCCGAAGCCTTGCAGGCCTTGGGCAAGGTGCGGATCGAAAAACTCGACATGGACGATCAGCAGGCGGTCATCGCCCTCAGCCAACAACTCAAGGGCGAAGTGTTTGACCTGTTGTTCGTGAACGCCGGGGTCAAAGGCCCGGAAGTTCAAACGCCGGGAGGCGCGACGCTGGCCGAAGTCGGGCAACTGTTTTTCACCAACGCCGTGGCGCCGATCAACCTGGCCCAGCGCTTCGTCGGGCAGATCCGTCCGGACAGTGGCGTGCTGGCGTTCATGAGTTCGGTGCTGGGCAGCGTGACCATGCCGGATGCGCCGGAGCTGGCGTTGTACAAGGCCAGCAAAGCAGCGCTGAACTCGATGACCAACAGCTTCGTCACTCAATTGGGCGACCAGAAACTCACCGTGCTGTCGCTGCATCCGGGTTGGGTGAAGACCGACATGGGCGGTGAAGGTGCTGACATTGATGTGGAAACCAGTACACGCGGATTGGTCGATCAGGTGAACGCATACGCCAGTAACGGCGGGCATCATTTTGTGAATTACCGGGGTGAAACCATTCCCTGGTAATCACCACCGTCTACTGTGGGAGCGAGCCTGCTCGCGAAAGCGGTTTGTCATCCAGCATTGATGTTGGATGTGAGGCCCCCTTCGCGAGCAGGCTCGCTCCCACAAGGGATCATTCCACACAGAGGCTGGGGTTGTTCTGTCGGGCCGGGCTTGCCCGCGATGCTTTTTTGAATGAAACTCCGCACCTCGTCCCCGCGGCGACCCTGGATCAGCAGACAGGGTAATCACTGAGCTGGCTAACCTGAACCCCACTTTCAGAGGAGCCGGCCAACATGCCTGCGACCCGTACCTGGTTAAAAAATCCCCTCGCGATCTTCACTGCCAATGGCCTCGATGCCCGTGGCGGCCTGGTGCTGCAAGACGGTTTGATCGTCGAAGTGCTCGCCACCGGCCAGCAACCGTCCGCGCCCTGTGGACAAGTGTTCGATGCCCGCGAGCATGTGATCCTGCCGGGACTGATCAACACCCATCACCACTTCTATCAAACCCTGACCCGAGCCTGGGCGCCGGTGGTCAATCAGCCGTTGTTCCCGTGGCTGAAAACCCTCTACCCGGTCTGGGCACGCCTCACCCCTGAAAAACTCGCCCTCGCCAGCAAAGTCGCGTTGGCCGAGTTGCTGCTGTCTGGCTGCACCACCGCGGCCGATCACCACTACCTGTTTCCGCAAGGCCTGGAAAATGCGATCGACGTACAAGTCGAGAGCGTCCGCGAACTGGGCATGCGCGCCATGCTGACGCGCGGTTCCATGAGCCTCGGCGAGAAGGACGGTGGCCTGCCGCCGCAGCAAACCGTTCAGGAAGGCGAAGTCATCCTCGCCGACAGCCAGCGCTTGATCGCCGAGTACCACGAACGTGGCGACGGCGCGCAAATCCAGATCGCCCTCGCGCCGTGCTCGCCGTTCTCGGTGACCCCGGAAATCATGTCGGCCAGCGCCGACCTGGCGAACAAACTCGACGTGCGCCTGCACACCCATCTGGCCGAAACCCTCGACGAAGAAGACTTCTGCCTGCAACGCTTCGGCCTGCGCACCGTGGATTACCTGGACAGCGTCGGCTGGCTCGGCCCGCGCACCTGGCTCGCTCACGGCATTCACTTCAACCCGGATGAAATCGCTCGCCTCGGCGCTGCCGGCACCGGCATTTGCCATTGCCCGAGTTCGAACATGCGTCTGGCTTCCGGCATTTGCCCGACGCTGGAACTGACAGCTGCGGGTGCGTTGCTGGGCTTGGGCGTGGACGGTTCGGCGTCCAACGATGCGTCGAACATGATGCTGGAAACCCGTCAGGCGCTGTACATTCAGCGGCTGCGTTATGGCGCCGAGAAGATCACGCCGGAGTTGGTGCTGGGGTGGGCGACCAAGGGTTCGGCGCAGTTGCTGGGCCGTACCGATATCGGCGAACTGGCGGTGGGCAAGCAGGCGGATCTGGCCCTGTTCAAGCTGGATGAGCTGCGGTTTTCCGGCAGCCATGATCCGGTGTCGGCGTTGCTGCTGTGCGGCGCGGATCGGGCGGATCGGGTGATGGTCGGCGGCAAATGGCGGGTGATTGATGGCCAGGTTGAAGGGTTGGATTTGAAAGGCTTGATTGCCGATCACAGTCAGGCGGCTCGACAGCTAATCGCCGGTACCTGACATAACACCAATCAAAAACTGTGGGAGCGAGCCTGCTCGCGATAGCGGTGTGTCAGACACTATCAATGTTGACTGACACTCCGTCATCGCGAGCAGGCTCGCTCCCACAGGGGATTTGTGGTGATTTCAGAGACCGAGCAGCGACAACATGATGAATGTCGCAAACAGCACAAAGTGGGTCATGCCTTCGATGGCATTGGTTTCGCCATCGTTGAGGTTGATCGCGCTGACGAGCAAGGTGAGGAAGACCATCACGGTCTGCACCGGGGTCATCGCCATCTGGAACGGCTGGCCGGTGTAGAGCGCCATCGCCTCCATCACCGGCACCGTCAGGATCACCGTCGACAGTGACGCGCCCATGGCGATGTTGACCACCGACTGCATGCGGTTGGCCAGTGCCGCCCGCAACGCGGTCAGTATCTCCGGCGCCGCCGAGATTGCCGCCACCAGGATCGCCGTTATCACCGGCGGTGCGCCCGTCCCTTCCAGGCCCAGGTCGAGGGTTTTGGACATCACCTCGGCCAATGCGCCGATCACCACCACGCCGAACACCAATGTCCCAATACTCAGCGCCAGATTGACCGGTTCAGGTTCTTCCTCCGGGACTTTCTTGCGACGTTTTTCCGGATAGCTGTAGCTGAAGAAATAACTGTGCGGCCCGACCTGCATACGCAGGAACAGGGCGTAGAGCACGATCATCGCGCCGATGGTGAACGCCGAATAAATTTTCCAGTTGGCCTCGGGAATAAACTCCGGCACCACCATGGAAACGCCCATGGCGGTGAGAATCATCACGCTGTAACTGCGCGCCGAGTCGTCGTTGTAGGACTGTTCGCCGTGCTTGATCCCGCCCATCAACGCGGCCAGACCGAGGATGCCGTTGATGTCGAGCATCACCGCCGAATAAATCGTGTCGCGCACCAGGGTCGATGAGGCCTCGTTGCTCATCATGATCGCCAGAATCACCACTTCCACCAGCACGGCGGCCAGGGTCAGGATCATCGTGCCGTAGGGGTCGCCAACTTTTTCCGCGAGCAGCTCGGCGTGATGGGCGACGCGCATGGAGGCGGCGACGATGAAGGCGATCAGTACGAGGCCGGCGGTCAGCGCAATGGGTTGGCCGCTGTGCAGCATCCAGTGTTCCAGTGGATAGGCAACGACGGC
Source organism: Pseudomonas sp. LB3P25 (assembly GCF_054897985.1). NCBI lineage: Bacteria > Pseudomonadati > Pseudomonadota > Gammaproteobacteria > Pseudomonadales > Pseudomonadaceae > Pseudomonas > Pseudomonas sp. LB3P25. The sequence continues at coordinate 991,364 of NZ_CM142711.1, read as the reverse complement.
GGCGAGCAGGGCCAGCAACAGAAACGTTTCTTGCTTGAGGAATGTGAGCATTGCGGGCCTTTTTTGCCGACTGAAGCGAAATCAGGGTGATGAGCTAGTGACTGCGGGGCGGCGCTAACGTTTCGTTACACCTTAGCGCACCAGTGGATGGCAACAGGTTCAGGGCGTGCACTTTTATTGGCCTTGCGGGCCTCTTCGCGAGCAGGCTCGCTCCCACATTTGATCTCCGTGCACCGCATATCCCCTGTGGGAGCGAGCCTGCTCGCGAAGGCCGTTACACGGGCTCAGCCTATTTGTTGTCCTGTTGGTCAGCAATTTGCATTGACCTTGCCAACCTCACAACACCATGGAGTTCGAATTCATGCACAAACGTCCGTTGAAGAAGCTGCTTTGCGCCGTCGCCGCAGCCATCGGTCTGAGCGCCAGCCTGACCGCCAGTGCAGCCGACCCGCTGAAAGTCGGCTTCGTCTACATCGGTCCGATTGGCGACCACGGCTGGACGTATCAGCATGAACAGGGGCGCAAGGCGCTGGCCGAAAAATTCGGCAACCAGATCACCACCAACTACGTGGAAAACGTCGCTGAAGGCGCCGACGCCGAACGGGTGATCCGAAACATGGCCAAGGACAAGTACGACCTGATCTTCACCACGTCCTTCGGCTACATGAACCCGACCCTGAAAGTCGCCAAACAATTTCCCAAGGTGACCTTCGAACACGCCACCGGCTACAAGCAGGACAAGAACCTCGGCACCTACCTGGCGCGCACGTATGAAGGTCGCTACGTCGGCGGTTTCCTCGCGGCGAAGATGACCAAGACCAAAAAGATCGGCTATGTCGCGTCCTTTCCGATCCCGGAAGTGATCCGCGACATCAACGCCATTCAACTGGCCCTGAACACGTACAACCCCGGCACCGAGATCAAAGTGGTGTGGGTCAATTCCTGGTTCGATCCGGGCAAAGAGGCCGATGCCGCCAACGCCCTGATCGATCAGGGCGTTGACGTGGTGTTCCAGCACACCGACAGCCCGGCGCCGATCCAGGCGGCTGAACGTCGCGGCGTATATGCCGTGGGCTACGCTTCGGACATGGCGCACTTCGGGCCGAAAGCGGTGCTGACGTCCATCGTCAACGACTGGGGCCCGCACTACATTCAGGCGACCCAAAGCGCGCTCGACCACACGTGGAAATCGCAGGATTACTGGGGCGGGTTGAAGGAAGGTACGGTTGAGTTGCCGATCAGCGATCTGGTGCCGGCGCCGGTGAAGGCCGAGGCAGAGCAAATCATTGCCGACATCAAAAGCGGTGCTTTCCATCCGTTCACCGGACCGATCAAGGATCAGGCAGGCACAGAGAAAATTGCGGCGGGGGCGACGGCCAGCAACACGGAGCTGGCATCGATGAACTACTACGTCGAAGGCATGAAGGCCGAGATGCCGAAGTAGCTCCTTCAGTCAGTACACAGTACCTGTGGGAGCGAGCCGGCCCGGGCGGCGTTCCGACGATAGCGGACTAACATTCAACATGGATGTTGGCTGACACACCGCTTTCGTCGGAACGCCGCCCGGAGCCGGCTCGCTCCCACAATGGATTTTCAGCGTTCTTAAGGACTGCGCATGAATCAACTCCCAATCATCGACATCGCCCCGCTCTACAGCGATGACGCACACGCCTGGCAATCAATCGCCACGCAAATCGACCACGCCTGCCGCGTGTGGGGCTTTTTCTACATCAAAGGTCACCCGATCAGCGCAGCGCGCATTAACGCCGTGCTCGACAGCGCCCAACGTTTCTTCGCCCTCCCCGCCGCCGAAAAACTCAAGATCGACATCACCCAAACCCGCCACCACCGCGGTTATGGCGCCATCGCCACTGAACAACTCGACCCGAGCAAACCCAGCGACCTGAAAGAAACCTTCGACATGGGCCTGCACCTGCCGGCCGATCACCCTGAAGTGCTCGCGGAAAAACCCTTGCGCGGCCCCAACCGCCATCCGTCGATGCCCGGCTGGGAATCGCTGATGGAGCAGCACTACGTCGACATGCAGGCCTTGGCACAAACCCTGTTACGGACCATGACCGTAGCGCTGGGCATCGAGCGCGACTTTTTCGACACCCGCTTCGTTGAGCCGGTCAGCGTGCTGCGGATGATTCACTATCCGCCGCGCCACACTGCCAGTTCCGAAGAGCAGCAAGGCGCCGGCGCCCACACCGATTACGGCTGCATCACCCTGCTGTATCAAGATGCCGCCGGCGGTCTGCAAGTGCGAAACGTTAAAGGCAAGTGGATCGACGCACCGCCGATCGACGGCACGTTCGTGGTCAACCTCGGCGACATGATGGCGCGCTGGAGCAACGACCGTTACCTGTCGACGCCGCACCGGGTGATCAGCCCGCTGGGCGTGGACCGCTACTCGATGCCGTTCTTCGCCGAGCCGCACCCCGACACGATCATCGAATGCCTGCCCGGCTGTCAGGATGAACGGCACCCGGCAAAGTATCCGGCCACCACCTGCGCCGAATTCCTGCTCTCACGCTTCGCCGATACCTACGCCTATCGACGGGAACAGGAAGCGGTGTGATGAACCGGCTGGTCAGGTTTTGCTAATTGTTTCTACGGGCATCTGTAGAATGCTCACCATCTGCACCTGATGAGAAAAGACTATGTACGACTGGCTGAACGCCCTGCCCAAGGCAGAACTGCACCTGCACCTTGAGGGTTCGCTGGAGCCTGAGCTGCTGTTCGCCCTGGCCGAACGCAACAAGATTGCCCTGCCGTGGAGCGACGTCGAAACCCTGCGCAAGGCCTACGCCTTCAACAACCTGCAAGAGTTTCTCGACCTGTATTACCAGGGCGCTGACGTGTTGCGCACCTCTCAGGATTTCTACGACCTGACCTGGGCTTACCTGTTGCGTTGCAAGGCGCAGAACGTGATTCACACCGAACCGTTCTTCGACCCGCAGACCCACACCGACCGTGGCGTGCCGTTCGAAGTGGTGCTCAACGGTATCGCCGCCGCGTTGAAGGATGGCGAGCAGCAACTGGGCATCACCAGCGGTTTGATCCTGAGCTTCCTGCGCCACTTGAGCGAAGAAGAAGCCGAGAAAACCCTCGACCAGGCGCTGCCGTTCCGTGATGCGTTTGTCGCCGTCGGTCTGGACAGTTCGGAAATGGGTCACCCGCCGAGCAAGTTCCAGCGCGTGTTTGATCGTGCCCGTCACGAAGGCTTCCTGACCGTTGCCCACGCCGGTGAAGAAGGCCCGCCCGAGTACATCTGGGAAGCCCTCGACTTGCTGAAAATCCAGCGCATCGACCATGGCGTGCGCGCCATCGAAGACGAGCGTTTGATGCAGCGAATCATCGACGAGCAAATCCCGTTGACCGTGTGCCCGTTGTCGAACACCAAACTCTGCGTGTTCGATCACATGTCTCAGCACAACATTCTCGACATGCTCGAGCGTGGCGTGAAAGTGACCGTGAACTCGGATGACCCGGCGTACTTCGGCGGTTATGTCACCGAGAACTTCCACGCGTTGTACACCCATTTGGGCATGACTCAGGATCAAGCCAAGCGGTTGGCGCAGAACAGCCTGGATGCACGGTTGGTGAAACCCTAGGGCTCACCACATAACCACTGTGGGAGCGCGAGCCTGCTCGCGAAGGCGTCAGATCAGTCAATGATGATGTCGACTGGAATACCGTCTTCGCGAGCAGGCTCGCTCCCACAATTAGATCGGGGTTGCTTCAGTCAATTCCTCCAACGTCTTGCCTCTGGTCTCCATCCCGAACACCCACACCACCCCTGCCGCAATCGCAAAACACATCGCCCCCAGCGCAAACACCCCGCCCTGCCCGGTCATCGGGAACACGAGCCCGGTCACCATTGGCCCGAGCAACGAACCCACGCGGCCAATCGCCGAAGCAAATCCCGAGCCCGTGGCCCGCGCGGATGTCGGGTACAACTCCGGCGTGTAGGTGTAAAGCACCGCCCACATGCCGAACAGGAAAAACTGCATCAGCAGCCCCGAGGCAATCAACAGGCTGACGTTGCCGCCAAACACTGCGCTCTGACCATAAAGAAACGCCATCACCCCGCCGCCGAGCAACGTCACCACGCACACCGGTTTGCGCCCCCAACGCTCCACCAGCCAGGCGGCCATCAGGAAACCGGGAATCCCGCCGAGGGAAATCAGCACTGTGTAATACACCGACTGAGTCACGGCAAAACCCGACTGCTGCAGCAAGGCACTGAGCCAGGACGTCAGGCCATAGAACCCCAGCAAAGCGAAGAACCAGACACTCCAGATCATCATCGTGCGCTGGCGATACAGCGGCGACCAGATCTGCCGCAACGCGGAAAAGAAATGGCCCGGCGTACTCGCCACTCTCGGCAGGCGGATCGGCTCAGGCAGATCCGAACGTCCCAGAGATGTCCGGACCCGATCTTCGATGCGCAGCAAGACCTTGTCTGCCACGGCATGATGCCCGGCCTGTTCCAGCCAGCGCGGTGATTCGGGAATGAAAAAGCGAATCGCCAGGACAAACACCGCCGGCACCGCCAACACCAGGAAGATGTCCCGCCAGCCAATCACCGGCAGCAGGAAGTACGACAGTACGCCGGCGGCGACGAAGCCCAGCGGCCAGAAACCGTCCATCAACGCAATGTAACGCCCGCGCCCTTTGGCTGGAATCAGCTCCGAGAGCATCGACTGAGCGATGGGAAACTCCATGCCCATGCCGATCCCCAACAGGATTCGAAACAACGTCAGCGTTTCGACGTTCTGCGCCGTGGAGCACAGATAACTGGCGATCCCCCACAACACGATGCTCCACTGGAACACCGGTTTTCGACCGAAGCGGTCGGCCAGCATGCCAGACAGCGACGCCCCCACCACCATGCCGAAAAAGCTCGAACTGGCCAGCAACCCGGCCTGTGCCGTGCTCAGGCCAAACTCGGATTTGATCGAGCCGAGCAGGAAGGTCATCATCGCCAGGTCCATGGAGTCGAAGAAAAACGCCAGAGCAATGATGATGAAAATGATCCGGTGATAACCACTGATGGGCAGCCGTTCCAGTCGTTCCGCCGCGCTGAAGCCTCGTGTTTCCATACCACATTCCCTCGATCCGAAAGTCCCCGGACGAGTGTGCGCGATAGCCGCTGGGGGTTACTGCTGGATGCGACCTGTTCGCAGCTCTGAACGACGCCCGAAGCTTCGGACGTCGATCTCGATGCGTCTACAACGCCATTTCCAGCTCGGTTTCCTTGGCGAACCGATGGATTTCACGCTGCCCAGCGGCGGTGATCTGCAAGGCTCGCGAATCGTTGGGCAGGCTCAACCAACCTGACTGCATGAACAATTGCAGCAACGCCGCCCCCAGTGATCCGCCCATGTGCGGGCGCCTTTCGCTCCAGTCAGGACAAGCGCAAGCGACTCTGCTGTTGCGATGGGCCAGCGCCTGGATGAACACACCCCGTGTCGCCAATTGCGTGGCGCCCTTGTGGGTGATCATGACCCGCTGATCGAACTGTTCGATCCAGCCCGCATCCAGCAGACGCTGGTACAGATCGGCGGCGAGGGTGCCGCCCAAATGGTCGTCGCAAAGCCTGGCGCGCAATAATGACGAAGGCGCCGCCTGAGGTTTGGCGATGGGTGTCGTGCGTTTGAAAATGTCCGGGATTTCCCGAGGCGTGCTGGCCAGGGTGGCGCTGGCCAGTGCCTCTATCGCGGCCCCCACTTCGGGCGCGGCAAGACGAAAGAACCGCTTGCGGCCGCGGATTTCGACTTTCAACAGACCTCCGGCGGACAAACGCCCCAGATGCGCACTGGCCGAAGACGGTGACAGGCCAGCCAACAAGGCCAGCTCTTCGGTTTGCCGCGCCGAGCCGTCCATCAAGGCCCACATCATTGCGCTGCGCTTTGGGTCAGCCAGCAACGTGGCGATCTGGCTGATGCAAGGTGCATGTTCCATGTATTCACTCCCTGTTGAATCGTTTCGTCTACTGCTCAGAGACATCTTGACCAGTAATGTGTCGTCGGCCAAGGCGTGGAAACCGCCATAAACCGGGCAAAGCCAGGCATTCGCACAGGCCATTGCTTCGCAGGTTTCGCAAAGCCGCGGCGATTGACCCTGGGGCCTGGCTGACTCGGACGTGGACTCGCCATTGCGAGATCGACGGTGCGTACATGAGGCGAGCGCTAGTATAGGCGGGTTAACCGCCGGTTCCTGCCCTTGGGAATCCATTGGTGGTGATAGTTCCTGAGTGAAATTTCGCTATTTGCCTGCGACTAATGATCGGCACCCGATAACGTCGGAAATTGGCTGCTCAACCGGGCGCATCGACTGGCGAGCATTTCCCGCAAAAGGTTCACCGGCTTACTCAATTGTGCGCGATGGGCGCACAGTAAATTCAGCGGTGCGCGCTCGCAGAGCAGTTCCGGCATGAGCACTTTCAATCGACCGGCCAGCACATCGGCTGCGACATCGAGCCAGGATTTGTAGGCGATCCCGGCACCTGCCACGGCCCACAGCCGCACGACATCGGCATCATCGCTGAAACGATCGCCGCTGACGGTCAGGCTGACCTCGCGTTTGCCGTCGTGGAAACTCCAATGATCGTGGACCCGGCTGCCGAGCATGAACAGCAGGCAGTTGTGCTGAGCCAGTTGCTCCAGTTGCCGAGGCTCGCCATGCCGGGCCAGGTAACTCGGGGCGGCACAGAGGACGCGGCGGTTCTGCGGGGCAATGGGCAGCGCCACCAGGCTTGAGTCTTCCGGCTCGCCGTAACGCAGGGCGATGTCCACCGGTTGGCGGAACAGGTCGGCGATGCGGTCGCCCAACAGCAAACGCACCGTGAGTTTCGGATGCTCACGCTGAAACTCGTCTAGCCAGGGCAGCAGCAGGTTGCGGCCAAAGTCCGAAGGCGCCGACAGCTGCAAAATCCCGCTGACCTGGTCCTGACCGCTGGCCAATAAACGACGGCCCTCGTCGAGATTACTCAAGGCGGCCCGAGCGTATTCGAGAAATCCCTCGCCTTCAGCGGTCAGCCGCAGGCTGCGGGTAGAACGGGCGAGCAACCGGGCGCCGAGCTGCTGTTCGATGCGCTTCAACGCCGCACTGGCTACCGCGGCCGACATGTCCATCCCGCGCGCCGCCGCTGACAGACTGCCCAGGTCCGCCGCCCGGACAAACAACTGCAAGTCATCGAAACGCAGCATTGTTCAGCCTCGATTATCAAAAAAACATTGAAAGAGACTGCTCTTTTAGCGGGTTTTATCTTGCGGAGAAATAGCCAATCATCCGTCCCATCGAATTCATCCCGTTCCCGGAGCCGAACATGTCCCAGCCTTTCACCGCTATCGCCACTCTCATCGCCAAAGCCGGCCAGCAGGACGCCCTCGAACAGCACCTGCGTGCGCTGCTGGAACCGACCCGCGCCGAGGCCGGTTGCGGTCAATACGACTTGCACCAGGACCTCGCCAATCCTCACGCCTTCTACATGATCGAACACTGGAGCAGCGACGAAGCGCTGCAAGCCCATGACGCCAGCGCGCATATCCAGAACTTCCGCGCCAAGGCAGGCGACTTTCTCGAACATTTCGACCTCAAGCGCCTGCGCTCCATCGTCTGATCTGCCTTCTTTTATTACTTCTCAGGAGCCCGTATGAAAGCCATTGCCTACTACGCCTCGTTGCCAATCAGCGACGAACATTCTCTGCAAGACATCGAACTGCCAGAACCGGTTGCCGGCCCGCGTGACCTGTTGGTGGAAGTCAAAGCCATCTCGGTCAACCCGGTGGATACCAAGGTCCGCCAGAACGTCCAGCCTGAAGCGGGCGCGCCGAAAGTGCTGGGCTGGGACGTGGCCGGGGTGGTCAAGGCTGTCGGCAGTGAAGTGACGCTGTTCAAGGCCGGCGACAAGGTGTTCTACGCTGGCTCCATCGCCCGAGCTGGCGGCAACAGCGAACTGCACGTGGTAGACGAACGGATCGTCGGCCATATGCCGAAAACCCTCGGTTTCGCCGAAGCCGCCGCGCTGCCGCTGACCGCTATCACCGCGTGGGAATTGCTCTTCGAACGCCTGCAAGTGCGTGAAAGCAAAACCGATGAGGGCCAGAGCCTTTTGATCGTCGGTGCCGCGGGCGGTGTGGGGTCGATCCTCACGCAATTGGCCAGCCAGCTCACCGGGCTGAACGTCATCGGCACGGCTTCCCGGCCGCAAACCCAGAGCTGGGTTCGTGAGCTGGGTGCCGACCTGGTGATCGATCACAGCCAGCCGTTGAGCGAAGAACTCAAACGCGCAGGCGTCGACCATGTGACCCACGTCGCCAGCCTGACCCAGACCGATCACCACCTGGATCAATTGGTCGAGGCACTGGCACCGCAAGGCAAACTGGCCCTGATCGATGATCCGAAGGCGCTGGACGTGACCAAGCTCAAGCGCAAGAGCCTGTCGCTGCACTGGGAGTTCATGTACACCCGCTCGCTGTTCGAAACCGCAGACATGATCGAGCAGCACACATTGCTTAACCGCGTGGCTGAGCTGATCGACGCCGGGACGCTGAAGACCACGGTCGGCGAGCACTTCGGGACCATCAACGCGGCGAACCTGCGCCGTGCCCATGAACTGCTCGAAAGTGGCAAGTCCAAGGGCAAGATTGTGCTTGAAGGGTTCTAAGGACCAAGGTCAAAAGATCGCAGGCTTCGCCAGCTCCTACAAGGTCGGGTGTACACCCCTGTTTCCGGTCGTACACAAATCCTGTAGGAGCTGCCGAAGGCTGCGATCTTTTTGCATTTCAAACCGTCAGTCCGAGAGTTGACCCTTGTCACAATTGCGATCGTATTCGGGTCTACAATCGAGTCCTCTGCGGCACAATCTTTTATGTGACATCTTTTACGAGAGGAGAGATCAGCAATGAAGATCCTGATAAAAGAATTGGCAAAATCCCAGTGGCAAGTCCGTTTGGACCAACACACCGTGACATTCCGCAGCGAAGCCGAAGCCCGCGCCTTCACCCGCACCCTTGAAGCACGACTACAAGCACCTCATCAAATTATTGACCGCCAGCAGCGTGCCGCTGGCTGAGTCCATCCTCAGACCTGGGCTTGCGCCAGTGCCCGGGCATTTTGCAAACGCCGGGTAAGCATCGCCACGCTCACCACCAGAATTCCGCACAAGCTGATGACCATGGCCATCGGCATGGCGCTGCCATCGTGTAAAACGCCTACCAGTGCTGCGGCCCCGGCGGCGACGCTGAATTGCAGGCAACCGAGCATCGCCGACGCACTGCCGGCGCGAGCGCCCTGCCCGTTCATGGCGCAGGCCGAGGCGTTGGGGAGGATGCAACCGAGGCTGGCGATACAAACAAACAGCGGAATCAGCAACGGCCATAGCTGCGCGGTGTGCAGCGAACTGACGGCCAGCAGCGCCAGACCGGCGCCGACGTAGATCCACACGGTGCGCGCCAGCAAGAACGCCGGGCCACGTTTAGCCAGCAATCGTGCATTGAGCTGCGCCACCAGGATGAAACCCGCCGCGTTGGTGCCGAACAGCCAGCCGAAATGCTCGGCCGGCACGCCATACAGTTTGATGAACACGAACGGTGAACCGGCGATGTAGGCAAACATCCCGGCGATGGCGATGCCACCGGTCAGGGCGTGGCCGAGGTAGACCGGGTCCGACAACAGTCGACCGTACTGACGCAACGCCCCCGACAACGGTTGACGCGGCACATGGGCCGGCAGACTTTCCGGCAGCCCGAGCGCCACGGCCAAGCCTGCCAGCGCACTGAAACCGGTCAGCACGAGAAATATCGACTGCCAGCCTGTGGTGTTGACCAACAGCCCACCCAGCATGGGCGCAAGAATCGGCGCAAGGCCCATCACCAGCATCAGCTGCGAAAAGACCTTCGCCGAACCCACTGCATCGCATTTATCGCTGACAATCGCCCGTGCGATCACCATCCCTGCGCACCCACCCAACGCCTGGATAAACCGCGCGCCAATCAGCCATTCAAGGTTCGGCGCATAGGCGCAGGCCAGGGAGGCCGCGGTAAATAGGCCGACGCCGGTCAGCAAGGGAATGCGTCGCCCAAAACGATCCGCCACCGGGCCATAAGCCAGTTGACCGATGGACAAGCCAAGGAAATACGCCGCCAGGGTCAACTGAACGTGTTTTTCATCGGTGGCGAAGGCGAGCGCCATCGCCGGGAAGGCCGGCAGATAGAAATCGATCGCCAGCGGACCGAAGGCGCTCAAGGCGCCAAGAATCAAAATGGTACGCAAATTCATCAGGCATCCAGTTGGACAGGGGGCGGCAGCCCCACAGTCTAGCCGCGCATGGACGCCTTGAACATTCCGTTAGGTCGCTAACTATTAAAAACCACTGGATGAATACAAAACCTGTGTGGGAGCGAGCCTGCTTGCGAAGACGGTGTGTCATTCAGCATCAATGGCGACTGACACTCCGTCTTCGCGAGCAGGCTCGCTCCCACAGGGGATTTGTGCTTGAGTTCAGGCGAGTTTTGCGGCGTAGCCTTCTTCGGTGATCGCCGCGATCACCTGATCCGCTGTCAACGCACTCTCGACACCGACTTCTTTCGCGGCCAGATCAATCCGCACGCTAGCCGCAGGATCCTTGGCTTGCAGCGCCTGGGTGATGGCGTTGACGCAGTGACCGCAGGACATGCCTTGAACGTTGAACATTTGCATGGGATGACTCCTTGAGTAAGGTTGCGTGCAGTCTCGAGCTTGCCACCATGGCAAGGTCAAGTTCTGAAGTGCGCTGCCGGGCTGGCAATCGGCATCGCGCTCGGCCAAGCTGCGTCCATCAATGACTCGACATCAGGAGATTCAGCCATGCGCTGGTCAGCTCTCAGCCTGTTTGGCTTTCTCAGCCTTTTCGCCGCCGTGCCCTCGGTCAATGCTGCCGGGGAGGACTACGGCGTGCTGATCATTTCCCGCGAGCGCCTGGAAGTCGCTACCTCCTGCGAGATCGGCGTGTACATTCACGATCAGTTGTCGGCGCGGTTGTTCCAGGAACAAAGCACCTCGTTCAATCTGCCGCCGGGCGATGTGTCCCTGCGTCTGAAACTGCTGCCGGGCCAGGCGCCGGGTTGCAATCCCGGCATGCTTGCACCGGGTTCACAGACCATCACGCTCAAGGCCGGTGACGTGCTGAAGTTCCGGATTGCGATGACACAGGAAGGGATGTATCTGAAACCCGCTGCCCTCGAATATTGAGTCGCCGGTAAAAAAAGATCAAAAGATCGCAGCCTCGTTGCACTCGACAGCTCCTACAAGGATTCGTATCCCCTGTAGGAGCTGTCGAGTGCAACGAGGCTGCGATCTTTTGATCTGGGACATGGCGCTTGACCTTGCCAGCATGGCAAGGTTGATCCTGTAGGTATCTTCTACAGGGAGCGTGACTGATGTCCGAATCCACCACTTTCGATCTGCCGATTGCCGGCATGACCTGCGCCAGTTGCGCCGGGCGTGTCGAGCGTGCTTTGAGCAAAGTCATCGGCGCCTCCGCCGTCAGCGTCAACCTGGCCACTGAGCAAGCCCGGGGTCAAGCGCCCAGCGGCAGCCTGCCGGCCTTGATGGACGCCGTGCAGCAGGCCGGTTACAGCGTGCCGCAGCAGAGTCTGGAATTGAGCATCGACGGCATGACCTGCGCTTCCTGCGTCGGCCGGGTCGAACGAGCGCTGGCCAAGGTACCAGGGGTCAAAAGCGTCAGCGTAAACCTGGCTAACGAACGCGCGCACCTTGAGCTGCTCGGCCAGATCGATCCGCAAACCCTGATCGGCGCGGTGACCAAGGCCGGTTATAGCGCCAGCGTCTGGGAAGTTGAACACCCACAAACCGACCTTCAGCAACAGCGCCTGCACCGCGAGCGTTGGGCCTTGATCATGGCGATCGTCCTCGCGACGCCGTTGGTTTTACCGATGTTGCTGCAACCGTTCGGCGTGCACTGGATGCTCCCGGCCTGGGTGCAATTCGCGCTGGCCACGCCGGTGCAATTCATCTTCGGTGCGCGGTTTTACGTCGCTGCATGGAAAGCCGTGCGCGCCGGTGCGGGCAACATGGATTTGCTGGTCGCGTTGGGCACCAGCGCCGGCTATGGTTTGAGTCTCTATGAATGGGCGTCCGCCACCGGGCGCATGCCGCACCTGTATTTCGAAGCCTCGGCGGTGGTGATTGCCTTGGTGCTGCTGGGTAAATACCTGGAAAGCCGCGCCAAACGCCAGACCGCCAGTGCCATTCGCGCTCTCGAAGCCTTGCGCCCGGAGCGGGCGATTCAGGTGATCGACGGCCGCGAGCAAGATGTCGCCATCAGCGCATTGCGTCTGAATGATCGGGTCATGGTCAAACCCGGCGAACGCTTCCCGGTGGACGGTGAAGTGGTCGAAGGCCAGAGCCACGCCGACGAAGCGCTGATCAGCGGCGAAAGCCTGCCAGTGCCCAAACAACCCGGCGACAAGGTCACCGGCGGCGCGATCAATGGCGAAGGCCGGTTGCTCGTTCGCACCCTGGCCTTGGGCGCGGAAACCGTGCTCGCCCGCATCATCCGCCTCGTCGAAGATGCTCAAGCGGCGAAGGCACCGATCCAGAAACTGGTGGATAAAGTCAGTCAGGTGTTCGTGCCAACGGTCCTTCTGATTGCGTTGGCAACCTTGATCGGTTGGTGGTTGTACGGCGCGCCGATGGAAACGGCGCTGATCAATGCCGTGGCGGTATTGGTGATCGCCTGCCCTTGCGCCCTGGGGTTGGCCACACCAACGGCAATTATGGCCGGCACCGGCGTGGCGGCGCGCCACGGGATTCTGATCAAGGACGCCGAAGCTTTGGAGCGTGCCCATGAAGTCAGTGCGGTGGTCTTCGACAAGACTGGCACGCTGACTTCGGGTGCCCCGCGTATCGCTCATTTGAGCGCAATCAACAATGACGAAGCGGCCCTGCTGCAAATGGCCGGCGCCCTGCAACGCGGCAGTGAACATCCGCTGGCCAAGGCGGTTCTGGACGCTTGCGCCGAACGCAGCTTGACGGTAGCCGATGTCACCGACAGCCAGTCCCTGACCGGCCGAGGCATCGCGGGCACTCTCGACGGTCGTCGATTGGCGCTGGGCAATCGTCGTCTGTTGGAAGAGAGCAGCTTGAGCGCAGGTGAATGGGCGGATTCCGCCACCGCGTGGGAGACCGAAGGCCGGACCCTGTCCTGGCTGATCGAGCAAAGCCCCGAGCCGCGAGTATTGGGCCTCTTCGCTTTCGGCGACACCCTCAAACCCGGCGCACTGCAAGCCGTACAACAACTCAACGCACGCAACATCAGCAGCCATCTGCTGACCGGCGACAATCGGGGCAGTGCCAACGTGGTTGCCGAGGCGCTGGGCATCACGGATGTCCACGCCGAAGTACTGCCGGCGGACAAAGCCGCCACCGTCGCCACACTCAAGAAAACCGGCGTGGTAGCGATGGTCGGCGACGGCATCAACGACGCACCCGCCTTGGCCGCCGCAGACATCGGCATCGCCATGGGGGGTGGCACCGACGTTGCGATGCACGCGGCCGGGATCACCCTGATGCGCGGCGACCCACGGCTGGTGCCGGCGGCGCTGGAGATCAGCCGCAAGACTTACGCGAAGATTCGTCAGAACCTGTTCTGGGCCTTCGTCTACAACCTGATCGGAATTCCGCTGGCAGCCTTCGGTTTCCTCAACCCGGTGCTGGCCGGTGCGGCCATGGCGTTGTCGAGCGTCAGCGTGGTGAGCAATGCGCTACTGTTGAAAACCTGGACACCCAAGGATCTGGAGGACAACCGATGAACATCGGCCAAGCGGCCCGCCAAAGCGGCCTGAGCGCGAAGATGATTCGTTATTACGAATCCATCGGTTTGCTCAAGGCCGCCCATCGTACCGACAGCGGTTACCGGGTTTACGGCGACGATGACCTGCACACCCTGGCGTTCATCAAGCGTTCCCGGGACCTGGGGTTCTCACTGGAAGAGGTCGGCAAACTGCTGACCCTCTGGCAGGACCGCCAACGAGCCAGTGCCGACGTGAAGGCCCTGGCACGTCAGCACATTGATGAGCTGAACCAGAAAATCCGCGAACTCGGCCAACTGCGCGACACCCTGCAGGACCTGGTCGAACACTGCCATGGCGATCACCGTCCCGACTGCCCGATCCTCAAGAACCTGGAGTCGGGCTGTTGCGCCCCACCCGCTCGCCCCTGATTGCCAGCCCCTTCACCACCAACAAGGTGGTGAGGGGAATGCCGTGAAACAACAGCACCACGGCACCCGGCGCCCACCACGAATAGAACGGCGCGGCGATCAGCATGCCGACGCCGAACCCGGTCATTTGCAACAACGTCAGAAAGCTGAAAATCGGCAGGCGCAGGCTGTCCGGTTCACGCTGCAGACGCGACATCAGTCCTACCTCCGAGAAGCCGTCGCCGAGACCCGCCGGCAGCGAGAACAGCAGCAGCCCGTAAAGGGTCTGCTGCTGAAACATCAGGATGAAGCCGCAGGACATCAGCAACACGCCAAAAAAGAAACGTCGCTCCAGGTTCACGTTATCCGAGCCTTTCAGCCGGCTGGCGATGCGCGTGCCGATGAGTTTTCCACTGGCCCAGACCGCCAGCATCAGACCCAGCGTGGTGCTGGCCGACTCGGGCGTCAGCAGTCTGGAAATAATCGGAAAACCCACGTTGTGCGCGGCACTGCCAAGGGTGTCGGCCATGGCCACCGCGAGCATCGCCGCCACCACCGGTGCACTGCGCAGCCCCTGGAGCAGGGCCGCCCATTCACCACGTTCGTGGGGTGGTTCGGTGCTGGGCGCAGGTTGTGAAAAGCGCAACGGCAAGATGACCAGCGCGGCCAGCAAATAAGTGACCACGTTCAATGCAAACACCGTTTCAAAGCCGAATGCCGCCACTAACAGCCCCGACGCCAGACTTCCACCGACCATAGCTGCCGACGACGCCGAGGTGATCCAGGCGTTGGTCTTGAGCAAATGCTCAGCCTCGATCAAGTGCGGCAACTGACTGTTGAGGCCGATGGCGAACATCGAGTTGCCGAATCCCAGGCCGAAAGCGATCACTGGTAACAGCAGCATCTGCTGGGTGACCGGCAGCACCAGCAGCAGGCCCAGCAGCCCGGCGCGCAACAGGTCGAAGGCAATCAACGGCAGGCGCCCGGCCCAGCGGCGATAAAACGTCGTACCGATGAGGCTGGCGAAGATCCCACCGGCCACGCGGCTGGCGAGGAAGATGCCAACGCTCATGGCGCTGTTGCTCAACAGGTAGACGTAAGTAGCCAGGGCGACCATGTTGAGGAAGGCACCGAAGTCCGAGACCAGACGGGCGGTGATGATCAGTTGGGCATTGCGGGTGGATACGGTGTTCACATTCAATCCTTGAGTGTGGTTTTGGGCCGGTGGCAGTAGACGCGTTTTTTTGTGGATCTGGAAGCCACCCCTCACCCTAACCCTCTCCCCAGGGGGGCGAGGGAACTGACCGAGGTGTATTTCGAGGTACATCGACCTGAGATTCCGAGTCGAACTCAGGCTTTGAAAAACATGGAGATCGGCTCCCTTTCCCCCTCTCCCCTCTGGGGAGAGGGCTGGGGTGAGGGGTCGATCCACATGACACACCACCAAAATCCAGCAAACACAAAAAACCCGGCCAAAGCCGGGTTTTTCATTAACCAATCACTGCATCCAAGGTGGAGGCGGCTCTTCGGTTTTGCCAGGCGGCGCATCATCTGCCGCGCGCACCGCTTGTTTGCGCTCTTCATCAAGGCGTGCCGCCTCGATCTCGCGCATGATCCCGCCAACGTCAGCCAACTCTTCCGGCTCATCGAACTCACCGGTCAAAATGCTGGCCGGGTGCAAGGTGCCGGCCTCGTACAAGGCCCACATTTCCTTGGCGTACTTGGTCTTTCTCAACTCCGGCGCAAACCGCCCGAAGTAGGACGCCATGTTGCCGACATCCCGCTCCAGCATGCTGAACGCGTGGTTGTTGCCCGCCGCGTCGACCGCTTGCGGCAGATCGATGATCACCGGGCCGGTCGGGGTCAACAGTACGTTGAACTCCGACAGGTCACCGTGCACCAGACCGGTACACAACATCAGCACGATCTGCGAAATCAGGAACGTGTGGTACTCGCGCGCCTGGTCCGGCTCCAGCACCACATCGTTCAAACGCGGTGCGGCATCGCCGTATTCATCGGCCACCAGTTCCATGAGCAGTACGCCTTCCAGGAAGTCATACGGCTTGGGAACCCGCACACCGGCACCGGCCAGACGGAACAGGGCCGCCACTTCGGCATTCTGCCAGGCGTCTTCGGTTTCTTTCTTGCCGAACTTCGAGCCTTTGGCCATCGCACGAGCCTGACGGCTGTTGCGCACCTTGCGGCCTTCCTGATACTCGGCCGCCTGACGGAAACTGCGTTTATTCGCCTCCTTGTAGACCTTCGCGCAACGTAACTCGTTGCCGCAGCGCACCACATAAACAGCTGCTTCTTTACCACTCATGAGTGGGCGCAGCACCTCGTCGACCAGACCGTCCTCGATCAGGGGTTCAATGCGTTTTGGAGTCTTCATCAGCTTTTATTGGGGGTCCTTTATTACCAAACACGCGAAAGTCATTCGTTATACGGCAATCCACTCATTCGGGGGAGGGGTTGCCGACCTATGAACGTTCCAGTGACCGTCAGATGCACACAATGTGCCGGTTTAATCAGTCAACAACCGCCGGTCGTCATCGGCCGCCACAGATCATAGCTGAGCCTGCGTCACTTGTTGCTGAAGGGCTAAGCAGGTATTTGCGACAGAAGCTGACATCTCGATTCATACCCTTCGTAGGATTTTTCTTAATAGGCCTCAATTTCCGCCTCGGCCAGCCGAAGTCATCAGTGACAAAGTGATTTGTCCGACAATCGTTTCGACTACAACAACGATGGCGCACTCACGGAACCGGGTCGATCAAAAACGTTTACGGCTGCCAATAATCCGCGAGTCATCTGC
This sequence comes from Pseudomonas sp. LB3P25, assembly GCF_054897985.1. Lineage (NCBI taxonomy): Bacteria > Pseudomonadati > Pseudomonadota > Gammaproteobacteria > Pseudomonadales > Pseudomonadaceae > Pseudomonas > Pseudomonas sp. LB3P25. The sequence goes on along the minus strand of NZ_CM142711.1, from coordinate 974,337 downwards.
ACTGCGTGGGTCTACAAGAAAAATCTGGAGCGCGGATGAACATCAAACAGAAGTTGACCTGGGCGTTTGCAATCATCGCCTGCTTGCCGGTGGTGCTGGTCGCTACCCTGGTTGTGCTGAACTTGCGCAGTGATGCCAAGGACAGTTTCGTTGACGGCAGTGGCCGCGAAATTCGTCAGGTCAGCAACGCCATGCAACTGTTCTTTGACGGCATCAGCCAGAACGTGGATTACCTGGCGACCCAACCGCTGATCAAAAACTCCGACGACAGCCTCAAGACCTACATGAGCGCCAACGCCGAGAGCATTCCCCAAGGCGAGATGGACAAAAAGGTCTTCGGCCTCCTACAGGACTTGGGTAACAGTCACCCGTCCTACGCCTATGCCATCCTCGGCACCGCGGCGGGCGGTTATGTGTCCTGGCCGGACGATGCCAAGCTGAGCAATTACGACCCGCGCCAGCGCCCCTGGTACAAGGCTGCCCAGGCCAAACCGGGCAAGCCGTTGCGCACTGAGGCCTATTACTGGGCCCAGGACGACGCGACGTATGTCAGCACCGTGCGCACCATCGACAACAAGTTGGGCAGCAATGGCGGCGTGGTCAGCATCGACGTGACGCTCAAGCAGCTCACCGAAATCGTCAAACAGATCAAGCTCGGTGAAACCGGCTACCTGATGCTGCTGGAAAACACCGGCACTGTGCTGGTCGATCCGAAGCAACCGGAACACAACTTTAAAGCGCTGAGCAGCCTCGGCGACGGCTACGCGCAACTGGCCAAGGCCGGCAAAGGGCTGGTGGAAGTCGAGCTGAACGGCGAACGCTACATGGCCAACGTCTGGCCGTCGGAACAGTTGGGTTGGACCTTTATCGGCCTGATCAAGCAGACCGACGTGATGAGTTCGGCCACCCAGCTGACCTGGCTGATCGCGATCATCGCCGCCGTGCTGGCCGTATTCTTCGCCATCGTCGGCGCCAGTTTCGCCAGCCTCATCGTGCGGCCGATCCGCAGCGTGGCCAGCGGTCTGGAAGGCATCGCCCAAGGTGAAGGCGACCTGACCAAGAACCTGCAAATCCGTGGCAGCGATGAAACCGCGCAACTGGCCAACTGGTTCAACCAGTTTTTGGCGGCAATTCGCAACCTGATCCAGAGCATTGGCGGCGCCGCGACCAAAATTCTCGCGACCTCCAAAAGCTCGACCCAGGTCTCCAGTGACATGGCCGAAGCCGCCGGGCGTCAGCGTGAAGCGGTGGACATGGTCTCCACGGCGTTCCACGAAATGGTCGCCACCGCCAACGAAGTCGCGCGCTCTTGCAGCCAGGCGGCGGAATCGGCCGACAGCGGCCAGCGCCAGGCGCGAGAAGGTCAGCAGCAGATTGATGCAGCCGTGACCAGCGTTGATCGCTTGAGCCAGGAAATCGAACAGTCTGCCCAGTCGATGCAACAGCTTGAGCGCGATAGCAACGACATTCAGTCAATCCTCGGGACCATTCGCTCGATTGCCGAACAGACCAACCTGCTGGCGCTGAACGCTGCTATCGAAGCGGCGCGGGCCGGTGAACAGGGTCGTGGGTTTGCGGTAGTGGCTGATGAGGTGCGGGCACTGGCCAAACGCACGGCAGATTCCACGGCGGAAATCGACGGGTTGCTGGGCAACCTCGCCAAACGTACGAGCCAGGTAACCCAGCAGATGCATGCCAGCCTGGAAGTGTCTCAGCAGTCGGTGAGCCGCATCGGTGAAGCACGCAGCAGCTTCGGGCTGATTCGGGAGTCGGTGGACGTGATTCGCGACATGAACACCCAGATCGCTACCGCGGCGGAAGAACAGCATCAGGTGGCGGAAGACATCAATCGGCACATCAGCCAGATTCATGGTGATGCGCAGTTGGTGGCGGAACTGGCGAACTCGGCGCGACTGGATTCGCAGAGTCTGGCGGGGTTGTCGAATGAGCTGGATGGGTTGGTTCGGCGGTTCAGGACTTAAGATGTGGGGTGGTTTTAGATCCACCCCTCACCCTAACCCTCCCGAAACGTCGGACCGCCCCAAGGGGTAGAGGGGACTGACCGAGTTGCTCTTGGAGCTACATCGACCTGAAATTCCGAGTCGAACTCAGGTTTAGAAAACAATGAAGATCGGCTCCCTTTCCCCCTCTCCCCCGTGGGGAGAGGGATGGGCGGGCGGCGTTCCGATGAGGGGCTGGATCTCACTGCCGAAACAACTCCCCCGGCGTAAACCCAAACAACCCCTTAAACGCCGCAATAAACGCCGAAGTCGAGTCATACCCGCAAGACAGCGCCGCATTGGTCACGCTGTCCCCCTCCTCCAACAAACTCAACGACGACAGCAACCGCATCCGCTGGCGCCATCCTCGAAAGCTCAACCCGGTTTCCCGCTGGAACAACCGCATCAAGGTCTTCTCCGACGTCCCCAACCGCTCGGCCCACGCCTGCAAGGTCACGTTCCGCTCAGGGCTTTCGATCAGCTCGTTGCACAATCCCAGCAACCGTTCATGGCGCGGCAACGGCAGCGAGAAGCCGACCTCCGGCAGATGCGCCAACTGATCCAGCAGCACACTCACCAGCCGCGATTCCTGGCTGTCGCCCTGTGGATATTCAACCGGCAGCAAACAAAAACTCTTGATCAGCTCCCGGGCCAACGGCGTCACTTCCAGCACCCGGCAACGCCCGTCCGCCCATTCACAATCCTCGCGGCGCACATAGAGGCTGCGCATTTCGGCGCGCATAGAAGTCACCACCTGGTGTTCAAGATCCGCCGGAATCCAGATCCCCCACTGCGGCGGCGCAAAGAAACTGCCTTCGGCGGTGTGCACGCCGAGAACGCCGCTGATCGCGTAGGAAAACTGCACCCAATCGTGCCGATGCGGCGGCGTCCACGAACCGGCGTTGAGACTTTCCGCACGGGCATACAGCGGACGCGGCAGCGCCGTGAGCGTCGGAATCGTCCGTTCGAGGGAAAGTTGTCCGTTAGTCGGCATTGATTGGCCTTATGTCGCAAGACGGCTGATGGAGCCGACGTTAGGCTAAGTCACCCATTCTGACAAATGTATTCGGTGCCTGTTATGCATGCCTTTAAACACCTTAAACGCGTGGTCACCGACTGGTTCTTGTGTGGCATGTTGATCGCCACGCTGCTGGCGTATTTCTTCCCGACCTTCGGCGCCACCGGTGGCGGGATGCACGCTGAATACGTGATCAACATCGGCGTGTTCCTGGTGTTCTTCCTGCACGGCGTCAACCTGTCCAGCGAGCAGATCACTCACGGTCTGAAAAACTGGAAGCTGCACGTGATGGTTCAGGGTTTCACCTTCGCGGTGTTTCCGCTGATCTGGCTGCTGAGCGACACGCTGTTGGGTTCGCACATTCCGTCACTGCTGATGTTGGGTTTCCTGTACCTCTGCGCCCTGCCCTCGACCATCTCCTCGTCCGTGGCCCTGACCGGCAGCGCGGGCGGCAACGTACCGGCGGCGATTCTCAATGCGAGCCTGTCCAGCGTGCTGGGGATTTTCCTGACGCCGTTGCTGGTCAGTTTCGTGGTCGGCAGCGGCGCGGGCGGCATCGATCTGGGCGCCACCCTGCTCGACCTCTGCGCCATGTTGCTGTTGCCACTGGTGCTCGGCCAATGGGTTCGGCCGTTCCTCGGCAAGATCTTCGCCCGCCACAAGCGCTACACCAATATCGTCGACAAGCTGGTGATCTTGTTGCTGGTGTACGCGGCGTTCTGTAATTCGATGGTCTCGGGGATGTGGCAAAAGCAGGGCAACAGCGTGATCCTCACGGCACTGATCGGCAGTGCGATCCTGCTGGCGATCATCCTGTGGATGACCACCCGCACCGCTCGCGCGTTGAAATTCAGCCCGGCGGATGAAATCGCGGCGGTGTTTTGCGCCAGCAAAAAATCCCTGGCCGCCGGTGCGCCCATGGCGGCGCTGATCTTCGGCGCCAACCCGGGGCTTGGGCTGATTCTGTTGCCGATCATGATCTACCACCCGTTGCAGCTGATCGTCTGCTCGGTCATGGCCGAGAGTTACGCCAACCGCAATCGGCCGTTAGCCCAACAGCAACGCGCCGCCGTCCTCAGCGCTCAATAATCGCTGTCACACCCTGGCCACCGGCGGCGCAGATCGAGATCAAGCCTCGACCCTTGCCCGCCGCATCCAGCAACTTCGCCAAGTTGGCGACGATGCGCCCGCCGGTAGCCGCAAAGGGATGCCCGGCCGCCAGTGAACTGCCTTTGACGTTGAGGCGGCTGCGGTCGATGGAGCCCAGCGGCGCGTCGAGACCGAGACGAGTTTTGCAGTACTCCGGATCCTCCCAGGCCTTCAGCGTGCAGAGCACCTGCGCGGCGAAGGCCTCGTGGATTTCGTAGTAATCGAAGTCCTGCAAGGTCAGGCCATTGCGTGCCAGCAAACGCGGCACCGCGTACACCGGCGCCATCAACAGCCCTTCGGCACCGTTGACGAAATCCACCGCCGCCGTCTCGCCATCGCGCAAATAGGCAAGGATCGGCAGGCCACGCTCCTTGGCCCACTCTTCACTGCCCAGCAGCACCAGCGACGCGCCATCGGTGAGCGGCGTCGAGTTGCCCGCCGTCAGGGTGCCCTTGGTGCTTTTCTCGAACACCGGTTTGAGTGACGCGAGTTTTTCCAGGGTCAGGTCAGGGCGCAGGTTGTTGTCGCGGGTCAGGCCGAGGAACGGCGTCATCAAATCGTTGTGCCAGCCTTCAGTGTAGGACGCGGCCATTTTCTGGTGACTTTCCAACGCCAGCTGGTCCTGTTCGTCGCGCGGAATGTTCCAGGCCTGGGCCATCATCTCGCAGTGCTCGCCCATCGACAGGCCAGTGCGTGGCTCGCCGTTGCGAGGCAGTTCCGGGATCAAGTGACGGGGGCGTAGTTGCAGGAAGGCTTTCAGTTTCTCGGCGGTGGTTTTGGCGTGGTTGGCTTGCAGGAGGATTTTGCGCAGGCCTTCGTTGACGCCGATCGGCGCGTCGGAGGTGGTGTCGACGCCGCCGGCGATTCCGCATTCGATCTGGCCCAACGCGATTTTATTCGCCACCAGTAACGCAGCCTCCAGCCCGGTGCCGCACGCCTGCTGAATGTCGTAGGCCGGGGTGGTTGGCGACAGCCGCGAGCCGAGCACACATTCGCGGGTCAGGCTCATATCCCGGGAGTGCTTGAGCACCGCCCCCGCCACCACTTCGCCCATGCGCAAACCGTGCAGGTTGTAGCGTTCGATCAGGCCTTCGAGCGCGGCGGTGAGCATCGCCTGATTACTGGCGGTGGTGTACGGCCCGTTGGAACGGGCGAAGGGGATACGGTTACCACCCATAATCGCAACGCGACGCAGCTGAGTCATGAAAAGCTCCTGATGGAATATCCAATTTGAAAACCGCCCCCTGTAGGAGCTGAGCTTGCTCCGGGCGGCGCTCCGACGATAGCGGTGTGTCAGCTACATTGATGTCGACAGATACACCGCCATCGTCGGAGCGCCGCCCGGAGCAAGCTCAGCTCCTACAATAGCCAAGCGTAGGCCTTATCTCGTGGATCGAACGACTGATCGCCATTCGTGGTCCACACTTTGAACCCCAGCTGCTGGAGTGCGTTCCATGTCTGACCGCTATATCGACTTCGCCAATTCGTCCATCGGCCATCGTGTGGTCGGGGCCCTGGGTCTGCCGTCGCCGGTTCGGCTGGAGCGCTGGCAAGCTGGCCGGCTGCGGCCTGTCGAGGGGGCGCTGTTGTTAGGCGGTGGCCCGTTGACGGAGAAAATCGGCACCTTCGCCAACCGCCTGACCGACGCGATTTACAGCTACGGCACCGAGCCTTCACTGGCCACCGCGTGGATTCCCGGCCACGGCCCCAAACTCAAAGCCGTGGTGTTCGACGCCAGTGACCTGGTGCAGACCGATCAACTCAAACAGCTGCGCGAGTTCTTCCAGCCGCTGATAAAAAACCTCGATTACAGCGCGCACCTGGTGATCCTGGGTCGCGCGCCGGAAACCTTGAGCGATCCGTTCGCCGCCAGCGCCCAGCGAGCGGTGGAAGGTTTCAGCCGTTCGCTGGCCAAAGAACTGCGCAGCGGCGGCACCTTGCAGCTGATCCAGGTCGGCGAAGGGGCGGAGGATCAACTGGAAGGCCCACTCAGGTTTTTCCTCTCGCCCAAAAGTGCATTCGTTTCCGGGCAAGTGATTCGCTTGAACGCCTGCGACACGCAGGTGACGGACTGGACTCGTCCATTGTCTGGCCGTAAGGCGCTGGTCACCGGCGCGGCACGCGGCATCGGCGCCTCCATCGCCGAAACCCTGGCCCGCGATGGGGCCGAAGTGATCCTGCTCGACGTAGTACCGGCCAAGACTGACCTCGAAGCCCTCGCCGCACGCCTCGGCGGGCGCAGCATCACCCTGGACATTTGCGCCGAAGACGCCGCTGCGCAGTTGATCGAGCAACTGCCCGACGGCATCGACATCGTGGTGCATAACGCCGGCATCACCCGGGATAAAACCCTGGCCAACATGACCCCGGAATTCTGGGACGCGGTGCTGGCGGTCAACCTCAATGCACCGCAAGTGCTGACCAAGGCACTGCTCGACAGCGGCACCCTGCACGACAACGGCCGGGTGATCCTGCTGGCGTCCATCAGCGGCATCGCCGGCAATCGCGGGCAAACCAATTACGCAGCGAGCAAGGCCGGGCTGATCGGCCTGGCCCAGGCCTGGGCGCCGTTGCTGAATGAGCGCGGCATCAGCATCAATGCGGTAGCACCCGGTTTCATCGAAACCCAGATGACCGCGCATCTTCCGTTCGGCGTCCGTGAGGCCGGGCGGCGCATGAGCTCGCTGGGCCAGGGCGGCCTGCCGCAAGACGTCGCGGAAGCGGTGGCGTGGCTGGCTCAACCGGGCACCGGCGCGTTCACCGGGCAAGCGCTGCGAGTGTGCGGGCAAAGTGTTTTGGGGGCTTAAGCATGATCATCGATTGGCACACACTCAACCGCGAACCAAGCCTGTCGGGACTGTATGTGCGGGCTGCGACACGGCGCAAAATCACCGGCACCACCCTGCCAGAGTCGGGGTTGCGCTGTTGGATCAATGTCGACCCGACGCGCCTGGCGGCCTATCGCAAGGTCTGCGGTTTTGCCGACAACGGTTTGCTGCCGCCGACCTATCCACACATCCTCGCCTTCGCTTTGCAGATGCAATTGCTGACGGCCAAGGCGTTTCCGTTCCCGCTGCTGGGGTTGATTCACCTGAGCAACCGCATTCGCATCTTTCGCCCGATGGGCGGTGTAAATCGTGTGCGGGTCAGCGTGCAGGTGCAAAACCTTCAGCCCCATGAAAAGGGCGCGACGTTCGATCTGGTGACCACGCTGGACGATCAGTTGGGGGCGTTGTGGGAAGCTGAGAGCCAGATGCTGTGCCGGGGGGTCAAACTCGCAGGCGAGCCCGTCGATGATGTGTTGGCATCGACGCTGGAGATGTCGGAGGTGGCCCGCTGGAAAGCGCCGTCGAACATTGGGCGCCAGTACGCCAAAGTGTCCGGCGACTACAACCCGATTCACCTGAGTGCCGTCAGCGCCAAACTCTTCGGTTTCCCGACGGCCATCGCCCATGGATTGTGGAACAAGGCCCGCACCCTGGCGGCGCTTGCCGATCATCTGCCGGCGGCGAATGTCGAGATTGCGGTGCAATTTCGCAAACCGGTGCGATTGCCCAGTGAGGTGACATTACTGGCCAGTGCGGCAGGGTCGAGCGGGGATTTGCAGTTGGTGGGGGCGGGGGATCTTGAGCATATGGTGGGGCATTGGCGGCCGGTTGCCTGACCCGATCCGTTCCCGTGCTCTGCGTTCGGCTCTTGGGGTGCAGACCAGAGCGTGGGAACGATCAATTCACTGCCAGCTCGCGCCAGGGATTCGCCACCCTCACGGACTCACTAAATCCATGCGAGGCTGCGGAAACAAATTATTCAACGTCTCCAACAACCGCACGTGATAAATCGGCTTGCGAAACAGGTCGAGCACCTGCAACCGCAACATGTCACTAACATCCTCCATGTCCGCATGCCCCGACGTCACAATCACCGGCAAATGCTGGCGGGACGTATGCTCGCGCAACCGCTTGATCAACGACATGCCACTCTCCTCCGGCATCCGCAAATCAGTAATCACCAACGCAATATCAGGATGGCGCGTCAGATGTTGCAACGCGAGTTTGACCGAGGTGGCGGTAAAGCAATTGAAGCCCTCACCCTCCAGCAATTCCGCCAACTCCAGCAACGCATCCTCCTCATCATCGACCAGAAGAAGCTGTTGGCGTGGGAGCACGGGAGCGTTCATGGGCAACACCTGCAATGGACTAAGCGCTGACGTTAGAACCCCTTTGGCGCATTCGCAAGTTGCCGGCAAGAACTCGCCTCACCGTCATAGCGCGTTCAGGATACTGGTGAACGTGGTGGTGATCGCAGCAGAGATCGTCGTGCTGAAGGTGCCAATCACCACCGCAATCATGGCGGCAATGATCGCGTACTCAATACCCGAAGCACCCTCAGTATCCTTTGCCAGGCCCTTGAAAAAAAAGATGCGGGATTTGATCTTCTGAGCAAGTTTGGAAAAGGACATGATGTTTCTCCTGAAAGACGACGGGTGTTGCACGGCCGCAACATGATTCCCCTTTGCCAGCATCAGCATTGTCGGCATTCCCTATACCCACAACTGTAAGAACGAATTATCACTAAAGTATTAGTTGTTTCGTTGGCGCCAAAAAAGCCACGTTTTCGTCTTGGCTACTTACTTTCGCTACTTATTTTCAGGCCCGTAATGGCTTTTTGCTCTAGCTGAGCTACCGTCAAATAGCGAAATAGTTCCATGTTCATAGCTGCCTGATTGCGAAGTTGACTCGTTGGATGCGACGAAGTCTCAAGCGGCAGGAAAGGGAGAGCCGTCATGAACAGTCGTATCACTCTGGGCTTGGCCGGTTTGTTTCTGGTGGGCGCCATCATTGCCGGTTACTGGGGCCTCACGCTGAGCCGCCAACCCGTTCCCGAGCCTGCCGTGCAACCCGAGATCGTCACGCCTGCACCCATCGCTCAGACGCCTGTCCCCGTGGACGACCCCACCCGCCAACCGGTGGTGGTGCTGCTGCATGATGTGCCACCGTTCATGCCGATCAGCGCCGCCGACGTGACCGTGGAAAAACTTCGTACCGTCCCGGCCGGCAGCCTGAGCCGTCTCGATCAAGCGATTGGCCGAACGCCCTGGCGGGCCCTCAGCGCCGGCACCTGGCTCAATGATGAAAGCTTCGAAGCCGGCGGCAGACTGGCGCGGATGATTCGTCCCGATGAACGTGCCCTCGCCGTCGCGGTGGATGAAGTCATCAATGCCGGTGGGCAACTGACACCGGGGGACTATGTCGATGTGCTGCTGTTTCTGCGCACGGACAACAACAACCTTCAGCCGTCGGCTCAACTGGTGGTGCCGGCCTTGCGGGTGCTCGGGGTGGGCGAACAGATGGGGTTGACCAATGACGGCCAACCCGCAAGCCCGGCCCGCAGCTTCGAAGAAAAACTCAGGCAGGAACAAACGCGCACCAACGCCCACAGCGTCTTGCTTGCCGTCCCCGAACAACTACTGAGTCGGTTGATGCTCGCGGCCCAGGCCGGCGTGTTGCGCCTGGCCGTACGCAGCGCCGATGAAAAACGTCTGGCCCGTTACTGGGCCGGCGAAAGCGATTCATCGGCCAACCTTGCCAGTGCCAACCGCGAGTTGATCCAGTTCAGCCAACTGGCCATGACGCCTCCACCCAAACCTGTCGTCACCCACGGCGGCACAGCACCGCGCAAGTCGAGCGTGGAAGTCATCCGCGGCATCGAAATTACCCAACAAACCCCCTGAATCGAGCAAGGACGCATCTAAATGCGCAGACATTGCATGCCCCTGTTTCAAGGCCTGCTCTGGGTTTCTTTACTGAGCGGTGTGCCGCTCAGCGTAACGTTCGCAGCCGTCGGCAATTGTGCCGCGCTGGGTTCGTTGCCTGCGGTGCTGGAAGTCGGTGAAGGGCTGCAACAGGAGGTGCAATCGCCGGTGGCGATCACTCGGGTGGCGGTGGGTGACCCGAAAATCGCCGACGTGCGAGTCAACGCCAATCAAGCTTTTTTGCTGACCGGGATGGCCCCCGGCGCTACCAGCCTGATGGTCTGGACCGCCTGCGCCAGTGCTCCGCGCCAGAGCATGGTGTTCGTTCAGGGCAAGGCCACCGCGGCGATGACCACCGCGACACGGTTACCCTCTGATGACCCACTGCTACCGTCGCAAGTACAGACCGACATTCGTTTCGTCGAAGTCAGCCGGACCAAACTGAAAGAGGCCGGCACGTCGATTTTCGGCAAGGGCTCGAACAACTTCCTCTTCGGCGCACCCGGTACGGTGCCCAACACGGCCGTGACGCCGGGCGTGGTGCCGCTGCACAACATTGATCCCCGGATCGCGGTGCCCAGCATCCCGTTGCTCAACGACAGTTTCAACATTGTCTGGGGCGGTGGCAGCAGCAAATTCCTCGGTATCGTCAACGCCCTGGAAGGCAGCGGCTTCGCCTACACCCTGGCACGGCCGAGCCTGGTGGCCCTCAGCGGGCAGAGCGCAAGCTTCCTGGCCGGGGGTGAAATTCCGATCCCGGTGCCCAGCGCCAACAGCAACAGCTACTCCATCGAATACAAGGAATTCGGCATCCGCCTGACGCTCACACCGACCGTGGTCAGCCACGACCGCATCACCCTCAAAGTGGCGCCGGAGGTCAGCGAACTCGACTTCAACAATGGCGTGACCATCGGCGGCACCACCGTCCCGGCGTTCACCATTCGCCGCACCGACACCAGCATTTCGCTGGCCGATGGCGAGAGTTTCGTCATCAGCGGTTTGATCAGCACTCACAACAGTTCGCAAGTCAGCAAGTTTCCAGGCCTGGGCGATATCCCGATTCTCGGTGCGTTTTTTCGCACCTCATCGGTCAACCGCGAAGAGCGTGAGTTGCTGATGATCGTCACGCCGCACCTGGTCCAACCGTTGGCTGCCAACGCACAATTGCCGTCGTTGCCGGGTGAAAAGCTGCGCAACTATGACCCGAACTGGTATCGCCTGTACTTCCTCGAAAACGGCAACTTCGATAAACGCAGCGGATTATCGCAATGAGCCAGAGCCAGAACCTGAGCCAGACCTTCCTCGCGATCACGCGCAACAGCACCGACCTTGAATGGCTGCAAGGCGCCCTCGCCCCGTTGGGCCAAGTGGTCAGCGCCGGCAGTGGCAGCCTCGACGAATTACTGGCGCTGGTGGACGTGACCTGCGCCAGCCTGGTGTTCGTCGGCCTGGACCGCGAACACGTGGTGGCCCAAAGCGCACTGATCGAAGGTGCCCTGGAAGCCAAACCGATGCTGGCGATCGTCGCGCTGGGCGATGGCATGGACAACCAACTCGTGCTCAATGCCATGCGCGCCGGTGCACGGGATTTCGTGGCTTATGGTTCGCGTTCCAGTGAAGTCGCGGGGTTGGTGCGACGGCTGGGCAAACGCCTGCCGCCCGTGGCCCCGAACACCCAACTGGGTAGCCTGACGGTGCTCTACGGTGTGCAGATCAACGCCGACGGCGCGCTGCTCGCCACGCACATGGCGCAAGTGGTGCACAAGAGCGGACAGCAAACGCTGTTGCTGGACCTGGGCCTGCCGCGCGGTGACAGCCTGGCCTTGCTCGGGCTGGAGAGTTCGTTCCACTTCGGCGATGCACTCCGGCACTTGCGGCGCCTCGACGCGACGCTGATCGACAGCGCGTTCACCCACTGCGCCGCCGGGTTGCGGATCCTCGCCTACGCCAGCCACGATGAGCCGCTGGAACACACCAGCACCGCCGAGTTGTACATGTTGCTCAGCGCCCTGCGCCAACACTTCCAGCACATCGTGGTGAACCTGACAGGCCAGCCGGACAGCGAAGCGCTACGCACCTTCGTCACCCATTGCGACAAGTTGCTGTGGTACACCGATCAGAACGTACTCGACTGCCGTCGCAACCTCGCAGTCCTCAACCTGTGGCGTGAAAAAGGCATGAAGCTCGACCACGCCAGGCTGTTGGTGGACCGCTACCTGCGCAACGTCGCACCGGACGCCGACACCCTGAGCAAAAGCTTCGGCATGGAGATCATCGCGACCCTCGTCTACAGCCCGGAAGTGCGGCTTAACGCCAAAAACCAAGGTGTCACTCTTTTTCAGCTGGCCCCCCGCGAAGGCCTGACTCAAAGCCTGCGCGCCCTCGGCGATCAGTTGGCCAAGCGCTCCGAGGGCCTGGCCAAGCCCAAGTCTGGCTGGTTCAACCGGTTGAGGGGTGCGCAATGAGCGGTGAAAAACTCTTCGGCGCCCCTGTGCGCACAACCAGCGGCAACACCGATAACGAAGGTCTGAAACTGGTGCTGCACCGCTACATCATCGACGCCATCGAGGAGTCCGGCAAAAACCTGCTGGAGGGTTCACGGCAGGTGCTCTCACAGTTCGTCATCGACAAGGTTGCCGAGTACATCGCCCGTCTGCACCTGGCGATTTCCCGCTATGAAATGGAGCGTCTGGCCGAAGAAATCGTCGACGAACTCACCGGTTTCGGCCCCTTGGAAGTGCTGCTGCGGGACCCGGCGGTGACGGAGATTCTGGTCAACGGCCCACACCGGGTGTTCATTGAACGCGACGGCGTACTGCATCAAAGCGACCTGCGCTTCATCGATGCACATCACGTCGAACGGGTGATGCAACGGATCCTCGCGCCCCTTGGCCGACGGCTCGATGAGTCGTCGCCGATGGTCGACGCACGACTGCCCGACGGTAGCCGGGTCAACGCGATCATTCCACCGATTGCGCTCGATGGCCCCTGCCTGTCGATACGTAAATTTCGCAAGGACATGCTCAAAAGCTCGGACCTGATGGCGATGCAAACCATCGATCAGGCGATCTTCGACTTCATTCAGGAGGCCGTGGGCAAGCGCTGCAACATCCTGATCAGCGGCGGCACCGGCACCGGCAAGACCACGCTGCTGAACATTCTCAGCCAGTTGATCAACCCTCACGAGCGAATCGTCACCATCGAAGACGTCGCCGAACTGCAATTGGGCCACCCTCACGTGGTGCGTCTGGAAACCCGACCGCCGAATGCCGAAGGCCACGGCGAAGTGAAGGCCAGTGACCTGATTCGCAACGCCTTGCGGATGCGCCCGGACCGAATCATCCTCGGCGAGATTCGTGGCGTCGAAGTGCTGGACGTACTCACCGCCATGAACACCGGCCACGACGGTTCCATGAGTACCGTGCACGCCAACAACGCCCAGGATGCGCTGTTGCGCCTGGAGACATTGGTGGGCCTGACGGGCCGCATCATCGCCGAACGTACCTTGCGGCAAATGGTCTGCGCCGCACTGGACGTCGTGATCCAGCTGACGCGCATGCCCGACGGCCGCCGCTGCGTCAGCGAAGTGGTGGAGGTGATCGGCTTGCGTGATGACGTGTATGTCACCAACACGTTGTTCCGGCTCGACCGGCGCAGCGGTTTCGGATTCATGCGTGAGGCGGTCAACCCCGCCGGCGACAAACTGCGCCGTGAGTTGGCGCTCTCTCCCTCTGCGTACTGAAGGCCACGGCATGCTCAAACCGGTGCTGCTCATCCTCGTTTGCCTGGCCCTGCTCGGACTGTCGATCCGCCTGTTTTATCGCGGTTTGCGCCAGACCGGCACCGAACGGGTGCTGGGACGCCTGACCCAGGGGCAACCGCAGCCGGCGCTGACGAAAACCTCCTGGGTCGGTCTGGATCGGGCCTTTCTGCGGGCCGGCCTTGGGCGTCCCTCCGAGCATCTGGGGGGGTGGCTGCTGCTGTGGGCCTTTGGCATCTTGCTCGGATTGGCTACCGGTGGCTGGCTCGGCTTGCTGGCTCTGTTACTGCTGCCGCCGTTGATTCTGCGTCTGTATGTCAATTGGCGTTATCAGCGCCGACTCCAGCGCATGATCGAACAACTGCCACAAATGCTCGATCACACCGTGCGCAGTCTGAAGTCCGGGCGCACCCTGGCCGATGCGGTGCTGGGCGCCATCGACGCCGCTGAAGACCCGCTGAAAAATGCCATGGGGCGGGTTCAGCGCAACGTACAGTTGGGGGTCAGCCTGCCGGATGCCGCGGCTGACCTCGCCGAGCTGTATGAGAAAGACGAACTTCGCCTGTTCGCGCTCGGTTTGAAGGTCAATCACCGCTATGGCGGCAATGCCAGCGAATTACTGGAAAACCTGATCAAGATGATCCGTGAGCGCGAGCAGGCTGCGCGCCAGCTCAGGGCCATGACCGGTGAAACCCGGGTGACCGCGTGGGTCCTGGGCTGTTTGCCGATTTGCCTGGCCGGCTATTTCCTCGCGACCAACCCTCATTACTTGCTCGCCATGTGGCACGACCCTTCGGGGCAAATCATGCTCGCGTCCGCGTTCGGCTTGCAGGTGGTCGGCAGCCTGGCGCTCTGGCACATGTTGCGCAGCGTATGAAAGTGCCGTTGCTGATCTGCGCATTGCTGTTTCTGGGGGCAACGTTGTTGCTGCTCAGCGGTTTGCTGGAACACCGTCGGCGGGTTCGCCAGGTGGCGCAACGACTCGACGGCAAACTGGCGAGCGACAACCGGGTGGATCAGTGGCTGCAGGTGCTGGGCAGCAGCCGGATCGGTCAGCGCTCGGTCAACCTGGATAACGAAACCCAGGCATTGCTTAACCGTCTCGGCTGGCGCAGCGCCCGGCGACGCTCACTGTTCGCGGCGTTCCAGGTAGGCGCTCCGGTGCTGGCGCTGGCCCTGAGCTTGCTGATCCAGGGCGTGTTCTTCCCTCACACAGACAACCACTGGATGGCCCCGGTGTTCGCCACTGGCATCGGCTATCTATTGCCCAAACGGTTGCTGGCCGCTGCCGCGCAGCATCGGCAGAAACAACTGGCGACCGAGATTTCTACCTTCATTCCGCTACTGCGCATCCTGTTCGAATCGGGCATGGCGGTGGAGCAGTCGCTGCGAGTGTTGAGCAATGAAGGCAAACAATTATTGCCGGCCCTGACCCATGAATTGCGTCTGGTATTGGCCCGGGTCGATTCCGGCCTGGAACTGGGTGAAGAACTGAACAAAGCCACCCGATTGCTGGCCGTCGACGAGTTCACCGACACCTGCGTCATCCTGCAGCAGTTGATCCATCAGGGGGGCGGTGCGATGAAATCCCTGCTAACCCTCAAGCAATTGCTCGATGACCGGCGCCTGACGCGCTTGCAGGAATACATCTCCAAGCTGTCCGCCAAAATGTCCGTCGTGATGATGCTGTTTCTCTTCCCGGCGTTATTGATCGTACTGGCCGGCCCGGGCTTCACTGCCCTGTCCCATGCCTTTGGTTCTTAGAGGGATCGTTATGAAAGCAATAATTGCCGGTTTGAGTCTGCTGTTATTAGGCGGTTGCGCGAGCAACGGTGCGTCCTGGAGCGCCCTGACCAACCCGGCCAGTTGCGGCAAGCTGACCTCTGAGGAACAACTGTCGCTGAACCTCGCCGATGACATGGCCAATGACGGCAAACTGCACGCCAGCCTCGCCAACCTGCAAAGCCTGCCCGACAACCTGGCCGACGTGCGCCTGCGCAAGGCCAAGGTCTATCGACTGCTGGGCCGCAGCGAAGCCGAGCCGTTGTACCGCAGCCTGCTCGGCAGTTGCCTGGCCGCCGAAGCCGAACACGGCCTGGGCCAACTCGCCGCCGCCAAGGGCGACAACGGCCTAGCACAAGCCCACTTGCAACGGGCCGCACGGCTAGCACCGACCGACGAGAAAATCCGCAACGACCTGGGCGTGGTGTACCTCAATCAATTACGCGTCGAGGATGCGCGCTTTGAATTCCTGACGGCCATGGAACTCAAGCAAAGCGATCAACTGGCAGCGTTGAATCTGGTGACGCTGCTGATCTATCAGGACGACTGGAGCCGCGCGGCCGAACTCGTCAGCCGTCTTGGCCTGAGCCCCGCCCAAGTCACCGAAGCCCAGGCCCGCGCGCAAAGACTCAAGACACCGAGCAAGTCCGGCCCGACCGCCGTAAACCAGGTCGCCGTCGCCACACCGACGCTTCAATAAGGAGAGGCTTTTGATGAAACCGACCATCCTCTGCTGCCTCGGCCTGCTGGCCCTGCCCCTCACCACTCACGCCATTGACCCCGGCCCCGCCTCGGCCCAACAACAGGAAACCGAAGGCTGGCTGCAACTGCAAAGCAGCAACAAGGCGGCGTCCCAAAAACCGCAAACCTCAACCGCGACCGAGCGCGAGCTGAGCATGCAGCGCTGGTTGAAAAGCTATCAGCATGAGATCCCGGAGTACTTTGATCAGTATGAGAGCGGGAAGGTGGACGGTGGGACGGGGGGGTAGTCTTGTTCCGGGAATTGGACGCTGGGGGCTAGCGTTTTTTTGGCTGACTTTTTTCGGGCCGGCATTCCGGGTAATGCCAGTCAGTTAAGCAATTTCAGCCACGACACTCTTTGTAGCAGCTGCGTTGTGGCGAGGGGATTTATCCCCGTTCGGCGGCGAAGCCGTCGTAATCCATTGGACGCGGTGTGGCTGGAAAAACAGGGGCCGCTTCGCAGCCCAACGGGGATAAATCCCCTCGCCACAACGCAGCTGCTACAGATCGCGTTACGGCTTAACTGACTGGCATTAAGCATTCCGGGCGCTTGTAAAAAAAGTGAGTCGCCGGTCGTTACCGCAGGAATGGATAGGCACACCCACAAAAACCTAATGCGCAGTCACCTGATGACGCAATCCAGAATGACTGGGCGACAAAGCCAGCGCCAACTGCGTCCGATTATGCATATGCGTCAACCGCAAAACCTGCGACACATAAAGCTTCACCGTGTTCTCGGTAATCCCCAACTCACAGGCAATTTGATAATTCGTCTGCCCCTTCCCCACCAACCGCGCCACATCCAACTGCCTTGGTGACAGCGGACCGAAAATCGCCGGAATCTCAACCCGACCCACAGCACTGACATCGTCATCGGGGGAAACCGACAACCGCGGCCCACGCCGAACCTTATCCAGATCCTGATACAGAACATCGATCGACTCGGCAAGATACTGCAGCTTCTGATCCAAATGCCCTAGCTGCAGACTCTTCTGCCGTTCTTGCAAAACCACTGTCTGACGCGCAATCCCTTCGAGCAACTCATCCAGATTAATCGGCTTCTGGTAGTAATCGGCAAACCCGGCCCGCAACGCCTTGATCACATCCTGTTTGTCCGCACGCCCAGTGAGCATGATCGCTTCAAACACACGGTGTTTGCCGGATAACCGTTGCAGCTCCTGAACCAGTTGAATCCCGTCCAGACCGGGCATGTGCAAATCGCAAAGCACCAGGCCGATCGCTTCGTCTTCATTGAAACGCTCGACTGCCTGCTTGCCAGTCTCGCAAGGAACGCAACGGTAACCGCTGCCTTCAAGAAACTCACAGAGCTCTGCGGCAATAAACGGCAGGTTGTCGACCACAAGGATTTTTACTGCCGAAGAAAGCTTGTTCACGTGCGACTCCCTGCGAGGTCAAAGTTGACCGTTCCTCTAGGGGGCGTTCTCAATTAGTTTTCCCGCCGCGTTGTCGCCTTAAAGCGGGCCAGGCAAGGCGCAGGCCGCCGGGAATGGTTGTTCCCTTTCCAAGGCCTGCAACGCAGCCTGGCCCGCTTTAAGGCACAACCCGAAGGGCCGGGCCTGCTGTTGTGCAGGGCTGCGTTGCTCGAAGCTTATTTGGAACGACCAAACCACGCTTCTCGCGCCTTGCCCTGCACAACAGCAGACCCGGCGCGGTGGGGAAACTAATTGAGAACGCCCCCTAGTGACAGCCACAGGCTGTACAACTACTGAATTGAAAGTAGACGTACTTTCCTACTCTGTATAGAACAGGCGACTAGTGAAACCAGGCGAGTGTGAGCAACAGGCCCACCAATACGAAGGGCGCAAAGGGCTGTTTCTTTGACATTCCAGGCCCCAGATATCGAAGACGATTTCTAAGCCCTTGACCCATATGAAGCCAGACTCTTGGCGCCAACAGCAGCCACAGCACACTGGCCAATCCGGCACCGATGAACACGCCGAGCAGGTGCATGCCGTCCGTCGCCAGCCCCAGGCCGGTCATCAGTTTCACATCGCCTGCGCCCAAGCGTTTCAGCGCATAACCGGGCAAGGTAAAGGCCAACGCCAGCAAAAAAGCCCAGCCGCCCTGCACCGCCTCGGCCCCCAGCCAGGTAGTGCCCGTCCACAGGAGATACGCCAGCGCCAACACCCCTGCGCCAAGGGTCAGGCCATTGGCGATGTGCCGTTCTCGAGCATCCTGTGCTGCGCATAGCGTCAGCCAGATCAGTAGGACAAAGCTCTGCATTCGGTAAAAAGCGTCCGTTTTGGCTGAATGATTCTATGCTGATATCACGTAGTGAATGTCAGGGTAGACGCAGTCATGAAAACAGGCCTCCCCCGTAAGCAAAAAGGCGCTGTAGCGATTGAATTCGCGTTGGTGTTCCTCATCTTTTTCGCGGTGTTTTATGGAGTTGTCACTTACAGCTTGCCGCTGTTGCTGATGCAATCGTTCAACCAGTCGACCGCCGAAGCGGTGCGCCGGAGCGTGGCGCTGGATCCGAGCACCCCCGGATACGACACCGCGGTAAAAACCGTTGCCACGACAGAACTGAGCCGACAGCTGGCCTGGATTCCTGCCGCACTGAATTTCAATGTCGCCACCGACGCCAGCGCCACCTACGTGGGCGGGGTGTTGAAGGTCAGCGTCAACTACCCCACCAGCAAACTGCAGCAGGTCATCCCGTTTCTGAACGTGCCGGGGATTGGCCAGGTGCCCAATCTGCCGGCAAACCTCACCGCCAGTTCGAGCCTGCAATTTTGAGTTCCGCAGACAAACTCTTCGGGCGTCTGCTCAACCGCCATCCGCCTCAGCCACTGGACACGCCCGACACCCTGAGCGTGCAAAGTGTCGGTTTGCAGGTGCATCTGGATGCCGACGGTCGAGTGATTCACCTGACCGGCCCGCTGCGGCATGCGCTGGCCCAGCAGACGCCTGCGGCGCAAGCACCGCACCTACTCGATTTCCTCATGCCCCACAGCTGCCTCGCCGTTGAAGGCTCGCCCGTCGACTGGCAGGGACAGTGTCTGGACCTGGACTTTTACAGCCTCAACGGACAACCCCTGCAGCTGCGCGGCTGGGTCCAGCCGTTGGCCGACGCCTGGCTGTTGCAGTTGCTGGACATCGGCGACTTGTTGCTAGAACGTCGACAATCACGCAGCCGTGAGCAATGCCAATTACTTGCAGCGCAGATCGGCGAACAGTTGTGCCGGTGCAACCTGACGCGCCTGCCCGAGGTGTTGGCGGAACAACTGCAAGGCCTGGCCCAGCGTTTCCACATGCCATGCATTGCGGTGGCGTTGCTCGATGAACAGGAAGAAGGCTGGCAGATACACCAGCAATACGCGGCCTTCGATGCCCCCCAGCTGTGGCAAAACGCTCAGCGCCTGGGCACGGGGCTCGACAGTCTGAGCGGCTCTGCGCCGCATCGCCTGACGCCCGCTGAACATCCCCGTTTGCAAGGCACCTTCGGTAATGCCGAAGGGTTCGCGGTGCCCTATCACGATGCTCAGGGTGTGGCCGCCTGGTTGCTGTGTGGCTTTTATCCGGTGCAGCAACATGCACCCGACATGAATGATCGCGACTGGTTGCAACTCACCGCCGCGCTGGCAGGCCCGCTGCTTGAGCGCTTGCGCGAGCACCGGCACCATCTGCAACTGGAACGGCTGGAGTCGCTGCAAGCCTTGCTCGGCACCGGATGGTGGGAGGTGTTCAGCGACAGTCGCGAGGTGCAATTGGCGCCGTCGTTGGCCAGTCACCTGAACCTTGCGAGCGCTCGTTTGCCGCTGCACGACTGGCTTGATCGGGTGCACCCCGCCGACCGGGAAGAGCTGAGCAGTCGTCTGCAAGCCTTGCAAGACGACGGCATTCCTCTGCTGCTATGCGTGCGTTTGGCACAAACGCCGAACTGGTATCGTCTGCAAGGCCAGGTCCTGGGCATCGGTAAAAGCCGACGGCTGGTGGGCTTCATGCTCGACATCAGCGACATCAAAAACCAGGAGCAAAACGCCGCGGCGGCCCATGCCCGACTGGACAACCTGATCGCCAGCTCACCGGCGGTGATCTACGTGCAGCGCTATGACGAAGGTGCGCTGCAACCGACGTTTTTCAGTGACAGCCTACTGCCGCTGCTCGGCTGGACACTGGCTGATTGCGCGGCGGGAGCCTTGGTTGAAAGGGTACACCCAGAGGACCGCGATCGGTACTTCGAACGCACCCGACATTTGCTGCGTGAAGGTTCGGTGCGCGCCCGCTATCGGCTGCGCGACAGTCGCGGCGATTACCACTGGCTACTCGATGAAGCCAAGCTACTGCGCGACGACCTTGGCTTGCCGGTGGAAGCCGTCGGCCTGTGGCTGGACGTCACCGAAGCAACCCTGGCCGCCGAACAGGTGAAGCAGAGTGAAGAACGTTACCGGATCCTCGTGGAAGACTCTCCGGCGATGATCTGCCGCTACCGCCCGGACCTGACCCTGACCTTCGGCAACCGCCCGCTGGCGACTTACCTGGAGTGCCAGCCCGAGCAACTGCCCGGGGTGAGTCTGGGCAGCTGGATGTCGCAGGAACAGCGCGAAGCGTTTCTCCAGCGGCTCAGCCAACTCAGCCCGGAATTCCCGGTCAGCACCGCGGAAATCAACCTGCAACTACCGGGGCGGGAACATGCCTGGTGGGTGTGGTCGGATCGCGGAGTGTTCGATGAGCACGGCCATTTGCTGGAGATTCAGGCCGTGGGGCGCGACAACACCGAGGTCCGCCGCGCCCAACAACAGCTCACCCAAAGTGCAAAAATGGCCACCCTCGGTGAAATGGCCACAGGACTGGCCCATGAAATCAATCAGCCGTTGAATGTGATGCGCATGGCCATCGTCAACGTGCTCAAGCGTCTGAACAACGGCGATGCGCAGATCGACTACCTGACCGACAAGCTCAACCGCATCGATGCACAGGTCCAGCGCGCCGCGCGGGTGGTGGATCACATGCGGGTGTTTGGCCGCCGCTCGGAGATCGAGCAACATCCGTTTAATCCTGCGCAAGCCATCGAAGGCACGCTGTCGCTGCTGGCTGAAGGGATGCGCGGCAAAGGGGTCGATCTGCGGGTTGGCGAGACCGGGTTTGACGTGCAAGTGCGCGGTTACGTCGATCAACTCGAACAGGTGTTGATCAATCTGATGGTCAACGCTCGGGATGCGTTGCTTGGCAAACGCGAGGCCGACCGCGAGTTCAAGCCGTGGATTTCGGTGTACGCCGAACGTGATGCGCATTCGGTGCGGCTGTGGGTCGAGGACAACGGCGGCGGTATCGATCCGCGGTTGCTGGAGCGAATTTTCGAGCCGTTCTTCACCACCAAACCAGTGGGTGTCGGCACCGGGCTCGGGTTGTCGGTGAGTTACGGCATCGTCGAGAACATGGGCGGAAAACTGAGCGTTAGAAACTCGGTCGAGGGCGCACGGTTTTGTATCGAACTGCCGATTGCCGCCGACGATCAGATTGCCAGCGTCGCTCGTCCTGAGTGACAACTGAGGTTGGCGCCGACATCGACCTTGTTCAGATCGATTCCCAGACTGAGCAGCAGTGTGTTGATCAAGGTGTCGAGTAACGGGCTGAGCACGCTGTTGATCGCGTTGACCAGCAAAGTGGTGACACCGCTGAGGATCGCCCCCAGACCACCGACCAGACTGCCCGTCGGGCCGTACATGTCGACCTTGATATTGGTCGGCGTGTCAGTAAGGCTGCTGACGATATTGCTGGTGGAATAGGAATAGTAGAACGGTGGCTGGTTGATCTCCGGCAGGCTGGTGGCCGGCGGTGCGGAATAGACGTGTGGCATGTTGGCGTTCTGTGCCACGGTGGTGTCGGCCATGATATCGATGCCGCCGCCAACGCCTGGAATTCGCGGGTCGCAACTGACGGGAAAGATCAGGAACCGGCGACAGGTTTTCACCCCGATATCGATCACCTTCAACGGCTGTACCACCACGGTGGGCGGCGTGATGTTGTCGCCGAAAGCCGTGTTCGGATCGATCTTGCCGATTTTGAGCTTCACCAGTGAAGTGCTGGTATGGGTGGTCAGGGATTTGTTGGTGGCGCTGACGCAGCTGTAGGCGGTGACGTAACTGTTGGCGCTCGCGACGTCCAGTGCGACATCGAGGCTTACGGTACTGGAAAGCGGCACGATCGAGGGTGTTTCACAAGCCGCCCCCAGCGCGCAGGTCAGTGAGTCAATGACACCGACCAGATTAAGATGCAGCAAGGCGTTCAGGGTATTGGTCAACGGCCCGGCAAGATCAGCCGCCGCCTCGAGCAAGGGTTGAATCGCACTCAGAATGGGCAAGTCGATCGACAGCAATGTACGAACCTGAGCGGTTTTCACATAGATCCGGTTGGGCCCCAAAGGCGCGAGCGCGGCGTTTTTCGGATTGCCGATGGCCGAGAGCTGTGGCGGCTCCAGTATCTGCACCCGAGCGGTGATTTGCGCCAGCCCCGCGAGGTTGATCGGCAGGGTCGCCACCAGGCCGTTTTTCTTGTTGGCCAGTTGCACGACCGCTTCGATCAGGTCGAACACTTTCAGGTTGGTCGCCAGCGCCGTCACGTTGCTGCCAGCCTCGACATGCAGCAGGTTGCCGAGTACGACAGTGGTTGCACCTGCCGCGACCTTCAGCGATTGAAGACTCGCAATGGTTGCGGTCGCGCCGAGTGTGCCGCCGGGGTCCAGCACATTGACGGCCGTCTGGATCAGCTGGCTGACGGCAATCGTATTGCCCAATACCTGGTCATACCCGGCAGCGCCGAGGTTAAGGTCGACCTTCAATCGATCGAGGTAGCCGAGCAGGCTGATGTTGGTGTTCACCAGTCCGTTCCAACCCGCCGCATTGATGTTCAGGTTGCCCCCGAGCAAACCACCGAACAGTGCGTTGAGCGTGGCCGACTTGCTGGTGTCGACGCTCAGCGTCGTGCTGCGCAGGGTCAGCGAAGCCTGCGGTGGCGGTAATGCGGCGACAGCGCTGGCCGTCATGTTGATGGTCGCTGCGCGTGGAGCGCCACCGAACAGGGCGCCGACACCGCCGGCGAAACTCTGCAGAACCGAATGGCTGGCGATCACCCGAATGGCTTCGCTCTTGCTCGGGTCGGCGCCAAATACTCGAAGGTTATTGGCATCCAGGGTCAAGGCGCCGCAAGCGACCAGCAGATTGTGATTGGGGTCAGGAAGCGTGAAGCCGTTACGGTTTGCGCTGGCGGTGGCATAGACGGTGGCGGTGTTGCCGGCGGCGCAATCCCCCCCTCGGGTGGACGCTTCAAGTGCGGCCATGTCCGCTACGCGCTGCAGGTCGCGTTTTTTCAGGTACAAACGACCGCTGTCGACCACGACCAGCAAGAACATCAGGGCCATGCCCAATGTCAGCGCCGCCATCAAACCGATCGCCCCCCGTTGCCGGGACGGGCTGCGAAACTGCAAACGGGGAGACATCGCGCACTCCTTTGCCGGTGCACAACCGAGGGCTACCTCCATGGGTGAACAGCAGTGTAGACAAGACTTGGCCGGACTGCTGGCAACATGCCATTGCAGACAAGAAAAACCCTGTAGGAGCAGAGCTTGCTCGCGAATGCGGTCTGTCAGTCACCTCTTTTCTGGATGTGACGCCGCCTTCGCGAGCAAGCT
Organism: Pseudomonas sp. LB3P25; assembly: GCF_054897985.1. Lineage (NCBI taxonomy): Bacteria > Pseudomonadati > Pseudomonadota > Gammaproteobacteria > Pseudomonadales > Pseudomonadaceae > Pseudomonas > Pseudomonas sp. LB3P25. The sequence continues at coordinate 950,481 of NZ_CM142711.1, read as the reverse complement.
CGGCTCCTACAGGGTTGATCGTGTTTAGTGCGGTGGGTAGTTGGCGAGAATTCGCCCGACCGTTTCACGTATTGCAGTGCTGCGATCCGACGGGTTCGGTGTGCGGCTGAGCATCTGCTCGTCACTGCCGCGCCACACCAGTTTGCCGTCCTTGCCATCAAGCAGGTCGATCTGGATGGTGGCGACCTTGTAGGTGACATTGCGGGTTTCGTTGTACATCGGCCCGCCCCAGTAGCCGTTCCATGGATTACCCCAAGCGCCGCCGTAGTTGGTGGTCACTTGTTGCTGGCGCTGTTCGACGATCAGATAGGTTTGCACGCTCAAATCGCCCTTTTGGCCACCGGCAGCCGGACGCAGGCCGCGCTGATCCAACTGATCGGTCACCGATTGGCGGATGCGTTGTTCAGTCAGGTCGCTCTTGATCCGTGGGTCATCGGGGCGATACTGCAGGGCGGGTTCTTTCCAGCTCCAGCTGCGATAGGCGGCAAAGTCGCGACTGGCATCGAAGTCATGATTGACCTGGTTGGCGGCGCAGGCACTGAGCAGCGCGGCCACAGCCAGTAAAGCGAGACGGCGGAACATGATATTTCTCCGGTTGAAGACATGAACCTGCGCAATGCTTCTTAACGACAGAAGCTAACTAGGAGGATACGCCGACATGGCCTTTTCTACAGCCGCCCGTATCGCGTCGGCTCGCTCGCTCTGACTGCCTCGGTTGCTGGTTTCGGCGCTGGCACTCCATACCGGTTGACCGCTTTGAGCGTCAAACAAATCAACCCGCACCACCACGACCTGTTCCTGATAAGTCCGCACGACCGGCACGGTGTTGTACATGCCGTAACCGCTGCCGTAGCGGTTGTAACCGCCATAACCGCCGCCGTAATAACCATAGTCGTCCTGAACCTGACGCAAGCGGGTTTCCAGGTGCAGGTCGGCGCTGACAAACAGGTCGGCCGGGCGGTTATCGTGCAGCGGGCGCAAGCCACGTTGATCGAGAGCATTGCTGACGGCTTCAGCGACCTGCGCCGAATCCGCCCAGGCGTTGCCCGGCGGCAGCTGCCCGTTGAGCCAGGCCCAGCTGCGGTAGCGCCCGTAGTCGCGCGGCGGTGCCGGGTAGGCGCTGCGGTCAAAGGTGTTGGCCGCCTGAGGCGGCGCGGGTGGCAAGGGGTTGGATGACGCCACATAAGGGTTGGTGCCCTGGCAGGCCGCCAACCCGAGACAAATCACCAATAAGCCCGAACGACTGTTCATTTCGCGCTCCGATCAGACCGGCCGACAGATCCAGTGCAAGTAGCGCCCAAGCCCGGCAAAGCTTGGGTGACGACGGTGGGCCAGTTCCATTTCCAGCAAGTCCACCAGTTCGGCGCGGGCCTGGAATTCCACCGGCATGTAATCGTGAAAAACCCGCACCCCACTCTGGGTTTCGACCTGCCACAGGCCTTCAAGTTGCGCCGCCAGTTCGCGGGGATCAAGTGGCTGCTGCGGGGTCAGGCTCTGTTTCTCGCCGGCCATGTCGTTCTTGCGCATCTTGCGGAAATGGCCTTTGAGCAGGTTGCGATAGATCAACGCATCGCGGTTGTAGAAGGCCAGGGACAACCAACCATCCTGCTTGGTCAATTGATGCAGCACCGGCAGGATCGCATGCGGTTCGGCCAGCCATTCCAGCACCGCATGGCACAGCACCAGGTCATAGGGCTCGGTGAGTTGGCCGAGCAGATCCTGCCACGGGGCCTGAATGAACGTCGCTGTTTGCCCGGCGTCGGCAAAGCGCTGGCGGGCGCCTTCGAGCATCGGCTCGGCGGGCTCGGCCAGCGTGACCTCATGACCACGCTGGGCCAGCCACAACGACATGTGGCCCAGGCCGGCGCCGATGTCCAGTACGCGCAACGGCCGGTCCGGCAAGGTTTCGGCCAGGTCGGCCTGAAGCACCGCCAGACGGATCGCGCCTTTGGCACCGCCGTAGATTTTTTCGGCGAATCGGGTCGCCAGTTGATCGAAATGACGGTCGCTCATCAGCTGAACCTCCGTTCACTGTCCGCGAGTTTACTGCGCACGACTTCATTCATGTCCAACCCCAACTCGCTGCACAGCAGCAGTAGATAGAGCACGATGTCGCCGATTTCCTGCCCGGCATGGGCGAGTGTGTCCGCCGACAACTGGCGCGACTGGTCTTCAGTCAGCCACTGGAAAATCTCCACCAGCTCGGACATTTCCACGCTCGCGGCCATGGCCAGGTTTTTCGGGCTGTGAAATTGCCGCCAGTCATTGCGGTCACGGATGGCGTGCAGGCGTTCGGTCAGTTCAACAAGGTTCATCGGGCTCTCCTGAAGGCGTATAGCTTCGGGGGGATGACGGGGGAAGGCAAGCGTCTCGGTGCGGCGCGGATCTTTGCACCATAATCAAAAGATCGCAGCCTGCGGCAGCTCCTACGGGAACTCGGTACCCTGCTCGATAGCCCAAGGCTCAAGTCCGGCAACCACGCCACCACATTCATCAAGGACGCTCACGACATGCAGGTAGAAAGTTTTTTCGAATGGCTCGGCCAGGCACTCGGTTCGGTTATCCGTTTCATCGTTGACGGCCTCAGTGGCTTGTTCAATCTGTTGAGCCACGCCGGCAGCAACTTTGTCGAAGGGCTGTCCCGTGCGTTAGGCATGGACGCGTCAATCATCAGCATCATCGCGCTGATTTTGGGGTTGATGCTGTTGTGGTCGGCGATTCGGGCGTTCATGAATGCGTCGATCATCATGGGGATTATCTGGTTGCTGCTGGGGTTGTGGTTGTTGAGCTGGATAATCCACTAGCAACCTGATCCCCCTGTGGGAGCGAGCCTGCTCGCGAAGGCGGCCGCCCGGTCGACATTGATGTCGCCTGACACTCCGCCATCGCGAGCAGGCTCGCTCCCACAATGAATCGCTGCGGATTCCAATGTGTCGCTACAATGCCCGCTCCCCCAAGGAGCCTGCATGTCCAACCTGATCGCCGACTGGCGCGACCGCCCTACCCATCATCGAGTCTGGGCACTCGCCGCGCCGATGATTCTCTCGAACATTTCCGTACCGCTGGTGGCGCTGGTCGACAGTACCGTCATCGGTCACTTGCCCCACGCCCATCAGTTGGGCGCCGTCGCGGTCGGCGCCAGCCTGTATACCTTTCTCGCCTGGGCCATGGGTTTTCTGCGCATGGGTTCCACCGGGTTCGCCGCACAGGCCGCCGGGCGTGGGGACGGCGCGGCGTTGCGGCAGATCTTGCTGCAGGGTCTGTTGTTGGCCATGGGCCTGGCCATTGTCCTGGGAGCACTGGGGGTGCCGTTGAGCGGGGTCGCGCTGCACTTCATGCAGCCGTCGGCGGAGCTGGATCAACTGACCCGCGAATTTTTCCACACGCGCCTGTTCGGTCTGCCGGCGGCGCTGGCCAGTTATGCGCTGGTCGGTTGGTTCCTCGGCACTCAGAACGCCCGGGCGCCGCTGGCCATTTTGCTCAGCACCAACCTGGTGAATATCGCGCTGAACCTGTGGTTCGTCCTCGGGCTGGATTGGGGCGTGGTCGGTGCGGCCCGAGCGTCGGTGATCGCAGAATGGACCGGTGCGCTGATCGGCCTTCTGATGACCCGCAACGCCCTGCGCGCCTATCCCGGCCACATCGCCTGGGCCGCGCTGGCGCTGTGGCAGAGCTGGCGGCCGCTATTGGCGGTCAACCGCGACATATTCATCCGCAGCCTGGCGCTGCAATCGGTGTTTTTCCTGATCACCGTGCAAGGCGCGCGACTGGGTGATGCCACCGTCGCCGCCAACGCGCTGCTGCTCAATGGTTTGCTGCTGACCGCCCATGCGCTGGACGGCCTGGCCCACGCCGTGGAAGCCCTGTGTGGGCATGCCATTGGTGCTCGCGATCGAGAGGCCCTGCGTCGCTCATTGGTGGTGGCCTGCGGTTGGTCGTTGCTGGCGAGCCTGGGCTTTGCCGTGCTGTTTCTGTTCGCCGGGCATCTGTTTATCGAGATGCAGACCAACATTCAGAGCGTGCGCGACACGGCGTTCATCTACCTGCCCTACCTCGCCGCACTGCCGCTGATCGCGGTCTGGAGTTACCTGCTCGACGGGCTGTTTATCGGCGCCACCCGTGCCCGGGAAATGCGCAACGGCATGCTGCTGACGGTGATTCTGCTACTGCCGTTCGCCTGGGCACTGCAAGGTTTGGGCAACCATGGGCTGTGGATAACCTTTCTGCTGTTCATGTTGCTGCGCAGCCTGACCCTCGGCGCGTTCGCCTGGTATCTGCACAAAAGCGACGGCTGGTTCGCAGGCAAAGCTCACTGAGTCGGCGTGGCATTGACGAAGGCCGTGACCACATCCAGCACCGGAGCCAAACCGCGCATGGGCCGCGACAGCGTCGCCACCAGCGTGGCGTGGCTGGTGCGCGAGAAATACAGGTCCTGCACCGGCACGCCCGCCTCGCGCAGTTTGCGTGCCAGGCCTCCGGTGTTGCGGGCCGGGTTGACCCGCTCATCGTCGCTCGCAGCAATCAACAAGGCCGGTGGCGCGCCGCGACTGACATGATTGATCGGCTGCGACCGGGGTGGTGAATCCGGCCAGAAAAACACCGGGCGCACATCCGGATTTTTGATCGGCAGAAAATCATAAGGCCCGGCCAGGCCGATCCAGCCGCTGAGGTTGTGCGGCGACAGGCCTACCGCCCCCAGTAACCCAGGATCCAGCGCCAGCATCGCGACGTTGTAAGCCCCGGAACTGTGGCCCATCAGGTACAACCGCTGCGGATTCCCGGAATATTGACGAATGTGTTCATGGGTCCAGGCCACGGCCCGGGCGCCATCTTCAAGGAACAGCGGATAACGCACCTGCGGATACAACCGATAGTCCGCCAGCACCGCCACAATTCCCCGGGACGCCAGGGCCTCGCCGACAAAAGCGTAATCGCTGCGTGAACCGCTGTTCCAGCTGCCGCCGTAGAAAAACACCACCACCGGGGCGTTTTCCATGGGATGGCGCGGCACATAGACATCGAGTTTTTGCCGCGGATCAGCGCCATAGGTAATGCCCTCGGTCTTGTCGTAGGTTGCATCGGGGGTCAGCGCATTGAGCAACTTCAGCGGCGAGCACGCCGTCATCACGGCCAGCAATACGCCGCCGGTTATCAAGCTGAACAACCGCCGCGTGGTACTCGCCATCGATGTCGAACCTCGTGTTCAGGGTTGATCGCTCTGCCACCGGTTGCGCAGGCTATCGAGACGCTCCTGCTGGGTGAGTCCCGGCAACGCGTGCCCAAGCAAAGCGCCGGGGTACTGCAAGCGTAGCCATAACCAGTCATCGAGTACCGGGCGCTCGGTAAAATCCAGCGCCAGCCCTTCCTGCACGTGGGACCACAGCGTGTTGTAATCAGTCCCGGTGGATCGACTCCAGTGCCAGGCATGCTGCTCCAGCAGGCAGGTTTGCAGTTTTTCCTGCTGACGAGGACTGAGGTTTTCTTCAACCGCCAAGGGGCTGACGCAAAGCCCCGGATTGACCAACTGCTGCCAGCCTTGACTGCCTATCGCGCGGTCGGCCCACGTACCGCCGAACCAGCGCAAATGGCTGACAGGACCCAGCCAGCGACTCAGTTCCTGCGCATCGCAGGCATCAAACAAGTAACTGGCCGTGTGTGGGTTGTAGTAACTCAACAAGGCTCGATGATGCACACCGAAAGTGACCGTGAGCATGCGGCGCAAATGCTCCAGCAACTGCGACGACGACACCTCGCTGGCCATCAGCAAGCCACGCCAGAGGGGCACTTCGCTGTCACACAAACCGGCCAGCGCAGGGCAAGTCCGAAGGTCGACAAGGGCCGGGCCGTGTTCACGCAGCGCATGCCACTCAGTGCCTTCGAACAGCCAGAACCACCGGGCATGCGCAAACTGCTGTTGCAGCATCGCCCCCGCCTGTGGCGCACCCGGTATATCCAGCAATAGCCATTGCGGGGTCTCGGCGATCATGCCGCACCGCTCTGGCCAAACTGCATCGCCGCCCGGCAGGTGCAGAGGGCCTGCGTGCAATGGTTGAAACTGCCGCCACCGGGCAGCAGACATAGCAACATCAATGGCTCGCTCGATCGCAGAAGCCCCAGCAAGCCCCCGACATCATCTGCCGCGGACGTAGGCGGCGGGCTGTCCTCCTCAGCGTCTTCAACGGACGCAGGGGTGTGAAGAAACCCAGTAATCAGCGGCTGATCCGGATCCCCCTCGATAAAGCTCACCACCACTTCGGCCCCCTCACTCAACTGCGTGACTGCCGCGTCACCCAGTTCAGCGGCCAACGGCAGCCAACAGTGGCTGGGCGCTGCACCCTCGCCCTGATAGAGCCAGTCAAATTGCACGGCCACCGGCCTGGACGGATCGGGGCATGACTCATCAATGTCGACCACCCAGGCCCGTTGCAGGCTGTGCATCCTGGGTTTCACTGCGCAATGAGGCGATACAAAAGGCACCTGCCAGTGAATCGCGCGGATCTGGTTGCTGTAGGACGCCGTTAAATCCTGGCTGCCCTGATGCTCAACGTGGGTCAGCAGCCAGAGATGATTCCAGTCGGCAATCGGATGGCCGGACAGCGGCATCAACTGACCGCTGCGCAGCGCCGTCAGGTCCGTCCGACCTTCGGCAATCGGCGCGGTTCGTTGCCCCTCCCGGGCAGTATCAGCGCAGCCCAGAAGCTTGAACTCACGTACCGCTGATTGTTCGCTCTCGACCTGAAAGAGCGCATTTTCGCCGAGGCGAAAATGACCCTGCCCCTCACCAAAAACCACGCAATGCCCGCGCGCGCCGTGTTCGAAATGGTAGTGAAGCCGTTCCTGAGCACACAGACGCTGGATAAATTGCAGATCCGATTCCCGGTACTGCGTACAGAAATCACGGGGCGGGTAATCGCCACTCAGCTCGAAGCGCCGATTCTTGCCGGCAATCCCGTGTTCCTTGAGCACCTGACTGAGGATTTGCGGCACCGAGCGCGCGCTGAAAATTCGCTGGCTCAAGCGCAGGGAAAGGCACGCCAGCTTCGGCCCCAGACGTACGCGGCAGAGCCTGACAGCCGGGTCATGATCACGCTGGACGAGTTCATGTAATTGTCCGTGAAAGCCGTTTCCCGCAGGCCCGACATGCAGAAAGGCCGGACGGTACAGCAGGCTTGCAAGGTCGAGTGTCGGGTCATCGATCAGCAGATCCACGTCGAACACAAAAGGCTCGCTGATGGCTTCACTACCGGTAAACGCCAAGACCTCAAAGGGGTCGGGCAGACCCTCTACATCCAGACGAAATGACGGCTCGTTGACTGGATCGAACATCGGCGATTCTCTACAGGAGGGGCGGCCGGGGATTCTCTCCGAGAGAGTTGGCCGAGTAGAGTGCCGAAGTACAACTTAGGAAATGACCTACGCGAAAAGAAGACCACATCGCTTGGATGGCCAAGAATGTGAGTCATTTCGCTGGAAATCAGGGAGGCATCCCACCAAGTCATCTGAAATTTCCGCAGCGTGCGGAACATTTTCAGACAACCTGATGAGAGCGGTGCCTTACCTCAAGAAGACAGGTAAGACGAACGGGTCAGGCCCAGACGCAGAGCGTCAAGGAACTGGGTACGCTCGGCAGCAGTGATGCGCGCACTGGCGCATTTGTCGCGGTAGTGGGTCATCAACTCTTCCGGCGACAAGTGCACGTAACGCAGCATGTCTTCAATGGTGTCGTGGGTTTCGATACCCGCGTGGTACACGCTGCCGTCAGCGTTCTGGTAGATGTTCACCGAGTCGGTGTCACCGAACAGGTTGTGCATGTCGCCGAGGATTTCCTGGTAGGCGCCGACCAGGAAGATACCCAGCAGGTAGTCTTCACCGTCGTTCAAACCGTGAACCGGCAGGCTGGTTTCGATGCTCTGCTCGTCAACGTATTGCTTGATCTTGCCGTCGGAGTCGCAAGTCAGATCTTGCAGCACGGCACGGCGCAGCGGCTCTTCGTCGAGACGGTGCAGCGGCAGGATCGGCAACACCTGGCCGATGGCCCAGGTGTCCGGCAGGCTCTGGAATACCGAGAAGTTGCAGATGTACTTGTCGGCCAGTTTGTCGTTGAGTTCGTCGAGCACCTGACGGTGCGAACGCTGACGCGCCTTCAACGAGTTGTGCAGGCGACGGCACACGGCGAAGTAGCATTGCTCGGCCAGGGCTTTCTCGGCCAGGGTCAGCTTGCCATCGGCGTACTGGGTCGCGATGTCGCTCATGTAGTGAGTGGCCCGCCAGTAGGTTTCGGTGACCATCTCAATGTCGGTCGGGCCCAGCAGGTCAACCAGCCACTGCACGGTTTCCGGCAGTTCTTCCTTGTTCTCGATCTGCGGCACGTCGTCGTTGTGTTTCTCGACGTCGGTCACTTGCACCACCAGCATGGCGTGGTGAGCGGTCAGGGAGCGGCCGCTTTCGGAGAAGATGTTCGGGTGCGGGAGGCTCTGCGCGTCGCAGAATTCCTTGAGCATCCCGACCACAACACCGGCGTAATCGTCCATGTCGTAGTTGATCGAACTGGCATTGCGCGAGTGCGTACCGTCGTAGTCCACGCCCAAACCGCCGCCGACGTCGATGTGGTCAACCGGCAGGCCGAGGTTGCGCAGTTCGCCGTAGTAACGAATCGCTTCCTTGAAGCCGTGCTGGTAGTCCGCCAGGTTGGCGATCTGCGAGCCCATGTGGAAGTGCAGCAGGCGAATGCCCTGATCCAGGCCTGCGGCGCGGAAACGCTCGACCACCGACAGCAGTTGCGCCGCCGACAGACCGAACTTGGATTTCTCGCCGCCAGTGTCGGCCCACTTGCTCGACGCCAGGGACGACAGACGCACGCGCAGACCAACTTGTGGCTTGACCTTCAACGAGGCGGCTTCTTCGATCACCAGCCCGACTTCGGATTCTTTCTCGATCACGATGAACACGTTGTGGCCGAGCTTTTGGCCCATCAGCGCCAGACGAATGAACTCGCGATCCTTGTAGCCGTTGCAGACGATGGTGCCGCCCTTCGGCGCCAGGGCCAGCACGGCCAGCAGCTCAGGCTTGGAGCCGGCTTCCAGGCCGATGGACACGTCTTGGGTGGCAATGATGTTCTCGATCACCGCTTCTTGCTGGTTCACCTTGATCGGGTACAGCGCGGTGTACTTGCTCTGGTATTCCAGACGCTCGATGTTGGCGTCGAAGGCGCCGGTCAGCTGACGCACGCGGTCTTGCAGGATATCCGGGAAACGCACCAGCAGTGGCAAGGACAGGCCGCTTTTGCGCAGCTGGTCAACTTGCTCGAAGAGGTCGATAGGCGAACTGGTCGGACCGTTCGGACGAACTTCGACGCGACCGGCGTCATTGATCGCGAAGTACCCGGCCCCCCAATGGCGAATCCCGTAAACACTGCGGCTGTCCGCAACTGTCCATTGGCTGCCATCGTCTTTGCGTGTGCGTCGTACGGACATTGAAGTCCCCTATAAAGAAGTCATAGAGCGTCGCCTGGGTTCAGGCCGGCGCAGTCTAAAGAATGAAAATGACGGTTCGTCAACGAGGGGATAGACCTCGCTGACCGCAGTGAGTTTAGAAACCGGTCAGAACAGGCTCTGTGAAAACCATGTAGACGACGCCAGACCTGAATCGGATCAGGGCAGGATCAAGCCGAGGGTGGTTTTCACAGAGGCTGCTAGCCGCCGGACTTCTTCGCCTTGAAACCGAGTTTGATCAGTTCGGCCAAGAGTAGCTCGACATGATCGCCCTGGATTTCAATGATTCCGTCTTTCAACGCACCACCGGTCCCGCAACGTTTCTTCAACGTGGTCGCCAGGTCCTTGAGTGCGTCTTCGGCCAACGGCACGCCGGTGATGGTGGTCACCGTCTTGCCGCCACGCCCCTTGCTTTCGCGACGCACGCGAGCAATGCCGTCGCCGGCCGGGATAACGGTCTGTTTGCAGATGCAGGCATCCACCGGTTTACTGCAATCCGGGCAATGACGACCTGCGTCGGTGGAAAATACCAGGCCACCAAGGGCGGCGAAGGATGCGGCTTTTTTGGCCACCGGCAATCCTCTTGGGAGGACAAAGACTGGTCGCGGCAACTTGGGCAAGTGCCATCGACCGCGAAGCCCCACTCAGGCAGGGGCAGCGCTACTGAAACGGAAAACCCTGTGTAGGAGCTGACGAGTGCAACGAGGCTGCGATCTTTTGATTTTGACTCAAAAGCAAAGTCAAAAGATCGCAGCCTGCGGCAGCTCCTACAAAAAGCAATGCCGGTTCAGTTTGAAAAGGTCGCGCAGTGTAACGGCAAAAAGCCGACTTGCTAAGAGCCAATCGGCGCCAATTTATGCCTCTTTTGCGACGTCCGACCCACGGGCCCGGAGATACCGCTTCAACGCAGCCAGAGAGTCCGGGCAATAAGGCTTTTGCTGGATTTCCAGCAGGACCTGATCGATGGGGATGAAACGCGCTTCCAGCACCTCTTCCGGTTGCAGGATCAACGGACCGTCCCACACCGCCGAAAAAGCCGAACACCAGAGTCGATTGCCGGTGTCTTCGAAGAAAAAGTGATCATGGGCAGTCAGTTCCACACCGCTCACGCCCAGCTCTTCTTCCAGCTCGCGGGCAGCCGATTCGGCGTAGGTTTCGGTCGCTAGCACCATGCCCCCCGCCGCCACGTCCCAGAAACCTGGATAAATGGCTTTGCTCAGCGTGCGTCGATGCACGCAGAGCTCACCGGCAGAATTGAACAGCATGATGTAAGTGCCGCGCCCGATCAGCCCGCGTTCACGCAGGTCGGAGCGGACCAGGGCGCCGAGCAGGTTGTCCTGCTCGTCGACCCAAGCGATCTGTTCGGCATCCGAGGCCGCGCGGTGCGCGACCTCTCTGGCGCTATTGACCATGACTCAGCCCTGATTGAGCAATTGACGCAAATCGATCACTGCGGCGTTGGCCCGGGAGATGTAGTTGGCCATGACCAGCGAGTGGTTGGCCAGCACCCCGAAACCGCTGCCATTAAGGATCATAGGACTCCAGACCGGTTCCTGCGAGGCTTCCAGTTCACGAATGATCTGACGCACGCTGACCGTGGCATTCTTCTTGGCCAGCACATCGGCGAAGTCGACTTCGATGGCGCGCAACAGATGGGACAAGGCCCAGGCCTGACCGCGAGCTTCGTAGAACACGTTGTCGATCTGCATCCACGGGGTTTCGACGATTTCTTCGTCAACCTGCGGCACCTGACCCGGTGCGACGACTTCGGTTTTCAGCGAGGTGTTGAGCTTGACCCGGCCAACGCTGGCCGACAGCCGTTGCGACAGCGAACCCAGACGGGTGCCCACATCGCCCAGCCAGTTGTTCAGGTTGTCGGCGCGGGCATAGAACAGCGCGTTTTTCTGCGACGGATCGGAAAGGCGCGCCTGATAACGGCTCAGGGAATTGATGCCTTCCTGGTACTCGGACTCACTGGATGGCAGCACCCAGCTTTTATTGTCGAAGTTGAAACGCGGCTCGGCCTTGGCCAGATCGGAGTCTTCGGCAGATTGCGATTGCGAGCGGGCGAAGTCTTTACGCAAGGCACGCGTCAAGTCACGGACCTGGACCAGCACGCCATATTCCCAGCTCGGCGTGTTATCCATCCACAGGCCCGGCGGGAAACGGTCGTTGGAAATATAGCCACCCGGTTTGGTCAGCAAAGTACCGGCGACGGTCTTGAGGGTTTCGACCGTGGTGTAGCCGATGACCATTTGCTTGCCTTCTTTCTCGGCGGCCATCTGGGCATTCTGCTGAACCGGAAACAGCGCAGGTTCCTGGCTCCAGTACCAGCCCAGCGCAATAGCCACCAGCAAGTACAGGCCAATCAGGGTGGCCAGCGCCCGGCTGAACAACAGGCCACCCAAGTAACTGCGGGTGGCCGATTTCGGTTCAGCGGCACGTTCAGGGGCGCTGCCCGCGCGGTTCTTCCAGTCCAGCATGGCGATATCCTTTCAATCACTTGAGTTCATCGGTTCGACCACAACCCTATCTCATCGTGCCTCGTTTGCCGCGCATTAAATCCTGCGCAAACACTAACCCGCACAAGGGCTACAATCGAGGGCCACTATAAATGAAGCACAGCGTTGATCCTATGCGACCAGTCGGTCAGTAACTGAATCAGGTCGCTTTGCAGTTAATTGACGTACGACACTCATGCGATTGAAAAGAGGTGCTAGCATAGAGCCACCAGTCGATCTCAGCATGCACCCTAACTAGTAGTCAGGATATGACCGAGCCAGAAGACCCCAGCCGTGAGCGCCTCAAGCACCACTTTGCCCAGCGGGTAATTCATCAGGCACGTCAAATTCTTGAGATATGGCAGCGCCTGCAATGCAGCGAGTGGTCCACCACCGACTTATCGGAACTGAGCGAGGCCAATCTGCGCCTGCTGCGTTTCGCCGAGCGCTTTGAACAACCTGAACACACCCAGCTGGCGCGCCACATCGGTCAGTCGCTGGAGGCGGTCGACGCCAATCGCGGACGCCTGAGCAGCGGACTGATCACTGACCTCAATCGTTTGATGCAGCGCCTGTCGCGCACCGGTCTGCGCCACGGCGACCAACTCGAACAAACCTTCCTGCCGCCGCTGCGCAAGCCGATCTACGTGATGTTGCAGGATTACGACCGCGCTGAACGTCTGGCCAAGCAGCTGGAGTTTTTCGGGCTCAGCGCGCAAGCCCTCGACAGCGTTGCGGCGTTCCGCTCTTCGATGGTCGAGCGCTTGCCCGCGGCGATCGTCATGGACGTGGACTTCAGTGGTGCCGGCATCGGCCTGAAGCTGGCCGCCGAAGCCCAGGAAGGCCTCGATCATCAATTACCGCTGTTGTTCTTCAGCCTGAACGAAACCGATACCCCGACCCGTCTCGCCGCCGTGCGTGCCGGTGGCCAGGAATTCCTGACCGGCACCCTCGAAGCCTCGAGCCTGCTGGAGAAAATCGAAGTCCTGACCTGCGTCGCCCAGTACGAACCCTATAAAGTGCTGATCATCGACGATTCCCGCGCCCAGGCCTTGCACACCGAGCGCCTGCTCAATAGCGCCGGGATTGTCACGCGGACCTTGATCGAGCCGATCCAGGCCATGGCCGAACTCGCGGACTTCCAGCCAGACCTGATCATCCTCGACATGTACATGCCGGCCTGCACCGGTACTGAACTGGCCAAAGTGATCCGCCACAACGACCGTTACGTCAGCGTGCCGATCATTTACCTGTCGGCCGAAGACGATCTGGACAAGCAGCTCGACGCCATGAGCGAGGGCGGCGACGACTTCCTGACCAAACCGATCAAGCCCCGGCACCTGATCACCACCGTGCGCAACCGCGCAGCGCGAGCACGCAATTTGAAAGCGCGGATGGTCCGCGACAGCCTCACCGGGCTGTACAACCACACCCACATTCTGCAATTGCTCGAAGACTGCAGCTTCCGCGCCCGCCGCGAAAACAAGCCGCTGAGCTTTGCGATGCTCGACATCGACCACTTCAAACGGGTCAACGACAGCCACGGCCACCCCATGGGCGATCGGGTGATCAAGAGCCTGGCGCTGTTTCTGAAGCAACGCTTGCGCAAGACCGATTTCATCGGTCGTTACGGCGGTGAAGAATTCGCCATCGTCATGCCGGACACCGATCTCGAATCGGCCCACAAAGTGCTCGACGAAATCCGTCGACGCTTTGCCGAGATTCACTACCCGGCTCAACCCCAGGACCTCTGGTGTACGTTCAGCGCCGGGGTGGTGGAACTGTGTGAAAACTCCGACAGCCTGATGATGGCCAGCCAGGCAGACGAAGCGCTGTACCGCGCGAAAGACGCTGGACGCAACCGCGTGCAGGCCGCGCGAACATCAAAGCAAAGTGCCACCTTTTCATCGGAATCGACCGATTCGGTCATAACCCTGTAACACAAACGCAATAACTTTAGGCACTTACCATTCTGCCGTTGGTAGACCCGCGATGCGCCTGAAGCTGCTGACCAATCTCAATACCCTCCTTTTAGTCGCCGTGTGCGTGGCCCTTGGCGCCACGCTTTGGTGGTCGCAAAAAGCCCTGGAGCGCCCGTATCTATTGATGGAGCGTTACTTGGGCTTGTCCCAGCAATTTCAAAATGAAGTCGCGCGCAACATCGAGGACTACCTCGCCAGCGGCGATGCCCTGCGCCTGAGCAGCGCCAGTCAGGCCATCGACAGCCTGCAAAAGGAACTCGGCGAGTTGCCACCGGCATTGGCCGACACCTTGCGCCCGAGCCTGTCGAACCTCGAAGAGTTCAGCAAAACTGACCTGCTGGCCGCTGGTAAACTGGCCGGCGATCCGCAAGCACTGTTGCTGCAAGCCGAGCGGGAACTCGGTGCCAGCCTCGATCAGCTCAGCCAATACGCCAGCGCTAACGCCGCGTACCTGACGCCGTTGCTCGCCGCCTCCCAGCACTTGGGCAAATTGTCTCTGGCGCGGGACAAACTGGTCAGCAGCGGCCGCAGCGAATTGGCCGCCGATGTCGAGCGTGAAGTCGCCAACATCCGCACTGAGGCTGAGTTGCTGGGAGCCTTGCCGCTGCTCGGTGTAGCCAGTAGCAGCGAATCCGGCACCGATGATTTCGCCGCGATGATGGGCTTGGAGAACACCGAAAAAGCTGTTGCCGAAGATGCGGGCGTCGGCCTCAAGCGTGAACTGAACAGCCTCCTCACTCGCTACCCGGCTGAACTGGCGCGCACACGTGAGCAGATCCAGAAACGCACCGACCTCAGCGCCGCCACTCACCTGAAAATCGCCGCTGTGCAGCAGGCCATTGCCGGGCTGGAGCCGGTGGTTCGCGCCCAGCACGGTCAGATCCAGGGCGAAGTGCGGCTGATGCAAGGGGTGATGATCGGCCTGATCCTGTTGATCGCGTTGCTCATCGATACCCTGCAACGACGCCTGGCCCGAACCCTGACCAACCTCGCGCCGGCCCTCTCGACCTGGGCCGAGGGCGATTTCAGCCGGGACATTGAATTGGGCGCGACCAATCGCGAACTGCATGACATTCAAGCTTCGCTCAATCGCTTGCGCGCCTATCTGGTCGACCTGGTCGGGACCATTCGCCTCAACGCCGAACAGGTCGCCGGTAGCAGCCGAACCCTGGCCGAGTTGAGCAACGACCTGCACAGCGGCGCCGAACATCAGGCCGGCGACACGGCGCTGATCCGCGACTCTCTTGGTGAGCTGGAAGCGACCATTCAACAGGTTGCCGGCGATGCCAGCCAGGCGGCCGACGCCAGCCGCCATGCCGGATTGGCGGTAGAGCACGGCCAGAAAGTCATCGGTTTGAGCCTCACCGGGCTCCACGCGCTGGTCGGCGAAGTGCAAGGCAACGCGCAGATGATCGAACACCTGGCCGAAGAGTCGGCGACCATCGGCGGCGTGCTGACAGTGATCCGTTCGATTGCCGACCAGACCAACCTGCTGGCCCTGAACGCCGCCATCGAAGCGGCTCGTGCCGGAGAAATGGGCCGGGGGTTTGCGGTGGTGGCCGAAGAAGTTCGCTCACTGGCACAACGCACCGCCGGTGCCACCGCAGAGATCCAGACCTTGATCGCGGGTTTGCAAACCGCGGCGCGACAATCGGTGGAAGGCATGCGCGCCCAAGTCGAACACGCCGAAGCCACTGCCAATCAGGCCCAGGCCGCCGACGGCGCACTGGATAAAATCGTCGGCGCGATCCAGACCATTTCCGACACCGCCGTGCGCATCGCCGATGTCACCGCCCAGCAGAGCGGCGCCGTCAGCGAAATCCGCGATCACAGTGAGCGGATTCACCAATTGGGTGGGGATAATTTGCTGCGCATTGGCGAAGGACGCGTGCAGGGGGAGAATTTGCTGGTGTTGGGTGGGCGATTGCATACAGCCGTCCAAGCCTTCCGCGTCTGATAGATCACCTTCGCGAGCAGGCTCGCTCCCACAGGGGTACGCATTCCATTGTGGGAGCGAGCCTGCTCGCGAAGGCGTCAGAACAATCACCACAGGTCTCGCCCTGCACACCCCGCGACTGTCCGCTATCATGCCCTCACTTTCGATACGCGAGATTGTCATGCGCCGTTTGCTCTGCCTGCTGTTTTTAGTGCTCGCCCTGCCGGCCACCGCCGCCGGGTTGCTGGACAGTCGGCCCAGTTCGACGTTGGGCTCGATCAACAACAGCGCCGACTTCCTGCCGGTGCGCGAAGCTTTTCAGTTGAGTCTGGTAGAAAGCACACCGCAATCGATCAAGCTGCGTTTCGTCGCCACCGAGGGCTACTACCTCTACCGACACCGCTTTCAGTTTCGCGCCGATCCCGCCGATGTTGGCCTGGGCGCCGCGCAACTGCCCAAGGGCGAACAGAAGCACGATGAGTACTTCGGCGATGTCGAGGTCTACCACGGCATTCTCGAAGTCGAACTGCCGCGCACCGATCAACGAGCGTTCACGCTGGCGGTTACGTATCAGGGTTGCGCCGACAAAGGGCTGTGTTATCCACCCGAGACCGAGCGCCTGAGTATAGATGGCAGCGCAGGCGCGACACCCGCCTGGAGCTGGCGCGAACTGGCGCTGTTCTTCCTCGCAGGCCTGGGCCTGACGTTCACACCGTGTGTGCTGCCGATGCTGCCGATCCTGTCCGGCGTGGTGTTGCGCGGTCAGGTGGGTGGTTTGCGCGGCTTCAATCTGTCCCTCGCTTATGTGCTGCCAATGGCCGCCTGCTTCGCCCTGCTCGGGGCGTTGATGGGGATGTTCGGCGCACAGCTCAATCTTCAGGCGCGACTGCAATCGGCGTGGGTGCTGGTGCCATTCGCGATGTTTTTTGCGCTGTTTGCCTTGGCGATGTTTGGCGTCTTCGAACTCAAGCTGCCTCACGCTATCAGCAGTCGGCTGGATCGGATCGCCGGTCGCACCGAAGGCGGCTCGTTGTGGGGCGCCGCCGTGCTGGGTGTGGTTTCCAGCCTGCTGGTGTCACCCTGCGTCTCGGCGCCGCTGGCCGGCGCGCTGCTGTACATCAGCGCCAGCGGCGATGCATTGGGCGGCGGTCTGAAATTGTTCATGCTCGGCCTTGGCATGGGCGCCCCGCTGCTGCTGGTTGCCACCGGTGGCGCCGCCTGGCTGCCGAAAAGCGGCCCCTGGCTGATCTATGTGAAAAACGCGATTGGCGTTTTGTTGCTGGGGCTGGCGATCGGTCTGCTCAGTCGAGTACTGCCGGGCCAGATCACGCTGCTGCTGATCGGCTTGCTGGCCGGTGGCGTCGGGTTGTTCATGGGTGCGCTGGAGTTCGTCTACAAACCGCCGAGAAAACGCCTGGCCCAATTGCTTGGGATGTTCCTGCTGTTTTATGCGCTGGCGTGTTGGTACGGAGCGTTCAGCGGTCAGACCGACCCGCTCAATCCGATTGGCCAGCCGCGCACGGTTGCCGGCAACCAGCAGCCGCAAAACACCAGCGCCTGGCAAACCGTCAGCACTCCGGCAGACCTGGACCGCGTCCTCGCCGAAGCCAAATCATCGGGCACCCCGCTGCTGCTCGACTGGTACGCCGACTGGTGCATCAGCTGCAAAGTCATCGAACATGAAGTGCTCAACGACACCAAAGTCGTCGAACGCCTCAAAGGCTATCGACTGATCCGCTTCGATATCACCGCCAGCAACGCCGAGCAACGTGCCCTGCTCGACCGCTACAAACTGTTCGGCCCGCCAGCGCTGATGTTTTTCGGCAAGGACGGCGTCGAACGCGCCGATGTGCGGGTGATCGGCGAGATCAACGCCACCGACTTCGCCGAACGTGTTGCGAAAGCAAATGACCGGATTTAACAACCCGGTCACATATTTCGCGCAAACATCGGCCATCGTGCTGGCTATTGCATAGAACTGGACAGTCACAAAGGCTTTGCGGCATAGTCGCCGGGTTCTGACAATTGCACACAGATCACAAGGAACAGCAGATGGCGACGCTACTGGTTCTGCACGGACCCAACCTGAACATGCTCGGCACCCGTGAACCGGGCACTTATGGCGCTACGACACTGGCGCAGATCAACCAGGACCTGGAACGCCGCGCCCGTGAAGCCGGCCACCATTTGCTGCACCTGCAAAGCAACGCCGAGTACGAATTGATCGACCGCATCCACGCTGCCCGCAGCGAAGGTGTGGACTTCATTCTGATCAACCCAGCAGCTTTTACGCACACAAGTGTCGCATTACGTGACGCGCTGCTGGCGGTGAGCATCCCATTCATCGAAGTGCATTTGTCTAACGTGCACAAACGCGAACCTTTCCGCCATCACTCTTACTTCTCCGACGTAGCGGTGGGAGTGATCTGCGGCCTTGGCGCCAGCGGTTATCGACTGGCCCTGGAGGCCGCACTAGAGCTGCTTGAAAGACAGGCAACGGCTTGAACAACAAGCGTAACGCCCCTGACCGACCCTTGGGAGTTGATGATTCATGGATATCCGTAAAGTTAAGAAACTGATCGAACTGCTGGAAGAGTCCGGCATCGACGAGCTCGAGATCAAGGAAGGCGAAGAGTCCGTACGCATCAGCCGTCACAGCAAGACCCCGGCTCAGCAGTACTACGCACCGGCTCCAATGCATGCTCCGGCGCCTGCGCCTGCGCCTGTTGCTGCTGCCCCGGTTGCCGCTGCCGCTCCTGCGGCTCCCGCTGCGCCAGTGCTGAACGGCAACGTTGCCCGTTCGCCTATGGTCGGCACCTTCTATCGCAAGTCTTCGCCATCCTCGCCGTCCTTCGCTGAAGTCGGCCAGACCGTGAAGAAAGGCGACACCCTGTGCATCGTCGAAGCCATGAAGATGATGAACCACATCGAAGCTGAAACCAGCGGTGTGATCGAATCTATCCTCGTCGAAGACGGCCAGCCGGTTGAGTACGACCAACCGCTGTTCACCATCGTTTGAACCGCGGAGAGACTTTGATGACTGCGAAGTTGGAAAAAGTTCTGATCGCCAACCGCGGTGAGATCGCCCTGCGGATTCTGCGTGCCTGCAAAGAGATGGGCATCAAGACTGTCGCCGTTTACTCCAAGGCCGACAAAGAGCTGATGCACCTGGGTCTGGCAGACGAATCCGTCTGCATCGGCCCGGCCTCGGCCGCGCATTCTTACCTGCACATCCCGGCAATCATCGCCGCAGCTGAAGTGACCGGCGCTACCGCCATTCACCCAGGCTACGGTTTCCTTGCGGAAAACGCTGATTTCGCTGAACAGGTCGAGAACTCCGGCTTCGCGTTCATTGGCCCGAAAGCCGACACCATTCGCCTGATGGGCGACAAGGTATCGGCCAAGCACGCCATGATCGCTGCTGGCGTTCCAACCGTTCCGGGTTCCGACGGCCCGCTGCCTGAAGACGAAGAAACCGCTCTGCGCATCGGTCGCGAAGTCGGTTACCCGGTGATCATCAAAGCCGCTGGCGGCGGTGGTGGTCGCGGCATGCGCGTTGTGCATAAAGAAGAAGACCTGATCTCCTTTGCCAAACTGACCCGCACCGAAGCTGGCGCGGCGTTCGGCAACCCGATGGTCTATCTGGAAAAATTCCTGACCAACCCACGTCACGTGGAAGTTCAGGTCCTTTCCGACGGCCAGGGCCACGCCATCCATCTGGGCGACCGCGACTGCTCGCTGCAACGTCGTCACCAGAAGGTTCTCGAAGAAGCGCCGGCACCGGGCATCGACGAGAAGGCACGGGCTGAAGTCCTCGCACGCTGCGTCAAGGCTTGCATCGACATCAACTACCGTGGCGCGGGTACTTTCGAGTTCCTGTACGAGAACGGCGCGTTCTATTTCATCGAAATGAACACCCGCGTTCAGGTTGAGCACCCGGTTTCGGAAATGGTCACCGGCATCGACATCGTCAAGGAGATGCTCAGCATCGCCGCTGGCAACAAGCTGTCGTACACCCAGGATGACGTCGTCATCCGCGGTCACGCGCTGGAATGCCGGATCAACGCCGAAGACCCGAAAACCTTCATGCCAAGCCCAGGCACGGTCAAGCATTTCCACGCACCAGGCGGCAACGGCGTTCGCGTCGATTCGCACCTGTACAGTGGCTATGCCGTTCCGCCGAACTACGATTCGTTGATCGGCAAGCTGATCACCTACGGCGCAACCCGTGACGAAGCCATGGCGCGCATGCGCAATGCGCTGGACGAAATCGTTGTCGACGGGATCAAGACCAACATCCCGCTGCACCGCGATCTGGTCCGCGATGAAGGCTTCTGCAAAGGTGGAGTCAACATCCACTACCTGGAACACAAGCTGGCTGGCGAAAAGCACTAAGCTTTAGCCCGAACAACAAAGCCGCCTTCGGGCGGCTTTGTTGTTTCTGGAGGTTTCAGCCGATCAACTGCCATGCCCCCTTGTGGGAGCGAGCCTGCTCGCGAAGGCGGTGGTTCAGTCAACATCGATGCTGAATGTCCCACCCTCTTCGCGAGCAGGCTCGCTCCCACAGGGTTCGATGTCATTCAGGAACTGCGCGGTGAATGCAGCTCAAGCGACTCCCACAAACCCTCCGAGCTCGCGTAAACTTGCGCGCTTCTCGCAGCCCGCTAGGCTGCAATCAATATTTTTCAAAGGTGCCCGCCATGCCTTGGCTGCAAGTCCGTCTCGCCATCAGCCCAGAACAAGCCGAAACCTACGAAGACGCTTTCCTTGAAGTGGGCGCTGTATCGGTGACCTTCATGGACGCCGAAGATCAACCGATCTTCGAGCCGGAACTCAACACCACCCCGCTGTGGTCGCACACGCACCTGCTGGCGCTGTTCGAAGGTGGCACCGAAGCCGCCACCGTGCTGGCCCACCTTGAGTTGCTGACCGGCAGCCCGCTGCCCGAGTATCACAGCGAAGTCATCGAAGACCAGGATTGGGAACGTAGCTGGATGGACGGTTTCCAGCCGATGCGTTTCGGTCAGCGCCTGTGGATCGTCCCAAGCTGGCACGCTGCACCCGAGCCTGACGCCGTGAACCTGCTGCTGGATCCAGGCCTGGCGTTCGGCACCGGCACTCACCCGACTACCGCGCTGTGCCTGGAATGGCTCGATGGCCAAGACCTGAAGGACTGCAACGTGCTGGACTTCGGCTGCGGTTCGGGGATTCTGGCGATTGCCGCCCTGCTGCTGGGCGCCAAGGAAGCCGTCGGTACCGATATCGACGTACAAGCCCTGGAAGCCTCCCGCGATAACGCCGGGCGCAACAACATTGCCGAAGCACTCTTCCCGCTGTATCTGCCGGAAGATCTGCCGCAGGTTCAGGCCGACGTGCTGGTGGCCAACATTCTTGCCGGCCCGCTGGTTTCCCTGGCGCCGCAATTGTCCAGCCTGGTCAAATCCGGTGGTCGCTTGGCGCTGTCGGGCATCCTCGCGGAGCAAGGTGAAGATGTCGCCAAAGCTTACGCCCAGGACTTCGATCTGGACCCGATCGCCAATCGCGATGGCTGGGTGCGCATCACTGGCCGTCGGCGCTAGAATGAGCGCCTGCATAAACCGGATCGCCGCATGACCGACAGCTTCGTCACCCAGTGCCCGCATTGCCAAACCAGCTTCCGTGTCAGCCATGCTCAGTTGAGCGTGGCCCGCGGAGTGGTTCGTTGCGGCTCGTGCTTGCAGGTGTTCAACGCCGCCAAGCAGTTGCTCGAGCAACGGGCCGGCAAAGACGCGATCACGCCGGTCGCCCCGGCCATCGTCGAACCGCCGGAGCCGCGAGCCATCAGCCAAAAGCAATGGACCGCCGCCGAGCTGGATCTGGACAGTCTGGACCTGGACGAAGAGCTCGCCCGCCTCGAACAACGGGAGATCCAGCCGACCACGGAATTCGGCCGGCCCCGCGAAGACAACCTGAGTGCCAGCCGGGATACCGTCGAGCACGAAGAAACGCCGTGGCCCGACAGCCTGTTCAGCGAATCGGCCGCCGATCGTGCGCAGACCGCTGAAACCGACTTGCCGGAGCTGGAACTCGATCCGAGCAAATACTCGCGTACCGAACCTTCGCTGTCCCTGGAACCGGTGGAACTGGACGACGAGTCTCTGCCGCCACAGCTGCGCCTGCACGACCCGCTCGATGCCCCGATGCATCACGAACGCCTGTCGGCGACCGATGAAATCGACGACGATCTGCCCTCGATCGAGCCCTTGCGCAAAAAGCGTGAGCCGGCTGTTCGCGCTGAAGCCCTGCAAGACCTGACCGATGACCCATTGCAACTGGACTGGCAAAAACGCCGCTCGCCCTGGGGTCGCCGATTTTTCTGGCTGCTGCTGATCCTGCTCGGCGCCGCCGCACTCGCCGGCCAGTACATTGCTTACCATTTCGACGAGCTGGCGCGCCAGGATCAGTACCGTCCGTGGTTCCAGCAACTGTGCCCGCAAATCGGCTGCACCGTACCGTCCAAAGTCGACATCGCCAAAATCAAAAGCAGCAACCTGGTGGTCCGCAGTCACCCGGACTTCAACGGTGCACTGGTGGTCGACGCGATCATCTACAACCGCGCGCCCTTCTCACAGCCTTTCCCGCTGCTGGAGTTGCGTTTTGCCGACCTCAACGGCCACCTGATCGCCAGCCGTCGCTTCAAACCCGGCGAGTACCTCAACGGCGATCTCGAAGGGATGGCGGAAATGCCTCCGCAAACGCCGATCCACATCGCACTGGATATCCTCGATCCAGGCTCCAAAGCGGTGAATTACAGCCTGAGCTTCCATTCGCCCGAGTGAAACGGTTCAGTGTTACGGCTTTGACGGCATATTTCTGACTTTGACCGCTCATACCAAACCGCTGGCGATAACAGAATAACTGTTCAGATTTTGTTCAATTCAGCCTTTATCCAGTCATCGAGAGCGGGTATCATGCCAACCCTTTTTCGAACTCTCATGATCCGACCCCACAACAGGGAAGTCCTATGTCGGCGGTACGCATCGGTCCTTACACATTGCACAACGGCTTGATTCTCGCCCCGATGGCGGGGGTCACAGACCAACCCTTTCGTCAGCTGTGCAAGCGACTGGGCGCAGGACTTGTAGTCTCGGAAATGGTCACCAGCGACATGAGCTTGTGGAACACCCGCAAATCGCGGATGCGCATGATCCACGAAGGTGATCCCGAGCCCCGCTCGGTACAGATCGCCGGTGGTGATGCACAGATGCTGGCGGATGCGGCCCGGGCCAACGTTGAACTGGGCGCACAAATTATTGATATCAACATGGGCTGTCCGGCGAAAAAGGTCTGCAACAAGGCCGCCGGGTCCGCGCTGTTGAAGGATGAAGCACTGGTGACCGAGATCCTGCAGGCCGTAGTGGCTGCGGTTGATGTGCCGGTCACCCTGAAGATCCGCACCGGCTGGGACCGGGACAACAAGAACGGCCTGACCGTGGCGAAGATCGCCGAGCAGGCAGGCATTACGGCGTTGGCGGTTCATGGCCGCACCCGTGCCGATCTGTACACCGGCGAAGCCGAATACGACACCATTGCCGCAATCAAGCAGGCCGTGTCGATTCCGATCTTTGCCAATGGCGATATCGATTCGCCAGAGAAGGCCCGGTACGTGCTCGATGCGACCGGTGCCGATGGCCTGCTGGTAGGCCGGGCCGCCCAGGGGCGGCCATGGATTTTTCGTGAGATCGATCATTTTCTGCGCACCGGCGAGAAACTCCCGGCACTGGAACTGATCGAGGTGGAACGCATTCTGCTAGAGCATCTGGCTGCGCTGCACGTCTTCTATGGAGACGTCATGGGCGTACGCATTGCTCGAAAGCATGTGGGCTGGTATCTCGCAACCTTGCCGGGCGCCAGGGAGTTTCGCGCCCACTTCAATCGTTTGGAAGATACGGAAGCACAATGCGCCAACGTTCAGGGCTTCTTCGCCGGACGTTACAAGAGCCTGACAGGGGACGAAGACGAGGTGGCCGCATGACGATGATGACCGAGACTTTAGTGAGTGGAACAACACCCGTGAGCGACAACGTGAATTTGAAACAGCACCTCAACACGCCGAGCGAAGAAGGTCAGACCCTTCGCGGGAGTGTCGAGAAGGCGCTGCACAATTATTTCGCCCACCTTGAGGGCGCTGCCGTCACGGATGTGTACAACCTGGTGCTCTCCGAAGTCGAGGCCCCCCTGCTCGAGTGCGTGATGAACTACGTCAAGGGCAACCAGACCAAGGCCAGCGAGCTGCTCGGGCTGAACCGAGGCACGCTGCGCAAGAAACTCAAGCAGTACGATTTGCTGTAAGCATTCAATCAAACCAGAAAGGCGCCCGCGTAAAAACGGTCGCCTTTTTTGCTGACTCCTTTGCTTTTGATGGAAATTGAAATGACCGACCAGACTACCCGCCTGCCGATCCGCCGCGCCTTGATCAGCGTTTCCGACAAGACCGGGATCCTCGAATTCGCCAAAGAGCTTGAAGCCCTGGGCGTCGAGATCCTCTCCACCGGCGGAACGTTCAAGCTGCTGCGCGACAACGGTGTTGCCGCAGTGGAAGTCGCGGATTACACCGGTTTCGCAGAAATGATGGACGGCCGGGTCAAGACCCTGCACCCGAAAATCCACGGCGGGATCCTCGGTCGTCGCGGTATCGACGACGCCATCATGAATGAGCACGGCATCAAGCCGATCGACCTGGTAGCGGTCAACCTCTACCCGTTCGAAGCCACCATCAACAAACCAGGCTGCGACCTGCCGACCGCCATCGAGAACATCGATATCGGCGGCCCGACCATGGTTCGTTCGGCTGCAAAAAACCACAAAGACGTGGCCATCGTGGTGAATGCCAGCGACTACGCCAACGTCCTCGAAAGCCTCAAGGCCGGCGGCCTGACCTACGCTCAGCGTTTCGACCTGATGCTCAAGGCCTTCGAACACACCGCCGCCTATGACGGCATGATCGCCAACTACATGGGCACCGTAAACCAGGCCGCTGACACCCTCAGCACCGAAGGTCGCAGCGAATTCCCGCGCACCTTCAACAGCCAGTTCGTCAAGGCTCAGGAAATGCGCTACGGCGAGAACCCGCACCAGAGCGCGGCGTTCTACGTGGAAGCCAAGCCTGCCGAAGTGGGTATCGCCACCGCCACCCAACTGCAAGGCAAAGAGCTGTCGTACAACAACGTGGCCGACACCGACGCCGCGCTGGAATGCGTGAAGAGCTTCGTCAAACCGGCCTGCGTGATCGTCAAGCACGCCAACCCGTGCGGCGTTGCCGTCAGCCCGGACGCCGAAGGCGGTATCCGCCAGGCTTACGAACTGGCCTACGCCACCGACACCGAGTCGGCGTTCGGCGGCATCATCGCCTTCAACCGCGAGCTGGATGCTGAAACCGCCAAGGCCATCGTCGAGCGTCAGTTCGTCGAAGTGATCATCGCCCCGTCCGTCAGCGCAGAAGCTCGCGCCATCGTGGCGGCAAAAGCCAACGTGCGCCTGCTGGCCTGCGGCGAGTGGTCGGCTGATCGCGCTGCTGCGTGGGACTACAAACGCGTCAACGGTGGCCTGCTGGTGCAGAGCCGCGACATCGGCATGATCGGTGCCGACGACCTGAAAGTCGTGACCAAACGCGCCCCGACCGAACAAGAGATCCACGATCTGATCTTCGCCTGGAAAGTCGCCAAATACGTTAAGTCCAACGCCATCGTCTACGCCAAGAACCGTCAGACCATCGGTGTCGGCGCTGGCCAGATGAGCCGTGTGAACTCCGCGCGCATTGCTGCGATCAAGGCTGAGCACGCTGGTTTGCAGGTGCAAGGTGCGGTCATGGCATCGGATGCATTCTTCCCGTTCCGCGACGGCATCGACAACGCGGCAAAGGTTGGTATCACTGCGGTGATCCAACCAGGCGGCTCGATGCGCGATAACGAAGTGATTGCTGCCGCTGATGAAGCGGGTATCGCCATGGTCTTTACTGGCATGCGCCACTTCCGTCACTAAGTACGACGATCAACTGTGGGAGCGAGCCTGCTCGCGAATGCAATTTGCCAGTGACGTTGATGTTGACTGACACACCGCTTTCGCGAGCAGGCTCGCTCCCACAGAAAAGCATCTCTGCGGTGCTCCACAGAATTAGCGTCATCCGAGGTTTTTGAAATGAATGTTTTGATCATTGGCAGCGGTGGCCGCGAACACGCCCTGGCCTGGAAAGTGGCTCAGGATCCGCGCGTGCAGAAAGTTTTCGTGGCGCCGGGCAACGCCGGCACCGCCATTGAAGCCAAGTGCGAGAACGTCGCTATCGATGTGCTGGCACTCGAACAGTTGGCCGACTTCGCCGAGAAGAATGCTTCCCTGACCATCGTCGGTCCGGAAGTGCCACTGGTCGCCGGCGTCGTCGATCTGTTCCGCTCCCGTGGCCTGGACTGCTTCGGACCGACCGCTGGCGCTGCTCAGCTGGAAGGTTCGAAAGCCTTCACCAAGGATTTTCTGGCTCGCCACAAGATCCCGACCGCCGACTACCAGAACTTCACCGAGATCGAGCCAGCCCTGGCTTACCTGCGTGAAAAAGGCGCGCCGATCGTGATCAAGGCCGATGGCCTGGCCGCCGGTAAAGGCGTGATCGTTGCGATGACCCTGACCGAAGCCGAAGACGCCGTACGCGACATGCTCGCGGGCAACGCCTTCGGCGACGCCGGTTCGCGCGTGGTGATCGAAGAGTTCCTGGACGGCGAAGAAGCCAGCTTCATCGTCATGGTCGACGGCAAAAACGTATTGCCGATGGCCACCAGCCAGGACCACAAACGCGTCGGCGACGGCGATACCGGTCCGAACACTGGCGGCATGGGTGCTTACTCCCCTGCACCAGTGGTCACCAGCGAAGTGCACAAGCGCGTCATGGATCTGGTGATCTGGCCAACCGTGCACGGCATGGCCGAGGAAGGCAACGTCTACACGGGCTTCCTGTACGCCGGACTGATGATCGACAAAGCTGGTAACCCAAAAGTTATCGAGTTCAACTGCCGTTTCGGCGATCCTGAGACCCAACCGGTGATGCTGCGTTTGCAGTCGAGCCTGGTGTTGCTGGTCGAAGCCGCTCTGGCGCAAGCGCTGGACAAGGTCGAAGCACAATGGGATCCGCGTCCGAGTGTCGGCATCGTGCTGGCGGCGGGCGGCTATCCTGGTGACTACGCTAAAGGCGTTGCCATCAACGGCCTCGATGCAGCCGCAGCACTGGAAGGCAAAGTCTTCCACGCCGGTACTGCGCTCAAGGACGGTCAAGTGGTGACGGCCGGTGGTCGGGTACTCTGCGCCACGGCAATGGGTGCCAGTGTCGATGCCGCTCAGCAGCAGGCTTACAAGCTGGCGGCCAGAATTGATTGGGAAGGCTGTTTCTATCGCAAGGACATCGGCTACCGTGCCATTGCCCGCGAGCGTGGCGAAAATCAGGAATAAGAGCGCCATTGGGCCAGGCAGGGGCTTCAGGCCCTTGCCGGACTATTCTGGCGCCGCGCATAGTTATATTCTGGCATCAACCTACGAAGGGATTTCGCCGTGCGCTGGCTCAGGATTGCCATAGGTCTCACCGTCACTCTGCTGACCTTGCTCTGCATGCTCCCGGCCCAAGCCGCGCAAGGCAGTGGCTGGGCGGTATTGCTCGACGAACAGGGCGACCTGCAGCTCAGCGACATCCGTTCCGCTCGCTACACCAATCAATTCAGCCCCATTGAACTCGACCGCCTCACCGCCGCCGAGCCCGATGGCGCGTTATGGCTGCGTTTCAGACTCGCGCCCGGCAAGCATGAACAGTTGCTGCGGGTGTTCGCTCCTGACCTGTCGCACCTCAATCTGTATGTGCTGGACGGCGACACGCTGATCGAGCAATTGAACACCGGCACCGGCCAGCCCCAGGCTGAACGGCCATTGCCCAGCAGCGACTTCATGTTGCCGTTGCCGCAAAACGAAAAACCTCTCGACGTTTACCTGCGACTGGTCTCCGACCATCAGTTGAGGCCTTACATCACCCTGCAGTCGGCGATCATGACCGCGGCCAATCAGAATCAGACGCTGATCTACGGACTGTTGTTCGGCTGTATCGCGATGCTGATCCTGTACAGCCTCGTCCGCTACGCCTATACCCGTTCACGCAGCAGTCTCTGGCTGGCCGGATGCGAAGCATTGTTGATGCTCAGCCTGTTGCTGTTGCTGAATCTGGCAGGGCCTTGGCTGCCGAACTGGCACGCGGTGCAGACACCCGGCGCCTACCTCGCCTTGCTGCTGACGGCGCCGTGCGGCCTGATGTTCGCCTATCGCTTCTTCACCCCGCTCGGTCCGCACCCGCTGAACAAGCTGCTGCTGGGGGACATTCTGTTCATCGTGGTCTGCGGCTTGCTGCTGTTATTCGTCAACACGCTGCCGCTGAACATCATGACCTACGCCCTGGTCGCTCTGGCAGGTCTGAGCATGTTGTTCGTCAGCGCCTATCACTGGCAAAAAGGTTATCGCCCGGCGCGCCTGTTCGTCGCGGCGATGGTGGTGTTCAACATTGGCACTCTGATCATGTTGCCGGCACTGCTGGGATTGACCCTGGTCGCACCGCAGGGCTTGATCATGACGCTGCTGGGGTTAATCTGCATCAGCGGCGTGTTGATGAGCATTGCGCTGAGCGAACGTCAGCGCAGAATCACCGAAGACCGTTTCAGCGTCAGCCGCGACCTGGCCGCCAGCAACGCCGAGATCAACGCCAAGGCCGAATTCCTGGCAAAAATCAGCCACGAAATCCGCACCCCGATGAATGGCGTGCTGGGCATGACCGAGCTGCTGCTGGGCACGCCGCTCTCGGTCAAACAGCGCGACTATGTGCAGACCATCCACAGTGCCGGCAACGAACTGCTGACACTGATCAACGAAATTCTTGACATCTCCAAGCTCGAATCCGGGCAGATCGAACTGGACGATGTGCAGTTCGATCTCAACGCGCTGATCGAAGACTGCCTGAGCATCTTCCGCGCCAAGGCCGAACAGCAGAACGTCGAGCTCATCAGCTTTATCCAGCCGCAAGTGCCACGCGTCATCAGCGGTGACCCGACGCGCCTGCGTCAGACCCTGCTGAGCCTGCTGGAAAACGCCCTGAAGAAAACCGACGAAGGCGAAATCCTTATCGTCGTCGCGCTCGATGAGCGCAGTGCCAAACCGCGCTTGCGCATTGCCGTGCAGGACAGCGGTGAGCCAATGGAGGCCGAAGAGCGCGACGCATTGATGCACGCCGAACTGCACAGCAAACACTTCCTCTCGGCCACCCGTCTGGGAGGCAATCTGGGGCTGGTGATCGCCCGTCAGCTGATTCGCTTGATGCAAGGGGAGTTCGGCATCAAGAGCGGTGCCAACCAAGGCAGCACCTTGTGGCTGACCCTGCCGCTGGACACTGATCGCCTCGAACACCCGACGTCTGACCTTGATGGCCCACTACAGGGTGCACGGGTATTGGTGGTGGACGATAACGACACGTGTCGCAAAGTGCTGGTGCAACAGTGCAGCGCCTGGGGTCTGAATGTGAGTGCCGTTGCGTCCGGCAAGGAAGCACTGGCGCTGCTGCGCACCAAGGCCCACCTGCGCGATTACTTCGACGTGGTCCTGCTGGACCAGAACATGCCTGGCATGACCGGCATGCAACTGGCCGCCAAGATCAAGGAAGACCCGAGCCTGAACCACGACATCCTGCTGATCATGCTCACCGGTATCAGCAATGCGCCCAGCAAGATCATCGCGCGCAATTCCGGGATCAAACGCATCCTCGCCAAACCGGTGGCCGGTTACACCCTCAAGACGACGCTGGCCGATGAGCTGAACCAGCGAAACAAGGGCCTTTCCATCTCGCAACACCTGCCCACCGGCCCGACATTACCGGTGAAGGTGCCAAGCGATTTCCGCATCCTGGTGGCCGAAGACAACAGCATCTCGACCAAAGTTATTCGCGGCATGCTGGGCAAGCTCAACCTGCAACCGGACACTGCCAGCAATGGCGAAGAAGCCTTGCAGGCAATGAAAGCCCAGCGGTATGACCTGGTCCTGATGGACTGCGAAATGCCGATCCTCGACGGCTTCTCCGCGACTCAGCAATTACGTGCCTGGGAAGTCGGCAATCAGCGGACTCGCACCCCAGTGGTGGCGTTGACTGCGCACATCCTTGCAGAGCACAAGGAACGCGCACGCCAGGCGGGGATGGACGGCCACATGGCCAAACCGGTCGAGCTGTCGCAACTGCGCGATTTGATTGAGCATTGGGTGGCTCAACGTGATCAGCAGAATCGTACAGCTTCGACCTTCTGAGCAGCCCTGTGGTGCGATTCGATCAGACGCCCCAAGAGCCGTCGGACAAGCTCAACATCGCAACATTTGCGTCAAGCTTTTCCCTGACCTTCAAGGCGATAGAATTACGCGCACGACCGTAGTGTTTTTCGTCCAGATTGGCCCGGGCATAACGGATGCTGACAATGCCTTGCACATCTTCGGCCTGATACAGCTGTACCAAAGGATTGGGACTTATCTCCAGATGGGTCTTGAACTCCAAGTACACACTTGTGAACGAGGTTGGAGTTCGCGCCAGAATCACCAGCAGTCGCACAGCCTTGGGCGGCGCAGGTACTTCATTCGATTCATCTGCGGACGTTTTTTGCACGTAACTGCGCAGCAAGCTCATTGCAGGTTCAGTGCCCGACACACTCGCCACCCGTGCCAATATTGCGGCAGCAGCTTGCCCTTCGCCTGAAGCACCTTTGGCCATCGCAGCGGTAACCCATTCGATCGCAGACTCGCCGCTGTTTTCGGTGATGAGCCATTCCTCTCGCGCTTTTGATTGCCGCAGCCAGAAATCATCTAAAACTTCCACATAAGCGTTGTACCAATCAGCCTTTGGATCTTTTTCAACCTTTTTATTGGCAACCAATTGCGCCAAGAACACCGAATTGACCAAATCATCATGAGCGGCCAACCCATCAGATTCGGGGACAATCACGATGGCCCCACCTACGACCGACACTGAATAATCGCAACTCATATCAGTTCCTCGCTCATAAAGAAAGGCAGCCGATACTCGACTGCCCTTCCAGATCAATTAGATGTCATAGTCAGCAATTTTGCCGGCATGAACAATAAGTTTGTTCTCAATAATTCCACGAGCGGCTTTGGCGACCGTATCATTTTTTGTAAATACAGTCTCACCGCGATACAGATTCACATTACGAGTATCCACATCGACAAACAGCACTTTGGTCGACGTGTTCCTGCGTGAAAACCGCACCGCACCCAGGGCAAAAGTGGCTACGCCATTATGTTCAGTGCACGCACCGGTCGCAATTCCGCCTACGCCATGCGCCAACAGATTTCGCTCATAAACTGTCAGTGCCGTATCGCGCTTTTGCAGGGCTGTAAGCGCCTCCCCCGCCACTTTCAACATCAATGCAGTCGTCGGACCAGGCAGTGCAACGCCAGCGACCACCGAGCCAAGAATCTCCAACACCAGTTTGTCCATACGGACACTGGTTCCGCTGATGAGCAAGTCGTTGTAGTACTTGCTGGTAGGCGACCAGCCTGCGTCGGTCATGACTTTCACAAACCTTCCATACCATTCTTTACCCTGGGATTCCTCTGGAAACGCTTTGTTCGCTGCAAGGCTCGCATAGAGAAAAGCGTTCTGCGCATCCGACCGGTTCTCACCACTGAGGTTACTGCTGAAAGACAACACACCTTCGCCCACAATAGAGGCTTTCGAAGGTTCTTCAACCTTGTCACCCGTCGTCAACAGACTACGAGGGCGAATAGTCATCCCATCATCCAGTTCATATTCCTGCAGACGCTTAACACAACCCGCAATATACTGCTCACTAACTACTTGGTCATTCATAACAACTTCCTTATTTACATTAAAGCAAGTTCCTCATGAACTTGCGGAAAAAACAATAACCCAACAAGCGAACACTAACAAACCAAAACATGTAACATCATATCCCGCCACCCCATAACAACTAACACCATATCCTTAGTTCAGAGCACGCAAATAAAAACAAATAACAACCAGGTCATTGAAACCCGATTCCCACACGCAATTGATCGACTGATAGACTTCGCCTCACTCCTCTCTTGATGCGAGCCGAAACCATGCTCCCTGTGTTATTCAGCGTTTACCTGAAGATGCTGGTGCTCTACAGCCCGTTCTTCGTGTTGTCCTGCTTCATCAGCCTGACCCGCGGCTATTCGCGTAAGGAACAACGGCGACTGGCCTGGAAAGTGGCGACTGCCACGCTGGTTTCCAGCGTCTTGCTGTACCTGTTCGGGCGGGTGATTTTCAGTGTTTTCGGCATCACCGTGGACGCCTTTCGCATCGGTGCCGGCAGTGTGCTGTTCATCTCGGCACTTGGCATGGCTCAGGGAAAGTCGGCGGTGCAAACCGACAACGTGCAGCAGGACGTGACCATCGTCCCGCTGACCATTCCCCTGACGGTCGGCCCCGGCACCATCGGCGCCCTGCTGGTCATGGGCGTGAGTCAGCCGCATTGGGACGACAAACTCACGGCCATTCTCAGTATTGCCCTGGCCAGTTTCACCGTCGGCGTGGTGCTTTATTTGTCCAACCGTATCGAGCGGATTCTCGGTGACCAGGGCTTGCAGATCGTCAGCCGGCTGATGGGGTTGTTCGTCTGCGCGCTGGCGGCACAGATTATTTTCACGGGTGTGAAAGGTTACCTCGTACCCTGATGCCCGAATGCATCACACCTCGTTCAACCGCTCAACAACCGCCCTGAGCTCAAGACTGCTTTCACCGTGATTGGCCGTTACCTCCAGGAGTTCATCAACCGTGACCTCCAGCGTGCCACCCAAGACTTGAAGGCTCAGGCTTGGCAACCTGCGCAACGCGGAACGACTACCGTGGGCATTGCGAAAGATCACGCTTCGGCCATTGTCGGGATCGGTAAACAACAGATGCCGTTCCACCCGATCCACCCGCCAGCCATCCCGGACAACCGTCTCCAGTATCAAGTGGCCAGGCGCTTGAGTTTCACTCCCCTGCACGTCACTGCAATCAACAACAATACAGTCCAAGTGCTGCCAGGCTGCCTCCGATACTCGGTAAGTCGATCCCGTTTCGGCACACCCCAGGACCAATGTGCTCACACCATCGGGAACCACCGCCAAAAGATCGTTCACCTCACCAGGTATCTCTAGCGTCATGACGTCGCCGTCACGGGTAGCCTTGCTTGCCTTGACCCACAAAACGCCGTGCGTATCGCGGTTGAATATCAGCCCGTCCACCGGGTCAAACAGCACAGGAATCGTTTCATTCTTCGTACCGAGAAAGTTCGACCACTGGCCGTCAGACCGTCCGGAAATGCTGAACACACGATTGAGCTGCGGCACGTAGTAACGAAAGCGACTTCCGGCGTTTCCAATCGGAAGGTACGGCACATGCGCGTGACGGGAGACAAGGTCCTTCAATCGCGCCGTTAACGCCTCGATCGACTCGCCAGAACGATAAGACCAAACGTGCTCGACACCTATGATGCGGGCCGCCCCAGCCTCAACCATGTCGATATTGAGCCCGTCACGGGTGCGGCCGCGCAAACCGCCGTCATAAGGCAGCACGTCAGAAAACGACCATTGAGCCCATTGTTTTTCAGGTCGCAAGAGTGCCTCGCGGTGGAGCAGCCGTGTGCCACCGCCGAACGCGATACGCAATTGCTCATCAGTCATAAAAGGCTGGCGATAAAGGTGGCCGGTCTTCATGCCGTGTAGCCAGGCGTATTTCCCATCCCGGGATGTGCCCAGCAAACGGTAGTCACCTTCATGGTCTGGATCGACAATCAACAGTCGGTGTTCAACATAGAGTGCGAACAACGGCATCCGGCCCGTAACGTTCGACAATCCGCTGAGTGCAATCACAGAAACAGCAAACTCTTTACCGAGGACCTGAAGCTCGTTCAACCAGTCAGGGTGTGAGTTGAGCCATCGGCCGGTAACGCCCCACAGGAAAAAGCTGGCATCCGCTCGAAGGTCAAAGATCAGTCCGTAGTCGTTGATGGCCTGGTATCGACCCTCTCGGCCCGAGAGCGTCACCTTACCCGGCAGGGGGACATGCCGGGCCGTTGTCTCCGGGGACGCAGTCAGTTGCTGCTGGTAGATAAATTGACTGTGAGCGTCATAAAACAGGAACGCCTGAGCATCCGCATCGCCCATTGGCAAAAGGGTCAGCTGCAACGCTTGCGCACTGATCTCGCCGGAAGGCAGACGCGGTTGCATGACCTGATTGCCCTCGCTGAAAATCCATCTCGGCAACGACGGCTTGTCGATCTCACCGGACATTGCCGTCACAAACCGCGCCGGCTTCCATGACGCCCACCTCTCGGCGCTGCCGCTATCAGCGACCACCGGAGAATCCACTTGCTTGAACAACGAAAGCACACCTTCAAGTGAATCAAAGTAATCCGGAGGCTCGGTGGTGACAGACACCAGTACGATTTCCTGACCCTGAATCAGATAAACCACGACATAACGCTGTGTTGGCGTCAGACGTACCGTCTGAGTCACTTGTATGACCCCTGCCCCCAGATCGAGACAACTGGCGATCACTGCGAATTGACGGCTGGGGTTAAGTACGCGGTAACACCAGGTCGTCAATCCGGTGATCGCATTGACGCGCCAAATCAGAGGGTAATCCGGATGATAGAAGTACGCGTGATCCCCCTGCACAGCCGCCAGCTGAAGCTTTTCGCTGACGGGGCCCAGAAACTGGCGACCGTAGATGAAGCGTTCTTTTGCGACCTCATACCAGCCTGCAGTGCGTTGCGGGTTTTGCGGGTTGCCGAACGGCAGTTGAAATTCGCCCAGGGGCACAATGGCGCCATCCAGCCGCTGTTCCTGATAAAGCTTTTTTAAACGCTCCCGTTCAGTCCGGGAATAATTGCCTTTTTTCGCCTTGAGCGTGGCGAGACTCAGTTGCCGGGTGCTCCAGACAACGCGGTACATTTCTGCACGACGTGTCTGAACAAAAACTTCGGTGCCAACCGCGATATTCACGTGAATACCGTCAATGCTCAGCCCAAAACTCTCGACACTGACCTGTTGCGGCTCCGTCCAGTCGGCGATCAATACCCAGCTCAAGGCCTCCTTATCTGGACGTGCGCTGAGGGTGACCGCTACCACACCCGGCCTGAGTGACAGCGCATACGGCCCTCCTACCGTATCGATTCGGTAAGAAACCTTTCCGCTGATCTCCCGCGGCAATTCAGGAACGTACAGTGCCCGCGTCTCATTTCCGACCCGCACGTTAATCGTCGTGGGCTCATAGACTGGATTTAGTTTGTAGAGGATGTGCCGGAAGGGTCTGGCATGGGTGAAGTAGAAACCTTCTTCCTTAGTTTCAAGATCACGCAAGACTTCATATTGCGGGTACTTCTTCTTGGTGCCGATGCTTGCGTAACCGACAAGACTGGAATACCTGATCAGGTCCTCCCACTCAAATGCTTCTGGATCAGAACCCAGTTGGTATTCATAGCCGTAGTAGCATTTTGGAGTACCGGGAAGCAGCAAGGCCGAGCCAGTCGGGACAGCATTGAATCGGCCGTGAACGCGCGGGCCGGGAATCGCGACCTGTTTTGGTAGCCCCATGCTCTCGCGAATAACAATGGCGTTCTCTTTGTTTCCATCGGGCCGTGGAAGCCCAGAGCCACCCATTGAACGAAAGAGCCCTTGGCTATCGAACACGATCACGCCTTCACGAAGATCCAGGGTATCCACCACCGCCTCGGGCATGACCGATACAAAACCCTCGTTGGACGAAAAAGCCTCTGGGCTATAGGCCATTTTGAATCGGGTAAACAATTCGGCCACTTTCTCGGCCTTGTCCATGATTTGCCCGAGGTTGCCGGCTATTGCCGTGACACCGATTCCGATGCCCAGCAAGGGCACCGACAGCGCCCCGGCCACCGCGCCGGCCGTTCCCCCAGCCACCAACGCAACGCCATCGAGTGCAAGCGCAGCGACGTCGAACACCAGTTGAGTACCAAAGCGCGCGCTTTGCTCGTGGTTTTCTGCATTGAGAAACTCGTAAAGGTCGAAGCCAATATTGACCACCCCCAGCGCCTGCCCCAAGCCTGGGCCAGCGACTCGCGTCAGCAGCTGCCCGCCCGTCGAAACAGCTTTGACGGCTATCGCTCGCTCCACGCTGACAAGTTGCCGAACCAGGCTGGCCATTTGCAGCGTATCGAGCACGATACCGTGAGTTAACTGCGCATAGCCCAAGTAACCATGAAGTCGAACGGCGACCGCCAGGTTCGACTCCATTCCTGGCTCCGCGCCATGATCCCGATTGCGTAATTCCGTGATCAACGTCTGGAAACCAAAAGCAAAACTCAACCTGCTACCTTCGGAAACGTCAGTCGGATCAACAGGGCTGACGGGCCTGTCATTCTTGCCTGCCAGGTGTTTGATGGTGTTGTCCAGGAATGCCTTGATCTGTTTGAGAAGCGGTTCTTTGCTCGTAACCTCGTGGACCTGTGATGTCTTGATATCCATAAACGACAGTGCAGTGCTGTCATCCGCCTGAGCCTGCACGGTTGAGAACAGGGGAACGAACTCTGCCCCGAGCTGGTTCGCAGCTCTTACCCGCGCGGTCACCAGGTCAATTTCCTTCGCCCAGACACTGGCATCCCGCTCGGACAATGCGCGACCCAATCGGGCATTTTCAGACAACGCACGAGCACGCAAGGCAGCGTGATGCTGCCATGGCACGACGGTCTTGCCAGCGCTCAAGGACTCATTACCGAGAAACGCCAAGACGTTTAGTTTCGATGGCAGTCGCTTGCTGGCGATGCGCGTACCATCGAGCTCTATCACGTTGAACGACGAGTTGACCGACGCCTCGATTGCATACTGCCTGGCCAATTCGGGCACACTGAACAGCCGCTTCATCCCACGCTCGAGACTCTCTATTCGATCAAACTCGAAGACGCCAAAATTAGGATCATAAAAAAAATAACGACCTTGTTCTGGCGTCCCGATCCTGGCCACCAGCATGGAATGGTTCTCGGTATTGAGCATGAGTGTGCAAGGCGAGGATTTAGCCGCCAGAGCGCCTAACACGCCATCGAAATTCAAAGCGCCCAGCTTGTTGCCAAAATCGGCTTGCGGTATGGAGCGCAAATCGTCGAGCGCCCGAAGGAAAGCGTGACTGTCGTTCTCACCGGGAGATAGATTGGCATTGGCCAACCTGCCGCGTAATGCCTCCACCGACGCGTCACCCTGATGAATCGCAGCGGCCATCAGCAGCGCCAGGGGATAGCAGCGCCTTCCGGGGTCGCCTTCGCCTCGAA
This sequence comes from Pseudomonas sp. LB3P25, assembly GCF_054897985.1. Lineage (NCBI taxonomy): Bacteria > Pseudomonadati > Pseudomonadota > Gammaproteobacteria > Pseudomonadales > Pseudomonadaceae > Pseudomonas > Pseudomonas sp. LB3P25. The sequence goes on along the minus strand of NZ_CM142711.1, from coordinate 913,191 downwards.
CCAACAGCCCCTGTGGCATCAGCTTCCCCGTGGTAGCGCCCGATTCGATGAACGTTTCCAGCACTGCGCCACTGCGTTCCAAGATGTACTTGCGCAGCTCATATTCCACCTGGTGCCTGATCCGGACCACGCGCTCACCCCATTGGCGCAAACTCATCGGCTTCTCGAATGCGAGTGCCTTGAGTAGCTGAGCGCTTTCCTTCGCGGGTTGAAAAGCACCCTGAGCCGCATCAAACCCTGCTACGAATTCGGGATGTTTTTGTGTCAACAACACCTGCTCGATCGCCATGAAACGCTGGGAGAAACCACGGTCGGCTGTATTTTCCGCGAGCGTGCGGACCTGCTGCCAGGCAGCGTCGAAACCGACATTGTCCAGCGTATGAGCACCGAAGAGACCACCGAGTAGCGTCCGGTGCATCGGGCTCAACTGATCCAACGGCAGAGACCCGTGACCAATGCGAACGATCATTTCATTCAGGTTGCCGATGGGGTCGAAGCCGTGGGAAACCGGGAGTTCAGTCAAGGGCTGGGCGAGCACTTGCTGGCGATCATCGAAGTCCACGGACCAGGGTCTATCGAAGTTCAGTTCGCCACTGAGTTTTTCGTTCATCGCACGGATAAAGGGCTCGCCCAACTCGTCCATCCAGCGTTGCAGCAGACCGGTTCGCAGAACCGGTCGACCTTCGATGACCGGCCAGCCTTGTTTGAAGGCCATGGTTGGTTGTTTCAACAACTCCGGGAGGTTGCCTGTGTAGCGAGTCTTGTATTTTCCTTCACGCCAATTCTGCTGTTCTTTCAACACCCACGTTTCAAGCTCTGTGACATTGTCAACCCAACCGCTAATGGTCTCTTCTTCCGTCGCACGGTTGTATCCGGTGTCGAGTTTCAGCTGACCTTTGAGTGCTGCCATGGCCTCCTGAATGCAGTGAGTTTGCACAAAATCCTCCATTCCCCAGATGGCAGCGCCGGGCCCGGTCAAGAGAATCGTTCCATCGGCCTGGGGATAGATTCCATCCCGATGGTAGTTACCTATGGCGGTGTACAGCTTGGGAATAAACGGATTCAGATAGTCCAGCGGACGGTGTGTCAGCTCACTTTCCTGCTGGAGAAGTTGCTGGGCGGACTGCCCGGCCAAACCACTTTCCCAATGAGCGCCGGTGTTGATGATTTTCTGCTCCACACTGAGTAGCAAATCGTAATTACTGCGAATGCGCTTCATGATCGAATGAACCATCCCGGAATCTGGATGGGCCGTGATGAAAGCGTTCATCTCTTTGTTGCCAAGCGCCGTTCCCAAACGAACACCATCTTGCGGAGCGGTCAGCACCTTGGTCGCAGCAAAAATATCAAGCACGCCAGGATTGCTAGCTGAAAATTTGACCAACGCCTCCCGATCTTTGACAGGTACTGCCTCCACCTGACTCTTGTACTGATTTTTATCACGGTGGGGCATCAAGGCAGGATTACCATTGAGCAACAACTGCAAGACACCCAACTTTTGATTGAAAGAATATTTGCTGATGTCTACACCGCCCATCACTTCGACCAATGGCGGCAAGTAGTCCAGATCGCTGTAAGTGCCGCCCCCCAGGCTTTGCGCCTGAAGTCGAACCACATCCGACGCGGCGGCCAGATTCCCGCGAAACGACACTTCGCGCTCATAGACGTCCCACAGAAAGTGAGAGCTGAATGTCGCACGGGCATCGCATACCCGAACGTGTTCCCCTGCCATCGCCAAGTGACTCTCAAGATATCGCGCCCTCGCGGCTTCAAGCGTGGCCCGATCCTGTCCATATGCATTGACCAGCAAATCTATGCGCGCGTCGTCAGCTTTGCCGCCACGCTGTTGAACGGCTTTTACGTGTTCGAACATTTGCCGCCGTAGCACCTCTACGCGACGTTCGACGAGTTCGGAAAGATCCTTGAGACGAGTCATTTCAGCCCCGCCGGACTCCATGGCATGCGCCTTGGCGGCCTGGGTAATAATCCGATTGGTATCAAAAGCCATCAGTGCGTCAGGGTCATACCAAAGATTCAGAGTATTCCCGTCGTTACTTAGCACTTGCTTCCAGATATTGAGATAGTCCCGCTGATTGCCCCCAAACTCGCTACCACCCACCCAAACAAAGTGCATGATTTTAGGCACTTCAGGCAACACTGGGCTGAACATCTGAACGGTGTTTTTTAGTCGATTTACATAATTATCAAGCCGTGCAGAAATATCAGATAATTTTGCTGATGCCGGGCCTTTTCGATTAGCAACCAACGAATCGAATGCATCCTTAAATAACAAAGCAGGTGCCAATTGCTCAGACCACAGCTGACTGTCAGAACTGGCCTTATAGTACCGATGCAATGTTTCATACTCGGAAGCAGATGAAAACTCTTGCCATATCCATGGCAATTCACCCGGGTAGAAAACCTGTGAAAAAGACTGACCCGCCATCGCCCATACTTGCAATTCACTCATCGCTTCCATGCCTCAAAAAAATGTGACAAACACAGCCCAACAACATCGGACGAATAGATCGCCCGATGCCATGTCGCCTTAATTAGATATTTAAACCTGCGCCAAATGCTGTTCCGTCGACACAACCCAAGCCGATGCCAATAGTTGTTTTAATGCCACACTGGCCGGAGGGCTCTTTTGCGCCAATAACGGAGTCACTATTTTCGATACAGCGAAAGACGGATACCCCTTGATCGATATATATACATCGCCCCGCACATTGACATCGTTCGAACAGACGCCTCGCACGATCAAACTGTGCCCGCTGTCGGAATCAACAATCACCAAGTGCTCATCGACCCGGCTCACCCACAACTGATCCGCAACCACGACATCCCAGATCAGTTTTCCCGGAATCGAAGGCGGGTGATCGAGTGAATAGCGGCAATCGACAATGACCGATTCGAGTTTCAACCACGCTGCTCTGGTTAATCGACTGGTCGTTGAACCTTGACCCATTTTGAGCACCAGGATACTGACATCATCGGCAATCATCGGCAGCAGGTCGTTGCCCGTCTTCGGCCCTTCAACCACCAATACTTCGGCGTTTCGCTCGATATAGTCGAGCGGTCCGACCCTGTTATTTTGCGGATAGGTGTGCAAAAAACCGTCCCCGCGCTCGTGCAGCATCACATTGGTTTGGTCCCGGGTGCCCACCAGCGCGTATTGCTCAGCAATGGCAGCCTTCGGAATACGGATCAACCGCCCGGTTCGGACCACATACCACTGCAGGTTGTCGGGGTCTTTGACGGACAGAAAATCGGCACATCGATGTTCGTTCGCCAGCGCCGCCAGACCTTCACTCAATGCACCTTCCCGTGCAGCGACCCAAAGGCTGTCAACGCCCGTAATCCGTGCCGGTTCATTGTGCTGTAAATCCACCTCCACGCCTTCAAGCGTCGTGGCCTTCAGGCCAGTGCCCTCCACCGTTACGTCGCTAAAAGTCCAGGTCGCCCATTCCTGCACTGGGGCAGGCAATGCCTCTGCCACTAACAGTTTCGTTCCCTGGGCAAATGCCGCGCTCAAGTAGTCCGCATCGATGAAACCCTGGCGGACAATCTTGCCGGTCGAACGATCAAACAGCCAGGCGGCTTGGTTGTCCGGGGTAATACTCAACAACCGTACTTCTTTGCCGTGCCCCATTTCAGCGAGTAGCAACCGATCATCCAGGTACCAGGCACACAAACCGGCCTCGCCCTTGAAACCGGACAAGCCCAGGATGGCAAAACTCGGCACCGGATACTGCGATGCCACCGATGCCAGCGCCGACCACCACTGAGCTCGATTCTTGAACCAGTGCTCGGTCAGCCCGCCAAATCGCAAATGCCCATCCGGCGTCATATTAAAGAACAGGCCAGCGTCGGTCAGCGCGAGATAACCCTGCTCAACGGCGACAACATTTTTCAGTCCCAGAGGGGCGATTTCGCTGGAAGACCATTGTGCGCGACCCTCCACCATCGACCTTTGTTGTCGCACGAGACTTGCGTAAGGCTTGTCGTAGGTCACGAACACTTCGCCCTCGGCACCGGCGGGAGCGATAAGCAGAAGCTCATTCAAGTCCTTGATCGAATCCTTCCATCCCCGCGCATGGTGACGCCGGGCAGGCGCACGGATGATCAACCCGTCACCGTCGCGCACCCAGACCAGATCCCGCCACTTGGCATCAATCTGCCAACAAATCGAAACCAGTGCACCGGGACGCCAGTTCACTGTGTTGGCGGACGCTGCCGGCAACACATAGTCGCCCAGTACCTGCTTCCAGTCCGTCAGCGTGTCAGCCTCCAAAACGGCCTGCAATGCAGGGTCCTGACCGCGGGTGATCGAGCTGAGCGCCACTGCCCGGTCATGGATCAGGTAGGTCAGCTCATCGTGCTCGCCTCCCTCTCGAGTGAGCTGCTGCACGATCTGAATGCCGCCATTGGCCACGGCCTCACAGCGGACAATCGTCAGGCCATCTCTTACAAGCAAACGATAGCGCTGAACCAGAGTGCCGGTGATCGCATCGACCTGCCAGACATCGAAACTCTCGGGGTGATAGAAGTAGGCCGAGTTCTCCAACACCGCGCCCAATATCGCCTCATCGGACAACACGACACTCGCGTCGCGGATATACAGAAAACGATCCTGAGCTGAATCGTAATACGCGGCCACCGTCCTCGGTTCGTCCGGCTTCTCAAACGGCACCACAAAGTCATGAACGCGGGTATAAGGCATGGCCAGGCGATGCTCACGAGCCAGTGACTTGAAATGATCCAGCAATGCTTGCTCCCCGAGGGCCGGATCGGCTTGTTCTTCCATGAGCTCGAGCCGACGGGCTACAAGATCAACGCGCATGAGTTTGTTACCCGCCAGCTTGAGCAACACATCGTGTACGCCACTGCCACTGAACTTCATATCCAACGTGCTTGAAACAAGGCGCCCCGCCGGTTCTATCTGGATGTCTGCCTCATTCAGCCAGGGAGCCAACAGCAACCAGCGCATCGCGGTGTGTCCCGGCGCGTCCAGTTCGAGGCTCACACCCGGGTTGAGCTGCACGGAACATTGCGCACCTGCACCTTCAATCCTGTAGGTGATCAGGCTATGCCACATTTTGGGCAGAGCAGGGACCGCCAGCGAGCGCTCGACATTATCGAGACGAACATTGAATACCGTGGGTTTATAGACCGGGTTCAGCTTGTTGACGACATACTCACCAGGAAAAGAGTAAAACGAAAACAGGAACTGCCATTGCCCCTGTTGGTTCTTTTTCTCCAGGCGTCGCGCCGTATCGAACCCATGGGCATGACGAAACGTGACAAAAGGCAACAACTTGTATTCATAGCCGTACCAGGTCTTGGGTGTGCAAGGCAGAACGATTGTCTGCCTCGCCTGCGGTGAGAAACGCGCCGAGTCTGGCAAACCAAGTCCCTGGCGAATATCAGTGGCAGATGCGTAGTTCACATCGAAATCCGGAACCCCGAAATGATCCCGAAGCGGGAACAGTTTCGGACTGTCGAAATGAACGGTGGATGCGTGCAAATCCACTTCGGCGAAGACCGTCAAGGGATGCGCAATCCAGGCATTCGACGCCTTGTCCAGATGATAGCCGCCCTGCAGATAAGCCTCTTCCACCCCCTCAAAAAACAGGCCGACCTCTTTGGCCTCCTCGGCAATGGTGGCAAAGCCTTCGGCCAGCGCAGCAACGCCCACTGCCAGCCCACTCAGAATCACCCCGGCGCCGCCCAGCACCGCAGCCGCTGTACCCGCGCCAGCCAGTGCCGCCCCCAGCCCGGCTGCGCCCAACACCGCACTCGCGGAATCGAACGCCAACTGCGTTCCGAACTGCGCCTTTTCAATGTCATTGGTGGCATGGCTCAACTGATAAATATCAAACCCGACATTCACCAACCCCAACACCGTGCCGACGCCTTCATTGGCGACATGCCCCAAAGCCTTTTGCACTAAAGGTGCGCTGGTGCGGGCGATCAGCTTTTCATCGTCCAGTGCCTGACGCACCAGTTTCACAATGCCAATCACATCCACCACGTTGCCATGGGCCAGTTGGGCGTAGTTGACATAGGCATGCAGGCGAATAGCGGTGGTCAGAGCCTTATCACCTCCGCTGGCCGCGCTCTCATGATGCCGCAGCGCGTTCATCAGAGCCTGGATGGTGAACCCGGCATTGAGCGTATGAACGCTTCCGGCGTCCGTCGGATCAAGCGAATGGGCTGGTGCTGGTGCTCGCGGTCGAGCGGCCAACGTATGGAAGGTTTCCGAGAGAAAGTTTTTTATCCTCAGGAGTCGATGGTCCTCAGAGATCACACGCACAATGGTCTTCGCGGAATCAGTGTTGACCAGACTGATTTTGTAAGCGCCTGTCGGGGTTATCTCCAGTGTCTCGAACAACGCGACAGCGCCCGACGCCAGCCCGTGTTGCTCCTGCAATTGCCGTGTCGCCTGCGCGATCTGCCCGCCCCACCAGTGCGCGTCCAATTCCAGCAATGAACTGCCCAGGGCCGCATTGTTGACCAGCGATCGCCCACGTGTTATGGCCACGCGTTGCCGAACCCTGGGCAGCGCTTGCTCTGGCAAAGCACCTGGCTCGGACAGGCTTGATACCTCACTGCCGGATGCAAGCACGATCTTGTTCAGTTTGGCGCCATCGAGCTCGATCAGATCAAAGGTCGGCCGTTGTGCATCGCCAAAAGCTGCGTAATGCGTGGCCATTTGTTTGCGCAGGAAAAAGTGCGTCAACGCGTCACTGAACGCCAACGACGTAACAACCTCGAAGATCCCCAAATTCGGGTCGTAGAGCAGATAAACGCTGTGCTCGCCTTCGAAGATTTTCGCCACCAGCATCGAGTGATTGTCCGAATTGAGCATCACGGAAGTGCTGGCCGTTTTTTCTTCCAGTATCGCCACGACCTGAGCCAGATCAGAGCGCATCAATGGCTTGCCTATGTCATTGACAGGTGCGTCACGCAACTCCTCGATCATGCTCACAAACGCCTTTGAATCCCCGGCCTCTGGTTCGGTGACGGCCAGGTAAAAGCGTTCTCTCAAGGTGTTTGCCGCCGTGTTGCCTTTGTGGAGCGCTGCCGCCATGGCCAGCGCCAGTGGGTAACAGCGTCCGGCAACCCGGTCACCCGCGCCTTCGAGCAGCAAGTCCTGCGGCACCATTTTGAAACTGCCGTGATCGAAGCTCTCCAACACTTCACCGATTCGTTCGCCGATCCGGTCGCGGTATTCGAGCTTCGCCACTTGCTGAATTCTGGCGACCGAACGTCCCCACTCCTGCAGGGTCAGCGGACGTCCGAGTGCCTGTTTCTTGAGTTCAACACTCGTTTCGGACAAGGCCACAGGCGGGTTGGAAGCACGCGTCAACCCGGCAAGGAAAGCCGGATGACTTTGCTTGAACAACTCCCGCTCAATGGCCCCGTAACGGTGGATGAGTCCCAACTCCGACATCGTATTGGCAAGGTTTTCAAGCGTTGCACTGGCGGCATCAAAATGCTGGTTATCCAGGGCGTTGACCCCCAATAGCCCACCCAACAACAGACGTTGCAGCGGGTTTAGTTTCACGGTGAGCAGTGGGTCTTTGGCGACCTGGCTCAGCAGCTCATCCACCGACAGATTTTGCGTCGCCGCGTCCGGGAGGGATGCCGGGGGGCGGATGTTGGCGTCCTGGGCAATGATCGCTTGCCGGTCATCGAAGCTCAGGGACAACGGCTTTTCAAACGTCACGCTGCCGTTGTGGCGCTGGCTCATTGCCTGGCGAAATGGCTCACCGAGATCATCGGCCAGTTGCTGCAACAGATCGGTGATCAACACATGACGATCTTCGATCACCGGCCAGCCTTCTTCGAAATCAATACGCTGGTACTTGAGCAGCTGTGTGACATCGCCGGCATAGCGGGTTTTGTACTTGCCATCCTGCCAGTGCTTTTTTTCATCAACCAGCCATTGATACGAGTTACCCTCGGCCACTTTCCAGGAGTGGTCCTGCTCTTCTTCGGTAAAGCGATTAACGCTGTCCGGGAGTATTGCCTCCGCGTTCCAGCGTTCGATCATTTCGACGGAGTAGGGCATTTTCTGAGCATTCGCCATGCCGTGACGTACTGCAGCAGGCCCCGTCATGTAGATGGTGCTGTCACCATCCGGAAGGATGCCATCGCCAAAATAACCGACGACTCCTTTCATTAAGTTTTCCACCGCGTGCTCTTCCAGCTCCGGCAACTGTTCCTTAGCACCAAAACGTTGAAGCGCAACTCCACTCGCCATCTCGATCATCGCCTCGACATCCGTCAAGGGGATGGCATTCTTGATGGCCTGTTGGGTAACGTTGTCGAGAAAATCATAATTGGCTCTGAAACGATCGCGCACCGCTTCCAGCGTTTGCGAACCTGCGTGCGCCATCAGAAACGCATTGTTCAGACTGTTCGAATCGAGTACTGCCCGCAAACCATCGGGGCGTACAAGACGTTCACGGGGGGCAATAAAAACGTCATTGAGCGAGGGGCTGCTTTTGGCAAATTGTTCTAATGCTGCACGATGCGCCTGCGGGATACTCTCGACATGGCTTGAATATTTGCTTGCCTGTCGGCCCGGCATCCACTCCGGATTCTGATCAAGCAGCAACTGCAAAACACCCAAACGAGCATTTGGGTTAAATTGACTTATATCTACGCTTCCCAGTGTATTGGCGAGCGGCGGCAAGTTATCGACATCGGAGTACACGCCTCCTTCGGCTAACAGCACCTCGACACGCACAACATCAGAGGCCGCCGCAAGGTTTCCCCGCAATCCGATTTCACGCTCGTAGATATCGCTCAACCGAAACAACGACTTATCAGCCCTCACATCCCGAAGTTCTAAACCTTCAATGGAAATACTTTGAAGATTTTTATCTCGCAATGCTTTCAGCGCGACTTCATCCTGGCCGTAGCCGCGCACCAGAAGATCAATTCTTGCCTCGTCGGCTGTGCCGCCTTTTTCTACGGTCTCCTGGATATGCGCAAACATCTGAGTCTTGAGTACGATTGCGCGTTCTTCGTACAGGTTTGAAAGCGCCTGTGGATCGCTAACCGTTTGCCCCCCTTGAGCCATCGCATCTGCTTTTACCGTCTCGACAATGACCCGAGTGGTTTCGTGGGCAAGCAGTGCATCACGGTCATACCAAAGTTTCAGCGTATAGCCCTGACGGGCCAGAACCTGCCTCCATACGTTGATGTAGTCGCGCTGAATATTCCCCACTCCCCCTCCCAGCCAAACGAAGTGAAGATTCTTCGGCACGTCGACGGGGGTGGATTGGAGTAACGCGACATGACTGTTTAATCGCCCTTGAAACGCTTCGACCCGCTCGTAAATCTCCGTCAGATCGGGTGCCTGGCCGGCACCGGGACTGACCGACAACTCCAGCTCCGAGGCGCGCCGACGACGTAGTTCAGACCCGGGTAACGATGCCAGAGCCTCCTTGAGTAACCCGATCGGCTCCCGTTGCCGTTCAGGCTTGAGCGTATCGATACACGCAAAGTAATAACGTATGACCGCCTCATACTCTGGAGTCTCATTGAAGTCCTTTAGAGCGGTTTCAAGTTCAACCAGTTTAAAAAGTTCGACGAATTCCTTGTACCCGGCCGCAGCCCTGCCATCCACATAGTTCATAACGCGTTACATCCTTGCAATCGATTAAATTTAATAAGGAAATATCCACACGCAAAGCGACACGACCGACAGATAAATTCGGACATTATTTCAACTTCGTAATTAAATGTGAAAAGCACTCAAGAAAGAACCAAACACTATTGAGAAAACAACAATCACCCAATGGCATCAGCCCTCACCAGACCAAAAAACACTAAATGATAAAACCCCAAACTTCAACCGCACACCCAGGCAATTAATTAATTACACTTAAACTCATAGCGCAAATGTAACTATTAGTCTTTCACCCTAAAACACTCTTATTATCTGCATACATCAAGAAAGACCAAGGCCTCTAACGACTGTTTCAGAACATGAAGACAACAGAAGTAAAATAACTGATGCGCGGGCACAACAATTCAACGCTCGCGGCGTCGATTTCCGACGTCAAGACGAACGTGTTTCCAGTGCTTGTCAGTGAAAAATCTTACATATTCGAGGGGCAGTGGCGGCCAGCGGAACTGACCGCCATGGCTCAATTGGCCGGTTTTTCGCCGTACCAGCGCGGCGTATACACCCACTCGCCACCCTCGGCACGAGGGAATACGCAGGTGGTGGACGAACCGATCAGCACCATGGTGCGCATGTCCACCTGGTCCGGGGTCAGTTCGCCGAGCGTGGTGACCCGCAGCGTCTGGCCAGGACGGCCAATATCGCGACCCAGCACTACCACCGTTTCCGGCGTGCGATGCCGGCCGACGATTTCCAGCGCCTGGCCGAGTTGCCACGGCCGCGCGCGGGAGATCGGGTTGTAGAACGCCAGCGCCAGGTCGGCTTCGGCGGCCAAGTCCAGACGCTTCTCGATGATTGACCAGGGTTTGAGGTTGTCCGACAGCGACATCACGCAGAAGTCGTGACCCAGCGGAGCACCGGCCTGCGCAGCCGTCGCCAGCGAGGCCGAGACACCCGGAAGAATCTCCAGATCGACGCTGTGCCAGCTCGGCTCACTCGACTCATGCAACGCTTCAAGCACCGCCGCCGCCATGGCGAACACGCCGGGGTCACCGGACGACACCACGATCACCGAACGGCCTTGCGCCGCCAGCTCGAAGGCGTGGCGGGCACGCTGCATCTCTTCGCGATTGTCGGTGCAATGCAGCACTTGATCGACCCGAAACGGCCCGGCCATGCGCACGTAGGTTTCATAACCGAGCACATCGGTGGCCCTGGCCAGTTCGGCCTTGACCGCTGGCACCATCAGTTCGGCGGCACCCGGGCCCAGACCGATCACCGCCAGACGACCGCGCGCACGACCGATCTGCGAAAGGTCCAGCGGCTGGCCGGCTACCGCGATGGCGATGTCTTTGTCAGTCCAGACGACGCTAGCGTTCGGTACGGTCTCGCGGGTCAGTTCGCTGACGCCACCGCTAACCGACGCAAACCGCAGCGGCACGCCCAGCTCAAGCGCCGCTTCGCGCAATGCCGCACTGGCCATGTCCAGATCGTTGGCCAACAGACACGCCACCGATTGCACGGCGATGTTCGCCTGATGCAGGGCCGCGCGAATCGCGCCTGGCAGATCTGTCACCTCGCCGCTCACCGCCACCAACACGTTGCGCGGGTAGATCATCAATTCATTGGCTGCCGGTGTCCTCTCGGCATGGCCGACATGGATCGACAGATGCGCTTGAGGATCTTCCGGCAACTGCGCCTGCACTAGCCACGGCGCAGCACCTTCGACGCGTACGCTTTGGCCAGCGAGCAAATCCGAGACGAAACGCTTGCCCAGTTCCAGATCGCCGAGGGCGTAACCGCTGGGTGGATTGAGCAGGCAGGTGCCGAAGCGCAATTCACCACTGGTGGTGATTGCCGCTGCCACATCGAGACCGACGGCAATCTCGCGCGCCATGACGTTCACGCCACCGAGGCCACCGAGCAGCGGCACCACGGCGCTGCCGTCTTCAGCCACGGCCAGCACCGGCGGCTCGGCGCCTTTTTCCAGCAGAAGCGGGGCCAGTGTGCGGATCACGATGCCCGCCGCGCATAAGGCGATGATCGGCGTGTCTTGCTGATAGAACTCACGCAAGGTGGCGCCGAACTCGTGATAGACACAGTCCGCGCCTTGCACTCGTTCGGCGAGGCCGTGAATCAACGCGCCGGGGTACACCTGCTGGATCCTGCGCGCGGTCGCGAGGCTGCCATTGCCCAGAATGACAATCGCCGGAACTGGACGGGCCATCAGCCTTGCCACCTTTCGCCGGGCACAATGATCAGCGAGAAGTAGGGCGAGGACATCGGCTCAACCTGATCCAGCGGGACGATTTTCTGGTTGGCCATGGTCGCGCGTTCAACGTACAGCGCACGCTCCGCCAGACCGAGTTCTTCGAGCACCTGACGGACCTTGGGAAAGTTGCGCCCCAGCTTCATGATCACGGCGGCATCGGCATCGGCCAGACGACGCTTGAGATCGTCGGCGGGCAATACACCCGACAGGACCGACAAACTCTGATTGCGATACACCAGCGGCGCGCCCAGCACCGAAGCGCCGCCGAGCATCGAGCAAACGCCCGGCACGACTTCGGCTTCATAGCGCTCGGCCAGCCGATCGTGCAGGTACATGTAGGAGCCATAGAAGAACGGATCGCCTTCGCAGATCACCGCCACGTCACGGCCAGCGTCCAGGTGCGCAGCCAGTTCTTCGCCGGCCGCATCGTAGAAATCGCTGATCACTTGTTCATACGACAGCGGCGCCGGCAACGCTTCGGTGGTCACCGGATACACCAGCGGCAGCAGCGTTTGCGCGTCCTGCAAATGCGCCTCGATGATGCCGAAGGCGTTGCCCTTTTTGCCCTTGGCGACGAAGTATGCCACCACCGGCGATTCGCGCAGCAGGCGCAGGGCTTTGACGGTAATCAGTTCCGGATCACCGGGGCCGACGCCCAGGCCGATCAAGCGTCCAGGTTGCTGCATCATTCGATCTCCGTGGCGAGGGCATTGACGGCGGCGGCGGCCATGGCGCTGCCGCCCAGCCGGCCTTGCATGATGACGAAAGGCACGCCACGACTGTCGGCGGCGAGCGCTGCCTTGGATTCGGCGGCGCCGACAAAGCCCACCGGGAAGCCGAGAATCAACGCGGGCTTCGGTGCGCCCGCGTCGAGCATTTCCAACAGATAGAACAGTGCGGTCGGCGCGTTGCCGATCACCACCACACTGCCTTCCAAGTGCGGGCGCCATAGCTCCAGCGCAGCGGCGGAGCGGGTGTTGCCCAACTCGCGCGCCAGTTCTGGAACGCCGTCATCGCGCAGGGTGCAGATGACCTCGTTGTTCGCTGGCAAACGAGTACGGGTCACGCCTTCGCTGACCATCCGCGCGTCGCACAGAATCGGCGCGCCGGCGGCCAGCGCATCGCGCCCAGCCTTGCCCGCGCCTTCGGAAAATTGCAGCCCGTCGATGGCGTCGACCATGCCGCAGGCGTGGATCACACGGACCGCGAGTTTTTCCAGGTCGGCCGGAATACGCTCGAGGTTGGCCTCGGCACGAATGATCGCGAAGGAGTTGCGATAGATCTCCTGACCGTCGCGGATGTAATCAAGCATCAAGGGGACTCCGTGAGCGGGCGTCGAGCAAGGCTGCGACCGCTTCAATAGTAAGGTTGCGTGCGTGCAGCGCGCCGAAATTCGGCTGATCTGCATCGCGAAAATAGAGGTCGTAGTGACCGGGAGAAACCGCCAACAACGTGAGGGGTGCGATGTGTGCGGCCGCGCAGGAACGCGGGCAACCGGACAGATGCACGTTCAGCGTTTGGCCGTGACGTTGCAGCAGCGTCGCCAGTTGTCGGGCATCGCCCTTGGTGTCGGCCAACCCTTTGCCGCAACCCGTCGAGCCGGTGCAGGCGATCAGATGCGCCAAGGCATCGTCAGCCGAGCAACGCAGGCCGAGTTGTTCAAGGTTGTGGATAACTTGCGGCACATCGTCGCCATGAACACCGGGCAACAACAGGCTTTGCCAAGGGGTGAAACGCAGGCTGCCGTCACCCTGTTCACGTGCCAGTTGCGCGACGCCTCTGAGCATCGCGGGATTGAGACGGCCCAACGGCGGCACCGCGCCGATGTACACACGCTCGGCATCACACTGTTGATGAGCACCGATGTGCAGGACACCCGGGCTGACATCGCGCTGCCAGCCCGAAATGGACATCAACGGCACGCGCTCGGCCAGACGAGCGAGAAACCCGTCGAGCGAGCATTCAGCGAGTAAATGCCGCATGCGTGTCTGCTCGGGGCGCGCCAGGTCAAGAAACAACTCAAGCACCGCGACCACCAGCGCGTGGCCCTGCTCCAGTGACACCGCGCCCACTGGCGAGTCCACGGGACACCCCGCCAGACCGAATGCAAAAACCAGCTCGCCGTCTCGCTCAGTGGCGGACAACCACAGGTCATGGGGATGTTCGAGCATCGCCAAGCCTTCGCCGCCATCGAGTTGCACGGCGAACTTGGCACTCAGGTCGTGAAAGCGTTCATGGCTTTGCAGCGTGGCGAGGATCTTTTCGGCCAGCGGTCGCGTGTCGAACAGCATCTGCCGATCAATCCCGGCGCTCGGGCTGAGCATCAGGTTGCGCACATCGTCGCCAGCGGCGGTGCTTGGGCCCAACCCGGCAGCCATCAGGCCATCGATCATGGCGCCATGTTCACTGCCAATCCCGCGAATTTGCAGGTTGGCGCGGTTGGTCGCCTCGATCACGCCGCCGGCGAACCGCTCAGCTGCACTGGCCACCGCTTCGGCCTGGGCCGCACTGATCGAACCGCCATTCAACTTGATCCGGCAGATGCCACCGTCCAGCGCCTGGACGATACGCAACAACCCCGGGCAGGCCGAGGGACGTAACGAAGGTGAAAGCAGGCGTTCGTTCAAGGGATGACCGGCTGGCTGGAGGCGCTTTGGCGGGTGAAAGGTCGCCATTATGCCTGCTTTGCCTGCCGGTCGGAATCAATGGTCGTGTCGCAACCGGACTAATGAGCCATAAGCCTGACAACGCTTACAATTCATAGTCGATCAATTTGGCCGCAAGGGCTTCTACAGCTTTTTCCACTTCATTTCGGCGTGCGTCCATGACCCGGCGCGAGATTACGACCCGTCTGGCTCTGATGTCCAATTGAGTCAGTTTCTGCGTGACCATCCAAAACAGATAACCAGTGTTCAGGCTTGATTTGATAAACCTCACATGGGTATTCAACAGTTCCAGATCCCCGTTCTCGCAGTAACTGACCGGCGAGATTTTCAGGTCGAAGATCTTCCCACTGGCACCAAAAGTTCGCTGCAGAAGACTGGCGTGGCTCTCAAACTTTTCCAGTCCCTTTTCCACTTGTACAACTTTTTTCTGATCGAGAACGGGAGACGCGACTTTAAGCCAAGCCTGTTGTACGTTTCCCGAAAACTGAGGCTGGACGTACTCGACAACCGGCTTGTCAGCATAATTATCAGGCCGCCAACCATACTTCCAGAAAATATCCGTGAAGTAATCGATCCATTGCCCGGGCTGGGTGTCGCTGTTATACAAACTGTCTGCCCCCGTGCTGGCGAGGT
The DNA here is from genome assembly GCF_054897985.1 of Pseudomonas sp. LB3P25. Lineage (NCBI taxonomy): Bacteria > Pseudomonadati > Pseudomonadota > Gammaproteobacteria > Pseudomonadales > Pseudomonadaceae > Pseudomonas > Pseudomonas sp. LB3P25. The sequence goes on along the minus strand of NZ_CM142711.1, from coordinate 897,977 downwards.
ATATGCAGTTCATTAAAAAATCATGATCCCCCTTCGACAGACCTTCAACGCCAACCAGCAAGATATTTCCCACAACGTTTGCGCTATGTTTTATTACATCCATAACATTCACTTCCATAGTTCTTGTGCCAACACTGACACTTGCACGAAGATTTTCGCAGCCACCATCCACTGATAACGCGACACCTATATAACCCGTCATTTTTATTTAACTTGAATGAAACTAACAGACTTGTGACACAGTAAAAAAATGGTTTTATCAACATTAAATTTCAAAGCCGCAACTTCTCTCAATGGCAAATAGACTCGCGCCTGATAACACTGGCCGCGTTATGATGCCGGCTTTGAATGTGAACACTGGGTTAAGGAACGGCATGGCACCCTGGCTGACGGTAATAGGCATCGGTGAAGACGGTTTCATGGGCTTGGGCAAAAACGCCCGGCGCACCCTGATGGGCGCCTCGCGGATTGTCGGCAGCCAGCGTCAACTGGATTTGTTGCCGGTGTGCATTCGCGGTGAACGCCAGTTGTGGCCGAGCCCGTTCTCTCTCACGCCAGTGCTGGAACGACGCGACGAAGCGGTGTGTGTGCTGGCCAGCGGTGATCCGATGTTCTACGGCGTCGGTGCCAGCCTCGCGCGTCAGGTGCCGAGTGCCGAGATGCTGATCCTGCCCGCGCCGTCCTCCTGCTCGCTGGCCGCCGCCCGGCTCGGCTGGCCGTTGCAGGACGTGGTGACGCTGTCACTGGTGGCCCGTCCACTGGCGGCGCTCAATGCGCAGTTGTTCAGCGGCGTGAGGTTGCTTCTGCTGAGCAATGACGGGCAGAGCCCGGCGGCTGTCGCGGCGTTGCTGCGCGAGCGCGGATTCGGCGCCAGTCGTCTGAGTGTTCTCGAACATCTGGGCGGCAGTGCCGAGCACCGCATCGACGGCACCGCCAATGACTGGAATGCCCCGTCCATTGCCGACCTCAATGTAATCGCCATCGAATGCCTGGCCGACTTGAATGCACCTCGCCTGTCTCGCCTCGCCGGGCTGCCCGACTCGGCGTTCGAGCATGATGGCCAACTGACCAAACGCGACGTGCGCGCCATCACCCTCGCCCGCCTCGCCCCGACGCCCGGCGAATTACTCTGGGATGTAGGCGCCGGCAGCGGCTCGATCGGCATCGAGTGGATGCGCGCCCACCCGAGCTGCCGGGCGCTGGCCATCGAAGCTGACGAAGGGCGGCAGCTGTTGATTGAACAGAACCGCGATGCCCTTGGCGTTCCCGGGCTGCAACTGGTTCGCGGCAGTGCACCGCTGGCCTTGGCCGGGCTCGAGCGTCCAGATGCGATTTTCATCGGTGGCGGCGTCACACGTGAGGGCGTGCTCGACACGTGCTGGGCTGCACTCAAACCCGGCGGCCGACTGATCGCCAACGCCGTCACGTTGCAAAGTGAAATGACCTTGATGGCCTGGCGCGAACAGCACGGCGGCGAGCTGACACGCATTCATATTGCTCAAGCGCAACCGTTGGGGGACTTTGATACGTGGCGTCAGGCGTTGCCGATTACCTTGCTGGAAGTGACGAAGCCTTTCGATGCGTGACGAAACTGCCGAACAACCCGCACCGCTGCGCAGCGGCCTGACCACCGGCAGCTGCGCCACCGCCACCAGTCTGGCGGCTGCATGTTTGTTGTTGGCTGGCACGCATTCGGACGCCGTGGAAATCGTCCTGCCCAAAGGCAAGCACGTGCAGATGCGTCTGGAGTTCTGCCGGTTGACCGACGACGGTGCCGAGGCCGGAACCATCAAGGACGCCGGGGACGACCCGGACGTGACTCACGGCGCCTTGCTCTATTCACGGGTGCGGCTGAATGCCGAACCGGGTGTTCGCTTCAATGCCGGTCGCGGCGTCGGTACGGTGACCCGGCCGGGGCTGGTGCTGGGCGTCGGCGAACCCGCGATCAACCCGGTGCCGCGCAAGATGATCACCGATCACTTGACCCTGCTGGCCGAGGAACTCGATTACCGCGGCGGTTTCGAGGTCACGGTGAACGTCGAAGGCGGTGAAGCGCTGGCCTTGAAAACCATGAACCCGCGCTTGGGGATTCTCGGCGGTTTGTCGATTCTCGGCACCAGCGGCATCGTCCGCCCGTTTTCCTGCGCGGCGTACATTGCCTCGATCCATCAGGGCATCGACGTCGCCAAAACCAACGGTTACCTGCACATCGCCGCGTGCACCGGCAATGCCAGTGAAGACACCATGCGCCGGGTTTACGACTTGCCGGAAATCGCCCTGATCGAAATGGGCGACTTCGTCGGCGCCGTGCTCAAACATCTGCGCAAAGTGCCTGTGGATAGACTCAGCCTCTGCGGTGGTTTCGGCAAGATCAGCAAACTGGCGGCCGGGCATATGGACTTGCACAGCCGGCATTCGAGCATCGACCTGCCGCAATTGGCTGAATGGGCCGCAGCGGTCGGTGCCGATGAAGCGTTGCAGCAAGGGATTCGCGAGGCCAACACCAGCCAGCAAGCATTGGCGATGGCCAGTGCTGCGGGGATCGCCCTGGGTGATGCGGTGTGTCAGCACGCGTTGGACTTTGCCCGCAGCGTGGTGCCGGCGCAGGTTCAGGTTGAAGTATTTGCCATCGATCGCCAGGGTGGGATTGTGGGTCATGCGGGAGCTTTTCAATGAAGCGTATTTTGCTGCTTGGCGGCGTGACCGAAGCCCTGGCCATTGCCCGCACACTTGGGCCAGAACATATCTATAGCCTGGCCGGTGTCGGACGCGTACCGACGGATTTGACCTGCCAGGTTCGCGTTGGTGGTTACGGCGGCGCTGAAGGCCTGGCGCAGTTCATTCGGGATGAAGGGATCGACCTGCTACTGGACGCGACCCATCCCTACGCCGCACAAATCAGCCAGAACGCCGCCACTGCCGCGCAGTTGAGCGGTATTGCCTGCTGGGCCTTGCGACGCCCAGCCTGGCAACCACAGGCTTGGGATGACTGGCGCGAAGTCAGCGACTGGGCCGAGCTGATCGAAGCGCTGAAACCGTTCCGGCGACCACTGTTCACCCTCGGCCGCGAACCCTTGCAGCATCTGCATGAAATACCGCCAGAGCAATTCTGGACCTTGCGTGCCCTGGACGTTTACCCCGGCAACGAACGCTGCGAAGTCATCGGCGCACGTGGGCCCTTTCTGATCGAGGACGAACGTGAACTGTTTGAACGTCGGCAGATTGATGTGCTGATCAGCAAGAACAGCGGCAGCACCGCGACCGAGCCGAAACTGGAAGTGGCACGGGAGCATGGGGTACCGGTGCTTGTTTTGCAGCGGCCGGTGTTGCCGGGGGTTGATCGGGAGTTTGGGGCGGTGACAGACGTATTGGCAGCACTAACCGCAGAATCCACCACATAACCTGTAGCAGCTGGCGAAGCCTGCGTTCGGCTGCGTAGCAGTCGTAAAATCAAACGCCTCGGTCTTTCAGGTTAATCGTGGTTGGAGGATTGACGACTGCTGCGCAGCCGAACGCAGCCTTCGGCAGCTGCTACAAAATTGTGTGATGGCTGATCCGCACGGCACTGGCAATCCGTAATTCACGACTATCATGAAGGCTATGGAGCATGGCGCTGCGACACCACACCGCACGCCGCTTTTTTACTTATCGGCCCTGATCAGGCTAAATAACCGCGCCTGATCGCCCACCCACTGGATTTGTCCCATGTCCCGACAACGGCTCGCATTTGCCTGGATCGCCTGCTTCGCAGTGCTGTTCAACGTGCTCGCCATGCCGATGACCGGAGCGATGGCGCAGACGGCGAAATCGCCTGCCGTGCAGTTGCTGTGGGGCAGTTTCTGTTCGTCCAGCGGCACGAAGATGATGGCGATTTCCCTGGGCGATATCGAACAGAAAACCCCGCAGAGTGACGATCACTCCAACATGCAGCACTGCTGGTGCTGTTCAGGTTCCGCGCCACTGGTGGCGCTGCCCGGGCACATGCCGCAACTGTACCTTGCGCAGTTCGAGGCCAATCGAAGCCTGCCTCACGCCTCTCTCGATACACCGACACCACGCCAGCAATGGCCAAGTCTCAATCCTCGTGCTTCCCCTCTGGTGTGATTCCTTCTCGCAATTGACCTGCGTATTGAATCGTTCTGGAGAACTGCCATGTTGAACAAACTCATCGTCCTGGCTGTGTTGCTGCTGCCTGCCTGTTTTGCCAATGCTCACGAATACAAGGCCGGGGAGCTGGAGATCGCTCATCCGTGGTCGCAAGAGTTGCCACCCAATGCGCCAACAGTTGCGGCTTACTTCGTGATTCACAACAACGGTAAAACGGCTGACCGGCTGCTCAGTGTCGACTCGCCCATTGCAGGCGAAGCCCAGTTGCACGAGCACGTTATGCAAAACGATCTGATGAAAATGCAGCAGGTGCCGAGCGTCGACATTCCTGCCGGTGGCAACATCACCTTTGCGCCGATGGCCTATCACGTGATGCTGGTAAACCTGAAAGATCGCAGTCAGCTGAGCGATGGCAAGCGCTTCCCGCTGACGATGCACTTCGAGAAGTCCGGCGACGTGACGGTCGACGTCTCGGTGCAGAAGAAGCCGCCGGAAGGCATGCAGATACACGCCCACGCCCAGTAATCGACTGAGCAGAAAACGCCATGCGCCCGCTTAGCGCCAGGTCATCCGCACACCGTCGTCAGCCGTTAAGCCTGACGCGCGGCAGCTGGATCAGCCTGTTCGCCATGTTGATGATCTTTATCGGCCCGCTGATTTCCCAGTCGATGCCGATGGATCAACGCGCCTCGATGTCGATGTCGATGTCGATGTCGATGTCGATGAGCATGGACATGTCGGCGATGGAGCACGCCGACCACGACGCACAACCCGCTGCCGAACACTGCCCGCCAAAAGTCGCACATCACGCGCTCTGGGAAAAATGCGGCTATTGCAGCCTGCTATTCAATTGCCCGGCGCTGACCGGCGGCCAGTCCTTCGTCGCATTCGACACGCCAAAAGCCACCACTTTCACCACACCTTCCCCTCGCCTGGGCCACGCCCGGCAAACCTTCTTCCCCGGCGCCCGCACCCGCGCCCCGCCCATCGACGCGTAAACACCTACCTCCGATCTCACACGGTTTAGAAGACAGCCGCAGGCTGCCGGCCGTGTCGTTTACGACTGTTCGATGGAAATTGTCATGTCCAGGTTTTCTGCTGACACACGCTTGAGCGCTGCCCAAGCTTCTTTTGCCCCGAACGAATCCAGTATTCGTTTCAGGCACGCCACCGCCTTCTTTTGCGGTGCACTGCTGACACCTATGGTGCTGGCCGATGAACACGCGGGCCACAGTGAAGAACTGAGCCCGACGGTGATCACCGCCATCGCGCCGAGTTCACCGCTGACCATCGTCACCAACCCCAAGGATCCGCGCCAACCGGTGCCGGCCAGCGACGGTGGCGACTACCTGAAAACCATCCCCGGCTTCGCCCTGGTACGCAATGGCGGCACCAACGGCGACCCGGTGTTGCGCGGCATGTTCGGCTCGCGGTTGAACATCCTCACCAACGGCGGCCAGTTGCTCGGCGCCTGCCCCAGCCGAATGGACGCACCAACTTCGTACATCTCGCCGGAAACCTACGACAAACTGACCGTGATCAAAGGCCCGCAAACCGTGCTCTGGGGACCGGGCGCATCGGCCGGGACCATCCTCTTCGACCGTGAGCCGGAAAGCTTCGGCGAACTCGGCACCCGGGTGAACGCCAGCGTGCTGGCCGGCTCCGACGGCCGTTTTGACAAAGTGGTGGACGCTGCTGCCGGCGGGCCATTGGGTTACGTGCGAGTGATCGGCAACACCGCGCAGGCCGATGACTACCAGGACGGCAACAACGACACCGTGCCGTCGCGCTATGACAAATGGAACGGTGACGTGGCATTCGGCTGGACGCCGGACACCGACACCCTGCTGGAACTGACCGCCGGCAAGGGCGACGGCGAAGCGCGTTACGCCGGGCGCGGCATGGACGGCTCGCAGTTCAAGCGCGAAAGCCTGGGCCTGCGATTCGAAAGGTCGAACATCGGTGATGTGCTGGATAAGGTCGAGGCGCAGATCTACTACAACTATGCCGACCACGTGATGGACAACTACACCCTGCGCACGCCGTCCGGCACCGGAATGATGGCCGGTCCCATGGCCTCCAACGTCGACCGTCGAACCCTCGGCGCACGGATCAAAGCCACCTGGCGCTGGGCCGATGTGCAGTTGATCAGCGGCATCGATGCGCAGACCAGCGAACATCGCCAACGCAGCGCCATGGGCATCGACGTCTACAAGGATCTGCCGCGCAACAAGGACGCCGACTTTCACAACTACGGCGTGTTCAGCGAATTGACCTGGTACGCCGCCGACCGTGACCGGCTGATTACCGGCGCGCGACTGGACCGCGCTTCGGCCAAGGATTTCCGGCAGACCACTGGCTCCGGGATGATGGCGCGCCCTAACCCGACCGCCGACGACACCCGCGCCGACACATTGCCGAGCGGTTTCGTCCGTTACGAGCATGACCTGGCTGACAGTCCGACCACGCTGTATGCCGGCCTCGGTCACACCCAGCGTTTCCCGGATTACTGGGAGCTGTTTTCGCCGAACTCGGGGCCTGCCGGTTCGGTGAATGCCTTCGATTCGATCAAGCCTGAAAAAACCACCCAGCTCGACTTCGGCCTGCAATACAAAACCGAAGACCTCGAAGCCTGGGCCTCGGGTTACGTCGGGCAAGTGCGCGACTACATCCTGTTCAGCTACACGCCCGGGATGATGGGCATGACCTCGCAAGCACAGAACATCGACGCACGGATCATGGGCGGCGAATTGGGTGCGGCCTACAAGCTGACCTCCCACTGGAAGGCCGATGCGACCCTGGCCTACGCCTGGGGCAAAAACAGTAGCGACGGTAATGCACTGCCGCAAATGCCGCCGCTGGACGCGCGTTTCGGCCTGACCTACAGCGAAGACAACTGGAGCGCCGGGGCCTTGTGGAGGGTCGTTGCGGCGCAAAACCGCATCGACCAGAACAAGGGCAACGTCGTCGGCAAGGACTTCGACAAAACCTCGGGTTTTGGCGTGTTCTCGCTCAACGGTGCGTATCGGATCGACAAACACTGGAAGGTCAGCACCGGCGTCGACAACCTGTTCGGCAAGGCGTACGCCGAACACTTGAACCTGGCCGGCAACGCCGGTTTCGGCTACCCGGCCAATGACCCGCAAGCCATCAAAGAACCGGGGCGCACGCTCTGGACCAAAGTGGACATGAGCTTTTAAGAGCATCGCGGGCAAGCCCGCTCCCACATGAACAGTGTTGATCCTGTGGGAGCGAGCCTGCTCGCGAATGACTGCGCAGCAGTCACCAGACAACAACAAAAGACCCAAGCCAAGCGGAGCACAACCAATGAAACAGCCCAAAGTGAATTTCTACAACCTGGCCTGGCGCTGGCATTTCTATGCCGGTCTGTTCGTCGCGCCTTTCATGGTGATGCTGGCCCTGACCGGCATCATTTACCTGTTCAAACCGCAACTCGATCCGCTGATGTACGGCAGCCTGCTGAAGGTCCCGGCCGGGCATCACAGCGTCCCGGCCGATGACCTGCTCAAGCGGGTGAAAGAGGCTTACCCACAAGCCACGATCAAGCAGTATTTGCCACCGCTCAACGCCGAGCGCAGCGCGCAATTTGTCGTGCTCAATGGTGGTAACGAGCTCAACGTTTTCGTCGATCCCTACCAGGGCGACATCCTCGGCGAGCAAGACGCCAAAAAGAATCTGCAAGCGGTTGCGCGAGCCATTCATGGCGAGTTGATGATCGGCACCGTCGGTGATCGACTGATCGAACTGGCCGCCGGTTGGGGCGTGGTGTTGGTGGTCTCCGGCGTCTTTCTGTGGTGGCCGCGCGGCCAGGCGGCCGGCATCCTGTGGCCACGCTTGAGCAGTCGCGGTCGAGTGCTCTGGCGTGACCTGCACGCGGTGACCGGGTTCTGGGGCGCGTCGTTGCTGCTGGTGATGCTGCTCAGCGGCATGACCTGGACCGGGTTCTGGGGCAAGCAATACGCCGAAGTGTGGAATGTCTTTCCGGCAGCAATGTGGGACGACGTACCGAAGTCCGATGTCGAGGCCCGCAGCCTCAACACCGCCACTCGCCAGACCGTGCCTTGGGCGATGGAAAACACACCGATGCCGATGTCCGGCGACCACGCCGAACACATGGCCCACGGCGGTACGCAAACGGCCCCCGCCGCGCCGACCATCAGCTTGCAGGACGTGCAGAACATCGCTGCGCAACGCAAGGTCGAACCGGGCTACAGCATCACCTTGCCGACAACCGCCACCGGCGTGTTCACCATCGCGGTGTTCGCCGACGACCCGCGCAGCGACGCCACGCTGCATGTGGATCAGTACACCGGCGACGTCCTCGCCGACGTGCGCTACGCCCAATACGGTACCGTCGCCCGCGCGACGGAAATCGGCGTGATGCTGCACGAAGGTAAAATGTTCGGCGTGTTCAACCAGATCATCGTGCTGCTGATCTGCCTGATGATTTTGCTCAGCGCCGTCAGTGGCGTGGTGATCTGGTGGAAGCGCCGTCCACAGGGAAAATTCGGTGTTCCGCCGCTGCGCCATGACCTGCCGAAATGGAAAACCGCGATGGTTATCATGTTTGCATTGGCGGTAGCGTTTCCGTTGGTGGGCGCTTCGCTGGTGGTGGTTTGGGTGCTGGACCGGGTGCTGCTGTCGCGATTCAATCGGCAAACTGAATCGGCCTCACCTTCATCATGAAACAGGCGAGATGCGCGGTTTAGAGGGATCTGTAGACTTCTGGCGTTTATCTCATAGTTATTTTTAGTGTTACTGTGTAACGCAATAATTATGTTCGGGCTCAAATCGCCCTTCGCGCACAGGTTCGCTCCCACAGGGATTACGCAATACCTGTGGGAGCGAGCCTGCTCGCGAAAGCGTCATCAGCATCGCCAAACATCTCAGAGCAAATGCATGACCTCGCTCAACCTCAAAAACCTCGCCTGGACACCCCTGGGCCACGGCCATTGCCATCACCAGTTCCAGCTGCGTGATGCCTCCTTGCACGTGGCTGCCGGTGAGTTTGTCGGGTTGATCGGGTTGATCGGGCCCAACGGCAGCGGCAAAACCAGCCTGCTGCGTTGTGCCTGGCGCTTCAACAAACCCGAGAGCGGCGAGGTCAAGCTTGATCACCACAACGTCTGGAAGCAGTCCTCACGCTGGTGCGCGCAACGCATCGCCGTGGTCTTGCAGGAGTTCCCCGACGCCTTCGGCCTGACCGTCAACGAAGTGGTCGCCATGGGTCGCACGCCGCACAAAGGCCTGTTCGATGGCGACACCCTCGAAGACCGACACCTTGCGACGCAAGCATTGGAATCGGTCGGCCTCAAAGGTTTCGAAGACCATGACTTCGCTACCCTCTCCGGTGGTGAAAAGCAGCGCGTGATCCTCGCCCGTGCCCTGGCTCAGCAACCGCAAATGCTGATCCTCGACGAGCCGACCAATCACCTCGACCCGCGCTTTCAGCTCGAACTGCTGCGACTGGTCAAACGCCTGAAGATCGGCACCCTGGCGAGTATCCACGACCTGAACCTGGCGGCCGCTTTCTGCGATCGGCTGTACGTGATCAATCACGGGCGCATCGTCGCCAGCGGCACGCCGAAAGAAGTCCTGACCGCCCCACTGCTGCACGATGTGTTCGGCGTCGAAGCGCTGATCGATGAACATCCCTTGCACGGCTACCCACGAATCACCTGGATAACCCAACCATGACTTTGCGTTCCCTGCTTTGTGCCGCTCTGTTGCTGGGCAATGCCCAAGCATTTGCCGAGGCCACCAAATATCCGCTGACGATTCAGAGCTGCAACCGCGAAGTGACCTTCAAGCAAGCGCCGAAACACGCGGTCAGCCACGACATCAACATGACCCAGATGATGCTCGCCCTCGGCCTCAAACCCAGCATGGCCGGCTACAGCGGCGTGACCGGCTGGAAGTCGGTCACGCCGCAGATGCAGAGCATCCTGGACGGTTTGCCGGAGCTGGCGGCCAAGTACCCATCGGTGGAAACCCTGCTCAACGCCAACGTCGATTTCTTCTTCGCCGGCTGGGATTACGGCATGCGCGTGGGCGGTGACCTCACGCCGCAAACGTTGCAGCCGCTGGGCATCAATGTCTACGAGCTGACCGAGTCCTGCGCGTTCGTGATGAAGCGTCCGCCGGCCAGCTTGGAAGACACCTACAACGACCTGCGCAACCTCGGAAAAATCTTCGACGTGCAGGATCGCGCCAATGCTTTGATCGCCGAGATGCAGACGCAGGTCGCCGAGGTTCGCCAGGATCTGCCGGCGGACAAACCTCGCGTGTTCCTCTACGACAGCGGTGAAGATCGGGCCATGACTTCCGGGCGCCTCGGCATGCCGCAGGCACTGATCGATGCGGCGGGCGGGCGCAACATTCTGGATGACGTCGAGGCCAGTTGGACCCGGGTCAACTGGGAGAACGTGGTCGAGCGCAATCCGCAGGTGATCGTGATCGTCGATTACGGCGAAGTCACCGCCGAGCAAAAAGAGCAATTCTTGCTCAACAACAAAGCCCTGCAATCGGTGGACGCGATCAAGAATCAGCGCTTCATCGTGATTCCGTATGTGCAGGCCACGCCAGGCATCGACAACGTGCTGGCGGTCGAAACCCTGGCCAAGGGTTTCCACGGCGGATGATCAATCGTCGCTACGCTGTGTTGCTGATCGCCCTCGGCGCGTTGTTGCTGGTGTCGTGTGTGGTGTCGCTGGGCTTTGGCCCGGCGCGGGTGCCGGTGGAGGTGGTGTGGCGGATTTTGCTGCACAAGATTTTCGGTTTCGGCGTGCCGGACTGGGCCGCCGGGCAGGAACACATCGTCTGGTTGATTCGTGTTCCGCGGATGTTACTCGGCGCTTTGGTGGGTGCCGGATTGGCGCTGATCGGTGCAGTGCTGCAAGCGGTGACACGCAATCCATTGGCCGACCCGCATTTGCTCGGGGTCACCTCCGGCGCGACCCTCGGCGCGGTGATTGTGGTGCTGCATGTTGGTGAAATCGTCGGCTTGCTGACCTTGCCGATTGCGGCATTTATCGGCGCGTTGGCGAGCATGCTGATCGTGCTGATAATCGCCAACCGCAACGGTCGACTGGACAGTGATCGGCTGCTGCTGTGCGGAGTAGCGGTGTCCTTTGTGATGATGGCGATTGCTAACCTGCTGCTGTTTCTCGGCGATCACCGCGCGAGTTCGGCGGTGATGTTCTGGATGCTCGGCGGGCTAGGGTTGGCGCGCTGGGAATTGCTCGCGGTGCCGGCGGCGAGCGTGTTGTTGGGGCTGGTGTTGCTGCTGGGTATGGCGCGGCCGTTGAATGCGTTAATGGCCGGTGAACAGACAGCGGTGACCCTCGGGCTCAATGCTCGCACCGTGCGGTTGCGGGTGTTTTTGATTGCGTCGCTGATGACTGGGGTGTTGGTGTCGATCAGCGGGTCTATCGGGTTTGTCGGGCTGATGGTGCCGCACATTGCGCGTCGGTTGGTCGGGGCGGAGCATCGGCGATTGCTGCCGGTGTGCGTGTTGCTCGGCAGCGTCTTTCTTGTGTGGGTCGATGTCGCCGCCCGCACCCTGATCGCCCCCGAGGACCTGCCCATCGGCGTCGCCACCGCCGCCATCGGCGGCCTGTTCTTCATCGGCCTCATGCGCCGCCGCTAAAATTTACAGGGTCTCCTGTAGCAACGGTCGAGTGAAACGAGGCTGCGAGCCTTTGACCTTGATTTTTCAGGATCAAAAGCTCGCAGCCTCGTTTCACTCGACAGCTGCTACAGAAATCGGGGGAGCTCCATTTTTTTGTTTAATGGATGTGTCGGAATCTGGAAGTTTCCCACGCCTTTTTCAGGTTGTTCGTCGGAAGCGGGCTCTCTAGTCTGTGGCTGTCACTGAAGACTCAGTGATCGGGTGTGAGAGCCCGGTAGAGGTTTTAATACACCGCCAGTACCACCATAATTGCCGCCAGCTTATTTGCTGCCTGCAATGTTCTATGGCGGCTGTGTGCGGGCGGACTTCGGTCCGGCCGGAATTAGTCCTCTACCGGTTTCTCACTCCGCACATAGCTGCCACCACTCCGTCGCGTGAGAAACGATGAGTGATGGTTCCAATTGCTTAGAGGACGTTTCAATGAATAAGAAGATAGTTCCAGATCCACCCATCGACACCACCACCCCCGATCCCGAACCATCACGCGACGACGACCTGCTCCGAGATCGCGACGCCATCAAACGCGCCCTCGACTACTACCTCGATCCGCCGGTGCACTACGCGGAAAAACCCCGCCGCCCCAGCACCATGTTCATGATCGCCCCGGACAACGACACCGAAAGCCTGTTGGTCAATGCCTGTGAATCGTTGGCGTCAGCCAGTGTCATGGCCAGCGATTTCGCCGCCGACATGATCGGCCCGCAACGCCATAAGGTGATGGCGATTCAGCAAATCATCATGCTGGCGGAACTGGCCGTGAACCGCGCGGTGGACAACGTCGTTCCCACCTAAATACACCACAAAAAACAAATGTGGGAGTGAGCCTGCTCGCGAAAACGGCAGCACATTCAACATCCCTGCGCCTGACACTCCGCTATCGCGAGCAGGCTCGCTCCCACAGGGGTTGATCGTCGTCCACAGATCCCGCACCCGACACAATTCAAATGTGGGAGCGGCGGTGCGACGATTCGACTTGCTCGCGAAAGCGGTGTGTCAGTCACATTGATGCTGGATGTGCCGCCGTCTTCGCGAGCAAGTCGAATCGTCGCACCGCCGCTCCCACATTGGATCGGTATTGTCTGCAAGGTCTGCGCCCCAATGTGGCGCACCCTCTCGCACCACCGCCCCGACCTCGTCCCTTCATGGTGCGCCGCCAAACCGCGCAACCGCTCTAATACGACATTTCCCTGCCTTTTGCCGACCAGGCACAGCCCTTGCTAAAGACCCTTCAGTAGTCCGCATCTGCCAACCAAGAAAATTCATAAATTCATGGAGATCGCACAATGAAGCGTCGCAGCTTGATCAAGGCTTTCACACTATCGGCAAGCATTGCCGCGATGGGCATGACCTGGACTGTCCAGGCCGCCGAGACCATCAAGGTCGGTATTCTGCATTCGTTGTCCGGCACCATGGCGATCTCCGAAACGTCGCTCAAAGACATGGCGTTGATGACCATCGACGAGATCAACGCCAAGGGTGGCGTGAACGGCAAGATGCTGGAGCCGGTGGTCGTTGACCCGGCGTCGAACTGGCCGTTGTTCGCTGAAAAGGGCCGTCAACTGCTGACTCAGGACAAGGTCGCCGTGGTGTTCGGTTGCTGGACGTCGGTGTCGCGTAAATCGGTGTTGCCGGTGTTCGAAGAACTCAACGGCCTGCTGTTTTACCCGGTGCAATACGAAGGTGAAGAGATGTCGCCGAACGTGTTCTACACCGGCGCCGCGCCGAACCAGCAGGCGATCCCGGCGGTGGAATACCTGATGAGCGAAGAAGGTGGCAGCGCCAAGCGTTACTTCCTGTTGGGCACCGACTACGTTTACCCGCGCACCACCAACAAGATTCTGCGCTCGTTCCTGCATTCTAAAGGTGTGGCGGACAAGGACATCGAAGAGGTCTACACCCCGTTCGGCCACAGCGACTATCAAACCATCGTGGCCAACATCAAAAAATTCTCGGCCGGTGGCAAGACAGCGGTCATCTCCACCGTCAACGGCGACTCCAACGTGCCGTTCTATAAAGAGCTGGCCAACCAGGGCTTGAAAGCCACTGACGTTCCGGTCGTGGCGTTCTCGGTGGGTGAAGAAGAGCTGCGCGGTATCGACACCAAGCCACTGGTGGGCAACCTCGCGGCGTGGAATTACTTCGAGTCGGTCGAGAACCCGGCGAACAAGAAGTTCGTTGCCGACTGGAAAGCCTACGCCAAGAAACACAACCTGCCGGGCGCCGACAAAGCGGTGACCAACGACCCGATGGAAGCCACGTACGTGGGCATTCACATGTGGGCGCAAGCGGCTGAGAAAGCCAAGTCCACCGACGTCAACAAAGTCCGCGAAGCCCTCGCCGGCCAGACCTTTGCCGCGCCGTCGGGTTACACGCTGACCATGGACAAGACCAACCACCACCTGCACAAACCGGTGATGATCGGCGAGATTCAGGCGGACGGTCAGTTCAACGTTGTGTGGCAGACCGAAGGGCCGATCCGTGCTCAGCCGTGGAGCCCGTTCATATCGGGTAACGATAAGAAGCCGGAGTATGCGGTGAAGAGCAACTGAGGCGGATCTGGAGTTTGGGGTGGGCTTGAAATCCCCCCCTCACCCTAACCCTCTCCCCAGAGGGGCGAGGGGACTGACCGAGTTGTCTGGTCGAGCTACTTCGACCTGCGCAATCAAGTCGAACTCAGGATTTGAAAAGCATGAAGATCGGCCCCCTTTCCCCCTCTCCCCATTGGGGAGAGGGCTGGGGTGAGGGGTCGATTTAACAGGAACACCACCAATGCCCACTGCCCTTTACCGCTTCATCCTCGCCCTCGCGCTCTTACTGCCGATGGCCGTACAGGCCAGCGACGCCGAAGACTTCGTCGCGGCCAATCCCGTGCAGCAAGCCAAGCTTCTGGAAGCCTGGGCCGCGCAGCCCGATCCCGCCCGTATCGAGCTGATCAACGCCTTGCAGCAAGGCGAGTTGACTCTCGACGGCCAAGCCAAAACCCTGCGCCTGAACAATCGCCTGCGCGGTCTGATCGACACCGCGCTGGCCAGCCACCAATTGCTCGCCACCGACGCCAAAACGCGTCTGGCCGCCGCGCAGCAATTGCAGAAAAGCGCCAAACCGGCGCAGTTGAAATTTCTCGACCAGCAACTGGCTGGCGAACACGACGAAAGCGTTCACGCCGCCCTGAGCCTGGCGCTGGCCAATCTGCAACTGGTGGACACCGACCCGGCCGTGCGCCTTGCCGCTGTGCGTCTGCTCGGTGAAACCGGTGACCCACTGGCTCGCACCCGCCTCGAAAGCCTGCTGCAACCCGGTGTCGAAGCCGACGCCGGCGTACGCACCGCTGCCGAAACCAGCCTCGCTCAGGTCAAACGCAAATTGCTGATCGGCGAGATCCTCGGTCAAGCCTTCAGTGGCATGTCGCTGGGTTCGATCCTGTTGCTTGCCGCACTCGGTCTGGCGATCACCTTCGGCCTGCTCGGCGTGATCAACATGGCCCACGGCGAGATGCTGATGCTCGGCGCGTACTCGACCTATGTCGTGCAGTTGATGTTCCAGCGCTTCGCCCCGCAAGCCATCGAGTTCTATCCGCTGATCGCTCTGCCGGTAGCGTTTTTTGTCACGGCCGCTATCGGCATGGCGCTGGAACGCACGGTGATTCGTCACCTCTACGGTCGCCCACTGGAAACCCTGCTCGCCACCTGGGGGATCAGTCTGATGCTGATTCAGCTGGTGCGACTGGTGTTCGGCGCGCAGAACGTCGAAGTGGCCAACCCGGCGTGGTTGTCGGGCGGGATTCAAGTGCTGCCCAACCTCGTGCTGCCCTACAACCGCATCGTGATCATCGCGTTCGCGCTGTTTGTTGTGGTCCTCACCTGGTTGCTGCTGAACAAGACGCGCCTGGGTTTGAACGTTCGCGCCGTCACCCAGAACCGCAACATGGCCGCGTGCTGCGGCGTACCGACCGGACGCGTGGACATGCTCGCCTTCGGCCTCGGCTCCGGCATTGCCGGGCTCGGCGGTGTAGCGCTCAGCCAGATCGGCAACGTCGGTCCGGACCTCGGCCAGAGCTACATCATTGACTCGTTTCTGGTGGTGGTGCTCGGTGGCGTCGGCCAATTGGCGGGTAGCGTGCTGGCCGCGTTCGGCCTCGGCATCGCCAACAAAATTCTCGAACCGCAGATCGGTGCTGTGCTCGGCAAGATCCTGATCCTCGCGTTGATCATTCTGTTTATCCAGAAACGTCCGCAAGGCCTCTTCGCACTGAAAGGACGGGTGATCGACTGATGAACCAGCCTCTGATGCTCACGGCCACGCAAAAGGCCGGCCCCAAAGTCACGATCGCCATCGGCGCGGTGATCCTCGTTCTGCTGCTGGCATTGCCGCTACTGTCGCTGTTGCCGGCGGACAGCGCGTTGCACGTCTCGGCTTACACGCTGACGTTGGTGGGCAAGATTCTCTGCTACGCGATTGTCGCGCTGGCCCTCGATCTGGTCTGGGGTTACGCCGGTCTCTTGTCCCTTGGTCACGGCCTGTTCTTCGCCCTCGGCGGTTATGCGATGGGCATGTACCTGATGCGCCAGGCCTCGGGTGATGAGTTGCCGGCGTTCATGACCTTCCTGTCGTGGACCGAGTTGCCGTGGTACTGGACCGGCACCAGCAGTTTCCTCTGGTCGATGTGCCTGGTGGTGTTGGCGCCGGGGTTGCTGGCGTTGGTGTTCGGGTTCTTCGCCTTCCGCTCGCGAATCAAGGGCGTGTATTTCTCGATCATGACCCAGGCCCTGACCTTCGCCGGGATGCTGCTGTTCTTCCGCAATGAAACCGGGTTTGGCGGCAACAACGGCTTCACCAACTTCCGCACCATTCTCGGCTTTGGCATCACCGAACCGGGCACCCGCGCGGTGCTGTTTTTCGCCACCGTGGTGTTGCTGGTGGCAAGCCTGTTCATCGGCTGGCGGCTAACGCAAAGCAAGTTCGGCCGGGTGTTGACCGCCCTGCGAGATGCCGAAAATCGTCTGATGTTCTGCGGTTACGATCCACGCGGTTTCAAGTTGTTTGTCTGGGTACTGAGCGCGGTGTTGTGTGGCCTGGCCGGCGCGCTGTACGTGCCGCAAGTCGGGATTATCAACCCGAGTGAAATGTCGCCGACCAACTCCATTGAAGCCGCGGTCTGGGTGGCGCTGGGTGGTCGTGGCACGCTGATCGGCCCGTTGCTCGGGGCCGGCGTGGTCAACGGCATGAAGAGCTGGTTCACCGTGGCTTTCCCGGAATACTGGCTGTTTTTCCTCGGCGCGCTGTTCATCGTCGTGACCTTGTACCTGCCCAAAGGCGTGATCGGTTTGCTGAAAAAAAGAGGTGAACAATGAGAGTCACTGCGACGGCTGAATTCATGCTCGAACCGGCGTTTTTTCCGCCACTGGAACCCAACAGGGACGCCGGCAGCAGCCGTGACGCCATCGGCCTCGGCCAACGTGTCGGTCCCGGTCTGAATACGCGCCACGGCACAATCCTGACGCTTGAAGACATCAGCGTCAGCTTCGATGGTTTCAAGGCACTGAACGACTTGAATCTGTACATCGGCGTCGGCGAATTGCGTTGCATCATCGGCCCCAACGGCGCGGGCAAGACCACGCTGATGGACGTGATCACCGGCAAGACTCGCCCCAGTCACGGCAAGGCCTGGTTCGGTGAAACCCTCGACCTGACTCAGATGAGCGAAGTGCAAATCGCCCAGGCCGGCATCGGCCGCAAGTTCCAGAAGCCGACGGTGTTCGAAGCCTTGAGCGTGTTCGAGAACCTGGAACTGGCGCAGAAAACCGACAAATCGGTGTGGGCCAGCCTGCGGGCGCGCCTCAGTGGCGAACAGAAAGATCGCATCGCCGAGGTGCTGGACACCATTCGTCTGACCACTTCGGTCAATCGTCAGGCGGGTTTGCTGTCCCACGGTCAGAAGCAGTTTCTGGAAATCGGCATGCTGTTGATGCAGGACCCGCAACTGCTGCTGCTCGACGAGCCGGTGGCGGGCATGACCGACGCCGAAACCGAATTCACCGCCGAATTGTTCAAGAGCCTGGCCGGCAAGCATTCGCTGATGGTGGTGGAACACGACATGGGCTTCGTCGGCTCCATCGCCGACCACGTCACCGTGTTGCACCAGGGCAGTGTTTTGGCTGAAGGGTCGCTGGAACAGGTGCAGGACAACGAGCGCGTGATCGAGGTGTACCTCGGTCGCTGAAGACTATGAGCATTGATTTTATGTGGGAGCGAGCCTGCTCGCGAATGCGGCGCGTCAGGCGACTCATATGTTGAATGTGCCTGCGCCTTCGCGAGCAGGCTCGCTCCCACAGGGGATTGAGGAGAATTTGAACATGCTGCAAGTCGACAAGCTGCATCAGTATTACGGCGGTAGCCACATCCTGCGGGGCCTGACGTTTGACGTGAAAGTCGGTGAAGTCACCTGCCTGCTCGGGCGCAACGGTGTGGGCAAAACCACCCTGCTGAAGTGCCTGATGGGTTTGCTGCCAGCCAAAGAAGGCGCGGTGAACTGGGAAGGCAAACCGATTACCACGTTCAAACCACACCAACGGGTTCATGCCGGGATCGCTTACGTGCCTCAGGGTCGGGAAATTTTCGGCCGGCTGACCGTAGAAGAAAACCTGTTGATGGGCCTGTCGCGATTTCCCGGCGCTGAAGCCAAGGAAGTCCCGGCGTTCATCTACGAGCTGTTTCCGGTGCTGCTGCAGATGAAGCAGCGGCGCGGCGGTGACTTGTCCGGTGGTCAACAGCAGCAATTGGCGATCGGCCGAGCGTTGGCCAGCCGTCCACGCCTGCTGATTCTCGACGAGCCCACCGAAGGCATCCAGCCATCGGTGATCAAGGAAATCGGCGCGGTCATCAAGAAGCTCGCAGCCCGTGGTGATATGGCGATTTTGCTGGTGGAGCAGTTCTACGATTTCGCCGCCGAACTGGCCGATCAGTACCTGGTGATGTCCCGGGGCGAAATCGTGCAACAGGGTCGCGGAGAAAATATGGAAGCCGAGGGTGTACGCGGTTTGGTTACGATATAAGGCTACGATCTAATCTGTAGCGTCCCAACGATAATTAGAAGCCATGAATTTACCTCTTCCCACTGCCCTGTTTACCCCCAGCTGGCACGCCGAGCTGGAACTCGGCTACGCCCGATTCGGCGACAGCACGCGCCCGGTTCAGCGCCGCCATAAAGGCCCGCTGCGAGTGCAGAAGCATCTGTATGCCGAAGGGCCGGAAGTTTGCCAGCACATCATCGTGCACCCGCCGGGCGGGATTGCCGGTGGTGATCGGCTGGATATCTCGGCCAGTGTCGGCCCTGATGCCTGGGCGCAAATCACCAGCCCTGGCGCGGCCAAGTGGTATCGCGCGTCGGGACCCGCTTATCAGAAGCTCGACTTGAAAGTAGCCGCCGGCGCGACACTGGAATGGCTGCCACAAGAGACGATTATCTTCAGCGCCGCCCAGGCTGAACTCAGCACCTCGATTGATCTGGAAGGCGATGCGCGGTTGTTTTACTGGGACGTGGTGGCGCTGGGTCGCCCGGCCAGTGGCGAGCGCTTCGACCTCGGGCATTTTCAGGCGCAGCTGGATATCCGCCGCGACGGCCAGTTGCTCTGGCACGAACGCCAGCGCATTGTCGGGAATGACGGTTTGCTTGATTCGCCGATTGGGCTGGATGGGCAACCGGTGTTTGCGACGTTGCTGGTGACCGGGGACATCGAAAGTGATTTGCTGGAGCGTTGCCGTTCTCTGCCCAACGAAGTGCGCGGAGATCTGACGCAATTGCCGGGGCTTCTGGTTGCACGGTGCCTGGCCAGTGAAGCGCTGCTGGCGCGCGGTTGGCTGATTGATTTGTGGCGATTGCTCAGGCCTGCGTTGCTCTGCCGAGAAGCTGTCCCCCCAAGAATATGGGCCACCTGAACACATATCCCCTGTAGGAGCTGTCGAGTGAAACGAGGCTGCGATCTTTTGATCTTCAGCGATGCCAGGAAAGATCAAGATCAAAAGATCGCAGCCTCGTTTCACTCGACAGCTCCTACAAGAGGATGCAAGACATTAGATTTTCATTCTGCCAACAATGGATTCCAAACGATGGACCTGACCCCTCGCGAAAAAGACAAGCTGCTGATCTTCACCGCCGGCCTCGTGGCTGAGCGGCGTTTGGCGCGCGGCGTGAAACTCAATTACCCGGAAGCCATGGCCTACATCTCCGCTGCGCTGCTCGAAGGCGCGCGTGACGGCCAGACCGTGGCCGAGCTGATGCACTTCGGCACCACCCTGCTCAGCCGCGATCAAGTGATGGAAGGCATCCCGGAAATGATCCCGGAGATCCAGGTCGAAGCGACGTTCCCCGACGGCACCAAACTGGTCACTGTTCATCAACCGATCGCCTGAGGACGCGTCATGACCTATCAAATCCGCGATGCGGTGCACGCCGATCTACCGGCGATCCGCGACATCTACAACGACGCCGTACTCAACACCACGGCCATCTGGAACGAACAGACCGTGGACCTGGGCAACCGCCAGGCCTGGTTCAGCGCCCGGCAATCCCAGGGCTACCCGATTCTGGTGATCGTCGACGGCGACAACACGGTGCTGGGCTACGCTTCATTTGGTGACTGGCGACCGTTCGACGGTTTCCGCCATACCGTCGAGCACTCGGTTTACGTGCGCAGCGACCAGCGCGGCAATGGTCTCGGCCCGCGGCTGATGGAAGTGCTGATCGAACGCGCCAAAGGCTGCGACAAACACGTGATGGTCGCCGCCGTCGAAAGCGGTAACACCGCTTCTATTCGCCTGCATGAGCGAACCGGCTTCGTGACGACCGGGCAGATGCCCCAGGTGGGCACCAAGTTCGGTCGCTGGCTCGATCTGACTTTTATGCAACTGACCCTCAATCCTGGCGCGGAACCGCCGACTGCCAACAAGGAGTAATTTCCCATGAACGCCGCCCAACTACGCCGCGTCAATGTTGAAAGCTTTGCGCACTATCGTCAGGGTTTGATTGATCTGCTGCTCGACGCCGTCGGCTATGGCGCCAGCGTCGGGTTCATGGCCAACCTGGACGCCACTCAAGCCCGAGCCTATTTCGATGATGTCCAGGAGAACCTGAACAAGGGCAACGTGCTGCTGTGGGTGGTGGTCAAAGACGAGCAAGTGCAGGCCAGTGTGCAACTGACCCTGTGCCAGAAAGCCAACGGCCTGAACCGTGCTGAAGTGCAGAAACTGCTGGTGCGCGAACATGCGCGTCGCCGGGGTCTGGGCCAACAGTTGATGAGCGCTCTGGAAACCGCCGCCCTCCAGTACAAGCGCGGCATGCTCTATCTCGACACCGAGGCCGGCTCCCCCGCGGAAGACTTCTACAAAGCCTTGGGTTACACCAAAGCAGGTGAAATCCCCGACTACGCCTGTGACCCAAGTGGCCGGTACAAATCGACCGCGCTTTACTACAAGATTCTCCAGGGAGCCCATTAATGATTCCCGGTGAATACCAGATCCAGCCCGGCGACATCGAACTCAACGTCGGTCGCCGTACCCTCAGCCTGAAGGTGGCCAACAGTGGCGACCGCCCGATCCAGGTCGGCTCGCACTATCACTTCTTCGAAACCAACGACGCCCTGACCTTCGACCGCGCCGCCAGCCGCGGCATGCGCCTGAACATCCCCGCCGGCACCGCCGTGCGCTTCGAGCCGGGGCAGAGCCGCGAGGTTGAGTTGGTCGACCTGGACGGACATCGTCGGGTGTTCGGGTTTGCCGGCAGGATCATGGGTGATCTCGACTGAAAGATGCGGTGCTCCCAAAAGATCGCAGCCTCGCTCTGCTCGACAGCTCCTACAGGAAAACGCGGTCCCCTGTAGGAGCTGTCGAGCGGAGCGAGGCTGCGATAGCGAGCTATGCGAGCGGTCTCAAATCCAATTGAATCTCAAGGCAAGCGCATGAAAATCTCAAGACAAGCCTACGCCGACATGTTCGGCCCCACCGTCGGTGACAAGGTCCGTCTGGCCGACACTGAGCTGTGGATCGAAGTGGAAAAAGACTTCACCACCTACGGTGAAGAAGTGAAATTCGGCGGCGGCAAAGTCATCCGCGACGGCCAGGGCCAAAGCCAATTACTCGCCGCAGAAGTGGTCGATACGCTGATTACCAACGCCCTGATCATCGACCACTGGGGCATCGTCAAAGCCGACGTCGGTCTCAAGGACGGGCGCATCGCCGCCATCGGCAAGGCCGGCAACCCGGACATCCAGCCGGACGTCACCATTGCGGTCGGCGCCAGCACCGAAGTCATCGCCGGTGAAGGCATGATCCTCACTGCCGGCGGCATCGACACGCACATCCATTTCATCTGCCCGCAACAGATCGAAGAGGCATTGATGAGCGGCGTCACCACCATGATCGGCGGCGGCACCGGCCCGGCCACGGGCACCAACGCCACCACTTGCACGTCAGGACCGTGGCACCTGGCGCGCATGCTCCAGGCTGCCGATGCGTTCCCGATGAACATTGGCTTCACCGGCAAGGGCAACGCGAGCCTGCCGGAGCCGTTGATCGAGCAGGTCAAAGCCGGCGCCATCGGCCTCAAGTTGCACGAAGATTGGGGCACCACCCCGGCCAGCATCGATAACTGCCTGAACGTCGCCGACCAGTACGATGTGCAAGTGGCGATTCACACCGACACCCTCAACGAATCGGGTTTTGTCGAAACCACCCTCGCCGCCTTCAAGGGCCGCACCATCCACACTTACCACACCGAAGGCGCGGGCGGCGGTCATGCGCCGGACATCATCAAGGCCTGCGGTTTTGCCAACGTGCTGCCGAGCTCGACCAACCCGACCCGGCCATTCACCCGCAACACCATCGACGAACACCTCGACATGCTGATGGTCTGCCACCACCTGGACCCGAGCATTGCCGAAGACGTGGCGTTCGCCGAAAGCCGAATTCGCCGCGAGACGATTGCAGCCGAAGACATCCTCCACGACCTCGGCGCGTTTTCGATGATCAGCTCCGACAGCCAGGCCATGGGCCGTGTCGGCGAAGTCATCACGCGCACCTGGCAAACCGCCGACAAGATGAAAAAACAGCGCGGCCCGTTGCCCGGTGATGGCGAAGGCAACGACAACTTCCGCGCCAAACGCTACATCGCCAAGTACACCATCAACCCGGCAATCACCCACGGTATCAGCCACGAAGTGGGCTCGATCGAAGTGGGTAAATGGGCCGATCTGGTGCTCTGGCGCCCGGCGTTCTTCGGCGTCAAACCGACGCTGATCCTCAAGGGCGGCGCCATCGCGGCCAGTTTGATGGGCGATGCCAACGCGTCGATCCCGACGCCACAACCGGTGCATTACCGTCCGATGTTTGCCAGCTACGGTGGTTCGCTGCACGCCACCAGCCTGACCTTTATCAGCCAGGCAGCGCAGGAGGCCGGTCTTCCCGAAGCCCTGGGCCTGAAGAAGAAAATCGCGGTGGTAAAAGGGTGCCGGTCGGTGCAAAAAACCGATCTGATTCACAACGATTACCTGCCGAATATTGATGTCGATCCGCAGACGTATCAGGTCAAGGCTGATGGCGTGTTGCTGTGGTGTGAACCGGCGGATGTGTTGCCAATGGCTCAGCGCTACTTCCTGTTTTGATCAGTTAAGTGGCACAAAAAAAAGGCCTGGATGCTCATACGCATCCAGGCCTTTGTTTATTGCGTAACCACTACTGAAAACAACCTATGCCCGTTCAGAGCGGATGTTTGGCCATCTCCTCTCGCGTGAGTTTCTCGATCAATGCAGCCTCTTCGATCTGCAGCTGAGCATCCAGCTCTTCGGATTGCGCCTTGTATTGCGCCTCTGATAATCCTCCTGCCTGCTGGCTTTCACGCAGACTGGCCAGGCGATCCTGATAGGGTTCGCGTTGCGCTTCGAATTGCGGTCGGTAAGTGTTCGTCACGAAGTCTTTCCAGAAGTCTTTCGCTACCAGCGACTGAAACTCTGCTGGTGAGTTGTCCAGTGCCACCACGTTGGCGTACGCCTGATCCAGCATCGCCGGTGTGACGTTGCTCAGGCTGGTGAACCTGGCTCGCCGAGGCTGCCCCGGCAATCCGAGCCGGTCCTTGAGGCC
The DNA here is from genome assembly GCF_054897985.1 of Pseudomonas sp. LB3P25. Lineage (NCBI taxonomy): Bacteria > Pseudomonadati > Pseudomonadota > Gammaproteobacteria > Pseudomonadales > Pseudomonadaceae > Pseudomonas > Pseudomonas sp. LB3P25. The sequence continues at coordinate 874,030 of NZ_CM142711.1, read as the reverse complement.
AATGCGGTAGGCCAGTTTTATCTCGACATCTTCCAGGTAACTGATGCGGCGCGCCTGTTCGGCCGCTGACAGACCCGGCGTCTGATGGATAGCGGTGGTGCGGCGTTCGATGTCGGCCAGTGCGATTTTCTCGACCTCGTCCAGCCGGAACAACCCTCGGGACAACTTCAGCAGCGCCGCACTTTGCTCCCCGTCCATGGCCAGCGTTCGGGCCCTGTACACCAGCGCCATGATTTCCAGGTTACTGAATGACAAGGCTGCACGGTCGCAACAGGCCGGCCTTCCTGCCCACTCGAACATCTCCCCGCGCAATGCTTCAGACTGCGGATTTTCTTCGGTGATGGAGTCGATGACCTCCCATACGCGCCGCTGAAGGTCTTCATGGCCAGCGCCAGCATTTTCGAGGTCGTTGAGTACGCGGAAAAATCCACCCGCGCCGTCCTGCGCGTACAGTGACTGCCATTGGGTCTGCCTGAGTGGTACTTGATCCGCGGGCAGGTCTTTGATCCATCGCCCAAGGGCTGTTTGTCCTTGCAAACCTAGTTGCGCATGCTCCGGCAGCACGGGACCAGGTGCCCGAAACTCGAATGCACCCGGCCGCCTCATTGCCACAAGATCAGGTCGCTCGCGCTCAAGTCGGGCCCAGTAATCGCTCAGCTGTTGCTGAGCAGCTTCGGATAATGGATTGCCGTCAATGTGTGTAACGTTGTTGACCCGCGCCGCGCGCTCCAGCTGTTCGGCAGACGGAACAATGATTGGCTCCGGAATCGTCGTAATTTGGTTGTTTTTCAGATAAATGCCGTCCAGCAGGGGTTGCTCGCCTAATCCGACTGGCCAGGCATCAACGTCGCACGACACTAGCGAGAGCGAGCGCATATCCGTTATCCGGCTGAAATCCGGCAGCATGCCCAAGGGGTTATAAGACAGGCTCAACGCCCTGAGTGTTGTCCGCCCGGCCAACAGTTGAGCAGTCTCGGGGGTCAGTCGAATCCGGTTCCTTTGGAGAAACAAGCGGGTCAGCCCATGCATCTCACCCAATGCCGGAGGTATCGCTGTCAGCTGGTTATTCGACATATCCAGCCAACGCACGCCCCTGAAACGCCAGAGAAATCCCTCTGGCGACACACTCAGGCCCATGTTGTTGAGTTTGAGCGAGCCCACATGACTGAAATCGGCCTCGAGGTCCGGAACACTGTCCAGCGTCTGGCCACTCAAGTCGAGTTCAACACCGATCGGGCTGCCGTCCACGGCATATCGTTGCGGCGTTTGCAGCCTCCAGCAGCGGCGAATGCGTTCGGCGGCCTCGTATCGGTCTGCCAAGTGGGAGAAGTCTTGCCTCTGGCCAGCCCGCACGTATCGCTGGCGCGCGCCTCCCCCGGAAAACGCCCAGGCAGATAGCTGCCGATTCAGCGTTTCATACTCCCTCTCAAGGCGGATCAGCTCGGCCTCAACCTCCGCCCCGCTCCCCAGCGCTTGCAGGAATGGCTCAACTTCAAGCTCGCTGAAGCCGGGGTACAGCTGACGAACTCTGGCGGACATCGAGTCTTGAGCCTTAAATGCGCCAGGAAGACTTCCCTCCAACAGTTCAGGCCTCAGCGCTGCCAGACGCTCTCGGTATTCCTCGAGCTGCTGCCGTCCCTGGCGAGTAAAGGGGTTACCTTCCAGAAGGGTGACCCGATTGACCCTGGCGTTCGCTTCGATCTGATCATCGGCTGTAGAGAGTAACGCCTGGGGCACTTCGGTCAGGTTGTTATTGCGCAAGTCCAGCAGTTGCAAGTCGGGCAGGTTTGTCGTGCCCACCGGCCATTCGTCTATTCCCGTACCCCCGAGGTTGATGGTCCTTAATCGAGTCATCGTGCTGAAATCCGGTGCGATACCCAACGGGTTTCTCAACAAGTCGAGTTCCTCAAGAGCATTCAACTGACCGAGGATTGCCACATTGTGCTCGTTAAGCCGAACCCGGCTGCCCCTGAGGCTCAAGTGAGTCAAACCTTTCATGTCATCGAGCGCCTCAGGCAATTCGCTGAGCCGGGACATCCCCTCCAGTTTCAGCGTCTTGAGCCCGGTAAACCCTTTGAGGAAGGCATTGAGGTTGCGCACGCCTGTACCGGTCAGCGCGAGCGTCTCGACATGACTGAATTGGGCATTCAACGACGGCAGCTCTACGGTCGAATCAATGCTCAGTGTCGAACTGCTCTGCCGCCGCCAGCAACGCTTGATGTTGCTGGCTATCTGACGTTCGCGCCCGCCCGGGATTCGCCCCGCAACAGCGGGGCTGCTTTCTGCCGTGACCCGTGCTTGAACCCAGGTATTCAACTCATTTTTGAGGGTCGCGTATTCGGCTTCACGTCGAGTCAGTCCACCACGAATGTCTTCGCCCAGTGAGCGCAGGAATGCTTCAACTTCCACCTCGCTGAAGTCGGGGTACAGCTTGAGTACCCGCGCTTGAGGCGTTCGAAAGAAGTTGATCACCTGGGAGGGCCCAACGCCGCCGAGCAGTTTCATGCCTGGCTCGACGCTTGGCTTGAGCACTCGGTGCTTCTGAAGATCCGCCCTGAACTGATCTCGTGGCAACGGCGTTTGCTGCACCGTCAGTTTCAATCGTTCGGCTTCTTCGAGCGTGAAGCCCAATGCTTGCCGCTCCTCTGGCGTCAAGGCTTGCAAGACAGACGAATAGAGGCTTGCAGAAGTCGATTGAGCGAATCGGGTGTTTTCATCGACGATCAACACCGCACGCGCCGGTGTCTGCGGCGTACCAATCGTGTCCAGTAACTGACCTTTCGGTCCATATTCGCGAAGCTCGAAGCGTACGTCCTTCGGCCAGCCTGGCAGCGTTTCAAGACTGCGCAGCGCCAGTCGTTCGCTGTCGATGCCGGATGAGGTGTCGAGATAAAGGCCTTCATAAGCGTGGGACACGCGCAGCTCTTGCCGGGCCCATTCGGCTCGCTCATAAATGCTGTGAGGCAAAGGTCCGGGCTTACCCAGCGCCAACAGATCTTCCTGAGTCGCGCCTTCCAGTATCTGTTCCACAACAACGCTGGGCAGCTGCGGGAAAAACACCTTGATCCGCTCCACAGCCCCATTGGCGTTGGCATCCTGCTCTCGATACACGGACTCGAACAATGAGCGTTTTTTGTTCTGCACTGCGCGAGCGATTTCCTTGCGCAGCTCAACGGCGCGCTGATCCAACGTCAAATCCGACGCCCCCGGAACGCTCTCGATATCGATCTGTCGAGCTTTGAACATGTCCAGCAACGACGTGAGTAACGTGCCCCTCGCCGCGTCCCGATCACTCACGACGAACGTCAGCCTGCGTGATCGTTCGGTCTGCGCTACAGGATCTTCCCAAATAATCTTTGCCTTGCCGTCCAGGACTTTGATCGGGGGTGTAACGGGTAATAGCTCCTGACTGCGCATGACCCTGAATTGCATACGCAGATCAGCCTTGGCATAGATCTCAGGGTCATCGCTGCCGATTTGTTCGCTGAATGTTTCGATGTCCCGGTCGATTCGAAATCGCGTCAGGGTGTCGGACAGCTGCGCCGCTGGCGGCCGTTGTTCGACATGCAGCCGACGCAGTTGATCGGGCTCCACGCCACTGGCGACTCGTACCTGTTCCAATTGTGCATCGGTGAACGCCTGCGCTCGGTAGCCCAGACGCCGCATCAAGATGGGCCCGTCCCAGCTCAAGGGTTCTTCGGCCTCGTGGGTCCAGGCGCCGGCACCGTTATGTTCCAGTCGCGGTGCAAACGCATCCGCACGGCTCGCGTGCTGGATGCGATATTGCCCGTCGTCCAGATCCTGCCTGACAACAAAACGATCATCATCCAGCGACAGGATGTCCTGACCTTTGTAGCTGTGCAGGCCCAGTTCGTTTGGCTTTAAATCCGCCGGCAGCCTGATGGGGACTTTGTAAGGCCCGAGGTCAGGCTTCCATAGCCGTTGCTCGCCCGTTGGCAGCGTGACCGGTTTTAGCCCCTCGACAAAAGGATCGGGTTTGACGGCCGTCAGCTTTGCGAACCCTTTGCCCGCGCCATGCATGACCGCAATCAGCGCAAGGTTTTCTGCGACGTCGGTTATGTGCGCCAGGGCGGCCCGGTGATCTCCCTCACTCCATTCGATCACCCCTTCGAACGTCTCGCTCAAGAGCTGGCCGGCCATGACGCCGATCATCACTTCGCCCAGCACCGGTACAAACATCGAGACGCCGTTCAACACCAGCATGCCGATTTCCAGCAACACGGCGATTTTTTGCGCCCGGACCTTGGCATCCACATCGGCGGTCGGGACCGCATAGTGACGGGCATCGGCAATGATCTTGTCACGGTTCTTCTCGTAGAGGTCCACCCACAGATCGCCATTCGCGCCCCAAAGTCCTCGCTGGGTAAAGCTCGACGTCCGCATGTAGGGGTCTTCGACCGGCACCTGTTTGGGCGGTTGTTCCGGTGGCAACTCCTTGGGTGTGACGAACACAGAAAACGGATTGATCGCATCAACCCCTTTCATCCAGGGAGACCGCAGAGCGGCCAACGGATCCGCCAGCGCGTCTGCGGCTTTGCGGGTGAACTGGCCGAAGTAGTAAGGGCGATCGGCATAGTCAACGAACTGGCTGAAAAAACGCTGGTACGCGGTCGGGTTACCGTCCTTGGGCGTCGAAGCATCTCTTGCCATGAATTGGCGTTTAAGCTCCGCATCCATCGCTCGGCCCTTGTACCGCTTCAACGGATGCTCTGGATCATGGGGAACGTAAAGAATCATTTCATCGGAGTATCGAAACTTTTCGCCGATGAGAAACAGGACACAGCCCGTCATCTTTTTCTTCATCAGACCCAGGTCACGAAACCAGACTGGCTTATCGTCTACCAGCGGACTCATCTCACCGTCGATGACTGCCAGGATCATCGAGTAATCCTTTGGCTCAATGTCCTTTTGCAGCAGGGCCAGCTCGGCCGCAGCGCGCATGGCGTCTTTTTGACTGGTCACGAACCGCTGACGAAGCACCGCTTCAGCCACCGGGTTCGCTGGTTGCAAAAAGTCCTTCAGGTAAACCTGATACTTCGCACCGATGTCCAGCTCCCGACACAGCTTCAGAAACTGCACCGCCGTCAGGGAGGTGGTCACCTTGCTGAATTGGCCGGGGGGCGACGCTTCGGCCACAAATCCTGATGTGGAATGAAAATGGCCGGCCGCACACTCATGCTCTTCGAAGTTATGCAACGCGGCTTGCAGCAGAGGCAAATTCAACACTTCGAACGTGCCGACCTCGATTTCGAAAATGCCCATTTCCAAGGGCTTTTTCAGCTGCAGGAAGGTTTTCTTGACGTCCAGCTCCACGGCGAACTGATCCTTGAGTGCCTTGACCAATAATGGTTCGGCAAAAGCATCAATGCCCTGCAGACGCGACATGGTTTTATCCAGCAGGTTTTGGGACGCCATACTCGCCTCAAAACACACGTTCATGGCCTGGCGTTGCGCCTGCGATGCAGCCAGATACCAACCGGGAAGAATGATCGGAGCATTTTTCACCGCCTCTCGCCGTTCGGGCGAGGCATTCACCAGCCAGGCCGGGATGGTCTGGGCAATGAACTCGGCGTGAATACTTTGTTGATCGGCAGTCGGTGATTGCACAGCGGTTGCTTTAGGGCTTTCGTGTTCGTTTCGCAAGGTACATATCCTTATGTACGACTTATTGGGGCCGGCACGAAGATCATCAGTCTTCGTGCCGGAGTAACAGTTCAGGGTTTTACGGTGAAGGGGATTTCGACCCGCTGCAGTTTTGCCCGATCCATCGCCTGTTGGGTGAGCGTCTTGAGCAGCGACAGCCGCTCATCGTTGAGCTGCTTCATTTCGGTTTCATACTCATCGGCGCTCATGACACGACCCGGGGCGAACTCACTTTCCGGTTTGCCGAGTTCCGCGGCGAGTACCCTGATCTCTTCTTTCAATTGCGCCTTTTCTTGTACGGAAAGAGACTCGGTCGCCCGTTTTTCCAGCGCCATGTAAAACTCTGTCGCCGCATCGAGCCGACGCCGGATGGCCTTGAAGGCACGGCGATTGGAACCCTGAATGTAAGATTCCCAGAAGGGCTGCTCGCTGATCGAATCGCGCAGCAGATCGCCCTCCTCCAACGCCAGAACACGCTTAAAAGCGTCGTCGATCATCTGCGAGGTAACGCCGGAGTGCGTTCTGAATTGCAAGTCCCGGGATTGCCACGGCAAGTCCAACCGGCTGGCAAGATCCGTCATATAGGCCAGGTGAGTCTCGACTTCATCAATGGTTCCCGTGACCTCCCCTTGCGCATTGACCCGCCTGAAGCCTTCGCCGTTCTCCATTCGCCTGGCAACTTCTTTATGAGCGATCCTGGTCAGCTCATCCAGGCGGGATTTGCCTTTGGCCAAAAGCACCAGTTCGGCCTCGACCAGCGCAGGATTGGCCAGTTCGTAAGCTTCGTGAATCAGCACCTCAAGGCCCGTGGCATTGAACAGTGCCGCCCCGGCATCGACACAGTTGATCGGCTCTTGAGCCTGCTTGAAAAGATTGCTGCGCAGTTCGCTGTTCTTGAACATGGCCTCCAGCATTCGCCAGAGTTTGGCTGTCATGTCGACCCTGAACACCCGATCATTAGTGAAGTGGCTGGACTTGGTGAGCAGTCTTACGTGATCGAAGAACGGGACCGAGCCGAACTCATCCTCCACCTCATTCCATACCGGCTGTAGGTCGACCCATTCCGCTCGCGTCAAGCCTTCCTCCCAGTCGAGACTGTCGCGCACACCACGGGACGGATAGGGCCGATCAGGGTCCAGGCCTACGGAGCGGATGTAATCTCTCAGCTGATTCAGGTTCGCTTCCGATATCCACTGCGGCTCACGATTCAAGATCGTTCTGGCCAGCAACTCTGCTTCTACGGAACCGGGTACCACCTGTGGCACAAAGGTAATGAGATTGCGCTGCAGGCTCAGATGGAAGTGCCGCAAACGTGGCTGGGAAAACAGACCACCGGGCCAGGTGTTGATCCCGGTGTCCGCCAGAATCAGCGTGTGCAACATGGGCATACGGCTGATGTTTGGCACCCATCGCAGCGGGTTGCTTCGCAGGTCGATGGATTCGAGCCGGAAGAGATCGCGCAACTCGTCCACCGCCTGCAAGGTCAATTCGATGCGGTTGTTGGCCAGGTGCAGCTCGGTCAAAAATTGCATTCGTCCCACCGCCGTGGGCAAGCGAGTCAGCCGATTACTGTTCAGATTCAAGGAACGCAGTTTTGGAAAATGATCGAGGAGCGAGGCGTGGGCATCGGTCATTTCTGTGTTGAGCAACTTTAGCTGGGTAACATGTTCGAAATTCGCCTCCAGTTTTGGCATCGTTTCCAGGTGCCGCCCCATGGGGATGTTGCTCAGATCAAGTACCCATCCTCTCGGGTTTCCCTGGGCGTCGAGATCCCGGGGACCACTGCGCTGCCAGCATCGCCTGACTGCCCTATAGACGCTATTGCGCGATTGCCACTGTGAAATGCCATCGGAGCTAAGGCTGAACGATTGTGTGGGCGAGTCCAGCCAGCGCCGAAAGCTGGCGTTGAGTTGATTGAACTCGGTTTCAAGGGCACTTGCCCTCGCCTGTGGTGTGTCCCCGCTGTCGCTGTGCTCCAGATAGGTTTGAATGTCGGTTTCGCTCCAGCCGGGACGAAGTGACCGGACACGTTCCTGCGCGGTCAGTTGCCCGGACGCACGACGAAGCCCTTGGGAGAAGCCTTGCATACCACCGCGAAGGTGCATGGTTTCAGGGTCGAACTTCAGCGTTCGCACAGGGTTGTCCGCCAGGATCACTCTGAACTTGTCGTGGGTCAGAGGGGAGCGCAGGACGGCGAGTCTGATGGTTTGCCATTGATTGATCTCGTAACCCAAGGCTTCGCGTTCGGCATCGGGCAAGGCATGCAGCACAGCGGCCAGGAGGTTATCGGGGCCATGAAGCTCATGGTCGTCTTCGCTGCGTGCCGCATACAGGCCGTCTTCGTTCTTGATCAGGACCTTGCGGACAGAGGCTTCAGCCGGGCCGATGCTGTCGTCAAGCGAGCCAGACATCGCACCGTTGCGCACTTCAATGCGCACATCGTCCGGCCAGCCCGGCAGGGATTCCAGCGTGTGCAGCACCAGTCTTTCGGTGTCCGGGTTGTGTAGCTCATCGAGAAACAGTCCTTCATAAGCGCGGTTCAACCGCACCTCCCGCAACGCCGCACGAGCCCGCTCCTTGAGATGCAACGGAACGCGCTTGTGCTCGGCCATCGTCGCCAGTTCCTGCGGCGAAGCATCCGCCAGCAGTTCTTTAGCGATACTGGTCGGCAGCTCTGCGAAGGCGTCTTGAAGTAAGGCCACGTTAGTCTCGGCCTCTGAGTTTTTGTAGAACGACTCGAAGAGGCGTTTCTTCTGCTGCTCTGCACGCATGGCCAGGCGCTCCTGCAAAGCGTCGATTCGCACCTGCCTGTCACTGCTGATACTGCGGCCGAGTATCTGCTGGATTTCCTTCTCGTCGAAGGCGTCCACCACGCGGTCAGATAATTTCCCGGCCTTCAGTTCGGCAAGGGTCAACTTCACACGATGGGCTGGCGAGGCGTCCGGGTTACCGTGCAGGATGGAGTCACCCCACAACTCCGGCCCGGGGAAAAGCTCGATGCTTTTGTACTCCGGCCATCGCGGCAACTCTGTCATCAGCGGCGGCAGATGATCCGCCCATTTCTGCGCGACCTGATTGGCCCGTATCTGCTCCACCAGCGTGCCCACATCGGCATAAACATTGAAGCGCTTGAGGGTGTCGCCCAACAACGCCGGTGGCGGCTCTGTTTCCACTTGCAGCTTGCGCAGCACATCCTCTTCGACACCGCTGGCGATACGGATCTGCTCCAGCGTTTCGTCGGAGAACCCGTCGACAGAAGGGCCCAGGCGCCGCATCAGTGCGGTTTTGTCCCACTCGATGGGGCGGTCAAGTTCGGTGTGCCAGGCACCCGCACCGTTATGCTCGACTCGTGGCTGATAGGCCGCTGGTCGGTTAGGGTGCGTGAGTTGCGGTTGCCCGGTCTGTGGGTTTTCTTTCACCTCGAAATGCTTACCGTCCAGCGCCAGGATGTCCTGTTCGTTATGTCGATGAAGTCCCCGTTCGTTGGGTTTCGAATCTCTGGGCAAAGTCACCTTATGTTCGTAAGGGCTTAAATCGGGGTTCCAGAGACGGGTTTTGCTATCGGGCAGTTCGACCTTTTTCAGTCCGTCGATAAAGGGTGAGGCTTTGACCGGTGCAGGCGCGCCACCCGGCAGAACATGCCCCGCCCCCATGAGTGCCAATTGAGCGAAATTGATCAGCACACCCGTCAGATGAGCCGCTGCCTCTTCCTTGTCGCCTTTGCTCCAGTCCTCAATCCCCTCCAGGGTTTCGAGCATCATTTGTCCGACCATCATGGCCAGCACGGCTTCGCCTAAACCGGGGACCAACATGGCGCCGAAATTGAAAATGTTCCAGCCGATGTCCAGGTAGCTGGTCAGACGTTTCCAGCGAGCAGTGGCATCTTCATCGCCCGTGGGCACGGCGATGTGTCGCGCATCGGCGATCGCCTTGTCTTTGCGCCAAACGCAGAATTGACGCCAGAAATCGCCGTCGATCACGTTGGTGATCGGTTCGGCCTCAGGGTTCTCGACGGCGGTCTCTCGCCACCACGGGCCCATGTCCAGGGGCTCGCGCTGTTTCCAGGTAAAGGTTGTGAACCGCTCGTTGACGCGTGCGAAGAAGCGCCCCTTATCCTTTTGAGGCACAAACCGGCTGAAGAACTGTTGGTACTTGGCAGAGCGCAGCTGGCTGGTCAGCGCCTTCATGAAATCGGTGAAAGAGTCATATTGCTTGAGGGGATGATCAGGGTCGCCGGGGACATAGGCGATCAGCGTCCCATCCAGCCGGCTCTGTTCGTAGATGTCGTTTCGGCGAACCATTTCTTCAGCTACGCCGCTCGGGCCGTTGGCGAAAAAGGCCTGCAATGTCTTGAACTGTTCAAACTCCTGCCCCGGCAAAATACCTAGACGGTGAGACCACTCTGCCAGACGTTGTAGTTGCTCCGGAACCAGTTGCTCAATAACGGTTTTTATTTCCGAGGGTTCAGCCACCGCACTGAATAGCACGATGCCCGTCAGCCTCGTGCCCATGAGGGACAACCGATGAGTGTGTAAGCGGCGATTTGAGTATCGTATGTCTTTCGTGTCGTCCCGCACCTCTTTCAGTTTGCCGTAGGTATACGAGGTTATATCTCCCTTCAATAACGCAATGAGCATGGACTCACTGAACGCCGCCTTTTCATGGGCCTTGAACCGTTGTTCAAGTTCTGTGCGATCAGCGGCGATGGTGGGTTCCAGCAGGGACTTGATGTGTTGCTGATACTGCGCACCGATATCCAGTTTGCGACACAACTTGGCAAACTTTTCAACAGTCAACTCATGGCGCTGAAGTTCCCCCTCAGCGTCTTTTATGAAGATGCCTGAACCGTCGCGAAAGGCGCCGTCAAGGGTTTCAGACAACTCGAAGTTGTGCAGGGCGGCGTCCAACAGTGACGATTGCCTGACTCGACTGGCCTGGGTATCGATGCCAAAACCCAGCGTGGCGGGAGCATACAGGCGCAATGAAGTCGTGCTCACGTCCAGTTCGAATTTCAGCTCGTCTTTGATGGCTTGAGCGAGTAATGGCTTCGCGAATTCATTGATATCCGCTTGCAAGTCCCCGAGCCTGTCGGATACAGCATCTTGTAATCGACAGCGCTCCTGTATGAGTTCTTGCAAGTATTGACGATCAATTGGCCGTGCGTTGACGTACCAATCCGGAAAACCAGGCGTGAGGTCCATTATCGACTCCAGTCTTGAGACCGGGGCACCTTTAATCAGGACTGGAACTTTTTCCGCGAAATAATCCGAATAAACGTTATCGATTAAACCCACGACTTTCGGAGAAATTTCCGACGTGGCGTTTTCTGGCACTACAGTCATTTTCGCAAATCCCTATGCGATTAGCAGAACCACCAGCTTATTGAACGCCCTCAAAAACAAAAGATTAAAAATCTGCTGAATCAACCCAAAATATGCAAAACAACATTGATTTTTAGAACCTGAAAAATAATTAAATACCACCCGAGAGCCCCAGTACGTGATCCTGATCCTCAGCGGTAGTTTTTGCCCGTCGGTAAAGAGGCTAAGATCCCCGGACATTCCAAGCAGGAAACCGGACATGCGCCTCCCCGAGTTCATCACGCAACACGTGGACCGTATCGTCGATGAATGGGAACAGTTCGCCAGAACCATCACACCGGCAGCTGAAAACATGGAGCGAGCAGCCTTGCGCGACCACGCCAAGGCGATTCTGCTGGCCGCGGCGCGAGACATGACCACTGCACAAAGCGCCAGCGAACAGGTCGCCAAGGCCAAGGGTGAAGGCCCGGAAAAAACCCCGGGCCTGGACGAAGCCAGCGCCAGCCATGGCGAATTGCGCCATACCGTGGGTTTCGACCTGGTGCAGATGACCAGCGAATTTCGTCACCTGCGCGCCTGCGTGATTCGCCTGTGGGTCAATAACCTGGAGTCGCCGGACCTGGCCTACTTTCAGGACATGATCCGCTTCAACGAAGCCATCGACGAAGCGCTCGCCGAATCTACGGCCGCCTATGCCGAACAGGTCAATCGCTCGCGGGACATCTTCCTGGCGATTCTTGGCCACGACCTGCGCGCGCCACTGCAAGCGGTGAGCATGTCCACTGAAATGCTGCTGCGCAAAACCACGCTTGAAGACGATGCGCTGACCTTCGCAATTAACATCAAGCGCGGTGCACGGCACATGGCAGTGATGGTCAGCGATTTGCTGGAACTGGTGCGCAGCCGCTTGGGCAAGAGCCTGCCGATCGAACCGTCGCCCATGGACCTGGCCGACGCCGCACAGGCGGCGATTGCTCAAGCCTGCGCCGGTAACCCGGAGTGCGATCCGACGCTGAAAGTACTGGGTGACACCCGAGGTGTGTGGGATGCCGGGCGGCTTGATCAACTGCTGCAGAACCTGATCGGCAATGCATTGCAGCACGGTTCGAACAAGCGTGACGTGACCGTCACCCTCAGCGGCGAACCCGACGCGGTTCGCCTCACGGTGCATAACGACGGAACGCCGATTCCCGAGGATGCTATCGGCACGATCTTCGATCCACTGGTTCGCAGCGCCGACGAAGAACTCGGTCAGCCATCCACCAGCCTTGGTTTGGGCCTGTTTATCGTCAAGGAAGTGGTCGACGCCCATCAGGGGACGATCGAGGTCAGCTCGAACGAGACCGATGGGACGCTGTTTACGGTGGTGTTGCCCAGGAAAGTTTGACGGCGGGAGACCGCGTTATCGTTCATCGCGAGCAGGCTCGCTCCCACATTAAACCGAGTTCCTTCAGATGGAATGCGGTCGAATGTGGGAGCGAGCCTGCTCGCGAAGGGCCCTTACAGGCACCACAAAACTGTAGAAGCGATTACTCAACCACCAACCGAGCCAAGCGCTGCTTGAGCATGCGGTTCTCGGCCCGCAGTTGCTGGACCTCTTCTAGCAGGTCCAGCGCCAGGGCGACGCCTTCCCACTCCAGCTCCAGATCGTGCCGCAGCTTGGCGGCACGTTTGGCCAGCGCCAACTCATAATCGTTGAAACGCCAATCCTTGGGGTGCTTGCCCTGAGGTTCGAGGATGCCGTGTTCGACGATTTCGATCACGTAGACGTCCGACAGGTCGGTCGCCTCACAGAATTCTGCCATGTCCAGTTGAACGATCAGGGGGTTGCTCATGATGGGCTACTCCGTCTCTGGGATCAGAAGTGTTCTCTCGGGTTGAAAGCCGCTTTTTTCGCCAGCTCCTGCCACAACGCCTTGACCTCGTCGTCCGCGGCTTTAGGCATGACAGCCTTGAGTTGTACAAACAAATAACCGCGATGACCGGCCTTGTTCAGCAAACCATGGCCCTTGGCGCGCATGCGCTGGCCGTTCTGGCTGCCGGCCGGAACCTTGAGGTTGATCTTGCCTGTCAGTGTAGGCACTGCCACTTCAGTACCCAATGCCAACTCCCACGGAGCCAGCGGCAAGGTAATGATCAGGTTCTCGCCTTCGACGTCGAACTTGGGGTGCGGCGCAAAACGAATGATCAGGAACAGGTCGCCATTGGCCCCGCCACCAACGCCCGGCGCACCCTGGCCCTTGAGGCGGATGCGCTCGCCGTCGGCCACGCCGGCCGGGATCTTCACGTTCAGGCTTTTGCTGGTATTGCTGACGTGTTGGCCGGCAGCGTTGTACTGCGGCACCTGGAACGTGACCTTCTTCGATTCGTTCGAGAGGGTTTCTTCCAGCAAAATCCCGAGTTCCATTTCCACGTCTTGCCCTCGACGTCCGGCGCTGCGGCCCGACTGTCCACCACCAAAACCAGGGCCACGGTTGCCGAAAATCGAACTGAAGAAGTCCGAAAAATCGCCCGTGTCCTGACCTCCACCGAAACCGCCTGCACCACGCCCCTGCCAACCCGGCGGGCCCTGGAACGGTTGGCCGTGCTGGCCGTATTTGCGCAAGTCGTCATATTCGGCGCGCTTGTCGGCGCTTTTCAGCGCTTCGTAGGCTTCCGAGGCGTCTTTGAATTTGGACTCGGCGTCCTTTTCCTTGCTGACGTCCGGGTGGTATTTACGCGCCAGCTTACGATAGGCGGCCTTGATCGTCTTATCGTCCGCGGTCGGTTCCACACCGAGAATCTTGTAATAGTCTTTGAAGTCCATCGAGGGAATCACCATCCGTTATCGATATCGCGCCGCCACCGGCAGTCTGCTCGCATTGGCAGTTGCAGGGTTGACCGATCTCAAGGTTGTGACCGGGCAGCGCATCAGAAGTTTATCGGCAGCGGTCGGCGGTTCTTTCGACCGTCCTGTGGCTGCCAGGCCCAATGCAGACAAGTTTGGGGCGAAGGATAGTCTTTCAAGGCGCTAATAGCTGAGATTTAGCGGATAGTCGGCCTTCGAATCTGCGCCGCACTGGCATACACTGCGCGGCCGTTTTTTAACCGGAACTCGAAAGACATGAAAAACGCATCTCCAGCCCGTGCCTGTGGTATTGACTTCGGCACGTCCAACTCCACCGTCGGCTGGCTGCGCCCCGGCATGGAAACGCTGATCGCGCTGGAGGACGACAAGATCACCCTGCCTTCGGTGGTCTTCTTCAATATGGAAGAACGCCGCCCGGTGTACGGCCGGCTGGCGCTGCACGAGTACCTGGAAGGCTACGAAGGCCGGTTGATGCGCTCGCTCAAGAGCCTGCTGGGCTCCAAGCTGATCAAGCACGACACCAGCGTCCTCGGCACGGCAATGCCGTTCAAGGATTTGCTCGGTCTGTTTATCGGCCAGTTGAAGAAGCGCGCCGAAACCGCCGCCGGTCGCGAGTTCGAGGAAGTGGTGCTGGGTCGTCCGGTGTTCTTCGTCGATGACGATGAAATGGCCGACCAGGAAGCCGAAAACACCTTGGTGGACGTGGCCCGCGCCATCGGCTTCAAGGACGTTTCGTTCCAGTACGAACCGATTGCGGCGGCCTTCGACTATGAGTCGACCATCGAAAAAGAAGAGCTGGTACTGATTGTCGATATCGGTGGTGGTACGTCCGACTTCTCGCTGGTGCGCCTGTCCCCGGAGCGCCGTACCCACGACAACCGTCACGATGACATCCTCGCCACCGGCGGCGTGCACATCGGCGGGACCGATTTCGACAAACAGCTGAGCCTGCAAGGCCTGATGCCGCTGTTCGGCTACGGCAGCCGGATGAAGAGCGGCGCTTACATGCCGACCAGCCACCACATGAACCTGGCGACCTGGCACACCATCAACTCGGTGTACTCGCAGAAGTCGACCCTGGCGCTGGGCAGCATGCGTTACGACATCGAAGACACCGGCGGCATCGATCGCCTGTTCAAGCTGATCGACCAGCGCGCCGGCCACTGGCTGGCCATGGAAGTGGAAGAAACCAAGATCCAGCTGACCCACGCCGACAGCCGCCATGTGCCGCTGGACCGCATCGAACCGGGTTTGAGCGTGGAGTTGAGCCGGGCACTGTTCGAATCGGCCATCGACAACCTGCTGGAGCGCGTGCGCAACAGCGTGACCCAGTTGCTGAACGACGCCAACGTGCGGGTTGATCAGGTGGACACGGTGTTTTTCACAGGGGGTTCGAGCGGAATTCCGGCACTGCGCAACAGCGTCTCGGCGATGTTGCCGAACGCGCAGCATGTGGAAGGGAACATCTTCGGCAGTATCGGCAGCGGCTTGGCGATTGAAGCGATGAAGCGCTACGGCAACATGGACTGATCCGTAAAAAACCCTGTGGCGAGGGGATTTATCCCCGTTGGGCTGTGAAACAGCCCCACCGGTGAATGCAGTGTTCCTGAAGTACTGTGATGACAGGCTTCAGGGCTGCTTCGCAGCCCAACGGGGATAAATCCCCTCGCCACAATAAATCTTCTCACCACAATGAGATGGGGTGGTGTTTAGACCATCCCCACCTGCTTCAACTCACTCTTCAAATACGCATAATAAATCGGCCCCGCCACCACCCCCGGCAGGCCGAACGCGGCCTCGAACACCAGCATCGCCAGCAGCAACTCCCACGACTTGGCACTGATCTGCCCGCCGACAATGCGCGCGTTGAGAAAGTATTCGAGCTTGTGGATAAAAATCAGGTAACCCAGCGCCGCCACGGCCACCCAGATCGACAGCGACAGACCGACGATGGTGATCAGGGTGTTCGACATCAGGTTGCCGATAACCGGCAGCAGGCCGAGCAGGAAGGTCAGCACGATCAGGGTTTTGGTCAGCGGCAGCTTGATCCCGAACATCGGCAGGACCACCGCCAGGAAAATCCCGGTGAAGAAGGTGTTGAGTAGGGAGATCTTGATCTGGGCGAACACGATATTGCGAAACGCCTGGACCAGCAGGTGCAAGCGGTCAAACAGCGCCGCGGCCAATGGCCTGCGCTTGGTCACGTCCGGTACGCGCTGCAAAGCAATGATCGCCCCCAGCACCATGCCGATCAGCAGCGTCACAAACATGTGCGCCACGTCCTTGCCCACCAGCTGCAAGTCGCTGAGGTGCTTGCTCACCCACTCGCCAATCGCCACACGGAACTCGGCAGCGCTGGCGGGCAGATAGGCGTCAATGAACGGCGGCAGTTGTCCGCGTGCCCGATCAACCACACCCATGAATTTGTCGAGAGAAGCGCCGGGGTTTTCCGCTTCATGCAGCAGAAAGCTGAAGGCGCCGGCAAAGATCAGCGTCAACACACTGACCACTAGCGTTCCCAACAACGCCACCGCCAGCCAGCGCGCGCGCCGACCTTCGATCAGCCGCTGCAATTGCGGGGTGAGCATGTTGACCAGTTCGAACACTAGCAACCCGGCCAGCAGGCTGGGCAGCAGTCGCAGCGGGATCACCAGCAACAAACCGCCGAAAATGATGACCCAACTGATGAGTAGCAAGACGTGACGTTGAGAAAACGTTGGCATACAGCCTCAAAACGAACGGCGTAAAAGGATTGGCAGTCTGCCAGCGTTCCGATGCCAGCACTAGGGATTGTGTAGGTCGACCTTAGTGGGGGCGCTGGCGACTTTTTTCAGCGTCCTTGCCGCCCCCTTCGCGAGCAGGCTCGCTCCCACATTTGCCCTGCGTACACAGATCCATTGTGGGAGCGAGCCTGCTCGCGAAGAGGTCCTCACAGCCCCCACATATCCCGCTCCAATGTTTATTTTTTCTTCAGGCAATCGCTCATAAAGGCTTTACGCGCATCACCCTTGAGGGCCTGGGTGGTGGCGGTGGCGTTGCAGGTTTTCATCTTCTCTTGCTGAGGGGTCATGGGTTTGGCAGCCTCGGCGGCCGGCGCAGCTTTGAGGCAATTGCTCATGAAGGCTTTGCGTTCGTCTCCCTTGAGGGTTTTCGCGGTAGCGTCAGCGTTGCAGGTGGTCATCTTGTTCTGTTGCTCAGTGGCGGCAAAGCCCTGGGCGCAAAGCAGTAGACCGATCATCAACAAAGGGACACGCAACATCTTCATGGAGTTTTCTCCTTGTTGCCGCGCCGAGCGGCGCGGCCTCGATCTGGAGTGTAGACAACACCTGTTACACCTTCCTGCTCTCAAGGTGGCTGCGTCGATACTGCTCCGGCGTGCACCCCGCCTGGCGTTGAAACATCGCGATAAACGCTGAGCCGGTGCTGTAACCCATGTCGAAGGCGATTTCCTGAATGCTGCGATGGCTGTCCAGCGCTTCGATGGCTGCCAGAAACTTCAACCGCTGACGCCACTCACCGAAACTCATGCCCAATTCCCGGACAAACTGCCGCGCCAGCGTGCGTTCGCTGACATGGATCTGCGCGGCCCACTCCGCCAAGGGCCGGTTATCACCGGGCTCGGCCTGCAAAGCTTCCAGAATCCCGAGCAAGCCGGGGCTGCTGGCGTAGGGCAAGTAACACTCATGCACCGGTGCCTGTTGCAGTTGATCCACCAACACCTGAGCGAGACGTTTGTCGGCTTCGTGCTCGGGAATCTTCACATCGCGGGCGGCAAAGTCTTTGAGGATCGCTTTGAGAATGTCGCTGATGGCCAGGGTGCAGGCCTGTTGCGGCAGGTCGTGGCACATAGGCGGAGCCAGGCAGACCGCGCGATAGTTGATCGGCTGATGGCTGTAGAAACTGTGCTCGGTCTGCGGCGGCACCCACACCGCATATTGCGGCGGTGACATGAAGCGGCTGCCGCCGATTTCCATGTGCAATACGCCGTGGGCCGAATACTCCAGCGTGCCCCATGGATGACGGTGCGCCGAGGCATAACGATGCGCATCAAAATCGGCATAACGGAAATACACCGGGGCAGGCAGTTCGCTGAAATCCAGCAGATCGATGTGTTTACTGTTCATGCTGTCCGTCATCAGGGGCAGGCTGTCTGGATCGAAGTATAGGCTTGTATCCAGACAGGCGATAATCCCCCCTCATTAACGTTCTGGTTTTCTCTGATGCAATACGCTTATCCCCTGCTGGCCATTTTCATTTGGGCCGGCAACACCGTGATCACCAAAATGTCGGCCGGGGCGATCTTCCCCGCCGAGATCGGTTTTTACCGCTGGCTGCTTGCCGGACTGCTGTTCACACCCTTCATGCTCAAACCGGTGATCGCCCATTGGCCAGCGATCCGCCCGAACCTGGGCAAGATCTTTGTGCTCGGCGTGCTCGGCATGGCTGTTTACCAAAGCCTGGCGTACTTCGCTGCGAGCCTGACCTCGGCCACCAACATGGGCATCATCCTGTCGCTGATGCCACTGATGTCGCTGGCCATGGCGATCATTAGCCTAGGCCAGCGCCTGACCATCGGGGCCCTGGCCGGCGCGGTGCTGTCGTTCGCGGGGGTTTTGGTGGTCGTCTCTTCCGGCAGCCTTGGCGCGCTGCTCGAACACGGGGTGAACCTGGGTGACGCGATGATGCTGATCGCCACCCTGGCCTACGCGATCTACAGCACGCTGCTGAAAAAGTGGCAGCTGCGTTTACCGCCGCTGGTGTTGCTGTACTTGCAGGTATGGGTGGCGGTGGTGGTGCTGTTTCCGCTGTTCCTCGCTTCACCGAAGATCGGCCCGACGCTGCAGAACATTCCGCTGGTGCTTTACGCCTGCCTGCTGGCCTCGATGCTTGCGCCATTGGCGTGGATGCAGGCAGTAATCCGCCTGGGGCCGAGCCGGACCACGCTGTTTTTCAATCTGCTGCCGTTGATTACTGCGCTGATTGCGGCGGTGGTGCTGCATGAGCAGTTGGCGATGTATCACCTGGTGGGTGGGATGTTGACGCTGGGTGGGGTGATTCTTTCCGAGCGCTGGACCACCGTGTTGGGCCGTAAGGTCAGCGTTGCCTGATCTGACGCCTTCGCGAGCAGGCTCGCTCCCACAGGGGGAATGCATTCTAAAATGTGGGAGCGAGCCTGCTCGCGAAGAACGATAACGCGGTCTAAACCCCGACGGCTTTCAGCCGAGCCGCATGCTCGACAAACAACCGGACCGGCTCCGCCCCCTTCCCCACCAAACCCAACGACTGATTGACGATGTCGAAGTGATCCATCGGATACTCATCACCAATCACCGTCCCCAGGTGCGAGCTGTAACGCCCGACCATCCCGTCACAATGCCCGACCTCCCGAACGAAGGTCCTGGCAAACAACCGACAACTGCGGTTGGTCCCATCAAACAGGTTTCGCCCGCGATCGGTCTTGCCCGGCTGCAAGGTCCCGGACCAGGAGTAATACCGCACGCCGTTGACCTCCTCCGGCCCATGCCCGCCCCAGGTATCAGGCAAGCCCTGTGGATAACGCTGGTTGAACAGCGTCACGCCTTCAGTCGTCAGTGAATGATGGGAGGCATGGATATCAATCGGCAATTTCGGCCCGCGATAACCGGTTTCCAGCAGGCTCATCAGCGCACTGATCCACCGTAGCAAAACGCTGAGCAAACGCCCCTTGGCGCTGTCTCCCGGATAGTGTTTGTGCAGGTAATCCGCCAGCTCCGAGCCGTGATTGGGGCCTGCCACCGACGTCACCGACGCCACCCGATCCGGGCGCTTGGCAGCGGCGTAACGGGCGGTGAGCGAGCCCTGACTATGGCCGATCAGGTTGACCTTCTCGGCCCCGGTTTCCCGAAGAATCTCTTCGATCCGCGCCAGTAACTGCTCGCCACGTACCTCGTTTGAATTGAGCGGCGATACCTGCACCGCTATCACCGTCGCCCCATCCCGGCGCAACGCCGAGACGATCCCGTACCAGTACGGATAAATCAGCAGACGGATAAACCCGAGCATTCCCGGGACCAGCACCAACGGGTAACGCGTGGCGGAACCTTGCGACATGGGCGAACGTCCTTGTGATCGGTGAGGTGGCGCAAGGCTGAAAGCAAGACATCAGCCAAGCATCGACATCGAAGATGACAACTCGACGACCAGTCTATGACATCCCGCCCTACTTCAGCCCCACCACCCCCGCCACGATCAACCCGACCGACACCAGCTTGACCGCTGTCAGGCTTTCACCGAGCAACGCAAACCCGAGAAACACCGTGCCCAGTGAGCCGATGGCGGTCCAGATCGGGTAAGCGATGCTCACCGGCAACTCGCGCATGGCCAGGGTCAGAAAGTAGATCCCGCCCACTGCTGCGACTACCGTCATCAACGACGGCCAGAGCCGGGTGAAGCCTTCGGCGTACTTCATGCCCATGGCGAAGGTGACTTCGAAGCCGGCGGCGATCAGCAAAAACAGCCAGGCCATCTAGAACTCCCTGGCCAGCGCCAGCAAACGCTGCTCGGCCTCGGCGGCGGAGATCTGGAAGGTGCGCGCCTCGGATTCTTCGCCTTCGGCGGCCACGACAGTGATGTCGGTGATGCCGATGAACCCCAGCGCCGTTCGCAACAATGGATCGGCATGGTTCATCGCCTCAAGTTCTCCGCCAGGCCCGAAACCGAATCCGCCGCGACTGGTGACGATCAACGCCTTCTTGCCCTGCACCAGCGGCTCGTATTGAGCGACGCCGTTGTCCAGGGTGTGATTGAAGGTCAGCCCGAGTCGCACAATTTGATCGATCCAGGCCTTGAGGCCGCTGGGCACGCTGAAGTTGTGCATCGGCGTGGAAATCACCAGCAAATCGTGACCGAGTAACTCGCCCACCAGTTCATCGCTGAACGCCAGGTCGGCCTGCATCGACAGCGGTCGCGCATCGGGCTCGGGGTAAAACGCGGCGGCCACAAAAGCCTCGTTGACCGGTGGAATCAACGCCCGACCGACTTCGCGACGGGTCAGGTGCGACTGAGGATTGGCCGCCTGCCAGGCTGAAAGAAACACCTCGGCCAAGCCCCGGGAGTGAGAACGCTCGCCACGGGGGCTGGCGTGTACGGCAAGAATTGTGCTCATCTGAATCTCCTGAAGGACTAAACTCAAACTGCTTGTGGCTTGCAGCTTGAAGCGCGTAGCCGCTCCTCTTCAAATGAGCAAAAATCAGTCTGGATGAATTTATTTCATCCATGGAGCTTTCAATGTTTGCCTCGCTGCCGCTGACCGCCCTGCGCGCCTTTGAATCCGCCTCGCGCCTGCTGAGCTTTAAGGCAGCTGCCGAAGAACTCTCGGTGACGCCGACGGCGGTTTCCCATCAGATCCGTTCGCTGGAGACCTGGCTCGGTGTGCCGTTATTCGAGCGACTGCCTCGGCAAGTTCGCCTGACGGACTGCGGTGAACGGCTGTTTCACAGCTTGCACGGTGCTTTGCTGGAAGTGGCGCAAAGTGTCGATACCTTGCGCCCGCAACGCAGCGGCGCGAACCTGACGATCTCCACCACCGCCGCTTTCGCTGCGTTATGGCTGGTGCCCCGGCTGGGACGGTTTTACGCCCGACACCCGAACATCAGCCTGCGGCTCGATACCCATTGCGACGTGATCGATTTGCATCAGGACGCCAGCGTCGATCTGGTGGTGCGCTACAGCCTCGATGATTATCCGAACCTTTATGGCCTGTGTCTGTTCGACGAATCCTTTGGCGTCTATGGCTCGCCCGAGCAAGTCGCCTTGGCCGCCATTCGGGCACCGACGCTGATCAGCGTGCGCTGGCATAACTCAAAACTGTATGCCCACGGCTGGGAGGCCTGGTGCGCACAGTCCGGCGAAACGTGGCTTGCGGGGCAGCCAGCGGTCCGTGAATACGACGAAGAGCATTACGCCCTGCAAGCGGCGATTGCCGGGCAAGGCCTGGTGTTGGCGAGCAATATTCTGGTGTCCGAGAGCGTGGCCAGTGGTTTGCTGGTGGCTTACAAGGGTGAAGTTCAGGTTGATGGTGCCGGTTACGCCGCACTGTGTGTACCGGGGCGCGAACGGCATCCGCCGGTGCGGGCGTTTTTTGCGTGGCTGCAGGAGGAAGCAGCGTTGTCAGGGTTATTGCCAAGATCGCAGCCTTTGGTAGCTCCTACGGTAGAACGGATTCCAAGGTAAGACATCCTGGCCCAGGAAGAAGAGCATGCCGATGACATAGCCGACATTCTGAAAATTTTGTAGCGTCTGTTAGCGCGCCTTCGCGAGCAAGTCGAATCGTCGCACCGCCGCTCCCACATTAGATCGCGGTCTAATGTGGGAGCGGGCTTGCTCGCGAAGAGTGCCTTACAGGCACCCGATTACTTCGTTGGTTTGACGGTGACTGGCGCCTTGCCCGCCTTCATCTGCTCCAGCAACGGCGCGCACTGATTCGGTTCGCCACCGCTCGGCGCCACCAGCGCCAACAACCCTGCCGCCGGCGCCGCAATCACCCCCAACGCCACCATCCCCGCCCCGCGCAGCATCAGCGGCACAGCCTTCACACCCGCATCAGGTTTGATGAACTTGCCCCGCACATACAGCGGCGAACGCAGCGAAATCAAACGCCAGCCCTTCGATTCCGGGCTGATGGTCAGGTCCAGTTGCTCAGTCGCCATGTTGGCCGTGCCATCGATGTAGACGATCGCGTTTTCGGTATCGAAGACGAACAGACGTGTGGTCGCCAGTCCGGTCTTGATGTCGAAGTCGGCGGCAGCGCAGTTGATCTTCACTTCCTTGTCGCCAAAGATCTTGCCCACCACATAGTTGCCGACGTTGAGCCCGGCCAGTTCCATCAATTCGCGGCTGATGGCGCCGTCATTGATCAGCATCTTCAGATTGCCATCGGCAGTGCCCAGCAGTTTGGCCACCGAGTTGCCACGACCGGTGATGTCGGCATCGCCATTGAGCTGGCCGAAACTGGTTTTCATCGGCTCAAAGGTCGGGAACAACTGCTTGAGTTTGAAACCGCGGGCCGTGAGCTTCGCCCGGCCTTCCAACGGTTCAGTTCGGCCATTGAGGCGAATCTGAGCATCCAGGTTGCCGCCAGCCACGCCAAAGCGCAGGGGTTCAAGGCTGAGCACGCCGTCAGTCAGTATCAGGTGGGTGTAGAGATCGTTGAACGGCAGTTTTTCGCTGTGGACGATGCGTTTGCCAGTGAATTCGACATCAGCGTCCATATCGCGCCAGCGCTCGGTTTTGAACTCTTCAACCGGCAACACCTTGTCTGCTGGCTGCTTGCTTTCACCCCCACGGGCCTTTTGCTTGGCGTTGGAATCGGCACCGATCAGCGGGGCCAGGTCGGCAAACAGCAGTTGATTAGATAGCAATGAGCCGCTGAGTTTCGGTCGCGGCTGGCTGGCGACATAGGCCAGGCTGCCATGGATGTCGCTCTGACCGATCTTGCCGTTGAATTCTTCGTAACGGAACACTGCGCCGCCCACTTCATGCAGCTTGGCGATCAAATGCCCGTCAGTCGCGTAGGGCGGTGTGTCCGGCAGGGTCACGCCGGTCAGCGGGTAGAGATTGCCCAGGCTGGTGCCGGCCAGTTTCAGGCGCAAGTCCAGAGCGCCGAGGTTCAGTGGATCGGTGAGGGTGCCGGCCAGCTCGACGCTGGTGTCGGCGATCTTCACTTGTGCCTGAAGCGGAAACGGTCTGGCCGCGTCCTGCAAGGCCAGCAAGCCGCCGACCTTGCCTTCTCCATCGAGTTTCTGGCCGTGGTATTGGCCTTTGACCTTCATCGCGAACGCGTAATCCTGCGGCGCGGCGCCCTTCTGCGACGCATTTTTCGCGGCTTTGTCGCCGACGATGTCACTGAATGGAATCGGTTTGCCCAGCGGGTCGATGATCAAGTCGAGCTGAGTCTTCAGGCTCTGGTCGTCGAGAGTGACGTGGCCTTTGTCGAAGCCAATCGCGCCGATATCCACCACCCAGCTTGAAGGCTCAGCTTTCGGGTCTTTGGGGTCGAACTTGAAGGTCCAGTTGGCCCGACCGTCGGCCAGGCGCTGGAGGTCGGCATTCGGTTCGGTCAGGTCAATACGCGGGATCACCACGCGCTGCGCCAACAAGGCCAAGGGCGAGATGCGCAACTCGACGCGTTTGAGGGTGACCATCTGCGGCTTCTTCGACCAGTCCGGGTTGCCCAGGCTCAGATCCTCCGCCACCACATGCGGCCACGGCACCCACGCGCGCCAACCGCCCTCGTCGGGTTCACGTTGCCAGACCACTGCGAGGTTGCCGTTGATGGCGAACGGGCGGTGCAGCTCTTCGGAAACTTTGGCGTTAAGCGGTGGTTTGATCCGGTTCCAATCGAAGAACACGATGATCAGAACCAATACGGCCAGCAGGACAACGAGGCTGGCGAGGGTCCAGGTAAAAACTTTACGAGTGCGCGTCATTGCACAGGGCTCCTGATACGACTGAGCGTCCTGACTGCGACGCACGTTTGAAACGTTAGGCCAGAACCGGCCTGCCATGACATCTAGGACTGGGAAATGGTGCGCAGGTTTAACCGAAATGCCGCTTAACATTCAAATAATCGGCCGGGGACACTCTGCCCCCTCATCCGGCGTTACCGACCCCGCACTTTCGCAAGGCAAAAGTGAGTCGAAAATACCCACTCCAGTGCAAAAATTTCCGCCGGAAACGCCCGATCTAGAGCCTTTTCACGGAACAATCAATTCCGTTGATTATTACCATTGCGTTTATGAACTTTTATATCGACTTATCGAGAGTAGCATTGCCCTCGTACCCACTTTATCGCCCTCCTACGGAGCACCCAATCATGAAACGCCAATTACTGTTTAGCCTTACCCTCTCGATGCTGGCCAGCACTGCTTTCGCCCTGCCAGCTGCTGACCAGGCCACGCCGCAAGTGAAATCCACCCACTCGGTGTTCAGCCAAACCGTTGCCGAAGGTGGCAATGATCGCCTGAAAGAAAAAGGCCTGATCACCCAAGATGGTTCGGACCGTACTCCACAAGGTCAAACCCTGGCTGCTGATGGTTCCGACCGCACTCCACAAGGCCAAACCCTGGCGGCTGACGGTTCCGATCGCACCCCACAAGGTCAAACCCTGGCTGCTGATGGTTCCGATCGCACCCCACAAGGCCAAACCCTGGCTGCTGACGGTTCCGACCGCACTCCACAAGGCCAAACCCTGGCTGCTGACGGTTCCGACCGCACTCCACAAGGCCAAACCCTGGCTGCTGACGGTTCCGACCGCACTCCACAAGGCCAAACCCTGGCTGCTGACGGTTCCGACCGCACTCCACAAGGCCAAACCCTGGCTGAAGGTGGTGGTGACCGTGTAATCGAACGCAACAGCGCTTTGAGCTAAGCCCGTGGCGGCCCTGAAAAAAAGCCCAATCCCCCGGATTGGGCTTTTGACGTTATAGATGCCTCACTTCCCCGCTTGATCCCCCCGATAGTCGTTCGACGCCGGCAAAGCCGATTTGCTAGAGTGCGCCGCTGTCTTATCCAGAAAACACCCTTGCGATGCTGCCCCGCGCCGAACAGAAACAACAGACCCGCAACGCCCTGATGGATGCTGCCCGCCACTTGATGGAATGCGGCCGAGGATTCGGCAGCCTGAGCCTGCGCGAAGTCGCCAGAACCGCCGGGATCGTGCCCACCGGTTTCTACCGGCATTTTGCCGATATGGATGAACTGGGCCTGGTGCTGGTGAGTGAAGTCGGTCAGACCTTCCGCGAAACCATTCGCCTGGTGCGCCACAACGAGTTCGTCATGGGCGGCATCATCGACGCCTCGGTGCGGATCTTTCTCGACGTGGTCACGGCCAATCGCTCACAGTTCCTGTTTCTGGCCCGCGAGCAGTACGGTGGTTCGCTGCCGGTGCGGCTGGCCATCGCCCGTTTGCGCGAAGACATCAGCTCGGACTTGGCGGCCGACTTGTCCTTGATGCCGAAATTGCAACACCTGGACATCGCCGGCCTGAGCGTCATGGCCGATCTGATTGTTAAAAGCGTGTTCGCGACTTTGCCGGACATCATTGATCCGCCGGCGCAAGCATTACCCGAGCACCTGACGCCCCAAGCAAAGATCACCCAGCAGTTGCGCTTTATCTTTATCGGGTTAAAGCATTGGCAAGGGCTCGGTAGTACCGAGTAACCCTGTGGGAGCGAGCCTGCTCGCGAATGCGGTGACTCAGAAAACATATTTATTGACTGACACTCCCTCTTCGCGAGCAGGCTCGCTCCCACAAAAAACCAGTCAAAGCATCAATTTGGTGCCATTGAAAAACACTTGCACCATTCCAGTTCAAAACTCTGCAACATCCTGAAGCACCTGCTGAGTTCCGACAGGCATTTCCTACGTATCACCCGATTGGCAAGCCCCTTGCTCTAGCCTAAGCATTGTCCATTGCTGGAAGCCTTCCGATGCTGGTGATTCATCGCAGAATCGACCCTCAACCCCTCTGGGCCGCCGAGTTGCACCTGACCTTCGAAGCCCGGAGCAAAAGCCGTTTGCGCTGTTTCAGTGCCGAGGGTGAAGACGTCGGGTTGTTTTTGGAGCGCGGCCAGCCACCGCTGTATGACGGCGAGTGCCTGCAAGCCGAAGACGGGCGCATCGTCCGCGTCTGCGCCCGGGCCGAGCAACTGCTGCACGTCACTTGCGCCAATGCTTTCGAACTGACTCGCGCCGCCTATCACCTCGGCAACCGCCACGTCGCCCTGCAAGTTGGCGATGGCTGGTTGCGCCTGCTCGACGACTACGTGCTCAAGGCCATGCTCGAACAGCTGGATGCCAAGGTGGAGAACATCGAAGCGCCGTTCCAGCCGGAACACGGCGCCTATGGCGGAGGTCACCACCATTCGCGGCACGGCGATGAAGACTTCAACTATCCGCCGAAACTGCACCAGTTCGGCGTGCGGCCATGAACCCAGCCTGGGCGCTATTGCGCCTGGCCAGTCCGCAGTTGCCGATTGGCGGTTACAGCTATTCCCAAGGCCTGGAAATGGCGGTGGATAACGGCCGGGTGAATGATCCTGACAGCGCCCGTCGCTGGATCAGCGATCAGTTGCTGCTGAACCTGGCGCGCTTCGAAGCGCCATTGCTGCTCGCCCATTGCTTGGCTGCAGCGGACGAAAACTGGGCCGAACTGCTGCAACGCTGCGAAGAGCATCGCGCCAGCCGGGAAACCCGCGAGCTGCATCAGGAGAGCCGGCAGATGGGCTATTCCCTGCAACAACTGCTCAACGGTTTGCCGGAGCTTGATGCACCGGCCCGCGCCTTTCTTGAACAACGTCCCGAGCCGCACTTGGCCCTCGGCTGGGCACTGGCCGCTCGCGCCTGGAACATCAGCCCGCAGGACGCGCTGTCGGCGTGGCTCTGGAGTTGGCTGGAAAACCAACTGGCGGTGTTGATGAAAACCCTGCCGCTGGGTCAGCAAGCCGCGCAACGCCTGACCAGCCAATTGCTCCCGTTGTTGCAAGAAGCCCAGCAGAACGCCACCCGAATCAACCCCGAACACTATGGCAGCGCTGCTTTCGGCCTGTCCCTGGCGTGCATGGCCCATGAGCGCCAGTACAGCCGTCTATTCCGCTCCTAGGGCCTTTTCATTTGGAGAATCACATGAACACACAACCTTTGCGCGTTGGCATCGGCGGCCCGGTCGGCTCCGGCAAAACCGCCCTGACTTTGGCTCTTTGCCTGGCCCTGCGCGACCGTTACAACCTGGCCGTCGTCACCAACGACATCTACACCCGTGAAGACGCCGACTTTCTGGTGCGCAACGAAGCCCTGGCGCCGGAGCGGATCATCGGTGTGGAAACCGGCGGCTGCCCGCACACGGCGATCCGCGAGGACGCCTCGATCAACCTCGAAGCCGTGGACCAACTCAACCGCCGCTTTCCAGGGCTGGACCTGATCCTTGTGGAATCCGGTGGTGACAACCTGTCCGCCACCTTCAGCCCGGAACTGTCCGACCTGACCATTTACGTGATCGACGTCTCGGCCGGCGACAAACTGCCGCGCAAGGGTGGGCCCGGGATCTGCAAATCGGATCTGCTGGTGATCAACAAAGTCGACCTCGCGCCATTGGTGGGTGCATCGCTGGAACTGATGGACAGCGACACCAAGCGCATGCGCAACGGCAAACCGTTCGTTTTCAGCAACCAGAAAACCGGTCTGGGCCTGGAAGAGATCATCGCCTTTATCGAACGCCAGGGCCTGCTGACAGCGGCGTGAATACGATCCACTTTTATCAACAAGGAAGCTTATCCATGACACTTAAACGCATTCTGGGCGCAATGGCCCTGCTGCTGACCCCGGCCATCGCCTTCGCCCACCCGGGGCATGGCGACAACGGTTTGATCGCCGGCATCAGCCACCCGATCGGAGGCCTCGATCACTTATTGGCAATGGTTGCGGTCGGTTTGTGGGCAGCGCAGCAGAAAGGTGCTGCACGCTGGGCGCTACCCTGCACGTTCGTCGGCATCATGCTGATCGGCGGATTGCTGGGGTTTGAAGGGCTGAACCTGCCGGCACTGGAGAGCGGGATTGCGGCGTCGGTGCTGGCGCTGGGTCTGGCTGTGGCGTTGGCAGTGCGTCCGCCGTTGAGCCTCGCTGTTGCGGCAACCGCTTTGTTTGCGCTGTTCCACGGGGTGGCGCATGGTTTGGAATTGCCAGACATGTCGAGCCCCTGGGCGTATGCGGCGGGTTTTGTGGTGGCGACGGCTGCATTGCATGGGTTGGGTTATGCCGTGGTGCGGGTGTTGCCGCAAGCGGCGGCGCCGTTGGTTCGACTGGCGGGTGCAGCGTCGGCGGCGACTGGCGTGTGGTTGTTGGCGGGCTGATTTCTTTATCGCCTGTGATGGCCTCATCGCGAGCAAGCTCGCTCCCACATAAGTCCTGCGTATACAGATCCACTGTGGGAGCGAGCCTGCTCGCGAAGACGGTCTGACAGACACCGCATCTGTCAAGCCTGATAACATGTCGCGCAATCAACCCTGCCGTGACGACGCCAGCCAATGCCGCCTGTTTCCCGCTCCGCCTCCCAGCCTGAATTGACCGCTCTGTTTGCCTCGGTGCAACAGCACTTTTTGGACGTGATCGTGCCGCTCTGGCAAGGGCCCGGCTGGAATGCCGACATGGCGCTGCCCTATGAGGCGCTGGACGCCGGGCATCAACCGCTGCCGCCCCAGCGCTACCGGGCCATGGCCTGCGCGCGGCAGCTCTACCTGTTTTCCAGCCTGATCGGCCAGGTACCGGCCGCTGAAGAGCGCGCCGCAGCGCTGTTCCGCTCCTTGCAGCAGCATTTCCACGACGCCGAGCATGGCGGCTGGTTCTACAGCGTCGACCCACAGGGCGCGCCGCTGGATCAGCGCAAAGACCTCTACACCCATGCTTTCATCCTGTTCGCCTGCGCCCATTACTGGGACAAGGTCCGCGAGCCGCTGGTGGAATCGGTGCTCAACGCCGTACTGGAAGTGGTCGCGCAGCGCTTTGCGACAGGCGACGGCCTGTACGAAGCCAGCCTCGACCGCGACTGGTCCACGCTCAAATCCGGGCCGCTGCAAAATCCCCTGATGCACTTGGCCGAAGCCTTCCTCGCCACGCTGTCGGTGCGCAAAGACGTCGCCGTGCAAGACGCGCTCGTCGAGTTATGCACAGCCATGCAGAAGCGCTTTATCGATCCGCAACACGGTGTGTTGATGGAAAAACCGCTGGGCGCTGTGGATAACTGGTTTGAACCGGGGCATCAGTTCGAGTGGTATTTCCTGCTGGAGTCGTCTTCGTTGCTGCGCGGTTCGGCACTGCATGCCTCTCTGGAACGCGCCTTTGCGTTCACCGAACAACTGGGCGTCGATCAACGGACCGGCGCCGTGCGAGCCATGCTCGACCTGGAGCCGAACGGCCCACCTCGGGACGCTACGCAGCGAATCTGGGCTCAAGCTGAATACCTGCGTGCCCTGACCTTGCGGCCAGACAGCGAGGCCGCGGTGCTGCACCAGTTGCAGGCGTTGCAGCAGCACTCCCTGCATGCGGGTGGCTGGTATGAGTGCCGGGACGAGAATGGGGATGTGACCCGTCGGGACATGCCCTCGACCACGCCTTATCACTTGGCAACCTGCTATCGCGGGTTGGCCGAGTATCTCGGCTAAACCCTCTGTGGCGAGGGAGCTTGCTCCCGCTGGGCTGCGAAGCGGCCCTAAAAAAGGGACTGCTGCGCAGTCCAGCGGGAGCAAGCTCCCTCGCCACAATTAAGCCTTGCCAGCATTGCGCTCAATCGCAAACCCGCTCCACGTCTGGCTCACCGGCATCAGCTCCAGGCTGTTGATGTTGATGTGCGCCGGGGCATTGAGCACCCAGAAAATGGTGTCGGCGATGTCTTGCGGCTGGATCGGCTCGGCACCGGCATAGGTCGCGTTGTAACGCTCCTGATCACCGGCGAAACGCACCAGTGAGAACTCGCTTTCACACAGGCCCGGCTCGATATTGCTCACCCGCACGCCCGTACCTTGCAGGTCGCAGCGCAGGTTCAGGGAAAACTGTTTAACGAACGCTTTGCTCGCGCCATACACATGGCTGCCCGGGTACGGGTAGTTGCCGGCGATGGAGCCGAGGTTGACGATGCCGGCGCCGCGACCGTGAGCGATCAGGCGGGGCAACAACAGACGAGTGCTGTACATCAGGCCTTTGATGTTGGTGTCGACCATGGTGTCCCAATCGTCGAGGTCGCACTTGGGCGCCGGGTCAACGCCCAGGGCCAGGCCGGCGTTGTTGATCAGCCCGCGCAGTTTGGCGAAGGACGGCGGCAGGTTGGCGATTGCCTCCTCCATGGCCTTGCGATCACGCACGTCGAGCACCAGGCCATGGACCTCGGTCTGCTTCGACAACTCGGCGCACAGCGCATTGAGGCGCTCTTCACGACGGCCGGTCAGCACCAGTTTCCAACCGGCTTCGGCAAAACGACGGGCGCAGGCTTCACCAAAACCGGAGGTCGCGCCGGTAATAAACAGGGTGTTGGACATCGTGTTCTCCTTGCTTCGGCTGATCGACAGCCACTGGAATAGAAAATCAGCAGGCAGCATGCCCGGCCTTGCCCACAGCGGCAACTACCGTACAAGCTGTACAAAAAACGATCAAAGATTGCCGCGCCTTGCTCGCCGTGGCTTTCAGCCATGTGCGCGCACCTTATCCACAGGCCGATCCACAGTTTCCGGGGGCAAGTGGAAAAGCTGTAAGCCGCTGTGCACAAGGCTTTGCGGGCAAATTGGAAATTTTTTTGCTTGACCCTGGAACGTCGGCTGTGTAGCCCATGGCATTTTGCACGATTGACCGGCCATACCGACGATGGCGCCAAGCCAGCAACTACGGCCTTCAGCCGAGTCTTTCCAGAGTTTAACCACAGACTTATCCACAGGCAGCTCCACTCCATTTCGGCCCGTTTTCGTCACCAACAAAAAGATTGACAAAGCCCGCTCGCGGTCCGGCAAAAACGCCTGATCAAAAAACAACCACAACTCTGCAAGCCACGGTTTAAAAGGCTTTCAGCCAGCTACTCCCACGTTATTCACAGCCAGCTCCACAGCAAACGGGGACAAGTCAAAACCGTGACAAAACAACTATTTGCAGCGGCTTTATGTCGCGCTTTAAGAGCTTGGCAAATTTGTTTTCCACAATTTGCCGAAAGCACACCACTGCCCCTGTGGGAGCGAGCCTGTTCGCGAAAGCGGCGGCAGATCCAACATTAATGTGACAGACAGATCGCGTTCGTCGGAACGCCGCCCGGAGCCGGCTCGCTCCCACAGGGTCTGATGTGAATTGGAGATCGAGTAGGAGGCGGATTTACATCCGCCGTCCTCTCACACCACCGTACGTACGGATCCGTATACGGCGGTTCAAGCTATGCGGCTAAGCCGGTTTATCGTATCCAGTATCGAGACCAACCCAAGTTGATCCCATAGCTTCTTCGGCAGCGCCTGATTCATATGAGATGCTCCCGAGCTCCACCATGGGCCTCGGCCATTGAAGGCTGATTTGCAGGCGCGAGCTTCGCTAAGCCCCAGGCGCATCAAGTTACGTGCCCTCGTTGAGGGCCGCTTCCATTGACGCCAGACGACGCAGCGAAGTTTGCGCCGCACCCAGCCGTCAATTTCCTCAAGTGGCCGTTTGCTCTGACTGAGCTTGAAGTAGCCTGCCCACCCGCGCAGCACAGGGTTTATCCGTTCGATGACATTCGCCATCTTGTGGCCCCGCGCCCCGCGCAGCAGGTCTCTTAACCGGTCGTGCAAGCGACCCAGACTCATCGTCGCCACTCTCAGCCTCGGTTGCTGATGCCAGTTCATCCCATAACCCAGATAGTCGCAGACCCAAGGCCGTGCTACGTGGCTCTTTTCCCGGTTCAGCGTCAGTTTCAGGCGCTGATTCAGGAAACGCTCAACACCGGTCATCACCCGCGTGCCAGCTCGCTGACTGCGCACATAGATGTTCGCGTCGTCGGCATAACGCACGAAGCGATGGCCTCGCCGTTCCAGTTCGCGGTCGAGTTCGTTGAGCAAGATGTTCGACAGCAACGGCGAGAGCGGGCCGCCTTGCGGCGTCCCTTCCTGCCGTCGGCTGACGAGTCCGCCCGACATCGTTCCCGCTTCGAGGTAACGACGGATCAGCGTGAGCACACGCTTGTCTTCGATTTGACGCGCCACGTAGGCCATCAGGACATCGTGGTTGACCCGATCAAAGAACTTCTCGAGATCAAGTTCCACGCACCAGCGGTGACCCGCTGCCACGTGGCCGCGAGCGGTTTCGATGGCTTGGTGAGCGCTTCTACCCGGACGAAAGCCGTAGCTGTAGTCCGAGAACAGAGGATCGAAGATTGGCGTGAGCTGTTGCAGCAGTGCCTGTTGGATCAAGCGATCCACGACGCTGGGAATACCCAGTTGCCGTGTTCCGCCTTTGGGTTTGGGGATGTCAACGGCGCGTACACCCTGCGGGTGATACTCGCCGGCCAGCAACCTCACCTTGAGGGTCGGCCAATACTGTTTCACGTAGTCCGCCAAGTCGTCGACCGTCATGCCATCGGCACCTGGTGCGCCCTTGTTGCTGACCACACGTTGATACGCACGCCTAAGGTTGGCCGGCGCAAGCACCCGCTCCATCAGCGTGTCCGGCTCCGCGTTCGTCCACGTCACAGACGCCGCCGATACCTGTGCGCTGTCAGCCGTCATCCTCGGATACTGTCCGGGACTCGGAGTAACAGTCTTCTCTTGGAGAAATTTCTGCATTTCGGTATTCAACGAGACTTTGACGCCTACTGGCGGCATAACTTGTTCGGCCCTTGGTGACGGGGTTATTCGCCATTTACTACGGCCTCGGCTGACTTCTGCACGTTCATCCCGTCGCCTCTCGACGCTCGGTAGCACTGTGGCAAACGTGCAGATCTCCCAGGGTAATTCGCGCGACCTTCCTGCTTATGCCTGTCGGATCTACGTCGCAGCGTCCCGTGCAAGTATTGGGCTTTAGGGAAACACGCCCCTTTACCCCGCTGCGCCGCCTCTATCCGCTTGCTGTTCGTCAGGCCAGCATTTTGCCTCGGGCTTCCTTCAGATTCGCGGTCACCCGCGACACCCTTGCCTCTGGCTAACACTTCCCCTTGCCGGGTGTGTAGAGGACTTTCACCTCCAAGTCACCAGCGAGGCCACCACAGCCAAGCTGGTTGCGCTTGCGCGCAACGCGCCATGCCTGGCGCACATGTAAAAAAGCCCCGGCGATTGCTCGCCGGGGCTTTTGCATAACATCGACTTATCAGTGCCCGCCGAGATAGGCGTTACGCACTTCCTCGTTAACCAGCAGCTCCTTGCCGGTGCCCGTGAGGCGGATCTCGCCGTTGACCATCACATACGCCCGGTCCGACAGTTTGAGGGCGTGGTTGGCGTTCTGCTCCACCAGGAAGATGGTCATGCCGGTTTTCGCCAGTTCCCGCAGGGTCGCGAAGATCTGTTTCACCACGATCGGCGCCAACCCCAGGCTCGGCTCATCGAGCAACAGCAGTTTCGGTCGGCTCATCAGTGCACGGGCGATGGCGAGCATTTGCTGCTCGCCGCCGGACATGGTCATGGCCCGCTGGGTGCGCCGTTCTTCGAGTCGCGGAAACAACTCGAACATGCGTTGCATGTCTTCCTTGGCGTACTTGTCACCGATAGGAATGGTGCCCATCAGCAGGTTTTCCTCGACGGTCATGTCAGGGAACACCCGCCGGCCTTCCGGCGATTGAGCGATGCCGTTGGACGCGATGTAGTGGGATGATTTGTGAGTGATATCCACACCCTGATAGATGATCTCCCCGTCCGCCGCACGCGGCTGACCGAAAATCGACATCAGCAGAGTCGATTTACCGGCGCCGTTGGAGCCGATCAGGCTGACGGTTTCACCTTCATTGATGTGCAGCGAGACTTTCTTCAGGGCCTGAATCGGCCCGTAAAACACGTCCAGCTCCTTGAGTTCGAGGATGGGTTTACTCATAGCACCACTTCCTCTTCATCGGCGCCCAAGTAGGCCGCAATCACTTTCGGATCGTGACGAATCGCATCAGGTCCGCCCTCGGCGATGACGATGCCGTGGTCCAGCACCACGATGTGGTCGGAAATGCTCATTACCATGCCCATGTCGTGTTCGATCAGCACCACGGTCAGATCGTGCTCATCGCGCAGCAGCCGGATCATCGCGCTCAGCGCTTCGGTTTCCTGAGGGTTGAGGCCGGCGGCCGGTTCGTCGAGGCAGATGATCTGCGGCCGGGTGCACATGGCCCGGGCGATTTCCAGACGGCGCTGCTGACCGTAAGACAGCTCACCGGCCAGACGGTTGGCGCAGTCCACCAGGTCCACCACTTCCAGCCAGTAGAACGCGTGGTCCAGCGCATCGCTTTCGGCTTTGCGATAACCCTTGGTGTTGAGGATACCGGCCAGCATGTTGCGGTTGACCCACATGTGTTGGGCCACCAGCAGGTTTTCCAGCACCGACATTTCCTTGAACAGGCGAATGTTCTGGAATGTCCGCGCCAGGCCGGCCCGGTTCACCAGGTGGGTGCCGCCGAACATCTTGTAGAACATCCGACTGGCAAACGCTTTCGGCGAAACGAAATCGGTGGGTTTGAACGATTCGCCCAGCAGCTTGATAACGTTGGTTTGCTCGCCGCGCACATTGAGTTCGATCTTGCCGCCCGAGGCCTTGTAGAACCCGGTCAGGCAGTTGAACACGGTGGTTTTGCCGGCGCCATTGGGGCCGATCAGGGCGAAGATCGAGTTGCGTTTGACCTTCAGGCTGACATCGTTCAACGCCTTGATGCCGCCGAAGTGCATCATCAGCTTCTCGACCGAGAGTACGACTTCGCTCATGGCGCTACTCCTTTACGCGGGGTCACACCGGTACGGCTGATCCGAATCAGGCCGCGCGGTCGCCAGATCATCATCAACACCATCAGAATGCCGAACAGCAGCACGCGATACTCCGCGAAACCCCGCAGCAGTTCCGGGGCGACGGTCAGCACGAAGGCCGCAATCACCACGCCGATGGTCGAGCCCATGCCGCCGAGTACCACGATGGCAAGAATCAATGCCGATTCGAAAAAGGTGAACGAGGTCGGGTTGACGAAGCCTTGGTAGGTGGCGAAGAACACGCCGGCCAGACCGGCCGTCGATGCACCGATGGTGAACGCCGAGAGTTTGACCAGTACGTGGTTCAGGCCCATGGAGCGGCAAGCGATTTCGTCTTCACGCAAGGCTTCCCAGGCGCGACCGACCGGCATGCGGGTCAAGCGGTGCTTGATGTGCAATACGGCCAATACCACCAGGAACAACACCGCGTAGATGAAGTAATACTTCACGTCCGGGTTGTAGGCGATGCCAAAGAACTCATGGAACGGCACCCCGCCCTCTTTTGCCCTCTTGCCGAACTCGATGCCGAAGAAGGTTGGCAATGGGGCGGCCATGCCATTCGGGCCGCCGGTCAGGGACAGCCAGTTATTGAGGATCAACCGGATGATTTCACCGAAGCCCAGGGTCACGATCGCCAGGTAGTCACCGTGCAGGCGCAGCACCGGGAAACCGAGGATGCAACCGGCAAGGCCGGCGGTGATCGCCGCCAGCGGCAGCACCGTCCAGAAGCCCAGACCGAGGTATTGGTAACCGAGCGCCAACCCATAGGCACCGATGGCGTAGAACGCCACGTAACCCAGGTCGAGCAGGCCGGCCAGGCCGACCACAATGTTCAGCCCCAGGCCCAGCAATACGTAGATCAGCCCGAGGATGACCACGCCCAGCAAGTAGGAGTTGGAGAAAAACGGGAACACCACGGCAATGACAATCAACACCGGAATGATCCAGCGCAACCGGGTTTTGTAATCAGGCGGCAGTACATGAACCCCGGAGCCGGTGCTTTCAAAGCCTTCAAGAATTTTCAGGCCCTTGGAGGTTTGCAGGAACAGGCTCAAGGCAAAGCGGCCGGCCATGACAATGGCGACAATCCACGCCACCCGGGTCGTTTCCAGGTTGAAGCCGTAGCCGTCGAGGACGATGCCGACAATCGGGCCGAACACAATCAGGGCCACCAGGCCGGCAAGAATCGCGTCAACCAGGCTTCTTTTGAGATCAATTGTTTTTTTAGTGGTTGAAGACATCGCTTACACCTTCGACACAAGAGGACGGCCGAGCAGGCCTTGAGGCCGAAAGACCAGAACAAGAACGAGCAGCGAGAAGCTGAAAACGTCTTTGTAGTCCGAGTTCACCAAACCTGAGAACAGTGATTCGGAGATCCCCAGAATAATCCCGCCAAGCATGGCGCCAGGCAGCGAACCGATCCCGCCGAGTACCGCGGCAGTGAACGCTTTGATCCCGATGACAAACCCGGCGTAGAAGTCGAACGTGCCGTAGTTCATGGTGATCAGCACGCCGGCCAGGGCCGCCATCGCCGCACCGATGATGAACACATAGGAAATCACCCGGTCGGTATTGATCCCCAGGATCGAAGCCATCTTGCGGTCTTGCTGGGTGGCGCGGCACATGCGGCCGAGCTTGGTGTACTTGATGACGTAGGTCAGCAGGGCCATCCCGACAAATGCGGCGATCAGAATGAAGATCTTGGTGTAGGTGAGCTGAACGAAGCCGCTCCCGACTTCAACTCGCCATGCACCGGTCAGCAGTGTGGGTACGCCTTGTTGACGGGCGCCTTGGGCGATCTGTGCATAGTTTTGCAGGATCAGCGAAATACCGATGGCGCTGATCAGCGGTGCCAGTCGTGTGGAGTTGCGCAACGGTTTGTAGGCGACGCGCTCGATGACCCAGCCATACACCGCCGTGACGATGATGGTGAAGACCAGTGTGCCGAGCATCAGCAGAGGGAAGGATTCAATACCGAAGTAAGCCAGCAGAGCCAGACTGATCGCCGCGAGGTAAGCGGAAATCATGTAAACCTCGCCGTGGGCGAAGTTGATCATGCCGATGATGCCATAGACCATTGTGTAGCCGATGGCGATCAGGCCATAGACCGACCCGAGGGTCAGGCCGTTGACCAGTTGCTGCAGGAAAATACCATCCATAACGCAATCTCACGCATTTGAGAGACTGCACATAAACCGGGTACGACGGACCGGGGTTCAGCCGCCGGCGCAACCGGTTGTGTGCAGCTCTACGAGAAAAGACAGGTACTGCACGGACATGTTGATTGATTGCCCGATGCACAAGACGCCGGGCAATCAGCAGTTCATATCACTTCTGTTTTTCCAGCTGGTGGTATTTGCCGTCCTTGTCCCACTGGTAAACCACGTAGTCGGAGACTTTCAGGTCGCCCTTGCTGTCCCAGGTCTTCTCGCCCATGACGGTTTGGACCTTGTTGGCTTTCAGCCATTTGGCAGCGTCTTCGCCCTTGTTGGACTTGGCGCCATTGAACGCAGCGGCCAGGGTCTGGACCGAAGCGTAGGCGTACAGGGTGTAGCCTTCAGGTTCGGTGCCGGCCTTGCGGAAGGCGTCTACCACGGTCTTGCTGTCTGGCAGCAGGCGTGGGTCGGCGCCGAAGGTCATCAGTACGCCATCAACATTCTGTGGGCCACCGGCGGTGGTCACCAGTTCGTCAGTCACGATGCCGTCATCGGACATGAACTTGACGTCTTTGAGGCCCTGTTCACGCAGTTGGCGAACCAGTGGACCGGCTTCCGGGTGCAAGCCGCCGAAGTAGACCACGTCGGCACCGGCCGCACGGATCTTGGTCACCACGGCGCTGAAGTCTTTCTCGCCGCGGGTCAGGCCTTCGTACAGCACCGGCGTTACGCCGCGCTTGACCAGTTGCGCCTTGGTGGCGTCCGCCAGGCCTTGGCCGTAGGTGTCTTTGTCGTGCAGTACGGCGACTTTCTTGCCCTTGAGCACGTCGACGACATAGTCGCCAGCCACGATACCTTGCTGGTCGTCACGCCCGCACATGCGGAACATGGCACTCAGGCCGCGCTCGGTCACCTTGGGGTTGGTGGAACCTGGGGTGATCGTGATGATGCCGGCTTCGTCGTAGATCTCGGAGGCAGGGATGGTCGACGAGGAGCAGAAGTGACCTACCACACCAACGACTTTCTTTTCGGTCAGGTCCTTAGCGACCGTCACAGCCTGTTTCGGTTCGCAGGCGTCATCGCCCTTCACCAGTACGATTTTTTCCCCGTTGACGCCGCCTGCCGCGTTGACCGCATCGGCCGCAGCCTGTGCACCCTTCATGTACTGCTCGCCAAATGCCGCGTTGGCGCCTGTCATCGGCCCCGCCACACCGATTTTCACATCAGCCTGTGCAAACGCAGAAACACCCAACGCAGTTGCCACTGCGAGGGCCAAAAAGCCTTTTTTGTAAAACGTCTGGGACATGAGGTGGTGCTCCAAGGTTTTTTTTTAGTTGGCACTGCGACTTCCTGAATGCTCAGAGCAAGGGCCGTGCCATCGGTTTTTTATTCTGAAAAAAGTCGCTGCTTTATTGTTATTTCGACTGTTTCGATCCCATTTTCATTGGGCGTGCAACCGTCTAAACCGCGGGAGGTGAAACCATTTATTTTTAAAGGCGCAACCCGAGCGCGCCATCATTGCAACCGCGGCGCCAAACGACGTGCAACCAGCCTGTAACAACGTGCGTCACCGAAGTGCACACTGCTGGTGCGGAACTGCTACAACCCGCACCTTTTACAGGCTAGTCGCTGCGCGAAAAAGCGCCGCTTTCAGCAACAAATTTCAACAATCAAATAACGATCCGCAGGCACTGGCCTGCGTGATACAGCGAGAATCCGGCCTCGTACAGACAGCTGCGCAATCCCACACCCGCCAACGGCTGCATAGGCGCAAAGGGAATCGGCAGCGCTTGAGGATTTCCGTTACACAGATAATCGGCAAAGGCTTTGCCGACGACAGTGCCAGTAGTGACGCCCCGGCCGTTGTAACCGGTGACTGCCACTAAACCGGGCGCCGGCTCGAACAAACGCATCAAATGATCGGGGGTGAAGGCGATGCAACCGGTCCAGGTGCATTCCCATTCCACCGGTTTGAGATAAGGAAAATAGTGCTGCTGAACCCGGTCGGCCCAGGCTTTGAGGAACCAGGTCGGTTTCTGATTGCCATTACCGAGACTGCCGAGCAACAGACGGCCATCCTTATCGCGACGAACACTGCTGAGGACCTGGCGGGTGTCCCAGGAGCCCTGGCCACCCGGGAGAATTTGCTGCGCAGCCTCTTCGGTCAGCGGGACCGACGCCACTTGATAGTAATAACCAGGGAAGAAGTTGCGCCGCAATTCCGTCCAGTCACCTTCGGTATAGGCGTTAGAGGCAATCACGACTTGCTCGGCAAGCACCGAACCCTGAGCGGTTTGTACCGACCAGCGTTGGCCCTGACGTTCGAGCCGGGTCACAGGGGAATGATCAAACAACTGACCGCCAAGACCGATGGCCGCTTTGGCCAGCCCCGTCGTGTAAGCCATTGGGTTGATCGTGCCCGCACGTCGATCGAGCAGCGCAGCGGCAATCTTTTTGGTGCCAGTAGCTTGTTCGCAGGCTTGACCGGTCAGCAGTTCCACCGGCGCACCGCGACGCTTCCATTGTTCTTCACGACTGCGCAAGTCCGCTTCGCCACGGGCGTTGTGCGCCATGTGCAACGTGCCTTCACGGCGTAACTGGCAATCGATGTTGTACTTATCCACAAGGCTGAACACCAGGGACGGCGCCGCACCGAGCATGCGGTTGAGCTGACTGCCGACCGCCTCGCCAAACCCGGCTTCGATCTCATCCGGTGGAATCCACATCCCGGCATTGACCAGCCCGACGTTGCGCCCCGATCCGCCATGACCGGCGCGATGGGCTTCCAACACACAAACAGTTTTGCCTTTTTCCAGCAGATGCACCGCTGCCGACAGACCGGTGAAACCGGCGCCGATGACGCAGACGTCAACCTTCACTTCGCCTTTGAGCGCCGCGTTGTCAGGCCTTTGCGGCGTCAGTTTTTCCCACAGACACTCTTCGCGTAACGGCATTGCCAGACTCCAACAGAAACCTAACAGATACACAATTCATATGTGGGAGCGAGCCTGCTCGCGAATGCGGTCTGTCAGTCACATCAATGTTGGATGTGCCGCCGTCTTCGCGAGCAGGCTCGCTCCCACAGGGGGATCACTATTCGACTTGAGGTTTAGTCGAACGTAATGCCCTGAGCCAACGGCAACTCCAGCGAATAGTTCACGGTGTTGGTCTGACGACGCATGTAGCCGCGCCATGCATCGGAACCGGATTCACGACCACCGCCCGTTTCTTTCTCACCGCCAAACGCCCCGCCGATTTCCGCGCCGCTCGGGCCGATGTTGACGTTGGCGATGCCGCAGTCGCTGCCCACCGCCGACATGAACTGCTCGGCTTCACGCACGTCAGTGGTGAAGATGCACGAGGACAGGCCTTGAGGCACGGCGTTGTTCAGGCGCAGCGCTTCGTCGAAATCTTTGTAACCGATCACGTACAGAATCGGCGCGAAGGTTTCGTTGCAGACCACATCGCTCTGCTCCGGCATTTCAACGATGGCCGGCGAGACGTAATAAGCGTTAGGGAATTGGTCTTCCAATTGGCGCTTGCCGCCGAACACCCGGCCGCCTTCGCTCAAGGCCTGCTCAAGCGCATCCTGCATGTTTTCGAAGCTGTGTTTGTCGATCAGCGGACCGATCAGGTTGCCTTCCAGTGGATTGCCGATGCGCACTTTGGAGTAAGCGGCTTTCAGGCGGCTGACGATTTCTTCTTTCACCGATTCATGGGCAATCAGACGGCGCAGCGTGGTGCAACGCTGACCGGCAGTGCCGACGGCGCTGAACAGGATGGCCCGTACGGCCATGTCCAGGTCGGCGCTTGGGCCGAGGATCATTGCGTTGTTGCCGCCCAGTTCCAGAATACTGCGAGCGAAACGTGCGGCGATTTTCGGTGCCACTTCGCGGCCCATGCGGGTGCTGCCGGTGGCGCTGATCAGCGCGACACGTGGGTCATCGACCAAGGCTTCACCGGCATCGCGACCGCCGATGATGACTTGGCTCAGGTGCGGCGGCGCGTCGCTGAAGTTCTTCAGTACGCGGTCGAACAGCGCCTGGCAGGCCAGTGCGGTCAGTGGGGTTTTTTCCGACGGCTTCCAGATCACCGGGTTGCCGCAGACCAGCGCCAGCGCGGTGTTCCAGGCCCAGACCGCGACCGGGAAGTTGAACGCGCTGATGACGCCAACGACGCCCAGCGGGTGCCAGGTTTCGCGCATGTGGTGGCCAGGACGCTCGGAAGCGATGGTCAAACCGTACAGCTGACGGGACAGGCCGACGGCGAAATCGCAGATGTCGATCATTTCCTGAACTTCACCCAGACCTTCCTGAGTGATCTTGCCGGCTTCCCAGGACACCAGCTCGCCGAGATCGGCCTTGTATTCGCGCAGGATATCGCCCAGTTGGCGGACCAGTTCGCCACGGCGCGGGGCCGGGACCTTGCGCCACAATTCGAACGCATGATCTGCACGACTGATGTGCTGCTCGACTTCAGCGGCGCCTTCCCAGTTCACGGCGGCGATCTGGCTGCCATCGATCGGCGAATGCACCGGCACTTTGCCGTTCTGGTACAGGGCCGGGTTCACACCAAGACGATCAAGCAATGCGGCAACCATGGGTCACTCCTCAAGCGAAAAACAGAAAACGTGCAGCCGGATTAATTCGGCTGGTGAGGCCTGTAGTTTTAGCGCTCCCGACGTTACCCAACAAACGACCTTTAAGAGAGATATCATTCCGTTTATTCATGCTGCGAATTGCTGGTAAGAAAGAAACAAGAAAAAGGACAACCCATGCTGAATAAACGCTACTTGCCGTCGATCACCGCGCTGCAGTGTTTTGAGGCTGTGACCCGGCATTTGAGCTTCACCCGGGCCGCCGAAGAGCTGAACCTGACCCAGAGCGCCGTCAGTAAACAGGTCGCGCAACTCGAAGAATTGCTGCAGCACCTGTTGTTCCGCCGGGTACGCCGTCGCCTGCAAATGACCCCTGCCGGTGATTTGTACCTGGTGGAGGTACGAAAAATCCTCACGCAGGTCGAGATGTCGACTCACTACTTGCGCTCCTACGGCGGTGAAACTGAAGTCCTTCGCGTCTCGACGCCTCCGACCTTCGGCGCGCGCTGGCTAGTGCCACGCTTGAAAGGCTGGCGCCTGCGCCACCCCTCGATCCATCTGGACCTGTGCAGCGAGCAGGAAGCCGACGATCTGCTGCAAGGTCGCAGCGACCTGGCGTTCTACTTCGGCCAGGGTTCACGCCCCGGCACTGAATGCCTGAAGCTGTTCGGCGAAGAGCTGGTGCCGGTCTGCGCACCGGGCAGTCTGCCGGACACGCCGTTCACCGACCCCACGCAACTCACCGACCTGGTCCTGCTGCAAAACGCCTCGCGGCCCCAGGCCTGGCACGACTGGTTCGACAGTCAGGGCTACCACACCGAACACAGCTACCACGGCCCGCGTTTTGAAACCTTTTACATGTGCATCCGCGCAGCCCAGGTCGGCTGCGGTGTGGCGCTGTTGCCGCGGTTTCTGGTGGAAGAGGAATTGGCCGACGGAAAACTGGTCATACCCTGGCAGCACGCGATGCCGAGCACCGATGCCTATTACCTGGCGTACCCGGAGCATTCGGCGGAAGTGCCAAAAGTAAGGGATTTTGTGAAGTGGATGCTGGAGCAGATCGACAGCCCGAACGCACCGCAAATTTGAAGCTTCACACAATCCCTGTGGGAGCGAGCCTGCTCGCGAAAGGCCGGCCCATTCAACATCAATGTTGACTGACCCACCGCCTTCGCGAGCAGGCTCGCTCCCACAGGAATCTGCTGCGGTCTAAAAAATCACTGGCAATCCTCACCGCTGATATGCGCCACTACCCCCATTCATTGAAACAGCTGCAACGTCGCCGCCGCAGGCCGCGGCCAGCCTGGAGAACCCCGTTATGAGCGAGAGCGTGTTTGGCGATCGCATCGTGCAGAACCTGCTCGACACCGACTTCTACAAACTGACGATGATGCAGGCGGTGCTGCACAACTACCCGAACGTGGAAGTCGAATGGGAGTTTCGTTGCCGTAACAGTGAAGATTTGCGCCCGTACCTGGCGGAAATCCGCTTCCAGATCGAGCGCCTTGCCGAATTGAGCCTGAGCGCCGACCAGTTGAGTTTCATGGAGCGCATCAGCTTCATGAAGCCAGATTTCCTGCGCTTTCTCGGGCTGTTCCGCTTCAATCTGCGCTACGTCCACACCGGTATCGAAAACGGCGAGCTGTTCATCCGCCTGCGCGGGCCATGGCTGCACGTGATCCTGTTCGAAGTGCCGCTGCTGGCGATCGTCAGCGAAGTGCGCAACCGCTATCGCTACCGTGAGATCGTCCTGGAACAGGCGCGCGAGCAGCTCTATCGCAAGTTCGACTGGCTCACCGCCAACGCCAGCGCAGACGAATTGTCCGAATTGCAGGTCGCCGATTTCGGCACTCGCCGTCGCTTCTCGTACCGCGTGCAGGAGGAAGTGGTGAACGTGCTCAAGCACGATTTCCCCGGCCGTTTTGTCGGCACCAGCAACGTGCACCTTTCACGGGAGCTGGACATGAAGCCGTTGGGCACCATGGCCCACGAATGGATCATGGCCCACCAACAACTCGGCCCACGGCTGATCGACAGTCAGATTGCCGCCCTCGATTGCTGGGTCCGCGAGTACCGTGGCCTGTTGGGGATCGCCCTCACCGACTGCATTACCACGGATGCTTTTCTCAGCGATTTCGACCTGTACTTCGCCAAACTGTTTGACGGTTTACGCCATGACTCCGGTGACCCGGTGCTCTGGGCGGAAAAGGCCATCGCTCACTATCACAAGCTGGGCATCGACCCGATGAGCAAGACGCTGGTGTTCTCCGACAGCCTGACGCTGCCCAAGTCCCTGGAGATTTTTCGGGCGTTGCGCGGTCGGATCAATGTCAGCTTTGGTATCGGCACCAACCTGACGTGCGATATTCCGGGTGTCGAACCGATGAGCATCGTGCTTAAAATGGCCGCCTGCAACGGCCAGCCCGTGGCAAAGATTTCCGATGAGCCAGGCAAAACTCACTGCAAAGACCCGAATTTCGTCGCCTATTTGCGACACGTTTTCAAAGTACCTGCCGCCCTTTCCAGCACATCAAGCACATCTAGCAAGGAGTGAATTCATGCAAGCCGAACAGCGTGAGATTGCTGAACAGCTCAAGGTCCAGCCGCCGTTCGCCGACCAGGCCGCCCTCGAGGCTGAAGTCGCCCGGCGGATTACCTTCATCCAGGACTGCCTGGTCAATTCCGGGCTCAAGACCCTGGTACTCGGCATCAGCGGC
The DNA here is from genome assembly GCF_054897985.1 of Pseudomonas sp. LB3P25. Lineage (NCBI taxonomy): Bacteria > Pseudomonadati > Pseudomonadota > Gammaproteobacteria > Pseudomonadales > Pseudomonadaceae > Pseudomonas > Pseudomonas sp. LB3P25. Next base: position 829,263 of record NZ_CM142711.1, on the reverse strand, counting down.
GGCGTCGATTCCCTGACCGCCGGCCTGCTGGCCCAGCGTGCGATGCGCGAACTGCGCACCCGCACTGGCGACAACAGCTACAAGTTCATCGCCGTGCGCCTGCCGTACGAAACCCAGTTCGACGAACACGACGCCCAAGCCTCGGTGGACTTCATCGCCCCGGACGAACGTCACACGGTGAACATCGGCCCGGCCGTCAAATCCCTGGCCAGTGAAGTAGCGGCCTTTGAAGGCAAGCACGCGGTCTCGGTGGATTTCGTGCTCGGCAACACCAAGGCGCGGATGCGCATGGTCGCCCAGTACACCATCGCCGGCGCAGCCCAGGGCCTGGTGATCGGCACCGACCACGCGGCGGAAGCGGTGATGGGTTTCTTCACCAAGTTCGGTGATGGCGCCTGCGACCTGGCACCGCTGAGCGGTCTGGTGAAAAACCAGGTCCGGAACATCGCCCGCAGCTTCGGCGCACCGGAATCGCTGGTGGAAAAAATCCCGACGGCCGACCTTGAAGACCTGTCGCCCGGCAAGCCGGACGAAGCGTCCCACGGTGTGACCTACGCCGAGATCGACGCGTTTTTGCATGGCGAGCCGGTGCGTGAGGAGGCATTCAAGATTATTTGTGACACGTATAAGAAGACTCATCACAAGCGGGTGATGCCGTTTGCGCCTTGAGTGATATCAGAACAGCAGAAAGCCCACCGAAGATTCATCCTCGGTGGGCTTTCAGTTTTATTGGTCTTTGCTGCGGTACTAAAGGTTATTACTTGGGACCGATTACCGTGACGATATAAGGATCTGACTTTCGCGTCCTGGATTCAGCAATGAATTGATATGTGCGAGGCTCCAAGTTGGGGATCTCGGCTTCCCACGTATCGCCTATAACCTGGAAAGGGACAAGTTTCGCATCATCCTCCAAGCCATTAACGATGTACCCGTCCTCACCGGAGTTTCCTTGACCTTTCAGCGTTAACTTCTTGTGAGTAGTTCCCCCCCCGTTGTCGATGGGGATGTCGCCTCCCTTGACAGAACTGATAGTGAGCTTGTCCTGCGTCTTCACCGTAACGACAAATTTATTTGACGGTTCTGTGTCACCGAACAACATGGCAATCAATTCATACTTCTTGTCCGGTAAATCGACGAGTTCTGCACTCCATGGAATTACACCATTCGAGTTGAATTTTGCGAGCACATCCTCGCCATCGCGAATTTCCCCAGTGCCGCTGGGCGCCTTTCCCTTTATGCCTAGATTGTTGTCTTTAGTGATGTCGCCGTTCTGAACAGGCCCCGTGGAATCAGTCACGGACTCAATAGTGACCCTACTATTGACGATGATTTTAAACGGATCTGACGATTGGTCATCGAACGCTAACAATCTGTATAGATGCTCGCCATCCGTTACCCGAGTCCAAACGCCTATGTCCCCCTGATCGCTGGGGATAACTAGCTCCTTTAATTTTTCATCTTCAAGAAGCCTTAGCGCTTTGTTGGCCAGCCCTGATAGGAAGAAGTACAGTTGTCTTGCAGACGTGGTATCTCCGTTTTCGATAACTACCTAATTGCCACTGACTTCTCTAATTGCCGGTTTATCTGATACATGATTTTCGAAACCGGTTGGATTTGCGCTCATGGAAAACTCCTTTTTTCTGCCGTTGTCACACACCAATGTGCGACTTCACGCACATCTGACACCCCATAAACTCCCCCCGTCTACTGTCAGAAATAACAGGCACAACGATGTTTCTGACCAGAGGTAGCGGTTCAAAGTCTCGCGCCAAATACAAACGCCCGATGCGGTGCATCGAGCGTTAGGGTGAAATAGGTGTAAACCTATTTAAGGACTAGACAGTGACTCAGGAACCGGCGCGCCTTGCTTTCGACGCAACAACCCTGATGGCCCATGGCATCGAGACTCGACCTTGGTTAGATTTCGCTCTGAAGGTATGTACCTTTTCTGCCAAGCCTTCAATAGTTGCTGTATAGACACCGTTCTGATCAGCCACGAATGGAACCAGCTCTCTCTCATAGTCAACGATAAACCCACTTTCACCGGGGTTTGCCGTGCCTACAAGCGTTAACTTTTTATCAGTCGTCGGCTCGTGATTCCCGATGAGCTGGAAACTGGCTCCAATCACAAACTGGACAGTGAGTTCAGCCGGCTTTGTGACCCGAATCCTCCAAGGTGCCGATACCTCACCGCCTTTCCCACGAATAGTGTAGTCATGGTCGCCTTCGCTCACGTTCTCAACGAGGGCGTTCCAATGATTGTTTCCATCGACGTTGAGTGTTTGAAGCAACTCCCCGTTGTCCAGGAGATCAACTGTCTGGAAAGCCACCCCTTGGCCGACAAAACTCAGAGCGCTATGCACAGTGCTTCCACCACTTTCGATGGGAACGCCGTCAGGACCCGTTACCCACTGGATTTCTGCAAGTACAGGCACGTCCAAAAAAATGCGCCACAAAGCTGATTCCTGCCCATCGGATGTTCGTACGCTGTACTCGCGCTCACCCCATCTCTGATTCGGCAAGAAGGCACTGTAGTGACCAAAGCTATCGACGTTAACAGGATCATGTACGGGAATGCCCCAATCGAGCACCTCTGCCGTTTGATTAGGCTCAGCAGAGCCTACAAAGCTTAATTCGCCATTTTTGCTGGTGCCGCCGTTTTCGATCAGTTCACCATCGCCATTAGTAACGGCCAGAATCTCGGTCCGACTCTCCTGAGTATTTTTACTCGGAGACTGAACCAAAGAACGCAGCTCAGGTAAGTGCACTTGTTCGGTCATATGAAAACTCCTTTTTCAGAATGGATGCGCAAAGCGATGTGAGCGCCATGCCATCAGACTCGTGATCAAAATCTGCGTCTACTGACAGAAATAACAGGTATCGCGAATTCCCGACCAATGGACCGAACGTGCAGAGTGAGATTGCTAGCCCCACACCTCAGCACAAAATAAATATCCCAGACGCAAAAACGCCGCTGTGATAGCCTCGCAGCGGCGTTTTTAGTGTTGCCATAGCGCTATTTTACTTCAGGGTAACAGTGCCTTTCATCATCGAGATGTGGCCTGGGAACGAGCAGAAGAAACCGTATTTCTCTGCAGCATCGAGCTTCGACACGTCGAAGGTCACCGAGTCGGTTTCCTTGGCGCCGATGACTTTGGTGTGAGCAATGATGCGGGCGTCACCTTCTTTCAGGTAGTTCTTCTCGATACCTGCACTCAGACCATCGGTGGCGATCGGCTGCATGTCAGCCTCTTTGCTCAGCACCCAGTTATGGCCCATGACGGTTTTCGGCAGGCTGCCGGAGTGCGTCAGCTCAACGGTGAACGTCTTGCAGCTCTTGTCGATTTCAATGGCCTTCGTGCCGAAAGTCATCTGGTCAGTGGAGTCAACGGTGACTTTGCACTCGGCAGCCATCAATTGGCTGCTGGCCAGTGTCAGCAGGGATACCGCAACAAGTTTGGCAAACATGGTGAATCTCCAAGGCAGGGTTAACAAAAGTGCGAATGGACAGAAGACTGCCTGAAAACTTCGCAAGTTCCTATGACCTGAGTCACAAATTGTATACAACTTTCGGGCTATGACACCTATCGAAACAATCTACCAGCCAGACGTCTAGGGCGGCCCTATCATCAAGCCGTCATCACTCATCTGGAGCGTCAGTCATGTCCATCAACAGCCTGTTGTGCAGTTTGCTCGCCGCCTACGCTTGTGGCGCCAGCGGTACCTATGAAACACCTAAACGCGAAGTGTAGACCTTGGAACGCAGCGTGCCTGCCTTTACTCTGTGGCCATCCTGACCATGGAGTAAGGCATGTCTTTAGCGTCCGTTTGTGTATTTTGCGGTGCCAGCACTGGTACCAACCCGGCTTATCGTGAAGCGGCTGTCGCCCTGGGGCGAGCATTGGCCGAGCGTAAGCTGACCCTGGTCTATGGCGGCGGTGCCGTCGGGCTGATGGGAGTCGTCGCCGATGCTGCGCTGGCGGCCGGCGGTGAAGTGATCGGGATCATCCCGCAAAGCCTCAAAGACAAAGAAATCGGCCATAGCGGCCTGACTCGCCTGGAAGTGGTCGACGGCATGCATGCGCGCAAGGCGCGGATGGCCGAGCTCAGTGACGCCTTTATCGCCCTGCCCGGCGGCCTGGGCACGCTGGAAGAACTGTTCGAAGTCTGGACCTGGGGCCAGCTCGGCTACCACGGCAAACCGCTGGGGCTGCTGGAAGTGAACGGTTTCTACAGCAAATTGACGTCTTTTCTCGATCATATCGTCGGCGAAGGCTTCGTTCGCGAACCGCACCGTGACATGCTGCAAGTGAGCGAATCGCCGCAAACCCTGCTCGATGCACTGGACGCCTGGCAGCCGACAGTGGTGCCAAAGTGGCTCGAGCAAAAACCCAGCTAACGGCTGGGCATCGATACAGGGCAGAATACGCGCCGCTCAACCTCACCTTCGACCCCAGAGGATCGCCCATGGCTAAACCCAATTATTCCTTCGCCAAACGTCAGAGAGACTTGGCCAAGGAGCAGAAGAAAGAGGAAAAGCTTCAGCGCAAGAAAGCTACAGCTGAAGAAGAAGCCGCCGCACTGAACCCGGATGCAGAAGGTGAAGTGGCCTTCGATAACGATGTTGAAGCACCGAAAGATCAGGCGCCCGACGCCTGAGACCCTCAGGGCCCGATGATCTGATCAGGCCCACCGGATCTGTGTCCAGGGTCAGCAGTCACTTTGCTGACCCTCACAGTCCCATCTGAAAATCCCCCCAGTCCAGAAACTAATTGCGCATCCCCTGTGGGAGCGAGCCTGCTCGCGCAAGCGTTGGCACATTCAACTTCTTGGTGGCTGAAAGATCGCTTTCGCGAGCAGGCTCGCTCCCACAGTGGATCCTGGTCACTCCAGTGGCATCACAGTGACGCGGACTTCCGGGTCATGATTACCCCCTCCCAAAATCACCCCACGCAACGGCGAAACATCGGAGAAATCCCGGCCCCAGGCCAGGGTTATGTGTTCGAGTGCCGGTTGTACGTTGTTGGTCGGGTCAAAATCGACCCAACCGAGCACCGGACAAAACACTGAAACCCAGGCATGGGACGCATCGGCGCCGATCAGTCGCGGCTGGCCCGGCGGTGGCTGGGTCAGCAGGTAGCCGCTGATGTACCGCGCCGCCAACCCACGGGAGCGCACGCAAGCAAGCATGAGATGCGCGAAGTCCTGACAAACACCGCGCCGGCGCTCCAGCACTTCCACCAGCGGCGTCGCCACTTGGGTCGCCTCGGCATCGAAGGTGAACTCGCTGAAAATCTTCTCCATCAGCGCCTGAACACCCAGCAACAGTGGCCGCCCCGGTGGAAAGCAGCTTTCGGAAAACTCGACGAAGTTGCGCTTCAAATGCACGTAAGGCGATTCGAACCGGTAACGACACGCTTCCAGCAATCCGGGGGAAAGCGGCTGACTGCTGTAGGTTAGCGCGTTACGGGTTTCTTCCCACGCGGGGGATTGATAGAAATCTAGCGCAGGTCGGGGCAGCACCTCAACAGTGAGCCGGGCATTGACCAGCAATTCATCGTGCGGCCGCTCGAACGCCAACCGGGTCAGCGGATTGCCGAACACATCCAGTTCGTCCCGGCGTGATGTCGGGGCGGGACTGATCTGCAATTGCTGCTCGGTGCAGCGTTGCCAGGCACATGCCCGCGGCCACAGGTGCGCGAGCTGCTGGGCCAGAGAGACTGGACTGTCGTAGTGATAATGGGTGTCGTGAAGAATCTGGTAATGGCCGCTCATCAGACGGACACCGTGCGCTGGCTGATGTCATCGACATGAGCGAAATGGCGCAAGGCCAGACGATCCGACACTTGCCCGCTGGCGTCGGCGATCTCTTGCAGCAGGTCGGCCAGCCCCTCAATAGCCGCCCGAACGCTGGCTTCGCCGAACAGCGAGTTCTCCAGGCATCCCAGATCGAACTGCGCCAAGCGTTCCACCAACTGCGGCAACCCTGCTTCGCGAGGCACGCCGAAGTCGTCATTCAAGCGCTTCAAGGTACGAGTCACCAGTTTCAGCTGAAACAGCACGGCGTGGGGGTTCTGCTCGTCGAGCAGCAACAGGTCAAGCACCGGGATCAGTTGCGCCACCGCCAGATACCGCGAACGGTAAGTGATGCTGCTGTTGCCCAGCTCCAGCAGCCATTCCAGTCCGGCCTGATCGAAAGCACCCGCACCGCGCAGAAATGCCGCCAGGCTGGCGCTGAGAAATTGCAGGCGTTCGATCCGGCGGCCGATCATCAGGAAGCGCCAGCCTTCGTCCCGGGTCATGTCGTCGAGGGCGAAACCGGATAATGCCGCCAGGGACATCACCAGACGGTTGAGGAAATCCAGCAATTCGCCGAAATCAGGCTCTTCGGCTTCCAGCTCCATGGCCTCGCGCTGCAGCTCCACCAGCGCTTGCCAGTTTTCCCGCGAGAGCTTGCCGCGCACCTGCGAGGCTGCCCACTGCAAACGTTGCAGGTTGGAGCGCAAACTGAACGACCAGTCATCGCCGAGCAATGCCGCCAGCAAACGCTCCGGCAACTCGCCTTCATCGGGTAACAACATCAACCGTTCGCCCAGATCGACCGCCGCCTCCAGGGCTTGCGGGTCATCGCCATCGACATACCGCGCCAGCATGATCCGCAGCAGCCGCGCGCTGTCATCGCAGCGCTCGCAGTAACGCCCGAACCAGAACAGATTTTCCACCACTCGTGAAGGCAGATACGGATCCCGTCGCACCAGATCGTGTACGCCGATTGTGCGCTGGGTTTTCCATTGCTCACCGCTCGGCGGGCGATCGCCCAACACCCATGTGTCTTTGCTCGCGCCACCGCGCTGCATCGACACCACTTCGGCGTCAGCCTCGGCGGCAACCCGGGTAAGGCCGCCGGGTAGAACCCGATAGCCCTCACGACTGGCCACTGCATACACGCGCATGCCAATAGCCCGAGGTTGCAGATGACCCTCTTCAGCCTGCCAGATCGGGGCTTGAGAGAGCTGAGCCAATTCTTGCGCGACATAGGCGTAAGGCCGGGCCTGCATGCGCTCGGCCAGTGCCTGGCGCTGTTTTTCACTCAAATCGCGACCAAATACTGGCGTGAAGCTCTGTGACGGGAAAGCCGGTTTGATCAACAACTCCGGCAATTTTTCCAGGGCCTGAGCCAGCACCGGTGCTTCACCGCACCACCAGGTCGCGATGGAGGGCAGAATCAGTTCTTCGCCGAATAGAAATTGATTGATCCTCGGCAGGAAGCCCAACAATCCCGGCGACTCCAGCACACCGCTGCCGAGGGCGTTGGCCACCAGCACTCGCCCTTGGCGTACCGCTTCCAGCAATCCCGGCACGCCAAGGGCCGAGTCAGTGCGCAGCTCCAGCGGATCGCAGAAGTCATCGTCGAGCCGCCGCATGATCGCGTGGACCCGGCGCAGTCCGCTCAGGGTTTTCAGGTAAACCGTGGCATCCCGGACGGTCAGGTCGCCGCCCTCCACCAGCGGATAACCGAGCTGGCGCGCCAGATACAGATGTTCGAAATAGCTTTCGTTGAAACGTCCCGGTGTGAGCAGCACGATCAGCGGCGCTTCGTCATCACTCGGCGCCTGACGGGCCAGGGTTTCCTGAAGCGTGCGGAAGAACCCGGCCAGATGCTGCACTTTCAAATCGCGGTACAGCTCGGGAAAGGCCCGGGACACGATGGTGCGGTTTTCCAGCGCATAACCAGCACCTGATGGCGCTTGAGTCCGGTCCGCCGTCACCCACCAGCGACCGTCGGGCGTACGGGCCAGATCCACGGCGTACAGATGCAGAAAAGCCCCGTCGGGCGGCGTGATGCCCTGACAGGGCCAGAGGAAGTTGTTGTGGCCGAAAACCAGTTCAGCAGGCAGCAGCCCCTCAGCGATCAGCCGTTGCGGGCCGTACAAATCTGCCAGCACAGCATTGAGCAAGCGTGCCCGCTGGGCGATCCCGGCCGATAACTGCTGCCATTCATCAGCAGCAATCACGTGCGGTAGCAGATCGAGTTCCCACGGCCGATCGGCACCCTTGGGGTCGGCGTAGACGTTGTAAGTCACGCCGTTTTCCTGGATCTGCCGGGTCAGCAGCGCCTGACGCTGCACCAATTGCGTTGGCGTGCTGCGTTGCAATTGGTCGAACAACCTCCGCCAGTGCGGACGCACAGCGCCACTGTCGTCGAGCAGTTCATGATAAGTGCCCGCCGTCAGCGGGTAGCGGTCAAGCAGGTCAGGCATGGAAAGCTCGGCAGACAACAAAGAACGGTCAGACTAACGCAGGCTCATGACGCCCGGATATACGAAAAATCCGAGCGTCGCGTACGGTTTAGAAACGTCGCAAATCGAGAGTCATCGGCAGCTCGTCGTTCACTTCCACATTCGGTATAGGAAGTTTCCCAGGGCTGTGTCCGATGCGGAAGAAACGCGCCATTCGCCGGCTCTCCGCCTCATTGGCGTTCACCGGCAAGCTGTCGTAGTTGCGCCCGCCCGGATGGGCGACGTGGTACTGACAACCACCCAGCGAGCGCTGCATCCAGGTGTCGAGCAGGTCGAACACCAACGGCGCGTGGACCGGGATGGTCGGCTGCAGGCAGTTGGCCGGTTGCCAGGCGCGGAAACGCACGCCGGCCACAAATTCGCCGACCCGCCCGGTGGGTTGCAATGGCACCGGGATGCCATTGCAGGTCAGAAGATAACGCTGCGGCGACAGGCCCGTGAGTTTGACCTGCAAGCGTTCCAGCGACGAATCCACATAACGCACCGTGCCGCCGACTGCGCCCTCCTCGCCCAGCACATGCCAGGGCTCCAGCGCTTGACGTAATTCCAGCTCTATCCCGCTGACGGCGTAATCGCCGACCTTGGGAAAACGGAACTCCCGATGCGCCGCGAACCACTCGGCGCGCATGGGATAACCGGCGGCATTAAGGTCGACGATGACGTCGGCGAAGTCCTGCTCGATAAAGTGCGGCAACAAGAACCGATCATGCAGCTCTGTGCCCCAGCGAGCCAGTTTCGGCGTCGCATAAGGCTCGCGCCAGAAGCGAGCCACCAGCGCTCGCAACAACAACTGCTGAGCCAGGCTCATGCGCGCATGGGGCGGCATTTCAAATGCACGCAGTTCGAGCAATCCAAGGCGACCGGTAGCACCGTCCGGTGAATACAGTTTGTCGATGCAAAACTCGGCACGATGGGTGTTGCCGGTCACGTCGATCAGCAGGTTGCGCAGCAGCCGATCCACCAGCCACGGCGCGCACTCCTCGCCCGGCTCAGGCATCTGGGCAAAGGCGATTTCCAGTTCATACAACGCATCATTGCGCGCTTCATCAACCCGTGGCGCCTGAGACGTCGGGCCGATGAACAATCCGGAAAACAGGTAGGACAAGGACGGGTGGTTATGCCAGTAGCTGATCAGGCTGCGCAGCAAATCCGGACGGCGTAGAAACGGTGAGTCAGCCGGTGTCGCGCCACCCAGTACGAAATGGTTACCGCCGCCGGTGCCGGTGTGTCGGCCGTCGATCATGAATTTCTCGGTGGTCAGTCGGGTCTGGCGAGCCTCTTCGTAAAGAAACTCGGTGCGTTCGACCAGCTCGTCCCACGTGGCAGACGGTTGCACGTTGACCTCGATCACACCCGGATCGGGCGTGATGCGGAAGTTGCTCAGGCGCGGATCGCTCGGCGGTTCATAGCCTTCCAGCAACACCGGGCAATGCAGTTCCTCGGCGGTCGCTTCGATGGCGCTGACCAGTTCCAGATAATCCTCGACCCGCTCCAGCGGCGGCATGAACAGGTACAGCCGGCCTTCCCGGGCTTCGGCGCAAAACGCCGTGCGGGTCAGCCAGTCGGCGGATTCGTCGATCTTTGGCGTGCGTTCATCAGCAACCGCAGGCTCGCCTTGGCTCTGAAGTTGTGCAGTGTCGGGCAGTGCAGGGAAATCCTGATTCGGGTCCACAGGGTGAATGAACGGGTACTCCGCCGCTTTCACCCAAGGCTGCGAGCCGAGCGGCAAGCGATAGCCCAACGGCGAATCCCCCGGCACCAGTCGGCAATGCTCATCGCGCAGATACCAGCGACCGCTCTGCCATTGATCGCCCTTGGCGGTACGCGCCAGCGGCAGGATCTGACCGATGACCTTATCCAGGCCTTGGCTGAAGGCTTTGCGCAGGCGTGCACGCTCCAACGGTTCTTCAAGACGTGAGTCTTCGGCGCTGACGTTCTGCGGCAAAGTGCCTTCTCGCCAGAGGTAATAGAAATTGTCTTCGTAGGCTGGAAACACAAAACGTGTCGGAATTTTCAGGCGCTCGGCGACACTCGCCAGAAAACGCCCGGCCAATTCGCCATTGGCCCCGTAGTCTTCCTGCTCATCGGCAATCAGCGCGCTGTTGTGCCAGATCGGCACATTGTCGCGGCGCCAGTAGCAGTTCAGCGACCAGCGCGGCAATTGCTCGCCGGGGTACCACTTGCCCTGACCGAAATGCACCAGGCCTTTGGGGGCATAGTGCTTACGCATGCGCTGGAACAGTTCGGCGGACAGACGCCGCTTGTCTGGCCCCAGTGCCGCAGTATTCCACTCGGCACCGTCCGGATCATCGATGGAAACAAACGTCGGTTCGCCGCCCATGGTCAGGCGTACGTCACCCTCCAGCAGGTCGGCATCGATCTGCCGTCCCAACGCCTGAATCGCCAGCCATTGGTCTTCGGTGTAGGGCTTCGTTACCCGTGGCGCTTCCCAAATCCGCTCCACGGACATTTCGTGGGTGAATTCGCACTCGCACGGTTCAACCAAGCCACTGATCGGTGCCGCAGAGCCCGGATCGGGGCTACAGGCCAACGGAATGTGTCCTTCACCGGCAAACAGCCCTGACGTCGCGTCCAGGCCGATCCAGCCGGCACCGGGCAAATAGACCTCACACCAGGCGTGCAGGTCGGTGAAGTCCACGTCAGTGCCCGACGGGCCGTCGAGGCTTTTGACGTCGGCAGTCAGTTGAATCAGGTAACCGGAGACGAAACGCGCCGCCAGACCGAGGTTGCGCAACAGTTGCACCAGCAACCATGCGGAGTCGCGGCAGGAACCGGAGGCATGTTCCAGAGTGTGTTCGGGCGTTTGCACGCCCGGCTCCATGCGGATCAGGTAGCCGATGTCTTCACTCAGGCGCTGATTGAGTGCGACGAGGAAATCGACGCTAGGCAGCGGCGTGCGGTCGATGCCATCCAGGTACGCCTTGAACTTCGGTGTCAGGGGCAAGGTTTCCAGGTACGGCGCCAGCTCCTTGCGCTCATCCGCGGCGTAGGCGAACGGAATCTTTTCCGCGTAGGGTTCAAGGAAGAAGTCGAACGGATTGAAGACCGCCATCTCCGCCAGCAGATCAACTTCGATCCGTAGCTCATCGGTTTTCTCCGGGAACACCAACCGCGCCAGGTAATTGCCCTGGGGGTCTTGCTGCCAGTTGATGAAGTGCTGCTCGGGCGAGACTTTCAGCGCGTAGGAGAGTATCCGCGTGCGACTGTGGGCGGCCGGGCGCAGGCGAACGATTTGCGGACCGAGCTCGACGGCGCGGTCGTAGCGGTAATGCGTGACGTGATGCAATGCGACATGAATCGACACGGCGTGCCTCCTGCGAGCCTTAAGCGTTATCGAAAGCGCGCAAGACTTATGCCATCCAGCAGCGCTGGCGCTTTCTCCGGTTGCTTGAGGCAGTACAGCACCAAAATCGGGCGATGCGGGAAATTGGTTAGGGGGAGTTGCACGGAAATGTTGCGGCCGGGGCCTTCTGCCAGATTTTGCATCGGCTGTACCGGCCTCTTCGCGAGCAGGCTCGCTCCCACAGGGGATCTGCGGCGAATGGCAATCACCCTGGAAAACACACTTCCACTGTGGGAGCAAGCCTGCTCGCGAAAGGGCCAGTAGCCACACCCAATTATCTGGCTCTGAAAACGTCCGCTTGCTTCCCGCACACAAAAACGCCAACCCGAAGGTTGGCGTTCTGTTATCAGCGGTCAGCGTTTAGCGCGGTACAACCGGCTTACGCGCAGGCTTCGGCCCCTTGCCTTTGGCCGCGTCCTTGCGCTCTTTGGCCGCCTGCTGGTTGCGGGCGAACGCCGCAGCCTTGGCCTGTTCACGCTTGTCCCACGGGTTGCCGCCATCACTGGCGCGCGGTGGCAGGCCGGTGTGTTGGGTCAGGATCTTGGTGGTCTTCTCACCCGCGACTTTGTGGCTACCGGCCGGCGTCGAGTTCTTGCGACGGGCACTCTGGTAGCTGTCGGTCGCTGGCTGATGCAGCGGGATCAACTGGTTCTTGCCCGGCCCGATCAGGTCGGCGCGGCCCATGCGGGTCAGCGCTTCACGCAGCATCGGCCAGCCTTTCGGGTCGTGATAACGCAGGAACGCCTTGTGCAGACGACGCTGCTCTTCGCTCTTGACGATGGTCACGGCGTCACTCTTATAAGTGACTTTGCGCAGCGGGTTCTTGCCCGAGTGGTACATCGCGGTAGCGGTGGCCATCGGCGACGGGTAGAACGCTTGCACCTGGTCGGCACGGAAGCCGTTGCCTTTGAGCCACAGGGCCAGGTTCATCATGTCTTCGTCGGTGGTGCCCGGGTGAGCGGCGATGAAGTACGGAATCAGGTACTGCTCTTTCCCGGCTTCCTTGGAGTACTTCTCGAACATGCGCTTGAACTTGTCATAGCTGCCGATGCCCGGTTTCATCATCTGATTGAGCGGACCTTCCTCAGTGTGTTCCGGGGCGATCTTCAGGTAACCACCGACGTGGTGGGTCACCAGCTCTTTGACGTACTCCGGCGACTCGACTGCGAGGTCGTAGCGCAAACCGGAAGCAATCAGGATCTTCTTCACACCCGGCAAGGCACGGGCGCTGCGGTACAGCTGAATCAGCGACGAGTGATCGGTGTTCAGGTTCGGGCAAATGCCCGGGAACACGCACGACGGCTTGCGGCACGCGGATTCGATTTCCGGGGTCTTGCAGGCGATGCGGTACATGTTCGCGGTCGGGCCGCCGAGGTCGGAAATGACGCCGGTGAAACCTGGCACCTTGTCACGGATCTCTTCGATTTCGCGAATGATCGACTCTTCGGAACGGTTCTGAATGATCCGGCCTTCGTGCTCGGTGATCGAGCAGAAGGTGCAGCCGCCGAAGCAGCCACGCATGATGTTCACCGAGAAGCGGATCATGTCGTAGGCAGGGATCTTTTCCTTGCCGTACGCCGGGTGCGGAATGCGCGCATACGGCATGCCGAACACGTAGTCCATTTCTTCGGTGGTCATCGGAATCGGAGGCGGGTTGAACCAGACATCGACTTCGCCGTGCTTCTGCACCAGTGCACGGGCGTTGCCTGGGTTGGTTTCCAGGTGCAGCACGCGGTTGGCGTGAGCATAAAGAACCGCGTCACCGCGGACTTTCTCAACCGATGGCAGACGAATCACGGTTTTGTCGCGGGTCATCTTCGGGCTCGCCAAGATCTGCACGACCTTGGCTTCGCTCGGGTCTTCAGCCGGACCCTTTTCCTGCTCGATGGCACAGGCCTGGGTGTCCTGGGTGTTGACGTACGGGTTGATGATCTTGTCGATCTTGCCCGGACGGTCAATGCGCGTGGAATCGACTTCGTACCAGTCTTTCGGCGTGTCGCGACGGATAAACGCGGTGCCGCGCACGTCGGTGATGTCTTCGATCTTGTGACCGTAGGACAGACGCTGGGCGACTTCGACGATCGCACGTTCGGCGTTGCCGTAGAGCAGGATGTCGGCGCAGGCGTCGATCAGGATCGAGTTGCGCACCCGGTCCTGCCAGTAATCGTAATGGGCGATGCGGCGCAGGGAAGCTTCGATGCCACCGAGAACGATCGGCACGTTCTTGTAGGCTTCCTTGCAGCGCTGGCTGTAAACCAGGCTCGCGCGATCCGGACGTTTGCCCGCCAGGCCACCGGGGGTGTAGGCGTCATCGGAACGGATTTTCTTGTCGGCGGTGTAGCGGTTGATCATCGAGTCCATGTTGCCGGCCGCGACGCCGAAGAACAGGTTCGGCTCACCGAGCTTCATGAAGTCGTCTTTGGACTGCCAGTTTGGCTGGGCAATGATCCCGACGCGGAAGCCTTGCGACTCCAGCAGCCGGCCGATGATTGCCATGCCGAACGACGGATGGTCAACGTACGCATCACCGGTGACGATGATGATGTCGCATGAATCCCAGCCAAGCTGATCCATCTCCTCCCTGCTCATCGGCAGGAATGGCGCTGGACCGAAGCATTCGGCCCAGTACTTGGGATAGTCAAATAACGGCTTGGCTGTTTGCATGACGATGACCGGTGTTGAGATGAAAAATCGCGGGCGCGGAATATAGCACAAAAAATAACCAATTCCGACGGCTATGGTCGGAAATTGCGCGCAACCCATGTGGGAGCGAGCCTGCTCGCGAAAGCGATGTGTCAGTCGACATTAATGTTGTCTGGCACACCGCTTTCGCGAGCAGGCTCGCTCCCACAGGGTTACTCGTCGTCGAAGTTGTAGCTGCCCGGCGCCAGGTTTTCGAAGCGGGTGTACTTACCGATGAACGCCAGTCGTGACGTACCGATCGGGCCGTTCCGCTGCTTGCCGATGATAATTTCGGCGATGCCTTTGTGCTCGGTTTCCGGGTGATAAACCTCGTCCCGGTACACGAACATGATCACGTCAGCATCCTGCTCGATCGCTCCGGATTCCCGGAGGTCGGAGTTGATCGGACGTTTGTTCGGCCGTTGCTCCAGGGAGCGGTTGAGCTGGGACAGCGCCACCACCGGGCAGTTGAATTCCTTGGCGAGGGCCTTCAAGGAACGGGAGATCTCGGAAATCTCGTTGGTCCGGTTGTCACCGCCAGAACCTGGAATCTGCATCAGTTGCAGGTAGTCGATCATGATCAGGGCGACATCGCCGTGCTCACGCACCAGACGCCGAGTCCGCGCGCGCATTTCCGACGGGCTGATACCGGCCGTATCGTCGATGAACAGCTTGCGATCGTTGAGCAAGTTGACCGCCGAGGTCAGGCGCGGCCAATCGTCGTCGTCCAGGCGACCGGCACGGACTTTGGTCTGGTCGATCCGGCCAAGGGACGACAACATACGCATGATCAGCGATTCGCCTGGCATCTCCAGCGAGTAAACCAATACGCATTTATCGCTGCGCAGCACGGCGTTTTCCACCAGGTTCATCGCAAAGGTGGTTTTACCCATGGATGGACGGCCGGCGACGATGATCAGGTCAGACGGTTGCAGGCCACTGGTCATTCCGTCGAGGTCGGTGTAACCGGTGGACAGGCCGGTAATGGCGTTGTCGGTGTTGAACAAGGTGTCGATGCGGTCGATGGCCTTGGTCAACAGGTCATTCACGCTCACCGGGCCGCCGGTTTTTGGCCGGGCCTCGGCGATCTGGAAGATTTGGCGTTCGGCTTCGTCGAGAATCTCTTCAGCCGAGCGGCCTTCCGGGTTGAAGGCGCTATCAGCAATCTCGGAGGCAATGCCGATCAGTTGGCGCAAGGTCGCCCGCGCGCGGACGATCTGGGCATAAGCCTTGATGTTGGCGACGGACGGCGTGTTTTTTGCCAGTTCGCCAAGGTATCCGAGGCCGCCGACTTGCGAGGTCTGACCTTCCTTGTCCAATTGCTCGGCAAGGGTCACGACGTCGATCGGCGAGTTCTGGTCGGCGAGCTTGGCGATCGCACGGAAGATCAGGCGGTGGTCATGTCGATAGAAATCGCCGTCCGAAACCTGATCCAGCACGCGTTCCCAGGCGTTGTTGTCCAGCATCAAACCACCGAGCACGGCCTGTTCGGCCTCGATGGAATGCGGCGGCACCTTCAGGGCAGCGGTTTGCAGATCGTATTGCTCGGGAGCGGAGATATCGTTCATGGCCACTTGAATAGTTGTGAAAATCAGGAACTGCAGAAAGACAAAGGGCACGACCTGTAAACAGGATCGTGCCCGATGTTACCGGCAAGCACCCGAGGGTGCCAGCCGACAAGTGCTGCTTAAGCTGCTACCACGACAACGCGTACGGTGGCTTCAACTTCGGCGTGCAGGTGCACGGCTACGTCGAATTCGCCTACGTTGCGGATAGTGCCGTTCGGCAGACGAACTTCGCTTTTTGCAACTTCAACGCCAGAGGCGGTCAGTGCATCAGCGATGTCGTGAGTACCGATCGAACCGAACAGCTTGCCTTCGTCGCCAGCGGTGGCAGTGATAGTCACTTCCAGCTCAGCCAGTTGGGCAGCGCGGCTTTCAGCCGAAGTTTTACGATCTGCTGCGGCTTTTTCCAGCTCAGCGCGACGCTCTTCGAACGCAGCCAGGTTGGCAGCGGTCGCAGCGGTAGCTTTGCCGTAAGGCAGCAGGTAGTTACGACCGTAACCAGCCTTAACGTTCACTTTGTCACCCAGGTTGCCCAGGTTGGTGACTTTTTCCAGAAGGATCAGTTGCATGTGAAAATCCTCTTAACTTTTAACCTTCACCGTTCGCGCTATCGACGTCTTTCGGCGTCGAACGACCGCGAAAATCAATCAGGCTGTCGACGATGGCCAAGACCACCAGCAACGGATAGATCAGCTGCATGAACAGCAACAGCGTGACGTACAACCCCACCAGCCAGAATCTGGCCAGTCGCTTTTGCGCCACCAGCCCGTGAATCAGGGCCAGCCCGGCGAACACCAGCGGTACGCTGCACAACGGCGTCAACATGGCCATCTGCGGACCGATGTTCGGCCCCAGAAGCATGCACGCCAGCAGCAACATCGCCGGCAAAAGCGGGAATCGGACGGCGCGAAACTCGCGACCAAAACCACCCGGGTTGTACAACAACGCCTGCCAGTAGCGCCCGACAAGCAGGCTCAGCACACTGACGATTTGCAACAAGGCCGCAATCAGGCCGGTCAAGACCGGTGCAATCAGGGACGCAAAATGCGCTTGCTCGTCTACCGACAACTTCTGGTAGACATCACCGAGTAGCGACGGCATGACTTTTATCAAAGCCTGCGCCAGCATCTCGATTTGAGGACCAAAAGCCGTCCCCAGCACCACTGAAAACACCACTCCCATCGCTATGCTGACCAGCAGCACGCGGTTCCAGGACTCGCTTGCGCGCAAAACCAACGCAAGGCTCGAAGACCCCAGCAGCACCAGAAGTGCCCGTGGGTCGTCGGAGTAAAACCACCAGATCAACGCCGGCAGCAGTCCCAGAGCAAGTACGCCAACGGCGTCCTTCAATCCGCGCCGCAAGAGCACAAGGCATCCAGCGGCAGCACCCAACCAATACAACAACGGCAATGTTGCGCATCCGGCCACTACCAGAGTGGCCTGCATACGGCCGCGCATGATGAACTCAGCTAAGGCGCGCATGCATTCAATCCTTTGCTACGTGTCGACTGCCCGGTCTCAGCGGCCGTGGCTGTCGGTGTAGGCCAGCAGGGCCAGGAAGCGGGCGCGCTTGATAGCGGTGGCCAGCTGACGCTGATAACGTGCTTTGGTACCGGTGATGCGGCTTGGAACGATTTTGCCGGTCTCGGATACATAAGCTTTCAGAGTGTTGAGATCTTTGTAATCGATCTCTTTCACGTCTTCAGCGGTGAAGCGGCAGAATTTACGACGACGGAAGAAACGTGCCATGTAATAGGCTCCTCAAAAGGTCCGTGGATTACTCGTCAGCGTTATCGCTGTTGTCGCTGTCATCACTGTCAACGCTTTCAGCGCCTTCGTGCTCAGGACGGTCGCGACGCTCACGGCGCTCACTGCGGTTTTCTTCAGCCTTGAGCATCTCGGATTGGCCAGTAACGGCTTCTTCGCGACGGATGACCAGGTTACGGATCACTGCATCGTTGTAGCGGAAGTTGTCTTCCAGCTCGGCCAGGGCCTTGCCAGTGCACTCAACGTTCAGCATCACGTAGTGAGCCTTGTGAACATTGTTGATTGCGTAGGCCAGTTGACGACGGCCCCAATCTTCCAGACGGTGGATTTTGCCGCCGTCTTCTTCGATCAGCTTGGTGTAACGCTCAACCATGCCGCCGACTTGCTCGCTTTGATCCGGGTGGACCAAAAAGATGATTTCGTAATGACGCATGAATGCTCCTTACGGGTTGTAGCCTGCCGCTCAAAAGCGGTCAGACAAGGAGTGAATGACACTTATGGACTTGCTTGCGATAGACACATGCGTGCCTGCCGTCACAGCAAGGGGCGCAATTGTAGAGAAGGGACAGAAGAGGCGCAAGGCAATTGGTGATTATTTGAACAGTTCGTTCAATCACCTATTTTCGCCTCACCACAAACCACTGTGGGAGCGAGCTTGCTCGCGATGGGGACATAACATTCAACATTGACGCTGAATATTACGCCGCTATCGCGAGCAAGCTCGCTCCCACAGGGGGTTTGCAGCATATCAGGACTTTTTGGTGGTTCCGGCAGCTTTTACGCCGCGCTGACGCAAGGCCTCGAACAGACACACGCCAGTAGCCACGGAAACATTGAGACTGCTGACACTGCCCGCCATCGGCAGGTGCACCAGGTAATCGCACAGATCACGGGTCAGGCGACGCATGCCACTGCCTTCCGCGCCCATGATCAGGATGGTCGGGCCGGTCATGTCATGCTGATACAGACTCTGCTCAGCCTCGCCCGCCGTACCGACGACCCACAAGCCACGCTGCTTGAGTTTTTCCAGGGTGCGCGCCAGGTTGGTTACGGCGACCAACGGAATCACTTCCGCCGCGCCACAGGCGACTTTACGGACCGTCGGGGTCAGCGTGGCTGACTTGTCCTTCGGAACGATCACAGCCAGCGCGCCCGCCGCATCGGCAGAACGCAGGCAAGCACCGAGGTTGTGCGGATCGGTCACGCCGTCGAGCACCAGCAATAGCGGTGCACCTTCGGTGCGATCGAGCAGCTCGTCGAGCATCGCCTCGCCCCAGACCTGGCTCGGACTCACCTCCGCCACCACGCCCTGGTGCACGCCTTCGACCCAGGCATCCAGCTCGCGACGCTCGGCGTTGCCGACGGCCACGCGATTTTCGTTCGCCAGCTCGATCAGGGTCTGGACCCGCGGATCACTGCGGCCTTCGGCCAGCCAGATCTGCTTGACGCGTTTTGGGTGGTGACGCAACAACGCTTCTACAGCGTGCACGCCGTAGATCTTTTCCAACTGACTCATGACTTGGCCTTCGGTTTACGCGCCCCGCCGCTTTTGGCGGCTGGAGCAGAACCCGCTTTTGGCGGGCCTTTACGGTGTTTGCTCGGTTTGGCTGGCTTGCCGCCGGGGGCCTTGTCAGGCGCCGACCGTCCGGTCTTTCCCCCAGACGCCGCTTTACCGCCGCTTTTCGCTTCAGACAGCAACGCCTGCTTCATCTCACGACTTTTGCGCAGCTCGGCATTTTTCGCCGCCGCATCGCTCGGGCGATAGGCTTCGACAGCCTTTTCTTTGGCAGGACGACGACCGGTTTTCGCCGGGGCCGGCTCTGCAGCGGTTTTAGAAGCAGGTGCAGCCGTTTCAGTCCCGCGCTTCTTGCGACCGATCGGCGCGCTGATGGTCTTTTCAGCCATCTCGAAGTCGATCTTGCGCTCGTCGAGGTCGACGCGCATGACGCGCACTTCTACGGTATCGCCAAGACGGAAGCTGCGACCGGTACGCTCACCGGCCAGGCGGTGGTGCACAGGATCGAAGTGGTAGTAATCGCCCGGCAGCGCGGTGACGTGCACCAGGCCTTCGACGTAGATATCGGTCAGCTCGACGAACAGACCAAAACCGGTCACGGCAGTGATTACACCCGGGAACGATTCGCCCACACGGTCTTTCATGAACTCGCACTTGAGCCAGTTCACCACGTCACGAGTGGCTTCGTCGGCACGGCGTTCGCTCATCGAACACTGCTCGCCAAGCTGCTCCAGAATCGCTTCGTCGTACGGATAGATGCGCGCTTTCGGAATGGTCATCGCGCCAGCACGGCGAACGTGCGGGGTGTCCATTTTCGAATGGATGACGCTGCGAATCGCCCGGTGCGTGAGCAAGTCCGGGTAGCGGCGGATCGGCGAGGTGAAGTGGGTATAGGCTTCGTAATTCAGGCCGAAGTGGCCCTGGTTATCGGCGCTATACACCGCCTGACTCAACGAGCGCAGCATGACGGTCTGGATCAGATGGAAATCCGGACGGTCTTTGATGCTGGCCAGCAATGCCTGGTAATCCTTCGGCGACGGGCCGTCCTTGCCTTTGTGCAGGGACAGACCGAGCTCGCCAAGGAAAGCGCGCAGCTTTTCCAGACGCTCCGGTGGCGGGCCATCGTGGACGCGATACAGCGCAGGGATTTCGTGCTTCTTCAGGAATTCAGCAGTGGCCACGTTGGCCGCCAGCATGCATTCCTCGATCAGCTTGTGGGCATCATTGCGAACGGTCGGACGGATTTCGGCAATCTTGCGCTCGGTCCCGAAGATGATCCGGGTTTCCTGCGTTTCGAAATCGATCGCGCCACGCACGTGACGAGCGGCCAGCAGCACTTTGTACAGTGCGTAAAGCTGCTTGAGATGCGGCAGAACGTCGTTGTATTCACCACGAAGCTGACGGGCTTCAGTGACTTTCGGCGTTTCCAGCATGGCGCTGACTTTGTTGTAGGTCAGGCGAGCATGGGAGTGAATCACCGCTTCGTAGAAGCAGTAGTCGGTCATCTCGCCGGATTTGGAGATGGTCATCTCGCAAACCATGGCCAGGCGATCGACGTGAGGATTCAGCGAGCACAGGCCGTTGGACAGCTGCTCAGGCAGCATCGGCACGACGCGCTCGGGGAAATACACCGAGTTGCCGCGAACCTGAGACTCGTTGTCCAGAGCCGAACCGATCTTCACGTAGCTGGAAACGTCGGCAATCGCCACGTACAACTTCCAGCCGCCGGAGAACAGGCGCAGCTTGCCCGGCTTCGCTTCGCAGTAGACCGCGTCATCGAAGTCGCGAGCATCTTCGCCGTCGATGGTTACGAACGGCAGATGACGCAGGTCGATGCGCTTTTCTTTGTCTTTCTCTTCGACTTCTGGCTTGAGCTTGGCGGCTTCTTTCAGCACAGCCTCAGGCCAGACGTGTGGAATATCGTAGGTGCGCAGGGCAACGTCGATTTCCATGCCCGGCGCCATGTAGTTACCCACGACTTCAACCACATCGCCTTGCGGCTGGAAGCGTGGTGTCGGCCAGTGAGTGATCTTCACTTCGACGAACTGACCGATCTGGGCGTTGGCGTTACGGCCCGGCGTGACCAGCACTTCTTGCTGGATCTTCGGATTGTCCGCAACGACGAAACCAATACCGCCCTCTTCGAAGTAACGGCCAACGATGGTCTCATGAGCACGGGAGACCACTTCGACGATCATGCCTTCGCGGCGACCGCGGCGGTCGAGGCCGGAAACACGGGCCAGGGCACGGTCGCCATCGAACACCAGACGCATTTGCGCCGGGCTCATGAACAGGTCGTCACTGCCGTCATCCGGGACCAGGAAGCCGAAGCCGTCACGGTGACCGCTGATGCGACCCAGGATCAGGTCGAGCTTGTCCACCGGCGCGTAGGTGCCGCGACGGGTATAGATGAGTTGAGCGTCGCGCTCCATGGCGCGCAGGCGGCGGCGCAGGGCTTCGACCTGGTCTTCTGTGGTCAGACCAAACTCTTCGACCAGTTGCTCGCGGTTAGCAGGCGAACCCCGATCAGCAAGGTGCTGAAGGATCAGTTCGCGGCTAGGAATAGGGTTTTCATATTTTTCCGCTTCACGAGCGGCCTCGGGATCGAGGGACTGCCAATCGGCCATTAGAGAGTTTTCACCTTGTCTATATGCGGGTTAGTTTGGCATAGGCGTAATGAAACGGGAAATTTCAGGCTATGACAGCCCATCTAAAGCCCTTTATCGACACCGCGAAGCTGAATTAAATGCCACTGGTAAAATTTTCCAGGTTTTTTTGATGTCGGGGGTTTACAGTTAAAAAGACGCTCCGTATAGTGCGCGCCATCGACGACGCAGACGCATTGTCGATAATGCCCAGATGGTGAAATTGGTAGACACGCCAGCTTCAGGTGCTGGTGACCGCAAGGTCGTGGAAGTTCGAGTCTTCTTCTGGGCACCAATTTCGAGCTTGAGATTAGATCAATTTCAAGGCTCACACAAAAACCCGCGAAAGCGGGTTTTTTGCATTCTAAGCCCCTGATTTATTAAAATTAAATCAGGGGTTTACAGATCAAAAAGCTCTCCGTATAGTGCGCCACATCAACAGCGGCAACGCTTGCGATAATGCCCAGATGGTGAAATTGGTAGACACGCCAGCTTCAGGTGCTGGTGACCGCAAGGTCGTGGAAGTTCGAGTCTTCTTCTGGGCACCAATTCAAATTTCAGAGTCGATCTGAAATTTCACAAAAACCCGCGAAAGCGGGTTTTTGCGTTTCTGGCGTTCAAAAATCTTATGAGAATCCCTGCGTGCCTTCTGTAGGAGCACGGCTTGCCGGCGATGGCGTCCTTGAAACCGCCATCGCGAGCAAGCTTGGCTCCTACAGGTTGAGCGTTACGCCGCAAGGCGCACTTGAGAAACAATATCGTTTATCATTGTTGCAAGTTTTTGCAATGCGACAGTGAGGAACCCTGCGAATGATGTTTCGAAATACCCTGCGCCGCGGCCTGACCTTCACCCTCCTCGGCCTGGCACTCGCCACTCCCCTCACCCAAGCCGCCGACCCGGTTTCCCTGACACTCTATAACGGTCAACACAAAGAAGTCGGCGACGCCATCGCCAAAGCCTTCGAAACCAAGACCGGGATTCACGTCAACGTGCGTAAAGGCAGCAGCAACCAGCTCGCCAGCCAGGTCGTCGAAGAAGGTGATCGCTCCCCCGCCGACGTGATCTACACCGAAGAATCGCCACCATTGAACAAACTCGGCGAACAAGGCCTGCTGGCACAG
Organism: Pseudomonas sp. LB3P25; assembly: GCF_054897985.1. Classification (NCBI taxonomy): domain Bacteria; kingdom Pseudomonadati; phylum Pseudomonadota; class Gammaproteobacteria; order Pseudomonadales; family Pseudomonadaceae; genus Pseudomonas; species Pseudomonas sp. LB3P25. The sequence goes on along the minus strand of NZ_CM142711.1, from coordinate 806,302 downwards.
ACCGATGCCGCCACCCTTGCCGTTCTGCCGAAAGACTACGTTGCCGGCAACGGCACCTGGATTGGCATCACTGCGCGAGTCCGAGTGGTCGCCTTCAATCCAAAACTGATCAATGAAAAAGACCTGCCCAAGTCGGTAATGGAGTTCTCCGACCCCAAATGGCAAGGCAAGGTTGGCTTCGTTCCAACCAGCGGTGCGTTTCAGGAACAGGCCGTGGCAATCATCAAAGTGCACGGCATGGACGCGGCCGAAGAATGGCTGACCGGTTTGCGTGCTTTCGGCAAAACCTACAGCAACAACATGGTTGCACTGAAGGCGGTGGAAAACGGCGAAGTCGCCACCGTGCTGGTGAACAACTATTACTGGTTCGCCTTGCAGCGTGAAAAAGGCCAGCTCGATTCGAAACTGCATTATTTCACCGGCGGCGATGTCGGCGGGCTGATCACTGTTTCCAGTGCGGCCGTACTGAAATCCAGCAAGCATCCAAAAGAAGCCCAGCAATTTCTCGCCTATATGGCCAGCGAAGAAGGTCAGCGCGTGATCACCCAGACCACCGCCGAATACCCACTGCACAAAGGCATGGAATCGGATCGCGGACTCAAGCCGTTCAGCGAACTTGAGGCACCGAAGGTCACGCCAGCCGATCTTGGCAATGCCGAGGAAGCCCTGGACCTGGAACGTGACGTTGGCTTGAACTGATGAGCGCATCGTTATCCGCCCCCGTCGCACGTAGGGGTTACGTGCCACGGCGCAAGCAGCCATCGATCTGGCTGTTGCTACCGGTTTTGCTGCTGGTGGTGCTCAGCCTGTTGCCACTGGCGTATGTCGGGCTCAAGACCTGGCAGGCCGGCTGGGCCGAGGCGCTGCATTTGTTGTGGCGACCTTATGTGTTTGGCCTGCTGCGCAACACCTTGGCGCTGATGGTTGGCGTGACGCTCGCTTGCGGCGTGATCGGTTTGTCGCTGGCCTGGTTGCTGGAGCGCAGCAATCTGCCGGGACGGCGCTTGTGGGGGGTGATCCTGTGTTTGCCGTTCGCGGTGCCTGCATTTGTCAGCAGCTTTACCTGGGTTTCGCTGAGCGCTCATTTCGAAGGCTTGGGCGGGGCGATTCTGGTGATGACCCTCTCCAAGTACCCGCTGATCTTTCTGCCGATCGCGGCGACCCTGCGCAATCTTGACCCCTCTCTCGAGGAGTCCGCACGGACCCTTGGGCAGAATCGCTGGGGCGTGTTCTTCAGGATTACCCTGCCGCTGCTCTGGCCTTCGTTGCTGGCCGGTTCGCTGCTGATCGCCCTGCACATGCTAGTGGAGTTCGGCGCGCTGTCGATCATCGGTCTGCAGACATTCACCACCGCGATCTATCAACAGTTCGAACTGGAATTCAGTAACGCGAATGCTGCGATGCTTTCCGCCGTGTTACTGGCGCTGTGTCTGATACTGCTTTGGCTTGAGCTGCGGGTGCGCGGCAAGGGCCGACACGTGCGTACCGGTCAGGGCGCAGCCCGGCATGCGGAACAGGTTCGGCTGGGGCCTTGGGCTGCTGCCGGACAACTTTATTGCCTGGCGCTGGCAATCGTCGGTAGCGGTATTCCGCTCGGGATGCTGGCGTACTGGCTGGCAGTGGGTTCCTCAGCAGCATTCCCGGTAGCTGCGATCAGCGAGGCGCTGCTCTCCTCCCTGGCGTTGTCACTGGGTGGCGCCGCGCTGTGTCTGTTACTGGCCGTGCCGGTGGGCTTGTTGGTGGTGCGCTATAAAGGCCAGTTGGCAATCTGGGCCGAGCGCCTGCCGTATCTACTGCATGCACTGCCAGGACTGGTAATCGCGCTAACGCTGGTGTACTTCGCCCTGCACTATGTGCCGGCGCTGTACCAGACTTCGGGATTGTTGCTGATCGCTTATGCGTTGCTGTTTTTGCCGCTGGCTCAGGCACCGATTCGTACGGCACTGAACAAGGCTGCGCCGCAACTGGAAGAGGCTGCACGAACGTTGGGGGCGTCGTCCTTTAGTGCATTTTGCCGGGTGACGTTGCCGATCATTTTCCCGGCGCTAGGCGCAGCGTTTGCGCTGGTGTTTCTGGATGCGATGAAGGAGCTGACGGCGACGTTGCTGCTGAGTCCAACCGGGCTCAATACGCTGGCGACGGAAGTCTGGGCGCATACCGCGAATGTGGAGTTTGCGGCGGCGGCACCTTATGCGGCGTTGTTGATTTTGGTGTCGGGGTTGCCGGTCTACCTGCTGACGACGCGGATGTATTTGAGTCGCTGACATTGCCTTCGCGAGCAGGCTCGCTCCCACATTGGAATGCATTCTCCTGTGGGAGCGAGCCTGCTCGCGAAGAGGCCAGTTCAGGCAAAGTAAATCCTAAGCCCTGAACTGCCCCAGGCTCGCCTTCAACTGCGCCGCCAATCCATCCAGCACCTTGCCGCTGGCCGTGGTTTCCACCACCGCCTGGGCCGCTTTCTCTGCCTGTGCATGAATGGTTTCAACCCGACCGCGCACCGCTTGCGCGCCTTGGGCCTGATGCGCCGCCGCCTGCGTTGCCAGACCTATCGCCGCATGCACTTGCTCGACCGACGCCTGCACCGATTGCTGCAACCGCGCACTGTCGCGCAACACCAGCAAACCTTCGCTGGCCTGACGCCCGGCCTGACCGATCGCAGCCACCGCCTCACGCGCACCTTGCTGCAAGGCAACGATGTGCGCCTGAATGTCGCCGGTAGAGCTTTGCGTCTTGCTCGCCAGCGCCCGCACTTCATCGGCCACCACGGCAAACCCGCGACCGGTCTCGCCGGCACGCGCCGCTTCGATGGCCGCGTTCAGCGCCAGCAAGTTGGTCTGCTCGGCAATCCCGTGAATCACCGTCAACACCACTTCAATCTGCTCACTCTGCTGCGCCAGCCGCTCGATGACTTTCGCGCCGGTATCGACCTGCCCGGCCAACGCCTCGATCAAGCTGCCAACTTTTGCCGACGTCCGCGTGTTTTCCTCCGTGGCCGAACGAATATCCACCACTTGCTGCAAAGCTGCCTGCATGGCATGACTTTCAGACTGGGCTTCGTCAGCCATTTGCGACAACGCACGCAGGCTCTCGGCCACTTCATCGCGCTGCATGCCCGCCGCTTTATCGGCCCCGGCATTGCGCAAGGTCATCGCGCCGATTTCCACGCCGGTACGCTGAGCCACATCGCCCGCTTCGCGCACGATCGGCTGCAACTTATCCACAAAGCGATTGACCGCCGAGGCCATGTCGCCGATTTCGTCCTTACTGTTGATCTGCACGCGCTTGGTCAGGTCGCCCTCGCCCGCCGCCAAATCATCCATGGCGCTGATCAGCATCTTCAAGCGGTTGACCACTCGACGACCCAGCACCACCGCGAGCAACAGCAGCACACCGCACCCTACCAGCGCCAGGCCCATGCCGATGCGCCAGCGCAAGGTCGCCGCGGCTTCCTGCACAGTGCTGGTGGTATTGGCTTTCATTTCTGACGCCGTGGACTGGGCGGACGTCAAACGCGCACGCATCGCCGTGGCGCTGTCAGCCGCCGCGCCCTTGAGGCTGTCGCCCACCAATTGATCACTGCTGGCGATCAGCGCCGAGAAGCGCTTGTCCAGCGCCGCCAGATCGGTTTCCACCGAAGCGGTCGAGACACCCATCAAGACCTTGCCGATTTCCACGCCGTTAGGATTGATCGAGGCTTCGAGGTAATAGACCGACGGATCGTTCTTCGCCGCATCCAGCACCTTGTCCAGGGCACGCTCGCCCTGCCCCTTCTCTAGCAGCGCCTTGTTGATCGGGTTCTCGCGGTTGAGGTAGCGCGTCAGGTGCTGCCCCGTGGCGTCGTCGTAGACCACGAACAACACGTTGGGATTACGCTGGGCTCGGCGGGCGAATTCGGACAAGGTTGGAACGTCGCTGTCCCACATCGCGCGGGGTGCGACCGAAGCCAGAAGCTGCGCCATATCATTGGCGGAGTCCTTCAGATCCTTCTCCAACGTCGCACGCAGCTGTGCCTGTTCGTCCTTCAATCGCGAGGACAAGCCCGCCGTAAGGCGCTGACGCGTGCTAGTGGAGAGACTGTCGAGGCTCGACGTGACTTCACGCCCCGCCTGCTCAAGCTCCCCGGAGAGCTTTTGACTGTCGGCACCCAGGCGCACACCCAGATCGGCTTCCAGTGCGGTCACTGTGCTCCGAGTCAGGGCAACAGCCACCAGCACCTGCACCAACAGTGCGATACCAAGGGTAACGAACACGGGCCGTAATAGACGGCTTTGTAACAGTGAGAGAACGGCCGACACTTGATATCCCTCTGCTTTGACGCCATTAAATTGATGGCACACCAGAAAAGATGCACTTAGTGAAGATCGCAGCAAAGGTCATGCCGTCCAACAGGCATAAATGACAAAGGGCCCAATTAAGGGCCCTTTGTGTTTTACATCAACGACTTATTAAGCGAACGGGTGACGCAGAACGATGGTTTCGTTGCGGTCCGGGCCCGTCGAAATAATGTCAATCGGCGCACCGACCAACTCTTCAACGCGTTTGATGTAGTTGCGTGCAGCCTGTGGCAGCTCTTCCAGGGTCTTGGCACCGACGGTGGATTCGGTCCAGCCTGGCATCTCTTCGTACACCGGCTCCAGGCCGATGTAGCTGTCGGCGTCAGTCGGTGCGTCGATCACTGCACCATCCTGGTTCTTGTAGCCAACGCAGATGTTGATGGTTTCCAGACCGTCCAGCACGTCCAGCTTGGTCAGGCACAGGCCCGAGATGCTGTTGACGTCGATAGCGCGACGCAGGATGACGGCATCGAACCAGCCGCAACGACGGGCGCGACCAGTGGTAGCGCCGAACTCGTGGCCGCGCTTGGCCAGGAAAGCACCCACGTCGTCGAACAGCTCAGTCGGGAACGGACCCGAACCAACACGAGTGGTGTAAGCCTTGGTGATGCCGAGGATGTAATCCAGGTACATTGGACCAAAACCCGAACCGGTGGCAATGCCGCCCGCAGTGGTATTGGAGCTGGTGACGTACGGGTAGGTACCGTGGTCGATGTCCAGCAGGGAGCCCTGGGCGCCTTCGAACATGATGTCTTTGCCAGCACGACGCAGCTCGTGCAGCTCAGCGGTGACGTCGAGCATCATCGGCTTCAGCAGCTCGGCGTATTCCATGCACTCATCAAGAGTCTTCTGGAAGTCGATGGCTGGTTCTTTGTAGTAATTGACCAGAACGAAGTTGTGGTAATCCAGCAACTCGCCCAGCTTGGCGGCGAAACGCTCACGGTGGAACAGGTCACCGATGCGCAGGCCACGACGTGCAACCTTGTCTTCGTACGCCGGGCCGATGCCACGACCGGTAGTACCGATCTTCAGCTCGCCACGGGCCTTTTCACGGGCCTGGTCCAGCGCTACGTGATAAGACAGGATCAGCGGGCAGGACGGGCTGATACGCAGGCGCTCGCGCACCGGTACGCCTTTCTCTTCCAGCTTGATGATTTCCCGCAGCAGAGCGTCGGGGGCAACCACCACGCCGTTGCCGATCAGGCACTGCACGCCTTCGCGCAGCACGCCCGACGGGATCAGGTGCAAGACGGTTTTTTCGCCATCGATCACCAGGGTGTGACCAGCGTTGTGGCCACCCTGGTAGCGCACTACGGCGGCAGCATGTTCGGTCAGCAGATCAACGATCTTGCCTTTGCCCTCATCACCCCATTGGGTGCCCAGGACTACGACATTCTTACCCATAACACTTGTCCTCATTCGCGCAAACTTGGTGCCGGCCGCGGCCGGCAGGAAAACTCAAGAAGCCAGTGGCGATACTTGCCAAAGCCCGTTCTGCTGAATCAATTGCCGGTCGCAGTCCGCTTCACGGGCGGCGGCCAAAGGTTGCCCAGGCAAAGCCTGAACGACACGCTGACCCTCACTGCGCAACTGGCAAACCTGCTGCCAGAGTGCCGCATCCGTACTGTCAGGCATCCAGATACCGCCAGACGGTAACTCGATCTCAGCACGCCCCAGGGTCACCAGGGTTTTCAAATCGGTAGAGAAGCCGGTTGCCGGACGGGCGCGACCGAAGTCGGCACCGATGTCGTCGTAACGACCGCCCTGAGCAATGGACTGGCCAACACCCGGTACGAACACCGCGAACACCACACCGGTGTGGTAGTGGTAGCCGCGCAACTCGCCCAGGTCGAAATACAACGGTAACTCAGGGAAACGCGTGGACAGACGTTCGGCAATCGCCAGCAAGTCGTCCAGAGCGGCCAGTACCGGTGCCGGCGCATTCGCCAGACGCTCGCGGGCAGCGCTCAATACTTCACGGCCGCCACACAGGTCGACCAGCGCCCGCAACATGCCCGACAGATCGGCAGGCAAGCCTTCGGTCAAGGTAATGACCTCGTCGATGGCTTTACGTTGCAACGCATCGAACAACTGCTGTTCAACTTCACCGGACAAACCGGCGGCGCGAGCCAGGCCGCGGTAGATACCAACATGACCGAGGTCCATGTGCACATCCGGCACATCGGCCAGTTGCAGCATAGCCAACATCAGGCTGATGACTTCCACGTCGCTGCTCGGACTGGCATCGCCGTACAACTCGGCACCCAGCTGGATCGGGCTGCGCGAAGATGACAAGGCGCGCGGCTGAGCATGCAGCACGCTACCGGCATAGCACAGACGGCTCGGGCCTTCGCGCCGCAAGGTGTGCGCATCGATGCGCGCCACTTGCGGCGTGATGTCGGCACGGAAACCCATCTGCCGGCCCGATTGCGGGTCGATGACCTTGAAGGTACGCAGATCGAGGTCCTGGCCCGCGCCGGTCAGCAGGGATTCCAGGTACTCGATATGGGGAGTCACGACAAACTCGTAACCCCAGCTCTGGAACAGATCCAACACCTGACGACGCGCAACTTCAATGCGCGCCGCCTCTGGTGGCAGTACTTCTTCGATCCCATCTGGCAGCAGCCAGCGGTCTACCGTTGCCATTACGCCATTCCCCTATGATCCGGGCGGCCAGCCTTTGGGCGAGCCTTGAGTGAAGCAGAAAATGATCGGCTCATGCGTACAAACCACGCGCATGAACAACGGGGCGAAAAGCCTGAAATCGGCTTCGCCAACCACTTTCCTCGAAAAACCTGTCGAGTCATTCAACTCGCACGGCTGCATAAAAACAGCAATCAAACGTGCAGACGCAAAAAAGCCGGGAATTTCCCGGCTGCCGCATCATACACACGTTTTCCCAAAGGATCACCCCGCCCGAGGCGTTAGCCGCCAGGCGGGGGATGATTCAGGTCAACGTCGTATCAAGGCTTGGCTTTTTCCAGGTAACGGAAGAAGTCGCTGCTTGGGTCCAGGACCATGACGTCGGATTTGTTCGCGAAGCTTTCACGGTAGGCACGCAGGCTACGGTAGAAACCGTAGAACTCCTGATCCTGGCCGTAGGCCTTGGAGTAGATCGCAGCCGCCTGGGCATCACCGTCACCGCGAACCTCTTCAGATTCACGATAGGCTTCAGCCAGCAACACGCGGCGTTGACGATCGGCGTCGGCACGAATGCCTTCTGACAGTTCGTTACCCTTGGCGCGGTGCTCGCGAGCTTCACGCTCACGCTCGGAACTCATGCGCTCGAACACGCTGCGGTTCACTTCTTTCGGCAGATCAATGGCCTTGACCCGAACATCGACAACTTCGATGCCCAGCTCTTTTTCCGCCATCTTGTTCAGCGAAGCCGTGATATCGGTCATCAGCGCATCGCGCTCACCGGAAACCACTTCATGCAGCGTGCGCTTACCGAACTGGTCACGCAGGCCCGATTCCAGACGACGGGAAAGACGCTCGTCAGCAATCTGCTTGAGGCCGGAAGTCGCGGTGTAGAAGCGCTCGGCATCTTTCACGCGCCACTTGGCGTAGGCATCAACCATGACGGCTTTCTTTTCCAGCGTCAGGAAGCGTTGCGTCGGTGCGTCCAGCGTCATCAGGCGTGCATCGAATTTGCGCACCTGGTTAACGTAAGGCACTTTCACATGCAGGCCCGGCTGAACATCAGTCTGGACCACACGACCGAACTGCAGCAGCACCGCACGCTCGGTCTGAGCCACGATGTAGAAGCAGTTCCAGGCAGCGATCGCCACGACGACGCCGACAATAAGGGCGATCAGCGATTTATTGCTCATCAGCGACTCTCCCTGGTACGTGCTTGCTGTTGCTGCAGATCGGCTGCACGCACATTCGCTTCATTGCTGGTGGCTGCCGCGCCGGTCACCGGAGTGCTGGTGTTGCGACCACTTTCGACCATCTTGTCCAGCGGCAAGTACAGCAGATTGCTCTGGCCATTCTTGTTGCCGGTCACGAGAACCTTGCTGGTATTGCTGAAGACTTCCTGCATGGTGTCCAGGTACAGACGCTGACGGGTCACTTCAGGTGCCTTGCGATACTCGCTCACCAGCTTGGTGAAGCGATCAGCCTCACCCTTGGCGCGCGAGACGGTTTCGTCACGGTAACCGTTGGCATCTTCGATGATGCGCTGGGCCTGACCACGGGCTTCAGGCACGACGCCGTTGGCGTAGGTTTCAGCCTGGTTACGCGAACGCTGCTCGTCTTCACGGGCACGGATCACGTCATCGAAGGCTTCCTGCACTTCACGCGGTGCGGCTGCGCTCTGTACGTTGACCTGAGTGACGGTGATGCCGGTGCGATAGGTATCCATGAAGCGTTGCAGACGCTCCTTGATTTCGCTGGCCATCAATTCACGACCTTCGGTCAGCACCTGGTCCATCGCGGTGGAACCCACCACATGGCGCAAGGCACTTTCGGTCGCGTGCTGCAGGCTGATTTCCGGCTGATCGACGCTCAGCACGAAGTCCTGCAGGTTGCTGATCTTGTACTGCACTGTCAGCGGCACTTCGACGATGTTCTCGTCTTCAGTCAGCATTTGACCCTGCTTGGTGTAGGCACGCTCACGCGTGACGTTTTCCAGGTACTTGCGATCGATCGGCGGGAAATAGATGTTCAGGCCCGGGCCGACGGTTTCGTAGTACTTGCCGAAGCGCAGCACCACGGCTTGCTCCTGCTCGTCGACTACATAGACTGCGCTGTACAGCCACACGGCCGCCAACACGACCAGACCGATGCCGAGCAGACCGCCGAAGCCGCCACTCCTGCCCGAACCACCGCCGTCATCACCCCGTTTCTTACCACCACCGAACAACCCATTCAGGCTTTCCTGCAGCTTTCGGAAGGCCTCGTCGAGATCCGGTGGTCCCTTGCGGTCGCCGTTATTGCGGCGCTTGCCACCCCAAGGATCCTGATTATTCGAGTTGCCACCCGGCTCATTCCAAGCCATAGCGCTCTCCATCTGATAAAGCAAAGACGCACCCACGGCGCGCCGACCAATGCTACAGAATGCCTGTCACTGCGGCACAACCGCTTTCTCAGGCTTTTATTGCAAAGTGTGTTGCTCGATGAATTCCATCGGTTGCAGACCTTCGCGGCTCACCAGTCGATTCAACTCGACCCGCGGCAAGCGAACGGCCAGCAGGCTGATGCCTTCTTCGTCGTGTTCTTCTTTCTGTACCGCACCGAGTTCGAAAAACTGCGCACGCAGTCGAGCAAAACGTTGCGGCAAGCGCAAGGTGCCAACAAACAAATCATCCCCGAGCAGCTCGGCCACCGCCTGCTTGAGCAGGTCCAGGCCTGTACCGTCCTTGGCCGACAACCAGACCCGCTGCGGCTTGCCATCGGCATCGCGCTGGATCTGCGGCTCTACGCCTTCGAGCAAATCGAGTTTGTTGTATACCTCAAGGATCGGCAAGTCTTGAGCCCCGATCTCCCCAAGCACCACCATGACCTGTTCAATCTGGGCCATACGCTCGGGTTCATGGGCGTCGATCACGTGCAGCAGCAGGTCGGAATTGCTCGACTCTTCGAGCGTAGCCCGAAATGCCTCGACCAGTTTGTGCGGCAGGTGGCGAATGAAGCCCACGGTGTCGGCCAGCACGATCGGCCCGAGGTCGTCGAGTTCGAGTCTGCGCAGGGTCGGGTCGAGGGTGGCGAAGAGTTGGTCAGCGGCGAAGACGTCGGAGTCGGTCACCGAGTTGAACAGCGTCGATTTGCCGGCGTTGGTATAACCCACCAGTGAAACCGTCGGAATGTCAGCCCGTTTGCGCCCGCGACGAGACTGCTCGCGCTGGCTGCGGACTTTTTCCAGACGCCCCTTGATCTGCCGCAGGCGAACCCGCAACAGGCGCCGGTCGGTTTCGAGCTGGGTTTCACCCGGACCGCGCAGACCGATACCACCCTTCTGCCGCTCAAGGTGAGTCCAGCCACGTACCAGCCGCGTACTCATGTGCTCAAGCTGGGCCAGTTCGACCTGGAGCTTGCCTTCATGGGTGCGGGCGCGTTGAGCGAAGATATCGAGAATCAGACCCGTGCGGTCGATCACGCGACACTCGAAAACACGTTCGAGGTTACGTTCCTGACTGGGCGTGAGGATGTGATTGAAAATCACCAGATCTACCTGCTCGGCTTTGACCAGGTCGCGTAATTCTTCGACCTTGCCACTGCCAATCAGGTATTTGGCGGTTGGCCGATGACGCGGCACGTTGAAAAACGCAACGGTCTCGGCGCCAGCCGAAATTGCCAACTCCTGAAACTCCTGCGGATCTTCGCGCGCCTCAGGGTCCTGACCATCCAAGTGAACGAGAATTGCCCGCTCACCACCACCGTGGCGCTCAAAGAACAAAGGAGACTCCTATCAGGCGTTACCTGGCTCAGCGTCACCTGTTTCGGATTCGGTTGCGCTAGGCAGACGAATTGGACGAACCGGCACCACTGTAGAGATAGCGTGTTTGTAAACCATCTGGCTGACGGTGTTTTTCAGCAGGATAACGAACTGGTCGAAAGACTCGATCGTGCCTTGCAGTTTGATCCCGTTGACCAGGTAGATGGAAACCCCCACTTTCTCTTTACGTAAAGTATTCAAGTAAGGGTCTTGTAGCGAATGCCCTTTTGACATGTGCCGCACTCCTTTAAGGATTCAATATAAAAAATAGGTAAACAAATGGCTTGGGGCCGTCACACCCCCAAGGATAGACGGCAATTGCAAGGACTCAGCTCAATATGGAGATGGTCCCGAGGTATTTCAAGGCGCGCGGCAGATTGTCGCAATCGAGGCTGTCCAACCAGTGTAAATCAGCCCAACTGCGCAGCCAGGTGAACTGGCGCTTTGCCAATTGGCGCGTGGCAATGATTCCACGCTCCTGCATCTCGGCTTGCGTCAGCTTGCCATCCAGGTAGTCCCAGACTTGTCGGTAGCCTACTGCGCGTATAGACGGCAACCCGGCATGCAGGTCACTTCGCTTACGCAGGGCTACGACCTCGTCAATGAATCCCTGTTCCAACATATTCGTGAATCTTTGTTTAATTCGCTCATGCAATACCTGACGATTTGCCGGAGCAATCGCCAAGTTCGCGACAGTATAGGGCAATTGTTGCAGTCCCGAAGCGGCTGCTTCAGTACTTTGCGCAGATTGTCGCAACCTTAGTGCAGTCATGCTCTGACCACTGACGCGATAAACTTCCAGCGCTCGACTGAGTCGCTGCGGATCGTTCGGGTGAATACGCGCAGCGGATTCCGGATCGATGACTGCCAGTTGATCGTGCAGGGCTTGCCAGCCAAGGCGTGCAGCTTCTTCTTCAATCTGCGCGCGAACGTCTGGATCGGCCGCTGGCATGTCTGCCAGACCTTCAACCAAAGCCTTGTAATAGAGCATTGTGCCGCCCACCAACAGCGGAATTTTGCCTCGCGCGGTGATCTCGGCCATGGCTTCGAGGGCATCACGACGGAAATCGGCGGCCGAATAGCTCTCTGCCGGGTCGAGAATATCGATCAACCGGTGCGGAAACTCAGCCAAAAGCGCTTTGGAAGGCTTGGCGGTGCCGATGTCCATGCCACGGTAGACCAGCGCCGAATCGACGCTGATCAGCTCGCAAGGCAAGACTTTGGTGAGTTCGATGGCCAGGTCGGTCTTGCCGGCGGCGGTCGGCCCCATCAGGAAAATCGCAGGAGGGAGCTTGTTCATCAACGACCGCGCAGGAACAGTTTGTCCAGATCGTCCAGGCCCAATTGGGTCCAGGTCGGCCGGCCATGGTTGCATTGACCGCTGCGTTCGGTGTTTTCCATGTCGCGCAGCAGACCGTTCATTTCCGGCAGGGCCAGACGCCGATTCGCACGAATCGCGCCGTGGCAGGCCATGGTGCCGAGCAGTTCGTTCAGGTGGGCCTGAATCCGGTCGCTGGTGCCGTATTCCATCAGATCTGCCAGTACGTCGCTGACCAGTCGATTGGCTTCCGCTTGCTTGAGCAGTGCCGGGATCTGCCGGATGGCCAGGGATTCCGGGCCCAGACGTTGCAACTCAAAGCCCAGGCGCTGGAACCACGCGACGTGTTCTTCGGCGCAATCGGCTTCACGCTGACTGACCGCCAGGGACTCTGGCACCAGCAGCGGCTGACCGCTCAGGCCTTCGCTGGCCATGGCGATTTTCAGGCGCTCGTACATGATCCGCTCGTGAGCGGCATGCATGTCCACCAGCACCAGCCCTTGGGCGTTTTCCGAAAGAATGTAGATGCCTTTGAGCTGCGCCAGTGCATAACCCAGCGGCGGAATATCGTCCTGCCCGGCCGGAAGCGCGACAGCATTCGCTTCTGGCAACGGCGCAAAGAACTCACGGTAGGCGGCCTGAGCTTCAGCCACAGGCACACCCGATTGAGGCCGCGGCGAGTACTGATATTGATAGCCTGCACCAGCGCCCGAGCCCGCCGGGGTATTGAACGACGGCTGGGCCTGAGGTTGTTCCAGCAAGGCATTGGCCGCCAGACGCATTTCGCCTTGCGGACCGAACTCGCCAGCATCAATGCCGGTCGGTCGGACGAGGGCCGTCGCGACGGGCGCGGCCAGATGGTCTTCCGGCCGCACATCGCCCAAGGCGCGGTGCAGGGTGCCATAGAGGAAATCGTGAACCATGCGCCCGTCACGAAAGCGCACTTCGTGCTTGGTCGGGTGCACGTTGACGTCAACGCCTGCCGGATCGACTTCGAAAAACAGCACGAACGTCGGATGTCGACCGTTGAACAGCACATCCCGATAAGCCTGGCGCACCGCGTGGGCCACCAGTTTGTCGCGTACCGCACGGCCGTTCACAAAGAAATACTGCAAGTCTGCCTGGCTGCGATTGAACGTCGGCAAGCCGACCCAACCCCACAAATGCAGGCCATTGCGCTCGATCTCGATCGGCAGCGCCTGCTCGAGGAAACCCGAACCGCAAATCGCCGCCACACGCCGGGCACGGGCCGCGTCGTCATGGGCTTCATGCAGGCTGAGGATGGTCTTGCCGTTGTGGCGCAAATGGAACGCCACGTCGAAGCGCGCCAACGCCAGACGCTTGATCACTTCTTGCAGGTGATCGAATTCGGTTTTTTCGGTTTTGAGAAACTTGCGCCGCGCCGGGGTGTTGAAGAACAGGTCACGCACTTCCACCGACGTGCCCACCGGATGGGCCGCTGGTTGCACGCGAGGCGCCATGTCCCGGCCTTCGGTTTCGACCTGCCAGGCTTGATCGGCCTCTTTAGTGCGAGAGGTGAGGGTCAGACGCGCCACGGAGCTGATCGAGGCAAGTGCTTCACCCCGAAACCCGAGGCTCATGACCTGCTCGAGGTCTTCCAGATTGCGGATCTTGCTGGTGGCGTGACGCGCCAAAGCCAGCGGCAAGTCATCGGCAGAAATGCCGCTGCCATCGTCGCGCACCCGCAGCAGCTTGACGCCGCCCTGCTCCACATCGACATCGATACGCTTGGCGCCGGAGTCGAGGCTGTTCTCCAGCAACTCCTTGATCACCGAGGCCGGGCGCTCAACCACCTCACCGGCGGCAATCTGGTTCGCCAGTCGCGGGCTGAGCAGCTCGATGCGAGCCGTGTTGGTCAGCACCTGGTTCATTCTTTGGCCGCCAGTTCAGTGCCGGGAATGGTCAGGGTCTGACCGATTTTCAGCTCGTCACTCTGCAGGTTGTTGGCGCTGCGCAGGGTGGCCGGGGACACCTGATAACGCACAGCGATCATCGCCAGCGTCTCGCCCGGGCTCACTCGATGGTCACGTGGACCTTGAGCGATTTTGCCGGAATCACGTAGCCAGGCGATGTAGGTGCCCGGTGGCGGATTCTGCTGGAAGAACTGGCGAACACCGGCGCTGATCGAGCGTGCCAGCGCCTGCTGGTGGCTCGCCGCCGACAGTTTCGAGGCTTCGTTGGAGTTGGAGATGAAGCCGGTTTCCACCAGGATCGACGGAATGTCCGGCGATTTCAGCACCATGAACCCGGCCTGCTCCACCCGTTGTTTGTGCAACGGCGTGACCCGGCTGATGTTGCTCAAGACCTTTTGGCCAACGTCCAGGCTCGAAGTCAGGGAAGCGGTCATCGACAGGTCGAGCAGTACACCGGCCAGCATGCGGTCCTTGTCGTCGAGGCTGACGCTGCCAGCACCACCGATCAAGTCGGAGCGGTTTTCGCTGTCGGCCAGCCAACGGGCGGTTTCCGAGGTGGCGCCGCGATCGGACAAAGCGAACACCGACGCACCGAAGGCTGCCGCAGACGGCGCGGCGTCGGCATGGATCGAGACGAACAGGTCGGCGCCCTTCTTGCGGGCGATTTCGGTACGGCCACGCAATGGGATGAAGTAGTCGCCGGTGCGGGTCAGTTCGGCGCGGAAGCCTTTCATGCCGCTGACCTGACGCTGCAGTTCGCGGGCGATGGCCAGTACCACGTCTTTTTCACGCTGACCGCGAGAACCGGAGGCACCCGGGTCTTCGCCGCCGTGGCCGGCATCGATGACCACAACGATGTCGCGCTTGCCGGCCGGGGCTGGCGGCAGCTTCACCGCGGGTTCCACCGGCGTGACCGGCACTGGGGCCACCGTCGCGACGTTGGTCGGTGCTGGAATTGGCGCGGCGTCGGCAGCGTTATCGAACAAGTCGACCACCAGGCGATTGCCGTACTGGGCGTTTGGCGCCAGGGTAAAACTTTTCGGCGTCACGGCTTTTTTCAGGTCGATGACCACCCGCAGGTCGGTCGGCGTACGTTGAGCCGAGCGCATGGCGGTGATTGGAGTGTTCGAGGTGTTGACGTTCAGCGGCGCCCCCAGAGACGCGCCATTGATGTCGATGACCAGCCGATCCGGGGCGGTCAGGGTAAAGACACTGTGCTGGACAGGACCGCTCAGGTCGAACACCAGTCGTGTGTTGTCCGGAGCCCGCCACAGGCGAACGCTGTTGACCTTTGTCTCGGCCACAGCATCGACGGTCACCGCCAAAAACAACAATCCTACGGCAGCTACCATCGCGCGAAAGCGCATACCTAACCCCATCATTTAATTGGTTTCCAATGCCAAAGCGGCACACCACAACTCGCCACGCGAGCCTTGGGGCAAAATTTTCAGCGAACGCCCGCTGTCTTGCGGGCTAATGGTAATGGTCAGGTCGGGCTTTGGCAAAAAGCCTGCACCCTTTTTGGGCCACTCGATCAGGCACAACGCGTCGTCTTCGAAGTAGTCGCGGATGCCGAGGTACTCCAGCTCTTCAGGGTCGACCAAGCGATAGAGGTCGAAATGGAAGGCCCGGACGTCACCAATCTCATAGGGTTCGACCAAGGTGAAGGTCGGACTTTTTACCGCTCCCACATGCCCCAAGCCACGGATGATGCCCCTGGACAACGTGGTTTTCCCGGCGCCCAGATCCCCCTCGAGAAAAATCAGACCGTGCCCTTCGGTGGTTTGTGCGATGCGTGCGCCAAATGCAGTCATCGCCTCTTCATCAGCCAGGTACAGGGTTACTTCAGACACGGTGCTTGCTCCTCCAACAACTGACGAATGGCTGGAATCAGATCACTGGCCGCCAGCCCACGGCCCGATTTACCTTCTTGCGCGCCAGCATTGGCATGCAGCCAGACGGCCAGGCAGGCGGCGTCAAACGCCTCCATGCCTTGCGCCAGCAACGCGCCGACCAGACCGGCCAGCACATCACCCAAACCGGCGGTGGCCATGGCCGGATGGCCCTGATGACACAACGCCAGGCGCCCATCGGGGCTGGCGATCAGGCTGCCGGCGCCTTTCAAAATGACTACAGCTGTGTATTTTTTGCTCAATGCGTGAGCAGCAGCGGGGCGGTCAGCCTGCACTTCGGCAGTGCTTATCCCCAACAAGCGCGCCGCTTCGCCCGGATGTGGAGTGATCACACAATCCTTGGGCAAACTCACGTGCTCTGTGGCCAGCAGATTCAATGCATCGGCGTCCCAGACTTGCGGCAGCGGCGCGTTGGCGGCCGCCGACAAAAGGCTGCGCCCCCAGGAAGCCTGACCTAAGCCTGGGCCGACCACCAGCACGGAAACCTTTTGAAGCAGTCCCATCAATTGATTGGCCGACGAAGTGCCCAACACCATGGCTTCGGGGATTCTCGCCAGCGCCGCCGGAACATGCTCACTGCGCGTGGCCACGGACACCATGCCCGCACCGCTACGCAGCGCACTTTGCGCGCTCAGCAGGATGGCGCCACCAAAACCACGATCACCGCCGATCAGCAGGACGTGGCCGAATTTGCCTTTATGGGAGGTTGGAGCGCGCCCCGCCAGACTCGGCAAGTTGCCAGCCGTCAGGCGACGCGCACTGATGGCCACCCCGTTATACGACTCGGGAGAGGTTTGCAGATCATTGAAGACCCACTCGCCGACGCAATCTGCTGCGTCGCCAGTAAACAGACCCAGCTTCAATCCGATGAAAGTTACCGTCAGGTCAGCCCGCACCGCAGCGCCGAGTATTCGGCCGGTATCAGCGCACAACCCCGAAGGGATATCCACCGCCGCAACCGGCAGCCCACTGGCATTGATTGCCGCGATGACGCCCGCGTAGGGCTCTCGCACCTCGCCCGTCAGACCAGTGCCGAGCAAGGCATCCAGCACGATACCGCGCAACTCGGACTGTGCGCTCCAGGCTTGAACCGCGACACCTTCGGACACGGCCTCGGCATGGGCCAATGCCGCGTCACCTTGCAAACGCTGGGGATCACCGGCCGCCAAAACCCGCACATGCCAGCCCGCACGTCGGGCCAGCACGGCCACCAGATAACCGTCGCCGGCGTTATTGCCATGACCGGCCACGACACTCAATTCATTCGCCGATGGCCAATGACGGACCAGCGCACGCCAGGTCGCCCGCGCCGCACGCTGCATCAATTCGAAGCCCGGTGTGCCGGCCGCGATCAGGCTTGCATCGAGGGCTCGGACTTGCGCGGCGCTGTACAGCACGTCGGGTAAATCATCTTTAGTCTGCGGCATGCGTCTTCGGGCTCCGATGTCTGGCAGAATTATACGCACCTCAGCTCCGGTTTCTCTCGCCTCATGCCCGCTATTACTACAGACCTGCCCGCCCTCGCCCAATCCATCAAGGAGTGGGGCCGCGAGCTGGGCTTTCAGCAAGTCGGCATCAGCGGCCTCGACCTGGCCGAGCATGAGCAGCACCTGGAACGCTGGCTCGCGGCCGGTTACCACGGCGAAATGGACTACATGGGCGCCCACGGCAGCAAACGCTCACACCCGGAAGAGCTGGTGCCCGGCACGCTGCGGGTAGTTTCCCTACGCATGGACTACCTGCCGGGCGACACCGAAATGGCCAAACGACTGGCACAACCGGAAAAAGCCTACGTCTCGCGCTATGCCTTGGGCCGCGATTACCACAAATTGATCCGCAAACGCGTGCAACAACTGGCGGAAAAAATTCAGGCGGTCATCGGCCCGTTCGGCTATCGCGCGTTCGTCGACAGCGCTCCGGTGCTGGAAAAGGCTATCGCTGAAAAGGCCGGCCTGGGCTGGATCGGCAAAAATACCCTGGTCCTGAATCGCAAGGCCGGCAGTTACTTCTTCCTCAGCGAACTGTTCGTCGACCTGCCGCTGCCCGTCGATCCGCCTCACGCCAGCGAACATTGCGGCCGCTGCACGGCTTGTTTGGACATTTGCCCAACCAACGCGTTTGTCGGCCCGTATGTGCTGGATGCCCGACGCTGCATTTCCTACCTGACCATCGAACTGAAAAGCGCGATCCCCGAAGATTTGCGGCCATTGATCGGTAATCGGGTGTTCGGTTGCGATGATTGCCAGATCGTCTGCCCGTGGAACCGCTTTGCCCGTCCGTCCGGGGAAAGCGACTTCAAGCCACGGCACAATCTGGACAACGCAGAGTTGGCCGAGCTGTTCATGTGGGACGAGGACAAGTTCCTGAGCAGTACCGAAGGTTCGCCGTTACGCCGAGCGGGTTACGAGCGCTGGCTGCGAAACCTGGCGGTTGGCCTGGGTAATGCGCCGTCGAGCATTCCGGTGCTGGAAGCGTTGAAGGCGCGGCGCGAGCATCCGTCAGAGCTGGTGCGTGAGCATGTCGAGTGGGCCCTGAAACAACACGGGCTCCTGTAGCAGCTGCCGAAGGCTGCGTTCGAGGCTGCAGGACTCGCTTTGCAGGATGACGACTGCTCCGCAGCCGGACGCAGCCTTCGGCAGCTGCTACAGGACGGTGTAGAAGTCAGGCTTCGTCGTTATAAACGAACTTCGGCATTTCCCAGTGAAAGCGGATCGCCAGCAAACGCAACAGGAAGCCGCCAAACAGGGTGATCAAAATCGCCTGCTCACTGGGTAATTGCAGGTAGATGCAGAGCATGTAACACCACGCCGCAGCGAATGAGACGCTGGCGTAGAGTTCGCGGCGGAAGATCAGCGGGATGTCGTTGCAGAAGATGTCCCTCAGGATGCCGCCGAACACCCCGGTGATTACGCCGCTGACCGAAGCCACGAGCATGCCGTGGCCCATTTCTAGCGCGGTCATGCAGCCGATGAGGGTGAACGCCACCAGGCCCACGGCGTCGAGCACCAGAAACAGCGAGCGCAGATGCCGCATCCAGCGCGCAGCGAACACCGTGAACATCGCCGCCACCGAGGTCAGCACCAGGTACTCCGGGTGTTTGACCCACGTCAGCGGGTAGTGACCGAGCAGCACGTCACGCACCGAGCCCCCACCCAAAGCCGTGACGCATGCAATCAGCACCACGCCGAACCAGTCCATCCCGCGACGGCCGGCAGACAGGGCACCGGTCATGGCTTCGGCGGTAATGGCGATCAGGTAAAGCATCAGCAACATGGGGGCGGTCCTTGCAGGAAGGCGCGCAGTCTACTCACTTCATCGAAGCCCCAAAAGAGTGCCATGCCGTTCATGGCATGAGTGCTGACCTGTGGCGAGGGGATTTATCCCCGTTCGGCTGCGAAGCAGTCGTAAAACCATTGCCTGCGGTATGTCTGATAAACAGCGGCTGCCGGTTTTGGGACCGCTACGCGATCCAACGGGGATAAATCCCCTCACCACAAAAGCCCTCGCCACAAAGGCCCGGCAAGATCAGAACTTGATGAAATGCTTGCGGTAGTGCTGCAGCTCGGCGATCGATTCGCGGATGTCGTCCAGCGCCAGGTGGGTGCTGCCCTTTTTGAAGCTGTCGCGCACGTCCGGCGCCCAGCGTGCGGCCAATTCTTTCAGCGTCGAGACGTCGAGGTTGCGGTAGTGGAAGAAGCTTTCCAGGGACTTCATGTGGGTATAAAGGAAGCGACGGTCCTGGCAGATGCTGTTGCCACAGATCGGCGACTTGCCCTTCGGCACCCATTTTTCCAGGAAGGCGATGGTTTCGGCTTCGGCTTCAGCCATGCTGATACGGCTGTCGCGCACCCGTTGCGTCAGGCCCGAGCCGCCGTGTTGACGGGTGTTCCACTCGTCCATGCCGGCGAGGATTTCGTCGCTGTGGTGGATAGCGATCACCGGACCTTCGGCCAAGGTGTTCAGGTCACTGTCGGTGACAATGGTGGCCATCTCGATGATGACGTCGGTATCAGGGTTCAGACCGGTCATTTCCAGGTCGATCCAGATCAGATTCTGCGGGTTTTGCATGTGTCAGCTCCTAGGCAATGCTGCGCAGTTTAGCCTAGGGCGGTGGCCGGGCGTGCTAAACTCGCGGCCGTTTTACCTAATCGCTGCATTCTTGATACGGAACACCCATGGCCAAACGCCAACTCAATCGTCGTCAAAACTGGCGCATCGAAAAGATTCAGGGCGAACGCGCTGCCCGCGCCGCCAAACGCGAGTCCTCGGCTGTCGAGGCACTTGAGGGTGGCGATCTGGGTCCGGAACAGACGGGCCTGGTGATCGCGCACTTCGGTGTGCAGGTCGAAGTCGAAGCCCTCGATGGCGAATTGGCCGGCCAGGTGTTCCGCTGCCACTTGCGCGCCAACCTGCCTGCGCTGGTGACCGGTGATCAGGTCGTCTGGCGTGCCGGCAACCAGGGCATCGGCGTGATCGTGGCGCAACTGCCGCGTAAAACCGAACTCTGCCGCCCGGACAGCCGTGGCCAGCTCAAGCCTGTGGCGGCCAACGTCGACATGATCGTGATTGTCTTCGCGCCACTGCCCGAGCCCCATGCCAACCTGATCGACCGTTATCTGGTTGCTGCAGAGCACGCCGGCATCCGGCCGCTGCTGTTGCTCAACAAATTCGACCTGATCGACGAGCAGAACGCCCCGGCGTTGAATGCCTTGCTGGCGGTTTACCGCACGCTGGGTTACCCGGTGCTGGAAGTTTCGGCGCACCACGGCAACGGCATGGAGCAACTGCAGGAACAGCTGGACGGACGCATCAGTGTGTTCGTCGGCCAGTCCGGTGTCGGCAAATCTTCGCTGGTCAACAGCCTGCTGCCTGAAGTCGAAGCCCGTGTCGGCCCGCTGTCCGAGTTGTCCGGCCAGGGCACTCACACCACCACCACCGCGCGGTTGTTCCACTTCCCCGGTGGCGGTGAGTTGATCGACTCCCCGGGTATCCGCGAATTCGGCCTGGGCCACGTCAGCCGCGCCGACGTCGAAGCCGGCTTCATCGAGTTCAACGACTTGATCGGCACTTGCCGCTTCCGCGACTGCAAGCACGACCGCGAGCCGGGTTGCGCCCTGCTCAAGGCCCTGGAAGAGGGTCGCGTGCAGCAACAACGGATGAACAGCTACCGCTCGATCATCGCCAGTTTGCCGGAAACCAGCTACTAAACAGACGTGCCAGCCGCCCCGACATTGATGGGACGGCTGGCCGCTTGTAACAACCTACAAAACAACCCACCAATTTAAACGTCAGACATTTCTGTAAGGCACCCGCACGCCTGTTTGAAGGGCATTTCTCTTTAACCGTGAAGCCCTTGTTTCAGCCCTTCAACTGCATACATTCAAGCCCTCTCCGCACATTGGCGATACCGAGGGACACTCATGCAAACCTATCATTTGTTCATCAGCCACTCGTGGAACTACTCAGACGCCCACGACAATCTGGTCCGCCTGCTCAACGCGAAGCCCGACTTCACGTTCAAGAATTTTTCGGTGCCACCGGACAACCCGATCATCGGCGCGAAAACGGACAAACAACTTGAAGAAGCCATCGAAAACAAGATTCGGCTCTGCTCGGCAGTGCTGATCATGGCGGGGATGTATTCGACCTACAGCAAGTGGATCAACAAGGAAATCGAGATCGCCAAGCGCATGAACAAGGTGATTATTGCGGTCAAGCCGTTTGGTGCGGAGCGGATTTCCACGGTGGTACGCCGGGCGGCGCACGCGGAGTGTGCGTGGAACACCAACAGCATCATCAGTGCCATTCGCACTCACGCGGCGGGTTGAACCATGCGCAAGGGACTGTTCATCGGCATTAATAACTACAGCCATGTTTCGCAATTGAGTGGTTGTAACAACGACGCGATGGCCATGGCTTCGGTGCTGAAAACCGACGCCAATGGCGATCCGAATTTCAAGAACCTGGTCCTGACCTCCGCCGAAGATTATCTGAGCCGTGAAAAGCTCGAAGGGCATATCCAGGATTTGTTTTCAGGCGATTGCAGCGTTGCTCTGCTGTACTTCGCTGGTCACGGCAACTTCGACGTCGATACGGACGAAGGCATGCTGATCCCTCAGGACTACAAATCCGCCAAGGATGGAATTCGCATCAGCGACATCCTGAATTGGGCGACCAAAGCCGTAAAAATCAAAAATAAAGTGATTATTCTCGACTGCTGCCAGGCGGGCTCGGCGGGCGAAGTGCGGGCGCTACGCAGCGAAAGCAGCATGGTGTGCGAGGGCATGACCATCCTCACCGCGTGCAAAAAGGAAGAGCCGGCGATGGAAGGCGCCAACCACGGCGTCTTCACTGGGCTGTTGCTGCAAGCATTGCACGGCGGCGCCGCGAACATATTGGGAAAGATTACCCCCGGCAGCCTCTATTCATTTGTCGACAACGCTCTCGACGCGTGGGAACAGCGCCCGGTGTTCAAGACCAATGTGTCGCAGTTCATTTCTTTGCGAGAAGTCTCGCCGCTGATCCCCAAAGAGATTCTGCGCAAACTGCCCGATTGGTTCGCCGAAGCCGAATCAATGTTCGCGCTCGACCCCAGCTACGAACCTACCGAAGCCACGTTCGACCCAGAGCACGGCGAAGTCTTCTCCCAACTGCAAAAGTGCAACCGCCACAGCCTGATCGAACCGGTGGACGCCGAACACATGTACTACGCCGCCATCAACTCCACCGGTTGCCGCCTCACAGCGCTCGGCGCCTATTACCGCGAACTCGCCCTCAAAGGACATTTCTGATGCCCGTATTCATCAGCTACCGCCATAGCGATCGGCCCCACGCCATCGCCATCAGCACCCGTCTGATTCAGGCCAACATCAAGACCTACTTCGACGTGCTGGATCCGGAATCACAGACCACTGACGACATCACCGGGGTCATCACCCGCAACATCACCGCGAGCACGCATCTGATAGCGGTGGTCTCGGACAAGACCGCGCTATCGTGGTGGGTGCCGTTCGAAATCGGTGAAGCGACCATCAGTAACCGACGGATATGCTCATTCAAGACAGAACCGGTGGAACTGCCGCTCTACCTCGATAAATGGCCAAAGCTCAGCACCGACAAGGATCTGGAGTTTTTCATTGATGCCTATCGTGAAGAAGTGGCGACCAAGCGTTCAATGACGCTGGATTCAATCAACGAATCCCTTTACGGCACCTACAGACGCAATGCCGAGCTGTTCCACGACCAGCTCAAGAACCGCATCCGACGCGGTTTCTGACAGGCGCAAAAAAGCCGCGATGATCGCGGCTTTTTTGTGGGTCACTGCTTTGGTGGCTCACCCGGTTTCGGTGCCGGGTTATCGAACAGGTTCAAGCGTTCCCGAAGCTCATGCGCCGGCAACGGTTCTTTATCCGCCGGCAACGCGTTGGGGTCCGCTGGCGTGGCAGGCACTTCGCCCGGGCCGCCCTGCCCTTGCGCTGGCTCTGGAGCCGGCTCCGCACCTTGCGAACCTTCGATGGCACGCTGGGCTTTCTTGGTCAGCACCACGATGTCGATTCGACGGTTGACCGGATTGAACGGCTTCTCGCGATCGAACAACGCCGACGAGGCATAACCGACGACCCGCGCCACCTGCGTATCCGGATAGCTGCCGGCGACCAGCGCACGACGTGCCGCGTTGGCACGGTTGGCCGAGAGTTCCCAGTTGCCGAAATCACCCGTGCCCGAATACGGCTTGGCATCGGTGTGGCCGCTGATGCTGATCTTGTTCGGCACCGCTTTGATGGTGTCGGCCATGGCCAGCAGGATGTCTTCGAAGTACGGCTTCAGACGGGCACTGCCGGAGTCGAACATCGGCCGGTTTTCGGCGTCCACGATCTGGATGCGCAAACCGTCCGGCGTGATCTCGAACAGGATCTGGTCTTTGAATTTCTTGAGTTGCGGGTTCTCTTCGACCTTGTTCTGCAGTTCTTGCAGCAACAGCTCGAGACGTTCCTTCTCGACCTGCTCGGCCATGCCTTCAACCTGCTCGGCGTCGACGGTCACCTTGTCGGGCTGCGGCTGGGATTTCACCTCGGGGTTGAGGGTGTTCTCCGGCGCCAGGGTCGGTGAGCCGCCCAGGTCGATGATGTATGGCGTGCCGCTTTCGGAAAAGCCGACCGGGTCTTTGAAGTAACCGGCGATGGCGATCTTCTGTTCAGGTGTTGCGGTGGACAGCAGCCACAGCACCAGGAAGAACGCCATCATCGCCGTCGCGAAGTCCGCGAAGGCGATTTTCCAGGCGCCCCCGTGATGCCCGCCGGCGATGCGCTTGACGCGCTTGATGATTATCGGCTGGTTATTTTCCATGCTTAACGACCGCGAACCGCTTGTTCCAGCTCAGCAAAGCTAGGACGGTGCGCCGGATACAGAACCTTGCGACCGAACTCTACCGCCAGCGATGGCGGCATGCCGGAAGCGGAAGCGACCAGCGAGGCCTTGATGGCTTCGTAGACGTTGAGTTCTTCCTTGGCATCGTGGGCCAGGGAATGGGCCAGCGGACCGAAGAAACCGTACGCGGCGAGAATACCGAAGAAGGTACCGACGAGGGCCGCACCCACGTGCAGGCCGATGGATTTCTGATCGCCTTCACCCAAGGAAGCCATGGTTACCACGATACCGAGTACCGCCGCGACGATACCGAAACCAGGCATGGCGTCGGCAATACCGTTCACCGCGTGGGATGGATGCTCGAGGTCTTCCTTGAGGCTGTAAAGCTCCATGTCGAACAGGCCTTCAAGTTCATGGGGAGCCATGTTGCCGGAGGACATGATGCGCAGGTAATCACAAATGAACGCGGTCATGCGTTCGTCTTTGAGCACGGCCGGGTACTTGGCGAAGATCGGGCTCGCAGCGGCGTCTTCGATGTCACCTTCGATGGCCATCATGCCTTCGCGGCGGCTCTTGTTGAGGATCTCGTAGATCAGGCCCAGCACTTCCAGATAGAACGTGTGGTTGAAACGCGAACTGAACATGCCCAAGGACTTCTTGAGCACGTGCATGGTCATGTGACCAGGGTTGGCCTGCAGGAATGCACCAAGGGCCGCACCACCAATAATCATCACCTCGAAGGGCTGAATCAGGGCGGCAATTTTGCCGTGGGAGAGCACGTATCCGCCGAGCACGCTCGCGAATACGACGATGATGCCGATTAATTTAGCCATAGGTAGGAGAGCACTTACTGAGTCGGGTTCAAGGTCATATTCGGAAGTTAAAAAATCTCTTCTTCTACTTATCGGCAAAACTGCGCCAGACTATAGCCAGTTCAGGCGAAAAGCCAATTTGGCCCGCTCCGGGCATAGGTAATGCAGACGATGATCGCGTCCAACCATGGCTAACGAAACGAACGTTCCAACTCCAAAACCAACCACTCTCGAAGGCTGGGTCAAGCTTCTCGATGGCGTGCGCCTGCCGGTTCCGCAAGCCAGTCATGACCGTGTATGCAAAGCCATCGCCAACAGCCGCAGCTCCCTGCGCGATATCGCCGAACTGATACAGGACAGCCCCGCGTTGGCCTTGAGCGTGATTCGCGAAGCCAATCGCCACACCCATGGCAGCATGACCGAGCCTGCGGAAAACCTTGAGGTAGCGATCAATCGCCTCGGTTTGAAGCGCACCGAAGAACTGCTCGCCCGCCTGCCCGCCGAACCTCAGTCCGACATCCCGGTTGCCCTGCGTCAGCTGCAACTGATCAGCCAGCACGCGACCCAACAGGCCAACGGTTTTTTCGCCAGTCGCCTGGCCCGGCTGTGGCAAGACATCCACTGGGGCAGCCTGCTGTTTCTCTCGCCGCTCTGGCCCATGGCGTTGACCCATCCGCAGTTGCTCGAAGAGTGGGAGCTGCGGGTCATCCACAAAGGCGAGTCGGCGCACAAAGTTGAAAAGCAATTGTTCGGCGCACGCCTGCTGGATATCTGCCTGGCGCTCGTGGACATCTGGCGCCTGCCGATCTGGGTGCAGCAGGGTTATCGGCTGCTGCTCAACGAGCAGCGTGAGCTGGTGAAAGTGCTGCGCATTGCCCGCGACAGCGATCATCCATTACGCCAGCAGAACCGCCTCGATGACGATCCGACCCTGCGCCGCTGGCTCAATCAACCGGCCAATACGGTGCTGCTGGCCAATGGTCTGGCGCTGTCGGCACAACAGGCCTGGGACAGTCCGCACAGTGAACGCTGGCAGTACCTGACCAGTCTTTACCTGCAAATGCCGATGGACGAAGTGCAGCAGCAGTTGCACCAACAGGCCGCCAACAGCGCCCGCCATCACGCCATGCCGGACCTTTGGCACCCGGCCGTGTCGCTGATCTGGCCGTGGGGCATGAACCGTGTCCATGCCGGTTTGCTGCCAGCCCCGGCACCGACTGCCGAAGACCTGGCGAAGTGGCGCAGGCAGTGTGCCGAGTTGCTGGTCGAGCCCAGTCGCTTCACCAATGCCATGCACTTGACCACCTCTGCCCGGGACGCGTTGGTCGCGTGCGGCATGCGTCGGGTGATGATCCTGATGGCCGACCGCACTCACGACAATCTGCGGGTGCACCAGACGGCCGGATTGCCAAAAGAAGTGGCCGGCCTGAACTTCGCCGTCAGCCAGAGCACCGTGCTGCAACGCCTGCTCTCGCAGCAGGCCCAGGTGCGACTGACACCAGACAACACTGCGCAATTCTCGGCCCTGTTGCCGGCCAGCCTGCGCTCACAGTTCGGCGGCGAACACTTGCTGCTGCGTTCACTGGTCAATAATGGTCGGGTGATCATGATTGTGGTGGCGGATCAGGGCGGCGGACCGTTCTCGGAAATCACCGTGCAAGCCTTTGGCAAAACCGCGCAGTGCATCGAGAAAGCGCTGCACAGCTTTAGCCACCGCTAGGACCTGATGCCGGTGTAGCAGCTGTCGAGCCTGCGAGGCTGCGTTCGGTTCGGGCCGCGTTCGGACGCAGCAGTCGTGAATCCGGCTGATGCGGTTTGCCTGACGTACCGCAAGTTATGGTTTTACGACTGCTGCGTCCGAACGCGGCCCGAACCGAACGCAGCCTCGCAAGCTCGACAGCTGCTACGGCCCGGCATTAACCGCCAGGGCCCGTCATCCGTTATTTCCCGTGCCGAAATAACTGATAACAGGCCCTCATGACGCTGCGCTACAATCCTCCCCCTTTGTGCTCTGGAGACCTCACATGTCTGACTTCTCTGGCTTGCCGCTGGTCATCGAGCCGAGCGACTTGCTCCCGCGTCTCGACGCCCGCGAACTGATTCTGGTGGACCTGACCAGCAGCGCCCGTTATGCCGAAGGGCATCTCCCCGGTGCGCGTTTTGTCGATCCGAAACGCACGCAACTCGGTCACGCTCCTGCGCCGGGACTGATGCCGCCGCAAGCGGCACTCGAAGCGTTGTTCGGCGAACTGGGTCATAACAAGGACGCGGTCTACGTGGTCTATGACGACGAAGGCGGCGGTTGGGCCGGGCGCTTTATCTGGCTTCTGGATGTCATCGGCCACAGCAACTACCACTATGTCGACGGCGGCCTGAAGGCCTGGCTGGCAGAAGGCTTGCCCATGTCGATCCAGATCCCGGCAGCGGTCGGCGGCCCGGTCGCCCTGACCCTGCACGACGAACCCACCGCCACCCGCGAGTACCTGCAAAGCCGACTCGGTGCCGCCGACCTGGCGATCTGGGACGCGCGCGGGCCGCTGGAGTATTCCGGCGAGAAAGTCCTGGCGGCCAAGGCCGGGCACATTCCCGGCGCGGTCAATTTCGAATGGACCGCGGGCATGGATCAGGCGCGCAACCTGCGTATCCGCACCGACATGCCGCAGATCCTGGAAAAACTCGGGATCAGCAAAGACAAAGAAGTGATTACCCACTGCCAGACTCACCACCGTTCTGGTTTCACCTATCTGGTGGCTAAATCCCTCGGTTATCCGCGGGTCAAAGGCTACGCCGGTTCCTGGGGCGAATGGGGTAACCATCCCGATACGCCCGTAGAGATTTAAGGTTTTTAAGGACAGTTAATGAATAAGCGTTTGTTTATCCTCAGCCAATACTTGCTGCCTCATCACCTGCTGTCGCGACTGGCCGGCTGCATTGCCGAATGCCGCGTGCGCTGGTTCAAAAATGCCCTCACCGCCTGGTTCGCCAAGCGTTATCAGGTGGACATGTCGCAGGCGCTGGTCGAAGACCTGACGGCCTACGAGCACTTCAATGCGTTCTTCACTCGCGTCTTGAAGGACGGCGCTCGCCCGCTGGACGAGATGCCAGGCGCGATCCTCAGCCCGGCCGACGGTGCGGTCAGCCAACTCGGCCCGATCGAACACGGTCGTGTGTTCCAGGCCAAGGGCCACAGCTTCAGCGTGCTGGAATTGCTGGGCGGCGATGCGGCCAACGCAGCGCCGTTCATGGGCGGTGATTTCGCGACTATTTATCTGTCGCCGAAGGACTACCACCGCGTGCACATGCCGCTGGCCGGCACCCTGCGCGAGATGGTCTACATCCCGGGCCGGATCTTCTCGGTCAACCAGACCACCGCCGAAAACGTTCCGGAACTGTTCGCCCGCAACGAACGTGTGGCGTGCATTTTCGACACCGAGCGCGGGCCGATGGCCGTGGTGTTGGTGGGCGCGATGATCGTTGCGTCGATCGAAACCGTTTGGGCCGGGTTGGTCACGCCGCCAAAACGCGAGCTGAAAACCTTCCGCTACGACGAAGCTGCCCGTGCGCCGATCCATTTGGAGAAAGGTGCAGAACTAGGTCGGTTCAAACTGGGTTCGACCGCTGTCGTGCTGTTCGGGCCTGATCAAGTGAAGTGGGCTGAAGAGCTGGCGGCCGGTTCGCCGGTGCAGATGGGCCAGGGCATGGGCCTGCCAAAAGCCTGATCCCTGATCCGAACCCCGCGAACGTCTTCGCGGGGTCGGACATTTCGGTGGTGCCGTTACTCTATCTGTCCACGGAAGCCGATAGGCCCTTCGTTGGCGTAGGTATTGGTGCCACTGAGGTTTTTCCCTCCGTCACTGGAGGTCACGCTCAACGCCACAACGTTCTGATTGTCCCGGCCTCCGATGACCCATTTGCCACCCGGATGCCACGGGGCATCATTGCCGCCCCACTGATTTTCAACGTTGTACTGGTTCTGGCCCGTGCGCTGAGCCTTGAAGCCAATGGGACCTTCACCCGCATAAGTCATCGTGCCGGTGAAACTCTTCCCGCCATCGCCCGATTTGATCTCGATCGCGACAACGTTCTGGTTGTCCCGCGCGCCTAACGTCCAGTCTCCGCCCGGATGCCAGGGTGCCGAACTACCGCCCCATTGATTTGCTACTACGTATCTAGACATAAACTTCATCTCCTTGAAGTTACAAAGAGACCTGCCCTGCGTAGGCAGCAGGCCGTACGACTGTGCGTATCCAGTCGCACGAGTGTCAGATTAGTAGTACGCCCGGATGGCACTCGACAGACAGACAAACGGTAAAAATCCATAGCTGCTACAGTCAGGTTATTCACTGCCCATTTACCGGTTGGAGTTTTTCCACGGCATGGATGAGACCAGTCTCCACCTGTTGCTACGCGCCCCGATCCCGACGCAGTTGCACCTGTCGTTTTGTGAAGCCACCCCGCGTGATCTCAAGCGCTGGATCGCCAACCTGCCCAAAGCCAATATTGGCGAAACCGCTCGCCAGCTGTATCAAGGCCTGAGCGAACTCAACCAGCTGCTCACGCCCAGCGACAATCGCCTGCAATTGCTCGAACTGCTGCGGCCCGAGGTGTATTACGTCTGCAAACACCTTGAGCAGCATTTCCTGCATCAGTCGATTGCCCTCGACGAGCGCTCGCGCAAGATCGCCAACCTCTGTCAGGCGCTGCAAAGTCACTTGGCCATTGGTTATAAACAGATCGTCGTGCGCATCACACCAACGTTCAGTAAGGACCGTGCGCCGCTGCTGACCCAGGCGCTGCAACGGGCGATCCATTGCCTGAACGGGCCGCTGATTCGCTCGACCAAACTCTATTGCCCGGTGCCGGAAGGCCTGTGGCTGGAGCTGCATCAGCTCTACCGGATCGCCTGTGCGCACCGACTCCAGCAATTGAGCCTGCGCGATGAGCTGGCCAGCCAGACGCAAACCCTGAGCATCGAACAGACGTACGTGGTCGCCTTGCTGCTAGGCGCCTCACGCTGCAACCAACTGCGCCAGCACCAGATTGCCCGGGTGGCCGAGGTGCTGGAGCCCTGGAGCCAATGGATCAAGCTGCAACCCGGCAAACTGGCCACCGGGCTGTTTGCTGTCGCGCAAGACCTCGACACCGGGCCGCGTTACCGCACCAAGTTCCGGGTCGAGCAGCAGGAGAGTTTGCTGGGGATCGATCCGCAGCTTCTGGTTGCGGCCATCGAAGGGTATTTGCAAAAAACCGACAGCTCATCGCCACTGCCCGTGCCGGCAGGGTTAAGCCTGGACACGTTGCAACATCTTCATGCCGCCTGGGGCCAGACTGCCGAGCGCAGCTTCCAGCGCACCGTTGGCCAAGGCACGTTGACCCTGTGCGTGGGCATGAGCGCACTGCATTTTTATCTGGGTGGGCAACGCTCATTTAGCGACATCCTGAAAACCCACGGCGCCCGGCCTGCACAGTTTTCGGTAACGCCTGTGACCGGCCGGGAGAAGGACCAATGGCACCAGGCCCTCGATGCCGCCCCCTATGGCAATGCGGATACTCTGCTGCCCTACGAAGAGATCGAATATCCGCAGCTTCAGAATGACGACAGCCACGAAGCATCCGACCGCAATCAACATTTCCCGACCCATGTCCTGTCAGTGATCAATCACAGCCCCGGCGGTTACTGCCTGGCCTGGCCCGGCGCAGTGCCTGCCGAATTACAGGCAGGAGAGATGGTTGGCATCGAGGACGCTGCCGGTCAGGGTTGGAGCATCGCGGTGGTGCGCTGGATCCGCCAGGTGCGCGGCGGTGGCACGCAGATGGGCATCGAGCAGGTTGCACCCTTCGCCGAGCCTTGCGGCCTGCAACTGGTGCGCACCCGTGATGACCACAGCCAATACCTGCGCGGTCTGTTGCTGCCGCAAATCAGTGCCATCGACCAGCCGGCCACTTTGCTCGCGCCGCGCCTGCCCTTTCAGGAGGGCAACAAGGTCATGATCAATTCCCACGGAGAGGAACGCCCGGTCGGGCTGGAGCGGCGGGTGGCGAGTACCAACAGTTTCAATCAGTTCGCCTACCGTCCACTGGAGGTAACCAAAAACGACAACGCCGCGGTGGGCGGCGCTGAGGAAGATTTTGATTCGTTGTGGAAGTCGCTTTGAGGGTGAATCTGTAAGACCGCGGCATAGCCCTTCGCGAGCAGGCTCGCTCCCACATTGATCGTGTTACAGACACAGATCAAATGTGGGAGCGAGCCTGCTCGCGAAGGGGCCCTGTCACTCAATACAAGATTCAGAGTTGCCCGTCGCGATCCCGGAAGCCCAGCAGATACAGCACGCCATCCAGCCCCAAGGTAGAAATCGCCTGCTTCGCCGACTGTTTCACCAGCGGCTTGGCGCGGAACGCCACGCCCAACCCGGCAATCGCCAGCATCGGCAAATCGTTGGCACCGTCGCCAACCGCAATAGTCTGCTCCAGACGCAAACCTTCCTTGTGCGCCAGTTCCTTCAGCAGATCCGCCTTGCGCTGCGCATCGACAATCGGCTCGACCGCCACGCCAGTCACTTTGCCGTCTACTACTTCCAGTTCGTTGGCGAACACGTAGTCGATGCCCAACTTGGCCTGCAATTGCTTGGCGAAGTAGGTAAAGCCGCCCGACAGGATGGCGGTTTTGTAGCCCAGACGCTTGAGTTCGGCGAACAGGGTTTCGGCACCTTCGGTCAGACGCAGGGAGGCGCCGATGGAATCCAGCACGCTGACATCCAACCCTTTCAACAAGGCCAGGCGCTCCTTGAAGCTGGCGCGGAAGTCCAACTCGCCGGCCATCGCCCGCTCGGTAATCGCAGACACCTGATCGCCCACGCCGGCAGCCTTGGCCAGTTCGTCGATGACTTCGGCTTCGATCAGCGTCGAGTCCATGTCGAACACCGCCAGGCGACGGTTACGACGGAACAGCGAATCTTCCTGGAAGGCGATGTCGACGTTCAGCTCTTGCGCGACGCTGAGGAATTCGGCCCGCAGCGCTTGCGGATCAGCCGCTTCACCACGAACGGAAAACTCGATGCAGCCCTTGCCCTGATCGGCTGGGGTGTCCAGCGGCATGCGCCCGGACAGACGATCGATATGGTCGATGTTCAGGCCATATTTGGCGGTGATCGAACTCACGGCCTGCAATTGCCCGGCGGTCACTTTGCGGGTCAGCAGGGTCACGATGTGGCGTTTCTTGCCCTGATTACCAACCCACTGTTGGTAATCCTCTTCGGACACCGGCGTGAAACGCACCTGCTGGTCGAGCTTGTACGCCGTGAACAGGATGTCCTTGAGCACCGACTTGCCTTGCTCGGTGTCAGGAATTTCAACCAGGATGCCGAACGACAAGGTGTCGTGGATCACCGCCTGACCAATGTCGAGAATGTTCACACCACCCTGGGCCAGAACGCCGGTAATGGCCGCAGTCAGACCCGGACGGTCGACTCCCGTGATGTTTATCAGGACGATTTCGCGCAAGGCGCACCCCCGCAGGTGGAAAAAAACCGCATTCTACCCACTTTCAGTGACCATCGGGCACCGTGAGCGCTTTGACGGTCTAGGGCCTGTCGCTATACTGCGCGTCAACTTCACGGACAAAAGAGCCGAGCTCAAGTGAACCGGCCCACGCCAGTAAAAACCGATAACTTCTTTCTGCTGATCTTCCGTGCACTGCGCCACCGCCGTGTACCGATTGCATTGCGCATCGCCAGCCATAACGTGATCCTGGTCGCTCTGGCCCTGGTGATCTATGCCTGCGTGATGGGTTTGCAGTTCAAGCAGGCCATGCACGAGCAGGCGGATGCCCTGGGCGAAAGCCTGACCACCCAGACTGCCACGTCCGCCACGGAGCTGTTGGTGTCCAACGACATCCTCAGCCTCAACGTGCTGCTCAACAACCTGACCAAAAACAAGCTGGTGGCTCATGCTGCCATCTACAGCGTGGATAACCGCATCCTCGCCGAAGCCGGTCAGCGCCCCAAGCACAGCCTGCTGGGCGAAGCCGAGGGCATGTACCAGAGCAAAATCACTTTCCAGGACGTGACCGCCGGGCAACTGCGCATCAGCCTGGACATGGATCAGTTCCAGCAGCCGATGACCATCAGCCTGCAAAGCATGGGCATTTTGAGTGCGATTCTGCTGGCGCTGTCCCTGGCCTTGAGCCTGCGCCTGGGTCGGCACATCTCCACGCCGTTGCTGCAATTGCGGGTATGGCTGCGCCATATCGACGAATACACCCCGGCCACCGAGCGTCAGGATGAGATCGGTGACCTGGCTCGCCAGCTGCACGCCAACTTCGCGCCAGAGCCCGCCGAGCCGGAACCTGCTCCCGAGCCTGAGTACGACGAAAGCGACTACGAAGACGCGGACGATAACGAGCCAACCTTCGAAGTGCGCAATTTGCGTGACCCGAGTTTCGATGAAACCAAGCCTGTGGCCGGCCTCAAACCTGCACCGCGGCACATTGTCAGCACCGTTGAAGACGATGACGACGATGAAGATCCGTTTGCCGACCTGCGCGATGAATCAGCGTCGACCGCGCCGAAACCTGTAGCAAAACCGCAAGTATCGAACGTGCCGCAGCACAGCGCGGTGCTGGCCGTGCAACTGGGCGCTCAGGATCAGCTGCGTCGTCTGCCCCGCACACGCCTGGAAGAATTGCTCAAACGCTATCGCGACTGCCTCGATCAGGCCGCCTCGCTCTACCAGAGCGAACTGCACACCCTGAACGATGGCAGCACGCTGATGCTGTTCCACACTGAAGACAGCGGCGACGACTACCTGACCAACGCCATCTGCTGCGGTGAATTGTTGCGAGCCTTGGGCCATCAGTTACAGATCGAAGTCGCTGACAGCGGCATCACCCTGCAATTGCAGTTGGGCCTGACACTGGGTGACGAGCTGTTCGGCCTGAGCCAGATTGATCTGCTACTGACCGAAACGGCTCAAGATGCACTGGCCCTGTCGCAACACAGCCGCAACCTGCTGCTGGTGGAGCGCAAGATCGGTGACGACGCGCTGATCCGCCAGCGCGCACGGATCCGACCGATCGCAAGCCCGGAAGGCGCTTGTTGCGTAGAGCGACTGATGGAGCCCTATCCGTCGATGCTCGAGCGGCAACTGGCGCGGATGCATGAGCGCCGGGCCTAAACGCTAGTCCCGCAATAACGCAGCCCGCAGATGATCACTCGTCTGCGGGCTTTTTGTTGCCTGTCCCGACGCCTTCGCGAGCAGGCTCGCTCCCACAGGAGATCTCCGCTACCCACAACCCCCATGTGGGAGCGAGCCTGCTCGCGAAGAGGCCAGGACAGACAACAGAGATCTCCAACCTGCAGAAACAACAAAGCCCGCATCACTGCGGGCTTTGCTTTGGATCAATCCAGGCTTAGAACCTGAACACTTCCATATCCGTACGAATCGGCGAAGCCATCGGGATCTTCGGCTGTTTCTCTTGCTCGGCTGCCGGCGCCACAGGCTTGGCAGCCGGCTTTTTTGGGGCTTCGGCGATCGGTGGCTGGTTAGCCAACGGCTTGAGCGCCGTCGACAGTTGCTCGGCCAGACGCTGCAGCAACACACCCTGAGCCTGAACCTGAGCCGCCGTGCCGCCTGCATGTTGTTCCTGCAGGTGAATGATGCGGTTATCACGAACCTGGCCACGACGATCGATCAGACGCCATTGCGCATCAAGGATCGCCGGTTGCGCCTCACCCGAGTCCAGGCGAGTAATTGTCAGAAGAACCTGAACATCCGGCGTGAAGCCCACTGTCGCTGGCGCCAGCACCACGCGCTGACTGTCCAGATGACCCGCTACCTGACGCAGCAACAGCTGATCGATATCGGACGACAGGCTACCCGCCCAACGACCATCAGCCGAAGCCACCAGGCTGCCATCCGGCTGTCGCTGCAACAACGTTTCGCGCTGCAGGTAATCAGCTACAGTTACCGGACCCAGCAGTACAGCCATACCCGCGCTTTGCGCAGGCTGAGCCGGACTTCCACTGTCCAGTTGATACAGCGACACCGGTTGGTGAACGCTGCAACCCGCCAGGCCAAGAACGCCAGCGAGCATCAAAATAAAAGGAAGGCGCAGAGCAGTCATCGTCCCATCCAGGTGGTTGCCACAAGGCTCACCACAGTGAAAATACTCAATAAATATGAAGAACGCTCGGCCACGCCGGCGCTTGAAAGGCCATATCATCCGTGAATATGCGTTCCGACTCCAGCGCCAAAGCGTCGATCTACGCGTTAAATCGTAGATCGAGCGCTCTAGGACGCTTAATTGAGGTTTTCGACGAGCAGCGCATCTACCCTCTGAAAGCCACGTGGCAGTTTGTTACCACGACGTCCACGCTCACCTTTGTAGTGTTCGAGGTCGTCTGCTTTCAGTGACAAGGTACGTTTTCCGGCCTGCAGCACCAACGTGGCGCCATCCGGCAATACGGCGATGTCCGTAACATATTCTTCGCGACTGGCCACACGCTCACCGGAGATCCCGATGATCTTGTTGCCTTTGCCTTTACCTAATTGTGGCAGATCGCTGATTTTGAAGATCAGCAGGCGACCTTCGGTGGTCACCGAGGCCAGCCAGTTTTGCTCACGATCAGCCACCGGACGCGGCAGAATCACCTTGGCGTTGTTCGGCAGGCTCAACAGCGCCTTGCCCGCCTTGTTCTTGGCTTGCAGGTCTTCTCCCTTGACCACAAAACCGTAACCGGCGTCAGAGGCGATCACGTACAGCGAATCGTCTTCCGGCATCAGCACGCATTCAAACGTCGCACCTGGTGGCGGCGTCAGACGACCGGTCAGCGGTTCGCCCTGGCCACGGGCCGATGGCAGCGTGTGCGTGGCCACCGAATAGCTGCGACCGGTGGAGTCGATAAACACTGCAAACTGGTTGGAGCGACCGGACGCCAAGGCCTTGAAACCATCCCCGGCCTTGTAGGAAAGCCCGGTGGCGTCGATTTCGTGACCCTTGGCGGAACGAACCCAGCCTTTTTCCGACAGGACGACGGTCACTTTCTCGTTCGGCAGCAGATCGTGCTCGGTCAAGGCCTTGGCTTCTGTGCGCTCGACGATAGGCGAACGACGGTCGTCGCCGTAAGTTTCGGCGTCTTTGATCAGCTCGGTGCGTACCAGCTTTTTCAGCTTGGCTTCGCTGCCCAGCAGGGCTTGCAGCTTGGCTTGTTCCTTGAGCAGTTCATCCTGCTCGGCACGCAGCTTCATTTCTTCCAGTCGCGCCAACTGACGCAAACGGGTGTCGAGAATGTAATCGGCCTGGATTTCGCTCAGGGCGAAACGCTCGATCAGCGCAGCTTTCGGGTGCTCCTCGGTACGGATGATGTGAATCACTTCATCCAGGTTGAGGTAGGCGATCAACAAACCGTCCAACAGGTGCAGACGACGCTCGACCTTGTCCAGGCGGAATTGCAGACGACGACGCACGGTGTTGACGCGGAACTCGAGCCACTCGACCAGCAAGGCCCGCAGGTTTTTCAACTGCGGCTTGCCGTCCAGACCGATGATGTTGATGTTGACCCGGTAGCTCGACTCCAGCTCGGTGCTGGCGAACAGGTGTTGCATCAGCGCGTCGTGGTCAAAGTTCTTGCGCGCGCCCGGAATTATCACGATCCGGCACGGGTTTTCGTGGTCGGATTCGTCTCGCAGGTCAGCGATCTGCGGGGCCTTGGACGGCTTGGCCTGCATCATGGCCGCGATCTGTTCCAGCACCTTGGCGCCCGAGACCTGATGCGGCAGCGCGGTGACGATGATGTCGCCGTCTTCGATGTGGTACACGGCGCGCATGCGCACCGATCCCTTGCCGGTTTCGTAGATTTTCAGCAGGTCGGCACGCGGCGTGATGATTTCCGCTTCGGTCGGGTAATCCGGGCCCTGGATGTGCTCACAGAGCTGTTCGACCGTGGCTTTCGGTTCATCCAGCAAACGTACGCAAGCCGTGGCGACTTCGCGCAGGTTGTGCGGCGGTACGTCGGTGGCCATGCCCACGGCGATGCCGGTGGTGCCGTTGAGCAGGATGTTCGGCAAACGTGCCGGCAACACCAGCGGCTCGTCGAGGGTGCCGTCGAAGTTCGGGCCCCAGTCCGCGGTGCCCTGGCCCAACTCGCTGAGCAGCACTTCGGAATAACGCGACAGCCGCGCTTCGGTATAACGCATGGCGGCGAAGGACTTGGGATCATCCGGCGCACCCCAGTTGCCCTGGCCGTCCACCAGAGTGTAGCGGTAACTGAACGGCTGAGCCATCAGGACCATGGCTTCGTAGCAGGCCGAGTCGCCGTGCGGGTGGAACTTGCCGAGCACGTCACCGACGGTACGCGCCGACTTCTTGTGCTTGGAATCGGCGTCCAGCCCCAACTCGCTCATCGCGTAGATGATGCGCCGCTGTACCGGTTTCAGGCCGTCGCCGATATGCGGCAAGGCACGGTCCATGATCACGTACATGGAGTAGTTGAGGTAGGCATTTTCGGTGAAGTCAGCCAGTGACCGGCGTTCTACACCGTCCAGGCTGAGATCAAGGGAGTCGCTCATGCGGGCCTCATCGGTTCGTTGTCTGGCGCAGCAGCATGGTGCCACCGCGCTGGGTAAATTCAAGTTTGTTCAGTGCGCTCATACCGAGCAGCACTTGCTTGCCATCCAGGCCTGGCACGACGAGGGCGCGCACATCACGCAGCACAATGTCGCCCAGTTGCAGCCGGTCGATTCGGGTTCGGTAACCCTGGGTGCGACCGTTGGCCGTGCTCAGGGTCACCCCAAAGCCTTTTTCCAGCTTCAGCCGTTCGGCCATTTCCGCCGGGATCGACACGTCGGTCGCCCCGGTATCGAGCATGAAATCCACCGGCTGGCCGTTGATCTGGCCGCTGGCGACGAAGTGCCCCTGATTGTTACTCGCCAGTTTCACTTCGATAAAACCTTCACCCTGCTCCGAGCTGACCACGACGTTGGGATTGTGCTGACGCGCTTCCCACTGGCCGAAAAACCGCGTGGCCAGAAACAGCGCTGCGCACCAGGCCAACACCATAAATACCCGACCGGCGCGTTTTCCCGGCGGTTGCTGGCTCACGACTTGGCGCTCCAGCCGCCTTCAGGTGCGGCAAACCGCCAGATGATCGGGCGGACCTCGCCATCGGCGCGGGCATCGTTGTTGTTGTCGGTGCCGATCCAGGCACCCTCGGCGTCGACGACCAACGCTTCGGTCAGACCATAATGATTTGAATAACGGCGGTGCTTCTGCAAGGCTTCATCGGCAAACGACCAGCAGCGCTCGACCTTCGCTGTCACCGGGTCCCGGCGGCAAATCTGGTAAGCGTTGCGCTCAAGGGTAAACAGCTTGCCATTGAACAGCGCCAGATCGGCAAAGTCCCGGGACACGGCTTTGGCTCCTGGAAACTGCGCCGGTTGCATTTCTTTCCCCGCCTCACTCAGCAACACGCAGCCACCGTCGCAATCCCACACCGTCTGTTTGCGCTTGATCAGCAGCAAGCCACGGCTTTCACGCTCGGCGGCCAACCATAACTGGTCGCCCGCAGGATTGATCGCCAGGCCTTCGAACAACGCATTGAAGTGCAGCAGCATGCCGCTGGCCCGCGCTTCACGAACCAGCATCGGCGAGATCTTCAGCCAGGACGTCGGCCCGACTGGCGGAACTTTCAGAATCGCTGCATGGGATTCGCTGACGATGTAGCGATTACCGGCGCTGTCGCAGGTGATGCCTTCAAAATCCAGATCCCCGCCACGGACAAACGACGCCACCCAGGTCCGCGAACGCAAGCCCCAGGGCAAACCGCTGTCTGGCACCGGTGGTACGCCGATGCCCACGGTTTCGGCGTGCCATACCTTGTCGCGGGTATCGAGCCGGTAAATCTGATCGTCGTCGCGATCCGACACCGTCCACATATCCTTGCCACACTGGGCCAGCCCGGACAGGTTGCCCCCGCGCATACCGTCAACGGGATGCTCGGACAACAGGCGCAGTTCCGGCACCGGCTCGGCAAACACCGAAACCGAGGTCAGAAGTAACGCACACGCCAGGGCAAAGCCAACCCGCATCAGCCAAGAACCTCGGCCAGGTTGCCTTTGGATTCCAGCCAGGATTTGCGGTCACCGGCGCGTTTCTTCGCCAGCAGCATGTCCATCATTTCCGAGGTCGCTTCGAAATCGTCCAGCGTCAGCTGCACCAGACGCCGAGTGTTCGGGTCCATGGTGGTTTCGCGCAGCTGCGGCGGGTTCATTTCACCCAGACCTTTGAATCGTGTGACCTGCGGCTTGCCGCGTTTCTTCTCGGCCACCAGACGATCGAGGATGCCATCGCGTTCGGCTTCGTCCAGGGCGTAGTAAATCTCTTTGCCCAGGTCGATACGGTACAGCGGCGGCATCGCGACGTAGACGTGACCGGCATCCACCAACGGGCGGAAATGCTGGACGAACAACGCGCACAGCAAGGTGGCGATGTGCAGACCGTCAGAGTCGGCGTCGGCGAGGATGCAGATCTTGCCGTAACGCAGCTGAGCGATGTCCGCCGAGCCTGGATCGACACCGATGGCCACGGCGATGTTATGCACTTCCTGGCTGGCCAGCACTTCGCTGCCATCGACTTCCCAGGTGTTCAGAATCTTGCCGCGCAACGGCAGGATCGCTTGAAATTCTTTATCCCGCGCCTGCTTGGCCGAACCGCCGGCGGAATCACCTTCCACCAGAAACAGCTCGGAACGCATCGGGTCCTGCCCGGCGCAGTCGGCGAGTTTGCCCGGCAGTGCCGGCCCCGCAGTGATGCGTTTGCGCTCGACCTTTTTACTGGCCTTCAGACGACGGCCGGCGTTGTTGATCGCCAGTTCCGCCAGCTGCATGCCCATTTCAGGGTGCGCGTTGAGCCACAGGCTGAACGCATCCTTGACCACACCGGAAACGAATGCAGCCGCTTCACGGGACGACAGGCGCTCTTTGGTCTGGCCGGAGAATTGCGGCTCTTGCATCTTCATCGACAGAACGAAAGCGATGCGTTCCCAGACGTCTTCCGGCGCCAGCTTCACGCCGCGTGGCAGCAGGCTGCGGAATTCACAGAACTCGCGCATCGCATCGAGCAAGCCCTGACGCAAACCGTTGACGTGGGTACCGCCCTGCGCCGTCGGGATCAGGTTGACGTAGCTTTCCTGAACGCTGTCGCCGCCTTCCGGCAACCACAGCAGCGCCCAATCGACCGCTTCTTTGTTACCGGCCAGGCTGCCGCAGAACGGTTCGTCCGGCAGGCGTTCGAATTCGCTGACCGCGTCGACCAGGTAGGAGCGCAGGCCGTCTTCGTAATGCCACTCGACTTTCTCGCCGGTGGCCTTGTCTTCAAAACTGACCAGCAGCCCCGGGCACAGAACGGCCTTGGCCTTGAGCACGTGCTTGAGGCGGCTGATGGAGAATTTCGGCGAATCGAAGTACTTCGGGTCCGGCGCGAAGAACACGCTGGTGCCGGTGTTGCGCTTGCCAACGGTACCAATGACTTCCAGCTCGGTTTTCTTGTAACCGTCGGCAAAGGTCATCTGGTATTCGTTGCCGTCACGCTTGACGCGCACCCGGACTTCGTTCGACAAGGCGTTGACCACGGAAATACCCACCCCGTGCAGACCGCCGGAGAACTGGTAGTTCTTGTTGGAAAACTTGCCGCCCGCATGGAGCTTGGTGAGGATCAGCTCGACGCCCGACACACCCTCTTCCGGGTGAATATCCACCGGCATGCCACGGCCGTCATCGCTGACTTCAAGCGAGTGATCGGCGTGCAGGATGACCTGCACCGTGGTCGCATGCCCGGCCAAGGCTTCATCGACGCTGTTGTCGATGACTTCCTGGGCGAGGTGGTTCGGCCGACTGGTGTCGGTGTACATGCCGGGGCGTTTGCGCACCGGGTCGAGGCCCGAGAGGACTTCGATGGCGTCTGCGTTATAAGAGCTAGCGCTGGGAGTGGCCATGGGGTCTCGTCGTCCGCCTGTAAAAAGAGTATTCATTGAAAATAGGGGCGAGGACTCACAGTGCAGTGAAATCAATCGCCTGATACAAATCTGCGCCAATACCGGCAAAACTCAGCATTGCCGGAAGTTGCGTGGCAAAACCCTGGAAACTATGGTCGCCGCCGGCCTGGATGCGCAAGGCACAGGCCCGGTAGTACTGCTGGGCGAGGCGATAGTCCAGCGTTTCGTCGCCGGTCTGCAACCACACCTGATACCGCTGCGGGTCCTGGGGCGCCGGCACTTCCAGCCCGGCCAGGGCCGTCACGTGGTCGTGGGTCAACTCCCAGGCCTCATCGGTATACAGGTTTTTCTGCGTCCCCAGATACCCGTCGAACATCCGGTGCGGACTGACGGCAGGGTTGATCAACAGGGCCTTGAGGCCATGGCGTTCGGCCAAGTGAGTCGCATAGTAGCCGCCGAGTGAGCTGCCGACCAGCAGTGGCCGCCCAAGCTCCTCAATCGCCTTGTTTAGCTGACCGATGGCCTCACGCGGATGGTGATGCAAGGCCGGGACGCGCAACTGATCGCTCAAGCCCAGCCGCTCCATCACCTGCACCAACTGCGTGGCCTTTTTAGACGCCGGCGCGCTGTTGAAACCGTGGATATAAAGGATCGAACCAGACATTTGAGCTCCCTGTGCGTCAGGTAAAGAGGCGCAGTTTACAGGGAGTCGGGGGGATCGGGATATGCATCGGGGACATGGGTGTCTGGGCGGACGCCTTCGCGAGCAAGCCCGCTCCCACATTAGATCTGCGTCGCTCACAAATCCCCTGTGGGAGCGAGCCTGCTCGCGAAGAACGATGACTCGGTCCAACAGCTATGTCGGATCGACGTTATCCAGCGCCCGATTCACCGCCAGTTCGGCCAACATGACCAACTGCTGAATCGCCATCACCGCATGCCGGTCCGGCCCATGCAGGCGCGCGGCAAAATCACTGGCCATGACACTCGCCGACGCCAGGGACTCACAGGAATGGGCCAAAAGGCTTTCCGTGTCCATTTCGGGGACGATCATGTACATCGTGCTGGGTTTGCGGGCGGGGGGATTGGGGGTTGGTTTGAACATGGTCACACCTCAGTTCATTGATATGGAGCCACCCCCAATTGCCGCGATGCAATGTAAGGGTGGCAGCTGTACGCGGGTTCGCGGACCGAGAACTGAGAATCGGCATACCCGAAGGTATCCCACGCACAGCCGCCATGACACAAAACGACAGACACCCGAAAGTGCTGCTGTAAAGCGCGGCGATTATGCCTCAGTTCATAGGGCCGCGAAGCCCGATCGCTGAATGTGTCAGCGACAGACAAAAGGCTAGAGATGCCACGTCTGACGGGCAACCTGAAAACTTCGTGGGAAGGTTCTGAAATTTTTGCTGACCATTAAACAGTGTCGTCGGTGAGGCCGCCTTCGCGAGCAGGCTCGCTCCCACAGTTGAATTGGGTACATCAGCAAGATGCTGGTCGGCTGTCAGGCCGCCATCGCAGGCAAGCCAGCTCCCACAGGGGGTTGGTGTACATGCTTTGCTTC
Organism: Pseudomonas sp. LB3P25; assembly: GCF_054897985.1. Lineage (NCBI taxonomy): Bacteria > Pseudomonadati > Pseudomonadota > Gammaproteobacteria > Pseudomonadales > Pseudomonadaceae > Pseudomonas > Pseudomonas sp. LB3P25. The sequence continues at coordinate 763,632 of NZ_CM142711.1, read as the reverse complement.
TCACCACTCATCAGGCCGAGCGTTAGCTCGCCTGCAGCTTTTGATCTTGATCTGCCCGCCCCTTCGGGAGGCTGAGTGGAGGCGTTCATCTGGGGGGCAGGCGCGCAGCGCCGTTCGACGCAGTCGAACACATCGAGAGGAGGTCGAAGCGAAGCCGACCGGAGGCGATGCCCCCAGATGAATGCCGGAACGAAGGAACGCCGAGCCTAAGCGAGGGGCCGGACGCTCGGGGCGAGCCTTTTTGGGTACTTTTTTGGCGTTTGAAAAAAGTGCCTCGCCGTAAGGGCGAAACCGCCAGCCGCCGTTACCGCAGGAATGGATATGTACTGGGTCAGCAGGAGCTTGGTCAGCTATTTGGCCGCCAAGGTCAAGATCAAAAGATCGCAGCCTCGTTGCACTCGACAGCTCCTACAGGGGGACGGGGTGATCAATAGCCGTTGGAGCCGTAGTCGACCGTAAAGTCGAAACCGGTAACGCGTTCCACCCCGGTTTCCAGCCGCCCATCCGGCAACAGCCGCAACCAGCGGTACCCTGGAGCCTGGTCACTGACCTTGAAATCATCACTGCCCGGTTCGAACTGAATACACGTCGAAGGCGAAGCAATCAAACGCACACCATTGCGAACCTGATCAATCTCCTGATGCACATGCCCCCACAAAACAGCGCGAACCTGCGGAAACCGATCCAGCACCGCGAACAACGCCTCAGGATTACGCAACCCGATCGGCTCCATCCACGCACAACCAATCGACACCGGATGATGATGGAAGCACACCAAATGATGCCGCTCCGGCGCCTCACTCAACGAACGGGCCAGCAACTGTAACTGCTCATCCTGCAAATACCCCGGCACCGAACCCGGCACGGCCGAATCGAGCAACGTGACGCGCCAGTTACCGACATCCACCACCGGCTCCAGCAACGCGCTCTGCACGGCAGCCTCAGCCATGATCCGCGGCTCATCATGATTACCGGGAATCCAGCGCGCCGGCGCATCGAGCTGCCGCGTCAGGTCGCGAAACAGTTGATAGGACTCCAGCGTTCCGTCCTGAGAAAGATCGCCACTGGCAATGATCAGGTCGATGTGCGGCTGTTGAAGCTGCACCAGTTCGATGACTTTTTGCAGGCTGTCCCGGGTATTCATGCCCAACAAGGCCCCGTCCGCTTCGGCAAACAGATGACTGTCGGAGAGTTGCACCAGCAACGCCGGATCGGCGGTGGTTAAAGTGGATACGCTCGGCAAGGCGTTCTCCCAGGGCTGAATCGCGGGATTGGATGAGTGCCGCAATTATGCTGGGGGATGATCAAAAGGGGAAACCTGTGAACCTGACGCAGTTCACATCTACCGCTACCGCACAACCGCGTACTCATGCCCACAAGCCAGACAATGGCTCAGCCATTCGCCCAGAAACATATTCAGCTGGGCCTTTTCGTCCGGCTGATGCATTGAGGCGTTAGGGTAAGGATAGATGCCGCGAAAGCGCCGCGCATGTTCGGCGCTGACGACTTCGGCCATGCACGCGTCGTGATAAACCTGAACTTCCAGTTGCGGCACCGGCAGCCACGGCAGGCTATGTTCCTGGCGCACTTGCAGGGTCGTGGTATACGGGCAGACCTGCAGCACTTCAAGGGCCAGCACGCCGAGCATCTGGTCGCCGTGTGTCACGGCAATGCGCCGAGCCTCAGGCTCGTTGCGCATGTCCGGCAGCAGTCGCATCAGGCGCGCGTAGTTGGCCTCGCAGGAGGCTTGCAGCCCCACGAGGTCGACCCTATAGCGATCGCGCAGTTTGTTTACGACCATAACCCCCTCACTTCAGCGCGGTTCAAAGCTAGCCATTGCAAGGCAATGATGCTGGCCGCGTTGGCAATTCGTCCGTCGCGTACGGCCTGCAGGGCATCTTCGAACGCCCAGACCGTGACGCGGATATCTTCTGCTTCTTCCTCCAGCCCATGCAGGCCGCCAACCCCGGTAGAATTGCAACGCCCCAGGAACAGGTGCACGAACTCATTGCTGCCGCCCGGCGATGGAAAATATTTGGTCATCGGCCAGAGCGCCCCGAACACAAGCCCAGCTTCCTCCTGCGCTTCACGGTGAGCAACTTCTTCCGGCACTTCTTCCTTGTCGATCAGACCGGCGACCAGTTCGATCAGCCATGGATTGTCAGTCTTGCCCATGGCGCCGACGCGAAACTGCTCGATCAACACCACTTCGTCACGCTGCGGATCGTAGGGCAGCACGCACACTGCATCGTGGCGAACGAACACTTCACGATTGATCTCGCGACTCATGCCACCGGCGAACAATTCGTGGCGCAAGTGCACGCGATCGAGTTTGTAAAAGCCCTCGTAGCACTTTTCGCGCCGAACAATCTCAACGGCGGTCGGAATGGCGTTGGCAAAATCAGTCATGACAATCCTCTTTACTGCAAATCCGTTACGAGGCTCCTTTTTGTTACTTGCAACCTCGACTTCGCGCCATCCTAACGCGCCCGCGACCTTTGATGCAGCCCCTTTCCAGTCAGCGGGATAGACGGTGAGGGCGAAACCAACTCTAATTAGCTTAGTGGCGAACTGACTGCTTCGTTGATAGTCGAAGCGGATAACTTTTTGCCTTTCCCCGTTTTATGAAGGACGCCCATGTCGCTTTTTAAAATCGCCTCCGTGGCTGCAATCGCCCTGACCCTGGGCGCCTGCCAGAGTTTGTTCCAACCCAACTACCGGGCGCCGCTGGAAACTACCCGCGACGCTTCCGAACAGCTGAAACCGGGTTGCACAACCCCTGACTGCCCGCTGGTGAACATCGATACGCTGCGCTTCCCGGACGAACCGCAGTTGGACGGCATCGTCGAAAAACGCCTGCTGCAAATGACCCGCACCTCGCCCGATGCCCCGGTAGCGCCGACGCTGGCAGCGTATCGCGAGCAATTTTTGAGCAGTGCCGCCCCGCGCTACAGCAGTTACCTGCAAGCCAAGGTACGTGAGCAGCATGACGGCTTGGTGATCGTTGAATTCTCCAGCTACCTGGACACCGGCGGCGCCCATGGCACGCCGGGCCGCAGCTTCATCAACTATTCACGCCAGCAACACAAAGTGCTGACGCTGTCGGACATGTTGGTGCCGGGGCAGGAAGAGGCGTTCTGGAAAGCCGCGCAGGTGGCGCACAACAGTTGGCTGATCAGCACCAAGCTCGATCAGGAGCCGGAGTTTGTGAAGAGCTGGCCCTTCGTGAAGACCCAGAACGTGGCGCTGACGTACGGCGGGGTGATCCTCAAGTACGAAGTGAGCACCATCGCGCCTTACGCGCTGGGTCACGTCGAACTGAAGATCCCTTACCCTCGCCTGAACGGCATTATCAAGCCCGAGCTGTTCCCTGGCCGTAACTGAAGGCCCGACCCAGCACGAGCTGCAGCAGCCCTGCCAGAATCAGTGACGGCAGGGTTGCGCCGATGTCCGGATACAGATTAGCCAGCAAATGATAGGTGCTCACCCCGCCCAACCAGGCGAGCAACGCCGGCCAGCGCAATGCGGCTGACGCCATGCGAGCACCGCGTTTGCGCAGGATGAAGTGATCCACCAGCACCACGCCGAACAGCGGTGCAAACACCGAACCGATCAACAGCAGGAAGTTCTGATACTGGACCAATGGTGCCAGACAGGCGATCAGGATGCAGATCACACCGATGGCCAGCGCCAGATGCTCGACTTTCAAACGCAACAGAATCCCGCTGGAAACGGCCGCCGAGTGAATGTCAGCGAAAGCTTTTTCGGACTCATCCAGCAGGATCAGCAGCAGCGGAATCCCCAAACCGGCACCCGCCAATGCCAACAGCAAGGCATTCACTTCACCGCTCGGCGCAAACGCCAGGGTGTAGGCCACGCCCAGACTCATCAGCCAGAAGTTACCGATAAAGAAACCCACTGCCGTGCCGCCGAACACGTTTTTCGCACGCTTGCCGAAACGCGAATAGTCGGCAATCAGTGGCAGCCAGGACAGCGGCATGGCGATGGCAATGTCAAAGCCCACGGCGAACGGCATCGAACCATCACCGGCCTGCGCCCACAACGCCGCCAGATCGGCTTTGGCGAACAGGTTCCAGGTCAGCCAGATGCACGCGGCCAGCAGCAACCAGATGCCCCACTTACGCAGGATCTGCCGCACGAATGTCAGCGGACCGCTAACGGCCAGCAAGGTCGCCAAACCACCAAAGAACACGGTCCAGAGCAATGGATTGGACAGCAGACTGCCTTCACTGAACGCCCGCGCGCCCAACAGGCTGGCGGCATCGCGCATGACGATGATTTCGAACGAGCCCCAACCGATCAGTTGCAGCAGGTTCAGCACGGCCGGCAGGCTCGCGCCTTTTGCACCGAGGCTGAGTTTGAGCGCGGCCATCGACGACAGGCCCGTGTCGCTGCCAATCACGCCGACGGCGGCCAGCAGCAAAACGCCGACCAGGGTGCCGAGGAAGATGGCCAGTAGCGAGCCGGACAGGCCCAGACCTGGCGCGAGCAGAGCGCCAGTCTGCAGGACCATCAGGCCAATGCCGAGGGAAAACCACAGGGAAAACAGATCGCGGCCGCCGAAGACACGTTTGTCTTTGGGCACCGCGATATCAGGGGAATACGTGCTGGGTTGAATGCTCAAGGTGTTATCTCAGAGGGACATTTGTTGTTGTGTTGATCGCTATCGCCAGCAGGCTGGCGATGGGGCCTGTGCAGGCCCCACCCTTTCAGGTCAGATCAAACCTTCTTGTACAGCTGACTGCCTTCCTGCTTGAACCGCTCAGCCTGTTCCGCCAATCCCTGGGCGACTTCGGCGTCGACGGTTTCGATGCGCTGGTTGGCCGCGTATTCGCGGACTTCCTGGGTGATCTTCATCGAACAGAATTTCGGCCCGCACATGGAGCAGAAGTGCGCGACCTTGGCCGAATCCTTCGGCAGGGTCTCATCGTGATACGAACGAGCAGTGTCCGGATCAAGGCCCAGGTTGAACTGGTCTTCCCAACGGAATTCGAAACGCGCCTTGCTCAACGCATTGTCGCGGATCTGTGCGCCCGGATGCCCTTTTGCCAGATCGGCGGCATGCGCGGCGATCTTGTAGGTGATGATCCCGGTCTTCACGTCATCCTTGTTCGGCAGGCCCAAGTGCTCCTTCGGCGTCACGTAGCAGAGCATGGCGCAACCGAACCAGCCGATCATCGCCGCACCGATACCCGAGGTGATGTGGTCGTAGCCTGGCGCGATGTCAGTGGTCAGCGGGCCGAGGGTGTAGAACGGCGCCTCGTCGCAGCATTCCAGCTGCTTGTCCATGTTCTCTTTGATCAACTGCATCGGCACGTGGCCCGGGCCTTCGATCATGCATTGCACATCGTGCTTCCACGCGATTTTGGTCAGCTCGCCGAGGGTTTCCAGCTCACCGAATTGTGCGGCGTCGTTGGCATCGGCAATCGAGCCCGGACGCAGGCCGTCGCCCAGCGAGAAGCTGACGTCGTAGGCCTTCATGATTTCGCAGATGTCTTCGAAATGGGTGTAGAGGAAGTTCTCTTTGTGGTGCGCCAGGCACCACTTGGCCATGATCGAACCGCCACGGGAAACGATACCGGTGACGCGTTTGGCGGTCAGCGGCACGTAGCGCAGCAACACGCCCGCGTGAATGGTGAAGTAGTCGACGCCCTGCTCGGCTTGTTCGATCAGCGTGTCGCGGAACAGCTCCCAGGTCAGGTCTTCGGCAGCGCCGCCGACTTTTTCCAGGGCCTGATAAATCGGCACTGTACCGATCGGCACCGGCGAGTTGCGGATGATCCACTCGCGGGTTTCGTGAATATGCTTGCCGGTGGACAGGTCCATGACCGTGTCCGAACCCCAGCGAATGCCCCAGGTCAGTTTCGCCACTTCTTCTTCGATGGACGAACCCAAAGCGCTGTTGCCGATGTTGCCGTTGATCTTCACCAGGAAGTTACGGCCGATGATCATCGGTTCCAGTTCGGTGTGGTTGATGTTGGCCGGAATGATCGCGCGACCGCGGGCGATTTCTTCACGGACGAATTCGGGGGTGATGATTTTCGGCACGCTGGCACCGAAGCTGTAACCGGCGTGTTGCTGGTCCAGCAGGCCAGCGGCGCGCGCCACTTCAAGCTTCATGTTTTCACGGATGGCAACGTATTCCATCTCGGCGGTGATGATGCCTTTGCGGGCGTAGTGCATCTGACTGACGTTGGCACCGGCCTTGGCCCGGCGCGGGTTGTTCACGTGAGCGAAACGCAGCTTGGTCAGTTCCGCATCGGCGAGGCGTTCCTGGCCGAAGTTGGAACTCAGACCCGGCAGACGCTCGGTGTCGCCACGGGATTCGATCCAGGGCGAACGCACATCGGCCAGGCCTTTGCGCACGTCGATGATGACGTTGGGGTCGGTGTACGGGCCCGAGGTGTCGTACACAACGACAGGCGCGTTGATCTCACCGCCGAAGTCGGTCGGGGTCACATCAAGGCTGATTTCGCGCATCGGCACGAGGATGTCCGGGCGAGAGCCCTGAACATAAATTTTTTGCGAGCGAGTAAAAGGCTGAACCGATTGCTGATCGACCTTGGCCGAGTCACTCAGATTGGTTGCGATTTTTGGTTTTGTAGTCATCACGGGCTCTCCGAACACATCCAGGCAGTGGATTTTTTGTCGGAGCGAACCTGTCATCGAATGGACGCACGGGCGCTGGGAAAACCAGCTGTGCTGTGCTCAGTGCTCGAGGGGTGTTCGATTGTCGAACAACATCCCGGACGAAGCACAAGAGGACTCGCCGGGTGACGAGAAATCTTGTTCCCTACGCAGGCGCTAACCTGATCAGGTTCAACGGGATCCGAAATTATTCGATCTCAGCCTCATAGCAAGGCACCCCGACAAGAACCCGGCCAGTCTAGACACAACGGGCAAAGAACGCCAACACCGCGGTAAACACCATGATGAATGGCGTAATTACAGGATTGTTGCCATGCGGATGCCCAACTACACTCGCAACCCATACCCAGCCTTGACGCTGTGCGGGCTGCGCCGTACCTTTGGCGCTCAAATTATCAGCGTAATTTTTTAGGGATCGCCTCATGCTGCGCAAACTCTCACTGGCCCTTGCCGTGTCTTGTGCGTCCAACGGAATGGCCTGGGCAGCAGAAGCGCCCTTATCGACCAAGACGGATCTGGTCAGCGTCTACCAGGAAGCGGTGGACAACAACGCCGACCTGGCTGCCGCCCGCGCTCAGTACGGCGCGCAGAAAGAAGTCGTGCCCCAGGCCCGCGCCGGTCTGTTACCGAACATCTCTGGCGGCGCCCAGGTGGCCAACGTGCGCACCGACCTCGATCAACCGTCGACCGTTGCCAATCGCAGCGCCCATTCCTATCAGGCGACCCTGGCCCAGCCACTTTTCCGTGCCGATCGCTGGTTCCAGTATCAGGCCGCCAAGGACGTCAACGAACAGGCTGCACTGCAACTCTCGGCGACCGAGCAGAACCTGATCCTGCAAACGTCCGAAAGCTATTTCAACGTGCTGCGCAGCCAGGACAATCTGGCCTCGACCAAGGCCGAAGAGGCAGCGTTCAAGCGTCAGCTCGACCAGTCCAACGAGCGCTTCGACGTCGGCCTCTCGGACAAGACCGACGTGCTGCAATCGCAAGCCAGTTACGACACCGCGCGAGCCAACCGGATCGTCGCGCAGCGTCAGGTCGATGATGCGTTTGAAGCGTTGATCACCCTGACCAATCGTCAGTACAACTCGATCCAGGGCATCGTCCACACCTTGCCGATTCTGCCGCCGGCACCGAACGACGCCAAAGCCTGGGTCGACACCGCCGCCAAACAGAACCTGAATTTGCTCGCCAGCAACTACGCCGTCAGCGCCGCCGAAGAAACCCTCAAGCAGCGCAAGGCGGGTCACGCACCGACCCTGGATGCCGTGGCGAAATACGAGAAGGGCGACAACGATGCCCTGGGTTTCAGCAACCCGAACGCCTTCGGTACGCCTTACGGCGGTAACGTCGAGCAACGCACGCTGGCCCTGCAATTGAGTATCCCGATCTATAGCGGCGGCCTGACCACTTCACAGGTTCGCGAGTCTTACTCGCGCCTGGATCAAACCGAACAACAGCGCGAATCCCTGCGTCGGCAAGTGGTAGAAAACACCCGCAACCTGCACCGCGCGGTGAACACCGATGTGGAGCAGGTGCAAGCGCGCAAGCAGTCGATCATCTCCAACCAGAGCGCCGTGGAAGCGACCGAAATCGGTTATCAGGTGGGTACGCGAAACATCGTCGACGTGCTGGATGCGCAGCGTCAGCTGTACACCTCGGTGCGCAACTACAACAACTCCCGCTACGACTACATCCTCGACAACCTGCGTTTGAAGCAGGCCGCCGGCACCTTGAACCCGGGGGATTTGCAGGACTTGGCGCGATATCTCAAGGCTGACTACAACCCCGACAAGGACTTCCTGCCGCCGGATCTGGCGAAGGCTGCGGCAGAGCAACTCAAAGCCCGTCCCTGAAGATAAACCCTATCCCTGTGGCGAGGGAGCTTGCTCCCGCTCGGCTGCGAAGCAGTCGTAACCCGGCTCACAGATACACGGCGGTGGCTGGTTTTAGGGCTGCTTCGCAGCCCAGCGGGAGCAAGCTCCCTCGCCACAATTGATCTGCGGAAAATTCAGGAGTTTTTGATCAACCGTCCCAACCCATCCAGTAACCGCTGCAACGCGCCCTGATTGGTGCGCATGACTTTCAACCCCGCCTCCGCCATCCGCTGCGCATCCCTTGGCAACTCGAACAGCCGCTGCACCGCCAGCGCCAGACCTTCGGCATCCTCTACTTCCTGCAACGCTCCGGCACTGCGCAACTGCGTGGCGATTTCGAGGAAATTAAACAGGTGCGGCCCGCTCAACACCGGTTTGGCCAGAGCCGCCGGCTCCAGCAGGTTGTGCCCGCCGTTCGGCACCAGACTGCCGCCGACAAAAGCACTGTCGGCCAAGGCATACAGAAACAGCAACTCACCCATGGTGTCGCCCACCAGCACCGAAGTTTGCGCGGTGACCGGGTCGCCAGTGGACCGACGCACGGTGGCGAAACCCTGCTGCTGACACAACTCGAACACCGGGTTGAAACGCTCTGGATGGCGCGGCACCAAAATCAGCAACGCATCGGGATGATTGGCCAGCAACTGACGATGAGCCGCCAGCACTACCTCGTCTTCACCTTCGTGTGTACTGGCAGCAATCCACACCGGACGCTCCTGCGCCTGCCATTGCGCACGCAACTCGGCGGCACGCTGAAGCAGTGCCGGGTCGATAGTCAGATCAAACTTGATAGAGCCGGTCACTTCCACAGTTTGCGAACGCGCACCCAAATCGCGGAAGCGCTGGGCCTCGGCCTCGGTCTGCACTGCGAACAGGCTCATCTCGGCGAGCATCGGCTGGGTCAGTTTGCCGAAGCGACCATAACCCTTGGCCGAACGTTCGGACAGTCGTGCATTGGCCAGGGCCACGGGAATCCCGCGCCTGGCGCACTGATGGATATGGTTCGGCCAGAGCTCGGTTTCCATGATCACCGCCAGTTTCGGCTGGACCCGATCAAGGAATCGCTTCGCAGCGCAAGGCAAGTCGTAAGGCAAATAGCAGTGCTGGATGCGCGGCTCATTGGCGAACAGCGCCTGGATGCGCTCCGACCCGGTCGGGGTCATGCAGGTCACGGTAATGGGCAACTGTGGATAACGTTGCAGCAAGGCGCGAATCATCGGCGCCGCGGCAATGCTTTCGCCCACTGACACCGCGTGCACCCAGATGCCGCCGGGCTTCATCACCGGCAGTCCAAGGGAGAATCGTTCGCCAATGCGTTTGGCGTACGCCGGCGCCTTGCGCGCCCGCAGCCAAAGCCGAATCGCTACCAATGGCAGCCCCAGGTAAAACAGCGCGGTGTAGAGAGTTCTATTCATGGCGGCGGAGTTTATCGGCTTTTCTCGCCGATCGCCTGCAAGTGCACGGCAAAACGTTCTGCCAGCCAACGGGCCGCCGGCCCCAGAGGCTCATCACGGCGCCAAACCAGCTCCACCACCAGCGCAGGCGGGGTCCATTCACTGACCAGTTCGACCATCAGATCCTGATACGCGGGATACTGCACCACGTGGCGCGGCAGCCAGGCCCAGCCGAGGCCGCGCACCAGCCATTCAGCCATCACGTAAAAACTGTCGGCCCGCCAGACTTGCGGACTGGCGGGCTCGCTACCGGGATAGACGCTGGACTGTGTGGACATCAGCAACTGACGATGCTGCGCCAGTTGCTGACAATCGACCCGGGCCTGTTTCGCCAGTGGGTGGCCGACGCCGCACACCGTGACCATTTCAACACTGCCCAACACCCGCCGCTCGAGCGCTTCGGGAATCTGGTCGTGATAAAACAGCAACCCCAGATCGGCCCGACGCTCCACCAGTTTGCGCGCGACATCGCCCTGGGCGGCGCTGGTCAACTGCACTTCAAGGCTGGGAAATTGCTGAGCCAGGGCTTCGAAGCTTTCGATGATTGGCTGATAGGGCATCGCCTCATCCTGAGCCACACGCAAACGCGCCTCCTGGCCGCGCATCATTGCCAGCGCCCGACCGTTAAGGCGTTCGCATTGGCGCAGCACTTCCCGCGCCTCGTCCAGCAATGCGTTACCGGCCTCGGTGAGTTTCGGCTGGCGGCCGCTGCTGCGGTCGAACAGGCTGACGCCCAGGTCCTCTTCCAGCAGCGCAATCGAACTGCTGACCGCCGACTGCGCCTTGCGCTGATCCCGCGCCACCGCAGAAAACGAACGCTGCTCCGCTACGCTGACAAACAACCGCAGCTGCTCCAGATTCCATTGCGTATTCATGGCTCAACCCATCTTCAGAACAGATAGGTAATGACTTTACCGCATCTGGAGAATCTCTAAAATGCCGACCTCAGAAAGCAACACTTCACACGAGGATGCACCTATGACCGCTTACTACTACCTGGCCATTGCCATCTGCGCCGAAGTGATCGCCACCGTTTCGATGAAAGCGGTCAAAGGCTTCAGTACCCCACTGCCGCTGATTTTGGTGATTGTCGGCTATGGCATTGCCTTCTGGATGCTGACCCTCGTGGTGCGCAGCGTTCCGGTGGGCGTGGCTTACGCGGTGTGGGCTGGCATGGGGATCGTGATGGTCAGCGTTGCGGCGCTGTTTATCTACGGGCAGAAACTGGATGTGCCGGCAATGCTGGGGATGGCGCTCATCGTATTGGGCGTCGTAGTGATCCAGCTCTTCTCCAAAACCGCCGGGCACTAACTGACACCCCAACCCCCTGTGGGAGCGAGCCTGCTCGCGAAAGCGGTGTGCCAGTCGACTGAAAGGTTGCCTGACACACCGCTTTCGCGAGCAGGCTCGCTCCCACAGGTTTTGCATGCACCCTGTTGATCACCAACAATTCCCCTCTTCTTCGAGTCTGTATACTGCGCCCTCGTCTTGAACACTGAGGTCGCTGCATGCCATCCGTTATTTCCACCGACGTTCTGATTGTCGGCGCTGGTGTCGCCGGCCTCTGGCTGAATGCGCGCCTGCGCCGCCAAGGTTTTTCGACCGTGCTGGTGGAAAGCGCCAGCCTCGGTGGCGGGCAAAGCGTGAAATCCCAAGGCATCATCCATGGCGGCGCCAAGTACGCGTTGCATGGCGCCCTGACCGGTGCCTCGGAAGCCATCGCCGACATGCCTCGGCGCTGGCGTGAGGCCTTGGCCGGTGACGGCGAACTGGATCTGACCGGTGTGCGCCTGCTGTCCGAAGCCCATTACCTCTGGTCCCCCGGCACGATCGCCGGCAACCTCACCAGTTTCTTCGCCAGCAAAGCGGTGCGCGGCCGTGTCGATCAGGTCAAGGGTGAGCAACTGCCGTCCGCCCTGCAAGACAAGCGCTTCAAGGGCAAGGTCTATCGCCTGGCAGAATTGGTGATCGACGTGCCGAGCCTTATCCAGCGCCTGGCCGATCTGGCGGGTGATGGCCTGCTCGCTGGTCAGAACATCGAACCGTTGCTGGAGGGTGGAGTACTGGTCGGCTTGAAGGTTGACGAGCGCGAGATTCGCGCCCAGCGCATTGTCTTGAGCGCTGGTGCCGGTACGGCAGCGCTGCTCGAAGCGCTGGGGCTGAGTCAGCCCGCCATGCAACGCCGGCCACTGCACATGATCATCGCCAAAGGTCCGGGGCTCAAACCGCTGTACGCCCACTGCCTGGGCGGCGGCACCAAGCCGCGCATTACCGTGACTACCCATCCGGCCGCCGATGGCCAATGGGTCTGGTATCTGGGCGGTGATATCGCTGAAGCCGAAGGTGTCGCCCGGGAACCCGCCGAGCAAATCGCCACGGCGCAGAAAGAACTCGGCCAGTTGCTGCCATGGATCGACCTGAGCACCGCGCAATGGGCCACCCTTCGAGTGGATCGCGTCGAGCCACTGCAATCGGGACTGACCCGTCCTGACAATGCATTCCTTGCCGAAGAAGGCCGGCTGCTGGTCGGCTGGCCAACCAAACTGGCGCTGGCGCCGGACTTCGCCGACCGGGTTATCGCAAGTCTTGCGCGCGACGGTATTCAACCCGGCCCTGCGGCAGCGTTGCCGCCACTGCCAAAACCACCGATTTGCGTCCCTGCCTGGGAGCAACTGCTGCCATGAGCCAACCGACCTTGCACAATCTGCACCGCCCGCTGGGCAGCACCGGCCTTATGGTTTCGCCGCTGGGTTTGGGCACCGTAAAACTCGGTCGCGACCAAGGCGTGAAGTACCCCAACGGCTTTCAGATTCCGGACGATGACGAAGCGCGCATGCTGCTCAAACTCGCGCGCGACCTGGGCATCAACCTGATCGACACTGCCCCGGCCTATGGCCGCAGCGAAGAGCGCCTCGGTCCGCTGCTGCGGGGTCAGCGTCAGGACTGGGTGATCGTCAGTAAGGTCGGCGAAGAGTTTGCCGACGGCCAGTCGAGCCACGATTTCAGCGCCGCCCACACCCGGCTGTCGGTGGAACGTAGTCTGCAACGGCTGGAAACGGACTTCATCGATCTGGTGCTGGTGCACTCCGACGGCAACGACCTGGCGATCCTCAATGACAGCGAGGTCTATGCGACCCTCGCGGCGTTGAAGAGCGAAGGCAAGATTCGCGGCTTCGGTTTTTCCGGCAAAACCGTCGAAGGCGGTTTGAAGGCTCTGGAACAAGGTGATTGCGCGATGGTCACCTACAATCTGAACGAGCAGAACGAGAAGCCGGTCATTGACTATGCTGCTGCTCACGGCAAAGCCATTCTGGTCAAAAAAGCCCTCGCCAGCGGTCATGTTTGCCTGAGCCCGGGCGTGGACCCTGTTCGCGCCAGCTTCGAGTTGTTGTTTGAACATCCGGGTGTTGCCAGTGCTATTGTCGGGACCATTAATCCGCTGCACCTCGCCCACAACGTCGCGACCGTTGCCCAGGTCCTACGTAGAAACTGATGCCGCCCACGCGGCCTTAAGCAGGAGCCGACATGCCGCGTACGCTCATAAGAAAGAACCCGAGCAACTTCAAGACCCTGCCATTATTCGTCGAAGCGACTCCCGAAGGCCTGAGTTATCAAAGCGTCGGGATGCCGCTCAATTTCTCACAGACCCTGCAACGTCGCCGCCCGGTGACGGTCGCCGACACTCAGCGGTTTTCGCTGGAGCTGGCCAACCTCGGGGTCTCGGTGCGCCTGACCCTGCATTGGCAGAACCGCGATTACTGGGTGTTGGTGCGTCAGCGTCGGCAAGACCGCGGCGACGTGGTGCTCAAGCTGATCTCCGGTTACGTGCCGGCCCATGAGCTGAACCTGCCGCTGCACACCGCGATTCAGGAAATTGCCGAAGAGTGCCTGCTGGAAACCCCGGAAGGCTGGCTCGGCGGGCGCTTCAACGACACTTGGCTGCCGGCACCCTACTCGTCCGCGCTGCATTATCGCGAGGCTTTGCCCTTTCGCCTGACGCCGCTGTCCGGCTCGGCGCGGCCGGTGCGTTGCGCCAAGATGCAGTTGATCGAACGCCCGCGGGCTTACGTGCATTTGCCGACGGCCTCGCTGCAATTGATCTATGACTTGCGCCTGGACGTGCCCAAGGAGGCCAAATCCCTGAGCCTGTTCCATGTCGATGAACGACTGGAAGGCGATCAACTGGTGGCCCGCCTCGATCGAAAACGTCCCGATTTGTACTTGATGCCGCTGCAGGACGGCCAGCCGATGGCCGAGCTCTATACTTTGAAAAAGGATCAGCTGTACCCGGCGAGTACTCGCGGGTTGTACCTGGCAGAGAGTTTTGCCCAGCAGGAAGGCTGGCTGGTTAGGGATGAGCGGATTCGCTGGAAGGATTGGGTGCGGCAACAGGGCTTGAGCCCGCCGGGGAAGGATTCCGGTTTGGCGCGGCTGCGTGGGAAGGCGAAGCTGCTGCTGAAGAAAATTGTGCCGCGCAAGAAAGTCAGCTCTTAAAAGCAAAAGATCGCAGCCTCGTTCCGCTCGACAGCTCCTACATTGAAATGCGATTCCCTGTAGGAGCTGTCGAGTGAAACGAGGCTGCGATCTTTTATGGCATTACTCGGACTTGCGGATTTTCTCGACTATTGCGGTCGTCGAACTGTTTTCCACCAGCCCCAGCACTTTCACCGTTCCGCCGTAAGCGGTCACGATGTCCGCACCAACTACCTGTTCGATTCCGTAGTCCCCGCCCTTGACCAGCACATCCGGTTTGACCTCACGCAGCAGGTTTTCCGGGGTGCCTTCAGCGAAGCTGATCACCCAATCCACGGCGCCCAGACCTGCCAGTACGGCCATGCGACGGTCGACGCTGTTGATCGGACGACCCGGGCCTTTCAGGCGGCTGACCGACGCATCGTCGTTGACCGCGACGATCAAGCGATCGCCCTGGGCCCGCGCCTGTTCGAGGTAGGTCACGTGGCCAGCGTGCAAAATGTCGAAGCAACCGTTGGTGAAGACGATCTTCTCTTTATGCGCACGCGCATCATCGACCGCCAGCAACAGCTGCTCAAGGCCGAGTACACCGCGCTCCGAACCTTCTTCACGCTGGATGGCGCGACGCAGTTCCGGTGCGCTGATGGCTGCCGTACCCAGTTTGCCGACCACGATGCCCGCCGCCAGGTTGGCCAACGCCACCGCGTGAGGCAGTTCTTCGCCAGCGGCAATCGCGGCCGCCAGGGTGGAAATGACCGTGTCGCCGGCACCGGTCACATCGAACACTTCACGGGCACGGGCCGGCAGGTGCAGCGCCGGATGATCCGGACGCAACAGGGTCATGCCGTGTTCGCCGCGGGTCACCAGCAACGCGCCGAGGTCGAGGTCGTGCATCAGCTGCGCGCCCTTGCTCACCAGCTCGTGCTCATCGGCGCAACCGCCGACGATGGTTTCGAATTCGCTGAGGTTCGGGGTGATCAGGCTCGCACCCCGGTAGATCGAGAAATCCTTGCCCTTGGGATCGGCCAGCACCGGAATACCACGGGCACGGGCGGCCTGGATCAGCACCTGATGGTTTTTCAGCGCGCCTTTGCCGTAGTCGGACAGCACCAGCACTTTGATGCCTTCGAGCAATTCGTCGACCTGCTCGCCCAACGCCAACGCGTCGGTGGCGAAAGGTTCTTCGAAGTCGATACGCAGCAGTTGCTGGTGACGGCTCATGACCCGCAGCTTGACGATGGTCGGCTGGTGAGCGATGCGCTGGAACAACGCCCGCACGCCAGCGCCCTTGAGGCTATTGGCCAGGCTGTCGGCAGCTTCATCGTCGCCGGTCACGCCGACCAGTGAGGCCGGTGCACCGAGGGCGGCAATGTTCAACGCAACGTTGGCGGCACCGCCCGGGCGGTCCTCGATTTGCTCGACCTTGACTACCGGTACCGGCGCCTCAGGGGAAATCCGTGAGGTACCACCATGCCAGTAACGGTCGAGCATGACATCGCCGACCACCAAGACAGGGGCTTGATCGAATCGCGGCATGGACAACTTCATGGAGCAACCCACATACAAAATGAACAGGGGCGCGATATTAACACAGGGTTGGCGTGGGCTTGTGTGACGGCTGCAATGGGATGACTCGGCGAAGTTTTCTGCTCATTTATTGATCAAAAAACCCGCTAACCGGCGGCAGGCGTCCTCCATTTCCAGTACCTGCGTGTCGATCTCGCATTCAGCACGCAGCGGGGCCTCGTAGGGGCTGTCGATGCCGGTGAAATCCTTGATCTGCCCTTGTCGGGCCGCCTGGTACAAACCCTTGGGATCGCGTTGTGCACAAACAGCGAAGGGCGTGCTCACATACACCTCGATGAATTCGCCCTCGGCGAACAACTGACGGGCAGCCTCACGCTCGGCCCGGAACGGCGAAATCGCCGCGACAATCACAATCAGGCCGGCGTCGACCATCAGGCGCGCCACCTCGGCCATGCGTCGAATGTTTTCCCGACGGCAATCGGCCCCCATCCCCAGATCCCGACACAAGCCATGACGCACATTGTCGCCATCGAGCAGAAACGTGTGCAGTCCGCGCTGATTGAGTTGCAGCTCAAGGGCATTAGCCAGTGTCGACTTGCCTGCGCCGGACAATCCGGTCAGCCAGAGACAACGCGGTCGCTGGGATTTGAGAGCCGCCCGGGCCGCGCCCGACAGCGACAAATTGTAAGGTCTGATCCGGGGAGCTGACATCGACAAGGACTCATTCATAACCGAGCATCTCGTAATCGCGCTGGTACACCCGCCGAACCAGCCGCCGGGTGCGAACCGAACAAAAATCACGGGCAACCATCTGACGCCGCTGCTGTGAGCTGTTGATGTGGGGCAGCACTACCGAATGCCCCAACTGCTCGCACACCCACCCGAAATCCCGCGCCAGGTGTTCCTGATAGCCGATGAAGTCCAAGGACAGATGCCCCAGGGAGTCGGTGAGAAAATCCGTCTGCGCGGCGAAATGCAGCTGCCGATGGATCGTCTCCGGGTGCAGCCAGCGACCGACAAAATCATCGAAGTCGCGGTAGTGGCTGACCAGCTTCTGCGCCGGATGATCGCGCCGGCCCAACTCGTTACCGCGCAGAAAAGCGTAAGCCGAGTAGGCCCTTTCAAGGGGATCACGGACAAAGGCAAACTTGAAACTGTCGGCAAACTGCTCCGGGAATTGCTGCTCGTACCAGTACAACGGCAAGTGCCCGGGGCTCCAGCCATCGAACAAGGCTGCACACACGCTGCTCCCGGCGCATTTGGGAACGTGGATGAACAGGCAGGAACGCTGCGCGAAAGGCTTGGGAAACTGCAGCGAGGCCGACATGGATTTGTTCACCACCTGACGGTCCACAACCGACAGCCGCCCCAGCAAGAAATGCCGTTGCGGCTTGGGCAACAGCTTCCAGAGATAACGTTGCAACATTACAGTACCCGCGCGACGGGGATGGCCCCCTCGATTGAAGTCAAAGATTCGTTCAGGAACCTTAACAAGCGCGGTGCGTAGATTTATTCAGGTTTGGTCAAGAAGGGTAAAGGTCTGGATACAAATCACCGGACGCGTTGCACGCCGGGTGAGCAAAAGGGGTGAGCCAGGCTCACCCCTTTTGTGGGGTCAGGCGATGTCGCCAACCGGGGCGTCGAGGCCCATCGCATGCAGGCGCGAGTAGTAGCCGTTTTGCGCCAACAGTTGAGCGTGGGTGCCGCGCTCGACGATTTCACCATGGTCCATGACCAGGATCAGGTCGGCTTTCTCGATGGTCGACAACCGGTGAGCAATCACCAGCGTGGTGCGACCTTTCATGACCTGATCCAGTGCCGCCTGAATGTGCCGCTCGGACTCGGTATCGAGTGCCGACGTTGCCTCGTCGAGAATCAGCAACGGTGCGTTCTTCAACAAGGCCCGGGCAATCGCCAGGCGCTGACGCTGGCCACCGGACAGCAACACGCCGTTTTCGCCGACCTGGGTGTCCAGGCCTTGCGGCATCTCCGAGATGAAGTCCATCGCGTAAGCATCCGTGGCGGCCTTTTCAATGTCGGCACGCGGTGCGCCGGCCAGGTCACCGTAAGCGATGTTGTTGGCGATGGTGTCGTTGAACAAGGTCACATGCTGGGTCACCTGCGCCACGTGCCGACGCAGATTGCGCAGACGATAGTCTTCGATTTCTACGTCATCGAGCATGATTTCGCCGGTTTCGTGGTGATAGAAACGCGGAATCAGGCTGGCCAGGGTCGACTTGCCACTGCCCGAGCGACCGACCAGGGCGATCATTTGCCCCGGCGCTGCCATGAAGCTGATGTTCTTCAGCACTTCACGCTCGGTCCCCGGATAGGTAAAGCTCAGGTTGCGCACTTCCAGGTGGCCGCTGACGCGATCGCGCTCGACGGTACCCAGGTCAACCTCTGGCTCGACGTCCAGCTGCTCGAAAATGCTCTCGGCACCGGCAACGCCTTTCTGGATCGTCGAGCTGACTTCCGACAGCTGCCGAATCGGTTTAGGTAACAGGCCCGCCGCGGTGATGTAGGCCACCAGGTCACCGGCGGTGGCGTCGCCGCGCAGGAACAGCACCAGGAACATCAGCGCTGCCATGGCGGTGTAAATCACCAATTGCAGCATGGGCGTGTAAACCGCGCCGGTCTTGGTCATGCGCAGTTGCTTGTCAGTGTTGCTCTGACTGGCTTCGGCGAAACGACGCTCTTCGTAGCTCTCACCGCCGAAGCTGCGCACCACACGGTAACCCTGGATGGTCTCGGAAGCCACGTGAGTCACGTCGCCCATCGCCACCTGGATCTTCTTGCTCTGCTTGCGGAATTTTTTGCTGGTGCTGCTCACCATGACCGCGATGATGGGCAGGATCGCCAGCATCACCAGGGTCAGTGTCCAGTTCATCCACAACAGGTAAGCAAACAGGAACACCACGGTCAGGCCTTCACGAATGACCACTTTGATGGCGTCCGTGGCAGCACCGGTGACCATGGTCACGTTGAAGGTGATGCGCGAAATCAGGTGTCCGGAGTTATGGGTGTCGAAATAACGGTTGGGTAATACCAGCAATTTGTTGAATAGCTCAACACGCAAGTCGTGGACCAGCCCCAGAGATACTTTGGCCAGGTAGTAGTTACCCAGGAAAGACCCAAGGCCCTGCCAGGCGGCGATCAGGATGATCAGCAGCGGCACGGCCATCAGCAACTGCAAGTCTTGCAGATAGGGAACAGTCGGGAAGAGCACCGCTTCGGGGTTGCTCAAGCCATCGACGAAATATTTGAGAATCCCCGCGAGCATGGGCTGCGTCGAGGCAAAGATCACGAAGCCGACGATACTCACCAGGAATAAGCCGATATAGGGTTTTACATAACCCAATAGCCGAAAATAGATTTTCAGGCTGGAATCCTGTCCCGCTTTGGGCGGTGCGTCACTCATCGTAGAGCTCACTCGTTAGGAAGAACGCGAAATTTTATCACAAACGTCGGAATTGACCCGCGCCCATACCAACACACTGGCCAGGCCTATGGGTAACCAACTGATGAACCACTCGGCCCTTGGCGTTCCAGTCAGGCTGGCCGCATCGAATTGCATGGCCAGGGATGAAAATACCCATATGCCGATGATGCCTTGACCATATAGCGTTTCCCGGGCTTTCCAGGCCTCACGTAAAACTGCAAGCCATACCGCGCACCACAACAACAGCCCCGGCAGACCCAGTTCGATAGCGATATGAGTGAAGAGGTTATGGGCGTGATCAAAGTACAAACCGTCGGCGAGCACTTTATAGTTGCCGCCAAGGCCCAGACCGCGCCATGGGTGCTCGGCAATCATTTGCAAGCTTGCCTTCAGGATTTGCGGACGATAGGAAACACCGCGGGCCATAACCAAAGGCTCGAAGAGCCAGAAAGCCAGCATCGCCACCGTCAACGCAGATACCGCAACGACGCGACTGCGTCGATCGCGGCACCAGATCGGCATGACGAGTAACGTCAGGAACAACGCCAAGGCAGCACCACGACTCTGGCTAAGCACGACAAACACGCCAAGCAAACCCAGCGCTACGATCCAGGCCGCTTGCATCCAGCGCGCGCGCGGTACCCAATGAACAAGCCACACGGCCGCCAACCCAATAACGTAGCCACCCAGAATCGGGTGAGACAACTCGCCCAAACCTTCAACGCGCGCGTACCAGACGTTGCCATTGACCCCATAAAATTTGACGGTGGCAACCAACGCAGTCAACGCCAGCCCAATACCGCCCCATTGCATGATACGAATGACTCGCTCGGGCCGGGTATTGGCAAAAACCGGAAAAAAAAGCAGGAATACGCCGATGTACAACAAACGCTTGACTTCGCGACTCGGGTCCTCGTCGTTCGTCCAAGAGAGACTAATCAATGACCAGACCAGCAGACCGAGCATCGGCAGGTAGACCCAACGCTGCTCATATAGGAGTTCTCTGATCCGGGCCCGCGCTGGCCAGCTGAACAATATGGCCGGCAGCCAAAGCAGTGCAACCAGCCCTTGCTGATAAAGTTTGTTGGTAGGCGCAAAGGCGATAGCCAGCAGAAACCACAGCAAACCCGTCGTCATCCACACTTGCGCCCAACGTGTTTCTTGCATCAAATTGCTCCTTAGACAGCCCACCCTACCTAACCCGGCATGGTTAAAACCAAAACTTTTCGGCATCATTGCCCGCCACAGTGCCCCGCTATTCCAACAAGGCTTTCTATGATGCAATGCTCCCGGCTTCCGCAAGACGCTTTAAATCAAATGATTGAAGCCGCCAGAGTACTGGAGGCCGACAGCTACGGCCCGAAAGTTTACCTGTTGCAGGATGGGAATATCCTGAAACTGTTTCGTCGCAAGCGTATTTTATCTTCCGCGCTGTTTCGTCCGTACTCGAAACGCTTCATCGACAATGCCGCCGAACTGCACAAGCTTGGCGTACCCACCCTTCAGGTCCTGCAGTTCTATCGGCTGCAAACACCAGGCATGACGGCGGTGCTTTACCAGCCCCTGCCGGGAGAAACCCTGCGTCAGATCGCCAGCAAGGAAGGGTTCAACTGGCAGCAGACACTGCCGGCTCTGGCGGGGCTGATACGTAGCCTTCATATGTCGGGGATCTACTTTCGCTCACTGCACCTGGGCAACATTGTGGTCACGCCGGACAACCGGATGGGCCTGATCGATGTGGCGGATATGCGTTTCTTGCGGGCGCCACTGCCCAAGCATCTGATCAAGCGCAACCTGCAGCATTTCGCCCGCTATATTGCGCGCGAGAACCTGAACGACAGCTTTCCAATGCAGGCACTCGAGCAAGCTGTTCTGCCATCATGAAAGCAACGCACGGGCCGTCTGACTGAAGTTCAGCCAGGCCTGATCAGGGGCCAGCTCCTGATATTGGCCTGCCGCGATTTCTTTCCCTGAGACGCTCGACGCTCGCACAATGACATCGGTCCAGGCACTGACATCCTCTACGGGGGCATACCAACCCGTGTCGGCCAACTGCTCGCGAAACACTGGCAATTCGCTGGAAATGACTGGAACACCCGCCATCACCGCCTCTTGCATAATCAGCCCCAGGCCCTCGTCCAGTGAAGGGATAGCGACCCAGTCGAACGCCCTGTAAAGCCGCGCGGCATCATTCAGATGGCCGGGCAAGGAGACACTCGCGCGCAACCCCAGGTGATCTATGCGTGCTTGCAACGCTTCTCTGGAAGGCCCTTCACCGATAATCACTAATCGCAGATCGGGCCGCTGCTTCAATGCAGAGGCAAAGGCCTCGATCAGACAGGCAAACCCCTTATCTTCCACCAATCGCCCCACAGCCCCGAGCACAGGCGTGTCGTCCAGGGGCAAGTTCAACCGGGCGCGGGCCTCCTCGCGCGGGAGTACCGAGGAGCGAAACGCGACAGGGTCGAACGCACTACGCAGTGTCATGACCGGCATTTGAAGGTCTCGGCTCAGTGAGATCGCCAAGGTGTTCGACACTGCGACCAATGTCAGCTGGGACGTCGATAGCTGGTGGAAGAGGGCTCGATCTGCGGCACGAACTCGCGTGGAACCATGAACAATCACCACCGCGTGGATGTTTGGCAATGTTTTGAGAAGGGGTAAAAGTGTGCGAGCTACTCCCAAGCCATCGAGCAGCAAAAGGTGTGCCCCACTCTGATTCAGGGCGCTCTTGAAAGAGGCCTGCATCCAGGGCTTCATCAGCCGCCAGAAATGCCGCCCTTTCAAACGGGCGGCGGACAGTTTCCATTCCCGGGTTTCGCCAACATTCACTCCAGACCCTGACGCGCTGCCCTGAAGCAACCAGGTCTTGACCGAAGCGGTGGGACCGGCCTGCGACAGTATCTGCTGATGAACCTTGTGAATCGATGCGAACGGCGCACCGCCGGACCACATAACGTTAAGGATGCTCATAAGACAACAAGCCAACGCATGGAACTATGCAGGTACACCGCGGCGCACTTAATGGATAAAACAGCCAATGCAGACTCCCGGCATTAGAGACAATGCAAACTTGATGTGTTCGCGTCGACTGCGCGCCTTGCGCTGATGCTCAATCGACAGCTGTACGTGGAGGCCCAAACCGGCATGCCGAACGACATCTCCTTCCAGCGTCACAGAAACCCTTGTCAAACGCCCAGCTTCAGACGCACTTTTTCCAGCAGACTCAACGGCGCGTGAGGACGCAATGCTGGTTCGAGCTCCTCGACGATACGCTTCCCGACACGCGCAAAGCTGAACTGGTCGACCACCAGTTCGCGACCATTGCGAGCGATACGCTGCGCCAGCTCCGGGTCAGCCCGTAGTCTCGCGAGTTTTTCCTGAAGCTGCGGGATACTTTGATAGAAAACAACGTTGTGCATATCGTGCAAACCTAGCGCGCTGCTTTCAACCGCGCCCTGGTCATAAGCCAGTAACACACAACCACACGCCATGGCCTCGAAATTCTTGATCATGAATTCGCCCATACCGACGTCGGCGCTGACGAAGTAGCGAATACGGTTAAGCGTATCGCAGTATTCCTCACCAGACTTGGTACGCGTCACCACCAGGGGTTCGACGCGTGCCAACTCATCGAGCAGTGCTTTGCGGCCGCTATAGGCGACGCTGTTGGTACTGCCTACAAATGCCAGTTCGATATCTCGCTCACGACCTTGGTCTTGCAGCAGCGACTGGTCGTATCCCTTGGGAACGAACACCGCATCGAAACCTTCCTCGCGCAGGCGATCGGCGACCGTAAAACCTGAGCTGATCACCCGCGCCCAGGGCAGCTTGCGGTAATGGGCGCTGAACTTGCCGGTGTACTTGCACGGGATGTAATTCTGGTACGCATCGTGTTCCAGAATAACCAGATTGGGCAGGGTTTGTATGAACCTCACCTGTCTGATTTCTTTTTTGAAGCGCAGGAAAAAAACAATCCGGTCGTAGCGGGTCACATCGACATGCTTGCGAAAGTATCCACGCAAGTCGTCCTGCTCCGCGCTGGTCAGCTCGCGCGTGTCGCATTCACAGTGTTCGGCGATACCGTCATACAGTCGATCAAGGATCGCTCGCTGCTCTTTCTGCACCAGAAACAGAACTTTCAATTGGTCTCTCTCTTTCCAGACAGCTCTTGGACCCAGAATAATTCGTGGCGTCGCACCGCTTTACGGAAGAACTCGTTTTCGCCGAAAGCCGGCCAGTGTCGGGCCGCCAGACAACGTTGTATCGCTCGGCGAAGTAGACGCTTGAGGGGAAGTCGGGGCTGAAGGTCGTGCATCATGCCCAACGACATAGCCTTGTGCCACTGTTTTTCGGTCGACAGGCAAAGTGCCCAGGGTCGCAACGGCTCATGATTATTGATCTGTGGCGGCAGTGTCACGCCGGTGCCGGCATCACCCATTGGCCAGCGATCGTTGTCATGTAGATGATTGGCGTAATGCAACAAGGTTTCGGGCTGCCAGGCTGTACCGCTCAGTGCCTGCATCACCGCCTGCTGTGAGCATAGATGGTCAGGGTGCGGGTCGAAACGTGGATGTGGCAAAACAATGACCTGGGGCTGGATACGTTCGATCAACTCACTCAGGTCGGCCAAAAGGTTGTTCCAGGACGGTATGCCATCGACGTCACTGCTCAGGGCAAACGGATTGAACCGTCGAAAAAATCGAGTATCGCGAAGCTGTGCCTCATGGGACACCACGGCCTCGGTCGGCGCGCTCTGCATGGCGGGCAATTGCAGGCAGAAATACCCCAACTGAATGCAGCGTTCCTGAGGTACGCCGCCCCACAGCGGCACGCTGAGACTGTCCCAGGCGCGAAGCGAGCCTTTCAACCGAGACGCTTCGACGCCGTTGAGTCCCATCTGCTGATAGTGCCCGGCTTCGATTTCACCGGCGGTCAGGGTCACGATCCAGCTTTGACTGGCGCTGCTGTACAACCCGAATGCGGCCAACTCGGCATCGTCGGCGTGGGGCGCGATCACCATCACCCGCTGACGACTGTAATCCGGATGCTCGAACGCCCAGAGCACCGGCTCACCCAGCAATCGGCAGAAACGCCCGCGCAGACGCAACTCACCTTGCGACAGAACGTGCGCCTGACCACTGAGGTTGAGGTAACGCAGACCGTTCACACCGCGCTCAAAGGTTTGTCGGTCCGGGTTATCCCCCCCCGACAACTCGACCACGGGATCGATAAAGCGTCCCAGCCAGGTGCTTTTAATCCGCAGCGCCAACACCAGGGTGGCGTCGTCGACCAGCATGACGCCGTCGTCCAGGCGCAAACGCTCACCGTCAAGGTGAACCTTGGGCTGCTGGGTGTACGGTGGAAAGCTGTACTGGTAATCGTCTTTGGGCGAATAAAACAAATGGTCGGCAAACCATGCCTCGTGGGCAATCCAGCCCAGTACCGCGAGCACCAGCGGCAGCCACCCGCTCACCAGCACACCCATGGCAATCAATAGCACCAGCGCGATGAGCAGACCGATGCGTTTGTTGCGCCGATGGCGCTTGAGCAATTGCTGTTTGCGGTTCATGGGCTGACTCATACGGTGAACACCGGCACAGGATTGCACCAGCGATCCTTGTATTCACGGTCGGCGCGACCGAAAGAAAAGCGCAAGGGTTTGTCCAACGCCCGGGCATGCTCCCAGGCGCTTTGCGTATTGAGAAAACTCAGCACGCTGCCCGGACTGAATTCGCGGGTTTCGGGATCGACGCCGCCATTGATGTACTCGACGCTGATCCATTGCGGTGTCTCGACACGGTAGACCAGTTGAATCGCTATCGGCGCATCGTTGAGGAAAATCACCGAGCCGATCAGCAAATCACGCAGCAACTCGATGACCTCAGCCATGCGCTCGGCCCCCGTCGCCGGGAAACCCCAGCGACGCTGGAACAGGTCGCAATAGATCGCTGCCAGTTCAGGACTGGAAAACTCGGCGACCGGCCGAACCACTCCACCCGCTTCTTCCAGCAATCGCAATTCACGGCGCTGGTTGTAGCGAAACTTCTTTGACAGTTCTTCGGGAGTGCGGGCCATCGCCAGCTGTTCAGCCTGCAACTTGATGCCGGTAAAGCGGCCTTCATTCAGTGCCGACAGGTAGCGTCCACGATGACGCAGCGGCGCTTGTGCATCGGCTGCGGCCGGCAGGATGAACTCGGCATTACCGAGGTCGAACAAGCCTTTTTTACCGTAGCGCTTGAGCACGTCCTTGGACAAGGCGAGGTCGCGGCCCCAGGTCGGGATCGCGGCTTTGACTTCACCGTTTTGCTCCCAGGCCAGGTAGCGCACAGGAATGTCGGCCAACTGCGCCAGTCGCTCGACCACCATGGGATGAGTGGCGACGCTGCCGCCATAACGTTGCCAGGCCTCGGCATATGTCGAGGCGTCGACTACCGCCCAGCCACGTTCGCGCCAGCCTTGAAATCGGTTGAGCATCAGCCCCTCGGCGCCAGTTCGGTAACGTGCGGCAAACGCCAGAAAGCATCGCGCACCGCGCGGTCGGAGAAGCGCTCACGCAAGCGATCGAGCATCAGCTCGGCACACTGGTGACGTTGCTGCTCGTCCATCGCGGCCAGATGTTGCAGCCCTTGAGCCAAGTGTTCGGCATCGCCCAGCGGGAACAGAATACCGACGCCCTCGACCACTTCTTTCGCCCCGCCACACGCCGTGGCAAGCAACGGCACGCCGGCAGCCATGGCTTCCAGCAGCACCATGCCGAACGGTTCGTGATCGGAACTCAGGGCAAACACATCAAAGGCCCGGAAATAACGCCGAGCCTCAGGCACCTGACCGAGGAACAGCACGCGGTCGCCGATACCCAGCTCACGGGCCAGGGCCTTGAGGTCCTGTTCCAGTCGACCGGTACCGAGCATCACCAGTTGGCTGTTGGCCGGCAAGCCCGGCAACGCCGCGGCAAAACCGTGCAGCAGCGTGGCCTGATCCTTGTCTGGATGCAGCCGCCCAACATTGCCGACAACCCAGCCATCCGCCGCCAGGCCGAGGGTTTCCCGGGCCTCGCGAACCGACACCTGGCTGTCCTGCAAGGCCTGCACATCGATACGGTTATAGAGTGTCTGAATCCGCGCCGCCGGCCACTTCGGCAGGCAATGACGCATGTCGTCGCGCACGGCATCGGAAACCCCGAGCAGGCTCAGGCGCTTGCGGAAAATATTCGCGAAGAGTTTGCGGGTGCCGCGCTTGTAATCGTCAAACGCGTGATGCACGCCAATCACCGGCAACGACGTGCCGAGCAAGGCGATATAAATAGGTTTGAATCGGTGAGCGATGCAAAAACTGAAATTGCGCGAGGCGGCGATCTTGCGCAGATCGCCGATGGCGCCCAGCTTCAGGCCACGAATGGCCTTGGAGCTGTATTCCATGAACAGCACTTCATCGGAAGCGCAGCCCGCAGCAACTTCGGCATCGGCAGCCCCGGTCAGAAACACCGTGGTCACTCGATAACCGGTCCCCGCGAACAGGCTGGCGTACTGCCGGGCGCAGTCCAGAAACGGCCCGTCATAGCCGTGACAGAACTGCAGCACATGGCGTTCAGCCGAGCGTGTCATATGCGTCCGCGCCCTCTTTGACCACCAGGATGTCTTCCATGATCAGATACTGTAGATCGGAACCGAAGAACATGTTCAGGGCGTCCGTCGGCGAGCAGATCATCGGTTCGCCACGACGGTTGAGCGAGGTGTTCAGCGATACGCCGTTACCGGTCAGCACTTCCAGCGCCTTCATCATGTCGTAATAGCGCGGGTTGTATTCGCGCTTGAGCACCTGGGCCCGGGACGTACCGTCTTCATGGACGACTTCCGGCACGCGGGTCTTCCACTCTTCAGCCACTTCAAAGGTGAAGGTCATGAACGGCGCCGGGTGATCGACCTTGATCATCTGTGGTGCAACGGTGTCGAGCATCGACGGGCAGAAAGGCCTCCAGCGCTCGCGGAACTTGATCTGGTGGTTGATGCGGTCAGCCACGCCAGTCGCACTCGGGCAACCGATGATCGAACGACCGCCCAAGGCGCGCGGACCGAATTCCATGCGGCCCTGGAACCAGGCCACCGGGTTGCCGTCGACCATGATCCTGGCGATGTTTTCCGGCATGTTCTCGAGCTTGCGCCATACCGGCTTGCTCGGGTGACGGGCACAC
The DNA here is from genome assembly GCF_054897985.1 of Pseudomonas sp. LB3P25. Lineage (NCBI taxonomy): Bacteria > Pseudomonadati > Pseudomonadota > Gammaproteobacteria > Pseudomonadales > Pseudomonadaceae > Pseudomonas > Pseudomonas sp. LB3P25. The sequence goes on along the minus strand of NZ_CM142711.1, from coordinate 735,996 downwards.
GCGGCGAGCACGTCTTCGTTGGTGTACGACGGACCGAGGTAGACGTGTTCCATCTTCTCGACCGGCACACCACGGGCGTGGGACACATAGGCCGCCGCGCCGACCGCGGTGCCGGCATCGCCGGACGCAGGCTGCACGAACAGTTCTTTAACGTCATCGCGGGCGATGATTTTCTGGTTCAGCTTGACGTTCAACGCACAGCCACCGGCGAAGGCCAGTTTGCCGGTTTCCTTGAGCACGTCGCCCAGGTAATGGTCGATCATCTGCAGCGAGATCTTTTCGAACAGCGCTTGCATGCTCGCGGCGTAATGGATGTACGGCTCGTCAGCGATGTCGCCTTCGCGCTTCGGACCCAGCCACTCGATCAGCTTCGGCGAGAAGTAGAAGCCTTTGCCCTTCTCTTTATAACGGCGCAGGCCGATGACGTTGGCGTAGTCGGTGTTGATCACCAGCTCGCCGTTCTCGAACGAAGCCAGACGCGAGAAATCGTATTTGCTGGCATCGCCATACGGCGCCATGCCCATGACCTTGAACTCACCGTCGAGCATCTCGAAACCGAGGAACTCGGTGATCGCGCCGTACAGGCCACCGAGGGAGTCCGGATCGAAGAATTCCTTGATCTTGTGGATCTTGCCGTTTTCGCCGTAACCGAAAAAGGTCGTGGCGTACTCACCCTTGCCGTCGATCCCCAGGATCGCGGTTTTCTCTTTGAAACCGGAGCAGTGATAAGCGCTGGAGGCGTGGGCCAGGTGATGCTCGACCGGTTCGATCTTGATTTTCTTCGGATCGAAACCCAATTGCTCGAGGCACCAGACAATCTTGTTGCGATAGCGCTTGTAGCGACGGTTACCCATCAGGATCGCGTCGAGCGCGCGGTCCGGGGCGTACCAGTAACGCTTGGCGTAATGCCAGCGAGCCTTGCCGAACAGGCTGATCGGCGCGAACGGAATCGCTACCACATCAACGTCGGACGGCTTGATGCCAGCCTGCTCGAGGCAAAACTTCGCCGACTCGTAAGGCATGCGGTTCTTTGCATGTTTATCGCGCACAAAGCGCTCTTCCTCAGCCGCCGCGACCAGCTTGCCGTCGATGTACAAAGCTGCTGAAGGATCATGGCTAAGGGCGCCGGACAGGCCAAGAATCGTCAATGCCACAGGGGTCTAGCCTCTTTAGTCTGCATGCAGGCGCAAGGCGCCTCAAAGATTAATGTGCCCTCGCAAAGGGCGAGTGGCAGCTAAAGGGCGGGATTATAGCTTAAAAGCGACGGCAAGCCTCTAGCGGGAAGTGGCAAGCTGGCGCGTTGACAGATGACGGACCTCGACATAGACTCCTGCGCAAATGGACTGGGGGATCCCGGTCGGCGTTGTGGCCTCGGTGAGTTTCACCGGGGCTTTTCGCTTTCTGAGAGAGGGAAAATTTTTAACCCCCAATTCTCGAAACCCTCTCCCACATTGTTACGCCCACCACTGCAGTAGAACTTGCGCTTGAGCACGTCAAAGGCACGATTTTCTTGCCCCGACCGCAAAACGCTCATACCAATGGGTCTTGCAACAAGATCCGCTAGCTGTAACCCCGTGGAATTCACTTGTTTGGTTGCAAAGACGATGTCGAACGGCAGTTGTATGCCCAATCTGTTCGCGCCATCGCACATACGACGAAACTCCAGTTCAAGCTCATTATCCTCCCGCTTCCCTCGACGCTCGAAAATCACATGAGTTAAAACGCTCTGTTGATTCTTTTCCTGCAAATACTCATAAAGCGTTTCAAGGCAGAATCCGAGCGCGACGTGATAAGGATTGTGGACAGGACCTTGCTTTTCGCGAAGAGCGGCTTTGTCGATAACGCAGCTGATCAGGACGAAATTGCTGGCTTCAATGATTCCCGTCAACTCATCGAGAAAGGCATGTTTGTGTTGCCTTGATGTGAAAAGACTGGAGAACGCTCCCTTTTCTTTTCGAATTTCCAATTCATGCAGACCGATCAGGTCATGACCCATATGATTAAATTTGAACTTCTGAAGGGCAGGAATAACCTTTTCGCAATAATGCCTTTTATGAAACACGCAAAATGCCAGCACAAACATTGGGTAGTTTGGATCTAATGTTTGCATCCCATGATCGCCGCTCTCATCCACATAGATTATGAAATCGCTGTACCTCCCGGACGGAGGTAAAAGCTTTTCCGCCTCAACATTAGTTTCAGCTTCGCTTTCGTTTTCAAAAAGAAAAAACTGTTGAGAGGGCAAAATCGGGGTCGACACGAGCTATTCACCTTTTGTTCTTCGAGCCAAGTGCGTTAGGTGTAGCACTGACACGCTGGAATACAAAAGAGTTACCCGCGGCCTGCTCGCCAATAAATGCTGATATTGCCGTCTGCCGCTTGGCGATAAATCGTATAGGGCAATGAAACCGTGTCAAAGACACCCGAAAGGGTCAAATCCAGCAGAACGAACGGCACAAGAAAACCCGTGGGATCCGGCGGCGCATTCAACACACAGAAATCGTAAGCCAGGCCACTGTAAATACGGGGAATGGATTGACAGTAAGTCTTTTGCTTTCTAAGGCTACGAGCCGCGTCTTCGTCATCCTGCAGCACCGTGACAGCGGTCCCGCAACCCGATAAAGCCAGTGAGAACGTGCTCAACAACACCGTCATTTTTATCGTCAAAATCTGCCCTCCGTGAACGTCAGGCAAACTAGCATCGCGGTTATTCAGGGCACAGTTCATGGGCTCTGTAGATCATGTAGGACATTTCATAAGAACCTGTCCCTTAATCTCGGGTGGCTGTTCTGACCCTATCGCGAGCAGGCTCGCTCCCACAGTGGTTCTCCGTTGCGACACAGATCCCCTGTGGGAGCGAGCCTGCTCGCGATGGGATTCAGGCAGCGCTAGAGATATCTTTGGGAAGACGCTGATCAATGACCCGATAAAGCGCACTGCTCTCAGGCCAGTTACGCATGAACCTTGCCCGATCCCGCGCATAGGCCGGGGCGAAGCTGTTGAGCGAGCTGTGCTGACACATCGAATCCAGATCAATCAGCGCCCAGCGATCGTGCTGCCAGAACAGGTTATGCCCCTTGAAATCCCCGTGACTGATCCGCTCGCCAATCAGCTCGGCAAACAAATGATCCAGCGCCAGCAACTCGGCTTCCGGTGCCTCACCGCTTTCAACGTAAGGCGCAAAGCGCTCGATGATGTCCGGCCCCGGAAAATACTCGGTCACCAGATAAGCCCGACTGCGCAACCAGAGAAAACGCTTCTCCAGCAACGCCAACGGCTTGGGCGTGGCGATGCCGAGAAACGCCAGGCGATTGCCTTCACGCCAGGAGTGCCAGGCACGGCTCGGACGCCAGAAGCGTTTGAGCCAGTGGGCAAAACCTTTGATGTTATAGCGCTTGATCACCAGCGTACGACCGGCCACCTCGACCTTGCCGACGCTCGCCGCGCCGCCGGTCTTGTACAGATGGCCTTGATCGAGCAACGCATCGGCCTGCGCCAGCACCGGCAGCATCGCCGTTTCTTCCTCGCGGTGAATCGCCCGCAAGCCAAACGCTCCGCGCTGGACACTGAACAGCGTGCATTCGCGGCCGACCTTGATCAGGAAGTCTTTGAGGCGCCAGCTGCGCACCTTGCTGACCTGCTTCTGCAACGCTTCCATGGGCAAGGCATGCTCGCCGTTGCTTAGCAGGTAATACACCAGCAACTCTTCGGTATAGGGTTCCAGCGACTTGGGCAACTGGGCGAAAAACACCCCGAGGTTTTCCAGGACTTTCTGCCGCGAGAGCGGCTGGCCCGGCGTCTCCGTGCGGATTCCGGCTCCGTCGATCAAATACAGCCGACCACCCTGGCGCAGCAGGTTGTCCAGGTGCAGGTCTTCCTGCCACAGGCCCTTGCGGTGCAATTGACCGATCGCACCCAGCGCATCGGCCAATACCGCCGATTGTTCATCCGCCAGCATCGGCAAGTGCTCGACCCGTTTCCAGGCATCCCCAAGGCTTTCAGCGCCTTCAAGGAAATCGAATAGCAGCCAACCGCCCTCGCCGTCCTTCAGGCCATCAGCCAGCAACAACGGCGTGGTCAACCCCTGAGCCGCCAGTAACCGCACGCCGTCCAGCTCACGCTGGAAATGCCGCGCCGCTTTGCTGCCGACCAACAGCTTGGCCAGCACCGGCCGCCCACGCCAGACGCCCGCACCGACATAACGCTGCCCCGGCAACACCCGCAACAGACTCAGCAACTGCAACTCGGCAGGGCCGGCGGCATCGGCCAGTGGAATGTTCAGCGGCAGGCTCGGGCTGCGGCCAGCGTTTTTCAGCTCGGACAAACGCATCAGCGCGCCTCCTTATGACTGCGCCGCGCGGTCAGTCGCACAAGCCAGCTGTCGATCAACGAGCTGTCCCGGGATTGATCCAGATAGGCGGCCAGCAGCTCGCGCAACTGCGCATCGTTCCACTCAGGCGCCCGACGCAGCAACGGCTCCAGGTCTTTGGCCCGATCACGCCGACCAAACAGCAACGGCCGGGTCTTTTCCAGGTCGATCAGCTGGGCCAGGTAACCGTCGCCGGTGGCCTGGAGAAAAATGTGCTTGGGGTAGAAGCAACCGTGAACCTGACGCGCGCCGTGCAGGCGCCGGGCCAATTGCCCACAGGCCTTCAGAATGGCCGAATGCTGCACCGAACTCAGGTCCGACCAGCGCTGCAACAGCGAATCCAGGTCATCCCAGCCGTCCAGGGCACGGGTCAGCAGAATCGCCCGAATCTCGCCGTCGACTTTGCGCTCACCGAAGAATGCCGCTTTCAATGCGGGAATACCGAACTTTTCATAGCGACTGATATTGCGAAATTCACGGGCAAAGCTTGGCTCACCAAAGGGCGCATGCAAGGTGCGCATCTGGTAGTTGCTTTGGCGTTTGAGGTAGTAGCCATGACCTTCCAGATCCAGCCGAAACACGCTGCTCCAGCCACCGCGAGCGGTGTTGGGCTCGTCCACAGCGTCGAGCTGCTTGACCCAGAGTGCGTCGAAGGTGCCGAGGCCGTGACGCTCAAGCAGCGCACGGTCTTCAGCCGCCAGGAAATCAGTCATTCGCGCCCCTCGAAAAATCTCACCACGTGCCGGATCCGTTTTTTGTCGGCGGCATTCAGCCGATCACGCTGGCGGTATTGCAGGTAAAAGCGCAGGCGCTGGGTAGCCGACAAGTGATACTTGGCGACCTTGTCCAGACAGGCCAGGTCCTTGGTGATCCGGTATTTGAGCCAAAAGCCGCGCCAGAAATCACCATTGGGGCAGTCGATCAAAAACAGTCGAGGCTCATCGTCGATCAGCAGGTTGCGCCACTTCAAATCGTTATGGGTAAAACGATGGTCGTGCATGGTCCGGGTATAACCCGCCAGCTGCCGGCTGACGTTGTCGACCCAGGCGCGGTCCGCCAGTTTAGGATCATGCCGCTCGGCCAGGGCCGACAAGTCTTCGGTATGCGGCAGCTCACGGGTGATCATCGCCCCGCGATCGTACGCCGCACCGCGACGTTCCAGGCCCCAGGCCACCACTTCGGCGGTAGGAATGCCCCACTTGGCGAAGCGCTTGAGGTTCTGCCACTCGGCTTTCACCCGAGGCTTGCCCAGGTAACGGCGCAGACCTTTGCCGGCACCCACGTAGCGTTTGACGTAATAGTTGACGCCATTGCGCTGGACGCGAATGACCTCGGACAACAGGTCGCGCGTCAGGCGTTCGCCTTGAAGCGCAAACACAGCCTCAAGACTGCCGAAATCTTCCGCCAGATCGCTGTACTTAGGCTCCAGTTTCCAACCCGCCATCAGAGCGCATCCCCGTATCGCTGTTTACGGTCGTAGAGTTTGTTGGCCTTGCCTTCGAGCCAGGCGAGCAACCCGGCTTCTTCACCCAGAATCTGGCGCAGGGGCTGCTGGAAATAACCCTTGAGAAAACGCAATTTGTCGCGACGGGTCAAGCCAATGTCCAGTGCCGAAAAATACAGCGCCGCCAGATCCTTGTTGCGCCAGCGTTGGGTAATCGTCGGACGGGTCTGGGCGCGGTGCAGGTCGATCACCGAGAGCCTGAAATCGTCGGCCGTCACCGGCTTGTCGGTGTGCAGCAGAAAGTGGCAGATGTAGCAGTCGCGATGGTTGACCCCGGCGCGGTGCATCATGCCGGTCATGCGCGCGACTTCGGCGATCAGCGCGCGCTTGAGTTTTGGCTCTGGCGGGTGCTTGACCCAGTCGATGCTGAAATCTTCAAGGCTGACAGTGGGCGCCAGCTCTTCGGTGACGATGAACGAATGCTGGTCCGCCGGGTTGCTGCCCTTCTCGCCGTAAGCCACGGCGGTCATGGTCGGCACGCCGACCTCTTGCAGGCGCTGAATGGCCTTCCACTCCTGGCCAGCACCGAGTACCGGCAGCTTGGCGGTGAGCAGGTTCTTGAAGATCTCGCCCCAGCCAATGCCACGGTGGATCTTCACGAAAAAGCCATTGCCATCGACTTCGGTACGCAGGGTCCGGCGCGCTTCAAGTTCACGGTATACCTCGCCCTGGAGGCTCTCGACTTCGGCGAACGGGTCGCGTCCGGCCCAGAGGCTCTTGAACGGTTCAGCCAGCATCAACTTCATTAAGCGTGCTCCGCCAGAATCACATCGGCCGCGTGCTGCGGCATGCTGTAGAGGTCGGCCGTCTCGGCGAAAGCCAGACCGTTGCGGCTCCAGGCCGCCCGTGCTTGAGCGTCGTTCAACATACCGGTCAGGTACTGAGTCAGTTGCGCCTGATCGAAAGGTTCGTCCAGCACCAGACCGGCGTCGGCCTCGGCGATGTAATGGGCGTAACCACACACCGCGCTCACCAGCACCGGCAACCCGGCCACCAGGGCTTCGAGCAACACGGTCCCGGTGTTTTCGTTGTACGCCGGGTGAATCAACAAATCGGCGCCGAGCAGAAAACGCGGAATGTCGCTGCGGCCCTTGAGGAACGTCACGTTATCGCCAAGCCCCAATGTGGCGCTCTGCATCTGGAATAATTTGGGGTCGTCCTGGCCAATTACAAACAGCCGGGTGCGTTTCTTCAGATCGGCGGGCAATGCGGCCAGCGCCTTGAGGCTGCGATCCACGCCCTTGGTCTTGAACCCGGAGCCGATTTGCACCAGCAGCAGATCATCGTCTTTCAGGTTGAATTCGCGACGGAAGTCGGCACGAATCTCGGCAGCATTGGCCGGCGCGCGACGGTCCTGAGAGATGCCCGGCGGCAGCAAGTGGAAGCGTTCCAGCGGCGTGTCGTAATGTTTGATGAACAGCGGCTGCTGGACTTCGGAAATCATCAGCACTTCGGTCTTGGCATCTTTGGCGAACACGGCGCGCTCGTACTCGGCGAAGTGCCGGTAGCGGCCCCAACGGCGGTACAGCGAGTTACGCAGGTTTTGCGCCTTGTCTTCGAAGCAGCCGTCGGCGGCGTAGTAGACGTCCAGACCCGGCATTTTGTTGAAGCCGATCAAACGGTCCACCGGCCGCTTGGCCAGATCCGCTTCCATCCATTCGCTGAGTTTCTCGTTGCGTCGATGATTGAAGAACGCTTTGACCGGCGCCACCAACACTTCGAAGCCCGGCGGAATGTCGCCTTCCCAGATCAGCGTGTAGACCCGAATCTGATGGCCGCGTTGCTGACATTCCAGGGCGATGCGCATGAAATCGCGCTGCAAGCCCCCGAATGGAAAGTACTTGTACAAGACGAATGCCAATTGCATCAGCGCAGCTCCTCAGCCAGTAACAACGTGCTCAGTCGGGTCGCGACACGCTCGGGATTCAGACGCGTGAAGCACAGGGGCCACTCGCGCTTAAGGTCAAACTGACGGGCATCTTGGGCCGTCGGTTGATACGTACATTTCTTTTGCAGACACGGCGCGCAAGGGAAGTCGCTGGCCATGTGAATCTGCGACTTGCCATAGGCGCCAGTCAGGCCTGGGTTGGTCGGGCCGAACAGCGACAGCGTCGGCACGTCCAGCGCAGCGGCGAGGTGACCGAGACCGGTGTCCACCGCCACGCAGGCTTGCGCACCGGCCAGTACTTTGCCGACGCCGGCCAGGTTCAGCTTGGGCAGCACTTCGACGTGCCTCATGTCTTTGGCGATGCGTTCAGCCCGGGCTTTCTCGATCGGATTACCCCACGGCAGCTTCACCGCGACACCGAGATAACCCACCCGCTCGGCCAGTTCGCGCCAGTAGGCTTCAGGCCAGTGTTTGGTGTCCCACGTGGTGCCGTGCAGGAACACCACGTAAGGATTCTTGCGCGGCAATTCCACCAGTCGCTCGACGTTCAGGCCGTAATCGCCCAAGCCTTTGGGCAGGTCGTAGCCCAGGGCCACGGCAAATAGCTGACGCACTCGCTCCACCGCGTGTTGCCCACGGGCCACGGCCAGACGCCGGGAATAGAAGCGTGCGGCAATCGGCTCACGGGCCGAGTTTTTATCCAGCCCGGCCACCGGGGCTTTGGCATATCGGGTCAGCAACGCACTTTTCAGCAGGCCTTGGGCATCGATCACCAAATCGTATTTGTTGGCGCGAATGCTTTGCTTGAAGCGCTTCCACTCGCCACTCTTGATGGTCTGCCAGATGTTTTTGCGCCAGCGACGGATCGCCACCGGAATCACCTTGTCCACGGCCGGGTGCCAGGTCGGGATTTCGGCGAAGCCTTCTTCCACCACCCAGTCGAACTGGATGCCGGGGATCGCCCGTGCCGCGTCGGTCAGCGCCGGCAACGCGTGAATCACGTCGCCCAGCGAAGAAGTCTTGATCAGCAGAACCCGCAAACTATTTGACCTCGACCACAGTGCCTTGCAAACGCTGCAAGGCTTCGTTCACCGCTTGCGGCATAAGCTGGCGCAGGCAGTTGTAATGACCGAAGCGGCACGTGCGGTCGAAGCAGGGACTGCATTCGATGCCCAGGCGCACGATCTCGACGTGTTCGGCCAGTGGCGGCGTGAACCCCGGCGACGTCGAGCCGTAGACCGCCACCAACGGGCGATTCAGCGCAGCGGCGACGTGCATCAGGCCGGAGTCATTGGACACCACCGCGTCGGCGCAGGACATCAGGTCGATGGCTTCGGCCAGGGAGGTGCCGCCACTGAGGTTCACCGACTCTTCACGCAGACCGGGAATCAGCCGCGAACGGATGTCCTCGCCGACGGCGTGATCGTTTTTCGAACCGAACAGCCAGACTTGCCAGCCTTCGCGGATCTTCGCTTCGGCCACCTTGGCATAGTGCTCGGACGGCCAGCGTTTGGACTCGCCGAATTCGGCACCGGGGCACAGCGCTAACACCGGGCGGTCGAGGGCCAGGCCGAACTTGGCCATTGCCGCCTCGCGCGTGACCGGGTCGATCTGCAGGCTCGGCCGTGGATAAGGTGTCGGCAGCTCGGCACCCGGCTCGTAAGCCAGGGCCATGAAGCGCTCGATCATTAGCGGATAACGTTCTTTATCCAGCGTGCGCACGTCATTGAGCAGGCCGTAGCGAAATTCGCCACGCCAGCCGGTGCGTTTCGGGATGCCGGCGAAGAACGGTACCAGCGCCGACTTCAAGGAATTGGGCAGCAGGATCGCCTGGTCGTACTGGTCGGCCAGGGATTTGCCGATGCGCCGACGCGTCGCCAGCTCCAAAACACCGTGACCGAGCGGAAAGCTCAAGGCCTGGCGTACTTCGGGCATGCGCTCAAGAATCGGCCGGCTCCACTCGGGGGCCAGCACGTCGATTTCGCATTGCGGGTGGCGCTGCTTGAGACACTGAAACAGTGTCTGCGCCATCACCATGTCACCGACCCAACTGGGCCCAACGATCAGAATTTTCATGTGGTTTCCATAAACGAGCCGGGGAGGCATACGCCTCCCCGCCTCGAGAATTCTACAAAACACTGCAGATCTACTGTGGGGGCGAGCCTGCTCGCGAAAGCGGCGTGACAGTCAGCATACATGCCGGATGTGACGGCCTCATCGCGAGCAGGCTCGCTCCCACATTGGGTATTGGTGCATATCCAGTGCGGTGCAGCTTAGTTGCTTCAATCTGCAAAACACCGCAGATCTACTGTGGGAGCGAGCCTGCTCGCGAAGGGGCCGTTACTTCCAACATTGATGTTGGCTGACACTCCGCTTTCGCGAGCAAGCCCGCTCCCACATTTGAATCTCGTCGCTTCAACCAGCGTGTTTCAGCTTAGCCCCAGCTCGCGCCAGATCCGCACTACCTGCTGCCGTTCGTCCACGAACTGGTCGCCCGGTATAACCCCGGCGTCCTTCTGCAAGGCCTGCCGATGAGCGGCGGAACGGTAGGCTTTATAGGCCTCGCGCAACAGGCTGGCGTCTTCGGCGGGCATCAACCCTTCCTCCTCCAGCCCTTCCAGAATGCGGATATTGTCAGTCCAGCGCAGCAATGGCGGGTGCGTTTCGGACCACGCCAGAGCCGCGTATTGCACCATAAATTCAATATCGACGATACCTCCGGCGTCCTGCTTGAGATCGAACGGCGCCGTGGCCTCGAAGGCATTTGCCCCGGTGCCGGCCGCGGTGCTCTTGCTGCCTAGGTTATCGCGCATTTTGGCGCGCATCTCGCTGACCTCCTGACGCAAGGTCGCCAGGTCCCGCGACTTGCCCAATACCGCTGCGCGAACTTTCTCGAACGCCTGGCCAACGTCCAGACTGCCCACCAGCACCCGCGCCCGCACCAGCGCCTGATGTTCCCAGGTCCAGGCTTCATTTTCCTGATACCGGGCAAACGCACCGAGCGAACTCACCAGCAACCCCGACGCACCGGACGGCCGCAGACGCATGTCCACTTCATACAGCTGACCGGAGTTGGTCTGGGCCGTGAGCAAGTGAATGATCCGCTGCCCCAGCCGGGTGAAAAATTGCGCGCCGTCGATAGGCTTCGGCCCGTCGGTTTCCGCCTGCGGGTCGCCATCGTGGATGAACACCAGGTCCAGGTCCGAACCATGCCCCAGTTCCAGACCGCCGACTTTCCCGTAACCGACAATGATGAAGCCAGGATCGCACAAGGTGCCGTCGGTACGCAGCGGCGTACCGTACTTGGCCACGGTCTGGCGCCAGGCCAGGGCCAGCACTTGTTCGAGAATCGCTTCGGCGAGCCAGGTCAGGTAATCACTGACTTTCATCAGCGGCAGGCTGCCGGCGATTTCCGAAGCGGCGACCCGCAAGCGGTGTGCCAGTTTGAAATGTCGCAGGGCTTCCATTTGCTGTTCGAGGTCGTCCTCAGGAATCCGCGTCAAGCGCTCGCGCAATTCGGCGGCCAGTTCCGGCGCCAGGGGCGGCTTGAACAACCGACCTTCATTGAGCAATTCGTCGAGCAGCAGCGGAAAGCGGGTGATCTGTTCGGCAATCCACGGGCTCGCGGCGCACAAGGTCAACAAACGTCGCAGCGCGCCGGGGTTTTCGGTCAGCAGGACCAGATACGCGGAACGGCGAGCCACCGCTTCAACCAGCGGCAGTACCCGTTCCAGCACCAGATCCGGATTGGCGTGCTCCACAGCCTGGGCCAACAACCGCGGAATAAAGGCATCGAGACGTTCGCGCCCCAATCGCTGCATCGCCCGCAACTGCGGGCTGCTGCGCAAGCCGGCCAACGCTTTCAGGGCTTTGGTGGCATCGGCGAAACCGCCCTCTTCCAACTGACGGCAAGCGGCGTCTTCATCCTGAGCCTCTTCCCACAACGGCAGCCATTCGCCGCCGACCACCACTTCGCTTTCGGTGCCTTCCTCTTCGTCGGGATCGGCGATCACCTGACCGAAGTGCCAGGCCACGCGGCCACGCCAATACATAAGCTGCTCATGGAAAGCCTCCCAGTCGGCGAAGCCCAACATAAAGGCAATGCGCGCCTGATCCTGAGCACCGTCCGGCAGCATCTGGGTCTGGCGGTCGGCAATCGCCTGGATCGCGTGCTCGGTGTACCGCAGGAATTCGTAGCCTTCGCGCAGCTCACTGATCACCGCTGGCGGCAGGTAACCCTGACCTTCCAGCGTGCTCAGTACTTTTAATAGAGGACGTTGCTGCAAGCTCAGGTCGCGGCCGCCGTGGATCAGCTGGAATGCCTGGGCGATAAATTCGACTTCCCGAATGCCACCGGAGCCGAGCTTGATGTTGTCGGCCATGCCCTTGCGCCGGACTTCCTGCTGAATCAGCTGCTTCATAGTGCGCAGCGCTTCGATCGCCGAGAAGTCGAGGTAACGCCGGTAAACGAACGGCCGCAGCATGTCTTGCAATTGCGCGCCGGCCACTTGATCTCCCGCCACCACCCGCGATTTGATCATCGCGTAGCGTTCCCAGTCACGGCCCTGATCCTGGTAATACTGCTCCAGCGCGTTGAAGCTCAACACCAATGCGCCGGCCGAACCGTAAGGCCGCAGGCGCATGTCGACGCGGAACACGAAACCATCAACGGTCATCGGGTCCAACGCCTTGATCAGGCGCTGGCCGAGACGAATGAAAAATTCCTGGTTATCCAGCGAGCGTTTGACGCCGACGGTTTCGCCGCCCTCGGGATAGGCGAAGATCAGGTCGATGTCCGACGACAGATTGAGCTCCACCGCGCCGAGCTTGCCCATGCCGAGGATGACCATCTGCTGCGGCTCGCCGCTGCGCCGGCCAGTCGGCACGCCGAACTGCTGACAATGCCGTGAGTACAACCACTGATAGGCCTGATCGATGCTGGCATCGGCCATGTCCGAGAGGTCGCGACAGGTCTGGATCAGATCGCACTGACGCGTCAGGTCGCGCCAGATGATCCGCACTTGATGGCGGGCACGCTGACGACGCAGCGCGCGACCGAGCCCCTCTTCGGTTTCCGCTGCATTCACCGCAGCCGCAATCTGTGCACACAGCTCGCCGGGCGCAAAACGTCGGTCCAGCTCACCGGACTGCACCAGCTCCAGCAACATCAGTGGGTCGCGCACACTTTGTTCGATCACGAAGTCGCTGGCAGCGGTGACGCGGGCAAATTGTGCCCAGCGTTCAGGCGTCCAGTTGGACAGACCATGGTCATCGTCCAGCCCGGCGACGGCCGTACGGAACGACTGCTCGGCGCGGGTGACAAACGGCAGGAGAATGCCAGGCAGTTCGGCAAGCGAAGGGAGGCTCATGGTCTATCCTTGATCGGCGTGTAGAGGGCTGCATGTAGTGATTCGCCAGAATGCACTACGTGATCGACTGTCGAACAAAGGTTAGAAATAGCTGAAATTTCTTTATTTTTGGCAGACAGCATCAAGCTTTCACCTTTTCTGGTTGGCTAAAGACCAACCTTAACGATTATTCTCACAACGCAGCTGGAGGCCACAAGCCGCTCATCTGTAGTTTTACTACTCGTATATACATTCGAAAGGCTGAAATGCCCGATGATTTGTAGTAAAACTACACGCCGCCGGAACAACCTCTCGGTAATCCAAGAATTTATATCGTCTGCCCACAAGGCCAGTCGCAAACTCAGGCAACCGATTCTGGAAGCCTTTCCGCCCTGGAGCAAGCCATGCAAGACCTCGATCCCGTCGAAACCCAGGAATGGCTGGACGCCCTGGAATCGGTTCTCGACAAAGAAGGCGAAGACCGCGCTCACTATCTGATGACCCGTATGGGCGAACTCGCAACCCGTAGCGGTTCGCAATTGCCTTACGCCATCACCACGCCATACCGCAACACGATCCCCGTTACCCACGAAGCACGCATGCCTGGCGACCTGTTCATGGAACGCCGCATTCGCTCGTTGGTACGCTGGAACGCGATGGCCATGGTGATGCGTACGAACCTGAAAGATTCTGACCTGGGCGGTCACATCTCCAGCTTCGCCTCCAGCGCAACGCTGTATGACATCGGCTTCAACTATTTCTTCCAGGCCCCGACCGACGAACACGGCGGCGACCTGATCTACTTCCAGGGTCACACCTCGCCAGGCGTTTACGCCCGTGCGTTCATGGAAGGCCGCATCACCGAAGACCAGATGAACAACTTCCGCCAGGAAGTGGACGGTCAGGGCCTGTCGTCCTACCCGCACCCATGGCTGATGCCTGATTTCTGGCAGTTCCCGACCGTATCCATGGGTCTGGGTCCGATCCAGGCGATCTACCAGGCACGCTTCATGAAGTACCTGGAAGCCCGTGGTTTCATCCCTGAAGGCAAGCAAAAAGTCTGGTGTTTCCTGGGCGATGGCGAGTGCGACGAGCCAGAATCCCTGGGTGCCATCTCGCTGGCTGGCCGCGAGAAGCTCGACAACCTGATCTTCGTTATTAACTGCAACCTGCAGCGCCTTGATGGCCCGGTTCGCGGCAACGGCAAGATCATCCAGGAACTCGAAGGCGTGTTCCGCGGTGCCCAGTGGAACGTGACCAAAGTCATCTGGGGCCGTTTCTGGGACCCACTGTTGGCCAAAGACGTCGACGGCATCCTGCAACGCCGCATGGACGAAGTCATCGACGGCGAGTACCAGAACTACAAAGCCAAAGACGGCGCGTTCGTACGTGAACACTTCTTCAACTCGCCAGAACTCAAGGCGATGGTTGAAGACTTGTCCGACGACGAGATCTGGAAACTCAACCGTGGCGGTCACGACCCGTATAAGGTCTACGCGGCGTACCACGAAGCGGTCAACCACAAAGAACAACCGACCGTCATCCTGGCCAAGACCATCAAAGGTTATGGCACCGGTGCCGGCGAAGCGAAGAACACTGCGCACAACACCAAGAAAGTTGATATTGAAAGCCTGAAGCTGTTCCGTGATCGTTTCGACATTCCGGTCCGTGACGAAGAACTGGAAAACCTGCCGTTCTTCAAACCAGAACCCAACAGCGCCGAAGCCCGTTATCTGAGCGAGCGTCGCACTGCACTGGGCGGTTTCGTGCCACAGCGTCGCGCGCAGAGCTTCAGCGTGCCGACTCCGTCACTCGATACCCTCAAGGCTATCCTGGACGGCTCGGGCGACCGTGAAATCTCCACCACCATGGCGTTCGTGCGGATCCTCGCGCAACTGGTCAAGGACAAGGAAATCGGTCCGCGCATCGTTCCGATCATCCCGGACGAAGCCCGTACCTTCGGTATGGAAGGCATGTTCCGTCAGTTGGGCATCTACTCGTCCGTCGGCCAGCTCTACGAGCCAGTCGATAAAGACCAGGTGATGTTCTACCGCGAAGACAAGAAGGGCCAGATCCTCGAAGAAGGCATCAACGAAGCGGGCGCCATGAGCTCCTTCATCGCTGCCGGTACTTCGTACTCCAGCCACAACCAGCCAATGCTGCCGTTCTACATCTTCTACTCGATGTTCGGCTTCCAGCGTATCGGCGACCTCGCCTGGGCCGCTGGCGACAGCCGTACCCGTGGCTTCCTGATCGGCGGCACCGCCGGCCGGACTACGCTGAACGGCGAAGGCCTGCAACACGAAGACGGTCACAGCCACATCCTGGCTGGCACCATCCCGAACTGCCGCACCTTTGATCCAACCTACGGCTACGAGCTGGCGGTGATCATTCAGGACGGCATGAAGAAGATGACCGAAGAGCAACAGGACATCTTCTACTACATCACCGTGATGAACGAGTCCTACCAGCAGCCAGCCATGCCGGCCGGTGTCGAGGAAGGCATCGTCAAGGGCATGTACCTGCTCGAGGAAGACACCCGCGAAGCGGCGCACCACGTTCAGCTGATGGGCTCCGGCACCATCCTGCGCGAAGTTCGCGAAGCGGCGAAAATCCTGCGTGAACAGTTCAACGTCGGCGCTGACGTGTGGAGCGTTACCAGCTTCAACGAACTGCGTCGCGATGGCCTGGCCGTAGAACGCAGCAACCGTCTGCACCCCGGCCAGAAGCCAAAACTGAGCTATGTCGAAGAGTGCCTGAACGGCCGTCAAGGTCCGGTCATCGCGTCTACCGACTACATGAAGCTGTTCGCTGAGCAAATTCGTCAGTGGGTCCCGTCCAAGGAATTCAAAGTCCTGGGCACCGACGGTTTCGGCCGCAGTGACAGCCGTAAGAAGCTGCGTCACTTCTTCGAAGTCGACCGTCATTTCGTGGTGTTGGCAGCCCTGGAAGCCTTGGCTGACCGTGGTGATATCGAACCTAAGGTGGTGTCTGAAGCCATCGCCAAGTTCGGGATCAACCCGGAAAAACGCAACCCACTGGACTGCTGAGGAGACACTCTGTGAGCGAACTCATTCGCGTACCTGACATCGGCAGCGGTGAAGGTGAAGTAATCGAACTATTTGTGAAGGTCGGCGACCGTATCGAAGCCGACCAGAGCATCCTGACGCTTGAGTCGGACAAGGCGAGCATGGAAATTCCTGCGCCCAAGGCTGGCATCGTCAAAAGCATCAAAGTGAAGCTGGGCGATCGCCTGAAAGAAGGCGACGAACTGCTGGAGCTGGAAGTCGAAGGTGCCGCTGCCCCGGCCTCTGCACCGCCCCCTGCAGCTGCCGCTGCGCAGGCGCCAAAAGCTGAAGCGAAACCGGCTGCTGCTCCGGCAGCGGCTGCACCGGCCGCGGCTCCAGCTGCTGCAACCACCCAGCAAGTGCATGTGCCGGACATCGGTTCGTCGGGCAAGGCCCAGATCATCGAGATCCAGGTCAAAGTCGGCGACACCGTCGAGGCTGATCAGTCTTTGATCACCCTGGAATCCGACAAGGCCAGCATGGAAATCCCTTCGCCCGCCGCTGGCGTGGTCGAAAGCATCAGCGTCAAGCTCAACGACGAAGTCGGTACCGGCGACCTGATTCTGGCACTGAAAGTGGCAGGTGCCGCGGCACCGGCTGCGGCCGCGCCAGCTCAGGCAGCTGCACCTGCCGCCGCTGCTCCAGCGCCAGCCGCTGCGGCCCCGGCTGCACCGGTTGCTGACAGTGTTCAGGACATTCATGTCCCGGACATCGGCTCGGCAGGCAAGGCCAAGATCATCGAAGTCCTGGTCAAGGCCGGCGACATCGTTGAAGCCGATCAGTCGCTGATCACCCTGGAATCCGACAAGGCGAGCATGGAAATTCCATCGCCTGCCGCTGGCGTGGTGGAAAGCGTTTCCATCAAGCTGGATGACGAAGTCGGTACCGGCGACCTGATCCTGAAGCTGAAAGTCAAAGGTGTTGCGCCTGCTGCTGCACCGGCTCCGGCCGCTGCTGCTCCTAGCGCTCCAGCTCCAGCCGCCGCAGCGCCTGCTGCTCCGGCACCGGCCGCACCAGCAGCTGCCCCGGCCGCTGCTCCAGCCAAGCCTGGCGCCAAGGTTCACGCAGGTCCTGCGGTGCGCCAACTGGCTCGCGAGTTCGGCGTCGAGCTGAGCGCGGTCAGCCCAAGCGGCCCGCACGGTCGTGTGCTGAAAGAAGACGTGCAGGTTTACGTCAAAGCCATGATGCAGAAGGCCAAGGAAGCACCGGCCGCTGCTGCTGGCGCAACCGGCGGCGCGGGCATCCCGCCGATTCCGGTCGTGGACTTCAGCCGCTTCGGTGAAACCGAAGAAGTGCCGATGACTCGTCTGATGCAAATCGGCGCGTCGAGCCTGCACCGCAGCTGGCTGAATATTCCACACGTGACTCAGTTCGATTCGGCTGATATCACCGACCTGGAAGCGTTCCGTATCGCTCAGAAAGCCGTTGCAGAGAAGGCTGGCGTCAAGCTGACCATCCTGCCGCTGCTGCTCAAATCCTGCGCGCACCTGCTCAAGGAACTGCCGGACTTCAACAGTTCGCTGGCACCAAGTGGCAAGGCGATCATCCGCAAGAAGTACGTGAACATCGGCTTCGCAGTCGACACCCCTGAAGGCCTGCTGGTACCGGTCATCAAGAACGTCGACCAGAAGAGCCTGTTGCAACTGGCAGCCGAAGCCGCCGTGCTGGCCGCCAAAGCCCGCGACAAAAAGCTCACCGCTGACGACATGCAAGGCGCCTGCTTCACCATTTCCAGCCTCGGCCACATTGGCGGCACCGGCTTCACGCCGATCGTCAACGCACCGGAAGTGGCGATCCTCGGTGTTTCCAAGGCAACCATTCAGCCAGTCTGGGACGGCAAAGCCTTCCAGCCGAAACTGATGCTGCCGCTGTCGCTGTCCTACGATCACCGTGTGATCAACGGCGCCGCTGCTGCACGCTTCACCAAGCGTCTGAGCGACCTGCTGGCGGACATCCGCACCATCCTGCTGTAACACCGATCGGCCCTCCTTCACCGGAGGGCCCGTCGCGTTCCACGTTTTCCGAGCGCCACGCTCGTACCTCAACCCCGCCAGTTTGGCGGGGCTTTTTTTGCCTGGAAGAAAGCCAGGTGACATCCTTTTCCTACGTTCGCGGCTTACGTCGCCCACAACTCCAGTCCGCTTCTGCTCGATATTTCTTGCGAACCAATAACTAAGCTTAGTTCAACTAGTTATCGTTAAACCTTCATCAGCCTCTTTTGCTTAATTAGCATTAACTCGAACGGATTCGAACATGCTCAAACCGACTGTCGGCCCTATTATTGGCCACACCACAACTAATCACACACGCATCTTCTTGCGCGGCGAACTTCAAAACAATACACCAGCATTTGCAGGCATTCGTTATCGCCGTCCCGGCGAAGAGCGCTGGTCACAGGGTGTATTTGCAAAGTTGACGAACTTGCGTGATATGTCCGATGTGATTGCACTCAACGACCTTGCCGCCGATACCGAGTACGAATACCAGGCAGGCTGGTTCAGCCCCATGAGCCCGGTGCACACCGTGGAGACGGTTCAGGAACTGCCGCTGCAATGGCCGCGCGATATCTACCGGTTTCGCACGCAGTCCAGCAAAGCCACGATTCCACGGGCCTATATCGTCGGCTCATGCCGTTACTTGCGCATGACCGCTGGCGTTCCGTCTACACCGCATCTGGGGGACCAGATTTTCGCCTCGATCACGAATCTGGCGCAGCAGGCTGAACCGCCCATCAGCGCCATGTTGATGACCGGCGATCAAATCTATGTCGATGACTTGAACGTTATTGCCCCCGACCGGGAATACAAGGAAATACTCAGCAAGTACCGCGTGGCTTTTTCCCAACCCAATATTGCAAAGTTAATGTCGAGCGTACCGACTTACATGATCCTCGACGACCATGAAATTGAAGACAACTGGCCCGCCAACGAAAGTAAGGCCGATGCCTATTTATACAAAAACGCCATCGCGGCGTATGAGTTGTATCAAGCCAGCCATAGCCCGGCCCATGAACTTTTTTCCATCGGGCAGATAAATAGAAAACTGGAACAGTATTGGTATCAATTCGCCGAAGGCGATATCGAATGGTTTGTCACCGACAGTCGAACCCGACGCAACCTGTCGGCCAATGATCGACGCATCCTCGACGAAGAGCAGGAACAGGCCTTGTGCAAATGGCTGATTCATAGCCCGGCCAGGGTCAAATTCGTGGTTACCAGCGTGATGTTCTACCCCGACCGCAAAGCCCAGGGTGATGACGCGTGGAAGGCCTTTCCCGAGCAGCGTCTGCGGCTGCTGGAGACCATTCGTACACACCGCATCAAGAACGTCTTCTTCGTTTCCGGCGATGTCCATGGCTCCCTGACCAGTCGCCTGACCCACAGCGAGGACCCGGACTTCGAGGTGCACACCATCGTCTCCTCCCCCCTGTGCAACAGCAAACTGCTGCCGTATGCCAAGGCGTCCACCTTCATCCTCGATCAACCATTGGCGCGAACGCCTGCAGGTGCCTATCGGCATGAGCTCACCAGCGAGGTCGTCAGCCAGGACAACTTCGCCCATTTGATCGTCGATGCCGAACAGGTTCGTGTCAATTACCACGATCGGGATGGCCAGCTGCTGCAATCGGTAGGCATTCCTTTGCGTTAAACCAAACCTGTGGCGAGGGAGCTTGCTCCCGCTTGAGTGCGCAGCGCTCACAAGATTTTTGGGCCGCTGCGCAGCCCAGCGCGAGCAAGCTCGCTCGCCACAAGGCTCCAAACGATTACTTTTAGCCATCCATTGGAGAAATCCTGCCGCCGGCCGACATATTCTTATAGCACTTGGCCTTCATGTCTCTTGTCAGTCAGTGTCGCAATGATGCAACCTTGCCGCAGGTAACAGTAAAGAGGGCGAGAGCCCGGCGCGATCAGCCTATTCGAAGCGAGTTTCCCTCCATATGAAGAGCCAACCCGATGCCGCCAGCCGTATGGTGGCCGAGGTAGTGACGCAGTTGCCTGTGCCTTCGCGGCTTGGCATGCTGCGTTTCGAACGGCTGAATGAAGCGAGCTGGGCGCTGCTGTTTCTTGATCCCAATTGCGAACGACAGTTCGGCCTGCCGGCTGTGGAGCTTTGTGCTCTGGTCGGCTCGCCCTACGCCAGCCTGATGGAGCCCGAAGCGCGCTATCAGCTGCATGACGCGGTTCAGCAACAACTCACCGAAAGCCCGCATTACCTGATCCGCTACACCCTGCACACCGCCGCAGGCTCCTTGAACCTGCTGGAGCTGGGCGAAGCCTACAAACAACACAATCGACACCTGCTGCGCGGCTACCTGCTGGTGGTCGACGGCCTGTTCGAGGGCGAGCAACTGCTGCCGGCCCTGGACCTCGAAACCCAGAACTCTCGCCTGCAAATCGCCCTGGAACTCAATCAGCGCGCCCAGCAGGAACAGCTCCTGCACCTGGACCGGGTGCGCGCCCAGCAAGACTTGATCCTGCTGCTGACTCGCCAGCGCTACAGCAGCAACAACTCCCTGAAAGAAGCCGCCGAGCTGATCACTCGCAGCGCCTGTGACATTTACGAAATCGACTGCGCCAGCCTGTGGAACCTCGAAGGTTCACTGCTCGTGCCGATTTCAGCCTATCACCGCACCAGCAAGGAATACCTGCTGCCGGAGCCGATCGACGCCAGTCTCTTCCCTGATTACCTGGACGCCCTGCACACCGGCCGCGCCATCGACGCCCACAACGCCATGCGTGACCCACGCACCCGGGAAATGGCCGAACACCTGCGCTCGCGTGATGTGAACGCCATGCTCGACGCCAGCATCCGCGTCGACGGCCAAGTGGTGGGCGTACTGTGCCTGGAGCAGACCGGTACGACCCGCGCCTGGCAATCGGACGAAATTGCTTTCGCCGGTGAGTTGGCGGATCAGTTTGCCCAAGTCATCAACAACCACAACCGCCGCACCGCCACCAGCGCCCTGCACCTGTTCCAGCGTGCGGTCGAGCAAAGCGCCAACGCCTTTTTGCTGGTTAATTGCGATGGCGTGGTGGAATACGTCAACCCGAGCTTCACGGCAATCACCCAGTACACCACCGAAGAAGTCCACGGCCAGCGGCTGTCGGAACTGCCGGCACTGGAAAACCTCAGCGAACTGTTATTCGACGCGCCCTCGGCGCTGGCCAAGAGCAACAGCTGGCAGGGTGAGTTCAAAAGCCGCCGTAAAAACCTCGAACCCTACTGGGGCCAGCTATCGATTTCCAAGGTCTACGGCGACAACCGCGAACTGACGCATTACATCGGCATCTACGAAGACATCACCCAGACCAAGCTCGCTCAGCAACGCATCGAGCGCTTGGCCTATACCGATAACCTGACCAACCTCGGCAACCGCCCGGCCTTCATCCGCAACCTCGATGAACGTTTCGCCCGAGACAGCGATACCCCGATCAGCTTGTTGCTGGTGGACATCGACAACTTCAAGCGGATCAACGACAGCCTCGGTCACCAGACCGGTGACAAACTGCTGATCAGCCTGGCCCGACGCCTGCGCAACAGCCTGAGCCCGAGCGGCAGCCTGGCGCGGTTTGCCAGTAACGAATTCGCCGTGTTGCTGGACGACACCGACCCGCGTGCGGGCCAGCAGATCGCCAATCAATTGCTGGCGACCCTCGACAAGCCGATGTTCGTCGACAACCAGCTGATCAGCGTCACCGGCTCCGTGGGCCTGGCCTGCGCGCCGTTGCACGGTCGCGACCCGCAAACCCTGATGCGTAACGCCGGCCTCGCGCTGCACAAGGCCAAGGCCAACGGTAAACATCAGGTCCAGGTGTTCACCGAAGCGCTGAACGCCGAAGCCAGCTACAAACTATTCGTCGAAAACAACCTGCGCCGCGCCCTGACCCAGAACGAGCTGGACGTGTTCTACCAGCCCAAGCTCTGCCTGCGTAGCGGTCGCCTGTTGGGGATGGAAGCGCTGCTGCGCTGGAACCATCCGGAAAAAGGCATGATCCGCCCGGACCAGTTCATCAGCGTCGCCGAAGAAACCGGCTTGATCATCCCCATCGGCAAATGGATCGCCCGCCAGGCGTGCCGCATGAGCAAAGACCTGACCGCCGCTGGCCTGGGCAATCTTCAGGTGGCAATCAACCTGTCGCCCAAGCAGTTCTCCGATCCGGACCTGGTGTCGTCCATCGCCAACATCCTCAAGGAAGAAGCGCTGCCGGCAAACCTGCTGGAACTCGAACTCACCGAAGGCCTGCTGCTGGAAGCCACCGAAGACACCCACTTGCAGCTCGATCAGCTCAAGCGTCTGGGCCTGACCCTGGCCATGGATGACTTTGGCACCGGTTACTCGTCGCTCAGTTACTTGAAAAAATTCCCGATCGACATCATTAAGATTGATCGAAGCTTCATCCACGAAATCCCGGACAACCAGGACGACATGGAAATCACCTCCGCAGTGATCGCCATGGCCCACAACCTGAAACTCAAGGTCGTGGCTGAAGGCATCGAAACCGCCGAGCAGTTGGCGTTCCTGCGCCGTCACCGCTGCGACGTTGGCCAGGGTTACCTGTTCGACCGCCCGATCCCGGGAACCGAGCTGATCGAGAAGCTCAAGCGCTACCCGCGTGGCCCGATCGCCTGACAGCACACCACAAATCCCTGTGGGACACCCCAACCCCTGTGGGAGTGAGCCTGCTCGCGATAGCGGTGTATCAGGCAGCATCTACGTCACTGACACTCCGCTATCGCGAGCAGGCTCGCTCCCACAAGGGCACAGGGGTAGTGCGTAACTTGGCAGCATTGGGCACACTGGCAGCCTGTTTATTTACATCTCAACCTGACTGAGAGGACTGATCATGGTTCTGCGCTCGGAAATTCTGGTGAACAAAAACGTGCTCCCGACTAAAGAACAAGCTCTGCCTGGCCGTGAAACCCCGATGAACCTGCCGGAAAAACACTTCGTCCACGACGCCCCGCTGCTGGGCCCATTCGCGATGGACGTGGATTTCGCGATCTTCGGCCTCGGCTGCTTCTGGGGCGCAGAGCGCAAGTTTTGGCAGCGCGAAGGCGTAGTCAGCACGGTTGTGGGTTATGCCGGCGGCTTTACGCCGAACCCGACGTATGAAGAAGTCTGCTCGGGCCTGACCGGCCACAGCGAAGTGGTATTGGTGGTCTACGAGCCGGCAAAAGTCAGCTACGAAGCGCTGCTGAAGATGTTCTGGGAACTGCACAACCCGACTCAGGGCATGCGCCAGGGCAATGACATCGGCACCCAGTACCGTTCGGTGATCTACGCCACCAATCCGACCCAACTGGCGGCGGCCAAGCACAGCGAGCAAGTGTTCCAGGCTGAGTTGACCAAGGCTGGGAAAGGCACGATCACCACTGAAATCGACGAAGCGCCGACGGTCTACTTCGCCGAGGCTTATCACCAGCAGTACCTGGCCAAGAACCCGGAAGGGTATTGCGGGATTGGCGGTACAGGCGTGACTTGCCCGATCTAAACCCCAAAAAGCAAAAGATCGCAGCCTCGTTTCACTCGACAGCTCCTACAGAGAAATGCATTCCCCTGTAGGAGCTGTCGAGTGAAACGAGGCTGCGATCTTTTGATCTTGCTCGTCAATTGACCCTATTCGGCAATCAACCAATCCATCTGCCAACCACCCTGGGTCTGCCCAAGCTTCTTGGACAACCAAGGCAGCAGTTCACGCAATTCCTCTTCCAGCCCCCACGGCGGATTCGCAATCGCCAGCCCCGAGCCGTTCAGACTGTTCGGCGTATCCAGCGGATGCACCAGCAACTCGACGCGCAACAACTTCGGCGCGCCCGTGCCCGCCAGGTCCTGATAAAAACGACGCAACATGCGCTGGTCCTTCACCGGGTACCAGATCGCTGCCACGGTCTGCCGCATCCGGCCAATCGCCTCTTTCAGCGACGCCGCGCAGCGCTGCATCTCATCTAGCTGCTCGAACGGCGGATCAATCAACATCACCGCCCGCTTCTCCTGCACCGGCAACATCGCACGCGGCACATGCCAGCCTTCACCCAGATGCACCTTCACCCGACGGTCGCCCGCCATATTATCTTTGAGCAACACACCGTCTTCCGGGTGCTTCTCGTTGAGCATCACCCGATCCTGCGGCCGCGTCAGACGCCGCGCCAACTCCGGCGACCCCGGGTAATAGCGCAACTGGCCATCCGGGTTCATGTCGTGCAGCACCTTCATGTAATCGGCGGTCAACGCCGGCAGATCCGGCTGATCCCACAAACGCGCAATACCTTCCAGGTACTCACCGGTACGGCTCGCCTGATCACCCTGCAGGTCATACAGACCAATGCCGGCGTGAGTGTCGAGATAGGCAAACGGCTGCTCCTTGCGCGACATCAAAGCGATGATGCGGGTCAAAGTCAGGTGTTTGAACACATCGGCGTGATTGCCGGCATGGAAGGCGTGACGATAATTCATGATTGCTCCTGCGAAGGGCGGGAAGTTTACCTTGTACCGAGGCGAACGTCAGGGGTTCGCGGCTGAGCGGGCAAAGCCCCCCTCACCCTAACCCTCTCCCCAGGGGGCGAGGGGACTGATTTTGGCGATCTCTCGGCCTCCATCGACCTGAACGATCAAAGTGAACTCAAGCTTGGCCAAGCCAAGTTCACCTTGCAGTCGCAGGTCGCAGCAAATTCCCCAAACACCTCGGTCAGTCCCCTCGCCCCTCGGGGAGAGGGCTAGGGTGAGGGGGATGGATCTCAAGCCTTAAACCTACTCCGAAGGCCGCGCCCGCAACCGCCGCCCAAGAACATCCAGCACATCACACCCATCCCGCAACGGAATGGCACAGAGCAAAGCAAAATCACTAAGAATGAAGGACTGACACTCGATCGAACCGCGCATGGACAAGTTCTCCATCACTTGGGTGACGGCGCGAATTCGGTAGCTGGCAGCGTCATACAAAACATCCAGCGGCGCTTGGGTGTCGACGAACAGGGTTGGCATGTCGTCGCAATTGCTGGTGAGCGCCATGAAACGGCTTTGGGGATGGGGGGTTGGTTTTACGTAGGGTGGATCGGGGGTAAGGGTTTTCATTCTTCAAGTTCCAAAGGCAACAAATAGGAACTGCCATCAGCCTTCCTACAGGCTAGGGTGGCAGTTATGCGCGGGGTAGGAATATCGAGGCCTTTGGAAAACTCGACCACGCCGAAGCGTGCCCGCGCATAACCGCCGCAACTGATCTTACGGACGCACGTTAACGGCCGCAAACCAAGCTTCGACGCTAGTACATTTCCAACGACTTTGAAGGGTTCCTACACCCTGCCACTGAGCTTTCAGCGACCACCAAAGACTATCGATGGAAAACATTCCACACCAGTTCATGGAAACCGCCGCAGATTGAAGGAAACTTCCGACGACCTTGCCCAGAAATTTCGCGATTGTTCCGAGACTTCTAAACAGCTGAATCAGTCTGTGGTGCTAGCAATCAACGCGCTAATAGTTCGACGCTTGGGATTCCAGATCGTGAGACACCACACTCCCCACCACTCCAAGCCTGCATCAAAATAATTGCTCCATGACTCGACACGTTCAATGGTGTCGTCATAACCATGCAGACCTGTATTGAGCCGTTCGACCCAATTCACCACTGAGACATCATCTATTTCGCTTAACCCAAGGAGTTCGCACCATTTGAGAAAAACCGACTGTGCCTCTGTCTCCCCCCCTTTAAACCGAGCACGATACGGAGGATTTACAAAGCAGGCGTATAGCGCTAATCGCTCAAAAATATCGTCTTTATCAGTGGAAGTCAGATGCCGCACCTCATCCCGACTGAGTGGAGTAGCTATGGCATTTTCCAAATCCCAACTAATCAGGGGCTCCGGATAATCCTCATATTTTGGATCTTTGATGAGATTTTCGTGCCACTCCATCGCCTCTGTCATCAGCATCTCATGAAGCGCTATCAACGCCTGTCGATGCATGCTTTCACCAGCTTCAATCTCAGATTCCGGTGAAAGAACCACAAACTTGAACACGCATCCGGCGCTATCCATTCGCTCACGCAATGATGCAGTGCTTTCTTTTTCAACAACCTTCAACAAAATAACCAACCTCTAAAAAGCTGAATCCATCTAATCAAGTACAAAACCGGGACGAATTTCCGACGGAGAGCAATAGACCTAACTCGCACTGCTTAACTATCCGCATCAGTTTCAAACAAACTGAGATCTGTTTTTCTCCGACAGTCCCAATAGAACTCAAGCACACTGCTAGTTTTAGCATGCCTAAAATCCATAATTTGTTTGTATAACGATTGAATAGCAGGATCAGTGATATTTTTCATACTATCGATCACCAAACACGCCTCGTAAACACGCACCGTCACTTCTTCAACTTCCGACATGTAGCCTTCTAGAGACTTAATCCCTAGAAATCGAGAAAAATGAAATGGCAGATCCCTGTCAGACCGAAACACATTGCATAGACTGAGAGCTAACAGATCAGCAAAGTAAGATCGAGCCCTACAGCTCGGGTTCGAAATCAACTCTAAAATGCCTGCATCACCGCACTCTCCTAAAATATTCATATCAACTGCATCAGGATCCTCCGCGTAGTCATCGTCAAACAACGCTGCGTCTGTTTCTCCACAAGTCCAACGTTTGAAATCATTAAACGACCATCTCCCCTCAATAACTTCAGGCATAATTCATGCTCCATCATTTTTCGACTGATATCATTTCAAACGGCCCAGCAGCACATTAAAAAAACGGGGCGGATTTATTTATTTTAGAACCGCATAATTTTTATTTTATTTCAGCCTGATATCGCAACAGGCATTGCAGAAGGACCTGCATAAATTTCCGTTGATCTTCAACCTCGTCATCAAAATAAGTTGTCAATTTATCAAAAACAGAATCAAAGTCCTCCTCCAATCCCAAATAATAAATCAATGTATCGATATACCACTCGCGATCACTGTCACTATAAGCAGTGAATTCTGGCCTCATTAGAATATCGAACAACTCAGCGAGCTCCGCCTCATCATTAACGTTTTTAGAAACTATTATCTCTTCTCTTTCAACGTCATCAACATTGTCAATGTCGAATAGAAAAAGCAGGCCGCGCAAGATAGAAAGCTTAGGTTGGCGTTTCATATTCAAAAATCCGCATAAGTTGTTATAGGAGCACCGGCTCTATCTAGTATGACGACTGCGTCTGTTTGTTTGCCATAGACCAAACCACCTCGTTTGTACCCCTCGCCTATTTGCTTACCCATATTCATTGGCTCTTTAGATGCAGCATGACCATTACGCCTGAATATTAGCTGAGCACGGTGAATAGCGTTCAACTGATCTCTATAACTGATAAAACGTGTCGCAGCACTAGGGATCTTTGGCTGACCAGTCTTTCTCCCGCTTGTGTATCTTTCAATAACTCCCGTTGTAGGGTTTCGTCCGGTCATTGCTCGCTCACGTTGCGACGCCAAACTAGTTTGCTTGCCATGTTTTTCTAGAAAATGAGCACCTGGAGTGGCCCTTTCCATCTCATCTAAACGTCGATATGCATTCGCTTCCGCCAGCTCATCGATACGCGCTCTTCGCTGATCCCCCGTCAGCTTCGGCAGCGCCGGCTCACCCTCATCAACCTTAACGCCAGTCGTATCATCCGGCGCTCCACACCGGGGCTTATTCGGTGGCGGGCAATTCCCGCTCAACCCCAACGGATCAACCCACCCCGTCGGGTTCGGCGTGTACTGATACTGGTTCAGCCCGCCCGCTAACTTGATCGGATCCGGCGTCAGGTACCGTCCAACCTCTGGATCATAGTACCGATGCCGGTTGTAGTGCAGACCGCTCTCAGCATCGAAGTACTGCCCTTGAAACCGCAACGGTTGCTCGAGCTGCTCTCCCCCACCAAACGCTAGGCGAGTGACTTTTCCGTAGGCGCTGTACTTCGCCGACCAGACGATTTCGCCCCTGTAATCCGTCAGTTCCTGCGGCGTCCCCAAGTGGTCAAGCTGGTAGTAAAACGGGCAAGCCTTGCGCGGGCCTTTGCCGTCGAGCATGGCCAGTGGGCGGAAGCTGCCGGGTTCGTAGACGTAGCTGCGGTAATGCTCGCGGCTGCTTTCGGCGATGAGGTTGTCGCCCTGCCAGAAGAACTCGGTGGTGTTACCGTCGACGGTTTTGCTGATGCGGCGGCCGAAGGCGTCGTAGCGGTAGGTCGCCTGGCTGCCGTTGGGCAGGGTGGCGCCGATCAGCCGGTGTTGGCAGTCGTAGCGGTACTCGGTGACGCGTTTTTGCGCGGTGCCGCGGCGCTCGCGGATCAGGTTGCCGAAGGTGTCGTAGTCGTAATGGCGGTCGCCTTGCATGAGCAGGCGGTTGCCTTTGACGGTGGTCGGGCCGGGACGATCCTGCATCAGCAGGTTGCCCGCCGGGTCGTGGGCGAAGCTTTCCGGTGGGTCGTCGCGGGTGTGGCGGACGCGGGTCAGGCGGTTGAGCGGGTCGTATTGGTAATTGCGTTGGCCGTGACGGGTGTCGGCGATGCTGTCGAGATTGCCGTTGGCGCTGTAGGCATAGTCGCGGCGATACAGCGTTTGGTGCTGTTGACTGACAGCGTGGGCTTTCAGACGGCCCTGATCGTCGTAGGCATATTCGCTGAGCAGCTGCCCCTGCTGGCGTTGCTGCTCGCGACCGAAGGCAAATTGGTGACTGGTAAGCCGCGCGCCGTTGAGGTCGATGGCCGTCAGCCCGCCACCCTTGGCGTGGTGGTAATCGAGTTTGCTGCCGTCCGGCAGGCGCAGGCGATTGAGCTGACCGCAAGCGTCGTAGCCATAACGTAGCGTGCCCCAGCCTTGGTGTTCGGTGATCAGCCGGTCTTGCTGGTCGTACTCGAACTCCAGCGGATGATCGTGACCGTCGTCGACGCTGATCAGTCGGCCGAGGCTGTCGTAGCGATATTCGACCTTGATGCCGTCGGGTAGGGTTTTGACCAGCAGGCGCCCGGCCGAATCCCGCTCATAAGCTGTAATCAGTCTTGAGCCATCCTCACCGAACTCGGTTTTCTCCAGCAGATGGCCGTTGAGGTCGTAGGCATACGCCGTGCGGCTACCGTCGAATCCGGTCTCCTGTCGGATCAAGCCATTGGGCGTGTAGTCCAGCCGATACTTTTCGCCGGATTCGTTTTCGATTTCCGTGAGCAACAGCTGGGCGTTGTCGTAGCGGTACTTCAGCTGGGTGCCGTCGGGATTGATCCGGCGGCTGACCAGGTGCAGATCGTCGATGTATTCGTAGCGGGTGACGCGGCCCAGTTCATCGCGTTCAGCGGTGATTTTTCCGTAGGCGTTGTAGCTGAACGCGCGGCTGGCGCCTGTAGGAAGCGTCGTCTGGATCAGTCGGCCAACGGCATCCCATTGGTAGTGGGTAACGGCACCGTGTTCGTCCTGACGGGTAAGCTGCCGCCCCAACGCATCGTAGGAAAACCGCCGCTGGCCACCGTCCGGCAGCGTTTCTTCGAGCAATTGCCCCAAGCCATTCCAGGCGAACACATGCCGACTGTTGTCCGGGTAACGGATCGACAGCAGCTGACCTTTTTCGTCGTAGTGATAGTGGCTGACATGACCGTCAGGATCGGTCGCTTCCGTGATGTCACCCTGGGCGTTGCGCTGATATTTCCAGACGGCTTTGCCGCGAAACCGTGCGTGCAGGAAACCGTTGCGGTACTCGTAGGCCGTCGGTTCGTCTTCCGGCGGAATCAGCGCAACCAGCCGTCCGACTTCGTCATAGCGGTATTCGGTGACGGCGCCTAACGAGTCTTGCTCGGCAATCAGCCGACCGTTGTCGTCGTAGGCCTTGAGGTGTTCGCCACCGTCCAGCTCGACCTTGCGCACCAGTCGCGCGCGATCGTCGTGAACGTAAACCTCTTCACTGCCATCGATGTTCTGGACGGTGACACTGCCCTCGTCATCCCAGACATAGCGCGCGTCCATCTGCGTAAACGACGCCCAATGCCGGATGCATCGGGCCGCCTTGCCGGACCTTTCCCACTCCCAGAAGAAACTCGCCCCACCAGCCAGTTGCCGCTGCAGAATCACGTGTTGGTCGTCGTAGTCGTAACGCTCGCTTTCGCCGGCGGCGTTGGTGGATTCGATCAGCTGATCGCGTTCGTCGTAGCTGTAACTGACCAGTGTCTGCTCGG
Source organism: Pseudomonas sp. LB3P25 (assembly GCF_054897985.1). Lineage (NCBI taxonomy): Bacteria > Pseudomonadati > Pseudomonadota > Gammaproteobacteria > Pseudomonadales > Pseudomonadaceae > Pseudomonas > Pseudomonas sp. LB3P25. Next base: position 705,643 of record NZ_CM142711.1, on the reverse strand, counting down.
TGTGCCAAGCCTCGTCGAGGGTCTGGGCCGGGACAAAAACCTGATAGTCGACGGCGACCAAATGGCTGCGGTCATAGCGCAATCGCAGGGCACGGCCGGCGCCATTGTCGAGGCGTTTGATGCGGTCTTGTCGGTCGCGGGTGATGCGCAGGCGGTTGTCGTAAGCGTCGCTGATGGTCGTCAGCCGACCGTTACGAAAGTGATAGAACCGCGCGTCGTCACCCGCCTGAACGAGGATCAATTCTTCGGGTTCATCGCCGAGATAAATCGCCGCCCGCGACAGGCTGTTGTGGATCGCCGGGCGCTCGCGGTTCGGCAGCGGAAAAGTCGTACGGCGGTTTTCGTGGTCGATCCAGATGACGGATTCGCCGTCGACCTCCAGTCGATGGGCGAGGCTGTGACTCCAGCCGAATCCGAGGCCGATATCGATCTCGGCGGCGCTGGTGCGATAGAGCCGGGTGAAGTCGAACGGCAGGATGCCATCCAGCGAACCGTCGGTGAGGGTCAGCAGTTCCTCGCCGGTGACCATCGAAACCGGGCATTTGTTGGTGGCGGTTTTATCGGCGGAATCGGCGCTGTCGCCGTTGGGGTTTTTCGCCTGATCCGGGACGTTGTCGTGGTGTTCGTTTTGCTTGAGCGTGGTATTGCGCTTGGCATCCCAGCGCAGTTGCATCCGGCCTTTTTTCATACCGGCTGCGATGCCCCTCGCGGCGACTTTTTTGTAGCGTTCGACGTAGCTGATGAAGCCATTGATGATCGTGAAAATCGCTTTGACGAGGCGCAGAACAGCGCTGAGTAATTGCGCAGCTCGATTAGCCAGCCGCATCGTCAAATAGGCGATACCCGCCCCCGCTGCAGCGAACGTCAGAACGACGCTAATCAGGATGTCGATCAACAGTTGCACCACCATCGTCGACACGGCTTCGGCGGTTTTGCCAGCGATCTCGCCGGGCGGCAGCATGTCCAACCAGAGGCTGGCAGTGCGTAACAGTAGGCACAGCGCCGCTTCGTCACTGGCCAATAGTTGGGCCTTTTCCATGACATCCGGAGCGGTTTTCGCGAGTTTCTTCAGCTCTGTGGCGCTCTCGCCCAACCGCTCACCAAATTTCCCGGGATCCTTGAGGATGTCCGAAAGCAGGCCGATGCCGTCCCACACGCCCTCGATCGCCGCCCAGCTTCCCGCGAGCATTCCATTGCCTGCAGCAACCGAAGAAGATTCCGACCATTTCGGCTTGAATGTCTTCCATTCATCACGCAGCCATTTCTCAAGTTCCTTCGTCAGGCCGTTGTAGGAAGAGAAAAGATCTTCAACTTGCTGCGATGTGACTTCGTTGTGGACGTGAATGCGGTAGAACTTGCCCTCGTCCCCCTTGAACGTCCCTTTGCCATTTTCATCAAGCGTGACAAGCGTCGTTTCGCCGTTCTCAAGCGCAATCACATCAACCTGAATATTCCCCACGGGAATGTCATAAACCGATTCAAACTTGCTCTCGATCTCTAGCTTTCCACCCTTCGGGCATTGCACGACGGAAGAAAAAAAATCGTCGTCACCACTGCTCACCGCAGTGCTGGCATCTCCGAACTTGATGATCCGCTCCATACCCATCAGCGAAGGCAAATCAGCCACGTGACTGGCCTTGTCCGCCGCCCGACTGAGCCAGTGCTTCAACTGTTCGCGGTAAAGGGAAAGGGTGTTTGGGAAACTGTCGAGCTCCTGCTCGATCCGTACGATCTGATCCATCAGTTCAGCTCCGCCATCAGGTAGTCCGCCAAGGCTGTTTTGGGTGCTTGCGGCAGGTCCGGTGTCTCAAGAAAGATCACGACCTTGTGGCGCAAAACGCTTTCGGAAAACGCCTCATAGAGATCAGGGCGGTCTTCACTCAACCACTTCAGTAAGTTGTTGATGCGAGTAGTCGCGGACTCGGCAGCGAGGTGTTTGAGCAGGGATTCAGAAACTTCCCACCACGGAAAAACCCGGGAACTGTTCAGCGCTTGCCCACCGATTTCGACCGATTGGCCGTTGATCAAACAGCGCCCGATCACCGGCATCAGCTGCGCAGCGTTGACCTCGGCAGACTGAAGAATCGACAGCAAATAACGCCCGTCCCAGAACCGGAAAAACACCGCATTACCGTTGGGCAACAGGACTTGAGTGAGGCTGCGAAGATGCTCGACCAACACCTCCTGAGGGGCAGAAGAAACCGCCAGCCAACCCCAATCGCGAGATTCGGTGTTGGCAACCCACTCCAGAAACTCACTGCCCGCAGCGACGATTCCGACATAGGGCATCACCGGTTCCCACTCGGCGTAAGCGGTGTCGGCCCAGATCGGACTGGGTGCTTGAGCGGAAATCGAACGCTGCCAGGCTTTGAACGGTTCAGCAGCGCTCGCGTTGCTGAAAACCGCGAACAACCGCTCGGAAGTCTTGAGCGGTTGGCGATCCAACCAGTCGTGGGGGGCCAAAGCATCAGGCTGCACAGACACCCTCCTTGCAGCGCTCACATTCCTCACAGAACGGCGCGTCGCTTTTCAGGCTCAGAATCTGTGCGGCACTCAGCAGCGCCGCCGGGACAGCGACAAGTTTCAGCGGCGTATCCGGCGAGTTCGGCGCAGCGGCCATGGCCGGCATCAATGCGCCACCGACCTGAATCGGTACGCTGCTGAAGATCCCGCCCGGCCCAATGTTGATCCACTGCCCGCCCGCCTGAATCGTCGCGCTGGCCCCGCCGTCGATCACCACTTGCTGGCCGGCGCTGACATGGAATTGCTGACTGGCATTCAGCGCCTGACTGGTCACCCGAATGTGTCGGTCACCCACGACCACCAGATGATCATCCAGCTTCACCTCGGTCTGGCGCTGGCCATGAGTGATGCGTTGCTCGTCGGCCTTCAGCTCATGGCGAGCGATGCCGGTGACGACGATGCTGCGGGCGTTATCGACCTGCACCTGTTGATCATTCAGTACGTGCTGAGTCCAGTTTCGCTGGGCGCGCAGGTAGATTTCCTCGGCGCCTTTACGATCCTCGATGCGCAATTCGTTGTAACCGCCGCCACCGGGACTGCTCTGGCTGCGGAAAATGCTGCGGGTTTTGTCAGCGGGTAGATCGAGCGGCACCGGGGTTGCGGCGTTTGGCAGGCAACCCATCACCAGCGGTTTATCGGTATCTGCATCGACGAATCCCACCAGCACTTCCATGCCGACTCGCGGGATCATCACGCTGCCATAACGGTCGTGCGCCCAGCCGGTGGCGACGCGCAGCCAGCAACTGGCGTGTTCATCGAGCTGACCGTCGCGGTCCCAAGCCAGCTGAACCTTGACCCGACCGAACTCGTCGCAATGGATTTCACTGTCGGTCGGGCCGGTGACCACGGCGGGTTGATAGCCGAGCATGCGTGGTTTTTCCGGCCCCAGCGGTGGACGAAACGAAACGTCCCACGGTGTTGCCAGAAAGGTATTGCGATAGCCCTGGAAATCATCCAGGCCGTCGCTGGTAACCGACTCTTCCAGCACTTGCGGCTGGCGGCCACGGTGTTCGATTTCGGTGATCAACCACAGGTCATTCCATGCCTGACGCGGATGCTCGGCCAGGTGCAGGAAGTGCCCGCTGACCAACGCCGATTCGTCGCCACGACCTTCCGCCTGACGGAAGTCGGCGTTGTGGCGCTCGAGTGCTCGTTGAGCCAGATGTTTGCCGTGTTCGCGATCAGTGAATTGGCCAGGAAAATGGTAGTCCTCAAGCACCGGTCGCAACTCACTGTCGAGGCGGCTTTCAAGTCGCAGGTGAGGTTTTTTGAAGTCGTAGTCGCGACGGGTTACCGCGGTCGTCCGGGTTCCCAGTCGCACGTTGAAACGTTTGATGGCCGGCGCACTCGCCGCCATTCCGCTGCCTGGCAGGTATAGCGTCGGCTCGGGCAGACGAGGGAAAACCGTCTGGTCATCACCAAACACCAGCAGGTGCCCGTCGAGGCTGTGCTGAAAGTGGTAGTGAATGCCGATCTCGGCACACAGCCGCTGGATGAACGCCAGATCGCTTTCGGCGTATTGCACGCAGTACTCACGAGGAGAGTAATCGCTGCCGAGCCGAAACTCGAAGGCATCGCGCTGGATGCCGTGGTCCTTGAGGATTTGCGTGACGATCATCGGCACGCTTTTGTGCTGGAAAATCCGCTGATTGATGCGCTGGCCCAGATAGGCCAGACGCGGCACGAGGCTGATTTGGTAGCCCGTCAGGCGTTGTCCGGAATCGCTCTGGCCAACGCGAAAAATCTGACCATGAATGCCGGCACCCTGCGCATCAAAACTCAGAAATGCCTGACGATGCAGCAGGCTTTCGAGTTCGATGTCCGGCCGTTCGCTGACCAGTTCCAGGTCAAAACGGTAGGGTTGGCTGATGGCTTCCGTGCCCGAGAACTCAAGTACCTTGAGTTCATTCTGGACGCCTTCGATCGTCAACGTGAAACGCGGTTGATTGGCAGGAGCGAACATCCGATGTGTCTCTGCAGAATGAAGGCGGGCGATTCTGCATGAGCAACAAGGGGCATTGATGGAGGGACAGGAGAATCAGATTTGCCCTACTTTTTTAGAGATTTCTCCTTCAAAAATCAGTGCATTTGGCTACAGACAACTCCTTCAAAACCACCACCAAATAATGTGGGAGCGAGCCTGCTCGCGATTGCGCCGGATCAGTCGACATTAATGTTGCATGATCCGGCGCTATCGCGAGCAGGCTCGCTCCCACAGGGAATTCACAGCGTTTCGAGATTTGCGTGGTCCAAAAAAAAACGGCCCGCCTCCAACAGGAGACGGGCCGTTTTTATATTCGGCGAAAGGTCAGAGCATCAGCTCATCCCCATCACTTATTCAGGCGGAAATCTGCCTCGGCAGCGGCGAAGCGCTGAAGCATGCCGTGAGTCGGCGTGCCCAGTTTGCTGACGATGTAGATGGCCAGGCTGGCGAAGATGAAACCAGGGATGATTTCGTACAGGCCCAGCAGTTCGAAGTGCTTCCAGACGATCACGGTGATCGCGCCGACCAGGATGCCGGCCAGTGCGCCGTTGCGGGTCATGTCTTTCCAGATCACGGAGATCAGGACAACCGGACCGAACGCAGCGCCGAAACCGGCCCAGGCGTAGCTGACCAGACCCAGTACACGGTTGTTCGGGTTAGCGGCCAGACCGATAGCGATCAGGGCAACCAGCAGCACCATGGCACGGCCGACCCAGACCAATTCAACCTGGGAAGCGGTTTTACGCAGGAAGGTTTTGTAGAAGTCTTCGGTCAGGGCGCTCGAGCACACCAGCAATTGGCAGCTCAATGTACTCATGACCGCCGCCAGAATGGCCGACAGCAGTACACCGGCAACCCATGGGTTGAACAGGATTTTGGCCAGTTCGATGAACACACGTTCGTGGTTTTCGCTCACTGGCATTGCCACGGCAGGGTTTGCCGAGAAGTAGGCAATCCCGAAGAAACCAACAGCCACGGTGCCGCCCAGGCACAGGATCATCCAGGTCATGGAGATGCGACGGGCATTGGCGATCGACTTCACCGAATCCGCCGCCATGAAACGCGCCAGGATGTGCGGCTGGCCGAAGTAGCCCAGGCCCCAGCCCATCAGCGAAATCACGCCGATGAAGGTGGTGTTTTTCAGCATATCGAAATTGCTTGGATCTTGAGCTTCGATCGCCAGGAACGTGGTATCGATGCCGCCGGTGGCCAGCAGCACGATGATCGGCGTCAGCAACAAGGCGAAGATCATCAGGGTGGCTTGTACGGTGTCAGTCCAGCTCACTGCCAGGAAACCACCGACGAAGGTGTAGGCAATCGTCGCCGCAGCGCCAGCCCACAGTGCAGTCTCGTAGGACATGCCGAAGGTACTTTCAAACAGACGGGCGCCGGCCACGATGCCGGAAGCGCAGTAGATGGTGAAGAACACCAGGATCACGACCGCAGAGATGATCCGCAGCAGGCCGCTTTTGTCTTCGAAACGGCTGGAGAAGTAATCCGGCAGGGTCAATGCATCGCCGTTGTGCTCGGTCTGTACACGCAGACGGCCGGCGACGAACAGCCAGTTCAGGTAAGCACCGACGATCAGACCGATGGCGATCCAGCTTTCGGACAGACCGGACATGTAGATAGCGCCCGGCAGGCCCATCAACAACCAGCCGCTCATGTCGGAGGCGCCAGCGGACAATGCAGTCACGACGCTGCCCAGACTGCGACCGCCCAGAATGTAGTCAGAAAGGTTGTTGGTGGAGCGATAGGCCATTAAGCCGATCAGCACCATTGCTGCGATGTAGATCACGAACGTGATCAGTGTTGGATTGCTTACGCTCATTAAGTGATGCCCTGGCTTTGTTTTTATGTAGCGGCAGAGTGTGAAACCGCCGACAAACGACAACGTTTGTTCAGACGATTTCGGGGCCCGCGCATTTATGACTGATGTTTCCCCAGGAAAGCCATCAGCCGGTGCACCTGTCTTTTTTGACCGGTTGCACCTTGGGCGCGAATGCTATTCAACAAAGCAAATAAGGTGCAACCAGTTTCTTGGGAATAAGTTGCACCTAGTCGGATTTTCCTGAAAAACCCCGTTTTTGCTCCCTTTTAGCGCAGTCCTCTCGGTTTACTAGAAGCAAAAGCACCAAGCAGGAGCGGTACGTTCGTACCGGAATTTAATTCCTGACGAGCTGCTTATAATTCCGACAAAAAAAGGGTTGCACCCGGTTGCACCTCGACGGTTGCACGGCTAATCTTGCCGCCAGCTGATGCCACGCGGTCGTGGCAAACATGAGGATAAAAATATGGCTACCACCACCCTTGGGGTCAAACTTGACGACCCGACCCGCGAGCGCCTCAAGGCTGCCGCGACCTCGATTGATCGCACGCCGCACTGGCTGATCAAGCAGGCAATTTTCAATTACCTGGAAAAACTCGAGGGTGGTGCAACCCTGACCGAGCTGAGCGGCCTGATCAGCAAAGACGCTGACGACGCCGGCGAAGTCCACGCTGACCACGCGCACCAGTGCTTCCTGGAATTCGCTGAAAGCATCCTGCCGCAATCGGTGCTGCGCGCTTCGATCACCGCCGCTTACCGTCGCCCTGAGCCGGAAGTGGTGCCGATGCTGATCGAGCAGGCTCGCCTGCCGGTCGCCATGGCCGAGGCCACTAACAAGCTCGCCGCCTCGATTGCCGAAAAACTGCGCAATCAGAAGAGCGCCGGCGGCCGTGCCGGGATTGTTCAGGGCCTGTTGCAGGAATTTTCCCTGTCGTCCCAGGAAGGCGTGGCGCTGATGTGCCTGGCCGAAGCGCTGCTGCGCATCCCGGACAAAGGCACCCGTGACGCACTGATCCGCGACAAAATCAGCACCGGTAACTGGCACCCGCACCTGGGCAACAGCCCGTCGCTGTTCGTCAACGCCGCCACTTGGGGCTTGCTGCTGACCGGCAAACTGGTCGCCACCCACAACGAAGCCGGCCTGACTTCGTCCTTGAGCCGCATCATCGGCAAGAGCGGCGAGCCGATGATCCGCAAGGGCGTCGACATGGCCATGCGCCTGATGGGCGAGCAGTTCGTGACCGGCGAAACCATCGCCGAAGCCCTGGCCAACGCCAGCAAGTTCGAAGCCAAAGGCTTCCGCTATTCCTACGACATGCTGGGTGAAGCCGCACTCACCGAGCACGATGCGCAGAAGTACCTGGCCTCGTACGAACAAGCCATCCACTCGATCGGCAAAGCGTCCCACGGTCGTGGGATTTATGAAGGCCCTGGCATTTCGATCAAGCTGTCGGCACTGCACCCGCGTTACAGCCGTGCGCAGTACGAGCGCGTGATGGACGAGTTGTACCCGCGCCTGCTGTCGCTGACCCTGCTGGCCAAGCAATATGACATCGGCCTGAACATCGACGCCGAAGAAGCCGACCGCCTCGAGCTGTCGCTGGATCTGCTGGAGCGCCTGTGCTTCGAGCCGCAACTGACCGGCTGGAACGGCATCGGTTTCGTGATCCAGGCTTATCAAAAGCGTTGCCCGTATGTGATCGACTACGTGATTGACCTGGCTCGTCGCAGCCGTCATCGCCTGATGATCCGTCTGGTCAAAGGCGCGTACTGGGACAGCGAAATCAAGCGCGCCCAAGTCGAAGGCCTGGAAGGCTATCCGGTCTACACCCGCAAGGTGTACACCGACGTTTCCTACATCGCCTGCGCCCGCAAACTGCTGTCGGTACCGGAAGTCATCTACCCGCAGTTCGCCACGCACAACGCCCACACCTTGTCGGCCATTTACCACATCGCCGGTCAGAACTATTACCCCGGCCAGTACGAGTTCCAGTGCCTGCACGGCATGGGCGAACCGTTGTACGAACAGGTTGTAGGCAAAGTTTCCGAAGGCAAGCTGAACCGTCCGTGCCGCGTGTACGCACCGGTCGGTACTCACGAAACACTGCTGGCGTACCTGGTGCGTCGCCTGTTGGAAAACGGCGCGAATACCTCGTTCGTCAACCAGATCGCCGATCAGTCCATCTCGATTCAGGCGCTGGTGGCCGATCCTGTGGCCAGCATCGAGCGGATGGCGACGCTGGAAGGCGGCTTCGGCCTGCCGCACCCGCGTATCCCACTGCCGCGTGATCTTTATGGTGCCGAGCGCGCCAACTCCAGCGGCATCGACATGGCCAACGAACATCGTCTGGCTTCCCTGTCCTGTGCTTTGCTGGCAACCGCTCATAACCACTGGAAAGCCGCGCCGATGCTCGGTTGCGCGTCCAGCACTGAAACCCCTGCGCCAGTGCTGAACCCGTCCGATCTGCGTGACGTGGTCGGCCATGTACAGGAAGCGACCGTCGAAGACGTCGACAACGCGATTCAGTGCGCCCTGAACGCCGCACCGATCTGGCAAGCCACTCCGCCCGCCGAACGTGCCGCGATTCTGGAACGTGCCGCCGATTTGATGGAAGGCGAGATCCAGCCGCTGATGGGCCTGCTGGCTCGCGAAGCCGGCAAGACCTTCGCCAACGCCATCGCCGAAGTGCGTGAAGCCGTGGACTTCCTGCGTTATTACGCGGTGCAGGCGCGCAACGATTTCACCAACGACGCCCACCGCCCATTGGGCCCGGTGGTGTGCATCAGCCCATGGAACTTCCCGCTAGCCATCTTCAGTGGCCAAGTCGCTGCTGCATTGGCCGCCGGTAACCCGGTACTGGCCAAGCCTGCGGAACAAACCCCGCTGGTGGCTGCTCAAGCCGTGCGCTTGCTGCTCGAAGCCGGGATTCCGGAAGGCGTGCTGCAACTGCTGCCGGGCCGTGGCGAAACCGTTGGCGCTCGTCTGGTCGGCGACGATCGGGTCAAAGGCGTGATGTTCACCGGCTCCACCGAAGTCGCTCGTTTGCTGCAACGCAACGTCGCGGGTCGTCTGGATGCTCAAGGTCGCCCGATTCCACTGATCGCCGAAACCGGTGGCCAGAACGCAATGATCGTCGACTCCTCGGCACTGACCGAGCAAGTGGTGATCGACGTGGTGTCGTCGGCCTTCGACAGCGCCGGTCAACGTTGCTCGGCGCTGCGGGTGCTGTGCCTGCAGGAAGATTCCGCTGACCGTGTCATCGAAATGCTCAAGGGCGCCATGGCTGAATGCCGTCTCGGTAACCCTGAGCGGCTGTCCGTGGACATCGGCCCGGTGATCGACGCCGAAGCCAAAGCGGGTATCGAGAAGCACATCCAGGCCATGCGCGACAAAGGCCGCAGCGTGTACCAGGTGGCAATCGCCAACACCGAAGAAGTCAAACGCGGCACCTTCGTGATGCCGACCCTGATCGAGCTGGAAAGCTTCGACGAACTGCAACGTGAGATCTTCGGCCCGGTGCTGCACGTGGTGCGCTACAAGCGCAAAGACATCGATCAGCTGATCGGTCAGATCAACGCTTCCGGTTACGGCCTGACGCTGGGCGTGCACACGCGCATCGACGAGACCATCGCCAAGGTGATCGACAACGTCAACGCCGGTAACGTCTATGTGAACCGCAACATCGTCGGCGCCGTGGTCGGCGTGCAGCCGTTTGGTGGCGAAGGCCTGTCGGGCACTGGCCCGAAAGCCGGTGGTCCGTTGTACCTGTACCGTCTGTTGTCGACGCGCCCTACCGATGCAATCGAACAATCCTTCGCTCGCGGCGACGCTATCGCTGCGCCGGATGTCCGTCTGCGTGATGCCATGAGCAAACCGCTGAAGGCCCTGCAAGCCTGGGCTGACAGCAACAAGTTCTCCGACCTAAGCGCCCTGTGCGTGCAGTTCGCGGCGCAATCGCAAAGCGGGATCACCCGTGTTCTGGCGGGCCCGACCGGCGAGCGCAACAGCTACGCCATCCTGCCGCGCGAACACGTGCTGTGCCTGGCGGAAGTCGAAGGCGATCTGCTGACGCAACTGGCGGCGGTATTGGCCGTCGGCGGTTCGGCGGTATGGCCGGAAGCTGAATTGACCAAGGCCTTGTTCGCACGTTTGCCGAAGGAAGTTCAGGCGAAGATCAAGCTGGTTTCCGACTGGAGCAAGGACGAAGTGCTGTTTGATGCAGCTCTGCATCACGGCCATTCCGATCAGCTGCGTGCGGTGTGCCAGCAAGTGGCCAAGCGTGCTGGCGCGATTGTTGGGGTTCATGGCTTGTCGCAAGGCGAGACCAACATTGCGTTGGAGCGTCTGGTGATCGAGCGGGCGTTGAGCGTCAACACTGCGGCGGCGGGTGGTAATGCCAGCCTGATGACTATCGGCTAAACCGCAATAAGACCGGGCATCCGCAATGGCTGCCCGGCATGCAAAATCCCCTGTGGGAGCGAGCTTGCTCGCGATAGCGGTGTGTCATCCGACATCTGTATTGGATGACACACCGCTATCGCGAGCAGGCTCGCTCCCACAATTGTTTTGTGGCGTCTGCTAAGTCGCTGCGCTGCTCCACCATCACGCTCATCAATCATCCTTTCAGCCCACCTTCCCCACGCCTAGACTCGGTCCATTCCAAAAAAAGGTAGGCCGCCATGTCCGAGACGTTGCTCAGTTCCCGCAATCTGGCTTTCGAGCTGTATGAAGTCCTTGATGCCGAGGGCCTGACCCAGCGTGAGCGTTTCGCCGAGCACAACCGCGAGACCTTCGATGCTGCCATTGGCACCGCTCGCAACATCGCCGAGAAGTTCTTCGCTCCGCACAATCGCAAGGGCGACGAGAATGAGCCGCGCTATGAGGACGGTCAGGCGATTCTGATTCCGGAAGTGAAACCGGCGGTGGATGCCTTCCTTGAAGCCGGTTTCCTCAACGCTGCGCGCAGTTTCGATGCGGGAGGGATGCAACTTCCTACGCTGTTGTCCCAGGCCTGCTTCGCACACTTCCAATCGGCCAACGCGGCGTCGACCTCGTATCCGTTCCTGACCATGGGCGCGGCGAACCTGATCGAAAGCTTCGGCACCGAGGAGCAGAAACAGCGCTTCCTGCAACCGATGATCGACGGACGTTTCTTCGGCACCATGGCGCTGACCGAACCGCATGCCGGCTCGTCGCTGTCGGATATTCGTACCCGCGCAGAGCCTGCGTCTGACGGCACGTATCGACTCAAGGGCAACAAGATCTTCATCTCCGGCGGTGATCACCCGCTGTCGGAAAACATCGTGCACATGGTGCTGGCCAAGCTGCCGGATGCACCGGCGGGTGTGAAAGGGATTTCGCTGTTCATCGTGCCCAAGTTTCTGGTTAACGATGACGGCAGTCTGGGCAAACGTAACGATGTGCTGCTGGCTGGCTTGTTTCACAAGATGGGCTGGCGCGGCACCACCTCCACCGCGCTGAATTTCGGCGATAACGGTGAGTGTGTCGGCTACCTGGTGGGCAAGCCGCATCACGGCCTGAGCTACATGTTCCAGATGATGAACGAGGCGCGGATCGGCGTCGGCATGGGCGCGGTGATGCTCGGCTACGCCGGGTTTTTGTATTCCCTGGAGTACGCCCGCGAGCGTCCGCAAGGTCGCGTGCCGGACAGCAAGGATCCGAACACCGCACCGGTGGCGATCATTCAGCACGCCGACGTCAAACGCATGTTGCTGACCCAGAAAGCCTACGTCGAAGGCTCGTTCGACTTAGGGTTGTACGCAGCGCGACTGTTTGACGACACCACGACGCTTGAGACTGAAGCCGAGCGCAAGCAGGCCCACGAGCTGCTGGATTTGCTCACGCCGATCGTCAAATCCTGGCCGTCGGAGTTTTGCCTGAAGGCCAACGAACTGGCGATCCAGATACTCGGCGGCCACGGCTATACCCGCGAATACCCGGTGGAGCAGTATTACCGCGACAACCGTCTGAACCCGATCCACGAAGGGACTCACGGCATTCAATCGCTGGACTTGCTGGGCCGCAAACTGGCACAGAACGGTGGTGCGGGGCTCAAGCAATTGATCCGTCTGATTGCCAATACCGCCGAGCGCGCTCAAGCGTATGAATCTTTAACCGCGCTGCGTGAGCCGCTGGAGAAATTGGTGGCGCGCCTGCAAACCGTGACCATTGGTTTACTGACGGATTTGGCGCAAGGCAAGGTCAACAGCAGCCTGGCGAACTCGGCGCTGTACCTGAAAGTGTTCGGGCACACGGTGATTGGCTGGCGCTGGCTAGAGCAGGCGATTCGCGCTGAGGAAGGGCTGGCCAAGGGCAATGCGGCGGATGTGAGCTTCTATAAAGGCAAGCTGCAGGCGGCGCGGTATTTCCTGACGTGGGAAGTGCCGGGTTGCCACCATGAATTGGCGATTCTTGAGGCGCGGGATGATGTGTGCCTTGGGATGCAGGATGAGTGGTTTTGATCCGAACTCTTTGGCGCGGCTGAAAACATTCGCGAGCAGGCTCGCTCCCACAGTGGTCCGCGTTCAACCAGACAACGCGTTCAAATGTGGGAGCGAGCCTGCTCGCGATGGCGTCAGTGCAAGCGATACATTTATCAGCTCAGCTTGAAGCTACCCATCTGCCGCGCCAAATCATCCGCCAACCGCTGCAACGTCTGACAGTCCTCACGGCAAGCTCTGACTTCCCCTGCCGTCGCCCGGGCCAAATCGGAAATCCCCTGCACGTTGCGGTTGATCTCTTCCGTCACCGCCGACTGCTCTTCCGTCGCCGTCGCCACCTGATGGTTCATGTCGCTGATGCGCTCGACCTGCCCGGTAATCGCCGTCAACGACGCCCCGGTGCGCTGGCTCGACTCAACGCCCGTGCCGGTCGCCGCTTGCCCGGAATGCATCGACGACACTGCATTTTCTGCGCCTTGCTTGAGACTGCCGATCATCTGCTGAATCTCATCGGTGGACGACTGCGTCCGCCGCGCCAACGTCCGCACTTCATCCGCCACGACCGCAAACCCACGCCCCATGTCCCCGGCCCGCGCCGCTTCGATGGCCGCGTTGAGCGCCAGCAAATTGGTCTGCTCGGAAATCCCGCGAATCACCGCCAGCACCTGATCGATGGACGCCACCTGATGGGCCAACTCGCCCACCGCACTGGCAGCGAGGCCGATTTCATCGGACATGCTTTCAATACGCCGGATCGACCCGCCCACCACTTCCCGCGCCTGCATCGCTTCATCGCGGGCAGTTTGCGAAGCCAGCGCAGCGTTGCCGGCGTTCTGGGCGATTTCCTGCACGGTCAGGCCCATTTCGTGAACGGCGGTGGCGACCATGTCGGTCATTTCCTGCTGGCGACCTGAGCGTTCCGCGGTGTTGTCCACCACCCGCGCCACCTGCCCGACCGCCGTGCGTAAACGCTCGCTGGTGGTCAGCACTTCGCCGATCATGTCGCGCTGACTGTCCAGGAACCGATTGAAGCCGCGAGCCAGGTCACCCAGCTCATCGGCGCGACTGGAATCTAACCTGTGGGTCAAATCTCCACCACCGCTACCGATGGCTACCAGCGCCGCTGTTACCTGACGGATCGGCCGCACCAATCCACGGGCTAACACCACCACCAGCATCAGGCAAACCAGCGCCACCGCCAGGCCGATGCCGCTGCTCATCCACATGGCGCGGCGGGCTTCGGCGTAGATCTGCGACTGTGGCACTTCGGCCACCAGGGTCCAGCCCAAATCCCGCAACGGCAGGCTCAATGCCAGGAAATCTTCGCCTTCGCGCACAAAGCTGCTGTGGGTGGCGGATGCGGTGGAAGTAGAGAGCTGGCCCATGACGGCTTGCGCTGCCGGGGCGCCAATCTGTTCGGCCAGTGTGCGTTTGCCGCTGAACTGCGCTTCGGGGTGAACCTGGATCAAACCGTCGGAACGCACGAGATAGACCTTGCCGCGCTCACCGAAGTTGAAGTTATGGATCAGCTCCGACAGCTCTTTCATGCTCAGGCCGAGCCCGGCAACGCCCACGATTTTGCCGGCCTGCTCGACCTTGAGATCGATGAACAGCGCCAACTCTCCGGTCGCGGTGTCATTGTCGATATTGAGGGTGCGCGGCTGGTTGCTGTCGAGGAACGAGTAGAACCAGGCGTCTTTGGGGTTGGAACGACTGAGGGTCCGGTCCAGGCCTTTTTCGGTGAAGTAGTGGTTTGAAGCAGTGCCGACGATCAGCGCGGTAAAGGCTTTGTGCTCGGCGCGGATGCCTTCCAGATAGGTGACGAAGGCGTTGGTCTGGGCACTGCTTTCACCCCCGGCCAACCAGTCGCGCACCATGCTGTTGCTGGCGATGTCCTTGGCGGCGGTGAGGGGTTGAACGAGGATTCGCTCGATGTCGTTGCGCATCGCTTCGATGCTCGACGGCAGCGCTTGTTCGACCAGATAGCGCTCGGCGAGACGATTGACCACGAGGGTATAAATGCCAACCACGATCAGAATACTGACCAGCAGGGCGGTGCCCATGCTCAGGATCAACTGCCATTGAATACTGCGTCGCCAGAACTGCATGGAGCACCCCCAAAGAATAAGAGGCTGAAACACTGCAACTGGCGTGCCGATTGTACACAAAATCAACTTAAATCGTCTTTAAAGCGCAGACCTCTTTGTTGATGATCGGGAGAGATGATCGTGCGCATCAGATGCGACCTGTCAACTTTGACAGGTTACAAGCGAGTGTTCTGCGACTAGGTTAGGTCTGCCCAAGTCCTGTTTTGCGGAGTGATCAACAGCACCGGCGCCCTTGTCACTAATGTAAAGGTGAAATCATGAACAAAGAAAATGCAATGCCACTACAGCCCAGCGTTGCAGTAGATGCTGAGTTCTTTATCAAACACGCCAGAGTCGGTGCGATGGTGAACGATGGCCCAATGAGTGACAGAGTGACCAAGAAGCGATTTGTAGAAGCAAATGACAGTCGTATCTTCGTTGAAATTGGATTCGACTCCGACGTCACTTACAAAACATCCCAATCGATCAGCAACCAGGAGTATGCCCCCCTACTCGCGGTGGGTGACCACTTCATCAGAAAGGAGGGGACCACCATGATCGTAAATAGCGTTGTTTATAAAAAGAAGGAGAATGGCGAGTGGGAAATCTTGATCGGCTGGCGCTAAGCTGGTGTGCTCTGGTCGTGGCCGTCAATTGATTGAAAGCGCCCTAGGCCAAAGGGCGCTCTGAACTGTGACAATCAGCCTTGCTGGCCGATCGTCTTGGAAATCACTTCAACCGTGGCGCTGACTTGCTCTTGGTAACGGTCGAGTTCCTGCTTGTGCTGTTTCTGCATTTCGATCTGCTGGGAGCACAGATTCATCGCGGCCAGCACCAGCAAGCGGTCACCGATCAGCGTCGGGTACTTCTTTTTGGTGTCGGCCAGGGCAGCCTTCAGCATTAACGCGGCGTCCAGCAGGGTTTGCTCTTCCCCGGCCGGCGCCTTGATCGAATAGTCCTCCCCCAGGATCGAGACGACTTTTACCCCTGCGGCGCCGTGATTCATGCGCTGACTGGGCCGGCGCTAACGCGCTCAACCAGGGCCTGAATGCGTGCAGCGGTAGCCCCTTGTTTCTCTTCCTGTTCCATCAGGCTCAGTTGCAGGCTTTCGTTTTCATCCTTGGCCTGGGCCAGTTCTGCGCTCAGGGTTTGGTTAGTGCCGAGCAGGGTCTGGTTCTGTTGCACCAGGTCGCTGACCAGCTGTTCCAATTGGCTTAGGGATGCTTCCAACATTTTGATTTTCCAAGCATTTTCAAAGGGCGCGTACGATAAAGAAAAGTCACCACGGATGCCAGGGTTATTGGGGCGCAAGGCCTTGATTTTCCAGGCGGGCGACCTTCCTCGCGAACTTTAAAGACTGTGATTGGCCAATCTGGTTCCTGCACTTCGTCGCCGGGGCGGTTGTGCGACAAAAACGCGCAGGGCCTCAAGACTTTAGTCGTATGACCGATAAGTCACCCATACGTCAGTCTCAGCGCCGCACGGATGCGCTCTTTTCGGTAAACACCATGTCCCTTCGTAATATGAATATCGCACCGCGGGCGTTCCTCGGTTTTGCCCTGATTGGCGTCCTGATGTTGGTTTTGGGCGTGTTTGCCTTGAACCAGATGAGCAAGATTCGCGGCGCCGCCGAGGACATCACCTTGAGCAGCGTGCCGAGCATCAAAAGCCTCGACGAGTTCACGCAACTCACCCTGCGCCTGCGGGTGTTGTCCTACCGTTTGCTGGTGAACCGCGAACCGGACGTCCAGCAAAAGACCATGGAACTGCTGGAAACCCGCAATCAGCAGATTCGCGCCGCTCAGGCGATTTACGAAAAACTGATCTCCAGCCCGCAGGAACGTTCGGCCTACGACCAGTACGTGCAGTTGCTCGGCCAGTACCGTCAGATCGAAGACCGCATGAAGACCCTGTCGCGCAACAATCAGGTCGACGAATTGCGCACCCTGCTGAACACTGAATTGCTGAGCAACTCCGAAGCGGTCAATGCCGTGTTGAACCGCCTGCTGGAGATCAATACGCAGCAGACCCTCGACACCAATCAGCAAGCTGCCGACCAGTACGACTCGGCCTTCAACCTGGTGGTGACCCTGTTGGTGATCGCGACCGGCCTGACCCTGCTTTTCGCCTGGTTGCTGACCAACAGCATCACCAAGCCAATCGCCAATGCCCTGAGCGCTGCCGAAGAAATTGCCGAAGGCAACCTGACTCGCCCGATCACAGTAGACGGTGAGGATGAAGCCGGCCGCTTGCTGCTGGCCATGTCGAAGATGCAGGACAAGCTGCGCGACACCCTGCAACGGATTTCCGGTTCCGCCACGCAACTGGCGTCCGCCGCTGAAGAGCTCAACAGTGTCACCGACGAAAGCGCTCGTGGCCTGACCCAACAGAACAACGAAATCGAACAGGCCGCCACCGCTGTCAACGAAATGACCAGCGCCGTGGAAGAAGTCGCGCGCAATGCCGTCAGCACGTCCGAAGCCTCGAAAAATGCCACCACCTCTGCCGGTGATGGCCGTGACCTGGTGCAGGAAACCGTCAGCGCCATCGAACGCATGAGCGCCGATGTGCAGAGCACCGCGACCCTGATTGGCGACCTGGCCAACGAATCCCGTGACATCGGTAAAGTGCTGGACGTGATTCGTGGCCTGGCTGACCAGACCAACTTGCTGGCATTGAACGCCGCCATCGAAGCCGCCCGTGCCGGTGAGGCCGGTCGTGGTTTCGCCGTGGTAGCGGACGAGGTTCGTGCCCTGGCCCATCGCACCCAGCAATCGACCAGCGAAATCGAACGCATGATCGGCAGCATCCAGAGCGGTACCGAACACGCGGTGGATTCGATGCGCAACAGCACCGAGCGTGCTGAATCGACCTTGAACATCGCCCGTGGTGCAGGCCTGTCGCTCGACACTATTAATAGCGCCATCGTCGAAATCAACGAACGCAACCTGGTGATCGCCAGCGCTGCCGAAGAGCAGGCGCAGGTGGCCCGCGAAGTGGACCGCAATCTGGTGAACATTCGTGATCTGTCGGTGCAGTCGGCGACCGGGGCTAACCAGACCAGTGCCGCGAGTAATGAACTGTCGCGATTGGCGCTGGACCTGAACAACATGGTTGGGCGGTTTAGCCTCTGATCTGAATATGTGGCTCGCTCAAAACCACCCCTCACCCCAGCCCTCTCCCCATAGGGGAGAGGGGGAAAGGGAGCCGATCTTCATGCTGTCCAGAACCTGAGTTCGACTCGCAATCTCAGGTCGCAATATTTCGCACAAGCACCTCGGTCAGTCCCCTCGCCCCTCTGGGGAGAGGGTTAGGGTGAGGGGTCGGTTGCAAGTCGAACAAAAATCCAGGCCACGCACTGTCAAAAAACCTTTTTGACAGCATCACATTTCAACAGGTTAGAATCGCTGGCACGCAGACTGCATGGTCAGTTTGCGCCCGCCTTTCAGCTTTCTGGAGTACTGCCTTTGAATGCGACGACCATCAACAGCCTGTTCTTGATCGGCGCGTTGCTGGTAGGTGCAAGCATTCTGGTGAGTTCACTTTCATCGCGCCTCGGTATCCCGATTCTGGTGATCATCCTCGCGGTGGGCATGTCGGCTGGCGTCGACGGCGCCGGCATTATTTTTGATAACTACCCAACGGCCTATCTGGTCGGCAACCTCGCCCTGGCAGTCATCCTGCTCGACGGCGGCTTGCGCACCCGGGTTTCCAGCTTCCGCGTGGCGTTATGGCCGGCGCTGTCGCTGGCGACGGTCGGGGTGTTGATCACCACCGGGCTGACCGGCATGGCAGCCGCGTGGCTGTTCAACCTGAACCTGATCCAGGGCCTGCTGATCGGCGCGATTGTCGGATCTACGGACGCCGCGGCGGTGTTCTCGCTGCTAGGCGGCAAAGGCCTGAACGAACGGGTCACCGCCAGCCTCGAGATCGAGTCCGGCAGCAACGACCCGATGGCGGTGTTCCTCACCGTGACCCTGATCGACATGCTCGCCAGCGGCCAGACCGGTCTGCACTGGAGCCTGTTGACCCACCTGCTGCGTGAGTTCGGTATCGGTGCCGTCATCGGCCTGGGTGGCGGCTGGCTCATGCTGCAACTGGTCAACCGTATCCACCTGGCCACCGGCCTTTATCCGATTCTGGTCATTGCCGGCGGACTGGTCGTGTTTGCCCTGACCAACGCCTTGCACGGCAGCGGTTTTCTGGCGGTTTACCTGTGCGGCCTGGTCATCGGCAACCGCCCGGTGCGCAGTCGCCACGGCATTTTGCACATGCTCGATGGCATGGCCTGGCTGGCGCAAATCGGTATGTTCCTGGTGCTGGGGTTGCTGGTAACGCCCCACGACTTGTTGCCGATTGCCCTGCCTGCCCTGGGTCTGGCGCTGTGGATGATTCTGTTTGCCCGGCCGTTGTCGGTTTTGGTCGGCCTGCTGCCGTTCAAGGCGTTCCATGGGCGCGAGAAGGCGTTCATTTCCTGGGTCGGGTTACGCGGCGCGGTCCCGATCATTCTGGCGGTGTTCCCGCTGATGGCCGGCCTGCCCAACGCCCAGCTCTACTTCAACCTCGCGTTCTTTATCGTATTGGTGTCGCTGCTGGTGCAGGGTACGAGCCTGCCGTGGGTGGCGAAGCTTTTGAAAGTGACCGTTCCGCCGGAGCCTGCGCCGATCTCCCGCGCTGCTCTGGAAGTGCATGTCACCAGTGAGTGGGAGCTGTTCGTTTATCGCCTCGGTGCCGAGAAATGGTGCATCGGCTCGCCACTTCGCGAACTGAAAATGCCCGAAGGTACTCGCATCGCGGCGCTGTTTCGTCGCCAGCAACTGCTCCATCCGTCGGGTAGTACGGTGCTCGAAGTCGACGATTTGCTGTGCGTAATCGGCCATGAACACAACCTTCCAGCCCTCGGAAAACTCTTCAGCCAGGCGCCGCAACGGGGCCTCGACTTGCGCTTCTTCGGCGACTTCGTACTCGAAGGAGACGCCCAGCTGGCTGCGGTTGCGGCGCTGTACGGTTTGAAAGTCGAAGGCATCGATCCGGACATGTCGCTCGGCCATTTCATAGCCCAGAAAGTGGGCGGTGCACCCGTAGTCGGTGACCAGGTGGAGTGGAACAACACCATTTGGACCGTCGCGGTCATGGAGGGGAACAAGATCGGCAAAGTGGGCGTCAGATTCCCCGAAGGAAGTCGCCCCGGCCCGGGACTCTTCCTCTAAACTAGGGGGCGTGTTGACGTTTAATCACGGTCGCGCCCATCCCCGCAAAGCGCAAGACTAGGCATGAGGAGAGAAGTTTGGTTGCTCCAAATGAACGACGAATAACGACGGATTGCGCTTTGCGGGGCTGGGCCCTGCGGGTTGGAGCTGTGAGCGAGCCGCACTGCGTTGCGGGACTTGGTAAGGAAACAACCCTTACCTTCGTCCCGCGCCTTGCGCGGATCGCTCACAGCTCCAACGCGATCCGTGATTAAACGTCAACACGCCCCCCACTTCGTCTCGTTTTCGATCGGTCTCTATGTCAACCCTGCGCACGTTTTTCATCATGGCCCTGCTGGGCTTGAGTCTTTCTGTCGGTACATTGCAAGCGGCCGAACCGCCGTCCAGCGAAGCCGTGCAGGCGAACCTGGACAAGATCGCCGAGCGCAAACTGCCGGAAGCCGATCAGAAAGCCCTGCAAAGTATTTTGCAAAGCACGCTGACACAGCTCAACAACCAGCGTGATTACGAGCAGAAACTGGCCGATCTCAAACAGCAACTGGCCAACGCCCCGAAGCAGAACATCGAGAACCAGCGAGAACTGACCAAGCTCAAAGCCTCCAAAGTGCTGCCAGTACCGCAGCGCTATGCCAAAGAGCCTATTCAGCAACTGGAGCAAATGCTCACCGAGCGCTCTACCCAGCAAAGCGATCTGCAGAAAGCCCTGGCTGACGCCAACAGTCTGGTGATTACTGCCCAGACCCGCCCCGAGCGCGCCCAGGCCGAAATTTCTAGCAGCCAGACGCGCATCCAGCAGATCAACAACATCCTCAAGGCCGGCAAAGACGCCGGCAAGACCTTGACCCCTGAGCAACGCGACCAGCTCAACGCCGAACTCGCGGCGCTGAATGCCCTGATCCCGTTACGTCGCCAGGAACTGGCCGGCAACAGTCAACTGCAGGACCTGGGCAACAGCCAGCATGATTTGCTATCGGAAAAATCCGATCGTCTGGATCAGGAAATCCAGGAGCTGCAAAACCTGATCAACCAGAAGCGCCTGGCTCAATCCCAAGAAACAGTGACCCAGCAGTCCATCGAAGCGCAGAAGTCCGGCGGCAGCAGCCTGCTGGCTACCGAAAGCGCGGCCAACCTGAAACTCTCGGACTATCTGCTTAAAAGTACTGACCGCCTCAACGAAGTCACCCAGCAGAACCTGCAGACCAAGCAGCAGCTGGACAATGTGACCCAGAGCGATTCGGCGCTGGACGAGCAAATCAACGTGCTCAAGGGCAGCCTGTTGCTCTCCAAGATCCTCTACAAACAGAAACAGGCCCTGCCACGCCTCAAGCTCGACCGCGACCTGGCCGACCAGATCGCCGACATTCGCCTCTATCAATTCGAAGTCAGCCAGCAACGGGAACTGCTCAGCAACCCGGCGACCTACGTCGACAACCTGCTGTCGACTCAGCCTCCCGAGCAAGTCACCCCGCAACTGCGCAAGAGCCTGCTGGAACTGGCCACGACCCGCGCCGACCTGCTGGAGCGGCTGAACCGCGAACTCAGCGCGGTGCTCAATGAATCCATCACGTTGCAGCTCAATCAGAAGCAATTGCTCAGCACCGCGCAAAGCCTGCGGGCGACCCTCGATGAGCAGATGTTCTGGATTCCCAGCAACAAACCGCTGGACCCGGAGTGGATGCGCGGCGTGCCGGAACGCCTGCAACGACAGGTCACCACCCTGCCCTGGGCCTCGAGCCTGAGCGAATTGACCGATGGTCTGACCCAGCGACCGTTGCTGTTCCTGCCGTTGGCGTTACTGATCGGTGCCCTGCTGTGGCGGCGCAAAAGCTTGTATGCCCGACTGAACAAGGTTCACCAGGACATCGGCCACTTCAAGCGTGACAGCCAGTGGCACACCCCCCAGGCCATTCTGATCAACATTTTGCTGGCGATGCCGGTTTCTATAGGCCTGGCCTTGTGTGGCCTGGCCTTGCAAATCGACGCCCGCGGACAGAACGCCAACATGGGTGCGGCGCTGCTGCAAATGGCTCAGGCCTGGCTGGTGTTTTACACCGCCTACCGGACCCTCGCGCCGGGCGGTGTGGCCGAACTGCACTTCCGCTGGGAAAAACCTCAGGTCGAATTCCTTCAAGGTTGGGTCCGCCGGCTCGGGCTGGTGGTGATGGCCCTCGTCGCTGTCGTGGCGGTCGCGGAACTGCAACCGGCGGCGCTGGCCGATGACGTGCTCGGCATGCCGGTGGTGCTGACCTGCTACGCGTTGATGGCCTGGCTGCTCAGCCGCTTGCTGATCAGCAGCCCGACGCATCAGAACGCTTCGCTGTTCCGCAAGGCTGTGGGGATCATGTTCACCGTCCTGCCTGTCGCGTTGTTCGTGGCGGTGTGCTTCGGCTATTACTACACCGCGCTGAAGCTCAGTGACCGGTTGATCAACACCCTGTACCTCCTGATGTTCTGGCTGGTGATCGAAGCCACCTTCGTGCGCGGTCTCAGCGTGGCGGCACGCCGTCTGGCCTACCAGCGCGCCCTGGCCAAACGCCAGGCCGCGAAAGAGGCCGGCGACGGCGAAGCGGTGATCGAAGAGCCGACCCTGGACATCGAGAAGGTCAACGAGCAGTCCCTGCGACTGATTCGCCTGGCACTGCTCGGTGGTTTCATCGCGGCGTTGTATTGGGTCTGGTCCGATCTGATCTCGGTGTTTTCGTACCTGGATAACGTCACCCTCTACGAATACACCAGCGGCACCGGTGCCAACATGAGCATGGTGCCGATCAGTATTGGCGACTTGCTCGGCGCGCTGATTATCATCGGCATCACCTTCGCCCTCGCGCGTAACTTGCCGGGGCTGCTGGAAGTGTTGGTGTTGTCGAAACTGAACCTGGCTCAGGGCAGTGCATACGCCACCACCACGTTGCTGTCTTACGTGATCGCTGGCATCGGTTTCGTCTCGACCCTGTCAACACTCGGCGTGAGCTGGGACAAGTTGCAATGGCTGGTGGCGGCGCTGTCGGTGGGTCTCGGCTTCGGGATGCAGGAAATCTTCGCGAACTTCATCTCCGGGATCATGATCCTGTTCGAACGCCCGGTGCGGATTGGCGACACCATCACCATCGGCAACCTGTCCGGTACGGTGAGCAAGATCCGCATCCGTGCCACGACCATCACCGACTTCGACCGCAAGGACATCATCGTCCCGAACAAGACGTTCATCACCGGTCAACTGATCAACTGGTCCCTGACCGACACCATCACCCGAGTGACCCTCAAGCTCGGTGTCGATTACGGCTCGGACCTGGACCTGGTCAAGGAGTTGCTGCTCAAGGCCGCACGCGATAACCCGCGCGTGTTGAAAGACCCGGAACCCCACGTGTACTTCCTGAACTTCGGCGAAAGCACCCTCGACCACGAGTTGCGCATGCATGTGCGCGACCTCGGTGACCGCAACCCGGTGCTCGATGAGGTCAACCGCTTTATCAACCGTGAGTTCAAGAAACATCACATCAACATCTCGTTCCGGCAGATGGAGGTTTATCTCAAGAACGTTCAAGGCCAGGAATACAAAATGGTGCCTATAGAGCCGGAAACCAAAACCATCGTGCCCATGAGAGATGGCAAGCCTGCGCAAGAGCCGCCGGCCGCCAAGCTCGACTAAGCGGCTTATCCCTAGCAGAATGCTCGGACATTCTGCTGGAGATGGCCCTTGAAAGCCCTCGACGAACTGACCTTCGATAATCGTTTCGCCCGCCTGGGCGATACGTTTTCTGTCCACGTGCTGCCTGAGCCCATCGACAATCCACGCCTGGTGGTGGCCAGCCCCGCCGCCATGGCGCTGCTCGATCTCGACCCCTCCGTGGCCGAAACCCCGGAGTTCGCCGAACTGTTCAGCGGCCATAAGCTCTGGGCTGACGCAGTCCCGAGGGCGATGGTCTATTCCGGTCATCAGTTCGGTTCCTACAACCCGCAGCTGGGCGATGGTCGCGGTCTGTTGCTGGGCGAGGTGTACAACGAGGCCGGCGAGCATTGGGACTTGCACCTCAAGGGTGCCGGCCAGACGCCCTTTTCGCGTATGGGTGATGGGCGGGCGGTGCTGCGGTCCTCGATCCGCGAGTTTCTCGCCTCCGAAGCGCTGTATGCCCTGAACATCCCGACCACCCGCGCGCTGTGCGTGATCGGCTCCGACACGCCGGTGTGGCGCGAGAAGCAGGAGCGCGCAGCCATGGTCCTGCGCATGGCGCCGAGCCATGTGCGTTTCGGGCATTTTGAATATTTCTACTACACCAAACGCCCCGAGAAGCAAAAAGAACTCGGCGACCACGTGCTGGCCATGCATTTCCCGGAATGCCTGGAACAGTCGGAACCGTACCTGGCGATGTTCCGCGAAATCGTTGAGCGCAACGCCGAGCTGATCGCCAAATGGCAGGCCTATGGCTTCTGCCACGGCGTGATGAACACCGACAACATGTCGATCCTCGGCATTACCTTCGACTACGGCCCGTTCGCCTTCCTCGACGACTTCGACGCCCACTTCATCTGCAACCACTCCGATGACCAGGGTCGTTACTCCTACAGCAACCAGGTGCCGATCGGCCAGTGGAACCTCAGCGCCCTGGCCCAGGCCCTGACGCCGTTCATCAGCGTCGAAGCCCTGCGTGAAACCCTCGGCCTGTACTTCCCGTTGTACCAGGCCCATTACCTGGACCTGATGCGCCGCCGCCTTGGTTTCACCACAGCCGAAGATGATGACCAGAAACTGCTGGAGCACCTGCTGCAACTGATGCAGAACAGTGGCGTCGACTACAGCCTGTTCTTCCGCCGTTTGGGGGAAGAATCACCTGAACTGGCCGTCGCCCGTTTGCGCGATGACTTCGTCGACATCAAAGGCTTCGATGCCTGGGGCGAGCTCTACATCGCCCGGGTTGTTCGTGAAGGCGAGGCTGATCAGGAACAACGTCGCAAACGGATGCACGCCGTCAATCCGCTCTACATCCTGCGCAACTACCTGGCGCAGAAAGCCATTGATGCGGCGGAGAGTGGCGACTATTCAGAGGTACGCCGGCTGCACGCAGTGCTGAGCAATCCGTTCGAGGAGCAACCGGGGATGGAGAGCTATGCCGAGCGGCCGCCGGAGTGGGGCAAGCATTTGGAGATCAGTTGCTCTTCCTGAACCCGATCAGATAAAGGTCTCCACCGACACTCCAAAGCGCTCGGCCAACCAGCGTATCTGCCGCAGGTTGAGCTGACGCTTGCCGCTCAAGATCTCGGAGACCACCGATTGGGTGCCGACGCCGGGCAACTCGCTTTGGCTCAATCCGTGTTCGCGCATCATGTAGCCAAGAACGTCGACACCGCTGGGCTTCGGCATTGGGTGATGCTTGTGATCCCATTCCTCGATCCAGTCACCGATGATATCCACCAGACTCATCAGCGGATGGGACTCATCATCGCCCGTCATCTCGAGCAACTCGTCTAGCGCCTGCGCCAACATGTCATAGTCATCTTCATTTTTTGGTTTGCGCAGCACAGGCGAGACAAACTCCCAATGCTCGGCAGCTCTTTTGATAAGAACACTCATGCTCTTTCCTCCTTCCATTTTCCGCGGTCATATTCGCGGTGATCCAGCACATGCTTGATATAAAGCTTTTGCGATCGATACCTGACAAAAGCGATCAGCCGCAACTTGTTGCCACCGATGTCAAACACATGAAACTCGCCGACTTTGTCAGTCGCGGGAAAAATTGACTTCATCGCCGCGAAGTCTCCCGGGTTACTCCCTTTGGCGAGTCGATACCACTGCTCCAGCGCATTGGCTGCCCGCGGCCACTTTTCCTTGGCTTCACGTATTCGTTTTTCGGTGATGACATGCATGCAACATCCTTATCGCACTCTGCTATGGGGAGTTAATCACAGACCAAAAATATCGCAAGTTGCGATAATCCTGAGCAGACCAACGGTCTCGCTCAGTACGACTCAGCCTAGTTTTATCGCCGGACGCTGCACAATTGAAAATGTGAGCAGACGTCTCCACATAGAGATGATCGGCTTCTTTACAGGATCATCCGCATGACCGACCCACTCCTCATTCCCTGCCCCCACTGCAACGGCCTCAACCGCATCCCCGCCGAGCGCCTCAACGACCATCCAAAATGCGGCCGCTGCAAAGCCGAAGTCCTGTTGAATAAACCCTTCGAACTGAAGCAAA
Organism: Pseudomonas sp. LB3P25; assembly: GCF_054897985.1. Lineage (NCBI taxonomy): Bacteria > Pseudomonadati > Pseudomonadota > Gammaproteobacteria > Pseudomonadales > Pseudomonadaceae > Pseudomonas > Pseudomonas sp. LB3P25. Next base: position 679,353 of record NZ_CM142711.1, on the reverse strand, counting down.
GCGATTACGCCAGCCAGATCAAAGGCGATCTGCCGCTGCTGGTGGACGTTTGGGCGGAGTGGTGCGGGCCGTGCAAGTCGTTTGCGCCGGTGTTCGAGCAGGCGGCGGTGCAATTGGCGGGCAAGTGTCGACTGGCCAAGCTGGACAGCGAGGCAAACCAGCAGTTGTCAGCGCAGCTGGGGATCCGTTCGATCCCGAGTCTGATTCTGTTCAAGAACGGCCGGGAAGTGGCACGCCAGAGCGGCGCCTTCCCGTTACCGCAGTTGATGAGCTGGTTGCGCAGTCAGGGCATCTGACCCTGAGCGGTCAGGCGTTTTCCAGCAGGTTGTGCAGATCGACGAATTGCTGCGTCAGCTTATGACGCGGGTCGAGGTGGATCAGCGGCGTGTTGGCCTGGTGGGATTCACGCATGCGCACCGAGCTGCCCAGGTACACCGGTAATACCGGCAGGCCTTCGGCGATCAGTTCGTCGAGGATTTGTTGAGGCAGACTGGCGCGAGCCTGGAACTGGTTGACGACGATACCTTCGACTTCCAGTCCTTCGTTGTGGTCGTCCTTCAATTCTTCGATTTCTGCCAACAAGCCGTACAACGCCTGACGCGAGAAGCTGTCGCAATCGAAGGGAATCAGCACACGATCAGCGGCAATCAATGCAGATACCGCGTAGAAATTCAGCGCTGGCGGGGTATCGAGGTAGATCCGGTCGTAATCGCCGTCCAGCTCCTCAAGTAATTTGCGCAGCTTGTTGATCTTGTGTTTGGCCTCAAGCTTGGGCTGCAAGTCAGCCAGCTCGGCAGTGGCAGTGATGACGTGGAGGTTGTCGAACGGGGTTTCGTAGATATCGACCTGGCTTTTTTTGGAGAACGGTCCGGAAGACAGGGTCTGTTTGAAAAAATCGGCGATTCCCATCGGAATGTCAGCACCGGTGAGCCCCGTCAGGTACTGAGTGGAGTTGGCCTGGGCATCGAGATCCACCAAGAGTGTGCGATAGCCCTCGCTGGCACTGACCGCCGCCAGATTGCAGGCAATGCTGGATTTGCCTACGCCACCTTTCTGATTGAACACCACGCGCCGCATGTCAAAACCTCCGTGTATCAAAGAATGACCGAGTGTAGTAGTCCACGGCGCTGCTTAGCTACCTCCCCGGCATAGGGACTACACAGTCATCGGCAATCTCTCAATAAAAAAGCCGCTAACTCTGCCGTTGACCACTGACAGAGCTGACAGACATGCCCACCACGACGTGGATAATGGCCAAGTGATAGCCATTGCACGAACCAACCGGTACATTTCATTGAGCAAAATGTAACCATCATTTGCTACACGCCCGCCGCAACGGGATAATGCGCGCCACTCGGCGCTAAGCGCTACGTAAGGTAGTTCGCGTTTTTTGCGACTCACCGCGTCAAGGAAGCCCGCAGGGGCGGGATGAATGTCTGTGATCAATTTCAACATCGCCCAATGGCGCGCGTGGGCCCCTGGGCTCGAAAGCGTGGACGATTGGCAAGCCTGGAGCCGACAACCGGTCGTGCTTGCGAGCAGCGATGCCGCCCCCGACGTCTCGTTTCTGCCGGCCATGCAGCGCCGGCGACTCAGTCGTCTGGCGCGAATGGCGTTCAGTGTCGGCTGGCCCTTGGCCGATGGCCGCCAGGACCTACCGTTGGTCTTTATTTCTCGCCACGGCGAAACCCCGCGCACTTTCGATATTCTCAGCGATCTGGCTGCCGATCAGCCGCTGTCGCCGACTCAATTCAGCCTGTCCGTGCACAACGCGATCATCGGCCTGTGGTCGATCATGCGCGGCGAAACCAGCGAAATGACGGCCCTCGCTGCAGCCGGTGACGGCCTTGAACACGGCATGCTAGAGGCCGCGGCTTTGCTTTCCGAGGGCGCTCCCGCAGTACTGCTGATCGTCACCGAAGAGCAACCGCCCGAAGCCTACTCGACCTGGATCGACGACGTGCCATTCCCTTACGCGGTCGGCCTGCTGATCACTCCCGGAAACGACTGGCAGTTGTCCCTGAACAGCGCCGCGGATGAGTTGTCCAAAGCCCACTGGCCCCATGCCCTGAACCTATTGAGTACCCTGCTCGGCCAGCAGACAACCTGCCAACATGCCTGGAAAAATCGTGTATGGACCTGGCAACGCAACCTGTAACCGAAAAAAACCGCGACGCCTATTACTGGCGCCTGCTGGCTACTGCCGCAAGCTTCACCCTGTTCGGGTTGGGCGGGCTGTGCCTGCGGCTTGTGGTTTTCCCGCTGCTGAATTGCCTGCCCGGCGATGCCCGGACACACCGGCGGCGAGCGCGGCACACTGTCGCTCGTCTGTTCTGGTTTTTTGTGCGGTTCATGGCTCGCACCGGCGTGCTGACTTACGACATCCAGGGCGCCGAAAAACTCGGGCGACCGGGGCAAATGATCATTGCCAATCACCCGTCGCTGATCGATGTGGTGTTCCTGATCGGCCTGGTGCGCCACGCCAACTGCGTGGTCAAGCAAAGCCTCTGGGAGAACCCCTTTACCCGCGGCCCGCTGCGCTGCATCGAATACATCAGCAACGACGGCAGCATGGACATGCTCGATGCCGCTGCCGACGCGCTGAAAAGCGGCCAGACCCTGATCATCTTTCCCGAAGGCACCCGCACTCAACCCGGTCAGGCGCCAGCCTTCCATCGGGGTGCTGCGGCAATCGCTCTGCGCGGTGCGAAAATCCTCACCCCGGTGATCATCAAGGTCAGCCCGACTACGTTGACCAAGGCCGAGCCCTGGTATCGGATCCCCAAACGCCGCGTGCACTTCAGTTTCCGTGTCGGGGCCGATATAGACCCACAAGCCTTCGCCTCGCTGGGCCCTGCTCCTCAGGCCTCGCGCAAGCTCAATGACTATTTGCATCATTACTATATTAAGGAGCTCGCCGAAGATGAGCGATCTACACCGTGAAATCAAAGAACTGATCATCGATGCCCTGGGCCTTGAAGACATCAGCGCACAAGACATCGGCGACGACCAGACGCTGTTCGGCGAAGGCTTGGGCCTGGATTCGGTAGACGCTCTGGAACTCGGCCTGGCAATCCAGAAAAAGTACGGCATCAAAATCGACGCCGACGCCAAAGACACCCGCAATCACTTCAGCAACGTGGCGAGCCTTGCGGCGTTCGTCACTGCAAAACAGGCAGCTTGAGACCGGACCATGCAAACTCGTGACGACATCTTCAACACCCTGCGCGATGCTCTGGTCGAACTCTTCGAGCTGGACCCCGAGCGCGTGAGCCTCGAATCCAACCTGTATCAGGACCTGGAAATTGACAGCATTGACGCGGTCGACCTGATCGATCACATCAAACGCCAGACCGGCAAGAAAATCGCTGCCGAAGAGTTCAAATCGGTGCGAACCGTCAGCGACGTGGTCGAGGCGGTCTACCGTCTGGTTCAGCCGGCCGCATGAGCCGACTGATCGGCCTCGGCCTGCTGCTGGCGGGCCTGCTGTACCCCTTTGCGGTGTATTTCGGCATGGAGCACTTTGCCCCGTGGCAGTTCGGTCTGCTGCTGGGCAGCCTGTGGCTGGCCCGGGCACTGCTCGGTGCGCGCAAGCCTGGCAGTCTGTGGATGGCGATCACCGCGATTGCTTTTTGCCTGCTGCTGGCGTTGTTCGACAGCCCGCTGCTGTTGCGCTGGTACCCGGTGCTTATCAGCGCGTTCATGCTCGGGCTGTTTGGCCTGAGCTTGATCGTTGGCCCGCCGATCATCGAACGCCTGGCGCGTTTGCGCGAACCGCAACTGCCGGCCAAGGCGATTGCTTATACCCGCCAGGTGACGATCGTCTGGTGCGTGTTTTTCTTCTGTAACGGTTTGCTCGCCGCCGCCCTGACCCTCTGGGCGCCGCTAAGTTGGTGGATGTTGTACACCGGCCTGATTTCCTACGGATTGATGGGCCTGCTGTTTGCCATTGAATGGCTTATACGACAACGGGTACGAGGCCACCCATGAATTGGATAAAACTTGAGCACCTGTTGCTCAAGGCTCAACCGGAACGTGCCGTGACGGCCGAACCGGCACTGAATCACGCACAGCTTTGCGAACAGGCGTTGAGCCTCGCCGCGGGCCTGCAAGCCCAGGGTGTGCGGCGCATTGCCGTGCACCTTGAGGACGCTGCCGACCTGGCGATTGCCCTGCTGGGTGCCTGGCGTGCCGGGGTCAGCGTGCTGCTGCCCGCAGACCTGCAAGCCCAGACTCGCCAGCGCTGGTCGACCGAAGTCGATCTGTGGCTGACCGATCAGGCCGATGACGCGCACCTGAGCGATTACCGGCATCCGCCGTTGATGGCCGCCGCGCTGGATCTGGATCGCTGTTCGTTGAGCCTGTGCACGTCCGGCTCCAGTGGCGCGCCCAAGCGCATCGACAAAACCCTGCGCCAACTGGCCAATGAAGTCCAAGCGCTGGAGCGGCTCTGGGGCGCCGATCTTGGCGCGGCTTGCATCATCGGCAGCGTCGCCACTCAACATATTTACGGATTGTTGTTCCGGGTGCTGTGGCCGCTGTGCGCCGGGCGCTCGTTTGTGCGCAAGCAGCTGGCATTCCCTGAAGACCTGCAGCGCGCCAGCCGCGAACACCCGGCGTTCGCCTGGGTCGCCAGCCCGGCGCTGCTCAAGCGCATGGGCGACAACCTCGACTGGCCCGCTTTAAGTGCGGTTCGCCGAGTGTTTTCCTCCGGCGGCGCCCTGCCGGTCGAGGCAGCACAAAGCCTTCAACAACGCCTGCAGCAATGGCCGACAGAAATCCTCGGCAGCTCGGAAACCGGCGGCATCGCCTGGCGTCAGGGCCATGCGCTCTGGCAGCCCTTTGCTGCTATCGAGTTGAGTCAGGACAGCGACGGCGCCCTGCTCATTGCTTCGCCGTACTTGCCTCCCGGGCATATCGAACACACCGCGGATGCCGTGCGAATCGCTGCCGACGGCCGATTCGAACTGCTCGGACGGCTGGACCGGATCGTCAAACTGGAAGAAAAACGTATCTCGCTACCGATGCTGGAACAGGCACTAATGGCCCACGACTGGGTCGCCGAAGCGCGTCTTGGCGTGGTTCAGGAAAACCGCGCTTCGTTGGGTGCGCTGCTGGTGCTGACCGAGTCAGGCCTGCACGCCTTGCGCAATCAGGGTCGACGCACCCTCACGCAAGAATTGCGTCAGCATCTGAGCCAGCATTGCGAAGCCCTGGCCCTGCCACGACGCTGGCGCCTGCTGCGGCAACTGCCGCTGAACGCGCAGGGAAAACTGCCCCAGGCCAACGTCGAGGCCCTGTTGCTGGCGCCGCGTCCAAAGGCACCGGAAGTGCTGGAGCAGATCGAAGTCGATGGCGAGTGGAGCCTGCAACTGACGGTACCACCCGACCTCGCCTACTTCAGCGGCCACTTCCCTCAGGCGCCGGTATTGCCCGGCGTGGTGCAAGTGGAGTGGGCGTTAATGCTGGGTCAGCAATTGATGGACCTGCCGGCAAAATTCGCGGGCATGGAAGTGCTGAAATTCCAGCAACTGGTGCGCCCGGGCGATGAAGTCCAGCTGCACCTGCGCTTCGATCCGTCGCGCAGCAAGTTGTATTTCACCTATCGCAACGAGACCGCGACCTGCTCCAGTGGGCGAATCTTGCTGGAGGCGGCAGGCGATGCGTAACCTTGGTGAGTGCGGCGCACTCATTCGCGAGCAGGCTCGCTCCCACACTGGATCTGCGTCCAACACGAATCCCCTGTGGGAGCGAGCCTGCTCGCGATGCAGGCGCCTCGGTGTTTCAGGCGAAACCCAACATGCATAACCCTTGCGCAATCATCCCGGTCTACAACCACGAAACCGCCATCACCACGGTGGTTGATGCGGTGCTCGCCAGCGGCCTGCCGTGCATTCTCGTGGACGATGCCAGCAGCCCGGCCTGTGCAAAGGTGCTTGATCAACTGGCCCAGCGCGACAAGGTGTTCCTGATCCGACTCGGCGCCAACCAGGGCAAGGGTGGCGCGGTCATGACCGGTTTTCGCGAAGCCTCGCGCCTGGGCTTCAGCCATGCCTTGCAGGTGGACGCCGACGGTCAGCATGATCTGCAAGACGTCCGGACCTTCATCGAACTATCACGCGCCCATCCCGAGGCGGTGATCTGCGGCTATCCGCAATACGACGCCAGCGTGCCGAAAGGTCGCTTGTACGCCCGTTACCTGACTCACGTCATGGTCTGGATCAACACCCTGTCCTTGCAGATTCGCGATTCCATGTGCGGCTTCCGCGTCTATCCGTTACCACCGACCCTGGCGCTGATCGATTCGGCGAAAATCGGCAAGCGCATGGATTTCGACTCGGACATTCTCGTACGACTGGCCTGGCGCAATCTCCCCATGCAATGGTTGCAAACCAAAGTCCATTACCCGCTGGATGGCGTCTCGCATTTCCGACTGTTCCACGACAACGTGCTGATTTCGAGCATGCACACCCGGCTGTTCTTCGGCATGTTGCTGCGGGCGCCGGTGATTCTCTGGCGACGGTGGCGAGCATGAGCACTGACGCGGATAAAAAGCACTGGGCTGATCGCGAAGAGCGCGGCAGCTTCTGGCTGATGAAATTCACCGCACTCTGCGCCAAAGTGCTGGGCCGTCGGCTGCTGAGCCCGCTGCTGTACGGCATCGTTCTGTACTTTTTCCTGTTCGGGCGCAGCGCCCGTCACAGCGCCTGGCAATACCAGCAGCGGCTCGCCGACTGGAGTGGTCGCAACGAATTGCGCCCGACCCATTGGCGAGTCTTCGGCCAGTTCATGGCCTTCGCCGACTCCATGCTCGACAAGCTCGACGTATGGAACGGCAAGTTGAGCATCGAGCAGATTGAAATCATCGACCCGGCCTTGCTGCGCAATCAACTGCGCGGCACCCGCGGGCAGATGCTGGTAGGCGCGCATTTGGGCAATCTCGAGGTCTGCCGTGCGCTGGCCGAAATCGGTGAAAAAGTCACGATGAACGTGCTGGTGCACACCAAGCACGCCGAGCAATTCAACCGCTTGCTGGGCGAAGCCGGCGCGACCAATCTGCGGCTGATTCAGGTCAGCGAGCTGGATCCGCTGATCATGCTGCAACTCCATGAACGCCTGGAGCGCGGCGAGTGGCTGGCGATTGCCGGCGACCGCGTGCCGCTGCATGGCGGGCGCAGCGTGACGGTGGACTTCCTCGGCCATCAGGCCGCGTTCCCTCAGGGGCCGTGGTTGCTGGCCGGCCTGCTGAAATGCCCGATCAACCTGATGCTGTGCCTGAAGAAACCGACGGGCGACTATCGATTGACCCTCGAACCGTTCGCCGAGGCCGTGGTGTGGAAGCGCAGCGACCGCGAGCAGGTCATTCATCAGTGGGCCTCCCGCTATGCCGAACGCTTGGGTCACTATTGCCTTGAAGCGCCCCAACAATGGTTCAACTTTTACCCTTTCTGGAAGACCGATGACGACGCCAACGCTTGAGCCGGTAACCTTCGGCGAACTCCCTTTGCGCATCGAAGACGTGCTGGCCCTGGCCAACCGTCAGGTGCCGACGCAGTTGCAAGGCGACCCTGCGTACCGCGAGCGTATCGCCAAGGGTGCGCGATTCCTGGACTCCCTGCTGGACAAGGAAGGCGTGATCTACGGCGTGACCACCGGTTACGGCGATTCTTGCGTGGTCGCGGTGCCGCTGCATCACGTCGAGGCACTGCCACGTCATTTGTACACCTTCCACGGCTGCGGCCTGGGCAAACTGCTCGACGCGCAGGCCACTCGTGCGGTACTGGCGGCGCGTTTGCAGTCGCTGTGCCACGGCGTGTCCGGGGTGCGTGTGGAACTGCTGGAACGCCTGCAAGCCTTCCTCGAACACAACATTTTGCCGCTGATCCCGGAAGAAGGTTCGGTGGGCGCCAGCGGTGATCTGACGCCGCTGTCCTATGTCGCCGCGACTTTGTCCGGCGAGCGTGAAGTGATGTTCCGTGGCGAACGCCGCCAAGCGGCCGACGTGCACCGCGAACTGGGTTGGGAGCCGCTGGTACTGCGCCCGAAAGAAGCGCTGGCGCTGATGAACGGCACCGCAGTCATGACTGGCCTCGCCTGCCTGGCCTATGCCCGCGCCGATTACCTGCTGCAACTGGCGACGCGCATCACTGCGCTGAACGTAGTCGCCCTGCAAGGCAACCCGGAGCACTTCGACGAGCGCCTGTTCGCCACCAAACCGCATCCGGGGCAGATGCAAGTTGCGGCGTGGCTGCGCAAGGATCTGGCGATCGACGCGCCGACTGCGTCGCTGCATCGCCTGCAAGACCGTTATTCCCTGCGTTGTGCACCCCACGTCCTCGGCGTATTGGCCGACAGCCTGAACTGGCTGCGCTCGTTCATCGAGATCGAGCTCAACAGCGCCAACGACAACCCGATTATCGACGCCGAAGCCGAGCGCGTGCTGCACGGCGGGCACTTCTACGGCGGCCACATTGCGTTCGCCATGGACAGCCTGAAAAACCTGGTGGCCAACGTCGCCGATCTGCTTGATCGTCAACTCGCCTTGCTGGTGGACGAGCGTTACAACCACGGTTTGCCGAGCAACCTGTCCGGTGCCACCGCGGATCGCGCAATGCTCAACCATGGCTTCAAAGCCGTGCAGATCGGCACCAGCGCCTGGACCGCCGAAGCGCTGAAAAACACCATGCCGGCCAGCGTCTTCTCGCGCTCCACCGAGTGCCACAACCAGGACAAAGTGAGCATGGGCACCATCGCCGCCCGCGATGCGATTCGCGTGCTGGAGCTGACCGAACAGGTCGCCGCTGCCACCCTGCTGGCCGCCAACCAGGGCGTCTGGCTGCGCAGCAAGGCCGAGGATGCGCGTCCATTGCCGCCAGCACTGGCCGCCATGCATGAAGAGCTGGCCAAAGACTTCCCGCCGGTCATCGAAGACCGCGCGCTGGAAGGTGAATTGCGCCTGTGCCTGCACCGCATCGCCGAGCAACACTGGAGGCTGCATGCGTAGCAAGGGAGTGCTTCACACCGATACGGAAGTCCTCGTGCCGTTCTTTGATGTCGACACCATGAACGTCGTCTGGCACGGCCATTACATCAAATACCTGGAAGTCGCCCGCTGCGCGCTGCTGGACAAGATCGGCCACAACTACACGGCGATGGTCGAGTCAGGTTACGCGTGGCCGGTGATCGACCTGCAATTGCGTTATGTGCGCGGCGCCGTGTTCGGCCAAAAGCTGAACGTGCGCGCCAATCTGGTGGAATGGGAGAACCGTCTGAAGATCAGCTACCTGATCAGCGATCTGGAAACCGGCGAACGTTTGACCCGCGCCAGTTCCGTGCAGGTTGCCGTCGACATGAGCAGCCGCGAAATGCAGTTGGCCTCACCCAAGGTCTTCACCGACGCTGTTGAAAGGATGCTCGCATGACCCTGCTGAAGACCGTCTGTAGCAGCTGGCGAGCCGGCGAGGCTGCGTTCGGCGGCGAAGCCGTCGCAAAACCTGCACATGTGGTACATCAGAAGAATCGCAGGACGACTGCTACGCAGCCTCGCGGGCTCGGCAGCTGCTACAGGGTTGTGGTGGGGCTAATGTTGATGGTTGGCTTTTCTTCGCTGGCGCAGGCTTTTGATTTGCAGCAATTGAGTGATCAATTGGCCAAGCCTGATGTGATCCACGGCAACTTCATCCAGGAAAAACACCTGCGCGCCCTGCCCCAGCCGCTGACCAGCAAGGGCACTTTCGTTCTCGCTAAAAACCACGGTTTGCTCTGGCTGCTGAAAACCCCGCTGCAACAGGATTACCGCATCAGCGCCAAAGGCATCGCCCGGCGTGACGCCAGCGGTTGGCAAATGCTGCCGAGCAAGAGTGCCGGCGCCGAGCAGAACCGTTTGTTCCTTGCGGTACTGCAAGGCGACAGCAGCGGGCTGCAACGGGATTTCGAGCTTTCACTGAGCGGCGATACACAGAACTGGAAGCTGACGCTGACCCCGCGTTCCATGCTGCTCAAGCAGGTGTTCACTCAAATCAACATTGCCGGCGGCGAACTGGTGCACAGCATCGAGCTGCTCGAAACCCAAGGCGACAGCACGCTTTTACGCATGCAGGACAGCACCAGCGCCCAACCGTTGAGCGATGCGGAGCAACATGACTTTGCCGAGTGAACGGAGGCTTCCACGGCTATTTCTGATCCTGCTGCTGGCGGTGCTCGCGCTCGCCGGTTGGCAATGGCGTGACGGCGCCCCGCTGTCGGCCAACCTGATGGAACTGGTGCCGGGCACAGCGCCAGACGCGCTGGAGCTGCGCGCCGAACAACGCATGCAAGAACCGCTGAACCGCGAAATGCTGGTGCTGGTCGGCCACACCGATCGCCAGCAAGCGGTCGCCATGGCGCAGAAACTGGGTGAGCAATGGCAGGCGAGCGGCTTGTTCGAAAAGGTCCAGTGGAACCTGCAAGCCGACCTGCCGGCGCTGCGCACGCAATTGCTCAATGGCCGACTGGCGATGCTCTCGGCGGCTGACCGGCAGCAACTGATCGAGCATCCCGACGCCTTTATCCAGCAGCGAGTACAAGCGCTGTTCGACCCTTTCACCGGTTTCAGTCTGGTGCCGAGCCAGGATGACTGGCTGGGCCTGACCGGGCGCATCCAGAACAGTCAGCCGCAGCACGGTTCGGTGCAACTGGACATCGGCAGCGGTGCGCTGGTCGCCGATGCCGACGGCAAGAGTTGGGTGCTGCTGCGCTCGCGCACCACGGGCAACGCCTTCGACATGAACCTGCCGCTGCAAGTGGCCGACCTGCTCCAGCACAGCCGTGAAGAAGCCGCTCAGGCAAACGTTCAGTTGCTTGCCGCCAGCGGCTTGCTCTATGCGGCCAGTGGGCAAAAGCAAGCCACCCGGGAAATGACCTGGGTCGGTGGCGGCGCCACGGCGGGCATTCTGATGCTGTTGCTGCTGGCCTTCCGGCGCTGGCGAGTGTTGCTGGCCTTCGTTCCGGTGCTGGTCGGCATGCTCTTCGGCGCGGTGGCCTGTGTCGCGCTGTTCGGCCATATGCACGTGATGACGCTGGTGCTTGGTTCCAGCCTGATCGGCGTAGCGGTCGATTACCCGCTGCATTACCTGTCCAAGAGCTGGAGCCTGAAACCCTGGCACAGTTGGCCGGCCCTGCGCCTGACGTTGCCGGGCCTGACGCTGAGCCTGATCACCAGTTGCATCGGTTACCTGGCCCTGGCCTGGACACCATTCCCGGCTCTGACCCAGATTGCCGTGTTCTCTGCCGCCGGTCTGCTCGGCGCTTATTTGTCCGCGGTGTGCCTGCTGCCGGCACTGCTCAAGGGCACAGATCTGCGTCCAGCGCAGTGGCCGCTGCGGGTGTCCGAGCTTTTGCTGGGGCGCCGTGAAGCGTTGCTCAAACTCGCGAGTACGCCGGTGCTGCTGGCGCTGCTGATTGCCTTTTGTGTGGGCGGCCTGTTGCAGCTCGACACCAAAAACGACATTCGCCAGTGGGTCGGTGCACCGCAGCAACTGACTGACGAAGCACAAACCATTGCGCGCATCACTGGTTATCAACCCACCAGCCAGTTCTTCCTGGTGCGCGCGGCCAATCAGCAGCAATTGCTGGAACGCCAAACCGCGCTGAGCGAGCGGCTGGATCAGTTGGTCAACCTGGAAAAACTCCAGGGTTATCTGTCGCTCAATCAACTGGTCAGCCAACCGACCGAACAGCGGCAAGTGCGTGAAGCGCTGAACAAGTTGCCAAAGTTCTGGCAACCGCTGCTCGATGTCGGCGTGCCGGCCGAGTCGCTGCACGCGGAGCTCACGAAGTTGCAGGCACTGCCCACCGAAGACATCGACGCGGCATTGGTCGGTCCGTTGGCCGAGCCCTATCGCGCACTGTGGCTGGGACCGACCGGTGACGGAGTAGCGGCGATGGTCAGTCTGCAAGGCCTGAACAACCCCTCTCTGCTGCGAGTTCAGGCGCTGGATTTGCCGGGCGTGGAACTGGTGGATCGCCTTGGTGAGTTGAACAAGGTGTTCGCCGACACCCAGATCAGTGCCGCAGAGTTGAAACTCGCTTCCTGTGTGCTGATCGTGCTGGTGCTGATCCTGCCGTTCGGCTTCGGCGGCGCGCTGCGGATCGTCTCCCTGCCGCTGCTGGCCGCGCTGTGCAGCCTGGCCAGTCTCGGCTGGCTGGGGCAACCGCTGACGCTGTTCAGCCTGTTCGGCCTGCTGCTGGTGACGGCCATCAGCGTCGATTACGCGATCCTCATGCGCGAACAGGTCGGCGGCGCCGCCGTGAGCCTGCTGGGCACCTTGCTGGCGGCGCTGACCACCTGGCTGTCGTTCGGTTTGCTGGCAGTGTCCAGCACGCCGGCAGTCAGCAACTTTGGCCTGTCGGTGAGCCTGGGCCTGGCGTTCAGCTTCATTCTTGCGCCGTGGGCCGGACGCCAGATTCACGCCGCCCCGGTCGCGGAGTCAGCCACATGATGATCGCCTTATTCTGGGTCATGGCCCTGGCGCTGTTCGCCGTGGCCACCCGTGTCGGCCGTCACTTCGGGGTGATCCCGATTGTCAGCCAGTTGCTGCTGGCCACCTTCGGCCTGCCGCTGCTGATGTACTTCTGGATCGAACCCCAGTGGCAATTGAGCGGCGCCGCGCTGGTCGCGCCGGCCTGGCTGAAAAACGTCTACAGCCTGAGCTTTGCCTTGTTGCTGGGGCACATTCTCAGTGACGTGATTGACCTGCGACTCGACCGTCAGAGCCTGAAAATCGCCCTGCCGAGTTTCTCCATTCCGTTTGCCGGCGGGCTCGCAACAGCGGTGTGGCTGTTGCCGCCGCAACCGTGGATCAGTTCGCTGGCGGTCGGTCTGGTGTTCGCCATCACCGCGATCCCGGTGTTGTATTTGTACCTGCGACACATCAAATATCCGCCCGCAGCGACCCGGCGACTGGTGCAAACCGCGATCCTCATCGACCTGACGTGCTGGACACTGTTCGGCTTCGCTCAGGGCAGCCTGCACCTGAGCAGCCTCTTGCTGCCGCTGGCCGGCGCTTGCCTGCCGTTGCTGCTGCGCTTGCTCGGATTGCGCCAGCCGTTGCTGCACAGCGGGTGCTTCTTCGCACTGCTGGTCGTGGCGGAACACTTCAAGCTCAACGCGCTGATTTTCGGCATCGGTTACCTGTTATGGATGGCCGCGCTCAAAGTGCCATTGGTGCTGCCGTTGCCGGTGATCTGGATGAGTCACTTGCAGACGTATATCGCGATCCCGCTGATCCTCACGTTCGGCATCGTGCAAATCAACGTCCACGCGGCCATGGCCAGCCTCGGCTGGGTGCAACTGGCGGCACTGCTGCTGTTCCCGATTGTCAGTAAACTGCTGGGCAACTGGCTGGGCCTCGGCTGGGCCGGCGCCTCGTTTGAAGGCGCCAGTCGCTGGCGGGAAAGTGTCTTGCTGAATATTCGCGGCTTGAGCGAGATCGTCTTTCTCAACCTGCTGCTGCAACAACAACTCATCAGCCCGGCGCTGTACTTCGCGCTGATGGTGATGGGCCTGATCGCGACACTGCTGCCGGCACTCGCCGGCATGCACCGCCCCCCTCTGAACATCGCCGTCCCGGCAAGGAGCCCCCGTGCCAACAGTTGAAATGGAACATCGCCAGGTCGTGGTGATCGGTGCAGGTCCATCGGGCGCCATCGCCGCCGCGCTGCTCAAGCGCAAGGGTCATGACGTATTGATGATCGAACGCCAGCATTTCCCAAGGTTTTCCATCGGTGAAAGCCTGCTGTCCCACTGCCTGGATTTCGTCGAAGAAGCCGGCATGCTCGAGGCGGTGAACGCCGCCGGATTCCAGTTGAAAAACGGCGCTGCGTTCGCCTGGGGCGAGCAGTACAGCGCCTTTGATTTCGGTGACACCTTCAGCAACGGCAAGCCGACCACCTTCCAGGTCCTGCGTGCCGATTTCGACAAGCTGCTGGCCGATCAGGCCGAGCTGCAAGGCGTGGACATTCGCTACGGCGAAGCCATTGTCAGCGTCGATTTCACCCTGCCAAAACCGCAGCTCGATGTGCTTCGCGAGGACGGCAGTCAGTACCGCGTCGAAACCGATTTCGTGCTGGATGCCAGCGGCTATGGCCGCGTGTTGCCGCGCTTGCTCGACCTTGAAGCGCCGTCGGATTTCCCGGTACGCCAGGCCGTGTTCACCCACGTCGAAGACCACATCGACAACCCGGCCTTCGAGCGGGAAAAAATCCTCATCACCACCCATCCGATCCACCGCGACATCTGGTTCTGGACCATCCCGTTCAGCAACGGCCGTTGCTCGGTGGGCGTGGTCGCGGCAGCCGAACACTTCGACGGTCGCATGGAAAATCTGGACGAGTGCCTGCGTGGGTTTATCGCGCAAACCCCAAGCCTGGCCGGTGTGCTGAACAACGCCGTGTGGGATACGCCCGCTCGAACCATTGGCGGCTACTCGGCCAACGTCAAAACCCTCCACGGGCCAGGCTTTGCCCTGCTCGGCAACGCCGCAGAATTCCTCGACCCGGTGTTCTCCTCCGGCGTGACCATCGCCATGCGCTCGGCGAGCATGGCCGCCGGGGTTCTGCATCGCCAACTGCAAGGCGAACATGTCGATTGGCAGACTGAGTTCGCCCTCCCGCTCAAGCGCGGCGTCGATACGTTCCGTTGCTACGTTGAAGGCTGGTACGCCGGGACCTTCCAGGACGTGATTTACCACCCGGACAGCTCGCCGGACATCCGCCGCATGATCAGCTCGATTCTGGCCGGTTATGCCTGGGACGAGCGTAATCCGTTCGTCGCCGAACCCAAGCGCCGCCTGCGGATGCTCTCGGAGCTCTGTGCAAGGGATGCCACATGAGCTACTTGAGCGACACCTACGTCGAAGAAACCCGCTTCGGTTTCTGGTTTCTGCGCAGCCACACCTGGCAGCACCATGTGTTGCGAGTAGCGATCAATGACCTTCGCGGCCTGTTCAGTGAACCATTGCCGAGCAACCCGGTGCTGCTGGATGTCGGTTGCGGTCAGGGCAAGTCGTTTCAGTACTTGCGCCAGACCTTTGCGCCCCAGCGCCTGATCGGTCTGGACGCCGACCCTCACAGCCTGAACCTGGCCGGCGAAGAAGCCGTCCGTCAGGGCATGGCGGTGGAGTTGACCGGCAGCGACTGCGCGAGCATCAACGTCCCCGACGCCAGCGTCGACCTGCTGTTCTGTCACCAGACCTTCCATCATCTGGTGCAGCAGGAACAGGCACTGGCCGAGTTCTACCGCGTGCTCAAGCCCGGGGGCTATCTGCTGTTCGCCGAATCCACCGAGGCTTACATTGATACCTGGGTGATCCGCTGGTTGTTCCGTCATCCGATGCACGTGCAGAAGAGCGCCTCCGGGTATCTGGACATGATTCGCCAGCAGGGTTTCGAACTCGGCCCGAAAAACGTGTCTTATCCATACTTGTGGTGGAGCCGTGCCAAGGATTTCGGCCTGTTTGAACGCTTGGGTCTGCGTCGGCCAAAGCCCTTTGGCCAACGGGAAGAAACCCTGGTCAATGTGGTCGCGCGCAAACCGCTTGAAGGTGCTGTGTGATGTCTAGCGCAATTCAAACCTGTGGGAGCGAGCCTGCTCGCGAAAGCGGTGTGTCAGTCAACAATAGTGTTGGATCTGCTGACGCATTCGCGAGCAGGCTCGCTCCCACAGGGTGTGCGGCGCTGCTGCGTTTTCTGCTTTTGGGTTGCGTCCTGTTGCTGAGCGCCTGTGCCAGCCGGGCGCCGCTGCCCGAGCAAACCCCGAACCTGTCGCTGCCGCTGCAATTGCACATCCAGCGCCTGGTGGCCGACCAACGACAGGACTGGGTGCTGGTGATCCAGCGTGAAGACTCTGGCATTCGCTGGTCGATGATGGACTTGCTGGGCATTCCCCAGGCACGCCAGAAACTGGTCGATGGAGAGTGGCAGGCTGACGGTCTGCTGCCGCCCAATCCGGAAGCGCGAGAGCTGTTCGCCGCGCTGCTGTTTGCGCTGACCCCCAAAGATGAACTGTCGGGCAACTATCCCGCCGCGTGGCAGCATGGCTCGCAACGGTCCTTGCCAGCGCACTGGGAAGTCCGTTACTCACAACCCATGAGCTTTGAATTGAACCTGCCCAAAGGCCCGAAATATAAAGTCACGCCGCTCAGCGGGGACGCGCCATGACCGCCTACCTGAATGCCCTCGGGGTGATCTGCGCCCTGGGCCGTGACAAGCACGAAGTCGCTCGCAACCTGTTTGCCGGTGACTATTCGGGCATGCGCAGTGAGGCCGGCTGGGTGGCGGAACGGTCGTTGCCCGTGGCCGCGGTCCAAGGTGAACTGGCGCCGATCCCGGCTGAGCTCGCGCAGCAAAGCAGCCGTAATAATCAATTGCTGCTGGAAGCCGCGCTGCAAATTCGCGAAGACATCGATCAGGCGATCCAGACCTACGGCCGCGACCGCATCGGTATCGTTCTGGGCACCAGCACCTCGGGCATCCACGAAGCCAGCAGCGGCCTGGCCCATTACATCCGCGAGCATCAGTTCCCGGCCGATTACGACTACCAGCAACAGGAACTCGGCGCCCCGGCGAACTTCCTCGCCGACTGGCTGCAACTGAGTGGCCCGGCCTATGTGATTTCCACGGCCTGCACGTCCAGTGCCCGAGCGCTGATGAGTGCTCAGCGACTGTTGGACCTGGGCATTTGCGATGCGGTGCTGTGCGGCGGCGTCGACAGCCTGTGCAAGCTGACCCTCAATGGGTTCTCGGCGCTGGAAGCGGTGTCCGGGCGACGCTGCAACCCGTTTTCGGTGAACCGTAACGGCATCAATATTGGCGAAGCGGCGGTGCTGTTTTTGATGAGCAAAAATGTCGGCGACAGCCAGCCGATTGCCCTGCTCGGCAGTGGCGCCAGCTCCGATGCACATCACATTTCCGCACCGGAACCCAGCGGCCGTGGCGCCCTGCAAGCGATGCGCAAAGCCTTGAGCCGAGCACAACTGCAGCCGCAACAGATCGATTACCTGAACCTGCACGGCACCGCCACCCAACACAACGACGCCATGGAAAGCCTGGCGGTGGCGACGTTGTTCCCGGCGGGTGTGCCGTGTTCGTCGACCAAACCCATGACCGGCCACACCCTCGGTGCAGCCGGCGCTCTGGAAGCGGCGTTCTGCTGGTTGAGCCTGAGTGCAGGCAACCGCGACCACGCCCTGGCGCCCCACGTCTGGGACGGCCAACCGGATCCCGAGTTGCCAGCCCTGAAGTGGGTGACCCCGACCGATCGCCTGACGTCCATTGCACCTCGCTATCTGATGAGCAATTCCTTTGCCTTCGGTGGTAACAACGTCAGCCTGATTATCGGAGACGCCCCATGATTGACTGGCCGATCGCCGAACTGCTGCCGCACGCTGGCGACATGATCTTCATCGAGCAGATCCTGTCGTTCGATGACGAGCAGATTTACACCCGCCTCACTGTCAAACCCGATGGCCTGTTCAACCGCCCGGACGGCAGCCTGCCGGCCTGGGTCGGCATCGAACTGATGGCTCAGAGCGTCGCCGCCTACGCCGGTTGTCATGCGCGCCAGCGAGGCGATGCAGTGGAGTTGGGGTTTCTGCTCGGCACTCGTAAATTCGAATGCAACGTCGAGCACTTTCCCGCCGGCACCGAGCTGACCATCCACGGCATCCGCTCCCTGGAAGACGACAACGGCATGGGCGTGTTCGAATGCCACATCACCGCCCCCGGCATTCACGCCACCGCTCGCCTGAACGTGTTCCGTCCGCCTCAGGCCGCTCAATACCTTCATGAAACCCAAGGAACCCAGCCATGACTGAATCCGTACTGATCACCGGTTCCAGCCGTGGCATCGGCCGCGCTATCGCTTTGCGTCTGGCTCAGGCCGGGCATGACATCGTGCTGCATTGCCGCAGCGGCCTGGCGGACGCTGAAGCCGTGAAGGCCGAAATCGAAGCTTTGGGGCGCAACGTGCGCATCCTGCAATTCGATGTATCCGATCGCGCCAGCTGCAAAGCCATTCTCGAAGCCGACGTGGAAACCCACGGCGCCTATTACGGCGTGGTGCTGAACGCTGGCCTGACGCGCGACGGAGCTTTTCCAGCCCTGAGCGAGGATGATTGGGATGTGGTGATGCGCACCAACCTCGACGGTTTCTACAACGTGCTGCACCCGGTGATGATGCCGATGATTCGTCGTCGCGCGGCCGGACGAATTGTTTGCATCACCTCGGTTTCCGGGTTGATCGGCAACCGTGGCCAGGTCAACTACAGCGCCTCCAAGGCCGGTTTGATCGGCGCGGCGAAGGCGTTGGCGATCGAGTTGGGCAAGCGCAAAATTACCGTTAACTGTGTCGCACCCGGCTTGATCGACACCGCGATGCTCGATGAGAACGTGCCGGTGGAAGAACTGATGAAAATGATCCCCGCACAACGCATGGGCACCCCGCAAGAGGTGGCCAGCGCGGTGAATTTCCTGATGTCGGCGGAAGCGTCGTACATCACCCGGCAGGTTCTGGCCGTTAACGGAGGCCTGTGCTGATGAAGCGCGTCGTCGTCACCGGCATGGCCGGCATCACCTCACTGGGCAGCGATTGGGACACCATCGCCGCTAATTTCGCCGCCAACCGCAGTGGCATACGCCGCATGGACGAGTGGGATCGTTTCACCGAACTCAACACGCGCCTGGCCGGGCCGATCGATGACTTCAAAGTGCCGAGCCACTGGACCCGCAAGCAATTGCGCAGCATGGGCCGGGTCTCGCGCCTGGCGGTCGGCGCGGCGGAACAGGCATTGGCCGATGCCGGTCTGCTGGGTGACGAATCGATCAAGGACGGGCGCATGGGCGTTTCCTGTGGCTCATCCACCGGCAGCACCGACGAGATCAAGGCGTTCGGCAACATGCTGCTCAACTCGGTGGCCGAGGGCCTGAACGCCAACTCCTATGTGCGCATGATGCCGCACACCACGGCGGCGAATATCAGCATCTTCTTCGGCCTCACCGGCCGATTGATCCCGACCTCCAGCGCCTGCACCAGCGGCAGTCAGGGCATCGGTTATGCCTACGAGTCGATCAAGTTCGGTCGCCTGCCGCTGATGCTCGCCGGCGGCGCTGAAGAACTGTGCCCGACCGAAGCCATGGTCTTCGATGCGCTCTACGCCACCAGCCTGAAAAACGATGCGCCGCACACTTCCCCACGCCCCTACGACAGCGCCCGCGATGGCTTGGTGATCGGTGAAGGCGGCGGCATGCTGGTGCTCGAAGAACTCGAACACGCATTGGCTCGCGGTGCACACATCCACGCCGAACTCGTCGGTTTCGGCAGCAACGCCGACGGCCAGCACGCCACCCGCCCAGAGCAGGTCACCATGCGCCGGGCCATGGAGCTGGCCCTGGAGGATGCGGGGCTTAAGCCTTCGGACATCGGCTACGTGAATGGTCACGGCACCGCGACTGAACAGGGCGACATTGCCGAAACACTGGCAACGAGCGCGTTGTTCGGCGAGCACATGCCGATCAGCTCGCAGAAGAGTTTCCTCGGTCACACCCTCGGAGCCTGCGGTGCGCTGGAGTCCTGGTTCAGCATCGAAATGATGAACCGCGACCTGTACGTCCACACCCTCAACCTCGACGACGTCGACCCGCACTGCGGCAAACTTGATTACCTGCGTGGCGAGTTCCGGCAGATGAGCAACCAGTACGTGATGAACAACAACTTTGCCTTTGGTGGCGTCAACACTTCGCTGATCTTCCGTCGCTGGTCGTAACAGGGAAGTACGGTGATGCTGCGTTTTTGATCGGTCCCCCACTCTGCGTGGGAATGCAGCCCGGGACGCTCTGCGTCCCATCTAGAGCCGAACGCGGAGCGTCCGTTGAGGCATTCCCACGCGGGAGCGTGGGAACGATCCTCTGTGTAGCGTTCCTGGTTGGCAGGGGCCGTCCAGACGCTTACTGAGCTTGAATCAATTTGCTTTCAGCGACGCCAGCGCGGCCTGTCTTGTCGTCGACGACTTGCAGGTTGTTGCGCGCCTTGATGAAGCCCACTTTCACTTCCTGCCAGACAAAGTAGTTCTTGCCGGCTTCTGCGGTGAGTTTCAATTCCGAATCGTTTTCCGCCGAAGACACCAGGGTCTGTTGACCGGCCGGGACGGATAGCATCAGGTAAGACTTGGCGACGGTCTGCCCTACCGGCTTGCCATTGAGTGCCACCGGCATTTTCACGCCTGCCCCCATACTCTCGTTGCGATAAACGTAGATATTGGCTTTGTCCGGGGTGACCTCGAAGGTCTTGGCCTGAGCGTCCTGGCTTTCATCAGCCATTTTTACCGAAGCACAACCACCGGTCAGAGCGGTCAATGCCAGCAAAGCGGTGAAGGTTAATTGCTTGAACATCCTGTATCTCCATTGTTTTGATGAGTCCAACAACGGTTATCGGCCGTGCCCAACAAAACATTGAATCTCTATGGCGTCAGCTTGCGCGTCAGCCATTCAATCAACGTAACCGCCCCGCAGATTTTGATCGTTCCCACGCTCTGCGTGGGAATGCAGCCCGGGACTCTCTGCGTCCCATCCAGAGCCGAACGCGGAGCGTCCGTTGAGGCATTCCCACGCGGGAGCGTGGGAACGATCAGTTACATCGCTCAGCCTGGATCGAGGTTATCCAGTACGCGGTTTACTGCGAGTTCTCCCAGCATGATCGACTGTTGAATCCCCAGCAGTGTGTTGCACTGCGATCCTTGCAGAAACCTCGCGAAATCACTCGCCATGACATTCGCTGATGCCAGCGATTCACAGGCGTACTCCAGCAAGGTCTGGTTGTCGATATCGGGAGCGATGAGGAAGATTGAGCTTGGTTGGCGTGGAGCGTCCAGATCGGTGCCCGGTGGGTTTGCTGTTGTATTGGTCATAATTCGGTCCAAAAAAGTGGAGCCGTCACCGAGTCGCTACTACACAAAAGGGTGGCAGCTGTGCGCAGGTTAGTAGACCGGGGACACGAGAAACCGGCGCGCCCGAAGGCGCCCTGCGCACTGCTGCCATCAAGTGCAGGTATGAAATACCTGACTGTCAGGAGCGCAAATGCGCCTCGTTAATCCACGGGCTACTAAACCCGATCACTGGAAATCAGTGACGCGAATCAAGTTACCGATGACCCCAAAAGCGCACAAGTCGGCGGATTCTGGAGTAGTTGTAGGCAATGCCGCAAGGCGCTGTAGCCTGTTCAAGGTAGTTCGGAAATGTCCTACGCCCTTCAGCGAAGCGTCCGCTATGGCATTAGTAACTGCTCCTTTTTTGGTGAGCTTGCGGACGCTTTCGCGAGCAGGCTCGCTCCCACAGGGATTTGCGGTGTGAACCGATTTTTGTTCCACCACCTATCCACTGTGGGAGCGAGCCTGCTCGCGAATGACTGCGAAGCAGTCACGCCCTCAGCGGCTCAACCTTACGCGTCAACAACTCAACAAACGCCTTCGCCATCGGCGACTTCTGATCCTTACGCTGCACCAGCCACACCGCCGACACGGCCTCAGGATCGAGCAGAGGCCGATAGACCACACCATCGATGCGCATCCGCTGATAAGACGCCGGCAGCACCGACACTCCCAGCCCCGCTGCCACCAACCCGATAATCGTCATCGCCTCCCCGGCCTCTTGCGCAAAGTGCGGACTGAAACCGGCATCCCGGGCCAGGCTGAGCAATTGTGCGTACAGACCACTGCCATAGCTGCGCGGGAAAAATACGAAGGGCTCGAGCGCCAGAGCTGACAGAAACAAGCCTTCCTCGCTATCGCTCACTAACGGATGCTTGGAGCTGAGCACCGCCACCAGTGGCTCACGCATCAGCTCCACCACGCTGAGCGAGTCCGGCAGCCCAAGCGGTCGCATGATCCCGACTTCAATCGACTCATCCACCAACGCATCGGCGACCTGGGTGCTGCTCATCTCCCGCAGGTTCAGGTGCACCGCCGGGAATCGCTGACGAAATGAAAAAATCGCCTGAGGGATCGTTGAGTTGAACGGCGCCGACGAGGTGAAACCAATCTTCAGTTCGCCCAACTCACCCAACTGCGCCCGCCGTGCCACGTCTGCCGCTTTATCGACCTGCGCCAGCACCAGCCGCGCCTCTTCCAGAAACAGCCGGCCGGCTTCACTGAGCTCGACCCGACGATTGGTCCGCTCGAACAACCGCGCGCCCACCTCCTGCTCCAGCGCCTGAATCTGCTGGCTCAAAGGTGGTTGCGAGATGCCCAGCACCTGAGCGGCGCGGCCAAAGTGCAACTCTTCGGCGACAGCAATGAAGTAGCGCAGGTGACGCAATTCCATGAAAACTCCATTAGGTCGTTAAACCTATCAAACAGGTCGAACAATATATTGGATTGAATCATTAGGCAGCTATATGCTTTTTTCATTGCCTGACCGGCTGCGCCCTCCGAGGTCCGAAGTGAAAACTGCTGTCGCTCCACTTGCCCATGAAGTTCCGCCCGCAGTGGTGGACGATGTTGTCGCCGAACTGAAGGAGATCTACATAGAAAAAGGCACGCCGATGTTCATGCGCACGGTGCTGGCGCTGTTCTCCGGCGGCTTCGCGACCTTCGCTCTGCTGTATTGCGTGCAGCCGATGATGCCGCTGCTGTCCCACGAGTACTCCATCAATGCGGCGCAGAGCAGCCTGATCCTGTCGGTGGCCACCGGCATGCTCGCCATCGGTCTGCTGATCACTGGCCCGATCTCCGACCGTGTCGGACGTAAACCGGTGATGGTCGCCGCGTTGTTCGCCGCCGCGCTCTGCACTATCGCCAGTTCAATGATGCCGAGTTGGCACGGCGTGTTGGTAATGCGCGCGTTGATAGGCTTGTCGCTGAGCGGCTTGGCGGCGGTCGCCATGACTTACCTGAGCGAAGAGATCCACCCGCAGCACATCGGCCTGGCCATGGGCTTGTACATTGGCGGCAACGCGATTGGCGGGATGTGCGGACGCTTGATCACCGGCGTGTTGATCGACTTCGTCAGCTGGCACGCGGCGATGCTGGTGATCGGCGGCCTGGCCATGATCGCAGCAGCGGTGTTCTGGAAAATCCTTCCCGAGTCGCGCAACTTCCGCGCCCGTTCATTGCACCCGCGCAGCTTGATTGACGGCTTCACCATGCACTTTCGCGACGCCGGCCTGCCGCTGCTGTTCCTTGAAGCCTTCGTGCTGATGGGCGCGTTCGTCACCCTCTTCAACTACATCGGTTATCGCCTGCTGGCCGAGCCGTACCACATGGATCAGGCCTTCGTCGGGCTGCTCTCGGTGGTGTATCTGTCGGGCATCTACAGCTCAGCGAAAATCGGCGCCCTGGCCGACAAACTCGGTCGGCGCAAAGTGCTGTGGGCGACCATCGTGCTGATGATCGCCGGCCTCGCCCTGACCATGTTCACGCCGCTGCCGGTCGTGATCATTGGCATGCTGATCTTCACCTTCGGCTTCTTCGGCGCCCATTCGGTGGCCAGCAGCTGGATCGGCCGCCGAGCTATCAAGGCCAAAGGGCAAGCATCGTCGCTTTATCTGTTCAGCTACTACGCCGGGTCGAGCATCGCCGGTACTGCCGGGGGCGTGTTCTGGCATTTGGGTGGTTGGAACGGGATCGGGCTGTTCGTTGGCGGATTGCTGGTGATTGCGTTGCTGGTGGCGTTGAAACTGGCGAAGTTGCCAACCTTGCCCGGCAATCAACCCGCCTGAACTAGAACGTCATGCGCTTAAGTATCCTGCGCCCGCACATCTCGTGTTTGATGACCGCCGAGATGTGCACCGCCACCAGTATCAACAACACCGCACAGGACCAAACATGGACAGTAAAAAACCTGTCGATCCAAGTTTGATCTTCCAGTGGCTGTGGAATTAAAATCAGGTCGAACACATTAATTGCGCGATCCATCATTAAAATCCCGGTCACAAGAACAACACTCGTTACCAGATAAATAAACTTGTGCATCAGGCACGCCACGTGGTCCATCCGTGTTTTGTTCGCAGCGTCATCGGCACACGAATGAATAACAACCAGATAAACTCTCACTGCAAAAACCGGAATAAACAAAGCGGTCACCGAAACATTGACAAATCCTACCCAGGCCTTTGTTTGCGGCAACACATCAACGACAGATACATAGAATCCGGACAATAACGCCCATAAAATCACTCCCGCCGAAAGCCAGTGCAACAGCACCTGCCCTGGCGAATAACCTACTCTTCTCATCACACTCACCAACGTTAAATTAGTGGCGCGATTACAATTAGTTATCGACAGACCGTCAAGACAACCATCTATGACTAAATACTGCATTCAGTAAGAAATTGAGAACACTGACCCGCGAAAGTTATCCGCACCCAACAAATAACAAACTACCGCAACGATAAAGTCGATATTTAGAATAATAAAGAAATAACAAGAAGAACTCTAATTACTGATTGCCACCCGATTTATCGCCCCGGGCAGCAATCGAGAGAAGGTCTTACTCGTGATACTGCGCCGACAGTTCATGCACCGCGCGCAGGAAGGCGCCAGCGTGTTCCGGGTCGACTTCAGGCGTGATGCCATGGCCGAGGTTGAACACGTGGCCGCTGCCCTTGCCGTAGCTGGCGAGGATGCGGCCAACTTCGGTGCGAATGGCTTCTGGCTTGGCGTAGAGCACGGTCGGGTCCATGTTGCCTTGCAGGGCGACTTTGCTGCCGACACGTTGGCGGGCTTCGCCAATGTCGCAGGTCCAGTCCAGGCCGAGCGCATCAGCGCCAGCGTCGGCAATGCTTTCGAGCCACAGACCGCCGTTCTTGGTGAAAAGGATGACCGGCACCTTGCGCCCTTCGTGTTCGCGGATCAGGCCGCTGACGATTTTGCGCATGTAGGCCAGGGAGAACTCCTGATACGCCGCCGCCGAGAGGTTGCCGCCCCAGGTGTCGAAGATCTGCACCGCTTGCGCGCCGGCCATGATCTGGCCGTTGAGGTAGCTGGTGACCGACTGTGCGAGCTTGTCCAGCAGCAGGTGCATGGCTTGCGGGTTGTCGTAGAGCATGGCCTTGGTCTTGCGGAAGTCTTTCGACGAGCCGCCTTCGACCATGTAGGTGGCCAGGGTCCATGGGCTGCCGGAGAAGCCGATCAGCGGCACGCGGCCGTTCAGTTCGCGGCGGATGGTGCTGACCGCGTCCATGACGTAGCCGAGGTCTTTGTGCGGATCAGGAATCGACAGGGCTTCGATGTCAGCCATCGTGCTGATGACTTTCTTGAAGCGCGGACCTTCACCGGTTTCGAAGTACAGGCCTTGGCCCATGGCGTCCGGGATGGTGAGGATGTCGGAGAACAGGATCGCCGCGTCCAGTTGTGGATAGCGGTCGAGCGGCTGCATCGTGACTTCGCAAGCGAACGCCGGGTTCATGCACAGGCTCATGAAGTCGCCGGCCTTGGCTCGGCTGGCGCGGTATTCCGGCAGGTAGCGACCGGCCTGACGCATCATCCACACAGGCGTGACGTCTACGGGTTGCTTGAGCAGGGCGCGAAGGAAACGGTCGTTCTTCAGGGCAGTCATGTCGGCATCCGGAAAAAAAGTGCGGGCATTTTCTCAGAGCGCGACGCAAAAGGCACGGCAAGAGCCGCGCCTTTTGTCTATCGGGTCAATTTGTCGCGGTTGAATTGCGATTTTCGCAACACCTCAAAACAACTGTGGGAGCGAGCCTGCTCGCGAAGAGGGCTTCACATTCAACATCTCTGTTGGCTGATCCACCGCTTTCGCGAGCAGGCTCGCTCCCACATTTTGACCGTATTGCAGATCAGGATCGCAGTTAGACGCCCAGGTAATCCAGGATCCCTTCGGCGGCATTGCGGCCTTCGAAGATCGCCGTTACCACCAGGTCAGAACCGCGAACCATGTCGCCACCGGCGAAGATTTTCGGGTTGCTGGTCTGGTGCTTGTACTGAGCTTGTTCCGGGGCCACAACGCGGCCCTGGCTGTCGGTCTGGATGCTGTGCTGCTCGAACCACGACGCCGGGCTCGGACGGAAACCGAACGCGATGACCACGGCGTCGGCCGGGATGATCTCTTCGGAACCCGGAATCGGCTCAGGGCTGCGACGGCCACGGGCGTCCGGCTCGCCGAGACGGGTCTCGACCACCTTCACGCCTTCGACGCGGTCTTCACCGACGATCGCGATTGGCTGGCGGTTGTAGAGGAATTTCACGCCTTCTTCCTTGGCGTTTTTCACCTCTTTGCGCGAGCCCGGCATGTTCGCTTCGTCACGACGATAAGCGCAGGTCACCGACTTGGCGCCTTGGCGAATCGACGTACGGTTGCAGTCCATCGCCGTGTCGCCGCCGCCCAGCACCACAACCTTCTTGCCTTTCATGTCGACGAAATCTTCCGGCGACTTTTCAAAGCCCAAGTTGCGATTGACGTTGGCGATCAGGAAGTCGAGCGCGTCGTGCACACCAGGCAAATCCTCACCGGCAAAGCCGCCCTTCATGTAGGTGTAGGTGCCCATGCCCATGAACACGGCATCGTATTCTTCGAGCAGTTGCTCGATGGTCACATCCTTGCCCACTTCGGTGTTCAGACGGAACTCGATGCCCATGCCGGTGAAGACTTCGCGACGATTGCTCAGCACAGTCTTTTCCAGCTTGAACTCGGGGATGCCGAAGGTCAGCAGACCGCCGATTTCCGGGTTCTTGTCGAACACCACCGGGGTCACTCCACCGCGTACCAGCACGTCGGCACAGCCCAAACCTGCCGGGCCTGCGCCGATCACTGCAACACGCTTGCCGGTCGGTATGACCTTGGACATGTCCGGACGCCAACCCATGGCGAACGCGGTGTCAGTGATGTACTTCTCGACCGAACCGATGGTCACCGCGCCGAAGCCGTCGTTGAGGGTGCAGGCACCCTCGCACAGACGATCCTGCGGGCACACCCGGCCGCACACTTCCGGCAAGGTGTTGGTCTGGTGCGACAGCTCGGCGGCCTGGAGGATGTTGCCCTCGGCTACCAGTTTCAGCCAGTTGGGAATGAAGTTGTGCACCGGGCACTTCCATTCGCAATACGGGTTACCGCAACCCAGGCAGCGGTGGGCCTGGTCGGCCGACTGCTGGGGTTTGAACGGTTCGTAGATTTCCACGAACTCTTTCTTGCGTTGACGCAACAGTTTCTTCTTCGGATCTTTGCGCCCGACATCGATGAACTGGAAGTCGTTATTCAGACGTTCAGCCATTGTTAAAACCTCATCAAACTCTTCAGGCGCATATCACTGCGGGTTGGCACGGGTGCTGGAAAGCAACGATTTCAGGTTGGCAGCCTTGGGCTTGACCAGCCAGAAACGACGCAGATAGTCGTCGAGGTTTTCAGCGAGGTTACGACCCCACTCGCTGTCGGTTTCCTCGACGTATTCGTTCAGCACGCGTTGCAGGTGGCTGCGATAGGCTTCCATCGCCTCACCGCTGATCCGCTGGATTTCCACCAGTTCGTGGTTAACCCGGTCAACAAAGGTGTTGTCCTGGTCGAGCACGTAGGCGAAACCGCCGGTCATGCCTGAGCCGAAGTTGTAACCGGTCTTGCCCAATACGCAGACGAAACCACCGGTCATGTACTCGCAGCAGTGATCGCCCGTGCCTTCCACCACGGTGTGAGCACCGGAGTTACGCACCGCAAAACGCTCGCCCGCGGTACCGGCGGCGAACAGCTTGCCGCCGGTGGCGCCATACAGGCAGGTGTTGCCGATAATGGCACTGTCCTGAGTCTTGTAGACGCTGCCCTTTGGCGGAACGATGACCAGTTTGCCGCCGGTCATGCCTTTGCCGACATAGTCGTTGGCGTCGCCTTCCAGGTACATGTTCAGGCCGCCGGCGTTCCACACACCGAAGCTCTGACCGGCCGTCCCTTTGAAGCGGAAGGTGATCGGCGCATTCGCCATGCCTTGGTTGCCGTGTTTACGAGCGATTTCTCCGGAGATCCGCGCGCCGATCGAACGGTCGCAGTTGCAGATATCCAGGGCGAAATCAGCGCCGCTCATGTCGTTGATGGCCGAGGTGGCCATGTCGACCATTTTCTCGGCCAGCAGGCCTTTGTCGAACGGTGGGTTGCGGTCGACCTGGCAGAACTGAGGCTTGTCCGCCGGGATGTGATCGCTGCCCAGCAATGGCGTCAGGTCCAGGTGTTGTTGCTTGGCGGTCTGGCCTTCGAGGATGTCCAGCAGATCGGTACGACCGATCAGCTCTTCGAGGGAGCGCACGCCCAGCTTGGCCAGCCACTCACGGGTTTCTTCGGCGACGTAGGTGAAGAAATTCACCACCATGTCGACGGTCCCGATGTAGTGATCCTTGCGCAGCTTCTCGTTCTGAGTCGCGACGCCAGTGGCGCAGTTGTTCAGGTGGCAGATGCGCAGGTATTTGCAGCCCAGCGCGATCATTGGCGCGGTGCCGAAGCCGAAGCTTTCAGCGCCGAGGATGGCAGCCTTGATCACGTCGAGGCCGGTTTTCAGGCCGCCGTCGGTTTGTACCCGGACTTTGCCGCGCAGGTCGTTGCCACGCAGAGTCTGGTGGGTTTCGGCCAGGCCGAGTTCCCACGGAGCGCCCGCGTATTTGATCGAGGTCAGCGGCGATGCACCGGTGCCGCCGTCATAGCCGGAGATGGTGATCAAGTCCGCGTAGGCCTTGGCCACACCGGCGGCGATGGTGCCGACGCCCGCTTCTGCAACCAGCTTCACCGAGACCAAAGCCTTCGGATTGACTTGTTTCAGGTCGAAAATCAGCTGCGACAAGTCTTCGATCGAATAGATGTCGTGGTGCGGCGGCGGCGAAATCAGGGTCACGCCCGGCACTGCGTAACGCAGCTTGGCGATCAGACCGTTGACCTTACCGCCGGGCAGTTGACCACCCTCGCCGGGCTTGGCGCCCTGAGCGACTTTGATCTGCAGCACTTCAGCGTTGACCAGGTATTCCGGGGTCACACCAAAACGGCCAGTCGCAACCTGTTTGATTTTCGAGCTCTTGATGGTGCCGTAACGCGCCGGGTCTTCGCCGCCTTCGCCGGAGTTGGAACGCGCACCGAGGCGGTTCATGGCTTCGGCCAGGGCTTCGTGAGCTTCCGGCGACAAGGCGCCGAGGGAGATGCCCGCGGAGTCAAAGCGCTTGAGCACCGATTCCAGCGGTTCGATCTCGCTGATGTCCAGCGGCGTGTCCAGGGTTTTGACCTTGAACATGTCGCGGATCATCGACACCGGACGGTTGTCCACCAGCGCCGTGTATTCCTTGAACTTGCTGTAGTCGCCCTGCTGCACAGCGGCTTGCAGGGTGTTGACCACGTCCGGGTTGTACGCGTGATATTCGCCACCGTGGACGAACTTCAGCAAACCGCCCTGCTGGATTGGCTTGCGCGGGCTCCAGGCTTCGGCAGCCAGGGCTTTCTGCTCGGCTTCGATGTCGACGAAACGCGCACCTTTGATGCGGCTCGGAACGCCACGGAAGCTCAGGTCGCAGACTTCTTCGGACAGGCCAATGGCTTCGAACAACTGCGCACCGCGGTACGACGTGATGGTCGAGATGCCCATCTTTGACAGAATCTTCAGCAGGCCTTTGGTGATGCCTTTGCGGTAGTTCTTGAACACCTCGTAGAGGTCGCCCAGCACTTCACCGGTGCGGATCAGGTCGCCCAGCACTTCGTAGGCCAGGAACGGATAGACCGCCGAGGCGCCGAAACCGATCAATACCGCGAAGTGGTGCGGATCGCGAGCCGTCGCGGTTTCCACGAGGATGTTGGAGTCGCAACGCAGGCCTTTTTCGGTCAGCCGGTGGTGCACCGCGCCGGTGGCCAGGGAAGCGTGGATCGGCAATTTGCCCGGGGCAATGTGACGGTCACTCAGCACGACCTGAGTACGACCGGAGCGCACCGCTTCTTCAGCCTGATCGGCGACGTTGCGGATCGCCGCTTCGAGGCCGACGCTTTCGTCGTAGTTGAGGTCGATGATCGCGCGCTCGAAGCCCGGACGATCGAGGTTCATCAGCGAGCGCCACTTGGCCGGGGAAATGACCGGCGAGCTGAGGATCACGCGCGAGGCGTGTTCCGGCGACTCCTGGAAAATGTTGCGCTCGGCACCGAGGCAGATCTCCAGCGACATGACGATGGCTTCACGCAGCGGGTCGATCGGCGGGTTGGTGACCTGCGCGAACTGCTGGCGGAAATAGTCGTACGGCGTGCGCACGCGCTGGGACAGCACGGCCATCGGCGTATCGTCGCCCATCGAGCCAACGGCTTCGTAGCCTTGCTCGCCGAGCGGACGAAGCACCTGATCACGTTCTTCGAAAGTGACCTGGTACATCTTCATGTACTGCTTGAGCTGGTCGACGTCGTAGAACGCCGAACCGTGGTCGTTGTCTTCCATGGTCGCCTGGATGCGCAGGGCATTCTTGCGCAACCATTGCTTGTACGGATGGCGCGACTTCAAGCGGTTGTCGATCGCATCGGTGTCGAGGATCTGGCCGGTTTCGGTGTCCACGGCGAAGATCTGACCCGGGCCAACGCGGCCCTTGGCGATCACGTCTTCAGGCTGGTAGTTCCAGACACCGATTTCCGAGGCCAGGGTGATGAAACCGTTCTTGGTGGTGACCCAACGCGCCGGACGCAGACCGTTACGGTCGAGCAGGCACACTGCGTAGCGACCGTCGGTCATTACCACGCCGGCCGGGCCGTCCCACGGTTCCATGTGCATCGAGTTGTATTCGTAGAACGCACGCAGGTCCGGGTCCATGGTTTCGACGTTCTGCCACGCAGGCGGAATGATCATCCGCACGCCACGGAACAGGTCGATACCACCGGTGACCATCAGCTCAAGCATGTTGTCCATGCTGGAGGAGTCAGAACCGACACGGTTGACCAGCGGGCCGAGTTCTTCCAGATCCATCAGATCATTGGTGAACTTGGTGCGACGGGCCACGGCCCAGTTGCGGTTACCGGTAATGGTGTTGATCTCGCCGTTGTGGGCGAGGAAGCGGAACGGCTGAGCCAGCGGCCATTTCGGCAGGGTGTTGGTCGAAAAGCGCTGGTGGAACACGCAAATCGAGGTTTGCAGGCGCTGGTCGCTGAGGTCTGGATAGAAGGCGGTCAAATCCGCCGGCATCATCAGGCCTTTATAAATGATGGTCTTGTGCGAAAAGCTGCAGACGTAGTGATCGGCGTCGGCGGCGTTGGCCACGGACGAGCGACGACGGGAGGTGAACAGCTTGACGGCCATGTCCTGATCGCTCAGGCCATCACCGGCGATGAACACTTGTTCGATCTGCGGCAGGCGCTCAAGGGCCAGGCGGCCAAGGACGCTGGTGTCGATCGGCACTTTGCGCCAGCCGACGAGGGTCAGGCCAGCAGCGAGGATCTCGCGGTTCATGTTCTCGCGAGCAGCTTCGGCTTTGACCGGGTCCTGGTTGAAGAAGACCATGCCCACGGCATATTGCTTGGGCAGTTCGACGCCGAAGGTTTCCTGGGCGATCGCTCGCAGGAACACATCCGGCTTTTGAATCAGCAGACCGCAACCGTCACCGGTCTTGCCGTCGGCGTTGATCCCACCGCGGTGGGTCATGCAGGTCAGGGCCTCGATGGCCGTTTGCAAAAGGGTATGACTGGGCTCGCCCTGCATATGGGCTATCAGGCCGAAACCGCAGTTATCCTTGAATTCATCTGGTTGGTACAGACCTGCTTTCATAGACACTTTCTCACCAGGCTGCCTCTTATCGAGGCAAATTTCTTTTCAATTCAGCCAGTTACCATCCACGCCGAACGTACGCCAGCTTTGCGGGGGCAAAAGGGAGGTCATTGTACACACCGACACAGAGGCTCACAAATTTGACGACGAAATGTCGCAAATCTATGTCGCATTTGTGAAAGGTTTAAAGCGATATGCTGTGCTAGTCAAAACTTTTTTAATTTTGACCGCAACGACTCAAAGACTACTGTGACGCAGACACCACAAGGCACGCGGCCCAGGGTCTGTTGGTGCTTGCTGACGAACCGCGTTGTGATGCCAACGTGCGCGGGGCAAGGCGCGGGATGCTGCCAATGGCACTTCCCTTGGCAAATCCCGCAACGCAGCCTCGCGCATGTTGGCGCGCAACGCGGTCGTCAGCAAGCGCCAACAGACCCTAAAGGCGGCATGCACTTGTAGAAATTTTGAGGTGCCGGGAGAGGCGGCCTGGGTAAGGCCGCCGAATCTTCAGCGAGCTGTTGCCAGTTCCTGTTGGACGCTGGCGACAGAGCGAGGCCAAGGTTTACCAGCCTGAACCTTCGCTGGCAAGGCCTTGATGGCGCTAACGGCTGCATCGCGGTTGGCGAAGCTACCGTAAGTGATGACGTAAAGCGGCTTGCCGTTAAGGACTTTCTTGAAATAACGGTACTCGCCGCCCTGCTCCTTGACGAAGGATTGCGCAGCCGCTTCAGAGCTGGTGCCGAGGATCTGCACCACGTAGTTACCCGGCGCTTGCGCTGCGTACCAGGTGCCGCCGGCGGCCTTGGCCACGGTGGTTGGTTTCTCGGCAGGTTTGGCGGCAGCGGCGGCTGGCTTGGCTGGCGCTGGAGCCGGCTTCACGGCAGGCGCAACCGGGGCTGGCTTGGCAGTCGCCACCTGAGTCGGCGCAGGCTTGGCAGCTGGCGTCGGTGCAGGGCCGGCCGACAGACCGGCTGGAGGCGCGGTGGTGGTCACGGTCGGCGGTGTAGCGCTCGAACCTTCGACCGGCACGCCATCATCGCCCTCAGTGATGCCACCGGCAGCTTCGGCCAAAGGCTTGCGCATGACCGGCTGCGAGTTGCCGACCAGCGGCAACGGCATCGGTTGCGAGTTACCGGCGAATTCGACGGCAGGCGCGCCGCCGCTGTTTGGTTGTGGCGTGCCCTGGCCGAGCGGCAGTTGCGCCTGCTCGTTGGCAGGCGCGCCAGTGGTCGGTGCTTTGCTGCGGCCCGGCATCAACCAGGCGGCGGCTACCGCGACCACGACAACGGCGGAAATCGCCAATACGTGTTTCTTCGGCATGTTGAACCCCATACTTGGACGCTTCACCGCTGAGCGGCTGGCAATCATGGCTTCGATCATTGCATCGCGGGCAACCTGGTTGATGGTGCCAGGCCAACCGTCGGAGCTTTCGTGAATATCAGAGATCTGATCTGCGGTGAAAAGTTCGATACCCCGGCCGGCGCCTTCGAGCCGCTGGTCCAGATATTCGCGGGTTTCTTCTTCGGTGTAAGGCTGCAGCTCGATGACGTGGAAACGCTCTTCCTCGAGGCTCAGCGCCTCCAGTTGAGCAATCAGCGACGACTCACCGAACAGGAACACATGCGGGCGACCTTCCGGTGCACCGGCGGCCAGGGCCAGCAAGGCTTCCAGCGCGGACTCGTCGAGTTGCTCGGCGTCATCCACCAGCAAATAAACTTCCTGCCCCGTCAGTGCAAGCTGCACCACTTGAGCCAGAATCGCGCCGATTTCGGCCTGGGCAACGTTCAGCGCCTGAGCCACCTGACGCAGCACACCGGCCGCATCACCGGCGCCACGTGCGGAAACCACCACACTCTGCACCGACTGTTTGTTGGTGCTGGCCACCAGGGCCTGACGCAACAGCGTCTTGCCACTGCCTTGCGGGCCGGTGACGACCAGCAGCAACTGACTGTAGCGTGCCAGGTGATGCAGTTGTCCCAGCACCGGTTTGCGCTGGGCCGGGAAGAATTTGAAGCCAGGCACCCGTGGAGCAAAAGGGTCATGACTCAACTGGTAATGGCCGAGGAAAGCCTCGTCGGCGTGCAAACTAGTCATCGGGATCTTATTAACCTTTAAGCTGAGCCAGAGCGCGGTAATCCGCTCCCAGCGTGGCCTGTAAAACCTCTTTCGGATAATCGTCGGTCACCACCGCTTCGCCCATGTGGCGCAGCAGCACCAGGCGCAAACGACCGTCGATCACTTTCTTGTCAATTGCCATGTGTTCGAGAAAATCGGCTTCAGTCATCTCTTCAGGCGGGATGACCGGCAGGCCGGCACGCTGGAACAGACGAATGCCGCGATCGCGCTCTTGCTCGCTGATCCAGCCCAGGCGCGCGGACATTTCCAATGCCATTACGGTGCCAGCAGCAACCGCCTCACCATGTAGCCAGACACCATAGCCCATGTGAGTTTCGATGGCGTGGCCGAAGGTGTGACCCAGATTGAGCGTGGCCCGAACTCCGGTCTCCCGTTCGTCGGCACCCACCACCGCCGCCTTGGCTGCGCAAGAGCGCTCGATGGCGTAAGTCAGGGCAACCTGGTCCAGGGCGCGCAGGCGATCGAC
The DNA here is from genome assembly GCF_054897985.1 of Pseudomonas sp. LB3P25. Lineage (NCBI taxonomy): Bacteria > Pseudomonadati > Pseudomonadota > Gammaproteobacteria > Pseudomonadales > Pseudomonadaceae > Pseudomonas > Pseudomonas sp. LB3P25. The sequence goes on along the minus strand of NZ_CM142711.1, from coordinate 645,016 downwards.
GTTTTCTTCAAGCCAGGTCAGGAACGGCTCGTCGCAGATCAGCCCGTATTTGATGACCTCGGCAAGCCCGGCGGACAGTTCGCGGGCCGGCAGGGTACTGAGGGTAGCGGTATCAATCAGCACCACGTTCGGCTGATAGAAAGCGCCGACCATGTTCTTGCCCAGCGGATGGTTGATCCCGGTCTTGCCGCCCACCGATGAGTCGACTTGCGACAGCAGCGTGGTCGGGATCTGGATGAAATCGACACCACGCTGGTAGCAGGCGGCCGCAAAACCGGCCATGTCACCAATCACACCGCCACCGAGGGCGATGACCGTGGTACGGCGGTCGTGCCGTGCGGTCAGCAGACCGTCGAAAATCAGTTGCAGGGTTTCCCAGGTCTTGAAGGCTTCGCCGTCGGGCAACACCACGGAAACCACCGAGAACTGTGCGAGGCTGCGGGTCAGACGCTCGAGATAGAGCGGCGCAACGGTCTCGTTGGAGATGATCGCCACTTGCCGTCCGCGAATATGCGGGGCCAGCAGCTCAGGCTGATCCAACAAACCTTCGCCAATATGAATCGGGTAGCTGCGCTCGCCTAGATCGACCTTGAGTGTCTGCATGTGTCCCCACAGTGAAGATGGAATCAGGCGTCCTGCCTTGAGTTAACGAATGTCCACGGCGTCTGCTGGTGTGACGCCGTTCGGTAGCCATCCGCCACAACCTTGAGCGGCCATGACAGGACGCCGAGGATAGCGCATTTCGCGCTGCGCTTTAACGGGGAGGTAGCTGCTGCAAGCGTTCGAGAATATCGAGCACGACCATTCGCGGCGGCCGCTCATCGGTTTCCACCACCAGATCGGCAATTTCCCGATAAAGCGGATCGCGGATCGCCAGCAGATCCCGAAGGGTCTTGGCCGGATCGGCAGTACGCAACAGCGGTCGATTGCGATCACGGGAAGTGCGGCCCACCTGCTGCTCGACAGACGCATGCAGATAGACCACCCGCCCCCCGGCGTGCAGCGCCCGACGATTGGCCTCGCGCATCACCGCGCCGCCACCAGTCGCCAGCACTACGCCGTCGCAGCCGCACAGCTCGGCAATCATTGCCTGCTCGCGGTCACGAAAGCCCGGCTCGCCTTCTTTATCGAAAATCCACGGGATATTGGCGCCCGTGCGCAATTCAATTTCCTTATCGGAATCTTTGAACGGCAGGCGCAGCTCTTTGGCCAGCAACCGGCCGATGGTGCTTTTTCCAGCCCCCATCGGTCCAACAAGAATCAAATTTCGCACAGAATCAATGACTCACAGCAATCGCCTGGTTATTCATGATACGCGGAGTGAGAAATACCAGCAGCTCGGATTTTTTCTCCGAAACCACGTCACGCCGGAAAAGGCGGCCAAGATACGGCACATCACCGAGAAATGGCACCTTATCTACAACCTTGCTCTGAGTATTTGAGAAAACCCCGCCAATCACGATGGTCTCGCCGTCGTTGACCAGGACCTTGGCATTGACCTCGTTTTTCTTGATCGGCGGTACGTCCTGCACCTTGTTCAGGTAGTCCGGCTCGTCCTTGGTGACCTTCACTTCCATGATGATCCGGTTGTCCGGAGTGATCTGCGGCGTCACTTCCAGAGACAGCGAGGCCTCCTTGAACGACACCGAGGTGGCGCCGCTGGAGCTGGCTTCCTGATAGGGAATCTCCGTGCCCTTGAGGATTTTCGCGGTTTCCTTGTCCGACGTGACCACCTTGGGCTGCGAGACAATTTCGCCGTTGCCGGTCTTCTCCATGGCCGTCAGCTCAAGATCCAACAGCACATTGTCGGTGATGAAGGCGATGCCGAGCCCCGAGGTGTTGGCGGCGGTGCCCAGGTCGACGAATGGCGAGTTGGTGCTGGTGCTGCCAGGCGTACCGATGGTCGACGATGCATTAGCCCCATTATTGCTGACGCCCGAGGTGTTCCAGTTGCCCTTGTTCTGCAACGAGCCGCCCCAGCGCACGCCGAGGCTTTTGTCATAGTCGACGTTGGCTTCGACGATGCGCGCCTCGATCATTACCTGACGCACCGGGATATCCAGTTGCGCGACGATACGGCGCAGTTCGTCGAGGCGATCCTGGGTCTGGTAGGCAATGATGTTGTTGGTCCGCTCATCCACCGTGATCGAGCCCCGCTCGTCGGCTTTTGCCTCGGCACTGGTCACCGACTGGAACAGCTTGGCGATATCGGCAGCTTTGGCGTAGTTGACCTGCAACAGTTCGCGACGCAGGGGCGCCAGGTCGGCGATTTGCTTCTGCGATTCCAGCTCCTGACGCTCTCGGGCAGCGATTTCATCGGCCGGCGCCACCAGCAAAACGTTACCGATCTTGCGTTTGTCCAGGCCCTTGGTTTTCAACACCAGATCCAGCGCCTGATCCCACGGTACGTTCTGCAAACGCAGCGTAATGCCGCCCTGCACCGTGTCGCTGGCCACCAGATTGAGATTGGTGAAATCGGCGATCAATTGCAGCACCGAACGCACGTCGATGTCCTGGAAATTCAGCGAGAGCTTTTCACCGGTGTAGGCGAAACGTTCAGTGTTGCGTTTCTGCAAGTCATCGACGGTCATCGGCCGGATGCTGACGGTCAGCTTGTTGTCGGTCTGGTAAGTCGAATAGTCGAAGGCGCCACTGGGCTCAATGCTGATCGTGGCCCGATCGCCCGTGGCGCTGGCGTTGACGAACTGCACCGGCGTGGCGAAATCCTTGACGTCCAGACGTACGCGCAACGGTTCAGGCAATTGGGTATTGGCGAAACCGAGGATGATCTTGCCGTCGCGCTCCTGAATGTCCGGGGCAATGGAAGGATCCGACAGATCGACGACCACATTGCCTTCGCCCTGAGTACCGCGCTGGAAATCCACACCCCGGATGGCCTTACCCACCGGCGCATAGGCTTTCGCCGGGGCTGGCGTTGCAGTCGCGGCGCGCTGCGTTTTGGGCGCTGGGCTGGAGGCCGTTTTGTTGGCGCCTTGCCCGACCACCACGAACAGATTGTTGCCTTCGACCCGTGTGTTATACGGGGTCAACTGGGTCAGATTGATGATCAGTCGCGCACGGTCCTTGGCTTCCACCACCGTGGCGCTGCGGGCGTTTCCACCGCCGAGGTCACGATTTTTGCTTTTTAGCTGACTGACGACGCCGGGCAGATCCAGCGCAATCCGTGCAGGCGATTCCGTGGTGTAACCGTGGGGCGGCGGTGGTGGCCCATCGAACGACAACTTCAACTCGACGCGGTCCCCCGGCAACGCCGCGACATCCAGCGCTTTGAGGTTGGCCGCTAGTACCATCGGCGACAGCAACGCTATCCATAGCGAAATACCGAAGGTTGAGAAAATCCTGTTCATTATTCGAGTTCCACTATGAGTGCTCTTTCAAAGGGATGGTCCGCGGCCGCTCCAGCCAGGCGCCTTCGCCGTCGGGAACGATTTCGACCACATCGACCTGCGAGCCACTGATGGCGACGATCCGCCCATCGTTACGCCCCAGGTAATCGCCGACTTTCAACCGATGCACCCCGCCCGCCCCGCGCAGCAGCGCAAAGGAGCCGGTCGCATTGGCGATCGTTCCGACCATTTCAAACTGCTCGATGTTGAAACCTTCGAGGTACTGCTTGACCCGATTCGGGTCAGGTTTGACGTTGCGCGAGCCGTGTTTCTGGCCGGCCAGATCGACTCTGATCTGCCGAGAAAACGGGCTTCGCAGGTTGGCGGCGTTGTAGGTGAATGTTGGGTAAGACCGAAATGTCGGCGTTGGTTCAATCTTGCCGGGCGCACGCAAACGCATTTCGTTCATGTACGCGTCCAGGTCGCTGAAATCATTGTCGCTGCCGCAACCGGCCAGGCCGACGACCAACACAACTATCGTAAAACAACGAATCGGGCTCATTTTTGCAGCCCCTTGTCGTTGTAGCGGTAGGTCTTGGCGAGGATGCTCATGCGCAACTTCGGGCCACCTTCCGGGTTGGCCGGCGCAAGGTCGAAGTCATGCAGGGTGACAATCCGTGGCAGCCCGGCCACACCGCTGACGAAGGTCGCCAGGTCGTGATAGGCACCGGTGACGGTGATCTGGATCGGCAGCTCGATGTAGAACTGCTGCGTGACCTCCGGCAGCAGTTTGATCTCTTCGAACTCCAGGCCACTGCCCAGACCGGTGCGAGTGATGTCCTCTAGCAGGCCGGGCACTTCGGTGTCACTGGGCAATTGCCGCAGCAGCACACCAAAGGAGGTCTCCATTTCCTTCATCTGCTGCGTATACAGCTCCAGATTCGCCGCCATGTGGGCTTTGTTGGCGAATTGCTCCTTGAGGGTCGACTCTTCCTCGCGCGTTTGTTCCAGTCGGGTTTTAAGGTCGCTCGTGGAAAAGCTGTAGCCCAGGGCCAGCACCAGAATCACCAGCAGGACACCGGCCAATGCCTTGATCGCTGGCGGCCAGGAACCGATGTTGTTGGTGTCCAGATCATTGATGTCGATCTTGCGCAGGCCTTCGAACCATTCAGATAGCCTCATTTGCCGCCCTCCGCAGCGGCGGGCTGAGTCTGACGAACGGTCAGCTGAAAGACGTTGGCCTGATCCAACTGACCGGCGGTCGTCGCTTTGACTTCCGTGAGACTGGGAGCATCAAACCAGTCGGACGCATCCAGATTGCGCATCAGGTCTGACACACGATTGTTGGACTCCGCCGCTCCGGTGATGGACAAGGATTTGCCAGCCATTTTCACTTCGGTGAAATACACACCATCAGGCAGCGTCCGCGCCAGTTGATCGAAAATACGCCCGCTGATCGGCCGGTTGCCTTGCAGGTCCTGAATGATGCGCATGCGCTCGACCAGTTGCTGGCGACGGGCTTTCAAATCGCTGATCTGTTTAATCCGCTCGTCGACCACGGCAATCTGTTTTCCGATGTAATCGTTACGCGCAACCTGTCGATCGATAGCGCCATTGATGGCCTGGTTTGCGATCAGCACCGCCCCTACTGACCCCACCAGCACACCGACCAGTACAAGCAAAAAGCGTTTGCGGCGGACTTCACGCTGCTCTTCGCGCCAGGGTAAAAGATTGATCCGCGCCATCAGTCGAAACTCCTGAGGGCCAGCCCGCAGGCGATCATCAGTGCTGGCGCATCGCTGGCCAGGGCACCGGCGTTGACCTTGCTGCCCAGGGTCATATCGGAGAATGGGTTGGCCACTTGCGTCGGTGTACCTAATCGTTGCTCGATCAACCTATCCAGCCCCGGGACCGACGCGGTACCGCCGGCCAGCAGGATGTGATCAACCGAGTTGTACTGACCAGAGGCGAAGAAAAACTGCAACGAACGCGACACCTGCTGCACCAGCGCATCGCGAAACGGCTGCAAGACCTCGCTGACGTAATCGTCCGGCAAACCACCCTGCTTCTTCGCCAACCCCGCCTGTTCAAGGGTCAGGCCATAACGTCGCTGGATTTCCTCCGTCAGTTGACGACCGCCGAACAATTGTTCGCGGGTATAGATGATCCGCCCCTTGTGCAGCACGCTCAGGGTGGTCATGGTAGCGCCGATATCGACCACCGCTACCGTCAGACGCTCCTGAGAAGCCATCAGTTGACCCGCCAGCAATCCGTAAGAGCGCTCCAGCGCATAGGCCTCGACGTCGACCACGCGCGCCGTCAGGCCGGCCAGAGCCAGGGCCGCTTCCCGGACCTCGACGTTTTCCTTGCGACAGGCCGCCAGCAGCACATTGACTCGTTCGGGATTGCGCGCAGAAACGCCCTGGACCTCAAAGTCGATGGCCACTTCGTCCAATGGATAAGGGATGTATTGATCGGCCTCGATTTTCAGCTGGTTTTCCATTTCGTCGTCGGACAGACCGGCGTCCATCTCGATGGTCTTGGTGATCACCGCCGAACCGGCCACGGCCACAGCGACGTTCTTCAGGTTGGTTCTGGCCTTGAGCAGCACGCGCGCGAGTGCCTGCCCCACACCTTCGAGCTCGGCGATATTTTTCTCGACCACCGCGTTGGCGGGCAAAGGCTCCACCGCATAGGCCTCGACCCGATAGCGGTCGCCCTGGCGGCTTAGCTCCAGAAGCTTGACCGACGTGGAGCTGATGTCGATCCCCAAAAGCGTATTGGCCTTTTTATTGAAGAGTCCTAGCACTACCAATTCCCTATGACTATCCGTGTCTTACGGACTCTGTAATAACCGTTGCGTTCAAACCACCCGTCTTGACAGCAGCGCAAATGACGCCCTCGACGGAAAAATGCTTATAATGCCCAGCGTTTTTTTCCGGTTTTTACTTCAAGCGCGGGTCGTTCCCTGTTTATCTGAACCCTGATGCCTAATTCATTCTTTGCCCTGGATGTCCAAAAGCCTTGATTCGTCTGCTGAAATTTTTCGGTTGGTCCATCGTCGCCGTTTTCTGCGGACTGCTCCTCGGTCTTAGCGGCGCCTTTCTCTACCTTAGTCCGGGATTGCCATCCGTGGAGGCGCTGAGAAGCATCCAGTTGCAGATTCCTTTGCGGGTCTATAGCAGCGACAACAAACTGATCGCAGAATTTGGCGAAATGCGCCGCACACCGATCCGGTTCGCCGACATCCCCCCCAATTTCATTAATGCGTTACTAAGTGCTGAAGACGACAACTTCGCCAATCACTACGGTGTCGACCCCAGCAGCTTGATGCGCGCGGCCACCCAGTTGGTAAAAAGCGGACACATTCAGTCCGGCGGCAGCACCATCACCATGCAGGTGGCGAAGAACTTCTTCCTGACCAGCGAACGCAGCTTCTCGCGCAAAACCACCGAAATTCTCCTGGCCCTGCAGATTGAACGGCAGCTGACCAAGGACGAGATTCTTGAGCTGTACGTCAACAAGATCTATCTGGGCAACCGCGCCTACGGCATCGAAGCCGCCGCGCAGGTTTACTACGGCAAGTCGATACGTGACGTCAGCCTCGCGCAGATGGCGATGATCGCCGGCCTGCCAAAAGCCCCTTCGCGCTTTAACCCGCTGGCCAACCCGGCGCGCAGCAAGGAACGTCGCGACTGGATCCTTGGCCGGATGTACAAACTCGGGAAAATCACCGAAGCCGACTACACCACCGCGATCAACGAGCCGCTGAACGCCAGTTATCACGTGCCGACCCCGGAAGTGAATGCGCCGTACATCGCTGAGATGGCCCGCGCCGAAATGGTCGGCCGTTATGGCAGCGACGCCTATACCGAGGGTTTCCGCGTCACCACCACAGTGCCGAGCAACCTGCAGGAAATGGCCAACACCGCGGTCCACGAAGGCTTGATGACCTACGACCAGCGTCATGGTTATCGCGGTCCGGAGTCGCGCCTGCCGGGCAAGACTCGCGAGGCCTGGGCAACCGAGCTGACCAAGCAGCGCACCATCAGCAGCCTAGAACCTGCCATCGTCACCCAGGTCGACAAAACCGGCCTGCAAGTGATGACCCGTACCGGTGACGAACACGTCGGCTGGGACAGCATGAAATGGGCGCGTCCGTTCCTGAATACCAACAGCATGGGCGCCAATCCGAAGCAGCCTTCGGACGTCGCCCAGGTCGGCGACCTGATTCGTGTGCAACGCCAGCCGGACAACTCGCTGAAATTCAGCCAGATCCCGCAGGCTCAGGGCGCACTGGTTTCCCTCGATCCGCAGAACGGTGCCATTCGCTCCCTGGTCGGCGGCTTCGCCTTCGAACAGAGCAACTACAACCGCGCCATGCAGGCCAAGCGCCAGCCGGGCTCGAGCTTCAAGCCGTTCGTCTACAGTGCCGCGCTGGATAACGGGTATACCGCCGCCACCCTGGTGAACGACGCACCGATCGTGTTCGTCGACGAGTACCTGGACAAGGTCTGGCGTCCGAAGAACGACACCAACACCTTCCTCGGCCCGATCCGTATGCGCGAGGCGCTCTACAAATCGCGCAACCTGGTATCGATCCGCTTGCTGCAGGCGCTAGGCGTCGACCGCACCATTGATTACATCAGCAAGTTCGGCTTCAACAAGCAGGATCTGCCACGCAACTTGTCCCTGGCCCTGGGCACCGCGACGCTGACGCCAATGGAGATCGCCACCGGCTGGAGCACCTTCGCCAACGGTGGCTACAAGATCAGCCCCTACATTATCGACAAGATCGAAAGCCGCAATGGCGACACGCTGTTCGTCGCCAACCCGCCGAGCGTCCCGAAAGGCAACGTCGCCACCGACGGCATCGCCGCCCCTGTCGCGGCTAACGCCTTCACCGTCAACGCAACCCCGGGCGAAGCCTTGACTGCCCAGCCAGCGCCACAAACGCCGGCCGTGGCCGAGCGCATCGTCGATGGCCGCACCACTTTCATCCTCAACAGCATGCTCGAGGACGTCATCAAACTCGGCACCGGCCGCCGCGCCCTGGCCTTGGGCCGCAGCGACATTGCGGGCAAGACCGGTACCACCAACGAATCCAAGGACGCCTGGTTCTCTGGCTACAACGCCGATTACGTCACCACCGTCTGGACCGGCTTCGACCAGCCTGAAAGCCTGGGCCGCAAGGAGTTCGGCGGTACCGTCGCCCTGCCGATCTGGATGAATTACATGGGCGCCGCACTCAAAGGCCTGCCGCCCCATACACAGCCAGAGCCGGAAGGCATCCTCAGCCTGCGAGTCGACCCGGTCAGCGGCCGTGCAGCGACCCCAGGCACGCCAGGCGCCTACTTCGAACTGTTCAAGGCCGAAGATACGCCACCGTCGGTGAATGAGCTGGGCAACGGCACTGCGCCGGGTAGCCCACTGCCAGCGGATGAAGCGGCGCCGATCGATTTGTTCTGATCGAGTGACGCGACAAAAAAAGCCCCGCCTTCGAAAGAAGAGCGGGGCTTTTTGTTGCCTGTGGATTTTCAGCATTGGCCAGAAAAGTGGCGCATCTCAGGCCGTCTGAGCGAGCAGGCTCGCTCCCACAGGAGGACGCACTCCAATGTGGGAGCGAGCCTGCTCGCGAAGAGGCCGCTACAGGCACCACAAAAACCACAGACAAAAAAAGCCCCGACTCGCAAGAGCCGGGGCTTTCTGTTGAAGCGCTACAACGACTTAGCCGTTGAACACGTCATCCACGCTTTTCAGCGGGTAGTTCTTCGGATACGGCAGGGTCGCTACGCCGGTCTCGATCGCAGCCTTGGCCACAGCATCGGAGATCACGGTGATCAGACGGGCATCCATTGGTTTCGGAATGATGTACTCACGACCGAATTCCAGTTTGATGCCGCCGTAGGCGTCGCACACTTCCTGAGGAACCGGCAGCTTGGCCAGTTCACGCAGGGCGTTGGCCGCAGCCACTTTCATTTCTTCGTTGATGCGCTTGGCGCGAACGTCCAGGGCACCACGGAAGATGAACGGGAAGCCCAGCACGTTGTTGACCTGGTTCGGGTAGTCCGAACGGCCGGTGGCCATGATCACGTCGTCACGGGTGGCGTGAGCCAGTTCCGGGGAAATTTCCGGATCAGGGTTGGAGCACGCGAACACGATCGGGTTGGCCGCCATGGATTTGAGGCCTTCAGCACTCAGCAGGTTCGGACCGGATAGGCCAACGAACACGTCAGCGCCTTTCAGGGCGTCGGCCAGCGTGCGTTTTTCAGTCGCGTGAGCGAAAACAGCCTTGTACTGGTTCAGGTCGTCACGGCCGGAGTGGATCACGCCGGTACGGTCAACCATGAAGATGTTTTCGATGTTGGCACCCATGCTCACCAGCAATTTCATGCAGGAGATGGCGGCAGCACCGGCGCCCAGGCAGACGATCTTGGCGTCAGCCAGGGTTTTGCCGGCGATTTCCAGGGCGTTGATCATGCCGGCCGCAGTAACGATCGCGGTGCCGTGCTGGTCATCGTGGAATACCGGAATGTCGCACTGCTCGATCAGAGCACGTTCGATTTCAAAGCACTCAGGTGCCTTGATGTCTTCCAGGTTGATGCCACCGAAGGTGATGGAGATGCGCTTGACGGTGTCGATGAAGGCTTGCGGGCTTTCGGAGTCGACTTCGATGTCGAATACGTCAATGCCGGCGAAGCGCTTGAACAGCACGCCTTTACCTTCCATGACTGGCTTGGAAGCCAATGGGCCGAGGTTACCCAGGCCGAGAATTGCGGTGCCATCGGAAATGACTGCAACCAGGTTGCCTTTGCCGGTGTATTTGTAGGCCAGTTCAGGATCGCGGGCGATTTCGCGTACTGGTTCGGCTACGCCGGGGCTGTAGGCCAGCGACAGGTCGCGGGCAGTAGCGGTGGCTTTGGTGAGCTCGACACTCAGCTTCCCTGGACGAGGATGGGCGTGATATTCGAGAGCGGCAGTTTTCAAATCAGACATGTGGGCATTCCGCTTTTACTGTTGGACAGACGGACCGCCGAGGATACGCGCCTCGCAAAGTCCCCACAAGACTGACCAGTCACCCCTGTCAAGCACCCGGCCCTACGACTTTGGACCAAGAGCCGCGAAACACAAGGGATTGACTGTTCACAATCGACAGAAAAAATGTCTACAATTTTTTATCACTGCGCTATCTGAAGCATCGCCGGGTCGGTCAGCGGCAGTAGCCAGCGCGCCTGCCCTTCTTTCAGTCCGCCGCGCCGCGAACGGTCCAGCACCCAGCCACGCGCCTCAATCTGTCTGCCCTTCAGCCGCTCGAGCTGCGCAACATCGAACTGCCCCAGCAAATTGGGTGCAACGCGCAGTACAACCGAATCCTGCAACTCGATCCAAACCCCGCCGCGATTGCGCTGAACCTTGCTCACACGACCGCTGAGCACAGCGAAACCGGAAGTGCTGATCTGCTCCGCTTTCAGTACAGGGGATTGGCGCCACAACCCGAGTCCGGCCTGACGGGCACTGTGTTCCGCTGCTTGCTGGCAGTCGACCAGATCGACATTCGGCGCGACCGCCACCTGGAAACCGAGCCCTTCAGCGAGCATCTGCGCTTCAAGGTTGGCGCCATCGGCGCTGTAGACATGGGCCAAGGTGCGGCCGTAATGGTCTTTGCTTTCTTTACCGGGCAATAAACCGACCCGCCCGTCGCTGGCATCCACCAGTGCTTCCAGGCGTTGGCGCGCCGCCACGGCGAACGGCTCGTCGGAACGGCCTTTTTTGCCCAGCTCCGGCGTATTCAAACCGATCATGCGCACGCTACGGCCATCGCTCAGGCGCAGCGTGTCACCATCCACCACCCGCTGCACCACAACGGATGTCAGCCCGCTCGGCGCCGGGCAGAAGGCCTGGGCAGCGGAAAGCCAAATCGCAGACACAAAAAAGGCGCCCGCAAGGGACGCCTTTTTCATCAGCAAGGTAAAGCCCATGGGGCTTTGCAACCTTACTCTGCAGCAGCAGGAGCTTTGGCTTTGCCAAAAGCACCGAAACGGTCTGCGAAGCGCTGTACACGGCCGCCAGTATCCAGAGTCTTCTGCTTACCGGTGTAGAACGGGTGGCACTCATTGCATACGTCGATCGCCAGAGGCTTGGCCAGGTTCGAACGAGTTTCGAACTTGTTGCCACAGCTGCAGGTAACTGCGGTGATTTCGTATGTTGGATGGATATCGGCTTTCATGGTGATTCCTCAGGCTAGCGTGCCGCCACTCAACACCATTGTTGAATACCGCACGTAATTAGGCCGCGGATTCTACCAGACAATGCTGATCACGCAAGCTGTCCCTTACACCGGCCGTCTGCTAGGCTCCCGACCCAAAGCGCCGTCCCTGTGGGAGCGAACTGTGGCGAGGGGATTCATCCCCGTTGGGTCGCGAAGCGGCCCTGAACCTGTGATTACGGTGTTTCAGAAAAACCGTATTCACCTGGTTTGCGACTGCTTCGCAGCCGAACGGGAATAAATCCCCTCGCCACACAGGCTCGCTCCCACAGGTCATGGCCCTGCTGTTTATTTCCCGCTGATCGAGATCCCCCCGCGTGCCCGACGCCATTTTGCGCCTCGCCCTGCCCTCGCCACTGCGCCGCCTGTTCGATTACCGTGCCCCGGCCGGTGTCCTGCGCGCCCAGTTGCACCCCGGCATGCGCTTGCGGGTGCCGTTCGGCCGGAGGGAGATGATCGGGATTCTGGTGGAGGTCACCGACACCAGCGAAGTCCCGGTGGAAAAACTCAAGCCCGCCCTGGCCCTGCTTGATGCCACGCCTCCTTTGCCGCCAGCGCTGTTCAAACTGTGCCTGTGGACGTCCCAGTATTACCAGCACAGCCTGGGCGACACCTTGAGCTGGGCGCTGCCGGTGTTGCTGCGCCAGGGCGAACTGGCCGAAGCACGACAGGAACGTTTCTGGTCCGCCGCGCCCGGCGCCAGCCTTGATGACCCGCGCATCGCTCGCGCGCCGCGTCAACGGGACGCCCTGGCGACCCTGGCCCAACATCCCCACGGCGTCGCCCATCAGTTGTTGAGCAAACTGATGCTGAGCAAGGACAGCCTGGATTTGCTGCTGGCCAAGAATCTGGTGCAAGTCGAAATCCGCAAGCACGCCCCCGGCGCCCGCCACGAACACTGGCTGGCGCAGCCGGAATTGCCGCTCAACCCGGAGCAGCGTGCGGCCTATGAGGCGATTCGCGCCGGCTTCGACAGTTATCACGCGTTCCTTCTGGCCGGCGTCACCGGCAGCGGTAAGACCGAAGTCTATTTGCAACTGATCCGCGAAACCCTTGAGGCCGGCAAGCAGGCGCTGGTGCTGATCCCGGAGATCAACCTCGGCCCGCAGACCCTGGCGCGCTTCGAGCAGCGCTTCAATGCACGCATCGCGCTGATCCACTCGGCGGTCAACGACCGCGAGCGCCTCGAAGCCTGGCTCGCCGCCCGCGACGGTGACGCCGACATCATCATCGGCACCCGCTCGGCGCTGTTCACGCCGATGAAGAACCCCGGCCTGATCATCATCGATGAAGAGCACGACGGCTCCTATAAACAGCAGGAAGGCCTGCGCTATCACGCCCGCGACCTGGCATTGGTCCGCGCACGCCAGGAAAATATCCCGATTGTCCTCGGATCCGCCACACCTTCGCTGGAAAGCCTGCACAACGCCTACACCGGTCGATACGGGCTCTTACGCCTGAACGAGCGGGCCGGTGGCGCCAAGCAACCGCGCTTCCTGCGCTTGGACGTGAAAAGCCGTCCGCTGGACAGCGGCATTTCCGGGCCGATGCAGCAGGCCATCGGTCAGACGCTGGCCGCTGGCCAACAAGTTTTGGTGTTCCTCAACCGCCGCGGTTTTGCGCCGACCTTGCTGTGTCACGACTGCGGCTGGATGTCCGAGTGCCAGCGCTGCGATGCGCGCATGACCGTGCACCAGCGCTCCGGCGAACTGCGCTGCCACCATTGCGGCTACGTCGAACGCGTCCCTCGGCATTGTCCGAAGTGCGGCAAAGTCGATTTGCGGCCAGTCGGCGCCGGCACCGAGCGCGCCGAGGAACGGCTGGGGATTCTATTCCCGGACGTCCCGGTGCTGCGGGTCGACCGCGATAGCACTTCGCGCAAGGACGCGATGAATCAATTGTTCGCGACCATCCAGAAGGGCCAACCGTGCATTCTGGTGGGCACACAAATGCTTGCCAAAGGGCATCACTTCCCACGGGTGACCCTGGTGTCGATTCTCGATGCCGATGGCGGGCTGTTCTCCGGCGATTTTCGCGCCAGCGAGCGCATGGCGCAGCTGATCGTCCAGGTTGCCGGACGCGCGGGCCGGGCTGAGGAGCCGGGCAAAGTGATCATCCAGACCCACTTGGCCGACCATCCGCTGCTGGTGCAATTGACTGAACAGGGCTATTTCGCCTTTGCCGAACAGGCGTTGAGCGAACGGCGCTCGGCGGGTCTACCGCCGTTTGCGCACCTGGCGCTGCTGCGGGCTGAAGCGCACAAGCCGGGGCAAGCCGAAGGTTTTCTTGATGAGGCGTGCAGTGAGGCTGAGCGTTTGCTGGCCGAACAGAACCTGACCGGGATCGAATTGCTGGGGCCGGTGCCGGCGCCGATGGAACGCCGCGCCGGGCGTTATCGTGCGCAGCTGTTGCTGCAAGCGACGGCTCGGGCGCCGCTGCATCGGTTGTTGAGCAGTTGGTTGCTGGCGCTGGAGCAGATGCCGAGCGGGCGGGCGGTGCGTTGGTCGCTGGATGTCGATCCAGTGGATTTGTATTGATTTTGAGATCGCTTTCGCGAGCAGGCTCGCTCCCACGGGGGATCTGCGGCGCTCACCCCGTCAATGTGGGAGCGAGCCTGCTCGCGAAGGCGGTTGATTAGTCACCACATATCCATAACCTGCCCGCTATAGTTGGCAAGCCCGTCTTCGCCACGGATAATGCCCAGTTTTTCCACTAGCGCATCGAAGCGCCGCCGCGCTTGCGGTCGAAAGAGAACACCATGAAAGACACCATTCGCCAGCTGATCCAACAAGCCATCACCCAACTCGTCAACGAAGGTGTGTTGCCTGAAGGCCTGTCGCCGGCGATCCAGGTGGAAAACTCCCGTGACAAGACTCACGGTGACTTCGCCAGCAACATCGCGATGATGCTGGCCAAACCGGCCGGCATGAAGCCGCGCGATCTGGCAGAGAAAATCATCGCCGCGCTGCCGGCCGACGAAAACGTCACCAAGACCGAAATCGCCGGTCCCGGCTTCCTGAACTTCTTCCAGAACACCCAGGCCCTGGCCTCTCGCCTGGACGCCGCCCTGGCCGACGCCCACATCGGCGTGCGCAAGGCCGGCCCGGTGCAGCGCACCGTGGTTGATCTGTCGGCACCAAACCTGGCCAAAGAGATGCACGTCGGCCACTTGCGCTCGACCATCATCGGTGATGGCGTGGCGCGCGTACTGGAATTCCTCGGCGACGAAGTGATCCGGCAGAACCACGTCGGCGACTGGGGCACCCAGTTCGGCATGCTGATGGCTTACCTTCAGGAAAACCCGATCACCAGCGACGAGCTGTCGGACCTGGAAAACTTCTACCGCGCCGCCAAGCAACGCTTCGACGAATCCGAAGAGTTCGCTGACCGCGCCCGTGGCCTGGTGGTCAAGCTACAAGCCGGCGACCCGGACTGCCTGGCGTTGTGGACCAAGTTCAAAGACATCTCGCTGTCCCACTGCCAGAAAATCTACGAACTGCTGAACGTCAAACTGACCATGGCCGACGTGATGGGCGAAAGCGCCTACAACGACGACCTGATCAACGTGGTCAACGACCTCAAGGCAGCGGGCATGCTGGTCGAGAGCAACGGCGCGCAGTGCGTGTTCCTCGACGAATTCAAGAACGCCGACGGCGACCCGCTGCCGGTGATTATCGTCAAGGCTGACGGCGGCTACCTCTACGCCACCACCGACCTGGCGGCCGTGCGTTATCGCAGCGGCAAGTTGAAGGCTGATCGCGCGCTGTACTTCGTCGACCAGCGTCAAGCCCTGCACTTCCAGCAAGTGTTCCAGGTCGCGCGCCTGGCCGGTTTTGTGACGCACCCGATGGACATGGAACACATGGGCTTCGGCACCATGAACGGCGCCGACGGCCGTCCGTTCAAGACGCGAGACGGCGGCACCGTGAAACTGATCGACCTGCTGACCGAAGCCCAGGAACGTGCCTACACCCTGGTGAAGGACAAGAACCCGGAACTGGCTGAAGACGAACTGCGCAACATCGCCAAGGTCGTGGGCATTGGCGCGGTGAAATACGCCGACCTGTCCAAGCACCGCACCAGCGACTACAGCTTCAACTTCGACCTGATGCTGAACTTCGAAGGCAACACCGCGCCGTACCTGCTGTACGCCTACACCCGCGTGGCCGGCGTGTTCCGCAAACTCGGCAAGGACTTCAGCGAAGTCGAAGGCCAGATCGTCCTCGAAGCGGCGCACGAACACGAATTGGCGGCGAAGCTCGCGCAGTTCGGCGAAGTGCTGAACAACGTTTCCGACAAAGGCACGCCGCACATCCTGTGCACCTACCTGTACGATGTTGCCGGCCTGTTCTCCAGCTTCTACGAGAACTGCCCGATCCTCAGCGCGGACACCCCGGCGCAAATGCAGAGCCGTCTGCGCCTCGCCGCGCTGACCGGCCGCACTCTCAAGCAAGGCCTGGAACTCTTGGGTCTGGAAACTCTGGAGCGTATGTAAGTTGGCTGCCAAGAAAAAACCTGCACCCAAGCGTGGCGCCAGCCGTTACCAAGCTCCTGCAAAGCAACCGATCCCGGGTTGGCTGTGGATGGCCATCGGCCTGACAGTCGGTGCGTTCGTCGTTTTCCTGATGAAGCTGGAACCGGGCAAGGGCAGCGAGAGCGTCAAGCGCGAGAAGATCGAGCAGCAGAAAGCCACCAAGATCGCCGAGGCCAACAAGACCCCGCCGAGCCCGACGCAACCGGTGAAGCCGAAGTACGACTTCTACACCCTGTTGCCGGAATCGGAAGTCATCGTGCCGCCGGATGCCGTGCCGGAGAAAACCCTGCCGACGCCACAAGTGCCGACGATTCCGACAACGCCGGTCACGCCAGAGCAAGCGGCGAAGATCGATACCGCACGGGCTCAGGCCGCACTGGCCGGGATTACTCCGCCGCCAGCGCCACCGGTGTCCAAAGCAGCACCCGTCACCAAGTTCTTCCTGCAAGCCGGTTCGTTCCGCAAGGAAGCTGACGCGGACAAGGTTCGAGCGCAGATTATTTTGCTGGGACAAGCCGTGGCGGTTGAATCCGGCACCGTGAAAGACGAGACCTGGTATCGGGTGTTGGTCGGACCGTTCAGCAACCGCGAACAGCTGACCACGGCCCAGAAACAACTGGCCGGCAGCGGGTTCAGCAACCTGTTGTTACAACAACGCCAGAGCCGCTGACCTTCCTCTGTGGCGAGGGAGCTTGCTCCCGCGGGACCGGGCTGGCGCTCCAGTGCGAAGCGCTCCCAATCCGGCCATCGCGGTATGCCAGACAAACCGCGACGCCCGGATTTACGACTGCTTCGCAGCCGAACGGGAGCAAGCTCCCTCGCCACAGGCGATTCACTTACATCCTCCTTCGCGAACGACACACCGCTCGTCCCCTCTCCCATCCCGCAGTTGAAATACGCGCCACCACCCCCATATGAGTTGGCATAAGGCATTTTCGCCCCGCTGCGTGGAGACTCTCCCTTGACCACCATCGTTTCAGTTCGCCGCCACGGCAAAGTCGTCATGGGCGGCGACGGCCAGGTTTCTCTCGGCAATACCGTGATGAAAGGCAACGCGAAGAAAGTTCGTCGCCTGTACCACGGCCAGGTGATCGCCGGTTTTGCCGGGGCCACCGCTGACGCCTTCACCCTCTTCGAGCGTTTCGAAGGCCAGCTTGAGAAACATCAAGGTCACCTGGTTCGCGCCGCTGTCGAACTCGCCAAAGAATGGCGCACTGACCGCTCCCTCAGCCGCCTCGAAGCCATGCTCGCGGTCGCGAACAAAGACGCCTCTCTGATCATCACCGGCAACGGCGACGTGGTCGAACCCGAAGAAGGTCTGATCGCCATGGGCTCCGGCGGCGGTTACGCCCAGGCCGCCGCCAGCGCACTGCTGAAGAAAACCGATCTGTCGGCCCGGGAAATCGTCGAAACCGCCCTCGGCATCGCCGGCGACATCTGTGTATTCACCAACCACACCTTCACCATTGAGGAGCAGGACCTCGCTGAGTAAGCCTGTTTTGGCCACCACGCCACGGCTCACTTTTACCTGAGGACCGCCAATTACTATGTCCATGACTCCCCGTGAAATCGTCCACGAACTCAATCGCCATATCATCGGCCAGGACGATGCCAAGCGCGCCGTCGCCATCGCCTTGCGTAACCGCTGGCGCCGGATGCAGCTGCCCGAAGAGCTGCGCGTTGAAGTCACGCCAAAGAACATCCTGATGATCGGCCCGACCGGTGTCGGTAAAACCGAGATTGCTCGTCGTCTGGCGAAACTGGCCAACGCGCCGTTCATCAAGGTCGAAGCGACCAAGTTCACCGAAGTCGGCTATGTCGGCCGCGACGTTGAATCAATCATTCGTGACCTGGCCGACGCGGCGATCAAGCTGCTGCGCGAACAGGAAATGACCAAGGTTCGCCACCGCGCCGAAGACGCCGCCGAAGAGCGCATCCTCGACGCCCTGCTGCCACCGGCACGCATGGGCTTCAGCAACGAAGACGCCGCACCGTCGGCCGACTCCAACACCCGTCAGCTGTTCCGCAAGCGCCTGCGCGAAGGTCAGCTGGATGACAAAGAGATCGAAATCGAAGTTGCCGAAGTGACCGGTGTCGATATCTCCGCGCCACCGGGCATGGAAGAGATGACCAACCAGCTGCAGAGCCTGTTCGCCAACATGGGCAAGGGCAAACGCAAGAGCCGCAAGATCAAGGTCAAGGAAGCGCTGAGACTGGTGCGTGACGAAGAAGCCGGTCGCCTGGTCAACGAAGAAGAGCTGAAGGCCAAGGCGCTGGAAGCCGTCGAGCAGCACGGCATCGTGTTCATCGACGAAATCGACAAGGTCGCCAAGCGCGGCAACTCCGGTGGCATCGACGTCTCCCGTGAAGGCGTGCAGCGCGACTTGCTGCCGCTGATCGAAGGCTGCACCGTCAACACCAAACTGGGCATGGTCAAGACCGACCATATCCTGTTCATTGCGTCCGGTGCGTTCCACCTGAGCAAGCCGAGCGATCTGGTGCCTGAGTTGCAAGGTCGTCTGCCGATTCGTGTCGAACTCAAGGCGCTGACGCCTGAAGATTTCGAACGCATTCTCAGCGAACCGCATGCCTCGCTCACCGAGCAGTATTGTGCCTTGCTGAAAACCGAAGGCTTGGTGATCGAGTTCCAGCCAGACGGTATCAAGCGTATTGCCGAGATCGCCTGGCAGGTCAACGAGAAGACCGAGAACATCGGTGCCCGTCGCCTGCACACGCTGCTTGAGCGTCTGCTTGAAGAGGTGTCGTTCAGCGCCGGTGATCTGGCCAGTGCCCACGACGACAAGGCGATCCTGATTGACGCCGATTACGTCAACAGCCACTTGGGCGAATTGGCGCAGAACGAAGACCTGTCCCGTTATATCCTGTAGGTCACATTCTGTGTGAGCGGGCTTCTGTGGCGAGGGAGCTTGCTCCCGCTGGGTCGCGAAGCGGCCCCAAAATCGGCGAATGCGGATTATCAGCAAGACCCATTCGCCGGATTTACGACTGCTGCGCAGCCGAGCGGGAGCAAGCTCCCTCGCCACAGAATCACTCGCCGACACAGGGCCTCCATTAAGACGGACGACCGGCCCCATGACGACCCAACTCCCCACCGATATCAAACTGCACAAAGCCTCGAAAACCCTGTCGCTGAAATACGCGTCCGGCGAGGAACATCACCTGCCCGCCGAGTTCCTGCGCGTGCACTCTCCTTCCGCCGAGGTCCAGGGCCACGGCAAACCTATCCTGCAATTTGGCAAGATCGGCGTAGGCCTGACCAAGGTCGAACCGGCCGGTCAGTACGCACTGAAATTGACCTTCGATGACGGCCACGACAGCGGCCTGTTCACCTGGGAATATCTGTACCAGCTGGGGGTGCGCCAAGAGGATCTCTGGAACGATTATCTTGCCGAACTCAAAGCCGCCGGAAAGACCCGCGATCCGAACGAATCCATCGTCAAGCTGATGCTCTAGCTCAGGCCTTTCGCTCATTAGAGGGCATTTTCTAATTCCATCTGTTTGAATGCTCCGCGTCCGGGCAAACGATTAGCCTGCTTGCGAAAAAAATTAAACTCGGGTAACCAATGGAGCTGGCAAGGTACCTGCAGTGCTCTCTGAACTAAAAAGCAGCGATGCAGAATTAACGGTCACCCGAGCAGTAGTACCTGGCATTGGCTGTGTGAATGCACCGCTGGGCTCAGGTACTCGTCTCAGGACAATGGAGCGTCGTAGATGAGTAACAAGAATAACGATGACTTGAAGTATCAGGCCTCGGAAAACACCTTGGGGCTGAATCCTGTCGTTGGGCTGCGTGGAAAGGATTTACTGGCTTCTGCTCGCATGGTGCTGAGACAGGCCATCAAGCAACCGATTCACAGTGCCAGGCATGTTGCGCATTTCGGCCTTGAACTGAAAAACGTGTTGTTCGGCAAATCCGAGCTTCTACCGACAAGCGATGACCGTCGCTTCGCCGATCCGGCCTGGAGCCAGAACCCGCTCTACAAACGTTATTTGCAAACTTACCTGGCATGGCGCAAGGAGCTTCACGACTGGATCGGCGACAGCAACCTCTCGCCCAAGGACGTCGCACGCGGGCATTTCGTGATCAATCTCATGACCGAAGCCATGGCCCCGACCAACAGTGCGGCCAACCCGGCGGCGGTCAAACGCTTCTTCGAAACCGGCGGCAAAAGCCTGCTCGACGGCCTCTCCCATCTGGCCAAGGATCTGGTGCACAACGGCGGCATGCCGAGCCAGGTCAACATGGGCGCGTTCGAGGTCGGCAAGACCCTGGGCGTCACCGAAGGCGCGGTGGTCTTTCGCAATGATGTACTGGAGCTGATCCAGTACCGGCCGACCACCGAGCAGGTGCACGAGCGCCCACTGTTGGTGGTGCCACCGCAGATCAACAAGTTCTATGTTTTCGACTTGAGCCCGGACAAGAGCCTGGCGCGCTTCTGCCTGCGCAACAATGTGCAGACCTTCATCGTCAGCTGGCGCAACCCGACCAAGGAGCAACGCGAGTGGGGTCTGTCGACCTACATCGAAGCGCTCAAGGAAGCGGTCGACGTGGTCACCGCAATCACCGGCAGCAAAGATATAAACATGCTCGGCGCCTGCTCCGGCGGCATCACCTGCACCGCCCTGCTGGGCCACTACGCCGCGATCGGTGAGAACAAGGTCAACGCCCTGACGCTGCTGGTCAGCGTGCTGGACACCACCCTGGAAAGCGACGTGGCACTGTTCGTCGACGAACAGACCCTCGAGGCCGCCAAGCGCCACTCCTATCAGGCCGGCGTGCTGGAAGGCCGGGACATGGCGAAAATCTTCGCCTGGATGCGCCCCAACGACCTCATCTGGAACTACTGGGTCAACAACTACCTGCTGGGCAACGAGCCACCGGTGTTCGACATCCTGTTCTGGAACAACGACACCACACGGTTGCCCGCAGCGTTCCACGGCGACCTGATCGAGATGTTCAAAACCAACCCACTGATCCGCCCCGATGCACTGGAAGTGTGCGGCACGCCGATCAACCTGAAGCAGGTCACTGCCGACATCTTCTCCCTGGCCGGCACCAACGACCACATCACCCCGTGGAAATCCTGCTACAAGTCGGCCCAACTGTTCGGTGGCAAGGTTGAATTCGTGCTGTCCAGCAGCGGGCATATCCAGAGCATTCTGAACCCGCCGGGCAATCCGAAATCGCGCTACATGACCAGCACCGAGATGCCGGTCAAGGCTGAGGAGTGGCAAGAAAACTCCACCAAGCACACCGATTCCTGGTGGCTGCACTGGCAGGCATGGCAAGCCGAGCGTTCGGGCAAGCTGAAGAAGGCTCCGGGCAGTCTGGGCAACAAGGCTTATCCGGTAGGCGAAGCTGCGCCGGGCACCTATGTGCATGAGCGGTAACTGAAACACCTCACCCCACTGTGGGAGCGAGCTTTGTGGTGAGGGGATTTATCCCCGTTGGGTGGCGAAGCCGCCCCGAAACCTAGCAACCTCGGAGTATCAGGTACACCGAGTGCATTGGTTTTACGACTGCTTCGCAGTCGAACGGGGATAAATCCCCTCGCCACACAAGCTCAGCTCCTACAGGGGATCGAGGATGAATTTGAGAGAGCGACCCACAGGGCTTGAAGCATGCCGCAACCGTTCATATTTCGTACCGTCGACCTGGATGGCCAGACCCTCCGCACGGCGGTACGCCCCGGCAAGCCTCACTTGACGCCCTTGCTGATTTTCAACGGCATTGGCGCCAACCTGGAGCTGGTGTTTCCGTTTGTCGACGCGCTGGACCCGGACCTGGAAGTCATCGCTTTCGACGTCCCCGGGGTCGGCGGTTCGTCGACGCCAAGGCGACCGTATCGCTTTCCGGGCCTGGCAAAACTCACAGCGCGGATGCTCGACTATCTCGACTACGGGCAAGTGAACGTAATCGGCGTTTCCTGGGGGGGCGCCCTCGCCCAGCAGTTCGCTTACGACTATCCCGAGCGCTGCAAGAAACTCGTTCTGGCGGCTACGGCGGCTGGCACTGTGATGGTGCCAGGCAAGCCGAGAGTCCTGTGGATGATGGCCAGCCCACGACGCTATATCCAGCCGTCTCACGTGATTCGCATTGCGCCGATGATCTATGGCGGTGCGTTCCGTCGCGATCCGACCCTGGCCGCGAGCCATGCGGCGAAGGTCCGCTCGGCCGGCAAACTCGGTTACTACTGGCAGCTGTTCGCCGGCCTCGGCTGGACCAGCATTCACTGGTTGCACAAGATCCACCAGCCAACCTTGGTACTGGCCGGTGACGACGATCCACTGATCCCGTTGGTCAACATGCGGTTACTGGCCTGGCGGATTCCCAACGCCCAGTTGCACATCATCGATGACGGGCATCTGTTTTTGATTACCAGGGCCGAAGCGGTGGCACCGATCATCATGAAGTTTCTCGAGGAAGAACGTCAGCGTGCCGTGATGCATCCGCATCCGGCGCCATTGGGCGGCTAATCGGCCCCGGCTTTTGTTAACAAAAAGGGGGCGGCAGGACACCGCGCCGCGCAACAACCCGTAACAACGTCTATGGTGTTCTGGTTCGGTGTATCTGTATTTGGCCTGAAGACGAAGGAGTGTTGATTCATGCGCGAAAAACCAGCGAGGGAATTTTTGCCCACTCCCGCCGCGTTCATCAACGCACAGAGTGCGATTACCGGCCTGCGTGGTCGGGATCTGTTTTCCACCCTGCGCAGCGTTGCCGCCCATGGCTTGCGCCACCCGGTGCACAGCGCCCGCCACGCCTTGAAACTGGGCGGTCAACTGGGCCGCGTGCTGCTGGGCGAAACCCTGCACCCGACCAACCCGCAGGACAATCGCTTTGCCGACCCGGCGTGGAGCCTCAACCCTTTTTATCGCCGCAGTTTGCAGGCCTACCTGAGCTGGCAGAAGCAGGTCAAACACTGGATCGACGAGAGCAGCATGAGCCCGGACGATCGCGCCCGCGCGCACTTCGCGTTCGCCTTGCTCAACGATGCCATGGCACCGTCCAACAGCTTGCTTAATCCGCTGGCGATCAAGGAGATTTTCAACTCCGGCGGCAACAGCCTGGTGCGAGGTATCAGCCACCTGGTCGACGACTTCCTGCACAACGACGGCCTGCCCAGACAAGTCACCAAGCAAGCTTTCGAGGTCGGCAAAACGGTCGCCACCACCACGGGCTCCGTGGTGTTTCGCAATGAGCTGCTGGAGTTGATCCAGTACAAGCCAATGAGCGAAAAGCAGTATTCCAAACCGCTGCTGGTGGTGCCGCCACAGATCAACAAGTACTACATTTTCGACCTGAGCCCGCACAACAGCTTCGTCCAGTTCGCCCTGAAGAACGGCCTGCAAACCTTCATGATCAGTTGGCGCAACCCGGATGTGCGTCATCGCGAATGGGGGCTGTCGACGTACGTCGAAGCCGTGGAAGAAGCGATGAATGTGTGCCGGGAAATCACCGGTGCTCGTGAGGTCAACCTGATGGGCGCCTGCGCGGGCGGGCTGACCATCGCCGCCCTGCAAGGTCACTTACAGGCCAAGCGGCAACTGCGGCGGGTGTCTAGCGCAACGTACCTGGTGAGCCTGCTCGACAGTCAGATGGACACGCCTGCGACCCTCTTTGCCGACGAACAGACCCTCGAGGCAGCCAAGCGTCGCTCCTATCAGAAAGGCGTGCTGGAGGGTCGCGACATGGCCAGGGTCTTCGCCTGGATGCGCCCCAACGATTTGATCTGGAGTTACTTCGTCAACAACTACCTGTTGGGAAAGGAGCCGCCGGCGTTCGACATCCTCTACTGGAACAACGACAACACACGTTTGCCGGCAGCCTTGCATGGCGATTTGCTGGACTTCTTCAAACACAACCCGCTGAGTCATCCGGGTGGTCTGGAGGTGTGCGGCACGCCGATCGACTTGCAGAAAGTCACCGTCGACAGCTTCAGCGTGGCGGGCATCAATGACCACATCACCCCGTGGGATGCAGTGTATCGCTCGACCTTGCTGCTGGGTGGCGAGCGGCGCTTCGTGCTGTCCAACAGCGGGCATGTACAAAGCATTCTCAACCCACCCTCCAAACCGAAAGCCAATTTCGTCGAAAGCACGAAGCTGAGTAGTGACCCACGGGCCTGGTATTACGACGCCAAGCAAGTAGACGGCAGTTGGTGGACCCAATGGCTGGGTTGGATTCAAGAACGTTCAGGTGCGCAAAAAGAAACCCACATGGCGCTCGGCAACCAGAACTATCCACCGATGGAGGCAGCACCCGGTACTTACGTGCGTGTGCGCTGACGTTCAACGAACCATTAAGAAGACTGGATGAAAACCCGCGACCGGATTCTCGAATGTGCTTTGCAGTTGTTCAATCAGAAGGGCGAACCGAACGTCTCCACCATGGAGGTTGCCAACGAAATGGGCATCAGCCCGGGCAACCTCTACTACCATTTCCACGGCAAGGAGCCTCTGATTCTCGGACTGTTCGAGCGCTTCCAGGCCGAACTGACGCCCCTGCTCGATCCGCCGGCCGACGTGGAACTTGCACCGGAAGATTACTGGCTGTTCCTGCACCTGATCGTCGAACGCCTGGCCCATTACCGGTTTCTGTTCCAGGACCTGTCGAATCTCGCCGGGCGCTTGCCGAAACTGGCCAAGGGCATACGCAACCTGCTCAATGCGTTGAAGCGCACGCTGGCTTCGTTGCTCGCTCGATTGAAGGCTCAGGGGCAATTGGTCAGCGAGACCCAGGCACTGGGACAACTGGTGGAGCAGATCACCATGACGCTGCTGTTCTCGCTGGACTATCAGCGGATTCTTGATCGCGAGGGTGAGGTGAGATTGGTGGTGTACCAGATCATGATGCTGGTGGCGCCGCATTTGTTGCCGCCGATCAAGGTCGCGACCGAGCAGATGGCGCTTCAATACCTGGAAGAACACGAGTGAATCAGTTGGAACCACCCCTCACCCTAACCCTCTCCCCAGGGGGTAGAGGGGACTGACCGAGGTGTTCTTGGAGCTACATCGACCTGAATTACCGAGTCGAACTCAGGTCTGGAATTATCCCCAATTGGCTCCCTTTCCCCCTCTCCCCACTGGGGCGGTCCGACGTTTCGGGAGGGCTGGGGTGAGGGGTGGCTCTGGAATTCACCTTATTCCCCTGCCGACTACCCAAACAAAAAACGCCCGACCTTTGCAGGCCGGGCGTTTTCTTGAGCCCTGAAAATCAGGACTGACTGGTTGGCGTCGAAGGAGCTGGCGCGACAGTCGGGGTTACAGCAGGGGTCGGTGCAGCAGCGGAGTTCGATGCGCTGACCGGGGTTGCCGGTTTGGCGGCAGCCACTGCTGGTTTTGGTGCAGCCGCTTTCGGAGCTGCCGGCTTTTTCACCGCGGGCTTCTTCGCTGCGGCAGGTTTTGCCGCTGGCTTGGTTGCTGATTTGGCCGCTGCAGTTTTGGCAGCCGGTTTAGCGGCTGGTTTTGCTACCGCCTTGACCGCTGGCTTGGCTGCTGCAGGTTTCGCTGCGGCAGTTTTGGCAGCCGGTTTAGCGGCAGCCTTAGCCAGTGGTTTGGCAGCGGACTTCGCCGCAGGTTTGGCCGCCGCGGTTTTCGCCGCAACAGGCGCCACCTTGGCACCGGTGAGTCTTTCGATTTGCTTGGTCAGGGTATCGACCTTGCTGTGCAGCGCTTTGACTTCATTGCGGCTCGGTACACCCAAGCGCGAAATGGCGCTGTTCAGACGCTTGTCGAAAGCCCCTTCCAGCTCATCCCACTTGCCCAGTGCGCGATCTTTCACGCCGCTGATGCGCGACTTGGCCGACGAAGCAGAGTCCTTGGCAGCATCGACTTTCTTGCCGACAGCGCTCTTGGTGAGCTTCTCGGCTTTCTCGCCGTCTTTAACCAATGTATCGAAGAGTTTGCTGCCGTCAGTGTCGATCTTCGAGTACACGCCTAAACCAGCCAGCCAGATTTTGCGGGAGTAGTCTTCGACTTTCCCGATCCACGAGCTGCCTTCTTTTTCAGTATTCTTTTTGCCAGCCATCCCGTTCTCCTTAAGATTTACGCGCGACGCGTTCGAGCAATGCCGTCAGCTCATCGAGCTTGGCAGAGAGTGTCTCAACGTCATGTTTAGACGGAATGCCGATACGATTCAAGGTACTTGCGACACGCGAGTCAAAAGCCTTCTCGACCTTGTCGAGTTGAAGTTCGACTTTGCCTTTGAAAGTGCTCACTTCACTCTTGGCTTCATCGATCTCGGCATTGGCCGCTTCAAGTTTCTCGGCAACTACTTTTTTGCCTTTCTTTTCAACGTCTTGACCAGCTTTGATCAACTCTTGGAAGTACTCATTGCCCTCTTGGCCGACCTTGGTGTAGGCACCCAGGCCTGCCAGCCAGATCTTGCGGGCATACGATTTAACGTCGCTCAGAGCAGTCGTCGAAGCGTCGATTTTTTTCTTCAAAATAACTTTGGCCATGGTGCACCTCACGCGCAGAAGGTTTGAGGAACTGCCCGCGAAAGAGTCGGGCTCAGGCACAAAGTAGGGAGAATAATTAGAAACGGCACCCTAACAACTGACATAAAACCTTGGGCACACCACAAAACAAATGTGGGAGCGAGCCCGCTCGCGAAGAGGCCGGCACATTCAACATTGCTGTCAACTGAATGACCGCTTTCGCGAGCAGGCTCGCTCCCACAGTGATCGCATTCCAAAACAAGATCGAGTTAAGCCAACGCTTTATCGAGGGCCTTTTCGATTTCCGATTTGATGGTGCCGCTCATGGCCGACATCAACAGGCCCAGTTCGACATCGACCTTGATCGAATCCTCGCCCACATACACCGCACCTTTCACACCGGAACGTTTGAGGTTCAGGGTGTCGCCGGACCATTGCGGCTCCAGGCCATATTGCTCGGACAGTTTCTGCGCCAACTTGTCGGCCTTCTCGCGGGCCGCTTCCTTACCCAGGCCGTGGGAACGCTCAACACTAATACGGGCCATCGAATGACTCCTGCTTTATGAATACTTTCCCGAAGCATCCTGACCGCTGCTGCGGCAAAACGTCCCGGTGGTTACCTATCTTACCTGCAGCCTTGCCAAGACAAAGCAGGCCACCGGGATTAGAATGTCCCGCATTCTCTTTTGGTGACAGCGATATGACTGATCAGCGCAAAGGCAGCGATGCCGAACCCACCACTCACTTCGGCTTCAAAAACGTTCCGGAAAGCCAGAAAGCGGAAAAAGTCGCTGAAGTTTTCCACTCGGTAGCCGCCAAGTACGACTTGATGAACGACCTCCTGTCGGGCGGCATGCACCGTCTGTGGAAGCGTTTTGCGATCGAGCTGTCGGGCGTTCGCACCGGTAACCGCGTGCTGGACATCGCCGGCGGCACGGGCGATCTGACCAAGAAGTTCTCGCACCTCGTTGGCCCGACTGGCCAGGTGGTGTTGGCCGACATCAACGAATCCATGCTCAAGGTCGGTCGTGACCGCCTGCTGGATCTGGGTGTCGCCGGCAACGTCGAATTCGTTCAGGCCGATGCTGAAAAGCTGCCGTTCCCGGACAACCATTTCGACTGCGTGAGCATCGCTTTCGGCTTGCGCAACGTCACGCACAAAGAAGACGCCCTGCGCTCGATGCTGCGCGTGCTGAAACCGGGCGGCCGTTTGCTGGTGCTGGAGTTCTCCAAGCCGACCAATGCGCTGATGTCCAAAGCCTACGACGCCTACTCGTTCGCCTTCATGCCGCTGATGGGCAAGCTGATCACCAACGACTCGGAAAGCTATCGCTACCTGGCCGAATCGATCCGCATGCACCCGAATCAGGAAACCCTGAAGTCGATGATGGTCGAGGCCGGTTTCGACCGCGTGACCTACCACAACATGACTGCGGGCATCGTCGCCCTGCACCGCGGCATCAAACCCTGATGTTGCTGGCCGGCCTGCTCGCCAGCGTTGAACTCGGCCTGAACCGGGTACTGCGTCTCGACAGCACGGCGCTGCCGCGGCTGGCGCATTTGAGTGGCAAGGTGATTGCCGTCGACTGCCGCAGCCCGGCGCTGCAAGTGTTCATCCTGCCCAGCGACGAAGGCTTGATGCTGGCTTCCCACTGGGAAACCGGCGCCGACTGCACCTTGCGCGCACCGGCCTCAAGCCTGCTGAAACTGGCGACAAGCAAGGACAAGGCCTCTGTCCTGCACAGCCCTGAAGTCGAACTCGACGGCGACAGCGGCGTGCTGCTGGAACTGGCGGCGATCCTTCAGGACCTTGAGCTGGACTGGGAGTACGAACTCTCGCGCTGGTTGGGACCTGTCGCCACGCACCTGCTCGGCGGTCATCTGCGCAGCCGCGCACGCTTTTATCAGCAAGGGTTCGCCAGCCTGAATCAGAATCTTGGCGAATACCTGGCCGAAGAATCGCGCACCCTCGTCGGTCAACGCGAAGCCGAAGCCCGTTTCAGTGAACTGGACCAGATCAAACTCGATCTGGAACGTCTCGAGGCGCGTTTCGAGCGCCTCTCCCGATCCCTCGACCCAAGCGATAACGCATGAAGCTGCTTGCCGTCCGCCGTTTGTTGCGCATCCAGCGCGTTGTGATTCGCTACCGCCTCGATGACCTGTTGTTCGCCCTGCCACTGCCGTGGTTTCTGTTGGCGCTGCGCTACGCCTTGCCGTGGCGCTGGTTCCCGCGCAAGACGCTGGACCTGAGCCGTGGTGCGCGATTGCGTCTGGCATTGCAGGACCTGGGACCGATTTTCATCAAGTTCGGGCAAATCCTGTCCACCCGCCGCGACTTGCTGCCGGAAGACATCGCCGATGAGCTGATGAAGCTGCAGGACCGCGTGCCGCCGTTCGACTCGCAAGTGTCGGTCAATCTGATCGAAGAACAGCTCGGCAAAAAGATCAGTGAAGTCTTCAGCCGCTTCGACGTCGAACCACTGGCCTCGGCCTCGGTGGCGCAGGTGCATGCCGCGCAGCTGAAAACCGGCGAAGAAGTGGTGGTCAAGGTCATCCGCCCGGGCCTCAAACCGATCATCGCGCAGGACCTGGCGTGGCTGTTCATCCTCGCCCGCGCCGCCGAAAAGCTCTCGGCTGACGCGCGCCTGCTGCACCCGGTGGACGTGGTCCAGGACTACGAAA
Source organism: Pseudomonas sp. LB3P25 (assembly GCF_054897985.1). Lineage (NCBI taxonomy): Bacteria > Pseudomonadati > Pseudomonadota > Gammaproteobacteria > Pseudomonadales > Pseudomonadaceae > Pseudomonas > Pseudomonas sp. LB3P25. The sequence continues at coordinate 615,724 of NZ_CM142711.1, read as the reverse complement.
AAACCATCTACGACGAACTCGACCTGCTGCGTGAGGCGGCCAACGCCAGCCAGTTGCGGCGTAACTTCGACGGCTCGCCGCTGCTCTACGTGCCGCAAGTCTATTGGGACTGGTGCCGGCCGAAAGTGCTGGTGATGGAGCGCATCTACGGCATTCAGGTCACTGACCTCGCAACCCTGGCCGACCAGCGCACCGACATGAAAATGCTCGCCGAGCGCGGCGTCGAGATCTTCTTCACCCAGGTATTCCGCGACAGCTTCTTCCACGCCGACATGCACCCCGGCAACATCTTCGTCAGCACCGTGCAGCCATGGAGCCCGCAGTACATCGCGATCGACTGCGGTATCGTCGGCAGCCTGACCCCGGAAGACCAGGACTACCTGGCGCGCAACCTGTTCGCGTTTTTCAAGCGTGATTACCGTCGTGTCGCGCAGCTGCACATCGACTCGGGCTGGGTGCCGGCGGAAACCAAACTCAACGAATTCGAGGCGGCGATCCGCACCGTGTGCGAGCCGATCTTCGAAAAACCGTTAAAAGATATTTCCTTCGGCCAGGTGCTGATGCGCCTGTTCCAGACCGCCCGGCGCTTCAACATGGAAGTGCAGCCGCAGCTCGTGCTGCTGCAAAAAACCCTGTTGAACATCGAAGGCCTGGGTCGTCAGTTGTACCCGGACCTCGATTTGTGGAACACCGCCCAGCCGTTCCTCGAGCGCTGGATGCGTGAGCGCGTCAGCCCCAAAGCCTTGATCGGCAACGTGCAGAGCCAGTTCGAACAGCTGCCGCACCTGGCCAACATGGCCCGCGACCTGCTCGAGCGCATGTCCCAGCCTCACGCCTACGACCCGCCGCCACCATGGCATCAGCGCAAGGACGATTGGCTGCTGCGACTGCTCGGCTGTGCGCACCTGGCCGGCGGCACCATACTCGCTGCCGGTGGGCCGTTGAACGAACTGGGGCATTGGCCGGCCGGCATCATGGTGGCGGTCGGTTTGTATCTGGTCGTTCGCCGATAGCCAGCGCCCCCGCACGCTGGCACACTGTTTCAACGCTTGGGTTCTACTCATGAGGTGTGGAACCCGCTGTCGGAGTCGAAGATGAAAAACTGGCTGGACGAGATCAAGTGGGACGCCGATGGCCTGGTGCCGGCGATTGCCCAGGATCACAAGACCGGGCGAGTCCTGATGATGGCCTGGATGAACCGTGAAGCGCTGGAACTGACCGCTGCCGAGAACCGCGCCATTTACTGGTCACGCTCTCGCGGTAAGCTGTGGCGCAAGGGCGAAGAGTCCGGCCACGTGCAAACCCTGCATGAGATGCGCCTGGACTGTGACGCCGACGTGATCATCCTGATGGTCGAGCAGATCGGCGACATCGCTTGCCATACCGGCCGTCAGAGCTGCTTCTACCGCGCCTTCGAGAACGGCGACTGGAAAACCGTCGACCCGGTACTCAAAGACCCGCACGCAATCTATTCCGCAGGACACACACATGAGTGACACTCTGACCCGTCTGGCCCAAGTGCTGGAAGAGCGCAAAGGCGCCGCCGCCGACAGCTCGTATGTCGCCAGCCTGTATCACAAGGGTTTGAACAAGATTCTGGAAAAAGTCGGCGAAGAGTCGGTCGAAACCATCATTGCCGCCAAGGATGCCGCCATCAGCGGTGACTGCAGCGATGTGATCTACGAAACCGCCGATTTGTGGTTCCACAGCATGGTCATGCTCGCCCAATTGGGGCAGCATCCACAGGCTGTACTCGATGAACTGGACCGTCGTTTCGGTCTGTCCGGACACGCCGAGAAAGCCTCGCGCCCGTCCGCCTGAACAATTATTAGAGAGGAGCAGCAACATGGGCATTTTTGACTGGAAACACTGGATCGTCATCCTGGTTGTTGTCGTATTGGTGTTCGGCACCAAGAAACTGAAAAATCTCGGCACTGACGTGGGCGAGTCGATCAAGGGTTTCAAGAAAGCCATGAACGATGACGAAAAACCGGCCGATCCGACCGTTACCCCGGCACAACCGGTTCCACCGGTTCAGCCACAGACCACGCAGTCCGTGAACCAGCCGCACACCATCGATGTGCAGGCGCAAAAAGTCGAAGAGCCGATCCGCAAAGACGTGTGAGCACTGACTAATGTTTGGTATCAGCTTCTCTGAACTGCTGCTCGTCGGCCTCGTGGCCCTGCTGGTGCTGGGCCCCGAGCGTCTGCCGGGTGCTGCGCGCACCGCCGGCCTGTGGGTCGGGCGTCTGAAGCGCAGCTTCAACGCGATCAAACAGGAAGTTGAACGTGAAATCGGTGCCGACGAGATTCGTCGGCAACTGCACAACGAGCACATTCTGTCGCTGGAGCAGGAGGCGCGGAAGATTTTCACGCCGACTCAGCAGGAGGCCACACCGGTTCAGCCGGTTGAACCGGTGGCGGAGCAGACGATTCATGCTCCAGTCGCCGAGCCAGCACCTGTGGTAGCGGCTGTCGAATCCGCGCCCGTTGTTGCAGCGCCCCCGGTTGAACCCGTTACGCCTGCGGCTGCGCCTGTTGCGCCGACCCCACATGACCCAACATTGCCGCCGCGAGTCTCATGAGCGATCTCCCTGAAAACGACCAGCACATGCCGCTGGTTTCGCACCTCACCGAGTTGCGTACCCGTCTGCTGCGTTGTGTAGCGGCGATCTTCATCATCTTCGCCGGGTTGTTTGCCTTCACCCAGCAGATATACACCTTCGTCTCCACGCCGCTGCGCGCGTACCTGCCGGCCGGCGCGACGATGATCGCCACCGATGTGTCGTCGCCGTTCCTGACGCCGCTGAAGTTGACCATGATGGTTTCGCTGTTCCTGGCGATTCCGGTGATCCTGCATCAGATCTGGGGCTTCATCGCACCGGGCCTGTACAAGCATGAGAAGCGCATCGCGGTGCCATTGCTGATGTCCAGCATCGTGCTGTTCTACACCGGCATGGCGTTCGCCTATTACCTGGTGTTCCCATTGATCTTCAAATTCTTCGCCGCCGCCACCCCGGTCGGCGTGGAAATGATGACCGACATCACCAGCTACCTCGATTTCGTGATGACGCTGTTCTTCGCCTTCGGCGTGGCGTTCGAGATCCCGGTGGCTGTGGTGCTGCTGGTGTGGATCGGCGTGGTCGACGTCAAATACCTGAAGAAAATCCGCCCGTACGTGGTCATTGGCTGCTTCGTGGTCGGCATGATCCTGACGCCACCGGACATCTTCTCGCAGACACTGTTGGCCGTACCGATGTGGCTGCTGTTTGAAATCGGCATCCTGTTCGGCAGCCTGATCAGCAAGCGCGGCGAGCACCCGGACGACCAACCGGCCGACGATCACAACGACCAGCCGCCAGCGACTCAACCGTGAACCTGCTGCTGCTCGAAGAGGCCGATTTCATTGCGGCCGACCGGGCGATCCTGCGTGATCGCCGGTTGACGCACATGCAAGAAGTCCACCGTTCCATTGTCGGCGACAGCCTGCGGGTCGGGCGCATCGGCGGGCTGATGGGGTCGGCCGAACTGCTGCGCCTGGACGCCGATGAAGCCGAATTGCGCGTCACCCTCGACCAGCCACCCCCGGCCAAGCTGCCGCTGACCCTGGTGCTGGCCCTGCCGCGGCCGAAAATGCTGCGTAGGGTGTTTCAGACCGTGGCGGCCATGGGTGTGCCACGAATCATTCTGGTGAACAGCTATCGCGTCGAGAAGAGCTTCTGGCAAACGCCGTTCCTGGAGCCCGAGGCGATTCGTGAGCAACTGATCCTCGGCCTCGAACAGGCCCGGGACAGCGTGCTGCCGGAAATCGTCATCGAAAAGCGCTTCAAGCCGTTCGTCGAGGACCGTCTGCCGGCGATCACCGACGGCACCCTCGGCCTCGTTGGCCACCCCGGCCATTACCCGCCCTGCCCCCGTGGCCTGGACGAACCGGTGACCCTGGCCATCGGCCCCGAAGGCGGCTGGATTCCTTACGAAATCGACCTGCTGGGCAAGGCCGGCCTGCAACCGGTGCAGCTCGGCGACCGCATCCTGCGGGTCGAAACCGCCGTCACTGCGCTTCTCGCACGCCTTTTCTAAGGTCAAACACGCTCCACTGTGGCGAGGGGATTTATCCCCGTTCGGCTGCGAAGCAGTCGTAAATCCAGACAACTTGGTTTGTCTGAAAAGACGCTGGGGGCCGCTTCGCAGCCCAACGGGGATAAATCCCCTCGCCACAGGTATTTACTCCCCTGAGCATCTTGCTGCACCTTCAGATTCCCGGCTGCCTGCCGATACAGTCCCCATAAAACCAACAAATGGTTCGAGGGAGTAGCAGCATGTACCGATGGCTAGCCGAGAAACTGGGGAACGTCAGCGTCAACCGCAAACTGGGTGTCGGCTTCGGTCTGGTACTGCTGCTTACCTTGTTGATCACCTTCACCGGTTGGACCGGCCTGAGCGGTGTGATGAGCCGTGGCGATAAGCTGGGGTTTATTGCCAGCCTCAATGACCTGACCAAAGACCTGCGCGTGGCCCGCCTGGAATACGAAATGCGTCGCGGCGAACAAGGCCCCGGCGCGGTCAACGACCTGCTCGGTCAACTCGATACCGGCCTGAAAACCGCGCGCACGTTGATTGAACAACCGGCCGACGTGGCCATGATCGACCAGCAACTGGCCGCCGTCAGTGAGTACAAACAAGCCTTCACTGCCATGACCCAGGCCGGCGCCACCCGCGAAGACGCCCGCGGCAAACTCGGCGCCACCGCCGACAACGCCGTGGCCCGTGTCGCCGAAGTCGAGAAATCCATGCTGCAAGGTGACAGCGTCGCCGATTTCAATAGCGTGATCGACCTGAGCAAACTGATCCAGCAAGCGCGCTTCCAGGTGCGCGGTTATACCTACAGCGGCAAAACCGAGGCCGAGCAACCGGCTCTGGACGCCATCGACAACGCGTTGAAAAACCTCGAGAGCCTGCCCTCCAAACTGCCGGAACAGCACATCGCCAACCTGCAACAGGCCACTGACTCGCTCAAGGCCTATCGCGCGGCCGTCAGCCAGTTCCGTGACTCTCAGGTTGCCAGCGCTGCCGCGCTCAAACGCATGGCCGTACAAGGCGACATCCTGCTCGACGTCAGCAAAAAACTCACCGTGTCGCAAACCATCGTCCGTGACACTGACGCCGCGCACGCCAAAAACCTGCTGCTGCTGGCCACCGTCCTGGCGCTCGCCTTCGGCATGCTTGCCGCGTGGGCCATCACTCGCCAGATCGTGATCCCCCTGAGCCAGACCCTCAAAGTGGCGGAGCGTGTTGCTGCCGGCGACCTGACCCAAAACCTTATCTCTGAGCGTCAGGACGAACTCGGTCAGCTACAGCGCGCCATGCAAAGCATGACCCTGGGCCTGCGCGAGTTGATCGGCGGTATCAGTGACGGCGTCACGCAAATCGCCAGTGCCGCCGAGGAGCTGTCGGCAGTCACTGAGCAGACCAGCGCCGGGGTCAACAGCCAGAAGGTCGAGACCGACCAGGTGGCCACCGCCATGAACGAAATGACCGCTACCGTGCAGGAAGTCGCGCGTAACGCCGAAGAAGCGTCCGAAGCCGCCGTCGCCGCTGACCAGCAGGCCCGCGAAGGTGACAAAGTGGTCGGCGAAGCCATCGCCCAAATCGAGCGCCTGGCCAAAGAAGTCGGCAACTCCACCGAGGCCATGGGTCATCTCAAACGCGAAAGCGACAAGATCGGCAGCGTGCTCGACGTGATCAAATCCGTGGCCCAGCAAACCAACCTGCTGGCCCTCAACGCCGCCATCGAGGCCGCCCGTGCCGGTGAGGCCGGACGTGGTTTTGCGGTGGTCGCCGACGAAGTCCGCAGCCTGGCCCAGCGTACCCAGAAGTCCACCGAAGAAATCGAAGAGCTGATCGTCGGCCTGCAAACCGGCACTCAGCAAGTGGCGACCATCATGGACAATAGCCGCAGCCTGACCGACAGCAGCGTCGAACTGACCCGCCGCGCCGGTGGCTCGCTGGAAAGTATTACCCGCACCGTCTCGGCGATTCAGTCGATGAACCAGCAGATTGCCGCAGCGGCAGAACAGCAAAGCGCGGTGGCTGAAGAGATCAACCGTAGCGTGCTGAACGTGCGCGACGTGTCCGAGCAAACCTCGGCAGCCAGTGAAGAGACCGCGGCTTCCAGCGTCGAGCTGGCGCGGCTGGGGACGCATCTACAGATGCTGGTGGGACGGTTTAAGGTTTGAGGTGATTCAATAACCTCGGTTCGCTCGGGACCGAGGTGATGCATTTGCGAGCAGGCTCGCTCCCACAGGGGTTAGGCGTCGGACACAAGTTTTGTGTGCGCCGCCGGTCAATGTGGGAGCGAGCCTGCTCGCGAATGCGGTTCGTCAGGCGCTGAAGTTAGAGGACCTGCCGCAAGAAGGCCTGAGCCCGCGGATCCTTCGGCGCATCGAAGAATTCGGCCGGTGAGGCGTCTTCGAGCAATTTGCCGTGATCGAAGAACAGCACCCGATCCGCCACTTCCCGCGCGAAGCCCATTTCGTGGGTGACGCAGACCATGGTCATGCCTTCCACGGCTAACGCTTTCATCACATCCAGCACTTCACCGACCATTTCCGGATCGAGCGCCGAGGTCGGTTCATCGAACAGCATGACCTTCGGTTCCATGGCCAATGCCCGGGCGATGGCCACGCGCTGTTGCTGACCGCCGGACAGGCGCGACGGAAACTCGTTGGCCTTCTGCGCAATACCAACCTTCTCCAGCAACGCCAACGCCTTGGCCTCGCGCTCCTTCTTGCCGCGCTTGCGCACGACTTTCTGGGCCAGGCAGAGGTTTTCCAGCACGGTCATGTGCGGGAACAGGTTGAAATGCTGGAACACCATGCCGACTTCACGGCGGTAGGCATTCACATCGGTTTTCGGGTCGGCCAGTTGCAGGCCGTCGATGCTCACAGAGCCCGAGTCGAACGCTTCCAGGCCGTTGAGGCAGCGCAGGAAAGTCGACTTGCCGGAACCGGACGGGCCGATCACCACCAGCACTTCGCCCTTGGCCACGTGCGTCGAAACGTTATCCACCGCGCGAACCACGTGGCCGCGGGTGTCGAAAACTTTTACCAGATCGCGGACTTCAATCACTTTGCGCGAGCCTCCGCTCAAGCCGGCTGGCGATTTTCGACAGCGGCAGGTTGATCAACAGGTACAGACCGGCCACGCAGAACAGGATTTCGAACGGCGAGAACGAGGTGGTGATGACTTCGCGACCGCTTTTGAGCAGCTCGGTAATGGCGATCACCGACACCAGCGAGGTGTCCTTGACCAGACTGATGAATTGACCGGCCAGCGGTGGCAGCACCCGTTTGAACGCTTGCGGCAGCACTACGTGGCGCATCGACTGACCAGCGCTCAGGCCCAGGGAGCGCGCGGCTTCGTTCTGGCCACGGGCGATGGATTGCACGCCGGAACGGATGATTTCCGCCACATAAGCACCGGTGAACAGCGACAGCGCGGCGATCCCGGCGAACTCCCGGGACAGGTTCATCACGGTGCCGATGAAGAAGTAAAAAATGAAGATTTGCACCAGCAGCGGCGTACCGCGGACCAGTTCGACGTAGATCGTCGAGAGATCGCGCAGGGTCGGGTTGTTCGACAGTCGGCACAGGCCCGTGGCGAGGCCGATCAGCAGACCGAGCACGCCTGAAACCCCGGACAGCCACAAGGTGGTCCAGAGCCCCCACATCAGCGGTCCGGCGGCCCAATGGCGGGTCACGCCGATCACATCGCCTTCGGCCACGTCATCACCTTGGGCGACTTGCAGGCTGTTGTTGTCGACAGTCAGGTGCTGCTCGACGCCGGCATCATTGCGCAGGGTGACTTCAGCCTTGTCGACCTTGCGCACCAGTTCGCTGACGGTGGAGATGTCGGCGGCGCGCTGGGATTCTTCGGCGTGGTAGGCGAAGTATTGCGGCACGCGGTTCCAGCGCCATTCGTAAGACATCAGCGAGGTGGCGTAATACAACGCGCCGGCCAGGCCGATCAGCACCAGCACGGTTAACACGTGCCACGGCCATTGGGCTTTTTTCTGTTTCATTGGGTAATCAGGTTCCGAATTCTGTATCGCCAGGGAGGCCGTCTTCGCGAGCAGGCTCGCTCCCACAGTGGACCGAGTCGTCAGCATGTACGCGGTCAATTGTGGGAGCGAGCCTGCTCGCGAATGGAGCGACGCGGTCTAACTGACCGAGCCTTATTCCATGTCCTTGAGCCAGGCGGTTTCTTTAAACCACTTGTCATGGATGCGATCGTAGGTGCCGTCTTCGTGGATCTGGCGCAGGAAGTTGTTGATGAAGTTGAGGCTGTCGTAGTCACCCTTCTTCAGACCGAAGGCCAGCGGTTCGTAGGTGAACGGCTTGTCGAGGAACACCAGTTTGCCGGCACCGACCTTGTTCACGGCCACGACGTTGTAAGGCGCGTCGTAGATGAAGGCGTCGGCCTTGCCGTTGACCACGTCGAGCACGGCTTCCTGCTCGTTGTCGTAGCCGTGGTAGTTGGCTTTGGAGATAAGCTTTTTGGCGACCATCTCGCCGGTGGTGCCGAGCTTGGAAGTGATGCGGTAGTCGGCGGTGTTCAGGTCTTTATAGGATTTGATGGTGCCTTCCAGTTCCTTGCGGATCAGCAGGGTCTGGCCCACCACAATGAACGGTTCGCTGAAGTTCAGGCGCAGGTTGCGTTCCTGAGTCAGGGTCATGCCGCTGCCGATCATGTCGAACTTGTCGGTGAGCAAGGCCGGGATGATGCCGTCGTAGCCGGTGGAAACCATCTCCAGCTTGACGCCCATGGCCTTGGTCATGGCTTTGAGGATGTCGACTTCGAAGCCGATGATCTCGCCGCGCTTGTTGGTCATTTCGAACGGCATGTAGGTCGGGTCCATGCCGACTTTCAGCGTGCCGCGCTTGACCGCGTCATCGATGGCACCAGCCTGCGCCGCGTTGACTGCAACCAATGCCGTGACGCCAACCAGCAGCATCGAGAGATACTTCTTCATCATCAAGTCCCCAAAACCATCGCGTTGTGAGGCGCGCAAACGGCTGATTTCCCTTAGGAAACCGGCAGATACGAACAGAAAGTTGTCCGGGCGCACCAATTCGGGGACGGATCCTAACGCACTCGTTCGTTTGCACAAGGGTTTGGTTGGGATTTGTTGTGAATTCAAGAGCCACCCCTCACCCCAGCCCTCTCCCCACGGGGGAGAGGGGGAAAGGGAGCCGATCGGGGACGTTTCAAAACCTGAGCTCGACTCGATGTTCCAGGTCGATGTAGCTCTAAAGAACACCTCGGTCAGTCCCCTCTACCCTCTGGGGCGGTCCGACGTTTCGGGAGGGTTAGGGTGAGGGGTGGATCTGAAGGTCGATCTAAATTCCAGCCCCACCACAAACAAAAAACCCCGCTAATTTAGCGGGGCTTTTCTTTATGCCAACTGAGGCTGCGCACTCAGCGGCTTGAGCGGCAACAGCGGCGCATGGGGATCGGCTTTCACCGATGTACGCCACGCCTCCAGCCACTCGGGGTGACCTTCGTTCCAGATCTGCTCATGCAGACGACCCAGTGCTACCGGATCACTGAGCAGTTGCACGCGCTCATTGTTGTTCAGACCCTCAGGCCCGGCTTTCAGCGCATGACGAACCCGTTCGATCCGCAGCCACTCGATCGGTTCGGCCTCACGGTGGCGAGACGTCGCCAGCGAGCACGCCAAGGCGTTCTGCTGTGGATCGACCACTGCCCGGATGAAGCCGTCGTTCAGCGCATGCCAACGGTTTTCGTGGGTGTACTGGTCGGTTGCCAGCAACGCCTGTGGCGGATTGTATTCCTCAGGGATCAGGAACAGGCTTTCGTCACGGGACTTGAGGCCCAGGCCGACTCGACTGGAGATCACCGACACCGGAATCGACAGCATCAACGAACCGACGATCGGCACCAGCCACCAGAGAAAGCTCGGGTTCAGCCAGATCACCAGCAGGGCCCAGAAGAAGCCCAGCAAGGTTTGCGGACCGTGGCGTTTGACCGCTTCGCTCCATGGTGTGGAGTCGTCGTCACGTTGCGGCGAGTTCCAGGTCGCGGCCCAGCCGAGGAACGCGGCGAGTACGAAACGGGTGTGGAAAATCATCCGCACCGGCGCCAGCAGCATGGAGAACAGCATCTCCAGCAGCATCGACAGGGTCACCTTGAACTTGCCACCGAACTCTTTCGCGCCCTTGGCCCAGATCAGGATGATGCTCAACAACTTCGGCAGGAACAGCAGCACGACGGTGGTCGAGAACAGCGCAATCGCCTTGTCCGGGTGCCATTGTGGCCACAGCGGATAGAGCTGACGTGGCTCAAGGAAGTACTGCGGCTCCATCAGCGTGTTGACCGCCAGCAGCGCCGTCGATAGCACAAGGAAGAAGAACCACAACGGCGCCGACAGATATGACATCACGCCCGTCAGGAACACTGCACGGTGCACCGGGTGCATGCCCTTGACCAGGAACAGCCGGAAGTTCATCAGGTTGCCGTGGCACCAGCGACGGTCACGCTTGAGTTCGTCCAGCAGGTTCGGCGGCAATTCTTCGTAGCTGCCCGGCAAATCGTAGGCAATCCACACGCCCCAGCCGGCACGGCGCATCAGCGCCGCTTCAACGAAGTCGTGGGACAGAATTGCACCGGCGAACGCGCCTTTACCGGGCAACGGCGCCAGGGCGCAGTGCTCGATGAACGGCTTCATGCGGATGATCGCGTTGTGGCCCCAGTAGTGGGATTCTCCCAACTGCCAGAAGTGCAGACCGGCGGTAAACAGCGGACCGTACACGCGGGTGGCGAACTGCTGCATGCGCGCATACAGCGTGTCCATGCCAGACGCGCGCGGCGCGGTCTGGATGATCCCGGCGTCCGGGGTGGCTTCCATCAAGCGCACCAGACTGGTCAGGCATTCGCCGCTCATCACGGAGTCCGCATCGAGCACGACCATGTATTTGTAATCACCGCCCCAGCGACGGCAGAAGTCGTCGAGGTTGCCGCTTTTACGTTTAACGCGACGGCGACGGCGGCGATAGAAGATCTTGCCGAAGCCCTTGGCTTCACGGCAGACGTCCAGCCAGGCTTGCTGCTCGGCGACGCAGATATCGGCTTCGTTACTGTCGCTGAGGACAAAGAAGTCGAAGCGATCCAGGTCACCCGTGGCCGCGACCGACTCGAAGGTCGCACGCAGACCGGCAAACACCCGTGGCACGTCTTCGTTGCAGATCGGCATCACCAGTGCGGTGCGTGCGTCTTTGGGAATTGCCTCGTTGCCGGCGCTTTTACCGGAAATGCGGTATTTGTCGTGACCGGTGAGCAACTCGAGGAAGCCCATCAACGCGGTCCAGAAACCGGCCGACACCCAGCAGAACAGAATCCCGAACAAAATCAGGATGCTGGTTTGCAGTGCATACGGCAGCACTTGCGTGGCCGTTTGCGACAGCGGTTGATGCAGCACTTCGTTCAGGTCGACGAACGACCAGCCTTGGTACGGCATGATGCCTTTCATGTACCAGCCGGCGACGATGGTCTGGCCGAGCATCAGCACCAGCAGAATGTAGCGGCGGATCGAACCGACGGTGCGCCAGCGAGCAGCCGGCAGCACACGCTCATCCTTCGGCGGGGCCGGCGGATTGGTGCGACCGGTCAGACGACGCCAGCCACGCACCAGAATGTTGGTGCGCCACGGCTCCGGCACGACTTTGGTTCGACGAATCGGCGGGGTAGCCCGCAGACAGACCCGGCCGCTGGCGTCGAGCACCAGCATTTCAGCGTCTGCCAGTTCTTCGGCAGTGTTCAGGGTCAGGCGCCGGCCCACCGAAGCTTGAGCAGCCTCGGTCGGCGCGTCGAACGTCGAGGACGACAGGCGCTCATGCAATTCGCTGAAAGACTTGCAGCCCGCGAGTTCCGCGCGCTGCTCGTCGGTCATCGGTAGATGCGCCAGATACTCGGCAAGAGTCTCTGGCTGTACTTGAGAATTACTCATCGGCAGGCAACTGATAGCTCCAGGTCTCGGTCAGGACTTCTTCAGTCGGTGCCGATTCCGGTGTGGCTGGGGCCGCGTCGGCAGCGACTGGCTGCTTGGCGTCTTTGTTGTCCTTGTCCTTGGAATCTGCGGCTGGCTTGGCTTCGACCTGTTTGGCTTCAACCTGCTTGGCCTCAGCTTGCTTGGTTTCCTTGGCTTCCTTGTCCAGCTTCTCCTGCTGCCGGGCGGCAATCTTGTCGGCCTTGGCGACGGAAGAATTGGACGCGGGTACCGATGTTTTGGCCAGGTCGGCAGTCACGGCGTTTTTGACCAGTGCAGCCCGCATTTCGGTGGGCTTGCCCGGGTCCTTGATCTTCATGCGCAGCGTCAGACGCCAGCCCTTGGTATCAGGGTTGTAGCGCACGCTATTCTCGACCAGCTCGGCATTCTCGCCAACGCTGACCTGGCTGCGAACATCCGTATCTTCCGGCAATACCGCAAGGGACGGGCCTTCGAAGTCCACCAGATAAGCGACGCTGCCGTCCGGCTGACGGATCAGGTTGGACTGTTTCACGTCACCTGTGGAACGCAGGGTCTGTTGAACCCAAGCGCTGTCCGGCGCGTGAAGTGCGGCTTCGTCGATGGTCCAGTGCATGCGATAAGCGACGTCCAGCGGCTGGCCCGGCTCAGGCAATTTCTCCGGGCTCCAGAACGCAACGATATTGTCGTTGGTTTCGTCCGCAGTCGGAATCTCTACCAGATCGACGGAGCCCTTGCCCCAATCGCCTTTTGGCTCGATCCAGGCACTTGGGCGTTTGTCGTAGCGGTCGTCGAGGTCTTCGTAGTGGCTGAAGTCGCGGCCACGTTGCAGCAGGCCGAAACCGCGCGGGTTCTCGATCGAGAAGTTGCTCACCGCCAGGTGTTTCGGGTTGTTCAGTGGGCGCCAGATCCACTCGCCATTGCCGGCATGGATCGACAGACCGCTGGAGTCGTGCAGTTCGCGACGGTAGTTCAGCACTTTCGACGGCTGATTGGCGCCGAACAGGAACATGCTGGTCAGCGGCGCAACGCCAAGCTTGGTGACCTTGTCACGCAGGAACATCTTGGCCTTGACGTCGACAACGGTGTCGCTGCCCGGACGCAGGGTCAGGCGATAGGCACCGGTAGCGCGTGGCGAATCCAGCAGGGCGAAGATCACCAGGTGCTTGTCACCCGGTTTTGGCTGTTGAATCCAGAACTCGGTGAAACGCGGGAATTCTTCGCCGGACGGCAACGCGGTATCGATGGCCATGCCGCGAGCGGACAAGCCATAGGTGTGACCCTTGCCGACAACGCGGAAGTAACTCGCGCCGAGCATGGTCATGATTTCGTCTTGCTTGTCGGCCTTGTTGATCGGGTACAGCACACGGAAACCGGCATAACCCAGTTGCTCGGTGGCTTTAGGATCGAACTTCACGTCGCCGAAATCGAAACGACTTGGGTCGTACTTGATCTCTTCGACGGTGTTAGCGGTGATTTCATTGATTTTCACCGGCGTATCGAAATGCATACCCTGGTGATAGAACGACAGCTTGAACGGGGTTTTCTGATCGGCCCACTCGGCTTTTTCGGTCAGGAAGCGAATTTTTTGATAGTCCGCGAATTTCATCTCGCGGAACTCGTTCGGCAGGTTACTGCGCGGAGCTTCGTATTTCTGCCCGGCCAGCTCTTTTGCCTTGACCGATACATCATCCAGATTGAATGCCCAAAGCTGACCGGCGCTGAGCAGGCAGAGCAGTGCAGAGCCCGCTACCAGAGCGCTTCGTAACCGTTTGGCAGACAATTTTGCATTACAGGGACTAACAATCACGAGCAACCCTCGCCGAAAACAGATCAAAAAACCAACGGCCAGTTAAAGTGCCTGTGAGGAATACGGCATGGAAAAACCGACCCCACAGACCACTCTTGCCAAGTTGGCGAGCATTGTTCCGACTCCTATGGGGCTAAATGATTCCCCAACAGGTCCAGGACAAGTCTCTACCTAAGTCAAAATGGACCAACGAACGCTGATCCCCGTAGCGCGCGATTATCTAGTAGGCCGCGTTACAACGCATCAGGGGTAACAAAGTATTTATCGCGAAAAACGCCTGTTTTCAGTCGAAAAGCCCTTAAAAACATGTTTCAAGTGCTTTCAGGTCTGTAACAGGAAGGTTACCGGGCCGTCGTTGACCAGGTACACCTGCATATCCGCGCCGAATCTACCTGATGCCACAGTGCCATGCACCTGTTTCGCCTTACCTAATAGATAGTCGAAAAGCTCCTCGCCCAGGGCCGGAGGGGCAGCGGTCGAAAAACTCGGACGCAACCCGCTCTTGGTATCGGCAGCCAGGGTGAACTGTGAGACCAGCAGCAACCCACCGCCTACATCCGCCAGGGACAGATTCATCTTGCCCTCGGCGTCACTGAACACACGATAGTTAAGCAGCTTCTGCAGAAGTTTGTCGGCGCTGGCCCGAGTGTCCTCGGGCTCGACCGCCACCAACACCAGCAAACCCTGATCGACTGCGCCAACCACCTCCCCCGCTACCTCGACTCGCGCGCCACGCACGCGTTGCAGCAGGCCCTTCATGCTTCTTCAGGGGCCAGGTCGAGCAAACGACGGGCCATCAGACCGGCGGCGCGAACCAGTGCATCAGTAATCCCTGATTCGGAGGCGGCATGGCCGGCGTCACGGATCACCTGCAATTCACTGTTGGGCCAGTTCTGATGCAGTTCCCAGGCGTTATCCAGCGGGCAGATCACGTCGTAGCGACCGTGGACGATCACGCCAGGCAAATGGGCGATCTTGCCCATGTCGCGGATCAACTGGTTGGGTTCAAGGAACGCATTGTTGGTGAAGTAGTGACATTCGATGCGGGCGATGGACAACGCGCGCTGTGGTTCGGAGAAACGATCGACCACCATCGGGTTCGGGCGCAGGGTGGCAGTCCGCCCTTCCCAGGTGGACCAGGCCTTGGCCGCGTGCATCTGGGCAATCTGATCGTTGCCGATCAGGCGCTTGTGGAAAGCCGAGAGCAAGTCTTCGCGTTCGTCCAGGGGGATCGGCGCGATGTAGTCCTGCCAGTAATCGGGGAACAGACGACTGGCGCCACACTGGTAGAACCACTCGATTTCCTGCGGACGGCAGAGAAAAATCCCGCGCAGAATCAGACCGTGCACGCGCTCCGGGTGGGTTTGCGCGTAGGCCAGCGCCAGGGTTGAGCCCCATGAACCGCCGAACAACACCCATTTATCGATGCCAAGGTGCTGGCGAATCCGCTCAAGGTCGGCGACCAGATCCCAGGTGGTGTTGTTTTCCAGGCTGGCGTGGGGCGTTGAACGACCGCAACCGCGCTGGTCGAAGGTCACAATGCGATACAGGTTTGGATCGAAAAACCGACGACTCTGGGCATCACACCCGGCGCCGGGGCCGCCGTGGATGAACACCACCGGCAAGCCTTCCGGTGAACCGCTTTCGTCGACATACAGTGTGTGGGTTTCATCGACGGCCAGATCGTGCCGGGCGTGGGGTTTGATCTGCGGGTACAAAGTCTGCATTGCGCGCTCCGTAAGGGGTCGAGGTCATCCCTGGGGGGACTTCTATTATTCTGCCGTCCGGCATCATAAACCCGAATTACGCCAATGAGCATGCCTTGCAGAGCCAGAGTTGTTCAGCCCGTTTTTTCAGACAAATAGCCGAGCAGCGTTTCATAGAGTGCGTCGACCTCGGCGACCTGCCCCCGAGCCCGCAGACAGCCGTGGACCAACCCCTCGCCGTAGTAAAGCGTCGCTGCCACATCTGCTGCGTTCAGTCGCTCGGCGTAGAGCACGCCGTCATCGCGCAGCGGGTCGAATTGCGCCACTGCGATCAAGGCCGGCGGCAAACCACTGAAATCCTCGGCGAGCAACGGCATCGCGTAGGCACCTGGCTGTCCAGTGCCGCGCAAGTACAGGGCATGATAACAATCCAGATCACTGCTGCTGAGCAAGGGAGCATCGACGCATTCGCTGCGCGACGGCAATCGGTGATCACCGCCCAGCCCCGGATAAATCAGCACCTGCGCAGCCGGCAATGGCTCGCCCGCATCGCGCAACGCCAGACACAACGCAGCCGCAAGGTTGCCACCGGCGCTGTCCCCGGCCACCAGCGTTCGCTCGGGATCGAGCCGCAATGGCCCGGCCCGTAACGCGCGCCAGACACCCAGACAATCCTCGAACGCCGCCGGAAACGGATGCTCCGGCGCCAACCGATAATCGACAGCGATCACCAGCACACCGAGCGTCGACGCCAGTTCGGCGCAGATGAAGTCGTGGGAATCCAGATCCCCCACCACCCAACCGCCGCCGTGCAGATACACGATGCACGGGCAACCGCTGGTCGGTGGCGAAACCGGCGGCTGATAAGACCGCACCGGCACGCCGGCCAATTCAAAATCCACCACATAAAGCCCGGCGGGACGCGGCGGGGTAAACGCCCGGCACATCCCGCTGTAGGCCTGACGCAAACCAGTGAGGCTGCTGTCGGTGCTGTTGAAGCTGACGGTTTTCTCGACGAATGCCGCCATTTGCTCGGATAACGGATAGGAACTCATCAAGGTTTCAAACTGGCCTGAACGGTGGTTATGCCATCCTTGCCATCGAAACTGCTGACACCTGCCAACCAGCGCTGAAGATCGTCCGGATGGTCGCGCAGCCATTGTTTGGCAACGTCCTGAGGCGTCTTGCGCTCCATGATCGGCACCATCAACTGGCTTTCCTGGGCCGCGGTGAAGGTCAGGTTTTCCAACAGACGGTTTACGTTCGGGCAGCGCTGGGCGTAGTCCGGGGCGGTCACGGTGGAGACGGTGGCGGCGCCCTCGTTCGGGCCGTAAACGTCTTCACTGCCGGTCAAGTAGGCGATTTTCATGTTGATGTTCATCGGGTGCGGGGTCCAGCCGACGAACACCACGAATTCCTTGCGATTCACCGCCCGCTGAACGGCGGCAAGCATGCCGGCCTCACCCGACTCGATCAGCTTGAAATCCTTCAAGCCAAATTGATTGGTCTCGATCATGGTTTTGATGGTGGTGTTGGCGCCACTGCCGGGCTCGATGCCGTAGATCTTGCCGCCGAGTTGATCCTTGAATTTGGCGATGTCGGCGAAGGTTTTCAGGCCCGCTTCGGCGACGTACTCCGGTACGGCGAGGGTTGCCTGGGCGTCGGCCAGGCTCGGTTTGTCCATGACCTTCACCTGATTGGCGGCCACAAACGGGGCGATATTTTTGTCCATCGCCGGTTTCCAGTAACCCAGGAAGATATCGAGACGCTTGTCGCGGATGCCGGCGAAGATGATTTGCTGCACGGCGCTGGTTTGCTTGCTTTCGTAGCCGAGGCCGTTGAGCAACACATCGGCCATGCCGCTGGTGGCGATCACGTCGGTCCAGTTGACCACGCCCATGCGCACGGCCTTGCAGGAAGCGTCGTCACTGGCCAGGACGTTGGTGCTCAAAAGAGCGGTGCCGCAGAGGATTGAGAGACAGCGGGTAAACAGTCTTTTCATTGGGGATGATCTCGTGCGGCAGATTATTGTGAGGACCGGTGTCTTCGTGCACCGTGCCCAGAACATTACGCAGCGTCGAGAGGGTAAAAGCGAACTGTAGCGACCGAGATTTGCACGGTGGCGACAGTTCCAGAAAGGTATCGAGAAGAACCCCGAACTGTGGGAGCGAGCCTGCTCGCGATTGCGGTGTAACAGTCAACATAGATATTGAATGTTATGACCTCATCGCGAGCAGGCTCGCTCCCACAGGGTTATGCGCTGTAGTGCTTTTGGCCCCAGGCCAGCAGCCCTTGCAGCAATTCCTTGAGCACCACCTGAGTCGGTGCCGCCAGGTCCGGGCGATAACGGAACGGCTCGAACTCTTCCATGTAGGTGCACTGGCCCAACTCCAGTTGCACCGCATGGATGTTCTCGGCCGGATTGCCGTAATGCCGGGTGATGTGGCCGCCCTTGAAGCGACCGTTCAGCACGTGGCTGTAATCGCCGTGGCGCGCGCAGATGGCTTCCAGCTGAGTGGCCAACTGTGGATCGCAACTGGCGCCGTTGAAGGTCCCGAGGTTGAAGTCCGGCAGCTTGCCGTCGAACAGGTGCGGGATCACGGAACGGATCGAGTGCGCATCGAACAACAGCGCGTAGCCGAACTCGGCCTTCAGTCGCGCCAACTCGTTCTGCAAAGTGCTGTGGTACGGCGTCCAGATCTGCTCCAGATAAGTCGCTCGTTCCGCCCCTGACGGCTCCATGCCCTCACGGAACAATGGAATACCGTCGAACAGTGTTGCCGGGTACAGACCGGTGGTCGCACCGACATACAAAGGCTTGTCGTCAGACGGTCGATTCAGGTCGATGACAAAACGCGAGTACTCGGCGGCCAAGGTGCTGGCGCCCAGTTCGGCAGCAAATTCGTAAAGCTGCGGGATATGCCAATCGGTGTCCGGCAGGCTTTTCGCGTCGGGGATTAACCCGGCTTCGACCGTCGGGGTCAGGCGCAGGCCGGCGTGGGGCATGCTGATCAGCAGCGGCACGCGACCTTGTTTGAAGTTCAGAACCTTATCCACAACTGTTCTCCTAAATGCTCACTTCAACGCCGTGACGCACGACGCGTTTTTCCAGGTCGCCGCTCAGCCAGTACGACAAGTCGGCCGGACGATCGATTTGCCAGGCGACGAAATCCGCGAACTTGCCGACTTCCAGCGAGCCATGAGTCTGGGCCATGCCCAGCGCCGTGGCGGCATGAATCGTTGCACCGGCCAGCGCTTCTTCCGGGGTCATGCGGAAACAGGTGCACGCCATGTTCAACATCAAACGCAACGACAGTGCCGGTGAGGTGCCTGGGTTGAGGTCGGTGGCGATGGCGATTTTCACGCCGTGTTTGCGCAAAGCTTCCATCGGCGGCAATTGGGTTTCCCGCAGAAAGTAGAACGCGCCGGGCAGCAACACCGCGACGGTGCCGGACTTGGCCATGGCGATGGCGTCGTCTTCGGTCATGAATTCCAGGTGATCGGCCGACAGTGCGTGGTAACGCGCCGCCAGACTCGAGCCATGCAACGACGACAACTGTTCGGCGTGCAGCTTCACCGGCAGACCAAGTTGTTGTGCGGCGATGAACACCCGCTCGACCTGCGCCGGCGAAAACGCCAGGTATTCGCAGAACGCGTCCACCGCATCCACCAGCCCTTCGGCGGCCAGGGCCGGGAGCATCTCGGCGCAGATGTGATCGATGTAGTCGTCGGCACGCTCCGCGTATTCCGGCGGCAAGGCGTGAGCGGCCAGGCAAGTGCTGCGCACGCTGACCGGGAGCTCGGCGCCAAGACGGCGGATGACCCGCAGGATCTTGCGTTCGCTGGCCAGGTCCAGGCCGTAGCCGGATTTCATCTCGACGGTGGTCACGCCGTCGCGCATCAGGCTCTTCAGACGCTTGGCGGCGCTGGCGAACAGTTCATCTTCAGTGGCCGCACGAGTGGCGCGCACGGTGCTGGCGATGCCACCACCGGCCGCTGCGATTTCTGCATAGCTGACGCCTTGCAGACGCTGTTCGAATTCACCGCTGCGGTTACCGCCGAACACCGTGTGGGTGTGGCAGTCGATCAGGCCCGGCGTCACCCAGGCCCCTTTAAGATCATTGACTGCCGGGTATTCGCCCGACGGCAGTTCAGCGCGTGGGCCGATCCACTCAATGTGCGCTCCTGACGTCACGATGGCCGCATCCTCGATGATCGAGTAGACGCCTTGCGCCATGGTTGCGACGTGGCAGTGTTGCCAGAGAGTTTTCATCCGTGGCCTCCGTTAGGTTATCGATGAGAAAAAGAAGGTTCCCGCTCCACCGGTACTGCCTTCCCTGCCGCCGGTTTCACCCACGTCAGGTAGGCCAGCACCAGCAATACAATCCAGACCACGCCGACGATCAGAGCCGCCTGGGTGTCCGGGAAATAGCCCAGCACGCCAAAGATGAACAGCATGAAGGCAATCGCCGCCATCGGCGCATATGGCCAGAACGGTACCGGGAATTTCAGTTGGGCGACCTGCTCGGCACTCATGGAGCGACGCATGGCCACTTGGGTGAACAGAATCATCAACCAGACCCACACCGTCGCAAAGGTGGCGATGGAGGCGATCAACAGAAATACGTTCTCCGGAATCAGGTAGTTCAGCAGCACGCCCAACAGCAGCGCGGCACTCATGACCACCACGGTCATCCATGGCACGCCGTTGCGCGACAAGCGGGCGAAGCCCTTGGGCGCATGCCCTTGCTGGGCCAGACCGTACATCATGCGGCCCGCGCCGAAGATGTCACTGTTGATCGCCGACACCGCCGCCGAGATCACCACGATATTGAGAATGGTCGCCGCCGAGCTGATCCCCAGGTTGTCAAAAATCTGCACGAATGGGCTGCCTTGGCTGCCGATCTGCTGCCATGGAAAAATCGACATCAGTACGAACATCGTCAGCACGTAGAACAGCAGGATACGCAACGGTACGGCATTGATCGCCCTGGGCAGCACGTGCTGCGGGTCTTTGGCTTCACCAGCGGTCACGCCGATGATTTCAATGCCGCCGAAAGCAAACATCACCACCGCGAACGAAGCGATCAGGCCGCCCACGCCATTGGGCATGAAGCCGCCATGGCTCCAGAGATTGCTGATGTCGGTCGCTTGGGCGCCGGGCGCCGTGCTGATACCGAACAGCATGATGCCGAAGCCACCCAGGATCATCGCGACGATGGCCGCGACCTTGAGCAACGACAGCCAGAACTCCATTTCACCAAAGACTTTGACGTTGCACAGGTTCAAGCCGCCGACCACCGAAACGATGCCCAGTACCCAGATCCAGCGGGCGACTTCCGGAAACCAGAAGCCCATGTAAATTCCGAAGGCGGTGACGTCGGCCATACCGACGATGACCATTTCAAATGCGTAGGTCCAACCGAGGATGAAGCCCGCCATCGGTCCTAGGTAGGTGCTGGCGTAGTGGCCGAAAGAGCCGGCCACCGGGTTGTGCACCGCCATTTCACCGAGGGCGCGCATGACCATGAACACCGCCGCGCCACCAATCAGGTAAGCGAGCAGTACCGCAGGCCCGGCCATTTGAATGGCCGAGGCAGAACCGTAAAACAGCCCGGTGCCGATCGCCGACCCCAGTGCCATGAAGCGAATATGTCGGGCAGAGAGCCCGCGTTTCAAACCCTTTTCTGGCTGTTGCATTGCTCGTCCTTATTATTTTTATGGGCGCAAATGATCGAATCGCGAGCAGGTCGAATCGTCGCACCGTCGCTCCCACATTGGATTGCATAAACCCTGTGGGAGCGAGCCTGCTCGCAAAGAGGCCATTACAGGCTAGGCAACAACTTCGCCGAAACCAGGTCGTTCAGGCAACGAGTCGCCAGAAGCTCGCTAGCAGCATTGATATCCGGTGCAAAGAACCGGTCCTTCTCATAGAACGGCACTTGCGCACGCAGGATGGCGCGAGCCTTTTCCAGCTTCGTCGAGGTCTTCAAGCCATCGCGCAAATCCAGACCCTGGCAGGCCGCCAACCATTCAACCGCCAGAACACCACGGGTGTTTTCGGCCATTTCCCACAGGCGCTTGCCGGCAGCCGGGGCCATGGAAACGTGGTCTTCCTGGTTCGCGGAAGTCGGCAGGCTGTCCACCGAGTGCGGATGGGACAACGCCTTGTTCTCGCTGGCCAGTGCCGCCGCCGTCACCTGGGCGATCATGAAGCCGGAGTTCACGCCGCCATTGGCCACCAGGAACGGCGGCAGTTGCGACATGTGCTTGTCCATCATCAGCGAGATACGACGTTCGCTCAGGGAGCCGATTTCAGCGATGGCCAAGGCCATGTTGTCGGCAGCCATGGCCACCGGTTCGGCGTGGAAGTTACCGCCGGAGATCACGTCGCCTTCAGCGGCGAATACCAGCGGGTTGTCCGAAACGGCGTTGGCTTCGATGGCGAGTACTTCGGCGGCCTGACGGAACTGGGTCAGGCAGGCGCCCATGACTTGCGGCTGGCAGCGCAGGGAGTACGGGTCCTGAACCTTTTCGCAGTTCTGGTGCGAGTCGGACACTTCGCTGCGCTCACCCAGCAGGTCGCGGTAAGCGGCAGCGGCGTCGATCTGGCCTTTCTGGCCACGAGCGGCGTGGATGCGTGCGTCGAACGGCGAGCGCGAGCCCAGCACGGCTTCAACAGTCATACCACCAATGGCCAGGGCGCCAGCAAACAGGTCTTCGCCTTCGAACAAACCGCGCAATGCATAAGCGGTAGAAACCTGAGTGCCGTTGAGCAGCGCCAGACCTTCTTTCGCGGCCAGGGTCAATGGAGTCAGACCGGCGACTTTCAGCGCTTCGGTTGCTTCCATCCACTCGCCTTTGTAGCGCGCCTTGCCTTCGCCCAGCAGCACCAGGGACATATGGGCCAGAGGCGCCAAGTCACCGGAGGCACCGACCGAACCTTTCAAGGGAATGTGCGGGTAAACCTCGGCATTGATCAGCGCGATCAGCGCGTCGATGACCTTGCGACGAATGCCGGAGAAACCACGGCTCAGGCTGTTGACCTTGAGCACCATGACCAGCCGAACCAGCGCGTCGCTGATCGGCTCGCCGACACCAGCGGCGTGGGACAGCACCAGCGAGCGCTGCAGGTTTTCCAGGTCTTCGCTGGCGATACGAGTCGAAGCCAGCAGGCCGAAACCGGTGTTGATGCCATAAGCGGTGCGGTTCTCGGCGAGGATCTGTTCCACGCAGGCAACGCTGGCTTCGATCTGGCCCGAGGCACTGTTGTCGAGGGTGATTTTGACCGGTTGCTGATAAACATCACGCAGTTGGGCAAGGCTCAGTTGGCCGGGAATCAGGTTTAGCGCAGTCATTTCGTGCTCCTTTTGAGAGTTTGTCATTAACTCACCAGACGCTCCGGAGATGTCCGTTGTCCGTCGCTTCCCGCCTTTTGGGGGGCTGCGCCTTGGCACGCTGGTGTGGTGGAAATCAGTTCAGGTTGGGTAAAGCCTTGTGCAGCAAAATCGGGTCTTTCAACACACCGGCAGCGGCGGCGATGTCGGGTGCCAGCCAGCGGTCCTGATCGTAGGCCGGGACTCGCTCACGCAGCAGACGCCAGGCGGCATCGGTGCCAGCGCCGAAGCGTTGCTCTTTCAAGAATTCAAACGCCTGAGCCGCCAGCAAGTACTCGATGGCAAGGATCTGTGTGCAGTTTTCCAGGGCACGATGCAGTTTCAGCGCGGCGTTGGTGCCCAGGCTCAGATGGTCTTCCTGCAGGCCCGAGGTGACGTAGTTGTCGAGCACCGCCGGTTGCGCCAACTGACGGTTTTCGGCACATAGCGAAGCGGCGACGTACTGGACGATCATCATCCCGGAGTTCACCCCCGGGTTGGCCACCAGAAACGCCGGCAGACCGCTGACGTGAGGGTTGATCAGGCGGTCCAGACGACGCTCGGCGATGGAGCCGATTTCCGCCATGGCAATCGCCAGCAAGTCCGCCGCCATCGCGACCGACTGGCCATGCGGGTTGGCTTGGGACACCACCCGGAAGTCGTCCGGCGTGCCCAGCAGCATCGGGTTGTCGGTGACCGAGTTGAGTTCGGTTTCGATCTGCTTTTTCGCGTGTTCAAGCTGATCGCGAGCGGCGCCGTGAACTTGCGGAATCGAGCGGATGCTCAATGCATCCTGAGTACGAATGCCTTTGCTGCTGGCAATCACTTCACTGCCATCGAGCAACGCACGCAGGTTGATGCCGACTTGCTGCATGCCCGGGTGAGGCTTGAGCGCGATGATCTCGGCATCGAACGCGGCAATCTGACCGCGCTGGGCCTCGAAGCTCATGGCGCCGATCACATCGGCCCATTGCACCAGACGCGTGGCGTCGGCGAGTGCCAAACAGCTGAGACCGGTCATGCACGGCGTGCCGTTCACCAGGCACAAACCATCTTTGGCACCGAGCTGAACCGGTTGCAGACCTTCTTCGGCCAGGGCTTGCTGCGCGGAAACGATTTGCCCGCGATAGCTGACATTGCCGACACCCAGCAGCGCGATGCTGATGTGGGCCATGTGAGTCAGGTAACCCACCGATCCCTGGGACGGTACTTGCGGGGTGATGCCGCGATTGAGCAGCGCCAACAGGGCTTCGACCACCCGGCGATGAATGCCGGATTTGCCGTGGCTGTAATTCCGGATTGCCGCACAGATGATCGCGCGGGTCTGTTCGTCGGCCAATGGTGCGCCAACGCCACAGGCGTGGCTGAGCAGGGTGTTACGCGACAGCTGGCTGAGTTGCTCGTCTTTGAGCGAGACATTGCACAGCGCGCCGAGGCCGGTGTTGACGCCATAGGCGCGCTCGCCGCTGACGACGATGCGCTGGACGATCGCCTGGGCATTTTCGATCCGTGCCCAGGTCTGTGGCGACAGCTCAAGCTGTGCGCCATGGCGGGCTACGGCGACCACATCCTGCCAACGCAACGGGGCGTCGGCGATAACGATTTTTTCAGCCTGGGACATCTGGAGCCTCATACAAATTCTGTTGACTACTGAAACCCTGTGGCGAGGGGATTTATCGGAATGCCGCACCACCCCGTTGGGCAGCGAAGCGGCCCCAAAACCTAACACCACAGTTTCTCAGGCATAACGCGTGTAATGGTTTTACGACTGCTACGCAGTCGAACGGGGATAAATCCCCTCGCCACAAACGCGGTCAGTCTTAAACCACCGCCGCCCGACGCTGTACGAACCGGTCCACATACTCATCCGCCGGCGAATGCAGGATCTCTCTTGGCGTGCCGACCTGAATCAGGCGGCCATCCTTGAGAATCGCAATGCGGTTGCCGATACGGACGGCCTCATCGAGGTCGTGGGTGATGAAGACGATGGTCTTGTGCAGGGTCTTTTGCAGTTCCAGCAATTGGTCCTGCATTTCCGCGCGGATCAGCGGATCGAGAGCACTGAAGGCTTCGTCCATCAGGATGATGTCGGTGTCTGCCGCCAAGGCGCGGGCCAGGCCCACACGCTGACGCATGCCGCCCGAAAGCTGATGCGGGTATTTGTTTTCGTAGCCCTTGAGGCCCACGGTGTTGATCCAGTGCAGCGCGCGCTCGGAGCACATTTGCTTGGTCTCGCCACGCACTTTCAGGCCGTAGGCGACGTTATCCACCACGGTCTTGTGCGGCAGCAGGCCAAAGCTCTGGAACACCATGCTGATCTTGTGCCGGCGAAATTCGCGCAAGGCTTCCATGTCGTATTGCAGGATGTCCACGCCGTCCACCAGGATCGCGCCGCTGGTCGGGTCGATCAGGCGATTGAAGTGGCGCACCAGCGTCGACTTGCCGGAACCCGACAGGCCCATGATCACGAAGATCTCGCCGGTACCGATGCTCAGGGACAAGTCGTTCACGCCGACCACACAGCCGGTTTCGGACAGCACCTGATCCTTGGTTTTGCCCTGGCCGATCATGGCCAGCGCATCCTTGGAACGGTTGCCGAAAATCTTGAAGACGTTTTTGACTTCGATCTTGCTGATGGCTTCGTTGTTCATTTGCTCACCTCATGCCGTGCCCGACCATACGCCTGAGTAATACGGTCGATAACCACTGCCAGAATCACGATCGCCAGACCGGCCTCAAGACCACGTCCGACGTTGAGGGTCTGAATCCCCACCAACACGTCTTCACCCAGGCCACGGGCACCGATCATCGAGGCAATCACTACCATCGACAGGGCCATCATGGTGGTCTGGTTAATCCCGGCCATGATGCTCGGCAGGGCCAGCGGAAGTTGCACACCAAACAGTTGCTGCCAACGGTTGGCACCGAAGGCATTGATCGCTTCCATCACTTCGCCGTCGACCTGGCGGATACCCAGATCTGTCAGGCGGATCAGCGGTGGTGCGGCGTAGATCACGGTGGCGAAAATAGCCGGGACCTTGCCCAGGCCGAACAGCATCAGCACCGGGATCAGGTACACGAAACTCGGCATGGTCTGCATGATGTCCAGCAGCGGCATCAATATCGAACGCAGGCGATTGCTACGCGCCGAGAGAATGCCCAGCGGAATGCCGATCAGCACCGAAATGATCGTCGCCACCATCATCAGCGCCAGGGTTTGCATCAGCTTGTCCCAGAGGCCGACCGCACCCACCAGGAACAACAAGCCGACTATCACGGCGGTGGTCACGACCTTGCGGGTCGCGTGCCAGGCAACGCCCGCGACGATGGCGAGCATCAACCACCAGGGTGCCGCACGCAGCAGGCCTTCAAGGTTGACGATGGCCCACAGCAGCGTGTCAGAGATCTGCCGGAACACGTCGCCGTAGTTGGTGACCAGCGTATCGACCCAACTGTTGACCCAGTCGGCGATGGAAAAGGTAAAGCTTTCGGGAAACATAAGAGACTCTCAATCAAGGGGTTGCGATCAAGCATCCGACTGCCGCTCAGGGCAGTCGGAGAGGCTCAACCTACAAGGCCGCGTCGATCTTTTTGGCTGCGTCTTCGCTCACCCATGCGTGCCAGACTTCAGGATGTTCCTTGAGGAAGATTTTCGCCAGTTTTGGTGACTCGATCCGCTCTTTGGCCATGCGCCCGAGGTTCTGGTTGAGCAGGTCGATTGGCAGGTTGACCTTCTCCAGCACCGCCACCAGTTCCGGGGCTTGCTCGTGGAAAGTCTTGGACAGGCCGACCTTGATGGTCACTTCCTTGTTCACGCCTGGTTTCTCTTCGAGTTTGACCAGGTCCACCTGGCCCATCAGCGGGGTTGGCGACCAGTAGTAGAACAGGATCGGCTCGCCACGCTTGTAGCTCGACAGCACCGCGGCATCCAGCGCCGGGCCGGTGCCCGGACGGAAGTTGGTGTAGGTGCTTTCCAGGCCGTAGCTTTTCAGCATTTCGCTGTTGTCCAGCTCACAGGTCCAGCCCGCCGGGCAGTTGTAGAAACGGCCCTTGGATGGCTCTTCCTGATCCTTGAACACTGCAGCGTATTTGCCCAGATCGGCGATCGCTTTCAGGTCCGGAGCTTTAGGCTCCAGCTTGCGCTTGGCGTCGCCTTCGATCACGTAACGCGGCACGTACCAGCCTTCGACAGCACCCACGACAGGCGCGCCGACACCGACAACTTTGCCGGCCTTCTCAGCCTTGTTCCAGACTTCGCTACGGCCGACCCATTCTTCGGCGAAGATTTGAATATCGTTGCTGCTCAGGGCGTTTTCCATAGTGATGGAGTTGCCCGGCAGGCTGTCGGTCTTGCAGTCGTAGCCTTTTTCCAACACGACTTGCAGCACGTCGGTCAGCAGCATGGCGCTTTCCCAGTTCAGGCCGGCAAATTTCACCGGTTTTCCCGACTCGCACCAACCCGCCGCCTGAGTGGCGCCGGCACTGGCCAGCAGGCCCATGGAAAGCAATGTGGTCAGCAGGGTCTTGTTCGATTTCATTGTAGTGACGCTCCTAATCATAAGTTGGCTTACGGCAGTCAAGAGGCATCCAGCCCTGTCCACGTCCAATCAGGCCTGCGCCGCAGCGCGACCGGCCCCGCTTGTTATAGGTGCTGCATCGCTGTCCTGCTCGACCGGCAGGATCAGGTGATCGGGTACTGCGCTGTGCCATTTTTTCGCGCACACGTAATACAGGGCTGCGGGAAGCACCAGACCGATGATCCAGGAAATATCCACACCACCCAGAGCGTCCACCAGCGGACCGGTGTAGAACTTGGTAGAGATAAACGGCAGTTGCACCAGCACACCGAAGACATAGACGCTGATACCGAGGGGGTTCCAACGGCCGTAGCGACCGTGCGGATCGGCCAGCGCCGGCACGTCATAGCGCTCGCGAGTGATGCAGTAGTAGTCCACCAGGTTGATCGCGCTCCATGGCGTGAAAAAAGCCAGCAAAAACAGGATGAAGGACTTGAACGCACCGAGGAACGAGTGCTGACCGAGCAACGCGATCAGGGTCGCAGTGCCGACGATGACCAGCACGAAGACCAGACGCTGCAAGCGCGTTACCCGCAGGTCACCACGGAAACCGCTGATGACGGTCGCAATGCACATGAAGCTGCCGTAGGAGTTCAGCGTGGAGATGGTGACCTTGCCGAACGCGATGCTGAAGTACAGCAGCGCAGCGGTGGCACCGGTACCGCCCAGACCCACGATGTAGGCCACTTCGTGGCCGGCAAACTGCCCGTTGGCCGAGGCGGCGGCAAGCACGCCGAGGATCATCGCCACCTGTGCGCCAATGACCGAACCTGCGCCAGCGGCGAAGAAGGTTTTCACCGAGGAAGTCTTGCTCGGCAGGTAGCGTGAATAGTCAGCCACGTAGGGGCCGAAGGCGATCTGCCAGGACGCCGCGAGCGATACCGCGAGCAGGAAGCTGGTCCAGCTGAAGTGACGGATTTGCAGGAGTGCGCCAACGTCAGTCTGGCTCATCAGACGGCTGAACAGGTAAACAAAGGCAATCACACCAATGACGCTGGCGACACGGCCAATGAAATGGATCACCCGATAACCGAGCACCGTGACCAGCACGATGACACTGGCGAAGATGAGGATACCGACGCTGTCGCTGACGCCAAACAACTGGCCCAGCGCCTGGCCGGAAAGCACGGTGCCCGTTGCGGTGAAACCGAGGTACATCAGACAGACCAGCACGATCGGGATGGCCGCGCCATACACGCCGAACTGTACCCGGCTGGAGATCATCTGCGGCAGGCCAAGCTTGGGCCCTTGCGCCGCATGCAGCGCCATTACGCCACCGCCGAGCAGTTGACCGATCAACAGACCGATCAACGACCAGAACACGTCACCGCCCAGCACCACGGCCAGGGCCCCGGTGACAATCGCGGTGATTTGCAGGTTGGCGCCCATCCACAGGGTGAACTGGCTCAACAGACGACCGTGTCTCTCCGCTTCCGGGATGTAGTCGATCGAACGTTTCTCGATCAACGGTTTACTGCCTGCACGATCGCTGTTAACAGCCATGATTCAACCTCTGTGGATTGTTATTCGGTGTTGGTGATCCCTGTAGGAGCTGTCGAGTGAAACGAGGCTGCGATCTTTTGATCTTGATCTTCGGCGTCAGTAACGACGCCAAAAGATCGCAGCCTGCGGCAGCTCCTACGGGTTTGGGTTATTTACCGGTAATCATCGGCAGGTTCAGACCCTGTTCCTTGGCGCAGTCGATCGCGATCTGGTAACCCGCATCGGCGTGACGCATGACACCGGTAGCCGGGTCGTTGTGCAGGACGCGAGCGATACGCTCGGCCGCTTCGTCAGTACCGTCGCAGACAATCACCATGCCCGAGTGCTGGGAGAAGCCCATGCCGACGCCGCCGCCGTGGTGCAGGGAAACCCAGGTCGCGCCGCTCGCGGTGTTGAGCAAAGCGTTGAGCAGTGGCCAGTCGGACACGGCATCGGAACCGTCCTGCATCGACTCGGTTTCGCGGTTCGGGCTGGCTACCGAACCGGAGTCCAGGTGGTCGCGACCGATCACGATTGGCGCGGACAATTCACCACTGCGCACCATTTCGTTGAACGCCAGACCGAGCTTGGCGCGCAGGCCCAGACCCACCCAGCAGATACGTGCCGGCAGCCCCTGGAAGCTGATGCGCTCGCGCGCCATGTCCAGCCAGTTGTGCAGGTGGGCGTCGTCCGGGATCAGCTCTTTTACTTTGGCGTCGGTTTTGTAGATGTCTTGCGGATCGCCCGACAGTGCAGCCCAACGGAACGGGCCGATACCACGGCAGAACAGCGGACGGATGTAAGCGGGTACGAAGCCTGGGAAGTCGAACGCGTTTTCCACGCCTTCTTCTTGGGCCATCTGACGGATGTTGTTGCCGTAGTCGAAGGTCGGAATGCCCATTTTCTGGAAGTCCAGCATCGCTTTAACGTGCACGGCCATGGATTGCTTGGCGGCTTTGACGACAGCGGCTGGCTCGGTCTTGGCGCGAGCGCGATACTCTTCCCAGGTCCAGCCGGCCGGCAGGTAACCGTTGAGCGGGTCGTGGGCGCTGGTCTGGTCGGTGACCATGTCCGGGCGCACGCCGCGCTTGACCAGTTCCGGCAGGATTTCAGCCGCGTTGCCGAGCAGGGCGATGGAAATCGCTTTGCCTTCCTTGGTGTATTTGGCGATGCGGGCCAGCGCGTCGTCGAGGTCGGTGGCTTGCTCATCGACATAACGGCTGTTCAGGCGGAAATCGATGCTGACCTGCTGGCATTCGATGTTCAGCGAGCAAGCGCCGGCCAGGGTCGCGGCCAGAGGCTGAGCGCCGCCCATGCCGCCGAGGCCTGCGGTCAGGACCCAACGACCTGTCAGGTCATCGTTGTAGTGTTGGCGACCGGCTTCGACGAAGGTTTCGTAGGTGCCTTGAACGATGCCCTGGCTACCGATGTAGATCCAGCTGCCGGCGGTCATCTGGCCGTACATGGCCAGGCCTTTGGCGTCGAGTTCGTTGAAGTGTTCCCAGCTCGCCCAGTGCGGTACCAGGTTGGAGTTGGCGATCAGTACGCGCGGGGCGTTGCTGTGGGTCTTGAACACGCCGACCGGCTTGCCGGATTGCACCAGCAGGGTCTCGTCGTCGTTCAGGTTGGTCAGGCTTTCGACGATCTTGTCGTAGCATTCCCAGTTACGTGCCGCACGACCGATACCACCGTAAACCACCAGTTCTTTAGGGTTCTCGGCGACTTCCGGGTCGAGGTTGTTCATCAACATGCGCAGCGGCGCTTCAGTCAGCCAGCTCTTGGCGGTCAGCTTGTTACCGCGCTGCGCACGAATTTCAACATCACGTCTTTTTGTAAAAGAGGCGGTAGTAGGTTTCTGGGTATTGTCAGTCACGAAAAAGACTCCTCAGCGATCAATCCAAACCAACCCTGGCGGTGGGTAAGCCAGCCTGTGCGCGTCAAAGCGACACAAGCGAATCAGTGGACGTTGCGAGGAGTCTCGATCGACTCATACGCATACGTCTTTACTTGTACATACAAGCATATGCAATCAAGCGGCCAACTTGTTGGATGAGTGTTCAAGAAAAGTTTTGAAAGGGCTGGAGAGCGCCTGGATCAAGGGTTCTGGCAAAGATGAAATTTTTCGGGGGGATTTTGCGAGGGGGATTACAGCTGTTACTTGAGCGAGGTTTTGCGCCACGCTGGGGCGTTCGGTAACAAAGTGGTGCGCTTTGGGGAACAGGGATAGGTGGCTGCTTTTGTGGTGAGGGGATTTATCCCCGTTGGGCTGCGCAGCAGACCTTTTTTGGGGCCGCTTCGCGACCCAACGGGGATAAATCCCCTCGCCACATTAGATTTGTTCAGCAGTTAATCAGCGTGCAGTCAGCTCAATCACGCAGCATGGGCCATTGCTCGAGACTTCCAGCAGGCCGGCGTTACCGTCGAGCTGCAGGCAATCATGGCGACCCAGTTGTGAGGCGCTGTTACCGACCTTCACTTCAAGCTCGTCGGTGACACTGAACACGAGCACGGTACCAGCCGAACTGAAAAATCGCTGCTCGCCGTCCAGCCACTGCAACCGCGCGCTATAACGCTGTGGCGCATAAATCAGGTTGAAATCGCGAATCGGTCCGCCGAGCAAGGTGCACGAGACCTGGCTCTCACCACTGAAGGAAAACGGGTCCAGCGGTAACAATGGCCGAGTGTCCTGACCATCAACCCGCAAGGTCATACCGTCGCCTTGCAATACGGTGATCACCCGCTCGTAACCGGCAAAAGTGGAAAACCCGCCCGACTCGCCAATATCGGCAATCGACAGGCGCCAGCCAAATCCATCAAGGCCGGTGCCCGCATCGCGGGTGATTTCTTCGGTACTGCCGCCGCCGTTTTTCCACGGCATGCGCGGGTAATCAACGGCGCGTAAAACCTTCAACTCATTCATTTATGAAAGCGTCCTTCCAGACGATGACGGGAACCGGGGTGGATCAAACGGGCGGCGGTCACTGGCTGACGGCCGGACCAGGTGCGGCGACGAATCAGCAGGCACGGCTCGCCCTTTTCAATCTGCAGCAACTTGCACTCGCTGGCCTCCGCCAGAATCGCCTCGACCACGTGTTCGCCTTCGGTCAGCGGCGCGACCTGGTTCAGATAGGCGTATGGCGTTTGCAGGGTGAAGTCCTGCTTGAGGTAGTCCGGCGCCACGAGTGCGTTGACGAAACGGTCTTCAATTTGCACCGGGATATCATTTTCGAAATGCACGATCAGCGAGTGAAAGACTTTCTGGCCTTCGCGCATGTCCAGGGCCAGTGCGCGCTCGGAACCTGCCGCCTCTTCCTCGAGGGTGATGACCTTGCAGGTGTGGCGATGGCCACGCGAGGCGATTTCGTCGGCGATGTTGTGGACTTCAAACAGCGCGGACTGACTTTTCGGCTCGGCGACGAACGTGCCGACACCCTGCATGCGCACCAGCAGACCGTCGGCGGTCATCTCGCGCAGGGCGCGGTTGATGGTCATGCGGCTGAAACCCAACTGGTTGACCAGCTCGCTTTCCGACGGAACGCGGTAGTGCGGCGGCCAGTTTCCACTGTCGATTTGCTGGGTGATCATCTGTTTGACGCGGGCGTACAAGGGCGCCGGACTGTCGCCCATGTTCGCGGCCAACGGTGACACTTGGGGCGGAGTCGGCACGGTTAATCCTTGATCATCAGTTAGAGATTGCTAGCTTGCCGGAGTTTACCGAGCAGGCAAACGTCTGTATATGTATATACAAATAACACACGATGGGGTGCTGAACCATGTCCGCCTTCTTTGCCGAACGCGCGCTGCTGCCTAGTGGATGGGCCAACAATGTACGTCTTGAGGTCAGCGCCGATGGCGTGTTGACCCATATCCAGGCCGATTCCAACGCAGATAGCGCTGAACGGCTGAGCGGTCCGCTGCTGCCGGGTATGCCGAATTTACACTCCCACGCCTTCCAGCGGGCCATGGCCGGGCTGGCGGAAGTGGCGGGTAATCCGAATGACAGTTTCTGGACCTGGCGCGATTTGATGTATCGCCTCGTCGGAAAAATCAGCCCGGATCAACTCGGCGTCATCGCCCGTCAGCTGTACATCGAAATGCTCAAGGCCGGTTACACCTCGGTCGCGGAATTTCACTACGTACACCACGACACCAACGGCCAGCCTTACGCGGACCCGGCCGAACTGGCGCTGCGCATCAGCCAGGCTGCCAGTTCCGCCGGGATCGGCTTGACCCTGCTGCCGGTGCTCTACAGCCATTCCGGTTTCGGCGGCCAGGCCCCGAACGAAGGCCAGCGCCGCTTTATCAACAGCACTGAAAACTACCTCAAGCTTCAATCGCGCTTGCAGCCAATCCTGGCGCAGCAACCGGCGCAGTCGCTGGGTTTGTGTTTCCACTCGTTGCGCGCGGTAACACCGCAGCAGATCAGCGAAGTGCTGGCCGCCAGCGACCAGCAGTGCCCGGTGCACATTCACATCGCCGAACAGCAGAAGGAAGTCGACGACTGCCTGAGCTGGAGCGGCCGCCGTCCGCTGCAATGGCTGTACGAAAACACCGAGGTCGATCAGCGCTGGTGCCTGGTTCACGCAACCCACGCCAACCCGGAAGAAGTCACGCTGATGGCCAAGAGTCGCGCCATCGCCGGTTTGTGCCTGACCACCGAAGCCAACCTCGGCGACGGGATCTTCCCGGCGGTGGATTTCCTCGCTCAGGGCGGGCGCATGGGCATCGGTTCCGACAGCCATGTGTCATTGAGCGTGGTGGAAGAATTGCGTTGGCTGGAATACGGCCAGCGTCTGCGCGATCAACGACGTAATCGTTTGTATGGCGCGGATCAGCCGATGGTTGGCCGCACGCTGTACGACGCAGCGCTGGATGGCGGGGCTCAGGCGCTGGGTCAGCCGATTGGTGCGCTGGAAGTTGGCAAACGTGCGGATTGGCTGGTGCTGGATGGCAACGATCCGTACCTGGCGACGGCCAGTGGCGACGGGATTCTCAATCGTTGGTTGTTTGCCGGTGGCGATCGCCAGGTGCGGGATGTGCTGGTCAATGGCCAGTGGGTTGTGCGCAACGGGCGTCATGCGGGTGAAGAAGAAAGTAACCGCGCGTTCACCCAAGTCCTGCGCGACCTCCTGGGCTGACGCAAAAAAATGTGGGAGCGAGCCTGCTCGCGAAGGGGCCGTCTAATTCAACACAGATGTTGACTGACAGTCCGCTTTCGCGAGCAGGCTCGCTCCCACATTGGATCTTCAGTGACCGTCAGTTCGAAGTCTTGGCCATCTGCGTGTCTGTCGCGCGCCAGATCAGCCGCGTGGTGTCGTAGCCCTGCTGACGCGCCTTGCTCAGCAGTTCTTCACGCACTACGCCATTGACCGTCGGGGTCCGTGACAGCAGCCACAGATACTTGCGGCTCGGATCGCCAACAATGGCGGTCTTGTAGTCATCGCTGACATACAACACCCAGTACTCTCCCTTCGCCGTACCCGGTATCAACCGCGAAAACCAGGTGTCGAACTCGACCCACAATTTGTCGGTTCTGCCCGGCACTTGCGGCCAAGCCGTGCCTTTGGCCTCTTCCCATTGCCAGTCCGCCGTCAGGCAGCGATTGAGCACCAACACCTTGCCGTCAGGCTTGAGCGTGTAATGGGCTTCGGATTGCGCGCAGTTGCGCTGGAAATACATCGGCAGACGAGCCAATTCGTACCAGGTCCCTTGGTACTTCTTAAGATTGACGCTGTTGACAGTTTTCGGTGCCAAAGGATCTACGCCGGAAGTGGCGCAGCCGGCCAATACCAGGCCGGCTAAAAGGACTATCAGTAACTGTTTCATTGTTTTTCTCCCGTGGGCGCATAGCCCCGGATTACTTCAGGCCTTGGCCGGAAAACATCAGCACTTTGTCACCGGCGTACTGCACGCTGATAAAGCTGTTCTTGTCGCCCCAGGTGCAACTGGACATGCCAAGCGCGCCCGAGCAATCGGCGGGTTTACCCAGCAAGGTTTCTACCTCGGCCTTGGGCATGCCTGACGACAGCTTCGAGTAGTTTTCCTGATTGATCTTGCTGCAAGCGGCCAACAACACGCAGAACGAAAGCAGGGCGATAGAACGCAGCGACATGGTGTAGCTCCTGGGGCGAAGGGGAATGGCATGGCTGCCAAGCTGAAGCTTAGAAGAGAAAACCCCTTTCTGGTTCCCGAGTCGGCCGGCTATTTATTAGGCCGCTCGTCTGCCGTTTTTCGAAAAATCAGCAACTTTCTTTCGCTATTGAGCATTTCGTCGATTTTCACAAAATCCGCCTAATCTTTGGCGCCGGCTGGTCGACATAAAAGCAACGCAAAACGCCCTTTTTGACCAGCCCCCTCCGCGGTAGCTCATTTAATGACCAGAAACATGAAGTTCAGCCACAAGATCTTGCTGGCTGCCGCCCTCGTGGTGGCCGTTGCATTCGCTTGTTTCATCCTCTTCAACGACTACCGCCAGCGGCAAACCCTGCGCAGCAGTACCGAATCCTCGATGCAGGAACTCGGCAGCCTGACCACCAGCAACATCCAGACGTGGCTGGAAAGCCGCATTCAGTTGCTGCAATCGCTGTCCCAGCAGATCGCGGTGGACGGCAGCGCCCAGGCCAACCTCAAGCGCGCCATCGACCTGCCCGCCTACACCAGTAATTTTCAGCTGAGCTACTTCGGTGGCACCGACGGCGTGATGTTCTCGGTCCCGGCCGGCAATCGTGCGGCGGATTACGACCCTCGCGCCCGTGGCTGGTACAAGGCGGCCAACAGCGCGCAACAGACCATCGTCACCGAACCTTACATCGCCGCGTCGTCGGGCAAACTGGTGATCACTGTCGCCACGCCTGTGAAATATCAGAGTCAAATGATCGGCGTCGCCGGGGCAGACATTGACCTGTCCAGTGTCAGCGCGATCATCAACTCGCTGAACTTCGGCGGCCACGGCCATGCCTTTATCGTCAGCAGCGAGGGCAAGATCCTGATCCACCCGGACAGCAAACTCGTACTCAAGAGCCTGACCGACGCCTACCCGAACGGCGCGCCGAAAGTCAGTCCGGGCATGAAAGAAGTTGAACTCGACGGCAAGACCCAATTCATCTCCTTTACACACGTCAATGGTGTGCCCTCGGCAGACTGGTACGTGGCGCTGGTGCTGGATCAGGACACCGCGTTCTCGATGCTCAGCGAATTCCGCACCTCGGCGATCATCGCCATGGTCATTGCCGTGGTGATCATCATCGCGTTGCTGGGCATGCTGATCAGCTTCTTGATGCAGCCGCTGTTAACCATGGGCCGCGCCATGCATGACATCGCCGAAGGTGAAGGTGACCTGACCAAACGCCTGACCATCCACGGCCAGGACGAATTCGGTGCCTTGGGCACTTCGTTCAACCGCTTTGTGGAGCGTATTCACACGTCGATTCGCGAGGTGTCCTCGGCCACCGGCCAGGTCAACGAAGTCGCCTTGCGTGTGGTTGCCGCGTCGAACTCGTCGATGTTCAACTCCGACCAGCAAGCCTCGCGCACCAGCAGCGTGGCCGCCGCCATCAACGAACTGGGCGCCGCCGCACAGGAAATTGCTCAGAACGCCGCCCTCGCCTCTCAGCATTCGAGCGATGCTCGCGCATTGGCCGAGGACGGTCAGCAAGTCGTGGATAAAACCATCGCGGCGATGCAGCAGCTCTCGGCGAAGATCAGCGATTCGTGCGGCAACATCGAAACGCTCAACAGCAACACGGTCAACATCGGGCAGATTCTGGAAGTGATCACCAGCATCTCCCAGCAGACCAACCTGCTGGCACTCAACGCCGCCATCGAAGCGGCCCGTGCCGGTGAAGCCGGTCGTGGTTTTGCCGTGGTGGCAGACGAAGTGCGTAACCTCGCGCACCGTACTCAGGATTCGGCGCAGCAAGTGCAGAAGATGATCGAGGAACTGCAAGTCGGCGCCCGGGAAGCCGTGAGCACCATGACCGACAGCCAGCGCCAGAGCGAAAGCAGCGTCGGCATCGCCAACCAGGCGGGCGAACGTCTGGGCAGCGTGACTCAGCGTATTGGTGAGATCGACGGGATGAACCAGTCGGTGGCTACTGCGACGGAAGAGCAGACGGCGGTGGTGGAGTCGATCAATGTCGACATTACCGAAATCAACACGCTGAATCAGGAAGGCGTGGAGAACTTGCAGTCGACCTTGCGCGCGTGTGCGGATCTTGAGCAGCAGGCGGCGCGGTTGAAACAGTTGGTGGGTAGTTTCCGGATCTAAGTGAACTCTCTGGCCCCTTCGCGAGCAGGCACGCTCCCACATTTGATCTGTGTCGTTCACAAATCCCCTGTGGGAGCGAGCCTGCTCGCGAAGGCGGCATCAGCCGCGATGAAGATTTAGAACCTTGAACCAGGTCCCGAAAGAAACTCCAACTCCTCGGCCGTAGACTCCCTTCCCAACACCGCATTGCGATGCGGAAACCGTCCAAACCGCGCAATCACTTTCTGATGCCGCTCGGCATAATCCAGGTTATTGGCAAACACCGCCCGATCAGCCTCAGGCTGCTGCGCCACCAGCTCGATAAACCGCGAAACCGCTTCGTTCTGCACCGCCAGATTCTCGCAGTGCTCAAACACCAGGTAGATGAATACCCGCTGGATCGGCCGTAACTGCCGATCGAAATCCGCAGCGATGCCTTGCGCCACCAGTGCCTGAGCCCTGAGATCGCCTGAAAAGGATTTGGGAGTGTCGCGAAAGATCATTCGCGGAAGTTGGTCGAGTAACAACACCAGAGCCAGCCAACCTTCGGGGCGTTGCGCCCATTCGGTCAATCCGCCGGCCAGTGCCTGCTCGACCCAGTCCCCGAAACGCGTGCGCGCTTCGAGGTCCTGGCTGTCGCGCTTGCCAAACCATAACTTGCCCTTGTCAGCCGCTATTTCGTTGGGGGATTCGAGAGAGCCGAACCACCATTCGAGCAACGGCTGCCAGGGCGCGGTCATGGTTTATTCCTTGTGGTAAGCCGTGACGCGTTCGACTTCTTCTTTCGAACCGAGGAACACCGCGACACGCTGGTGCAAGCCGTCAGGCTTAATGTCGAGGATGCGCTGATGGCCATCGGTGGAAGCACCGCCAGCCTGTTCAACCAGGAACGACATCGGGTTGGCTTCGTACATCAGACGCAACTTGCCCGGCTTGGACGGCTCGCGGCTGTCGCGTGGGTACATGAACAAGCCACCACGGGTCAGGATGCGGTGCACGTCCGCGACCATCGCGGCGACCCAGCGCATGTTGTAGTTCTTTTTCAGCGGACCTTCATCGCCCGCCAGCAATTCGCCGACGTAGCGTTGTACCGGGGCTTCCCAGTGACGCTGGTTGGACGCGTTGATCGCGAATTCCTGAGTGGACTCCGGAATCTTGATGTCTTCATGGGTCAGCACGAAGCTGCCCATTTCACGGTCCAGGGTAAAGCCTTTCACGCCATCACCCAGGGTCAGCACCAGCATGGTCTGCGGGCCGTAGATGGCATAACCGGCGGCTACCTGCTCGGTGCCTGGCTGCAGGAAGGCCTTTTCGTTCAAGGCTTCGTTCTGGCTCAGGTGTTCGTTCGGGCAACGCAGCACCGAGAAGATAGTACCGACCGGTGCGTTGATATCGATGTTCGACGAACCGTCCAGTGGGTCGAATACCAACAGGTAGGCGCCTTTCGGGTATTTGCCCGGGATCTGGTAGGCATTGTCCATTTCTTCGGACGCCATGCCGGCCAGGTGACCGCCCCATTCGTTGGCTTCGAGCAGGATCTCGTTGGAGATCACGTCGAGTTTCTTCTGCACTTCGCCTTGGACGTTTTCGGTGCCCATGCTGCCCAGAACACCACCGAGGGCGCCTTTGGACACGGCGTGGCTGATTTCCTTGCAGGCGCGCGCCACCACTTCGATCAGGAAACGCAGATCGGCAGGGGTGTTGTTGCTACGGGTCTGCTCAATCAAATAGCGACTCAGGGTAACGCGGGACATGGAAGGCTCCGGTGGAATGGGGGGGCTAAAAACCCGCGCAGTTTAACGCGAGTCGGGGCGCATTTCCTCCTATCAGACGTGTTACACCCAATAGAGTTCATGCGCCCGGTTGAGCGTAGTTCGAAACCGGCTTTTTTACCGACCGATAAACCGCCTTCGCGAGCAGGCTCGCTCCCACATTGGAATGCATACATCTGTGGGAGCGGGCTTGCTCGCGAATGGCGCGCAACGCCAGCCATCCTCAGGAATTGGCCGGCGGCTTGCGCAACAGACTGAACGCCATCGCGGCCAGAACCAAAACGCTGAGCAGCAACACCGCCCACAACCCGAACTTCTTCCAGTTTGTATCGATCGTCGCAGCCGTTGTCACGGTCGATACCGGCGTGGCCACCGCCCCGCCCTCCACCGTTGCCTTGCCCAACGTCGCCAACTTTGTAGCGCTGTAATCCGGAATCAACGTCGACAGCGGCAGGTTCGCCGCCTTCACCGTGCCACTTCCCAGCGCGAGCGTATAAGGCCCCGCCCCGCGCGCCAGGAACACCAATTGAATGGAGCGCACGGCGAACCGCACAGTCGGTGCCTCGGCACCCAAACCACCGCCGCGCTCGTCCACCGTCAGCTTCAACTGCTGCACGGTCTGCCCCGACAGCTGCAATTCGTTCTGCACCACGTCCTGGCCACTCTGGGTCAGGCGATAGAGCAAACCACTGCTCAGCGGTTGCCATGGCAGGCTGCTTTCCCGACGACCGGACAAGGTCACGGGCGCCAAACTGTTGGGCTGGCTCAACTCGACCTGCAAGCGCTCGACATTCAGCCCCATGGGTAATTGCCAGGTGTATTCCCCGGCCTTCACGCTGTTGCCGGCCAGCGGTTGCGACCAGACCAACGGTAGCGGCAGGCTGCGGGTCTTGGCGCTTTGCAGTTGCGCCGAGGTCAACGTCGGTGCCGATTGCGGCGTACTCCATAGCAATCGCAGATAACGGGCCGACTGACCCGGCAGGGCGACTTCATGTTGCTCGACCCGCTCGTCGGCGAACGTCAGGCGTGCCACCTGCCCTTCGCCCCACGACTGCCAATGCTGCAGGTCGTCGCTGGCTTCGATGGTGAAACGCTGGAAACCATCGCGTTCGCTGGTCCAGTCGAGGATCAACTGCTGCAACGGTGCTTTGATGGCGCTGGCGTCAAGCAACCAGCCACGCAGCATTTCTTCGCCCACCTCCAACTGACTGGACGGCTGCACTTCGACCAGCGTGCCGTTGGCGCTCGATTGCACCCGCACGCTCGGTGCGTGCTCGGTGGAGTCCGCCGAGTTGTATAGCGGGAACCACTTCACGTCGGTCAGGGTACGGTTTTCGCTGGTCTGCGCTGGCGCGCGAGCCAAGGAATACGCCTGAGCCTCACCGCCGGCA
This sequence comes from Pseudomonas sp. LB3P25, assembly GCF_054897985.1. Lineage (NCBI taxonomy): Bacteria > Pseudomonadati > Pseudomonadota > Gammaproteobacteria > Pseudomonadales > Pseudomonadaceae > Pseudomonas > Pseudomonas sp. LB3P25. Next base: position 575,322 of record NZ_CM142711.1, on the reverse strand, counting down.
TTGAACACGCGCACATCGCTGAGATCGGTTTGCCGCGCATTCAATTGCACGCTCAACGGCAATTCGAGGCGATACCACGGACCTTCGCCGCTGACCGACAACGGCACCTGCGTGGCAAAGTCCGCCAATTTTTCCTGAGCACTGGCCGACAGCGCCACACCCAGCGCAACAGCGCCCAACCAGACAAGGTTCAGCTTCTGACTCAAGACGACACTCCTTCGGTTTGCGGGGCCGGTTTTTCAGCCTCCGCCACAGCATCAAAGCGCTTGGGCGGCAACGGGGCGAAATAACCCACCACCAACAGCAACACGCCAACGCCGATAAACGACACGATCCGGGCCAGCCCGCCGCGGTTACTCAATTCGACAAAGAACAGTTTGGCCACCACCACACCGATCAGCGCCGCGCCGATCAGCCAGACTTCGCGGCGATGACGCAGATGGCCGCCGATCATCAGACTCAGGGCCATCAAGGTCCAGACGATGGACAGACCGGCCTGCACCCGCATGGATTCGAGCAACGCATCCAGTTCGAACGGCACACCGCCCCAATGGTGAGCAGTGCGCATCACCAGCGCAGTAAAGAACACAAACAGCGAGGCGCCAGCGATCAGTTGCGTGGCCTGATCCAAGTAGTCCTTGCGAATCGCCAGTTGTGTCACGGCGCTGCGGGACCACAAGTAGACGCCGAACAGCGCAAACAGCAGACCCAACTCCAGCGGGTTGATCAGCGGCACGTAAGGCAACGGCTCGGCGGTGCCGTCGCTGACGACGTTCGCCAGCCAAAACCAGCCGAGCATCAGCAACGCCAGCGGTGCCGCCGCATATACACGGTATTCGCGTGAATAAGCCGACACCGGCCATGGCCAGGCACGGGTTGCCGACATCAGCACCAAATACAAGCTCGGCAGAATTGCCCAACCCAACCAGCGCCAGGCGTTGTACTGCTCGGACAACAGCAACAGGCCGTAACGCAGCTCCAGGGCCAACACACCGATCAACAGCCAGCAGCCGAGCACATGGGCGGTACTGAGGGCGCGCGCCGGCAGCATCGGCGCCAGACGCCGCAGAGAGATGAAGTGCACAACGAACACGGCCGCCCAGACCAGCCAACCGACGTTGGCTGCCGGGTGATATCGCGAGTGCCACGCAGCCAGTAATACCAAACCGGCAGCAGGCATCAGCAAGGTGCAGAGCAAGCCTAGCGACGGCCATTTCAGGCGCAGCGCCAACACCGTCCACAGCGCAACGCTCACTGCCGCGACCGCCAGCAACAACGTCGCTTGCAGATTGAACGGTGCGAAGCGCAGCACTTCACTGACCCACGCCAGCGCCCACCAAGCCGCGCCCCACACCAGCAACACTTCGGACAAACGCTGCAAACTCAGTACATCGAAGGCCGAGGCATGGTTGCCGAGCTGCAAGCGCCAGGCGCCAACCATCGCAGCCAAACCCAACACCAGCGGCGTCCAGAAACCGCTGTGAGCCAGAGGCTTCAATCCTTCGTTCGCAAGCGGTCCGAGTAAATCAGGCCCGGCCATCAGGAACGCCGCGCCGCCAATCACCTGCAACAGCAAACCGAAGACAAAACTCACGCGCTGCTTCAGGTACAGACTGAGCCAGATGATGAACAAACCGCTGGCCGCCCATACCGCACTCGCCGTTTGCCAAGGCAGGACGAACAGCACCGCCAGATTGATCAACACCAGACCGGCGAACAGCACCACTGACAAGCCGCGCAGCAATCGCACGTCGCTTCGGACCATCTCATCGCGCGCCGCCAACAACATGCCAGCGATCAGCGCCAGACCGATCAACGATGCGCTCAGCAGACCACTCCAACCCGCACTGAACACGGCGCCGGACTCACCGCTCGAACCCTGTAGCCGCAGCAGGAACAACGCACCGCCGAGCAACTGCACGGCGAATGTAGTGAACAGGAAGGTGCGCGATTGCAGACGCAGGCCAACAAACAAAGTCGCCAACCCCGCCAGCGCCCAACTGATCGTCGTTCCGTGAGTGAAGAAGAACAACGGCGCCAGCAGATAGAGAAAGGTCAGACCGAGACAAGCCAACACCGGCAGCCCTTTGCGCTCCCATTCCGATGTCTGCTCGGGCAAGGCTTTGCGCAACTGGTAGAAGCTGAACAACAGCGCCACGCCGAGCATCAACGCACCGAGCGGCGCACCGTCGAGCAGGCTGCTTTCACCGATCCGCAATTCGCTGAGGAAGGCCAGCGCCGAGCCCAGTTGCAGCAGCAAGGCAAAGGCTCGGGCCAGCGGTCGTTGCTGATGCAGGCCCAGCCAGAAGATGCCGGCGCCTTCAACGGCCCAGGCAGCAGCGGTCCAACGCGCATCGAGCCCCAACGGAATCGCCAGGCTGGCGAAGATCACCCCCAGCGCCAGACAGGTTTCCGCCAACAGCAACGCTCGTCCGCCCATCAGCAGCCGCGCCAGGCCCATGTAAATCATGCCCAACGCCAACGCGCTGAAGGCTGCGGCGAGTTCCAAGTGCTGGACCAACGCGAACTGCAAGCCGAAGCCCACCAACGGAGGACCGAACAGCATTGTGCCGTCGACGTAATCGCCCTTGCGCGTCGACCAGCGCAGCAGCGCTTCACGACTGTCGTCCTCGGGTGCGTCGCTCATTTCCAGCAACTTGCGCCGGGCGAACAGCAGACCGATGGCCAGGTACATCAGGAAAAACACAATCAGGAACGGCTCGGTGCTCCACAACAACTCCGGCGTGTAGGAGCGCAGGCCCCAGGCGAATCCGATGCCGAAGGTGCCGACGAAGCCGATCAGGTTGAGCAGCCGCCAGGCCTTGAACCAGGCGATGGCGAGGATGCCCGCGTTGAGCAAGGCGAAGTAGCTGAACAGCGCGACATGGTTGCCGGCGCCGGTGGAGGTCAGGATCGGCGCCGCGAAACCACCGAGTGCCGCAGCGGCAGCCAGGCCCAAGGCATCCTGGGTGATGGCAAGAATCGCCGAGAACACCGTCACCGCAACCAGCAGGCCTAACGCCGCCGTAGGATCGAGCAGCGGATGCAGGCGCATCGCGGCAAACACGGTCAGGTACAACACCGCGATCCCGGTGCCCTGCAACATCAACGCGTAATTGCTGTTGCGTGTTCTAAGCCACCAACCCAGCCCCAGAAGACCCAATGCCGCCGCCGCAACACCGGCGTAACGCAACTCGATCGGCACCACCATGCCTTCGGTGGCGTAACGCAACAGGAAGGCCAAGCCGAGAAACAACAGCACCACACCGACCCGCAGCACGGTGTTGCCGCCGAACAGCCAGTTGCGCGCGCCACTGATGGCGCGGTCGATGAAGTTCGGGCCACGCGGGATGGCGGGTTGTTGCGGCTCGCGGGTGACCGGTTCGGGTTTCCAGGGATCGACGGGCACTGGACGGCTGCTTTCGGCGGCGGCCGCGGTGATCGGTTCGAGTTCGGGGGGGAGTTCCCAGATCAGCTCCGGGGCCTCGACAGGGATTTCGTCGAGAATGAATTCAGGAGGTGCAGCGGCTTCGCTGACAACTGGCTCACTGGTATGCGGCGCTTTGACGCCTGACACCTCCAGCAATGCCAGACGTTGCTCGACCGCATTCAGCGCCACCTGCGCCTGTTCAAGCAGCCGGCGCTGCTCGACAGCCTGTGAACCCAAGCGGCCTATGCGAATGGCCTGGCCAATACCCAACCCGAGTAGCGCGCCCAACAGCGCATCGCTGAACGACTCGTCGAGTACCCAACCCAGCACCAAGCCAATCAGCATGAAGATCCATTGCATGGTCGATATCCCTAAGCGCAGTGGCCAATCCAAGAAGATTAGCGCAGCCCGTACAGCAAAGATCGCAGCCTTCGGCAACTCCTACACCGACCGCGTTCACCCAATGTTAGGTGAACGCTGGCTGTAGGAGCTGCCAAAGGCTGCGATCTTTTCCGGGGCGCCAGTATATCGATCCGAGCGGAGGCTTACTCCAACGCTTTCCAGATATCCGTGGCGTACTCGCGAATGGTCCGGTCGGACGAGAACCAGCCCATCCGGGAAGTGCTCAACACTGCCGAACGCCACCATTCTTTCGAATCGTGCCAATGGGCTTCAACGCGCATCTGCGCCTCCCAGTAAGAGTCGAAATCGGCGCAGACCAGGAAGCGATCGTAGTCGATCAGCGAATCGATCAATCCTGCGTAACGGGAAGGATCATCCGGAGAGAACACCCCGCCGCGAATCGCTTGCAGCACGTCATTCAGACGGTGGGATGCCGCAATGTCCGGCGTCGCGTTGAACTCATGGTTCTGCTTGCGCGCTTCAACCTGCTGAGCGCTGAGGCCGAAGATGAACATGTGCTCGACGCCGATGCGCTCGCACATTTCCACGTTGGCCCCGTCCAGGGTGCCGATGGTCAGCGCGCCGTTCAGGCCGAACTTCATGTTGCTGGTGCCCGAAGCCTCGAAGCCTGCGGTGGAAATCTGCTCCGACAAATCCGCTGCCGGGATGATGCTTTCCGCCAGACTGACGTTGTAGTTGGGCAAGAACACCACTTTCAACAAACCGCGCACCGTCGGATCGTTGTTCACCACTCGGGCGATGTCATTGGTCAGTTTAATGATCAGTTTGGCCTGGTGATAACTGGCCGCCGCCTTGCCGGCGAAGATCTTCACCCGCGGCACCCAGTCGATTTCCGGCTCGGCGCGAATCGCCTGATACAGCGCGACGGTGTGCAACAGGTTGAGCAGCTGCCGTTTGTATTCGTGGATCCGTTTGACCTGCACGTCGAACATCGCTGCCGGGTTGACCGCAACGCCAAGTCGCTCATGAATGATGTACGCCAGGGCTTTTTTGCTGTGCAGGCGCTGCTCGGCGAACGCCTTGCGGAACGCGGTTTTCTCGGCGAACGGTTCCAGGTCGAGCAAACGCTCTTCGGGGTTGTCCAGCAGATCCGGGCCGAGCGCGTCGACCATCATCGAGGTCAGCTCGGGGTTGGCCTGGTAGAGCCAGCGGCGGAAGGTGATGCCGTTGGTCTTGTTGTTGATCCTCTCCGGGTAGAGGTTGTGCAGTTCGGAGAACACGGTTTTGCGCATCAACTGCGTGTGCAACGCGGACACGCCATTGACACTGTGGGAGCCGAGGAACGCGAGGTTGCCCATACGCACGCGACGGCCGTTGTCTTCCTCAATCAGCGACACCGCGCGCAGGACCTCGAAGTCATGGATACCCTTGGCCCGCAGCGAATCGATGTGCTGGGCGTTGATCAAGTAAATGATCTGCATGTGCCGCGGCAACATCCGCTCCATCAAACCGACCGGCCAGGTTTCCAGCGCTTCCGGCAGCAGCGTGTGGTTGGTGTAGGACAGCGTGTCGACGGTGACTTGCCACGCCGCATCCCACGCGACGTCGTAAACGTCGACCAGCTGACGCATCAGTTCGGCCACGGCTATCGAAGGGTGGGTGTCGTTGAGCTGGATCGCAGCATGATCGCCCAGGGTCAGGACCGAGGTGTGCATGTTGCGATGGCGGCGCAGCAAGTCCTGCAAGGACGCGGCGACGAAGAAATACTCCTGACGCAGGCGCAGCTCCTGGCCGGCTTCGGTGCTGTCCGCCGGGTAAAGCACACGAGAAATACTTTCAGCCCGGGCGACTTCTGCCACGGCGCCCAAGTGGTCGCCGGCGTTGAAGCGTTCCAGGTGCAAATCTTCCATGGCCCGGGCGCGCCACAGGCGCAGCGTGTTGACGCTCGCCCCGCGCCAGCCGACGACCGGCGTGTCATACGCAATCGCGCGAACGGTTTCCGCTGGCGTCCAGACTTGCTTGGACTTGCCCATTTCGTCGGTGACGGTTTCGACACTGCCGCCAAAGCCGATCGGGTAAACGACCTCTGGTCGCTCGAACTCCCAAGGGTTACCGAAATCCAGCCAGTGTTCGGTCTGTTCCTGCTGCCAGCCGTCGACGATGGCCTGGCGGAACAAGCCGTGTTCATAACGAATGCCGTAACCGTGGCCGGCGATTCCGAGGGTCGACATGCTTTCCATGAAGCACGCGGCCAGACGACCGAGGCCGCCGTTGCCCAGCGCCGCATCGGGTTCCAGCAGGCGGATGCGTTCAAGGTCGACGCCGAGCTCCGTCAGGGCCTCGCGGGCCACGTCCAGCAGGCCGAGGTTACTCAGGCTGTCGTAGAGCAGACGGCCGATCAGAAATTCGAGAGAGAGGTAATACACCCGCTTTTGACCTTTGCGGTAGATCTGCCGGGTGTGATCCATCCAGTGCTCGACCATGTGATCGCGCGCCGCCAGGGCAATGGCTTCGAACCAGTCGTGGTCGAAGGCGTGATCCGGGTCTTTGCCCACCGCGTAGGTGAGTTTGGTCAAGACGGCGTCGCGGAATGCGGCCACCTCTGCTTCGCGAACAAGTGGTTCTTGAGTCATCGATAGGACCTCGAGCGAGCTTGGAATTGTCTGAGCCTAGACGGTCTGACAGGCCGTTGGAACTCTGGTTCGGCAGTTTTTCCTGATAGTGCAAGATAGGTCGACATTACAACGTCATGTGCCGGAAAGAATGCAGGGCCCGTGCCGGAATACAGGTGTTATTGGGCGGCACACGAAAAAATCTGGCGAAAGGTTGTTCAAAAATCCACCAGTCCCGGTATGATCGCGCGCCCTGATGCACGCTGGTAACAACCGATGATGAAGTCCAACCTGATCGCCGCCGCGGAGATCGATCGCCTCGATACCTGGGCCAAGTACTCTGCCCCGATGTGTGGTTCGTGTGTTTCCAGCTGCTGCACCCTGCCGGTCGAGGTCAAGATCAAGGATCTGATCCGTATCGGCATCGTCGATGAATTCGAGCGCGGCGAGCCGCCAAAGAACATCGCCAAGCGTTTGCAGAAGGAAGGGATCGTCGAGCGTTACAACCAGAAGTCCGAGATCTTCACCCTCCAGCGCATGAGCAACAACGATTGCCTGTACCTGGATCGTAAGAGCCGTCTGTGCACTATTTATGAAAAGCGCCCGGATACTTGCCGTAATCACCCGAAAATCGGGCCGCGGCCGGGGTATTGCGCGTATAAGCCGAAAGAAGTGGCGCGTGAGACCAGCGCCAGCCGTCGCACCCTCGAGAAGTTCTGATCCGGAATCTCAATGCCTGACAGGGCCCCTTCGCGAGCAGGCTCGCTCCCACATTGAAATGCGTTCACCTGTGGGAGCGAGCCTGCTCGCGAAGGGGCCGGAACAAACACCGCACAAACCCCAGACAAACAAAAACGCCCCCGACCTTGCGGTCGGGGGCGTTTTTTTAAGCGCTAACTAAGTCGAAACTCAGTTACCGGCTTTCTTGGCAGCGCGGGTACGCTCGCTTTCGCCCAGGATCTTCTTACGAAGACGGATGGACTTAGGAGTGACTTCGCACAGTTCGTCTTCTTGCACGAACTCAAGAGCTTGTTCCAGAGTGAAACGGATAGGCGGAACCAGAGCGATGGTTTCGTCTTTACCCGAAGCACGCATGTTGTCGAGCTTCTTGCCTTTGGTTGGGTTGACGCCCAGATCGTTGTCGCGGCTGTTGATGCCGACGATTTGACCTTCGTATACGTCTTCACCGTGACCCAGGAACAGTTTGCCGCGAGCTTGCAGGGTTTCCAGCGAGTAAGTCAGCGCCTTACCGGTAGCCACCGAAACCAGCACGCCGTTCTGACGGCCGGACATGTCGCCGGACTTCATCACGTCGTAACGGTCGAAGATCGAGGTCAGGATGCCTGCACCGGAGGTCAGGGTCAGGAACTCGTTACGGAAACCGATCAAGCCACGAGCCGGGATGTTGTACTCAAGGCGCACACGGCCCTTGCCATCCGGAACCATGTTGGTCAGGTCGCCTTTACGGATACCGATCTGTTCCATGATCGAACCTTGCGATTCTTCTGGCAGGTCGATGGTCACGTTTTCGTACGGTTCGTGCTTCACGCCGTCAACCATGCGGATGATCACTTCCGGACGACCAACACCCATTTCGAAGCCTTCGCGACGCATGGTTTCGATCAGTACCGAGAGGTGCAACTCACCACGGCCGGAGACTTTGAACTTGTCGGCGGTGTCGCCTTCTTCAACGCGCAGAGCAACGTTGTAGAGCAGTTCTTTGTCCAGACGTTCCTTGATGTTACGGCTAGTAACGAACTTGCCTTCACGACCGCAGAACGGCGAGTCGTTAACCTGGAAGGTCATGGAAACGGTTGGTTCGTCAACGGTCAGCGGCTTCATCGCTTCGACGTTCAGTGGGTCGCACAGAGTGTCGGAGATGAACAGCTGGTCGAAGCCGCTGATGCAGACGATGTCGCCGGCAGCTGCTTCGTCAACGTCGATACGGTGCAGACCGTGGTGCCCCATCAGCTTCAGGATACGACCGTTACGGCGCTTGCCGTCGGCGTCGATAGCCACAACTTGAGTGTTCGGCTTGACGCGACCACGGGCGATACGGCCAACGCCGATAACACCCAGGAAGCTGTTGTAGTCCAGTGCCGAGATTTGCATCTGGAACGGACCGTCACGGTCAACTTTTGGAGCCGGAACGTGGTCAATGATCGCCTGGTACAGCGGGGTCATGTCTTCAGCCATGTCGGTGTGTTCCAGACCGGCAATGCCGTTCAGGGCCGAGGCGTAGACGACTTTGAAGTCCAGCTGTTCTTCGGTAGCACCCAGGTTGTCGAACAGGTCGAAGATCTGGTCCAGAACCCAGTCCGGACGCGCGCCTGGACGGTCAACCTTGTTGATGACCACGATTGGACGCAGGCCGGCTTCGAAAGCCTTCTTGGTCACGAAACGGGTTTGCGGCATAGGGCCGTCTTGAGCGTCAACCAGCAGCAGAACGGAGTCAACCATCGACATTACGCGTTCAACTTCGCCGCCGAAGTCGGCGTGGCCCGGGGTGTCCACGATGTTGATGTGGTGGCCGTTCCAGTTGATGGCGGTGTTTTTCGCCAGAATGGTAATACCGCGCTCTTTCTCCTGGTCGTTGGAGTCCATCACGCGCTCGTCGTTGAGCTCGTTGCGCTCCAGGGTGCCGGATTGACGCAAGAGTTTGTCTACCAGGGTGGTCTTACCATGGTCAACGTGAGCAATGATGGCGATGTTGCGTAGATTTTCGATCACTTGTGTATCTCGATCAGAGGATTCGGTGTGCTGACAAGTCTTGGCAGCGATTAACAGTAGAGTCCGGCAAAGCCGTTACAGCTTGACGGCGGCGTCGGGGGGCCGGTGACGCAGGCCACAGGCAAACAGCCCCGGGCACTTAGCTCGGTCGATAAACGCGCACATTGGCATGCCCCTCACTGAGCAAATGGTGGGCATGCAGGCGACTCATCACGCCTTTGTCGCAATACAGCAGGTACTGGCGAGTAGGGTCCAGTTCCTTGAAACGAGCGTTCAATGCATAAAACGGCATCGCTTGTACCTCAATGCCAACGAGGCCCAGCGGGTCGTCTTCAGCGGCATCCGGGTGACGGATGTCGATGACGATCTGACCAGCCAGCGCTTCGCTGACTTCTTCGATCTGCAAGTCCTGGCCCAATTCGTCGATCACGCGATCGATCGGCACCAGTTTGGCGTTCTCGAGCGCACGCTCAAGTACTGCCATGTCGAACTGTTGTTCTTCGTACTCCACGCGCGGACGCTTGGCGTGGGTCTTGGGGTTCACCGAGATGACCCCGCAGTATTCCGGCATGTGCTTGGCGAAGTCGGCAGTACCGATTTCGTTGGCCAGGTCGATGATGTCCTGCTTGTGACTGGCGATCAGCGGACGCAAGACCAGCTTGTCGGTCACGCAGTCGATCACGGACAGGTTCGGCAGCGTCTGGCTCGACACCTGGGAAATCGCTTCGCCGGTGACCAGCGCATCGATGTCCAGCCGATCGGCAATACGGGAAGCAGCGCGCAACATCATACGCTTCAAAACTACGCCCATATGACTGTTATCGACTTTACCGAGAATTTCTCCCAGTACTTCCTCGAACGGCACACTCACAAATAACACGCGTTGGGAGCTGCCGTACTTCTTCCAGATGAAGTGCGCGACTTCCATAACGCCCAGTTCATGGGCTCGTCCGCCCAGATTGAAGAAGCAGAAATGGCTCATCAGCCCGCGGCGCATGATCTGGTAAGCGGCGACGGTGGAATCGAAGCCACCGGACATCAGCACAAGCGTCTGTTCCAGGGCACCCAGCGGATAACCGCCGATGCTGTTGTGCTGGCTGTGGATCACGAACAACCGTTTGTCGCGAATTTCGATTCGAACTTCGATTTCCGGGTCTTTCAGCGAGATTCCGGCGGCGCCGCACTGACGACGCAGTTGGCTGCCGACGTATTTCTCGACGTCCATCGAGCTGAATTCATGCTTGCCGGCACGCTTGCAACGCACCGAAAAGATCTTCCCGGCCAACGCATCACCGAAGTGCTGCTTGCACTTGGCGACGATGTCGTCGAAGTCACCCAACGGGTATTCGTCGACTTGCAGGAAATGCGCGATGCCCGGCATGCAGCTCAGACGGTCGGTCATCTCCTTCAGGGCTTTGGGCTCGCTGACGCGGGTTTCCAGCTCGAGATTGTCCCACACACCGTTCACCACCACAGCCGGGTCCAGATCGCGGAGCACGGTACGGATGTTTTTGGCCAACTGGCGGATGAAACGCATCCGTACCGGGCGGCTCTTGATGGTGATCTCGGGGAAGACTTTTACGATTAGTTTCATGAAAACAGCGCGCGCTGGGCCAGCCGAAAAAGGGGGGCGCGGATTATAGCGGAAATTGCTCAAGGTTTAACCAGTTAATGTGCAGAAGGTTTTGCGCGCACCAAAACAGGTCATTTACTCAAATTCACGCTACATTACGGGGCGCTATTTCCAGCATTGCTCCGCTTTGTACCTTTATAAGCGTGAAATTGGCGCAAAAAACCCATGGTGGGGCACTGGCATGCAATTTGCTCCCTTGTGAGGCAGGTTGCCTTGGCAGAGTATTCGCGCCGGCATCACCCACATTCTAAGGGCATCCACTACTAAGCCCGAAGCCACCCGGAGGACACTATGTCGAAGTCGGTTCAACTCATCAAAGATCATGACGTCAAGTGGATTGATCTGCGCTTCACGGACACCAAAGGCACTCAGCACCACGTGACCATGCCGGCTCGCGACGCGCTGGATGAAGCTTTCTTCGAAGAAGGCAAAATGTTCGACGGTTCCTCCATCGCTGGCTGGAAAGGCATCGAAGCCTCCGACATGATCCTGATGCCGGACGATTCCACTGCCGTTCTCGACCCGTTCACCGAAGAGCCAACCCTGATCCTGGTTTGCGACGTGATCGAGCCTTCGACCATGCAAGGCTACGACCGTGACCCACGTGCGATCGCCAAGCGTGCCGAGGAATACCTGAAGTCGACCGGTATCGGCGACACCGTATTTGTTGGCCCAGAGCCCGAATTCTTCATCTTCGACGAAGTGAAGTTCAAGTCCGACATCTCCGGCTCCATGTTCAAAATCCACTCCGAACAAGGTTCGTGGATGTCCGACCAGGACGTGGAAGGCGGCAACAAAGGCCACCGTCCAGGCGTCAAAGGCGGCTACTTCCCGGTTCCGCCGTTCGACCACGACCACGAAATCCGTACCTCCATGTGCAACGCCATGGAAGAAATGGGCCTGGTCATCGAAGTTCACCACCACGAAGTGGCCACTGCCGGCCAGAACGAAATCGGTGTGAAGTTCAACACCCTGGTGGCCAAGGCTGACGAAGTTCAGACCCTGAAGTACTGCGTACACAACGTTGCTGATGCATACGGTCGCACCGCGACCTTCATGCCTAAGCCGCTGTACGGCGACAACGGTTCGGGTATGCACGTTCACCTGTCCATCGCCAAAGATGGCAAGAACACCTTCGCTGGCGAAGGCTATGCCGGCCTGTCCGACACCGCTCTGTACTTCATCGGCGGCATCATCAAGCACGGTAAGGCGCTGAACGGCTTCACCAACCCGTCGACCAACTCCTACAAGCGTCTGGTCCCAGGTTTCGAAGCTCCAGTAATGCTGGCCTACTCGGCTCGCAACCGTTCCGCTTCGATCCGTATTCCTTACGTGTCCAGCCCTCGCGCTCGCCGTATCGAAGCCCGCTTCCCGGATCCGGCAGCCAACCCATACCTGGCCTTCGCTGCCCTGGTAATGGCTGGCCTCGACGGCATCCAGAACAAGATCCACCCTGGCGATGCTGCTGACAAAAACCTGTACGACCTGCCGCCTGAAGAGGCGAAAGAGATCCCACAAGTTTGCGGCAGCCTGAAAGAAGCCCTGGAAGAGCTGGACAAAGGTCGTGCGTTCCTGACCAAAGGCGGCGTTTTCAGCGACGACTTCATCGATGCTTACATCGCCCTGAAAAGCGAAGAAGAAATCAAAGTACGTACCTTCGTACACCCACTGGAATACGAGCTGTACTACAGCTGCTGATCCGGTAGCACCTGCGCAAGCGGCGTGACAAAAAAGAGGCCTCCTTCGCAGGCTGTGTGAAAACGCACTGATGGTGGTTCCAAGCAAACGCCCCGACTTGTTCGGGGCGTTTGCTTTTGTGCAGACAGCAGGCGAAAAAGGCTTTTCAGCCCATCAACGCCATCAGTTGGCGCGCGCCGAGCACGTTAATTGCTCGTTTCAGGTTGTAGGCGTTCACTGCCAAGGCCATTTCGGCTCTTGTACCCTCAAGCTGTCGCAGCAGGAAGCGAGCATTGCCAAACAACCACTGCTTAAGGTTGCCGAACGGATGCTCAACGATGGATCTTCGAGCGGTCATCATTTCTGGATGCGCCAGCATTCGCTGCTCCATTCGTTCGAAAGCCTCTTCATGAGCATGGCGTGTGACATAGCGGCGCTGGGCCTCAGTACATTGCGCTTTCAGCGGACAGGCGGCGCAGTCGCTAACCGCCGCCTGATAGATGCGATCCCCCTTACTGATCTGCTTGAGTGTCAGCCATTTGCCGGCAGGACATTGATATCGATCCTGCGCTGCATCGTAGGTAAACACTGTTCGATCGAAGAACGCCTGCTCCTTACCGCAGGAGTTACTTGACCGATTCGGCGGTACATAAACCGTGATGTTCTCATCCTCACAAGCCTGGAACTGCCTGCCATTCGAGTAGCCCGCATCGGCAGTGACCGTCAGTTCATCTTGCTGCAGTTGTTCCTTGGCGGCCTTGGCCATCGGCTCAAGTTGCTTGCGATCATCACTGTCCTGAGTGACTTCATGATGCAGAATCAGGCAATGCTCAGCGTCCACGGCGGTTTGCACGTTGTACGCAACCCGCGGCCCTTTGTGCGTTCGCATCATTCGGGCATCGCTTTCGTGGGTATTGAATTGCTCAAGCTCCATTGATTTCATCAGTGCCTGGCACGTCAGGTTATTGGAGTGCCTGAGTTCAAGTTGCGCCAAAGCCGTCTTGACCGCACTGCGATCAACCACCTCATTGGCTTCGTTTTTATCCGCCTCATCCAACTCGGCCAAATACTGAGCGATGCGTTTATCCAGCTTCTGCTCCTGGTGCTTGAGCCGCTTCAAATTCATATGACGCCGCGAGGAAGCAACCGCCTGAAACTTGCTGCCATCGATGGCCACCAGCTCGCCGGCGATGAGACCCACCGTGCGGCAAAACTGGACGAAGGCACGACAGGTCGCGATAAAGGCAGCTTTGTTGTTCTTGCGAAAGTCGGCAATGGTCTTGAAGTCGGGTTTGAGCCGGTTGATCAACCACATCACTTCGATGTTGCGCTGGCACTCGGCTTCGAGACGCCGCGATGAGCGAATCCGCTGGAAATAGCCATAGAGGAACAGCTTGAGCTGATCGGCGGGATCGTAAGAGGGGCGCCCGGTACCTTTTGATAAGGCTTTATCAAAACCCAAGCGCACAAGATCAAGCTTGGCGACGTAGGTGTCGATCACACGAACGAGGTGATCCTCGGGGATCAACTCTTCCAGCGAGACCGGGAACAGGCTGGTCTGGCTGCGGGACTGTCCTTGGATGTAGGCCATAACGAAAAATGCTCCGTATCTTTCGATACGGAGCATTTTCTTTGAGCTCCGCGCAGATTGCTAGGTTTTCACACAGTCTGTTCGGGAGGCCTTTTTTGTGGCTGCTGTAATTTGAATATGGATGCAGACTTCAAGATCCACCCCTCACCCCAACCCTCTCCCCAGAGGGGCGAGGGGAAAGGGGGCCGATCTTCATGCTTTTCAAATTCTGAGTTCAACTCGGACTCTCAGCTCGAAGTATTTAGAGCAAACAACTCGGTCAGCCCCCTCTACCCTCTGGGGAGAGGGGTGGATTTCGAAACCGACAAATTTCATCGCCAAATGTTAACAACTTGGGTCAACCACCGCCCCTGACCTATGCTGAACCTCAACGCTTTCGCTTCTGGTCGATTTTATGGGTCGTGGTTTTCTACTGATGTTGCTGTTGATCGCCCTGCCCGCCGCCGCGCAGATCTATAAGTACACCGACGCCGACGGCAACACCGCCTACAGCAATCAACCGCCCGATGGCGTGAAGGCTCAGCCGGTCGAGTTGCCACCGCTTAACAGGGTTGAACCCCAAGCCCCTTCTGCGCCACCTGTCGAAGCCACCAGCCGCGAACAGCCGCACAGCGCTTACGAGGTGCTGGAGCTGACCAACTTACCCACTACCGAAGCACTGCGCGCCAACAACGGCACCTTCACCGTCAACGTGCTGATCAAACCCCGCCTGCAAGGCCCGCATTTATTCAGGCTGTTGCTGGACGATCAACCTTACGGCCAGCCGAGTAACGTGCCGATCCTGCAACTGGTGAACGTCGATCGCGGCACACACAGCCTCGCGGTGCAGGTGATCGATGGAGAGAACATCGTGCAACAAAGCCCCACCGTGACGTTCACCGTACAACGGGTGCATAAGCCGTGAGGCTGTGGTTGCTGATCGCATGTTTGATCGCCCTGCCGGTGACGGCCGAGGTGTTCACCTACGTCGACGCCCAGGGCAATCGGGTCTACACCGACCAGCCGGGCTCCGGCAACGCCAAGCGCGTGCCGCTGGCAACGAGCAATCGCATGTCCGCCAACCCTGGCGGCGCAGCACCGGTGATGGCTGGAAAGAAGACCGAAAAACCACTGTTCCACTACGACATGCTGAGAGTCCTGGTGCCGGAGCCAGACGCCACGGTGCGCAGCAGCGCTGGCGAGATTATCGTCAGCGTTACCAGCGAACCCAGCCTGCAGCGAGGCCATCGCTACCAACTGCTGCTCGACGGCCAACCTACCGCAGATCCCGGCCTGAGCCCGGTGTTCGCCCTGAGCAACATTGATCGCGGCAGCCATAACCTCTCCGTGGAAATCCTCGACGAGCAGGGCCGCACGGTCGAGCGCACAGCCAACCAGCCGTTCCACATGCTGCGCATCTCCCTCGCGCAGAAGCGTCAGGTCAAACCCTGCGCCCTCCCCGATTACGGCCAACGGCCGGAATGCCCGCTCAAAGACAAACCCATAGAAGAAAAAAATCCCTTCCTGCGCTTCTTCTAACGCCGTTCAGCTTTGCGCACTATATTGGTGCAATAGGCTGCACCGTACCCACATCTCAACCCATTTTGGTTCGAAAGTACCCGTCAAAGCTGGCAGAACGCCACGCAAACGAGCGTCAAACGCCCGTTTCAGGCCTTAAACGCTTCTTTTCGGAGCCTTGGTTTGGTTTTTGCATTTTCCTCGTATCAGCGCTTTATTCATGCGCGCGCCCTGCTCCAAAAGAGGTCCTGATGACCATTAGCGACGCACTGCATCGATTGCTACTCGACAACCTGACCACCGCCACCATTCTGCTCGACGCCGAACTGCGCCTCGAGTACATGAACCCGGCGGCGGAGATGCTCCTGGCCATCAGTGGTCAGCGCAGCCATGGGCAGTTCATCAGTGAGTTGTTCACCGAATCTACCGAAGCGCTGAACTCCCTGCGCCAGGCGGTCGAGCAGGCGCACCCCTTCACCAAGCGCGAAGCGATGCTCACCGCCCTCACCGGCCAGACGCTGACCGTCGACTACGCGGTAACACCGATCCTGGCCAACGGCGCCACGATGTTGCTGCTGGAAGTCCACCCCCGTGACCGCTTGTTGCGGATCACCAAGGAAGAGGCGCAGTTGTCGAAGCAGGAAACCAGCAAGATGCTGGTGCGCGGCCTCGCTCACGAAATCAAGAATCCTCTCGGCGGAATACGCGGCGCGGCGCAATTGCTCGCCCGAGAACTGCCGGAAGAAAGCCTGCGCGACTACACCAACGTGATCATTGAAGAGGCCGACCGCCTGCGCAATCTGGTCGATCGCATGCTCGGCTCCAACAAACTGCCGTCGTTGGCCATGTGCAACGTCCACGAAGTGCTCGAACGCGTTTGTCATCTGGTGGAGGCCGAAAGTCAGGGCTGCATCACGTTGGTGCGCGACTACGACCCAAGCATTCCCGACGTGTTGATCGACCGCGAACAAATGATTCAGGCCGTGCTGAACATCGTGCGCAATGCGATGCAGGCCATCAGTAGCCAGAACGAGCTGCGCCTTGGCCGCATCAGCCTGCGCACCCGCGCCATGCGCCAGTTCACCATCGGCCACGTGCGTCATCGCCTGGTGACCAAGATCGAAATCATCGACAACGGCCCGGGCATTCCCGCGGAGTTGCAGGAAACCATCTTCTTTCCCATGGTCAGCGGCCGTCCGGACGGTACCGGGCTGGGCCTGGCCATTACCCAGAACATCATCAGCCAGCACCAGGGCCTGATCGAATGTGACAGCCATCCAGGCCACACCACCTTCTCGATCTTTCTGCCACTGGAACAAGGAGCCACATCGACATGAGCCGTAGTGAAACCGTGTGGATCGTCGATGACGACCGTTCTATCCGTTGGGTCCTGGAAAAAGCCTTGCAACAAGAAGGCATGACCACGCAAAGCTTCGACAGCGCCGATGGCGTGATGAGCCGCCTGGCGCGCCAGCAGCCGGACGTGATCATCTCCGACATCCGCATGCCGGGTGCCAGCGGTCTGGACCTTCTGGCACGGATTCGCGAACAACACCCACGGCTGCCGGTCATCATCATGACCGCTCACTCCGATCTGGACAGCGCTGTCGCGTCCTATCAGGGCGGCGCGTTTGAATACCTGCCAAAACCGTTCGACGTTGACGAAGCGGTGTCGCTGGTCAAACGCGCGAACCAGCACGCCCAGGAACAGCAAGGCCTGGAAGTCCCGGTCGCCTTGACCCGCACCCCGGAAATCATCGGTGAAGCGCCGGCGATGCAGGAAGTGTTTCGCGCCATCGGGCGCTTGAGCCACTCCAACATTACTGTGCTGATCAACGGCGAATCCGGTACCGGTAAAGAGTTGGTGGCACACGCGCTGCACCGTCACAGTCCGCGTGCGGCTTCGCCGTTCATTGCGCTGAACATGGCGGCGATCCCGAAAGACCTGATGGAATCCGAGCTGTTCGGCCATGAGAAAGGCGCGTTCACCGGCGCGGCCAACCTGCGTCGCGGGCGCTTTGAACAGGCTGACGGCGGCACGCTGTTCCTCGATGAAATCGGCGACATGCCGGCAGACACCCAGACTCGTTTGCTGCGGGTGTTGGCGGACGGCGAGTTCTACCGCGTCGGTGGCCATGTGCCGGTGAAGGTCGATGTGCGAATCATCGCCGCAACTCACCAGAATCTGGAAACCCTGGTGCACGCCGGGAAATTCCGTGAGGACTTGTTCCACCGCCTCAACGTGATCCGCATCCACATTCCACGGTTGTCGGACCGTCGCGAAGACATCCCGACCCTGGCCAAGCACTTCCTCAGCCGTGCTGCGCAAGAACTGGCGGTGGAACCGAAGCTGCTGAAAAGCGAAACCGAGGAATACCTGAAGAACCTGCCGTGGGGCGGCAACGTGCGTCAGCTGGAGAACACCTGCCGCTGGATCACGGTAATGGCTTCGGGTCGCGAAGTGCACATCAGCGACCTGCCGCCGGAGCTGCTGAACCTGCCGCAGGATTCGGCGCCAGTGACTAACTGGGAGCAAGCGCTGCGTCAGTGGGCCGATCAGGCGCTGGCCCGTGGTCAGTCAAGCCTGCTGGACAGCGCTGTACCGGCGTTCGAGCGGATCATGATCGAAACTGCCCTCAAACACACCGCCGGCCGCCGCCGCGATGCCGCGGTTTTGCTGGGCTGGGGGCGTAATACCCTGACGCGCAAGATCAAGGAATTGGGGATGAAGGTTGATGGTGGGGATGATGATGAGGGGGATGAGGGTTAATCGACCTTCAGATCTTCGCTGACTGTTACAGCCATTCGCGAGCAGGCTCGCTCCCACAGGGCTCATCGGTTTCACGCAATCGTGAGCCACCGAAAATCCACTGTGGGAGCGAGCCTGCTCGCGAAGGGGCCGTCACATCCAACATACATATTGACTGACATATCGCTTTCGCGAGCAGGCTCGCTCCCACATTTCGAGCCCTGTGCACCGCCGCAATGCACCGTGAACCGCAATCGCGCACGGCATCTGCTCTGAAATCCTCGATTCATCAGCTACAAAACCCGAATAGCAAAAACACAAAAGCCCCGTATTACGGGGCTTTCAGCGCTTCCTGGAGGGTTTGTGTATCAACCTGTCAAAACCTGGCACGCCCCCTGCAATAGTCCATTCAGTGAATCAGTTCACTACCCAGTTTCGGGGACCTTGGTACAGGCAGGCCGGGGATTCCCCTCTTTACATCGGGCTCACACCGCACTAGCGACGAGCCCAAGCAGTTTTGGGGCCCTTGATACAGGCAGGTCAGGGGTTCCTTCTTTACACCGGGCTTTCGTCGCAATGCGCGAGCCCTGCCGTTTTGGGAACCTTGGTACAGGCAGGCCGGGGATTCCCTCTTTTATTGCTCTCGGAGATGGATCTCCAGCCGCCAGCGGTCATCGACCTCGCTACCGGCCCACTCGCCCTGCAGTGGCCGAGCCGCCACCACCGTCAGCAACAATCCCCCATCACTCAAACGTACCCGCCAGTTCACGCTCTTGTCGTTGATTTTGAGCTGACCTTTCTGCGCCTTGCCTTCAGCCTCGAACAACAGCGCGAGGCTACCGTCGACGAACTCGCCGTGGGCCTTGGGTTCGTTGTTGAACCACACCACCAACCCATCGTTCGTCACCTCAACCTGCTGCAATTCGCTGGGGTCAGGGGTGGTCAGGCGACCGATCATCAGCCCTACCATCACCCCGACAATCGCCAGCGAAACCATCACTCGCGGGAATAGCTTCGAACGCGGGTCAGCTTCAGGCGTAGAATGCCGCTCATCTTTACCTTCGGAGCCGTGCATGTTTCACGTCATCCTTTTCCAACCAGAAATTCCGCCGAATACCGGCAACGTTATCAGGCTGTGCGCCAACAGTGGCTGCCACCTGCATTTGATCGAACCGCTGGGCTTCGAGATGGACGACAAGCGTCTGCGCCGGGCCGGCCTCGATTACCACGAGTATGCCACCCTGCAACGCCACGCAGACCTCGCCAGCTGTCTGGAAAGCCTCGGTCATCCTCGGCTGTTCGCCTTCACCACCAAGGGCTCGCGGCCGTTCCACGATGCCAGCTTCGCCGAGGGCGATGCGTTCCTGTTCGGCCCGGAAAGCCGTGGTTTGCCGGCGGAAGTGCTCGATGCCCTGCCCGGCGAACAGCGCCTGCGCCTGCCGATGCGCGAAGGTTGCCGCAGCCTGAACCTGTCGAACACCGTGGCGGTTGCCGTGTACGAAGGCTGGCGCCAACTCGGGTTCAAATAACACCACAAACAAATGTGGGAGCGAGCCTGCTCGCGAAAGCGGTGTGTCAGTCGACATTGACGTCTCTGACACTCCCATTCGCGAGCAGGCTCGCTCCCACATTGAATTTGCTTTGGTGCTTAAAACTGCTTATTGAACGGTCGGGGTTTCGCCCGCGGCCTGCATGCGTTGCAATTCTTGTGCGTACAGCGCGTCGAAGTTCACCGGAGCCAGCATCAGGGCCGGGAACGAGCCACGGGTGACCAGGCTGTCCAGGGTTTCGCGAGCGTACGGGAACAGGATGTTCGGGCAGAACGCCCCGAGGGTGTGGCTCATCGAAGCGTCGTCGAGGTTCTTGATCAGGAAGATCCCGGCCTGTTGCACTTCAGCAATGAACGCCACTTCGTCGCCGTTCTTCACGGTAACGGACAGGGTCAGTACGACTTCGTGGAAGTCACCTTCCAGGGCCTTTTGACGGGTGTTCAGATCCAGACCGACGCTCGGCTCCCACTGCTGGCGGAAGATGGCCGGGCTTTTCGGGGCTTCGAAGGACAAGTCACGTACGTAGATGCGCTGCAAGGAGAATTGCGGTGCGGTTTCTTCTTCGCTAGCTGCAGTGTTCTGTTGGTCAGTCATCTCAGATCCTTTCTGATCTTGGGGTCTTATAGGGAAGGCATTCAGGCCTTGAGCATCGCGTCGAGCTTACCGGCGCGCTCAAGGGCAAACAAATCATCACAACCACCCACGTGGGTGCTGCCGATCCAGATCTGCGGCACGGACGTACGTCCGGCCTTCTGAGCCATGGCGGCACGCACCTGCGGCTTGCCATCGACCTTGATCTCTTCGAAGGCCACGCCTTTGTTCTCGAGCAGGTATTTGGCTCGCGAACAGTAAGGGCAGTAATCGCTGGAATAGACGACGACGTTGCTCATATCACTTCACCAGCGGAAGGTTGTCGCCTTTCCAGCTGGAAATACCGCCGGAGAGCTTAGCGGCGGTGAAGCCGGACTTCATCAGTTCGCGGGCATGAGTGCCGGCAGTCTGGCCCACGGCGTCGACCAGGATGATGGTCTTGGCCTTGTGCTTTTCCAATTCGCCGACGCGAGCGGTCAGTTTGTCGTGAGGAATGTTCAACGCGCCAACGATGTGACCGGCGGCGAAATCCTTGGTCGAACGAATGTCGATCACCACGCCAGCATCTTTGTTGACCAGCCCGGTCAGTTCACCGGTGCTCAGGCTGCGGCCGCCGCCTTGCATCTGATAAGCGATCAGCAACGCCAGCAGTACGACGAAGATACCGACGAGCAGATAGTGGTTAGTGGCAAATTCAATCAGGTGAGCAACCATCGAAGGAGGTTCCAGGGCGTTAAAATGTCGGCCAGTATACACAGCCACTATGGTGGGCCAAACCCCGTCCGGCGGTGACGCCGTCGGAACTTAGCTTTAAACTGCCACTCCCTTTTCCATCGCCCTCTTTTAACTCAGCCACGAGTGGAATCCATGACTACCACGCCTAAACCTTTGGTCCTGATTATTCTCGACGGCTTCGGTCACAGTGAGAGCCCTGAATCCAACGCCATCTTTGCGGCGAAGAAGCCCGTACTGGACCGTCTGTGGGCCACCGTGCCGAACGGCCTGATCTCGGGCAGCGGCATGGATGTCGGCCTGCCGGATGGCCAGATGGGCAACTCCGAAGTCGGCCACATGAACCTCGGCGCTGGCCGCGTGGTGTATCAAGACTTCACGCGGGTGACCAAATCGATCCGCGACGGCGAGTTCTTCGAGAACCCGACCCTCTGCGCCGCTGTCGATAAAGCCGTCGCTGCCGGTAAAGCCGTGCATTTCATGGGCCTGCTGTCCGATGGCGGCGTTCACAGCCACCAGGATCACCTGATTGCCATGGCCGAACTGGCTTTCAAGCGCGGCGCCGAAAAAATCTATCTGCACGCCTTCCTTGATGGTCGCGACACGCCGCCGAAAAGCGCTCAGTCGTCCATCGAACTGTTGGATGCAGCCTTCCAGGCCCTCGGCAAAGGCCGGATCGCCAGCATTATCGGCCGTTACTTCGCCATGGACCGCGACAACCGTTGGGACCGCGTGTCCCAAGCTTACAACCTGATTGTCGATGGCAACGGCGAATTCAACGCCGCCACCGCTCAGGAAGGCCTGCAAGCCGCGTACGATCGTGGCGAGAGCGACGAATTCGTAAAAGCCACCTCCATCGGCGAGCCGGTTAAAGTCGAAGACGGCGACGCCGTGGTGTTCATGAACTTCCGCGCCGACCGCGCCCGTGAACTGACCCGCGTATTCGTCGAAGACGATTTCAAGGAATTCGAACGTGCCCGCCAGCCAAAACTGGCCGGCTTCGTCATGCTGACCCAGTACGCCGCCAGCATTCCTGCGCCATCGGCCTTCGCCGCAGGCAGCCTGGACAACGTGCTGGGCGACTACCTGGCGAAAAACGGCAAGACCCAACTGCGCATCGCTGAAACCGAGAAATACGCCCACGTGACCTTCTTCTTCTCAGGCGGTCGCGAAGAACCATTCCCGGGCGAAGAACGCATCCTGATCCCGTCGCCAAAAGTCGCCACCTATGACTTGCAGCCCGAGATGAGCGCCCCGGAAGTCACCGACCGCATCGTCGATGCCATCGAAAACCAGCGTTACGACGTGATCGTAGTCAACTACGCCAACGGCGACATGGTCGGCCACAGCGGCGTGTTCGACGCAGCCGTCAAAGCCGTTGAATGCCTCGACCTGTGTGTCGGCCGCATCGTCGATGCGCTGGAAACAGTCGGTGGCGAAGCGCTGATCACAGCCGACCACGGCAACGTCGAGCAAATGTCCGACGCCTCCACTGGCCAGGCGCATACCGCGCACACCACCGAACCGGTGCCGTTCATCTATGTCGGCAAGCGTGACTTCAAGGTTCGCGACGGAGGCGTGCTGGCGGATGTGGCGCCGACCATGCTGATGTTGATGGGGCTTGAGAAACCGGCGGAAATGACCGGGACATCGATTCTGGTGTAACCCGATCGTTCAAACGCCTCTAATCCCTGTGGGAGCGAGCCTGCTCGCGATAGCAATCTGATAACCAACATCGATGTTGAATATTAGGACGCCATCGCGAGCAGGCTCGCTCCCACATTGGTTTTGGGTGGTTTGATAGAACAATTTTCTCCGCAACCCGGTCCAGTCATCACACAGCCCCAATTGGGCATTTTTTTTGCCACGCTTGGCGGGCATACTAGGCTGTCCCTTTCCCTGGTGTCGCCCGCCTCTATGCTTCGCGTCCTGATAGCCCTTGCTCTGACATGCCTGCTCCAACCGGCCTTTGCTGACGAGCGCGCGCAAACCCAACAACAGTTGGACGCCACGCGTCAGGACATTGCCGAGCTGAAAAAACTGCTGGGCAAGCTCCAGGAAGAAAAGTCCGGTGTGCAAAAAGACCTCAAAGGCACCGAGACCGAGATGGGCAAGCTTGAGAAGCAGGTCGAAGCCCTGCAAAAAGAGCTGAAGAAAAGCGAAGCCGAGCTGCAGCGACTCGATGCCGAGAAAAAAAAACTCCAGAGCGCGCGCATTGAACAGCAGCGACTGATCGCCATTCAGGCCCGCGCGGCCTATCAAAACGGTCGTCAGGAGTACTTGAAGCTGCTGCTCAACCAGCAGAACCCGGAAAAATTCGCCCGCACCCTCACCTATTACGACTACCTGAGCCAGGCCCGCCTGGAGCAGCTGAAGAATTTCAACGAAACCCTGCGCCAACTGGCCAATGTCGAAAAAGACATCGCCATGCAACAGGCGCAATTGCTGGTGCAGAAAAGCAGCCTCGACAGCCAGCGCGACGAACTCGACAAAGTCCGCAAGGAGCGCCAGCAAGTCCTGGCCAAGCTCAGCGACGACGTGAAGGCCCGCGACCAGAAGCTGGTAGCCCGCGAGCAGGATCAGGCCGACCTGTCTAAAGTCCTTAAAACCATTGAAGAAACCTTGGCCCGTCAGGCCCGAGAGGCAGAAGAAGCGCGGCAAAAAGCGCTGATCGCCCAGCAGGAAGCCGAAAAAAAGCGTTTACGTGAGGCTCAGGCTGCAGCAGACGCAGACGCCACTGACGCCCCACGCAAACCCGTTAAATCGACACCCGGCGCCTTGGTATCAAGCTCAGGCGAGACGTTTGGCGGCCCCTTTGCTTCAAGCCGGGGAAAACTTCCGTGGCCCGTTGATGGTCGACTGCTGGCACGCTTTGGCGAAACCCGTGGCGACGACGCCCGCACCAAGTGGGATGGCGTGATGATCAGCGCCTCCGCCGGCAGCCAGGTGCACGCCGTGCATGGCGGTCGCGTGGTGTTCGCCGACTGGTTGCGAGGCGCCGGGCTGCTGGTGATTCTCGACCACGGCAACGGTTTTTTGAGTCTTTATGGTCACAACCAGACGCTGCTCAAGTCTGCGGGTGACGTGGTAAAAGCCGGTGAGTCCATCTCCACTGTGGGTAACAGTGGCGGGCAGGACACACCAGCGCTGTATTTCGCTATTCGTCAGCAGGGTCACCCGAGTGATCCGGCGCAATGGTGTCGTGCGCAAGGATAAGTACGCCATCTACTTCAGGAGTTCGTTCGACATGCTGCATTTGTCCCGCCTTACCTCGCTGGCCCTGACGATCGCCCTGGTGATCGGCGCGCCTCTGGCGTTCGCCGCTCAACCTGCTCCGGCGGCCGCGCCTGCGGGCACTGCTGCGACTACCAAGGCGCCATTGCCTCTGGAAGAGTTGCGCACCTTTGCCGAGGTCATGGATCGGATCAAGGCTGCCTATGTCGAGCCGGTGGACGACAAGACCCTGCTGGAAAACGCGATCAAGGGCATGCTCAGCAACCTCGACCCGCACTCCGCCTACCTGGGCCCGGAAGACTTCGCTGAATTGCAGGAAAGCACCAGCGGTGAGTTCGGCGGCCTGGGCATCGAAGTTGGCGCCGAAGACGGTTTCATCAAGGTGGTTTCGCCGATCGATGACACCCCGGCCTCCAAGGCTGGCATTCAGGCCGGCGACTTCATCGTCAAGATCAACGGCCAGCCGACCCGCGGCCAGAGCATGACCGAAGCAGTGGATAAGATGCGCGGCAAGATCGGCCAGAAAATCACCCTGACCCTGGTGCGCGACGGCGGTACGCCGTTCGACGTGATCCTGACCCGCGCCATCATCCAGGTGAAGAGCGTTAAGGCGCAGTTGCTGGAGTCGGGCTACGGCTACATCCGCATCACTCAGTTCCAGGTCAAGACCGGCGAAGAAGTCTCCAAGGCCCTGGCCAAGCTGCGCAAGGACAACGGCAAGAAGCTCAAAGGCATCATTCTCGACCTGCGTAATAACCCGGGCGGCGTGCTGCAAGCGGCGGTGGAAGTGGTCGACCACTTCATCACCAAGGGCCTGATCGTTTACACCAAGGGCCGTATCGCCAACTCCGAACTGCGCTTCTCCGCCACCGGCAAGGACGAAAGCGAAGCCGTGCCAATGGTCGCGCTGATCAACGGCGGCAGCGCCTCGGCCTCGGAAATTGTCGCCGGTGCCTTGCAGGATCAGAAACGCGCGGTGGTCATGGGCACCACCAGTTTCGGCAAAGGCTCGGTACAAACCGTGCTGCCGCTGAACAACGAACGCGCACTGAAGATCACCACGGCGCTGTATTACACGCCGAACGGCCGCTCGATCCAGGCTCAGGGCATCGTCCCGGACATCGAAGTGCGCAAGGCCAAGATCACCAACGAGCAGGACGGCGAGTACTTCAAGGAAGCCGATCTGCAAGGTCACTTGGGCAATGGCAACGGCGGCGCCGACAAACCGACTTCCAGCAGCAAAGCCAAGGCAATGCCGCAGGATGATGATTACCAATTGGCCCAGGCCCTGAGCCTGCTCAAAGGGTTGAGCATCACCTCCGGCCGCTGAGATGCGCCTGCGGTTATTCCTCGGTCTGCTGTGTTGTCTGGCGGGTGTTGCTCACGCTACGCCCGTCGCGACGGCGCCTCAAAAGGCCTATCTAAGCCTGATCATCGATGACCTGGGGCAGAACCTGCCCCGGGATCGTCGCGTGCTGGCCCTGCCCGGGCCCGTAACCACCGCGATCATGCCCGACACGCCCCACGCCACCGAATTCGCCCGCGAGGCTCATCGCGCCGGCAAAATCGTCATTCTGCACATGCCCATGGACCCGGCCACCGGCCCGTTCGCCTGGCATCCCGATTTGCCCATCGACGAGCTTGAGAAACGCCTGAACGCGGCCTTCAAGGTCGTGCCGTACACCGCTGGCATCAACAATCACATGGGCAGTCGCATGACCGCTCAGCCGGCTGCCATGGCCTGGTTGATGGCCGACCTGCAACGTCGGCACAAATTCTTCGTCGACAGCCGCACCAGCGCGCAAACCGTGGCGGCCGCCGAGGCGCAGAAAATTGGCTTGGCGAGCGTTTCGCGGGATGTGTTTCTGGACGATGAACGCACCGAAGCGGCGATCTTCACGCAGCTACAGACGGCGATCGGCCTGGCGCGAAAACAAGGCTCGGCGGTGATGATCGGGCATCCCTACCCGCAGACGCTGGCGGTGCTGGAGCGAGAGCTGCCCAGGCTCAAGGCTCAGGGAATTGACTGGATCGATATCAAAATGATGATCAGCGTGCGCGGCAATCGCGCAACGGCTGCACATGGTAAGAACGGTGTGTATTGGTAACTCGCCACACCACTAAACCATTGTGGGAGCGAGCCTGCTCGCGAAGGGGCCATCACAGTCGATGCATACGTTGACTGTCAATCCGCTTTCGCGAGCAGGCTCGCTCCCACTTTGAATTGTGCATGGCACAAGATTTGGCGTTTGGATTTAGAGATACCGCGCCATGATGTCGTCCACTACGCCTTCCTTGCGCAGCTGATCCAGCGCAGCCTGCAGCTTGGCCACCACTTCGTCCGGCACATCCTTGTTCAATGCCAGGTACAACTCGGCACTGTTGAATCGCAGCACAGTCTTGAGGCCAGTCACGCCATCCTGTCGAGCGAGGTAACGGCCGGCCGGGTCGCCAGTAGCCCAAAGATCAATCTGGCCGCTGACCAGCTTTTTCGCGTTGTCCTGATCGCGCAGTACGACGATCGGATTTAACCCTTGCTTGGCCAGAGTCTCGGCGATCGCATCGCCCTTATACGCACCAATCTTGTACCTGCGCGCATCTTCCAGGGTTTCGAGGTTGATCTTGCTATCAGCCTTGGCCAGCATGACCCAGTCATCCGGACCAATAGGGCCAACCCACTTGAAGAGTTTTTCGCGGTCCGGCAGCCGAGCCATGACGAATACACCGTAGCCGGGTTTCTCCAGGGTGAGTTTGTAGATGCGCTCCCAAGGGAAACGCAGCGTCAGGCTATAG
The DNA here is from genome assembly GCF_054897985.1 of Pseudomonas sp. LB3P25. Lineage (NCBI taxonomy): Bacteria > Pseudomonadati > Pseudomonadota > Gammaproteobacteria > Pseudomonadales > Pseudomonadaceae > Pseudomonas > Pseudomonas sp. LB3P25. The sequence continues at coordinate 548,140 of NZ_CM142711.1, read as the reverse complement.
GTAATCTCGGCGCGCTTGAACATCTCACGGACGACGTCCACGGCGATGCCGTTGATGTTCTCGTCCTGAGCGAAGTTCTTGCCGTTCTTGGCCATGTTGTATGGCGGGAAGTTTTCCGTCAGCAACACCAGGTCGGTGCCGGGACTTTCTTCAGCGTGCACTCCATTGATGAGCAATAGAGAAGCGCTGGCGAGGACAAGAAGAAGGCGTTTAAGCATGTCTGGCTACCGAGATCCATGGCGTACCCAAGAGTGCCTTGAGCCCGCCATGCTGTCCACTGGCCTGCATCGATTTGTTTAGGCGCAGGTAGTTTTCGCAGGCGCCTAACGCATCACGATTCCGCGATGAGCCATGTAGGCCTTAGCTTCCTGCACGGTGTATTCGCCGAAGTGGAAAATACTCGCCGCCAACACTGCACTGGCGTGGCCTTCAAGGATGCCGTCGGCCAAGTGTTGCAGGTTGCCGACACCACCGGAGGCGATCACCGGAATACCTAATGCATCACTGATGGCGCGAGTGACGCCCAGGTCAAAGCCGTTTTTCATGCCGTCCTGGTCCATGCTGGTCAGCAGGATTTCACCGGCGCCGAGGCCTTCCATTTTCTTCGCCCATTCAACGGCGTCGAGGCCGGTAGGCTTGCGACCGCCGTGGGTGAAGATTTCCCAGCGCGGGGTTTCGCCCGGCAGCGAAACCTTCTTGGCGTCGATGGCAACGACGATGCACTGCGAGCCGAAATGCTGAGCCGCTTCACCAACAAACTCAGGATTGAATACCGCAGCAGTGTTGATCGAAACCTTGTCCGCGCCGGCATTCAACAGATTGCGAATGTCCTGCACGGTGCGCACGCCGCCACCCACGGTCAGCGGAATGAACACCTGGCTCGCCATGCGTTCGACGGTATGCAGCGTGGTGTCGCGGCCATCGACGCTGGCGGTGATGTCGAGAAAAGTAATCTCGTCGGCACCCTGCTCGTCATAACGACGGGCGATTTCCACCGGGTCACCGGCGTCACGAATGTTCTCGAACTTGACGCCCTTGACCACCCGGCCGTTATCCACGTCCAGGCAAGGGATGATGCGTTTGGCCAGCGCCATGGTCAGTCCTCAGCCTTTGTACGAATCGCAGAAAGCTTGCGCTTCAGCGACGTCGAGGGTGCCTTCGTAGATCGCCCGGCCGGTGATGGCGCCGATGATGCCTGGCGCCTTGGCGTCGAGCAGCGACTTGATGTCACCCAGATTGTGGATACCGCCCGAAGCGATGACCGGAATTTTCGTCGCGGCAGCCAGCGCAGCGGTGAACGGTACGTTGCAGCCCTGCATCATGCCGTCTTTGGCGATGTCGGTATAAACGATCGCGGACACGCCGTCGGCTTCGAATTGCTTGGCCAGGTCGATCACCTGAATGGTGCTGATCTCAGCCCAGCCGTCGGTGGCGACAAAACCGTCTTTGGCATCCAGACCGACAATCACCTTGCCCGGGAACGCGCGGCAGGCTTCGGCGACGAAGGCCGGATCTTTCACGGCTTTGGTGCCGATGATCACGTAGCTCACGCCCGCTTTCACGTAATACTCGATGGTTTCCAGGGAACGGATACCGCCGCCGATCTGGATCGGCAGGTTCGGGTAGCGCTTGGCGATGGCGGTGACCACTTCGCCGTTGACCGGCTGGCCTTCGAAGGCGCCGTTCAGGTCGACCAGATGCAGACGACGGCAACCGCCCTCCACCCACTTGGCAGCCATGCTCACCGGGTCATCGGAGAACACCGTGGAATCTTCCATGCGGCCCTGGCGCAGACGAACACAGGCACCGTCTTTAAGATCGATAGCGGGAATAATCAGCATCTGGCAAACCTTCAAATTCGATTGTTCAGCTTCGCTCGAAAATCAGTTTTTCTCGAGCGCCCACAAGTCGCTTTCGATGCTTTCGAACCTCTCTTTGAGGTGCGTCTGCACATCGAAAATCGCCCTGTTGTAATAATGCGGAGCAATTTCACGGGTAAACAGCTCAAGGATTTCAGCCGCTTCGAACGAACCCAGGTCCAGTTCGAAGCGATCTTCCATAAAGCGTTTGATCTTGTGATTGGCCTCGCTCTCCTGTTCGGGAGTGAGGGTCAGGATCGGCGGCTTCGTTTTCTTGGCTGTCATTTACCAGCGACCATCCCACGCAGCGAAGTTCTGCAGCAATTGCAGGCCATGGGTATGGCTCTTCTCCGGGTGGAACTGCACGGCGAAACGCGAGCCATCGGCCAGCGCCGCAGCGAAATCGACACCGTAGTGACCGCCACCCACCACCTGCCGCGGATTGCCGGCAGCGATGTAGTAGCTGTGCACAAAGTAAAAACGCGCCAGATCCGGAATGTTGTGCCACAGCGGGTGACTCACCGTCTGCTTCACTTCGTTCCAGCCCATGTGCGGGACTTTCAGGTGTTCGCCGTCTTCGTGCAGGTCTTTGCCAAAGAACTTCACCGCGCCCGGAAACAGGCCGATGCAGTCGACGCCATCGTTCTCTTCACTGCTGTCGAGCAAGGCTTGCATGCCGACGCAGATGCCGAGGAACGGACGGTCCTGGCTGACTTCACGCACCAGCGAATCGAAGCCCAGGCGACGGATCTCCGCCATGCAATCGCGAATCGCGCCGACGCCGGGGAATACCACCCGGTCGGCTTCGCGAATCACGTCGGCATCGCTGGTGATCAGGACCTTGCCGGCACCGACGTGCTCGAGGGCCTTGGCCACCGAGTGCAGGTTGCCCATGCCGTAATCGATAACCGCGACCGTCTGCATTACAGAACGCCTTTGGTCGACGGCATTTGACCGGCCATGCGGTCATCCAGCTCTACCGCCATGCGCAGTGCGCGGCCGAAAGCCTTGAACACGGTTTCGATCTGGTGGTGGGTGTTGTGCCCACGCAGATTGTCGATGTGCAGGCTGACGTTGGCGTGGTTGACGAAGCCCTGGAAGAATTCCTGGAACAGGTCAACGTCGAAACCGCCGACGGTGGCGCGGGTATAAGGAACATGCATCTGCAGGCCAGGGCGGCCGGAGAAGTCGATCACCACGCGCGACAGCGCTTCATCGAGCGGCACGTAGGCGTGGCCGTAGCGACGGATGCCTTTCTTGTCGCCGATGGCTTTGGTGAAGGCCTGCCCCAGGGTGATACCGACGTCTTCCACCGTGTGGTGGTCGTCGATATGCAGGTCGCCCTTGCTGACAATATCCAGGTCGATCAGCCCGTGACGGGCGATCTGGTCCAGCATGTGCTCAAGAAAAGGAACACCGATATCAAATCGGGCCTTTCCGGTGCCATCCAGGTTGATCGAGGCTTTGATCTGGGTTTCCAGAGTGTCGCGCTCGACTGACGCCTTACGTTCGGCCATCACCAGCTCCGCAAAATCATTGGGCGAAAAAGGCAACCATTATAGGGGCGCGAGCGCCAAACAGAAACACGGGAGGTGATATGACTGACGGAGTGAATCCGGCGCTGTCGGGGATAGACATGTCCATACAAGCGATTTGTATACACCACATAACAAATGTGGGAGCGAGCCTGCTCGCGAAAGGGCCTTCACATTCAACATCTCTGTCGACTGTCAGACCGCATTCGCGAGCAGGCTCGCTCCCACAGGGGTGATACGTTTACTTAGTGGAAGAGTACTGCAGTCTTTTGCAGGGTCACCCACACACCCCACGCCAACGGAATACCCACCACCAACCACGCAACCACTGCCAAAGGCTTGGTGCCCGCATCCGCTTTCCACTCCAAAACGGTGCTGCTGTCAGCCCCCTTGTCGTGGCCCAGCGCCTGTTCGGCAGCCAGTTCAGCGTCGGTCATGAAGTACTTGTCCGCCACCGGACGCACCAGCAGATTGCAGATGAAACCCAGCACCAGCAGGCCCGCGAGGATGTACAGGGTGATGTCGTAAGCCGCGGCGCGTTCAACACCGATGCTCAGCTGATACTCACGCAGGTAGTTCACCAACACCGGCCCCAACACGCCCGCCGCTGCCCAGGCCGTCAGCAGACGACCATGGATCGCGCCGACCATTTGCGTACCGAACAGGTCCGCCAGGTAAGCCGGCACCGTCGCAAAACCACCGCCGTACATCGACAAGATGATGCAGAACGCCGCCACGAACAGCGCAACGTTGCCCAGATGACCGAGGTTCGGGATCAGCGCGTACAGGGCAAAACCCAGGGCGAAGAACACGAAATAGGTGTTTTTGCGGCCCAGGTAATCCGAAAAAGAAGCCCAGAAGAACCGGCCACCGATGTTGAACAGACTCAGCAAACCAGTAAAACCGGCAGCAATCGCAGCGATCGAGGCCAACTGCGAGGCGTCGAGCTGACCGAAAGTCAGACCGTTACCCAGCAATTTACCGGCAAATACTTCCTGCAACAGCGGCGAAGCCATGCCGAGGATGCCGATACCCGCCGAAACGTTCAGGCACAGCACCAGCCACACCAGACGGAATTGCGGGGTTTTCCACGCCACATTCACATGGACGTGACGGTGGGTGATCATCGCGTTGGAAGCTTTCTTCGCCGGAGCTGTCCAGCCTTCAGGTTTCCAGCCGGTTGGCGGAACGCGGTAGGACAGTGCGCCGCCGATCATGAACACGAAGTAGATCGCGGCCATCACCAGGAAGCTCTGCCATACGCCGACGCTGGTTGGCGAAGCGAAGTGACCCATCAGCGCTGCGGCCAGCGGAGCACCGACCATCGCGCCACCACCGAAACCCATGATCGCCATGCCGGTCGCCATGCCGCGTTTGTCCGGGAACCACTTGATCAAGGTCGAGACCGGCGAGATGTAACCCAGGCCCAGACCGATACCGCCAATGACCCCGGAGCCGATCCACATCAGCCATATCTGGTGGGTGTAGACCCCCAGCGCTGAAATCAGCAGACCGCCACACCAACACAGTGCCGATACAACGCCAGCCTTGCGTGGCCCGGCGTGTTCCAGCCAGCCGCCCCAGATGGCGGCCGAGCAACCGAGGAAGATGAAGAACAGGGTATAGATCCAGCCGAGCATCGAGATCGGCCAGTCACATTGGGACGAGAAGACTTGAGAGATGAAGCTCATGTCCGGCGCGCAGGTCACTGCCTTGGTCACGCCCAAGGCTTTGGACAGTGGCAACCAGAACACCGAAAAGCCATAGGCCATGCCGATGCACAGGTGGATGGCCAAGGCGGCCGGCGGTACCAGCCAACGGTTGAAACCGGGTTTGGCGATGATGCGCTCCTTGGACAGGAACGCGGGCTGGTCGGCTTTGAGGCCGTCCGCCGTGATGCTCGTGGTCATTGTGTATCCCCCAATTATTAGTAGGGTTCGTCAGCGCTCCTCACCCCCCAGCCTTTATGCGCACGCATGACTGTTTTTTGGGGTAAAGCTCCATCTTGGTGCGACATCACGTCGCAGAAGGACGGACGAACCGGCAGAGGTTACCATCTGTACGTGACAGAAAAACCAAAGTGATATCACCTTTTGTATGTCATCAGTTCTCGTACCACTGAAGGAACCCTCATGCCGATCATTGTCGAGCCGCTAAACGAAGCCACTTATCAGGATCAGCAAGATCTGCAGAAGATCTACCGTGATGCGCCGGACTGGCTGTTTGCCCCGTTTGCCGGGGATTTGCAACTGATCGAAGGCTGCCTGCTGGATGGCTCCCTGATCGCCGGCCGCTTCAACGATCGACTGTTAGGCGCGGCACGCCTGCAACGGCACCAGGATGTCTGGTATCTGTCCCAACTATGTGTACGAAAAATTACTCGGCGGCGTGGCGTGGCCGAGCGCCTGGTGAATGAAGCGCAGAAAATGGCCTCGCAATCGGGCGCAACATTGCGCTTGCTGGCGCCTGCCGGGCACCTGGAGGCACAAGCGCTGGCGGCCAAACTGAAAATACCGCTGGATGAGTTGCCGACGTGATCGCTGACCGGTCGTCCGCTACGGAGCGCTATACTCCCCGGCTAAATTTCGAATTCGACTAACTACAAGGACTCGCCCATGAAAGCGTTCGGCAAAATCCTGGGTCTGGTACTTCTCGGGCTGTTGCTGATCATTGTGGCGTTGGGCTTTGCCCTGACCCACCTCTTTGATCCCAACGACTATAAAGACGAGATTCGCCAGATAGCCCGCGACAAGGCCCACATCGAGCTGACGCTCAATGGCGATATCGGTTGGAGCCTGTTCCCGTGGCTGGGCCTGGAATTGCACGAAGCCAGCGTCGCGACCCTGGCCAAGCCCACCGAGCCGTTCGCTGATTTGCAGATGCTCGGCCTGTCGGTTCGCGTGCTTCCGCTGCTGCGCCGTGAAGTGCAGATGAGCGATGTGCGCGTCGAAGGCCTGAACCTGCGCCTGAACCGCGACAAGGACGGCCACGGCAACTGGCAGGACATCGGCAAGACCCCGGCGCCGGCCACCCCGGCCACGCCGCCCGCGACCACTGGCGAACCAGCGACCGAGACCACCGCCCAAGCGGAAAAACCGGCTCAGCCGATCCGCCTGGACATCGACAGCCTGACCGTCAACAACGCCCGCGTTGAATACAGCGACGAGAAAACCGGCAAGCAATTCAGCGCCGAAAGCATCCAGCTGAGTACCGGCCCGGTGCATGACTCCACCAACATCCCGGTCAAACTCACCGCGTTCCTGGGCACCAACCAGCCGGTCTTGCGTGTCCGTACCGAGCTCAACGGCGAGCTGCGTTTCGAGCGCGCACTGCAGCGCTACAAATTCGAAGACATGAAACTCTCCGGCGAAGTGGCTGGCGATCCGCTGCAAGGCAAAACCATGACCTTCGCCGCCCAGGGCCAGTTGCTGCTGGATAAAGCCGCGAACGTCGCCGAATGGACCGGCATCAAGATCTCAGCCAACCAACTGCGCGCATTGGGTGAACTGAAGGTCAACGACCTCGACAAGACGCCGCAAATCAGCGGCGGCCTGTCGATTGCCCAGTTCGATCTGGCGAAATTCGTCGACAGCATCGGCCAGAAGCTTCCGGCGATGGCTGAAGGCAGCCTGAGCAAAGTCGAACTGGCCAGCCGCCTTGCCGGCACGCCGACCAGCGTGATCCTGGACAACATCAACCTCAAAGTCGACGACAGCACCTTCAGCGGCCGCATCGCCGTCGAGGACTTCGCCAAACAATCGCTGCGGGCGACCCTCAAGGCCGACACCTTCAACGTCGACCGTTATCTGCCACCAAAATCTGCCGAAGCCAATAGCGCGACGCAGGTGCGTCAGGCCGAAGTGGCCAGCACCGAAGCCGACGCCATGGCTGGCCCGGGCAACACCCCGCTGCCGCAAGCACCGACCAAAGACGCGTGGAGCAACGAGCGCCTCCTGCCGGTGGAACGCCTGAGCAAACTCGATGTGGACGCGGACCTGACTTTCGGCCAGCTGACCCTCGATAAATTGCCGATCCAGAACGCTGCGCTCAAGGCCACAGGCCAGGGCGGTCTGCTGACACTGGAAAGCCTGCGCGGCGACTTGTACGACGGCAACTTCGACGCCAAGGGCACCCTCGATGTGCGTCAGCAAGTGCCGGCGGTGAACATGCAGACGAACATCAGCAAAGTGCCGGTAGAAAAAATCCTCGAAAGCCAAGGTAAAAATCCGCCGGTCAAAGGCCTGGTGACGCTCAACAGCAACCTGACCGGCAGCGGCAACAGCCAGAAAGCACTGATCGAAAGCCTCAACGGCAACGCCAGCTTCGTCATCAACAATGGCGTTCTGCTCAATGCCAACCTCGAACAACAGCTGTGCAAAGGCATCGCCACCCTGAACCGTAAATCCCTCAGCAGCGAGCCACGGGGCAAGGACACACCGTTCCAGGAGCTCAAGGGCAACCTGACCTTCCGTAACGGCGTGGCCAGCAACCCGGACCTGAAAGTGCGCATCCCGGGCATGACCGTCAACGGCGACGGTGACGTCGATCTGAGGGTGCTGGGCATGGATTACCGTGTGGGCGTTATCGTCGAAGGCGACAAGAGCGACATGCCGGACCCGGCTTGCCAGGTCGGCGAGAAGTTCGTCGGCATCGAGTGGCCGCTGCGCTGCCGTGGCCCGCTGGAACTGGGCGCCAAGGCTTGCCGCCTCGATAACGAACGCATGGGCCAGGTCGCGAGCAAACTGGCTGGCGAGCGGATCAGCGAAAAAATCGACGAGAAACTCGGCGACAAAGTCAGCCCGGAACTGAAAAACGCGTTGAAGGGGCTGTTCAAGCGATGAAAGCCGAGCAGTTTTCAACGGCGGTGCTGGACTGGTACGACCGCCACGGCCGTCACGACCTGCCCTGGCAACAAGGCATCACCCCGTATCGGGTGTGGGTCTCGGAAATCATGTTGCAGCAGACCCAGGTCAGCACTGTGCTGAACTACTTCGATCGGTTCATGGCCTCGTTGCCAACGGTCGAAGCCCTGGCCGCCGCGCCGGAAGACGAAGTCCTGCACCTGTGGACCGGCCTGGGTTACTACACCCGCGCACGCAATCTGCAGAAGACCGCGAAGATTGTTGTCGCCGAGTACGGCGGCGAGTTTCCGCGGGATGTGGAAAAACTCACTGATCTGCCGGGTATCGGCCTGTCCACGGCGGGCGCCATCGCCAGCCTGAGCATGGGCCTGCGGGCGCCGATCCTCGACGGCAACGTCAAACGGGTACTCGCGCGCTTTACCGCGCAAGAAGGTTATCCGGGCGAGCCCAAGGTCGCCAAACAGCTGTGGGCGAACGCTGAGCGCTTTACGCCGCATGATCGGGTCAATGCCTATACCCAGGCGATGATGGATCTGGGCGCCACGCTTTGCACCCGCAGCAAGCCGAGCTGCCTGCTCTGCCCGCTGAAAAAAGGCTGCGAAGCGCACATGCTCGGCCTGGAGACGCGCTATCCAATCCCCAAACCGCGTAAAGCCGTGCCTCAGAAGCGCACGCTGATGCCGATGCTCGCCAACGGCGAAGGCGCGATTCTGCTTTACCGTCGCCCTTCCACGGGCTTGTGGGGCGGTCTATGGAGCCTGCCGGAACTCGACGACCTCGACGACCTGCAACATCTGGCTTCGCAGCATTCGCTGGAGCTTGGCAGCCAACAGGCGCTGCCGAGCCTGGTACACACCTTCAGTCATTTTCAGTTGTCCATCGAACCCTGGCTGGTTCAGGTCCAGGAGGCTGGCCATCACGTGGCCGAGGCCGACTGGCTCTGGTATAACCTCGCCACCCCGCCGCGCCTGGGCCTTGCCGCCCCGGTCAAAACCTTGCTCGAACGCGCGGCCGCCGTATTGAACGCAGGAGAGTCGTCATGACCCGCACCATCATGTGCCGCAAGTACAAAGAAGAATTGCCCGCCCTGGAGCGCGCTCCATTTCCAGGCGCAAAAGGTCAGGACATTTTTGACCACGTCTCGGCCAAAGCCTGGGCAGACTGGCAAAAGCACCAGACTCTGCTGATCAACGAAAAACGCCTGAACATGATGAACGCCGAAGACCGCAAATACCTTCAGGGCGAGATGGACAAGTTCTTTTCCGGCGAGGAATACGCCAAGGCTGACGGCTACGTTCCGCCGGCTGAATAATCCCGCTTTTTCGAGGGTCGGAACGTAAGCGACGGTAATAATTAAAATTTTTTTGAAAACTTTCTTGACGACCCCCTGAAAAACCAGTTTAATGCGCCCCGTTGCCCAGATAGCTCAGTCGGTAGAGCAGGGGATTGAAAATCCCCGTGTCGGCGGTTCGATTCCGTCTCTGGGCACCAAATACCGAAAACCCTGAATCGCAAGATTCAGGGTTTTTTTATGCCTGCGATTTAGTTGATGACGCTACGCAGTCGTCGCTAGTTCTCAGCCCCCCAGTGGAAGACCAGGTTATGAGCGGCGCCGCTGCCTACATCCGCCGTATCACGCCGGACTTCACCTCTATGCGTGGCGACAACTGTGTACTTGCCGGCAGGCAGTTGAACGTAGACCAGCGGACCCGCCTCACTCAGTGTCAGCACGGGCTGCCCCTCGGCTTTCTGGATGATTACATCCACGTCGGGAACGTATTCGCTCGCAGGCCCGGTGGAGAAGGTCATGTGCAGGTTGTACCCAGTGGTTTGCTGGATGGCCTTTGACTCATCCTCGCCAACACCGCCGGACAAGTAAGCGATCCCGTTTTGCTCTTGCCTCTGGACTTGCACACCTGAGCTGTCGATGGGCTCCAGACTGGCGGCCGGTGAAATGCCTGAAAACATCAACGCGCCGACTGCGGCGATGGGCAACATGAGTGAATGGACGAACTTCATGATGGTGACTCCCGGGCTCCACAGAACCCTTTCGTTACTCCTTTTAGATTTCTCGCTGAATGCTCAAGTTTTAGATTGATTAGTACTTGGGTTCACTGCGAATTGGACTACACGTTGTATTCCTCAAGCGTGGATTGCCGTCGGCGTGATCCCGCAAAACCAGTCGGACTTTCCTTCCGATTTACCAGCCGCGCCCGGCATCGCTGACCAACCTCCCCCTGCAATCCTCTTCTGCCTGTTCATCCAGCCGCGGAAGACTTCATGAGCGCACTCAAACCCGATAACACCCAAGACCCACAACTCGCCTCACTGCTTGGCAATCTTGGCGAATTGATCCGTCAGGCGCGGCAGAAGGTGCTACGTGCGGTCGATACCGTCCAGGTGCAAACCTGCTGGCAGATCGGGCGGCATATTGTGGAGTTCGAGCAGGAGGGGGCCCGGCGGGCGGGTTATGGCAAGCAGTTGCTGGCATCGCTGGCGAAGGTGCTGACTGCGGAGTTCGGGAAGGGTTTTGACGAACGCAACCTGCGGTACATGCGAGATTTCTATCAGACCTTTCCAATTTGGAACGCAGTGCGTTCCGAATTGAGCTGGACTCACTACCGCAGGCTCCTTCGCGTCGACAACGACCACGCTCGCCACTGGTACATGAACGAATCAGCCCTTCAGAACTGGTCAAGCCGCGCGCTGGAACGCCAGATCAACACGCTCTACTACGAGCGCCTGCTGGCGAGCCGAGACCGCTGCGCCGTCAAACAGGAAGCCGCCACCAACATTCAGAACATGAAAGCGCACCCTCGGGATTTCATCCGGGACCCAGTGCTACTGGAGTTTCTCGGCCTGCCCAATGCGGGCTTGATCCAGGAAAGTGAACTTGAACAAGCATTGATCAATCAACTCCAGGGCTTCCTGCTCGAATTGGGCAAAGGCTTCGCCTTCATCGCTCGCCAGCAACGCATCAGTACCGAGAGCAAAGACTTCTACATCGATCTGGTGTTCTACAACTACCTGCTCAAGTGCTTCGTCATCTTCGACCTCAAGCGCGGCGAACTGACCCACCAGGATGTCGGCCAGATGGACATGTACGTGCGTATGTACGACGACCTCAAACGCGGAGCGGGAGATGGCCCCACCGTTGGCATTATTCTCTGCGCGCAAAAAGACGAGTCGGTGGTGCGCTATTCAGTACTGGAAGGTAACGAACAACTGTTCGCCAGCAAGTACAAGTTGGTGCTGCCAAGCGAGGAGGAACTGCGCGCAGAACTGGATCGGGAGTGGGCAGTGCTTGAGGAGCGATTACTCAAGCAAAGGCCCCGAAAAGCACGGGTGGATTGTTCATAAACGGCGTGAAGACTATGGTGACTGGCTAACCGCAAAGGTTCAAAGCCGATGAATTTGCAGGACATGCCCTCACTGGCCCCGACGCAACTTGAATTGCCGTTACCCACCGGCACACCTGGTGACTCTTTCAAGGAACCCGCCGCCGACGGTTTCATCCTTGGCGGCTTCACCTGGCGGCATGCGCATCAAGACTCGACCCGTCCTGTGGTGATCATCAACGCCGCCACCTCAGTCCGCTGTCGCCACTACTCACGCTTCGCCGATTACCTGTACGCCAACGGCTTCGACGTGATCACTTACGACTACCGTGGCATCGGCGAATCGCGACCCGCTTCGCTGAAAGGGCTTCGGGCTTCATGGTCAGATTGGGGCGCGCTGGACTTTGAGGCGATGCTCAAGCGCGCTCAGCGTAAATTTCCCGGGCAACCCATCGATGTTGTAGGCCACAGCTTTGGAGGCTGTGCAGCGGGCCTGGGAGCTTCCGGGCATATGATTCGACGTCTGGTGACCGTCGGTGCGCAATTCGCTTACTGGCGCGATTACGCGCCCGCCCATCGCTGGCGAATGTTCGGCAAGTGGCATCTGGTGATGCCGTTGATGACATTGCTTTGCGGCTACTTCCCCGGCAAACGTCTCGGCTGGCTAGAGGACACCCCCGCTGGCGTGGTCCGCGACTGGAGCATGCCCACCGCCCGCTACGAGAAGCGCCCCAGCGGTCGCGCCATTCACGCGAAACACGGCCAGCTCCCGTTTGCCAATGTCATCGCGAACACCTTGGCCATCAGCATCAACGACGATCCCTACGGCACGATTCCAGCCGTCGAGCGCCTGCTCGGTTACTTCACCGGCGCAACGACCAGCCACCTGCGAATCGCCCCCGAAGACATCGGCGAACAAGAAGTCGGACATTTCGCCTTTTTTCGTAGCGCATACCAAGCCACACTATGGCCCATTGCATTGTCCTGGCTGCAGACCGGCGAACTGACCCCCGACACACCCGGGCGGCTAGTGCCACGCAGCTGACTTGCCCACTCAACGAAATACGGAACGACGCCCATGGCCTCCGCCAACAAGCAGCAAAAACGCGCCACACGCGCCAAAGCCAAGGCCAAGCAGAACCGCACCCAACGGGCCGCCGCACCGGTCGAACTCGATCCGAACGATGATCGCATCGACTTCGAATCGGTTGACCTGACCGATCTGTTCAAAGAAATGATCGACGCGGAAAAGATCAGCCAACAAGCCATGTGCGCGGCCTTTCTTGAACACCCGCTGCTCGCGCTGGTGCTGGAGCAGGAAGGCGAAGAAACAGCGACAGACTTTATCGTCGCCGCGCTGATTGAATATCGCCAATGGTCCACCGAAGTCGACGAAGCCGGTGCCTTGGCGTGGATCGAATCACCGGCCTTCCAGGCCGACTACGTGGCGGCGTCCGACGCCATCGCGGCTCAAACCCAACAGAAAGCAAACTGAGTTCCCATGGCATCCCTGAACAAGCAACAGAAACGCGCCAAACGCGCCAAGATCAAAGCCAAACAAATCAACATCCACGGCAGAAAACCCGCCGCACTGGACGATGACCTGGGGGAAATCGGCGAGCCAATCCCCGAATACACCCTGGCGATGTTCAGCAAAATGCGTGACGCAGAAGCCACCAGCCGCAACGACATGCTGCTGACCTTGCTGTCGAACCTCGCCGGAATCATCAGCGACCATCCAGAACTGCTGGACATGGAAAACGCCGACAACGAAGCCATGGCCGCCACTCACCTGGCCGCCGACATGCTGATCGATTACCGCATGTGGGCCGACGGCATGGACCGCGACACCGCCCAGGCCTGGCTGACAGATCCGCAGTTCATCACCGACTTTGGCGATGCACTGGACAGCTATCGCGAATCGCTGGATGCGCAGGAAGAAAAGGCTGAGTAAACACTCGCCTCAGAAACAAAAACGGCCGCTTGTCATCACTGACAGCGGCCGTTTTGCGTTATGCGGTGCGAATCAGCTCAGCACCACCGCACCCATCTTCTGCAGCTTGCGACGGCGAGCCACAAACAAACCGGCAGCCACTACCAACACGCTCAGCAAACCAGTGGCGAGGATTTCCACACGATGCGCGTCCTGGAACAACATGATCGTCAGGGCCGCAACGATGAAAATGATCACCGCATAGGTCAGGGCCGGGAACAGCCACATGCTGAAGGCGATTTTTTCACCACGAGCCATACGCTGCTTGCGCATACGCAGTTGTGAGATGGCGATCACCAGGTACACCAGCAGCGCGATAGCGCCGGAGCTGGCCAGCAGGAATTCGAACACGGCGGCCGGGGCCACATAGTTGGCGAAAACCGCGATGAACGCAGCACCGGTGGACAACATGACGGCCCAGTACGGCGTGCCGCTCTTGTTGGTGCGCTGGGAAATGGCCGGTGCATCACCGCGTTTGCCCAGGGAGAACATCATGCGTGAGGCGGTGTACAACGCCGAGTTCAGGCAGCTGGTTACAGCAACCAGCACCACGATATCTACGATCAGCTTGGCATTCGGGATGCCCATGCGTTCCAGCACGGTCTGGTAGGAACCGACGCTGGCCAGAATCGGGTCGCTCCATGGCACCAGGGCCACAACGATGAAGATCGACACGAGGTAGAACAAGCCAATCCGCCAGATCACCGAGTTGGTGGCCTTGGAGATTTGCTGGCCAGGGTTCTTCGATTCCGCGGCCGCGATGGTCACGATCTCGGTGCCCATGAAGGAAAACATGGTGGTCAGGATCGCTCCCAACACTGCGCCCATGCCGTTTGGCAGGAAGCCTTGAGTGTCGAACAGGTGCGAAACGCCGCTGACCTGGCTGTTCGGCAGGAAGCCGAAGATCGCCAGAATGCCAAGGCCGATGAAACCGATAATCGCCACGACTTTAACCAGGGCGAACCAGAATTCGAACTCACCGTAATTCTTCACGCTGAACAGGTTGGTGACTGTCAGCAGCAAAGTGATGATCAACGTGAAGGCCCAGATCGCCACATTCGGGAACCAGGCATGCAGGATAGTCGCGGCGGCGTTGGCCTCCAGCGGGATGACCAGCACCCAGAACCACCAGTACAACCAGCCGATGGTGAAACCGGCCCAGTGACCGATCGCGCGATCGGCATACGTCGAGAAGGAGCCGGTATCCGGCGAAGCGACGGCCATTTCGCCGAGCATGCGCATCACCAGCACTACCAGCATACCGGCGGCAGCATAGGCCAAAAGCACGGCCGGGCCAGCGGCGGCGATGGCGTGGCCCGAGCCGACGAACAGGCCGGCACCGATAACCCCGGCGATCGACAGCATGGTCACATGACGCGGTTTGAGCCCCTGTTCGAGGCCATTGGAGCTTTGGGTACTGCTCATTGAAACTACCTTTGTAAGGAAAAGCGAATGCGTGCATCCCGCCTGAATTTCTTTCTCGTAAAAAGAAACCAACGGGGCGTTCTGGATTCTGTACGCAATAATTGCGCCAAAATGTTTCAAATCCCTCTACCACGGCGATCTCATCCAGACCGGACAGTCATCGCAAGCCATTGAAAATAATAGCACTTTGCCAAAGCGTTACCCTGCGACTCACTTTGAGAACGAATTCGCGCACCGGAAACACACCCGGAAAATGCGCGACGCACAATAAAAGTGCAGATCAGGAACGTTTGGCCGGTTAGCACTTCCAACCCCCCGCCAAAGCTGGCAACATCGCGCCCTTTTTTGGGACCGCCCCGCCCTTTTTTATCGACAGGCAGGGTTCAAACGGCTGTTCGGTTGATAGCAGCGCGACAGTCTGCTGTACCGATGCGACAACCTGCCACAGACCACCCGTTTACCGCCCGTAGCGCTGTTGGCTGCCATTCAGACGCTATGCTAGCTTGGCCGCCTCGCCAGGAAGGCCGCCAACAGCAGGAGCGAAATACTTATGAGGAACGCACATGGCTGAGGCCACGCCCGCGCTTGAAATCCGCAACTTGCACAAACGCTACGGACAGCTTGAGGTGCTTAAAGGCATCTCGCTGACCGCCCGCGACGGCGACGTGATCTCGATCCTGGGTTCTTCCGGTTCCGGCAAGTCCACGTTCCTGCGTTGCATCAACCTGTTGGAAAACCCGCATCAGGGCCAAATCCTGGTGGCCGGCGAAGAACTCAAGCTCAAAGCCGCCAAGAACGGCGAACTGGTCGCTGCCGACGGCAAGCAGATCAATCGCCTGCGCAGCGAGATCGGTTTTGTTTTTCAAAACTTTAATCTCTGGCCGCATATGAGCGTGCTCGACAACATCATCGAAGCCCCCCGCCGCGTACTCGGCCAGAGCAAGGCTGAAGCCATCGAAGTTGCCGAAGCCTTGCTGGCCAAGGTCGGCATCGCTGACAAACGCCACGCCTACCCGGCGCAACTGTCCGGCGGTCAGCAACAACGGGCGGCCATTGCCCGCACCCTGGCAATGCAACCCAAGGTGATCCTGTTCGACGAACCCACCTCCGCCCTTGACCCGGAAATGGTCCAGGAAGTACTTAATGTCATCCGCGCATTGGCCGAAGAAGGCCGCACCATGCTGCTGGTCACCCATGAAATGGGCTTCGCCCGTCAGGTGTCCAGCGAGGTGGTGTTCCTCCACCAGGGCCTGGTAGAAGAGCAAGGATCGCCACAGCAGGTGTTTGAAAACCCGCTTTCGGCGCGCTGCAAACAATTCATGTCCAGCAACCGCTAACGGAGCTACCCGCATGCAGAACTACAAAAAAATCTTTCTGGCAGCTGCCGTCACCCTGGCCTTCAGCGCCGGTGCCGCCGCCGAGACCTTGAAGATGGGCATCGAAGCGGCCTACCCGCCGTTCAACAACAAAGATGCCAGTGGCAATGTCGTCGGCTTCGACAAAGAAATCGGCGACGCCCTGTGCGCCAAGATGAAAGTCGAATGCACCGTGGTTACGTCCGACTGGGACGGCATCATTCCGGCCCTGAACGCCAAGAAATTCGACTTCCTGATCTCCTCGATGTCGATCACCGACGAGCGCAAGCAAGCGGTGGACTTCACCGACCCGTACTACTCCAACAAGCTGCAATTCATCGCCAAGAAAGACGTCGACTTCAAAACCGACAAGGCTTCCCTGCAAGGCAAAGTGATCGGCGCACAACGTGCGACCCTCGCTGGCACCTGGCTGGAAGACAACATGGAAGGCGTTGAAGTCAAACTCTACGACACCCAGGAAAACGCCTACCTCGACCTGACCTCCGGTCGTCTGGACGGCATCCTGGCGGACAAGTACGTCAACTACGAGTGGCTGAAAAGCGACGCCGGCCGGTCCTACGAATTCAAGGGCGACCCGGTGGAAGAAAGCGACAAGATCGGTATCGCTGTACGTAAAGGCGATGAGATTCGCGCAAAGTTGAACACCGCACTGAAAGAAATCGTTGCTGACGGCACCTACAAGAAGATCAACGACAAGTACTTCCCGTTCAGCATCTATTGATTCTGACCTGCCTGACTGGCGCCGCTTTTTGACGGCGCCAGTCCCTGGTATTGCCTGCCGCGATTTGAAAAGAAATCCATGACTATCGATCTCTACGGATTCGGCCCGGCGCTCGCCGCTGGTGCGCTGATGACTGTGAAACTGGCTCTCTCGGCCTTGTGCCTGGGGCTGGTGCTCGGTCTGCTCGGCGCCTTGGCCAAGACTTCCCCGTACAAGCCGCTGCAATGGCTTGGCGGTACTTATTCGACACTGGTTCGTGGCATCCCGGAATTGCTCTGGGTGCTGTTGATCTACTTCGGCACGGTCAACTTGATGCGCGCCTTGGGCGAGTTCTTCGGCAACCCCGACCTCGAACTCAATGCCTTCGCCGCCGGCGTAATTGCCCTGGGGCTGTGCTTCGGCGCCTACGCCACGGAAGTGTTTCGTGGTGCAATTTTGGCTATCCCCAAAGGTCACCGCGAAGCGGGTGTGGCGTTGGGCCTGTCAAAATTCCGTATCTTCACCAAACTGATCATGCCGCAGATGTGGCGCATCGCCCTGCCCGGCCTGGGCAACTTGTTCATGATCCTGATGAAAGACACTGCGCTGGTATCGGTCATCGGCCTGGAAGAAATCATGCGTCACGCGCAAATCGGCGTGACCGTGTCCAAGCAGCCGTTCACCTTCTATATGGTGGCCGCGTTTATGTACCTGGGCCTGACGATTCTCGCCATGACCGGCATGTACTTTATGGAACGACGTGCCGCTCGCGGCTTCGCGAGGAGCACCCAATGAACTGGGAAGTCATCATCAAGTGGCTGCCGAAACTGGCCCACGGCGCGTCGCTGACCCTGGAACTGGTGGCCATCGCCGTGATCGCGGGTTTGCTACTGGCGATTCCGCTGGGCATCGCACGCTCGTCGCGACGCTGGTACGTGCGGGCATTCCCCTACGGCTACATCTTCTTTTTCCGTGGCACGCCGTTGCTGGTTCAGCTGTTCCTGGTCTACTACGGCCTGGCGCAGTTCGACGCGATCCGTAACAGCTCGATGTGGCCGTACCTGCGCGATCCGTTCTGGTGCGCCACGGCGACCATGACGTTACACACCGCGGCCTACATCGCCGAGATCCTGCGCGGCGCGATCCAAGCGATTCCACCCGGTGAGATCGAAGCGGCGCGCGCCTTGGGCATGTCCCGGGCCAAGGCGCTGGTCTACATCATCCTGCCCCGAGCGGCGCGCATCGGTCTGCCGGCCTACAGCAACGAAGTCATCCTGATGCTCAAGGCCAGCGCCCTGGCCAGCACCGTGACCCTGCTGGAACTGACCGGCATGGCCCGCACCATCATTGCCCGGACCTACCTGCCGGTGGAGATCTTCTTCGCGGCCGGCATGTTCTATCTGCTGATGGCTTACGTGCTGGTTCGCAGCTTCAAGCTGCTGGAGCGCTGGCTGCGCGTCGATGCCTGCCAGGGGCGTTGATTCCTGCGTGTTAACGGGTGAGGCCTTACTCGCCCGTTTCACGGCGCTGGATGCTTTTCTGATCGAGCATCAGGCGCTGTGGAAACCTCGGCCGTTTACCCATCAGCAACTTCCATGGGAAGCGTCCTACCCCGAGTTGGCGACCTGGCTACGCAGGCGATCGCTGGAGGACGCGGAACACGCTCACAACAACCCAGCTCTTTTGGACGCGCCGGAGCCGTTTGCCTCATTGGCGGCGATGTCCCTTGAGTTGAGCGCGGTGGATGAGTTGCCGGCGCATGCGCTTGAAACGGCGGGTCATCGACTGAATGTCGATGTGCCGGGGCGCAAGTGGCAGCAGATCGAAGCTTTCGCCAGTCGCTTGCAGTTTGCTGACGCGCCGAGCCATTGGCTGGACTGGTGCTCAGGCAAAGGACACTTGGGACGACGTCTGCTGCAAACCGGGCAACAACTGACCTGCCTGGAATACGACCCAGCACTGGTCGCCAGCGGCCAGGCACTCAGCCAGCGCCATCAATTGCATGCGCTGCATGTCCAACAAGACGTGCTCGCTGCAGACGCCGCCTCTTTTTTGAATGCCGATCACACGCCCGTAGCGCTGCACGCCTGCGGTGATCTGCATGTGCGGCTGATCCAGCTCGCCAGTGCGTCTGGCTGCAAGCAACTGGCCATCGCGCCTTGCTGCTATAACCGAATCAGTCTGAGCGAGTATCAGCCGCTTTCCTCGTCGGCCAAGCGCTCCGACCTACAGCTGTCCCTCGATGATCTTTCGCTACCGATGAGCGAAACCGTCACCGCCGGCGCTCGCGTCCGACGTCAGCGCGACACCTCCATGGCCCGACGCCTGGCCTTCGACCTGCTGCAGCGGCAACTGCGTGGCGTAGACGAATACCTGCCCACCCCGTCCCTGCCCAGCGCCTGGCTGGATAAATCCTTCGTCGATTACTGCCATCATTTGGCCGCGTACAAGGAGTTATCCACAATCGGCCCGCAGGATTGGTCAGCACTTGAAGCCTCCGGTTGGCAGCGATTGGCCGAAGTGCGCAATCTGGAGCTGTTGCGCGGACTTTTCCGACGCCCGTTGGAGCTTTGGCTGGTACTCGATCGGGCGCTTTTCCTGTTCCAGCAGGGTTATGCCGTTCGCCTCGGCACCTTCTGCGAAACCCCGCTCACACCGCGTAATTTTCTACTCTTGGCCGAACGCCCTTAAATAGGCTCAGCCTGTGGATAACTCTGTTGATGGAATTATCGTGGATCCAATATCCACACCTGTTTCGGGGTTGAAACACTACTGTTCAATTTTCGTACACATGAATAAAAAACCAGAAAAACAGGTATTTGCGAGCAAAATGAGAATGGGTCTACACATTCAGCTGTAAGCGCTCGCTTATGCCGGCCCGTTGTGCATAAGCATTCCATCAAAAGGACATAATCACCAAAACCGAGGATTAATTGCGCCTCGTATCCAGCGTACAAAGCACCCGCTACACTCCGCCGCTTCTCACCGCCGTATGGTTTAACAGGGGCTACGCTTTGAATCTCGACACCTTGATATTGCATTGGCAGTCCGAAGTCTCGAACAAGAAAAAGCGTGGCAGCCGCATAGGCCTTGTCAGCAACATTCTCAAACGAACCCGAAAAAACAACACGCTCCGGTATTTGTTCATGTACCGACTGGCCCAGTACCTTTATTCCGGAAACGGTGTTGCGCGCCGCTATGCCAAGCGCCTGGAGAGAAAGCTCAATCTCAAGTACGGAGTCGATATCAGTATCGACGCCCAGATAGGGCCTGGCTTTCGAATCGGCCACCTGCCGGGCGTGGTCATCACCGGCAGCGTCAAAATCGGTCAGAATTTTTTCATCCGGCAAAACACGACCATTGGCATCAAGACCCTTGGGCTGGACACGTACAACCTGATCATTGGTGACAATGTCAGCGTGGGGGCCAACAGTTGCATCATCGCGGACACCCTGCGTATCGGGGATAACGTCACGATCGGGGCCATGTCGTTCGTCAATAAAGACATCCCTGAAGGGACGACGTTTTACAACGCGCGATGACTGCAAGGCCTGCCAGAAAACCTCAGTTGAGGCCTGCGCAAAAATAGTCTGAATTCAGGGGTTTACAGAACCAATCCAATCGCTATAATCGTCGCCCTAACACGCCGGTATAGCTCAGTTGGTAGAGCAACTGACTTGTAATCAGTAGGTCCCGGGTTCGACTCCTGGTGCCGGCACCATACAAGGTTCCAGAGAAGGCTTTCAAAATCTCTGGAACCCCCGAAAAACCCGCCTTCTGGCGGGTTTTTTCGTTTTGGGGTTCTGTCGGGTTACGTCAAAATCTGGTGGATTCCAGCCGTTTTAGGGGTAATGTTAGGGGTAAGGTAATTCGATAAAGGGGGAGTACCCTTATGTCGCGCACCACTGCTCCACTCTCCGATTCGGCTTGCCGCTCAGCCAAGCCCACCGACCGCGCCTACAAGCTTTTCGACGGCGACGGCCTCTACCTTCTAGTCCAACCCAATGGCCGTAAAGGCTGGCGTCTCAGGTATGTCAAACCTGATGGACGCGAAGGACTGACCTCGTTCGGCAGCTATCCCGTGGTCGGCCTCGCCGATGCGCGCAACAAGCGCCTGGAGGTCAAGCGGATGCTGGCGAAAGGCATCGACCCCATAGAGACCAAACACCAAGCCAAGACGCAGGCCGCAATCAAAGGCCGAACCTTTGAAAGCGCCGCACTGGACTGGCACAAAGCGATGTCTGCCAAATGGGCTCCGGGCCATGCCAAGACCGTCCTGAGCCGTCTCAAAACCCATGTCTTCCCGCTGATCGGCGCTCGCTCTATTGTCGATCTGGACACCCATGACCTGATGCAACCTCTGGAAGCGATCCAGAAACGCGGCACGATTGACGTCGCTTTAAGGGTACAAAACTACCTGCAAAGCATCATGCGCGAGGCGAAACGAGCTCGACAGATCGCGGCAAACCCTGCCTCCGACCTTGAAGGTTTGATCAAAGCTCCGAGGGTGATTCACCGCCCTGCTTTACCCTTATCGCGTCTGCCTGAATTGCAGGAGCGTATCGACACCTACAGAGGCCGCGCACTTACCCGGCTGACGGTCATGCTCTCGCTGCATGTGTTCGTACGCTCCAGCGAACTGCGCTTCGCCCGCTGGGGCGAGTTCGACCTCAAGCGCGGCACCTGGGAGATACCGGACACTCGTCCGCCATTGGACGGAGTGCCCTTTTCCACAAGGGGTACAAAGATGGCCGGGGACATCCACCTTGTACCCTTATCGCCGCAAGCCGTGACTCTGCTTGAACAGATCCACGTCCTCACCGGCGAATTCGACCTGGTGTTTGCAGGCGATGCCAAGCCCTGGAAACCCATGTCTGAAAACACGGTGAACAGCGCACTCAGAAAAATGGGCTATGACACCAAAACCGAACTCTGCGGTCATGGCTTTCGCTCAATGGCCTGTAGTGCACTGATTGAATCAGGACTGTGGTCCGAGACCGCGATCGAAAGGCAGATGAGCCACAAGGAACGCAACAACGTCCGCGCCGCTTACATCCACAAGGCCGAGTTCATCGAGGAGCGCAGGCTGATCATGAACTGGTGGAGCCGGTACTTGGAGGCCAACCGGCAGGAGCATGTCACTCCACACGAATTCGCGAACCAGACCGGACCGAACGTCACTCGCTTAAAAGCAAAACGTGGTGCAACTGAGTAAGCGCTCGGTCTTCATATCTCAGTGATCCGCTTGTCTACGCGGGTCCATCCAAACAGGGCTGCAAAGCCGCCCTGTTTGGATGGACCTCACTTAAAAAATCTAAAGCCCACCCAACGGTCTGTGGAAAACCACTGATTTCCACAGGTGGATAATTTAACCCACAACTTCAGACGCGCCGGAATCAAGGGGGTTACACATTGTCCCCAACTCTAGGCGAAAACGAACAATCACTTCCGCTGAAGGCTCAGTTCGACTGATGCACTAGGAACCACAAACCGAAAATCCCAAATTGTGGACTGAAACAGTCGAACCGCAACAACCCGGTTGAAAGAGGTGTTTGCGTTGCGGCCCATAGACGCTCCTGTAAAGCTGATGGCAAAATTGTGGCACACTGCGTTGAGAGGGCGAACCTCGCCCATGGCAAGCAGCAATCTCGACCAAAATGCACATTTTGGTGGGCATCCATCGAAGAAAGGACTGGCAAGGCCCAGACCTTTAATGGAAAGCCGTCAAAGGAGCAGTAAACTTCAATCGTCAGCGAAGTTGAGAAGGAGTTCAATGAAAATCCGCGCAACGAGTCTAGCTGGCCCTCTCAACGCCAATCCCCATTGCTGTTGCCTTCGATTAGAGCTGAAAAATCGCGTAGCCTCCAAAAAACTCATTAGGCTTAACCTATACGCACATGTCTGCTCTCTGGCTAATACCTGGGCCAAGCGTAAAGCCGTTATACCTATAAATATTTATCACAAAACCGTCCAAATCTTTAAGTGGCCACCTCTACAAAATCTAAAGATGCTTACAGTTGTAAGTTCTAACCAAAGCCGATATCAAAATAAAACAAATTCCAAAAAAATAGTGATTCATATCTGGGAACGTTGAAATGAGCGGCTTTATTGAAAATCTCTCGCCAAAGGAATGGGAAAGTTTTTGCGAAGTAATGCTTAGACAGCATTTCGGTGCAAAAAATTTCTACACTGTCCCCGATCAAGATGGCGGAGATTTAGGCTTAGAGTTTTACACGATTGATGGGACAATATTTCAGTGCTACTACCCAGACAGCGGTATTGAAATGGGAATATATAAAAAAAGAATACAAAAGAAAATAAACGACGATCTTAAAAAACTCAAAGAAAACGAAAAAGAAATATTAAAACTAATTGACGACATCAAAATAAATCAATGGGTACTACTAACCCCTGAATTCAAGTCTAAAGACTTAATTTCATACTGTAACAAAAAGAAAAAAGAAGTAATACTTGAAGACATTTCCTATATAGAAAACTCCACATTCAAAGTAAAAATAGAGACAGCAGAGAGCTATCCCGATGGTAAGCTTTATGCTCAAGGCGTTTACAATGCAGCAATCAACATTCCATTATTAACTGTTGATGAAAGCTTACGAAATACTTGGATATCAAGTAATGCGCAGTTCTCTTCAAATATCGCAAGAAAATCCACCAAATTAATGGGTGAACGGAGTGAAGACTTCCAAAACATTGTCGTTTCAAAATATATTCAGATTGATAAATTTCTTGAACAGCTTCGTGATGATCACCCGAACCTTCATGCGACAATCGAAGATAGTGCAAGAGCGCAATTAGAAAGCATAAAAGAGAATTCCATATTCCTATCGAAGCTAGATTCTGACTTTGTAAAAAGTATTGTTGAAAATAATAAAGAAGCCTTTTCAAAGCACTCGAAATTCATGTCCGACACTAACGTTCAATCATTAACCTTTGGCTATCTTTCCAAATGGATTGCAGAGTGCTACATGGACTTTAAATAATGAAAAATGAACGTCAGATAACTCCGATAATAAGTGATAAGCCATACCCTATACCTATAGAGATGCGGCCACTCTGGAGGATCTCGCTGATTATTATCAGTATTGAGCGGGTATCCAACGAAAAGAAATACTTAGATTCCAAAAAACTGAACATATTGATCTGGATGCTTATTAGAAAAAATAGATGGCCAGAATATGAAGACTATTTAAAAGATCGAACCCTTGATATACCCCTAATATCAGTGGATACAGCGACATACAAAGCAATCGAGATTTGTGTGGCAAAAGCATTAGTTACATTATCCGATGGTAGAGTCCACATTACAGATGCTGGTCAAGATATCTATAGAATCATTCTTGAAAGCGCAGTGATGCAAGAAGAAATAGATTTTTTAGATAACTTTGGAAAAAAACTCACTGACGCTAAAGTTAAAAGCCTCACAGGGGGACTAATATAATGCTTGGTCTAAAAATCAAAGAACTAGAAATCTCCGTCAATACTTCAAGCGGCCCTTTCTCTGCAAAGCTATTTTTTAATGACGGCTTGAATATAATACGTGCAAATAACTCCTCCGGCAAATCAACCTGTATTAACGCCATTGCATTTGGACTCGGGCTTGAGGCAATTCTCGGCCCAAGTCGTAAAAGACCGTTCCCCAAGTCCCTCTATGAAGTCATTTACAAAAGCAAAACCGACGAGACACCATATTTAGTACAAAGCTCCAATGTGCAATTAAAGATAGTCAATAGTCGCGGAGATGAGGCAACCCTACTAAGAGAAATCGAAGGAAACAGCCAAAAAATCACGGTTAGCTCATTGATATCAACGCAAGATTATTTTCTAGGTGCAGCTGGAGAAGTTGGCTCTGCAAAAAGCGAACTAGGTTTTCATCACTGGCTTGCAAAATTCATTGGTTGGACGCTCCCTGAGGTAGTTACTTTCGATGGCAAAGAAACAAAACTATATCTAGAATGTATATTTCCTCTATTTTTCATCGAACAAAAACGCGGATGGTCAGAAATACAAGCAAACATACCTACCCATTACAACATCAGAAATGTTAAGAAAAACGCAGCCGAATTCTGCCTAGGATTCAACAGTTTTGAGCAAGAGAAAAAGATCTTCATGCTCAAAGCCAAAGTAGATTCCGCGGAAAAAGAGTGGGAAAAAATAAGATCTACCGCCGAAAGTATCGCCGACTTCAACAGTGTCAGAATCAATATAATCCCCGACATAGAAAAAACAAAGGAAAAGGCGTACGTGAACTTCTCCTACTTAGAGAATGACATATACATAAGCCTAAACAACCAGCGATCCTCGCTCAAAAAACTAATCGAAAAACTGAGCAACGGCATTTCTGAAAACCAACCAAGTAATGAGAAGATTGAATCGCAAGCGAGTATAATCCGCACCCTTCAGAGAGAGTCGGAAAATACAGCAAGAAAAATAGAGAATTCACTACTATCTCTATCGGAAACGGATAAAAAAACGTCAACTTTGAAACATGATTTAAACCAATACCAACAGTTGCGACGACTTAAATCTGTGGGAAGTGTCATCAATGATGAGCTAGACATTTCCAAATGTCCAATTTGTGACAGCAACATGTACGACACCTTAGGTTCTAACTCAACCCAAAGAGCGCCTATGACGCTCGAGGAAAATATTGAATTCCTCAAAAATCAAATAGACTTCTTCAGTTCTATCAAATTAAAGACCGCCGGAGAAATCCAACACTTCCAAGCTAGCTCTAAGCTAATCCAAGCACGACTAGGCGTCGAGCAAGATAAGCTAAATAATTTAAGAGCCGACTTTGAGGATATAAATGCCGCAACAAAAGCAATCCTAAGAGAAAAAATACAAGCAGAAATACAACTTAAGGAAGTGGAAAAGCTCCAAGATTCAGAAAAAAATCTTAATGAGCAAATTGAACGAATTCAATCCGCGTGGCGTACGGCTTCTGACTCATTGAGGCTGGCAAGAAAAAACAGCTCTGAAACTAATAAGTACGCGACCATAACAAAATTAGAACAGATAATACGACGCAACCTTGAGTCATTCCAATTCGATCACGCGGCAATAAATTCCATATCTGTGTCGGATCAAACTTTGCGACCAGAGCAAGAGGGATATGATATTGTAGCAGAAACTTCTGCGAGTGATTATATCCGTGTTATTTGGGCTTACACTCTCGGACTTTTAGAACTCGCAGGAACGGAGAAAGAGATAAACCATGGTGGTTTTGTGGTATTTGACGAACCGCGACAGCACGAAGCAAGTAAAAATAGCTTTATTTCATTGATCGATACAGCGTTAAAAAGCAAGTCTTATGGTGGCCAGGTTATTTTCGCCACGAGCATGGAAAAAAGCGAACTGGAAAGTGCATGCAAAGGCAAGGATCTGAATATATACTTTTTTGACGACTACATACTTAAACCATCAGTTCAAAAAACAGCCCCCTCTGAAAGCAGTCCCCTTATATAACAAAGTGCAGATTAAAGTATGTTCTCTTGTAGCAGGGTCGACTAGCATGTGTAGACCCTGCTCATTAAAAACCCTAAATTGAGCTAGACCAAATCTCGCCCCCCTAACGCACATCATTTAAAAGCAATATATGACGCATATCGAACAGGGCTATGCTCGCATATTGCGGTGATTCTATTGTCGGACCACGGAGCCTCCCTGCTTGCATGAAGCTCACTTAAAAAATCTAAAAGCCCACGCAGCTGTCTGTGGAAAACCACTGATTTCCACGGGTGAATAATTTCATCCACAGCCGCAGAACTCCGGAAAATTCGAGCCTTGACCCGAATTATCCACAGGCGTAGAAAAGATCGGGCAGAGCGCTGTCGTTGACAGTAACCCAGGTAGCCAGAACCTTTGAGGCTACGCCACACCGTGGTGGTTCTCCCAAAGTGCGATTAGCGTCCGGCGGCTCGCACGGTCACAGCGATGTGATGGATGCCTACTTCTACCAGAGTGCCCACTGCGGCAACTCATACCCCTTTATAGCTGCCCTGCAGCAACCTATCCGCTTGGCCATTTCCTTGCGCCAACTTGCGCCCGTCTCTTTCTTCCGGAAAGAGACGGGCGCTCCTACCACTGCTGCAGCTCACCTCGTACAAGGCATTGCGGCATTTCCCCTCGTGACAATCGGCGTGACAAACACCTAAGTCACCAGCAACAGCGATGCAGATGATGGTGCCGCAGCCTATGGAATGGACTGCACCTGACTGACAGTCAGGCATACCCCGGTCATCGCATTACTGCCTTCACCCGGCTCAGGATCTCGCGGCGTTGGTCTCGTCAGCCAGCGCAGCCTCCACCCGCCCACTTCCTCGGAAGTGCTCAGGAGGCCAGATCATGAGAGGCCCAAGCTCCCGGTCGAAAAGAGCCGCCAGTCCCGCGTTAGTGGACAACCCTCACAGGTCGCAGGGGCCTTGATCCCTGATAACACTCAACATTCGTGGCGGGATGACGTGGGGAAGGTTTTAACGGTTTGGCTTCGAGAGGAGTTCGGTCATGGCATTGGTCGGTAGGCGAGATGGGCGCAATTTCGGCTATGGCCGGCAATTGAGTTATGCCGGGCCACAGGCGTTGCGCGATCTATTTGGCGGCGGACATTACGGGACGGTCAAGGCGCACAGTGATCGTTGGCAGGCGTTTGTACGCTGGTGCCGGTCGGAGGATGGGCCAGGGTTTAACGATGCGCGGCAGATTGATCGGCAGACCTTGCTGGACTACGCCGGACATCTGCGCCAGCAAGTTGAAGATGGTGAGTTGGCCATCGCGACCGCGCAAAACCGATTATCCAGTGTGAACCGGACCATGGCCGCGCTGCGCGGTGATCAATATGTGAAAGTGCCAAGTCCAAGCAAAGCATTGGGAATGCAACGCTCCCACACTCGCACAGCAGTTTCCCAAGGTCAGGATCGCGAGCAAATAAAGCGAATCGTCGATGCGCTTTGCGAACACCAACTCGCGCGCGCGGCGGCCATTGCACTGTTGGCACGCGCCACTGGGATGCGCTTGCGCGAGGCCATTTTGGCCGACATTCCACGCCTGAAGCGTGAGGCCGAACACTACGGCAAGATCAACATCCAGAATGGGACCAAAGGTGGCCGTTCGGGTGCGTCAGCTCCTCGTTGGATCAAGGTGGATGAGAATATCCATGAAGCTCTCAGGCATGCCGAAAAGGTCTCACCCGATGGCAGCCGAAACCTGCTTGCGCCGAACGAAAGCTATATGGATTTCCAGCGAGGTGCCGTACGCCCAGCACGAGATGTTCTTCACACCCAGAACCTAAAAGGCTTCCACGAACTGCGCGCAGCCTATGCATGCGAACGCTACGAGCAGATTACCAATCATTTAGCGCCCATCAACGACGGCAGGTGTAGCCAACTTGATCCAGGGCTTGATCGAGAGGCACGCTCACAAATCAGCTATGAATTGGGGCACGGTCGTATCGGCGTAGTATCGGCGTACATCGGTGGTCAAGGATGAATAAGCCATTCAACATGGAGCTTTTTCTCCTAGGGGTTCTGACCGGTTCTTACGCCACACGCAATCGTCACCTACGCCAATCAAAGGCCATCCAAGTAGCGATTTCTAAACGCTGGCACCGAGATAACCCATGGACCTGGCAGCAAAAGCATCTCGACTGGTTTTTAAATCACCATGTGAATCATCGCTCCAAGTCAACGCGCTATTACTATCTGCTGACAGTGAATCTTCTCATTCGTCGCTTAGGAAAATCCTGGAAATTCAAAGTACTAGGTGAAAATTCGTATCCATCGCGAACCTCAGGTGAGGTGCACTTGACCACCACAGATCGATTTAGATTGACCTGATTGAGGTCATTGGGCCAGCATTGACATAGGGTAAAAAACACTTAATGGAGATGTAGCTTTGTCAATTTTCGATAGCGTAATCCAAGAGCACGATAAGAAAAAAGCAGAGATGGAAGCGCGCATTGCAGATGCGCAGGCGCTCAAGCAAGCAGCACAAAATGATTTCGTAGAAAAGTTCAACGCAACGGTATCGAGTGTTGTAGAACCGATCTTCGCGGAGTTTGTCGCAGATGCAAAAAAATATGGCTTCCCGGCTGAGGTAGAGGAAATTCGCAGTAGAGAGGAAACTATTTATGTTTCCTTACGTTTGATCCCAGAGAAAGGGGCGGTTTTTGGAACAAATAGAAGTGCCCAGGTAGTGTTCTCAATCAACGGAATGATCACCTCTCAGAAAGTAGAATATGTAAGCTATTACGATCAGCGTCCCGGGAAACACGGGACCGACCGTACTGATTTTGGACTACCCTCCCTAAATAAGGACGTTATCGAGCGTGAACTTGCCAAATTTTTGAAGATGGCAATACACGCGAGAAGCGTACCAGAGCAGTACTGACACCACTCGGCACCGCAATCACCGATACACGGAATGTCCTTGCAGAACACGTGTTGCCTTATTTTGACTACCTTCTTTAGCTTTATCGGCCCACGATTGCAGCAAAAAAGTGATGGGCGTTAGCGTTGACTCGTCAACGCTAACATTCGAACCCCGCGGGGGCCAACGGCCAGGCCATAGCTAACTCCACGGATCATTTTTCAGCCGGCACAATTTCCGCACCAGAAACGACTCGTAATTCGAGGACAGACCACGATTCCTAGCTTAAATGAATATGCAGACGCCAAATTAATCGTGGTCTGTCCCCGTTTTTTTTCTCCGATCTCTGGATGTTTTTTCGGACGACAGAAATCAAGCTGATTTACTTATTCCCAAGATGCCCTGAGGAATAAATAAATCAACTTTCAATAAGGGCAGACAAAATTAGTACACATTAACCCTAGGCGCTATTTTTATTCTATTTAAAATATCAATATCTTCTTCATACTCCTGCTGAGTCAGCAGCAATACCGAGAGTTTAATACCAAACAACGACTCAAACTTCTCTTTATTTATATCATTGCAGCCCCTCAAGCTAGCCCACGCACGGGTACCGGGGCCTTCATAACTGCAGATCATTAAATCACAGTCGCCATAAACTCCGTCGTGTCGAGCAACACTACCAAAGATAAAGGCCAACTTAATGGCCTTCACGTCTGACTGATATTTGTCTCGCAACCAAAGCCTATACACATCACTACGTTTAATAGGAGTCTCCGGCGTGTAGAATTGCAAAAAACTGCTTCATATTATCTAAAACTCTAATATTCCTCGTTCGACCGTACATTTTAGCCGCACCAGTAACCTTGCTGAAATGTGAAGGCACGATTAATGTAACCCCGAGGCCGGCAACTCGGTCAATGACATCATCCCCGATCAAATACTCTTGCCCGTCGGGAATATAAACAATCTCCTCGGCCGAACCACCACTTTCCAACCTATATTCGATTTTTAGACACCTTCCTCCCGGAAACGAGGTTGATATAATCCTATCGTGATTCTCAATCTGTGCCTTCAACCATTGAATACCCATTATGCACTGAGCTCCTTTTCCTTGCTCTTAAGTTTACTTATTACCAAACTGCGCACTTTAACTATGTTACCAAGTAATTCGTTCGGGTAGGGAAACTTTCCATGCAGGCTGTTGGCCTGTTTTCTAAAAAGCATATAAGACTGAGCATGCTTTACATAATAAAAATAGTTATCAAGATCATCCGATGGGTCAATTAGATAAGATTTTGTTTTTATAATTTCTACTATCGATTCATTATTAGGCAAAATGACTTCATTGACTATATCATCCCAAAGCTCAGCAGCCTCTCCCCCTTTATAAAAATCTTCGGGAAATGTTTTAGGCCCTAGCGACTGAAACATATCATAATTAGTACTAACCAACGCATTTAGCGGGTCATAGAATTCGGATAGCTGATTTTTAATATGCTTATACGAATCAACTGCAAGTTCTTTCTTTATGGCTGCCTTGGATGCTTCTCTGAGGTTATAAATTGACACGAAGTTAGTAACAATTAAGGCAATCAGAGGCACCCATATCAAAAAATCTACTGGACTCAAACTAGACCACCAAGAATCCGAATGGATATCCGTCTCCTTTTGATCAATATACCCCGTAGGATTTGGCCGTAGGATTGGGGTGATTTCTTCCAATCCATACGTAAAATCATCGTCCACAACCATAGAACTAGGATCATGATAGCCGATGATTGCTCGATCAAACTTCAGCGCAGGTTGTTGCAAACTTAAAACCTGCATATCACTTGCTGCAGCACTGAAATTTAAAAGAAGTAGCCATCCCAGCCAAATAAAACTAGAGATAATTCTCAGACGACCGAGAAAACACACAACTGTTTTCAACATCCTTTTAATCCATTAAAAATAAAGTATCAACTGATCACCAAAATCAATTTCTGCCATCAATCGTAAACTATAACCATATAAGCCTGCAACACTTGCTAGACACAGTTAATTATCAACCCGAGGGTTTTAGACTTACAGTCTGACATGCCCAAATATCCAAAATATCTTTACTATTGCCCTACGTACCTGCATCGGCATTTTGCATCACAAGGGTATCAGTAGAGATAGAAATCACATTACAGAAAAAAATAATCCCTATAAATCAATAGATTAATATCCAATTCGACTCCTGGTGCCGACCATACAAAACAAAGCCCTCGTAGAAATACGAGGGCTTTGTTGTTTCTGGGGTTGGAGAATCTGCTTCCACCCGACCTTGATAGCCCCCCCTGCCGTTACACATTCGCTTCAGCGTGACGTCGACGAGCGATTGCACCCACCTAAAACGCACGCCAATACACCCGCCAAGCCTAGGTTGCCGTAATCAGCATGCTCAAATCGTGCGGGGCTTTTTTGCTCAAGACCAGGGGATAAACGACGGTTTCCATTTGGGAAAATAAAGTTTTCCCTTTTCCACTTCTCAGAGGCCATTGTTCCCAGATGCCGCTCCTGCCTGGGGCCCTTTGCCGAGCAAGGGGGCGGTTTCCACTTCCAGCATCAGCAACACCATTTCCGTCAACTCGGCGTCGGACTTCTGTCCCGCATAGAGGTCATGGAGTGCTTTGGCGAAGGGAATGCGCAGGTCTTGGCTTTCTTCGCGGGCGGTATCGCTGTATTGCATTAGTTCGCCGATGGCTCGCAGCACAGCCGCTTGCCACCGAGCGGTGGTCCTAGGACCATCGCTGGTGATTGCAATCAGCTTATCCTTCGTCAGCTGGCGAAGGACTGGTTCCCGCAACGGCTTAAGCGGCTTTGGGTTGCGAGTGATCTTTGACATACCGGACGATACTCAGCGTCTCCCGCCGGAACTGCTCGTAGTCGATCTGCTGGGCGTTAATAAAGGTGCTGCCCATCATGGTTAGCCCGCCCATAAAGCTGGCTTCGGAAATTTCCTCGTCGCTCGCGCCAAACAAGCGCGCAGCTTCGGTATGGAACAGGGCGCAATACTTACAACGGGTCGCCCCCGACACCGCCAGACCTATCAACTCCTTGTACTTATTAGGAATCTTGGTATCCGCCAGCCAGAAGTCCCGAGCCACGCCCCAGAATCCGCTCGCTCCGCTTTCCGGCATCTGCTTAATCCACTCCGGTACCTGACCCAGGGTCTGTTCAATTTCCCGATAGGTATCTTGAATAGCCATTTGACACCTCCTTGCCTCTCTAGAGACATCTGCTACACAGATACAACTAGTTTAGTTCGCTGGCGGCCATGCCAGAGCCGGCAGAAGGACGACTCCAGCAATGAATTCTTAAACATCGTAGAAACAATAGGATGGATTTAGTTCTTTTAGGCGCAATGACGTACCACTAAGTATCTGGAGTTATCAAACTTGGCGGGCTGGCTCAGAGACGATACAGAGGGCGTAGTGATTTAATTCATCGACGTTACCTGAGCATTAGCTGACTTCGGATGATGCACGTGCAGGTAAAGCGTGCTGATGCGCTATAAATTCCGGGTTCGATTCCACTGAGCGCCATAACTAGCTGATTTATTTATAGTTACTAGTTGGGGTACGCCGAATTTTCCACCGAAATCCAGCCCCCAGGAAAACCTCGCCTCCCCACAACATACCGTTCGTCTGGTGCCGCACCCTACAAAACAAAGCCCTCGTAGAAATACGAGGGCTTTGTTGTTTCCGGGGTTTGAGTTTCTATGCGACGAGGGTTTCGATCAGTCGAATTCCGTCGACTCCGAAAGGTGCTCCCAGGCGTCGATTTCCGCCTGAAGGTGCGCAATCTTTTCGCGCACCAGCCTCACTGCATCCTTACCCAGTAACAGATGAACCGGCGGCTTTTGCGCAGCCACCAGGGTCAACAATGCCTGCGCCGCCTTGTGCGGATCGCCGGCCTGCTTGCCACTCTTTTCTTCACGCGCCTTGCGGACCGGATCGAACACCGCGTCGTACTCACTCAATGTGCGACCCGAACGGATCATCGAGCGGCCTGCCCATTCGGTACGAAACGAGCCCGGTGCCATGGCGGTCACGTGAATACCCAGACTTTCCACTTCTTTGGCCAGCGCTTCACTGACGCCTTCGAGGGCGAATTTGCTGCCGCTGTAGTAGGCGATGCCCGGCAAAGTGATGAAGCCGGCCATGGAGGTGATGTTGACGATATGCCCGCTGCGCCGCTCACGCATACCGGGCAGAACCGCCTTGATCATTGCCACCGCGCCAAACACATTAACGTCGAACTGGCGCTGCATCTCTGTCAGAGGTGACTCTTCGAGGATGCCCTCATGACCATAACCGGCGTTGTTCACCAACACATCGATCCGGCCCACCTCACGCAGGATATTGGCCACCAGCGGCTCGATCGCCGGAAAATCGGTGACGTCGAGCACGAACGCTTTGGCGCGATGAGCATCCAGCGCTTCGAACGCAGCACACTCGGATTCGCGCCGCACCGTACCCACCACCGTGTGGCCCGCCGCCAGCGCTGCTTGCGAAAAAGCCAGGCCGAAGCCTGAACTGACCCCGGTGATCAGGAAAACCTTGTGAACGTGGGCATTCATGGTGCGCTCTCCAATGAAAACGCCGTCGACATTGATCGACGGCGCTGCGGACGGATCAAGTCAGGTCTTAGTGACCGGCACTCTGACCACCATCAACGTGCAGGATTTCACCCGTGACAAAGTTGGCGCTGTCCAGATACACGACGGCCTGCGCAATGTCGCTGATCTCGCCCATGTGCCCGACCGGGTGCAGATTCCCCAGCGCTTCATGGGTTTCTTCGCCGTGCATCGGCGTCTTGATGATGCCGGGGCTGACCGCGTTCACACGAATACCGCGTTTGGCGTATTCGATGGCCAGGGATTTGGTTGCGGCATTCAGGCCACCTTTGGTCAGCGAAGCCAGTACCGATGGCACACCGTCGATGGCGTGGTCCACCAGGCTGGTGGTGATGTTGACAACGTGGCCTTTGCCCTGTTTTTCCATCTCGGCGATGGCGAGCTGAGTTATGTAGAAGAAGCCATTGACGTTCACCGACAGCACATTGGCATAGTCTTCAGCGGTGTACGCGGTGAAAGGCTTGGCGATGAAGATACCGGCGTTGTTGACCAGGGTGTCGATGCGACCAAAACGTGCGATCGCTTCACGGATGACGCGCTGTGCGGTCGCCGGTTCGCCAATGTCGCCAGCCACGGTGAGGATGTCCGGATCGGTGGACGGCTTGATCGAACGCGAAGTGGCGACAATTTGGTAACCCAGTTCACGGAAGGCCTTGACCATACCGTCGCCGAGACCTTGGGATGCGCCAGTGATAACGATGACTTTTTTCGAATTGCTCATGATGAACCTCTACTAAATAAAAGATGGTTTGAAAAATAAGTAATCAGGCTTCGGCGGGGGCCTTGGCCATTTGTCTCAACATTTGTTCGTAGTACTCGACCGACTGCGAACCGGACACCAGGTGACGACCGTTGAGGATCATGGCCGGTACCGAGTTGATGCCGCGCTGGCGGTAAAACGCTTCAAGCTCACGCACTTCTTTGGTGAACGCTCCGGACGCCAATACTTCTTGAGCAGCCGCCGCATCCAGTCCCGCTTCAGCAGCCAGGCCAACCAGCGTCTCGCGATCGCTCGGGTTCTGGCCGTCGGTGAAGTAAGCGCGGAGCAGGATTTTCTTGAGGGCGACCTGCCGCCCTTCCTGCAACGCCCACATCAACAACCGATGAGCATCAAACGTGTTGTAGAAGTGGCTGCGCTTCTCCAGATCGAACTTGAAACCAATGGCCGCGCCACGTTCGATCTGCATCGCCTTGCCGGCGGCGACGTCTTCGGCGGTTCGTCCATATTTGCGCATCAAATGCTCGACCGCTTTCTCGCCGACCGCCGGCATGTCCGGGTTCAACTCGAAGGGCTTGTAGGTCAGCTCCACCGAGACCTCACCCGCCACGTTCTCGATCGCCTGCTCCAGCGCCGTCGCGCCCAACGCGCACCACGGGCACACCACGTCGGAGATGAAATCGATGGAGACGGACGCGGTCATGACTTGTCCTCCGCCTCTGCCAGTTGCCTGCGGTACTGAGTGGTGGTGATGCCAGCGTAGCCCCAGTTATCGGTGTCGACTTCTTCGATCACGATGTGGGTCAGGTGCGGATCCTTCTTCAGGACGCGTTCCAGGGTTTCAGTGATTTCGGCGATCACCTGAGCTTTCTGCTCAGAGGTAACGCCATCGCGGGTGATGCGTACGCTTACGAAAGGCATGAGGAATCTCCAGTGACCTTCTCATCTGGATGATGGGGAGGCGTTGGAGCTCAATGTAGGGAGTTAGCTGGAGGGGATAAAGGTGGGGGCGGGAACATCATTAGTTACTTGGTGTAATGAGTTATGTCTCGCAGACACAATACGTTTGCATTAAAAACGATCAATCGACTAGCCTGCATTTATTGCAAATTTTAGATAACTCAAAGGAGGGAGACGTTCATGGCAGTTCAATTTTTCGACAGCCCATTCCATGCCACGCATGACAGCGAAGTCGCTAGCAAAAAAGCGTTGAAGATGGAGCTATCGATATTCATCACTGACTACATCAAAACCCTGGGCCTCAAACAAAGTGAGGCTGCAGCCAGGTTGAACGTGACCCAATCACGCGTCTCAGAACTCACCACTGGCAAGATCGAGAAATTTACGATCGATGCAATGATGGACATGCTGGATAAACTCGGTTTTCGAACGACTTTTACGTTGCCATCCAACGATGCCGGGGCTTTACCTCAGATCGTAATTTCACAAGCTAACGCCTGCTAGACGTTGTGCGATTTTGCAGTAGGACTCAGCCCCTTCTGATGTAGTCCGTCTTGTTACGTGTCGCATTTTTTCAATTTTTGCGACACGTTATGAGGACGTGTCGCTGGCGACGACATGTGCGAGTCGAAGCGCTCCGGCATTAACGGCCTAACCCCAGCTATGGGAAGGGCGTGGCTCTCATTCATTTCGCGTACAGATTCCAGTAAATCCTTTTGAAACTGATCCAATTCGATGTCCATTCCTGGCGCCTCCTTCAGCAAGTCGGCAAGGCTATCAGCACGCCTTCTTCAAATTATGAAAATTATGGCTGGGCAATAATTATTGCCCAGCCATAAAAATCACTAAAACCTTCAACCCACGCCACCACCTAGCCACGATTGCGCATCCTCCTCCCTCAAGCTACCTTCAGACCGTCGCTGCCAATTCAGCGACCGGGCCTGATAACCCGAGTAAGATACAGGCGCACAAGCGCCCATAATCACGATTGTTGGCGTTTTTTTGTGCCTGCATTTCCGTGTAATGGCGGCTGTGCGTGGGAGACCTTCGGGTCTGCCGGGTTCCTGTATCTCCGGTTTATCAGCCCGCGCATAGCTGCCACCCATTCGCCTGATAACGAACGTGGTAGCTCTAACTTTGATTCAGGAGTTTTTGCTAATGCCCGCTATCGATCCGTCCAAAATTTTCATTTCTGCTTCACTGGTTACCCACCACCGCCCAAAAACCGGAGGTGCCCAATGACCAACCCCCAAGACCTGAAAACCATCGGCCTCACCCCTTTCTCCTACCACGCCAACCAACCGCTGTTCCGCATCAACGCCGGTGTCCCGGTCATCCAAGCCCTCTCCCACGCCTCCGATCTGCTCCACGTCGCCAAACTTCTCGCATCAGACGCCGCCATGATTCGAGACTCCGATCGGCATGCTTGGGCGTCGCATTTTTTGCAGGATATGAGCAAGGCAATCATTGATGACGTGGCGAAGGTGCTCGATGCGCCGGGTAACAACCGAGCAAATAACGCCGTTCCGATCTAAATCGCACCCACAAAAAAGCCCCGAACCAGTCGGGGCTTCTTCTTTCTCAGCCTTGCATCAGGCCTCGATAGCGCAACCGATCATCAGAAAATGTTGATCGGGTAATCCACGAACACACGCACTTCATTGCCGCTGGAGTTGTACTCACTCGACTTCTGCGACACACGCAGGATGGAGCTACGCAGTTTCACGCTCAGGTCTTTGGCCGGGCCGCTTTGCACGACGTACTTGAACTGGTTGAAGATTTCGCGCTCGGTACCGCCTTCGCTGGTGGAGGTGGTGATGTTGTCGCCACGTACGTAGGCGAAGTTGTAGCTCAGGCCTGGAATTCCGAAGGTGCTGAAGTCGAGGCCGTAGCCCAACTGCCAGCTGCGTTCGTCTTCGGCGTTGAAGTCGGACCAGTAGGAGTTCGCCAGGTAGATAGTGTTGCCACCATCGCCGACGCGACCTTGGTCTTTCTGGTAGCCGCCGTACGGGTAGCCCAGGTTGCTGTCGCCGGTGCTGCGCTGGTGGGCGAGCGTGAACGAGTGCGCGCCGGTGGCGAATGTGGCGGCCAGGCTCCAGATCTTGTTGTCGTCGCCGGTGGCACCGCTGTCGCGGACGTAGGAATCGTCCAGCTTGGTGCGGTAGCCGTTGAAGTCCAGGGTCAGGGACTGATCCTTGTCGATCGGGAATACGTAGTTGGCGTTCACGTATTGCTTCTTCAGCACGTCTTCGACGTCGGAGGCGTACAGCGCAGCCTTGAACTGTTCGGTGAACTGGTAACTACCGCCCAACACGTTGATCGACTTCAGGCCGCCGCTGTCATGGCCTTCAGCGCTTTTGCGCGATTCGGCGGTGAAGCGACCGGCGTTCAGCTCCAGGCCTTTGATCTCCTTGGAGGTGATCAGGGTGCCGGTGTAGCTTTCCGGCAGCAGACGCCCGTTGTCGTAGCTCAACACCGGCAGGACTGGCATCTGGTCGCCGTAAGTCAGAACGGTGCTGGATACGCGGAATTTTACCGCGCCACCGGCTTTGGCCAGGTCGCCGGCCGGGTTACCGCTATCGCCTTCCTTAAAGAAGTCGATGCCTTGGCCGCCGCTGTGGCTACCACGGTCCAGACGCAAGCCGTACAGACCGAAGGCATCAACGCCCACGCCGACGGTACCTTGGGTGAAGCCCGAGGTGTAGGTGCCGATGGCAGCCTGGCCCCATTCACGCTGGTCGTCGTTGCCGTCTTTTTTGTCGCGATTGATGTAGGCATTGCGCAGCAGTACTTTGAGGCTGCTGTCTTCAACAAAACCCTTGGATTCGGCCTGGTCGTTAGCCATGACCTGTGTAGCACTCAACATCCCCAGAGCGATCAGGCTGATTCGCTTGTTCAACATTTTGTTCTTTTCCTTATGATCGGTTGATACGCGCTGTGTCGAACGGCTGAAACGGCGCTATCGCACTCTTTTTTCACCCCAAACAAAAAGGCCCGCGCACGAAGAAATCGTGGCGGGCCTTTTTGTTATTTTATGAGTCATGGCGGTTAGCCACAGGCGTGGGGCGAATCCTAGCCGCGCCCTTAACGATGTGTCAATTTCATGAATCGTCTGTAAATAGGCGAAAAACGTCTAAGAAATCACTTGTCGCCGTCAATGAGTGCAGCCGTTCAGGCCACAGGCTTGAAGCTCCGATGACAACGCTTGTGCGGGAAGCGACTGACTCAGCCATGCCGCGAAGGCTTGCGGCTTGCCGAGCCAGGGGCTGATATCGATCAGGGTGAATTGGCCGTTGTGTTCCAGGGCGAAGGTCGGGAAACCCTGACCGCCGACCTCAGCCAAGCGTGCTCGACTGTCCTTGATATGGCGATCGGTTTCAGCGTCTTTGAACGCAGCCTGGAACGCTTGGGACTCCAGACCGATGTCTTGTGCGAGTTCAAACAGGACCGCTTCTTCGGCAATGCGTCGACCTTCCTCGTAGTGAGCACTCTGCAAACGTCCCAGCAACTCCAGTCCGCGGCCGGCGATCTGCTCGGCTGCCAGCACCGCGGCAATCGGCGGTACGGAATCGAAAACCGCTGTCTCATCGCGCAGCAATCCTTCGAAATACGCCTCGCCGAACGGCTGACCGGTGTACTCGGCGATACGCCGGTCATGGGGCATCACGTAGTTGCGCAGTTGTGGCGAGACGGTCTGGCGGTTGGCGCCGGTCATCATGCCGCCGCCGTGGGCGATCACTGGCAACACAGCCTGGGCGGCTTGCACCAGTGGTTTTGCGCCGTAGCACCAGCCGCATAACGGGTCGTAAATGTAGTGAAGGATCATGGGAAGGCTCCGGCAAAAGCGTAGGAAAACGAGATGCCGGCAGATTAGTCCCCCAACCGTTTCTGAAAAATGCTGGAATGGCTTTCAGTCTGTTTCATGAATCGGTCGAATGAACCCGCCCCGTTGCAGCAATCTCGACGGCGCAGATTCAGCCGGGCGCACCGCGCAGCCTGGTCGTGACCGGCACCTATAGCTTCTAAACACCGTTTTACCGGTGTGGATCACAAATAATGTATTCACACCGAGCACCTGTGGGAGCGAGCCTGCTCGCGAAGAGGTCGGCACATTCAGCATCACTGTTGACTGTCAGACCGCTTTCGCGAGCAGGCTCGCTCCCACAGGTGCTCGGTGTGTAACTCACAAAACCTTCGCCCATAAAAAAGCGCCGCCATCCCGGCAGCGCTTTTACCAATCCGTTGTTTTTTCTTCTTATCCTTCCATCACATCCCACAACGCTTCCAGCTCCGCTTCGCTGAATAAACCAGCGGGGTAGCGCTCGATCATCATCCGGCGCGGATCAGGTTCTCTGATCTGACGCGTTCCATTGGACTTCAACCAGTGCGCCAGGACCTGGAGCGATTCGCTGTTTGCTGCCAGGGGATGCAACGCCCGTTCGCTCACTACATTCATTTCGGCGTTCATTTCCGCGCTCTCTCCTGGTTTGTGAGCGGCTAACTTATCCAAGGTTTATGACAGAACATCGCAGTTCTCCCCCTCCCTGTATTGCGCCATGAGAGATACAAGAGCTGTGCCAAGGTTTCGCAACTGTCGACAAGCGGATACAAAAAAGCCCGCGGTCCTGAAGGGCTGCGGGCTTCCTGTAAGGCGGGAAGGGAAAACGGTGGCCGTGCTGATTCTGCAATCAACTCAAGCTGTTACAACCCCACTCACTCCTTGTGCGGTGCTGGCTGTTGTTGGGTAAGGCAGTGGATGTTACCGCCTCCCAGTAACAGTTCGCGGCCGGGCACCATCACCACTTCGTGCTGCGGGAACAGTGCCTGCAAAATCTCTTTTGCCGGGCCATCCAACGGATCGTCAAAGCTCGGCGCAATGATGCCGCCGTTAACGATCAGAAAGTTCACGTAGGAACCCGCCAAACGAACGGTCGGATTACGTTCCTGAGTACCGTCCACCGGATCCACACCGGCGCACTCTTCTTCGGTCGCATACAGCGGCCCCGGAATCGGCATCTTGTGCACCGTGAATGGGCGCCCCTTGGCGTCGGTGCTGCTTTCCAGCACTTTCATTGCCGCCTGGCAGCGTGGGTAGTTCGGGTCCTGCGGGTCATCGGTCCAGGCCAACAAGACTTCGCCCGGACGCACGTAGCAGCAGAAGTTATCCACATGGCCGTCGGTTTCGTCGTTGAACAAACCGTCCGGCAGCCAGATGATTTTATCCACAGCCAGATTCGCACTGAGCACCGCTTCGATTTCTGCACGGTTCATGTGCGGGTTGCGATTGCGGTTAAGCAGGCATTCTTCGGTGGTGATCAGCGTGCCTTCGCCATCGACATGGATCGAACCGCCTTCGAGCACAAAGCCCTCGGTGCGGTAGCGCTGGCTGCGCTCAATCTCAAGGATCTTGCCGCCCACCTGCGAATCGCGATTCCACGGCGAATAAAGCCCCCCGTCGAAACCGCCCCAGGAGTTGAAGTCCCAGTTCACACCACGGACT
This sequence comes from Pseudomonas sp. LB3P25, assembly GCF_054897985.1. Lineage (NCBI taxonomy): Bacteria > Pseudomonadati > Pseudomonadota > Gammaproteobacteria > Pseudomonadales > Pseudomonadaceae > Pseudomonas > Pseudomonas sp. LB3P25. Next base: position 506,824 of record NZ_CM142711.1, on the reverse strand, counting down.
TCGCCACTGTTATTGATAACAAACGTCGGGCCGGTATCGCGAACCCAGGCGTCGTCGCTGGACATTTCCACCACACGAATATTCGGCACGTCCAGACGGGCACGGGCGTTTTCGTATTGGCCGGCGGAAACCGCCACGGTCACCGGTTCGAAACGCGCAATGGCTTTAGCCACCGCGACGTGCGCGGCTTGCGCCGGTTTGCCACCCAGACGCCAGTTGTCCGGGCGCTCGGGCCAGATCATCCAGGTCTGGGTTTGCGGCGCCCACTCGGCCGGCATGTAAAAGCCGTCGGCGCGAGGGGTGCTGTTCAAAGTGGTCATAGCGATCAGGACTCCAGGGAACCGTCGAGGGTCTTTAGTGTGCCATACAGGTTCGGGCGACGATCGCGGAACGAACCCCACGCGCTGCGGATGTGCTCCAGCTCGTCGAGGTCGAAGCTCTGAACCAGTATGCCTTCTTCGGTTTCGTTGAGTTCTTGAACCTTCTCGCCGAACTGGTTGGCGATGAACGACGAGCCGTAAAACGTAATGTCGTAGCCGTCCTGCTCTTCGTTGCCGATGCGGTTGCTGGCGATCAGCGGCATCAGGTTGGCGCCGGCATGGCCTTGTTGCACGCGCTGCCAGTGATCACGGGACGAAATGGTCTTGTCGTGTGGCTCGCTGCCGATCGCGGTCGGGTAGAACAGGATTTCCGCGCCCAGCAACGCCATGCTGCGGGCGCATTCCGGGAACCACTGGTCCCAGCAGATGCCCACGCCGATTTTCGCGTAACGGGTGTTCCAGACTTTGAAGCCGGTATCGCCCGGATTGAAGTAGTACTTTTCGTGGTAGCCAGGGCCGTCCGGGATATGACTTTTACGATAAATCCCGAGATTGGAACCGTCGGCATCGATGATCGCGATGCTGTTGAAACGCGCCCGGCCCGCCAGTTCGTAGAAGCTGATCGGCAAAACGACTTGCAGTTCTTTGGCGACTTTCTGGAAGTGCTTGATGGCGACGTTGTCTTCAACGGTCGTGGCCAGCTGCAGGTAATCCGGGTTCGGCTTTTGGCAGAAGTACGGAGCCTCGAACAGTTCCTGGATCAGAATGATCTGCGCGCCTTTCGCCGCAGCCTCACGGACCAGCCGCTCAGCGGTCTCGATGTTGGCTTCAAGGTCCCAGGAACAGGCCATCTGGGTGGCGGCGACGGTAACGATACGGCTCATGAATCATCTCCGGGGCAATTGCTTGAGGGTCGAGTGAGGCATCGACCGATGACAGAAATGGGAAGCACCGGGCGTGGAGGGTCCACACCGGCGCAGCGGTGACTTTATAGCCGATAAAAATCGGCTTTAAAAGCATTTAATCTTCCATCTGTCGAAAAACAAAGCACTTAAACCCGATAACAATCGAATTTTAACGCAGTCCCTGTGGGAGCGAGCCTGCTCGCGAAAGCGCTGGGTCAGTCAACACACAGGCTGAATGGTTGACCGCCTTCGCGAGCAGGCTCGCTCCCACAAGGGGGATGGGTGTTTACAGACCCTCTGCGAGCACCTTCGACAGCATATCCACGAAGAAATCCACACTCTGACGCGAGGTCACCATCGGCGGTTTGATCTTGAGGATGTTCAGGTAATCACCGGTCGGCTGCATGAAGATCCCCAGCTCGCGCAATCGATCACACAGCGCCGTGGTTTCTTCGGTCGCCGGTTCCAGGGTTTCGCGGTTGCGGATCAACTCGACGCCCAGATAGAAGCCGGAACCATGCACCGCGCCCACCAGCGGATGAACATCGATCAGCGCTTCAAGCCGTTCCTTGAAATGTCCTCCCACGACCTGAGCGTTTTCCCAGAGCTTTTCTTCTTCCATCACATCCAGCACCGCCATGCCGATCTGGCAACTGACCGGGCTGCCGCCGGCCGACGAGAAGAAGTAACCCTCGGCTTCCAGCGCTTCGGCGATTTCCCGACGGGTGATCACCGCACCGAGCGGCTGGCCGTTGCCCATGCCTTTGGCCATGGTGATGATGTCCGGCACCACACCCTGCTCTTCGAAACCCCAGAAAAAGTTACCCATGCGGCCGTAACCGACCTGCACTTCGTCAGCAATACACACACCGCCCTGAGCGCGAACCAGCGCATAAACCTGCTTCAAATACCCAGGCGGCAACGAGATACCGCCGGCATTGCCGTACACCGGCTCGCAGATGAAACCGGCCAGCTGACGTTTCTGCTCGGCAATTTTCGCCAGGTGGTGTTCGACGCTGCGCACGTAGTCCGGCGCGCTATCCGGTCCACGGAATTCGCCGCGATAGGTATTTGGCGCGGTGACCGGATGCACCCAGTCCGGACGGCTGCTCAAGGCTTTCGGGTTGTCGGCAATCGAGGTCGAGACCGCATCCGCGCCTACTGTCCAGCCGTGATAGGCCTCCAGCACGCTGACCATGTCGCGACCGCCGCTGTAGGCCCATGCCAGGCGGATTGCCAGGTCATTGGCCTCGCTGCCACTGTTGACCAGAAACACCCGGTCCATGGAGTCCGGCGACAGTTTCAGCAAACGTTCGGAGAACTCGGCAATCGCCGCGTAGTTAAAACGCGAGTTGGTGTTGAGCAGTGACCACTGACGGCTGGCGACAGCGGCCATGCGCGGATGACCGTGGCCCAGCACCGCGACGTTGTTGAGCATGTCGAGGTAGGAGCGGCCTTGCATGTCGATCAGGTGATTGCGCCAGCCACGTTCGATGCGCGGTGGGTCGACATAATAGTGCTTCTGGGTACGGGCGAAACTGGCATCACGGCGCGCCAGCAACGTCTGCGAATCGAGTTCTTCTTCAGCGTCACAGGCCAACCCCAGCAGAGTCGCTGGCGACGGGCACAACGCTTGCCAGGCCGCGGCGCGAGAAGGCGAACAAAACAAGGGCGCATTGAACGAAGCGCCTCGGCACAACTGCACGATCAGTGGCCCGCTGACCGAACCCAGCACCTGGCCTTTGACCAGCGCTGCGCCCCTGTGCAGCGACGGGGTCACGCCCCACAGACGCACGCTCAGTTGCGGGCCGTCCAGTTGCAGCACACCCACCGCCGGCTGATGCACCACCCCGGCAAACGGTGACTCGACCGCCGTGCCGTGGGGCACTCGCAATTCGACGTGCAATGGGCACGTGTCTGACTCAGTGGCGCAGTCCGGGCGGGTGCGGGACAAGCGATATTGCCCATAACGACTGGCCGCCAGACCGTGAGCCGCAGCAGCCTCGGTCAGCAGACGCTGATCGATCCCCTCCTGCTCCCAGTTGCCGGCTTCAAAATGCGGACTGAGCACGCCCAAATCGATCAGCGCAAACTCACGCCCGACCAGACTTGGCAGCAGCGGCGCGAAGCCTTCGCTGCCGATGCTCGGCAAGCTATGGCCGACCGAAGTAAGGATCGCCGCTTCCATCAACGCCAAAGGCGCCGATGTAGCGACACGGAAAATCTCCCACTCATGGGTGAGGTTGTCGCGACTGTACGCGTTGCCAGGATCGATGCTGACCTGCTGTTCGCCGCTGAGCACCAACACCGCCGCACGGGCGACGATCAGCGGCCAGAGCGCTAACAGTTCTTCATGTTGCAGCGGATTGACGGCGTGATAGGCCTGGACCGCCGGCAAAATGCAGAACGGATCGCCATCGGCGTGGTGCAGCAGCGCCGCACACGTCACCGACAGATCAGTGATGCGCCAGGTACGGACCAAGTCGCCGAAATCGATCACACCCTGCAATTGCCACTGGCGTTGCGAGTCTCGCTGCCACACCACATTGTCGTCGGTGATATCCATGTGAATCGCCTGTACCGGCAACTTATCCACAAGCGGCTGCAAATGACGCTCGGCCCGTTCAGCCGCATCGGCAATCAGCCGGCGTTGCTGGTCATCCTTGATGACCGGCAGCAAATGCGCGATCAACGTGTTGGCGTGGCGGGCGTCCCATTGAAGGGTGCGCTCGAGACCCGGATGGTCGAAACCGGCCAGGGCCAGATCCATTTCACCGCAGAGCCGACCGAAACCGGCCACCACTGAACCGGGCAGATGATCAAGGTGTGTGAGCGACTGGCCTTCGATGTAATCGAGCAGGCGCACATGCACCGGTTGGCCGCCGACTTCCAGGGAGAGAAGGTCTGCACCGTTTTTGGCGGGAATAACTCGTGGCACATGCACATCGGGGTGTTCACCCAAATGCTTGAGCCCGGCGTGCTGGGCGTGCAGCTCCAGCGCCGAGTAGTCGCCACGGCATATTTTCAGGACAAAACGCCCCTGGTCGCTGTCGACCCGATAGTTAAGATCCTGCTGGCTGCCGAGGGCCTGCAACTTTCCACTCAGCCCGTAATGCCCCTTCAACAGCTCAAGCGCTTGCTCCGCAGACACTTGCGGGCTGGGCAAACTGGCGCGATGAATCAAGGTGGCGAGTGGCATACAACGACCCCTGAAATTTTATTAGGCGCTTATATCGCCACTGCTTGGGGCGATACGCAACCCCTTATACCGGTCAGGAGGTGTGCATTGGGGAGGGTCTCCAGTCAGCGAGAGGGTGTCAGATTTTTTTGTGTGCGGGCCGATAATGGCCTGCCGTCAGGCAGGCCTTCATTTCACCAGGCCAGGCCTGAAAATGCCGTCGACTGTCGAATAATCGTGGTCATTTGCCTTTTCAGGTCAGCAAGAAAAAGCTTCGCAACATCCCTGGACGACACAATGAATTGTCCAAGTGACCGAATCTAAGGGTTTTTCCCCTGACAAGGCCTGTTTTCATCGTGGAGATGAAATTTTGTTCACGTAGATGAAGACGGACAGCACCTATAGTCCAAGCACTGGTACTTCGGCGAGGTGAACGTAGCCAACGATGGCTCGGAAGAAGACCATTGGAGGTACAAAACCTTCAGCGCCTTGCGCGTCGAAAACCTCAAATTTTCAGCTGAACAATACTTGAATACTTCGATGTTGATAAATGCAATGGTGGTCTGCTCTTCCAGAATTTGATTGCCTGAACCACGGTCCACTCGCGCCCGGACACCACTTTAGGCAAGAATGTCGCCTATCAACGTCTGTTGCTGGAGAAAGACCATGAATGTAGTCACCACCGACCTGCCCGGTGTTCTGATCATCGAACCCAAGGTATTTGGTGACGAGCGCGGTTTCTTTTATGAAAGCTTCAATGCCAAGGCTTTCAAAGAAGTGACTGGCCTGGAAGCGAATTTCGTTCAAGACAACCATTCCCGCTCGCAAAAAGGCGTATTGCGCGGCCTGCATTACCAACTGGAAAACACTCAAGGCAAACTGGTTCGCGTCACAGTGGGTGAAGTACTCGACGTGGCTGTGGACATTCGCCGCAGCTCGCCACATTTCGGCAAATGGGTGGCCGTGCGTCTGTCCGCCGAGAACCATCGTCAAATGTGGGTCCCGGAGGGTTTCGCCCACGGTTTCGTGGTGCTGAGCGAGTCCGCCGAATTTCTCTACAAAACCACCGACTACTACACACCGTCCGCCGAGCGCAGCATTCGCTGGGACGATCCGGACCTGGCCATTGATTGGCAACTGGATGAAGCACCGCAACTGTCCGGTAAAGATCAGGCCGCCGCGTTCTTCAAGGACGCTGACGTCTTTTCCTGAAACACCGTCTGAATCTTCACCGCACATGGGTGCCTGACCCACGGTGCGCAGACTGCGCCCGCAAGCCTAGGCATAATGCGCCTGTACCCACAGGCGCTCGATGCTCATGACTCCGACCCTTCCCCGCAGACCCCGCTGGCGCAGCCTGGCCCTGCTCGCACTGTGCCTGGCGCCATTGCTGTGGCCCCTGGAACATCTGGCCGAGCGTTACTACCGCAGCGAACTGGCCGGGCAGAACCGTCAGACACTCGACCTTTACGTTGCCAACTTGCTGGGCACCCTGCACCGCTATGAAGTATTGCCGCAGATCCTCGGCGATCTGCCGGCCCTGCGAGCCGTCCTCGGTGCGCCCGACGATGGCGTCACCCAAGGCAATGCTAATCGCTTGTTGAAAAACATCAGCGCCCAGACCGGCGCCGAAGTCATGTACTTGATGGACACCACGGGCAAGACCCTGGCCGCGTCCAATTGGGACAAACACGACAGTTTCGTCGGGCGCAATTTTTCCTTCCGGCCGTATTTCAGCGAAGCCATGGCCGGACGGCTGGGGCGTTTTTTCGGTTTGGGAACGACCTCTGCCAAGCGCGGCTATTTCTTCGCCGCCGCCGTGCGTAACGGCGAACAGATCATCGGCGTGCTGGTGGTCAAGGTTGACCTGGACCACACCGAAAGCCTCTGGGGCAAAACCCCGGAACAACTGCTGCTGACCGACCATAACGGCGTGGTCATTCTCACATCGCGGCCCGAGTGGCGATTCCGCTCGACCCGCTCGTTGAGCGAAGAGGAAAGCAACGCGATCACCGCGATTCAACCCTATCCGACCCGCAATCCCAAACCGTTGAAGCTCAACCCCAGCGCCTGGTTGACACAGACCCAGCCAATCGCAGAAACCGGTTGGAATGTCAGCATCCTCGCTCCGCGCACCTTGATCGATCGTCCGGTACGCACGGTCGTCGCCATTGGTGGCGCGACGCTGTTGGTGTTGATGCTGTTGCTGGGTCTGATGATGCAGCGACGCCGGCATTACCTTGATCGAATCGCCTTCGAAGCCAAGGCCCGTCGCGAGCTGGAAGGCCGGGTAGCCGAGCGGACCAGCGACCTCGAAGGCCTCAACCGTCGACTGAAACAGGAAGTGCTGGAGCGCGAACAGGCCCAGCAAGAGCTGGTTCGCGCTCAGGATGATCTGGTGCAGGCCGGCAAACTGTCGGCATTGGGGACGATGTCCGCAAGCATCAGCCACGAACTCAATCAGCCACTGGCGGCGATCCGCAGCTACGCGGAAAACGCCGAAGTGCTGCTCGATCATCAGCGCACCGACGATGCGCGCGGCAACCTCAAGCTGATCAGCGAACTGACCGGGCGCATGGCGTCGATTATCGCCCACCTGCGCGCCTTCGCCCGGCGCGATCGCCACGCCCCGGAAAGCGTCGCCCTGCAACCGGCGCTGGACGATGCGCTGGCGCTGCTGGCCAAGCGCCGGCGTAGCATGGAAGTCGAGCTGATCCGCGACTTGCCGGCCGCCACCCTGTGGGTCGAGGCCGGGGAAACCCGTCTGCGTCAGGTGCTCGGCAATCTGCTGGCCAACGCCCTGGACGCACTGACGGAAAAAGGCCCGCCGCGTAAGCTCTGGTTGAGTGCCCAATCCACCGCCGACGGCGTCAATCTGTACATTCGCGACAATGGCCCCGGGTTTTGCATGGAAGCCCTTGGTCGTGCCAGCGAGCCTTTCTACACCACCAAGACCCGCACTCAGGGTCTTGGGTTGGGGCTGGCGATTTGCGAAACCCTGATGCGTGCCTTCGGTGGTGAACTGTCGTTCGCCAACCACAAGGAAGGCGGCGCCCTGATTACTCTGAAGCTGCGTGCAGGCGCACCGGGTGTGAGCCTGCAACCGTCCGAGGACCGAAGTGCATGACCATCGACAACCGCATCCAGGTCGTGCTGATCGACGACGATCCGCACCTGCGTCAGGCCCTGAGCCAGACCCTGGACCTCGCCGGCCTGAAAATTCTGCCACTGGCCGAAGCCAAGGGCCTGGCCGCACAACTGGAGCGCGACTGGCCCGGCGTGGTGGTCAGTGACATCCGCATGCCGGGCATGGACGGTCTCGAACTGTTGACCGAGCTGCATGCCCAGGACCCGGAACTGCCGGTGCTGCTGATTACCGGTCACGGCGATGTGCCGCTGGCGGTGCAGGCCATGCGTGCCGGGGCTTACGACTTTCTGGAAAAACCCTTCGCCAGCGACGCCCTGCTCGACAGCGTCCGCCGCGCCCTGGCCCTGCGCCGGCTGGTGCTGGACAACCGCAGCCTGCGTCTGGCCCTGAGCGATCGCAATGAACTGAGCACCCGATTGGTCGGGCAATCAGCGTCGATGCTGCGCCTGCGCGAGCAGATCGGTGCATTGGCGGCGACCAAGGCCGATGTGCTGATCCTTGGCGAAACCGGTGCCGGCAAAGAAGTCGTGGCCCGAGCGCTGCACGATTTGTCGAACCGTCGTAACGGCCCGTTCGTGGCGATCAATGCCGGCGCCCTGGCCGAGTCGGTGGTAGAAAGCGAGCTGTTCGGTCACGAGCCCGGCGCCTTTACCGGCGCGCAAAAGCGTCGCATCGGCAAGTTCGAATTCGCCAATGGCGGCACGTTGTTCCTGGATGAAATCGAAAGCATGAGCCTGGATGTACAGGTGAAATTGCTGCGTTTGCTGCAAGAGCGGGTGGTCGAGCGCTTGGGCGGCAATCAGTTGATCCCGCTGGACATCCGCATCATCGCTGCGACCAAGGAAGACCTGCGTCAATCCGCCGATCAGGGCCGCTTCCGTGCCGACTTGTATTACCGCCTGAATGTCGCACCGCTGCGTATTCCACCGCTGCGCGAGCGCGGCGAGGATGCGCTGATGCTGTTCCAGCACTTTGCCGACGAAGCCAGCGCTCGCCACGGTCTGCCACCCCACGAGTTGCAACCGGGACAACGCGCACTGCTGCTGCGCCACACCTGGCCGGGTAACGTGCGGGAATTGCAGAACGCCGCCGAACGTTTTGCCCTGGGCCTGGAACTGGCCCTGGACAATAACGCAGCGGATGGCGCTGTCGGCATGACGGTCGAAGTGATCAGCGGCGGTCTCAGCGAACAAGTGGAAAACTTCGAAAAAACCCTGATCGCTGCCGAGCTGGCGCGCCCTCACGGCTCCGTGCGCAGCCTCGCCGAAGCCCTTGGCATCCCACGCAAAACCTTGCACGACAAACTGCGCAAGCACGGGCTGAACTTCGCGGACAGCGGCGGCCACACCCACACCGACGAACCCGATTGAGCTACCGTCAAATCATTATCTTCATACAAGAGACTCATGCATGAGCCGCGACAGTCGTCATCTGGAATCAGTCCTCCATCGCGACATTCCCCTTACGCGGGACATGGGCCTCAAAGTGCTCGATTGGCACGACCAGCAACTGCGCCTGCACTTGCCGCTGGAGGCCAACGTCAATCACAAAAGCACCATGTTCGGTGGCAGCCTGTATTGCGGCGCGGTGCTGGCCGGTTGGGGCTGGCTGCATTTGCGATTGCGTGAAGAAGGGGTTGAAGGCGGGCACATCGTGATTCAGGAAGGACAGATCAGCTATCCGCTGCCGGTGACCATGGACGCGAAAGCGATTTGCCATGCGCCGAGTGCGGCAGTTTGGAAGAAGTTTTTGGCGATGTATAAGCGGTATGGGAGAGCGCGGTTGACACTGCATTCGCGGATCGTCAACGCCGACAGTGATGACGATGCGGTGACGTTTACAGGGCAGTACGTGTTGCACCGGTAAAGCAGAAGATCGCAGCCTCGTTTCACTCGACAGCTCCTACAGAGAAACGCGCCCCCTGTAGGAGCTGTCGAGTGAAACGAGGCTGCGATCCCTTGATCTTCAGGCCCGAGCCAACGCCAACAGCTTTTCCCGCCAAGCCGCTTTAGCCGGCAGCGCCAAAAAAAACTCATTCAACAACGACTCACGCGCCGGATAACAAAACGGCGCACCGCTCAAATCCAGCACCTCACCGCCCGCCCCTTCCAGCACGCCTTGCGCCGCCGCCGTGTCCCACTGCGAAGTCGGCGCCAACCGCGGATAACAATCCGCTGCCCCTTCCGCCAACAAGCAGAACTTCAGCGAACTGCCGATATTGGCCAGTTGCAGCTCACCCAGACTGTCGCTCAACCCGGCCAGCAAGCGCTCCTGCTCAGGACTTGAATGCCGACGACTGGCAACCACGGTAAACGCTTCACCTGCAGCAGGCACGTCGCGAACCTGAATCGGCAAAGGCTCCGCGTCTTTATCGCCACGCCACGCACCCAGTCCCGCACCACCGACGTAAAAGCGCCCGTTGGTCGGCATCGACACCACGCCAAACACCACACGCCCCTGCTCGATCAGCGCAATGTTGACGGTAAATTCTTCACTACCGGAGATGAACTCCTTGGTCCCGTCCAGTGGGTCCACCAGCCACCAGCGCTGCCACCCGGCGCGCACGCTCTGGGGAATGTTGGCGTCTTCTTCGGACAGCACCGGGATGCTCGGGTCCAGCGCTGTCAGCCCGGCCAGGATCACATGGTGAGCGGCCATGTCGGCGGCCGTCACCGGGGAATCATCGGATTTGGCAGTTACGGCGACGTTGGCACGCCAAAACGGCAGAATCGCTTCACCGGCTTTCAAAGCCAGTTCAACAACAGGCGCCATCAACGGATGGGGGAAAATCATGGCTGGAACACTCCACGCTGAGTCAGCAGATCACGGGCCAGATACAGTGCTGCCAATGCACGGCCCTCAGTGAATCGCGGGTTCTGGGCCAGGGCCGACAGCTCACGCAGGTTGATTTTGTCCACGCCCATCGGCTCGGGCTCATCGCCTTCAAGGCTTTCTTCGTACAGATCGGTCGCCAGCACCACCTGGATCTTCTGGCTCATGTAACCGGGCGACAACGACAACTCAGTCAGATGCTCCAGTTGCCGCGCGCCATACCCAGCCTCTTCCTTGAGCTCACGCTCGGCCGCCGCCAGCACGTCCTCGCCCGGTTCGATCAAGCCTTTAGGCAAGGACAGCTCGTATTCATCCGTGCCACCGCAATACTCTTCGACCAGTACCGCGTGGTCCGCATCCAGCATCGCCACGATCATCACCGCGCCATAACCGGCGCCCTTGCCGACCAGTCGCTCATACGTGCGCTCCACGCCATTGGAAAAGCGCAACTTCAGCTCTTCGACGCAGAACAAGCGGCTGGTGGCGACGATCTCGCGGGCGAGGATGGTGGGTTTCTGGCGCATGAGCGGCTCCTTGGCGATAGCGGATTACTATACCCGGCCTATCCTGATTGTTTACCTCGGATATCTTTATTACCGCTGGAGAAGTTTTTTATGTCTTTGCTGCCCTGGCGTGACATCGACACCGTTCTGCTGGATATGGACGGCACGCTGCTGGACCTGCACTACGACAACCATTTCTGGATGGAGCACCTGCCCCAGCGTTACGCCGAATTGCACGGGGTGAGCCGGGCCATGGCCGAGATGGAACTGCAGCCGCTGTTCGAAAGCAACGCCGGCCAGTTGCAGTGGTATTGCCTGGATTTCTGGAGCGCCGAGCTCAAACTGCCGGTGCGCGAACTGAAACTGGAAACCGCACATTTGATTGCCCTGCGTCCGGATGCGGACACCTTTCTGGCCGCTATCAAACAGGCCGGCAAGCGCGTGGTGCTGATCACCAATGCACACCGCGATTCGCTGTCATTGAAACTGGAAAGAATCGAACTGGCGCCGTATTTCGAGCGGTTGATCAGCTCTCACGATTACGGTTTCGCCAAGGAAAACCCGCAGTTCTGGGATGCCCTTCAGGCGGACATCGGCTTCGACCCGGCGCGCAGTCTGTTTATCGACGATACGTTGCCAATCCTGCGCAGTGCGCGGAATTTTGGTGTGGCGCATCTGTTGGCCGTGAGTGAGCCGGACAGCCACAAAGGGCCGAAGGACACGGCGGAGTTTGCGGCGGTGGGAGACTATCGGGAGTTGATTGCCGGACTTTGAGAGCGAGTCGCCTGCTTCGCGAGCAGGCTCGCTCCCACACGGATCTGCGTCGTACACAAATAATGTGTTCACTGAAGATCAATGTGGGAGCGAGCCTGCTCGCGAAAGCGGTCCTGAGGGTTACTCAGGAATCCGCAACGACTGCCCCGGATAGATCTTGTCCGGGTGCGACAACATTGGCTTGTTGGCCTCAAAGATCTTGTTGTACTTGTTGGCATCGCCGTACTCAGCCTTGGAGATCGCGCTGAGCGTGTCGCCTTTTTTCACCGTGACAAAACGCGCCGCCTTAGCAACAGGCCCGGTCACCGTAATCTGATCGTCTACGCTACCGACACCGGCGATATTGCCCACCGCCAGCAGGATTTTTTCCTTCTCTTCCTGGCTCGCCACTTCGCCGGTCACCGTGACCTTGTCGCCATCCACCGTCGCCTGCACATTCGGGTTACCCAGGCCGACCTTGCTGATGTGTTCCTTCAACTGCTCGCTGGCATTGGCGTTGCCTGGCGTCAGCAGATCGATAAGTTTTTCGCCTGCTTCTTTCACAAAGCTAAAAATACTCATGGTGCACTCTCCTTGGGTTTTGGGTTCCAGACGCAAAAGACTAGACCAAGCCTGAGAACCCCGGTTCCAACCCGACCAATGACGCCGCTTCCCCCCAAGCGCTAGAATCCCGACCTTCCCGCGCCCTGGAGCGAAGATGGACATCAAGCAACTGAAATTCCTCATCGCCCTCGACGAAACCCGGCATTTCGGCCAGGCCGCCGCCCGTTGTCACATCACCCAGCCTACCCTGTCCATGCGCCTGCGCAGCCTCGAAGAAGAACTCGAGCTGCCACTGGTCAATCGCGGCCAGCGCTTCGAAGGCTTCACCGCACCAGGTGAACGGGTGCTGGCCTGGGCGCGTACCGTGCTGGCGGCCTACGACGGCTTGCAGGCCGAGGCGGCTGCCTGTCGCGGCAATCTGGTCGGTACGTTGCGTCTGGGCGTGGTGCCGCTGTCGAGCTTCGATCCGCTGCCGCTGATGCAACGCTTGCACGCCGAACACCCGAACCTGCGCTTCGAACTCTCGGCGCTGAGTTCCGAGCAGATCCTCGAACAACTGGCGAACAATCGACTGGATCTGGGCGTGTCGTATCTGGAGCGACTGGACGGCGAACGCTTCGATTCCCTGGCGCTCAGCGAAACCCGCATGGGTCTGCTCTACGATCAGCGCTTCTTCAGTTTCGGTGAAGCGCCGCTGAGTTGGGAGTCGCTGATCGAGCTGCCGCTGGGCATGCTCACCAGCGGTATGCATTTTCGGCAGTCCATCGACCACAACTTCCACAGCCGCGGCCTCACCCCACAACCCTTATTGCAGACCGATGCCGTCCACCAATTGTTACAAGCGGTGCACGGCGGATTCTGCTGCGCCGTGATGCCGCTGGACGGCGGCCTGGAAAAACTCACCGATCATTTGCGCCTGCAACCCATCGAAAATGCTCAAACCCTCGCCCGGCTGGGGCTGATCATGCGTCGTAGCGCCCCGCGTTCGGCGCTCGCGGAAGCCTGTTTCGCGATTCTTCAGCAATCGCTGCCGAGCTCTTGATCGACGCCATCTATCGGCAGATCAGTATTAGCGATTAGACGCGACAAGTTGACGCGCCTAGGCTTAAAGCAGCCTAAACCGTCGGTGATGCCTCATGAACACCAAGCGCCCTGCCTGCGCGGCGCCTGCCCTCGAAACGCCAGCGCCCGCTGCAAGCCAGACATACAGTTACTGCGACCTTCGCCACACCGAAACGCAAAGCGCCGAATCGGCCAGCACCGCGCTGGCCGAAGAAGTCGCGTTGGCGATCGCCTATAACGGCATCAGCCAGGCTGTGATGCTGGTGACGCCGACGGATCTGGAAGACTTCATCGTCGGTTTCAGCCTCGGCAGCGGCATCATCGAAGACGCCTGCGACATCTATGACCTGCAACTCAGCGGCTCGGGTTCGGCGCAGTACGCGCAAGTGACCATCGCCAACCGCGCCTTCTGGAACCTCAAGCAACAACGTCGGCAAATGGCCGGCACCAGCGGTTGCGGGCTCTGCGGTGTGGAAGCGGTGGAACAGGCATTGCCAGACCTCAAAGTCCTGCCCGGCGCGCCCTTGCCGCCCGCCGAATGGCTCGATGGTTTGCGTCAGCGCATCGGTGCGTTCCAGCCTCTTGGCCAGTACTCCGGCGCGGTGCACGCGGCCGTGTTTATGAACAGTCAGGGCCAATTGCTGCTGGGTCGCGAAGACATCGGACGGCACAACGCCCTCGACAAACTGATTGGCGGACTGATCCGTCAGAAGATCCCGACCACCGGCGGGCTGGCGATTGTCACCAGCCGTTGCAGCCTCGAATTGATCCAGAAAGTATTGCGCGCAGGCATCCAGACCCTGGTCAGCCTGTCGTCGCCCACGGGCCTTGCCGTGCAATGGGCCCGTCGTCACAACCTCAATCTCATCCACCTGCCGCAGAAAAGTGCGCCGCGGGTCTACAGCCCTGCGACGGAGAACCAAGCGTGAGTCAACATCGTCAAGCCGACCAGAAACCCGTCCCCCGCTACAAGCCCTACAAAGGCCCAGCCGGTGGCTGGGGCGCGCTGATCAGCGTCGCCCAGGCCTGGTTAACCAGCGATAACGCGCTGAAAAACCTCCGCATAATGCTCAAGACCAACCAGAACGGCGGCTTCGACTGCCCCGGTTGCGCCTGGGGCGATTCTCCGGAAAAGGGCATGGTGATGTTCTGCGAGAACGGCGCCAAAGCGGTGAACTGGGAAGCGACCAAACGGCGTGTCGACGCTGCATTCTTCGCCAAGCACAGCGTCAGCTCGCTGCTGGAACAGAGCGACTATTGGCTGGAATATCAGGGCCGCCTGACCGAGCCACTGAGCTACGACGCCGAGACCGATCGCTACAAACCGATCAGTTGGGAAGCGGCCTTCGCCTTGATCGGCAAACACCTGCAAGGGCTGTCGAGCCCTGATCAGGCCGAGTTCTACACCTCGGGCCGCGCCAGCAACGAAGCGGCGTACCTGTATCAATTGTTCGTGCGTGCCTACGGCACCAATAACTTCCCCGATTGCTCGAACATGTGCCACGAGGCCAGCGGTGTGGCCATGGCGCAAAGTGTCGGCGTTGGTAAAGGCACGGTCACCTTCGACGACTTCGAACACGCCGATGCGATTTTTGTCTGGGGTCAGAACCCTGGCACCAACCACCCGCGGATGCTCGAACCGCTGCGCGAAGCGGTGAAACGCGGCGCTCAGGTTGTGTGCATCAACCCTTTGAAGGAGCGCGGCCTGGAACGCTTCCAGCACCCGCAACACCCGATCGAAATGCTCACCAACGGCGACAAGCCGACCAACACCGCGTTCTTCCGTCCGGCCCTCGGTGGCGACATGGCGATCCTGCGCGGCATGGCGAAATTCCTGCTGCAATGGGAGCGCGACGCGCAGAAGACTGGCGCTGAAGCGGTGTTCGATCACGACTTCCTCAATGAACACAGCGTCAACGTGCTGGACTATCTTGCCGCCATCGACGATACCCCGTGGGAGCAGATCGTCGAGCAATCCGGCCTGCCGCTGGTGGAGATCGAGCAAGCGGCGCGCATGTACGCCAAGAGCAAGAACGTCATCATGTGCTGGGCCATGGGCATCACCCAGCATCGCCATTCGGTGCCGACCATCCAGGAAATCGCCAACCTGATGCTGCTGCGCGGCAACATCGGCCGGCCGGGTGCCGGCCTGTGCCCGGTGCGTGGCCACAGTAACGTGCAGGGCGACCGGACCATGGGCATCAACGAGCGTCCGCCTGCGGTGTTCCTCGATTCCCTGGAGCGCCGCTTCCAGTTCAAGGTGCCGCGCGAAAATGGCCACAACGTGGTCGAGGCGATTCATGCCATGGCCGACGGCCGTGCGAAAGTGTTCATCGGGCTGGGTGGCAACTTCGCCCAAGCCACCCCGGACAGTTCACGGACCTTCCAGGCCCTGAGCAACTGCGACCTGACCGTGCAAATCAGCACCAAGCTCAACCGCAGCCATTTGGCGCACGGTAAAGAGGCGCTGATCCTGCCGTGCCTGGGCCGTACCGACATCGACATCCAGACCGAAGGCCCGCAAGCGGTGTCCGTCGAAGACTCGTTCAGCATGGTTCACGCCTCCAACGGCCAGTTGCAGCCGCTGTCGAACCAGATGCGCTCGGAGCCATCGATCATTGCCGGCATCGCCGCCGCGACCCTGGGCAGCAAACCGGTGGACTGGAACTGGCTGGTGGCCGATTACGACCGCATCCGCGACCTGATCGCCGACACCATTGCGGGCTTTCGCGACTTCAACGAGAAGCTCAAAAACCCGGGTGGTTTCTACCTCGGCAACAGCGCCGGCGCGCGACGCTGGAACACGCCGTCGGGTCGCGCCAATTTCCGTGCGAACATCCTGCCCAAAGATCTGGTGCACGAACGCACTCGCGCCACCGGCGTATTGCCGGACCTGATCATGCAGTCAATGCGTTCCCACGATCAGTACAACACCACGATTTATGGGCTTGATGACCGCTATCGCGGCGTGAAAGGTCAGCGTGATGTGTTGTTCGTCAATGAAGCCGACATCATTCGGCTGGGCTTCAAACCAGGGCAGAAAGCTGACATCGTTTCGATCTGGGATGATGGCCGTGAGCGTCGGGTGAAGGGCTTTACGCTGCTGGCGTTTGATATTCCTGCCGGACAAGCG
This sequence comes from Pseudomonas sp. LB3P25, assembly GCF_054897985.1. Classification (NCBI taxonomy): domain Bacteria; kingdom Pseudomonadati; phylum Pseudomonadota; class Gammaproteobacteria; order Pseudomonadales; family Pseudomonadaceae; genus Pseudomonas; species Pseudomonas sp. LB3P25. Next base: position 490,426 of record NZ_CM142711.1, on the reverse strand, counting down.
GCGGCTTACTACCCGGAAGTCAATCCGCTGGTGCCGCTGGAAAGCATCGGGGATGGCAGCCATACGCCGACGTCGAAGTTTGTGGCGATCCGGCTGGAAGCGGCGAGTGAGACTGGGTTGATTATGGCGAAGTCGGCTTAACGCGGCAGCAGGTCTGGCCCCTTCGCGAGCAGGCTCGCTCCCACATTTGATCTGCGTTGAACACAAATCCACTGTGGGAGCGAGCCTGCTCGCGAAAGCGGTGGATCATTCAACGAATCTTCCGGATCCAGAACTTTCCAAACGCCCACAAAAAAGGCCGTTTTGTATAAAAACGGCCTATCCGAAGTAGCTAAAGACCGGCGAAAAACACTTAAGTTCCAGCTAAAAAACAGTAACTTATAGAAATGTGTTGAAGTCGTGTTACTCGTCGGATTTCGATTGTCACAACCATGACACAGCCTCAGGATCGCGCCGTCATCCCCTTGAGGTTCCTCTATGAAGTTCTCCTCGATTCTCTTGTTGTCCCTTGGCCTGGTCAGTGGCTTCGCTTCTGCTGGCGGCACCACCGAAGCAGGTGTGGGCGGCGCATTGGGCGGGGTTCTGGGCTCGGTCGTCGGTCAGTCATTAGGCGGCAGTACAGGTTCCACCATTGGCGCGGCCCTGGGCGGCGCGGGTGGTAGCGCCGTTGGCGCAGACAAACACAGCCGTGGCGAAGCCGCCATTGGCGGTGCGTTGGGCGCAGCAGGCGGTAACGTGGTTGGCCGCAGCATGGGCGGCACCACCGGCAGCCTGATCGGCTCCGCAGCAGGTGGCGGCGCCGGTGGCGCGCTGGGTAACTACATGGGCAACAAGAGCAATGACGATGATGATGATCGTCGCTCCTATCGTGGTGGCCATGGTGATCGTCGCTACTACCGTGACGGCCATCCGGGGCGCGGTCATGCCTATGGCCATCGCAAGCATCACCATCGCTATCGCGACTGAGGCTTGAATCGCCTAGCGTGCCGATGCATCAAAAAATCGCAGCCCAAGGGCTGCGATTTTTTTTGCCCGTCAAACCACCAAACGCTCCATTGCACCGCGCAACCCGACAGGAATCGCCACCGGCTGATTCGACGCCCGATCCACAAACACGTGCACGAACCGTCCCGCTGCGCAGGCTTCGTCTTCCCCGGCCTTGAACACTGCCAGTTCGTATTGCACCGAACTGTTACCCAACTTGCCCACCCGCAAACCGATCTCGATTCGATCGGGGAAGGCAATGGAAGCAAAGTAATCGCAGGCCGAACTCACCACAAAGCCCACCACTTCGCCGTCATGGATATCCAGACCGCCGACTTCGATCAGGTAGGTGTTCACTGCCGTATCGAAGAAGCTGTAGTAGGTGACGTTGTTGACGTGACCATAAGCGTCGTTGTCGTGCCAGCGGGTGGTGATGGGTTGGAAGTGCGGGTAGTCGGTGCGTTGTTGCATCAGCGTCTATTCCTGAAGTTGGATTACCAGTCTAAGGCGAAAACCGCGTTATCGTTCTTCGCGAGCAGGCTCGCTCCCACAATTGACCTTCGGTGAACACAGCGTTCGTGGACGACCGAGATCCATGTGGGAGCGAGCCTGCTCGCGAAGGCGTCGGCACAGGCGCTGCATCAATCACCTGTCAGAAAACCCCTTACCTGCCGCCTCCAACTCGCCAATCAAGCGCGCCGGCTTCCAGTGATCACCCTGCCGGGTCTCCAGCGCCATCAAACGCTGATGAATATCCGCCAACCCTTGCTGATCCGCCCAAGCCATCGGCCCGCCCTTGTCCGCCGGGAAGCCATAACCGTTGAGGTACACCAGATCGATGTCGTGCGCCGATTCGGCAATCCCTTCCTGAAGGATCTTCGCACCCTCGTTGACCAGTGCCAGCAAGCAGCGCTCCAGAATCTCCTCAGGCCCGATCTCGCGCCGCTGGAAGCCCAACCCTTCGCTAACCTTCAGCACCAGCGCATCGACTTCAACATCGTGCTCAGCCTGGCGACTGCCCGACTCATAGTGGTAATAGCCATTGCCACTTTTCTGGCCGAAACGACCTAATTCGCACAGACGATTGTCCACCTGAACCTCAGGCGCATCTTGCCCTATGCCGGCCAACTGCCGAGCGCGCCACTCCAGATCGATGCCGACCACGTCGTACATGCGGAACGGCCCCATGGCGAAGCCAAAACCTTGCAGCGCCGCATCGACCTGATGTGGATAAGCACCTTCGAGCAACATCTTGCGCGCTTCGAGCACATACGGATGCAGCATGCGGTTGCCGATGAACCCATGGCAGTTGCCCGACACCACACTGACCTTGCCCATGCGCTTGCCCAGCACCAAGGCGGCCTCAAGCACCGCCGGTAAAGTCTGGGCTCCGCGAACGACTTCCAGCAGCTTCATTATGTGCGCCGGGCTGAAGAAGTGCAGGCCCAGGACCTGTTGCGGACGGCGGGTGGCCGCGGCGATGGCGTCAATATCCAGCGCCGAGGTATTGCTGGCCAGAATCGCTTCAGGTTTGAGCAGATCGTCCAGCTCACGGAAGATTTTCTGCTTGAGTTCGAGGTTTTCGTACACCGCTTCGATGACCAGATCGACATCGCGGATTGCCGCGTAATCAGCAGCCGCCATTACCCGCGCAATGCGAGCGTCCGCCTCGGCCTGATCGATTCGACCCTGACGCACGTTGTGGGCGTAGGTGTCCGCCACGGTAGCCAGCGCCTGTTCAAGCACCTGTGGATTGTTATCGACCCACTGCACCGGGACGCCGGCGTTAGCCAGGCACATGACAATGCCACGGCCCATGGTGCCCGCGCCAATGACGGCGGCGCGCTGAATAGTGAACGGTGTCTGGCTCATAGTTGTTCTCTTGTTGGCGATCCAAAGACAGCCTTCACCATAGTCAGCCACCGCGCATTTTTGAAATTTATTCCTGTGATGGGCGACATTCAGCGGATGGATGTGCTTCGAAAACACCGACTCCCCCTGTAGGAGCTGCCGAAGGTTAGAGGTGCGACTGGGACCAGTCGCGGACTTCGGCATACGGATAATCCTCCAGCGCCGCAAACCCCGGAATCGACCGCGCCTTGAGCTTGGTGAACAGCGGCACGCTGATCCCGCACAAAAACCGCGTCACGCGTTCCGCCGATGGAGCGTTGCCGGTGTGCTGCTCATGCCTGTGGATAAAATCACCGCACAACGCCTCGAAATTTTTATCCACAAGCGCCGGCAATTCCGGTGGCGCGGGCAGTCGCGCCACATCCCCGTGACACACCGAACAATGCCCGCACTGCTGCGGCGCGTTTTCATCACCGAAGTACTCGGCCAGGCGATAACCCAGGCAATGGTCCGTGGCGAACAGGTCCAGCATGGCGTGAATCCGCGCGATCTCGGTGCGCTCGTGCCGGGTGAAGTAGGCGTGTAGCTCGGCGCTCAGGGCCTGGCTGTTGAAGTCCGTTTGCAGCAGGCTGTAGACCTCGGTCATCTGCTTGCTTTCGAGCTCGACCCAGCCCTTTTCCTGGAAATAATCCAGTGCCTTGACCACCCGATTACGCTCGGCTTGATGCTGCTCATACAGCGCATCGAAATTCACCGTGGCCCAGGTCCGTGCGCGGCTCGAGGTCTGGATGATCGCCGCGACGAAGTCCTTGCGCTCACCCTCGAAGCGGGCCAGCAAAGCCTCGGGTTCCTGCAAGTATTTGAAGCGGTATTCGGCGTAATAGGCGTAACGCGGCACAATGATTCCGCGCAGTTCCAACTGCACCAGCAAGGTCTTGAGCGGCAATTGGCGGATGTTGCTTTGGTCCGCCAGTGGCCCCAACAGAAACTCCCACTGCCCCTCCGGCGCGGCGGCTTGCAACTCGTCGAGTACATAGCGGATACCATCCAGCTCAGGCGTATCGCCGTAGACGAAGTTTTCCAGCACGTTGAGGCTATCGCGGTTGGCCAATACCAGGCAGTCGGACGGCTGCCCGTCACGCCCGGCGCGGCCGATTTCCTGGCTGTAGTTCTCGATGGATTTGGGCAGGTCGAAATGCACCACGTCGCGGATGTCGCTCTTGTCGATGCCCATGCCGAAGGCGATGGTGGCAACGATGCAATTGGACTGCCCGCCCATGAACCGGCGCTGGATGGCTTCACGTTGTTCGTGGGGCAGACCGGCGTGATAGGCCTCGGCCTGAATGCCGTTGCGCCCCAGGTGCTCGGCGATGTGCTCAGCGGTTTTCTGCAAGGTGACGTAAACGATGCTCGGCTGGCCTGGACGTTCGCTCATCCATTCAACGAGGCGTCGGCGTTTGTCCTGACCGCGCACCGGCTCCACCAACAGATTGAGGTTCGGCCGGTAGAAACCGGTGGTCACTACGTCCTCAGGGGCGATGGCGAATTTTGCCTCCATGTCCGCGATCACTTTGGGAGTCGCAGTGGCGGTCAGCAGCAAGGCCTGAGGGATGTTGAACTGGCGCTGATAGTCGGGGAGCTTAAGGTAGTCGGGGCGAAAGTTGTGGCCCCATTCCGAGATGCAGTGCGCCTCGTCCACCACCAGCAACGAGATTGGCACCTGCTGCAAGAAATTGCGGAAGCGCTCGTTCTTCAGGCGCTCGACGGAGATCATCAAAATTTTCAGCTCGCCAGACTTGGCCCGAGCCATCACGTCGCTGGCGTCATCGCGGCTCTGGGCCGAATCGATACTGCCCGCCGCAATGCCGTGGCGCTGCAGGAACGCCAGTTGATCCTGCATCAACGCCAGCAGCGGCGAGACCACTAAAGTCAGGTGCGGCAGCAGCAAGGCCGGCAATTGATAACAAAGGGACTTGCCCGAGCCGGTGGGGAAAATCGCCGCCGCCGAGCGCCCGGCCAACACCGCGCTGACCGCCGCTTCCTGACCGGGCCGAAACTGTGGATAACCGAAAACCTGTTCCAGGGTGTTGTGCATAAGCTGTCACTCCGTTGACCGCTGCGAAGCCCAAAGCCTAGCCGGCAAACGCAGCGAGTCGAGAAAAGGTCGGGGACCAAAACGATACGGGATGATACAGCGGATGACGCGAGGGCACGGTAACGCTCGAGAGAGGAGGCGGCTTATAGATCGCTATCGCGAGCAGGCTCGCTCCCACAGTTGAACTTCAGTTGACTCAGATTTTGTGTGCGACCCGCAACCATTGTGGGAGCGAGCCTGCTCGCGAAGAGGCTAGCAAGCTCACCACAACAACCCGGACAAACTCACGGTACCAACACCGCCACTCGCAGTTGCTCATTCAATGCCTGCTCATGAAACACCTGGCTCTTGCTCGCCCAAATGGCATGGGCCGGGCTGATTTCGCCGGTGAAAGCTGCCGCCAACTGACGCAAATCCGCGACGCTGCGCACGCGAGGGCAGAAAGGTTCGCCGTCGCAGTTCTGACTGGCGCTGCGGTAGGCTATCAGCAGCCAGTCCCACAGCCCGTCACGCACCTGCCTGACCGACTTGAGCTTCACATCCTGCACGCCCAGTTGTTGTTTCAGACTTTGTTCGTCCAGCACTTCGCTGGCCAGCAATGCCTTGCCGAACATCAGCACTTCAGCGCGAAAAGCGGTGTCCATGCTCGCCTGACTGATCAGCGCATCCGGCCAAACGGTGCGGCCCATATTGGCCAGGACCATCGAGTTACCTGCATCAGCAGCACCCGCCGCGCGACAAACCCCGGCCCACAGCAACAAAATCGAGGCCATACGTAGCCATTGCATACCTAATTCCCTTTAAGCGTTGGACGGACGTTTTGAAACGTCCTACTGATTCTGGCGCGCACCATACAGAGGTTTGATGCGTTGCGCCTGACAAACCTGTAGGAACAATAACTTCTAGGGGATTCGCTTTAAAAAGCCTCAGGAAATGCGTAGGACCCATGCTCGAGGGCCAGTAAATCCCCTACAAATCCTGTCCATTGCGGCCGTATTGCCGAGCTGCGTCGCCACCTTCATAGTTTGCGGCGCGGCTGAAAACAGGGTGTCGACCTGCCGGCGAGACTGCCCGACTTCCTACAGGACTGACCTAAATGCAAGACCGCTATCGTCCACTCAAAACCAGCTACAGCGAAACACCCGTCCTCGTTATCGACACCGCGGCCAGCACCGGCGCCGTCCTCGACGCAGCACACCAACGCCTGCGCGCAGCCAGCGATTTGCTCGAAACGCTTTATTGTCTGTGCTTCAAACAGGCCGATGTTAAAGACATCCCTCATATAGTGAATGCGCTTTATTTATTAACGCAGGATGGTTGCGAACTTCTAGATATTGCAAAACAAAGAATAGAACAATAAGCCTACACATATGAAACTTACAAATACAGAAACAACCAAGCACTTCAATGAATAAGTAACACACGATAGCCTACAAGCTCTTAAACCATTCAAGAGCATTACAATGACTACACTAACTATTTCCTTTTGCGGCACCGGCTCGACCAAATTCGACAACCAGAACCCAACTTACTGGAACGGCGAATTGGTCTCGACACTGGCCTCCCATCACGGTGGTCGCGAGTTTGCCGAGTGGATCGTCATTGACGGCCCTGGCACCAGCAACCTGCAAGCTGATGAGCTGTTCACCAAATCCAAGGACTACGGCCTGAGCGGCACGCTGTTCGGCAAGGGCTGGGAAGAGAACGTCCAACATGCAATCAACATTATTAAAGGCAAGTGTGACTGGCAGCGTGAAAAGCTGACCGAAGCCGAGTACAACCGCCTAAAGGCTGCCGGCATTCCCATAGAAGACGTGATTGTCGAAGGCTCCTGGCTGTGGCGCAAATACAACTACGGCGACCGCGCCGTGACCAGTCAGAAGTTGCAAGAACAAATTATTAAACAGTTCCGCAAGGACGGCATCCTTCCAACCAAAGTCAACTTGGTGGGCTGGAGCCGAGGCGGTATTAGTTGTCATATGCTGGCCAATGCCATGTTCAAGGACAGCGCACTGAAGAACATCCCGGTGAATATCTTTGCGATTGATCCGGTACCGGGCATCGGTAACTTTCAGGAAGACAAAGTAAAACTAAATGCCAACGTAAAAGAATACGTCGGTTTCTACGCCCGAGACGAGCGCTCCAAAGGCTTCAGCTGTGTCATCCCGCAAACGGCCACCGGCACCCGAACCCACATTTATCCCATGCCCGGCCGCCATGGCACGCTGGTTGGCAACGCCGCAGCAGACGGTGTCAGCGGCCCTAAAGCGCTGGCCGAACCCGGCCTGATCGTCCGCCACTTTGCCGAAGTGTGCCTGAAGCGCTGGGGCGTGCCGCTGAACAAAACCCTCAACCTGACCCCGGCCGACCTGCAGAACCACCACAAAACCATGGTCAGCACCGCCGCGAAATACAAAGCGATGGAAAAGTGCTCGTACACCTACTTCACCGAACTGGACCAGGGCGAGCGATATGTTTCGCTGGGCAGCAACGGGGTCAAGTTCTCAGCAGTGAAAGGCACGATCTACGCGCCGGCGACTGGGTTGACCACTGGCCTGCTGGATGTTGCTTCGTATCAGCATATTCGTTGAATTGATGGGAGCGGGGTTCGGCCGCTCAGCTGAAACAATCAGAGGTGAAACCCGATGAAAGACAAAGTGCCCCGCCAATGCTGTGAGGCTCACATCGACCATGCTGCCTATGAGGCATGGTTCATCAGACAAGTTCAGACCAGTATCGATGATCCACTGCCGAGCATTTCTGATGAGGACGCCAAGAAGCTGATGGCGGAAAAACGTGAGAAATTGCGTCGTGGAAAATTCCTATAGAAAGGGCCTGGCCGAGGTTCGGCCCGTTCCTACAAGCGGGGACTCTTTGTCGTCTATCGCTGCCCGGCTGCTCACACCTATAGTCGGGCTGTCGCTGCTAATTCAGCGACTCGGGCTTGGTCACCCGACAAAGAGAGCGCACATTCCCAATTGATTAGAGGTGTTCTTCAGTGACCACATTAAATCCGTTTCCAAGCCGCTACCGCCCACTCCAAACCAACCTCACCGATTCCCCGCCCCTGATCATCGACACAGAGGCCAACCCCCAGGACATCCTCGAAGCCGCCCTCCAGCGAATCCGAGCCTCCGGCGACCTACTCAAAACCCTACATTGCCAATGCTTCAAAAACGGTGACGTGGAAGACATCCCGCATATCACCCACGCCCTCTACCTGTTGACTCAGGACGGCTGCGACCTACTGAAAGTCGCCCAACAACGCATGATGGGCTGGAAAGCACCAACCTGACGCCGAGCGAAGATCGTTCCCACTCTGCGTGGGAATGCCTCAAGGGACGCTCCGCGTTCCAGCTCTCAAAAGGGACGCAGAGCGTCCCGGGCTGCATTCCCGCGCAGAGCGTTGGAACGATCAAAACCCGGGGATAACCTTGAGCAAATTTTTTGATGAGCTGATGGAAAGCGTGCAACAAATGAACGAGATCGTCCGGGGTGAGCGCCAGCCTTCCCGCGAACTCCATGCTTGCAGCTCTGATCGACATCCAACACATCGCAAAATCAGGCTTAATCCGTCTCACGAAATGGCCCTAAACAGAAGACGCCCCATGAACCTCGACCCCAACTTCCCCGACGACCACGCCATGCACCTGCTCATGCAGTTGCTACACGAAGAACTCGGCCTGCCCGAACGCAAAACCATCAGCCTCACCACCTCGATCAATTTCGACCTGGGCTGCGACGGCGCTGATGCGCGGCATTTGATGGAAGCGCTGGAAGAACAGTTTGGGATCGACTTCGTGGATTACGACGCCTATCGCTACTTTCAGCCGGAAGGGTTTGATGTACATCTGAAGCGAAGGGCAAAGGGTCGCGGTGACAAAGTCCCGCTGACCATCGGTATGCTCTATCGCGCCATCAAGGTCCAACACTGGGATACGCAGGAACTGCAAAGCAAATAAAGCAGATGCCGCTTCTGAAACGGCACGCCGAACTGCAATTATTCTGGCGCTATCACCCCAGAAGTGAAGGAATATTAGCTTCATGGCTAGAAAAACAGCGCCGCTTCTCCCGCGTATCGACTACTAAATAGTTAATAGATGTAATCGGCATAGGGGACGGCCTTCATAGGCCGTTCCCCTGCCACACCACCCGGCATGCGGGTCCGCACCGGGCGGTTCGAGAGATTGAGGTCAGGAGAGACGCGGTAAACCCGTTCTGTCGAACCACGCTATATCGAGCACTCGGTTGAGTTCAAGAGCGCTATTGCGCCACCAGCAGCGAGAGCTTCCCGCCACTTTGCGAGCAGTAGCCTCACTTGCACCCAACCTGCGCAGCTCTCGATAGATCGTTGAACTACGCCGCCATTGCTTGAGCTGGATTGCTCGTAGTCGGTGTCGTATCCATTCATCTAACTCTCGCCAGATTCTGGGAGTTTGCGACAAGCCGAAATATCCCTTCCAGCCAAGCATGTAGGGCCTTAATCGGTCGACAACTTGTTGCAAGCTGCGGCCACCTGAGCGCCGGGTAAACCAGCGGATGCACTGTTTGAAGCGCTGACGCGCTTTGACCGCTACTGTCCTTTTGACGCCTTGTGGAGAAGCCCAGAACGCGTACCCCAGAAACTTGCGACCAAATACACTCGCCACCGCACTCTTGCTCTCGTTGACGCTCAAGTGCAGCTTTTCATACAGACGCTTGAGCAAGGCCATCACTCGCTGCCCGGCCTTCTTGCTGCGAACATACACATTCGCATCGTCGGCATAGCGCACGAAGCAATGACCTCGACGTTCAAGTTCCCGATCCACTTCGTCCAGCAGCACGTTCGCCAGCAACGGCGACAGCGGGCCGCCTTGCGGCGCCCCGCAGCGGCTTTTCTCGACTACGCCATTGATCTGCGTTCCCGCATCCAGATACGCCCGAATCAGCCGGATAACCGCCCGATCCGCAATCCGCTTGCGTAAACGATCAATCAAAATATCGTGATCGACCCGGTCGAAGAACTTCTCCAGATCAACATCCACCACCACTCTTCGCCCTGAAGACACATGGCGCTGAGCCGCCAAAACAGCATCCTGCGCGCAACGTCCCGGGCGAAAGCCGTAGCTGTGTTCACTGAAAGTCGGATCGAGTTCTGGTTGCAAGACTTGCAGCAACGCTTGTTGGATCAAGCGATCGGTGACCGTTGGAATTCCCAACTCGCGCTGACCGCCGTCAGGTTTGGGGATGACCACACGTCGTACCGGGCTGGGCCGGTAGACGCCTGAAAGAAGCTGTTCGCGAATCGCCGCCCACTGGCTCAGTAGATGTTCGGCGGTCTGTTCAATATCCAGACCATCGACGCCCGCTGCTCCCTTGTTGGCCTTGACCCGCTTCCATGCCCGCTTCAGGTTTTCTCTCGCAAAGGCCCGATCCAGCAGCCCTTGCCCTGCGTTGTCGGATTCATCTTGCGGGCGATTGACCTCGTCGCTGATGGGGCTTCTCACGGTTTCACCGCTCGCGTCCTCACATCCGCCCCGCGTTTGGCAGGCATCTGACTTCCGGTCGTTCGCATCAACATGGCCTATAACGCTTTCTCTCGTTCGGCCCTTCGTCAAAAAAAAAAAAAAGACTACTACGGCCTCTGCTGACTTCTCGCTCCGGCTTGCACCGTCGCCCTTTCAGGCACAAGGCGAGATCTCCCCAGGTAAGAACGCAATCCTTCACCACACAACCGCCGGATTTACGCAACCTGATCCTTGACCACAAGAGCTTCGCGGTTTTATGCCCGCTCGCCCTGATCGGCTTCGCCTTCTATCCGGTTCTTGTACATCGGCTCATGGCTTCGATCCACGCTTCCTCCCCACACTCGGTCGCCCTCATGCAGTTGCGCTTCACTTCGTTCGCTGTGGTCAGCTTACGGCGGGACTTTCACCCACAAGATTGCGCCCATGCTGGGCGCACATAAAAAAAGCCGCCCCAAAGGGCGGCTTTCTCATTACATCAAACCAAATCTTACAACTTCGGCCCAGCAGCCTTGATCGCGTCGCTCACTTCAAACTTCTTGAAGTTCTCAACAAACAACCCAGCCAGTGCTTTAGCGGCTTCATCGTAAGCAGCCTTGTCAGCCCAGGTGTTACGTGGGTTCAACAGGCCAGTTTCAACGCCCGGCACCGCCAACGGCACGTCGAGGTTGATGGTGTCCAGGTGTTCGGTTTCAGCACCGATCAACACGCCGCTCTGGATCGCTGCGATCACGCCACGAGTGGTCGGGATGTTGAAGCGTTTGCCGACGCCGTAGCCGCCGCCGGTCCAGCCGGTGTTGACCAGGTAGACCTTGGAGCCGAAGCCGCGGATGCGCTTGATCAGCAGTTCTGCGTATTCGCCAGCCGGACGCGGGAAGAACGGTGCGCCAAAGCAGGTGGAGAAGGTCGACTTGATGCCGCTGCCGGAACCCATTTCGGTCGAGCCCACCAGCGCGGTGTAGCCGGACAGGAAGTGGTAGGCCGCTTGTTCTTCGCTGAGGATCGAGACTGGCGGCAGTACGCCGGTCAGGTCGCAGGTCAGGAAGATCACAGCGTTTGGCTCGCCACCGAGGTTCTTCTCGGAACGCTTGGCAACATGCTCCAGCGGGTAGGCGGCGCGGCTGTTCTGGGTCAGGCTGACATCAGCGTAATCGGCGTGCTTGGCGTCATCGATAACGACGTTTTCCAGGACTGCGCCGTGCTTGATGGCTTTCCAGATGACCGGCTCGTTCTTCTCGGACAGGTCGATGCACTTGGCGTAGCAGCCGCCTTCGATGTTGAAGACAACGCCTTCACCCCAGGCGTGCTCGTCGTCACCGATCAGGTAACGGCTTTCATCGGCGGACAGGGTGGTCTTGCCGGTGCCGGACAGACCGAAGAACAGGGTCACGTCGCCCTCTTCGCCGATGTTGGCGGCGCAGTGCATTGGCAGCACATCGGCAGCCGGCAGCAGGAAGTTCTGCACCGAGAACATGGCTTTCTTCATTTCACCGGCGTAACGCATGCCGGCGATCAGCACTTTCTTATGAGCGAAGTTGAGGATCACGCAACCGTCGGAGTTGGTGCCGTCACGCTCTGGCACGCATTCGAAGTTGGCAACGTTGAGCACTTGCCACTCATCACGGCCAGCCGGGTTGTACTTTTGCGGGTTGATGAACAGGCAACGGCCGAACAGGTTCTGCCAGGCAGTCTGGGTGGTCATCTTCACGGCCAGGTAGTGGTCTTCAGCCGCACCTACATGCACGTGGGAAACGAAATGCTCTTGCGCGTTGTTGAAGGCTTCGACGCGAGCCCACAGGGCATCGAACTTGTCGGCCGGGAACTTGCGGTTGATCGGGCCCCAGGCGATGGAAGCCGAAGTGGATGGCTCGTCAACGATGAAACGATCGACTGGCGAGCGGCCGGTACGGTGGCCGGTGCGAACAACCAGCGCGCCGGTATCGGCAAGCTCGCCCTCACCGCGACTCAGAGCTTCTTTTACCAGATCATCAACACTCAGATCGGTGTACACGGCGTTATTGGCTTGCGTCATGAGATTCCCCGTCGGCCAGTGGCCGAGTGTGCTCCAAACGTTTTGTAGTAGAAAGTCGTGCACTACTACCGCGACAAAAAGTGGGCCGGATTATGCCAGAAAAGCCCAAAAATAGTAGGGCCCTCCCGTCAGAACGGCGTTATTCCGGCACTAACCAGTGAATTTACCTGCGCTGAACCGTTTTAGTGACGGGTATCTGACGGCGTATCGACACCCGCTCCAGCGAATAATTGAGCGATATCGGCAGCGTCAAACAGGTAGCGTTCGTTGCAAAACTGACAGTCAATTTCAATATTGCCACCGTGTTCGACCACGAGCGACTGAGCATCTTCCAGACCCAAACTGACCAGCGCATTGGCAGAACGTTCGCGGGAGCAGCTGCAACGGAAGCGTAGTTTCTGCACATCGAAAAGACGAACCTGCTCTTCGTGGTAGAGACGATGGAGGATGGTTTCGTTATCCAGGCTCAGCAATTCATCGGCGGTCAGGGTGCTGCCCAGCGCGGTGATGTGCTGCCAACTGGCGGCGCGTTCTTCTTCGTCCTTCAATCGATCAGCAGGCAGTTGCTGCAGCAACAGGCCACGGGCGCGACGACCATCGGCGTACAACCAGAAACGCGTACCGACTTGTTGGGACATCACGAAGTAATTAGTGAAGCACTCCGACAGGGTTTCGCCATCAAGGTCGACGATGCCCTGGTAACGCTGGCCCTGGGTCGGGTCGACGGTCAGTGCCAATACGCCGTTGGGCATCAGGTCGGCGAGGGTCGCATCCGGCGCGATCTGCTCGGCCTCGTATCGGGCCAGGCCACGGATTTCGCGCTCGCTGGAGCACTCGATCATCAGCAGCGGGATCGGACCTTCGGAACGGGCCTGGAGAATCAGCAAGCCATCGAACTTCAAGGTGCCGACCAACAACGACGCCGCCGCCATCAGCTCGCCGAGCAGTTGTGCAACCGGCTCCGGGTACGGGTGTTTAGCGAGGACTTCGGCGTAGCTACGCTCCAACGCAACCAGCTCGCCGCGGGTGTCGCTGTCATCGAAGATGAAGCGTTGGGTGTAGTCGGTATCCGGTAAATCGGTCATAGGTCTGGGTATCTGAAGTAATGACAAAATGATTTCAAACAGTGAGAAATTGCGCCTCTGCGGCACCATTTTGGTGCGCAATGTTCAGCCATGGGAGGCATTTTATGAACAATCCGGGCTTGTTCCAAGCAAGGTGGAACTTCCGCCGGTTGGCTTTATGCAATTTTTTGCCTCTCGCGCTGCTGGCCTTCTGGTTATGGCCTACAGGTCAGAGGCTGTGCGTGATTTTCGACGAGTGGTTCTTTCACCCATTCAACGTGCTGCTGGCGATTAACCCGATATGGCTACACGTTTGGGCAATTGCAAGTCTGCGACCCTTCGATGCGGTGGTTGGGGTGATTCTGCTGGTGCTGCTGGTTATCCGCATGTTGTTCGCCAAATTCGCCGGCCAGGCGAGTGCTGCGCACTCGATCGCGAGCAGGCTCGCTCCCACAAGGATTGAGCAATACCTGTGGGAGCGGGCTTGCTCCGGGCGGCGATCCGACGAAGGCTGCCTCACAGGCAACACAGAAACAATTGCCTTACTCGTCGTTGCTGCTACCACGAAACTTGAACAAATCCCGTCGTTGCTTTTTGCTCGGTTTGCCATCGGCGCTCACGCCCAGCGAACCGGCCTTACGCATGGCCGCAGCCGCCTCGCGCTTGGCGATGCTGGCTTCGGTTTCGGCGTACAGCGCCTGAGCCTCTGGTGCGCCACGGCGTACGATCGACAGCGCCTGAACCACCACCGTGCGTTCCTCGAACCCTGCACGAATCTGAAACTCGTCGCCGACCCTCGGTTCCTTGCCCGGTTTGCAGCGCTCGCCCCGGCAATGCACCTTGCCACTTTCAATCGCCGCCTTCGCCAACGCACGTGTTTTATAAAAACGCGCGGCCCACAACCATTTATCGAGACGGACTTTGTCGTCCTCTTCGCTTTTTTGTGCCATGGAATTTCCTCATCCTGAAATATTGCTGAACTGTACTACCGTTTCTGTCGTGCCATGAATTACGCCGGCTCGGATTACAATGCACACGTTCCTGCGCCTCCCTTGAGGGCTGGAAATCCGGGCCGTAGATATCTGTCGCCTTTTACCCATTATTCTGCGTGAATACCGCGAATTCGGCCGCGTGCGGCCTGAGCGGTTTCTACCGGTTGAGCACCTTTGAAGACATTTGACCATTTGACCGTTGTCGGTCTGCGCGAGTGGGTGGCGCTCCCGGATTTGGGAGTCGCGGGCCTGCGCGCAAAAATCGACACCGGCGCCAGCACCTCCAGCCTGCATGCCACCGACATCGAGCCGTTCGAGCGCGACGGGGAACAGTGGGTGCGCTTTACTGCTCACTTGGGCACGGTAGTGCAACTGCGTCACCGGCGCTGCGAAGCACCGCTGGTAACCATGAAAACGATCAAAAGCTCCAACGGCCACGCGCAGATGCGTTACGTGGTCAGCACCACCCTGGCCCTCGGTGATCGGGTCTGGCGGGTCGAGTTCACCCTCGCCTGTCGCAAGTCCATGCGTTATCGCCTGTTACTCGGTTCCAAAGCCTTGATTGACGGCCAGTTGGTGGTCAATCCGGGCATTAAGTACGTACAAGACAAGCCGGTGTTCCCGGTATCTACCTCCTCCACAGGTGTTGCATGAAGATCGCTGTGCTGTCGCGGAACCCGCGTCTGTATTCCACTCGTCGTCTGGTCGAAGCCGGTACCGAGCGTGGCCATGAAATGGTGGTGATCGACACCCTGCGCGCCTACATGAACATCGCCAGCCACAAGCCGCAGATCCACTACCGAGGCAAACCGCTGGAGGGTTTCGATGCGGTGATCCCGCGGATTGGCGCGTCGGTGACTTTTTATGGCTGCGCGGTGTTGCGTCAGTTCGAAATGATGGGCGTTTTTCCACTCAACGAATCGGTGGCCATCGCCCGCTCGCGGGACAAACTGCGGTCCCTGCAATTACTGTCACGCCGGGGGATCGGTTTGCCGGTTACTGGTTTTGCTCACTCCCCGGACGACATTCCCGACTTGATCGAGATGGTCAATGGGGCGCCGCTGGTGATCAAGGTACTGGAAGGCACTCAGGGCATCGGCGTCGTACTGTGTGAAACGGCGACGGCGGCGGAGTCGGTGATCGAGGCGTTCATGGGCCTGAAGCAGAACATCATGGTTCAGGAATACATCAAGGAAGCCGGCGGGGCGGACATTCGCTGCTTCGTGGTGGGCGACAAGGTGATCGCGGCGATGAAGCGCCAGGCCAAGCCTGGGGAGTTTCGCTCCAACCTGCATCGCGGTGGCAGCGCCAGCCTGATCAAGATCACGCCGGAAGAACGCATGACGGCGTTGCGCGCGGCGAAGGTCATGGGGTTGGCGGTGGCAGGTGTGGATATCCTGCGTTCCAATCACGGGCCGCTGGTGATGGAAGTGAATTCGTCACCGGGGCTGGAAGGGATTGAAACCACCACTAGCAAGAATGTGGCGGGGATCATCATTGAGCATCTTGAGAAGAATGGTGGGCCGAATATGACGCGGACCAAAGGCAAGGGTTGATGGCTTGCGGGTGGGGGGGTGTCAGCTAAATCCACCCCTCACCCTAACCCTCCCGAAACGTCGGACCGCCCCAGAGGGTAGAGGGGACTGACCGAGGTGTTCTTAGAGCTACATCGACCTGAGAAATCGAGGTGAACTCAGGATTTGAAAAACATGCGGTCTGCTCCCTTTCCCCCTCTCCCCCGTGGGGAGAGGGTTGGGATGAGGGGTGGATTTTGGCTACACCGCGTCTCTAGGCAGCATCAACCCAAGCGGTAACCGCACCCGCGCTTCCAGCCCACCACCAGAACGGTTACGCAGCTCAACATTCCCGCCATGCATCGAAGCAATCCGCTTCACGATCGCCAAGCCCAACCCGGTCCCCTTGCCACCCCGGGCACGGTCACCCCGAGTAAACGGGTTGAAGATCGCTTCCAGCTCCGACGGATCAATCCCCGCCCCACGGTCCATGACACTCAGCACCACATACGGCGCGCTGGTATCCCCGGACACGTAAGCTGCCACCTCAACCCCGCTGCCAGCGTGATGCAGGGCGTTGCCAATCAGGTTGTTCAGCAGCCGCTTCATCGACACCCGACGCAACGGAAACGGCTGTATCGGCTCCAGGCGCAGGCGCACTTTCTCTTCATTCTGGTTGTACGGCGCCGCGACCTCGCGCACCAGATCGCTCAGGTCCACCTCTTCCACCGACTCGTCGCGACCATCGCGAATGAACGCCAGGAACTGGTCGAGAATCGCGTCCATGTCTTCGATGTCGCGCACCATGTCGTCCGTCAGGTCGCTGTGGTCGCCCATCAACTCCAGAGACAGCCGCAAACGGGTCAACGGTGTGCGCAAGTCATGGGAGACCCCGGCGAGCATCAGTTCGCGCTCGCGACCGGCCTGTTCGACGTCTTCGGCCATCTGGTTGAAGGCGCGATAGACCTCGGTCATTTCACTCGGCGTGTCACTGATCGGCAGGCGCACACTGCGGCCCTGGCCGAGTTGCCTCGCGGCATAGACCAGACGTTTCAACGGTTGATTGAGCTGGCTGACGAAAATCCACGCCGAGGCGGTGGACAGCAAGCCGATAGCGAGGAACCAGCCGAGCACGTTCCAGATTTTCTGGCCGCGCAACGGATGCGGGTAAAGCGGCACTTTCAGCCAGCCGTCACCCAGGCTTGGCGCCCGAACCCACAGGGCTGGCGGCGAATGCATACGCAATCGGACTTCGGTGTCGGCCCCCAGCTCCGCCTGCATCTGCCGCTGATAGATCTCGCTGTAAGGCCAGTGCTGCTCACCTTCCGGCACGCCAGCGCCCACTACCCGGATCAGGGTCGCGGCATCGGCAATCTTCGTGCGGTTTTCTTCATCGGCCGCCCAATAAGCGCGCAGCGTCAAGGCGACGCCGTGGCTGTATTGGCGGTCCACCAGCACGTCTTCGTTCATCAACAGATAAACCAGGGTCAGCGCCTTGGAGAACAGGACGACGATCAGCACCAGCCAAAGGGTGCGGGAGAAGAAACTCTGGGGGAACCAAACGGGGGTTTTCATGGATAACCGCTACACACTTGCAGGAGCGAGCGATGCTCGCATATTGCGGATCGCGAGTCTGCGGACAAGGTCATCTGACCCGTTGCCCGCAAGACCCGCTCCTACAAATCACCGATCACTTGGTGGCGGCGCCATCCGGAACGAACACGTAACCCACGCCCCAGACTGTCTGGATGTAACGCGGTTTGGAAGGATCGGGCTCGATCATCCGGCGCAGACGGGAGATCTGCACGTCGATGGAACGCTCCAGGGCATCCCACTCGCGGCCACGGGCCAGGTTCATCAGTTTATCGCGGGTCAGTGGCTGACGGGCGTTCATGACCAACGCCTTGAGTACCGCAAACTCACCGGTGGTGAGCATGTGCACTTCGTCACCGCGCTTGAGTTCGCGGGTCGCCAGGGACAGTTCGTAGTCACCGAAGGTCACGCTTTCGTCTTCGCTGCCCGGTGCGCCCGGCACAGGCGTCGACTGACGGCGCAGGACGGCTTTGACACGCGCCATCAGCTCGTCCGGGTTGAACGGCTTGGCCAGGTAATCGTCGGCGCCCAGTTCGAGGCCCTTGATTCGGCTCAGCTCATCGCCCTTGGCGGTGAGCATGATGATCGGGATCTGATTGTTCGCGCCGCGTAGACGGCGGCAGGCGGTCAAGCCGTCTTCGCCGGGCAGCATCAGGTCGAGGACGACCAGGTTGAACACTTCACGCGCCAGCAGGCGATCCATTTGTTCCGTGTTCGGTACGGCGCGGGCGCGGTAGCCCTTGCTGACGAAAAAACGTTCCAGCAGGCTGCTCAGCCCTGGATCGTCGTCAACAATAAGAATTTTTTCGCCTTCAGCAATGTTTGCAGTGCTGCTCATTAGATGCTCCTTTGATCTCGGCGCGCATTATGGCGTAGCTGCCGTTATACGCACCGTGTGCATTGTTAGCAGATTTTTCCTTCATCGCCAGAAATCCGGCCTTTATGCCTACAGCCTGCGATGCCCCCGAATGACAGAACGCTGGTTATAATGCGCGGCCTTTTGTGTCAGGCAACGTCTGATCATTGCTGCGAGTGGCCACCTTTTATTTTCACGGCTGCGGCAGTAATTGTTCGATTTCACGGGTCAACGGAATACCTGTTGATCCAGGTAGCGGCGCAGGCCAGGCCGCTCAACCAGACTCGCCGAGCCCTTATCTCTGCGCCTGCGAGCCTGCTTTCACAATTTGTCAGGTGGTTTTATGGACAGCATCAACAGCCGCATCGCCGAGGAACTCGGTGTACGCCCACAACAGGTCGAAGCGGCCGTCGCGCTACTCGATGAAGGCTCCACGGTGCCCTTCATCGCCCGCTACCGGAAAGAAGTGACCGGCAGCCTCGATGACATCCAGTTGCGTCATCTGGAAGAGCGTTTGCGCTACCTGCGAGAACTCGACGAACGGCGCATCAGCATCCTTGCCAGCATCCAGGAACAAGGCAAGCTGACCCCGCAACTTGAACGCGACATCAAACTCGCCGACACCAAGACCCGCCTCGAAGACTTGTACCTGCCGTACAAGCAGAAGCGCCGCACCAAGGGTCAGATCGCCCTGGAAGCCGGCCTCGGCGAGCTGGCCGACGGCCTGTTCAACGACCCGACCCTGACGCCAGACGCCGAAGCCGCACGCTTCGTCGACGCCGAAAAAGGCGTGGCCGACGTGAAGGCTGCCCTCGAAGGCGCCAAGTACATCCTCATGGAGCGCTTCGCCGAAGACGCCGGTTTGCTGGACAAATTGCGCAGTTACCTCAAGCAGGAAGCCACTCTGAGTGCCCGCGTCATCGCCGGCAAAGAAGAGGAAGGCGCCAAGTTCCGCGACTACTTCGAACACGACGAACCGCTGAAAAGCATGCCGTCGCACCGCGCGCTCGCTATTTTCCGTGGCCGCAACGAAGGCATTCTGAGTTCGGCGCTGAAAGTCGGCGACGAACTGCCGGGCACCATGCACCCGTGCGAAGGCATGATCGGTCAGCAATTCGGCATCCAGAACCAGAACCGCGCCGCCGACAAATGGCTCGGCGAAGTGGTGCGCTGGACCTGGAAGGTCAAGCTCTACACCCATCTGGAAACCGACCTGCTGGGCGAACTGCGCGATGGCGCGGAAACCGAAGCGATCAACGTGTTCGCTCACAACCTGCATGACTTGCTGCTGTCGGCGCCGGCTGGCCCGCGTGCCACATTGGGTCTCGATCCGGGCCTGCGCACCGGTTGCAAGGTGGCCGTGGTCGATTCCACCGGCAAATTGCTGGATCACGCCACGGTTTACCCGCACGTGCCGCACAACAAGTGGGACCAGACCATCGCGATCCTCGCCGCCCTGTGCGCCAAGCACGCGGTGGACCTGATCGCCATCGGCAACGGCACCGCCAGCCGCGAAACCGACAAACTGGCCGCTGAGCTGATCAAAAAATACCCAGCCATGAAGATGACCAAAGTCATGGTCTCCGAGGCTGGTGCATCGGTTTACTCGGCGTCGGAACTGGCTTCCAAGGAATTCCCGGACCTCGACGTGTCGATCCGTGGCGCGGTGTCGATTGCCCGTCGCCTGCAGGATCCACTGGCCGAGCTGGTGAAGATCGACCCGAAATCCATCGGCGTCGGCCAGTACCAGCACGACGTGTCGCAGCTGAAACTGGCGCGTGGCCTGGACGCTGTAGTCGAGGACTGCGTGAACGCCGTCGGCGTCGACGTCAACACCGCTTCCGTGGCGCTGTTGGCCCGCATCTCTGGCCTCAACGCGACCCTGGCGCAAAACATCGTCAGCCACCGCGACGAACACGGCGCGTTCAAAACCCGCGCGGCACTGAAGAAAGTCGCTCGTTTGGGCGAGAAAACCTTCGAACAGGCCGCTGGCTTCCTGCGCGTCATGAACGGCGACAACCCGCTGGATTCGTCTGCGGTTCACCCGGAAGCCTATCCGCTGGTCCAGCGCATCGCCGCTGAGACTGACCGCGACATTCGCTCGCTGATCGGCGACGCCAGCTTCCTCAAGCGTCTTGATCCGAAAAAGTACACCGACGAAACCTTCGGTCTGCCAACGGTCACCGACATCCTGCAAGAGCTGGAAAAACCTGGCCGCGATCCGCGTCCCGAGTTCAAGACCGCCGAGTTCCAGGAAGGCGTCGAAGACCTCAAGGACCTGGAGCTGGGGATGATCCTCGAAGGCGTGGTGACCAACGTGACCAACTTCGGTGCTTTCGTCGACATCGGCGTGCATCAGGACGGTTTGGTGCACATCTCTGCGCTTTCGGAGAAGTTCATCAAGGACCCGCGTGAAGCGGTGAAGGCCGGTGACGTGGTGAAAGTGAAGGTCATGGAAGTCGACATCCCGCGCAAACGCGTGGGCCTGTCGATGCGCATGAGCGACACGCCGGGCGAGAAAATCGACGGTGCCCGTGGTGCACGTCCGGGTTCGGCGCCACGCCAGTCCCAGAACACCGCACCGCGTAAAGAAACCACGGCGGCGGCTCCGGCCAACAACGCCATGGCTTCGCTGTTCGCCAACGCCAAGCAGTTGAAGAAACGCTGATGGACATCCCGGCCGGGCTGACCGAAAGCGCTTTTTTCAAGTTGCTGGGGTGTCGCTTGCACAGTCTGGAGGCCGGGGTGGCGCAAGTCGCCCTCGGGCTTGCGCCAGAGCTGCGCAATCGCGGCGGCAAGCTGCACGGCGGGGCCTTGTTCAGCCTGGTGGACATTGCCATGGGGCTGGCCTGTTCCAGCACCCACGGCTTTGACCAGCAGAGCGCGACCATCGAGTGCAAGATCAATTACATTCGCGCCGTCGCAGACGGTGAAGTGATGTGCACGGCGCGGGTGATCCACCCGGGCCGGCGCACGCTGGTGGTCGAAGCCGACGTGATGCAAGGCGACAAACTCGTCGCAAAAGCACAAGGCACGTTCGCTGTCCTATAGCTCCCCATGCCCAATTTGAGTTAATTTCGGCGCTGTGACCGCAGCGTCGGAGTTTCCTGTGGGAGCGAGCTGTGGCGAGGGGATTTATCCCCGTTCGGCTGCGAAGCAGTCGCAAACCCGGTGAATACGGTTTTTCTGAAACACCGTAATCACAGGTTCAGGGCCGCTTCGCGACCCAACGGGGATAAATCCCCTCGCCACACAAGCTCGCTCCCACAGGGGATTGCGGCGATCAATCCTTGGCTGGCTGCCAGCAGCCGTGTGCGGTCCGAAAACCAGGCGACAACGCCAGTTTTAACTTCACCCTTGTAGACCGTCTTGCCCACCCCCATATTGGGGCGACTGACGCGTGAAGGAATCCAACTTGAGCGAACTTCTCAACCGCCGCCTGGCTCTGCTCGGCGAGCGCGCTAACCTCTCTCTGCTCGAACAGTGCCTTCACGGCATCGAACGTGAATGCCTGCGCGTGACCGGCGAAGGTCGCCTGGCGCAAACGCCGCACCCGGAAGAATTGGGTTCCGCGCTGACCAACGAACAAATCACCACCGACTATTCCGAGTCGCTGCTGGAGTTCATCACGCCTGCCCTGCCCGACCCGGCGGACACCCTGGCGAGCCTGGACAAGATTCACCGTTTTGCCTACAGCAAGCTCGGCAACGAGTACCTGTGGAGTCCATCGATGCCGTGCCCGTTGCCGGCCGAGGAAGACATCCCGATCGCCTATTACGGCACCTCCAACATCGGTCAGCTCAAATACGTCTACCGCAAGGGCCTGGCCCTGCGCTATGGCAAGACCATGCAGTGCATCGCCGGGATTCACTACAACTTTTCCCTGCCGGAAAAGCTCTGGCCGCTGCTCAAGGAAGCAGAAGGTTTTGTCGGCACCGACCGCGACTATCAATCGTCGGCCTACATCGCGCTGATCCGTAACTTCCGGCGCTACAGCTGGCTGCTGATGTACCTGTTCGGTGCCTCGCCGGCGCTGGACGCGGGATTCCTGCGCGGTCGTTCGCATCAGTTGGAACAACTGGACCCGGACACCTTGTACCTGCCGTACGCCACCAGCCTGCGCATGAGCGACCTGGGTTACCAGAGCAACGCCCAGGCCGGTTTGACGCCGTGCTACAACGACTTGGCGAGCTATACCGATAGCCTGCGCAAAGCAGTCGCAACGCCTTACGCGCCGTACGTCGAAATCGGCACGCATCAGGACGGAGAGTGGGTTCAGCTCAACACCAACATCCTGCAAATCGAAAACGAGTACTACTCCAACATCCGCCCGAAACGCGTGACCTACACCGGCGAACGGCCGATCCAGGCGCTGGTGGCCCGCGGCATTCAGTACGTCGAAGTACGTTGCCTGGACATCAACCCGTTCCTGCCGATGGGCATCGACCTGCCGGAATCGCGGTTCCTCGACGCGTTCCTGCTGTATTGCGCGCTGAACGACAGCCCGCTGCTGACCAATACCTCGTGCGGCAACGCGACCTCGAACTTCCTCAGCGTGGTAAAGGAAGGTCGCCGTCCGGGCCTGCAACTGCAACGCGACGGTCATCCGGTGGACCTGAAAGAGTGGGCCAGCGAGTTGCTGGAGAAGATTGCACCCCTGGCGGCGATGCTGGATCAGAGTCATGGCGGCGATGCACACAGCAAGGCGTTGGATGCGCAGCTGGCCAAGGTCAAGGACCCTTCGCTGACGCCATCGGCCCAGGTGCTGGCGGCGATGGCAGAGCACAAGGAGAGCTTCAGTCAGTTCTCTCTGCGTCAGAGCCAGGCACATGCGGAGTTTTTCCGCAGCGAGCCGCTTTCAAGCGAAGACCAGGCGAAATTTGAAGAGCGGGCGCGTTCGTCTCTGGCCGAGCAAGTAGAGCTGGAGCAGAACGAAGTTGGCGATTTCGATGTGTTTGTCGGGTCGTATCAGGCCAGTATTTTGGCGATCAGTAACTGACCTCAAGATCCACCCCTCACCCTAACCCTCTCCCCAAGGGGTAGAGGGGACTGACCGAGGTGTCTCACGTCATACATCGACCTGAAAGCCCGAGTCGAACTCAGGGTCTGAAAAGCATGAAGATCGGCCCCCTTTCCCCCTTTCCCCCTCTCCCCCGTGGGGAGAGGGCTGGGGTGAGGGGTCGATCCACCTGACTGCACACAATCACAAAATCTCCGCTACCCTCTCACCCATTCCTTAGAATTTTCCGCTCATAAGCTCATTCGAAAAAGTTATTTATTTTCGGATTCTTATATCATTTAGTCTCTTTTTCACGCCGACTCTCGGTCGCCTGACAAGGAGCTTCTCAATGAAACTGACTTTCCCCCTTCGCCTCCTGGCGGCCGCGTCTCTGGCTGCGGTGAGTTTCTTTGCCCAGGCGGCTGACGTCACCGTCGCCTACCAGACCACCGTAGACCCGGCGAAAGTCGCCCAGGCTGACGGCGCGTACGAAAAAGCCACTAACGCCAAAATCGACTGGCGCAAATTCGACAACGGCGCCGACATCATCGCCGCCATCGCTTCCGGCGACGTGCAGATCGGTTACCTCGGTTCCAGCCCCCTGACGGCGGCAATCACCCGCAAAGTCCCGGTAGAAACCTTCCTCATCGCTACCCAGATCGGTGCCGCTGAAGCCCTGGTTGCTCGCGACGGTTCCGGGATCAAAACCCCACAAGACCTGATCGGCAAGAAAATCGCCGTGCCGTTCGTTTCCACCGGCCACTACAGCCTGTTGGCCGCGCTGAAGCACTGGAACATCGACCCATCGAAAGTCACCGTCCTCAACCTCGCCCCGCCAGCCATCATTGCCGCGTGGAAACGCGGTGATATCGACGCCACTTACGTGTGGGACCCAGCCCTCGGTGTCGCCAAGGAAAACGGCAAAGTACTGATCACCTCCGGTGAACTGGCCAAGTTCGGCGCACCGACCTTTGATGCCTGGATCGTGCGTAAAGACTTCGCCGAGAAGCACCCGGAAATCGTCACCGCGTTCGCCAAAGTGACCCTCGATGCCTACGCCGACTATCGCAAAGATCCAAAAGCCTGGCTCGCCAACCAAAGCAACGTCGACAAGCTGGTGAAACTCTCCGGTGCCAAGGCCAGCGACATTCCATTGCTGCTGCAAGGCAACGTCTACCCGTTGGCGGCTGATCAGGTGATCACCCTTGGCGCGCCGACCACCAAGGCCATCACCGACACCGCCGCGTTCCTGAAAGAACAAGGCAAAGTCGAAGCCGTGCTGCCGGACTACGCCCCCTACGTCAGCGCCAAGTACATCACCAACTGATCGGAGTTAACCGCGATGGCTTTGCTACAGCTGGAGCGCATCAGCGCACAGTATCCCGGCAGCCCGGAACCGGTGCTGGCGGATATTTCCCTGAGCCTTGGGCCCCAGCAATTGCTGGTTGCCCTCGGCCCGTCCGGCAGTGGCAAGACTTCGCTGTTGAACCTGATTGCCGGTTTCGTCGAGCCTAGCGCCGGGCGCATCACCCTTGACGGCGTGCCGGTCAAAGGCCCGAGCGCCGAACGCGGCGTGGTGTTCCAGGACGACGCGCTGCTGCCCTGGCAGGACGTGCTGGCCAACGTCGGTTTCGGTCTGGAATTGGCGGGTATTTCCCGAGACAAACGCGAAGTCCGCGCCCGGGAAATGCTCGCGCTGGTCGACCTTTCCGGCTTCGAAAACCGTCGGATCTGGCAACTCTCGGGCGGCCAGAAGCAACGTGTCGGCCTGGCCCGCGCCCTCGCTGCTGATCCGCGCGTTTTGCTGATGGACGAGCCCTTCGGCGCCCTCGATGCCTTCACCCGTGAACAAATGCAGGAGTTGCTGCTGCAAGTCTGGCAGCGCACCGCCAAACCGGTATTTCTGATTACTCACGACATCGAAGAAGCGGTGTTTCTCGCCACGGACCTGATTCTGCTGGCGCCGAATCCTGGGCAAATCGTCGAACGCCTGAGCCTGGATTTCGGTCAGCGTTACGCCGCCGGTGAGTCGGCTCGATCGATCAAGTCCGACCCGCGTTTTATCGAAACCCGCGAACACGTGCTCGCCAAAGTGTTCTCCCAACGCAGCGCCGCCCAGCGGCAGGAGACCGTATGAGCAGCTACGAGATTCCGGCCGTCACGGTCAAACCGAACTCGACGGTGATTCCTGTTCGACGCAGCCTTAGTACTCGCTTGATCAGTCTGCTGACGCTCGTCGCGCTCGTGGTCATTTGGTGGGCCGTCACCGCCACTGGAATGATCGAACCGCTGTTCCTGCCGCCACCCTCCGCCGTACTGCAAAAAGGCTGGCTGCTGGTGACCACCGGCTACATGGATTCAACGTTGTGGCAGCACTTGGGCGCGAGCCTCAGCCGAATTGGCCTGGGCCTGGGCTTCGCGGTGCTGACCGCCGTGCCG
Organism: Pseudomonas sp. LB3P25; assembly: GCF_054897985.1. Classification (NCBI taxonomy): domain Bacteria; kingdom Pseudomonadati; phylum Pseudomonadota; class Gammaproteobacteria; order Pseudomonadales; family Pseudomonadaceae; genus Pseudomonas; species Pseudomonas sp. LB3P25. The sequence continues at coordinate 464,503 of NZ_CM142711.1, read as the reverse complement.
GTCGGCATCGCCATCGGCCACAACCGCATTGCTCGCGGCATTCTCGATCCGCTGATCGAGTTCTACCGCCCTATTCCACCGTTGGCTTATCTGCCACTCATCGTGATCTGGTGCGGCATCGGTGAGCTGTCGAAAGTCTTGCTGATCTACCTCGCGATCTTCGCCCCGATCGCCATCGCTACCGCGACCGGCGTGCGTACCGTCGACCCGGCCAAATTGCGTGCTGCACAGTCCTTGGGCGCGACCCGGGCGCAGTTGATTCGCCATGTGATTCTGCCGAGCGCGTTGCCGGACATTTTGACCGGTGTGCGGATTGGCTTGGGTGTGGGTTGGTCGACGCTGGTCGCCGCCGAACTGATCGCCGCCACCAGTGGTTTGGGCTTCATGGTGCAGTCGGCCGCGCAGTTCCTGGTCACTGATGTGGTGGTGCTGGGGATTCTGGTGATCGCGCTGATCGCCTTCGCCATGGAGATGGGCTTGCGCGCCCTGCAACGCAAACTGGTGCCGTGGCATGGCCAGGCTCACTGACTATTCATCATGTGGGAGCGAGCCTGCTCGCGAATGCAGAGTGTCAGGCAACATTGCTTCGACTGAAACACCGCATTCGCGAGCAGGCTCGCTCCCACAAAAAGCTCGGCGCCCCTGATTAGAGAAAGACCATGAGCAACCTGACCGTCGTCCCCTTAAGCTACGCCCTCGGCGCACACATCAGCGGCGTCGACATCAGCCAACCGCTGAACCTGGAACAGCGCGACGCCATCGAGCAGGCGCTGCTCAAACATCAAGTGTTGTTCTTCCGCGATCAGCCGATCACACCCCAGCAACAGGCGCGTTTCGCTGCCAATTTCGGCGACCTGCACATTCACCCGATCTACCCGAATGTGCCGGAACAGCCCGAAGTGCTAATCCTCGACACCGCCGTCACCGACGTGCGCGACAACGCGATCTGGCACACCGACGTGACCTTCCTGCCGACCCCGGCCATGGGCGCGGTGCTCAGCGCCAAGCTGCTGCCGGAGTTTGGGGGCGACACGTTGTGGGCCAGTGGTATTGCGGCGTATGAAGCGTTGTCCGCGCCGATGAAGTCCTTGCTCGAAGGGCTGACTGCGACCCACGATTTCACTCGTTCGTTCCCACTGGAGCGCTATGGCAACACACCTGAAGCATTGGCTCAGTGGGAAGAAGCGCGCAGGAAAAACCCGCCGCTGTCGCACCCGGTCATTCGCACACACCCGGTGAGCGGACGCCGGTCGTTGTTCGTCAATGAAGGCTTCACGTCGAAGATCAATGAACTGTCGGAAACCGAAAGCGAGGTGATTCTGAAGTTTCTGTTTGCCCACGCGACACGGCCGGAATTTACCATTCGCTGGCGTTGGCAGAAGGACGACGTGGCGTTTTGGGATAACCGCGTGACACAGCATTACGCCGTGGATGATTACCGGCCAGCGCGGCGGGTGATGCAGCGGGCGACGGTGTTGGGGGATGTGCCGTTTTTTCGGTGAGTTTCTGACATATCCACTGCCTGTACTGGCCCCATCGCGAGCAGGCTCGCTCTCACAGTTGAAATGCAATCCAATGTGGGAGCGAGCCTGCTCGCGATGGCGGCGGAACAGTCGCCGGAAGATCCGGCACCGAACACTTACTCCGCCGTCGAAGGCTTCTCCCAAAGATTAACCCCGCCCTCCTGGGCAAACCGGTCAATCTCTGCCAATTCCTCCGAGCTAAAGCTCAGATTCTTCAACGCCCCGACGTTCTCGATAATCTGCTCGGGCCGGCTCGCACCGATCAGCGCCGACGTCACACGCGGATCGCGTAACGTCCACGACAATGCCAGCTGCGCCAGGCTCTGACCGCGACGCTTGGCGATCTCATTCAGTGCACGCACATGAGCGATGTTGGCTTCGGACAGGTGCGCCGCCTGCAACGAACCACCCCCCGGACGATTGACCCGCGCGTCCGCCGGCACACCGTTGAGGTACTTGTCGGTCAACAACCCCTGAGCCAGCGGCGTAAACGCAATCACGCCCGTACCGAGTTCGTCCGTCGTATCCAGCAGGTCTTTTTCCACCCATCGATTGAGCAGGTTGTAAGCCGGTTGGTGAATCAGCAACGGGACTTTCCACTCTTTCAGCAGTGCGGCCATTTCACGGGTTTTAACGCCCGAGTATGAGGAGATACCGATGTACAACGCCTTGCCCTGTTGCACGGCGGTGGCCAGTGCGCTGGCAGTTTCTTCCAGCGGCGTATCCGGGTCGAAGCGGTGGGAATAGAAGATGTCCACGTAGTCCAGGCCCAGGCGCTGCAAGCTCTGATCAAGGCTGGCCAGCACGTATTTGCGCGAACCGCCACCCTGACCATAAGGGCCGGCCCACATGTCCCAACCGGCCTTGCTCGAGATAATCAGCTCGTCGCGATACTGCTTGAAGTCTTCACGCAGCAAACGACCGAAGTTGATCTCGGCGCTGCCGTACGGCGGGCCGTAGTTGTTGGCCAGGTCGAAATGGTTGATGCCAAGATCAAACGCGGTACGCAGCAACGAACGCTGGGTGTCGATCGGCGTGCTGTCGCCGAAGTTGTGCCACAGGCCCAGAGACAGTGCCGGCAGCACCAGCCCGCTGCGACCCACGCGGCGGTAAGGGATGGAGTCGTAGCGGTTTTCGGCAGCGGTGTAGGTCATCGAATCCTCTCTTGTCTGTCTTGAAGTTGGTATCGACTGCTTCGCAAGTTGCCCAGCATACGCCCAGACAAACGCCGATGAACCTCGGACTCGAGAAAATGCTGAAACGTTTCACATATTTCATCTTTGCCGCCAGTTGATCGTTCTCACGCTCTGTGGAACCGAGGCTACTGTGCCCCCGCAAACACTTCCCCCAGCCAATCCATGAACACCCGAACCCGTGGCGACATGTGTCGGTTGTGCGGATACAACACCGAAACCGGCATCGGCGGTGGTGGCGTATCGATCAGGACTTCCTGCACCAAGCCCTGGGAAATCTGCGTTTCCATTCGGTAATGCGGGCACTGGATCAGGCCCAGCCCGGCAATCGCCGACGCCGCATAAATTTCCGCGCCGAAAACTGAAAGCGCGCCATCGATAGCCACTTCCTTCAGCTCGCCATCCACCATGAATTCGAACGGAAACAACTTGGCAGTCGTTCGCGAGACGTAGTTCACGGCACGATGATGTTTCAGGTCGTCGAGGCTTTTCGGTTCGCCGTATTTGCGCAGGTACGCGGGGCTGGCGCAGGTGATTTGGCGCAGGTTGGCGACGCGGCGGCCGATCAGCGCGGAGTCGCCCAAGGTGCCGGCGCGCAGCACGCAGTCGACGCCTTCAGCGATTAGATCGACAAAACGATCCGCCTCACTGATGGACAACTCGATATCCGGGTAGCGCGCCATGAATTGCGGCAACGCAGGGATGACAAAGTGCTTGGCTAACGTGCCGTGCAAGTCCACGCGCAATCGCCCCTTCGGCGCCACGCTGCGAAACGCCAGTTCAGCTTCTTCCAGTTCCGCCAGCAGCTGCACACAACGCAGGTAGTAAGCCTCGCCATCCAGCGTAGGACGCACCTTGCGAGTGCTTCGCTCCAATAAACGTGTGCCGAGCCAGGCTTCGAATTGATTCAGCGTGTGGGTCAGCGTCGCCCGCGGCAGATTCAGGTCGTCGGCAGCCAGCGTGAAGCTGCTGCGCTCGTAGATCCGCACGAAAACCTTCATCGCTTTGACTTGATCCATGCGGGTCTCCTGGCGGTCGATTGTTGGCGATTATTGAACAGTCAAGGCAACTCTCGTGCATTTATCCGCCTGAGTAAACATGTGAATCTGGCTTCACACCGAGCAAACAACTCACGACTCAAAGGAATCACCGCCATGACTACTCAAACTTCGAAAGTTGCCATCGTGACCGGCGCCTCCCGCGGCATCGGCGCGGTGATCGCCAAACACTTGGCCAACCAGGGTTTCGCCGTCGCCATCAACTACGCCAGCAGCGCCACTGAAGCCTCGGCTCTGGTTGTCGAATTGCGCCAGGCCGGCCACCAGGCCATAGCGATCAAGGCTGATGTCGCGAACGCCAACGACGTACGCCGGATGTTCGACGAGACCGAAACACAACTGGGCAAGGTCGATGTGCTGGTGAACAACGCCGGCATTCTCAAAGTCCTGCCGCTGGCGCAACACACAGATGAGCTGTTCGACCAGAACTTCAACATCCACGCTCGCGGCACGTTCAACACCCTGCGTGAAGCCGCCACTCGCCTGAACAGCGGTGGCCGGATCATCAACTTCTCCAGCAGCACCGTCGGCATGAACCTGCCGGGCTACGCGGTGTACATCGCCAGCAAAGCGGCGGTGGAATCCCTGACCCAGGTGTTCGCCAAGGAAATGCGCGGTCGCAACATCACCGTCAACGCCGTGGCGCCTGGCCCAGTCGCCACCGATCTGTTCCTGCACGGCAAGAGCGAGGAGCAGATCCAGTCCTTCGCCAAGATGGCCCCACTGGAACGTCTGGCGCAGCCAGAAGACATATCCCGCGTCGTGTCCTTCCTGGTCGGTCCGGATTCGGCGTGGGTCAACGGGCAAGTCCTGCGCGTCAACGGCGGGCTAGTTTAACTATGCTCACTTGACATCGCAGCGCCCCTATCGCGAGCAGGCTCGCTCCCACAGGATTGCGACGACCTTGTGGGAGCGAGCCTGCTCGCGAAGGCGGCCCCAAAAGCAACACACATTCGAAGGGCGGAACACACCATGCACACCACCATCATCATCACCTTCGGCCTGATCCTGCTGGCGCTGATGTTGTTCATCGGCGAAAAAATCGGCTTCAGCCAACAGACACTGACCTACAGCTTCGTGGTCCTGTGGCTGGCGCTGACAATGATCAATGGTGCCGTTGGTGTGGTCACGGCCGGCCAGTCACTGAGTTCGGAACTGATGATCGGCACGATGGTGTTCAGTGTGCCGGTGGCGGCGCTGGTACTGTTCAAGGTGTTGAGCGCCGAGACCTGAAAAGGGCCTGGCGCCATCGGTTCTCGATCAACGCACCAAATGCAAAAACTGCAGGTGCCGCTCGTACTGATCCAGGATGTCGTTGATGATCTGCTCCTTGGTGTAACCCACCAGATCGTAGTCCTGGCTGCCCTCGCTCAAATGCACTTCGGCCCGGTAGTAACGACGGTTGTTGAGTTCCTTGGAACCCATGCCACCACGGGCGAAGGACGGCGTGAAGTAGCCACGCATCTGCACTTGATAGATAAACGGATGCTCCTCGCCGTGACCGATTTCCAGGCTGACGTTATCGTTGGCCGGGTCCGGCTGAGTGACCACGTTCAAGCCCTTCTCGACGAACACCGCCGAGACTTCTTCAATCGCCGGGCGCACCGTCGTATCAAGGAAACGATAGACCTCATCGCGTGACGGGAAATGCACCGCCTGACTCAGGCGCTGACGCCAGCCGCCACGCCGCGATCCGGATACCGGTGCCAGGGAATGCAGTTGCGCGATCTGCTTCTGCGACTCCAGGTAGAACGCCTTGTGCAGCCCCCACATCATCAGCAGCAAGATCAGCGAAAACGGCAACGAGGTCAGCACCACTGCTGATTTCAGCGCATCGATGCTGCCGGAGAACAGCAGCGCGCTGGTCACCAGCGCCGTCATCGCGCCCCAGAACACCCGCAGCCATTTCGGCCCGTCTTCATCGGGATTGCCGCCCTTGGCGGACAGTGTCGACAGCACCACGGTGCCGGAGTCCGCAGACGTCACGAAGAACACGAAGCTGATGAACACCGTGACCGCGATGACGGTTTTGCTCCACGGGTAGGTTTCCAGCAGCAGATAGAGGGTCATCGACGGGTTATCGATGGCCGACATGCCGAGGGCGCTCATGCCGTGGTTGAGGACTTGATCGATGGCGCTGTTGCCGAAAATCGACATCCACGCGAGGGTGAAGCCGAGTGGAATCAACAGCACGCCGAACACGAATTCGCGGATGGTCCGGCCACGGGAAATCCGTGCGATGAACAGGCCCACGAACGGCGACCATGCAATCCACCAGGCCCAGTAGAACACCGTCCAACCGCCCAGCCAGTCACTGGGTTTGTCGTAGGCGTACAGGTCGAAACTCTTCATCGGCAAGGCGCCGAGGTAGTCACCGATGTTCTGGATCAAGGTGTTGAGCAAATGCTGAGTCGGGCCGGCGAACAACACAAACAGCAGCAGCGCGCAGGCCAGCAGCATGTTGATGTCGGACATCACGCGCACACCTTTATCGACGCCAGCCACCGCCACGATGATCGCCGCGCCCATCATCAGCGTGATCAGGCCGACCTGAATCCACTGCGTGTGAGCGATGCCGAACAGGTAGTCCAGACCCGAGTTGAGGTGCAACACGCCAAAGCCCATGTCGGCGCCGAGGCCGAACACCGTGGCGATGATGCCGAAGCCGTCCACTGCGTAACCGATCGGGCCGTTGATGCGTTTGCCGATCAGCGGATAGAGCGCCGAACGCAGGGCCAGCGGCAGGTTATGTCGATAAGCGAAGTAGGCCAGTGCCATGCCGACGAAGGCGAACACGCCCCAGCCGTGCAGGCCCCAGTGCAGGAACAGAATCTGCATCGCCTGACGCGCCGCATCCGCCGTGCCGGCCTCGCCTTGCGGGGGTTGCGCCAAATGGGTCAGTGGTTCGGACACGCAAAAGAAAAACAGCGTGATGCTGATCCCGGCGGCGAAGAGCATGCCGGCCCAGGACAGGTAACTGAATTCGGGCTCGTCGTGGTCGGCACCGAGCTTGATCTTGCCGTAGCCGGACAAGGCGGTGACCACCACGAAGACCAGATACAGCGTCATCGCGAGCATGTAATACCAACCGACCGTGTTGGCCGCCCAGTTTTGCGCTTTCAGAAGCCAGGCGCCGGCCTGTTCAGGCATGGCGATGACGACAATGCCAAACAGCAGGATGAAGGTCGCCGCGAAGTAAAACACCGGCGGATTCATGCGGACCTGGCCGCTTGGAGGGAGGGACGATGCACTCATGAAACGCGCACCTCAAGGGGGTGAAACAGGGCAATCAATAACGGACTCGGCAAAAGCAAGCCTCCTGTTGTGAGCGGGCAGCAAACCGACGGTTTAACTTGAATGAGCGTTCAAGTTAAACATGAATAGGGTGCTAAGGACTAATCGCAAGGCTCGGCGGCACTGTTCGTACGCCAGCTAAAGGATGGGTATGACGCGGGGTTTGGGGGATTTTGTAGGAGCTGTCGAGTGAAACGAGGCTGCGATCTTTTGACTTTGGTTTTTAGGGTGCTTTGAAAAGATCGCAGCCTCGTTTCACTCGACAGCTCCTACAGCCAGCGAAGACTGTTTATCTGTCACCAAAAAGCCGGGGACTTACTTCTGCGTCCCGTCATCATGCTGCAGATTCGCCTGAGTCAGGTTGCTCCCCGCCGGCACGCTGCGGGTCAGCCAGACATTGCCGCCAATGGTCGAGCCCTTGCCGATGGTGATCCGGCCCAGGATCGTCGCACCGGCATAGATCACCACGTCATCCTCGACAATCGGATGTCGCGGCTGCCCCTTCTGCAACTGACCGTCTTCATCCGCCGGGAAGCGTTTGGCACCCAACGTCACGGCCTGATAAATCCGCACGCGCTCACCAATAATTGCCGTCTCGCCGATCACCACACCCGTCCCGTGATCGATGAAGAAGCTGCGACCAATCTGCGCGCCAGGGTGAATGTCGATGCCGGTGGCCGAGTGCGCGATTTCCGCGCTGATCCGTGCCAGCAGCGGCAATCCGGCGCGGTACAAGTGATGGGCCAGGCGATGGTGAATCACCGCCAGAATCCCCGGATAGCACAACAACACTTCATCGACGCTGCGAGCCGCCGGATCGCCGTGATAGGCCGCCAGCACGTCGGTGTCGAGCAAACTGCGCAGCCCCGGCAATGCGAGGGCGAAGTCCTGAATGATCTGAATCGTTTTGGCCTCGACTTCAGTGTCGGCCTGAGCACTGTGGCGAGCGGCGTAGCGTAATTCGAGTCGCGCCTGAGCCAGCAACGCGTTCAACGCAACGTCCAGCGTGTGGCCAACGTAGAAGTCTTCACTCTCCTCGCGCAAATCCACCGGCCCCAGGCGCATCGGGAACAATGCGCCACAGAAGGCTTCGAGAATCTCTGCCATGGCCGCACGGGAAGGCAACTCGCGACCGCCCTGTTCGGTGCTGGCGCGGCCATTTTGTAAGCGCCACTGGTCACGCGCCGTGCGCAGTTGGCTGACGATGGTCTGCAGTTGCCAATGACTGGAACGCTCGCTCACGGTAAAAACTCCTCACGGGCGGCCGGACTGTCTGGCCGCGTTAACCGCGATTACTTTACGGCATGGTCTGGAAGCCGAATTAAGAACCGATTGTGCTGTACTCAGCACTTTTGGGCATAAGGCGATTGGCAGTTGCCCCGCTAAATAGGCGTGCCTATAGTCCTGTCATCTCCCTCCGCCAGTACGGACCCCATGATCAAACAACAGCTTGCCCGCTTTAACCGTCTAGACCTGCTCGGTCATCCTACTTCCCTGGAAAAACTCGAACGCCTATCGACCTGGCTGGGCCGCGATGTGTACGTCAAGCGTGATGACCTGACGCCGCTGGCGATGGGCGGCAACAAGCTGCGCAAGCTCGAATACCTGGCGGCCGATGCACTGGCACAAGGCGCCGACACCTTGATTACCGCTGGCGCGCTTCAGTCCAACCACGTGCGCCAGACTGCTGCCATTGCAGCCAAGCTTGGCCTGGGCTGCGTAGCCCTGCTGGAAAACCCCTTGGGCACTGACGACGCTAACTATGTCGGCAACGGCAATCGGCTGTTGCTGGACCTGTTCGACGCCAAGGTCGAGTTGGTGGAAAACCTCGACAACGCCGACGAACAACTGCAAGCCCTGTCCGATCGTCTGCGCAACAACGGCAAAAAGCCGTATCTGGTGCCGATTGGTGGCTCGAATGCATTAGGCGCTTTGGGTTATGTGCGCGCCGGGCTGGAATTGGCCGAGCAGATCAAGGACACCGGGCTGACATTCGCCGCCGTGGTTCTGGCCTCGGGCAGTGCCGGGACCCATAGCGGTCTGGCGTTGGCGTTGAGTGAAGCACTGCCGGATTTGCCAGTGATTGGTGTCACGGTTTCTCGCAGCGACGAAGACCAGCGCCCGAAAGTCCAAGGCCTCGCCGAACGCACTGCCGAGCTGCTGGGCGTGAACCTGCCAGCGAGTTTCAAGGTCGAGTTGTGGGACGAGTATTTCGGCCCGCGCTACGGTGAACCGAATGCCGGGACGTTGGCAGCCGTGAAGCTGGTGGCGAGTCAGGAAGGTTTGCTGTTGGACCCGGTTTACACCGGCAAGGCCATGGCGGGTTTGCTCGATGGCATCGGCCGCCAGCGCTTCAATGACGGCCCGATCATCTTCCTGCACACCGGTGGGGCACCGGCGTTGTTTGCCTATACCAGTTTTTTGTAAGGATCGAAGATCAAAAGATCGCAGCCTGCGGCAGCTCCTACATTGATCGGCGTTAACCCGGAGTTTGCGCCGAGCATGATCCATGTAGGAGCTGCCGCAGGCTGCGATCTTTTCGAAGGCAACTTATATTCTAAAAAAGAATAACAAAATTGATATTAATTATTTTCCAATCTAAAAGCGCCATCATATAGTCACGCCGCAGGCGAATTTGCAGCGAGACGCATACGCTGCTTTAGGGCAGGATATTGCAGTCGTTCAAATCCCGAATTTGCCAACATTCCTAAAAGCGTCTTCATAAGAAAACACAGGGGCTTGTCATGAATTTTTCCGCACTACGACGAAATCTGCTGGTAGGTTCGCTGGGCCTGGCGCTGAGCGCCGGTCTGCTGGGGCAAGCGGTTGCCGGTGAGCAGCTGCAAAAAATCAAAGACGCTGGCGTGATCAACGTTGGCCTGGAAGGCACTTACCCACCGTTCAGTTTCGTCGACGCTGACGGCAAGCTGGCTGGCTTCGAAGTCGAGTTTTCCGAAGCCCTGGCCAAAGAGCTGGGCGTGAAGGTCAAACTGCAGCCGACCAAATGGGACGGCATCCTCGCAGCACTGGAATCCAAGCGTCTGGACGCGGTGATCAACCAGGTGACCATCTCGGAAGAGCGCAAGAAGAAGTACGACTTCTCGGAGCCGTACACCGTTTCCGGGATTCAGGCGCTGGTTCTGACCAAGAACAAAGACACCATCAAGACCGCCGCCGATCTGGACGGCAAGAAAGTCGGTGTAGGCCTGGGCACCAACTACGAACAATGGCTCAAGGACAATCAGCCTAAAGCCATTATCAAGACCTATGACGATGATCCGACCAAGTTCCAGGATCTGCGTGTCGGCCGAATCGACGCCATTCTGATCGACCGCCTCGCCGCGCTGGAATACGCCAAGAAAGCCAAGGACACTGTCGCCGCCGGCGAAGCGTTCTCCCGTCAGGAAGCCGGTATTGCCCTGCGCAAAGGCGAGCCTGAATTGCTGGCCGCCGTGAACAAGGCCATCGACAAGCTGCGCGCCGACGGCACGCTGAAAAAGCTTTCGGAAAAATACTTCAGCGCTGACGTCACCAAATAATGGAAGAAGCTTTCCAACTCGCACTGGACTCCCTGCCCTTCCTGCTCAAGGGGGCCTACTACACGGTCATCTTGAGCCTGGGCGGGATGTTCTTCGGCCTCATGCTGGGCTTCGGCCTGGCACTGATGCGCCTGTCGCGCTTCAAGCTGGTGAGCTGGATCGCCCGCATCTACGTGTCGTTCTTTCGCGGAACGCCGTTGCTGGTGCAACTGTTCGTGATCTATTACGGCTTGCCGCAATTGGGCATGGAACTCGATCCGCTACCGGCGGCCCTGATCGGCTTCTCGCTGAACATGGCCGCTTACGCCTGTGAAATCCTGCGTTCCGCGATCAGCTCCATTGAGCGCGGTCAGTGGGAAGCTGCCGCCAGCATCGGCATGACCCGTGCGCAGACCCTGCGCCGGGCCATCATCCCGCAAGCGATGCGCACCGCATTGCCGCCGCTGGGCAACAGCTTCATTTCGCTGGTCAAGGACACCGCGCTGGCCGCCACCATCCAGGTGCCGGAGCTGTTCCGCCAGGCGCAGCTGATTACCGCGCGCACCTTCGAAGTGTTCACCATGTACCTTGCCGCCGCGCTGATCTACTGGGTTCTGGCCACGGTGCTGTCGCACCTGCAGAACAAGTTGGAAGAGCGGGTCAATCGGCACGACCAGGAGTCCTGACCCAATGATTGTCGTGGAAAAACTGACAAAGCAGTTCAAGGGTCAAGTCGTGCTCAACGGCATCGATCTGCAAGTGAAGGAAGGCGAGGTGGTGGCGATCATCGGGCCTAGCGGCTCGGGTAAAACCACGTTCCTGCGTTGCCTGAATTTCCTGGAAGAACCCACCAGCGGCCGGATCAAGGTCGGTGACATCGAGATCGATGGCAGCCGTCCGCTGAACCAGCAGCAAGGCCTGGTGCGACGTTTGCGCCAGCACGTGGGCTTCGTGTTCCAGAACTTCAACCTGTTCCCTCATCGCACCGCCCTGGAAAACGTTATCGAAGGCCCGATCATCGTAAAGAAGATCCCGCACGCCGAAGCCGTTGCCCTGGGTAAAAAGCTGATGGCCAGGGTTGGTCTGGCGGGCAAGGAAGACGCTTACCCGCGACGCCTGTCCGGTGGTCAGCAACAGCGTGTGGCGATTGCCCGCGCGCTGGCGATGGAGCCGGAAGTGATTCTGTTCGACGAACCCACCTCAGCCCTCGACCCGGAGCTGGTGGGTGAAGTGCTGGCGACCATCCGCAGCCTCGCCGAAGAGCGACGCACCATGGTCATCGTCACCCACGAAATGGGCTTTGCCCGGGACGTGGCGAACCGCGTGGTGTTTTTCGACAAAGGTGTGATCGTCGAACAAGGCGAAGCCAAGGCGCTGTTTGCCAATCCGAAAGAAGAGCGGACGAAACAGTTCCTCAGCAAGTTCCTGAATAACGCGCACAACTGAAACATCGCGTCACTACTTGTTAACTTCCATGGATGGAAGTGACAACCCCCTACTAGCAGAACCTCTCGATACGTTCTCTGCGCTTATTCATCCACCCAAATAATAGTTAATTTTTTATAGCTGCGTGCGGTACATATATATGTCCTGCAACAGAATAACCTCGCCTAAAATTCGCCAAACCCAGCACCCTCACCGAGCCGATCCTCGCCATCAACAACGCACTAAAAGCCCATAAACCAAGGCCAAGTTCGACAGAGCGGCGCCGCTTATTAACTTCCATGCGTAGGATTTTTCTGAATAACACTAGATCCCATACTTAACTAGCCAACTCTATTGACACCTATTCAAGCGCACTCTTATCTAGTCTCCAACAGGCGTTGAACCTCACGCTCATTCATTATTTAACCTCACAAATAGTGAATGACTTTGTTGCTCGGTAATTCACGTCTTTCGAACTTTCAGAAACGGACTTTCGCTGCAAGGCTTCAAGGAGAAACCCATGACAAGCACTTCGAACAAACCCGAACTTGCGGCCCCGACCCTGGCGCAATCTCACAAGACCCGCATCAACATCACCTCGGCGGCGCACCTGCTGATCGATGTGGCGCCCTATTCCGGCATGGACGAAGGCGACCTGATCGAATTGTTCTGGGACAACTGCTACGTGGCCTCCAGAGTGCTGACGGCCGACGATGTCGGCCAACCGGTCCAACTGCGTGTGCCCCAGAGCTTCATCGCTAATGGCATCTCGCGCGTTCACTACCGGATCATGCAGATCGGGCAAGGGCCAACCCTGTCCGCCGCCAAACGGGTGCAGATCAAACTCGACTGCCCCGGCGGCCAACCGTCTGCGCTGTGCGGCGATGAAAACCAGAGTCTGGAGCCCGTGAACATCCCCGAGACCATTCGCCGTCAGGGGGTCAATCCGAACCAGATCAAGCGCGGTGTCCCGCTGACCATCGAGCCCTACCTGAACATGGCCACCGACGACGAAATCACCCTGCGCTGGGGCGATGTGCGCATGGATCTGCCACGACTCAAGGCCGGCGATGTGGGCCAGCCGATCCAGGTCTGGGTGCCGCCGGCGATCATTCTCGAAGCCGGCGAAGACCTGCGGCTGGAAGTGACTTACTGCATCCTCGACCGGGTGGGTAACAACTCCCGCTGGGCACCACCGCGCAGGCTGAAGATCGGTTGCGCCAATCCCTATTTGAAGGCCCGGCCGAAGGAGCTACTCATGGCCGCCGAACCCCGCAAACGCTGAGATCCCTTGTAGCAGCTGGCGAAGCCTGCGTTCGGCTGCGCAGCAGTCGTAAATCCTGAGTCCGCGATTAACCTGAATGACCGCGGTGCCTGATTTTGCGACTGCTACGCAGCCGAACGCAGGCTTCGCCAGCTGCTACAAGGTTGTGTGAGACCCTTCTATGCATATTCCTAAAAGTTAGTTTATTAATTTTTTATACACGCTTAGGGTATATACACCGGACCACCGGACATTCTTGTTTTCGTTCGTCGCAGCCCTCGCGACGTTTCCATGAGATGTGAGGTAGGTATGGTCCGGAACACAATCACCCCAGTGCAGATCGCCAGGGCATTGCGTGCAGCCAAGGAGCGGCACTGATGTCCAGTCTGGCAGATGCAATCGTCCAGAGTGATCTGGACATCGCCCCCCTGTTGTTGCCCGCGCAGGTCTTGCGCAACGACGCACAAGCCATCAAAGCTGCCCATGAGCTGGCGCAAGTCGCTCGCCTGCATGCGGCTAAACGCGACCAGCTGCGCAAGCTGCCGTGGTCGGAAATCGAACAGTTCACCCGCAGTGGTTTGGGCAGCATTGCTATCCCGCGTGAGTACGGTGGCCCGCAGGTTTCATACGTCACCCTTGCTGAGGTATTCGCGATCATTTCCGCGGCCGACCCGGCATTGGGACAGATCCCGCAGAACCAGTTCGGCATTCTCAATCTGGTGCTCGGTAGCGCCACCGAATCGCAAAAAAAACAGCTGTTCAAAAGCGTGCTCGACGGCTGGCGGATCGGTAACGCGGGACCTGAACGCGGCACCAAAAACACCCTTGAACTCAAGGCGCGAATCACCGCCAACGGCGACGGCTTCGTCCTCAACGGGCAGAAGTTCTATTCCACCGGCGCCCTGTTCGCCCACTGGGTCGCCGTCAAGGCGCTGAACGACGACGGCAAGCAAGTACTGGCCTTCGTGCGCCGCGGTACACCGGGCCTGCGCATCGTGGATGACTGGTCGGGCTTCGGCCAACGCACCACCGCCAGCGGCACCCTTTTGCTCAACAACGTGCAGGTCGACGCCGAGCTGGTGGTGGATAACTGGAAGATCAATGACAGCCCGAACATTCAGGGTGCCGTGTCGCAGCTGATTCAAGCAGCCATTGACGCCGGCATCGCCCGGGGCGCCATCGACGACGCCATCGCGTTCGTGAAAACCCGCGCACGGCCGTGGATCGACGCCAAGGTCGAACGGGCCAGCGACGACCTTTATGTGATCGCCGACATCGGCAAGCTAAAGATTGAGCTGCACGCCGCCGAAGCGCTGCTGCGCAAGGCCGGGCAAGTGCTCGATCAAGTCAATGCCGCGCCGCTCACCGCCGAGTCTGCCGCCCGCGCTTCGATTGCCGTGGCCGAAGCCAAAGTGCTGACCACCGAGATCTCGCTGCTGGCCAGCGAAAAGCTTTTCGAACTGGCCGGCAGCCGCGCCACCCTCGCCGAATTCAACCTCGACCGCCACTGGCGCAACGCTCGCGTGCACACGCTGCACGACCCGGTGCGCTGGAAATATCACGCCGTCGGCACCTATCACCTGAACGGCACGCTGCCCGCTCGGCATTCCTGGATTTAACGACCAGAACACTTTTGACCAGATCTCTGGAGAAACACATGACTCTTTCTCACCACGTCGCGGTCATAACCAGCGATGAGCAAGCCCTGATCGTCGCCAGTGACCTGGCCGAAGACTTCAAACGCGACAGCGCCCTACGCGACCGCGAACGTCGTCTGCCACACCCGGAGCTGGAAGTGTTTTCCCGTTCGGGTCTTTGGGGCATCAGCGTGCCAAAAGAATACGGCGGCGCCGGGGTTTCCAACGTCACCCTGGCCAAGGTGATCGCGCTGATCGCCCAGGCTGACGGTTCCCTCGGCCAGATCCCGCAGAACCATTTCTACGCGCTCGAAGTGTTGCGTGTGAATGGCAGCGAAGAGCAGAAAAAACGCCTCTACGCAGAAGTACTGGCCGGCCAACGCTTCGGCAATGCCCTCGCAGAACTGGGCACCAAAACCGCCCATGACCGCGTCACCAGCCTGACCCGCGACGGTGACGGCTATCGCATCAACGGCCGCAAGTTTTACGCCACGGGCGCTATTTATGCCCAGCGCATTCCGACGTCGGTCGTGGACGAAAACGGCGTTCAGCAACTCGCTTTCGTCCCTCGTAACGCCAAAGGTCTGACGGTGATCGACGACTGGAGCGGTTTCGGCCAGCGCACCACCGGCAGCGGTTCGGTAGTGTTTGAAGATGTCTACGTCGCCGCCGAAGACGTGATCCCGTTTCAAAGTGCGTTCGAACGCCCGACCACCGTCGGCCCGCTGGCACAGATTCTTCATGCCGCCATCGACACCGGTATCGCCCGCGCCGCCTATGAAGACGCGCTGCATTTCGTGCGCACCAAGACCCGGCCGTGGATTGATTCCGGCAACGACAAAGCCACTGAAGACCCGCTGACCATCAAGAGCTTCGGTCACTTAAGCATTCGTTTGCACGCCGCCGAAGCCTTGCTGGAACGCTCCGGCGAATTCCTCGACAAGGCTCAGGCCGATACCAACGCCGAGACCGTCGCCGCTGCGTCGATTGCCGTCGCCGAAGCTCGCGCCATCAGCACCGAGATTTCCCTCGCCGCTGGCAGCACGCTGTTTGAATTGGCCGGCAGCCAGGCAACCCTGATCGAACATGGTCTGGATCGCCACTGGCGCAACGCCCGCGTGCACACCCTGCACGACCCGGTGCGCTGGAAGTATCACGCCGTCGGCAATTACTACCTCAACGATGAAAACCCTCCATTGCGAGGGACCATCTGATGGCCGATGCCAAAAAGAAGATCCTGCTCAACGCGTTCAACATGAACTGCATCGGGCACATCAACCATGGCCTGTGGACGCATCCACGGGACAACTCAACTCAGTACAAAACGATCGAATACTGGACCGAATTGGCGCAGTTGCTGGAACGCGGGTTGTTCGACGGATTGTTCATCGCCGACATTGTCGGCGTGTACGACGTCTACCAAAACTCGGTGGATGTGCCGCTCAAAGAGTCAATCCAGTTACCGGTCAATGACCCGCTGCTGCTGGTCTCGGCCATGGCTGCGGTCACCAAAAACCTTGGCTTCGGCCTCACCGCCAACCTGACTTACGAACCGCCCTATTTGTTCGCCCGACGCATGTCCACGCTCGATCACCTGAGCCGTGGTCGGGTCGGCTGGAACATCGTCACCGGTTACCTCGACAGCGCCGCCAAAGCCATGGGCCTGAGCGAACAGGTGGAACACGACCGTCGTTACGACCAGGCCGATGAATACCTGCAAGTGCTCTACAAACTCTGGGAAGGCAGCTGGGAAAACGGCGCAGTGCTTAACGACCCGCAGCAGCGGATCTACGCGCAACCCGAAAAAGTGCACAAGGTCGAGCACAAGGGCGAGTTCTATCAGGTCGAGGGTTATCACCTCTGCGAACCCTCGCCGCAGCGCACACCCGTGCTGTTCCAGGCCGGCAGTTCGGATCGTGGTTTGCTGTTCGCCGGGCGACATGCCGAGTGCGTGTTCATCAGCGGCCAGAACAAACCGTCGACCAAAGTTCAAGTGGACAAGGTGCGCGCCAGTGCCGTCGAAGCCGGGCGCAACCCCGAGGACATCAAGGTGTTCATGGGGCTGAACGTGATTGTCGGCGCCACCGAAGCGCTGGCCTGGGCCAAGCATGCCGAGTACTTGAGCTACGCCAGCGCCGAGGCCGGCGTGGCGCATTTCTCGGCCTCCACCGGGATCGATTTTTCCGAGTACGAAATCGACGAACCGATCCAGTACGTGAAGAGCAACGCGATCCAGTCCGCCACCAAAAACCTGCAAAACAACGACTGGACCCGCCGCAAATTACTCGAGCAACACGCCCTCGGTGGACGCTACATCACCGTGGTCGGTTCGCCTGAGCAAGTGGCTGATGAGCTGGAATCGTGGATCACGGAAACCGGGCTGGATGGCTTCAACCTGACGCGAATTGTCACGCCGGAAAGCTATGTGGATTTCATCGACTTGGTGATTCCGGAGTTGCAACGCCGAGGGTCGTACAAGGCCGCTTACGACAACGGCAGCCTGCGGGAGAAACTGTTTCACGGGGAAGCGCATTTGCCTGAGCAACATACTGGATCGGCCTACCGACGCTAAAAGCTTCGCGAGCAGGCTCGCTCCCACAGGGATTGTGTGACCACTGAAGATCCACTGTGGGAGCGAGCCTGCTCGCGAAGAGGCCCGCCAAAACACCCCAATTTTATGCACTGACTGGAATAACCATCATGACCAAAAACTACCTCTCTCACCCAGTCAAAGCACTGGCCCTGGCCCTCGGCCTTTTCAGCTCCATCACCTTCGCCGCCGACGCGCCGCTAAAAGTCGGCACCACCGCCGCTTTCGCCATTCCCCTGGAAGCCGCCGTCGAAGAAGCCAAGAAACAAGGCCTGCAAGTCGACCTGGTGGAGTTCAGCGACTGGATCGCGCCCAATGTCAGCCTCGCCGCCGGCGACATCGACGTGAACTACTTCCAGCACGTCCCGTTCCTGGAAAACGCCAAAGCCGCCGCCGGTTTTGACCTGGTGCCGTTCGCGCCGGGGATCATCAACAACGTCGGCCTCTACTCGAAGAAATACAAAAGCTTCGACGAACTGCCGGAAGGCGCCAGCGTGGCGATTGCCAACGACCCGATCAACAGCGGTCGTGGCTTGCAGCTGTTAGCCAAGGCCGGACTGATCACGCTCAAACCGGGTGTCGGTTACAAGGCTACCGAAGAAGACATCATCGCCAACCCGAAGAAAATCAAGATCCTGCAGGTCGAAGCCGTGCAATTGGTACGCGCCTATGACGACGCCGATTTGGTTCAGGGTTACCCGGCTTACATCCGCCTGTCGAAGACCTTCGATGCCGGCTCCGCCCTGCTGTTCGACGGCCTCGACCACAAGGAATACGTGATCCAGTTCGTGATCCAGCCGAAAAGCAAAACCGACCCGCGCCTAATCAAATTTGTCGACATTTACCAGCATTCGCCGGCCGTTCGTGCAGCGCTGGATAAGGCCCACGGCAAGCTCTACCAAGCCGGCTGGGAAAGCTGAGGATGACGGCAGCCACTCAACTGCGACTGGAAATTCCAGAGCCTCGCCATACCCCAGAGCATGCTATACAAACCGAACTGCACCCCGACCTGAACCGCGCTCATGTGCGCTTCATTGGCCTGGGCAAAACCTACAACGGTCAGCAAGGCCCCGTGGCCGCCCTGCACGGCATCGACCTGGCGATCCAGCGCGGTGAAGTGTTCGGTATCATCGGTCGCAGCGGCGCCGGCAAGTCGTCGCTGATTCGCACCATCAACCGCTTGGAACAACCGAGTACGGGGCGCGTGCTGATCGATCAGGTCGACATCGGCGAGTTCGATGAAGACCGCCTGGTGGCGCTGCGTCGGCGCATCGGCATGATCTTCCAGCACTTCAACCTGATGTCGGCCAAGACGGTTTGGCAGAACGTCGAGTTGCCGCTGAAAGTCGCGGGGGTGCCCAAGGAAAAACGCGAGCACAAAGTCCGCGAATTGCTGGAACTGGTGGGCCTGCAAGAGAAGCACAAGGCCTACCCGGCGCAGCTTTCCGGCGGGCAGAAACAGCGCGTCGGCATCGCCCGCGCCTTGGTGCATGACCCGGCGATTCTGCTGTGCGACGAAGCCACTTCGGCTCTGGACCCGGAAACCACGCAATCAATCCTCGGCCTGCTGCGCGAGATCAATCAGCGCCTGGGCCTGACCATCGTGCTGATCACTCACGAGATGGCGGTGATTCGCGATATCTGTGATCGGGTCGTCGTGCTGGAACACGGACGAATCGTCGAACAAGGCCCGGTCTGGGCAGTCTTTGGCAACCCGCAGCACGAGGTCAGCAAAACCTTGCTGGCGCCGCTGCAACACGGTTTGCCGGACGAATTGCAAAGCCGTTTGCAGGCACACCCACAGTCCTCGGATGCCGCTGTGGTGCTGCGCTTGCAGTTCACCGGCAGCGCCAGCGATGAACCGGATCTGGCCGCACTGTTCGCCGCCCTCGGCGGCCGTGTGCGCTTGCTGCAAGGTGGCGTGGAACGGATTCAGGGCCATGCATTGGGGCAATTGCTGTTGGCGGTGACCGGTTCGTCCCTCGGCGCAGAGGAATTGCGTCAACGCGCTGGCAACTGGGCGCAACAGGTGGAGGTACTGGGTTATGTGGTTTGATCGCTTGCTGCAAGGCTTCATCGACACCTTCCTGATGGTCGGCGTGTCGTCATTGATCGCGCTGCTGGCGGGCATTCCGCTGGCGGTGATTCTGGTCACCAGCTCCAAGGGCGGGATCTATGAAGCGCCGGCGCTGAACCGTGCGTTGGGGGGATTCGTGAACCTGTTCCGCTCGATTCCGTTTCTGATTTTGATGGTGGCGCTGATTCCGTTTACGCGGTTGATCGTCGGCACCACTTACGGCGTTTGGGCGGCCGTGGTGCCGCTGACCATTGCTGCCACACCGTTCTTTGCGCGCATAGCCGAAGTCAGTTTGCGTGAGGTTGATCACGGGTTGATCGAAGCGGCGCAGGCGATGGGTTGCCGGCGCGGGCATATCGTCTGGCATGTGTTGTTGCCCGAGGCGCTGCCGGGGATTGTCGGCGGTTTCACCATCACCTTGGTGACGATGATCAACTCGTCGGCCATGGCCGGGGCGATTGGCGCCGGTGGGTTGGGGGACATTGCGTATCGGTACGGGTATCAGCGGTTTGATAGCCAGATCATGTTGACGGTGATTGTGTTGCTGGTGGTGTTGGTGGCGGTGATTCAGTTGGGTGGGGATCGGCTGGCGCGAGGGCTCAACAAGCGCTAAGCCTGTTGCGAACACTTTTTGTGGGTGAAGGGGCTTTTGTGGCGAGGGGGTTTACCCCCGTTGGGCTGCGAAGCAGCCCCCAAAGCCATTAAAAGAGGTGTGTCAGGCAAAACAGGTCGGCAGGTTTTGGGGCTGCTTCGCAGCCCAACGGGGGTAAACCCCCTCGCCACAAAAGCATCGGCCGCCACAGGTAATGAGCCACTTCAGAAGGGAACATTTCGCACAAGAAAATCAGGGTGCCAGCAGGGCCAATCCCTTTCATTTGCAGGACGTTTCCTAGATCATTCCGCTCGCTTGCGCCGACAGAATCTGATGACTAGTCTTCGGCCCGTCACTGCTCATCAGTGATCGGGTTTAGTAGCCCGGATCAATAGGCGCATAGCATTTCATGCTCATGTTCGGCACTTTTTGCCGAATGCTGAATATGGTGGCTGTGCGTGGGGCATCTTCGGGTGCACCGGTTTACCTATTGACCGGCCTACTAACCTGCGTACAGCCGCCACCCATCGTTTAGTAGGCGA
This sequence comes from Pseudomonas sp. LB3P25, assembly GCF_054897985.1. Classification (NCBI taxonomy): domain Bacteria; kingdom Pseudomonadati; phylum Pseudomonadota; class Gammaproteobacteria; order Pseudomonadales; family Pseudomonadaceae; genus Pseudomonas; species Pseudomonas sp. LB3P25. Next base: position 443,790 of record NZ_CM142711.1, on the reverse strand, counting down.
ATAGTGGCGGCTCCCATGCAGCAATAGGAGCAACACTCATGGAAAGATCCATTCCCGATCCACCTCCCGAAACATCCTCCAATAAAGCCTTCACCGACGACCTGCTCAAGGACCGTTCCGCGCTGTACCGTGCAATCGATTTTCATCTCACCGGCAAGCAGCCTTCGGCACCCGATGAACTGCGGTTCTACAACGTCAGTGAGGATGTGAGTTTCGAAGATGCCCAACTCTATGTCGCGGATCTGCTGCGCTGTGCTTCGGTCACGGCTTATCAGTGTGGCGATCACCTCAAAGGCGCCGACAGAGCCATGGTGTTTTCCGTTTGGCATTTGCTGGAGATTGCCAAAGCCATGGTTGATCGGTCCATTGATTGTCTGGGGATGAAACAGGGCTGAGATATCGGTCGGTAGTAATACCGCCTTCGCGAGCAGGCTCGCTCCCACAATTGACCGAGTTGTCCAGACGGACGCGGTTCCCTGTGGGAGCGAGCCTGCTCGCGAATGGCTGCGAAGCAGCCTTCTGCCCCATGGCGTATATTCGGCGAACTCACATTGCCTGCGCAGCCGACCATGAAACAGACCCCCGCCGACCTCGAGCAGATCACCTCCACCACCCTGGGCCATTACAACTCGGTGGCCGAAGGTTTTCGCGAAGGGACTCGCGATCACGATGTCAGCCAGAACATTGATGCGCTGCTGCGGCATATTCAGGGCGAGGCGCCGTTCGACATTCTCGACTTTGGCTGTGGGCCGGGGCGTGATTTGCAAACCTTCACGCGCATGGGCCATACGGCGGTCGGGCTTGATGGCTCGGAGAAGTTTGCGCAGATGGCGCGTGAAGACAGTGGTTGCGAGGTCTGGCAGCAGGATTTTCTAAAACTGGATTTGCCGGCCGAGCGCTTTGACGGGATCTTCGCCAATGCGGTGTTGTTTCATATTCCGCGTCAGGAATTGCCTCGGGTGTTGAAGGAGTTGCGCGGGGCGCTGAAGCCGGGCGGGGTGTTGTTCAGTTCCAATCCGCGTGGCGAGAATCAGGAGGGGTGGAATGGGCCGCGTTATGGGGCGTATCACGACCTCAATGCATGGCGCGAGTTGCTGACTGAGGCAGGGTTTGTGGAGTTGGAGCATTACTACCGGCCGGCGGGGCTACCGAGGGAGCAGCAGCCTTGGTTGGCGAGTGTTTGGCGTCGGGTGTGATTGTTGGGGTGTGTCAATGAGATCCACCCCTCACCCCAACCCTCCCGAAACGTCGGACCGCCCCAAAGGGGCGAGGGGAAAGGGAGCAGATCTTCAAGCTTTTCAAACCTGAGTTCGACTCTATTTCCCCGGTCGCAAAATTTCTCAGGAACACCTCGGTCAGTCCCCTCTACCCCCTGGGGAGAGGGTTAGGGTGAGGGGTGGGTCTCAAGCCGATCACCTTTCTTCGGTTCGCGGATTTTGTACCAGGCAACGTACAGCGCCGGCAAAAACAGCAACGTCAGCAACGTCGCAATAATAATCCCGCCAATCATCGCGTAAGCCATCGGCCCCCAAAACACTTCCCGGGCGATCGGGATCATCCCCATGCTCGCTGCCGCAGCCGTCAGCAGAATCGGCCGGCGACGATGCTCCGTGGCTCGCACCACGGCATCCCACGGTGCATGACCGTCCTTCTCCAACGCGTCGATCTGCGTCACCAGAATCACCGAGTTGCGGATGATGATGCCGATCAGCGCCAGAATCCCGAGGATCGCCACGAAACCCATAGGCGTGCCCGTCGGGATCAGCGCTATCACCACGCCAATCAGCCCGAGCGGCGCGACACTGGCCACCAGGAACAGCTTCTGCACGCTGTGCAGCTGGATCATCAAAAAGGTCGCCATCAAAAACAGCATCAACGGCACGACCTTGGCAATCGGCCCTTGGGCCTTGCCGCTTTCCTCGACGGTGCCGCCGGTGGCGACCTTGTAGCCCACCGGCAAATTGGCGGCGAATTTATCGATGTCGGGTTGGAGTTGTTTCACCAGGTCGGTGGGTTGAATCTCGTCGCGCACAGCAGCCTTGATGGTGATCGTCGGCTTGCGGTCGCGGCGCCAGACCAGCGGTTGCTCAAGTTCATAGCGCACAGTGGCGAAAGCCAGCAACGGAATCGACGTGCCGCCCGGCGTGACGATCTGCAGATTCTGCAGGGTTTCCGGCGTGCCGCGCTCCGCATCGATAGCGCGACCCACCACGTTGATCAGGTAGATATCGTCGTCGACCTGAGTCACCGGTGCACCGACCACGATGCTGTTCATCAGGTTGGCCACGTCTTCCGAAGACAGCCCCAATTGCCGCGCCTTGTCCTGCGCGATGTCGATGCGCAGGACTTTGCCCGGTTCGTTCCAGTCGTAAATAATTTCGCCGATGTGGGTGTTTTTATCCAGTTCGGTGGCCAGGGCGATGGTGTGCTTGCGCACCTGATCGATGTCCTTGCCGCTGACCCGGTACTGAATAGGCCGCCCTACCGGCGGGCCCATTTCCAGCGCCTGGACGTAGCTGCCGATACCGACAAAATCTTTGCGCAGCCGCTCGCGCAAGCGCTGGCTAAGCGCGTTACGCGATTCCAGCCCTTTGCTGACGATCACCAATTGCGCGTAGTACGGGTTCTGCAATTGCTGGTCGAGGGGCAGGTAGAAACGGATCGCCCCTTCGCCGATGTAAGTGCTCCAGCGCACGATGTCCGGGTCGCCCTTGAGCGTCGCCTCGAGCTTGTCCACAGCCTTGCGGGTTTCGGCGATCGAGGCGTTTTGCGGCAGGTTCAGATCGACGAGGATTTCCGGACGGTCCGAGGACGGGAAGAACTGGTTCTGCACGAACTGCATGGAAAACACCGACGCCACGAACAGCGCGATGGTGATGCCGATCGCCCACCAGCGATTGCGCATGGCCCAAAGCAAGCCGTAATTGAACGTCCTGCCGATGCGCCCCGGTTCTGCGTCGTGAGGTTTAACGTTGGCGCTGAGGATGTGCAAGCCGATCACCGGGGCAAACAGCACCGCAACAATCCACGACACGATCATGGCCACCGCGATCACCGCGAACAGCGTGAAGGTGTACTCGCCCGCCGAGCTGGCGTTCAGGCCGATGGGCACGAAACCGGCCACCGTCACCAACGTACCGGTGAGCATCGGGAACGCGGTCGAGGTGTAAGCGAACGTGGCCGCTTGCTCCTTGGTCTCGCCCATTTCCAGGCGCGTGACCATCATCTCGACGGTGATCATCGCGTCATCCACCAGCAGTCCGAGCGCAATGATCAGCGCGCCGAGGGAAATCCGCTGCATGGTGATGCCGCTGTATTCCATGAAGACGAAGACCATCGCCAGCACCAGCGGAATCGAGCACGCCACCACCAGCCCGGCGCGCACGCCGAGGCTGATGAAGCTGACGATCAGCACGATCACCACCGCTTCGAACAGTGCGCTGGTAAAGCCGCCGACGGCTTTTTCCACCACTTCGGCCTGGTCGGAAACGTTGTGCACACCGACGCCTACCGGCAGGTCGGCGGTCAGGTCGGTCATGCGCTGGTGCAACGCCTTGCCGAACACCTGAATGTTGCCGCCCTTCTTCATCGCAATGGCGAGGCCGATGGCAGGATGGCCGTTAAAGCGGAACTCCGGTGTCGCCGGGTCGACATAGCCACGACTGATCTCGGCAACATCGGCGAGGCGGTAGAAGCGATCGTTGAGTCGCAGGTTGACGTTTTCCAGGTCTTTCTCGGAGGCAAACTGCCCAGACGTACGCACGGAAATCCGCTCGGGACCGGCCTCGATCACACCGGCCGGGGTCACCGCGTTCTGCGATTGCAGGCTCTGCACCACCTGGCGCTGATCGATGCCCAGCGCCGCCAGTTTGCGGGTGGAGAAGTTCAGGTACAGGACTTCGTCCTGCTCGCCGACCATCTCGACCTTGCCCAGCCCCGGTACTTCGCGGATCTCGGCGCGGACCTGCTCGACGTAGTCGCGCAATTGGCGCATCGACAAGCCGTCTGCAGTAAAGGCGTACACCGAGCCGAACACGTCACCGAATTCATCGTTGAATCCCGGCCCTTGCAGGCCTTGGGGGAAGTCGCCGCGAATGTCGTTGATCTTCTTGCGCACCTGGTACCAGATTTCCGGAATGTCCTTGGCGCTGGTGGTGTCACGCAAGTTAACGAAGACCGTCGACTCGCCAGGGCGGGTGTAGCTTTTCACGTAGTCGAGCGAATCAAGCTCTTCGAGTTTTTTCTCGATCCGGTCAGTGACCTGCTTGAGGGTTTCTTCCTGGGTCGCACCTGGCCAGCGGGTCTGGATCACCATGGTTTTGATGGTGAACGACGGGTCTTCCTCGCGACCGAGATTCATGTACGAGAACACGCCCATCAGCAGCGCGATGAACATCAAATACCAGGCAAACGACTGATGCTTGAGGGCCCATTCGGATAAGTTGAAACTCCCTTTCATTGCGGGCTGTCCTCATCGATTTTTACTTTCTGCCCCGGTTTCAGGCTATTCACGCCGGCACTGACCACCCGCTCGCCGGACTTCACGCCGTTGGCCAGGACCATCGTTGAGTCAGTGCGGCTGATCAGGCTGACGTCTCGCGGAGAAACGGTTTGGGTCTGCGGGTCGATGACCCAGATGCGCGATTTGCCATCGACTTCCTGGAGCGCGGTCAGGGGCAGTTCGATACGCGGTTTGATCGCGGAGCTGAGGGTCACGCTGATCGCCGTGCCCAGGCGAAACCCCGGTGGCGTGTCGGTCAGTGTCAGGCGGGCGCGACGGGTGCGGGTCGCGCTTTGCGCCTGGGGTTCGATTTCGCGAACGATAGCGGTGGTGGTAATGCTCGGGTCGAGCTGGACGGCAACCTGAAACACCACGTCTTCCGGCAACTGGTCGACCAGGGTGTCCGGCAGGTCGATCACCGCTTCCTTGATGTCCGGCTGCGCCAGGGTCACTACCTGCTGGCCAGCGGTGACGACTTGACCGGCTTCGGCGTTCCACGCGGTGACAATGGCTTTGTGGTCAGCGCGCAGTTCGACGTAGTTGAGCTGGTCCTTGGCCTGATCGACCGCAGCCTTCGCTTGATCGAGGGAGGCCTGGGTGGTTTTGAGGTCGGTCTGTGCAATGTCGAGTTGCGCCTGGGCACCCACACCACGATCGAACAACTCTTGCTGACGCCGGGCGTTGGCCTGGGCGTTGATGAGTTGCGCCTGGACGCTGGCCAGATCACCCTGAGCGGAACGCAACTGGTTCTGCTGATCGGTGGGGTCGAGCGTGGCGAGCAACGCGCCCTTATCGACTTCGGCACCGACATCGACGTTACGGCTGGCGATACGCCCCGGCACCCGGAACCCGACATTGCTTTCATAACGGGCCTGGATGCTGCCGGCGAAGCGGCCCAGGCTTTCTTCATCCAGCGCCTGGACCTTAATCGATAGCACCGGGCGCACCGGCTCCGGTGGCGGTTCTTTTTTCGAGCAGGCCACCAGCATCACACCGGCGAAAACCAGTAGCAGACGCTTCATGGCTGGGCTCCCGCGGCTAAATCCTTGTAGGTGTTTTCGGCGATTTCCACCTTCACGCCGGGGTGCAGCAACTGGCCGCCGGCGATGACGACTTTTTCGCCCCCCTTCAGACCGGCGCTGATGATCACTTTGCCGGTCAGGTAGCGACCGACAGTGACGGTGTGCAGCTGTGCCTTGCCCTCGTCGTCCACCAGCCATACGGCCGGGTCGCTGAGATTTTTCGTCAGTGCCGACCAGGGCAGTTCGACCGCCGATTTGCCCGGTGTCTTGGCCGTGGCACTCACCACCGAGCCAAGCTGCATGCCTTCCGGGAGCCCGTTGAGGGTGACTTTGACCTGCACCGTGCCGGTCTGCGCGGAGACGGCCGGGGTGATTTCCCGAACGGTGCCGGTGGTTTTGATCCCGGGGTTGTCGAGCAGGCTGACGACCACCGTTTTTCCCTCTGGCGGCTCTGTCAGCAGCGATTCGTAGACGTTGAACACCGCGTCGCGCTCACCGTCACGGGCCAGGCTGAAAATCGGCACCGTGGCCTGTACCACCTGGCCAACTTCGGCCTGACGCGCGGTAATCACTCCCGGCGCATCAGCGACCAGCGAGGTGTAGCTCAGTTGTTCACGGGCATTGGCCAGTTGCGCCTGGGCAGCGGTCAGGGCGCTTTGGCTGCTGCGCAAGGCGGCTTGGGCGGAATCGTATTCGCTTTGGCTGGTATAGCCCTTGGGCAGGAGTTTTTGCTGGCGAACGAAAGCGGCGGCGGTCTGTTTGACTCGGGCCTGTTCGGCAACGACCTGAGCCTGGGCCGAGTCGACGTTGGTTTGCAGGTCCTTGGGATCGAGTTTGGCCAGCACTTGTTTGGCCGATACCCGGTCACTGACATCGACCATGCGCTGGATGATCTTGCCACCCACGCGGAACGACAATTCTGTCTGGACACGCGCCTGAACATCGCCGGTAAGTGTCACCGACGCTGCGTAATCAGCCGACTTGACCTCTTGCACGAACACCCGCGGCCGATCCTTCTCGACCGGTTTTTTATCGCCGCACGCGGCCAGCAAGGCAAGGACGCCCAAGCCAACCACTATTTTCAAGCCGGGACCAGCCATGCAGACTCCTTTGCGTTGTACGGACGTGCCGATGGCGATACGACTGTGAGCTTAGAACAGGGTTCAAGGGGACACCTGACAGCTTCAAATAAAGCGATCACATCACGATCCTTGTAGCAGCTGGCGAAGCCCTGTGGGAGCGAGCCCTGCTCGCGAAGGCGGTGTATCAGCCCACATTGATGCCGACTGAAACGCCGCTTTCGCGAGCAGGCTCGCTCCCACAGGGCTTCGCCAGCTGCTACAGGGGCACAGTGCTTCCGACAATAAGGCAAACTGGCGAACCATGCAGCAGGAAGCTTCCCATGCTCAAAACCCTCGCGGTGGCCAATTACCGCTCGATCAATAAATTGGTGATTCCATTGGGTCGGCTGAACTTGATCACCGGCCCCAATGGCAGCGGCAAATCCAACCTTTACCGCGCGTTGCGCCTGCTGGCGGAAACCGCTCAGGGCGGCGTGGTCAATGCCTTGGCCCGCGAGGGTGGGCTGGATTCGACCTTTTGGGCCGGGCCGGAGAACATCACCCGACGCATGCGTAATGGTGAAGTCCCGATCGAGGCAACCGTTCGACACGGCGCCAAACGCCTGCGTCTGGGGTTTGCCGGGGAAGATTTCAGCTACTCGATCGCGTTGGGTCTGCCGGAGCCGAGCCTTTCCGAGTTTTCTCTGGACCCGGAAATCAAAAAGGAATGCATCTGGTCCGGTCCGTTTTACCGCCCGGCCAGCCTGCTGGTGGACCGCAACGGCCCAATGATTCGCACCCGGGTCGGTCGCGCCTGGGACGTACTGGCCCAGCACACACCGAATTTCGACAGCCTGTTCGATCAGGTCGGCAGCTTTCGCACCTCGCCGGAAGTCATGCAGTTGCGTGAATTCATCCGCCGCTGGCGGTTCTATGATCACTTTCGCAGCGACGCCGACGCGCCGGTTCGCCAACCGCAATTGGGCACCCGCACGCCGGTGCTGCATCACGACGGTCGGGATCTGGCGGCCGCGTTGCAGACGATCCGCGAAATCGGCGATCCCGAGGCCTTGCAAGCCGCCGTCAGCGACGCTTTCCCAGGCGCGCGATTGAACATCGCGCCGCTTCAGGGTGGTCGGTTTGCGATCGAGTTTTACCAGGAAGGATTGTTGCGGCCCTTGTCGGCGGCCGAGTTGTCGGACGGGACATTGCGCTATTTGCTGCTGGTCGCCGCGCTACTGACGCCTCGGCCACCGACGCTGATGGTGTTGAACGAGCCGGAAACCAGTCTGCACCCGGACCTGTTGCCAGCGTTGGCACGGTTGATTATTCGCGCGTCGGAGCAGTGTCAGGTGTGGGTGGTGTCCCATGCGCGGCGGTTGATCTCGGCGTTGCAGGAGGATCCGGAGTGCAATTGCATTGTGTTGGAGAAGAATCTGGGCCAGACCGGGATTGTCGGGCAGCGGATGCTGGATGAGCCGGCGTGGTATTGGCCGGATTGATTGGCTGGACTTTCGATCCCCCCCTCACCCTAGCCCTCTCCCCGAGGGGCGAGGGGACTGACCGAGTTGTACTTTCGAGTTACATCGACCTGAAAGTCCGAGTCGAACTCAGGTTCTGAAAGGCCCCCAATCTGCTCCCTTTCCCCCTCTCCCCCGTGGGGAGAGGGCTGGGGTGAGGGGTGGATCTTAGACCCACCCACATTTCAAAATCCAATCACCCCTGCCACTTCCCACCCTCGACAATCACGCTCTCAGGCTTGGTGTCATCGCTCAGCTCTTTACGCACATATTGGTCATACAGCTTGAGCAAATACTTCTCCTCCCCCAACTTCGCCAACTCGGCATTCACCCAATCGCGCAGTTCGATATTGCCCTTCTTCACCGCCGGCGCAATCGGTGCTTCAGCGCCCAACGTCTGGGTGAGCACGCGATAGCCAGGGTTCTGTTTCGCCCAGCTGAACAGCACCAGATTGTCCTGCGCATACGCATCGCCGCGCCCATTGGCCAGCGCTTGCAGAGATTCAGAGTTTTTCTCGAATTTCAGCAGTTTCCAGTCCGGGTGGTTCTTGGTCAGCCAGATATCGGCCGTAGTGCCGGTGGTGACGATGGTGGTGCGCGTCGCCAGGTCATCAAGGTTTTTCACCGAACTGGCCTGTGGCACCAACGCCTGCACCGCCACCTTGAGGTTAGGGTTGGTGAATTCCACCGCTTCCTTGCGCTCGGGGGTAACGGTCATGTTGGCCAGAATCAAATCGACTTTGTCGCTTTGCAGGAACGGAATCCGGCTCGCCGGTTCTACCGCGACGAACTCGACCTTGTTCTCATCGCCCAGCAGATCTTTGGCGAATTGACGGCCGATGTCGGTATCGAAACCGACGTAACGTCCGGCTTCATTAACGAAACCAAACGGCGGTTTATCGGTGAAGACACCGACGATCAGCTTGTCCCGTGCTTTGATTTTTTCCAGATAACTGGCACTGGTGGCCGCTGGTTTGGCGGGTTCTTCGGTTTTGTTGCAACCGGCCAGCAACACGAGGCCGAGCAGCGGGAGTAGCAGCAGAGAAGACTTGGCAGTTTTCATAACAGTTCCAGTTCCTTTGTTTGAGTCGTTTTGGGTAGTGCGGCGACGTAGGAGAACTTCTCCAGGAACTGCTGCGCTCGTGCGGTTTGCGGGTTCGTAAAGAAAATCTCGGGAGGGTTTTGCTCAAGGATTCGCCCGGCATCCATGAACACAATTCGGTCAGCCACGGCGCGGGCAAACGCCATTTCGTGGGTGACGATCAGCAGGGTCATGCCCTCGCGGGCCAGACCCTGGATAACTTCCAGTACTTCCTTGACCATTTCCGGGTCGAGGGCGGCGGTGACTTCATCGAACAACATGACCTTCGGGTTCATGCACAGCGAACGGACGATGGCGATGCGTTGCTGCTGGCCACCGGAGAGCTGTCTTGGATAAGCATCGCGCTTGTCCGAAAGGCCCACGCGCTCAAGCAACGCTTCGGCCTGGGCACGGGCCTCGCGGCGGTCGCGCTTCTGCACTTTGACCGGGCCGAGTAGCAGGTTGTCGAGCACGCTCATGTGCGGGAACAGGTGGTAACTCTGGAACACCATGCCGATCTGCTGCCGCACTTCGCGCCAGTCGGTGCCCTTGCCCTGCAACTCGCGACCGGCAAAATTCAAGCTGCCGCTGTGGGCGACTTCAAGACCGTTCAGGCAACGCAGCAAGGTGCTTTTACCGCAGCCGCTGGGGCCGAGGATGACGATCACTTCGCCCGACTTCACTTGCAGATCGATCTCTTTGAGTACCTGTTGCTCGCCGAAAAACTTGTTGAAACCCTTGAACTCGATCAATGCGCTCATGCTTGCGTCCAGCGCCGCTCCAGCACGCGCGAGGCGGCTGAAAGCGGGTAGCAGATGAAAAAGAAAAACAGGAACAGTGCGCCGTAGATCAGCACCGATTCGTAAGTGCGTTCGATGATCTGCTGGCCGACCTTGATCACGTCAACCACACCGATCAACACCGCCAGGGAGCTGGTCTTGATGATGCGCGTGTAAACGTTGATGGTCGGCGGCGTCATGCGTTTCAGCGCTTGTGGCAGCAACACATAGCCGTAGAGTTGCGGGCCGTTCAGGCCAATCGACAACCCCGCCTCACGCTGCCCGCGCGGCAGCGAATGCAGCGCGCCGCGCACCACTTCGCCGACTTCGCTGGCGCCCCACAACGACAACACCAGCACTGCGCACCAGAAACTCGGAATGCTCAGGCCGAAGAAAATCGGCAGACCGAAGAACAGCAAATACAGCCAGACCAGCACCGGAATTGCGCGGAACAGTTCCAGGTAGACCCGCAGGGTCGCGTTCAGCCATTTCGAATTCAGCGTGCGCAGCACACCGTAAAGCACGCCGCCAACGGTGCTGATGGCGATGCTCAGGAAAGAGATCGACAGCGTTTGCGCGGCGCCCTTGCCCAATTGCGGCAACGACACCCACAACAACTCAAGACCCGAACTGGCCATGCTGGAGCCTCCTTTCCAGACGGCTGAGCAGCAGCGACAGCGGTAGAAACAGCAGCACGCAAATCAACGTCAGCACGGCGAGCATTTCGTAGGTTTTGTAGTAGAGCGCGATGTAGCTCTTGGTGGTGTAGAGAATCTCCGGCACCGCCACCGCTGAGACCACGGTGGTTTCCTTGAGCAGGAAAATAAAATTGGCGAACAACGACGGCAGGCTGAGGATGCCGGCTTGCGGCAGGATCACGTAGCGCAGCAATTGCCCGTGGGACAGGCCGATGGAGCGGCCGGACTCGAGCTGCGCCGCAGGCACCGCGTCGACGCCGGCGCGCAGCACTTCGGTGAGGTAGGCACCGCCGAGGAAGGTCATGGTGATGATCGCCGCCGCAAAGCCTGAAACGCTGATGCCCAGCGCCGGCAAGGCGAAGTAAACGAAGAACAGCTGAATAAGGAGCGGTGTATTACGCGCCAGTTCCACGTACAGCCCGACCAGGCGCTGCAAGTAAGGCGTGCGGAACACCAGAATCGTTGCGTTGATCAGCGCCACCAGCAACGACGTGCCAATGGCGATAAAGCCGACCTGCAGCGTCACGCCCACGGCTTTAAGAAACGCCGGCAAGGTGCTGAGGATAAATGCGTAATCGAAGTTCATTGAACATCCTGGACGCCGCAGGGTAAGCGACGGTGGTGCAGTCCATGGGCAGTGGATAACTACCCGGCAGGCACCGACTTTAAAGGTATAAAAAGAAGAATTTAAATACCGTTAAAGCATATTGATATCACGCAAAAAACTATCTTCCGCATTTGCTGCGGCAGCAGAAGACGACTATTTTTCTTTGCGTTGCAGGAAGGATCTTTTTTTCAAAATGCCCCTCCAAGGACGAACAATTTTTGGCCAGACTCCCCCGGCCGAACCCTCACAAGGAAGAGAACATGGCTGACGTAAAAGTGCCACAGCGGCTGGATCCGCAGGACATCGTGAAGTTGTTGGTGGCGTTGCGCAGAGCGTTGGAGGCCAGAGCGGCCTAAAACCTTCAAAGCAAAAGATCGCAGCCTCGTTTCACTCGACAGCTCCTACAGGGGATACGCATTTCAATGTAGGAGCTGTCGAGTGAAACGAGGCTGCGATCTTTTGATCCTGGCGCAATAAAAAAACGCCGACGCTCTATCAGCCGTCGGCGTTTGAAACCTTGAAGGGGTTTACCTCGCGAATCAGAACGCCGGCAATACCGCGCCGCTGTACTTCTTCTCGATGAAGGCTTTCACTTCAGGACTGGTCAACGCCTTGGCCAGTTTCTGGATGGCAACGCTGTCCTTGTTGTCCGGACGAGCCACCAGGAAGTTCACGTATGGCGAATCCGAACCTTCGATCACCAGCGCGTCTTTAGCCGGGTTCAGACCTGCTTCCAGCGCGTAGTTGGTGTTGATCATGTCCAGGTCGACCTGGTCCAGAACACGCGGCAGCATGGCCGATTCCAGTTCCTTGAACTTGAAGTTGTGCGGGTTCTTGGCGATGTCTTTCGGGGTGGCCAGAGCGTTTTTCGGGTCTTTCAACTCGATCAGGCCAGCCTTCTGCAGCAGGATCAGGGCACGGCCGCTGTTGCTGCCTTCGTTCGGGATCGCGATGGTTGCGCCGTCTTTCAGCTCAGCCAGGGTTTTGACTTTCTTCGAGTAGCCGCCGAAGGGTTCGACGTGCACGCCGATCACGGTCACCAGATTAGTGCCTTTGCCTTCGTTGAAGCTTTTCAGGTACGGCAGGGTCTGGAAGTAGTTGGCGTCCAGACGCTTCTGGTCGACCTGTACGTTCGGCTGAACGTAGTCGGTGAAGACTTTGATTTCCAGGTCCACGCCTTCTTTGGCGAGGGTCGGTTTGATCAGTTCCAGAATCTCGGCGTGTGGAACGGGGGTCGCCGCAACCACCAGTTTCTCGCCAGCCTGGGCCAGGCCCGCGGTCAGGGCAGCCGCCAATGCGGTGAACAACAGAACCTTTTTCATGCAGTGTCCTTATCGAAAATCACGGTCGTCATCGACGACGGCTTGTTTAGTACGAGTGCCAGTGAAGTGCTATCGCTGGCGTGACGCGGACAATACCGGGATTTTTTATTCCCGAACAATATCTTTTATTCACTTTCATATTCCATTTTGTTCATACAGCTCTAACTCACGCATCTACCCGTAGGAGCAAAGCTTGCTCGCGATCCTGGCAACGCGGTCTGTCTCTCAAACGCCATCGCGGGCAAGCCTTGCTCCTACAAGAGCGCGGTCTGTTTGAGGAGTTGTTTCAAGGCTACTTTTTCGGCGACAGAACCGCTGGTGAGAACCTGCTTCAGCTGCCGCTCGATCTGCACTAATGGCGCAGGAGCTTCAGGCAGATTCAAATGCTCCGGCAAAATCTCATCGCCGGTGCTGACCAACAACGCAAAGTGAATGACGTTCTCCAGCTCCCGGGTGTTGCCCGGCCAACTGTGTTGCTCTAACAGATGCTGTGCGGCTTCGCTGATCAGCGGCACCGGCAGGTCCAGGCGCTGGCTGTAGATGCCGAGGAAATATTCGGACAGCGACAGAATATCGCCCACCCGTTCACGCAAGGCCGGCAGTTCGAGCTGGCCTTCGCTGAGGTAGTGGTAGAGCCGCTCATTGAATTTTCCGGCGGCCACCGCTTGGGCCAGGTCGATACTGGTCGCGGCGACCAGGCGCACGTCCACCGGGCTTGGTTGGTGAGCGCCGACGCGAGTGACTTCGTGGTTTTCCAGGGCCGCTAGCAACTTGATTTGGATCGGTAGCGGCAAGTCGCCGATCTCATCCAGGTAGAGCGTCCCGCCGTTGGCAGAACCGAACCAACCCGCGCGACTGCTGGCCGAACCGCTGTAACTGCCGGCGGCATAGCCGAACAATTCAGCGTCGGCGTAAGTCGGACTGATCGCGCCGCAATTGACCGACACGAACAACCCGCCACGATCACTCGCACGATGGATGTGCCGCGCGAGCAACTCCTTGCCACTGCCGGTTTCGCCACGGATCAACACCGAGATCGAGCGCGGTGCCAATAGCTCCAGCTCCTGGCGTAACTGACGCGAACGAGGATCGACAAACACCAGCGCCTTGGCGCGAATGCTCAGGGGACTTTTTTCTGCGTCGGGGAAGGTCAGCAGCGGCTGACCGAAGGCTTCAAAACTCATGGCAGACTCCCGCCCAAAACCGCCGGGAGACGGGGGCGTTGTTTTAAAAAACAAAAGAAAAAAAAAGAAAAGGTTCAAGCACGTCGCAGGGCGTGGTGTTCCATTCGGTTTTGCAGGCGATAGAGATAGGCAAAACCCTGCTCCCAGCGTTGGTGACCGGACTTCACGTTGATGTGTCCGGCACCCGACAAAATCCCCGCCTCGGCGCCCCAGTGACGTGCCAGTTCCAATGCGCGCGGTGTGCTCACGGCGCTGTCGTTGTCGGAGCTGACAACCTGACTCGGGAACGGCAGCAGATGGGTTGGAATCGGTGCAAAGTTGCGCAGGGCCGGTGCGCAGGCCGGACGCTCGACGTCCGCAGGGGCGACCAGCAAGGCGCCGCGAACCTGACGCAAAAACTGCACGGGCGCAGTAGCGGCCCAATGCGCGACAGTAATGCAACCCAGGCTATGGGCGATCAGGATCACCGGCGTGCTGTCGGCGGCAATCGCCTCAGCCAGTGCCGCCACCCAGTCTTCACGACGTGGGGTCAGCCAGTCGGCCTGCTCCACCCGCGCGCTGTTCGGCAGGCTGTTCTGCCAATGGCTTTGCCAATGATCTTCTGGCGATCCTTGCCAGCCCGGCACAATCAGGTAGCGAATTGATTCGTTGCGCATGGGGGAGCTCTCCTGCTGCGTGTCTGTTCCTGTGCAAGTATAGGGAGGAGAGTTATATTCGTTAAGGAATAAGAAGCTATTTATTAAGACCTATAAGGAATATACAGCAGTTTTGAATAGACAAAAAAAAGGGACCGCACCCTGCCAAGGAGACGGCCCCGGAAACTCAAAATCTGCTAGCGCGAACAACATCACTGGATGCGATGATTGACTGAAACGGTTATCCAATAAAGGAATATTTAATTACTTTATTAGATCCAAAAAGCATATATCAATCAGCGATACAGTCACCACCAGGCAACCCTGCTTGCGTCATAACGTATCGCCCTTTTGGGTCAGATTGATGACGGGCGCCTTTGCTGTTTTGAGTTTCCGGACACATCGATCAAGCCTGAGCAGCACGAACCTCCTGCGTCTCTGTAGCTTCCTTGCGCACAAACCGGTTCGCCCGCCCAAACGTCCCGAAATCATTGAACCGAACACCCATCTCACGCATCACCTTATGCGCCACCGGCACGGTCATCTGACGGATGTAAAACGGTTCCTTGACCACAAAATGATGGAGGCCGTGACTGCTGCCGAAGTTGAAGCAGAACGCCTGCAACGGCCACATCCACCACGGGTTCAGCACCTGGGTCTGCTGAATCACATTGCCCGGCTCAACGTCACCGTAGTAATGCATGTTCGAGCTGACAAAGTGCAGGCAGAACGTACGCAACACGTTCGGGCCGATGATCACCACCGCAGCGATATCGATGACTTGCATTACCGACAGCGTGGTCGCCGACCATTCGATCGACGTTCCCATCAGATAGGCGATGCCATTGGCCGCATGGAAACCCAGGAACATGTACCAAGCCCCCCAATGCACCAGCGCCAGTGGCGCGTAGACCTTCAGCGCGCGCTTGATAATGCTGATCTTGTGAGCCCAAGTGTTGGCCCGCAGCATACGGATGAACGCCGACATCACGTTGTCGCCGACCATCAACAGCCGCGCGAAACCCCAAGGCTCGCCGTTGGTGATGGCGCGCTCTTCCAGGTCGGATTCCGTGCCGGAGACTTTGTGGTGATTGAGGTGCAGATGCCGGCGAATCCACGGATTGATCGTGCTCGGCCGCGCCAGCCACACCAGTCCCATCATCAGGTTGTGCGGCACGCGCTGTTTGCGAAAGTACATGCTATGGATCAGGTCGTGTTCGAGTTCGTGGGTCAACGAGGCAAAAAATGCGTTGAGCAACAGGCATACCCACCACACCATATGCCCGGCCATGTAGAGCGTCGCCGAGCCAATCATGCCGACCAGCGCGAAGGCCAGAATGCTCGCGCCCAGGGCGTCCTGATGGTTGAGAATCGGGTAGCGCTGACGCAGTTCAACGCCCTTGGCCAACACCACTTCGCGAATATGTGCTGAACGTTGCGCTACATTCAGTCGCTGGGGACTTGCAGAAGTACCGTGCATGCTTCCATCCTCTGGTTATTGATGTTCGCATCCTGCCCTGAGTACCCTGCCAGAGCGGTAGCCGTGAACGCCAACCTGTTGACCGGAAGCGCCAATCAGCATGACTGAACCGACCTCCCTCGCCAGCTGGACCCGCGCCCTGCGCAAGCAACTCGATGCCCTGGGCCTCGACAGCACCGCCCTGTGCCAACAGGCGGGGCTCGACCCGCGACTGATGGACGACCCGAACGCCCGTTACCCGTTGTCCGGCACCACGCGCCTGTGGGAAATCGCGGTGCAGGTCAGCGGTGATCCGGCGATTGGTTTGCGGGTATCGCGCTTCGTCAGCCCCACCACGTTTCACGCGCTCGGTTATGCGCTGGTGGCCAGCGGCAGTCTACGAGAAGTGTTCGAGCGTATCGTGCGTTATCACCAGGTGGTCAGCGATGCCCTGGAACTGGAACTGACCCGCACCGAGGACCGCTACCGCTTCCGCCTTAAAATCCCGCCAGGCAATCCGGCCCCGGCTTTCGAAGCCATCGATGCCTTCACGGCGATTTACGTGCGCACCTGCCGCAATCGCCTGGGCCGCGATTACGCCCCGCTGGCGGTGTACCTGCGCCGCCCGGAACCGGCGGACCCGCATCAATGGCACAAAGTCTTCCGTTCACCGGTGTACTTCGCCGCCGATGAAGACCGACTGGAATTCGCCGTCGTGGACTTCGACAGCCACCTGGACGACGCCAACCCGGAACTGGCCGAGCACAACGAAGCCGTGCTCAAACGCACCCTCGCACAACTCAAACCCCTGACCTGGGAACGAAAGGTTCGCGACGCCATTGAGGAGCAATTGCCGGAAGGTGAGCCCAGCGCCGAACATATCGCCCAGGCTCTGCATCTGAGTTTGCGCAGCCTGCAACGGCATCTGGCGGACGAGGGTTGCCGGTTCGACACGCTGCTCAACGAAAGCCGCGAGAATCTGGCGCTGCTGCATTTGCGCGATCCGCAATGCTCATTGAGCGAGATCAGCTACTTGCTGGGATTTGCGGATACGAGTAGCTTCAGCCGCGCGTTCAAGCGCTGGACGGGGATGACACCGGGGCAGTTTCGGGATGGGTTGCAGTGACAGATCCGGAATATGGGTTGTTTGGCCTGGCCTCTTCGCGAGCAAGCTCGCTCCCACACTTGATCGTCAGTGAACACGAAATCGTTGAGCAATGCAGCCTCCCCTGTGGGAGCGAGCCTGCTCGCGAAGGCAATAGCTCAGGCACCACAGAACCCTCAGCGCCCCCGATCCCGCCTTAACAACTTGCGCACCCGCTTCACCAGTTCACTCACAGCAAACGGCTTGAGCAGGTAATCATCCTCATGCAACTCCAGGTCGCGCAGGCGATCCTCGATGCCGTCCTTGGTGGTCAGGAACAGCACCGGCGTTTCGCCGAGCTTGCGGATCTGCTGCAGCAACTGCCAGCCATTGAGCCCCGGCAGCATCACGTCGAGGATGATCAGCTCGTATTCGCCAGACTCGATAAAGCGCCGGCCGTCCATACCATTGAGCGCCACATCCACCGAATAACTTGCCTCACTCAGGCCCTTGGCCAGGAGTTTGGCGGTCTCGGGTTCGTCTTCCACTAACAGCACACGCATGGCACACCTCGATTGTCGTCATCACAGGCTAGGCGCCTTCGCGTCCAAAGCCCACCAATACCGACCAGTTAAGCCATAACAATATCTGTAGCAGCTGGCGAAGCCTGCGTTCGGCTGCGCAGCAGTCGTAAACCCTGAATGCGCGGTCGGTCAGATACACCGCATTGTCTGATTTTACGACTGCTGCGCAGCCGAACGCAGGCTTCGCCAGCTGCTACACGGTATGCGTTGCACGCTGAAATGTTTAAACCATCGCCAACGCCCGCAACCGCTCGGCATCCAGAATCTCGATCTCGCCATACTTCAGATTCACAATCCCCTGGCCCTGCAAGTCATTGAGAATCTGGTTGGTGGTCTGACGCGACAGCGAAAGCATCGACGCCAATTGCTCCTGGGGCAGTTGCAACACCCGTCGCGGCGGGTCGATTTCGCCGTAACCCTCGGCGATCATCAGCAAGCGATGAGCCAGTCGAGCGGCGGCTGGCATCAGGCTCAGTTGTTCGAGATTGATGAAGGTCAGGCGTAGTTTTTGGCTCATCAGCAATGCCAGCTGCCGCCAGTACACCGGTTGTTCATCGAGTAACGTCAGCAGCGCGGTTTGCGGGATGTGCAACAAGGTGCAATGGCCCAGACCGAACGCATCATGAGTGCGCGGCTGGCCATCGAACAGGCAGATTTCGCCGAACCAGTGAGGCGACTCCACCAGGCTCAGCAACGCCTCCTTGCCCTGCTCGCTCACCGCGCCGATGCGCACCGAACCTTCGAGCACCGCGTACAGCCCGCACGGTGGATCGCCGCGCTTGAATAGCCGCTGGCCCGGTGACAACCGCCGCACTTTGGCGGCGGCCAGCAGACTATCCTGTAAAGGAACAGGTAAATGGCTGAACCACTGGCCGCTCATCAGGCGTGGACGCCAGACCTGCATATCCATGAAAACTCCTAGAGATTGTCGCCTGCCTGACAGAGCGAGCTGTGGACCCGGGGCATGATCCATCACCCAACAGGAGGAACAACAATGAAAAGCCTCGTCGACCATCTCAGTCAATACGCCGCCTACCACCGTGACCCGCGCAATATTGCCAGCCACTTTATCGGTATTCCGCTGATCGTCGTCGCGGTTGCGGTGCTGCTGTCACGGCCCGAGTGGCCGCTGGCCGGGGTTTGGCTGTCACCGGCAGTGCTTTTGGCGCTGGCTTCGGCGTGGTTTTATCTGCGATTGGAGTTACGGCTGGGCGTGCTGATGACGGTGTTGTTGGGGCTTTGTGTTTGGCTGGGTCATGTGCTTGCACAGCAGAGCACGCTCGTCTGGCTTGCCAGCGGCATCGGGATGTTTGTGGTGGGTTGGGCGATTCAGTTTGTCGGTCATCACTACGAAGGACGCAAACCGGCGTTTGTCGATGATGTGACGGGGCTGATTGTCGGGCCGTTGTTTGTGGTGGTTGAGCTGGCGTTTTTGCTGGGGTTGCGGCGTGACTTGAAAGAGCAGATCGAGGCGCGGGTGGGCGGTGTGCGTTTGCGTCAGAAAAACGCTGCGGCGTAGGACGCCTTCGCGAGCAGGCTCGCTCCCACATTGGATCTATGGTGTGCATAGAACCCCTGTGGGAGCGAGCCTGCTCCGGGCGGCGCTCCGACGAATCTTTTGCTTTAGATGTTGGCGATTTTCTGCCAGACCTTCGGCTTGAAGAACAGCGTCTCGCCTTTTGCCAACCCGATCAGGCTGTCGTGATCTTTCACCACTTCAGCTTCGATCAACTCGCTCTGGCCTTCGACCTTCAGCGTCACCCGTGTCGTCGCGCCCAACGGACGAATATCCCGCACCTCGGCCGCGTGATGATCTTCCAGTTCATGGCGCGACAGCGACACTTCGTGTGGACGGAACAGCACGTGATTGTCTTCACCCAGATGCAGCCGGTTCGAATCACCGAGGAAGTGATAAACAAAATCGCTGGCCGGGTTTTCGTAGACGTCGCCCGGTGAGCCAATCTGCTCGATCACACCCTTGTTCATCACCACGATGCGGTCGGCGACTTCCATCGCTTCTTCCTGGTCGTGAGTCACGAATACCGAGGTCAGGTTGATGTCCTCGTGCAGCCGCGCCAGCCAGCGACGCAGTTCTTTACGAACCTTGGCGTCGAGGGCGCCGAAGGGTTCGTCGAGCAGCAGGACTTTCGGTTCAACCGCCAAGGCACGAGCCAAAGCAATACGTTGACGCTGACCGCCGGAGAGTTGTTCCGGGTAGCGATCCGACAGCCAATCCAGTTGCACCATGTTCAGCAGTTCGTGGACTTTCACCGCAATCTGGCTTTCGCTCGGGCGCTGGTTTTTCGGCTTCATGCGCAGGCCGAACGCGACGTTGTCGAACACGGTCATGTGGCGGAACAGCGCGTAGTGCTGGAACACGAAACCGACGTTGCGATCACGCACGTCGTGGCCGGACACGTCTTCACCGTGGAACACGATGTTGCCCTGATCCGGGGTTTCCAGACCGGCAATGATCCGCAACAGGGTGGTCTTGCCGCAACCGGACGGGCCAAGCAGCGCCACGAGTTCGCCGCTTTGAATGTCCAGGCTGATGTTGTCCAGCGCCTTGAACGCGTGAAAATTCTTGCTGACGTTACGCACTTCGATCGACATGACTTATTCCTCCGCGGCGCTGGCGCGCAGGCGGTTAATACGGTTTTCGCTCCACTGCTTGAGCAGCAGGATGAAGAGCGCCAGGATCAGCAACAGGCTCGCCACGGCGAACGCGGCCACGTGGTTGTATTCGTTGTAAAGGATCTCGACGTGCAGCGGCAGGGTGTTGGTCACCCCGCGAATGTGCCCGGAAACCACCGACACCGCACCGAATTCACCCATGGCCCGCGCCGTACACAGCACCACGCCGTAGATCAGGCCCCATTTGATGTTGGGAACGGTGACGTGCCAGAACATCTGCCAGCCATTGGCCCCGAGCAAACGTGCGGCCTCTTCTTCCTGCGTGCCCTGCTCCTGCATCAACGGGATCAGCTCGCGCGCCACGAACGGCACGGTGACGAAAATCGTCGCCAGCACGATGCCCGGCAAGGCGAAGACGATCTGGATGTCGTGGTCCTGCAGCCACGGCCCGAACAGGCCCTGGGCGCCGAACATAAGCACGTAGACTAAACCTGCGATCACCGGCGACACCGAGAACGGCAAGTCGATCAACGTGACCAACATACTCTTGCCGCGGAACGAGTACTTGCTCACGCACCATGCGGCGCTGACACCAAACACCAGGTTCAGCGGCACCGAAATCAGCACGGCGATCACCGTGAGTTTCAGGGCCGACAAGGCGTCGGGCTCGAATATCGCAGTGAAGAACGCGCCCAGGCCATTTTTCAGCCCCTGGGACACCACGATGAACAGTGGCAGCAACAGGAACAGCGCAAAGATCAACCAGCCGAGGCTGATCAGGATTCGCCGCGAAGTGGCACTGCCACGGCGGGCGGCGTTGGCCGAGGAAGCGGCGCTAATAGACGATTGGGACATTTTCGCGCCTCCTTATGGGGTTTCGATGCGCCGCTGCAGCAAGTTGATCAGCAGCAACAGGACGAAAGAAACCACCAGCATCAGTACACCAATGGACGTGGCACCGGTGTAATCGTACTGGTCGAGTTTGACCATGATCAGCAGCGGCAGGATCTCTGTTTTCATCGGCATGTTGCCGGCGATAAAAATCACCGAACCGTACTCGCCGACCCCGCGGGCAAAGGCCAACGCGAAACCGGTCAGCCACGCTGGCAACAACGCGGGCACCAGAATATAGCGAAAAACCTGCAACGGTTTTGCACCGAGGCAAGCCGCCGCTTCTTCCACTTCACGAGGGATATCAGCCAATACTGGCTGTACGGTACGTACTACGAATGGAAGCGTCACAAAAGTGAGGGCAAGGGTGATGCCGAGGGGGGTATACGCAATCTTGAAACCCAGGTCCGCTGCAAACTGACCCACCAATCCTGTGGGGGTGTACAACGCAGTGAGCGCGATACCGGCCACCGCAGTGGGCAACGCGAAGGGCAAGTCGATCATCGCGTCGATGACTTTGCGTCCGGGGAAGGTGTAGCGCACCAGCACCCAGGCCAGCAGCGTGCCGATGATGCCGTTGATGATCGCGGCATAGAGCGCGGTGCCGAAGCTCAGCTTCAACGCCGCCAGCACCCGTGGCGCCGAGATAATCGCCCAGAACTGGTCCCAGGTGAGTTGAGCGGCATGGACAAACATCGCCGCCAGTGGAATGAGCACAATCAGGCTGAGGTACACCAAGGTGTAGCCCAGCGTCAGCCCGAAGCCGGGTATGACGGGGGAGATACGACGTGACATAAAAGTCCTTGGTTAAAAATTGTTCTGCCAAGTGCAATCATGTGGGAGCGAGCCTGCTCGCGAAGGGGGGAATTCCAGTCAACATCCCTGTTGCCTGAAATACCGCCTTCGCGAGCAGGCTCGCTCCCACACACCTTAGCCAATTGACATCAGGATTACTGCGCCTGGTAGATCTGGTCGAACACGCCACCGTCGTTGAAGAATTTCGGTTGAGCGGTTTTCCAGCCGCCGAAGTCCTTGTCGATGGTCACCAGGTCCAGTGTCGGGAACTGCTTGGCGTACTTGGCGGCAATATCCTTGTCACGTGGACGATAGAAGTTTTTTGCCGCGATTTCCTGGCCGGCCGGGCTGTACAGGTGCTTGAGGTACGCTTCGGCGATCTCGGTGTTGCCCTTTTTCTCGGCGTTCTTGTCGACCACGGCTACCGGAGGTTCGGCGAGGATCGACAGCGAAGGCACGACGATGTCGAACTTGTCAGCGCCGCCATCTTCTTTCAGGGCCAGGAAGGCTTCGTTTTCCCAGGCCAGCAACACGTCGCCCTGACCGTTGTTGACGAAGGTAATGGTCGAGCCGCGAGCACCGGTGTCCAGCACAGGAACGTGTTTGAACAAGGTTTGCACGTATTCCTTGGCCTTGGCTTCGTTACCGCCATTGGCTTTCAGACCATAGGCCCAGGCGGCGAGGAAGTTCCAGCGTGCACCGCCGGAGGTTTTCGGGTTCGGGGTGATGACTTCCACGCCGTTCTTGGTCAGGTCGCCCCAGTCCTTGATGCCTTTAGGGTTGCCCTTGCGCACCAGGAACACGATGGTCGAGGTGTAAGGCGTGCTCGCCTCCGGCAGACGCTTCTGCCAATCCGCCGGCAGGGTCTTGCCGAGTTTGGCGATTTCATCGATGTCACCAGCCAGGGCCAGGGTCACCACGTCGGCACGCAGACCGTCGATCACCGCCCGGCCCTGCTTGCCCGAACCACCGTGGGACTGCTGGATTTTCACGCTGTCGCCAGCATGGTCTTTCTGCCAGAACTTGACGAATTCGGCGTTGTAGTCCTGATACAGCTCGCGAGTCGGGTCGTACGACACGTTGAGCAGTTCGTAATCCTTGGCAACCGCGGAACCAGCAAAAAGGGCACTGGCCAGGGCGGCCAAAGCGAAATGACGAATCGACGACATGGTGAAAGCTCCTGGAATTCTGTTTGTAATGGCTTTTTATGGTCTGGAATCGGGGTTGCCTGCCAAAGATCGCAGCCTTCGACAGCTCCTACACAAAGCCCCCGTAGGAGCTGCCACAGGCTGCGATCTTTTGATCTTTGTTTCAGCTCGGTTTGTTGCTCGGGTTCTGCAAACGGAATTTCTCTTTGCGTTCGATCTGGACCACCTGGGCGTTGTGCACGGTGATTTCCACTGCGCCAAAACGCAGATCGCGCAAGGCGCTCTGGATCTCACGCAAAATGGTTGCTTCGTCCTGGCCGTCAACGCTACGTAGGGATGCGCTCATGGTGCTGCTCCTTCAACTTAGAGGTTGCCTGGCAGTGTCGGGACTGCTTGCGGCGTGAGAGCAATAGTAGAGACGCGCGGATATTCTTAAAAAGACTATTTAAGAATTTTAATATAACCAAAAGAAATTATTTGATGGGGCGAGGGTTTGCGAGGGTTTAGCGATTTTTACGGTCGCCCCGGAACCTGTGGCGAGGGAGCTTGCTCCCGCTCGGCTGCGCAGCAGACGTGACATTTTGCGCCGCTGCGCGACCCAGCGGGAGCAAGCTCCCTCGCCACAAAAAACAGACGCGCGTGTTATTTGATTACAGGAGCCCGCGCCCAATCGAGCTGTGCAGCCGGCACCGGCCGTCCAAACCAGTACCCCTGCCCCAGATCGCAGTCGTGCTCAAGCAGGAAACCCGCCTGCTCGACCTGTTCGATGCCCTCGGCATGCACCTGCATGCCCATGCTCTGGGCCAGCGCGATGATCACCCGCACAATCGCCGCGTCATCCTCATCCCACGGCAACCCCGCGACAAACCCCTGATCAATCTTGAGTTTCTGCACGGGTAAACGCTTGAGTCGCAGCAACGACGAATAGCCGGTGCCGAAGTCATCGATGGCCAACCGTACGCCCAACTCGCGCAATTGGTGCATCTGTTCCAGCGCGACTTCCGGGTCATCCATCACAGCGCTCTCGGTGACTTCCAGTTCCAGACAGACAGGATCCAGCCCGGTTTCGTGCAGCACCTTCGCCACCTGCTGAAACAGCTCGCGGCCAGCGAATAATCGAGAAGAAACATTCACTGCAACAAACGACAACACCACCCCGGCCTGCTGCCAATGGCACATCTGCTCACACGCCTGGCGCATCACCCAGGCATCAATTTCGGCGATCAGACCGGTGCGCTCGGCAATGGGAATGAATTCTGCCGGCGACACCAACCCTCGCTGCGGATGCTCCCAGCGCACCAATGCCTCGACGCCGATCAGACGACTGGTCTTGAGGTCGTGAACCGGCTGGTAATAAACCCGCAACTCCTGCTGCTCCAGCGCACGGCGCAATTCGAATGCAGTCTCGACCCGCTGCTGGGCATGGGCGGTCAATTCTTCGGTATAGAGGGCGTAGCCATTACGCCCGGCACTCTTGGCCTTGAACAGCGCCGAGTCAGAGTTGCGCAACAGCTGCTCGGCGCTCAAGGCGTCGCCGGGGAACAGGCTGATGCCGACGCTGATATTGACGAACAACTGATGCCCGTCGATCTGGAACGGCTCTTTGAGGCCATCGATGAACCGCTGTGCCAGCGCCGCCGCGTGCACCATTTGCGGACAGCTTTCAGCCAGCACGGCGAACTCGTCACCGCCGAGGCGTGCCAGCGTGATCCCCGGACCGACCAGCGCTTTCAAACGCTCGGCCACGCCCTTGAGCAACTGGTCTCCAATGCTATGCCCGAGGCTGTCGTTGATCATCTTGAAGTGATCAAGATCGATCATCAGTAACGCGCAGCCGCGCTTGTGGATTTGCGCCGAAGCCAGGGCCTGCTCGGTGCGGTCGGTGAACAGCAAGCGGTTGGGCAGATCGGTCAGCGGATCGTAGTGCGCGAGGTGCGTCAGTTCATGTTCGGAGTTCTTGATTGCGCTAATGTCGGAAAACACGGCCACATAATGGCTGCGCCGCCCACTCTCGTCGTCAATGATGCGGATGGTCTGCCATTGCGGGTAGATCTCGCCGCTTTTGCGGCGGTTCCAGATTTCCCCGCTCCACTCGCCGGTGCTGTTGAGTGTCGCGAACATCGCCTGGTAGAAAGCCGGCGGGTGATGACCGGACTTGAACAGATTGGGGCGCTGGCCAAGCACCTCCTCGCTCTGATAGCCGGTGATTGCCATGAAGGCCCGGTTCACATGAACGATCAAGCCTTCGCTATCAGTGACCAGCACGCCTTCGCGAGTGCAATCGAACACCGCGGCCGCCTGACGCAAACGCTCGCGCTCTTCAGTGCGTTCATGCAATTTTGCGCCGATCCCCAGGCAACGAAACAATCGCGCCCGGGCGAAGAAAATCAAACCGGCGCTGAATACCACCCAGGCATAACCGTTGATCAGTTGCCATCGCAACAGCTCAGCAGAGCTATCGAAGAAACTGTTCAATAAATAACCACTGAACAGCAGCCAACCTACAGAAACCAGAAGGTAAAGCAGTGCTGCACGCAGAGCATCGCGATAGGTAGCAGACATTCGGCCGTCCATGTCCCTTCAAAAAGGATGGAATTATAGTTTAAAGAAACATCCAGCCACTCTTATCTGAAAGGGCGACTGGTTTTATCTGTGGGCTTAGTGATAATGCAACGGCTGTTATTTTCTTTATCGAGGGCCCAATAGCCTATGTGGTACGAAGGTTTTCTCGGCTTGTCGCCCTGGTCACTGGTGGCAGTCACCCTGCTGATGACCCACGTGACGATCGTCGGCGTCACGGTCTATCTGCATCGTTATTCAGCCCATCGCTCGCTTGAGCTCAATGCTGGCCTGAAACATTTCTTCCGCTTCTGGCTGTGGCTGACCACGGCACAGAACACCCGTGAGTGGACCGCTATCCACCGCAAACACCACGCCAAATGCGAAACCGTCGATGACCCGCACAGCCCGGTCATCAAGGGCCTGTCCACCGTTCTGCGCAAAGGTGCCGAGCTGTACCGTGCCGAAGCGGAAAACCCCGAGACCCTGCGCATCTATGGCAAGAACTGCCCCGAAGACTGGATCGAACGCAACCTGTACAGCCGTTTTCCGCTGCTGGGCGTGGCCATCATGGGCGTCATCGACCTGCTGCTGTTCGGCACCATCGGCATCACCATCTGGGCCATCCAGATGATGTGGATCCCGGTCTGGGCCGCCGGCGTGGTCAATGGCCTGGGCCATGCCATCGGCTACCGCAACTTCGAATGCCGCGATGCGGCAACCAATCTGGTGCCCTGGGGCATCCTGATCGGCGGCGAAGAACTGCATAACAACCATCACACCTACCCTAATTCGGCAAAACTGTCGGTGAAGAAGTGGGAATTCGATCTCGGCTGGGCCTGGATCCAGGTCTTCAGCTTCCTGCGTCTGGCCAAGGTTCAGCGGGTCGCGCCAATCGCCCATCGGGTCGAAGGCAAAGGCAACCTGGACATGGACACCGCCATGGCGATTCTCAACAACCGCTTCCAGATCATGGCCCAGTACCGCAAATTGGTGATCGCACCGCTGGTCAAACAAGAGCTGGAAAAGGTCGATCACTCGGTCCGTCACCAGTTCCACCGCGCCAAGCGCCTGCTTTCGCGGGAAACCAGCCTGCTGGACGACAAACACCACATTCGCATCCAGACCATGCTCGAGCACAGTCAGGCGCTGAAGGTAATTTACGAGAAACGCCTGGCCTTGCAGCAGATCTGGGTCAAGACCAGCTCAAATGGTCACGACATGCTGGCCGCCATCAAGGATTGGGTACACGAAGCCGAAGCCAGCGGGATTCAATCCCTGCGCGACTTCGCCGATCAGTTGAAAACCTACTCCCTGCGCCCCGCCGCCGCAGTCTGACTGTGGCGAGGGAGCTTGTCGGATCGCCGCACCGTCCCGCTCGACTGCGCAGCAGTCGCAATACCTGACGACGCGTTCTTTCACTGAGAAACGCGTCGCCAGTACCGCCCGGCGGGAGCAAGCTCCCTCACCACAGAAGGCGGGAACTTAGCTCCAAATCCCCTATCTCAAAGACACTTCGCCATTCAGGCGGGCCCTGGCAATGGCCGCTTTCGAACCTCGAGCGGCACACGCCCTTTGAGATTTTGTGTCGATGGTCAATAAAAACCTACAAGACTCATTCCTCCCGCAGTGGCCCGACGCCGCACAAACCCTGCTGGCGCTAATGCATGCACAAGGCGAAGTGGCGCGCCTGAGCGAGCGCGAGCAGCTGTTCAGCGCTCTGCTGGTGAGCGTCAACGCGGTGCTTTGGGCCTTCGACTGGGAATCCCGTCGGGTGCTCTATGTCAGCCCCGCGTATGAACGGATTTTCGGCCGCTCCGCAGGCTTGTTGCTCTCCGACAACAACCAATGGCGCGACAGCATTTACCCCGACGATCTGGACTATGCCGAACGCAGCCTGGGCGAAGTACTGGTCAAAGGCGCCGTTGAAGACCGCGAGTACCGAATCATTGCCGCCGACGGCCAGGTCCGCTGGCTCAGTGACAAGTGCTTCATCAACCGTCAGGCCGAGCCGGGGCAACCGGTGATCATCGTCGGCATTGCCGAAGACATTACTGACAAGAAGCAGATGGAAACCGAGCTGCAACGCCTGGCCACCACCGACGTGCTGACCCAGAGTAGCAACCGCCGACACTTCTTCGACTGCGCCCACCGTGAATTCGAACAGGCACGGCACCAAGGCACGCCGCTGGCATTCCTGCTGCTGGACATCGATGACTTCAAAGTGATCAACGATACCTACGGCCACCAGGAAGGCGACAACGTGCTGCAACG
The DNA here is from genome assembly GCF_054897985.1 of Pseudomonas sp. LB3P25. Classification (NCBI taxonomy): domain Bacteria; kingdom Pseudomonadati; phylum Pseudomonadota; class Gammaproteobacteria; order Pseudomonadales; family Pseudomonadaceae; genus Pseudomonas; species Pseudomonas sp. LB3P25. The sequence continues at coordinate 415,952 of NZ_CM142711.1, read as the reverse complement.
AATCGCCGAAACCGGTCGCGCGGCGCTGCGCCGCGGCGATGTGTTCGGGCGAGTTGGCGGTGAGGAATTCGCAGCAGTGTTTCCCGGCTGTGCGCCAGACATGGCCATGCAAGTGGCCGAGCGCCTGCAACGGGAGATTCAGCGATTAAGCTTCAACCATGGCGACCAGACGTTCGGCATCACGGTCAGCCAGGGCCTGACCAGCCTCACGGCCGAGGACGAAAGCGTCGACAGCCTGTTTGCTCGCGCGGATGCGGCAATGTACAGAGCCAAACACCAGGGCAAGAACCGCATCATTTCCGCGTAGCTGCTCTGGCGGAGAACCAATGTGGGAGCGAGCCTGCTCGCGAAAGCGGCATGTCAGGCAATATAAATAGAACTGAGAGTCCGCCTTCGCGAGCAGGCTCGCTCCCACAGGTTTTGTGTGATGCCTATTTTTTGCGCAAACGCATCAATTCCGGCAACCCGATCTTGAGCAACCGCGCCATCCGGCTCTTCGCCAGCTCCTCAATGCCCTCATGCTCGGTCAGTCGCGCCAATTGCGCAGCCATGTTCATCACCAGCGCTTCGCGGGAGTAAACCCCGCCACCGAGCTGGTAGACCGCCGCAATCAGCTCTCGCAGTTCCAGCGGCAGGCGCCAGCGAGTGCGAAGCGCCGAACCATAAGCCGCGCCGAATTCGGCCAGCGCCTCGCCAACCTCCTCCCATTCATCCAGCTCACCCCCGGCCTGCTTCCATTCCTGTAAACACCGCAACAGCGCAAGGTCGCCGAGGCGATGCAACATGCCGGCGCAATAACAACGCTCCTGATCCAGATCCAGCAAGCGCGCCAGGGTCCGGCCATACTCGGCGGTGCGCAGTGACAACCCCCAATAACGTTCGGCATAGTCGGCCAGAAATGGATCGCTGAGGCGGGCACTGCGTTTGAGGGCCAACCCCAGAATCAGGTTCATGCTTTGCCCGGTGCCGAGGCGGTGCAGCGCCTGAGACAGGGTCTGCACCGTGGCGCCCAGGTGATGGGCGGCGCTATTGGCGGCGGCGATCAGCACGGCGGTGACCTGCGGATCGGTACGGATCTCGTCCTCCAGCACGGTCAAATCGAGGCCGTTGGGATTGAGGCTGCGTTTGACCGCCAACTGCACGTCAGTCATCAGCGGCGCACCGTCCGCAAACTCACGACGACGCTCCAGAAACGCCGACAAGGTGATGCCCGGCGCCAATGATGGCATCTCGCAAGACAGCTCTTCACCGGCGTTCAGCAGCAAGTCCTGCAGACGGTGGGTCAGGCTTTCCATGTTCAGGGGTTTGGTCAGGTACGCCGCAGGCACCAGGGGCAAGACTTCGCGCACGCTGGCGCTGTCGTTGCGGCTGCTCATCAGAATGAACGGCAGGGGTGGATTACGTTTGCGCTGGCGAACATTGCGCAAGACATTCAAACCATCGACGCCGGGCAGCTCCCAGTCGACGATCACCAGGTCGTAAGGATTTTCCGCCAACAGGTGCAGCGCTTCCTGACCATCGGCACACAGGTCCAGCCGCGCATCGCAGCGCACCTTCAACAAAACTTGCTTGAGCAGGTCGCGCGACCAAGGGTCGGCCTCGGCAATCAGCACACGCGGTGCAGCGGGTAACACCACAGCAGTCATTTACACACTCCAAAGGTCGTGCTTGCACCTTAGCCAATGCAGGCCATTCGATACAGCGCATTTGCCATCGATGGGTTCCGGGGACACAAAAAAACCCGCCGAAGCGGGTTTTTTTGTCGATCAGTTCACACATCGATCAGAGCTTGGAGATCACAGCTCGGAGAAGCACTCTTCGATGATGGCCAGACCTTTATCCAGCTGCTCGTCCGGCGAAGTCAGCGGTACCAGGACGCGCAGAACGTTGCCATAAGTGCCGCAGGACAGCAGGATCAGACCCTTGTCGCGAGCCTTGGCCACAACGGCGGCTACCGCTGGAGCGTTCGGCTTGTGGCTGTCGCCATCAACGAACAGCTCGACCGCGATCATCGCGCCCAGGGCACGGACTTCGCCGATCACCGGGTACTTGGCCTGAATGGCTTTCAAGCCAGTGACCAGACGCTCGCCGACAGCCTTGCAGCGGTCCAGCAGGTGCTCTTCTTCGAACACTTCCATCACGGCCAGGGCCGCGGCGCAAGCGATCGGGCTACCGGCGTAAGTGCCGCCCAGGCCGCCTGGAGCAATGGCGTCCATGTATTCGGCCTTGCCGCAAACACCGGCCAACGGGAAGCCGCCAGCGATGGATTTGGCGAAGGTGGTCAGGTCGGCAGCAACGCCCATCTGTTCCATGGCGAAGAACGTGCCGGTACGTCCAGCGCCGGTCTGTACTTCGTCAGCGATCAGCAGAATGCCGTGCTGGTCGCACAGCGCGCGCAGACGCTTCATGAACTCTTTAGGCGCGACGTAGAAACCACCTTCGCCCTGAACCGGCTCGATGATGATTGCAGCGATGTCACGCGGCTCGGCGTCGTTCTTGAAGATGCGTTCGATGCTGGCGATCGAATCGTCGATGCTCACACCGTGCAGTTCGTTCGGGTACAGCGCGCGGAAGATGCCGCCTGGCATCAGGCCCATACCGGCCGAGTAAGGCACGACTTTACCGGTCAGGCCCAGGGTCATCATGGTGCGACCGTGGTAAGCACCGGTGAACGCGATCACGCCGGCACGGCCTGTGGCGGCACGGGCGATCTTGATGGAGTTTTCCACGGCTTCGGAGCCGGTGGTCACCAGCAGGGTTTTCTTGGCGAAATCACCCGGCACCTTGGCGTTGATTTTTTCGCACACTTCTACGTACGGTTCGTAAGCCAGTACCTGGAAGCAAGTGTGGGTCAGCTTGTTCAGCTGCTCGGTCACAGCGGCGATGATTTTCGGGTGCACGTGGCCGGTGTTCAGCACGGCGATACCGCCGGCGAAGTCGATGAACTCGCGACCTTCAACGTCGGTCACGGTGGCGTTCTTCGCGGACTCGGCGAAGATCGGGTGAATCTGGCCAACACCGCGTGGTACAGCGGCTTCGCGGCGTTTCATCAGGGATGCGTTAGTCTTGCTCATAAAGTCCTCATTCACCGCTCATCGGGCGGCGTGGTTCAAGGAAAATGCGGCGGGGAGGCAACTACGGCAGCATTCGATGATCGACTGCCATAGCTTTCCCGGCCACAGAGAAAATTCCGTTTGAAGCGCACAAAGGGACAGCGCTCTCGTGCCCTTTGCGCTTGAAGCAATGCCCAGCTGGGTTTAGATGCCCAGGCAGAGGTATTTGATTTCCAGGTAATCTTCGATGCCGTACTTGGAGCCTTCACGGCCCAGGCCCGACGCCTTGATGCCGCCGAACGGCGCGACTTCGTTGGAGATCAACCCGGTGTTGACGCCGACCATGCCGTATTCCAGGGCTTCAGCCACACGGAACACACGACCCAGGTCGCGAGCATAGAAGTACGAAGCCAGACCGAACTCGGTGTCGTTCGACATCGCGATCACTTCGGCTTCGTCTTTGAAGCGGAACAGCGGCGCCAATGGACCAAAGGTTTCTTCCTTGGCCACGGCAGCGTTCTTCGGCACGTTGGTCAGGATGGTCGGCTCGAAGAAGTTGCCTTCCATAACCTTGCCACCGGCCAGAACGGTCGCGCCTTTGCTGATCGCGTCAGCAATGTGCTCTTGAACCTTGGCCACGGCTTTTTCGTCGATCAGCGGGCCAGTGGTGGTGCCTTCTTCCAGACCGTTGCCGATCTTGAGTTTGGCCACGGCCACTTTCAGCTTCTCGGCGAACGCGTCGTAGACCGAATCCTGAATGTACAGACGGTTGGCGCAGACGCAGGTCTGGCCGTTGTTGCGGTACTTGGAAATGATCGCGCCTTCGACGGCCTTATCCAGGTCCGCGTCGTCGAACACGATGAACGGCGCGTTGCCGCCCAGTTCCAGGGAGACTTTCTTGATGTCCTTGGCACATTCAGCCATCAGCTGACGACCGATCTCGGTCGAGCCAGTGAAGGACAGTTTGCGCACGATCGGGTTGCTGGTCAGCTCGCTGCCAATGTCGCCGGCACTGCCGGACACAACACTGAACACGCCGTTCGGAATGCCGGCACGCTGGGCCAGTTCAGCCAGAGCGAACGCCGAGAATGGGGTTTGCGAAGCAGGTTTGAGCACCATGGTGCAACCGGCGGCCAGTGCCGGGCCGGCTTTACGGGTAATCATCGCGGCCGGGAAGTTCCACGGGGTGATTGCAGCGGTCACGCCGATTGGCTGCTTGATCACGATCAGGCGCTTGTCTGGCTGGTGGCCCGGAATCACATCACCGTAGACGCGCTTGGCTTCTTCGGCGAACCACTCGATAAAGGAAGCGGCGTAAACGATTTCGCCCTTGGCTTCGGCCAATGGCTTGCCCTGTTCCAGGGTCATCAGGCGAGCCAGGTCATCCTGGTTCTCGATGATCAGTTCGAACCAGCGACGCAGCTTGTTCGCGCGGTCCTTGGCGGTCAGTGCACGCCATGCCGGCAGCGCTTTGTCAGCGGCTTCGATCGCACGGCGGGTTTCGGCAGCGCCCATTTTCGGCACGGTGCCCAGAATTTCGCCCGTTGCCGGGTTGTTGACCTTGATCGTCTGACCATTGTCCGCATCAACCCAAGCGCCATCGATAAAGGCTTGCTGGCGGAACAATTGGGTGTCTTTAAGCTGCATGTCGGCTTTCCTTAACAGCACCGCGGCAAGCGCGGAGCGAATTATGATTGTAGAAAGGCGCCTTATAGGCTGCCGTCAGGGAAATCATTCACCGGGCTGAAGCACATAAATAGCGCACTGATTGAAACTCGTGCGGTTCAGCACCCAGACAAGAGCGTTTGAAATCTCAAACGAATCCTAGGATCAAAGGGGGTAAAGGACAATAGCCTGTTCGAAAAAAAGAACGAAAACGCCGCATTTGCCTAATTTTTCTGATCAACGTAGCAACCGCAGGTTACGCTTTGGAAAAACGCAGACGATTCAGCAGCATGGACGCCCGCAGTGCATATGAGTATCATGGCGCCCGCATTGCACCAGTAGCTCAGCTGGATAGAGTACTGCCCTCCGAAGGCAGTGGTCGTGGGTTCGAATCCCGCCTGGTGCACCATACGTAGAAACGAGAAAGCCTCAGATCTTAGGGTCTGGGGCTTTTTTGTGGGTGTCGTTAAAGCCTCAGAACGGGCGCTGGATGCAGCTGTTCGGTTTAACCGAACAACTGAGTCTGAAAAAAAACCGCCAAAGCGGTTTTTTTCATTCAGTCGTCCAATCAAACTCGTCGTATTCATCATCCTCTTCGTCCTCGACCACTTCATCAAGAACGTCTTCCTCTACCGCTTCTTCTGCCTGCTTCGCCAGCAGAAACTCCTTACGGCTCTCAGTCACCGCGCGCCGTAATTCCTGACCCTTCACCGGGCAGTTGAGCATTTGGGCGATGCGGTCGATTTTTTTCGCCATGGCTACCTCCAACGCATCGGCTATGGGCCGATAGTGCGCGCTTTCCGGCGTCGATGCCAAATTGGCGACAGTTGTGTTCTTCAGTTTTTCTGCAACGCCTTGAGTCGGGCCGTGAGGTTTTCGTCAGGGAAACGCTTGTGCAATGTTTTCAACAGCGCATCGGCGGCTTGCGTCTGTCCGGCCTTTTGCAGACGCACCACTTCACGCAATTGCTCATCCAGCGTTTTCGCCGGCGCTGCTGCACGTTTGCTGACCTTGGCTTCATCGGCCATTTCGGCATTGATCGATTCGCTCTGCGCGGGGGCGGCAAAGTCGGCCATTGGCGCCGCAGGCGCGGGGGCGGACATCGCGCCGGCCGGGGCCGCCAGCGAGCGAGCAACCGAAGGGGGTGCCTCTGCAGCTTCTTTTTTGGCGACCGGCGCAGACGCTTTGGATGCAGGAGCGAAGTCGTAACTCGGCGGTTGCTCCTCCGTGCGTTGCACCAGTGCAAGCATCAGGGCCACACCGACGAGGCTGGCAAATGCAACTTGCCAACGGGGTTTCTGGCAGGCCTGGACCCAGCGTTTCCACAGTCCTGGCTTCTGCACAGGGACTTCACGGTGTGCGGCAGCCAGGAGGAATGCGTCGAGATGGGCCGGCGGTTCGCTGGTCGCGTGTTCACGATAGTGCTTCAACACTTCGTCTTCTGGCGTAGGACGGGCGTCAGTCATGTCAGTACCTCCTCGGCCAGCAGCCGACGCAGTTTTTGCTGGGCGTAGCGCAAGCGGCTTTTGACGGTTTCCAGCGGTGTTTCGGTGAGGGTGGCGATCTGCGGCAGGTCGAGATCGCCGTGGGCGCGGAGCAGGAACACTTCGCGCTGGTCAGCGGGGAGATTTTGCAGGGCCGCTTCGAGGCGCTGGTTGTCACGGCTCAGGCTCAGCAGTTGTTCGGGATCGGCAGTGTCATCGATCAGGGCGTGGGTTTGTTCGTCGTAGCTGTCGTGCAAGGGGTTGTGGATTCCGTGCTTGCGCCAGTGGTCGATCAGCCGATTGCGGGCAATCTGGTAAAGCCAGGTACGAAAATTCGCCCGACCTTGTGGCTGACTGGTACTGCGGATCAAGCTCAACCAGGTTTCCTGGTAAACCTCTTCGGCCAGCTCGGACTTGCCGCTCAGGCCGAGCAGGAATCGGTAGAGCCCTTGGCGGTGACGCGCGTACAAAATCTCGAACGCCGGCCCGTCGCCTGCGCGATAACGGGCCAGCAGCGATTCGTCGCTCGATTCAGGAGCAGACATTTCAGTTGTAGCCTCCTTTAAGCGGCTCACTATTGGATGCAGTCGTGGTTCGCAGACTTTGCGCCAACTCCACTAACTGCACGAACTCGGCACGCAGACCAAATCGATCTTCGCCCCGCGCACCGCGAGCCAAAGCTTCGGTGTCCTTCAGGCTGAAATCACCGGTATAGCGCCCGTCCTTGAGCTGCTGGGAAAACGCCGCGACTGCCGCCGCAAATCGCAGGTCTTCACTGGCTGGCGCAGCAGTGTCAGTGATCGGCCGCTCGATCAAGCGACTGTTCCCACCTTCGGGCAACTGATATCGCACGCGCAGCATGGCCATTTCCCCAGATTTCCCGGAAGCAACTGCCCCAGGATTGCCATACCGCAGCGGCTCCAGCCAGCCCTTCTCACCCTTGGGCACAATTTCGTACAACGCCGTCACCGTATGCCCTGCGCCGATTTCACCGGCATCGACCTTGTCGTTACTGAAATCCTCACGCTTCAACGCGCGATTCTCATACCCCAACAGCCGATATTCACTGACTTGAGCCGGGTTGAACTCCACTTGCAGCTTCACGTTTTTCGCCACGACCGCGAGGGTCGAGCCGAGCTGATCCACCAGCACCTTGCGCGCCTCACGCAGGTTGTCGATGTAGGCATAGTTGCCGTCGCCGGCATCGGCCAACTGTTCCATCAGGTGTTCATTGTAGTTATCCACACCAAAACCCAATGTGGTCAGGGAAACGCCGGTCTTGCGTTTATCCACAGCCATTTGCTTGAGGCTATCGAAGTCGCTGATGCCGACGTTGAAGTCACCGTCGGTGGCCAGCAGGATGCGGTTGATGCCCTTGGGAATAAACGCCTGCTGCGCCATTTGATAGGCCAGTTCGATGCCTGACGCCCCAGCGGTGGAGCCGCCAGCGGTCAGTTGTTCGATGGCTGTACGAATTTTCGCTTTGTCGCGTCCGGACGTCGGCTCCAGCACCACTCTCGAATCGCCGGCATAGACGACCAATGAAACCCGGTCCTGCTCGCGCAATTGATCGACCAGCAATTTCAGGGTGCTTTTGACCAACGGCAAACCCTCGCGTCGGTCCATCGAGCCGGACACGTCCACCAGAAACACCAGATTCGCCGGGGCCAGTTCCGCGACCGCGCGGTCCGAGGCCTTGATGCCGATGCGCAGCAATCGGGTATGCGGGTTCCACGGCGACGGCGCCAACTCTGTGGTCACGCCGAAGGGTGAGCCATCGGTGGGCAATGCGTAATCGTAGGGAAAGTAATTGACCATCTCCTCCAGTCGCATCGCACCTTCCGGTGGCAGGCGCCCCTGATTGAGCAAGCGGCGGACGTTGGCATAAGCACCGGTATCGACGTCGGCGCTGAAGGTCGAGACGGGCGCTTCGGCCACGCTGTGAATCGGGTTATCCGCCAGTGCTTGATACTGCTCCCGCTGCTCATCCCGATAGCCCTGCGGATAGACCTCGCCCGCCGGCATCGGCGCATAGCTCGCCGTCGGTGCTGGGCGAACGCTGCGCTTGGCCATCGAGGTGTCCTCCATGACCGCCTCGCTGCGCACCACTACTTCAGCCGGCAGCGCACCTTGTGCCGGTGGCGCAACCGAGGCGGAATCAGGCTTGGATGAAACGCCGCAACCGGCAATGGCCAGCAGCAACCCGGCGGCGAAACCCTGGGCGGCCGGGCGGAGGAAATGCAGAGGGAGGGACATGGGGGCTGACCTCAGGAGGAAATTGATCCATTCATCCTCTGAGACGGACAGCCCGACAGGTTCGGGTTAAACCGCAGTGAAAAGAATCTTCAGCGGTGATAACGCCGCACTACGCTGCTGTTTCTCAGCACATGGTCTTTGATCTTTTCCAGTAGCTGTGCGCGGGTAAGGCCAGCAGGCAAGGCGTCCGGTGCCAGGTCCAGGGCATAAATCTGGATGATGTAGTGGTGCGCGCTATCGCCGACCGGAGGGCAAGGGCCGATATAGGTCGTGGTGCCTTTGACGTTCATACCACCAACGCCTTCGAGGGCGGATTTGGCGCCGACACCGGCCGGGATCTGGTGGGTGGTCGGTTTAATGCCGTAATGCACCCAGTGATCGACACCCTGGCCTTTCGCGCCATCGGGGTCATGCATGACGATGGCGTAACTGAGGGTGCCCGCCGGGCCGGCGTTCCAGTTCAAGGCCGGTGACTGGTTGTGCCCACCACAATTGGGCGCATCGCTGGCGGAAGCCGAGAGGAACAGTCGATCGTCGGTGACACCTGGGATGTTCAGGGTGAAACGCTCCTGGGCCTGCGCCGGCAATTGCACGCAAAGGGCGACTGCAACGGCCGCCAGCCAAGGTTTCAGAGAGGTCAATCGGGTCATACCGGAGCACCTTGTGCGGGTGGGGCCGTCGTCGGCGTGCAAACTATAGCCGGACCGTTCATTCGGTGGCAGTGAGAATTGGCTGAACCTCCATATAAGCGCCAAACTCTTAAGTGAAACGCCTGCCTGGAGAACGATCATGGCACTGCACCGCGTGGCCCGCTTCGCCGATGTGCCCGAAAACCGGGGCCTTGAAGTCCAGATCGCGGACACGAAAATTGTCCTGCTGCGGGTAGGCGATCATCTGCGCGCCTTTCAGGGCGAATGCCCCCATGCCGGAGCGCCGCTGGCCGACGGTGCGCTGTGCCACGGACGTTTGATCTGCCCGTGGCACAAGGCTGCGTATCGGATCGAAGACGGTGCGCTGTGCGAACCGCCGGCCCTGGACAGCCTCAAGCGCTATCCGCTGGAAGTGCGCGATGACGAGGTCTGGGTCGACGATCAGCCGATGTCCGACGCTCACACCCCACCGGCGGACGACGAGCGAACGTTTGTGATCATCGGTGCCGGTGCGGCAGGCACGGCGTGCGCGGCGGCGTTGCGCGAAAAGGGCTTCGGTGGCCGAGTGCTGTTGATCGACCGTGAAACCGACGCCGGTTACGACCGCACGGTCTTGAGCAAATTCGTGATTGCCGGGGAGATGCCGCCGGAAGAAGTCCCGCCGCTACGTGATGAACCCTTTTACCAAGAACAGCGCATTGAGCGAATAAACGCTGAAGTGACGAGCCTGGACGCCGCAAACAAGACGTTACGCCTGGCTGATGGTCAATCGCTGAGCTACGACGCGGCCCTGCTCGCCACCGGTGGCACACCCAATCCGCTTACGCTGCCTGGCGCCGACCTGCCGCAGGTGTTCGTGCTGCGTTCGAAGGATCAGGCGCAGCGGATTCTGGACTCGGCAACACCAGGCCAACGAGCGGTGATCATCGGCGACAGCTTTATTGCCATGGAATCCGCTTCCTCTCTGCGTCAATACGGCCTGGACGTCACCGTTCTGGCCCGCCACGCAATACCTTTTGCCAAACAGTTTGGCGATGCCGTCGGCAAGGCGATTCGTGCCCTGCACGAGGCCAACGGCGTGGTGTTTCATACGGATGGCCAAGCAACGCACGTCGAAGGAACCACAAGGGTCGAAGCGGTGCGCCTGGACAACGGTCAACGCTTACCGGCGGATCTGGTGTTGGTCGGCATCGGCGTCAGCCCGGCAACCGGTGCATTTACCGGCCTTCCCCTGGAAAAGGACCAGTCGCTGAAGGTCGACGGCGGGATGCGCGTGACCGATGGGCTTTGGGCCGCCGGCGATATCGCGACCTTCCCGCTCAACGGCCAGCCCCAACGGATCGAACACTGGCGCCTGGCACAGCAACAGGCACGGATCGCGGCGATGAACATGCTCGGCGGCGACGAGCATTACCTCGATGTGCCTTATTTCTGGACCTGGCACTTCGGTAAAAACTACGACTACCTTGGACACGCCGAGACCTGGGACGAGGTCGAGTTCAAAGGCGACCCTGACCAACCTCCCTTTATCGGCCTGTTCGGCAAGGACGGATTGGTGGTCGCCGCGGTGGCATGCGATGAAGAACGTGCGATAGCGATGCTCGCCGAACGGATGAAACAGCCGTTGCCGGTGGATGAGGCGTGGCGGCTGGTTCGGGACTTGAATTAACAGGATGTGGGAGTCCTTCGGCCTCTAGCGGGAGCAAGCTCCCTCGCCACAAGCCAGACAGCAAAACGCCCGGCGTCTGCGTTGCGCAGAGGCCGGGCGTAGGTGTGTAAGCCCTGGTTTTACTGGACGGTGACATCACCGCCGAATTTGCTCATGACAAACCCGACAAACTCTTCGACGGTCATTTTCTGGCCGTTGAATTCCACCTGATTATTGGCGTAGTGCAGTTTGGAGACGATGTTATTGCCTTCCAGTTTCGCCAACTGCGTGCCGACCGCCATGCTGCTGAACATGTCGGAGGTGGCGGTGGCCTGATCGGCGATGAGTTTGGCGTCGGTCTGACCGTCGATTTGCGACTGCACGCTCAGCAGGTCAACGAGCATTGGCTTGGACACTTTCACGTTGACGTCCAGCAGCGCGATCAGTTGTTGGGTCAGCTGGTCGGGCGGCAGGTCCATGGATTGTGGTTTGGTCAGGTCGAGCACCAGGTTGGCGCGGCTTTCGCCATTGGTGGTGTTGAACGACAGATTCTCCAGGGCGACCTGCGGGCCGGCGGCCAGCAGTTTCTCCAGGCCGTTTTTGACTTGTGCCTCTTCGTCCGGGGTCAGGATCAGCTCTGGCGCCGGTTCACCCGCCGCCGCGGCCTCAGCGGCGGCCCTCTCGTACGGTTGCAGTTTGGTCTGGTAAATCTGCATCAACGACATTGTTGCCGGGATGTCGAGGTTCTTCAGGCTCATGGCCATCTGCGCAGAGCCGACGGCCTTGCCGTTCAAGGACACCTCACCCACCTTGTAATCGGCACGCCCCGAGGCGCTGGTGCCCGATTCCTCGGTCTGGTTCTTCATTTCGAATTTCTTGAAACCCAAGACCGACTGCTTGGCGCCGAAGGTGGTCTTGCTGTCGGTCAGCTCGACGGTGTTCTCGCCGGTGTAGTAGCCGTAGGTACTTTTTGTCAGGTTGCTGGCCAGGGTCAGGCCGTTCAGTTCGACCTTCACCGGCGTCTGATCTTCAGCCACTGTGCTCAGTGTCAGGCTGTCCATGTAACCGTCGGCCTTGACCTTCTGCGCTTGAGCGCTGGCGGCGACATCGAGGTTCAACCCGGAAAATTTCAGGTTGGACTTGTCGTCAAGCGCCACGTCCAGCGGCAGCAATTGCAGGGTACCGTTGGTGGCATTGTCGTAACCGATGTTGACCACGCCCGTGAGCGGCGATTTGTCCTTGGCGGCGGCGAACCACTTCTCGGTGATCGGGGTTCTTTCCAGCTCGTAGTGACTGGTGGCCAGGACCGGCAGCCACTTGAGCGACACCAGGCGTGAAAACGGCAGCGGACCGTGTTCGACGTGATCAACGAACAGCAGCTCCACCGGTGCTTCGCCGAACATCTCGCCTTCGCCCTTGAGGCGGTAGTGCGCCGTGCTGCTGAACACATGGCGTTCCAGCGACACCAGCTCCAGCGACGCCGTGCCGTTGGTACCGACCAGCGCGGCTTGCAGCTCTTTGTTGGCGTCGGCGATCGAGGTGTTCAGCACACCGTCGAGTTTGGTGCCGGTGTACCAGGCACCGCCGGCGCTGATTGCACCGATGGCAACGACGATTCCAAGAAGCACGCCTGCTGATTTATTCATGAATGACCCGATCAATGTCCGTTGTTGAAGGTGTGGTCGTCTTCCCTGAACCCATGACGGGGTTGCGGTCACGACTGCGCTAAAAGTGCGATGCAGATTAGCATCAGGCGCACGGGGCGGCCCAATGATTAAAGGTTAAAGAGTGTCTATGGAATGCCACTGCTTGTGGACAACTGGCAGGGGGCGAGAGTTTCAGTGTTCATTAGATCGCCTTCGCGAGCAGGCTCGCTCCCACAGGGTGTTGTGATCGACACATAACCCATGTGGGAGCGAGCCTGCTCGCGAAGGCGTCAGTACAGGCAACATCAATTCAGGAATACTGAACCTCAATCTCATCCAGCTGATGATCAAAGCTCTTGAGCCGTGCGGTCCATGTATAGACCAGCACCTCGAAATCCCGATTGATCACCGCACCGCCCGTCACCTCAGCGCGCGGGTCGCAGAAGTCCAGTTGATAACGTTCGCGGGCCATGGCGGTGGCGACATCCGAGAGCTCCCGGGCGTTGCTGAGCCAGTGTCGGCCGTCTTCAGCGATTTGCTTGTCCAGCTCCAGACATTGTTTCTTGAGCGCTTCGAGGCTTTTTTCCAGTGGGGTGCCGGTGAGTTCACCCATGACTTCCTGAAACGTGCGCCCCGGCTGCCAGTAGCTGCCCCAGAAATATCGGTCGAACACTGTTTCAACCCGACGTAAAGCCACCTTGGTGTCCCAGATCAGCACCAGGGTCTTGCCTCGTTCGCACTGTCTTTTTTTGACACGCTGCCCCTGGACCGTCGCCACGGCCACCACCACGATTGCCATCACGGCAATCAGCGCTGAAGCACTGTCGAGGAACACCAGCGCCTTGTCGATCTGGTGGGCCAGCATGATGCCGTAGAAATAGGTGGCCGACAGCAACACCAATGCCGCTATAGCGCACCAGAAGCCGGGAGCATAAGGGTTTTTCATTATTGGAATCCCCATGACCAACGCGAGCCTTGATTGATGAACTCGACGCGCGACCTCATCAAATCAAAGCATAGCAACGGCCTCAGGGTTTGCCGGAGTTCGTGCCTTGCGTTCGTCCGCTTTCCCAGCCGCCACCCAAGGCCAGGAACAAATCGATCTGGCTCATGGCAACCTGCGTGCTGGCGGAAGCCAGTTGCGCCCGCACGTCGGTGTAGGTGCGGGTCGCCTGCAAGTCTGCCAGGAACGACGCGCGGCCGGCCTGGAAGAAGCGGTGGGTCTGGTCCGCCGCCAGTTGCGCCGATTGCTCGGCATCGGCCAGCGCATCGCGGCGTTGCAACAACGCGGAGTATTGGGCCAGACCCGTCTGGGTTTCGCGGATGGCGTTGAGCACCACGCCATCGAAATGTGCCAGCGCGCCTTGGGTGGTCGCTTCGGCCTCGCGGATTCGTGCGCGGGAGCCGTTGGATGGCACGGTCCAGGTCAACAACGGCCCGAAGCCCCAGCGATTGGTCGCCGGCTTGCCGAGGTTTTCCAGGATGCCGACGGTACCAACGGTCGCGCCGATGCTGATCTCCGGGTACAACTCGCCGGTGGCGATGCCGATACCGGCGGTCGCGGCAGCCAGTCGTCGCTCGGCCTGCCGCACATCGGGGCGACGCTTGAGCAACGTCGCGCCGTCACCCACCGGCAACAATTGCGCAATTTTCGGCAGTTCGGCGCAGCGGTCGGTGCCGGCCGGCAGTTGATCCACAGGTTTGGCCAGCAGCATCGACAACCGGAACAACCCGGCCTGACGCGCCGCCTCATAACGCGGCATGTCGGCGCGCAAGGATTTGAATTGGGTTTGCGAGCGGGTGACCTGGGTTTCATCGCCACGCCCGGCGTCGCGCAGACGCTGGATCAGCGTGGTGCTCTGGGCTTGCAAATCGAGGGAATGCTGGGCGATTTCCTGCTCTTCGTTGGCCGCGCAGACTTGGGTATAGGCCCGAACCACATCGGCCACCAAGGTAATCCGCGCAGTATCCGCCGCAGCTTGCGTCGCATCGGCATTGGCTTTGGCCGCCTCGATGCCGCGCTGCAACGTGCCAAACAGGTCGAACTGATACGAGGTGGTAATGCCGATGTCACCGACGTTGGCCACGGGCACTTTCTCCGGTAGCAAGAACGCTTCGCCGGACTCCTGCAAACGCTGGGCGCCCATCTTCACCCCGCCGCTCCAGCCACCTGCCGCTTGAGCTTCATCGACCTGCGCGCGCGCCCGGGAAAGGTTCGCCGCCGCCACGCGCAAATCAGTGTTGGAAGCCATAGCCTGCTCGACCAATTGATCGAGGCGCGGATCCTGATACAAGCGCCACCAATCGCTGGGCACCGGCGCCGAGACGACATTTTTGCCGTTCACCGCCAAGTCGCCCTGCAAGTCTTCACGATGCACAGCAGCCTCGTCCGGCAAGTGATAATCCGGCCCGACCACCTGGCAGGCCGACAGCAGCAAGCCTAATCCGGCAACCGCCAAACCCGAGGCCCTGCTCATTTCGCGGGCTCCTGCGGGTGGTCATTTATAATAGAAACCGTCGCCGTGCGACCGGCGATCATGCGGAAATCCGCCGGTACATCATCGAATGCAATCCGCACCGGAATCCGCTGGGCCAGCCGCACCCAACTGAATGCCGGGTTGACGTTGGGCAGCAAGTTGCTGCCGCTGCTGCGGTCGCGGTCTTCGATGCCGGCGACGATGCTTTCAACATGCCCGCGCAGGCGAGCGCGGTCGCCGATGACTCGAATATCGACGCTCTGGCCGACATGAATGCCGTCCAGTTTGGTTTCTTCAAAATAACCGTCGATGTGGAATGAATTGCTGTCCACTACTGACAACACTGGCCGCCCGGCCGTGACGAATTCCTGGTTGCGCGGCGCCCGGTCGTTGACGTAGCCGTCCACCGGGCTGCGGATGGTCGAGCGGTCGAGGTTGAGCTGGGCGCTGTCCACCGCCACCTGAGCTTCCATCAGCGCCACCTCGGCGCGGGCCACCCGGGACTGGCTTTCTTCCAGTTGCTCACCCGGCACCAGATTGCCGAGGCCGCCGTTACGCTTGGCTTCGCGTTGCGCCTGAGCCAGGGTTTCCTGACGGTCGGCGACCGCCGCCTTGGCCTGACGCAGGGCCAGTTTGAAACGGTCCTGATCAATGCTGAACAGCACTTGGCCACGTTTGACTAATTGGTTGTCACGCACGTCGACCCGCTGGATCAGCCCGGACACGTCCGGCGCGATCTGCACGATGTCGGCACGAATGTGGCCGTCCCGGGTCCAGGGCGCGAACATGTAATACATCACCATGCGCCAGACCACGACAACGGCGAAGCTCACGATCAGCAGGGTCAGGACCACGCGACCGAGGGTCAAAAAAGGTTTTTTCATGTCATCAGGTATCGACTGAGTGAGTCCACGGCGCCGAGCAGCAAAGCGTAGAGAGCCACGTTAAACAATGCCCGGTGCCAGACCAGACGGTAAAAGTGCAGACGCGTCAGCAACCCGTGCACCAGCAGGAACAACACGTACGTAATGCCCATCAGCACCAGCAGCGTGGGCAGAAACACCCCGCTGATATCCAGATCACCGATCATAAAGGCGCTCCATCGATGCCATGGGGCAGCGGTTCTTCGAGTTCGCCGGTGCCGACGAACTCCACCCCTGGCAGCAGCGACAGGCGCAGACCGCTCAAGGCATGCAGCAGATGCAGACGCGCACCTTCATCGCACTCCGTGTTGAGTGCACGGCGGGTGCGATCCAGGGTCATCAACAACGGACTCGGCGCCGGTAAACGTTCGCCAGCCTTGAGGCAGGCCTTGAAATACTCACCCACCTCGGCCACCACTTGGTGCAGCAGCACTTGCGGTGCGCCGAGGACTCGCGGTGTATAGGCGAGCAAATCCAGCAGGTTCAGCGCCACGCGCACTTCCCGCAGGGCGATGCCCGTGTCCTGGCCGGTCATGGCCAGGCGCGGCAAATGCTGCATCAGGCGATCGAGCATCTGCACACCCAAGTGCCGGTGCTCAGACAACGTGGCCGGCTCGGTGAGGCTGACGATGTCGCGCCAACTGAAACGGGTCAGGCGCTTGGCCGCCAGATCGGCGCCGAACGGCCGGGCGATCAGGGTCCAGACGAAGGCGAACAACAAGCCTACGGGGCCGGCCAGGTTGGAGTTGGCGAAGCTGAGGAAATCCGCGTCGTAGGCGCCTTGGATACTGATGAAAGACGAGGTGTTGACGAGGGTCAGCAGCATGCCCAGATAAAACTGCGGCTTGACCGTCAGGGTGCCGATGCAAATGAACGGCACGGCAAACGCCAGCACCAGCATCGGGAAGTCATGCAGGTTGGGCAGGACCAGAAACAGATAAAGACTGGCGAACAACACCGACATCGCCGTCCAGAAAAAGAATCGGAAGATCTGCGGTGCCGGGTCGTCCATCGAAGCAAAAAAGCTGCACGCCACCGCTGCCAAAATGACCGCGGAACCACCGTCGGTCCAGCCGAGCAAAATCCACAGCACCGAAGCGACAATGATGGCGGTGACCGTGGACGCCGCCGAATAGAGCATCAGCCCACGGTCGAGAAACGGCGACAGCCGACCAAGCCGCCAGTGCCGATAGACCGCGCGCCAGCTGTCCTGGCTTTCGCACTGGATGGCGTGCTGCAGACTGCGACAGTCCTGCCACACATCGATCCACTCGCCGAGGCGATACAGGGCGTTTGAGAACAGCAGCTGCTTGCGATCATCCAACGCTTCGGCGGACGGTTGCAGGGCTTCGAGTTGGTTTTTCAGTGTTTGCCAGCGGGCGAGGTCGGCATCTTTGTGGCCGAGCCATTCAGTGGTTGCAGCCAGCAGCGGCGCGAACTTATCCACAAGCTCGGGGGTGCGCCGCTCAAGGGCATACAGCGCGTCGTCGAGGGCGTCGATCACTGGCAGCAGGTGAATCATGCGCCCGCGCAGTTCCTTGGTGTTGCGCACCGTTTGCGGCCGCGTGCCTTCGTGGGGCAACTGACCGATCATCAATTCCAGCGTGTTGAAGGTCGCGACCATCGACGAACGCAGCGCACTGACTTCGTCCGGCTGCACGTTGCGGCTGAGGAAACGCAGGCTGTAAGTCGAGGCATCGGCAAACCATTTGTTCACCGAATCGTTGAACACCGGCGCCAGCCGCCGGGGCCAGAACATGGCGCCGACCACCGCCGCCACGGCGATGCCGAGGAAGATTTCTTCCGTCCGCGCTTCGGCCACGTCCCACACCCCCAGCGGGTTATTCACCACCGGCAGAGCGATCAGCGGCAAGGTGTACCCGGCGAGCATCAGCGCGTAATTGTTGGCGGTGCGCAGGTGCAGGGAGAGAAACAGCAGAGTCCCGGTCCACAGCGCAATGACTACCACCAGCACATAGGGGCTCTGGACAAACATCGGCACGAAAAAAACCGCGGCGGCGGCACCGAGAAGGGTGCCGACTGCGCGGTACAACGCCTTGGAACTGGTAGGGCCGACAAACGGACTGGAAACAATGTAGACCGTGGCCATCGCCCAGTAAGGCCGGGGCATTTGCATGAGCATGGCGATGTACAGCGCGATCATCGATGCCGCGAACGTTCGCACTCCGTAAAACCAGTCCCGCGCCGGGGGAACGCCGGTGAAAAATCCGCTCAAGGGTTCACCACCGGCAGATGATTGGCCGATTCAAAAGCCCTCAGTACCCGCAACGCCGCTTCCAGATCACGCTGATCGATCCCTTCGAGTACTTCATGGCGCAAGCGCACCAGCTCGATTTCGACGGCTTGCACCAACTCACGCCCCGTCTCGGTCAGGCTCAGGCATTTGGCGCGACGGTCATGGGCGTCTTCGGAACGGCAGACGTAACCGGCATGACACAGCTGGTCCAGCAAGCGCACCAGGGACGGGCTCTCCATCCCGGCCGCCTGCGCCACCGTCACCTGCCGCACACCCTCGCCCAAACGCCCGATCATCAACAACGGAACGGCGCAGGCTTCGGAGATTCCATAGTTGACCAGCGTGGTCTGGCAGATCCTGCGCCAATGCCTGGCGGCCACCACCATGGAGCTGCTGATGTTCATCTGGAGAGCGTCGAGGTTTTTCGGCACGAGGGGAAATACACACTGTTAGCTTGCTAACTATCAATATGGCATTTGAGGGGAAAGTTGGTCAAGTTTTGAAACAATTTGGTGGGCATAACCCATGCCTAGCTTCGGTAGGAATCGCCGTAGCATTCGAAACTGCGTAACGCTTTGCGACCGGACCGAGACTAAACCAATGACTAAACCTCCTGAATCAGAATCTGAAAACACCCTGGATTCTGCATACTCAAAGCAGTACCGCGATTTCCTGCAAAGGAAAGTGGACGCGGCACGGCTATCACAGCGTCAAGGCCAATACTTCAGCAATGAAGAGGTCGAAACTGAATTTGCCGCCAAGCGGGCGCAGGCGGCGGAATAAGAAAGGTCGGAGACTATTAACGTTTCTTGGCTCGGTCGTAAACAGCACTACGTTCACGCTTGCCCACTGCCACCACGGAAACGACCACACGCTCATCAATAACTTCGTACACCAACCTGTACCCTGATGAGCGCAACTTGATTTTGTAGCAGTCAGGCATTCCATGTAGTGAGTCTGACGGTACTCGCGGGAGCTGAAGTCGCTCTGCCAGTTTCTTTTTGAATTGCTCGCGCAGCGTATGACCCAGTTTGTCCCACTCCTTGCGTGCGGACGGCAGGAATTCGAGCTTATAGGTCATCCAGATTTACCGGGATCGGTGTCTCATGCCTGCGTGAGCGAACAATCTCCGCCAGTTCAAGATCATCGAGTCGCTCCATCATGCACTCGAAAACATCGGCCGGAACCATGTAGCCCATGACGCGATTGTGATTTAGCACTGCCACAGGCCCGCCATGGGCGCCGTTCAGTACTGCTGATGGATTTTTCTTCAACTCAGACACGCTTACAGCGATGTCGGCCAGAACATTTTGCATAATTAAGACCTCAATTCAGGTCACGATTCTGGTCTATTCACACTTTATGAGCAACCTAGAAAAAACCCTGAAGTTGGATTTCCACCCAGATTTTTTTACCGCTCACCAGTTTTTTTTACATTTGGCCATTTCCTCTCAGATTTTTTTACACCCCCCGCCCCTTCCTCATCAGCACATCCAGTTGATCCACCACCTCCGCCCAATCTGCGTCATCCAGAATATCGTCACGCAAAAACTGCGCTTGGCTCTGGGTCCAGAAGAACGCATCGGCCAAATGCAATTCAGGTTTGAGCGGTGAGTGGGTGGCGATGAATTTATCGATGCTTTCGGCGTCATCAGGCAGGCCGAGTTGTTTGAACAGGTTGGGAAGGCTGTGGGTTGGGGATTCCATGTCGGGCTCCTTTTTTATGGCAAATGATTGGGCGACCGCTTCGCGGTCAATCGCGAGCAAGCTCGCTCCCACAGGAATCGCGTAAACCCTGTGGGAGCGAGCCTGCTCGCGATGGCGATGTAACTGACGCCGCAAAAACTACTGACTCAACTCACACACTTCAGCATGCGGCACCATTTTCAGGAATTCCGGCACGCTCATGTGCACCAGGTTGTTGTGGTTACCAGCCTCCAGGTAGATGTCTTTTTGCCGGGTCAGCAATGGGTCGATGACCATGTCCATGCCATAGGATTCGCCCAACGCAGGCACCGCGCCGCGTTCGCAATCCTGGAACAGATGCGCCAGGGTACTTTCCCGGGTGATCTGCCATTCGCCACTGCCGCGTACTTTGCTCAGGTCCAGGTGACGACTCGCTGGCAGCACAGCCATCAGGTAATGGCCGTGGTGGTCGTCGAGGATCACCGATTTGGCCACCCGCTCGGCAGGAATGCCCGCGACCCGCGCCGTTTCAAGGCTGCTGGCCGAGTGCGGATGGGTGACAACGTCAAATTCGCATTGAGCCTTGTTAAGGCTGTCCTGCACAGTTCTTGCCATACGCATGATGCACCTCGGTGTCCGCAACAACGTTTCGCGGACGATGGTTAAACTTTTTCTCTCCACTAAAAAGTCTAGGCCCGCTGGCGCCATCGCGCGGGAAATCTGCCCGCCGGAATAACGTCAACAACTGATCAAAATTCGTACAATCCAGAGCTCAGCTAGACTGTATAAAGAACCATCAATGACTCTCCCGGAGGGTCACGTGAACATTCGTTGTTGTGCAGTTGCGCTGCTGTTGGCCTTGAGCGGATCGGTATTCGCAGCGGACACCGTCGTCTTGCTGGTGCCCAACCCCATCGGGATCTGGCTGATCACGTTCGGCATCGCGTTTCTGATCGCCGAGGCGGCCTTGCCCAATTACGGCGTGATCGGTCTGGGCGGCATTGTGATGTTCGTGATCGGCGCGGTGATTCTGACCAACACCGAGGTGCCTGTTCCATTGATGATCGGCCTGGGACTGATCAGTGCCCTGCTGCTGATCTTCCTGCTGATCCACGCTCTGAAAACCCGACCGCGCGAAAACGTCAGTGGCGATGCAGGACTGGTGGGTAGCGTGGCCCC
The DNA here is from genome assembly GCF_054897985.1 of Pseudomonas sp. LB3P25. NCBI lineage: Bacteria > Pseudomonadati > Pseudomonadota > Gammaproteobacteria > Pseudomonadales > Pseudomonadaceae > Pseudomonas > Pseudomonas sp. LB3P25. Next base: position 395,028 of record NZ_CM142711.1, on the reverse strand, counting down.
GGTGATGTCGCTGGCCGGCAATGCCTACAACGGTTGGGTGCACCTGCAAGGAGAAAAGTGGCAAGTGCTCAGCGCCACGCCGCTGCAACCCGGGCAAAGGGTCCGGGTGGTGGCACGCAAGGGATTATTGCTGGAAGTGGCCGCGGCTGACGCGGCGCCGGGTGGAGAATAACCATGGGCTTGCAACTGGGTTTTGCCGCGCTGCTGTTACTGGTGATTGCACTGGCGGGGTCGACCTTCCGCATCCTGCGCGAATATGAGCGCGGGGTGGTCTTCCAGCTCGGGCGCTTCTGGCAGGTCAAAGGCCCTGGCCTGATCCTGCTGATTCCAGTGGTCCAGCAAATGGTTCGCGTCGACTTGCGCACCGTGGTGCTCGACGTACCACCGCAAGACGTCATCACCCGCGACAACGTCTCGGTCAAGGTCAACGCGGTGCTGTATTTCCGCGTCCTCGATCCGCAGAAAGCGATTATTCAAGTTGAAGACTTTCTCATGGCCACCAGTCAACTGGCCCAGACCACCTTGCGGGCGGTGCTCGGTAAACACGAACTCGATGAACTGCTGGCCGAGCGTGAGCGGTTGAACATCGACATCCAGCAAGTGCTCGACGCCCAGACCGATGCGTGGGGCATCAAGGTCGCCAACGTCGAGATCAAGCACGTGGACCTCAACGAATCGATGATCCGCGCCATCGCCAAACAGGCCGAAGCCGAGCGGGAACGCCGGGCCAAGGTGATCCACGCCGAAGGCGAATTGCAAGCCTCGGAAAAACTCATGCAGGCCGCTGAAATGCTCGGGCGCCAGCCTGGGGCCATGCAGCTGCGGTACATGCAGACGTTGAGTTCGATTGCCGGGGACAAAAGCTCGACCATTGTCTTTCCGCTGCCGATCGAGTTGCTCAAGGGGATGGCGGATTTGTCGTCCAAGCCCTGACCTTTCCTACAGACACCAACGTCCGGTAATCCCATCGGAGATTTCCTTCAAGTTGTAGCGGTGTTGGTGAACTTGTTCCGGCCCAAACCCAGGTCTAGTCTGGCCTTGTCACTGAATAAACGGTGACACGGACGTGCAAGTCCGACGAAACTGTTTGGGGCGCAATTGCCATGGCTCATTGCTTTATGGCGGCTGCGCGCAGGAGATCCTCGGATCTGCTGGGTGTCCTAAACAGTCCCGGTCTTGCACACCTGCGCACGGCCGCCACCCAATTCGTGTGCAAACGAAGGGTGACGGCTCCAACTTACTGTTTAGGAAATTTTATATGTTCAAGGTATCTCCAAATCCACCAGATAACTGGCACCCAGTCCGAAGAATCCCTCGAAGACGAAAAACTCAAAGAAGCCGCCGAACGCGCCTTCGCCCACTACTTCCCCCCGGCCACCGAAAAACCGGCTAAACGCCGCAAAGGCAACCTCTTCACCGTCTCTCCCGACATCGACACCGAAGCCCTACTGGCCAACGCCTCCGAAGACCTGCTGTCCATCAGCGCCATTGCTGCCAATCTGGCGGACGATGTGGACGGGACACGGCGCTCGGTAGCCCTGGCGCTCAGCCGCATGGCCGATGGCGTGCAGTTGCTCGTAGAGCGAGCGCTGGATCATTGGGAGGAGTCGGAGATCATGCAGGCTCGGGTCAAGGTTTAGCCAGGTAGGTTTGTGGTGAATTGACCGCCGCCATCGCGAGCAGGCTCGCTCCCACATTGAATTTCGGTCGTACACAGAAGCTGTGTTCACTGAAGATCAACTGTGGGAGCGAGCCTGCTCGCGAAGGCGTCAGACCCGTCGATACATGACTTGGCCACTGCCACGCTCTCTTTCAAACGCTTCATAAGGCGCTCGCGCCCAACGTTCCACACGTTCGTGCAAAAGCGCCGTGGCCTCACGACGCTTGTCATCGCTGTCTCCGACAAACACGTCTGAAGGCCGTTTGGCATGCTGCCCCACCGCCGCAAACACTTGCCCACGCTGCACGTCATCCAATTCAAAAAAATCAGCCAACCGTCCGGCCATAGCCCTCGGCAACTCGCTGTAATTCACCGCCAACCCGCCAAACGTCCGGCATTGCGCCAACCCTGCTCGCAGCAACCGCCCCAACCGCCGTGCGATAAAGTCCTCTCGGCCAGCAAACGGCAATTCATCATCGAGCACACTCGCTCCGATCATCCCCGGCACCATGTGCATGCCGGGACGGCGCAGATGTGAAACGGCAATTTCCAGCGGATCGCGATAAAGGAACAGCCACGGCGTGTCGGGAAAACACTCACGCAGCAACGGCAGTTCACCGATGTTCCAGGCATCGAGTTTGATCACCAAACGTTGCTCGACACCACGCCGACGCTGTCCATAGGCAGACAGCAACCCTTCGATGGCAGCGCGACGTTCGACCGTGGACAAGTCGCTGCGCAATAGCGCATCCAGCGGCGGTGGTTCGCTGATCACGATGTGGTTATCGAGTTGTGCGAGCATCTGGCTGACGAGGGTCGAGCCGCAACGAGACGCGTGAAAGATGAATGCGCTCGGGGCCAGACCGGGACTGCACATTTGCCAGTCAGCAAGGGTCGACAACGGCGTTTCCCGGCGAAACGCCTGATTGAACGGCAATCGCAGTGCGTCCTCAACGGCATCGCGAAAAAACGGCTGATGCAGCGGGGTGTCACCGAACCAGCACCAATCAACGAGCCATTGCCCAGCCTCTTGCCAGACCCGGATCGGCAACCAGCCTTCGAGGTTCATGCCTTCCATTGTTCGTTCCATTGTCGGCGGCCGTCGCGCATGGCGGCGCGCAGTGCTTCGCGGGAGAGCGGAAGGCCTCGCTCAGCCGCCAATTCCAGGGCACGGGAGATAAAAGCTTCGCTGTCCTGCAAAGCCTGCAAGGTTTTGCACAGCGGCGGATCGCTTTCCACCAGCGCCTTGAACTGCGCAAAGCATCCGTGAAAAACATCGACATTCGGCGTGGTCAACTCACCGTCGATAATCGCCTGCTCCAGCCAGGCGCCAGGCCGACAATCGAGCACCAGATGAATGCGCGCCTGAGTATCACGATTGTCCACGCGATGAGGCCGCGACAGGTCGAGAAACCAGCATTCGCCTGCAGCCATCGGTATGCGCAGGCCGTCGAGCAGAAAGTCCACCTGAGGCGCGCTGACGAGCGGGATGTGCAGACGCAAATCGGCGTCCGGCTCGCCGAGGTCGTAGTCGCGATGTTCGTGAATTTGCCCGTCTGGCCCCAGCCGCAGTAGCCGCGCGCAGACAATGTCCAGCGGCAGGTCGCGCAAGCCTTGCTGCCATCGGACATCCCGTAACCAGAGTGCGCGCAAGCGCGGTTCACCGCGACCGGGCGCCAGTTCGGTCAACGCATCCTCAGCAGAGATCAGCGCTACACCGCTCCAGTCTCCGGTGTAGTAAGCACGGTTGAAATGCCCCTGCCACACGTCCTCGTCAATGGCGGCCAATGCCTGCAACAGCAGCGGCAAATCCACGGCCACCGGCAATCGGGAGAACGCCGGTCGGCTCATCGTTTCGGCAACACCGCGCATTCGCCGAGCCAGGTCAGCAAGTGATCGAGACAGGCCTCCACCGACTGCACGCCGGTATCGAGCACCAAGGCGGCGGACGAAGGGGCTTCATACGGTGCAGACACGCCTGTAAATCCTGGCAAATCGCCCCGTCGTGCACGGGCGTAATGCCCCTTCGGGTCACGCTGCTCGCACACGGCCAGGGAAGCGCTGCACCAGACTTCGCGGTAATCCTCGCCCAGTCGCCGGGCAAACACCTCACGCAACTCCAACAGCGGCGCGATCATCGCGAGGATGACGATCTGCCCGTTCTCCACCAGCAGCGCAGCGACTTCACTGGCTCGACGAATATTCTCCAGACGATCGCTGTCGGCAAAGCCGAGATCGCGATTGAGCCCGACCCGCAGCCCGTCGCCATCGAGCACGATGCTCTGCACGCCGCGTTCGAACAGCTCGGCATGCAGCGCCTGGGCCAGGGTCGATTTGCCCGCCGCCGGCAAACCGGTCAGCAAAATCGCCGTGCCGCGATGGTCGTTGCGTGCCTCCCGTTTTGTGCGGCTGATGCTCGCCGTCGGTGCCAACAGGTTACTGGGCCTGGGCATGGGCCACCGGCATCGTGATGTTCCCGGCCGCCCACGCCGCTTCGCGGGTGGCCAACGCGGTGGCAATGGATTGGACTTCGGTGGATTGCACCTGATCCGGCAGCGGATCGAGCCCCGCACTGGCGAAGATCTGGCCGTAAGCGTTACGCAGATCGGCGTACGACAGGTCGCGACGTAAATCGGCCTGCAAGGTGTTCAGTTCGCCCTGGATCAAGTCCAGTTCACCCAGACTGGCCGCCTGATAACGATTGCGCAGCTGGCCAACGATCTGTCCGTCAATTTCCGACAGTTGCTGATTGGTCTTGAACTGCCGCAACGCCTCGCGGTAGTTGGCGTTGGCCACATAAAGCTGCGCCAACACCGCGATCGACATGGCTTGGCGGCGCGCCGCGGCGACCTCTTCACCCGCCTTGGCAACGTTGATCGCCGCCGGAGCGGAGATCACGTTGAACAGGTTCCACGTCACTTTCACGCCGTAGTCGGCCCAGCCCTGCTCCACCAGGAACGAGTTGCTGTCGTAATGCCCGCCGGCCGAGAACTCCAGACCCGGCAGCAGCCGCAACATGGCTTTACGGGTTTCGGCTGCGCTGATGCGGCTTTGGTAATCCTGCTCGCGCAGCTCGGGACGACTGGTCAGGGCTTCCTGTTCCAGGCTGGCGAGGTCAACTTTCAATTCCGGAATGACATAGTCGTCCTGGGTCGCCAGGGTCAGTTCGGTGCCCAGCGGCAGATTGATCAGGGTCGCCAGTTCGGTTTTCGCCAGCGACAGCGCACGGCGCTGTTCTTCCAGTTGGCGAGTGGCTTCGATCAGCGAGCGTTGATAACCCAAGGCCTGAATCGGATCGCCGATTCGCTGCTGGCTCATGCTCTGGCTGTTGCCGCGCGCAGTTTCGACCCGGGCCATGAGGCTGTCGATCTGCTTGAGCAAACGCTCGGCGGCCATGGCCCGCCAATAGGCCGAACGCACGTCCTGAACGATGGTGTTGATCACCTTGCGCCGACGCTCCTGAACGATCAGTCGCTGATCGCCCTGTTGCTTGGCGCTGATGTAGCTGACGCCAAAATCGAGCACGTTCCAGACCATGGTCAGGTCGGCGACTTCACGGTCGCGATCCTGTGAGGTCGATGGCTCCAGAGATTGGGTTCCGGTCCGTACGCTCTGGCTGCTGGAGGCGTTGACGTTGTTGCGGCCGACGTACCCGGCGTCCAGCGCCATGCGCGGCAGCATGTCGAAACTGGCGAGGTCGAGTTGGCGCTTGGCCAGGGCCTCTTCCATGATTTTGAGCCGACCTTCGAGGTTGTACTTCACTGCGCGGGCCATGGCTTGATGCAGAGTCAGCGGACCGCTGAGGGGCTCCTGATCCTTGTACATGTTTTGCAGGTCGCTCCTGGCGCGCTGTTCGCTGACGCTGCGTTCGATCGGTACACTGGTGACTGCACATCCGTTGATCGCAAGCGCCAGCAGGCTGGCGCCGAACAACTTCTGACTTTTCTTCATCCTTGACTGCCCCTGGGTGACGCACAGATTTAAGTATTATTTTCAGGCCTGCATTTCGCTGATGCCGACCTGTCGTAAAGCCGCGGCCAGGCTGTCGACCTGCCGTTGCTCGGTGTCTTTGAGCTGTTGCAATTGCTGGACGAGACTCGGTGCGCCAAACACGCCGCGCAGCCCCTGTGAAACATCCCCGGCCTTGATCGAATGACTGCCGAATGAACTCAGCGAGTCTCGTCCGTTGCTGGAGTCCTGATTGAACAGGCCGGACAACGTACTGGTGCTGAACACCCCACCATCGCCACCGCCAAAGCCGAGGAAGCCGTTGCCCGAGCCATCGCCACCGTTGTCACTGCTGCTGAACACCTGGGCGATGAAGCTGGGCGCCAGCGCGCCGTGGTTAATGAAGATGTCGCCCAGCGGCCGGATGCCGTTGCCGATCACCCGGGCTTCGAACAACGGGCTAAAGGTCAGCGGTGAGCCGAGATCGCCGGTCGGGGGAGTGAAAATGATCGGTTGCAGTGGCACGTTGGGCTGATCGGGTACGGTCACCGGTGGTGGGACCCGGGACAGCGGGTCAGGCGTTACGACCACGGCAGGCGTCTGCACCGGCACGGTGTCGATGGTGTAGTTATTGGACACCGCCACACCAGTGCCGGTATTGCCCGAACCGTCGCTGACGTTGCTGGTGTCCAGCGCGATGAAATTGCTCGGGTCGGTGATGCTCGCGGTCGGCGTGAAGGTCGCCGTCCAGGTCTTGCCGCCATCGCTGCTGACCAGGTTGGTCAGCTCGCCGTTGGTGACACTGAGGTCCGACAGATCGAAATCGCTTACCACTTCGCTGAAGGTGATCGTCACCAGCGTGGTTTGACCCATGCCCAGGTTCGGGTTGGCGACCACGATGGTTGCCGTCGGCCGAGTCGCATCGAGCGCGTAGTTGTTGGAGATCGCGATCCCGGTACCGGCGTTGCCCGCGGCATCCGCCACATTGCTGCTGTCGAGCAGGATCAGGTTGGTGGTGTCGTTGATGTTGGCGGTCGGGGTCAGCGTGGCGGTCCAGGTCTTGCCGCCATCGCTGCTGAGCAGGTTGGACAAAGCGCCATTGGCGACGCTGAGGTCCGACAGGTCGAAACCGGATACCGCTTCACTGAAGGTGATGGTGACCGTGGTGGTCTTGCCGATGCCCAGTGCTGTGTCCGCGACCACGATGGTCGCGGTCGGGCGGGCGGTGTCGATGGCGTAGTTGTTGGAGTCAGTCACGCCCACGCCGCTGTTGCCTGAGGCGTTGGTTACACCGCTGTTGTCCAGGCGGATCAGATTGCTGGTATCGGTCACATTGATGGTGGGCGTGAAGGTGGCGGTCCAGGTAACGCCGCCGTCGCTGGACGACACGTTGCTCAGCGTGCCGTTGGCGAGGGTCAGGTCGGCGTTGGTGAAACCGCTTACCGCCTCGCTGAAGGTAATCGTCACCAACGAGGTTTCGCCGGCCTTGAGGGCGTTGTCGGCGATCACGATGGTCGCAGTCGGCACCTGGGTTTCCACCACGTAGTTGGCCGAGTTGGTGGTGCCCGCCCCGGTATTGCCGGCCAGGTCCGAGACGCCGCTGTTGCTCAGGGTGATGATGTTGCTGGCGTCGGTAATCCCGGCAGTCGGGGTGAAGGTCCCGGTCCAGGTGATGCCGCCGTCGCTGCTGCTTACCGCACTCAAAGTGCCGTTGGCGATGCTCAGGTCACTGTTGTCGAAACCGCTCACGGCCTCGCTGAAGGTGATGGTCACCAGCGCGGTTTCCCCCGGTTTCAGGGTCGTATCGCTCAGCACGATGGTGGCGGTCGGGCGTTGGCTGTCGATGGCGTAGTTGTTGGAATCCGTCGTGCCGCTGCCGGTGTTGCCAGCCCCATCGATCACTCCGGTGTTGTCCAGGGTAATCAGGTTGGTCGAATCGGTGACGCTCGCCGTTGGCGTCAGGGTTGCGGTCCAGGTGATGTTATCGCTGGTGCTCAGATTGCTCAGGGTACCGTTGCTCACCGTCAGGTCGGCCGTAGTAAAACCGGTTACCGCCTCGGAGAACGTGATGGTCACCACCGATGTTTGACCCACCGCCAGCGCCGCGTCCGCGACCACGATGGTGGCCGTCGGGCGCACGGTGTCGATGGCGTAGTTGTTGGAATCGGTGGTGCCGCTGCCGGCGTTGCCCGAGGCGTTTTGCACACCCGTGTTGTCCAGGGTGATCAGGTTACTGGTGTCGGTGATGGCGTTGGTCGGGGTGAATGTAGCCGTCCAGGTGATGCCGCCATCGCCGCTGCTGACGGCGCTCAAGGTGCCGTTGGCGATGGTCAGATCGGCATTGGAGAAACCGCTGACGGCTTCGCTGAAGGTAATAGTTACCAGCGACGTTTCACCGACGCTCAAAGCATTGTCGGCAACGACGATGGTGGCCGTCGGCAGCACCGTATCGATGGTGTAGTTGCCGGAGTTAGTGGTGCCGCTGCCGGTGTTGCCGGCCACATCGGTGACACCGGTATTGGCCAGGGTAATGACGTTGCTCGAGTCATTCACGCCGACGGTTGGCGTGAAAGTCGCGGTCCAGGTGATGCCGCCGTCGCTGCTGCTCACCGCTGTCAATGTGCCGTTGGCGATGGACAGGTCGGCGTTGGTGAAACCGCTCACCGCTTCGCTGAAGGTGATCGTCACCAGCGAGGTTTCCCCGGCACTCAGGGTCGGGTCGGCCAGAACGATGGTCGCCGTAGGACGCACGGTGTCGATCACATAGTTATTGGAATCGGTGGTGCCGCTACCAGCGTTGCCCGCCAGGTCGGCGACCCCGGTGTTGTCCAGCGTGATCAGGTTGGTCGTGTCGTTGATGCTGGCGCTCGGGGTAAACGTCGCTGTCCAGGTAATGCCGCCGTCGCTGCTGCTCACCGCCGTCAACGTGCCGTTGGCGATCGTCAAATCTGCGTTGGTGAAACCGCTCGCCGCTTCACTGAAGGTGATCGTCACCAGCGAAGTTTCGCCGATTCTCAGCGCGGTGTCCGCGACCACGATGGTGGCCGTCGCCCGCACGGTGTCGATGGCGTAGTTGTTGGAATCGGTGGTGCCGCTGCCGACGTTGCCGGTGGCGGCAGCCTGCACGCCGCTATTGTCCAGTGTGATCAGGTTGGTCGTATCGGTGATGCTGGCAGTCGGGGTGAAGGTGGCGGTCCAGGTGATGCCGCCGTCACTGCTGCTCACCGCGGTCAACGTGCCGTTGGCAATCGTCAGGTCGGCGTTGGTGAAACCGGTCACGGCCTGATTGAAGGTGATGGTTACCAGCGACGTTTCACCGATTTTCAGGGCGTTGTCGGCCACGACAATGGTGGCCGTCGGCAGCACGGTGTCGATCGTGTAGTTGCCGGAGTTGGTGGTGCCACTGCCCGCGTTGCCGGAGAGATCGGCCACGCCCGTATTGGCCAGTGTGATGACATTGGTCACGTCATTAACGCCAGCGGTTGGCGTGAAAGTCGCGCTCCAGGTGATGCCGCCGTCGCTGCTGCTCACCGCTGTCAATGTACCGTTGGCGATGGACAGGTCGGCGTTGGTGAAACCGCTCACCGCTTCGCTGAAGGTGATCGTCACCAGCGAGGTTTCCCCGGCACTCAGGGTCGGGTCGGCCAGAACGATGGTCGCCGTAGGACGCACGGTGTCGATCACATAGTTATTGGAATCGGTAGTGCCGCTACCGGCGTTACCCGCCAGGTCGGCGACCCCGGTGTTGTCCAGCGTGATCAGGTTGGTCGTGTCGTTGATGCTGGCACTCGGGGTAAACGTCGCTGTCCAGGTAATGCCGCCGTCGCTGCTGCTCACCGCCGTCAACGTGCCGTTGACGATCGTCAAATCTGCGTTGGTGAAACCGCTCACCGCTTCACTGAAGGTGATCGTCACCAGCGAAGTTTCGCCGATTCTCAGCGCGGTGTCCGCGACCACGATGGTGGCCGTCGCCCGCACGGTGTCGATGGCGTAGTTGTTGGAATCGGTGGTGCCGCTGCCGACGTTGCCGGTGGAGGCAGCCTGCACGCCGCTATTGTCCAGTGTGATCAGGTTGGTCGTATCGGTGATGCTGGCAGTCGGTGTGAAGGTGGCGGTCCAGGTGATGCCGCCGTCACTGCTGCTCACCGCGGTCAACGTGCCGTTGGCAATCGTCAGGTCGGCGTTGGTGAAACCGGTCACGGCCTGGTTGAAGGTGATGGTTACCAGCGACGTTTCACCGATTTTCAGCGCGTTGTCGGCCACCACGATCGTCGCGGTCGGTGGGGCGGTGTCGATGGCGTAGTTGCCCGAAGAACTGATCCCGCTGCCGGTATTGCCCGCCAGATCCGCCACGCCGGTGTTAGCCAAACTGATGACGTTGGTCGCGCTGATGATGCCTGCTGTCGGGGTAAACGTGGCCGTCCAGGTAATCCCGCCGTCGCTGCTGCTTACTGCGCTCAGGGTGCCGTTGGCAATGCTCAGGTCAGCGTTGGTGAAACCCGTCACTGCTTCGGAGAAGGTAATGGTCACCAGCGAGGTTTCGCCCGCTGTCAGTGTTGTATCGGCCAGCACAATCGTGGCGGTCGGGCGCACGGTGTCGATGGCGTAGTTGTTGGAATCAGTGGTGCCGCTACCGGCGTTGCCCGACAGATCGGCCACGCCGGTGTTGTCCAGGGTGATCAGGTTGGTCGTGTCGTTGATGCTTGCGGAGGGCGTGAACGTGGCGGTCCAGGTGATGCCGCCATCGCCGCTGCTCACCGCCGTCAACGTGCCGTTGGCGATGGTCAGATCGGCGTTGGTGAAACCGCTCACCGCTTCGGAGAAGGTGATCGTCACCAGAGAGGTTTCGCCGATTCTCAGCGCCGTGTCTGCGACCACGATGGTTGCCGTTGGCCGCACGGTGTCGATGGCGTAGTTGTTGGAGTCGGTGGTGCCGCTGCCGGCATTGCCCGCCAGGTCGCTGACCCCGGTGTTGTCCAGGGTGATCAGGTTGGTGGTGTCGTTGATGCTCGCGGTCGGGGTGAAGGTTGCCGTCCAGGTGATGCCGCCGTCGCCGCTGCTCACCGCGGTCAAGGTGCCGTTGGCGATTGTCAGGTCTGCGTTGGTGAAACCACTCACCGCCTCGGAGAAGGTGATGGTCACCAGTGAGGTTTCGCCGATTTTCAGCGCATTGTCCGCCACCACGATGGTCGCGGTCGGACGGAGCGTGTCGATTGCGTAGTTGTTGGAATCGGTGGTGCCGCTGCCGGTGTTGCCCGCCAGGTCGCTGACCCCGGTGTTGTTCAGGGTGATCAGGTTGGTCGTGTCGTTGATGCTCGCGTTCGGCGTGAACGTGGCGGTCCAGGTGATGCCGCCGTCGCTGCTGCTCACCGAGGTCAACGTGCCGTTGGCGATGGTCAGGTCGGCGTTGGTGAAACCGCTCACTGCTTCGGAGAAGGTGATGGTCACCAGTGAGGTTTCACCAATTTTCAGCGCCGTGTCCGTCACCACGAGGGTCGCCGTTGGCCGCACGGTATCGATGGCGTAATTGTTCGAATCGGTGGTGCCGCTCCCGGCGTTGCCCGCTCCGTCGCTGACCCCGGTGTTGTCCAGGGTGATCAGGTTGGTCGCATCGGTGATGCTGGCGGTTGGCGTGAAAGTCCCCGTCCAGGTGATGCCGCCATCGCTGCTGCTTACCGCCGTCAAGGTGCCGTTGGCAATCGTCAGGTCGGCATTGGTGAGACCAGTGACCGCTTCGTTGAAGGTGATGGTTACCAGCGACGTTTCGCCGACCCTGAGGGCTGTATCGGTAAACACGATGCTGGCGGTCGGGCGTACGGTGTCGACGATGTAGTTGTTGGAATTGGTGGTACCGACCCCGGCAGTGCCCAGACCGTTGATCACCCCGGTGTTGTCCAGGGTAATGACGTTGGTCGTATCGGAAATGCTGGCGGTCGGCGTGAACGTTGCCGTCCAGGTAATGCCGCCATCGCCGCTGCTCACCGAGGTCAACGTGCCGTTGGCGATGGTCAGGTCAGCATTGGTGAGACCGGTCACGGCCTCGGAGAAGGTGATCGTCACCAAGGACGTTTCGCCGATGCTCAGTGTGGTGTCAGCGACCACAATGGTCGCGGTCGGCGGCGGCGAATACGCGGTGTTGAGTACACCGCCGTCGTTGTAGATGGTCGCGACGGAGGTCGGCGAGGTGCCGGTTGTACCTCCGCCCTGCGCGGTACCGCCTGCACCACTGCCCGCCGCATTGCCGGCCATCGCCGCGAAGTTGGCTGCCGTGATCAACAGCGTGCCTTTGTTCCAGATCGCACCGACGCCCCGGCCGCCCACGCCGCCATTGCTGGCATTGCTGCCCTGGCCACCGCCACCGCCACCGCCGCCACCGGCGCCGATGTTGTTGCTGATGGTCGACGTGCCGACGATGGTGATGGTGCCGCTGCTGGCGTTGTAGATCCCGCCCACCGCGTTGCCGCCAGCGCCACCGACCTTGTCCCAACCGGCCCCGCCACCGCCGCCGCCAATGGAAATCGTGCCATTGGTGGCCGTCGCACCGTTACCGCCGTTGCTGTAATAGGAAACGCCCAGCCCGCCAGCACCGCCAGTGGTGGTACCACCGCGACCGCCCATGTGGGTCGCGTCATAACCGCCGCCGTAACCACCGACACCACCGCCGCCCGCACCTCCGCCCAACGTGCCGGTGCCCGGCCCTGCCGAACCGCCATGCCCGCCACCCTGGCCGCCCAAACCGCCGCCGCCACCACCGCCACCGCCGTAAAAAGCGCCCGTGACACCGCCGCCGCCACCACCGCCGGAAGCGGCGTTGGAGGTCACGGTAACGTTTTTCAGGGTCAGAATCCCTGCGTTGAAAATCCCTCCGGTCATCGCGCCCGTGGCGCCGTAGCCACCGTTGCCGCCCGTGCCCGACACCAGGCCACGGGTGATCACCAGGCCATCGAGCGTCACGGTACTGCCAGACGCCACTTCAATCACTCGGGTCTTGTACTGACCGTCGAGAATCACGTCAGCCGCGCCATCGTTGTTCAAGTCGCCATCAACGGTGATGTTCTTGTTGATCAGCAGTTCGGACGTCAGCTGCACCGTCATGCTGCCGTTGAAGGTGACGATATCGCCGTTCTGCGCCGAGGCGAGGGCTGCACGCAACGAGCCGACGCCGGTGTTGGCGTTGTTGGTGGCCGTCCAGGTCGCCAGGCCCCACTGATAGTCGCTCATGGCCGTGGTCGAGAGGACGTTGGCGCTTTCGATGTTGCCGGTGACGATCTCCAGATTCCAGTCGCCACCGACCCCGGTGCGATTGCTGGAAGCGGCGATATCACGGCCGGTCAGTTGCGCCAGCGAGTCGACGAAACTCAAACCGCGCTCACCTTCGGCGGTGTAGCAGCCGTAGATCATGATGTCGCCGCCGACGTTCATGTCCTTGCCGATTTCCGCCAGCACGGCGCTGCGGGCCGCGACGTTGTCAGCCGACAGATAACTATCGCCCAGCCACAGATCGCCCGCGTTGCCGTGGGCAATGATCTGCACCGAACTGATGCCCTGATGGTGATCGAGGTAGTCGGCAATCTGCTGCAAGCCGTCCTTGGTCGCATCCAGCTGAACCACTTGGGTGCCGGGCGCCACACCCTTGAGCAGGCTGTCGGCATCCTTGACCCGGGAATCGACGAACACCACGCTCTGCCCCGGCACGGCAACGGGGGCTGTCGCTGGCGTGGCATCGGCCTGGCCGTGAGTGTCCTTGCTCGCGACCGGCTGATCGGCCGTTGACGCTTTGGCCGCATCGGCCGTGGGATGGCTGTCAGGCTGAGCGGCATCCGCCACCGTGGCGGCCACCGCACCGTCGAACAGCATTCGCGGCTCCAGGGACATGATCATTGGCGAGGCCAGCGCCCGCGCACCTTCGGTAACCCGCGACTTGCCGTTGCTCCACCACATGCTGCTCACCCGGACTCGAACTTTTGCTTGACGCGTCAATGAAAACGCCGCGATCAACTGATCGCGGCGTCGGCCTTCATACGAATGACATTGGCGGCGCTGGCTGAGCCATCGAGCCAAAAGGACAATTCTGCGTATTGTTTGAACAAGTCCGGCGGCAGGATCGTGCGCCGCGATTGCAGCTCGACCTTGGGTTTGACTTTGTGCAAACCGGAGACGCCGAGGGCTTGATCGAACTCTGGCGCATCGTAGGCGAGGTTGTTGAAGTCATGCTCGAACCAGGGTTCGCCGATGAAGTCGTAGACCAGCCGCATCACCCGATCAGGCGCCTGGGTCAGCAAGTCGTAATCGACAATCAGCAACGCGTCGGCGTGTTCGCCGTAATAGGCTTCCTTGAGCGCTGCCCAGGCAAACCCCACCAGACGATTGCGCTGAGCCAGGGTTTCGCAACGGCTGTAGACCGTATTGCGCTCGACAGCGTCGCCGAACAGCTTGGTGTTTTCAAAGGGGTTGGCGCGATACAAACGCTCGATGCTGTCCATGACCCAGGCGACATTGCGCACGCAGGCAATCACCTTGGCTTGAGGGAACAGGTCGCTGATGGCCGGCAGGCGCGAACTCCATAACCGATTGGTGTCGAACACCACCGGTTTATCGGCCTTGTCGGCGTAGAAGGAATCGAACAGACCGCGAAGTAAACGACGGCGCAGATCGGTATCGATCACCGCACCGAACTCGCTGCCGGCGCTGCACTGCTCCAGAACACCGGAAAACAGGGCGCCAACGGGGCTGGTCATGCCGGCATGAAAGCGCGGGTTCTGCAAAAGAATCGCAGAAAGCAGGGTCGAACCTGAGCGCGGCAGGCCGGAAATAAAGTGAAACTGTGGCAATCCCTTCACCCTGGTCATAAGTCCTTTATGTACGACGGAGCGTAGACCATGGATGGCCATACGGGTAGTGGTGTTTTGATATCAAATCGAAGCTAAATCGTCTGGAAAACGCCTTTTTTTACAGACTCAATGCAACACGAACAAGCGCGCGTTGGCGCCTCCCGCCTGCGTTACGCCAACGTTCTGCCAGCCTGCGGGCAACGGCACGAATTCGTTCGGCACATCGACGGTGCCGATCAACCACACCCGGCCGGTGCCTTTGGGCAAATTACCGAGGCTGTCGAGGTAAATATCCTGAGTCACCAGCGTGCCGAAGCCATAGGCATTCGGCCGGCTCGAAGCGCCATTGGCCAACGGCGGGGTGTACAGCAGCGGTTTGGTGTCGGTGCGGTTGTAGTAGACGTAACTGAGGTACCAGAGCATGTCGCTGGTGACGATCCGGTCACCGGCAACGAAGCGCTGGTTCACGTAGTCCACCAAGACGTTGATTTGATCGTTGGTATCGACCTTGGCGTTGTTGTTCAGGCCCACCAGTTCGACGCCGACAAACAACACCAGCACCGTCACGGCCAGCACCCGGAAGACGGCGTACAGACGATCAATGGCCAGCGCGGCGATCATCGGCAGGCCGAGGGCATACGCGGTGAGGTAACGCTCGATGAACACTGGCGAGATGAACGACACCGAAAACACCAGCAACAACGGTAAAACGGTGTAGATCACCAGCAACGCGCTGCCACGAATGACACTGCGATCCCGCGCCAGCGCCACCCACACCAAGGCCAGCGACGCCAAAGGCAACGTGGTGAAAAGCGGTGTGGCCAGGGTCTCGCCATCGTCCTGGATCAGGAACGACCAGATCATCGAAGGCAACGAGGCGAACGTGACCGGTGTCTCCCACCCGACATCGCCATTGGCTTTGAGCTGATCCATGTGCTGCATCAGATCAATCAGGTTGGGCACCCACGGCAAGTACACCAACACAATCGCCACGTTCGCCCACCACCAGCCGGGCTGCTGGATATGCCGCAAGCGATAGCCAGGCTGTACGCGGATCAGCCCCAGATACAGCCAGTGACACAGCACGCACAGGGCCGTGAAGTAATGGGTGTAGAACGCCGCGCTCATCAGCAGTGCGTAAATAACCAGATAGCGCCTACGCCCGGGGTGTTTGATCCAGTAAACCAGGGCAATCGTGGCACCGATCAGCCACAGCCCCAGCAACGAATACATGCGCACTTCCTGGCTGTAACGCACGGCGGTAGGCAGCAGCGCCAACAGGACGCCGGCCAACAACGCGGCGCGGCGAGTGGCGAGCAAGTCAACCAGCCAGACGCCAAGCGCCACGGTGGCAATCCCCGGTAGCGCGCTCAGGCTTCGAATCGAAAAAATGCCATTGCCGAACAATTCGATCCAGCCATGCAGCAGCATGAAATACAGCGGCGGATGCACATCATGGGCGGCATGCGTCCAGATATCGGCCAGCGAATACTGGCTCAGCAGCAGACTGGACCCTTCATCGCCCCAGACCGCCGCCGCGGTCAAGTCATAAAAACGTACCAGCGCGGCCAATGCCAGGATCGGCAGCAGCCAATGCTCGCGCACCCATCGAAGCAAGCGTTGAACACTCGCCCAGGCGCCGGGTGCCGCGTGGGGGCCTTGGGTGCCGTCAAGCGGCGTTTCTCTGTGCGCCTCCATTGCCTCCCCTCGGGACTGCCGGTGAAAAATCTTGAAACCTGCAATCACTGTAGGACAGCGGCAGCGCCGTCGTCGATGCTGGCTTTGCGACCAACGACATTCGGCGGCCATGCGGATCCGGGTCTACGCTCTGGCATGGCGTGATTTAGCCACGGAGATGAAAGGAGTCGGCTGATCACAACGGTCTGCCCGGAATACCCGGGCCACCCGCGTCTCGCGCCA
Source organism: Pseudomonas sp. LB3P25 (assembly GCF_054897985.1). NCBI lineage: Bacteria > Pseudomonadati > Pseudomonadota > Gammaproteobacteria > Pseudomonadales > Pseudomonadaceae > Pseudomonas > Pseudomonas sp. LB3P25. The sequence goes on along the minus strand of NZ_CM142711.1, from coordinate 378,669 downwards.
GACAACTAACCTGAGGGATGAGGAACTATGGAAGTATTCATGGGCACTGTTCAGTCTTTCGCCTTTAACTTTGCCCCCAATGGCTGGGCCCTGTGCAACGGTCAGACGCTGGGGATCTCGCAATACCAGGCGCTTTTCTCACTGCTGGGAACCTACTATGGAGGCAATGGCACCACCAATTTCATGCTACCCAACCTGCAAGGCCGTCTGCCGATGGCACAGGGCAACGGCCTGGGCTGGACCCCGCGCGTCATCGGCGAATTCTCCGGGACCGAGAACGTCACCGCCACCATCACCAACCTGCCCAACCACACCCACGCCTTGTCCGGGCTCACGGCCACCACCACGCTGCAACTGGCCAGCCCGGCGAGCAACCCGGTCACCAACCCGACCGCGATCAACTCGTACATCGGTGCCTCGGGCGGCGGCCCGGGTTCGGCGAGCATCTACTCCGATGCGCAAGGCGCTTCAGCCGTGCCACTCAAAGGCGCGGCCACCACGGTCACGGGGGAAATCTCGTCCGCGGGTAACGGCCTGCCGATGGAGACGATGAACCCGTTCCTGGTGCTCAACTTCAGCATCGCCTTGAACGGGTTGTTCCCTTCGCGCAACTGAGGAGCAGCCGGGGGATTCAAATCCCCCGGCCACTTTCAATACTGGAGTGACGCCATGCTGCAACAGGTTCAAAGCCAACACTTTCAGGCGCTGCTGGGCAAGACAGGGACGTTGCGGCTGCCGGATGGAAGTGAATTGCCGATCCATATCGACAGCCTTGAAGAAACGCCCCGCTCGCGGATGCCCAAGAGCGAGCGCATGCCGTTCAGCGTCGAGTTCAACAGCCTGAGACCCACAGAGTTTGTCGATGGGTTATGTACGCTGGCGTTGCCGGAACTGGGTCAGGTGGAAAACATCTTTGTCTCCCGTGTACCGGCCATGGGACGTGACCCGGGCGTGGGGTATTTTTACATCGCATTTAATTGAACAAGCATGATCTGAAAATGTGGGAGCGAGCCTGCTCGCGAATGCGGTATGACATCCAACAGGAATGTCGACTGATACACCGTCTTCGCGAGCAGGCTCGCTCCCACAGGGGACGGTGGTGTTTTCAAACTATTGGATACCACACCAACCGCTCCGCCGCCGGGTTGCGCTCTTCGACCTGAAACCCCAGCGCCAGGTAATGCTGGCGCGCGTGGGGATTGTTAGCCCAAACCACCGTCGCTACCGGGCAACGAACCTGTTGCGCGGCTTTCTGTACACCTTGCAGCACCTTGCGGCCATAGCCCTGGCCGCGAGCCTGGGGAATGAACGCCAGGTACAACACACGAATTTCATTAGGGCCAAAATCGGTGGTCAGCGCTCCGATGGCCGTGTCGAGCTTCTCGATCACGTAATGCATAGCGTTGGGGAAGTGCTCACCCAGCCCTTGTTCCTGTACCTGAAATTGCTGGGCCATCACCTGCTCAACCACTTCTTGCTCACCGTCAATCCACTGCAGATCCGGCCGCGCTGCCTGATAAAGACTGTGCAGAAAAGCCCCATCGCTGGCCCGTGAAGGCCGAACCACCAAGCCATCAGCGGCCACTGAATCGGTATTCGCCATCGCTACGCTCCTTAAAAACCGCTTTCCCTGACGCCCAGCGCCGCCAGACGCCGCCAGGCGACACCCAGCAACGACTCGCCTCGCCCCTGCAACACCACAATGCCGCGCAAGGGTTGCACCGGGGTCGGTACCTCTTCGAGGACGCTCAACCGCGCCCCATATTGAGCCTGTACCGGCTCCGCTCTTTGATGCTGATCCCGGCGCACGGCAATCGGCCCATGGTGATCGGAGGTCAATGCTTCCTGATCGACAAAGGCTGCACCGTTGGTGTCGATTTCGCTCAGTTGCACGGCGATCGCCGGGTGCATCGGATCGTCGGCGATGAAGCGTCCGCTGGCGCCCGTGGCGACACGCCAGAGCTCGACCTCGGCCAGATAGCCGCGCAACCGTGCGCCGTCTTCGACCACCCGCGCCAGGGGATCTTTGGTCGACAACCAGCGACCGACCGCCAACTGCGGCAACAGATCGCGCACCTTGCCGGCGTGGGGCGCCCGCAGCAGCAGGCGCTCACGCTGGGCGGCCAGGCCTCGGTATTCGGCGACCGCTTCGGCCAGACGCTGTTCGACGATACCGGCGTCGGCGGCGGTTTCACTGCGACTGGCCTGGCGACGCATCTGCAACTGCTGGATCTGGATTTCGCGGCGGACGATGGCCTGACGCGAATCCAGGTCCGGGGATTCCAGTTCGATCAACACCTGGCCGTGGGCAACCGCTTCACCATCGTGAACATTCACCGTTTTGACCCGCGCCGCGACGGGTGCGTGCAAGGCACTGACGCGGCCAGCCTCCAGCATCGTCGGCAACTCCACCGCGCTGCGCCACGGCACAACCAGCATCAGCAACAGCCCAAGCAAGGCCAGGCCACTGAGTAGCACCCGAGGCGCATGAGCCTGTTCGCGGCGAGTCCACCATTGGCGCCACTCACTCATGATCGGCAGGAAGATGAACCACACCAGCTCCACCAGCATCAGGAAAATCCCCAGCACCTTGAAGAACAGGTGGTAGACCGCCAGCGCAATCCCGAAAAACAACGCCGCGCGCCACAGCCACGAGCCATAACCCCAGATCAGCAAACGCCGCTGCATTTTCGGCGACCATGGCTCCGGCGCCGCCGCACCGTAACCGAATAAAAACTCGCGCAATTGCCAGCGACACAGGGCAAACGCACGCGCCTGAAGGTTGTCGACTTGCCAAAAATCGCTGAGCAAAAAATAGCCATCGAAACGCATGAACGGATTAAGGTTGATCACCAGTGTGGTCATCCAGGTGGCGCTGGCCAGCATGAAGGCCGCCGTGCGTCCCGGACCGTCTGGCAGCAACGACCAGGCGAGCAGTGCGAGGCAGGCCAAAAGCAATTCCGCCAGTACGCCGCCAGCACCAATCAGCAGCCGCGCGCGGCGATCATTGACGCGCCAGGCGTCGCTGACATCGGTGTAAAACATCGGCAGCAACACCATGAACGCCACGCCCATGCTCTGCACCCGACAACCGGCGCGCTTGGCCATGAAGGCGTGACCGAACTCGTGACAAAGCTTGGCGAAGAACAGCGCCACCCCGAACGCCAGCGCGCCACCGAGGCTGAACAAATGCGGGAAGGTCGCGATAAAGCGCTGCCAGTCCCGGGACACCAGAAACACGCCGAGCCCCAGGGTTACCGGCAATCCGTAGCGTAATGCTCGCGGGCCCAAGCGCTCCAGCCATGGCCAGGCGCGATTGAGAAAAGCGTCCGGACGCCACAGCGGAATGCGGAAAAACAGGTATTGGTGCAGCAAGATCTGCCACAGCGACTGCCGTTGAGCGGCCGCTTTGAGGCTGTAACTGGCGCGCTGTTGCGGATCAAGGGCGGTGATCAGATCGTGGCTGCGCAAAAAGCCCAGCAATTGCTCAAGCTCCGCGCCATCCAGCGGCAAACCTGGTTCGCGGTTGGCTGCACTCAGCACTTGCTCGGGGTCACTCAGGGACCAATGGCGCAGCAGACGCATCGCCGCCACGCCGAGTTTGAAATAGCGACCGCGCACTGGATCGGCCAGGGTCCAGCGCGGCGAACCATCGAGCGCCGGTGATGCAGGCGTCAGTTGCAAATCTGCCCGCAGGTTCGGCAGGTTCATCTAAAGCCCCACGCTCTGGCGCAAACCGGCCAGGGGTTTACGTAACAGGTACAGCGCCAGCGGTGCACGATCACCGAAGACTTTCGCCGTCCCTCGCAACCCGATACGCGGTGGCGCTTGCTGGAAACTGGCGTCGAGCCGATACGCCAGCTGTCCGCCGGCCGTGGGTTGTGCTTCGTAAGCCGCGCGTTCGAGCCGGGCCAGATGCCGTTGCAATGGATCGCTGTCGAGAAACAGCGCGACCTGCGCGCCCGGCTCCAGCGCAATCGCATCGCCCACCGCCAGTTCGATGCGCAACTCAGCCTGGGTCGGGTCGGCGATTTCCATCAGCCGCTCGCCGGTCTGCACCGGTTTACCGGTCCAGCGTTCCGCGTCGGCGAACACCGCAATACCGCCCCGCTCGGCGCGTACTTCGCTGCGCTTGAGCAGTTCGCGGGCGTAATCCCGTTCAGCACGTTTTTGCTCGACTCGGGCGGCCAGCAGATCGATTTTCGAGCTCGATTCAGCATCGGCGAACGAGCGTTGGGAGTTGGCCTTTAGTTCAGCTTCAGCAACACCCAAGGCGCGCTCGGCCACGTCGGCCTGGGCCTTGAGCGTGGTGCTTTCAAAGCGCAACAACAGGTCGCCGGCTTTTACCGTCTGATTGGGTTTGACCAGGAACTCGGCAATCACCCCGTCCAGCGGCGCCGCAACAACTCGGCCGCCCAGCGGAACAACTTCGGCCGGTGCCAGCACCGATTGGCGCACCGGAATGAACAACCCGAGCAACAACACCGCGACCAGCGCCACCTGACGCTTTCTCGTCCAGCGCAGCCGCCACGGTTTGCGCGGTTGCAGCGCCAGCCAGGCATGGCTGTAGGTGTCACCCAATTGCGACAGCAATACTTGCTCGGAAGGATTCCACGGCAGATCCCGCGCCAGCCACAGACCGCCAAACACCTCACCTTGGTGATCGATCAGTGGCAGCCAGAACACCTGCGCCGCTGAAAGACTTTGCCAGTCCGCCTGAATCGATTTGTTGAGAACATTCGCCGGGATCACCCGCGCCTGTTTCAGCACCTCGAGCTTGAACAACTGCGCCACTGCCTGCTCGACAAACGCCACGAACGGCGCATTCGGCTCCACCGCACTGACCCCCGTCACGGCCTGCACCTTGCCGGCAATCAACAGCGCCGCGTGGCGAAAGCCGAACAGCGCCTGACCGTCATTGACCAGGCTGTAGGCCAGTTGCGCAGGCGTGCGAGCGGCGCGAGTCAGGCGTTCGAGATCCAGAAACCTTGCAAAGACCTGTTCGGCGCCACCCGTGACCGGAGCGTTCACTTGAACTCCGCGAAACGTGCCGTGCCACTCATGCCGGCCAGCAAACCGTTGGCGTTGGGAAGCGTCGCCACCAGCAGTAGGGTCTGACTGCCTTCGTCAATCCGCGCGCCGAGGCGTTTGACCGTGGCATCCAGTGGCTGACCGGTTTCATCGGGAACAAAACTGAAGGTCTGGCCGGGCTTGAGCCGGGCCATCCAGCGTGACGGTACCAGCAGATGAATTTCCAGCGTGCGGTTGTCGACCACGTCCAGTAGCGGCGTGCCGGCAGCGACGCTTTCATAACGCTTGACCTTGCGCTCGACGACCTGGCCATCGAACGGCGCCAGCACGCTGCAGCGCTTGACCTGAACCTGATAAACCTGGGACTGCGCCTGAGTCTCGCTGACCTTGGCCTCGGCCCGCGCCACTTCAAAACGCCCGACCGAATTCAACGCCGCCAGTTGCTTGTTGTGTGACAGCTCTTCTCCGGCACCACGGTTGGCAGCCTGGGCCGCATTGAGCTGGGCCTGATAAGCCGAACAGTCGAAACGCGCCAGGGTGTCGCCCTTCTTGAACGACTCGCCCTCACTGAACGGCAACTCGACAATACGCCCGGACAACTCACTGGCCAGCACCGCCTGATCCCGGGCACGCAACACGCCTCGGGCCTCACTGCTGGCATTTGCACTGCCGCTGCTGTCCAGCAGCGGATCATCTGGCGCAGGCGTTTGCGCCTGTACAACGCACGTTACAAAGGTCAATCCAATAACCCACACACGAGCACGTCGCATAACCGTATCTCCCTGACGGATGAGCGGAGTCTATGACAGCGTGGGTGGGCGTCAAGCGGAGGGCCGTCATTGTTTAGAGGAGCGTGAGTATTCGCTTCCTTACAAACTGGCAGTTAGGGTGAGAAAACCGGCTTCGGCCGGTTTTTTCGATTTAGACCCGCGAATTAGCGCTTCGCCGTCTCTGCCAACGGATACACCGACTCCCATCCCCCACCCAACGCCTTGTACAACCCGACCATCGCCAGCGACACCCCGGTCGAACTCTCCACGAACTGCTCCTGAGTCGCCAACAGCGCACCTTGCACCGTCAGCACGTTGACGAAATCCACCACCCCTTCCACGTATTGCCGTTGCGCGGTGCGCAGGGCGATCTGGTTCTGGCGGACGGCTTCGGCAAGGCTGTCACGTCGGAGTTGGCTGGCGTTGTAGGCGGTCAGTTGATCGTCGATTTCATGCCAGGCACGCAGCACGGTTTGCTGGTAGGCGATGGCGGCTTCCTGTTGTTGGGCTTCGCGCAAGTGCAGCACGCCGCGCAGGCGACCGCCGTCAAATAGCGGCAGGCTGAATTGCGGGCCGATACCGAACGAACGCGAGCCCCAGGAGCCGAAATCGCTGAGCTGCATGGCTTGCGATCCGATGTTTCCCGACAGGGTGATCCGCGGATAGAAATCGCCCTTGGCCACGCCGATGCTCGCGGTCGCGGCGTGCAAGCGGGCTTCGGCCTGGCGGATGTCCGGGCGGCGTTCGGCCAGTTGCGACGGCAGACCGATAGCAACCTGACGCGGGGTTTGCGGCACCGGGGCGTCTGTGGATAACTCGGCAGACAGCGCTTGCGGCGGCTCGCCCATCAGCAGGCTTAAGGCGTTGATCAGTTGCGACTGGCGCTGTTCCAGCGCTGGCAGGCGCGATTCGATGGCGGCTACCTGAGCGGCGGCTTCGGCGACATCCAGGTCGGTGGCGACACCGTCGGCCAGGCGCAGCTGCGAGAGTTTCAGGCTGTGGCGGGCGACGTCGAGGTTCTGCTCGGTGACGGCGCGCGTACTTTGCACACCGCGCAGCTGAATGTAGTCCTGAGCGGTTTCGGCAAGGACTGACAGCAGCACGCCGCGTCGATCGTTTTCCGCGACTTCCAGGGTGGCGTCGGCGGCTTCGGTTTCGCGGCGCACACGACCCCAGAAATCCAGTTCCCAGGACGCGGAGAAGCCTGCGTCCCACAGGTTGTACGCCGAATCGCCGTTGTGTCCCGACGGATCGTTCAGGCCTTCGCCGCTGTTGCGTTTACGCCCGTAGCTGCCAGTGGCGGCGGTATGGGGGTAACGGTCGGCGGTGATCACCTGACGCGCCGCGCGACTTTGCTGCAAGCGGCTGCTGGCGAGTTTCAGGTCGAGGTTGTCGGTCAAGGCGCGTTGAGTCAGGGCCGAGAGTTTCGGGTCGTGGAACACCTCCCACCAGCGTTCGTCCATGGTTTCGGCGATGGCCTGGCTGGCGGCGGACTTTGACGGTTTCGACCACTCGGCGATTGGCGGTGCCTGTGGTTTCTGAAAATCCGGGCCAACGGTGCAAGCGCTCAGTGAAAATAATCCCAGCGCAATAACTGCAGACTGAATGCGGCTCTTGTGGCGAGGGAGCTTGCTCCCGCTCGAGTGCGCAGCGCTCGCAGTTTTTGGGTCCGCTTCGCGGCCCAGCGGGAGCAAGCTCCCTCGCCACAGGGATGGGTGGTGACCGAAGTTCATCGCTGAGTCACCTCACGCGAGGCGCTGCTGGCAGTATCAATACTCGCCTCAACCGACATCCCCACGCGCAACCGTTCGGCCAATGGCTGACCCGGCTCAAGCACGATTTTCACCGGAATCCGCTGCACCACCTTGGTGAAGTTACCGGTGGCGTTGTCCGGTTTGACCGAGGCGAACGTCACACCCGTGGCCGGTGCGATGCTCTCGACGCGACCGCTCAGGGCCTCGCCGCCGAGGCTGTCGACACGCACTTGCACGTCCTGCCCCGGTTGCACGTCGGTCAGTTGGGTCTCCTGAAAATTAGCGACCACATAGGCCTGCGCAAGCGGCACCACCGCGAGGATCTTGCTTCCCGGCGTGACATAGGCGCCGACCCGAACGGCGCGCTCGCCGACCATACCGTCCTGAGGTGCAACGATGCGCGTGTAGGACAGCTCGTAGCTGGCCATTTCCAGCGCGGCTTGCGCCCGTTTCAGCCCTCCTTCCGCCGCGTCACGCTGAGCGGTGAGGATTTCCACCTGCTTGCGCTCCGCCGCCAGCACCGCCGTCACGTTAGCCAGCCGCGCGGTGGCCTGATCGATGCGGGTCCGCGCCTGTTGAGCGTTCTGCACCGTGCCGGCGCCCACCCCGGCGAGGTGGTTGTAGCGATTCAGTTCATGCTCGGCGAAGGCCATTTCAGCCTTGGCCGACACGACTGTGGCCTGGGCCTGAGCGATCACCGAAGCCTGACGTTCAAGGGTCGCACGGGCATTTTGCAGTTGCGCCCTGGCCACCAGCGTTTCGGCGTCAGCGGCTTGAGCGGCGGCGCGCAAATCCCGGTCATCGATCAACGCCAGCAACTGCCCGGCCTTGACCTGCTGGTTGTCCTCCACCAGCACTTCCTTGATGAAACCGGCCACGCGCGGCACCACCAGCGTGAAATCTGCCGAGACAAAGGCGTCATTGGTGTTCTGTTGTGTGCGCTTGCCGAGCAGGCCGGGCGCTAGCAGATAAACCAGCACCCCGAGCGCCACCACCGCGGCGACGCCAACGGCCACTTTTTGCTTTGATTGAGTCGTCATAAAAACCTTCTGTTTCAGTGGAGCATTCAAGTCGGCGCGCGCGGCGGATAGATCCGCGTCGGCAGCCAGAAAATCAGCAGGATCAGCGCCAGTGCGACGCCGGCCATGCACAGATAAAGATCCGATGCCGTCAGCACCACGGCCTGCTCATGCAGCCGGTGGGCAAGGCTCGCGCTGTCGCTATCGACCAGGGGTGAGTTGCCGAGGTTGTCCACCAGCATCATCGAGTGGAAATGCAGCCTTGAGGTGGTCAACACCTCCAGTACGCCGGTGGCGATCACCGCCGCCAGGCCCTTTACGGTGTTGAACCAGGCCGAAGCGAAGGGCCCTTCCATCGGGCTGATGCTGCCGGTCGAGAGCATCAACAGCGGCAACACCGCCATCGGCTGACCGAAGATTTGCAGCAGTTGCAGCACGTAGAAGTCGTCGCGAATCCACACCGACGTCAGCTGCGACCCACCGATGCAGGACAGCGTCAGCATGCTCAGGCCGATCCCCAGCACCCAGCGGCAATCGACCCAACGCAAGTTGCACAGCGCCGCCACCAACGGCAGCGCGATCAACTGCGGTAACGCCGCCAGCAGCATGATCGGCGCGGTCTGAACCGGGCGATAACCCTGTACCTGCGCCAGGTAGCTGGACGGAATAATGATCACCGCCAACAACACCACCAGCACCCCGGCCAAGGTCAGCAAGGCGAACGACAGGTTGCGGATGCCGAGCATCTGCAGCTTGAAAAACGGCATCGGTTGCGACCATTCGTTGATCAGGAACAGCACCAACAGCAGCAACCCGCCGCCGAGCAATCCGCAGATCAGGCTCGACTCGAACCAGTCCAGCCGATTGCCTTGCAAAATGCCGATCACCAGCATGCAGATCGCCGGAAAACCCAGCAGCAAACCGCGCCAGTTGAACCGCTTCAAGCGTTCCAGGCGCAGCGGATCCTGCGGCAAGCCATAGGCCACCGCGACCATGGCGATCAGGCACGGTGCGATGATTTGCCAGAAGGTCCACTGCCATCCGACGTGTTCGGTCCACAACCCGGCCAGCGGAGTGCCGAGCCCCGGGCCGAACGTCGCGGTCAGGGCATAACCGGCCAGACCATAAAGCTTCACGTTGGCCGGCAAAAAACGCAGTGCGACAGTCATCAGCATCGGCGGCAACGCGCCGCCCGCCAAGCCTTGCAAGGTACGCATGACCAGCAGGCTTTCGTAGTTTGGAGCGAACGGGCACAACACGCCCAACAGAGTGAATGCGCTGATAGCGCAGAGGGTGAACCGTCGCAACGAGAACGTCACCGCGCACCACGGCGCGAAAGCCATGGCCGCTACCGAGGTCGCGGTGTAACTGGCGACCAGCCAGGTGCCTTCGTCGTAGCCGATGGCCAACGCGCCGCGGATGTCGGCGAGGGCAACCTTGGTCACCATCTCGTTCAGGCCCGACACCAGCACCGCCAACAACACGCCCACCAGGCCGATGATAATCCGCGGACCAAAGACCGGTGGCGTGACGGCGGCCGGACTGGCCGCGGCGAGAGGGGCCGTGACCGTGAGGGAAGTCATGACTGCAAGCTCCGGGGTTTGAATACCGAAGCATTTTAAGAAGCGCGGGACCTTACGAAAATTGACTTATCAGCAGGTTATAAGTGCGCTGGACGCAGCAATACAGAACCCTGTGGGAGCGAGCCTGCTCGCGAAAGCGTTGGAACAGTCAACATTGATGTTGGATGTTATGGCCCTTTCGCGAGCAGGCTCGCTCCCACAAGGGTCTGTGTTGGCTTCAGGTGGGTTGCGCGGCCAGCCACGTTTCGTCGCAACAGGCCTTGAGGGTTTCGCGCAGCCAGCGATGGGCCGGATCCTTGTCGAAACGTGGATGCCAAGACTGGGTCAGCATAAGGGTCGGCAGCGGAATCGGCAGCGTGAAGGAACGCAGCTTCAGGCCCAGGCGCTGGACGCTCAGCAATGCCTCCTTGGGCACCGGCAGAATCAAATCGGAATCAGGCAAAGCAAACATCGCCGCATGGAAACTCGGCGCAATCACCGCCACCCGCCGCTCCAGCCCCAAGGCGTTGAGCGCAGTATCGATCGGGCCACGGGCGATGCCGCGACGGGACATGCTGATATGGGAAAACCCGGCGAAACGTTCGGCCGTGATCTCTTCGTCGAACAGCGGATGGTCTTGGCGAACCAGGCCCACAAAGTGGGTAGAGAACAGGTTCTGAATCTTCACTTCCGGGGTCAGCGGCCGGGTATTGCTGATGCTCAGGTCGATCCGCCCTTCGCGCAGCGCCTCATCATCGCCATCGCCTTCCGGCACAAAACGCAGTTCGCAGTGCGGCGCCTGACGATCCAGGGTGTCGAACAGTTTTCCGCCGTAAACGCCGACGAAAAAGTCATTGGCCCGGATACTGAACCGCCGGCGCAACGTGCCCAGCTCCACCGCATCAGCCGAACGAAACAACAGCGCCGCCTGTTCCACCACGTCACGCACCTGCTCGCGCAACGCCAGCGCCTTGGGCGTCGGCACCAGGCCCCGACCGGCGCGCACCAGGATCGGATCGCCGATGGCCTCGCGAATGCGCGTCAACGTCCGGCTCATCGCCGCCGGGCTGAGGTTCATCCGCCGCGCGGCGCCCACCACACTGCCCTCGTCGAGCAACGCATCGAGGGCGACCAACAAGTTCATGTCCGGGAGTTGCATGCTGAGCACTCGTGTCTGATCTGGATTGATTCAGACGCAATGCTAGCAAACACCCCTTGGTTGGGTGTTGACTGGTCTGGCCCCTTCGCGAGCAGGCTCGCTCCCACAGGTTTTGTGTCGAAAACAAAATCCGCATCCGCTCAAGATCCACTGTGGGAGCGAGCCTGCTCGCGAAGGGGCCAGATCAAACACCGCAAATCTTACCGCTGCATCCCCCAACGCTTCACCGTGACCCGCTCCAACGTGCTGAACACCAGGTTTTCCACCAGCAAGCCGATCAGGATCACGACCGCCAACCCGGCAAACACCTTGTCGGTGTACAGCTCATTACGGTTCTGGAAGATGTACCAGCCCAGGCCGCCCTTGCCACTGGTGGCGCCGAACACCAATTCAGCGGCGATCAGTGTGCGCCAGGCAAAGGCCCAGCCGATTTTCAGCCCGGCGAGAATCGACGGCAGCGCTGCCGGAATCAGAATGAACAGCACGAAACGCATGCCTTTTAGGCCGTAATTGCGCCCGGCCATGCGCAGGGTTTCCGAGACACCGAGAAACCCGGCATAGGTGTTCAAGGCCAGCGCCCATAGCACCGAATGCACCAACACGAAAATCAGACTGTTCTGCCCAAGACCAAACCACAGCAGCGCCAACGGCAACAGCGCAATCGCCGGCAGCGGGTTGAACATCGAGGTCAGCGTACTCAGCAGATCACGACCGAACTGCGTTGACACCGCCAGGGTGGTCAGGGCAAACGCCAGCACGATGCCGATCAGGTAACCCTTGAGCAGCACCACCAGCGAAATCCACACCTTGCCCAGCAACTCGCCACTGAGCAAACCGTCGTACAGCGCGCTCCCGGTTTGCAGAAAACTCGGCAGCAGCAGGTCGTTGTCCTGAACACGAGCAACCACCTCCCACAGGACCGCGAGCAAAATCAGGATCAGGCTTTTGCGTAACCAGCCTTGTTGCCACAGGCGTTGACCCAGCGGTAGTTCACGCTCCAGCGGCACACTCGTCAGCGGCTGCAACACCGTTTCAAACTCTTCACGCGGGGATGATAAAAGGCTCATCGGGCACTCCTCTCAATGGCTCAATAAGCGATGCGGATGTCGGAGAAGTCCAGCTCACGCTCGGTTTCCGGGGACTGACCCTCATCGAACAACAACCGATGAATGCGCCGCGCCGACTCCTGAAAGGCCACGCCACCGAGGCTGTGCAAACCGTATTGATGACTGTGGACTTCGGCTCGCACCCGCCCCGGATGCGGCGACAGCAGCAGAATTCGATTGCCCACCACCAACGCTTCTTCAATGGAGTGAGTGACGAACAGCAGCGTGAAGCGCACTTCTTCCCAGAGCAGCAGCAATTCTTCCTGCATCTTGCGGCGGGTCAGTGCATCGAGGGCGGCGAAGGGTTCGTCCATCAAGAGGATTTTCGGCTGCATGGCCAACGCACGAGCAATCGCCACGCGCGCTTTCATGCCGCCGGACAAGGTATGCGGGTAGGCGTCGGCAAACGCCGCCAGACCGACCTTGTCCAGGTAGTGCAGCGCCCGCTCCTCGGCCTCTTTGCGCTTGAGGGTTTTCGAAGCAAGCAGCGGAAACATCACGTTCTGTTTGACGGTTTTCCACGGCGGCAGTTGATCGAATTCCTGGAACACCACGATCCGGTCCGGCCCCGGGGCATGAACGGTTTGCCCCTGAAGACGAATCTCGCCTTCACAGGGCTGAATGAACCCGGCGACCGCCTTGAGCAACGTTGATTTGCCGCAACCGGACGGACCGAGCAGCACAAAGCGGTCTGCCGGATCGATTTCAAAACTGATCTGATGGGTCGCACGAACCACCCGCTGAGGCGTGCGGTATTCGAGGCTGACGTTGTCGACCGACAGCAGCGCTTGGGCTGCCGCGATCGGTTTGCTGACCGTGTGGCCTTGCAAAGGGGCGTTCATCTCGATCAGCTCCCTTGCAGCGGTTTGGCGTCCTGGAAGAAGTAGTCCTTCCACGAGTCCGGTTTGTTTTTGATCGCGCCGACGCGGTAGAGGAATTCGGCCAGCGGGTAAGTATTTTTCGGCGTGACGCTGAATTCGAACTGCGGGTTATCGATGATTTTCAGCAGCGCAGCACGGTCGATTTTGGCCTTGGTGACGCGGATGTACGTGTCAGCCGCCGCGCCTTTATCGTTCTGGGCAAACTCGGCCGCCTCAGTCAGCGCCTGGACGAATGCCTTATAGGTTTTCGGGTTCTCGTCGCGGAATTTTTCGGTGGCGAACAGCACCGTCGGCGAGTTCGGGCCGAGCACGTCATTGGAATTGAGCACAACGTGGACGTTAGGGTTGGCCAGCTCCTGATCCTGGAACGGTGGGTTGGAAAAGTGTCCGGTCAACTCGGTGCCGCCAGCAATCAGCGCCGCCGTGGCGTCGGGGTGCGGAACGGCGATGGTGTACTTGTCGAGGCGATTGAATTCCTTGTCACCCCACTGCTTGGCGGCCGCGTATTGCAGGATGCGCGACTGCACCGACACACCGACCGCCGGCACCGCAATGCGGTCCTTCTCGGTGAAGTCAGCGATGGTTTTGACCTTGGGATTGTTGCTCACCAGGTAGTACGGGAAGTTGCCGAGGGAGGCGACGGCTTTGACGTTTTGCTTGCCGTGGGTGCGGTCCCAGATGGTCAGCAGCGGACCGACGCCCGCACCGGCAATATCAATGGAACCTGCGAGCAACGCATCGTTGACCGCCGCACCACCGGAGAGCTGGGTCCAGTCGACCTTGATGTCGATGCCTTCCTGCTTGCCGTACTTCTCGATCAGGTTTTGATCGCGTACCACATTGAGCAACAGGTAAACGATGCCGAACTGCTCGGCGATGCGGATTTCACCTTCCGCGTGGGCCACGCTCGGCGCCACCAGGCTGCCGGCGATCAGGCTGAAACCCAGACCGATGGCCGCGGCCAACGGTGCAAATGGAAGACGTTTGGACATGAGAGTTTCTCCGACAAATCAGAAAGGCGCGTCGCCCTGGATGGTGGTGCGATACAACTTGCGGCGCAGGTAGCTTGGGCATCCGGCAGCGAGATGAATCAGCGAACGGTTGTCCCAGAACACCAGGTCGTGGGCCTGCCATTGATGGCGGTAGATATTTTGCGGCAACACGCTGTGGGCGTAGAGTTCATCGAGCAGTTGCTTGCTCTCGTCTTCCGGCAAACCAACGATCCGGGTGGTGAAACCCTCACTGACGAACAACGCTTTGCGACCGTTTTCCGGGTGGGTACGAACAATCGGGTGGACCACTTCAGCGACCTGAGCCAGTTGCTCCGGGGTCAGCGTCGGGCGCCAGTTGCCTTCGAATTTGGTCTCGCTATAGCGCGCGGTGTAAGAGTGCGCGGCTGAGCGGCCTTCGACGGCTTTGCGCAGCGCTTCGGGCAGGTTGTCCCAGGCTTTGTGCATGTCGGCGAACAGGGTGTCGCCGCCCTCGGACGGCAGCTCTTGGGCGTGCAGCATCGAGCCCAGGCTTGGCAGTTCTTTATAGGAAAGGTCGGAATGCCAGAACTTGCCGGCGTCGCCAAGACCGATGGACTGGCCGTTTTCGATGATGTTGGAAACGATGAGAATTTCCGGATGCCCGGCCAGCAGGAATTGCTTGAGCACATGGATCTGCAACACGCCGAAACGACGGCTGAAGGCGATGTGCTGCTCGGGGGTAATGCGCTGGTCGCGGAACACCACGACGTGATGATCCAGGTGCGCGCGGTGAATGCGGGCGAAGTCCTGATCATTGATCGGGCGGGACAGGTCGAGGCCGATGATTTCGGCACCGACGGCGCCACTGAACGGGCGGATGTCGAAGGTTTGCGGCGCGATGTTCGCGGCGCTTGGGGAAGCCGTTGCTGCAGACATAAATCACTCCCACGCACGGCACGCTCAAAGGCGCGCGCGTCGATCAAGAAACTCACGGAGGTCCCGTGTTGGTTCGTGTCGTGCGGCGCGCCGATTGGTCGGCAGGTACGCAGGAGATTGACTTTATAGATATAAGAACTGAAATTTAAATACCGTTAGCGAATAACGATATGGCAGAACAGGCGATGAGTCCCCTGTGGCGAGGGAGCTTGCTCCCGCTGGACTGCGTAGCAGTCCCCTTTTTTGGGGTAAAGAGGGGGCCGCTTCGCGCCCCAGCGGGAGCAAGCTCCCTCGCCACAGGTTTAGCTTCTTAGCGTTCGTGCAGTGCCTCGGCGCGCGCCCGAATAATCGGCTTGAGCAGGTAGCTGAGAATGGTCTTCTTGCCCGTGATGATGTCCACCGAAGCCACCATCCCCGGGATGATCAGCAGCGGCTTTTCATCCGTCCCCAGGTGGCTGCGATCAGTGCGCAGTTTGATGATGTAGTAAGTCGTCTTTTTGTCTTCGTCGGTGATGGTGTCGGCACCGATCTGCTCAAGCTTGGCTTTGAGCCCACCATAAATGGTGTAGTCGTACGCCGTGAACTTCACCGTCGCTTCTTGCCCCGGATGCAAGAACGCAATGTCTTGCGGGCGAATCTTCGCTTCCACCAGCAAGGTGTCGTCCAGCGGCACGATTTCCACCAGGTCGCTGCCCGGCTGAATCACGCCGCCAATGGTATTCACCAGCAACTTGTTGACGATGCCGCGCACCGGCGATGTCACCAGCGTCCGGCTGACCCGGTCTTCCAGCGCCTTGCCGGTGGCCTGGGCCTTGTTCAGATCAGTGCGTGCTTCATTGAGTTGAGTCAGTGCTTCACTGCGGAATTTGCCGCGAGTCTCGTCGATCTTGCGCTGCACTTCCTTGATCGCCGATTCGGCGCGAGGGATCGCCAGCGTGGTGGCGTCCAGTTGCCCACGGGTTTCGACCTCGGCACGCTTGAGTCGCAAAACCTCCACCGGCGATACCGCGCCCTGGGCCACCAACGGCTCGGACATGTTGATTTCCTGGCGTTGCAACGCGAGACCGTTCCGGTACTGCGACTGTTTGGAGGTGAACTCGCGCAGCTCTTGCTGACGCTGGATCAACTGCTCCTGCAAACCACCAATTTCATCGTGAAGTTGCTGACGACGGCTGATGTACAGCGACTCTTCGCTGGCCGCCTGACCGGGTACGGCTTTCAGCACGTCAGCGGGGAAGTTCAGCGGACGGTCATCGACCTCAGCACTCAAGCGCTCCACGCGCAGCAGCATCGACAGCCGATCGGCTTCGGTTTCGCCGACGTTGGAGGCGAATCGCGTGTCGTCCAGGCGAATCAGCGGCGCGCCGGCCTCGACGATCTGCCCTTCGGTCACGTACAACTCGGAGACGATACCACCCTCGAGGTTCTGGATTTTCTGGATCTTGGACGACGGAATGGCTTTGCCGTCGCCCTTGGTGACTTCGTCTATCACGGCGAAGTTGGCCCAGAACATCAGGAACACGAAGAAGCCGATGATCGCCCAGATGGTCAGCCGCACCACACGTGGGGCGTCTTCGATCAGCGCTTTGTTGACCTCGGGAAGTGGTTGGCCATGCAGCGACTCGGAGCCTTTGAAATAACGGCCGATCGAATTCTTGAAACCCGACTTAAGCAACACTGATCTGCCCCTTCTTCAACGCTTCCATCACCGCGGCTTTCGGGCCGTCGGCGAGTACCTGCCCGCGGTCGATGACGATCAGACGATCCACCAGCGACAGCAGCGAAGCCCGGTGCGTCACCAGCACCACGGTTTTGCCTTCAACCACCGCTGCGAGGCGTTGCTTGAGGCGTTCTTCACCGGTGTTGTCCATGGCGCTGGTCGGTTCGTCGAGCAGCAGGATCGGCGGGTTGAGCAGCAATGCACGGGCCAGGGCGACGTTCTGGCGCTGACCGCCAGACAGGTTCTGCCCACGCTCGCCGACTTGCAGCTCATAACCCTGCGGGTGCAGACGGGCGAATTCGTGGACGCCGGCCAACTCGGCCGCTTGCAGCACCATTTCGTCTTCGACATAGCGCGCGCCCGATACGAGGTTGTCGCGCAGGGTGCCGGCCAGCAGCTGGATGTCCTGCGCCACGTAGCCAATGTTGTGGCGCAATTCGCTGACGTCGATCTGACGGATATCGACGCCATCCACCAACAGGGCGCCGTCGTCCGGCTGGTAGAGGCCGACGAGCAGTTTGGCCAGGGAGCTTTTCCCCGAGCCGCTGCGCCCGATGATGCCGATCTTCTCGCCAGGTTTGATGATCAGGTTGATGTTCTTCAGCGCCGCGTTCTGTTGGTTCGGGTAGGTGAAGTTCATCTGCCGGCATTCGATGGCGCCTTGCAGCACCTTGCGGCTCAGTGGACGCTCTTCGAAATTGCGCTCTTGCGGCAGCTCCATCATCTGATCGACCGAGGTCATGGTCACCCGCGCTTGCTGGTAACGCGTCAGCAGGCCAGACAGCGAGGCCAGCGGGCTGAGCGCGCGACCGCTGAGCATGTAGCAGGCGATCAAACCGCCCATGCTCAGGTGGCCGTCGATGATCTGGTACACGCCGAAGACGATCATGATCACGCCGGCCAGTTGCTGGATCAGCAAGGTGATGTTCATCGCCAGACCGGAGAGCATTTTCACCCGCAGCTCGAGGCGGCTGAGGGTGCCGATGGTCTGCTCCCACTGATATTGGCGCTCGCTTTCGGCGTTGTTGACCTTCACTGCATCGAGGCCGGCGAGGGTTTCGATCAGGCTCGACTGCCGCTCGGCGCCCAGCGCCATGGTCCGCTCCATGGTCGCCACCAGCGGCTTCTGCAAGGCATAACCGATCAGCAGGGCAATCGGGAACGCCAGCACCGGAATCCACACCAGATGCCCGCCGAGAATCGCGATGACCATGAAGATCAGCAGCGTAAACGGCAGGTCGATCAGGCTGGTGAGGGTCAGCGAAGCGAGGAAGTCCCGCAGGCTCTGAAACTCATGGATGTTCTGGGCGAAGCTACCGACCCGCGCCGGGCGGTACTTCATGGCCATACCGACGATGCGCTCGAACAACGTGGCCGAGATGATCAGGTCGGTTTTCTTCCCGGCCAGGTCCAGGCAGAGGCTGCGCAGGCTCTTGAGGATCAGATCGAACAGGTAAGCCCCGGTGATGCCGATGGCCAACACCCACAGGGTCGATTCGGCCTGGTTCGGCACGACGCGGTCGTAGACGTTCATCACGAACAGCGGCGCGGCCATGGCAATGATGTTGATCAGGAAACTGGCGGCGATGGCATCGGCATACAGCCAGCGCGAACGCTTGAGGGTGTCGCGGAACCACGAGCGCGCGCGCGGGATCAGCGTGCCGTGATTGACGTCGAATTTGTGCTGGGGTTGAGCGAAGAACACTTTGCCGATGTAGTCATCGGCCAGCAGTTCGCGGCTGACGACACTTTCGCCGCCATCGCTTTCGCTGAGCAGCAGGCGCGCCTGGTCGTCACCTTGCCAGCCGAGCAGGACGGCACTGCGACCATCCTTGAGCAGCAACAGCGCCGGCATGGCAATCGCCGGGATCTGCTCCAGTTTGCGTACCAGCACCCGCCCTTGCAGGCCGGCGCGAGCCGCCGCGCGGGGCAGCAATTCAACGCTCAGGCGCTGCTTGGGCAACGGCAGGCCGGTGGTCAACATCGCGGCGCTGGCCGGTTTCTGATGCAGGGTGCAAAGAGCCAGCAAACCGTCCAGTAGCGGATCGTCGTGCAGCGCGCGTGGATCATGAATGAGTTGAACTCGACTGACTTCTGATTCCACGCTCGGCACTCTTGGCTAACAATTGAACAATGAAGGTTCTGCTCAATTCATCCCGGGGAGTTGAACCTTGGGCTTCACGTCGTTTTGCACAACGGATGCCAACGGTGCGACCACTCCCTGGCTCTTGAGCAACTCGCCCATGGTCGCCTTGATTCGGTACTGAGTAAATAACTGAATGTTCTTGATCTCCGCCAGGCGACGAGACGCCGAGAACAGCTCGTTTTCACTGTCGAGCAGGTCGAGCAAGGTGCGCTCGCCCAGACTGAACTGCTTCTGGTACGCGGTGCGCACGCTGGTGCTGTGATCGACATATTGCTGGGCGATCGGCACTTGGGCATTGGCGTTGTTCAAGGCATTCCAGGCCAGGCCCAGTTCTTCGTTCAATACGCGCAAGGCGTTGTTGCGAATATCCAGTGCCTGGGTGGACAGGTAGGACTTGGATTCCAGATCAGCCTTATTGCTGCCGCCGGCATACAGATTGAAGCGCATGCGCAACATGGCCTGCCATTCGTTGCTGTGACCATTCTGGCCGTCGAGATCGTTATCGGCGGTGCGACCCAATTCGGCATCGAAGCGCGGGTAGAAGGACGACTTGGCCGCCGCGTACTGTTCCTCGGCAGCGGCAATGTCAGACTCGGCGGAACGCAGGATCGGGCTGTTTTCCAGCATCTGCGCCCGGGCTTCATTCAGGTTGGCCGGCAACAGCGCCATGAAATCGGAAGGACGCTCCAACTGATCGGGCATCTGGCCGACGGCGCTGAGGAAGTTGGTCTCGGCGTCCGCCAGGTTGGTCTGCTCGGTGATCAGGTTGTTGCGGGCCTGAGCCATGCGCGCTTCGGCCTGATCGAGGTCGGCGCCGCTGCCCACGCCACGCTGGGTGCGCAGTTTGATCTGGTCGAAAATCCGTTCGTGGCTCTTCAGGTTCTCGGTTGCCAGGCGTACGAATTCGCGGCGGGTCAGTACGTCGAGATACACCTGAGCGACGGTGAGCGCGGTGCGTTCGGACGTGCCCAGCAAGGAGTAAGCGCGGGAATTAACAGTGGCTTGTTGACGCCCCACTTCACTGGAGGTCGCAAAACCGTCAAATACCATTTGCGACAACCGCACGCTCGACTCGCTGCGATTCAGGGTTTCCCAGTGATTGTTGTTGCCGGCCGCACGCGTGGTGACGTTGTCGGTGCCTTCTCGCCCATAACCGCCCAGCAGATCGACCCGTGGGAGGTATCCACCTTTTGCTGCCTTTAATTGATAATCCGCGGCCAATCGACTGTTAACCCCTGCCTGGATTTCCGGATGGACATCCAGTGCCTGTTGCATGGCCTCCGGAAGGGACTGCGCCTGAACAAAACTGGCGGCAAGGACGAAGGGTAAAGCCCTGAGCAGGTGCAAACGCATGATTGGAATTTTCCCGGAATTGCTTGTCTTGAATCACTGCAGAACGTGCCGCTGCATCGGATGATGACAACCGGAATGACCGCTTGTCGGAAAGTTGAATTTTGGAACTGCGTCACACTCTGCGGGGCAGGTCGACACCGAAATATCAATGTGACATTACGAAGGCGAGTGTTTAGGATGACGGCCTCAAGGTCAATAGTTTGGCATAAAGTTTATAACCAAAAATTATAGCCAATTTATTGACGATTAGACGCGTCAAAGTTGTGCCTCGAATCGTTTGAAAGTACATCCAGACTGAGCGCGATCAACCGCTCTCAGGTCCATGGACGTCAACTGAATGTGACACCCGGAGAGTCTTCAATGAGCAGTGTTGTGGCCATCGTCAAAAGCATTGTCGGTCAGGTTTTCGCGGTGTCCCCAGAGGGCGTCCGCCGCGTACTCGTTGAAGGCGATCGGTTGTTTGTCGGCGATCAGGTAGACACCGGTGCGGCAGGTGCTGTCACGCTCGAACTGGCTGACGGCCGGACCCTGGACCTGGGCCGCGACACTCAGTGGAGCGGCAGCGATCCGGATTCCAGCACTGACCTTGCACAAGCCACTGCACAAGCCGCGCCATCGGTTGAAGAGCTGCAGCAAGCCATCGCTGCCGGTGCCGACCCGACCACCGATCTTGAGGCCACCGCAGCCGGCCCGACGGCGGCCGGCACAGGCGGCGCGGCAGGTGGCGGTCACAGCTTCGTGATGCTGGATGCAACTGCTGGCCGGGTGGACCCGACCATTGGTTTCCCGACTGCGGGCATCGGCACTGCCGCGTTGGCAGCACAGAACACCATCGGCGGCCAGACTGCCGACACCAGCGCCAACGTGCAGCGCGAATCGACCCTGAGCCTGAGCGCCACGCCGACCATCACCGAGGCCGGTGGCGTGCTGGTTTACACCGCCACGTTGACCCAGGCTCCGCTGACCGACCTGACCATCACCCTGTCCAATGGTTCGGTGATTGTGATCCAGGCTGGCCAGTTGACCGGTACCGTCAACGTCCCGCTCGCGCCAATCGACACCGTCTATAACGACCCTACCCAGATCAACGTGACCGTCACCGGCACCACGGGCGGCAGCGGCATCATCGTTACTCCGTCGACGACCCCGGCCGTGACCCAGGTCACCGATACTGTCGATACCACCACAGTCACCTTGACCGCTGGCGCCAACGTTACCGAAGGCGGCCAGATCACCTACACCGCGACATTGACCAACCCGGCCCAGACGCCGGTCACCATCACGTTGTCCAACGGCTCGACCATCACCATCGACGCCGGCAACACGACCGGCAGCGTGAACGTGCCGACACCAGCCAACGATGTCTATAACAACGGCAGCACGGTCACCACCACCATTACCGGTGCCACTGGCGGCAACTTCGAGAGCCTGGTACCAAACCCGGCTCCGGCCGTGACCACCATTACCGACTCGCCGGACACCACCACGGTCACACTGACGGCGGGATCTACAGTCACCGAAGGCGGCCAGATCACCTACACCGCGACCCTGACCAACCCGGCTCAAACGCCCGTCACTGTCACCCTGTCCAACGGCTCGACCATCACCATCGAAGCCGGCAAAACCACCGGTTCCGTGAACGTCGACACCCCGGCCAATGACGTCTACAACAACGGCAGCACCGTCAGCACCACGATCACTGGCGCCACCGGCGGCAACTTCGAGAACCTGGTGCCGAGCACCACACCAGCGGTCACCACCATTACCGATTCGGCCGACAATACCGGCCTGAGCCTCACTGCCACCGGCACCGTCGTCGAAGGCGGTCAGATCACTTACACCGCCACTTTGACCAACCCGGCCGGCACGCCGATGACCGTGACCTTGAGCAATGGCTCGGTCATCACCATCGAAGCGGGCAAGACCACCGGCAGCGTGACCGTCGATACCGCGGCCAATGACGTCTACAACAATGGCAGCACCGTCAGCACCTCCATCACCGGGACCACTGGCGGTAATTTCGAACAACTGATTCCGAGCACCGTACCGGCGCTGACCACCATTACCGACTCGAAAGACAACACTGGCCTGAGCCTCACCGCCACCGGCACCGTCGTCGAAGGCGGTCAGATCACTTACACCGCCACTTTGACCAACCCGGCCGGCACGCCGATGACCGTGACCTTGAGCAATGGCTCGGTCATCACCATCGAAGCGGGCAAGACCACCGGCAGCGTGACCGTCGACACCGTAGCCAATGACGTCTACAACAACGGCAGCACCGTCAGTACCACCATCACCGGGACCACTGGCGGTAATTTCGAGCAGCTGACCCCGAGCACCGAGCCGGCCCTGACCACTATCACCGACTCCAAGGATGACACCGGCCTGAGCTTGTCGGCGTCCACCGAAGTGGCCGAGGGCGGTCAGATTCTGTACACCGCGACCCTGACCAATCCGGCCGGCACGCCAGTCACCGTGACCCTTTCGAACGGCGCAGTGATCACCATCGCGGCCAACGCCACCAGCGGTTCCATCACCGTCGATGCGCCGAAAGACGATGCCTACATCGACGCCGGCAAGGTCAGCACCACGATCACCACCGCGACCGGCGGCAACTTCGAGAACCTGGTCCCGAGCACTGCCCCGGCAGTGACCGAGGTGACCGACACAATCAACACTTCGACGGTCAGCCTGACAGCCAACGGCTCTGTGGCCGAAGGCGGCACCGTGGTTTACACCGCGTCCGTCACCGCGCCAGTGACCGGTTCGGCGGTTGTGGTGACCTTGTCCAACGGCCAGACCATCACCATTCCGGTCGGCGCCAGCAGCGCCAGCGTGAACTTCACCGCGCCGAACGATGCCCTCGCGGGTGGCGGTTCGTTGAGCGTCAAGATTGATGAGGCGAAGGGCGGCAACTATGAGAAGCTGGAAGTCGACAGCAAGTCGGCGGACACCTCGGTGACTGACACTGCCGACACCACGACTGTTAGCCTCAGCGCGACTGAGTCGGTGGCTGAAGGCGGCTCCATCGTTTACACCGCGAACCTGACCCACGCGGCCGGCACACCAGTGACCGTGACGTTGAGCAACGGCGCGGTGATCACCATTGCTGCCGACGCTACCAGCGGCTCCGTCACCGTCGCCGCCCCGAAAGACGATGCTTACATCGACGCCGGCAAAGTTAGCGCCACAATCACCACCGCTACCGGCGGCAACTTTGAACACCTGGTCAAAGATCCGGCTGCGGCCGTCACCACCGTCACCGATACCCTCGACACCTCTACCGTCACCCTCACCGCCACCAGCAGCGTCGCCGAGGGCGGCACCGTGGTTTACACCGCCTCTGTCGGCGCACCGGTCACCGGTTCTCCGGTGGTTGTGACCTTGTCCAACGGTCAGACCATCACCATTGGCGTTGGCAAAAGCAGCGGCACGGTCAATGCCGTGGTCTCGAACGATGTGCTCAGCGGCCACGCGCCGGTGACCAACTCGATCACCAAAGTCAGCGGCGGCAACTACGAAAACCTGATCGCCGATAAAACCCCGGTCAGCACCAGCGTGACCGACACCGTCGACACCACCACCCTGTCGCTGAGCGCCACTGGCAACGTCAAAGAAGGTGGCCAGATCACCTACACCGCCACCCTGACTCATGCGGCCGGCACCCCGGTGACCGTGACGTTGAGCAACGGCGCGACCATCACCATCGATGCCGGTAAAACCACCGGCACCGTGAAAGTCGATGCGCCGAAAGACGACGTCTACAAGGACGCCGGCAAACTGGAAGTCACCATCAAGGACGCCGCTGGCGGCAACTTTGAAAACCTGGTCACCAGCCCGACCCCGGCCGTGACCAACGTGGCGGACACCACCAACACCACACACCTGACCCTCAGCGCTGAAAAGTCGGTACTCGAAGGTTCGCACATCACCTACACCGCGACCCTCACCAACGCCGCGCAATCGCCGGTGACCGTCAAGCTGAGCAACGGCGAGACCATCACCATCGAAGCCGGCAAAACCACCGGTTCGGTGACCATCGCGGCGCCAAGCGATGACGTCTACAAAGACACCGGCAAACTCACTGTGACGATGACGGATGCCAGCGGTGGCAACTTCGAAAAACTCGACATCAGCAAAGCGTCAGTGACCACCACCGTCAAAGACACGGTCGACACCACGTCCCTGTCCCTGTCGGCCAGCCATACCGTCAGCGAAGGTGGCCAGATCACCTACACCGCCACCCTGAGCAACCCGACAGACACGGCCATGACCGTGAAGTTGAGCAACGGCGCCGTGATCAACATCGCCGCCGGCGCCACCACCGGTTCGGTCAACTTCGCCGCACCGGCCAACACCCCGTACATCGACGGCGGCAAAGTCCAGGCAACAATTGCCAGCCAGAGCGGCGGCAACTTCGAAAAAGTCGTCACCGACCATTCGCCAGCGGTTACCACCGTCACCGATTCGGCAGACACCACCAGCCTGAGCCTGAGCGCCACCGGCTCGGTCGCCGAGGGCGGTTCAATTGTCTACACCGCGACCCTGACCAATGCCGCCGGCACCGCGATGACCGTGACGTTGAACAACGGCGCGGTGATCCACATTGCCAAGGGCGCCACCACCGGTTCGGTGAACTTCGCCGCACCGAAGGATGACGTCTACAAAGACGCCGGCAAAGTCGAAGCCAGCATCACCAAGACTGCCGGCGGCAACTTCGAGAACCTGGTGGCCGACAAGACGCCAGCGGTTACCGACGTGACCGACACCCTCAATACATCGACAGTCAGTCTGACGGCCAACAGCACTGTGGCGGAAGGCGGCACCATGGTGTACACCGCTT
This sequence comes from Pseudomonas sp. LB3P25, assembly GCF_054897985.1. Taxonomy (NCBI): domain Bacteria; kingdom Pseudomonadati; phylum Pseudomonadota; class Gammaproteobacteria; order Pseudomonadales; family Pseudomonadaceae; genus Pseudomonas; species Pseudomonas sp. LB3P25. Next base: position 353,415 of record NZ_CM142711.1, on the reverse strand, counting down.
CGGTCAACGCGCCAGTGACCGGTTCGCCGGTTGTCGTGACCTTGTCCAACGGCCAGACCATCACCATTCCGGTTGGCGCCAGCAGCGCCAGCGTGAAATTCACCGCACCGAACGACGCACTGGCTGGCGGCGGTTCGCTGAGCGTGAAAATCGACGGCACCACCGGTGGCAACTACGAAAACCTGGTGGCGAATAAAACCCCGGCAGTCACGTCGGTAACCGACGTCAAAGACACCACCACCCTGAGCCTGAGCGCTACGGATTCGGTCGCTGAAGGCGGTTCGATTGTCTACACCGCGACGCTGACTCACGCGGCCGGCACACCGGTCACCGTGAACCTGTCGAACGGCGCAGTGATCACCATCGCCGCCAACGCTACCAGCGGCTCCGTGACCGTCAAGGCACCTGCCGATGACGTCTACAAAGACGCCGGCAAAGTTGAAGCGACCATCAAGGACGCCAGCGGCGGCAATTTCGAAAACCTGGTCACCAGCCCGGCGGCTGCGGTCACTGCGGTGACTGACACCCTCGATACTTCGACAGTCAGTCTGACGGCAACGCCCGCCGTTGCCGAAGGCGGCACCGTGGTTTACACCGCATCCGTCACCGCGCCAGTGACCGATTCGCCAGTCGTGGTGACGTTGTCCAACGGCCAGACCATCACCATTCCGGTTGGTGCCAGCAGCGCCAGCGTGAACTTCACCGCGCCGAACGATGCCCTCGCGGGTGGCGGTTCGCTGAGTGTCAAAATCGACGACGCCAAGGGCGGCAATTACGAGAAGCTGGAAGTTAACGGCAAGCCTGCGGACACCTCGATTACCGATACGGCCGACACCACGACGGTTAGCCTGACGGCTACAAATTCGGTCGCTGAAGGTGGTTCGATCGTTTACACCGCGAACCTGACCCACGCTGCCGGCACGCCAGTGACCGTCACCCTGAGCAATGGCGCGGTCATCACCATCGCCGCCAACGCTACCAGCGGTTCCGTGACCGTCAAGGCACCTGCCGATGACGTCTACAAAGACGCCGGCAAAGTTGAAGCGACCATCAAGGACGCCAGCGGCGGCAATTTCGAAAACCTGGTCACCAGCCCGGCGGCTGCGGTCACTGCGGTGACTGACACCCTCGATACTTCGACAGTCAGTCTGACGGCAACGCCCGCCGTTGCCGAAGGCGGCACCGTGGTTTACACCGCATCCGTCACCGCGCCAGTGACCGATTCGCCAGTCGTGGTGACGTTGTCCAACGGTCAGACCATCACCATTCCGGTTGGCGCCAGCAGCGCCAGCGTGAACTTCACTGCACCGAATGACGCCTTGGCTGGCGGCGGCTCCCTGAGCGTCAAGATCGACGACGCCAAGGGCGGCAATTACGAGAAGCTGGAAGTTAACAGCAAGTCGGCGGACACCTCGGTGACTGACTCTGCCGATACCACCACCCTCAGCCTCAGCGCGACTGATTCGGTCGCTGAAGGCGGTTCGATCGTTTACACCGCGAACCTGACCCACGCTGCCGGCACGCCAGTGACCGTCACCTTGAGCAACGGCGCGGTGATCACCATCGCCGCTAACGCTACCAGCGGTTCTGTCACCGTCAAGGCACCTGCCGATGACGTCTATAAAGACGCGGGCAAAGTCGAAGCGACCATCAAAGGCGCCAGCGGCGGCAATTTCGAAAACCTGGTCACCAGCCCGGCGGCGGCAGTCACCGAGGTGACTGACACCCTCAATACGTCGACGGTCAGCCTGAAGGCAACGCCCACTGCAGCCGAAGGCGGCAACGTGGTGTACACCGCTTCCGTGACCTCGAAGGTCACCGGCAAGGACGTGGTCGTGACCCTGGCCAACGGTGAAAAAATCACCATCCCGGTCGGTGAAAGCACGGCCTCGATCACCGTAAAAGCCCCGAACGATGCACTGGTCGGCCACGAGCCGCTGACCAACGCCATCAAGGATGTGACCGGCGGCAACTACGAGAACCTGGTCGCCGACAAGACCCCGACCTCGACCGCCATCAACGACACCCTGGACACCACCAAAGTGACCATGACCGCCAGCGGTCAGGTGCTTGAAGGTGGCAACATCACCTACACCGCCAACCTGACGAATGCGGCCGGCACCGACATGACGGTCAAGTTGAGCAACGGCGAAAGCATCGTGATCAAGGCCGGCGACAAGTCGGGCTCCATTACCATTCCTGCACCGGCCGATGATGTCTACAAGGACGGCAGCAAAATCACTGTCCGCATCGACAGCACCAGTGGCGGCGACTTCGAGAAGCTCGACGTCAACAAAACCGAGCACACCACCACCGTCAAAGATACGATCGACACCACCACGCTGAAGCTCAGCGCAGACTTGGGCACCGTCGGCGAAGGTGGTCAGATCACCTACACCGCGACCCTGAACCACCCAGCGGACACGGCGATGACCGTGACCCTGAACAATGGTCTGGTGATCAACATCAAGGCTGGCGAGTCCAGCGGCTCTGCGCCTTTCACCGTACCGAATAACGTCTACACCGGCGCAGCGGACGTCCTTACCTCGATCAAGGAAACCACCGGCGGTAACTTCGAAAAACTGGACACTGATCACTCGGCCGTCGTCACCAAAGTCACCGACACTGCTGACACTACCAGCCTGACCTTGAGCGCTAGCGGCTCGGTGCAGGAAGGCGGCCAGATCGTCTACACCGCGACCCTGTCCCAGGCCGCCGGCAGCAACATGACCGTGAAGCTGAGCAACGGCGCGACCATCACCATCCTCAAGGATGCGGTGTCCGGCCATGTCAGCGTGGCCGCACCGAAAGACGACGTCTACAAAGACGCCGGCAAAGTCGAAGCAACCATCAAGGAGGCCAGCGGCGGCAACTTCGAAAACCTGGTCCCGAGCCCTGTCCCGGCAGTGACCGAGGTGACTGACACAATCAACACGTCGACGGTCAGCCTGATGGCCAACAGCACTGTGGCTGAAGGCGGGACCGTGGTTTACACCGCGTCCGTCACCGCGCCAGTGACCGGTTCGCCGGTGGTTGTGACCCTGTCCAACGGCCAGACCATCACCATTCCGGTTGGCGCCAGCAGCGCCAGCGTGAACTTCATCGCGCCGAACGATGCCTTGGCTGGCGGCGGCTCCTTAAGCGTCAAGATTGATGATGCCAAGGGCGGTAACTACGAGAAGCTGGAAGTTAACAGCAAGTCGGCGGACACCTCGGTTTCTGATAAGGCTGACACCACCACCCTGAGTCTGAGCGCGACTGATTCGGTGGCTGAAGGCGGTTCGATCGTTTACACCGCCACCCTGACCAACGCTGCCGGCACGCCGGTGACCGTCACCCTGAGCAACGGCGCAGTCATTACCATCGCCGCCAACGCCACCAGCGGATCCGTCACCGTCGCCGCGCCGAAAGACGACGTCTACAAAGACGCCGGCAAAGTCGAAGCGACCATCAAGGAGGCCAGCGGCGGCAACTTCGAAAACCTGGCCACCAACCCGGCGGCTGCGGTGACCGAGGTGACTGACACCCTCAACACGTCGACGGTCAGTCTGACGGCAACGCCCGCTGTTGCCGAAGGCGGCACCGTGGTTTACACCGCGTCCGTCACCGCGCCAGTGACCGATTCGCCAGTCGTTGTGACCTTGTCCAACGGTCAGACCATCACCATTCCGGTTGGCGCCAGCAGCGCCAGCATTAACTTCATCGCACCGAACGACGCCTTGGCTGGCGGCGGCTCCTTGAGTGTGAAGATTGACGACGCCAAGGGCGGTAACTTCGAAAAGCTGGCCGTCGACGGCAAACCGGCGGACACCGCTGTCAGCGATACCGTGGACACCACCAAAGTGACCATGACCGCCAGCGACTACGTGGTCGAGGGCGGCACGATCACTTACACCGTCAACCTCAGCAACGCCGCCGGCACTGACATGACCGTCAAACTGACCAATGGCGAGAGCGTGGTGATCAAGGCCGGCGACAAGTCGGGCTCCATTACCGTTCCTGCACCGGCCGATGACGTCTACAAGGACGGCAGCAAGATCACCGTTGGCATCGCCAGCACCGACGGCGGCAACTTCGAGAAGCTCGACGTCAGCCAAACCACCCACACCACCACCGTCAATGACACCACCGACACCACCACGCTGAAGCTCAGTGCCGATGTGAACACCGTCGGCGAAGGTGGCCAGATCGTCTACACCGCCACGCTTAGCCACCCGGCCGACACGGCCATGACCGTGACCCTGAACAACGGCTTGGTGATCAACATCAAGGCCGGCGAGTCCAGCGGTTCGGCGCCGTATATCGTGCCAAATGACATCTACACCGGCGCGACGCCCGTCAGTGCAGCGATCGCGGACAGCACTGGCGGCAACTTCGAAAAACTGGACACCGATCGCTCGGCCGTCGTCACCAAAGTCACCGACACTGCTGACACTACCAGCCTGACCTTGAGCGCTAGCGGCTCGGTCCAGGAAGGTGGCCAGATCGTCTACACCGCGACCTTGTCCCATGCCGCCGGCAGCGACATGACGGTAAAACTGAGTAACGGCGCGACCATCACCATCCTCAAGGATGCGGTGTCCGGCCAGGTCAGCGTTGACGCACCGAAAGACGATGCCTACATCGACGCTGGCAAAGTCAGCGCCACGATCAACACAGCCACCGGTGGCAACTTCGAGAACCTGGTGCCGAGCACGGCTCCAGCAGTGACCAGCGTCACTGACACCATCGATACTTCGACCGTAACCCTGAAAGCCACCGAGTCGGCAGCTGAAGGTGGCACCGTCACCTACACCGCCACCGTCGGCGCGCCGGTAACCGGTTCGCCAGTGACGGTGTCGTTGGCCAACGGCCAGACCATCACCATCGAAGTCGGCAAAACCACCGGCACCGTAACCACCCTCGCACCGAACGACGCGTTGACCGGTCACACTCCGCTGACCAACTCGATCACCAACGTCAGCGGCGGCAACTACGAAAACCTGGTCGCCGACAAAACCCCGGTCAGCACCACCGTGACCGACACCGCCGACACGACCAATCTGACGCTGAGTGCGAGCAACTCGGTGGCCGAAGGTGGTTCAATCGTTTACACCGCCACCCTGACCAACGCCGCTGGCACACCCGTGACCGTGACGTTGAGCAATGGCGCCGTGATCACCATCGCCGCCAATGCCACCAGCGGTTCCGTCACCGTCGATGCGCCGAAAGACGATGCCTACATCGACGCCGGCAAAGTCAGCGCCACGATCAGCACAGCCAGCGGTGGCAACTTCGAGAACCTGGTGCCGAGCACGGCTCCAGCAGTGACCAGCGTCACTGACACCATCGATACTTCGACCGTAACCCTGAAAGCCACCGAGTCGGCAGCTGAAGGTGGCACCGTCACCTACACCGCCACCGTCGGCGCGCCGGTAACCGGTTCGCCAGTGACGGTGTCGTTGGCCAACGGCCAAACGATCACCATCGAAGTCGGCAAAACCATCGGCACCGTGACCACCCTCGCACCCAACGACGCGTTGACCGGTCATGCGCCACTGACCAACTCGATCACCAACGTCAGCGGCGGCAACTACGAAAACCTGGTCGCCGACAAAACGCCGGTCAGCACCACCGTGACTGACACCACCGACACGACCAACCTGACTCTGAGTGCGACCAACTCCGTCGCTGAAGGCGGTTCGATCGTTTACACCGCCACCCTGACCAACGCCGCTGGCACACCCGTGACCGTGACGTTGAGCAACGGCGCCGTGATCACCATCGACGCCGGTAAAACCACTGGCACCGCGACCGTCGATGCGCCGAAAGACGATGCCTACATCGACGCCGGCAAAGTCAGCGCCACGATCAGCACCGCTACCGGCGGCAACTTCGAGAACCTGGTGCCGAGCACGGTTCCGGCAGTGACCAAGGTCACCGACACCATCGACACGTCGACCGTGACCCTGAAAGCCACCGAGTCGGCGGCTGAAGGTGGCACCGTCACCTACACCGCCACCGTCGGTGCGCCGGTAACCGGTTCGCCAGTGACGGTGTCGTTGGCCAACGGCCAAACGATCACCATCGAAGTCGGTAAAACCATCGGCACCGTGACCACCCTCGCACCCAACGACGCGTTGACCGGTCATGCGCCACTGACCAACTCGATCACCAACGTCAGCGGCGGTAACTACGAAAACCTGGTGGCCGACAAAACGCCGGTCAGCACCACCGTGACCGACACTGTCGACACGACCAACCTGTCGCTCAGCGCCAGCAACTCGGTCGCTGAAGGCGGCTCGATCCTCTACACCGCGACGTTGACCCACGCTGCCGGCACACCCGTGACCGTGACGTTGAGCAACGGCGCCGTGATCACCATCGACGCCGGTAAAACCACCGGCACCGCAACCGTCGATGCGCCAAAAGACGATGCCTACATCGACGCCGGCAAAGTCAGCACCACGATCACCACCGCTACCGGCGGCAACTTCGAGAACCTGGTGCCGAGCACGGCTCCAGCAGTGACCAGCGTCACTGATACCTTCGACAAGACCGAAGTCAGCATCACCGGCAGCACCTCGGTAACCGAAGGCCAGACAGCCAGCTACACCGTCAACCTGACTCACCCGGCGCAGACTGAAGTCACCCTGAAAATCGTCTACAGCGGCACCGCCGCCGACGGTTCGGACTTCACCGGCGTGTACACCGTGAAGATCCCGGCGGGCGGTAGCAGCGCGAGCTTCAACGTCGCGACCCTGGACGACAGGATTACCGAACGCACTGAAAACTTCGTGGTCAAGATCGACTCGGCCACCGGCGGCAACTTCGAGAACCTGGCGATCAGCGCTTCCAACGGCAGCGTCAGCACCTCGATCATCGACAACGATGCGCCACCGGTCCTCGACCTGGACGCCAACAACTCCAGCGGCGCCACGGGAGCCAACTACAACGTGACCTTCACCGAAGGCACCACCGGCCAGGGCGTATCGATCGGCGACACCGATCTGAAAATCACCGACCCGGACAGCACCCTGCTGACCGGCGCGACCATCGTGCTGACCAACCGTCAGCCGGGCGACGCGCTGAACCTGGGCAACAGCGTCAACGGCATCACCATCAATGCCGACAGCAAGGATGGCTCGGTCACACTGACGTTGTCCGGCAACGCGACGCTGGCCGACTACATGCAACAGATCAAGAACATCAGCTTCACCAACAGCAGTGATGACCCGAGCAGCGTGCCGCGGATCATCACCGTGACGGTGACCGATGGCAGTAACTACTCCAACACCGCGACCACCACCGTCAACGTGGTCGGCGTAAACGACGCACCGACCGCCGCACCGGTTAACGTTACCGGTACCGAAGACACGCCGCTGACCCTCGGTTGGTCGACCTTCGGCGTCAGTGATGTCGACAGCGCCGCCGCTAACCTGGGCGTGAAAATCACCCAGCTGCCGGGTGAAGGCAAATTGCAGTTCCTGGCCACTGACGGCAAGACCTGGACCGATGTAGCGAACAACCAGACGTTCACCAAGGCTGATATCGACGCTGGCAAGTTGCGCTTCCTGCCGGATACCAACGAATCCGGCAGCAACGGCTACAACCCCGGTCTGGGAAACATCAAGGCCGACTACGCACAGATCCAATTCCAGCCAACCGACGGCTCACTGCTGGGCAACACCGGCACGATCAAAATCGACATCACACCAGTGGCCGACGCCCCGTCCCTGAGCGTTGCAGACAACAGCGTCAAATCCACAGGCCTGATCAAGGAAGTCTGGACCGGCCTGCCGCTCGGCACCGATGGCAGCGGCGCAGCCACCGGCACCCTGAAAAGCGTCATCGACGGCGCGGGCAAACCGAACTCCAGTGGCACGGTGACCGACGTGCATTCAGACGGCAGCGTCGCGGCTGGCACGGCGTCGAAAACCTCCGGGCTGATCTACCTCGAAGCCGGCAAGACTTACACCTTCAGCGGCACCGGTGACGACAGCCTGCTGGTGACCATCGGCGGTAAAAACGTGGCGGCCACGACGTGGGGCGCGGGCGGCAGCCTGAACGGATCGTTCACCCCGACCACCAGCGGTTACTACACCCTGGACATCTATCACCACAACCAGAGCGGCCCGGGCAGCTATGACGTCAACCTATCGGTCAACGGCAGTGCCGCGGTCGACCTGAGCAGCGCCGGCGTGCCGCTGTATACCGGCGTGGCGGATCTCGCCGCTTCCGGTGTGACAGTGTCCGATTTGCACGGCACCAGCGGCGAAGGCTACTACGAAGGCTACAAACTCAATGAAGCCGCGGAAGGGACCAGCATTCACCTGTCCGCGATCAAGACGGCCCTGACTGACATCGACGGCTCCGAAAGCCTGAGCGTGAAAATCAGCGGCATCCCGGCGGGCTCGGTGCTCACCGACGGAGCGGGTCACGCCTTCACCGCCAGCGCGACCTCTGGTGAAGCCAACGTCACGGGCTGGAACCTCGGCACCCTGACCGTCACCCCGCCGCCGTACTACAACGGCCAGTTCAACCTGACCGTGACCTCGACCTCCACCGAATCGCTCGGCGGTTCGGCGCAAAGCACCGCAACGATCCCGGTCACGGTTTACCCGACGATCTACAACGCCGTCACCGCCACGGCGGCAGACGACACCATCACCGGCACCGACGGCAACGACATCATGGTCGCCGACATTGGCGGACTGACCGTGGTGCCGGGCACCAATTACAACATTGCGTTCATGGTCGACAGTTCGGGCAGTATGAGCGCGTCGTCGATCAACTCAGCCAAGGACTCGCTGACCTCGGTGTTCAACACCCTCAAGCAGAGCTTGGGCGGCAACTCGGGGACGGTGAATATCTTCCTGGTGGACTTCGACACCCAGATCAACAAGTCGGTGTCGGTCAACCTGAACGATCCGAACGCCCTGACCGCGCTCAAATCGGTACTGGACTCGATGTCGTCCGGCGGTGTGACCAACTACGAAGATGTATTCAAAACCACGGCCAATTGGTTCCAGAGCGCTGACGCCGTGGCCAACACCGGGGCGAAGAACCTCACGTACTTCATCACCGACGGCCAGCCGAACTACTACCAGAGTGGCGAACAGACCAACCCGACGCTGTACGGCAACGTGAAGCTCGATGACGTGGTGAAAACCAGCAATTACAAGCCGGGAGATACCTTCTCCACGACAATCGACAGTACTCACAAACTGACCATCGACAGTGACGGGAATGCGACGCTGTACACCTTAAACGGCTCCAAGAACTGGAAAGCCAGTGACGTGGGTACCGTTCACGCGCAGGGCGATGGTACTTACGAGTTGTCCCTGACGGACAGCGGCAGTACACAGACCATCGTCGACAACTCCACCTCCAGCTTCGCGCTGCTGAGCAATGTGTCCAACGTTGAAGCCATTGGTCTGAACAAGGGCGTCACCCTTGCCGACCTGAGACCGTACGACTCGGACCATACGCCGCAAACCAACATTGATCCGAGTAACTTGGCCAACTCGATCATCGGTCACACCGAAGCGACGCAACCAGGTTCCGACACGGTCAATGGCGGTGACGGCAACGACATCCTGTTCGGCGATCTGGTGAGCTTCAACGGCGTCGCCGGTGAGGGTTATCAGGCGATGCAGGCGTTCGTCGCCCAGCAAACCGGCGTGGACGTCAGCAAAGTCACCACCAGCAACGTGCACCAGTTCATCACCGAGCACTACACCGCGTTCGATGTGTCCGGGGCGCATGACGGTAATGACTCGCTGCTGGGCGGTGCCGGCAATGACATTCTCTTCGGCCAGGGTGGCAATGACCTGCTCGACGCCGGCAAGGGCAACGACATCCTCCTCGGCGGTAGCGGAAACGACTCGCTGATGGGCGGTCAGGGCAACGATATTCTGACCGGTGGCTCGGGTGCCGACACCTTCGTCTGGAAGGCTGGCGACACCGGGAACGACGTGATCAAGGACTTCAAGGCCAGTGAGGGTGACCGCATCGACTTGCGCGATCTGCTGCAGGGTGAAACCGGCAGCACCATCGACAACTTCCTGAAGATCACCACCGTGGATGGCGTTTCGTCCCTGCAAGTCAGCTCCGCCGGCAAGTTCAACGGCGCCGACGCCGCAGCGACAGCACCGGATGTGACGATCAAACTGGAAGGCAACAATTGGTCCACCGCCAACCTTCACTCGTTGATTGCCGGCAGTGACCCGACCATCAAAATCGATCACAACAACACCTGATCCAACGAAAAACGGCCGCCCTTATGGGGCGGCCGTCACGTTTGCGCCCATCACCCCAGTGACGATTTCGTCGCCGCACCGCATACTCGCGTCCAGTTGGCCTATGCTGCTGACAGCATGACGCTGGTCCATTTCCGAGGGATGTTCAATGTTCTACGTGCAACGCGATGCGCAAGGTCAGTTAGTGCGCGTGGAAGCCGCGGCCTACGCCGAGGCCACGGAAACACTGCCGGCCGACCACCATGAAATCCAGGCCTGGTATGCCAATGAAGTAGTGGAAACCAGCCTCAAACAGCTCAAGCAGAGCGACCTGGAAATGATCCGGGTTCTCGACGACTTGATCCAGGTGCTGACCAGCAAAGGCGTGATCCGCGTCACCGACCTGCCGGCCGCCGCCCAGGCCAAACTCATGGACCGGACCCAGGCCCGTGAGGCGTTGGGCGGGTTGAGTCAATTGATCGATGATGATGAGACGGGGTTGATCTAAGGCCCCATTGTTGTTGTCTGTACCGACGCCTTCGCGAGCAGGCTCGCTCCCACATTGGATTTCAGTCGTTCACATAGGCTGTGTTCACTGAAGATCAACTGTGGGAGCGAGCCTGCTCGCGAAGGCGGCATCAGCCTCACTGCCAAGGCTTCGGCTCACCAAACAACTGCCCCTGAACCCCATACAACCCCATCTCGCGAATCACCATCAACTCCCCTTCGGTCTCGACCCGCTCGGCAATCAACGGCAGATCGATGCTGTGCGCCGCCCGCTGAATCGCCTCGATGAACAGGCGCTTGTCGCTCTCCTGATCAATCGCCCGGATGTAACTGCCGTCGATCTTCAGATAAGCCAACCCAAGCCGCGCCAGGTTGCCGATCATGCTGAAGCGCCCGCCAAAGCGTTGCAGGCTCAGGGAGAACCCGAGTTCGTGCAGACGTTGCGTCAGTTCTTCCAGCATGGCTTGCTCCGGCAACTGCTCCTCGCCGATTTCCAGGGTCAATCGCTCCCCGAGATCCGAATGCTGACGCAGGATCTCGAAGACTTTATTCAATGCCTGCGGATCGGCCAGCGTCGCTGAAGACAGGTTCAACGCCAGCGACTCTTCATGGTCCGCCATCTGCTCAAGCACCAAGTCCAACATCAGCCGATCAAGCCGCGCGGTCCAGCCAAAGCGCTCGAGCCACGGCAGGAAGCGTCCTGCGGGAATGGTCTGGCCCTCGCCGTCGATCAAACGCGACAGCACTTTGTAATGCAGCACCAACTGCGTGTCCTGGGCGGCCACCACCGGTTGGAAATACAGCTCGAAACGCTGCTGGCTCAACGCCTGATCCAGCAATTTATGCCAGGCATGATGGTCGTCGCCGACGCTGGCCGACGCGCTGTGATCCAGGCAAACCCAACTCGAATCGCCCTGACTTTCCGCCTGAGCCAACGCCTGATCGCCCAGCCCAAGCACGGCTTGCGGCAAGTCGCCATAAACAAACGGCGCCAGCCCGATCGAGGCCACCGAGGCCACGTCGGTGGCGCCCGTCGCATGCAGGCTCGACAAGGCACTGTCGAGGTTCTGCGCCAGTTGCAGCGCTTCTTCGCGCACCAGCCCCGGCGCCAGCACGGCGAACTCACCGCCGCGAATCCGCGTCACCAGGTTCAGGGTTTCCGGGTATTTGGCACACTCTCGGGACAACTGCTCGCCAACCGCTTTCAACAACTGGTCAGTGCGCTGACCGCCCAACCGCTGGTTCAACCCGGCCAGGTCCCTGACCCGCAACAGCAGCAGATAACCGGAACTCGCCTGCTCCGGATTGCTCACTCGGGCGTTCAATTGCATTTCGAAATAACGACGGTTGGCCAGCCCCGTCAGGTTGTCCTGATAGGACTCGGCCCGCAGTTTTTCACTGCGCTCAGCCTGTTCCTGGAACAGCGCTTTAAGCTTCTCGACCATCTGGTTCATGGCCTGCACGACACGCCGCAGTTCCGGTGTGCGCGGCAGTTGCGGCAGGCTGAGGAATTCGCGGCGAGCGATGGCGTGGGATTGCTTGACCATGTAATCCAGCGGCTTCAGTTGCCGGCGCAACAACAGCGCGCCCAGCACCGCGCTCACCGCACCGCAGATCAGCAACCAGCCAAGACTGCCCAGCGCGCTCTGCCAGAGTTTGGCCAACGCGAACATCGGATGGCTGACCACTTCGACCCGCGCCGCCTGCTCCCAGCCACGGCTGACGAGGGCATCACCACCGGCCGCTTCCAGCCCAATCATTTTGACGAACCAGTCCGGCACGTTGTTCACCGCTGGAATGCCGCTGCGCTCGACGATGGTCTGATCGGTCTTGAGGTCGACCACGCGGATGCTCGCGTAATAACCGCTGTCGAAGATCGAACTGACCAGCAACTCGACCATCGCCGGGTCGTCGATGTTCGGCGTCAGGGACAGTGCCAATGCGGTCGCGGCATCCTGGGCGTGGGAGCGCAGCTGGTTGACGTATTGGGTGCGCGAGCTTTCCAGGCTGACCACGAAGCTACCGGTGAAGGCGATCACCAGGAACAGACAGATAGCGATCAACAGCTGTTTGAACAAGGACATCTGAGCGCGTGCTCCTAGTTAGTCGTCTCGACCGGGAAACCTTCGGCCTGCATTTTCTTCAACACATCCTGCCAGCGAGACAGGCGTTTGGTGTCACCCACTTTCTTGTTGCCCTTGGCGCCCGGCAACCACAAGCCTTCGGCATTAAAAGAGTACACCGGCAGCAAATCGGTTCGTTGGCTGGCCGGTTTGATCGCATCGACCAGGCTGTCGAGTACCAGCGGCATGGCCTCGGGACTTGAGTAGTAGGTCAACACCATGTGCGCCCGATTCAGACGCAAGGCCTTGACGTACGTGATGCGCAGCTTGTCACTGGACACGCCGAGATGGCGCAGGCTGAAATACTTGGCGATCGCATAATCTTCGCAATCGCCGGCGCCCTTCCACAGGGCCTCGATGGGTGTTTCCCAATAATCGACCTCGTGCCACAGGTCGATGTCTTCCTCGTACCGCATCTGCTTATTGAAGAATTGGTTGACCACTTTAAGCTGTTCCAGCTCGCCGACCTGCTTTTGCGTGGCCAATAAGTGCTGCCAGGCATCAATGCGTGGCTGCCCTTCGCCCAATGGCCCGTACAATGCCTGCGCGCGACGGCTGATCAGCGAAAAATCCCAATCGGCATGCAGCCCGCCCAGCATAATGCCGGCCAGCAGCAACGCGCAGTACAGCCAGCGCAAAGTCCGAGGGATCGCGAAACGTACCGCCAATGCGAGGCATCCAGATCAGGCAAGTGGAAATCGGTCGATGGTGCAGGTTAGCCCGGTAAAAGACAATGGCACGGTGAGATCACTGCTGGCGCGCTAAACTTTGTATGGCAGGTGCCGGAAAAACATCGCGGCCACGTCAGGTTGCGATCTTTTGTCCGTTTGACAACCTGTCAGGCAGTCACTAGGGTCACCTTGGATCCAAATTTATTTCAGTCAAACAGGGTGCGTAGTTGTGACACAGAAGCCCAATCCTCTGAACAGCATCAAGGTCAACGGGCCGATTCCCGCTCACCTGGCACGCTCGGTGATCGAAGAAACCCTGCGTTCGGCCATTCTCGACGGTCGAATTCCCTGCGGCATCGCCCTGCGCCAGCAAGATTTGGCCGATCTTTTCGGTGTCAGCCGCATGCCGGTGCGTGAAGCCTTGCGCCAGCTCGAAGCTCAGGCGCTGCTCAACGTCATCGCCCATAAAGGTGCAGTGGTCGCACCGCTGGTTCAGGGTGATGCCGTGGAAACCTATGCGCTGCGGATCCTGCTGGAATCCGAGGCGCTGCGCCTGTCGATCCCGTTACTCGATCGTGAGGACTTCGAACAGGCTGCCCGCTACATCGACGAACTGGAAACGGAAAACAACTACACCGAAATCGGCCGGCTCAACCGGCTCTTCCACATGTCGCTGTACTGCAAGGCGCCGAACCAACGGCTGTTGAGGCTGGTGGAAGACGGATTGACCGAAGAGGAGCGCTTCCTGCGCTTCAACCTGGAAGCCATGGGGCTGGGCAAGCTGTCCCAGGAAGATCACCGGGCGCTTTTGCTGGCCGTCGAAGACCGGGACGTCGAACGCTCAGTGAAGATGCTCGAAAATCACCTAAACCGCGGTGTCGAGGTCATCACGCGCTACCTCAACAGCCCTGAAGCGCTGAACAAGAAAACCTCCAGGTAAATCGCAGCGGCAGACCTGAGTGAGCAGATCGAACAGCTTCCTTCGCTTGCTGTGACGTCGAGCGATCCTCACCCGGGATTGCTCGACGAATAATCTGCTTACAAATCCTCCTTCGCTCACACCGAACCGGTTTAGCGACGCCACGCCCCTGTGCAAAGCCCTGCCACCCTAAAGCCCCTTCATTGAGCCGATCAGATGACGCGTCGGTGATAGCGGCTGCCTTGAATTACGCTCACTCTTGGCCTGCCAACGAATAATGAACGGGCGACGCACCGCACGAGCGGAGCAGTCCCCGCATCAAGAACCAACGGAAGGAGTCTTGCCACGGGAAAGGAAGAACCGGCGTTGATCCCAGCCAACTTCCGCCCCCCTAATCCACTTCAACGATTCAGTTAGAAAGTTGCTTCGAGTGAGGCATTCACTCTTCATTTCAATTCTGACTTATATAAGCCGGAAGGAGTAACTACATCCAAATAAAACTCAAATCAAAAGTTTTATGGGAACTTGTCGCGCGCAAGAAAGTTGAACTTTCAAATAATATAAAAATAACTTGCCCGACACTTTAATCATGTATTAGTTTTTCTCCGCTGCCTTGAATAACGGCGCCAGACCGTCACTGATCGACCTATTGCAACTCACCCCGATCAATTCGCTTGAGGCCTTCGCTCGCCAACAGAAAGTCTTAACTAACGATCATTGATTTATCCAACACCCCAACGGTATTTCCAGTTCACTTATAGGCTCGCCCATGAAACCAACTAAAGACCGTCTCAACCAGAAGAAAGCAGAACTTAGCGCTCATCCGATCTTTTCCGAAATCAACTCACTGTCGGTGTTGCAACGCTTCATGGAAACCCATGTGTTTGCGGTATGGGATTTCATGTCACTGACCAAACGCCTGCAGCAGGAACTGACCTGCGTTCAGCTGCCCTGGCTGCCACCCCGAGATCCGCAGGCAGCGCGTTTGATCAACGAGATCGTGCTGGGTGAAGAGTCCGATGATCGTCCGGCTCACGGTCACTACAGCCATTTCGAGTTGTACCTGGATGCGATGCGCGAGGTCGGTGCAAGCACGGTCGCGGTCGAGCGCTTCGTGACGCTGCAAAAGGAGGGGGTGAGCTATGACGTGGCGCTGCAAAGCGTGGACGTCGACCCGGCCGCCGCACAGTTCGTGCGCCATACCTTGCACACCGCGCTGCATGCGCCTGGGCATAGCGTTGCCGCGGTGTTCCTGCATGGCCGGGAAAGTGTCATTCCGCAGATGTTCCAGCGGATCCTCGATGACTGGGGAATTGGCCTGGATCAAGCACCGACCTTTCGCTACTACCTTGAGCGCCACATCGAAGTCGACTCCGAAGACCACGGCCCCGCAGCGGAAAGGCTTCTCGCGCGGCTGGTCAATGGCGATCCGCAACGCGAGGAAGACGTCTACGCCAGCGCCATCGCCGCCGTGGAAAGCCGCATCGCCCTGTGGGACGGCCTGCGCCTGAGCATGAGCGAACCGGTTGCCGAGGTGAATGCATGAATGCCGCTGACTACCAATCCTTCGCCGACGCCTGGGAAAGCCGCGCGACCATCCGTACCCGCCCCCGGCGCGTGCTGGAAAACGACGACAAGCTGATCTACCCGTTGAGCCGCCAACCGTTGGTGCTGAGCGAAACCTTCCTGCGCGAATGCCCGGAGCAGCGCGACTTTGCGCTGGTGCAGACGCTCTACAAATTCATCAACGACGTGGTGATTTTCGAAACCGAAATCGTCGATAAGACTGCCCGCAGCATCGCCAAGAATCGCTTCGCCGTGGCCTTCCCGTTCGCCTGCCGCTACGACGCCATGACCGTGGTGGTGGACGAGGATTACCACGCACTCGTGGCGATGGATTTCATGCAACAGACCGTCGCCATGACCGGCATCACGCCCATCGAACTGCCGGATGAAATCGAACTCAGCCGAGCCATTCCAGCGGCCGTGGCGCTCGCGCCGGAACACCTGCGCAGCGCCGTGGAATTGATCTGCGTGGCCATCGCCGAGAACACCGTGACCGGCGATGTCGCGGCGTTCGCCAAGGACGACACCGTCAAGCAGTCGATCAAGGGCCTGATGGCCGACCACTTGCTCGACGAAGGTCGCCACTCCGGATTCTGGGCGCGGCTGGTGCGCATCTACTGGCACACCGCGAGCGAAGACGACCGCCGCTGCATCGCGCACATCCTGCCGGTGTTCATCGGCCATTACCTGACCAACGACATCCAGAAGTCGTTCGACTTCCGGCTGATCGAATCCTTGCAGATCAGCGATGGCGCACGCCACGCACTGAAGAGCGAAGTGTCGGGGCTGGCCTTCCCGATCAATCGTCATCACCCGCTGGTCGCCAACATCGTGCGGTTTTTCCGCAGCAGTTCGCTGCTCGATTCGCCGTGCGTGCAAGACGCCCTCAGCGATTACCTGGTTTAACGAGGAGCCCATCATGAGACGTCTCGACATTCTGCTCATTGGACACAGCCGGGCCCTGACCGACCTGGCGCTGGAACTTGAACAACACGGTCATTCTCTGGTGCACCTGACGGCTGTCGACGAGCAGCCGTTGGGTAACGCTGATTTACTGATCGACGACGCCAGCCTGCCTGTTCAAGACGTCGGCAATGCGCCGCGACTGACGCTGCAACTGGGTATCGGTGTACCTGGGGTTTCTGGCCTACCACCGCTGGACGTGCTGTGCACGTTCGGTTCGACGCTGCTCACTCGTGTGCCGATCACCGACGAACCTTCAGGCAATGGCCAGGCATTGCGCCTGCGGGCAATGGAGGAACTGGTCGATCACGTGGCGCTGCTGGTCAGTCGTTTCTCGCGCGATGCCGACTATTTTCTACTGGCCGACCCTGCGGCTCCCGCTCGCTTCGAGCAGGTGGAAAACTTGCTCTACCTGGAGAACCTCGCGTTTTTCCATCGACTCAACCTCACGGCGGCCCCCGCGCTGCTGGCGCTCAGCCAGATCCCGATGATTGAGCGCCTTGAGCAGCGCTTCATCCAGTGTGCCGAGCGACCCGCGCTGAACATTGCCGGCACGTCCCTGAGCTATCGGCATTTGCACGCCCACAGTCGCGCCATTCAGCAGCATTTGCAGCCGTTGCTCGCTCAGCATCACGGGCCGTTGGTGATCGGGATCTGCCTGCCAAAATGCAGCGCGTTGTATGCGGGGATTCTCGCGATCCTTGGCAGTGGCGCGGTGTACCTGCCGCTAGAGCCGAGCCATCCTCTGCAACGCCAGCAGTACATCCTGGAAAACGCCGGGGCAGTGTTGCTGCTGCATGACGGTGAGCATCCGCTCGCGGCGCAAATGCCGGGACTCGACATCAGCCGCATCGACATCGGTGACGTGGATCTCGATCAACCCTTGATGCGCCAACGACCCGATCCAGGCGCGCCCTGCATGGCGCTCTACACCTCGGGCACCACCGGCCATCCCAAAGGCGTGTTGCTCAGCCAGGCCAACCTCGCGCACTTCACCGCGTGGTACGCCGAGTATGTGCAACTGAGCGAGCGGAGTCGGGTGCTGCAGTTTTCGTCGTTGAGTTTCGACTCGTCGCTGATCGATATCTTCCCGACACTGCTCCAGGGCGCCGAACTGATTGTGCCCGGCGACGATCAGCGCCGCGATCCGTTGCAATTGGTCGAACTGATCCGCCATCAGCATCTGAGCCACGCCTTTTTGCCGCCGGCGTTGTTGAGCATCCTGCCGCTGGATCAATTGCAATGCCTCGATCATGTGATGACCGGCGGCGATGTCTGCGAACCCTACGTCATCGAGCAGCTCACCCGTCAGGGCAACCTCTACAACCTCTATGGCCCTACCGAAGCGACGGTGTTGATTACCGCGCGGCAACTGCGCACCGGCGACAGCAATCGCACCCTCGGCGCGCCTATCGCTAACAGTCAGGTGCTGATTCTCGATGAGGATTTTCAACCGGTGGCCGAGCAGACTGTCGGTGAGTTGTACATCGTCGGGCCGGGTGTATGCCTGGGGTATCTGAACAACCCGCAGCAGACCGCCGAACGTTATCTGAATCTGAGCCTGCCGAATGGCCAGAGCCTGCGCGCCTACCGCACCGGCGACATGGCGAAGTGGACCCGCGACGGCATCGAGCTGTGCGGACGGAGGGACAATCAGGTGAAGATTCGCGGCTTTCGGGTCGAGCCGGAAGAGATCGAACGCTGCCTGCGTGACAGTCAGTTGTACCGCCAGGTGGCAGTGGTCATCGACAGCCAGCGACGGATTCTGGCGTTCCTCGCGCAGCCTCAGGAGGACCAACCCGGCGTCGCTCGCGAAGCTCTGAAGGCTCACGCGACACAGTTTCTGCCGGATTACATGCAGCCCACAGCGTGGACCGAACTGCCGAGCATGCCGTTCGCCAGCAACGGCAAGGTCGATCGCAAGGCGCTGCTGGCAATGCCCGTGAATGTGTCCGAAAACACGCTGCGGCGCTTGCCCGCCAGTGCCGATGAGGCGCTATTGTTGGAGATCTGGGCTGAGCTGCTGGAGCTGCCCGCCAGCGATATTTCCACCGACGAAAGTTTCTTTAACCTGGGCGGCCACTCGATCCTGCTGTCGCGCATGCTCTTGCGGTTGCGGGAAGAGTTCGGTCGCAGCATCTCGATCAACCGCTTCATCGAATTGCCGACCATCGCCAAGTTGGCGACCTTGGTGCGCGGCTCCGGCACCGAAGAAGTGTTGAGTGAAAAGGCCTTGGCCGATGCCTTCCGCAAACTGGATATCCAGCCGTTGCCAGTCAACCGTATGGGCGATGTGCACAAGGTGATCGTTACCGGCGCCAACAGCTTTGTCGGCGTGCACATCGTCGAAGCGTTGCTCGCCTGGGGCGCCAGCGAAGTCGCCTGCCTGGTGCGCGATGGCGGCGGGCAATCGGCGGCCGAGCGTTTTGCCCATGCGTTGCGAGAAAACCGCCTGGACCATCTGGACCTGAGTCGAGTGCGGGTTTATGCGGCGGACATTACGCGTCCGTCATTGGGGCTCGAAGCGGATGTTTACGAGCGACTGGATCGGCAGTTCGGCGCGTTGGTGCATAACGCCGCCAACGTCAATCACGTACTCGATTACGAGTCGCTGGCGCGGGACAACGTCGAGCCGATTTTCGAGTGCCTTCGGTTGTGCGAAGGACGCAGCAAGAAGATCTTCAACTTCGTCTCGACGCTCTCGGCTTCCAGCACGATTGCCGCCGATGGCCGGGTGCTGGAATTGCCCGCCGCGCAGACCCCACCGATCTACATCAAGAACGGCTACAACCTGTCCAAATGGGTCGGTGAGCGGATCCTCGAACGGGCTCGCGAACGTGGCGTACGGGTCAATCTTTATCGCCCCGGCAACATCAGTTTCAACAGCCTCACCGGTGTCTGCCAGCCGCACAAGAACCGCTTGATGCTGATGCTCAAAGGTTCGATCCAGCTCGGCCAGGTGCCGGAGTTCGCGCTGAATTTCGACCTGATGCCGGTGGATTTTCTCGCCCGCTTCATCGCCTTCCATGCCAGCCGTTATTCAGCCGAAAAAGCGGTGTTCAACCTGCACAACCCCGAGCCTCTGAGCTGGGATGCCTACGTCGCATCATTTCGTGAGGCGGGTCGGAAGTTTTCCATGGTCAGCGTCGCCGACTGGCAGCAGCAATTGGGCCGGGTCGACAGCGACAACGCGTTGTTCGGCGTGCTCGGTTTCTACCTCAACGGCTTTGAGGAAGACATCGGCGACATCTCAATGATCGGCCACGCCAACGCACAAGCGGGCGTGCGGCAGATGGGCGCGCATTACCCGGAAAAATCCCCGGCGCTGCTGCGTCGCGGCTGCGACTACCTCAAAGAAATCAACTTCATCTGATTCAACCCAACCCCAAGAATGGAGCAAGACCATGAGCACTCTGCAACCCGATACCCTGATCAAAAATCCTCAAGGCTGCCACGTGGTGTCCTCGGTGGAAGTGCCGGCCGATGCCGCGAAGGTTTGGGCAGTGGTCGGTAACTTTGCCGGCTTCGATCAATTCATTCCGGCGCTGTCGCACATCGAGATGACCGGTGAAGGCGTGTCGTCCCTGCGCAAGAAATTCTTCAAGGACGGCAACCTGGTGGTCGAGCAACTCAACTCCCGGGATGACCAAGCGCTGAACATGACCTGGACCACAATTTACAACACCTTGGGCGTGGCCAATTTGTGGGCGGCGATGAGTGTTGAACCGCTGGGCGCGGGTAAATCCCGAGCGACCTGGACCATCATCGCCGAACCCGCACAGGGCGGCGCCGAGGCATTGCCGGGGTTCAAGGATTTCGTGCAGGGCTTTGCCGATGACTCGATGAACAATGTGTTGAAGCTGTTTGCGTAGGACTTCGTTTCAGCGGTGATTGGTACACCGCAATCGCGAGCAGGCTCGCTCCCACATTGGATCTTCAGTGATCACAACATTTGTGAACGACTGAGAACTCCTGTGGGAGCGAGCCTGCTCGCGAAGAACGATAACGCGGTCCAACAGACCGGAATCAGATTTTGAAACTGTCGACCAACTGCTTCAACCGGTTCGCCTGCAGGGACAACGCATCGCAATCCTTCAACGTTTCATTGAGGTTGGCCACGCTCTGCTGGTTCAGCAGATTGATCTGGTTAACGTCGACGTTGAGGGTTTCCACGACCGCCGTCTGCTCTTCGGTCGCCGCGGCCACCGACTGGTTCATGCCGTCGATTTCGCCGATGCGCTGGGTCACGCTGACCAGTCGCAGACCGGCCTGGTTCGCCACTTCGACGCTCTGTTCGCTGGAGACCTGACTGGCGTTCATGGTGGTCACAGCTTCGCGAGAACCGATCTGCAGCGAGGTGATCATTTTGTGGATCTCCTCCGCCGATTCCTGAGTACGGTGAGCGAGGTTGCGCACCTCGTCCGCCACCACCGCAAAACCACGACCGGCTTCACCGGCACGGGCCGCTTCGATGGCCGCGTTGAGCGCGAGCAAGTTGGTCTGCTGGGAGATGCCTTTGATCACATCCAGAATGTGCCCGATGTTGTCGGTGCTGGCGTTCAGGGTTTCGATCTGCGTGCAGGACAGGCTGATTTTCTGCGACAACTCGGTCATCGCCAGAATGGTTTTCTCCACCACCTGACGACCGTCATCGGCCTGCTCGCTCGCGCCGCTGGCGTGCTGGGAAGCATCGGCGGCGTTGCGGGCGATTTCCTGTGTGGCGGCGCCCAACTGGTTGATCGCCGCGGCCACGCTGTTGGTGCGGGCGCTTTGTTCGTCGGAGCCGACGATCGAGGCGTTGGACGAAGCCATCACCCGTTGCGACAGGTCGTGAACCTGGCGGGTTGCCGACGACACTTCGGAAATCGATGCGTGAATTCGCTCCACGAACTGGTTGAACGAACCGCCCAGCTCACCGAATTCGTCTTTGCTTTCCACGGCCAGACGTCGAGTCAAATCGCCCTCACCTTGAGCGATGTCCTGCATCGCACGTCCCATGGTGGTCAGCGGACGCATCAGCACGTTGATCAGCAGGCTCAGCAGCACTGCAATGGCCGTCACGGCGATGAACATCGCGATCAGCGCAGAAGTGCGGAACTGGCTGAGTGGTGCGTAGGCCTTGTCCTTGTCGATCGACAGACCGATGTACCACTCGGCATTCGGCAATCCACTGACCGGAGTGAAGGAAAGGATTCGATCCTGCTTGTTCAGGGTGACGTCCTGATTGCCCTTCTCGATGCGCACGCCAGCGCTCGGGTAGATGTCCTTCAGGTTTTTCATCACCTGATCTTTGTCCGGGCTGACGATCACCTGACCGTCGGCGCTGACCAGGAATGCGTGGCCGATGCCACCGAAATCCACCGAGTTGATGATCTTCACCAGCGTTTCCAGGCTCAGGTCGCCGCCGACCACGCCGAGCAACTCGCCGTTCTTTTTCACCGGCAGGGCGATGGTCACCACCAGGCCACCGACGGCGGCCATGTAAGGCGGGGTCAGCATGGTCTTGTCGGCAGCCACGGCCTGTTTGTACCAGGGGCGCTGACGCGGATCGTAACCGTCAGGCATCTTCGCGTCCGGGCGCTGAGTGAACACACCGTTGGCCTGGCCCACGTAGGTGAACTGGAAGTTCGAGGTCAGGGCCGGTTGATTGACCAGCCCCGGGAGGTCGGCATTGGCGCCTTGATGAGCCACGTTCTGCGCGAGGTTTTCCAACACCAGCACACGGCCGCTCATCCAGTTCTGCACGCTGCTGGCGGTCAAGTCGCCGGCCTGCTGGACGCTCGATTCAAGGTTTTGACGGATGGTGTTTCGCTGCAGATAGTCGTTGTACAAAGTGAACAACGCAAAAGCCAGCACCACGACGCCGGAGGCGGCCAGAAGGATTTTATGGCTGAACTTGAGATTCATTTCATGGGACTTCTTATGCAAAAAGTGGGGATGCGTTCCAGGTTGCAACATTCCATGTAACAGCGCAGGCAGGGCTCTGGGGCCGCTCTACTTTGGTGCACGCATGTCTCATCAGTCTGTCGGCACAAAACGGAGAAATCTTAGGCGTTTGTACGAAATGGTCGGCATTCCTGTCAGTTACCCGCCGAACGGCGTGCCAGAGCGCCTGCTCAGTCTTTAGCCGTTTCTGCTGGCGCAGTGCGAAGGGCTTACCCACAAAAACACATCGCCGAGCAAATGGGTTTGTCTCTGCGTTCAGTGGAGCGCTGTGTGCGCCGACGCGCTGTATCACTGATGCCTGTGGATAACGCGCGGTGAACCGCATCAGCAGGTGTTGCGTCTGCGTAACAACTCGGCTAATGCCAGGCTATGTCAGCAATGCGATGTCTGGCGGGCGAACACCATGAAGACGAACTGGCCTTGGAAGTGGAAGCGCATTTGCAGCTGATGGCCCATTGAGCGTTTAGCGAGCCCATAACGACAAAACCCCTGTCTGCGTTAGCAGACAGGGGTTTCGGAATTCAATCTTGACGATGACCTACTCTCACATGGGGAAACCCCACACTACCATCGGCGATGCATCGTTTCACTGCTGAGTTCGGGATGGGATCAGGTGGTTCCAATGCTCTATGGTCGTCAAGAAATTCTGTGACCAGCCCGTTACAGCGTAACGTGCCAGCAAAATTGGTGACTTCTACTAAAACAAAACCCCTACCTGCATACGCAGATAGGGGTTTCGGAATTTAATCTTGACGATGACCTACTCTCACATGGGGAAACCCCACACTACCATCGGCGATGCATCGTTTCACTGCTGAGTTCGGGATGGGATCAGGTGGTTCCAATGCTCTATGGTCGTCAAGAAATTCGGTAGCCAGGTCGTGGGCCTTTGCAGGTTCACGCTCCAGCGAATGGGTATGCGATAGGTTGGTGTTTTGTGAGTATCTCGAACTTTCGGTTCGTGTCGTCTTCACACACCGCAATCTGCTGCTCTTTATTAAGGAGCCGACGCAAATTGCTTGGGTGTTATATGGTCAAGCCTCACGGGCAATTAGTATTGGTTAGCTCAACGCCTCACAGCGCTTACACACCCAACCTATCAACGTCGTAGTCTTCGACGGCCCTTCAGGGGACTCAAGGTCCCAGTGAGATCTCATCTTGAGGCTAGTTTCCCGCTTAGATGCTTTCAGCGGTTATCTATTCCGAACATAGCTACCCGGCAATGCCACTGGCGTGACAACCGGAACACCAGAGGTTCGTCCACTCCGGTCCTCTCGTACTAGGAGCAGCCCCTCTCAAATCTCAAACGTCCACGGCAGATAGGGACCGAACTGTCTCACGACGTTCTAAACCCAGCTCGCGTACCACTTTAAATGGCGAACAGCCATACCCTTGGGACCGGCTTCAGCCCCAGGATGTGATGAGCCGACATCGAGGTGCCAAACACCGCCGTCGATATGAACTCTTGGGCGGTATCAGCCTGTTATCCCCGGAGTACCTTTTATCCGTTGAGCGATGGCCCTTCCATACAGAACCACCGGATCACTAAGACCTACTTTCGTACCTGCTCGACGTGTCTGTCTCGCAGTCAAGCGCGCTTTTGCCTTTATACTCTACGACCGATTTCCGACCGGTCTGAGCGCACCTTCGTACTCCTCCGTTACTCTTTAGGAGGAGACCGCCCCAGTCAAACTACCCACCATACACTGTCCTCGATCCGGATAACGGACCTGAGTTAGAACCTCAAAGTTGCCAGGGTGGTATTTCAAGGTTGGCTCCACGCGAACTGGCGTCCACGCTTCAAAGCCTCCCACCTATCCTACACAAGCAAATTCAAAGTCCAGTGCAAAGCTATAGTAAAGGTTCACGGGGTCTTTCCGTCTAGCCGCGGATACACTGCATCTTCACAGCGATTTCAATTTCACTGAGTCTCGGGTGGAGACAGCGCCGCCATCGTTACGCCATTCGTGCAGGTCGGAACTTACCCGACAAGGAATTTCGCTACCTTAGGACCGTTATAGTTACGGCCGCCGTTTACCGGGGCTTCGATCAAGAGCTTCGCGTTAGCTAACCCCATCAATTAACCTTCCGGCACCGGGCAGGCGTCACACCCTATACGTCCACTTTCGTGTTTGCAGAGTGCTGTGTTTTTAATAAACAGTCGCAGCGGCCTGGTATCTTCGACCGGCATGGGCTTACGCAGTAAATGCTTCACCCTCACCGGCGCACCTTCTCCCGAAGTTACGGTGCCATTTTGCCTAGTTCCTTCACCCGAGTTCTCTCAAGCGCCTTGGTATTCTCTACCCAACCACCTGTGTCGGTTTGGGGTACGGTTCCTGGTTACCTGAAGCTTAGAAGCTTTTCTTGGAAGCATGGCATCAACCACTTCGTCACCCAGAGGGTAACTCGTCATCAGCTCTCGGCCTTAGAATCCCGGATTTACCTAAGATTCCAGCCTACCACCTTAAACTTGGACAACCAACGCCAAGCTGGCCTAGCCTTCTCCGTCCCTCCATCGCAATAACCAGAAGTACAGGAATATTAACCTGTTTTCCATCGACTACGCTTTTCAGCCTCGCCTTAGGGACCGACTAACCCTGCGTCGATTAACGTTGCGCAGGAAACCTTGGTCTTTCGGCGTGGGTGTTTTTCACACCCATTGTCGTTACTCATGTCAGCATTCGCACTTCTGATACCTCCAGCAAGCTTCTCAACTCACCTTCACAGGCTTACAGAACGCTCCTCTACCGCATCACCTAAGTGATACCCGTAGCTTCGGTGTATGGTTTGAGCCCCGTTACATCTTCCGCGCAGGCCGACTCGACTAGTGAGCTATTACGCTTTCTTTAAAGGGTGGCTGCTTCTAAGCCAACCTCCTAGCTGTCTAAGCCTTCCCACATCGTTTCCCACTTAACCATAACTTTGGGACCTTAGCTGACGGTCTGGGTTGTTTCCCTTTTCACGACGGACGTTAGCACCCGCCGTGTGTCTCCCATGCTCGGCACTTGTAGGTATTCGGAGTTTGCATCGGTTTGGTAAGTCGGGATGACCCCCTAGCCGAAACAGTGCTCTACCCCCTACAGTGATACATGAGGCGCTACCTAAATAGCTTTCGAGGAGAACCAGCTATCTCCGAGCTTGATTAGCCTTTCACTCCGATCCACAGGTCATCCGCTAACTTTTCAACGGTAGTCGGTTCGGTCCTCCAGTTAGTGTTACCCAACCTTCAACCTGCCCATGGATAGATCGCCCGGTTTCGGGTCTATTCCCAGCGACTAGACGCCCTATTAAGACTCGCTTTCGCTACGCCTCCCCTATTCGGTTAAGCTCGCCACTGAAAATAAGTCGCTGACCCATTATACAAAAGGTACGCAGTCACCCAACAAAGTGGGCTCCCACTGCTTGTACGCATACGGTTTCAGGATCTATTTCACTCCCCTCTCCGGGGTTCTTTTCGCCTTTCCCTCACGGTACTAGTTCACTATCGGTCAGTCAGTAGTATTTAGCCTTGGAGGATGGTCCCCCCATATTCAGACAAAGTTTCTCGTGCTCCGTCCTACTCGATTTCATGACTAAGAGATTTTCGCGTACAGGGCTATCACCCACTATGGCCGCACTTTCCAGAGCGTTCCGCTAATCTCAAAGCCACTTAAGGGCTAGTCCCCGTTCGCTCGCCACTACTAAGGGAATCTCGGTTGATTTCTTTTCCTCAGGGTACTTAGATGTTTCAGTTCCCCTGGTTCGCCTCTTAAGCCTATGTATTCAGCTTAAGATAACCATCTTATGATGGCTGGGTTCCCCCATTCAGACATCTCCGGATCAAAGTCTGTTTGCCGACTCCCCGAAGCTTTTCGCAGGCTACCACGTCTTTCATCGCCTCTGACTGCCAAGGCATCCACCGTATGCGCTTCTTCACTTGACCATATAACCCCAAGCAATCTGGTTATACTGTGAAGACGACATTCGCCGAAAATTCGCAATTTAACTCACAAATTTTACCTTAGCCTGATCCCACACCAGTGAAAGTGTGGTCCAGTCTATCTTTCTATCACATACCCAAATTTTTAAAGAACGATCTAGCCAAAGACTAGAAATCAACATTCACCATCTCAACGATGGAATGCTCATTTCTAAGCTTTCAACAACAGAAGCAGTAGTGGTGGAGCCAAACGGGATCGAACCGTTGACCTCCTGCGTGCAAGGCAGGCGCTCTCCCAGCTGAGCTATGGCCCCGTATTACTACAGGTTCCCACACAAAATTGGTGGGTCTGGGCAGATTCGAACTGCCGACCTCACCCTTATCAGGGGTGCGCTCTAACCAACTGAGCTACAGACCCAATTTCGAGCTTTAAGGCCGACCTCACCCTGCTCTTTACCACAAAGCATGGGGTGCGCTCCAACCAACTAAGCTACAACCTGTTAGGGCTGCTTCTTATCGTCTTCTTCAATGAATCAAGCAATTCGTGTGGGAACTTATGGAGCAGCTGATGTCGTCGATTAAGGAGGTGATCCAGCCGCAGGTTCCCCTACGGCTACCTTGTTACGACTTCACCCCAGTCATGAATCACACCGTGGTAACCGTCCTCCCGAAGGTTAGACTAGCTACTTCTGGTGCAACCCACTCCCATGGTGTGACGGGCGGTGTGTACAAGGCCCGGGAACGTATTCACCGCGACATTCTGATTCGCGATTACTAGCGATTCCGACTTCACGCAGTCGAGTTGCAGACTGCGATCCGGACTACGATCGGTTTTCTGGGATTAGCTCCACCTCGCGGCTTGGCAACCCTCTGTACCGACCATTGTAGCACGTGTGTAGCCCAGGCCGTAAGGGCCATGATGACTTGACGTCATCCCCACCTTCCTCCGGTTTGTCACCGGCAGTCTCCTTAGAGTGCCCACCATAACGTGCTGGTAACTAAGGACAAGGGTTGCGCTCGTTACGGGACTTAACCCAACATCTCACGACACGAGCTGACGACAGCCATGCAGCACCTGTCTCAATGTTCCCGAAGGCACCCATCCATCTCTGGAAAGTTCATTGGATGTCAAGGCCTGGTAAGGTTCTTCGCGTTGCTTCGAATTAAACCACATGCTCCACCGCTTGTGCGGGCCCCCGTCAATTCATTTGAGTTTTAACCTTGCGGCCGTACTCCCCAGGCGGTCAACTTAATGCGTTAGCTGCGCCACTAAGAGCTCAAGGCTCCCAACGGCTAGTTGACATCGTTTACGGCGTGGACTACCAGGGTATCTAATCCTGTTTGCTCCCCACGCTTTCGCACCTCAGTGTCAGTATCAGTCCAGGTGGTCGCCTTCGCCACTGGTGTTCCTTCCTATATCTACGCATTTCACCGCTACACAGGAAATTCCACCACCCTCTACCATACTCTAGCTCGACAGTTTTGAATGCAGTTCCCAGGTTGAGCCCGGGGATTTCACATCCAACTTAACGAACCACCTACGCGCGCTTTACGCCCAGTAATTCCGATTAACGCTTGCACCCTCTGTATTACCGCGGCTGCTGGCACAGAGTTAGCCGGTGCTTATTCTGTCGGTAACGTCAAGACACCAACGTATTAGGTTAATGCCCTTCCTCCCAACTTAAAGTGCTTTACAATCCGAAGACCTTCTTCACACACGCGGCATGGCTGGATCAGGCTTTCGCCCATTGTCCAATATTCCCCACTGCTGCCTCCCGTAGGAGTCTGGACCGTGTCTCAGTTCCAGTGTGACTGATCATCCTCTCAGACCAGTTACGGATCGTCGCCTTGGTGAGCCATTACCTCACCAACTAGCTAATCCGACCTAGGCTCATCTGATAGCGCAAGGCCCGAAGGTCCCCTGCTTTCTCCCGTAGGACGTATGCGGTATTAGCGTCCGTTTCCGAGCGTTATCCCCCACTACCAGGCAGATTCCTAGGCATTACTCACCCGTCCGCCGCTCGCCACCAAGTACAAGTACCCGTGCTGCCGCTCGACTTGCATGTGTTAGGCCTGCCGCCAGCGTTCAATCTGAGCCATGATCAAACTCTTCAGTTCAAACATCTTTGGGTTTTTAAGAAACCCTAAACTTGGCTCAGCAATCGTTGGTTACATCTTTGATTTCTCGCGGAGTAACTTGTGATGCTGATAATCTTGTTGACTATCAGTCTGACTCCACAAGCACCCACACGAATTGCTTGATTCAGTTGTTAAAGAGCGGTTGGTTAAGATCTTTCGTCTCAACCGAGGCGCGCATTCTACAGCAGCCTCTGTTGCTGTCAAGCGGTTATTTTTCGAAGTTTTCAAAGTTTCCTTTGCAACTTCAACCACTTGCGCTTTCGATCTCTCGTTAGCGGGAGGCGAATTCTACAGCGTTACTCGCTGCTGTCAACACCTCTTTTTCACCGCTTTCGACCGAGAAGATCGAACCGTTAAAAGAGCCAAACAACCCCGCTCTTTCAACTCCTTCCGGGCTTCGATGAACTGAAGCAACTGGCCGCCGAAAACTGCATAACTCTTTGTTTACCAAGGAGTTTTCCGTTTCGACTGCGCCGGAAGTGGGGCGAATTATAGACTTCCAGAATCTGCCGTCAACCCCTAATTACGCTTTTCTATCAAATACTTGCAGATCGCCGGAAAACAGCCCGTTTCCTCTCTATATAGGAGAGCAAAACCACTCCCTCTATATAGAAGAAATCCTCAGAGCACCCCAGCTTCTTTGAAAGCCGCCACCGCGCCAGCATCCAGACCCAACACCCGCTGCAGAACCTCCAACGTGTGCTCGCCCAATAAAGGGGGCGCATTGCGATACTCCACAGGCGTTTCAGACAGACGAATCGGACTCGCCACCTGCGGCACCATCCCGGCCAGCACATGAGGCAGCTCGATCGCCAACCCGCGCGCCTTAACCTGTGGATCCGCAAACATCTGAGCCAGATCATTGATCGGCCCGCACGGTACTCCTGCCTGCTCCAGCTGCAGCACCCACTCAGCAGTCGTCTTGAACACCGTCGCCTGGCGGATAAGCGGAATCAACACCGCACGATTCGCCACCCGCAATTTGTTGGTCGCAAAGCGCGGATCATCTGCCCACTGCGGCTGACCAGCCACTTCAGCAAACTTGCGAAACTGTCCGTCATTGCCCACGGTGAGGATGAAGTCTCCATCCGCCGTAGGAAAGTCCTGATAAGGCACGATATTCGGATGAGCATTACCCAGGCGCTTCGGAGCGTTGCCAGTAGTCAGGTAATTCATTGCCTGGTTAGCCAGACAAGCCACCTGAACATCCAACAGCGCCATATCAATATGCTGACCGCCCCCGTCATGATCCCGATGAGCCAGTGCCGCCAGAATCGCCACCGTCGAGTAGAGCCCGGTCAAGATGTCCGTCAGCGCCACGCCGACTTTTACCGGCCCGGCACCTTCATCGCCTTCGGGCCGCCCAGTCAGGCTCATCAGACCGCCCAGCCCCTGGATCATAAAGTCATAACCCGCGCGCTTGGCGTAAGGGCCCGTCTGACCAAACCCGGTAATCGAGCAATAGATCAGATTAGGATTGATCGCCTTTAACGACTCATAATCCAGCCCATAAGCCGCCAGGCCACCGACTTTGAAGTTCTCGATGAGGATGTCGGACTTGGCCGCCAACTCACGCACCAGCTTTTGCCCTTCCGGGTGCGTGAAGTCGATGGTGACCGATTGCTTGTTGCGATTGGCCGACAAGTAATAGGCGGCCTCGCTGGTGTTCTCGCCATAAGCATCTTTAAGAAAAGGAGGCCCCCAGGCGCGCGTGTCATCGCCATTGCCCGGGCGCTCGACCTTGATCACCTCAGCGCCGAGGTCAGCAAGAATCTGTCCGGCCCAAGGCCCGGCCAGCACCCGCGATAAATCCAGTACCCGTAGATGCGAAAGCGCGCCCATGGCCGTTCTCCTATTAATAGAACGCCTGGATGCCCGTCTGCGCACGACCGAGGATCAGTGCATGGACGTCATGCGTACCTTCATAGGTATTCACCACTTCCAGGTTGACCAAGTGGCGAGCAACACCGAACTCATCGGAAATACCGTTACCACCCAGCATGTCGCGCGCCATGCGAGCAATGTCCAAGGACTTGCCGCAGGAGTTGCGCTTCATCATCGAAGTGATCTCGACCGCCGCAGTACCTTCATCTTTCATACGACCCAGGCGCAGGCAGCCTTGCAGCGCCAAGGTGATTTCAGTCTGCATATCGGCCAGTTTCTTCTGGATCAGCTGAGTGGCGGCCAGTGGGCGTCCGAACTGCTGACGATCCAGGGTGTACTGGCGAGCGGTGTGCCAGCAGAATTCGGCCGCGCCCAGCGCACCCCAGGAAATGCCGTAACGTGCCGAGTTGAGGCAAGTAAAAGGGCCTTTCAAGCCACGGACATCCGGGAAGATGTTCTCTTCAGGGACAAACACGTTGTCCATGACGATCTCGCCGGTGATGGATGCACGCAGGCCAACCTTGCCGTGAATCGCAGGAGCACTCAGGCCTTTCCAGCCTTTCTCCAGAACGAAGCCACGGATGTCGCCGGCGTCGTCCTTGCCCCAGACCACGAACACATCGGCAATCGGGCTGTTGGTGATCCACATCTTGTTGCCGGTCAGGCTGTAGCCGCCTTCCACTTTGCGCGCACGAGTAATCATCGCGCCCGGGTCGGAACCGTGGTCAGGTTCGGTCAGACCGAAGCAGCCAATCCATTCGCCTGAGGCCAGTTTTGGCAGGTACTTCTGCTTCTGTGCTTCGGTACCGAATTCATTGATCGGCACCATGACCAACGAGGACTGCACACTCATCATCGAGCGATAGCCGGAGTCGACACGCTCAACTTCACGGGCGATCAGGCCGTAGCTGACGTAGTTCAAGCCGCTACCACCATACTGCTCAGGGATCGTTGCGCCCAACAGGCCGACTTCACCCATCTCGCGGAAGATCGCCGGGTCGGTCTTTTCATGGCGGAAAGCTTCGAGAACACGCGGCGCGAGCTTCTGCTGAGCGAATTGCTCAGCAGTGTCGCGGATCATGCGTTCTTCTTCGGTGAGCTGTTGATCCAGCAGCAGGGGATCGATCCAGTTGAAGCTAGCTTTACCGCCCATGAGTGTGTCCTCTCGAATCGGGTCAAATAACGTGGGCTGATCCTAGGCCGGGTTTGGCGTCACGGCAAACGAGGATTTTGCATACTGTTGTGCTAATTTCTCACTCCGAAACATCGCAAAATAGCTTTTATGCGGTGTATTAGTGAGGTTGACGTACATGCGCAGGAAAATCCCCAGTACAACTGCCCTGATCAGCTTTGAGGCGGCAGCTCGACACGAAAGTTTTACCAAGGCAGCTCAGGAGCTTTCGCTCACTCAAGGCGCCATTTGCCGACAGATCGCCAGTCTTGAGGAGTTCCTCAGCGTAGAACTGTTCCGACGCTCGCGACGTGGGGTCAAGCTGACGGAGGCCGGTCTCTCCTACAGCCGCCGGGTAGCCACCCAACTCGATGCCGTTGAACGGGACACTTTGTCAGTGATGGGCCAACAAGGTGCCAACGTGATTGAGCTGGCGGTGGTTCCAACCTTCGGCACTCAATGGCTGCTGCCACGACTCAAGGACTTCCAGCAAAAACACCCGGAAGTGACGGTCAACCTCACCAACCGAACGCGCCCCTTCCTGTTTGCCGACACCGACTTCGATGCCGCTATCTATTTTGGCGACGCGGACTGGTCGGGTACCGAATCCCACAGGCTGATGGGTGAAAATCCGATGCCGGTGTGCAGCCCCAACCTACTGGGGAAAAAGACAAAGCTGTCTCCCGGCGACATTGCCGAATTACCCCTGTTGCAGCAGACCACTCGCCCTTATGCCTGGCGCCAGTGGTTCAACTCTCAAAACCTAAATGTCCCTCGAGACATGACAGGGCCGCGCTACGAGCTATTCTCCATGCTTGCCCAAGCGGCCATGCACGATATGGGAATAGCGCTGATTCCACCGTTCCTGATTCAACGCGAACTGGCCGAGAACCGCCTGGTCATTGCCAACGCCCAAGCGTTATCAAGCATCAAGGCGTATTACCTGATGATTCCTGAGCGGAAGGTGGAATCGGCCTCTTTAAGGGCATTTCGCGATTGGTTGGTGAGTCAGGCACACAGCTACAACCTAGAGTGATAAAGGCTTTAACGTATTAGCCCGGCTTGTAGTAAGCAAAATCAAAGCACTACAGATATAAGTATTTGTCGCATATCGAAAACTGTACCAACAAGCAGTACAACCGTCCCACAAGTGCCTGACTACATGGCTTTGAGCCTCTATTTGGATGCAATGACAACTCATTCACCGTACCGATGTGTAAATTCTTCAATTTTCACCAGAATCCTTACAAGGCACGGCCTGCAAGGGATTGAACCGGGTTGTTGCGACATTCGGTCACGGGGTGACTTGTAGTTAATTTTCCGTCACCCGTCATAAACCCTTGAAGGGCACTAAGTTCGCCTGCAAAATGCCGCGCCCCGCCTTGATTTGGCGGGATCGTGCTGATCGGCCGCCCCCAGCCGCACCATCCGAAGTGCCTGGGTTTACTCAATAAGATCACGCAGGAGATTTGACGTGCACATTGGTGTTCCTCTCGAAACCCAGACCGGTGAAACACGGGTTGCTGCAACCCCGGAAACCATCAAGAAGCTGATCGGCCAGGGTCATAAGGTCACTGTGCAAAGCGGCGCCGGCATTAACGCCAGCGTTGTCGACAGTGCCTATGAAGCGGCAGGCGCAATTATTGGCAGCGCCAACGATGCGTTTGGTGCCGAGCTGATTCTCAAGGTGGTCGCCCCCAGCGACAGCGAACTGACGCTGATAAAAAGCGGCACCGTTGTGGTGGGCATGCTCAATCCGTTCAGCAATGAAACCATTGCCAAGCTGGCTGAGTGCGGCATTACCGCGTTTGCGCTGGAAGCCGCGCCGCGTACCTCCCGCGCTCAGAGCCTGGATGTGCTGTCCTCTCAGGCAAACATTGCCGGCTATAAAGCCGTGTTGTTGGCCGCTCACCACTATCCTCGCTTCATGCCGATGCTGATGACCGCTGCGGGTACCGTGAAAGCGGCACGCGTGCTGATTCTCGGCGCAGGCGTAGCTGGTTTGCAGGCAATCGCTACGGCGAAACGTCTGGGTGCAGTGATCGAAGCGTCTGACGTGCGTCCTGCGGTAAAAGAGCAAATCGAATCCCTCGGTGCCAAGTTCGTCGACGTACCTTACGAAACCGATGAAGAGCGCGAATGCGCCGTCGGTGTCGGCGGTTACGCGCGGCCAATGCCCGCCAGCTGGATGCAGCGCCAGGCCCTGGCCGTGCACGAACGCGCCAAGCAAGCTGACATTGTCATCACCACCGCACTGATTCCGGGCCGTAAGGCGCCGACGCTCTTGAGCGCGGAAACCGTGGCACAGATGAAGCCAGGCTCGGTGGTCATCGACCTCGCGGCAGCCCAGGGTGGTAACTGCCCACTGACCGTGGCTGACCAGGTCGTCGTCGAGAATGGCGTGATCATTTGCGGCCCGACCAATCTGGCCGGCGCAGTCGCGGCAGACGCTTCGGCACTGTACGCGCGCAACCTGCTGGACTTCCTGAAGCTGGTCTTCAACAAAGAAGGCCAGTTCGAGATCAACCTCGAAGACGACATCGTCGCCGCGTGCCTGATGTGCCGCGACGGCCAAGTCATCCGCAAAAACGCCTAAGCAGGGATTCAGACGATGGAAGAGCTTATCTCCCCCGGTATCTACAACCTGATCATCTTCGTGCTGGCGATTTATGTCGGTTATCACGTGGTCTGGAACGTTACACCTGCACTGCACACGCCTTTGATGGCGGTAACCAACGCGATCTCGGCGATCGTAATCGTCGGCGCCATGCTGGCGGCGGCATTGACCGTGACGCCACTGGGCAAAACCATGGGCACCCTGGCCGTGGCTCTGGCAGCGGTGAACGTGTTTGGTGGCTTCCTGGTCACCCGCAGGATGCTTGAGATGTTCAAGAAAAAAGCCCCGAAAGCGGTAAAAGAAGAGGCGTCCAAGTAATGAGCATGAATCTCGTCACGACGCTCTACTTGATCGCGTCGATCTGCTTCATCCAGGCCCTGAAAGGCCTGTCGCACCCGACCACGTCGCGGCGCGGCAATGTGTACGGCATGCTCGGCATGGCGCTGGCGATCATCACCACCGTCGGCCTCATCTATAAGCTGGGTGCTGAGCTGGCTACTGCTGGCATCGGCTACGTCATTGTTGGTCTGTTGGTCGGCGGCACCGCCGGCTCGATCATGGCCAAACGCGTTGAAATGACCAAGATGCCGGAACTGGTCGCCTTCATGCACAGCATGATCGGTATGGCCGCGGTGTTCATTGCCATCGCTGCTGTTGTTGAGCCGCAATCGCTGGGTATCGTCAAGCAACTGGGTGATTCGATTCCTGCCGGTAACCGCCTGGAGCTGTTCCTCGGAGCCGCCATCGGTGCAATCACCTTCTCCGGTTCGGTGATCGCGTTCGGCAAGCTGTCGGGCAAGTACAAGTTCCGCCTGTTCCAGGGCGCACCCGTGCAGTTCGGCGGCCAGCACAAGCTGAACCTGATGTTGGGCTTGGCCACGCTCGGCCTGGGCATCACCTTCATGATGACTGGCAACCTCGGTGCTTTCGCCATCATGCTGGCCCTGGCCTTCGTGATGGGTGTGCTGATCATCATCCCGATCGGCGGCGCCGATATGCCGGTGGTGGTGTCGATGCTCAACAGCTACTCCGGCTGGGCAGCGGCAGGTATCGGCTTCTCGCTGAACAACTCGATGCTGATCATTGCCGGTTCGCTGGTGGGTTCATCCGGTGCGATCCTCTCGTACATCATGTGCAAGGCGATGAACCGTTCGTTCTTCAACGTATTGCTCGGCGGTTTCGGCAACACGGCAGATGCAGCTGGCCCGGCAGGTTCGAAAGAGGCCCGTCCGGTGAAATCCGGTTCGGCTGACGATGCGACCTTCCTGCTGACCAACGCCGACACCGTGATCATCGTTCCGGGTTATGGCCTGGCGGTGGCACGCGCCCAACACTCACTGATGGAACTGGCGGAGAAGCTGACTCACCGGGGAGTCACCGTGAAGTTTGCGATCCACCCGGTGGCCGGTCGGATGCCAGGGCACATGAACGTCCTGCTGGCCGAGGCCGAAGTGCCTTACGAGCAAGTGTTCGAGATGGATGACATTAACTCCGAGTTCGGTCAGACCGACGTGGTGCTGGTGCTCGGCGCCAACGACGTGGTCAACCCGGCCGCGAAGAACGATCCGAAATCGCCAATTGCCGGCATGCCGATTCTCGAGGCCTATAAAGCCAAGACCGTGATCGTCAACAAGCGCTCGATGGCCAGCGGCTATGCCGGCCTGGACAACGAACTGTTCTACCTCGACAAAACCATGATGGTCTTCGGCGACGCCAAGAAAGTCATCGAAGACATGGTCAAAGCCGTCGAGTAAAACCTGCTCCAACGCAATACCAAAAACCTCAGCCTTTAGTAGGCTGGGGTTTTTTATTACCCGCTAAAAACCGACCAAAGGCTCTAAATCAGGGCTCTGCATTCGACCATGGTAGCGGGAGGATTTTTTTTGAAATCACTAAACTGCACACCTTGCTTTCGTTGCCCGAGATAACAATCCATGTACCGTGATCGTATTCGCTTGCCTTCGTTGTTGGATAAGGTGATGAGCGCCGCTGACGCTGCCGCTCTGATTCAAGACGGCATGACCGTCGGCATGAGCGGTTTCACCCGCGCCGGTGAAGCCAAGGCCGTGCCCCACGCATTGGCCGAACGCGCCAAAATCACCCCGCTGAAAATCACGCTGATGACCGGCGCCAGCCTGGGCAACGACCTCGATAAACAGCTCACCGAAGCCGGCGTACTGTCGCGACGCATGCCCTTCCAGGTCGACAGCACCCTGCGCAAGGCTATTAACGCCGGCGAAGTGATGTTCATTGACCAGCATCTTTCGGAAACCGTTGAGCAGTTGCGCAACCAGCAGCTCAAACTGCCGGACATCGCGGTGATTGAGGCTGTGGCGATTACCGAGCAGGGCCATATCGTGCCGACCACTTCGGTGGGTAACTCGGCCAGCTTCGCGATTTTCGCCAAACAGGTGATCGTCGAGATCAACCTGGCGCACAACCCGAATCTCGAAGGACTGCACGACATCTATATCCCGACCTATCGGCCGACCCGCACGCCGATCCCGCTGGTGAAGGTCGACGATCGCATTGGCAGCACGGCCATCCCGATTCCGCCGGA
The DNA here is from genome assembly GCF_054897985.1 of Pseudomonas sp. LB3P25. Taxonomy (NCBI): domain Bacteria; kingdom Pseudomonadati; phylum Pseudomonadota; class Gammaproteobacteria; order Pseudomonadales; family Pseudomonadaceae; genus Pseudomonas; species Pseudomonas sp. LB3P25. The sequence goes on along the minus strand of NZ_CM142711.1, from coordinate 316,210 downwards.
AAAGATTGTCGCTATCGTGATCACCAATCAGTCCGACTCGCCGTCCACTGTGCTGCCGCCGGACGTTGATACTCAGGCCATTGCCGACCACCTGATCGACTTCTTCAAGCAGGAAGTGGCTGCCGGGCGCATGACCAACAAGCTCGGCCCGCTGCAAGCCGGGATTGGTAACATCGCCAACTCGGTGATGTGCGGCCTGATCGACTCGCCGTTCGAAGACCTGACGATGTACTCAGAAGTGTTGCAGGATTCGACGTTCGATCTGATCGACGCCGGGAAGCTGAGCTTTGCTTCGGGCAGTTCGATCACCTTGTCGAGCCGTCGCAATACCGATGTTTTCGGCAACCTTGAGCGCTACAAGGACAAACTGGTGCTGCGCCCGCAAGAAATTTCCAACCACCCGGAAGTGGTGCGCCGGCTCGGCATCATCGGCATCAACACGGCGCTTGAGTTCGACCTGTATGGCAACGTCAACTCTACCCACATCTGCGGCACGCGGATGATGAACGGCATTGGCGGCTCGGGCGACTTTGCGCGCAATGCGCATTTGGCGATCTTCGTGACCAAGTCGATCGCCAAGGGCGGCGCGATCTCCAGCGTGGTGCCGATGGTCAGCCACGTCGACCACACTGAGCATGACGTCGACATCCTTGTCACCGAGATCGGTCTGGCGGACTTGCGTGGCCTGGCGCCGCGAGAGCGTGCTCGGGTCATCATCGATAACTGCGTGCACCCGGACTATCGCCAAGCCCTGGATGACTACTTCACAGCCGCTTGTGCTCTCGGCGGTCACACGCCGCACATCCTGCGCGATGCCCTGAGCTGGCACATCAACCTGGAAGAAACCGGGCGGATGCTCGCGGAGTAATTGGTACAGATAGCAGCTGACGCAAACACAGTTTCGTCAGCTTGCTGTTGCCAGACTAAATACTGAATAAAACTGTACTGCTGTACTGGTCTTTTCCTACCGTAATTGCCTACCTTTCCGAGTCAATTTACCAAAAATGCACCATATTGGTGCTGATAGGTACAGTTGCCTCAATTTTGACCAGTACACCACCCTTTAACAGTTAACTGGTCCCTCACAATACAGGTGAACTGTATCTAGAGAGACTGGCCAAACGAGAGGATCATTGGCATCAGTTAAACCACTACCTAATCCCGCCATAAGCGGAAGGATGTCAACCATGGAACGTACACTCAGTTCCGAGCTGTTTTTCGAAGACAACGCTGTAAAAACCCAGGCTTCCACGCCTCTTCGCGTTCTCGCCAACCTGATGCTGTGGCAGCGCCGCATCTCCAGCCGCCACCAACTGGCTCGTCTGGATTCGCGTCTGCTGGCTGACGCAGGGATTAGCGAAGCACAACGCTACGAAGAGCTGAGCAAGCCGTTCTGGCGCTAAGTTAGCGTCGCTGGCTCTGACCCACCGGGTCCACCGCCAGCACTCCAAATTGAAAAAACAAAGCCCGTCGTGGGAAACCACGACGGGCTTTGTCGTTTTGGACCCTCAACATGGGTCATACAGAATAGATATCACTTCACAGGTACAGTTTTACTATTTATACAACTTAACCAGTACAATTTTAGTGCAGTGTGTCTGTTGCGCAAGAGAGGGCGGGATCACCATGAAATCCCGAACTGCCAGCAAAAGGACCGCGCCATGAATCACTTACTGAACTTTTCCGTTTCCACGCCTCACTCAACGCCTCGCTCCCACTGGGTTCGTAGATTGCTGAGGGGCCTCGCCAACAGCCTTGAAAGGGCCAGAACCCGGCGTTTGTTGGGCCAACTCAATGACCGGCAGCTCTCAGACTTGAATATCAGCCTCTCGGATCGTCTCAACGAACTGGATAAACCGTTCTGGCGCTAGCTTCCTACTGGAACAGACGGGACTGTTCGAACCGATACTCAAAGGCCTAATATCCAGATAGAACGTGGCGAACGCTGCATGACAGGCGTCTGACTCACCAGGCAATGCGCCACCTCTCAATCGGTTTTTCAAAGGAGTTTCACCATGTCCCGTCTTCGTCTGCTCAGCGCTGCAGCCCTGCTTGCCGTGGCTGCCAATTCCCACGCCTCCAGCTTTATCGTGACCACCGATACCGTCGTCGACGCGCTCAAGGCCACGTCCGATGCGACCTCTGATGTCACTTCTTCCTTTCGCGATGACAAAATCGTGCGCGCCGCCCGTGACGACGCCGCCAGCTTCGTGGCCAGCGAAGGCGCCATTCGTGGCGTGAAACTGGAAAGCGCACTCGACCATATTCGCCACCAGGCACCTCAGCTGAACGCGACTGATGCACAACTGGCGCAAGCCATACTGACTATCTAAGCGACATCACTGACGTGGGACACGCCCGCCGTGTCCTACTGTTTCAGCGCTGGCTCTAGACCGGGCGTTGCGCTAGCCTTGGGACTTGCTTTCAGCTATCGAGTCTCATGCGTTTTCTTTCAAATCCGTTGATCTCTCCGCTTTTCGTGGCAGCCTGCTGGGTAGGCTCGGCCCATGCATTTGACGCTTTCAACCTGTCTACACAAGGCATCGTCGCTACCGGCTACGCCACAAGCATGGTGGCCTCCGCCCCCTTCGATCGTAAGCTGCTACTCGCGGCACACGATGACGCTGCAGCGTTCATCGCCAGTGACGGCCAACTGCGAGGAGTACAACTGGAGTCTGCCCTGATTTATCTGCGCCGGACCCAGCCAAAACTTCATGCCAGCGACCTTGAACTGGCGCAGGCAATTCTCGTCCAATAGTTATCCTTGTTCTTGCGGAGTCGTTCCATGCGTAGCCCCCTGATTGTTGCCGCCCTTGGCCTGCTGTTATTAGCCGATGTGGCCCAGGCGCACACCCTGGTTGCCACCAGTAACATTCTCATCAACGCCACCCGGCGCACCCTTGATTTCACTTCCGATACCACGACGTCCATCCGTGACTCGAAGATCGTTCGTGAAGCCCACGACGATGCAGCCAGTTTCGTTGCCAGCGATGGCGACATTCGTGGCGCGCACCTGGAAGCGGCCTTCACCACGTTGCGCACCCGCGTACCAGAAGCCCGCGACGCCAGTGATCAGGTTCTCGCCGAAGCCATCCTCGCACTGTGAGGTCGCCAGTCGCCTGGCTGTTGGCCGGGGTCATGTTGCTGCTCGGCAACACGGCCCAGGCTGACTTGCAATTAAGGCTCAAAGCCGACGGCCTCAGCCCCGCTCAACAACAGGCCAGTCAGGCGTTGCTCGATGAAGCCATGCAGGCGCTGCCGCCGCGGTTCATCGAGCAGCTCGACCGACGCATCGACGTCGGCTGGACCGATGACATGCCGAGCAACGCTTACGGCCAGGCGTCGCTGGTGTCCGAGCTCGATCTGAACCGCAACCTGCTTGCCAGCCTCACTGACGGCAGCGCCGCGACCAAAAAGACTTATCGTCCCCATGGCACCGTGCGCCGCGAAATGCTTGCCACGGTGTTGCATGAACTCACCCACATCTATGACCGTTCGCGCCTGTGGCCAGATGCGGAGCGCACGCTGATTCAGCTATGCACCCGGCGCAACAGCAGCTCAGGGCTGATTGGCATTCCCGATCAATGCCGCGGCCAGTCCGACCGACGCTTTACGCTCAGCGACGACCCGCACCTGCTCGACCTCGCCGGCTGGCCACAGTATGTCGGCCGTCGTGGCGAGCGCGAACAGTACAACCGGCAAATTGCCCGCAGCCCGGACATTTACGAGACGAGCAGCCCCAAGGAGTTCGTCGCGGTCAACATGGAATATTTCCTTCTCGACCCGGCCTATGCCTGTCGCCGTCCTGCGTTGTACCGCTACTACAAAGAACATTTCGGCTGGGCGCCCGCCGCGAAAGACACCTGCGGCAAAACCTTCTCCTTTCTCAATGCCGGCAACGATTTCGCCAAAACGCCACTGGGCCAGGTCGATCCGGAACGGGTCTACGCCGTCGACTATCTGCTGGCTGAAGCCAACCAGAACTGGGTCAGCCGCTGGGGTCACAGCATGTTGCGGTTGGTGATCTGTGCACCCGGCCGCCCCCGTGGGCCGGATTGTCGTCTGGATCTGGATCAGCATCTGGTGTTGTCCTACCGCGCCTTCGTCGGTGACGTACAGCTGTCGAGTTGGGACGGACTGGTGGGCAAATATCCGTCACGCCTGTTTGTCCTGCCGCTGGCCCAGGTGATCGACGAATACACCAAAACCGAACTGCGCAGCCTGGCCTCGGTGCCGCTGAACCTGTCTCGCGGCGAGATCGAAGACGTGGTGGAACACGCCGCTGAAATGCACTGGAGTTACGACGGCAACTACTTCTTCCTGTCCAATAACTGCGCTGTAGAGGGCCTGAAGTTACTGCGTAGCAGTACCAACAATACAAAACTGGTCGGGTTGGACAGCATCATGCCCAACGGTTTGCTGGAAGTGCTCAAGGGCCGCGGACTGGCGGACACCAGCGTGCTGGACGATCCCCGAGAAGCGCTGCGCCTGGGCTACCGATTTGACTCCTTCCGCGATCGCTATCAAGCGATGTTCGAAGTGCTGAAGAAGCACTTGCCGATCAAGCAGGAAAAGGTCGAAGACTGGCTCTCATTGAAAGCTGAAGAGCGTCGGCAATGGATCGATCAAGCCGATTTGCGCACCAGCGCAGCCTTGCTGTTATTGGAGCAGGCAGCCTTCCGCCAACAATTGGTGCTGGCCCAGGACGAAGTAAAGCAGCGCTATCTGGGCGCTCGGGAACTGAAGAACGGCGGCATGGACAAGGCCAATGCGACTTTGCAGCAAATTCTTGCCAACAGCGGCTTCCTCAGCCGTCCGGCGGAGCTGCTCGGCACCGGTGGCTATGGATTGCCGCAGCCGAGTGAGTGGCAACGCCTGGAATCGGAAAGCAGCCTGCGACAGAAACAGCTTCAGGCGCTCACAGGTGATCTGGACAAAGAGGTGAGAGCGCTGCTCGAACCGAGCCGTGCAGCCGAGATGGCCGCCAATGAAGCCAACCTGAAGCAGGTTGGCGAGCATCTGAGGAAGTTGCATAAAGCATCCGGCGGGTTGGAGTTGCCTTAATGCCATAAAATCAAAAGATCGTCCGAAGCACTTCCATCCATCGTTACAAAACGCCCTCCAGAATTTCATAAACGATCCCGGTTCCTACGGCGATCAGCACAATGTCCCCGCCCGCCCGTCGCCATTCGTACCCCGGGTAATACGGCAGCCGGCCCAACGCCCGGTTATCGAGGCGTTCGCCGTAATAGCCGTGAGGCAGCGGTCGGCCACGCATCAGATGAATACCCGGAGGTGGCGGAGCACCGCGTACGAAATAGCCATGGTTATCGTGGATAGTCTGGCGCACGGGGCCGAAGTCCCGTGGCGGAGGGCCGCCGCGATGATTGTCCTGCGGGCCACGGTAATCGTCGCCATGGTTATCGTAATGGCCCTGCTGCGGGCCGCCGCGGTCGTGATCGTCGCGCTGATCGGCATTCGCATTCAGCAACGGGGTGGCACTGAGCATCAGCACACCCAGGCTGGCAATCAGACGTTTCGGCATTTTCATCGGGTCTTTCCTCACTGCACATACAGCAAAAAGGGCTTCAGAACGTAGTCCTGAAGCCCTCGGTCTTGCTGTTTAGTCTCTGCCGCGAGGCTCTAATTCCTCTGTATCAGGAACTTTACCTTCAGCTGACGCGGGCTTTACGCACGCCTTCGGCCAGCGCCGAGCAAAGGCTCAACACACCATCAATGGCTTGATCCGGAGTCGACGCATTGGCGATGTGATCGATCAACGCCGACCCCACCACCACGCCATCAGCCAGACGCGCGATGGACGCCGCTTGGTCCGGTGTACGAATACCGAAACCGATGCTGATCGGCAGATCGGTGTGGCGACGCAGACGCGCAACCGCTTCTTCAACATGCTCCAGCGTCGCCGCGCCCGCACCGGTCACACCGGCAACAGACACGTAATAGACGAAGCCTGAGCTGCCGTTCAGAACGGTCGGCAGGCGCACATCATCGGTCGTCGGGGTGGTCAGACGGATGAAGTCCAGACCGGCAGCCTGGGCCGGGTCGCACAGCTCGCCGTTATGCTCGGGCGGCAAGTCGACCACGATCAGACCGTCAACGCCGGCCTCTTTCGCGTCGGCGATGAACCGCGGCACGCCATACATGTGGATCGGGTTGAAGTAACCCATCAGCACCAGCGGCGTCTCGGTATTGCCTTCACGGAACTCGCGAACCATTTGCAGGGTTTTCGCCAGGTTCTGCTTGGCGCCGAGGGCACGGATGTTGGCCAACTGGATTGCCGGGCCGTCAGCCATTGGATCGGTGAAGGGCATGCCCAACTCGATCACGTCGGCACCCGCGCCGGGCAAGCCTTTGAGGATCGCCAGCGAGGTGTCATAGCTCGGGTCGCCAGCGGTCACGAAGGTCACCAGGGCGGCACGATTCTGTTCCTTGAGTTCGGCAAAACGCGTTTGCAGGCGGCTCATCAGTGTTTCTCCTGCTTGGATTGCTCTTGCTGAGAGTGTTCCATGTGGTGCATCACGGTCTGCATGTCTTTGTCCCCGCGACCGGACAGGTTGACCACCATCAGGTGATCTTTTGGCAGGGTTGGTGCGCGTTTGAACACTTCGGCCAGGGCATGGGCGCTTTCCAGTGCAGGAATAATCCCTTCCAGGCGGCAGCATTTGTGAAACGCGTCGAGGGCTTCGTCGTCGGTTACCGAGGTGTATTGAACGCGGCCGATGTCATGCAACCAGGCGTGTTCCGGGCCGATGCCTGGATAGTCGAGGCCGGCAGAGATCGAGTGAGCGTCGATGATCTGGCCATCGTCGTCCTGCAACAGGAAGGTACGGTTGCCGTGCAGTACGCCCGGTACGCCGCCGTTCAGGCTGGCGGCGTGCTTGCCGGTTTCAATACCGTAGCCGGCCGCTTCAACGCCGATGATCTCGACGCTTTTGTCATCAAGGAACGGGTGGAACAGGCCCATGGCGTTGGAACCGCCACCGATGCACGCCACCAGGCTGTCCGGCAGACGACCTTCCTGGTCTTGCAGTTGAGTACGGGTTTCTTTGCCGATTACGGCCTGGAAGTCGCGAACCATGGCCGGATAAGGGTGCGGGCCGGCCACAGTGCCAATCAGGTAGAAGGTGCTGTCGACGTTGGTCACCCAGTCACGCAGCGCTTCGTTCATCGCATCTTTCAGGGTGCCGGTACCGGCCACGACCGGGATCACTTCGGCGCCCAGCAGCTTCATGCGAAATACGTTGGCCTGCTGACGTTCGATATCAGTGGTGCCCATGTAAATCACGCAATCGAGGCCAAAACGTGCAGCCACGGTGGCGGTCGCCACGCCGTGCATGCCAGCGCCGGTCTCGGCGATGATGCGTTTCTTGCCCATGCGCCGCGCCAGCAGAATCTGGCCGATGCAGTTGTTGATCTTGTGCGCGCCGGTGTGGTTCAGCTCTTCGCGCTTGAGGTAAATCTTCGCGCCGCCGCAGAACTCTGTCAGACGTTCGGCAAAGTACAGTGGGCTTGGACGACCCACGTAGTCACGCTGGAAGTAGGCCAATTCTTCTTTGAATGCAGGATCGTCCTTGGCCAATTCGTATTCACGGGCCAGATCGAGGATCAACGGCATCAGGGTTTCAGCGACATAACGGCCGCCGAACGCGCCAAACAGGCCGTTGGCGTCGGGGCCGTTGCGCAGATTAGTCTGGGTCATGAGTCGCTCCGGTTGAATGGGTGGGATGATGCTTTTGAAGAGAGAGTGGGCTTAACTCTACCCCTGACGCCGCAGGCTGAAAACCGATAAGATCGCCGCAACCTGTCAGGAAAGCTCACATATAACATGAGCCACGATCTCCCTCCGCTGAACGCCCTTCGGGCCTTCGAAGCGACTGCCCGCCTGAACAGCGTCAGCAAAGCCGCCGAACAGCTGCACGTCACCCATGGCGCGGTCAGCCGACAGCTCAAGGTGTTGGAAGAGCACCTCGGCGTGAGCCTGTTCATCAAGGATGGACGCGGCCTTAAACTCACAGATGCCGGCATTCGTTTGCGCGATGCCAGCGGCGAGGCGTTCGAGCGCTTGCGGACTGTGTGCGCAGAGCTGACCCAAAGTACCGCCGATGCGCCGTTCGTGCTGGGTTGTTCGGGAAGTCTGCTGGCGCGCTGGTTTATTCCGCGCTTGGGGCGGCTGAATGCTGATCTGCCGGACCTGCGCCTGCACCTGTCGGCTGGCGAAGGTGATCTCGATCCACGTCGCCCGGGGCTGGACGCCTTGCTGGTGTTTGCCGAGCCACCGTGGCCCGCGGACATGCAGGTCTATGAGTTGGCGAGCGAACGGATCGGCCCGGTCCTGAGCCCGCGATTCGCGGGTTACGAACGGCTGCAACACGCACCGCCCGCAGCGCTGCTGAGCGAGCCATTGCTGCACACCACCTCACGCCCTCAGGCCTGGCCAAGCTGGGCACAGCAAAGCGGCCTCGACGCCAGGGCGTTGAAGTACGGTCAGGGTTTCGAGCATTTGTATTATTTGCTGGAGGCCGCAGTGGCCGGCCTGGGGGTGGCGATTGCGCCCGAGCCGCTGGTGGCCGAGGACTTGAAGGCCGGTCGCCTGGTTGCGCCTTGGGGCTTCAGTGAAACCCCGGCGCAACTGGCGTTGTGGCTACCCAAACGCGCCGCGGACGGGCGCGCTCGGCAACTGGCGCAGTGGCTCAAAAACGAGCTGCGCCAGACGGATTAGTCACCGCGTTTGAACAACAGATAAGCCGCGAGCAGACCCAACGCACCGACGGCGACACCTGCTGTCGTCCAAGGGTGTTCCTGGGCGTAGTCCCGCGTGGCAATCCCGGTTTCACGGGTTTTGACTTTGACTTCTTCGTACGCATCGCTGAGCAGATGGCGCGAATGCTTCAGCGCGTTCTCGGCGTTGCTTTTCAAGGCCTTAAGGGTTTTACGCGACTCGTCCGAGGCGTCGTCCTTCAGGTTTTCCAAAGATTTCAGCAGACTCTCGATCTCGGCTTCCATGCTTTGCAATGAGGCTTTACGTAAAGAGGTGTTAGCCATGGTGGCTCTCCTGCATTGATTGAGTTGCGTGTGTTGGTTGGGACTTCAGGGGTTTGAGAAAGTGCAGTAAATCTGAACTTCTACTTCGGATTGGCCGACAGAAGTAATACGAAAAATCACTGCTAGGCTGTATTTCACACCCTGAGGAGAACGCCATGACTGACCATCACACCTACAAGAAAGTCGAACTCGTCGGCTCGTCCACCAGCAGCATTGAAGACGCCATCAACAACGCACTGGCCGAGGCCAGCAAAAGCCTCAAGTACATGGAATGGTTCGAAGTGTCCGAAACCCGCGGGCACATCAAGGACGGCAAGGCCGCACACTTCCAGGTGACGCTCAAAGTCGGGTTCCGGATTGCCAGTAGCTGAGTTTGAGCTAGTCTTCTGAGCCTGCGCGCTGGCCGAGCGCCATAGGGAATGGCAAAGCGCTACATATTTACATCCGGCTGATTGCTGGGTGCCCCTATTGATCCGACCAGGGAATGCGACCGATGAAGAATTTTATTTTGGCGGTAGGCTTGTTGAGTCTTGCGGGAACAGCCCTGGCTCAGGGCAAGTCGTGCGAAGAGCTGAAAGCCGAAATCACAGCGAAACTTGATGCCAAGGGCATTTCTAATTATTCACTGGAAATCGTTGATAAAGGCGCTGCTGCTGGCGGGAAAATCGTCGGCACCTGTGAAAAAGGCTCCAAGCAAATCGTCTACAAGCAGGGCTGATCTCCCTCGAAAATGAAAAAGCCGACGCAATGACGTCGGCTTTTTTGCGCTCGCTATTTGAGCGTCAGCCCTTCATGACCTGCGCCAGCAGCTCATAGGAGTGCACGCGATCGTCATGTTCGTACAGGTCGCAGGTGAAAATCAGCTCATCCGCCTGGGTCTGCTCGATCAGCACTTCCAGTTTGGCGCGGATTTTCTGCGGACTGCCGACCATCGCCAGACCAAGGAAATCGCCGACCGCCTCTTTCTCATGAGGCAGCCACAGGCCGTCCATGGTTTTTACCGGTGGACGTTGCACCAGGCTTTGGCCACGCATCAGGGCGAGAATCCGCTGATAGACCGAGGTCGCCAGATAATCGGCCTGCTCATCGGTATCAGCAGCCACCAAGGGCACACCGAGCATTACGTAGGGCTTATCCAATATTGCTGAAGGCTTGAAGTGGTTGCGGTAGACGCGTATGGCCTCATGCATGAAGCGCGGCGCGAAATGTGAGGCGAAGGCGTAGGGCAAACCGCGTTCACCGGCCAGTTGTGCACTGAACAGGCTGGAGCCCAGCAGCCAGACCGGGACATTAGTGCCGGTGCCTGGCATTGCGATGATCCGCTGGTCCGGGGTGCGCGGGCCGAGGTAGCGCATCAGTTCCGCCACATCCTCCGGAAAATCGTCAGCGCTACCGGAGCGTTCACGGCGCAACGCCCGTGCGGTCATCTGATCGGAACCGGGGGCACGACCCAGGCCCAGGTCGATCCGGCCCGGGTACAGACTTTCGAGCGTGCCGAACTGCTCGGCGATCACCAGCGGCGCGTGGTTGGGCAACATCACACCACCCGAACCGACACGAATGGTCGAGGTGCCGCCTGCGAGGTAGCCAAGCAGTACCGAGGTTGCCGAACTGGCAATGCCGTCCATGTTGTGGTGTTCGGCAACCCAGAAACGGTTGTAGCCGAATTTTTCGACGTGTTGAGCCAGGTCCAGGGAATTGCGCAGCGACTGGGCCGCGCTGCCGTTCTCTCGCACAGGCACCAGATCAAGGGTCGAGAACTTGATATCGGACAGTCGTTTCATAAGCCTGCTTCTCCAATTGAGGGCGCAGGTTTTTTCTTACAAACGAAAACCTGCCGAATCTATAAGCGTGTTTCATGCAATGAGGGCATATACCCGAGTTTCAATAGGAGAGACAAAATTCCTGCGAAATAACCGGACTGACCCGATGAGGTGAACTTTGCACCACGGTCTATCCTCAGAACCCTAGCAACCGAAAACCATAAAGGCGCGACGCTTCGCGCCGGATCTTGAGGAGGCAAACATGGCTATCACAAAGAAAGCATCGGCTCACTGGGAAGGTGACCTGAAAACCGGCATCGGCTCGATTTCCACGGAAACCGGTGTCCTCAAAGAAGCGCCCTACGGCTTCAAGGCACGTTTCGAAGGCGGCAAGGGCACCAATCCAGAAGAGCTGATCGGTGCAGCGCACGCGGGCTGCTTCTCCATGGCATTTTCGATGATTCTCGGCGATGCCGGTCTCAAGGCCGACAGCATCGATACCAATGCCGAAGTCACCCTGGACCAGGTGGACGGCGGTTTCGCGATCACGGCAGTGAAATTGATCCTCAAAGCGAAAATTCCTGGGGCGACTCAGGCTCAATTTGAGGAACTGAGCAATAAAGCCAAAGAAGGCTGCCCGGTTTCCAAAGTGTTGAATGCGAAAATCAGCCTGGATGCAACATTGGTCAGCTGATAGGGGGTTGTCGCGCTCCCTGATAAAAGATCGCAGCCTCCGCGGGCTGCGTTCTTTTTTTGCGCTGAAACAAAACCTGGCTGGCGAGATTGTGGTCGAATAAATGACAGCAGCTAAAGCGCATTACCCTGCGCGCTGCCTCAAAGGAGCTTCAACCATGAAACGTTTTGCCTTGGCGGTTATCTGTTGCGCGCTGGCCACATCGGCCCTGGCGGCAGCGAAATCCTGTGAAGAACTCAAGGCCGAGATCGAGGCCAAGATCCAGGCCAATAACGTCTCGTCCTACACGCTGGAAATCGTCACCAACGACGAAGTACACGATCAGAATATGGTCGTTGGCTCGTGCGAAGGCGGCACGAAGAAAATCATCTACCAGAAGAACGACCGCTGATTCACCTCACATCAGGCAATAGGACTCTCGGTCTTCAGCGACGATCTCCCGCTTGGCGTTGTACAGCCGGGCGCCGGGAGTAAACGCCATCGACTGGCCTACCAACACATAACGCTGGCCGGCTTCGAAATGATCGTAGTTGATGGTCAGGTAGCACAGCCGTTCCGAGGGACCGTCCATCACACCTAAGCCCCCACCACCGGGCACTTCGAAGTCGAATCGAACGATCAGTTCATGGCTGCCGGGAGTGACCTGGAAAAAACGCCCGTCGCGCAATCGCTGCTTGTCCAGTCGTTCAGCCATCAACAATTTGTCATTGGGGAATGGCGTAGAAAATTCGACCCACGCCATCTGCGGATTGACCGCCGGCAACGGGCTCTGGCAGCCAGCAACAACGCTTGCAGCCAGCAACAACATCAACCTGCGCATGATGAATGTCCCGAGGATTGGTCATTCAGCATAACGCTGATCAGGTGCGTTGACAGCCTGCAGGTGTGCCCTGGCCAATGACTTTACGCTGTTGATCGTAGAGTTTTGCCCACGGCCGAAAGCCGATATTTCCTGCTTTCAACTGATACCGCTCGCCGGCGTTGAAATCTTTGAATTTCACGTTTAGGTGGCAGTCACGCCACAGTGGCTCGGCATCGGGTCCGATGTTGCTTGGCGCGACCGGGAATTGGTAACGAACGGTGAGCTCATGGCTACCAGGCTGAACCTGGAAATAGCGCTTGTCAGTGGAGGCCTTGTCATCGACTTCCAACGCTTGCAGCGCGGTGTCTTCTTGCTGTGAATCCAGGTCGATCCACGCTTGAGCCGGGTCGTGGCGGGGTAATCCGAATCCAGCACAACCGGCCAGCATCAACAGGCCTCCTGTCAGTATCAACTTGCGCATAGCGGAGCTCCACTCAGGCGGGATAGTCTTGTGGGCAGACTTTCCAGGGATGTTTTTATTGTGATCAGGCTGCTTCCAAGCCTTGGGTTACTTGATCGCGTTTTACGCATTTTGTTTCCGGGTGTGTTGTATTTGTTGCTCAATGGTTGCGCCAGCGTCAGCTATTACGGCCAATTGGCCAGTGGTCAGCTTCAATTGCTGCGGGCGCGGGAGCCGGTTTCCTCAGTCATTGCCGATCCCCGTCGCGATCAGCAATTGCGTGCGCACCTGACTCAATCGCAACAAGCCCGCACGTTCGCCAGCCAACAGCTGCATCTGCCAGATAACCAGAGTTACCGTTTGTACGCCGACATTGGCCGGCCGTTCGTAGTCTGGAATGTCTTCGCTACACCGGAATTTTCCCTGACACCACAGAACCATTGCTTCCCGATCGCCGGTTGCGTCGCCTATCGCGGGTACTATAGCCAGAGCGCGGCCCGCGGTGCAGCGGCGTTGCAACGACTGCAAGGTATGGACGTGTCGATCGGTGGCGTCGAGGCTTATTCGACGCTCGGCTGGTTCAATGATCCGATTATCAGTTCGATGATGGCCTGGGGTGACGAACGAGTGGCCACGCTGATCTTCCATGAACTGGCGCATCAACGCTTTTATGTGAAGGACGACACCGAATTCAATGAGTCTTTCGCCACCTTCGTCGAACAGGAAGGCACCCGCCAATGGCGTGCATTCCGCGGCCTAGCGCCGGACAGTGGCGCGCAGGTGCAGCAACGGGACCAGTTCATTCAGTTGATTCTGGATACCCGCACGCGACTTGAACGGCTGTACACCCTGCCCCTGCCCACCGACCAGATGCGCCAGCGCAAAGCCGACGAGTTCGAACGATTGCGGGGTGAATACCGGCAGTTGCGCGACAGACAATGGGCTGGGGACAAACGCTATGACGCGTGGATCAATGCACCGATGAACAATGCCCGGCTGTTGCCGTTTGGGCTGTACGACCAATGGGTGCCGGCGTTTGCGGCATTGTTCAGACAGGAGGGTGGGGATTGGGTGAAGTTTTATGCATCGGTCGAGAAGCTTGGAGCCTTGCCCGTTGGAGAGCGAAAAGCCGCGCTGAGGAAGCTGACAGACAAATAATGTTGTGGCGAGGGAGCTTGCTCCCGTTCGGCGGCGAAGCCGTCGCCATGCGGTGCATGCCGATTTTGGGGCCGCTCCGCGACCCAGCGGGAGCAAGCTCCCTCGCCACAATTTAGTATCAGCCCCGCAAAAACGCCTGATGCATCTCTTCCAGCGTCTCGAAGTGCCAGGCCGGTGCTTCAGCGCTCAACTCTTCCCGACTGCCAAACCCGTAACCCACCGCCGCCGCATCCAGCCCGTTACTGCGCGCACCGATCAGGTCGTGTTTACGGTCGCCGATCATCAAGGTGCTGGCCGGGTCCAGGCCTTCTTCGGCCATCAAGTGGGCAATCAGCTCGACTTTGTTGGTCCGGGTTCCATCCAGTTCGCTGCCATAGATCACTTTGAAGTGTTTGGCGAAGTCGAAGTGCCGGGCAATTTCCCGGGCGAAAATCCACGGTTTGGACGTCGCGATGTACAGCTGTCGCCCTTGCCCGCCGAGGGTCTCCAACAGTGGTGTGACGCCGTCGAACACGCGGTTCTCGTACAGGCCGGTGACCTTGAAACGTTCGCGATAGAAATTCACCGCTTCCCAGGCCTTGGGCTCGTCGAAGTCGTAGAACTGCATGAACGCCTGCAACAACGGCGGGCCGATGAAGTGTTCGAGTTTGGTCAGGTCAGGCTCATCGATGCCCAGTTTGCTCAAGGCGAACTGGATCGAACGGGTGATGCCCTCGCGTGGATCGGTCAGGGTGCCATCGAGGTCGAACAATACGGTTTGGTAATGCATGTTGAATCCTGAATAAGGGCGCACGGTCAGAGCGAGTCGTAGCCTTCGGCCAGATGCAAATTCTTGAGCTTCACGTAATTCGCCGCGCTGTAGGTGAAAAAGGCTTTTTCCTTATCAGTCAGCGGTCGAATCTGCTTCACCGGACTGCCCACATAAAGGAAGCCGCTTTCCAGGCGCTTGCCCGGTGGCACCAGACTGCCGGCACCGATGATCACATCGTCCTCGACCACCGCACCGTCCATGACGATGCTGCCCATGCCGATCAGAATCCGACTGCCCACGGTGCAGCCGTGGAGCATGACTTTATGCGCGATGGTCACATCGTCGCCAATCAGCAACGGAAAGCCATCGGGATTGAACGGCCCGGCGTGGGTGATGTGCAGCACACAGCCGTCTTGCACGCTGGTCCGCGCGCCGATACGGATGCGGTGCATGTCGCCACGGATCACCGTCAGTGGCCAGACCGAGCTGTCTTCGCCGATTTCGACGTCGCCGATCACCACCGCCGAACCGTCGACAAAGGCGCCTTTGCCCAGTAGCGGCGTGTGGTTCTGATACTTGCGAAGGGTCACGATAGGCTCTCTCTCTTTTGCTGATAGCTGCGGTGAGCGTCGATTGTAATTAAGATGGCGCAATGTTTCTTCCAGCCAAGGTGCCAACCGTGAGCGTGAACAACCCTCTTTTGCAGTCCTACGACCTGCCGCCGTTCTCGGCGATCCGTGCCGAACACGTACAACCGGCCATCGAACAGATCCTGGCTGACAACCGCGCCGCGATTATCGAGATCCTCAAAACCCAGGGCAAACAACCAACCTGGGCCGGCCTGGTGTTGGCGATGGACGAGCTGAATGATCGCCTGGGCGCTGCCTGGAGCCCGGTCAGCCACCTGAATGCCGTGTGCAACAGCGCCGAATTACGCGAAGCCTACGAGTCCTGCCTGCCGGCCTTGAGCGCCTATTCCACCGAACTGGGCCAGAACCGCGAGTTGTTCGAGGCATTCGAAGCGCTGGCTGATAGTCCCGAAGCTGCCGGTTTCGACGTGGCGCAGAAAACTATCCTGGAACATTCCCTGCGTGACTTCCGTCTGTCGGGTATCGACCTGCCGGAGGCCGACCAAAAGCGTTACGCCGAAGTGCAAAGCAAATTGTCGGAGCTGGGCAGCCGCTTCTCCAACCAGTTGCTCGACGCCACTCAGGCCTGGACCAAACACGTCACTGATGAAGCTACCCTCGCCGGCCTGACCGATTCGGCCAAGGCGCAAATGGCCGCGGCTGCACAGGCCAAAGGCCTGGAAGGCTTCCTGATCACCCTGGAGTTCCCGAGCTACTACGCGGTGATGACCTACGCCCAGGACCGCGCCCTGCGCGAAGAAGTCTACGCCGCCTACTGCACCCGTGCATCGGACCAAGGCCCGAATGCCGGTCAGAACGATAACGGCCCGGTCATGGAAGAAATCCTCGACCTGCGTCAGGAGCTTGCAAAACTCTTGGGCTTCGCCAGCTTCTCGGAGCTGAGCCTGGCCACCAAAATGGCCGAATCCAGCGATCAGGTGCTGAGTTTCCTGCGCGATCTGGCCAAGCGCAGCAAGCCGTTCGCCGCCCAGGATCTGGAACAGCTCAAGGCGTACGCCGCCGAACAAGGCTGCCCGGACCTGCAAAGCTGGGACAGCGGTTTCTACGGTGAAAAACTTCGCGAGCAACGCTACAGCGTCGCCCAGGAAGCCCTTCGCGCTTACTTCCCGATCGACAAGGTGCTGGGCGGTCTGTTCGCTATCGTCCAGCGTCTGTACGGCATCGAAATCGCCGAGCAGAAAGGCTTCGACACCTGGCACCCGGATGTTCGCCTGTTCGAAATCAAGGAAAACGGCCAGCACGTCGGCCGCTTCTTCTTCGACCTCTACGCTCGCGCCAACAAGCGCGGCGGTGCCTGGATGGACGGCGCACGCGACCGTCGCCGCACGGCTGAAGGCGTACTGCAGAGCCCGGTGGCCAACCTGGTGTGCAACTTCACCCCGGCCGACAGCGGCAAACCAGCGCTGTTGACCCACGATGAAGTGACCACCCTGTTCCACGAATTCGGTCACGGCCTGCATCACTTGCTGACCCGCGTCGAGTACGCCGGCGTATCCGGTATTAACGGCGTGGCCTGGGATGCGGTCGAGCTGCCAAGCCAATTCATGGAGAACTGGTGCTGGGAGCCGGAAGGTCTGGCGCTGATCTCCGGTCACTACGAAACCGGCGAACCGCTGCCTCAAGACCTGCTGGAGAAAATGCTCGCCGCGAAGAACTTCCAGTCCGGCCTGATGATGGTTCGTCAGCTGGAGTTCTCGCTGTTCGACTTCGACCTGCACGCCACTCACGGCGACGGCCGTAGCGTGGCGCAGGTACTTGAAGGTGTGCGCGACGAGGTTTCGGTCATGCGTCCACCCGCCTACAACCGTTTCCCGAACAGCTTCGCCCACATCTTCGCCGGCGGTTACGCGGCGGGTTACTACAGCTACAAATGGGCTGAAGTGCTGTCGGCGGATGCCTTCTCGAAATTCGAAGAAGAAGGCGTGCTCAACGCCGACACCGGCCGTGCCTTCCGCGAAGCGATCCTGGCTCGCGGTGGCTCCCAGGAGCCGATGGTGCTGTTCGTCGACTTCCGCGGACGACCGCCGTCGATTGACGCACTCTTGCGCCACAGCGGCCTGAGTGAGGTCGCGGCAGCATGAGCGAGGGGCCTGTGAAGACGAAAAAACGCTTTATCGCCGGGGCGGTCTGCCCGGCGTGCAGCGAGCCGGACAAGTTGATGATGTGGAACGAAGACGACGTCCCGCACCGCGAGTGCGTGGCCTGCGGTTATTCGGACACGCTGAATGAACAAGGCCTGTCAGTACCCAAGGAGTTGGGCACGCGGGTCAACACCTCGGCGCTGAAGGTGCCGGACGCCAAGGTTCAGGCTGTGCAGTTTTTCCCTAACCCGAAGCTGAAGAAAAAGCCTGACGAGCAACACTGAGTCAACACCACCTTCCACTCCTGAACGGATTGGAAGGTGGTATCTATTTACCACCTTTCCCCTGCGCTTCCTTTATAGGCTGACCGAATTCAGCCTCTACTCAAGGAAGACGCCATGCCCGACACCAATCCACTTTTACAGGCCTGGGACCTGCCGCCTTATTCGGCGATCCGCGCCGAGCATCTTGTGCCGGCCATCGAATCCATCATTGCTGACAACCGCCTGGCCATTGTTGAAATCATCGCCTCCCAATCCGCATTCCCGACCTGGGACGACCTGGTGCTGGCGGTCGATGAAACCGACGCGCGTCTGGATGAGACCATGGGCGTCATCGAAACCCTGGGCATGGTGAAACACGACGGCAACGCCTGGGACGTGGCGAGCGCGATGTGTGTCGATGCCGTGGCGCGGTACATGACTGAAAAAATGAGCAATCAAGCGCTGTTCCGAGCGTATCAACGTCTGGCGCAAAGCCCCATTGCCCGCAATTTCGATGAGTCCCGCAAAGCGGTGCTGACCAAGATTCTGCGCGGCTTTCACTTGTCGGGGATCGACTTGCCTACCGAGCAACAGCAACAACTTGTTCGCCTGAATCAGCACATCAGCCTGCTCGAAAGCCTGTTTCTAAGCCATTTGGAAAACGCCACTGCGGCCTGGACCAAGCGCATTGATGACGTTACGCAACTCAACGGTTTATCCCAGGCGACAAAGGACCGTCTGGCGCTCAACGCGCAACAGGCAGGACATGAGGGCTGGCTGATCCGTCTGAATCAGGACACCTACAATCGGGTCATGACCTATGCCGAAAATCGAGTGCTGCGCGAAGAATACTTTTTTGCGTACACCACCCGTGCTTCCGATCAAGGCCCGCACGCCGGGCAATTCGATAATGGCCCTGTACTGGAGTTGCTGCTGTCCCTGCGTCACCAAAAAGCCGGGTTGCTCGGGTATGAGAATTTCGCACAACTCGCCCTGGCGACGGAAATGGCGGAATCAACCGCGCAAGTGAGCGGATTCCTGCGACGGCAAGTAACGTTGGCAACGCCAGAGGTCGAGAAGGACGCACAGGCACTCAAGGCGTTTGCGCTCGAACGGGGCATTGCCGAGATTCAACCGTGGGACCGCGAATTTCTCGCCGAGCAATTACGTCAGCGCCACCTCGGTGGCTCCCTGAATAACCTGCGGGCCTATTTCCCACTGGACGGAACGTTGCACCGACTGTGCCTGTTCAGCGAGCGCATGTTCGGCATTCAGATCGTCGAGCAGAAAACGTTCAGCCGCTGGCATGACAGCGTGCGTCTGTTTGAAATCAGCGAGCATGGGCAGGTGATCGGGCATGTTTACCTTGATCCTTACCACCGAGAGGAGGCGGCGGACTACGCCTGGACCGCCACGCGTCGCAACCGGCGGATAAACGCCGAAGGTCGATTGACGCTGCCCATCGCCGTTCTTCACGGCAACTTCACACTTGGGAACGTCGATCATCCTTGCCTCCTCGCGCACCTGGACCTGCGTGTGCTGTTCCATGAGTTTGGTCATTGCTTGCAGCATATTCTGACGCGCTCGCCTCACTACACCCTTTCCGGGATTTCCCAATTGGGACGCGATACCGCCGAGTTCGCCGGGCAGTTGTTCGAACGTTGGTGCCTGTCACGGGAGTTTCTGCTGTGGCTGGCCGCCCATCATCAGACCGGTGAGCGCTTGACCGAGCAGCGAGTCGAGGTGGCGCTGATGGCCATTCAAACCCAGAACAGCTGGAAAACCGTGCAGTTGCTGATGGGCGCCTTGTGCGACTTCGAACTGCATCGCAGCCAAGGCGATGGCCGTAGCGTTCAGCAAGTATTCGAAGACGTTCAACGGGAGGCTCCCCACTTGCAACTGCCGTCCTATTGCCGGTTCGCAAACAGCTTTGACTACATGGTGACTGGTTACGCGGCCTCGGTTTACGCCTACCAGTGGTCAGGCGTACTGGCCACCGAAGCCTTCAAGCGATTCCGTCAGGACTGGGTCTTCAACGCGCAAACAGGGCGAGCCTTTCGCGAGGCGTTTTTTTCTCAGGGCGATTCGCGCTCTTTGCTGAGCGCCATGGAAGCGTTTCTTGAACGACCGATCGCCGAAGATCTTTTCGCGCTTTCATCAAAGGCCGTTGCCCCCTGACGCAACGGTTTACTCGACGTGAGCCGATTTGAACCAGCTCTTCATCGAACAACTGGCGAACGGACTCGTGCTGCAATCGCCGTTGGCCAGCGCGGTGCGAAGCTTATCGACATCGGCCTGCATCATGTAACGGACGCCGTCCTTGAAATGAGTGCTGTCACCAAAGCCGCCCTGGGTCATTTCATTCAGGGCGTCCTCCTTGCTCCAGCCCTGCACCACGACCCGGTACATGGCCGCCATCAGGCCCGTGCGGTCCGAACCATGCTTGCAGTGCATCAGCACCGGTCCCTTGGCTTCGGCAGTCTGGATCGCGCGAAGGGTTTTGAGTACATCCGCATCATCCACATGGTTGGTGCGATAGGGCAGCTGTACCTGCGCGATACCTGGTGTCGACAACCAGCTGGAGTCCGACTCGGGCAGGAAAGTGATAACGGTCCCGACCTTGAGTTTTTCCAGTAACGGCACCGCTCCGCTGTCGGGCAATGCACTGCGATAGAGCGTCGGGGACATTTTGAAGAGGTTGTATTGCACCTCGACCGATTGAGCCCACTCCGCAGGTCGGGGCAACGCACTGTCGTCGGCAAGGGCCAGCGTCAGGTTCAAAAGTGCGGCCAGCGACAGGCAGATCGCTGGGATACAACGCGATAGAGACATGCTCGGGGTGACCGTTCAGGAGAGTCGGGAAGATGACGCCCAGCTTCACCCCCGAGCGGTCAAAGGCCTGTGAGCCGTCTGTCAAAGAATCGTGAATCAGCCAATCGCTTTCGTCGCAAAACCGAGGTTTTTTAGCTGAATCGGTTCATCTTGATGCTTAGCCTGCTACCATTTGTTACCCCATATTACCGATGCGCCCTATTGCTCCCCGTTTGCTGGCGTTCTGCATCGGTGTCAAAACGAAAAGTCGTCCTGCGAGACGGCTGAAAAACCGCTAATGCCTGATGAGGTGCCCCCCCATGTCCGATCAAGATCGAGACAACCCGCGGCGTGAGTTTTTGCGCAAATCCCTGACCTTGATCCCGGTGGTCACCGTTGCCAGCACCGGTCTGGGCAGCACGGTCCTGATGGCCGCGCCCGAAGCAGTCCCGACCCGTTCCGGCAAAGCGCCGGTCAGCACCAGCACCTATGAACCCGGCTATTTCACCGCCGAAGAATGGACGTTCATCAAGGCGGCTGTCGCCCAGTTGATTCCAAGCGATGCCCAAGGGCCAGGCGCCCTGGAAGCCGGTGTGCCCGAATACATCGACCGCCAGATGAACACGCCTTACGCGGCCGGTGCGCTGTGGTTCATGCAGGGACCGTTCAACGCAGACGCCGCTCCAGAAATGGGCTGGCAGAGCAAACTGGTGCCCAAAGAGATTTATCGCCTGGGCATCGCCGCGACGGATGCTTGGTCGAATGCGTTCAACGGTAAAGTATTTGCTGAGCAAGACAGCGCTACCCGAGACGATTTACTCAAGCAACTTGAGGCCGGAAAACCTCAGTTCGACAGCGTTCCAGCGAAGATTTTCTTCAACCTGCTGCTGCAAAACACCAAAGAAGGGTTCTTCTGCGACCCGATTCACGGCGGCAATAAAGGCATGATCGGCTGGACCATGATCGGCTTCCCCGGCGCCCGCGCCGATTTCATGGATTGGGTGGAACGCAACGAGCAATACCCCTTCCCGGCAGTTTCGATTCGCGGCGAGAGGGCGTAAGCATGGCAACGGTAATGAAGAAGGTCGATGCAGTGATCGTCGGTTTTGGCTGGACGGGCGCGATCATGGCCAAGGAGCTGACAGAAGCCGGCCTGAATGTGCTGGCGCTGGAGCGCGGGCCGATGCAGGACACTTACCCCGACGGCAATTACCCACAGGTGATCGACGAACTCACCTACAGCGTGCGCAAAAAACTCTTCCAGGACATTTCCAAGGAGACCGTGACCATTCGCCATAGCGTGAATGACATCGCGCTACCGAACCGCCAACTGGGCGCATTCCTGCCGGGTAATGGCGTGGGCGGCGCAGGTCTGCACTGGTCCGGCGTGCACTTTTCGGGTCGACCCGATCGAGTTGCGCATGCGCAGCCACTACGAAGAACGCTACGGTAAAAGCTTCATCCCCAAGGACATGACCATCCAGGACTTCGGCGTCAGCTATGAAGAGCTGGAACCGTTTTTCGATTACGCCGAGAAGGTCTTCGGCACTTCGGGTCAGGCTTGGACGGTGAACGGTCAGTTGGTCGGCGAAGGCAAGGGCGGCAACCCGTATGCGCCGGATCGTTCGAATCATTTCCCGCTGGAATCGCAGAAGAACACTGTTTCCGCACAGCTGTTTCAGAAAGCGGCCACCGCAGTGGGTTACAAACCCTACAACCTACCCTCTGCCAATACGTCAGGCCCTTACACCAACCCCTACGGCGCACAGATGGGGCCGTGCAACTTCTGCGGTTTTTGCAGCGGCTATGTCTGCTACATGTATTCCAAGGCATCGCCGAACGTAAATATTCTGCCGGCGCTCAAACCGCTGCCCAATTTCGAGCTTCGGCCCAACTCCCACGTACTGCGGGTCAATCTCGACAGCACCAAGAGCAAGGCGACAGGTGTGACCTACATCGACGGCCAAGGCCGGGAAATCGAGCAGCCGGCAGATCTGGTGATCCTCGGTGCCTTCCAGTTCCACAATGTGCGGCTGATGTTGCTTTCGGGTATCGGCAAGCCGTATGACCCGATCAGCGGCGAAGGCGTGGTCGGCAAGAACTTCGCTTACCAGAACATGGCCACCATCAAAGCCTACTTCGACAAAGACACCCACACCAATAACTTTATTGGTGCCGGCGGTAACGGCGTGGCGGTGGACGATTTCAACGCCGACAACTTCGATCACGGGCCCCATGGCTTCGTCGGCGGCTCGCCGATGTGGGTCAACCAGGCAGGCAGCCGACCGATCGCTGGCACATCCAACCCGCCAGGCACTCCGGCCTGGGGCAGTGCCTGGAAACGTGCCACCGCCGATTACTACACCCATCAAGTGTCGATGGATGCCCACGGCGCGCATCAATCCTACCGCGGCAACTACCTCGATCTAGACCCGGTGTACCGCGATGCCTACGGCTTGCCGCTGTTACGGATGACCTTCGACTGGCAGGAAAACGACATCAAGATGAACCGCTTCATGGTCGAGAAAATGGGCAAGATCGCCGAAGCGATGAACCCCAAGGCCATCGCCGTACTGGGCAAGAAGGTTGGCGATCACTTCAACACCGCGTCTTACCAGACCACCCACCTCAACGGCGGCGCGATCATGGGCACCGACCCGAAAACCAGCGCCCTGAACCGTTATTTGCAGAGCTGGGATGTGCATAACGTTTTCGTCCCTGGTGCATCAGCTTTCCCACAAGGTCTGGGCTACAACCCTACCGGCCTGGTGGCAGCGTTGACCTACTGGTCGGCCCGGGCAATCCGCGAACAGTACCTGAAAAACCCCGGCCCGCTGGTTCAGGCTTAAGGAGCGATAACCATGAAAGCACTTGTTATCGCGACCCTGGCGCTGCTCGGTTGTGGCCCGATCAACGCCGCAGAAATTGATCAAAACCTGATCAAACAAGGCGAGTACCTCGCCCGTGCCGGCGACTGCGTGGCCTGCCACACCGCCAAGGACGGCAAGCCGTTCGCTGGCGGCCTACCGATGGAAACGCCGATCGGGACGATCTACTCCACCAATATCACGCCGGATAAAACCGGCCTGGGCGACTACAGCTTCGAAGACTTCGACAAAGCCGTGCGCCATGGCGTCGCCAAAAACGGTAGTACCTTGTACCCGGCGATGCCCTATCCGTCCTACGCCAGCGTCAACGAAACCGACATGAAAGCCTTGTACGCCTACTTCATGCACGGCGTAGCGCCTGTCGCTCAGGAGAACAAGGCCAGCGACATTCCCTGGCCTTTGAGCATGCGCTGGCCGCTTGCGGGCTGGCGCTGGATGTTTGCCCCGGCCGTGGCGGACTACAAAGCGGCACCCGGCGAAGATGCGGTGATCAGTCGTGGGGCTTATCTGGTGGAAGGCCTCGGACATTGCGGCGCGTGCCATACGCCGCGTGCCCTGACCATGCAGGAAAAAGCCCTGAATGCAGGAGAAGGCAGCGCCTTTCTGTCAGGCAGTGCGCCGCTTGAAGGCTGGATCGCGAAAAGTCTGCGTGGCGATCACAAAGACGGCCTCGGCAGCTGGAGCGAAGAACAACTGGTGCAGTTCCTCAAGACCGGTCGCAGTGATCGCAGCGCAGTGTTTGGTGGCATGAGTGATGTGGTGACGCACAGCATGCAGTACATGACCGACAACGATCTGACCGCGATTGCCCATTACCTCAAATCCTTGCCGGCGAATGATCCCAATGATCAGCCGCACCCGTACGACAAACAGATCGCACAGGCACTGTGGAACGGGGACGACAGCAAGCCTGGCGCTTCGGTGTACATCGACAACTGCGCGGCCTGTCACCGTACCGATGGCCATGGCTACACCAAAGTGTTCCCGGCGCTGGCGGGCAACCCGGTGTTGCAGTCGCAGGATCCGACGTCGCTGATTCACATCGTGCTCAAGGGCGGTACGCTGCCTGCGACCCACATGGCGCCTTCGACCTTCACGATGCCCGGGTTCGCCTGGCGTTTATCGGATCAGGAAGTGGCGGATGTGGTGAGTTTCATCCGCAGCAGCTGGGGCAACGGCGGCTCGCCGGTCAAGGCGAGTGAGGTGGCGAACCTGCGCACGGATGATATGAAGACCACGTCGGGTGACGATTTTGGGCAAGTTACCCAGAAGAACTGACTGCCCAGCGGCACTAGCCAGATGAATAACGCCTCTATACTGTATATAAAAACAGTACAGAGGCGTTTTTATGTCCACCCCTCTTCCCCCACGCGGTCGTGGCACCGCCACCAACCCGCACAACCGCTTCGCGCCAAATCGCTCGGTGGCCGAGGATGACGGCTGGTATCAGGAAGCGCCGATCACCCAAGGCACCGAAGTGCGCATCGAAACGGCGAAAACCATCATCACTCGCAACAACTCGCCGGACTTGCCCTTCGATCGCTCGATCAATCCCTATCGCGGCTGCGAGCACGGCTGCATCTATTGCTACGCGCGGCCCAGCCACGCTTATTGGGACATGTCGCCGGGGCTGGATTTCGAAACCAAACTGATCGCCAAGACCAACGCCGCCGATGTCCTGGAAGAACAACTGTCCAAGCGCGGCTATCAATGCGCGCCGATCAATCTGGGTTCCAACACGGACCCTTATCAACCGATCGAGCGCGAATACAAAATCACCCGCAAAACCCTCGAAGTCCTGCTGCGTTATCGCCACCCGGTGACCATCATTACCAAGGGCTCGCTGATTCTGCGGGATCTGGACCTGCTGGCCGAGCTCGCCGAGCAAAGGCTGGTGGCGGTGATGATCAGCCTCACCACCCTGGACGATGAACTCAAACGCATCCTCGAACCGCGCGCCGCTGCACCCAAGGCTCGGTTGCGGGCGATCCGCGTGATGCGTGAAGCGGGAATTCCGGTGGGCGTTCTGTGCTCGCCGATGATTCCGATGATCAACGACAGCGAACTCGAAAGCCTGCTCACCGAAGCGCATGCCGCGGGTGCGCAAAGTGCGGCTTACATGATGTTGCGTCTACCGCTGGAAGTGGCGCCGCTGTTCGAAGAATGGCTGGCCGCGCACTATCCTCAGCGTGCCGCTCATGTGTTGAGCCTGATTCGTCAGAGCCGTGGCGGGGAACTCTATGACAGTCGCTTCGGTGCCAGAATGCGCGGCGAAGGGCCGTTTGCCGATCTGTTGGCGCAGCGCTTTGCCAAAACCATCAAACGCCTGGGGCTCAATCGTCGGGAAGGTTTCAATCTTGACTGCGAAGCCTTCTGTCCGCCAGGTCGCCAGATGTCGTTGATTTGAGGACAATTGGCCTATGGTTGAGTAGTGGGAAAAGCACCTGGCCTTTAGGCCGGTCACGTTTTTTGTGACCTGGAACACACGTCCTAGAGCGTTTTATTCAGTTTGAATTAAGTTTCAACGGCTACCTTGTTCATTGAGTGACTGACGGGTCGAGATTCTCAACCTGGATGTTTTTTAAACAGCCACTGGCTTCACACCGGACAAAACGGGAAAATTCCCTGACTCCGCCAAAGAGGATGAACCATGAGTGACAAGGATAAACAGCCGTTGGCTGCGTCGGCTTCAGCCCAACCGGAGGCGGAAACCGCCGATGCAGCGCTGCAGCATATCGTTGACGGCTTTTTGCATTTTCATCACGAGGTTTTTCCACAGCAGGAAGAACTCTTCAAAAAACTCGCCACGGCCCAGAGCCCCAGAGCGATGTTCATCGCCTGCGCCGATTCGCGCATCGTTCCTGAGCTGATCACCCAAAGCGCCCCAGGCGACCTGTTCGTCACCCGTAATGTCGGCAACGTTGTGCCGCCTTATGGACAAATGAACGGCGGTGTTTCCACGGCAATCGAATACGCGGTGCTGGCCCTCGGCGTGCAGCACATCATCATCTGCGGGCACTCCGACTGTGGCGCGATGCGCGCAGTGCTCAACCCGCAAAGCCTGGAAAAAATGCCGACGGTCAAAGCCTGGTTGCGTCATGCCGAAGTGGCAAAAACCATGGTCCAGGACAACTGCCATTGCGCTGACGAAAACGAAAGCATGCATGTCCTCACCGAGGAGAATGTGATCGCCCAGCTGCAGCATTTGCGCACGCACCCCTCGGTAGCCTCACGCATGGCCAATGGTCAGCTGTTTATCCATGGCTGGATCTACAACATCGAAACCAGCGAAATCAAAGCTTACGACGCGGACAAGGGGTGTTTCCTGCCGCTCGATGGCAGCCATCCGATTCCGGTGGCGACGCCCAAAGCGCGCTTCTAAATCCTAGTGTCCTGCCTCACAAATACGTTCTTTTTTGACGGCAACAGGCGCCGTCAAAAATGAACAGTATTTGCGAGACAGGACACCCGATCATTGTGTGGTTTAGCCGAGGCTGCTGATCCAGTAGCCTGGCTTTGCCACGCCTGAAGAAAACTTCGGGAGAGTCACCATGCGTGCTGCTCAACTTAAAGCTGTTCTGCCACGGGAGCTGCTGGCGTCCGTGGTTGTGTTTCTCGTCGCCCTGCCCTTGTGCATGGGTATCGCCATCGCCTCGGGGCTGCCGCCGTCCAAGGGTTTGATCACCGGGATCATTGGTGGCTTGGTGGTGGGCTGGATTGCCGGTTCGCCACTGCAAGTCAGCGGCCCGGCGGCCGGTTTGGCTGTTCTGGTGTTCGAACTGGTGCGCCAGCATGGTATCGCCATGCTCGGGCCAATCCTGCTGCTGGCCGGTTTTCTGCAACTGGTGGCCGGACGCTTGAAACTGGGCTGCTGGTTTCGGGTCACGGCGCCTGCGGTGGTGTACGGCATGCTCGCCGGGATTGGCGTGCTGATCGTGTTGTCCCAGGTGCATGTGATGCTCGACGCCGTGCCCAAGCCTTCCGGGCTGGATAACCTCGCAGCCTTCCCGGCTGCCGTCGTCCAGGCCTTGCCCTCCTTTGGCTGGCAAGCCGGTTTGCTCGGGCTGTCGACGATTGCGGTGATGTGGTTGTGGGAGAAATTCCGCCCCCATTCCCTGCGCTTCATTCCTGGCGCGCTCCTTGGCGTAGGCTTGGCGACCGTCGCCAGCCTGGTGCTCGCCTTGCAGGTCAAACGAGTGGAAGTCCCGGCCAACCTGGCGGAAGCCATCGACTGGCTGAAACCTGCCGATTTGCTCAATCTAGCTGACCCGACCTTGCTGATCGCCGCATTTGCCGTCGCGTTTATCGCCAGCGCCGAAACCCTGCTCTCCGCCGCCGCGGTGGACCGCATGCACAGCGGCCAGCGCTCAGACTTCGACCGGGAGTTATCGGCTCAAGGGGTAGGCAACATGCTTTGCGCTCTACTCGGCGCGCTACCGATGACCGGCGTGATCGTGCGCAGTTCGGCCAACGTCCAGGCCGGCGCCACCACGCGACTGTCGGCGATCTTCCATGGCCTGTGGTTACTGGCTTTCGTGTTGCTGCTGTCCAGCGTGCTGCAAAGCATCCCGGTGGCGAGCCTGGCGGGCGTGCTGGTTTACACCGGTTTCAAACTGGTCGACCTCAAGGCCTTTCGCGGTCTGGGCCGTTATGGGCGGATGCCGATGTTTACATACGCGGCGACCGCCCTGGCAATCATCTTTACCGACCTGCTGACCGGCGTGCTGATTGGCTTCGGTCTGACCCTGGCCAAACTGGCGTGGAAAGCTTCGCGACTGAAAATCAGCCTGATCGACCTGCCCAAGGACGGCGAAATGGAATTGCGATTGATGGGCGCCGCGACCTTTCTCAAGGTGCCGGCGCTGACCCAGGTGCTGGGGACCATTCCGGCAGGCGCGACGGTGCATGTGCCGCTCAATAACCTGAGCTATATCGATCACTCGTGTCTGGAGTTGCTGGAGGAATGGGGGCGGGCCAATGCGGCCAAAGGTTCGACGCTGCTGATTGAGGCGCGGGGGTTGAAGCGCAGGCTTGAAGGGCGTTTACGTACCACAGCCGGAGTCGGTTCTACGGCATAGAGGTAAAACAATGTGGGAGCGAGCCTGCTCGCGAAGGCGGTGTATCAGTCGACATAAATGTTGAATGACATACCGCCTTCGCGAGCAGGCTCGCTCCCACAGGTGTTCGGTTTACTCAGTTGGATCAAGCCGCCGGCTGATCCAGCTCCAGCCCTACGCCCAGTTGGCGCGACAGGCACGGCCAGCGCTTCCATGCAGCGCCGGTGTCCGGGCTGTTGAGTTTCTCGCGGTAGGCTTCTACCGATTCCAGCGCGAAACTGTCTTCGTTGAGCATCTCGTCGACGGCGTGATGCACCGCCTCATCCAGTTGGTTGGCGAACTCCTCACCGATCAGCTGGTGAGCAATCAGGTTGGCAACAGTCGTGTCCAGTGGGATCAGCGGCTGGCCAAAATGCTTGATGTACAGGTCATTGACCTCTTCGACCAGGCGGTGCGCCAGATAGGCTTCGTCCAGCAGGCTGTCCAGACCAACATGACCGGCCATGATCGCCGGCGGCTGGAGGAAGAACTGCTCGGCGATTTTCAACACCGGTTTGATCTGTGATTCGATACCCGCTTCCCTGGCGACTTCATTGGCTGCGTCCAGCAGGTCCGGCACTTGCTCTATATACGCGGCCACAAAACGCGTCATCACGCCGTTGGCGTCGACATCCGGCAATTGGATGGCGGAGTGAAGGTGTGGCAGTTGGGTTTCCAGCTGACGAGTCAGCAGGCCGGTTTCGGCTTCGTGTTGTTGGGCTTTTTGGATCTGCTCGCGCAATGCGGCGGTGTTCATGAAAACTCCAGGAAACAAAGGCAATGAAATAGGGAAGACATAACTTAGCTGGCATACGAAAAATGCTAAGACGCATTTGTCATAAATATTTCATCCTTGAGACATCAAAGTTATATCGGTTTGCCACCACTCGTCTGCATCCTTCTCCATTCGTGACCTAGAACGCAAGTCCCAGCTGTTTCAGATGATTTACGCCCTCACATTGCGAGGTGGCAGTCGCTGTCTATACTCGGGTGGGAATGGAGTTAGCTGATGACGCCCGACTGCACACGCAGCAAGGCTCGGCGATTCAAGTTCGTAGTCTGAAAAAGCCGCTCCCTTGCCACAGGTGAAAGCCGGCGGGATAAAAAGAACGATAAGGGGAACCCGCAATGATGCGACATCCACACGTCTGGATGGGCCTCCTGTTGTGGTCGATTTTCAGTCAGGCACAAGCGGCCTGGACTGTGAATATGGCGCCGGGAGCGACTGAAATCAGTCACGCAGTATTTGACCTGCACATGACCATTTTCTGGATCTGTGTAGTGATCGGCATCATCGTCTTCGGCGCCATGTTCTGGTCGATGATTCTCCACCGCCGCTCGACTGGGCAGGTGGCCGCAAAATTTCATGAAAGCACCACCGTTGAAATCCTCTGGACCATCGTGCCCTTCCTGATCCTGGTGGCCATGGCGGTTCCCGCGACTGCAACCCTGATCAAGATGTACGACGCCAGTGAGCCGGATATCGATATCCAGGTCACCGGCTATCAGTGGAAGTGGCACTACAAATACCTGGGCCAGGACGTTGAGTTCTTCAGCAACCTGACCACCCCCGCCGATCAGATCCACAACAAGGAAGCCAAGAGCGAGCACTACTTGCTTGAGGTCGATAAGCCTTTGGTGCTGCCGATCGGCGCCAAGGTGCGCTTCCTGGTGACTTCCGCCGACGTCATCCACTCCTGGTGGGTGCCGGCCTTTGCGGTCAAGCGCGATGCGATTCCGGGGTTCGTCAACGAAGCCTGGACCCGGATCGACAAGCCCGGCATCTACCGCGGTCAATGCGCCGAATTGTGCGGCAAGGACCACGGCTTCATGCCGATCGTGGTCGAGGTCAAGGAAAAGGCCGATTACGAAAAATGGCTGGGCGAACGCAAGGCTGAGGCCATGCAGCTCAAAGAACTGACCAGCAAGGAATGGACCCTCGACGAGCTCAAAGAGCGCGGCGACAAGATCTATCACACCACCTGCGTCGCCTGTCACCAGGCCGAAGGTCAGGGCCTGCCGCCGATGTTCCCGGCACTCAAAGGCTCGAAAATTGCCACCGGACCGAAAGAAGGGCACCTGAGCATTGTCTTCCACGGCAAGCCCGGCACCGCCATGGCGGCGTTCGGCAAGCAGCTCTCGGAAGTCGATATCGCAGCGGTCGTGACCTACGAACGTAACGCCTGGGGCAACAACAAGGGCGACATGGTCACCCCTAAAGAAGTGCTGGAGCTGAAACAGGCGGAAAGCAAATGACCCGGTCTATTGCGCACGTAAGGAACCAGTCGGGGCATCACGTCCCGGCCTGCCCAGCCCATCTGTTTGCAGGAGACAGGACATGACTGCTGTAGTCGATGACCATGTTCATACCGGCACCGCCCACGCCCACGGCCCCGCCAAAGGCCTGATGCGCTGGGTGCTGACTACCAACCACAAGGATATCGGCACGCTGTACCTGTGGTTCGCGTTCTCCATGTTCTTGCTCGGCGGCTCGTTCGCGATGGTAATTCGTGCCGAGTTGTTCCAGCCGGGACTGCAAATCGTCCAGCCGGAGTTCTTCAACCAGATGACCACCATGCACGGTCTGGTGATGGTCTTCGGTGCGGTGATGCCGGCCTTCGTCGGCCTC
This sequence comes from Pseudomonas sp. LB3P25, assembly GCF_054897985.1. NCBI lineage: Bacteria > Pseudomonadati > Pseudomonadota > Gammaproteobacteria > Pseudomonadales > Pseudomonadaceae > Pseudomonas > Pseudomonas sp. LB3P25. Next base: position 285,101 of record NZ_CM142711.1, on the reverse strand, counting down.
GCCAACTGGATGATTCCGTTGATGATCGGCGCGCCGGACATGGCCCTGCCACGGATGAACAACTTCAGCTTTTGGCTATTGCCGGCGGCGTTCATCCTGCTGGTATCGACCCTGTTCACCCCCGGCGGCGGACCGAACTTCGGCTGGACGTTCTACGCCCCGCTGTCGACGACCTACGCGCCGGAAAGCGTGACCTTCTTCATCTTCGCCATCCATTTGATGGGGATCAGTTCGATCATGGGCGCGATCAACGTGATCGCCACCATCCTCAACCTGCGCGCCCCCGGCATGACGCTGATGAAAATGCCGCTGTTCGTCTGGACCTGGCTGATTACCGCGTTCCTGCTGATCGCGGTGATGCCGGTGCTGGCCGGGTGCGTGACGATGATGCTGATGGACATCCACTTCGGCACCAGCTTCTTCAGTGCCGCCGGTGGTGGTGACCCGGTGCTGTTCCAGCACGTGTTCTGGTTTTTCGGTCACCCCGAGGTGTACATCATGATCCTGCCGGCCTTCGGTGCCGTCAGCTCGATCATTCCGGCCTTCTCACGCAAGCCGCTGTTTGGCTACACCTCGATGGTCTATGCGACGGCGAGTATCGCGTTCCTGTCGTTCATCGTCTGGGCGCACCACATGTTCGTGGTCGGCATTCCGTTGGTGGGCGAGTTGTTCTTCATGTACGCCACGTTGCTGATCGCCGTACCCACCGGGGTCAAGGTGTTCAACTGGGCCAGCACCATGTGGCAAGGCTCGCTGACCTTCGAGACACCGATGCTGTTTGCGGTGGCGTTCGTGATCCTGTTTTCCATCGGCGGGTTCTCCGGGCTGATGCTGGCCATCGCCCCGGCGGACTTCCAGTACCAGGACACCTACTTTGTGGTCGCGCACTTCCACTATGTACTGGTACCGGGGGCGATCTTCGGGATCTTCGCCTCGGCCTACTACTGGATGCCGAAATGGACCGGCCACATGTACGACGAAACCCTCGGCAAGCTGCACTTCTGGCTCTCGTTCATCGGCATGAACATGGCGTTCTTCCCGATGCACTTCGTGGGGCTGGCGGGCATGCCGCGGCGAATTCCGGACTACAACCTGCAATTCGCCGACTTCAACATGGTGTCGTCGATCGGCGCATTCATGTTCGGCGCCACGCAGATATTCTTCCTGTTCATCGTGATCAAGACCATCCGCGGCGGCCCGCCAGCACCGGCCAAACCGTGGGATGGGGCCGAAGGCCTGGAATGGAGTATTCCGTCACCGGCGCCGTATCACACCTTCACCACGCCGCCGGAAGTGAAATGAACACCTCTACCCTGGTGAGTACTGGCCATGCCTTTGTGGCGAGGGGATTTATCCCCGTTCGGCTGCGAAGCAGCCCCAAAGCCAGAGCATGCTGTACGTCTGATACGGCGCGGTTGCAGGTTTTAGGGCCGCTTCGCAGCCCAACGGGGATAAATCCCCTCGCCACAGGTTTGTGGTCACCACAATTGGGTGTTGAGGGTTCGCACCATGGCTGATTCGATTTCGTTGAAGAAGCTGGTCACGCGCCTGCTGCTGGTCGTAGTGGCTATGTTTGTCTTCGGGTTTGCCCTGGTGCCGATCTACGACGTGATGTGCAAGGCGTTCGGCATCAATGGCAAGACAGCCGGGCAGTACGAGGGCGAGCAAACGGTCGACACCTCGCGGCAGGTGCGCGTGCAGTTTCTGTCGACCAATGCCGCGGACATGTCCTGGGATTTCTATCCCAAAGGTGACGAGCTGACGGCCAACCCGGGGGCGGTGAACGAGATGATTTTCATCGCCCACAACCCCACCGATCGCCCGATGAGCGCCCAGGCGGTTCCGAGCATCGCGCCCAGCAACGCGGCGGCGTACTTCCACAAGACGGAATGTTTCTGCTTTACCCAGCAAGTGCTGCAGCCCGGTCAACGGATCGAGATGCCGGTACGTTTCATCGTTGACCGTGACCTGCCCAAGGATGTGAAGCACCTGACGCTGTCTTACACGCTGTTCGATATCACCGCCCGACATCCACCGGTGGCTGTAAATACTGGCGGCTGAGCGTGCCCGATAAGGAGAACAATAAATGGCAACTCATGAACACTATTACGTACCGGCCCAGAGCAAATGGCCGATCATTGCCACCGCCGGCATGCTCACCACCGTGTTCGGCCTGGCCACCTGGTTCAACGACCTGAAAGCGGCGCGGCCAGACTCCCACGGCCCGCTGATCTTTTTCGTCGGTGGCCTGCTGCTGGCCTACATGCTGTTCGGCTGGTTCGGTACGGTGATCAAGGAAAGCCGCCAGGGGTTGTACAGCGCACAGATGGATCGCTCGTTCCGCTGGGGCATGAGCTGGTTCATCTTTTCGGAGGTGATGTTCTTCATCGCCTTCTTCGGCGCGCTGTTTTATGTGCGTAACATTTCCGGCCCGGCGCTCGGGGGTGAAGGGGTCAAAGGCATCGCTCATATGCTTTGGCCGAATTTCCAGTTCGCCTGGCCATTGCTGCACACCCCTGACCCGAAACTCTTCCCGCCGCCCAAGGAAGTCATCAGTCCCTGGGGCCTGCCGCTGCTCAATACCGTTTTGCTGGTGAGTTCCAGCGTCACCGTGACCATCGCCCACCACGCCTTGAAGAAAGGCCATCGCGGCGCGCTGAAAATCTGGCTGGCGCTCACCGTATTGCTGGGGTGCGGATTCCTCGGCTTTCAGGCCGAAGAGTACATCCATGCTTACCACGAACTGGGCCTGACCCTCGGTTCGGGCATCTACGGCGCGACGTTCTTCATGCTCACCGGCTTCCACGGCGCCCACGTGACCATCGGCACCATCATCTTGTTTGTGATGTTGATGCGGATCATGCGCGGGCACTTTGACGCCGAGCACCAGTTCGCGTTTGAAGCGGCGAGCTGGTACTGGCACTTCGTGGACGTGGTGTGGATCGGTCTGTTCGTTTTCGTCTACGTGCTCTGAGGCTTTACCAAGGCGCAGTAGAGACCAACTGGCCGCTGAAAAAACCCCAGGCAATCAAGCCGACGGTAATGGCGGCCAGGGCAACACGAACACTCAAGGCAATGACGAGGCGGTTCGAGCTGCTGTCGTCCTTGACCAGAAAAAACAGGCCGCTGAACAGGCTGACAACCGTGGCAATCAGCATCAGGACGATGGCTGCTTTGAGCATGGTGAGACTCCGGGGGAAAGGCGATGCACTTGAGTATAGCTATCGCGACTAGCGACTTTCTGGCGACGCCATGAAGCGCTTTCGGCCGGGCATCGTACCGACCCTGGTGGTCGCGGTGTTGTTGCCCATGCTGGTGTCACTGGGGTTCTGGCAATTGAGCCGGGGCGCAGAGAAAAGCGCGCTGCTGCAAAGCTACACCGAGCGCCGCGCAGCTGAACCGACGGCCAGCACCGAGCTGCAACACACCGCAGATCCGGCCTTCCGCCGGGTTCACCTGCACGGCCAGTTCGATGCCGCACACAGCCTGTTGCTGGATAACCGTCAGCGCAACGGTAAGGTCGGGGTCGAGCTGCTGCAACCGTTTCAGGACCAAGCGACCGGGCTCTGGTTGCTGGTCAATCGCGGCTGGCTGCCGTGGCCGGATCGCCGCACCCCACCGCAATTCACCACACCGACTCAGGCCTTGAGTCTTGATGCCTGGGTCTACGTCTCCCCCGGCGCCACCTTCCAATTGCACGCCGACCCGAATACCACCTCGTGGCCACAACTGGTGACCGCAGTTGAACCGGCCAAGCTCTGGACGGCGCTGGATCGTGAAGGTTTTGCTTACGAAATACGCGCAGAAAACGGCCCCGCGTCCTACCAGGCCGATTGGCCGGTGGTGGCCATGGGGCCGGAAAAACACCTGGCTTATGCCGTGCAGTGGTTCGCCATGTCGATCGCCCTGTTCGGCCTTTATCTCTATCTCGGCTGGCACAACGCAAAGGAGAAACACCATGGGAGCGGCCATGAATCCACCCGGCATGTCTGAGGCGAAAACGCCGGCGAGTCGGCGCAAAGGTCGCTTGCAGTTGCTGCTGATCCTGCTTGGAGTGATCGGTCCGATGATCCTCGCCACCGGCATGTACAAATTGCAGTTCTGGGTGCCGGAAGGTCGCAGCTATCACGGCGAATTGATCGGCAACGGCCAGACCCGCGCCGAACTCGGCGTGCAGGCACAAGAGGACCGCTGGCAGATATTGGTCACGGCGCCCAAGGATTGCTCGGTGGACTGCCAGCAACTGGTGTATCTGGCGCGGCAGATCCAGATCGGCCTCGGCCGTGATGCCGGGCGCGCCAGTCATGCCTTGGCCGCGGCACAACCGCTGAGCAGTGAATACGACGCCAAGCTGACGCGCGAGTATCCTCAACTGCAACGGTATCCTCTGGACCTCGCCACCTTCAGTACCTTCAACAAAACCGCCGGCACCGGGGACAAGACCGTGCCACAGCTGTGGATCATCGACCCTCACGGCAATCTGGTGCTGCGCTACGACCCGACGGTGAAGGGTAAGGATCTGCTCAACGACCTGCGTCATCTGCTGAAACTGTCGAACATCGGATAAGGGCATCGTCATGGCCAAACCTGGATTTCGCCTCGCGCTGTTTGCCACCTTGCTGGCACTGATTGTGGTGTTGCTCGGCGCTTACACCCGCCTGACCCACGCCGGCCTCGGCTGCCCGGACTGGCCGGGTTGCTATGGCTTTATCAGCGTGCCGAAAAACGAAGTTCAATTGGCCCATGCCGAACTGCATTTTCCCGACGCTCCCGTCGAAGCCCATAAGGGCTGGAACGAGATGGTTCACCGCTACTTCGCCGGCACGCTGGGGCTGCTGATCTCGGTGCTGGCGGGTCGCGCCTGGGTCCATCGTCGTCATCCGGGGCAACCGGTGAAGTTGCCGTTGTTCCTGCTGGCCGTGGTGTTCGCCCAGGCAGCGTTCGGCATGTGGACGGTGACGCTCAAGCTCTGGCCGCAAGTGGTCACCGGGCATTTGCTCGGTGGTTTTGCGACGTTGAGCCTGCTGTTTTTGCTGACATTGCGATTGTCCGGCGTGTTGCCGGCGCTGACCGTGCCACGGCGTTTGCAATACTGGGCGACCGCTGGGTTGCTGCTGGTGATCCTGCAAATTGCCTTGGGTGGATGGGTCAGTTCCAACTACGCGGCGGTGGCCTGTATCGACTTCCCGACCTGTCATGGGCAATGGCTGCCGCCTGCGGACTTCGCCAACGGTTTTCACCTGACTCAACACATCGGCCCCAATTACCTCGGCGGGCAACTGGACAGCGATGCCCGCACGGCGATTCATCTGACTCACCGCATCGGCGCATTGCTGGTGACCCTGGTGTTGCTGGGGCTGGCCTGGCAACTGAAGGTGGTCGGCATGACGCGCTTGGCGGGGCTGGTGTTGATCGCACTCGCCGCGCAAATCACCCTCGGCATCAGCAATGTGCTGTTTCACCTGCCGCTGCCAGTGGCCGTCGCGCACAACGCGGGCGGCGCGGCGCTATTGCTGACGATGGTGCTGGTTAATTATCACGCGCGAACCAGTCTGGTTCGGGTCAAGCAGCAACCCCCTGCGCGCTGGCGGTTCAGCCCGCGCAAACACTCAGCCGGGCCCATAACAATAAAAGGAGAGATGCCATGGCGACTCTGATCGGCGCACGTCACAGTCAAGCGATCTGGCGTGACTACCTGGAGCTGACCAAGCCGAAAGTGGTGGTGCTGATGCTCATCACCTCGCTGGTGGGGATGTTCCTCGCGACCCGCGCCGGGGTGCCATGGACGGTGCTGGTGTTCGGCAATCTGGGGATTGCGCTGTGTGCCGGCGGTGCGGCGGCGGTGAATCATGTGGTGGACCGACGCATCGATGCGGTCATGGCCCGCACGCACAAACGTCCCTTGGCCGAAGGCCGGGTGTCGCCAGCGGCCGCGCTGACGTTTGCCTTGGTATTGGCGGTGCTTGGGCAAGCCGTACTGCTGGCCTTCACCAATCCACTGACGGCGTGGCTGACCCTGGCCTCGCTGCTCGGCTATGCGGTGGTCTACACCGGTTTCCTGAAACGCGCGACGCCGCAAAACATCGTCATAGGCGGCCTGGCTGGAGCCGCCCCGCCACTGCTCGGCTGGACCGCCGCCACCGGCCACGTCAGCGCCGAACCCCTGTTGCTGGTGCTGATCATCTTCGCCTGGACCCCACCACACTTCTGGGCCCTGGCCATTCACCGCAAAGAGGAATACGCCAAGGCTGACATCCCGATGCTGCCGGTGACCCATGGCGAGCACTACACCAAGGTCCACATCCTGCTTTATACCTTCGCGCTGCTGGCCGTGAGCCTGATGCCGTACGTGATCCACATGAGCGGTGTGCTCTACCTGATTTGCGCGCTGGGACTGGGCGCGAGGTTTCTGCAATGGGCCGTGGTGCTGTACCGTGGCACTCGGCCGCACGCGGCGATCAACACGTTCAAGTACTCTATTTACTACTTGTTCCTGCTGTTTATCGCGCTGCTCGTAGACCACTACTTACTGTTGAACCTATGACTCGAACTCAGAAAACCGTCTTCATCCTCGTTGCCCTGATCGCGCTGGTCCTGGGCCTGACCATCAACAAAGTGCTGTCCGGTAAAGGCCAGGGCGACCCGACGGCTCTGATCGATGCAGGGATCATTCTGCTGCCGCAAAGCCGCAACCTGCCGAACGTGACGATGACCGACCAGGACGGCAAACCGGTGGCGGTCAACGAGCTGAAAGACAAATGGTCGCTGCTGTTCTTCGGCTACACCTTCTGCCCGGACATCTGCCCGACCACCCTCGCCCAGCTGCGCCAGATCAAGAGCGAACTGCCGCCAGAGGCTGTGGCCAAGTTGCAGATCATTCTGGTCAGCATCGACCCGAACCGCGACACGCCCCAGCAGCTCAAGCAGTACCTGGGCTACTTCGATCCGCAATTCAAAGGGCTGACGGCCTCGTCGGTGGAAGACATTCAGACACTGGCCAACGCGGTGAGCATTCCGTTCATTCCGGCGGATACCGGTAAACCGAATTACACCGTCGATCACAGCGGCAACCTGGCGGTGATCGGGCCGGACGGGACGCAGCGTGGGTTCATTCGGGCGCCGTTGAACAACGTGAAATTGGTGGCGCAGTTGCCGGTGATGCTTAACCGCAAATAAGCACCACATCCCCTTGTGAGAGCGAGCCTGCTCGCGATGGCGTCGGTACATTCAACATCTATGTCGACTGATACACCGCTATCGCGAGCAGGCTCGCTCCCACAGGGGACTGTGTTTCAGGCAAAAAAATGGGGCGCATTCAATGCGCCCCATTTTTCGTTCAAGCGGTAGATCAGAACGCAGGCAGTACCGCGCCTTTGTACTTCTCGAGGATGAAGGCTTTTACTTCCGGGCTGTGCAGGGCAGCAATCAGCTTCTTCATCGCTTCGCTGTCCTTGTCGTCTGGACGGGCCACGAGGATGTTCACGTAAGGCGAGTCGTTGCCTTCGATGACCAGCGCGTCCTTGGACGGATCAAGTTTGGCTTCCAGCGCGTAGTTGGTGTTGATCAGCGCCAGGTCGACCTGGGTCAGCACGCGCGGGATGGTCGCGGCTTCCAGTTCACGGAATTTCAGGTCCTTGGAGTTCTCGGTGATGTCCTTGACGGTCGCGAGGATGTTGTTCGAATCCTTCAGCTTGATCAGGCCAGCCTTCGCCAGCAGCAACAGCGCACGGCCGCCGTTGGTGGCGTCATTCGGGATTACTACGTTGGCGCCGCCTGGCAGCTCGGTCAGCGCTTTGTACTTGCTGGAGTAAGCGCCCAGCGGCTCCAGGTGCACGCCGGCAACGGCGACCAGGTTGGTGCCCTTGGCCTTGTTGAATTCATCGAGGTACGGCTGGTGCTGGAAGAAGTTGGCGTCCAGACGTTTTTCGGCCACCTGCACGTTCGGCTGGATGTAGTCGGTGAAGACTTTGACCTTCAGGTCCACGCCTTCTTTGGCCAGGGCCGGTTTCACGAATTCGAGGATTTCTGCGTGCGGGACCGGGGTGGCCGCGACGGTCAGGGTTTCATCGGCCTGAGCAGAGAACGCTGCAACGGCTGCGAGCGCTACGAGTAATTTTTTCATTCAGCTAACTCCTTGTGGGTACTCGCTTGCGACGCCGGTCTTCGGCGCCTGCCAGCGAATGGCCGGCTCATGACTTATTGACGTGAACGCTTTATTTTCTGGAGAAATGGACAACCAGTTTGTCGCCAACGGTTTGCAGAACCTGAACGATCACCAGCAGCAACATCACCGTCACGACCATCACATCAGGTTGGAAACGCTGGTAACCGAAACGGATCGCCAGGTCGCCCAGACCACCCGCGCCGACCACACCCGCCATCGCCGTGTAGGACACCAGTGTAATGGCTGTCACCGTAATCGCCGCGAAGATGCCCGGGCGGGCTTCCGGCAGCAAGGCATTGGTGATGATCTGCCGCGTCGTCGCGCCCATGGCCTGGGTCGCCTCGATGATGCCGCGATCCACTTCACGCAGAGCGGTTTCCACCAGTCGCGCGAAGAATGGCGTAGCGCCCACCACCAGCGGTGGAATCGCACCGGCGACACCGAGGGAAGTACCGGTGATCAACACAGTGAACGGAATCATCACAATCAGCAGAATGATGAACGGCAGCGAACGCAGGATGTTCACCACCAGCGACAGCATCGCGTAGACGCCTTTGGCTTCCAGCAACTGACGCGGGCTGCAGAGGAACAACAGCACGCCCAAAGGCAGGCCGAGCAAAACGGTGAACAACAGCGAACCGAAGAGCATCAGAAAGGTATCGCCGGTGGCCAGCCAGATTTCGAACCAGTCGATATTGACGAAGAAACTTGTCAGGACTTCCATCAGCGCAGCACCTCCATGTGGACGTCAGCTGCGGTGAAGTGGGCGAACGCCGCGTCCATGTCGCCACCGGTAACGGCCAGGGTCAACTGCCCGTAGGGCACGTCTTTAATGCGATCGATACGACCGGCCAGGATGCTGTAGTCCACACCCGTTTCCCGAGCGACGGTGCCCAGTAGCGGTGCGTAGGTCGCTTCGCCCTGGAAGGTCAGACGCACGATGCGGCCTGGAACGTGAGCGAAGTCATCGCGCTGTTCGCTTTCGTCGATCTGCTCGTCTTCTTGCACGAAGCGCTTGGTGGTCGGGTGCTTCGGATGCAGGAACACCTCGGCCACCGAACCTTGCTCGACGATCACGCCAGCGTCCATCACCGCGACCTGGTCGCAGACCCGGCGGATCACGTCCATCTCGTGGGTGATCAACACGATGGTCAGCTTCAGCTCGCGATTGATCTCGGCCAGCAATTGCAGGACCGACGCAGTGGTCTGCGGGTCCAGTGCGCTGGTGGCTTCGTCGCACAGCAGGATTTTCGGCTTGGTCGCCAGGGCGCGGGCAATGCCGACGCGCTGCTTCTGGCCACCGGACAACTGCGCCGGGTACTTTTTGGCGTGGTCGGACAGGCCGACCCGCTTCAGCAATTCGGCCACACGCCGGTCGATGTCGCTGCGCGACAGTTCACCGGCCAGGGTCAGCGGCAGCGCGACGTTGTCGGCCACGGTCTTGGATGCCAACAAGTTGAAGTGCTGGAAAATCATCCCGACCTGCTGACGGAAGCGCCGCAGGCTGTTGGCGTCGAGCGCGGTGACTTCTTCGCCGTCGACGAATATCTTGCCGCCACTGGACTCTTCCAGGCGATTGATCAGACGCAGCAGGGTACTTTTTCCCGCGCCGGAATGGCCGATCAGACCGAAGACCTGACCGTTCTCAATCGTCAGACTGGTCGGATGCAGGGCGGGAATATCCTTACCGGCGACGCGGTAAGTTTTGTGGACGTTTTGAAACTCGATCACGTAGCGAACCTTGTGGGGCGCGTTGGAAAAGGGTCAGCGGTTAGCCGGGCGCGCATTTTAGCCTGTCCGTATAGAGGTTATTAGCATTTATTCCGCATTCAACCTTCCATTTGGCAATAACGCGATCAAAGGTTAGAAAAAAGGAACGGCGCAAAACGTCATCAGTCACTAATTAGGCAACTCGAAAACGCCCCCGGTCCGTGCCTGGGGTATTGCTCAAAAGTCCGGCTACGGCGGGAATCGCAACGAGGAGTTTTGTCTGATGAGTACTAAAAAACCTGCCGCCCCAAAAAGCGCATTGGCCGGGACCGATACCCCGGACCGCAGTAACACCAATGCCAAGCTCGACAGCCTGGAGCCCTTTCGCTCCGACGCGACTGAACAGGCCCTGCGCACCAACCAGGGCGTGAAAGTCTCGGACAACCAGAACACGTTGAAGGTCGGCGCCCGCGGGCCATCGCTGCTGGAAGACTTCATCATGCGTGAAAAGATCACGCACTTTGACCATGAACGCATTCCCGAGCGCATCGTCCACGCCCGCGGCACCGGTGCTCACGGCTACTTTCAGACTTATGAAACCCATTCCGTGCTGACCAAGGCCGGGTTCCTACAAGACCCAAGCCAAAAAACCCCGGTCTTCGTCCGCTTCTCCACGGTGCAGGGCCCTCGTGGCTCGGGCGATACCGTGCGCGACGTACGAGGTTTCGCGGTGAAGTTTTTCACCGACGAAGGCAACTTCGACTTGGTGGGCAACAACATGCCGGTGTTTTTCATTCAGGATGCGATCAAGTTTCCTGACTTCGTGCACGCGGTGAAACCCGAGCCGCACAATGAGATACCCACCGGCGGCTCAGCTCACGATACCTTTTGGGATTTTGTCTCCCTGGTACCGGAGTCGGCGCACATGGTGATCTGGACCATGTCCGACCGGGCGATCCCGAAAAGCCTGCGCAGCATGCAAGGCTTCGGCGTGCACACCTTCCGCCTGATCAACGCCGAAGGTAAATCGCGCTTCGTCAAATTCCACTGGCGCCCCACTGCCGGGACGTGTTCGCTGGTGTGGGATGAAGCGCAGAAACTCGCCGGTAAAGACACGGATTACCACCGTCGCGATCTCTGGGAGTCGATCGAGATGGGCGACTACCCGCAATGGGAACTGGGCGTACAGATCATCGAGGAGGAAAACGAACATAAATTCGACTTCGATATCCTCGACCCGACCAAGCTGATTCCGGAAGAATTGGTGCCGATCACCCCGTTGGGCAAAATGACCCTCAACCGTAACCCCGATAACTTCTTCGCCGAAACCGAACAGGTCGCCTTCTGCCCTGGGCATATCGTGCCGGGGATCGACTTTTCCAACGACCCATTGCTGCAAGGTCGGCTGTTTTCCTACACCGATACGCAAATCAGCCGACTCGGTGGGCCGAACTTTCACGAGATCCCGATCAACCGCCCGGTGGCACCGTTCCACAATGGTCAACGGGATGCGTTGCATCGCAGCACCATCGACAAGGGCCGCGCGTCCTACGAGCCGAACTCCATTGATAGCGGGTGGCCGAAAGAAACGCCGCCGGCAGCCCAGGATGGCGGCTTCGAAAGTTATCCAGAGCGCATCGACGCCAACAAGATCCGTCAGCGCAGCGAGTCGTTCAGCGACCACTTCTCCCAGGCGCGGCTGTTTTTCCACAGCATGAGCAAGCACGAGCAGGAGCACATCATCTCGGCTTACAGCTTCGAGTTGGGCAAGGTTGAGCGGGCGTTCATCCGCGCGCGCCAGGTGAATGAGATTCTGGCCAACATCGATCTGGAACTGGCTAAGCGCGTGGCGCAGAACCTGGGGTTGCCAGCGCCCAAAGCGGGGACGATCGAAGTGCGCAAAACCTCACTGGATCGCTCGCCGGCCCTGAGTCAGGCCAACTTGCTGCCGGCGGATATCAAAACCCGCAAAGTGGCAATCCTGGCAGCCAATGGCGTCGATGGTGCAGCGATTGAGGCAATGAAGAAGGCGCTGAAGGCCGAAGGTGCGCACGCCAAACTGCTCGGCCCGACGTCTGCGCCTGTGACAACCGCCGATGGCAAGACGCTGCCGGTCGATGCGTCGATGGAAGGCTCGCCTTCGGTGGCGTTCGATGCGGTGTTTGTGCCCGGTGGCGCGGCGTCGATCAAGGCGTTGAGCACTGACGGTGTGGCGCTGCATTACGTGCTGGAGGCGTACAAGCACTTGAAGGCGATTGCGCTGCAGGGCGAAGCCAAACAGTTGCTGGATGTGTTGAAGCTGGAGGCTGATGCGGGGTTGATCGTGGGGGCGGATGCGAAGTTGATCAAAGCGTTTTTTGCCGCGATCGGACAGCATCGGGTGTGGGACAGAGAGCCGAAAGCCAAGGCGATTCCGGCTTAACGTTTTGTATCGATAGAGAGGACGCCTTCGCGAGCAGGCTCGCTCCCACAGGATTTGTGGTTGACCACAGATTTGTGTTCACCCCGAGACACTGTGGGAGCGAGCCTGCTCGCGAAGCTTTTAAGGCTTGCGAGGGCTCAAAACCATCTGCGCCGGCACGTTGCGCAGAATCTGCTTCTCCAGATTCAGATCAAAATCCGCATCGAGTTTCTTCACCCGCTTGGTCAGCAACGTGGCCAACCAAGGGACGTCCTGGGTGCGTGGCGCCTGAATACTCACGTCGCACTGGTAATTCACCACATCGGCGGCGATCGCATCCAGTTGGCGACGAAGCTTCGTCATATCAGTCAGGTTCAATGCAACCGTGGTGCTTTCAGCCGTCGGATCAATGACTTTGGCCTGCGGCTTGGCTTCAGCAGCCATGAGCGCAGCTTCGGCTCTATCCAGCTCGGCTTTGCGGGCATTGACGATGGCGTTGTTGACCCCACCGGTCAGCGCCGGAGCCTTTGGCATCAACGCCCGGGCCCGGGCCAGCGCCGTCGCGGCGGCATTCACATCGCCTTTTTGCAGCACGATCTGACTGCGGCGCAGATAGGCTTCGGCCAGTTGCCGCTGGTATTGCTCAAGGGATTGATCGTTGGGCGACTCGGCCTGCAAGGCAGCGAGTTGATCTTCGGCAGTCGCCAGCTCACTGCTGGCGAGGCTTTGTTCCAGCTGTGCGATGGCCGTGGCCCGTGCACCGGTAGCCTCGGTGGCCGCCGGTGGCGTGCTTTGGCAAGCGCCCAGTAGCAGCGAAAATGCGACAAGGAGCAGATAACGGGAGGCGAACGGCTTCATTCCTGCGACTCTCTATTTGCGCAAAAAACGAGCAAGTCTACACCCCTCGACGGGGCAGGACAAAACTCAGCAGAAACAGTGCGGCGGCCGTCACAACAATCGATGGGCCCGCCGGGGTGTCCTTGAACCACGACAGCGCCAGCCCGCCACAGACCGCGAGCATACCCAGCAGGCTCGCGCCCAGTGCCATCTGCTCCGGTGACCGGGCGTGACGTTGTGCCGCAGCCGCCGGGATGATCAGCAAGGACGTAATCAGCAACACACCGACGATTTTCATCGCCACAGCGATCACCACGGCAATCAGCAACATCAGGGTCAGGCGCAACGCCGCCACCGGCAGACCTTCAACCCTGGCCAGTTCTTCGTGCACCGTGATTGCCAGCAATGGCCGCCACAACGTCACCAGCAAGGCCAGAACGGCCGCGCTGCCGCCGAGTATCCAGGCCAGATCGGTCGGGCTGATCGCCAGCAAGTCGCCGAACAGATAAGCCATCAGGTCGATCCGCACTTCGTGCATGAAGCTTAGTACGACCAGGCCCAAAGAGAGCGTGCTCGGTGCGAGAATTCCCAAAAGCGTGTCGGACGCCAGCGGTTGGCGCTGTTGCAAGGTCACCAGCAACACCGCCAACAGCAGGCAGCCTACGGTGACCGCAACGGTCGGGCTGACATCCAGCAGAAAACCCAGTGCCACGCCGAGCAGCGCGGCATGGGAAAGGGTGTCGCCGAAGTAGGCCATGCGCCGCCAGACCACGAACGAACCCAACGGGCCCGCGACCAACGCCAGGGCCAGACCTGCAAGCAGGGCGTAGAGCAGAAAATCAGCCATGCTTGCAGCTATCTCCGTGAACGTGGGTAGGGGCCGACGGGGCCGCGCTGACCACCGAGCCATGCAAGTCATGGGCGTGGTCGTGATGGTGGTGATAAATCGCCAGGCTTTGTGCGTTCTTTCCGAACAGCTCGACGAAAGCCGGATCGCCGCTGACCTGCTCGGGATGCCCGGAGCAGCAGACGTGACGGTTGAGGCAGACCACCTGGTCGGTGGTACTCATCACCAGGTGCAGATCGTGGGACACCATCAACACGCCGCAGCCGTGACGGTCACGCAATCGTGTGATCAGGCTGTAGAGCTCGGCCTGACCGGCCACGTCAACGCCTTGCACAGGTTCGTCGAGCACCAGCAGTTCCGGCTCACGCAGCAATGCCCGGGCCAGCAGCACCCGCTGCATTTCGCCACCGGAAACACTTTGCACCGGGCTGTCGATCACCTGTTCGGCGCCGACTTCCTTGAGTGCCGCCAAGGCCATGGCGCGGTCCACGCCTGGCACCAGACGCAAGAAGCGCAGCACCGACAGCGGCAGCGTCGGATCGACGTGAAGTTTTTGCGGCATGTAACCGACCCGCAGTTTCGGCTTGCGCCACACGCTGCCACTGTCCGGTTTCAACAGACCGAGTACAGCGCGCACCAGCGTGGTCTTGCCGGCGCCGTTAGGGCCGATCAGGGTGACGATCTGCCCCGGCTCGACGCTCAGCTCGATGTTATCCAGCACGTTTTGCCCGGCAAAGGTGACAGCAACCTGCTCGAGGCGGATCAGCGCGTTGCTCATCAAACCCCCTGGCAACCTGAGCAGAGGCCGACCACTTCAACGGTCTGGCCTTCCACGACAAATCCGACATCCTTGGCGCTACCGATGATCGCGTCGCTGATGGATTTCTGTTCGAGCTCGATGGCGGCGTGGCATTCACGGCAGATCAGAAACTGGCCCTGGTGGGCGTGTCCAGGTTGATTGCAGCCGACGAAGGCGTTCAGCGAGGAGATGCGGTGTACCAGGCCGTTTTCCAGCAGAAAATCCAGCGCACGGTACACGGTCGGCGGCGCCGCACGGCGGCCGTCCTGCTCGCTGAGCACCGCGAGAATGTCGTAGGCACCCAACGGTTTGTGGCTTTGCCAGACCAGTTCCAGCACCCGCCGGCGCAAGGCGGTCAGGCGCAGGCCTTGACGTGCGCACAGAACATCGGCCTCAGACAATGCGCTATGGACGCAATGAGAGTGGTCGTGGGGACGGCTGGCAATCGGTGTTTTAGGCATGAGCGGCGACGAGTTTTGTGAGAGACGTTATTATGTTACCCGTTCTCGCCTCTTCGAGTGGTCATCGTGTCCCGACTTTTTTCTATCTTTGTCGCATTTGTCGCCAGTTTTCTGCTGATGAGTTCAGCTCACGCCGAAGTCAAAGTTCTCACCAGTATCAAGCCTCTACAGCTGATCGCCGCTGCGGTGCAGGACGGTGTGGCGATTCCGGAAGTCTTGCTCCCGCCCGGCGCCTCCCCGCATAACTATGCCTTGCGCCCATCCGACGTACGGAAGGTGCAATCGGTGGATCTGGTTTACTGGATCGGGCCGGGCATGGAAGGTTTCCTGCCACGCGTGCTGAGTGGTCGTACGCTGCCGAGCGTCGCCGTGCAGGACCTGCCGGACCTGAAACTGCGACGTTTCGCCGAAGATAGCCACTCCCACGCTGAAGAAGCCGACGAGCATGATCACGATCACCGCCCCGGCAGTCTGGACGCGCACTTGTGGCTTTCGCCGGTCAACGCCCGCGTCATCGCCACAAAAATGGCGGCTGACTTGAGTGCAGCCGATCCGGCCAATGCCGCACGTTATCAGAGCAACCTCAAGGCGTTCGATGAGCGTCTGGATGCAATGGATCTTCGCTTGAAAGCGCGTCTGGCCGGTATCGCGGGCAAACCGTACTTCGTATTCCACGAGGCCTTCGACTACTTTGAAGACGCCTACGGCCTCAAGCACACCGGCGTATTCAGCGTCGCCGCCGAGGTCCAGCCCGGCGCCCAGCACGTCGCGGCGATGCGCACTCGATTGCAGGAAGTCGGCAAAACCTGTGTGTTCAGCGAACCGCCGTTGCGTCCGCGTCTGGCGGAAACCCTGGTGGCGGGTTTGCCCGTCAAGCTAGCAGAGCTTGATGCGCTTGGCGGATACACGCCGGCGACCGCTCAGGGGTATGAGCAGGTGCTGGAGAAATTGGGGAATGATTTGGCGGGGTGCCTGGAGTCGTTGTAACCCAGACATTTGTGTCGCCCCCATTCGCGAGCAGGCTCGCTCCCACAGGGAATTTCGAGTGAACACAAAACATGTGCTCACATCAGTCAACTGTGGGAGCGAGCCTGCTCGCGAAGCTTTTAAAGGGCGAACGGCAGCGGCGTTTTGACGTGCTGCCGCTGCGCCAGACGCTGCTGAAACTCCATCGGATCGTGAATCAGCACGTCCTGCCCGGCGAAAGACTCAGCTGCAATCAGCCGAGACAACCAGAACCGCACACACGCCACCCGCAGCATCGTCGGCCACAACTCCGCCTCGGCCGCCGTGAACGGTCGCAGTGCTGCATAAGCGCCAAGCAATGCCCTCGCCCGCGGCCCGTCGATCAACCCGTCCTCGTCCGAACACCAGTCGTTCAACGCAATGGCCACGTCGTAGAGCATCGGCCCCGAACAGGCGTTGTAGAAGTCGATCAACCCGGTCAGGTGAGTGCCTTCGAACATCGCGTTATCGCGGAACAGATCGGCGTGGATGTTGGCTCGCGGCAGCGCCAGAATTTTCGTCTTCTTCTGTGTGATTTCGTCCAGCGCCCGTTGCAGCAGATCACTTTGCTCGGCATTGAGGTGCGACAGCAACTGCGTGCCCTCTTCCAGCATCCAGTCCAGGCCGCGATCGGTCTTGCGCTTGATCATGTTGGCCTGGGTCGCAAGGTGCAGATGGCCGAGCAACTCGCCGACCTGAGCGCAATGCTGCGCATTGGCTTCCTTGATGTGCTTGCCGGCCAGACGCGGCTGCAATAACGCAGGTTTGCCGGCCAGCTCGCGCAAGGCGACGCCGTCGGTGGTGCGCAAGGCATAAGGCACTGGCAGGTCGGCGTCATGCAGCACGTCGAGCAGTTCAATGAAGAACGGCATTTCCTGAACCGGACCGCGCTCAACCAGGGTCAGGACAAATTCGCCCTGCTCCAGGCTGATGAAGAAATTGGTGTTTTCGCTACCGGCGGCAATCCCCTGGAAATCAAGCAGGCGGCCGAGCCCGTAAGGGGCGAGAAAGGTTTCCAGCTCGGGCCGAGCCAGCGGGGTGAACACAGACATGTTTGAACTGCCAGTACGGGCGCCGCTGTTTGAGCCGGCGCCGATTGAAATTAAGAAGCTACTTCCACTCAAAAATCTTCCACGACGGAATCAGCATATCCGGCTGATCCGAGCGGATGTAGTTTGCATCTGTCCCATCAGCGCGCACCAGAAAATACGGCGGTGCGCCCTTCGGCGTGACCTTGATTGCGTACAGGAAACCGTTTTGGCGGTACTCCTGGATGGTTTTGTCCCCTTCCGTGCGGATCGTGACTTCTGGCTCCGGTGTCGGCGCATCGTCCGCCGCCATGACGGCCAACGGAACGGATGCAAACAACCCAGCCAGCAACAGGCGATTTAGTGTGCGCATGATAACCTTGTCCCTTTGTCGTCAACGGTCCCGCTATTCTAGCGCCGGACCCGCCGAAAAGGTTGATCCTGCTCATGAGCCAAGCCCCCCTCGTCCTGGTGGACGGTTCTTCTTACCTGTACCGCGCCTTTCACGCCCTGCCGCCGCTGACCACTTCCAAAGGTTTGCCGACCGGTGCGGTCAAAGGCGTGCTGAACATGCTCAAGAGTCTGCGCAAGCAGTACCCGGAAAGTCCGTTCGCCGTGGTGTTCGACGCCAAGGGCGGGACATTCCGGGACGAAATGTTCGCCGAGTACAAGGCCAACCGCCCGAGCATGCCCGACGACATGCGCGTGCAAATCGAGCCGCTGCACCAGAGCGTGATCGCTTTGGGCTTCCCGCTCCTGTGTGTCGAAGGCGTCGAAGCCGATGACGTGATCGGCACCCTGGCCCGCAGCAGCGCGGCGGCCGACCGCCCGGTGGTGATCTCCACCGGCGACAAGGACATGGCGCAGTTGGTCGATGGCCACATTACCTTGGTCAATACCATGACCGGTAGCGCGCTGGACGTGGAGGGCGTGAAGGAGAAATTCGGCGTCGCTCCCGAGCAGATCATCGATTACCTGGCACTCATGGGTGATTCTTCCGACAACATTCCGGGCGTTCCGGGCATTGGTCCGAAGACCGCCTCCGGCCTGTTGGTCGGCGTGAACGGCGGCCTGACCGAGCTCTATGCGCAGCTCGACATCATCCCGACCCTGCCGATTCGCGGGGCCAAAACCCTGCCGGCCAAGCTCGAAGAGCACAAGGAGATGGCGTTTCTCTCCTATCAATTGGCAACCATCAAAATCGACGTGCCGCTGGATATCGGCCTCGATGACCTGCAAATGGGCACGCCGGATCACGACAAACTCGCCGAGCTCTACACCCTGCTGGAGTTCAAGAGCTGGTTCGAAGAGAACCAGCGCGACGCCAAGCGTTCCGGCCAGGAAGTCGCCGCTCCGGTGGCTGAAGAAGCGACCGTCGATACCGAACTCAAGTACACCACTGTCCTCACCCAGGCTGATTTCGACCTGTGGCTGAAGAAGCTCAACGACGCCAAGCTGATTGCCTTCGACACCGAAACCACTGGCATCGATGCGCAGCAGGCGCAACTGGTGGGCCTGTCTTTCGCTGTACAAGCCAACGAAGCGGCCTACATCCCGCTGACCCATTCCTACATGGGCGTGCCCGACCAGCTCGATCGCGATACCGTGCTGCGCGCGCTGAAGCCGATCCTGGAAGACCCGAGCAAACTCAAGGTTGGGCAGCACGCCAAATTCGACATGAACATCCTGGCCAACTGCGCCATCGGTGGCGATCAGAGCTGCGGCATCACCGTCCAAGGCGTCGCTTTCGACACGATGCTCGAATCCTACGTGCTGGACTCCACCGCGACCCGTCACGACATGGACAGCCTGGCGCTCAAGTACCTGAATCACACGACCACCAGTTTTCAGGACATCGCCGGCAAAGGCGCCAAGCAGCTGACGTTTGACCAGATATCTCTGGAACTGGCCGGGCCGTACGCCGCCGAAGACGCCGACGTGACACTGCGCCTGCATCAAACCCTGCTGGAAAAACTCAACGCAATTCCGAGCCTGAGCAAGGTCCTGAGCGAAATCGAAATGCCGTTGGTGCCGGTACTGGCGCGGATCGAACGCCAAGGCGCGCTGGTCGATGCCAACCTGTTGGGCATTCAGAGCGTTGAACTGGGCGAAAAAATGGTCGCCCTCGAGCGTGAGGCGTTCGCCATCGCCGGGGAAGAATTCAACCTCGGCTCGCCGAAGCAATTGGGCGTGATCCTGTACGAAAAACTCGGCCTGCCAATCCTCAGCAAAACCGCCAAGGGCCAGGCGTCCACCGCCGAAGCCGTGCTGGCGGAACTGGCCGAACAGGATTTCCCGCTACCCAAAGTGCTGATGCAGTACCGCTCGATGAGCAAGCTGAAAAGTACCTACACCGATCGCCTGCCAGAGCAGATCAACCCGCGCACCGGGCGGATTCACACCTCTTACCACCAAGCCGTAGCGGCAACCGGGCGTTTGTCGTCCAGTGATCCGAACCTGCAGAACATTCCTATCCGCACCGCTGAAGGGCGTCGGATTCGTCAGGCGTTCGTCGCACCAAAAGGCTACAAGCTGCTGGCCGCTGACTATTCGCAAATCGAACTGCGAATTATGGCTCACCTGGCCAAGGACGAAGGGTTGCTGCACGCGTTCCGCAATGACCTGGACGTGCACAAGGCCACCGCCGCCGAAGTTTTCGGCGTTGAACTGGCAGAGGTCACCACTGATCAGCGTCGTAGCGCCAAGGCGATCAACTTCGGTTTGATCTACGGTATGAGCGCGTTTGGTCTGGCCAAGCAGATTGGTGTTGATCGCAAGCAATCCCAGGCCTACATCGACCGTTACTTCGCCCGTTACCCAGGCGTGCTGGAATACATGGAACGCACCCGCGCCCAGGCCGCCGAACAAGGTTTCGTTGAAACCATCTTCGGTCGTCGCCTGTACCTGCCGGAAATCAACGCGAAAAACCCGGCCCTGCGCAAAGGTGCCGAACGCACGGCGATCAACGCCCCGATGCAAGGCACCGCGGCGGACATCATCAAGAAAGCCATGATTGCCGTGGATAGCTGGCTGACAGCGTCAGGTCTCGACGCCAAAGTCATCCTGCAGGTGCACGATGAATTGGTTCTGGAGGTGCGTGAAGATTTGGTCGACCAGGTCCGCGATGAAATTCGCGTGCACATGAGCGACGCAGCGAAGCTTGATGTGCCGCTGTTGGTCGAGGTTGGGGTAGGAAATAACTGGGATGAGGCTCACTGAACCGTCTGAAAAGGCGTTTTCCGCTGCGGCATAGTGCCGCGGCAGAAAGACCGAAGGGCTCTTAGTTCGGAAAATTCGAAGGCCTATTCCAAAGGCTTTTTAAAAAATTCTGAACTAATCTCCTGAATCGCCACTCAGAGTTACTGAATGGGTGGTGAAGCCCTTCGATGCTCCTAATGTTGTGTTAAGTGTTGGCAGATATCTGGACCCCGCCCTAGCGGTCCGGAACTTGAACCCCGGAACTTCCCCCTCCCCATAAGAAGTCCGGGGTTTTTTTTGCCCGCGATTTATTGCTCGGCAATCTCCGAGCCCTTGTCCGCGAGTTCCATCCAGCCTGCCAGTACAGTGTAGGCGTCTTCCAGGCCCATGCGTTTTGGCGCCGAGAACAGCTGGATGCTGATCGCATCACCCCAACCCTTGCGGATGTCTGCCTGAACTTTGAGCAGGACGTTTTTCGCCGCGCCGTAGGTCAGCTTGTCGGCTTTGGTCAGCAAAATGTGCATCGGCATGCCGCTGGCGACGGCCCAGTCGAGCATCAGCAGGTCGAAATCGGTCATTGGATGACGGATGTCCATCATCAAAATCAGACCTTTCAAACTCTCACGACCACCCAGATAGGCTTCCAGGTGACGCTGCCAGTGCAGCTTCAACGGGATAGGCACTTTCGCGTAACCGTAACCCGGCAGGTCGACCAGACGACGATCATCGTCTAGCTTGAAGAAGTTCAAGAGCTGCGTGCGACCCGGAGTTTTCGAGGTCCGCGCAAGGCTGGCGTGCGTCAAGGTGTTCAGCGCACTGGACTTGCCGGCGTTGGAACGCCCGGCGAAGGCCACTTCAAAGCCTTCGTCGTCGGGACATTGGTCGACTTTGGCAGCGCTGAGCATGAAGGTGGACTGTTGGCACAGGCCGAGGATGGGGTTCTTGAGTTGCATGGGATTTCCGATGTGGGCGGCGCCGGGAATGGACGCGGCGAGCAGTGTCGTTTCCGTTTCAGTGACGCCAGTATATAATGCCGCAGATTTTGTGTGCGCTTTGTCCCAGCGTAGGATGAAGTTCACGAGAGCGATTAACCTTGATTGCGCACTAGAACGCAGCACGCTCTCAACCCTGAAAAGGTCGTTTTATGACGAAATGGCTGCTAGCTGCCGGTGTCTTGATGCCGCTTTACAGCGCTCAGGCTACACAGGATCCGGAAGCTGTGTACAACCGTGTTTGTGGTGCCTGTCATTCCGGCCAACTACCCATGGCGCCCCAAAAGGGCGATCAGGAAGCTTGGACGCCGAGGTTGGCGAAAGGTATGGAGACGCTGGTGCAACACGTGACCCAGGGTTTCAAGGCGATGCCGCCGCGTGGTTTGTGCATGGACTGCAGTGCCGAGGATTACCAAGCAATCATCCAGTGGATGAGCGAGTGATCCCGGTCCATAACTCTTTAACCCTTAGCCGTAGTTGGATTAGCTGATGAACAAATTGATCGTGAGTCTGCTGTTGACCGTGGGGATCTCCGGCATTGCCCATGCTGCAGGTGATGCGACTGCTGGTCAGGCGAAAGCCGCAGTATGTGGCGCCTGTCATGGCCCGGATGGCAACAGTATGGCGCCTAACTTTCCGAAACTGGCAGGCCAGGGCGAGCGTTATCTGAACAAGCAGCTACACGACATCAAGTCCGGCAAACGCACGGTACTGGAAATGACCGGCCTGCTGACCAACCTGAGCGATCAGGATCTGGCCGATATCTCCGCCTACTTCGCCAGCCAGAAAGGCAGCGTTGGCGCCGCCGACCCGAAAGTCGTTTCTCGCGGTGAAGCACTGTTCCGTGGCGGCGATCTGGCCAAGGGCCTGCCAGCCTGCACCGGTTGCCACTCGCCAAATGGCGCGGGTAACGCAGCCGCCGGCTTCCCGCACCTGGGCGGCCAGCACGCTCAGTATGTAGCCAAGCAACTGACCGACTTCCGCAAGGAAGAAGGCGGTCGCAGCAACGATGGCGACACCAAAACCATGCAGACCATTGCCAAACGGCTGAGCGACGAAGATATCGCAGCGGTGTCCAGCTACATTCAAGGCCTGCACTAAGGCCGGCGAATCGGGCGTTGCGAGAGGTGCACATCTCCCGCAACGTTAACGCTCGATTAATCTGTCGATGCAAGCATAAAAAGGGTGGCTTAGGCCGCCCTTTTTTGTGGCCGCTGCCGTTACACTACAGAACTCAAGCCCGCCAGGATCTGTCTGAAAACAGGTCGCGCGAGGCGAACCAAATTGTCCAGGAGTAAAGCATGCGTAATCTGATCATCAGCGCCGCACTCGTCGCTGCCAGCCTGTTCGGCATGACCGCCCAAGCTGCTGAAGCACCCGCAGCGCCTTATGTCGAACTGACCAATCCCGTCCCGGTAGCTGTGCCTGGCAAGATCGAAGTGGTGGAGCTGTTCTGGTACGGCTGTCCACATTGCTATGCTTTCGAACCGGTGATCAACCCATGGGCTGAGAAACTGCCTTCCGATGTGAACTTCGTGCGGATCCCAGCCATGTTCGGCGGCCCGTGGGATGCACACGGCCAGATGTTCCTGGCCCTGGAAGCCATGGGTGTCGAGAACAAGGTCCACGCGGCGGTGTTCAATGCGATTCAGAAAGAACACAAGAAGCTCGTCGACAAGAATGAAATGGCCGACTTCCTGGCAACTCAAGGCGTAGACAAAGACAAGTTCCTCGCTACTTTTGACTCCTTTGCCATCAAAGGCCAGATCAACAAGGCCCGTGAGCTGGCCAAGAAATATGAAATCTCCGGCGTTCCAACCATGATCGTCAACGGCAAGTATCGCTTCGACGTGGGCTCTGCCGGCGGCGCCGAGCAAGCATTACAACTGGCCGACAAGCTGATCGACAAAGAGCGAGCGGCTAACAAGGCTGCTGCCAACTAAGCGCGGGGCCTACCATGCGCCGCTGGGGTACTGAACGCGTCGTTGGCCTGCATGATCCGCGGGTCAACGAGCATCATCTGGAATCGTCGGGCCTGCCTGCGGACAGCCGTCTGCGTCTGCTCAGTTTCAATATCCAGGTTGGCATCAGTACCGAGCGCTATCACCACTACCTGACCCGGGGCTGGCAGCATCTGTTGCCGCACACCGGGCGTGCCGACAATCTGCAAAAGATCGGCAATCTGTTGGGCGACTTCGATCTGGTCGCCTTGCAGGAGGCCGATGGCGGCAGCCTGCGATCAGGCTACGTCAATCAGGTTGAACACCTGGCCCAGCTCGGCGCATTCCCCTACTGGTATCAACAACTCAATCGCAATCTCGGACGCCTCGGCCAGCACAGCAATGGTGTACTCAGCCGCCTGCGCCCGTGGGCGATTGAAGATCATCCGCTACCGGGGCCCAAGGGTCGCGGGGCGATTCTGGTGCGCTTTGGCGAAGGTCCTGAGGCGCTGGTAGTGGTCATGATGCACCTGGCGCTGGGCGCTCGCGCCCGCAGCATGCAACTGGCTTACATTCGCGAGTTGATCGGCGGCTATAAACACCAGGTGCTGATGGGCGACATGAATACCCATGCCAGTGACTTGCTGCAAAATTCCCCGCTGCGCGACCTCGGCCTGCTCGCGCCGCAACTGGAAGCGACGTTCCCTAGCTGGCGCCCGCAGCGCTGCCTGGACCATATTCTGCTGAGCCCCACCCTGACCCTTGAAAAGGTCGAGGTGCTGGCACAACCCATTTCCGATCACCTGCCGGTCGCGGTAGAGATTCGTCTGCCGGGTTCGCTCACGGCTGATGCATTGCCCGCGCTGAGTCCTGCCCCTCGCGGATCCCATGAATGAGCGACGAAGCACAGCGCTGGAAAGAGAAATACCTCAAAAGCATCGAACAACAGGAAAAGCTCGAACGTCGATGGGACGCCCGGCTCGACCTGCTGCGTCGTGGCCTGGTGCGCAGCACGCTGGCAGCCGAGGGCACTGACCGCGTCGTTGACCAATGCATGAAGGAGATGCGTGAAGTCGTGCGCACCGACGACATGGACGCCGGCCTGGCCGCCCTGCTTCCGCGGCTGGAAAAAGCCGTGCTCGACTCCGAACAACGCCGGGAGACCCGGGTTAACCAGACCAGCGCCGCATTGACCGCGCTGGTCTCGCAGCTTCAAACATTACCGCTGCCCCGGGAAGTAAGCCGGCCGCTGAAAAACTTCGCCAAACAGCTGGATGCAAGAGTCGGGCAGGCGCGCGAGATTCCGTTGCTGCTCAGCGAACTGAGCGGTCTGCAAGGCAAAGCCCTGAATCAGCTCGAAAACCCGGCGGAGCCCGGCCGCCCTGGTTTGCTGCAACGACTGTTTGGTAGCCGTGAAGCGGATGAAACGGCATCACAGGTCACCCCCGCCGCCGTCCCTATGCCCATCCCGCAACATGCCGAAGCAGTAGCTGTGCCTCATGCCGAAACACCACAGATAGCTATCGATCTCGCACCAGAGGTCGATAAACCGCAAGTGGCGGTTGCACAAGTCGCCGCTACCGCCGCACTCGAGCCACTGGCGACAGAGTCTCTGCCAGCGCCTTCTCCTGCGGTCGTAGCGTTTGTCCCGCCGGTGCTTGAGCCGGAGCAAGCACGACCCCAGACTCCAGATACGCAACCGAAATCGCCACCGGACATTGAACATCCAGAAGAATCCGCGCCATCAATCATCGAGCCAGCCACACAGGCTCTCCCGGCAATCAATCCCGACGAACTAACCTCGGCGGTCTATCTCGACAGCCTGCCGCTGCCCCCGGCCATGGCCCAGGTGTTGGCCGCGGTCGATCCTGAACAACCCGAGCCGGATATTCTCTACGCCCTGCCGGACTCACCCGAGCCGTCCTACAGCTCGGTGGCCAAGCACATCGAAGACACGCTACTGGGCCTGCTCGATGACCTGACACTGCCCGAGCGCCATCGTCCGCAAGCCGAAGCGATGCGTGATCGCCTGCAAAACGGTTTGAATTGGTACGAACTGCTGCCAATCCTCGACGATCTGGCAACCTTGATGCTGGCCATCACCGACAGCGGCCAGCACGAATTCGAAGCCTATTTGCAGCAGCTCAACGAACGCCTCGAGTCGTTCCAAAGCAACTTGCAAGCCGCCAGTGAAGGCCATGCCGACAACCGTTCTGCCGCACGCGAGATGGACACGCAGATCCGCGAGCAGGTCGATGGCTTGCAGAGCAGCATGCAGGAAGCTGCCGACCTGGACGACCTCAAGCACGTCCTGGAAAACCATCTGGAAGGCCTGCTCGGCACCATGGACCAGCACCAGAAACAGCGTGACGAGCGCGAGCAGGAAGTCGCGGCCCGCCTCCATGGTCTGGCCGAACGCGTTGCGCACATGGAGCAGGAAGCCCTGGGCTACCGCGAGCATCTCGAAGAGCAGCGTCAGAAAGCCTTGATCGACCCGCTGACCGGTCTGCCTAACCGGGCAGCCTGGAGCGAACGATTGGAACACGAAATCACCCAATGGCAGCAACACGGCAACACCCTGTTGCTGGCAATGCTCGACCTCGACCATTTCAAACGCATTAACGATAACTATGGTCACCTGGCGGGCGACAAAGTACTGAAAATCATCGCCAGCGTGCTACGCAAGCGCCTGCGCGGGACGGATTTCATTGCCCGGTTCGGCGGAGAGGAGTTTGTCCTGTTGATGCCAGCCACAGTGCCAGCTGCCGGTGCGAAACTGCTGGAAAACCTGCGCACCTCGATCGAAGCCTGCCCTTTCCACTTCAAGGGTGAGCCGGTCACCATCACCATTTCCATGGGCCTGACTGCGTTCAAGCCCGGCGAACATAGCGATCTGGTACTTAAAAGAGCCGATCAGGCGCTATATCGCGCGAAACATGCCGGCCGTAACCGGGTGGAATTGGGCTGACGATCAATTGTTCCATTTTGTTTAAAACTTCGCGCTGGCCGCCTGCGAGCAAGGCAGTACGTTACACTGTTGCATTACTGTCTTGCGTGTATTGCCTTCTGCCATGAAATATCTATCTCTCATCGTGTCGCTGATTCTGTTGGCCGGTTGTGCCAGCGGCCCCCGGTTCGACACCCGTCACCCTTCAGCCAATTACGACAGCCGTATTCAATTCGTGGTCGTGCACTACACCTCCGCGTCACTGGAGCGCTCGCTGCAACTGCTGACCCATGGTGACGTCAGCAGCCACTATCTGATTGGCGACGACAAGGGCGCCACCATCTACAAGCTGATGGATGAAAACCTTCGAGCCTGGCACGCCGGGGAAAGCGAATGGCAAGGCCGGACCTGGTTGAACTCCAGCTCAATTGGCATCGAAATTGTCAACCCGGGTTTTAAAGACACCCCTACCGGGCGCCTTTGGTACCCCTACAGCGAAGATCAGGTTCAATCCCTGATCGTCCTGCTCAAGGACATCAGCAAGCGTTACACCATCAATCCCCGCAGCATTATTGGCCATAGCGACATCGCCCCGCTGCGCAAGCTCGATCCGGGGCCGCTGTTCCCCTGGAAGCGTCTGGCGGCCGAAGGCTTGGGGATCTGGCCAAATGAGCAGGCCGTAACGCGTCAGCAAGCACAGTTCGAAGTACAACTGCCAACCATCAGTTGGTTTCAGGCACAGCTGGCCCGCCTGGGTTATCCCACGCCGCAAACCGGCGAACTGGATGTTGCAACGCGTCATGTGATTGCGGCCTTCCAGATGCATTTCCGGCCATCACGTTTCGATGGCACACCGGATGCTCAAACCGCGGCACTTCTACAAGTACTGATCCAGACAAAATAATGACGCCCGCCCGACGGTCAGGGCTTTTTCCCAATCAGCAGCTATAACTCATTGGTAATTCTTCGGATATTCCATATGCCTGCAGCTCGAGAGACGCTACGTAGTTGGTTCTATCGCCCTTGGTTTTTGGCGATACTGGCTGCTGCCTTGAGCGCGACACTCCTGATGGCCGGCAGCCTGTTCGTGGCCATGCATCAAGTCGAGCAGAGCGAAAGCGAAGAAATGAATGCCCAGGGCGAGCGCTTCCTTGCTCGTCTGGAGCAACTTTTCGGGCAGCTGCGTGAAAGCCTCGACGACCTGGAAGCCCAGCCGTTACGTGGCTGCGATGACGAAATGATCGCGACCTTGCAACAGGTCAGCTTCAACTATCGCTTCGTTTATGAAGCCGCTTATATGGACGCCTCGCGAATCTGCTCCAACCGCCCCCGTCAGGAAGGGCTGTCGATGATAAGACCGCCAGACATCAAGGGCCCGACTTACAGTTACTGGCTGAACACCACCACCGAACCCGATGAAAACCGCGCCGCGCTGATGCTCGGACGCGGCAATTTTCGTGTCGCGACGTCTCGCGGGCATTTGACTGACATGGTCGACTTGTCACCGGGAAGCAGCCTGCTGGTGGTGCTCGACAATGGTACGCGCGCGATTCCGGTACTGGGTGTCTCACAGGTCTGGCCACCGACCGAAGCCTGGCCCCCGAAAAGCCTCGACGCGCTACAAGTGACGCAAACCCGCTTGATTTACCGCATGCCCACCAACAATCCCGGATACCAATTGGTACTTATCAGTCCGCGCACCGGCATGCACGTACCCGCAGTCTGGTGGTGGTTGCTGCCGGCCAGCCTGGCGCTAGCCGTATGCGTGGGCTTTCTGGTGTTTCTGCTGGTGCGCCAGCGACAGTCGCTGGACGCCGAACTGACCGGTGCCATACGGCGAGGCGAATTGCAGGTGTTGTATCAACCGATCTTCGACCTCGACAGCCGTAACTGTGTCGGAGCAGAAGCCTTGCTGCGCTGGCGAAGGCCGGACGGCACCCTGACCAGCCCCGACCTGTTTATTCCAATGGCGGAAAACACCGGCCAGATCCGCCAGATGACCGACTTCGTCCTGCAACGCCTGCTTGAGCAGCTTGGTCAATTGTTGCGGGCCAATCCGCAACTGTACATCTCGGTCAACCTGGCGGCCTGCGACGTCATGGTGCCGCGTATCGGTCAGGTGATGGCACGCCTGCTGACCTTGCACCGTGTCGCGGCAAAGCAAATTGCTTTCGAGGTCACTGAGCGGGGATTGATCGATGTCGTGGTAGCCCGGGAAAACCTGCAAGCCTTGCGGGATGTCGGGCATCAGGTGCTGATTGATGACTTTGGCACCGGCTATTGCAGCCTCGCCTACCTGCAAACCCTGCCAGTCGATTGCCTGAAAATCGATAAGGCGTTCATCGATGCGCTGGGTCATGACGCTGCGAGTAGCGGTGTCGCACCGCACATCATTCATATGGCCCATGCCCTGCAACTCAAAGTCATTGCCGAAGGCATCGAACATGAATCCCAGGTGACGTTTCTGAGCAGTGAAGGCGTGAAGTTCGGTCAGGGTTGGCTATTCGCCCATGCGTTGAGTGCGGTGCAGTTAATCGAGCTGATTACCCGTGGTCGCCGATTGGCCGCCCGACGTCTCGATGACGAAGCCTGAAGCGGCTGCGACTTATACCGACAGCGCCATGTAGAACTGAGTACCCTGCCCCGGCCGCGAATAAACACCCATCCGACCGCCGTGTAACTGCACGATCTCCTTACACAGTGCCAGACCGAGCCCGGCACCGCCCTTTTTGCGACCCACCTGTACAAAGGGTTCGAAAATCCGCCCCTGCTGGCCATAGGCAATGCCTTCGCCGTTGTCCTCGACGCTGATAATCACTCGCGCCCCATGGCGTCGAGCCAGTAACCGTATTTGCCCTCCGGGGGCGGTGTGGCGCAACGCGTTGTCGATCAGATTATCGAGCACCCGGTCCAGCTGCGGCTGATCAGCCTGCAATCGCGGCAATGGCCCTTGCACTTCCACCAACAGATCGATGCCCTTCTCTTCTGCAGGGCCGGCAAAACGTGCTCGGGCCTGCTCCAGAAAATCCTCGATGGCGCACGGCGCCAACGTGAGTTTCTGTAATCCGTTCTGGTAGCGGGAGAAGTTCAGCAGGTCGTTGATCAACTGCATCAAACGCTGCATCTCTTCATTCACAGTGTCGAGCAGATCAGACTCACGCGAATCCTTGGCAAAGTGCGTGCGCTCGCGAAACAGGCCGAACGCCATGTGCATCCCGGTAACCGGCGTTCGCAATTCATGGGAGGCGCGCAGCACGAACTCACTGCGCACCCGCTCGAATGCCCGCTGTTCGGTGACGTCATGCAGCACCATCACGGCGCCGAGAATATGGCCCTGTGTATGGCTGACCGGTGTCAGGCTAAAGGTCAGCAACCGCGACTCACCGTCGACCTCGATACTCAGGTCCTCAGGCGCCCGCTCCAGGGTGCCGCCGCGCAGCACCAGTTGCAGCTGGTCATCGAGTTCGGGACGCTCAAGCGCCGTACCCAGCCCTTGACCGAGACGATCGGTGTCCCAACCCAACTGACGCTGTGCAACCGGGTTGAGGTGTTCCAGATGCCCCTCGCGGTCGATCATCAGCAACCCGTCGTCGATGCAGTCGAGCACGGCCTGCAAACGCTGCTGGCCTGCGAGCAACTCATCGACATTGGTGGCCTGATGCTCGCGCAGGGCCTCGGCCATGATCCCGAAGCGCTTGGTCAGCTGGTTCATTTCCACGGCCGAGGAAATCGGCAGCGTCACTTCGAAATTACCTTGACCGATGTTGTCCGCCGCCTGAGCCAGGGCCTCGATCGGTGCACCAAAACGTCGAGCGATAGCATGGGCGGTGACAAAGCCGATGATCAGCACCGCCAGCCCCACCAACCCGAGCAGGCCGGCAATCAGGAGCGCCCTCTCTCGAGCCTGGCGCTCGGTAGCATTGATGTTATCCAGCGCACGCTGTTGCTCGACGATCAAACCATTGCGCAGCGCATTGAATTTTTCGGTGAGTTCTTCGTTGCCACTCAACACTTGCGTCGAGTCACGGGACAGGTCGTACGCCTGCAGAAAGCTCAGGTAGTCAGTCTTGGCCTGTTCGAAACCGTACTGGCGCTCATCGCCTTCTTGAGCATGGACAATGCCGTCATCAAGCAGCTGAAAATAATGCTGCTTGGACGCCTCGAACGCTGCAGGATCCGGCTTCTCGCTGAGCATGATCATCAGTTGATCGCCCAGGGCCTGACGCAATTTCAGCCCCAGGTCGAGCGTGACGAAATTGTTGCGAATCAGCGCTTCCTGGGAACTCGCCATCTGCATCACGCTGACCAGCCCGAGCAACAGCCCAAGCAGCGCCACGGTGATCAGTGCGGAAATACTCAGAAACAGCCGCGTGCGCAACTTCATCGCCAGTTTCATCGCAGACAGCTCACAGGTTGTACTGCTTGCGTTTGCGGTACAACGTCGAGGCATCGATTCCCAGCGTCTTGGCGGCCTGGTCCAGCGTG
This sequence comes from Pseudomonas sp. LB3P25, assembly GCF_054897985.1. NCBI lineage: Bacteria > Pseudomonadati > Pseudomonadota > Gammaproteobacteria > Pseudomonadales > Pseudomonadaceae > Pseudomonas > Pseudomonas sp. LB3P25. Next base: position 254,287 of record NZ_CM142711.1, on the reverse strand, counting down.
TCTGCGGTGGCGAGGACCGCTCCGATGTGGGCTTTTTCCAACTCATCCAGACTCAACGCAGCGCCAATGCGCGGCGCGTTGTTGACCGGGGTTTCAGCCATGCCCAAGTGACTGATCTCCACCCGCTCCTGTGGACAAATGATGCTTGCCCGCTCCACAACGTTGCGCAATTCGCGAATGTTCCCCGGCCAGCGGTAGCCGAGCAGCGCTTCACGGGCTTCGTCGCTGAAGCACCGAGCCGGACGCGCGTATTCCTTGACGAAACGGGCCAGAAAGCGATCGGCCAGGTTCAGAATATCTTCCCTGCGCTCGCGCAGTGGCGGCAGGTGCAAGGTGATGACGTTCAGGCGGTAGAGCAGGTCTTCGCGGAAACGGCCATCGCGGACCATGTCTTCGAGGTTCTGGTTAGTGGCCGCGAGGATGCGCACATCGGCGCGGCGGGTGACCGGGTCGCCCACCCGTTCGTATTCTTTATCCTGGATGAAACGCAGCAGTTTAGGTTGCAAAACCAACGGAAAATCGCCGATCTCGTCAAGAAACAGCGTCCCACCGTCGGCCTGATTGACACGACCCAGAGTACTTTCGCTGGCCCCGGTGAACGCGCCACGGCTGTGGCCGAAGAGCTCGCTTTCCATCAGTTCGGCGGTCAGGGACGGGCAGTTGATCGTGATGCAGGATTTCTTCGCGCGCTTGCTCCAGCCGTGAATGGCCTGGGACAGCTCACCTTTACCGGTGCCGGACTCGCCGAGAATCAAAATATTGGCATCGGTGCTGGCCACCTGGCGGGCGGTTTCGAACACGACTTTCATCGCCGGGCTGTGAGAGTCCAGGCCATCCTTGGGTTTGCGCACTTCACCTTCAAGGGCTTCCAGGCGTGCCGACAGTTGCCGCACTTCCAGCTGCTTGGCGGTGGCCAGGCGCAATTGGTCGGGGCTGCAAGGCTTGACCAGATAGTCGGCGGCACCGGCCTGAATGGCATCCACGGCGGTATCCACGGCCGAATGAGCGGTGACGATCACCACCCGCATCCACGGCGCTTGAATGCGCATTTGGGCCAGCACATCGAGGCCATTGTCTTCACCCAGACGCAGGTCGAGGAAGCACAGGTCGAAGACTTGGCGCTGAAGCAGTGCATCAGCCTGGGCGGCGCTGTTAGCGGTAGCGACGCTGTAGCCTTCATCTTCGAGGCAATAACGGAAAGTGCGCAGGATAGCGGATTCATCGTCCACCAGCAGAATGCGGCCTTGATGCTCAGTGGCTGATTCCATTTTCCTACGCTCCTTAATGAATAATCTTGGTTAGTCCCGGAAAAATCGGGCAAGTTGCATGGTTGATTCTGGTCGATTCCAGCCACAGCAGCGTAGCTCTCTCCTCACCCTACGGCTAATCGCCTGATTTTGTTGTTTTTTTATCAGATAGCCGGTTCGCAGACGATTGCTGGTGTCCCCTTGTGACATCCGCGCCCTCCTCGCAATTCAAAAATATTGAAGTTCCTGCGAATACATCGTGCATTACGCACGACCTCAAAAGGACCATCGTGCAGGATGCGTCCGATCCGATTTACACATCATTCATAACAAATTGATTTTATTGGTTTTTATGATCGTGAAAAGCTGGCATGCAGGCTGCAATGGTCTGATTAACCAGGGCATTTAAAAAGTCGCCCCTGACAAGATCACCACCGTGTGGGAGGAGCTTCAGGAATGAGTCGCCAACGTGCCGCCCAGTTGCGTATCTCGCCACTGCATCTCCAGCAAGGTCTGTTTGCTGTTCTGGCGCTATTGATCACCTTTATCGGCGGCCAGCAGTTTCAGCGTTGGGAGCAGAGCCAGCAGCAAGAAGCGCCACGCTTGTCGATTCAGCACCCGACCCAAACCCATTTCAGTGCGGCCAGCAGTCACCAGGCTGATAGCCCCCCAATGCGAATGATGGACGTCGACCAGGCTCAGCCTGTGGATGAGATGCCTCGCCAGGAACGTTGGGTGTTCTAAACAGATGAACTTGGCGCGTCGATGCGCCGGGAAAAGCACCACAAGCAACATCTCTAAATAGAAGCGTAAGGAGAATCACCATGTTGAGCTGGGCAATCACATTCTTGATCATTGCCATCATCGCTGCGGTACTGGGCTTCGGTGGTATCGCGGGCACCGCCACGGGTATCGCCAAGATTCTCTTTGTCGTGTTCCTGGTGATGTTCATTGCTTCCTTCTTCTTTGGCCGTCGCGGTCGAGGGTGAACATGAGCGTTTTGTTAAAGACACTGGCAGCCGCCCTGCTTCTGGGCGGTAGTGCCATGGCAACAGCGGAAGATCCACACTGATACTGAATTCGTAACATGAAAGAAGCAGCATGGCTTCTTTCCACTGCGCTACCCGAGGAAGGTAGACGCATGATCAAGGGGCCGGGACGTTCTGCCTGTTTCAGGGGCGGAGTGACCTACGGGTACAGGGAGTGCCTGCGCAAGGGCCGGGTCAGGCAGAAGCTGCGACGCAAGTTCGCCGATCACTCATGGATCGACGGACCTGCGAAGAGCTTCGTCAGCGCAAAGTGTTGTCCTAGAGCGTTCTGCTCGCCTCCTCCGCTCCACCTCCGTAAATCCCTCGCAAAGCCATTTCGCGGTGTTTCTTTGGTGACCGTATATCGAGAATACTGCAACTGAAAGACCGAGAATTTTCGCGCTTAAACGTAGGCTTTTTCCCAATTTTTAGCCCACATTCCTTCGCTCAAAAAACAACCAACCTCCTCTGCGATGGCCGGTTCACGGCACTTATGCCTGCCGAAATGTCGTATTCGAACCGGGTGGGACGCGGGTTTCAGTTAAAAAAGCTCATGCCGATTCGGCATAGGGTAGGCGTTTACGGCATTAGACGTTGCTTCCTTGCATCTGAATAGTTGCGCCTTTTTTCGCCTGCCAGAGAGCCGATAACAAGCGCTCCGGGGCACCTTATACGGGGGTAGATGCACAAGACTTTTTCGCCACAAGCGTTCCAGTTCTTGCATCTGCCTGAGTCAAACGCAAGTAAGGGTAAAGATATGAAGAAGGCAAAGCTTAGCCTCGCCTGGCAGATCCTCATCGGTCTGGTATTGGGGATTGCAATCGGTGCGCTGCTCAACCATTTCAGCGCCGAAAAAGCCTGGTGGGTCAGCAACGTCCTGCAACCAGCAGGCGATATCTTTATCCGTCTGATCAAGATGATTGTGATCCCGATCGTGATCTCTTCGCTGATCGTCGGTATTGCAGGCGTCGGCGACGCGAAGAAGCTCGGGCGTATCGGCCTCAAGACCATCCTTTACTTCGAGATCGTCACCACCATTGCCATCGTGGTCGGTCTGGTGTTGGCCAACGTGTTCCATCCGGGCACCGGCATCGACATGAGCACCCTGGGTACCGTGGATATTTCCAAGTACCAGGCCACTGCCGCCGAGGTTCAGCATGAACATGCATTCATCCAGACCATCCTCAACCTGATCCCGTCGAACATCTTCGCGGCCATGGCCCGCGGCGAGATGTTGCCGATCATCTTCTTCTCCGTATTGTTCGGTCTCGGTCTGTCGAGCCTGAAATCGGACCTGCGCGAGCCACTGGTGAAGATGTTCCAGGGCGTGTCGGAAAGCATGTTCAAAGTCACTCACATGATCATGAACTACGCCCCGATCGGCGTTTTCGCACTGATCGCGGTGACCGTGGCCAACTTCGGCTTCGCCTCCCTGCTGCCGCTGGCCAAACTGGTGATCCTGGTTTACGTCGCCATCGCCTTCTTCGCCTTCGTGGTGCTGGGCCTGATCGCTCGCCTGTTTGGCTTCTCGGTGATCAAGCTGATGCGCATCTTCAAGGATGAGCTGGTCCTGGCCTACTCCACCGCCAGTTCCGAAACCGTGTTGCCGCGCGTGATCGAGAAGATGGAAGCCTACGGCGCGCCGAAAGCCATTTGCAGCTTCGTGGTCCCGACCGGTTACTCGTTCAATCTCGACGGTTCGACCCTGTACCAGAGCATCGCGGCCATCTTCATTGCCCAGCTCTACGGCATCGACCTGTCGATCAGCCAGCAATTGCTGCTGGTACTGACCCTGATGGTCACTTCCAAAGGCATTGCCGGCGTACCGGGCGTGTCCTTCGTGGTGCTGCTGGCCACCCTGGGCAGTGTGGGTATTCCGCTCGAAGGCCTGGCGTTCATCGCCGGTGTCGACCGCATCATGGACATGGCCCGTACCGCACTGAACGTCATCGGCAATGCCTTGGCCGTACTGGTCATCTCCCGTTGGGAAGGCATGTACGACGACGCCAAGGGCCAACGCTACTGGAACTCCCTGCCACACTGGCGCAGCAAGGAAAAGCTGCCGGTTGGCGAAGTCTCCAGCAACTGATGCACACTCCTTGTGGGAGCGAGCCTGCTCGCGAAGAGGCCGTTAAATTCAACATCTTCGTTGACTGACACACCGCTTTCGCGAGCAGGCTCGCTCCCACATTGGTCCGCGTACATCGCGCTAAACAAACCCCGGAGAAATCCGGGGTTTGTCGTTTCTGGCTACCCCGCTATCATTCGCCGCATTCTTCGGGGGATTTGACTGATGCTTAATGGCCTATGGCTTGGCTTCTTCATCGTGGCTGCCGTTTCGGCACTGGCGCAATGGCTGATCGGCGGTAACGCCGGGATCTTCGCGGCGATGGTGGAAAGCATTTTCGCCATGGCCAAGTTGTCGGTCGAAGTCATGGTCCTGTTGTTCGGCACCCTGACGCTCTGGCTGGGTTTTCTGCGGATTGCCGAGAAGGCCGGGATCGTCGAGTGGCTGGCCAAAGCGCTGGGCCCGTTGTTCCTGCGGCTGATGCCGGGAGTGCCGGCCGGGCATCCAGCCATCGGCCTGATCACGCTGAACTTCGCCGCCAACGGCCTGGGCTTGGACAACGCCGCCACGCCAATCGGCCTCAAAGCCATGAAGGCGCTGCAAGAGCTTAATCCCAGCGACACCATCGCCAGCAACGCGCAGATCCTGTTTCTGGTGCTCAACGCCTCCTCCCTGACCCTGCTGCCGGTGACGATCTTCATGTACCGCGCCCAGCAAGGTGCGCCCGATCCGACCCTGGTATTCCTACCAATCCTGCTCGCCACCAGTTGTTCGACATTGGTTGGCCTGCTGTCAGTGGCGTTCATGCAGCGTCTGCGCCTGTGGGACCCGGTGGTGCTCGCGTACCTGATTCCCGGCGCCCTGGCCCTCGGCGCCTTCATGGCGTTGCTGGCGACGCTCTCAGCCACCGCTCTGGCTGGCCTGTCATCGATCCTGGGCAACGTGACGCTGTTCGGGCTGATCATGTTGTTTCTGGTGATCGGCGCGTTACGCAAGGTGAAGGTGTACGAAGCGTTCGTCGAAGGTGCCAAAGAAGGCTTCGACGTGGCCAAGAACCTGCTGCCGTATCTGGTGGCGATGCTCTGTGCTGTCGGCGTGCTGCGGGCATCTGGAGCGCTGGACTTTGGCCTGGACGGGATCCGGCATCTGGTGGAGTGGGCCGGTTGGGACACGCGCTTCGTCGATGCGCTGCCGACGGCGATGGTCAAGCCGTTCTCCGGTAGCGCCGCCCGGGCGATGCTGATCGAAACCATGAAAACGTCTGGCGTGGACAGCTTCCCGGCGCTGGTGGCGGCGACGATTCAGGGCAGTACCGAAACGACCTTCTATGTATTGGCGGTGTACTTCGGCGCGGTGGGGATCCAGCGGGCGCGGCATGCGGTGGGGTGTGCGTTGCTGGCCGAATTGGCCGGGGTATTGGGCGCGATTGGGGTTTGTTACTGGTTCTTCGGCTAAACGAGAACCCTGCGGGAGCGAGCCTGCTCGCGAAGCGGTGTATCAGTCGACATGAATGTTGGCTGTTACTCAGTCATCGCGAGCAGGCTCGCTCCCACATTGATGTGTATAGGTCTTCAGGGTCTCAGCGGCGGGGCGACTTTCTGCCCTTGCTCAACCGCCCAGCTCACCACCTGCGCCGTCAGTTGATCACTGGCCAAGCCAAACCCGGCCACCACCGCCGGCACCTTCACATCGCTCAACGGTTGGCGCACCTCAAAGCGTCGGCTGGCGAGGATTCGCTGGTCATAACCGCGCACCAGCAACGCATCCAGACGCACGACGACGCTCGCGTTCGTTCCTTGGTATTCAGTCTGGAATGCCTGCAGGCTACCGCCCAGTTCAAGATCCGCCTGGAAGTTGCTGTCGTCGGTACTCAGCAACGGCACCCGACCATCACGCTGAAAACCATCCAACAGACGATTACGCAGCAACACCGGTGCCGGATCGCTCCAGCGTGAAGCCGTGTAGCTGCTGATCAGATCACCCTGAGGGATCACGGCGATCTTCGGGCTGTTCAACGCCTCGCTGGCCTGCGGCTTGGTCAGGCGCAGCGACCAGCGCTGCGGCGTTCCGTGACTGGCCGATGGGCTGCTCTGGGCCGAAGGCAACCGATAGACATCGGACGGCTCGGCCTTGGGCAGGATCGAGCAGGCGCTGAGTACAATGAAGCTGGCGAGGAGGGCGAGGTGAGTCAGCTTCATGGCGTGAACTCCTTGTTCTTGTCATTGCCCAGCAAATAACCGGCGGGGTTGGCTTCCAGACGCTGGGAAATAGCCCGCAACGACGTCAGGGTGTCGCGCAGTTCACGCACCGCCGGGGCCAGGCCATTGAGACCTTGCATACCGCTGTTGAGTGAATCCTGGTTGGTCGTGAGCAACGTATTGATGGTGGCGCTGCTCTGTTCCAGTGACTTCATTGCCTGCTCGGCGCTGCCGAACATCTGCTTGCCTTGATCGTTGAGCATGCCGTTGGCATTGCGCATCAGCGCCGATGTCTGTTCCAGCATCGCGCCGGCTTGCTTGCCGACCGACGCCAGTTGCTGCATCGCCTGGCGGATATCACCGCGTTGGTCGGCGATGGTGCCGGTGGTTTGCTCCAGATGCTCAAGGGTATTGCTGATGCGCTCGACGTTGTCCGAGGAAAACATCTGGTTGGCGTTATGCATCAGCATGTTCACGCCAGCCATCAGGTCGCCGCTGTCGTTCAACAAGCGAGCGATAGGCGAGGGCGATGCAATAATCGTCGGTAACTCACCATCCTTGCCCCTGAGCTTCGGACTCTGCGGAGTACCGCCACTGAGCTGGATGATCGAGGTCCCGGTAATCCCGGTCAGCGCCAGTATCGCCCGGGTGTCTTCCTTGATCGGGGTGTCACCGCCCAGGCGAATCCGCGCCAATACCCGGCGCGGGTCTTTCGGGTCCAGACGCAGGGTCACCACGTCGCCGACCTTGATCCCGCTGTACTGCACGGCACTGCCCTTGGACAGGCCGCTGACGGCCTCGTTGAAGACGATTTCGTAATCCTTGAACTCGGTGTCGACGCTGGACTTGGCCAGCCACAAGCCGAAGAGCAGGGCGCCCGCCACCACAATCACGGTGAACAGGCCGATCAATACATGATGGGCTCGGGTTTCCATGTCAAACCTCCTTAAGCTGTTGAGCAGCGGTCAGCGCCGCGCGGCCGCGAGGGCCATGGAAGTATTCGTGAATCCACGGATCGTCGGTTTCCGAGACTTTGTCGATGGCATCCGCCACCAGCACTTTCTTCTGCGCCAGCACCGCCACCCGGTCGGTGATGGTGTAGAGCGTGTCGAGGTCGTGGGTGACCAGAAACACACTCAGGCCCAATGCATCGCGCAGGGTCAGGATCAATTGATCGAACGCGGCCGCGCCAATCGGATCGAGGCCGGCGGTGGGTTCGTCGAGAAACAGGATGTCCGGGTCCAGCGCCAGCGCCCGGGCCAGGGCCGCACGCTTGATCATGCCGCCGGACAGCGAAGCGGGGTATTTGTCGGCCGCCGACAGCGGCAACCCGGCCAAGGCCAGTTTCACCGCCGCCAGGTGTTCAGCGTCCTCTCGGCTCAAACCGGCATGTTCGATCAGGGGCAGGGCGACGTTCTCAGTGACCGTCAGCGAAGAGAACAGGGCGCCTTTCTGGAACAGCACGCCGAAGCGCCGTTCGACCTTCGAGCGTTCGTGTTCAGACAGCGTCGGCAGGTTTTTACCCAAGACCTTCACCACACCTTCGCTAGGCTGGCGCAACCCGACGATGCTGCGCAACAGCACCGATTTACCGCTGCCGGAACCGCCGACCACGGCGAGGATTTCTCCCTTGTACAAATCCAGATCGAGGTTCTCATGCACGCTCTGGCGGCCAAAGCGATTGCACAGCCCGCGGACTTCGATCACCGCCTCAGAGGGCGCTCGGGGTAGACGACTCACCAGCCCATCTCCATGAAAAACAGCGCAGCCACGGCGTCGAGTACGATCACCACGAAAATCGACTGCACCACGCTCGACGTAGTGTGCGCGCCCACGGACTCGGCGCTCCCGCTGACTTTGAAGCCTTCAAGACAGCCGATGGCGGCGATCAAAAACGCGAAGATCGGCGCTTTGACGATCCCCACCAGAAAATGCTGAACGCCGATGTCCGATTGCAGCAGCGACAGGAACATCGCCGGCGAAATATCCAGCGACACTGCGCAGACAACACCGCCGCCGACAATCCCCGAGAGCATCGCCAGAAAGGTCAGCATCGGTAGCGCGACCAGCAGGGCCAACACGCGCGGCACCACTAGCAACTCCATCGGGTCGAGGCCCAAGGTGCGGATGGCGTCGATTTCTTCGTTGGCTTTCATCGAACCGATCTGCGCGGTGAACGCGCTGGCGGTGCGGCCGGCCATCAGGATCGCGGTCAGCAACACACCGAATTCACGCAGGAAGGAGAACGCCACCAGGTCCACGGTGAAAATACTCGCGCCGAAACTCGCCAGCACCGTCGCCCCGAGAAACGCCACCACCGCGCCCACCAAAAAGGTCAGCAGGGCGACGATGGGGGCAGCGTCGAGGCCGGTCTGTTCGATGTGCGCCACCATCGGAGTAATACGCCAGCGCTTGGGACGAAACAGACCACGGGCAATGGTTTCCAGGATCAGGCCGACAAAACCCAGCAGTTCCAGGGTGTCCTGCCAGACCGCGTCGACCGCCCGGCCGATGCGGGTCAGCAGTTGAATGCCGACGCTGATTTCCGGGTCTTTGATCGGTACGCAGAAGTCGGTCAGCGAGCAATAGACAGTCTGCAACAAGGCACGGTCGGCCGAGGACAGTGTGCAATCGGGATGCTCGGCGGATCGGCCCAAACGCTCGGACCCGAGCAATTCCACCAGCAGCGACGCGCCGGCGGTGTCGAGCGCGCCGAGGCCGTTGAGGTCGATGTGAGTGCTGTCGTCGTATTGGCCGTGGAGCTTTTCGCTCAGGTGCTTGAGATCGGCGTAATGGGCAAGCGTCCAGTCACCCGTGACCCGCAACTGAGCGGGGGAGTGAGAGGTGTCCAGTTGGGCACTGCCGGCTATTGCGCTGCTGCTCATAAGCTCCGTGCTTGTTCGGCTATTTCGCAGAGCTACGTAATAGCATGAACCGCATTACTTTTCTTTGGTCGGTGTGCTGTCCGTAATGGTGAAGCGCAACACACCGATAACCTGGCCATCTTCGGTCAGCACCCGAACCTGCCATTTACCCGCGGGGTTGCCGGGGAAATTCTGCTTGTGGGTCCACGCCCGATAGCCTTCCTTGCGCCCGCCATGGATGTCCAGGGGAATGCGGTCGACCTCTTTGCCGTTGAACTGCCACACGTGATAGATCCGCTCATCCAGACCGCGCGGGGCGTTGATCGCGGTGTAGGCGTACAGCCCGCCGCCGCGAATCTGCTCGGCACTGACTTCATCGAGGCTGTCGCCCGGGGTGCGGTCCTGCATTTCGGTGCTGATCGCCACGTCGGTCATCCATAGGGTCGCTGGCGGCACCCAGGATCGCAGCACCCAACCGAGCGCGCCGATGCCCAGCGTGATACTGAGAATCGCCAAGGCATTGCGCACGGTACGGATCGGGAAGATCGACGCCAGGCTCGGGAACGACAGCACGACGGCCGTGCCCAGGGCCAGTTTGAAACTCTGGGACGTGGTCAGGTGCAGGATGATGGGCAGGGCGGTCAGCAATGCAGCGAACAGCGTCAGGGTGTGCAGCGCCAGGAACGCCCAGCGCCGGGGGGCCAGCCATTTGTAGTAGAGCGGGTCGATGATGGAAATCAGCGCGGCGATGCCCAGCAGCCCGGTGAAGAATAGCTGGCCGCTGTTCCAGGTGGTGGTGATAAAAAAGAACGGCAGGACGAAGAACAGGCTTTCCTGGTGGATCATCTGCGTGGCGTAACGCAGCAGAGGCTGGGGTATTTCGCGTTTGAAGATCCTGGCGAACAGCTTGGTGAGGCTGTTTTCCAGCATCAGCCAGATCCAGCTGACCAGCATGATGGTGGTGATCCAGGTTGCCAAACCTTGCTGGCGATCCACCAGAATGAAGCTGCCGACTCCGGAAATGAAACCACCGAGCGCAATGACCCCCGGGTAGCGCTTCATCAATTCCAGGATGCGCTGGATGTATAGGGTCAGAGTAGGCATTCGGCGGTTCGCAATAGTCGTGGGAAAAATCCCCGACAGGGTAACCGCCGCGGGTCGGCGTGGCGAGGGGCTGCGGTCCGATCATAAAACCCGTGTAGCAGCTGCGTTGTGGCGAGGGGATTTATCCCCGTTCGGCTGCGAAGCAGTCGTGAATCGTTACGTTGGTTATGCCTGGCAGACCGCGATGCAGGTTTAACGACTGCTACGCAGCCGAACGGGGATAAATCCCCTCGCCACAACGCTACACGGTTCGCGGTGACCTTCGATGCAAGCGCCAACCCAGCAGCATCAATACGATGAGCCCCAACACCCCGGCAATCGACCACATCAACTGGTCATCACTGATCAACGGCTTTTCGATCCGCAGGTAGCCCGGCTGCATGAGCAATTCACGCATGGCCTTGTTTGCCTCCTCCAGCGTCACCCCTTGCAGTTCCTTGGCCGGGTCGGCGAAACGGCCGTTCTCGTAGTCCCCAAGGGCACTCCAGTAATAATCGGCCAGCGCGCTATTGCCTTGCACGGCCCAGGCCTGACGGGCGATGGCGGCCTGTTTGAGGCGATTGAAGGTGTTGGCATTGAGACCGTCCCTGAGCAACCCGGTCTTCAGATCATCCAGCACCTGTTCGGCCTTGGACACGTCGTCGCGTTCGAGGTCGGCGTTCAGGCTCATGAAGCCCACGCCGCCAAACACCTCGCGCTCGGCCGAAGGCCCGTAGGACAAGCTATGGATCAGGCGCAATTGGCGGTAGAGGGCCCAGTCCAGATAGTCCTTGAGCAAGTCGAAGGTTTCGTCATGCTGATCTTCCAGCACCGGCTCCGGCACCAGCCAATGCAACTTGGCACTGCCGCCGATAAAACCGTGACTCAGGGTCCGCTCATGTGCAGCACTGGCCTGGATAGCCGGCAAGGGCGGGTGATCGGTCGGGTCGACCGCTTCAAGCGCGCCATAAGACCGTTCCAGATAGGCCGGCAGCAACCGCTCGAGGTCGCCAACCACGATCAGCGTCATGTTGTTGGGCGCATACCAGGCCTTGCGTACCTTTTCCACCTGATCGCGGGTCAGGTGATCGACCTCAGGCCGCTCGGGGCATTTGAGGCCCAGTTCCACCGCCAGTTGATTACTCGCCGTGTGGCCAAGATCCTGGCGATCCAGCCAGCGTTGCAGGTGCGAGTAATGGCCGCCGTCCTCGCGCTCGACCACTTGTTTGGCGGCGTTGATGGCGTTGTCGTCGATTCGGGTCTGGGTCAGCAGCGCCAGCAGCAGATCCAGAACCTTGCGCTGGTTTTTCGCCGGGGCTTCGATGACGAACGTCGTGTCGGCATTGCTGGTGTAGGCGTTCCACTCGCCACCCAGGGCCTGCATGCGCTCTTCCAGCCCGCCTTCACCCGTGGCGTCGATGCCGCTGAACAGCAAGTGCTCAAGCAGGTGCGGCAGCTCCTTGTCGGCGCAGCTGAAATCATCGATGCCGACGCCGACCACCAGACGAATTGCCACATGCCCGCGCTCGGTGCCGGGTTTGAGCAGCAATTGCAGGCCGTTGGGCAGCGTATAGCCCTCGACCTGAAAGCGATCCAGGGCAAATGAAGGGAATGAGCCAAGCAACAGACAGGCGAACAACAAACAACGCATAGCAAGCTTCCAGGCAACCAATCGGAGATCCGTGTCGTCAGCCAGGCCGCCTTCGCGAGCAGGCTCGCTCCCACAGGTGATCTGAGTCGGACACAATTTCCGAGTACACCGAAGATCCACTGTGGGAGCGAGCCTGCTCGCGAAGGCGGCCTTTATGCTGAATCAATGTTACTGACTGACCACTCTGCCAGACGTTCAAGGTGAATGCGTGATGTCAGCCAAATCGTCGACCGCCAGCGCGCCGGTGTCGGTAGTTTCCAGCACCACATAGGCGCTGCTGCAAAACAGCGAATTCAGACGCTTCATGTCGGCAATCAACTCCAGGTGCAACGAGCTGGTCTCGATACTCTGCACGATCTTACGTTGCAATCGGCTGACGTGAGCATGGGCCAGGCGGCGTTCCTGTGCGCGAAAGCGACGTTTCTCACGCAGTAACTGGCGGGCACTTTCCTTATCGGCACTGAGGAACACTGACAAGCCGAGGCGCAGGTTGGAAATCAACTGACTGTGCAGCCCCGCCAACTCTTCCAGGCCGACCTCGGAAAAGGACCGGCGCTGCGAGGTTTTCTGCTGCTGGACCTTGCGCAGCATGCGTTCGATGAGGTCGCTGGCGAGTTTGAGGTTGATCGCCAGCTCGATCGTTTCCGCCCAACGACGGCTGTCCTGCTCGCTGAGGTCTTCGCGGGGCATTTGCGCCAGGTACAGCTTGATTGCACCGTAGAGCGATTCCACATCATCGGTCAGGCGCCGCATTTCCTGGGTCACGGCGGTTTGCTTGCCGTGCAGCACGTCGAGCATGGCCTCGAGCATGTTGTCGATCAGGTCGCCGATGCGCAGGGTTTCCCGGGCGGCATTGGCCAGCGCGAGACTAGGCGTGACCAGCGCTGTTGGATCAAGATGCCGCGGTTTGGCGGTACCGTTGATTTCCGGCCGTTCCGGCAGCAGCCATGCGCAGAGCCTGGCCATTGGCCCGACACTGGGCAGCAAGATCAGGCAGCGCGCGGTGTTGTAGAGCAGGTGAAAGCCGATGACCATTTCCTGAGGGCTGAAGTCCAGACTGTCGATCCAGTGCACCAACGGGTCGAGTACCGGGATGATCAGCAACAGGCCGATGAGTTTGTAGAGCAGGCTGCCCAACGCCACTTGTCGGCCGGCGGCGTTCTGCATGCTGGTGCTGAGGAAGGCAAGGATGCCGCTGCCGATGTTGGCGCCGATCACCAGTCCAATGGCCACGGGCAGGCTGATCACTGCGGCACCGGCCAGGGTCGCGGTCAGCAGGACGGCGGCCAGGCTGGAGTAGGAAACCATCGCAAACAGCGCGCCGACCAGGGCATCCAGCAGGATGTCGCCGGTCAGCGAGGCGAAAATCACCTTCACGCCTTGGGCCTGGGTGATCGGCGCGGCGGATTCGACGATCAGTTGCAGCGCCAGGATGATCAGCCCCAGGCCGATACTGACGCGGCCCATCTGTCCGACCCGGGTCTGTTTGCGCGACAGGAAGAAAATCACCCCGAGAAAGATCAGCAGCGGCGACAGCCATGACAGGTCCAAGGTCAGCACCCGCGCCATCAGCGCGGTACCGACGTCGGCCCCGAGCATGGTCGCCAGGGCCGGGGTCAGCGCCATCAGGCCCTGACCGACAAAGGAGGTGACGAGCATGGCGGTGGCGTTGCTGCTCTGGACCATCGCCGTCACGACGATGCCCGAGATGAACGCCAGCCAGCGCTTGGACATGTTCCGGCCGATCACGTGGCGCAAGTTTGAACCGTAGACCCGCAAGATGCCGGTTCGGACGATGTGCGTGCCCCAAATCAACAAGGCCACGGCAGATAACAAATTGAGCAGGGTGAGCATGCAGGCCCCCTGGGGTGGTAGCGCCCCAAAGGGGCAAGATGACGGTGCCGCGCGTTCTTCTACGTTCTGTACTTAAGCTGTAGTTGGCTAACGGTCTGCGCGCCAGCATCGCACAGCTAAAGAAGCGATTGAAACAAAACTGTCATGAAAACAGGTTGATGCAGATATGAAAAAGGGGCTCGAAGGTCTCAGCCGGACAGTTGAAAAGGTGCGCGAACACAACCCCTGTGGTGAAGGAGCTTGCTCCCGCAGGGCTGCGCAGCAGCCCCATTGAGGGAGAGTTCAATCGCTGAAGTGATCCTCGCCCAGTCCTACGTCGATCAGATACTTGGCTGTCTCGGGGTTTCGTTCGTCGCAGCGGGCATAGCATTTGATGTGAAGGATCAAGCTGTACTTGTGCGGAATCAACAGGATGACACCGTCCAGTTGATCAAAGAGTTTGGCTTGAAGCTGCACCTTATCCTCTTGGGTTTCTATTTTTAGCCAGTCGTTACCTTCCACAGGTTCTGGAGTCCACCCGACTTGTTTGAACTTTTGTTGTAACTCCTCAAGAAGTTTTACCGCTTGCTCGAACGGCAAGGTTTCCAGCATCGGCGACGTAGTCAGGGTGATCGCTTTGAATTCGGACCACCCAATCGCACCGAACTTTGTGGCAGGCAACGTGAATCCATGTTGCTTGTCATCAAAAGTAATTATTACTGGCGTGCTAATCCAGGTGGAGCTTGGGTGAGGTGGTTCACCGGGATAGATGGCGGTTTCGCCCTTTACAGGAAATGTCGAATCGCGCACCACATCGTCGTAACTTTTTCCGATGTGAAAGGAAAGTTGCTCCGGTCCACGGCTGAAAAAAAAAGCCACGGTGATTGTCACCAACGCAACGGCAGCAGAAAGTAAGTAGGTATTTCGCTTGTGCATCACTTGATACCACCGCCGCTCGCAATGTCAGTAATGGACAGTTTTAATTTTGCTCGAGAAGCTGGCTCATTAAGCAATGTGTCAAATTGAGTGGCGGCGCGTAAGACGAACTCCATCCTTTGGTCCTTGTCGGCGAGGTTCGCGAGCGGATTACTACCGAAAGCAACTTTCTTGTTGTCAGGCGCTTTGCATTGGCTAGCAAGGGTAAGCTGGATCTCCTCGGCTGCCCCTGGCAACAATCCCGTTACAACCGAAATGACATCGCCTCCATGAGTGCCTCGCATGAGCATGGCGAAATGAGTTTCGTCGTACATTGCTGGTTGCAGGATATTTACTTGTTCATGAGTCGCCATTCGCTCGACGCTACCCTTGATGTTTCCGTCGTCGATGGCTTTGAACGTTGCGTAGATTTCCGGGGTATCTGCGCCAAACTCAACTTTCCCCGCAATCGGCCACATCACATCTTTCACAATGCCACGACGACTCTTCAAGCACTTCTCCATTTCCTTATAGCCCCGCACCATAAAAAACCGATGCAGCGGATAAACATCCAGAAACAGTGAGGTGTTACCGAGGGCAAGCATTTCATACACGTAGTCCAACTGCTGCTGAACAACAGAACGAGAGTTGTCGCCGAAGGTAATATCTTCAGTAGGAAGGGGATTGGCCGCTTTGGCGTTCGTTAACTCTTTCTCGATTTCTGGATCAGTCTTGCTGAGCTTGAACCCAAACCCTTCGAAAATGGTTTCCGACTTACCCGTCCGCAATTTCTCCTGCGCCGCCTTCTGCGCCGCAATAGCCGTTTGCAACTTGGTGGCATGAATCAACCCACACCCCACCTGCTTCGAAGCAAACGCCGCCAACCCCGCCCACTGAAACCGGTTATCCGCCAGCCACAACTGCGCATACGCGGCGTTGATCTTGCGGTTGCGAACTTGCGGGTCGGCAATCAGTACACCTCCCGGTGCGACCCATTCTTCGGCTTCTTTCTGAAACCTGCGCCAGAGGCAGTTACAGGTTAGCAACGGCACTTCGACGCGGGTTTTCGGGTTGGGGCCGCCCTTGGTGGTTTCGCGTTTGCAGGCGGGCAGTTCGCAGGTGCTGTCCCAGAGTTTTTTCATGTCCAGATCGTCTGGAGCGATGCATTGTCCGGTCATTTCATTCTTCCTTGAGGCTCAGACGGTCCAGCGGACGACGGCGAGGTCGGGCTGTAAGGTGGCGACGCTTTGGGTCATGCCCAGGGCGTTGGTCTGGCCTTTGACGATGCGGCCTTCGGCGGTTTCGATTTCGTAGTCTTGTTCGGCAATCGGTTCGCCATTGCCGGCGCTGGTGGCTTTGAATTCGACCAAGGGCTGACCAATGATCGGCAGGAGCGGAATGAATGGCGCGGGGGTGTGACTGCTGCCGATGATGACGTTGCCGGAGCCGCCGATCACCACGCCGCCATGGCTGGCGGTGCTGTCAAGGGTCATGGCATTCAGGCCGTTGATGAACACCGTTGAAGAGAATCCACCGCTGAGGGCCTGACCACAGGTGCATTTGTCGCTGACCCGAGCGGCGGCGAGACCGTTGAAAAAGACATCGGGTGAGCCGCTGGCAATCGGGTTGGTGCCGTGACCGGGGAGGGGACAGGTGGTCGGGTCCGTGAGGCGTGCAGCCGGTTTTCCTGACATATGCATTCCTTGTCATTGTCGTTTGAAGCGAGCGAGGGACGCTAACCACCAGAACTCTGTGCGTCAACCTTAGGAAAGAACTGTCGGCTAATTCTTCAACTGCGTTGGTGTGATTCACGCGCTCTGCGACACATGTTTAATGACACCCAGAGTTACTTCTCGGAGGCTACAACGCCTTGCGTCGTTGCCTACGGCTGCGCCAGAATCCGCCGGCTTGTGCGCCTTGGCCCGGGTCTCTATCGTTTCCCAGTCGCTGAAAAACAGTGATCGGGTTTGGTAGCCCGGAGTCTGGCGCATAGCCACTTCTTGCGGACGCTTATTGAGGTCGCAGCTTTATGGTGGTCATGCGCAGGGTCCCTTCGGGGGCGCCGGTTCCAGTACTCCGGTCTACCAACCTGTGTATGGCCGCCACCCCTCGTTTGGTAGCGAGAGTGATGGCTCCACGTAATCAGTACTGGAGTTCTATCTATGTTCAAGGTAACGCCCAACCCACCGGACACCGATCCGGTCCCCCACGACTTCCCGCCGCGTAAACCCAGCAGCATTTTCTTCATAGACCCCAAGGTCGATAACGAAACCTTGCTCGGGCACGCCTGCGAATCGTTGGCGTCAGCCAGCGTAATGGCCAGTGATTTCGCAGGGTTTCTGGATGGCCCACAGCGCAGCACTCTGCTGGGGATTCAGCAAAGCATCATGTTGGGGGAATTGGCGGTGAATCGAGTGCTGGATAACCTCGATCCGCCAGGGTAATCACAGAGCAAAAAAAATGTGGGAGCGAGCCTGCTCGCGATGGGGCCGTCACATTCAACATTGATGTTGACTGACAGGCCGCTATCGCGAGCAGGCTCGCTCCCACAGGTTTTGTGCACTGGCTGACACCAGCCTGTGCACAGGTTCGGATTACTGCCCCGGAATGTCCTTGCGCAGTTTCACCGGGTCCTGCTGCTTGCGCTTTTTCATCATCGCGGTGCGCATCTTGATGTTGATCGCTTCCACCGCCAGCGAGAACGCCATGGCGAAGTAGACGTAGCCTTTTGGCACGTGAACGTCGAAGGATTCAGCAATTAGCACAGTGCCGACGATCAACAGGAACGACAGCGCCAGCATCTTCAGCGACGGGTGCTTGTCGATGAACTCGCTGATGGTGCCAGAAGCCCACATCATCACCAGCACGGCAACGATGATCGCCGCGACCATGACCGGTACGTAGGACACCATGCCCACGGCGGTGATGACCGAGTCCAGCGAGAACACGATGTCGATGATTGCGATCTGAATGATGGTGTAGAGAAAGTTGCCGCCCTTGCCGCCCGGCTCCTCATTGGTTTCGTCTTCACCTTCCAGCGCGTGATACATCTCTTGCGAGCTTTTCCACAGCAGGAACAGACCACCGAAGAACAGGATCAGGTCACGCCCGGAAATGCCTTGGCCGAACACTTCGAACAGGTCCGCGGTGAGACGCATGACCCAGGTGATCGACAGCAGCAACAGGATCCGCGTGACCATGGCCAGTGCCAGGCCGAAAATCCGTGTGCGTGCCTGCATGTGCTTGGGCATGCGGCTGACCAGGATCGAAATCATGATGATGTTATCGATACCCAGGACGATTTCCAGGGCGGTCAGGGTAAAGAAGGCAACCCAGATTTCAGGGTTGGTCAGCCAGTCCATGTGTATTCCTTTGAGGATGTGTTAAACCACGAAGGGCCCAGGCTTCAAACAACAAAGCCTGGACCCGTCATGGTGAGACTTGGGCTTATAGCGTGCTGAACAGCGGAAAAATCCCCATCAGCAAAGCGGCGATCAGTATGCACACGCAAACCAGCACTGCCCACTTCAGGGTGAAACGCTGGTGATCACCGAAGTCGATACCGGCCAGGGCCACCAACAGGTAGGTCGATGGTACCAGCGGGCTCAACAGGTGGACGGGCTGACCGACGATCGAGGCACGTGCCATTTCAACCGCGGTTATACCGTAATGGCTGGCGGCTTCCGCAAGTACCGGTAACACGCCGTAATAAAATGCATCGTTCGACATGAAGAATGTGAACGGCATGCTCACCAGTGCAGTGATCACCGCCAGGTACGGGCCGAGGAAGTCCGGGATGACCGCCAACAGGCTTTTCGACATCGCATCGACCATGCCGGTGCCCGACAGGATACCGGTGAAGATACCGGCCGCGAAGATCAAACCGACCACCGCCAACACGCTACCGGCGTGAGCCGAGACACGGTCCTTCTGCTGTTGCAGGCACGGGTAGTTGACGATCATCGCGATACTGAAAGCCACCATAAACAGCACGGGCAGCGGCAACAGACCGGCGACCAGGGTGCCCATCAGAGCCAGGGTCAGGGCGCCGTTGAACCAGATCAAATTCGGACGACGAGCATCCGGGAATTGCGAAACGGTGATTTCACTGTGGTCGATTTCATCGCCCACCAGGTGCAGCTCACCCAGGCGCGCACGCTCACGCTTGCCATAGAAGTAGGCAATCATGAGGATGGCCACCACCCCGAAAGCCATCGCCGGAATCATGGGTACGAAGATGTCGGACGGGTCCACATGCAACGCACTGGCCGCACGCGCGGTCGGGCCGCCCCATGGCGTCATGTTCATCACGCCACCGGCGAGGATGATCAGACCGGCCATGATTCGCGGGCTCATGCCGATGCGAGCGTAGAGCGGCAGCATGGCGGCCACGCAGATCATGTAAGTGGTTGCGCCGTCGCCGTCCATGGACACGATCAGCGCCAGTACGGCGGTGCCGACCGAAACTTTCAACGGGTCGCCCTTGACCAGTTTGAGGATCTTGCGCACGGCCGGGTCGAACAGGCCGGAGTCGATCATCAGGGCGAAGTACAGAATGGCGAACATCAGCATCACACCGGTCGGTGCGAGCTTGGTGATGCCTTCGAGCATCATCGGGCCGATCTTCGGCGCAAAACCACCGAACAGCGCGAACAGAATCGGGATGATGATCAGAGCGATCAGCGCGGAAAGGCGCTTGGTCATGATCAGGAACATGAAGGTGATGACCATGGCAAAGCCAAGGAAAGTCAGCATGGGAATACTCCAGGCATAGCGCGGCTAGGGAATGGGCGAACCGGGTGGGTCAGCGCAGAACGGGAAGCACAAGGCGTATGGGCGGAGTGACAGCGAAGCGGCGGGTAGAAGAGGACATCAGGATCACCATTGTTGTTGTTAAATGGACCGTGCAAGCAATCGAACACTCACATTGGCCAACCGGTCTGTTGCCGGCAGTGGGGGCGATCCTAATCGGGGAAGCTTTCACCCAGCTTTCGCGGATGAACGTATTGACCAGATGTGCAACCGGTCGTCGGACGGGTTTCGAGTCCCTGAACACAGGGCAGGAGGAAAAAACATGGCCGAAATTCATACGGGCGGCTGCCATTGCGGACATCTGCGCTATCAATTCAGCGGGCCCTTGCACGACATCGCCCATTGTCATTGTTCGATTTGCCGACGGGTCAGCGGCGGGATCGTGACCACTTGGATCACCGTGCCCGCGTCAGCCTTTGAATGGGTGAAAGGGACACCCGCGCAGTACGACTCATCAACAACCTGCGTGCGGTATTTCTGCGGCAACTGTGGCGCGCAGCTGGCGCTGGTTTCGCACCTGAGCCCGGACAGCATCGACGTGACCATCGCCACCCTCGATCATCCCGAGCAGGCACCCGCCGACAGGCATATCTGGACTGACAACCGTCTGCCCTGGCTGCATCTGGACGAACATTTGCCCGGCGAAGCTGAGGAACAGTTGTAAACTGATCAAAAAATAGACAGATCCAGCGGCCGAATGGCGCCCATCCAGATGGCATGCTCGGTGTGGTCGAGCAGATCGTTCCCGGTGTCCGGATGCAGGAACACCACCAAACCCTTGCGGTTGAGCGCAAGCCAGGGCAGCACGTCGCCGATGTATTGCGGCTCGAAAGCCAACTGGCAGCTCCAGTCCGGGTGCGGGCCCACCGGGCGTTCATGGACGCGCCCCATTTTCACTGGAAACAATTGCGCCGCCTGCTCACACAAGGCTCGCGCCTGAGAAAGGGTGCTGGCGTCGAAATAAACATGGGCGTGGTAGCCCTTGATCCGCTGCATTTGAAAGCCTCTGAACCGAGTCGAACCGGCGTTGTTTCCCACAGGTCACACGCATATAGGTAGGAAGAACGGAGCACGGCCATGAAAAATGCCGAAACCCCGGTGGTGAAAGTGGTGCTTTATGGTGCCATGAGTAGCCTGGGCAGTGCGCTGATGGCTGAAATGCTGCGGCGCCAACATGAAGTGATCGCGATTCTCGATGACCTGACGGCCCTCGCGCCGCGCCCGGGATTGCGGACCAAGACCGGCGATTTGTTCGACGCCAAGCGGGTCAAGCAGAGCGTCGCCGGGTGTTCGGCAGTGATCTGTCTGCTGGATGCACCCGGGTTGCCGATGAACAGCGAGCACGTGGAAAAATACATCGTGCCGGGCCCGGTCGAGCAAGTGCTGGCGGTGGATGCTCTGATCGATGGCATGCAGGCCTCGGGAATTGCCCGGCTGTTTCTGGTCGGAGATTTCGAGGTACTGGACGATCCGGAGATCGAAGATCGACTACAACGCCACGCCGCCGAAGAAATCCGCGAGGCCCTGCAGAGCAGCACCTTGCACTGGACGCTGGTGAATGCGCCACGCGGAGTGGCCGGGCTGACCATCGAGCATTTCAGCCACGTCAGCAGCAGCCTGGAGCCTGGCCTCGCCGAACCGCTTGAGCGGTTGAGCCGGGTGGCCGTTGGGATTGCCGATGAGTTGCGGTTGAACCTGCATGTCGGTGAGCATGTGAATTTCGTTGCGACTTCAGAGCCGTAAAGATCGCAGCCTGCGGCAGCTCCTACAGGGCTCCACGTATCGACATCGATCTTTGGCATGCGCGGCCCCCCCCTGTAGGAGCTGCCGCAGGCTGCGATCTTTTCGCTTCTAAACGGCAATCGACGGCAACGGTAAGCCATTCAACGATTGCGCACTGCTGGCCTGCTCAGCCATCAGCCAGTCCACAAACTGTTGAATCAGCGCACCACGCCGTTTTCGCTGGGGCAGGACCACGTAATAGCCGAGCCTGGAAATGACCGTTTCCGCAATCGGTCGACACAACAAACCTTGCGCCAGCAAGTTATCCACAAGGTGCCGCCAGCCAATGGCCACGCCTTGGCCGCCAATTGCCGCCTGGATCAGCAACGTGTAATTGTCGAAACGCAATTGTCCCGGCGCTGGCGCCGAAGCGATCCCCAACTCGCGAAACACGCCGCTCCAGTCGAACCAGTTGCTGCTGTTTTCGCCTCGAAGGTGCAGCAGCGGGAACTCGAGCAATGACTGGGATGGCAAGGGCAGGGGACGATCCTTCAACAGCAGCGGGCTGCACACCGGAAAGACTTCTTCGCTGAACAGCCAATGGCTTTCGCCCTGCTTGAATCGGCCATCACCAAACAACACCGCCACATCAATATCGGTGCGCAGCATGTTGAGGCTGCGTTCGCTGGTGACCAGGCTGACGTCCACTTGAGGGTTGGCGGCATGAAAGCGATGCAGGCGCGGCATCAGCCAATACGCGGCGAAGGCGAAATCGGTGGCGACCTGCAACACTTCATGTTGGTGCTGTGCACTGATCGCGCTTAATCCTGCGTCGATGTTCTGCAATCCGAGCTGAACCTGCTCAAACAGGATCGTCCCGGCCTCGGTCAGTTCGATGCCGCGATAGATCCGGTCGAACAGCCGCGTTCCGAGTTGTTCTTCCAACCGTTTGATCTGCTGACTGATAGCCGGTTGCGTGGTGCCGAGCTCCACCGCGGCAGCCGTGAAACTGCGCTGACGGGCCGCCGCTTCAAAGGCGCGAAGCAAATCCAGAGACAAATCACCAAGGGCGTCATACATAAGCTGTGCTTATCCTAGTCATTGCCGCGCATGGGCTTTACCACAAATTGCTTGGGCTACATGCTCGATCGCAGCACTCTCGCATAAATATTCACTATGGAATGCCGCGATCACATGAAGCGCAAGAATATTCTTTTCATCATGGCCGATCAGATGGCCGCGCCAATGTTGCCGTTCTACGGCCCTTCGCCCATCAAACTGCCCAATCTCAGCCGCCTCGCCGCCGAAGGCGTGGTGTTCGACGCCGCTTATTGCAACAGCCCACTGTGCGCGCCGTCGCGTTTTACCCTGGTCAGCGGTCAATTGCCGAGCAAGATCGGCGCCTACGACAACGCGGCCGATTTCCCCGCCGACGTACCCACTTATGCCCACTACCTGCGTCGACTCGGCTACCGCACCGCGCTGTCGGGCAAGATGCATTTCTGTGGCCCGGATCAGCTACACGGCTATGAAGAACGCCTGACCAGCGACATCTACCCGGCCGATTACGGCTGGTCTGTGAACTGGGACGAGCCAGACGTGCGTCCAACCTGGTTTCACAACATGTCTTCGGTGCTGCAAGCCGGGCCGTGCGTACGCACCAATCAGCTGGATTTCGACGAAGAGGTGGTGTTCAAGGCCCAACAGTATTTGTTCGATCACATCCGCGAGGAGGGCGATCAGCCGTTTTGCCTGACCGTTTCGATGACTCACCCACACGACCCGTACACCATTCCCAAGGCCTTCTGGGATATGTACGACGACGCCGACATCCCGTTGCCCGAAACCCCGGCGCAGACCGAGCTTGATCCGCACTCCCAGCGTTTGCTCAAAGTTTACGACCTGTGGGACAAACCGTTGCCTGTGGATAAGATTCGCGATGCGCGCCGGGCGTACTTCGGTGCGTGCAGCTATATCGACAGCAACGTCGGCAAACTCCTGCAAACACTCGAGGAAACCGGCCTGATAGACGACACCATCATCGTGTTCTCCGGCGACCACGGCGACATGCTCGGCGAGCGTGGTCTCTGGTACAAAATGCATTGGTACGAAATGGCCGCCCGCGTGCCGCTGTTGATCAGTGCACCGGGGCAATTCGGGGCTGGCCGGGTCAGCGCGGCGGTCTCTACTGCCGATCTGTTGCCGACCTTCGTGGAACTGGCCGGCGGTTCGCTGGAGCCGGGGCTGCCGCTGGATGGCCGCTCGCTGGTTTCGCACCTGCAAGGGCAGGGCGGTCATGACGAGGTCTTCGGTGAATACATGGCCGAAGGCACTATTAGCCCGCTGATGATGATTCGCCGCGGCGCCTACAAATTCATCTACAGCGAAGACGACCCTTGCCTACTCTTCGACGTACACAACGACCCGCGTGAACTGGAAGAACTCAGCCAATCGCCGCAACATCGGCCGCTTTTCGATGAATTTCTCGCTGAAGCCCGGGCCAAGTGGGATATCCCGACGATTCACCAACAAGTGCTCGCCAGCCAACGGCGCCGACGTTTTGTCGCCGAGGCGTTAACCATCGGCAAGCTCAAGAGCTGGGATCACCAGCCGCTGGTGGACGCCAGTCAGCAGTACATGCGCAACCACATCGACCTCGACGATCTGGAGCGCAAAGCACGTTATCCACAACCCTGCCAAAACCAATAATGTTAAGGGGAATGCCATGCGTAGGTTATCCACAGCAATGACGGTCGGGCTTCTGGCTCTGGGCAGTGCATCGGCGTATGCCGATCAGAGTTGCGAGACGGTGAAAATGGCCGACCCTGGCTGGAGCGACATTGCCGCGACCAACGCCATCACCGGGTTTCTGCTGGACGGCATGGGCTATAAGGCCAAGGTCGACACGCTTGCAGTGCCGATCACCTTTGGCGGCTTGAAAGATGGCCAGGTCGATGTGTTTCTGGGTAACTGGATGCCGGCACAGCAGGGTTTCTACGACAAGTTCGTGGCCACCGGTGATGTCACGCAACTGGCAAAGAACCTCGACGGCACCGAGTTCACGCTCGCCGTCCCGGATTACGTCTGGGACGCGGGTGTGCA
This sequence comes from Pseudomonas sp. LB3P25, assembly GCF_054897985.1. NCBI lineage: Bacteria > Pseudomonadati > Pseudomonadota > Gammaproteobacteria > Pseudomonadales > Pseudomonadaceae > Pseudomonas > Pseudomonas sp. LB3P25. Next base: position 229,764 of record NZ_CM142711.1, on the reverse strand, counting down.
TAACTTTTCCGACCTGAACAAATACGCCGACAAGTTCGACAAGAAGATCTACGGCATCGGCTCCGGCGCTCCCGCCAACATCTCCTTGCAGGAAATCATCAAGAAGAACGACTTCGACATGGGCCAGTGGAAACTGGTCGAGTCCAGCGAGCAGGCAATGCTGGCGGAAGTGTCTCGCGCGGTGAAAAAACAGAAGTTCGTGACCTTCCTCGGCTGGACCCCGCACCCGATGAACGTGCAACTGAAAATGCATTACCTCAAGGGCGGCGAGAAGTACTTCGGCGACACCGGCAGCGTCCACACCCTGACCCGCAAAGGTTATGCACAGGCCTGCCCGAACGTTGGCAAACTGCTCACCAACCTGAATTTCACCCAGGACATGGAGAACAGCATCATGGCCGAGGTGGTGAACAAGAAGGTTAGTAATGCTGATGCGGCCAAGGCGTGGATCAAGGCTAATCCGGCGGTGCTGGATAAGTGGCTGGATGGGGTGAAGACCGTAGATGGGAAGGATGCGTTGCCGGCGGTAAAAGCCAAACTTTGATCGAGTAGTGCTGGATTCTGTGCCTGGCTCAAGATCGCCCCCTCACCCCAGCCCTCTCCCCACGGGGGAGAGGGGAAAGGGGGCCGATCTCCATGCTTTTCAAATCCTGCGTTCACCTCGATATTTCAGGTCGATGTAGCTTGAGAAAACAACTCGGTCAGTCCCCTCTACCTTCTGGGGCGGTCCGACGTTTCGGGAGGGTTAGGAGGGGTGGATTCATCTGACACTCCTCACACCCTGCTACCCTTGCGCAAACCCCCACCCGAGAGGACCCATGGCCTTCCCAAGCCGCCATTCGCTCTTCCCTTTCCTCAGCTGGTTGCCTCGGCAAACCCGCGCCAGCGTCGGTCGCGATCTGATCGTTGGCCTCAGCGGTGCGATTCTCGCGCTGCCGCAATCCATTGCCTACGCGCTGATCGCCGGTCTCCCGCCGGAATACGGTCTATACGCTGCGATTATTCCGGTGCTGATTGCGTGTCTCTGGGGTTCTTCGTGGCACTTGATCTGCGGTCCTACGGCGGCGATTTCGATTGTCTTGTACGCCAGCGTCAGTCCTCTGGCCGTTCCTGCGTCAGAGGACTACGTCACCCTGATCCTGTTACTGACGCTGCTTGCCGGTATTTTCCAGTGGCTGCTCGGTTTGCTGCGCTTTGGCGCCTTGGTGAATTTCGTCTCGCACTCGGTGGTGCTGGGTTTCACCCTCGGCGCGGCGGTGGTGATTGCCATCGGCCAACTGCCGAATTTGTTGGGGCTGGATTTGCCCAACCAGGCAACAGCGCTGAACAGCTTGATGATGCTGTTCAGTCATCTCGGCGAAGTGGATAAACCTTCGCTAATGCTGGGCTTGGCGACAGTCGTGGTGGGCGTGGTGTTGAAACTGCTGTTGCCACGCTGGCCGACACTGTTGATCACCCTGGTGCTGAGCGGATTGCTGGTCTGGCTCTGGCCATCGATGTTCGGCCATGTGAAGTTGGTCAGCGCGTTTGTCGGCCGACTGCCGCCCTTCAGCCCGCTGCCGCTGGATCTGGACCTGATTCTGCGCTTGCTACCCAGCGCGGTGGCAGTGGGCATGCTCGGGCTGGTCACCAGTCTGTCGATTGCCCGATCCTTGTCAGCCCGCTCCCAGCAGTTGCTCGACGCCAATCAGGAAGTCCGCGCCCAGGGTTTATCGAACATGGTCGGAGCGTTTTTTTCCGGATCGCTGTCAGCCGGTTCCTTCACCCGCTCGGGCCTGAGCTACGAAGCGGGTGCCTGCTCGCCGATGGCCGGCGTTTTTTCGGCGGTGTGGGTGGCGCTGTTTGCCATCTTCGGCGCGAATTTGATCGCGCACATTCCGATTCCGGCCATGGCCGGCAGCATTTTGTTGATCGCCTGGGGGCTGGTGGATCATCGCGGCATTCGCGCGTTGTTGCGGGTCAGCCGCGCCGAGTTCCTGGTCATGGCGCTGACCTGTGTCGCCACGCTGCTGCTGGAATTGCAGACGGCGATCTACGCCGGGGTGCTGGCATCGCTGTTCTTCTACCTCAAACGCACCTCGCAACCGCGGGTCCAGCATTGGCGAGATGGGGATGAGGACATCCTGCGGGTTGGCGGTTCGATCTTTTTCGGCGCCAGCCATTACCTGCAAGTACGCCTGCAACGGATGCACGGCGCGCGCGTGGTGATCGAAGCGCAGCAAATCAACTTCATCGACTATTCAGGCGTGGAGATGCTGCACCAGGAAGCGCGACGGCTATTGCGCCAGGATCGCAGCCTGACCCTGCGGCGCGCGCGGCCGCAGGTGGTGGAAGAGTTGAGGAAGCTGGAAGGGGCGGAGAAATGCCCGATCCGGTTTGAGGATTAAAGCGCGAGTTGCCGACGCAACTCGGCCAACACCGGCGCCGTGTCCGGGCGCACGCCGCGCCACAGGAAGAAGGCTTCTGCCGCCTGTTCGGCCAACATCCCCAAGCCATCCATCGACACGGCCGCGCCATGTTCAGTGGCCCAACGACAGAACGACGTCGGCTCCTTGCCGTACATCATGTCGTAGCAAACCGTCTTACCCGGCTCGATCAAACTGCTGGCAATCGGCGGTACATCCCCTGACAGACTGGCGGACGTCGCGTTGATGATCAGGTCCACCGACTCCTTCAACCAATCGAAACCACTGGCCGACACCGGCCCCAGGTCCGCGAACAATTCCGCCAGCAGTTCGGCTTTTTCCACCGTGCGGTTGGCGATGACCACCGAGGCGGGTTGCTCGGCCAGCAACGGCTCCAGCGCACCGCGCACCGCGCCACCGGCACCCAGCAGCAGGATGCGTTTGCCTTTGAGGCTGAAACCGGCGTTGACCGTCAGGTCCCGAACCAGTCCGGCGCCATCGGTGTTGTCGCCCAGCAGGCTGCCATCAGCGAGTTTGCTCAGGGTGTTCACCGCACCGGCGCGCTGCGCCCGCGCCGTCAGACTGTTCGCCAGACGATAGGCCTCTTCCTTGAACGGCACCGTCACATTCGCCCCGCGACCTTCGAGGAAAAACATCCGGGCGAAGGTGGAAAAATCGTCGAGGGGCGCCAGCAATGTACTGTAGTCGAGCTTTTGAGCGGTCTGCTCGGCGAACAGACGGTGGATCAGCGGCGACTTGCTGTGGCCAATCGGGTTACCAAATACGACGTAACGGTCCATCAGGATTCCTCGTTCAGGCGTTGGCCAACCAATCGCGGTCTTGCAGGAAGTACTCGGTCAGCCGTGCTTCTTCGCTGCCCGGCTCGACTTTCCAGTCGTAGCCCCAGCGTACTTGCGGTGGCAGAGACATCAGGATCGACTCGGTACGCCCGCCCGATTGCAGACCGAACAGCGTACCGCGGTCGTAGACCAGGTTGAATTCAACGTAGCGCCCACGGCGGAATTCCTGGAATTCACGCTGTTTGGCGGTAAACGCATCGTTTTTGCGGCGCTGCACGATGGGCAGGTAGGCGTCGATGAACGCATCACCGATGGCACGCATGAAGGCAAAACTGGTGTCGAAGTCCCACTCGTTCAAGTCATCGAAGAACAGGCCGCCGATGCCGCGCGGCTCGTGGCGATGTTTGATGTGGAAGTAGCTGTCGCACCAGGCCTTGTAGCGCGAGTAAACATCTGGACCGAACGGCGCGCAGGCCTGCTCGGCGACGCGGTGCCAGTGCACGCAGTCTTCTTCATTGCCGTAATAAGGCGTCAGGTCGAAGCCGCCGCCGAACCACCAGACCGGTTCTTCGCCTTCTTTTTCAGCGATGAAAAAGCGCACGTTGGCGTGGGACGTCGGCACATACGGGTTGTGCGGGTGAATAACCAAAGAGACGCCAAGGGCTTCGAAGCCACGGCCGGCCAATTCTGGCCGATGAGCGCTGGCAGACGGAGGAAGACCGCTGCCGAAGACGTGGGAAAAGTTGACGCCGCCCTTTTCGATGACCGCGCCGTTTTCGATCACCCGAGTGCGACCGCCGCCACCGGCAGGCCGGGTCCAGGCGTCTTCGACGAAGTGCGTGCCGCCATCTTCAGCTTCGAGGGCCGCGCAAATGCGGTCTTGCAGGTCGAGCAGGTAGGCTTTTACGGCCTCGGTGCGGGTTGTCATGTCATCACCTTGAATCGGGCAAAGCTACGCGGCGCTCCATTGGAGCGGGGGCCGGCGCAAATGGGCGCGTAGCATAACATCGCAGGTGCACCCGTCGCAGTTGACGAAGATCAAGCATAGGAGTCCGATAGGGAGCTTCGCGCTACAACTCTAGTAGCTAAGACCTAAGGAGAGTTCTGATGGCTAAGCGTATCCAGTTCCGCGCCCACGGCGGCCCCGAAGTGCTCGAGTATGTCGATTACCAACCCGCCGAGCCCGGCCCGCAGCAGGTCCGCGTGACCAACAAGGCCATCGGCCTGAATTTCATCGATACCTATTTCCGCAGCGGCCTCTATGCGCCGCCAGCCCTGCCATCGGGCCTGGGCTCGGAAGGCGCGGGCGTGGTCGAGGCGGTGGGCAGTGAAGTCACCCGGTTCAAGGTCGGTGACCGCGTGGCGTATGGCAGCGGCCCATTGGGCGCCTACAGCGACGTTCACGTGTTGCCGGAGGCCAATCTGGTGCTTCTGCCGGACGCAATCAGCTTCGAACAGGCCGCCGGCGTAATGCTCAAGGGCCTGACCGTGCAGTACCTGCTGCGTCAGACGTATGAACTCAAGGGTGGCGAAACCATCCTGTTTCACGCCGCGGCCGGTGGTGTCGGTTCCCTGGCTTGCCAATGGGCCAAGGCCTTGGGCGTGAAGTTGATCGGCACGGTCAGCTCACCGGAGAAAGCCGCACTGGCCAAGGCCAACGGTGCTTGGGCAACCATCGACTACAGCCATGAAAACGTCGCACAGCGCGTACTGGAATTGACTGACGGGAAAAAAGTCCCGGTGGTGTACGACGGCGTGGGTAAGGACACTTGGCTGACTTCGCTTGATAGCGCGGCGCCTCGCGGTCTGGTGGTGAGCTTCGGCAATGCGTCGGGCGCGGTAGACGGGGTGAACCTGGGAATTCTGTCGGCGAAGGGTTCGTTGTACGTGACCCGGCCTACGCTCGCGACTTACGCCAATAACGCCGAGAACTTGCAGCGTATGGCGGATGAGCTATTCGAGATGATCATCAGCGGCAAGCTGAAGGTGGACATCAGCCAGAAGTATCCATTGGCTGAAGCGGCGAAGGCGCAGACCGAGTTGTCGGCGCGGCGTACGACTGGCTCGACTGTTCTGTTGCCTTGAGGGACGCTTTCGCGAGCAGGCTCGCTCCCACATTGGTTATGTGTTGATCACAAATACCCTGTGGGAGCGAGCCTGCTCGCGAATGGCCGCGCTGCGGTATCAATCCGGGCGCAAAACCTTGCCCGTCGCCAGATCGCGGATCACGCTCGGGTTCTTGCGTCCCCCGAGGTTACCGCCCAGCACCAAATCAACCTGCCCACGGAAATATTGCTCCACGCGAATTCGTGTGCGCGCTGCCGGCCGGCCCTGTGGATTGGCCGAGGTCGACACCAGCGGCCCCACCAACGCGCACAAATCCCGCACCTGCGGATGATCACTGACCCGCAACGCCACCGTTTCATGCACGCCGGTAATCCACTCGGGCAACAAATTCTGATGCGGCACCAGCCAGGTGTTCGGCCCCGGCCAAGTGCTGGCCATGCGGTCCATCCACAGTTCCGGGAAGTCTTCGAAAAGGAAGTCGAACTGACGGATATTGTCGGCGACCAGAATCAGGCCCTTATCCACAGACCGTCCCTTGATCAGCAGCAGACGGTCCACCGCTTCTTCGTCCCACGGGTCGCAACCCAGGCCCCAGACAGCTTCGGTTGGGTAGGCAATCACCGCGCCTGCGCGAATGGCTCGTGCGGCTTGTTGCACACGCCAACTGTTAACCATGAAAAACTCTCCGGAATAAGGCTCTGCGCAGTTTACCGATCTTCCTTATAAAACCTAGCTCACCCGCGCAAACCAGCGCCCGCTTTCGCAGACCGCCCGGCCATCCATTTCCAGTTCCGTCAGCGCTGCCAGCACTTTGGGCAAGGCCCAGCCGCTGGTAACGGACAACGCTTCACTGGTATGGGGCGCGGCATGCAGCAGCATGAGCAACGGATGTGTCACCGCTGGTGTCGCTGTGGATAACGGCAACTGCTGCCAGCCGCGCAACGCTTCGAGGATATGCTCGATGGTTTCTACCAGCACCGCGCCGTCGCGGATCAGCTGATGACAACCCTTTGCGCCCGGGTGGTGGATTGACCCTGGAATTGCATACACCTCACGCCCTTGTTCCGCCGCCAGCCTCGCGGTGATCAACGAACCGCTGGCGACACTCGCCTCGACCACCAGCACGCCGAGGGATAAACCGCTGATGATCCGATTGCGCCGGGGGAAGTTACTGGCGGTCGGTCCGGCGTCCAGCGGGAACTCCGAAAGCACTGCGCTGCCCGAGGCGATCATCGCGTCTGCCAGCCGTCGATTGCGCTGTGGATAAAACTTTTCAAGTCCCGTGCCAAGTACACCGACCGTTCGCCCGCCCACGTCCAAAGCAGCTTGATGCGCGGCAGCATCAATGCCCAGCGCCAGACCGCTGGTAATGACAAAACCGGCGCCGGCCAAACTGCGGGAAAAGGCGGCGGCGGTGTCCATGCCCGGCCGCGAAGCGCGACGGCTGCCGACCATCGCCAGCTGCGGTTTTTCCAGAATGCCCGGATCGCCGGCAACGAATAACAGCGGCGGCGCATCACTGATTTCCGCCAGCAATGCCGGATAGTCAGATTGGTCCCACATCAGTAAATGCTGGCCCGGACGCTCTAACCAGGCCAATGCGTGGCCCGCGCCATCACGGATTTCACTGGAGCGCCTGGCCTCCGCACAAGCGAGGGGCAAACCCAGCGAACGCCAGGCACTGGCCGGCGCGCTAATAGCCTTGGACGCCGAGCCGAAAGCCTCAAGCAATTTCTTGAAACGTGCAGGGCCGAGTTCCGGCAAGCGATGCAAACGTAAACGAGCTTCCAGTTCCGCAGGGGAAACCGGTGCAAAAGCAGACAGCGACATGGATCATCCTTGATCGTTATGAGCCCCGTTCAAACGGGAATAAGCTGTGGATAACTCTGTTGGTAACTTGTGGAGCCTGCTTAAGGATTTCGCACCTTGTCCCAGATCGCCAGGGAGCGTGATGCGTTGAGCACCAGCCCGTAGCTGAGCTTGTCGTAGGTGCGGAAAACCATCAGCAAACCGGCGCGCTCATCCGGGATTTTCAGTGGCTGACCGGTGATCCGGTCACGCACGGTCTCGCCGGTTTTCATCACCACCAGCACATTGCCTTCGGCGAGGCCATCGCGCCGGCCCTTGTTCAGCGTGACCACATCCAGTGCGCCAATTTGGGTAACCCCGCGCGGCACGTCGATGATCAACCCGTTGATCTCGGTTTTTGGCGCACTGGGCATGAAGGTCGAGTTGATCGATCGCTCTTCACCGCTGAACAAGCGGTCGCCGAGGCGGACTTCCTGGGTGGTTCGTTGCAGCGCCAGGGTGGCGACGTCGCCTTCGGTGGCCACAATCTCCCCGCCGCCGATGTCGTCGGCATTGATCCCCAAAAATTCTTTACTGACAGGATCGGTGTAGACCTTGCCCTGACGGAAGATGCCGTAAACCGGCTGAGCCGGGTCGAAGCGCCCGCGAGCGAAGATTCGGTCACCGGTGCCACTGAGCACGCGTTCAGCATCGCCGGCGACGATATAAGGCGCCTTGTCGAAGTCCTCGACCGTGTCGACGATGCGGTTGCTCAGCAGAAAGCTGTTGATCGATTGCAGCGGAATGCTCGGGATGGCATCGGCAACCGGGCTGCTGCGGATGCGTGGCGACAGCTTGATGGTGCCCCGGGAAGCGCCGCGGTTGAGGGTCAGGCGTGGCTGCCCGTTGACGTAGACCAGCGACAGCGAGTCGCCGGGGTAAATGAGATTGGGGTTTTCGATCTGTGGATTAGCCTGCCAGAGCTCCGGCCATTTCCACGGTTCACGAAGGAATTTCCCCGATATGTCCCAAAGTGTGTCACCGGATACCACGGTGTATTGCTGTGGAAAACCTTCCTTGAGTTGCACTTGCCCGTGCGCCAAACCGGCCGAGGCCAGAAGGAGCAAGGCGAGTAGTGATTTCCTCATGCGGTGAATCCCTTTATTATGTACGTTCGCGTGAAACGCCGGAGCCCTCGTGGCTCGCTCCCGGCTCTTTCCTGAAAAGAAAGGGAGCTACGTTTTACAACGGTAGCCTGCATCTTCGGACCCGCCAGGCCATCGACCCGACATTACCTCACACGTGCAGCAATTAAGCTTATGGCCATTTTAGACATCCTCGAATATCCCGATTCGCGCCTGCGCACTATCGCCAAACCTGTGGCCGTAGTGGACGACGAAGTGCGTCAGTTGGTCGATGACATGTTTGAAACAATGTATGAAGCGCCAGGCATCGGCCTCGCCGCGACCCAGGTCAACGTGCACAAACGTATCGTCGTGATGGACCTCTCCGAAGACCGCAGCGAACCACGGGTGTTCATCAACCCCGAGTTCGAAACCCTGACCGACGAGATGGAGCAATATCAGGAAGGCTGCCTCTCGGTGCCGGGCTTCTACGAAAACGTCGATCGCCCACAGAAGGTCAAAATCAAGGCCCTGGACCGCGACGGCCAGCCTTACGAACTGATCGCCGAAGGACTGCTCGCCGTGTGCATCCAGCATGAATGCGACCACCTGAATGGCAAATTGTTCGTCGACTACCTGTCCAATCTCAAACGCGACCGAATCAAGAAGAAACTGGAAAAGCTCCATCGCCAGAACGCTTGATGCCCTCCTTTCAAAGGCTTGCTGCGGCAAGCCTTTTTCTTTTGCGAGACCTTTTGAATGACTGAGCCACTGCGCATCGTCTTTGCCGGCACCCCGGAATTCGCCGCCGAACACCTCAAGGCCCTGCTCGACAGCCCTTACGAGATCGTTGCGGTCTACACCCAACCGGACCGTCCGGCGGGTCGCGGGCAAAAGTTGATGCCAAGTCCGGTCAAGCAGTTGGCTCTCGAGAACAACATCCCGGTGCTGCAACCACCAACCCTGCGCAACGACGACGCTCAGGCCGAACTGGCTGCGCTGAAGCCGGACTTGCTGGTGGTGGTTGCCTATGGCCTGATCCTGCCGCAAGGGGTGCTGGATATTCCGCGCCTGGGCTGCATCAACAGCCACGCCTCCTTGCTGCCACGCTGGCGCGGAGCGGCGCCGATCCAGCGTGCCGTCGAAGCGGGCGACAGCGAAAGCGGCGTGACCGTGATGCGCATGGAACTGGGCCTCGACACCGGGCCGATGCTGCTGAAAGTCACCACGCCGATCACCGGTGAAGACACCGGCGGCAGCCTCCACGACTGTCTGGCGGAAATGGGTCCACCCGCCGTCATTCAAGCAATCGCCGGCCTCGCCGCCGGCACGCTGGAAGGCGAAGTGCAGGACGACAGCCTCGCCACCTACGCGCACAAATTGAACAAGGACGAGGCGCGCATCGACTGGAGCCGCCCGGCGGTTGAGCTGGAACGTCTGGTCCGCGCCTTCAATCCATGGCCGATCTGCCACAGCACGCTGAATGGCGAAGCATTGAAGGTGTTGGCCGCCAGTCTCGCTGAAGGGCAGGGCGCACCGGGGGAAATCCTCAGCGCCAGCAAGGATGGTTTGATCGTCGCGTGCGGTGAGCAAGCCCTGTGTCTGACCCGTCTGCAATTGCCCGGCGGCAAGGCGCTGAACTTCAGCGACTTGTTCAACAGCCGTCGTGAGAAATTCGCCGTCGGCACCGTCCTCGGTCAAGCGGCGGACGCTCAATGAATCCACGTCTGGCCGCCGCCAAGGCACTGGCTGCTGTTCTTAACGGAAAAGCCTCACTCAACAGTTCCCTGCCGACACAAATGGACAAGGTTGAAGACCGCGACCGCGGCTTCACCCAAGACCTGGCGTTCGGCACCGCGCGCTGGCAGCCGCGTTTGTCGGCGCTGGCGGCCAAGTTGTTGCAGAAGCCGTTCAAGGCAGCCGACGCCGATGTCGAAGCGCTGTTGCTGGTCGGTCTCTACCAATTGCTCTACACCCGGGTTCCGGCCCATGCCGCCATCGGTGAAACCGTGGGTTGCGCCGACAAGCTGAAAAAGCCCTGGGCCAAGGCCTTGCTCAACGCCGTTTTGCGCCGCGCCCAGCGTGAAAGCGAAGCGCTGCTGGCGGAGCTGGAACACGATCCGGTGGTGCGCACTGCCCACCCGCGCTGGCTGCAAAAATCCCTGAAAGCCTTCTGGCCTGAACAATGGGAAGCCATTTGTGCAGCGAACAACGCGCATCCGCCGATGATCCTGCGGGTCAACCGTCGTCATCACAGTCGCGATGCTTATCTCGAGTTGCTGACCGCCGCCGGCATCGCCGCCACGCCGTGCACTTACAGTCAGGACGGCATCATTCTCGACGCCGCCACCGACGTGCGCAGCTTGCCGGGTTTCGCCGAAGGCTGGATCAGCGTGCAGGACGAAGCCGCCCAGCTCGCCGCCGATCTGCTCGACCTGGCACCGGGCCAACGGGTGCTGGACGCCTGCTGCGCACCGGGCGGCAAGACCTGCCACATTCTTGAAGCCGAGCCGGCGCTCGCCGGCGTGGTGGCGGTGGACCTGGAAGCCAAGCGTCTGGTGCGGGTGCGGGAAAACCTCGCACGCCTGGGCCTGAGCGCCGAGCTGATCGCCGCCGACGGCCGCGACACCGCCACCTGGTGGGACGGCAAACCGTTCCAGCGCATTCTGCTGGACGCGCCATGCTCGGCCACCGGCGTCATCCGTCGTCATCCCGACATCAAGCTGACTCGCCAACCGGACGACATCGCTGCTCTGGCGGTGCTTCAAGGTGAGCTGCTCGACGCCCTGTGGATAACTTTGGAAGTCGGTGGAATTCTGCTTTACGCCACCTGCTCCACGCTGCCGACCGAGAACACTGAAGTCATCAAGGCCTTCCTCGCTCGCACGCCGGGCGCCCGCGAACTGGACCTCGCCACCCAAGCCGGCATCAAGCAGCCTCACGGTCGCCAATTGCTGGCCCAGGACGGCGGCCACGACGGGTTCTACTACGCCAAGCTGATCAAGATCGCCGCCGCGCGCGGTTAATGGGTTTTAAGGGAGTGACTGGATGAAAATCATCATCCTCGGCGCAGGGCAGGTCGGCGGTTCGCTGGCGGAACACTTGGCCAGCGAGGCCAACGACATCACGGTGGTCGACACGGATGGCGAACGCCTGCGCGACCTCGGCGATCGGCTGGACATCCGCACCGTGCAGGGCCGCGGCTCACTGCCGACGGTGCTGCGCCAGGCCGGCGCGGACGACGCCGACATGCTGGTGGCGGTGACCAACAGCGACGAAACCAACATGATTGCCTGCCAGGTTGCCCACTCCCTGTTTCACACCCCGACCAAAATCGCCCGGGTGCGCGAAGCTGCGTACCTGACTCGCTCCGAGCTGTTCGACAACGAAGCGATTCCGGTGGACGTGCTGATCAGCCCGGAACAAGTGGTCACCAACTACATCAAGCGCCTGATCCAGCATCCCGGCGCCTTGCAGGTGATCGACTTCGCCGAAGGCAAAGCCCAATTGGTGGCGGTCAAGGCGTACTACGGCGGACCGTTGGTAGGCCAGCAACTGCGCCAGTTGCGTGAACACATGCCGAATGTCGAAACCCGCGTCGCGGCGATTTTCCGTCGCGATCGGCCGATCCTGCCTCAGGGCGATACGGTGATCGAGGCGGACGACGAAGTCTTTTTCATCGCCGCCAAGGCGAATATTCGCGCGGTGATGAGCGAAATGCGCCGCCTCGATGAGAGCTACAAGCGCATCGTCATCGCTGGCGGCGGGCAGATTGGTGAACGTCTGGCCGAGGCCATCGAAAGCCGTTACCAAGTGAAGATCATCGAGATGAACCCGGCGCGCTGCCGTCATCTCTCGGACACCCTCGACAGCACCGTGGTTCTGCAAGGCAGCGCTTCGGATCGGGATCTGCTGCTGGAAGAGAACATCGCAGACGCTGACCTTTTCCTGGCCCTGACCAACGACGACGAAGCCAACATCATGTCCTCGCTGCTGGCCAAGCGCCTGGGTGCGAAGAAGGTGATGACCATCATCAACAACCCGGCCTACGTCGACCTGATTCAGGGCGGCGATATCGACATCGCCATCAGCCCGCAATTGGCGACCATCGGCACCTTGCTCGCGCACGTGCGCCGCGGCGATATCGTCAGCGTGCACTCATTGCGCCGGGGCGCGGCGGAGGCCATCGAGGCGATTGCCCACGGTGATGAGAAGTCGAGTAAGGTCATCGGCAAGGCCATTGAGAACATTGGCTTGCCGCCGGGCACCACCATCGGCGCAATCATCCGCGACGAAGAGGTGATCATTGCCCACGACGACACAGTGATCGCGGCGGGCGACCATGTGATTCTGTTCCTTGTGGATAAGAAGCATATTCGGGATGTGGAGAAGTTGTTTCATGTGGGGCTGAGCTTCTTCTGATCCGGGATTTGCGGTGGCCGAGCGGGCCTCTTCGCGAGCAGGCTCGCTCCCACAATGGGTTTTTACCGTACTCAAAATATGCGTTCACTGAAGATCTACTGTGGGAGCGAGCTTGCTCGCGAAAGCGGTCTTTCAGAGAAACATCCCTTCCTGATTCTCCTCAACAAGGAATCCACCCATGCTCGAATCCCTGGAAAAAATGCTCGCCAAGGGTGTGGATAACTCATTGCTGCGCTTCGGGCTGGGCAAGGGTTATCTGGATCTTGGGGAAAACGCCAAGGCCGCCGAGCATTTCCAGCGTTGCGTCGAATTCGATCCGAAGTATTCGGCGGCCTGGAAGCTATTGGGCAAAGCGCATCTGGGGCTGAAGGATTTCGCGGCGGCACGTCAGGCGTGGGAACTGGGCCTGGAAGCCGCTCGCGCCCATGGCGACAAGCAGGCCGAAAAGGAAATGACGGTGTTTCTGAAGAAGCTTGAGCGTCAGGCCCACTGATCAGAGGTATCGCAGGCCAATGCCCTCGGCATCCACCAGCACCACTTCCATGCGCACCCGCGGCGCGCCTGTGGGTAAGTCCTGCACCTGACCGTACACCACCGTGCCCTTGGGCAACGCTGACAAGCCCGGATGCTTGACGTAGACACCTGTCGTCGACAGGTTACGCGTCTGACCCAGGCATTCGCCGAAACTGTGGTGACTGATCTTGATGCGAAACGATTTGCGGTGTTCGGACATCTTCTGCGCCCTTTATTGAACGGTTGTGGATAACCTTGGTGCCCAAGGTTATCCACAGATCATGCCAATCAACTCAGTACCAGCGCTCTTCACCCGGCGGACGCTTCTTGAAGCGCTTCATGCTCCACATGTACTGGCTCGGATACGCCCGCACATAGCGCTCGACCACCTGGCTCATGGCTGCGCAGGACGTTTCGGTATCGGTGCTGTACATGGCCTCTGGCGCGGCTTCCAGGATCACTTTGTAACCCGAACCGTCCGGCAACCGCAGTGCATGCAGGAACACACCGACCGCTTTGCCGCCCGCGAGCATGTTCGGTACGAACTTGCTGGTCAGGGCCTGGGTGGCGAAGAAGGGTACGAAGATCCCGGCGGATTCGGCCGGTTCCGGGTCAGCGGGAATGCCCACTGCACCACCTTTGCGCACTTCCTTGATGACGCTGAGAATGCCTTCCTTGGTGGAAGCGGCAACCCGGTTACCCAGTTGCACCCGCTGCTTGCGCAGCAAATCATCAACCGCCTTCAATTTTGGCGGGCGATAGAAAATGATCGGTTTGCACTGGCTGCAATAAAAGTGGTTCAACACTTCCCAATTGCCCAAGTGGCTGGTGATACCGACGACCCCTTTGCCGGAGGCGAGGGCGTCCTTTAATACGTCGAGACCTTCGACTTCACGCACCAGGTCGATGGAGCGCTGGGCCGGCCAGATCCAGGCGCAGGCACTTTCGGTCAGGGACTTGCCAATGTCTTTAAGGCTCTGGCCTACCAGTCGTTCCCGTTCAGCCGGGGCCATGTCGGGGAAGCACTTGGCGAGGTTGATCCGCACCACATCGCGGGAACGGTTGGGGGTTTTCCACATGACCCAGCCGATGGCCGAGCCCACGGCCTGCACTGCCCGCCATGGGAGCAGGGCAAACAGCCGCAGAGCGCCTACCAGCAAGGCGCCTTTAAACTTATCCACAGGTCACTCCTGATTTTGTGCTGTGCGCGAGGCGGCTATTCTAACCGCCGTTGGCCAACGTCGCGTAGCGATCACAATCCTGGGTGTGGTCCATGACCATGCCCGAGGCCTGCATCAGCGCGTAGCAAATAGTCGGGCCGACGAACGTGAAGCCGGCCTTTTTCAGGCCTTTGCTCATCTCCACGGCGGTCGGCGTCACGGCCGGCACTTCGCTGCGATCCTTGAAATGGTTGATCACAGGCTGGCCGTCGACGAAAGACCAGAGAAACTCCACCGGATCCTCCAGCGCCAGCCAGGCCTGGGCATTGCGCCGGGCCGCATTGAGTTTGAGGCGATTGCGAATGATGCCCGGATCGAGCATCAATTCATCGATTTCAGCGTCGCTCATCTGCGCCACGCGCTGTACGTCGAAGCCGAACATCACTTGACGATAGTGCTCACGTTTACGCAGCACGGTGATCCAGGAAAGGCCGGCCTGGAACCCTTCGAGCAAAAGCAACTCGAACAAACCCTGCGCATCGCGTAGCGGCGTGCCCCACTCCTGATCGTGATAAGCCATGTACAGCGGATCTTCGGAACACCAAAAGCAGCGTGGCATAAGGCTCCAGGGGGCGTGCGCAGGACCGAATCGGGTATACTCCCGCTCTTTAAATCGCAGCCCAAGAAACAGGTGAATTTCGTGAGCCAGCCTACGCCAGCCGTGCGTACCTTCCAAGACTTGATCCTCGCCCTCCAGCAATACTGGGCCGAGCAAGGTTGTGTGGTACTTCAGCCCTACGATATGGAAGTAGGCGCCGGGACTTTCAACACGGCCACGTTCCTGCGTGCCATTGGCCCGGAAACCTGGAACGCCGCTTATGTGCAGCCCAGTCGTCGCCCGACTGACGGCCGCTACGGCGAAAACCCGAACCGTCTGCAGCACTACTACCAGTTCCAGGTCGTGCTGAAGCCGAACCCGGACAACTTCCAGGAACTGTACCTGGGCTCCCTCAAGCATGTCGGCCTGGACCCGCTGGTCCACGACATTCGCTTCGTTGAAGACAACTGGGAATCGCCGACCCTCGGCGCCTGGGGCCTGGGCTGGGAAGTCTGGCTCAATGGCATGGAAGTGACGCAGTTCACTTACTTCCAGCAAGCGGGCGGCATCGAGTGTTACCCGGTGACCGGCGAGATCACTTACGGTCTCGAGCGCCTGGCCATGTACCTGCAAGGCGTGGATTCGGTCTACGACCTGGTCTGGGCTGACGGTCCGTTTGGCAAGGTGACCTACGGCGACGTGTTCCACCAGAACGAAGTGGAGCAGTCGACCTACAACTTCGAACACGCCAATGTCGAGAAGCTGTTCGAACTGTTCGACTTCTACGAAAGCGAAGCCAAGCGCCTGATCGAACTCGACCAGCCGCTGCCGTTGCCGAGCTACGAAATGGTGTTGAAGGCTTCCCACACCTTCAACCTGCTGGATGCGCGCCGGGCGATCTCGGTGACCGCGCGTCAGCAATACATTCTGCGTGTCCGCACCCTGGCGCGTTCCGTTGCGCAAGCCTACCTGCTGGCTCGCGCCAAGCTGGGCTTCCCGATGGCGACCCCGGACCTGCGTGATGAAGTGTTGGCTAAGCTGGAGGCTGCACAATGAGTGCTCAAGATTTTCTGGTTGAACTGGGCACCGAAGAACTGCCACCCAAAGCCCTGAACACCCTGGCCGACGCGTTCCTGGCCGGTATCGACAAGGGCCTGCAAGCCGCTGGCCTGAACTACGAGACCAAAACCGTCTACGCCGCGCCACGTCGTCTGGCTGTGCTGATCACCTCGCTGGCTACCCATCAGCCGGATCGCAGCATCAACCTCGACGGCCCGCCACGTCAGGCCGCGTTCGATGCCGAAGGCAACCCGACTCAAGCGGCATTGGGCTTCGCCAAGAAGTGCGGCGTTGACCTGAGCGAAATCGATCAGAGCGGCCCGAAACTGCGCTACAGCCAAAGCATTGCCGGCAAGCCAACCGCGAGCCTGCTGCCGACCATCGTCGAAGATTCCCTGAACGACCTGCCAATCCCGAAGCGCATGCGCTGGGGTGCTCGCAAGGAAGAATTCGTTCGCCCGACTCAGTGGCTGGTGATGCTGCTCGGTGACCAGGTCATCGACTGCACGATCCTCGCCCAAAAGTCCGGCCGCGATTCCCGTGGTCACCGCTTCCATCACCCGGAAAGCGTGCGCATCACTTCGCCGGCCAACTACTTGACCGACCTGCGCGCCGCTTATGTGCTGGCCGATGCCAACGAGCGTCGCGAGCTGATCAGCAAGCGCGTCGAAGAGCTGGCGACGATGCAGGAAGGGACGGCGATCGTGCCGCCAGCCCTGCTCGACGAAGTGACCGCGCTGGTTGAATGGCCAGTGCCGCTGGTGTGCTCGTTCGAAGAGCGTTTCCTCGACGTGCCGCAAGAAGCCCTGATCACCACCATGCAGGACAACCAGAAGTATTTCTGCCTGCTGGATGCCGACGGCAAGTTGCTGCCACGGTTCATTACTGTGGCCAACATCGAAAGCAAAGACCCGCAGCAGATCATCGCCGGTAACGAGAAAGTGGTTCGCCCACGTCTTACCGACGCCGAGTTCTTCTTCAAGCAAGACAAGAAGCAGAAACTCGAAGACTTCAACCTGCGTCTGCAGAACGTGGTGTTCCAGGAAAAACTCGGCAGCGTCTACGACAAGGCCGAGCGCGTTTCCAAACTAGCCGCGTTCATCGCTCAGCGCATTGGCGGCAACGCTGCATGGGCTTCCCGTGCCGGCCTGCTGTCCAAGTGCGACCTGGCGACCGAAATGGTCGGTGAGTTCCCGGAGATGCAAGGTGTCGCCGGTTACTACTACGCCCTCAACGACGGCGAGCCGCAAGATGTTGCACTGGCACTGAACGAGCAGTACATGCCGCGCGGTGCCGGTGCGGAACTGCCGACCACCCTGACCGGTGCGGCCGTGGCCATCGCGGACAAGCTCGACACCCTGGTGGGCATTTTTGGTATCGGCATGCTGCCAACCGGTAGCAAAGACCCGTATGCCCTGCGTCGTGCTGCACTCGGCGTGTTGCGCATCCTGATCGACAAGAAGCTCGACCTCGACCTGAACGATGCCGTGGCTTTCGCCGTGAATGCGTTCGGTACCAAGGTCAAGGCTGCCGGCCTCAACGATTCGGTGCTGGAATTCATCTTCGACCGTCTGCGTGCCCGTTACGAAGACGAAGGTGTGGATGTCGGGACTTATCTGTCGGTGCGTGCCCTGAAGCCGGGTTCGGCGCTGGACTTCGATCAGCGCGTACAAGCGGTAGAAGCCTTCCGCAAATTGCCGGAAGCCGCTGCCCTGGCCGCGGTGAACAAGCGCGTTTCGAACTTGCTGAGCAAGGTCGAAGGCTCTGTTCCTTCGGTCGTGGAAGCCAAGTACTTCGACAACGCCAACGAGTTCTCCCTGTACTCGGCGATCCAGCAGGCTGACCAGGCTGTGCAGCCGATGGCCGCTGCGCGTCAGTACAGCGAATCGCTGGCGCGCCTGGCTGCCTTGCGCGAGCCAGTGGACGCGTTCTTCGAAGCCGTGATGGTCAATGCGGAAGATGCCAAGGTCCGTGCCAACCGTTATGCGTTGCTGTCGCGTCTGCGTGGGCTGTTCCTCGGCGTCGCCGACATTTCGCTGCTGGGCTGAGGAGCTGCTGTTGAAACTGCTGATTCTCGATCGGGACGGGGTGATCAATTACGACTCCGACGCATACATCAAGTCGGTGGAGGAGTGGATTCCGCTCCCGGGTTCGATCGAAGCCATCGCGCAGTTGAGCAAGGCCGGCTGGACGGTAGCGGTGGCTACCAACCAGTCGGGCATCGCTCGCGGCTATTACGACATCGCCACCCTGGACGCCATGCACGAGCGCTTGCGCTCGTTGGTGGCGGAGCAGGGCGGTGAAGTCGGGCTGATCGTCTATTGCCCGCACGGGCCGGACGATGGCTGCGATTGCCGCAAACCAAAACCCGGGATGTTGAAAACCATCGCCGCGCATTACAACGTATCGCTGACTGATCTTTGGTTCGTCGGCGATACCCTTGGTGACCTGGAGGCCGCCAAAGCCGTCGATTCTCAGCCAGTTTTGGTAAAGACCGGGAAAGGCGAAAAGACTATGGGCAAGACCCTACCGGTAGGCACCTTGATTTTTGACGATCTGGCGGCGATTGCCGCAGAACTTATCCACAATTAGAGTGCTTCGATTGTTCCTGACCAGGGATTGATCGGGAGTGCGCTTTATATAGACGGGCAGAGCCCGCAACGGTAAATGTCGCCATGTCGATACTGCAGGCCATCAGATCCTTCCTCTTTTACCTGCTGCTGGGCATCAGCTCCTTGCTCTGGTGCAGCCTGAGCTTTTTTATCGCGCCTTTTCTGCCGTTCAAGGCGCGCTATCGCTTCATCAATGTGTACTGGTGCCGCTGCGCCTTATGGCTGAGCAAAGTCTTTCTGGGTATCAGCTACGAAGTGAAGGGCGCCGAGAACGTGCCCCACCAGCCCTGCGTGATTCAGTCGAACCACCAGAGCACGTGGGAGACGTTCTTTCTATCCGCCTACTTCGAGCCATTGAGCCAGGTACTTAAGCGCGAACTGCTCTACGTTCCGTTTTTCGGCTGGGCCATGGCCATGCTCCGACCGATCGCTATCGACCGCGACAACCCGAAAGCGGCGCTCAAGCATGTGGCGAAGAAGGGCGATGAGCTGCTGAAAGACGGCGTCTGGGTGCTGATCTTCCCTGAGGGGACGCGAGTTCCGTACGGGACCATCGGAAAATTCTCTCGGGGTGGTAGCGCTTTAGCCGTCAACGCCGCGCTTCCAGTGCTGCCGATTGCGCACAACGCTGGCAAGTTCTGGCCGAAAACCGGTTGGGCGAAGAAGCAGGGCGTTATTACCGTGATCATCGGCGCGCCCATGTATGCCGAGGGTAGCGGGCCGCGTGCGGTTGCCGAGCTGAATGATCGGGTCCAGGCCTGGAACGAGCAGATGCAACGAGAAATGGGTTCGCTGCCACCCGCCCCGCAAGCCCCGACTGCTACTGATCAAATGGCTATCTGAGATTTTGTGGATAACCTGTGTACCGTTTTGTTGAAAAGCGTCGGATTTAGTTTGTAGGTTTATGATTTATATACATATTTTATAAACACATAAAATACCGAAAAAGGTGCATAAGTTTTTTTCGGACGTAAAAAAACCGGCTGATATAGCCGGTTTTTTATGCCTGCGGTTCTGGTGTTTCAATCTTCGAACAACGGGAAATGGAGACTTGAAGCAAGTGCCTTGGCCAACCACACTTTGACATTCAATCCGCCCGCCGTGACGATCCACCACCGCCTTCACCATCGATAATCCTAAACCCACCCCATCTATGCCTTGGGCCGAAGACAAGCGCCGATATTGGCTGAACAGTTCGGGCAACTCCTCTGCAGCGATGCCTTTGCCTTGGTCGATAAGCTCGCACGTTAACCAGCCTTCGCTACAGATGACCTGCAAGCTAATACCGGTGCCGGAGTCACTGCACTTGATGGCGTTTTCCAAGAGATTGAACAATGCCCGGGTCAATAGCGCCTGATCCGCCATGATCAAACTTTCCCGCGCCTCATCATCCACGTGATGGACCAGCTCGATCTGCTTCAATTGCGCGATGGTCAGCGCCTGATCGAAGACATCCAACACCAGCATCGCGAACAGGCTTGGCTGAAACTGATAGGCCTCGGAGCCTTCCCAGTTGCACGAAGCCATTGGTCAGATCCAGAGCACGACTCAGGTCAGTCAGGCTCAATAACCAGCCAATAGGCGTTTCACTGTCCACTGGCAGCAATGCGGCGCGCTCCAGACGCAGGCTTCGTTCCTTGATGTCCCTGAATTCAAGCAGCGCCGTTGAGCCTCTTTATAACTCAACTCGCCTTTTTCGACTTGGTCGACAACCGACAATTTAAAAGTCAGCGTGTAATCTCGCTGACTGCGTTTTGCGCCCGTATCCATTGCACCTTCCTGATAAGAAGTCAGAAGGTGTAAACCTTATTCAGGACGAGACAAGCCATCGGCATAGGGGACGGCCTTCATAGGCCGTTCCCCTGCCACACCACCCGGCATGCGGGTCCGCACCGGGCGGTTCGAGAGATTGAGGTCAGGAGAGACGCGGTAAACCCGTTCTGTCGAACCACGCTATATCGAGCACTCGGTTGAGTTCAAGAGCGCTATTGCGCCACCAGCAGCGAGAGCTTCCCGCCACTTTGCGAGCAGTAGCCTCACTTGCACCCAACCTGCGCAGCTCTCGATAGATCGTTGAACTACGCCGCCATTGCTTGAGCTGGATTGCTCGTAGTCGGTGTCGTATCCATTCATCTAACTCTCGCCAGATTCTGGGAGTTTGCGACAAGCCGAAATATCCCTTCCAGCCAAGCATGTAGGGCCTTAATCGGTCGACAACTTGTTGCAAGCTGCGGCCACCTGAGCGCCGGGTAAACCAGCGGATGCACTGTTTGAAGCGCTGACGCGCTTTGACCGCTACTGTCCTTTTGACGCCTTGTGGAGAAGCCCAGAACGCGTACCCCAGAAACTTGCGACCAAATACACTCGCCACCGCACTCTTGCTCTCGTTGACGCTCAAGTGCAGCTTTTCATACAGACGCTTGAGCAAGGCCATCACTCGCTGCCCGGCCTTCTTGCTGCGAACATACACATTCGCATCGTCGGCATAGCGCACGAAGCAATGACCTCGACGTTCAAGTTCCCGATCCACTTCGTCCAGCAGCACGTTCGCCAGCAACGGCGACAGCGGGCCGCCTTGCGGCGCCCCGCAGCGGCTTTTCTCGACTACGCCATTGATCTGCGTTCCCGCATCCAGATACGCCCGAATCAGCCGGATAACCGCCCGATCCGCAATCCGCTTGCGTAAACGATCAATCAAAATATCGTGATCGACCCGGTCGAAGAACTTCTCCAGATCAACATCCACCACCACTCTTCGCCCTGAAGACACATGGCGCTGAGCCGCCAAAACAGCATCCTGCGCGCAACGTCCCGG
The DNA here is from genome assembly GCF_054897985.1 of Pseudomonas sp. LB3P25. Classification (NCBI taxonomy): domain Bacteria; kingdom Pseudomonadati; phylum Pseudomonadota; class Gammaproteobacteria; order Pseudomonadales; family Pseudomonadaceae; genus Pseudomonas; species Pseudomonas sp. LB3P25. The sequence goes on along the minus strand of NZ_CM142711.1, from coordinate 208,401 downwards.
GCGAAAGCCGTAGCTGTGTTCACTGAAAGTCGGATCGAGTTCTGGTTGCAAGACTTGCAGCAACGCTTGTTGGATCAAGCGATCGGTGACCGTTGGAATTCCCAACTCGCGCTGACCGCCGTCAGGTTTGGGGATGACCACACGTCGTACCGGGCTGGGCCGGTAGACGCCTGAAAGAAGCTGTTCGCGAATCGCCGCCCACTGGCTCAGTAGATGTTCGGCGGTCTGTTCAATATCCAGACCATCGACGCCCGCTGCTCCCTTGTTGGCCTTGACCCGCTTCCATGCCCGCTTCAGGTTTTCTCTCGCAAAGGCCCGATCCAGCAGCCCTTGCCCTGCGTTGTCGGATTCATCTTGCGGGCGATTGACCTCGTCGCTGATGGGGCTTCTCACGGTTTCACCGCTCGCGTCCTCACATCCGCCCCGCGTTTGGCAGGCATCTGACTTCCGGTCGTTCGCATCAACATGGCCTATAACGCTTTCTCTCGTTCGGCCCTTCGTCAAAAAAAAAAAAAAGACTACTACGGCCTCTGCTGACTTCTCGCTCCGGCTTGCACCGTCGCCCTTTCAGGCACAAGGCGAGATCTCCCCAGGTAAGAACGCAATCCTTCACCACACAACCGCCGGATTTACGCAACCTGATCCTTGACCACAAGAGCTTCGCGGTTTTATGCCCGCTCGCCCTGATCGGCTTCGCCTTCTATCCGGTTCTTGTACATCGGCTCATGGCTTCGATCCACGCTTCCTCCCCACACTCGGTCGCCCTCATGCAGTTGCGCTTCACTTCGTTCGCTGTGGTCAGCTTACGGCGGGACTTTCACCCACAAGATTGCGCCCATGCTGGGCGCACATAAAAAAAGGCCAACGCTTGAGCGTTGGCCTTTTTCGTTTGGCAGGTTCGCGGGATCAGAAGTCCAGGTTGGAAACCGCCAAGGCGTTGCTTTCGATGAAGTCACGACGAGGCTCGACCGCATCACCCATCAGGGTGTTGAAGATCTGGTCCGCGCCAATGGCGTCTTCGATGGTCACTTTGAGCATCCGGCGCTGGCTTGGGTCCATGGTGGTTTCCCACAGCTGATCCGGGTTCATTTCACCCAGACCTTTGTATCGCTGGATGGTGTGACGCTTGGTGCTTTCGGCCATCAGCCATTCAAGGGCTTCCTTGAACTCGGTGACCGGCTTCTTGCGCTCGCCGCGCTGGATATACGCGCCATCGTCCAGCAAGGTGCTCAGTTGAGCGCCCAGAGAAACAACAGTCTTGTAATCGTTGCTGCCGAAGAAGTCACGGTTGAACGTGACGTAGTTCGACAGGCCGTGGGAGATCAGTTCGACCTCTGGCAACCAGACGTTACGTTCACGGTCTTCACGCAGGCTGGCTTTGTAAACCAGGCCGGACTTCTCGACGGTGCGCAGGCGAACTTCATATTGAGCCATCCAATCCTGCATCGCAGCGTGATCGGATAGTTGTTCCATGCTCACTGCCGGCAGGTAGATGAAGTGCTCGGTCAGTTCCTGCGGGTACAGGCGCGACAGACGCTTGAGGGTCTTCATCACCAGACGGAAGTCATTCACCAGACGCTCGAGGGCTGGTCCGGAAATACCCGGTGCTTCCTCGTTCAAGTGCAGGCTCGCGTCTTCCAGGGCCGACTGCGTCATGTACTCTTCCATGGCGTCGTCGTCTTTGATGTATTGCTCTTGCTTGCCTTTCTTGACCTTGTACAGCGGTGGCTGAGCGATGTAGATGTAGCCGCGCTCGATCAGCTCCGGCAACTGACGGAAGAAGAAGGTCAGCAGTAGGGTACGGATGTGCGAACCGTCGACGTCAGCATCGGTCATGATGATGATGTTGTGGTAGCGCAGCTTCGCGATGTTGTACTCGTCACGGCCGATGCCGCAGCCCAGCGCAGTGATCAAGGTGCCGACTTCTTGCGAAGAGATCATCTTGTCGAAACGCGCCTTCTCGACGTTCAGGATCTTGCCCTTGAGAGGCAGGATAGCCTGGGTCCGGCGGTTACGTCCCTGCTTGGCGGAGCCGCCAGCAGAGTCACCTTCCACGAGGTACAGTTCGGAAAGGGCAGGGTCTTTTTCCTGGCAGTCAGCCAGTTTGCCCGGCAGGCCGGCAATATCCAGCGCACCTTTACGACGGGTCATCTCACGGGCTTTACGCGCCGCTTCACGAGCGCGAGCCGCGTCGATCATCTTGCCGACGACCAGTTTGGCTTCGTTCGGGTTTTCCAGCAGGAAGTCGGAGAAGTACTTGCCCATTTCCTGTTCGACCGCGGTCTTCACTTCGGAAGAAACCAGCTTGTCTTTGGTCTGGGAGCTGAACTTCGGATCCGGTACTTTCACCGAGATGATCGCAGTCAGGCCTTCACGGGCATCGTCACCGGTGGTCGCGACTTTGTGCTTCTTCGCCAAGCCTTCGGCTTCGATGTAGGTGTTCAGGTTACGCGTCAGTGCGGAACGGAAACCCACCAGGTGAGTACCGCCATCGCGCTGTGGGATGTTGTTGGTGAAGCACAACAGGTTCTCGTTGAAGCTGTCGTTCCACTGCAGAGCGATTTCCACGCCAATGCCGTCTTCACGCTGGATGTTGAAGTGGAACACCTGGTTGACCGGGGTCTTGTTGGTGTTCAGGTATTCAACGAACGCACGCAGACCACCTTCGTACTTGAACAGCTCTTCCTTGCCGCTGCGCTCATCCTTGAGGACGATGCCGACACCGGAGTTGAGGAAGGACAGTTCACGAATCCGCTTGGCCAGGATGTCCCAGCTGAAGTGGATGTTCTTGAAGGTCAGGTCGGACGGTTTGAAGTGAATCTGGGTACCGGTGGATTCGCTTTCACCGACGATTTTCATCGGTTCTTTTGGAACACCGTGAATGTAGGTCTGTTCCCAGATCTTACCGCTGCGGCGAACGGTCAAGACCAGCTCTTCGGACAGGGCATTCACAACCGACACACCTACACCGTGCAGGCCGCCGGATACTTTGTAGGAGTTGTCGTCGAACTTACCGCCGGCGTGCAGCACGGTCATGATGACCTCGGCTGCCGAGACGCCTTCTTCTTTGTGCACGTCTACCGGAATGCCACGACCGTTGTCGCGAACGGTGATGGATTCGTCCGGGTGGATAATGATGCTGATGTCGTCGCAGTGGCCAGCGAGCGCTTCATCGATGGAGTTGTCGACTACCTCGAAGACCATGTGGTGCAGACCGCTACCATCGTCGGTGTCACCAATGTACATACCGGGACGTTTGCGTACGGCATCCAGGCCTTTCAGCACTTTAATGCTCGTTGAGTCGTACGTATTTTCTTCGCTCAATGCCTTCACTCCCGATGGTCGTGGGTCTGGGTGATACGGCCCTGTTCCACGTGGAACAGAGCGACTGGCGTTTCCGTCTGCCAGCCTTCCCTCAATAATTCGTGATCTACACAGGTGATAAACACCTGGCAGCGTAAGTCTTCCAGCAAGCGGCAAAGCGCGCGGCGGTGGTGCTCGTCCAGTTCGGACGGCAAGTCATCCACCAGATAAATACACTGGCCGCGACGGGCCTGGCTAACCAAGTGCCCTTGGGCAATCCGCAATGCGCAGACCACCAGCTTCTGCTGACCACGGGACAAGATGTCCGCGGCGTTATGTGCGCCCAATCTAAGACGCAAATCAGCGCGCTGTGGTCCGGCCTGGGTATGACCCATTTGCTGATCCCGCTGAAGGGACCCGGCGAGCACTGCACTCAGCTCACGGTCTTTGTCCCAACCTCGGTAATAGCTGAGCGTTAAGCCCTCGAGCTCAACCAGTTCGCTCAAGGTCTGCTCAAAGACTGGTTTCAACGCTTTGATGTAAGCGCGGCGGTATTCATCAATTTCAGCGCTGGCCTGGCACAGTTCCCTGTCCCAAACCGCTTGCGAAACGGCGTCAAGTGTACCATGCCGCAGCCAAGAGTTTCTCTGGCGCAGGGCCTTCTGCAAGCGCTGCCAGGTGGACATGAATCGTGGTTCCACGTGGAACACGCCCCAGTCGAGAAACTGCCGGCGAATCTTCGGCGCGCCTTCCAGCAAGCGGAAGCTATCAGGGTTGATCAACTGCAGCGGCAGGATTTCCGCCAGTTGCGCCGCGCTGCGGGCGTTCTGCCCGTCGATGCGGATCTGGAACTCTCCTTGGCGGTCTCGGGAGATCCCCAAGGCGCTGTGCCCACCCTCAGCCATCTCCACCTGACCAAACACCGTACAGGCGAGCTGCTCGTACTGGATGACCGGCAACAGGCGGGTGCTACGAAACGAACGGGCAAGCCCCAGCAGATGAATGGCTTCCAGAACACTGGTTTTGCCGCTGCCGTTGGCGCCGTAAAGAATGTTGATTCGGGGGGAGGGGGAGAAGGTCACCGGGTGCAGATTGCGCACCGCGGTGACCGAGACGCGACTTAAGGACATCTAGCTTCTGCTGAGCATGATTACAGACGCATCGGCATGACAACGTAGGCCGAGTCGTCGTTGTCAGACTCTTGCACCAACGCACTGCTGTTGGAGTCGGACAGGATCAAACGAACTTGCTCAGTGGTCATCACGCCCAACACATCAAGCAAGTAGCTAACGTTGAAACCGATTTCCAGATTGCCGCCGTTGTACTCGACGCCCACTTCTTCTTCCGCTTCTTCCTGCTCCGGGTTGTTCGCCTGAATCTTCAGTTGACCGTTGGCCAGTTGCAGACGAATGCCGCGGTACTTCTCGTTGGACAGAATCGCGGTACGGCTGAAAGCCTCGCGCAGTGCCTGACGATCGCCAAGCACCAGTTTGTCGCCGCCCTTAGGCAGAACGCGCTCGTAGTCAGGGAACTTGCCGTCAACCAGTTTCGAGGTAAAGGTGAATTCACCAGTGGTGGCGCGGATGTGATGTTGACCCAGAACGATGCTGACGATGCCGTCCGGTTCGGTCAGCAGGCGCGCCAGTTCAAGGATACCTTTACGTGGCACGATGACCTGATGGCGATCCGGCTGACCGATATCAGCCTGCATCGAGCACATGGCCAGACGGTGACCGTCGGTGGCTACGGCCCGGATGATCCCGGCCGAAACTTCCAGCAGCATGCCGTTGAGGTAGTAACGCACGTCTTGCTGGGCCATCGCGAAGCTGGTGCGTTCAATCAGGCGACGCAGTTTGCTTTGTTCAAGGCTGCACGTCAGCGAGCCTGGGCCTTCTTCCACAGTCGGGAAGTCATTGGCCGGCAGGGTCGACAGGGTGAAGCGGCTACGGCCGGCCTTCACCACGAGTTTCTGCTCGTCGACCTTAATGTCGATCAGCGCATCGTTCGGCAAGCTTTTGCAGATATCCATCAGCTTGCGCGCGGGCACAGTGATGGAACCTGGATCGGCAGGCTCTTCGAGTTGTACACGACCGACCAGCTCGACTTCCAGGTCGGTACCGGTCAGCGACAGTTGCTGGCCTTCGACAACCAGCAGCACATTGGAGAGCACCGGCAAGGTCTGTCGGCGCTCGACGACGCCTGCGACCAGTTGCAGGGGTTTCAACAGGGCTTCGCGTTGAATGGTGAAATGCATGGTCTAGTCCCTTGCCTTTAATAAGCTGCGCTGGTGTTCATCAAGTGGTCAGTGTACGCAGCAGGTTCTTGTAGTCCTCGCGGATGTCCGCGTCGGATTCCTTAAGTTCGTTGATCTTGCGGCAGGCGTGCAAAACAGTCGTGTGGTCTCGGCCGCCAAACACGTCGCCGATTTCCGGCAAGCTGTGGTTGGTCAGTTCTTTGGACAAAGCCATGGCGACCTGACGCGGACGAGCTACCGAGCGCGAACGACGTTTGGACAGCAAGTCGGAGATCTTGATCTTGTAGTACTCGGCGACAGTGCGCTGAATGTTATCCACAGAGACCAGTTTGTCTTGCAATGCCAACAGATCTTTCAGGGATTCGCGAATCAACTCGATGGTGATGTCGCGGCCCATGAAGTGCGAGTGGGCGATCACGCGTTTGAGCGCGCCTTCCAGCTCACGGACGTTGGAACGAATACGCTGGGCAATGAAGAACGCCGCGTCATGGGGCAGATCGACTTTGGCCTGATCGGCCTTTTTCATCAGGATCGCCACGCGGGTTTCCAGCTCCGGCGGCTCGACGGCTACCGTCAGGCCCCAGCCGAAGCGGGATTTGAGGCGCTCTTCAAGGCCTTCGATTTCTTTCGGGTAGCGGTCACTGGTGAGAATGACCTGCTGGCCACCTTCAAGCAGGGCGTTGAAGGTGTGGAAAAACTCTTCCTGGGAACGTTCCTTGCGGGCGAAGAACTGAATGTCATCGATCAACAACGCATCCACCGAGCGGTAGAAGCGCTTGAACTCGTTGATGGCGTTCAGCTGCAGGGCCTTGACCATGTCGGCCACGAACCGCTCGGAATGCAGGTACACGACCTTGGCATTCGGATTCTTCTTTAATAGGTGGTTACCCACAGCGTGCATCAAGTGGGTTTTACCCAAGCCGACGCCACCATAAAGGAAGAGCGGGTTGTAACCGTGCTTGGGGTTGTCCGCCACTTGCCAGGCCGCAGCCCGGGCCAGTTGGTTGGACTTGCCCTCGACGAAGTTTTCGAAGGTGAAGGTGCGGTTCAGGTAGCTGGTGTGCTTGAGCGCGCCTTCGACCTGCACCGTACGCTGTTCGGCGCGAATCGGAGCTTGTTGCGAACTGGCACCGGCCATTGGGTCGAAGCTGTCGCGCGATGGCTCTTCATTGACCTCGGCAACTTTTTGCGTCGCACGCTTGGTCGGCGCGGCTACGTGGGTTGGCGCCGGGGCGCTGACAGGTGCCTGAGCAGCCTGAGCCTGTGAAGCAGCGGCGGCCAACGGAGCATTCGGGGCGGCACGCGGTGCCGAACTGCGTTTGCTGCCTATTAATAAGGACAGCGCCGGCGCCATGCCATTGCCATGCTCATCCAGCAGCTCAAGGACGCGGCCCAGGTACTTTTCGTTGACCCAGTCGAGAACAAAACGATTCGGTGCGTAGACACGCAACTCGTCGCCTTCGGCTTCGACCTGTAGTGGACGGATCCAAGTGTTGAATTGTTGGGCAGGCAGCTCATCGCGCAAAAGCTCCACGCACTGCTGCCAAAGTTCCACTGACACGGATATCCCCTAAGTTGAAAGCCGGTGAGGCAAAAACAAGCGGCCATTGTAGCCGACCAAGCCCCGACTTATCCACACGAAGGTTGTTCACCATCCATGAAGAATCAGTGATTTATACGAAAAAAAGACGACCAGCGGTCTGTGCATAAGCTCTGTGGATAACCGGGTCTAAGGTCGTTGTACAAGTGGGGGCGAAACTCGGTGGATAACCACCCTGTGGATAAGTACCCCTTTCACACACAGCTTATCCGACAGCGCAGCACAGGCTTACCACTGTTTTCCACTGTAGTTGTCATTCTCTGTACATCACGACTTTAAAGGGCTAGTGGCAGTTATCCACAGATGATCGTGCCCCTAGCTTTTATAAGCTTTACAGAAAAGCTTTAAATACTTTCCTTCTTAATTTCTATATCTAGCTAAGGACCTCGGCAGGAAAAACGTCTGGAGATCTATTTATAAGGAAACGTTGGTTGGAAATTGACCTAGAGGCTTGCTTTCTCTAGAATCCCCGGTCTCTTAAAACGGGGGCCATTCCGGCCCGTTGTGGACGAACCAGGTAACACGACAATGAAACGTACTTTCCAACCAAGCACTATCAAACGCGCTCGTACCCACGGTTTCCGTGCTCGCATGGCTACCAAAAACGGTCGTGCCGTCCTGTCGCGTCGTCGCGCCAAAGGTCGTGCGCGTCTGGCAGTTTGATAATCCGGCACTGGAGGTGAGTCAGGACTTCAGTCGGGAAAAGCGTCTGCTTACTCCCCGGCATTTCAAGGCAGTCTTTGACTCCCCTACCGGCAAGGTTCCGGGGAAAAATCTCCTGCTCCTTGCGCGCAACAACGATCTTGATCACCCCCGTCTCGGGCTGGTTATCGGGAAAAAGAGCGTAAAGCTCTCCGTCGAGCGCAATCGCCTCAAACGTCTGATGCGCGAATCGTTCCGTCTGCACCAGGATTCGCTGGTCGGCTGGGACATCGTTATCGTCGCGCGCAAAGGTTTGGGTGACGTAGAAAACCCCGAATTGATTCAGCATTTCGGCAAACTCTGGAAGCGTCTGGCACGCAGCACGCCGGTACCAGCAGTCAAAACCGAAACTGTAGGGGTAGACAGTCCCGATGCGTAAACTGGCACTCGTTCCGATCCAGTTTTATCGCTATGCCATTAGTCCTCTGATGGCCAGTCACTGTCGTTTCTACCCCAGTTGTTCCTGCTACGCGTATGAAGCCATAGAAAATCATGGCCTTCTGCGCGGTGGCTGGCTGGCCTTTCGTCGTTTAGGTCGCTGTCATCCGTGGAATCCCGGTGGTTATGACCCGGTTCCATCTATCCCTACCTCCCGTTCTTCTTCGATGGCCGAGTAATCATGGATATCAAACGCACGATCCTGATCGTCGCCCTGGCAATCGTGTCCTACGTTATGGTTCTTAAATGGAACCAAGACTACGGCCAGGCTGCCCTGCCGACTCAGAATGTTGCTTCCAGTACTACCGCACCGGGCCTACCGGATACGGCGACTGGCAATAATGCTTCTGTCAGTGACGACATTCCACGCGCCGCAAGCGATACCAGTGCAACTGCACCTGCTGAAACACCAGTAGCTGCAAGCAAAGACCTCATCCAGATCAAAACGGATGTGCTCAACCTGGCAATCGATCCACAAGGTGGCGATGTTGCCCAGTTGACGCTGCCGCTGTATCCACGTCGCCAGGACCATCCGGAAATTCCATTCCAGTTGTTCGATAACGGCAACGAGCGGACTTATCTGGCTCAAAGCGGTCTGATCGGCACCAACGGTCCGGACGCCAGTCCTGCCGGACGTCCGGTTTACGCCTCGGAGAAGAAGATTTACCAACTGGCTGACGGTCAAGACCAATTGGTCGTGGACCTGAAGTTCAGCAAGGACGGCGTCAACTACATCAAGCGTTTCACCCTGAAACGTGGCCTGTATGACGTAACCGTTTCCTACCTGATCGATAACCAGAGCGCTCAGCCCTGGTCCGGTGCAATGTTCGCGCAATTGAAGCGTGACGCCAGCTCCGATCCTTCTTCCAGCACCGCCACCGGCACCGCTACTTACCTGGGCGCCGCCCTGTGGACAAGTAACGAGCCGTACAAGAAAGTGTCCATGAAGGACATGGACAAGGCTCAGCTGAAAGAAACCGTTAACGGTGGTTGGGTTGCATGGTTGCAGCACTACTTTGTGACCGCTTGGATTCCGGCGAAAGGCGAGAACAACCTCGTCCAGACCCGTAAAGACAGCAAAGGCAACTACATCATCGGCTACACTGCTCCGGCAATGACTGTTGCGCCAGGTGCAAAAGCCGAGACCAGCGCTGTTCTGTACGCAGGCCCGAAAAGCCAGGCAGTGCTGAAAGAGTTGTCCCCAGGTCTGGAACTGACCGTCGATTACGGCATTCTGTGGTTCATTGCCCAGCCAATCTTCTGGCTGCTGCAACACATCCACGCGCTGGTCGGTAACTGGGGCTGGTCGATTATCTTCCTGACCATGCTGATCAAAGGGATCTTCTTCCCACTGTCAGCTGCCAGCTACAAATCCATGGCGCGCATGCGTGCAGTGGCACCGAAACTGGCGGCGCTGAAAGAGCAACATGGCGACGACCGGCAGAAAATGTCGCAATCCATGATGGAGCTGTACAAGAAAGAGAAGATCAATCCACTGGGTGGCTGCTTGCCAATCCTTGTGCAGATGCCGGTTTTCCTTTCGCTGTACTGGGTTCTGCTGGAAAGCGTCGAAATGCGCCAAGCGCCGTTCATGCTGTGGATTACTGACCTGTCGATCAAGGATCCGTTCTTCATTCTGCCGATCATCATGGGTGCAACCATGTTCATCCAGCAGCAGCTGAACCCGACTCCTCCGGACCCGATGCAGGCCAAGGTGATGAAGTTGATGCCAATCATCTTCACCTTCTTCTTCCTGTGGTTCCCGGCTGGTCTGGTGCTGTACTGGGTAGTGAACAACTGCCTGTCGATCGCCCAACAGTGGTACATCACTCGTAAGATCGAAGCAGCTACCAAAGCAGCTGCCTGATTTACACTGTGGATAACCACTCAAAACGCCCCCTAGTGGGGCGTTTTGCTATCTGTCACTTTTGTCTGGATAACGGTTTATGAGCGTTCCTCGTGAAACCATCGCCGCCGTCGCTACCGCTCAAGGTCGCGGCGGTGTAGGCATCGTCCGTATTTCCGGGCCGTTGGCGAGCGTTGCGGCCAAAGCCTTCAGCGGTCGTGAGCTCAAGCCGCGATTCGCCCACTACGGCCCATTTCTCAGTGAAAACGATGAGGTTCTGGATCAAGGCATTGCCCTGTATTTTCCGGGTCCGAACTCGTTCACCGGTGAAGATGTGCTGGAACTCCAGGGCCACGGCGGGCCGATAGTTCTGGATATGCTGCTCAAGCGTTGCCTGGAACTGGGCTGTCGGTTGGCCCGGCCGGGTGAATTCAGCGAGCGCGCGTTCCTCAACGACAAACTCGACCTGGCTCAGGCCGAGGCCATCGCTGACTTGATCGAAGCAAGTTCTGCACAGGCTGCACGAAATGCGCTGCGTTCCTTGCAGGGCGCATTCTCCGAGCGTGTGCATAACCTCACCGAGCAATTGATTGGCCTGCGCATCTATGTCGAAGCGGCTATCGACTTCCCTGAAGAAGAAATCGACTTCCTCGCCGATGGTCACGTACTGAGCATGCTCGATAAAGTGCGTGACGAGTTATCCACCGTACTACGAGAAGCCGGGCAGGGTGCCTTGCTGCGTGACGGGATGACCGTGGTGATCGCCGGCCGGCCGAATGCCGGTAAATCCAGCCTGTTGAATGCCTTGGCCGGTCGTGAAGCCGCGATCGTCACCGAGATTGCCGGCACCACGCGGGACATTCTTCGTGAACATATCCACATTGATGGTATGCCGCTGCACGTGGTCGACACCGCAGGTCTGCGAGATACCGAAGACCAGGTGGAAAAAATCGGCGTAGAACGCGCGCTGAAAGCGATCGGCGAGGCTGATCGCGTGCTGTTGGTGGTCGATGCTACCGCTCCTGAGGCACTTGATCCGTTCGCGTTATGGCCTGAATTCCTGGAAACCCGTCCCGATCCGGCGAAAGTCACCCTGATCCGAAACAAGGCTGACCTCACTGGCGAAGCCATTGCCCTGGAAATTAGCGAGGATGGCCACGTCACTATCAGCCTGAGCGCCAAATCTGCAGGTGAAGGGCTGGAATTGCTGCGCGACCACCTCAAGGCCTGCATGGGCTACGAACAGACCTCGGAAAGCAGCTTCAGTGCTCGCAGGCGTCATCTAGAGGCGTTGCGTCACGCCAGTGCTTCCCTTGAGCACGGCCGTGCACAGCTGACCCTCGCGGGTGCCGGTGAACTGTTGGCCGAGGATTTGCGACAAGCTCAGCACTCTTTGGGCGAAATCACCGGTGCATTCAGCTCCGATGACCTACTGGGACGGATCTTTTCCAGCTTCTGTATCGGTAAGTAATCCTCCCGTTGTCCACAGACAGGCCATTCGTGCCTGTCTGTTCCTTCCATTTCTTAAATTCTCCTTCAGTGCTGAGCTGATTCTTTCTGCTTGAGCGGATTTTCCGTGCCCTGGAGTTGCTCATTTCGTATTTTTCTGTGGATTAAGCCCTGTGAATAACTGCCACTAAGGGCAGTTGATAACAGGGCCTCAAAACTGAAGATAACCGCCTCTGTGGATAACCACCCCTTTCATCCACAGGCTTAAACCGGTTATCCAAGGGCCTCCTTACCACATGACCACAGGGTTTTGAATCTCTGTACACATTGAAAATAAAGGGCTGCATAAATCTATCCACAGAAAGGTAGCTCAGTAGAAATAAACATAAAAACAAAGATTTAATAAATTTCTCTCTTTTTAATTTCTATAACCGCGACTTCTCCACAGCTGGTTAAATTTTGTGCAAAGGGTTCTTTAGGAAGGGCGAAGTCCCTATACTTGCCGCCCAGGTCCAAAAACCTGAGCTCAAACTATTCCTGATTACCTAACTGAAGCAGGCACGAGGTGCGTGGTGGATTTCCCTTCCCGTTTTGAAGTGATCGTCATCGGCGGCGGTCATGCCGGTACCGAGGCAGCACTGGCCTCAGCACGTATGGGTGCAAAAACCCTGTTGCTGACGCATAACGTGGAAACCCTCGGTGCCATGAGTTGCAACCCCGCTATCGGTGGGATCGGCAAAAGCCATTTGGTCAAGGAAATCGATGCCCTGGGCGGCGCGATGGCCATGGCCACCGATAAGGGTGGTATTCAATTTCGCGTATTAAACAGCCGCAAAGGCCCGGCCGTGCGGGCAACCCGCGCTCAGGCTGATCGGGTTCTGTACAAGGCAGCTGTCCGCGAAATCCTCGAAAACCAGCCGAACCTGTGGATATTTCAACAGGCAGCCGACGACCTGATCGTCGAGCAGGAACAAGTGCGCGGTGTTGTCACCCAAATGGGCCTGCGTTTCTTCGCGGATTCCGTGGTGTTGACCACTGGCACCTTCCTCGGCGGACTTATCCACATCGGCCTGCAGAATTTTTCCGGCGGCCGCGCCGGTGATCCGCCGTCGATCGCCCTGGCTCAGCGTTTGCGTGAATTGCCACTGCGCGTCGGTCGCCTGAAAACCGGGACACCGCCACGTATCGACGGTCGTTCTGTGGATTTCTCGGTGATGACCGAGCAAGCCGGCGATACACCGATCCCGGTGATGTCGTTCATGGGCTCCAAAGAACAGCACCCGAAACAGGTGAGCTGCTGGATTACCCATACCAACGCCCGTACCCACGAGATCATCGCGGCGAACCTCGACCGTTCGCCGATGTATTCCGACGCAGGGCTGATCGAAGGCATCGGCCCGCGTTACTGCCCATCGATCGAAGACAAGATCCATCGCTTTGCCGACAAGGAAAGCCATCAGGTCTTCATCGAACCGGAAGGCTTGACGACCAACGAGCTGTACCCGAACGGGATATCCACATCCCTGCCGTTCGACGTGCAACTGCAGATCGTGCAATCGATCCGCGGCATGGAAAACGCGCACATCGTTCGTCCGGGCTACGCCATCGAATACGACTACTTCGACCCGCGTGACCTGAAGTACAGCCTCGAAACCAAAGTCATCGGCGGTCTGTTCTTCGCCGGGCAAATCAATGGCACCACCGGTTACGAAGAAGCCGGCGCCCAGGGTTTGCTGGCCGGGGCCAACGCCGCACTGCGTGCTCAGGGCAAAGATGCCTGGTGCCCGCGTCGCGACGAGGCGTACATCGGCGTGTTGGTCGACGACCTGATTACTCTGGGTACCCAGGAACCGTATCGGATGTTCACGTCCCGCGCCGAATACCGACTGATCCTGCGCGAAGACAACGCTGACCTGCGCTTGACCGAAAAAGGTCGCGAACTGGGTCTGGTGGACGACGCCCGTTGGGCTGCGTTCTGCACCAAACGCGAAAGCATTACGCTGGAAGAACAACGCCTGAAAAGTACCTGGGTTCGCCCGGGCACCGAGCAAGGCGATGCAATTTCCGAGAAATTCGGCACGCCGCTGACCCACGAATACAACTTGCTTAACCTGCTGAGCCGTCCGGAAATCGACTACGCTGGTCTGATCGCGGTGACAGGTGGCGGCGCAGAAGACTCACAAGTCGCCGAGCAGGTCGAAATCAAGACCAAATACGCCGGTTACATCGATCGCCAGCAGGATGAAATCGCGCGGCTGCGGGCCAGCGAAGACACAAAATTGCCTGTGGATATCGATTACACGAATATTTCCGGTCTCTCCAAAGAGATCCAGAGCAAGCTCGGCGCGACCCGTCCAGAGACCCTGGGCCAGGCGTCACGTATCCCGGGCGTCACTCCGGCAGCGATTTCGCTGTTGATGATTCATTTGAAAAAACGCGGCGCGGGCCGTCAGTTGGAGCAAAGCGCTTGAGTTCGTTGGTCACCTCGCAACACGCAGAAGAGTTATCCACAGGTGCTCGCCAGCTCGGTGTCACGCTGACAGAAACCCAGCATGCTCAGCTGCTGGGTTATCTGGCCCTGTTGATCAAATGGAACAAGGCTTACAACCTGACCGCCGTACGCGATCCGGATGAAATGGTTTCCCGCCACTTGCTCGATAGTTTGAGCGTGATGTCGTTCGTCGAAAACGGCCGCTGGCTGGACGTCGGCAGCGGTGGTGGTATGCCGGGTATTCCGTTGGCCATCCTGTTTCCAGAGTCCCAAGTGACTTGCCTGGACAGCAACGGCAAGAAAACCCGCTTCCTGACTCAGGTCAAACTCGAACTCAAACTGGATAACCTGCAAGTTATCCACAGTCGCGTCGAAGCGTTTCAACCTGCTCAGCCATTCAACGGGATCATCTCCCGGGCGTTCAGCAGCATGGAGAACTTCAGCAACTGGACTCGCCACCTCGGCGACACCGAAACACGTTGGCTGGCAATGAAGGGCGTTCATCCCGCCGATGAGCTGGTAGCATTGCCGGCAGACTTCCACCTCGATAGCGAACACGCCCTGGCCGTACCCGGTTGCCAAGGCCAACGCCATCTGCTGATACTGCGCCGCACGGCATGATTGGGAACACAAGCAAGAATGGCTAAGGTATTCGCGATAGCGAACCAAAAGGGTGGTGTGGGCAAGACCACCACCTGCATCAACCTCGCAGCTTCCCTGGTCGCTACCAAGCGCCGGGTGCTGTTGATCGATCTCGATCCACAGGGCAACGCCACCATGGGTAGCGGTGTGGATAAACACGGCCTGGAGAATTCGGTCTACGACCTGCTGATCGGCGAATGCGATCTGGCCCAGGCCATGCACTATTCCGAGCACGGTGGTTACCAGCTACTGCCGGCCAACCGCGACTTGACCGCGGCCGAAGTGGTTCTGCTGGAAATGCAGATGAAGGAAAGTCGCCTGCGCAGTGCACTGGCGCCGATCCGTGAAAACTACGATTACATTTTGATCGACTGCCCACCGTCGTTGTCGATGCTCACGCTTAACGCACTGGTTGCGGCTGATGGGGTCATTATCCCCATGCAGTGCGAGTACTTCGCGCTCGAAGGCTTGAGCGACCTTGTGGATAACATCAAGCGCATCGCTGAGTTGCTGAACCCGAACCTGAAAGTCGAAGGCCTGTTGCGGACCATGTATGACCCGCGCTTGAGCCTGATGAACGATGTTTCGGCGCAGCTCAAGGAACACTTCGGTGAGCAGCTCTACGACACGGTGATTCCGCGCAACATTCGCCTGGCCGAAGCGCCAAGCTATGGCATGCCGGCGCTGGCGTACGACAAATCATCGCGGGGTGCCATTGCCTATCTGGCATTGGCGGGCGAGATGGTTCGTCGTCAACGCAAAAACTCACGCACCGCCGCTGCTCAGGCAACTTAAGGAATCCCCATGGCCGTCAAGAAACGAGGTCTCGGACGTGGACTGGATGCACTGCTGAGTGGTCCGACTGTCAGCTCGCTGGAAGAACAAGCGGTGCAGGCTGATCAGCGTGAGCTGCAGCACCTGCCACTGGACCTGATCCAGCGCGGCAAGTACCAGCCGCGTCGGGACATGGACCCACAGGCGCTGGAAGAGCTGGCGCAGTCGATAAAGGCTCAGGGCGTAATGCAGCCCATCGTGGTTCGTCCGATCGGCAGCGGCCGCTTCGAAATCATCGCCGGTGAACGCCGTTGGCGCGCCAGTCAGCAGGCTGGCCAGGAAACCATCCCGGCGATGGTTCGCGATGTACCGGATGAAACCGCAATCGCGATGGCGCTGATCGAGAACATCCAGCGTGAAGACCTCAATCCGATCGAAGAAGCGGTGGCTTTGCAGCGTTTGCAGCAGGAATTCCAGCTGACGCAGCAACAAGTGGCCGAAGCGGTGGGCAAGTCCCGCGTGACCGTGGCCAACCTGCTACGCTTGATCGCGTTGCCGGAAGTCATCAAAACCATGCTGTCCCACGGCGACCTGGAAATGGGTCATGCCCGTGCTTTGCTCGGTTTACCGGAAAATCAACAGGTTGAAGGGGCGCGACACGTTGTCGCACGGGGGCTGACTGTACGCCAGACTGAAGCACTGGTTCGCCAGTGGTTGAGTGGTAAACACGAACCTGCTGAACCGGTAAAGCAGGACCCGGATATCGCACGACTCGAACAGCGTCTGGCTGAGCGCCTAGGCTCTGCGGTGCAGATTCGCCACGGGAAAAAGGGGAAGGGGCAGTTGGTGATCGGTTACAACTCCCTGGATGAGCTTCAAGGTGTACTTGCACACATCCGCTGAAACATTTCCTCATGTAGCGTGGAGTCGGAAATCACTACCTGACAGTTGAATAGGGGCAGAACCGCCCCTATACTCTGCGCGCATTTTGTCGGCACAAATTATGCCAAGTTATTGAATTATGGCAGCCGATCATTGGGGAGCAAAAACGATGGAAAGCCGCACGCCAAACCGCTTGCCGTTCCATCGCCTGGCAGTTTTTCCGGTATTACTGGCTCAATTTGTCGTTTTGGTACTGGCCGCTTTGGCGCTCTGGTACTGGCATGGAGTCGTTGCCGGGTACTCAGGACTTTGCGGGGGCCTGATAGCCTTGCTGCCCAATGTTTATTTCGCTCACAGGGCATTTCGGTTTTCCGGCGCCCGAGCAGCTCAAGCCATCGTCCGGTCTTTTTATGCCGGCGAGGCGGGCAAACTAATTTTGACGGCAGTGCTCTTTGCATTGACGTTTGCAGGTGTGAAGCCATTGGCGCCGCTAGCTGTATTCGGCGTCTTCGTGTTGACCCAACTGGTCAGCTGGTTCGCGCCCCTGCTGATGAGAACAAGACTTTCGAGACCTTAGGGCGTTTGAGGCAACCATGGCAGAGACAACCGCTTCGGGCTATATCCAGCACCACTTGCAGAACCTGACCTTCGGTCAGCACCCAACCGGCGGGTGGGGTTTTGCCCACACCGCAGCAGAGGCCAAAGAAATGGGCTTCTGGGCTTTCCACGTCGATACCCTCGGCTGGTCGGTCGCGTTGGGTCTGATTTTCGTTCTTCTTTTCCGCATGGCGGCAAAGAAGGCGACTTCCGGTCAGCCTGGCGGCTTGCAGAACTTCGTAGAGGTTCTGATCGAGTTCGTCGACACCAGCGTGAAAGATACCTTTCACGGCCGTAATCCATTGATCGCGCCATTGGCGCTGACGATTTTTGTCTGGGTGTTCCTGATGAACGCCGTCGACCTGGTACCGGTTGACTGGATTCCTAAGCTGGCTGCCTTCATTACTGGCGACCCGCACCTGGTCTTCCGTGCTGTTTCTACCACTGACCCGAATGCGACCCTGGGCATGTCCCTGTCGGTATTCGCGTTGATCATTTTCTACAGCATCAAGGTCAAGGGCATCGGCGGCTTCATCGGCGAACTGACCCTGCACCCGTTCGGCAGCAAGAACATCTTCGTTCAAGCCCTGCTGATTCCGGTGAACTTCCTGCTGGAATTCGTGACCCTGGTTGCCAAGCCAATCTCCCTGGCACTGCGTCTGTTCGGCAACATGTACGCCGGCGAGCTGGTCTTCATTCTGATTGCTGTGATGTTCGGCAGCGGTCTGCTCTGGCTTAGCGGCCTGGGCGTAGTTCTGCAGTGGGCGTGGGCTGTGTTCCACATCCTGATCATCACCCTGCAGGCGTTTATCTTCATGATGCTGTCCATCGTTTACCTGTCGATGGCGCACGAAGAGAACCATTAAGACCAGTCTCGACTAGTCTGATGTCCCACTCGGTCAAACGAGTGGGTGCCCGAACAGGGCTATGAAACGATTTGTTTTACCGCTTTAAAATCTAAAAAACCTAAACCATACGACGTAAAAGTCGGGAGGAAAGATGGAAACTGTAGTTGGTCTAACCGCTATCGCTGTTGCACTGTTGATCGGCCTGGGCGCACTGGGTACCGCAATTGGTTTCGGCCTGTTGGGTGGCAAGTTCCTGGAAGGCGCAGCGCGTCAGCCAGAGATGGTTCCAATGCTGCAAGTTAAAATGTTCATCGTTGCCGGTCTGCTCGACGCCGTAACCATGATCGGTGTTGGTATCGCTCTGTTCTTCACCTTCGCGAACCCATTCGTTGGTCAACTCGCTGGCTAATTACTCGAACCTTCGAGTAATTGGTGTGATGTGCAACGAACGAGCGAGGTGTTGGCGTGAACATTAATGCAACCCTGATTGGCCAGTCCGTTGCGTTCTTCATTTTTGTACTGTTTTGCATGAAGTTCGTGTGGCCTCCGGTCATCGCGGCTTTGCACGAACGTCAGAAGAAGATCGCGGATGGACTGGACGCTGCCGCCCGAGCAGCTCGCGACCTGGAGTTGGCCCAAGATAAAGCGGGTCAACAACTGCGCGAAGCAAAAGCTCAGGCAGCCGAAATCATTGAGCAAGCCAAGAAACGCGGTAATCAGATCGTCGATGAGGCCGTTGAAAAAGCCCGTATCGATGCTGACCGTGTGAAGGTTCAGGCTCAGGCCGAGATCGAGCAGGAACTGAACAGTGTCAAAGACGCGCTGCGTGCCCAATTGGGTGCTCTGGCCGTTGGCGGCGCCGAGAAGATCCTGGGTGCCACAATCGATCAAAACGCGCACGCGGAGCTGGTAAACAAACTGGCTGCTGAAATTTAAGCGAGGGCGATCATGGCAGAATTGACCACGTTGGCCCGACCTTACGCTAAGGCAGCCTTCGAGCACGCCCAGGCCCACCAGCAACTGGCCTCTTGGTCAGCCATGCTCGGCCTGGCTGCAGCAGTGTCGCAAGACGACACCATGCAGCGCGTGCTCAAGGCCCCGCGACTGACGAGCGCAAACAAGGCCACCACGTTTATTGACGTGTGTGGCGACAAGTTCGATGCCAAGGCACAGAATTTCATTCACGTCGTTGCCGAAAACGACCGTCTCCCGCTTTTGCCGGAGATCGCCGCTCTGTTTGACCTGTACAAGGCCGAACAAGAGAAATCGGTAGACGTGGACGTAACCAGTGCTTTTGCATTGAACCAAGAACAGCAAGACAAACTCGCCAAGGTTCTCAGTGCACGGCTCGGCCGGGAAGTGCGACTGCACGCTGCGGAGGATGCCACCCTTATTGGTGGTGTCATCATCCGCGCCGGCGACCTGGTAATCGATGGCTCGATTCGCGGCAAACTCGCGAACCTTGCCGAAGCATTGAAATCTTGAGTTTGAAGGGGCAGCAGAGCAATGCAGCAACTCAATCCTTCCGAAATAAGTGAAATTATCAAGGGCCGCATCGACAAGCTCGATGTGACCTCCCAAGCCCGTAACGAAGGCACTGTCGTCAGCGTATCTGACGGTATCGTGCGGATTCACGGTCTGGCCGACGTAATGTACGGCGAGATGATCGAGTTTCCGGGCGGCGTCTTCGGTATGGCTCTCAACCTGGAGCAAGACTCTGTAGGTGCCGTTGTATTGGGCTCCTACCAGTCTCTGGCTGAAGGCATGAGCGCCAAGTGCACTGGCCGCATCCTCGAAGTTCCGGTTGGTAAGGAACTGCTGGGTCGCGTAGTCGACGCACTGGGTAACCCAGTTGACGGCAAAGGTCCGCTGAACAACACCGAGACCGATGCGGTCGAGAAAGTTGCTCCAGGCGTGATCTGGCGTAAGTCGGTAGACCAGCCTGTACAGACTGGCTACAAGGCTGTCGATGCCATGATCCCTGTCGGCCGTGGCCAGCGTGAGCTGATCATCGGTGACCGTCAGATCGGTAAAACCGCTCTGGCGATCGACGCGATCATCAACCAGAAAAACAGCGGCATCTTCTGCGTCTACGTAGCTATCGGTCAGAAACAATCGACCATCGCTAACGTGGTTCGCAAGCTGGAAGAAAACGGCGCACTGGCTAACACCATCGTCGTGGCGGCGAGCGCTTCGGAATCTGCAGCACTGCAGTTCCTGGCACCGTACTCCGGTTGCACCATGGGTGAATTCTTCCGCGACCGCGGTGAAGACGCGCTGATCGTTTATGACGATCTGTCCAAGCAAGCAGTGGCTTACCGCCAGATTTCCCTGCTGCTGCGCCGTCCACCAGGCCGTGAAGCTTACCCAGGCGACGTGTTCTATCTCCACTCCCGTCTGCTGGAGCGCGCATCCCGCGTTTCGGAAGAGTACGTAGAGAAGTTCACCAACGGCGCAGTGACCGGCAAAACCGGTTCCCTGACCGCACTGCCGATCATCGAAACCCAGGCTGGCGACGTTTCCGCGTTCGTTCCGACCAACGTGATTTCCATCACCGACGGTCAGATCTTCCTGGAATCGGCCATGTTCAACTCCGGGATCCGTCCTGCAGTGAACGCCGGTGTTTCGGTATCCCGTGTGGGTGGTGCCGCTCAGACCAAGATCATCAAGAAGCTCTCCGGTGGTATCCGTACCGCTCTGGCTCAGTACCGTGAACTGGCGGCATTCGCCCAGTTCGCTTCTGACCTGGACGAAGCGACCCGTAAGCAACTTGAGCATGGTCAGCGCGTTACCGAGCTGATGAAGCAGAAGCAATACGCACCAATGTCGATCGCTGACATGGCGCTGTCGCTGTATGCCGCTGAGCGTGGGTTCCTGACTGACGTTGAAATCGCCAAGATCGGCAGCTTCGAACAAGCGCTGATTGCTTTCTTCAACCGCGATCACGCCGATTTGATGGCGAAGATCAACGTGAAGGGTGACTTCAATGACGAAATCGACGCTGGCATGAAAGCCGGTATCGAGAAGTTCAAGGCCACCCAAACCTGGTAAGCCGCAGCGGGAGCCGCGAGGCTCCCGCTTGCTAACCTGATAGGTGTTACATGGCAGGCGCAAAAGAGATTCGCAGTAAGATTGCGAGCATCAAAAGCACGCAAAAGATTACCAGCGCCATGGAAAAAGTGGCGGTCAGCAAAATGCGCAAGGCACAAATGCGTATGTCTGCTAGCCGTCCTTACGCGGAGCGCATCCGCCAGGTTATTGGTCATTTGGCCAACGCTAACCCGGAATATCGCCACCCCTTCATGATCGAGCGTGAAATCAAGCGCGTCGGTTATGTCGTAGTGAGCAGTGACCGTGGTCTGTGTGGTGGCTTGAACACCAACCTGTTCAAGGCCCTGGTCAAGGACATGGCGGTAAACCGCGAAAACGGCGTCGAGATCGATCTGTGTGTTGTTGGTAGCAAGGGTGCGGCTTTCTTCCGCAACTTCGGCGGTAACGTCGTTGCAGCTATCAGCCACCTGGGTGAAGAGCCGTCGATCAATGATCTGATTGGCAGCGTCAAGGTGATGCTGGATGCCTACCTGGACGGCCGTATTGATCGCCTGTCCGTGGTGTCCAACAAGTTCATCAACACCATGACGCAACAGCCTACTGTGGAGCAGTTGATTCCACTGGAGGCAACCCCGGATCAATCGCTCAAGCACCACTGGGACTATCTCTACGAACCGGATGCCAAAGAGCTGCTTGACGGCTTGATGGTCCGTTACGTTGAGTCGCAGGTCTACCAGGCGGTGGTCGAGAACAACGCGGCTGAACAAGCTGCGCGGATGATCGCGATGAAGAACGCTACCGACAACGCCGGTGATTTGATCAGCGATTTGCAGCTGGTCTACAACAAGGCGCGTCAGGCTGCGATCACCCAAGAGATCTCGGAAATCGTCGGCGGCGCTGCCGCGGTTTAACGGTTCAAATATTCAGAGGATCCAGCTATGAGTAGCGGACGTATCGTTCAAATCATCGGCGCCGTTATCGACGTGGAATTTCCACGCGACAGCGTACCGAGCATCTACAACGCGCTGGAAGTACAAAGCGCGGCCGGGACTACTCTCGAAGTTCAGCAACAGCTGGGTGACGGCGTGGTTCGTACCATTGCGATGGGTTCCACCGAAGGCTTGAAGCGCGGTCTGGAAGTCAAAGACTCCGGCGCAGCCATCTCCGTACCGGTCGGTAAAGCGACCCTGGGCCGGATCATGGACGTACTGGGCAACCCGATCGACGAAGCTGGCCCGATCGACACCGAAGAGCGCTGGGGCATTCACCGTCCTGCGCCAACCTTCGCTGAACAAGCTGGCGGCAACGACCTGCTGGAAACCGGCATCAAGGTTATCGACCTGGTTTGCCCGTTCGCCAAGGGTGGTAAAGTCGGTCTGTTCGGTGGTGCCGGTGTAGGCAAAACCGTAAACATGATGGAACTGATCCGTAACATCGCCATCGAGCACAGCGGTTATTCCGTGTTCGCCGGTGTGGGTGAGCGTACTCGTGAGGGGAACGACTTCTACCACGAGATGAAGGATTCCAACGTTCTGGACAAAGTGGCACTGGTTTACGGTCAGATGAACGAGCCGCCGGGTAACCGTCTGCGCGTAGCACTGACCGGCCTGACCATGGCCGAGAAGTTCCGTGACGAAGGTAACGACGTTCTGCTGTTCGTCGACAACATCTATCGTTACACCCTGGCCGGTACTGAAGTATCCGCACTGCTGGGCCGTATGCCTTCCGCAGTAGGTTACCAGCCGACCCTGGCCGAAGAGATGGGTACTCTGCAAGAGCGTATCACTTCGACCAAAAACGGTTCGATCACCTCGATCCAGGCGGTATACGTACCGGCGGATGACTTGACTGACCCGTCGCCAGCGACCACCTTCGCCCACTTGGACGCCACCGTCGTTCTGTCCCGTGACATCGCTTCCCTGGGTATCTACCCGGCGGTCGATCCACTCGACTCGACTTCGCGTCAGCTGGACCCGAACGTAATCGGCCAGGACCACTACGACACCGCTCGCGGCGTACAGTATGTTCTGCAACGTTACAAAGAACTGAAGGACATCATTGCGATCCTGGGTATGGACGAGCTGTCGGAAGCCGACAAGCAGTTGGTAAACCGTGCTCGTAAGATCCAGCGTTTCTTGTCGCAGCCGTTCTTCGTGGCTGAAGTCTTCACCGGTGCTTCGGGTAAATACGTTTCCCTGAAAGACACCATTGCTGGCTTCAAAGGCATCCTCAACGGTGACTACGACCACCTGCCAGAACAAGCGTTCTACATGGTCGGCGGCATCGAAGAAGCGATCGAGAAAGCCAAGAAACTGTAATCCCGGCGCCCGGCAACGGGCGCTAATTTAGGTTGAGGCAATCAGATGGCTATGACAGTCCATTGCGATATCGTCAGCGCGGAAGGGGAAATCTTCTCCGGCCTGGTCGAGATGGTGGTTGCGCACGGTGCACTGGGTGATCTTGGTATCGCCCTGGGTCACGCGCCGCTGATCACTAATCTCAAGCCGGGCCCGATCCGCCTGATCAAGCAGGGCGGGGAAGAGGAGGTGTATTACATCTCCGGCGGTTTCCTCGAGGTTCAGCCGAACATGGTCAAGGTACTTGCCGACACTGTGCAACGTGCTGCCGACCTGGACGAAGCCTCCGCTCAGGAAGCCGTTAAGGCTGCCGAGAAGGCCTTGCATGACCGTGGTGCAGAATTCGATTACGGTTCTGCCGCCGCACGTCTGGCCGAGGCTGCAGCTCAGCTGCGCACCGTCCAGCAGATCCGCAAAAAGTTCGGCCACTAATAGGCCACCGCTTGTTGTGTGATTGATTAAAAAGGGTAGCCTCGGCTACCCTTTTTTCTTTTCCGATATTCATAACCTGGTCGCAGCCGCTGACCACCCAGGATTGGTAGCCAGTCATGTCTTTAGAAATTGTTATCCTCGCTGCTGGTCAGGGCACTCGCATGCGTTCGGCTTTGCCGAAAGTTCTGCATCCGATTGCCGGCAACTCGATGCTCGGCCATGTTATCCACAGCGCCCGGCAACTTGATCCACAGCGCATCCACGTCGTGATTGGCCATGGTGCCGATGCAGTGCGTGAACGTCTGGCGGCTGATGATCTGAATTTCGTCCTGCAGGACAAACAGCTTGGGACTGGCCATGCGGTTGCTCAAGCGGTGCCTTTCATTGAGTCCGACACCGTCCTGATTCTTTATGGTGACGTGCCATTGATCGAAGTCGAGACCCTGCAGCGTCTGCTCAAGCAAGTAGCGCCGCAGCAACTGGGTTTGTTGACAGTAGAACTGGATGACCCGACCGGCTATGGCCGCATTGTCCGCAATGCCGACGGCAAAGTGACAGCCATCGTCGAGCAGAAAGACGCCAACGACGCCGAACGAGCGATCACTGAAGGCAACACCGGCATTCTGGCGCTGCCGTTCGCGCAATTGGGTGGCTGGATGAGCCGTCTATCGAACAACAATGTCCAGGGCGAGTACTACCTGACCGACGTGATCGCCATGGCAGTCAGCGACGGTCTGGTGGTGGCCACCGAGCAACCCCACGATGCCATGGAAGTGCAGGGCGCCAACGACCGCAAGCAGCTTTCCGAGCTTGAGCGTCACTATCAGCTGCGCGCCGGTCGTCGTTTGATGGCTCAAGGCGTGACCCTGCGTGACCCGGCTCGTTTTGATGTACGCGGTGAAGTCACCGTCGGCCGCGACGTGCTGATCGACATCAACGTGATCCTCGAAGGCAAGGTCGTTATCGAGGACGACGTGGTGATCGGCCCGAACTGCGTGATCAAGGACAGCACCCTGCGCAAAGGGGTGGTGATCAAGGCCAACAGCCACATCGAAGGTGCGATTCTCGGTGAAGGCAGCGATGCGGGTCCGTTCGCACGTTTACGCCCGGGCACGGTGCTCGAAGCACGCGCCCATGTGGGTAACTTCGTTGAGCTGAAGAACGCTCATCTCGGCGAGGGCGCTAAGGCCGGTCATCTGACCTATCTGGGTGATGCCGAGATCGGCGCGCGTACCAACATCGGCGCGGGCACCATTACCTGCAACTACGACGGCGCCAATAAGTGGAAAACCGTGCTGGGTGAAGATGTGTTCATCGGTTCCAACAACTCGTTGGTCGCGCCTGTGGATATCTCTTCGGGGGCGACCACGGCGGCTGGTTCGACCATTACGCAGGATGTGGATAACGCACAGTTGGCCGTGGGTCGTGCGCGGCAGAAGAATATCGACGGCTGGAAGCGACCGGAGAAGATCAAGAAGAGCTGAGTTATCCACAGTTAATTTGGCGTCCTTGAGATAGCAATCGCGGGCAAGTCGGATCGCCGCACCGCTTGCTCCTACAGGTTTAGGTTGTTCACATAATATGTGGATGACTCTGACCCGTAGGAGCAAGGCTTGCCCACGATGCTTTTATCCACAGGTCTTTTTATCGCTCCACGCTTGACGAAGTTTCGCCAATAGGTTTTGATTGCTTCCGTTATCTTTCGAATCGAAACTTACCCAGCCATGTCGAAACGCAATACACCACAACGCCGTCACAACATCCTCGCCTTGCTCAATGAGCAGGGCGAAGTCAGTGTGGATGAGCTGGCCAAGCGCTTCGAAACGTCGGAAGTTACGATCCGCAAGGACCTCGCGGCGCTTGAGAGCAACGGCTTGCTGCTGCGCCGTTATGGCGGAGCGATCACCTTGCCTCAAGAGCTGGTGGCCGACCTTGGTCAGCCGGTGTCCAAATACAAACAGGCCATCGCTCGCGCCGCCGTTGCGCGAATTCGCGAGCATGCGCGGATCATCATCGACAGCGGCAGCACCACGGCGGCGATGATTCCGGAACTCGGCCAGCAACCGGGCCTGGTCGTGATGACCAACTCGCTGTATGTCGCCAATGCCTTGTGCGAACTTGAGCATGAGCCGGTGTTGTTGATGACCGGCGGCACCTGGGACCCGCATTCCGAGTCCTTTCAGGGGCAGGTGGCCGAGCAGGTCCTACGCTCTTACGATTTCGACCAGTTGTTCATCGGTGCCGATGGCATTGACCTGGTTCGCGGTACCACCACCTTCAACGAATTGCTGGGACTGAGCCGGGTCATGGCTGAAGTTGCCCGTGAAGTGGTTGTCATGGTGGAGGCCGACAAGATCGGCCGCAAGATTCCCAACCTGGAGCTGCCCTGGAGCAGCGTCCATACCCTCATTACCGATGATCGCCTGCCGCTTGAGGCACGGGATCAGATTCAGGCCCGCGGAATCAACTTGATCCTCGCGGCTGTCAATCAGGAGAAATAGCATGTGTGGAATTGTCGGCGCAGTCGCAGAACGTAACATCACCGCCATCCTGCTCGAAGGCCTGAAACGCCTGGAATACCGTGGCTATGACAGTGCCGGTGTAGCGGTCTACACCCATGACGAAAAGCTTGAGCGCCTGCGTCGCCCGGGCAAGGTCAGTGAATTGGAACTGGCGCTGGCCGAAACACCGCTGGTCGGCCGTCTGGGCATCGCCCACACCCGCTGGGCCACTCACGGTGCGCCTTGCGAGCGCAACGCTCACCCGCATTTTTCCGGTGATCTGGCGGTGGTGCACAACGGCATCATCGAAAACCACGAGGCCCTGCGCGAGCAACTGAAAGCCTTGGGTTACGAGTTCACCTCGGACACCGACACCGAAGTCATTGCTCACCTGTTGAACCACAAACTCAAGGATCTGCGTGATCTGACCGTGGCCCTGAAGGCTACTGTCAAAGAGCTGCACGGTGCTTACGGTTTGGCGGTCATCAGCGCTCAGCAACCGGATCGTCTGGTCGCCGCCCGCAGCGGCAGCCCGCTGGTTATCGGTCTGGGTATGGGTGAAAACTTCCTGGCTTCCGATCAGCTGGCCCTGCGCCAGGTCACTGATCGCTTCATGTACCTGGAAGAGGGCGATATCGCCGAAATTCGCCGCGACAGCGTGCAGATCTGGGACGTGAGCGGCCAAGTGGTCGAACGTGAGTCGGTGCAGTACCGCGATGGCGCCGAAGCCGCTGACAAGGGCAAATTCCGCCACTTCATGCTCAAGGAAATTCACGAGCAACCGGCTGTGGTGCAGCGCACTCTGGAAGGTCGCATTAGCCAGAATCAAGTGCTGGTTCAAGCGTTCGGTCCACAGGCTGCCGAGCTGTTCGCCAAAGTGCGTAACGTGCAGATTGTCGCGTGCGGCACCAGTTACCATGCCGGCATGGTTGCCCGTTACTGGCTCGAAGAACTGGCCGGTATCCCGTGCCAGGTCGAAGTCGCCAGCGAATTCCGCTACCGCAAGGTGGTGGTGCAGGCCGACACCCTGTTCGTGACCATTTCCCAGTCCGGTGAAACCGCCGACACCCTGGCCGCTCTGCGTAACGCCAAAGAGTTGGGTTACCTCGCGAGCCTGGCGATTTGCAACGTCGGCATCAGCTCACTGGTGCGTGAATCCGATCTGACTCTGCTGACCCAGGCCGGTCGCGAAATCGGCGTGGCCTCGACCAAAGCCTTTACCACTCAGTTGGTCGGTCTGCTGTTGCTGACCCTGTCCTTGGGTCAGGTTCACGGCACCTTGGCCAACGGCGTCGAAGCCACGTTGGTTGAAGAGCTGCGTCGTCTGCCAACTCGTTTGGGCGAAGCCCTGGCCATGGACAGCACCGTCGAAAAAATCGCCGAGCTGTTCGCCGAGAAAAACCACACCCTGTTCCTCGGTCGTGGCGCGCAATTCCCGGTAGCGATGGAAGGGGCTCTCAAGCTCAAGGAAATCTCCTACATCCACGCCGAAGCCTATCCGGCCGGCGAGCTGAAACACGGCCCGTTGGCGCTTGTGGATAACGACATGCCAGTTGTCACCGTGGCACCGAACAACGAGCTGTTGGAGAAGTTGAAATCCAACCTCCAGGAAGTTCGCGCCCGTGGCGGCGAGCTGATCGTCTTCGCAGACGAACAAGCTGGCATGACTAATGGCGAAGGCACTCATGTTGTGCAAATGCCGCACATCCACGACATCCTGTCGCCGATCCTCTACACCATCCCGCTGCAGTTGCTCTCGTATTACGTCGCTGTGTTGAAAGGCACCGACGTTGACCAGCCGCGTAACCTGGCGAAGTCGGTGACGGTGGAATAAGTTATCCACAGGTGATGGAAACATTAAAAATCGCAGCCTACGGTTGCGATTTTTTTTATCTGAATTGAGGACACGCCCATGGACCGATTCCAGGAAATGCAGGTCTTCGCTGCCGTCGCCCAAGACCAAGGTTTCTCGGCGGCGGCGCGGCGTTTGGGCCTGTCGGCAGCCAGTGTCACTCGCGCAGTGGCGGCGCTGGAGAAACGCATCGGCACGTTGCTGCTGACACGCACCACCCGCAGTGTGCATTTGAGCGAGGCGGGTCAGCGTTACCTGGAAGACTGTCGGAGGATTCTCGCCGAGGTGCAGGAAGCCGAGGATTCGGCGGCGGGCAGTCACGCTCATCCTCGTGGGCAACTGACAATCACCGCGCCGGTGTTGTTCGGTGAGCTGTTTGTCACGCCAGTGATGGTGAATTATCTGACGCAATTTCCTGAAGTCAGCATCAATGGGGTGCTGGTAGACCGAGTGGTCAGCATGGTCGAGGAGGGCATCGATGTCGCCGTGCGGATCGGTGAGTTACCCGACAGTAACCAGCATGCGATTCGCGTGGGTGAGGTTCGACGGGTGATTTGCGGCTCGCCAGAATTTCTGACGGCCCACGGTCGACCTCGACATCCTCAGGATCTGGCTCAAGCGCCGGTTATTGCGACGTCCTCTATCGGTCAGTTGAGAACCTGGCCATTCCTTGAAGGGGGAGAGCCACTGAGTGTTCGACCGGAGCCGCGCCTGGTAGTGACGGCGAAT
This sequence comes from Pseudomonas sp. LB3P25, assembly GCF_054897985.1. NCBI lineage: Bacteria > Pseudomonadati > Pseudomonadota > Gammaproteobacteria > Pseudomonadales > Pseudomonadaceae > Pseudomonas > Pseudomonas sp. LB3P25. Next base: position 179,653 of record NZ_CM142711.1, on the reverse strand, counting down.
CAGGCAGCCATTACGGCGGCATGCCTGGGGTTGGGGTTGACCCGGGTTCTGTCTTATCAGGTAGCGAGCAAAGTCGCCTCCGGTGAGTTGGAAATCGTTCTGGCTGACTTCGAACTGCCGCCATTGCCTATCCATGTGGTCTATCAAGGCGGGCGCAAGGCCCCTGCGCGGATTCGCAGTTTTGTGGATTTTGCGGTGAGCGCGCTGCGTGAACACCCGTCCTTGCAGGCGTGAGCCGGTTATTGCACTGGATGAAATAATGGATTGCGTTTTCTGGTTATTCTGTTGTTTTGGTTGCGGGTGGAAGATGGCTCCCCATCGGTACTGATCTCTCTTCAACAGCGCCACTCTCCAGCGGAGTCAACCATGCAAGCCATCAAGCTCTACAACTTCCCACGTTCCGGCCACGCTCACCGTGTAGAGCTGATGCTGTCCCTGCTGCAACTACCGACCGAGCTGATCTTTGTCGATCTGCGCAAGGGCGCGCACAAACAGCCGGATTACCTGGCGCTCAACGCTTTTGGTCAGGTGCCGGTCCTTGATGATCAAGGTGTGGTGTTGGCTGACTCCAACGCGATCTTGGTCTACCTGGCACAGAAATATGGCAATGGCCGCTGGCTGCCAACCGATCCGGTCGGTGCGGCCAAGGTTCAGCGTTGGTTGTCCGTTGCCGCTGGACCGATTGCCTTTGGCCCCGCCAGAGCCAGGCTGATCACGGTGTTTGGTGCGGCTTACAACGCTGAAGAGGTGATCGCTTATTCCCACACCGTACTCAAAGTGATCGATCAGGAACTGGCGGCAACGCCGTATCTGGCTGGCACCGAGCCAACCATTGCCGATGTTTCGGCCTACAGCTATATCGCCCATGCGCCAGAAGGCAATGTGTCGCTGGATGACTACGCCAACATCCGCGCCTGGCTGGCGCGGATCGAAGCCTTGCCAGGGTTTGTCGGCATGCCGCGCACCGTTGCCGGTCTGCAAAAAACAGCTTGATGCTTACGGCTCGACACTGTCGGGTCGTTCACACTGCGCCGATGGCGCAGGGGAGAAGTCATTGTGGACCGTTCACCCTGGCACGCCGGCGAGAAACAATTGCAGGCTCATGTGGGCATTGCCGAGCGAATGGAGGTGCTCGGCCGTAAGGTGATTCGCAGCGAGATGCCGGATCAGCACCGCACGTTCTATGAGCAACTGCCGTTCATGCTGTACGGCGCGGTGGATGCCGACGGTAATCCTTGGGCCAGTATTCTTGAAGGGCCACCGGGTTTCGCTCACTCACCCGAACCGGGTGCGCTGCAATTTAGCAGCCTGCCGGGCGCTGATGATCCGGCGCAATTGACGGAGGGCGCGGCGATCGGCCTGCTGGGGATCGAACTGCACACCCGTCGCCGCAACCGCCTCAATGGCCGAGTCGGTGCGATGACGGCGAGCGGCTTCGATGTAGCGGTGGAGCAGTCCTTCGGCAATTGCCCGCAATACATCCAATTGCGGCAGTTTCGCTCGGTGCCGTTGGCGGATCCGTCGACTCGCATCGCGCAACACCTCAATGGGCTGGATGAGGCGGCAAAAACCCTGATCGCGGGAGCCGATACGTTTTTTGTCGCCAGCTACGTGGACGTCGATGGCCACCGCTCGGTGGATGTTTCTCACCGCGGCGGCCAGGCCGGTTTCGTACAGATAGAAGGCAATCGCCTGACTATTCCGGATTTCGCCGGCAACCTGTTTTTCAACACCTTGGGCAACCTGCTGCTCAATCCCCGGGCCGGTTTGCTGTTTATCGATTTCAATTCGGGAGACCTGCTGCACCTCAGCGGTCGCACCGAAGTCATTCTTGAAGGCCCGCAGGTCGAGGCGTTTCAAGGGGCCGAGCGCTTGTGGACATTTGAGGTGGAAAGCGTGGTGCGTCGGCCCGCCGCGCTTGCTCTGCGGTGGCGCTTCGACGGCGTGTCACCCACCAGTTTGCTGACCGGTACCTGGGAGCAGGCCAACGCCCGTCTGCAAGCACAGGCCTTGGGTGATAGTTGGCGGCTGCTGCGGGTGGCGCGCATCGAAGCGCAAAGCCACAACATCCGCTCAATCTATCTGGAGCCTGCCGATGGCGCGGGGTTGCCAGTGTTTCAGGCCGGGCAGCATTTGCCGCTGCGCTTCAACATAGCCGGCGAGGTGCATATCCGCACGTATAGCCTGTCGAGCGCGCCGTCCGATGATTTTTTCCGCATCAGTGTGAAGCGTGAAGGCTTGGTGTCTTCGCACCTGCATGAACAGGTGCGTGTCGGTGATCTGTTGGAGGCCCGTGCGCCTCAGGGGCATTTCACCGTGGCACCTAATGAGCGTCGGCCGCTGGTGCTGCTGGCTGCCGGTGTCGGCATCACGCCGCTGCTGTCGATGCTGCGCGAGGTGGTTTACCAAGGCCTGCGCACCCGCCGCATCCGGCCGACCTGGCTCTTCCAGAGTTCACGCACGTTGGCCGATCAAGTGTTTCGTCCTGAGCTGGATCGTTTACTCGACGGTGCGGGTGACGCAGTCAGGGTGCTGCGTCTGGTGAGTCAGCCGGAAGCCGGGGCCTTGGAGGGAGAGGATTTCGACCTGACGGGGCGGATCGACACCGCGCTGCTCAAGACCCTCCTTGAAGTGGAGGACTACGATCAGCTGGATTTTGTCCTCTGTGGTCCGGGCAGTTTTACCCAAGGGCTGTACGACGGCCTGCGGGAACTGGACATCCGTGATGCAAGGATTCACGCCGAAACCTTCGGCCCCTCGACCTTGCGCCGGGTGCCGGACCCCGACGCGGTGGTCATTGTGCAACCGCCCGCGGCTACCACCTCGGTGCCGGTGGTGTTTCAGCGCTCGGCTAAAGAGGCCCGCTGGCAACCCGACGGTGGCAGTTTGCTGGAGTTGGCGGAAAGCCGTGGATTGCGTCCGGAATTCAGCTGCCGCGGCGGTTCCTGCGGGACCTGCAAAACTCGCTTGATCAGCGGCCAGGTAAATTATCCACAGCCGCCGGCGGAAGTGCCGGACGACGGACAAGTGCTGATTTGCTGTGCGATTCCGGCGCAGGGGTCGCAACCTTTGGTCCTCGACTTGTAGCAGCTGCCGAGCCTGCGAGGCTGCGAAGCAGTCGTAAAATCAGACACAGCGGTTCTTCAGATACACCGTACAGGTAGTATTGGCGACTGCTACGCAGCCGAACGCAGCCTCGCAGGCTCGGCAGCTGCTACAAAGGATCTGATTCGGCTCAAGGGGCTTTATGTATTTTTTCGTTCGTCTGTCGGCGTTGCTTGCCGCAGTAGTGCTGCTCAACGGTTGCGAACAACAGGACGCGCCACCGCTCGATCAACAACTCTACATCTGGCAACGGCAATGGACGCCGACCCACGAAGCGGCGCTGAGGGACAGCCGCGCTGACTTTTCTACCCTGCGGGTGCTGGCCTTGCAGGCATTCCCCGAGGCGGGTTGGAGCCGGGCGCGGATTGATCCGGCACTGCTCAAACGTGATGGTCGGCCGCTGATCGCAGTGATTCGCCTCGACGGTCAACTCAAGTCGCTGGATCGGGACGAAGTCACCGCGCAGATCCAGCAGCTGCTCGGCGATTGGCAAGGGCAGGGGCTCAATCTCTCCGGCGTGGAAATCGACCACGATGCCGGTAATGCTCGGCTACCGGCCTATCGCGAATTTCTTACGCACTTGCGCGCAGTCCTGCCGGCTTCTATTCCGCTGAGCATCACAGCATTGCCGGCCTGGCTCGACAGTCCCGAGTTGCCGACATTGTTATCCACAGTCGACAGCAGCGTGTTGCAGGTACACGCGGTCAGCGATCCGCGTCTTGGCTTGTTCGACCCGGATCAGGCCCGTCAATGGACCAGGGCCTGGAGCCGCATCACCTCCAGACCTTTCTATCTGGCGCTGCCGGCCTATGGTGTGGCGTTGTTGCCGGGCGGCACCGGTGCGCCGGTAGTGGAAAGCGAAGTGCCCATCGAACGGGGCGGCAAACGCCGGGAATTGCTCGCCGATCCGCAGCAACTGAGCCGGCTCGGGACCGAGTTGCGCAACGATCCACCGGCTCATCTGGCGGGCCTGATCTGGTTTCGTCTGCCGCTGGCCAACGACCGTCGAACCTGGAGCCTGACGACCTTGGGCGCCGTGGCGCGTGGCGATGCCCTCGACAGTCACCTGACGCTGAAACTCTCCGCGCAAGAAGGCCTGTATGACATCAGCCTCAGCAATCAAGGCAATCTCGATAACGCCTGGCCCGAACGCCTGACACTCGCGGTGCAGGGCTGTGACGGTGCCGATGCGCTGGCCGGTTATTCGCTGCAACAGCGTCCGGATCTGCTTACCTTCACCCGCCTGCGCGACGGTCGAATACCGGCCGGCGGGCAGCGCGCCATGGGTTGGGCTCGTTGCGCACATATTGATCAAGGAGGTTCGAATGTTTACCCGTAACTGGCCCCGCCATCTGCTTTGCCTGAGCCTCAGCCTGCCGCTGGGTTCGGCGCTGGCCTGCGGGCCGGATTTCCCTATGCGTCTGTTGGACAACCGCGGCCAGTCGCTGGCGGAGCTGCCGGAAGGTAATTTCAGATTTGAAATCAGTCGCCTTGGGCATGCGGTCGCCGGGCTGAAGAACGTCACCGAAACCGCCTATAACATGGATGCGCCCGACTACGCAGAACAGCGGGATAAGGCTGAGCAATCTGGTTTGACGGCTGAGCAGCAAGCGCTGGTGAAACAGCTGCGCAGCCTGACCGATGCGCATGAGGTCGAAATTCAGGGCGCGAGCCTGCCGGTTGAGCTCAAGCTTTATCTGGCCGGCGCTGTGGCATTTACTGCCGGTGATCATGGGCTGGCAGCCGAGTACTTCCAGAAGGTGCTGGCATTGCCAGCGGATCAACGGGCGTTGCGCAGCACGTGGGCGGCTTACTCGTTAGGTCGAGCGCTGTTTGCCATGAGCGCGGAAGCGGACGCTGGCCCTGATCTTTTGGCTCAATCTCGAAAGGCCTTCGAGCAGACCCGTCAACTGAGCATCGACGGCTTCAGCGATCCACTGGAACTCGGCGTCGCCAGCCTCGGCGAAGAGGCCCGCGTCGCCCGCACCGCCGGCGACTGGAACAGCGCCATCGAACTCTACGCCACGCAAAACCTTCAGGGTTCGGCGGTGGGTTACACCTCGCTGAAACTGTTGGTGGCCGACCTCGCGGCGATGCCCGACGATCAACTGGCCGAGTTGCTCAAGGGTAAACCGGTGCAGCAACTGTTGACCGCGTCGTTGATCAGCCGACTGGGCTGGTCATTCGGTGATCAACCGCCGAACGAATTGAAACTGATCAAACTGCTGCAAAACAGCACCCGCGGTAGCCTCGACAACGCTGATCGGTTGGCGGCGGTGAATTATCAACAGGGTGATTACGCCAGCGCCAAGGCGTTCCTCGAACACGCCGGTGATGGCGGACTGGCGTGGTGGCTGCGGGCCAAACTGGCCGTGCGCGATGGCGATAAAAACGCGGCTGCCGCAGCGTATGCCAAGGCTGCCCAGGCCTTCCCGCAGAATGAGTCGTGGGGTGAGCGGTGGACGCCAGATTGGGATTTCGAAACGCTTCAGCCCAAGTGCCGGGTTGAGGGTGAAAGCGCGATCCTGGCGTTGCAACGCGGGGATTACCTGCAAGCGTTCGATCAGCTTTATCGCAGTAAAGATATCTACTGGTTCGACGCCGCCACGGTCGCCGAGCGGGTGTTGACCGTCGATGAGCTCAAGCAATACGTCGACACTCAAGTGCCGGCGCCACCCCCTCTGACTCAGCAGGATCGCGATAACTACGTGCCATTGCCGGTGGCGGCGAAACTGCGCAATTTGCTCGGGCGGCGCTTGCTGCGCGAAGAGCGGTACGACGAAGCACCAGCCTATTTCGATAACGCCGACTTGCAGGCCAAGGCCAAGTGGTACGGGCAGTTGCGTAACGATGCCGAATCCAAATGGTGGCCGACCAAACGGGCATTCGCTTATTACTATGCCGCGACACTGGCCCGTTTCGACGGAATGGAGCTGTTGGGCTACGAGTTGTCCCCGGATTACGCGACCTTCGGCGGCAATTACAGTCTCGAAAGTGCAGAACTCAAGGTCGGACCGCTAATCGCCGAGGGTGAAGTGCAGCGCCAGCGAGCCACGGTGGCGCAGCCTGATGAGCGTTTCCATTACCGTTTTGTCGCCACGGCTCTGGCGAGCAAAGCCGCTGATCATCTGCCCCACAGCAGTCAGGCGTTTGCTTCGGTGCTGTGCAAGGCTTCGTCGTGGGGCGCCAGCCTGCAAGAGCAAAGCGCGTTCTACCGTCGTTATGTCGAGGAAGGTCCATATGTGGTCTGGGCCGGCGATTTTGGTCACCAATGCCAGGATCCGGACTTCCAGAGCGCCGACAAGCGCTATGTGACCCAGGTCACCGACGCCGCGCGCGCGCAGTTGCGGCCTTACAAAAAACCGTTGCAGATTGGCGGTGTGATAGCGGTCACGGCAGCGGCGCTGTTGCTGATCAATCGCCGCCGTAAAACGCGGTAAGGCTCAAGCCTGTTGCACAAAGGTCAGCCGCACGGCGAAGCCGATCAACAGGCTGCCAAACAGCCATTGCTGCAGGCGCTGGGCCGAAGGACTGCGTTGCAGCCAACGGCCCAGCGCTGCGCCGGTCAGTGCGTAAGCGCTGTCGAACAGCAAGCCGACACCGACCAGCACAATTCCGAGGGTCGCAAATTGCGCGAGTACCGGCCCGGCGTGCGGATCGATGAACTGTGGCAGCAGCACCGAACAGAACAGCAACGCTTTGGGGTTGAGCAGGTTGGTCAGCAAACCGCGCTGAATCGCTGCGCGCCAGCGAGGTTTCTCGGCGGTGGTGTCTGCTCCGTTCAAACTCGGCAGCATTGTGGTTCGCAGGCATTGAATGCCGATCCACAGTAGATAGGCGGCCCCGGCCAGGCGTACCACGTCGAACGTCCAGGGTGCAGCCTTAAACAGTGCCGCCAACCCCAACGCTGCCAATGCCACATGGCATCCCCGGGCAATACCCAGACCTACCGCAGTGGCCAGCGCCGCGCCTTTGCCCTGACGGGCACCGGTCTGCAACAACAGGATCATGTCCGGGCCCGGCAACAGGTAAACCACCGCCAGCGCCATGAAAAACACCCAGAGTCCTGCCACGTTGCACCCCATTCGTTGTCGATTCGGTACGGCCAGTCTAGAGCTGAAGGGCAGGGCAGGTGGTTGCGTAGTTCGCTTCTAAAATGCTAATGGTTGGCATAACCTGCCACTCAATTGCAGGTAAACCATCAGGATTTGCCAAACCATGAAACTGGACGCCTATGACCGCAAGATTCTCGCTGCGCTGCAACGGGACGGTCGCCTGAGCAACGTGCAACTGGCTGACGAGATCGGTCTGTCCGCCTCGCCTTGTTTGCGCCGGGTACGGATGCTCGAAGAAGCCGGGGTGATACGCGGTTACCAGGCCAATCTGGATCGCGACGAAGTGGGGCTTGGGCTGACGGTATTTGTCGGGGTCAAGGTCGAACGGCACAACGATGAGCAGGCCGAAGCCTTTCGCCTGGCCGTGACCGCGTTGCCCGAGGTGATTTCGGCCTTTTTGGTGTCAGGGGAATCGGATTTCCTGCTGCAAGTGGTGGTGCCGGACCTGCGTGCCTATGACCGTTTCCTCACGGGGCGTTTGCTGAAATTGCCGGGCGTGAGCGACATCCGTAGTAACTTTGCGATTCATACGGTGAAGACCCCAGGGGCTTTGCCGCTGGAGCATTTACCGGCCTGAGACCGAGTCGACCCAATCGCGAGCAGGCTCGCTCCCACATTTGATCTGTGGCGTTCACAACACCAAGGTGGGAGCGAGCCTGCTCGCGATAGCGGTAGACCAACCACTGCCAATCTCCAGGCTTACATCTGCGTCGCCATCCCCTCCACATTCATCGCCGCCTGGCGCAAGGCCTCGGAGCGGGTCGGGTGTGGATGACAAGTCAGGGCAATGTCTTCGGCAGAGGCGCTGAACTCCATGGCCACGCAATATTCGCCAATCATTTCACTGACGCTTGGACCCACAAGGTGCACGCCGAGAATCTCGTCGGTGCGTTCATCGGCCAGCACTTTGGCGAAGCCTTCGGTTTCGTGATTGATCTTTGCCCGGCTGTTGGCGGTGAAGGGAAACTTGCCGACCTTATAGGCGCGACCTTCGGCCTTGAGCTGCTCTTCGGTCTTGCCGACGCTGGCCAGTTCGGGCTTGGTGTAGATCACGTTGGGGATCAGGTCGTAGTTGACCTCGGCAGCCTTGCCGACAATCTGCTCGATGCAGACCATGGCCTCGTCTTCGGCCTTGTGGGCGAGCATCGGTCCGGACGTGACGTCGCCGATCACCCAGATGCCAGCGGCTTCAGTACGATGGCCCTTGTTGGTGAGCATGCCGCGTTTATCCGTGGCGAGGCCGACGTTTTCCAGCCCCAGGCCTTGGGTGTAAGGCCGGCGCCCGATGGATACCAGCACGTAATCCGCTTCAATTGTTTCGGCCGTGCCACCGGCGGCGGGTTCGACGCTGAGTTGAACGCCGGTCGCCGAGGTTGTGGCGCTGGTGACTTTGGAACTCAATTTGAAGCTGATGCCCTGTTTACTCAACGAGCGTTGCAGGGTTTTGCCGGCTTCACCATCCACACCGGGGCAGATCCGGTCGAGAAACTCGACCACGGTCACCTGAGCGCCCAAACGCCGCCACACCGAACCCAGCTCCAGACCGATCACCCCGGCGCCGATCACCACCAGATGCTTGGGCACTTCGGTCAGCGACAAGGCGCCTGTCGAATCGAGGATGCGTTTGTTGTCGATGTCCACACCGGGCAGGGGAGTGGGCTCGGAACCGGTGGCGATGATGATGTCCTTGGTGTTCAGTTCGGTCTTGCCGCCCTGGCTGTCGGTTACCGTCACTTTGCCGGGACCGTCGATGTGACCCCAGCCCTTGACCCAATGGACTTTGTTTTTGCGAAAGAGAAACTCGATGCCCTTGGTCAACCCGGCAACGCTTTCATCCTTTTGCTTCATCATTTGCGCGAGGTTGAGTGTGGGTTTCACGTCAATCCCCAAGTTGGCGAATTCCTCGCCCATGGCGGCGTCGTAGAGTTCGGAGGCGTGCAGCAACGCTTTTGACGGCATGCAGCCGACGTTCAGGCAGGTGCCGCCGAGGGTAGCGCGTCCTTCTACGCAAACCGCTCTGAGGCCCAACTGACCGGCGCGAATAGCTGCGTTATAACCACCGGGGCCTCCGCCCAGAATCACGACGTCATAGATACTCATGGTTGTACTCCTGGAGTGAACGGGGATCGGAATGGGTAAACGTAGTCCTTGGGTAAAATTACGAACGTAATATGTGCGTTCCGCAGCATTTCGGTCAAGGCTTCAGCCAAGCGACAGGTTGAGCGCCTTTAGATAAAGCATTTAAGAACGGAAATTTCACGGCTTTCGTTATACCGTAACGTATTGCGATATGAGCAACGATAAACACTGGGGTGGTATGCAAGTCGATCTCGATGTCGATGGGACGCAAGTAGCCGGGCTGCCGCGTTTCCAGCAGGCGGTTTTTCAAGGGCGACGATTGCGTCAGTTCGCAATCGGTCTGGGCGCTCTTGCGGCGACGGGTTGGTTGCTGGCGTTTTTTGTCGGGCTGTTTGCGCCGCAGTCGCTCTGGCCCGCATTGCTGGTTAATCAGAGCGCCGGTTTGCTGGTGCTGGTCGCCGGTTTGCAATCGGCCTGGTGGGTGACGCAGTGGCGCGCGCGGGTGTTGAACCCGGTCGTGCAGGTCGTCGTTGCTGACGAAGACGTTGCCCCGGTGGGCTGGTACGAGCGGCTGCTGGATCGGCTCAGCCAGCGATGGCTGCGAATGCTGATGCAAATAGGCGCCCCGACGCTGTGGCTCGCGGGTTGGTCGCTGTTGACGTTATTGAGCATCGAACAAGTCTGGAACCTGGCACTGCCGCCCACTGCGCTGGGGTTGTCGGCCAGTGTCGGTGCGGCGCTGTCGTTGCTGCTGGCCTTCGGTTTGCTGGTGCTGGAACGTCAACTGGCGCAGGAAAACGTCGCCCAATGGCCCGAAGCAGCATCGCTGGCGCAATTGACTCGGGTGGCGATCATTTGCCTGGTGCTTAGCGCTTTGTGCCTGTTGTTGGGTGGCGAAACCTCGATCTGGCCGGTGCGTCTAGCGGTACTGATTGGCTTGCTGCCGGGGTTGGTCGCCGTCGAGCTGCTGTTGCGTGCTCTGCTGTCGTTGTTCAGTCCGCAGCGCGAACAACTCGAACCTGCCTTGCTGGCGCGAAGCTTCGTCGCCGACATGTTGCGCTGGCCGCCGCAACCCTTGCTGGCGCTGCAGCACGAATTGCACAACCGCTTCGGCATCGACCTGCGACAGATCTGGGCTTTCACCTACATGCGTCGGGCATTTTTGCCGGTGCTGACCGTGGTCTCGATAGTGGGTTGGTCACTGACCGGCATTCACGAAATACCGCTGCAAGGGCGGGGCATCTACGAGCGATTCGGCAAACCGGTGGAGGTATTCGGTCCTGGTTTGCACGCGGGTTTGCCCTGGCCTTTGGGCAGAGTGTTGAGCGTCGAGAACGGTGTGGTCCACGAGTTGGCCACCAGTGTTGGCGACACACCGGCGCCGGTCGTGGCCGAACCCGCTGAAGGCCCGGCGCCCGCGATTGCCAATCGCTTGTGGGACGCGAGCCATGTGAACGACAAATCCCAAGTCATTGCCAGCCGCCGAGCCGACAAACAGAGCTTCCAGATCGTCAACATGGACGTACGTTTCGTTTATCGCATCGGTCTGAGCGATCAAGCGGCGTTGGCCGCGACCTACAACAGCGCTGATGTCCCGACACTGATCCGCAGCACCGCCAGCCGGATTCTGGTTCACGATTTCGCTTCGCGAACCCTCGACGGTTTGCTCGGTGAGGACAGGGTAGGGCTCGCCGAAGAGATTGGTCGGGCGGTACAGTCTGACCTGCACACACTCGACAGCGGCGTGGAAATTCTCGCCACCGTGGTCGAGGCGATTCATCCGCCGGCCGGTGCCGCCAATGCCTATCACGGTGTCCAGGCTGCGCAGATTGGCGCCCAGGCATTGATTTCCCGCGAGCGTGGGGCGGCGGCGGAGGCCACCAACCAGGCGCAATTGCAGGCCAGCATCGCGCGCGATCAAGCGACGGCCAGCGCTCGTGAAATCAACGCCACTGCCCAAGCGGCAGATCTGAGGTTCAGCGCCGAGCAAAAGGCTTACGCCAGCGCCGGTCAGGCCTTCGTGCTGGAGCAGTACTTCAGCCAACTTTCCCAGGGCCTGGCCAATGCCAGGTTGCTGGTGCTCGATCATCGTCTGGGCGGTAGCAGTAACGCGCCGACTATCGACCTCCGTACGTTCACGCTGCCGGCTGACACTGCGCCGCCGCGTAAAACCGCTCAGCCAGGAGCTGCCAATTGAGCCAGTCGCACACTCACGATCACGATGACCACACTGGCCACGATCACGGCCATGGCGGGCATCACCACGGACATCACCATCACCACCACGGTGATCCCCAAGAAGCTAGCCCGTTCCCGTGGCGGCGAATGGGTTGGGCGGCTTTGCTGGTGGCGTTCGCCATCGCGGCAGCGAGCCTGGTGCAAGTGCGTTCGGGGGAGGCCACGGTGATCACGCGTTTCGGTAATCCGTCGCGGGTACTGCTGGAGCCGGGTCTTGGCTGGCGTTGGCCTGCTCCTTTTGAAGCCGCGATTCCTGTCGATCTGCGACTGCGCACTACCTCGAGTGGTTTGCAGGATGTGGGGACGCGGGACGGTTTGCGCATCATCGTGCAGGCTTACGTGGCCTGGCAGGTTCAGGGCGATCCGGACAACGTGCAACGCTTTATGCGCGCCGTACAGAATCAACCGGACGAAGCGGCGCGGCAGATTCGTACATTTGTGGGTTCGGCTCTGGAAACCACGGCCAGCAGTTTTGATCTGGCTAACCTGGTGAACACCGACGCCAACCAGGTTCACATCGCTGATTTTGAAGCGCAACTGCGTCAGCAAATCGACCAGCAGTTGCTCACGACTTATGGCGTGCGGGTGCTGCAAGTCGGCATCGAGCGTCTGACCCTGCCGTCGGTAACCCTCACCGCTACGGTCGATCGCATGCGTGCCGAGCGTGAAACAATCGCGACCGAACGCACGGCCATCGGTAAGCGTGAAGCGGCGCAAATCCGTTCCGCTGCCGAACGTGATGCGCGCATCGTGCAGGCTGACGCCACGGTAAAAGCGGCGGACATCGAAGCACAGTCGCGCGTCGAAGCCGCACAGATTTATGGCCGCGCCTACGCCGGGTCGCCACAGCTCTACAACCTTCTGCGCTCCCTCGACACACTAGGCACGATCGTCACGCCCGGCACCAAACTGATTCTGCGCACCGATGCTGCGCCGTTCCGGGTGTTGGTTGACGGTCCGCCGACCCTCGATAACAAGCCCGGGCCGCAGCCATGAAATTAGTTCCACGTGGAACAAATGAGTTAAGCAGTCCCTGGATTCAGGCTGGGCGATTGGCTTTTTTGGCGCTTTACGCGGTTACAGTGCTAGCCGCTTTGGTGTGGGCATTTTCTAATGTGCGGCAGATAGATCCACAAAATCGCGCGGTGGTGTTGCACTTTGGCGCGCTGGATCGCATCCAGAATGCTGGCCTGTTATTGGCCTGGCCGCGTCCCTTTGAGCAGGTGATTTTGTTGCCCGCAGCAGATCGAGTGATTGAGCGTCGGGTGGAAAACCTGCTGCGCAACGATGCCGCGTTGCAGGCAGATCGAGTGGCGAGTTTCGCCACACCGATCAGTGATGCACTCGCCGGCTCCGGTTATTTGCTCACCGGTGACGCGGGCGTGGTGCAACTGGATGTGCGTGTTTTCTACAAAGTCACCGAGCCGTATGCCTTCGTCCTTCAAGGCGAACATGTACTGCCGGCATTGGATCGATTGGTGACTCGCAGCGCGGTGACCCTCACTGCGGCACGAGATCTGGACACTATTCTGGTTGCTCGACCGGAGCTGATCGGCGCAGATAGTCAGGCTGCTGAACGCCGCGAACGGTTGCGCGGTGATCTGGTGCAAGGCATCAATCAGCGCCTGGCTGACCTGACCGCGACGGGGCAGGGGGTAGGCATTGAAGTGACGCGGGTCGACGTGCAATCGAGTCTGCCCGGCCCGGCGGTCAACGCCTTCAACGCTGTTCTGACCGCCAGTCAACAAGCCGACAAAGCCGTGGCCAATGCTCGCACTGAAGCCGAGAAACTGACTCAGACTGCCAACGAACAAGCCGATCGCACGCTGCAAGTCGCTCACGCCCAAGCGAGCGAACGTCTGGCCAAAGCCTCGGCTGACACGGCCACGGTATTGAGTCTGGCCAAGGCGCAACAACAAGGGACCGACCCGCAAATGCTGCTGCGCATCTACCGCGAGCGGTTGCCGAAGATACTCGGTCAGGCCGGTTCGGTGACCACGGTCAACCCGAAAGACGATTCCCGCCTGATCATTCAGGGAGCTGCACAATGACCACCCAAACCGCCGCCGCACCGAGCATGTTGTCCTCGGCTGAACAACGCAGCGCCGCCCGGCAATTGACCCTGGCCATGCTCGCACTGGGCCTGCTTGCGCTTGGTCTGACCTGGCGCTGGTTGTCGCCGGAGCAGACGGGCGTCAGTCAATTGCTGCTGGGCTTTGCTTCGTTATTGGTGGCCGTGCCCGTGATGCGTTCAGCCTGGTACAGCCTGCGTTATCCAAGCTTGCACGGGATCACTGATCAATTGATCGCCCTGGCCATGCTGGGGGCGTGGGCCACAGGTGATCTGCTAACCGCCGCGTTGCTGCCGATCATCATGATCTTCGGCCACGTGCTGGAGGAGCGCAGCGTGATCGGTTCCCAGGAGGCGATTCACGCCCTCGGCAAACTGACGCGCAGCCATGCACGCAAAATTCAGGCGGACGGCGCCATCGTCGAAGTCGATAACGGCACACTCAAGGCCGGGGACCTCGTCGAGGTGCGTGCGGGTGATCGAGTGCCAGCGGATGGTCGGGTGTTGTCCGGTCAGGCGAGCCTGGACACCGCTTCGATTACTGGCGAATCGGTGCCGATAGAGGCGGGTGTTGGCATGCAAGTCTTCGGCGGCGCGATCAACCTCGACGGTCTGTTGCGCATCGAAGTGACCCGCACTGGCAATGAATCGACCCTCGGCAAAGTCATCGCGCTGATGCAAAGTGCCGAGCGTTCCAAACCGCCAATCACGCGTTTACTGGAGCGCTACGCCGGCAGCTACATGGTGCTGGTGTTACTGCTGGCCGCCGTGACCTGGTTCATCACTAACGATGCCCAGGCCATGCTCGCGGTGTTGGTGGCGGCCTGTCCTTGCGCGCTGGTGTTGTCGGCACCGGCCACGGCGATTGCCGGCGTGGCGGTGGCCGCTCGCCACGGGATTCTGATTCGCAGCTCCGCGTTCCTCGAAGAGTTGGCAGACCTGACTTCACTGGTGGTCGACAAGACCGGAACCCTGACCTTCGGCACCTTGCGTTTGCAATCCATCGACAGCCCAATCGAGGATCGTAGCCACGTCCTTAAACTTGCCGCCAGCCTCGGGTCCGCCAGCAGTCATCCGGTCAGCCGCGCGCTCGCCGGGTTGGTGACCCAGGAGCATTTTCTGCTGCTCTCCGACATCCACGAGCGTCAGGGGCTGGGCGTGGTGGCGATGACGGAGCAGGGCGAGGCGGCGCTCGGTCGTCCGGAGCTATTCGCGCAATTGGGTATCGCCACTTCAAGTGTCCCCGACCACGATGGCCCGATTGCCGGGCTGGCGCTCAATGGTGAATTCCTCGCCTGGCTATTGCTGGCCGACAGCGTCAAACCCGAGGCTCGATTTGCTTTGAGCGAGCTACGTGAATTGGGGTTGGGAAGGCAGTTACTGCTGACAGGTGATCGGCAAAGCGTCGCGCACACACTGGCGCGTGATGTCGGGATCAACGACGTTGAAGCTCAAGCCTTGCCCGAGGACAAACTCAATCGTGTTTTGAAAGAAATCGGCAGTGGCTTCCGGCCGATGGTCGTGGGAGATGGGATCAACGATTCGCTGGCGCTCAAGGCAGGTGTAGTCGGCGTGGCCATGGGCGCAGGCGGTGCGGACATCGCGCTGGCTTCGGCCGACATCGTCCTGATCGGCAGCGACCTGCGTCGACTCGGCACGTGTGTGCGCTTGAGTCGCCAATGCCGGCACACGTTGCAGGTCAACGTGATCATCGGTCTGGGCTGGACGATGGCGATTGTAGCCTTCGCCGCCTTCGGCTGGCTTGGCGCTGCGGGAGCGATGATTGCTGCGCTGCTGCACAACTTCAGCACCTTGCTGGTGTTGGGGAACGCCGGGCGTTTACTGCGGTTTCAGGAGCCATTACTCAAGCTTAAGGATGAGGATTGAGTACGCCGAGTGAATGCTCTAAACAGCGCGATCACGGGCGATTTCAAGTTTTCAGAACTGTACGACGAATTCGTAGTCATCTAGGTGAGGGCAATCACTTTTGTGAATTCGCGACGGTTGGTCCGAACGCTACGAATCATAGAAAACGGCTATTAAATCGATAGCCAGCTATTTTTCCAGGATGGTCTACCCTCACATCAGACGTCTGAAACAAGAGGGACTATCCATGCTCGCGCACCTTCCTCCGGCCTTACAGAATCTGCAGATACCGCTACGCCTGCGACTCTGGGACGGCCATGAATTCAATCTGGGGCCGACGCCCAGCGTCACAATTGTGGTCAAGGACCCACAAATGGTTACCCAGTTCACTCACCCAAGCCTGGACGCGCTCGGAGCGGCGTTTGTCGAAGGTAAACTTGAGCTGGAAGGCTCCATCAGCGACGTGATCCGCGTCTGCGATGAGTGGAGCCAGGCGTTGTTGAGCGAGGACGATGACAATCAGCCTGTCCGCACGGTCCACGACAAGGAAACCGACGCCAAGGCGATTTCCTACCACTACGACCTTTCCAACGCGTTTTATCAGCTGTGGCTCGACAGTGACATGGCGTATTCCTGCGCCTATTTCGAGACCGGCAGCGAAACGCTGGAACAAGCCCAACAAGCTAAATTCCGCCACCTGTGCCGCAAGCTACGGTTGCAACCAGGCGAATACCTGCTGGATGTCGGTTGCGGTTGGGGTGGATTGGCTCGCTACGCGGCCCGGGAGTTTGGCGCGAAGGTGTTCGGGATCACGCTCAGTAAAGAGCAACTGGCACTTGCCCGTGAACGGGTGACCGCCGAAGGCCTGGACGATCTGGTCGAACTGCAGCTGCTCGACTACCGCGACCTGCCGCAGGACGGTCGTTTCGACAAAGTGGTCAGTGTCGGCATGTTCGAACACGTTGGCCACGCCAATCTGGCCGAGTACTGCAAGACCTTGTTCGGTGCGGTTAAAGAGGGCGGCCTGGTGATGAACCACGGGATCACCGCCAAACACACCGACGGCCGTCCGGTGGGGCGCGGTGCCGGCGAATTCATCGAGAAGTATGTGTTCCCCAATGGCGAGCTGCCGCATCTGTCGATGATCTCTGCCGAGATCAGCGAAGCAGGGCTGGAGATTGTCGACGTCGAGAGTCTTCGCCTGCACTACGCGCGCACCCTGGACCATTGGAGTGAACGCCTGGAAGACAATCTGGAAGCGGCTTCCAGGCTGGTACCAGAGCAGGCCCTGCGGATCTGGCGGCTGTACCTGGCGGGATGTGCTTACGCATTCGCCAAGGGCTGGATCAACCTGCACCAGATACTCGCGGTGAAAGCCCACCCCGATGGCAGCCATGAACTGCCATGGACGCGCGACGATATCTACAACCCTTAAAGTATCGGTGAAATAAGCCGGGCGACCCGCATGCCGATCTGTTGCAGGCGGCGGGTCTCCCGGCTTTCTTCTTTGGCGATCTCGTGAGCCTGGGCGAAGTCATCGATGAGCATCTGTTCTACTTCGGCGGCAAACGCGCTGTCGACCGTCAACAACATCACTTCAAAATTCAGCCGGAACGAGCGGTTGTCCAGATTGGCACTGCCAATGGCGCTGATTTCGCTGTCGATCAGCACCACTTTCTGATGCAGGAATCCCGGCTCGTAGCGGAACACCCGCACGCCGGCGCGCACGGCTTCGAAGGCATAAAGGCTGGAGGCAGCGTAGACGATTCGGTGGTCCGGTCGTGAGGGCAGCAGCAGCCGCACATCCACGCCTCGTAGAACCGCCAGCCTTAACGCCGCGAACACGGCTTCGTCGGGGATGAAATATGGGCTGGTGATCCACACCCGCTCGGTTGCCGCATGGATGGCTTCGACGAAGAATAACGAACAGGTTTCGTAGGAATCCGCCGGACCGCTGGCGAGCAATTGGCAGAGCACGCCGTCGCCCGGGTAAACGTCCGGCAGGATCAGCGGCGGCAATGAGCGGGCGGCCCAAAACCAGTCTTCAGCAAACGATTCCTGCATGCAGGCAACCACTGGCCCGCGGACTTGTACATGGGTATCGCGCCACGGCGCCAGGGGTGGTTTCTCGCCCATGTACTCGTCGCCGACGTTGTGCCCACCGACGAAACCCAATACTCCATCGACCACCACAATCTTGCGGTGGTTGCGGAAGTTGACCTGGAATCGGTTGAGCCAGCCGCTGCGGGTCGCAAAGGCTTTGACCTCGACGCCGGCATCGCGCAGCGGCTGCACGTAACCGTGAGGCAGGGAATGGCTGCCGATGCGGTCGTACAACAAATAAACCGCCACGCCTTCGGCGGCTTTCTTCAGCAGCAAGGTTTGCAGGCGTTGGCCAAGGCGATCGTCGTGGATGATGAAAAACTGAATCAGCACCGCTTCCTTCGCGTTGCTGATGGCGTCAAAAATGGCGTTAAAGGTGGCTTGGCCGTCGATCAGCAAACGCACTTCGTTGTTCGCCAGACACGGCATGCGCCCCAGTTTCGGCATGGCCCTCAAGGACGCGTAAGCATTTGAGGCGCGAGCGGTCAGCGCCTCTTCTACCCAAGGGCGCCAGTTGAGCTCGGAGATCGCCTTGCGCATTTCTTCGTTGGCCTGGCGCCGAGCCTTGATGTAGCCATCGAAGGTACTGCGGCCGAAGACTAGATAGGGGATGAGCGTGAGGTAGGGAATAAACAGCAACGACAGGGCCCAGGCGATTGATCCCTGGGCGGTCCGGACGGTGAGTACGGCGTGGATGGCAGCGATCAGGCCCAGCGTGTGAAGCAGTGCAATCATGTAGCCGAAAATATGCGGTCCAAAGTAATCCATGGGGCAGCCTTGCTCCTGAAGATTCAATGCTTAACAGACCATGTTCCGTGCAGAATGTCGCTATTTAATTGGCCCATGAACCGAAGCCACTGGCTGACGTCTAACGGCCACTACTGATCAGGAGTTACTCGATGAACGTTCGTCTTCTGGGTTTGGCCATGGCTGTTGGTTTATCACTTCCTGTGGCCGCTCAGGCGCAGATGCTGCAACCCGGTTTGTGGGAATTGACCACAAGCAATATGAAAGTCGATGACCAGAACCTCCCGGACTTGCAGCTGATCCTGGGCCAATTACAGGGCCAGATGACCCCGGCACAGCGTGCGCAGCTGGAGAAGCAGGGCATCACCATGGGCGGCAAAGGGATTCGCGCGTGCCTGACTCCGGAACAGGTGAAGTCGGATGACATTCCGCTGACGGATCCGCAATCGGGCTGCAAACAGGAAATCACTGACCGCACTGGCAACCAGTGGAAATTCCGCTTCAGCTGTCCGAAAGCACAGGGCACCGGTGTCGCCACTTTCCTCAGTGATCGTGAGTTCACCACCAAGGTTAATGGCACGTTCAATGCCACCGGTATTCAGCAGAAGGGCAGCCTCGATAGCCGCGCCGTGTGGTTGGGGCAGGATTGCGGGACCGTCAAGCCGAGAGCTTAAAGGCTTCGCCAGCAGACTCGCTCCCTACAGGGCCGTATGGGGGCGGGCTTGATTCAACCACTCACACACTGTCTCAACCGCCATCCTCCCGAAGTCTTCCCCTGTGCGGCTGCGCACACTGATAAACCCACCTTCCTTTTCTTTCTCGCCGATGACCACCAGATACGGCACGTGCTGACTGTGCTCGCGAATTTTTTGACGGACTTTCTCGTGACGCAGATCCGCGCGGGCGCGCACGCCACTTCGGCGCAATGCCTCGGTCACCGATTGCGCGTAATCCGTCCGACGTTCGTCCATGCTGACGATCATGACGTGTGGCGGTGTGCGCCAGTTATCAAGCTCTTGTTGGCAGGACCAGCACGTACCGTAAATCCGTTGCTGCAACGTACCGCTGATGTGATCGAGGGTGAACGCTTGCAGCATTCTGGTCGCGGGGACATGCGGGCCAGCGGTCGTAGATTCGAAGTGTCCGGGTCCGATACTCGCGGCGAGCTCGTACACCGACAATGGCTGGTCGTATTCACGCAATGAACCATCGCTCAGGGTGATGTGAATCATGTCGGTGCTCTCGAGTGCTAGCGCATAAACCGTAGTGGTAAACCCTGGCAGTTGTCATTAAGACGTTTGTCGTGCCAGGCAATTTGCCCCGAGACGATCGTGGTGCTGACGCTGTGGCGAAAACGCTGTCGGGCAAAAGGCGTCCAGCCGCATTCAGACAGAATCGGCTGCTGGGAAACGGCGACGCCACCGGGTTCGGGTTTGATCAGAACGAGGTCGGCCCAATAGCCTTCGCGCAGATAACCGCGGTCTGGAATGGCGAACAGATCGGCGACGCGATGACTGGTCTTGGCCACGAGCGTAGTGATCGGCAACACTTCATCCGCGACCAACTCCAGTAGCGCGGGCAGGGCGTGTTGCACCAACGGCAAGCCGGAAGGCGCCTGGCTGTAAGGCCGCTGTTTTTCGGCCCATGTGTGTGGCGCGTGATCGCTGCCGATCACGTCGAGCCGATGGCTCAGCAATGCTTCGCGCAAGGCATCGCGGTCGGCCTGGGTTTTGATCGCCGGGTTGCACTTGATCAGGTTGCCGAGGCTCGGGTAATCCCGATCATCGAACAGCAAGTGGTGCAGGCAGACTTCGGCGGTGATGCGTTTCTGGGCCAGCGGCTTGTCTTCGAACAACGCCAGTTCGCGGGCGGTGGTCAGGTGTAAAACGTGCAAACGGGTGCCGTAACGCCTGGCCAGGTCCACGGCCATTGAGGAGGAGCGAAAGCAGGCCTCGGCGTTGCGGATCAGCGAGTGGGCTGCAGCAGGAATGTGTTCACCGAACAATTCACGCAGGTTCGCGGCGTTGGCGTCGATGCTGGGCGTGTGTTCGCAGTGGGCCAACAAAAGGGTCGGCACCTCGGCGAATAGCCGCTCGAGAATCCTTGGGTCATCGACCAGCATATTGCCGGTGGAAGCGCCCATGAACACTTTGACGCCGGCTACTTCACAGGGGTTGAGCCTGGCAACGGTGTCGAGATTGTCGTTGCTCACGCCGAAATGAAAGCCGTAATTGGCGACGGAGCTGATCGCCGCTCGACGCTTTTTGTCGGCCAGTGCGCTGAGGGTCAGGGTCGCCGGATGTGTGTTGGGCATGTCCATGAAGCTGGTGATGCCACCAGCCACTGCGGCTCGGGATTCGGTGTAGAAGCTGCCTTTGTCCGGCGAGCCTGGTTCGCGGAAATGCACTTGGTCGTCGATCATCCCGGGCAGCAGCCATTGCCCTTGTGCATCGATTTCCAGGTCGGCATTTTCATCATGGATGCTGCTGGCGATCTTCACGATTCGACCGTTGCTCACCAACAGATCGCCGTCAAACTCACGGCCTTCATTCACCAGCCGGGCATTGCGAATCAGCACGCTGCTCATGGTCAGAACTCGTTCTGCAGGGCTTTGTAGCCGCGCACCAGGTCGACGTTGGTACGCGCCACGTCTTCGGAAAACTCCGAGGCACTGACGCTCACCGGTGGGAACTGCGACAGATCGGTCTTCGGGCCGATGCGGGTGGTGGAGGGCACATAGAAGTCTTCGGGCAAGTCGCGACCATCGACCACCGAGTTGTGCCGCACCACGCAACCGTCACCGACTACGCAGTTGAACAGCACGCTGTTGAACCCGATAAACACCCGGTCGCCAACCTTGCACGGACCATGAACGATCGAGCGGTGGGCGATGGAACTGAACTCGCCGATGGTCACTGCCGCGCCGGACTTGGAGTGGATCACCACGCCATCCTGGATGTTCGAGTTGGCGCCGATGGTGATCGGCTCCATCTCACCCGAGGCATCCACTTCGTCGGCCCGAATCACCGCGTAGGGACCAACGAAGACGTTCTCGCCGATCACCACTTTGCCGCAGATGATGGCGGTTTTATCCACGTACGCTGACTCGGCAATCAGTGGCAAATCACCGGAAGGATTCTTGCGGATCATGGCTTGCTCAACGCGTCGTACAGAGTGTTGAGGTTGTACTCGAACAACCCGACGAAGGTGCTGGCCGGACCGCTAGCCGCGAGCGCATCCGAGTACAACGTGCCACCGATGTGCGCGCCGCTTTCATCGGCAATCTGCTTGAGCAGGCGTGCATCCTTGATGTTTTCCATGAACACCGCTTTGACCTTGGCCTGGCGTATCTGGGTGATCAGTGCAGCAACTTCGGCGGCTGACGGTTCGCGCTCAGTGGACAAACCTTGAGGGGCCATGAAGTCGATGCCGTAAGCCTGACCGAGATAACCGAAGGCGTCATGGGACGTCACGATTTTGCGATTGCCAGGTGGCAGCGAGCCGAGTTTGGCCTTGGCTTCGGCGAGCAGCGCGTAGATCTGTTTCAGGTAGACCTGACTGTTGCGTTCGTAGTCGGCTTTGTTCGCCGGGTCGACGGCGATCAGTGCCTTGGTGATGTTGCTGACGTACAGCTCAGTGTTCGCCAGGTTGTGCCAGGCGTGCGGGTCGGGAACGGTCTCGCCGTCCTCATCCAGGGAGCGCGGGATGACGCCGTGGCTCGCGCTGATCACTGGCGCTTTGGTCTCGGTGCTGGTTACCAGGCGGTCCAGCCATGGCTCGAAACCCAGGCCGTTTTTGATGATGAGTTTGGCTTTGAGCAACGCCTTGGCGTCGTCAGGTGTCGGCTCGTACGTGTGAGCATCGGCATCCGGACCGACCATGTTGGTGATCTGGATATGGTCGCCGCCGACTTGATGGGTCATGTCGGCGAGGATGCTGAAGCTGGTGACTACCTGAAGTTTTTCCGCAGCAGACAGCGACATCGACAGCAGCAAACTGAACAGCACGAGTAAAACGCGCATCGGGTAACACCTCATTAGGATGTGAGCAAAGGCGGGCGGCGCAGCAAACCGTGCACCGGTCCGAACACCACGGACAGTAGATACAAACCACCAGCCACCAGCACGATCGCCGGGCCACTGGGGAGCGAGTAGTAGAACGACAGCAACAGTCCGAGCCACACCGAGAGGCAGCCGAGCAGGGCTGCGATGGCCATTAACGTCGGCAAGCGACGACTCCAGAAGCGCGACGCGGCGGCGGGCAACATCATCAAACCGACCACCATCAGCGCGCCGATGGCTTGAAAACCGATCACCAGATTCAGCACCACAAGGGTTAGAAATACGCCGTGAGCCAGGGGGCCGAGTCGGCTGACGGTTTGCAGAAAGAGTGGGTCGAGGGTGTCCAGCAACAGCGGTTTGTAGATGAACGCCATGGCGATGAGGCTGAAGCCGGAGACCCAGAGCATGCCTGTCAACGTCGGGCCATCGACCGCCAGCGCCGAGCCAAACAACAGGTGCAACAGGTCCAGGCGTTTGCCGGCGATGCCGAGGATCAGCACACCGCAGGCAAGGGAGATCGGGTAGATCGCGGCGAGGCTGGCATCTTCCCGCAGGCCGGTGCGACGGGTGATCCAGGCAGCGAGTCCGGCCATGCCGAGACCGGCACCGAGGCCGCCGACGGTCAGCGCCGGCAGACTCAATCCAGCGAACCAGAAGCCCAATGCGGCCCCCGGCAGAATGCCGTGAGCCACCGCGTCGCCGATCAGGCTCATGCGTCGCAGGATCAAAAACACACCCAACGGTGCGGTGCTGCATGCCAGAACCAACCCGCCGAGAAGTGCTCGACGCATGAACACGAACTCGTGGAATGGTTGCCAAAGATGAGCGGCAGCGAGCATCAGGCCACCCGCGTTTGTGGTTGTTGGTGGATCAGATCAATGCTCGACCCGAGGATGCAGCCGGTGCTTTTGATCAGCAATGTTTGAGGAATGTGTTGGCGAACGGCGGCCAGGTCATGGCACACGATGACCTGGGTTCGGCCTTCGGCATGCCAGGCGTGAATGTGTTTCCAGAGCAGTGCCTGACCGAGCTCGTCGAGGGCGGCATGGGGTTCGTCGAGCAACAGGAGTGGCGACTCCGCGAGGCTCAAACGGGCGAGTAGGGCACGCTGTAATTCGCCGCCGGACAAGGCCATCAATGGGCGCTGTTCCAGTCCGCTCAGACACCAGTTTTCCAGCACGGCTTTGAGGCGTTGTCTGCGTATCTCGGGAGACTGCGTGCTACCCCAGAAACCGGCGGCCACTAACTCTTGCAGGCTGATGGGGAATTGGCGGTCCAGATGTTGTTGCTGTGGAAGGAACGAGAGGCCGCCCTTGCGTGGAACATCCAGGATGATTTTGCCGGTCAGCGGTTTTTGCAAACCCGCGATGACTTTCAGCAGGCTGCTTTTACCCGAACCGTTCGCACCGATTACGGCGGTCAGACTTCCTTTGGCCAGTTCGAAATCCACGGATGGAGTCAGTGGCTGGCCGGGTGCGCCCCAACGCAAGGCTTGGCAATGAATCATGCGGCCTCCCAATTCCAGCGGCTTTCGGCGACCGCATCGTGCGCGTGAAGACTTTCTGCGTGGACGACTCGTATGTGGAAGGCGTTGATGCCGGGGGAGCGTTTCAGGGCCAGGTTCAAACGTCGTGCGGCGTCTTCGCAGAACATCAGGTTCTGACCGTTGGCCAGCGCAAAGGCTTGTTCGTCGGCGCGTTTTACGGCGGTTTGTACGGCGGTGCCGAGGGCCGCTTCGGCGTCGTTGATGATCGCGATCAGCGGCAAGTCATCCAGATAGTCGTCCACTCGAAGCCGCAATCTCGCAGTGCTCCGTTGGCTATGTGGTGTTGCGACGATGCCTTTTGTGGAGCCGAGCCAAGTCAACACGTCGGCGTGTTGCAGCGGCTTGTTGGCGAAGTCGTCGATGAATTGCTGCTGAATCAGCTGCCGGGAAAGCGCGGCCGAACACGGACAAGTCGAGGAATAAGGCACGTCGATTTTTAGTTCCACGTGGAACATCGCGTTTTTCAAACGTGCGTCGATGCTCACTGGATAGGTTTTCCAGCCGGCCAATGGACTGACCAGCGCTGGTCTTTTGAGCAGTAAATCGGTGTGAATTTTTAAGTACGCGCTGTTGGACAATCCTTCATGAGTCTTGAGAAAACTTTGCAAAACTCGCCGCAACAAGGCGGGTGTCAGATTTTCTTGCTCGAGCATTTCAAGCGCCAAGTACAACCGCGACATATGAATCCCGCGCGCCTCTCCATCATCGAGGCTAACGCCGGCGTCGGCCTTTGCACTCATTCGTTGGCCATCGAATAAAACAGGAAGAGCAATGCCGCACATGCCCACCCAATCGAGTGGCAGGGCTTGGCGTGAGGCCTGCGCGGCGATATCCGGCAGAGTCAGCGCATTCATGAGCAGGTCCATCGTGGGAGTCGATGTCATATGTTATGTTATTACATCTAAATCGACCATGCCTTTTTCATGAACAGGCTTTCATCATGCACAGACGTCACTTGTTGAACCTGATCCTGGCCAGCGCGGCCTTCGCTTTACCCTTTGGCGTTTCGGCCACGCAGATTCGCAATGCGCGGCTCTGGCGTTCGGATGACAAGTTGCGATTGGTGTTCGATCTGAGCGGGCCGGTGCAATACAAGACGTTTTCCCTGAGCGCTCCCGAACGGTTGATCATCGATCTGAGAGGCGCCAACTTCAGTGGCGATTTCAGTCAGTTGGCGCTCAGCAACACTGTGATTCGCTCGATCCGCTCCGGACAATTTGGCGTTGGTGATACGCGTATCGTCCTTGACCTCAGCGGCCCAGTGCAGCTCGCCAGTTTTTTGCTACCGCCACAGGACGGACAGGGCCATCGACTGGTACTCGATCTGAAGACGGTTGCGCCGTTACAAATGGCGGCCGCGCCCGAGGCGGCCATCGATAAGGCTCACCCCAAGCGCGACATCATCGTCGTGGTCGACCCTGGTCACGGCGGAAAAGACCCCGGCGCGGTCGGCGCCAAAGGAGAGCGTGAGAAAGACGTGGTGCTGTCCATCGCCCAGCTGTTGGCCAAACGGCTGAAATGCGAGAAAGGCTTCGACGTGAAACTGGTGCGCAACGACGACTTCTTCGTCCCGTTGCGCAAGCGTGTGGAGATCGCCCGTAAGCACAACGCCGACATGTTCATCTCGGTGCATGCGGACGCGGCGCCACGCCTTACGGCGTCAGGCGCTTCGGTCTACTGCCTGTCCGAGGGTGGAGCAACCTCGGCTACGGCGCGTTTCATGGCACAACGTGAGAACGGCGCAGACCTGCTGGGCGCCACCAGCCTGCTCAACCTCAAGGACAAGGACCCGATGCTCGCCGGGGTGATTCTCGACATGTCGATGAACGCCACCCTCGCCGCCAGTTTGCAGCTGGGCAGCACGGTACTCGGCAGTCTGGCGGGCATCACCACATTGCATCAGAAGCGCGTGGAACAAGCGGGATTTGCGGTGCTGAAGTCGCCGGATGTGCCGTCGATCCTGGTGGAAACCGGCTTCATCTCCAACGCTCGCGACAGCCAACGACTGGTCACCGCGCGCCACCAGCAGGCCGTAGCCGATGGCTTGTTCGAAGGATTACAGCGCTATTTCCAGAAAAATCCGCCGGTAAACAGTTACATCGCTTGGCAGCAAGAGCAGAAGAAATCCCAGGCCTAACACCCTGTAATTCGGCTACAGGTGAACTTGCCACTGCTGCCACCGGAACTGGAAAACCGATTGATCGTGGTCCAGCCGACGCGACGGTTGTAGCCGACCCAGGCCTCGCCATCGGAAGCGAGCCCAGTGAAGAACGTGAGTTGCCCGTAGCGACTGTTGGTCTGCGCCCAGTGGCGTTTCCCGGCCGCTTCGAAGCCCCGCAGATAGATCGTGCTTCCGACGGTGTTGACGCTATAGGCATTGCCGTCGCCATCCACGCAGGCCAGCAGATTGGCACTTCGGGTGCATTTTGCCAGGCCCGGGATTTGCGCCCAGGCATCGACAGCGACCAGCAGCGTAAAGCTCATCAGCGTTATTTTCAGGGCGACACGCATAGGATTTCTCACGGACCGAACGGGCTTGAGCATCGTGCCCTTTGTCGTCGTGGGCAAGAGGAGAGTGGCTTGATTGTGTTGTTATACTATAACATCAAGTTAAGCCCGACATTGCGACCGGGCATCTCTGTGAGGAATATCTGATGCCCAATCGTCTCCCCGTCACCGTCCTGTCGGGCTTTCTCGGCGCTGGTAAAAGTACGCTGCTCAACTATGTGCTGCGCAATCGCGACAACCTGCGCGTCGCCGTGATCGTCAATGATATGAGCGAAATCAACATTGATGGCGGCGAAGTCCAGCGCGATGTCAGCCTGAACCGCGCGGAAGAAAAACTGGTGGAGATGAGCAATGGCTGCATCTGCTGCACCTTGCGCGAAGACTTGTTGGAAGAGGTGAGCAAACTCGCCAAGGAGGGCCGCTTTGATTATTTATTGATCGAATCCACCGGCATTTCCGAGCCGCTGCCCGTGGCGGAAACCTTCACCTTCCGCGATGAAGAAGGGCAGAGCCTGGCCGACATCGCCCGGCTCGACACCATGGTCACCGTGGTCGATGGCATGAACTTCCTACTCGACTATCAGGCCGCCGAAAGCCTCGCGTCCCGTGGTGAAACCTTGGGCGAAGAGGACGAACGCTCGATCACCGACCTGTTGATCGAGCAGATCGAATTCGCCGACGTGATTCTGATCAGCAAGATCGACTTGATCAGCAGCAGCGAACGCCAAGAGCTGATCGCGATCCTTGAGCGGCTTAACGCTCAGGCGGAAATCATCCCGATGGTCATGGGCGAAATTCCCTTGGAGAAGATCCTGAATACCGGTCGTTTCGATTTCGAAAAGGCCGCCCAGGCGCCGGGCTGGTTACAGGAATTGCGTGGCGAACACGTACCGGAAACCGAGGAATACGGCATCGCCTCGACAGCCTACCGAGCACGCCGACCGTTTCATCCCCAGCGCTTTTTCAGCTTCATCGACCGCCCGTGGGTGAACGGCAGACTGCTGCGCTCCAAGGGTTTCTTCTGGCTGGCCAGCAAGCACATGGACGCCGGTAGCTGGTCCCAGGCCGGCGGATTGATGCGCCATGGTTTCGCCGGGCGCTGGTGGCGTTTCGTGCCGAAAACCCAGTGGCCGCAGGACGAAGAAAGCACCGCCGGGATCATGGAAAACTGGACTGCAACCACCGGCGATTGTCGCCAGGAACTGGTGTTCATCGGCCAGAATATCGACTTCGCGCAACTCACCACCGAACTCGACAATTGCCTGCTGACGGACGCTGAAATGGCGTTAGGCGTCGAGGGCTGGCGACTACTGCCAGATCCATTTGGCCCGTGGCATGAAGAGGTGGCAGCCTGATGTTGGCACCCAGTCTGAAACTGCGGCCGATCATTTATCAGGTTCAAGGTGAGACGCCGCAAGTGCTGACCCGAATACTGGATGACGGTGTAAACCTCGCCGTTTGGCAGCGCCAACTGCCGGCGCACATCGCTGATTTCGGGAGTTTGCTGCTGTCACTGAACGAGCCGTTGGCCGAGTCGCTGGTCCTGGAACTGCCCAGCGATGACACCGAACCCAATCTTCACGGATTGGCCTCAGGTTTCGGCGATCTGGAAGGTTATGAAGGTTTCATCGCCGACGTTTCCTGGCTGGTCAGTGCTTTCGCCTGTTTGCTGGGCGCCAAGCGTATCGGCCTGCGCCTGCGGGTCCTGGACAAGGCCATGTGTCCGCGCTTCCATGTGGATCACGTGCCGGTGCGGTTGATCACCACGTATTCCGGGCTCGGCAGCCAGTGGCTGAAGGAAGGTGCGATGGATCGCCGACAACTGGGCAAGCCCGAAGCCGAACCCCAGGACGGTCCGCTGATCGAGCAGATCGCCAGCGGCGAAGTCGCGCTGCTCAAAGGCGAGAAATGGCATGGCAACGAAGGCTTCGGCCTTATTCACCGGTCGCCACAGCTTGCGTTCGGTGAGCGGCGGCTGATCTTGACGCTCGACTGGCTAAGCTAGCGGCTCACGGCTTGAGCCAGGTTCCCTGGCTCTGGGCTTCGCAAAACGGCTTCAAATACGCCGCATCCGTGGCCACGCCGTAATAGTGAATATCCTGCCGGTAAGGCATATTGGCGACTTGGGCATTGCTGCACACGCCGAATGCGCCGGTAGGGCATTGATCGACGTACTGCACCTCGACTTTCTGACCAGGAAGGTTCGGCTGGCAGAAACCATCGGCGAACAGTTTTTCCGGAATGTTGCGGTTCTGCTGGCAGACTTTGACGTCGAGTCGCGCAGCCGTGCTATGTACCACGCAGGCTTGAGCCAGCGCCTCACCTGAAGTGAGCGCCAGGAGCAACGACAATCCCATCAACCGCATCCTCACCTCCTCAGAAAATTTCGACCATGTTGCAGAATATTCCCACTCACGTCATTGCTGGCCCCTTGGGTGCCGGCAAGACCAGCCTGATCAAGCACCTGCTGGCGCAGCGGCCGGCGAATGAGCGTTGGGCGGTGCTGATCAACGAGTTCGGTCAGATCGGCCTCGACGCTGCGTTGCTGACCCGGGACGTCGATGGTATCGCACTGGGTGAAGTGGCCGGGGGCTGTTTGTGTTGCGTGAATGGTGCGCCGTTTCAGATCGGCCTCGGGCGTTTGCTGCGCAAGGCGCGGCCGGATCGGCTGTTCATCGAGCCCTCCGGGCTGGGACATCCGGCGCAATTGCTCAGGCAGTTGAGTGAGGCGCCGTGGCAAGGCGTGTTGGCTGTTCAACCCTGCGTGCTGGTGCTGGACGCCCAGGCGCTCGCCGCTGGCAAACCACTGCCCAAGGCGCAACAGGAGGCGCTGAACAGCGCCGGGTTGTTGCTGATGAATAAAGCCGAAAATATCGACGATGCTGATCGCCAGAGAATCGCCGGACAGTTGCCGGCGCGTCCGTTGTACTGGACGCAGCAAGCCGCGTTGCCATTGAGTGAGTTACCAGGGCTTGGGGTTCAGGCTGTAGCGGGTGTGGATAACTTCGTCGCGCCCCAAGGATTGGCACAGCTGCCAGCCATCTGGACCGCTCCCACGCTGCCAATTTGCTTGAGCCAGGAGCAGGACGGCGGCTGGAGCGTGGGGTGGCGCTGGCATCCGAGTCAGATTTTCGATGCGACACTTGTTGGTCGTTGGCTTGAAAGCCTTGCCTGGTGGCGGGCGAAGCTGGTTATCCACAGCGTCGACGGTTGGGTTTCGGTGAATGCGCTGCAGAACTCGGTGCTGGACTGGCAGCCCAGCGAATGGCGGCGTGATTCGCGTATCGAGCTGATTTTCAGTGAGCCGCAGGAGGTTGATTCATTGCAAAGAGATCTAGCCGACTGCCGGTCGAGTTAAAGATCAAAAGATCGTCCGAACGCGGCCCGAACCTTCGGCAGCTCCTACATTTGAAATACGATTCCCATGTAGGAGCTGCCAGAGGCTGCGATCTTTTGACTTAAGGACGCCATTTAGTGTGTTCTTGCCGCCACTGACTCATCTCGATCACCTCGGCGCGCGGTTTCACTACATCGGCCACCGCAGGCGTGTCGTCGAACGGCATCGGGTAGGGCGCCAGCTCAATCTGCGCACTGTGGGCGCCGAACTGGGTGATGGTGCCGTTGTGACGGCTTTCACCGGTCACGGTGAATTCGAAGTTATACACACGGGCGAGGCGCCGTCGGCCGTTGGCGTCTTTAATGAACGTGATCTTCTTCAAGGCCACGTTGCCGTCCAGCAGCTCGATTCCGAGCTTTGTGCAATGCAGCTTGACCCGCTCCAGCGCGCGCTCGCGCAAGCCATGGTTGTGCCATAACCACGCGCCACCGGTGGCAAGCAGCATCAGGACGAAGATATTTCCAAGGGTCAGCATCAACACGTTGCTCCAACTAGATAGTGTCAGCTTAACTGCGTCGCCAGTCTGTCGTACAGGCTGCGTTTAGTCGCATACTGCGCGGCTTGAATTTCAATCGTTTGACGGAAAACTCACCGCATGAAACGTACGCCCCATCTGCTCGCCATCCAGTCCCACGTGGTGTTCGGCCACGCTGGCAACAGCGCCGCGGTTTTCCCGATGCAGCGGGTCGGGGTGAATGTCTGGCCGCTCAATACGGTGCAGTTCTCCAACCACACCCAGTACGGCCAGTGGGCCGGTGAAGTGCTGGCGCCGCATCAGATTCCCGACCTGGTCGAAGGCATCGCGGCGATTGGCGAACTGGGCAACTGCGACGCCGTGTTGTCCGGCTATCTCGGCAGTGCTGCCCAGGGCCGGGCGATCCTGACAGGTGTGGCGCGGATCAAGTCGATGAATCCCAAGGCCCTGTATCTGTGTGACCCGGTGATGGGCCATCCGGAGAAGGGGTGCAGCGTACCCGCGGAAGTCAGCGATTTCCTGCTGGAGGAGGCGGCTGCCGTGGCGGACTTCATGTGCCCGAACCAGCTGGAGCTGGACAGCTTTTCGGGGCGCAAGCCGCAATCGTTGTTCGATTGCCTGGCCATGGCGCGAGCGTTGCTGGCGCGCGGTCCGAAGGCTGTGCTGGTCAAGCATCTGGACTATCCCGGTAAACCGGCGGATGTTTTTGAGATGTTGCTGGTGACGGCCGAAGACAGTTGGCATTTGCGCCGTCCGCTGCTGGCGTTCCCGCGTCAGCCCGTGGGTGTCGGCGACCTGACTTCCGGGTTGTTTCTGGCTCGCGTACTGTTGGGCGATAGCTTGGTGGCGGCTTTTGAATTCGCAGCATCGGCGGTGCATGAAGTGCTGCTGGAAACCCAGGCTTGCGCCAGCTATGAGCTGGAGCTGGTGCGGGCTCAGGACCGGATTGCCCATCCACGGGTGCGGTTCGAAGCGACGGCGATCAGTTTGTAACAACATTCGCGAAAAAAATCGCAGCCTTTGCGCTGGCTGCGACCTTGTCGATATCAGGCGTCGCCCTTGATGTCCTGATAACGCTTTTCCAGTTCCTGACGAATCTGCCGACGTTGCTGGGCCTGCATGAAGCGGCGCTTGTCTTCGCTGTTCTGCGGTTGAAGGGGCGGGACCGCAGCCGGTTTGCGGTCGTCATCCACCGCGACCATGGTGAAGAAGCAGCTGTTGGTGTGGCGCACGGAGCGCTCACGAATGTTTTCGGTCACCACCTTGATGCCCACCTCCATGGAGGTGTTGCCGGTGTAGTTCACCGAGGCCAGAAAGGTCACCAGTTCGCCGACATGGATCGGTTCACGAAAAATCACCTGGTCCACCGACAGGGTCACCACGTAGCGGCCCGCATAGCGGCTGGCGCAGGCGTAGGCCACTTCGTCGAGGTATTTGAGCAAGGTCCCGCCGTGGACATTGCCAGAGAAATTGGCCATGTCGGGGGTCATCAATACCGTCATCGACAGTTGTGCGTTTCCGGGTTCCATAGCGTTCTCACGGTTCAAGGCAGAATTTCGGGAGGGCGGCACCTCTGCGGGTGCCTCGTCAGCTTTTTCAAACCAACAGTTATCGGGACGCCGGGTGGGTGACTGCCGTCACGCCCGGATCGATCTGTTTCCATATATTGCACCGCCTTTCTGCCGGAAGTCGCGGTGTTACCCTTCAAAAGCCCCTTCTCAAGGGTAATTCCTACGCGGAAAGTGGATTTTTTACCTTGCTCGAATAGACCTTTCCCACGTCTGTCGCTTGAGCAATGTCACCCAAGGAGCCCACACCATGCATGCCATCAGTTTTATTCAAGACCTGGCAGTGATCATGTTGATCGCGGGTGTGGTGACCGTGCTGTTTCATCGCTTCAAACAACCGGTGGTGCTCGGCTACATCGTCGCCGGCTTCATCATCGGTCCGCACACCCCGCCGTTCAGCCTGATCCACGATGAAGAAACCATCAAGACCCTCGCCGAGCTCGGGGTTATTTTCCTGATGTTCTGCCTGGGTCTGGAGTTCAGCCTGCGCAAGCTGTTCAAGGTCGGCGCCACGGCGTTCATCGCGGCGTTCCTGGAAATCGTGCTGATGATCTGGATCGGCTACGAGATCGGCCGGTGGTTCGACTGGAACACCATGGACTCATTGTTCCTCGGGGCGATCCTGGCGATTTCCTCGACCACCATCATCGTCAAGGCGCTCAACGACCTGAAGATGAAGAACGAGCGCTTCGCGCAGCTGATTTTTGGTGTGCTGATCGTCGAGGATATCCTTGGCATCGGCATCATCGCGTTGCTATCGAGCATCGCGGTCAGCGGCACGGTCAGTTCCGGCGAAGTGTTTTCCACGGTCGGCAAGCTCTCACTGTTCATGATCGTCGCACTGGTCATCGGCATCCTGCTGGTGCCGCGATTACTGGCCTACGTGGCGAAGTTCGACAGCAATGAAATGCTGCTGATCACTGTGTTGGGCCTGTGTTTCGGCTTCTGTTTACTGGTGGTCAAACTTGAGTACAGCATGGTGCTCGGCGCCTTCCTGATTGGCGCGATCATGGCTGAATCCCGGCAATTGCTGAAAATCGAGCGCTTAATCGAACCGGTTCGCGACCTGTTCAGTGCGATCTTCTTTGTCGCCATCGGGTTGATGCTCGATCCGATGATTCTGCTGCAATACGCGTGGCCGATTGCGGTGATCACCGTGGCCGTGGTGCTGGGCAAAATGTTGTCTTGCGGCCTTGGTGCCTTTATCGCTGGCAATGATGGACGCACCTCACTTCGCGTCGGGATGGGGCTTTCGCAGATTGGCGAATTTTCTTTCATCATCGCCGCGTTGGGCATGACGTTGCAGGTCACCAGCAACTTCCTCTACCCGGTCGCCGTGGCCGTCTCGGTGATCACCACGTTGCTGACGCCTTACCTGATCCGCGCGGCTGATCCGCTGTCGATCAAGCTTGCCGCGGTGATGCCGCAGCGCCTGGGAAGGGTATTGGGGATGTATGGCGAATGGCTGCGCAGCATCCAGCCTCAGGGCGAGGGCGCGCTGCTGGCATCGATGATTCGGCGGATTCTGTTACAGGTGGGGGTCAATCTGGCGCTGGTGATTGCGATCTTCTTCTCGGGCGCTTATTTCGCCGAGCGCATGTCCGCTTACCTGCAAGACTGGATCAGTGACCCGAGTTGGCAGAAAGCGTTGATCTGGGGTGGGGCGTTGCTGTTGTCGCTGCCGTTCCTGATCGCCGCCTATCGCAAGCTCAAGGCGCTCTCGATGCTGTTGGCGGAGATGGGCGTTAAACCGGAGATGGCCGGCCGCCACACGCAGCGAGTGCGTCGGGTAATCGCCGAAGTGATCCCGATCCTCTCGCTGTTGGTGATTTTCCTGCTGTTGGCAGCCTTGTCGGCCAGTATTCTGCCGACCAACAAGTTGCTGGTGCTGATCGTCGTCGTCGCGGCCGCTGTAGCGGCGCTGCTCTGGCGCTGGTTCATCCGCGTGCACACGCGGATGCAGGTGGCGTTGCTCGAAACATTGGACAACCACAAGGACTCCTCAAGCCACTGAGACCTCTGTAGCAGCTGCCGAAGGCTGCGTTCGACTGCGCAGCAGTCGTAAACCCGGATGACTCGTTTTCCTGAAACACCTCGTTGCCTGATATTGCGGCCGCTTCGCAGCCGAACGCAGGCTGCGCCAGCTGCTACAAAGTTGAGGCGTCTTAGCTTTCCAGCCAGACGTCCCGCGCCCAGTGCCACACCGATTCCCAGGTTTCTTCGGCAATCAGCTCTTCTTCGGCCAACCACAACACCACGGTGCCGTCTTCTTCGACCAGGTAGTAGTTGTCACCGTCCTGGCAGATTGGAATCATGCTGCGATCAACACCCGCATCCCAGGCGTTGGCGGCAACGTCCGGCAGGTAGGTGTGGGATTGCGGGTCGGTAACGGTCACCGGCTCCAGGCTGCCGTAGACGACGTCGCTGACGGTCAGCAAAAACTCTCTGAAGACAAACGGAATGTCGATGAACAGCTGTTCTTCGATTTCCACCAGTTGATCTTCGTCGGGCAACTCCAAGGGGACCGGTACCGGTTCGTTGGCTTCACGCAGTTGTTCGATGATTTCTTCCACGTCCGGGATCCTCTTGCTTGATGGCGCGGTTTATATGGGCCGGTTTATACAGTAGCTCGCTATAGATGCAACTGCGAAATAGAAAACCCCGGCCGAGGCCGTAATGCTGTTCACTTAAGCGGAGCAGCCTTACGGTCCACTGGAAACCGGGTCTTTGAGATCTTCACCGTCCTTGGCCTCGAAGGCCTGGGGCGGTGGTCCAGAAACAATCCTCCGATACCTGCCCTCAACTCTGCCAATCGTCTCCCGGTCGCTGAAACCGGGTTAGCCGCTGCCATGACGATCAGTTGGACTGCGATGTACTGGCAGGCCGGTTTGAAACGGATGTCCGATGGCGCTCGACCAAACGCCACCGCCGCCTGACTGGCTTCCCGACGAATTACGTTGTAAGCCAGCAAGAGTCCCCATACCTCCTGATAGACCAGATCGACTTTTTTGCTGCGCAAGGTCACTGCGTTCTGTTGCATCGAGCTCTTGATGTCCCTGAAGCCCAATTCAATTTCCCAGCGCTCCTGATAAAGCCTGGCAACCGCCTTGGTGTTGTAGGTATCGGCCGGCAACGACGTCATGACGGTTTTTAGCTTGCCTTGAATTTCATAGCTGACTTCGCGGGCTTCCCAGTGCGTTGGAAGAGTCGGAATGCGCTTTCTAGCCTGCGGCGAGACTTTCATGCGCACCAAACGGTCGTGCTGGCCGTAACGGGCCACTTCCTCACAGACCATGCCTTTTTTGGCCGGGATCAACCAATGACGGTTGATCCCGGCTTTGCTCAGGCTCGACAGCATTTCAGCCCCCCAGAACCCTTTATCGAACAGCGTCACCGAGTGGTTGGGGATCTGTTGCAGGAACTCATCGGCCAAGCGCATTTCACTGCGCCGGTAGGGACTCAATTGCGCATCCAGAATCAAGTGCGAGCGTACATTCATCAACGCCACAAGACGCATCATGGGAAACGGTGTCTGGCGGTCGGTCGAAGTATTTCCCGAGCCGAAGTGATCCCGAAGCTCGGGCGTATCCGCAGTGCGCAAGAGCGCACCGTCTACCGCGAACACCTGCAGATCGTGCCAGGCGTCACCGCTATAGCGCTCTGCACCCCATTGGGTACCCGTCTTGCGGAACAACCACTCAACAGGATCGGCGCCGAGCCGCTTTCGAGCTTCGGTTACACCGCTACGGGCCAACAGGTGGTCGGAGGCCAGGCCTTGGGCGCAAATGTTCAAGCGTCTGGCCACCTCGTGAACGGGTTCGTCACGAAACAGCGCCATGCCGAGCACCAGCCAAAGCACCTGGTCAGCAGGCAAGCGACGTCGGCGAATGGTGGCCTGACTGGAAAGATCCAGCGCAGAGGCTACCCACTCAATGGGGATGTTTTGGGTAAAGGTGCTCAGGTCGCAGAAGTTGAAAAGGTCGCCGAGGTCGAGCAGGTCCTGTTGAACAGACATAAAAAATCCGATGCCAGAGGTCTGGCATCGGATTTTCGGATAAGCCCAGCTAGGACTCAAATGCTTAAGTGAACAGCATTACGGCCGAGGCCGGGGTTTTCATTACAGCATGCTAGGTTCTGTCTGGAACGTGCCTGCGCGTCGATCATACTGCGTTAAAAACAGGCTCGGAATGCTCATTGACTAAAGTCAAGTCGGGTGCGACCCCAGCCGTTCCTCGCCTGTTTTTGCCTTGTCTGATCTTAGCTCGGCACCTTCCAGACAGAACCGGGAAGTATCAGCCGTTCTGGCGGATACCGGCGACCAGCCAAGGCTGGTTCTCGCCCTGCGGACGTTCCATGTTCCAGCTTTCGCTGAACACTTCGCCCTGGTCGAAGCGCGAGGTCTTCGACACACCGGTGAAGGTCAGGGTGGCGATGGTCTTGTCGGCACGGTCATCCACGCCGTCCAGTTGAACATTGAGGTTATCAATGTAGGTGGACTGAAAACCGTCGCCCAGATCGGCACGTTCGCGTTTTAGGAACTCCAGCATTTGCGGGGTCACGAACTCGGCGATCTTGTCCATTTCGTTGGCGTCCCAGTGCTGCTGCAAGGACTGGAAGTGGTTGCGAGCCGCTTCAATGAAGTTCTTCTCATTGAACCAGGCCGGTGCATTGATTACCGGACGAGCGGCAACCGGTGCTGCCGAACCGCCAAAGATCGAACCGCCAGCAGGCTTCTGTTCGAACGCTTCACGCTGCATCGGCGCGTGGCCCGCCGGAGCCAGGTGCTCCTGCTGCTTGCGTCGACGAGCGGCGATGAAGCGGAAGATCAGGAAGGCGATGACGGCCATGATCAGGATGTCGAAGATCTGCATGCCCTGGAAGCCGCCGCCCATGAACATGGAGGCCAGCAGGCCACCGGCCGCGATACCGGCTAGAGGGCCGAGCCAGCGCGAAGCACCGCCAGCTTTGGCGGCAGCGCCCGCGGCACCGGCCGCACCGGCAGTGGCGGCACCGGCAGTGGCGGCAGCACCGCCCGCGGCAGAAGAAGGCGCCATTTGGCTGGTCTGGTGGGTCGGCGCAGCGCCGACGCTTTTGCCGCCACCAAAGCGCTTGGCGTTGGCGTCCAGGCTCATCGTCAGGCCGATGCACAACGCCATGGCGATGCTAAGAAAACGTTTCATAAAGGGAATTCCCATTTGTGGATGGCACGCGCGCCATGTTGCACAGCTGAAGTGTTACTGGCTAGCGGCAGAGTGTTTCGGGCTTTTGCCTGACAGGTTGCGTTCAGCTTCAGTCAGCGCAATAAGGCCTGTTAACTTTGGTTCGTAGGACGAGTGGATTAGTTCTGTAGGAAGGGTGTCTAGCGTCGCAGCGCCAGCATGACCACACCGGCCGTTATCAGGCCGATTCCGCCCCATTGGCGCAGGTCGAGTTTTTCGCCCAGCAGGATCACGCCGAGCACCGCCACCAGCACCACGCTGAGCTTGTCCACCGGAGCGACCAGCGAGGCCGGCCCCAGTTTCAGTGCGCGGAAGTAGCAGATCCACGAGGCACCGGTGGCCAGTCCCGACAGCAGCAGGAACAGGTAGCTCCTGGCAGAGATCGATCCTAATGACTGATATTGGCCCGTGGCGTACAAAATCAAGGCCAGACTGACCAAAACCACCACGGTACGCAGTAGGGTGGCGAAGTCGGAGTTGACGTTTTCGATGCCGATTTTGGCGAAGATCGCGGTCATGGCAGCAAATGCCGCCGACAACAGGGCCCAGAATGTCCAGGAAGAAAAGAAGCCTGAGCCCATTATTTCGCGCCTTTACAGATAACCTGTTGAGGTAGGTTCAACACAAAGCCCTGTGGGAGCGAGCCTGCTCGCGATTGCCACGCCTCGGTTTATCAGGCAAACCGAGGCGCGTCCATTCGCGAGCAGGCTCGCTCCCACAGAAAAGCTAATCAGATAGCTATTAAATAGCTTCGAGCTTTGCGTAACCCAGCATCAGCCACTTGCTGCCTTCGCTGAAGTTCACCTGCACCCGAGCCTGAGCCCCGGCGCCTTCGAAGTTCAGGATCACACCATCGCCGAATACCGAATGTCGCACGGCCTGGCCGAGGCTGAACCCGGTATCCGGAATCTCGCTACCGCCAAACAGACTGCTGGAGCTCTGCTGCTGACCGCCACCGAATGGACGGCTGACGCTGTTGGACAGCCGCACTTCCTGGATCAGGCCTTTCGGCACTTCACGTACGAAACGCGAGACCTTGTTGTAGGTTTCGCTGCCGTACAGGCGTCGGGTTTCAGCATAGGTCATCACCAGGTTTTGCATGGCCCGGGTGATACCGACGTAGGCCAAACGGCGCTCCTCTTCAAGACGACCCGGTTCTTCAAGGCTCATCTTGTGCGGGAACAGGCCTTCTTCCATGCCCACCAGGAACACATAAGGGAATTCCAGACCCTTGGCGCTGTGCAAGGTCATCAGCTGAATGCTGTCTTCGTGCTCGTCTGCCTGAGTGTCGCCGGCTTCCAGCGACGCATGGCCGAGGAACGCTGACAGTGGCGACAGGTCTTCATCTTCTTCAGCGTTTTCAAAGTTACGCGCGGCGCTGACCAGTTCCTCAAGGTTTTCTACCCGAGCCTGGCCTTTCTCGCCTTTTTCCGCTTCGTGATAGGCGATCAGCCCGGACTGCTCGATGACGGTCTGGGTCATCAGGTGCAGCGGCATCTCCATGCACTTGGCGGCGAGGTTCTCGATCAGCTCAATAAATGCGCCCAGCGCGCCGGCGGCACGACCGGTCAGGCCTTTATTGGCCACCAGCAGGCGCATGGCTTCCCACATCGACACATCGCTGTGACGGGCATGGTCGCGGATCGCTTCAACGGTTTTCTCACCGATACCACGGGCCGGAACGTTGATCACCCGTTCCAGCGCTGCATCGTTGCCGCGACCTTCCAACAAGCGCAGGTAGGCCATGGCGTTTTTGATTTCTGCCCGTTCGAAGAAGCGCTGACCGCCATAGATGCGGTACGGAATGCGCTCGCGCAGCAAGGCTTCCTCCAAAACGCGCGATTGGGCGTTGGAGCGGTACAAAATCGCGATATCACTGCGGGCCAAGCCGGTTTTCAGCGCGTTTTCGATGGTTTCCACCACGTAGCGTGCTTCATCGTGTTCGTTGAACGCGGCGTACAGATTGATCGCTTCGCCTTCGCCGCCGTCGGTCCACAGCTCTTTGCCCATGCGCCCGGTATTATTGGCGATCAGAGCGTTGGCCGCTTTAAGGATGCCGGCGGTGGAGCGGTAGTTCTGCTCCAGACGAATGGTTTCAGCATCCGGAAAATCGTCGGAATACTGATAAATGTTCTCGATTTTCGCGCCGCGCCAGCCGTAGATCGACTGATCGTCGTCGCCGACCACCATCAGGCTGTCGCCGCCCTTGGCCAGCAGACGCAACCAGGCGTACTGCACGGCGTTGGTGTCCTGGAACTCGTCCACCAAAATGTGCCGGAAGCGCTTTTGATAGTGCGCCAACAGACCCGGATGATCGCGCCACAGATCGAGGGCGCGCAGCAGCAATTCAGAGAAGTCGATCACGCCTGCGCGCAGGCAAGCAGCCTCGTAGGCCTCATAAATGCTGCGCATGGTCGCCAGGAACAGGTCGCCGCTGGCTTGAATGTGTTGCGGACGCAGACCTTCGTCTTTCTGCCCGTTGATGAACCACTGGGCCTGACGGGCCGGCCAGCGTTGTTCGTCCAGGCCCAGCTCGCGGATCACCCGCTTGACCAGCCGTTGCTGGTCGTCGCTGTCGAGAATCTGGAACGTCTGGCTCAGGCCGGCTTCCTGCCAGTGCGCCCGCAACAAGCGGTGCGCCAGGCCGTGGAAGGTGCCGACCCACATGCCGGCCGGGTTGATACCCATCAGCTGCTCGATGCGATGACGCATCTCGGCAGCGGCCTTATTGGTGAAGGTCACCGACAGGATCGAGTGGGGCGAGGCGTTTTCGACCTGGATCAACCAGGCGATACGGTGCACCAGCACTCGGGTTTTACCGGAACCAGCACCGGCCAGGACCAACTGACGACCCACGGAGGCAGCTACGGCCTGGCGTTGGGCATCGTTGAGGGAGTTCAGCAGAAGGGAGAGATCATCGCGCATCGGGGCATTCTAGGGGGCGGCGTCACACCGGGCAAACCCCGCATTGCTTTAGCCGATGAAAGATAGGTGCAGGACGACCGGTCGGTCACTGGCTGCAAGCGTTGGCGGGGCTTGCTTGGCTGCTTTTACAGGGGTGCAAGCAGTCGAGACTTTGGTCTACTTTATAACTTGGGGCAGTTTGGTCCAGGCCCTTGCTTGTGTATGCTCCGTCGACGTTTCGGGCTCATGCTCACCATTATAAGAACAAGAACATTGCCTATGACCCTCAGCACCGACCTGTCGGGCCCCGTTGTGGAGCCCCGGGTTATCCGCAAACAGTACGCCTTGGAAATGGCGGTCGAACGCACGCGTCTGCTTTATCAGGGCTCGTTGCTGCCCACATTATTCATGTTGATCAATGGTCTGGTCTGCGCTGGCTTGCTTTGGAGTCCGCAGCGTTACTTCCTGGTCAGCGTCTGGCTGGTGTGGCTGTTGTCGCTGGTGGCGTTGCGGGTGATTCAAGTCGCGGCCTTCGATTCGGCGATACCCAACCGTCAGGCCCATCCGATCTGGCGCCGCATGTTTTTGCTGGGTTCGGCCATGACCGGCCTGACCCTGGCCGGCGCCGGCATTGCGCTGGTACCTGCCGATAACTTCATACAGCAAGCCTGGGTGTTCGGCCTGATCGGCGCCGCCGCGCTTTCGGCCAGCGTTGCCTACGCGGTCAGCCTGCCGGGGTTCCTGTCCTTTACCTTGCCCTGTCTGTTGCCGGCCATCGGCTATCTGTTCTGGGGCGGCGATGAGCAAGGTCAAGGCTGGGGCTGGTTCGGCCTGATTTTACTGGGCGCGTTGAGTGTGGTCGCCTGGCAGGTCAACCGGCTCATCGATAGCGGACTGTTGCGGCGCTTTCAGAATCAGGCACTGATCGAGCACTTGCAGCAGGCTCAAAGCTGCAGCGATCAGCTCAATCAAAAGCTGGGCAAGGAAATCGATCAGCGTCGTCGTGCCGAAGACGAGCTGCGGCAAATTCAGATCGAGCTGGAAAGCCGTGTTGCCCAGCGCAGCCTGGAGCTGGACGCCGCCAATCAGGCCCTGAGCAAGAGTGAAGCGCGTCTGGCGCTGGCGTTGAAGGCCAGTGAATTGGGCTTGTGGGACTGGAACCTGCAAACCGACGAAGTCCACCACACCCAGCTTCAGGAGCTGTTCGGCCTGGAGCCGGAATTCGTGACGGCGATGCTTCGCCACCTCAAGCCGCGCCTGCACCCCGATGACTTGCCGTCACTCAAGCGCGCGCTGGTCGAGCATTTGAAGGGCCGCAGCGAGGATTACCAGATTGAGTACCGCGTGCGCCACGGCGATGGCCATTGGGTCTGGATCGAGGACCGAGGTCGAGCGGTTGAGCGCGGCGAAAATGGCCGGGTGATCCGTATGGT
The DNA here is from genome assembly GCF_054897985.1 of Pseudomonas sp. LB3P25. Lineage (NCBI taxonomy): Bacteria > Pseudomonadati > Pseudomonadota > Gammaproteobacteria > Pseudomonadales > Pseudomonadaceae > Pseudomonas > Pseudomonas sp. LB3P25. The sequence goes on along the minus strand of NZ_CM142711.1, from coordinate 138,218 downwards.
CGGCACCCGTCGCGACATCAGCGTTAGCAAAGGTCTGGAGGCGCAGCGACAACTGGCCGCGACCGTGTTCGAGGCGGCCAGCGAAGGCATCGTGATTTTCGATCCGAACTACGCACTGATCGCGGTCAATCAGGCCTTCAGCCGAGTCACCGGCTATGACATTGAAGACATGATCGGACGCAACGTGGTCGAGTTGCCGTGCAGCCGCGATGCCCGCCGGCACTACGCGGCGATTCATCAGGCGCTGGAGCAGCACGGCAGTTGGCAGGGCGAGCTGGTAGAAACCCGCAAGAACGGCGAGTTGTATCCGCAATGGTTGCAACTAAACGCTGTGCGCGATGCTCGGGGAAATGTGAGCCATATCGTGGGTTTCTTCGCCGATCTATCGGCTCGGCGCGAATCTGAAGAGCGCATGCGTTACCTGACGCATTACGACGAATTGACGGGGCTGGCTAACCGTTCTCTGTTCCGCGAACGACTAAGTGAGGCTCATCAGCGGGTGCGCCAGGGCGGCTATCGCAGTCTGGCGTTGCTGCACATCAATCTGGATCGCTTCAAGCTGCTCAATGACAGCCTTGGCCATGAAATCGCCGACCAACTCTTGCAGAAAATCGCCCGGCGGCTGGTCAATGCGTTGCCTGAAGCAGACACCATCGCTCGCTTATCCGGCGATGAGTTTGCCGTGTTGTTCAATGCCTACGGCAACCTGTCGAGCCTGGCGCGGGTGGCGACCCGACTGTCGACCAAGCTGCGCTTGCCGATCACTGTCGAGGGCCATGAGCTGGTTATTAGCGCGTCCATGGGCATCAGTCTGTTGCCGGACAACGCGCGAGAAATTTCCGCGCTGGTCAGTCAGTCGAATATGGCCATGCAGCACGCCAAGCACCTGGGCGGAAATAACTTCCAGTTCTACACCGACAGCCTGCAAGCCAGCACGCTGGAGCGTTTGCAGCTGGAAAATCAGCTGCGTAAGGCCATCGAAGAGAAGCAGTTGAAGGTGTTTTACCAACCGAAGTTGTGCCTCGCCACGGGTCGGTTGAATGCCGCCGAGGCGCTGGTGCGCTGGGATCACCCGACCATGGGCCGTGTGCCGCCGGGGGACTTCATTGGCCTGGCCGAGGAAACCGGGTTGATCGGCCCGATCGGCGAGTTCGTGCTGCGTCAGGCTTGCTGGCAAGCCTGTGAGTGGCAGCGTCAGGGACTTGCGCCGATTCGAGTATCGGTCAATCTGTCGGTGCATCAATTGCGTCAGGGCAAACTGGTCAGCCTGGTGCGTCAGGTGCTGGAAGAAACCGGTCTGGCGCCGCACTACCTCGAGCTGGAACTCACTGAAAGTCAGTTGCTGGACAGCGTCGAGCACATCATCGCGACCTTCCAGCAATTGCGGAATTTGGGGGTTAAGTTGGCGATTGACGACTTTGGCACCGGGTATTCGTCCCTGAGCTACCTCAAACGCATCCCGGTGGATTACGTGAAAATCGATCAGGCATTTATCCGCGGTCTGGGGGAGGGCAGCGAGGACGCGGCGATCACCCGGGCGATTATTGCCATGGCGCACGGCTTGTCGTTGAAAGTAGTGGCTGAAGGGGTGGAGCAGGCAGAGCAGTTGGAGTTTTTGAAAGCCGAGCACTGCGATGAAGTGCAGGGCTATCTCATCAGTCGTCCGGTCGAGGCTGATGGCCTGGCTGCACTTTTACGTCAGGACACAAATTCCTTGTAGCAGCTGCCGAAGGCTGCGTTCGGCGGCGCAGCCGTCGTGAATGGGCGTTACGCGGTTACCGGATAGTCCGGTTCTCAGGTTTTACGACGGCTGCGCCGCCGAACGCAGCCTTCGGCAGCTGCTACAGGGTCTCGGGGGCTACATGGAGCGCATGTGGCGTGGAATGGGGACATCGAGTTACGCATTGAGCAGGCAAAAAGCCGATTCATGTAGTATAACTACAAGCTTGCTACATCCCCGGCATCTGCCAATAACAAAGAGTCCAGCCCTTTGAATCTGCTGCAACACATCGCCCAGTCACGCCACCTCTTACGCAAGTCGGAGCTCAAGGTCGCCGACCACGTGCTGCTTGATCCTGCGGCGGTGATGCACAGCTCCATGGCCGACCTGGCCCACAACGTGGGCATCAGCGAACCGACCATCGTGCGGTTCTGCCGGGCCATCGGTTGCTCCGGTTTCCAGGACTTGAAGCTGAAGCTGGCACAGAGCCTGGCTGCCGGCGCGAGCTTCGGGCAGTTTGCGATTCATGAAGACGATTCGGTCGCTGACTACAGCCTGAAAATCTTCGACACTACCCTGCACACCCTGATGGAAGTTCGCGAGAAGCTCGATCCGGTGGAGTTGCAGCGGGCGGTGTCGCTCATGTCTCAGGCCCAGCGGGTCGAGTTTTATGGCTTTGGTGCTTCGGGTGCAGTGGCGGCCGATGCCCAGCACAAGTTCTTCCGTTTGTTACTGACGGCGGCGGCGTATTCCGACCCGCACATGCAGGCGATGTCAGCGGTGACGTTGAAACCGACCGACGTGGCGATCTGTATTTCCCAGTCCGGCCGTTCCAAAGATTTGTTGATCACTGCCAACCTGGTGCGCGAGAGCGGCGCTTCGCTGATCACCTTGTGCCCGAGCCAGACGCCGTTGGCTGAGCTGTCGACCGTCAACCTGGCGATCGATGTGCACGAAGACACCGAAATCTACACGCCGCTGACGTCGCGCATCGCCCACCTGGTGGTGATCGACGTGTTGGCGATGGGCGTGGCCATGGCGCGCGGGCCGAGCCTGGTCAATCACCTCAAGAGCGTCAAGCGCAGCCTGCGCAGCTTGCGGCTGTCGCCCAAGTCGGTAAAAGCGCTGGACGATTGATTCTGGCTGGAATTGTGGCGAGGGAGCTTGTCGGATCGCCGCACCGTCCCGCTCAGCTGCGCAGCAGTCGCAAAATCTTAGGGCCGCTTCGCGACCCAGCGGGAGCAAGCTCCCTCACCACAGGTTCGCAGTCAGCCGGTGAGGTTCATCGTTCTGTAACCCGCCCGCCGCCAAACCGTCATCCCTCGCGCCTATCTTGAAACTCCCGTAATCGCCTTGGGAGACTCGAAATGGCCCAGCCCTACGAAGAACGCAACAGCGCCGCCAGAACCCGTCGTCAGCAGGAAGACCAGCGCCGCATGGAGTTTCGCCGCGCTATCGAAGATCGCTGCGAACGCCGCCAGCTTCTGGCCGAAATCGGCGATTTTCCTGATGATCTGGAACTCAACTACTGGCAGGCAGCGCCAGCAACTTCCCGTCGAAACGCTCAACCAGCGCGCTGATCTGCACCCGCTCACTGCGAATAAACGCAAGGAATGCGTGCGCCACGGGTGACAGCCGTTTCGCCTTGGCTTGCACCAGGCACCAGCTGCGGTACAACGGCAGCTCTTCGACCGGCAGCTCTATGAGTGCGCCGGTCGCCAACTCAAGGTTCAGGGCGTGGCGCGTCAATAGCGCCAGGCCCAGACCCGCCCGTACGCATTCACGCTGGGCTTCGGCCGACGCCACCTCTTGGGTCTGCGTGAAGTGCACGCGCTTCTCCTTGAAATACTCCTCGCAAGCCAGTCGCGTACCGGAACCCGGTTCACGCAATAGCAACGTATAAGGCTCCAGATCCTGCAAGCGCAGCGGTCCCATATGGGACAGCGGATGATCCGGCGGCGCCACGGCCACGATTGGATTATTGAGAAACGGCAGAAATTCCAGTCCCATATCTTGTGGCACCATCGACATGATCACCAAGTCATCGCGGTTGTCCGAAAGGCGTCGAATCACTTGTCCGCGGTTAACCACCGTCAGGTGCAGGTTCACTTCTGGATGCTGGCGCTTGAACGCGGCAAACAGATGCGGAACGAAATACTTGGCGCTGGACTCGACCGCCAGTTTCAGCTGACCTTGCAGCGATCCCTGCATGTCTGAAAGCTGCATGTCGAGGTTTTCCAGGCGTCCGAAAATGTCCCGGCTGGCGCGTTGAAGGGCTTCGGCTGCCTCGGTCATGTAGAGCTTTTTACCGACGTAATCGAACAAAGGTTGACCAATCAGCTCCTCAAGTTGACGAATCTGTAGGCTCACGGCAGGTTGTGTGAGAGACATTTCGTCGGCTGCGCGGCTGTATGACCGCAAATCACAGACCTCATTGAAGATCTGCAATTGACGCAATGTCATACGCATCAAGGACTTACGCATTTTATAGGCACTCTCACCGCAGGCTGATGCATCAACTATAAGTCTTTACTTATGTCTGACCCAATTATTAATCATTTTTGTTAATCCCTTGTGGGGGCTAGTGTGGGGCTGCGACTAAATCGAAACATTTAGTCACGCGTCGACCTGGTTTAGCAGGTCGTGGGTACCACCGGCTCAAGGGAACCTCCAAGTGATAAAAAAGATCCTGATCGCCAACCGTGGTGAGATTGCCGTACGAATCGTACGTGCCTGCGCCGAGATGGGCATTCGCTCGGTCGCGATCTATTCCGACGCCGACCGCCATGCGCTGCATGTGAAGCGTGCGGACGAGGCCCACAGCATCGGTGCCGAGCCACTGGCCGGCTACCTGAATGCGCGCAAGCTGGTGAATCTGGCGGTAGAAACCGGTTGCGATGCGCTGCACCCCGGCTACGGTTTCCTCTCGGAAAACGCTGAACTGGCAGATATCTGCGCCGAGCGCGGCATCAAGTTCATCGGTCCATCGGCTGAAGTGATTCGCCGCATGGGCGACAAGACCGAAGCCCGTCGCAGCATGATCAAGGCTGGCGTACCCGTCACCCCGGGGACCGAAGGCAACGTCGCGGATATTGCGGAAGCCTTGATCGAAGGCGACCGCATCGGTTATCCGGTGATGCTCAAGGCGACTTCCGGTGGTGGTGGCCGTGGTATCCGTCGCTGCGACAGCCGGGAAGAACTTGAACAAGCATTCCCGCGAGTCATTTCCGAAGCCACCAAGGCTTTCGGTTCGGCGGAAGTGTTCCTCGAAAAATGCATCGTCAATCCGAAACACATCGAAGCGCAGATCCTCGGCGACAGCTTCGGCAACGTGGTGCACCTGTTCGAGCGTGACTGCTCGATCCAGCGCCGCAACCAGAAGCTCATCGAGATCGCCCCAAGCCCGCAGCTGACCCCTGAACAGCGCGCCTACATCGGCGACCTGTCGGTGCGTGCAGCCAAGGCCGTGGGTTATGAGAACGCCGGTACCGTGGAGTTCCTGCTCGCCGAGGGCGAGGTGTACTTCATGGAGATGAATACCCGGGTGCAGGTGGAGCACACCATCACCGAAGAAATCACTGGCATCGACATCGTTCGCGAGCAGATCCGCATTGCCTCCGGTCTGCCGCTTTCGGTGAAGCAGGAAGACATCCAGCACCGCGGTTTCGCGCTGCAATTCCGGATCAACGCCGAAGACCCGAAAAACAACTTCCTGCCGAGTTTCGGCAAGATAACCCGTTACTACGCACCCGGCGGCCCCGGCGTGCGCACCGACACGGCGATCTATACCGGTTACACCATTCCACCGTTCTACGACTCCATGTGCCTGAAACTGGTGGTCTGGGCGTTGACCTGGGAAGAGGCGATGGACCGTGGCTTGCGCGCCCTCGACGACATGCGTCTGCAAGGGGTCAAGACCACCGCCGCGTACTACCAGGAAATCCTGCGTAACCCGGAATTCCGTAGCGGCCAGTTCAACACCAGCTTCGTTGAAAGCCACCCTGAACTGACCAACTACTCGATCAAGCGCAAACCCGAAGAGCTGGCCCTGGCCATCGCCGCCGCCATCGCCGCCCACGCAGGCCTGTGAGGAATAGAACAATGAGCAAACAAATCTACGTTACCGACACAATCCTGCGCGACGCCCACCAATCGCTGCTCGCGACCCGCATGCGCACCGAAGACATGCTGCCGATCTGCGACAAGCTCGACAAAGTCGGCTACTGGTCGCTGGAAGTCTGGGGCGGTGCGACCTTCGACGCCTGCGTACGTTTTCTCAAGGAAGACCCGTGGGAGCGTCTGCGCCAACTGCGCGCGGCGTTGCCTAACACTCGCCTGCAAATGCTCCTGCGTGGCCAGAATCTGCTGGGCTACCGCCACTACAGCGACGATGTGGTCAAAGCCTTTGTCGCCAAGGCCGCGGTCAACGGCATCGATGTGTTCCGCATCTTCGACGCCATGAACGACGTGCGTAACCTGCGCGTTGCCATCGAAGCGGTGAAAGCCGCCGGCAAACACGCTCAAGGCACCATCGCCTACACCACCAGCCCGGTGCACACCATCGAGGCATTCGTGGCGCAAGCCAAGCAAATGGAAGCCATGGGTTGCGACTCGGTGGCGATCAAGGACATGGCTGGCCTGCTGACTCCGTACGCCACCGGCGAACTGGTCAAGGCATTGAAATCCGAGCAATCGCTGCCAGTGTTCATTCACTCGCACGACACCGCTGGTTTGGCTGCGATGTGCCAACTCAAGGCCATCGAAAACGGTGCCGACCACATCGATACCGCGATCTCCAGCTTCGCCTGGGGGACCAGCCACCCGGGCACCGAGTCGATGGTTGCCGCCCTTAAAGGCAGCGAGTTCGACACCGGCCTGAACCTTGAACTGCTGCAAGAGATCGGCCTGTACTTTTACGCAGTGCGCAAGAAGTACCATCAGTTTGAAAGCGAGTTCACCGTTGTCGACACCCGCGTTCAAGTCAACCAGGTACCGGGCGGGATGATTTCCAACCTGGCCAACCAGTTGAAAGAGCAGGGCGCCCTGAACCGCATGAGCGAAGTGCTGGCCGAAATCCCGCGCGTTCGTGAAGACCTCGGCTTCCCACCGCTGGTGACCCCGACCTCGCAGATCGTCGGCACCCAGGCGTTCTTCAACGTGCTGGCCGGCGAGCGCTACAAGACCATCACCAACGAAGTGAAGCTCTACCTGCAGGGCGGCTACGGCAAGGCGCCAGGCACCGTGAACGAAAAACTGCGTCGCCAGGCCATCGGCAGCGAAGAAGTGATCGACGTGCGTCCGGCCGACCTGCTCAAGCCGGAAATGACCAAACTGCGTGCCGAAATCGGCACGGTGGCCAAGTCTGAAGAAGACGTGCTGACCTACGCCATGTTCCCGGACATCGGTCGCAAGTTCCTCGAAGAACGCGCCGCCGGCACCCTGACGCCTGAAGTGCTGCTACCGATTCCTGAAGCCGGCGGCGTGACCTCGGCCGGTGGCGAAGGTGTGCCGACCGAGTTTGTCATCGACGTCCACGGCGAAACCTACCGCGTCGACATCACCGGTGTCGGCGTCAAGGCTGAAGGCAAGCGTCACTTCTACCTGTCTATCGACGGCATGCCGGAAGAAGTGGTGTTCGAACCGCTCAACGAATTCGTCAGCGGCGGCAGCAGCAAGCGCAAGCAAGCCACTGCACCGGGCCACGTCAGCACCACCATGCCGGGCAACATCGTCGACGTGCTGGTCAAGGAAGGCGACACCGTGAAAGCCGGCCAGGCCGTGCTGATCACCGAAGCGATGAAGATGGAAACCGAAGTCCAATCGGCCATCGCCGGCAAAGTCACCGCCATCCACGTGGCCAAGGGCGACCGGGTGAACCCGGGCGAAATCCTGATCGAGATCGAAGGCTGAGTTAACAGCCTCGATTGACCGCTTTAAACCTCGGGGGGGCATGTGCCCCCCTTTTTTTTCGCCCGGGATTTGTGGGTATTAGAAGCTCATTCGCCACTGACCCGTTACGCCATGGTTCCGACTGTCGGTGCCGATCTCACCAGTGAGGCCGACGCCCAGGGTGTGTTTTGCTGACACTCCAAGGTCCAGCCCTGCATCGACCAGCAGACTGTCACGATCCAGCGGCGCACCGGAAACGGTGAAGTTTTTTCCGCCCGAAACCAATCGTTGGCGGGTATCGCTGTAGACGTCCCCATAAGTGTGTTTCCACCCGGCACTGAATCGGGGTGTCAGTTGCATGCCGTTATCCAGCGTGTTGAGCTTTGCCAGTCGCAGGCCGACTGTGCTGTTCATGTTGTTCTGGGTTTGACCGTGGACCTTCAGTGCCGCTGCGCCGCCTTTTTCCGTGTAGGTGTCGCGCTGATAGCGTTGGTAGCCAAGGCTGGCAAACGGTTCGATGCTGACGTTGGCCTGGCCCAGGTTGTAACCCGCTTCCGCAAAGGCCTGCTGGGTGTTGGCATCGTAACGGCCTTCAGGACGGTCGCTGAAACCTTTGAAGGCAACCCGGCGTTTAGTGCTGCCATCGTGGTTGCTATAGGTCGCGCCCAGGCGCAGGGACATGGGTCCGTTTTGACGTAGGGCATAAGCTCCCAAATGCCAGCTGTCGAGATCGCCGTCGAGTCCGCGGCTGTCCAGGCGAGTCTCTGACTTCCCGCCCAAGACACCGATGCGCCATTCCTTGTCGATTCCCCAATCCGCTCCCAGTACCAAGCCGTGGGTTGTGTGCTTCAGAGCGTCGTAGTCGCGATCCAGCGTCCCACCGTGACCCAATGCTTGAAGCCAGACTCGGCCATTGTCTTCGCCGCCGGCGGCCAGACGTGGTGCATTGCGTTTGGCGGAATTGCTGTAGCTACTGGCGCTGTCCAGCTGGCGCATGGCCGAGAGCATGGTCGCGCTGATTGGGCTGTCACTGTTCAGGGTCGCCTTGGCGAGGTTGGCGTTCTGGCTGCCGTCCAGCTGGTCGATGGCCATGGCGGCTGTTTCGGTGGTGGAGGCGAGCAGGGCCGTGACGGCGGCATTCGCAGTAATGGAGGGGGTCTGCGCCGTCGGACTGGCTTTGGGCTCTTCAATACTGCGGGCGAGTTCACGACCGTTTTCGTTGGTCGCGAGATTCTCGAAAGGTACTTCGTTGCGAGCGTAGGTCAGGCGTACGGCCTTTTCGTCGCCATAGTCCGGGGTAGCCGTCATGAACGCCAGGTTGCTGCTGACTCGACCGAATGTTCCTTCGATCCGATCTGCGGAAATTACCGTGTGATTAGTGGTTTGTGCGTAGTCGCCTGGCAGAGCGGTAACCAGTAAAGACGCGCCACCAAGCTTGGCGATTCCATCGACGAAAATAGTCTCTGAAGTATCAGCCTTATCTGTTACTTCGTAGGCGAGTGTGGCGCTTTCGCTAAGCGTAAGATCCCCTCTAATGGAAGGAGCCCCCACACTTGCATTGACCAGTAACAGACCGTCCACGTGCAAGCCGCCTACTTTACCGTAGCCGCCATAGGTGCCTCCGTTATCAACGTACACAGTGCCTTCTATAGCGCCTACGTTAAATAGCGTAGCGTCTTTCCTTACCTCGGCACCTTCATGGAAGTCGTTGCTGCCGGTAAATGTCCATGCGCCTTTCGCGACCCGCAGGGCAGCAAAATTGGTTGTGTCTCCTACTGTGCCGCCGTCTACGGAATTAAGGAGCAGCCCGTTGACTCCGTTGCCGCCATCCAGTTCTCCATCCCATCGGGCGCCTCTGTTGATGACCAGAAGGTCATCCGCGTCGCCCAATACCAGCGAGACGCCGTCGATGTTTTGGAGTGGTTCTGAAATGAGCGCGTGTTGAGTGGTGTAGTCGTTCTGGAACTGATCGAACGGGTCTACCTGCGCAGGAGTGGATGGCACTTCGGAAGCGGTGGGCTCGGGAAAGTTAAGAGACTCATAGAAGGCGTCATCGAAGTCGATTGCCGCGGTGGCAAACGGTTCAGTTGTTACTGGTCGAGCTGTCTGTCCTTCAGCCGACCCGTTTGTGGCCCGGGCAGCGTTTTTACGTGGGCCGATGAACTCCTTGATCGCCGAAAGATCATCAAAGCGCTCGTTGGGCTTGGCGGTTTTTTTACGAGGTTTGGTGGTCGGCGCGTCGGAAATGACTTCAGGCTCTGGTTGCTGCGCCATGGAGACTTCTATGCAACCCACTGCAAGCGCAATGGCCAACGCCAGGTGTTGTGGTCGGTATTTGTGTTGAACGGGCATCGAGTACGGCCTCTTTTGACAGGAGGCCAAACTCTAAGAGGAAGGCTATAGGTGCCGATGTCAGCTGCTTCCGGCGGGCTTGCGGGGGTTGTCAGAAGGTTGTGTAGAAAATTGCCAGCCTCCTGAGGAAGGTTGTTTTTACCCGTTCGGGCTGATGCTTTTTCTTACAACAAATTGAGACACGGTCGGCTATCGCAAACTCGGAAACTGATCTGCCACTGCTCGATCAATCCCGGATCCAGTCTGATGCGGCTGATCTCACCGCTGTTGGAGCTGCCAGTGCCAGTGATTGTCGCTGCACTAGCGACCGAGTGACGCATTTTGATGGGGGGGGATCTGCAATTTTTTGCGTTTATGCCGAACTAAAACACTTGTAGATGCAATTTAATGCATGCCGAGATTGTTTTTCAGGGACGTAAACGCACTATTTTGCACGTTGTTGAGATTATGGGGATTGATGGATGAACATGACGGTTCGTGAGCGGACAATTCTGCTCGAAAGCATTCTCGAAGATCTTTCCAATGATTCACTTACCATCGGTGAGGCAGTTCGTCGTCTGCGGGTGGAGGTGACGGGCCTACATCAGAGTCAATTCGCGAAGATGTGCAAAATCTCAGTGCGTACGTTGGTGCAAATGGAGCATGGAGAGGGGAATCAGACGTTGAAGTCGCTGAATGCCGTTTTCACGTTGTTTGGGATGAGGATTGGGGTTGTGAAACGTCAGCCGCTTCATGTGTCCGCCGTCCGAGCCAGTAGTGAACTTGCCACCTAATGCGGACCTTCGTGTAGGACTGCTCTGAGATAAAGAAACCGGGTTTTACATCGATTGAGGGCTCGCCTATAGTTCGCCCGTCGCCGACGAATCGGTGATCGATCTTAGCCGGTCGAACAAAGAGTGCACGGGCGCCCCTGAAAGGAGGCGCTTTTTGCTGCCTATGTTTTTATGTCTATGGCGGCTGTGCGTGGGACACCTTCGGGTGTGCCGGAGTTCTCTTTGTCCGGTCGGCTAACCCGCGTACAGCTGTCACCTAAATTTGCTTAGCCGCGAACGGTGGGAGCTCTTCACTCAGAGAGAAATCCCCATGTCCAAATATCACCCGCTCCAAGGCAACTTCAGCGTCGGCCCGACGCTGTACATCGACACCGAAGCCCGTTCTTCCGACCTTCTTGAAACTGCCACCCATCGAATCAAAGCCGCACGCAATCTGCTTAATAGCGTTACGTGTCTGTGCGTGAAGGATGCGGAAGGTCATGACTTGGAACATTTCGCCAACGCTGCACATATCTTGATCCAGGACGGTTGTGACGCCTTGGATGCGCTGAATTGGAGCCTCGATCGAAAATTCGGTCCTGATGCATCAACCTCCGGTCGTTCCACATAAACCCTAGCAGGTTTGTAAGCGTAACCACAGGGCTGATTCGTTAGCGTTGCGCCAACAAAGCTGTATATTTATACAGCTATGTTGGCTGTTCAATTGCTGGACATTTCTCTGGCGCGATTAATTGCCAATTGTTGAATATTTTTTTTTAACGCAACATCGCGTCACAGCGATGGGCGGGACGCCTATACCTTCAAAGCAAGGTAGAATCGCGACCCGCAATGGGGGGTGTATGGCACAAGAGGCGCAAAACACATTTGCTGAGCTGGATCGTCCATTCGCTTTGGAGGCTCCTGTTCAATCATTGGCAGCTGCTCGGGCGGAGGCTCGTGCAATATCGAACACCTTTCCAGCAGACAATCAGCTTGTCCTAGCCAGAACCTTTGGTGCTCAAGTTATTAAGGCTTGGTGGCGTGGTCTTACCGAACAAGACAACGTCCCTCAAGAGCTTCGCGCACCCATCGCTGCATTTGAGACGTCTACACTCTCTACTTCAGCCAGTTTTCTAGCAGAGCAGATTGGCTTGGCAGCAGCCAAGTTCGATGCAGAGACAGCTGCTTACCAAATTGGTCTCACCTACACCAGCATGCTTCCTGTGGAACATCGTGGCGAGTACGGTATTTTCTACACTCCGCCCGCTCTAACTTCCCGGCTCATTGATCAGGCCACATCGGCGAATGTTGATTGGGCTAAATGTCGTGTTCTGGATCCGGCGTGTGGCGGTGGTGCGTTCCTTGCGCCAATCGCGCAGCGAATCATGAAGACGCTTGCTCATTGCAGCCCAAAGCTGCTGTTGCAAAGCATCGGTAACCGCTTGCATGGCTTTGAGATTGATCCATTCGGTGCTTGGCTGAGCCAAGTTGCGCTGGACGCTGTGTTGTTGCCAATTAGTGGCCCGTCTGGTCTGCGGCTCCCAGTCATGGTCACTGTTTGTGATTCATTGCGGCACAGCCCAACCAACGACGGGTTTGATCTGGTCATTGGGAATCCCCCGTATGGTAGAGCGAAGCTAGATACCGAGACACGCGAGCTATACAAACGCTCGCTGTACGGACATGCCAACCTCTACGGCCTGTTTACTGATTTTGCGATTCGCCAAACCAAGCCCGGTGGTTTGATCGCCTATGTCACCCCGACTTCTTTCCTCGCGGGGGGCTATTTCAAAAATCTTCGTGCGCTGATAGGTCAAGAAGCACCTCCAATTGCAATTGATTTTGTTGCTGCGCGCAAAGGCGTTTTTGATGATGTACTTCAGGAAATGGCGCTGACTACCTATCGCAGAGCAGGTGAGGCAGTCCCCGTCGCGGTCTCAGAGATCACGTCGTCTGACGGAGTGATCGAAGCCAGAAATACAGGCTCGATTACTCTCCCGAAAGACCTCACTCTGCCATGGTTACTGCCCAGAAACTCAAGTCAAACTGAGCTCGTAGCGAAGCTTGTCAATATGCCTTACCGTCTTGCAGATTGGGGGTATGGGGTCAGCACGGGTCCATTGGTTTGGAATCGTCATAAATCTCAATTGACCTATCAGCCAGGCAGCAACCGGTTGCCGTTGATTTGGGCTGAAGCCATTACTGCCGATGGCGAATTCATTTTCCGCGCAGAGAAAAAGAACCATGCTCCGTATTTCGAATTGAAACCATCTGATCAGTGGTTAGTAACGATTCAGCCTTGTGTTCTCTTACAACGCACTACAGCTAAAGAGCAGAGCCGTCGTCTTATTGCAACAGCTTTACCCATTGAGTTCTTGCAGTTGCATGGGGGGGTTGTGATCGAGAACCACATCAACATGGTCAGGCCTGTTACTGACGCTCCGAAAGTCAAAGCTTCAGTGCTTGCCGCTTTTCTAAATAGCGGGGCGGCTGATCGTGCGTTTCGTTGCGTTAGTGGTTCCGTGGCAGTTTCAGCTTACGAGCTGGAATCATTGCCGCTACCCGCGCCGGCAGCCTTAAAGGAATTAACGAGGGTGGTGGAGTCCGGTGGTTCAAAGGAATCCGTCGAAGCCGCCTGCTCAAAACTTTTCTAAGGAAGAAATAGTGTTACCACCCTATGTCTCACGAGCGTTGATATCTGAAAGGTTGCCTCTGATCTTTCCGGAAGGAACACCTAACCGTTCTTACTGCACACGTGAGCTGGCGGCTAGCACGGTTTTCGCGATGCTTTACATCGGAGCAGTCGAGGGCGCAGATGTCTGGCTTGGACCTGTACACGTTTATCGCATGACCGATATGCAAGCGGAAGATTGCTGCGAGGCGGCCCGTCTGGATTATCGTGCGAATTTGCGAAAGAAATCCTTCCAGGTCCCAGGCATCCGGTGGTACGCAGACAACACTCGCGAGCCTATTCGCGACGAAACTTTGCGGGAAGGTTTATTAGTGGTGGGCGCCGTGCTTGAGCGAGCAGATGTACCTACGACATCAGGGGCTCCTCGCTATGCGCTCAAGGCTGACCTGGCGGCTCTTTTCAATCCAGACCTTGTAGGCGAGGACCTGATCGCCGCCATCTTTTCGTGGCAGGAAAAACATCTCTCACGCAGCGCACGAGCACGTGTATCGCTAATGCGGGCCGGGACAGCAGGGAAGGAGGGAGTTCTGGTCTACTTCCCGAATGGAGATACTCGCCGGTTAGTGTCAGGGCCAAGCTCTGACATCTCGAAAGCAGTTGTTGAGGTTTTTGCGGCTAAGTTCTTAGAGCATCCGGGTGTCATTTGGCTCAGTGAATCAGGAAACAAGGTTGCCCATCCTGATCTGAAACTGGCATCAATGATTGGACTCGATATAGAGGCTCATAAGAATCTTCCGGACTTGATTCTGGTAGATCTAGGTCCGGTCGAACCACTGATCGTATTTGTTGAGGTCGTCGCAACTGATGGGGCCATTACGCCTCGTAGGCAGGCTGCTTTGTATGCGATCACTGACAAAGGTGGGTTCAGTCGATCACAAGTTGCTTTTGTGACCGCTTATGCGGATAGGGACGCCGCCGGGTTCAAAAAAACAGTAACCGGTCTGGCTTGGGGATCCTTCGCGTGGTTTATGTCTGAGCCCGAAAATCTCGTGCTACTACAAAATGGCGTGAGTCGACTATCGGGTCTTAACGTACTCGCTGGTGAGCCAGCATAGCCTCAGAAGCGCCTTTGCTTGCGCTGGACATCGGATCAATAGTGGGGAGTTCTACTCCCCCTATTTCATTTGGTCACGGTCGTTTTGCGGTTCGCTAACTCAGCGCCTATGCAAATACGCCTTCCCATAATGCCGCTCCATCCGCGCCTGAATCAGCTCCAGCCCAATCGACATCAACCAATAAATCACCGCCGCCGTCGTCAGCATTTCGATGTAGCGATAGCTCGACCGCCCATACGATTGCGCCAAAAACATAACCTCCCAAACCCCCATCACCGAGATCAGCGACGAGTCTTTGAGCATCGAGATGAATTGGTTGGTGGTCGGCGGGATGATGGTGCGCATGGCTTGGGGCAGGGTGACCCGCCAGAAGATCACGGTTTCACGCATGCCGAGGGCCAGGGACGCTTCGCGTTGGCCGTGGGGGACGCCGAGGATACCGGCGCGGAAGATTTCGCTCAGGTAGGCGCCGTAGTTGAGCGACAGGGCGATGATGCCGGCGGCGATGGCGCCCGGGACGATACCGAGTTGTGGCAGGCCGAGGTAGATCAGCAGGATCTGGATCAGCAGCGGTGTGCCACGAAAGAATGAGGCATAGAAGCTCGCAATTCCGAAGGCTACGGCGCTTTTCGACAGTCGTGCCAGGGCAGTGATGAAGCCCAGCAGCGAGGAGGTCACGATCGAGCACAGGCACAAAAACAATGTCAGCGCCGCGCCTTGCAAGAAGCCGTTGGGTGCCAGGTGCAGGCCGATCAGGTTCGGCAGTTTGTCGAGGATGATCGAGAACTTCAGGTCGAAGCTCAGGAAGAAACTGGCGAACAACCCGAGCATCACCGCCCAGGTCAGGTACAGCCGCGTGCGGAAACCGAAGATCCGTTGTAACAGCGACTCAGCCACCGGTTGTGGTGGCTGAGGAGGTGTGGGGAAAGAAGTCATTTGCTGATGTCAGCACCGATCCATTTTTGCGAAAGCGTGCTCAGGGTGCCGTCCTGTTTCAGTTGAGCGAAGACGTCACGCACTTTGGCGTCCCACTGGGCGTCGCCTTTTTCAATGGCCACCGAGTTTGGCTCCGAGTACAGAGGCTCGCCGGCGAGCTTGAAGCGTTTGTCTTCGGTCAGGCGCGGTTGCGCGGTGACAAGGTTGGTGAGGATCGCGTCCAGTCGAACGCCAGCGCCCAGGCCGAGGTCCTGGAAGGCGACATTGTCGGTGTCATAAGGCGCGATCTGCACGTCCTCGAACGGGTACTGCAATTGAGTGTCTTCGGCGCCTTCGATCACCAGGTTCTTGTTCAGGTAGCTTTCGTAGCTAGAGGCGCTGGTGAGGCCAACTTTTTTGCCGCTCAGGTCTTTGGCGCTGTGGATGCTGTCGTCCTTGGCGTTGACCACGATCACCGCTGGTGAGGCGTAGTACTCGACCGGGAAGTCGAAGACCTCGGCGCGGGCCTTGCTCGGGGTCATGGAGCAGATGCAGATGTCGTAGCGCCCACTCCAGCGGCCGGCCGCGATCACGTCCCAGGACGGGGTTTCAAGGCGCAATTTGACGCCCAGTTTGTCTGCCACGGCCTTGGCCACGTCGACGTCGAATCCATCGAGCTGGTTCTGATCATTGAGGAACGAGAAGGGTGGATAGCTTTCCATCAACACGCCCACCAGTTCGTGCTTTTTCTCGACGCGGTCCAGCGTGGCGCCGCCAAAGGCTTGGGTGGAGGCAGCCAGAATCGTCAGGCCCAGGGCCAGTAGTGGTTGGAATTTCACAGTCGATCCCTGATAAAAAAGAGGTTGTTATTAACCGGATGGTGCGTATTAAATAGTTATAAGAGCTACTCTGGTAGTGAGTTATTTTCATAAGCTTATGAGTGAAAAGCATATGGGCGCAGCAAGCACAGTAATTCTGGATGGCGGCATGGGTCGTGAGTTGCAGCGCCGAGGCGCGCCGTTCAGACAGCCCGAGTGGTCGGCGCTGGCCTTGAGCGAAGCGCCGCAAGCGGTAGAGGCGGTGCACACGGCTTATATCGAAAGCGGTGCGAATGTGATCACTAGCAACAGTTACGCGGTGGTGCCGTTTCATATTGGCGAAGAGCGTTTTGCAGCAGAAGGGCAGGCGCTCGCGGCGTTGGCCGGTGAGCTGGCTCGGCGCGCGGTAGAGGCTTCGGGCAAAGCGGTGCGTGTGGCCGGTTCATTGCCGCCGCTGTTTGGGTCCTATCGTCCGGACCTTTTCGATGCAGCTCGGGTGACCGAATTGTTGGCGCCGCTGGTGAACGGTCTGGCACCTCATGTCGATCTGTGGCTGGCGGAAACCCAGAGCTCGATCGTTGAAGCGCGAGCGATCCATGCCGGTCTGCCAACAGACGGCAAGCCGTTCTGGCTGTCGTTTACCCTGAAGGATGAGGACACGGACGAGGTGCCGCGCTTGCGTTCGGGTGAGCCGGTGGCTGAAGCCGCCGCCGTGGCGGCTGAGCTGGGCGTCGAGACGTTGCTGTTCAACTGCAGCCAGCCGGAAGTGATCGGTGCTGCGATCGATGCCGCCCGGGAAACCTTCGAGCGTTTGGGGGTGAAGATTCACATAGGCGCGTACGCCAATGCCTTCCCGCCGCAACCGAAAGAGGCCACAGCGAACGACGGTCTGGACCCGCTGCGCGATGATCTCGATCCGCCGGGTTACTTGCACTGGGCGGCAGATTGGCAGAAGCGTGGAGCCAGTCATTTGGGTGGTTGCTGCGGTATCGGGCCTGAGCACATCGCAGTGCTGGCCCAGAAACTAGCGTGATGCCATTCGCGAGCAGGCTCGCTCCCACAGGGTTTCGGGTTGGCCACAAGATTGTGATCAGCTCTTATCCGCTGTGGGAGTGAGCTTGCTCGCGAAGACGTCCGTCCAGGCGCCGAAGATTTACCCGCGGCACTCCGCCAACGTTTTCACCTGCCCCGAATCCGTCTGGTTCTCATCGGATAGCCAGCGCTCAAACCCCGCTCCGATCGCTGGCCATTCCGAGTCCAGTATCGAATACCACGCCGTATCCCGGTTCTGACCCTTGACCACCATGTGCTGACGAAACACGCCTTCAAAACTGAACCCCAGCCGCTCGGCCGCGTATTTGGAGCGGGCGTTGCCGTTGTTGCATTTCCACTCCAGCCGCCGATAACCCAGCGCAAAGGATTCTTTGGCCAGCAGATAAACCGCCTCGGTACTCTTCGGCGAACGCTGCATCGGCGCACCGAAAGTGACATGACCGATCTCGATCCGACCTTGTGAAGGAACAATCGACATCAAACTGAGGATGCCCTGCACATCGCCGCTGACCCGGTCGATCACGCTGAAGAAATACGGGTCACTATTGGCCGCATGATTGTTCAGCCAATCGTTGAACGCGCTGCGCTCCGGGAAAGGACCGTATGGCAAATAGTCCCAGAGTTTCGGGTCGGAGCCCGGGCCTTGCAGGGCCTCCCACAAACCGTCGGCGTGACGCGCCGGGTCGAGTTTTTCCAGGCGGATGAAACGCCCTTCAATGGTTTGGACTGATGGCGCCGGAACGCCTTTCCAATCGGCGAGTGAAGTCGACATGCTGTTCTCCTTGAACCTTACAGGGCTTTGCGAAACTGGATAAAACCGGGGCGTTCGGCGATGCGCTCATAAAGCTGAATCGCAGTGGCATTGGTTTCGTGGGTCAGCCAGTGGACCTTGCAGCAACCGTCCTCTTTGGCTGTCGCGTAGACGAATTCGATCAGCTGCCGGCCGACGCCAGTGCCACGGGTTTCAGGCGTTACCAACAGGTCTTGCAGGTAGCAGGAGTTTTCGATGCTCCAGTTCGATCGATGGTAGATGAAATGCACCATGCCCACCGCTTTGCCATCGGCCCAGGCGAGGGCGGCGTGGGTCGGTTCGCTCGGGTCGAGCATGCGCTGCCAGGTGCTTTGAGTGACCGCCACGGGCAGTTCGGTATTGTAAAAGCGCAGGTAGGCTTGCCACAGCGGTAGCCAGGCGGCGTGATCGTCGGCGGTGACCTGGCGGATGTCGATCTGACTCATGTTCATTCCTTAACGCATCAAGTGGGCGAGGGCCTGGTCGTGCACATCAGGGCTGGCGGCAAGCCCTTCGCGCACACCGGCGATGTCTGCAGTGTTGCGGTTCTGGCTGAGCTTGCGTTTGCCTTCCAGACGCTGGATCGGCAAGGCAAACCCGACGATGGCCTTGAGCATCCCGTCAATGTAGTCGGCCGGGGCATCGGCGACCTTCCATGGATTGGCGCGGCCCGCTTCATGACGATCAGTCAGCGCACTGACCAGGTTACGCAGGCGATCGGCGTCGGTGAACACTTCGGCCGTGCCGTAGGCGTGCACGGCGACGTAGTTCCAGGTCGGCACGACTTTGCCGTGGTCGGCTTTGCTCGGGTAAAACGCTGGGCTGACGTAAGCGTCGACACCGGCAAAAATCACCAGGGCTTCGGCGCCGTTCTGCAGTTCCTTCCATTGCGGATTGGCCTTGGCGAAGTGGCCGTAAAGGGTACCGTTCGGGCCGTGGTCGGGGTTGAACAGCAGCGGCAGATGACTGCCTTGCAGGCCTTGCTCCCCGTGGGTGACCACCATGGCAAGGCGAGTGCCGAGTATCTGCTGGTGCAGTTCATCCAAATCATTGATGGCAAATGCGCTGGGCGTGTACATAGAAATATTCCTTGGCGAATGCCTTCATCCTAGGCAGGCTATTGGTCTGTTGTAAGAGCCATTAACGACCAATTTCATAGGTCCATTGCAATGACCGACGCGCCGCTTTCTCTGTCGTTCAACCCGGCGGGTATCGAACTTGATCGTCGCCAAGGCCTGAGTCGTCAGCTCTATCAGGCATTGCGACTGCGTGTGCTCGACGGGCGGTTGGCCAGTGGCACCCGATTGCCGGCCAGTCGAGATCTGGCGGCGGCGCTGGCGATTTCCCGCAATAGCGTGGTGCGCGCCTACGATCAGCTCTATGCCGAAGGCTTTATCGAGGGGCGCGTCGGCGACGGGACTTATGTCGCGCAACTGCCTCAAGCCGCATTACCGACGAAAAAATTATCCACAAAAGTATCCACAGGGTTGTCAACAGGCTTACCCACAGCCTTATCCACAAATTGGCTGGATTTGCCTGTGGTTTCATCCAGTAAAGTTATCCACAGCGGTGCGCTGGGACGCGTGGAAAAGAACCATTTAGCCTTGCCGCCGAGTGGTCCGCCTCGTGCGTTTCGGGTCGGTGTTCCGGCGTTCGATCTGTTCCCTTTCGAGGTTTGGGCCAAGCTGAATGCGGCTTTCTGGCGCAAACCGGATTTACAGCAGCTGTGTTACGGCGATCCGGCGGGCGATGCACGATTGCGCGGCCTGATAGCCGCGTACTTGCGCAGTTCGCGGGGCATGCAGTGCTCGGCTGAACAAATAGTGATCACCAGTGGCGCGCAGCAAGGTATTAGCCTTTGTGCACAGCTGCTGGTAGAGCCGGGCGATGGGGTGGCGATTGAGAATCCGGGGTATCGGGCGGCGGGTCATGCGTTCGCCGTGGCCGGTGCGCGATTGCACGGGGTGGCCGTGGACAGCGAAGGCATCGACTGTAGCGAATTGACGGGACTCGGCGATTGTCGTCTGGCGTATGTCACGCCATCGCATCAGTACCCGACCGGGGTGGTCATGAGCCTGGCGCGACGCCTTGAGCTCCTGGCTTGGGCAGAGCGCACCCAAGGCTGGATCGTCGAGGACGACTACGACGGCGAATACCGTTACAGCGGCGCACCACTGGCGCCGTTGGCGGCACTCGATCGGCAGGGTCGGGTGCTTTACGTCGGGACGTTCGGCAAGGTCGCCTTTCCGGCGCTGCGTCTGGGATATCTTGTCCTGCCGCCGGCATTGGTAAATGCTTTCTCTCAACGTCGAGCGGTCGATGTTCGGCATTCCGAGGTGAGCACTCAAGCGGTAATGGCCGAGTTTATGGCAGCCGGGCATTTCCAGCGACACATCCGCCGCATGCGCCGCGCCGCGTTGAGTCGCCGCAATACGCTTCTGGCCAATTGGCCCTCGGATATTCCCGGGGTTGGCAGCCTGCCGAGTGTGGCGGCTGGGTTGCACCTGACGGTGGCGGTCGACACTCAGGCCCGCGAGCGCGAACTGATTGAAGTCGCCGCCAGTGTCGATGTCGAGATCAACGGCCTGAGCAGTTACTGGTTACCTGATTCGAGAAATAGTGTGGATGAACGCGCCGGGCTGGTGCTGGGCTTTGCGGCGGTGCCCGAGGCGGCAATCAGCGCAGCGCTCGGGCGGTTGCAAAAGGCCTGGCGTCCCTGAGGTCAAGGACAGGTTTCAGGTCCCGGACTTGATCTTGGTCCAGGCCCGGGTCCGTGCCCGTTCGGCATCGCGGGGCAGCGGTTGCAGGGTGTACAGCGTGCTCATCGCCGTTTCGGTTGGGTACAGATTCGGGTTGTTGCGGATCGCCGGGTCGACCATTTCGGTGGCGTCCTTGTTCGGGTTCGGGTAGCCGACGAAGTCGCTGACCGGTGCAATGACCTGCGGCTGCAACAAGTAGTTGATGAAGGTGTAGGCGTCTTCCGGATTCTTCGCGCCTTTGGGAATCGAGAGCATGTCGAACCAGATCGGCGCGCCTTCTTTCGGCAGGCGCATGTCGACGATCACGCCGTTCTTGGCTTCCTTGGCGCGGTTCGCCGCCTGGGAGAAGCTGCCGGAATAACCGACGGCGACGCAGATGTCTCCGTTGGCGATGTCGGCCATGTACTTCGAAGAATGGAAGTAGGTGACATACGGACGGATCTTCATCAACAGCGCTTCAGCCTTGTCGTAGTCCGCCGGCTTCTTGCTGTTGGGGTCCAGACCCAGGTGTTGCAGGGCCAGCGGCAGGATCTCCGACGGCGAGTCGAGCAGGGCGACGCCGCACTGTTTGAGCTTGCTGATGTTCTCTTCCTTGAAGATCAGGTCCCAGCTGTCCACCGGCGCGTTGGCACCCAGTGCAGCCTTGATTTTGTCCGGGTTGAAGCCGATCAGGATGGTCCCGTACATGTACGGCACGGCAAATTTGTTGCCCGGATCGTTGGCTTCGATCAGCTTCATCAGCTTGGGATCGAGGTGGTTCCAGTTCGGCAGTTTGCTGCGGTCCAGTGGCTGGAAAACGCCGGCCTCGATCTGCTTGGCGAGGAATACGTTGGACGGCACCACAACGTCATAGCCGGAGTTACCGGTAAGGAGCTTGGCCTCGAGGGCTTCGTTGGTGTCGAAGATGTCGTAGACCAGTTTGGTCTGGGTGTTCTGGGCCTTGAAGTCTTCCAGCGCTTTGGGGGTGATGTAGTCGAACCAGTTGTAGACGCGCAACGTTCGCTCTTCGGCGTGGACAGCACCACTGAGCACCGTGGCGCACAGCACTGCGGGGAAGAGTGCGGGCGCGATAAAACGCTTGAGACTGATCATTGTTCTAATTCCTCATTGGGCGCTTTCAAAACCTTCGAGAACGTTCACGGCATTGATGCCGATTTCTTCTACCGCGTAGCCGCCTTCCATTACGAACAGCGTCGGCTTGCCGAGGCCTGCGATGCGCGCGCCCATGGCCAGGTAATCCGGGCTGTCGAGCTTGAACTGGGAGATCGGATCGTCCTTGAACGTATCGACGCCCAGGGATACGACGACGATATCGGCGCCGTACTTTTCGATCTCTTTGCAGGCTTGTTCCAGCGCGGCGCTCCAACTGTCCCAGCCGCTGCCAGCCGGCAAAGGGTAGTTGAAGTTGAAGCCTTCGCCGGCCCCTTCACCCCGCTCATCTTCATAGCCGAGGAAGAAGGGGAACTCGGCTTCCGGATGACCATGGATCGAGGTGAACAGCACGTCGCTGCGCTCGTAGAAAATCGATTGAGTACCGTTGCCGTGGTGGTAGTCGACGTCGAGGATCGCGACCTTCTTGTGGCCCTGGTCGAGGAAAGCCTGCGCGGCGATGGCGGCGTTGTTGAGGTAGCAATAACCGCCCATCAAATCGCTGGCGGCGTGGTGTCCCGGTGGCCGGCATAAGGCGAAGGCACTGCGGGCGCCACGTTGAATGACGGCTTGAGCGGTCAATGCGACTTGCGCCGCACTGTATGCCGCTTGCCAGGTGCCGGCGGTAATCGGTGCGCCGCCGTCGAAGCTGTAATAGCCGAGTTGGCCGTGCAGGCTGGTGGGTATGATCCGGCGCAGGGTGCGGGCCGGCCAGGTGTAGGGCAGCAAGTCGCCGTCGGTATTGAATTCGGTCCAGCGCGCCCAGGCACCTTTGAAGAAGTCGAGGTAGTCGCGGCTATGGATGCGCGCGATCGGGTCGAGGCCGAAATCCTGGGGCGCCTCCACGGGGCCGAGATCGCGGTACTGCACGCGTTGCAGAACATGGTCGGCCCGCGAGGGCATTTCGAAGCAGGGCATCAGTTGCCCGTCCATCAATTCACAACGGCCGTGGTGCAGGTGGTGATCGTCCGAGTAGATCGTCAGCATTTTCTTGTTCTCCGCAGGCTGATTCGGTTGAACACAGTCTTGCGGCGCACGGCGTTTGAGAGAACGGCAGGAAAGGCCAAAAGGGGATTAATGTGGCCAAAAGATTTGACCGAAATTCGCCCCTCTGTGGCGAGGGAGCTTGCTCCCGCTGGTCTGCGCAGCAGACCCAAACCAAACACCGCATTCCTCCCTTCAGATAGCATTTGCCGGGTCGCGACTGCTGCGCAGCCGAGCGGGAGCAAGCTCCCTCGCCACAGGGGCGGGTCAGGACCTGAACTGACTCGGCGCCACGCCGCTCCAGCGCACAAAGGCATGGCGGAAACTCGCGGTCTCGCTGAACCCCAGCGCTTCTGCAATCCGATAGATCGGCAGTTCGTCCTCGCAGAGCATGCGTTTGGCCTGCTCGAACCGCAGTTCATCGAGCAACTCTTGATAGCTGCACCCCAGATCCTTGAGATGTCGGCGCAAGGTGCGCGCCGAGCAGTTCAGCTGTTCAGCCAGCCCATCCAGCCCCGGCGCCGCGCTCAATTGTGCGGCGAGGAGTTGGCGGATGCGTCCCAGCCAAGCCTGGCGTCCGGTGAACTCGGTGTTTTGTTTGCGGCAGCGTTCGGCCATGGCCTGATGGGTGATGGCGTCGGCCAGAGGCAGGGGGTGCTCCAGCCAGGCTTTGTCGAAGGCAAAGGCGTTGGACGCCGCGTCGAACTGCAAGGGGCAATCGAAACGTTCGGTGTAGCGTGCCTGATAGTCCGGTGCCGGGTATTCGAAGCGGGCGCCAAGCAGCGGCAACGGTTGGCCGAGCAGGTCTTCGCAAGTGACCTTCATCGAAACCAGGCAAAACTCGACATTGAATGGCGCCAGCGCAGGGTTTTCCCGATAGTCGCCAGCGGTGAGCCAGATGCGCTCGTTATCCTCTTCCAGGCTCAACTCGAACAGTGTTCCTAATAGCGCCGGATAGTGCAGCGCCAGCCGCAAGGCGTCACCTAAAGTGGCGCTGGTGAGTAAAGCGTACCCGAGCATGCCGTAGGACGAAACATGCATTCGCCGGCCCAGTTCCAGGCCGATATCGTGGCGTAACGCGACGGCATTGGCACACACCAGCATTTCCTGGTTGGTGGTGATGCGCGTGTCCGCCCGGCTCAGATCCGCCGCGCTGATGCCGCTTCCGGCGAGTAGTGCTTCGCTCGACAGGCCTTCGGCCTTGAAGGTGTTGAGCACCAGCGAGACGGCGTTGAGGGTGGTGAGGTGGGAGTGGAGCATGGGAGGTTCCAGCCTTGGGATGGCTGGAGGACAGCAAGTTGTATGCCCAATGAAGATCCTGTGGGAGCGAGCCTGCTCGCGAAAGCGGTGTGGCTGTCACACCGATGCTGGATGTGCCACCGTCTTCGCGAGCAGGCTCGCTCCCACAGGGATTGGTGTTGTGTCAGCTCAGTTCACCGCAGAGGTCGAGTTCTACAAGGCGCCGCACTTCAGCGGTGTCCAGTCCGGCGCCGAGCAATCCGTGCAACTTGCCGAACGCCGCTTCACGGGTCATGCCGCCACCCGAAAGTACGCCGACACCGCGTAAGCGACTGCCTGCCTCGTACACGTCCAGCTCGACGCCACCTTCATGGCATTGCGTAACCGCGACCACCACAACACTCTTGTCCCGCGCCCGTTCCAGGCTGGCGAGGAACTCCGGGTTGTCGCTCGGCCCGGTGCCGCTGCCGTAGCACTCCAGCACCAAGCCCTGAATGCCACTGTCGAGCAGCCCATCCAGTATCTCGGCGCCGATGCCGGGGAACAGCGGCAGCACAGCGACTTTCACCAATTGCTTGGGCTGGTTGTAGGTCAGTGGTGCCGGGATTGAAGACGCCTTCGCACCGCCACCCTGACGCTCCAGTCGCTTGAACGGATGCCGACCGAAACTACGAACCTTCGCGCAGCGGGTCGGGTCCAGCAGTTCTCCGTGAAAGTAGAGATGCACACCCGGCGCCAGGCCATGGCTGAGGGCAACCAGCGCGCCACTGAGATTTTCCCAGGCATCGCTGTCGGCTACGCCGGCCGGCAGCATCGAGCCGGTGAACACCACGCGGGCATGCAGGCCGAGCAATTGAAAACTCATGGCCGCAGCGCTGTAGGCAAGGGTGTCGGTGCCGTGCAGGATCAGCACGCTGTCGCAGCCTTGGGCATCGACAGCGTCGACCACCGCTTCATGCAGTTGCTGCCAGTAAGCCGGGCTCATGTTGGCGCTGTCGATCAGCGGCGACATCTCGCGAAAGCGCCACTGCGGCACAACGAGTTCAGGTTGGCTGTGCAGATACTCGCGCATCCGCGCTTCGAAACCGGACGCCGGGGCCAGGCCGTGAGCACTGGCTTGCATACCGATGGTGCCACCGGTGTAGAGCACCATGACGTGCTGGGCGGCAGGGTAGGTCGAGGAATTCATGGAGACTCTCCGAGAACGATGATTTCCTGTGTGGGAGCGAGCCTGCTCGCGAATGCGGTTGATCATTCAACATTGATGTCGACTGATACATCGCTTTCGCGAGCAGGCTCGCTCCCACATGGGATTCCGCACTTTAACCGATCAGCGTTGCGCTGCGGGTACGCCTTGCGGTTCAGCTTCGGCCTTAGGGGCGGCAGCTGGCGGGTTGGCTGGCCAGGCTTTCAAGTCGAGGTCCAGATCCGGGAATTTGCTCGAATCGAACACGGGCGTCTTGATGCCGGCCGCGCGCTGGTCATCGTAGTCACGCAGGATGCGCATGCCGACTTTGAACAGCAGGAACAGCGCGATCAGGTTCACGAACGCGAGCAGGGTCATGGTGATGTCAGCGAAGGCGAACACCGTGCCCAGGTTCTCGATAGCGCCCCAGAAAATCAACACCAATACCAACGCGCGATAGCCAATCAGCGCCTTGCGGTTTTCACCGATCAGGAAGCGCAGGTTGCTCTCGCCCAGGTAGTAGTTGTAGAGGATCGAGGTGAATACGAACAACGACAGGGCCACGGAGATGAAACTCCGACCCCAGTCACCGACTACGGCTGCGAGCGAGTTCTGGGTCAGCGCAATGCCGTCGCCTTCGAAGCCCGGGGTGTAGAAGCCCGAGAGCAGGATCAGCAGCGCGGTGCAGGTGCAGATCACGAAGGTGTCGAGGAATACGCTGAACGCCTGAACCACACCCTGTGCCACCGGGTGCTCGACCGACGCGACCGCCGCCACGTTTGGTGCACTGCCCAGGCCTGCTTCGTTGGCGAATACGCCGCGCTTCACGCCCATGACGATGGCGCTGCCGATCAGACCGCCGAAGGCCTGGTCGAGACCGAAGGCGCTTTTGACGATGGTCATCAGCATCGCCGGAACGTGGTCGAATTGCAGCACGATCACGTAAATGGTCACACCGATGTACACCAGAGTTTTCACCGGCACCAACAGGTCAGCGACCTTGGCGATCCGCTTGATCCCGCCGATGAACACCATGCCCAGCAACACCGCCAGGGCCAGGCCGGTCCAGGTGGTGTCGAGGCCGAAAGCGTTGTTCAGCGAGTGGGTCACGGCGTGGGATTGCAGACCGTTGAAAGCAAAGCCGAAGGTCACCAGCAACAGGAACGCCATGATCATGCCCAGCCAGCGTTTTTGCAGGCCGTGCTGGATGTAATAGGACGGGCCGCCACGGTACGTGCCGTCGGAGTCGCAGCGCTTGTAGAGCTGGCCGAGGGAGCATTCGAAGAAGCTGCTGGACATGCCGACCAGCGCGGTCACCCACATCCAG
The DNA here is from genome assembly GCF_054897985.1 of Pseudomonas sp. LB3P25. NCBI lineage: Bacteria > Pseudomonadati > Pseudomonadota > Gammaproteobacteria > Pseudomonadales > Pseudomonadaceae > Pseudomonas > Pseudomonas sp. LB3P25. The sequence continues at coordinate 111,538 of NZ_CM142711.1, read as the reverse complement.
AACACCGCGCCTGGACCACCCAGGGTCACGGCGATACCGACACCGGCGATGTTACCCGCACCGACGCGGCCGGCGAGGCTGAGCATCAGGGCCTGGAACGAACTGAGTTGGCCGGCGCTGCTTTTGAGGCTGTCGCGGAACACCGCGAACATGTGGAAGAAGTGACGCAATTGAACGAAACGCGAGCGGATCGTGAAGTAGCTACCGAGCCCGACAATGAGCACGATCAGTACTTTCCCTGAGAGGAAGTCGTTGATGACTTCGAGCATGGATTATTCCTCGCTGTTTTTTGTATAGGCAAATGCTGGAGGGTCAGAAACATCGCGTTACACCGGCTTGTGCGTGGCACAACAGGTGAGGCGAAGGTTCGTCCCGATTTCATATTGCGGGTTTGTTATTAGTTCGGGTTTCGCATGGGTTTGGGCCTCGTTACCGACGACCGCTCACGCGATGAGGGGCGGCACTATACCTATGAGCGTGCCGTCCGTCTGCACGGTTGTGGTGCAAGCGATGTAACGAAGCTTTGAAACACCCGGCGTTGATGGCGTCGGGCTCTTGTGGGAGCGAGCCTGCTCGCGATGCAGGCACCGCGGTTTTTCAGGTAGACCGCGTTATCGTTTATCGCGAGCAGGCTCGCTCCCACAGGGTCGGTGTTGTTGCTAAACGAGTTAAAAAAAAGGGCTTGGGGAATAAATCCCCAAGCCCTCAAAAGGTGAGAGGTGTCTAGTCCCTCGACCTGGTGAGCGTGGCCCTTGGTGCTCTTCGTTAAAAGAGCAAGCGCCGGCGTTGCGTTCGGTTAAGCCTTCAGAGGCACCAGACGCGGAGCAATCATGTTTTCCGGGCGCAGGATGTCGGCGAGCATTTCGTCGTCGAGCAAGCCTTCTTCGCGCACCAGTTCCAGCACGCCGCGGCCGCTTTCAAGGGCGATGCGGGCGATACGGGTGGCGTTTTCATAGCCGATGTACGGGTTCAGCGCGGTGACCAGGCCGATCGAGTGTTCGACCAGTTCACGGCAACGCTCTTCGTTGGCGGTGATGCCGACGATGCAGTGCTCGCGCAGCATGTCCATGGCGCGTTGCAGCAGGCGGATCGAGTCGAAGATCTTGAACGCGATCAGCGGCTCCATCACGTTCAGTTGCAACTGGCCGCCTTCGGCCGCGATGGTCAGGGCCAAGTCGTTGCCGATGATCTGGAACGCCACCTGGTTCACGGCTTCCGGGATAACCGGGTTGACCTTGCCGGGCATGATCGAGCTGCCTGGCTGACGCGCCGGCAGGTTGATTTCGTTGATGCCGGTGCGTGGGCCACTGGACAGCAAGCGCAGGTCGTTGCAGATCTTCGACAGCTTGACCGCGGTGCGCTTGAGCATGCCGGAGAACAGCACGAAGGCGCCCATGTCGGAGGTGGCTTCGATCAGGTCGGCAGCCGGAACCAGCGGTTGACCGCTGATCAGCGCCAGACGCTGAACGGCCAGGTGCTGGTAACGCGGGTCGGCGTTGATGCCTGTACCGATCGCGGTGCCGCCCAGGTTCACTTCGGTCAGCAGTTCAGGTGCCAGCGTTTTCAGGCGCGCCAGGTCTTCGCTCAGGGTCGTGGCGAAAGCGCGGAATTCCTGGCCGAGGGTCATCGGCACGGCGTCTTGCAGCTGGGTACGGCCCATCTTCAATACGTGGCTGAATTCCTGGCCCTTGGCGGCGAAAGCCTGGATCAGGCTGTCGAGGCTGGCCAGCAGCGCGTCGTGACCCAGCAGCAGACCCAGACGGATCGCGGTCGGGTAGGCGTCGTTGGTCGACTGCGCCATGTTCACGTCGTTGTTCGGGTGCAGGTATTGGTATTCGCCCTTCTGGTGACCCATGGCCTCCAGCGCGATATTGGCGATGACTTCGTTGGCATTCATGTTGGTTGAAGTGCCAGCGCCGCCTTGAATCATGTCCACCACGAACTCTTCGTGGAAATCGCCGCGGATCAAACGTGCACAGGCTTCGCTGATGGCAGCGTGCTTGGCTTCGCTCAGATGACCCAGCTCGCGGTTGGCGTCAGCGGCGGCCTGTTTGACCATCGCCAGGCCGACAACCAGCTTCGGGTAATGCGAAATCGGAACGCCGGAGAGACGGAAGTTGTTCACCGCTCGCAGGGTCTGGATGCCGTAATACGCTTGAGCAGGTACTTCGAGTACGCCAAGCAGGTCTTTTTCTGTGCGGAAAGATGCAGCGGAGGACATGATAGAAATCATCTCGATATGGACCCGGTCTGTGCCGGAACACTGCAAATGCTAGGCTTGTGGAGAATTTTGGGCCAATGCTGTTAAACACTAGCCTATGCACATTCGGCATAATGCCCGTGTGACGCCGTGTCTGCGGCGAGCGTGTGACCTAAATTGGTGCGTGTCCGGGAGGACGTGATGAACCTTGAAAGTAAATGGCTTGAGGACTTTAGTGCTCTGGCCGCCACCCGCAGCTTCTCCCAGGCTGCCGAACGACGCTTCGTGACTCAGCCGGCGTTCAGTCGACGGATCCGCAGCCTTGAAGCCGCGCTGGGGCTGACCCTGGTCAATCGCTCGCGCACACCAATCGAGCTGACAGCGGCGGGGCAGCTGTTTCTGGTCACCGCGCGGACGGTAGTCGAGCAGCTCGGTGAAGTGTTGCGTCACCTTCATCACCTGGAAGGCGGGCAGGGCGAGGTGATGCAGGTCGCCGCCGCTCACTCCCTGGCGTTGGGGTTTTTCCCGCGCTGGATCGCGCAATTGCGTAATGAAGGCCTGAACATTGCGACGCGCTTGGTGGCAACCAACGTCGGGGATGCGGTGCATGCCCTGCGCGAAGGCGGTTGCGATCTGATGCTCGCATTTTACGACCCGGATGCCGCGATGCAGATGGACCCGGAAATCTTTCCGTCGCTGCACCTCGGCGACACCGAAATGCTCCCGGTCTGCGCGGCGGACGCCGACGGCAAGCCATTGTTCGATCTGGAAGGCGAAGGCAGTGTGCCGCTGCTCGCTTACAGCGCCGGTGCATTTCTCGGGCGTTCGGTGAACATGCTGCTGCGCCAGCGTGCGCTGCGGTTCACCACCATCTATGAGACCGCCATGGCCGACAGCCTGAAAAGCATGGCGCTGGAAGGATTGGGCATTGCCTGGGTGCCGCAGCTCAGCGTGCGCGCCGAACTGGCTCGTGGTGAACTGGTGGTCTGCGGCGGCCCGCAATGGCATGTGCCGCTGGAGATTCGTTTGTACCGCTGCGCGCTGGTACGCAAGGCGAACGTGCGATTGCTGTGGCGCAAGCTGGAAGGTGGCGCCGCCCAAGGCACAACCGGATCCTGAACACAATGAACAACCCTGTGGGAGCGAGCCTGCTCGCGAATGCGGTGCATCAGTCGATATTAATGTTGCATGACGCACCGCTTTCGCGAGCAGGCTCGCTCCCGCAGGGGATTTGTGGTGTATTCCGTTGACCTTCAAGTCAATAAATACGGCACTTTGCGCCGAATGACAGATGGTCGTATCGGGGGCTGTTTATCTGCTTCATTGAGGTATACTGCGCGGCCTTCGGCCGGTTCGTCCGGCCAAGTTTCGAGGGTAAAACTCGCCGGGCGAAGATCAGGCAAGGCAAAAACGAGCGAGAAAGCGGAGTTGGCTTTAGCCAATGAGCATTTCGAGATTGTTTTTAACGCAGCATGATTGAGCGCAGGCAGTTTTAACCCGAAACTAATTCGTACAATCAAGCCACGCATTAGCGTGGCTTGTTGTTTTTTGACGCGCCTGCGGGCGCCCAGAGAGAAGAGGCACGACGATGAGTGCACTGGTTGGCGTGATCATGGGCTCCAAGTCCGATTGGTCCACCCTTAGCCACACCGCCGATATGCTGGAAAAGCTCGGCATTCCTTACGAGGTGAAAGTGGTCTCTGCCCACCGCACCCCGGACCTGCTCTTCCAGTACGCCGAAGAGGCTGAGGCGCGTGGCATCGAGGTGATCATCGCCGGTGCCGGCGGCGCGGCTCACTTGCCAGGCATGTGTGCGGCCAAAACCCACCTGCCGGTGCTGGGCGTGCCGGTGCAGTCGTCGATGCTCTCGGGCGTCGATTCGCTGCTGTCTATCGTGCAGATGCCCGCGGGCATTCCGGTCGCCACCCTGGCCATCGGCAAGGCTGGCGCGATCAACGCAGCGCTGCTCTCGGCGAGCATCCTCGGCGCCAAGCATCCGCAGTTCCACACGGTGCTGAAAAAATTCCGTGCTGAGCAGACAGACAGCGTCCTGGAAAATCCAGACCCACGCATCGCCTGAGGTTGTTGACGATGAAGATCGGTGTAATCGGTGGCGGCCAGTTGGGTCGCATGTTGGCGCTGGCGGGCACTCCGCTGGGCATGAACTTCGCTTTCCTGGACCCCGCGCCGGATGCTTGCGCAGCCGCATTGGGCGAGCACCTGCGGGCCGATTACGGCGATCAGGATCACCTGCGTCAGCTGGCCGATGAAGTCGATCTGGTGACTTTCGAGTTCGAAAGCGTCCCGGCCGAAACTGTCGCTTTCCTGTCGCAATTCGTCCCGGTCTATCCGAGCGCCGAAGCCTTGCGCATCGCTCGCGATCGCTGGTTCGAGAAGAGCATGTTCAAGGACCTGGGGATTCCCACCCCGGCGTTCGCCGACATTCAATCGCAAGCCGATCTGGACGCTGCCGTGGCTTCCATCGGTCTGCCGGCCGTGCTGAAAACCCGCACCCTGGGTTACGACGGCAAGGGCCAGAAGGTCCTGCGCAAGCCTGAAGACGTGCTCGGCACGTTCGCCGAACTGGGCAGCGTGGCCTGTCTGCTGGAAGGCTTCGTGCCGTTCACCGGCGAAGTCTCGCTGATCGCTGTGCGCGCTCGCGATGGCGAAACGAAGTTCTATCCGCTGGTTCACAACACCCACGACAGCGGCATCCTCAAACTGTCCGTGGCCAGCACCGACCACCCACTGCAAGGCTTGGCGGAAGATTATTCCAGCCGTGTGCTCCAGCAGCTGAATTACGTCGGCGTGATGGCGTTCGAGTTCTTTGAAGTCGACGGTGGCCTCAAGGCTAACGAAATCGCCCCACGGGTCCACAACTCCGGTCACTGGACCACTGAAGGCGCCGAGTGCAGCCAATTCGAAAACCACCTGCGGGCCGTTGCCGGTCTGCCGCTGGGTTCGACGGCCAAGGTCGGCGAGAGCGCGATGCTCAACTTCATCGGTAAAGTGCCGGAGACCGAGAAAGTCCTGGCCATTGCCGATTGCCATCTGCATCACTATGGCAAGGCATTCAAGGTCGGTCGCAAGGTGGGTCACGCCAATCTGCGCTGCGCCGACAAGGCCACGCTGGAGCAGCAGATCCTCAAGGTCGAAGCGCTCATCGCCGAATAGTTTCATGTGGCAGCGGCGGAACCATTCAGGGGCCGCCGTTCTCTGATGGCAGGATGCCAAAGTCTGACTAGGCTTGGACGTAGCACTTAATCAGAGGGAAATGCCATGGGAATTATTGGAACCATCTTTATCGGCTTGATCGTCGGCCTGCTGGCTCGGTTCCTGAAACCGGGCGATGACAGCATGGGCTGGATCATGACCATCCTGCTCGGTATCGGCGGTTCGCTGGCGGCTACTTATGGCGGCCAGGCTCTGGGCATCTATCACGCGGGCGAAGGTGCAGGCTTCATCGGTGCGCTGGTCGGCGCGGTGGTGTTGCTGGTGATCTACGGCTTGATCAGAAAGAACTGATTCAAAGCGACAAAGCCCTCTCTGCCAAACGCGCGGGGAGGGCTAGAATGCTCGGCGTTGCACCGACCTCTCCTTTACCGAGCACCTCCATGCGCCGTCTTTTACTGACTTTCCTTTTATTGGGCTCGGGCCTCGCCCATGCCGGCGAACTGCCGGAAACCGACTGGCTCGAATTGATGCCCAAGTCGGACCAGAAAGCCCTCGAGGCCATGCCCGAAATCGACCACAACTCCCCCGAATCCAATGGCACCTTTACCCAAAAAGGTGGCATGAAGCAGAGCAAGGGCTTGCCGGCGGTGATGTATTCGACCAAAACCGTGCCGTCGATGAACGACAAGAACATCCGCATCGGTGGTTATCCGGTGCCGCTGGAATCCGACGCCCAGGGCCGCAGCACGCTGTTCTTCCTCGTGCCGTATCCGGGCGCCTGCATCCACGTGCCGCCGCCACCACCTAATCAATTGGTGTTGGTGCGTTATCCGAAAGGTTTGAAGCTGAATGACATCTACACGCCGCTGTGGGTGACCGGCACGCTGAAGATCGAGAAGGTCAACAACGACCTGGCTGACGCGGCGTATGCGCTGGATGCGGCGAAGGTGCGAGTGGTCAAAGAGTCAGATTTGTAAAGCGTAAGAGCGCCTGGCAAAGATCAACTGTGGGAGCGAGCCTGCTCGCGAAAGCGGTGTAACAGTCAACATTGATGTTGGATGTTATGGCCTCTTCGCGAGCAGGCTCGCTCCCACATTGGTTTTGTGGTGTTAGAGAGGTTTGCTGCCGATACTGACGCCCAGGGTATGGCTCGCACCCGGCGCCAGCGTCACTACATCATCCATCACATTCGCCGTTTCAATGCACAGCATGCGCTGCCAGCCATCGTCAGCCATGTCACTGAACGCCGCAGCGCGATCAATCCACGGATTCCAGATCACCGCCGAGCGTGAGCCGGTGCTGGTCAGCTCAATGCGCCGTTCCCAGGCCGGATCGACAATGCTCAGCGTCGCCGGGGTATTGAGATAGATACGATCGGTCTCGCCGGCAAAACGCAGATCGCCGGTCTGAGTGACGGTTTTCCAGTCGTCCAGGGTTTCGATGTAACTCAAGCCATCCAGCCCTTCGACCTGCACATTACGCACATCGCTGACCGCGAAATAACTGTGCAGCGCCTGGCTGATGGTGACTTTGTCAGCGCCCTGGTTATGGCTGGTCAGGCTGATGTGGAGTTGCTCATCCAGACGAATGCTCAGCTTCAAATCCACCTGATGCGGCCAGCCTGGCAAGCCGCCTTCGGGGTAAGGCAGAACAAACTCCACCTTCAGGCTTTCGCCCTCGGTTTCAATGCCGCCCAGTTCCCAGTCCATCGCCCTTACCAGCCCGTGGGCGGTCGGCGCTTCTTTGCTGACGCGCATCGCCTGAACGCTCTGCGGGTTGCGCGGCAAGTTGCCGAACCACGGCCAGCACACCGGAACACCGGCGCGGATGCTCTTGCCGGTCTTGAACACCGCCTCGTCGTTGAGCCAGATCAGCGGCGGTTCCCCGGCCACTTGATAACTGAGGATGTGCGCGCCCTGCTGGGCAACCAGCAGTTCGGCCTGACCGTGGCGGATGCGCCAGCAGTTCAGTTCATCCAGTTTCACGGCTTCAACGTTGGGCGTGCTCATGGGGCAACTCTCGATCAGGAACAATGACTGCTATGGACCGCAAAACGGTCGCCGGGTTTAACGCTTCCTGGTTTAACGAGCCCTGGGCGGAACCGAACGGGTGCGACCGCTGCCGTCGATGGCGACGAACACAAACACGGCTTCAGTCACTTTACGCCATTCGCTGGACAGCGGATCGTCACTCCAGACTTCGACCATCATCTGAATCGAGCTACGGCCGATTTCCAGCGCCTGGGTATAGAAGGAGAGCTGAGCGCCCACCGCTACCGGAACCAGAAAAGCCATGCGATCGATCGCCACCGTGGCCACGCGACCACCCGCGACTTTGCTGGCCATTGCGGTGCCGGCCAAATCCATCTGCGACACCAGCCAACCGCCGAAAATATCGCCAAAGCCGTTGGTTTCACGGGGAAGCGCGGTAATTTGCAGGGCAAGGTCGCCTTGCGGGATTGGATCTTCTTGTTCGAGCTCTATCATGCCGGGGGTGCCTCTGACCCGTGACTCTCATAAGTACTTCAGGTGAATAGCCGTCTTACGGCTCCGCACGCAAAGTGCCTGCGCTCGGTCATGCTGCGTTAAAAACAGGCTCGGACGCTCATTTACAGCAGTAAACTCCGCGTCCTCGCCTGTTTTTGCCTTGCCTGACCTTCGCTCGGCGACTTTGCGCACTGGAGCCTTGGAAAAACGATTCAGCCCCGAACATACTACGTTCGTCACGTTTTTCGTAAGGCGCCTAAAGGGAAACTCTGCGAAATCGGCTGACGGGTGCCAACGACGTTTTCGCACAGCAACCCCTTACAAACAGGTGCAGGATTGCGAGTATATCGATCGGTAGACTCCGAGACGACCGTCCGGTTCTCAATTCGACCGTCAATTACGCACCTCTATGTGCTTTTTCGAACAATTTGTTATCGTGCCGGACCTGCCCAAGCCTCAGCCAGCGTTGTTGGGGTTGCAGATCCGACTATAAGAGAAGCCTTGCCATGACCACAGCGCCCTCGAGCATCGCGCAACCAACCCAGTCCGCACGTCCGCTGACTCGCAACGACTACAAGACGTTATCGCTGTCTGCCTTGGGCGGCGCGCTGGAGTTTTACGACTTCATCATCTTCGTGTTCTTCGCCACGGTGGTCGGCAAGCTGTTCTTCCCGGCCGACATGCCCGAGTGGCTGCGCTTGATGCAGACCTTCGGGATCTTTGCCGCCGGCTATCTGGCGCGGCCACTGGGCGGCATTGTCATGGCGCACTTCGGCGACCTGCTGGGACGCAAGAAGATGTTCACTCTGAGCATTTTCATGATGGCGGTGCCGACCCTGATCATGGGTTTGCTGCCGACCTACGAGCAGATCGGCATGTGGGCACCCATCCTGTTGCTGCTGATGCGGGTGATTCAAGGCGCCGCGATTGGCGGTGAAGTACCGGGCGCGTGGGTATTCGTTTCCGAACACGTGCCGCAGCGTCATATTGGTTATGCCTGCGGCACCCTGACCAGCGGTCTGACGGCTGGCATCCTGCTGGGCTCGCTGGTCGCCACCGCGATCAACAGCATTTACACCCCGGTCGAAGTCTCGGATTACGCCTGGCGGATTCCTTTCCTGCTGGGTGGCGTGTTCGGCCTGTTCTCGGTTTACCTGCGCCGCTGGCTGCACGAGACTCCGGTGTTCGCCGAGCTGCAACTGCGCAAGGCCCTGGCTGAAGAAGTGCCGCTGCGCGCCGTGTTGCGTGACCATCGCGGGGCGATCCTGATTTCCATGCTGCTGACCTGGCTGCTGTCCGCCGGCATCATCGTCGTCATCCTGATGACCCCGACTGTGCTGCAGACCGTCTACCACTTCTCGCCAACCACCGCGTTGCAGGCCAACAGCCTGGCGATCGTGTTTCTGAGCTTGGGCTGCGTCGCCTCCGGTGCACTGGCTGACCGCTTCGGTGCGGGTCGTATCTTCGTGTTCGGCAGTGCTCTGCTGCTGATCAGTTCGTGGACCTTCTACCACAGCCTGTTCAACCACCCTGACTGGCTGTTCCCGATGTACGCCTTGACCGGCTTCCTGGTCGGCACCATCGGCGCAGTGCCGTATGTGATGGTCAAAGCCTTCCCGGCGGTGGTGCGCTTCAGCGGGCTGTCGTTCTCCTACAACCTGGCCTACGCGATCTTCGGCGGCCTGACGCCGATGGTCGTTACGCTGCTGCTGAAGGAAAGCCCGCTGGGGCCTGCCTATTACGTGGCGATCATTTGCGGTGTCGGGATTCTGGTGGGTGCGTACCTCTGGAAGAAAGGTCGCTAGGCGGACTTCTTTCATCGACTGCACTGGCCTCTTCGCGAGCAGGCTCGCTCCCACATTGGTTCTGTGTTTACCGCAGATCCCCTGTGGGAGCGAGCCTGCTCGCGAAGGGGGGCGATGAGAATCATCCTGCAAAAGATCGAATGCTGGCCTTTCATCCAATTGTCATATTTCAGCCATAGAGTGTTCACACGGCCTGCTGATACTTGGCCCCGACTTAACACACCTATCTGCTAGGAGTAAGGCATGAAACTGAAGCGTTTGATGGCGGCAATGACTTTTGTCGCTGCTGGCGTTGCGACTGCCAACGCGGTTGCCGCTGTTGACCCTGCTATCCCGAGCTACACCAAAACCACTGGTGTGTCGGGCAACCTGTCCAGCGTCGGCTCCGATACCCTGGCCAACCTAATGACCCTGTGGGCTGAGAACTACAAAAAAGAATACCCGAACGTAAACATCCAGATTCAGGCCGCTGGCTCCGCCACTGCGCCACCTGCGCTGACTGAAGGCACCTCTAACCTGGGCCCGATGAGCCGCAAGATGAAGGACACCGAACTGGCGGCCTTCGAGCAGAAGTACGGCTACAAGCCAACCGCAATCCCGGTTGCCGTGGACGCCCTGGCTGTCTTCGTCCACAAAGACAACCCGATCCAGCACCTGACCATGGAACAAGTCGACGCGATCTTCTCCTCGACTCGTCTGTGCGGCGCTAAAACCGAAGTCAAAACCTGGGGCGACCTGGGCGTGACCGGCGACCTGGCCAACAAGCCGGTTCAGCTGTTTGGTCGTAACTCGGTATCCGGCACTTATGGCTACTTCAAAGAAGAAGCCCTGTGCAAAGGCGACTACAAGCCAAACGTCAACGAACAACCAGGCTCGGCTTCGGTCGTGCAGTCGATCAGCTCCTCGCTGAACGGCATCGGTTACTCGGGCATTGGCTACAAGACCGCCAGCGTGAAGACTGTGGCCCTGGCCAAGAAAGGCAGCACTGACTTCATCGAAGACACCGAAGAAAACGCCCTGAACGGTAAGTACCCGCTGTCGCGTTTCCTCTACGTTTACGTCAACAAAGCCCCGAACAAGCCTTTGGCCCCGCTGGAAGCCGAGTTCGTGAAACTGGTTCTGTCCAAACAGGGTCAGGAAGTTGTGGTGAAAGACGGTTACATCCCACTGCCAGCCAAGGTTGCTGCAAAAGCACTGGCTGACCTGGGTCTGGCGGAAGGCGGCGCTGAAGTCGCAAAAAAGTAAAACCGTAGGAGCCGAGCTTGCTCGCGATGGGGGCGCCGCGTTTCACCTTTGAAACCGTGGCGCTACCATCGCGGGCAAGCCTTGCTCCTACAAGGGCCAGGGTTACCAAGCAGGTGACCCGGCCTCCCCAAATTTTCGGTCCGCTGCCAGTTCCCGCTGGCGGCGGATTTGTTGCGTCACTGCATTGTCATCTTTCTGTCATACAGGATCGCTAGGGTGTGCGAATGAATGATCTGGCCAATTCCACCATGACTACAAATCCCCCCAAGCGAATTGACTTCAATACGCCTGAGCTGCAACGCAAGCGCCGCATTCGCGCGCTGAAAGATCGCCTGACCCGCTGGTACGTCCTCGTTGGCGGCCTCGCCGTTCTCGGCGCGATCACGCTGATCTTTTTCTTCCTCGCCTACGTTGTCGCGCCCCTGTTTCAAGGCGCCGACCTGACCGCCAAGGACGCCATCACGCCCGCCTGGATGCAAGACGCCGGCAAGCCGTTGATGATCTCCCTGGAAGAACAGAACCAGGTCGCCATGCGGGTTTCCGATAAGGGCCAGGCGTTGTTCTTTGATATCGACAGTGGCGCTGAACTCAAACGCGTCGATCTGCCGATCCCGGCCGGTGCCACAGTGACTTCCATCGGTGAAGACCAACCCGGTCATCCGCTGGTGGCGGTGGGCTTGTCTAACGGCCAGGCACTGGTTTTCCGTCACACCTATAAAGTCGGCTACCCGGACGGCAAGAAAACCATCTCGCCGGCCATCGAATACCCGTACGGCGAAACGCCGATTGCTCTGAACGAGGCGGGCGGAGCCCTGGAACACGTCAGCCTCAACGCCACCGACACAACCCTGATGCTGGTCGGTTCCACCGGTTCGCAACTCAATGTGTTGTCGCTGACCAGCGAAGAAAACATGATGACCGGCGAAGTCACCAATGAGCAGAAGCGCATCGATCTGCCGCAGATGACTGAACCGGTGAAAAATATCTTCGTCGACCCGCGTCAGCAGTGGCTGTACGTGATTAACGGTCGTGCCCAGGCCGACGTGTTCAGCCTGCGCGACAAGAGCCTCAACGGTCGCTACAAACTGCTGGATGATGGCGAAGCGCAGATCACTGCCAGTACTCAACTGGTGGGCGGCATCTCGCTGATCCTCGGCGATTCCAAAGGCGGTCTGGCCCAGTGGTTCATGGCCCGCGACCACGATGGCGAACTGCGTCTGAAGCAGATTCGTAACTTCCAGATGGGCACTGCGCCGATCGTTGAAATCACCGCTGAAGAACGTCGCAAAGGCTTCATCGCCCTCGATGCTTCCGGCAAGCTCGGCGTGTTCCACAGCACGGCTCACCGCACTTTGCTGGTGGATCAAGTTGTCGACGGCCAAGGCATCTTCGGCCTGTCGCCACGGGCCAACCGCGTGATCGTGGAAGCCGGCGGCAAGATTCAACCGCTGCTGCTCGACAACCCGCACCCGGAAGTGTCGTGGAGCGCGCTGTGGAGCAAGGTCTGGTACGAGAACTACGACGAGCCTAAATACGTCTGGCAATCGACCGCCGCCAACACCGACTTCGAACCCAAGCTGAGCCTGTCTCCGCTGACCTTCGGTACCTTGAAAGCCGCGTTCTACGCCATGTTGCTGGCCGCGCCACTGGCCGTTGCCGCCGCCATCTACACCGCGTACTTCATGGCCCCGGGCATGCGCCGCAAGGTCAAACCGGTGATCGAGCTGATGGAAGCGATGCCGACGGTGATCCTCGGTTTCTTCGCGGGTCTGTTCCTCGCACCGTATGTGGAAGGACATTTGCCGGGCATCTTCAGCCTGCTGATGCTTTTGCCTATCGGCATTCTGGTGGCCGGTTTCGTCTTCAGCCGTCTGCCTGAGTCCATCCGCCTGAAAGTGCCGGACGGTTGGGAAAGCGCGATCCTGATTCCGGTGATCCTGTTCGTGGGCTGGCTCTCGCTGTACATGAGCCCGTACATGGAAACCTGGTTCTTCGGCGGCGACATGCGCATGTGGATCTCCCACGACCTCGGCATCACCTATGACCAGCGCAACGCACTGGTGGTCGGTCTGGCCATGGGCTTCGCGGTGATCCCGAACATCTACTCCATCGCCGAAGACGCCGTGTTCAGTGTGCCTCGCGGTTTGACCCTCGGTTCCCTGGCCCTCGGTGCCACGCCGTGGCAGACCATGACTCGTGTGGTGATCCTCACCGCCAGCCCGGGCATCTTCTCGGCGCTGATGATCGGCATGGGCCGTGCGGTCGGTGAAACCATGATCGTGCTGATGGCCACCGGTAACACCCCGGTCATGGAAATGAACCTGTTCGAAGGCCTGCGTACGCTGGCAGCCAACGTCGCGGTGGAAATGCCCGAATCGGAAGTCGGCGGCAGCCACTACCGCGTGCTGTTCCTCTCGGCGCTGGTGCTGCTGTTGTTCACCTTCGTCATGAACACCCTCGCGGAACTGATTCGTCAGCGTCTGCGCAAGAAATACTCGTCGCTTTAAGAAAGGTAGAAGTCTGTGAAACAGAACTCCCTGAAAGGATGGTTCAAGAGCGGCGCCCCCGGCGTCTGGATCAGCGGTGGCGCGGTGTCCATCGCGGTCATCATGACCATTGGCCTGCTCGCGGTGATTGCCGTGCGCGGTCTGGGCCATTTCTGGCCGGCCGACCTGGTGCACGCCAGTTACGACGTGCCGGGCCAGGCCAACCACCTCGTCATCGGCGAAGTGGTGCAAAAAGAAGAAGTACCGCGCGAGCGCCTGAAAAGCGCTGGCCTGCCGGTGCCCGATCAGGGCCCGGAGTTCATGACCCGCGAGCTGATCAAGGTCGGCAACCGAGACCTGAACGGCAACGACTTCACCTGGATCGTTGGCGAGTGGCTGTCTAACCAGAAGACCCCGCCCGAGCTGATGACCATCGAGCGTCGTGAGTGGGGCAACTTTTACGGCTACCTGGTCAACGTCAAACAGGACGGCAAGGTCATCGCTGAAGGCGAAGCCGCATGGCCTGAGTTGCAGGCACGTGTGGAACGCGTCAACAAACTCGCCGCGCAGCTCAAGAGCCTGGAAAAAACCGACATTGGCGCGATCAACGCAGGGCTGGAGCGCGTGCGTCTGCACGGTCGCAAGCTGGAACTGGCCGGCACGATGGACGCTACCGCGCAAGCGGACATGGAGTCCGAGCGCGCCGAACTGAACGCGCGTTATCAGGACATCGAAGCCCGCCTGAACGACCTGCACGCCCAGTTCAACCGCGACAGCCTGACGGCCCGCGATGCGAACGGCAAAGAGATCGAAATCGGCATCGGCAAAGTGGTTCACGCCTATCAGCCGAACGGCATGAGCACCTTCACCAAGATCGGCTTCTACTTCAGCAAGGTCTGGGAATTCCTAAGCGACGACCCGCGTGAAGCGAACACCGAAGGCGGGATCTTCCCGGCGATTTTCGGCACCGTGATGATGACGTTGATCATGGCGATGATCGTGACCCCGTTCGGCGTGTTGGCAGCGGTTTACCTGCGTGAGTATGCGAAACAGAACGCCATGACGCGCTTGATCCGCATCGCCGTGAACAACCTGGCGGGCGTTCCGGCCATCGTTTACGGCGTGTTTGGTCTGGGTTTCTTCGTCTATGTGCTGGGCGGTTCGGTCGACCGGTTGTTCTTCCCTGAAGCGCTGCCGGCGCCGACCTTTGGTACGCCGGGTCTGCTCTGGGCGTCCCTGACCCTGGCGCTGCTGGCGGTACCGGTGGTGATCGTGGCCACGGAAGAAGGCCTGGCGCGGATTCCTCGCACCGTGCGTGAAGGCTCGTTGGCCCTCGGCGCAACCAAGGCTGAAACCTTGTGGAAGATCGTACTGCCGATGGCCAGCCCGGCGATGATGACCGGCATGATCCTCGCCGTGGCTCGCGCCGCCGGTGAAGTGGCGCCGCTGATGCTGGTGGGTGTGGTGAAACTGGCACCGTCGCTGCCGGTGGACGGTAACTACCCTTACCTTCACCTGGATCAGAAGATCATGCACTTGGGCTTCCACATCTATGACGTCGGCTTCCAGAGCCCGAACGTCGAGGCCGCGCGACCGCTGGTGTACGCCACGGCGCTGCTGCTGGTGCTGGTGATCGCCACGTTGAACCTGTCGGCCGTCTACATCCGTAACCATCTGCGCGAAAAATACAAAGCGCTGGATAGCTGATTTCATGCAGCACTGATTTCCATGTGGGAGCGAGCCTGCTCGCGAAGCTTTTGGCGCCAGTGATGGCCCCTTCGCGAGCAGGCTCGCTCCCACACAACCGAACCGAATTTGTTAGCACAGGGAGCCTCCCATGCAGCACGAAGCACATACCCACGGCATCAACATGTCCGCCCTGGGCCGCGACAAACAGAGCTTGAGCCTTGAACAGGAAACCGTCGCGATTGAAGTGCCGGGCCTGAGCCTGTTCTACGGCGACAAACAAGCGCTGTACGACGTCAGCATGAACATCCCGAAACAGCGCGTGACCGCCTTCATCGGCCCGTCTGGCTGCGGCAAGTCCACGCTGCTGCGCACCTTCAATCGCATGAACGACCTGGTGGATGGCTGCCGTGTCGAAGGCGAGATCAACCTGTACGGCAACAACATCTACCGTAAGGGCGAAGACGTGGCCGAGCTGCGTCGTCGCGTCGGCATGGTGTTCCAGAAGCCGAACCCGTTCCCGAAAACCATCTACGAGAACGTGGTTTACGGCCTGCGCATCCAGGGCATCAACAAGAAGCGCATCCTCGACGAAGCCGTCGAGTGGGCGTTGAAAGGCGCGGCACTGTGGGACGAAGTCAAAGACCGTCTTCACGAGTCGGCACTCGGCCTGTCCGGTGGTCAGCAGCAACGTCTGGTCATCGCGCGCACCATCGCCGTGGAACCGGAAGTGCTGCTGCTCGATGAGCCGTGCTCGGCACTCGACCCGATCTCGACGCTGAAAGTTGAAGAGCTGATCTACGAACTGAAATCGAAATTCACCATCGTCATCGTGACCCACAACATGCAACAGGCCGCGCGGGTTTCCGACTACACGGCGTTCATGTACATGGGCAAACTGGTGGAATTCGGCGACACCGACACCCTGTTCACCAATCCGGCGAAGAAGCAGACCGAAGACTACATTACTGGTCGTTACGGCTAGGAAGCTGTGGTTGCTCACTGAACTGACGCTGCGGCCCACCGCACCTTACCGGACGCTCCAAGGACGCCAACATGATTAGTAAAGAAGGCCTTACCCATCACATCTCCCAGCAGTTCAACGCTGAGCTGGAGGAAGTGCGCAGCCACCTCCTGGCCATGGGCGGACTGGTGGAAAAACAGGTCAACGACGCGGTGACCGCGCTGATTGAGGCCGACTCCGGCCTGGCCCAGCAGGTTCGTGAGATCGACGACCAGATCAACCAGATGGAACGCAACATCGACGAAGAGTGCCTGCGCATTCTGGCCCGTCGTCAGCCGGCAGCGTCGGACTTGCGTCTGATCATCAGCATCTCCAAGTCGGTGATCGATCTGGAGCGCATCGGTGACGAAGCGACCAAGATCGCCCGTCGTGCCATCCAGTTGTGCGAAGAAGGCGAAGCCCCACGGGGTTACGTCGAGGTTCGCCACATCGGCGACCAGGTCCGCAACATGGTTCGCGATGCGCTGGACGCCTTTGCCCGCTTCGACGCCGACCTCGCGTTGTCGGTGGCCCAGTACGACAAGATCATCGACCGCGAATACAAAACCGCATTGCGCGAGCTCGCCACCTACATGATGGAAGACCCGCGCTCTATCTCGAGGGTCTTAAGCATCATTTGGGTGCTGCGTTCGCTGGAACGGATCGGCGACCACGCGCGCAATATCTCGGAGCTGGTGATTTACCTGGTGCGCGGCACCGACGTGCGGCATCTGGGCCTCAAGCGCATGAAAGAAGAAGTTGAAGGCACAAGTGGCGAAACCGCTAATGTTCCGGGCAAAGCTGACGATAAGTAAGATTGCCTGAGAAAAGCGCCCGGCCTTTTGGCCGGGCGTTTTTGTTTGTGGTCGATGAATTCGAAAGCAGCACCCGCGAACGAAAAGTCCCGGCGTGACTGAAGGTTTTTGGCAATGTGCCATCAGCAAAGCGGTATGCTTGCCGGGATTTTTTAAAGGGGTGATGGATGAGTAAGGTCAGTGTGTTGGTCGTGGACGACGCGTCGTTCATTCGTGACCTGGTGAAGAAGTGCTTGCGCAACTATTTTCCGGGGATCCGGATCGAAGACGCGGTCAACGGCAAGAAGGCTCAGGCCTTGCTGGCACGGGAAGCGTTCGACCTGGTCCTGTGCGACTGGGAAATGCCGGAAATGTCCGGTCTGGAGCTGCTGACCTGGTGCCGCGAGCAGGACAACCTCAAGACCATGCCGTTCGTGATGGTGACCAGCCGTGGCGATAAAGAGAACGTCGTCCAGGCGATCCAGGCCGGGGTTTCCGGCTACGTCAGCAAGCCATTCACCAACGAGCAGCTGCTGACCAAGGTCAAGCAGGCCCTGAACAAGGTCGGCAAGCTCGATACCTTGATGAACAGCGCGCCGACCAAAATGAACTCGGCGTTCGGCAACGATTCCTTGAGCGCATTGACCGGCGGCAAGGCTGCTGTGGTCGCACCCGCCGCGGCGCCGGTCAACCCGTTCGCCAAACCTGTCGCCGCCGCGCCGGCGCCGGCGGCTGCTCCGTCTCGCGGTCTGCTCAACAGCCCTCCGATCAAGCCACCAGCGTCCTCCGCAGCGCCAACGGGCGGTCGTGGCCAGGGCCAACTGCGTCTGCCGAACGGCATTCAGCAATGTGTGATCAAGGCCTTGAGTCTCAAGGAAGCGCTGCTGGTGGTGAAACGCACCGACACCCTGCCGCAGGTGCTCGACAGCGCCGTGCTCGACCTGGAGCAGGGCGATAACGCCGAAACCGCCCGCCTGAACGGCTACCTGCACGCCATCGTCGCCCACGAACCAAAGCCCGACAGCGACTGGCTGCAACTGACCTTCCGCTTCGTTGATCAGGACGCGCAGAAGCTCGACTACATCTCCCGATTGATAGCACGTGGTACGGCGCAGAAGCATTTCGTACCCGGCGCATAATCTTCGTCGCCTGACAGGCCGCCTTCGCGAGCAGGTCGGATCGCCGCACCGTCGCTCCCACATTTGAAATGCATTCCAATGTGGGAGCGGCGGTGCGGCGATCCGACTTGCTCGCGAAGGGGCCATCGAACTCACCACACATCCGCTGAACGGCCCATTTTGAAACATCTGCCGACTACCCGGGTCCATTGCAGCTGCTAGGCTCTTTCCCAGGCCTTACTCGACAGAATCTTGCCCATGCTCGCGCGCCTGCTGTTTTTCTGTGGTCTGTTCATGACCTCTGTTTCGGCCATGGCCATGACGATCTACAAGTCCACCGACGCCAATGGCGTGGTCTCCTACAGCGACCGTCCCACGACGGGCTCCAAGGTGTTCGTTTTTCGTGATCGCATGGTCGAGAATCTTGAGCGTCAGGTGTACCTCGTGATCACGAAGAAAAAGGGCGTGGACAGCGTTTACGTGCGCAATGACCTGTATGCGCCGGTAGAAATCGAGTTGAGTTTCGGCGGGCTGAAGAACGTCAGTGGTGCGCCGAGCCGACCGATCCGACGGGTGATGCCGGCACGCAGCAGTATTCGTCTGGCGCTGCTCACGGCCACGCAGCCCGAAAGTCCACTCGCGTATACCCCAAAATTTGAATACTCCCTGGGCGACCCCTCAGGGTCCGCCATGGCCTATCGATACCCGTTGCCGTGGCGCGGCGGACCGTTTCGGCTGAGTCAGGGCGCCAACGGTCAATACAGCCACTTCGGTCCCAAGAACCGCTATGCCATGGACATCGCCATGCCCGAAGGCACGCCGATCATCGCGGCGCGAGGCGGTGTAGTGGTGAAAACCGAGAATGCCCAGACCGGGCGCGGCACCGATCCGTCGGGTAATTTCGTACGGGTGCTGCACGATGACGGGACGATGGGCGTGTACCTGCACCTCAAGCAGGGTTCGGTGTGCGTTCGCGAGGGGCAACGGGTGTCGGTGGGCAGTGCGTTGGCGCTGTCGGGTAATACCGGCAACAGCAGCGGGCCGCACCTGCATTTCGTGGTGCAACGCAATACCGGGTTGGGGCTGGTGTCGATTCCGTACCAGTTCAATCAACCGGTAGGCGCGTTGCCCAACTTTGCGTTGGGCAAACAGTGAAGTTGGTAGGAATCTATTGTGGTGATAGGACTTATCTGTGGCGAGGGGATTTATCCCCGTTGGACGGCGAAGCCGTCCCAATGCTTCTAGTTAAAGCGGGGTCGCTTCGCGACCCAACGGGGATAAATCCCCTCACCACAGATAAATCCCCTCGCCACAAAAGCCCTACAGGCCCGGATCAATCGAGCATCAACACCTTGGCCAAAATGATCTTCGGCCCTTTCATCTTCTTGATGATGATCCGCAAACCTTCGACTTCCAGCACTTCTTCCTCTTCCGGCACCCGTTTCAGGGTTTCGTAGACCAGCCCGGCGAGGGTTTCGGCTTCGATGTGGTCCAGATCGATGCCCAGCAGGCGCTCGACCTTGAACAGTGGTGTGTCGCCGCGCACCAGCAGCTTGCCCGGCTGGTACGCGAGGATCCCGCGCTCAGCCTTGCGGTGTTCGTCCTGAATGTCGCCGACCAACACTTCCAGCACGTCTTCCATGGTCAGGTAGCCGATGATGTTGCCATCGGCTTCTTCGACCAGGGCGAAGTGTGAGCCGCCTTTGCGGAACTGTTCCAGCAACTGCGACAGCGGCATATGGCGCGAAACCCGCTCCAGCGGCCGGGTCAGTTCGGCGAGGTTGAACGACTCGGGAATGTGGTCCAGAGCCGCTAGCTCCAGCAGCAGATCCTTGATGTGCAGCAGGCCGACGAACTCCTGACGATCGCTGTCGTACACCGGATAACGGCTGAACTTGTGGCGACGGAACATCGCCAGGATTTCCTTCAGCGGCGCGTTGAACTCCAGCGTCACCAGGTCTTCCCGGGAATTGGCCCAGTCGACCACTTCCAGCTCGCCCATCTCCACCGCTGAGGCCAAAACGCGCATGCCTTGGTCGCTCGGGTCCTGGCCACGGCTGGAGTGCAGGATCAGTTTCAGTTCTTCACGGCTGTAATGGTGCTCGTGATGAGGGCCGGGTTCACCTTGGCCGGCGATCCGCAGGATCGTGTTGGCGCTGGCGTTGAGCAGGTAAATGGCCGGGTACATGGCCCAGTAAAACAGGTACAGCGGCACGGCGGTCCAGAGCGACAGCAGTTCGGGTTTGCGGATGGCCCAGGATTTCGGGGCCAGCTCACCGACCACGATATGCAGGTACGAGATGACGAAGAACGCGGCGAAGAACGATACGCCTTTGACCACTTCGGCCGACTGCACGCCGACGGCCTCAAGCAGAGGCTCGAGGATGTGTGCAAACGCCGGCTCACCGACCCAGCCAAGGCCGAGAGAGGCGAGGGTGATACCCAATTGGCACGCCGACAGGTAGGCATCGAGCTGACTGTGAACGGTGCGCAGGATGTGTCCGCGCCAGCCGTTTTTTTCAGCGATGGCTTCGACCCGGGTCGAGCGCAATTTGACCATGGCAAATTCCGCCGCAACGAAAAAACCGTTGAGCAAAACCAGGATCAGAGCAAAAAGAATCATGCCGAAATCGGCGAAGAGTGTCGCGAGGGTCAAGCCAGGGGATGGGTCCATGATGGAGTTTTGCGGGTTCCGTGTATTCAAAAAAGGGGGAAATGCGGTGCCTGAAGGGCAGGCACAAGTCAGCCAATGTAGCGGCTGACTCGGTGATTGCCTAGTGGCGAGTGCTGGTCGGTATCAGTCGGTAGTGCTGATGACCCGGGATTTCGTGACCTGAGCCGGCGCAAAATGGCAGGTAAACGTGCTGCCGTGGCCCGGCACACTGCTGATTTCCATCCGCGCGCGGTGACGCAGCAGCACGTGTTTGACGATCGCAAGTCCCAGCCCCGTGCCGCCGGTGTTGGAGTTGCGGCTGGAATCGACGCGGTAGAAGCGTTCGGTCAGGCGCGGCAGGTGTTTGCTGTCGATGCCGATCCCGGAATCCTGCACGCTCAGGTGTGCGCCTTGCTCATCCCCCCACCAGCGAATACGGATATTGCCTTCGGCCGGGGTGTATTTCACCGCGTTGAACACCAGATTGGAAAACGCGCTGCGCAACTCGGCTTCGCTGCCCTTGAGCAGAATCGTCGGGTCGGCTTCCAGCGTGATCTTCTGATTGCGCTGAGCAGACAACTGCTGAGCGTCGCTCTTGATCGATTGCAGCAAGCCGTCGATGGCCACTGGCTGGTTGTCCGACGGGTAATCGGTGGCTTCCAGTTTGGCCAACAGCAGCAAGTCGTTGAGCAACGTCTGCATGCGTCCGCCTTGCTGCTGCATCTGTTGCAGGGCACGGGACCAGCGCGGGTTCACGTCCTCGACGTTGTCGAGCAGGGTTTCCAGATAACCGCAGATCACCGTCAACGGCGTGCGCAGTTCATGGGAGACGTTGGCGATGAAGTCTTTGCGCATCTGTTCCAGTTGATGGATACGCGTCACGTCGCGCACCAGCATCAAATGTTCGTTGTTGCCGTAGCGGGTGATGTACAGCTGAATGCGCAGACGATCATTGATCGGTGACGGGATTTCCAGCGGCTCGGCGTAGCTGTCCTGCTCGAAGTATTCCTTGAAGCGCGGATGGCGTACCAGGTTGGTTACGGGTTGGCCGCTGTCTTGCGGGGTTTTGAGGCCGAGCAAGGTTTCGGCGGCGCGGTTCCACCATTCGAGGTTGCCGTCGCTGTCGAGCATGATCACTGCATCTTTCAGCGCGGCAGTCGATTCCTGGACCCGGTCGATCACCGCTTGCAGACGCCCGCGCACCCGTTGGTCACGGCGTTGCAGGTGGTAGATGCTGTCGAACACTTCGCCCCACAAACCATAGCCGTCGGGCGGCGCCTCATCGGGTTTTTGCAGGCGTAGCCATTCGTGCAAACGCAGCAATTGCTTGAGCGTCCAGGCCAGGTAAAGGCCCAGGCCCGCGGCGAGGCTCCAGCCGTAGTAGCCGGTAATCAGGCCGATCACCAGGCAGGCGGTGACCAGCAGCAGCATGTGGCGAATCAGGGTGCCATGCCAGTTTTGGTTCACTTGAACGCGCGTCCTTGTCAGCTTGTCGGGCGGGAAAGGTCCGGGTCAGGCCTTGGTAGAAAACCGGTAGCCGGTGCCGCGCACGGTTTGTACCAGATTTTCGTAGGCATCGCCGAGGGCTTTGCGCAGGCGGCGGATGTGCACGTCGACGGTGCGCTCTTCGACATAAACGTTGCCGCCCCAGACCTGATCCAGCAACTGGCCACGGGTGTAGGCACGTTCCTGGTGGGTCATGAAAAATTGCAGCAAGCGGTATTCGGTCGGGCCCATCTCGGCGGGTTTGCCGTCGATGGTCACACGGTGGCTGATCGGGTCCAACAGCAGGCCGCCGACTTCGATCGGTGTCTCGCCATCGGTAGGGCCGGCACGGCGCAGCACGGCCTTCAGGCGCGCAACCAGCTCGCGTGGGGAAAAAGGCTTGGTGATGTAGTCATCGGCGCCGACTTCCAGCCCCTGGATCTTGTTGTCCTCTTCGCCCTTGGCGGTGAGCATGATGATCGGGATGTCCCCGGTCAGCTCATCGCGCTTGAGGCGTCGGGCCAGCTCGATGCCGGAGGTGCCGGGCAGCATCCAGTCGAGCAGGATCAGGTCCGGCTTGCGGTCGACGATGATGGCGTGGGCCTGTTGCGAGTTCTCAGCCTCCATGCAGTCATAGCCGGCCATTTCCAACGCAACGGCGATCATTTCGCGAATGGGCGCTTCGTCGTCGACGATCAGAATGCTCCTGCCAACCATGCCTTTAATCCTCTTGTCATTTAACTGTCTTGCGCCGCATTAGATAACGGAATTATTGCAGTCGTGTGACAGTATTTTAGTCGCCCGGCGATTGTTGTGATCCTGAACTAAGCTCTAATTCCGAATCCTGACAACCACAAAAGGAAGGTTTCCATGAAGCAATACTCGCAATCCTTCAAAGCTTTGATGCTGACTGCGGTCATGGGTTTGCCATCAATGGCCTTCGCGGCTGAGCCTGCAATGATGAAAGGCGATGTGATGGTCGATCATAAGGGCATGACGGTGTACATGTACGACAAGGATACTGGCGGTAAGTCAATGTGTAACGGTGAGTGTGCCAAAAACTGGCCGCCAATGATGGCTCCGGCGGGTGCTAAGGCCGAAGGCAAATGGAGTGTCATTAAGCGTGATGACGGCAAGATGCAATACGCTTACGACGGCATGCCGCTGTACACCTTTGTGAAGGACGAAAAGCCTGGAGAAATGAAAGGTGACGGCATGAAAGATGTCTGGCACATCATCACCAATTCCGGACCGAAGAAGTAAACCTGTAGCAGCTGGCGAAGCCTGCGTTCGGCTGCGCAGCAGTCGTAAAATCTGCGTTCGCGGTTCATCTGATACACCGCGTGAACAGACGTTACGACTGCTGCGCAGCCGGACGCAGCCTGCGGCAGCTGCTACATAGAAGCGTGCTCATCAACGCAATGCATAATCCAGCACGATCCCGACAAAAATCGCCAACCCGGCCCAGTGGTTGTGCAAAAACGCCTTGAAGCAACGCATCCGGTCCTTGCCACGGGTGTACCAGAACTCCCACGCAAAACACCCCGCCGCCGCCAGTAACCCGAGGTAGAACCAGCCACCGAGCTCGAATTTCGACCCGGCCAGCAGCAGGCAACCCAACGCCAACCCTTGCAGGGTCAGGATGATCACCCGGTCCGCATCGCCAAACAGAATCGCCGTGGATTTCACGCCGATCCTCAGGTCGTCGTCGCGATCAGTCATGGCGTAGTAGGTGTCGTAGCCCACCGTCCACAGCAGGTTGGCGATCCACAGCAACCACGCCGCCGCTGGGAGTTCACCGGTTTCGGCAGTGAACGCCATCGGCATCCCCCAGGAGAACGCCGCGCCCAGCACCACTTGCGGGTAATAGGTGTAGCGCTTCATGAACGGGTAAGTGAAGGCCAGTGCCAAACCGCCGAACGACAGCCAGACCGTGGCCGCATTGGTGCACAGCACCAACAGGAAACTCACGCCCATCAGCAGCGCGAAGAAAGCCAGCGCTTCTTTGGAACTGATCTTGCCGCTCACCAAAGGTCGCTGTTCGGTGCGTTTCACGTGGCCGTCGACCTTGCGGTCCGCCCAGTCATTGATCACGCAGCCGCCGGCGCGGGTCAGCACCACGCCCAGGACGAAAATCACGATGTTGGCCAAGGAAGGCGAACCCTTGCCGGCAATCCACAGCGCCCACAGCGTCGGCCACAGCAGCAGATAAATGCCGATCGGTTTGTCCATGCGGGTCAGCTGAATGAAATCCCAGGCCCGTGGATTCAAGTGATTCAGGGACTTGAGCAGGCTCTGGTACATCAGCAGTTCTCCGGATGGGCGCGGGTAGCGTTCCACAGGGTCGGCAAGAAAATTTCGGCTACCAGCACGCTCAAGGCACCGCGGTCGAAACGCGAGCGGCGGCCCCACAGTTCAGGTGCTCGGGACTCCATCGGCAGCCACTCCTGAGGATAGTGACAAACCTCAATGGCGCGCCGTTGGAACGCCTGATCGCAAAACAGCAATTCGCCCAGGGAGCGGCTGCCCAATTCGTCCATGTGTAAACCGTCGCCCTGCAACGCACTGCGCGCCGCCACGCTGCGCGCAAACACCCAGGCTTCGCCGTGGCCGCGCAGATACACCTCGCGAACCCAGCCTTCGCTGCCTTCAGCCAGCTCCAGCGCAGCACATTCGTCCGTGCGCAAGGGCTGCCAGCCTTCGAAGAGTGGCGTGACGCTGAAGCCATCATTCGACAAACGGATCAGCCGTCGGGTCAAAGAGCCTTCGTCGAACAGCCAGTCGAGCGTAGACGTGTCGGGGAGGGGCGTCAGTTGGCTTCGAGGGAGCCAAAGCGGGGGCGCGGCGGGGGATTTTGAGTGCGGCACAGTGAGTCATTATTGGCAGCAAATGAGGCGGCGAGCTTACCATGTCAGCCTGCGATTTTGATTGATCCGGCCGGCCATTGCGTCGAACAGGCTTGCATCTGCCGGGCCCGATCAGTACAAAACGCGCTGAGCCGGACGGCAGCGCTCCAACCATCGACCGTTCGCGCCGGCAAAAGCCTGAATCCTGAGGATGTACGTGAATGAAAAAGTGGCAATGTGTGGTCTGCGGCCTGATCTATAACGAAGCCGACGGCTGGCCGGACGACGGCATTGCGCCGGGCACGCTGTGGCAGGACGTGCCGGCAGACTGGCTGTGCCCGGACTGTGGCGTAGGCAAGATGGATTTTGAAATGATCGAAATCAACTAAGACATTTAGAGGAGTAAGGAATGAACGCACCTGTCGTGATCGTCGGCACCGGGCTGGCTGGCTACAACCTGGCCCGGGAGTTTCGCAAACTCGATGGCGAAACCCCGCTGCTGCTGATTACTGCAGATGACGGACGCTCCTATTCCAAGCCGATGCTCTCCACCGGTTTCGGCAAAAACAAGGACGCCGACGGCCTGAGCATGGCCGAACCCGGCACCATGGCCGAGCAATTGAAGGCCGAAGTGCGTACACACACGCGCATCAGCGGCATTGACCCTGGCCACAAGCGCTTGTGGATCGGTGAGGAAGCGGTGTTTTACCGTGACCTGATCCTCGCCTGGGGCGCGGAAACCGTGCGAGTGCCGATCGAAGGCGACGCAGCGGACGCCGTTTTCCCGATCAACGATCTGGAAGATTACGCACGCTTTCGCGCAGCGGCGGCCGGCAAACGCCGGGTGTTGTTACTGGGTGCCGGCCTGATTGGTTGTGAGTTCGCCAACGACCTGATCGTCGGCGGCTACGAGGTGCAACTGGTTGCACCGTGCGAGCAGGTGATGCCGACGCTGCTGCACCCGGCGGCAGCCGCTGCGGTCCAGGCCGGACTGGAAAGCCTCGGCGCACGCTTCCACCTCGGGCCGGTGCTCAACCGCTTGCAGCGCGTGGCTGACGGCCTGGAAGCGCATCTCTCTGACGGTCAGGTGATTCCTTGCGACGTGGTTGTTTCGGCTATTGGTCTGCGTCCGCGCATCGACCTGGCGGCTGCGGCCGGTGTGCAGGTCAATCGCGGCGTGGTGGTCGATCGTCACCTGAAAACCTCCCACGCCAATATCTATGCCTTGGGCGACTGCGCCGAAGTCGATGGGCTGAATCTGTTGTACGTCATGCCCTTGATGAGTTGTGCGAGAGCGCTGGCCCAGACCCTCGCCGGCAACCCGACGGTGGTGAGTTATGGCCCGATGCCCATCACCGTGAAAACCCCGGTCTGTCCATTGGTGGTTTCACCGCCGCCACGGGGTTTGGAGGGCGTCTGGACGGTCGAAGGGCAGGGCGCGGACATCAAGGTATTGTGCCGCGATGCCAGCGGCAAACTGCTGGGTTATGCCCTGACAGGCGCGGCGGTGATGGAAAAACTGGCCCTGAACAAAGAGCTTCCGGCACTGCTGGCGTAAATACCGGTCGTTCTGTCGGAATCACCCCTCTTTTGCCCTTACAAAGGTCGCGCCGAGACTGGCGCGGCTCTTCGCTGCGTGCCATCCTCACTCCCGTCTGCCGCAGAGTAGAGCACCTGCGGCGCTTTGGGCGCTGTTCCAACGAGAACAGCACGGACATAACAACAAAAAACCGTCAAAGGGGCTTCACTAATGCGTAAACCAGAACTCGCCGCTGCAATTGCTGAAAAAGCAGACCTCACCAAAGAGCAGGCCAACCGCGTTCTCAACGCCGTTCTCGAAGAAATCACCGGCGCTCTGCACCGCAAGGACAGCGTCACGCTGGTGGGCTTCGGTACCTTCCTGCAACGCCATCGCGGTGCCCGCACCGGCAAAAACCCGCAAACCGGTGAGCCCGTCAAAATCAAGGCCAGCAACACCGTGGCATTCAAGCCAGGCAAGTCGTTGAAAGACAGCGTTAATCCGTAATCAGTATTCCCGGCCCGCATTGCGGGAGAGCGGAATAAAGAATGGGCATGCCAACTTGGTTGGGTGCCCATTTTTTTATGCCTGACGAGGGTAATGCCGATTAGTCAAGCCAAGACGCGATCCGTGTAGCAGCTGGCGAAGCCTGCGTTCGGCTGTTCAACCATAGGTAGCTAATACCATGTGGGCAAACTCTTTCTTGCTTGGCTGAAGATCAGCGTGCTGCTCCAAGTGCGCGCGCCATGCAGATTCAAGCATGGGTCCATCAAGATCGCCGTCGGTAGAGATATAAGCAGCGGCATCGTCCTGTACCGCCTGGACGTAGTGTTTGGAGAGGCCATCCTTGGTGGCGTTCGACGTCGAAACAAACGGCCCGACCGTTGTGAAGAACAACCCGTATCCAGTTGTTGCCGAGTAATCAAGGGGGCCGATTTCGCAGCGACCATAGCGGCAAAATTCAGCCCGAACAGAGGCGCTAGCTACGAGTGTAAACATGGCGACCCAATAGCACCCAAATGCCACGGTCCATTTTTTATTGTGTCGAGTAGCCATGATCTGATTGAACCCCCTGTTTATTGGCGCGCTTCCATGAACGATGTGCCGCACCCACTCAACATTGAGTGTGCCTGTGCAAAGTAACGAGGCAGAGAGGTACTTCAAGACCAACGAGACCAAACCGGACGCGTCCTACATGTGTTCCGGAAACAGGGAAGGTAACTGTGGTGGTTTTAGTGTTCCCAGCTGTGTGCTGGGCACCGTGACGAGAAAAACCCCGATGGAGAGGAACACACCAATCGGGGTTGCTTGCCACTTGGCGAGTTAGCCGCCTTTGCTTTGTTGCTTGGCGAAAATCGCCGCCATCTCGGGTTCATCCAAATGATCCAACGCTCGCTCCACCAACAAATGCACCCCGTCGGCCATTCGGCTGAGCGCCAGGGCTACGGAACGACGGGAACCGTCCACATCGTCGGCGAGGTTGGCGGCGATGGCGCTGATGGACAGCAAATCTTCCGAGGCATTGGCGAGAAGGGTTTCAGGGTTGATGCCCGGGCAGACGCTGAAGAGTTGGCCGTTGCGTTTTGGTGGTTTGGGGTCGGCTGGCGGGAAGTGATGGTCGAGGGCGCGCTCGGCGGCTTCGTTGAGTTTGTTTGAATCGGGGCTTTCGTAGGGAGAGACCGGATCGGTGTCGGGTGGGTTGGGTGTGACCTTGAACATGATCTTCAATTCCTTGAATGATGCTGACAACACTTCGCCGACTAAACGAAGGGGTGGCAGCTGTACGCAGGTTAGTCGGACCGGGGAATTGAAGAAGCCGGCGCACCCGAAGGTGCCCTACGCACAGCCACCATCAAATTCAGGTACGAATACCTGTCTGACGGATGCTTGTGCATCTTCAATTACCAGCGGGCGACTAAACCCGATCACTGATGGGCAGTGACAGGAACCAAGTTACCGACCGACCCCAAGGCGCACAAGCCGGCGGATTCTGGCGTAGCTGTAGGCAACGACGCAAGGTGTTGTAGCTTGCAGGAAGTAACCTTGAGGCGTTTTAAACAAGCTCTGGCGAGCGGTGTTTAACCATCGTAAATGTTGGCATTCCTTACCAGCTTCCATAGGGAATTCCGAACTTCTTTATGTAAGCCTCAGATGTCTCAGACAAGGGTCGATGCTTGCCACCGGATTTTCCTTCATAGGGACCTCTTGGGTTAATGGTTCCTTCGACTCGTGCAATCTCGACTGCCTTCAAGCAAGGTCCGCCCAACCAGACCTTGGCAATACCGCCCGGCGCTAGACCAATGCCAATGTCATCGCGGTAGTCGGTAATCCACTTGCCATCAGCCCTGCAAAAGGCTTTTTCGGGTTTGCGCATGATCTCCCGAGCTGATTCGGGGATGACGATGTAAGCCTCGTAAGTTTGTGGCTCCACCAGCGATTGCCAACGTACGTAGATCAACCGTGGTAGATCAGCACCTGTGACATGGCGCCCTTTCCCGCCACCGTTACTGCTGACCCATCCTCTGGCAATACCCCGATTATTCGGAGGTTTTGGCACAGAGGCGATACCACCTCCCGCACCTCGGAATACTCGCTCCTTTATATCCACCACGTCTGCGGTTTCAATCCAGACTTCCATGTAAGCAGGTGCTGAAAACCCCAAAAACCACGGTAAGCCCTTATCCGATTGAGCGAAGCTCTGCGAGCTGCCAGTAAAGAGCAAACCAAACAATAAGCCCGCGCTTTTGGTGAAAAGGCAGACTGAATTATTCATTGGGATGAACCACTCGTTTGCTGTGTTTGGCTGGCCTGTTGATAAAAACAATGTTTGTGTCGCTGCTGTTGAAATCTTTGGCTGCGTTCCAGTGAGCTGAGATGTGGATATAGCGACTGCGTAACAGTGCTCTTTCTTCAACCGTCAATCCTTCGGTTTTTGTGTCGCCAAGAGCATAGGCTTGCAGCTTTTTGTGGATGAGCACCAGATCTGCAGGCAGGGCTAGTTTCGGGTCGTTGGCGTCAATGATGTCGAACGGTACATCGTGTCGGATTGCAAGCTCGCGCATGATTCGTAAATAGACCAGCGACAGTTCGCCGCGCACCGGGCGTTCAATGAATGCAGCTGCAAAAACCTTCTTCTGTGGATCGGTATTGGTCGTATCTTTCCTTCTTGGTAAGGGCAGCGGCCTTTCCCAATGCTCCACTTTGATTTTGTTGCCCGGACCGTCGAAGTCGATTACGCCTTTTTCATACCAGGCGAATACCTCTTTTTCGGCGGAAAGGTAAGCGGCACTTCGGGTTGCATCCATGCTCTCGCTCACGGTGCTTGTAGAGGGCTTACCCAACAGGAGTTTTTCCTTGGCAATTGGCAAATAACCGCCGCCGAGGTCCGAGTGCACGCCGGGCAAAACCAGGTCTGTATCACCGAGGCTATTAAGGGCGAAATTTTCACGGACTTCGTCGCGAGCGACTAGGTGCACAACCTTATTGGCGCAGTCATCCGGGAGTTTAAGATTAGCGAAGGGGTTTCTGCTGTTGGCACCAGTGAAGTCGAGTACCCACGGGTTGGCGATGGATGCGACAGTATCGAACAGGCCAATGAACTTGATGGTGACATCAGTTTTGAGACGCCAGTTGAAGTTACTGGACAAGACCGGAGAACCGGCCGGCAGTGACTCCGCAAGAATGTTTTGCTCGCCCTTGAGCACTTCATTTGCAAAATGTCGCGCGGCTGCCGCACCTCGGCTGAAGCCGAAAATATCGAATTCAATCCGATCAATTTTCATCCCTGGGTTCTTTTCCTCCAGTCGGCGTATCTGTTCCATGATAAGCGCTGGACTCTGTTCGACTCGGGCCGCCACACCTGTTTCGCCAGTCCCCGTTGCTTGGGAGTAACGTGAGTCTTCACCACCGCTCGTGGTCCCGATGCCCTCAACATAAATGGCGATCGATGTCTTCGTTGCTTCTGGCAACAGCGTTTCGTCCACTCGGTCTTCATAGAGTTTGTAAAGCCGCACAATGTTGCTCACATCATTCCCATAACTATTGTCCGGCGAGCTCCCGTTGCCGTCGTACCCGTAAGCTGCACAATGCTTTTGTATTTCCTCGGCAACCTCTGCCAGGTTGACGTCCGGGGCATAGCACGCCGCTACTGTTTCGCTGTTGGCTTTGTTGTTTCCCGTGCCATCGAAGAACATGCCAATCCGCAAAGTAATTCCTTCTTCTTCGACTTCTTCCTCCTCTTCCTCCAGCTCATCCGACACTTCGTCTTCCAATGGCGCAGGCGCAACGGACGCCAACAACCCCGCCACTGTCCCTGGCAACAACGCATGCGCAGCCAGACCTTCCACCGGTGAACCGTCGTCCTCAATCTCGCTGCTGCTGAACACCCCATCACCATCGATCACGATATGGTGACCACCCGCCTTCAACGTAATGCTGGCGCCCGCGTCCAGCACCAGACTGGCGCCAGCTTTGATATGCACATGCTCGCCAGCCTCAACCACCAGCGCTTCACCAATTCGCGTATGGCTGCTCCCGGCAATCTGTAGATAGTCGCTGGCCTTGAGCTGAACCTTGCGATCAGCCGTAACCGTGCGATGTTCTTCAGCGCCGAGCACCGCGATGCTGTTGCCCTTGATGGTTTCCCGACGCTCGTTACCCACGTCCAATCGGCTGTCGTTCTCGACCTTCTGCTCCATATCCCGCTGGGCACGCAGGTAGATCAACTCCTGCCCGGCGCGATCCTCGATCGACAGTTCGTTGTAGCCACCGTTATGCGGAGAACTGTGGCTGCGCAGCACGGTTCTGGTTTTGTTCTCGGGCAAGGGGTAAGGCGCCGGCGTGACCTTGTTGATCAGGCAACCGGTTATCACCGGATTATCGGGATTGCCTTCGAGGCAGGTGACGAGGACTTCCATGCCGATACGCGGAATGGTCACCGCGCCGAAATTGTCCCCCGCCCAGCTGGATGAAACCCGCAGCCAGCAACTGCTTTTTTCGCTGTTGCGCTCAGCGCGGTCCCAATGAAATTCGACTTTGACGCGACCATATTCATCGCAGTAGATCTCTTCACCAACAGGCCCGGTGACTCGGGCGGTCTGGCAGACCAGTGTCAGTCGTTGTGCAGGCATCGGTGGTCGATAAGACACATCCCATGGAATCGCGCTGAAGCTGTTGCGGTAGCCCTGGGTGAAACCGTCCTCAGGTTCGGTAGCGCTGGTGACCGACTCTTCAAGCACCTGAGGCTGTTTTCCGGAGTGGGTGACGCCGAGTAACAGCCATAGGTCGTTGTAGGTTTCGCGTGGGTGATCCGTCAGGCTGAAAAAGTGGCCGCTGCGCAGAGATGGTTGATCGCTTTCGCCCTCCGCCAATTGGTAATCGGCGCGGTGCCGTTCCAGTGCCTGCCGGGCGAGCTGATTACCGCGCTTTTCGTTCTCGAAGAACAGTGGGTAGCGATAGTCTTCCAGCTCGGGGCTGAACTCGGCGGAAAAGCGACTTTCCCGCAACAAGCTGGGGTGTTTCAGGTCGTAGTCGCGGCGGGTGACCATGCTGGGGCGGGTGCTGAAACACATGGATAACTGGCTGACGACCGGATGCTCAGCCACCATGCCGGAGTCTTGCTGATAAGGGGTTTCGCCCAGTTTGGGGAAGAAGGTCTGGTCATCGGTGAACACCAGCACATGGCCTTCCCGCGAATGCTGGTGATGCCACGTAATGCCGTCCTCGGCGCAGAGCCGCTGGACGAACAGAAAATCACTTTCCCTGTATTGGGTGCAGTATTCGCGCTCGGGACTCGTTCTGACGTGGAAGATAAAAGCATCGGCCTGGATGCCATGCTCCTTGAGTACCTGAGCGATGATTTGTGGCACCGTCTGGCCTTGAAAAATCCGCTGGTCGTGGCTGAACTGCAAGTAGTGCAGCGCCGGCACCAGGTTCACGCGATAGCGGGTCAGGCGCTTACCGACATCGCCCACGGACACCCCTGCGATATGGCCATGAATGCCTTCGCCTTTAATGCCGAATTGCAGAAATGCAGGTTGGTTGAGCAGGCTCTCCAGATCGAAATCGGGGTACTCGCTGACCAGTTCTACGTGAATTGAGTACAAGGCGCTGATGGTTTCAGTGCCTTTGAAGGCCAGTACTTTGAAGTCGTTGCGAACCGTCGGGATCACAAGGGTGAATTGAGCGGCATTAGCCGGTGCGAACATGCGCTTATCCTTTTGCTTCGTAGTCGCTCGTCCTTGAGCGGAGGGAAGTGAAGATCGCGGCGCGCAGCCATACCTTGGCCTGAGCACGCGATGATGCTCTGCACGCTAACAAGGCAAGAAAAAGCTGGATGTAAGACTGGGCCGGAAACTCGGTGAGATGTTTCCGTATGTCAGAATATTGCGTCAGTGTCAGCGAAGTTCAGGCAACAACACGGTGTGTTACCGAACTTGAGCATTTATTCAAATTGAAAGTGCCATCAAATTGATGGCACTTTTTAACGTATCAATTGTCCGATCCCGTTTTTTTTAAAATTTCGGAAACAATTCGGAGGTTTCCTACATTCATCCTTGCTAATTATTGGCATGCTGCGCACCTGTCACGGGGAGTGAGGCTCACTATCCCTGTCGGATTTGACGGACCGCTCTGCGTCAATGGTTTCAGGGCTATCAGGTGAAGTGGTGATTATTAATGCGGCATCGGGGAATCCCCTTGCACATATAGGGACATCTCCTACAGGCAATAAACAACACTTCGTCTTGTTGTTTAATCGGATGCTTGCTAGTGGCCATCATTGTGATTACGATGCGCGCACTTGAAAGAGCACGAACTCAATTGGATGAGACTCATCGCAGCTCTTTGATACTGTCCCGCGCCCCGGAAACTCCATTAGGCGTATGACCGTAATCCTAAATAAAGGCCATGGATGTCCTACTCAAGCAAACTTTCGGCTCATTATCTTGAACTCGCAAAAGCCTCTGTTTCCAAAGAGAATTTCGCGGGCGAGGATGTTCGCTTTTCGAGCGAATATGAGGCATTGGAAAGCGAGCTGGCGAAAGCTTCATCCATGCACGAAAGCGGTCAGATCGACTGGCTGAAAATCCGCGAAAACAGCGAAAACCTCCTGCGCACCCAGTCCAAGGACTTGCGGGTCGGCGCCTGGCTGACCTGGGCTCTGTACCAGCGCGAATCCTTTCAAGGACTGCTCGCTGGCCTCGGTTTGCTGCACTACCTGTGCGAAAGCCACTGGGCCGAAGTCCACCCGAACAAGGCCCGCACCCGCTCCGCTGCCATCAGTTGGTTGGTACCGCGTCTTGAGCAGGTGCTCAACGAAAACGTCGCGATCAAAGAGCAGCTGCCGCTGTTCCGCCGTCTGGTGGAACATCTGGAAGGCCTCGATGCTGCCTGCACCGAACACCTGGGCGACGATGCGCCGTTGTTGCTGCCGATCTCACGCCGTTTAAAAAACATGGTCCAGCGTGCCGCTGACAACCAGCCGGAACCCGGTGTGGTCGGCGCGGCGGTGGCCCAGGTCAAACAAGCCGCCACGCAGCTGTTCACTCCCGGCGCGCCGATCGACAACGAGAAAGAAGCCCACAAGGCCCTGCGCGCCCAGCAAGAAAACGCCCGTCCGCTGTGTGCCTGGTGGCTCAAGCAGAAAGCCACCGACCTGCGCGCCTTGCGCCTCAATCGCACACTGTTGTGGCTGCCCATCGACGCGGTGCCCGAGCGCAACGCCGAGCAAATCACTGTTCTGCGCGGCTTGCCAGCCGACAAGCTCAAGTCCTACCAGGACCGTTACGACCAGGCCAAATACGCCGATCTGCTGGTGGAACTGGAGGCGAGCCTGGCGAAGGCGCCGTTCTGGTTCGATGGCCAGCGAATGGTCTGGGAGTGCCTCCAGGGGCTCAACGCCGAGATGGCTATGCGCGAAGTGGAAATCCACTTCGCGCTTTTGATTCAGCGCCTGCCCGGCATCATCGAATTGCGTTTCCATGACGGCGCCCCGTTTGCCGATCCGGCCACCCGCGCCTGGGTCAGCGCCCACGTCATGCCGCACCTGCAAAGCGCCAGTGCGCCGCGCAAGGTCGAAGTCGCCGACACCCAGCCGGCCTGGGAGCTGGCCTTGGAAGAAGTTCTGCCGATCCTGCGCAAGGACGGCCTCAAGGCTGCCGTGCAGATTCTCAAGCAGGGCCTGCAAAGCGCCCACGGCGGACGCGTCCGGTTCTTCTGGCAGTTCGCCCTCGCGCGGCTGTGTTTCATGGCCAAGAAATACGAACTGGCCAGGACCCAACTCGAAACCCTCGACCAAACATTACAGGACTCAGGCCTGCACGCCTGGGAGCCCGATCTTGCGCTGGAAGTGCTGCATTTACTGCATAGCTGCTGCGAGTTGTTACCGCAGAACCATGCCGTACGTGAACGCAAGGAAGAGATTTATCGCAGGCTGTGCCACCTCGATCTCGAAGTGGTACTCGAATAGGCCCCAGGGCCACAACCGCAAGGAGAAAAGCCATGGCCAAAGAAGGCTCGGTAGCCCCCAAGGAACGCATCAACGTCACTTTCAAACCTGCCACCGGTGGTGCACAGGAAGAGATTGAACTGCCGTTGAAACTACTGGCAATCGGTGACTACACCCACCGCAAGGACGAACGCAAAGTCGAAGATCGCAAGCCGATCAGCATCGACAAGATGACCTTCGACGAAGTGCTGGCCAAGCAAGAGCTGACCCTGACGTTGAACGTGCCGAACCGCCTTCAGGAAGAGGGCAGCACTGAAGAGTTGGGCGTACAACTGCGCGTCAACTCGATGAAGGACTTCAACCCGGCCAGCCTGGTCGAGCAAGTGCCTGAGTTGAAAAAACTGATGGAACTGCGCGACGCGCTGGTGGCCCTCAAAGGCCCGCTGGGTAACGCGCCTGCGTTCCGCAAAGCCATCGAAGGCGTTCTCGCCGACGACGAATCCCGCGGTCGCGTACTGGGTGAGCTGGGCCTGAACGCCGCAGCCCAGGACGCCTGAGTCTCCATCAGCCAAGGAAGCCAACACAATGAGCACTAGCGCAGCACAGCAAAAGAGCAACGAGAACGGCGAATACAGCATTCTCGACAGCATCATCGCCGAAACCCGCCTGACGCCGGACGACGAAGCCTACGACATCGCCAAGCGCGGTGTGTCGGCCTTCATCGAAGAGCTGCTCAAGCCGCAAAACAGCGGTGAGCCGGTCAAGAAAGCCATGGTTGACCGCATGATCGCCGAGATCGATGCCAAGCTCAGCCGCCAGATGGACGAAATCCTGCACCACCCTGACTTCCAGTCCCTGGAATCGTCGTGGCGTGGTCTGCAGTTGCTGGTCGACCGCACCAATTTCCGCGAAAACATCAAGATCGAAATCCTCAACGTCTCCAAAGAAGACCTGCTGGACGATTTCGAAGATTCGCCGGAAGTGATGCAGGCTGGCCTGTACAAGCACATCTACACCGCTGAATACGGCCAGTTCGGTGGTCAGCCTGTGGGCGCGATCATCGCCAACTACTTCATGTCCCCAAGCTCGCCGGACGTGAAACTGATGCAGTACGTGTCCAGCGTTGCCTGCATGTCGCACGCGCCGTTCATCGCGGCGGCCGGCCCGAAATTCTTCGGCCTGGAAAGCTTCACCGGTCTGCCGGACCTGAAGGATCTGAAAGATCACTTCGAAGGCCCGCAATTCGCCAAATGGCAGAGCTTCCGCCAGTCGGAAGACTCCCGTTACGTTGGCCTGACCGTGCCGCGTTTCCTGCTGCGTAACCCGTACGACCCGGAAGAAAACCCGGTCAAATCGTTCGTGTACAAAGAAACCGTCGCCAACAGCCACGAGCACTACCTGTGGGGCAACACCGCCTACGCGTTCGGCACCAAGCTGACCGACAGCTTCGCCAAATTCCGCTGGTGCCCGAACATCATCGGCCCGCAGAGCGGTGGCGCGGTTGAAGACCTGCCGTTGCACCATTTCGAAAGCATGGGCGAAATCGAAACCAAGATTCCTACCGAGGTTCTGGTTAGCGACCGTCGTGAATACGAACTGGCCGAGGAAGGCTTCATCTCCCTGACCATGCGCAAAGGCTCCGACAACGCGGCGTTCTTCTCCGCCAGCTCGGTGCAGAAGCCGAAGTTCTTCGGCATCAGCGCAGAAGGCAAGGCAGCAGAGCTGAACTACAAGCTCGGCACCCAACTGCCGTACATGATGATCGTCAACCGTCTGGCTCACTACTTGAAAGTGCTGCAGCGCGAGCAACTCGGTTCGTGGAAAGAACGTACCGACCTCGAGCTGGAACTGAACAAGTGGATCCGCCAGTACGTGGCCGACCAGGAAAACCCAAGCGCCGAAGTGCGTGGCCGTCGTCCACTGCGCGCTGCCCAGATCATCGTCAGCGATGTCGAAGGCGAGCCTGGCTGGTACCGCGTCAGCCTGAACGTGCGCCCGCACTTCAAGTACATGGGTGCCGATTTCACCCTGTCGCTGGTTGGCAAGCTGGACAAAGAGTAAGCGGAGCCTAACTCATGACTGGATACGGCAGCCTTTTCGAACGCCTGGGTGGCGACGCGGACAAACGCGTCGGCTGGAGCCGCGAGGTCTCCGCCATGGCGTCCGTGGCTGCCCATCTGGCCAAGATGCTCAGCACCCGTGCGGGCAGCGTGCAAACGCTGTCCGATTACGGGCTACCCGATCTCAATGACATGCGTCTGAGCCTGCACGACTCCCTGAGTCAGGCCCGTCTGGCCATCGAAAATTTCATCGAAGCCTACGAGCCACGCCTGAGCAATGTGCGTGTCATCTCCCTGCCGCGTGACCACGATCAGCTTCGCCTGTCCTTCAGCATTGAAGGCTTGCTGGAAGTTGATGGTTTCAAGCGTCAGGTCAGTTTCGCCGCGCGCCTGGATGGCAGCGGTCAGGTCAAGGTCAACTAAGGAGACTCCGATGTCCGGTAAACCCGCAGCCCGCGTCACCGACCCCACCGCTTGCCCGCTCCCCGGCCACGGCACCAACCCGATCGCCGCCGGTTCCGGCGACGTCTTCTTCGACGGCCTCGCGGCCGCCCGCCAAGGCGATGCCTCGGCGTGTGGTGGTGCGATGGTTGGTGATCTTGCGACGACGGTTTTGATTAACGGAAAACCGGCGGCCACCGTGGGTTCGGTGGGGAGTCATGGCAACAAGGTTACGGCGGGTTCCGGGACGGTGATTATCGGGAATTCGCATTCGCCGGCGCCGTTCTCCGGGATTGTCGCGAGCGCCCTTGGGGCTGTGGTCGCGGCATTGATTCCAGAGGCCCGTGCCGATGAAAAGAAACTCGATTACCGGCTGAAGCTGAAGTCTGGCGGCAATTCGGTTCTGACGCCGCTGGAGGTTCCGGATTTCGCTGAACTGAAAACCGGCGCATCGAAAAACCGTGAGCTGATCGATTTCGTCATCGACAACCGCAAGGCCGCTGCCGACACCGTGAAGCTGGAAGTGCTGGACGGTGAAAAACTGATCTACGCCGAACCCAATACCGCAGTGTTCCTGCCGACTGGTGAGCACTCATGGCAGTGGGACGGCTACGACACCGCCGGCATTCTCGATACCCGTGTGCTGAAAAACCCGAACCTTAAAGTGCGTCTGACCGCGACTCAGGGCGGCGAACAACAGGTCACCGATTTGACGCTTGAGTGCTCGGCGCAAGAAGTGAAGTGGGTTGATGTTCGGGTTGATCGGAATGCGAAGACGGTTGAAGTTGTGTTGCGGCCCAAGTTTTCCGATGGCGGTTCGACAGGTTCCGTAACGGGAGCACCGCATACGCCATATGCAACCTTGGAAGGCTTTGCCAAAGAAGGTATCGAGCGTTACTGGTCGCGCGATGGCAGTCGAGGGCAGGGCATTTCAAGCGGTATCACAACTAGCAAGGGCGTTTACAAGGTCAAGGTGAAGGCTGACGTTAATGCCCAGCCTTCGGCCGGCAACTTTCCTCTCGTCGACAATTTGTCGAAAGAAGGTGGTCGCTCTACCAGTCTGGCGCTGTTTCGCAAGATTCATCACAACATGGGCATGTACTACGCGGCCGCTGTAAACAGCGGACTGAGCGGTATCGCCTCTGCCACGAGCACCGCTAACGACGACTTCAAATACACCGCCGCCCATGAGTTTGGGCATTTCATCCTGAACGAGTATGGCGGTGGCGTGATCCCGATGTATTCCTGGACCCACAAGGATTCTTCGACGCTGGGGCAAAGCATCAAGCCCGATCATCCTGAGCCGACGTCCGGTGAAATCGATGTCATGAACTACTACAGCGGTTATCGCTCCATTGACTTCTTCAGCCGCGTTGCCGCTGCCGAACAAGATGTGAAAAGCCTTCTGTGGCTGGCCAGGGTCGAATTCGATGATTAAGTTCGCCGCCTTCAGCCTGCTTTTCGTTTCCCTGACCAGCTGCGCGACACAACAGGTTTACAACAACCATGTTTATGTCGAAAACCGCTGCGGCCAAGCTTTGGAAATGAAGATATCCAACGGCTCCAACTTGCATACGCAGTTGCGCAATGTGAAGTCGGCAGCGGGCTCCCGGGCGCTGGTAGCGAACTTTGCCTCTTATGGCGAAGACGTGATCGAGCAAATCCCGGCCAACTATTCGCTGAAAATCACCGATACCGTTGGAAGCAAAGTGATTGATGGCGCCCAGCTGAAACAGCGCCTGAGCGGCGTGGAGAAGATCAGCGACGGCACTCAGCGTGAGTGGACGATCAACGATACGTCGGTGTGCCCATGAAGCTGCCAAGGATGACTTCGATGATTAAGTACATCGGTTGCGCCGTGCTGCTGTTCCCGCTGACGGCTTGCACCTCGCAGCAGCTCTACCGTGACGAAATTTATCTGCAGAACAGCTGTGCCAGTGCGCTGACGCTGAAGGTTTCGCACTTTTCGAATTGGGGGCCGGTTGTTGGCGACTATGTCGCGCCGGTCGGCGCCCGACAAATCATCGGCAGCTATATCTCGTATGACAAAGACTCGGTGGTGCGCATTGCCGATGATTACGAACTGCTGATCAACACCGCTAGTGGCTCGAAGGTCATTCATGCGCAGGCATTAAGAGCGGCCCTTGAAGGCAAAACACCGGTGAGACAAGGCGATATCAGCTCCTGGACGATCAACGATGCATCGTTCTGCCCATGAAGCCTTCAAGGATGAATTCGATGTTTAAGTGGACCGGTCTTTTTGCCTTCTTCGTGTCATTGACGGCCTGCGCTGCGCAGCAGGTCTACCGCAACGATGTGTACCTGCTCAACACCTGCGGAGTCCCGCTGGAGCTGTCCCTGGCCCATGACTCCAACTACGACGATCAGCCCCGCAGCTTCAGGCTGAACCCGGACGAGCGCCGTTCCATCGCCAACTACACGTCGGCGGGCAAGGACGTGTCGGGCCAGATAAGCGACCAGTACAGCCTGTCGATTAAAAGCGCCAGCGCCGTCAAAACCATTGATGGGCAAGCGCTGCGCACGGCTTTGGCGCGGGTTGAGAAGGTCGAAGAAAAAGCCGTGCGTTCATGGACTGTCGATGACCGTTCTTTTTGCCCATGACGCACGCAGTTGTTGGATGTTCCGGCTCTGAAAAATTTTGCAAAAACGACAAACAGGTAACCCCCCGTGTCCTTTAACCACTACTACCAAAGCGAACTCACCGCACTTCGCCAGTTAGGTCGTCGATTCGCCGAGCGTAGCCCGGCGTTGGCGCCTTTCCTGGGCCAGGCTGGTCGGGATCCGGACGTGGAGCGGTTGCTCGAGGGCTTCGCTTTCTTGACCGGTCGCCTGCGCCAGAAGCTCGACGACGAACTGCCGGAGCTCAGCCACTCGCTGATGCACCTGTTGTGGCCCAACTACATGCGGCCGCTGCCGGCGTTCAGCATTTTGCAGTTCGATCCGTTGAAGCGTTCGGGTCCTGCGTTGATGGTCGAGCGCGATACGCCGGTGGAGAGCGTGCCGATCGATGACGTGCGTTGCCGCTTTCGCACCTGCTACCCGACGGAAGTCTTGCCACTGGATCTGGCCGCGCTGAATTACTCGGTGAAGGGCGACGGTTCGCTGTTGAGCCTGCGTCTGGAGATGAGCGCTGACGGTCACCTCGGTGAGCTGGAGCTGAGTCGTCTGCGTTTGCACTTTGCCGGTGAGCGCTACATCAGCCAGATGCTCTATCTGAGCCTGCTGCGCAACCTGGAAGGCATCGAGCTGATCCCGCTGGACGGCGCCGGCAAACCCATAAATGGCGTCAACGGCACGCCGATGGCGTTCAAGATGCCGGGTGACCGCGTGCAGCCGGTCGGGTTTGCCGAAGAAGAGGCGTTGATCCCGTATCCGCTGAACACCTTCCGTGGCTACCGCTACCTGCAGGAATATTTCGCCTTTCAGGACAAATTCCTGTTCGTCGACATCAACGGTCTGGACCTGCTCAAGGCCCTGCCGGAAGACACGCTCAAGCAGGTGCGCGGCCTGGAATTGCGCTTCGATATTCGCAAGAGCGGCATCCTGCGCATGCGTCCGACGCTGGA
Source organism: Pseudomonas sp. LB3P25 (assembly GCF_054897985.1). Classification (NCBI taxonomy): domain Bacteria; kingdom Pseudomonadati; phylum Pseudomonadota; class Gammaproteobacteria; order Pseudomonadales; family Pseudomonadaceae; genus Pseudomonas; species Pseudomonas sp. LB3P25. The sequence goes on along the minus strand of NZ_CM142711.1, from coordinate 70,504 downwards.
CAACGTGAAGCTCTACTGCACGCCCATCGTCAACCTGTTCAAGCACGACGCACTGCCGATCCGTCTCGACGGCAAGCAAGACGAATACCTGCTGCTGCCCGCCGAATTCGATCTGCAAAACTGCGGCGTGTTCTCGGTGGAAACCGTCACCGGCTGGAAGCCTGGCGGCCTCGGTTACCAGGAATACGTGCCGTTCGAATCCTTCGAGCATGACCCGAGTTTCGACGTGCCCAACAGCCGTCCGCATTACAGCATCCGCCAGCGTTCGTCTTCGTTGCACAACGGCCTCGACACCTACCTGAGCTTCGGCATCCGCCACACCGAAGCCCACGAAACCCTGTCGATCGAGCTGATGTGCACCAACCAGAACCTGCCCAAAAAACTCAAGCTCGGCGACATCAGCCAAGCCTGCGAAGAGACGCCAGAGTTCCTGAGTTTCCGCAACATCACCCCGGCCACGCCCAGTTATGCGCCGCCGCTGAACCGCGACTTCCTCTGGAAGCTGATCAGCAACATGTCGCTTAACTATCTGTCGCTGGCCGACGTCAATGCGTTGAAGGTGATTCTCGAAACCTACGACCTGCCGCGCTACTACGACCAACACGCTGAAAAAGTCAGCAAGCGTCTGCTGGGCGGGCTCAAGTCGATCAAACACCAACACGTCGACCGCTTGCACCGAGGGTTGCCGGTACGCGGGTTGCGCACTGAGCTGACCATCGACCCGGAAGGGTATATCGGCGAGGGCGACCTGTTCGTTTTCGCTTCGGTTCTTAACGAGTTTTTCGCGCTCTACGCCAGTCTCAATTCGTACCACGAGCTGCGGGTAAAAAGCACACAGGGAGAGGTGTACCAATGGACACCACGTATGGGCCTTCAGCCGCTGCTTTAAGCGGACTGACCCGAGGAATACGCGAGTACTCGCTGTTTCAGGCTGTGCTGCTGGTGGTTGACCGGCTGCGCGAGGCCCACCCGCACCTGAGCCAGGATGATTTGTACGACCAGCTGGAATTCCAGGCCAACCCGAGCCTGGGTTTCCCAGGCAGCGACGTCGATCGCGTGGAGTTTTTCCACGAGCACGGGCAGATGCGTGCGCGCCTGCGCTTCAACCTGATCGGCCTGGTCGGTTCCGGTTCGCCACTGCCGGCTTTCTACGGCGAGCAGGCCCTGGGCGATAGCGAAGACGGCAACCCGACCCGCAACTTCCTCGACCTGTTTCACCATCGCCTGCAACGGCTGATGCTGCCGATCTGGAAAAAATACCGCTACCGCGCAAGCTTCCAGAGCGGCGCCCTCGACCCGTTTTCTTCGCAGCTGTTTGCGTTGATCGGCCTCGGTGGCGAAGAAATCCGCAGGGCCCAGGAGCTGAACTGGAAACGCCTGCTGCCGTACCTAGGCCTGCTCAGCTTGCGGGCGCACTCGGCGGCGCTGATCGAAGCGGTGCTGCGTTACTACTTCAAGCATGCCGAACTGACCATCGAGCAGTGCATCGAGCGTCGAGTCGAAATCCTCGACGAGCAGCGCAATCGCTTGGGCCGCGCCAACAGCCTGCTCGGCGAAGACCTGGTGCTGGGCGAACACGTGCGCGACCGCAGCGGCAAATTCCGCATTCACATCCGCGAACTCGACTGGCAACGCTTCCACGAATTCCTGCCCATCGGTTTCGGCTACCAGCCGCTCTGCGCGCTGGTGCGGTTCACCCTGCGTGACCCGCTCGATTACGACATTCGCCTGGTCCTGCGCCAGGAAGAAATCCGCGAACTGCGCATCGGTGAGCAGAACGCTTGTCGCCTGGGATGGACCAGTTGGCTCGGCCGCGAAAAAGCGGACGGCGTGGTGACCCTGGGCAGCAAAATTCATTAAGGACAGATGACCAATGATCAACGTAGACCTGCAACAACTTATCCAGGCGCTGGACGCCGAAACCCGTCGTGACCTGGAAAGTTCGGCCGAACGCTGCGTCGCCCGTGGCGGCAGTAAGATCCTCGTCGAAGACTTGCTGCTGGGCTTGCTGGAGCGCCCGCAAGGCCTGCTCGCACGCGCGCTGCAAGACGCCGAAGTGGATGCCGGTGAGCTGAGCGCCGCGTTGCAATCGCGGGTCGAGCACAGCGCTTCGCGCAACCCGGTGTTCGCTCCGGAACTGGTGCAGTGGCTGCAAGACGCGTTGCTGGTGGCCAACCTTGAATTGGGCCAAAGCCAGGTCGAGCAAGCCGCGTTGATCCTCGCGCTGTTGCGCAACCCGATGCGCTATGCCGGCAGCCGCTACCAGTCGTTGTTGGCCAAACTGAACATCGAGCGCCTGAAAGAATTCGCCCTGTCGCAGAAAGAACAACCGGCCACGGGCAAACCGGCCGTGCCCGGCGAATCGCTGCTGCAGCGCTTCACCCACAACCTGACCCAACAGGCTCGCGACGGCAAACTCGACCCGGTGTTGTGCCGCGATGGCGCGATCCGTCAGATGGTCGACATCCTGGCCCGTCGCCGCAAAAACAACCCGATCGTGGTCGGTGAGGCCGGTGTCGGTAAAACTGCCATTGTCGAAGGGCTGGCCTCGCGCATCGCGGCCGGTGAAGTGCCGCAAGTCTTGAAAGGCGTCGAGTTGCTGTCGCTGGACATGGGCCTGTTGCAGGCCGGCGCCAGCGTCAAAGGTGAATTCGAGCGTCGCCTCAAAGGCGTGATCGACGAAGTCAAAGCCTCGCCGAAACCGATCATCCTGTTCATCGACGAAGCCCACACCCTGATCGGCGCGGGCGGCAACGCCGGCGGTTCCGACGCGGCCAACCTGCTCAAGCCAGCGCTGGCCCGTGGCGAGCTGCGCACCATCGCCGCCACCACGTGGGCGGAGTACAAGAAGTACTTCGAAAAAGACCCGGCCCTGGCCCGTCGTTTCCAACCGGTGCAACTGCACGAACCGACCGTCAGCGAAGCGGTGACCATCCTTCGTGGCTTGGCTCAGGTTTACGAGAAGAGCCACGGCATCTACCTGCGCGATGACGCGGTGGTTGCGGCGGCCGAGTTGTCTGCTCGCTACCTCGCGGGCCGTCAGCTGCCGGACAAAGCCGTCGACGTCCTCGACACCGCGTGCGCCCGTGTGCGCATCAGCCTCGCCGCCGCCCCGGAAAGCCTCGAACGCCTGCGGGGCGAGCTGGCTGAAGGTGGCCGTCAGCGTCAGGCCCTGCGCCGTGATGCCGAGGCCGGTCTGCTGATCGATCACGAAGCGCTGGACGCTTTGGAAGATCGACTGGCCGACGCCGAAGACGAAAGGGTCGCGCTGGAAACCCTTTGGACCGAGCAGAAAGAACTGGCTGAGCGCCTGCTGGACCTGCGCCAGCAACTGGCCAAGGCGCGCGAAGCTGCCGCCGTCGAGCCCACCGTCACGGTTGAAGAAGACGCCGAAGGCACCGTGATCGAAACGCTGCCAGTGGACGAAGCGCAAAGCGTTGAAACCCTGGAAGCCGCGCTCAACGAAACTCACAAGGCGCTGACCGAGCTTCAGGTCAAAGAACGTCTGGTGAGCTTCGAAGTCTGCCCGCGTCTGGTGGCGGAAGTGATCAGCGCCTGGACCGGCGTGCCGCTGGCGCAACTGGCCCGTGAGCACAACGCCAAGATCGCGAGCTTCGCCGCCGACTTGCGTACTCGCATCCGTGGTCAGGAACAAGCCGTTCACGCACTGGACCGCTCGATGCGCGCCACCGCTGCCGGCCTGAACAAACCTGATGCGCCAGTCGGTGTGTTCCTGCTGGTCGGCCCGAGCGGCGTCGGCAAAACCGAAACCGCGCTGGCCCTGGCGGATTTGCTGTACGGCGGTGATCGTTTTATCACCACCATCAACATGTCCGAGTTCCAGGAGAAACACACCGTCTCGCGCCTGATCGGTGCACCGCCGGGCTACGTCGGTTATGGCGAGGGTGGCATGCTCACCGAAGCCGTGCGGCAGAAGCCGTACTCGGTGGTGCTGCTCGATGAAGTCGAGAAAGCCGACCCGGACGTGCTCAACCTGTTCTACCAAATCTTCGACAAAGGCGTGGCCAACGACGGCGAAGGGCGCGAGATCGACTTCCGCAACACGTTGATCCTGATGACGTCGAACCTGGGCAGCGACCGCATCAGCGAGCTCTGCGAAAACGGCGCACGGCCATCGGCCGAAGTGCTCGAAGAAACCATCCGCCCTGTGCTCAGCAAACACTTCAAACCAGCGCTGCTGGCGCGCATGCGCGTAGTGCCTTACTACCCGGTGGGCGGCCCGGTGCTTCGCGAGCTGATCGAAATCAAACTCGGTCGTCTGGGCGAACGCCTGAACCGTCGTCAGCTGGATTTCACCTACTCGCAAGACCTCGTCGATCACCTGGCCGAACGCTGCACCCAAAGCGACAGCGGCGCGCGCCTGATCGACCATTTGCTGGACCTGCACGTGCTGCCGCTGGTGGCCGACCGCTTGCTCGATGCGATGGCCACCGGTGAAAGCCTCAAGCGTGTCCACGCGACGCTCGACGGCAACGCCAGCGTGACCTGCGAGTTCGCCTGAGGTGGGTGTGATGTTCACTCAAGTGCCGCAACCGCTGGTCTATGCCGAAGCCTTGCTGGCGCAATTCGCCAGCCTGTCGCGGGCGGCGGACGGTTCTGCGCTGCTGGGTGACTTCGTGCGCGGGTTGGCCGAACTCAGCGGTTGCGAGTTGACTCAGCTGTACCTGTTGGACGCGACTCACACGTGCCTGGGGATGAACGCCGAATGCCTCAACGGCATCCTGCAACCTCGGGAAGCGGCGAGCCTGCCGGCGGATTACAACGGTGAACAACTGCTGCAATTCGCCCTGTGCCAGAGCCGCGTGGTGTGCCTCAGCGAGCTGAGCGGCAGCCTGCACGAAACCGGTTTCCTGCCGCCTCAAGCCACGCCTTGGCAGTCGCTGTTGTGCGTGCCGCTGGTCAATCAGCAGAAAGCTGTCGAAGGCTTGCTGCTGTGTGCCAGTCGCCGGCACATCGACCTGCAAGGCTTTGCCGACTCCCTCGGGCAGTTGGGCTCCTTCGTCCTCGGTCAACTGCATTTGCTGCAACGTCTGCGTCAGCCTACCGGTGATGTACGACCAATGAAGGTCAGCGTCCCGAGCGCCAGCGGTTACGGTTTGATCGGCAAGAGTTCGGCCATGCGCCAGACCTATTCGCTGATCAGCAAAGTCCTGCACAGCCCGTACACCGTGCTGCTGCGTGGCGAAACCGGCACCGGCAAGGAAGTGGTCGCGCGCGCCATTCACGACTGCGGGCCGCGCCGTTCCCAGGCGTTCATCGTGCAGAACTGCGCGGCGTTCCCCGAGAACCTGTTGGAAAGCGAACTGTTCGGCTACCGCAAAGGTGCGTTCACCGGCGCCGACCGTGATCGCGCCGGGCTGTTCGACGCAGCCAACGGCGGCACCTTGCTGCTGGATGAAATCGGCGACATGCCGTTGTCCCTGCAAGCCAAGCTGTTGCGGGTTCTGCAGGAAGGCGAGATCCGCCCGCTGGGCTCCAACGACACCCACAAGATCGACGTGCGCATCATTGCCGCGACTCACCGGGATTTGTCGGTACTGGTCAGCGAAGGCAAGTTTCGCGAGGACTTGTACTACCGCCTCGCGCAATTCCCGATCGAGTTACCGGCCTTGCGTCAACGCGAAGGCGACATCCTCGACCTGGCCCGGCACTTCGCCGACAAGGCGTGCTCGTTCTTGCAGCGCGATGCGGTGCGCTGGTCCGATGCGGCGCTGGATCACCTGTCCGGTTACACCTTCCCCGGCAACGTGCGTGAACTCAAAGGCCTGGTCGAGCGCGCGGTGCTGCTGTGCGAGGGCGGTGAGTTACTGGCCGAGCATTTCTCTCTGCGCATGGAAGCCATGCCGGAAGACAGCAGCGGCCTGAACCTGCGCGAACGCCTGGAACAGGTCGAACGCAGTCTGTTGCTCGATTGCCTGCGCAAAAACGACGGCAACCAAACCCTCGCGGCCCGCGAACTCGGGCTGCCACGCCGCACGCTGCTGTACCGCCTCGGACGCCTGAATATCAATTTGGGTGATTTCGATGGTTGATCTGGATTTCTACAACCCGACCTCTCAGGTTGGAATGCCCCCTGTGGCCAGCGCATTCCCTGTGGCGAGGGGATTTATCCCCGTTCGGCTGCGCAGCAGTCGCAGTCCAGTAAACGCGGTCTGCCTGAAAAAATGGGGTAGCCGGTTTTGGGGCCGCTTCGCGACCCAGCGGGGACAAGTCCCCTCGCCACAGGAGTTCGGCTCAAAGTCCCTGACTAGAGCTTTGAAATCTACCGCATTCGCTTTCGATAGCGCCACCCAAACGGGTCGGCGCTTTGTACTTTGTCTACCCCTGGAGACCCTCTGATGTCTGTTCGTCACTGGCAAGCCGTCCTGCTGACCCTCGTCGTTCTATGCGGCCTCGGCGGCTGTAGCGGCAATTACAAATACAACGACAACACCTATCGCCCATTGGGTGATCCGCAGGCGGTCAATCGCGGCAAGTGACCGCAAGGAGTATCACCATGGAACTGGTTTTCGAAATGCTGAACACCAAGCAGTTCGTGCCCACGGATTTGTGCCAGAAGACCTTCAAACAGGCCGGAGGCGTGATCGGTCGGGGCGAGGATTGCGACTGGATCATCCCGGACCGCAAGCGTCACCTGTCCAACCATCACGCTGTGATCAGCTATCGCGAAGGCACGTTTTTCCTGACCGATACCAGCAGCAACGGTATCCAGGACAGCGAAAGCGGCGCACGCCTGCGCAAGGGCGAAGCGATGCGCATCGAGCACGGCAGTGTCTACGTGCTGGGTGACTTCGAGATCCGTGCGCGGCTGGTGCGTGACCCGGCGACCTTCGACGTTGAAGTCGGCCGTCCGCAAGCGGCAGGCAGCATTATTCCGGACGATGCGTTTCTCGATCTCGACCCGCTCAATGCCCTCGATCAGCAAGAGCGTGTGTACTCGGAAATCGACGAACTGATCTCCCCGAGCACGACCATCGAGGACACCCGTCAGCGCGCCGACTATGCGCGCATCGACATGGAAAGCCTGATGGTGCCGGAGCTGATCAACGCCCCGGCAGAGCCAGCCCCGGCGCCACCGCCCAAAGCGGTCGAGCGTCAGAGTGAAGGTTTCTGGGAGCACTTCGGTGCGGCACTGGGCGTGGACCTCAAAGGCCTCGACCACGATGCCCGCGAAGCCCTGGCGCTGAACGCTGCACGCCTGCTCAAGCAAAGCGTCGGCGGTTTGCAGCAGAGCCTGCGCACCCGCAGCGAACTGAAAAACGAACTGCGTCTGGCCCAGACCACCGTGCAAGGCACTCACAAAAACCCGCTGAAATTTGCCGTCGATGCCGGCGAAGCGCTGGGCATTTTGTTGCAGCCGAACAAGCCGGGCCAGTTGCCGGCCGAGCAAGCAATTTCCCGTGCGTTCCGCGATTTGCAGGCACACCAAGTGGCGTTGCTGACCGCCAGTCGCGCTGCCGTTCGCGGCACGCTGGAGCACTTCTCGCCACAGCAATTGACCCTGCGATTCGAGCGCGACAACAAGCCGTTGCTCGCCACGTCCGGCAGTCGCTGGAGAGCTTACGGTCGTTATCACCAGGCCCTGCGTCAGGACGATGACTGGAGCGAGCGCTTGCTGGCCCGCGATTTCGCTCAGGCTTACGAAGAACAGATCCGCCTGATTTCCACCCTTCACACCGACCACCAAGGATGATGCGCATGTCTCGCTGCTCGACCGCTTTTTTCAAGACGCTGACGGCGCTCGCGGCCCTGGTGCTGCTGGCCGGCTGCTCGTCGCTGTCGCCGTATTCCAACGTCACCAAACTCAACCTGAAGCTGACTGCCAGCGATCAGCTGAACCCGGACCTCAACGGGCGTCCGTCGCCGATCGTTGTGCGTCTGTTCGAGCTCAAGCATCCGGTAACGTTCGAGAACGCTGATTTCTTCAGCCTGTACGAGCGCGCCAAGGAATCCCTGGCCCCGGACCTGGTGGCCAGCGAAGAAATTGAACTGCGTCCAGGTGAAACCGTAGAGATGAAACTCAGCGTGGAGGAGGGCAGTCGCTACGTCGGCATCCTCGCCGCCTACCGCGATCTGCCGGAAACCAAATGGCGCTACACGGTGCAAGTCACCCCGGTGGAAGTCACCGACGCTGATCTGACCCTCGACCAGGCCGGTATTCGCAATAGCAACGAAACGCTCGCCAAGGCGGATGACTGATCATGAATTCCCATAAAGTGATTTGGCAGGAAGGCATGTTGCTGCGCCCGCAGCACTTCCAGCACAACGATCGCTACTACGACCACCAGATGAAGACCCGCACGCAGTTGCTGGGCAGCTACACCTGGGGCTTCCTGAACCTGGACATCGACTTGCAGTTCCTCAACATGGGCAAACTGGTGATCAGCCAGGCCTCGGGGATTCTGCCGGACGGCAGCCTGTTCGAACTCGGCGGCAACACCGAACCGTTGGCGCTCGACGTGCCGCCAAACACCGGTCATACGCCGATCTACCTGGCGCTGCCACTGGTCACCGGCAACCACATCGAGTCGCGGCGTCCGGAGCAATCCGACGTGCTGGCGCGCTACACCGCGTACGAAGCGGAAGTCGCCGACTCCAACGCTGGCGACGATTCTACCAGCCAGGTCAGCTGCGGCCGCCCGGACTTCAAATTGTTGCTCGGTGAGCAACAGAGCGACCAGGCCTACGTGAAACTGAAGGTCTGCGAAGTGCTCGACACCACGCCCGACGGCGTGATCAGCCTCGACCCGGACTTCGTGCCGACCTACATTCAGGCGCATTCTTCCAGCTATCTGCTGTCGTGCTTGAAAGAAGTGATCAGCATGCTCGGCCACCGGGGCGACACCATCGCCGAGCGCATCCGCTCCAACGGCAAAGTCGGTGGCGCGGAAGTCGGCGACTTCATGATGCTGCAACTGATCAACCGCACCGAACTGCTGCTGCGCCACTACCTCGGCCTGGAGCAGGTTCACCCGGAAGAGTTGTACCGCACGCTGCTGACCATGCTCGGCGATTTGGCGACCTTCTCCAGCGACAGCAAACGCCCGCGTCTGGACAGCCGTTACCAGCACAGCGACCAGGGTGCGAGTTTCCGCAAACTGATGGAAGCGATTCGTCAGGTGCTGTCGATGGTGCTCGAACAGCACGCCATCGAACTGGTCCTGCAAGCGCGCCAGTACGGGATCATCGTCTCGCCGTTGCACGACCACAAACTGCTGGGCTCGGCCTCGTTCGTGCTCGCCGCCAGTGCCAACTGCGACTCCGAAGAACTGCGCCATCGCTTGCCGGCGCACCTCAAGGTCGGCCCGGTGGAGCGCATTCGCCAACTGGTCAACCTGCATCTGCCGGGCATCAAGGTCAAACCGTTGCCGGTGGCCCCGCGGCAGATAGCGTTCCACTCCAACAAAACCTATTTCATTCTCGAACTCAGTTCCGAAGACCTGGCACAACTCGAGCGCTCCGGCGGCTTCGCGTTCCACGTGTCCGGCGAATTTGCCGAGCTTGAACTGAAATTCTGGGCCATCAGGAACTGACCGACATGATCAAGGACATGGAACACAACCAGGACGATAAAACCGTCCTGCTCGACCGCCAGGGCCACGGCCCGGCGCAGAGTCCGCTAACAGATTTTGCTGCACCGCCACGTTTTGAGCAGCTCGAAGAACGGATGATCTACGCCGCGCGTTTGCGCCCGGCGGAAGCGTTCAACATCAGCCTCAATTCGCTGGTAGCCGCCGCGTCCGACCTGTTGTCGGAAGTGGTGCGGCTCAAGCACAGCGACACTCGCGAAGACATGTACGCGCTCAACGAGCGACTGACCGCCGGACTGAAACTGTTTGAAGTGCGGGCGCTGCACAACGGCGCCGAAAGCAGCCAGGTGATGGCCGCGCGTTACGTGCTCTGCACCGTGGTCGACGAAGCTGTCGTGACCACACCGTGGGGCAACGAAAGCGAGTGGTCGCAGATGAGCCTGCTCAGCAGCTTCCACAACGAAACCTTCGGCGGCGAGAAGTTCTTCCAGTTGCTGGATCGCCTGTCAAAAAACCCGGTCAAGCACCTGCCGATGCTGGAGCTGATGTACCTGTGCCTGTCGCTGGGTTTCGAAGGCAAGTACCGCGTGCAAGCCCGCGGCATGCTCGAACTCGAAGGCATCCGCGACGCCTTGTATCGTCAGATTCGTCAGTTGCGCGGCGACGTGCCTCGCGAACTGTCGCCCCATTGGGAAGGCTTGAATGATCAGCGCCGCAGCCTGGTGCGCATCGTGCCGGCGTGGATGGTGGTGCTGTTTACCGTGGTGTGCCTGGTGGTGATGTATTCGGGCTTCGCCTGGGTATTGGGCGAGCAACGCGAAACCGTTCTGCAACCTTATCAGCAGCTTGATCCGGCCACGGTTCAGCCGCAGTCGCAGCCGTAAACAGGGACGTGTGATGAAAAAGTTTTTCAAGAAAGTCGGCGCATTCTTGCGCAAGACCTGGGTCTGGACCCTGCTGGTGGTGTTGTTCGTCGCGCTGCTGGTGTGGTTCGTCGGGCCGCTGCTGGCGGTCGACGACTACAAGTTCTGGGAAGGTTCGACCTCCCGCCTGCTGACCATCAGTGTGCTGTTCCTGATCTGGGGCCTGACCATGGTCTTCGTCAGCTGGCGCGCTGGCGTACGCAAGAAAGCCATCGAAGACACCGAAGACGGCCAAGACCGTATCCGCCGTGAAGAGTTGATCGACGAAGAGCAGAAAGAGCTTCGCGTGCGCTTCAAGGATGCGTTGAAAACCCTGAAGACCTCGAGCCTCTATCGCGGTCGCAGCGAACGCTGGCGCAGTGATTTGCCGTGGTACCTGTTGATCGGCCCGCAGGGCAGCGGCAAGACCAGCCTGCTGGACTTCTCGGGCCTTGAGTTTCCGATCAACAAGATCGACCGCAAGCTGACCCGCGACACCCTCGGCACCCGTCATTGCGACTGGTATTTCGCCGACCACGGTGTGCTGATCGACACCGCCGGGCGTTACCTGACCCAGCCGGATGCCGAAGTCGATGGCAGCGCCTGGAGCACCTTGCTCGACCTGCTGCGCAAGCGTCGCCGCAACCGTCCGTTGAACGGCGTGCTGGTGACCATTCCGGTGGAAATGCTGCTGGGCAACACCGAGCAAGACCTCGACACCCTGGCCCGCCAGGTGCGTGCGCGTCTGCAAGATGTGCATCAGAAACTGCACGTTGATGTGCCGATTTATCTGGTCCTGAGCAAGGCTGACAAGCTGCTGGGTTTCGACGAGTTCTTCGATCAACTGACCCGCGAAGAAAGCGATCAGGTGCTCGGCACCAGCTTCCGCAAAGAGCAGAGCGGCACCGACGTCGCCGTCTTGCGCGCCGAGTTTGAAGAGTTGCTGCGTCGCCTGAACAGCCAAGTGATCATGCGCATGCACCAGGAGCGCGACACGCAGCGCCGTGGCCGCATTCTCGACTTCCCGCATCAACTGGGGCAGATCGGCGAGCGTCTGTGCCTGTTCGTCGACATGGCGTTCACCGGCAACCGCTACCAGCGTGTCAGCCAGTTGCGCGGTTTCTACCTGACCAGCGCTCCGCACCTGACTCAAGAGATGGACCAGACCACCGCCGGCATCGGCGCCAATCTGGGCATGAACGCCGGCGTGCTGCCGACCTTGCGCAGCGGCCGTTCGCGCTTCATTCACCATTTGCTGAGCCGCGTTATCTTCCCGGAAGCCGATCTGGCCGGTCTGGACAAGCGCGAACGCAGCCGCATCCATTGGGGTCAACGCGCGTTGTACGTAGGCGCATTGGCGGCGCTGGCACTGTTCGGCATGCTGTGGGCGGGCGGATTCTCGGCCAACTACGAGCGTCTGGAAAACCTGCGGAACCTGGCTCAAAACTGGACTCAACAGCGCTCGACCCTGACCGCGCGTGATGATTCCATGGCCGTGCTCAAGCCCCTCGACACCAGCTACGCGGCGACTCAGGTCTTCCCGAAAAAAGGCGACGTGAGTTACCACGAACGCGGCGGTCTGTACCAAGGCGAAGAGGTCAATCCGGTGGTCAAGGAGGCCTACGAGCGTGAGCTTGAAGCGCAACTGCTGCCACGGGTCGCGACGCTGCTGGAAGGGCAGATCCGCGCCAACATGAAGGACCGCGAACGCCTGCTCAACAGCCTGCGTGCGTACCTGATGTTGAACATGAAAGATCGCCGCGACGGCCCGTGGCTCAAGGATTGGGTGGCCACTGAATGGTCCCAGCGTTACGCCGGCAACACCGCCGTGCAGAACGGTTTGAACACCCACTTCGAGCGTTTGCTGAAGCAGCCGTTTATCTATCCACTGAACGATCAACTGGTGGCTCAGGCGCGTCAGGTGTTGCGTAGCGAGTCGTTGGCCAACGTGGTTTACCGGATGCTGCGCGAGCAGGCCCGTAACCTGCCGGAATATCGCCTCAGCCAACACTTGGGCCCACAAGGTGCGCTGTTTGTCGGCACCGAATACGTGATCCCGGGGTTCTATACCCAACAGGGTTATCAGCAGTACTTCTCGGTTCAGGGCTCTGCGCTGGTCACCGATATCCTGCGTGACAACTGGGTGCTGGGCGAAGGTTCGGGCATCAGTGGCATGGACTTGCGTCGCCTGATGGTCGAACTGGAGCAACTGTACTTCCGCGACTACGCCAACTTCTGGAGTGAAGCGGTCGGCCAGGTTGCCTTACCCCCGATCAACGACGCCGGTGAAGGTGCCGAGCAACTGGCGGGCCTGACGTCCGCCAACTCGCCCGTGCTGCAACTGCTGGTGGAAGTGCGCGAGAACACCCGTTTCCCGGTGATCGCCGACAGTGCTGATGAAGCTGCCGAGGCGGCGGACAAACTGGGCGAGAAGGGCGGCAAGCTCGGCAAACTGGCCGCTGCTGCAGCGGACAAAGCGTCGGACATGGCGAAGAACCTGCCGGACACCGCGAAGAAATCCCTGCAACGTCGCTTCGAGCCGCTGCACCGTTTGCTGGATGACAACAACGGCCCGGCCGCTGATTTGACCCCAGCCCTGCAAGCGCTCAACGACCTGCAATTGCAACTGTCGAGCCTGGCCCGTGCCAGCGCGCCGGAGCAGGCTGCGTTCGAAATGGCCAAGACCCGCATGAGCGGCCAGCGTGATGCGCTGAGCAACTTGCGCAATGCCTCAAACCGTCTGCCGCGTCCGGTCAGCGTGTGGTTCAACGTACTGGCTGAAGACACCTGGCGTCTGGTGCTGAACGATTCCTACCAGTACCTGAACCAGCGTTATCAGAGCGAGCTGTACAGCTTCTATGGCAAGGCGATCAACAAGCGTTACCCGTTCAGCGCTCACAGCACCAGCGACGTTGCGATCAGCGACTTCCGCGAGTTTTTCAAAGCCCAGGGCATCGCCGATCGTTTCTTTGATACGTACATGCGTCCGTTCGTGAGTGGCGACCCAGGCAACTACCGTCTGCGCAGCATCGACGGTCACAGCATGCCGATCTCCAAGGTCTACCTCGACCAGATGGCCGCGGCACAAGTGATTCGCCAGAGCTTCTTCTCGATCAATCCGGCCGAGCCACAAGTGCAGTTCAAACTGGAGCCGTACACCCTCGACCCGGCCGTCAGCCGTTCCGAGTTCAAGTTTGGCGACAAGACCATCGAATACCGCCACGGCCCGATCGTGCCGGTGTCGTTCAAATGGCCGACCGACGCTGAAGACGGTCGCACCAGCCTGGTCCTCGACAAAATGGCCGGCCGCCCGATCGGCATCGAGAAGAACACCGGCCCATGGTCGCTGTTCCGTCTGTTCGACTTGATGCAGACCGAGTACCTGACCGGTCGCGACGTGTTGGTGCTCAAGGCTGACGTGGGCGGCCTGCGCGCCAACTACTTGCTGTCGAGCCAGCGCACGCCGAACCCGTTCGACATGGGCGTGCTGCGCACCTTCCGTATGCCGGTGCAGCTCTGATGCTGGTTGCCAGTCCCTGGCGCAGCGCTGCGCGTACCGATCCGGGCAAGGTTCGGGCGCGCAACGAAGATGCTTTTCTCGACTGTCCACAGCAGGGGTTGTGGGTGGTCGCGGACGGCATGGGCGGTCATCAGGGTGGCGACATCGCCAGCCAGTTGATCGTCGCCAGCCTGGCGGAATTGCCGGTGCAGGACGACTTCGACGAACGACTCAAAGGCATACGCCAGTGCCTGCACTGGCTCAACCGCCGCTTGGGTCAGGAGTTGACCGTCACCGCCGGGCGCCATGACAGCATCATGGGCAGCACCGTGGTGGCGCTGCTGGTGGAAGGTAATCGCGCGGCCTGCATCTGGGCCGGCGACAGCCGTTGCTACCTGTGGCGCGGCCAGCGTTTGTATCAGCTGTCCAAGGACCATTCGCTGCAGCAGCAACTGATCGACGAGCAAAACATGAGCGTCGAGGACGCTCGTGCGCATCCTTCTGCTCATGCCTTGACCCGCGCGGTCGGGGCTGCCGAGCAGCTGACGCTGGACGTGCTCGAACTTGAGGTTTACCCCGGCGATACGTTTCTGTTGTGCAGCGATGGTTTGTACCAAGGGCTCAGCAGCGATGCCTTGGGCAATGCCCTGAGCCTGACCGCACCGCACGTTGCGCTGGAGCGTCTATTCGACGGCGCTCTGCGTGGCTCGGCCCGGGACAACCTGACTGCCGTGGTGATCCGACAATGACCCAACTCATGCCGCCGCTCGACGACCTGCTGGTGACCGACGAGGAGGCCAGTAACCTGACTTACTTTGCCTTTGCCACGCCTCTAAACGGAAAGCCGCGTAACGCTGAGCCTGCGCTGGCGCCGACCAAGGCCAGCCTCGGTGAAATGCCGGACGTGCTCGCAGGCCGTTACCGCATCGAGCGCTTGCTCGGTGCAGGCGGCATGGGCGCGGTTTACCGCGCACGGGATCTGCTGAGCGAACAGTTCGGCGATCCCGACCCTTACATTGCGCTGAAAATCCTCAGCGAAGAATTTGCCGAATCGCCGGACGCCAGTGCCTTGCTCTACAGCGAGTTCGCCCTGACCCGACGCCTGCGCCACGACAACGTGCTGCGTTTGCACAGCTTTGAAGTGGACACCGATTGCCAGCGCGCCTTCATCACCATGGAACTCATGCGTGGGCTGACCCTGGACAAATTACTCTGCGAGCGGCCGCTGGGTTTGCTGTGGAAAGAACTGCGCGACATCGCGCTGCCGCTGCTCGACGCGCTGGCCTTCGCCCACGCGCGCGGTGTGCTGCACGGTGACATGAAGCCGAGCAACGTCATGCTCAGCGAAGAAGGCGTGCGCCTGTTCGACTTCGGTCTGGGCCAGGCCGAGGAGGGTATCCTGCCCGGCCTGCCACACCTGAGCCGCAGCCGCTTCAACGCCTGGACCCCCGGCTACGCCGCCCCCGAACTGCTCGAAGGCCAACCGCTGTCGGCCAGTGCGGATGTCTACGGCGTGGCCTGCGTGTTGTACGAATTGGCGGGCGGCAAACACCCGTTCCGCCGCTTGCCCTCGACCGAGGCCCGCGACGGCCACCTCGAACGCGAGTTGCACGCACCCAGGAATCTACCGAAACACTGCTGGCCAGCCCTGCGAGCGGCGCTGGCTTTCGATGCGGCAGATCGAACGATCACTGCCGCCCAACTGCGTGACGCCATGGGCGCCAAATCGTCTTGGCTGCAACGCCTGCGACTTCGGGCGTAACGGATGACTACCGAACAGGGAGCAAGCCATGTTCAACTCAGCTAACGAAACGCATTTCAGCCTCACCGTCGACGACTATGTTGGCGACCTGCAAGTGCTGTCGTTCACCGGCACTGAAGGCATCAGCCAGCCGTATCGCTTCGACCTGGAACTGGTCAGCGAAAACCCCGATCTGGACCTGGAAAAGCTCCTGCATAAACAGGCATTCCTCGCGTTCGATCCGCAAGGCAGCGGCATCCACGGCCAGATCTACCGCGTCGCCCAAGGCGATGCCGGCAAACGCCTGACCCGCTACAAAATCTCCCTGGTGCCGCAACTGCAATACCTGCACCACCGCACCAATCAGCGCATCTACCAGCAGATGTCCGCGCCGAAAATCATCGCGCTGATCCTCGATGAGCACGGCATCAAAGGCAACGCCTACAAATTTCAGTTGAGCCAGCCGTGCCCGGACCGCGACTATTGCGTGCAATACGACGAAACCGACCTGCACTTCGTGCAGCGCCTGTGCGAAGAAGAAGGCATTCACTACCACTTCCAGCACAGTTCCAAAGGTCATCTTTTGGTATTCGGCGATGATCAGACCGTGTTCCCAAAACTCGGGCAGCCAACCGCGTACGTGCAAGGCAGCGGCATGGTCGCGGATGAGCCGGTAATCAAAGGCTTCAAACTGCGCCTCGAAACCCGCACCGGCCGCGTCACCCGCCGCGACTACGACTTCGAAAAACCACGTCTGCAACTCGAATCCGCGTACAAACCCGACGGCGAAAGCACTGAGCCAGACCTCGAAGACTACGACTACCCCGGCCGCTTCCTCGACCGTGCGCGCGGCAAATTCCTCAGCCAACGCGCCCTCGAACGCCACCGCGCCGACTACCGCCAGGCCGAAGGCAAAAGCGATCAGACCACCCTGGTCAGCGGCCACTTCCTGGAAATGTCCGACCACCCGCGCACCGAGTGGAACGACCTCTGGCTGCTCACCGAAATCGTCCATGAAGGCAAACAACCGCAAGTGCTCGAAGAGTCCGTGACCAGCGACACCACCGACGACAAAGACGACTTCCACCAGGGCTACCGCAACCGCTTCCTGGCCACCCCGTGGGACGTGTTCTACCGCCCCGCGTTGGAGCACCCGAAGCCACGCGTCCTCGGCAGCCAGACCGCCATGGTCACCGGCCCCAAAGGTGAGGAAATCCACTGCGACCAGTACGGCCGCATCAAGGTGCAATTCCACTGGGACCGCGAAGGCCTGGCCGACGACAAAACCAGCTGCTGGATGCGTGTCTCTTCGAGTTGGGCCGGTGATCGTTATGGCGCCATCGCCATCCCGCGTATCGGCATGGAAGTGCTGGTGACCTTCCTCGAAGGTGATCCCGACCAGCCTGTGGTCACCGGTTGCCTGTACCACAAGGAAAACCAGGTTCCCTACGATCTGCCGGCGAACAAAACCCGAACCGTGTTCAAAACCCTCAGCTCACCCGGGGGCGGTGGGTTCAATGAACTGCGGATTGAAGACAAGAAAGGGGCGGAGCAGATCTTCATCCATGCCCAGCGGGATTGGGATGAAAACATTGAGCATGATCAGAAGATTCGCGTGGGTAACGAACGCCACGACACGGTGGAGAAGAACACTTACACCGAGCTCAAAGCTGAAGAACATCGCACCACGATTGCTGATCGTAAGACTGAAGCGCGGATGGACGATCACCTGACGATTGGGCAGAACCAGCATGTGAAGTTGGGGACTGCGCAGCTGACTAGCGTTGGGAAAGAGATTCATCTGAAGGCCGGGGCGAAGATTGTTATTGAGGCGGGTTCGGAACTGACCATTTTGGGGGGCGGCAGCTTTATCAAGCTGGATGCCGGTGGTGTGACGATTGTTGGGCCGATCGTGAAGATTAACGCGGGTGGTTCGGCGGGGAGCGGGACAGGGATTGGGATTAAACCGCCGGTGCTGCCGGGGGCTGCGGATAAGGATAAGGCGGGGAGTTTGATGGATCAGGCGTTGTTGAATGCGCCTGAGGAACAGGTCAAACGCAAACCCAAACGAATGCTCAATTTTTCTGGTTGATCGACATAGACGGCAATCCAAGCCACCAGGGATCAGGATTTAGGTAAATTGGTAATGACAGAAACAACTAGCAAAGTACAAAAATGGTCGTATCCCCTGAAAGTAGGGACAGCAGAAGTGACGGATCCACAGCAGTTTTACAAGGCGCTGGCGAAGGCCAAGGATGGTTACTATCCATTAGGTGCCAACGGCCTTTGGCACGGCGGTGTTCACTTTGATGAAGACACCGGTTTGGTGAGTGATCTGACGGAAGTCAGGTGCATCGCAGACGGCGAGGTAGTGGCTTATCGGATTGACGAGGCATACCCAAAATCAGATTTCGGTTCGACGCATTCGGTTTATTCAACGGGGTTTGTGTTGGTTAAGCACCGTCTGGAAGTTCCCGTGCCTCCCGCACCAGCACCTGCCTCCGGCGCGTCACCTGCGGCAACTGTGCCTGGGCCAAGCCTTACGTTTTTCAGTCTTTACATGCATTTGCTGGACTGGAATACCTACAATTCTACTCCCGCATTAGGCGGACCGACCTTCTGGAACGGTGGTAAGTGGCAGGTCAAGGCAGCTGCTAATGACAAACTCCTGGGGCTGAGGGTTCGACAGGAACCGAGGGGAAAACCTGGTTACGGCACTGTGTTAACCGTATTACCCCGCGGCACGGTCGTTGAAACAGGCGAAGAAGATCACGGATGGCTCAAGGTGGTGAGTGTTACTCCTGCTGATGCCAGTCTTCTTCCGGGAACCGGTTGGGTATTCAAGAGAGAAATGACGGCTGGTGCAACACCCAATAGCTACGTTATCGGTGGCGCTGCGAAAGATGAAATGAACCCGCCTCAAAAAGGCCTTGCCGTTCATGTAACGAATAACCGGACAAGCGCTATAAAATCAATTCTACCGATTGGAACTCAGGTGAAAATCGGGAATGACGGGACAAGTGGTAGCTATCAAAAGTTGCTAGAAATCGTTGGCGGTAGTGCTGTCCCTGCGCTGACCGCAACCAATGGCGTGCTCGGCTATGTCTCGACCGCAATGCTTGAAACGAAGAGTGAGCCGGCCGAAAAAAATACTGTCCATGTGCTGGAGCGTCCATTTCCGGTAAAGGCTGGGAGCCTGATTGGTCATGTAGGGAAATATCAGAACCACTCTGATCCTGCCCCCAAAAACTTGCTGCACTTGGAAGTGTTTAGCTGCGAAGACATCAAGGCATTCACCGATCTGAGCAAGGAGAAGGCTACAGGTTTGCCAGCAGCCGAAAAAACACTGCTCAAGATTCCCAAAGACAGCTTGTTGATCACCCATGTGCAAGGCATGAACGCTGCGAATCCACCCAAAGTAACCGACGCCCACAAAAAGGTCGGCTATGATTTTTTGGTTCCTGTAGGTGTGCTCGAAGCGTTACCTGCCGAGAAAAAAATCAAGGTACCTGTCGTCATGGGTGGAGCAACCACTTACACGCTTTGGTGGCGTTTAGATGGACTGCTGGGGGATGCGGATGGCAACGAGATCAGCGGCTGGTTCGCGGAGCCAGACATCACGTTGTCTCGTCACTCGCCCTTTGAGTGGGAAAACTTCAGTTTTATTGAAGAAACCGTCAGCAATGTGGACCACTTGGCTGCCTTTCTTCATGCACAGGAAAACCTTAATGAAGAGGAGCGAGCAACTTATCTGCCTAATGTCGGAAACGCTAACGACGGTCCTGCGAAGCAGCAGTTGTATAAAATACTGGACAAAAATGGCGATAAAAAGCTGACCCCTTTGGAAATAAAAGAAGCCCTAGGTAAGCCTTGGCTCTCTCAACCTATCTCTCAGATGGTTACGCGCTACGAGAGCGAGTGGCAATACAAAAAAGAGAAGTGGGATGCCTTGGATGAGCTAATGGGGCACAGCGACTCGGATCCACATAAGGGATGGGTTGAAGAGAAGGCGCGGATTGAACGTTTGAGTTGGTGGGACAAACTGGTTGGAAAATATGGAATAACCAGCGATATTAATATTCAACATATTCATCCAATTGGATTGTTGGGCAACTTCCTGTCTGGATGTCCTGAGAAGTGTAAGTCGGAAGTCTATACTTTGGAAACGACGGTCGGGCCCTATGTGGTCTCCAAGAAGCTATTCGACTTTCTCTTGGCGACTGAGGCGTATAGAGAACATCCGTATGCTTTGGCTGATAATAATAGTGGTGTGACTATCGGTTATGGCTATGATCTTGGACAGCAAACTTCTGCCGCGGTAGATGCTGAGCTTAAAGATCTTTACACAGCAAGTGAAATAGAAAGCTTGAAGGGTGCATTAGGTAAAAAAGGCCAAGACGCCAGGGACTTTGTTCACAATGTGAGTTCCATATCGATAAGTAAAGATAGCGCGCTGAAGCTAGCTGTGATTATGAAGAGACGGTATGCTCAACAGGTTGTTAATGTGTACCCTAAAGCGATAAATTTACATCCGGATTGTCAGGGTGTATTGCTCTCTCTCGTCGTAAATAGAGGCAATGCGTTAAGCGGAAGCACTCCAGCAAAAGCACTGGCGCGTCTGGAGATGAAGCAGATAAAAGAAGATTTTGATAGCGACAAACCTGAGTTGATTCCTTCACGACTTCGCAGTATGAAAAGGCTTTGGGAGAATGCTCCTGAAACAGCTGGTCTCGTGACAAGGCGTGAAAAAGAAGCAGTTTATTTTGAGGAGGCATTAAAATGCAGTTGCTGGAAGTAATTAAAAAAATGTTTACTGCTGTCTCCATTTTGTACGTTTCGATGGGGTTAGCATTGGCGGATATTAAATGTAATTCTGCGAATCTAACGAATCCGGATATTATTACCTGCTCGCAGGCAGCATTTGTCAAAATTGATAAAGTGCTAAATGATCAATACAAAGCGTTGTCGTTAGAATTAGATGTGTCATTAAAATCCGAATTGCTGGCTGTGCAGAAAAATTGGATTAAGTTGAAAGATGGATATTGTAACGACGAAGGCGAGGGGACCTCTGGTGCGGAGGCGCCAATAGACAAAATTTCTTGCATGAAACAGCTTACAAGTTTTCGCTTGAGTGAGCTCATATATCTCCGCACCGGCGTAATTGGAGACGGCTTTTACAAGGCAGTTTCAGTGGTTAACGAGAAAGCTACTGCTATGGATTACTCCAAAGCAGTTGAATACGTTGCAGGGGATGTAGACTTTGGCCCTTCGTGGAATGAGTATGCAGAAAAGAATTGCGCCATGACTCAGAAGTTGTATGGGGAAGCGCCAGAAAGATGTATGGCGAGAATGCGGTTTCAGATGCCAATCTATTGATCTGAGATAGAAAAGGGGGCAGATTTATTTATGGGGTAGGTTAGCTATCGATAAATAAATCTGCCCCTTTTTCCTCGCTAGAAAAATCCAACGGATATACAGGATTTCGTGGCCAACCCTGATCTACTGGTTTCCTCGATCGAATACGGTGTGGAGTCTGCTTTCGTATTCTGGTTCACGAAAACTGGTCAGGGAGGGACGAAGCTTTGTGATATTGCTAAGACAGGCAGTGTCGTTAACGTAATGCAGATGGTGAACGGTGGCCAAAATGGATATACGGATAGGAATAACCGATTCCAATCTCTCGCAACGCTAATGAATCTTTGATTAAGAGAGTGCTCACAATGCTCCGGCTTACTGCGTTTTTCTTCTTTTTTATTTTGGCGGGTATAAGCTTTGCTCAAGATGATGCGAGGCCTTTGCAAGGCAAGGTAATTCAAGGTCCATTTAAAACAAACGTTGTAGATAATGGCGAGTTATCATTTTTAGATACGGGAGATGCAGAGTTCCCTATCTCGCTAATCCTAGAGACAGCAGAGGCTGATAAAAGCAAGGTTAAAAGTCTAGTTGATAAGTACGATGTCGCTGGCTCAGATCCTAAAATTGAGTCGCTGTTCTTTTACCCCGTACAAGGGAAGAAAAATGTATTGGTTTTGGTTTCTTGGGAGCTTACCAGTAGGGGTATTGGTACCTATGGAACCCTTTATCAGGTTTATAGTTATGAGAAGGGGTCGAAAAATCAGTTGGTGACTAATAAGCTTATTCGGTTCGATAAGCATCTGAGCGGTATTGATGGTTACCAGGAGGGAGAGGAGGAGCACTTTGCCTATAAGGATGCGGCATCAATAAAATCCTATATTAAAAAGAATATAAACGTTCATTAAGTGGTTCTCACAGATGAGCAGAAGCAAAAAAATGGGCGAATTTATTTGTAAAGTAGATTTGGCTTACGATAAATAGATGGGTGTCCCCATTTTTTTAAATCTGTCCCAGTGGTTTGCAATTTTTTGAACTAAATGGAATTAGTACTTGTGGTTAAAAATATAGTTTTCTTGGCATGCTCAGCATTTTTTGTATCTAGCGTTGCTACCGTTCAAGCAGAACCGTTCTATTCCGCGAAGATATTACAAGCCGACTATTCTGCGGCCCCTAATCTGAGACTGCTAATTCGAGTTCAAGATGTAGAAACGGGAAGTAATGAGCCAAGCGGCTCCACTCGAGCGGCCTGTATGCGTGCTAGCAAGTCAGCTGCTCAGCCTGGGCCAAACCCTTGCTTTTCTTTCGAACTGGATGAGGGAAATGGAAATGTCAGTGTTTTAAAGCAGACTCTGCTAAATGATCCGCAACGGGGAAGCGACCCAATTTATATTGAGTTGCTTTACAAATCGGAGCAGGAAAAAAATCAATATGGGTGGTTTGATAATAAAACGGTCAAGCTAAGAGTTGATGATAATAATGGATTGAATAACTGGGATGCGGATCTACCTCAGAGTTTACCTCAAGTCAAAATAGTGCAAGAGAGCGATATTTATCAGTTGGTTCTGGCGGATGCGGATGCGCTGCTTAATTCGGCTTACCATGATAAGGCAAATCGTTTAAATGACGAAAAAAGAACCGCGTTTCGTGAGGTTCAACGAGCTTGGATGAAACTTCGGGATCTCGAGTGCGTAAAGTATATATATGGTGAGCAATCTGCTAGTTGCTTGATTCGTCTGACACTTGATCGTGCTAGGCAGATCGCGGTCGCTCCGCCATCAAAATAAATGAAAAATAAAAGTAAGAAGCTCGTCGGTCCAATTCTATGTTTTTAATAAATAGACGAGACTTCGTTATTTTCCTTTTTGTGAACGTCCTTCGGCATAATAAATTTTATGGTTGTTTAATGAGAGAATTAAAATTCCTTTCTGCAGGAGTGTCGCTTGTTTTGCTACTGCTGCTCAGTTCTTATACGTATTCGGCAAGCTTTGACTGCGACAAAGCCTCAACAGAAGTAGAGAGAAAAATCTGCGAAACTCCGTCTTTATCTACTCTGGATGAACAGTTGAGCGCAGCTTTCAAACTATTAAAAAATCAACATACGTTTCAGATTATTGAATGTGAATGGCTTGAGACGCAGCGCAACACCTGCGAATCAACAGAGTGTTTGGAAGACGCTTACGATCAACAAATTCGTTTTCTAACACCGTTGCCGGAAAACGCTCCTGTTACTGAAAAAGATATCAAGCTTCTGCCGGCGGACAAAATATATACGCAAAGTTCCCGCTCGTGGAGAACCGTGGGGCTAGCGGGGCTTCCGAACGAGAAGGGCGTCACTGAACGTTATCTTCTTTCCGCAGAAATGTTGGCAGGGATGCTACATGTCATCATTTTCGAAGGGCACTACGATACCCAGTTGTCTGCTTATAGGGGGAATCTGTATGAATATGTGGATAGAAATCCAATAGCACAACCCATTACCCACACCATTGCTAAAGATATCGGATTTGATGGCGCGCTAAATTTAGGCGGAAATGACGAAGGCAAAAGGTTCGCCGGGATTTTAGATGGGTCTTTTTACTATCGGGAACAGATAACTAGAAAGCAGCAGAAAGGTATGGTTTACAAACTGGGGTCGAATGCACAACCTAAGGAGACTAGCTTGCTGATTCAGCAGTGGTCAAATAGCACTGAACACGCCATAGGCGGGGTGCTGTTCGGTACCATTGAGATGTTTGGACCTATAACGGCATATTATTCGCACTCCGCTGGAGAGGAAACTATTGCGCCTGTCAATACACCGGGAAATGATTGGTATATTTACAGCCCGATTTGGAGTAAGTCGCGCCCCATTTTTTATTTTAAGAACGGAAGCATAACAATATGGCGTGCCAATATTTTAGATAAGACACTTACCAAGATAGTTAGTGGAGATGGTGAGGATTTGATTCAGAACCCTACGCCGGTAGACATTAATGGCCGCGAGGCTGTTGTGTACCTTCATGGTCCTCTTCTGAAGATTGCTATCGCACCAGATGAATAAGTATGAGTTTTCATTGGCAATGAAATGGATGTGGACGTTTCTATGGAAGGTTATGTGTTCAATGACTAAGCCGTTTTTGATGATCGCGTTTTATGCGCTGGCTTTTAATTTTTCTTCGTTGTCGTCTGTTGCGTTTGCGCAGGATGTTTGTGAAAAAATATCCACTAGCTCTCAGGGTGAAAGATGCTCTGTAAGTTTGAAGTCAGCTGCCGATTCACAATTAAACGTCAGCTATCAGCAACTCATGGTACGGCTTGAGGGCGGCAATCAGACTGATCCCGTCGTCGCTGCTGACTATATGGTGAAGGTTAAAGAGTCTCAGCGGGCCTGGATCAAATTGCGTGATACCGATTGCCTGCTCGATGCGTTTGAAACGGAGCCTGGCTCGTCTGCGTACGTGACAGCCGTGAACAATTGCGTTGCGAGTATGAGTCGCGACCGTTCCGTCTTTCTGGACAACATTGCGTCCGACAATCGGAGTGGCTCAGTGATTGGGCGTGGATCATGTCCGTCCCAGGATTTTGCTCAGTTTCTGCCAGCGTTTTCTGCCAACGCAGAGTCCCAGAAGCGCCTAACCGCACTGGCAGTGAAAATATTGGTGTTGAAACGGACCTCTGATCCTGGTCGATTTGAGCCGCAAATTACTGCTGAGCCAGGCGCCGGTTTGGCGTTTCCGTTGTTGGCTGCGATGGAAGGCAAGACTGAAGGGGTTGAGATCGAAACGGTCGACGACACTCACATGAACGTTGTGGATAAACGGGCTGGTAACAGCAACATCAAAATTCTTAACTTTGCTAAAAAATCGTGTTGGGCGCTGGTGGGGATTGAGGATTGGTCGCTCAGTGAGAAGGAGCTTGTCGCACCCGCTAGACCCGGAATGAGCCGCGCCGAGAACCTTTGTTATCAACGTGCTGAAGGTTTGGGCGGGCTAGGGTTTCTTGAGCGATACCGTCTGACTACGGAGTTGATTGAAGCGTCCCTGGAAAACTATGTCTGTGCTGCGGAGTCGGGTGATCCACAGGCGAGTCTGTCGGCGGCAAGTTTGAGTCTTTCGCAGATGGCGCCTCAATTGGAAACCAGCAAGCTTGAGGCTTTGTTCAAAGCGGCATCGACGACACCGAGCGGCGCGTTGGGTTATGCCACTTATTTTTGTAACGGTAATTCCACCGACTATAACGGCCCTTGCCTGCACCCCGAGCAGGCAGAAAGGGAAGTTTTTCGCGCGGTATCCATGGGGTCCACAGAGGCGAGCAACTATCTGGGTTCTTCTTTTGAGAGTGGCCAGTTGGGAACTAAGGATATGTCCCGGGCGTTGGCCTGTTATCAGTTGTCAGCTGACAAAGGTAGCCCGCAGGGTAGCGACAGCGTGAAGCGCTTGGTTTCGCAAGGCTCAGACATAAAGGCCAGTCACTGTCTGTGAATTTCGCTGTTCAGCAAGAAGGGGGGCGCAAAGCCCCCCGTTCTCTATTCGCGAAGTTGCTACACCTTCGCCCGATGCTCCGCCGGATTCGGCGAATCAATATGATCCAGCGCTCGCTCCACTAACAGATGCACACCGACCGCCATTCTACTGAGTGCCAGTGCGACGGAGCGGCGTGAGCCTTCTACGCTGTCGGCCAGGTCGGCGGCGATGGCGCTGATGGACAGCAGGTCTTCCGAGGCGTTGGCCAGGACGGTTTCGGTGTGGAGGTCGGGAGCGACGATGAAGAGGTCGCCATTGCGACGTTTAGGTTTTTTATCCGCAGGTGTGCCGAGGTGAAGATCTAGAGCGCGCTCTGCGGCTGCGTGGAGTTTTTTTGAATCGAGAGATTCGTAGGGGGATGTGTCTTCGTTTTCGGGCGAGTTAGCTGTTGGATTGGTCATAGGTGTAAATCCTCGGAGTTAATAAATTCTCTCCCGGTTTCGGACTTGCACATCCGTGTCACCGAATTGCGGCGACCACCAGAGACTATCGGTGATGCCGAAGACTGCCTAGTTCACGGACAGCCCGGCATGTTGAAGGAAATGTCCGAGAGGTTTGAGGGGATCAAGATCAAAAGATCGCAGCCTTCGGCAGCTCCTACAGGATTGTGTTTCTTCAGGTGTAGGGAAGGTGTTGAGAGGTGACGCGAAGCGTCACGGGATGCATTTCCAAGCAGAGCGTGGGAACGATCAGGTTGGCGTGACTTGGTAGTCATTGGCGTCAAAAAACACCGTATCTTCTTCTAACGCAACCAGATAGTGGCGTTCTTGCATGAAGCCGCTACACTGCGCCGGCCGTTCATTTTCCTTTTGAGGCTGTGCGCATGAAATTTCGTTTTCTTCTGTGGATGCTGGGTTTGTTGATGGGTAAGGCCAGTCGGACTAATCCTGCATTTCAACAGCAGTTGGGTGATAAGGAGCTTGTATTCCAATTACAGACCCTGGACGGGAAAGTGGCGCGGCATTTCTTTGTGAAGGATCAGCGCATCACCAGCAAGTCCGGCGTGTATGCCGAGCCGGCGTTTGCGATTGCCTTTAAAGACGCGGCGTATGGCTTTGCCACGATGCAGGCGAAGAACAAGCAGTTGGCGTTTATGACGGGGATTCAGGACAAGTCGATTCAGATCAAGGGGAATCCGGCGTTGGTGATCTGGTTTCAGGGGTTGACCAAGTATTTGAAGCCGCGGAAGGCCAAAGCTAAGGCAAAGGCTTGAGTCGAGTGACTGACTTTGTGGCGAGGGAGCTTGCTCCCGCTGGGCTGCGGAGCGGCCCTAATACCTCAGACCTCGGTTGTATCTGATACATCGCGTTAGCTGGGTTGCGACTGCTGCGCAGTCGAGCGGGAGCAAGCTCCCTCGCCACAGTGGGGTGTGGTGATTCAGAGATGCCGAGTTGGATTCATCGCGAGCAGGCTCGCTCCCACAGGGGTTGTGGTGGTTCGGGTGGATCGGCGGGGGATTCATCGCGGGCAAGCCTCGCTCCTACAGGGTTTTGGTGATCCTGTGGGAGCGAGGCTTGCCCGCGATTGGTTTTAGGCCTGGGTGAATTGCGAAGCCAGTTCGCGCAGCAGGACTTCGGCTTCGAGGACTTTGCTGACCACGTCGTTGGCTTTGTCGCGAGTCAGCCCCACACGCTCCAACAACGCATCCGGGATGTCTTCATCCGGCCCGGAGCCGATCCCGCGACTACGCAACAAACGCACGGCCAAGCACACGAGGTTCGGGTATTCGGCGTAGTCGCCGTCGTAGCCCGGATCGTGCTGGAAGCGCAGCGCCGTAGCCAGTTCATCCGGCATGTCCCAGTAGCGCATCAGCCACGAGCCGATCTGTTCACGGCTGATGCCCAGCAAGTGTTGCTCGACGTAGCTGTGGCACAGGTGCGGGTTGACCTCCAGGTGGCGGCAGATCAACGAGAAGTGCGGCGGGAAGACGTGGGCCAGCAGCAAGTAGCCGAAGTTGTGCAGCAGGCCGGCGAGGTAGGTCAGGCCGGCTTCCGGACGCTGTGCGCGCGGCATGGCGCGGGTCAGGCCTTCGATGACGGCGGCGGTGTAGATCGATTGCTGCCAGTACGGCGTGGTGTGTTGCGGGTGGTCTTTGGGCAGGCTCAGGGTTTTGCCCAAGGCCAGGCCCAGCGCCAGGTTGATCACCAGGTCGAAGCCCAGGACCCGGACGATGGCGTCTTCTACTGAACGAATCTTGCCCGGCGAGGCGTAGTACGGCGACGCCGCCCAGCTCACAACCTGTGCGGCCAGGGCCGGGTCGGTTTCGACCACGCCGGTGATGTCGTCGATGGTGGCGTTGGGGTCGACGCGCAGTTTGATGATTTTCTGCGCGGTCTCGGCCAGCGGCGGAATCTCGATGGTTTCTTCCAGGCGCTGCTGGATACGCCGCGCGGTGAACGCTTGAACGGCTTGGGTGATTTCCTCGCGGTCATCGTGAGGGCGGTCGAGGTTCGGGCGAATGCTGGTCAGGGCTTCACCGAAGTTGGCGGCGCTGGCCTTGGTCAGCATGGTCTTGAAGTCTTCACTGGTGACTTCCAGCAGCACGCCGGGCTCACCCGAGTTGATCAGCAACTTCGGCTCGCGCAGCAGGCTTTCTTCATACAGGCACGGTGAGCTGGTGAGCGCCGGCATGCCGGGCAGCAGGCTCAGGTTGTGTTTGCCGAGCATTTTGACCAGGCGTTCGGTGGACACGGCGGTGAGGCGGCGGCCGGTCAGTTCGGCGAGGCGATTGAGGTCCAGCAATTGGCTCTGCGGGAACAGCACCATGAGCGTGCCCACGGCGTCATCGAGCAGAACAGCCTGCACTTTGCGTGCGGCGTTCAGGCCGTGATGGTCGAGGACTTCTTCGTAGGCGATACCCAATTTGCCCAGCATCAGCCGAATAACCGACGGAGCGTGCGGGGAGGCGGGTGCGAGGGCAACTTCGGTCATGGTCTGTATCCGTTTTAAAACAATGGCAGGAGTATAACCAGCTTGCTCAGAACGGTGGTTCAGAAACTGCGACGGTGCTCACACTTGGCCGTATTGCTGCCCATGACGTAACCAGCGGTCGAGCAGCGGGCTGACGTGATCTGGCCAGCGCTCCAGCAGCGCTTGGGCGGCGTCGCGCACGGCGGGCAGCAGATCGGCGTCGCGCATCAGGTCGGCGACCTTGAATTGCAGCAGGCCGGTTTGACGCGTACCGAGCATTTCGCCGGGGCCGCGCAGCTCAAGGTCTTTTTCGGCGATGACAAACCCGTCGTTGGTTTCGCGCATGATGCCCAGGCGCTGACGGCCAATTTGCGACAGCGGCGGATGGTAGAGCAGCACGCAATGGCTGGCGGCGCTGCCTCGCCCCACGCGACCGCGCAACTGGTGCAATTGCGCGAGCCCGAGGCGTTCGGGGTTTTCGATGATCATCAGGCTGGCGTTGGGCACGTCGACGCCGACTTCAATCACCGTGGTCGCGACCAGCAGTTGCAGGTTGCCGGCCTTGAATTTGGCCATGACCGCGGCTTTTTCGACGGGCTTCATGCGGCCGTGGATCAGCCCGACCTTCAGCTCGCCGAGGGCGGCGGTGAGGTCTTCGTAGGTGGTTTCGGCGGCCTGGCAGGTGAGCTCTTCTGACTCTTCAATCAGCGTGCACACCCAATAGGCCTGACGTCCTTCAGCGCAGGCGCCGCGCACCCGTTCGATGACTTCGACGCGCCGGGTATCGGTGATCAGCACGGTGTTCACCGGGGTCCGGCCGGGCGGTAGTTCGTCGAGGATCGAGGTGTCGAGGTCAGCGTAGGCACTCATGGCCAGCGTCCGGGGAATGGGTGTGGCGGTCATGATCAGTTGGTGCGGACACATCCGCCCGCCGACACCTTTCTGCCGCAACGCCAGCCGTTGCTGCACGCCGAAGCGGTGCTGTTCGTCGATGATCGCCAGTGCGAGATTCTTGAACTGCACTTCGTCCTGGAACAGCGCGTGGGTGCCGACCACCATCGGTGTGCCGTTGGCAATCTGCTCCAGTGCGGCCACGCGGTTCTTGCCTTTGAGCTTGCCGGCCAGCCACGCGACTTCAATGCCCAGCGGTTCGAGCCAGCGCTTGAAGGTGATGAAGTGCTGTTCGGCGAGGATTTCGGTGGGCGCCATCAGTGCGACTTGATAGCCGGCCTCCAAGGCCTGGAGTGCGGCGAGGGCGGCGACCACGGTTTTACCCGCGCCGACGTCACCCTGAATCAGCCGCAGCATCGGTTCGTGCTGGCTCATATCGTAGGCGATTTCGTTGCCGACACGCTGCTGGGCACCCGTCGGTGCGAAGCCCAGATTGGCCAAATATTTGGCCGGCAGCCGGGTGGCTTTTGGCATCGCTGGCGCGCGCAGGGAACGCATGCTCTCACGCAGACGTTGCTGGGACAGTTGATGCGTCAGCAGTTCTTCGAAGGCCAGACGATGCTGGGCCCAGTGATGGCCGAGGGCGAGTTCGTCGACGTCGGCATCGGCGGGCGGGTGATGCAGGTAACGAATCGCATCGGCCAGCGGCGCCAGTTGATAGTCCCGCGCCAGTTCGCTCGGCAGCCAGTCGGGTAGGCTGGTGGGCCCGAGCATCGTCAGGGTTTGCATGCACAGTTGGCGCAGACGCTGTTGGGTCAGGCCTTCGGTGAGCGGATAAACCGGGGTCAGGGTTTCGTCCACCGGCGGCGGCTCGTCACCGGTGATGGCGCGGTATTCCGGGTGATAGATTTCCAGACCCGACGCACCGGGCCGCGCTTCGCCATAGCAGCGAATCCGTGTGCCGCGTTTGAGGCCTTCTTTCTGGGCGTTGCTGAAATGGTAGAAACGCAGACTGAGCCCGCCGGTGCCGTCCTGAAGACGAACAACGAGGCTGCGGCGGCGGCCCATGACCACATCGGCGCCGCTGACGGTGCCTTCGATCACCGCGTCCTGGCCCGGTCGCAAATGGCCGATCGGGACCACGCGAGTGCGGTCCTGGTAACGCAGCGGCAGGTGGAACAGCACGTCCTGGAGATTCTCCAGGCCGACCTTGGCCAATTTCTCGGCCATGGCCTCGCCGACCCCCTTGAGTGCCGTCACCGACACTTGCGACAACTCGGTCATGGCAGCGACTTAGGCCGCAACCACCGGTGCTTGCGGCTTGGCCACCGAGCACAGGCGAATGGAGTCAGCGAGGATTTCAATCGCCTTCGGCCGCGGGAAGCTCGCGCGCCAGGCGATGGCCACGGTGCGGAACGGCACAGGAGGCGACAATGGGCGCACTTCGAGGACACCGGGGGCGTAGTGATGACTGTCGACCGCCGACAGCGGCAGGATCGAGATACCCAAGCCGGACGCAACCATGTGACGGATGGTTTCCAGGGAGCTGGATTCCACCGTGGTGTGCTTGGCGCCGTCGTTGCCTTTGGCCAGGGTCGGGCAGGCTTCCAGCACTTGATCGCGGAAGCAGTGGCCTTCGCCGAGCAGCAGCAGGCTCTTGTCGTTGAGCAGGGCGGCGTCGATGGATTCTTTTTGGGTCCACGGGTGCTGGGCCGGCATCAGGACGTAGAACGGCTCGTCGTAGAGCTGGAGGGTCAGCACGTCGGCCTCGTTGAACGGCAGGGCGATGATGATCGCGTCGAGCTCGCCGTTGCGCAGTTTGTCGCGCAGCACGTGGGTGAAGTTTTCTTCGATGTACAACGGCATCTGCGGGGCGACCCGGTGCAGTTGTGGAATCAGGTGCGGAAACAGGTACGGGCCGACGGTGTAGATGGCGCCGACTTTCAGCGGCGCGGTCAGCTGGTTCTTGCCGGCCTGGGCCAATTCGCGGATGCCTTGGGCCTGTTCCAGGACTTTCTGCGCCTGGGCGACAATGCCTTCGCCGACCGGGGTCAGGCGCACGGCACTCTTGCTGCGCTCGAAAATCAGCACACCGAGTTCGTCTTCAAGCTTTTTCACGCCCACCGACAGGGTCGGCTGGCTGACATGGCAACGCTCGGCCGCGTGGCCGAAGTGCTGCTCTTGGGCGAGGGTAACGATGTAGCGTAATTCTGTAAGAGTCATAGCAAGCGTCCATGAAGTTGCGAGCCAAGCATACCGCCTGCAATCGATAGACGCACGTTATCAGACTGAGTGCGTTGAGTGACACAGGGCAAAGCGGGTTTGCCGCTGGCGGACATGCAAAAGGTACATTTTCGGTGCCTTTATGGCTGCTGCATGACCTTGGGGGAGCGAGCCTGCTCGCGAAGGCGGTGTAACAGTCAACGAAGATGTTGAATGTAATGGCCTCTTCGCGAGCAGGCTCGCTCCCACATGGGTTTGTCGGTGACTTAACGCCGGCGTTTTTCCAGCGAGTAAACAAACGGTGCAACGATTTCGATGGAGCCGTTGGTCAGCATATCCGCCGGTGGCTTGGGCAGTGGTTGAGCCTCGCGGATCATTTGCAGGGTGGCGCGGTCCAGATCGGCGTTGCCGGAAGGGCTCGCCAGTTCGAACGACAACACATTACCTTGCGCATCCACCACGAAACGTAGACGGTTCACACCTTCCTTGTTCCGCATCTTTGCAGCGGGTGGATACTTCTTATGCTTGGCCAAATGCGCGAGCAATTCGCTCTGCCAACTGGCCTTGGCGGCTTGCTGTGCGGGTGACGGACCTGGCGCTGGCTGTGCGGACTTTTCGGTCGGCGCCTGAGTCGGTTGCGCGTCGCTCGGTTTTTCCTCGGACGGCTTCTCTTTAGGCGGTTCCGGCTTTTTCTCCACAGGCTTGGGCGGTTGAGGCTTGGGCTTGGGCTTGACCGGTTTCGGCACCGCAATTTCGGCCTTCGGCACTTCAGCCAGTTTCGGTATCGGCAGTTCTTCCACCGGGGCGGGTGGCTGTGGCGGCGTGATGACCTTCGGCGGTGCCGGCGGTGGCGGTGCCGGAAGCGGCGCCAACTCGACCATCATCGCCTGCGGCGGCAGCTCGATCGGTGGGCGCGACGTCCAGTTCAGCGCCAGCGCAATGGCCAGCGCATGGACGCCCAGCACCACGGCCAGGCTCGCGCTGTAACGCGTCAGCTTTTGGCGCGTCGTGATCATTTCTTGACTGCCGTCTCGAGTCCGACCAGACCCACCTTCAGGTAACCGGCGGAGCGCAGGTTGTCCATCACGCTCATCAGGTCGCCGTAATCCACGCCTTTATCGGCCTGGAAGAAGATCGTCGTGTCTTTCTTGCCTTTGGTCTTGGCGTCGAGGGTGGCGCCGAGTGCTTCGGCCTTCACTTCGTCTTCGCCGAGGAACAGGCGCTGGTCAGCCTTGACGCTGAGGAACACCGGTTTCTCCGGCCGCGGTGCCGGTTTGGCGCTGGACGCGGGCAGGTCGACCTTGATGTCTACGGTGGCGAGCGGGGCCGCCACCATGAAGATGATCAACAGCACCAGCATCACGTCGATGAACGGTGTGACGTTGATTTCGTGGTTCTCGGCCAGATCGTCGTCTGCGCCTTCTCTCAAATGCAGGCCCATGGCCGATTACCCCACTTTCACCATGTGCGGTTGCGAGCTGCGCTCGGACGGCTGGTGGTCGAGGTCGCGGCTGACCAGCAGCAGGACTTCTGCTGACGCATCGGACACCTGCGCCTTGTAACCGGCAATGGAGCGGGCAAAGACGTTGTAGATCACAACGGCCGGAATCGCCGCAACCAGACCCAGCGCGGTCGCCAGCAGGGCTTCGGCGATGCCGGGAGCCACGACGGCGAGGTTGGTGGTCTGGGTTTTGGCGATGCCGATGAAGCTGTTCATGATGCCCCACACGGTACCGAACAGGCCGACGAACGGTGCGGTGGAGCCGATGGTGGCGAGTACGCCGGTGCCGCTGCTCATGTTGCGACCGCAGGCTGCAACCAGGCGCTCAAGGCGGAAGGCGACGCGTTCCTTGATACCTTCTTTCTCGCGGCTGTTGACCGACAAGCGCATCTCTTCCAGGGCGTCATGCACCAGCAAGTTGGCGAGGGTGCCTTGCTGGGTGGCTGTCGCACTGGCTTCTTTAAGCGTGGTGGCTTTTTTCAGGTGGACGATTTCGGTGCGCAGACGACGCTTGGCGCCCATCAGCTCGAAACCCTTGGCGATCCAGATGGTCCAGGTGATGATCGAGGCGATGGCCAGGCCGATCATCACGATTTTCACGATAATATCGGCGTTCTTGTACATGCCCCATGGTGACAGGTCGTGGGCCATGCCCAGCGAGTTGTCCTCTTCTTGCGGCTCGTTCATCTTCTTCGCCGCTTCGCCGAACTCGGCTAATGCTTTTTGTACTTCCGGAGGCAGGGACGAAGTATCGACGCTACCGTCAGGATTTCTCGGTACGTCAGGTATTGCTTGAGCCGAAGGCTCATGGGCGACGGATGCCGAGGCTTCGTCAGCGAAGGCGGCGACCGGTGCGAGCATCAGGGTAAGCAGCAGGGCGGCCAGAGCGCTCCAGGCGCGAGGTCGTTTGGTAGGCGAAGCGGGGAATTGATTGGGTGTCATGCTGGCCGGACCTGAGAAAGAAAAACGGTAGATGCTCTTCCAGGCCTCGTGAGGCCGAGAACAAAAGTGGCCGGCATTATTGCAATTAATTCTTGTTAACAAAAGTAATAGCGTCTCTTTTTTTCCTCCATTACTAGCCGCTCATCCATTTCGGGCGCTAGTCTGTACCTTTCCTGAGGGAGTTTTCTGATGTCCGCGCCTTCTGTTTTGATCGCCGGCTGCGGTGATGTCGGCAGTCGTCTGGCCACGCAATTGTTGGCTTCCGGGTGGGAAGTTCATGGCCTGAGGCGTGACGTCTCACGCCTGCCCAAGGGCGTAATTGGCGTTGCCGGTGACTTGTTCAATGAAGACTGTCCAGCGACCTGGCCGGTCGGAGCGGTGGATTACCTGGTGTATTGCGCGGCCGCTACCGATCACGACGAAGCCGGTTACCGCGCGGCCTATGTCCAGGGTTTGCAGCATGTGCTGGAGTGGCTGAACGACTACGGGCAGGTGCCCAATCGCCTGCTGTTTGTTTCCAGCAGCAGTGTGTATGGCCAGCAGAATGGCGAGTGGGTCGACGAGACTTCGCCGGCTGAGGCGGGAGCCGGTTATTCCGGCCGCTTGATGCTGGAAGCCGAACAAGTGGCGCTCGATAGCGGCATCCCGGCCAGTATCGTGCGTTTGACAGGCATTTACGGCCCCGGTCGTGAATTCTTGCTGACGCAGGTTCGTCGGGGTTATCGCGTGGCCATTGATCCACCGCTGTATGGCAACCGCATCCACGCCGACGACGCGGCAGGCTTGCTGGCATTTCTGCTTGAGGCGGATCGGCGCGGGGTGGCGCTGGATGACGTCTATATCGGTGTGGACGACGCACCTGCGCCGCTGGCCGAAGTGGTGGGCTGGTTGCGTGAGTATCTGGGCGTGACCGAATGGGCTGAGGACGCGAGCGTGCGGCGCACGGGTAGCAAGCAATGCAGCAATGCCCGGGCGAAGGCCTTGGGCTGGACACCGAAGTACCCAAGCTTTCGCGAAGGCTACGCCGCCATCCTCGAAGGCCGCGGCTAACTCTCAAACACCACAAACCAATTGTGGGAGCGAGCCTGCTCGCGAAGGGGCCATAACATTCAACATTTTTGTTGGCTGTTACACCGCTTTCGCGAGCAGGCTCACTCCCACATGGGTTTTGTGTTGGCCTTCAGGGCCGGGTTACTGCTTCTCGAGCAACCACTTGCGCTCACCCGGCGTGAACTGAGGCATCTCGTCCGCCTGAGCAGTGTTCACAGCCTGCACAATTTCCAGTTCCTTGCCCTTGCGCGCAAAGATCCAGGTATTGCCTTGGCCGTTCACTTGCAGCCACATATTGTCATTGCCGCCGCTCATCGATGCGCAATCGCCCGCCAGGCAAAGGGCATAACGATCTGCACCCGGTAAACCGGCAACCTGGCCATCGGCCTGGAACTGCACGGAATTGCCTTCGCCTGGGCCGCTGACGATCTTCCAGCTGCCGCCCATGTAGGCGGTGTAGAGCGCGCGTTCGAAGCTCGCGCCAATCGGTGCACCATCCGGCACCGGAATCAGCGCGCGGTCAAAGACCTGCTCCGGTTCGTTGTCGCTGGCGGCCTGGCTCAGTTGCTTGCCGTCACGCTTCAGCTCGCTGGCGGAGCTGCCATAAAAGTCGACTTTCCAGGCACCGGACGCTTCGCCCAGCAGCTTGCCGTCGACGTTTTCAAAACCATTGGTGTAGCGGGCCTGACTGGCCTTGGTGTTGACGTCCCATTCCAGGTTCGGGCCATAAGCCTGGAGCGCTTCACGCAGGAGGCCGCCTTTGGACGCAGCGTCGATCGCCACCTGATTGATCCAGGTGCCGCTGATGTCACGGTCGGCAGGGTTGCTGGCACATCCGCCCAAGAGTAGGGCGACCAGCGAGAGAGCTAGCGCTTGGCGCATGGTGGAATCCTTTCAGAAACGCTTTTTATACATACAGCAGCGGCGCAACCTTAAAAGGCTGCGCCGGATGTATTACTCGATGACCAGAATGGCATCCATTTCAACCTGCGAACCCTTTGGCAGGGCCGCTACGCCGATGGCGGCGCGGGCAGGGTAGGGCTGGTCAAAGTACTTGCCCATGATCTCGTTGACCTTGGCGAAGTGGCTCAGGTCGGTGAGGAAGATGTTCAGTTTGACGATGTCTTTGAACGAACCACCGGCTGCTTCGGCCACCGCTTTGAGGTTCTCGAACACCTGGACGGTCTGGGCTTCGAAGCCTTCAACCAGTTCCATGGTTTTTGGGTCCAGAGGAATTTGACCCGACATGTAAACGGTGTTGCCAGCCTTGATCGCCTGGGAGTAAGTACCGATGGCGGCCGGGGCCTTGTCGCTGGTGATAACAGTCTTGGTCATGAATGACTCCTTGTAATAGGTGGCTTACGCACGCATGCGGGTGATGCGAATCACCCCGGTCAGGGCGCGCAGTTTCTTGATCACGCGGGCCAGGTGCACGCGGTCGTGCACGCTGACCACCAGTTGGACCACGCTGATGCGACCATCGCGTTCGTCCATGCTGATTTTTTCGATATTGCCGTCGGCCGCGTTGACGCTGCTGGCCAGCAGAGCGATCAGGCCGCGCTGGTGTTCCAGCTCGACGCGCAGTTCGACATTGAATTCGCCGGTGACATCCTTGGCCCACGAGAGCTGGATGCATTTTTCCGGGTTGTGGCGGATTTCGCTGATATTGCGGCAGTTGTCCAGGTGCACGACCATGCCTTTGCCCGCGGACAGGTGGCCGACAATCGGGTCGCCCGGGATCGGTGTGCAGCACTTGGCGTAACTGAGTACCAAGCCTTCGGTGCCGCGAATCGCCAGCGGGCCTTCCGCGCTCGGCAGCTGTTCGCCTTCACCAAGCAGTCGGCGGGCGACCACATAGGCCATGCGATTGCCCAGGCCGATGTCTTCGAGCAGGTCTTCGATCAGTTCCAGGCGGTACTCGGTGAGCATCGCCTTGACGCGCTCGGCCGCGACTTTTTCCAGGGAGCTGTCGAAACCATTGAGGACCTTGTTCAGCAGGCGTTCGCCGAGGCTGATGGACTCGGAGCGGCGTTGCAGTTTCAGCGCATGGCGGATGTGGGTCCGCGCCTTGCCGGTGACCACGAAGTTGAGCCACGCCGGGTTCGGCCGCGCGCCGGGGGCGCTGACGATCTCGACCGTGGAGCCGCTTTGCAGCGGTTCGGACAGCGGTGCGAGACGACGATTGATCCGACAGGCAATGCAGCTGTTGCCCACGTCGGTGTGCACTGCGTAAGCGAAGTCGACCGCCGTGGAGCCTTTGGGTAGCTCCATGATCCGGCCTTTGGGCGTGAACACGTAGACCTCGTCCGGGAACAGGTCGATCTTCACGCTCTCGATGAATTCCAGCGAGTTACCAGCCCGTTGCTGCATCTCCAGCACGCCCTTGACCCACTGACGGGCACGGGCGTGAGTGCCTTTTGGCTGCTCGTCACCGCTGGATTTGTACAGCCAATGGGCGGCGATGCCGTTGTTGGCCATCTCTTCCATTTCACGGGTGCGGATCTGAATCTCGATCGGTACACCGTGCATGCCGAACAGCGTGGTGTGCAGCGACTGGTAGCCGTTGGCCTTGGGGATTGCGATGTAATCCTTGAAGCGCCCCGGCAACGGTTTGTACAAATTATGCACAGCACCCAACACGCGGTAGCAGGTATCGACCTTGTCGACGATGATCCGGAACGCATAGACGTCCATAATCTCGTTGAAGGCCCGACGCTTGCCCCGCATTTTCTTGTAGATGCCGTAGAGGTGTTTCTGGCGACCGCTGACCTCGCCCTGAATGCCGTCGATGGCCAGGCAGTGGCTGAGGGATTCTTCGATCTTGTTGACGATTTCCTTGCGGTTGCCCCGGGCGCGTTTGACCGCCTGGTTGATCCGTGCGGAACGCATCGGGTGCATCGCCTTGAAGCCGAGGTCTTCGAATTCTATGCGGATGGCGTGCATGCCCAGCCGGTTGGCGATGGGCGCATAGATTTCCAGGGTTTCCTTGGCGATCCGGCGGCGTTTTTCGCCGGACAGGACTTCCAGCGTCCGCATGTTGTGCAGGCGGTCAGCCAGCTTGACCAGGATCACGCGAATGTCGCGGGCCATGGCCATGGCCATTTTCTGGAAGTTTTCAGCCTGGGCTTCGGCCTTGGTCTCGAAGTTCATCTGGGTCAGTTTGCTGACCCCATCGACCAGTTCGGCCACGGTTTCGCCGAACTGCGCTTGCAGCGCTTCCTTGGCAATACCGGTGTCTTCGATCACGTCATGCAGCATCGCAGCCATCAGGCTCTGATGGTCCATGTGCATGTCGGCAAGAATATTCGCAACCGCGAGGGGGTGCGTGACGTACGCCTCACCGCTACGGCGGCGTTGGCCATCGTGGGCTTGTTCGGCGTAGAAGTACGCTCGGCGGACCAGGTTGACCTGGTCCTTGCCGAGGTAGGTCGATAAGCGATCGGCGAGGGCGTCTATGCTCGGCATGATGAATCCTGCCGTTCGCTGTGACCCCGCGCCGTGCTACGTCGACCAGGCATGGCTTAGACTGCCTCGTTGGACTCGTCCTCGAACGCTGCGAACAGCGGTTCGTCTTCGACGATTTCAGCGTTGGCGATGAACTCGTAGCTCATCAGGCCTTCAGCGATTTCACGCAAGGCTACAACGGTAGGCTTGTCGTTTTCCCACTGAACCAGTGGCTCTTTGCCGCCGGTGGCCAGTTGACGGGCACGCTTGGTAGACAGCATGACCAGCTCAAAGCGGTTTTCCACGTGGTTTAGGCAATCTTCAACGGTTACGCGGGCCATGGTATTCCTCGGAGCGAATGCAATATGCGCGCTGCCCGGTTGGGCGAGCGGACTCGACAGTTTAAAAAATCACCAGCGATTAGGGAAGCGCTGATTTTTTGACCAAGCCCTTCAACGCGCTGCAAGTGCCAATGTAAAGCCCTTGCAACAGTTTTGGGAAGAGCTGTTTAGCCGAGCAATTCGGCCAAAAGTTTTCCGTGACGCTGCTGCTGGCGCTTCTGATGCAGCTGATTGGCACGGAAAATCGCCTGCAAATCGCGCAGTGCGTGGGCGAAATCGTCGTTGATGATCAGGTAGTCATAGTCGACGTAGTGGCTCATTTCGCTGACGGCTTCGCGCATCCGGCCTTCGATGATCTCATCGCTGTCCTGGCCGCGATTGGTCAGGCGCTGGTGCAAGGCTTGCAGGGACGGCGGCAGAATGAAGATCGAGCGGGCCTGGGGCATCAACTTGCGCACTTGCTCTGCACCCTGCCAGTCGATTTCCAGAATCAGGTCGTGGCCTTCGTCCAGGGTCTGCTGCAGATGGCTTTGCGAAGTGCCGTAGAGATTGCCGAACACTTCGGCGCGCTCGAGGAAATCCCCATGCTCGATCATCTTCACGAACTCGCTGCGTTCGACGAAGTGATAGTTCACGCCGTTCACTTCACCGGGGCGCATGGCGCGGGTGGTGTGGGAGACGGAGACGCGGATCTCCTGATCAGCGTCGGTCAGGGCCTTGACCAGGCTGCTTTTGCCCGCGCCCGAAGGTGCGGAAATGATGTACAGGGTGCCGGTGCTGTGGGTCATGTCAGGGTTGCCTTACTCAATATTCTGCACTTGTTCGCGCATCTGCTCGATCAACACTTTGAGGTTGACCGCCGCCTGGGTGCTGCGCGGGTCGAAGGCTTTTGAGCCCAGTGTGTTGGCTTCGCGGTTGAGCTCTTGCATCAGGAAGTCCAGGCGCCGACCGGCAGCACCACCGGATTTGAGCACCCGGCGAACTTCGATGATGTGAGTGCTCAGGCGATCCAGTTCTTCGGCGACGTCGCTCTTTTGCGCGAGCATGACCATTTCCTGCTCCAGCCGCTGCGGGTCCATCTCGGCCTTCATGTCGGCGAAGCGGTCGAGGACTTTCTGGCGCTGGGTAGCGAGCATTTGCGGGACCAGTTCACGCAGGGTCACCACATCTTCTTCAATGGAGGTCAGGCGATCGTTGATCAACCGCGCCAGCTCCGCACCTTCGCGCTCGCGGCCAGCCTTGAGTTCTTTCAGGCCTTCGTTGAACAGCGCCAGGGCTTCGGCATTCAGGGCTTGCGGGTCGGTCGCGTCGCCCACCAGCACGCCGGGCCAGGCCAGGACTTCCAGCGGGTTCAGCGCGGCCGGATTTTTGATCAGGGCGGCGATGGTCTCGGCGGCGGCGACCAATTGCGCGGCGCGTTCGCGGTCCACTTGCAGTGGTTTGTCAGTATTTTCTTCGGTGAAGCGCAGGGTGCATTCGAGCTTGCCCCGGGAGATTCCCTGGCGCAGGGCTTCGCGGACCGCGCCCTCGAGGTCGCGAAAGGATTCCGGCAGACGCAAGTGCGGCTCCAGGTAGCGGCTGTTGACCGAGCGCAGTTCCCAGCTCAGGGTGCCTTGGGCGCCGGCTCTTTCGACGCGGGCGAAGGCGGTCATGCTGTGCACCATGGAGGTACCTCGCAATGCAGGTTCATGCGTTACCAAAGGTTTCGCAGGCCTGATCTATATGAATTTAAGCCCAGAGGCAGCAAAGGCGCAGGATTGTAGCGCAGTGGGGCGAATGCGCCCAAACACACGGTGTGACAAAGGGCTGCAGGCCGTCGGTAAAGCGCTATTCAGGGCCCTCAGTCGTCGGGGGATTTTTTTAGAAGTGCCCACTCGCGGCCCTGCGGCTCTATAATGCTCCGCAGTTTTCCGTCCCCCGTACAGGTACTCCCTATGAAACGTCCAAGTGGTCGCGCTGCCGATCAGCTCCGCTCGATCCGCATTACCCGCAACTACACCAAACACGCCGAGGGATCTGTACTGGTCGAGTTCGGTGATACCAAAGTCATCTGCACCGTCAGCGTCGAGAACGGCGTGCCGCGTTTCCTCAAAGGTCAGGGCCAAGGCTGGTTGACCGCTGAATACGGCATGCTGCCGCGTGCCACTGGCGAGCGTAACCAGCGTGAAGCGAGCCGCGGCAAGCAAGGCGGCCGTACCCTGGAAATCCAGCGTCTGATCGGTCGTTCCCTGCGTGCTTCGCTGGACATGTCCAAGCTGGGCGACGTCACCCTGTACGTCGACTGCGACGTGATCCAGGCAGACGGCGGCACCCGCACCGCGTCCATCACCGGCGCCATGGTTGCACTGGTCGATGCCTTGAAAGTGATCAAAAAGCGTGGCGGCCTGAAAGGCGGCGACCCGCTGAAGCAAATGATCGCTGCCGTTTCGGTCGGCATGTACCAGGGCGAGCCTGTGCTCGACCTCGACTACCTGGAAGACTCGGCTGCCGAGACTGACCTGAACGTAGTAATGACCAGCACTGGCGGCTTCATCGAAGTCCAGGGTACTGCCGAAGGCGCTCCGTTCCAGCCGGAAGAACTGAACGCTATGCTTGAATTGGCGAAGAAAGGCATGACCGAAATCTTCGAACTGCAAAAGGCTGCACTGGCCGACTGATCGGATCTGCTCCAACCAAGGAGGACGCCATGAGTGACGAGCAACAGCTGCTTCCCACCCCGAGCAAAGAGGTTCGGCAGTGGGCAATGTTTTGTCACCTGTCCGCCTTGCTGGGGATCTGGATTCCGTTCGGGACGTTGATCGGCCCGCTGATTCTCTGGCAGATGAAGCGCGAGATGGACCCGTTCATCGATGCGCAGGGCAAGGAGGCGCTGAACTTTCAGATCACCGTCGCCATTG
This sequence comes from Pseudomonas sp. LB3P25, assembly GCF_054897985.1. Taxonomy (NCBI): domain Bacteria; kingdom Pseudomonadati; phylum Pseudomonadota; class Gammaproteobacteria; order Pseudomonadales; family Pseudomonadaceae; genus Pseudomonas; species Pseudomonas sp. LB3P25. The sequence continues at coordinate 28,755 of NZ_CM142711.1, read as the reverse complement.
CCTCCGCCATCTGCTTCCTGCTGATGGTGGTGATCGTCGGGTTCTTCCTGTTCGGTCTGTTGGCGATCGGTGCGCTGGTGCTGACGATCATCGGCGGCGTGAAGGCCAACGAAGGGGTGCCTTACCGGTATCCATTCACTTGGCGGTTGATCAAGTAAGCCACGACACAAATCCATTGTGGGAGCGAGCCTGCTCGCGATTAGGCCTTCACATTCAACATCAATGTGACTGGTCTACTGCTATCGCGAGCAGGCTCACTCCTACAAAAAGCCAGAAATCAGCGCACACAAAAAAGCCGACACTGATGTCGGCTTTTTTGTGTGTGCGAAACGACGCTTAGATAGTCAGCGTCCAGTCGTAGTCCACGATCAGCGGCGCGTGCTGCGAGAACCGTGGCTGACGAGGCAGGCGCGCGCTACGTACGAAGCGGCGCAGGCCCGGTGTCAGCAACTGATAGTCGAAACGCCAACCGAGGTTGAGCATTTCAGCCTGTTCGTTATCCGGCCACCAGCTGTACTGGTCACCTTCCCGGCTGACTTCACGCAGGGCATCGACATAGCCCATGTTGCCGACAATCTCGTCCATCCAGGCACGTTCAGGTGCCAGGAAACCCGGGGATTGCTGGCTGTCACGCCAGTTCTTGATATCCAGCTTCTGTTGCGCCACGTACAGCGAGCCACAGTAAATGTACTCGCGACGTTTGCGTCGCTGTTTATCCAGATAACGGGCGAAGTCGTCCATTAGCTTGAACTTCTGGTTCAAGTCTTCATCGCCGTTCTGCCCCGAAGGGAGCAGCAAGGTCGCGATGCTGACCTTGTCGAAATCGGCTTGCAGGTAGCGCCCGTAGCGGTCGGCTGTCTCGAAGCCGAGACCGCTGATGACTGCCTTCGGTTGCAGCCGCGAATACAAAGCCACGCCACCTTGGGCGGGAACTTCAGCTTCGCAGGCATAAAGGAAGTAGCCATCCAGTTGGAAAGCTGGATCGTCCAGTTCAAAGGCGGAGGCGCGGGTGTCCTGCAGGCAGATGACGTCGGCATTCTGTGCTTGCAGCCAACTGAGCAAACCTCGCTCCACTGCAGCCTGAATACCATTGACGTTCACACTGATGATCCGCATAAATGGCCCCAAAAATCGCGTGCGTGTATGATACACGGCGTCAACCTAATTAGCTAAATCCGTGGTATTTGGGGTTTTTTTCATGCAAGCGTATCAGCGCGATTTCATTCGTTTTGCCATCGATCGCGGCGTTTTGCGCTTCGGCGAGTTCACCCTGAAGTCCGGACGCACCAGTCCTTACTTCTTCAATGCCGGCCTTTTCAACTCGGGTTCGGCCCTTGCGCAGCTGGGTCGTTTCTACGCGGCAGCCATCGTCGAGAGCGGTATTTCGTTCGATGTATTGTTTGGCCCGGCCTACAAAGGCATCCCTTTGGCGGCGACCACCGCAGTGGCCCTGGCCGAGCATCATGACCGTGATTTGCCATGGTGCTTCAACCGCAAGGAAGCCAAGGCTCACGGCGAAGGCGGCAGTCTGGTCGGCGCACCGTTGACCGGCGACGTGCTGATCATCGACGACGTGATCACCGCAGGCACTGCCATCCGCGAAGTGATGCAGATCATCGCTTCCCAGGACGGTGCCAAAGCCGCCGGCGTGTTGATCGCCCTGAACCGTCAGGAACGTGGCAACGGCGAGTTGTCGGCCATCCAGGAAGTGGAGCGCGACTTCGGCATCCCGGTGATCAGCATTGTTTCGTTGAACCAGGTGCTCGAATTCCTGGCGGACGATCCGCAGCTCAAGCAACACCTGCCAGCGGTTGAAGCCTACCGCGCACAGTTCGGCGTCTGACCGCATTTCCCTGTGGTATCGGGCTTGTGTGGCGAGGGAGCTTGCTCCCGCTGGGCTGCGTAGCAGACCCAAGGATTTTGTGAGTGCTGCGCACTCTAGCGGGAGCAAGCTCCCTCGCCACAAAAGTTGGATTGTCACAGGGATCGCAGGCAAAAAAAGACCCCGCTCAGCCAGGCTGAGCGGGGTCTTTTTGTATGGGTTGCTTAGGGACGCTTGCGATTGCTGATCAAGGTACCCACACCGGTATCGGTGAAGATCTCAAGCAGGATTGCATTCGGCACCCGACCATCAATGATCAACGAGCTGCCCACGCCACCTTGCACTGCTTCCAGCGCGCAACGGATCTTCGGCAGCATACCGCCGTAGATGGTGCCGTCAGCGATCAGGTCGTCAACCTGTTGGGTGGTCAGGCCGGTCAGGACCGTGCCCGACTTGTCCATCAGGCCGGCGATGTTGGTCAGCAGCATCAGCTTTTCAGCCTTCAGCGCTTCGGCAACTTTACCGGCCACCAGGTCGGCGTTGATGTTGTACGACTCGCCGTTGGCACCGACGCCGATGGGTGCGATCACTGGAATGAAGTCGCCTTTGACCAGCAGGTTCAGCAAGTCGGTGTTGATCCCGACCACTTCGCCCACCTGGCCGATGTCGATGATTTCCGGTTGGGTCATCTCCGGCGTCTGGCGGGTCACGGTGAGCTTCTTCGCACGAATCAGCTCGGCGTCTTTACCGGTCAGGCCGATGGCGCTGCCGCCATGACGGTTGATCAGGTTGACGATGTCCTTGTTGACCTGGCCGCCGAGGACCATTTCCACCACGTCCATGGTTTGCGCGTCAGTGACGCGCATGCCATCGATGAAGTGGCTCTCGATCGACAGACGCTTGAGCAGGTCGCCGATTTGCGGGCCGCCACCGTGAACCACCACCGGGTTAATGCCAACAGCTTTCATCAGCACGATGTCGCGGGCGAAGCCGGTTTTCAGCTCCTCGCTTTCCATCGCGTTGCCGCCGTATTTGATCACCAGCGTCTTGCCGACATAGCGGCGAATGTAAGGCAGCGCTTCGGACAGGACCTTGGCGGTGTTGGCGGCGGCTTCGCGTTCGAGGGTCATTCAGGGCTCCGGGTGCTTCGTTAAATCAAAACGGTAATTGGAGATCAGGGGCAACACGCTTCAACTGGACTTTGAATACATCCTTGATGCGCTGCAATTCCGCCTCGTCATCGGCCTCGAAGCGCAGCACCAGCACCGGTGTGGTGTTGGACGCGCGCACCAGGCCCCAGCCTTTGGCGTAGTCGACTCGCACGCCGTCAATGGTGGTCAGGTCGGCGCCTTCGCCCCACTTCGCGTCGTGCAGTGCATCAATGATGCTGAATTTGCTCTCTTCGGTCACATGGATATTGATTTCCGGCGTAGAAATATCATTCGGGAAGGTCGCAAACAGCTCTTCCGCGGTGGATTTTTCTTTGCTGAGGATCTCCAGCAGACGCGCGGCGCTGTAAATGCCGTCGTCGAAACCGAACCAGCGTTCCTTGAAGAAGATGTGCCCGCTCATTTCGCCGGCCAACAGGGCGCCGGTTTGTTTCATTTTCTTTTTGATCAGCGAGTGACCGGTCTTCCACATTAGCGGACGACCGCCATATTCCTTGATCAGCGGCGTCAGGCGACGGGTGCATTTGACGTCGAAGATGATTTCCGCATCAGCATTGCGCGCCAGCACGTCGCGAGCGAACAGCATCAGCAGGCGGTCCGGGTAGACGATGCTGCCGGTGTTGGTCACTACACCGACGCGGTCGCCGTCGCCGTCGAAGGCCAGGCCGAGGTCAGCGTTGGTTTCCTTGACCTTGGCGATCAGGTCGACGAGGTTTTCAGGCTTGCCCGGATCCGGGTGGTGGTTCGGGAAGTTGCCGTCGACGTCGCAGAACAGCGGGATGACTTCGCAGTTCAGCGCTTCGATCAATTGCGGGGCAATCACACCGGCCGCGCCGTTGCCGCAGTCGACGACGACTTTGAGGCGGCGGGCGAGTTTGATGTCCTGGACGATTTCGGTGTTGTAGCGGTCGAGAATCTCGACCTGGGTGATGCTGCCCTTGCCGCTGCTCAGATTGTTAGTCTTGAGGCGTTCGTGCAGGGCCTGGATCTGTTCATTGGCCAAAGTGTCGCCAGCGATGACGATCTTGAAGCCGTTGTAGTTCGACGGGTTGTGGCTGCCGGTGAGCATCACGCCGGATTTGCCGGCCAGCACGTTGGCGGCATAGTACAGCGCAGGCGTTGGCACCAGGCCGACGTCGCTGACGTGGCAGCCGCTGTCGGCAAGGCCTTTGATCAGTTGTTCGACCAGTTCCGGGCCGGACAGGCGACCATCGCGGCCGACGGATACGTTCGGTTCGTTCTGGGCCAGGCTCTGGGAGCCGATGGCGCGACCGAGCCAATAAGCGGTTTCAGCGTTCAAAAATTCCGGGACGGTGCCGCGAATGTCGTAGGCGCGGAAGATGCTGTCGGGGAACTTGGGTGCGACTTGGGCTGGGCTGCTCATTACTGGAAATGCTCCATCTCGAAGGGTGGCTGGACCTGCTGCGAAGAACTCGTCGACAGGCTCAAACTGAAGGGTATGACGACGTTTTCTACTGAGAGTTCGTGGTGTGCAAAGGCCATGATGCCGAGTGCAGCGAGCAATTGGCTGGTCAATGCCTTGATTTCCAGTGATAAACCTTCCAGATGACGGCTGTGCAATTCAGTGCAAAACCTGTGGGAGCGAGCCTGCTCGCGATAGCGGACTCGCAGGCGACACCTGTGTCGAATGTGCAACCGTCATCGTCGGAACGCCGCCCGGAGCCGGCTCGCTCCCACAAGGAAATCATCAATGGCTGCCCGAGTGCCCGAAACCGCCAGCGCCGCGTTCGGTTTCAACGAATTCTTCGACCATCTCGAAGTGCGCTTGAACCACCGGCACCAAAACCAGCTGGGCCAAACGCTCGCCCACCACCATGTTGAAGTCGGTCTGGCCACGGTTCCAGCACGACACCATCAGCGGGCCTTGATAGTCGGAGTCGATCAGGCCGACCAGGTTGCCCAGCACGATGCCGTGCTTATGGCCCAGGCCCGAGCGCGGCAGAATCAGCGCCGCCAGGCCTGGATCGCCGATGTACACCGACAGGCCGGTAGGAATCAGCAGGGTTTCGCCCGGCTTGATGACGGTGTCTTTTTCCAGCATGGCGCGCAGGTCGAGGCCGGCGGAGCCTGGCGTGGCGTACTGCGGCAGCGGGAAATCGGTACCGATGCGAGGGTCGAGGATCTTGGCTTGCAAAGTGTGCATGTAAATTAAACCTGGTTCAGACGTTCGGCGATAAAAGTGATCAGCTGGCGAGCAATCTTGCTCTTGCTGGTCTGGGCGAAAAGTGTGGCGTGTAGCTGGCGGTCGATCACGCTGCAGGCGTTTTCTTCGCTGTTGAAGCCAATGCTCGGGTTGGCGACGTCGTTGGCGACAATCAAATCGAGGTTCTTGTCTTTCAACTTGCGTGCAGCGTAATCGAGCAAGTGTTCGGTTTCGGCGGCGAAACCGACACTGAACGGACGGTCAGGACGAGTGGCAATGGTGGCCAGAATGTCTGGGTTACGCACCATTTGTAGCAACAAGCCGTCGCCGTTCGTAGGGTCTTTCTTGAGTTTCTGTGGGGCGACGACTTCCGGGCGGTAATCCGCGACCGCTGCCGAGGCGATGAACAGGTCGCAAGGGATCGCGGCTTCACAAGCGGCGAGCATGTCGCGGGCGCTGACCACGTCGATGCGTGTGACACGATCCGGGGTCGGCAGGTGCACCGGGCCGGTGATCAGGGTGACGCGGGCGCCGGCTTCCACCGCGGCTTCGGCCAGGGCAAAGCCCATTTTCCCGGAGCTGTGGTTGGTGATGTAGCGCACCGGGTCGATGTTTTCCTGGGTCGGGCCGGCGGTGATCAGCACGTGTTTGCCGGTCAGCGCCTGACGCTGGAAGCAGTCCGCCGCGCACTGCGCGAGGTCGGTGGCTTCGAGCATGCGGCCCATGCCGACGTCGCCGCAGGCCTGGCTGCCGGAGGCTGGACCGAAGGTTTTCAGGCCACGGCTTTCGAGGGTTTGCAGGTTGGCTTGGGTCGCCGGGTCGCGCCACATGGCCTGGTTCATCGCCGGCGCCACGGCGACCACGGCGTCGGTGGCCAGCACCAGCGTGGTCAGCAGGTCGTTGGCAATGCCTTGGGCCAGGCGGGCGATCAGGTCCGCGGTGGCGGGGGCGATCAGCACCAGGTCGGCCCATTTGGCCAGTTCGATGTGGCCCATCGCAGCTTCGGCTGCCGGGTCCAGCAGGTCGAGGTGGACCGGGTGCCCGGACAAGGCCTGCATGGTCAGCGGCGTGATGAACTCGCAGCCACCACGGGTCATGACCACGCGCACTTCGGCGCCCTGGTCGATCAGGCGGCGAACCAGGTCGGCGCTTTTGTAGGCAGCAATGCCACCGCCGACGCCCAGAACGATGCGTTTCCGATACAGCCGCTGCATAGGTCTGCCTTTCATTTCGTTGATGACTGCATGGCGATACCCCCTCCCCAGGGGTGAAATCGCCCGCAAAAAAGATGGGCTACGATATCACAGCGACCGCTACGGAACAGCGGCGCCCACAGACCAGGGAGGTGCTATGAGTATTCGTGATTGGCCGGCGGCCGAGCGGCCGCGGGAGAAGCTATTGGAGCACGGCTCGGCGAAATTGTCGGACGCCGAGTTGCTGGCTATTTTTCTACGAACCGGCGTGTCCGGCAAAAGCGCGGTGGATCTGGCGCGACACCTGTTGAATCAGTTTGGCAGTTTGCGCTCGCTGCTGGAGGCGGATCTGCGAACCTTCAGTGGGGAGCTCGGGCTCGGTCCGGCGAAGTTTGCGCAGTTGCAGGCAGTGCTGGAAATGGCCCGACGGCATTTGGCCGAACGGCTGCGCCACACCTCGGTACTGGAGAATCCGCTGGCCGTGCGTGATTACCTCAAGTCGATGCTGCGACATGAGCCTCATGAGGTTTTCGGCTGCCTGTTTCTGGATTCAAAGCACCGGGTGCTGGCGTTTGAATCGCTGTTTCGCGGCTCCATCGACACCACTAGCGTGTACCCGCGGCAGGTGGTCAAGCGCGCGCTGGCGCACAACGCCGCAGCGCTGATCCTGTGCCACAACCATCCGTCGGGCAATCCTGAACCTAGTCAAGCCGACCGACTGCTGACCAAGCGCCTGCAAGAGGCGCTGGACCTGATTGATGTGCGGGTACTCGACCATTTCATCATCGGGGACGGCGATCCGCTGTCCATGGCCGAGTACGGGTGGATGTGAGCGAGGTTTTCGGAGTTAAGTGAGTCTCTTGTGGGAGCGAGCCTGCTCGCGAAGGCGTCGTGTCAGTCAACCTATTCAGTGACGGAATGGACGCTTTCGCGAGCAGGCTCGCTCCCACAGGGTTTTGTGGCGACGCGGATTATTTGAGGATGACCTTCGAGTAATCCTGACGACCAAACGGACTCACTTGATACCCCTCAACGTCTTTGCGCGTCAGCGCGAAGGCAGTCGGGTGGGCCAGCGGCAGCCACAGCGCCTGTTGCTGGATCTGCGCCTGAGCCTGCTCGTAGAGCTTGGTGCGCACACCTTGCTCGCCGGTGGTCTTGCCGGCACTGATCAGCTTGTCCAGGTCCTGGTTGCAATAGCGGGCGAAGTTGGTGCCGGACTTGACCGCGGCGCAAGAAAACTGCGGCGTGAGGAAGTTGTCCGGGTCGCCGTTGTCGCCCGCCCAGCCCATGAACAGCAGGTCGTGCTCGCCAGCCTTGGCGCGGCGAATCAGTTCGCCCCATTCGATCACGCGAATCTCGGCCTGAATGCCGATTTCTGCGAGGTCGGATTGCAGCATTTGAGCGCTGAGGCTCGGGTTCGGGTTCAACAGGCTGCCGGAAGGTCGGGTCCAGATGGTGGTCTGGAAACCGTCCTTGAGCCCGGCCTTGGCCATCAGTGCGCGGGCCTTTTCGACGTCGTGCGGGTAACCCGGCAAGCCTTTGGCGTAGCTCCAGGTGTTGGGCGGATAAGGCCCGTTGGCGGGCTCGGCGGTGTCTTCGAACACGGCTTTGACGTAGTTGGCCTTGTCGAACGCGAGGTTGATCGCCTGACGTACTTCAGGCTTGTCCAGTGGTGGATGCTGGCTGTTGATGCCGACGAACGCGGTCATGAACGCGTCGGTTTTTTCGACTTTTAGCGTTGGTTCTTTCAGCGCTGCCTGTACGTCCAGCGGCTTGGGTGAGAGGGCGATCTGGCATTCGTTACGGCGCAATTTCTGCAACCGCACGTTGGCGTCCGGGGTGATGGCGAAGACCAGTGGGTCCACCGATGGCTTGCCGCGGAAGTAATCCGGGTTGGCCTTGTAGCGAATCGAGGCATCTTTCTGGAAGCGCGTGAAAATGAACGGGCCGCTGCCGATTGGCTGGCTGTTGAGTTTTTCCGGGGTGCCGGCCTTCATCAATTTGTCGGCATATTCGGCGGAATAGATCGAGGCGAAGCCCATGCTCAGCGTCGCGAGGAAGGTCGAGTCCGGGTGATCAAGGGTAAAGCGCAGGGTCAGCGGGTCCAGTGCGTCGATTTTCTTGATCAGTGCAGGCAATTGCATCGACTGGGCATGCGGGAAGCCGCTCTGGGCGACTTTGTGCCAGGGGTTTGCCGGGTCGAGCATACGGTCGAAACTGAACTTCACGTCTTCGGCGGTCAGGTCACGCGTCGGGCTGAAATATTCAGTGCGGTGAAACTTCACCTGCGGGTGCAATTTGAAAACGTAGTTGAGGCCGTCGGGTGTGACTTCCCAGCTGTCTGCGAGGCTGGCGACCACTTTGCCGCTGGCGGTGTCGAAGTCCACCAGGCGGTTCATCAGCACGTCGGCCGAGGCGTTGGTGGTGGTCAGCGAGTTGTATTGCACCACGTCGAACCCTTCCGGGCTTGCCTCAGTGCAGACGCTCAGCGCGGCGGCATGGGCCAATGGGCTCAGCAGAAGAGGGGCGAGCAACAGCGGTAGGGCAGCGAGGCGCATGGTCGGATTCCTTTACAGATCGAAGGCCCATCTGCAAGTGCAGTCTGGAAAAGGCTTACCCTAGTGGGCTCTTTTGCAAATGACTATCCCCTTTTTCATTTTAAGGGGACTATGTGCGCTTGTTTTCGGTGATGCGGGCCGAGGAAAACCCGGAATCGGTCGATTGGCCGATTCTCTGCGACGAGCGGTCTTAATCGGCGACAGCCTTTATCCAAGGCGCCCGGCGCCGGAAAAGTGGGGAATTTATCAAGTCCGCGCACACGGAATGTTGTTGCTCTTCAGTCTTTCTGGTATAAAGCAGCGCTCTTTTCTAGGGGCCCGGTTCCTTCACTGTAGGTGTAGCCGGTAAGACCTCTAAAGAAACGCGGCGCCTGGCGCCAAATGACTGAGAGATTAAGCGGCCAACCCATGCCGGGTTGGGCATGTGGTTTTAGAGGGCTGAGGCATGTCGAGAGTATGTCAAGTTACCGGTAAGGGTCCGGTGACTGGGAATAACATTTCCCACGCAAACAACAAAACCCGTCGTCGTTTCCTGCCGAACCTGCAGCATCACCGCTTCTGGGTTGAAGAAGAGAAACGTTTCGTGCGTCTGCGCGTATCTGCCAAAGGCATGCGTATCATCGACAAGCGTGGCATCACTGTCGTGCTGGCCGAAATCCGCAAAGCTGGCAAGATCTAAGGGAGCTAATCATGCGTGAATTGATTCGTTTGATTTCGAGCGCCGGTACTGGTCACTTCTACACTACCGACAAGAACAAGCGCACTACTCCGGACAAAATCGAGATCAAGAAATTTGATCCGGTTGTTCGCAAGCACGTGATCTACAAAGAAGGCAAAATCAAGTAATTGATTTTTCCCTCTTACGAAAAAGGCCCGTATCGCGAGATACGGGCCTTTTTTGTTGCCTGAGTTTTGTGGTGTCCGCTAGGGCCTCATCGCGAGCAGGCTCGCTCCCACAGGTTTTGTGATCAACACAACTCCCCTGTGGGAGCGAGCCTGCTCGCGAAAGCGTCGGCCCAGACAGCCTGAATCCTCAAGCCTTCTGTTCAAACGCCACATAGATCTTGCGGCACGGCTCCAGCACTTCCCAGGTACCTCGGAACCCGGCCGGGATTACGAAGCGATCGCCTGCGCGCACGGTTTTACCGTTGCCTTCGTTGTCGCGCAGCACTGAAACGCCTTGCACGATTTCGCAGTATTCATGCTCGGTGAAGTTGACGTGCCACTGGCCGACTGCGCCTTCCCACACACCCGCATTCAACTGGCCGCAAGGACTGTTGTAGTGGTTGTAAACCACTTGCTCGGGGTCACCCTTCAGGATTTTCGCCTGGTCCGGTCTGTAGCGCTCGGGCTCGGTGGTGGCCTGGCTGAAGTCGACGATGTCCTGGATGCTCATTTTTATAATCCCCCGTGATTGCGGCGCGAGTGGTGGGTGTCCGGTCTCACAAATACTGTTACTTTTTGACGTCAAAAGAGGAACGTATTTGCGAGGCCGGACACTGGAAAACCCAAAGTCTATGTTTATTAAAATGAACACCGCAAGGCCGTTTACCGACCTTGTGTCAAATATATTGAAACAACCCCGGCCACTGGTTTAGGGTGGCAGTTGCCTTGGGCCGAAAAGCAGGCTGGCCGGGCAGAATTCCTGAGGACGCCCGCGAAGAACGCGGCGCGCTCGTATTCAACAAGAGGAGGACACTCGTATGACCACCCTGACTCGTGCCGATTGGGAACAACGGGCTCGCGATCTGAAGATCGAAGGCCGCGCCTACATCAATGGCGAATACACCGATGCTGTCTCCGCCGAGACCTTCGAGTGCATCAGCCCGGTCGATGGCCGTCTGCTGGGCAAGATTGCCAGCTGTGACGCCGCCGATGCCCAGCGCGCTGTTGAAAATGCCCGCGCCACCTTCAATTCCGGCGTCTGGTCGCGTCTGGCGCCGACCAAGCGCAAAGCCACCATGATTCGTTTCGCCGGCCTGCTGAAACAGCACGCCGAAGAGCTGGCCCTGCTTGAAACCCTGGACATGGGCAAGCCCATCAGCGATTCCCTGTACATCGACGTTCCAGGCGCGGCGCAAGCCCTGAGCTGGAGCGGTGAAGCCATCGACAAGATCTACGACGAAGTGGCCGCGACCCCGCATGATCAGCTGGGTCTGGTCACTCGCGAGCCGGTCGGCGTCGTCGGCGCCATCGTGCCGTGGAACTTCCCGCTGATGATGGCTTGCTGGAAACTCGGTCCGGCGCTGTCCACCGGTAACTCGGTGATCCTCAAGCCGTCCGAAAAATCCCCACTGACCGCCATCCGCATTGCCGCGCTGGCCGTTGAGGCCGGCATCCCGAAAGGCGTGCTGAACGTCCTGCCAGGTTACGGTCACACCGTCGGCAAAGCCCTGGCCCTGCACAATGATGTGGACACCCTGGTGTTCACCGGTTCGACCAAAATCGCCAAGCAACTGTTGATCTACTCCGGCGAATCGAACATGAAACGCGTCTGGCTCGAAGCCGGCGGTAAGAGCCCGAACATCGTGTTCGCCGATGCGCCGGACCTGCAAGCTGCCGCTGAATCGGCTGCCGGCGCCATCGCCTTCAACCAGGGCGAAGTCTGCACCGCCGGCTCGCGCCTGCTGGTGGAGCGCTCGATCAAGGATAAATTCCTGCCGCTGGTGATCGAGGCCCTCAAAACCTGGAAGCCGGGCAACCCGCTGGACCCGGCGACCAACGTCGGCGCGCTGGTGGATACTCAGCAGATGAACACCGTGCTGTCCTACATCGAATCCGGCCACACCGACGGCGCGAAACTGGTGGCGGGCGGCAAACGCATTCTTCAGGAAACCGGTGGCACCTACGTTGAGCCGACCATTTTCGACGGCGTCAGCAACGCGATGAAAATTGCTCAGGAAGAAATCTTCGGCCCAGTGCTGTCGGTGATCACTTTCGATACCGCCGAAGAAGCCATTGCGATTGCCAACGACACGCCGTATGGCCTGGCCGCAGCGGTGTGGACCAAGGATATTTCCAAGGCTCACCTGACCGCCAAGGCACTGCGCGCCGGTAGCGTGTGGGTCAACCAGTACGACGGCGGCGACATGACGGCCCCGTTCGGTGGCTTCAAGCAGTCCGGCAACGGTCGCGACAAGTCGCTGCACGCGTTCGACAAGTACACCGAGCTGAAGGCGACCTGGATCAAGTTGTAAGTCGTTAAAGGGAGCCTGCCAAATCAGGCTCCCGAATGTACAGAAATCCCTGTGGGAGCAAGCCTTTGTGGTGAGGGGATTTATCCCCGTTCGGCTGCGAAGCAGTCGCAGAACCCATGCACGCGGTGTATCTGATACTCCGTTATTGCAGGTTTTGGGGCCGCTGCGCGACCCAACGGGGATAAATCCCCTCACCACAAGGCTCGCTCCCACATTGTTTTGTGCCGTGCCTGAAAAATAATATCCACAGGAGCGTGGAACATGCGTTGGGCGACTTATTTCGCCGTGTTGGCGTCTGTCTTGAGTGTCGGCCTGGCGCTGGGCGTCAGCATGCCGTTGGTGTCGTTTCGCCTGGAAGGCTGGGGCTACGGCTCGTTCGCCATCGGTGTGATGGCAGCGATGCCCGCCATTGGCGTATTGCTGGGGGCAAAGATCTCCAGCCATCTGGCCGCGCGTCTGGGCACGGCCAATCTGATGCGTCTATGCCTGTGGGCCGGGGCTTTGTCCATCGGTTTGCTGGCGCTGTTGCCGAGTTATCCGGTTTGGCTGGTATTGCGGCTGATGATCGGGGTGATCCTGACCCTCGTCTTCATCCTCGGCGAAAGCTGGATCAACCAACTGGTGGTCGAACAATGGCGCGGGCGATTGGTGGCGCTGTATGGCAGCAGCTATGCGCTGAGTCAGCTGGCCGGGCCGTTGCTGCTTGGCGTTCTGGGCACCGAACACGATTACGGATTCTGGGTCGGCGTCGGTTTGCTGATCGCGGCACCGTTCCTGTTGCTGGGCCGCAGCGGCGCACCGAGCAGTGAAGCCTGCAGCGTGACCTTCAGCGACTTGCTGGGTTTCTGCCGTGGCCTGCCGGCGATTGCCTGGGCGGTGTCGCTGTTCGCGGCGTTCGAAGCGATGATCCTGACGTTGTTGCCGGTCTATTGCCTGCGTCAGGGTTTTACGACGGACATTGCGTTGGCAATGGTCAGCACGGTGGTGGTGGGTGATGCCTTGCTGCAATTGCCGATTGGCGCATTGGCTGATCGCTTGTCGCGACGTACGTTGTTCACCGGGTGTGCGGTGGTCCTGCTGATATCGAGCCTGGCCATCCCGTTGTTGATCGACACGTTGCTGATCTGGCCGTTGTGGGTGTTGTTTGGTGCCAGTGCCGGTGGCTTGTTCACCTTGTCACTGATCCTGATCGGCGAGCGCTATCGCGACGATGCACTGGTGCGCGCCAATGCGCATATCGCGCAGCTGTGGGGGATCGGTTGCCTGGTCGGGCCGCTGGCTGCCGGTGCCGGCAGTCAGTGGATCAGCGGGCATGCGTTGCCGCTGCTGATGGCGGCAGGTGCGCTGGGGTTGGTGATTCTGGTGTCGCGCCAGGGTGCATTTGGCGCGGTAGCCGAACCTGCTTGACGCTGAACTACCCGTCAGCCACATCCCTCTGTGGGAGCGAGCCTGCTCGCGAAAGCGACGTATCAGTCGACATCTGTATTGGCTGGCATGACGTCTTCGCGAGCAGGCTCGCTCCCACAGAGGTTTTTGTTGTCTGTCAGAGCATCCGTTCCAGGCCGACGGTGGTGCTCATCCACGCATTGAAGCGCCGCCACCAGCTCCCCGGCTCCTTGGTCAACGTGTGCATTTTGCCGTCATCTTCGGTGACCCAGACAATCTGGCCATTTTCCAGTTTCGCCTGATAACTCAGGGGCGGCGCCATGCCCTGCATCGCCAGTTTGCGCACGCGCGCGGCGAGTTCCGGGCTGTCTACCAGCACCCCGACTTCGGTATTCCACAGCACTGAGCGTGGGTCGAAATTGAACGAGCCGATGAACGATTTCTGCTGGTCGAAGATCATCGCCTTGCTGTGCAGGCTGGAGTCTGAGCCGCGATAGGACTTGCTGTGGAACAGATGGGGTCCGCTGCCGCCGCCTTCACCGGGCTGGCGGCGCAATTCGAACAGCTGCACGCCATGCTCCAGCAGTGCCTTGCGATACGGCGCGTAACCGCCATGCACCGCCGGGACGTCAGTGGCTTCCAGTGAGTTGGTCAGCAGGCTCACCGACACCCCGGCATCGGCGCGCCCGGTCAGGTACACCAGTCCCGGTTGGCCGGGTACGAAGTAAGCCGAAATCATGATCAGCTCTTTGCTGACGCCATTGAGCTCGGGCGCCAACTGCGTGGTCAGCAGCAACTGCGGGTCGGGCTCGCCGTCGGCCAGCACCTTGCTCGGCGCGTCCCACAGTGCCTGGCTCCTGGCCCAGATCAACTGCCGACGCCAGATGGCCAGGCGCGGGTGAGTGGTGTAGGTCATCAACTGCTGGTAGAGCGCGTGATTCTGTTTGCGCGTTTCCTCAAGCGATTCTTCCAGGCGGGTCCGGGTGTTTTCCAGGTCCTTGGCCGTCGGTTTGCTCGAGAGGAACTCGTCGATCGGCTTGCTCAGCGCACTGTTCCAGTATTGGTCGAAACTGTGCCCCAGCTGTTCGGCGACCGGGCCGACGCTGAGCATGTCGATGTCAGTGAAATTCAGGTTGGGTTCGGCATCGAAATACTCGTCCCCCAGATTGCGCCCTCCGACGATGGCCATGCTGTTGTCGGCCAGCCACAGCTTGTTGTGCATGCGCCGGTGTTGCTGCGACAGGTTGAGCAACCGTCCCACCGTTCGTGTCACGCCGGTACTGCGGCCCAGGTGCAATGGGTTGAACACACGGATCTGGATCTGCGGATGCGCCGCCAGCGTGGCGATGATCCAGTCCTGGTCATCGCTGGTGGTGTCGTCGAGCAAAATGCGCACGCGCACGCCGCGGTCGGCGGCCTTGAGCAGTTCATCCACCAGCATCCGCGTGCTGATGCCGTCATGCACGATGTAGTACTGCAAATCGAGGCTGCTTTGGGCGTTGCGGATCAGCTCGGCGCGGACCGTGAAGGCTTCGGTGCTGTCGGACAGCAGGCGAAAGCCGGATTGCCCCTCATGGGGCGCGGCCTGAGCCTGGATTGATCGCCCGAATGCCGAATCGCTGGCGGGCAGCGCCTGGCTAGGTTCGCGCGGAACGTTGAACGTCGCACAGCCGCCGAGGAACGAGGCAAGTAACAGAAGAGCGAGCAGAGGCTGTCTGACTCTCATGTGGGATCGTTCCGATTGGCGGCAGGTGTCGGCATATGGACGTTGGATTCCCGAGAAAGGTCAGTCGGTGATGCAGTCGGTTTCCGCGAGCAGCTTGATTGCCGCGGTGCCGACCTTGCGCACCGCTTCTTCAATTTGCGGTGTTGCCTTGGCAGCGTAGTTCATGCGCAGGCAATTGCGGTACTTGCCCGAGGCGGAAAAAATGCTGCCAACGGCAATCTGTACGCCTTGGTCGTGCAGCGCACGATTCAGTTTCAGGGTGTCGAAACCCTCCGGCAGTTCGACCCAGAGCATGAAGCTGCCCTGAGGACGGCTGGCACGGGTGCCGGCCGGGAAATAGCGAGTGACCCAATCGATCATCACGTCGCGATTGCGCTGGTATTGGGTGCGCATCCGCCGCAAATGCGGTTCGAAGTGCCCGGCCTTGAGAAATTCGGCAATCGCGATCTGCGGTTGCGGCGCCGTAGAGCCGGTGCTGATGTATTTCATGTGCAGCACCCGTTCCAGATACCGTCCCGGCGCCACCCAACCGATACGCAGCCCCGGCGCCAGGGTCTTGGAAAAGGAACTGCACAGCAGGACGCGGCCGTCTTCGTCGAAGGACTTGATCGTGCGCGGGCGCGGGTAGGTGTAGGCCAGTTCGCCATACACATCGTCCTCGATGATCGCCACGTCGAAACGCTGTGCGAGCGTCAACAACGCGCGTTTGCGCGACTCCGGCATGATGTAGCCCAGCGGGTTGTTGCAGTTGGGGGTCAACTGTATGGCCTTGATCGGCCATTGTTCCAAGGCCAGTTCGAGGGCATCGAGGCTGATCCCGGTGAGCGGGTCGGTGGGGATTTCCAGGGCTTTCATGCCCAGGCCCTTGAGTGTCTGCATGGCGCCGTGAAAGCTTGGCGAGTCCACGGCGACAATGTCGCCCGGCTCGCAGATCGAGCGGATGCTGGTGGACAGCGCTTCATGACAACCCGTGGTGACCACCAGGTCGCTGGCGCTCAACTGGCAGCCGGAATCGAGCAGCAGGCGGGCGATCTGCTCGCGCAGTTCGAGGGTGCCGTGGATGTTGTCGTAATACAGACCTGGCATGTCTTGCCGCCGGCTGATTCGCGCCAGACCGCGCAGCAGCGGCTTCAAGGTCGGCGTGGTGATGTCCGGCATGCCGCGACCCAGTTGCACGACATCTTTGCGCGGGACGGCGCGAATGAGTTCCAGCACCTGATCCCACTGGGAAATATCCACCGGACGCTGTGCCGGGCGGCCAATTGCCGGAAGCTCCGGCAGTTCGCGACCCACCGGTACGAAGTAGCCCGACTTGGGTTTGGGTGTCGCCAGGCCGCTGTCTTCCAGCACGCGATACGCCTGTTGCACCGTGCTCAGGCTGACGCCGTGTTCAACACTCAACGCCCGCACCGACGGCAGCCGGTCACCGGGGCGATAGAAGCCCTGTTCGATACGCGTGCCGAGTAGTTCGGCGAGGTTGACGTAAAGGGTCATGGCGCAGTCTCGGTGTGGGTGATTCGGTTAACCAGTACAGATGGGTCGAAAATAGAGGATTCAGACGCTGAAATGTAAAATCTGTATGGAGTTAATACAGTCTCGTTGAATCTGTAATGCTTTTTGCCGTCGACGCATCATGAAAGCTCTGGCTACCCAAGTAAACAGGAGCAATCAAAATGAACGGCTTGAGCGATGTGCGGCTGACGTTACACAGTCAGGAACTGGCGGCAGGGCAAAACAACGGCGCACGCGAGGCGGTCATGCGCAACGCACCGTCCGGCCTGAGTCGCTGGGGTCTGTTCTGGCATCGTCTGCACACGCGCAAGGCGTTGCTGGAGCTGACACCGGAGCAGCTCAGGGATGTCGGGTTGAGTCGGGAGCTGGCGCGGGAGGAGGGGCTTAAACCCTTCTGGCGGATCTGAGTTCTGTGGCGCTCTTACGGCCCAATCGCGAGCAGGCTCGCTCCCACAGGGGATATGTGAACGACACAGATCCTGTGGGAGCGAGCCTGCTCGCGAAGGCGTCGGCACAGGCACCGAAAGTCTTCAGACCAACTCTTTAAGCCGATGCCACAACATCCCCAACGCCAAGAGCGGCGAGCGCAAATGTTTCCCACCGGGAAAGGTAATGTGCGGAACCCGAGCAAACAGATCGAACCCTCCACTCTGCTGACCACTGATAGCCTCAGCCAACAACTTCCCCGCGAGGTGCGTGGCATTCACGCCATGACCGGAATAAGCCTGGGCGTAATACACATTCGGCTGATCCTTTAACCGCCCGATCTGCGGCAGGCGATTAGCGCCAATGCCAATCATCCCGCCCCATTGAAAGTCGATCTTCACGCCGGCCAGTTGCGGGAAAACCTCCAGCATCTTCGGCCGCATGTAGGCGGCGATGTCCTTCGGGTCGCGACCTGAATAGTGGCAGGCGCCGCCAAACAGCAGGCGTCGGTCCGCCGAGAGCCGATAGTAATCCAGCGCCACCCGTTGATCGCAGACCGCCATGTTCTGCGGCAGTAGCGAGTGAGCCAGCGTTTCACTCAACGGTTCGGTGGCGATGATGTAGCTGCCGGCGGGCAGCACCTTGCCGCCGAGTTCGGGATTGAGTTCATTGAGGTAGGCGTTGCAGCCCAGCACCAGCGTCTTGGCGCGAACCGAGCCCTGGGCGGTATGGACCTTGACCTCGGGGCCATAATCGATGCGGGTGACTGCTGATTGTTCGAACAGCTTCACCCCCAACTGCTGGGCGGCGGCCGCTTCGCCCAGTGCCAGGTTCAGCGGATGCAGGTGCCCCGAGCCCATGTCGATCAACCCGCCGACGTAGCGGTCGGAACCTACAACGGAATGCATTTCACTGGCTTGCAGCAGACGGGTTTCGTAACGGTAGTCGAGGCTGCGCAGCTCTTCGGCATCTTCAGCGAAACCTTCGAGGCCCCGGGGCTTGTTGGCCAGATCGCAATAGCCCCAAGTCAGGTCGCAAGGGATCTGAAAACGCTCGACGCGCTGTCGGACGATTTCCACCGCTTCCAGGCCCATGAGTTTCATCTGACGCACACCGTCCGCACCGACCACGTTAGCGAACTGATCGAGGCCATGGCCGACCCCGCGAATCAACTGCCCGCCATTGCGTCCACTGGCGCCCCAACCGATTTTGTGGGCTTCGAGCAGGATCACACTGAAGCCGCGTTCGGCCAGTTCGAGTGCTGTGTTCAACCCGGATAACCCGCCACCGACCACGCACACGTCAGCCATCAGGTCGCCTGTGAGCGCCGGATGATCGGGCTGCGGCAGGCTGCTGGCGGCGTAATAAGAGGCAATGTGCTGGTGGTTCGGGACAGGTTGCTGAGCACGGGCATTCATGTGCGTGATCCTGATACTTGTGTTTAGAACATTTGACGGAGCATAAGCCGGACCTTCGGACACGGGCAACACTGGTCAGTTGGTGCTGTCTGGATCGGGGCTTTTACGTCAGAATCCCGCTCTATTCCGCATTTGGTTACCGCTTCGATGAGCTGCAACAGTCAGAAAATTCGCACGCTTCGGCAGCAGATTCCCTCGTTCGAGTGCGTGCCCGGCTGCCATGACTGTTGTGGGCCGGTGACCACCTCACCGGAAGAAATGTCCCGCCTGCCGCGCAAGACCCGGGCCGAGCAGGATGCGGCGATGGATGAGCTCAATTGCGTTCACCTGGGGCCCAACGGCTGCACTGTGTATGACGAGCGGCCGCTGATCTGCCGATTGTTCGGCACCACCAAGACCTTGCCGTGCCCTAATGGGCGGGGGCCGGTGGAGCTGATTCATCCGCGGGTCGAGAAGCAGATTCATGAGTACATGGCCAGTACCCGGCAGGTGTTGGTTTAAAAACAGCGTTACTTCAGCAGGGACCGAGTCGCTTCAATCGCGAGCAGGCTCGCTCCCACAAGGGCACCGCTGTACCTGTGGGAGCGAGCCTGCTCGCGATAGCGGTTGCTCAGACAACCCTTTCCTTGTGGCTGAACCCTCAATCCGGAATCGGCAGATTCAAGCTCTCTTTCACCTCTTCCATCACGATATAGCTCTTGGATTCGCGCACATGCGGCAGCTTGAGCAGGATGTCGCCCAGCAGTTTGCGGTACGAGGCCATTTCGGAAATCCGCGCCTTCACCAGATAGTCGAAATCCCCTGACACCAAATGGCACTCCAGCACGTGGGGGAGTTTCAGGACCGCGCGTCGGAACTCTTCGAAAGTATCACCGGATTTGTAGTCGAGGCTGATCTCGACGAACACCAGAAGACTACCCTTGAGGTGCTGCGGATTGAGCCGGGCGTTGTAGCCCATGATGATCCCTTCGCGCTCCAGCCGCCGGACCCGCTCGGTACACGGCGTGGTCGAGAGCCCGACCTTTTCCCCCAGCTCGGTGAAGGAGATGCGCCCGTCCGCTTGAAGGATCCGCAGGATGTTGCGGTCGATCTTGTCCAGCTCACGTTTGGTCTGAGTGTTGGTACGCATAGGGGATGCGCCTCCGTGAAAAGCGTTTTTGCCGAGAATTCTCGCCAAATATAGGCACTTATATAGTGAAAAGCACTGCCTAATCTTTTTTACACTGCGCACATCAATGCTCGACAACTACGAACGTCAGCGGCAAGCCGCGATGAGGGATATGAAAATGCGCGTTATGGTCTTGGGTAGCGGCGTCATCGGTACCACCAGTGCTTACTATCTGGCGCGTGCCGGGTTTGAAGTGGTGGTCGTGGACCGTCAGCCGGCTGCTGCCATGGAGACCAGTTTCGCCAACGCCGGACAGGTTTCGCCGGGTTATGCCTCGCCGTGGGCCGCGCCGGGTGTTCCGCTTAAAGCCATCAAGTGGCTGTTGCAGCGCCATGCACCGCTGGCGATCAAGGCCACCGCCGACATCGACCAGTACCTGTGGATGGCGCAGATGCTGCGCAACTGCACCGCCAGCCGTTATGCGGTGAACAAGGAGCGCATGGTCCGCCTGTCCGAGTACAGCCGTGACTGCCTCGACGAATTGCGCGCCGAAACCGGCATTGCCTACGAAGGCCGCAGCCTCGGTACGACCCAACTGTTCCGCACCCAGGCTCAACTCGACGGCGCCTGGAAAGACATCGCCGTGCTGAAAGAATCCGGCGTGCCGTTCGAACTGCTCGACCGCGCCGGCATTGCCCGCGTTGAGCCGGCCCTGGCCAGCGTCACCGACATCCTCGCCGGCGCCCTGCGCCTGCCGAACGATCAAACCGGCGATTGCCAAATGTTCACCACCCGCCTGGCCGAAATGGCCGTGAAACTCGGTGTTGAATTCCGCTTCGACCAAGACATTCAACGCCTCGACTACGCCGGCGACCGCATCAATGGTGTCTGGATCGACGGCAAGCTGGAAACCGCTGATCGCTACGTGCTGGCCCTGGGCAGCTACTCGCCGCAACTGCTCAAGCCGCTGGGTATCAAGGCGCCGGTGTATCCGCTCAAGGGTTACTCCCTGACCGTGCCGATTACTAATCCGGCGATGGCCCCGACATCGACTATCCTCGATGAGACCTACAAGGTCGCGATCACTCGTTTCGACAACCGTATCCGCGTCGGCGGCATGGCTGAAATAGCCGGTTTTGACCTGTCGCTGAACCCGCGTCGGCGCGAAACCCTGGAGATGATCGTCAACGACCTTTATCCTCAGGGCGGCGATCTGGCCCAGGCGAGTTTCTGGACCGGTCTGCGTCCGACCACCCCGGACGGCACGCCGATCGTGGGGGCTACGCCGTTCAGCAATCTGTTTTTGAACACGGGTCACGGCACGCTCGGTTGGACCATGGCGTGCGGTTCCGGTCGCTTGCTGGCTGATCTGATGGCGAAGAAAACGCCGCAAATCAGCGCCGAAGGCCTCGATATTTCCCGTTATGGAAAAAAACTTCAGGAGTCTGCAAAACATGTCAATCCAGCGCCAGCTCACCAATGAGCGCATGAGCCAGATCGTAGTCCACAGCGGTACCGTGTATCTGGCAGGGCAGGTCGGCGACGATATGAACGCCGGGATTGAACAGCAGACCCGTGAAACGCTTGCCAACATCGAGCGTTTGCTGGATCTGGCCGGGACCGACAAGAGCCGTTTACTGTCGGTGACGATTTACTTGAAAGACATTGATGCACACTTTGAAGGCATGAACGCGGTCTGGGACAAGTGGCTGCCAAAAGGCGTCGCACCGGCCCGTGCCACCGTTGAATCGAAGTTGTGCGAACCACAAATCCTGGTTGAGCTGTCAGTTGTCGCCGCTCTGCCATAAGCCAGTCTGAAAAATCCCTCTCCCGGTGCTACTGGCGGTTTACGCCGTCAGCCAGCGCCGGTTTTTCTTCCCAATGACCGACCAGAAGTCTGCCGCCATGCGTCCTGCCCGTGCCCTGATCGACCTTCAAGCCCTGCGTCACAACTACCAAATCGCCCGTGAAGTCACGGGGGCCAAGGCCCTCGCGGTGATCAAGGCTGATGCCTACGGTCATGGCGCGGTGCGTTGCGCCCAGGCGCTGGAAGCCGAAGCAGACGGTTTCGCCGTGGCCTGTATCGAAGAAGCGTTGGAGCTGCGAGCCGCGGGCATTCGTGCGCCGGTGTTGTTGCTGGAAGGTTTTTTCGAAGCTGATGAGTTGTCGCTGATTGTCGAGCATGATTTCTGGTGTGTGGTGCATTCGCTGTGGCAGCTCGAAGCCATCGAGAAAGCTGCATTGAGCAAGCCGATCACGGTCTGGCTCAAGCTCGATTCGGGCATGCATCGGGTTGGCTTGCATCCAAAGGATTATCAGGCGGGCTATCAACGGCTGCTGGCCAGCGGCAAGGTGGCGAAGATCGTTCTGATGAGCCACTTCGCCCGGGCCGATGAGCTGCACAGTCAGGCCAGTGCCGAGCAGGTCGCGGTGTTTGAAGCGGCGCGCCAGGGCTTGTCGGCCGAGGTCAGCCTGCGCAACTCGCCGGCAGTGCTCGGTTGGCCGCAGATTCCAAGTGACTGGGTTCGCCCGGGCATCATGCTCTACGGTGCTACGCCCTTCGAAGAAGCCAATGCCGTGGCATCCCGTCTGCAACCGGTGATGACCCTCGAATCGAAAGTGATTTGTGTGCGTGAACTCCCGGCCGGCGAGCCGATCGGTTACGGCGCCACATTCATCACCCAGAAACCGATGCGCGTGGGCGTGGTGGCCATGGGTTACGCCGACGGCTACCCACGACAGGCACCGACCGGTACGCCCGTGATGGTTGCCGGGCAGCGCAGCCAGTTGATTGGCCGGGTGTCGATGGACATGCTTTGCATCGACCTGACCGATGTGCCGCAAGCCGGCCTCGGTTCGACCGTCGAGTTGTGGGGCAAAAACATCCTCGCCAGTGACGTGGCCGCGGCTGCGGGCACGATTCCTTACCAGATCTTCTGCAACCTGCGCCGGGTGCCAATGCTCTATTCCGGGGCTTAGGTCAAAGCGCCCCGACCGAAAGTCGCTTCACCGAACAGGATTCAGGTCCAAGTGTTGTAAATACTGAACGCTGTCGCCATGATAACGCTCAATATTCCAACAACCTGAATCCCTGGAGGCTCCAGCATTGGACGTCGGTGAACGACTGCAATCCATCCGTAAGCTCAAAGGACTTTCCCAGCGTGAACTCGCCAAGCGCGCGGGCGTCACTAACAGCACCATTTCGATGATCGAGAAGAACAGCGTCAGCCCCTCGATCAGTTCGCTGAGGAAGGTATTGGGCGGGATTCCCATGTCCATGGTCGAGTTCTTTTCCGAAGAGATCCTGCAGGAAAAACCGACTCAGATCGTCTACAAAGCCAACGAGCTGATCGATATTTCCGATGGCGCAGTGACCATGAAGCTGGTCGGCAGGGCTCATCCGAGCCGGGCCATCGCGTTCCTCAACGAAATCTACCCGCCAGGCGCCGACACCGGTGACGAGATGCTCACCCATGAGGGCGAGGAAACCGGGATTTTGCTCGAAGGTCGACTTGAACTGGTGGTGGGGCTTGAAACTTTTGTGCTCGAAGCCGGCGACAGCTACTACTTTGAAAGTACAAAACCACACCGTTTCCGTAATCCGTTCGATGCGCCAGCGCGACTAATCAGCGCAGCTACCCCGGCGAATTTCTAAGAAAAGAGGCGTCCCGCCAGCATTGCGCAGGTGCCCGAGTTGTTTTTCCGCCACGCATAAGACCCCTTCGACTTTAGGGTTGTTTCAGTGTGGCGGGCTTACCGTTATACTTGCGCCCGCCTGCGAACCGTGGCCGTGGGCGTGACTAGCCACCATTGAGGGTGAACGCGTGAATCTAATTATGAAAATGCTGGCCGTACCAGCAACCGTATTGGCCCTTTGGGCAGTCAGCGCACAAGCTGCGACCAACGACGATATTGCTAAACGCCTTGAGCCCGTCGGCCAGGTCTGTGTTCAGGGTAAAGAGTGCAAGGGTATGGAAGTCGCCGCTGCTGCAGGCGGCGGTGGTGCCAAAACTCCTGACGAAGTGATTGCCAAACACTGCAACGCTTGCCACGGCACCGGCCTGTTGGGTGCGCCGAAAATCGGTGATGCCGCCGCTTGGGGCGAGCGCGCCAAGAAGGAAGGCGGCGTTGACGGTTTGCTCGCCAAGGCGATCTCCGGCCTCAACTCGATGCCGCCAAAAGGTACCTGCGCCGATTGCGCAGACGCCGAGCTCAAAGGCGCCATCCAGAAGATGTCCGGCCTGAAATAAGCCTTCATCTTCAGCAAAAAGCCGCTTTCGAGCGGCTTTTTTGTGCCTGCGATTTTCGGCTGAGACTGTTCATTGCAGCAAAGACCCGGCAAGCTCGGTCCAACCCCGGTTCACGGAATGTAAGGGAGGATCAAATGGTGCAGCTGTGTTCTATCGAGCAAGCGGTCGATGATGTCTTGGCACGGTTGCCGGCGCATATCCACATGGGCCTGCCCCTCGGTTTGGGCAAACCCAACCACTTCGTCAACGCGCTGTTTCAACGCATCGCCCAGTTGCCCGAACGGCAGCTGACGATCTACACCGCGCTGTGCCTCGGTCGTCCTGCGTTGGGCGACGGCTTGCAAAAGCGCTTCCTCGAACCCTTCATCGAGCGGGTGTTTGGCGATTACCCGGAACTGGGATTTTTGGCTGATCTGCATAAAGACAGCCTGCCGCCCAACATCCATATTCAGCAATTCTTCATGCAACCTGGCAGCCTGCTCCACAGCGCACAGGCCCAGCAGGATTATGTCAGCAGCAATTACAGTCACGCCGCGCGGGACATCAACGCCGCCGGTTTGAACCTGGTGGCGCAATTGGTGGCGAGCCACAGCGAGCATCCCGATCGCCTGAGCCTGAGCTGCAACCCGGACATCACCCTTGACCTGTTTCCCATGATCACCAAGCGTCGGGCGGCGGGGGAGACGATCCTGTTGGTGGGTCAGGTGCACAACGATTTACCGTACATGCCCGGCGATGCCGAAATCGGTATCGACACCTTCGACCTGCTGATCGACGAGAAGGACAGCACCACGCTGTTCTCCACGCCGAACATGCCGGTGGGTTTCCAGGATCACTTCATCGGGTTGCACGCCAGCACGCTGGTGCGCGACGGCGGCACCTTGCAGATCGGCATCGGCGCCATGGGTGATGCCCTGACCGCTGCGCTGCTGGCGCGGCAGGCCGACAATGACGGTTACAAGGCGTTGCTGGCGGACGTGAATCTCAGCCAGTGGGCGCAACTCATCGACCGCGAAGGCGGCGTCGAACCCTTTGCCAAGGGCCTTTACGGTTGCAGCGAAATGTTCGTCAACGGCTTGCTGGTGCTGGCCGACGCCGGGATTGTGCGGCGCAAGGTCTACCCCGATGTGCCGACCCAGCAACAGGCCAATGCCGGCACGCTGGACGAAGCCGCGCAGACTGACGGCATCTCGGTGCATGGCGGTTTCTTCCTTGGGCCGCGCAGTTTCTATGAGCGGCTGCGCGAGCTGCCGCACAGCAAGCGGCTCGAATTCAACATGACCCGCATCAGCTACATCAACGAGCTCTACGGTCAGGAAGAACTCAAACGCTTGCAGCGCCTCGATGCGCGCTTCATCAATACCGCCTTCACCATGACCCTGCTTGGCGCAGCCGTATCGGATCAGCTCGAAGACGGGCGAGTACTCAGCGGTGTCGGCGGGCAATACAACTTCGTCGCGCAGGGCCATGCACTGGAAGGCGCGCGTTCAGTGTTGCTCCTGCGCAGCTGGCGCGAGTCGGGCGGTGAGGTGAGTTCGAACATCGTTTGGGAGTACGGCCATTGCACGATCCCGCGGCATTTGCGAGACATCGTGGTCACCGAGTATGGCATTGCCGATCTGCGGGGTAAGACCGATGCGGCTGTGATCGAGGCGTTGCTGAACATCAGCGACTCACGTTTTCAGTTGGGGCTGATCGAGCAGGCTCAGGCAGTCGGCAAGTTACCGAAAAATTTCCGTATTGATCCACGGTTCGCCGACAACAGTCCGCAGCGCTTGCAGGCCATTCAGGCGCGGCATCCGCAGTTGTTTCCGGAGTATCCGTTGGGTTGTGATTTCACCGCTGAGGAGAAGGATCTATTGCGGGCGCTGAATTGGCTGAAGAGCAAGTTCAAGCTCACGGAGATTCTGGAGCTGGGCAAGGCCGCGCTGGATGCGCCAGAACCTTCGGAGTTTCCCGAGCATCTGGAGCGGATGCAGCTGACCAACCCGGAAGGGCTGAAGGAGGATTTGTTTCAGCGGCTGTTGCTCACCGGCCTCAAAGCCACCGCGCAGTAACTGTTACCTCAAATACCACTGTGGGAGCGAGCCTGCTCGCGAAAGCGTTGGGTCAGTCAACATTGATGTCGACTGACACTCAGCATTCGCGAGCAGGCTCGCTCCCACAGGGGGATGTGCGGTGTGGCTTTATTCGATGAAGGTGACGACGCCGCCAGCCAGCGACTGAACGCGAGCCAGGGATTCAACGCGATAACCCTGCGCATCCAGTTCCGCACGGCCGCCCTGGAACGATTTTTCGATCACGATACCCAAACCCGCGACGGTAGCGCCGGCTTGTTTGATGATCGAGATCAGCGCTTGCGACGCCTTACCGTTGGCCAAAAAGTCATCGATGATCAGTACGCGGTCGCTGCTGGTCAGGTGGCGCGGGGAGATCGCTACGGTGCTTTCGGTCTGCTTGGTGAACGAGTAAACGGTCGCCGACAGCAGGTTTTCGGTCAGGGTCAGGGACTGATGCTTGCGCGCAAAAATCACCGGCACGCCGAGGTTCAGGCCGGTCATGATCGCCGGAGCAATGCCCGAGGCTTCGATGGTGACGATCTTGGTGATGCCCGAATCCTTGAACAGCGTGGCGAATTCGTCGCCGATCAGCTTCATCAGGGCCGGGTCGATCTGGTGGTTCAGAAAGGCGTCGACTTTCAGGACCTGATCGGAAAGCACGATGCCTTCTTCGCGAATTTTCTTGTGCAGTGCTTCCATGAAGCTTTCCTCTACTGGCGCCTTGTGCGCCTAAGGCCGGTTAAAAAGTAGTCGATTCTAGCGCTTTAACATCGCGCGTATATCCGCCAATGCCGTATTACCGCGAACAGCTTTGACTTCAACGGGCGTGTCATCGTTGCCTTCCCAGGCCAGGTCGTCCGGCGGCAATTCATCGAGGAAGCGGCTCGGCGCGCAGTCGATGATCTCGCCGTATTGCTTACGCTTGGCGGCGAAGGTGAAGGCCAGGGTCTGACGCGCTCGGGTAATTCCGACGTAGGCCAGCCGACGTTCTTCTTCGATGGTGTCGGCTTCAATGCTGGAACGGTGCGGGAGGATTTCCTCTTCCATGCCCATGATGAACACGTAAGGAAACTCCAGACCCTTGGAGGCGTGCAGGGTCATCATCTGCACACCCTCGGCGCCGTCTTCTTCTTCCTGCTGACGTTCCAGCATGTCGCGCAAAACGAGTTTGCCGATGGCGTCTTCGACGGTCATCTCGCCTTCTTCGTCTTTTTCGAGGGTGTTCTTCAACGCCTCGATCAAGAACCAGACGTTACCCATGCGGTAGTCGGCGGCCTTGTCACTGGAGCTGTTGGTGCGCAGCCAGTTCTCGTAGTCGATGTCCATGACCATGCTGCGCAGCGCCGAAATTGGGTCTTCGCCAGCGCACTGCTCGCGGACCTTGTCCATGAAGCGCTTGAAGCGCGACAGTCGATCGGTAAAGCGCGTGTCCAGATGCTCGCCCAGACCGATTTCGTCGGTGGCGGCGTACATCGAGATTTTGCGTTCGGTGGCGTAGTTACCGAGCTTTTCCAGCGTGGTCGAGCCGATCTCCCGGCGTGGGACGTTGATCACCCGCAGGAAGGCGTTGTCGTCGTCCGGGTTCACGATCAGGCGGAAGTAGGCCATCAGGTCTTTCACTTCCTGGCGTCCGAAAAAGCTGTTGCCGCCGGAAAGTCGATACGGAATCTGGTGGTGTTGCAGCTTCAGCTCGATCAGCTTGGCCTGGTAGTTACCGCGGTACAGAATCGCGAAATCGCTGTATGGCCGATCCGTGCGCAAGTGCAGGGTCAGCAGTTCCACGGCCACGCGCTCGGCTTCGGCGTCTTCGTTGCGGCAACGGATCACGCGGATCTCGTCACCATGGCCCATCTCGCTCCACAGCTGCTTTTCGAATTCGTGCGGGTTGTTCGAGATCAGCACGTTGGCGCACCGCAGGATGCGGCTGGTGGAGCGATAGTTTTGCTCCAGCATCACCACTTTCAGGGACGGGTAATCGTCCTTGAGCAACATCAGGTTTTCCGGCCGCGCGCCGCGCCAGGCGTAGATCGACTGGTCGTCATCGCCCACCACGGTGAACTGGTTGCGTATGCCGATGAGCAGCTTCACCAGCAAATACTGGCTGGCGTTGGTGTCCTGGTATTCGTCTACCAGCAGGTAGCGGACTTTGTTCTGCCATTTTTCGAGGATGTCGGCGTGTTCCTGGAACAGCTTCACCGGCAGCAGGATCAGGTCGTCGAAGTCCACCGCGTTGAACGCCTTGAGCGTGCGCTGATAGTGGGTGTAGACGATGGCGGCGGTCTGTTCCTTGGGGTTGCGCGCGTTTTCCAGGGCTTCGGGCGGCAGGATCAGGTCGTTTTTCCACGAGCCGATCATGTTCTTGATCTCGTCGACGCCGTCGTCGCCCGAGTATTCCTTCTGCATGATGTCGGTCATCAGGGCTTTGACGTCGGTCTCGTCGAAGATCGAGAAACCTGGCTTGTAGCCCAGCCGCACGTGTTCCTTGCGGATGATGTTCAGGCCCAGATTGTGGAAGGTGCAGACCGTCAGGCCGCGGCCTTCGCCGCCTTTGAGCAGGGTGCCGACCCGTTCCTTCATCTCGCGCGCGGCCTTGTTGGTAAAGGTCATGGCGACGATGTACTGGGCGCGGATGCCGCAGCTCTGGATCAGATGCGCAATTTTGCGCGTGATCACGCTGGTCTTGCCGGAGCCTGCGCCGGCGAGCACCAAAAGAGGGCCGCCGACGTAGCTCACGGCTTCTTGCTGCCGGGGATTGAGTCGGGACAT